>NZ_CP139559.1:0-4800000 GCF_034263275.1 Mucilaginibacter sp. cycad4 | reverse complement strand
CGGATATTTCCCATGCCCGTAACAAATAGTACCAAACGCTCAAACCCTAAACCAAAGCCGGCATGCGGACAAGAGCCGAAACGGCGGGTATCCAGGTACCACCACAGTTCTTCGGTAGGGATGCCCATTTCGTTCATACGCTGTTCAAGCTTGTCTAAACGTTCCTCGCGCTGTGAGCCGCCAACGATTTCGCCGATGCCCGGGAACAGGATATCCATGGCGCGTACGGTTTTGCCGTCGTCGTTCTGGCGCATGTAAAACGCCTTGATCTCTTTAGGATAATCAGTGAGGATCACCGGCTTTTTGAAATGCTTTTCAACCAGGTAACGCTCATGCTCGCTTTGCAGATCGGTACCCCATCCTTCAACCGGGTAAACAAACTTTTTCTTTTTGTTCGGGGTCGATTCTTTCAGGATGTCGATGGCTTTGGTATAAGTGAGGCGCTCGAAATCGTTATTTAAGCAGAATTGCAATTTTTCAAGCAGTGTCATTTCTGAGCGCTCGTTTTGCGGTTTGGTTTTTTCCTCTTCAGTTAAGCGCTGGGTTAAAAACTCGATGTCATCAGCATTTTTATCCAAAGCGTATTTGATCACATATTTCAACATGTCCTCGGCAAGGTCCATGTTGTCAACCAAATCGTTAAAGGCAACTTCGGGCTCAATCATCCAAAACTCGGCCAGGTGACGTGTCGTATTTGAATTTTCAGCACGGAAAGTTGGGCCGAACGTATAAATATCGCTCAGGGCCATAGCACCAAGTTCACCTTCCAACTGGCCAGATACGGTTAAGTTAGTAGCGCGGCCAAAAAAGTCCTGCTTGAAATCAATCTCGCCGGTATCAGTTTTGGGGATGTTGTCCAGGTCGAAGTTGGTTACGTGGAATGTTTCGCCGGCACCTTCCGCATCTGAGGCGGTAATTACAGGTGTATGCAGATAAACAAAGCCGCGCTCCTGGAAAAACTGGTGCACCGCGAAGGCCAGGCTGTTACGCACCCTGAAAATGGCGCCGAATGTACTGGTACGGAAACGCAGGTGGGCGTTCTCCCTCAAAAACTCAAGGCTATGCTTTTTTGGTTGGATGGGATACTTTTCAGGATCGCTGTCGCCTAAAATCTCAATCTCGGTTGCTACAACTTCAACAGTTTGGCCTTTGCCTAAAGATGCAATGAGTTTACCTTCAACACTTAGTGCTGCCCCAACGGTAATGCGTTTAAGTAAAGCCGGGTCGGTGTTTTCAAAGTCAACAACGATCTGGATGTTATTATTAGTTGAGCCATCATTCAAAGCAATAAAACGATTTGAACGGAATGCACGCACCCATCCTTTAACTGTTACATCAATTTCGGTTTGCTGGCTTTGCAGCAATGCTTTGATCTTAGTTCGCTGACTCATATTATGTATAATTTTTAGAGTCGCAAAAATACAATTAATTATGAAAGCGCACTTTGAAACATGAGCTAAAAAACACAGTGCCGGTTACAATATGAAAAGGAAATATCGGAGGAGAAGGGGAAGCGGGAAAATGAAAACCTGTAAAATTAAAAACACAGCCGGGAACGTCTAAGTTCCCGGCCATTTCTTTTTACGCTTACTTGCCTGATACCATAATGGTGTCACGACGGTTTAAGCTTGGCGCCGCCTGACCGCCAACCATAATCGTGTCTTTGGTTTTATTCACCGACTGATTAAGGCTTTTTTTAGTGCTAATGCTATCCTGTTTAGGAGCAACACTATTTTTTTGACAGCCCGCCAGTAACATGAATGATACTGAGGCGATTAATAATAGAGCTTTTTTCATAAAACAAATTTACAACTAATACGAATAATAAATTCGCTAAGTTACAAAATACGAAAGTTAATACTTGAGTGTTACTTTAAACTTGCCTTCGCTAAAAAAAATCTTATCCGGATGGCTTCCAGGAGAACTATCGCTTACTTTCAGGAATTTGAGCTCAAAAAATCCCTGTAATATCTTATCGGTTTGATTATATGAAATTATAGTTACTGAACTAAGATGAGTAGGGTCGGCAACATAATGGCCCGAATGTGTACCTGACTTTGTAATAAGGTAATAATTTTCGTTGGCTTTGAGGGTGTAGTATCCAACGCCATCAAACACAATTTTAAAACCAACCTGCTCTTCTTCGCCCGCAATGTTACTTTTGGCCGATACAGTAATAGTATCGCCGAGGATATTTGAACCCGCAGGATCGGCCTCCCATTTAGTATTATTTTTTTGCGCAAGTATAAAATCAGGAGCAACCGGAAAATTGCAGCAATCCTTCTTTTTGCAGGCCGAAAAAAGGAGGGCCACGGCTAACATAAACCAGGTATATTTCATTACTTCGGCGATGACAGGTTAACTAATTGTACAGGTAATATAAAGGTATTTAAAAGTAAGGCATATTATGCAGGCTTTCAGTAAGTTTGCCGCTCATTTAATTTTTTGCCCATGAACCCCAGATTGAGCCTTGTTATTGGCATTTTATGCATCTCTTTCTCGCCGATATTTGTAAAGCTTGCCGGGGTATCGCCAATTGGTTCGGCATTTTACAGGGTGTTTGTGGCATGGGTTTGCCTGGCGCCCTTTTGCATAATTAAAAGGAAACTTAAGGTAGATAAAAAACAGCTGTTGATATCTATAGCCGCAGGCATGGTTTTCGCCCTTGATATTGCCGTATGGAATATTTCGCTGTTAAAGATCAGCGCTACCGTATCAACCCTTATTGCCAACCTGGCCCCGGTATGGGTGGGTTTGATGAGCTTCCTGTTTTTAAGAAAGCGGTCGGGCCTGTTATTCTGGATAGGTACGCTTATTGCCATCGCCGGTATGGTTGTTTTGGTAGGTTATGAACACATTTTGCACATGGAGCTTAATGCCGGCATACTGCTGGCCATACTTGCCAGCTTTTTTTATGCCACTTATATCATGATCACCAAAAATATTATGGCAGGTATTGATGTGTTTAGCTTTATGTTTTACAGTATGCTTAGCGCCAGTATTTTTTTATTGATGATCAATGGATATATGCATAACGATATTGTTCATCTGTCGTTAAAAGTGTGGCTTTGCTTTGTTGGTATGGGGCTTATTTGCCAGTTAGCAGGCTGGCTAACCATCAATTACTCGTTACGTTACCTGGAACCAACCAGGGTTTCCATTGCGTTATTGAGCCAAACGGTTTTTGCCGGGTTACTTGCTGCTTTTTTACTTCATGAGCGCCTAGGTTTTAATGAGATTGTTGGCAGCGTCATTGTTTTGGGAGGGATAGCTGTAACTTTTTTAAAGCCAGGTAAAAAACCAGCTAATATCATTTAAAATAGTTTTCCTGTAGTAAACTCTATATCTTTGCTATTCATGAACATTATCACCAGGCGAACGATTCTTTATTACATCAACGAATATCCGCTTGCAGCAAACTCTTTAAAAAACTGGTATGAAGAGATTTCAAAATCCGACTTTAGCAGTTTTAATGAGTTGAAAAATGTTTATGGTAATGCAAGCATCATAGCAAATAACAGGGTTATTTTTAATATAAAAGGGAACTCTTTCAGGCTTATTGTATCATTTAACTTTGAGGTGCAAACTTTATATGTTATATGGTTTGGCACCCATAAAGAATATGATAAAGTGGATGCAGCAAATGTCAGGTATTTTAAAGGCCCGGGAAAGTTATAAAAACATACAAGCAAATGAATTGGAAGGTTTTAAAAACAGAGGATGAATATGATGTAGCTCTTGAAAGGACTATTGAAATATTTCACACCGAAAAAGGTTCTCCTGAATTTGAGGAGCTGGAACTTCTTTTGTTATTGGTGAAAGATTATGAAGACCGGCATTACCCCATACCCGATCCGGATCCGCTTGAGGTGATTAAGCTTAAGTTAGAAGAAAAGGGCCTGAAGCAAAAAGATCTTGAACATATCATTGGGTCAAAAGGATATGTATCACAGGTGTTATCCGGTAAAAAAGAACTTACGCTAAAAATGGTTAAGGGACTGCACCGTTATTTAGGGATATCTGCGGATATACTTTTAGCCGACAGATAATTATAATTCAAAATATTCATGATTCAAAAATCCACTATCGACCGTATTATGGAAGCCACCGACATTGTGGAGGTGATAGGGGAATTTGTGCAGTTAAAAAAGCGCGGGGCTAACTACGTAGGCCTTTCGCCTTTTGCAAATGAGCGTACCCCATCATTCACGGTGTCGCCGGCAAAAGGTATTTTTAAAGATTTCTCGACGGGAAAAGGCGGTTCGGCGGTTACGTTTTTGATGGAGCTGGAAAAATTCAGCTATCCAGAAGCCCTGAAATGGCTGGCCAAAAAGTATGGGATTGAAGTTGAGGAAACCGTTGAGGCTCCTGAAAATAGGGAGGAAGAGCTTCGCCGGGAAAGCCTGATGATCGTATCTGCCTTTGCCGCTAAGTTTTTCCATGAAACCATGCTCGAAACCGAAGAAGGGCAAAGCATTGGTCTCAGTTACTTTAAAGAACGAGGTTTTACTGCCGAAACCATCAAGAAATTTGAGTTAGGCTATTCACCCGATCAGTGGGAAGCTTTTACAGGTGCTGCCATCAGGAATGGCTATAAAGAGCAGTTTTTGGTGGAAAGCGGCTTATCTGTAAAACGCGATAACGGGGCTTTGTTTGACCGGTACCGCGGCCGGGTGATGTTTCCCATCCATAGCTTTACCGGCAGGGTAATTGGCTTTGGCGGCCGTACGCTAAAAAAAGATAAGAACGTAGCTAAATACGTTAACTCGCCCGAGTCGGAGATCTACCATAAATCAAACGTACTTTACGGGCTTTATTTTGCTAAAAAGGCCATTCGTGAGCATGACAACTGTTACCTGGTAGAAGGTTATGCCGATGTACTTTCGGTGCACCAGGCAGGGGTTGAAAATGTGGTG
Organism: Mucilaginibacter sp. cycad4; assembly: GCF_034263275.1. Lineage (NCBI taxonomy): Bacteria > Pseudomonadati > Bacteroidota > Sphingobacteriia > Sphingobacteriales > Sphingobacteriaceae > Mucilaginibacter > Mucilaginibacter sp. cycad4. The sequence goes on along the minus strand of NZ_CP139559.1, from coordinate 4,795,084 downwards.
GCTTCATCGGGAACATCGCTTACAACCGAGCAGATTAAGCTTATCGCCCGTTTTACCAAAAACATCACCATATTATATGATGGCGACGCGGCCGGGATCAAAGCATCGCTGCGTGGTTTGGATATGATCCTGGAGGAAGGCCTTAACGTAAAAGTGGTGCTTTTCCCGGATGGGCATGATCCGGATTCGTTTGTACAGTCGAAAGGTTCAAGTGCTTTCAAAAAACATATCGAGGAAAATAAAAAAGACTTTATCCTCTATAAAACCCAGATCCTGCTCAAAGAAGTTGGAAACGACCCGATAAAGAAAGCCGACGTAATCCGTGAAGTTGTTGAAAGTATTGCCAAGATTCCTGACAGCATTAAGGCATCGGTATTTATAAAAGAGTGTAGCGGTTTATTACAGATAGACGAGCGCGCCCTTTTATCCGAGCTTAATAAAATGCGTACGGCCAAGGCTAAAAAGGACGAGCAGCAGCGTCAACAACAAAATAACAGGTTTTCGGAAATGCCCGATGAACCTCATTTTTTTGATGAGCCCGTTGAGCCGGAACAGCCTGCTGTTAAGGAGGAAACCTCGCAGGAAAAGGAAATAGTGCGCCTGCTGTTGCTTTACGGCAATAAGATTATTGACTGGGACGGAAATTCAAATACGTATATAGGCCCATTCATTATTGCCGAATTAAGTGATGTTAACTTTGACAATGCCATTTGTAAGTTGATCGTTGACATTTACAGAAGCGAAGTGGAAAATGGCAACCTGCCGGATGATGCCACATTTATTCATCACGCCGATAAAGATATTGTTAACCTTACAGTAGATATATTGGCGACCAAGTACAGTTTGAGCGAAAACTGGTACGAGATGCACAAAATTAAGGTTAACGAGGAGCAGGAAAATATGAGGGCCACCATATTGGGCGGAATATTTCACCTTAAGCTTCATAAAGTTAAAAAGATATTAGATGAAGTTGTGTCCGAACTGAAAACGGCGCAGAGTGCTGAGGACCAGGATAATCTTCAAATAAAATACATCCGCATGAAAAAGGTGGAGAAATCAATATCAGATTTTTTAGGCACTGTAATTACCCGGTAATGGCGCAGCACCTCGAACTTGGTCGCACCGGCGAAGCATTAGCCAAAACCCACCTCGAAAAAGCGGGCTACGAGATCATTGATGAAAACTGGACTTACGGAAAAGCCGAGATAGATCTTATTGCTTATAAAGACAAGGTTATTATATTTACCGAAGTAAAAACCCGTACGGGCAACAGCTTTGGCGAACCAGAAGATTTTGTTGATAACCGTAAACAAAAACTGCTGGCCGAGGCCGCCGATGAATACATTTACCTCATGAACCACCAGGGCGAAGTGCGGTTTGATATTATCGCCATATTGTTTGACCGTAGCGGAAATTATATACTAAACCATATAGAAGATGCGTTTTGGCCTTCGGCCACATAACACTTATGAATAACAAACTAAAGCTATTTTTTGCCGGCCTTGCCTTAACGGCTTTGGGCTATGGCTGTAAACACAAACCTGATAGCTCGGCTACAGACTATACCATAACCCCCGATGCAGGCGCTAACTATAAAGCCGGCGATAAGATCGACATCAAAGTAGGCTATCCCACAGGCAGTAAAGTTGACTCGGTGGTTTACCTGCTCGATTCGGCAAAGATCACTTCCAGTAAGGATACTGCGGGCATCAGCCTTAAAACAGATACCATTGGTTTAGGGATCAGGATGATCACCGCTAAGGTTTATGCAGATGGTAAAAGCAATGAGGTAACAACAAACATCCTTTTACTGGCTGCAAAAGCCCCGGCCAGGTATACTTATAAAGTAGAGAAGGTTTTTCCGCATGATACCGCTGCCTATACAGAAGGTTTACAATATACTGATGGCGTTTTATATGAAAGCCTTGGCGAAAAAGGACATTCGTCCATTCGTAAGGTTGATTTAAATACAGGAAAGGTATTGCAGGAAACCAAACTGGACACGCAATATTTTGGTGAAGGTCTTTCGGTTGCTGGCGATAAAGTGATACAATTAACCTATAGAGAAAAAGTAGGCTTTGTATATGATAAAAATACCTTGAAGGTACTTAACAACTTCACCAACAATGTTGGCCCTGAAGGCTGGGGGATGTGTTATGACGGTAATAAGTTGTACATGGATGACAGTACCAATCGTCTTTGGTTTCTTGATAAAAAGAACTACCGTCCAATAGGCCATGTTGATGTATGTGACGATAAACAACAGATAGATTCGATAAACGAACTGGAATATATTAATGGTAAAATATACGCCAATGTTTATCAAACTGATAACATACTGGTGATCAATCCTAAAACCGGAGCGGTTGAGCAGGTGATTGATATGAAGGAGATCTATCCGGTAGCCAGCCGTCCGAAAGACAGGGATTGGGATAATAATGTATTGAACGGGATAGCTTGGGATGCAAAAGGTCAGCGCCTGTTTGTTACCGGCAAAAAATGGCCGCATTTGTACCAGGTGAAGTTTGTGCCGGCTCCTTAAGCTCCGCCCCCCTGAAGCTACTGTGTGTACACATCTTTTAAATTCTATCAATAATTGAAAAAAATGTCATTTCGAACGAACCTGGTGGGAGAATTCGCGCGCAGGGGTGAGGAGAAATCTTCTACGCCCTGCTTTTATAAGTATGATTGTAGAGCCTGATGTAGAAGATTTCTCTTTCGCCCCACTTCTTAGCCCGCCCCTGCTCAATCGAAATGACATTTTCTTTTATTTAAAAGATGTGTACACACTGTAGCCCCTGAAGGGGGAATTATAGCTTGAAATGATATTTTAATAAATAGTAATGGCCCGGAATTTCCGGGCCATTACTATTTATTAACGCTACCGCGGGTTTAGCGGTAGTGTAACTCGTGAGAATCATACGGTAAGCTTTCAGCTTACATTCCATCAGCTGAAAGCTGAAACCATATTAAACCACGGGCTACAAGCCCGCGGCAGCTATAGCACATCAAATAATTGGCTTCAGCCGAAATCTGCGCCAGAAAATCTACCCGATTAGTTCTTTGATTTTATATCTAAATAATATCTTTAAGCAATTAATTTATTCCTAACCTAATCATTTAAACATGTTTCAAAATTTGTTTTCTTTTGAAGGCCGCATCCGCAGAACGGAATACGGCATCAGCGCAATTATTTATCTTATTTGTTATTTGGTAATAGTAGGCCTTTCAGAAGCGGGTAGTGGCATAGGGGCCTTACCAATTCTTGGTTTCATTCCGCTGCTTTGGTTCTTTTGGTCGCAGGGCGCAAAGCGCTGCCACGATTTGGGCAACTCCGGCTGGTACCAGATCATTCCATTTTATTTTTTGTGGCTTTTGTTTAAGGAAGGCGATTTAGGCGAAAATGAGTATGGCGATAACCCTAAAGGCTTAGGGCCCTCATTTGATCCGGCCGATTATCAAAGCCCTTTCCCTCCACCGCAAACTCAGGCAACAGAAAGTTATTCAGAAACAAAAGAATAATGTTTCAGCATAACTTCCTGACAATCATATATAGGAAGCGTTTGGCTGTAGTCATCAACTGAAAGCTGAAGTTGTATTTACCCGCGGGCTGCAAGCCCGCGGCAGTGACTTAAACAACAAACGCCCGGGTTTTCCGGGCGTTTGTTGTTTTTAATATAAAACTCCCCCTTTAGGGGGCCGGGGGGCTATTACCTCCACGCTTTATACTGATTGATCAAGCCATTAGTTGATGAATCATGGCTGCTGATCTCTGCATTGTCTTTTAGTTCAGGAAGGATTTTGCCGGCAAGCTGTTTGCCAAGCTCAACACCCCATTGATCAAAACTGTAGATATTCCAGATGATACCCTGGGTAAAAATCTTGTGCTCATATGCGGCTATCAGCGCACCTAAAGTATACGGGGTAATCTTTTTAATCAGGAATGAGTTTGTTGGGCGGTTGCCTTCAAACACTTTAAAAGGAGCGATTTTAGCAATCTCTTCGTCCGATTTTCCGGCTGCTTTCAACTCTTCAATAACTACTTCTTCGGTTTTGCCGTTCATTAAAGCTTCGGTTTGAGCAAAGAAGTTTGAAAGCAGCATGTTGTGGTGTTCACCCAGCGGATTGTGTGATTGTGCCGGGGCAATGAAATCGGCCGGGATCAGTTTGGTGCCCTGGTGAATCAATTGATAAAAGGCATGCTGGCCGTTTGTGCCCGGCTCGCCCCAAATGATCGGACCGGTTGAGTAGTCAACATCTTCACCATTACGGTCGACATGTTTACCATTACTTTCCATATCGCCTTGCTGGAAATAGGCAGAGAAGCGGTGCAGGTATTGATCATAAGGCAAAATAACATTAGTTTCGGCCTCAAAGAAGTTGTTATACCAAATGCCGATCAAACCCATAATAACCGGAATGTTTTGATCAAACTCGGCAGATTTGAAATGATTGTCGGTAGCGTGGGCGCCGGCAAGCAGATCGGCAAAGTTTTCAAAGCCAATGCTCAGGGCAATTGATAAACCGATAGCGCTCCATAAAGAGTAACGGCCGCCAACCCAATCCCAAAACTCAAACATGTTTTTGGTATCGATACCAAATTTTTCAACGGCTGCCGCATTGGTTGAAAGTGCCGCGAAATGTTTAGCAACATCGGCCTCAGTAGCACCGCTGGCCAGGAACCAGTCGCGTGCGCTGTGGGCGTTGCCCATAGTTTCCTGGGTGGTGAAAGTTTTTGAAGCTACCAGGAACAGGGTGGTCTCAGGATCAACCGCTTTCAGGGTTTCAACTATATGTGTGCCATCCACGTTACTTACAAAGTGGAGGTTCAAATGATTTTTGTATGCTTTTAATGCTTCGGTAACCATTACCGGGCCAAGGTCTGAGCCGCCGATACCAATATTCACCACATCAGTAATAGCTTTACCGGTATAACCTTTCCACTCGCCTGAGATAATAGCTTCGCTGAACGATTTCATCTGCTCAAGCACTTTATTTACATCAGGCATAACATCTTTACCATCAACATAAATAGGGGTGTTGCTGCGGTTACGCAATGCAATGTGTAATACCGGCCGGCCTTCCGTAACGTTAATTTTTTCGCCTGAATACATGGCGTCTATAGCCTCTTTTAGTGAACATTCTTTGGCCAGTTGGATCAATAAGGCGATGGTTTCGTCATCGATACGGTTCTTTGAATAATCAAGCAGGATATCCTCAAACTGGATCGAGAATTTATTAAAGCGCTGGTCGTCAGCATCAAACATTTCCTTCAGGTTTTTTGATACAATATCAATGTAATGATCTGTAAGATATTTGTAAGCCTGGGTTGTTGTAAAATCAGTAGTTGGCAGCATAATTGTGTTGTTTTTCAACAAAAGTAAAAAGTTAATTGTTAGATAGTCATTAAATAAATTATTAGCCTGTCTTAGTGTTGTTTAAACACTGCGAGCATAGTGTTTATTTTACACTTGAAAATTATGAGAATTACAAAAGAATTACAAATATATTTTGAAGTTTAAAATTTTTATTTAATATATTTGTGTCGGTGGTAATCAAATGAGGTATTTATCATCAATTTGTAAATTTACTTTAAAAGCACGTATTACTATGTTCGAAAAACTGTTTTTGCTTGTAAAGGATAACGCCGGGACGGCCGTTATCAACAACCCGGTGATCCCTGCTAAATATCATGAGGCGGTGATCAATGAAGCTTCAAGTTCAATCATTGAAGTATTAAAAGGCCAGCTTGAAAGCGGCAAGGTGAAGGAACTTATAAAGTACTTCCAGTTTTCGGGTAGTTACAACAATTCATTAGTATCGAGCATAACAAACCGCTTTGCCAATAAGCTTAACACTTTTTACAGTATCGATCCGGCGCATGCTTTAGAAGCTGCAAAGGCCTTGATCCCAACTGTAATGAATGAGTTGATTAAGGAAACAAAAAGCGGTGAAGCCAAGGAATTTGCTTTGGGCACCATGTTAACTAAACTGAACGGTAACCGTACCGATCTGAACCCGCTTGTGAACGACCTGATGGTTGCCTAACATACTATTACATCTGCCTAATGAACGGGCCTGCCGATTGTTAAACAATTTGCAGGCCTTTTTATTTATGGCAATTTTTCAAATTATATATATTTGCCGCATGACTAAAGAACAAGTTCAGGATTTAAGGGATAGAGTAACTTCCCTGAGGAGGCATCTTTGACATTGATAAGAAGCTGGAATTATTGCAGGCAGAACAGGAAATAACCATTGGTCCGCATTTTTGGGATCACCCTAAAGAAGCCGAAAAGGTACTGGCATCCATCAAAGTGAAAAAAGTATGGACAGATGCCTTTCAAAAAGTGGTTGCTGCTGTTGAGGACACCGGTGTGCTTTTTGAATTTTACCAGGGCGGTGATGCTACCGAGGCCGAAATGCAGGAACAATATAATGCAGCTATAAAAGCAGTTGAAGAGCTTGAGTTTAAAAACATGCTCTCGGCCGAAGAAGATCAGCTGAATGCCGTACTCCAGATTACGGCTGGTGCCGGTGGTACCGAAAGCTGCGACTGGGCCGGTATGCTCATGCGTATGTACATTATGTGGGGCGAAAAGAACGGCTATAAAGTAACCGAGCAGGATTATCAGGAAGGTGACGTAGCCGGCGTAAAAACTGTTACGTTACAGTTGGAAGGTGAATTTGCCTACGGCTATTTAAAGGGTGAAAATGGCGTACACCGTTTGGTGCGCGTATCTCCTTTTGATGCTAATGCCAAGCGTCATACTTCGTTCGCCTCTGTATATGTTTACCCCTTGGTTGACGATACTATTGAAATTGAGGTAAACCCTGCCGATATTGAATTTGAAACCTTTCGCTCAGGCGGTGCCGGTGGTCAAAACGTGAATAAGGTAGAAACTGCCGTACGTTTATACCACAAGCCATCGGGTATCATCATTAAAAACCAGGAATCGCGGTCACAATTACAGAATAAAGATAATGCTATCCGCTTGCTGAAATCGCAGTTGTACGAAATTGAGATGCGCAAACGTATGGAACTAACCAATGCAATCGAGGGTAATAAAAAGAAGATAGAGTGGGGCTCACAGATCCGTAACTATGTTTTACACCCATATAAACTGGTAAAAGACCTGCGTACCGATCATGAAACTTCAAACGCCGCAGCAGTGCTCGACGGTGATTTGGATGATTTCCTGAAAGCTTACCTGATGGAATTTGGCGGGCCAAAGACGTAAAGAAATAAAATATTAAGGTCATGCCGAATTTATTTCGGCATCCCACACGGACGCTATCCCGGCAGTATGGCGCAGACTATGCAAGGGGGATCCTGAAACAAGTTCAGGATGACGGTATGATATAAAAACCGGAGTTATCTTAAATGATACTCCGTTTTTTGTTTTTGGGGGATTAATTGTATTTTGGACACATCCAATTTGTCTTTTAAAAATATGAAAACCATTTTATCTGCCTTTGTATTGACCACTATAACATTTGCCTGCTATGCCCAGGAAAAGCCAATGCCGCTTTATCCTAATGGTGTTCCTAACTCAAAAAAAGCTCCGGCAGCCTATGTTGAAAAAACTGATAACAGAAGCTGGATCTCAATGGTGACGGAGCCAACATTAACGCCATACCTGCCCGAAAAAGGTAAAGCTAACGGCGCGGCAATTGTTGTTTGTCCCGGCGGAGGGTATTCCGGATTGGCTTCGGATCATGAAGGCAAGGCCGTAGCCCAGGCGTTTGCCAATATTGGTGTAACCGCTTTTGTTTTAAAGTACCGTTTACCAAGTGATGATATCATGGCCGATAAGTCCATCGGCCCGTTACAGGATGCTCAAATGGCTATATATACGGTACGCAAAAACGCTGCGGAATGGAATATCAATCCGTCCAAAATAGGTATTATCGGTTTCTCGGCCGGTGGGCACCTGGCTTCAACCGAAGGAACACATTTTGATAAACCGGTTATTGACGTTAAAGAAAATATCAGCGTACGCCCCGATTTTATGATGCTGATCTATCCTGTAATTTCTTTTGGCGAGTATGCTCATGTTGGCTCAAGGGAAAACCTGGTAGGTAAAAACCCTTCAGCCGCACAACTTGATCTTTATTCAAATGAGAAACAAATAACAGCCAATACCCCACCTGCATTTTTAGTTCATGCTGAGGATGACACCGTAGTGCCGGTGCAAAACAGCCTTTTGTTTTATGATGCGCTGTTAAAAAATAAAGTGAAGGCAGAGATGCACCTTTTTCAGGAGGGCGGCCATGGTTTTGGGATGAATAATTCTAAAAATAAAGGCAAATGGTTTGAATGGGCCGCATCATGGCTTGAAGAGAATGGTTTTTTAGGCGGAAAGTAATTGAGAATAACTAATTTTCTTCTGCTGTAAAAACAGTAAGCTGATTTTATTGTTGAGGTAAACAGTCTTTTTTGAAAAGCACAAAGTTCGACCTTAATGATGATTTTATGTTGAAAAAAATACTGTTAGCAGCGTTGCTCGTTGCGGGTGCCTGCTTTGATGTTAATGCACAATCCATTAAATACAAAAGTGTATCCAATCAGGATCTTACTTATGTTTTAAATAACCTGCAAAAGCGTTATGTGTATACCGATCATAAAACGCTTAACATAGCGGTATACCTCGTGGCGGATCAGCAGGGTGATGTTGATGCCCCGGCTGATTGTAAAACACCCGGTTCTATTTACATAGCGGTATCTGAAGTTAAACCTCAACCCCAACAATACGTTTACAAACTGAACCCGGTCTGCGACCCTAAATTCGTCAACTGGATCAAATCAAAAAAGATGTATAAGATAGCATTCAGCTACGGGGCAGCGGTGAAAAGGAAAACAACGACGGTTGGGATTACGTTGAAGAAGCTGGTGGTGGAGTAAATTTGTTGGCGACAATACAAAAATGCTTAACAGTCTCTTAAATTACATGATAGAACCAAAAACCCGTAGCTGAAAAACCACTTTTGCTTATAATATAAGATACAACACTATTTACTTCCGGGTCTTCGTCTAAAACGAGTTCCTCGGTATCCAATCTGTAATCATAACGTACTCGATATAGGGTTGCCCCGTTAAAGCTATTTGTACATCATCCGACTGATCTGTGGTGATAAAAATCAATGGATATCTTCTCCATATATATCCAATGACTTTGCTTGACAGTAATATTGAAGCTACTTTTTCATCATCATCTTCGCAATATGATACCTCATATCCCTTGCTGCCTAAATGTTCGAGGCAGTAAAAGAACTCATATATGCTCCAAAGAACATCATCTTTGCTTATGGCTTTTTTAACAATGTTTGTTATATTTTGCATTATATCGAACAAGTGAATTTAACTAATATCCATTATCCCAACAATATTATCTCCTCCAAAAGTGAAAATTGAATGCCCTTTCAGGTTTAGTTCATCGCCCTTTTTTAAGCCATTGGGCAAATCGACGGCTAAAATCGCATTATAGTCAATTTCTATTTCAGTTTGGTTGCCGGCATGTTTAAACGACCTTATGATTTGCTCCCGGCGTTCAAAAAGCTTAGTTGCCTGTTCGGCCTGAACTTTGAATGCTTCTGTACCGTCAAGTTCCATATTTACATCACCATTTGATATATTTTGAAATTTAACGGATGGGGCAAGGTTTTTAATCATGCCTTCAACATCAAAGTTGTTATAGGCCTTTACATAATTGCTAATGATAAGTTCACGTTGCTGCATATGCTAAAGTTAATAATTATAGGATGGATTTAAGACGAGGCTGTATCATAAATCAAATTGCCCCCCCCCGGTGCTGTGTTAGCTATGAATTGAAATTTAGCCGATAATATTTATACAAAAGGGGGTTAACATATTTTCCAGGGAAAATGCACTCAATTAACTGATTATTAGATATGTAAGTGAATGCTAACCCTGAATTATGTTAACCCTGTTAACCCCCTTTTTGTCAGTAGAGTCAACCCCAAACTATATATATCGCTTAAGTATCCGGATAAGTCAAAAAAAAGCTGTATCACAATTTAGGATACAGCCTCGTTTGCATAGCTTTATAAAATGCCAGAGTGGGGAGCCGCAATCTGAATAATCTATTTAATCATCCCCAAATTCTGTACATAAGCCCCGCCAACAGGCAACATAAACCCGTTAATAGTTACCTGGTGGCGTTCTATCTTATCAATTTTACTTACAGCAGCAATAAACGAACGATGAATGCGAATGAATTTTTCGGCTGGCAGCAGCGCTTCCACCTCGGTAATGGTCATGCGGGTGAGTACCTTGCTATCCTTCAAAATAAAATTTACATAATTGCCGGTAGCCTCCAGGTGATAGATGTCGTCGAAATTAACGCGTACCTGCTCATAGCCGGTTTTTAGGAAAATGTAATCCTTAACATCGGCAGTGTTCCTGAAGTTGTAAAGTTCGTAGGCTTTGTTACAGGCTTTCATGAAGCGGGTAAGCGCGAATGGCTTCAACAGGTAGTCTACAGCATCAAGCTCGAAGCTGGTAACGGCGTGCTCGGTATAGGCGGTAGTAAAGATCACCAGCGGTTTTTTGTTAAGGCAGGTTAACAGGTCGATGCCAGAAATATCGGGCATCTTAATATCCAGGAAAAGCAAGTCTACAGGTTCACGTTGCAGGTAATCCATCGCCTTAAAAGCATCAGTAAATTCGGCCTTCAAATCAAGGAAGGGCACCTTTGCAGCATGCGAGCGAATCACATCAAGTGCTATGGGTTCGTCATCAATGGCTATGGCGGTAATCAAAACTTATTGCAGTTGTATAGTTAAATGTATGAAAAAATCTTTGGCACTTTCGCGAATCACCAGTTCATGTTTATTTGGATATAAAAGTACCAGCCGTTGTTTAACATTCTCCAGGCCTACACCATTGTTATATTTTTCGGTATCGTTGGCAATTTTAGGGTGGATGCTGTTATGCACATCAAAATAAAGTGTACTCTCTTTGGTTTGCAGGCTGATATTGATATGTGATGGTTCGCGTAAGCTGATGCCATGTTTAAATGCGTTTTCAATAAATGGGATCAATAGCATCGGGGCAATTTGCAGGGCGTTTACGTGATCTTCAATTTGCAGTACGATGCTGATATCCGGCGACGTTTGGGTGCGCAATTTTTGCAGGGCGATGTAGTTGTTCAGGTAATCGATCTCGCGCACCAGCAGGATCTTTTCCTGCATGTTTTCCTGCAGCATAAAGCGCATCATATCGCCCAGGCGCTGGATCCCCTCGGCTGTACGTTCGGAGTTTTCCTGCAAGGCAGTTCCGTAAAGGGTATTCAACGCGTTAAACAGAAAGTGCGGATTGATCTGTGAGCGAAGAAAATCCAGATCGGCAGTGGAGCGGCCAAGAGCAGTTTTTAGATAGGTGATTTCCTGGTTGCCGGACATTTTTCGTTTGTAAACTATCCAGGCAAAAGGGGCTGTGATAAGCAGTTGTATGCCGCAATTAAAACCGCCGATAATAAATGTCGGCTCTGATTGTTCAAATATCAAGCTTGTTAAAATGCCTATTGGTATACTGATCAGCAACATTACACCTGCAACTTTGAGCAGATATCTGAAAATGCCGCTATTTTTGGCCAGCGTTTGTGGTATTAAACTATAAAAAGACAAGGCATAAACGCCTATGGCTACAGGCGCAATAATCACAAAAGTAGTGATCAGATCAACCGGGAAATCGGCAAGTGCCATCATGAATGCGATGATCATGAAAATCACAATCGCGATAATACAATCGTGGGTAAGCACACGGTATTTGGCTTGTATTTTATCCACATTACTTAACAGGAAATTTGCCGAATACTTGATCATGCTGTAAAAAGTAAGCATCATCATTACCCATAAAGCATACAATACATTTGTTTTGAAAACGAGGTTATATACATAGTCGGCAGATTTGTGGTAAAAAAGGTAGCCCTTTAACCATGTATCGGTTATACCGAATAACCCCCAAAGGGCAACAAGCAGGGCTGCTGCCAAAATAATATTCCAGGCAATTCGTTTTTTTTCGGCCAGGGCAGGAACGATAACGAAGTTCCAAAGTAAAAAGGCGCCACAATACCCCGTATATCTAAATATTTGCGGAAAAAAGTAAAATTTAGAGTAGGAGTAATGCAGATGGTAGTTGTTGAACATGTACCTGTATGGGGTCCATATTTCTTTGTAATTACTGTCGGCAACTTTAGTTAACAGCAAAATAACAGCAAAAGTATAAATAGTGGCTGCGGCCCAAAATTCAATTTTGCCAAGGTTCAGGTTCTTTTTTAGCAGATTGTTCATAGTGTTTTGAATTATGCCCGCAAGGTATAATGCACAATACTACTGAATAAATAAATGGGATGAAATACAGGATCGGTGGGATAAAGAGCCCCCTAACCCCCTAAAGGGGGAACAATGGTTGACATTTAGGGGTAAAATACCTTGCAAATCAAAAGCACCCCTTTTAGGGGGCGGGGGGGGCATCATCCATAATTTGGAGCAATTCATTCAACTCCCTTACCTTTTCGGCCGAGCCAAGATTTTCATAAGCGCTGATAAGATTACGGAGCACCCGTTTAATGATATCGGTATTGGAGCAGGGCTCGTAAAACTGTTTGTCAAATTTAAGGTTAAGCTGTTTCAGGAACATATCCACATCGCGCCTGCCGAACAAAAAACCTTTGTTAAAGGCGTTAATGTAAAACAGGATGCCGCTTTCAAACTCGCTCTGCATGCTTTCGTCAAGATAGGCGAGGATAAAATGCTGGGGCAGGTTAACGCCATAAACCGGGATATCCAGTTTTTGCGCTATGATGGAATAGATGATGGCTAACGAGATCTGGTTACCTTTTTTGGTTTCCAGCACCTGGCTCAAAAAACTGTTTTGCGGATCGAGGTGATTGGCAGTGTTGCCGCTGAAACCGTAGATATTGTAAAATACATGGTTGATGAGTTTGATCTGTTCTTTCGGACTGGCCTCATTCATCATTTGGATCCATATGTCACGTTTTATGGCTTCTATCTGGTTGATTACCTTTTGCTCATCAAGGTCGGGGTATTGATACCGGTTAATGATCAGGATGCCCTGCAACAAATCGAACGCGCCGCTTTGGTTCCAAAGTTTTAAATCGTTTTTAAGGTTGCTGAACTGAATCTCATGCACCAGGTTAGCTATGCGTTCCTGCTGGATAGGGTCAAAAGCCTGTTCAAAGGCCGATTCGAGATAAGTAATTGCCTCTGCCCCATATGAAAATAATTTGTTATACACATGCTCAAAGATCTCGCTGTCCGGATCATCCAGCAGGCGAATCAATGAATTTACTTCAGTTGGATTTATCATACGCTGTAACGCTAAAATACTAAACCTTTTTTATTTTTACAGCGATGTATAATATAAGGTACGGGCTCAGTTATTTGCTGCACCGGTTTAAGGCCAACAACAGGCATGGCGTACACTCACCATTTGTTTACAAGCTGATTGATACGGTTATTTACGATTATCGCGACCAAAAAGTGTACCGGGAAATTGAAAAGATACTCCACAAACAACATCCTGACAAGCGCGTGATAAAAACCATGCCGCTTAAAGTTTACAAATTGATTTACCGGTTTGCTGTTTATTTTAAGCCCGCAACTGTTTTTTTTGCTGATCATGACGATTATATTATACCATTGATAGTTGGCAACGCTGTCCCCAAGGCTGAGATCACCGATATAAAGGATTCCGCAGGATCCCGACAGGCTGACATGATTTTGGTAGACGCTGCCAGGCATGATGCAACAGAATGCCTGGAAAAAGTAATACCCAATATTAATGATGATACGGTACTGATCTTTTCAGGGATCCATTGCACACAAAATACAAAACGGGCCTGGGAGCGGGTAAAGACTGACAAGCGGGTAAGGGTAACTATTGACCTGTTTTATATCGGCCTGGTATTTTTTAAGCCGGGGATGAGTAAGGAAGATTTTAGGGTGAGGTATTAACCGTTGGTTAGTTCATGGTTAGTAGATCATGGTTCATGGCCGAAGTGCGTTGTATTAAATCACTCAATCCATTTACGATAGGGAGTTTGCCATGAACTATGAACCATCAACTATGAACTCAAAGATCAAAACGACTGACCCAATCCAATATAAAAGCCGGTTAATCTTTTCTCGTTAGGGATCTTCTGACCTACGCCATAATCAATACGTACGGCAAGCCCTTTTTCAACATCAAAAAAATAACGGATGCCACCACCATAGTTTGGCTTTAGTTCGGAAGCGCTGAAGCTGCTTTTAAAAACCTCGCCGCCGCCAACAAAACCTGCAAAGCCTATGCGATTGCTGAGACGGTAACGGAGTTCGGCCTGGCCGGCTAACATATTCCTGTCACGAAAGCGCCCGTTATAATAACCCCGCATGAGCTCATCGCTACCTAAACCAGGCAATAAATAAAACGGCGAAGTGCTGCCGGTAAGGCTTTGTTCCTGTACATCGAGGCCGAGCACCCATTTAGGTGCCAGCAAAAAAAACTGCGAATATTCGATGTTGAAGAAGCCGCCTTTATAATCGTTATTGCCAAACATGCCGTGTATAGCCTGAAAATAGGCGTTTACAATGAGCCCTTTGGTGGTGTAAGTATTATTATTCCTATTATCGAATGTGATGGTTGGGCCTATGTAGGCGCTTGGTCCGCCGCCATGGTCTTCAACGCGAGGGTCGGTATAAAATATGCCTGTTTTATCATCATCCTTGAATTTGTAATCCCAGGCGCCACCTATTATACCGGCGTACAGGTTATTCGAGATCTTTTTTTCGGCAGTAAAATTCACCTTGAACCGTTTTTGACCAATCCTGTCGGAGTTAGCCCTTAATGTATTGTTACCGATGCCATAAAAATTAAAAGGAAAATTGATGTAGCCAATGCCGGCTGTTAGGTGATAATCGTTCCCGGGTGTCCAGTAGCTGGTAGTAAGGCTTAAACGGCTCTGACCTTTTGTGGTAATAGAGGCATATCCAAAAACATTGGATACCCGTGTATTGAGTTTTGAAGTATCGGTATAAAAAGAAAGGAGGCCTGCGCCGCCAACCTCCAGCCCGGTTTCGGGGGCCGAACTTAAAACGGGTAAAATAACAAAGCTGCTTTTGCGCGTGGTGTCTTTATCAAAATACATCCGCTTCACAACGCGGGATATTTGTGAAAAGGCACTGGTTGAAAGAGCGCAGATCAGTATTAAGGTAACAAGTTTCTTCATAGATATTTGCGTTGGCTAATATAATCCATTTTGCTTTATAAGGTTATGTGGACAGTATTTTAAAAATAATGATGACAATACAAGGAGGGGTAGGGGATGGGGGACGTTAATTTTCGAGATGAAATGGTTATAAAAAGATAAAGTTCCATTTAAAATCCAATTTAACTAAAATGTCTACTTTTGCGGCTGAAATTTATTGAAATATTATGAGCACTACAAGAGGACCTATTTCGCAGTTTATTGAAAGAAATTATCTGCACTTTAACGCCGCGGCATTAATGGATGCAGCTAAAGGCTATGAAACACACCTTGAAGAAGGCGGTAAAATGATGGTAACCTTAGCAGGGGCCATGAGTACAGCCGAGCTGGGTATTTCACTGGCTGAGATGATCCGCCAGGATAAAATTGCTATTATATCATGTACAGGCGCCAATTTGGAAGAGGATATCATGAATCTTGTAGCGCACTCACATTACAAAAGGGTACCTAATTACCGCGACCTGAGCCCTCAGGAAGAATGGGATTTACTCGAAAATCACTATAACCGTGTTACAGATACTTGTATCCCGGAAGAGGAAGCTTTCCGTCGTTTGCAAAAACATATCCACAAGATCTGGAAAGATGCTGATGACAGCGGCGAGCGCTATTTCCCTCACGAGTACATGTACAAAATATTATTGAGCGGTGAATTGGAGCAATACTATGAAATTGATCCTAAAAACTCATGGATGCTTGCCGCGGCTGAAAAGAACCTGCCTATCGTTGTACCAGGCTGGGAAGATTCGACCATGGGCAACATCTTTGCTTCATATGTTATTAAAGGCGAGCTTAAAGCGTCAACCATGAAAAGCGGTATCGAATACATGGCATGGCTGGCCGACTGGTATACTAAAAACTCGTCGGGCAAAGGCATCGGCTTTTTCCAGATAGGTGGTGGTATAGCCGGCGACTTCCCGATATGCGTTGTGCCGATGCTTTACCAGGATATGGAGATGCATGATGTTCCTTTCTGGAGCTACTTCTGCCAGATCTCCGATTCAACTACCTCATACGGTTCATACTCGGGCGCAGTTCCAAACGAAAAAATAACCTGGGGCAAGCTTGACATCCACACGCCTAAGTTTATAGTAGAGAGTGATGCAACCATTGTTGCACCGCTTATTTTTGCCTGGTTATTAAAACAATAGATAAAATTTTATAATTAAAGTTGGATAATAATTATTCCCCAAAAATGTCAAATGACATTAATATGCATTTAGCAGCGTTTAAACGCAGTTTTTTGTCTATTTAGAACGATTATAAATTATAGGTTGGTGTCATTTATGTGTCACCGATAGTGTATAAAATTATACTTTTGTGCCTGTAATTATCCGATGAAACATACATCTTACAACAGTTTCAATCATTAATATAAAAATTATTTAGCATAAATACACTGTATGAGAAGTTTCTCATTGATTCTTAAACAATTCTCAAGGTCGGTTTTACTGATTGCCGGGTTTGCTTTTTGGAGTTTATCAACTGCGTACGCGCAAACTGACGCTGCTAAAGGCGAGGCCATTTTCAAATCAAAATGTACTACCTGTCACAAAATCGACACCCGTTTAATTGGTCCGGCATTAGGCCCGCAGCTTACTCAAGAAACCGACGATAAATATCTTATCCAGTGGATTCAGAATAACCAGGCGCTGATTGCTGCTAAAAACCCTAAGGCACTCAAAATTTATAACGAGTACAACCAGTCGGGCATGACCGTTTTCGCTGATCTTAGCGATGCCGATGTAGGTAATATCTTAACCTATGTTCGTACTACCTGGAAAGACATGCAGGCTAAGCCGGCAGGTGGCGGGGCAAATGGCGCTACATCTGTTAAAGTTGAAAGCGGCCCGAGCGATATGGTTGTTTTCGGTTTGATCGGTATCATCGTTATCGCCTTCATCGTTATCCTGGTATTGAACAGGGTAGTAGGTTCTTTAGAGCGCATCCTGCTTAAAAACAAAGACCTTATTATTGAGGACGAAATTGTTACTCCGGAAGGTGCTGTAGCGGTTGACGCTAAAAAGGAATTTATTACCAAAATCCTTAAAAACAAAAAACTGGTATTCTTTATATTGGTTGCAGGTACTGTTGCTATGTGCAGCTGGGGTTGGGTTACTTTATGGAACACCAACGTTCACCAGGGTTACCAGCCGGTGCAGCCAATTAAATACTCGCACGAGTTACACGCAGGTATCATGAAAATTGATTGCCAGTACTGCCACACAGGTGCATACAAGTCAAAAAATGCTTCTATCCCTTCATTAAACGTGTGTATGAACTGCCACAAGGTTGTTAAAACCGAGTCGGAAGAGATCCATAAGATCTATGATGCCTTGGGTTACGATCCAAAAACTCAGAAGTATGACAGCACTGCAGCTAAACCAATTCAGTGGGTACGTATCCACAACCTGCCCGACTTAGCTTACTTTAACCACTCTCAACACGTAAAAGTTGGCGGTATTAAATGTCAGCAGTGCCATGGTCCGGTACAGGAAATGAAAGAGGTTTACCAATACTCTCCGCTTACCATGAAGTGGTGTATCCAGTGCCACAAACGTACCGAAGTTAACGGTAAAGGCAATGCTTACTATGACAGCATCCTGGCTGCACACGATAAGATCAAGAAAGGTGAGAAAGTTACAGCCGCCGTGTTAGGTGGTATCGAGTGCGGTAAGTGTCACTATTAATAAAAAGAATTTAGCATTACAGTTTATACAGCTTAAATGGACAGCAATAAAAAATACTGGAAAGGTTTAGAAGAACTAAACAGAACACCAGAATTTGTTGAGAAAAATAAGAACGAATTTGCAGAGCCAATTCCTATCGAGGAAGTGCTTAGCGGATCTGGTTTATCAGCTAAAACTCCCCGCCGCGACTTTTTAAAGGCGCTTGGCTTTGGTGTTGGAGCAGTTACATTGGCGGCTTGTCAGAAAGTGCCGGTGCATAAATCAATTCCATACCTGATCAAACCTGAAGAGGTTACCCCAGGTGTGGCTAACTACTACTCTTCAAGCTACGAAGGTCAGGCTATTTTGGTTAAAACCCGCGAAGGCCGACCTATCAAAGTTGAAGGTAACCCTAACGACGTGTTTTCAAAAGGCGGTTTAAGCGCACAAGCCCAGGCTTCAGTACTTGACCTGTATGATGTTAACCGTTTAAAAGATCCTAAATTAAAAGGTAACGAAGCTGGTTGGGCCGAGGTTGATGCTTATGTAATGAAAGAGCTTGCAGCTGTTGCTGCAGCAGGTAAAGGCATCCGTTTGGTTACTTCAACTGTATACAGCCCTTCAACTTTAGCAGTTATTGCCGAATTCATCGCTAAATACCCTACTACAAAACATATCAATTATGATGCGGTTTCATATACCGGTATCATCCAGGCCAATCAAAACAGTTTTGGTAAAGCAGTATTGCCTCACTACAACTTTGATAAAGCCGATGTAATTGTAAGTTTCGGTGCGGATTTCTTAGGTACCTGGATCTCTGGCGAAGAATTTACCCGCCAGTATGTTTCAAACCGTAACAGCAAATCTCTGGCAAACAAAAAGATGTCGCGCCACATTCAGTTTGAAACTGGTATGAGCTTAACCGGTACTAACGCCGATGCCCGCATCACTACCAAACCATCAGAAATTGGTGTTGCATTAATAAATCTTTATAACGCTATATCAGGTACTACTTTACCGGGTTCAAAAGCAACCGGCAGCAAAAAAGTTGATACCGCTATCCAGTTAGCCGCCAAAGAATTGGTTGCTGCTAAAGGCAAAGCGTTAGTTGTTTCGGGTTCAAACGATGTTGCTACACAAGTGTTGGTTAATGCTATCAACTCCTTATTAGGCAGCTACGGTACTACCATCGATTTGGATAACCCATCAAAACAATATGCCGGTAACGACGCTGCATTTGTTGAGTTTGTAAGTGAAGTAAAACGCGGTGATGTTGGTGCAGTATTATTCCTGAACGCTAACCCTGCATATGATTACTATAAAAACGATGAGTTTAAAGCAGCGCTTAAAAACGTTCGTTTAACTGTATCATTTGCAGATCATGCTGATGAAACAGCTTTATTAGCTACCGTTAATGCCCCAAATCACCATTATTTGGAAACATGGGGTGATGCAAACGCTGTTGAAGGTTACTACACTGTAATTCAGCCAACCATTAACCCGGTTTATAATACCCGCCAGGCCGAGCACAGCTTATTGGTTTGGATGGAAAACCCAATAAAAGATTATTACACTTACGTACGCAAAACCTGGGATTCAGGTTTGTTGGCAAAAGGTGGCCTGTCTGGTCAAAAAGGATGGGAAACCCTGTTGCAAACAGGTATGGTGATAGTTGCTCCTGTAGCGGCGGCGGCTTACAGCTTTAGCCTTGATCTTGCCGGTGTAACTCAAAAAATATTAACCCAGAGCAAAGCTGTTGCAGCTGATGGTGACAAATTTGAATTGCAGCTTTATGTTAGCCAGGCTATAGGTGATGGTAAACGTGCCAACAATCCATGGTTGCAGGAACTTCCTGATCCGGTTTCAAAAGTTACCTGGGATAACTTTGCTGCTATGTCAATTTCTGATATGAAGAAATTGAAACTGGAAGAAGGTGATGTGATTAAGATCGATGCTAACGGTTATTCAGTTGAGTTACCGGTATTGGCTCAGCCTGGTCAAACACAGGGAACTTTATCAGTAGCTGTAGGTTATGGACGTACAAATGCTGGTCCGGTTGGTAACAATGTTGGTAAAAATGCCTTCCCTTTCTTTAGCTTAAGCAATGGTACTTTCCAAACTGCTGCTGTAGCTTCATTCAAGTCGGCCGGTTACAAATCACCGCTTGCGCAAACACAAACCCACCACTCGTACGAGGGCAGAAGCGTGATCCGCGAGGCAACTTTTGTTGAATACAAAAAGAACCCTGCAGCAGGCAGCGGTAATGAGCACGGCCGTAAAGATTATAATGGCGAATCACTTTGGGATAACCATGACCGCCCAGTTTACGATTGGGTAATGGCTATCGACCTTAACGCTTGTACCGGTTGCGGTGCTTGTGTGGTTGCATGTTCTGCAGAAAATAACATCCCGGTTGTAGGTAAAGATGAGGTTTCACGTCGTCGTGAAATGCACTGGATCCGTATCGACCGTTACTATAGCTACAATGACCATGGCAACAGCGAAGAAGCAGTTACCAAAGAGAAGGAAATTGATAAGCTTGAGAACTTTGACAATGTATCGGTTGTTCACCAGCCAATGCTTTGCCAGCACTGTGACCACGCACCTTGTGAAACAGTATGCCCGGTATTAGCTACCGTTCACTCGTCTGAAGGTTTAAACCACATGGCTTACAACCGTTGCGTAGGTACACGTTATTGCGCTAACAACTGTCCGTTCAAAGTACGCCGCTTTAACTGGTTCAACTACTGGAATGACGCACGTTTTGATAACTACCTGCAAGGCGAACATACACAATTAGTACTTAACCCTGACGTGGTTACACGTTTCCGTGGGGTTATGGAAAAATGCTCAATGTGTATCCAGCGTATCCAGGCCGGTAAACTGAAAGCTAAAATTGAGAAACGTCCGCTTAAAGACGGCGAAATCAAAATGGCTTGTCAGCAAACATGTTCAGCTAACGCTATCGTGTTCGGTAACAGGAATGATCCTAACTCTGAAGTTTCAAAAGCACTTGCAAGTGAAAGAACTTACTACGTGCTTGAAGAACTTAACGTACAACCAGGTATTGGTTACCAGACAAAAGTTAGAAATTTGATTGAAACTGAAGCTCAGGCATAAATTTTTATATACAGAGATTAAGATATATGGCATCTCATAGTGAATCAATAATAAGGGAACCGTTAATTACGGGTAAGGACATCACGTATGGAAAAATTACGGATGATGTATTACGCCCTGTAGAAAATATGCCGGGTAAGGCCTGGTGGATCGGTTTTAGTGTAGCCTCGCTTGGCGCCTCGCTTTGGGTTTTCGCAATCAGCTGGACTTTTTGGTTCGGTTTGGGCGAATGGGGCTTAAACAAAACAGTAGGATGGGCATGGGATATTACCGGTTTCGTATGGTGGGTAGGTATCGGTCACGCCGGTACGCTGATCTCGGCGGTATTGTTGCTGTTCCGTCAAAACTGGCGTAACTCCATCAACCGCTCGGCCGAAGCGATGACAATCTTTGCGGTAATTTGTGCGGCCACTTATATCGCCGCTCACATGGGCCGCCCATGGATGGCCGTTTATTCATTACCGTTGCCAAACCAGTACGGTTCTTTATGGGTAAACTGGAACTCACCGCTTATCTGGGACGTATTTGCGATCTCAACTTACTTCTCGGTTTCATTGGTATTTTGGTACACAGGTTTATTACCTGACATCGCTACTATCCGTGACCGTGCGCAAGGTATCCGCCGCAGGATCTATTCAGTACTATCATTCGGCTGGACAGGTTCAGTTAAAACCTGGCAGCGTTTTGAAACAGTATCGCTGATCCTGGCAGGTGTTTCAACCCCACTGGTACTTTCGGTACATACCATCGTATCAATGGACTTTGCAACTTCACTGGAACCGGGATGGCACACCACCATCTTCCCTCCATACTTCGTTGCAGGTGCGATCTTCTCAGGTTTCGCCATGGTACAAACCCTGTTGCTTATTGCACGTAAGGTTTTAGGCCTGGAAAACTATATCACCATGTTTCACATCGAATCGATGAACAAGATCATCATGTTAACCGGTTCGATTGTAGGTGTGGCTTACTTAACAGAGTTGTTCATCGCTTTCTACTCACAAAACGAGTATGAGCAATATGCTTTCGCAAATCGTATCGCCGGTCCGTACTGGTGGGCTTACTGGAGCATGATGACTTGTAACGTAATTACCCCGCAGCTGTTCTGGTTCAAGAAGATCCGTACCAATATTCCGTTGTCATGGGTATTATCAATCGTGGTTAACATCGGTATGTGGTTTGAGCGTTTCGTAATTATCGTTACCTCACTGCACCGCGACTTTATACCTTCAAGCTGGGCTATGTTCTATCCAACCTGGGTTGACGTAAGCGTGTTCATCGGTTCAATAGGTGTATTCTTTACCATGTTCCTGTTATTCATCAGGGTATTGCCTTCAGTAGCTATGGCCGAGGTTAAATTGCTGCTGAAAAGCTCAAGCGAGCAGGCTAAGAAGAAACTTATGGAAGAAGGCCATGTTGTACCTGCCGAAGCTGAATTTTATATCGCTTCGCTGGAGAAATTTGATAGTGTTGAACAGTCTGAATACTTAAAAGCATAATACTAATGAGTAGCACTAAATATATATTAGGCGTTTTTGATGATCCCGATGATATGATGCATGGGATTGATAAGCTGCAAAAGAACAGCGTACCTATTTATGACGTTTATACGCCTATGCCAATCCACGGTATTGAGGCTAAATTAAACATTAAAGATTCGCGCCTTGGTTATGCAGCATTTATGTTCGGTTGTTTAGGTGGTACTATCATGTTCAGCATGGTTTACTATATGCTGGTTCATGACTGGCCTATCAACATCGGTGGTAAAAACTTTTTTGCTATCCCCGATTTTATCCCGGTTACATTTGAGTGGACTGTATTGTGGACCTCATTCGGTATGACATTTACTTTCTTCTTTGCAAGCCACCTGTTCCCGGGCCGGGCGCCAAGGGTAATGGACCTGCGTGCAACTGATGATAAATTTGTAATAGCAATTAATGCTAAAGGGAATATTCCTCACGACGATATCACTAATTTACTAAAAGAAGCGGGCGCTACAGAAGTTAAGCATAACGACAGAAAATATGTTAGCTATGAATAAAATTAAAATATTAGGAACTATAGTTACTATTATCGCTGCTTCGATAGTTTTTACATCGTGCAAGGATAAAAGGAGTACCGGCTGGGAGTATGCACCTAATATGTACGAGCATTTAGCATACGATCCGGATCAGAAAAATAATAATTTCAAAGATGGTAAAACCGCTCAGTTGCCTCCTGCCGGAACTATACCGGTTGGCTTTACCAAATTTGATTATCCAAATACCAAAGAGGGTTATGAATTAGCCAGTGTTGAGGTTAAATCTGTCCTGGCTCAAACCCAGGCTAACTATGCTGAAGGTAAGATCTTGTTCGAGCATTTCTGCTCTCCTTGCCACGGTGTTAATGGTCAGGGTGATGGCTTAGTGGTACAGCATGGTTATCCGGCCCCTCCATCATATTCAAAAGGCCAGTCATCACGCGGTGGTAACATGAAAGACCTTACAGACGGTAAAATTTATCATACCATTACTTACGGTGTAAATGCTATGGGTTCATACGCTTCTCAGCTTGCTCCCGAAGAACGCTGGAAAGTGATCATGTATGTTCACCATTTACAAACCTTATAAGAAAAAGATATTAATGAAGACTCATAATAATTTTGACGGGCAATACGAATTTGTCGGCAAAGCCAAAACATGGAGCTTGATATGCATCGTGATTGGTTTGGTTGCCATACTTGGTGGCTTTGCGCTTGGCTATACCGAGCGTACATTTGCCAACCTGTTGCTGATGGCCTATTACTTTGCTGCGGTTTGTATGTGCGGAATTTTCTTTTGTGCCGTACAGTACGCAGCGCAAGCCGGCTGGTCTGCATCGATGATCAGGATCCCTCAGGCTTTCGGAAAAGTTCTTTGGATTGCTGCGATTATACTTATTGTAATAGTTGTCGCAGGGTTTTCATTAACGCATACAGTAGCCAACGAAGAAGGTAAAGAGGTTGTGGCCCCTTACTTATATAAAATTTGGGCCGCTGTAGGTGTTACTGATCCGCATAGTGAAAATTACAATGCTGTTATCGCAGGTAAAGCCGGGTACATGAATAAAGTTGGATTTATAATCCGTTTGATTTGTTTCCTCGGTTCATATTGTGTATTCGGTTGGTTATTGGCCAAATACTCAGAAGCAGAAGACGATTTGGGTGGTATGTTCTACTACAAAAAGAGCTTTAACATGTCATGCCTGTTCCTGGTTATCTTTGGATTTACTACGCCGATATATGCTTTTGATACGATCATGTCATTAGAGGCAGAGTGGTTCTCGACCATGTTTGGCTGGTATAACTTTGCTGCCATGTGGGTAAGCGGGTTGTCTGTTATTACACTGGTATTGATCAGGTTGAAACGGATCGGTTACTTTGAGTGGGTTACTGAAGACCATATGCACAGCTTAACCAAACTGATCTTCGGGTTCTCGATTTTCTGGACTTACGTTTGGTTTGCACAGTTCCTGTTGATCTACTATGCCAACATCCCTGAAGAAACCGTTTACTTCTTTAAGAGGTGGGAGCCTGAGTTTAAACCATGGTTTTGGCTTAACATTATCATCAACTTCCTTACCCCTTTATTAGTGTTGATGTCCCGTGATTCTAAACGTATTTATCGTACAGTAGAGATTATGTGTATCATCCTGATTGTTGGTCACTGGCTTGATTACTTTATGATGATTATGCCTGGTACTGTTGGCCCTACTTCATCATGGTTAACTGAAATCAGTTGGATTGAAGTAGGTGTATTTTTAGGCTTCGGAGGTTTATTTACCTTCACAGCAATGACGGCCTTAACCAAGTTTAAGTCGCTCGTTCCTAAAAAACACCCGTTCTTACAGGAAAGCCTTCATCATCACATATAATAATTATTACATTTGCACCAAAATACAGAATACCAAACAGCTTACTAAAATGGGATTCAGAAAACTAATAAATTCTAAAAAACTACTATCGTTCTTCGCTGTGTTTATGCTACTTGGCACAAACCTGCTGATGGCGCAAACTGAGGCCGCCGGTGCGGCTCCGGGTCAGGAAGAGGCTCCTAAGGTTGACTGGACCGGGGTGGCATATTATGTAGCTATCTTTTTCCTGATCTGCTTAGGTGTTGCTATCGTTGGCAAAATCCTTAAGATATATGACCTTACCTTGAAAATGCAGGGCAAAAAAGGTTTGAAATGGAATAACGTAATGGCCGTAATCTGCATCATTTTCCTTGTTCTTGGTCTTTACGGGGCTTATTGGTCGTTTACCGAGCAAGGCAGTATGACCTTACCGGAAGCCGCTTCGGCCCATGGGGTTAAAATAGATGAGATGTTTACCGTCACTACTGTTTTAACAATGATAGTATTTTTTGTTACCCAGATCCTGCTGTTTACATTCCTGTTCCAATACCGTCATTCTGATAAACGCCGCGCACACTTCCTGCCACACAATAATACCATTGAAAAGGTTTGGACAATTGCACCGGCCATTGTGCTGACTATCCTGGTTGTGTTTGGTTTCTTTACCTGGCAGAAGATCATGAACAGTGAAAATCTTAAAGATGATATCAATATCGATGTAACCGGTCACCAGTTTGCCTGGGAATTGCGTTATCCTGGTAAAGATGGTGTATTAGGCCCTAAGGATTTCCGTTTGGTTACAGGTGCTAACCTGTTAGGTGTTAACTTTAAAAAGAAAAGTAGCTTTGATGATTTAAGGGTTGATACCATGTACCTGCCCGTTAATAAATCAATCAGGTTGAATATACTTGCCCAGGATGTGATCCATAGCGTTTATATGCCTCATTTCAGGGTTCAATTGAACGCGGTACCCGGCTTACCAACCTTCTTTAAATTTACCCCTACTATTACTACCGCAGAAATGCGCACCAAATTAGACGACCCTAAATTTGAATATACCCTTTACTGCAACAAAATATGCGGTGGAAGCCACTACAACATGCAAAAAGTTGTACGTGTTGTTTCAGAAGCCGAATATCAGTCATGGCTGTCAAGGCAAAAGCCTTATCTCAATGATGCTTTAAGAAAAGAGCTTCATTTTGCGGCAGCAAACAACGAGCAAAGCGGTGCTTCAACAAATAGGTTAGCGTTAAATAATTAATAAAGATAAGAAATAGAGATATGTCAACATTAGCAGTTCACGACCACGCAGGAGCCCACCACGACGAACACGGTCACGAACACCACCATGACCAATCATTCCTGTCTAAATACGTATTTAGCATGGACCACAAGATGATTGCCAAGCAATTCCTGATTACAGGTATTACTATGGCGGTTATCGCAATGATTTTGTCAATCCTGTTTAGGATCCAGCTTGCTTACCCTGATAAAACATTCCCGCTGTTAACTACCTTGTTAGGCCGTTTTGCTCCTAACGGACGTATCAGCCCCGATTTTTACCTTGCGTTGGTTACCATACACGGTACCATCATGGTATTCTTTGTATTAACTGCAGGCTTGAGCGGTACCTTTGCCAACTTACTGATCCCATTGCAGGTAGGTGCGCGTGATATGGCTTCACCGTTCATGAACATGCTTTCATACTGGTTCTTCTTTTTGGCCAGCGTTATCATGTTGTCATCGTTCTTTGTACAAAAAGGCCCGGCCAGCGGTGGCTGGACGATATACCCTCCATTATCAGCATTGCCTAAAGCGATGCCGGGTTCAGGCGAGGGTATGACCTTGTGGTTGATCAGTATGGTATTGTTCGTAGCGTCATCACTAATGGGTGGTATCAACTACGTGAGTACTGTATTGAACATGCGTACAAAAGGAATGGACCTTTGGAAAATGCCTTTAACTATCTGGGCTTTATTCCTTACTGCAATATTGGGTATCCTTGCATTCCCGGTTTTAGTAGCCGGTGTTGTATTGCTGATATTTGATCGCAGCGTTGGTACAAGCTTCTATTTATCTGATATCGTGTTAAACGGCGTACAGCAACCATTTGAAGGTGGTAGCCCGATCCTGTTCCAGCACTTATTCTGGTTCCTGGGTCACCCGGAAGTATATATCGTAATCATGCCTGCGATGGGGATCTCATCAGAGGTGATGTCGGTAAATTCACGCAAGCCGATCTTCGGTTACCATGCGATGGTTTACTCTTTGATCGGTATCACCGTATTATCGTTCATTGTATGGGGCCACCATATGTTTGTTACCGGTATGAATCCTTTCCTGGGCGGTGTGTTCATGATCACTACGTTGATCATCGCAGTACCATCTGCTGTAAAAACATTTAACTGGTTAGCTACACTTTGGCGCGGTAATATCAGGTTTACGCCTGCTATGCTTTTTGCTATCGGTATGGTGTCGTTCTTTATCTCTGGTGGTTTAACAGGTATTTTCCTGGGTAACGCTGCTTTGGATATCAATTTACACGATACTTACTTTGTGGTTGCCCACTTCCACCTTGTAATGGGTTCTGCAGCTATATTTGGCATGCTTGCCGGTGTTTACCACTGGTTCCCTAAAATGTTCGGCCGTATGATGGACGAAAAATTAGGTTACCTGCACTTCTGGTTAACATTTATCTGTGCTTACCTGGTATTTTTCCCAATGCACTTTATGGGTCTTGACGGTGTACCACGCAGGTACTATGCCTTCACCGAATTTGCTTCAATGCAAAAATGGTTAACCATAAATACATTCGTTACCTGGGCTGCTATTATCGCTGCGCTTACACAATTTGGTTTCCTTTATAACTTCTTTGTATCCATATTCAAAGGACAAAAAGCAACTCAAAATCCATGGGAATCAAATACCCTGGAATGGACTACACCTGTTGAGCACCTGCATGGTAACTGGCCGGGTGAAATCCCAACTGTTTACCGTTGGCCATATGATTACAGCAAACCGGGAGCCGAAGAGGATTACATCCCTCAAACTGTTCCTTACTCGCAAACAATGAGTTCAAACCTTCCTCATGATTTCGAAGATAATCCTGCAGGTTTGGAGGAACTTAATAAGTTTACAAGTACGCTGAAAGCAAACGAACAAGTAAAATAAATTAATACTTATCTGATCTTTTAGGGTACCATCCTAATTTGAAGATTTGAAAATGTGGAAAATTTGAAAATCGATATTTTCAAATCAATAAATTTTCAAATCTTCAAATTCAGAATAGGTACCCTAAATTTTTAGAAACATTTAGATGAGCACAGCCGCAAAAAATAGGTTTCAAAAGATCAATATTACAATCATTGTTCTGCTGTTTGTTTTGATTCTTGCCGGTGGTGTTGTACGTAGCTCAGGTTCAGGTATGGGGTGCCCCGACTGGCCAAAGTGTTTCGGAAGGTATATACCGCCTACTGATATTAGTGATCTGCCCAAAGATTATAAACAGAAGTACGTAGCCAAGCGCGTTGAAAAGAACCAGCGTTTTGCAAAAACACTTGATGTATTCGGGTACAGTGATCTGGCGAAAAGAATCCGCGAAGACCGTTCTATCCTTGTGCCTGAGGAGTTTAACGCAGGCAAAACATGGACTGAATATATAAACCGCCTTATCGGTGCTTTATCGGGCCTTTTCCTCCTGCTTTCGGTGGTATTCTCTTTCAGCTATTGGGAAACGGATAAAAGAATAGCTATCCTGAGTATTTTCAACCTGGTACTTGTTGGTTTCCAGGCCTGGTTAGGCTCAATTGTAGTATCAACTAATTTAATTGCCTGGATAGTTACCGTACATATGCTTTTGGCACTGGCCATTTTAGCAATTTGTATTTACACCTATCATGTGGCAAAAATCTCAGGAAAGAGCACTTCGGGTGCGTCACCTTTGGTTTACATTATAACGCTTGCGGCACTGTTTGTAAGTATTCTGCAGATTGCCTTTGGTACTGAAGTACGTGAAAAGATTGACGCTGTCGCCAATCATTTTCAGGGAGGTTACCGTAAAGATTGGATCACTAATGCCGGCGAAATTTTTCAGCATCACAGGGATGTGGCCGTTTTGGTGCTGGTGCTTAATGTGGCTTTATTTGTTTTGATCCGCAGGGGCTTTAACAGGCATTCAATCCAGCAGCAGCTGATGAGCTTTACTTTTTTAATGATCACGCTGCAAATAGTTACCGGGATTTTATTGTCATATCTTGCTTTACCGCCGATAGCCCAGGCTGCACATATAGTATTGGCGAGTTTAATATTTGGGGCTCAATTTTATTTGCTTTTGAATTTATTTAATGGTGTTAAGAGTAGGGAGGTAAGCAGATGAAATGGGCTGATTTTTCAAAACTAATTAAAACGAGACTTACCTCTTTGGTAGTGTTTTCGGCGTCAATATCATTTTTAATTGGAAGCCGCGCAAATGGATATATCGTTTGGGTTGATTGGGTAAAGCTTATTATAGGCGGTTTCCTGGTTACATCGGCAGCCAATGCTTTTAACGAGATCATCGAAAAAGATCTGGATAAGCTGATGAAGCGCACTATGGACCGGCCAATCCCTTCAGGAAAAATGACTACGGGGCAGGCATTGGTATTAGGCTTAGGCATGGGCATGGCCGGTACTTACTTGTTAGGTAGCTTAAACCTGCTGACCGGCTTACTATCTGTATTTTCGATTTTATTATATGCGTTTGCGTACACACCTTTGAAACGCAAGTCGGGTATAGCAGCGGTTTTTGTTGGTGCTATCCCTGGGGCATTACCACCACTTATTGGTTATGTGGCGTCTCAGCCGCATAGTCATAATCAGGAATACGGACACATTGACCAGATAGCTTTGATCCTGTTTTCCATTCAGTTTATCTGGCAGTTTGTTCATTTTTGGGCTATTGCCTGGGTTTTGGATGATGATTACAAACTGGCAGGTTTTCGCTTGCTGCCATCTGGTAAAAGAGATTTAACAAGTGCGGTAATTACGTTTATATTTGCCGTTGTTTTAGTACCTGTGAGTTTATTGCCAACCTTTTATGGTTACGGTGGTTACTGGGTAGGCGGTGTATCATTGATATGCAGCTTGATATTTTTATACCAGTCATTTATGTTGCTGCGTACCCGGCAGATCCCCGAGGCGCGTAAATTAATGTTCGGCTCGTTTTTTTACCTGCCGTTAGTTCAGATAATGTTTTTAGTTGATTTTATAGTTAAGTGAGATGATGGCAAGGATGGAACAAGATAACGACAGGCTTAACCTTGGTGCCAAAAAGTTTAATATGTGGATCTTTATATTCACATCGTTTATGCTTTTTGCGGCTTTTACCAGTGGTTTTATCGTTTATTCGGGCGGTAGCGGCCACGGTTTAAACGTGATCATGCCCCAATCGTTTTTGTATAGTACTATTGTTATTGTATTAAGCAGCGGCGCCTTGTTTTTGGCCTCGCGGGCTGCTAAGGCGTTGCAATTTGATAAGCAGAAGCTGTATTTATGGATCACATTAGGTTTAGGACTGGCATTTTTTGCCTTACAGATCTACGCCTGCTATGTGTTAACCTACAAAATGCAGATCTATTTTGTTGATCCTAACGCTTCACGTTCCTTTGTTTACGTTTTTGTCGGCGCGCATTTAATACACATTTTTGCCGCCTTGTTATTGCTAATAAATACACTTATAGGTACATACCGTAATATCCCCCAGGTAAAGAACATGTTTAAGATGGAATTAACTTCCATTTTCTGGCATTTTCTCGATATTATATGGATTTATCTCTATGTTTTTTTACTTTTGAATCATAATTAATACACCCATAGATTAGTACAGATGAGTACAACAGTTTCACAAATTGACGAAGTAAAAACTTCGCCCTGGTCGGGAGGAAGATCCCCGTTCAACGTGGAGTACGGAAAAATAATGATGTGGTTTTTCCTCCTTTCGGATGCTTTCACCTTTTCATCATTGTTGATATCCTACGGCTCATTACGTTTCAGCGCGAGCGTATGGCCTGGTGCAGATAAGGTTTTCCAATCGGTACCTGGTGTAGTTGATAGCGGTTACCCATTGGTTTTCGTGGGGATCATGACCTTTATCCTCATTGCAAGTTCTGTTACTATGGTATTGGCTGTAGAGGCTGGCCATCGTAACTCAAAAAAGGAAGTTATTGGGTGGATGATTGCTACTATTATTGGTGGTTTCATGTTCCTGGGTTGCCAGGCTTTAGAGTGGAGTCACTTGCACCACGAAGGTTTTTGGTGGGGCAGCGTTCCTCCGGCAGAAGAGCTGAAGCATTTGTTTACGGGGGGTACCGAAGCAGTACAGCACATGACCTCGCAGGAGTTTGCTAACCTGTTCTTTACTATTACGGGTTTCCATGGTTTTCACGTATTTACCGGGGTTATCATTAATATCATCATCACCGTTAACGTGCTAATGGGTACTTACGAAAAACGCGGAAGCTACCTGATGGTCGAAAAAGTTGGTCTTTACTGGCACTTTGTAGACCTTGTTTGGGTATTCGTATTTACATTCTTTTACTTAGTTTAAAAATATTTACATATGTCAACAGAATCACACGAAGTTCATCATGATGGTGAACACGAAACCATGACCAAGGGTAGAATCTGGAAAGTGTTCTTTATATTGTTAGGTATCACCATTATCGAGTTCGTTATAGCACTTGTATGCGTGCCGAGGAATATACTTCCAATACAATATGCAAATCCCGTTTATATTGTTTTAACCCTGCTTAAAGCGTTTTATATAGTTGCATACTTTATGCACTTAAAATTTGAGAAAATGGGCCTTATATTGTCAATAGCAATTCCGGTAATATTTATAATCGGTTTAATCCTTGTACTTACAAACGAAAGCCACCACTGGGTTGACCTGAGGTAATGAACAAGGCTTCTATATTAAAAAAGATCCTGATCCTGGTGCTCATTTTAGCAGTACCAGGATTTTTATATTATTTACTTACCGCTAAAGGTAAAAACAGGTACAAGCCGCTCGCGGTTTTCGGACCTAAGGTGGTTGCCAAAACAGGCCATAAGTTTCACGGCGAGTACATTCCGGATACCATTTATCATACTATTCCTGATTTTAACCTGACCGACCAGGAAGGAAAACCGGTTACGCTGACGACGCTGAAAGGAAAGATCTTTGTAATTAACTTCTTTTATAAAAACTGCCCTACCGTTTGCCAAACCATCAATAAAAACATGAGCTGGCTGGTGGGTACTTACTATAAAAACAAGATGGTTTATTTTTTAACCATCAGCATAGATCCTGAACGTGATACCCCCGGGGTACTTAATAAATACCTGCAAACATTTAAGCCCGAATCAAATCGATGGCTGATGTGCAGCGGCGATACCTCATCTGTTTACAACTTTGCCCGTAACGGTTTGTATGTTAATGCTGCAAAAGCTGGTGATGACTTTGTTTACAGCGACGACTTTGTACTGGTTGATCAGGAACATCGCATCCGGGGCTACTACAAGGCAGCGGTAACACCCGAGGTAAACCGTCTTAATGACGAAATAAAAGTTTTGATAGCCGAAGAACTTCGTAAAGTTGATAAGGCTCTATATTAATTAGCCATGAGCGATAAATTTATAATCCGCTTTGTAGCGGTTGTTACCATAGTTGTAATAGCACTTGTTGTTCTTTTAAACAGGCATCTTATCCCAGGCCCGCAGGTAGCCCCTGCTTTTACACCTTATCTGCCAATGCTTAATGCTGTGTTGAATGGTACCTGTACTATATTACTGCTTTTTTCACTTTACTATATTAAACAAGGTAATATAACCATACACAAGCGGCTTAATATTATTACATTTTGCCTTTCAGCGCTTTTTCTGGCTTCCTATGTATTATTCCATTACCTGATGCGTAATGAAATTGTTTACGGAGATCTTAATGGCGACGGATATCTGTCGGATGCAGAAAGAGCTTCGGCGGGTTCTTTACGTACAATATACTTAGCCATTTTGACGCCCCATATTATACTTGCCGCAGCCGTTTTACCGTTAATATTATTGAGTTTTCACCGCGGGCTGCAAATGCAGGTTGAAAAACACCGTAAGCTGGTACGCTGGGCATTCCCTATCTGGCTGTATGTTACCGCCAGCGGGGTTGTGGTTTATTTAATGATTCGCCCATATTATCATTTTTAATTTATAATTGGTTAAATTTGTACTTATGAAACAAGGTTTTAAAGTTATCCTTTTTGTAATGGCCCTTGGCTTTATGCTGATTACCCGCCAGCCTGTGAAAGCCCAGTGCGCACAATGCGCTGCTACGGTTGAAACCAATGCGCAAAGCGGTAGTTCAAAAACAAGGGGGTTAAATAACGGCATCCTGTTTTTATTGGGTGCGCCTTATTTTGTTGTTGCTTTAGGTGGTTATATCTGGTATAAAAAATACCGTCGTAAAGATGTAAAGCTTGATATGCGCAGCGAAAAACTTAACCTGAATTAATTAAGCAGGGCTGCGGGGCAGTCGGTGGCCAATTCATTAAAACACTATAAGATCTTTTATCGTGTCCCAAACACCAAAGTCATGGGCTATGCTTAAATGTAAATGTCCGCGCTGCAGGCGGGGTGATATGTTTAAGGGAAGTCCTTACAGTTTCTCCAACAAAATAAATCTTAACTGCCCTCACTGTAATCTTTTTTTTGAGATAGAGCCTGGTTATTTTTACGCGGCAATGTATGTGAGCTATGCGCTAAATGTTGGCGAGGCCCTTGGGATAGCGTGGCTTACCTACCTGGTTACCCATAACCAGGATTCGCCGTGGTTATATCTTGGCGCTATAATTTTAGGCTGTTTTGTGCTTGCTCCCGTAAATTTCAGATATTCGCGTGTGTTTTTGTTGTATTGGTTATCACCCAAAATACATTACCAAAGCTATTTAGATACCGATGATATACCAGGAAAGTCTTGACTTTTTAAAAGAACTCGCTGAGAATAATAACCGTGAATGGTTTGCTGTAAACAAGGAGTGCTATGAAAAGGCCCGTGAAAATGTAATTGATTTTACAGCGAAAGTGCTTGACAGTGTACGTAAAATTGAGGCGGGCATGGATGAGAATCTTGATGCCAAAAAATGTGTGATGAGGATTTACCGCGACATCCGTTTCAGTAAAAATAAAGCGCCTTACAAAAATAATTTCGGGGTAAGCTTACCAACCTCGGGCTTAAAGGGTGGTGGTGTTGAATATTACCTGCACATCCAGCCAGGCAATTCATTTATCGGTGGTGGGTACTGGATGCCAGAAGCACCTCACCTGAAAGCCATTCGCCAGGAAATTGATTATAACGCAAACGATCTGAAAAGGATCATTGACAATAAGGATTTTGTAAAACTGTTTGGCGATTTCCGGAAGCAGGAGCAACTTAAATCCGTGCCGAAGGGATACGAGCCGGATAATGAAAATATCGACCTGCTGAAGCTTAAAAGCTTTATAGCCTGGCATAAGCTGGAAGATAAGGAGCTTACTGCGGCAGGATCTGAAAAGTTGGTTGCTGATGTTTGTGGCATGATCCACCCGCTTAATGTATTTTTAAAGAACGCCCTGGCTTAACACAATATATAACCCTCAATATACAATGAAAATTAGATATACATTTTTAGCCGTTGCTGTATGTTTAACAATGTACTCATGCAAGGTAATGTCTCCAAAAGCATACAAAAGCCTTGTTGCCGAACGCGACTCATTAGCTAACCGTACAACAAATTTGGAAGGACAGCTTGCACAACTACAAGCGGATACAGCCCGTCTTCACCGCCAGCTTGCCGATTTGCGTAATAACAACAATGTGCTGAACAGTAACCTGGATGCAACATCATCAAAAGCTAACGAATTAGCTGCACAAACCAGTAAGCTGGCCGCCGATCTGAAAAAACGTGAAGCCCGCTTAAAGGAAGTGGAGGATATTTTGAAGAAACGCGATGAGGCTACCAACGCCCTGAAAGATAAATTGCAGAAGGCATTATTAGGCTTTCAGCAAAGTGGTTTAACAGTTGATATCAGAAATGGCAAGGTTTATGTGTCATTAACAGATAAGCTATTATTCCCATCGGGCAGTATTATTATTGATGATAAAGGAAAGGCCGCATTGAAGCAACTTGCAGCAGTATTGAATAAGGAACCGGATATTAATATGGCAGTTGAAGGTCATACGGATGATAAGAAAGTGAAGAACCTTGGCCAGATTAAGGACAACTGGGATTTGAGCGTTTTACGCGCTACCTCGGTAACCCGTTACCTGACCGAAACAGAAAATGTTGACCCGCACAGGCTTACTGCAACAGGTAAGAGCGAGTTTCAACCGATAGACGCTAATGCTACCGACGAGGCCCGCGCAAAGAACAGGCGAATAGAGATCGTGCTTACTCCTAAGCTCGATGAATTATATAACCTGATCACTAAATAATGAAGAGGCTCCCGGCTAACCGCCGGGAGTTTTTTTGTTTTAGATGTTTTGCTTTCTATTATCATCAGGCTATTGATATTTATATAGAGTCTATTAATAATTTTCACATAAGGATTGTAAATTGTCTTGATAATCAAATTGTTATCTTTAAGCTTTGTGCATTATGCTTTTTGCTTTTATATAATATATTCATTGCCGTTGGTTTTAACCAACGGTAACAAAACTGAAAAGTCTTGGCTTTAGCCCAATTAAACAAGCGGATTTGGGCTGAAGCCGTCTTGTAGTTGCTTAGTATTCCGTTGGTTAAAACCAACGGCAATGATGTTTTATCTATCCGCAAACAATATTCATTCATTTTTTAACAGCCTCTATAAGATTCCAAAATAAAATTTGCATTTATATAAGCACTTATATAAATTGCATAATGAATTTATATCAAAGCCTGGGGCATTTGGTTTTAGGTAGCCGTTTAAGGCGGTTGAGCGAAGCCTTTTTGTCTGAAATTAATCGTGCCTATAAAACCGCCGGTATCGATTTTGATGCCAGCTGGTTCCCCATATTTTATTTGCTGTCGAAAACCGATGCTTTATCCATTAAAGAATTAAGCGAGCAGATAGAAGTTTCACATCCGGCTGCCAGTCAGCTAATCACCAACCTGAAGAAACGAAGCCTGGTTAGTACCGATGCCTGTACCGACGACGGCAGACGGCAATTGGTTACACTTACAACTGAAGGTCGTGAGTTGTTAAAGCAGGTGATGCCTGTTTGGGATGCAATAAGCTTGTCAATGGCCGAACTTGTGGCCGCAGATGCAACCGCACAAGAATTATTGCCGGCAATAAGCGCGCTTGAAAACGTTTTCAGACAAACTAAACTGGCCGATAATATCGTTGAAAAACTGAATGCAAATTTAAAACCAGCCGGCAATGACTAATACATTTAATTACGGCACCGACCACCTCACTATAGGTATTTGCCTTGATATAGCAGCAGGCAAAACCAGGGGCATCATTAATAACGAAGCCGCAGACATGATCCAATCCTCATGGCGCGAGGTGGAAAAGATTGTGCACAGCCACCACCCGGTTTATGGAATCAATACTGGTTTTGGCCCGCTATGCGATACCCGGATTTCGGAGGAGGATACCAGTTTGCTGCAAAGTAATATCCTTAAAAGCCATAGTGTAGGTGTGGGGAAACCTATTCCGCAGGAAATAGCCAAACTAATGATGATCACCAAAGTGCATGCTTTGGCGCAAGGCTATTCGGGTATAGCACTTATTACGCTTGAGCGGATCATCTGGCATATCGACAATGATATCATCCCTGTTGTGCCTGAAAAAGGTTCGGTAGGCGCTTCAGGCGATCTGGCTCCTTTATCGCACCTGTTTTTACCGTTGATTGGTTTGGGAGAAGTATTTGAGAACGGGGAACGGCAACCTGCCTCGAAGTTATTAAACAAACATGGTTTACAGCCCTTATTGCTCGGCCCGAAAGAAGGCCTTGCCCTTATCAACGGTACGCAATTCATCCTTTCATTCGCTATAAAGGCTGTACAAAGGTTTGATGATGCCCTGAACCGCGCTGATCTGATCGGTGCCATGTCCTTAGAAGGGTTGATGGGTTCTATTCGTCCCTTTGATGAGCGGCTGCACCAGATCCGCCCCTTTAAGGGCACAAGGATGGTAGCACATCGCTTGTTTACTCTGCTGGATGGCTCGGAAATTAATTCCTCGCATATCAATTGCGACAGGGTACAGGATCCATATTCGTTACGTTGTATGCCGCAGGTTCATGGTGCATCGCGTAATGCATGGTTGCACCTGAAAGAACTTACCGAGATTGAACTCAATTCTGTTACAGATAACCCGGTTATTTTTAATGCTGATGATACCATCAGCGGCGGCAATTTCCATGGGCAGCCCCTGGCTTTGCCGCTTGATTATGCAACCACGGCAGCTGCCGAGATAGGTAATATTGCCGACAGGCGTTGCTACCTGATGAGCGAAGGCAGGTATGGTTTGCCTAAATTGCTTACGCATGATGCCGGGCTTAACTCGGGCTTAATGATTCCGCAGTATACTACGGCAGCCCTTGTTACTGAAAATAAAACCCTGTGTTTCCCTGCCAGTGCTGATAGTGTACCTACCTCGCTGGGGCAGGAAGATCATGTATCCATGGGCTCCATTAGCGGGCGCAAGCTGCACCAGGTAATAGATAATATTGAATACATCCAGGCTATAGAGCTGCTTTACGCAGCCCAGGCCATGGATTTCCGCAGGCCGTTAAAATCAACCCCGGTTATTGAAGCCTGCCATGAACTGGTAAGGCAGCATGTGGCGTTTATACAGGATGATCGTGTTTTTGCCAATGATATTAACAGCCTCCACAATTTGATTACAAGTGGCTCTCTGCTTCAAA
This sequence comes from Mucilaginibacter sp. cycad4, assembly GCF_034263275.1. Lineage (NCBI taxonomy): Bacteria > Pseudomonadati > Bacteroidota > Sphingobacteriia > Sphingobacteriales > Sphingobacteriaceae > Mucilaginibacter > Mucilaginibacter sp. cycad4. The sequence continues at coordinate 4,757,237 of NZ_CP139559.1, read as the reverse complement.
CCGCAGGTGAAGCTGCCATTGCTCACCAAATAGATTTAAGTCATGACGAGTTCGGAATTTATTAACACCTACGCAAACCACCCGGTATATAAAGCGCCGCGTGGCATGCAGCTTCATGCCAAGAGCTGGCAAACCGAAGCCCCGCTCAGGATGCTGCTTAACAACCTTGACGGGCAGGTAGCCGAAAATCCCGATGAATTAGTAGTTTACGGTGGTATTGGCCAGGCAGCCCGTAACCCGGAAGCGCTCCGTAAAATTATTGAACTGCTGCTGGAACTGGACGAATACCACTCATTGCTGATCCAGTCGGGTAAACCGGTGGGGATCATCCGCAGTCACCCCGAAGCGCCAAGGGTTTTGATAGCCAACAGTAACCTCGTACCCGCATGGGCCAACTGGGAACATTTTAATGAGCTGCGCGAAAAGGGATTGATGATGTACGGGCAGATGACCGCCGGTAGCTGGATCTACATAGGTACACAGGGCATTTTGCAGGGTACCTATGAAACTTTTGTGGAATGTGGCAATCAGCATTTTAACGGCGATTTGTCAGGTAAACTCATTGTAAGCGCTGGTTTAGGTGGGATGGGCGGCGCTCAGCCATTGGCGGCAACCATGGCAGGAGCTGTATTTTTAGGTGCCGATGTTGATGCATCCCGGATTCAGAAACGGGTTGATACGAAATATATCGACCGGATCGCCCACTCGTACGATGAAGCTATTGCCTGGATAAAAGAAGCCATCGCAAAAAAAGAAATACTTTCGGTAGGTTTGGTAAGCGATGCAGGTGACTTGCTTGAAAAGCTACTGAGCGACAATATCATTCCTGATATGCTTACCGATCAAACTTCGGCACATGACCCTTTAAATGGGTATATCCCCAATGATCTGTCATTAAACGAGGCGGCGGCTTTAAGGAAAGACGATGCTGTGGAGTACAAACGGCGTTCGCTTAAAAGTATGGCAAGACATGTAGGCTTGATGCTGGAGTTGCAAAAAAGGGGGGCAATTACTTTTGATTATGGCAACAACTTACGCGAGTTTGCCCGGCAGGGTGGCGAGACTGATGCATTTAACTTCCCGGGTTTTACACCGGCCTATATCCGTCCGCTGTTTTGTGAAGGTAAAGGGCCCTTTAGGTGGGTAGCATTATCCGGCGATCCGGAAGATATTTATACTACGGATCAGGCGTTGATCGAAGCCTTCCCCGAAAATAAACCATTAATCACCTGGCTTAAAAAGGCAAGGGAGAAAATAGCATTTCAGGGCCTTCCTGCCCGCATTTGCTGGCTGGGCATGGACGAGCGAGAAAAGGCCGGACTGATATTTAACGAACTTGTAGCATCAGGCAAAGTAAAAGGCCCGATAGTAATTGGTCGTGATCATTTAGATTGCGGCTCGGTAGCATCACCCAACCGCGAAACAGAGGCTATGATTGACGGTTCAGACGCAGTATCCGACTGGCCGCTACTTAACCTGATGGCTAACGCCTCGGGCGGTGCAACCTGGATTTCGTTCCACCACGGCGGCGGTGTAGGTATGGGTTATTCCCAGCACGCCGGCATGGTAGTACTGGCCGATGGTTCCCATCGCGCAGCCACCTGTTTAAAAAGGGTGCTGTATAATGACCCGGCCATGGGGATCTTTAGACATACTGATGCAGGGTATGATAAAGCTGCTGAATGGGCGGATAAGTTTGGGTTAAAAGTGTGGTAAAGTACAAAATATAAAAGCGGCATTGCGAGGTACGAAGCAATCCCCAAAAAGCAGAGCAACTATAAAGGGTACTCTGTACAGTTTGGGATTGCTTCGTACCTCGCAATGACGGTCTAAGATAGAACAATGAAAAAACTAATAGGTCCGTTTACACAGATATTGCCTTTAACTGGGCTCCCGCTTAAGGGGGCTATTAATGATGAGCAATTGCACGTAATAACCAACGGTGGCGTGCTGATTGAAGACGGTGTTATGTTAGCTGTTGATGATTTTGAAAAGCTCCGCAAAAATTATCCATCGGTGCAAATAGAAGAGATTACCGGCGATCATGTATTGCTGCCCGGCTTTGTGGATTGCCATACGCATATTTGTTTCGCCGGCAGCCGGGCTAAGGATTATGCCATGCGCAATGCAGGTAAAAGTTACCTGGAAATTGCGGCCTCGGGTGGGGGGATCTGGGATTCGGTTACACAAACCCGCGCGGCTACTGAAGCCGAATTAAGCGGCCTGTTATTGCAGCACATTAATCGCCATTTGCGAGAGGGGGTAACTACTATCGAAGTAAAAAGCGGCTACGGATTGTCAGTGATGGAAGAGCTAAAACAGCTTAAAGCTATCCGGCAGGCGGCTGATAAAACACGTGCCCATATCGTACCAACTTGCCTTGCTGCACACATCAAACCTAAAGATTTTGACGGTGCTGAAAGTGAGTATCTGAAATATCTGTTAAACGATCTGTTACCTAAAATAAAGCAGCAAGGCCTGGCAAACAGGGTTGATATTTTTATTGAACAAAGCGCATTTAATACCCGCGATGCCCTGTTTTACCTGAGTAAAGCCAGGCAAATGGGTTTTGAAGCGACTGTTCATGCCGATCAGTTTACAACCGGTGGCAGTGAGATTGCCATTAAAGCAAGAGCTGCTTCGGCCGATCACCTGGAAGCCAGCGGCGATTATGAGATAAAATTATTAGCTAATTCAGATACCGTTGCTGTAACTTTACCCGGTGCTTCATTGGGTTTGGGGATGGGTTATGCGCCAGCCCGGAAGTTGCTTGATGCCGGAGCCTGCCACGCTATAGCCAGCGACTGGAACCCCGGCTCGGCGCCAATGGGTGATTTGCTGATGCAGGCCTCGGTAATGGCTGCTGCTGAAAAGCTAAGTACTGCCGAAGTATTTGCAGGCTTAACCTATCGCGCAGCACAAGCGTTAAAACTAAATGACCGCGGAATTTTAACCAAGGGCAAGCTTGCCGATATGCAGGCTTATCCATGTAACGATTACCGTGAGATATTATATCACCAGGGAAAGCTAAAACCGGCTCTCTTTTGGACGGCAGACCATTAACATGAATGATTTTGTGATCTCGTTGATTATCTAAAAAAAACTAACCTCTGATCTCTCCAATGAAACTAATAGAATGCGTACCCAATTTTAGCGAAGGTGTAAACCTTGATATCATTAAACAGATAACAGATGAAGTTGAGTCTGTTGAAGGCGTAAGGTTACTGAATGTTGATCCAGGCAAGGCTACTAACCGTACTGTAGTGACCTTTGTTGGCGAACCGGGGAAAGTAATTGAAGCTGCATATCGTGCCATGAAAAGAGCCGGTGAGCTGATTGATATGAGCAGGCAAAAAGGAGAGCACCCGAGGATGGGTGCAACAGATGTTTGTCCGCTGATACCGATCAGCAACATTACGATGGAGGAAACTGCCGAATATGCAATAAAGCTGGCCAAACGGGTAGGAGAGGAATTGCAGATCCCGGTTTATTTGTACGAGGCTGCACAGCCTGACAAAAGCAGGAGTAACCTGTCAGTGATCCGTGCGGGTGAATATGAAGGTTTTTTTAAGAAGATCAAACAACCGGGATGGGCTCCCGATTTCGGCCCGGCGGAAAATGATGTTAAACGTGGAGCAACTGTTATTGGAGCCCGTGATTTTCTGGTGGCTTATAACGTTAACCTGAACACAACATCTGTTCGAAGGGCAAATTCTATTGCCTTTGATGTGCGTGAGGCCGGTCGCACCCTGCGTGAGGGTGACCCTGTCAACGGCAAAATAGTGTATGATGAAAATGGCAAAGCCAAAACCATCCCCGGTTCTTTAAAGGCCGTAAAAGCTATTGGTTGGTTTATTGAAGAATATGGCGTTGCCCAAATCTCGATGAATTTGACCAATATCAATATCACCCCGGTTCATAAGGCATTTGATGAAGTATGTGATAAAGCTGCTGCACGCGGCATCAGGGTAACCGGCAGTGAGCTGGTTGGATTGATTCCATTAAAAGCGATGCTTGACGCGGGTAGGTACTTTTTGGAAAAGCAGCAACGCTCGGTAGGTGTAAGCGAAAAGGAACTGATCAGGATCGCCATTAAATCGATGGGATTGGATGAGCTTTCGCCTTTTAAGCCCGAAGAGCGGATCATTGAATATTTATTGAAAGACAAAGCCGACAGTAAACTCATTAACATGAGCCTAACCGACCTGGCCGATGAAACCGCCAGTGAAAGTCCGGCACCGGGCGGCGGTTCTATCTCGGCGGCTGTTGGTGCTTTGGGAGCGTCGCTGGCTACCATGGTGGCTAACCTTAGTTCGCACAAAAAAGGATGGGATAACCGCTGGCAGGAATTTAGCGACTGGGCGCAAAAAGGTCAGCAATTTAAAAATGAACTGATGGCATTAGTTGATCTGGATACTACAGCCTTTAACCAGATCATGCAGGCGTTCGCGCTTCCAAAATCAAATGACGAGGAAAAAGCCATCCGCGATAAAGCTGTTCAGGATGCTACCCGTTATGCTATTGAAATCCCTTTTAAAGTAATGGAAGCCGCTTTGGAGAGCATGGAGGTAATTAAAGCAATGACGCTAACCGGCAACCCCAATTCGATAACCGACGCAGGTGTGGCCGCCCTTTGTGCCCGTACAGCTGTATTAGGCGCATTCATGAATGTAAAGATCAACGCCTCAGGTTACAAGGATAAAGGCTATGTAATTGATATTATTTACCGCGGAAATGAAATTGAACGAAAAGCCATAGTGCTTGAAGCGGAGATCATTGAGTTGGTGAACGGGAAGATAGGGTTGGGATAGGCGGCCTTATAAAGGGCGTAAGGGCCTCTCCAAAACGTCATTGCGAGGTACGAAGCAATCGCGAACTATACAGGGCGGACCTGCAAATCGGGGATTGCTTCGTACCTCGCAATGACGGTAAGGTTGAAATTTAGTGGGTCACACCAAATATTCCTAATGGCGCAAGTGTTGTGTGACTGACTGTGGGAATGCTCACTTGTGCCTGGTAAGCTCTTTCTGGGAGGGCTGATGATTTGTAAGAAGCACAAGTCATCTGCCCTCAATCCATCGCACAAGACTTGCGCCAGAAACGGAATGTCTTGTCCTAAAATAGGTTTACACAACAGTAAACAAAAATGGAAAGATATTCAAAAGTGTATGGCAGCAAATGGCAAAGCCAGTACAGCGAGGAGTTTAAGCGTAAAGTTTGTCAAGAATATTTAGAAGGTCAGGAAAGCCGAACAACGATTGAAAGGAAATACAAATTAGGCAATAGCCGTATTGCGTTTTGGCTCAAATCATTCGGATTGGAGATGAAGAAAACAATTTATGTATCTTCGAATGATATGCCAACCAAGAAAGATCAGGATGTCCCGGCCGAAAACAGCGCATCAATTAAGTTATTAAAAAAGCAACTTGAAGATGCATTGCTGGAGAAGGAGCTTTATCGTAAAATGATAGAAGTGGCCGAAAGAGATCTTAAGATCAATATCCGAAAAAAGTCCGATACCAAGTAATCCGTGAGATTAAAGACAGCTACCCTGGGATGAGCCTGGTGAAGTGCTGTTGTTTACTTGGAGTTACCCGGCAGGCCTATTACCAGCATTTTTGGGAGACAGAAGCGATAAGCTTTGAGCAGGAAATATTATTAAATGAGGTCCGGGCAATAAGGGCCATACATCCGATTATTGGCGGTAAAAAACTCTATGTTTTGCTGCAGCCTTTTTTGCTTGAGCACCGGATAAAAATGGGCAGGGATGCGCTTTTTGATCTGCTTGCTGCTCACTACTTGTTAGTTAGAAAGAAAAGGCGGCGCATACATACTACTCAATCTTTTCATTGGCTAAGAAAATATCCTAATTGCATAAGAGAAATTATTCCGACTAAAGTGAACGAAATATGGGTGTCAGATATCACTTACTACAGGACAAAGAAGGGATTCGTTTATATCAGTTTTATAACGGATGCCTATAGTAAAAAGATCGTCGGCTATCATGCCGCTGATACACTGGATGCAGTTCACACACTTAGTGCTTTACAAATGGCCATTAAAGAAAGTGACCAGCCTTTGACTGGCTTAATACATCATTCAGACAGAGGTGTTCAGTACTGTAGCTATGATTATGTAAAGCTATTACAGGACAATGAAATAATCATCAGCATGACCGAAAACGGAGACCCTTTAGAGAACGCAGTAGCGGAACGGATAAATGGAATAATGAAACAGGAGTACCTGGAACATCATATACTTAATGATAAAAACCAGGTTATGGAACTTTTAGCTAAGTCTGTAAACACTTATAATAAGCTAAGGCCTCACATGAGTTGCAATATGCTTACACCTGAGATCGTACATCAAAATAACCTATCTGTACAGCGAAATTGGAAAAGTTATTATAATTCAAAAAATGTCAATCTGTAAACCTATTTTAGGACTAATCAATAATGTAAACCTATAGCAGGATTAATCAATTAAACTGTAAACTTATTTTAGGACGATACAGAAATAATTCAGTCGGAAGTCTAAGTCGGGAGTCGGAAAAGCTTAAAAACATTTGGACTTTCCGACTTCGGACCTCCGGACTTTAATCACACCAAATACTCAAACAAAGTCTGATCCTTATTCAATTCAATAACATTGAAGCGGTGCGCATGCATACGCTGCAGCAAAGCCGGATAATCTTCGGCATTTTTTAGCTCAATACCTACCAGCGCAGGGCCGTTTTCCTTCTCATTCTTTTTGATGAACTCGAAGCGGGTAATATCATCACCAGGCCCTAATACGCTATTCACAAACAATTTCAAAGCACCCGGACGCTGCGGGAAACGAACGATGAAGTAATGTTTCAGGCCTTCGTATAGCAGTGATTTTTCCTTGATCTCCTGCATGCGGGCAATATCGTTATTGCCACCGCTGATGATACAAACTACCTTTTTACCCTTGATCTGCTCTCTGCAAGCGTCAAGCGCTGCTACAGATAGCGCACCGGCAGGTTCAACTACAATGGCATCCTCGTTATACAATTTAAGTATGGTGGTACAAATTTTACCTTCGGGCACCAGCAGCATATCGTTCAGGATGTCTTTGCAGATTTCGTAAGTTAACGCGCCAACACGTTTAACAGCCGCACCATCAACAAAACGGTCTATCTCATCTAATGTAATGGGTTTGCCGTGATTTATGGCGCCCAACATTGATGGGGCCCCTTCAGGTTCAACACCTATCAGGTAAATGTTTGGGTTGTTATTTTTAAGATAAGTGCCTGTACCGGAAGCAAAGCCGCCGCCGCCGATGGGCATAATCGCGACTTCAGCATCTGGCAGGTCCTGCAGTATTTCAACACCTACGGTTCCCTGGCCTTCAATAACGCGGTAGTCATCAAAAGGAGGGATAAAGGTCATCTGGTTTTTTTCGGTATAGGCGAGGGCTTCGGCCAGGCAGTCATCAAAAGTATCGCCGGTGAGCACAATCTCTATATTGCCGTTACCAAACATGGCGGTTTGTTTAACCTTTTGTTTGGGGGTAATTTCGGGCATAAAAATTACGCCTTTAATGTTTTTTTTGTTGCACGAAAAGGCAACGCCCTGGGCATGGTTACCCGCGCTTGCGCAAACCACACCGCGGCTTAACTCATCGTCAGTAAGCTGACTGATCATGTTATAAGCTCCGCGCAGCTTATAGGAGCGAACAACCTGCAGATCTTCGCGTTTTAAATAAACCTCACACTCGTATTTTGCCGAAAGACCGGCGTTGTATTGCAGCGGGGTACGTTTCACAACGTCTTTTATCCGCTGGTATGCAGCTTCAAAATCAAGCTGGCTTTTGGTATCAGTTTCCATTGTTAGTTTTTTACCAGTCGGTGTGCCATAAGGCCTTGCAAATCCTGGTCATTTATGTCAAGCTTACTATCAGCAAGCGTTAAAAAGTTATTGTAAACAAAAGCAAGTTCTTCCTTATCCAGCGTATATCCTAAACGCTCCAGATGGAATTTCAGAGCATGCCTGCCGCTGCGCGCGGTTAGCACTATTGTGGCGCTCGGAAAGCCTACATCTTCAGGACGAATTATCTCGTAGTTTTCGCGCATTTTCAGGAAGCCGTCCTGGTGAATACCTGAACTGTGCGCAAAGGCATTTGCACCTACAATAGCTTTATTAGGCTGTACCGGCATCCGCATTTGCGTGCGGATCATCTGGCTCAACTCATAGAATTTTTTAGAGTCGATTTGAGTATGTAAGCCCAGGGTATGATGCGTTTTCAGGATCATCACTACTTCTTCTATAGAAGTGTTACCTGCGCGTTCGCCAATACCGTTGATCGTACCTTCGATCTGGCGGGCGCCGTTCTGTAGACCGGCGATAGAGTTGGCGGTGGCCAAACCAAGGTCGTTATGGCAATGAACCGAGATAATAGCCTTGTCAATATTTTTAACGTTCTCTTTCAGGAATTTGATCTTGCTGCCATACTGGTCGGGCAGGCAATAGCCATTGGTATCCGGAATGTTCACTACGGTAGCACCGGCTGCGATAACGGCTTCAACCATTTGCGCCAGGTAAACCACATCTGCACGACCGGCATCTTCAGCATAAAACTCGATATCCTCAACCGATTTTTTAGCGTATTTAACGGCTTCAACGGCACGCTCCAAAATTTCTTCGCGGGTGCTGTTGAATTTATGTTTGATGTGCATATCAGACGAACCGATACCCGTATGGATACGCGGGCGTTTTGCATATTGCAGAGATGCTGCAGCTGCATCGATGTCGCCTTTGTTGGCACGGGTAAGTGCGCAAACAGTTGGCTCTTTTACAGCTTTTGAAATTTCAACTACGCTCTGGAAGTCGCCCGGACTTGAAACCGGGAAACCTGCCTCAATGATATCCACGCCCAGTAGTTCCAGTTCCTTAGCTATCTCAATCTTTTCGGGTGTTGTTAACTGGCAACCCGGTACCTGCTCGCCATCGCGAAGCGTGGTATCAAAAACATAAACGCGGTTGGGATCGTGTAACATATCGTTTTATTTAGATTTGAGATGTCAGATATGAGATTTGAGACTCATTACCTTACATCGGTTATATTATTTTTTGTTTTTTACAAGCGAGGATTCAAGCTAAGAAAAAAATCTCAAATCTCACGTCTCGTATCTATTTTTTAACGGCAATAAATCTTAGCCTTTTGTAATCGGCATACCATTGGCCGCCCTCGTTATAAAAAGGTTCAAGCTTTTTGGTGATCTCGGCCAGGATTTGTTGCTTTTCATCCTCGGGGATACCATCTAAAAATTGTGCTCCAAACATGGTTATCCATTTGGCTACACCCTGATCACCGTCCTGCAATGGGGTTTTACGGTCATAGTGAACAACGTAAGTAACCCTGAAACCATGCTCTTCCAGTTTGGTGGCATATTCGCCAACGGAAGGAAAATACCATACTTTGATATCGGCTTTTTCATTGTAACCATGATTGTGCAGCACCAGTTTGGTGGCCTCAATCAAACGTTCAACATTACCTTTGCCACCCATTTCGGCAACAAACCTGCCACCTTGTTTAAGACTGTTGGCTACGCTATGGATAGCACCGTTGGCGTCAAGCACCCAATGAAGGGCCGCGTTTGAAAACACTGCGTCATACTTTTCTTCCGTGTGAAAATCAGCCGCGTTCTCTACTGCAAAATCAACATCCGGGTAAAGCTGTTTAGCCTGTGCTATCATTTCGGGCGAATAATCGGTGCCTTTAACGATAGCGCCTTTGTCCTGTATTTGTTTAGTTAAATGGCCGGTACCACAACCCAGGTCAAGGATGCGCTCACCTGGTTTCACATCCAGCAACTCCAGCACATCCTCTCCGTATTTAAATACAAAGGCGTGCTTTTGGTCGTATAAATCAGCGTTCCATTTCATGTTTTATATGATTACACCGATGCCTTTTGATTGCACCGATTTTGTTTTGCAGGGATATAACCAATGAATTATGATTTCACCTGTTCTGTCATGTCCTGAAAAAAGTAGACATTATTGTTGTTTATTTGAGCTGTTAATAAGTCGGAAACTCGAAGAGTTTTCGACTTATTAACAGCTTTTCTTTTTTTGCTTCTTTTTTTCTTTTAAAAGATGCGTTTCTTTTGTTAATAACTTATGCAGCCATGTGTATCTGCTGCGGTGTTGCCAGGTTTAAGGACCAATGCGGCCTGTTCATATTATATGAGTTTATAGCCTCTTTTACTGCCCTAAGTGCATCCTTTTCGGAAGTGAATGTACTATCAAGACCATATTCTTGTTTTAAGATTCCATTCACCCGTTCCGCCATGGCATTTTCGTAGCAATGGTTCTCTTCTGTCATGCTGATACCGATTTTAGCCTTTTTTAACAGTTTTGTATAATCATTGCTGCAATACTGGATTCCCCGGTCTGAATGATGGATCAGGCTATCCGTAAACTGTCGTTGCCGGATAGCCATTTGAAGGCTACGGATAGCCCCCGCAATTCTAAGACTATCTGACAAATGCCAGCCTACCACTTTTCGCGAAAACGCGTCTGTGATCAAAAACAGGTATACAAAGTCTTTTGATGTACGAATATAGGTAATATCAGATACCCAACACTGATGAGCACTGGTAAGCTGTCTATCCTTCATTAGGTTCCTGTAGACCCTGAAGCGATGATAAGAATCTGTCGTAGAAACATATTTACGGCGTCTTTTTACCAATAGCTTATGCCGGCCCAACAACTCAAAGAACATATCCCTACCCATCCGTATTCCTGCTTTAGTTATATCTTTCTTTAGCAGAAAGTATAACTTCTTGCCTCCCAGACGCGGATGGTTCCTGCGAACCTCATGTACCAATGATAAGATAACTGTCTCATTTAATGCTTTTCTGTCTGCAGCAGATACCGCTTTATAGTAACCACTCCGGCTTACTTCAAAATAGCGGCATAACTCATTTAATCTGTATTTTGACCGGAGCGCTCCGATACTTGACCGCCAAACTTTTTTTTTAAATCCTCCCCGTATAGTTTGCCTGCCTGCTTGACTACCTCTTCTGCGCAATCCCGCGCCAGGTAAGCATCTGCCAAAGCCAGCTTTAACTTTTTAACTTCCTGTTCTAATTCTAATAACCGACCCTTCTCTGCTTTCGTTTCCACTCTGATTACCTTGTTTTGTAAATATTGTTTACCTAATGCACCAAGCCATCTGCTTACTGTCTCTGCTCCACCGATCCCGTAGCGACGGCTTGCTTCTGTCAGGCTCAGACCTTCTTCTTCTATCTCCCTGACTACTTTTTGTTTAAAGCTAATACTGTACCGAACTACTCTTACGCTACTTCTTGTCATGTTTCCTGCCTTTTTGTTAACCTTTTTTTGTCAACCTATTTCAGGACAGGACATTCTTGCCTAATCTCTAACCTCCGGGCTCTAATCTCTACCTACAAATATTCCAGCACTTTTTGGCCCATTGCCGTAGTGCCTAAAATTTTGGCTTTGTCGGTATTCGCATCAGCGATATCGCCTGTGCGGTAGCCTTCTTTAAGCGTTTTGTCAATAGCATCAGTTATCTTTTTAGCTTCGTCTTTTAAGCCGAAACTAATTTCAAGCATTAAAGCTACGGATAATATCGATGCCAGCGGATTTGCTTTATCCTGACCGGCAATGTCATGTGCTGAACCATGGATAGGCTCGAAAAATCCTGTGCCATCACCTACCGAAGCTGAAGCAAGCATGCCCATCGAACCTGCGATTTGTGATGCTTCGTCGGTAAGGATATCGCCAAAAAGGTTAGCGGTTAATACCACATCAAACTTTTTAGGATTTTTAACCAGCTGCATGGCCGCGTTATCAATAAACATGTGCTCGGTTTCAACCTCAGGATATTGTTTAGCAATTTCCTGTACAACCTCGCGCCATAAGCGTGATGCTTCCAGTACGTTGGCCTTATCAACGGAGCAAAGTCTTTTACCGCGTACACGTGCTGCTTCGTAGGCTTTGATAGCAATACGTTCAACTTCATAACGTGAATAGATCATCAGATCGGAAGCGGTGTTGCGGTCTTCGCTGCGTTTTTTCTCGCCGAAGTAAACGTCGCCGGTTAATTCGCGGAAGAAAAGGATATCTGTACCTTTCAATATTTCGGGCTTAAGGCTCGATGCATCCAAAAGCTCATCAAACAACATAATAGGGCGCAGGTTGGCATATAAACCAAGCTCTTTACGGATCTTTAATAATCCCTGCTCCGGACGCACTTTGGCCGATGGATCGTTATCATATTTGATGTGACCGATAGCGCCAAACAGGATAGCATCGCTTGCTTTAGCCTTAGCCAGTGTTTCGTCGGGCAGCGGATTTCCGGTTGCTTCGATGCCTGCATGGCCCATCAGGGCTTCATCAAAAGAAAACTCATGGCCATAATCCTGACCGATTTTTTCTAAAACTGCTTTACCCCAGGTGGTAACCTCAGGGCCTATCCCGTCTCCGGGTATTACTAATATGTGTTTTTTAATTCCCATAAGCCCCCTAACCCCCTAAAGGGGGAATTTATTTTGTTTATTTTTTAGTTCCTCTTACTTCTTTTAGTTTCATGACCATTTGCTCGGCTTCGTTTTCTACCCAGTCGGTATATTCATTAATAGCCAGCAAGCGCGATTCATCATCGATATAGCCTTCTTCAACCATTTGTTTTGATTGCGCTACCTTGGCCCAGATGCCCGCTTTGCCTTCAAAGTTGTATTCGCCTTTTTGGTAAACCTCATCGGCATTAAATACTTCGATACTGGTAAAACCTGCTTCCTGCAAATATCCGTGCAGGTCTTCGGCAATATGGTTGTTCATACCTGCATCACCTCTCCACCTTAAAAAGGTAGCATAAAAACGCTGCATACTTGCGGGCGGTTGCGGCCGCCATTGCAAAGCCTCATGATTATAATCCAAAATGGATACTGTACCACCAGGTTTCAGCAGCGAATACATTTTTTTCAAAGCCTCAACCGGATTGCTCAGCCACTGTAATACCCTTGCCGATACAATAAGGTCGTACTTTTCTTCCGGCTCAAAGCTGAACAGATCAATATAGATCAACTCCATGTTTTTTACCGAAGCATAAGTTTCCTTGCCGCTCTGGATAAAATATTCGGTGTTATCAATGCCCGTTACATGACCGCTTTCACCAACTAATGCAGCTATATCTTTAGAGATAGCGCCCGTACCACAACCCACATCCAGCACCTTCAGGCCCGGCTTAAGCAGGGGAGCGAGGGTAGCATAATCATTCGCTAAACTCCGTTCGTCGAATAATTTGGCTGTACCTTTACCTTCTCTCTGAATGTGCTTGTTTGTTGTTGTCATTACGTTACTCTGTCATTTAGCTGCGCTCTCATTAGGTCATTGAGTCATTTTTTGATCTCTCTTACCTTTTGCCTTTAACCTTTCGCCTTTTACCTCGTCCCTTCAAATTCCGCTATTTCATCCTTTTTGCTCAGGATGTAGTCGATATCGTCATAGCCGTTGGTCATGCAGGCTTTTTTGTAGGGGTTAACCTCAAAGCTTTCCTGTTCGCCTGTTGCTACAATTTTGATGAACTGGTCAACCAGGTCGATCTCTACTACCGCGTGTTCATCGGCATAAACAGCATCGAAGATCTTCTTTAAAAAGCCTTCGCTTACCTGCACCGGTAGCAGGCCATTGTTAAGCGCGTTGCCTTTAAAAATATCGGCGAAGAAGCTGCTCACCACGGCATCAAAGCCATAATCGGCAATGGCCCAGGCAGCATGCTCACGGCTACTGCCGCAACCGAAGTTTTTACCGGCAACCAGGATCTTACCGCTATAGTTTGGGTTGTTAAGCACGAAATCCTGTTTAGGATTATCATCGCCATCAAAACGCCAGTCGCGGAATAAGTTATTACCAAAACCATCGCGGGTAGTGGCCTTCAAAAACCTTGCAGGGATAATTTGATCCGTATCGATGTTCTCGATAGGCAAAGGCACTACGCTGGTTTGAATGTGTTTAAATATTTTAGTTGCCATCTGAATCAGAATTTACAGAATTTAAGAATTTACAGAATGCTTGTATGTTGCAAAATGCGTTGAATCTTAAATTCGGCTTTTTTGTTATTCAATTTATTTTAATGTTATATTTTGGATTGAAGATCAGCTTATATTGAAGGCTTTGACTGCCAAAGTTTATCAATAGGCCGATAGGAAAATCATAGGCGGCTGTATAATTTTTCGCTTGCGCCAGATGCACATCCTCCAAATTAATGAGTGCTTTTATTTCTACCGACAGTTTACCTTCAATTACAAAATCAGCCCTTCTTTTTCCAACCTCGATCCCGTCATAATATATAGGATGTTCGAGTTCTCTTATATAGCTTATTCCTGCTTTTCCAAGTTCGATTGCTAAACACTTTTGATATATCACTTCCTGAAATCCGTTCCCTAATGTGTTATGAACTCTCATTGCACATCCAATGATCTTGTAGGTGAGTTCATCTTTTTCCATTTGGGATTAATTAGATATCTGCAGCGTTATTTTATTTATTCTGTTAATTCTCTAATTCTGATTCAAACAACATTGTCCTGATATCAGTAACCACACCCGTAATTGCACTTGCAGCAGCCGTTAGCGGACTGGCAAGGAATGTGCGGCTGTTGGGCCCTTGTCTTCCTTCAAAGTTTCTGTTTGAGGTCGATACGCAATATTTGCCTGCGGGGATTTTGTCCTCGTTCATGCCAAGGCATGCGCTGCAGCCAGGTTCGCGAAGCGGGAAACCTGCGGCATCAAATATTTTGTCCAGTCCTTCGGCAATGGCCTGTTGCTGTACTTGTTTGGAGCCTGGTACTACCCATACGGTAACATTATCGGCTTTGTGTTTGCCTTTTACAAACTCGGCTACCTGGCGCAGGTCTTCAATGCGCGAGTTGGTGCAGCTGCCGATGAACACATAATCAATTGGTTTACCCAATAGTGTTTCATCATCATGCAGGCCCATGTAGTCGAGGGCTTTTTTGTATGATCCCTGCTCTTTGGCTTCAAATGAAGCAGTTTCAGGAACGTGTTGTGTAACACCGATGCCCATACCCGGATTAGTTCCGTAGGTGATCATCGGTTCAATATCTTCGGCTTTAAAGGATAATACTTCATCAAAAGCTGCATCAGCATCAGAGTATAAAGTTTTCCAGTAAGCTACGGCCTTATCCCAGTCTTCGCCTTTAGGGGCAAACTCGCGGCCTTTTACGTATTCAATAGTTGTTTCGTCGGGCGCAATTAAACCGCAACGGGCACCCATTTCGATGCTCATGTTGCAGATGGTCATGCGGCCTTCCATGCTCAGTGAGCGAATGGTGTCGCCGGCGTATTCAACCGCGTAACCTGTGCCGCCTGCGGCCGAGATCTGCGCGATGATGTAAAGGATAATATCCTTTGCGCCTACGCCTTTTTGCAATTTGCCGTTCACTTCAATCTTCATCCTTTTAGGGCGCGATTGCAGTAAACATTGTGTGGCCAGTACCTGCTCAACCTGCGATGTACCTATACCAAACGCAATAGCACCAAAAGCGCCATGGGTTGAAGTATGGCTGTCGCCGCAAACATATGTACCGCCGGGACGGGTGATGCCCAGCTCGGGGCCTATAACGTGAACGATACCCTGGTATGGATGGCCCAAGCCGTAAAGCTCAATGCCGAATGCCGCACAGTTTTTTGTGAGCATATCAACCTGGTAGCGTGAAAGTTCTTCTTTAATGGGGAGGTGCTGATCAATGGTTGGAACGTTGTGATCGGCAGTGGCCACTGTTTGTTTTGGCCTAAAAACGGGTAAACCTCTTGTACGCAAACCATCAAATGCCTGCGGACTGGTTACCTCGTGAATGAAATGTGTATCGATATACAAAATATCCGGAAAGCCCTCATTGCTGCTGACGACGTGTGCATCCCAGATCTTATCAAATAATGTTTGTCCCATGGTATTATTTTCTTTAGTAACGTCATTGCGAGGAACGAAGCAATCCCCGATTAGCAGATCCGATCTGTAAAGTTTGGGATTGCTTCGTGCCTCGCAATGACGTGTTGGTGAGTTTTATTTTAAGGCTTTCGCCTTTAACCTTTCGGCTTTCACCTAATTTATTACGCTTCTACAACCTGGTTTTCAGGGCGTAGGCTGCGTACTGTTTTGCCTGCTTGCCATAATTCGCTTTCGCGTAATTCTTTCAGTTCGGCATCCAGTTTTTCGCGGTAATCTGGCTGGCTGTTTGAATCAATTGAACGTTGTGATTCTTTACCTGTAGCAACGCTTTCGTAAAGCTCTTCAAATACAGGTTTAGTAGCATCACGGAATTTTTTCCACCAGTCAAGCGCGCCGCGTTGAGCAGTAGTTGAACAGTTTGCATACATCCAGTCCATACCGTTTTCAGCAACAAGCGGCATTAATGATTGGGTAAGCTCTTCAACGGTTTCGTTAAATGCTTCAGATGGTGAGTGACCATTGCTGCGCAATACTTCGTACTGAGCGGCAAAGATACCCTGAACACAGCCCATCAAAGTACCACGCTCGCCGGTTAAATCGCTGTAAACTTCTTTTTTGAAGTTAGTTTCGAACAGGTAACCGCTACCTACGGCAATACCTAAAGCGATAACACGCTCAAATGCTTTACCTGTAGCATCCTGGAAGATAGCGTAGCTTGAGTTTAAGCCACGGCCTTGCAGGAACATACGGCGTAATGAAGTACCTGAACCTTTAGGGGCAACCAGGAATACGTCGACATCAGCAGGAGGGATGATACCTGTTTGCTCGTTGAAAGTGATACCAAAGCCATGAGAGAAATAAAGGGCTTTGCCTGGAGTTAAATGTTTTTTAACAGTTGGCCACAACGCGATTTGGGCTGCATCGCTCAATAAGTAGCAAATTACAGTTCCTTTTTCTAAAGCTTCTTCAATTTCAAAAAGGGTTTCGCCCGGTACAAAGCCATCGCTGATAGCTTTATCCCATGTTTTGGTGCCTTTACGCTGACCAACAATTACGTTGATACCATTGTCCTTTTGGTTCAATGCCTGACCCGGACCTTGTACGCCATAGCCAATTACCGCTACAACTTCATCTTTTAATACTTCCTGAGCTTTTGATAAAGGGAACTCTTCGCGGGTTACTACGTTTTCTTCAGTGCCGCCGAAATTTAGTTTTGCCATTGTTTTTTGATTTTTGGGATTTCACCGATTGATGGTGATCTCGCCGATTTTATTGTATGAGTAATTTAACTTTCTTTTCTTTTATTCCCGTCATTGCGAGGTACGAAGCAATCCCCGATTTGCAGATCCGCTCTGTATAGTTTGGGGTTGCTTCGTACCTCGCAATGACGTTTTTTAGCTTTCGGCTTTCAGCCTTAAGCCTTAAGCTTTGCGCTTTACATCGTAAACACCTTCTGTCCCTGGTTCAGATATTCGTTTTCAATCACGTCCTCACCTGGTTCAAGCCTTTCAAACTCGCGGAGCTTGCGATTAAAGCCATCGCTGTCTTTAATGATAGCAACACGTGCGCTGCGTACAAACTCTATGAGGCCGTAAGGCTGTAAAATGTTGATCAGGTTATCTGTTTCCTCGCGGTGACCGGTGGTTTCAAACACGGTATAGTCCTTACGGATCACTACCGCGCGGGCACCGTTTTCGCGTAATAAACGTTCAACACTAACCTTTTCAGCAATTACATCGGTTGATACCTTATATAACGCTAATTCCTGCCATATCACATCTTCGTTGGTGTGATAATATACTTTTAATACTTCTACCTGCTTTTCAATCTGGCGGGTAAGCTTACGCACCACATCTTCCGACTCGTTGATCACGATATTGAAGCGGTGAATACTGTCAATCTCCGATGGAGAGGTATTCAGGCTGTCGATATTGATTTTTCGGCGTGTAAATATAATAGCTATCCGGCTTAATAAGCCAATTTGGTTTTCTGTATAAACCGTTATGTTAAATTCCTGTTTTTCTTCTGGTTCGCTCATGACTTTGTCTTTTTGTTCCCCCTTTAGGGGGTTAGGGGGCGTTTTACTTTAACCTGATCTCGCTTACACTACATCCTTGTGGTACCATTGGGAACACATTGTTCTCCTTGGTTACCATTACTTCTAAAAGGAATGATCCCGGTGTGCTCAGCATTTCGTTTAATGCTGTAGTTAAATCGGCACGGTCATCAATCAGTTTGCCGGGGATGCGGTATGCAGCAGCCAATGCCACAAAATCGGGGCTTTGAATATCAACAAACGAATAACGGCGCTGGTTGAACAGTTCCTGCCATTGCCTTACCATGCCCAGGAAACGGTTGTTAAGGATAACAATCTTTACATCAACACCGCTTTGCATAATGGTACCCAATTCCTGGCAGGTCATCTGGAAGCCACCATCACCAATAATAGCTACTACAGTACGGTTTGGCGCGCCAAATTTGGCGCCGATAGCGGCTGGGAGCGCAAAGCCCATAGTACCAAGGCCACCGCTGGTTACGTTACTGCGGGTGTTATTAAACTGCGCGTAACGGCAGGCTACCATCTGGTGCTGACCTACGTCGGTAACGATAACAGCTTCACCTTTGGTGATCTCGTTAAGCTGTTTGATCACCTCGCCCATGGTCATTTCCGGGGTGGTTGGGTTAAGCTCGTTATGAATAACTGCTTCAACTTCCTGTTTGGTGTAGTCGTTAAATTTGGCAAGCCATTCAGGGTATTCTTTCTTTGCGATGGCTGCGGTTAGCAATGGCAATGTTTCCTTGCAATCGCCCCAAACAGGTACGGTTGATTTTACGTTTTTGTCGATCTCAGCCGGGTCAATATCCAAATGAACTACTTTAGCTTGTTTGGCATATTTGTCCAGGCGACCGGTTACGCGATCATCAAAACGCATACCTATGGCAATCAGCACATCGCAATCGTTAGTTAAAACGTTAGGGCCATAGTTACCATGCATACCTAACATACCAACGTTTTGAGGATGATCTGTAGGGATTGCGCCGGCGCCAAGGATAGTCCATGCTGCAGGGATGCCGCTTTTTTCAACAAAAGCTTTAAACTCCTGCTCGGCACTACCTAAAATAACACCCTGACCAAACAGGATGAACGGCTTTTTAGCATTGTTGATCAAAGCAGCAGCTTCGTCAATGTATTGCGTACGAACAATAGGTTTTGGCCTGTAGCTACGGATATGATCGCAAGGTTTGTAGCCTGCAAAGTCAAACAGCTGGATCTGCGCGTTTTTGGTAATGTCGATCAATACCGGGCCGGGCCTGCCGCTGCGTGCAATGTAAAATGCTTTGGCAATAACCTCGGGAATTTCGGTAGCATCAGTTACCTGGTAATTCCATTTGGTAACCGGAGTAGTAATGTTGATCACATCAGTTTCCTGGAAGGCATCGGTACCTAAAAGGTGAGCGAATACCTGCCCGGTGATACAAACAAGCGGTGTGCTATCAATCTGGGCATCGGCCAGGCCTGTTACCAGGTTAGTAGCGCCGGGACCGCTGGTAGCAAATACTACGCCCACTTTGCCCGATGTACGCGCATAACCCTGACCGGCATGAATACCGCCCTGTTCATGACGCACCAGTATGTGGTTTAATTTATCATTGTAATCAAACAAAGCATCATAAATGGGCATGATGGCGCCACCTGGGTAACCAAAAATGGTATCGGTACCTTCGGCTATCAATGCTTCCAATAATGCTACCGATCCGGAAACCTGTACGGTCTCGGTGGCAGCGGGTGCGGTTAGTGTTTCTTGTGCAACTTCCATACCTGTAATTTTTTATATTTATAGCCCTTTTTAGGGGCTAAATTGATTTTACGCTATTTCTCTCTAATTTGCTAAAATGAACGCGTAAAGCTTGTGTTCACTTTATTCATGGCAGTTTTTTACGGCCATTTTGTTCAATGTTCTTATTCGTCGGTAACGCAGCCTTCGGCAGCGGTAGTTACGTTTTTAGCGTAACGGTATAACACACCCTTGGTAACCTTCAGCGCCGGTTTTTGCCATGCGGCACGACGTGCGGCTATTTCTTCTTGCGGTAGCGAAACGTTTATAGTATTGGCAACAGCATCAATATGAATTATATCATCATCTTTTACCATCGCTATAAAACCACCATCGTAAGCCTCGGGTGTGATGTGACCGACGACGAAGCCATGCGTACCGCCACTAAAGCGTCCATCTGTAATTAATGCTACCGAACTACCCAAACCGGCACCGAATATAGCTGAGGTTGGTTTCAGCATTTCCGGCATGCCCGGCGCGCCTTTAGGACCTACGTTGCGGATCACCACAACATCGCCTTTTTTAACACGGCCGCTCTGGATGCCTGCAATCAGTTCAAACTCGCCGTCAAATACACGGGCAGGGCCTGTGAAACGCTCACCTTCTTTACCGCTGATCTTGGCAACGCTGCCGCCTTCGGCAAGGTTTCCGTATAGGATTTGTAGGTGGCCTGTAGCTTTGATCGGGTTTTCAACAGGTTTAATGATTTTTTGAGTTTCAAACTCCAGTGCCGGAACTTCGGCAAGGTTTTCGGCAATGGTTTTGCCGGTAACGGTAAGGCAGCTTCCATCTAACCAGCCCTGCTCCAAACAGTATTTCATTACAGCCGGAACACCGCCAATGTTGTGCAGGTCTTCCATCATGTATTTACCGCTTGGCTTCATATCGGCCAGTACCGGGATACGGTTACTTACCGCCTGAAAATCATCCTGAGTTAATTTAACGTCAACGCTTTTGGCCATTGCAATCAGGTGCAATACCGCGTTGGTTGAACCGCCTAATACCATAATCACAACAATAGCATTTTCAAATGCCGCGCGGGTCATGATGTCTGATGGTTTAATATCTTTCTCTAACAATACCTTAATGGCTTTACCGGCCGCAAGGCATTCTGCTTTTTTATCTTCGCTTAATGCCGGGTTTGATGACGAGTACGGCAAGCTCATACCCAATGCCTCAATAGCGGCAGCCATGGTATTGGCTGTATAGATACCACCGCAGGCACCCGCGCTTGGACAGGCATTTTTAATAACGCCCATAAAATCAACGTCATCTATCTGGCCGGCAATCTTTTTGCCCAAAGCCTCAAATGCCGAAACGATGTTCAGGTCTTCACCTTTCCAATGACCGGGTTTAATAGTACCGCCGTAAACCATGATCGACGGGCGGTTTAAACGGCCCATAGCCATGATGGAGCCCGGCATATTTTTATCGCAGCCCGGCAGGGTAATCAAGCCATCATAATACTGAGCGCCGGTTACAGCCTCAATTGAATCGGCAATGATATCACGGCTCACTAATGAGTAACGCATGCCTTCGGTACCGTTGCTCATGCCATCACTTACGCCAATGGTGTGGAAAATCAAACCTACCATGTCTTCATCCCAGATACCTTGTTTAACCAGTTTAGCCAAGTCGTTAAGGTGCATGTTGCAAGTATTGCCATCGTAGCCCATACTGGCCACGCCGACCTGTGCTTTGCGCATATCGTCGTCGGTTAAGCCGATCCCGTAAAGCATAGCCTGTGCGGCCGGCTGCGTTGGGTCTTGGGTAAAGGTTTTGCTATACTTGTTCAATTCTATAGCGTTGGTGGTATCTGATGATGAACTCATTTTATTAGATATGTAGACAGTGTTAGTATTTAATTTTGTCGATGATACTGGTTTACTTGGTATCGAAAATCAATATATGTAAGGTAGCTATCGCGTCATGTAATAGCAATAGTCGCCACTGATTTTTTGAAATAAGTATTTTATTTTAATTATTTGTGTTTTGTAAAATTTAATTCTGTAATTTTTATTTATAAAGATATAAAATTTTTAATGAAATATACCAAAGTTCAAAACGGTATTTGGTATGTTTTTTATGCATGCATAGTAAGTTGTCGATTTTCTGCCTGAAATGGGAGGAAGGGTGGTTATGATTGAAAATAGAGGCCCATTTATAAAGGTGTGTACACGATTAAGAGTGAATGCTTAAACTTATATCTGCAATCAAAATCACCCAACAAAAAAAGCGCCCGGATAATCATACCCGGGCGCTTTATATAAATTTTATAAAGTAGCGCCTATTTGTGCTGAATACCTTCGGCCAAAACAGTTACTTTATTGTTCAATGCTTCAACAACACCGCCTTTAATAAAAAACACTTCTTCTTTAGCTGCACCACCGCGTACGGTAAGTTTGCCATCCTGAAGGGTGGAAATGATAGGGGCGTGGTTGTTCAGTATTTCAAATAATCCCAAAGCACCAGGTAAGGTTACCGAGGTGGCCTCGCCTTCGTAAACTTTTTTATCGGGAGTAAGAATTTCTAATGTCATGCTTTTTGAGATTCAAGATTTAAGAACCAAGAAGCAGGGTTTTCCTGTTCTTGATTCTTGAATCTTATTTTCTTGCTTCTTATTAAGCGTTAGCTTCAGCCAACAGCTTTTTGCCTTTTTCGATAGCGTCGTCGATGTTACCAACTAAGTTGAAAGCTGCTTCAGGATATTCGTCAACTTCACCGTCCATGATCATGTTGAAACCTTTGATGGTATCTTTAATGTCAACCAATACACCTTTTAAACCGGTGAACTGCTCGGCAACGTGGAACGGCTGTGACAAGAAACGCTGAACACGACGGGCGCGTGATACAACTAACTTATCTTCTTCAGAAAGCTCGTCCATACCAAGGATGGCGATGATGTCCTGAAGCTCTTTGTATCGTTGTAAAGTTTCTTTAACGCGTTGAGCTGTATTGTAGTGCTCATCACCTAAAACAGCTGGGCTAAGGATACGTGAGGTTGAATCCAATGGATCCACCGCAGGGTAAATACCAAGCTCGGCAATTTTACGTGAAAGTACGGTAGTAGCATCTAAGTGGGCGAAGGTTGTAGCCGGCGCCGGGTCGGTCAAGTCATCCGCAGGTACGTAAACGGCCTGTACAGATGTGATTGAACCCCGTTTGGTTGAAGTGATACGCTCCTGCATGGTACCCATCTCAGTTGCCAGTGTTGGCTGGTAACCTACTGCTGATGGCATACGGCCTAATAGCGCTGATACCTCTGAACCTGCCTGGGTAAAGCGGAAGATGTTGTCGATAAAGAAAAGGATATCACGGCCTTTACCATCTTCATCGCCATCACGGAAATACTCGGCAATAGTTAAGCCTGAAAGGGCCACACGTGCACGTGCACCAGGAGGCTCGTTCATCTGACCGAACACAAATGTTGCTTTTGAATCTTTCATGGCTTCGGTATCTACTTTAGATAGGTCCCAGCCGCCTTCTTCCATCGAATGCATGAAAGCGTCGCCATATTTTATAATGCCTGATTCAAGCATCTCACGTAAAAGGTCATTACCTTCACGTGTACGCTCACCAACACCTGCAAATACAGATAAACCTGCATAAGCTTTAGCGATGTTGTTGATCAGTTCCTGGATCAATACTGTTTTACCTACACCGGCACCACCAAATAAACCAATTTTACCACCTTTTGCATAAGGCTCTAAAAGGTCGATAACTTTGATACCTGTAAAAAGTACTTCAGTTTCGGTAGACAGGTCTTCAAACCTTGGAGGGGTTGCGTGAATAGGGCGACCATTTGATTTGTCAAGATCAGGGATACCGTCGATAGCATCACCTACCACGTTAAATACGCGGCCTTTGATATTATCGCCTACCGGCATTTTGATAGCAGCTTCGGTATCTAAAACCTTCATTCCGCGCAACAAGCCGTCGGTCGAGTCCATCGCGATAGCACGTACACGATCTTCGCCTAAGTGCTGCTGAACTTCTAAAATAACTTTCTGACCATTGTCTTTCGTGATCTCTAACGCGTCATAAATTTTAGGCAAATGAGCGTCATCAGCGAAACTTACGTCAACTACCGGACCAATGATCCTTGAAATTTTTCCAATGTTTGGCATATATAACCTGGTGTTTTTTAAAAAATGCTTTTACTGAACAGCCACATACATCATTTGTTACAGGAATGTATAAGATGCTATTTCAGAGGCGCAAAGTTAAGATTTCTATCCAATTATTTAAATAGTGTACCAAGTTTTTTAAAGGATAATTTCAACATTGTTAATTGTTTGCCTTTATTGCACAAAAGTCAATACAATTTTGCCTGTATGAGTATTACTTTCCATCAGTTTATGAGCTTCGGCAGCATCGCCGGCATCGAAAGTTTTATACACTATGGGCCTGATTTTTCCTGATGATAGCAATGGCCATATTTTTTGTTCGAGGTTTTGGGCGATAGTTGCTTTGAAAGCTGTTTCTCTGCTGCGTAACATCGATCCGGTAATAATCAGTCTTTTTGCCATCACTTTGCCCAGGTCAAGCTGTACTTCACGGCCATTCATAGCATTGATCATCACCAGGCGCCCTTCAACCGCCAACGAATCTATATTGCCCGGCAGATAATCGCCGCCTATCATATCTAATATTACATTAACACCCTTACTGTTAGTTATTGTTTTAATCTCTTCCTTAAAGTCGGTTGTTTTATAATTGATAGCTTTATCAGCACCTATTTGTTCACAAAAGCTGCATTTATCATTTGAGCTGGCCGTTACATAAACAGTACTGCCCAATGCTTTGGCCATTTGAATAGCCGTAACACCTATACCACTTGATCCACCATGCACCAATAACGATTCACCATGTTTAAGGGCAGCGCGATCAAAAACATTGCTCCATACAGTGAAAAATGTTTCGGGGAGAGAGGCTGCTTCAGGATAGCTTAAGTTTGAAGGAATAGGGAGGCATTGGCCTTCGGGCGCTTTACAATATTCGGCATAACCACCGCCGGTAACCAGTGCGCAAACCTTGTCGCCGATTTTCCAGCGGGAAACTGCTTCGCCAACTTCGGCAATGGTACCGGCCACCTCCAGCCCAGGAATATCCACAGATGCACCGGCAGGCGGCGGATAATTTCCCTTGCGTTGAAATACATCGGGCCGGTTAATGCCCGCTGCCATTACTTTTATTAGCACTTCATCGGGTGCGATAAGCGGCTTTGGCCTGTCGGCAAGCTGCAAAACCCCGGGGCCGCCGGGTTGGGTGATCACTATTGCTTTCATGGATATAACGTTGTTAGCTAAGTTAGGACGAAATAATTTGCATTGAAAATTTTCTGGCGCAAGTATGACAGGGGGATTGGAGTGGTGGCTACTTGTGACTTTCTACGGATATTGCAATTAAGGGTTTTTAAGATATAGCTATGAGTTAAATGTTAATTTCATAAGGCAATAAAAAGACCGTAGCTATCCATCATCTCCATGTCGAAATTGTAACAAGTGGCATTTGCTTTATTTGGCCTGCCTCTCATACTTGCCGGGCCGGAAGTCAATCAACTAGTCCCCGCTCCTCAAACTCTCCACCGGGTTAGCTGTTGCCGCCCTGAACGATTGCAAGCTAATGGTAGCAAAAGCAATAAGCACAGCCCCAGTACCTGCCAGTATCAGTACCCACCAATTAATATTCTGTCGATAGGCAAAGCCCTGCAACCATTTATTCATGATTATCCAGGCCAAAGGGGTAGCTATGACAAACGATACAATCACCAGTTTTATAAAATCTTTCGATAACATACTTACAATACCTGTGATACTTGCACCTAATACTTTACGAATGCCGATCTCCCGGTTGCGCTGCTCGGCAGCGTAAGCTGTAAGGCCAAACAAACCGAGGCAGGCAATTATAATGGCTAAACCTGTAAACGTTATAAAAAGCTGCCCCATGCGCTGTTCTGTACGATACAGCGCATCAAAATCGGCATCCATAAATGAATAGTCGAAATGTTCGTTAGAGGCAATGGTTTTCCATGTTTTTTCTATTTGTGCCATCAGGGCAGGCAGGTTATGGGTATTTACGCGGATGCTTAAGCGCGCCAGCCAATCGTTATCCAGTGTCATCACCAATGGTGTTACGTTATCCCGTAGCGAACTGAAATTGAAATCTTTTACCACGCCAATTACATGATATTTTTTTATGTTATCTCCCGTGCCGGTTGTTATGGTTTTATCAATCGGATTATCGCCATAGCCAAATACTTTAGCTGCGGTTTCATTGATCACCATAGCTGTTGAATCCGTTTTAAACTCCCCCGAGAACCCGCGGCCGGTCTTTATCTGCATGCCCATGGTGTTAATGTAATCTTCATCTATTTTCCAGAACTGGGTTGACTGGCCCTCCTTTTTTTCACCGGGAGATACATAGTTTAATACCTTGTTATTGGCGGTAGGCAGAAAACTGGTTAGCGTTGCATTCGCAACTCCAGGCAGCTGTTTAATATGCTGTTTTAGCAATTCGGGGTGCTCTAATGTATTAACATTATTAAGGATAAGCACCTGGTTTCGGTTAAAACCAAGATCTTTATTCTGGATATAATTAAGCTGGTTATAGATAACCAAAGTGCCAATCACCAGAAATATTGAAATCGAAAATTGGAAAACCACCAACATACTGCGGAAAGCCCCACCCTTGAAACCAGTTGAGATCTTCCCCTTTAAAACATTGATTGGTTGAAAAGCTGAAAGGAAAAATGCAGGGTATGAACCAGCCAAAACTCCAACTATAATAACAATACTTAATAAAGCAGGCAATAGCCAGGTTGCAGTTTGTGTATTTATGACTAATTGTTTATTTGATAAATGATTGAATAAGGGTAGTAAAGCCCAGGCTACCAGCACTGCTATAATGGCCGCCGCAAATGTCACGATCAGTGATTCGGCAAGGAACTGGAAAATGAGGTGGATGCGGGATGAGCCTAACACTTTACGTACACCAACCTCACGAGCGCGATTGGCCGAACGTGCTGTAGACAGGTTCATGAAATTGATGCAGGCCAGCAGCAAGATGAAAACCGCCACCGCTGCAAAAATGTAAACGTACTGACTATTGCCGTTCGCTCCCAGTTCCATCACCCGGTTTGATTTAAGGTGGATATCTGTTACCGGCATCAGGCTCAGCTTAAAATAATTGCCGCCTGCTGTAAATTTGCTGTAGTTCATGGTGCTTGAACCTTTTAACCCTTCCTGCATCGCCGCGTTAAGCTTTGATTCGAGGCGGTTGATGTTTGCGTTGGGTTTAAGCAAGGCATAGGTAGCAAAGGCTGTTAACCTGTTCCATGGGGCATTATTGTCAATAGGGCCTGCCGCCAGCAAAAAGTTTGCCTTAAAATGTGATTGTACCGGGATATCCTTCATTACCCCGGTTATTTTGAGCGATGTGCCGCTGGTTACTAAAAACAAAGTTTGCCCTACAACATTGGTGTGGTTAAAATATTTTTTAGCCATCGACTCGGCAATAACCACTGTGTTAGGTTCCTTTAAAGCTGTTTTCGGATCACCTGAAAGTAAGGGTAGGGTAAATACATCAAAGATATTGGGTTCGCTATAAAATGTAGCGCCGTCTTCGCGCACAATTTCATCGCCTTTTTTAAAGCGAATGTTTAGGGCGGGGGTGATACGTACCGCCGTTTCAACCTCAGGGCATTCGGTTTTTAAGACATTGGCAACCGGGATAGCCGTTGTGGCATATTCAGTTAGTGTACCACTGAACTTTAGATCGGTATTTACCCGATAAATTCTTTCGTGTTTGGTATTGTAACGATCATAGCTCAGCTCATCGATTACGTAAAATGTAATAAGCAGGCAAATGGCCAGTCCCAATGCCAAGCCTAAAATATTGATGAAAGTAAAGCCCTTGTTTTTTAGCAGGCTACGCAACGCAGTTTTAAAATAGTTCCTGATCATAGCATAAAAGGTTTATGCTATAAAGTTAAAACTAATCTTTTAGTTATAAAGCAATGTTAACTAATTTTTTAGTTTTATTGAACCGCCGACCTCAAAACGCAGGACAATGCTTATATCAACATCTCAATGTTAAAAAATGACAAGCTTGTATTTAACTCGTTTTATTTTTATTCATTTGTTAAAAAACAATACTATGTCATTACAGATTGGCCAGCCGGCCCCTCAGTTCATTT
Source organism: Mucilaginibacter sp. cycad4 (assembly GCF_034263275.1). Classification (NCBI taxonomy): domain Bacteria; kingdom Pseudomonadati; phylum Bacteroidota; class Sphingobacteriia; order Sphingobacteriales; family Sphingobacteriaceae; genus Mucilaginibacter; species Mucilaginibacter sp. cycad4. The sequence continues at coordinate 4,729,244 of NZ_CP139559.1, read as the reverse complement.
TAATTTCATCAGCATTAAAAAGCGTTTCACTGGCCGATTTTAAAGGCCGTAAGGTAATTATCCACTTTTTCCCTTTGGCTTTTACAGGTGTTTGTACAACGCAGCTTTGTACTATGCGCGATAGCTTTGGGTACTATGACGGTTTAAACGCTACTATATTGGGCATCTCTGTTGACTCGCCTTTTACTTTAGGCAAGTTTAAAGAAGAGAACAATTACCAGTTTGATCTCCTTTCTGATTTTAATAAGGAAGTATCAACAGCTTACGGCGCAATTTATGATCAGTTTGTGATGGGCCTTAAAGGTGTATCAAAACGTGCTGCCTTTGTAATTGATGAAGAGCAGAATATCATTTATGCCGAGGTGCTTGAAGATGCCGGTCAACTGCCAAATTTTGAGGCCATTGCCGAAATTGTAAAATAATTTTGAATAAAAGTTTGCAGCGAAAGTTTAAAAATCTATCTTTGCATTCCATTTCGGAAAGCACTCGTAGCTCAATTGGATAGAGCATCTGACTACGGATCAGAAGGTTAGGGGTTCGACTCCCTTCGAGTGCACAACAAAGCACCGCAGCCCGGGATTTTTCCACCGCTGGTGCAAATTAACTGTAAGCCTTTCTGTTGTATTACCGAAAGGCTTTTAATTTATCAAGAGCATGCTAAATCTGGTTTTGTTTGGCCCTCCCGGAGCCGGGAAAGGTACTCAGTCGAAAAAACTTATTGAGAAATACGATTTGATCCACCTTTCAACCGGAGATTTGTTACGTGGTGAAATTGCACAGGGCACAGCCCTCGGCCTGGAAGCTAAAAAGCTGATGGATGATGGTAAACTGGTTCCTGATGAAGTAGTTATCGGCATGATCAGTAATAAGCTTGATGCCAACAAGGAAGCCAAAGGTTTTATTTTCGATGGTTTTCCGCGTACAGTTGCACAAGCCGAAGCTTTGGATCAACTACTTGAATCAAAAGAATCGGCAATTTCAGGCATGATCGCGTTAGAAGTTGGCGATGATGAGCTGGAGCGCCGCCTGCTGGAGCGCGGTAAGGAATCCGGAAGACCGGATGATGCCAACCCCGAAGTAATTCGCAAACGCATTAAAGAATACAATGATAAAACTGCTCCGGTAGCAGGTTTTTATCAAAAGCAAGATAAGTTTACAAGCATTAACGGTGTAGGCTCGGTTGATGAGATATTCGACGCTATTGTTGGTGTAAACGAATCATATAGCTAATAGTCTGTCCAAAAGTCTTCAGTCCGGAAGTCAGTAAAGTCCGCAGGTTAGGAAGATTAAATTCTTAACTTTCGGACTTTACTGACTTTCGGGCTTTCCGTCTAAATCAAAAATTATGTCGCAGGGTTCCAATTTTGTTGATTATGTGAAGATCTGTTGCCGCTCTGGCCACGGAGGTGCTGGTTCTGCCCATTTGCACCGTGATATATTAACTTCAAAAGGCGGCCCCGATGGCGGCGACGGCGGCAGGGGAGGTCATGTTATTGTTAAAGGAAACTCCCAGCTGTGGACTATGCTGCACCTCAAATACCGCAAACACGTAATTGCCGGCGACGGCGATTCGGGTGGCAGCTCACTGCGTTCGGGCAAAACCGGCCGCGACGAAATATTGGAAGTACCCCTCGGTACAACCGTACGAAGTGCCGAAACAGGCGAAGTGCTTTTTGAGATAACCAAAGACGGCGAAACCAAGATCCTGACTCCCGGCGGCCGCGGTGGTTTGGGTAACTGGCATTTTAAAACATCAACCCAGCAAACCCCCCGCTTTGCCCAGCCCGGCGAAGATGGCCGTGAGGACTGGAACATCCTTGAACTTAAAGTGCTGGCCGATGTTGGTTTGGTAGGTTTCCCTAACGCGGGTAAATCAACCCTGCTTTCGGTAGTATCGGCTGCCAAGCCCGAAATTGCCGATTACGCGTTTACCACCCTGGTACCCAATTTGGGTATCGTATCATATCGTGGCGGGCGTTCATTTGTAATGGCCGATATTCCGGGCATTATTGAAGGCGCGTCGCAGGGGAAAGGTTTAGGATTTAGATTTTTGAGGCATATTGAGCGTAATTCGGTATTGCTGTTTATGGTACCTGCAGATACATCCCGCAGTATAAAAGAAGAATACAGCATCCTGCTGCATGAGCTTGAAGAATACAACCCCGAACTGATGCACAAGCCCCGCGTACTGGCCATCACCAAAACTGATATGCTTGACGATGAGCTGCAGGCCGAAATGAAAAAGGAGATCCCGGATGGAATCCCCTCTATATTTATATCATCTGTGGCTCAGAAAAATATCGATCAGCTAAAAGACCTGCTCTGGAAAGAAATCAATGCCGGCGTTATTTAGCCTCCCACAAAATATAGTCATTACTAAGCATCGTCATTTTAAAGCCGCTATAGCCAGGAAAGCATTTGCGCATGATAGTTGATTTTGGACCGATGTAATCTGCGGGCAAAACTATAAACAGCGGCCCGGCGTGGCCTTTGTATACATAATCATCGTAATCAATAGACACTTCAGCGCCAATGGTCTCAACAGTTATAGTACGGTTGCGTTCAATTTCCAGGCTCAGATCAGGGCTGTTAAATACAAAAATGGCATTGGTATTTTGCTTATCCAGGTTACGGATATAGTTTAATGATTGCTGATCGATAAATAACTGTGCTATCCCCGAATATCCCCTTGCGCTTATATTTTTATTTTGAAAGTAGCTTGGCACAAAGTATTTGTAGCTTGAGTAAGCTATTACAAAACATATAAAATAAAACAGGTATTTATAACCAGTTTGCAATCTGCTTACCAGGTAAATGATGCCGGGTGCGGCGATAAGCCCGATGAGCCTCAAATGCCTTGCTTCATAAGAAATGTTGGCCTGCCTTAAAAATGATTGTCCGAAAAACAGCACCGATACCACATAAAAAACCACCAGTAGCAGCGCATAATTTTTGTGAGGCGCCTTTTTTACAATAAACCAAATCAGTAAAATACTTAATACAGCACAGATCAGCACAATTATCACCCCCCAAAAATAAGTAAACATGGGAGGGTCATCATGAAATAAAAGGCCGTTTGTAAGGTCATCTATCGAAAAAGCGGTTAATATTGGCGAGGCCAAAGGAAAGCCAAAAGTTTCCCAAGCCAGCTTTATGCTTCCGGTTATCGATGACGGGTTAGCGCCTTTTGAGAGATAAAAATGATAGATCATAAATAAGGATAATACCGCAGGGATCCCTATCCATATGCCATTTTTTATCCAGCCAATGATGTCTTTTGTCCCCATTGAAAACCTAAGCCATAAAAAACAGCAGGTGGCGGCATACATCCATAAAAATGACGATTTGCAAATGAAGCCTAATATTCCACCTATAAAGAGAAATACGGCCAGTTTCCAGTTAGTTTTTTCAATGGCTATGCATCCGTATAAAAACCAGCCGGTGTATCCAAAAAGCAGCACCTCGCCGCCATTGTAAAATACATAAGGCGTAAAAAAGGACAACTGAATTACGACGAACAGTACGCTTAAAGCCGAGATCATTGGTGTAAACCCTGCTCTTTTAAAGAAATAGTAAAAGCCGAAAATGCCTGATAACGAAAATAGCAGGGTTGCTATTGAAGAAGCGCGACCGGTGTTGACGCCGAAGATAAGCTTAAAAAAGTAAGGTACCAGGTATTGCCCCGGCGACCACCAGAATAAAGGGATCCGTTTAGCAACAGGCGAAATAATAGGTATGCTTAATGCCGACGATTTTTTTGCCGATCAGGAAGTGTTATCAGCAGTGGCACAGGCATTTTCAAACAGTGATGCGGGGATCGTTTACGGAAACCTTGATTATATAAATTCTTCAGGGAAAATTATTCGTAAATGGAAAAGTCGCAGTTGTGGAAAAAATTCCTTTAACCGTGGTTTTATGCCCCCGCACCCTACCTTTTATTGCAAGCGCATTTTGTTTGACAAATACGGTTTTTATAGCCTTGAATACGGTTCCGCAGCGGATTACGAATTAATGGCGAGGTTTATGCATAAATGGCAGGTAAGGAGCTTTCATCTAAACAAGGTTATGGTTAAAATGAAACTCGGCGGGATAAGTAACAGCAATTTAAAGAACCGGGTTAAGGCATGGTCGTTTGATTTGAAAGCAATGCGTGAAAATAATGTGCTTTTACCGGTTTTAGCTGTTGTGTTGAAACCACTAAGGAAAATCTTTCAATTTCTTTAATTTTTAGTTAACCTTTTGTGTTTCATACCGTATAAGTATTTATAAATGAATAAGCCGGTCACTAACACATTTATAGCATATGCTTGAATTTCTACGCTCTTATCATTTTGTTTATAATGTGCTGATAGTTGTATTTTCAACCCTGGTAACATTACTTTGTATCCCCTCAATTTTACATGTTGCACGTGCCCGCCATTTATATGATGATGTCGGCCATTTCAGGAAGCAGCATGATCATGGTATTCCCCGTTTGGGTGGCGTGGCTATTTTTGTAAGCTTTACTATTACAGCCTTGTTATTTAGTATTATTGATAAATCGCTGCCAATTAGTTACCTGCTTACTGCATGTATTATTTTGTTTGCAATGGGATTAAAGGATGATCTTTCGGGGGTTAATTCCAGTACCAAGTTCATGATACAATTTGTGGTTGCCGCTATACTCGTTATCCCCGGAAATATCCGCATCAGCAGCATGTACGGGGTTTTTAATATTTCGGCCTTACCATATATCCCCAGCGTGATATTATCAATTCTGGTTATTATGCTTATCATCAACTCGTTTAACCTTATTGATGGTATTGATGGGCTTGCAGCAACTACAGGTATCATTGCTAACAGCACTTTTGCGGCACTTTTTATTTATATGAACCAGTATGAGCTTGCAGCAATTTCACTTGCTATGGTTGGGGCTGTAGTTGGATTTTTGCGTTTTAACATAACTCCTGCTAAAATATTTATGGGCGATACCGGTGCTCTGCTTATTGGCCTGATATCGGCAGTAATGGCTATTAAGTTTATTGAGCTGAGTAAGGTTTCAACTGTTAAACTGCCTTTTATATATACAGCTCCCGCCTTAATTGTAGCAGTACTTATAGGCCCTGTTTTTGACACGCTCAGGGTTTTCACTATCCGGATCCTGAACAGAAAATCTCCCTTTGATGCAGATCGCAACCACATCCACCATCGTATGTTAAAAATGGGCTTAACGCATTTGCAAACTACCCTTGTTTTAGCATGCCTGAACCTTGTTTCTATAGTGATGGTATTGATGTTGGGTAGTTTAAATAACTCCTGGCTTATTGTTCTTATATTTTTATTGTCGATATCTTTTAATGGGATAATCACTTATTTTATTCGTTCAAAAAAAAGCCAAGCTCTTACAATCCGCAATTGAAAACTAATTGTAAACTACAGGTAGTAATACAGTAAATAAACAAATTAACCATCCATCTTCATTAACTTTGATGCTTTATTCCAGCATACAATGAAGATAGTTATAAACGGGTTTGGCCGCATCGGCCGCATATTTTTAAGGAATATTTTATTGCACCCCGAAATACAGGTGGTGGCTATAAATGACCTTACCGACACACAAACCCTTGCACATTTATTTAAATATGATTCTGTTCACCGGGGTTTTAAGGGCAAGGTGGGTTTTGATGATAACAGTCTTGTTATAAACGGTAACCACATACGGGTGTTTGCCGAACGCGACCCGCTTAACCTGCCCTGGAAAGCAATGGATATTGATATGGTAATAGAATCTACCGGTAAATTTACCTCTAAACAAAGTGCCGAAGCACATCTAACGGCCGGGGCACGGCAGGTTATTATATCGGCGCCATCAGCCGATAAAAATGTACCGACTGTAGTGCTTGCCGTAAACGACGGGCAGGTTGACCTGCAATCGCCTGTGCTGTCAAACGCATCATGTACAACTAATAATGTTGCGGCAATGGTAAAAATATTAGATGAAAACTGGGGCATCATTGATGGTTACATTACAACCGTTCATTCCATGACCGGCGATCAAAACCTGCATGATGCGCCTCATAAGGATTTAAGGCGGGCAAGGGCCGCATCGGCTTCCATTATACCAACCACCACAGGCGCTGCTAAAGCCATTACCGCTATATTTCCGCATTTGGAAGGCCGTTTGGGCGGAGCAGGAATCCGTGTACCGGTACTTAACGGCTCATTAACTGATTTTACCTGCAGCCTGAAAAAGCAGCCTACCATAGCTCAAATTAATGAAGCCTTTAAGCAAGCCGCTGAAGGACCAATGAAAAATGTATTAGAGTATACCGAAGATCCTATTGTATCAACCGACATATTGGATAACCCCCACAGCTGCATTTTTGACGCCAAACTAACCTCCATAGTGGGCGGCCTTGTAAAAGTTGTTGGCTGGTATGATAATGAAATGGGCTACAGCAGCCGGCTGGCCGATTTGGTGGTGCGAATAGCCGAACTTAAAAAGCAACCTGCCTAAACGGTAGCACAAGTTGTTTTCTGTATAGTTTGAATGGCTGACGGATATGCGAAATAAAGCGTTGCTGCCGTAATTTTAACAGGATTAAAATTTCCTGTTCCATGAATTTTTCCAATTTTGCAGCATGATCAGGTTTATAAAAGTTGATGAGCTGCTACATGTGCGTAATGAGGTGCTGCGCGAAGGCAGGCTCACTCTTGATGAATGCCGTTTCCCATCAGATAATAATTCCGGCAATTTTCACCTTGGCTATTTTGTTGATGATGAACTGGCTTGTATAGCTTCGTTTCATCCGCAAGGTTATGGTGAATTTAATGGTACCGGTTACCAGCTCCGGGGCATGGCCACAACCGAAAAATACCGGGGGAAAGGCTTCGGCAATCAGTTGGTTAATTTTGCTTTGGTATACCTGCGGGGGCAAAAAGCAGATTACCTGTGGTGCAATGCCCGTAAAAAAGCGATACGCTTTTACAGCAGCCTTGGCTTCGAGATTGTTTCGCCCGAGTTTGAGGTCCCTGGTATAGGGCCCCACCATGTAATGTATGTTAAAATAAGATGAAATTTAGGCGGATTGAAACAGCTTTTTTCGTTTTTCGTTAATTATTTTGAATTAAAATGCTCAATTTGCGCCCGTTCATTACAAATGACCCTTTAATAGATATGAAAACAGTAGATCAAATTAGTTTTGCCGGGAAAAAAGCCCTCATCAGGGTTGATTTTAACGTGCCTCTTGACGAGAATTACAATATTACCGACGATAACCGCATGACGGCAGCTTTGCCAACCATAAAAAAAATATTGAAAGATGGCGGTAAAGTTATCCTGATGTCGCACTTAGGCAGACCGAAAGATGGCCCTACAGAAAAATATTCATTAAAACATATCGTATCTCATTTATCTGACCTGCTTGGTCAGCAGGTTCAGTTTGCTGATGATTGCATTGGCGAGCAGGCTGTTGAAAAAGCGAAGGCACTTGGTAACGGCGAGGTTTTATTGTTAGAGAACCTTCGTTTTTATAAAGAAGAAGAAAAAGGGGATGTTGCCTTTGCCGAAAAGCTGTCGAAATTAGGTGATGTTTATGTGAACGATGCTTTTGGTACTGCTCACCGCGCGCACGCTTCAACTGCTATTATTGCTCAGTTTTTCCCGGATGCCAAATATTTTGGTTACCTGATGGCAGCCGAATTAAACAATGCCGAAAAGATCCTGAACAATGCACCTAAGCCTTTTACGGCTATTATGGGCGGTTCGAAGGTATCGGATAAAATTGAGCTTATTGAAAAATTGCTTGAGAAAGTTGATAACCTGATCATCGGCGGTGGTATGGCTTACACATTTGCTAAGGCCGATGGCGGTTCAATAGGTACCTCACTGGTTGAGCTTGATAAGCTTGACCTGGCTACCAGCCTGGTGCAAAAAGCTAAAGATAAGGGCGTAAAGTTATTATTGCCCTTAGATAACGTTATTGCTGATGCTTTTTCAAACGATGCTAATACTGATGTTGCTAAAACCGGCGAGATAAAAGACAACTGGATGGGTCTGGATATCGGTCCTGAAACGGTTGCTTTATTCAGCAAAGTGGTAGAGGAATCAAAAACCATTTTATGGAACGGCCCGATGGGGGTTTTTGAAATGGAGAAATTTTTAGGTGGAACCAAAGCTATTGCCGAGGCTGTAGCTAAAGCTACAGAAAACGGAGCTTTCTCGCTGATCGGCGGTGGCGACTCTGCAGCGGCAGTAGCCAAATTTGGCATGACCGATGAGGTAAGCTATGTATCAACCGGTGGTGGTGCTTTACTTGAGTACATGGAAGGTAAAGAATTGCCAGGTGTAAAAGCGATAAACGAATAATTGTTATCACAATATTAAAAAGGTCCGGTTGATGAACAGCCGGACCTTTTTTGCGTTAAGCTGATATTTAATATAATTTATTTGAAAACTAATATAACTATCCGCCCATTTAATGAAACCGACCGGAAACGGCTTCGGGAAATCTATCTTCTTAGCCGGATACAAGCATTTTATTGGTGTGATACTGAACAGTTTCATATCGCTGATTTTGACATTCACACGCAGGATGAAGAGGTATGGGTAGCGACATTTGGAGAGGAAATATCAGGCTTTATTGCAATTTGGACTCAAGATTCATTTATACATCACCTATATGTTGATGCCGTTTACCGCGCTAAAGGGATAGGAAAAGCGTTACTTGCTACTGCTATCACAAATTACCCTAAGCCCCTCAAATTAAAATGCCTTGTAAAAAATGAGTTTGCATTTGCTTTTTACAAGGCAATGGATTGGCAAGTTATAGGTAAGGGTGATGACGAGCTTGGAGATTATTATTTGATGGAGTGCGGATAGGTTTGGAATAGTGTTGATTGCTGTGTCACTTAAAAGCTTTAACTTTATTTAAAAACAGAGCGATGTCGAAAGCAATCATAAGATATAAGAAGCCTGAAACTTTAAAGATTTTGAAAGCCTTGGCTGAATATTTTGATTTTTAAATCTCTGAACCAAAAGAGGTGGACTTCGGGATAAATGGCATACCTTTTATTCCTGCTGATAAATCTGCTGGCGTCTCTGAATTAGGAAAAATCTTTTCTGGTAAAAATTTCGATGCGGCTGAACTAAGGAAAAAGCCGTGGCAGCAAAGAAAATAATTGGTTGCTTAAAATAATGTTTATATTGCTAATAAGGGGGTGTTTCCAAATCGGAAACGCCCCCTTGTATTTTATTGGATCTTAACCGAAGTTACCACGTCATTAGCGTTAGGCGATAATGTAGTAAAATTAGCTGTGTTTGAGGTTCGTATCCAGGATGTGCCTGTAGAGTTGTTGCCTGAGTACATAGTTACTGTCCAGCCCGTTGGGATTTTTACCGATGAAGCCCAATTATCCACGAAACCGTAGGCCTGCAATTGGGCAAGGGTATACGTGCCTTTAGGGATGGCGCTTGTAACTGTGCCCGCGTAATTGATGTCCTGGTAAAAAGTTACCCCTGTAGCACTTGTACCTGTATAAACTGTAGGCTTACCGTATAAAGCGTTGGATACGCTCGAAAGATAAGTGTGCACATCTGTATTAGGTAAGTTATAGGACAGATAGATGCCGTAATTGTTGTTTACTGTTTGAGTAGCCAGCGACGCCGCGGTTGATGAACTGGTGCTTTGAATATCAATAGCGGCCGGGCCAAGGTTGGCAGCGGTTAGTCCCGGAACATTCGGGACAGAATAAGTGCCATAAATGGCGTTCCAGCTATAGTTAACCTTTGAGCCCACAGTTACACCATTATAACTTAGCCTTGACGCCGCCGGGCCGTAAAAGTAAAACGAAATTATTTTGGTAGGCATCAGGTTACGCAGGGCAGTAACCAGGTAAACAAATGAGCTTGAGTTAGGTTGACCGGTGCCATTGGTGCCGTAGTCGGCATATTCATCATCAAAGTCGATTCCATCCAACCCGTAGGTGGTAACAGCATTGCTTAGCAGCTGGGCAAAATCATTAGCTGCAGCCTGGGTTGGGAAATTGCTGATGCCGGCACCCTGGTGGTTGCCTAAAATTGATAATAGTACTTTAATACCTTTAGCCTGTAAACTTTGTATATAGGTAGCTTTATTGTTGAGTACGTTGGTTACCTGCGGATTAAAATAAAGTTCGGCCTTTTGAGTTGTAGTGTTGTAGTTGATGTTTGCTGCAAATATGATACCGATATCAAAAAGCTGTTCCCCGGTTGAGAGTGTGTAATTCCCCACATTTCGGATATCATTATTGTTAACCTCTACATAGCAAACACTCTTTGGGCCGGTTACACCAATAGCATCGGTATGCAGTTTTGTTGATGAAGCACCATTTGGATCGGGAGGTGCAGGCGCATGGTCTTTTTTACAGGCTGCGGTAATCAGTAAAGCAACCCCTAATAAAGTGGTAAGGGATTTGGTTAATAATTGATTAAAGTTTGTTCTCATAATTTGGTGTGTTTGTTAAATTGTTTATAAAAGATAAATTGTTTTAGCATAATTGGTTTGCATAAAGCCAGCCCATGGCATAGCCAGGGTATAATCACTATCTCTTAAAAAAATGGTTTAAATATTTAGGTTACCGGGCGCTTTAGGTTCTCGCAACGGCATTATATCGGTTCAAGGTATTAGACCATTAAACGTGGACGATTGCCTACAGGTTTTAATTATTATTTTATAAAAATTTTCTCGGGGTTAATAAGAGTGTTTTTAACACTTAATTTTAACTACAACAAAAACCTTTATTCTGCAACAAAAAACGGGGCTTTAATTAAATTCCGGCATTGTTAGTTGCCCATTTTATTTTATTCGGTTACATTTGATTGACTGACAAAAATTTATGAAGAAAAATTTACTTTTCGCTTTCTGCCTTTTGCTTTCGGCATCAGGCCTTTATGCGCAACCTAAAGCGCCCGATGCTGATTACATCAAAGCCAATTACCAGAAATATGAATATCAGGTCCCGATGCGGGATGGTAAAAAGCTTTTTACCTCGGTATATGTGCCAAAGGATCAATCTAAAAAATATCCTTTCATGATGGACCGGACTCCCTACAGCGTGGCACCGTATGGCACCGAACTGTATAAAGGCAGCCTTGGCCCATCGTCGTTATTTACGCATGACGGTTACATTTTTGTTTACCAGGATGTACGCGGCCGCTGGATGAGTGAAGGCCTTTACGAGGAAATGACCCCCGAAAAAGAAGATCATAAAACCAATAAGGATGTTGACGAGGGCACCGATACTTATGATACCATCGATTGGCTGCTGAAAAATATCCCTAACAACAATGGTAAGGTAGGGGTATGGGGTATTTCATATCCCGGCTTTTATACTACTACTGCTTTGCTAAGCCGTCACCCGGCCTTGGTAGCTGCATCGCCTCAGGCCCCGATTGCCGATCTGTATCGTGACGATGCTTTTCATAACGGCGCGTTTATGCTGGTTGCCAACTTTGGTTTTTATCCCGGCTTTACCAATAGGCAGGATGATAAACCAACTCAACGCCGCGGTGCAAGGTTTGATGCCGGTACGGAGGATGGGTATGACTTTTTCCTGAAAATGGGCTCGGTTAAAAATTCAAACACTAAATATTATAAAGATACCATTCGCCTTTGGAACGAAATGCTTGATCACCCTAATTATGACCAGCATTGGAAAGATCGTAATGTGCTTTATCATCTTCATGATATAAAAACAGCAGTACTGGTAACCGGCGGCTGGTACGATGCTGAGGATCTTTATGGTGCAATCAATACCTATAAAACCCTGGTAAAAGAAAACCCTAAAACCCCGGTTTATTTTACTATGGGGCCGTGGGTACACGGCGGCTGGGCACGCGGTGATGGCGATCACCTGGGCGATGTTGGTTTCGGTGGCCCCACCGGCCCGTTCTATCGCGAAAAAATCGAGTTTGCTTTCTTTAGTCACTATTTAAAAGGTGCTGCTGATTTTGACCTGAAGCCGGTGTCAACCTTCGAAACCGGCGTTAATCAATGGAAAACCTATAATACCTGGCCTCCGAAAGAATCGGCAGAAAAAAAACTGTACCTGCTGCCAGGAGGTAAGTTATCTTTCACTGCTCCTGCAGCTATTGCCAATACTTTTGATGAATTTATATCTGACCCTAACAAGCCGGTACCATTCATCAACAGCATTGATATGGACATGAAACGCGAATACATGACTGCCGATCAGCGGTTTGCATCGCAGCGCCCGGATGTGCTTACTTATGAAACGGATGTTTTAGATAATGATGTAACCATTGCGGGTAATATCTGGGCTAACCTTAAAGTATCAACTACCGGCACCGATGCTGATTGGGTAGTTAAAGTGATTGATGTTTATCCCGATTCTACAAAAAACACCAAATGGGCAGGTAAGGATGTTTACCTGAGCGGCTATCAGCAAATGGTGCGCAGCGAGGCCATGCGCGGCAAGTTTCGTAATGGTTTTGACAAGCCCGAGCCTTTTGTGCCCGGCAAAGTAACCCCGGTAAATTTTGAATTACAGGATATATTGCACACCTTCAAAAAAGGGCACCGTATGATGGTGCAGGTGCAAAGTACCTGGTTCCCGCTTATTGACAGGAACACCCAGCAGTTTCAGGATATTATGAAAGCTAAAGATACCGACTTTAAAAAAGCCACGCATAAGGTTTATACCTCAAAGGCTAATCCAAGTTATTTAAAGGTTAGGGTTGTTGAATAACAGATTTTGTTATATAAACGTAACGGCCTCATGTAATTACATGGGGCTGTTGCGTTTTATAGAGGATTGACGTACTGGTTATTAATTAAACCTGTTACCATGCATAAATATATTTTTCTGTTCCTGTTAGCTGCAGCTTTTTTTAGCTGTAAAAAGCACGGGCAGCAAACAGGTTGCCCCAGCCGGGCCTGCACTGCTGATTTTGCTTCACTAACTGTGAATTTTGTTAATGAGGATGGGCAGATGGCATTTGGAAAAGATATAACAGCTATAAACTTGCGTACCCATCTGGCAATAATTGCCAAAAGAAACGGCGGACCACCTTCACCAACTGTAGGGCCCCATTTATATACTATAGCTACTGATAATAATAAAAGCGAGTTTTCAACTGAGGGCGACGATGTTGAACTCACTGTAACTAATGTGGAAACAGGTGTTACCCAAACCATAGCGTTTAAAATTTCAGGTGGATGTAATTGTCATATTAATAAATTATCCGGTCCTATTCAAATAGTTCTTAATTAGTTCGATTTCTTTCCTTTAATAAAAGGCCGCACAACATTTGGATGTGCGGCCTTTTTGTATTACATCTTATTTAAACTAATTATAAATAAAAGTTGCAAAAAGAAGTTCTTTTTTTACTTTTGCGCTTAATTAGACTTAATCTAAATAGAATGGCAAACGACCTTTACTCTTCTCTGCGCATAATCACTTTTTTAATTTTATTTCTGTTTTCAAATATCCTGATCCTGAAAGCTGATGAGGAAGGCAATAACGGCAAAATAACCGGTGTTGTTAAAACCAGCGATGATAAACCGGCTTCGTTTGTAAATGTTGCTATTAAAGGATTAAACAAAAGCACTATCACAACGGATAACGGATCATTCGCTTTCAATAATGTTAAGCCGGGTACCTACACCCTGGTTACTTCATACGTTGGCACAAAAACGGAGGCACAAACCGTAACGGTTTATGCAAATAAAACAACTACAGTATCCTTTAAACTTAATGAAAGCTCGGCCCAGTTAGATGAGGTTGTAGTTTCTTCTACAAAAACCATTAATCGTAAAAAGTTAAGCATCGGCAAAATGAACGTATCGCCAATGGACCTGCCGCAAAGCGTTACCGTAATAGGCCGCGATGTGCTTGATCAGCAGCAATCATTGCGTTTAAGTGATGTTATCAAAAACGTGAACGGCGTATACCTGTACAGCGGCAGGGGCAATACCCAGGAAACATTTGGTGCCCGCGGTTATAATTTTGGAAGTAACAATATATTTAAAAATGGCTTTAGGGTAAACTCGGGTGTTGTGCCCGAGATTAGCTCATTGGAGCGTGTAGAAATATTAAAAGGCAGCGCCGCGTTATTATACGGGAACGTTGCACCCGGTGGCATCCTGAACATGGTAACCAAAAAACCTTTATTTGAACAGGGTGGCCAGGTATCCATGACCTATGGCAGCTATGATCTTTACCGCCCTTCGTTTGATGTTTACGGCCCTATATCTTCCAAATTAGCTTATCGCGTAAATGGTACCTATGAAAATGCCAAAAGCTTTCGTGATAATGTAAAATCAGAAAAGGAGTATATCAATCCTTCCTTCCTGTACAAAATAAGTGATAAAACAACCTTAATTGTTGAAGGTGATTATCTGAATTACGACTTCACTCCCGATTTTGGAACCGGGCAGATCAATAACGTTATTGCCAAAGTTCCACGCAATAGGTATCTTGGTGCATCTTGGTCAACCGGAAACACTAAGCAAACTACGGCTACAGCAACCATTAACCATCAGCTCAATAGTCTTTGGAAGTTAAGCGGCGGGGTTTCATACCAACACTTTAACCGCTCATACCAAACAACCGAGCGGGTATTACCAGATGCCAATGGAGACTGGGGCCGTACGCTAAACAGGGCCAAAACACTTGAGGATTATTACACAGGGCAGTTCAATATTACCGGTCAGTTTAATACAGGTACCATAAAGCATAATATATTGGCTGGTGTGGATGCCGATTGGTACAGGAACACGGCGTATACCTATGTTGCTACTGTAAAAGGAGTTTCAAGCTACCTTGATCAAAACAACACTTTTCAATCTGTAGTATATGACAAGATCAATATTTTTGATTTAAGTAAATATACGCTGCGGACCGATAAGCCTACAATGAATCCACTTTACAGTATTTTAACGCCAACCAACCGTTTCGGAACATATTTTAACGATTTGATCAGCGTGTCTGAAAAAGTGAAAGTATTGGCCGGTGTACGTTGGTCATACCAATACGCTTCACCAACGTCAGTTACAAATTATGGTTCATCTGCCGATAAGGCAAAAGGTAAAGAGGATAAAGCTTTTTCGCCAAGGGTAGGTATAGTTTATAAACCAATAGCTAACACAGCCTTGTTCGCAAGCTACTCCAATTCTTTTGTAACGAATACAGGTACCGATATCAATAACAACCCGCTTGATCCCTCAATGATTGACCAATACGAAGCTGGCGTTAAAAATGATTTCCTGAACGGCAACCTGTCGGTAAACGTAACTGCCTACCGCATTAAAAATAATAATCTGGCCCAAACTGCACCATTCCAGGCCGATGGTGTTACGCCAAATATCAATACTAATATCAAAGTGCTAAGCGGTGAAACAAGGAGTGATGGTGTGGAGCTTGATATCGCAGGTCATCCAGGAAAAGGTCTGGATGTATTGGCAGGCTATAGCTACACCAATGCCAAATACACTAAAACAGGAACTGCAGTTGGCAGTAATATAGCAGGGCAGCCATTATTGAACACACCAAAGCATACGGCTAACACCAGCGTATTTTATACTTTTTACAACGGCAATTTAAAAGGGTTTAAAGTAGGTGCATCCGTTTATTACCTGGGCGATCGTGTTGCGGGCAATGCCAATACTGTAGGTCAAACACAAACTATATCAAGGTTAGTTAATGTGCCGGGCTTTACAACGGTTGATGCTTCGGTAGGTTATACTTATAAAAAGATTTCTATCATTGGTAAGATCTCTAATATTGGCAATGTGCTTAATTACAATGTGCACGAAAACTATAGCATCAACCCCATACCGCCAAGGCAGTTCTTAACTACGTTGAGTTATAAATTTTAAATAATTAAAACTAACCGGGCATGTTTACATGCCCGGTTTTTATGCTTATAACAACCGATGAAAGTATTTTTCCGCACCATACACCTTTATTTGAGCCTGGCAGCCGGGGTGATTATTTTCTGTTCGTGTTTAACGGGCACAATGCTGGTTTTTGAAAAAGAAATTCAACAGTCGTTGCATCCGCAGCGGTATTTTGTAAAACCGCAGAATAAAAGGTTGCCGCTGGCTACTTTAACGGCAGGTGTGTTAAAACAGATCCCTAAATCAAAGCTGGCGACGGTTATGGTTTATGATGATCCGGAACGTTCGGTTGAAGTGGGGCTTATTGTACCCGAAATGAGAGATAAGAAACCGGTTGGCGCCTCAAAAGCAGAAAAGCATGCCGGAGCTCATGGAAAAAAAGATGCCAAAGCAAAAGATACCGAACGCTCAAACCTTACAGCTTTTGTAAACCCATATACCGGTCAAATAGTTGATCAGTTTAACCGCAGGCAAACATTCCTTTATTCGGTAGAAATGTTTCATCGTTATCTGTTAGGCGGGAAAAATAGTGTAGGCGATTGGGTAATCAGTATTTCAACGCTGTTTTTCCTGGGGATACTGATTACAGGTGTGATACTTTGGTGGCCTAAAACCAAGGCAATTATGAAGCAGCGGCTTAAAATAAAATGGGATGGCAGCGGTAAACGTCTCACGCACGACCTGCATATCGTTACCGGCTTTTATACTTCTATATTTTTGATCATTATTTGTGCTTCGGGCCTGGTTATGACTTTTAAGTGGGCAAATAATACCTTGTTTTTCCTTACCAACTCAAAAGTTGTTGGCAAAGAAGATATCAAAGCCCCGCTTTCGGTTTATCAACCAGCGGGTACCGCTATATCACCCGAAACGGCTGTTAGCGCGTTGGGTGATAAAATAACCGATGTCGAAAATTACACTATCCGTTATCCGCGGGACACGGCGGCGGTTTATACTTTCAACGTGCTTAAAAAAGGTTCAGTTGAACTGGCCACTGATATTTATTATGTAGATCAGTACAGCGGCAAGGTTGCCGGCTCAGTTTTGTATGCTGATAAAAGCCTTGGGCAGCGTATCCGAGGCGTTATTAAACCTATTCATACAGGCTCCATTTATGGCTGGCCCACGCAGGTCTTAGCTTTTATCATCACTTTAGTTTCGCTTATTTTCCCGGTAACGGGTGTTATGATGTGGTTTAACCGCATCCGTAAAAAGAAGAAAAAACCGGCTTCTCGTCCTCGTCGTATGGATGTTGTCACAGCTTAGATAAATCAGATCTTTCATGGGACTATAGTCAACTTAAGCGAATTGGAATAGTACTTTCAAATCCCCTTTCGTGAGTTTAAGTTTAGCCATAAATATTATGCCTGTTTGATCGGCAAGGTGGATTGTTTTACCCCTCCGGGGCAATGGAAAGTTGGAGGTGTTAATCTATTACAAACCTTTCGCACCTCTGGTGCACCCACCTTTGAGCTATTATCTATTAAAAATCCGTTTACCAGTAATCAATTCCCCAACCGCTTAATATACAAAATATTAATGCCGGTATCAGCTTATAAAATTGCCGGGTCAATGAAGAGGACGATTTGCCGTAAATAGTTTTTCTCCCACCTTGTTGTATCTCATTATTTATAGTGGAGTTGTATTGTAACAGCCTGTCTATTACTGGGTTTTGCTTGTATGGGGTCTTTTGTATTTTTGCCAAAAATATAAAACAGTCTACGCTAAAAATTGTTGAAAACTTTTAGTGGGGGAAAGTGGTAAGAAGTGGTAAAAGTATTTACTTTTACGTTACAAAATTGCCCAAGTCATACAATGTCGTTTTTAACCGGTGAATTTGAGTGTAAACTTGATCCTAAATTTAGGATGATGATCCCGGCTGGCCTTAAAAAAAAGCTTCCTGAGCTGGAAGCTGAAGGCCTGGTGATCAATCGCGGGTTTGAAAAATACCTTGTCATATACACTAAAAAGGAATGGGATAAACGACTTGAAGAATTGAGCAAACTTAATGAATACGAAGAGGATAATATAGCCTTTATACGATATTTTACCCGTGGCGCCACTGAGCTTATGCCTGATGCCGCCGGGCGGGTATTATTGCCAAAATTCCTGTTGGAGTATGCGGGTATAAAAGGTGATGTGGTGCTGGCTTGCCAGTTAAACAAAATTGAGGTTTGGGATGCTGAAGCGCATCGTAAGCTGATGGATGATGAGCCAAAAAGCTTTAGCGCATTGGCAAAAAAAGTAATGGGTGGTAAAAGTAAGGAGCAGGAATGAGTGAGTACCATGTACCGGTAATGCTGAAGGAATGCATTGATGGGCTGAATATTGATCCGGATGGTACTTATGTGGATGTGACTTTTGGTGGTGGCGGGCATTCGCGGGAGATTTTGAAGCATTTGGGCCCCAAAGGCAGGCTGATCGCTTTTGATCAGGATGCCGATGCGCAGCAAAATATAATTGATGATGAGCGTTTTGTTTTTGTAGACCAGAATTTCAGGTACCTC
Organism: Mucilaginibacter sp. cycad4; assembly: GCF_034263275.1. NCBI lineage: Bacteria > Pseudomonadati > Bacteroidota > Sphingobacteriia > Sphingobacteriales > Sphingobacteriaceae > Mucilaginibacter > Mucilaginibacter sp. cycad4. Next base: position 4,710,859 of record NZ_CP139559.1, on the reverse strand, counting down.
AAAAACTTTTGCCGTTTACATGGGGCTATACCCGTAAATGGCATTCTGGCCGATTTGGGTGTGTCATCGCACCAGTTTGATGAGGCCGACCGCGGGTTTTCCATCCGGTTTGATGCCGAGTTGGATATGCGCATGAACCAGTTGGGCGAGCTGACTGCTAAGGATGTGGTAAATAATTATCCGGCTGCCGAGCTGCACCGGATCTTTGGCATTTACGGAGAAATTCAAAATGCAAAATCGCTGGCCGAAACCATTGCAACTGCAAGGTTAAATACATCGATAGTGACCATTGCCGATCTCAAAAATGTGATCAGTAACCGCATCCCGAAGGGAAAAGAAAATAAATACCTGGCACAGGTGTTTCAGGCATTAAGGATAGAGGTTAACCAGGAGCTGGAGGCATTGAAAGATTTTTTGATGCAGTCGGCCGAGGTTTTAGGTGTTGGCGGCAGGCTGGTGGTGATGTCGTATCACTCGTTAGAAGACAGGTTGGTGAAAAACTTCATCGCCAAAGGTAAGTTCAGCGGCGAGCTGGAGAAAGACCTTTATGGAAATGATAATAAACCGCTTGATGCTGTAAGCCGCGGGGCTATAACAGCATCGGCAGAGGAGGTAACTAATAATAACAGGGCACGGAGCGCTAAATTAAGAATAGCTGTAAAAAAATGACCAATCGTTTACGTACAGAAATTCAGGAGGAAGAAGAGGTTGAGGAAGTAATTGAGGATAGGCCTGCAAGGGAATTACCTGATAACTTTTTTACGCAACTTTTTACCAAAGGTTTTCTCACTACCGAGAGGGCTACCAGCGCTTTGCCTTTTGTTTTGTTTTTGGCTTTTTTGGGTATGGTGTACATTGGTAATATGCACTATGCCGAAAAATCGGTGCGTGAAATTGACGCGCTTACCAAAGAAGTTAAGGAATTGGGCTGGGATTATAAATCGACTAAGGCCGATATGGCCTATAAAAGTACGCTTACCGAAGTGGCCAGGCGTGCGGATACACTGGGCCTGAGTCAATCAGTTGACCCGCCCGGAAAAATAACAGTGAAGGAGGTATCTGATGGGAATTAGAACTAACATACTGGCCAGGGTTTATTTAGCCTTCGGGCTTGTTTTGCTTTTGGCTATTGCCGTTGTGGTTCAGCTTTGCCGCCTGCAGTTTGTACAAGGTGATAAGTGGAAGGCTATGGCATCTGATCTTTCGGCACAATACCAAACTGTTGAAGCCGCAAGGGGTAATATTTTTTCTGTTGATGGGAGTTTGTTAGCTACCTCGGTACCGGAATATGAGCTGCACATGGATATGCTGGCAGGCGGTATAGCCTCGGATACAGCTTTCAATAATAATATCGACCTGCTGGCTGCTAAGCTATCAGGTATGTTTGGTGACAGATCGGCAAGGGAATATTCGCGCGTGTTTCGTGAGGCCCGCAGGGATAGCTCACGTTATTTGCTCATCAGGCGTAAGGTATCATACCAGGATCTGAAAAAGATCCGCCAGTTCCCGGTATTTAACATGGGTAAATACAAAGGCGGGTTGATCGTTATTCAAAAAAATAAACGGATCCTGCCGTTCCAGTCACTGGCTGCCCGTACTATCGGTTACAAAAACGAAAACGTAAAGAATGCGGTAGGTTTGGAAGGCGCTTATGCATCGTACATCAATGGGGAAAGCGGCCGGCGTTTAATGCAGCGCATCCCCGGTGGTATCTGGATGCCGGTTGACGACGATGATGAAATAGCACCTAAAGATGGTGCTGATATTATTTCAACCATCAACGTAAACTTCCAGGATGTGGCACAGGATGCATTGAAAAAACAACTGGTTAAAAGCGCCGCCGATCATGGTTGCGTGGTGCTGATGGAAGTATCAACCGGCGAGATCCGGGCGATTGCCAATTATACCCGCACTAAAGAAGGTGATTACAGGGAGCAGATGAACTATGCTATCAGCAACGCTATCGATCCGGGATCGACCTTTAAACTGGCATCGTACATGACCATGCTCGATCAGCATAAGATTGATACCAGTACCATAATTAATGCAGAAGGCGGCCGGTATAAATTTCCGAAAGGGCCAACCATTACCGATACCGAGCATGATAACTACGAAATGTCGGTAAGGCGCGCTTTTGAAGAGTCATCAAATGTGGCGGCGGCAAAATTGGTTGATAAATTTTACCATAATAACCCATGGCAATACATCAATAAGCTGTATAGCTATCACCTGAATGAAAAGCTTGGCCTGCAAATTCCGGGCGAAGGCAGGCCGGTGATTAAAAATCCATCAAACCGGAGCTGGAATAAAAATTACAGTTTGCCCGAGATGGCTTATGGTTATGAAATGAATATTACGCCGCTGCAAATGCTGGCTTATTATAATTCGGTGGCCAATAATGGTAAAATGATAGCCCCGTTGCTGGTTCGTGAGATCAGAAGGCTGGGTAACCCTATTGAGCAGTTCCAGGCCAGGGTGATCAATGAGCAGGTATGTTCGGAAGCTACGCTGGGTAAGGTACGTGGCATGCTGGAAGGTGTTGTACTTAACGGTACCGGCAAAAATGTTATTAAAAACAAGCTTTACAGCGTGGCCGGCAAAACCGGTACGGCGCAGGTAGCTAACGGAACCAAGGGTTATAAGGATAAAAAATATCAGGCCTCATTTTGCGGTTATTTCCCGGCCGATCGTCCTAAGTATTCGATGATCGTGGTGATCAATAACCCAACCCAGGGTGATTATTTGGCAGCCAAAGTTGCTGGTCCGGTGTTCAGGGAAGTAGCCGACAGGGTTTATGCCAATGATCTGGATATTAACCAAAGCTCACAGGCACATTATGTAGGTAATACGATTATGCCGCAGGTAAAACAGGGCAATATGAAAGCTCTGAAAAAAGTTTATTCAAAACTGGGCGTTAAACCTTTGTATGCATCGGCCAGTAGCACGGTTGATACCAGCAACGGGATCCCGTTTGAGGAAGTAAAATATAAAAACGGCACCGTGCCATCGGTAACAGGCATGGGGCTTAGCGATGCATTATATGTAATGGGTAACGCCGGTTATAAAGTAACTGTACGCGGAAGCGGTATAGTTACCAATCAGTCAGTTACCGGAGGGAGTGCAATACCAAAAGGATCACGAATATTAATAGAGTTGCAATGAGGTATTTAAGCGATATAATTGATGGACTGGCCTTCACTGAGTTGCAGGGAAGCGCCGATGTGGAGATAACGGCAATTGCTTTTGATTCGAGGGCGGTGATTCCCGGGTCGATGTTTGTTGCTGTAAAGGGAACCCTTGTAGACGGGCATGATTATATTGACCAGGCCATTAAAAAGGGCGCCGTAGCAGTAATTTGTGAAGACCTTCCGGCTCATACTACGGGCGAAGTCGATTTCCTGATGGTTGCCGATTCGGCTGTAGCCTTAGGTATTGTAGCTGCCAATTTTTATGATAACCCGTCGGCTAAGTTAAAGCTGGTTGGTATAACGGGTACTAATGGCAAAACAACTATTGCTACGCTGCTTTATCAGCTTTTCCGCGATTTGGGGTATAAATGCGGCTTGCTGTCGACAGTCGAAAATCAGATTAACGGCAAAGTGATCCCATCCACCCATACTACGCCCGATCCGGTGGAGTTGAACAGTCTGCTTGCGGAAATGGTGGATAGCGGTTGTGATTACTGCTTTATGGAGGTGAGCTCGCACGCCATTTCACAAAGACGTATTGAGCGTCTGGTTTTTGCGGGAGGAGTATTTACCAATTTAACGCATGATCATTTAGACTATCATAAAACTTTCCTGAGGTATTTGAATGCCAAGAAGGAATTTTTTGACGGCTTGTCTAAAGATGCGTTCGCGCTTACCAACAGCGATGATAAGAATGGTAACGTGATGTTGCAAAATACATCGGCACATAAAAAAAGCTATGGCCTTAAAACCATGGCCGATTATAAAGCCCGCATCCTGGAAAATCAGTTTAGCGGCCTGCTGCTGCAAATTGATGGCGAGGAAGTGTGGTTTAAGATGGTGGGTACATTCAATGCCTATAACCTGTTGGGCGTGTATGCTACCGCGATGCTGCTGGAGCAGGATAAAGCCAAAGTGCTTACCAGCCTGAGCAAGCTGACCGGTGCAGAGGGTCGCTTTGAATACATAACCGCCCCTAACAAGGTGGTAGGTATAGTTGACTACGCCCATACGCCGGATGCTGTGCAGAATGTGCTGAGCACTATTCACGATATCCGTAAAGGAAATGAAAAGGTGATCACCGTAATTGGCTGCGGAGGCGACAGGGATAAAACCAAACGCCCGATCATGGCCAAAACGGCTTGCGAATGGAGTGATAAAGTTATCCTGACATCAGATAATCCGCGTACCGAGGACCCTGCGCAGATCATCAGGGAAATGGAAGAAGGTGTCGATCCGGCATTTAAAAGGCATACAGTAAGTATCATCGACAGGCATGAGGCTATTAAAACAGCTTGCATGCTGGCTAATCCCGGTGATATTATCCTGGTTGCAGGCAAAGGCCACGAAAAGTACCAGGAAATAAACGGAGTGAAAAATCACTTCGACGATATGGAAGAACTGGAGAACCGGTTTAAGGATTTGGTTTGAAGATGTGCAGATTTCAGATGTGCAATTTGATATAAGAAGTTAAAAATAAACCTGGTTGAGAAAACAATCAGCAAAAGAGAGAAGAAAGCAATGTTGTATTATCTGTTTAACTATTTAGACAAAAATTACAGTATCCCGGGGGCTGGGGTGTTTCAATACCTCACCTTCCGGATGGCGCTTGCTGTAATTACATCGTTGCTGATCACTACGGTATATGGCCGTCGTTTGATCGATTACCTGCGATTTAAACAAGTTGGTGAAACGGTAAGGAATTTAGGTCTTGAAGGGCAAATGCAAAAATCAGGTACCCCAACTATGGGAGGTATCATCATTTTGTTAGGTATCCTGGTACCAACATTGTTGTTTGCCAAGCTGAGTAATGTGTATGTGATCCTGATGATTGTAACTACGGTTTGGCTGGGCGCTATTGGCTTTTTGGACGACTACATTAAAGTATTTAAAAAGAACAAAGAAGGTTTAGCAGGTAAGTTCAAGATCATTGGCCAGGTTGGGTTATCGCTTATTGTAGGGTGGACAATGTATTTCAACAGCAACATCATCATCAGGCAGGAAGTGGTTTTGCCGGTAAAGGATGATGCCCCGGTTGAGTTTCACATGAAGCGTAACGTTCCGGTTTATACCCAGGATGTGCACTCCACCAAAACAACCATGCCTTTTTATAAAAATAACGAGTTTGATTATGCCAAGGTTTTAAAGTTTTTAGGTTCGGGTTATGAGCAATACGCGCTGGTGGTGTTCCTGTTTTTCGTGATCCTCATTATCACGTTCATATCCAACGGGGCAAACATCACAGATGGCATCGACGGCCTGGCGACGGGTACCTCTGCTATCATCGGCATTACGCTGGCTATACTGGCCTATGTATCGGGTAACACGGTTATTGCCGATTACCTGAACATCATGTACATCCCCAATTCGGGCGAGCTGGTAATTTTTGCCGGTGCTTTTGTGGGAGCGTGCGTAGGCTTTTTGTGGTACAACTCATACCCGGCACAGGTGTTTATGGGCGATACCGGCAGTTTGGCCATAGGCGGTATCATAGCCGTGTTCGCTATCATGATTCGCAAAGAGCTGATGCTGCCATTGTTATGTGGGATTTTCCTGATAGAGAATTTTTCAGTGATTATACAGGTATCATGGTTTAAGTACACCAAAAAGAAATTTGGCGAAGGCAGGCGTGTGTTCCTGATGGCGCCGCTGCATCATCACTACCAGAAAAAAGGGTTCCATGAAGCAAAGATAGTTACCCGATTCTGGATCATATGTATCATACTGGCTATAGTGACGGTGATAACGTTGAAGCTCCGTTAAGAAATAGAAGCAAGAAGTCAAGAGTCAGGAGACAAGAAAGAGGCTGGTGATTGGAGATTAGAAATTAGAAAAAATGGAATCGGTGAAATCAAAAAATCATCGGTGGAATCAAAGAAATAAAAATGAATCAGGACAATAAAATATCAAACCAATCAACTCCCTCTCCTCTGGAGGGGGCCGGGGTGAGGTTAGTCATCCTTGGTGCCGGCGAAAGCGGTGTTGGGGCGGCATACCTTGCCCAACAGCAGGGCTTTGATGTTTTTGTGTCGGATTTTGGGGGCATTGCAGATAACTATAAAAAGCAACTCGAAGATTGGAAGATCCCTTTTGAAGAGAAGCAACATACGGAAGAACTGATATTAAATGCTGCTGAAGTGATCAAAAGCCCCGGGATTCCGGATAAGGCGCCAATCATAAAAAAACTGCACGAAAAAGGGATTCCGGTAATATCGGAAATTGAGTTTGCCGGGAGGTACACTGACGCTAAGATCATCGGTATAACCGGTTCAAACGGTAAAACTACTACTACCAGTTTAACCTATCACATTTTAAAAAATGCGGGGATGAATGTTGGTTTGGCAGGTAACATAGGTAAAAGCTTTGCCTACCAGGTAGCTACAGAAAAGTTTGACTGGTATGTGCTGGAGTTGAGCAGCTTTATGCTGGATGATATGTTCAACTTTAAAGTTGACATAGCCGTATTGTTAAACATCACGCCTGATCATTTAGACAGGTATGATTATAAATTGGAAAACTATGCGGCATCCAAATTCAGGATAGCGCAGAACCAAACGGCAGCCGATTATTTTATTTATTGTGCCGATGATCCTGAAACCATCAAAGGCATGAGGGAACGAACGTTCGGGGCGCAATTGCTGCCATTTTCCATACAGCAAAAAATTGAACCGGGAGCATACCTCGATGAAAACGACAATATTGTCATAAACACAAAACAAGAACATTTTACAATGTCAATTCAAGAACTGGCCCTGCAAGGCAAACACAACATTTACAACTCCATGGCATCGGGTATTGTAGCAAAGGTGTTGGAGCTGCGCAACGCAACGATGAGGGAGAGCATGGGCAGCTTTAAAAGTATTGAACACCGGCTGGAGTTTGTTGCCAATATATCGGGCATCCGCTTCATTAACGATTCAAAAGCTACCAACGTTAACTCAACCTGGTACGCTTTGGAAAGCATGACCAGCGATGTGGTTTTGATTTTGGGTGGTGTTGACAAAGGAAATGATTACGGTATGCTTACGGACCTGGTTAGGCAAAAAGTAAAAGCCATTGTGTGTTTAGGCAAGGATAACAAACGGATCCATGATGCTTTTGAAGATGATGTTGACCTTATTGTAAATACAGCATCGGCCCAGGAAGCGGCCCAGGTGGCTTACCACCTGGCAACCAAAGGTGATACCGTGTTACTATCCCCGGCCTGCGCCAGCTTCGATCTGTTCAAAAACTACGAAGACCGCGGCAGGCAGTTTAAGGAGGCAGTGAAGGAATTATAAGCCCCACCCAACCCTCCCCGGAAGGGAGGGCTTTAGATGAGGCTGAAATGGAATGAAAATGAAATAATGAATTAAACAGAAAGTCTCCCCTTCCGGGGGGAGATTTAGAGGAGGCTCGGTTTATATGCATAGGATATTAAACAATACAAAAGGAGATCGCTGGATATGGCTCATAGTCATATTGCTTTCTGTTATATCCTTGTTGGCGGTATATAGCTCGGTTGGTACGCTGGCATTTAAGCAGGGCAAAGGCGCGGAGATCATTTTGATGAAGCACGTGTTTATGATGATCGGCGGTATCGCCATCATGTACTTTTCGCATAAACTCGATTACCGCTATTACGCGGGGATCTCTAAATTGCTGATGATCATTACCGTACCCTTGTTATTGTATACTTTGTTTTTTGGTGCACACATTAACGGTGCAAGCAGGTGGATCCCCATACCCGGAACAGGCTTAAGCTTTCAAACTTCGGATTTGGCAAAACTTGCACTTATTACTTACCTGGCCCGTTCATTATCGCGCAAGCAGGAAAATATAAAAGATGTTAAGCAATCGTTTATACCCATCATGGGAGCGGTGTGCCTGGTATTTGCCCTTATTGGCCCGGCCAACTTATCAACTGGGTTAATGTTGTTTGGTGTAAGTATCCTGTTGCTCATTATTGGCCGCATCAGTATCAAGCAAATTGCTGTAGTATGCCTGGCAGGCGCGGTATTACTTGCAGGTATGTTAACCTTCGGCGGCAGGAAAGGAACGCACGCATCGAGGGTGAAAGTTTTTCTTCATCCGGAGCTTGCAGATAAAGATCAGCTTTTCCAGGCTAATCATGCAAAAATAGCCATAGCATCGGGCGGGGTATTTGGCAAAGGTCCGGGCAACAGTACCGAAAAAAATTATTTGCCTGAGGCGTTTTCAGATGAGATCTATGCCATCATTATTGAAGAGTACGGCTTGGTGGGAGGAGTAGCATTGGTGGGTATTTACCTGTTCTTGCTGTACAGGTGTATCAAAATAGTAACTAAAGCACCAAAGGCATTTGGGGCTTTGCTGGCTTGTGGCTTAAGCTTCAGTTTGGCTATACAGGCATTTGCAAATATGGCGGTAGCAGTAGGTTTAGGTCCGGTAACGGGTGTGCCGCTGCCCTTTGTGAGTATGGGGGGTACATCAATATTGTTTACCAGTGTGGCCTTTGGTATTATACTTTCGGTAAGCAAGGATATAGAAGAACCTAAAAAGAAGAAAGAGAAGGAGACAGATAACAGCGGGCCTAATAAAATTATTGTAGGGGAGATCAGTGTGGCGTAGTCGGCCCCTACCCCCTAAAGGGGGAACGATGGCGGATAGAGTAAAAACACAAATGGAAAACAAAAGCAAGGATATGAAAGACGCAACTCAAAAACACCCCCTTCAGGGGGCGGGGGGGGCGTCGCTGCGTATTATCATAAGCGGTGGCGGAACAGGAGGACATATCTTCCCGGCTATCTCTATTGCCAATGCTTTAAAAAATATTGATCCCAATACCGAGATCCTGTTTGTAGGCGCCAACGGACGTATGGAGATGGAAAAAGTGCCGGCGGCAGGGTATAAGATCATCGGGCTGGATATCCAGGGGATTCAGCGTGGCTCTATCGTTAAAAACCTGATGTTCCCCATTAAACTTGCCAATAGTGTGCGTAAAGCCATTAAGATCATTAAAGATTTTAAGCCCGATGCTGCTGTAGGTGTTGGCGGATATGCTTCGGGGCCGTTGTTGTATGCTGCATCGTTAAAAAATATTCCGTACCTCATACAGGAGCAAAACTCCTATGCTGGTATTACTAATAAATGGTTAGGTAAACATGCCAAAAAGATCTGTGTTGCTTTTGACGGGATGGAGAAATTTTTCCCTGCAGATAAGATCATCAAAACCGGTAATCCTATCCGCAAGGATGCGGTGAATATTGCCGGCAAACACATGCAGGCTTTGGAGTTGTATCATCTTTCGGCCTTTAAAAAAACGATACTGATAACAGGGGGAAGCCTTGGGGCGCGTACGCTGAATAACAGTATCATGAACGGTATTGATAAACTGCTGGCTGCCGATGTACAGGTAATATGGCAAACCGGCAAGTTTTATTATAAAAGCATCATTGAAAAGCTGGGTGAAAATTACCATCCCGATCTGCAGATCAGGGAGTTTTTAACCCGGATGGATTTGGCTTATGCCGCCGCCGATATTATTATATCAAGGGCTGGAGCCGGTACTATTGCCGAACTGTGTGCTATTAAAAAGCCGGTGATCCTGGTGCCTTCGCCAAATGTGGCCGAAGATCATCAAACTAAAAACGCTTTAGCCCTGGTGCATGAAAACGCAGCTGTTTTTGTGGCCGACCGTGATGCCGAAGCAAAATTGGTTGACAGGGCACTTGAATTATTGGAAGATCGCGACCTGCAAAAAAAATTGAGCAATAACATTGGTAAAATGGCCATGCCAAATGCCGATGAAGTTATAGCAAAGGAACTTATCCAAATAATAAGTAACAATTAGAATGATGGTCCTCCTCTTCCAAAGGGAGGAGGGCCTTTTTAAACAAATTAAAAATGGAACTGCACGATATAAAACGAGTTTATCTCATAGGCATAGGCGGCATCGGTATGAGCGGCCTGGCACGCTATTTCCATCATTTGGGTTGTATTGTTTGCGGATATGATAAAACGTCGACTGATTTAACTAACCAGTTGCACAACGAGGGGATCCAGGTTGTTTTTGAAGACCACCCGGATTACATCCCCATGAGTTTTCAAAAGCCCTGCAGCGATACGCTTATTATTTATACGCCCGCTGTGCCAAAGGATTCGCACATCGTTAACTATTTCAAAAATCAGGGCTTTGAGCTGTTCAAGCGTTCGCAGGTTTTAGGGCTGATCAGCAAAAGCTCATACACCATAGCAGTGGCTGGTACGCATGGTAAAACCACCACATCAACCATGGTGGCGCACTTGCTTAAAGCTTCGGGTAATGATTGCTCGGCATTTTTAGGTGGTATTTCGTCAAACTACCAAACCAACGTGCTGTATGGCAAAAACAATGTAATGGTAGTTGAGGCCGATGAGTATGACCGCTCATTCCTTACCTTATACCCGGATGTTGCTATCATCACCTCGATGGATGCCGATCACCTGGATATCTATGGTGACCATGCACATCTTACTGAGTCGTTCAAATTATTTGCTTCGCAGATAAAACCGGGCGGTACACTGGTGCATAAAAAAGGTTTGCCTTTGGATAGCGGTTATACTTACGCATTTGAAGACGAAACCGCCGATGCCCATGCATCAAACGTCCGAATTATTGACGGTGATTTTTATTTTGATTACAACAGTGTTGCGGTAAATATTGGCGATATAAAAATGGGCATAGCAGGTACCCACAACGTGGAGAATGCTGTTGCAGCCATTGAAGCAGTGTTAAAACTGGATATTGCCCCGGCTGATATCAAAGAAGCTCTGGCATCATTTAAAGGGGTTAAACGCCGGTTTGAATACATTGTTAAAACACCGGAGCATATCTATATTGATGACTATGCACATCATCCTGAAGAACTGAGGGCTTGTATTTCATCAATTAAAAGGTTGTACCCGGCTAAAAAGTTGACGGCCATTTTTCAGCCTCATCTGTATACCCGCACCCGCGACTTTGCCGATGGCTTTGCCGAAGTGCTGGATATGGTTGATGAACTGATATTGCTGGAGATCTATCCTGCACGCGAATTACCGATAGAAGGAGTTAACTCGCAGATGCTGCTTAACCGTATGCAACTGCAAAATAAGAGAATTTTGAGCAAGGAAGCCGCCGTAGCTGCAGTAGCTGCCGAAAAGCCCGAATTATTGTTAACGGTAGGAGCCGGTGATATTGATACGCTGGTGCAGCCATTAAAACAAGTATTAAGCAATGAATAAAAAACTCATTTGGAAGCGCCTGCTGATAGGTTGTGCCTGGGTAATAAGCCTGGGTGGCCTGGTAGTGCTCATGAGTTTTATTGAAACAAAAAAAGCGGGTGTAAAGTGTACCTCGGTAAATGTAAGCATCCCTGGCGGTCAATATTTTATTGATAAGCAGGAGGTTGATCATATTATTGAAGTAACCAGTCACTCATTGGTAGGCAGGCCTATCGAGAATATTAACATCCAGGAACTGGAGGATAAGCTGAAAGCTAACCCCTTTATTGAGTTTGCCAAGGTTTATACCGAAATGGACGGTGTGCTGAGGGTTGAAGTAAGCCAGCGCCAGCCGATATTGCGGATTATGAACCATTATGATATGGATTTTTATGTAGATCAAAACGGCTTAAAGATTCCGCTGTCATCAAACTTTACCGCGAGGGTATTGGTAGCTAATGGTTTTATTGAAGAGCTGTTTACCAACAGGGTTGATTCCTTGCATACGCGCCTGGCTAAAGATCTGTTTAAAACTGCGGATTATATCCGTAAGGATTCGCTTTGGGATGCGCAAATAGCACAGATGTATGTGAACAGCGAGCGTGAGATAGAACTGATCCCGAGGGTGGGGAATCAAAGGATCCTGATCGGTAATGCAGATTCGCTTAATGTAAAACTGAATAACCTGCAGGCTTTTTACAAGCAGGTGCTGCCAAAAGTAGGCTGGGATACCTATAAAATGATTAATGTAAAATATACCAACCAGGTTATCGGTATAAAAAATGAAAATATAAAAGCTGATTCGGCAAAAGCGGCTAAAGCCGCCAAACAGGATTCGCTTAAAACGAAAAGGGACTCATCTCAAATTAAATTGTAATATGGACAAAAGCTCAACTCAGGAAAAAAGTTCGCCAATTGTAGTAGGATTGGATATCGGAACTACCAAGATCTGTGCCATTGTTGGGCGCAGGAGCAGGAACGGGAAGATTGAGGTTTTAGGGATTGGCAAAGCCGAATCTGCCGGTGTAACGCGCGGCGTGGTTTCAAATATAGATAAAACAGTACAGGGCATTCACCAGGCGGTGGATGTGGCGGGCTCGCAATCAAATGTGGAGATCAGGGTAGTGAACGTGGGTATTGCCGGTCAGCACATCAAAAGCCTGCAGCACCGTGGTTTAATTACCCGCCGCGATTTGCAGTCAGAGATCAGCCGTAAGGATATTGACAAGCTGATTGAGGATATGTACAACCTGGTAATGCCCCCGGGCGAAGAGATCATCCATGTATTGCCGCAGGAGTTTACGGTGGATAATGAGCCGGGAATTAAAGATCCGATAGGCATGGCGGGCGTTAGGCTTGAGGCTAACTTCCATATTATATCGGGCCAGGTAACTGCTATCAAAAATATTGTTAAATGTGTTAACAAGGCCAGCCTGGAAAGCCAGGAACTGATCCTTGAACCGCTGGCTTCTTCAGAATCTGTTTTGAGCGAAGAAGAAAAAGAAGCCGGCGTAGTATTGGTTGATATCGGTGGCGGTACTACCGACGTAGCTATTTTTCACGAAGGCATTATCCGCCATACAGCCGTTATCCCTTTTGGCGGTAACAGCGTAACCGAGGATATTCGCGAAGGCTGTTCAGTAATGCGCAACATTGCCGAGCAATTGAAAGTAAGGTTTGGATCAGCTCTGGCCGACGAGAACAAGGAAAATGAGATTGTATGCGTTCCGGGCTTACGCGGCCGTGAGCCAAAAGAAATTTCGGTAAAAAACCTGGCTTACGTGATCCAGGCGCGCATGGAAGAGATTGTGGAGCATGTTTACTACGAGATCAAATCATCAGGCTACGAGAAAAAGCTGATAGCGGGGATCGTCATAACAGGCGGCGGTGCGCAGCTGAAACACTTACGCCAATTGGTGGAGTTTGTTACCGGTTTGGATTGCCGCGTGGGTTATCCTACAGAGCACCTCGCCAAAAACGAAGTGCTGCCAAAAAACACGTACGAAGAATTGCAGAGCCCAACTTTTGCTACCGGTATTGGTTTGCTCATTAAAGGTATCCAGAAAATGGAGTACATGAATGAAGCAATCCCCGCCGAAGTAAAGGCTAAGCCCAAATACGATGCTAAAACTAAAGAAGGGGGCTTGTTAGACAGGCTGCTGAAAAAAAGCATCACATTTATTAAGGATGACATTAAGGATGAGGACTTTCTGAAATAATAATTATTCACAAGGGTTAAACTTATTCACATTGCTCACAAATGTGGATAAACCTTGTTGAAAAAGTGTTATTATTACGATGGTAAAATCTAATGTTGGGTTGATTTACATATAGCTGAAAACGAAGATTATGCATTTTGAAATGTTAAAAGAAAAATCGTCGATCATCAAGGTAATTGGTGTTGGCGGTGGTGGTGGTAACGCGGTAAACCATATGTACAGGCAAGGAATTACCGGTGTTGATTTTATAATCTGCAACACGGATGCCCAGGCATTGGAGCTGAGCCCTATACCTAACAAGGTGCAGTTGGGTGCCAGCTTAACCGAGGGCATGGGTGCAGGCTCAATACCCGAAGTTGGCAAAAATTCGGCTATTGAAAATATCGACGATATTAAACAGATGTTGGGCGTTAATACCAAAATGCTGTTTATTACAGCTGGTATGGGCGGCGGCACGGGTACAGGCGCAAGCCCTATCATTGCCAAAGCAGCGCGCGAAATGGATATATTAACGGTGGGCATCATTACAACGCCTTTTTCTTTTGAAGGCAAACGCCGTAAAATGCAGGCTGATGCCGGTTTGGAAGAACTGCGCAAATATGTCGATTCATTCCTGGTGATCTCGAACGACAGGCTGCGCCAGATTTTTGGTAACCTGACCATGAGCTCGGCATTTGCACAGGCTGATAATATATTGACCACGGCTGCGAAAGGTATTGCCGAGATCATTACTTTACCGGGCTATATCAACGTCGACTTTAAAGATGTGCGCACGGTGATGAAGGATAGCGGTGTATCTATCATGGGCAGCTTTACTGCCGATGGCGAAAACCGTGCCTTGAAAGCCGTTGAGGGCGCATTGGCATCGCCATTATTGAAAGATAATGAAATTGAAGGTGCAAGGTATATTTTGCTTAACATCAGCTCGGGCCTTAAAGAGGTTACCATGGATGAGATCAGCGTAATTACTGATTACATCCAGGAAGAAGCCGGCTTAGCTGCCGACCTGATCTGGGGTAACTGTATCGACGAAAACCTGGGTGAGCAATTATCAGTAACTATAATTGCTACCGGTTTCCAAACTAAGGATGAACGCGAAAAGGAAAACAGCAACAAAAAAATAGTTTCGATGCTGGTTCCCGAAGAACCTCAGCAGGCGAGGCCGGTTAACGAATTTATTAAACCGGTTAAGGTTGATGCTCCGGCCGAGCCTTATGCTAAAGCTCCTAAAGAAGATGCTAAACAAGCTGGGTTGTTTGATATGTTTGCCGGCAGTCGCCAGGAAGAACCCGCTATAGTTAGGCATAGCCTGATGCACGAGGAGGAGCCTGAAGCCGATAATGAGCCGGATACTGCCGGGTTCACTTTTAAAATGAGCGAGCCGGTTAGTTATGAGCAGCCTGTAAGGGAGCAGCCACGTATGCCGGAGCCGGAACCAGAGCCCGCCCCTATACCGCAAGCAGTTGTTGGTGCTGATGATAACAAAACCAACGAATCAATTGAAGAGCAGCTGAAAAAATCGCGCGAGCGGATCATGAGGCTAAAAGACCTGAGTATGAAACTACGTACCGGCAATATCCAGGAGTTAGAGAATGTACCTGCCTACAAGCGCAAAGAAATAGCGTTGCAGGATACCCCGGCATCTGACGAAAGCCAGATCTCCCGTTTTTCCCTGATGCAGGATAGTGAAGGCAACGTAGAGATCAGGAATAATAACTCTTATTTGCACGGTAACGCTGATTGAGAGAATCAAGACTTTTAGAGTCAAGAGGCAAGATAAAAAGAAGAACCACAACTATGAATGGGAGATCAACGAGGAACTAATCTGAAGTTGATTTCCCTTTTTTATTGAAGTCAGGGAAGCTGTTTGAAAGCAAAAAAAAAACGTCATTGCGAGGAACGAAGCAATCCCAAACTATACAGAGCGGACTTCCAAATCGGGGATTGCTTCGTTCCTCGCAATGGCGGGTTGAGATTAGTCGTCTTATTTCCAGGTTCTTTCTTCTTGACTTCTTATGTCTTGAATCTTGCTGTCTTGGTTCTTTCTTCTTGATTTCTTGACTCTCTTCTCCTTAAGTTATAAGCTATTCTAAAAAGTTATAGCTATTGTTTAAAGGTGTTTTAACGGCTATATT
This sequence comes from Mucilaginibacter sp. cycad4, assembly GCF_034263275.1. Lineage (NCBI taxonomy): Bacteria > Pseudomonadati > Bacteroidota > Sphingobacteriia > Sphingobacteriales > Sphingobacteriaceae > Mucilaginibacter > Mucilaginibacter sp. cycad4. The sequence continues at coordinate 4,695,115 of NZ_CP139559.1, read as the reverse complement.
TGCATTTAAATTTATAAAAACAATTCATTTTGGATTTATTTGATAAAATAACAAAAAGCTTGGGTGGGCCGATAGGTCAGCACCAGAAGTGGTCGCATGGTTATTTTTCTTTTCCTAAGCTGGAAGGTGAGATAGGCCCGCACATGGAGTTTAAGGGAAAAGAGCATTTGGTGTGGAGCCTTAACAATTACCTTGGCTTGGCTAACCATCCCGAAGTAAGGCAGGCCGATGCGCAAGCCGCTGCTGACTATGGTATGGCTTATCCGATGGGGGCAAGGATGATGTCGGGTAACTCAATCCACCACGAAGAGCTGGAAAACAACCTCGCGGCTTTTGTTGGCAAGCAATCTGCCTTTTTGCTTAATTATGGCTACCAGGGTATGGTATCTATCATTGATGCACTGGTTGACAGGAACGATGTTATTGTTTATGATGCCGAATCGCACGCTTGTATAATTGACGGCGTACGTTTACATATGGGTAAACGTTTTGTTTACCAACATAATGATATTGAAAGCTGTGAAAAACAGCTGGAGCGCGCAACTCGCTTAACTGAGCAAACCGGCGGTGGGATCTTGCTAATTACCGAAGGCGTTTTTGGTATGTCGGGCGCACAGGGTAAACTTAAACAAGTTGCCGAGCTTAAAAAGAAATTCAACTTCCGTTTATTGGTTGATGATGCGCATGGTTTTGGTACCATGGGTAAAACCGGTGCAGGTACGCATGAAGAGCAGGATTGTATGGATGAAGTGGATGTGTACTTCGCTACTTTCGCTAAATCAATGGCCGGTATTGGCGCTTTTGTTGCTGCCGATCAGGATATTCTCCATTACCTGCGTTACAATATGCGTTCGCAAACTTTTGCCAAAGCGTTGCCTATGCCAATGGTGTTGGGCTTAAAAAAGCGTTTCGAAATGCTGAAAACCCAGCCTGAGCTTCGCGAAAAATTATGGCAGATTGCCAATGCTTTACAGCAAGGTTTACGGGAACGTGGTTTTGACCTTGGCGTTTCAAACACCATGGTAACCCCGGTATTTTTAAAAGGTGATCTTTTTGAAGCCACCGCTCTAACCCGCGACTTGCGTGAGAACTACGGTATTTTCTGTTCAATAGTTGTGTACCCGGTTATTCCTAAGGGTTTAATTGTACTAAGACTGATCCCAACAGCAGCTCATAGTTTGGAGGATGTACAGCGTACCCTCGATGCTTACAGCGCTATCGGCGAAAAACTGAAAGCAGGTTATTACAAAGAGAATAAACTGGAGATTGCTTAACTGCAAATCTGGTAAATAATATAGATAGCCCCGGAGATGATCCGGGGCTTTTTTTGTGTTTTAGGATTTGATGTAGAGACGCATCACATGCGTCTCCTGTTTGCAAAGCCACTACAGCGAATAAATGCGCGGTTGCTTGTCCTCCGGGAGACGCATGTGATGCGTCTCCACGTTGCGAATGCGACACAAAAACCTTGATAAAACGTTTTCTAAATTATTTTAGCAAGCTTTTTTGTTTAACTAAAACCCTTTTCTATTTTTACGGCTACCATATCAAAACCATGAAATTAACCAGACGACATTTTATAAAAATTAACAGCGTTGCAGCTGCCGGTATCGGTTTGGGTGTAACTCCTGTATTCGCCTCGGCTTTGGCCCCTGCTTTCGAAAGCCAGCGCCCAAAACTGGCCGATCGTAAGTTCACCAGCAAGGCTGTTGAAGCCATCATAAAAAAAGTTAAGGCCGATATTAAAGATCCTGAAGTTGCCTGGCTTTTTGAAAACTGCTATCCCAATACTTTAGATACTACGGTAAACTATTCTGAAAGGGATGGTAAGCCCGATACTTTCGTGATCACCGGCGATATTAACGCTATGTGGATGCGCGATTCATCGGCGCAGGTTTGGCCGTACTTGCCCCTGATCAAAAATGACCCGGCGCTTAAAAAGCTGATTCAGGGAGTATTGAGCCGTCAGGCTAAATGCGTGATCATTGACCCCTATGCCAATGCCTTTAATGAAGGCCCAACCGGCAGTGAATGGGACAGCGACCGCACTACCATGAAGCCCGAACTGCACGAGCGCAAATGGGAGATCGATTCACTTTGTTATCCTGTAAGGTTAGCTTATAATTATTGGAAAATTAGCGGCGACAGCAGTTTCTTCGACGAAAACTGGCAAAAAGCCGGCAAGATCATCCTGGCTACTTTTAAAGAGCAGCAACGTAAGGATGGCAAAGGGCCATACTTTTTCCAGCGTAAAACCGAGACACAAAGTGATACCGCACCAAACAGAGGCTATGGTAACCCCGTTAAACCCGTTGGTTTGATCTGCTCTATCTTCCGTCCGTCGGATGATGCTACCATTTATCCATTCCTGATCCCGTCAAACTACTTCGCGGTAGCAAGCTTAAATCAGATGGCCGAAATGTATAGCACTATAGGTCATGATAACACTACTGCTGATGCATGTAAAGCTTTGGCTAACGAAGTTCAGGCAGCACTTAAACAATATGCCGTAGGCCAGCACCCGAAATTTGGCCAGGTTATTCCGTTTGAGGTTGATGGTTATGGAAACCAGTTGTTCATGGATGATTCAAATGTACCAAGTCTGCTGGCTTTGCCTTACCTTGATTCGGTAAAGGTTGATGATCCGTTGTATCAAAGTACCCGTAAGTTTGTGTTAAGTGATAGTAACCCTTACTACTTTAAAGGCACAGCGGCCGAAGGGATCGGCGGCCCGCACGTAGGTATTGGTTACATATGGCCAATGGCAATCATTATGCGTGGCATCACATCAACCGATAAAGCAGAGATTGTACAGTGTATTAAATGGCTAAAAAGCACTCATGCCGGTACAGGTTTCATGCATGAATCCTTTAATAAGGACGATGCTAAGGACTTTACCCGTAAATGGTTTGCCTGGGCCAACACTTTATTTGGCGAATTGATATTAAAAGTGCATGAGCACTACCCTGATATACTGCAGCAGACTTTTTAAACCCGCTAAATATATTAATACTTAATAGTATTTAAATACTACATTTAGGTTGTATGGATTGCTGTAAATATTATTTATAATAAATTATAATTTGTATTTTAATTATTAATCAAACTTATTTTAAAGTATAAGTTTGATTTGAACTTTTTAATAGAAAATAAGTAAAAGCTAATAAAGAAGAAAAGGTGAAAATGTGGAAAAAAACCACTGTCAAGGCCGTATTTTTTGGCTTGAAAAATTTTTAATTAACGAAAAACATTTTAGCTTAGCTTAATTAAAACAATAAACCTCAAAATTTAAAAGGAGTAATTAAATGAAAAAATTTACTGAAGTAAAAGAGCTTGTAGCAGCTTTAGAGGCCGACGCCGACAAATTCTACAATAAAGGAAACAGCGCTGCCGGTACACGTGTACGTAAAGGCATGCAGGATCTTAAAAACCTGGCACAGGCAATCCGCCTTGAAGTTCAGGAGGCTAAGAATAAAGAGGCTTAGTAAGATTTTTATCATCTTATTCCAATAAAAAACCCGGTCCATGGACTGGGTTTTTTATTTATCGAAAGTTTTGAAAAGGATAACTTGGAAAATGTGTTACAGGGGGTATGAAAAAACGTCATTGCGAGGTACGAAGCAATCCCCGATTTGAAGAGCGGCTAAATAAGTCTGCCCTGTATAGTTTGGGATTGCTTCGTACCCACAATGACACTTTTATTCTTTATAAGGTTACGCCTTAACCGCCACAGGAGCCAGCTTTTTAAGCTCGCCCGCAATTGCATTCGCAGTTTTTTCGCTTACTTGCACCAGTGGCAATCTTACCGTATCGCCGCAGATGCCTAATTGCTTTAAAGCGGTTTTAACACCTGCAGGGCTGCCTTCGGTAAACATCAAACGGGTGAACTCTATCAGGCTAAAGTGTGCGGCATGTGCGCCTTTGTAATCGTTATCAAGCAAATGCCTTACCATGTCAGATAGCTGGCGCGGCAAAGCGTTACCGATAACCGATATTGCACCAACTCCGCCCAAAGCCATCATGGGCAAAGTAACCGGATCATCGCCTGAAATAAACAGGAAATCCTCGGGTTTGTCGCGCATCAACTGGTTAAACAAATCGAAATTGCCTGACGCTTCTTTAATGCCGATGATATTTTTAAACTCCTTTGCCAGGCGTACGGTTGTTTCTGCACTAACAGTACTGCCTGTGCGGCTTGGTACGTTATATAGTATTATCGGCAATTTGCTGTTTTGAGCTATTGCTTTATAATGCTGATAAATACCCTCCTGGGTAGGTTTGTTATAATGCGGACTTGCCGAAAGTATAGCATCATAACCATCAATATCAAATGATTTTATTTGCTCAACAACTTCATGAGTATTATTACCGCCTATACCGGCTACCAGGCCAACGCGTTTATTTACAACTTCGGCAGTAAAAGCCCAAACTTGCTTTCGTTCAGCCTCGCTCAATGTGGCGCTTTCGCCGGTTGTACCTAACGATACCAGGTATTCCACCCCGCCATCAATCAAATGTTCAATCAGGTTTCTCAACCCGTCGTAGTCAATTTGACCATCCGCATGAAAAGGGGTCACCATAGCTACCCCTGTTCCGTAAAATATATTCATGAGTAAAATTAAAAGGATGCTAATATAGTGATTAGTGATTGGAGATTAGCGGTTTGGCAGATGTTTATTTTTTGAAAAAGTGCCTTGGTTTTGTTTAAAGTTAGATTTTGGGTAATTGGGGTGTTTGATCTGGATAGATTGAAGTCTACATTTAAATACTTGGCTAATGCAAAGTTGCCTTGAGGACACGGCAACGGGGGGAGGTATGTATGTTGTTTTGCCGCAAGTGTTGTGCTCTTTTGGCGCAAGTGTTGTGCGGCTGATTGTGGGTGGTTCACTTGTGACTTTTTAGTACAATAATATTCAAATCCGAAATCGAACATCCCACTTCCGAAGTCAATAATGGCGTTGCCTGCGGCCGGGCTTTCCGCTCATACTGCACGGGCATTAGCCATAAGGCCGGTAGCCGCTACAATCCTAACGCAAAAAAGTCAAAAAAATAAAACAAACATTCCTATTAGTCATTGGCCTGTAACCTCAAATCACCCCAACCAATGATCCGCCCTTTTCCCCCAGTTTATCCACTGTTTTTTCTACTTCGGGTACACGTTCAAGCACAGGCGCGTGATGTGGTTTTATCCGGGCATCAATAATCAGCGGACCTTTGCAGCCCCAGTGTTTGTGCTCGGTGAAGCTGCCTACACCGTAAATATCATGCGAAGGGTTGCTGCGGGTAAAGGTTACCCATACAAAATTATTGATGGTTTGAGCGGCGAAACCGGCATCATCGCAAAGTACTATCAGTGGTAAACCGCTTAAATCTTCATCCTGCAAATGATATTCAATTATGCTGATGATGTTATCGATATCCTTATGATTTACATGTTTTGGTACCTCAACCATTAACACGCCCGGCATGGCCATTTTGTAGCCTGTGATAGGGCGGGGGAGATTGAACCAGTCAGGCAGTTCTGCCCAAAGCTCACGTTTAATATCGCCGGCAACGGTGATAGCTACTTTACTGCCCGAGTTTAGGCCGCTGCCACTATAGTCGAGTGTATCAATGGTGGTGTTGGTGTGAAAATGCAGGTCGCGGGTAAGGTCAATCCTTTGTAAGATGTGTTTCAGGAAGCCGCCGATATCATTTACATTAAGTTTGGGATCATCCTCCTGCGCCGCAATAAACAGGTACTTGGCAAGGCTCAGCTGGCCTTTGCCCAATATGTGGTTAGCTATAGTTACTATCTCCTGTGGTTTTCGCTCTTTGAGGTAGGGGGTGTAACGTTCGCTGCCAATAGCGAAAAGGAGCGGATGTACACCTGCTGCATCAACAGCGTTAACGGCATGCAGGCCCGGAATTTCTTTGGGAATAGCTGATCCTGTAATTTCATGGATCAAAGCTCCGAAACTGGTATCTTCCTGCGGCGGGCGGCCCACCACGGTGAAAGACCATACGGCATCTTTGCGATGATAAACGTTATGCACCTTCATCAGCGGGAAGGGGTGCACCAGGCTGTAATAACCCAGGTGATCGCCAAAAGGCCCTTCGGGTTTATTTTCGTGCGGCATAACGGTTCCTGTGATCACAAAATCAGCGTCGGCCGAAATGCAGAAACCCTCATCGTCATAAAAATAGCGGAAGCGACGGTTGCCCAATGCGCCGGCAAAAGTCATTTCAGATAAGCCTTCGGGCAGAGGCATTACAGCTGCTACGGGATGTGCGGGTGGCCCACCCACAAAGATGCTCACCTTTAATGGCTGCCCTTTGGCATTGGCTTTGGTTTGATGCACGCCAATCCCCCGGTGGATCTGGTAATGTAAACCAATCTCCTGGTTTTGTATATAGTCGTTACCGGCCAGCTGAATGCGGTACATGCCCAGGTTGGCATTCATGATGCCCGGTTTGTCGGCATCTTCGGTATAAACCTGCGGCATGGTAACAAATGGGCCGCCATCCATGGGCCAGTTCACAATTTGCGGGATATCGCTGATGTTGCATTTACCAAATTTGATTGGCGCACCCGCGCCGCTTTTCATAGGTAATGCCGAAAGGGCCGTTAGGCCAACGCCGGCGTATTTAAAAGGATTTTTTATGGCCTTTATCGGGTCATTTTTGATATCAACCAAAACCTTGATCTTTTCAAGCGTATCCCTGAAAATGAATTTCGATCTGCCGAGCGTGCCAAACAGGTTGGATACGGTGGGGAACTTGCTTCCTTTTACGTTCTCAAATAATATGGCAGGGCCTTCGTTTTCAAATACACGCAGGTGTATGGCTGCCATTTGCAGGTAAGGATCAACTTGTTCCTTAACGCGTATTAAGTGACCGTTTTTTTCGAGATCGGCAATGCAGGCTTGTAAATTTGAGTACCCCATGCAGCGAAATTAAGGTTTTTTGTTGTTCATTTGATTTCGGATGTTCGACTTTGGATTTTTGCCGAATGAAACTATTAGAACACCCTCATCAAATGATTGTCATAACAAACAGTAATTGCTCATTAACATAAACCATGACTTAACAACCAATGCGCTAATGATAAAATCATTACTTTAGCCGGTAAATATTAATTACCCTATGTCGGTAACAGTACTAACGCTTATTATACTTGTTGGGTCATATTTGGCGGGTTTGCTGGGCTCGTTAACCGGGTTGGGCGGCGGAGTTGTCATTATTCCGCTGCTTACTATTTTACTTGGGGTTGATATTCAGTACGCTATCGGGGCCTCACTGATCTCGGTTATTGCCACATCATCGGGCTCGGCAGCGGCTTACGTTAAAGAAGGGATCACCAATATCAGGCTTGGTATGTTCCTGGAGATTGCTACAACGGCAGGGGCTATGGTTGGCGCACTGATAGCGGTTTATATCCCTACAAATTTTATAGCGGTATTATTTGGAGTGATCCTGATCCTCTCTGCGATAATGTCGTTACGTAAAAAATCGCAACAAATCCATCAGCAAAAAAGTGTGCTCGCCGAAAAGCTGAAATTAAACGGCAGTTTCCCCGGTCCGGCGGGTGAGGTTACTTATTCGGTAAGGAACGTAGGCGGCGGCTTTTTCATGATGCTTTTTGCCGGCGTGATATCAGGCCTGCTGGGCATAGGCTCGGGGGCGCTGAAAGTTTTGGCGATGGATGGCGTTATGCGGATCCCTTTTAAGGTATCAACTACCACCAGTAATTTTATGATAGGAGTTACTGCTGCTGCAAGTGCAGTGGTTTACCTGCAACGGGGGTACATTGATCCCGGACTTTCCATGCCGGTAGCCATAGGGGTTTTATTAGGTGCATTAAGCGGATCAAAAATATTAGTACATACCTCATCGTCTGGATGGCTGCGTGTGGTTTTTGCCGTGGTGGTTACGTTTTTAGCATCGCAAATGATATATAAAGGAATTACAGGGACTATATAGTCATTACATTAAGGTCATTAGGTCATTGCGTTATTAAGTCATTTTGTATGGCGCAGCTAATAAAGCTCACCGATTTGAAAAATCAAACAATGACTTAATGATTAATGACTCAATGACTTTTCAAAATGACCTAATGATATAAAATGAGCAAGTTTAAAGATACCGATATGCAGGCCGTAATAGGCTGGATACTGCGCGCAGGGGTGCTGGTATCAATGAGTGTTATTTTTATTGGCGGGGTTATTTATCTGTACCGGCATGGTCAAACCCATGTTGATTATAGCAAGTTTGTTGGTGTGCCCGATTTTGTGAGTAATCCTGGTGGCATTATACATGGTATTTTTACGTTACGCGGCCGGGCAATTATACAGGCCGGGATAATTTTGCTGATAGCTACGCCGGTTATAAGGGTGTTGTTTTCGGCCATTGGCTTTGTTATGGAAAAGGATTACCTGTACACGGCTATCACTGTATTTGTACTGCTTATTATTTTAACCAGTATGATAAGCGGTCACGCAGGCTGATATTTTAAAAACTTTTTTGTATTTAATATAGTATATATAATAAATGCAACGACGTACAGTACAATCATCGGCTTTAAGCAGTGTTGGCTATGATCCGGACGCCCGCATCCTTGAGCTCGAATTTCGGGAAAATGGCGGTGTGTGGCAGTATTTCGATTTTCCTTTATCTGCCTATAACAGGTTTATTAACTCCGATTCGCTTGGTCATTTCTTTGTTACCCGTATAAAGGGTAAATATTCCGAGTTAAAGGTTAGGTACGCCCATCATTAATTTCCGGTGCGGCGGCGCTCATCATCATTTCCCGTATTGCGTTTATTGGCCGATTTAACTGTGCTTTTGCCAAAGCGGTAACTAAAGTTAAGCCTTACAATGCGCGTATCGCGCTTATTTACCTCCGAAAGATCAATGTTTTGATAGCTGGCATGGTTGCGCCCCCTGTCGGTATTAAATACATCGTTCAGTGCTAATTTAATAGTGGCCCGCTTATCTAATATTTGCTTGCTGATACCCGCATTTACCGAATAGCTTGCTTTTAGTTCATTAATGCCGTAAATGGTGGGGGTTTCATACCTGCCCGATATTTCGCCAAGTAATGTACCGGTGATGGTAAAATTTTGTGTGCTGCCAAAAATAATATCCTGCTTGCCCCTGTCAAAATTCCCGTTTTGCGCGTAAGCTTTGTAACGTACGTAAATAGCATCAAGGTTAAAACTGGCCGACCACCACCTGGTAAATTGCACCGGCGCGTAAAATGAAGCTCCGTAAACAAAGATCTGCCCAAAATTTTTGCGGATAGTTATATTAACCTTGGTCGAATCGTTTTGCTGATATACCGGAAAGTCATATGCATTATTAGTAACGGTATAATACAGCTCGGTTGAGAAGGTTTGATTATAAGTATGGGAGATCTGTATGGTGTTGGTGTATTCCGGCTTTAACTGCGGGTTGCCGGCACGATAATCGTACAGGTCGGTATAGTATAAAAATGGATTGATATCTTCATAAAGCGGCCTGTGAATGCCACGGTTATAACCAATACCAATGATATTCTTTTTATCGGCCTCATAACTTATCTGTACCTGCGGAAAAAGGTTAAAATAATTATTGGTATTTATCGCCGGTACCCCCTCATTTAATCCCCATGATTTGCCGGCTGCATGAGTGTTTTCGGCACGTAGGCCTGCCGTAATATCCCATTTACCTATTTTATTTACATAATTGATATACCCCGCGCTCACCGCTTCGGTATAAAGGAACCTGTTGCTGAAACTGGCGTCGGCCTTATATAGATTATTTATTTTGGGGCCAAAAATGAGGTTATTATTGCTGCGGGCGTTGTTATATTTAATGCCTGCCTCCAATCGTGAGGTTTTGTTTAATGGGTTAACAAAATCAAATTTTGATGTCAAGATGTGGATATCTGACGGCGAAAGGTTTTCCAATTCAAGATCATCACGATAAATATTGCCCGCAGGGTTAAAAAAGCTATTGGTGATAAACTCATTCGAGTGGCGGGTGTAGGTTGAATAGTTACCATCTACCGAGATACTGCGGCCGCTTTTATCCAGCACCGCGTTATAATTGATATTGTAGTTTAAATAGCTGCTGCCCCTGTCAAGGTTTGAACGTGCCCTGATTATCGAATCGAGTTGATTTTGATTGCTGATATACAGGTCGTTGTGCTTTATAAAATCATCACTCCTGATAATACCGCTTACCAGAAAGCCAATAGTTTGCTTTGGGTTGATGGTATAATCGGCCCCTATTTTAAAGTTGTGGTTAGTGGTTTTTTGGATATTGTTATAATCAACATCGTAATTGCTCAGGATATCGTTATAAGTAATATTACGGTTGGTTGTAATAGTGCGTGTGCCTTTATTATTATCGTAAGTGTAATTGCCAAAAATATTAAGCTTACTGGTGCGGTTGTTGAAAACAATGCCGGCAGTGCTTTTATAATATTTACCATAACCCGCCATGGCAGTAACCGTACCGTTGGTACCCAGGTTTTTACCTTTTTTTAAGATGATGTTGATGATACCTCCGCCCGATGCATCATATTTGGCTGATGGGCTGCTGATCATTTCAACCTGGTCGATAGTGCTGCTTTGCATACTGCGGAGCAGGCTGGTAAGGTCATCGCCGGTAAGGTTGGTAGGTTTGCCGTCGATGGTTATTAATGCCGCTTGCCTGCCGTTAATACTCAAAGTTTCGTTGCTGTTAACCCTTACCCCGGGTGATTGCCTCAGAATATCAAAGGCCGAATTTCCTTCGGCCAGGATGCTGTTTTGTACACTTAATACAATTCGGCCGGGCTTTACCTCTATATAAGGTTTCCGGGCAACTACTTTAACTTCCTGCAGCTGGTTATCTGAAAGTTTTAAAGCAATATCACTGGCAGTTATTATTTGACCGGCAGTAACTTTATACGGCCCGGTATAAACTTTTACGTATCCTATTTTACTGATAAGTATTAAATAGCTGTCGGGCTGCAGCCCGGTAAATTCAAACTGGCCGTTTTTATTTACCAGGTTTGATTTTAATATAGAGGAGTCGGCAGCGGTAAGCAGAACGGCCGTAGCTGCATCGGCAGGCTGGTTATTTTCGGTTAAAACTTTACCCCGTATTATTGACGATTTTGTTTGGGCGAACGAAATACAATACCCTCCTGCCAGGAATGCAAAAAATAAGCCTGCTATTAAAACCCTCATTAATTAGTAGTAGTGTAGAAATTTGCTATAGTTTAAAAGATTATAAAAATGTACCGCAATATAATACAATATATATAAAATTATATGTATTGTATTGGTATTTTAACTATATAATATAAAAGAATGTTGCAACATTAGTATGGATTGTGCAGGATAAAAGGTTTTACATTACTACTATCAAATATTGTTTACAAAAAAGCATGCAATGGTATAAATAAACAAAACAACCTGATTTTTTCTTTATTTTCGGCCTCAATACATCATTGCACTGTATATTGACCATTATAACATGAAAAAATTTTGCCTGTTTATATTAGTTACCTGTTTTGCAGGGAATTTATTTGCACAAATGCCTCCGGCCAATTATGCTACGGCTTTAAATAAATTTAAACAGCTATACAATAATAATCAGCCGGATAGCGTGTACAGCATGTTTAGTCCCGAAATGAAGAAGGCACTTACAGAAGCCGATTTCAAGAGTACTACTGTTCAGCTAAAAACACAATTAGGATCGCTTGTTCAAGCCGATCTTTCAAACTATGAAACGCCTATAGCCCAATATAAAGCTACATTTCAAAAAGGGGTCTTCCTATTAAACCTGTCGTTAAATGCCGATAATAAATTTACAGGGCTTTCATTAACGCCATATAAAGCAGAAAATGCTGCCACTGCATCAGCTCCGGCTGGAAGCACAACCTTAACAACCGATCCTTCTTTAACAGAGTCGCCTGTAACCGTTAAAACTTTATTGGGTTCAATATCAGGAACGCTGGCTATGCCGAAAGATGCCAATGGTAAAGTGCCACTGGTATTGATTATTGCCGGTTCGGGGCCTACGGACAGGGATGGTAATAGCCCTAAACTGGGGCTTCACGCCAACGTTTATAAAATGATCGCTAATGAGCTGGGTAAAAAAGGCATAGCATCACTCCGTTACGATAAACGCCTGGTTGGGCAAAGCACTACTTCCATTAAGGAAAACGAGATCAGGTTTGAAGATTATGTGGAGGATGCCGCCGCGTTGCTTAACATGTTTACTGCAGATGAGCGTTTTTCACGGGTAATTATACTTGGTCACAGTGAAGGCTCATTGGTGGGCATGATGGCTGCTTTTGATGAGCCTATAAAAGGCTTCATATCGGTAGCCGGTGCCGGCGATTCGGCCGATAAGATCCTGACAGAGCAAATGAAATCGCAGCCCGCGTTTATATCAGATGGGTTTAACCGCATGCTGGATAGCCTGAAGCGGGGTAAAACAACCGATAATATCGACCCTGCATTATATTTTATAGCCAGGCCAAGTATTCAGAAATACCTCATGTCATGGTTCAGGTATAATCCGCAGCGCGAGATCAGGAAAGTGAAAGCACCAATATTGATCATCCAGGGAACAACTGATTTACAGGTAACTGTTGGCGATGCCGAAAAGTTGAAAAAAGCAAAATCTGACGCTATACTTGATATTATCCCTAACATGAACCATGTGCTGAAAGAAGCTCCGGCAGATAAGGAAAAGAACAAGGCAACCTACAACGAGCCCGATCTGCCGCTGAAACCGGAGTTTGTTATGGCGATAACTAATTTTGTGCTCAAGACAACGAAATAATAATCACCGTCATTGCGAGGAACGAAGCAATCCCCGATTTACAGAGTAGCTATTCGAGTTCGCCCTGTATAGTTTGGGATTGCTTCGTTCCTCGCAATGACGGGAATTTGATTTTACGGGGAGGTATATAACTATGATTAATGATTACATCACCACGCCCCCAGTAACCTCCTGATCACAATGATCTCGGCTATATGATAAGCATTATGATCAGCTGCCTGTAGTGCTTCGCGAAGGATGGTTTGCCCATCGCCATGCGGGATCTTCTTATAAAGATCCTGGGTTTTTACCAAATCAATCAGCGCTTCTAAGTCGTCATAAATTTGTTTAAGTGAATTATCCCAGGCTTTATCATCTTTTGGGGCAAGTTCTTTGGGCCAGTAATCGTCCGGCCAGTTTGGTGATTCATGGCTGCTATCTTTGCTAAACTCCAGCATATCCCATTGGGCTATCCGGATATGCTCAACCAGTTGCCAAATAGTATAGGGAAGTTTATCAATTTTAACTCCGCGAAAATCAGGTGGTAAACCATCAAGTGTTTTTTTCAGATCGGCGTGGGCATTGCCACCTTGCAGTAAATGAATTATCTCATCAATTAAAATCTGGTGTTCATTATTCATAGGTAAATCAAATGTTTTTTAAGGTAACAAATTCGTCGCCGGTTTGATTTATTTGGCTTAAATGTTTTAAGTTTATGCTTCATTGTAAAACTCATCAGTTGTGGTCAGAAACATATTCTTAAAATTAGCACTCGCCGTTGTTTTATTCATGGTTGCCTTTACCGGCTGTAAAAAAGATGGGGGCAGCGGCACCGGCCCATTGTTAGGGAAGGATGATGAAGCTTTTATTAAATATGAAAATACCTTTCTGGATAACTTCTGGAAATTAAATCCTGATTGGGCTACATCTGCGGGTTATCATAAATATGACAGCCTGATGGTGCTTCCAAACGAGCAAAGCCGCGATAAACTGGTAACTTTTGCTAAATACCAGGTTGATTCGTTAAGCCGCTTTGAGGTAAATACCTTGTCTGAAGCTAATAAGATAGATTACAAGATTCTTCAAAACCAGTTGGAATACCTGCAATGGCAGGTGCGCCAGTTAAAACAATACGAGTGGGACCCATCGTCATACAATGTTATCGGTACGTTTGCTTATATTTTGAATGAGCATTATGAACCTTTGCCTAAACGCTTACGCCATTTTTACCAGCGGATGTCGTTTATTCCGCAATATTATAAAGATGCCCAAAAACAGATCAAAAACCCGGTGACGGAGCTCACCAGCTTAGCTATTGAGCAAAACCTGGGAGGGCTTGATGTAATAGGAAAAGATTTTGCCGATTCGCTTAAGAAAACCAATATCCCCAAAGCTGAGCAAAAGCAAATGACCGACAGGGCCGCCCAAAGCGTTGTGGCTATTAAAGCTTACGCAGACTGGCTTAAAGCACTTAAAAACGATCATCCAAGAAGTTTTAGATTGGGTAAAGATCTGTATGAGGATAAATTTAAATACGAAATAGTAGCTACCAATACTGCCGAAAAAATTTACAATGCCGCGGTGGAACGGAAAAAATTTATCCACCGTGAAATGGCTAAGATCAGCAAGCAGCTTTGGTCGAAATACTTTGGCAAACAGGCTGCGCCTGCCGATAGCTTGTTAATGATAAGCCAGCTGATAGACACCTTATCATCAAAACATGTTAAGCCGGAAGATTTTCAATCGTCAATTGAACAGCTGATACCTAAGCTGAACGCCTTTGTTAAAGCTAAAGACCTGTTAACGCTTGATCCGTCGAAACCATTGATCATTCGTAAAGAACCTGGTTATATGGCAGGTGTGGCGGGAGCATCTATGAGCGGCCCGGGCCCGTATGATAAAAATGGTAACTCATACTATAACGTAGGCAGCCTGGCCGGCTGGAGTAAGGAGAAGGCCGAAAGCTACCTGCGCGAATACAATAATTATATTTTACAGATCCTGAGCATTCACGAAGCTGTGCCGGGGCATTATGTACAGGGCGTATACTCCAATAAAGCTCCAAGTATCATTAAAGCGGTGTTTGGTAACGGCGCCATGGCCGAGGGTTGGGCGGTATACACTGAGCAAATGATGCTCGAGAACGGCTTTGGTAATAACGAGCCCGAAATGATGTTGATGTGGTACAAATGGAACCTGCGTTCGGTTTGTAATACCATTTTGGATTATAGTGTGCACAGCGGCAGCATGACCAAAGATGAAGCTATCAAACTGTTAACCCGTGAAGCCTTCCAGCAGCAGGCCGAAGCCGATGGTAAATGGAAGCGTGTTAGCGTAACCAGTGTTCAGCTAACCAGTTATTATACCGGTTACAAAGAGATCATCGATTTGAGAGATGCCTATAAAATAAAAATGGGTGATAAGTATAAACTGAAAGAGTTTAACGAAAAGTTTTTGAGTTACGGCAGTGCCCCGGTTAAGTTTATAAGGGAAGCTATGCTGGCCAAAACCAGCGGAAATTAATTGATAGTCCATAGGGGTAAACTCATGGACTATGAACCATGAGTTTATTTCCCATGAACTATCAAAATCTTTTTATTAACAGCTTACGCGTAATGATTTTTTATCTGGTGCTCAAGCTGGGCCATGATGTTTTTCTTCAGCTTGCCCTTGTAGCAGGTGCAGCCATCCTTATCCAGGTTAAGTTCTGCAATTACCTTACCCTGGTAAACCACGCGGAAATTTCCTGCTTCGTTGGGTAAAATTGCCAAAATACGTTCATCTTCTCCCGAAAAATTGATTAGCACATGAAACTGGTGCTGTGGCATAAATGCTATCTGCTGTAACATAAAAACCTCTCTTTCCGCTAAATAGGTGTGTGAAAAAATTAAAGAGCCGAGCGCAGTATAAAGTTAACGAATTTGTTTTTAATTAATTGTTAGGAATTTTGAGTTTTTTTCATGAGATATTATAATATATTTAGCACTTACATATCACAGATCATGAAGAAAATTTTGACGGCCGGTTTACTGGCTATAGTGGCAGTAACCGGTTATGCGCAAAAGGTAAAACCGGCTTTAAAGTTAATTAAAGGCAATAGTTATTATTTATCTACCGCAGCACACTCCGTTGTAAAGCAAACCATAAACGGGCAGGTTAATAATATCGATATGACCATTGACGGCAAAATGTCATTCAAAGTGTTAAATGCCGATGATTCCCTTTATTACATGGAGGTTAACTATACCAAAGTGGGAATGAAAATGCAACTGCCTACCGGTAATGTAGCTTTTGACTCTGATAATAAGGATACTACAAATATTATGGCCAGGGTCATGTCGGGCATAACCAATAAACCATTTACGGCAACGCTAACCAAAAGCGGCCGGATCAGATCAATAGAGAACGCCGAAAATATGATCACAACTATGATAGATGGTTTTAAGGAGGTGCCAGCTGCACAAAAAGAACAGTTAAAGACGCAGTTAACCCAATCGTTTGGTTCAGGGGCGCTTAAAAGCAATCTGGAAATGGCTATGTCGGTGCTGCCCGAAACGGCTGTGGCAAAAAATGATAAATGGACAATTAAAAATAACCTGGAGGGTGCTATGAGTGCTAAGATTGTATCCGTTTATCAGTTGGTTGATATTACGCCGCAAAGCTATGTGATCCATGGAAATGCCACACTTGAAACTGATAATACAGCGGGCTATAAAACCGTCAGTAATATGCCCATGAAATACAATATGAAAGGTACTATGACAGCCGATGTTGTTGTTGACAAGGCTACCGGCTGGATCTCCAGTTCAAAATTAAAGCAAAACATTGATGGCACTGTCGAGATAAAAGATAATCCCAAGGTTCCGGGCGGTTTAACATTCCCTATGAGTGTTACCAGCGAAACATCAAGTACTGATCATTAATAAGTATAAAGCTAAAAGCAGAATACACAAAGCTTAAAACTAATAATTTGATTATCAATGTAATTTGCGGAGCTTATCTAAAGCTTATTAATGAACTCTATATACAATTACATAAAAACCTGCCGCTAACCGGCAGGTTTTTATGCTTATAAAGGGTGTTTTACAATACCCAGGTGCCTTCCAGATAAAGCTTATACCGTGTTGGCTGAAACTCGCCATAAGCAAAAACGGCAATGGTATTTTGTTTTTTTGCGTAGTATAAACGGAGCCTTTCGCTGCCCTTGTATAAATTAAGAAAGTCGGCATTAAAACCGCCGGTTCTTACAATGGTTTCAAAGTCATCCGGGGTAATTACCTTACGCAGATCTTCAAAATTGTTATTGGCAAAATCACTGAACTTTATGTCACCGGCAGGCAGAGCAAATGATTTATGCACAGCCTCAGCTTCGTCTCCATCAAACAACAATGACTTTGTTATTTCATATTTTGTGATCATATTTTAATATTATCGCTTTTTTATTGTTTTACTTCTTCTATGTAACCGCCTGTCTTGAGGTCGTTAACAGTAGCAGGCACTTCATACTGGATACCTAAACCCGGTTTGCCAAACCATGGAATGATCTTCCCTTGCCTCACTTTGGCTATCGCTTTCAAAACTTTATAAATTTTGTAGGGCTTGGTCAATGTATTATCGGGCAGGGCACGTTTTGGGAAAGGTACACCTTTTGGTGATAAAAATGTGCCCTTATCCTGGAAAGTACCGGTAGAATCGGTATAACCTCCGTAACGGTCAACCAATACGCCTTTTTTAAGCGTAATGATAACGAGGTTTACAGCTCCGCGGTTTGGAGGCCAGCCGCCGTTAAGGTTGTTAGCGGTAAAGAATTTTTCAAGTGCATCCCATTTTTCTGTTTTCCAAAGCAGCCAGGCCGAATCTGCAAGGGCTTTTTTGGTGCTGTCGGCAAAATCAGCTACAGAGCTTTTAAAGTCATCATAAGTAATGCCCCGAACAGGAAGTTTGTGGTGGTTTGCAGCAGGGTCGTGTGCATGCTTTAGTGGTTTTGTTTGCGCTGTTGCCAAAAAGGGCGTCAGGAATACTGAGAGGATCAGGATTTTTAGTGTTTTCATTCGATGTAGTTTTTTGTTTGATAAATCTACTACGTGCCCTGCGTTTATGAAAGAGATTTATCATATTTATTTTATTGGTATTATATACGATATCATATAACCCCAAGCCAATGTTATCGCTTATGATGAAATTTTTACGAAATAATCGAATTACACTAATTTCAAATTTATGCAATTGAAAAATTCGTGTAATTCGATTAATTGTGGAAAATAATTCGTGTGAAAATTTCTTACTGCGGTTTTTTCAACACATTGAATTATTTTAGAAACGATTTTCCTGGTATTTACCTCAGTAAAAAAATGGAATAAAGGAAATTATTACCTTCGTACCTATGTCATCAGCTGAAGCAAAAAAACAAATAGAGGCATTAACAGCCGAACTTAAACAGCATAACTACAATTACTATGTGCTGGCCATGCCAACCATTTCTGATTTTGATTTTGATAAAAAACTGGAGTTGCTTAACAAACTCGAAAAAGAATACCCGGATTTTGCTGACCCTGATTCGCCCACGCAAAAGGTAGGCGGGGATATTACCAAGGAGTTTGTAACCATCAGGCACCGGTGGCCGATGCTGTCATTAGGCAATACCTATAATGAACAGGAACTGCTTGATTTTGACCAGCGGATCCGCAAAGCGATTGGCGATAATTTTGAATACGTATGTGAGCTTAAGTTTGATGGTTTGAGTATGAGCCTCACTTATGAAGACGGTAAACTGGTACGGGCCGTTACCCGCGGCGATGGTGTACAGGGCGACGAGGTAACCACCAATATTAAAACCATTCATACCATCCCTAAGCGCCTGCATGGCGAAGGCTATCCGGCTTATTTTGATATCCGCGGTGAAGTGTTCATGCACCGCAAGGCTTTTGACAGGTTGAATAACGAACGGATTGAAAGCGGAGAGGTGCCTTATGCCAACCCCCGCAATTTTGCGTCGGGTACAGTAAAAATGCAGGATTCGGCCGAGGTAGCTAAACGCCCGCTTGATTGTTTCCTTTACTTTTTATACACCGAAAAAACTGTATTTAAAACCCATTGGGAAAGCCTGCAGGCTGTTAAAACCTGGGGCTTCCATACCAATGAGCATAGCGAGCTTTGCCCGGATATTAATTGCGTACTGGAGTTCATTAATAAATGGGATAAGGAACGTTTTAACCTGAGCTATGATATTGACGGCATAGTTATTAAAGTAAATAACTACTCACAGCAGCAGGAGCTTGGCTTCACGGCCAAATCGCCGCGCTGGGCCATATCTTACAAGTTTAAGGCCGAGAGGGTGGAGACCGAACTGCTTGAGGTGACTTACCAGGTGGGCCGTACCGGCGCAGTTACCCCGGTAGCTAACTTAAAACCTGTGCTGCTTGCCGGTACTACGGTAAAGCGGGCAACGCTGCATAATGCTAATGAGATCATCCGCCTGGATTTGCATGAGGGTGATACCGTTTTTGTTGAAAAAGGCGGTGAAATCATCCCCAAGATCATCAGCGTAAACCCCGAAAAACGGAAGGCCGATGCATTGCCCGTTGTTTACCGTACCACCTGCCCTGCCTGCGACACACCACTTGAACGCAAGGAAGGTGAAGCCGCGTTTTATTGCCCTAATGATGAAGGCTGCCCGCCTCAGATTGTTGGGAAGATGCAGCATTTCATCGGTCGTAAGGCTATGAATATTGATGGTTTGGGTGATGAAACCATCGAAACCTTATACAGCAAAGGATTTATAAGCCACATCAGCGATATCTATGAGCTGCATGCCCATGCTGCCGAATTGAAACAATTGGGCCGTTTTGGCGAAAAATCGATCAATAATATGCTTGATGGTATTGAAGCCTCTAAAAAAATGCCTTTTGAAAAAGTGCTGTTTGGTTTGGGCATCCGTTATGTAGGCGAAACCGTTGCCCGTAAGCTGGCCTTCCATTTTAAATCGATAGATAAATTAATGGAAGCATCGGTTGAAGAACTTACGGCTGCCGAAGAGATAGGCGAACGGATAGCGCAAAGTATAACCGAATATTTTGCGGGTGATATCCATCGCCAGGAAATACAAAAACTAAGGGAGCAGGGCCTAAAATTTATTGCCCAGGAAAAAGAAGTTGTACTGGCCAGTGAAAAACTTGCCGGGATGAACTTTATTATATCGGGAACGTTCGGGAACTTTTCGCGTGATGAGCTGAAAGATATCATTGAGCAAAACGGCGGCAAGATATTGAGCAGTATATCGGCCAAACTTAATTACCTGGTTGCAGGCGAAAATATGGGGCCTGCAAAGCTGGAAAAGGCTAATAAACTTAATATCCCGATTATTAGTGATGATGAGCTGATAGAACTGATAAAATAAAAACTCCAGGTTTGTTTATTTTATTTATTGGTGCGGAATTTTTATTTTTTGACTCAGAAATTACGTTATTTGTACTACCGAAAGGGACCCCATAATTAATTAAACGTACTAATGTTCGAGTAATTTACTATGGAAAAATTTATACAAATACAAGCGAGTATTTTTTGTGAACCCTGCAAGGAATGTGGAGAGCGACCGGTTATTCAGCAGGTTAAATCTAATTTTATTGTCAGGTGCCCTAAAAGCAAATCGCATTATCAAACAAAGCCGGGCCTGGTTGATATTAAGGATTGGAATATCAAAAATAAGCCACATCCGCCTCTTGGCAGTAAAGACACGTCAAAGCAAAAGGCATCCTAACCGGTTGCCTTTTTACATTATTTAACAATTCGGCACTGTAACAATCAATTAATAAGTTTCATCTTAGCATAAACATCTGCTAAATGAAGCCAGCCTTAGTTGCGTTATTTTTACTACTCAATCTTTCCTTATATGCCCAGCAATTCAGCATTAGCGGTAAAATAATCAACCAGGAAGGTAAGCCTGTTCCTTTTGCATCCGTATTTATAAAAAATACCACTACAGGGGTATCTGCCAACAGTGAGGGAACATACCTGCTGCGTTTAAATGGCGGCAGGCAGGAAATTCAATATAAGGCAGTTGGTTATGCCCAGCAAAGCAAAATTGTTAATCTTACTGTTAACCAGGTCATAAACATCAGCCTGCAAACAGAAACTTACCAGCTTAAGGATGTTACCGTGCATGCAGGCGGCGAAGACCCTGCCTATGCCATTATGCGCAAGGCTATTAAAACACGAAAAACCTATCTTAACGAAGTTAAAGCCTATACCTGCGATATCTACATCAAAGGCTTGCAAAAGCTATTAGCTGCTCCAAAAACTTTCATGGGTTTTGATGTGCAAAAGGCCACCAGTGAAGCCGGGCTCGATTCAAACCGCCGTGGGATAGTTTATCTTTCTGAGTCGGAATCAAAATATAGTTTTATCAGGCCGGATAAGGTGCATGAGGAGCAGGTATCATCAAAAGTATCGGGCCGTAACCGTGCGTTCAGCTTTAACCGGGCATCGGATATGGCGGTTAATTTTTACCAGAACTATGAAACATGGCAGGGCATAAGCAACCGTCCGCTGGTGTCGCCGGTAGCCGACAACGCCATGTTTTATTATAACTACAAATACATTGGCACTTCGGTTGAAAACGGTGAAACAATTAACAAGATCCAGGTGATCCCAAAGCGGGCGCACGACCCATGTTTTGAAGGTTATATTTATATTTTGGATGATAGCTGGCGCATTTACGGGCTGCAGCTTTATATCACCAAAAAGGCTAACATCAATTTTGTTGATACCCTTAAAATTAATCAGCAGTTTTTTCCGGTGAGCGAAAAGACTTGGATGACTTCCTCTGTTAAATTTGAATTTACAGGAGGTTTGTTCGGATTTAAATTAGGTGGTTACTTTATTTCGATCTATAAAAACTATAACCTCGACCCTGCACTAAACAAAGCTGATTTTAACGAAGTTCTCCGGATTACCAAAGGTACGGGTAAAGATTCGGCTTATTGGAGCCAGGCCCGGCCTATTCCGCTTACCGGCGAAGAGATCACCGATTACAGCAATAAAGAAAAGCTTGCCAAAAGGCGCGAATCAAAAGAGTACCTCGACTCGCTTGATAAGGCCAATAATAAATTCAAACCTGTAAACCTTCTGTTTACAGGTATCAATACACGTAACCGCTATAAAAAGGAATATTTTCACTATGATCCTATCGTCGGCTCCTTGCTTTATAACACGGTTGAGGGCTTGGCCATTGATTATGGCGCATCATACAGTAAGCTGGTGGATACAGTCAATAACCGTTATTTTATGCTGAAAGGCAAACTGCGATATGGTTTTTCCAATCATTTGTTCAATGCTTCGGCGGGTGTGGCTATCCCGGTACTGCAACGGTTTACGCTGGGTTTGAGCGGAGGTTCGGATGTGGTTGACCTGAATAACCAGGCTCCCATGTCGGCCTTTGTGAATACAGTTCACAGCCTGCTTGCGCAGCAGAATTTTAAAAAACTGTATCAAAAGCAATTTGCATCTGCATTGCTTTCGGGCAGGGTGACCGGTGGTTTGCGCGGCAGCGCATCGGTTGAGTGGGCTAATCGTAAATCGTTGCTAAACACGGCATCATTCAGTGTTTTTGACCCGCATGCTCACCAGTTTACATCCAATAACCCAATGGATCCTGATCATAACACACTGCTGTTTGCCGAAAATCAGTCGCTCACCGTAAACTTGCAGGCCAGTTATGATTTTAGTGACAAGTATGAAACCTATCCCTCGGGCAGGCGCTATCTGCCATCCAAATATCCAACCATCAGTTTAAACTACACTAAAGGCATCAGCAATGTATTAGGCTCGGATGTTAATTACGATAAGATCAGCGCTGAAGTTTCCAAAGCGGATATCAGCATGGGTTTTTATGGTAGCAGCTCATTCTTTATAGGGGCCGGTAAATCCCTGAATGCTAAAAACGTATTCTTTCCCGATTATTTTCACTTTGCAGGTAACGAGGTGCTTTCATATAAACCAAGGTTAAACCGCTTCCTGCTATTGGATTACTACGATTTCAGCACGCCTGATAAATATCTTGAAGGGCATTTTGAACACAACTTTTCGGGTTTCATCACCAATAAAATACCGCTTATCCGCAAGTTTAAACTACAGGAAATTGTCGATGTAAATTACCTGTACACCCCCGCGCTTAAAAATTATACCGAACTTGGTTTCGGTTTGCAATATCTTAATATCCGTTTGATGTATGGCGTATCATACAATGGAGGCAGCGAAGCAAAATCGGCAGTAAGGCTGGGGATAAGCTTATAATATGCTAATTATTAATTGCACTTAATATGGTGTAGATATTAGTAATACTGTATATTTGGTTTACTATTGTGCCTGAACATATCATCAACTTGAACCTTTTACTAAAAAGAGCTGCATTGCTGTTTAGTGTTATACTTTTAACTTTTGTTAAAGTGTATGGACAGCAGTTTTATGCCGCTACCGACCAGGGAATTTTACAGCAAGTAACCATTACATCTAACGGGCCGGTTTCTAAAAATGTTAGCGGCTGTGGGTCGGGTTACTTTTCAATTGCACTTTGGGGAAATAAGATCTATTATACCTCGGCTTTCGGTGGATTGAGTGTAGCTGATATAACCGGAGGTAATGCCCCCCAGGTAACTAATTGCCAGTATTTGGCGTCGGTGCCCCCCGTAAATTCAATGACGGTTGATAAAAACGGGATCCTGTACATGGCCAACTCGAACTCGCTGTACAAACTCGATCCTAAAAATCCTGTGCTTGTTAACCTGGGAATTATGCCGTACGGGGCTTCTGGCGATCTTGTATTCTATAACGATAAGCTATATATGGCAAGTTATAACGGCATTGTTGAAGTTTCCCTCGATGATCTGTCTCAAAGTAAATTAGTTATACCTATTACAGACCGGGTTGTATATGGTTTAACATCGGTAGCTTCCAGGGGGGCCGTAACGGTATATGCTATTGATGTAAACAATAACAGGTCGGAGCTTATAGAGCTCGATCTGAAAAATATGCTCATAAAAGGTACTGCCGGTTCGGTGTCTTATGTTGTTTATGATGCCGGCAGTACTGTTGAAACGGGTGAAATACCGGTAATTAAGCTTCAAAGCATCGATGTAACGCGGGAGTGCAATGTGGTGAATAAAGGGCGGGCCGAAATTATTTGCGCCCCGCATGGGAATCAATATACCTACAAACTTAATACCGGAGAAAGTAACACCACCGGTATTTTCGATAACCTGCCTCCTGGTAATTACAAGGTTACTATTACATCAAATGGCGGTGAAGAGCCTAAAATATCTCCATTTACTATTCCTGATTTTTCGCTACAAGACCCCGTTGTTACTTTTAATACAACAAATCCCGTATGTGATATTGCGGGCTCGATTAAATTGGAAACAAACGCCGATAAAGCGTTGTACCGGGTAAGGTATAACAATGCGCTTTACTCCATTGACCATGTTTTTACAGATTTAATCCCGGGTGTTTACCACTTTTCGGTTTTAACACAAAGCGGCTGTTTGCTTTACGAAAAAGATTGTACCCTTGTACAGGATGTATGCCCGCCAATTGTTGTAAATGACATTGTCATCAAACCCGAATGCGATTTTTACGGCGAAGCAAGTGTCACGGTGCTCACAGCAGATCATCCGGATAATTATACGTACAGCTTAAACGGTATAAGCAATACCACTGGTGTTTTTAACAGGATGCTACCGGGTACCTATCAATTAGTCATAGCTTCATCTGGGGGGGCAAGGATTGAAACACAAGTTATCGTGCCCGATTTTAGTTTGATCAGGCCGTATGTAGCATATACTGCTAAAAACGCAATTTGCACATTAGCCGGGCAGGTAAAGTTTAACGCCTATGTAGAAGGTATAGCGGTCGGCTCTGTTAAGCATGGTAACCAAAATTATACACCCGATGAACCAATAAGGGGCCTTAGCGCCGGCACTAACCATTTTACACTGCTGGATAAGCAAGGTTGTATCATTACCGAATTGGATATTACGATAATGCAGGATCCATGTGAGCCGGTTACGTTTTTTAATACTTTTACACCCAACGGAGATGGTGCAAACGATTTATTCAGGCCTAATCAAAGCAGTAATCCCATAGCGTATAAACTCACCGTTTATAATCGGCTGGGCCAGCAGCTATTTGAGTCGGAAAGTATATATGATGGTTGGAATGGGAATTATAACGGGAAACCCGTGCCTACAGGCGTTTACTACTGGTTGTGCAACTATACCATGGGCGATGGACAAGTTGAAGTTCAAAAAGGGCATGTAACCTTGCTGAGGTAGCTTAAATGTATTTGATTACTTCGGCTTAGCCTGTTTTTCCGTGATCAGTGTCGACGCGTACCGATATTATAACCGGGGCAAAAAATCAGCGAAATCAATGTAATCAAAAATCACCACCCTCAAATTCAAATCAACGGTTTACCTTTGCTACATGATCAAGAATATTTTTCTCTGCTTAATAATCATGCTTGTGGCTTTTGGCTGCGCTAAGAAAAACGTACCGCATTATACCATATCAAGAGTAACCAAATCAGATACTGCCACCCAATTAACCGTTAAAATAGATGGCAGGCTTAAATGGGCCGAACTGCTGAGCATCACCTCACAAATTAAGGCCGACAGCGCGAAGCTGAGCAACCTGCAGCTTAACTTTTTGCTTCCCGGTCATAACGATAAAAGTACCGGTGCTAATACCTTTTATGCTGTAGCCCGCTACCCGCAAGGGGATAAAGTTACTATGCAGGATACCACTAAAGATGCCGATGGCAACACAGTTAGGCTAAATATATTGGGTATCTCGCCCGAAAAAGCAAAATACCTGCTTGGCTTAAATCCTGCCGATCTGGACGGAAAAAATATTATAGGCAGGTTTGTTGATGATAATAATCATACTGTTATTGTTCCGTTTACTGATATGGCAGGCGGTAAAAAAGAGACTTATATTATTGAGCTTGACACCACAGGCACTGTGGTATCCCGTACCATTCCCCTTATGGATAATCGCGATGGCATTGAAAAGCTGCATGTTAGCCAGGCTGGTGATTATATTACCATAAAAGACAGCGTGCTTACCCAATACGCTGCACATGACATGGGGTTGCCTTATAATAGTATTAAAGCTGGTATTTAATTGCCGGTTTGTAAATATGCCAAAATCACCACAGGCTTAATTTCGTGTTAAAAAATTAAGGATAAGCGGTTAAATCATTCACTTGTTTGAGATTATACCGATATATTTATAGTGTTAAAAATATTGTAAATATATGAACCGAAATTTTATCAAAATTTTTGCATTAAGCGTGGCCGCGGTTTTTAGTGCCTGCATGGCTACTGCTCAAACCCGGTTGCCCGAAGGCTACTTCCTTAAAACATTGC
This sequence comes from Mucilaginibacter sp. cycad4, assembly GCF_034263275.1. NCBI lineage: Bacteria > Pseudomonadati > Bacteroidota > Sphingobacteriia > Sphingobacteriales > Sphingobacteriaceae > Mucilaginibacter > Mucilaginibacter sp. cycad4. Next base: position 4,668,914 of record NZ_CP139559.1, on the reverse strand, counting down.
CAAACGGCCTGGATGTGCTGGTTATTGAAAACAGCAAAGTGCCTTTAACTACCATTGAAATAGCTGTAAAAAACGGTGCCTATACCGAAGGGCCGGAGTTCAGCGGCCTGTCGCACCTTTTTGAGCACATGTTTTTTAAAGCCAATAAGGATTATCCAACTCAGGAGAAGTTTTTAAAACGTACGCAGGAGCTTGGCGCCATCTGGAATGGCACCACCAATACCGAGCGCGTAAATTACTATTTCACTTTTGACAGAGATAGCCTTAAAGCCGGTTTAAAATTCATGAACGCGGCTATCCGTTTCCCTATTTACCGCGAGGAAGATATGAAGAAGGAGCGCCCTGTGGTTGACGGCGAGTTTCAGCGTGCCGAAAGCGACCCGGGTTTCCAGCTTTGGTACGGTATGCAGCAAAAGCTTTGGGGCGATCTCATCACCCGTAAAAACCCTATCGGTGTCCACGAAGTGATCAACACGGCTACACCCGAAAAAATGATGATCATTAAGGATAAATATTACTTCCCTAACAACAGCTTGCTAACTATTTGCGGCGATGTTAAGCATGATAACGCTTTTGCCCTTGCCGAAAGCATTTTTGGCGACTGGGCCAACAGCGGTTTCGACCCACAAACCAAATTCCCAATCCCGGCATTTAAGCCTTTAACCAAGCCCGAGTATTTTGTTAAGGAAACAACCATTGCCCAAACGCCTTACATGGAGTTTACCTGGCAAGGCCCGTCTTATCCAACAGATTCGGCAGGAACTGTTGCTGCCGATGTGTTTTCGACCATTGTGGGTTTAAACTCGTCTAAATTACAGCAGGCGTTGGTTGACAAAGGTTTGGCCAGCGGTGTTTATGTAAATTATACTACCAGCCGTTATGTGGGCCCTATCGACATATTTGTAGTGCCTAACCCTAATAAGCTGAAAGAATGCTATACCGAACTGATGAACCAGGTAAGCATGTGGAATAAGGCCGACTATTTTACCGACGAGCAAATGGCTACGGCTAAAGCTATCCTGCACCGTAATGATATTCATGCCAAAGAAAAGCCATCATCGCTGCCAAGCCAGATCAGCTACCAGTGGTGCAGCACCTCGTTTAATTTTTATACCGACCTGGATGCCAACTATCAGAAAGTTACCCGGGCCGATATCAAAAAATATCTGGAGACTTACGTAATTGGCAAGCCTTATGCTGCCGGTTTGATCATAGCGCCTGAGTTAAACAAAACAGTAAACGCGGCTTCATTTTTTGCAGCTAAGTAATTTAAAACTACCTCATCATGATGAAAAAATATATAATTGCCCTGCTGGTAGCAGCGGCTATAGGGAATACAGCGAAGGCGCAAAAACAGGCCTATGAAACCACGGTAGATGGTGTAAAGGTTATTGTACAGCCAAGCGGCAACGATATTGTGGAAGTGCAAACCATTATAAAAGGTGGTGTGCAAAACTACCCGGCTACCAAAGCTGGTATCGAATCATTGGCGATGAGCGCCCTTACCGAGTGCGGCACTTTAAAGCACGATAAAAACAGCTTTAAAGATGAACTGGATAAAGTAAGTGCTACCGTTTACGGCAGCAGCAACAAAAACTATTCGGTAGTGCGGATGAACTGCATTAAAGGCGACTTTGATATTGTTTGGCCCCTGTATGTTGAGGCGATAACCCAACCAAAATTTGATGAAAAGGAATTTGCCCGCATTAAACAGGATGCCATCAATAATATTAAACAGGAAGATTCACAGCCCGATAATGCCATTGATAAATATGCCGATAAAGTAGCCTTTGCCGGTACCAACTACGCTAAAGACCCAAGCGGAACCGTAGCTATTGTTACCGCCCTAACCCCTGCCGAAACAAAGGCTTATTATCAGTCGGTACTGACCAAATCTCGCATGGTAATTGTTGTAGTTGCTGATCTTGATCAGGCTGCTATTGAAGCTAAAGTAAAGGGCATGCTGAGTAGTATTAAGCAAGGTGCGGCTTTCGCGTTTAAAAAATCTACTTTCAGGGCCGACAAAAACAGTATCAATGTTGAAAAACGTGATTTGGCTACCAATTATGTAGAAGGTATTGCCAGCGGTCCTGCGGCCGGTACGCCCGATTTTAACGCTTTTAACGTAGCCATGCGCATCTTCTCAAACATGCACTTTTTAGAGGTTCGTACCAATAACGGTTTATCATACGCCCCGCAGGCCTGGTTTAGCGCAGGTCAAACATCAACTGCCAAGTTCTCTGTTTCAACAACAGAGCCTGATAAATACATAGCTGTGTTTGATAAGCTGGTTGATAAAATTAAACGCGAAGGTTTTAAACCCGAGGATGTAGCTGACATGAAGGTTACTTACCTTACTGGTTTCTACTACAAAAATGAAACCAACAGCGCCCAGGCATCATCAATAGCAGCAAACGAAGTATTGCATGATAACTGGAAACGTTCGTTAACCCTGGTTGATGATGTGAAGAAATTAACACCCGATGATGTAAGCAATGCCTTCCGCAAGTACATCAACAATATTGTATGGGTATACCAGGGCGATCCTAAAAAAGTAAACCAATTGCTGTATATCAACGGTACACTCCATAATGGCGACAACCCGGTGATGCACTAATTTTTTTAGGTAAAAGGTTAAAGGCGAAAGGTAAAAGGTAGCGCATCTGTGTTAATCTTTTACCTTTCGCCATTTTTGTTTTTCGGCTTTTACCTTTCACCTTTCGCCTCATCTTCCGGTAACACCGCTTTTTTTCTGGTTTTAGTCCAGCCGGCCCCTTTGGGCCTGGTGGGCACGGTATCGCCAAGCAGCTTGCCCCAGGGTTTGAGGGTGTCAATTCTGTCAAATATGATCTTGAGCACGGCTATGAACGGGATAGAAAGGAACATACCTGATAAGCCCCAAAGCATGTTACCCAATAATACTACTACAATTGACATCAGCGCATTGATCTGCACTTTTGAGGATACAATACGCGGCACCAGGATATTATTATCAATAAACTGGATAACCAGGTAGGCTATGATCACTCCTACCTGTGTAGTGTAACCATCTTTGGTAACTGTTGCCATGAGCACGGGGAGGGATATAGCTATAATGCCTCCAAGGTAAGGCAACAGGTTAAGGATAGCACCTATAACACCTATCAGGATGCCATACTTAACACCCAGTAATACCAGGGCCAGCGAGTTCATGGCAGCAACTATCAGCATTTCGATCAATAAGCCCTGGATATAGCTCTGTATGGCCGATTTGGTTTCTTTCAAAACATCAGCAACCTGCCTGGAGTTTTCTTCAGAAAATACTTCGTAAATGAAATTGAGGAGCAGGGTTTTGTAAAACAATACTAGGAAAACATAAACAGGTACCACAAATATCAACCCGAACGTGCTTAACACGTTACCCAGTGTACGGCCTACCAGTGCCTGGCTGTTATCCATAGCATCTTTAATAAGCTGGTCCTGCTTTTGGATAGGGTAGTTGAAAGTGGCAGCTATCCAGTCTTTAAAGGTAATGAACATCTCACCAAATTTCTTTTTTAACATAGGCAGCGAGTCGCCGAACTGGATGATTTGGGTAGAAAGGAAATAGAACAACCCTGCCAGCAAAATAGCGCCAAGCAGCATAGCCAGGCATATAGCTACTATTTTGGGTACTTTATGTTCCTGTAGCCAGTTGCTTACCGGGTTAAGCAAAATGGCAACAAAAGCGGCAAAGGCAAGCGGGATCATAACATCTGCCAGTTGGGCAAACACATAAACCAATAATATCAATCCAAAAAGTATAACAGTACTTTTAAGGTAAAAGGGGTATTCTTTAACAGCAGGCATAGATGCAGGATTTTACACTGAAAGGAACAAGATAAGCAATTGTTTGCTTTGCAGGTAATTGAGTGAGAGAACGAGGTTGGAACACAAGCGGTAATCAGGTAATTGACACTACTGCTACTGTAAACTGCCAACTACTGCAACGTCACCACTTTATACAAAATCCACCCATCAGTTTCGTAGGCGCGTTTGTAGTTTACACCGCCGTTGAGGCGGCGGATTTCGGGGATGTATTTGTCGCTGAGCTGGGTGTAGCCGGTAAAGGGGTTTTTGGGGGTGGCTACCAGGATATAGTCGTCATATTTATAGGGAGTTTCGATTGCCGATAAAAAGCTGTCGAGTTGGTAGGGCAGGGTTAGTTTTTTAATGTTATTGGTAAAGGCCACAATGGGGTATGATACTGCATCGTCCACGAGGATGTGCGTACCATCGGGCAGGCTGTTGATGTAGGCTGCCATTTCTCTGCTTTCACTTTGATCGGTATTAGGCTGCAGGCTGTTAAGGGTGTTGATGAAGCGGCGCTCGTCGGTTATGAGCGAGTGGGTTAAAAAGGTGTAGCCGGTGTACAATTGCAGCACAATCACAAAGGCAAGGCCCAGTTTAACGGCCAGCTTATTTTTAATGGTATGTACTTTAAATATGATACACAGCAGGGCCACAAATAAAAATATAAGGTAGTACTGGTAGGTGAGAAACAGTTTATCGTACTTAATGTGCAAAAACTCTACAAAGGCAAACAGGGTGAGTACGGTTAGCACGTGGTAAGTACTTTCGCGCAGCAGGTACAGGCCAAATAGTATCAGCGGGCAAAAATAAATAACCCTTAATGATACCAGGATGCTGAGTTCGGGCAGCTGGTAGTTTACGGCGGTAACGGTGGTATCGTAATTCAGCTTGTCGACCAGTACGTTCCAGGTGGCCAGCGGGCTTTCCATAAAGTAGTTGTAGTCGCTGGCGTGGGTTTGGTTAAGCAGCTTGTAGCAAATAAGCGATACCACGGGCAGGATAAACAGGATGATATAAATGGCGAAGGTTTTATTGATAAGTTTACGCCTTAACGATGGACTGTTAAAGCTCATGAACAGCCTGAAAATGGATTCCTTTTCGCCCAAATTAAGGCTGGCCAGCGTGATAGACAGCACCAGCGGAATAAAGAACAGCGTGAGCCAGATGAAGCGGTAATCGCAAAAGATGAGCGTTACCAAACACATACTGGCTATGGATACGTGGAACGTGGTGTTTGAGCGGTAAAACTTAAGCAGGTTAAGGAAAAACAGGTACACAAAGGTTACCACCAGGTAAATGGCTTTGCCCGAGCAGGCCATGTAAATGATACCGGGATGCAGCACAAACAGCACGGCTACCATTATGAGGTAAAAATCGTCCTTAACCCTGATCAGGAACGAGCGCGAAATAACGTAGAAAAAGCCTGCCGTACCAAGTGCCGATGCTATTACGGGTGCCAGGTAACTGTTTATTGTCGAAAAAATAAAGGTGGAGTAAAAAGGCAGCAGTGGGGCGGTTAAGCCCATTACTTTAAGGCGGTTGCCCAGGCCCTCGAACACGATCTTTGTTTTTTCGATATAAAAAAGGCTCTCCTGGTTATAATAGCCTAAGTGGTTAAGGTATATGCCGATAACAAGGTACCAGGCTGCCAGCACCAGGGTAAAAATAAACAGGTATGTACTTTTGGCAATTTTCATTTAATAACGTTTGTGGGGTTATTAACCTTACTTAAACCGTGGTTGGTTTTTTCCCAGTAAAACGGATTGGTAATAAGCTGGTACAGGCCCATATAGGCTGCTACCGAGTGCATAAGCCAGTAAACGGGGTTGGCTATGGCAAACAAAATGAGCTCGAAATAGCGGCGTTTAAATACGGCCATCATATTGATATAGATCATGAGGATGTTGCCCACCATGAGGTTAAATATCGACATGAACAGCACCCAATCCGGAAACAAATTCCTGATGGTTGAAAAATCAAATATGAGATAACAGATAAAGATGATGAGCAGCACCGGGTAAATCAGGAATGTTGCCGATGTGGCGCCGATGAAAAAGTTAAAGCCCAGGAAACCGCGCCAGCCTACTTTACGCCACAGGGCCACGGGGTTGCGCATGTGTACCAGGTAGGTTTGCATGTAGCCCTTGATCCAGCGCGAGCGCTGACGGATCCAGTTCCAGAAATTGTTGTTGGCCTCCTCATAGGTGGTGGAGTTTACGATGGCTACCTTATAGCCTTTGGCATAGGCGCGTACGCCAAGGTCGGCATCTTCGGTTACGTTAAATGGGTCCCAGGCGCCAAGCTCAATCAGCACGTCCATTTTAAAGTGATTGCTGGTGCCGCCAAGCGGGATGGGGATATCCAGCGTATCCAAACCGGGCAGCATATAATCAAACCAGTACGAATACTCGAGGGTGAACATCCGGGTAAGGAAATTCTCGTTGCGGTTAAAGTAGTTGAGCGCGCTTTGGATGCAGATATAATTTTCGGGCAGCTTGTTAAACAGGGCCACCACTTTTTTAAGCTGATCGGTGTCGGGGATATCCTCGGCATCGTAAATGGTGAGGTATTGCCCCCTTGAAAAATGCAGGCCATAATTACAGGCCTTCGGCTTGGTTTTGGGCATATGAAAAGGCACCACAATAACTTCAAACACGGCGGGGAAATCGAGGTTTTTTACAGCGTTTAATGTTTTATCATCATCCTCTTCAATAAGCAGTTTGATATCCAGCTGCTCGCGCGGATAATCGAGGCTTTGCAGGTTCCAGATTAGTTTTTTGATCAGCTTATCTTCCTTGTAAACGGGCAGTAGAATGGTGTATACCGGTAGCTCATCGTTTACAATAACCCGCAGATCGTTTTTGGTAACGGCCTGGTGCAGTTCGAACCGCGAACCAACCAGCGCCAGGAACAGCTTAAAGATAATAGCCACCAAAAAAAACGAACTGATAACCAGGTTAATGCCAATAGATACGGTTTTAAAATTGAGGAACAGGCCAACGGCCGTAAGGCCCCACAAAATAAATATAAAAGCAAGCTGCGGCGCGGTGAACGTTGTTGAGGCCGAGCTTTTAGGGTCGCGCTTAAGGAGTTCGAAAACCGATGCCTTAACATATTTTTGCCCGGTAAGCTTGTGGCTTAACCAGGTGATCTCCAAATCGGATGCTACGATAACTTCGGGTTCCAGGTCATAAGTAAATCTTACAAAATCAAGGAAGAGGGTGTTGCTTGGGTCGGCCATGATGGTAACCACCTTATTGTTTTCGATGCGCAGGGGCAGGCCCAGCTGGTCGTTGGCAAACTTAAGGTCAACCTGGTCGAGGATCTTTTGGTCAAAGGCTTCGTTGCGGATTTCGGCAAACTGATAGCCTGCGTTGCCTAATGAGCGTTCATAGTTTTTGCGGGAAACATAGCCGAAGTTGAGAGCTATTTTAAGGTATGACATACCCGATCTTTCCGAAAAAGCATGGATCTTTTCCTGGCCGGCCAGCGAAATAAACCCGTCGGCAACCAAAATATCAGGAATTGAAATACTCAATGTATCCATATTAGGTGTTTTAAAAGCTGAAAGAACCTCACCCCCCGCCCTCTCCAAAGGAGAGGGAGCTTTTTTTTAGTTCTCTCCAAAGGAGAGGATTTTAGCTTCATTTTTCTTAAAACCCTCTCCTTTGGAGAAGACTTAACTTCATTTTTCTTAAAACCCTCTCCTTTGGAGAGGGCAGGGTGAGGTATTAATCGTTAAACAGATCCTGCGATTTTTGAACTTTTGAACGAACATATAGGAACGAAAGCAGGATCAGGATCAGGATGCCTAACAAAATGTACAGGTTATAGCTGTCCCAGAAACGGGTAAGGCCGCTCTTGGTATCAATGTACTCCAGGTTTTCGCTCGATTTGTTGATGTTGAACAGGTATTTATTAGAGTTAACATCAGAGATACAAACGTTGCTTGATAGGGTTGAAAGCTGCTCGGTAATGGATTTGGATACCGACAGGAAAGCTTCGGAAACATGCGTGCCTGTAGCAGTAAGCACCAGGGTAGCATTGTTGCTTACGCCGTAAAAGATTTGCGCCAGGCCGTTTGATACCGTATCCGAAAGCTCATAAACCGGTCTGTTATTATCGGTATTATACAGCCTGAAGTTGCGGTCAAATTGGATGGGGGCATCGCGAAATTCCTTAAGCACTTTATCATCTTTTGATAGCAGGGCTATGATATTGTATTGCTTCAGGTCAGTTGGCTTCAAATCTTTTGAGTAAACAAACTCGGGGAAGTTATTGGCGTTGATGTTATTGTTAAGCTCATAAATGATCTCGCCCATAGCACCGGCAGCATATTTGGCATATTGCTCGCTTACTACAATTTTGGTAGTGCCGTTGTTAAAGGCCTCGGGATACTGGTAAAAGCTCAGGTCGCTGGTGATGAAAGGGTTTTTTGATTCGAGGTATGATTTGTCAACGTCAACCTCGGCAAAAAAGTTGGTGAAGCTATTGCGGCAGTTGCCGTTGGTAGGGTAAAACCTGAATTCGGCCTCCAGCGTATTGTATTTGTGGTGCTGGTAACGGTTAATGGTAATAGAGCTGTTCAGCTTGCCCGATGCATCCAGCTTTTCGCTGCTGATGAGCAAACCATTAAGGTATATGTTGAAGAAACCGCGGTCGCCGGGGGCAAGGCCGCTGTAATTGGCAATAAAACGGATCTCCACCTCTTTAGGGGTGAAACTGAAATCACTGTTTTTAAAGCTGTAAGCGCTCTTTAACGAACCAATGCCCGATAGGAAGTCGCTCACGCCGCCAATTTGCTTTAAGGACAGCTTTGAGCGGTTTTCATCGATGGTTTTAAAGAAGGTGTTCTCGGCCTTGTTGATCAGCAGGTAATCGCCATAGGTTGAGTTAAGGATGTTCATGTTACCGAGGGCGGTAATAGCCTTTTCATAGCCTGTATCATCGCCGCCGGTAACAAACAGTACCTCTTTAGGTGATTGCTCCTGTGTTACGGTTTTTACGGGCACAAGCCGGCCTTTTACATCAACCATGTGCACAATGGTATCTGTGAGCAGGCTTACTGATTTATGCAGGTAAAATAAGCCCTGCGCATTTTGCGGGGTAACTTTTACCAACGCGCGAGCATCGGCAGGTAATTTATCAATGGCACCTACCCTGATGTAGTTACGGACGCTGTCGGGCAGTTTGCTTTCTTCATAAACGGCAATTGAACGGGTTTGGGTCTTTTTTAACCTTGAATAAGCCCAGGCTACAGCCTTAAGGTCATGCAGGCTTGGGTTTGATGGATAAACGATAGCTTTTTTTGAATCGAAGCAGTTGCTGATATTTACGTTATCAAAAAAGTTTTTATTGCTTTTAACCAGCGATAAGTATGAGTAGTTTTTGATCTTTAACCACATAGCCGGGTTATCGAGGTCTTTACACTCATCATCAGTAATGGTAAGCAGTGTTTTGATCTGCACCTTCAGGAATTTGTCGGCAGTCAGATCGGCGCGGCTCAGGTTAAGGGTGATCTTCTGGATTGAATCGGGCCCCAAACGGCTGCTGTATGCCGGTTTGTTGTTAATAACCAGGTTAATGTATGAATGCGATTTTATCAATGCCTGCGATGGTTCAAAAAATAAAACCAGTTTACTGCCATTCATTTCAATCAAAGGGGTGATCTTGAAGTAAAATGAAATAGCACCGCTCATGCCGTATACCACGTCATCCTCATGGCCGTAGGCTTTAAAGGATGCAATGCTGTTGCCCTGAGCCTGCGAAGCCGTGCTGAATAATAGGATAAAGGCTAATAAGGTAAAAAACTTATTCATTGATATAAATATTAATTTATTACGTAAAATTCTACTCTGAAATAATTGCCGTTGTCATCGCTGCGGTAGCTGAGCTCGCCGCCCATTTCCTTTGTCATCAGTTTGGCAATTGATAAGCCAAGGCCTAAACGGCTTTCGGTAACACCCGATGTATCGTTAAGTGTTTTAAGCTTGTTAAACATCATTTCCAGCTCCTGCTGGCCTATGGCTATACCTTCGTCAATAATTTCGAAAACAAACCGCTGGCGCTGTAAGCTGGTTACTACCTTAATGCTGTTATTGGTTTGCGAAAACTTAATGGCGTTTGATAACAGGTTCTGAAACACCTGGCCTGCAAATACTTTATCGAGCCTTACGTTGAGGGGCAGCTTCAGGATATTATCAACCAGGTGGATGTTTTTCATGAGGGCTGTTTCATACAGGCCTCTAAAAACATGCATCACTTCAACGTTGATATCAAAGATCTCCATATTGAATTTCATATCCGGCGATTCGATCTCCTTAACATCCATCAGCTTATTAAGCATATACTGCATCTTGTCGGCCGATTCGGAGATATAGCCCACAAATTCTTTCTGATCGGTACTGAGCCTGAAATCCTCTTCCTTGATCATGTTATTGCTCATTACAATAGAGCCGATGAGGTTTTTAAGGTCGTGCCCGGCAATGTTGATAAAGCTGTTCTTTTGGTTGTCGAGCTTGCGTAGCTGCTCATACTGGAGGTCGATGAGGTTGTTTTTTTCATTGATATCCTTATTTTGCTGTTTAAGCTGCTCGTTTGATTTTTCGATCATGATCTGTGCGCGTACTTCACGCTGGATCACCTTATAACGGGCCCCGGGTATTAAACAGGAGATTCCCGCGATGATAAAAAAGATCTGCCCGCCGTTGCTTAAAACCAGGTCGAGGTTGTATTCGCTTAGCAGGTTAAAGAAAATGGCAAGCAGCAATAGGGCCATTAAGGTTTGGATGATGGAGTTTAAGGGCTCCCAAAACACCTGGAGGTTAAAAAACAATAGAGTGGTAGCAAACAGCATAAAGTAAATAGTCAGGAACTGAATGTTTACCAGGTTGCATAATATAGCGGCCGTTACCGAAAGCATAAAAAAACTGATATGCAATAATATGCGGTAACTAAATTGTTTATGCTGAAAATAACTGAACAGGCCGTATATAATAAGGATAGTTATAATGCGGATAATAAAGAACTGCAGCCAGTAGTTTGTAGCGTAAATAAAATCAACGATACTAAAAAGAGGGTACAGAAATATAATTGTCCAGATTATATTATTGGTTTGATACCATGCTTTTTTGGAGGTCTCTCTAATTAATTCTTCGTTGGTAATTTGAACAAACATTATTTGTTATCTTGAATTGTAATTAAAAATTAAGGCCGCTGTTTAAATTAATTCCGTTAAATATTGATAGACAAAAATATTCGTTATACGATAATTCAAACAGGTTTGTTGTTACTGCTGCTAACAGTAATCATTACTGTTGCAAAAAGCCGTCCAATTCCCCGGCAAGTTCGGGCACCCGCTTTTAAACAGGCCCAAAGTTTAAACAAGGGCATCAGTATTTCATGGCCTGAGCAAACCCGGAACGAAAGCTCACTGGCCCAAAACGCCATTTAAAAATCCGATTTTATGCTGCTCAAAAAGTTGGGGTTTAAAAGTACAATGCTATCGTGGCTTTTACTTCCTTTGGTCCTTAAAATAACAGCGCAGCTGTTTACCTTTATAGATAAAGTTGTTAAGCAATGCGATATTACGGATTGAGGCAGGTGATAGATTATCATTATGGCAGGTTAAGCGACAATAATTATCTCACAGAAACACCGCAAATAATTGATTTGTGGCTAAAATTAGCTAAAAAGTATAAAAGCACAAGTTATTATAACCTGTTTTTTGAGGTGTATAATGAGCCGTCCCATATTAACCCCAAAGTGTGGAAAGATGCCGCATATAATATTGCTACGGCTACCCGTAAAGTTGATAGGCAACGAACCCTGGTAGCAGGTGCATCAAACTATAGCAGCATCTACGAGCTAAGCAGGTTTGAAAGGCCTGCCGATGATAATATCATTTATACTTTTCACTCCTACGAGCCTTTCTTTTTTACCCATCAGGGGGCAGCCGGGTGGGTGGCCAGGTTGCAACCACCGGGGTATCATTTCCATACAATGCGGAAAATTTTCCTGCACTTAATCAAAAAGCAAAAAATACCTCCGGCAAAAGCAACTACAGTATGTAACGCGCGATGGCAACGAACAATCCATAAATGATAAACTGCAAATTGTAAAAAAACGGGCTCTGAAATATGATGGGCTATCATTTGCGGTGAGTACGGCGTTTACAATAAATATGCCGATGCGGATAATCGTTGCCGTTATATCAAGGCTGTTCGCCATGCTTTAAAAAAGCTTGATATCCCAGGCATGATTTGGGATTATAACAGTAATTTTTCGCTGTTTAATGGTACGCCGGCGATGGAGAATTTGCCCTTGAGTATGAGGGAAGCAATTAGCCCAATCACAGTGAAATTTTAAAACATTATGTTACAAATTTAGTTACCTTTGCTGATTAACATACCTGTTTTTATGGAATTTTTTGTAGAAAAGCGCAGAGAAGTAATGGTGCACATTGAAAAGTTCATGTTAGAAAAAATACATGAATATTTAAAGCCCATTGATACCATCTGGCAGCCATCTGATTTTTTGCCCGATTCTTCCAGAGAATCATTTTTCAGCGAAATTAAAGAACTACAGGAAAGTGCCGCAGGTTTATCCTACGACCTGATTGCCGTTTTAATTGGTGATACCATTACCGAGGAGGCTTTGCCAACTTATGAATCGTGGTTAACCATGGTGCAGGGTGTATCAGACGATGAAGAGGGCGGCTGGATGAAATGGACCCGCCACTGGACCGGTGAAGAAAACCGTCATGGCGACCTGCTTAATAAATACCTGTATCTATCGGGCCGTGTTAATATGCGCATGATGGAGATCTCGACCCAATACCTGATAGCCGATGGGTTTGATATCGGTACCGGCCATGATCCTTACCGTAACTTTATATATACTTCTTTCCAGGAGCTGGCAACCAATGTATCGCACCGTCGTGTTGCCTCACAGGCCAAGAAATACGGCGATCCGCTGCTTTCGAAAATGTGCGGTGTTATCGCATCAGATGAAGCACGTCACGCTAAAGCTTACAAATATTTTATCGAAAAAATATTTGAGGTAGATCCGAGCGAGGCCATGGTAGCTTTTGAGGATATGATGCGCAAAAAGATCGTAATGCCTGCCCACTTCCTGCGTGAGGTTGGTTTAAAGGTTGGTCAAACTTTTGGCCACTTTACCGATGCTGCCCAGCGTTTGGGTATTTACACGGCTATCGACTATGTTGATATCCTGAAAGAGCTTTTGACCGACTGGCATATCGAAAGTATAACCGGTTTGGACGAAGCCGGCGAAAAGGCCCGCGATTATGTTGTGAACCTTCCGGCCCGCTTACTGCGTGTAGCCGAACGCATGAAAAACCCAATGCTTGAGTATAAGTTTACCTGGATTAACGGTTGATTTTTAAATAAGGTTTATATCAGAGCGTCATTGCGAGGTACGAAGCAATCGCGAACTGTACAGAGCGGATCTGCAAATCGGAGATTGCTTCGTACCTCGCAATGACGCTTTTTTTATCAGCGTAATTCAATTCGCGTTATTCTTCCCGCTCTATCTTATACCCCGGCTTTTTATACCCATCAGCTACATAGTTTTCAGGGATCTGGATATGGCTTCCATCGCGCACAGCTGTAAAATGCGGTGACATGATCTCCATGCCTGCTTCATTAAATTTATCCTGTATGTTTTGGTACAGTGCTGAATAGATTACGGCCATTTTGCCGGGCTGATCGGTATAAGCGTTGATCTGGTAACTCACATTAAAATCATTCAAAGCGGTTTGCAGTACAAATGGTTTTGGATTGGCAAGGATCCCGTCTGTTGCTTCGGCAGCGTTAATGAGCAGGTTATGAATGGTTTCCCATGGGGCATCATAGCCAATAGTGACACTGGTGTTCAGTATCAAACCCAAAGTTTTTGACGATGAGGTATAGTTAACCGTAGCACCGCTTAAAATGGTAGCGTTGGGGACAGTTACGTCTTCGTTTTTAATGGTGCGTACGCGTGTAACCAGCAGGTTTTTCTCAATTACATCACCCGTAATTTCACCAACCTTTATGCGGTCGCCAATTTTAAAGGGGCGCATATAGGTGAGCACAATGCCCGATACCATATTGGCAATAGCCGATGACGAGCCCAGCGAAAACAGCACGCCTATAAACACTGTAACCCCCTGGAATACTTTGGATTGAGAGCCAGGTAGATAAGGAAATATCACCACAAACATAAATGCGTACATCAGCACACGAATGATGTTATAAGTTGGGATAGCCCATTCAGGATAAAAGCCTTTTAAAGCGATAGCCCCGTTAGCTATTTCGTTAGCTATAAATTTTACCAGTTTTACAATGTACCGGGTAACCAAATAAATAACCGTTATGGTAAGCAGGTTGGGTATAAAGCGAACAATGGCCAGCAGGATGCTTTTCAACGGGTCGACCACAAAGCCGATCAACTGTGTGGCAATAGGCTGCGAAGAAGGGAAAATATAAAACAATACCGGCAAAGCCAGGTAAACCAGCAGCAGGATAATGAGTAACCGGCCAACATTGATAAGCCCGCTGATAAAAGGAAGCAGGCGTGAGGCATAGGCTACAGGCGCCCCTTTGGCCGCCAGTTTTTCGACGCGGTGTTCCCAGCCCAGTATAATTTTTAATTTTATCCACCTAAAACCCTTGTTAACAACCCAGATCAGTAAAATCAGTAAAATAATAACCGCCACAGCTTCGAGCACGTTGGTGATTAATTGTTTAGGGCTGTTGCTTTCAAAAACATTGCCCAGCTTATTTTTTAGTATCGCCAGATAACTTGCTGCCAGTTGTGGCCGGTTCAGTTCGGAATAAGAAGCATCGGTATTATTAACGCCCATGATCATCTGCCCGTTGTAAGTTATTATCGATACGGAGGTATCGTTTTTAAGTGTTAACGAATCCGGGTTAAAATCTATCCGGCTCATCAGGGCCTCAATACGCCTGGTAACAATCCCGGCACGTTCTTTAGGATCAAACAATCCCTGCGGGGCGTAAAATTTAAACAGGGTATCCCGGTTAATGATCACCGGTTCGCCCTTTTTTTCAGGAAGTTTTTGTGCCTGTGTAGTAAATGCAGCAAACAGGAAAAGGATAAGCAAGCTATAAATTTTAGGCATAGGGATGTTTTTCTGTTAAAGCTAAAAAATATTTGGCGGAAATAAGAAGCTGTTTAAAGTTGATGAATATCGTTTACAGGTAGATAAAACTTCATTGCCGTTGGTTTTAACCAACGGAATAATGAGTAGCGATAAAAGGGCTTCAGCCCAAATCGGCTTGCATAATTGGGGCTAAAGCCAGGACTTTTTAGCTTTTTACCGTTGGTTAAAACCAACGGCAATGAATATATTGCATTTTTAAACTGCTTAATGCTTTAGAACTATCGGCTATTTAACAAATGGAACAGAAATCATGTCCTTGCGAACGAAGCAACCGCACATGAATAGCGCTTTGTATAACAAGCGATTGCTTCTTCGTTTCTCTTCGCAACGATATTATTCTTTAGTAAATCAAAGCTTTTTACTTACCCCTCCTGCACCAAATCGGTACCAAGGTTATCGGCAATTTTGCTGAAAAGATCGTTCAGGATCGACTCGACAGTGAGGGAATTTACATCATCAACATAATGTTCATTACGGGTGATCCAAAGCTCGTTACCGTTAATTGCAATGCTGAACAGCGCGCCTTCATAAACAGCAGGCAACGAAATTTCAACTGCCTCACCTTTGCGTTCAATCGTGAAATTTAACTCGCTTTTCCGTTGTTCCTGAAACAATGGGTTAAGTTTTTCGTGCAGTAACAGGTATAGCTGGTTAAGGTCGGTATCGGTATGGAGGGTGATGATTTTCATAATTTGGTATATTAGCGATGTATTATTAGTACAAAGTTGAAGGAAGGATTGTTTGAAAGATGATTATATCAGGGATACCAGGGAAAAATCTAAAAAAGAGTGTTTTACTGTTTCTGTTGGTTACCTGCGCATCCCTTGCCCGGGCACAGCAGGCAACACACCGCGATAGTGTTATCAAAGCCGCCCGCGTCGATGCCAAAAACTTCAGGCTGGACGATGCTACCTGGAAAAAGTATCACCATAAATTGCCATATACTTCCGACTATTTTAAACCACAAGCTTCTGGCTTAAAAGATACAACTTTGCTCAGCGATTCGGTATATGTCGATGCATATCGGCAGGCTGCCTTTAAAAGAAACAAGCATAGGCATACGCCATGGCATTATGTATTGGTTGGCGGAGGTATAGCTGCTGGCCTGGTGGTGGTTGCGGTGGCAGGGATCATTATATTTATTGCGCCGACGATGTGATAGGCGGGCGGATTTATCCCGCTAATATTCCGATAACATAGATTTTTAAATACAAACATCACCATATATGAACTACAAATTATTAGGCCGCTCGGGCCTTAAAGTTTCCGAATTATGCCTGGGTGCTATGGGCTTCGGTACAGAAGGCGGCTGGGGCGCCGAAAAGGATGCCAGCTTTGCCATTATGGATGCCTTTGCCGATGCGGGTGGCAATTTCATTGATACAGCCAATGTGTACAAGCTGGGTACCAGCGAGAAGATCATCGGTGAGTACCTGAGCAATCGTGACCGCGATTATTTTGTGTTGGCTACCAAATACACGCTGAAGGATAATACCACCAATCCTAATGCATCGGGCAATAACCGCAAAAACATGATGCGGAGTGTTGAAGAAAGCCTTAAACGCCTTAAAACTGATTTTATTGATGTGCTGTACCTGCATATTTGGGATAATATTACGCCAATTGACGAGGTATTGCGCGGGTTGGACGACCTGATCAAGCAAGGCAAGGTAGCCTACGCCGCCATCAGTGATACACCCGCCTGGGTAGTATCAAAAGGGAACACCCTTGCCGAGCTGATGGGCTGGAGCCAGTTCATCGCTTTACAGGTGGAGTATAGCCTGCTGGCCCGCACCGCCGAGCGCGAGCTGATCCCGATGGCAAAACATTATGGAATGACGGTTACCCCCTGGGCCCCGCTGGCCGGTGGTGCTTTGACAGGCAAATACCTCCGTGGCGAACAGGGACGTGTAAAACCCGAAAGCAATCGCCGTAACAACAGGGCACAAAGCATTACCGAAGCGGTTGTTGCCATTGCCGCCGAATTAGGTGTATCCGAAAGTCATGTTGCCCTGCAATGGATGATGGACAGGGATTTCAGTTGTATCCCCATTGTAGGTGCTACCAAAATTGATCAGCTAAATGATAACCTGAAAGCAATAGATACAAAATTAACCCCCGAACATTTTAAAAAGCTTAACGAAGTAAGCGCGATTGAGTTAGGTTTCCCCGGCGATTTTTTTAATGAGGATGCCGTGAAAATGAACAGTTTTGGTGGGTTTTATGATAGGGTTGAAAAAAGGTAGCGTTCATTTTATAATAAAACGAATTGTCATTTCGATTGAGCGGGGGATGGCCTGTGGGGTGGTGCGAGAGGAGATCTTATACGCGATGCAAAGCGAACTACCCAGGGCGCATAAGATCCTCACCCCCGCTCTTTCCCAATCAGTTCATCGAAATGACAATTTAATATTTATTGATACCCCCAGCCTAAAACCGCTTCAAATAATTTTTACTGATCAGCTCGCCATACATGATCCCGCTGTGCTGGTCCATAGCAAACCAGGGTGTATCATATTTTAGCACCTGGATATTTTGGGCCGGCATAAAACTCTGCGCCAGTAAAAACTGCTTTTGATGAGCAGCGTTCTCCACCACATCAAGCACAATAAAACAATGTCCCGGTGAGCCTCCACGGATAAACACATCGCCTGGTTTTACGTCGTTGGAATTAGTTACCGTTTTTAACTCCTTTTGGAGGGACAGGGTTCCCGCGTAGCTGAAGACCAGGTTCATGTAATTTAGAAACGCATTGTATGAATAATCGGGTTTGGCTTTCAATACCCAGTGATCATTTTTGTAGCGATAGCCTTTTGCATAATGCGCATAGTCGCATTTAAAACCACTGGTGAAGTTGAAAGAAATTTCATTGTATTTTTTTTGCTGATAAAGGTATTCGCCGCGTAAGCGCATTACAGCATCGGCGCATTGCTGCAGGTCCTGGTTGCCTACGCTCATGTCAATAACCGCAGCGGTGTAAACATCGGTGCGGGCAATGTCGCCTTTATAAGTTTTGGTTGGCGTGCCCGCCGGTTTTAACGGTAAAGCCTGCAACCATGCCCCGAAACTACCGGGTGAAACCATTATACGCTGATAGCCTGCCGGCACTGCGAATCTTTTAATCACGTTATCCGGAGGAGCAATATTAATATTCAAAAGCAAGAGCAGGCAGGTGATCAGGATTTTCATAACGTTTTGGCTTTTTTTAGCTGTTCGTAAGGGTTATAAGGTACGGGGATGCCATCTACCAGTTTATATGCTGAAAAATGCAGGTGGGTAGGTGAACGTTTTTTATAGGCATTGTAACCTGTACGACCTACTTCAGCTATTTTTTGGCCTTGCTTAACGTAAGTACCGGGCTTTACAAAAATGGAATTGTTATGCGCATAGTAGCTGAATATCCTTGTTGCCGGATGATAGATCCAGATAAATTTGCCACCACGCATGTTGCTATTCGGTTCCCATTGATTGGTACAGGCAATAATCCAGCCATCGTCAACTGCAATAACATCAACCGGTTTTTGAGTATGGTCATCAATGCAATCCTGGTTGCGGTCGTTGATGAAAATATCGTGCGCAGGATGGGCACCATGTTTGTTGCCATCAAGGTAGGTATAACCTTTATCAAAGTAACCATTACCATGAGTACCGCCGATGGCGTTGCTATTGTATCCTTTTAAAGGGAATATCCATTGCGTTTTTGGAATGATCCGCTCGGCACGTATCATTTCCAGCATGTTAATTCGTTTTAATAGCGTTTCAAATTGCTTTTGAGCTTCCGGTTTTTTGACGCCTCCGTTTAAAACCAGGGTATTAAAATCATTGAATTTGGTAAAAGCAGAAGTATCCCCCTGGGCAATGACTCCGGAACTCATCAACAAAAAAGAAAAAAACAGGATAAGTTTTTGCATAAAGTTTGTGGTCAGTAAGTAGTTTCAAGATTTAAAACGCGTCATTGCGAGGAACGAAGCAATCCCCGATTAGCAGATCCGCTCTGTACAGTTCGCGATTGCTTCGTGCCTCGCAATGACGATTCTTAATTTTATGCTTTTGATATTAACTAATAAGTCGCCAAAATATTATCCTATCCTGATATCATATTTGGCAAGCAGGCCCGGCAAGCCATGAAGCGAAAACTTCGCTTTTTTGATGATATTATCATCCGGATCGATAATGAAATTAAAGGATGTGCTTAAGTCGGCGTTTTTAAGGATTGTACGACTAAAGAAAGCGTTTTTGAGGTTACAGTTATTAAATTTACAATCGCTCAGGTCGGCCTCGGTCAAGTCGGTTTCAATCATGGAGCAATCGGTGTAGGTAGCCTTCTTGTTCTTCTTTTTATAAAACACAGCATTGTCCAAAATACAATCCTCAAAATGTACCTCAAATAAAAAATCATTGGCCTTGCCAAAGTTTATGCCGCTTAATTTACAATGTTTAAAGCGGATGTTCTGCAGTCCGGTATTGCCTAATTCAACAAGGAGCATGTTGCAGGTATCAAATTGGCAGTCGACAAAAGTAACGCCCGTAAGGTGGGCATGGGCAAAATCACAGTTGATGAATTTACAGTTTTCATAAGTGGTGCCGTTGAGTTGTGCGGCGGTTATTTTGGTAAAAGTTTGGTCTTCGAAGAGTAGCGTTTGCATAGTGCAAATGTAAAGGTTAAAGGGAATAGGATGGTTTCCAGTTTCTTTAAATTAAAAAAAGGTGTCATTTTGAAACCCTTGGAGGGTGGGAACGAGCGAGGAAAGGCTGAGGAATCTTATACGCCCTGTATAGCCTTTTGGCAGAGTATAGGGGATTTCTCTGTCGTCCCAACGCACAAATCATCCCACGCTCCCTCGAAATGACATTTTATTAGAGACCTTCCCATCACTGGCACAGCTATTGTTTTAATCAACCTGCATCAAAACTAAACGCCATGAAAGCATTAAAAATAAAACTGGCCATCATGTTACTGGGATTAACAATGAGCGCGACTGCACCTGTGTTGGCGCAATCATCCAAAGATACTTCATCATCAACTACCAAGGCTAATGGGGCAGGTGCCGGGAATGGGTCGAGCCAGGGTGCACCGGGCGCAGCTACGGTATCAGGCACCGGAACGGGTACTTTGCAGGACAGTGACAAAGCCAGCGTGCCCAGCGGCGACGCCGGTGTAAAGCAAAGTACCGACCAAAAAGCTGTAAACCCATCGCAGATAAGCGGGTATTGGATCCTTGGGGTATTCAGCTTTATCGGTCTTATAGCACTCATTCTTCTCCGGAGAACCAGGAAGACCAATCATAATTAATTAACCTCAATGATCTTAACAGCCCATGGCTCCAGTTTTAAATCGCCGTTTTTGCTGATGTTATCGCCTGATAGCAACTCTTTTCCATTATTATAAGGATAAGTCAGACCGGTTTCTTTTGCCGAATAATTAAAATAATAATGAACCCTTTTGCCAGCCTGGTTTACACCCTGTTTGGTGATAACAGGCCATGCTATCTGCTGATCTGCTCCCCATAAGCCAACTTTTTTTACGGCATCAGCTAATAATTTATCAGTAACAGCGCTGGTTGTTAAACAGCCTATGTATGTTGCAAGGCCCCTGCCATAGGGGTTTTCGGTAATGGCTGCATACTTACCCCAAACCGGGTGATCATAATAAGCTAATACTTTTGCGGTAGTAGGGGTAATGAGCTCCATCCAGGTATTCAGTTTTTTGTCTTCGGGTTTCAGGTTCCAGTCATCGGCTTTTAATGAAACGTTGCTCGGCTCGGTGAATTGGCTATAGTAAATTCCACAGGCTTCGTCAATAATGCCTGGCTGATGGGTGGTGCGTACCTTCACATTTTCGTCGGCGAAACCGCTTTTGAAGGTATAAATGATATGCCCGCCGTTTTTAACATAAGTGTTTAAGCGCTTTAACAAACTATCCGGTGCCGCGTATAGCAGGGGAACTATCAGCAGTTTATAATCTTCAATATTTTTACTTGTCGGGTCTACAAAATCACAGCCCACGTTCATGTGATACAGGCCATCATAAAACTGGCGCAATACATCATTGTAGCCCGTGCGTGTTCCCCAGCCAAAACCGAAAGCTTTAAAGCCGGTAAGGGCTTCATTACTAAATAAGATAGCTACATCGTTTTTCTTTTTCAGGTTGATGAGTTTGGCGCTTAACCTGTCGAAATCTTTGCCGATGGTTTTGGCTTCGTCATAAACCGGGTTGGGTTCAAAATCATGACTTAACAAACCTTTCCAGTAAGTTTCGGCCGAATTATGGATGGAGTGCCATGGCCAGTAACTCACCATATTTGCACCCGATGCCAAATGACTAAAAGCCTGTAACCTCAACTGCCCGGGGTAAGGTACCCATTGCGGAAAGCCCTGGGCTTCGGTTTCGATAGTAAGATAGTTTTTGCCTCCTTTCATTGATCGGGCTACATCGCCGCCAAAGGAGATCTCTACGCCGGTAAGCTTGTCCTGGCTGGGGTGGTAAATATCTATCCCGGCAATGTCTAATGCTTTGGCCGCTGCAAAATGATCAACATCAGGCTGGATGCCGAACGAATAGCCGTGCCATTCCAGGTCGAAGTTTTGAGTAATGAACTGGTCGGGGCGTTTGTATTCGCGCACAATAGCGGCCTGCCATGCTAAATAATCAGTAACCAATTGGCGTTGAAATTTGGCAAACTCGGATGAAAGGCTGCCGTTAATCGTGTTGACCATCGACGGAAAATCGTCCCAGTTATTGATCCGGTTGCTCCAGTAATCGAGCCCGAAGATGTGGTTGATGTTATCAAGCGTTTTATATTTGGCCTTCATGTAATTCACAAACAGAGCCTGCACGTTTGGCCCTGCCGTACTGTACGATTTGGTTTCGTTATCTACCTGGTAACCTATCACGGCCTTGTTATCTTTCACGTGTTCCATGATTTTCCGGATAACACGCTCGGCATAAAAACGGTAATCTTTATTGGTGATATCCATATTTTGCCGCGGCCCGTATTGGTTTTGGCCCGATGGGGTGATAGCTAAGATCTCGGGATGTTTTTTTACCATCCAGGTAGGTACGGCATAGGTTGGCGTACCTACAATAACATGGATCCCCGCTTTTTGCATAGCGTTTAAAACCCTGTCGATATGGGTAAAATCAAAAACACCATCCTGTGGTTCCTCCGTGCTCCAGGTCGATTCGGCAATGCGTACCACGTTGATGCCGCAGGCTTTCATCATTTGCACGTCCTTTTCCAGCCTTTCATAAGGCATGTACTCATCATAATAAGCTACGCCGTAAAGCAGCTTATCCATTTTAGGATATTGCGCGAAAGCAGATGCAATAAAAAGTAATTGCATGACAAAGAACAGCAGGGATTTCTTGTTCATAAAAGCGATATTTAGGATAACTGGCTTGTGCTGATGAAAGTACGAATTAATTGTGTTTTTAACACACAATAATAAAATATTTTACGATGTGAAACAGATGTAGTAGTACACAAAACTTTTATTGCTGTTTAAAAACTGATATTAGCGCCTGTTGTAATACCATTATAACCTGTTAATCTGCTTATGAAAATAGTAACCCGCAACCTGTTGATCCTGGTATTTTTTTGTATTGTATTCAATGTAAGTGCGCAACAAAAGCGCCTCACTTATTGTAATCCGCTTAACCTTGATTACGGCTATACGCCCTTCGAAACTTTTGCAAGCTGGGGCAAACACCGCGCCACAGCCGACCCGACTATGACTTTATTTAAAGGTAAGTATTACCTGTTTTCGACAAATCAGTTTGGTTATTGGTGGAGCGATGACATGCTGAACTGGAATTTTGTATACCGCAAATTTGTTCGGCCTTACAATGAAGTAAAAGGAGATGAGCTTTGTGCGCCGGCTACCCTGGTTTTAGGCGATAGCTTATTGGTGATCGGATCGACCTATAATAAAGATTTTACCCTGTGGATGAGCACCAACCCCACTCATGACGATTGGAAAGCTGCCAAAGATTATTTTAAAGTAGGCGCCTGGGACCCGGGTATGTTTGCTGACGATGACGGCCGGGTTTATATCTACCACGGCTCCAGTAATACTTTGCCGCTTTACGGGCAGGAGATAGACAGGCATACCTTTGAGCCCATCGGCCCTAAAAAGGAAATGGTAAAGCTCAACCCCGAAGAGCACGGCTGGGAGCGTTTTGGCGAGCATAATGATAACGTATTCCTGTTACCCTTTATTGAAGGCTCATGGATGAACAAGTATAAAGGGAAGTATTACCTGCAATTTGGTGCACCGGGTACCGAGCAAAGCGGCTACGGGGATGGCGTTTTTGTGGGCGATCATCCGCTTGGCCCATTCATCTATCAAAAACATAACCCTTTCTCGTACAAACCCGGAGGCTTTGCCAAAGGGGCGGGGCATGGGGCTACCTGGGCCGATAAGTATGGCAATTACTGGCACATCAGCACCATGGGTATCTCGGTTAAAAATAACTTTGAACGACGTATTGGCTTTTGGCCTGCCGGGTTTGACAAAGATGGTGTACTGTACAGCAACACCGCCTACGGCGATTACCCGCATTATTTACCCAGGGGCCCGGAAGACCACCTGAAAAGTAATTTTACCGGCTGGATGATCCTCAACTACAATAAACCCGTAGAGGTTTCATCTACCCTCGGTGCTTATGCAGCTAACAACGCGGTTGATGAGGATATTAAAACTTACTGGAGCGCCAAAACAGCCAATAAAGGCGAATGGCTTAAAACTGATCTTGGCGAAGCAAGCATCGTAAATGCAATCCAAATAAATTACGCCGATCAGGATGCCGAATTTTTAGGTAAATCACAGGGCGTTTATCATCAGTATATTATCTATTCATCACTCAACGGCAAAACATGGCAACCGCTTATCGACAAAAGTAAAAACCGCAAAGATGTGCCGCACGATTACATCGAACTAAAAACCCCGGCCAAAGCCCGTTACATAAAAATGGTTAACCTGCATATGCCTACTGGCAAGTTTGCATTATCTGGCTTAAGGGTATTTGGTAAGGGCGCAGGTGCGGGGCCCGATACTGTTCAAAACCTGATAGTACTCAGGGGCGATAGTGAGCGCCGCAATGCCTGGCTTAAATGGAAGCCAAACGATAATGCTACAGGCTACACCATTTACTTCGGCATAGCGCCCGATAAGTTGTACAACAGCATGATGGTTTACGGCCGTAACGAATACTATTTTAACGGGATGGATAAAAGCCTGCCATATTACTTCCGGATAGAAGCATTTAATGAAAATGGTATTTCGGCAAGTACAAAAATTGTAAAGGTGGAATAGTTGTTGCCGGTTTTTATATAACTTGTGCCGATGCTGAAAACAACATACATCCTCATAATAGCCTTATTTTTATTTCAAGGTGTCCGTGCACAGTCCGACAGCACCCTGAAAAAATCGCCAATAAAAACATTGAGCGATAAACGGTTTACCCAATTAATTAGCGGTGAGTATTTGTTTGATGATATTGAACAGGTAGCCAGGCTCAACCATTATCCCATGCCGGATGCTGCACTGAAGTTTAAAAAAGAGCTGAGCCTGAGCCCGGTACAAATTACAAAGATCAGCGCCATTACTGCCGAACTGCACCGCAAAAGGGTAGAGATGGGCAATTTTATTGTTACCAATGAAACCACGCTTGATAAACTAATGAAAAAAGGCACGGATAACGGTAGTATTATTTTTTACGCTAACCGCTCGGGTTTGTATTACGGAGAGCTCAGGAATGCCATTTTGCAGGCTTGTTTAAGTACCGGCAATGCACTGGCCCCACAGCAAATCACGAAGTTGGAAACACTCACTGCTCATAATTGAAAATATCCCGTTTGATTTGCTTAATTTAGCGCCTCCAAATAAAGTGTATGAAGATTACGTTTGATTTTGAAAAACCACTGGCTGAGTTACAGCAGCAAATTGAAAAGGTGAAGCAGGTTGAAGACAAGAATAAGCTGGATATGTCTGCAACTATAGCCGAACTGGAAGGTAAGCTGGAAGACGCCAAAAAAGATATATATTCCAACCTTACAGGCTGGCAAAAAGTACAAATTTCGCGTCACCCGGAAAGGCCTTATACTTTGCAGTATATTGAGCTGATGTGCGATGATTTCATCGAGCTGCATGGCGACCGTACTGTTGGCGATGATAAAGCGATTATCGGCGGTTTTGGTACGCTGAATGGTCAAACGGTAATGTTTATCGGTCACCAGAAAGGCCGTAACACCAAAGAGCGCCAGTACCGCAACTTCGGTATGGCTAACCCCGAGGGTTACCGTAAAGCCTTAAGGCTGATGAAAATGGCTGAAAAATTTAACAAGCCTGTAGTTACCCTGATTGATACACCGGGAGCATTCCCTGGCTTAGAGGCCGAAGAGCGCGGACAAGGTGAAGCCATTGCCCGTAACCTGCTTGAAATGGCAGTGCTGAAAGTGCCGGTGATTTGTGTTATTATTGGCGAGGGTGCATCGGGCGGTGCATTGGGTATTGGCATTGGCGATAAGGTGCTGATGCTGGATAACTCCTGGTATTCGGTGATCTCGCCCGAAAACTGCTCAACCATCCTTTGGAAAACCTGGGAAAACAAAGAGCGGGCTGCCGAAGTGCTTAAACTAACTTCGACAGAAATGTTCAAGAACAAGTTGATTGACGGTGTAATTAAAGAACCACTTGGCGGTGCCCACCAGGACCCGGTTGCTATGGCAGATATCCTGAAAAAACAATTATTAAAAGACCTGAAAACCCTTAAAGAGCGCAATATCGATGAGCTTGTTGCCGAGCGTATTGATAAGTTTTGCTCAATGGGTGTGGTTAATGAATAACAAAGAGGTATCGCGATGCAATAGCTAAACCATATTAAGCGCTCGTTGCAAACGAGCGCAAGAAATAAAAGAGCTGCCTGTGAGGGGGCTCTTTTTGTTTCAACATCTACTAACATCTTGCACTCGTTTGCAACGAGTGCTTAACATGGGCTTACGTTTGTAACGTAAGCAAACTAAAATTTTACTGAGATAAAGCCCCTCTCCAATAAAATCACCTCCAATAATCCCTGCTCTCCCGCATAGTTAATTGCTGAACTATAAATATAATGTTCAGGATGGCTTACAATTTCTGCCCGTACGGGGTTATCATGAATATAATCCAGCTTTTGAAATAGTATTTCTTCCCGGTCGCACTCGATAGAATGATATCCATCTTGCCATACTTTATATTCTTGTATCCGATCGTCAAATCTTGCATTATACTGAAACCGGTATAACATCCAATCCCGGCGACTCTCATTTTCCTCTTTTATTAATTTGATGATTTGCTTGTTAGTATGTTTTTTAAAATCACGTATAATATCAGATAACCGTGCGGGGAGTTTTGCCGATATCAGCAGATGAAGATGATTGGTCATTAGGCAAAAAGCGTATACTTCTAATCCCTTGTTTTGCTGGCAATAGAGGAGTGAATCAATAATAAGTTGTTTGTAAGCAGGGCGGATAAAAATATCAACCCAATCAACTATTGTAAATGTTACAAAATGGATCTCTTCATGGTTTCTAACTCTGTATTGGTGCGACATTGTTGATAAGGGTTTAGGCTAAATTAATGATCGTGCGATACAATCGCAAAACCATGTTAAGCGCTCGTTGCAAACGAGCGCAAGAAAATAGCTACGAGATTGCTTCGTCGTTCCTCCTCGCAATGACATGGTTTTTGTTTATTCGCAGTGTTGCTTTCATCTTCCCAATAACCTTGTAGCTTCAAACAAGCGCAAGGAAGAATTAAAATTAATCCACCCTATAATAGTCGCAAATGCCCCGCACATAAAAGTTAGTTTTGATAGTAACTTTGGTCGTCCAATAAATATTTCATCATGAAGACTGAAAAATCAGAAAGCCCATTTGGCAAATTGGGCAACCCTGCTCAGCGTGCGCTGGCCAATGCGGGTATTACATCATTGCTTGAATTATCGAAACTTACCGAGAAAGAGTTTTTGCATTTGCACGGTGTGGGCAAAAGTTCGGTGCCGGTGGTGAAGGAGAAAATGAAAGAAAAAGGTTTAGGCTTTAAAGAATAAATAAGTGAATCCCTGTGCCTTCCCGCACAGGGATCTTAAAGCTTACAGTATATAATATACGTCGGCTTTAGCGGCGGCAGGTTGTACTGCTGCCTTTTCACTCTCATGTTTATCGTTAAGCATCTGCTTTAAGTCGCGTTCAATGGCTTGCGATATGGCAGTTGTTGGGGTATCTGTTGGTTTGTTTTCAAATGGGTCTTGCAGGTGGATAGCCATTTTTTCAACTAATAAAAATGCTGCTGCTATAGCTATGATCAGCGGCACTTCAAACATGCCGAAGAATTCGATGAGGCCAAATGGCAGCAGTATGATGAACAGGTACAGGCAAAAGTGGATGTATAAACTGTAAGTAACCGGGAATACTGTGTTTTTGATCCGCTCGCATTTGCCCATAGCATCGCACAGCCGGTTAAGCGTGCCGTCTATCTGC
Source organism: Mucilaginibacter sp. cycad4 (assembly GCF_034263275.1). Lineage (NCBI taxonomy): Bacteria > Pseudomonadati > Bacteroidota > Sphingobacteriia > Sphingobacteriales > Sphingobacteriaceae > Mucilaginibacter > Mucilaginibacter sp. cycad4. The sequence goes on along the minus strand of NZ_CP139559.1, from coordinate 4,641,374 downwards.
ACCTGCTGATAATCATTCAACCATCCGTTTTTATAAGCCAGCTTTAGGTCGAGCCCGTGTAGTTTTAGCAGGCTGTTGGGCATGTTTGTAAAACGATGGGTGAATTTCACTTCTTCGTCAACCAGCAGGTGGGCGTTTTTGGCATATGGATCTTGCTTGCGTAATGATTGGCTTAAGCCATAGCACCATGCTATCTGCCTGTAAACAAACCTTTTTTTGAAACCTTCTATTTCTTCACATACAGCGTTATCGCCATCTAAAAAAGTGATCAACTCACGGACAAGCGATCTTGAATCGTTCACGATAGCCCCCCAAATGCTCCGGGCTTCCCACCAGCGGTCATAGGCCTGGTTTGAACGGAAGGCCAGCAACAACGATATGATGGTAGCCAGTATGGCCGGAACGGCGATTGGGATTGAAATGCGGTACTCGGGGAAAAAACGATGGAATAAGGCTATAGATACCGCGTACCCGGCAACCAGTAAAAGCCCATTCTTAATTTTCCCTACCACATATTTTACCGGGATATTTTCTTTCAATAGCATAGATTATGTTTTAAATGAATTTGATAAATATTAAACTTCCAGTAATTCGTGTTCGGTTTGGGTTTTAAGCACAGTTAAAGGCTGTTTAACTGCGGCTTTAAAGGTGATTATTTTGTACCTGCTCCGCTCCATTAGTATGGTGGGATCAAAGCTGTTTGGTGTTAACCTTTGGTAGTTGTGATTTTCGGGCATAGCTATCAGGTTGGTTTCTTTTGTTTCGAGATAGTTTTTAAACACAGCTACGGTGTTACCGTAAAAAAAGTCGGGCGTGATGCTGATGATCTGATCCGGGTAATCGGATTTAAGCATGGTACAACCTGCATAGAATTCATCGCTGATAAGCTGGTATTCCCTGCTGCGACGGGACAGCAATAACAGATCGGACATTGAATCTGACAGTTGCAGAAAATGAACGAGCGATATATTTAATTTTTCGTTCGGATAGCGCTCTGCTAAAACAGGTATAATGTTCAGAGATAATAAAGTGAAATCAGATGGGATGATGATGTTCAGTGTTTTCATGATGATACCTTTTTATGTTTACTACTGTTGTTTGTTGATACAATAGTCGGTACCAGGCATTAAAGCGGTTTAAGAAAGAGATTAGAATTTGATTAGAGTTTGCATGAAGAAGGTCATGCTGAACTTGTTTCAGCACCTCACTTGCTAAGTGGCCATGCAAGGGGTTGGGCGAGTGGGGTCCCGAAATAAATTCGGGATGACGGCGAAGAAGTTTTTAACTCTTCTCCCCACGATAAACCGGCAGCATCACCCGGATCTCGGTGCCTTGTCCCTCTTTTGAAACAATGCCGATATTGCCTTTGTGCAGCCTCACAATATTCAGCGCAAGTGGAAGCCCTACACCATGCCCTTCGTATTTGCCTGTGTTGGATGCGCGGAAAAACGGTTCGAAGATATGCTGAACATCGCCTTCGGGTATGCCTATGCCCTGATCCTTGACGCTGAAAATAATGCTGTTATTTTCAGCATACACTTTAAGCGTCACCGGCTTGTTTTCGGAATATTTACAGGCATTAAGGCCAATATTACTTATGGCCAGTTTAAGCAAGTTGATGTTACCCTGGGTTACCAAACTATCCACATCATCGGGCAGTGATGAAAAATCAATGCTGAGGTTATTTGTTGGGATGATATGATCAACAGCTTCCTTAACCATAAACGCCAGCTCATCGGCTCTGATTTGTTCCCAATTTTGTTTTTTGCCGTCGAACCCGCTTTGTGCCAGGCCCAATAAGCTGGTAATAATATCCTGCAGGCTTTGTGTGCCTGTTAGGATCTCTTTAAGGTTTTTATGCAGATCGGCCCCTGGCTGATCCAGATTTTTGAGCGAAAGTTCAGCCTCGCCTTTTATGATAGCCAGTGGGGTGCGCAGCTCGTGCGATGCATTACTGATAAAGTTGTTCTGCGTTTCAAAGGCTGTTTCCAGCCTGTCGAGCATGTTGTTGAAAGTTTGGGTAAGTTCGGCTATCTCATCTTTTCCGCTATAATCCTCCAAACGCAAATGCAGGTTGCTGGCCGTAATGGTATTTACCTTTTTAATAATGCTGCGTACCGGCTTAAAGGTATGGTATGAAAACCGGCGACCAATGAGATACACGATCAATATCGAGATCAGGAAACTGATTATCAGCACCTGCTCAAGATCATTCAGCTCACTAAGGCCCGATGGGTTGGTTGCCGAAACTACTATAATAGCATCCCCCTCCGGAAAGTGGAAGATATTGCCGGCGTAAAATACATTATCGGCTTTAAACCTTGATTTTCCGTTGGCGATGATGTTATTTATTAGTTGGCGCGGAACGCCTTTCACTGTTTTGCCTTTGGTATAAATGTCGGGTTTAATGATGTATTGCTTTTCGGCTATGAGGCGTTCCAGATATCGCTGACGTATTTCCCGGTACATGCCAAGGCTGTCGCGATCATTCAGGTGATGGATCTGGGAGGAGATGTTTACACGGGTCTCAAGTCGTTTATAAAAATCATCGAAGGTAAACTGGTGTACAAAATAAAAAATAGCGCTGCTGAATATCAATATTACCGACACTGTTAGCACCAGGAACAGCAGCGCTACTTTTTTCTGAATGGTCATGCGGCGTTGTGTTTTAAAATGTAGCCCATGCCAATAACAGTATGGATCAGCTTATTATCAAAATCTTTATCTACTTTTTTGCGCAGGTAATTAATGTATACATCCACTACGTTGGTGCCCATATTAAAATCAATATTCCAAACATGTTCCAGAATCTCGATACGGCTGAGCATATGATTTTTGTTTTTAGCCAGAAACTCCAACAGGCGATATTCGGTAGCAGTAAGCTCTATGGTTTTGTTGCCTCTTTTTACCGATTTTTCGTCGGCATTAATCACTAAATCGCCCACCTGTATAACATTTGGTGGTTGTGCCAGGTTTGTGTTGCGGCGCGCCAGCGTACGAATGCGGGCGTTAAGCTCGGCCAGGCTAAAGGGTTTTACCATGTAATCATCAGCACCGCTATCCAAACCTACTACTATATTTTCGGTAGTGCCAAGCGCGGTAAGCATTAATATGGCTGCCTGCTGGTTGGCCTGCCGCAACCTGCGGCAAATTTCAATGCCATTGATGCCTGGCAGCATAATATCCAGAATAATCAATTGAAAATCCATTTTGGTGGCCATCTCCAGCCCGGTCGTGCCATCGAGGGCAACACTTAGCTCGTGGCCTTCGGCGGTGAGGTCGCGCTGGATAATGGATACCAGTTTGGGTTCATCTTCTATGAGCAGGATCTTCATTGCGGCAAATATAAATTACACGTAGTATAAACAATAAATAACGGTGATGTTTTAATTGACTATATAACCAGGGTCCTCATTGCTTTGTACCTACTCATAACAAGTTGCAGAACCAAGACTTACGAAGTTTTGGAAACTTCGTAAGTCCTCACCCGTCGGTCACTGGTCGAAGTTTAGCGACAGCGTAACTTCGACCTAAAACGCTGGACGCATTCTGCTTCCGTGACTCAGGTTAAAATGTTTATTTCAAATAGCAATTTAGACGAGGACTCTCAAGCTAAAAGCTTGAGCAATTTTAGGACGAAGTTACGCTGTCGCTAAACTTCGACCAGATCTCGTTATAAATAAAATGCCCGCGGTGAGCGGGCATTTTATTTATATCAAAAAAGAGGAATTTATCGCTTCCCGGCCACCCCAAATTTCTTTTCAAAGCCGCTCAGCTGCGCGCTGAATTTGTTGAACAATTGCGGCTGTTTGTATTGTTTGCTAAACTCAACCAATCCGCCTAATATTTGCATTGAATATTGCAGATCACGGTTTTCGAGATTGGTTTCGCCTTTTTGAAACAGGGCATAGCTGTAATCGAGCTGGTTGTTTACATAGTCATCAACAAGATTAGCCAGCTTATTGCCCAATTGAATATCATTTAAGCGGTAAGCATTTTCTATCATGTAGTACTTACGTACCGCTATCTCTAACGAGTTGATGGTTGTTGGCATTACCTCGTCATATTTTTTAAGCACTTTACGGGCCGAATCTGGTTTGCCTGCTTTTGCCAGGTCATCGGCCAGGGTTGAGTAAAGCCTGGTGATGAGTGGGTAAAACATCGTCATTGACTCATGATCAAGATAGCTGGCGTTTTTCATGTTGCCCCACCGGTACCTGGTCATCATGTTGTCGTACATTTTACCGGTGTTGCTGGCTTCAAGCGGCCCAACGGCTGTATCCGGTTTTAAGGGCAGCAGGCGATAAGCAAAACCTTCGTTGTACATGTATTTATCTAAACCAATCATGTTGCTGTTAGGCACAGTAACCGAAAAATAAATCGGGCGTTTCCAGTTGTTATGGCTGAGGATATCCATCATCGCCAGCACATCCTTGGTAACGTAACGACCGTTAAATGTCCAGTCCATTTCCGGGGCTATTTTATCTTTATCGGCAGTTGGTACAGTGCCGGTTTTAATTACTTCATCAGCATTAACCGTAAGTTTGAATTTATTGGTTGGCAGGTAATTGGCAACGTCGCCGTTGTTATACTCAACCATGGCTTCTTTTTTATCAGAGGTGATGAAATCGAAAACATCTTTCAGTTCGGTAGCCCCCGGGATTTTCTGATCGCTAAAGTAGATCACATCGCGCACGCCCGGTTTAAATTTATCATTAGGCATACTGATCGGCAATGGCTCCGATTCGTTCATCTTGTTTTTCATACCGCGGATATACCAATCGGTACCCAGCAGGCTCAGGTTTACGATACGCACATCGGGGCGCACGTTTTCAACTTCCTGTATGTACCAAAGCGGGTAAGTATCATTATCGCCATAAGTAAATAAAATGGCATTTGGCGCGCACGAGTTCAGGTAGTTATAAGCCATATCATGCGGGGTAAGCTTGGTTGAACGGTCATGATCGTCCCACTCCTGGTTAGCCATCAATAATGGAGCGGCTAACAAGCAAACTACTGTAGAGATAATGGCGCTAACTTTTGCATTCAGTTTTTTGCTTAACACATCGGCAATGCCTATCACGCCCAAACCAATCCATATGGCAAAGGCATAAAAGGAGCCAGCGTAAGCATAATCACGCTCACGCGGCTGCAGCGGGTCCTGGTTAAGATAAAGTACGATGGCTAAACCTGTACAAACAAACAGGATGGCGACAACACCGGCTTCGCGCTGGTTGCGCGCAAAGTGAAACACCGCACCAAATAAGCCTATGATAAGCGGTAAAAAGAACAGGCGGTTATAGCTTTTGCTTTGGGTAACCGAATAGGGCAGGGGTTTGCTGAAATTCCATCCGCTGATCCATTCGCCATCGGCGCCTGAATTTAAGCTTTGGCCGTCGAGATCATTGGCACGGCCCGCAAAGTTCCACAGGAAATAGCGGGTATACATTTGATTGATCTGCCATTTGGCAAAAAAACTAATGTTTGAGCCAAAGGTGGGGTGTTCGTTTTCGCCGAGGCCTGTCCATTCGCGGTAAAACTCCGGGTGACCGGGCTTATCGCTAAACATCCGCGGGAATATGGTATTGCGGTCGTAAACGGTATTCAGTTTTTTACCGGCAACTTCGTATTTGGTTGCCCCGCGACGGTAAATATTAGCACCTTCGGTTTGTGCCGTAGCTTCCGAATCGAAAAACTGGCCGTATAATAAAGGGGTATCACCGTATTGGTCGCGGTTAAGGTAGCTATTCAGCGCGAATGCATTTTCCGGATCGCTGTTGTTAAGGTTAGGGTTAGCTTTTGCACGGACAACAATCATCACAAACGAGCTGTAACCAAACAATATGAACAGCAGGCAGATCAGGAAGCTGTTGAGTGCGAAGCGTTTTTCGCGGATCTTTATTACATACTCCAGCAGCGCTAAAACAGCTACAGCCACTATCAGGCCAATAATACCGCCGCTTATGCCTAATATCAAAACAAAGCATGAGGCCGCTAAAATTATGGCCGGTTTAACCGGGTTAATGGTATAGTAAATGCCTGCAACAATGGTAATAATGAGCAGAACAAAAAATACAACCGCCCCGCTGCCAAAACCCATACCCAGGGTATTTACAAAAAGCAGGTCGGAAAAAGCCGCGCCTTTTACAGTATATTGTATAACGCCCCAAAGCACAAATGCCAGTGCAACAACGCTTGCCAAAAAGGTAAGCAGCGTGCCTTTTGTAGTAACATTTTTTACCCTGCGGAAATAGATCACCAGGCCGATGGCCGGGATCACCAGCAGGTTTAATAAGTGGATCCCTATAGAAAGCCCCATTACATAGGCAATAAAAACTATCCACCTGTCGGCATGAGGCTCGTCGGCATGAGCGTCCCACTTTAATATTGCCCAAAATACTATGGCGGTACAAAGTGATGATTGTGCGTAAACTTCCGATTCAACTGCCGAAAACCAGAAGGTATCCGACCATGCATAGGCTAATGCGCCTACAAGGCCCGAGCCTATGATCAGGATGAGATTAGTAATGTTGAGTTGTTCCTGCGTTTTAACCAGTAGTTTTTTGGCGAGGGCTGTAATGGTCCAAAACAGGAACATAATGGTAGCGCCGCTGGCCAGTGCCGATGCCATGTTGGCCCAATAGGCTACTTTGGTTCTATCGCCCATGGATAGCAGGGTAAATACCTTGCCTATAATGGTAAATAAAGGAGCACCGGGCTGGTGGGCTACCTGCAGCCGGTAAATACAGGCTATAAATTCGCCGCAGTCCCAAAAGCTTGATGATGGCTCAAGGGTTAAAATGTAAGTTACCGTAGCAATGATAAAGGCTACCCAGCCAAATATATTGTTGAGTTTTTTGTAATTCATGTTCGGATGCTATCTAAAAAACAGGTGTAAAGCAGCCGAAAATAATAAAACTATTGGGATGTTGCCATTAAAACCGTGGTTTTAACGCGTAATTGCAATGTATTTGGTTGTGTTTAAGCGATTAATGAATTATTTTAAAATTCTGTTTTGAGAGTTGAAAATTCGTCTTATATTTGCATTCCTTTTCGGGGAGTAATACAAACCAAAGGAGATTGCCTGATAGTATAATGGTAGTACGACGGTTTTTGGTACCGTTTGTCTAGGTTCGAATCCTGGTCGGGCAACAATAGAAATTTCGGATTTCGGATTTTCAATTTCGGATTTTATCTGGTTGAGAATTGAAATCCGAATTGTGTTTTATAACGGTTGTATTTGTAAAAGTTCAACGGTAGAGGACAGGTAAAATCCGAAATCGAACATCCCAAATCCAAAATCAAAATGCCCTTACAATTTAACCCGGTTAAATTATTTGCAGGATCAGGCTCGCAGGATCTTGCGCATCTTATAGCTGATGCTTACGGTCGTGAGTTAGGTGAAGTTGTGATATCGCGTTTTAGCGATGGTGAATACCAGCCGCATTTTAATGAATCTGTACGGGGATCTGATGTTTTCCTGATCCAGTCAACCCACCAGCCTACCGATAATTTAATGGAATTACTGATGATGATTGATGCCGCCCGCCGTGCTTCTGCTCATTATGTAAATGCCGTTATCCCTTATTTTGGTCTGGCCCGGCAAGACAGGAAAGATAAGCCTCGTGTTGCCATTGGTGCAAAGCTTGTGGCCAACTTGTTGGTTGCAGCCGGCATTAACCGAATCATGACTATGGATTTGCACGCAGCGCAGATCCAGGGATTTTTTGATGTTCCGGTTGATCACCTGGATGCCTCTATCATTTTTGTGCCTTACATTAAAAGCCTTGGTTTAGGTCACCTTACTATTGCGTCGCCGGACATGGGCGGTTCATACAGGGCCAGGAGTTTTGCCAAATTCTTTAATGCCGAAGTGGTAATTTGCGATAAGCGCCGTAAACGTGCCAACGAAATTGAAGCCATGACACTGATAGGCGATGTTACCGATCAGGACATTGTACTGATTGATGACATTTGCGATACCGCGGGTACATTGGCAAAAGCCGCCGGATTGATCATGGAGCGTGGTGCACGCAGCGTACGCGCAGTTTGTACACACCCGGTATTATCGGGTAAGGCCTATGAAACTATAGAAAACTCGGCTTTAACCGAACTGATAGTTACCGATACGATACCGCTTAAACAACAAAGCCCGAAAATTAAGGTGCTTTCAACCGCCGAACTGTTTGCAAAAGCCATAAGCAATGTAAACGAGCATGGTTCGATAAGTACTTTGTTTAAGGTGGATTAAGCCCCTCCTAAATCCTCCCCGGTTGGGAGGACCTGGAAAGGTTTGAAGTAGAATTAAAATATCCTTACAAAAGCCCCTCTCTTCCGGAGAGGGGTTGGGGTGAGGCTTAAATAATAAACAAATAAAAATAAATGAAATCAATTGCTATTAGCGGTTCTCTAAGAGAGAACGTAGGGAAAAGAGACGCGAAAGAGCTGCGTTACAATGGCTTAGTGCCTGCAGTTCTTTATGGTGGTGCTACACAAACCCACTTTGCAGTGTCCGCAGCTGATTTGAGAGCCGTAGTTTACACTCCGGTTGTTCATTTCATCGATCTGGAAATTGCCGGTGTTAAATCACAAGCGATCATCCAGGACATCCAGTTCCACCCACTAACTGAAAAAATCACTCACGTTGACTTTTTATTGTTAGATGAGAAAAAACCTATCACCATCGAGATCCCAGTTAAATTAACCGGCACTTCTCCTGGTGTTAAAGTAGGTGGTAAACTGGTTCAGAAATTAAGGAAACTGCGTATCAAAGCGCTTCCTAAAGATCATCTTGATGCTATTGAAGTAAGCATCGAATCTCTTGAAGTTGGTAAATCAGTAAAAGTATCTGATATTAAATTAGATAACTTAGTGATCACCAATGCTAAAGAAGACACTATTGTTTCTGTAACCACCTCACGTGCATTACGTCAGGCAGAACAGGAAGCAGCTTCAGGCAAAAAATAAGCCCCCAGCCCCCTAAAGGGGGAGTAAGAGGTAAAAAGGAAAACAGCGGTAGAGTAATTTCTATCGCTGTTTTTGTTTAAGCAATAAATAATATCTTCGCATAAAATTTTAATAATCATTCGGAAGTTATCTGAAATAAAAATAAAAACGTCATTGCGAGGTACGAAGCAATCCCAAACTATACAGGGCGGATCTGCAAATCGGGGATTGCTTCGTACCTCGCAATGACGCTGGTTTTATTTGTTTTTGGATAGCTTTTCAGTGTCCCCTTTAGAGGGTAGAGGGCTTATGAAATATTTAATAGTAGGTTTAGGAAATATCGGTCCGGAGTATGCTGATACCCGGCATAATATCGGTTTTATGGTGTTGGATGAATTGGCTAAACAGGAGGGGGCAAGGTTTCAAAACTCGCGTTTGGCTTACTATACCGAGGTATCGCACAAAGGCCGCACCCTGTGCCTTGTTAAACCAACTACCTACATGAACCTGAGCGGCAAAGCCCTTAACCATTGGATGAAGGACTTGAAGATCCCTATTGAAAATGTATTGGTTATTGTAGATGACATCGCCCTGCCACTGGGTACCCTTCGCCTTAAACCGAAAGGCAGCGCCGCAGGCCATAACGGGCTTAAACATATCGAAGCTACCCTCGGCCATAATAACTACGCCCGTTTGCGTTTTGGCGTAAGCGATAACTACCCTAAAGGCAGGCAGGTTGATTATGTGCTGAGCGGTTTTGATGAAGATGAGAAACCCGAACTCCCGGCATTGATAGACCGATCGATAGAGATGATCAAAAGTTTTGCCACCATAGGTACCGAACTTACCATGACGCGCTATAATAAGTAACATGGCTGTTACAAACTAATAAATTAGTTAAAATTTCGTTTGAATTTCAATTCGTGTTGTAACACACGGGTGTGTACTTACGTCTTGTAAACCTAAATAACCTTATGAAACAAATCCTGTTAACGGTACTTTGCTGTTACTTTTCTACGCTCTTATTTGCTCAAACAAAAACTACCGCCGCGCCAGCTGTACCCAATATTATTGTAAAAGGTAGCATCATTGATTCTGCTAATAACAAGCCAATGGGGTATGTTACTGTCGCGCTGCAGGATGCCGCCACCAAAGCCCCGGTAAAAAGCACGCTGGCTAAAGATGACGGCAGTTTTGAACTCAAAGCGCCCGAAGGGAAAACTTACCAGTTGGTAGCTGTTTTTATTGGCTATACTACTAAAACTCTCCCCGTAAAACTTACAAACAATACATTTAATGCAGGCCGGGTCCTGCTCTCTGCATCGAGCAAGCAATTAAAAGAAGTTACCGTGACTGCGGTGAGGCCGGTGATGAAACAGGAGGTTGACCGCCTGAGCTATGATGTGCAAGCCGACCCGGAAAGCAAATCAATTACTGCTTTGGATATGATCCGTAAAGTGCCCTTGTTATCGGTTGACGGAAGCGATAATATCAAGTTGAGAGGCAATGATAATTATAAGATCCTGATCAACGGAAAAGAGTCGGCCATGATGGCTAAGAACCCATCGGATGTGTTGAAATCTATGCCGGCTGCCAATATCGAAAAGATAGAAGTGATCACGACGCCGCCTGCAAAATATGATGCAGAAGGTTTAGCAGGGATCATCAATATCATCACCAAAAAGAATGCAGACCAGGGCTATAACGTAAGTCTCAACACCGGCTACAACAATGTTTTTGGCGAACGTGGGAATGTGAACGTAACCGTAAAGCAGGGTAAATTTGGTTTCGCGGGGTATGCAGGCTATAATCACAGGCCGGTACAAACTTCATCGTTTGAAAACATCACCAATTTTTATCATCCTAAATCATCACTTAACCAAACCGGTACAAGAGGCAATGGAGCCAACAATGTATATGCCAGCGGCGAGCTGAGCTATGAAGTAGATACGCTTAACCTCATTACAGGGATGTATGATTTTTATAATGGGAAAGGTAAGCAACAAAATAACCAGGTTACCAATATTGTCGATAGTGCTGATGCTGTTACCCAGTTTTATCGCTTATTTAATTCGGGCAATAGTACATTTCATGGTGCAGACGCCGGCTTGAACTACCAGCTGGGATTTAAAAATCATAAAGATCAGTTATTAACGGTATCATATAAGTACAACAATAACAATAACGATCAAAACAACAATGCTACATCAGGCGCCGATAAAATTGGTGTCCCGCCCCCGGCAGATTATAAGCAGTACAATAAATCCGGTTCAAAACAGCACGCCTTTCAGTTAGATTATATCCAGCCGGCAAAGGTATTGACACTTGAGGCCGGCGGTAAAGTTATTTTGAGGAACAACTTTAGTAATTTCCATACCGATACTTTAACACAGCCAGGTGTTTACCAAACTAATGACAGCCAAACCAACGATTTTACTTACAAGCAGGACGTTTACAGTTTGTATAACTCTTATTCGATAAAGCTTGCCAAATGGGCCTTTAAAGGAGGTCTGCGTTTAGAACATACTACCGTTAACGCCGATTTTTCGACCACAAACAGCACTGTTCACCAGGATTATAATAACCTCATTCCCTCGGTATCTATTCAAAAAAGCTTAAAAAGCAGCAGCCTTACGCTGGGCTTTACGCAGCGTATCCAACGCCCGGGCATCTACCAGTTAAACCCTTTTACTGATCGTACAAACCCGCAATATGTCAATATGGGTAATCCTAATTTGAAGGCGGCAGTTACTAATAATTTTGAGCTGGGATACAGCAACTTTGCCAAAGGTTCTATTAACCTGAGCACCAATTATTCGTTTGCCAATAATACGGTACAAAACCTGGCGCGGGTTGATTCGGCCGGAGTGACTACCAACACTTATGATAACGTGGGTTCCAATAAAAACTGGGGTTTTGACGCAAATATCAATTATCCTATAACCTCCAAACTGAACGTAAACATTAATGCCGAATTGTTATTTGTTTGGCTTAAGGGATATTATAACGGTTCGCTTTATAAAAACAGCGGTAACCAGGGTCACATTTTTACTTATACCAGCTACAAGTTTGATGGCGGCTATCGTGCAGGACTTAACATTGGTTATGATAGCCGTTATGTGTTGCTGCAGGGAAAGGATAATTATTATTTCTTCAGTTCAATCAGCGGCACCAAAACCATGTTTAAAGAAAAGGCCACACTATCAGTAAATGTTAATAATCCATTTAAAAAATTCAACAAACTCGATTTCTATACCAAAACGCCCGACTTTGATACTTACACCGCTAACAACAACTTTTATCGCACCATTAACGTGAGCCTGAGCTACAAATTTGGCAGGCTTAACAGTAGCATAAAGAAAAATCAACGTGGTATTAATAATGATGATACCAGCAGCGGAAGCCGCAATTAATAACCTGAGTAACTAATCCGTTACCCGGCCGTGGCAAACGTTAAAAAGTGTTAAACGCATACTTTTTGCTGTCACACCCGGGTATCTTAAACGTCTTATGACCAAAATCGCAATTATGAAACAATTTTTACTAACAGTGCTCTGCTGTTTTGTCACGGGCATGGCCATGGCCCAGGCTGCTGCACCGGTTGCTGTTGAAAATATAACAGTTAAAGGTACTGTGATCGATTCTGCAACCAACAAGCCATTGGGGTATGGCACAGTAGCGCTGCAGGATGCCGCAACCAAAACCCCGGTGAAGAGTACCCTTGCTAAAGACGATGGTAGCTTTGAGCTAAAAGCCCCCGAAGGCAAAACCTATCAATTGGTAGTAGCTTCTGTGGGATATGCAACCAAAGTGCTCCCTGTAAAAATAAATGGTAAAGCGTTTGACGCAGGGCGGATCCTGGTAGCAGCATCAAGCAAACAATTGAACGAAGTAACCATTACCGCCGTAAAGCCCGTAATGAAGCAGGAGGTTGACCGCCTCAGTTACGACGTTACCGCCGACCCGGAAAGCAAGGCGGTATCGGCATTGGATATGATGCGCAAGGTGCCGCTTTTAGCTGTCGACGGTGACGATAACATCAAGTTAAAAGGCAGCGGTAAATACAAGATCCTGATCAACGGAAAAGAATCGGCGCTGATGGCTAAAAACCCGTCGGACGTGCTAAAGGCTATGCCGGCCACCAATATCGAAAAAATTGAGGTGATCACCACACCGCCGGCAAAGTATGACGCGGAGGGTTTGGCAGGTATCATCAATATCATCACTAAAAAGAACGCCGACCAGGGCTATAACGGCAGCGTCAATTTGCGTTATAACAGCGTTTGGGGGCCTGGCTATAACCTCAACATGACTGCCAAGCAAGGGAAGTTTGGGGTTTCCGGCTATGCAGGTTTTGGCACCCAAAGGCGTAATACCAATACCTCAACCACAAAACAAACTTTCTTTAATCCCGAATCGGAGATATTGCAAACCGGAAGTAACTCATTTGGCGGTAAGTATCGCTACGCCAATGCCGAACTAAGCTATGAGATAGATACTTTGAACCTGCTCACCGGTTCATTTGAATTTTTTCACGGCGAGTTTGATCAGGACGGGTCACAACGTTCGGCCCAGACAAATGCCGCCGGTACGCTTACCCAGGGCTATAACCTGTTAAGCAATAGCTATAATCACGATCAGGGACTTGATGCATCCATCAACTATCAGTTAGGGTTTAAAGGGCATAAGGATGAGTTGCTTACGTTATCGTATAAATACAGCTACGGACCGAGCAAGAATTTTACCGATAACCAGTTTTCGGACAGGGTTAATTATTACAATGCCCTTCAGCCCGATTTCAGGCAGTATAATAATGCCGGTAACCGCGAACATACCTTCCAGTTAGATTATGCTTATCCCTTAAAAAAAATCAGTATAGAGGCTGGTGGTAAAGTGATCCTGCGTAACAATTTCAGCGATTACAGGCGTGAGGACAAAGATTCAACCAGTTCGGTGTATAATGTAAACACAACTCAAACAGGCGCATTTGATTATCACCAGGATGTGTACAGCGCTTATAACTCGTACCAGTTAAAGTTTGATAAATGGACAGGGAAGGCGGGCTTACGTTTGGAACATACGCAGGTAAATGCCGTGTTTACAGGTACGCCGCTTGATAAAAACTATAATAATTTTATCCCATCGGTGTCTGTTCAGCGCTCAATGAAAAGCAGCAGTATTAGTTTGGGCTTCACCCAGCGCATCCAGAGACCGGGCATTTACCAGCTGAACCCTTTTATCGATAAATCGAACCCTAAATTCATCAGTACCGGTAACCCCGATCTGAAACCTGAATTGAACAATACCTTTGAACTGAACTATAGCAATTTTTCAAAAGGATCTGTTAATGTTGGTTTAAGCTATGCGTTCTCTAACAATGCTATCCAAAATGTAACCAGCTTAGTTCAAAACAATATGGGCGATCATATTGATACAGTTACCTTTACAACTTATCAAAATTTGGGCAGTAACCGGTCGCTGGGGTTAAACCTTAATACCAATTATTCTATCACTAAAAAGTTTACTGTTAATATCAACGGGCAAATTTCGCACGTATGGTTAAAAGGCACTTATAATGGCCAGTTTTATAAAAACGATGGTTACACCGGAAATGCTTTCGCCAATATTGGTTATAAGTTTGATGGTGGCTATCGTATTGGCCTCGATGCCGGTTTCTTCAGCGGTGATGTTACTTTACAGGGTAAATCGAGCAATTTTATTTATAACTCCTATGTGGTTTCGAAAGAACTCCTGAATAAGAAAATGACTATATCATTAGTAGCCAACAATCCGTACAGCAAGTACCGTACTTTCCGGTCGACCACCCACACGGTTGATTTTGACCAGGAATCGTTATATCATAACCGCTACAGGCATTTCGCTATCAGACTGAATTATAAATTCGGTAAACTGAGCAGCGATATTAAAAAGAACCAACGCGGTATTAACAATGATGATACCAAAAGCGGCGGCAAAAGCAATGGCGGTGGCAATGGTTAATTGCTGATGGATATTTGTTTAGGAGGGGCGCGTAATTGCGCCTTTTTTTGTTTTGTATCGCCTCTTTGTAAAAGAACAACGGACTTGCAATAGTGTATGCTCTGGATATATCCAAAACCGTAAATTTACCCCATGAAAGTTTACGGAATAACCAATTGCAATACAGTAAAAAAAGCCCTCGACTGGCTTAAAGAAAATAAAGTAGCTTATGATTTCCAGGATTTTAAAAAGCTGGGCGTAAGTACCGAAAAGCTGCAGGAATGGGATACTAAAGCAGGCTATGAAAAGTTCCTGAACAAACAAGGCCTCACCTGGAAGCAACTTGACCCCATAGTTAAAGAAAGCATCAAAACCAATACTGATGCACTGCAATTATTACAGCAAAAAACCAGCATGATTAAACGCCCGGTTATTGAGGATAATGGTTTCCTTTTTTTCGGCTTTGATGAAAAGATTTATGCCGATCATTTTTTGGGGAAGTAGGGATGTCTCTGGGGATATTCTAAGATCCATTTCATATTAATGATGCAATGAAATGGATCTTAGGAATGGTTTAGTACAATACTAAGCCATTTTAACTTCGATATTAACGAGGCTGTATTGCTTAAATTATCGTTTTTTCTTGAACAGGGCCTTAAATAATAACTTAATTAGGCCTTTTCTGTTTTCGGTAGTATTAAATATATACTGGGTTTTATTAACTTTTAAATAGTTAAGTTTTTGGCCATTATAATTTGGTTCAGCTTTTTCGCCTGTTGCAATGTTGGTTAAATTGTGTCTTAAGAAAAGTTCATCAGTAACCATATTGCTTAGCATTGGTGTATAATAATAACAATCCTCAAAAAAGTAATGTGTTACCTGTGACCATCTTGATGAATCCGCTTTCAAAACTGGCATACCTCCATGTAATATATTGCTCGACCAAATTAAAACATCTCCCTTTTTTGCATGAAATACTTTCTTTTCAAATGAATTTACTTCTATTATTTCTTCTATAAAGTCCTCATATTCTTTGTAGTCGCCGTAGTTGTTGCTATCAGCACTTGCTTTGATTTGAGAAAAATTGTATTCGGGCAGCCGGTGTGAGCCAGGATAATAGAATAATGGACCATTTTCTTCTGTTATGTCCTCCAACGCAACCCATACACCGCACATGAATTTTGCAGGTAATGAACTAAAGTGTATAGTATCCGAATGAGCCCTTTGTTGTGTTCCTACACTAAAATTTAATGTTTGAAACGGGATCGGTTTTCTGCAGTAAAACAATTCCAGTAGTTTAAGAACAGGAGGATAAGAAGCTAAGTCACGGCACGCCTCTGAAACCTCCCAAAAGTCCTGAACCCTTTGTTTATCACGATAATTTTTTAATGGAAAATTGGCGTCAAAGGCTTTTTTTTCAGTTTCTTGTTGAACTTTATCAATCAAGCTTGCAGGGAAAAAGTTGCTTAACGTTGTAAAGCCATTTTCATGATAATCGATGCATAAGTTTTTTTCTTCAGCGGTCAGGTTTTTCGTCTCCAGGATCTTGTAAAAAAATGGGGATTCAATCCATGGGTAATTTGATGTTATCATAAGTAATAAGGGTAGCTATTTAATAAGCCGAGTTTTTCGTTTACTAATGCACAAACGTAAACATAAAACATAAAGTATGTATTGGAATGCTGATATTTTTAATCTACCTGATATATAGGCTTTAAGCATGGCTTTAATTATTTAATAACTCCGTAACAATCGTTTTACCAACGCTTTGCATCTGCCTAATTTGTAGTATACTTGTTCCTTTACGCAATTTATTTGACTGAACATGAAACTAAAACTGATGGCAGGTTGCAGCCTTGCCTTTATGTTGGCCGCAAGCGTGGGTTATGCCCAGCAGCCAGCGCCTACCACCTCTACCACACCCGCCGGTTCTGTTTACGATTATCACGAAACTTTTGGTCCTGGGTTTTACACTAAAAATGGTACCGAATTTCGCGCGGCAAGCGGTGAGCCTGGTGCTAAATACTGGCAAAACCGTGCCGATTATCAATTGAACGCCAAACTGAACGATCAAACCAACGAAATTACCGGTTCGGAAGTTTTAACTTATACCAACAACAGTCCGCAAACATTAGGTTTCATGTGGATGCAGCTTGATCAAAACTTATTTAAGCTTGATTCAAGAGGTACAGCCATCGTTCCCCCAGCCGGTAGCCGTAATTGGGGTCGCGGCGAAGCATTTGATGCCGGTTACAAAATTAAATCGGTAAAGGTTGCCGGCCAGAAAGGCGAATATGTTGATGTTAAATTCCTGATCACCGATACCAGGATGCAGGTTTTCCTTCCGAAGGAGATTGCAGCCAACGGCGGCCAGGCAAAGCTGAAAATCGAGTATTCATTCGTTTCTCCAAATTACGGATCTGACCGTATGGGCTACCTGCAAACCCAAAACGGTAAAGTATATACCATTGCGCAATGGTACCCGCGCGTATGTGTGTATGATGATGTGATGGGCTGGAACACCCTGCCGTACAGCGGCCCGGGCGAGTTTTACCTGGAATATGGTGACTTCGACCTGAATATTACAGCTCCTGCAAACCATATCGTAGTAGCCTCGGGCGAATTATTGAACCCACAGGAGGTATATACACCTGAGCAATTGAAACGCTGGGCAGCCGCCGAAAAAAGCGAAAGCACAGTGATCATCCGTTCGGCCACCGAAGTTACCGATCCCAAATCACGCCCGGCAGGTAAAACCCAGTTAACCTGGCATTTTAAAATTAAAAATGCCCGTGATGCTTCATGGGCTTCGTCAGCTGCATTTATTGTTGATGCCGCCAAAATGGATTTGCCAAGCGGTAAAAAATCAACTGCAATATCAGCCTACCCGGTTGAAAGCGATGGCAACGACGCATGGGGCCGCTCAACTGAATATGTTAAAAAATCTATTGAGTATAACTCGTCAAAATGGTTTGAGTACCCTTATCCTGCGGCTACAGCTGTTGCCGGTATTGTAGGCGGTATGGAATATCCGGGTATTGTATTCTGCGGAGCAAAAGCAAAAAAGGCAAGTCTGTGGGGTGTTAACGATCACGAGTTTGGCCACACCTGGTTCCCGATGATCGTAGGTTCAAACGAACGTATGTACGGCTGGATGGATGAAGGTTTTAACACTTTCATCAACACACTGTCTACCGCCAACTTCAATAATGGGGAATACAAAGGCACCCGTGTACCTGATATGCATGCTACAGGCGCTTTCTTTACCAGGCCCGATCTTGAGCCTATCATGAGCCAGCCGGCCAACCTGAAAGAAAGAAATACAGGTACTTTGCTTTACTCAAAACCAAGTGCCGGTTTAGTATTGTTGCGTGAGCAGATCTTAGGCCCTGAGCGTTTTGATTTCGCGTTTAAAACTTATATCAACCGCTGGGCATTTAAACACCCAACACCTGACGATTTTTTCCGTACCATTGAAAACGCGGCAGGCGAAAACCTGCAATGGTTTTGGAGAGGCTGGTTCCTGAACGACTGGCGCCTGGATGTTGCTGTAAGCGATGTGAAATATGTTGACAATGATCCAACCAAAGGCTCGCTGATCACCTTAGATAACCTGGGTAAAATGGCAATGCCGGTTATCCTGGAGATCAAAACCAAAGGCGGTAAAGTTGACCGTATAAAATTACCGGTTGAAATTTGGGAGCGTTACGCTTCATGGACATTCAAATATCCATCAATAGAAGAAATTGAATCAGTTACTTACGATCCGGACAAAGTATTGCCTGATTACAACCAGGACAATAACGTTTGGAAGAAATAGTGCCCCTCTAAATCTCCCCTAAAGGGGAGACTTAAAAGAAACGGCGACAAGTTTAGCTTGCCGCCGTTTTTGTTTTTTGAACCTTGTGCAGGTTTAAGCAGCGTCTAACGCATAAACCTGCATTACGGCTTCACAGTTTTTTCGTAAATTGCATCCACAATAAACTGAAACCATGGGACAGATTGTAATTGTTGCCTACAAACCTAAACCTGGCAAAGAAGAAGCACTAAAACAATTAATGCAAACACATTTGCCGCGCCTTAAACAAGAGGGGCTAGTAACTGAACGCGAATCCATCATCATGGAAGCGACCGATGGAACTATCATAGAGGTTTTTGAATGGCTAAGCGCTGAAGCCATTGCGAACGCGCATAGTAACAAAGCCGTGCAGCAAATGTGGGCTGAATATGCTGAGGTATGTGATTATGCTCCGCTGAATACTTTGAACGAGGCCAGTGATATGTTTGCCGGTTTTAAGCCTGTTAATTAAAAAGGATCTCTGTGCCCCTTACTTTAAATACAGATCAAAAAGCTGCATTCAAGGCAATCCAAAAATTTCTTGATCATCCGGCTGCTGATGTTTTCGTGCTGAAGGGTTATGCCGGTACAGGTAAAACCTTTTTAATGCAGCACATTGCACAATGGCTGAAGGAAAAGGAAAAGAAATTTTGCATGCTGGCAGCAACAGGCAGGGCGGCTACAGTTTTAAGGGGCAAAACAGGCTTTTCCGCCTCAACAGTTCACAGCGAATTATATAATTTTGACAAGATAGACGGTCTTGATGAAGAAACCCTGGCCGAAAGTTCAGGGGCTGGTATCGCCGGACAAATGACCCTGCAGTTTTTAACCCGCCCGGCAGATAGCGAAACCACCATTTATATTGTTGACGAGGCGTCGATGCTTTCGGGGGCACCGACCGAGGGAAATAATATCGCTGTTTTTGGGTCAGGTATCCTGTTGCAGGATTTTTTCCAGGTAGCCAGTAAAAGCAAGATCATTTTTGTTGGCGATCCCTGCCAGCTGCCGCCCGTAGGGCAAGCGTTTAGCCCGGCGTTAGACATTGATTGGCTGGCTAAACAGCAGCGTTTTCCGGTGTCAGTTAAGCTCTCAAAAATAGAACGCAATAAAGATGATAACGATATATTGGTTTTAGCAGGAGCTATCCGCGCCATGACCGAAAGCCGGGAACGGATCAAATTTCCTAAGATCCCGGCATCAAACCTTAACAATGTGAAGCTGCATACTACAGATGATGCTATGTTTAGCCTGTATGCAGCTAATTATAAAGCGGCTGGCCCCAATAGCTGCCTGGCCATAGCGCGGAGCAACAAAAAAGTACAAATGATAAACCGGGATATGCGCCGCGAGCTTTTTGGTTCGGGGTATGTGCCGTTGCAGGTTGGCGATGTGCTGCTGGTAACACAAAATAACTATTCGGTGCCGTTAACAAACGGAGACTTTGTTATCGTAAATGAGCTTGAAGAGGTGCAGCAAAAGCTCGGTATGAAATTCCAAAAAGTGCTGGTTACCGCGCTGGCCTCCGGGAAAGAGTTTAAGATGCTGCTTTCGTTAGATACACTTGAAAGTTTAAAGGGTAACCTCACCAACGAACAAGCCAAAGCGCTGATGATTGATTTTAACAATCAGATGAAGGCAAAAGGATATCATCAAAAGAGCGAACCATATAAAGAAGCCATGCGTGAAGATCCTTATCTCAATTGCCTCAAAGTTTCGTACGGTTACGCAGTTACCTGCCATAAAGCGCAAGGCGGCGAGTGGAACAATGTTTACCTGTTTTTAGATAAAAGCATGTACGGCGCATCCTACTATGAACTTTGCAAATGGTGGTACACCGCCGTTACCCGTGCAAAAGATGAATTGAATTTGGTGAATGACTGGTGGATTTCGTAGGAAGAGCTGTTCAGAAGAGATAAAAAAAGTAGGCTTGTGCGATTCCCTCCCTGGGAGCTACAGTGTGTACACATCTTTTAAATAAAAGAAAATGTCATTTCGATTGAGCAGGGGCGGGCTAAGAAGTGGGGCGAAAGAGAAATCTTCTACATCAGGCTCTACAATCATACTTATAAAATAAAAGCAGGGCGTAGAAGATTTCTCCTCACCCCCTGCGCGAATTCTCCCACCAGGTTCGTTCGAAATGACATTTTTTTCAATTATTGATAGAATTTAAAAGATGTGTACACACAGTAGCCCTGGGAGGGTGTAGAGAGGGGTTTCGTCGATATGCCTGTTGAGTGGCAAAGCGCACGTTCCCTCAGGGTCTCTCGCAGATTTAGGTTAACCCACAAAATTTTCCAACCTTATAATTTCAACACGGCACCTACGGAGTCGAAAAACATGCTCGTTTAGGGCTATAAACACGTGGCCCCGCTGGGGCCGGCAATATTTTATAATATAATCAGCATGGATGGTGTGCTATACGGCCTCAGAGAGGCCACGTGTTTATAGACAAAATTTAAAGAGATATTGGACTCCAGCGGAGTCTCGTAATCGTAAACTTGCTTTTCAACAACTACTTAGTGCACGTTTAGATTTTGTGGGTTAACTTAAACTCGCAGAGGACCCTGAGGTTCACCGCGTTCTAAATATCTATCAGGATACTCAGAACGGCGAATCAGCTTGGCGTATACCTCAGGGTCCTCTGCGAGAGACCCTGATGGGACGTTGATATGCTGTCTCGTCCTAAAAAAAGTTTACATTTTATGAGATAGTCCTGTTATGTATTTACAAGTGTAGTGATGTCCTGTGATACGTTTACAATGTTAGTGTTTTTGCGATAATAGTTCTTCCACAATTTTTGAGGTAGCAAGCTTTTATCATGCACATGTTGGGGCGTTAGCAGACCGATACTGAAGTGTGGCCGGTGTTTGTTATACAACTCGATAGCTCTATCCAGTAATTGTTTTGCTTGTTGCTTATTCTCAGGCCGGTGATGCTTAAGATATTCTTCTTTAAGAATGCCGTTCATTCGTTCAGCAACGGCATTCTCTAATGGGTCACCGTTCTCGGTCATACTGATCTTGATGTATCTGTCCTGTAATAGCTTTACATAGCTTTCTGTGCAATATTGCACTCCCCGGTCCGAGTGATGTATAAGTGCCTCCGGCAATTGTTCAGGCAGGTCTTTTAAAGCCATTTTCAAGGCCTGTATCGTTTCGATCGTTTCTAAGGTATCAGCCAAATGATAGCCAACTACTTTGTGCGAATAAGCGTCCGTTATCAAACTGATGTACAAATGTTCTTCTTTTACTTTCCAGTAGGTGATATCGCTTACCCACAGTTGGTTAGGCCTGACGACCTCCAGGCTGCGTATGATATTCGGCCATCTGTTGAACCGGTGACCCGACCAGGTCGTCACATGCCGCCTGCGGCGTTTCTTTACTAACAGTCCATTAGCTGACAACAGGTCGAACAGTGCATCCCGTCCCATTTTAATGCCATGATCAAGCAAAAAAGGGTGCAGCTTTTCATAAAGCTTCCTGCCACCCATTGCCCGGTGGTCTTGGCGAATGCTGACAACCTCCTGCAATATAAGTGTATCCTCTATTCCAGATGCTTCTTGTTGCCAAAAGTGCTGATAATAGGCCTGACGGGTAATACCAAGTAACCGACATAATCGTACAAGGCTGATCCTTGTATACATGTCTTTCATCTCATGGATCACTTGGTATCCGACTTTTTTCGGATAGGAATATTAAGATCACGTTCAGCAATCTCGATCATACGCTTGTACATTTCACTGCGAAGCTGCTCATCTTCAAGCTGACGTTCGAGTTCTTTGATGCGTTGTTGTTCTTGCGACAAGGCACCTGTAGGCGGATCTTTATGGGGCTTCTTTGCGGGCAAGGATAGTGGTTTTACTGATGACAAATATCTGTCTTTTTCCGGAACTTCTGCATAACCTAACTTCTGCATCCAACGCGTTATGCCACTATGTATCTTGATATCATATTTCCTCAACAACGCCTTTTGACTAACACTGCCAGCCAAATACTCTTTGATAACTGAATGCTTAAATTCAAGTGAATAATGTCCTTTTCCATCAATAATGATCTTTTCCATGTAGTTTATTTTTGTGTAAACTCATTTCAGGACAAGACATGCCTCCGTGCGGTTGCCGCGCTGCGGTCGCAATTGACATGATTTTTGACCCACAAGCTTAATTATCTCTTAAAGTCCATCACCCCATCTGCAACCGTTCATTCTTCAATTTTTTCTGAACATCCTGCTTATAATTACGGCCGATAGGCAGTTCATGCCCGGCAACGTCCATGCTGTAGGCATAGAAAGAATCTATTTTGTTGAGCGCTACTATAAACGACCGGTGAATGCGTACGAACCGGCTCTCGGGCAGCATCTCTTCAAGCAGGCTGATCTTTTGACGGGTGATATGAACCTGGTTGTTTACGGCCACTACTTTAACATAATCGCGCAGGCTTTCTATCCATAAAATATCATTGATATTCACCTTGATGGTTTTACGATCTACCTTCAAATAAATGAACGTATGTGTATCGCTTACTGGCTCTTCGTGAGTAATAACAGGTTTGCCTTTATGCTCGTTCAATTGATAGATCTTATCTACCGCACGTAGAAAACGCTCGAAAGAGATTGGCTTTAACAGATAATCAACCGCGTTCAGCTCAAAACCATCAAGCGCGTATTCGCTATGGGCGGTAGTGAAAATGACTTTAGGCGGATTTTTAAGGTTTTTTAACAGATCAGTCCCTTTTATTCCGGGCATCTGGATATCGAGGAACATCAGATCGATAGGTTTTTGTTGCAACAGGCGAAATGCTTCAATACCGTCATTGCAGGTAGCGGTAACCTCCATTTCGCTAAAACGCGCGAGATAGTTTTTCAACACCTCAATGGCATGTGGTTCATCGTCAACTATAAGTGTGCGGATTTTCATGCGGTTACCATTTGTTGTGCAGCAGATTGTTTTATGATTTTCAGGTCGAGGTCAAGTGCCACAAAAAAGGTATCTTCTTCGTTTACGATCTTCAGGCGCGAGTTGTGAGGGTAAAGCAGGTTAAGCCTTTTGGTAACATTCTTTAACCCGATATGCCCGGGTGTATCGCCCACCTCAACCGGGTGCTCAGGCTTGCTGTTGGCCACTTTAAGCTTAAAGTGGTTTACCGTAACGCTGATATCAATGTTGATCCAGGTGGCGCCAACCTGTTCGCTGGTGCCATGTTTAAAGGCGTTTTCAATAAACGGCAATATCAGCAACGGCGCTATGGTTTTATCTTTTAAATTACCGGTGATGGTAAAGTTGATATCAATGCGCTCTTCATAGCGAAGTTTTTCGAGCTTTACATACTGCTGCATCATAAACACTTCCTTCTCCAATGAAACCTCATTATCCGAGCATTCATAAAGCATATACCGCAATAGGTCCGACAGGCCAATAATGGCCTGCGGCGATTTTGGTGAGTTATTGAGGCTTAAAGAGTAAAGGTTATTAAGCGTATTAAATAAAAAATGCGGATGTACCTGGGCTTTCAGTGCATTGAGTTCGGCTTCGAGGGCAGCCTGTTTACGCTCGTACCACATTTTAAATAGTTTGATAGCCAAAACAAAACCCGTGAACAGGTTGGTGCCTTTAAAGGAGTTTACCAGGCTTTGTCCGTCCATTAGTTGCTCAAAAAACGGGCGATGGGTAGATGCTATATAATCCGCATCAGTTACGTGCATCACCCGGATCAGGTATGGGGCAACAAAAAAGATCCCGATTGTACGGCTTATGAACATACACGCAAAAACAAGCGGTATCAGCATCAGGAAGAACATCACATACCGCTTTTCAAAAACATACCTAGGCACCAACCAGTAGGCAATGGCATAGTAGTAAGCAATTTGAATGGGCATGTACAAAAGGTTATTACGAAACGATACCCAAAAATTAGTTTGGAAAGAATAAAGCGTCGTGATGAAAAACGATACGATCACCCAAAATATCACGTGCTGCCAGAAGCGTGGCAGCTTAACATTATTGAGCATCAGATCGAAACCATTATTCATATAGCTAATTTACTGCAAAACAGTTTAATTGAATTGCTTTTAAGATGAATTGCGACAAACTGCAATCATTTGATGACGAACTACAAAAATTAAACTACTCCGGTATCTTTTTGAGGTTGAATGTTTATTCATCGTGTTATAACGCTGTTTATCTTAATTGAGGGGTAGTGCGCCTATGTTGTTTTCATAACATTTTATAAGCCTTTAATTTTAGTTCATAAATTAAAAATAAGGCCATGAAAAAGTTAATTATCACAATTTGTATCCTGGCATTTGCAGCAGCTGCAGTGCAGGCTCAGAATAAAATAGCAAACGCACACGGTTTTTGGGTGGTTGAACATAACATTAATTTGCCCCGCGTACAAACCATTAAGTTTTATAACGATAACAATAAGCTGATATACGAGGAAACAGTTTACAGCAAACTCAACATTAAAAAGAAAAAGACCCGCCTGGCGCTTGATCAGGTCCTTGATAGGTTGAACGAGCGCACAGCTTATATCGAAAATAAGAACCTCGTAATGCTGAGCCTTAATTTAAGGAATTAAGATTTTTTTAAATATACGTTTAAGAAACCGGTTGCCAACGCGAGGTATGGCGCCGGTTTATTTTTTGTAGGAAATTCTTTTCCGTTCCCGTCAGCAGGTAAGCTTCGGGTGAAAGCGGGCAGAACAATGGTGGCCTTGAGCGCAGGAAAGGGCATAGCAAGTTTTTGCAGAAGGGAGGGGAAAGTGCGAGCGCAGCAGGGCAAAATAATTGCAGCCCGTGGTTCTGTCCGGTTTGCAGGGCAAAGGCCTGTGCGGCAAAGAAGCCTCCCTGCTGACTTGACTTTTTGGTTACTTTTGTGTCAAGACAAAAGTAACAGCCACTCCGCGGCGATTGAGCGGGCCGATGATGTTATGTACAACTAAAGCATATTCTTACCCTTAATCGGAAGTTTGGTAACGAGTTTTCTACTAATATTCCAGATACTTTTCCACCCTTACCGCCACAAAATCCCCTTCAGTATATTTTCCTGTCTCTTCACTCAAAACCCGGAGAATAATACCGCCATGCTCAAGGATCAGATCCTCATAAAAACCTTTAAACAGTACCTGCTTAACACCCCAGCTTTTTACTGCGGCTATCAGCTTTATTTTGATCTGCTCAGGATAGATAACGGCATATTCCTTTGATGTCTCAATACCGCAAAGGTGTGCTTCATGGGCAGTAAGTACATTGCAGTTGCTCAAAAGTTGGGCTGTATAAAGATATTTAGGGTGCTTGTATAATGATTTAGGTGCCCCGTGCTCCACTATTTCGCCTTTATTAAGTACGATAAGTTCATCGGCCATGGACAGCACTTCGGCTGGGTCGTGTGATACCATGATCACAGTTAATCCTGTTTCTTTAACTATCTGCCTGATATCATGCTGTAAGCCTTCCCTGAATGAAGTGTCAACCTGGTTAAACGGTTCGTCGAGCAGTAATACCTGCGGATGGGTGATGATGGCCCGGGCAATGGCTACGCGCTGTTTTTCGCCGCCGCTTAGGTCGGCTACACGCTTATCGGCCATGGCAAGCATGTTCAATTGTCTAAGTACCCTTTCGGTTTTCTCCTGTTTGGCTTTAAGATTGGTAGCAGGGAGCATAGCTGCTACGTTATCCCAAACTTTGGCAAACAGGTTAAGATCATCGGTATGCTGGGTTACCATTTTCATGGCATCATGACCGGGGATCAGCTTTTCTTCAGGTCCCCAAATGCGTTCGCCTTTAAAGTAAACAGTACCTTCATCGGGAGAAAGCAGACCGTATAACAACCGGAGTAAAGTGCTTTTACCACTGCCGCTTTCGCCGATTATAGCTGTGATCTTGCCCGGCTCAATGACCAGTCCGGTTTTTTTTACACCGGCCTGTTGTTTTCCCGGGTATATTTTACTTACTGCAACTGCCTGCAAAAAAGGAATCTCTGACATCAGGGGCAAAGATAAACGTTTGAACCATGATTTGCCTGATTTAAGGATTATTGGATAGAGCAGGTCATCTATCTATCTACTTATCTATCATGGTAATCCCTGAATCCTGAAAATCATGGTTCAGAATCATGGTTCTGTTTAAAAGCCAAACGTCAAGCCAAACGAGAAGTTCCTCAACCCTTTTTGATCGGGACTGTTCTCAAACATATCGTTGAAGTAATACTTGGCGTACAGGCCCATGATGCCGTAACCCATGCGCACAAATACACCTTTGCGCAGTTTCGCAAAATGATAGTCGTCATTGAATTTCTGTTTGCCGTTTTCGTCACTGATCTGTTTTACACGCCCGTTAAGCAAGATGCCAATCTCCGGTCCGGCAACCAGCCTGAAGTAATTCCCCCGGTCGTCTTCGTGGCTGCGGTAATAAAATGACAGGGGAATCCGCAGATAACTTGATGAAAAGCGGTTTTTGCTGAAGTGGATACTATCCTGAACGTAGGTAAGCACGGGTGCGTTACGCTGTATGGTGATATCGTTACGGAGGCGGATATGTGTCCAGTCGAAACCGCCGGATACGTAAATTTTGAAGGAGCTGTTAAAGCGGTAGCCAAACTGCAGCACATCAAAACCAAAGTTGCTGGTTTTCCACTGGCGATAGCTCAGGAACTTGTTTTTGCTTGACAAGGTAAAGCTGCCGTTATCAATCAAAGTAGCAAAGCCAAGGTCGATCCTTGAAAAGGTTACCCCGAATGAAAAGCCCGGTGCTTTATGTGCGTGATAGGCGGTATCAGGTCCGTTACTGTTAATGTTTACCTGCGGCACATCATCGCCAAAGCCAAGTTTTACCTTAACATGCTTGTTATGGGTGGTGGTAGTATCCGTGGTGTTTTTTGCAGAGTCTGCAGGGGTGCTTTGAGCAAAAACAAAGCCCGCGGCAAAACATATGATGATGGTAAAAATAAGGCGTTTCATATTGTTGTGGTATATCTATCGTTCGCTAAAATATTATTTATCTTTCTCTTTTTTTACTTTAATGAAGCCCAGGTTTAAGCCGGTAATGGTGGCGTCATCTTCGTCGGTATTGCTAAATTCAATCACTTTGTCTTTACGTTTGTCAACCGCTGCTATCACTACGTTAAAAACATCACCGAGGCTGCGGATGCGATGTTTTTTAACAGGTTTGGCAGTTGCCGGGACAGATTGGGCAAGTGTTTGCGCTATCAATACAGGCTGTACTTTTTCGCTGTTAATAATGGCTGATTTTGGGCTGATCCTTGTTGCTGTATCCGGGGCATCGGTTTTAACAACATGATAATCTACGGCAGGGGCATTTGCCAATAAGGGCTCATCTGCATGGGCAGCTGCAGGTGGTTGGGCAGTAACTACGGGCTGTTGTACAAATGGTGTCAAATTGGGTTTAGTTTTATTAACGTGCGCTATATTGTTAACAGGAGCTATAACCGGATTTGCAGGCACTTTGTTTTGAGCCGGGGCCGGAGGTACCACGGGCTCAACTTTAACGGCAACAGACGGTTTTACCGTTTCATGCGTTTTAACTATCTCGGTTGAATGATGCTGGCCATTGTCCTTAACCGGTTGTTTCGGAATAAACAGGATGCCGGCTGTTATCAGCAATACAATTCCCGCTGCTGCGCTCAGCAGGAGCAATAATGTTCTTTTGCGCTTATCGCCGTTTAGTTCGGAGCTGATGCCCTGCCATACACCGGCCGATGGTTGTATCTCCAGGTCATCAAGCTTTTGTTGAAACAGCCTGTCCAGCTCCTTATCCTGCATATCCATAACTTTTGCCCTCCATTTTAGCAATTTGTTCTTTCAAAATTGTACGTGCCCTTGATAACTGCGATTTAGAGGCACCCTCGGTAATGCCCACGATTTCTGCAATCTCTTTGTGCGAGTAACCTTCCAGCGCATAAAGGTTAAACACGATCCGGTAACCCGGTGCTAATTGTTGTATCATGCCCATCAGCACTTTTGCATCCAGGTTGGCC
This sequence comes from Mucilaginibacter sp. cycad4, assembly GCF_034263275.1. NCBI lineage: Bacteria > Pseudomonadati > Bacteroidota > Sphingobacteriia > Sphingobacteriales > Sphingobacteriaceae > Mucilaginibacter > Mucilaginibacter sp. cycad4. The sequence goes on along the minus strand of NZ_CP139559.1, from coordinate 4,612,620 downwards.
GCAGCTATCGGGTTAACAGATGGCTCATGCCCGGCTTCGTCAATCTCCACCATCTGCATCATTTTATGATGCTTGCGGTAATATTCAATTGAACTGTGTACCATAATGCGCCTAACCCAGCCCTCGAATGATCCGTGGCCCCGGTAGTCATCCATTTTTTTGAAAACCCTTATAAAGCCATTCTGCAACATATCTTCGGCCTCCATGCGGTCGGCGGCGTAGCGCATACACACCCCCAGCATTTTTGAGGCGAACTGTTTATAAAGCAGTTCCTGTGCCTTCCGCTCGCCTGCCCGGCAGCGGTCTATCAATTGGTGAATGGTATATTTAGGTTCCAAAAACATCATTTATAAGTAAGATGGTATAGTGATGTAAATGGTTGCATGGGGATGTAAATAATTTGACAAATAGTTTCCCCTGTAGGAAGACGGGTTATAGGTGAATGTAAGAAAAAGTATTTTATTTGACTATTTTTGTGTATATTTATTAAAATTTATGTGTATGAGAACGAACGTTGATATTAATGATGAGCTAATAGCAAAGGCTCAGAAACTGGGTAATATAAAGACAAAGAAAGCTGTAATTGAAGAAGCTTTGAGATTATATGTTACAATTGAAAATCAAAAGAAGCTTGCTGAATTATGGGGGAAAGTCGAACTTGATGATAAGGCTTTTGAATAATGGATATTATTCTGGTAGATACGTCCGTATGGGTCAACTTTTTTAAAGGAATTGAAACAGATTCAAGCAAGTTTTTGAGGAACAACCTGGCAAATATCATAGTGGCAACCTGTCCTACAATAATGCAGGAGATATTACAAGGTGTAGTTTCAGATGCCGAAGTGAAGAAAATTAAATCTTATTTCGATAGCATGACTAAATTAAAAGGAGATCCCTATGTAACTGCTACTGAAGCTGCAAGCCTATATCGGGATTTAAGAAAAAGAGGTGTTACTGTACGCAAACCAAACGATTGTCTGATTGCAGTTTACGCAATAAGGAACAAAGTAACTCTTTTAAATGATGATAGGGATTTTTATTTTATTGCAGCACATTCACCTTTAAAAGTGATGAACTTTAATTAAGATTCTTTCTTCTCCCTATACCGCTTATAGATCTTCACGGCAATCATCAATATCACCCCTAAAGAAATTATCCCAACTACACCGAATACCCAGCTCAAAGCATCCTTTTTTACAGCAAGAAAAACGATGGCAAACAGGAAAACGGTAGCGAGCTCATTCCAAAGGCGTAGCTGGCTCGAAGTCCATTTGAAAACACCATTGCGCATTTGCTTGATTTTGGATTCGCAAATGTGGTGATAGCCCACCAGGCCAAATACAAAAGCTAATTTGATATGCAGCCAAGGCATTTTTAACCATACAGGGCTTAAGTACAACATGGTGCAGCCTGCCAGTATGGTAAGCAACATAGATGGCTTGGCTATCACGTTCCACAGCCTGCTTTCCATGATCTCAAATTGTTTGGAAAGTATGGTACGTTCCGGCTCGGGTTTATCCTGTGCTTCGGTGTGATAGATAAACAAGCGCACAATATAAAACAGCCCCGCCATCCAGCAGACTACAAAAATGATGTGTATGGCGAGAACGTATTGGTACATTAGCCCCCCGGCCCCCTAAAGGGGCAGTTTTAAATCGTTTCTATTATTGTTATCCCTCCGTTACTCCCCCTTTAGGGGGCTGGGGGGCTAATATTCTTTTATCACTTCTACCGCGTACTTCACGTTATCAAACGGGATATCAGGCATAATGCCGTGACCCAAGTTGAAGACGAAGCCGTTTTCGCCTTTCATACGGTCGAACAGGCGGTAGATGCGTTCTTTAATTACTTTTTTATCAGCATAAAGAATATGCGGATCAAGATTACCCTGTACCGCTATGCCTGCCGGTAAGCGTTTTTTGATATCTAACAGATCAACATTCCAGTCTATCGAAATTACATCCGGCTTAGCCTCGGCCATCAGTGGTGCAAAAACAGAACTTCCTTTGCAGAACGAGATCACCGGGATATCTTTACGGTTCAGCTTGCTGATGATCTCCGCAATATAACGGTGGCTAAATTCTTTATAATCATCCCATGCCAAAGCCTGCGCCCAGCTGTCAAAGATCTGTACCGCATTTACGCCCGCAGCAATCTGCATGTTCAGATAATCTGCAGTAACAGTTGCTATTTTTGATAGCAGCTGATGGGCCATTTCCGGCTCATTGTGCAGCATCAGCTTGGTGCGTTTAAAATCTTTTGATGATCCGCCTTCAACCAAATAGCTCATTACGGTAAACGGCGCTCCTGCAAAACCTATCAACGGGATGCGGCCGGCAAGACGCTGCTGAATTACTTTGATGGCATCGCCAACGTATTGCAGTTTATCCAACACATCAGTTTGTAATGCATCAACATCTGCCTGTGTACGTACGGGATTAGCAAACAGCGGACCAACACCTGCGTTAAAGCTCAGGTCGCCGCCCATGGCTTCGCCGGTTACCAGGATATCTGAAAACAGGATAGCGCCGTCGATGCCTAACAGGTCGACAGGCAGCATGGTAACATCGGCAGCAATCTCCGGTGTTTTGCACATTTCAAGGAACGAGTATTTGTTTTTAATGTCCCAATACTCTTTCATAAAGCGGCCCGCCTGCCTCATCATCCAAACCGGGGGGCGTTCTGTTTGCTCCGAAAATGCCGCTTTTATTAATAACGAATCTCTCATATTTTGTGGAGAGGCCGGAGGCCTCAGAGTCAAGAAGTCAAGAATCAAGATGCAAGAAGGAAATCTCGTCCCCTCTTGACTCTTGTTGTCTTGTCTCTTGACTCTAATTGTCCTGTCTCTTAATCTTATTTTACTGTCTCGCGACTTTCTTGTCTTGACTCCTGACTCTTAAAGTCTTGTCTCTTTTTTCAACTCCTGCTGAAGTCGGCTTATCACTTCCCTCATTTTGGCAGTTATTTTTTCTTTATGCTGCTCGGTTAATTGTAAGTAGGCTTTGGCTTTTTCAAAATTACCACGCCTGATGCTGATATTGGCCACGCTAACAAGTGCGGCTACATGATCATTAACCGAACGTAAGGGATATTGTGCCGCTATTTCATAGTGCATTTCTGCCCCTTCAAAATCCTGCTTTTGCAAGCATAAGCCACCGTATATAAATTCATAATATCCCCGGCGGTTTTTGCTGAGCCATTCGGGTTTCATGATCTCATTTAACGAAGCAGCGGTTTTATCATAATCCTTTACATGAAAATGTTTGGATGCTACAACTAACGTGCCCTGCCTGAAATAATCCCAGATGAGCAGGATGATCATCATTACTGCTACTGCTGCAAGCTCATAAATACGGAAATACACCAGTACACCTAACGACAGCAGAAAAATAAACGCAATGAATATACGTGTCCTGTTACTGAACATTAATGCTGGTTATCGGTAAATTTATAGCCTACGCCACGGATAGAGTGAAAATAAACCGGGTTTTTAGGATCTGGTTCAAAATACTTACGGAAGGTTAGGATGAAGTTATCGATAGTACGGGTTGACGGATAAACGTCATAGTTCCAAACGGTTTCCAGGATCTGCTCGCGCGATACAGCATCATTACGACGCTCAATCAACAATTTAAGCAGCATGGTTTCCTTTTTGGTAAGTGCGGTAATGGAGCCATCTTCATTAACCAGTTCAAACGAGTTAAAATGAATGGTTTTATCGCCTATTTTGTAGCTGTTAAACTCTTTCAGGTCTTCACCTTTCAGGCTGCGTTTTACCAGGTTGTTCACCCTTAAAATAAGCTCTTCAAGGTTAAACGGTTTGGTAAGATAATCATCAGCACCTTTTTTTAAGCCCGAGATCTTGTCCTCGTTGGTGTTTTTAGCCGTAAGGAACATGATAGGTACTTCGGTATTTTCAAGCCTGATGGTTTCGGCTACTACAAAGCCGTCAATCTCGGGCATCATTACGTCAAGTATCACGAGGTTAAAGCGTTCTTCTTTAAACAACTGTAAAGCTTTTTTTCCGTTTTTAGCCGGAGTTACCTTATAGCCTTCCAGCTCAAGGTTAAGCTTAATTGCTTCTAACAAATGCTCTTCGTCTTCGGCCAATAAAATTCTTTTTTTGTTGGGCATATTATTCATGTCTTAATTTAGGTTAATCCAAATGTAACTTCAAAAATACTACCAGCCGGGCGGTTGTCCTTAACCCTGATGCTGGCCTGGTGTTTATCCAACACCTCCTTAACAATATAAAGGCCCAGTCCGGTACCTTTGGTGTTACGGGTTTCTTCGCTGCCTACGCGGTAAAAACGCTCAAATATGCGGGTTTTTTCCTCGTCGGCAATACCAATGCCATGATCGGCTACCTGTAAATAAACTTTATCGTCTTTTGAGAACAGCTTTACCCCAACAGACGAGCAGGGGCTTGAATATTTTACAGCGTTTTCAATTAAATTGGTTACCACTGATGTAAGGGCAAACTTATCACCAATAATCTCCACCTTTGGCTCAATCTCAGCCTCGATGATCTGCTGGTTGCAATCGCATTTGGAGATCTGTAGGCGGTTAACAATACTGTCGACCAAAACCGAAAGGTTAAAGCTGGCCTTAGGAAAGCTGTATGAGCGGTTCTCTATTTTAGATGCAAGCAGCATGTTTTCAACCATGTCGTCCAGACGCTCCACATCGTTCAATGATTTCTCAATAAAATCAAGAAGCTGTTCTTTGGTCAGATGGCGTTTCTGAATAGTTTGCAGCAGGATCTTGATAGAAGCCAGCGGTGATTTCAGCTCATGCGTTACCGAAAGCAGGAAATTCTTTTTTTGCTCCTGCAGTCGGCGCTCTTTATTGAAAGAACGGTGCAGGTTGATAGCGCCAATCAGAAACACGGCCACAAACATGGCCCCTTCGCCCAGGATCATACCGGTACGGCGTGGTTGCAGCGTAACCAGCATATAGCCCCACCATACCAGTTCGGCAACGGCATAGGTGATGAGCGCGTAAAAAATAACGAATGACTTTTTCATAAACCCCCTCTAAATCTCCCCCGAAAGGGGAGACTTTCTATGATTATTTTAATGCCACCTCGCAATAGTCCTCCCCTTTGGGGAGGGTTGGGCGGGGTTATTTACTATTGAATACCAGATCCAAACTATCAAATATAGCACGTTTTGTTTTCTCCAGGTCGGTTTTGGTATGGGCTGATGATATAAAGCCAACCTCATAACCCGACGGGCCTAAATAAATGCCCCTGTTCAGCAACTCGCGGTGGAACTTTTTGAATTTCTCCATGCTTGATGCATCAATATCTTCGGCTTTACGAATATACTCTTTATCTGTAAAAGCAAACCAAAATATGGAGCCTATACCAAACACCTTAAATTTATAATTGCGGGCAGCGGCAAAACGCTGGATAGCTTCTACGAACTCTTCTGTTTTATTGTTCAGGTCGCGGTAAAAGCCCATGCGTAAAAGCTCGCTGAGCTGGGCAATACCGGCGCCCATAGCAACCGGGTTACCTGATAAGGTACCTGCCTGGTAAACCGAACCCTCGGGCGAGATATTACTCATGATAGCTGCCGATGAACCATACGCACCAACCGGCATGCCGCCGCCAATAATTTTACCGTAAGTAATGATATCAGGTTTAATTTGATAGTAGCCGGCAGCACCCTCAAAACCTACACGGAAACCGGAGATCACCTCGTCAAAAATAAGCATGGTGCCGTTTTGTGTACAAACGTCGCGCAGGTATTGCAGGTATTCTTTTTCCTGTAAAAGCAAACCGTTATTGGCCGGCACGGGCTCAATGATCACCGCTGCAATCTGATCTTTAAATTCTTCAAAAGCTTTAGCTAAAGCCTCTTTATCGTTAAGCGCCACTACGATAGTTTCGTCGGCAACTGATTTAGGGACACCGGCTGATGAGGTTTCGCCAAAGGTTACCAGGCCTGAGCCTGCTTTTACCAATAAAGCATCGGCATGACCATGATAGCAGCCTTCAAATTTCAGGATCTTATCGCGTTTAGTATAGCCTCTTGCCAACCTAATAGCCGACATTACGGCTTCGGTGCCTGAGCTTACAAAACGGATTTTTTCAATAAATTTATTGTTTTTCAGGATCAGTTCGGCCAGCTCATTTTCTAAAGCAGTAGGTGCTCCGAAGCTCATGCCGTTTTGCATAACCTCTATAACCTTTTCCCTTACTTTGGCATTGTTATGACCGAGGATCAGTGGTCCCCATGAGCAGCAGTAGTCGATAAACTCGTTACCATCAGCATCCCAGATATGGCTGCCGTCGCCTTTTTGAATAAACAGCGGCGTACCATAAACTGATTTAAAAGCCCTCACAGGCGAGTTAACCCCACCCGGAAAATACGTTTGCGCCTTAGCATAAAGCTCCGCCGATTTTTCACGACTGATATCGGGCCTGCCCGTAGTATTTACCGGTTCATCCTCTGCTGAAAACATCTTTTTTATTGAATCGAACATATTGTAAGCTTAAAGCTAATTTTATCAAAGCCGTCATTGCGAGGGACGAAGCAATCGCGAACTATACAGGGCGAACCTGCCAATCGGGGATTGCTTCGTGCCTTATAATGACGGTTGTTTTATATTTTGGTTTTTCCTAATCTCTTATCTCTAACCTCTGACCACCGGTTATTTCCTAACCTCTTATCTCCAACCTCTAATCACTACCCTACAACCATTTATTCTCCAAAACCTCTTTGGCATGATAAGTTAAAATAGCTGTTGCGCCGGCACGGCGGATGCTGGTAAGCACCTCGGTAATGGCACGCTGCTCATTTAACCAGCCGCGTTGTATAGCGGCTTTGATCATGGCATACTCGCCGCTTACGTTATAGGCGGCGACAGGTAGTTCGGTATTATCTTTTATCAGTTTAATAACGTCAAGGTAGGGCAGGGCCGGTTTCACCATCAAAAAGTCGGCGCCTTCCAGTTCATCCAGTTCGGCTTCAATCAGGGCTTCGCGCTGGTTGGCCGGGTTCATCTGGTAAGTTTTTTTATCGCCAAACTTTGGTGCAGAATTTAACGCATCCCTGAACGGGCCGTAAAACGCGCTCGCGTATTTAGCCGAGTATGACATGATGGATACATTGGTAAAACCATTATCATCAAGCACATTGCGGATATAACCTACGCGACCATCCATCATATCCGATGGGGCAATGATATCGGCTCCCGATTGTGCATGAGCCAGGGCCATTTTACCCAAAACGTCCAACGTTTCGTCGTTCAAGATCACGCCATTTTCCACAATGCCGTCGTGGCCGTCGCTGCTGTATGGGTCCATTGCCACGTCGGTAATAACACAGGCTTCCGGGAAATTTTTCTTTACCTCGCGGATAGCGCGCAGGTACAAACTTTCATCGCGGTAGCTTTCGGTAGCAAATTTGTCCTTCAGTTCTTCGGCAATATTGGGGAACAGGTCGAAAGAGTTAAGCCCCAGTTTAAGGCAGCTCTCAATTTCGCGCAGCAGGTTATCGATAGAATAACGATAGATACCCGGCATTGATGCCACTTCACTTTTCTGGTTAACGCCATCAATAATAAACAGCGGGAAAATCAGGTTAGCAGCGCTAACATGCGTTTCCTGCACCATCTGGCGGATCACTTCACTTTTGCGGTTCCTTCTTGGTCGTTGTAACATATGCCCCCCAACCCCCCTAAAGGGGGAGTTTTCTATTTTAATTTATTAATATTTCAGTTATATGTACGCCTTATCCGCTTACTCCCCTTTAGGGGGTCGGGGGGCGACTTATAACCCAAACACGGCCTCTGCCAGCCCAACTTCGTCGGGTGAGTAGGGGAGCGTGTATTTTACACCCATTTCATCAAATTTTTTGCCGGTTGATTTACCAATGGCCACTACCTTTTGGTAGGGATCAAGCAGGTTATCGGCAAAGTAAGCCTCCACGTTTGATGGACTGGTAAACACCATCACATCAGCGCCGCTGGCTTCCACATCTTCTTCCAATACAGTTTCATAAACCGGTAGGTCGATAATTTTGGTATCGGCAGATAAGCCTTGTTGGATACTCCTCATGGGGCTTTCCGCTCCGGGGAACAGTACTATCTTACCGTTGGCCAGCTTGGCAAATTCTTCAGCCACTTCGGCGGTATCGGTGCCTTCGCCCACATAGTCGGTAAAGTGGCCTTTGCGGCGCAGCATTTCTTCACTGCCGCTGCCCATTACCCCAAATTTTACCTTTTTAGGGAATTGCGGGTTGAGCTGGAAAAAATATTCAACAGCGTTTTTGCTGGAGAAGAATACCCAATCAATATTTTTTAAGATATAGGAATCGAAGCGGGTGATCACGGGAACGGTACGGATCAATGAACGGTCTTCTATTTGAATGCCATGTTTTTCAAGTGCTTTGCGGAAATAACTTTGCTCACCAAGTTCACGCGAAATAAACACGCTTGCAGGGTGTTTACGGCCTTTGGCAAATTTGGCTACTACTTTTTCTGCCAGCCCTTCGGTGGTTGATGTTTCTAAAAACAGCCTGTCCGGAAACTGGTCACCTTCATCAGCCTTAGAGGTAAACACCTGGAAAAGGCCATCTTCCCTGCGGCAGTAACAGCCCAAAGGCAGGTGGCAGCCGCCGCCAAATAATTTCAATACGGTACGCTCAACAGCAAGCTCTTCGGCTACATCAGTATGATGTAAAGCCTGCAGTGCGTCAAAAAGTTCGTGATCTGTTTCGCGGATCTGGATAGCTAATGCGCCTTGTGCAGGTGCGGGGATCAGCTCAACCGGGGTGATCTCTTCCACATGAAACTCGCTCAGGTCGAGGCCTAAACGGGTAACACCGGCTTTGGCCAGCATAATGGCATCATATTTTTCATCGCGCAGCTTACCTATGCGGGTAGGCACGTTGCCGCGCAGGTCTTCAATTTCAAGGTCGGGGCGGTGGGCCAGTAACTGGGCTTTACGACGGTTTGATGAGGTACCCACAATAGCTCCGTATTTAACAGACAGCTTTTGGTGCACATCAACACAATCCTTCAAGATCAACAACAGTTCAGCCGGGTCTTCCCGTTCTGAAACTGCTGCGATGATGAGTCCCGGAGGATTTTCAGTTGGCAGGTCCTTATGTGAGTGGACCGCAATATCAATGGTGCCGGCTATTAATTCTTCTTCTAATTCTTTGGTAAAAAAGCCTTTACCCTCCAGCTTATCAAAGCTGAGGTTCAGGATCCGGTCGCCCTGGGTTTTAATGATCTTTAACTCGGCGGTAATGTTAATGGCAGCGAGGCTGTCTTTAACGAAATTGGCCTGCCATAAAGCCAATTCACTGCCACGGGTTCCTATAATCAGTTTTCTGTCCAAAAGAATGAATGTTTGCAGCTGCAAATTTAATTTTTTATGCCGATGATAAGGTACACCAACTTAATGAATTATTGTTAATTGCAACAAAATGACTGTAATGTGTGGCTTTAGCGCTGTGCAAATATGTCTTTATATCGGATACATAGTAAGCGGGCCACAAGCCGGGAGGCTTGCGGCAGCAGTATCTTTATATATCGTTATCATTGTAACAAAGTGGGTGTCCCAATTTTTTGATTCCCGAAAAAAAATTGGAAAAAGCCCGGCGCTTCTTTTTCCTGAAAATAGGAATGTTCCATTTTTTGAGAGTGAAACAGTGAAACGGGTTTAAAATGCTATTGTTTGATATTCAGTATTTTAAGTTTTTACACGAAACATGTTTAATGTGTTGATAATCAGTATTTAAAACTTCTTGGAGTGTTTGTTTGGTGTTTCAGGGTTGCTGAAGATAGGGGCTGATTTTTAAGTTGATTTTTATACGTTTTTTGAGAGTTTTTTAAATCGCCGCGGCTGTTTGAATTGGATGGTGACAAAATGCTGCCACCATTGGTTAAAGCAGGGATGCTTAGTTTTGTGGCGTTCTCTGTATATGACGAAGCTACGCTTCGTCAGCCCGATCCGTCCTGGTTAGGAAAGCGAGATTGCAAATGAAATTTAAAATACCATCTGTCTGCTTCCGCACGGTTACTGTCCGTAAACGGACGATGTGTATGTTTTTTTAACAATATTACTATTTGATATACAGTTAATTATGGTGGTGGTATAATTTTGGTAAAACAGCCGGGTAATAGGTAAGGATGACATATCCTATGCTAAAAACCGGTTTCTGATTTATCATTAACACTAAACTTAAACACTTATGCTAAAGATCAACCTCGTACTCGCTTTAAGGAATATTTTTCGCAACAAATTGTATACGGGCATAAATATTATCGGGCTTGGTATAGCAAGTGCGTTTTGTATATTGGTTTATCTGCATTTAAAAAACGAACAATCGTTTGATAAATTTCACAATGATGCAGGACAGTTATACAGGGTTGAAGAAACAGGTATAAGTGGCCCGGCTGAAGATGATAAAAAGAGCAAAAGTTTTTTTTCGTTTTTAACAAAAGAAGAGGATGAGGAGAATACAGTAGTCACCCCGCCTGTTTTAGGGCCCGACCTAAAGCGAAATTTTCCCGAGGTTGAGCGCACTATAAGGTTTGATGGCTATTATAAGCCGATTATTAAAGTAGGCAACCAGAACTTTCAGGAAGATGGACATACGCTAACGTTTGTTGACGCCGATTTTTTTAAGGTGTTTAATTATCCCCTGCTGCAGGGCGACCCTGAAACTGTATTGTCGGGCCACAACCAGGCAGTGATCAGTGAGCGTTTGGCAAAAAAATATTTTGGCAATGCCGATCCCATCGGTAAAACAGTGATGGTCCCCGGAGATTCTATACCGGTGCCGGTAAGTATTGTCGGTTTGATGAAGGATTTTCCCGCCAACTCCAGCATGCAGTTTGATATGGTGATGCCGCTTACTTCAATGGACGGTTATACTGAAAAAATGAAGAACGGGCTTAACACATTTAGTGAAATACTCATCATAAAGCTGAAAAGAGGAACTGATATAACACGTTTTCAACATAAACTGGATGCTTTTTCCAAAAACTATTTTAAGCCATTACAGGAGGTTGCTCAAAGCCTGGCACCAGAAACTAAAGTGCCTGGCACCTACATTCGTTTAAGGCCATTTACCGATGCGCATTATAATAGCGGCGGTGCCTGGAACCACTACAGCAACTTGAAAAATATTTACCAGCTGGTATGCCTCGCGGTACTTATTTTGGTAATAGCTTGCTTTAATTATGTATTACTTACCCTTACTAATGCGGTTTCACGTTCGCAGGATGTGGGTGTGCGCAAAACCATTGGCGCAGGCCGTGTGCAAATTATATTCCAGTATTACACCCAAACACAGGTGCTGGCATTTATTTCGGTAGCGGCGGGTTTTTTGCTGGCCGTTATAGCTATTCCCTTCTTTAACCATATTACCGGGGCAAGTATTTCGTTAAACAATTTTTCGTTTGCCGACCTGGCTGTATTATTAACAGCGTTGAGCCTGGCGCTTGGTGTACTGGCCGGGATCTATCCGGCTTATGCCATGTCGGGCTTGAAACCGTTAAATATTATGCGCGGTTTTTCGGCTTATCGGATAAGCCCCATATTATCCAAAAGTCTCATAGTGGTACAATTTGGCGTTTGTGTGGTACTGGTACTATCATCGCTCATTATCAATAAGCAAATGCGTTTTGTTAACCAAACCGAAATGGGATTTGATAAAGACCAGGTGGTGATGATTGAAAACCCATATGCATTTACAAGTAAGCAACAAGCTGATGGTTTACAGCGTCAACTTTACCATTGGGCAGATACCCAGCCTTTTATGGCCGGTACTGTTGCCACTTCATTTTTATTTGGCGGCTGCAATATCAATACACATACGGTTAACGGAGCTAAAGTGCAGATTGATCATTTGAATGCCGATTTTGATTACTTTAAATTCAATAAAATACCTATAGTGCTGGGCAGGGATTTTTCGCGCGATATAGCAAGCGACAGTGCATCGTTTGAATTAACCGAGGCGCAGAAGAAACCAGAAGGGACTAAATTGAGGCATAATACTATTATTAATCAAACACTGTACAATTTGCTTGGTAAGCCCGCCTTAAATGTTTATAACCCGACCATTGGCGGGGTGATTATTGGTGTTTGTAAAGACTATCACAACCGTGACCTTACGCAGGCTATAAAGCCCGGCTATCATACTGTTAACCGCGGGCGTAATTTTTATATCTGGTTTAGGATCAAGCCGCATCAAAGCATCCCGCTGGCAATGGAAAAGCTAAAAAAGGAATGGAATGGCCTTACAAACAACCTGCCGCTCAATTATAGTTTTTTGGATGAAAAAGTTGCCGAAAGCTATGAGGCTTATTTAAAGTGGATGACCACCATAACTACATCATGCGCCATCGCTATTATTTTGGCTTGCCTCGGGCTGTTTGGCCTGTCGGGCCTTACTACTATTAACCGTACAAAAGAAATTGGGATCCGTAAGGTATTAGGCGCATCGGTAAGCAGCCTGTTTTTGCAGCTTAACCGTGGTACTATATACCTGGCCGCCGGTGCATTTGTAATAGCAGCCCCTTTAGCCTGGTATTTAGCCAACGAGTGGCTGCAAAACTTTGCATATCGTATTAAGCCGGATTGGCTGTTGTTAACCGAAGGCGCGATAATATCCATACCAACAGCTCTTATAGCGGTAAGCTATCACACATTGAAAGCTGCCAGGGCAAATCCGGTAGATAGTTTGAGAAATGAATAAGGAGGTTATAAAAACTCAGCAATATGAGCATAGCGGATAAATAGATGGAAAAACAAAACATCCCTTTTTATTGAACAATGGCTGTTTTTATCAAATTAAAACAGGTTACCAGCCTACCTCTCCGCCATCTTTAAAAAATTTTGCGGTAACATGCGGTTGGGATTGGGTTGCCAGCTTCACAATAGGTAGGGCACCTTGTTTGGCAGTTTTTGCCCCCTGAAATTGATTAAGACCGGTAGCTGTATATCCCGGTGTAACACTATTAACACTAATACCGGTATCATAAAGCTCATTTGCCAGCATTACCGTAAAAGCGTTTAAGGCTGTTTTTGACGAACCGTAGGCGTGGTATTTAGCCCGGTTGGAATTTCGTTCCGCAGCGGTGTGCACAGCGAGGGAGCCGGTTTCACTGGAAACGTTGATGATAGCCCCCTGGCCTGATTTTTTTAGCAGCGGCAGAAACTCCTGTGTGGTTTGAACTGCACCAAAAAAATTGGTGTCGAATATCCTGCGCAGGTTTTCGATAGAAACAGCAGCGAGGTTTTGAGGCTGGTCGCCGGCAATTCCCGCATTGTTTATTAAAATATCTAACGAACCAATTTTAACCTCCAATTCCGCTCTCGCCCCACGCACACTATTGATATCGGCCACATCTATTACTATAGTTTCTACATTAGTTATGCCCAACTCTTTCAACTGCCTGACTGCTTCAAGCCCGTTTTCCTGATCCCTGCTGCCTAAATAAACATAACAATTTAGTTGTGCCAATTGCCTGGCGGTTTCAAAGCCGATCCCTTTATTTGCCCCGGTGATTAATACTGTTTTCATAGTGAGATTTTTGATCGTGTTTTTCAGTAATTTTAGCTGAAAATGTAAAGACAAAAAAATATAATTGATTTATAAACCGCAATGCACAATCAATTGCAGTTATTGGATTATTCATGGGTTGGGAGAATGCCGGGTGCTAAAAATTTCTGGTTCAAACCCGTACAATCCAATGTTCGCTTTTATTACAATAGCTTTGCTTGTGAAATATTATTTTATTGTATATCAATAAATTATAAAGTTGGAATAGCCTTTGAAACAATTATTGTAACTTGACCGCATACAGCTTCCATATCACCCCTTATGACCTGACGTTTTTGGCTGCGATATTTATCGGGTTTACTTTTAGCCTGCTGTTATGGTTTACCAAAAGCATTAACCTTATTGCAAACCGTTTTCTGTCCCTTGCCATGCTAACCATTATTTTATGGCTGGCCTGGGTATTGGGCAAAAGCATTGGGCTGGGTGCTTACTTCCCGCATTGGAGCCGGCTGCCGCTTCAATTTTCGCTGGCACTGGGCCCGTTCATCTATTTTTACGTGCTTAAGATAACCCGGCCGGGCTATAAATTACGTCGCACACATCTGCTGCACTTTATCCCCTTGTTGCTGCAACATGGCATTTTTGTATTGGAGATTAGGCAAAGCATAAGCACCGGCGCGGCAACCTATCATACACCGGTATTTGGGCAAACGGGCCTGATACTGAATATAGCGGCTTTCATTTCGGTGGTCGCCTATTTGTATATTTCCTTCGGGCTGATTGAAAGTTATTACCAACAGTTGAAATTCAATAACGTAAATGACCGCTATCGCAACCAAATGCGCTGGCTGGCCCGGTTAATCAAAGCCTTTGGTTTTTTATGGTTATTATGGCTGCCCTATGCTGCTGCAGATTTTTTTTATTTCCATTACCCGTTAGGAATCTACGCATACTATCCCTTGTATTTGCTGTTAGCGGGAATGATGATCTGGATAGCGGCTACAGCCCATTCAAAACCAGGAACCTCGGTTATTGAGCAGGCCTCTCCTGTTTCGAAAGCACCGGTTTCGGCGGAGCTCAGGCAAAAGGGAACCTGGCTCAGGAAGGCTATGGAGGCTAACCGGTATTACCAGGATGCAGAGCTGAATTTGACCTCGCTTGCCGAAAAGCTTGGGCTCACCGTTCATGAGCTATCCCGGATCATCAATGTGGCGCTCAAAAAAAACTTTAACGATTTTATCAATGAATATCGCGTTGCGGAAGTAATCAGGAAAATGCAGGACCCCGCTTTTGCCCATATAACCTTGCTTGGCATAGCACTGGAGTCGGGGTTTAATTCAAAATCCTCCTTTAACCGCATTTTTAAACAAATGACAGGTAAAAGTCCGGCGGAATATAAAAGCGGGCCCCAAAAAGAGTTCCCAAGTTATAACTTAAGACGACACACCCAGTTTGCAGGGGTAATTTCGAAGCATGAAGCCACAATCACGTGGTCTTCCGGGAAATTAAACCGCAGCTATATGTTCAAAAATTATTTTAAAATCGCGTGGCGCAATATCACCCGCCACCAAAGTTACTCGGCCATTAATGTAGCAGGGCTGGCGGTGGGCATTGCGGCCTGCCTGCTGATATTTGTAGTTGTTCAATATGAGTTGAGCTTTGATACGTATCAGCCCGGTTATAAAAGTACCTATCGCATCGTTACTAAAAAAGACAGGGAAGGCAATATCAGGTATAGTGCCGGGATCTCAACACCTGCTGTAGATGCTTTTCGCCTTTATTTTCCGCAGGCTGTTGTTGCAGGCATCAATGCCATTTACGGAAGCCAGATCGTTGCTCCGGCTGCTGACGGCAATCCGGCGGGCGCTAAGAAATTTATAGAGGACACCGGCATTATGTTCGCCGAACCCCAGCTTTTCGATATTTTTTCAGCAACATGGCTCGCCGGCAGTGCATCGGCGTTGAAAGATCCTAATATGGTGGTGATAGATAAAAGCAGCGCCATAAAATATTTTGGTAGCTGGCATTCGGCGGTAGGAAAAACGCTCAGGATGGACAACCTGTTAACGCTAAAGGTGGCAGGTGTGATACAGGATGTCCCCCCAAATACCGACCTCCCGTTTAAAGTGCTGGTATCATACATTACCTGGAAGCAGAATGCCAAAAGCTATCATTATTCATATACCTGGGACGAAACAAGCAGTGACTGCCAGGTGTATATAAAATTTCCGGCGAATGTGCTGCAAAGCACAATTGAAAGTCAAATGCTCAGTTTTTCCGAAAAGCAATTTAATAGTAATAATAAACGCACTGCCAGAAAAAGATATGCTGTAGCACAGCCCTTATCAACTATCCACTTTGATACCAGCTTTGGCGGTACGCTGGGCGATCACGTAACAAGCAGGTCCACACTGCGTACCCTGTCGCTTATCGCAGTGCTGATCATTGTTATGGCATCTATCAATTTCATTAATCTTTCAACGGCGCAATCTGTCGGCCGCTCCAAAGAGGTGGGTATCCGGAAAGTATTGGGGAGCAGCCGCGGGCAATTAATGGGCCTGGTGATGTGCGAAACGGCTATTATCGTGCTGTTTTCGGCAGGGCTTGCTATATGTGTGGCCGAAATAGCTTTACCATTACTCAAACATATTGCCAGCGTTCCGGATAGCATTGGATTGTTTAATCCTGGCATATTGCTTTGCCTGGCCTGCGTAATAATTGCTGTGATCCTGCTTTCGGGAATATACCCGGCAATTATCGTGTCGGGGTTTAAACCTGTCCAGGCGCTGAAAAACAAAATTAATTCTGCCGCGGTAGGTGGCATATCGCTCCGCCGTGTGTTGGTAGTTACCCAGTTTGCCATTTCACAGCTGCTGATTATTGGAACGGTAATCGCCGTTAAACAAATGGATTTTGTAAACAACGCCGATCTTGGATTTAATAAGGAAGCCGTATTGGCTATACCATGCCCCGCCGATAGCGTAGGTTTATCGCGATTGAACAGCTTTAAACAACAGGTACTCACATTGCCGGGTGTAAAGGCAGCGAGCTTTTCGGCTGATGCGCCATCGTCGTCGCATAACAATTCAAGCAATTTCTTTTTCAATCATTCAGAAAAAGATCCGGGCTTTGATGTTTTTATGAAAGTGGCCGATGCGGATTACTTTAAAACATTTGACCTCAGGTTTATAGCGGGTAAAGCTTATCGCGCCAGCGATACCGCGCGCGAACTGGTGGTTAATGAAACCCTGGTGCGCAAACTCGGCATTAAACGCGCCGACGATGCTTTGGGTAAAACTATCACCTTCGACAGTTACGGAAACCTGCCTATAACAGGCGTTGTTGCCGATTTTAAAACAAACTCCATGCGCGAAGAAATTAAACCGTTGGTCATGTACCCCTCAAAACAATTAGAGCAGCAAATAGCGGTAAAAATTGAAAGCCGAAGACTTGCCAAAACGGCAGCATTGGTGCAAAGTGCCTGGGAAAAGAAATATCCCGAATATGCCTACACCGGCTTTTTTGTTGACGAAAGCATTGCCAAATTTTATGAACAGGAAAACCAGCTCGAACTGATTTATAAAGTATTTGCGCTTATCGCGATTTTTATCTCCTGCCTTGGCTTGTATGGCCTGGTATCATTTATGGCGGTACAGCGTACCAGGGAGGTAGGGATCCGGAAGATTTTAGGCGCATCAATAAGCAGTATTGTTTACCTGTTTTCGAAGGAGTTTTTAGTGCTTATGGTAGTGGCATTTGTGATTGGTGCGCCCCTTGCCTGGTACCTGATGAACGGATGGCTGCAAACTTTCGCCTATCGTATTTCGCCGGGCTTATGGGTTTTTGTGGCAGCCATTACAACCTCGTTATTGATAGGCTGGTTTACTGTAGGTTATAAAGCTTTAAAAGCCGCACTGGCAAATCCTGTAAATAGTTTGCGCAATGAATGATTTGGTTGCCATTTTGCCAAAGCCAACCAGCAAAAACGCACACCGGTTGTAACGTTTCCGTACGGTATTTATAAAGTTATATATGTAACTGCTTTATTATAAATTGGTTAATTATATGGCATGGATTTTTGGATGGCATATTAACATTTACATCAGCGCCATGTTCAAAACATATTTTAAACTTGCTTACCGAAATATAATAAGAGATAAAGCCTATTCTATTATCAATATATCGGGTTTGGCTATAGGCCTTGCCGCGAGTATCCTGATTTTGCTTTGGGTGCAAAATGAATTAAGCTACGATAAATTCCATAGAAATGCGGGGCAGATCTATCGGATCGACAGCGATTTCGGCGACTCTAAAACCGCGGCAAGCTCGGCCGGGATGCCTTTTGGATTGAAGGCGGAAATACCTGCTGTTAAGAATGCGGCCCGGCTATACCCGGGCTTTCCTTCCATCCTGTTTGAAACAGGTAACAAGAAATTTCAGGAAGAGCATGTGTTTTATGCCGATCCGGGTTTTATGGAAATGTTTTCTTATCCTTTAATAAAGGGCGACCGTGCTACAGCCTTGAATAAGGCGAATGGCGTTTTAATAACAGAAGATATCGCTACAAAATACTTCGGGAAAGAAGATCCGATTGGTAAGGTAATCCGAAAAGATAACAAAGAGAATTTGATGGTAACAGGCGTTATGGCCAATATCCCCGCCAACTCCGATCTGCAGTTTGATATCCTGCTTCCGATGGCTTTAATAGCTCAAACCAATAACGATCTGAAAAATAATATCTGGGATAATTTTAACTTTTTTGGTTACGTTCAATTCGATAAGAGTTTTGATCCCTCTGCTGCTAACATCGCCAGACTGGAAACCCAAATCGGTCAGATTTTTCATAAACATAGCCCCGATACCAAGGCTACTTTCAAATTACAGCCTTTGACCAAAATACACCTGGATCCTGAAAGATCAGGAGATTCGCCGGGACATGGCAATGCACAATACGTAAGTATCTTTTTTGTAATCGCTATATTGATATTGATTGTAGCTTGTATCAATTTTATGAACCTGGCTACCGCGCGTTCGGCACGCAGGGCCAAAGAAATAGGCTTACGTAAAGTTGCGGGAGCTGTTCGCGGACAATTGGTGCTGCAGTTTTTAAGCGAGTCGATATTTATCTCTTTTCTTTCCCTGTTACTTGCAATTGTTATTGTCCGGATGTTTTTGCCGGTATTTAATGATCTGGCCAACAGGAAACTCATCATCGATATGTCTGATGCCAGGCTTTGGTTAAGTCTTATTAGTATTGCGTTAATAACCGGTCTTATCTCGGGGAGCTATCCGGCACTATTTCTATCAGGTTTTAACCCGGTTAAGGTGCTCAAGGGTAATGTAAAATCAATGGGCGGTAATTTGTTTTTCCGTAATACCCTTGTCGTGGTTCAGTTTATGGTATCTATTGTATTGCTGGTGGGCACGGTAGTTATCTATAATCAGCTTAAATTTATCAGGGACCGGAACCCGGGTTTTGAAAAGGCCAATCTTTTATATATGCCAATGACAGGCGAGATCTGGCATAAGCAGGAGGCTTTGAAAAATATGTTAAGGCAAACCTCAATGACAAGCGATTTTACCACAATTACCGATTTGCCGACTGAACTTGGTGGCTGGACACTCAATGTGCAGTGGAACGGTAAAGACCCGCGTTCGCAGCTGTCAATCCCGGTAATGGCTGCCGATGAAGATTTCACGCATACATTCAGAATGAAGTTAGCCGCCGGCCGAAGCTTTTCGGCAGCATTTAAAACCGACTCGAATAATTATATGGTTAACGAAAAAATGGCGAGCGTTATGGGCCTTACCGCCAGCACTGCCATAGGCAAACCATTAACAGTTTGGGGCAATAAAGGGACTATTGTTGGGGTTATAAAAGACTTTAATTTTAAGCCCGTTCAGCAAACCATTGAACCACTGGTTATACCTTTTAATAAAATAGGCGGTTATGTGGTAATCAGGACTTTACCCGGAAAAACCAATGCTACTATAAAGGCACTGGCAGCTATGAGCCAGGCGCTCAATCCTGCTTATCCTTTTAAATTTGATTTCATTGATCAGGACTTATCCAATCTTTATAAAGGCGAGCAGCAAATGGGTAACATCTTTAACCTTTTTGCAGGTTTGGGCATTTTTATTTCATGCCTGGGTTTATATGGTTTATCTGCTTTTATGGCCGAGCAGCGTACCAAGGAGATTGGCGTACGCAAAGTATTAGGTGCATCGGTATTAAACCTGGTTTATTTACTATCCTCGGGGATTACGAGATTGATTCTCATCGCCATAATTATAGCCGTCCCGCTTTCATGGTATGCAGTGAATAGCTGGCTATCGGGTTTTGCTTATCATATCAATGCTGGCTGGCTGGTGTTTTTCATAGCTTCTGTAGCCGCATTGGGTATTGCCTGGGTCACGGTTAGTTATGAATCTGTAAAAGCCGCGACCGTTAACCCGATTAAGAGTTTGAGAACGGAGTGATAGGGGAATGTTTTTCACCCCCCTTTGCGAGTTTAACGCCCCATCAGGGTCTCTCACAGAGGATCCTGATGTATACGCCATGCTGATTCGCTGTTTTAAATATCCGGTTAGACGATTAGCGCCCGGCGAACCTCAGGGTCCTCTGCGAGAGACCCTGATGGGACGTTGATATGCTGTCTCGTCCTAAAAAAAGTTTACATTTTATGAGATAGTCCTGTTATGTATTTACAAGTGTAGTGATGTCCTGTGATACGTTTACAATGTTAGTGTTTTTGCGATAATAGTTCTTCCACAATTTTTGAGGTAGCAAGCTTTTATCATGCACATGTTGGGGCGTTAGCAGACCGATACTGAAGTGTGGCCGGTGTTTGTTATACAACTCGATAGCTCTATCCAGTAATTGTTTTGCTTGTTGCTTATTCTCAGGCCGGTGATGCTTAAGATATTCTTCTTTAAGAATGCCGTTCATTCGTTCAGCAACGGCATTCTCTAATGGGTCACCGTTCTCGGTCATACTGATCTTGATGTATCTGTCCTGTAATAGCTTTACATAGCTTTCTGTGCAATATTGCACTCCCCGGTCCGAGTGATGTATAAGTGCCTCCGGCAATTGTTCAGGCAGGTCTTTTAAAGCCATTTTCAAGGCCTGTATCGTTTCGATCGTTTCTAAGGTATCAGCCAAATGATAGCCAACTACTTTGTGCGAATAAGCGTCCGTTATCAAACTGATGTACAAATGTTCTTCTTTTACTTTCCAGTAGGTGATATCGCTTACCCACAGTTGGTTAGTCCTGACGACCTCCAGGCTGCGTATGATATTCGGCCATCTGTTGAACCGGTGACCCGACCAGGTCGTCACATGCCGCCTGCGGCGTTTCTTTACTAACAGTCCATTAGCTGACAACAGGTCGAACAGTGCATCCCGTCCCATTTTAATGCCATGATCAAGCAAAAAAGGGTGCAGCTTTTCATAAAGCTTCCTGCCACCCATTGCCCGGTGGTCTTGGCGAATGCTGACAACCTCCTGCAATATAAGTGTATCCTCTATTCCAGATGCTTCTTGTTGCCAAAAGTGCTGATAATAGGCCTGACGGGTAATACCAAGTAACCGACATAATCGTACAAGGCTGATCCTTGTATACATGTCTTTCATCTCATGGATCACTTGGTATCCGACTTTTTTCGGATAGGAATATTAAGATCACGTTCAGCAATCTCGATCATACGCTTGTACATTTCACTGCGAAGCTGCTCATCTTCAAGCTGACGTTCGAGTTCTTTGATGCGTTGTTGTTCTTGCGACAAGGCACCTGTAGGCGGATCTTTATGGGGCTTCTTTGCGGGCAAGGATAGTGGTTTTACTGATGACAAATATCTGTCTTTTTCCGGAACTTCTGCATAACCTAACTTCTGCATCCAACGCGTTATGCCACTATGTATCTTGATATCATATTTCCTCAACAACGCCTTTTGACTAACACTGCCAGCCAAATACTCTTTGATAACTGAATGCTTAAATTCAAGTGAATAATGTCCTTTTCCATCAATAATGATCTTTTCCATGTAGTTTATTTTTGTGTAAACTCATTTCAGGACAAGACAAAGAGTTTAAAAACGGAGTCATGGGGGATGTTTATTTTAACCGATCGAAGTCGCGATTAGTTAAACCTCGATCGGTTGATAATAAATGATAACAGCTGTAGCCACCTCTTTTTAACGCAGCATGGCCAGCATCTCACCATTGGGCAGCTCCCGCGAAGCATAGTGCAGGCTGAGCTCATGGTTGCCGTTCTTTTTTTCCAGTTGCTGTAACTCTTTTACAGGGATGGTCATAGCAAAATCAGAAGCATCGGCAAAGGCCCACTTCTTCAGCGTGTTTCCTTTTTCATCCTGTAGGGTAAGGCTGCGGCCAGTGCCAGGGCCTTTCATCCGGCAGTGGGTATACTTAATGCGCAGCTCGTCGCTTTCATTTGCTTTATCCAGTTTCAGCACCCTTAAACTTACCGGCTGGTTCACATACTGCTTTAGGATGAGTTTGTTGTTCAGGTAGATCTCGTAACCGTCCAACCCAAATTTGTTAGTGAAACCAAATGCAGCGAAGCTCAATGTGATCAGCGTAAATAACCCTATAAACGCCTGATAGAATTTGATGTGTTTCATGATCATAAGTTTTAAATGAAATCCCTGGTTCTTTGTACAATATTAAACGAACCGGGAACCATGCAGAAAATTAGTAGACCAACAACCTGAATAATAGACATTAGCTTTTTTATCTTTATATTCCTCTACTATTTGTGCTGTTTGTCGATATAATTTTGCAGGCCAAATGCTTTTGGTTTCCTTTATTGCTCAATGCTAATGAAACATCAAAATGGATGCGCTGGATAAACCAATCTCGCTGCCGTTTTTAAAACGCAGTACTACCCTAAGGCATGCCCTGATGCATGGAGCTTACTGGGTGCTGATCACAGGTTTTTTCATTTATGAGAAAAGATACCTCATATACAAAGCCAGCATGCCTTATTTTGTAGCCTGCGTGGCCGGTCGCATTGTACTGCTCATTATTATAGCCTATCTTAACCTGCAATACTTTTTGCCCCGGTACCTGTTAAGGAAGCGGTACCTTGCTTATTTTACGGCAATCATCCTGTCGGTAATTGGATATTTAGCCACCCAAAGCCTGTTTGATTTTTATTTGTATGGATATGTAGTAGGGCCGATGCGCAACAGTAACCTGTTAGAATCATTATCCTATAACTTTTTTAGCACCTTATGGTACCTGGGGTTAATGCTGGCGCTCAAGTTAAGTATGGATTGGTATGGTCAGCAATTGACCATTCAGAAGATCACCGTAGAAAAACTGAACGCCGAAGTTAACTTTCTCAGGGCGCAGGTAAATCCGCATTTCCTGTTTAATATCCTCAATAACCTGTATGCACTAACACTTAAAAAATCAGAGCTTGCCCCGGATGTAGTGCTTAAGCTATCAGAAATGATGGAATATATGCTGTACGACAGTACCGGCGAAAAGGTGCCTTTGGAAAAAGAGATCAGCTATCTTAATAACTACATGGAACTGGAGCGGCTGAGGTTTAGCGGGGAAGCTGCCATTGACCTGAATATTAATGCCGAGCTGAACGGACACGAAATTGCCCCGCTGCTGTTGCTGCCCCTGGTTGAAAATGCTTTTAAACACGGACTGGGCAGGCAAACTAAAAGCGGCTGGCTCAAGGTGGATGTCGATCTGAAACAGTCAAGATTGGAGGTTATCATAGAAAATGCCAAGCCAGCATCGGTAGTTAATAATTGTAAAGGAGGAATAGGGCTCGACAATTTGCGAAAGCGCCTCGACCTGCTTTATCCGGCCAGGCATACGCTGCAACTGGAAGATAGAAAAGATGCTTTTTGGGTTAAACTGGTGATTGAATTGTAAGAACGGATTTAATATGGAAGCGATGCTGAAATTTGTGGTAGTAGATGATGAGCCGCTTGCGCTTGAAATATTAGACGATTACCTGAAAAGAATTGACCATGTGCATTCGGTGTTCCTGTTCAGCAACGCGGGTGATGCTTTATATCATTTAAAAGATCACCATGCTGATGTATTACTGCTGGATATCGAGATGCCGGAAATGACAGGGATCCAATTTCTGAAAACACTGCCCGATCCTCCGCTGACTGTTTTTACTACAGCCTACCGCAACTACGCCTTTGAAGGTTATGAACTGGGTGTAATTGATTTTTTGCTGAAACCGATATCTTTTAAGCGTTTCGGGCAGGCCATTGACAAGATCAGGGAGTTCCTGTCCCTGAAAGCACAATATGACCATGCAGAAGATCTTTCGGCGGATAAAAGCACCGATTTTATTTTTGTTAAAAGCGGTGTACAGCGTATCAAACTTTATTTTAACGAGGTTACGCACATTCAGGGATTAAAAGATTATGCCATCATTTATACCCATACAGAAAAGATCCTGTTAAAAGGTTCTATCAAAGCGATGTTGGATATTTTCCCGCAGAAGCGTTTTATCCGGGTGCATAAATCTTTTATTGTATCCGTTAATAAGATTACCCGTTTGGAAAGTAACCGCATTATTTTGAATGGACATGAAATTCCGATAGGGCGGAATTTTAAGGATGATTTGGAGCTGGTGTTAGCGGGGAAATGAGTCGCTGTTTGATTTCGTTAACTGGTTGAAGTTTAGCGAAGCGTAACTTCGGCCAGTTAATGGAAATCGCACAATCTCTCGCTTTTTTTATTTCCTCCGGACAATTATGGTGACAGCACCAACAACGGCGGGGCTAAACTTCGATCAGTGACGAATTAAACAAATTGTTTGAATTTGTTTAGTTTAATAATCGTTGGGTAATTCTTAAATTCAATGAATTCGGTTCAGATAAAAGCAAGCATGCTGTTAATCCTCAAATTCTGTAAATTCTGATTCAGAGAGTTTTAGTTTTCATTGATCAATATATCCTTCGCCATGATCATGGGTACGCTGATATATTTTTTCTCCATGTAGTTGATCACTTTTTCCAGGATCTCGCGCGATTGTTCGTCCAGGCCCTGTACCTCGTCGGCAAAAACAGAATTGATAGCGGTGTTGCGGATCTCCTTGATCTTTTCAGGAACCTGGCGCATAGCTACCTCGATACGGCGCTGTTTAAGCTGCTGTACAAATTCGGCAATGTTTTGCTCAATAATAGCTTCGGCATGTACCAGTTCGTGGTAACGCTCCTGCAGGTTCTTTTTGGCAACCTCGTTAAGCGAGTGCACTTCGATAAAGTTAACCGGGAATTGTTCCAGTACTTCGGGGGCGGTATCGTTAGGAATGGCAAGGTCGACAATGGTTTTCCTGCCGGTTTCGCCGTTTAGCAGCGATTGGTAAATTTCGGTGGTAATGATTGGTTCAACTGCTGATGTGCAGGTAATAATGGCATCAAAACCTTTTTTATAGGTTTTCAAAGCTTCGAGGTCAAAGGCTTCACCGCCCAGGTCGGCAGCTAATTTTTCGGCATTGGCCACCGTACGGTTAAACACCGCGAAGTTTGAAAATTTATGTTTTTGAAGATATTTGGAGATGTTGCGGTTGGTTTCGCCTGCGCCGATGATGAGGATGCGGGCATTTGAGCAAAGATTAAGGTCTTTCAATTTGCGATAAGCCAGCGACACAACCGAAATTGGGTTTTTGGAGATGTTGGTATGCGTATAAACTTCCTTGGCTGTTTTAACCACGCAGTTCATGATCATGCGCATGGCATCGCCGGTTAGGCCGGCCTCTTTGCAATGTTCATATGCTTTGCGTAACTGGGCCAGGATCTCCTTTTCACCCACGATCAAACTCTCTAACGAACATGAAGTACGCAACAGATGTACCATGGCTTCCTGGTCTTCATAAATAGACGCGCTATCCATAAAAGTGCTCAGTGAATCGTGGCAAAGCTCTGTGTTAAAGGCTTCTATGAACTTTTTGGCAAAGTCCTTATCAACCGATTGCGGTGTGGTCATCACAAATTCCACACGGTTGCAGGTAGCCAGATAGAAGATTTCGGGAATATTAAACTGCTCTTTAACCTGCGCAAGTTTATCTGTCAGATTTTCCTGGCAAACCACCAATCTACCCAATTCCTTCAGTTCAATCTGTTTGTGCGTAAAAGCTATTACCTTTAGATACTTCAAAGCAGTTTTAAAATTTGACCGAACAAAAGTATCACTATTCGGCACATGCAATGTCAACACTTTGTCAAACAGGATTATTTGGAATGGTTATAAATTACAAAAATGGCTTGTTTTGCAGTATTTAAACTGTTTTATGATACGTATGACAAAATATTTGTAAATTAAAACATGGATAAGTATAAAAAAATAAGCCTGGTAATACTCGTGGCGTTTTACGTACTTGCAGGCCTTAATCACTTCCGCGACCCCGACTTCTATTATGCCGTAATGCCCAATAATTTGCTTTACCCCGAGGCTGTTAACATACTGGCCGGGATTGCTGAAATTTCATTGGGATTACTGCTCATTTGGCCTAAAACACGGTACTGGGCAGCCTGGGGAATTGTTTTAATGCTGATAGCTTTTTTACAGATTCACGTAAGCATGGCATTTAAAGCCCCGATGAAACTAAACTCCATGACAGTTGCACCCTTTTTAGCGTGGCTGCGTTTGGCCTTACAGTTTGTACTGATCTACTGGGCCTGGTGGCATACAACCGATCGGAAGAAGATAGTTTAAACCAAAATGGGCTTTGCCTGTTGGGGAGATGGGGCAGGGCGATGAGCTGACTCACCCGGCCGACGCTTCGCCATCCTCTCTACGCTGTTAGCGTAAAGAGGGGGAGAGAAAATAAAAAAGTACCCCCCTCTTTGCGAAGCAGAGAGGGGGACGAGCGCAGCGATGTCGGGGTGAGTAAACGCCGCTCAGCCTAAAACACTGATACAACAAATGATATATGGATCTGCAAAGTATTGAAATGCGTAACCTGGAGGTACAGGACTACCAGGAGCTGAAAAAATCAATGAAATCGGCCTATATGGATATGGACGAGGACTATTGGGATGCCAATTCTATCCGCCGGCTCATCAAGATATTCCCCGAAGGGCAGATCTGTATTACCGTTAATGATATGGTTGTGGGCTGCGCGCTGGCTATTATTGTTGACTATCAGAAATTTGGCGATAACCATACCTACAAACAAATAACCGGCGACAGTACCTTTAAAACCCATAACGATAAGGGTGATGTGTTGTATGGGATCGACGTGTTTATCCACCCCAAATACCGCGGCTTGCGCCTCGCCCGCAGGCTTTATGATGCCCGCAAGGCCCTTTGCGAAAAGCTGAACCTGAAAAGCATCATCGCGGGTGGCCGGATCCCCAACTACCAAAAATTTCAGAACGAGCTTACGCCCCGGCAGTATATTGATAAGGTGAAGTATAAGGAGATATATGATCCTACCTTATCGTTTCAGCTCTCTAATGATTTTCACGTACGTAAGGTGCTGAGGAATTATCTGCCCGAGGATAGCCGCTCCAAAGGTTTTGCCACGCTTATTGAATGGAATAATGTGTACTACGAAGAGGTAAGTGATGTTATCAATCATAAAACAGTAGTACGCATTGGCCTGGTGCAGTGGCAAATGCGCTCATACAGCAACATCAGTGAACTCATGAAGCATGCCGAATATTTTGTTGATGCCGTGAGCGATTACCAGGCAGATTTTATCCTGTTCCCCGAGCTGTTCAATACACCGCTGATGGCCGATTATAACCACATGGATTCGGCCAAGGCCATGCGTGAGCTGGCTAAATATACCCAACCTATTATCGAGGAGTTTTCAAAACTGGCTGTATCCTACAACGTGAACATCATTGCGGGCAGCATGCCTTATATTTTTGAGGAGTCGTTGTATAATGTATCATACCTGTTCAGGCGGAACGGCAGTATGGAGGAGGTTTACAAAATTCACCCAACCCCGGCCGAAATCAGCTCATGGGGCATGCGCGGCGGCGATGAAGTGAAAGTGTTTGATACTGATTGCGGTAAAGTAGGTATCCTGATCTGTTACGACGTCGAGTTCCCGGAACTTTCGCGTATCCTGGCCGGCCAGGATATGCAGATCTTATTTGTGCCCTTCCTTACGGATACCCAAAACGGTTACAACCGGGTTAAGTTTTGCGCCCAGGCCCGTGCTGTAGAAAATGAATGTTATGTGGCTATTGCAGGCTGCGTAGGCAACCTGCCTAATGTAAATAATATGGGTATCAGCTATGCACAATCGGCAGTATTCACACCTTCGGATTTTGGTTTCCCGACAAACGGCATTCAATCCGAAGCTACGCCAAATACCGAAATGATTGTTATTGCCGATGTTGACCTGTCATTGCTTGATGAGCTGCATGAGTACGGCAGTGTTCAAAATATCAAAGACCGGCGTACGGATTTGTATAATATTACTTTTAATGGGAAGAGGGTGTAGGACTTAATTTTAAAAGTATAATAAGAAGCGTCATTGCGAGGTACGAAGCAATCCCAAACTGTACGGAGAAACTTGCATAGCCGCTCTGCAAATCGGGGATTGCTTCGTACCTCGCAATGACGCTTTTTTTGTTAAAATACTTGCCAAAGGAATACTGATGATCGCCAAATGATAGCCTAACATTCCCCCCCAATAATACTAAATTAGCCGCCATGATCAGGAAAGATAATTTCACCCTTCCCGGCGCCAAAGGGCGGCCTATGCTTATTGATGTTACCTATAATGATGTTTTTAAAAATGCACCATTGGCAATTTTTGCCCATGGCTTTAAAGGGTTTAAAGATTGGGGTACACATGATCTTTTGGCCCGGTACTTTGCCGAAAAGGGTTTCCGTTTCCTGAAATTTAACTTTTCGCACAATGGCACTACGCCCGCCAATCCCTTAGACTTTGCCGATCTGACCGCTTTTGCCGATAACACCGTCTCTATCGAACTGGAAGATCTGGATACCATCATTGATTTTGCCTGCAGCGGGGCAAGCATGCCTATGGCCAATGGTGTATACCTCATCGGGCATAGCATGGGCGGTGGTGTAAGCATCATCAAAACTGCTGAAGATGCGCGGATCAAAAAGCTGGTAACTATGGCCTCTATATCCGGTTTCCGGAACTTATGGCCTAAGCAAATAGAACAGCAATGGCGCTTGCAGAGTGTTTTTTATTTTGAGAATAAACGTACCGGGCAGCAAATGCCTGTTAAATCAACACTGCTTGATGACCTGGACAAGCACCCGCTCAGACTGGACATTATCAGGCAGGCAAGTTTCATAACGCAGCCATGGCTCATCGTTCATGGCGATGCAGACCCAACGGTGCCTGTAAGTCATTCACAGCAATTGCATGAAGCTAATCCCGCTGCAGAATATGTGGTGCAAAAAGGCGCTGATCATACTTTTGGTGGCGAACACCCTTTTGCGGGAGATGCTTTGCCGGCCCAGCTTGTTGAGTTTTGTGATACGGCAATATCATTCTTAAGTAAATAAAAGCGTAAGGCTTTCAACCATTCGTAACTTTTTTGCTTTAGTTATATCATACCTGACATAAGTACTATAATTGCTGTTATGAGTTTACCCGGATCGCGTAAAAAAGGACGAAAATATCAAAATACCATACCTACTGATGAGGCCGGCTTTGGCAAAATGATCCCAATTTTGAGGGAATACATAAAAAACAAGGCGGAGAATACGCCTAAAAAAACTTTAGGCCCTTTTAAAACGAATCTATCGGTTTACAATACACCGCCCGCATCGGGTTTGCGCATTACCTGGATTGGCCATTCCAGTATCCTGATAGAGATTGATGGCAAGCGCATCCTTACCGACCCGGTTTGGAGCGACAGGGTTTCGTTTTCGCAATCATTTGGGCCAAAGCGGTTTTTTAAACCACCGATAGCTCTGGAGGATCTGCCTCTGCTGGATGCCGTTATCCAGTCGCATGATCATTATGACCATTTGGATAAAGCTACCATTAAATTTTTTGCTGATAAAAACATCCCCTTTTTCTGTTCAATAGGGGTAGCACAGTATTTAACCGACTGGGGTATGGCAGCCAACTTTATCACCGAAATGGACTGGGGCGACAGCGCTATGATCGGTAATGAAATTGTGCTTACGGCTACTCCCTCGCGCCATTTTTCGGGCAGGGGAATTATCGGAAGAAACGAAACGCTTTGGTCGTCGTTTGTGATCAAAGGCCCTGAGCATAATATTTATTTTGGTGCCGATTCCGGATACTCACCTGAGTTTAAGGCGATAGGGGATGCTTTTGGTCCGTTTGATTTGACCATGCTCGAGATAGGTGCATACGGAAAATTCTGGCCGGATATTCACATGGGGCCGGATAACGCCTCAAACGCCCATCTCGATCTGAAGGGAAAACTGATGATGCCGATTCATTACGGCACCTTTAACCTGGCCCCGCATGCCTGGTATGAGCCTGTTGAGTGGCTTGTGCCTATGGCAAAACAAAAGCACATCGATTTATTTGTACCCAAACCCGGCGAACCAACTGAAGTAAAAGGTGCCTATAATTCTGAATGGTGGAAGGAATATTTATCTTAGGAGAATATTTCACCAAGCGTCATTGCGAGGTACGAAGCAATCCCCGATTTGTAGGTCCGCCCTGTATAGTTCGCGATTGCTTCGTGCCTCGCAATGACGTTGTTATTTATAATCCATGTCCGAATCCTACATATTAGTCATCAACGGTAAACCCGAAGGGCCTTTTACCATTCCGGAGCTCAAAGCCCGCGGCATTAAACCCGGTGATTTTGTTAAAACTGACGATATGGTGGATTATAAAGAGGCCCAGGAAATTGCCGAACTACGGGAACTGTTTGGCTTTGCACGCCCTAAACTGCTCATGCAATATTACGGCAGCTTTGATCAGCGCTGGCTGGCTTCGGCGCTGGATTGGTTTATCCTGTTTGGTGTGTTCGTTTTACTTGCGGCAATGGCAGTGTTCCTGTTCATTACGGATAAGCAGGCGCGCATATATACTTCTATCGGCATTGTTGTTTTTACGCCTATTGGCAAATTTATTTATCATGTGGTAATGGAAAGCTCAGTTAAGCAGGCCACTTATGGTAAGCAAATGCTCAAAATAAAAGTGGTTGATATGGACGGCAACCGGATCACTGTTGCCAGAGCCATAGGCCGAAACCTGGCTAAAATATTTTCGGTATTAACTTTTTTTATCGGCTACCTGATAGCGTTTTTTAATAAGCAGCAGCAGTGTTTACATGATATGATTGCGGGGACTTTGGTGATTAAGGAGAGGTTGGTGTGATTTTACTTAAAATATCGTTTGGTGTGTAGCACCCGGTAAATTGTGATCTTGCTCTTGCTTTCTTTGTAATGTATCCCGTAAGGGAAACGATATAATGGCGCTATTCTGATTCCCCTGTATCTTACTTGAAATAGCTGAGGCGTATTTTCGATGAATTGCATCGTTTCGAAAAACTCTTTAAAGAACTTGTCAGTGATAGTAGGAAGAATTTCGTTGTAATAATCCTGAATATCTTCCAAATCTTTTTCAGCTTCAGCCCTGAAAATAAGCTCCCTGATCATTTAGCTTGAAACTTGTCTTTAATATGTTGAAGCGAAACATATTTAGCGTCGCCTTTGTCTTCCTCCTCTAACATCGAATCTATCATCGTTTTATACTCGTCGGTTAATTCAAGATTAATATGATGTTGATGCAGCAAATTTTCGTATTCGCTTATCGGGATAATTACAGCGGTTTTTTTACCTTTTTCATTAGTGATGAATTGAGTTGCCATATTCAAATTTAGTGAATATTGTTTGTATTTGATAAGAGGTGAAAGTGCATTTAACCCAAACATTACAGCCTTTAAACATTACAACTTCCTCCCATCAAACAACTTTTGTATTTTTGTAATCTAATTTCCATCATTGATGAATACTGATGCTGTTAAAGTGCTGCCCGGCCGTTATTGTAATTCGTTAACCGAATATTCACGCTTTGTTACCCGCGAGGTTAATATTGGCGATGTGCCTATGGGCGGGAATAATCCAATCCGCATACAAAGCATGACCACTACCGACACCATGGATACCATTGGTACGGTTGAGCAGTCCATCCGCATGGTTGATGCCGGTTGCGAGTATGTGCGCATTACAGCGCCAAGCATCAAGGAGGCCCAGAACCTGGCCGAAATTAAAAAGCAACTTCGAGCACGTGGTTATACCGTGCCGCTGGTTGCCGATATCCACTTTACCCCAAACGCCGCCGAGGTGGCTGCCCGTATAGTTGAAAAAGTGCGTGTAAACCCCGGCAATTATGCCGATAAAAAGAAATTCGACCAGATAGACTATACCCACCTGGAATACCAGGGTGAACTGGAACGCATTTTTCAGAAATTTACCCCCCTTGTAAAAGTTTGTAAAGAGTATGGCACGGCTATGCGTATAGGCACCAATCACGGTTCGCTGAGTGACAGGATCATGAGCCGTTACGGCGATACCCCGCAGGGCATGGTTGAATCGGCTATGGAATTTATGCGGATGTGCGAGCAGTTGAATTTTTATAACCTCGTGATCTCCATGAAATCGAGCAATCCGCAGGTGATGGTGCAGGCTTACCGTTTGCTGGTGGAAACCATGGTTGCTGAAGGGATGAACTACCCGCTGCATTTAGGTGTAACCGAAGCCGGCGACGGTGAAGACGGGCGCATCAAATCTGCCGTAGGTATTGGTACATTATTGGAGGATGGCCTTGGCGATACCGTGCGTGTATCCCTTACCGAAGAACCCGAAGCCGAAGCTCCTGTTGCTATTGAGCTGGTGAAGCGCTATACACAGCGGAGAAGCCTCACCCCAAACCCCTCTTTGGGGGAGAGGGACTTAATAGAAAATGTCTCTCCAACCGGGGGAGATTTAGAGGGGACTCATTCGCCTTATTCATATAAAAAACGCGAAACCTACGAGGCCAATGCCTTTATCGGCGGGCATTTGGTGCCGAGGGTGGTTGTCGATCTGTCAAAAAAGAACCTCAAAGATCCGGCGGTATTGAACGAGGCTGGCTACCTGTACGCGCCGCTGCTGGATAAATATAACATGGCCGAGCAATCGGTTGATTTTGTTTACCTGGCGGATGAATTACCTTCATTTACTTTACCGGGCAACTTAAAACAGTTGTATAGCTATAGTACCTGGCTTAAACTGACCGATAAAACCAACTGCCATCCGGTATTTACTTTGCAGGAATACATCGGCGATGTTGATCGTTCGTCAAAACTAAACCTGGTGCGTTTAAAACCTGTTGATATTGATTCGGATGCATTCGGATCTATTCAGCTGGATAATTCGCTGGTACTGGTACTCGAAACGGATGCATTACACGGTATGGCCGAGCAGCGTTCTTTCTTCTTTAAAATGGAAGAACTGGGGCTTGATGTGCCGGTGATTGTTAAGAGAAGCTACGGCAGCCTCACCCCAAACCCCTCTCCGGGGGAGAGGGGCTTTGAAGAAAAAGTCTCCCCAACCGGGGGAGATTTAGAGGGGGCTACTACCTTACTACAACTCTACGCCTCTACCGATCTTGGCGCATTATTAGTTGACGGTTTTGGTGATGGCATCTGGATTGATGCACCTGAGCTACCTACAAATGTTATTACCTCTACCGCTTTTGGTATTTTGCAGGCTACGCGCTCACGCATTTCCAAAACAGAATATATTTCCTGCCCAAGCTGCGGGCGTACTTTGTTCGACCTGATGGTTACCACCCAGATGATCAGGAGCCGTACCAGTCACCTTAAAGGTTTGAAGATTGGTATCATGGGCTGTATCGTAAATGGCCCCGGCGAAATGGCCGATGCCGATTATGGGTATGTAGGCTCAGGAACAGATAAAATTACCCTTTACCGTGGTAAAGAAGCTGTGAAGAAAAATATCAGCTCGGCCAATGCACTTGATGAATTGATCAATATCATTAAAGGCGATGGTAATTGGATTGATGCCGTGCAGGAGTAATTGTCTGAACCAGGATTAAACTGATTAGCCGGATTTAAGGATTTTAATGTCCTCTAACGTCCCATCAGGGTCTCTCGCAGAGGACCCTGATGTATACGCCATCAGTAGCTTTGTATTCTTGGTGAATATTTAGAACGTGTTTAAAATCTACAGTTCTGAATGTTGTGGTAGGTATTTGGAACATGGTGAACCTCAGGGTCTTAGGTTAATCCACAAAATTCCAAACTTAATTTCAACACGAGGCACCTACGGAGCCGAAAAACATGCTCGTTTATGGCTATAAACACGTGACCCCGCTGGGGCCGGCAATATTTTATAATCAGCATTAATGTTTGTCTCGTCCTAAAAAAAGTTTACATTTTATGAGATAGTCCTGTTATGTATTTACAAGTGTAGTGATGTCCTGTGATACGTTTACAATGTTAGTGTTTTTGCGATAATAGTTCTTCCACAATTTTTGAGGTAGCAAGCTTTTATCATGCACATGTTGGGGCGTTAGCAGACCGATACTGAAGTGTGGCCGGTGTTTGTTATACAACTCGATAGCTCTATCCAGTAATTGTTTTGCTTGTTGCTTATTCTCAGGCCGGTGATGCTTAAGATATTCTTCTTTAAGAATGCCGTTCATTCGTTCAGCAACGGCATTCTCTAATGGGTCACCGTTCTCGGTCATACTGATCTTGATGTATCTGTCCTGTAATAGCTTTACATAGCTTTCTGTGCAATATTGCACTCCCCGGTCCGAGTGATGTATAAGTGCCTCCGGCAATTGTTCAGGCAGGTCTTTTAAAGCCATTTTCAAGGCCTGTATCGTTTCGATCGTTTCTAAGGTATCAGCCAAATGATAGCCAACTACTTTGTGCGAATAAGCGTCCGTTATCAAACTGATGTACAAATGTTCTTCTTTTACTTTCCAGTAGGTGATATCGCTTACCCACAGTTGGTTAGGCCTGACGACCTCCAGGCTGCGTATGATATTCGGCCATCTGTTGAACCGGTGACCCGACCAGGTCGTCACATGCCGCCTGCGGCGTTTCTTTACTAACAGTCCATTAGCTGACAACAGGTCGAACAGTGCATCCCGTCCCATTTTAATGCCATGATCAAGCAAAAAAGGGTGCAGCTTTTCATAAAGCTTCCTGCCACCCATTGCCCGGTGGTCTTGGCGAATGCTGACAACCTCCTGCAATATAAGTGTATCCTCTATTCCAGATGCTTCTTGTTGCCAAAAGTGCTGATAATAGGCCTGACGGGTAATACCAAGTAACCGACATAATCGTACAAGGCTGATCCTTGTATACATGTCTTTCATCTCATGGATCACTTGGTATCCGACTTTTTTCGGATAGGAATATTAAGATCACGTTCAGCAATCTCGATCATACGCTTGTACATTTCACTGCGAAGCTGCTCATCTTCAAGCTGACGTTCGAGTTCTTTGATGCGTTGTTGTTCTTGCGACAAGGCACCTGTAGGCGGATCTTTATGGGGCTTCTTTGCGGGCAAGGATAGTGGTTTTACTGATGACAAATATCTGTCTTTTTCCGAAACTTCTGCATAACCTAACTTCTGCATCCAACGCGTTATGCCACTATGTATCTTGATATCATATTTCCTCAACAACGCCTTTTGACTAACACTGCCAGCCAAATACTCTTTGATAACTGAATGCTTAAATTCAAGTGAATAATGTCCTTTTCCATCAATAATGATCTTTTCCATGTAGTTTATTTTTGTGTAAACTCATTTCAGGACAAGACAGTTCCCTGAGAGTTTATAACATATAGCTTTCAGGGAACATTAAGTTTGACTATTCACCTGTACATCCGGAGAATCCATAAATCCAAAAAATCCTGGTTCAGAAAAATGACTAAATGACCAATGACCCAATGACTTCTTAAAGCAAATCAAATCCTATATCTTTCCTAAAATACATACCGTCATAATAAATCCGGCTTGCATCGGCAGTAGCCTGTTGCAGGGCGCTGAATATATCATCCTGTACGGTGGTGATAGCCAGCACACGTCCGCCTGTAGTTATTACGTCATTGCCATTCATAGCAGTACCTGCGTGGAACACGATAGAATCGCGCACGTTTTCGGTACCGGTGATCACTTTATTCTTCAGGTATTCACCGGGATATCCGCCGGCCACCATTACTACAGTGGCGGCAGTTTTAGGGCTGATGATGATTTCTTTTTCGTTCAGGTTCCCTTCGGCAACGCCTGACAGCAGATCAACAAAGTCTGAATCTATGCGGCGCATTACGCTTTCCGTTTCAGGGTCGCCCATGCGGCAGTTGTATTCAATTACCCATGGCTCGCCGTTGCTGTTCATCAGGCCAATAAAAATGAAGCCTTTATAAGGGACGCCATCTTTCTTTAAGCCTTCAATAGTAGGGATAATTACGCGGTCCTCTACCTTTTTCATATAAGCAGCATCGGCAAATGGTACCGGAGATATTGAACCCATACCACCGGTATTTAAACCTGTATCACCCTCGCCAATACGTTTATAATCTTTTGCTTCAGGTAAAATTTTATAGCTGTTACCATCGGTCATTACAAAAACCGATAGCTCAATGCCTGTTAAAAATTGCTCAACAACTACGCGAGAGCTTGCTTCGCCAAATTTGGCATCGGCCAGCATGGCGGTAAGCTCGGTTTGTGCTTCCTCTAAAGTAAGGCAGATCAGTACGCCTTTGCCGGCTGCGAGTCCGTCGGCTTTCAGCACCACCGGTAAGCCGGCTGTAGCTAAATAAGTAAGGCCATCCTGCAGGGTATCTTTGGTGAAAGTTTTGTAAGCAGCAGTTGGGATATTATGCTTCTCCATAAACTGTTTGGAGAAATCTTTACTGCCCTCTAACTGGGCACCTTCCTGCTGCGGACCGACAACCGGGATATTTTTCAATTGCTCGTCGGCCAGGAAAAAATCATGAACGCCCTTTACCAGCGGCTCTTCGGGGCCAACCAATACCAGGTTGATATCCTCTTTTAAAACAAGCGCTTTAATGCCTTCAAAATCGGTAACCTTAATATTTACGTTTGTACCGTACTGGGTGGTACCGGCATTGCCGGGGGCAATAAAAAGTTTTTCGCAATGAGCGCTTTGGGCTATTTTCCAGGCGAAGGCACTTTCCCTTCCGCCCGAACCAAGAATCAGGATGTTCATGCGGCAAAGATAGTTTTTTTAACAAGCCTTTAATACTATATATGAGGCTACTTGTGTTATAAGTAGTAAATTTACCCCATGGCCCGTAGACTCGAAAAGTTTGAAAAGCTCCCGGTATACCAAAAATCGCAGGAATTATTTGACCTGGCAGATGTGATTGCCGAATCATTAAAAGAAGACAGCATGAAAGAACACCTGGCGATACAGATGTGCAGCAATGCCGCCCTCATCCAGGCAAAAATAGCTGGTGCCGAAGGCGGCAGCTTATATTCGCTGCGGATGCAAAATGCTGTGCTCATTAAACTGGCAGTGCAGGATATGTTTAATGCCGTATCTTTTGCATCAATGGTGAAAATTAATGAAGAGGACTATGTGCAGTTGATGAGGGAAAAGGTAGAAGAGTTTCGCCTTGTTTTTGTGGAGTGGATCAGGGGATTTGATAAAAGCTATGATATTCCGGATAACTGGGCCATCCGCTTTGATACCAGCACACCCGAGCAGGAAAAGATGGAAGAGCTGATGTTTGATGAAGACCGCTTTTTCGGCGAATTTAACGAGGATGACGAAGACATGGGCAACTTCGATGATTTTGACGATGAAGACGAACATGATGAAAAGGACGACGACAAAAGCAGCGATGATAAATAGCAGCACAATGCCATTAATCTGATTTTGGATATCGAATTTTCGATTTGTTATAAAAACAAAAAGAGCTGAAGAAAATCCTTCAACTCTTTTTGTTTTTTAGCTTCAGGCTTTCCGCCTTCCGCTCTTTTTCAGCTTCAGGCTTTCGCCTTCGGCTCAAATTAGCAGTATTGTTCAAATGCGTCAATCAGGTTGTCGGCAATCATTTGTGCCGGGCGGCCTTCTATCTGGTAGCGCTCAATCATATGCACCAGTTTACCATCTTTAAACAGTGCCATAGCAGGTGATGATGGCGGGTAAGGCAGCATATAATTACGCGCAGTATCAACAGCTTCTTTTTCCATGCCTGCAAAAACGGTTACCAGCTTATCAGGATGTTTGCCGTTTGCAGCGGCAATTTTAGCAGCCGGGCGTGCGTTTGCCGCAGCACAGCCACATACCGAGTTAACCATTACAAATACTGTACCTTCGCTTTCAATAGCGCTTTTTACAGCATCGGCATCTTTTAATTCTTCAAAACCAACCCTGGTCAGATCTTCCCGCATCGGGGCCACTAAATATTCCGGATACATCATTTCTTTTTTGCTTTACAATAAAATCAGTGTTACAAAAATAAGAAATGATACTTGGTTTACGTTTATAAAAACTGAATAATAACAATTGGTTGACGATTAACGTAGAAGGCTATTTCATTGATAACCTGTTTACATACATTTAATATTGTTTTATTAACAGTAATTTTTAACTTGCGTACCCTAACTTATTTGAATTTGATGAAACCTAAAACATCTGATATTAGCACTGTTGTTATCATCAACAAAAATCAACAGCATACTAAATCATTACAAATAAAAACCAAGCACCTTAACAGGCTTAAACATTATGCGTGGAGCATAGCAGCTGTTGTTGCGGCACTTGGTGGTTTGGTATTTTACCTGCATCGTGAAAACGCTGCGCAGGAGGCCGAAAACCAGCAGTTACAGGCGCAGATAACTAAACTTAAAGGCACCATGCCGGTGGTTAAAGCAGAGGTAAATACCCAGGGTACTGCCCAGTCGTACATTCAATCTATCGAGGTTAAACTTAAAACTATAAACGAGTATTTGAAAAGGCGCGGCCTTAAAGGTTTTACTGTAAAAGGTACAGGGGGCGATGGCAACAGAGAAGGTGTAAAACTACCCGATACCGAGGCTTACAGCCTGTATGATGACTACCTTAAACATTTAACAAGTACCATTGCGTTTACGCCCATGGGTTACCCGAGGATCAGCTCGTTTACCTCATTTTTTGGTTACAGGAGCGATCCTTTTGATTCGGAGCATGCCGAGTTTCACCCTGGTATTGATTTTAAAGGTAACCGCGGCGATGCAGTAAAATGCACGGCCAGCGGCAAAGTTGTTTTTGCAGGATGGGCCGGTGGTTATGGTAAATGCGTCAGGATTCAGCACATCAACAACCTGGAGACCCTGTACGGCCACCTTTCAAAAATTGAAGTAAAGGTGGGGCAGGAGGTTACAGTTGGCGATAACATAGGTAAGGTGGGATCAACCGGGCATTCAACGGGTGCACACCTGCACTATGAAGTACGTAAAAACGGGAAACCGATTAATCCGGTAAATTTTTTAACCCTGAATAAATAAGTTCTGAGTCGGAAGTCTTAAGTCCGGAGTCGAAGTTGACCACGGATTTATTATGACGCCAGATTTAGACTATCGACTTCGGACTTAGAACTTAAGACTTTAAAAACATGGCTATTTTCTCCAAAAAAGATAAGGTTGCGCTCGATTTGCAGGCAATATCAACACTCATTAGTGAAGGCAGTGTATTAGAAGGCAACCTGAAAGCCCCGGCTTTTGCACGTATTGACGGATTGGTTAACGGTGATGTAATAGTTGATGAGGGCCTGATCCTGGGCGAAAAAGGAGAAGTTAAGGGGAATATAAGTACCAAAGAAATATTTGTTTATGGCAGGGTAATGGGTGATATTAATACCTCTTCCCTTGAAATAAAAGCTACAGGCCGTATAACCGGCGATATTAAAACCCAGAACCTATCCGTTGAAAATGGCGGAGTTTATAACGGCAACCTGACAATGCAGCAGGGGGAGAAGCAAAAGCAGTTGCAGGCATAGATAGCTTATACGTTTTGCTGCTAAATAGCACAATTGCCCGTTCTTGTCAGTGAAAACCAAACATTTCATTTTCACAAGGATATAAGTTAACTTTGCACTCTCAAAAATAAAATCGATATGTCATCAGTAGAAACTGCATTCGTTAAATACAAAGTAAAAGATCTGTCGCTGGCAGAGTGGGGCCGGAAGGAAATTGAACTGGCTGAGGCTGAGATGCCTGGCCTAATGGCTTTACGTAAAGAGTACGGCCCGAGCCAGCCGCTTAAAGGCGCAAGGATTGCCGGTTGTTTGCACATGACCATCCAAACCGCTGTTTTAATTGAAACCCTGATTGCGCTTGGTGCCGAAGTTACCTGGTCGTCATGTAATATATTCTCAACCCAGGATCATGCTGCCGCCGCTATTGCCGCCGCCGGTATTTCTGTTTATGCCTGGAAAGGCATGAATGCCGAAGAGTTTGACTGGTGCATTGAACAAACTTTATTTTTTGGCGAAGACCGCCAGCCGCTTAACATGATCCTTGATGATGGCGGTGATTTAACCAACATGGTATTGGATAAATACCCTGAGCTGGTTGCTGCAATCAAAGGTTTATCAGAAGAAACTACTACCGGTGTACACCGCTTATATGAGCGCGTGA
Organism: Mucilaginibacter sp. cycad4; assembly: GCF_034263275.1. Lineage (NCBI taxonomy): Bacteria > Pseudomonadati > Bacteroidota > Sphingobacteriia > Sphingobacteriales > Sphingobacteriaceae > Mucilaginibacter > Mucilaginibacter sp. cycad4. The sequence goes on along the minus strand of NZ_CP139559.1, from coordinate 4,572,489 downwards.
AAGCAGGAACCCTGCCAATGCCTGCTATTAACGTTAACGATTCGGTTACCAAATCAAAATTTGATAACAAATATGGCTGCCGCGAGTCACTGGTTGACGCTATCCGCCGTGCAACCGACGTGATGATGGCCGGTAAAGTGGCTGTTGTTTGCGGGTATGGCGACGTAGGTAAAGGTTCGGCAGATTCATTACGCAACTCCGGTGTACGTGTTATTGTTACCGAAATTGACCCAATCTGTGCTTTACAGGCTGCAATGGAAGGTTTTGAAGTTAAAAAACTAAGCACTGCCATTACTGAAGCTGATATCGTGGTTACTGCTACAGGCAACAAAAACATTGTTCGCGAGCAGCACTTTCGTGCATTGAAAGATAAAGCTATCGTTTGTAACATAGGTCACTTTGATAATGAAATTGACATGGCCTGGTTAAACGGTACTTATGGCAATACCAAAGTTGAGATTAAACCACAGGTTGATAAATATACCATTGAAGGCAAAGACGTTATTGTGTTAGCCGAAGGCCGTTTGGTTAACTTAGGCTGCGCTACCGGTCACCCAAGCTTTGTAATGAGCAACTCGTTCACCAACCAAACTTTAGCTCAATTAGAGCTTTGGACAAACGGTGCGGCTTACGAAAACAAAGTTTACACCCTGCCAAAACACCTGGACGAAAAAGTAGCCCGCCTGCACCTTGCAAAAATTGGTGTTGAGCTGGAAGTACTTGACCAGGATCAGGCTGAGTACATCGGCGTAACTGTTGAAGGTCCGTTTAAACCGGAGTATTACCGTTATTAATCTTTTTAGGTTAAAGTATATTTTAGGTTAAAGGAAAGGCGAAAGCTGAAAGGTTTTTGCTTTGAAAATATGAGAGGCTGTATCACATGGTGATGCGGCCTTTTTTGATTTATAGATATTTTCATGGTTAAGTTCGATGAGCTATCCCGGGCATAATATGATCAGCCGTTTTAGAACTCGCGGTTGAGGCGTGCTTTTACATGTGAATAACCGCGCAAACACTGAGCGCGTCACTACAATTGCACAATATGTTTTTTACATAATTAAGTAATATTTATGTGTCCGTAACTATTTATTGTTCGTCATTTGCTAATATTGACAATCGATTACAATGTGTGATCTGTACACATTTATACCTATGTTATGCGTAAATTATTTACTCTATTACTCCTTATTATTGCATTTTCGGCCCGGAGCCAAACCACGGGCGATTTTTCGGGCACTGTTACCGATAGCAAGGGCCAGCCTGTTGCGGGCGCTACAGTGTACCTGCTCAATACCAACTACCAAACCAGTGCCGACAGGAGCGGGAAGTTTATTTTAAAAAATATAACTGCCGGGAAATATACCCTGCACATCAGCGCTATTGGCTATGCGGCTAAAAACATACCGGTAAATATGATCGGTACCAGCCGCCCGGTAACAATTCAGTTGAATGATGCCAGCAACCAGTTGGATGAGGTTACGGTATCAGCGCAAAAAACCGAAGAACAGGCACAACGCGTGCCATTCAGCATTTCAACGCTCTCGGCCAAACAAATCCAGGATTACAGGCTTTGGGACCTGAAAGACCTTACCGCCATTGTGCCTAACTTAAATTCAGGAGCCCCCGGCGATGGGCGTACCGTTACCGGCATCCGCGGTATTGTCACCACATCATATGACCCTGCCGTTGCAACCTATGTCGATGGCGTAAACCAATACGGCCTGGACACTTATATCCCTCAACTGCTGGATGTGGATAGGATAGAAGTGCTTCGCGGCCCGCAGGGAACGCTTTATGGCCGTAATGCTACAGGCGGCGTTATCAATGTGATCACTAAACAGCCATCAAATACCCTGAGCGGTTTTGCCGGTGTTGATGTAGGTAATTATAACCAGCAACGTTATACCCTGGGTATCAAAGCCCCTCTGGTAAAAGATAAATTGTATTTAGGCGTAGCCGGAATCTATTCGGGCTTTAATGGTTTTTACACCAATGCCTTTAACAATACCCACTTTGATAAGCAGCACTATTTTTTGGGTAACTATTACCTGAAGTTTTTGGCTACTTCAAAGCTTGCTTTCACCCTAAATGTAAAAAACTACAACAACCGCAACAACGGCGCGTTCACTTTAGCCGGTTCGCCTGACGATGCTTTAAGTCATCCTTTTGAGGTTAACCAGAATGCTACCACCAAAATGGTTGATAATACTTTTCAATCGTCATTAACCGCCAATTACAGCGGCAATGATTTTAATTTTACCTCTCAAACATCTTACCAGGTAAACAATCGTTACTATACCACACCTATTGATGGCGACTTTTCGCCTATTGACGCCGTATCTATCGTAAACAATTATGGCGGCAAATGGAATAAAGTAAAGACCACTATCCAGGAGTTCCGCTTTACCTCGCCGGCTTCATCTGCCTCAAAACTGAAATGGGCAGCCGGTACTTATGGGTTTTATCACTATGCGCCAAACAGGCAGGGCACTTATTTTGGAGATGACGCAGCCGCTGTTGGTTCGCCGATGACTGATTTTACCAGTATCAATACCAATACCGACCGGAACTATGGCATCGCTGTTTACGGACAGGCTACTTATGCCGTGAATGAGCAGTTTGATATTACTGCTGGTTTGCGTTATGATTACGAGCATAAAAAGGAAAACGTAATGGGCGAATTTTTACCAAACGGCGGCGAGTCGGTGGTTACCCGTTCGGATACTTCGTCAACGGCACATTACAAAGCCTTTACGCCTAAAGTGAGCCTGGCTTACCATGTATCGGCACACAATAACCTGTTTGCTACTTACAGTCGCGGTTTCCGCGCGGGCGGCATTACCGAACTGGGTTCTGATCCTTCATCTCCGCCGCTTTATTCTTTCAAACCAGAGTACAGCAACAACTATGAGATTGGTTCAAAAAACGACTTTTTAGATAATCGCCTCCGTGTAAATGTAACCGCGTTTTATACCCGCGTTACTGACGCCCAGGTGCCTACCCTGATATTGCCCGATGCTATCACCGTTACCAAAAATGCGGGCAAGCTAAGCAGCAAAGGTATTGAGGCCGAAATTAACGCTACCCCAATTAAAGGCCTGGAGTTTGATTATAATTTTGGTTATACCCACGCCCGTTATACCACTTTAGTAGTTGGCAGCAATGGTGAAGAAGTGAATTTAAAAGGGAACAAGCAAATTTATACACCTAACATCACCAGTATGCTGGCCCTGCAATATGGCTATGACCTGGGCGGTCCGCTTAAAACAAAGCTGATTGCCCGCGGGGAGTGGCGCTACCTTGGCGATCAATATTTCGACCTGGCTAACCAGATTGAGCAAAAAGGTTATAATAAGTTTAATGCAAGGGTAGGTGTAAGCACTAAAAGGTTCGGCTTGTTTTTCTGGGAAAGCAATATCGCCAACAAAAAATATATTGATTATGCCTATGATTTCGGCGCAACACACTTAGGCAACCCACGGACTTACGGGGTATCGTTGAATACTACTTTTTAATTTCAATTTATTATAGAAAAATGTCATTTCGACGAACATGCGAAGGCAGTGCGGCAGCGAGAGGAGAAATCTCCTATGATGAAAATAATCTAAAGCAAGGCTGATATTCCAGAATTGGGTTAATAGATTTTTTATAAAGTTATAATTTATAAATAATTAAGCAAAGCGTTGCCATGTTTTCTTAACTTTCCTTTGCAGATCAGAAGAGGAAACAGGCTCTGCTGAGGAGCAACCTGCCAGCAATATGATCCGCCGAATTAGATAAAAGAAGTCTCTGTAACAGGAGACTTTTTTATTGTCTATCTTTTTCGCCCATGGCTAAGAAAACCTTCACCGACTTTTAGTGATGTTAATGCATCGATAAACAACAATCAATCTCCTATAAGCGGACACCATAACGGGCCGCAGCATCGCGTTTAAATTATTAGATAAAATGATAACCGTAGTCTTATACAAGCAGACACCTCAAAAGGGCTGCGGATTTCTCATTCCGGTTTATCATCAGATAACAAAACAGATTGTTTTATCCTGCATTATTAGTTCTATATTATTGCACTACAGCTATTACATACGGAGCCTCGTTCTTCATCACATAACGGATCCGGTTGAGGATTTTTTTAGCTATCCTGATGATGGCATTATTCTTTTTCATCCGCTTGCAATAATCGTTAAATGCCATTGTCATAGCCGGATCGGTACGTATAACTGTCCAACTGGCTTCAATAAGTTTTTCCCTGAGCTGGTGATTGGCCCTTCTGGTCAGGCCTGATACTTTTTCCTTGTCCCCGGTACTGTGAGTATTTGGCACAAGGCCAACATAATCGCATAAAGCGTCAAGTGATTTAAACCGGTTAACATCTCCCACCTCTGTTACAAACCATAAAGCGGTGATCTCACCCACGCCTGGAATTGTCCGGATCAGGGTTATTCTTTTCTTATACCGTTCCTGTTTGGACAGGATGCGAACTTGCCTGGTTGCAGCCAGCACCATATCCCGGGCCTGCTGGTAGCCCTGTAGCTTCAGGTCAAGTGCTGTCCTCGCCGATGGATTCAGTGACAGTTCTTTAAGCCAACGGGTAAAAACATTAGACCAATACCGGCTCTCTGATTCACCGAATGTTATCCCCTGGAAGTTAAGCCATCCCCGGATCCTGTTTTTATAACGCGTCTGGTCTTTTACCATCTGATTATAAGTGCGGATGATATCCCTGTCATCCTGTTGTTCAATGCCGGGAATAAAAATACCAGTGAGCTGACCTTTACTCAAGGCCTGACCCAATTTCCGGCAATCTACAAGGTCTGATTTGCGTTGCTTTTCCTTGCCTGTAGTCGGAACATCAGCCGGGTTAACCACGATGCAGTTAATCCCCGCCTCGTTAAATTTCCGCTGATGGAAGAAACCACAAAAGCCTGCCTCGTAAACAACATGATAATCCGCTAAAGGGTAATTGCGCTTCAGGTAAGCACTTAATTCTTCTGCCGATGGATTTTGCGAAAACGTCTTCAGTTCCATCTGCTCACTCCGGATATTCACCTTCCATGACTTTTTATGAACATCTATGCCTGCAAAAATCTTTTGTCCGCTAAAATCTAATTGTGTAACTTGTTTCATGAGTTCTTGATTTAAAGTGTTTGTTCTTAGTTTTCACTTTAATCTACAACCTTTTTTTCAAGAACTCTTCTTTAACTAATTCATGCATACGATCTTATACACCTTGCTTTAAAGCTATGCACGGCGTATAAGATCTCTCTTTCGCCCCGAAACACATACCTGCCCGGCTCCATCGAAATGACATTTTTATTTTCACAAATGGTTATTTAGCCTTACTATATCCCGGATATTTTTTGTTTATTCATTTAAAATCTGATTTATACAAAATTACCATCATCATGAAAAAGAATATCCTGCCGCTGCTCATTGCTATTATAAGCATTGCTATTACTTTCCCTGCACACTCGCAGGTTATTACCAAATATGGCGATAATGTAAGTACCCTTGATGGTATCATGAAAGCTTATTACGGTGTAGTCTCCGTTAAAAAAGGGGAGAAGATAAGCTACGAGCGTGATAGCCTGCTGCATATTGCCAATGTTCATGTTGGTGCAGGTTATACCGATAAACAAGGCAAACAACAGTTCAGCTATATGACGCTGAAGGAATACCACAAACTGGCCGATCCATCATTGTCAAAAAATGGTTTTGACGAGCGGGAGATAGCCCGACGGGTTGAAAAGTTTGGCAGTATTTACCACGTGTGGAGCACCTACGAATCGCGCAACACAGCCAACGGGCCGGTAACCGAACGCGGTATCAATAGCATTGAATTGTTTAACGACGGTACCCGCTTCTGGATCCTGGCGTGGTTTTATGATGGGGAACGGAAGGATAACCCGATACCGGCGGAGTATTTGAAGTAGGGTTTTGGTTCATAGTTGATAGATCATGGTTCATGTTTTTTGGGATTTCGTTTATCGTAGGGGCTATGGCCATAAAAAGATACGGTGCATCTACTATGAACTATCTGCTATGAACCATTAACTATAAGCTGTTACTATGATCTATGAACCATCCACCATGAACAACTATCATCTATGAACAGAAACAAAAAACTACTAACTTCACCGCCCTGAAATCATATACTTTAATTATGAAATTATTAGAAGGAAAAACCGCGTTGGTTACCGGCGCGTCAAAAGGAATAGGCCGTAAGATTGCCGAAAAATTTGCCGAGCATGGCGCTAACGTAGCTTTCACTTATTTGTCGTCTGTTGAAAAAGGCCAGGCCCTTGAGCAGGAGCTGCAAAACTTCGGCACTAAAATAAAAGGTTACCGGTCTGATGCTTCCAAATTTGATGAGGCTGATAAACTGATCACTGATATTGTTGCTGATTTTGGTACGCTTGATATTGTGGTTAATAACGCTGGTATCACCAAAGACGGTTTGCTGATGCGCATGACTGAGGAGAACTGGGACGAAGTGCTTGACGTAAACCTGAAATCGATATTTAACGTTACCAAGGCTGCCTCAAAAATCATGATGAAAAACCGCAAAGGTGTATTCATTAACATGAGCTCGGTTGTTGGTGTGCAGGGCAATGCCGGCCAGGCTAATTATGCCGCTTCAAAAGCAGGGATCATTGGTTTCTCTAAATCGATTGCTAAAGAGCTTGGCTCACGTAATATCCGTACCAACGTGGTTGCCCCGGGCTTTATCCGCACCGAAATGACCGAAGTGCTTGACCCTAAAGTTGTAGAAGGCTGGGCAGCAGGCATCCCGCTTAAGCGTGCCGGCGAAACGGAAGACGTAGCCAATGCCTGTGTATTCCTTGCGTCAGACATGGCCGCTTACATCACCGGACAGGTTATCCCTGTTGATGGCGGGATGTTGTAAAAATGCACCCCCTCTAAATCTCCCCAAAAAGGGGAGACTTGAAAAAACTTTTAAGCCCTCTCCTTTGGAGAGGGTTGGGTGAGGTTTAAAACTTATTCCCCTCATTTCACAATAATTTCGCATTTTGCAGGTAATGTTTATTGGGCCGGATGATCTGCGCCCTGATGATACTATAGCTACAAATGTTTTCACTTACATGGGGTTCTGTTTCGGGATGGTGGTTGCCTGCCGGCTTATTGCTGGGTTTGGCATATGCCTGGCTCATGTACCGCAAACCGGTTGACCTAAGTAAAAACTTACGCTATACACTGGCTGCTATCCGTGCGATAACCGTGTTTTTTATAACGGTGCTGCTCATGTCTCCCCTGGTAAAATCGGTTAAATATGAACCGCAAAAACCGTTAGTGCTTATTGCACAGGATAATTCATCGTCCATCAATACTTTTAAACCGGCAGGGTTTAACTCATCTGCTTTCGTTGATGGCCTGGCTAAACTGAAACAAGAGCTTGGCGATAAATATGATGTACAGGAGTTTAGTTTTGATAAAGACCTGCATCCGGGACTTTCAAAAAGTTTTAACGGTAAACAAACCGATATTGCGGGAGCCTTGCACCAGCTTAACGACAGGTTCACTAATCAAAACATCGGTGCGCTGATACTGGCTACCGATGGTTTATATAACCAGGGTAACGATCCGCAATATGATGCCCGGAATATCAAAACCAGCATTTACACTATAGCCCTTGGTGATACCACTGCCAAACGCGATCTGCTTATCGGCAATGTAAACTACAATAAAACGGCCTTTTTAGAGAATGATTTTGTGATAGAAGTGCTTGCCACTGCCTATCAAAGTAAAGGCGAAAACATGAACCTGTCGGTTACCGAAGATGGTAAACAGGTGTATGCGCAAAGTATCGCGGTAACCGGAAACGACTTTAAAAAGATCGTTCCCATAAAATTAAACGCTGCTAAGAAAGGACTCAGAAAATATAACATCAGCATTACTCCTGTAAAAAATGAGCTGTCCATCCAAAACAATACCGAAACTATTTACGTGGAAGTATTGGACGCCCGGCAAAAGGTGCTGTTGCTATATAACGGTCCGCATCCCGATTTAACGGTGATCAAGCAGGCTATCGAAACCAATAAAAACTTTGAGGTAAAGGCAAGTTCGCTTACCGATGCTGCAGCTATTAAACCGGTAGATTATAGCCTGGTGATCCTCTATCAGCTTTCGGCAGGCGAGTATTCGCCGGTGAAAAGCTTTATTGCTAAGAGTAAAACACCGGTTTGGTATATCGTTGGTTCACAAAGTAACCTGCAGGCCGTTAATAGTGAGCAAAACACGGTACACATAAGCGCAGGCCGTGCTGAAACGCAGGAGGTGATGCCCCTGCCAACCAATGATTTTACCGCTTTCACCTTGTCTGATTCGGCACGGAAAAAAATTGCTGCCTTTCCGCCATTAATAGCGCCGTTTGGCAGTTACGGAACGGCTGCTGGCAGTTCAGTTTTATTGAAACAGAAGATAGGGGCTGTCGCTACTACCTATCCTTTACTGGCCTTTGGCGATGAGGCAGGCCGACGTATTGCTGTATTAACCGGCGAAGGCCTGTGGCGTTGGCAACTGGCCGAATATCAAAATTATGGCAATCGCAACGCTACAGATGAACTGCTGAGTCAAACGGTACAGTATTTAACTGCCAACGCAAACCGTCAGCGTTTCCGCGTTTATCCGGCCCGTAATGTGTTTGACGAAGGGGAAAATGTAATCCTTAATGCCGAGCTATACAACGAAGCCCTTGAACTGATCAATACGCCCGATGTAAAGATAGAGTTGAAAAGCACTGCAGGAAAAAACTACAGCTTTCTGTTTACCCGTACCGGACAAAGCTACCAGCTTGATGCCGGCTCCCTTCCTATAGGCGAATACACCTACAATGCTTCAACACAAAATGGAAAGCAGGGGTTTAAAGCTACGGGGCAATTCACCATAAAGCCGCTCAATCTCGAAACCCGCCAAAGCGCCGCAAATCATGCACTACTCGGCACCCTGGCCAAACAAAGCGGTGGCCAAATGATCAAGCCATCGCAAGTAAGCCAACTTGCAAATCTCATCCGCCAAAATGAAAATATCAAAACGGTGGTTTATGAGGATAAGCACTACAGCGACCTGATAGATATGAAATGGCTGTTTGGGCTGATCCTGCTGCTGTTATCAACCGAGTGGTTTTTGAGGAAGAGGGAAGGGGAAGTGTAAGATAGTAGAGTCAAGACTGTGAGATGTAAGAGGCAGGAAGGGAAAGAAGCCAAAGGCGAGATAAGCGACAGATAAAAGCGGGGCCAGTGCGGTTCCCTCCCCTGGGAGGGTGTAGGGAGGGGTTTCATAAAGCGACAATAAAAAAATGGTCAAAATCATTCCATACAACCCTAATCTAAAAGCGTTAGCTCGCAAACTTCGCAAAGAAATGACTTTTGGCGAAGTACTCTTATGGAAAGAATTAAAGGAGAATAAACTATTAGGTTTCGACTTTGACCGTCAGCGTTGTATAGATAATTATATAGTAGATTTCTACTGTAAAGAACTAATGCTGGCAATTGAAATTGATGGCAGGTATCATTACAATGATGAAGCCTTGATTAAAGATGATGCCCGGCAAGCGAAATTAGAAAGCTTGGGTGTTAAATTTTTAAGGTTCGCCGAGGCGGATGTAAAAGATGATCTGCCTAATGTATTACGGGCTATTGAAGGGATGATAATTGAGATTGTGAAAGACGATGATTCGATTAAACTGCCGAAAGATTTTGATAGAACATTGTTAAAATAGCGTAGAAACCCCTCCCTACACCCTCCCAGGGGAGGGAATCGCACATGCCCACGCTTTTTAAGCCCCTATTCTTGCTGAATATTTACTTCTCCTTAGTCTCCGGGATCACCACATAAACATCCTCATTGGCTTTTTTCATGAGATACTTTTCGCGGGCAAATTTTTCCATTTGCTGGGGGTTGGTGGTCAATTCTTTAAGCTCCTTGGTCACCTGGTCGGTTTGGGCTTTGTAGAAATCGCGCTCAAGCCTTAGTTTTTTAACCTGCTGGTGGTATTGGTATTGCGAAAAAAGATCGTTCCTGTCAAAAAATATCATCCACACCACAAAAGCAATGGTAACCAGGAAAAACTTATTCTTGAAAAGATCTATAAGGCGTTTCATTGATACCGGCTGAATGATTTTCATTTAAAGCTATTTAATTTTTTCGACCGTTACAAATATGCTTATTAACTTATTAACAGGGAAATGTTTTTGGCGGGTGGTTGTTTTTATGGTGACTGGTTTATTAGGTTGATTAAGTGAGTGGTTTTTTCAAGCATTAAAAAAAAACACTCACTTAATCAACTATTTATCTATTCAACCTTCTCTATCCTCTCCTTGCGCCACTCATGCCGCTGGCCCCACCAGGCCTGCCTGATTCTGAGCGGTTACCGCCAGATTTTTTATTGCCGCCTGAGCGGTTATTACCGGCCGAACGGCTATTGCCGCCACCGCTGCCACCTGACCTGCGGTTTCCGCCACGACCACCGCCGCCACCGCGTTGACCGCCTCCTGAACCGCCTTTTTTAGGCGCTTCGTTTATTTTAGCTGCCATAGCCGCCGGACTAAGCGGATACGGGTGACCTTCCTCAATAGGGATCTGTTTGGCTATCAGCTTGTGGATATCTTTCAAAAATTCAAGCTCTTCGGCGTCGCAAAATGAAAATGCTATGCCATTGGCGCCGGCCCGGCCTGTACGGCCAATACGGTGTACATAAGTTTCGGGTACGTTTGGCAATTCGTAATTGATAACGTGTGTAAGGTCGTCGATATCAATACCACGGGCTGCAATATCAGTAGCTATAAGTACGCGGGTTGTGCGGTTTTTAAAGTTGGTTAAAGCTCGCTGCCTTGCATTTTGTGATTTATTACCATGAATAGCTTCGGCAGTGATACCTACACGGTTAAGGTCTTTAACCACTTTATCGGCACCATGTTTGGTACGGGTAAATACCAGTACCGTTTTGATATCCTTATCTTTCAGGATATGGATCAAAAGCGATTTTTTATCTCCCTTATCAACATAGTAAACTGCTTGTTGTATGGTATCAGCCGTTGATGAAACCGGGGTAACTTCAACTTTTTCGGGCTTGTTCAGGATGCTGTCGGCCAGGCTTTGGATCTCTTTTGGCATAGTGGCCGAAAAGAACAGGGTTTGCCTTTTAGCCGGTACTTTGGCAATGATCTTTTTAACATCATTAACAAAGCCCATATCCAGCATACGGTCGGCCTCATCCAGTATCAGGAATTTAACATGCTCCAGGTGAACATAACGCTGGTTCATTAAATCGAGCAAGCGGCCCGGTGTGGCTACTAAAATGTCAACACCGCGACGCAAAGCGTCAACCTGCGGGTTTTGTGATACACCGCCAAATATGACCAGGTTTTTAAGGCCGGTATGTTTGCCGTAAGCGGTAAAGCTTTCGCCAATTTGCAGGGCAAGCTCGCGGGTTGGGGTTAAAACCAAAGCTTTAATGGTTTTTTGCTCCTTGTGGGCTATCCTGTCCTGGTGTAGTAACTGCAGGGTAGGGATAGCAAAAGCCGCGGTTTTGCCGGTACCGGTTTGGGCGCAGCCCAATAAATCCTGGTGTTGTAATATAATAGGGATGGCTTGTGCCTGTATTGGGGTAGGTGTGGTATATCCCTCTGTTTTTAAAGCCTTGAGGATAGGCTCAATTAAATTTAAATTTTCGAATGACATTCTGATTGTTTGTAATATATAATGTGCTAACGCGAAAGCATAAGCGGATCTGAAGAGTTTGCTGGGCTCAAAACCGTAAGCGAACGGGTAATTAGCCGCAAAGATACGTTTTTTATTGTTAAGAAAATTTTAAGCCTTTATGAAGCAGGGGAGTAACTTGTAAATCTGAGCGGTGGTTGCCGGCAATGCAGGTGGAGTTTTTACCCTAATTTTTTCTGATTAAGCTAATTACACCAATTTCTGCTGTGTAAATGTTGATTGAAGAAGATACTGTGACTTAATATTAAATTGAATTCGTGTAATTCGAAAAAATTACAACCAGCTTGCAAATTAATTCGTGTATGATTTCTTATGCCGGAGAGGTTTCAGCGTCTGCAGCCAGTTTCTTTCTTTTAGTGTCACGGTCTTTTTGCCATGATTCCAGCAGGATGAGGCCCATGCCTATCATGATAGATACGTCGGCCACGTTGAACACGCCCGTTTGGAAGATCTTGAAATTCATATGCATAAAGTCGGTTACACTGCCGTATAGCATCCTGTCGTATAAATTACCTGCACCACCGGCAATAACCAAAACAATGCCTGTGGTGGTTAATTTACCTATCGACGGTTTTAACATGACATAAAAAACGCCAAAGGCAAGCGCCAGTAAAGGCAGTAATGATAACAGGATGAATTTCCATGGGTTTTGCAGCGAATCGCCAAGGCTTAAAAAAGCACCTGTGTTTTCGGCATGCAGTATGGTGAAAAAGTTTTTGATAACAAAAATGTTATCGCTGATGTGAATATGTTCCCTTACGTAAATTTTAGTAACCCTGTCAAGCCCAATGCTTAAAACCAATATCAGCACTATACCCAATATCCTCAAAATCCCTTTTCTGTTCATTAGTTTATTTTAACAAATTATTATAACGTAACTGCTTTGGTTTAATTATTTGGCTTTGATTGAGGGGCAAAGGTATAAAAAACCTTGAAGACGACATTAAAATGTCGTCATGTTGTTACTTGTTTCAACATCTCACTTGCTAAGCCACATGCTAAGCAAATCGCCTGCCTTTCTCATGGGGGTGCTGAAACAAGTTCAGCATGACGGCGTGGAGATGTCAGTTACCTTTAGATGCTACCGGATTTAAACAGTCGGCATGACTTTTGAAAAACAAAAAAGGCCACCTGCTTTACACAAATGGCCTTCCATATCATCAAAAGATTATTTTTTAAAGTATTTGAAATCTTTACCGATGAATTTAGCGTTAGCGCCTAATTCTTCTTCGATACGTAGCAACTGGTTGTATTTAGCGATCCTGTCTGAACGTGAAGCCGAACCGGTTTTGATCTGGCCGCAATTTAACGCAACAGCAAGGTCAGCAATGGTTGAATCTTCAGTTTCGCCCGAACGGTGGCTCATTACTGAGGTGAAACCGTTGGTTTGAGCTAAAGTAACCGCGTTGATCGTTTCGGTTAATGAACCAATCTGGTTTACTTTTACCAGGATTGAGTTAGCAATGCCTTCGCTAACACCTCTTTGTAAACGTTTGGTGTTGGTTACAAACAAATCATCACCAACTAACTGAACTTTTTTACCGATTTTATCAGTTAAAATTTTCCAGCCTTCCCAATCATCTTCGGCCATACCGTCTTCGATAGAGATAACAGGATATTTAGCTACTAATTCGGCAAGGTAATCTGCTTGTTCAGCGCTGGTGCGGATAGCACCTTTTTCGCCTTCAAATTTTGTATAGTCGTATTTACCGTCTTTGTAAAACTCAGATGCAGCACAGTCAAACGCGATGAAGATATCTTCGCCTGCTTTGTAACCAGCTTTTTCGATAGCTTTTAAAATGGTTTCAACACCATCTTCAGTACCTTCAAAAGTAGGAGCAAAGCCACCCTCGTCACCTACTGCAGTTGATAAACCGCGGTCATGTAAAATCTTTTTCAGGTTGTGGAATACTTCGGTACCCCAACGTAAAGCTTCAGAGAATGAAGGAGCGCCAACAGGCATGATCATAAATTCCTGGAAAGCGATAGGCGCGTCAGAGTGTGAGCCACCGTTAACGATGTTCATCATCGGGATTGGCAGCGTGTTAGCATTTACACCACCAATATAGCGGTATAAAGGCTGGCGGCTTTCCTGTGCAGCTGCTTTAGCTACAGCTAATGATACACCTAAAATAGCATTAGCACCAATTTTTCCTTTGTTTTCGGTACCGTCAATCTCGATCATTAAAGCGTCGATAGCATTTTGTTCAAACACATCGATACCTTTTAATTCAGGAGCTAAAATTTCATTTACATTTTCAACGGCCTTTAAAACGCCTTTGCCCATGTATTTTGATTTATCATTGTCGCGAAGCTCAACAGCTTCGTGAACGCCGGTTGATGCACCTGAAGGTACAGCAGCGCGACCAAATGCGCCATTCTCGGTTAAAACTTCTACCTCAATAGTAGGGTTACCGCGCGAATCTAAGATCTGGCGGGCATGCACATCAATTATTATGCTCATAGTGAATTGTCAGAGTGTGGTTTGAATGAATACTATTAATAACGGCGGCTAAGTTAATGCCTAAATTAGGAAAACGCAATTGAAATTTTGTATTTGTAACGATTATTGGCAATTAATGATGCGATTTAACATGAATTTAATATAGAATGGACTGTTTTTTCACGAAAACGTAGATTTTTTGAACAAGAATCGGGGCATTTTGAGATTGATTAGTGTTAAAATCGATGTGCTTTTTTATCCCGTTGTCGTGTCTTCACGACAACACGCATGATTAGTTGACCTGAGGACACCGCAACGGAGCGGATATTTGTCAGAACCGTGATTGATAGGATTAAAAGATTGCCAGGATTACGATTATTTGATGATACAATTCGGTAATCCCTGGATCTTAAAAATCATGGCCGGAATTATGGCATTGCCTTCGGCCCGGGCTCATATCTTTACATTTATAAATAAATCAGAATAAAAGGAGACACTTTGGGCCCGTGCATGACACGTACTATTACGATGTTGACGAGATAGGCTAATTCTCCTTTTTTAGCTTCTTAAAGTCTGGACAGTACCGAATGACAGGTTATGCGCCTGATCAGCTATTAATATGAGCAAAGACTGTGAAGGGTTTTTCTGATAAACAATAAATGTAAAGCATGAAGAACTTAAAGTATTCAGTAGGGATCGATGTCTCCATGAAAGATTTCGCCTGTTGTATTTCGGTCATCAATGATGAACAGGATGTCAAGGTAAAGGCTACTCACAAATTTGCCAATATTGAAAGTGGCTTTGGAGCATTATTGGAATGGGTAAAGCGCCATAAAAAAGAAGACTTACCTCTTATTTATACAATGGAAGCTACCGGCGTTTATCACGAGCAACTGGCTTGGTTTTTACACCATAAAGGTAATAGTGTAAGTATCCTTTTGCCTAATAAGGCAAAGAAACATTTGCAGGCAGACGGAATCAGGTCAAAGAACGATAAGATCGATGCCCGTGGTTTAGCCAAGGTAGGAGCTGAAAAGAAACTGGAACAATGGACGCCACCCAGCATGGAACTGTATACCTTACGCTATTATACACGACAGCATCAAAGCCTGAATGAATTTTATACAGCCACGGCCAATCAACTACATAGTATCGAGCATAGCCAGTTTAAAAACAAAGATATCATTAAACAACTCAAAAGTTCTTTAAAGCTATACGAGAAACATATGAAAGAATTGGAAAAACTGATCGCTCAATTGATCCAATCCGATCCAATTCTTAACAGGCACTACAAGAACATTTGTGCTATTAAAGGCTTAGGCTTGTTGTCCTTTGCTGTTATCGCTGCTGAAACAAACGGATTTATCCTATTTGATAACGCAGCCAGCCTGGTTAAGTATGCAGGTTACGATGTCATTGAAAATGAATCAGGTAAGCATACAGGCAGAACGAAGATATCAAAGAAAGGCAATTCAAGAATAAGGCGTATACTGCACATGCCTGCACTTTGTGCAGTAAGGGACGATCAGCCTCAATTTCAAAAACTGTTCGAACGGGTCTATGAACGGACAAGGATAAAAATGAAAGGATATGTCGCCGTGCAGAAAAAACTGCTTGTAATGATGTATTACCTATGGAAGAAAGAAGAAAAATATGATCCGGCTTTTAAAAAGGAAGTAGCCCCGGCTTTGCCTGGGGCTACACATGATGAACTTCTGAACGAAGCTCTCATTAAGCAACAAAATTAATGAAATTATATTTGGATGTAAAGACAGTACCTATCCGCTCATACTACACAGGGCCTTATCCGTCAGCTGACGGACGGTATCCGCTTCTATCGCTAATGCGAAATTGTCTGAACCATGATTTATGTGATTTGTCGGATTATCGGATTTTATTTGCATATTTCAAAAAAATCCTGCTTTCCAAAAAATCCCTCAAATCCAGGCAGAATCAACTAAATCAACGCAATCATTCCAGTCAACGGTGATTAATCGCTTGTAGTAGGTACATGCTCACGCTGTACTGCATTTTTACGCTGAATGCGGTACATGAGTATCAACATAATATTATCCTTATCGCTTTTTGCCGCTGTTGAATAGTTGTATTGATTGATCCAGCCGGCTTGTAAGATCCATGATTTATCAAACTGGTAACCTAACGCCGCCGAAACCCTGTTGCGTTCAAAATTAGGGACTTTATTGTTCAGAAACACCTCGTCAAAAGCAGAGATAAACCATGTTTTAGCCACAATTTTGGTGTTGTTTAAAGGCACAAACACGTTGAGCCTGTAACGGAAACGGTTGCGGTAGTCGCTGTTAACCCAGCGCTGTTCTACCCGGTAGCGGTGCTCAAGTTTTATGCGGTACAGAAACTGGTTGCTGGTAATTTGCTCCCAGAAACGGGTTTCGGTAGTTGTAGGGCCTTTACCAACATCCATATAATCAAAGGTAGTGTAGCGGCCTGTACCTAAAAGCGCGGTAAAGTTCCTGTCTATATCATAGCTTACACCAGCCTTAACCTCATAATATTGAAACTGGCTGAATACATTATTGGTACGGGTCTGAAACTCGGTATAACCACCCCATTTGTGGGAGCTATCGCCTGGCAAAACTACCGTAACTATGCCCCAGGTGCCTACTTTTGAATCTTGTGCCTTAACAGTAATTGAACACTTAGTTAACAAAAAGAAAACTAATGTGATGAAATTGACGGGTTTGATTGCCATTGCAGAGGTTGTTTCTGCAAATATATTTCCTAAATGTTATCTTAATGTTAATATTAACGTAGTTAATGTTAACATAATGTTAAGTTTATGCGCCTGGATTCTATTGTATTAGGGCCGAAAGCTTACGAGCTTTTAAAAACTTCATAAATCTGGATTTTGCGATTTTTCGTGCGACGGGTAAAGACACAATGGGGTTAGTGTTCAGCGGCTCGCAAATTCCTGACCCTTATCTCTAAAACTCCTGCATCTTTCCAACTACTCCCATTTAAATGTTTTCACCGCCACAGCATAAATCCCGATAAACCAGGCAAAGAGTATCAGCAGTTGATGGGTAACATCCCCCAAACCTGCGCCTTCAAAGGCTACTTTACGCATAGCGTCATTTAAATGAGTAAGCGGCAATGCTTTACTGATATACTGCAGCCAGGTAGGGAAAGCTGTGATAGAAAAGAAAGTACCGGAAAGTAAGAACTGCGGCAATGTAATAATGTTGGAAAGTGGTGGCACCGAACTTTCGTTTTTGGCAATGCCTGACACGGTAAAGCCAAAACCCATAAAAATGATCAATCCAATAGCCGAGAGCACCAGCATATTAAGTACAGTTGTAACACCGTGGATGAGCGTAAAGCCAAACATGTAATGCCCTACCAGTATAATGAATAATGAGCCCAGTAGTGAAAAAGCCAGCCTTGCAATGGCCTCGCCTAAAACAATACTATAACGCTTAACCGGTGTGGCAAAAAAACGTTTGATAACCAGCGTTAACCGTAAGCTAAGGAACACGAAAGCTGTACCAAAAACACCGCTGCTTAGTAATGAAAAACCTAACTGCCCCGGTAATATAAAGTCGATATATTTATATGGGCGACCGCTTATGGTTTCCTCTTTAAGGTCGATTAATTGGGGTACCTGAACTGTGGTGTATGATTGGATGCGCTTCAGCTCTTCTGATTGAATGCGATAAAAAATGTTATTCAGAGCCGATTTTAATACGCTGCCCTTATCGCCCGATGCCTTGCTGTATTGCACATGTACAGTCATTGATGCCGGTGGTGCAAATGGCTTAAGATCAATAATCGCATCGATATTTCCCTTTGCCAGGTTTTTGCTCATTTCATCGGCCGTTTGATCATGGATGAGGTGCATGATCTTGTTTTTTTTCAGCGCGGTATAAACGGGGTTATTGGCCGAGGTATCGCTCCCTTTGGCTACGCCTACATCAATTGACATTCCGCCCCCGCCGATATTGGCAAAAACAATAATAAATATTAACGGGAAAGCCAGCGTAAACACTACCGCCGAAGGGCTGCGTAATATCGACCGGAAACTTGCCCGGGCAATGGCCAGGGTTGCTTTTGTATTGCTGTAAGGTTTGTTCATTCTTTTATGTCATTTGCCATTAGGCGTCATTAGGTCATTGAGTCATTTTGCCTGTCGGCGTCATTGGGGCATGGAGCATTTTAGAGTGCTAACTGCAAACTCAAAACTGCATACTGGCTCCCCCTTCAGGGGGCTGGGGGCTAACCCTCCCGCCATTCTTTGCCTGTTAAATTAATGAATACATCCTCGAGGTTGGCCAGTTTTACCTGCTTTTTGCGCTCAAAGCCTGTGGCTACCAGCTCGTCGATAAAATGGTCGGGCGTGTCAATGCCGATGATGTACCCGCCGTCAACAAAGGCAACGCGGTCGCACAGTACTTCGGCTTCATCCATATAGTGGGTGGTGATCACTACGGTAGTTCCCTGATCGCGGATCTCACGGATCAAATCCCAAAGGTTACGGCGCGCCTGCGGGTCGAGGCCGGTTGTGGGTTCGTCCAAAAATATGATCCTTGGGTTATTGATGAGTGTAGTAGCAATTGAAAAACGCTGTTTTTGCCCACCCGAAAGGTCTTTATATTTCGCTTTGGCCTTATCAGTAAGGGCAACTTTTTCCAGCATCTCCATCGGTGTTTTATCAATACCGTACAGCCCCGAAAACAGTACGATCAATTCCGACAGGTTGAGGTTGGGATAATAACCGGCGGCCTGCAACTGCACGCCAATACGTTTTTTGATGCTGTCGGCGTCGGTTTCAATGTCGAAGCCATCAACAATGATGCTGCCGGAGGTTTTATCACGGAGGGTTTCGATAATTTCGAGGGTGGTTGTTTTACCGGCGCCGTTGGGGCCAAGCAGGCCGAAGATCTCGCCTTCATAAACTTCAAAACTAATGCCTTTAACGGCTGCAAAATCGCCATAGTTTTTTACCAGGTTGTTTACAGTGATGATAGGTTGTTTTGTCATGGGGTAAAAATGCATCACATTCATGAAATAACCATGAGTTTTTCGGCGAACTACAGAATTTTTGCGGTGAAAAGGGAAGTTTTCAATTAGACGTCATTGCGAGGAACCATCAGGGAAACCCTGAAAAAAAATGTGATGACGTGTGAAATATATTTCAGGGATGGTGTGTGGGCCGCGTTAGGGATGGGAGCGGATACCGTCCGTTAGCCAACGGATAATGCCTGTGCAGTATGAGCGTACAGCCCGGCCGCAGGCAACGCCCATATTATAAAAATCGTCTCCTGAAACATACTTAATAATCAATAACTTACAATCACGTCATTATAAGGAACGAAGCAATCGCGAAACTTAACAAAGCGGCTCTGCTTATGGGGGATTGCTTCGTTCCCCGCAATGACGTTTTTTATGATTTAGTGTAGTTTGCGTAGAAGTATATTAAGCAAAAGAGCCCGGATGCTTACCAACCGGGCTTATAATATTATCCGCAAAAGTTTAACGTTTCATGCTTATTTCACTTTCAGATTTCAGCACTTGCGCCGTTTTCTGTTCAATTTCATAAGCGGGCTCCTGTTTGCTGGCGTTGCGTTTAACTTTTGCGCCTTTTATAGTTTTGCTTACCGGCTTATCATGCTTTTTAACGATATGGCCTTCAGCTTGGGATTTTCCCCATTTCCAGGTTACTTCATCTCCTTTTTTCATACGCTGTGCCTTTTTAAGGTAACATGCGTGTTGGGTTATTGATTTATCAAAGATGAAATAACCATCCCTCGGGGTGCCGGGCATTATTTTATTAAATGACCAATAGAGTGAACGATAGATACGGCATGTTCCGCGGCTTTCATAACTAAATGGATCAATTGAATTGCAAGTAGAGTTTTCATGGCATTTATTTGTTGTTGTTTAGTGATCCAAAATTGCACACAAAAGGCACCTTGCCGTTAGTTTAATTAGGTAAAGCCGCTCCAACTTCCGGTAAACGGCGGTAAAATATCGGAGAAGTGCCGGTAAAAAGAAGGTATCGTCGGTAGAATTTCCGGGATTAACCGTACGGCTTAATGGGGATAGTCCCGTATTCTGCATAAAAATTCTGATGGGAGCATGCCCTTGATAAATCAATCATTTTGTTAACTTTATTCCTTAAACTATTCAATTTATCACCTAATTAATTATCACTAAATGAAAAGGACTGCCTTGTTAGTCGTGTTAATGCTGTTATGCAGCGTTATTGTAAAAGCACAATTTAAACCCCTTGCCGAAGGTGCCACCTTTGAAGAACCCGAAGAAGGTTTTGCTAAAATTCTCCAGCTTAAAAACGGTAATACCATGTTTATTCATATTACTTATAAAAAGGGGATAAACATCCGGCTGTACAATGCTGCCCACCGGGAAACTGCTGTAACGCACATTGATCCATCGTATGGTAAACTTGACTATGGCAACATCGAAGCAGCTTTTGAATTAACAGGTAACGCTGTTTTGATGATCAGTGAGGTTGATTCGCGTACGCCTATGTTATATCGCCTTGTTATTGATGGTAAAACAGGAAATTTAAAAGATGATCAGAAAATAGGTGAGCTTGCTCATGTGAGTTTTTTTGGAGGCTATGCTATGGCCTTTGGCGATGTTCCGGAGCCCCATTTTTTTGTGCGTAAAGATCCTGATAGCGATAATTATGCCGTAGTGATGTTCAATAGCTTTGAATCTGAACGGAGTAAACGTATTGAAATTGTGAGTTATAGTGCTGATAACAAGGAAACTAATAGGACGTATTACGCGTCGCCCGAAGAAAAATATAAATACCTGCGTTATGTAGATATGGCAGTTATCGGCAGCGATAAAGTTTGTGTGCTGGCTTATGGCTATAATACTAAAAGCAGTGGCGGTAAGGAGAGCGAGTTGATCCTGGCCAATCTTGATAAGGGGGCCAAAGCGGTTAGTTTTACCGAATTGGGTTTTTCAAAAGACCTGATTGTTTACGAGGGAATAACACGTTACAGCCCGGCTATAAAATCGTTAATATTAGTTGCGCTGGTTAAAGAAAAGAAAGGTGACAGGGGATATACGCCAATCCTGTCGTTCGTAAACCCGTTTGAAAAGAAGATTAACCGGTACGATCTAATCTCCCCATCGCCAAGGCTCGATCAATATTCAAAAAAGGGTTTTAGGGGATTGCCGCAAAACCTGTATCTCAATGATGACGGAACATTTTCAATTGTATCTGAAGAGATGACTGTAACCTCGGGCAGGTATGTTGCAACAACGCTTGGCGATATCGCAGTGGTTAATTATAGCAAGACAGGCGAGTTTATTAATGACTATCTTATCCGCAAGAGTCATGATTTGCTTAACGTTTATTTAAACCCTTTTTATCAGTCACTGCGTGAAGGCACAGCACAACGCCTTTCGGGTGGTAACCAGTTTAAATCGTTCGCTTTTTTGAGTGCCGGTCCCAAAAGTTTTGTTTTATTTAATGATACTGAACGCAATAACGACGCCCAGGAAAAAGGCGGTTTGGTAACCATAAAAGGTGTTAGCGGTAGTGATGGGTTCTATTATCCGCTCAACGGGCCTGATCCTATCTTGAAACGCGACTATGTTTTTGGTAATCCTGCAGGTAAACGTGATCATGACCTTGGTTTATTCTCCATATCCGATTATGACCGTAAAAACAATGTTTATGCAACCCTGAAGCTTGAAAACCAACACGGCGATAAGGGAGTGAAGGTGGTTTGGCTGCAGCCGTAAAAACAGCGAAGCCGCCTTGTTTTACTGCAAAGCGGCTTCGTGTTTTCATATGCAGATGAATATATCAACTCACCAGGTTGGCCAATGCCTGGATCACCGTCACTGTATGTTCCTGCAAGGTGATGATCACAGCAATAAGCGGATTGTAAAATGTTTTCATAATAATTTTATTTGCCGCAAATATGTGCTCTTAGCTTTTTGTTAAACAGGGATTTTAGGTGAAACGGCATAAAATGCCGGTGAATGGACTGCCGGCATAGGATAAGCGCTATCAAACCAGCTTTTACGACCAAAATCCCTGTATCCTGATCTGGCTTGAAGGATACCCCTGCAGTTTTAACAATTTGCGCAGTTCGCCCACCATGGTATGGTTGCCTGCAATGTAAAATACCGAATGCTCAAGGTTATACTGCTGTTCCATTACCCATTGGATGAGGCTGTGATGCCCGTATACATCACTACGTTCAATTGGCTTTAACGGTGATTTGAAATACTCGCCAAATAAGCCCCGGTGATTTTCATCGGCCATGACTATAGCTCCCGAAAAGCGGGTTGCAGGTAATACCATTTGCTGTAAGGCCAGCATATGCCCCATACTGCTTTCATCGCCGAGGCCTATGATGGCAGGTGTACTTGCCGGCGCGTGGCGGGTTGTACGGATCTTGAAATAATGAATTACATCACCGGCTTGTAATTGCTTTGCCCATTTACTGCCGGGGCCGCTATGAGCTGCATCAATATAAAGGGTGCAGGTGCTGGTTTCGGCATCCCAGCCGGCGGGGGTATAATCACGGTAGGTGAGGTTATCTACTTTTACTTTTATATAAGGTACTTCGTGCCAGTTTTGCATATCGGCCTGTGGCAAGTGCAGGTCGATCTCAATCATGGTCGATGGCTCCCAGTGCCTTACTTCAAGCACTCTGCCGCTATGTAAAAGCTGGTTTTCAAACAAGCGGCCGGCCTTTCTTTTTAATTTATGAAGAGTGGATGTTTCCATGGTGTATTGTTTTGATAATACAAAGAAACATTGAATTTTAGCCTCCCGAAATAGTAATTTCGGGGTAAATATTGGATTATTTACGGTGTTTGTCCCTGAACTCAAGAGGTGTGATGCAGGCCGATTTTTTAAACAGCCGGGAAAAATAGGTATGGTCATCATAGCCCAGCGCGTGAGCAATTTCTTTTACGTTGAGGCCGCTGTAATACAATAACCTTTTTGCTTCCAGCATTACTTCCTGGGTTATCCAGTAACTTACCGGGAACCCGGTGGTTTTCTTTAAAACCTCGTTAAGATATGATTCGGAAACATTAAGCATACCTGCATATGCCGAAGGGCCTTTAACTGTGCGCACATGCCTCAATAACAACTTTTTAAACTGATGCGAAATTTGTGCCGGTCGTGAAAGCTGCTTTTCGGGCGTATAAACGTTACTGAAAGTTGCTGCTGCCATGCCGGTAAATGATTGGATGAGTGATTGCAAAACCGGTAAAAAGAAAGCGTTGTTATTATCCTCACCGTTTTTTTCACGCAACAGGCAAAGGAGCTGCTGGTATTGCCTTAATTCGGTGTCATTAAGTTGATAAGGCTGTTGCAGGAAAAGCTGGTTTTCAAAAATATTACGGAAGTTGGTTGGAATATGCTGTGAATCGATGGCTACGTACCAGCCTCCTGCAATTTCATTACGCATCCGGTGGTGTACCTGTCCCGGCAGGATATAGTAAAACGTATTTTCACTAAATTGAACCTCGTTGAAATCGATCATTAATGATGCAGTGCCACTTTCAATCAAAAAAAACAGGTAATGATCATCCCGATGGGCTCCCATTGGGCCTTTTTTTGACTCTTCACCGCTTTCAAAATGCTTGATCTCAAATCCCGAATTTGTCCGCTCAATTAACTGGTGTACAGGTATGTCTTTCATTTTGTGGGTAGTAGTTGCATTTAATTATATAACGTAATCTTTAGCAGATCGGGTGCGATTTTTCACGGTTCCGGAGATTTATTTACCGCCATCTACCAGTGCATAAATCTCCTGCATATAAATGGCTTCATCCATTGCGGCATGAAAATCTTCCCATTCATCAACAGTAAAAGTAAGCTGGATATCATTGACCGGCGTACGCATTACTACGCGTTCCTGTCCGTCGGGAAAGGGAAAAGAATGGTCGCCGAAATCAAGATCGATAGCGAAGTTTTTAAACTGGACAAATTGATCGGGTGTAAAGCTAAGGATCAGGTTATGGTGCCATATAAATAGACATTGGCATTCGGAGCAGCGGCTTACTACCGACGTTCCTTTTTGGCTGAGTATTTTAGCATCGCACATAAATTCCTATAATTTAATTGGTGCCTGCTCTGCTGATTAAGTGTTTGATATAAACAACTAAACTACAGAACAGGACTTTATATTTTAAGCATTAATAATCAAACAAGTGTTAATGAGCTTGCGGACTTCCGTTTTTGCGCAGTATTAACGACAACAAAGAAATACCTTATTTAGAATAAATCCAAATAAAAATAAATAAAACTCCAAAAAGTATTCAGAATTAATTACTTTGAGTTTATTTTTTTTAACAGATAAATTATTATATCGCTAAAATTTGTGTAGCATTGCTATTGTTTAGATTGATTATTGATTGAAAAAGACCTTCGCCATAGTAATGTTAATTACCCATATGCTCAATTTGCTGGGGTACATGGCGCTTAATCAATATTTTTTTAATAGATCAAACAAAGTAATTGCCCGGCAAATTGCCCGGGGGAAATATGATACACGTGATCTTATTGAAATCAAGATAGGGCAAAACCTGCCATTTATACATGATTGGGACAGCTATGTGAATGTTTCCGGGCAGTTACAATTAGAGGGTGTATCGTACAATTATGTAAAACTCAGGGTTACCCGCGATACACTGTTCATACAGTGCATTCCCAACTATGAAACTACCAAGTTGCTGAATGAAAATGTGATCTGCGCTAAAAAGCTACACAGTAAGCCCATCAGCAAGCGTACACATGAATCATCAGAAAAAAAACTGGGCAGCGATGCAAAATATAACTGCCCTAAAATTTCATACGCTTTTATAAAACCTGCGGAGCCTGTTCAGCCTCCGGGCACATTTATTTATATCAACATTCCCGATGCCTTTGTATCCGTTGGCGGTCAGCCTCCGGAAATAACGCTTGCCTAAGTTTATACCGATAATTAATCTGCTCCCACAATCTTGATAAAAGCATGATATGCCCACAATGCGCTGTGCGTATGCATTGCTCATTCATCATTATTGTGCCGGAACAGCATCCCCCCAAATTTTTTTATTTGAATAAATGAATCCCCTTTATAAAATTTCATTATCTGTGCTATTTATATGTTGCACAGTTTTTGCCCGGGCGCAGCATAAAAGCGTTAAAGATACCCTGCAACTTGACAGTGTTATTATTAAAGAAAGCAGGCCAAAACATTTACCCAATATATCAGGTGCCAGCATTTTTGCCGGAAAAAAAACCTTTGATATTTTCCTTGACCCCGGAAAAGCAAACTTAGCTAATAACAATGCCCGTATGACGTTTGCAAAAGTGCCCGGCGTTAACATCTGGGAAATGGATGGCGCTGGTTTGCAGCTCAATATTGGTACCCGTGGTACAGACACCCACCGCTCTATCGAAACCAATATCAGGCAAAATGGCTATAATACCAATTCGGATATGTTTGGCTATCCCGAAAATCATTATAATGTGCCATTCCAGGCGGTAAGCGAAATCCAGGTAGTACGCGGTTCGGCGGCATTGCAATTTGGCAGCCAGTTTGGCGGTATGGTTAACTTCAGGCTTAAGGAAGGTGACAGCACTAAAGTGTTGGGTTTTGAAAGCGAACAATCGGCCGGTTCAAACAGGTTTTTCAATTCGTATAACGCCATAGGCGGCAAAGTGGGCAAGGTTAGCTATTATGCTTTTTACAGCGCCCGCACCGGCGACGGCTGGCGGCCTGATGCCGCTTTTAACTCCCGCGCTTACTACGCCGGCATCAAATACCAGTTTAATGATAGGGGCAGCATAGCTTTCCAGTTTTCACGGTCTGATTACAGGCAACAAATAGCAGGTGGTTTAATCGATGCACAATTTGAAGCTAACAATCGTCAGTCGACCCGTGCGCGTAATTTTTTTAATCCTGAAATTAACATCCCTGCATTGTTGTTCAATTACCGGTTTGATAAAAATACCCGGCTGGAGGTTATCTCGCATGTACTGTTTGGTCAGCGCAATAGTGTGCAGTTTATTAACACGGCCAATATACCTGATACGGTTAATACAAGCCTGAAAACGTTTAATCCGCGCCAGGTCGACCGTGATTATTATGCCGGTTTCACTACCGAAGCCCGCCTGCTGCATACTTACAAACTCGGTAATCTCAACAGCTCGTTTACTATAGGTGTAAGGTATTTTGAGGAAACTACCAAACGTAAACAAAAAGGCACAGGCACGGTAGCATCTGATTTCGACCTGGGCCTGGTTAAAGATTATGGCATCGACCTGAGGCTCCACACCTTAAACTATGCGGCCTTTGCCGAAAATATGTTCCAGGTAACGCAATCATTTACAGTTACCCCCGGTGTGCGTTTTGAGCAGGTTAATACAACTACTTCGGGAGTTATTGTAAACCGTACCGTGCCGGTAAGTTATAAGGAAAAGCGCAACTTCCCGTTATTTGGCACAGGTTTGCAATACCACCTGGCTAATGGAAGCCAGTTTTACGGGAACATTTCGCAGGCCTACCGTCCTTATATTTACGCGGCCGTTACTCCTGCAGATCAGTTAACGATCATCGATCCTAATATTAAGGACAGCAAAGGTTATGATGCTGATCTGGGTTACCGCGGTCATATCGGCACAGTATTTAGTTTTGATGTCAATGCCTTTTATGTTTATTACGGCAACAGGGCTGGTACCTTAACCCAAACCGATGCCAATAACGTAACACATCTGTACATGACCAACATTGGTAATGGTGTAGCTAAGGGCATTGAAGCTTTTACCGAAGTCTCGCTGATCCGCTCGTTTAATAAGTCGGCAGGAAGTGATCTCCGTTTGTTTAACTCGCTGTCGTACACGCATGGCCATTATACCAGTGGTTCAATAAACCAAAACGGCAAAAATGTAAGTTTGAAGGATAATCATCTTGAAGGCACTCCTGATTGGATTGACCGTGCCGGTTTAACTTTTTTAAGCGGCCATGTAAGCAGTACACTGCAATACAGCTATGTAGGGAAAAGCTTTAGTGATGCCAATAACACTACTTTTAATGTCACCGGCGCTACAGGTATAGTACCTGCCTATTGTTTGTTCGACTGGGCTTTCAATTACGGTTTCCTGAAAAATTACCACCTGACAGCCAACGTAAATAATATTTTTAATGCTAAATATTTTACACGCCGCATTAACATGTACCCGGGTCCGGGCATTTTGCCGGCTGACGGGCGTACATTTAATATTGGTTTTGGGGTGAAGATTTAAACCTCAGCCCAACCCTTCTCCTTTGGAGAGGGACTTAAAGTAATCAACAATATTTATAAAAAGTCCTCGCCTTTGGAGAGGATTTAGGTGAGGTCAACAAAATGGCCCTTCAAATTACTGGAGGGCCGTTTTATTTATACTGATAAGGATTGCTTACTTGATGTGTTTTTTTACGATCTCTGAAAGCGATGTCAGATCAAATGGCTTGGCAAGATACCCATCGGCATTACCGGCTTTGGCTATTTCTTTAATATTGCTCACTGCCGAAATAATGATCACGGGGATATGGCTGGTGGCCGGATTGTCTTTTATGCTTTTACTTAGCTGCTGGCCGTTGGCGTCACTGGCCCAATCGGTAAGCCAGTTATCAAGCAAAATTAGGTCGGGGTTAATGGTAGTAAGGGTACGCAGGATGCGGGCATTGTCGGATTGTATTACTTCATAACCTTCTTCCTCCAATACATACACCACAGTATCGCGGATATCTTTATCGTCCTCTATAACTAAAACCTTTTTGGCCATAAGCTTGATTGCTGTATACTTTATTAAAACACCTTCTTTTTGAGGCTGCTTTGTTTAAGTACATAACAATCAAATACCCGGTATTTGTTTTAGTTATAGTATTAAATAAAAAATATATTATTTAATGAAATGTTAACCAGCAACGGTATTATAACAGGCCCGGCAGCGGGGTTCATAGCTTTCCTTTTCGCCTAATAATATTTTTGAATTATCATGTACCAGGCGGTACGAGTATTGGGCCGGGTTGCCGCACCTCACGCAAACGGCCTGCAGTTTGGTTACCGACTCGGCAATGGCCATAATGGCAGGCATAGAACCGAAAGGGCGGCCCTTAAAATCCATATCCAGGCCGGCTACAATTACACGTACGCCGCGGTTGGCCAGTACGGTACATACTTCGGGGAGTTCATCGTCAAAAAATTGTGCTTCATCAACACCTATTACATGTGCATCGCTGGCTAACAGTAAAATAGCCGAAGCGCTATCAACCGGGGTAGAGGTTATTTTGCTGGCATTGTGCGAAATGATGGCATCCTCGCCATAACGGGTATCGGCTTTGGGGCTAAAAATCTCAACCTTAAGCTTGGCAATGCGGGCACGGTTAAGCCTCCTGATCAGCTCTTCGGTCTTGCCCGAAAACATTGATCCGCAGATAACCTCAATACTGCCGCCTACTTCGCTTTTACGCCTGAAAACCTCTTCGTGATATACCATTTATGACTTTTATAGTCGGCAAATATCAGAATTTAATCCTACTTTTGATAAGCATTTTCCTAACATTGAGGCCATGAAGCAAATGGATGTATTTAAAAAGATAGGTGGGATTTTAAAAGAGCTTAATGATCAATACGACTACCTTGCCGCTGATCCCAGCGAACTTAACGAGCTTGAATTAGAACTTTTTGTAGCCAACGCCCATTTTTTAAAAGACCATGCCGAAATATTGCGCCGTATCAATGAGCGCGCGGCAGCCCCGGCACTGCTTGCAGAAAAAAACCAGCCCATAGCTGAAGAACATAAACCGGTGACCCTGGTGTTACCTCCCGCCCCTGTGCCTGTAACACCTCCGCCTGCAAAGGAGGAAGCTTTGCATGAACAGCGCTTTTTTGAGCCGGTAGTACAGCAGCATGTTCCGGTGCCGGTTGATAAGATAGAACTTACCAGTGATGCTGAACCACCAGCTCCGGTGCCGTTTAACCCGGTAAAAATTGAGGTGATCAACCCCGCTCCCGAAATAAAGGAAACACCCGAACCGCAAATAAATATTGCTGCGGAAAAAGATACAGACAGTTATTCTTTTCAGCAGGAGATTCCTGAAGGCAACGGCTTTGAACTAAATTTAAATGAAGCTGATACCTGGGATGATGAAGCCGACCGGTTTGAGCAGGAAGAGTTGATAAGCCAGCTCCCCGAAAAACCAGCTGCAATTGCCCCTGCGGTTGAGCAGCTAAACCCTGCACCGGTAGTTGAACCCCTAAAGCCCGCCGACCAGCCCGTTACTGCAACGGCTCCGGCAGATACGAATAGTCAGCAGGTACTGACATTCAATCAAAGGATGATGGCCCAGAAGGCCGAGAAAGCTAACAATGCAACAAGCACCACTGCCGAGCTGCCGGTTACCGATCTTAAATCGGCCATAAACCTGAACGATAAGCTGCTTTATATAAAAGATTTGTTTAATGGTTACAGCCTGGCCTACAGCGAGGCTATTGAAATAGTAAACCGCTTTAATACCTTTGAAGAAGCCGAGCGTTTCCTGAAAACAAACTATGTAGTTAAAAACAACTGGGAAAGTAAAGCGTCAACGGCCGATAAGTTTTACGCTTTGCTGAAAAGAAGGTATCCGGCGGGGTGAAGTTTTTAGTTCATGGTTGATGGTCCATAGTTCATAGCCAAAGCGACTTGAATAATATTGCTTTTGATAGCATACCTTCAGCCTGCTTTTCTAACTTACGGACTTTCCGACCTTTCCGACTTGCGGACTAAGAGCGCTTAAATGATCCCCATCCTGTTGGAGTCGAGCTTAATGAGCACGAACAGGAGCATGGTAAAGCTTAACAGCGATGACCCTCCATAGCTGATGAATGGTAAAGGGATCCCGATAACGGGTACTACACCGATGGTCATACCGATATTGATCACCACGTGAAAAAACAGCACTGAAGCTACGCCGTAGCCGTAAATACGGGTAAAAGGCGATCGCTGCCGTTCGGCTATAACAATGACCCGCAATATCAGGAACATGAAGAGGCCTATTACCGTTAATGACCCTGCAAAGCCCCATTCTTCGCCAACGGTACAAAAAATAAAGTCGGTACTTTGCTCCGGTACAAATGAGTATTGGGTTTGTGTGCCATGTAAGTAGCCTTTACCCCAGAGTTTTCCTGAACCTATAGCTATTTTAGACTGGTTTACGTTGTAACCTTTGCCCTTTAAATCGGTAGTGATACCCAGGAGTATGTTAATACGCTCTGTTTGATGTTTCTTTAAAACGTGGGTATAGATAAATTTTACGCTGAATATAAATGCTATACAAATAGCAAGGCCAATAACCACAGTTTTGATTAACTGTCTGTTACGTTTAAACAAAAAGATAATGAAAGCAGTTATTGCAGCCAGTATCAGCACAATATATAGCGGATTGTATAATAACGATGTTACGAAAAGGGTGATAAACAAACCCGCTATAACCAGGAAGTAAGGAGAAAGCCCTTCGCGGTATAAAACAAATATTAGTGAGCAAAATACCAGTGTTGAACCGGTATCGGGCTGCAGCATGATCAGCAGCATCGGGAACCCGATAATCACGGCGGCCATTAAAAATGATTTGGGCTCGGTAACCCGGATGTTTGTGCCGCTTAAATATCGCGCAAGCAATAAACAGGTGGCAAACTTGGCAAACTCCGAAGGCTGCAGCCGGAAACCGCCGCCCATGTTAATCCAGGCTTGGTTGCCGCCTACGTTTCGGCCTATCACCAGCACCAGTATCAATAACAGCACAATCACCACGTAAAATGCCGGGGCTAAGGCTGCAATAAACCGGCTTTCGAGCAGCAATATTACAATGCCGACAACAATGGATACGCAGATGTAAATAAACTGCTTGCCGTAATTGGTAGAGGCATCAACAATACTGGAGTGATTGGCATCAAAAACTGCCGCGTGGATATTGAACCAGCCTATGGTACAAAGTATAAGGTATAAAAAAACTGTAAGCCAATCTACATTAAAAAAGAAACTCCGCTGCTGATTGCTCATGACTTGCCCGGCCTCCCGCCCGTTAATGATTTAATCCAGTTTGCAGGCTTATTGTTATAAGCTGCTTCGCGCCTTTCTTTTTTTATAGAATCGGCCTTGAATTTCTTAAT
The DNA here is from genome assembly GCF_034263275.1 of Mucilaginibacter sp. cycad4. NCBI lineage: Bacteria > Pseudomonadati > Bacteroidota > Sphingobacteriia > Sphingobacteriales > Sphingobacteriaceae > Mucilaginibacter > Mucilaginibacter sp. cycad4. Next base: position 4,541,147 of record NZ_CP139559.1, on the reverse strand, counting down.
TGAATCGGCCTTGAACTTTTTGATGGAATCAGCCTTTGCCGTCCTGATGCTGTCACGCCTGCGTTCTTTTTGCAGGTCTTGAGCATAAAGGCTGAGGTCGGGCAGGCGGTTGGCATTTGCATAATAGTCTACCGTAATTCCCGATTCGCGCGGTGTTACCTTGCCTTTTAAATATTTTTCAACTATAAAGCTGGCAATGGGAGCGGCCCAATGAGCACCCTCGCCCGAGTTTTCAACTACAACAGCAATCGCTATTTTAGGATTATCGCGTGGGGCGAAGGCAACAAATACTGAGTTATCCTCACCATGCGGGTTTTGCGCAGTACCGGTTTTACCGCACATAATAATATCAGGTATTTTTGACCTGCGGGCTGTGCCATTTTCAACTACCGCCTGCATCCCGTTAATAACAGGTTCAAAATATCCCGAATCTATCCCAACATAGTTTTTTTCTACGTATTCCTTTTTAATTACGTTTTTGCTACCTATAGCTTTAATTAAATGGGGTTTATAATAAAACCCGCGATTGGCAATGGTGCATTCCAGGTTAGCCATTTGTAATGGGGTTGCCAATAACTCGCCCTGGCCAATGGCCAGCGGCACGATGGTGCTTGAGCGCCAGCCGCCTTTTTTGTAAACGTTATCATAATGCAGCGGGGTGGGTACGTTGCCACGGCTTTCGGCCGGCATATCCAGGTCAAGCCGGGCGCCAAGGCCAAATTTCATAACATTATTTCGCCATGCCGCAAAATTGGCTTCTGTTCGCTTCACGCCGTATCGGTCAACAATGCGCTGAAATACCATCGAAAAATAACCGTTGCATGATTCGGCTACTGCCCGGGCCATATTTACTGTGCCGTGTGCTTCACCATGGTTACAGTGTACAATTCGGTTACCCGCCCGGTAATTACCAGTGCAATAAAAGGTTTCATTGGGGTTAATAATCCCTTCCTGTAAAGCAATAAGCGCGCTTAGTGGTTTAAATGACGAGCCAGGAGGATATTGCGCCTGAATAGGCCTGATGAAAAACGGCTTATACGGGTTATTATACATTTTGGCCAGGTTGTTGCCTCGCTGCCGGCCCACCATCAGGTTAGGATCATAAGTAGGACTGCTTACATAACACAAGATCTCGCCCGATGATGGCTCTATAGCCACAATACTGCCCAGCTTGTTTTGCATCAATTTTTCGCCAAGCCTTTGCAGGTCGATGTCTAACGATGAGGTCAGGCGCTCGCCCGAACGGGGTACGGTATCAAGCGCTCCATTGGCAAACGAGCCTTTGGGTACACCATGCGAATCAACCATTTGTATCTGTACGCCACGCTGACCGCGCAATACATTTTCATACGCTTTTTCAACACCGGTAACACCGATATAATCGCCAAGATGATAATAGCCGTTTGAGCGTTTGATGTCCCTGTCGGTAACCTCACCAATAAAACCTAAAAACTGTGCCGCTACCGAATCAGGATAGGTGCGTATAGTGCGCCGAACGATATCAAAGCCCGGAAATTCAAAAAGTTTTTCCTGCAATGAGGCATACAGCTCAACCGAAACTTGTTTTTCAAATACGGATGCTGTATTGGGCGATTGCCTTTTTGCCTTGATAAAGCGTTTGTCGAAACCCTCCTTGTCGATACCTATCATTTTGCAAAACAACAAGGTATCAAAAGGTTTTACCTCCTTGGGGTTAACGGTAACATCATAAATGGGGTCGTTTTGTACAAGGATCTTACCGTTGCGGTCGAGTATAGGTCCGCGCGCGGGATAAAGTATGGTTGTACGCCTTACGTTACTGTTGGCGTATATGGTATAGCGGTCATCAACTATCTGGATATAGTAAAGCCTTCCCAGCAGGGCTAATATGATAGCTATAAAAATACCGGTAACAACGTAGCGGCGTTCAAAAAACTTATTCATTTACGTTCTTTCCTTCTGAAAAATAGCAGGCCCGAAATTAGTATTAAAAATACGGTAAACAATGAACTCAAAACAACACGGCTTAGTGTGTATTGTATTTCAGAAAAACTAAAAACCTCTAAATTAAGCAGGAAAAAGTGGTGGAATAAAGTAAGGATCAAAGCGTAAGTAAAAAACCACCTGAAACCCATAATACTCAAAGTAGGTTCGGGCTCGTTATCAAAACCATCCTTTTGTACGGTAATACTGATGAAAAGTATGCGCACCAATGCCAGTACAACACAGGCTGCAGCATGAAGCCCCGGTGTATCGTAAAAAGCATCAATAGTGAGGCCTATCAGGAACGAGAGTACAAACAGCAGTAAGTTAGGTACTTCAAAGGGAAGCAACAGGATAAAAAGGATATAGAAATATGGGGTGGCAAGATTATAAAACGTTATGTTTTTTAGCAGGAATACCTGTATAAAAACCAAAACTATAAACCTGACAAGGTTAACAAGGATAGTCCTACTCATTTTTGTTTTGTACGGCCTCCAGTCCCGTTTGTTCACCGGCAAATTTGTTATTGACCACGTAAACGTATTGAAGCTTTGTAAAATCAACAGCTAAAGCTACCTCAACGTTGATGAGTAAACCGCCGCCTTTGGCATGCAGGTTGGTAATTTTGCCAAACGGTATACCGGTAGGGAAAAGCGAATAGCCCGAGGTAACCACTGTATCGCCAATTTTAGGTTGTGCGTTATTCTGAATATCTATCAATACTCCCCGGTGCGGATCAAGGTCATTGCCCCAAACAAATGAACCTATATCTTTTGTGCTGGCAAGCATGGCGCTAAACCGCGTATTTTTATGCAATACCGATTGAATGATAGCTAAATGCTCAGTAACAGCAATTACCTGGCCCACAACGCCTGCCCCGGTTATTACACCCATATCTTTTTGGATCCCATCCCTGCTGCCCCGGTCGATAGTGATATAGTTGCTGCGTTTATTGAATGAGTTATTGATTACTTTGGCTACAATATAAGTATACTGCTGTTTGTAAACAGTGTCGTTAACCTTGTGCTTTTCAACACTATCAACATACATAGAAACTTTGAGCTGGCCGCGAAGCTTAGCGTTTTCGCGGGCAAGGCTGTCATTGGTCCCTTTTAATGAAAGGTATTCTTTTAAGGCGTCAACCTGGCTGTACAGCGTGCCGGTTACCTTATTGGTTGAGTTAATAAAAGACGCTTTTTGAAACGAGTTGTATTTTATATATATAAGCAGCGAGCTAATCTCAAAAATCAGGAATAAAAAAAACGCGTTATACTTAGTTATAAATATCCAAAGGTTACGCATTGCTTTTCAGATTTGAAATTGGAATCAAGATAACAAGAACCAGGAAACAAGAAGGAGAGAAACAACGTTCAATTTATTTCCTTCTTGTATCTTGATTCTTACTTTCTTGCTTCTAATCTACTGCATTAAAAATTTAAAATTACCAATGTTTTTAAGGGCGGTGCCGGTTCCGCGTACTACGGCGCGAAGAGGGTCTTCGGCAACGTGAACGGGAAGTTTTGTTTTGGCAGCCACACGCTTATCCAAACCGCGTAATAATGCACCGCCACCGGTTAAGTAGATCCCGGTTTGGTAAATATCGGCCGAAAGTTCGGGCGGGGTAATTTCCAATGCTTTCAATATCGCTTCTTCAATCTTGGAGATTGATTTATCCAAACAATGCGCGATCTCGGTGTACGATACCATGATCTGTTTTGGCACACCTGTCATGAGGTCACGGCCTTGAACGGCAAAGTCGCCTGGCGGCTCGCTCAGTTCAGGAAGCGCGGCGCCAACCTCAATTTTAATTTTTTCGGCGGTACGGTCACCAATCATGATGTTATGCTGACGGCGGATATATTGAACAATGTCCGAATCAAAGTTGTCACCTGCTACGCGGATCGATTGGTCGCACACAATTCCCGATAAAGCGATAACGGCAATTTCGGTGGTACCACCACCAATATCTATGATCATGTTGCCCATGGGCTCCTCTACGTCGATACCGATACCTACAGCAGCAGCCATTGGTTCGTGGATGAGGTAAACCTCTTTAGCGCCGGCAATCTCGGCCGAGTCGCGTACGGCACGTTTCTCCACCTCGGTAATACCCGAAGGGATGCAGATCACCATACGCAGCGATGGGAAGAACCACCCCTTGCCCTGGTTAATCATTTTGATCATCCCACGGATCATGTGCTCGGCAGCGTTAAAGTCGGCAATTACGCCATCTTTAAGCGGGCGCACGGTACGGATATTATCGTGCGTTTTACCTTCCATCTGCATGGCCTGCCTGCCTATGGCAATCACTTTATTGGTTGTCCTGTCGAACGCCACGATCGAGGGTTCGTCAACAACAACTTTATCGTTATGTATAATGAGGGTATTTGCTGTACCTAAATCGATAGCAATTTCTTGTGTAAAAAAGTTAAATAAACCCATCTGGTATTTCTTTCAGTATGTTATGCAAAGTTTATAAAAATACGCTTAAATAGTTTAGCATTTTGCAAACTTAAGCGTTAAAAAATCACATTTATTGTGTTGGGTTCAGGAGAATGGTTGATTAAGCTGGATTAAGTTGATTAAGTTTTGTGTTGATTGATTAAATTAATTAAAACCTCCTCCGCAAACCAACCACTCTCCTAATCAACTTAATCAATCACTCACCAAACTCGATTAAACCAGCTCAAAATTAGTGTTTAAAGTGACGTACGCCGGTAGTTACCATAGCCAAACCTTTTTCATTGCACATAGCAATCGAAAGTTTGTCGTTAATTGAACCGCCGGGTTGTAAAATGGCAGTGATACCAGCATCGGCAGCCAATTCGGCACAATCAGGGAACGGGAAAAATGCATCAGATGCCATTACCGCTCCGTTCAGGTCAAAACCGAAGCTTTGTGCTTTAATTATCGCTTGTTTAAGCGCGTCAACCCTCGAGGTTTGGCCAACGCCACTTGCCATTAGCTGGTTATTTTTAGCAAACACTATAGTGTTTGATTTGGTATGCTTTACAATTTTGTTAGCGAAGAACAGGTCTTTCAGTTCGGCCTCTGTAGGGGCTTTTTCAGTAACCGTAGTCATTTGGGCCGGGCCTTCAATCACCGCGTCTTTATCCTGCTCAATAACGCCATTCAATAAAGTTTTGAAATGCTTAACAGGCAACTCAACCGGCTGGCGAACCAACAGGATGCGGTTCTTTTTACCTGAAAGGATCTGCACAGCTTCGTCTGTAAATGCCGGAGCGATCAACACTTCGTAGAATATCTTGTCAATCTCGGTAGCTGTTTCAGCATCGATTTCGGCATTGGCAATAATTACACCACCAAAGGCTGATACCGGATCGCAAGCCAAAGCATCGATCCATGCTTCTTTGATAAATGAACGCGAAGCTACACCGCAGGCATTGGTATGCTTAAGGATAGCGATGGTAGGCTCGGTAAACTCATCGATAATGGCAACGGCGGCATCAACATCAACCAGGTTATTGTATGAAAGCTCTTTACCGTTCAGTTTGTTGAACATGGCATCAAGGTTGCCGTAGAAAGTTCCTTTTTGGTGCGGGTTTTCACCATAGCGTAAAACCTGGCTGGTTTGGATACTTTGTTTAAATACCGGAAGTGGTTCGGCCTCGTTAAAGTAGTTAAAGATATGGGTATCATAGTTTGACGATATGTTGAATGCTTTTTGCGCAAATGAACGGCGCTGATCAATTGTAGTAACACCATCCTGCGTTTTCAGGATATTTTCCAGGCCGGCATAGTCATCTTTTGATGCTACGATCACTACATCTTTAAAGTTTTTTGCAGCTGCGCGGATCAAAGAAATACCGCCGATATCGATCTTTTCGATCACATCTTCAGCGCCAGCTCCTGATTGTACTGTTTCTTCAAAAGGGTACAGGTCGACAATTACCAAATCAATTTCAGGAATTTCATATTGCTCCAGTTGCTGTTTATCGCCATCAAAACTCCTGCGGGCTAAAATGCCACCGAAAACCTTAGGGTGCAGGGTTTTAACGCGACCACCCAGGATGGAAGGATAAGAAGTAAGGTCCTCCACCGGGATCACATTTACACCTAAATTGCGGATAAAAGTTTCGGTACCACCGGTTGAATAGATATTTACACCAAGGCGGTTTAACTCATGAATGATGGGCTCTAAATTATCTTTGTAATAAACAGAAATTAAAGCATTTTTTATTTGAACTGACTGGCTCATGTACACGCTGTTTTTTGAGCCGCAAAGGTAGTGATATTTAGTTAATTGGAGGTTAGTTAATTAGAGATAAGTTATTAGCACTTGGTACGTTATTTATCCACACTGAAATTTATGTGCCTGGCAATATTTAAAGAGCATTTGTATACGTTCAATAGGTTAATTATTGGGGTTTATTTATAAATAAATTGGTAACTTAGTATATGACTACGGTGATTATTCAATCAAATTCAGAAAAAAAGACCCGTTTGCTGATTCAGCTGGCGGAAGAGCTTGGTCTTTCTGCACAAACACAAGAGGTTAAGGATTTGGATACAATTGATGTTGCGAAAGGGATTGGAAGAAAAGCAACTGACGAAGAGTTGATCAATTATTTAAATAAAGATATTGATGAAGAAGCTATTCCGTTGGATAAAGCTTTTTCTAAATATCAATAAGCCCACCCTTGTATTTTGAACATTACCATCAAGCCTAAGGCCTTAAAGGTTATTGATGCAATAGCTGATTTTGTAGAGTCAAAAAATACACCTGGCAGTGGCGCAAGATATGCCCTTAAATTTAAAGCTGCTATAAAAAAATTGGCTGTTCCTGGTGTGCAGCATTCCATTTGTAACCATCACGTTTTAGCCGCGTTCAAATATTCATGCAGCCATTTCAATGACTGGGTTATAGCTTTTAAAATTGTTAATGGCGAATTAACAGTTTATGAAATTATACACGGATCGTTGTTGTTTTAAGACCCCTCAAAGAAATTAGATAATCCTTTAATCACTATAACTCAGCTTTTCATTTTCCTCAACAGAGCCTCGACCACCTTCGGGAAATGGTTATGCTCTAACTGCTGGCCTTTAAATTTCACTATCTCAAGGGTATCACCCGGTTCTATCTTGAATTTTGACTGGTGGATGATCTCGCCTTCGTCAAAGTTTTCGTTTACAAAGTGGATGGTGATGCCGCTTTCTTCTTCTTTATCTTCTAATATTTTGCGGTGTACATTATCGCCATACATGCCTTTGCCGCCATATTTGGGCAGCAGGGCAGGGTGCAGGTTAATGATCTTATTTGGGAATGCTTTTAATAATGATTGTGGTACAAGCCATAAAAAGCCCGCTAATACAATCAGGTCGACCTGTAAATTTTTTAACAGGCGGATAACGCCGTCGGTTTCATAAAATTCGTGGCGACTGAAAATATGCGAGGGCACTTCAAAGTTATCGGCACGCTGTAAAACGTAAGCTTGCGGGTTATTGGTAAGTATCAGTACAACTTCGGCATCGGCATTGCGTTTAAAATGCTCCATTAACTTTTGGGCGTTTGAGCCGGAACCTGAAGCGAAAATGGCAATTCTTTTTTTCATCGATAATATGTTTTTCAACGGAGATGAAGCTATAATAGTTTCATCGGGCTGATTGTTTACTTGGTATTGAAACTATTAAAATAAAACCATTTTACAATTTGAAAATACTTTATGCTATTGTGTTGAGGTTGTTTTTTGCCTGATAAACCCGTAGCGCATGATGCGTCGTTTTTTTGTTGCCGAATAGTTGGGCTCAACATCCCCTGTTTCCACTACCAGCGAATAATTACCCAAGGTAACTATTTTAGTGTTTTCAAACGGTTTTGAAGTACCGCCCGATGCTTTGGTGGTATCATTACAAACTATATCTGAAATTAAAAATAATTTATTTGCAGTAAGCGACCAGCGGCCCTTCGCAGTATCTGGTCTGCATTGAAAATTAGTATAGCTACAGGAATTATCAGCATTGAAGGTAAAAAACTGGGTATCTTCGCAAGTTTGGTTTAAGGTATCTAAGGAAACCTGGGCATCGCCCACATAATTGGTAACGGTTATAGAGGCCAGTTGCCAGTTACCTGCTAATAATCCGGGTATGTGGCTTAAGTTATCTTTCTTGCATGAATTAACAATCAGCGCAATGCTTATTAAAAACAGGAAAAACAACAGCGGAGTTCTTTTCATTTAATTAAAGGCAAAATTATAAAATATGGTTGATACCTTGCATCAGTACACAGTAATAAACGTTATAAATTAAATTTATTTCAAACTCTATGCGTGTTCCATTTGAAAAACTTAAAGCAGAATTTAAAAGAGTACTATCAGAACTTGCTTTTACTGAAGAAAAATCAGAAGTTATAGCAACAGTGTTTAGCGAAAATAGCAGAGACGGAGTTTACACCCATGGCTTAAACCGGTTCCCGGTCTTTGTTAAATATGTTAAAGATAGGCTTATAAATATTAATGCTGATCCTGTTAAGTTAACTGCCTTCGGAGCTATTGAACAATGGGACGGCAGCCTTGGCCCTGGAATATTAAATGCCCGATTTGCCATGAACAGGGCAATGGAACTTGCTGCTGAGTATGGTATTGGCTATGTGGCAATAAAAAATACCAATCATTGGATGCGTGGAGGTACGTACGGCTGGCAGGCTGCGGAAGCCGGTTTTATCAGTATTTCATTTACTAATACTATTGCTAACCTGCCACCCTGGGGTGGTATTAGTCCGCGGCTTGGTAATAACCCGTTAGTTATTGCCGTGCCCCGTAAAAACGGGCACCTTGTTTTAGATATGGCCATATCGCAATATGCTGTGGGGAAGCTAAAGCAATACAAGGCCAACAACAATGAGCCGCTTCCGCTACCGGGAGGTTATGACGATGAGGGAAAGCTTAGCACCAATGCTGCTGCTATTTTAAAATCCGAGCGATTGCTGCCTGTTGGTTTTTGGAAAGGATCGGGTTTGTCGTTGGTATTGGATGTGTTGGCTACAGTATTAAGCGGAGGTAGCTCTACCGCGAAGATCACCAAAAGTGAACATGAAACTGGTATATCGCAGGTGTTTATTTGCATCAAACCTGATAGCAGTGAGCAAACTGAAGGCCTGATCAATGAAATCATTGACTATACCAAAACCAGTTTGCCTGAATATGAAGGTGCTTCGATTTCTTATCCCGGAGAAGGAACCTTAAGAACAAGGGAAAAGAATTTAAGGGAGGGTGTTCCGGTTGATGAGGGAATATGGAATGAGGTGGTGAATATGTGATGTGTAAAATATTTTTTATCTTTGATAAAGGCTAAAAAAACGATGAAGCATAATATTTCCACTAATAGTGGCTCATTTAAAACTCATCCTACATATTCGCCCGAAGAGGTATTGGCTGCCGGCGGAACAACTGCTTTTAGCTTGAAATCTAATAAAAACACAGAGCGATTAATAAAAGCTCTTCAAAACTCTCCTGTGATAGAACCATTCACCGACGAAGAATGGAATGATTTGACAAAACAAATGGATAAGGATAAGTAATGAATTTATTACTTGATACAAACATTGTTTTAAATGTAATAAGAGCTAAGGATTTTGCCGGTATTATAAATTTTATTAATCCAAATGATGCTCGATTGTATCTTTCAGTTGTTTCAGAAGCGGAGCTTAAATCAATAGCAGTTAGAAATAATTGGGGTATTAACAGGCGTGCGTTACTTGATAGTTTTTTAGAAGAAATAAATATCATAGAGGTTAATCAGTTGTATGTAAACATCTATGCAGAAATTGATGCGTTTTCTCAAAAGTCAAATCCAGCCTTTCCTAATTATGATTTTAAAACACCGCGTAATATGGGGAAAAATGATTTGTGGATAGCATAACTTGCTGCTCTTTTAAGCTTGCAGCTTGACTGATGCTGACTTTAATCACCTTAGTAAGGTGTTTCTTGAGATAAGGCATATCAGTCACGCAGACTTTTTGAGATTCTTTTAATTAAAGCAACCGGTTAGCCTTTGGTTGGTGTTTTTACCGCAACACACAAATTAACCTACCATCATTCCCTCAAATTTTTCCCAAAACCCATCACGCGGTACCGGGGCAATAATGGCAACCGGCTCGTTTTTTACAGGGTGTACAAAAGTGAGCTTGCGGGCATGCAGGCAAATGCTTTTGCGCAGGCTGCCACGCGGGTAACCATATTTGTTATCACCGACAATAGGACAGCCCAAAGTTGAAAGCTGTACCCTGATCTGGTGCGGCCTGCCGGTTATCGGGTCAACCTCAATTAAATAGTATCCGTTTAATTCGCCAACCAATTTATAGCTCAACTCCGATCTCAAGCTGCCCTGTACTTCGCGGTCATGGGCTTTGGTTACATTTTTTTGTGAGTTTTTTACCAGCCAGTGTACCAGGGTGCCTTCTTCGGGAAATGGTTTTTTGCGCACCACTGCATAATAGGTTTTATGCATTTCGCGTGCTTTAAACATTTTGTTGATCCGGTCGAGCGCCTTGCTGGTTTTGGCAAAGAGGATCACGCCGCTTACCGGCCTGTCCAGCCGGTGTACCACACCTAAAAATGCGCCGTTAGGCTTGCTGTATTTTTCGGCGATGTATTTTTTTACTTTTTCGTCCAATGGTTCATCGCCGGTTTCATCAACCTGCACAATATCACCCGCGCGTTTATTTATGCCAATAAGGTGGTTATCCTCATAAAGAACATCCTTATCGGTAATATCGTTACTGCTATAATTAAATTCGGGGCGGGCCATTTGTTTAGTTAGTCCGGAAGTCCGAAAGTCGGGATGTCCGGAAGTTTTATTTTTAATAGCCCTCTCCTTCAGGAGAGGGTTGGGTAAGGCTTAATATTGTTCCTTCTCGTTAGGGAAACTGTTGCTTTTTACGTCGCTGTTGTAGTTTTTGATCGCGTCATGCATGATATCATACATATTGGAGTACTGGCGTAAAAAGCGGGGTTTAAAGCCTTTGTTAATGCCCAGCATATCATGAATTACCAATACCTGGCCGTCGCAATGCTGACCGGCACCGATACCTATTGTTGGGATCTGAAGGCTGTCGGATACTTCCTGAGCCAGTTTGGCCGGTATTTTTTCCAGCACTATACCAAAACAGCCGAGTTCCTGCAGTTTAAGGGCATCATCCCGCAGCTTTTGTGCTTCGGCTTCATGTTTGGCGCGCACGGTGTACGTTCCAAACTTATATATGGATTGCGGTGTAAGGCCAAGGTGCCCCATTACCGGGATGCCGGCTGTCAGGATTCGGCTAACCGATTCGGCTATTTCAACACCGCCTTCAATTTTAACGGCATGCGCACCGGCTTCCTTCATAATGCGAATGGCCGAGTTCAGCGCTTCCTTTGAGTTGCCCTGATATGATCCAAAAGGAAGATCGACAACCACCAAGGCTCGTTTTGCCGCACGTACCACCGATGATGCATGGTAGATCATCTGATCAAGTGTGATAGGCAGCGTAGTTTCGTGACCGGCCATCACATTGGAGGCCGAATCGCCAACGAGGATGATATCCGTTCCTGCTTCATCGACTATAGTAGCCATTGAATAATCATATGCGGTAAGCATAGAGATCTTTTCACCACGAACCTTCATCTCCTGGATGGTATTGGTGGTGATACGCTTTATTTCTTTATTTACAGACATTGATAAATGTTTTATCGCAGTGCAAAGGTACTTTTTGATTTCGGATTTCGGAATTTCGATTTCGGATGTTACATTTTTGATTTGCTTAAGGATTATTCCTTAATAAATAATTCCGAAATCAAAAAATAATCCAAAATTCCAATTCCGAAATCCGAAATTATTTTCTACTTTTGCGCCGTGAATCCGGAAGTTCCTTACTTCATTATTTCTATTTCTATCAGTTTTCACGGGGCTTTGAACCAGGCGATCCGATCATTTAACCCTTTCAATTTTTTTAAGCGATGAATTATTTAACCAAATTACCGGCTATATTGCTGCTTGCCGACGGCACCGTTTTTTACGGAAAAGCTGCTGGCAAAATGGGTACTACTACCGGCGAGATTTGTTTTAATACCGGCATGACCGGCTACCAGGAAATTTTTACCGACCCTTCATACTTTGGGCAAATTATGGTAACCACCAATGCGCACATTGGTAACTACGGTATTGCTAATGAAGAGGTGGAATCGGGCAGGATCCAGATTGCAGGCCTGGTTTGTAAAAATTATAACATCGCCTACAGCCGTAAACAGGCCAATGAATCGATACAGGATTATTTCCAGGAGCAAAATATAGTTGGTATCTCTGATATCGATACCCGTAAGCTTGTTCGCCATATTCGTGACAAAGGTGCCATGAATGCTATTATTTCATCAGAAATATTAGACCTGGCTGAACTGAAAGCAAAGCTTGACCTGGTACCTTCAATGGATGGCCTTGAGCTTTCATCGCAGGTATCAACCACCGAAACTTATACTTTTGGCAGCGAGGATGCTCCTTACCGTGTAGCAGTGCTTGACCTTGGTGTAAAGAAAAACATCCTGCGTAATTTTGATTCGCGCGAGGTTTATGCCAAAGTATTCCCGGCAAAAACAACCTATGCCGAAATGGAAAAGGATTTTGCCCCTACAGGCTATTTCATTTCAAACGGCCCCGGTGACCCATCGGCTATGCCATATGCGGTTGAAACCGTAAAGGAAATTTTATCAGCAGATAAACCGATGTTCGGTATTTGTTTAGGTCACCAGTTATTGGCCCTGGCCAATGATATCCCAACTCAAAAAATGTTTAACGGTCACCGCGGTTTAAACCACCCGGTAAAAAATATCATTATTAACCATTGCGAGGTTACTTCGCAAAACCACGGCTTTGGTGTAGTGCCCGAAGCTGTACGTGCTTCAGAAAAAGTGGAAATTACCCACGTAAACCTGAACGACCAATCTATCGAAGGCATTCGCGTAAAAGGTAAAAAAGCATTTTCGGTACAATATCACCCGGAATCATCACCTGGTCCGCATGATTCAAGGTATTTGTTTGATGACTTTATCAAACTGATGAAATAATTTTGATTACAGCTGTGCAGATTTTAAATGTGCAGATGCCCGAAAGCCTTTCAATTTAGTTTGGAAGGCTTTTTTATTTCCCGGGATTCCTTGTTAAATTAGCTTATTAAGTAAGCCTGTCATGAAAAAATCAATTAACCTGCTTTTAACTGCCGAAGAAAAAGCTACCCTCAGGGCCCAAAAAACTAAAATAGCCGATCTTATAAGTTTCGCCCCGGATGAAATCGCCATGATATTAAACGCGGATGCCGAACGGGCAAAAGAGATCAATGCGCTTATTGAATTTCAAAGTATTCCATCCTTAGGGATCAACTTTGCTACTGAGTTGATACAGCAGGGCTACTACTCGTTAAAACAACTGGAGGGCAAAGATCCGGTAGAATTGTTTAACGCCTTTGAACGTTATGTTGGCGCCTGGGCCGATCCCTGCGTGGAAGATTCGTATCGCTTACTGGCCCATTACATAAAACATGGCAATACCGGCAAAAGCTGGTGGGATTTCACCGCCGAACGCAAAGCCTACCGGGCACAAAACGGTTTCCCTGCAAATAGACCTGCTAAGGCGTGGTATGAGTTACCGCAATATCGTAAGGGAAAAGAGTTTGTAGGGAATAAATAAAAAAGTTCGGGAATGTGTGATTCCCTCCCTTGGGAGCTACAGTGTGTACACATCTTTTAAATAAAAGAAAATGTCATTTCGATTGAGCAGGGGCGGGCTAAGAAGTGGGGGAAAGAGAAATCTTCTACATCAGGCTCTACAATCATACTTATAAAAGCAGGGCGTAGAAGATTTCTCCTCCCCCCTGCGCGCGAATTCTCCCACCAGGTTCCTTCGGAATGACAATTCTTTCAATTATTGATAGAATTTAAAAGATGTGTACACACAGTAGCCCTTGGGAGGGTGTAGGGAGGGGTTTCTCCAGCTAAGCAATGACGTATAAACCCCTCCCTGCCACTACGCATTCCGATACACCCCTCCCGAGGGAGGGAATTAAAAAAGCATCACCCATAAAAAAACGCGAATGATTTACTCATTCGCGTTTTTGGTATAAAAACTCAGGCGGATATATCCTGGATTAGTTTAAGTATGATTGCAACAGGTTTGATTTTGAATTGTGGCGTAAGCGCATCAAAGCCTTGTCTTTCAACTGGCGAACACGCTCGCGGGTTAAATCAAATTTTTCACCTATTTCCTCTAATGAATGAGGGGCATGGCCACCAAGGCCAAAAAATAACATCAGTACTTCACGGTCACGTTCGGCAAGGATACCTAACGAGCGTTTAATTTCCTGTGATAATGAATCGGCCATTACTTCGGTATCGGTAGCAGCATCAGAGCTGGCCAATACGTCAAGCAAGGTGTTTTCTTCGCCCTGGATGAAAGGTGCGTCCATTGAAATCTGTCGACCAGCATTATTCATCGAATCGGCAATTTTATCAACCGAAATTTCCAGGTTGTCTGCAAGTTCTTCGGGTGTTGGTTGCCTTTCGTATTCCTGCTCCAGTTTTGAAGCTGCTTTGTGGATTTTGCTCAATGAACCAATTTGGTTCAAAGGTAAACGCACAATACGCGATTGCTCGGCAATGGCCGACAGGATTGACTGACGGATCCACCATACGGCATATGAAATAAATTTAAAGCCTTTAGTTTCGTCAAAGCGTTTTGCCGCTTTAATTAAACCAAGGTTTCCTTCGTTTATTAAGTCGCCCAGGGTAAGGCCCTGGTTTTGGTACTGCTTAGCAACCGATACCACAAAGCGAAGGTTTGTTTTTGTCAAACGTTCTAACGCTACCTGGTCGCCCTCACGGATCTTTTGCGCCAGGATCACTTCCTCCTCAGCTGTGATCAAATCTACCTTGCCGATATCGTGCAGGTATTTTTCGAGCGACGCCGATTCGCGGTTAGTGATTGATTGGGATATTTTAAGTTGTCTCATTTTTTAATACAGATTATTAAGCTAAAAACAGTTCAATAAGATACTTGTGCCGGGTTAAACAACCGGAGTTAAAACAGACTACATTAAACTTTGCTTCCTTCTTTATTTGTGAACCCGGGATAGTATTTATTTAAAACGAGGGTTTGCTACTGATATTATTGCTGTAAGGAGCGAGCGGTTTAAAAGTTTTTAAAATAATGTGCTAACCAATTAAATGTTTAATCAACATATTACCCTATAATGAACAGCACAAAGATAAGCATTTATTTGCTATTATAGTGTCATTTAAACACCATGAAACTAAGGTTAATGTGAAGATTTTTTGAAGTTAAACTAATCTTGTACAGGTTCGGGTGTTTGCTGGCTGTCGCCTGTCTGTTGTTCATCGTCATTTGTCTTTGTTTTTTTATGGTTCTTATTCCATTTTATCTTTATTTTGCCATCTTCCCCGTCGGTAGCAAGTATGTGTAATACTATACCGCGCATCCGCTTTTTATTACGTTTGTTATCGTCGGCTATTTTACTATCGTTTTTGGGGTTGCGCAATGGTACATCCAGTGCAATATTGGTTCCCTGCGATAAGGAATAAACCCCTTCCACATCCATATTTAACACGCTCGAATTAATTTGCATCGGGGCAATTTTGATCTTATCGCCATTGATATCAAACCGGGCTTTCAAATCGCCAAAGGTAATGTTATCCAGATCGCGGAATGGGAAGGCAAACTTGCCCACACTTTTTATCGGCGAAAAATTAACCAATGCGCCGTCTTTCAGGTTAACCACTGCAGTGCCCCTGATCGATTTAGGTACCAGGTTACCTGTATTATTAATGCCCCCCTTGATATCGGCCCGTGCCGAAAGAAAACCCCGCAGGTTATCGCTGGTAAAATCCTTTAACCCGAAGTTGTTAAACGATGCAAAGAACGTATTAGTATTCACATTGTTGATGGTGGTACTAACGGCAAAATTATTAACAGGCCCCTGCAATATCAACCCGCTCATTTTTAATGAACCGCCAGCACTTTTAAGGCTTACATTGCGCACTTTCATCGAATTGTCGGCAAGCAATATATCGGCCGTGGCATCGGTTGCCAAAAACTTTTTATAATACACCTTTGCCACGCGAAGATGAAGCTCGGCCTGGCCTTTATCAAAAGCGGTGTTCAACCGGTGGGTCATCTTCGCGTTCGCGGCCCTGCTCATGCCCTTGCTGCTGCTACTTTGCCCTCCCCGGCTATTCAGGAAGCCCAAAAACTCGCCCAAACGGATTTGCGGGCTGGTGATCTGCCATACTATCAGGATCTTTTCGGGCGCAGTGTAATACAGGTTTAAAAAGTTACTTACCTTGCCCTGCATATAAACCACGCTGCTGCCGTTTTGCATTCGGATATTGTTGATGTACAGGTCTTTATTAGTAAATTTTAACGCGATGGAGTTGTTTTTGAATATCAGGTTGCGGGGCAGGTAAGTTACATCGGCATTTTTTATATCTACATTGCCGGTAACATAAGGTTTGGTGAATTTGAAATTCACGATATCGGCCTTATAAGCCAGTTTCAGATCGGCAATTCCCCTGGTAAATTTAAGGCTTTCATCACCGATGATAGTATTAAGCTTGCTAACCGGAAAGCGCGACCTGAAAATCCCCGTAGCAACCGGTGTATTCAGGTTGTTGATAAACGCTGTATCAATAGTAAAGGGGATATTTTTATAGCTGCCGTTAAAATGATAAAGCTTTATTACTGAATTTTCATCGCCCAGGCCCTTGCCGTTAATATAGTTATTGCTGAACGTTCCGTTAAAGCTGCAATTTTCGATTATGCCCCCCTGAGTTTTCAAAACGTTATTCTTTGCTTTGGCGGTAACATAAATAGATGGATCACCGCTAAGGCCTAAAGCCCCTTTCAGGTCGCAGGTAACATCAATAGGCTTTTCCAGATCGAACATTTTGAGGCTTTTAGTAATGTTGGCTGCAAGCAGGTTAGCGGCGCTTGTCCACAAAATATTATTAACTTTTAAATTGATGGTAAACGGAGTTTCAGGCTTTTTAAGTTCAAACCTGGCAGCAACGTTGAAAGTGTTATCACCTATATTTAAGTTGTTCGGCGCTACGTTAACAACCTGCGTATCATAATTATAGCTGATATCAAAATGTCCTTTGAGCAGCCTGTTTTTCATGAAGCTCCCCTTTTTGGTATTAAAGGAAAAGCTGTTTACTATAGTATTGAGATCGATACCCGCATTCCAGGCTTTGTTGGGGTAATCCAGGTGTCCTTGTAAATTGTTAACAGCAAATTTGAAAAGCTTATAGGCGCGGCGGTCATCAACCACAAAATTTACTTTGTTTAACGAAAACCTTTTGATTTGGGTTGATGAGCTGGTTTGTTTTTCCTTCGGATCTTTTTCAACTTTAGGTTTTGTTTTAAATATGGATGTATTGCTGTAGCCGGTGCTATCAGTAAACAGGTCGATATCGGCATTGCTTATATCTATCTTATTGATCACCACTTCGCCCTTTAAAAGGGCAGAGGCGTTTACTGATACTTCAAGATCTTTGGCGGTAAGTAGTGTATGACGATGTTCGGCCCAGCGGTTATCTTTCAGTACTACATCTTTCAGCTCGACAGATACCCCCGGGAAACCTTTAAATAATGTTGGATCGATAGTGCCGATAGTTAGTGTGCCGTTCAGGTTTTTATTAAGCTCGGAGGTGATCATAGCAAGCACCTTCTGTTTATTATAATTAACATAAACAGTAAGGGCAATAAACAGAATTATAATTAAACCAATGAGCGCCCCGGCGACCTTTAAGGTTATTTTTAACCATTTTGGCATTTCAACTAATTTATTGTTAAAGCGTTATGGTTATATAATTGTTTGTATTGTAACATATAATTAACACACGGTACAGGAATAGGTAAATAAATCTGCTATAAGGTACAATATTTTAAAGGTATAATCGGCTATATCAGTATCATGGAAACAACTAATAAAATAAGGGCAATTATAACAGGCGCTACAGGTATGGTAGGCGAGGGGGTATTGCATCAATGCTTATTGAGCGATAAGGTTGAAGCTGTATTGGTGGTTAACCGTAAACCCTGCGGCGTAACACATCCTAAACTAAAGGAAATTATTCATACTGATTTTTTTAACCTCACATCCATGCAGGATCAGTTGGAAGGTTACAATGCCTGCTTTTTTTGTTTAGGCGTTTCGTCGGTAGGGATGAGCGAAGAAGCTTATTATAAAGTAACTTACCTGCTAACCATGCACATGGCCGAAATTTTGAGCCGCATTAATCCGGATATGACTTTTTGTTATGTGTCCGGTGCCGGTACCGACAGTACAGAAAAAGGCAGCAGTATGTGGGCCCGGGTAAAAGGCAAAACCGAAAACGACCTTATGAAGCTGCCCTTTAAACAGGTATTCAATTTCAGGCCCGGTTTTATGAAAAGTTTCAAGGGCGCAAAAAATACTTTGCCGTTTTATAAATACATCAGTTGGATGTACCCTATAGGCCGTCTTATTTACCCCAAAGGCTTTATTACGCTTGAGGAAGTTGGCAAAGCCATGATCAATACTGCAAATCGCGGTACCGGCCGGTGGATATTAGATGGAAAAGATATTGTTGCCATGGCGAATAGCTAACAGGTGATTTTATGATATATGGATAGTATCGTCGTAAAAATCCGATATATCGTTATTTTGATTAATGGGTTTGTTCTTAAATTGTTGTTTTACAATTATTTATGTTTTGGAGTGGAATTTGAATTAGTGTTTAGTAACATTAATCAATAACATCATTTGTGAAAATTAAACTCCGAAACAAAATGAAAACCAAATCACTGAATGCCGGCGTAAACAGCTATTTAATTGCGGCAGTTATTTTATTAGGCAGCTTGTTTGCCTTTACTTTCAACGCAGGTGCCCAGGCACCGGTTAAAAACATTGTTTTAGTGCACGGCGCCTTTGCCGATGGCTCAGGCTTTAAGGCCGTGTATAATATCCTTACCAAAAAAGGTTATAATGTTACCGTGGTGCAAAACCCGCTTACTTCTTTAAAGGATGATGTTGATGCTGCCAACCGGATCCTGGATAAACAGGATGGCCCGACGGTATTGGTAGGCCATTCTTATGGCGGCACCGTAATTACCGAAGCAGGGAATAATTCAAAAGTAGTAGCGTTAGTTTATATAGCCGCCTTTATGCCCGACAAAGGTGAAAATACTATAAAATGGGTACAGTCGGCTCCCCCGGCCCCCGAAAACGGCATTTTGCCGCCCGATGATAAAGGTTTTGTTTATTATGATAAAGCCAAGTTTCATGGTGGTTTTGCAGGCGACCTGGGCAAAGCCGAAGCCGACTTTATGTTTGCATCGCAGGGGCCAACTTCGGTTCAGTGTTTTGTTACGCCTGTTGCCGAAGCAGCATGGAAAACCAAACCAAGTTATGCTATAGTTGCTACCGAGGATAAGAGTATTGTGCCCGATGTTGAGCGTACCATGTACAAACGTGCCGGTGCAAAAATAACAGAGGTAAAAGGCAGCCACGTCATCTTCATTTCACAGCCCGAAGCTGTTGCCAAAGTAATTATTGACGCGGCAAACGGCGTTAAGTAAAAAAGTTTTTGTTATAGTTTTAAGCGGAACTGGCGATTAGCCGTTCCGCTTTTTTATTAGTTTTACATTATAGATCACTAATGGAAGCCATCGCCGTACCTGGAGCAGTTAAGGATAAACCGCAGATTAAAGCGGGCGAGATCTCTTTTGTATACTATCGGGAGCGGGGCAGCCTGCTCAGGAACCAGGTGGTTTTTAACCAGTGCGCTGTAAGCTTTGTGCTTAACGGACAAAAAGAACTTTATCGCCACGCCAATTGTACCATCATCAGGCCGGGGCAGGGATTGCTTATTCCCGAAGGTAACACCCTTATAGCGGAACATGTGGTAAACGGAACTTCAAAGGATGTGCTTTACAGCAGTTTTATCGTGTTTTTTCCGCAGCGATTGATAACCGAATTTTTTTCTAAGCATAACATCTCTACAGAAAAAACAAATAAAGATGTTTCTCCTTATGTGCTTTTTTCAAACACGGCCTATCTTAATGAATACCTGCGCGGCCTTCGGGCCTTGGTTGATGGAGGGCAGCAGCTTTCATACCCGGTAGCCCTGCACAAACTGGAAGAATTACTGCTTATTATTTATGAATTATATTCCACTCAGCTTACGGCTTTATTTGGCAATAAGCATAGCATGGCCGGTTTATCACTTCAAAAACTGGTCGAAAATAACTTGTTTAATAACCTCACCCTTGATGAGCTGGCGTTCCTGGCTAATCGTAGTTTATCGTCGTTCAAGCGCGATTTTGAAAAGGCTTACAACTTATCCCCACAAAAATATATCCGCGACAAAAAACTTGAATTGGCCTGTGCCGAACTAAAAAAAGGCAGAAAAGCCAGCGAGCTTTATAGCACATACGGCTATGAAAACCTATCAAATTTTAATACCGCTTTTAAAAAAAGGTTTGGCGTTACTCCGGCGGCCTATGGGCAGCAAGCTGTAATTTGAGCCTCTCGCACTACTATTTGAACCGATTTCAATAACAGTATGAACGCCTGCAAAGTCAATTTTGCAGAGTATTAAATACTGTTTATTATGAAAATAATTTTTTCCTTAGTTATCAGCCTTTTTGTTGTAAAGGCTGCATGTTCCCAAACGTTTACTTTGAAAAGTGCAGACCTTGGCGGACAATTTAGCAATGAATTTATTGCCGGTAATTTTGGCTGTAATGGGAACAATAAATCACCGCAGCTAAGCTGGGTAAATGCGCCCGAGGGCACCCAAAGCTTTGCCATAACCATGTATGATGCAGACGCGCCGACCGGAAGCGGATTTTGGCATTGGGTTATTGTCGATATCCCGGCAAATATTCACGAGCTAAAGCAAGGTGCAGGTGATGTAAAAAGTGGTTTGGCCCCGGAAGGTTGCCTGCAAAGTATTAATGATGTAGGTACCCCCGGTTACCAGGGCCCGTGCCCCGGTGTTGGTGAGGGCGATCACCGGTATCTTATTACAGTATATGCTTTGAAAACAACCAAACTGGGCACAACACCAGCTTCAACCGCAGCATTAACGGGTTATTTGTTGGGTAAGCAATTGTTGGCTAAGGCTTCGCTAATGGTTTATATGAAAAGATAGGCAGCCTGTTTTTAAAATCCCCTCTTGAGGGTAATAGCCCATCAAAAGGCATAATCGTGAAAGTCATTGCGTATATCGACTCACCCCGACATCGCTGCGCTCGTCACCCCTCTCTACGCAAGCGTAAAGAGGGGATTTTAATTTGTTTTTTTCTTACCCTCTTTATCCGAAGGATAGAGAGGGTGGTCCAGCGTAGCGTAGACAGGGTGAGTCAACTGTACGGCTTGTCATTTCCCGTTACTGTCTTTTTATGGGCCATTACTCTCTTGAGAGAGTGGGTGCGGCGGAATGAGTTGCTGCAGTGGTGTGTTTATGCGATTAGAATATCGAAAAACAAACACCCCCCTCTGTCCCCTTTCATGAGCTATCGTGTGTACACATCTCTAAACTTTTATCACAACTAAAAAACGTTGTCGAACGAACCCGGGGAGAGTTCGCGCTCCAGTGTGATGAGAAATCTTCTGCGCCTGCTTTTATAAGTATATGGTTGTAGAGCCTGATGTAGAAGATTTCTCTTTCGCTCCACCTCTTAACCCGCTTCTGCTCGATCGTATGACATTTTCTTTTATTTAAAAGATGGATAGCCCGAGTGTGAAAAGCATGAACCTGTAAAAGTCCGGAGGAGTATCATGTTTATAGATTCTCCGCAAATTTACTTCCTCCGGCTCCATAGAGCCACGTGTTTATAGGAAAAATGCATCCCCAATATTAGGCTCCGTAGATGTCTCCTTAGCCTTAAATTTTATAAGATAAGTGATATTATTGTCGGAAATTAAACGTTTTACCATTCCAAAACATCTAATCCGCTGTGCAAAGCTTGTTTTATATTGTTAAAACAACACTAATTATTATTTGTCTGAATAACCATTCCTGCAATCTTTTCAACAGACACTTGAACTATGTAATGACTTTTTTACAGGGTTAATGATCTTGTTAAGCCAATAATGCATTTTATCTGAATAAAATTTTAAATAAAATTTTTCTTTGTCAAAAATTAAGTGTTATTTCGACAATAATTATAAATCTTTATATGAGCAATAACCAATTAGTGATCGGGGTTGATTACGGGTCTGACTCCGTTCGCTCCGTGATAGTGAACGCGGCCAACGGAGAAGAAATAGCATCATCAGTATTTAATTACCCCCGCTGGCGCGATGGCAAGTATTGCGTACCTGCCGAAAACCAATTTCGTCAGCATCCGCAGGATTACATTGACGGGCTTAAAACCACCATTAAAGATTGTATAGCGCAGGCCGGCGGCGAGGCCATCGTAAAAAATATAAAAGGTATTTCTATTGATACCACGGGTTCAACCCCTGTAGCGGTTGATGCCACCGGAACACCGCTTGCCTTAACCCCGGGTTTTGAAAGCAACCCCAACGCCATGTTTGTATTGTGGAAAGATCATACTTCGGTTAAAGAAGCAGCGCAAATCAATGAGCATGCTACAAAATTTGATACCAATTATTTGAAATATGTTGGCGGTATCTACTCATCCGAGTGGTTTTGGGCTAAGTTATTGCATGTACTAAGGGTTGATAAAAGTGTACGCGATGCCGCTGCCTCATGGGTGGAGCATTGCGACTGGATCCCCTTCCTGTTAACCGGCGGTAATGATGTTAAGGCTATCAAACGCGGTCGCTGCTCTGCCGGGCACAAAGCCCTTTGGGCCGAAGAATTTAATGGCTTGCCCCCCGAAGAATTTTTTGTTTCCCTTGATCCAATACTGGCTGGTTTCAGGGATAAATTATATGAAGATACATACACGGCCGACGAAGCAGCCGGAAACCTCAGCAAAGGTTGGGCGGAGATATTGGGACTCTCAACCGATGTGATTGTAGGTACCGGCGCCTTTGATGCACACATGGGCGCCGTTGGCGGCCAGATTGAGCCTTATCACCTGAGCAAGGTAATGGGCACATCAACCTGCGATATCCTGGTTGCCCCAACATCAGAGATGGAAGGCAAACTGGTACGCGGCATCTGCGGACAGGTTAACGGCTCGGTTATTCCGGGTATGGCGGGCTTAGAGGCTGGTCAATCAGCCTTTGGCGATACCTATGCCTGGTTCAAGAACATCCTGGCATGGCCATTAAATAACCTGCTTTCACAATCACAGGTAATTGACGCGGCTACCGCCGAAGCGTTGAAAGAAGAAATTTCAGAAATGATCATTCCTGAACTAAGCAGGCAAGCTGCATTGTTGCCAATTGAGGAAAGCAATGAGCTGGCTATCGACTGGTTTAACGGCAGACGCACACCGGATGCTAACCAGGAATTGAAGGGCGCTATAACCGGTTTAGGTTTAGGCAGCGATGCACCACGGGTATTCCGTGCGCTGGCCGAGGCTACCTGCTTTGGTGCCAAGAGCATTGTTGATCGCTTTATCAGCGAGGGTATCCCGGTTAAAGGGATCATCGGTATCGGTGGCGTAGCTAAAAAATCACCTTTCGTGATGCAAATGATGGCCGACGTTTTGGGAATGCCTATCCGGATTCACCAGTTTAAACATACCTGTGCTTTGGGCGCTGCGATGTTTGCTGCGGTGGTTGCCGGTATCTACCCAACTATCGAAGAAGCGATGACAGCCATGGGCCGCGGCTTTGACGTGGTTTATGAGCCAAACATCGCACTGAAAGAAGTTTATCAGCAACGCTATAACCAATACAGCATATTGGGCAAGTTTGTAGCTGCCGAAGTTGCTTTGAAAAATAATCCTGAACTGCAAAACGCTTAATAAAGACATGAGTAAATATGATCATATAAGGCTTAGTGCCTATAATGCCAATATGCAGTTGCCCAAACTGGGCTTGGTGCTGTTCACTTTTGGTAACGTAAGCGCTGCCGACAGGGAATTAGGTGTATTTGCGATAAAACCAAGCGGTGTTCCTTACGAGGATTTGTCGCCGGAAAAAATGGTGATCGTTGATTTTGATGGTAACACTGTTGAAGGTGACCTTCGCCCATCAAGCGATACCAAAACGCATGCTGTACTTTATAAACACTGGGAAGGCATCAACGGTATTGTGCATACGCACTCCACCTATGGAACAGCCTGGGCGCAGTCGCAGCGGGATATCCCCATCTTCGGTACCACCCATGCCGATCATTTAACGGTTGATATTCCATGTGCCCCTCCCATGAATGATGAAATGATAAAAGGAAATTACGAGTACCAAACCGGTTTCCAGATCATGGAATGTTTTGAAGAAAAAGGGCTGGATTATAAAGAGGTTGAAATGGTATTGGTGGGTAACCACGCACCATTTACCTGGGGTAAAACCGCCGAGAAGGCAGTTTATAACAGCGCCGTACTGGAAGCCGTTGCCCAGATGGCCTACCTTACCGAGCAAATTGATAAAAGCGCCCCCCGATTAAAAGATGCGCTGATAAAAAAGCATTACGAACGCAAACACGGACCTGATTCATACTACGGACAATAAGCATGAAAAAGATAGAAACGTTTTTAGCTCCCCTCTTGAGAGGGGGCGCGGAGGAAAGGAGCGATAGCAGGGGTGTGTTATGTGAGCGGAATAGCAATAGCGACAAACACACCCCTACACCCCTCTCAAGAGGGGAATCGCACGGTCCCCGCTTTTTTAAATATTCCGTTTTTTTCCTGCTGATCTGTTTGTTCTTAACCACCCGGTTATCGGCACAGGTAGCAGCTACACCGCCAATGGGTTGGAACAGCTATAACTGTTTTGGTTCGGCAGTACATGAAGATGAAGTAAAAGCCAATGCCGATTACATGGCAGAGCATCTTAAGCAGCATGGCTGGGAGTATGTGGTAGTCGACTTTTTATGGTCGTACGATAACCCTCCGGGCAGTAACATTGGCAACCCATTCCAGTTACGTTTACAGGATGGCTCATACGTGCCATGGTTAACTATGGATAAATGGGGAAGGTTAACTCCGCAGCCAACCAAATTCCCATCTGCCTTTGGCGGCAACGGTTTTAAACCGCTGGGCGATTATATCCACAGCAAAGGTTTGAAATTTGGCATCCACGTAATGCGCGGCATCCCAAGGCAGGCCGTTTGGTCAAAATCACCGGTAAAAGGTACCAACGGCATCACTGCCGATATGGTGGCCGATACCAACTCAAAATGCCCATGGATGAACCATATGTATGGTTTGGATATGAAAAAGCCTGGCGCGCAGGAATACCTGAACTCGCTGCTGGAGCTTTATGCCTCATGGGGAGTTGATTTTATTAAGGTAGATGACCTTTCGCGCCCATATAGCAATGCCGAAGTTGAAGGTTATCAGAAGGCAATTCAGCAATGTGGCAGGCCGGTTGTGCTGAGTTTATCACCCGGTGAAACCCCGGTTGCACAGGCTGCACATGCTACCAAATATGCCAACATGTGGCGCATGGCCGATGATTTTTGGGATAACTGGAAAGAGATCCTGCATATGTTTGAGTATGCCAAAAGCTGGGAAGGCGTAAGCGGCCCCGGTCACTGGCCCGATTGTGATATGATCCAGATCGGTAAGTTGAGCAAACGTGGTCCGGTAGGGCAGGAGCGCTTTAGCCGCTTTACCGAGGATGAAGAAATTACACACATGACCTTTTGGAGCATCTTCCGTTCACCGCTGATGATAGGCGGTAACCTGCCCGAAAACCGGGATTTTGAACTGAAGCTTTTTACCAATGATGAAGTAATTGCCGTAAATCAAAAAGGATCGAACCCCAAGCAGTTATATAAAAAAGATGGCGCCATGATCTGGTATTCGCAGATCCCCGGTAGCAAGGATATTTATGCAGCCTTTTTCAATATTGGCGATGACGATAAATCCGTATCCCTGAATTTCAAAGACCTGGGCCTGAAAGGCAAAGTAACTGTACGCGATCTGTGGAAAAAGCAGGATGTTGGCCAGTATAGCTCAGGCTATCAGCAAAAAATAAGCAAACATGGTGCAGCGCTATTTAAGCTATCACCAAAAAACTAAGACTATCAATAAATCAAAATTCAATAATTCACTAACTCAATAATTCACTAATTGATATATGATCGATCTGAAAACATTTGAAGTATGGTTCATAACCGGGAGCCAGAATTTATACGGAGAAGAAACACTGAAAAAAGTTGCCGAGCACTCGCAGGAAATTGCTAAAGGTATTGATGGCGCTGCCAATATCCCTGTGCGCGTGGTGTACAAACCAGTTGTTAAATCAACCGAAGAAATCTATAACACCTTACAGCAAGCGAATGTTGCTGAAAACTGTATTGGTGTTATTGCCTGGATGCATACTTTTTCACCTGCCAAAATGTGGATCCGCGGCTTAAGTATTCTTAAAAAGCCGATGCTGCACCTGCACACTCAATATAACCGCGATATCCCATGGAGTTCGATTGATATGGATTTCATGAACCTGAACCAAAGCGCGCATGGCGACAGGGAGTTTGGTTTCATGGTATCGCGGATGCGCATGAACCGCAAGGTAGTTGTTGGTCACTGGCAGGATAGTGAAGTGTTGAAAGATATTGAAAGCTGGACCCGCGCCGCTGCCGGCTGGTACGACTGGCAAGGTGCAAAATTTGCCCGTTTTGGCGATAACATGCGCTTTGTTGCCGTAACTGATGGCGACAAAGTTGAAGCTGAACTTAAATTCGGTTTCTCGGTAAATACTTATGGTATAGGCGACCTGGTTGCTGTGATCGAGAGCATCACTGATGCTGAGGTTAATACCCTGATTGATGAATACGAAGCAACCTATACTGTTGCCGATGACCTGAAAAAAGGCGGTGCGCGTCATGCATCTGTTTATGACGCTGCTAAAATTGAGCTTGGCTTGCGCAAGTTTTTACAGGATGGCGGCTTTAAAGGTTTCAGCGATACATTTGAAGACCTGCATGGCATGATCCAGTTACCGGGCATTGCCTCACAGCGTTTAATGGCAGATGGTTACGGTTTTGCCGGTGAAGGCGACTGGAAAACTGCTGCCTTAGTACGTGCATTTAAAGTAATGGGTGCCGGCCTGCCAGGTGGTAATGCTTTCATGGAAGATTATACCTACCACTTCGACCCAAACAATGCATTGGTATTAGGCTCGCACATGCTTGAGGTGGACAGCAGCTTAGCTAACGGCAAAGCTTCGTTAGAAGTTCACGCGCTGGGCATTGGCGGCAAGGCCGATCCTGCACGTTTGGTATTTAACGTAGCCGGTGGTGCTGCGCTTAATGCATCTATAGTGGACATGGGTAACCGTTTCCGTTTAATCGTTAACGAAGTTGAAGCCATTGAGCCTGTAGAAGACCTGCCAAAACTACCTGTTGCAAGGGTACTTTGGAAACCACTGCCGGATATGAAAACTGGTTGCGCAGCCTGGATCTATGCAGGTGGTGCGCACCATACCGCCTACAGCCAAAACCTATCAGCCGAGCTGATCAATGATTTTGCTGATATGGCTGGTATCGAGTTTTTACGTATTGGTAAGGATACTAAACTTGATCAGTTCAGGAACGAGATCAGGTGGAATGATGCGGCTTATAAGTAGCCCCAGCCCCCTCTAAATCTCCCCCTGAAGGGGAGACTTGAAAAAAATAAAATATAAGATAGCCGCCGCTCGGCTGGAGCCGGGCGGCTACGTGAGATAATATAGAAACCGTCATTGCGAGGTACGAAGCAATCCCAGACTTTACAGATGGGCTTTGCATATTGGGGATTGCTTCGTACCTCGCAATGACGTGATGATGAAATTTGCGCTGTTTGCGTTAGGGAAGCGGATACCGTCCGTTAACCAACGGATAAGGCCTTGTGCAGTATGAGCGGATAGCCCGGCCGCAGGCAACGCCATTGTGAATTTGAGATTTCAGATGTGCGATTTCGGAATTTTCTGAACTCGAATTAAACGAATTAAAGAATTTATAGAATTTGCTTAGCATTCTGTTAATTCCTTAATTCTATAATTTCAGGTTCAGCGATCATCAAATGAAATAAAAAAACGAGAAGAATATAAACTAAACCACAAGCAAACTAAACTAAATTTTAAACCAAATAATGAACAAATTTTCCACTATCGATTACGTGATCTTCGTAATCTATTTTATTGTAGTTACGAGCTACGGGTACTGGGTATACAGCCGTAAAAAGATCAAAGGCGTATCTGATAGTCACGACTTTTTCCTGGCCGAGGGTTCACTTACCTGGTGGGCTATTGGTGCATCGCTGATTGCCTCAAACATATCTGCCGAGCAATTTATAGGCACCAGCGGACAGGGTTTCCAGGTTGGTTTGGCCGTTGCGGCTTACGAATGGGTTGCTGCCATTGCGCTCATTATTGTAGCAGTGTGGTTTATACCGGTATACCTTAAAAACAAGATTTTTACCATGCCGCAGTTTTTACATACGCGGTATAACGAAACAGTGAGTTTTATCATGGCCATTTTCTGGCTGTTGTTGTATGTGCTGGTTAACCTAACCTCTATACTTTACCTGGGTGCTTTGGCCATTAACAATTTAATGGGCGGCGGATACCTGCATGAGATCATTATTGCGCTTTCTATTTTTGCCTTGTTCATAACCCTTGGTGGTATGAAGGTAATTGGTTTTACCGATGTTATACAGGTGTTAGTATTGGTTGTTGGCGGTTTGGCTACCACTTATATAGCGCTTACTTTGGTGAGCGAGCATTTTGGTTTGGGTAAAGACGCCATGGCCGGCTTAAACAAAATGATGAGCGACGCACCGGAGCACTTCAAAATGATGATGGCTAAACCAAAACCAGGTGCTCCGCAGGCTGAGATCAATAAATACCTGGCCCTGCCTGGTATTGCCATGTATTTTGCCGGTCAGTGGATTGTGAACTTGAACTACTGGGGCTGTAACCAATACATTACCCAAAGGGCCTTGGGCGCTAACCTGAAAACTGCCCGTACAGGGATCCTTTTCGCAGGTTTAATGAAACTGGCCATGCCTATTATTGTGGTATTGCCGGGTATTGCTGCTTACGTATTGTACAAAAACGGCGGCTTGCAACAGGAAATGGCATCGGGTGGTCACTTCAATTCAGATAATGCTTACTCGGCTATATTGGGCTTTTTGCCAACCGGTTTAAAAGGTCTTTCGGTTGCGGCTTTAACGGCTGCTATTGTAGCTTCGCTTGCGGGTAAGGCTAATAGTATCAGTACCATTTTTACGCTTGATATCTACAAAAAACATATCAGTAAAGAAGCCAGTGAAAAGAACATGGTGCTTATAGGCAGGCTTACTATTTTGGCTGCTTTGGTGTTCTCGATCATACTTACCTGGAAAGATCTGTTGGGCATAGGCGGCGAAGGCGGCTTTACCTTTATCCAAAAATATACCGGCTTTATCAGCCCGGGGATCTTTGCCATTTTTATTTTAGGTTTCTTTTGGAAACGTACAACAGGTGCCGCGGCTATTGCCGGTATTTTAACCGGATTTGGCATGTCGGTACTGTTCAATAACTATGCGCCAAAATTGTTTGGTCACGAAACGTTGCTGTATACAGCTTTCCCTAATGGTAAGGGCGGTTATGAAATTCCGTTCCTGATTTGTATGGGGCTGTCATTCATGTTCACCATTATTGTGATGGTAGCTATCAGCCTTGCCGGACCGAAAGTTAATCCGAAAGCATTTGAAATTCCGCGCAGTATGTTCAAGGTTGAGAAATCAACCATGGCATTAATTGTAGTTACGCTTATCCTGCTCACCATGCTTTATGCTAAATTCTGGTAAGCACAATAATTTATAAAATGAAGTTTTTTATTGACACAGCCAACCTGGCACAAATTAAAGAAGCCCATGACCTGGGCGTATTAGACGGTGTTACCACCAACCCATCACTGATGGCTAAAGAAGGTATTACCGGTCACGAAAATATCATTAACCACTACAAGGCCATTTGTGAAATTACCGATGGCGATGTAAGTGCCGAAGTAATATCAACCACTTTTGACGAGATGGTTGCCGAAGGCGAGGCGCTTGCTGCTCTTCACGAGCGCATTGTAGTAAAGCTGCCTATGATAAAAGATGGCGTAAAAGCTTTAAAGTACTTTAAGCAAAAAGGTATTAAAACCAACTGCACGCTGGTGTTTTCGGCAGGGCAGGCCCTGCTGGCGGCTAAAGCGGGAGCCACTTATGTATCGCCGTTTATTGGCCGTTTGGATGATATCTCAACTGATGGCTTGCAATTGATAGAGGATATCAGGCTAATTTACGATAACTACGGTTATGAAACACAGATCCTGGCGGCTTCGGTGCGCCATGCCATGCACATTGTTAATTGTGCTAAGCTTGGAGCCGATGTAATAACCGGTCCGCTGAGTGCCATTACTGCATTACTAAAACATCCCCTTACAGATAACGGACTTGCGCAGTTCCTGGCCGACCATGCCAAGGCTGCGGGTAATTAGTTGAAATATTTGATTTTTGAATAAGAAAGTCCCGCGCGAGGCGGGCTTTTTTTAATTAAATATTTTAAGTGTTTTTTTAACAATTATAAATTAATTTTTATACATTGGTCTCGCTGATCACTAACCATCAGTTAAACCAATTTATTTGTTCCGGAAATTATAATAGTTAAACGGCAAATGCTTTAAAAAGCAAGCTAACAACCTCAAATTATGAAGAATAACAAGAATTTATTAATGATGTTAAGCTGTTCGGCAGCGCTTTTTGCGGCTTGTAACGGTAATCCAAAAGCAACTGATTCAACCGTGAAAGATTCTACTTCGGTAACTACCCAGTCTATACCTGATTCGGCAAACTTTGAGGCCGATGTACAGGGGCAAAAAGTTAAACTCTTTACACTGAAAAATAATAGCGGCGCAACAGTGGCCGTTACCAATTATGGAGGCAGGCTGGTAAGCTTACTTGTACCCGATAAAGACGGCAAAGCCACCGATGTTATTTTAGGTTATGATTCGTTGAAAAGCTATCAAAAACCAAAGGAACCGTATTTCGGCGCCATTATCGGCCGTTATGGCAACCGTATTGCCAAAGGTAAATTTACCCTTGATGGCAAAGCTTATCAGTTAGATATTAATGATGGTGTAAACACCCTGCATGGGGGCTTCAACGGCTTTTACGGAAAAGTGTTTTCGGCTAAGCAACTGAGCGCTTCGCAGCTGGAATTTACCTATATCTCAAAAGATGGTGAAGGCGGCTATCCCGGTAATTTAACTGCGACCGTAGTTTATACTCTGGGCGATGATAACGCGCTTAAAATTGAATATAAAGCTACTACCGATAAAACTACCATAGTTAATTTAACTAACCACGCATATTTTAACCTGAATGGCGCGGGCAGCCCAACCATTACCGACAACGTATTGCAAATAAATGCCGATGCGTTTTTGCCGGTAGATACCACATTGATCCCCACAGGCAAGCTGCAGCCGGTTAAAGGTACCCCGTTTGATTTTACCACTTCAAAAACTATTGGTAAAGACATTGGCACTGCCGATGAGCAACTGAAAAACGGTAAAGGTTATGACCATAACTTTGTATTGAACAAGCACGATATTAGCACCCCAATTGCTACGGTTAAAAGTACAGTTACCGGGATCACTATGGAGGTATTCACCGAAGAGCCTGGTTTGCAATTTTACTCAGGTAACTTTTTAACCGGCGAAACCAAAGATGGTAAAGGCGGCAAAGCTTATCCTTACCGTTCGGCCTTTTGTTTGGAAACCCAGCATTTTCCGGATGCGCCAAACCAGCCGGCATTTGCTTCAACTGTGTTAAAGCCAGGCCAAACTTACCATACGGTAACCATTTACAAATTTTCCAAATAATAAGCTATGTTAAAAAGAGCTTTTTTAATGCTGTGTGCTGCAGGTACTTTTACTGCAGCACATGCGCAATATACCATAGCAACCGATAAGGTAAAGGCCCATATCCAGCCTACTATGTATGGGATATTTTTTGAGGATATTAACCTCGCGGCCGATGGCGGCGTTTATGCCGAGCTGGTAAAAAACCGTTCGTTTGAGTTCAATATGCCTTTGATGGCGTGGAAAGAGCAAAAGAAAGATGGCGGCGATGGCCGCACAGAGGTAATTAACCGAGCTGTTGAACGCCCGGAGAATGCCCATTTCATTAAGAGCTATATTACTACTGATGCCGGTTTTTACGGCTTCTCGAACGAGGGTTTTCGCGGTGGAATGGGGGTTAAGGAAGGCGAAGAATACAGCTTTTCGGTGATAGCTAAACAGGAAGGTGATGCTAATGTAAAGCTGAACATTGAGTTACATGGCGATAATGATGCTATTATAGGTAAAGCAGAACTTACCCCGACCGATAAGGAATGGAACCGTTACAGCGTAAAATTTAAATCAGACGCTACCACGCAAAAAGCACAGCTGTATGTTTGGATGAGCGGAAAGGGCGTTATTGACCTGGATATGATCTCCCTGTTCCCCGAGCATACCTGGAAAAACCGCCCGGGTGGCTTGCGTGCCGACCTGGTGCAAAAACTGGCTGATCTTAAACCTGGCTTTTTACGTTTCCCCGGCGGCTGTATTGTGGAAGGCCGTGACCTTAATAACCGCTATCAGTGGAAAAAAACTATAGGTGCGGTTGATAAACGCGAGAATATCATCAATCGCTGGAATACCGAATTTAAGCACCGCCCGGCACCTGACTATTATCAAACTTTTGGTTTGGGCTTTATGGAGTATTTCATGACTGCCGAAGATATCGGTGCTTCGCCGCTACCCATCCTGAATTGCGGTATGGCTTGTGAGTTTAACACATCAGAGCTGGTACCTTTGGATAAGCTTGATCCTTATGTACAGGATGCGCTCGACCTGATTGAATTTGCCAATGGCGATGCCAGCACCAAATGGGGCAAACTGCGTACCGATCTTGGTCACCCGGCACCGTTTAATTTGAAAATGATAGGTGTAGGTAATGAGCAATGGGGACCGCAATATGTTGACCGCTGGAAAATTTTTACCAAGGCGATCAAGAGCAAATATCCAAATGTGAAAATTGTATCTGCTTTAGGGCCGTCACCGGAAGGAAAGGAATTTGATCTGTTAAACAAAACATTCCGCAGTTTGGGTGCCGATATTTTGGATGAGCATTACTATGCACCGCCAAAATGGTTCAGGGATAATGCCCGCCGCTACGATAATTATGATCGTAAAGGGCCTAAGATTTTCGCCGGTGAGTATGCCGCGCAAAGTGTTGCTACAGTGAGCCCGCAAAACAAAAATAACTGGGAATGCGCGCTTTCTGAAGCTGCGTTCATGACCGGTCTGGAGCGTAATGCCGATGTGGTGAACATGGCCTCATACGCACCGCTTTTTGCCCACGTGGAAGGCTGGCAGTGGACGCCAAACCTCATCTGGTTTGATAACCTGAAAAGCTATGCCACGCCAAATTATTATGTGCAGCAATTGTTCTCGCTTAACAAAGGCACCGATGTGGTACCGCTTACCCTGAACAACGAAGCCGTGGCCGGGCAAAATGATAGCTATGCTACCGCCTGTTTGGATAAGAACACCAATGAACTGGTGATCAAATTTGTGAATACCAGCACATCGGCACAAAATGTAAGCTTTAAAATTACAGGCTCAAAGGGCTATCAAAAGCAAGCAACTATTACTGTACTAAAAGGCGACAACAAGGATTCAGAAAACTCTTTGGCAGCGCCAACAGCAGTTAGTCCGGCTCAAAGTACCGTTGATATTTCGGGCAATACATTGAAGCTGGCAGTTGAACCTTATTCGTTTACAGTAGTCAGGCTGAAAAACAAATAACATCACTCGTGATAAAAAAAATCCTTTTATTCATTTCCTTATTGTTCCCGGGCGTTATAAGTAATGCCCAGGAACTAAGGACTGACATATCGGTACACGATCCGGTAATGACCCGGCAGGATAGTACTTATTATATCTTCTGCACGGGTAACGGGATTGCCATGTGGTCGTCGGCAGACAGGGTACATTGGAAAGCCGAGAAACCTGTTTTTGCTTCAGCGCCGCAATGGGCTGTTGATGCCATCCCCGGTTTTAAAGGGCATATCTGGGCGCCGGATATTTCTTTTTATAAAGATCAATATTACCTGTTTTATTCGGTATCGGCTTTTGGTAAAAATACCTCGGCTATAGGGGTAGCAACCAATACTACGCTGCATACCAATGATCCGGCTTATAAATGGGTTGATCATGGTAAAGTGATCCAATCTGTTCCCGGTAAAACCAACTGGAATGCTATTGACCCCAATTTAATAACCGATAACGACGGCACACCGTACCTTGTTTTTGGCTCGTTTTGGGATGGCCTTAAACTGGTGAAGCTGAATAAAGACAGGTTAAGCGTTGCGGAGAACTTGAATAACATCCCAACTATTGCCACACGCAGAAAAGCAGCATCAGAAAACCTTCCCGCTGTTGATGGTAACCCGGTTGATGCCGGTGGCAATGCCATTGAAGCCCCGTTTATTTTTAAACACGACAAATATTTTTACCTGTTTGCTTCGATAGATTATTGCTGCAAAGGGCCTAAGAGTACTTACAAAATGATCATCGGTCGCTCAAAGAAATTGAAAGGGCCGTATCTGGATAAAGATGGTATAGCCATGAACAAAGGCGGCGGCAGTATCCTGCTGGCCGGTGATAAGGATTGGTACGGTGTTGGCCATAATGGGGTAAGCACTTTTGATGGGGTGGATTATATTATCTTCCACGGCTATGACGCTTCGGACAGGGGGATTTCAAAGTTGAGGGTAGAGAAGCTGGATTGGGTTGATGGATGGCCGGTGGTGGAGAAGTAACCGATTAACGCTGTCTTTCGGGGAACACTGGTAGGAGGGGAGAATAACAAATCTAAACGTCATGCCGAACTTGTTTCGGCACCCCACGGGATAAGCGGACGGTTGCTTAGCATGGTTGCTCAGCAAGTGAGGTGTTGAAACAAGTTCAACATGACCTTGTTTGTTGCCGTGCATTCCCCGGGTTTAAGCGTCCGTGCTTGAACCAACTTTTTTAGTGAGCGCCTACGCTTACGCACCTAAAACAACCCATAACGTGAGCGTGGACGCTCACATTTTATATTATTTAAGCGCGGACGCTTGAACATGCGATAGGACAATATGAAAATATCAAAACATTTAATCGCGTTAGCCATAACTCTCGGCGGCTTAACTTCAGCCAATGCCGCAACCCGTGATACCGTCATACATGCAGATGGCAACCCCATTATTAAGCATAAGTACACTGCCGATCCGGCGGCTATGGTTTATAAGGGTAAGGTTTATCTGTATACCGGGCATGATGAGGCGGCACCGGGACACAATGGTTATACCATGCACAACTGGACCTGTTTTTCATCATCGGATATGGTAACCTGGCAGGAGCATCCTGTACCAATGAGCATCAAAGATTTTGCCTGGGCCAAGGACGATGCATGGGCATCGCAGGTAATTGAACGGAATGGTAAATTTTACTGGTATGTAGCTGTTGAACATGGCACTATTCCCGGCAAGGCAATAGGTGTGGCGGTATCTGACAGTCCGACGGGCCCGTTTAAAGATGCCCGCGGTAGTGCTTTGGTCACCAATGATATGACTAAAGCTGTAAAGCATTCATGGGATGATATTGACCCAACGGTTATTATTGATAAAGATGGGCAAGCCTACTTGTTTTGGGGCAATGGCATTTGCTACTATGCTAAATTAAAAAGCGACATGACCGAGCTCGACGGCGAGATCAAAACCATTACCCTGCCGCATTATACCGAAGCACCCTGGATCCATGAGCGCAACGGCTGGTATTATCTATCATATGCCTATGAGTTTCCCGAAAAGATAGCCTATGCCATGAGCCGGAATATTAACGGCCCATGGGAGTATAAAGGGATCATTAACGAGATTGCCGGAAACTCCAATACCAATCACCAGGCTATCATAGAGTTTAAGGGCAAATGGTATTTTATATACCATAATGGCGCGTTGGTGCCAGATGCTGGGAGTTTTCACCGCTCGGTTTGTATCGATTATTTGTATTACAATAAAGATGGCAGTATTAAAAGGGTGATCATGACAAGCGAGGGCGTGAAGCCTGCGAAGTGATGTTGGCACCGGGTAGAGCGAACTTTATTTATAAAAATAAAACGCCCTGGCTAATCTGGATTGCCCGGGCGTTTTTGTTTGTCTCGCTACCGCTCGGCTCCTGCCGAGTGCCGTTAACTTAAGGAAAAAAAGCGCGGGATTGTGCGACTCCCCTCTTGAGAGGGGCGGAGGGGTGTGTTTTTGCTTTGATAAGCTTGTAGCAGAAACACACCCCTGCCACCACTCGTTCCTCCGCGCCCCCTCTCGAGAGCAGGGCTGTTGCATTCTAATTTAATAGTTGTTTTAACCTGTTGATATCGTTGCAAACAAGCCTTTGCGCTTGTGCGAGGTTTGGGTAATCATTTATTCTAAATACATTAATAACTATGTTTCTGAACACAGAAGTATTTTCAGGCGCATTGGATGTTCTAATTCGTGAAGCGTCTTCGTTAAATGTCACGTCCTTTACCCAATGAAGACTGTTTTCTATACTCCAATGGCTTTTAATACCATGGCAGAATGTTTGCGCATTACCGATTAAGCTACTGATGAAAAAGGCGTATTCTTCCCGGATACGTCCTTTTTCTTTTACCCAGCGATGCACTTTAATAAGTTGGCTTACCCCAGCCCATGTGTTACTGATTTCCTCTGTTCCCGGGTACACCCAAACTGTTCTACGTTCTATTCGCCCTTTGTTTTTCAACAACTCAACAAACTTACTACAAACCATTGCCTCGTCCGATGTAATGGTTTCGATCTTTTTGTAAAGGTTCTTTTGATTCTTCTTCACGCCTATTATATAATTGTTATCTGTATCAATAATAGCCTCTACCGTTTTTTTTGACAATGTAATGCGTCAAGTGTAAACGTTACCCCCTGTAATCCTAAACTGGAAATAAGCTGCTGAACTACAGAGATTTCACTTTGTTTTGAGTTGTCAACTAAACCATGGCCAACGACTTGATTACTCCTGCTACTATACAAGCTTACCAGGCTTACAAATCGTTGTTTGTCAAGAGAATAATCGCTCATCGTCCCTTTCATTGCCTTACCATCTATATGTAGCCATTCATTTTTAGACAAATCAATATGCTGACTGGCCCATTTATGGAAACTCTCATTTAAGCTGTTAAAGTCTAAATCTTGTATTACACGTCTTATAGTATAAAAGCTTGGAAGGCGGGCTTTATTAGGCTGAAAGAAGGCCAAAAGATCGACTTCATTCCGCTTTATAAAATCACCCATCGAACGATAGCCATGATAACCGCTCATTGTACTCATTAACACAAGCAACAGAATGAAAGTCTGGTCATGGCGCTGGCCTGCCTTTCGCCTTATATCCGGTAACTCTGATAAATACGCTAATATGCTCTTATCCATCCTAACTTTTTTGACCTCAAGTTAACTTATAATATTTAGAATGCAACAGCCCTGCTCTCGAGAGAGGGCGCGGAGGAACGAGTGGTGGCAGGGGTGTGTTTCTGCTACAAGCTTATCAAAGCAAAAACACACCCCTCCGCCCCTCTCAAGAGGGGAGTCGCACAATCCCGAGCTTTTTTTCCTTAAGTTAACGGCACTCGGCAGGAGCCGGGCGGTGGCGCGGAACTCAGCATGGCATGGCGGATATACATTCATTTACAACTATCAACTCCCTTTCCTTTTCCTCCCGCTATAACTTGTTATGGTTACATCTGCTGTATTAGCATCCAACTCCAATACCCTTGATGATTGCGACAAATACGTTGACCCATAATAAAATTCAACATGTTTCTTGCCGCCGTTTTTAAGCATAATATCAGCATAAAAATCATCAGGCTTTAATTTAATATATCGCTTGGCAGGATTAGCGCCCGTTTTCCGGAAAACTTTAATGCTATCCTGATTTTGGGTAGCTACCAGCAAATCACCTTTAGTAGATTGTACACTTGCCAGGCCTTTACCATCGCCTGCAACATAAATGCCGCTTTGGGCAATTGACAATGGTGCAAAGCCGCCTTTTCCATTGCCTTTCATGTACAGGCCCATAAACGCATCATGCCTGCCGGTAAAAGGTTCCATGCCAAAATCGTTGCCAATCATTATTAGGTCGAGGTTGCCATCGCGGTCAATGTCTTTTGTGATCATGCCATAAACCGGTGCCATCTGAGCATCTTGCGGTAGTGCACTGATACTAAAAGTACCAGTGCCATTACCGGTGATAAGGCTGGTGTTCATATCGGTAGCTTTAAGCACAACTGCGCCTTCTTTGTCTTTTTCGGTCCACAAGTCATTCACGGTAGCGTGACCGAAGCCGCGGTAGCTTGGATATTTTTTGCGGATGGAGATCAGCTGACTGATCAGGTCATCGCGGGTGTGCATAGGGAATGGTTTCTGTGAGCCGTCCTCATCCTTCATAAAGCAAAATATCATGGCATCAAATGAGCCATTACCGTCCAGGTCTTTACCCATAATGGTCATGGGTTGCTCAAATGATGCTTTGTAATTTGAATTTTGACCAAGGTTACCGGCTACATAGTCAATATTGCCGTCATTGTTAAAATCACCGGCAACGATACTGTTCCACCAGCCTACATGGTCATCAATGCCCGATTTTATTTTGCTGAAACCATGCCCATTGTTTTTGTAGAAGGTAACAGGCATCCATTCGCCAACTACCACCAGGTCCGCCTGGCCATCCTTATCAAAATCCGACCATAGGGCATCGGTGATCATGCCGCCATGCAGCAATTCGGGGCAAAGCTGACCGGTTACATCGGTAAATTTACCACCATCGTTCCTGAGCAAATGGCTAACCGGCGATGAAGGGTAAGCCCCCGAAACGGATCTTGAACCAACAAAAAGGTCGAGGTCTCCATCGCCGTCAAAGTCAGCGGCACGGACACAAGAGCCGTTATCATACTCAACAGGCACTGCGGCGAGGTCGCGGGCAAAATGGCCTTTTTTATCGTTGATGTAAAGCCTGTCCTGTGCAGTAGTATGTCCTTTTTGAAATTCGTAACTACCGCTTGCGATGTAGAGGTCCGGGAACCCATCGCCATTAGCGTCAAACAGCAACACGCCCATGTCTTCTTCATCTTTAAAATCTTCGTGCACAAAACGATTGTTATCGATAGTAAAATGGCCGCTGGCATCCTGCATAAAAAATACGCCTTTATTTCCTGCTGATCCTCCCACAAAAATGTCATCATAGCCATTGCCATCCACATCGCCAACGGCAATAGCGGGCCCGTACTGGCTTAGCTTATGCGGCAGGGTAGGCTGTATGTTATAGTCGATAGCGTCTTTTTCCTGGTGCACGTATTTTATACCCGATTGGTTGTTAGCAGGCTGAAATACGGGAGTAATTTTGCTCTCTGCGTCAGGCGGGAAATATCCGGAGGCGCTTTTATATTGCAATGTAAGTGTTTGATTGGCTTTTACATTGGTAAGCCGCTGGGTTTTGCCATCGGGCCAGCGCACCCTTAATGAATCGACAGTAGTTGCAGCACCTATACCAAAATGCCCACGGGCATCATCCGTGCTCATGTAACCCCGGCAAGGTTGCTGGTCATAAAACTGCTGATTGCCTTTGTAATAGATCCGGATAGTTGCGCCAATGCCGCCAATGTTTTTGCTATCACCCTGCAGGGCAACGGTGAGGTAGTTATGATTTTTGGCTACCTGCGTTTTGCTATTAGCAGTGTTTTCATAAACAAAAGCGTCGTCGTCGATATTATTGATCACCAGATCAAGATCGCCGTCATTATCCAAATCCGCATAAACGCCGCCGGTTGAAAAGGTAGGTTTTACGATACCCCAATCTTTCGATTGATCTTTAAACAAATAGCCACCGGTATTTCTGAAAGCATAACTCGGTGTCTTTACAACCGGAAACGAATCGGCAGCAGCTAAAGTGGTGTTTTCTTTAACTGTACGTCCCTGGTCGTTGCTGTACAGGGCATGGTCAAGATCTGTAACGTCGCGGGGATAGCCGTTGGTGATCATCATATCACGGTAACCATCATTATCAAAATCGGCTACAAGGGGCGTCCAACTCCAGTCGGTTTGATAAACACCGGCCTGGTAAGCTATTTCGCTGTATTGGGGGTGGCCCGCGGGCGTTTGCCCCTGGTTAAGCTGCAGCACATTGCGGATGTATTGGTGCTCATATTTGAATTTGTTATTATTGATATAGGTGATGTAGTTATCGCCTACAAGCATGGTTTTTTTACGCACGTTTTCTTCGGGCAGCATCTCCAGCGATACCAGGTCGGCCTTGCCATCGTTGTTGATATCAACCATGTCTGATCCCATAACCGACCAGCCTGTATGTTTAAAATACGCTCCAGCACCATTAGTGAACGTACCGTTCTTATTGTTCACCCATAGCACATCGTTCGATATAAAGTCGTTACCTACATACACATCCGGCCAGCCATCGTTATTTACATCGCATATAGAAACCGAGTTGCCAAAGCCTTCTATCAGTATACCTGCTTCTTTGGTTACATTGGTGAAGGTACCATTGCCATTGTTGCGGTAAAGGCGGTCGTTATTCTGGGCGCTGCCATCTGTTAATTTAGGGCGATAGGCCACCGGTGTTTCTTTGCCTAAAAAGTTGGTGAGGAGGTACATGTCCGGATCGCCGTCATGATCGTAATCAAAAAATACGGCCTGGGTGCTGTAGCCGGTATCCTGCAGGCCATATGCTGCTGCCGATTCCTTGAAGGTTGGCACCCCATCTTTATTGGTTGCCTGGTTGATGAAAAGCAGGTTTTTACGATGGCTGAGATCGCTTTTAAATGATGAGCAAACGTAGATGTCCGGCCATCCATCGTTGTTAATGTCAACTACCGAAACTCCCGCGTACCAGTCACCATTGCCGGCTACACCCGCCGCATCGGTAACATCTTTAAAAGTAAGTGAGCCTTTGTTGATGTATAATTTATTGGCAACCATATTGCCGGCAAAATAAACATCGGGCAGGCCGTCATGGTTAAAATCGCCGATACCAACACCGGCACCATTGTACAGGTAGGGGTGGTTGAGGATGTTAATGCTGTCACTTTCGGTAATGGTGTTTTTAAAATCGATGCCGGTTTGTGAAGCATCAAGCAACTTAAAAAGCGTTGGGCCTGCGGATTTTTTTTGGCAGCCAACACCTAAAAAAAGTAACAATAAAGTAGATAGTTTAAACGCGTGGGGTAAACTTTTTATCATGCAGATACGGTTAATAATTGATTGATGGTTTATGCTTTGGTTAAGCTTTAACTTATTGGTTATAATGCAATAAGCCACTGTAAAGAAAACGGATTTTACAATTCCTGTTTCTGCAAATTGTATCAAAAGTTAGTTAATTACTATCGGCTCATACTTAAATATTGATTAACTGTTAGCTTTGATCTGAGCCCCTGATTTGAGGGGTAGACCAATTAAACTGATCAAGCCATTGCTGTTCATCATGATGAAGAGACTATACTTTGCACTTATCGTTATTATAACCTGCTCATCATGCGGTAAGAAAAGCTGGGAAAAACCGGCCGAAAATCCTGATTTTATACACCGGTCTATCAAAGATGTTACTGACGTGGTGCGGCATGATATTTATTCGCCGCCGGTTGCCAGCCGTATTTATGCCTATATCAGCGTAGCGGCGTATGAAGCTGCGCGAAATGGCGATAATCATTACCAATCGCTTGAAGGACAACTGAAAGGGCTCGACTCGGTACCAAAGCCTATGGCCGGAAAAAAATATTGCTTCACGTTATCGGCATCTCATGCTATTTTAACCGTTGGCAAAATCCTGGTGATGAGTGAGGGCAGGATAGAGGGCTTTCATGACAAACTGATGCAGGAGTTTAAAAATACCGGCATGCCTGATAGTGTGTATGATAATTCGATAGCATACGGTAAACTTATTGCCGACAGGATCATTAAATGGGCGGCCAAGGATAATTATAAGCATACCCGTTCGTTATCAAAATACGATGTGCAAACCGATGATGCCAGCTGGAAACCTACCCCACCGGCCTACATGAAAGGTATTGAACCGCACTGGAACGAGATTCGTCCATTTTTGCTTGATTCGGCGCAGCAATTTAAACCGGCCCATCCTTTTACCTTCAGCAACATCCCCGGCAGTAATTTCTATAAACTGGCTATGGAAGTATATGATACCGGCAAGCACCTCACCGATGATGAAGCCACCATTGCCACCTTTTGGGATGATAACCCTTTTAAGGTGAATATCAACGGCCACACCATGTTTGCCACAAAAAAGATCTCACCGGGAGGGCATTGGATCAATATCACGGCGCTGGCTTGTCGTAAGGCTAAAGCCGGTTACGTGAAAAGCTCCGAAGCTTATGCCTGTATAGCTGTAGTTATTGCAGATAGTTTTATAAACTGCTGGGACGAAAAATACCGGAGCAAAGTGATCAGGCCCGAAACCTACATTAACCAGTATATTGATCAAAGCTGGATGCCGCTGCTGCAAACGCCGCCCTTTCCCGAGTATACCAGCGGGCACAGTGTTATATCTACCGCCTCAGCAGCGGTGTTAAGCAAATTATTTGGAGATGAATTTTCATTCATTGACTCGACAGAAATGGAGTTTTCCATACCCGCGCGCAACTTCAAATCATTTAAAGCCGCGGCCGAAGAGGCCGCTATCAGCAGGTTTTATGGTGGCATCCATTATATGCCATCTATAACCAATGGTGTAGATGAGGGCGATAGGATAGGGCAGTTTGCTTTAACCAGGCTGCACACTAAGAAGTAGCAGGCAGGCTTAGCTATAGTGCTTTATTGTTTGAATGCCGGGGCTAAAGCCTGATGAGTTTCTCGATTATGTCGTTAGGGGCAACGATAATGATCTTTACTAACGGGTTATTTTCCATCACTTTGTGCCTTTGGCCGGGGGATAATTAAAGAACAATTTATAATATTAAAACAATAAAACAACCATTTGTATGAACATTTAGGTTATGAAGCCCTGAAAGTAAATAATTGATACAAATAACTGCTAAATAGTTAGGCCAATAAAAATAAAATAAGTCATTTAATCATTAACATACCATACAATCTATCATATCCTGTATGGTAAATTAAAAACACCGGCTTAAACCATGTAAATACATGATTAACCTTTTTACTATCTTTACCCGCACTTATATCCTCATTAAGGTTAGTAAAAACCACTATGAAATTAGCCATCGACCACAAAAGCCCAATTCCCCTCCATATCCAGGCTGAACAATTGCTTCGCGAACTAATCAAAGACCCAGCTTACCAGGCAGGTAAATTACTGCCCAACGAGGTTGAACTGGCTAAAAAGCTGGCTATATCCCGCACAACCCTGCGCCAGGCTATTAATAAACTTGTTTATGAAGAGTTGCTGATCCGTAAAAA
The DNA here is from genome assembly GCF_034263275.1 of Mucilaginibacter sp. cycad4. Lineage (NCBI taxonomy): Bacteria > Pseudomonadati > Bacteroidota > Sphingobacteriia > Sphingobacteriales > Sphingobacteriaceae > Mucilaginibacter > Mucilaginibacter sp. cycad4. Next base: position 4,497,571 of record NZ_CP139559.1, on the reverse strand, counting down.
AGGCTTTGGTACCAAGGTTGCCCACTCCAGGATCAGTTCAAAATCAATGAACTGGCTCAGTTTTTCGCAGGAAATGAAAGCGAGGGGCATTACCGTAAAAAACTATGAGCTGCATGTAAGCTGGGTATTTCCGGATGAAAGCACTGCCAGTTTTTTCGATATCGGTACGGAGAAAAAAATTGTAAAAATGGAACGGTTACGGGGCAGCAGCGACAACCCTTTTGTTTATTTCATATCTTATTTTCACCCGAGGATAGGCCTTACCGGCGAAGAAGATTTTAAACGCCCGCTTTATGAAATGCTTGAGGATGAATATTCTACAATAGCAAACCTGTCAAAAGAAGAGATCAGTGCTCTTGAAGCTAATAAATTTATAGCCGGCAAGCTTGAAATTGAAACCGGCAGCCCCGTATTATTCAGAAAAAGATTTGTTTACGATCAGGGCGAGCGCCCAATGGAATACAATCTTGGCTATTACAAAGCCGAAAGCTTTGTATACACAGTTGAAAGCCGCAGGACCTGATTATGAATTTAATTGATCCATAAAATCCGGTAGTAAACATCACTATAATATCTTGTGCTATGCAGTCGCAATCAATACATCTTCTTTTCCAGGTGGTTGTTTAAAAATCGTCATTGCGAATACGACGCAATCCCCGATTATCAGAGCCGCTCTGTATAGTTCGCGATAGCTTCGTACCACGCAATGACTTAATCTTAAGTTATTGACTTTTATATGTTTGTGCGGAAAGATTTTATGATATGGGCGTTCCCGTTAGCTAACGGGCCGGGCTTTCCGTTACAAGTCCTCGCTTTGCCTTCCCGCAACCTAACCCACGCTGTGGGCTTTCCACTGCAATCCTAACGCAGCCCTACGCACAATCGCTAATATTTTCTACGTCATTACGATTTTTTCCAGGGTTTCCCTGGTGGTTACCCGTATGACAATCTCATTTTTGCAATTCTATTTTTTTAACGCTTTCTCTTTACAGAAGCTTCTATGCTTCGAAAATACTGCAATTCATTGCCAATTATCCATAAACTAATCTTTATCTATAAAATAATACCAATAAAAGTAAAATTTTCATATTAAGATGACAATAAATGTAAAGAATACACGTATATTTGTAGCATCATGTGAATAGCTGACAGGCAGCGTCACCGGTTCGACTCCGGATTTACATCTCTTCTCATAATTTAGGTTTATAATTGGTTAGAACGCATTCCTGCCCATCAGGAGTGCTTCTTTTTTTATAGCTCTACCTAACGCAAAAAAGGGATCAAGCCGAATAATTACGGGATGGGATAAAAATATATAAGAATTACCGGTTTTCTGAAGCGCCCGTTAATTTAGCTTTTATATTTTGTGATCGGGGGTTTAATGCAAGTGCCTTTTTATAGCAAGTCACCGCTTTTGAACGATCACCCGTTTTTAAATATGCATCGCCTAATTGGCTAAAGGCAGTTGGCGATGCGGGATAGTTTTGGGTATTCATTTCAAGTAGACCTATAGCATTGTCCAGCGCCCCGGGCTGGGTTAATAAATACATTGCCGTGTTGCTAATATTCACTTCTGTTGGTATAACAGCATATCCATATCGTTGAGATAATTGTTGATAATGTTGCTTTACAACAGCCGCATTCAATGATTTTGGATCCATCTGCGGCAGGTCCCATTGCCTGTAAATAAATCGTAAGGCGTCATAATAGGCTTTTATAGGCTCCGTCATATGTATATCCTCAGGATAGTAAACATATTTATGGTCTAACCCCGGTATTTTATTTTGTGTTATTATAGAGTCGAATTTTAAAAGGTCGATATGAAAGGTAGATTTGTCTGATCCTCCTTCGTTCGCATCACTGTAAAAGATCATTTTATTTATTATCCGGTTGGTTTTTAGCTTCCTATCGGCAAGGTTAAGTAAATACTCTTTATCCCACCAAAATGAAGGACTTACAGCTATATAAGCACTAAACATATCCGGCTGCGTTAGCAGGCAATTGATTGTGGTGATGCCGCCAAATGAGTGTCCTGCAAAAATTCTAAAGGCCTCTGTTTTGTAGTGCGCGTCAACATACGGGATCAACTCGCTACTAATAAATTGTAAAAAATTATTGCCGCCGCCGCTTGGCTTTAACCATGAGTTTGAACTGGTGTCAGGTTTTCCGTAATAATCAATAACACTATGGGTTGGGGTAAGGTCCCTTGTGCGGTTTGTATTAGGAATCCCAACTATAATCATTTCGGGCATGACATTTACATCCCAGCGGCTCAAGTACCTGCAATATTCTGCAATCATGCTAAAATGATTATCTCCGTCAAGTATGTATAATACCGGGTAACGCCTATGAGGTAGTAGCGTATCGATGGGTGGGACATAAATATAAATTTTCCGTTCTTCCTTCAATATTTTAGACGGAAGTTTAATAATGTTTGCAGATATCGGCTTAAATGGCGGGTCGGTTTGGGCAAGTATGCCCTTAGGAAATAGCAATATCAGAAGAATATATATTAGATTATTTCTAAAATGATGTTTCAGGTAGCTTCTGTAAATCATAACGGTTGAGTTATTAGCCCGCATTGAAATTACTGCATTTATAGAGATAAAGTTTATTTATACCGCAATATTTTTATGGTTGGGAAAATATCACAAAAGTTATCCCGGCAAGATTTTAGCATGATCCGCGGGAGCCTGAAGCCAAAAGCAACCAAATTGGGTAATTAAGATAAAATTGAAAAGATATTAAAGCGCTTGCTGGGCGTCCTGTGTGGTATTATTACCTTGCTTAATATCCCGTACACATCGAAAGCCGACGTGGTTTGTTGCCGAGCGATATTCGCCTTTACCTCTTGAACCAACTATATACCTCGTACAGTACTGATCGGTACATAAAAATGAGCCGCCTCTTTGAACCTTCTTTTTTTGCCCGGGCTCCTGCGGATCTAAAGAATCAGAAGGCCCTTTGGGATTGCGTACAACTGTATTAGGATTAAAACTATTATAATAATCATTACGGTACCAGTCGGCACACCACTCCCAGGCGTTGCCGGCCATGTCATATAAGCCGTAGGCATTTGCGGGATATTTTTTTATAGGGCCAAGACCGGTTTCTCCATCTTCGGCATTGTCATGATCAGGAAAAGATCCCTGAAATGTGTTGGCCATCCAGCGCCCTTTCTGTTTTAACTGGTTGCCCCATGGGTATAACTCACCGGCTTTACCTCCCCTTGCGGCAAATTCCCATTCAGCCTCTGTGGGCAGACGTTTTCCGGCCCATTTGGCATAGGCAGCAGCATCCTCCCAGGCTACCTGTACTACCGGGTAGTTTTCTTTCCCTTTCAAGTCGGAGCCCGGCCCGAGCGGATGTTTCCAATCGGCCCCGTTTTGATACGACCACCATTGCGAAATATCATCTAATTGAACTTTCTGATGCGGAGGCGTAAAAACAACCGATCCGGCAACGAGTTTTTCGGATGGTACGCCCGGAAATTCCGCCTCGGTTGGTTTTTGTTCGGCCACGGTTACATAGCCGGTAGCTTTAACAAATTTGGCAAACTGGTTATTGGTTACCTCTGTTTTATCCATGTAAAAACCATCAACAAATACCCGGTGAACAGGCCTGGCATCATCCATAGCTTCCATACCGCCATCAGTCATGCCCGTTGGATTAACCCCACCCATGCTAAAAGTGCCGCCGGGGATCCAGGCCATATCATTATCAGCTTTATCGGCCGATGTACTGTTCACATTAACTATTGTAGGTTGAAATGCCTCGCCTCCCTGATGCATATATAAAATGCTATCCTCTTTGATCATCCCGTTTTTAGTACATGAAATGGCCGCTTTTATTTTAAAACCGGCTGCTGAGGTATAAGCTATGGGCCGGGATGTTGTACTATCAGCATCCTTTCCGTCCTCACTCTTATGATCTGCGCTGTGGCAACTCTGAAAAGCGAAAAACCATAACAGCAGAGCAAGAGCTGTCAATAGTGTAGTTCCTGAAAATGGGATAAACTTAATCTTCATCAAATCCAAACTTAATGATCTTTATGCAAAGGCAAACGCGTTTTTTGTAAAGATTATGGTAGATAATATAATTACCAGCCCCGTATCATTACTTGTATGCTGTTTTTCATACTTTTATCAATCCTGTTGTATTACAATACAACAGCCATAAAAAATGAACCGAAAACGCTTCATCTCCTCTTTAGTAACTGCCGGCGCCGCATTATCAACTTCGGGGTCATGGGCAACTACAGCTGAAATTCCTGACGCTAAAGCCCATCACAAAATCCCGCCCTATTTACAACCGGGCGACACAATAGGTATTGTTAGTCCATCGGGATATATGAGCTTAGCCGACATTATCCCATCTGTACAACTTATGCAGAGCTGGGGTTTTAAGGTTGAGATTGGCGATAACGCAGGTAAAAAGGATTTTATATACGGAGGAACGGATGAAGAGCGTGCGGCAGACCTGCAGCAAATGCTGGATAACCCGGAGATTAAAGCCATTATGTGCGCACGGGGAGGTTACGGATTGGTGAGGATCATTGACCGGCTAAATTTCAGGCAGTTTAAAAAGAAGCCGAAATGGATCATCGGCTTCAGCGACATTACCGCCCTGCATTGCCATATCAACCGAAACTTTGGTATTGCAACCCTGCATTCAAAAATGTGCAACAGTTTTCCTGATGACCGGGCAAAGGCCGACCCCATGCAGGTAGCCACCATTCAATCCATCAGGCAGGCGCTTACGGGCGAAAGTCTTAATTATTCGTCACCTGCTTGCCTGCAAAACCGCCCCGGCAAAGCCGGAGCTCCGTTGGTTGGAGGTAACCTGAGTTTGATTACAACGCTTTCGGGCACCCCGTCTGATCTGGATACGGATGGTAAGATCTTATTTGTTGAAGATACCCACGAATACCTTTACAATATCGACCGTATGTTCTGGAACCTGGAACAAAGCGGTAAACTTTCCCGCTTAGCCGGGTTAATCATAGGCGGCTTCCAGTTAAAGCCCGATATTGAAGGTGAAGAATTTGGCCATACCATTTATGATATTGTAACCGAAAAAGTAAAAGAATATACTTATCCGGTTTGCTTTGATTTTCCGGTGGGGCATCAAAAAAACAACTTTGCGCTTAAATGCGGGGTACACCATACATTTGAGGTTAATACAGAAGGAAGCACATTATATGAAAGCTAAAAGCACAAAGGTTAAAAGTAACATATTGATTATCAGTGATATTTAATTACTTTATGTAAAAAAGTCAATTAACCCTATATAAGATCAATTTAAATCCTCATAATCAATTTTTTACCATAAACACGATTAGCCTCCATCAGGCGGTGGGCCTCCTGCACAGTTTCCACACTAAGGTTGCCAATAACATTTATAGCGGGTGCATCTATTTTACCGGTGTCAATTAAGTGAGCCAGGTGATTAAGTGTATCTCCATACCAGGTGAGGTTATTTTCAATGGCAAAGGCATAGGCCGCAACATTGATAATATTGGCCCCTTTGTCAAATAAAATTTCGCGGGTGATTGATGTACTTAAAAAAGTAATATCAACATAGTTCCCGTTCATTTTTAACACGTTGGCTGCGGTTTCGGCCATAATGCCTCCTACAAGATCTACGGCATAATCAAACCGGACTCCATTATTTGCAGCGATAAGCAAATCCTTTAAATGTGGTTGATTGTAGTTAATGATCTGCCCGGCATTCAGGCCAAGGCTTTGCAGCGCCGCTATGCTTTGTTCGCTACCGGCTGTAGCTATTATGTTTGAAATACCATTTGCTTTTAATAGTTTTATGAGAAACCGGCCTACACCGCCTGCAGCACCATTGATAAAAATATGGTCAGGCGCTTCGGCCTGCATCCTGTTGAAACTGTGCCAGGCAGTAAGACCTGATGAAGGGAGCGCGGCCGCTTCTTCAAAACTGGTACTATGAGGTTTACGGCCAATCATCCGATAATCTAATGCTATTAATTCGGCATAACTTCCGTTTGATCCGCGGCTGCCTGCCAGTGTTATAACTTCATCGCCGGGTTTAAAACCGGTAACACCCGAACCTGCCTGTACGACAATACCAGAGAGCTCACGCCCCAAAACAGGTGAACGCATCAGTCTGCTTTCGCGCAGGCCTAAGCGCATCTGGTAATCAATAGGGTTAAAGGCTGCTGCTTTGATCCGTATCAGCACTTCGTCATTTTTAATCACAGGAACATCCAAATAGGTTAAACTAAAGTTGGATACATCGCCAAAACCATTCAATTGTATTGCTTTCATAAATATTGAGCTTTAAATTTGCTCAATCCAAAACTAAATACCAGGAGTTTAAATAACCCATACTCCTTTAATTGGGAGCAACTCACAAAAAAGGGAGTGCTTATACAGAATTAATTAATTTTAATAACCAGGTTACTGGCTTTCAGCTTTTATATATACTTATGATCAAGGAAAACTCATCAAACGCTGTTAATAAAGTATTCCTGTATCGGTCGTGCCGGATAAATGGTGCGCTCGATACCATTTCGGGCAGGTGGAAAGCGCTTATCGTTATTCATATCTCTGAAGGAAACGACCGGTTCAGCCTGTTGAAAGGAGCTATGCCGGGTATAACCGATCAAACATTAGGTAAGCAACTGAAAGAACTGGAGGCTTCAGGGCTGATCAGCAAAACTATAATCCCCGCAGTACCTGTACGTGTTGATTACGCTTTAACCCCCAAAGGAAAAGCGCTGCTGCCTATTTTGGCCAGCCTGTCTGAGTGGAGCGATATGTAAGGTTTTCTTATTTCAGATTTTCATCAAAATCAATAAACAGATCGGCCTTATCATTATCATAAATACCGCCTGCTATAATGCTTTGCCCGGTGGTGCCGGGATTGTTTCCCTGGCCCAGCGGCCATGAGCCTCTTGAGTTGGTAACTCCGAATCCGGCATAGGAAGCTGCCTGCAATGCAAAATCGGTGCAGTTATTTTTTGACAGATGATACTCCAACCCATCATATAAGCGGGTTAGTTTCAGGATCCTTTTAAACCGGCGTTCGGTTATAAACTTGCCCATCACCTCGTCCCATTTGTGTGCCTCGTCATTTTTAAAGGTTCCCGAGGTTTCCGGCTCCCATGGAGTGGCCGAAAATATATTGTCCTTTTTAGGATAAAATCCGAAGGAAACAGAAACTGTAGTGGAATCGGTGTTATACTTGATGAGCGTTATAAAAGTATGACCGGTATTAGCCCTCACAAATACAGTCGGCTTACCCGGCTTAGGCTGTTTTACATGAAACAAAAGTGCGTAAGCTACCGCTTTTTTGCCATCGTTAAAAGTGTTCAGGATGCGGTTGTAAGTGATCGATTTGCTCTTCTTTTCTTTTTTATCCTTTAACTGAACCGGGGTGTTTACAAATACCGAATCGTCATTTGCGTTGATTGCCAGCAAACCGCTGTTTAAATGTAACTGCCGGCCGGTTGTATCAGAAATAAGAGAATCAGGAGCAGCAGGCACAAGATCACTGCCCTCTTTTTTAGATACCATCGCTTTAAAAAAGCATTTCATAGCTAAAGGGTACAAATGCAGTTTGGCAAATACATTGGCAAGCTTGTAATATGATTTAACTTTCGCCTGGTTATAATTAGCCTCATTGGTATTGCCTGCCGATAGCTCTTTTAAATAGCCCAGCAGCTTTTTACGGCCTGCGTGGGTATCCAGCTCACTTTCCAGGTTGTTTTCAAAACCTGCATCGGTTTTATCAATAACGGGTTTACCTGATATGCCCGCAAGCAGTTTTGCCGAATAACTATCATCAATTATGCTATGGGCAGATGTATCGGGCAGCAGGTTGAACTTATCCCTTACCGAAGCCGAGAGCTGGGCCGATGAAGAAAGTACAGACAACATAGAACCCATGACTACAACGGCGCTGAATAAATATTTTATACGATGAGCGGTCATGACCAATTTTTTAAACTTGTGATAATTGTGCTACAGATATAATAACGAAGAGGGGAGCGGTTACTATTTACCGGCAACAACAATAACCTGGCTGGTTATAGCTTAAAAAACGAAAACGGGGCGGTATAGTTTTCATATCAATACAAACGTAATAACATTTTAAATAGTCTACAAGTTTAGTAGATTATTTTTATTTAAACTTGCATTGCAGATATACTCATAAAAATGATGGATCAATACGCTTTAGTTACGGGGGCCGGTAAAGGCATTGGGCGGTCAATGGCTATATTGCTGGCTCAAAAGGGATATAACCTGCTCCTGGTTTCCCGGTCGGAAAGCGATCTCCTGGCATTATCCACCCAAATAAAAGCCGGCTATAAAATTAAAGCCGGCTACCTCCCGGCTGATCTTTCAAAAACAGGCGCAGCTTTGCAGGTATTTGATTGGGTTAAAAATTTAAATGTCCCGGTATCTGTTGTGATAAACAATGCAGGGCATGGCATGTGGGGTAATTTTGATGAACTGGATTTAACCGCACAAACCGGCATGATGCAGGTTAATATGAATGCCCTTACTGAGCTCTCTTATCATTTTATCCCGCTTTTAAAATTGCAGCAGCAGGCTTTTATACTCAATGTATCCAGCACCGCGGCTTATCAGGCTGTACCAACGCTGGCTGTATATGCTGCTACCAAAGCGTTTGTTTTATCATTTAGCAGGGCTTTAAGATATGAGCTTAAAAACTCCAATGTCTCGGTAAGCTGTCTTTGTCCCGGCCCTACGGACACCGGCTTTGCCCATAGCGCAGGGATGGACGCACTGGCTGAACTGGCGGCAAAGTTTAACATGACAGCTGATGAAGTTGCGGTCATCGGGATAAAAGGAATGTTCAATAAAAAGGCCGAAATAGTCCCCGGATTTTTAAACAAGCTTTCGGCGGCAGCGGCAGTACATAGTCCTAAAAGCCTGATTGAACGCGTAACCGCCGGGCTTTACAAACACTAAAAAATATTTTTATAAATATTTGGTATGATTAACAATTTGTTTACATTTGTATTAATCTATTAAAAAGATAGAATTAATATACATTGAACAATAAGCACAACATATTATTTGCATCCCCAATGCGAATGCCCTTGATAACAGGGCTCATGTGCAGCTGTTGTCGTTAATTTCCTTAAAGGATCCGCTCCTTTCTTACACCGCCCAGGCGGTACCCCGGTGTTTACAAATTCATTTTCCAGGTACAATAATATCTTTTCCACCACATGGCAGCGTCATATCAAAAATTCACATTAGGCTCAACAATTACGGCCGAACAGCAAGCTTTTTTTAATCAGCACGGTTTTATACATTTTAAAAATTTTATTAAGCCCGAAACTGTTACCGACATCATCAACGCATCAAAGCAGGTTGAAAATTCCTGGATCAGCAACAAAACCGAAAAGGTAAACGGGGTGCCCATTAAATACGGTAAAGACCTTAACGGCTCGCCTATTGTACAGCGTTTTGCCTTTATCAATCAGCACCATCACCTGTTAGATGAATTTACAAGAGATCCACGTTTCGAGGTACTGCTTAACCTGATAGGTGAAGGTTCGCGCTTGGGAACTGATGAAAAAGACGGCATGGTTTTCAACCACTATGTAAACGGCCCCGAAAGCAGCTTTAGTAAAATGGGCTGGCATACCGATGGCCTCCGTGATATTTTTCACGGACAGAAATTAAACCCGATGCTTAACGTTGGCATCCACCTCAGCACATTAAAACCAGAAAACGGCGGTTTGCGGATCCTGCCCGGTACACATAAGCAAAACCTTTACCAGATGCTTTTCCGTAAAAAGTATTTCCTTGATCACGATACCGACGAAAATGAGGTAGCTATTATCCCTACAGCAGGCGACCTGACCATACATGACGGCCGCCTGTGGCACCGCGTGGCCCAATCAACCGTAATTGGTGAGGCAAGCCGCCGCAGGGTAATATATATCCCTATCATCGCCGGTAAATACGAGCCCAAGCATGCCGACAGCCCTACCGCCTTTTATCAACGTTTTGCAAGTATTGTTAAATAAAAATTATGTTAATTGCCTTATTCATCAGCTATCTCATCCGCACCGGTAAAATAGCGGCCCTGAGAAGTTTTTTTTCAGAGCGTGCACTGGTTAAAGTCCCCGTAAAATACACACCGAAATATTTAAGAAGAACGGTTCAGGCCTGAACTGCGCCCCGCCAGGTACTATTATAAATTATTTCCCCTGCCGCCGCTCGGTTCCAGCCGAGTGGCAGTTATTTCAAGGCCTCTGGCCTGTGTACGCCATGCCGGATTTACGCCGGCCAGAGGCCGTTTTGATAGTTGCCACTCGGCTCCAGCCGAGCGGCGGCGGATGTTTTGAGCAAGAAACTTAGGTTTTTACTTCAACCACACCGCTTGCGTAAAGGCCCCGTCAACTGCCGCATCCCAAACTTCCAATCGTACCCATCTACGCCCTTTCATATTCATCACTTTGCTGAATGTTTTTGTGCCGAAGGCCTGCGTTGAAGTAAGATCAATATGCTCACGATAAACATGTTCGCCATCTCCCGAAATGATCTCTGCAAAATTTAATGGAAATGTCCAGTTGGTTTTAAAGCTAACAATGCATTTACCATTGGCAGGGAGGGTAATGGTTTCGCCGGACGAGTGACCGTTTACCGTAAAATCCTCAATCAAAACTTCGCCGGTGGTGGAAAAGAATTTGCCCTGCTCCAGTACATCAAGCACGGGCTGCCAGCCATTTTTATATTGTGGTTGTTTGGCAAGCTTCAGGTAGTTTACGTTGAGGTGGGCATACATTTCATTTTCAGGTTCGATGCTGAACAGGTCGGCTTCAGAAAGTATTTTCTTTTTCAGGCCCCAGTTATTCATATCATCCATCAGATCGAAGATACGTTTACCCAAACGTGGCTCCGACAGATCGGCCGGTAAAGCTTTCCATGCAGCTCCCAAAAACCTGTCCGACAGGTAAAAATCTTCTTTTTTATAAGCATCCGGAAAACCGGTTGATCCTTTGGTGCGGGCATGGGCTGTCCAGGCCAAACCGTTCTCGGCTTTAAGCAGGTTGAGCATATCTGCTTTATCTCCTATATGATAAACCTTACCGTGTTCGGCATCTGTATTTTCAAAAGGTGTACCCGCTTTTCGCGACATGATCCAGTAAACCGGCTTCGGGAAAAATGCCAGCCAGTGCCCGCCGAAAAATTCATTAGGTTCTTCACCCGGTAACAGTAAAAAGTTTTTATCCGACAAACGGCTGCACTGGTCAAACAACGCTTTTAACTCCTTAAGGCGTTGCTCATCCGGGCCTTTGGGGTGGGCCGTATAATGAAACTCAGCCAAATGAACGATATTAATACCCTGCCTTTTCAGCACTTTCACAAACGATGGGCTATCCGGAACCGGCTTACCGGCCAGTACAACGCTCATGATAAATTCATTATGAAAATGGCTTGCCATAGTTTTATAACCGGGCAGGGGCTTGTAACTGTCATCATGGGTAAATAGCTTCACCTTGTTTAGCAAAGCCCCGGCCCCGTCGGTACCCAGCAGGCAAAAAAAGTTAAGCCGCTGTTTGGTCCCGGGCGGTGCATTAAACCAGGGAACAAAACGTTTATCGCCCTGTAACTCCTGCCTGATACCAAGACTGTAACCCGGAAGCAGGTTACGGTAGTTATTACCGTGCCAAACAAATTTGAGATTGAATGCTTCATCAAGCGGATAAAAATACTGGTGCGGCGCAGGGAATACGGCTATACTGCCTTTATCATTGTTGCCGATAATGGTACGGTATTTTACGGCAAGAGGCTCAGCGGTATCTGCTTGACTAATATTATCTTTTTGCAGGTGTTCATAAACATCACTGTAACTTACTGTTTTAACAGGTTGAGTTTTCGCTACCAAACCGGCATCGTACAAAATAGCTGTCGAGTCGATTTGCGTCGATACCACTGCTGCCACATTAAACATAGGCTGACCGTTATAGATGGTTATCTCCAGGTCGCCGTTAAAATTGGGGGCTTCTAATCCCGGCAGGGTAATTATAGTGCGCGAGCCTTTGCTGCTTACACTGATGGCCTTTTTATGAAAATCTACCTTATAAGAATGGTGCGGCTTCAGCGGTACTTTATCAAAAAAGATATTCCATCCGTTTTGAGAGATGAGGTCACGCTTGCCTTCTGTAAGGATAAACTGCGGATCAACATTTTCAACTACCGGTTTATAAATTCCTCTTTTACCTAATTGGATACTGCTGAACAACGGCTGATCATTTTTGAGATTTAAAACAAGCCTGCCATTGCTGTTGCCTCCTGCCGGCCAGGTTACCGTAACGTTTGCAGTACTTGCGTTTATGCTTACACCGGCGGCCGGTTTAAAATTTTTATTACCTGATCCCTGTGCCTGAACATTAAAAAAAGCCAGCGACAGTAAACCGCAAAGTACAAGGTGTTTTAATTGATGAGCCATGTTGTTTTGTTATTTGGTTACCACCGGCCAGCCATTTTGATATTTGATAGGGCTGATACACATTACCCTGCCTTTTTCCTTATGTGCTATTTCAATAGCATGATAGGCTATGAATTTGTCTCCTTTTTCATCCGTAAAAATAGAGTTATGACCCGGAGCAGTATAAACCGCGTCTTTTATTAAAATGGCGCTATTGAATGTTTGATTACTTTCGCCCAATCGAACAAACGGACCGAGCGGATTATCAGCCTTAGCTATCATCACAGCATAATTAGCCCCGGCCCCGCAGCAGTTATCGCCCGAATAGTACAGGTAACAGGTTCCATTATCATAATCGGGCCATGAACCTTCAACCAGGTTACTATAGCTTTTATCCTTCCCGGGGTAAACAACCGCGGTAGCAGATGAGCCATCAGCAAAACCCGACCAGTCATCCTTCATTTCCCTAACCCTCAGCGGTTGAAAATCCGATCCCCAGTAAAGGAAATGCTTGCCGGTTTTGGGATCGGTAAAAGCTTTAGGATCGATGCATTGAAAGCTCGGGCCTTTCATGAATGGCGTGCCCCTGTCGGTAAAAGGGCCAAGCGGGCTATCTGCATAAGCAATGCCCATCCATTTGCCTGTCAACTCATTCGGATCGGCAGAAAAGAACATGACAAACTTTTTGAGTTTGGGATCAAAGAATACATCCGGCGCCCAAAAGTTTTGGGTATTGGAAGCCCATGAAGGTTTTTGCGGCAGGGCATCGCCGGCGTAAGCCCAGTGCTCATGATCAGTTGACCAGGCCACCTGGATATTGATCATTTTACCATTGCTTCCCGGCGCCTGAGTGGCATAGGCATAGTATTTGCCGTTATACCTGATTACCGTAGGATCGGGGAAATCCCTGTCGAGCACGACATGGATGAGGCCCTTATAAGGTGCTGTTTGTTTAACAGGAGATGCCTGCTGTGCATGGCTGCAAGCACTTGCGCCACTAAGCAGCGCCAGCATCAAATATTTAAATCTCTTTTTCATAGGTCAAGTCTTTCGATGTAGAGACGCATCACATGCGTCTCCCGCGTTCAAAGCTGTCGAGCAAATCCGCTTGTCCGGAGGGAGACGCATGTGATGCGTCTCTACAAAAATCATCCGCATTTGAAATCTGCGCATTCCAACCCTACCTTCCGGTCAATTTCTTGATCAGTGTTGTTTCTTCAGGAATATAAGCCGTGCCATCTTTACGGAAAATATCATGGAACCACAATTTAGGCTCGCTGCCATCAGGTATCGGGGTGTCCCAGGCGTAAATGGTATTGGTTTTACCGCTTACAAAGCCCCAGTTTATGGCGCCTACGTTTTCTTTTTTAAGCATGGGCAATACGGTGCTGAACAGGCTGTTGCGCGGGCGGGCCATATATTCGGTACAGATTAACGGGCGGCCAATCATTTTCAAAAACTGAACAGTTTTTAGATGATCTGCCTCGGGCGAGTAATCATGGTAAGTGATCACATCTGAATTGGCTGCCTGGAATTTATTCAGGTCCTCCAGTCCCCATGACCAGATGCCTGCGCTGACAGGTTGGCTTGGGTTTACCTGCCTTGCCCATTTAAAAACGCTTTTAAGCAATGGCAAAGTCTTGTTGCCCTTGCCGGAGTTGCCAGGCTCGTTGTACAGATCCCAAAGTAAAATGCGCTTATCGTTGGCGAAATGCTTTAATACATCCTTTACATATTTTTCAAGCACGGGAGAATTTGCAGCGTTATCAGAAGCCGGCTGACCGGGGTCCTGCATCCAGCCAGAATTGTGGATTCCCGGCTTTGGAGCAGGCTGCTTACCTGTTTTGGGCTCTTTGTTCCAGCAATCATCAAAAAACACAAACATGGTTTTAACACCGTGTTTGGTTGAAATGGTTAAATACTGATCCATACGTTTTTTAAAACCTTCAGGATCCTGCTCCCAGGCCAGGTGGTGTAAGAATACACGCATAACATTCATGCCGATGCCCTGTGCATAGCCTAATTCTTTATCAATAGTTTTTGGATCGAAGGTATCTGCCTGCCACATTTCTAACTGATTGATGGCTGTGCTGGGTATAAAATCGGCACCAACCAGCCATTGCTGCTGCGCGTACCATGTTGTTGCCTTTTGCTGCGACCATACCTGCGCCGGAGCCTTCTGCTGCGCCATTACCCTCATGCCCAATGGCATTGCCAAAGCAAGGGCCAATACTTTTAATTTTGTTTGCATTTATCTGTATTTAATAGTTTTATTCCTGTTTTATTCATGAGCGTTCAGGCATCCAGGCTTGAACTACATTTGGGTAAGCGTCGACGCTTACCTGCTAATCACACGCTGCCGCTCGGCTCCAGCCGAGTGGCAATTATCCCAAGGCCTCCGGCCTTCTCCTCCAACTTCGGCGGCCAGAGGCCGCTTAATAACTGCCACTCGGCTGGAGCCGAGCGGCGGCGAGGATTTGTTTATTTACTTCTTCACCAGCCTCCCTTTTATCATCCAAACCTCCGTCCTATCCCCAAACGCGTTTGTTGAAGTAAGCGCAATTATCGTATCGTCGCTAAGCACGCACAAGGCATTCCAAAGCCCCTGTTTGTTAAGCGGTATATTAAATGGTGTTGGCACGCCTACAAAATCCTTGGCATCATTGTTACCTATCGATACCTGCATACATGACTGCTCCCAGTTATGGTTACGGTTTTGGGTGCTTTGGTACGATAATATGGTTTCGCCGCTGTGCAGTTGCCTTAAATAGGGCGCCCCTGCGTAAACAGTATCGGGCAATTTAGGAGTGAGTGCATAGGTACGTTCAGCATCATCGGCACCCACTGTTTTTTGCCAGTTTTGGTTGATATTATTCCTGATAATTGATGGCTTAAAACTCGCGCCTGCGTTATCCTCTATCGAAAACGCGATCTCTTTTTTTCCTTTCAAAAGGAGGGGGACCGGCATACCATCCCGGTGGCCGGGCCTAAAGGATGCTATTTCAGGTTCCTTTGTCCAGCTTAGGCCATTATCCTTTGATCGGAATATAGAAATATTCTGTTCGTTTGATTTAGTATAAACGCCCTCATTTGAAAAGAACAGCTGGATTTCGCCCGAAGGCAGCTGAATTTGCGATGGTTCCCAGCAGCCATCGTCAAAGTTATAACGGGCTTCATAGATCAGGCGTTCATCCGTCCATGTTTTGCCTTCATCGTAGCTTTTTTTGGTACAGATGGCAAAGTGTTTGGTGGTATCCCAACTGCCGTTAATTTTATATGGCCTTGGGTTGTACGATAACAGGATTGAACGATCCTTAAGCTCCAATACTTCCGGCACAGCCATTTCCATGCCCTTATATGAGGCGGTAACAACCTCCGGCTTCAACCATGTTTTTCCGGCGTCATTACTTTTGGTACATATAATACCGGCCTTACTTTGATAAACGCAAAGCAGGCTGCCATCCCTGAGCTGGATCATGCGTGCATAATTACCATCTTTTTCGCTTATACGGGTTAACGTAGCCTGATCCCAAACAATGGTTTTATTCATAACGGCATTGTGCTGCCCCAGGCCCATCACCGGGGCAAACACACCCATTAACCAAATGAATACCTGCCGCATAACCAATTATATTCTTTTTATTTCTGTCGATATTTTATTTTACGTCGGCCAGCCAGAAACTAAATGGCTTATCCCTGTCGCAAACCAGGGTTTCCCCGTTAAACTCCAGTTCGGCGGCATGGATAGAAGTACGCTTGGTCGAATAGCTGTAAGCGCCATCGGCATCAAGGCCACCATCTTCAAAATGCTTTTTACGACCGGGGTGGGTAAAGTAAACGATATAGGCATGGCCCTCACTTACTACTACATCGGCGTGTGCACCCGTTGGTGTATCCTCCGGCCGGTGACCGGGTTTATCCAGCACCAGGCCCTGGTGTTCCCAGGTTTTAGCGTCTTTTGAGCGATAAACCCGTTGCCCCTGCCATTCATCGGTGATCATCCAGTAATAATCTTTAAACCAAAAGATCTTTGGGCCTTCGTGTGCCCGGCCTTCAATGGCAGGCTTATCAGCTACTTTCCAGTTTACGAGATCAGTGCTTTCGGCTGTCATGGTGATGCTGCCCAGTTTTTGATCCTTATACCACATGTGCCATTTGCCATCGGGCAGTTTCATGAGTGTTGGGTCGATGATATTATGATCGGGCAAATTCAACGGACCTTCATATTTCCAGTCCCACAGGTTTTTACTGGTATAATGCACCAGGTGCGAATCGCCGCCCCACTGGCTGTACACTCCGGGGATATATACAACAAACATGTGGTATACGCCTTTGTCAAAAACCACATCGGGAGCCCAAAAGGTGTTTTTTCCTCGCTCATGCTCAAGGTTTAGCGCCCCACGATATACCCAGGTATGCCCATGATCTTTCGAGGTAGCAATACCTATGGCGGTACCATAACAAAAGGCCACTCCCGGCGATTGTACATTGGCCCGGCGCTGGGTATATAACATTGTCCATTCCTTTTCGGCTTTATTATAAACCAATACAGGGTCGGCAGCACCATCATAAATAGGGTCGCGGTATAGCGGCGATGGCGGCTGGTTTTTAACCGGGGCATCCTGTGCCACAGCAGTTAAACCAGCCATCATCAGCAAACCGCATACAATTCCTTTTATCATTGGTGTGTTCATCATTATTCGGTAACCGGGAAAGCTGAAATCCTTAACCTTGCGCCACCCATAGGTACCAGTGTAAGTTGTTTGGTGGGTTCTTCTGTCTTAACGGGACTTTGTGGTAGCACGCCACACAAACCTGTTTCATCTATCTTCCAGCCGGGCAACTGTTTTCCTTTGGCTTTCAATTCAATAGGCGCATTGGCATTGGTGAACGGATTGTTATCCTTTGGCCACGCACGATGAACGACCGTTATTGATTTTTCAGGATGTTGTTCATCTATCAGCAAGCCATAATTCCATGGTGATGCCGCGTAGATATTGTAAGATGGCCATTTTTGAGGATCGGCACCGGGCTGCCAATGGGAATCGCCCTGGGCATCTTTGGTATTATCTCCTTTAGTATACTGCTCCTCAATTTTTAGCGAATAAGTAAGCGGACCGTAACTCACACTTACGCTGTTCTTGTTTTTCGCCCACTCCTGTACTTTCAATTGCATTGGCAACTGAAGCGTTACCTTATCGCCGTTTTTCCAGCTTTTAGCCAAACGAATATAATCTCCGGTCGAAGTATTCACATCCACAGCTACACCGTTTACTTTTACCGATGCGCGCTTACACCATTCCGGTATGCGCAGGTAAAGTGGGAAATCAACTGCTTTTGGCGTATTAACCGTAAAGCTGATCTGATCCTGGAATGGGTAATGACTTGTTTCGGCAATGCTTACCGCGGTACCATTACCAACTTTTGCATTAACTTTTCCTTCGGTATAAAGCAAGGCTGCTATACCATTATCGGGAGTGGCCATCCAGCTGTTTTCGGCATAATAAACCCAGCCGGCAGCGTGGTTATGCTGACAGCAACGGCTGCCAAAAGGGTTCATCATTAAAAACGGGCCTTCATTGGCTATACCGGGATGGTGATTTTTTCCATCGCTAACCACCATGTTAGGAGCGGTTAGATAGCGCAAAGCACGATAATCGGGCATAAAGGCAGCAGGGAAGGTGTTGAAAGCAACGTCCTCACAGTTTTCGGCCCAGAAACGGTCGCCGGTATTGCCCAGCAGCATCTGGTCGGATGTCATTTGCTCAACCAAACCACAGGTTTCTACCGCCTGGCGCGGATCGTCATAACCTTTACGGGCGTTCTCATCGGCACCAAACATGCCACCTGGTACCTGTCCATAAATATTACGGATCAGTTTAAAATCATTGTAAGTAGCGTCGAGATCTTTTGGATCATGGCTTTGCAGGTAATAAGTTGCAGGCTCACGGAAACACTGGGCTACGTTAACATTATGCCAATTGGGCAGGTTATTGGCCTGGCGCCAGTCGGCGGTGTTTTTATCAAGTTTGGTAGCCAGGTCAAGCAAAAACTTATCGCCGGTGCGATTATACAGCCAGTAAACACTCAGCATATTATCGCCGCCGCGGCTGTTTTCCCAGTAATCCTTTAAAAACTTACTGTCGGGTACCGATAGCTCGTATTTAAAGTATTTGGTCATGAAAGGGATCACCCGCGGATCTTTAGTATATTCATAATATGATTGCAGGCACCACAGCATCGGCATATTAGTCCACAAATCGCGATTACCGTTACGCTCAACCGCCGGGCCGAAGTCGCCATTATCGCGCTGGTTATTCAGCACGGCGTCGATCCAGAATTTGGTTTCGGCCATCATCTTTTTATCCTTCAGCATATAGGCTATATCGGCATAGCCTTTTAACCAGTAAGGCAGCTCTTCCCAGCCATACTCGCCTTTACCTTCTTTGTTGAGCCAGGCATTATTGGTTTTTGAAAGCCATACGCTGATCTCACCCAGATTGCCAGTAAGGCCATCCCTTTGCAGTTCCATCATTTTTTTCAACCAGCCGCCGGCTTCAATACTACCGGTAGGCAATTTGGTAAAATGTTGTCTCTGCAACGGGGCACGGTTATTTATATAGAAAGCGTTCGGACTTTTGTTATCAACTGTAGTAACCGTTGTTGCTTTCAACCCCTGGGCACCTGCTGTTGCAAAGCCCGCACATATCATCGCCACGGAAAGACAAACCTCCCTGCGCATCAGTTTTATACTATTTTTTATAGTCATACGTAAAGATATTATTTCACCAGGGCCGGATCGTACAGTTTGCTGTTGGCTTTTTGTAACAATTCAACAGGCATTTTAATCACCTTGCGGTCGTAGGTCATGAAACCATTCACCTCGCCTTCCACATCTGTTGTTTGGGTATATACTGCAGCCGAAAGGCCTGCTTTGATCAGCTCTTCCAGCCTGTCGGTAAAGGTTGAATATCTTTTAAACAGGTCATCGCCGTTTTTGAAGTTTTGGTAACCCCAGTTTTTGTTGGCCTGCCAGGTATGCCCGTCAACCGGCCAGCCCAAACCGCCAAACTCGCCTAAAACCACAGCCTTTGTTTTACCAAAGATCTCCGGGCGCGGCATAGCCGGGTGCGGATAATTGTGGAGATCGACAATGTTCCCTGTGTCATAAAAATTACCTCCGCTGGCGCTGTTCACCAGGCGGGAAGGATCTTTTTTCATTGTCCACTCAGTGATCTCTACAGTTTTAAACTGGCCCCAGGCCTCGTTAAACGGAGTCCATACCACAATGCATGGGTAGTTGTATAATGAGTTCATGAGGGCGTTCCATTCTTTACGGTAATAACCTTCAGACTCGGGTGTACGCTGCTGATCGGTCGCGCGGTCAAGCACGCCGGGGCGGTTTTCCCAATGGTTGCCTAAATCGCCACTTGGCATGTCCTGCCATAAAAGCATCCCTGTTTTATCACAGTAGGTATAATAACGGGCAGGCTCAACTTTGATATGCTTACGGATCATGTTAAAGCCCATCGCCTTTAACTTATCAATATCAAAGTTCATGGCCTCGTAAGTAGGCGGGGTGTATAAGCCATCAGGCCACCAGCCCTGATCAAGCGGGCCGTATTGAAACACAAATTTGTTGTTCAGCAACATGCGCTGAATACCGTTTGCATCAGGGCCAAGCGAAATCTTGCGCATGGCAAAATAGCTGCCTACCTCATCAACGGCTTTATTATTGCGGATAACAGCAACTTTCAAATCGTATAAGAAAGGATCGGTAGTTGACCATAAATGCTGGTCTTTAATATCAAGCACGGCAATTTCGCCTGCATCAATTGTTTTTTCGGATACCAGGGTTTTGCCATTCCAGGCGCTGACCTTCAGCTTATCGCCCGGCTGGCTATTGTTAACTTCGGCCGAAACCGAGAGTGTGTGATCGTCAATGTTGGGGGTTTGTTTGGTGGCTTCGATGTGCGTTTTAGCTACGCCTTCAAGCCAAACAGTTTGCCAGATACCGGTAACCGGAGTATACCAGATCCCTTCGGGCTTTTTTACCTGTTTACCACGCGGCTGCGGCCCATCATCTGTCGGGTCCCATACGCTTACAGTAATTTCCTGTTTTGAACCGCCTTTTAAATAAGGGGTAATATTAAAGGTAAACGGATCGAAGCCGCCTTCGTGAATGCCGGCACTTTTGCCGTTTACAAATACTTCGGTACGCCAGTCAACCGCGCCAAAATGCAGCAGCACATCTTTACCTTTTAATGTTTTATTTAAGCTGATGGTTGTTTTATACCACAACATACTATCTTTACCAACCGTTTTTCCAACACCCGAAAGCGCAGATTCAACCGAGAAAGGCACTAATATCTTTCCTTCATATTTGGCAGGCCCTGTAGTTGCTTTAGGCACTATGGCATAGTTCCATAAACCGTTCAGGTTTTGCCAGTTGCTGCGTACCAATTGCGGACGCGGGTATTCGGGTAGCGGTGCCTTAGGGTCAACCTTTTCGGCCCATGGGGTAGTGATCCTGTCTTTTATCAAATGCCATTCGCCTTGCTGTGCATTGGCAGATAGATAGGTAGTAATAAAAAGAGACAGGCAAAGCGATAGTTTCTTCATCAGTTAAAATGGGGATGAGTATTATATTAATTTTAATTATGCAGGGGGATAAAAAAGGCCCCACTATACAGCGGGGCCTGATTATAAAGCTTAGTAAGTAACTTTTACCACAGGCGAGAAGATCATATCTTCCACACCGGCAACCCGAAGACCTACACGGGCAAACACATAGTTTTGTGCAGGCGTGATAGTAGGGACATTTACATTCATGCTGATACCGTTCATGCTTGTTATAGCAGAACCGGCAACTTCAGTAGCAGCAATATTATCACTGCCCGATACAAACTGGGTTTTGTTGATGTATAACACCACCGAACCTATATCTTTAGCATTGGCATCAGTTATAACTTTTTGCAAATCAAACACCGCTGTAACCACTTTATTGGCGGCAGTTATTTTGGCATTATTAATTAGGTAATAAGGCGTTACCTCAACATCCATAGTTTGGCTGCCGCTAATGGTAACCGCCACTGTATCCCTTTTTCCGGCACTTACTTCCTTCCACATAAAAGGCCCCTGGTTTGCGGGAATAGTGAATTTGTAATTACCGTTGAACAGCAGCGACGAATAGCTGCCATCCTGCTGAAAAGTACCCCTGATGGGTGCTATCTTGCCAAAGCCCGGCTGATAAAGTTCAAAAGGGACCTGGTTGTATTCAACATTTATCGCCTCGCCTTTATATGTAAGGCGGCCGGTGAGCTTTGACGCGGGCGCATCATAGTTGTCTTTCTTGCAACCCATGGCAGCAAGTAAGAGCCCTAATATGATATGATGAAATTTTATTTTCATGATGGTTAATTTATTAATACCTATTGATTTGGTTGCTTTACAATTTTAGGGTTTGCAGATAAAATATCATCACCAATTTGCGAATAATAGTTACCTACCTGGAATTTGTTGGCGCCTGTTACTGCACTTGGTTTCACTTCCTTAAAAATCCACTTACCATTATTGGCGTTACCCGGATTGTAGTATTTGTATGGCCATAAACCAAAAGGCTGTGTATTATGCTTGGTGGCGCTACCGATGTTGCTAACCAGGTCGGCAACTGACATTTGGTTACCATCCCAAACTTTGGTAGCAAGTCTCCAGCGTTTCATATCATACAAAGTGTGGCCTTCAAATGCAAGCTCAACCCTGCGCTCATGTACTATCCTGTCAAAAGTAAGTGAAGCCAAAGGAGTGGTTAGGCCGGCACGTGACCTAACCTGGTTGATATAACCAAGCGCGGTACCTGTTTGGCCAAGTTCAAAGGCAGCTTCCGCGGCGTTCAATAACACTTCGGCATAACGGTAACGGATAAAGTTAACATCGCTGCCGCGGCCGCGACGGCCCGAACCTACAGTTGGATCAAGATATTTACGTACATAGAAACCGGTTTGTGTACGGAATTCCAGGCCGTTAACCGGTCCGTCCTTACCCACTACCTGTGTTTTGCCTAATCCCGGAACGTCCTGTGTTATGGTAGCGTCACCGCTGCTGATCACCGTACCATCGCCAAGCTGGTAACCGGCGTAAACCTCCGTTCTTTTACCTTTAAATAAGCCGTTTGGTAAAAGCACGGTACCTGCAAGCCTTGCATCCCGGCCTGCAAATGCATCAAGCTGGTTAGCGTAGTATATCGGGTTGCCTGCACCATCTTTTGTTGCAATAGGCGCATAGGTATTATCCAGTTTTTCAAACGCCTCAACCAGGTTTAACGATGGATTTAAACGACCTGCATCTAAACCTTCGTCAGATATAGAGAATGGCTGATCGTTAGTGGTAAATCCATGTACTTTACCACCGTTAGCTTTAAAGTCCTCAACAAATATAGCTTCCTGGTTTACACTGCTTTTATCAAGAAAAATAGCGGCGAAGTTATCGCTCAGGTCAGGAAGTACCTTGTATAACTGGTAGCTGCCTGCGGAACCGTTAATAATTTCCTGGGCGGCGGTCAGTGCTTTGGTATAATAACCATTAGCCAGGGTTGAAGGGATCCCTACTTCGTTGCCCGGCAGCGAGGCCTGCGGTGTAGTGGCGCCATATTTTGAAATTGAACCGGCATATAACGCGGCCCTTGCCTCCATAGCTAAGGCTGCAGCTTTAGTTGCCCTTGATTTTTGATTAACATCGGCAGGGAGGATAGATTTAATAGCCTCTGCTTCGCTGATAATAAAATCATATACTTCCGATTCTTTAGCGCGCGGCCTTTGAAGCGGGGTAACATTGCCCGAATAATCATAAGCCAACGGATCGGTAATTAAGGGAACGCCACCCATACGCTTAACCATCTCAAAATAATAGTTAGCGCGTAAAAAACGGGCCTCGGCAATAAAGCGGGCCTTATCGCCATCGGTAAGTTTGGTTGCCGCGGTTGCACGTTGTATAAAAAGGTTCAGGTCGCGGATGTAACCATAATCCCATATAGCCCATTCACCGTAGCCCCAGCCTGTACGCTGTACGAGGAAACTACTTCCATTCTCTGAAGGAAAAGCCTCGCTGAAATCAGCGAATGTACGCCATCCCGGCTCCCTGTCGCCATTTGGTGACTGAGGATATTCTCTTGAGGGATAACCATCCAGACTTGAGAAATCGCGTTGCCTGTCATAAAGATCGCCAAGGATTGAAAGTACCAGCGCGGGATCTGAAAACGCCAGATCTGTTGGCAGCACCTGTTTAGGCGGCACATCTAAAAATGAACTATCTTTTCTGCACGATCCCGCTACTACCGAGATTGCCAGCATTGTTATAATTGAAATCTTTTTCATTTGCTTTTAAACTTTAGGAATTAATTAAAAGGTTAAATTAACGCCGAAGTTGAGTACCTTACTTTGCGGAAACTGCAAACCATTATCATCGGTAGTTTCCGGATCAACGCCATACTGTTTCAGGTTATCAAATGAAAACATGTTGTACGCGTTAACATAAAATCTCGCTCTCCTTATCTTTACTTTCTTAAGCATATTAGCCGGTAATGAATAGCCCAGCTCTAAAGTCCTGGCCCTTAAATACCTTACACTATGCAGCCAGAAAGTTGAGTTACGCTGGCCGTTTAGCTCGTAATCGCTATGTCCAAAACCTGGGTTCACCCTATTGGCGGGATATTTACCCGGTACCCACGGACTGTTTACATCAAATGCATCCTGGCGGTGCCATCTATCTTCAAATATGGCGTTCAGGTTACCATTATTCTGGAATGCCCAGCGGGTTTCATAATTCTGGAACCATGTATAACCTGCACCACCTGAAAAATCAGCATGAAAATCAAAGCCTTTATAAGCAGCACCAACTGTAAAACCAAAGTTGATATTAGGCTGTGTACCATAACCGAAACCTATAGGGCGCTCGTCATACTGGTCAATTTTACCATCGCCATTCTGATCTTTATACATCAAATCGCCTGGTAATAAGGTACGGTTACCTTTGCCATCGTTGTTGATGGTATAGTTGTTGATCTGCTCCTGCGATGTAAACTGGCCAAGCACCTGGTAACCCCAGTCAATGTGTGAATACCTGTTCTGGGTTGAGTTACGGTATTGATCCCATGAGTTAAAGAATAGCGGATTATAGCTTTGCAGGTTTTTTTGGCGGGTGTAACCAAAGTTGCCGCCTATGTTATAGCTTGCTTTGCCAATTTTGCCGTTATAGTTAAGCGAGATCTCAAAACCACGTTGCGAATCGCTGCTCGCATTTTCCTGAGGTAACGAGTAACCTATTTCAATAGGTACCACAACATCATTTTTAGTACCTAACAAGCCGGTACGTTTACGATAGAAATAATCGATAGTACCATTCAGTGTACTGTTAAACAAGCTGAAATCGGCAGCAACATCGGTGATTTTACTTTTCAGCCATGAGATACGGGTTACGGGGATCCCTTTATCCCTTGAAGTGATAACCGCGTTACCATCAAAAATATAAGTACCCTGGTTGTAGTTGTACCCTGGCAAATAAGCGTATGGGGCCACAATAGGATTAGCTGAATTTCCCGGGTCGCGGTCATCACCTAACACACCGTATGAACCACGGAATTTCAAATCACTCAGGATACTGTTTTCACCTAATAGTTTTTTCATGAAACCTTCCTGTGTGATACGCCATCCGGCAGACACACCAGGGAAATAACCAACACGTTTATCAGGGGCAAACAGGTATGATGCATCCCGCCTTGCTGATGCTTCTAAATAATATCGGTTATCATAGTTATAGTTTACACGACCGATATAACCGATACGGGTTTCGGTATTATCGCTATCCTGGTATTGATCGGCTGTTGGGAAGTAGATCAATGGCAGGTTATTTGAAATTGGCGAAGCATGGATCCAGTTACGCAAGTGCCTTAACTCAATACGTTCAGAAACAAACGTAGCGCCAATGGTATGTTTACCAAAGCTGTTGTTGTAATTGATCTGCCATTGGTAAGTTTTGGCAAATTCTTTACGCTGCTCACGCTCACGCCATGGGTTGGTACTGCCACCGGTTACGTCATAAGTATCGGTAGCGGGCCTGTAGGTATACGCATTATAGGTATACTCCTGGTTATTAAGCAAATAATCGGCAATGTAGTATGAATATAAGCCTCTTACGTTTAAACCTTTCACACCCGGTATTTGATATTCAACACCAAAGTTGCTTTGAAGCACACGCCAATCGCTGTGATAAAGCCCTGAAAGCTTTTTGTTAAGAAAGGCATAGTTTGATTCGGTGTGGCCGATATCATTAAGGTATGCCGGATTATCATTAGCATAAGGGCGCTCAAGCGGCGTATTCCTTAAAACGGCAAAACGGGCAAGAAAGTAATCGTCGCCACCCGGTACACCAGGATTTTCGCGGGTTTCAATACGCCCGTTAATGTCCAGGCTTACTTTTAAACCATTGGCCACTTTAACCGAAACGTTCGACTGGATATTTGAGCGGTTAAATTTATACTCTTTACCTAATTGCGAGTTTTGATAAAGGTTAGTTGCCGAAACATAATAGTTAACCCTGTCGTTACCGCCGGTAAAATTGGCATTCACTGAGTTTTGAGGGGCGTTGTTATTGCTTTTCAAAACATAATCGCGCCAGTTAAAACTTTGATAGCCTTTTTCGGTACCGGCTTTATATTTATCAAGCTCGGCCTGGGTAATGCTGGTTGAACCGTTGCTGTTAACCTCGGCATCAGCGCGGTAACGCATGTAATCATATGAATTGGTTAACACGTTAGGGAACCTGTACCAGTTTTGATAACCGGTGTATGCATCAATATTGATGCGGGCATCACCGTTGCCTTTTTTTGTAGTTACCACCACTACACCGTTAGCCGCACGTACACCATAAATAGCTGCCGAAGCGTCTTTCAACACCGAGATACTCTCTACGTCGTTAGGGGCAAGGTTGTTGAACTGGCCTTCATCCTGCTGGATCCCGTCAATTACATATAAAGGCGTACCCATGTTACGGATCTGGATACTGGCGCTGGCACCCGGCCGGCCTTCAGACATCCTGAACGTTACCCCCGGAATTTTACCTGCCAAACCTGTACTTACCGTTGAACCGGCATGTACGCGATCGAGGTCTTTACTGGTAACAGTAGAGATGGCACCCGTGATAGATGCCTTCTTTTGCGTACCGTAACCTGTAACAACCACCTCCTGTAAAGCCGAGTTTGTTGCACGTAAACGCACTTTTACGGCTGTTTGGCCGTTTAATGGTAATTCGAGTGTCGTAAAACCGATGTAAGTAAAAACCAAAGTGCTGTTTGCACCTGGTACGTTAATGCTGAAATTGCCCTGTGCATCGGTTGTGGTGCCACCCTGTGTGCCCTGTACCCGTACGGCTACGCCGGTAAGTACCTGGCCGGTGGTGTCAACCACGTTGCCTGTTACCTTAATTTTATTTTGCGCGGATGCACTAAACGAAAAAAGGAAACCGGTCATGATGAAAAAAGCGATTAGCATTACTTTCGGGCCCCACTTGCTGGGCGGCCACTGCACATGAGGGTTTCCCCCATGCCTGAGTAGTAAAAATTTTCTCATAAATGATCTATTAATTGGTTAAGTTTTGATTTTAAAAATGTACAATTGACATATCTAAAATCATGTTGTAAAGAAAAAGGATTTTGGCCCCGGCGCTTAACCAAATCATATCAATACTTAGTCAAAAAGTATCAATTTTCGGGAGAGGGGAAACGCTGCAACAGATTGGCTACATTTGCGTTAAGCTGATTATTTTGAAACCACTATACATATTTCTATTATTTTTTACGGTATCATGCGGTATTTGCAATGCCCAGACCTACTACTTCAAGCATTACCAGGTTGAACATGGGTTATCGCATAATACCGTTTACTGCAGCATGCAGGACAGGCGCGGCTTTTTGTGGTTTGGCACTAAGGACGGCCTTAACCGTTTTGACGGTTATACCTTTAAAACATTCAGGCATAACCCTGCGAATAAGAGCACCATATCCAACAACATGGTGCATACCCTGTGCCTTGATAAAGAAGGTACGCTTTGGATAGGTACCGATGAGGGCCTTGATAAGTATGATCCCCTGTCAGAAACATTTGTACATATCAATACAGGAAACATTAACGGTGTGCGCAGTATCACCTTTGATGAGCATAATAACTGCTGGTTTGTAGCCGGGGCTTCATTAATAAGGTATAATACCAAAACCGGCGAAAAAACTGATTACTGGCCTTCGCAGCATTTTGAGGCTACATCTGTTGTGATCATTAATGGTACAGTATGGGCATCTTCTTCTATGGGCGCAATGGAGAAACTTGACCTGGCGAGCCGCACTTTTACTGCTTACAATGTGTTTAAGCCAACAGATAAAGTTACATCAAGGTTTATTGAGAAGATTTATTATGCCGCTAACAACAAAATATTTGTAGGTACCAACAGTCATGGTTTTAAGGAGTTTGATGCTGAAACCTACACCTATAAGGACCTGCTTAACTACAACCCGGATAAAACGGCTGTTTACGTGCGCGATTTTTTAAAATACAGCGATACCGAATACTGGATAGCCACAGAATCGGGCGTGTTCATTTATGATTCGGTAAAAGGGACATTCCTTAATCTCAGAAAGCATTTCAATGACCCTTATTCTATATCGGATAATGCCGTTTACTGCCTCTGGAAAGATTCGGAAGGCGGTGTTTGGGCAGGCACCTACTTTGGCGGCCTCAATTATTATCCTAAACAGTATTCAACCTTTAACAAATTTTACCCAGACACCGAGCCAAATTCCCTTAAAGGAAACGTGGTGCGCGAAATTACCAAAGACATGTACGGTAACCTGTGGATGGGGACCGAAGATAACGGATTAAACAAATTAGCCCCTGATAATACCTGGACCCATTATAATCCCGGCGGAAGCGCCAGCATCTCCAACACTAACATCCACGGTATATTAGCCTTAGGCAATGAACTGTTTGTAGGTACTTTTGAACGGGGACTGGATATCATGAACATTAAAACCGGCAAGGTTGGGCGCGTTTACCTGGCCGGTAACCGAAATAATGACCTTAAAAGCAACTTTATAATTTGCTTTTGTAAAACCCGCAGCGGGCTCATTTTTGTTGGTACTACCAGGGGCATTTACAGGTATAATTTGGCAAGCAAGGATTTTACCATTATAGATAAACTACCCCCATATGATTTCATTTACGCCATAACCGAAGACCATACTGGCAAAATATGGGTTGGCACAGTACGGGATGGTATTTATTGCTACAACCCTGCAAACAATACAAGCACTAAGCTAAACTATCGTTACCCCGTTAAAAATGTGCTTAACACCACCACAGTTAATGGCGTTTTTGAGGATAGCAACCACAAATTATGGTTTGCTACCGAAGGTTTGGGTTTATGGAGATACGATCCCGACGCCGATAGCTATAAGTTTTATGACACCAGTAACGGCTTTCCGAGCAATTACATTTTCAGGCTGGAAGAAGACAGCCATAAAAACCTATGGATCAGCACTACCCGGGGGCTGGTTTGCTTTAACGATAATACCGGAAGCATCAAAATTTATACAAAAGCCAACGGTTTGTTAAGTGATCAGTTTAACTACAACTCATCTTTTAAAGATGCCGACGGCACCATGTATTTTGGTTGTGTACGCGGTATGGTTAGCTTTAACCCTGCCAGTTTTAAGCAAAATTACTTTATAGCCCCGGTTTATATAACCGGTTTCCAGGTGCACAATAAAGAGATTTCTGTTAACGGTGCCGATTCATTATTAAAACAATCTATCATCACCACAAAAAAAATCAACCTTAATTATAACCAATCCTCATTTAGTATTGATTTTGCGGCGCTGAGTTTTCCATCGCCCGAAATGACCCAATATAAATACATGATGAAAGGTTTGGATAAAGGCTGGACCGAACTTAAACGCAACCGTAAGGTTTATTTTACGCAACTACAGCCTGGTCATTACACCTTTGTAGTAAAAGCGGCAAATAACAATGGTATCTGGACCCAAAAAGAAACAAGTATTGAAATTGATATAGCGCCTCCTTTTTGGGAAAGCGTTTGGGCATACATTGCTTACTGCCTGTTATTTTTACTAACAGGTTATTACCTGCTCAGAAGCTACCACCATAAAACCCGCGAGAAAAATAAGCGCATTATCGAAACCCTTGAAAATGATAAGGAAAAACAGATCTATAATGCCAAGATTGAATTTTTCACTAATGTGGCCCATGAAATCCGTACGCCGCTAACGCTTATTAAAGGGCCTATGGAAAAAGTGATCAGGCGGGCAGAGCATGTTCCGGATATTCAAAACAACCTGAAGATCATGGAAAAAAATACCAACCGGCTGCTTGACCTTACCAACCAGCTGCTTGACTTCAGAAAAACCGAAACCAACGGCTTTAGCCTCAGCTTTGTTAAAACCGATATTATGGATTTGCTTGCCGATACCTTTTTGCGGTTTAAGCCCATGGCCGAACAAAAGAACCTCAGCTACACCTTTATACATCCGGTTAAAACGGTTTATGCCTATGTCGATATCGAAGCGTTTACCAAAATCATAAGTAACCTCATCAATAATGCCATCAAATACAGCACATCTGTTGTTGAGATCGAACTGCTTGACCATCCGGTTAACGACCCTACCTTTACCATTGAAATAAGGAATAACGGGCACTTGATCCCTTACGAAATGCGCGAAAAGATCTTTGAGCCTTTCTTCAGGATGAAAGGCTCGGAAAAGCAAATTGGCACCGGGATAGGGCTTTCTTTATCGCGCTCGTTAGCCGAATTGCATAAAGGCTTATTGGTGTTGAATAAATCTATTAACGATTTTAATATATTTAACCTTACTTTGCCTGTTCACCAGGAAAAAGAATTCGACCTTCATATTACCCCCGATGAATATGAGCAGGCAGACCTAAGTAACAGAGAGGAGATTATTGACTTTATGAAACCAGTTATACTTTTAGTGGATGATAACCCTGAAATACTTGATTTTATTTCGGATGATCTGAGCGACAAATATTCGGTTATTAAAGCCCTTAACGGACAGGAAGCACTGGATATGATAGGCATAGAGAACATTCAGCTTATTATAAGCGACGTAATGATGCCGGGAATAGACGGGTTTGAGCTATGTAAAACCATTAAAACCAATTTCGATTACAGCCATATCCCTATTATATTACTAACCGCTAAAAATACCCTGCAAAGTAAAATTGAAGGACTGGAAGTTGGTGCCGATGCGTATATCGAAAAACCATTTTCGCCCGAGCATTTACAGGTACAGATAGCTAACCTGCTTATCAACCGCAATAAGATAAAAGAGCATTTTGCAAGCTCACCATTGGCGCATATCAAGTCGATGGCTTATTCAAAACCTGATGAAAGCTTTTTGGATAAGCTAAACGGTGTTATCTACAAAAACATCCAGAATGCCGAGCTTGATGTTGAGCAGATAGCCAATCTCATGAATATGAGTAAGCCAACGCTATACCGCAAGGTTAAAGCTATATCCAACCTTACTATTAACGAGCTGATTAACATCACCCGTTTAAAAGCAGCGGCGCAATTACTGGAAGAAGGTGATTATAAAATTTACGAAGTAGCCAACATGGTAGGTTACAGTTCTCAATCACACCTCGGCCGTAATTTCCTGAAACAGTTTGGTACTACACCAACAGAATACCAGCAGGCTAAGCGGAATAAGGTGAAACAGGTTTAATTTTATCGGGATCAACTTTTAGCTTATTTTAACTAAAATCAACAGGAATGGCCTTTATATAATAAAGAGAACGTCCGGGGTGTAATCCATTCAGTTATAAGCTACAAACCTTTTGCACTGGCGTACATATAGCCTATGCTAACAACACTCTATTGTTCCGGAGAGGCAAAACAACCTCCTTTTTACAATTCTTGTTTCTTACGGAAGCCCCTGACCCCTATAAGCGGGCGACTTAATCATGCGGACAACAATATTTAAAAAAATAACGTAGAACTGCCGGTTCTGTACAATAAGGACCGGTTGATTATCAAAACTCTTTCAGATTTATAAATGGGAAATAACAATTACTTACTAAGTATGATAGCTGGTATGCTGGTAATATCATGCTTTGCGTGTTCAAAAAGTATAAACAAAATTGAGAAACCGGCAAGTTCAATTCCGGAGCAGGATGCGAAACTGCAAAGTTTAAAAACCAAACCAGTATCTAACTATACTTATACCGTTAAAACTACCGAGTGGATGGTTGACGGGACAAATATCCCTGCAGGTGCTACAATATACATCCCCGCCGGTGAAAGGGGGGCTTTGCTGCTCAAAAACTTTAAAGGTACAGCCGCCGCGCCCATCTTAATTGTTAACCAGGGCGGCAGGGTGTCATTCACTGTAGAAACTACAGCCTCGTACGCATTTAAGACACAAAACTGCCAGTACTTTAAGGTGATGGGAAATGGGGTTTCTTCAATTAAATATGGGTTTGATGTAAATGGCGGCAACATTGGTATGACGATGGATTACCTGAGCTCGGATTTTGAAATCGCAAATGTTGAGGTTCGTAACAGCGGGTTTGCGGGGATCATGGCGAAAACCGATCCATCATGCGACGCTGCAACCTGGCGGGGCAATTTTACCATGACTAATGTAACAATTCATGACAATTACGTTCACAAAACAGGAGGAGAAGGCCTTTATATAGGAAATTCTTTTTATCAGAATGGCGTTTCAACTTCCTGCGGTACAGTTTTACCTCATGATATCGTGAATGCCAGGATCTACAAAAACCTTGTTGACTCTACCGGTGCCGAAGGGATCCAGGTTGGCAGTGCTACGTCGGGATGCATGATCTATAGTAACACCGTTAAAAATCCGGGAATAAGTCCGTTTGCTTCCTATCAAAATAATGGTATCCAAATAGGAGAAGGTACCGGCGGCCAATGTTATAACAACCTGGTTAAGAATGCACCCGGCAATGGTATTATTGTTCTTGGCCTTGGGGACAACCAGGTGTTCAATAATTATATTATAGATTCAAAAGCCTACGGTATTTTTGCGGATTCACGGTATACTCCCGGTCCTGATTTTCAGTTTATCAATAATACCATTGTGGGCTCCGTTTTAGGAGGCATAAAGTTAAACTCCGAAACTATCCCCATGAATACCGTTATTAATAATGCTATCATACAATCGGCATCTGTACAGCCGATAATCGTAAAAAGCAGCAGCGTTAAACTTACCGAATCAAGTAATTATGTAAACACTGATGTAAGCGTTTGCGGGTTTGTAGATTATAATGGGGATGATTTTCATTTACAATCGTCGTCACCGCTTATTGATCAGGGGGCAAACGTTTTATCATACGGTGTAAAGTTTGATTATTACGGTACTGTACGCCCATCGGGTACTGCTTTTGATATTGGAGCTACTGAGTATTAATTTATTGCATATTTAAACAGGTGTTTCTTACCTGCAGGCAAAAAACATGATAACTGTAAAAACAAAAAGGGACGGCAACACTGCCATCCCTTTTTGTTTTTGACTAAAGTCTTAGCCTTAAGCTTTGGGCGTTCGGCTTTTAGCGCTGATATAAAATTATGGGCTTACTATCATGCGTAATGGCACCAGATTGTTGATCTGAACATAGTAAACGCCTGTCATGTATGATCGGGTTAACTGAACACCCAGGTTGCCGCCAAAACCACGATACCTGCCGCTTTGCATAACCTTGCCAAAATTATCCCGGATAACCAGGCTGATCTCTTTCTGCTCCAGGTCGGGCGTTAGTTTAATATTGAAACTGCCCGCAGCCACCGGATTTGGATAGATAACATTATTTGGAATGATACCGATAGGCGTGTTACTATCCTGTACAATACCGGTCTTTTGACCTATGGTCGAAGCCAGCGAATTGCCGCTGGGCAATGTTGGTTCTGTTCCATAAATCAGCTGATCTTTATAATAAACGGTGATGTGGTTGTTGAGCGCCATAGCAGCTTTGGCAGCAAACGAATAATCATTTGCTTCGTTAAATGCCGACCAATCTGTTTTATTTACCTGGTATTGAATGTTACCTGTATTACTTAAGGGGTAAAGTGAACCGGCCGACGGATCGACGGTTAATTCAAGATAAGTGTCCGCTCCGGTTAAAGCGGGGCTTAAAGTAACAAACCGGTTATTGATCTTGCTGTTGCCCAGTTTAGCATAACCAACAGAAAAGTTCAATCCGGCTGTGCCTTCGCGGCTAAACCAGTAACGAACGGAAAGATCGCTGTAATTGACAGGTACGTTCCCGGTATTGTTAAACACCAGGTAGGTACTGATCGTATTTCCGGAAGTGCCCTGGTTCTGGTTTTGATAAGATACAGTAAAGGCTGCTGTGGCTGCAACTGTGGCAGGCTCGGTACCGTAAATCAACTGCCCGTTGCGGTAAAGGGTGATATGGCTGTTTGCAGCATAACTTCCGGTGTAAGGCAGATAAGAATAATCATCGGCCTCCGAAAAGTTTGACCAGTCCTGGTTGGCAAATCTTGACTGAATAACCCCGGAATTACTGCCAGCGTTGAGCTTTCCGCTTGTTGGGAAAGCATATTCAATATAGCCAAGGGCCCCTGTGTGCGGGTCGGGTAACTGAACGTATTTCATGGTAACGTTATTGTTCCCCATTTGGGCATAATCAATCCATGAATTGATCCCGGCATAATTTTCTGCTGTAAACCAGTACCTCATAGTCAGCTCGTTTAAATTAATGGCGACAGAATCCTGGTTAACAATTTTCAAAAATGGCTTAATGAGATTGTTTACAGGCTGGTTGTTATCTCCGTCAGAAGATTGTACCTGGACATTGTACGGCAATACCTTGAAGGTTTTGCTTAAGGCCGTTGTGTCAAAACGAGCGTTGCCACCCTGTTGTGCTGTGATAGCGCTGCTGCCTGCGCCTACAATATGCAGCTTGTTATTGACGACCGTAGCTACGTTTAAGTTTGAGCTGGTATAAACAACCGGAAGCCCGGAAGTAGATGTTGCACTCAGGCTGACATCTGCATCGCCTGGCCTGCTTAGCGGTAACGCGGCAAAACTGATGCTTTGGCTCAGCTTGTTAACGGTTAGCGTTTGTGTAACCGGTGGGGCTGGAAGGTAACTGGCATCCCCGCCCTGCGAAGCAGTGATCACAGCTGTACCTGAACCGGTAATATGCAGCTTTCCATCAATTATCTGAACTACTGTACTGTCCGAACTGCTATAGCTTAGGGCAAGACCTGAACTGGCTGTGGCCCCGGCCACAAAATCACTGTCTGCAACTGTCTTTGCCGGTATGGCATTAAACGTGATGGTTTGTGCTTTTTTACCGATGGTGAGACTTTGATTGATCGGGGTAGCTGCTTTGAAGCTGGTGTTCCCGGGCTGGGATGCAGTGATGGTTGCGGTGCCTGCTGCCTTGATGTGGATGGCGCCATTAATTACGCTGGCAACGGTAGTATCTGAACTGCTGTATGAAACTGCCAAACCTGATGAAGCTGTTGCCGGGGGCACAAAGTCTGCGTCGCCAAATGTTTTTACGTTGAGGGAGGCGAAGGTTATTGTTTGGTCGCCCAACACATCGGCAGCAATTTCGGTGCTGCTTAGCGCCCTGCCATAGATCTTGAAATTATCAATGGAGCCTTTAAACATCGGATCGGCAAACTGCGATTTGCCCAGGTAATTTTGTGTGGTGCTCCCGAGCGCCGATGGCTTGATGGTAATGTTTGTTGAAGAGGCAACTGATGTGCCATTTACATAAAGCGTAGTGGTATTGCCTGCCCGCGTTACTGCCAGGTATGTCCAGGTATTTAGCGGGAAGGTATAGTTGTAGTTGATATTCTGTTCTGCAGCCGAGCCGTTTTTAGTAGCGTAACGAATGGTTGATTGTCCATTAGTAACACTGGCCTGCACGGTAAGAAACATGTA
Source organism: Mucilaginibacter sp. cycad4 (assembly GCF_034263275.1). Lineage (NCBI taxonomy): Bacteria > Pseudomonadati > Bacteroidota > Sphingobacteriia > Sphingobacteriales > Sphingobacteriaceae > Mucilaginibacter > Mucilaginibacter sp. cycad4. The sequence goes on along the minus strand of NZ_CP139559.1, from coordinate 4,462,098 downwards.
TTGGGTAGTGCTTGAGCCAAAGTCAAAAACACGCATCCAGGTACTTATGGCGTCCATCCGTACCCAGGCAGATATGGTAAAATCGTTAAGTGTACTGAAAATGCCGGCAGGCAATGCTGCATAAGCATTTGCCGAGCCGTCAAGCAGCAGTGACCCCGCATATTTACCGGTACCACGACTTGCTGTTGCCGCGAGCGCGGCATGATTAGCACCCCAGGCATCAATACCTTTGCTGCCGCTTACCTCATCAAATTGGTAAAAGTCGCGTTGCCCGGTATTGGGTTTAGCAACTACTTCTGTGCTTTTTGCACCTTCGCCGGTGCTGTCTGCAGGGGTTACCACATAAAAATAGGTAGCACCATTGCTTACGTTACTGTCGGTGAAGGTAAGGTTGCTTACTGAGCCAAGGGTAGTATATGGCCCGCCGGAAGTTGCTGAACGTTTAACGTTATAACTGTACCCGGGAAGCGATTGCCATTCAAGGGTGTTTTTGGCATCACCCGCGGCAACTGCCAAAGAGTTTACAGCGCTGCCAAGTACCGTAAGTATCAGTGTTGAAGTACCGGTGGTGCTGCCGTTACCTGCCGACAAGCTGACGTTAAAGGTGCCTGATTCGGTTGGTGTTCCTGAAATTTTGCCTGATAAAGAATCAATTTGTAACCCTGCCGGCAATCCGCTGGCCGAAAAGTGGTTAGGCGATTTAATCCCGGTCACAATGTAAGTCATCGGTTTTCCTATCAGTGTGGTATCCGTTGGGGCGCTGGTGATAATTACCGGCAATGGCCGGTCGTCCAGGAGCACAACGTCATTGCCCGTGCCGCCTTTATAGCTAATGCGAAGCGTGAAATTACCAACTGTTAGCGGAGCAAGTTCCGGCAAGCCTTTAAATGTACCGGATATTGCCGCGCTTCCGGTGTTATCAATAATGGTAAACGAACTTCCCTGGGCCAGGCTGGTCGAGTCGATAGCTGTGATCTGTAGTTTGGGCTGGTTAACTAAATTAACAACGGCTGTGCTTACCTTATCGCTGGTGGCCGAGCTTGTGCTTAACTCTACTTTATAAGTAGCATCGGCATTCATGGTGAGGGTGCCTACTTTTAGGGTGCCGATGGCCTGGTTGCCGGGTGCCAGTACCGCACCTGTACCTGAACCGGTACCGATAGTAGCCGATGATGTACTTTTCCCGCCGCCGCCAAATGTGCCGGCCACAGCAACCACCGGACTGGTGAATGTACCGCTGTTAGGGTCATTATTAAGCAAATACGTGCCATTCTTTATCGTTGTTGTTCCTGAATAAGCCTGGTTACCGCTGGATATAAGAACAGCCGTACCAACTTTTTCTACATTCATGGTCCCGGTCATGGTGCCGCTATAATTCGTTGAGATATTTAATGCACCTATACTGATGGTTGGGCTGCCGCCTCCGTCTGTACGGATAGCTCCCCTGCCTGCCAATGAGCCGAAACTGATGGTGCCGGTTGGGAACATAATTCCCTGGCAATCATTGCCATTGGCGTCAAGGTTCCATGATGCATTTGCGCTGCCTGATTGCGGTACTTCAAATCTCAAGCGTAAATTTCCGCTGCGCAGCTTGGAAACAAAGTATCCGGTAAAGCTGCTGTTATCTGCAAACAAGTGCAGCCCGGCATACGTATTTCCATCCTGAATGATAGTGCCGCTTCCGGTAAGCCGGCCATATAAATTAATAGCATTAGTAGTTTGATAAAAATAGCTGGTTTTTCCGGCAGCAATCTCAATATCGTTGTATAAGGTAGCATCGCCATTTGCCGAAAAAAGCGCCCCACCGTTCATGGTTATCTTTCCGGTACCGAGAGGGCCTGATGTAGGAGCGGATGGTACTCCTGTACTTGTTCCTGATATTTCAATTCCATATATCGGCGGCCAGCTTTGCCCGTTTCCGTTAAGCGTTGTACCTCCGGAGTAGGTGTTGCTGCCCCCCATGTAAAGAAACCCTATACCATTTTTAAGCAAGCTGCCGGTGCCGGTGATTTGCCCGGTTAAAGCTACTGTACCATTAAAACCCGGAGTATTTACATTGAGCAGCGTGTCAAGCGTTATCGGCATCTTCAGGGTTTGATAAGCTGTGCTGTTATTAACCAGGTCATTCCGCAAATGAATTGCCGCACCGTCAATCGTATAACTGTTAGCGTTTGCGTTAAACTGTATCCTGGAAGCTACGAGGTTTTGAATATCGTTGGTCAGTACTGTGTCTGCACTATTCTGAAAGCTAATAATTGCGGGATTAACCGGTGTCGCGTTTTCCTGCCAGTTGCTGGCCAGGGTAAGCGAGTCGGACTCGGGCTGCTGGCTCCAGGTTGAAGAACTTGATCCGGGTACGCCAAATGTTTCGGCCGAGTTGGAGCTTTCTTTGGTTTGGCCCACAGCTGAAACTACATAATAGTAAGGGCTTCCGTTGCTTACATTCAGATCCGCATACGCAGTAGTTGAAACATTGGCTACAGTAGTATAAGGGCCGCCGCTTATGGTAGCGCGTTTTACATTATAAGTAGCTGCTCCCAAAGCGCTGTTCCAACTCAAGTCAACCTCGTTGCTTTTATTAACAGCTGTAGGCTGCGCAGGGGCTGCCGGGGGCACAGATGAAAAAATAACATTTGAGTTGCCGCTTTCCAATGTTCCGGCAAGCGCGGTCACTACATAATAATTGTTTACCTCGGGTACCGGGCTGGCATCAACATATGATGTGTTGGTTATACCTGATTGTATAGTGGTAAACGGCCCGGTGGATGACGACGACCGTTTTACCGAATAGCTGGTAGCATTGGCTGAAGCTACCCAGGTAAGATTAATTTGTGTAGCGTTAACAACCGTTGCCGCAGCCGAAGCCGGTGCTGCCGGTGCCTGGTTATTGATTACATTCAGCATGAGGGTTGCCGTACCGGTGCCGCTGGCATTAGTGGCGGCTATGGTAATTTCGCTTTGCCCTAATGCGGTAGGCGTGCCCGAGATAATACCGGTAACCGCATCAATGCTAAGCCCTGCCGGCAAGCCGCCGGCACTATAAGAAGATGCATTAGCACTGGCTACGATGTTATAACTGAAAGGCGCACTACTGGTAGCTGTGGCTGTGGTAGCACTGCTAATCTCCGGAGATCCGGCAGGTGCGGATTGACTATAAGCCACATTACTGAACGTAGCGGTATTTAGTGCCGAGTTATTGCTGGAAAGGGTGTAAAATCCGGCATACAAATCAGTGGGGAAACCTGTTGCAGAGTACCAGCAACCAAGATTGGTCCAGCTAATACCATCCTGCGAATGGTATGTAAATATGCGGGTGCCTACGCGCTCAATTTTTAACCACCAGGGCGCTTTGGGTTGGTAGTGGTTTCCGGCACCGCCTGTTGCTTTAAGGAAAATATCATAAAAAGCCGAACCAGGCGCCAGCGATTGGCGTAACATGACGCCGCAACCACCTGTATTTAACGACATATTTTCAACTTTTACCACCAGGCCGGCATCGCCGCTAATTTTCTTAAAATTAAAGCTGAAAGCATTACTGGTGGAAGTTCCGGCACCGTTAAGTGTCCAAACCCCGTTATTGTAGGAGGCGCTGCCCGCCAATCCGGTATTACCGATATCTATATTGGTTAGGTTGCTCACCGGCTGTACATGATCGGCAGGATAATATACCTGGGGCAACTTAACCGCGGTAGATGTATCCGATGATTTCAGGTATAGGAAATTGCCGCCGGCCGGAGAATAATAGCTGGTACCCGGTTGCATTAATGCAGCCCTCATCCTGTCGGTATTAGGGGTAGGTATCCCCTTACGCACATTATAAGCACTATAAATAAGGTTAGTCATATCGCCGGCCCTTGCTCCGGGCTGAATCCCCCAACCGGTCCAAAAACTTGCATATCCTCCCAACGGGATAAAGGTCATTGTTGCCCCGTCAAAAGCGTATTTATGATACAGCTCACCGATAGCCAATACCCGGTTATCCAACTCGGCAAACATATCGGCCCCCTGCTTGTAGGCAACTTCTGCGCCCCAGGCCAGTGCTGCTGCCTGCACGCGCCAATGGTCGTCGCGGCCCGAATCTCCTACTTCGCCGCCAGGCAATGAATTGCGCATACCTCCTCCGGCATCCATCCGGTACACTTCCACCGCCTGGTTAAACCGGGTGGCATCATCACAAAAAACCGATGCGGCAAGGGCTATTTTTAACTGAAGAGCGCCTTTGTTCGCGTCGCGCAAGGGACTAGGTACCCAGGAAGTCGGAAATAAAACATTGGCAAAATAATTTTTTACGTGCTGTGTGTTGGCTGCTGTCCAACCGGGAAAAGTAGAGCGAAGGATTTCAGCACCAACACCCCAATATTGGGCATAATCGCCAATATCCAGCATAGATTCTCCACCGCCCCATGTAGTATTGGTTACCGCCCAGCTATCAAGCAGGTTAGTAGCTTTGCGGGCATAAGTAGAATCGCCTGTAAACCACCACATCCAGGCCAGGTTGTGAACGGCCTGCATGTCTTCAATCCAGGCGCTGTTGTTTAGGTTCGGTGCCCTTGTAACTGTTGCAAAAGGCCCCTTTTGCCCATAGCCCAATTGTGAATGCGAGTCGTTTTTAAACGCATTATAACCGGATAGCCATGGTTCGCGGCTAATGTTGGCTTTCAATTGATCCAAATCGGCCCGGTTAAAGGCCACACCGGGATGGACGAACGTTTGGGCGCTGACGCTCATCGTCACCAACACCGACAGTGAAAACAACAGCAGCCCCGTCCGGAGGCGTTGCCCTGTCAAATAATTACAAAGCGTAAAAAGTTTTTTCATGGTTTAATTGTTTAGGTAAACATATTTACTGCCGTTCCGGTATGTTTGGAAGTCGTGTAAGGACGTGGAACAAAACAGTTTTATAATCGGACACACCAAAGACAACGACTGCTGTAAATGATACTCACAGCAACATGGTGTTTTTTGAAATTTTTATGTCAGGCTTTCGGCCTTAAAGCGCTCGGAATAAGCTTCTTTGAAATAGGAGCTAAGGTTGGGAGAAGAAGATGGTAACAGCCGCCGTAGCGTACCAGGGGGTACATTTTGTTAGTCCCCCCCGCTACTTTAAAATAATGTTTGTTATTTCGTTTCTGTTGCAGGTTAATTTGCCATCAGTTAATTTGAGTTCGGCTACCTGTAAGCTGCTGCGTTGTTTGTCATATTTGGTGGTATTACCGGCTACTGCGCCATCGCCGGGATGTACAAAATAAAAGATATAGGCCCGGCCCGCGGGTGTTACAATTACATCGCAATGATGGCCAATGGCGCCATCGTCATTACCGTTGCCGGGTGTTGCCAGGAGATCACCGCCCGGTTGGCGGGCCCAGTTTTCCAGATCGTTTGAAGAATAAACGGCAAGCCCTTTCCAAACATCAGTGATCATCCAATATTTGTTTTTCCACCTGAAAACTTTCGGCCCTTCGCCGGGCTGGTCGAACACCGCTTTCCGGCCGTCGGTCCAGTGGTACAGGTCACGGCTATCAGCAAAAAAGATCGATTTACGGTCTGTTTCGTTATTATACCACATGCGCCAGGTGCCATCAGGTAATTGCAATACACATGGATCTATTACCTTTTCATTCACCAGTTTTAGGGTCGATTCATATTTCCAGTTCAGCAGGTTTTTGCTGGTAAGATGGATGATGACGCGAGGATGGTTCCAATTGGTGAAAATGCCGGGAACATAAGTAAGGTACATGTGGTACAATCCCTGATGATCAATCACTTCCGGAGCCCAAAAAGTATATCCTGGGTCCGGGCGATAGCCTATATCTGCAGTATCACGGTATTTCCAGTTGGCTCCATCTTCAGATTCGGCAATGCCAATGCGGGTGCCGTGTACCCAGGCAACACCATGAATGGTGGTATCATTTGCCCTGCGGTTAGTATAAAGCATAAACCATTTCTTTTCGCTGCGGTTCCAGATTACGGTTGGATCGGCGGCCCCATCATATACAGGGTCGCGAAATAACGGCTTGGGAGCAGGTACTCCCTGGTTGTTTTGAGCAAATACACCTGCAAGAGGTGTGCAGCAGATAAAGAATAATACAAGGTGTTTTGCAATTGCAATTTTCAATTTCATCTTCATAATTGACCAAACGGGAGTTGTTTAATTATTGCTGCCCTGGCTTTGCTTAAATTCATTTCGCTGATGATGCCCTTCTTACATTTATCCCGCTCAATCCTTGCGCAGAAATTGGGTCCCATCCACATGTTCACCCACAAATATATTAGCCATATCGCTCGTTTTATAAAAGCCGGGTTTGCCCGGCATCTTATCAAATATCAGGGTGCCATTTATCTTCAGGTTTTCAAATATAATATTCCTGATGCCGCGTTTGTCATCGTAGCCGGCTATTACAGACATATTTGCCCGCTTCCCGTTATAATTGACATTTCTGAACAATATGTTCTCAATGCCCAGCCCGGGAGAGGTGTTGTATTTCCGGTTATACATCACCCTTAAATTAAACAGTTGTCCCTTGCGGATATCCTCAATCTCCACGTTTTCAAAACTGGCGTTCCTGATCAGGTTGCTGTCGCCGGCATTAAGTGATATGCAGCCCTGGTAATCAAGCTGGTTTTCATTATGGTCAAGTACAGTCATATTCTGAACCCGGATATTCTGTAAAGTGTCAGGGTGTTCAGTATCGCCATGGGTGCCTATCAGCAGGGGGTGGGCTACATCTGCCCATAAAACGGCGTTATCAACTGTAATGTCAGAGGTGTTGCCGTAATAGTTCCAGCGGTGACCATAAATAGCAATACAATCGTCAGAGTTTCGCATATAGATGTGATCGATCTTAATATCCTGGCTGCAAAAGATATCGATACCATCGGCATTGCCACCGGCGCTAAAAGCTTTGAAATTGCTTATTTTTACATGCTTCGATTCGCCCATCAAAATAGAATAACCCGTTGGTATTTCAATGATCCCATCAACAGTAATATTATTACTGTATTGGATGATCAAATGGTCATTCCTCAATTTTGAGAGCGTTCCTGTAGTATTTTGGGATATAACGCTGTCGCCCTGCACCGGGTGCTGTGTAAGGATTCCGCGGCCGCAAATTCTAACGTTCTCTGCATGATCTATAACAAATGAGCCTTCAACAATAGCGCCGCCGGCCACATAGACGGTTTTACCCGAGGGGATCACCATCCGGCCGATTTTATGGATGCCCGGGCCGAAGTAAAGTGTTTGCGCATCGTTTTTTACAGGATGGCTGCTTTCTATGGGGTTTGCAAAAATCTGCAGGTTTTCAAAAATATTTCCGTTTACCTCTAATGAAACATATTGCGACGAGCTTAATTCAAATTCCACAACGTTGCCTTTAACCTCGGGCTTAATACCATAGGCAGCAGGCCTGATCCTTACATCTTTAATATTCCCCTGGTTTAGCTTAACGCGCAACCTCACCGAACCGGAACAATCAAAATAAGTAAAGGCTGTTTTTTTAATAATACGTTGCGTGTCAAAACGGGCAGCAACATCGGCGGTATATACATCTACGGGCCGCCAGGTGCCTTTGCCCTGCTGCACATCCACCTTGATTGTATGATTGACCAAGTTACTTTCGGGTGCTTTATAAGTTATGATTTCTGCCTTGACTGTTTTTAATAAAAATACGACTGCACATGTCAGCACCAGGAATTTGTTCATAGAAGTTTTAATAGTGTATAGAGAAAAGACAATAAAGGCGGATTCCCATACTCAATAAAAAAACTATATGGAAAAAATAGCGGTATTTGCCGGGGTGGATGTGCCCAAATGTGGGGCGCCTTGAACCAGGGAGGTCGCTTTTAAATAATTGTGGTTATCAAATTTTTCGCTTATCCGCTTTTAATTCTTCTACAATGTTTTAAACGCGATTCCCCTGTAACCTTGAACGATTTGAACTAAATCATTGATCCTTTTGAGTATATTTTATGCCATTGCTTGTCTTTACTATTGTTGTCGCCCCGTATTCGGCATTATTGATGATTGTATTAGTTTGACTTAAGGAGGATCCAGCTTTGGGCGAAATGAAAAAAAAATTGGCTTTGAAGGATATTGCTGCTGCATTAAAAGTGTCAGAAGCATCTGTTTCCTACGTGCTTAATGGCAAGGCGAGGCAATATGGCATCAGCGTGGCGCTGGAAAATAAGATACTGAGGTTTGTAGAAAAGGTAGGTTACCGGCCAAACCGGCTGGCAGCCAGCCTGCGGACAGGGAAAAGTAAAACAGTGGGAATGATTGTGGAAGATATCAGCGATCCTTTTTTCTCCGCAATTGCAAGGGTTGTGGAAGAGCATATCTATAAAGAAGATTACCGTGTTATTTATGGCAGTTCTGAAAACTCTACCGTTATTGCCCGTGACCTGCTTCAAACTTTTAAAAACTACCAGGTGGATGGGTACATTCTGGCGCCTACAGCCGGTTTGGAAGAAGATATTAACCAGCTTGTAAACGAAGGTTACCCGGTGGTGGTATTTGACCGCGCTTCACCGGATCTGCAATGTTCTAAAGTACTTGTCGATAATTTTCGCGGCAGCGAGGCTGCTGTTTTACATTTGATAGATAACGGCTTCCGTAACATTGCCATGGTTACACTTGCAGCCGGTCAGGATCAAATGAATGAACGTGTAAACGGTTACCTGGCAGCCCTCCAAAAACATGAGCTGCCGCCTATCCTAAAAGAAATTATTTATAATGAAGATCCACACAAAACGGTCCAGAACCTTAAAAATCTGCTGAAAAGCAAAAAGGATATAGATGCCATTTTTTTTGCAACCAACTATCTCGCCTTAAGCGGCCTGCAGGCCCTGAAGGAATCAGGACTGGTAATTACCAAAGATATCGGTGTTGCTGTATTTGATGATATTAACAATTTTGCTCTTTTTAACCCTGCTATAACTGCTGTGGCCCAGCCTATAACGGAGATCGGGCTCAGGGTTACCAAAATTTTATTGGAAGAGCTTCAGGATAACCATATAATCGATTCGCAAAATATTTTATTGAAAACCAAACTGGTCGTCAGGGATTCATCTGCAAGGTTACCGGTGTAATTTATCCGAAATAAAAAAAATGAAAAAAAATGAGTATCAAACCTGCCTGGGGTTGTCTTTGTTATAACTCTCCCCTAATAAACCGTTCGGTTTTAGTTAAGTTGGTTATAATAAGGCTTCTGAAAGGAAGCCCTTTTTGTTAAAGATAAATAGCAGGGAATATTGAGGGAAATGATTGATTGGGGTGCAGGTATATTACATGCCCATTATTTGTCAGATAATTATATTTTTGTTTTGAATAAAATGTTACAGGGTGCAGACACGATAGTGTATCGATTTATGAAAAAAAAGCGAAACGGAGCGGAACCCTTAGAGCTATTTCAGATAAAAAATCCGAAAGCAGACGAACAAGCGATCAAGAAAAGCTGGAATTCAATTGTTCAGAAAATAAATCAGGAACCTAAAAAGAAACGTCAGGAATAATATTAAACCTGATTGGGCAGTTTTGAAGCAAAACCAATGCTTCGCGGCATGTATACTAAAATTGAGCAATCTTCAACAACCGGTATCCTCCTGTATGCGGCCATTTAAAACAGCCGCACGGTGGTGTTGTGTAATTATTTTTGGAGCGCTTATGTTCAATAGCGGAGTTGCAGCGCTTGCTTTACCCAATATTCAACGGCTTGGCCTTAAAGACGGGCTTTCCAATAGCGAAGTGCGGTGCATTTTCCAGGATCATTCAGGCTATATGTGGTTTGGCACTTATGATGGCTTAAACCGTTTTGATGGATATGACTTCCGTATTTACCGTAATCAGCCCGAAAATCAACATTCAATTATTCATAATTTTATTAATTGTATTGCAGAGGATGCCGCCAATAATTTATGGGTAGGTACGCGCCAGGGCATAAGTATCTTAAACCCGGTAACCGAAGAGTTTTCTCCGGCATATGTGATTTTGGCCGGCAAAGAAACGCCCGTTACATCCTTTATCAGGGATATCAAAACAGACCGTTCGGGGCGTATCTTCATTGCCACCCTCTCCAACGGCCTCATCGTTATGGATAAAGGAAAACGAACTGGCCGTGTTATACCATACTATAATAACGGAAAAGCTGTACAGAGTTACAATGTTGGCGCATTGTACGTGGGGCCCGGCAACCAGGCCTATGTGCTGATCAGCGCCGCCGGCCTTTTCAAATACGATGCCGTACACGGTACTTTGAGGTTACTGAACACGTCGGTTACCGGAGCTACCTGTATTTATCCCGAAGGCAATGGCTTATGGGTAGGCACAACCCAGGGCCTGCACCATTATGATTTCGGAACAGGGCGATATGACCGCCTTTTTGATGAAGTTACGGGCCCCTTCAAATCGGGCCGTATAACAAGCCTGCAAACCATGCCCGATAGTACCCTTTGGGTGAGTACCGACGGCGGCGGGATCCAGATCCTGGATAAGAGACGCAACAAGATCAGCTATCTGCCCGCAGGGAGCGATGAACACTCACTTTCAAGCGATGCTGTTTATGCCTTATTTTTAGACCGGGAAGGCAGAAAGTGGATCGGTACGTTGCGGGGGGGAATTAATGTTATTGATGAGGTAAAGGAACGTTTTATAAATATCAGGCATAATGATCTGAACGCCAATAGCCTTATCAGTAGCTTTGTTAAATCCTTATATGAAGCCCCTGATGGCAGGTTGTGGATAGGTACCGATGGCGGGGGATTGAGCATTTGGGACCGGCAGGCACATCGCTTTATTAATTTTCGCCATGATGCCTCACAGCCAGGCACCCTGAGCTCAAACTTTGTAACCAGCATTGCCGGGGATAGCGAAGGCAGGACCTGGATTGCCACTTATGGAGGCGGTATTAACCTGTACCAGCCGGGCTCCAATACATTCACTACATTTCGGGGCGTAGACAGGCAGGGAGTTGCTAACCGCATAGTGTTCTGGTGCCTATACCGGGACCATTCAGAGAATCTTTGGGCCAGCGGTTTACAGGACGGGCTGTTTCTATATGATAAGCACAATAATCAATTCCGGTTGTATGATGCAGCATTGACCAATATCCTGTCTATGGGCGAAGACCGTTTTGGAAACCTTTGGGCAGGAAATTTCGAAGGTGTTTATAAGATTGATCTAAAAAACAATGCATATAAGTTTTATCCGATAGGTAAAGCGGTAAGATCAATGCAGAAAGCAGACAACGGCGACATGTGGCTGGGTACAGAGGCTGGTTTGTTGTATTTTTCGGCATCCGGGGAAAAAGTAATTCACCGCTATACCACCAGTAACGGGCTTAGTAATAATACTGTGCTGGCCATTTTGGAAGATGCGCAAAAGCATTTGTGGCTGAGCACTTACAACGGGCTTTGCCGCTTTGATCCTAAAACTGTTAGTTTTACCAATTTTTTTGAAAGTGATGGCCTGGCAAGTAACGAATTTAACTTTAATGCGGCGCTAAGGCTCAATAATGGTCAGCTTGCGTTTGGGGGCATCAATGGTGTTACGATGTTTTATCCGCAGGCAATCCTGCCCCTGCATGATGCTCCCAACATTGCCATAACTGATATTAAAATTAATAATAAACCAATAAGCACCTATCCGGACTATGTTAAAACGGATGCCGGTAATGTTATCCGGTTGTTAGAGGTTCCTTACGATCTGGCATCAGTAGCCGTAAGTTTTGCTGCTATCGAATTTACCGCACAGGATAGGATCGGTTATCGTTATATGCTCCAGGGCTGGGACAGGGGATGGGTTTATGCAGGGCGGCAGCGTAATGCGCTTTATACCCGCTTAGCCCCCGGTACGTATACATTGAAAATTAACTGTACCAACGCCGAGGGCCAATGGATCGGCCGTGAAATCCATCTTCATATCATTATTTTGCCTCCCTGGTATCGTACCATCTGGGCATACCTGATTTATGCAATGTTGCTTGCGGGAGTTGTTTACTGGTATCTGCGTTATAGGTTCAGGGAAACGCGGCTTAGATATGAGGTGCAACTGGCTAACGCCGCTGCTGCACACCAGCGAGACCTGCAGGAAAAGGAACGCGAATTGAATGACCGGCGCGTAGAGTTTTTTACCGGTGTTTCTCATGAATTTCGTACGCCTCTTTCACTCATCATCAATCCGGTGAGGGATTTGCTTGCAAAAATTGGTCCCGAGAACCGTGCGGAGCTTAATATCGTTTATCGTAATTCAAGGCGCCTGTTAAGCCTTGTTGATCAGCTGCTGCTGTTTCGTAAGGCCGATGCTGGCTCCGGGATCCTGCAAATTGCGCCGATGGACATTACCCTTGTTTGCCGGGAAGTGTTTTTGTGTTTTGTGCAGCAGGCCAGGCTTTCGGGTATCAGCTTTGAATTAAACGTGCCGGAAGAGCCGGTGCTGATTTACGGAGACAGGGAAAAGGTTGAAATTATCCTGTTTAATCTTATATCCAATGCAATTAAATATACGCCGGCCGGGAAAGCCGTTTGCGTTGGCCTGCAATCGGGCGCAGATGAGGTGGTGATCAATGTGATTGATAATGGTCCGGGAATATCTCCGGAAGCGGGAAAACATATCTTCGAAAAGTTTTACAGGTCAAATGCGCATGGCCAGGCGGCAAAAGGGGGCTTTGGTATCGGCTTATTCCTGGCCCGCCAGTTTACCAAAGATCACGGCGGCTCATTAATGTTTGAAAGTGAGCCTGGCAAAGGTTCTGATTTTTGTTTAACCCTGTTAAAAGGCACAGCTCATTATCCGCCGGATGTGGCAGCAGCAGCCGATGCTGCTGATTTATCGCCCTTGCTCCGCGAAATGGTAGAAGACCAGCCGGCTATTGCTGAAGCCGGTCAAATGAATGATCTTGATTTTGAAGCTGATAAGATTTTTACCGACAAACAAAGGGTTTTGGTTATTGATGATGATAGCGAGATCCGGGCTTACATTTGTTCCATTCTTGAAAGCCGTTACAGGGTTTACGAGGCAGATAATGGCTTGGCCGGTTTACAGAAAGCGAAAGAAAAACAACCCGATCTCATTATCTGCGACGTAATGATGCCGGGTTTAAATGGCATTGAACTTTGCTCAACCATTAAACAGGACCAGCAATTGAGCCATATCCCGATGATTTTGCTAACAGCCAGCTCATCAGCCGAAAATAAGATCAAAGGCCTGGAAAGCGGCGCCGACGACTATATTTCCAAACCTTTTGATAAGGACGTGCTGGTAGCGCGTATTGCCAATCTGCTGCAAAACAGGAGTAACCTTCAAAGCTATTTTTATAATACAATTACCCTGAAATCGGTTAACGTCACTATTTCGGATGAGTATAAGCACTTCCTGGAAAAATGTATCGAAATTGTTGAGCAGCACATTACTGATGAGAATTTCAACATCAAAATACTGGCTTCAGAGATCGGCATGAGCCATTCAAATCTTTACCGCAAAATTAAGTCGCTGTCTGGTCATACTGTCAATAGCTTCATACGCTACATACGCCTCAGAAAGGCGGCTGAGCTGTTGATCCAGTCGGATATGAATGTCAATGAAGTAGCCATTGAAACAGGCTTTAACAGTATCAAATACTTCCGCGATCAGTTTTTTAAACTGTTTGGCGCTAACCCATCAGATTTTCTTAAGCAAAAAAGACCCGTATTTAAGAAAAGAAAAAACATAATTAATTGATATTTAGCTATTTGTGTGTATTCTTTCCATTGCTTAATCAATTGAGTAAATTGATAAATTGCCGAATTTATACCACATAAATGACCAATTTGAGTCCCATCTGCTGAATAAAATCTATTCATATTAGCTTATATAAACCAGTTATTAGAACCGCAGGCAAACTTACTTAATCGATTATGTAAATCGGTTTTCAGCTTAGGTTCCTAAAGTCGGTAACGGCCAGTTTAAAGAGAAACCAGTTTTTAAAGCCAATATGAACAATTGTAACCAGCTAACTACATGGTGGGAAGAAGCCCTCCAGGGAAATGTCAAATCTTTTGGCAGGATACATGACGAACTGTATTCCGGTTTGTATTTCTACCTCTATAAAATTATCAAAGATGAGGCTACAGCCCAGGACGTTTTACAGGAACTGTTTATAAAAATGTGGGAGCGGAGGATAACATTTGGACCTATCAGAAATGTTAAATACTATTTCTTTAAATCAGCGCGGTCACTTGCCATTAATTTTTTAAAGGCCTCCCGGCCCGAGTTTGTAGGCTTATCCGCAAGTCATGATATCGATATTGTTTTTTCGAGGGAAGATGTGCTTGTTTTGGAAGAAACCGGGAGAGAAGTGGAGCACATGCTTGCCCTTGCCTTGAATACCTTGCCAAGGCGCCAAAAGGAGATGATCTTTTTAAGATATTTTGACAATTGGAATTACGATCAGATTGCTGAGGTAACGGGTTTACAATATCAGTCGGTTGTTAACCATGTACACCGGGGAATCAATCAACTGCGTATTAAACTTTCTGAAGGCAGCAAGATAGCCACAACAGAATTGGTGCTTTCATAAAAACGATTTCCTGACTTTTAAAAAACACTGAATGATTAAAACGATACTTTTAAAAAGAATAACTATTTCTGTCGTGGCTTTGCTGTTTGCGGGCAAATTGTATGCACAGCATCAAAAAAGCATAAATCCGGGAGAAGTTTGGCCCGATAACCGGGGAGAACATATCCAGGCGCATGGCGGGGGGATTATAAAAATAAAGAACACATACTACTGGTACGGCGAAGAACGACGGCGGGGACTGGATTCAAATAAACGTTATGTTAGTTGTTATACATCAAAAGACCTGACTAACTGGACATTCAAAGGCGATGTTGTTCAAATGACCGATCCTGAAAACCTGGGGCAGCGCTGGATCCTGGAAAGGCCCAAAGTTTTCTACAGCAAAAAGAGCCGGCAATATGTAATGTATTTCCATCTTGACAATGCAACCTATAAGTTTGCCCGGGTTGGCATCGCCGTAAGCGACCGCCCTGATGGTAATTTTAAATACCTGAAAAGCTTCAGGCCCCTGGGGCACGAAAGCCGGGACATTGGCCAGTTTATAGACGATGACGGCACGCCATATCTTGTTTTCGAAGACCGTCCGCTCGGGTTTCATATTGTTCGCCTCTCGGAAGATTGCCTTAGTATTGACCGGGAGATGTGCCTGATAGCCGAACATATGGAAGGTGGGGCCATAGTGCATTATAATGGCCTTTATTACGCCATAGGCTCTGCGCTTACCGGCTGGAGGCCAAACCCCAATCGCTATGCCACAGCAAAGACCCTGGAAGGCCCATGGTCGGAGTTTAAAGACATTGCGCCGAAGGAAGAAAATACTTATGGTTCGCAATCTACACTATTGCTTAAAGTTAGCGGGAAGAAGGGTACCACAGTATTGTTTCTCGGAGATATCTGGAAACCGAAAGAACAATGGGATTCCCGTTATTTATGGATGCCTGTCCAGATCGGAGATGGAAAGCTCTGGCTTCCTGAGCCTGCTTCGTTTAAGATCGATGTTAAAAACGGCACTGTAAATTAATCGGCTTTTTTGGGGTACAATTCATAAGGTTAGTTAATAGATTAAGGGGCAGCGATGCCCCTTTTTCCGTTCCATCAGGGTTTATTGCAGATTTAAATTAACCTATAAAATCAGCTCATAAAGGCAACATGTCTTGTTGGGGCTTCACATTTATCTAATCCTGACACCGTGCTTGAACTACGCTTTTTTTTGACCGACAAAGTTGATATATGTTAATGCCACCTGATTTCTATTGATTTTGTTACAATTAAGCTGATGATATGGGTCCCTGATTTAATAATGTATTAATATTGGTGGTCTACTTTTACCGGCATATCATTGTCTTATGTCACCAAAAAAAATGCTATGCCTAATCGTTTTGCTGCTTATCTGCAGCAGGTTCGTTCAGGCACAAGATCTTGCCGCTATTGAAAATAAACGGGTAAAATTGCCCAACGGGTGGTCATTAACGCCTGTTGGCAAGAGCCTGCCCCTGGGCGATCTGCCGCTGAATATCGCTGTAAGCAAAAGCCATCATTATGCTGCGGTTACCAATAATGGCCAGAGTGTTCAAACCATTCAGCTTTTAGACGCACGTACAGATCGTGAACTGGACAAAGTGTTGATCAGTAAAGCCTGGGGTGGCCTGGTTTTCAGTGCAGACGAGCAATCGCTCTACGCCTCGGGCGGTGACAATAACTGGATTATTCGCTATGCCATCAATAACGATAAGCTGCTGGCAGCTGATACCATAAAACTGGGCGAAGCATGGAGCAAAAAGCCCAATTCGGCATCCATTTCACCTGCCGGGCTGGCGCTTGACGATAAGCGCGGTGTTTTATACGTTGTTACCAAACTGGATAATAGCCTGTACCTTATCGATCTCAAAACAAAAACCGTTATTCAGCAGGTTAAATTGGGCACAGAGGCCTATACCTGCCTGTTATCGCCCGATATGTCAAAATTGTACATCAGTCTTTGGGGGGGCGATAAAGTAGCCATATTTGATACAAAGGAAAATAAACTCACAGATGCCATTGCGGTAGGGGATAATCCCAATGACCTGTGCATTTCCCGAAATGGAAAATACCTGTACGTAGCTAACGCCAACGACAATACGGTATCGGTAATTGATGTGCGCAAAAATAAAGTACTGGAAACCCTGAACACGGCAGTATCGCCTACGCCGCTTAGCGGAACAACCAGTAACTCGGTAGCCCTGAGTAAGGATGGTAAAACATTATACATTGCTAATGCCGATAATAACTGCCTGGCTGTGTTTAACGTAACAAAACCGGGTGCCAGTCAGTCGCTTGGTTTTGTGCCTACGGGCTGGTATCCCAGCGTTGTGCGTGTTATAGATGATAAATTGTACGTAGCCAATGCTAAAGGCTTTTCGTCGCTGCCCAATCCGCATGGGCCTAACCCGGCAGCCAAAAGTCAAACCGTTGTACTGCATGGAGGCGACCCATTCAGGCCAGCACGTACGGAGTATATCGGCGGCGGCTTATTAATGGGGACTTTGAGCATTATTCCCACGCCAACAGAAAAGCAGCTGACGGTTTATTCGCAGGCAGTAGTTCATAATACACCTTACCACCGGGAACAGGAAACAGGGGCTTACAGCGAAGAGGGCAATCCCATTCCGGCTAAAGTAGGAGCTGCATCGCCAATAAAGTATGTTTTTTATGTTATCCAGGAAAACCGGACGTATGACCAGGTACTGTCAGACATGCCGAAGGGCAATGGCGATACCAGCCTGCTGCTGTTTGGCAAACGGATTACGCCCAATCACCATGCTTTGGCCGAAAACTTTGTGCTGCTGGATAATTTTTATGTAGATGGCGAGGTTAGCGCCGACGGGCATAACTGGAGCCTGGGTGCTTATGCTACTGATTATATGGAAAAAAACTGGCCTACCAGCTATGGCGGCCGCGGCCCGGGTGCAGTTGGCCTCACCGCAAAAAATAAGCTCTACATCTGGGACCAGGCCAACCGGTTCAATGTAACTTTCCGTACTTATGGCGAATTTATCAATGCCGATAACACGCCCCAGATACCTGTCTTGAAAGATCATTTTACAAAAGCCTATCCCACTCGCGACCTGCGTGACCCTGATACCCTGCGGTACCAGGCCTGGGAACATGACTTTGACTCGCTGATGCGTAACAATGCATTGCCGCGGCTAAATACCATACGGATGCTATCAGACCATACCGAGGGCACCACCCCGGGCAGGCCTACACCTTTTGCTCATGTGGCGGATAATGATCTTGCCGTTGGCCGGTTAGTGGAGCATATCAGCAAAAGCCCGATATGGGAAAACAGCGTGATTTTTATACTGGAAGATGATGCACAGAATGGTCCCGATCACGTTGACGCCCATCGTTCGCCTGCATACATGGCCGGGGGATTTGTAAAACGCAACTTTGTTGACCATACCATGTATTCCACGTCATCTGTGCTGCGTACCATCGAGCTGATTCTCGGCCTGCCGCCTATGACCCAGTATGATGCATCGGCTACAGCCATGTGGCGTTGTTTTAATAAAGTGCCCGATACCAAACCATTTAACAGCCTCCGTTCAAATATTAACCTTAATGAACTTAACCCTAAAGGCACAAAGCTTGCAGCAATGGCCAGGGGGCTTGATTTTTCGGCCGTTGACCGTGTACCAGATGAGATCATGAACAAAATGATATGGAAAGCCATTAAAGGAGAAAATGCAATTGTGCCCACGCCGGTACGGGCAGCCTTTGTAAAGGCCGTTCAAAAAGCAGACGATGACGATTAGTATAAGAAAAGCCTGATAAGGATGAATGAAAAATTGTCCGGTCATTTTTATCAGGCTTCCCGTCTCATCAGGAGCTTCGAAGGTTTGAATTAACTCATAAAAATGAGCCGTATTTTACTGCAAAGTGTATCGGTTTGCCCTTTTGCGCCAGATTTGCCTGTTATTGATCTTATGTTCGGCCCCGGAGGGCAACTATGCATCATGTACCTCACCTTGGATCTGCGCCTTGGTGATAGGTTAACTTAAAGCTTCAGAAGTTCCGATGGAACTGTAGGGTTAGTCCCCGCTTCAACAATTTCTGAAAAATATTTTTCATCAGTTTCCTCTCCCCCAAAACCATTCTATTTCAACTAAACCTATAATTCATACCCAATACCAAACCGTTCTTGATTTGCAGGCTTTTACGGGCAAACCAATCTCATTTTTTATACGTTATTTTGCTAATAACCAATTATAAATGTATGGATGCTTTGTTAACCGATACCCCGTCAACAGGTGGGTATGATTTTGCTATGAACGAAAATCAGCAAATGGTTGGCCAGATGGCCAAAGACTTTGCCGAACGTTATATTAAACCTCATGTAATGGAATGGGACGAGGCCCAGATTTTTCCTATCGACTTATTTAAACAATTGGGTGAGCTTGGCATGATGGGTGTTTTTGTGCCCGAGCAATACGGAGGCTCCGGTTTCGGCTATTTTGAATATGTAACCGTGATCAGTGAAATAGCCAAAGTTTGCGGTGCTATAGGTTTATCGGTTGCTGCCCATAATTCGCTTTGTACGGGGCATATCCTTGCTTTTGGCAATGAAGAGCAAAAACTTAAATGGCTGCCCAAACTGGCCACTGCCGAATGGCTTGGCGCCTGGGGACTAACCGAAGCCAATACCGGATCGGACGCGCTGGGTATGAACACTACCGCGGTTTTGGACGGCGAGCATTACGTGGTGAACGGCTCAAAAAACTGGATAACCCACGGTAAATCGGGCGATGTGGCGGTAGTGATGGTGCGTACCGGGAATAAAGGCGATTCGCACGGGATCTCGGCACTGGTTATTGAAAAAGGTACACCGGGTTTTACCCATGGCAAAAAAGAAAATAAGCTGGGCATGCGTGCTTCAGAAACTACCGAACTTATTTTTGATAACTGCCGTGTACCAAAGGAAAATTTGCTGGGTATTGAAGGAGAGGGTTTTAAGCAGGCTATGAAAGTTTTGGACGGCGGCAGGATCTCGATAGCAGCCCTTTCATTAGGGATTGCAAAAGGTGCTTTTGAAGCGGCTGTTGCTTATGCCAAAGAGCGCCGCCAGTTTGGACAGCCCATTGGTAATTTCCAGGGGATAGCATTTAAACTGGCCAATATGGCTACCGAAATTGAAGCAGCCGAACTGCTGATAATGCAGGCTGCTGATTTGAAAAACCGCCACCTGCCGGTCACAAAACAATCGGCCATGGCCAAATATTTTGCCTCTGAAACAGCGGTGCGCACAGCTACCGAGGCTGTACAGATCTTCGGTGGGTATGGTTATACCAAGGATTTCCCTGTCGAGAAGTTTTATCGCGATGCCAAACTTTGTACCATAGGCGAAGGTACGAGCGAGATCCAGAAGATAGTAATTAGCAGGGAAGTGTTGAAAGGATAGGCGAAGCCAGGCTATTCTGCCTGTTATTATTGAATTTTAAAAGACGTTTTAATATGAGAAGCTCTTTAATCATATTAAACATATTTTGTGTAGAGATGCATTTGATGCTTCTCTACACAAAATATCAATGTTTTTAAACAGTCGCTTACAATTCAAATTTGGATAAGCCTACAAACTCCTGGATCCGGGCGGCTATTTCTTCTTCACTAAGGTTTCTTAATCTTTCTGAGCCAAATTTTTCAACACAGAATGAGGCCAGAGCCGAGCCAAAAATGATGGCGTTTTTCATGTTGTTAAAGTTAACGGTGCCTACTTTGGCCATATAGCCAATAAAACCACCGGCAAAAGTATCGCCCGCACCTGTGGGGTCAAATACTTCGGCCAATGGAAGGGCGGGGGCACTAAAGATCTTATCTTCATGGAACAACAATGCACCATGCTCGCCTTTTTTAATGATGATGTATTTAGGGCCCATGGTTAATATTTTGCGGGCGGCTTTAACCAATGAGAATTCGCCGGATAATTGGCGGGCTTCGGCATCGTTAATGGTTAGCACATCCACCAGTTGAATGGTTTTTAAAAGCTCATCAAGGGCAATATCCATCCAAAAGTTCATGGTGTCCATTACAATAAGCTTAGGGCGGTTTTTAAGGCGCGCTATAACTGTTTGCTGTACCTGGGGTGAAAGGTTGCCCAGCATCAGGTATTCGCAATCCTGGTAGCTATCAGGGATAATGGGATCGAAAGCTTCCAATACATTAAGCTCAGTTACCAGGGTATCGCGGCTGTTCATGTCGTTATGGTAACGTCCGCTCCAGAAAAATGATTTTTCACCCTGTTTTATCTGCAGGCCTTCGGTATTAATATTGTGCTTTTGCAGGTCCTCAATTTCGTGCTGCGGAAAATCATCGCCAACAACTGCCACAATTTTTATTTTATCATAAAAGTAAGAAGCGCCTAAACTTGCAAAGGTTGCAGAACCGCCTACTATTTTATCGGTTTTACCAAAAGGGGTTTCAATGGCATCAAACGCCACAGTGCCAATAACTAACAAACTCATGTAAAGATATTTATTTTTTTTCGCCGCAAATATTGTGAAAATTAAGGGATAATCAGTCATCTGTGCCGATTTGTGCAAAGGAAGCTTTTAAATAATTGTGATTATTGGAAGAAATCGCAGAGAGAAATTTTCACACGAATTACCTTGTAGATATGCCACAATTAATCGAATTACACGAATTAAAATTCCTTCTATATTAAAAATTCGTGTAATTCGATTAATTCGGAAAAATTAGTGTGTAAATTTTTCGCTTATCTGCTTTTAATTCTTCTACAATATTCTAAACGCGATTTCCCTGCCGATTTGTGATACCAATTTTCATTTAGGAAGACGTAATTTAAGCAGGTTTCAGAAACCTGGCGGCTGAAAAAGGGGCAAGCAGAAAAAATTACCGGCACAAAAAAATGCTATAATGTGTCTTTGGAGTTTAAATAACACAGAATCAGCGGCTAAAAAAGCCAGTGAAAAATATTTTCATTTTTTTTTAATAAAAATTGTGAAATATCCGACGAGTTTTTACCTTTGCCCCACTCCAAACCGGATTAGATTCCTGAGTAGCTCAGCCGGTTAGAGCATCTGACTGTTAATCAGAGGGTCGCTGGTTCGAGCCCAGCCTCAGGAGCCACAATGGGCAAGCACGGTAAATCGGTCGCTTGCCTTTTTTTTTTACGTGTAATTTATTGTTAATCTGATAGATAAGTTGGAATAAAAAGTCAACCTTAGCGTTTCGATGTTGCAAGTCTTCAAAAGTGAATTTTTCGGGGTACATCGAACCAATTATCTCTCTTTGTACTTTAATGCCTGAATTACAATAGATTATGTCAAGTTGCACTAATTTGGTAATTGCGTTGTCCAATAGCATTTCAACTTTTGCCGGACTTATTGCAGTAACAGGGTTTGACCACAATTTAATTATTTCGGAGGCGCAAAGAGCAATGCGTTTATATATCGAACATTATCCAATCGGTTATAATTTACTTCCTGAAAAATTTACGGGGCCTGATTTACATAGTTTGTATGAAACTATTTTAGGAAAAACACTTGACTACAGAAATTTCAGCAAACGAATTTTTGCTTTAGGAATAGTTGAAAAGCTACAGGAAACAAAAAGTATCGGCGCTCATCGGTCACCTTTTTTATATCGGTTTAATAAAGAAAAGTACGAAAAAGGTTTAGAAACGGCGTTTTAAGCTTAAATTTTCTCGATTTCCGGTGAAACGCTATTAATTTAAATGATGATCTCTAAAGTAATTTGGCGAAACCCCCGCCTCTTTTTTAAATAGTCTGGAAAAGTAAGTTGGGTTCTCAAATCCGAGCGAATAAGAGATCTCAGCGATATTCAATTTACCCTCCTTCAATAAGTTCTTTGCCTCGGTAATGATATAAAGATGGATAAGCTCAAGGGCGGTTTTTCCGGTTTCCTGCTTAAGCGAATCGCTCAGATAGCGGGAGGAAAGATTTAGTTTTTCTGCCATGAAACTTACCGTAGGAAGCCCTGATTCCAGGATTTTTTTAGTCTCGAAGTAGGTCCGGAGCAGGTCATGGAACCTGGTTGCTATGGCACCAGTTATTTCGGCGCGGTTTATAAATTGCCGTTTGTAAAAGCGGTGTGCGTACTTAAGCAGCGTAGTCAGGTGGCTGAGTAGAATTGTTTTGGTAAAGTCGTCCTTATTATTGTGATTTTCCTTATCCATGATGGAAACCAGGCTCCAGATGACCTCTTCCTCACTGGGTGACAGGTACAATGCTTCATTGGTCTCATAGTCAAAATAGCCATACTTCTTAATTTCGTGATGAAGCGCAGCGCCCGCCAGGAAATCTTCGTGGATCAATATCAAAAAGCATTCTTCCTTTAACTTTATATTTTTGAAGGTGACCGTCTGCCGCGGTTTGACGAATAATAGCTTGCCCCGGTCATGGTCAAATTTTGTTCTGCCGTGCGTAATGTTTCCTGATTCCAATTGCTGAAAAGAAATAATAAAGAAATCAGCAGAGAATTCTATGTCATCGCCTCCGCACTCATCTTTATTACCGAAAGAAATGCTGAACAGCGGATGTTCCGGTGCTTTGATTCCGATGGCTTTGCTAAAACTGCTTATTTTATCGAAGTGGTTCATAGTTTGCTTTTGAAAGACAAAGCAGTATCCTTATAACCGGATACTGCTAATATAAGGTTTTAATTCCCCTGTGCGGCAACAGAAACGTCCTGCCATTCTTCCCAGGTTGTCATCCGTTGGTCGTACACGTGCTTGATCCACTGGATACCAACCCGGCCAAGGATCAGCCTCAATGGAGGGTTTTCTGCATCAACCAACTTCAGGACGGCCTCTGCTGTTGCTTCCGGCACGCCCCAGTCCTCTGCTTTGTTACCGGCAGCAAGGCCGGCTCTGACATCATCATAAAAAGCCAACGGTTTGCTTTGCATTCCGGAGGTTGTAGCAAAGTCGGTCATGAAACCATTAGGTTCCAGTATGCTTACCTTAATACCGAAGCCGCCAACTTCAGCTGCCAGGGCTTCACTGATTCCCTCAACCGCAAATTTGGATGCACTGTAAAGACCTAAAGTAGGGAAAGCGAGCAGCCCTAACGCACTTGACACCTGGATGATATGACCGGCTTTTTGTTCACGCATGATCGGGATAACGGCTTGGGTCACCCAAAGCAAACCATAAACATTGGTTTCAAATTGTGTACGGATCTCCTGTTCTTCCAATTCTTCTATGGCCCCGGTGTGACCGTAGCCTGCATTATTGATCAATACGTCGATAGTGCCAAAATGAGCTTTTGCTTTTGCGACGGCTGTAAAGCATGCTTCCTTGTCTGTCACATCCAGCCTCAGGGCCAGGAATGTTGAAGCATATTGTTTAGAAAGTTCGCTTAAAGTATCCGGGTTTCTTACTGCTACGACCACCTGATCTCCACGTTTTAAAAATGCTTCTGCCCATATACGGCCCAGGCCGCGGGATGCGCCGGTTATAAAAATTGTTTTTGCCATTGTTTATGTTCTTTTAATTCAATGGCAAATCTCTGCTTATTACTGTTGCTATAATGATACAAAAGTGGGTAATGATAGAACGTTTTAACGTAAATTACGAGAGAATTAGATAATCAAATTTACCGTTGTAAAGCACGAAGGCGCTGGAAATTTGACTTAATAAAATGGATAATAATAGGGCACTGCAGCACTGATTCTCAGACTAACCGGTTAGCTCTCGAATAGTGTTTCTTAAAAGAGAAAAGGCTGTTAACAGAATATCATAACAGCCTTTACCTTATTCGCATATCTGGTCGTGCCCCCTAAGCAGGTGATAAAAAAACGACCAGTTATTTAAGCCTGTCCATCGTTTATTACGTGCAACCGGCTTTAATGAACTTATTTACCGTAAGTGATTTTCAAAAATTCCTTTAATTCCATTGGTTTTCTTCCCAATAAAATTTCAAGATGACTGCGGTTCGTATCGAATTCACCATTTTTTATGGCAGTAGCAAACGCGCCTAAGAATCCAACAACCTCTTTCGGAACACCGGCATTTATAAGCGCATGGCTGTAAGTATCAAGGTCAGGTTTAAGATACTTAACCTCCTTACCGGTGATAGCGGATAGCATGACTGATATATCTTCAAATGAATAAGCGGTATTAGCGGTGATCGCGTAGGTCATATGATCATGTCCGGGAGTGGTTAGCACTACTGCTGCAGCTTCCCCAATATCGGTTCTTGGAACAAAAGGGACCTTTCCGTCACCAGCGGGAAAGAAAATACCGTTTTCCAAAAATGTTTCCCCGGAAAACTTTCCTATGGAATCTGCGTAAAGCGAGTCGTTAAATATGGTGTAAACAACCCCGGTCTCTTTGATATACTCAGCCGTAGCCCTATGAATCTGAATGACGAATGGAATAGCTGTTATCTCATCATCCTTAATTTCCTGACTTATATAAACGATGTGCTGAACACCATTTTCCTTAGCGGCGTTGATGACATTCTTATGCTGCAAAAGCGTATCAGCCGTCACATCGTTGGAAGAGATCAGAAAGAGTTTATCTACTCCGTGTAATGCATCTTTAAGCGAATGGTAGTCATTGTAATTCCCGATTTTTATCTGAACACCCCGATCCTTCAAATTAGTTGCTTTGTTTTCATCTCTTACCAAAGCGGTAATTTCATTAGCCGGAACACCTTTTTCTAAAAGTGATTGGATTGCCGCATTTCCTAAATGCCCTGTCGCACCTGTTACTAAAATCATAATTTGTTGAATTTATATTTAATATTTATTTTTGTTACACAAAGTTACTAATGATGGTATCAAAAAGTAACTGTTACCTTTTGGTAACAATGGAAAATAGTGGTAACCTAAATGTGACTAATGGAAAATAAAGTGGAAAATAACCCTTGCCCGGTAACGGCTACGATAACTTTGATAGGTGGGAGATGGAAGCCGATCATTCTTTTTCATCTATCGGACCATACCAGGCGCTTTGGTGAAATAGCCGTACGGATGCCATCTATATCCAGAAAAGTATTAAGCGAACAACTAAAAGAGCTGGAAGTGGATGGATTGATCAATCGCAGGCAATTCAAAGAAATCCCACCCCGCGTAGAATATTCTTTAACCGAGCTTGGGAAAAGCGTCAGGCCTTTATTAATACATATGGCAACATGGGGTCAGGAAATGATATTGGATAAGCAATTAAATGACATTGGATAATTGATTATTTGTTCGTTTTTATTGACATTTAAATAATATCCTCAAGCGCTTCCATGTTTAAAAGAATTTGGTTCAGCCTCTTTAAAAGCCTATGTAGTTATTTGTTTTACAGAATTCAGCTTATCTTTCCGCCCCTGAACTGAAAATTGATGCCCAATCACTGATTTTCCGCCGTTGAAACTGCTGTGTAAAATTGTATAAGTAATTCCACCTAAGATTAGTACGGCAATTGACCAGCGAAATGCCGACTATTGATTAATAAATTAATGTGGTTAAAGTGATATGTAGAAAGCGGCCGCGCCAAGGCAAAGCCGTAGTCAAAATTAAATAAAAGTACAGCGTTTAAGAATACAGCAATTAGAAGCAGCGCTCGCATAAATTATTGCTGATAGTTATAGAAAGATATTTTAACCGGCCCTGTATCCCTCACATTGTGCAACAAAAAATAGAAATTATTGTCACCTTAAAAGTTTTTGAAAGTAAAAGGGGGCTTTTGACGAAATGCAAGGGAAATAGGTGTAGAATTTAGAAATCATTAAACTCCATACCTAAATTTCCGATTTTTCTTAATTTTTCGATGAATTGGTTCGAGAATTGCCGAGCCTCAGGAGCCACAATGGGCAAGCACGGTAAATCGGTCGCTTGTTCTTCTTTTTTATCTATAATTAGCTGTTAATCAAATATATAAAAGAGTAAAGTTCACTGATGAATGCGGTTCGGTGTTGCAATTCTTCGAAAGTGAATTTTTTGAGGTACATCGAACCAATTGCAGCCACCTTTTTTACCTATTTTTAAACCTTATTCATAAGCCTGGCCCATAAAGCCTTACTATAATAACCTACTTGTTAAAATAGCAAACAAAATATATGAAGTATACAGTACTGATCCTGATCTTATCCATATTTTTCAATAATCGGGTGCATTCACAAAATATTGTTTCGGGCGGAGATTTTAAGGATACCGATGGAAACGTCATTAATGCCCATGGAGCCGGGGTACTTTATTACAATAAGGTATATTACCTGTTTGGGGAAATTAAAAAAGGCAAAACCTGGCTTGTCCCCGGGCAAAACTGGGAAGATTACCGGGTTCCCGCAGGAGGGGTATCTTGTTATTCGTCTACAGATTTGAAACATTGGAAAAATCTCGGAACAGCACTGAAATCTGTGACAGGTGACCAATTGGGCGATTTGGATACCGGCAGGGTAATTGAAAGGCCGAAGGTGCTTTACAATGAGAAGACAAAAAAATTTGTGATGTGGTTTCATAATGACAAAAATGATTACCAGGATTCAAAGGCTGGTGTTGCGGAGAGTGATTCGCCCGAAGGGCCATACACGTACCTGGGCAGCATCAAACCAAACAACCAAATGCTGAGAGACATGACACTTTTTAAGGATACTGACGGGAAAGCCTACGTTGTTTATTCATCTGAAGATAACAACACCATGCATGTTTGCTTGCTGACAGATGATTATCTGAAGCCAACGGAAAACTATAACAGGATTCTGATCGACAGAAAGCGCGAAAGCCCGGCGCTTTTCAAAAATAAGGATAAATATTTCCTGATCACTTCAGGGTGCTCTGGTTGGAGCCCTAACGCGGCATCTTATGCAACTGCCGACAGTATCATGGGGCCATGGAAGGAGATAGGCAACCCCTGCAGCGGTACTAATGCAGAACAAACATTCTTTGCACAGGGAAATTACGTTTTGCCGGTAAACGGAAAACCTTCAAATTTTATCTTCATGGGGGATTTGTGGAATAAACTTGACCTGGAGAAATCCGGTTATCTGTGGATCCCGTTCGAGGTAACAGATGGCGAAGTGAAAATAAATAACTGATAAATTATTCTGCTATAACCAGTGTCTGAAAAATTATCACCCCGTAAACGAATTTGTTACGGGTTGATTTAATTTCAATACGTTATATGTTTTTTACGAGACGTTGATCAGCTGTCGGGCCTGGCCGGACTAATCGCGAACCGCCTGATATTCTCTGTCAGAACTTTAGCGGCAATTTAATTAGGGATCTGTTGAAGACAGATACAAAAAGATGCGAAAATGAGACGATATGCGTGTATTTTGACACGATATGAAGATATCCCGGCACCGCTTTTACTTACTTTTACAATCTGGATAAGGCGTCAATTACATACTATTCATGAACCAATCTAACCGACTTAAGTCATTGGTCTTACCGGCCCATATATGCCTCACCTGCACTGTGGATACACAAAGAAAAGCACCCGCTGATCATCCAAAATACCTGTTTTAGCACCCGGCCAAATATACGGGCTAACTCTAATCTTATACATGGACAATAATAAACTGAACACAAAACCGCATTACCCGATATTGGATGGTTTACGTGGTGTTGCTGCCATCATCGTAGTTACCTTTCACCTAACCGAACCGCTGGGGAGCGGTCACCTGGATATCATAGTTAATCACGGGTACCTGGCTGTCGATTTCTTTTTCCTGCTATCAGGTTTTGTTATCGGCTATGCTTATGACGACCGCTGGCATAAAATGACAATCGGCAGTTTTTTTAAACGCCGTATCGAGCGCCTTCAGCCAATGGTAGTCCTCGGCATGACATTGGGTGCTATCGGATTCTATTTTACGGATTCTACGCTGTGGCCGCTCATTCATACTATACCGATTTGGAAGATGCTGCTGGTGATGCTGATCGGTTATACCATCCTGCCGGTACCGCTGTCTTTGGATATACGCGGCTGGCAGGAAATGCATCCTCTTAACAGCGTAGGATGGTCATTGTTCTTTGAGTACGTCGCCAATATTCTTTACGCGGTTTGGATACGAAAATTTTCAAAAACTACATTGTCGGTATTAGTATGCTTTGCAGCTGTAGCACTTGTGCACCTGGCAATCACCAATGGAGATGTAAGCGGTGGCTGGACATTTAACGTGGAACAGGTGCGCATGGGCATTACCCGCACCATATACCCGTTCTTTACCGGCCTGTTGCTTTCGCGTATTGCTAAACCCGTCCGCATCAGGTATGCATTTTTATGGTGCAGTGTTTTAATAGCGATAGTATTGTATATGCCGCGCATCGGCGGTGCTGCCCATCTTTGGATGAACGGGATCTATGAGTCCGTTTGCATTATTATCATTTTTCCGCTTATCGTTTATCTTGGCGCGGGCGGTAAGGTCCATACCCAAACGGAGAGCAGAGTATGCAGGTTTCTCGGCGATATATCCTATCCCCTTTACCTGGTGCATTATCCGCTGGTTTATTTTTACGTGGCATGGATCAGCAATCATAAAGGCGTAACTATAGTACAGGCCTGGCCTTATGCCTTAGCTATTTTGATTAGTGCAATTTTCCTGGCGTATATCACTTTGAAATGGTATGACGAGCCGGTTCGTAAATGGCTGCGAAAAAAACTTGGCTAAACAGAAAAGTTCCCCGGATTTGATAATGAGGCTGAAAATAATAAATTGTTAAAATTTTTACAGCAGGCCAGGTCCCGGGCAGCACAAATCCCGTAGCCACCTTCGGCGGTTCAAAAAGCACCACCAAAGTTCGCTAAAAGTGCTCTGACTTATTCAGAACACATATTTGCCCTGTTTAAATAATTCAAGTTTCGCACAGTAAGGAGAGTAAAAACCTCAAACCTCTGTAAAGATTAAATATTTCACTTAAACTACTAAACCCACCTATACCGGCAGGTATTTATTAAGCACCTTGCCGTTGTTGTAGGCTATTGAACTTTCTAATTTCAGGACCTTTCTCTCCTTAAATATGGAAAGCCCGTTTCCGATAGCAACCGGGCAGGTAATAATATAATATTCGTCGATAAGGTTCAAAAAAGCAGCCTCAGTGTACCCAGATAGGCAAAGCATTAAAAACAACAAAACATGGCCTGAATTTCTTAAATTCGTAGCATAAGAGAGAGATAAAACTTCCTGTAAGGCAGGATCAGCAGATTAATATTGAGCGAACTTTCGAAAGACGGTTAGCAAAGTGTTAAGTGAACAAAAGCATTCAATTTATCTATAAAAAACATAATACCTTACCACCTATGAAAATAACACGCGTTTTTTTTATGTTTTCCTGCTGCTTCATATTGGGCTGCACCGGACCGAAAAAACTGGCTGACACCGGCAATGCCGACAAAGGCTGGACGAAGCTGTTTAACGGAACTGACATTAACGATTGGTTTGTCAAGATCAATCACCACCTGGTTGGCGAAAACTATGGGAATACTTTCCGGGTAGAAGACGGCATGATCAGGGTCAGTTATGATCAGTATGGCGATTTCAACGATCAGTTTGGCCACTTATATTACAAAACACCATTTTCTTATTATCACCTGCGGTTTGAGTACCGTTTTGTTGGTAAACAGCAAAAAGGCGCACCTGACTACACGCTCCTTAACAGCGGCGTTATGTTTCATTCACAGGATCCCCGCACTATGTTAAAGGACCAGGATTGGCCGATATCCATAGAAATGCAGTTATTAGGCGGCCTGGGCGACGGGAAACCAAGGCCAACAGGAAATATGTGCTCGCCCGGTACCGATGTTGTTTATAAAGGGAAGGTTTCGCCCGACCATTGTATCAACTCTACTTCAAAAACCTATGACGGTGACCAGTGGGTAAAGGGCGAGCTGATTGTTCATGGCAACAAATTAATTACCCATATCATCAATGGCGATACGGTACTTCAATATTCAAGGCCTACTATTGGCGGCGGTGTGGCGCATGGCTACGATCCGAAGTATAAGCAGGATGGGAAATTGTTAAGCAGCGGCTTTATTGCTTTACAAAGTGAGGGGCAGCCAGTTGATTTCAGGAATATAGAGATTAAACAGCTGCCGGATACTGACCGGTAGGTTGTAAACAAAATCAGGATCGTTAATATTTCTCCTGAGTTAACAACAGCCGTTGATTGGGCAAAAACAACACGTTATACGAAACTATTTCCCGTAAATACCGTATGACTGGCAAGCAGGACTAACTTAAAATAAGCTCCTGGTGACCTGGAATCATTATGAACGTTAAAGGCGGTTTGGTCAATATAAATTCTTGTTCGATAGAAGTTATTAAGACTAAATTCCTGAAACCAACCTAATAGTTTCCGCAAGATAAGAGCATTTATTTAGCCGCTGCAACGTTTGTTTTGGCTTATAACATCAACCGATTAAAAATACGATAAAACTACCAGCAAAATAATAATGAGGCCAATATTGCTTTTTATCTGGTGTTTATACCTGCTTTTTCCCGGATTATCCTATTCGCAAACACCCGCCCTTAAATTTAAACAGCTTAGTACAAACGAAGGCCTTTCCCAAAGCCATGTAGTAACCATTATTAAAGACAGTCGGGGCTTTATGTGGTTTGGCACCGAAGATGGTCTTAATAAGTACGACGGTTATAAATTTACGCACTATAAGCACGACCAGAATAATAAAACAACTATTATTGATAACTACGTATTAGCTATAACGGAAGACAGTTATCATAATTTATGGATTGGAACCGAAAGCGGGCTTGACAGATTTGACCGGGCCACAAATACATTTATTCATTATTCCAATCACTTAACTTTTGCTGTCAGGTCTGTTTTTTTGGATAGCAAAAAAAGGATGTGGCTGGGTACCAGCAAGGGCTTATATCTGTTTAATGCTGCAAACGGCTCATTTAAAAGATTTACACATGCTGATAAACAGACAAACGGTATAGCTAACGATTTTATTTACCAGGTTACCGCGGATAATAATGGCTGGTTATGGATAGGCACCGATGACGGGCTTTATCATTTTAATCCCCAAAACGGTAAGTTTATTGGTTATGTTCATGATCCTGCAAACCAAAACAGCATCGGTGCCAGCTGGATAAAGGCCGTATATAAAGATAGCAAAGGTAATATTTGGGCAGGTACTCATGGAGGAGGCCTGGCATTATATAACAGCAAAAACAATTCATTTATAAATTTCAAACACGATCCTAATAACAGTAACAGTATTTGCCATAACGATATTCTTTCGATACTCGAAAACGGCGACGGGAAGCTTTGGATCGGGACCGAAAATGGGGGCATAAGTGTGCTCGACTATCCGGCCAATAAATTTACTTGCTACAAATTTGATGCAAACGACCATTACAGCCTTAGCAGTAACTCTGTTTATTGTTTATATAAAGATGATACAGGGAATACCTGGATAGGCACTTATTCGGGCGGTGTTGATTTTTTGCCGGGCTTTGGCGATAAATTCAGCTCCTACAGTCAAAACCCAAACAATGCGAATAGTTTGAGCAATAATAATGTGCTGGCCATCTCCGGCGATGACAGTGATGAAAATATTTGGATCGGCACCGATGGGGGCGGCCTTAATTTATTTAACCGCAAGAAAAAAACCTTTGTTCATTACCTGCATAGTGATAATAACAGTAACACCATAAGTAATAATTATGTAATGGCCATTGTGCCAATAAATAAAGATGTTATCGGTATTGGCTATCACATTGGCGGGTTTGACCTGTTTGATAAAAAAAGAGGGACCTTTATACATCACATGCCCCAGGCAAATAATCCGCGCAGCCTTTCCCTTTCGGATATCAACAATATGTATAAAGATCATGATGGCAATATATGGTTAGGGACCTGGAAAGGTGGCCTTAATCATTATAACGTAAAAACCGGTCTCTTTACACGATACAGGAACAACCCGGGGGATGATAACAGCATAGGCAGCGATATTGTTACCTCGGTATTCCAGGATAAACAGGGCAATATGTGGATAGGTACTGATAACGGGCTGGATGTATTAAACCCTAAAACAGGCCGTTTTACGCACTACAGGCACGATGAGGGGGATAAACACAGTTTATCAAACAATACTGTTGAGTCGGTTACCGAGACTGATAACGGTGATATATGGATAGGTACAAACGGCGGCGGGCTTAACCTGTTTAACAAGCACAGCCAAACATTTACCATTTACACCGAAAAACAGGGTTTGCCCAATAATGTGATCTATTCGATTTTGAAAGACCGCAAAGGCAACTTCTGGTTAAGCACCAATAAAGGGATCTCCCGGTTTAACCCCAAAACAAAAGCCATCAGAAACTATGGCATCTCCGACGGGTTGCAGGGAGATGAATTTAAAGGGCATTCCAGTTTTCAAACTGCCGACGGGGAAATGTTTTTTGGCGGCGTAAACGGATTCAGTACTTTTTATCCCGATAGTTTAAAAGATAATAACTTTATTCCTCCCGTTTATATTACCGGGCTGCAAATTTTCAACAAGGAGGTAAGCGTGGGCGCTAAAAACTCCCTGCTTCAAAAAGATATCAGCGTAACAGACTCCATAAACCTATCTTACAAACACTCGGTACTTACATTTGAGTTTGCTGCCCTGAATTATACCATTCCCGAAAAAAACCAATATGCCTACAAGCTGGATGGGTTTGATAAAGATTGGAATTATGTTGGCAATAAAAGAACAGCCACCTATACCAATCTTGATCCGGGTAATTATACATTCAGGGTCAAAGCGTCAAATAACGATGGCAAATGGAATAATAAGGGCACATTTATCATCATCAATATTAAGCCTCCTTTTTGGCTTACCTGGTGGTTTAAATTAATTGTGGCTTTAATTTTTATTATCAGTGGCCCGGCATTTTATTTTATCCGCACACGTTCGATATTAAAACAAAAGGCTGTACTTGAGCGCCAGGTAGAAGAACGTACCAGGCAGCTGGCCCGCGCCATAGAAGTTGAAAAAAAATTGGCCCTTGAGGCCGAGGAGGCTAACAAAGCTAAAAGTATATTTTTGGCTACAATGAGCCACGAGATCCGCACACCTATGAATGGGGTAATCGGGATGGCTTCATTACTGGCCGAAACTCCTTTGGATGAAGAGCAGCGCACCTTTGCCGAATCGATACAAACCTGCGGTGAAGACCTGCTGGCGGTGATTAACGATATTTTAGATTTTTCTAAAATAGAATCGGGCAATATGGAGCTGGAGGAGAAGGATTTTAGCCTGCGTACCTGTATTGAAGAAGTTTTTGATGTTTTTGCCTTAAAAGCCGCCCACCTAAAGCTGGACCTGGTTTACCAGATTGACTATGATGTACCGGCGCAAATTATTGGCGACAGTTTAAGGCTTCGCCAGATCCTGATCAATTTAATAAGTAACGCTATCAAATTTACCAAAAAGGGTGAAATTTATGTAGCTGTGCATTTGCTCAGCATTTCAGAAGATAACCACATCGAATTAAGTTTTGAGATAAAAGATACCGGCATCGGAATTTCTGCCGATAAGCTGCACCGGTTATTTAAAGCGTTTTCGCAGGTTGACTCATCAACCACCCGTCAATACGGAGGCACAGGCCTTGGCCTGGTTATAAGCGAGCAACTTGTAAAGTTAATGGGCGGCAAAATCAGTGTAGAAAGTGAAGTTGATAAAGGAAGTACTTTCAGGTTTTCTATTCACTCGCAAAAAAGTTTACTGCAGGACCCTGTACAAATAAACCATACTATGCAGGGTTTTGAAAAAAGTAAAATTTTGGTTGTTGATGATAATGATACCAATTGCAGAATTTTAAAGGCTCAGCTGGAGCAGTGGCAACTGAGCCCGGTAGTGGCTAAGTCGGGCGAACAGGCCCTTGAGATCCTGGCGCAGCAGTATGATTTTAAGTTGGTTATTACCGATATGCAAATGCCCTTTATGGATGGGATTGAACTGGCAACCTTAATACGGGCCAAATATCCCGAATTACCTATAATGCTTTTGAGCTCCATCAGCTATGTTTTCCATAAAGATAACCCGGGTCTTTTTTGTTCTATATTAACCAAACCTGCAAAACAGCATAATTTATATAAGCACATTATAAAGGAACTTGGCAGGCATGTAAATTCTACTGTTCATGAAACGCAGCACGCCGACACTGCAAGCCATAAGCTGCCTGATAATTTTTCGGAAAGTTACCCATTGAGGATTTTGGTTGCCGAAGATAACCAGATGAACCAAAAACTGATCATGAAGATATTGAGTAAGTTAGGATATGAAGCCGCTTTGGCAGGAGACGGGCTGGAGGTGCTGGATTTAGTCAATAAAAAAACATTCGATGTTATTTTAATGGATGTGCAAATGCCCAAAATGGATGGCCTGGAAGCTACGCGAATAATAAAGAAACGTTTCCCTGAACGCCCCTTTATTATAGCCATGACGGCCAATGCCCTTCAAGCTGACCTGCAAATTTGTATAGATGCAGGTATGGACGACTATATAAGCAAGCCATTTAAACTGGATGACCTGGTCAACAAACTGGTGAAATGGGCAGGGAAGAATACAAGTACCAGGTAAGCCCTGAACAGCAGGATATAAGAAGCTTAATAAAATTGTGAAATATCAATGAAAATTATACTTTTGCAAACTCCAAACCGGATTAGATTCCTGAGTAGCTCAGCCGGTTAGAGCATCTGACTGTTAATCAGAGGGTCGCTGGTTCGAGCCCAGCCTCAGGAGCCACAATGGGCAAGCACGGTAAAACGGTTGCTTGCCCTCTTTTTTTTACACATAATTTGCTGTTAATCTGATAGATAAGTTGGAATAAAAAGTCAACTTTAGCGGTTCGATGTTGCAGGTCTTCAAAA
Source organism: Mucilaginibacter sp. cycad4 (assembly GCF_034263275.1). NCBI lineage: Bacteria > Pseudomonadati > Bacteroidota > Sphingobacteriia > Sphingobacteriales > Sphingobacteriaceae > Mucilaginibacter > Mucilaginibacter sp. cycad4. Next base: position 4,426,708 of record NZ_CP139559.1, on the reverse strand, counting down.
GTGAATTTTTCGGGATACATCGAACCAATTATCTCTCTCTGGATTTTAGTGTCTGAATTACAGTAGATTACGTCAAGTCGTGCTAATTTAGTGATTGCGCTGTCCAATAGCATTTCTACCTCTGCCAGACTTAGCGCTGCAATGGGAATTTCAGCAAGCTTTGCTTCTAAGATGGCTATTTTATGCTCGCTTTCATTCTTGATAATCTTATAGTCCGCACTATCAATATCACCCATTAAAAGAAGTTCCCTGGCTTTGGTAATGCGATTGTTTAAGGCGGTGATCTCTAAAATGCAATCTGTTTTTCCCGCAGTTTCGTTTTTTGTTGCATCAATGTAAGCGTCCATGATTGCTGCCTTGAAAAAATCTTTGGATTCACTGTTTAATACATACTGTCTTAACTCATTTACGAAAGCCGTATTTACTTCATCAGCCTTTTTACGGTAGCCACAAGCTGACGAACAATGATAGTAGTAGTAATAACTGTTCCTCCCTTTCGATGCACTCCCGCACAATACACGTGAACAATGGTTGCAATGCAAAAAGCCCTTTAGCGGGAGCATTTTTGGCGACATAATGGTCGTTCGGGATTTTCGCTTTTTACCGTCTAATATCTCCTGGATTTGATAATACATAGACTCAGAAATTAAAGCCTCGTGTAAGCCTTTGACCGTGTGGCTTTCTTCGTCTTTGTATTTTTCGATGAATATTTTCCCGCAATAAACAGGATTACGAATGGCGACTAAAAAACGGTTTTTATTACACCTAAGCCCCATTTCTTTCGCTCTTTTAAAAATTTGCTCCGTATTATACTTTGCCAAAGAGATTTCATTCAGTGCCCATTTCATGATCTTCGCCTGTTGATCATCGGGAGCGATGTATTTCTTTCCATCCGGTGTAGATCGGTTGATATAGCCCACTGGTGCCAGTGAAGTCCAGCGGCCTTCTTTCCTGGCCCTTCTCAAGCCGTAAAAAGTATTAAGTGCTCGTCTGTCATTTTCAATTTCAGGTGCTGTCAAATAAATAGCCAGCATCATCTTATTTTCAGGCACAGACATATCTAATGGTTGTTCTATAGCCTGTGGTTCGACATCCAAAGACTTTAGTAAATTAATCATCTGATAGGCATCAGGAGCATTTCGGCTAAACCTGTCCCATTTAGTAAAGAGGATTAAATTGACCTGTTTTTTGTATTGTTTTAAGTTGACCAACAGCTTTTGCCATTCAGGTCTTAAAAAGGTTTTTGCTGAATGATCCTCAAAAATCACTTTGCGCACACCGATCTGGTTTTGTTCGCAATATCGTTTGAGCACTTCTTCCTGGCTACGTTGTGAATATCCCTTATCCGCTTGCTCATCGGTACTCACACGGATGTATAAATCTGCTATTTTCATTATAAAAAGTTCTGCTGAACAATCAATTTAGCTAAAAAATATAGCAAATCCAAGTATTGTTGCGCATCTTTTTCTGATAGTTTGATGCCCCTTTTATCGAAATATTCTATAACCATTTGAGTATTCAAACTTCGCTTATCTTCACTAAATGGGTTCATATACTGGCCTTCTTATTAAATGAAATGCAAATGTGGATAAGAAGGATAGTAGTGATTCGCAAGTCATTCGTGACTTGCGGAATAATAATAACAATATCTTTCTTCACTAGCTCAAGTCAGGAGATGAACCTAGTAAATCGCCTCGAGATGTGCAATTGTAGTTTTTAGCTTGCCCCGGAATCAGGTGGTCCGGTTCATCAGAATCTCCATCCAAACAATCAATTAGTTCGATTATTTGAAAAAATGACAAACTTGAAGACATTCTTAATGAGAAAAAAATATTTAATCACCAATGGAAAAATTATGAGAAATATAATCTAGGTTAGTTTTTAGAGAATCGACCTAACGAGGAAAATATTAATGGCAGTAAATTTCAACACGCCGTACGAAAGTGCTGAACAATACATTTATTTGATTAGCGATGCAAAATCTAAGATCAGATGATACAGCGTAAAAATATTTCTTTGTTTGTTTGGCTGAGTCGAAGTGTAACTGAATGAGAACCTCGCTATAAGGGAGTGATGCTTCTTTTTGACATTGATAATGTTCAGTTATCGTTTATTGATTTGCTAAAGGGCATAAACCCTGTTATGATGTCGACGGTTGATGTTGTTGACCTATCGCATTTCAGTTCTTAAATTAGCTCAATAAACATATATTTAGTTGAAAGGTCCGAACTGCTTTATTTGGTAAAGAAAAGTAGCAAGTAACATAAGGATTAAATAGTTTCTGTTAGATTAGAATGTTAGGCTTACTTTATGACTACCGAGCTATAACATTTGGCAAGAATAACCTCTCTAAAAAATAGCTTGAAACTGATGACTATAAAAAAAGATGTAATACCAGATTTCAGAAACGGTGTTATTCGCAATCCTCACCTTGTGATTCTTGGAGCAGGAGCTAGTTGCGCTGCTTTCCTCGAAGGCGATAGAAATGGAAGAAAATTGCCAGTGATGAGAACGCTCGCGAGAGACCTAGGCTTAACTGATATGCTTAGTCCAAAATATGCGCACTTAATAGATGATTTTGAATTACTGTACAGCACACTTTACCACACATCCGGAGATACCATTTTGAGGGAAAAGGTTGACGATGCCGTACATCAATACTTTCTGGATTTAAAAATTGGGGATGAGCCTAATTTATACGACTACTTGATCTTGTCACTGCGTGAAAAAGATGTCATTGCCACCTTCAACTGGGACCCCTTGCTACTTCAAAGTTACCTAAGACATAAACGGTTTGGTCAACATGTTCCCCAACTGCTATTTCTGCACGGCAATGTTGCCGTCGGTATTTGTAAAAACTGCAAAATTTCAGGAAATTATTATAATAGGATATGTCACCGTTGTAATAAGCCTTTCAGCAAAATGCCCTTACTGTACCCGGTGGGACAGAAAAACTATTCGGCTAACGCTTCTATTCGGAAGGAATGGACGGCATTAAAACAGACTTTTAGGATCGCCTATTACATTACAATATTTGGATACAGTGCTCCTGTAACCGACATAGATGCTAGACAAGTAATGCTTGAGGCGCTGAAATCCAATCGTTCAAGAGTATTTTCCGAACTCGATATTATCGACATAAGCCCTGAGGAGATTGTCGAAGAAAAATGGAACGATTTTCTGTATAGTCACCATTACAGCATTATGAATGATTTTAAGGATTCAAATCTATGGTGGCATCCACGAAGAAGCTGTGAAGCGCTTGCATCAGGCACTTTGATGAATGATCCTATATCTCATAATCCTTTCCCAGATTTCAAGACTTTAGAAGAAATGCACGATTGGATAGATCCGTTAGTTAAAGAAGAGATTAACCACAAAATTAACCAAAAGGGTTTCTTCAGAAAATCCTAAGGCTTTGCTATAATACCATATTTGTTTGCGTGATATAAGTACGAAAACGGCGATTCTCTTAACCTTGCCCGTTCTCTGTTTCGCGCCTCTATATAACAGCCGGCAATTTCTATTGCACCCATTGCACCTATGCTAAATGCTTCCCAATTAAGCGGAATATTAGCTAAGTTATATCTTGCGTTTAATGCAGCACCCGCGGTTAGCCAAGTGGTTGGAGACTTTATACTTATCAATGATTTGAGATTTTTGTAGGCAGTTTCGATACGCGATTCTGATATTACAGCGGTTAAATCGTTTAAACCATTTGTCAGGGTTTCTTTAAAATTGATAGCTATTTCTTTAAATTCAGCTTGTGATTCCGTGTTTGCAATTCTAACCTGAAATTCTGATAACATCCTTTTAAAATGCCTTAAATTATCGCCACGCCTTCTTTTAAAGTCTATTATTTTCTCAAGGGGGACATTTGCTCTGGGTGAAGGCAAAACTTTATTCAAGTTAAGGCTAACCACCGGAAATCCCACACCCTCATTTACCCTTTTGAAATTTAACTTCTCATAGTTGACCAGATCAGTGCCTATTGAAGTTTGATCGCCATCGATATCTGCTAAATATTTCGCTAACAATGACATATATAACATTGCTGTTTTTTCTTCAAACATCAGCCATTCATCATTATCGTTCTGCAATGCCAGCCCCTGATCTTGTAATAAATCGAAAATCGAATCAGTTGTTTTATTTCTATGGATTCTTGCGGGGAAATTATACTCGACCTTATTTCTATGAACTCTTGCCGTTAAATTATGTTCAATCTTATTTCTATGGATGCTGAAATTGGCAACGGGTCTTCTATCGATAAAATTTCGATAGCCGGGTTCCAAGATTATTGAAGTAAATTCTTCCCTGAACTGATTAAAAGCATCTCCGTTTCTTCCGTTGAAAATTAAATCTTCAGGCTTCATTGGCCTAAATTGTTCCTCATCCATCAAGTAGTGAATATCCGGGGATAATTCAATTAGAAAGTTATTGTCCCAACTTTGAGGAACGATTGAACTAACTTCATCATAATATAATAAGGCATGACGTAACTATGATTTATTAGGTATGTCAATGGTCGGGTAATATAGTATTGTTCTGTTCATCGTATTTTATTACCCTGTTTGGATAAATCCTTCAGTTAGTATTGTCTCCCTAATACCTTCAAATAAGTCCCTTTCATCATTGTCGGGATAGGTTCTTAAATAATCGTCTATAGCAGATATTGTCAGTTCGTTTGATCGATGTTGCGCAAAGTGAATAAAAACCCAGAATAAACTATTCCTTTCATCCGTTGTGAGCGTTTGGTCCTGAGTGAATTTATATACAATATTGTGAATATCATTTACTTCATTTAACACTAAGAATACAAGGTAAGGAAACGATCCTTGTATTATCCCATCTTTTAAAAATTTTAGCGATTCTTTCACCGCATTCACTGGGAATAGTTGTTTAATATAATCTGAAACTGTGAAGCTGGTCGTCGACAGTTGATAATGCGCATAATCTTCTGACCTCCAAAAAACAGTAGAATTGTTAAGATAATTACTAAGCATTCCAAGAATATTTCCCAGTATGCCTTTTTCCGTAACATTTCCCACGTTTAATATGATATAATACCACGCAGCCGCTCTTTCCCGGTGATTTGCGAATAATGACTTTAACCCAGTGTAACATTCATTCGGTTGGTTCACATTGGAAAAGGCCTCCAAGCTTCTGCCAAAATTTTCATAGTTCTTATACTCCTGGCTATATTGAACGAAGTGTTCTTTAAAAAGATGAAATGTTTCGGCGCTAAATTCATTGCTTGTATCAACACGGATATTATGAGATTTACCCGACATTGCCTCCGAATGTGTTTTAAGATATTCCGATATGTTAATCCAATACGCTTTTTCTAAATCGACATCATAAACTATTCCAGCAATTGGCAAAATATGGTTTCTCCAATAATGCAAATGACTTGAATCGGTAGGAATCTTATAGCCTGATTTATTCTTATAGCTTTTACCGCTTTTTATCTGTGCAAATAAACAAAAGCTTGTTGCTATATTATTATCGATAAATTCAATATAGCAGTCATTTCCCTGGTCATTTTCACCGCTTATTGGCTGATAAATGCAATTATTGTTTTCAATAATAGTTTGAACATAACGTACCCCGAGCTTTTCAACTACTTTATTTTGACTTCTCTTTGTTGTCATTATGCATTTCTAAAAGTTAGCGCGCCTTCAATACAATATAAATATTCCATTTATATTGTATTGAATATCAAAAAACAAGGACGAATTTAATATATTTTGTAATTTCATCTTTTATAAGCCATATTACAGTTGAAAGACTCTTCGATCCCTCGTGCCGTAATCTTAACTGCTATTCCTCTCGAATATAAGGCTGTTAGAGCACATATGACAAATCTTGAAGAACTTGTTCATCCCAAAGGTAACGTTTATGAAAAAGGCATCTTTACTGGGCTGTATCATAACTGGCAAATAGGCATTGCGGAAATCGGTGCCGGAAACTACTCTTGCGCAATGGAAGCGGAGAGAGCGATTACATATTTTGATCCCGAAGTAATTTTATTTGTTGGTATTGCCGGTGGAATAAAAGATTTGCGGCTAGGAGATGTTGTGGCTGCAGAAAAAGCGTATGGTTACGAAAGCGGTAAGATTACTGCAAAGGGGATACAAACCAGGCCCGATGTTGGAAAATCTTCTTATATAATATTTGAACGGGCTAAAGCCGAAGCACGTAGAGATGATTGGAAAGCCAGACTTCCGGTTGCAGATCAAGCGAAAGACATAAAAATTATAGCAAAACCAATAGCCGCTGGTGAAAAAGTAGTTGCTGCCACCAGATCGGATGTATATAAGCTAATAAAAACCCATTATAACGATGCAGTCGCCGTAGAAATGGAGGGCAGCGGCTTTTTTGAAGCTTGCCACGCAAATGGAGATTTACAATTTCTAATTGTTAGGGGCATTTCAGACTTGTTAAGTAAAAAATCAGCGACAGATGCACAGGGTTTTCAAGAATTTGCCGCACAAAATGCAAGCGCATTTGCATTTGAGGTTTTATCAAAATTTAAAGTAAGATAGGTTATGACAAATATTTCAAAAAATCAACCGAGACCGCTAATTAAGGAGTTTGCAAAAGATATCCTAAATAGTAGAATTGAAATAACCAATAACGAACCGATTCCATTCAGAGATGATAAGGTCGTCCATAAGATCCGAAAAGCTTATAAAGTTCCTATCGAACTATTACGTTTCAGAAAAGACAATGGGCGCATCGCCTCAGATGTCATTACCTGGGAAAATAGTAAAGGTGTAATAAATGAATCTACCGAATACGGGCAATCGTTACTGCGAAAATTCCTCGAATTAAAAGATCCCGGCCCTACGGCTGAACTTACAAATACTCTGGTTAAAGAGGGCCAAGATGAGTATGCTGTTATTACTGCTGATGGGTTCTTGATCAACGGAAATCGCAGGAAAATGGTGTTAACTAATCTACTTGAAAAGCATAAAGGCGATGAAAAGTATAAATATTTGAAAGTAGTTATTCTACCGGGCGAAGATGAAAACGAACCATTACCTACCTTATTGGATATTGAACAATTAGAGAATCGTTATCAATACAGGCGCACAGGTAAAGCTGAATATTACAATTTCGACAAGGCACTATCCATTAAACGAAAAGTGGAAATGGGAATGTCACTGGAAGAACAATTACGTGACGATCCTAATTATTCAGAATTATCATCTGCTGAATTTAAGAAACAACGAGCCGCTTTTGAAGAGGAATACATTAAACCACTGGAATGCATAGACAAATATCTTAGCTATTTAGGCAGACCAGGGCATTATAATACGATTTCCGAAGGCAGGGGTGATAGTGAGGGGCGCTGGCAGGCGTTCTTGGATTACTATAATTTGGTTTATAAAAAACTGAATGATGAAAAGAACAGGATTAAATTAGGCATACAGGAAGAAGAGGTTGGAAAAATTGAGAATGTAGCATTTAAAATTATCCGTAAAAGAGAAATTGATGGTTTGGGTAAAAAGGCCCATCAAATTATGCGTGACTTTCCAAAATTGATAAGTAATGCTAATGTTAAAAAGGAGTTATTTATTTTGACGAAGATCGATTTTAATTTACCAAAAACCGATATCATAAATGAAGAGGGTAAAGAAGTAGATGAAAAAACAAAAGATATAATTTGGAATAATAAGAATGGAAAAGAGATCATTTGGCATGTAAAAAAGGCGTATGAAATTTTAGATCATAAAAAAGAACATGATACGCCAATAAGTTTATTAAATGCTGCATTGGATAAATTAAACCATTCTGATATGATTGTGGATAATATAGAACTAAGCAAACTTGATGTCGCTATGAAGCTGTGTAAGGCCATACAGTTACGTGGAAATGAAATAGAGCACGCAATTTTCGATGCTAAGAAGATTAAGAACAAATTAGGAAGTAAATTCAATCAAAAGTAATCGTGACCATTGATTTAGATAATTCCCAAATAGTAATTGCCGATCCAACTGATATACTTGGACCGATTGAGAAGAGTCAGCTCTCTTTTTGGGGATTTGTGTTTGATAATGAATTAAAAACATATCAAAAGAATCTGGATCAACAAACCTATTTAAAAACTATCCAATACTTTAATAATGAAGAGATTGGTTATGAATTAAAAGATAATGCCAATACTTACTCGCAAGAACTTGATGTATTAAAGTCGAATTTTGATTTAATCAAAGATACTGCATCGCGCTTTAAACAAGGCGATTATAATTATGCTCATTTTGATGAATTTCGTGAATTTGTAACCAGCAATATTCAACGGAGTTTAAAAATTCATCAACTTAAAGCCGCATACCATTTATATATACTTGGCAATGGGGCCAATTTTTCCGTCCCAGGAAGCGGTAAGACAACCGTTGTACTAACAGTATATGAAAAACTAAGAGCAGAGGGCAAAGTAAACACGTTATTTGTCATTGGCCCGCCTTCAAGTTTTGGACCATGGAGAAACGAATTCAAAGAAACATTGGGGCGGAAGCCTAAATATGTCGTATTGGCGGGAGGGGTTAAGAATACGCGTAAAAAGCAATATTTTAATACGCCTGAACTTACATCTGAGTTGTATTTAACTTCGTTTCATACTTCTTTATATGACAAAAACGAAGTCAATCAATTTTTAAATCAATCCCATGTCAAAGCCTTTTTAGTAGTTGACGAGGCTCATTATATTAAGCAAATCAACGGTAACTGGGCACAAGCTATTTTGCAGCAATCACAAAGCGCAAAGTTTCGCTGTGTGCTGACCGGTACTCCTATGCCTAAAAGCTATACAGATATTTTTAATCTTTTTGATTTTTTGTGGCCTAATCAACACCCCATCCCCTCACCTGATAAAACCATGATTAAAATTAACGAGGAGAGGAAAGATACACTAGCTGCAAAAGAATTATTAGAGCAATATATAGGGCCATTATTTTATAGAGTTAGAAAGAGCGACTTGAACTTAAAGCCACAAATATTTCTTCAGCCCGATTTAGTTAAAATGGGGAAAATCGAGAGAAAGATTTATGATGCCATTTATAATAAAATCAAGGACTATGCTAAAGCTGAATACTTTAAAAATGTAGATATTATAAACAAGCTGGGACGAGGGCGAATTATCAGACTTAGGCAAGCTGTTTCATATCCAAAATTGCTTAATTCGGCGATTGAAGATTATGACGAAAAGATTTTTGAAGACTTAACGGATATAAAATACCTGATAAATCAATACGATAAAATTGAGCTCCCCGCAAAGCTGAAAGTATTAACTTCTAAGGTAAAGGTTTTACAAAAGAAGAAACAGAAGGTTGTAATATGGTCTAATTTTATTGGCACATTAAATCTGATAGAGAAACATTTTCTGGAATTGGGGCTAAACTGTAAGAAAATTTTTGGCGGCACCCCGGTTGAGGATGGTACTTTTAAAGTTGAAGAAACGCGAGAAAAAATTCGTGATCAGTTTATCGACGAGCATAGCGGCTTAGATATTTTGATAGCGAATCCTGCCGCATGTGCTGAATCTATATCATTGCATAAGACCTGCCATCACGCTATTTATTACGATCTAAGTTACAATTGTGCTCAATATTTACAGTCGCTGGATCGCATACATCGTGTCGGCGGTTCCGAATTTATTGAAGCCACTTATCATTTTTTACAATATGAAAATAGTGTAGATATTGATATCAAAGCAAATATTGATATGAAAACAATTAAAATGTTAGAGATTATCGAAGAAGATTACCCAATATATTCTTTGGACATGTTTGAACCGGAAGAAGATAGCGAAGCGTACAAAAGGTTATTTTTGTAGCAGAATGATAGAATTGAAGATGGATACTGTAATTGAGGATGTTGCCAAAATGAAAAAAGTAAATGCACCGTTTGGATATTTTGGCTCGAAAAATAAAATTGCTTTGCAACTGTGCACGCATCTCCCCCCCCATAATTGTTGGGTGGAAGCATTTTGTGGCTCCGCTGCTTTAACTTTAAGAAAAAAGCCCGCTCCCATAGAAGTTATAAACGACTTCGACCATCAGATCGTCAACTTTTTTAAACAACTAAGGGACAACAGCGCTGCTTTATGTGAGCAAATCGAACTAACACCCTATGCTGAACAGGAGTTAATTGATGCCAGATCCGTAATAGAGGGATTAAGCGACCTTGAAAAAGCAAGGAGATTCTTGGTGCAGTCAATGATGGCTATAAATGGCGTTTTTGGTGAGGAACGTGGTGGGTTTTCCTATTCGGATTCTTATTCAAGAAATGGACATGACGCCCGGGTTAACCGCTGGAACAATTTACCGGAAAGGCTCAAATTGGTAGTAAAAAGGTTAAAGGACGTTCGGATTGAAAATAAGGATGCGATTAAAATACTCAATAAATACATCAATCGCCCGGCAACACTTGTGTATTTGGATCCTCCATATTTAGGGAAAAGAACCAATGGATATAATAAAGATGCGAACGATGAATCATTTCATAAGAAACTTTTAACTCTGGCAAATAAGGCCAAATGTATGATCTTCATAAGTGGATATGAAAGTGAATTATATAATTCATTGTTAACCGATCAAAATGGGTGGCAGCGAAAAACTATTACTACAACAACAAAAGGCGTTACTGGAAAAAGCTTTAATCGATTAGAAGTGTTGTGGATGAATCACCATTTTGTCGATGCTTTAAAAAATAACGAGGTGCCCATTATCTTGACTGACAAAGAACGTCTTCAAGGAAAAGTAAATCCCGAACGATTTTAGCAATTAGCTCGCCCTTCAATAAAGCACAATCGACAATAGATAACTATTTATTATAACCATTTCAAATCGTATAATTAAATATGAATATCGGGTAATGGAACAAACAATCCACTTCTCAATAGTCCTGATAGAGTTGTATTTCTTCTATTTTTTGCAGGTACTGTATCCAGTTTTGAATATAAGCGAATTCTACATAGTTGCGCGCGTTATTACCAATATTTTGGTAAGTGTGAGGCTCTTCCAAATACTTATGAATAATGCGAATTTCATAATTGAATATAAATCTTTCGTATCTACCGCCTCAATTGCGAACCGCAACTAATAAACTCCCCCATTTTTGACTATCAATTCAGATAGTCATGAAAAATCAGCACACAATACCTGGCTTGAACGGCCGAGTCTTTAATGGCACCTATTACCCAAAGATCAAACGTATCCGGCAGGAACCACGACAAAAGATCCGCAAACTGTTACGCTCATTCATACCGCTTAACAGATCGGAACAAGCCGACGAACGCAACCAAGAGTCTTGTCAGAATTGACCATATATACCTGAAGTAAACAACACGTTCGTAGGTCAGTTCTGCATTCGTCAGAATGCAGCAAGATGGATTTTTGTCCACAAAAATCATCTTGCCGTCCTTGCGGTCGGGACTTCGCTCGGAACTCGCGAAGTCTGGAAGTCAATTAAATGTATCCTATGTCGAGGAAAAAAACAGCAGACCAGGAAACACTATTCACCTGCCCGGTCAGGACAAGAATAACACAGGCCGCCTGGAACAAGCTTGAAAAAATACAGAATGAAAGCGGTTGCCAAAGCATCGGCGAAGTAACCCGTATGATCCTTTCTGATGAGCCGATCAACTGCTTTTACCGGGACGTGTCTTTAAATGCCCCCATGGAAGAAATGGCCCTGATCAGAAAGGAACTCAAAGCCATTGGTATCAATATCAATCAGCAAACCAAGTTTTTCCATATGAGCAATTCGGAAACACAACGAGCTTTTTATGTTATAAAGACCGCAAAGCTGTATCAACAGGTCGGTGATAAAGTAGAAGAACTATTAACGATCATTAATCGCCTGGCAGAAAAATGGTTGCCCGCTTCGTAAACGGAAAGAATATCAGAGGTATACTGCACTATAATGAAAACAAAGTGATAGCTGGTGAGGCCAACTTATTATTGGCCAGCGGCTTTGCTGGCGATGTTAACCAGTTCAGTTTAGAACAAAAGCTTCAGCGTTTTGACCATTTGACCATGCTCAATAGCAGGACAAAAACCAATGCTGTACATATCACACTCAATTTTGACGGGCAGGATAAATTGAGTAATGAACAGTTACAGCAGATCACGATGTCCTATATGGAAAGGATTGGTTTTGGTGACCAACCCTATTTGGTTTATAAACATTATGATGCTGCACATGCTCATGTCCATATTGCAACCATCAATATTAAGCCCGACGGTAGCCGTATTGATACGCATGGTATTGGCTGGAAACTATCAGAACCAGCCCGGATTGAACTGGAAAAGGAATATGGTTTAGTTAAGGCTAAAGGCAGACAATGGAGTAATACGTTGGGTATTAAACCCGCCGATATTGAAAAAGCGCTTTATGGCAAAATGCCGACCAAGCGGGCCATCACCAATATAATCAACGCTGTTATAGATAGTTACAAGTTTACCTCATTAGCAGAGTTTAATGCAGTACTGAAACAATTTAACGTTGTTGCCAATCGAGGTAAGGAAGATACTTTGATGTACCAGCACAAAGGTTTATTGTACAGCATAGTTAATCCAAAAGGCGAACCGATAGGTGTACCCATTAAAGCCAGTGCCATATATAATAAGCCGACCTTAATCAATTTGGAAAAGGAGTATAACAAGAACATCGGAAAACGCAAGCAATATAAAGAGCCACTAAAAGAAACTATTGAAAAGGTATTTAGGCCGTATGCCGTGATCAGCAAAAAAACATTTATAGCCGAACTACAAAAGCAAAACATCAACGCGATATTCCATATCAATGAGCAGGGTTTTACCTATGGAGTGACATATATAGACAACAAAAACAAAACAGTTTTTAATGGTAGTGACCTGGGCAAGGCCTACAGTGCTAAAGCCGTCATGGAAAGGCTAAGTGTAACCGACAAACTAATTAAACCCACACAGCAAATCGAATTAAAACCGGCAATAAAAACTATCCGACATCAGATTGCATCACAACCTAAAACTTACCTCAAGCCGCCGGAACAAACGAATTATTTAGCGCTGGCCTTGACCAAATATCAGCCGGAAGCAGCTCCGAGTGTTACCCGCAAAAAGAAAAGGAAGCAATCCAGAGAACAGTCACAAGACCAGGGGCTGACTTTATAAAACAAATTATTAACCATCATTTAAGAAAAGTCTCCTCTATCGGGGAGTTAGAAAGGACTGCTGATGCAAACAGGTGAAGATACCCAGGGACTGAGAAAGATTGTCGACCTGACCAGGCTGATAAGCATATTTATTTTAGCTATTCATTTTTATATCTCATGCCATAAAGCATTTGAGCATTGGCACTGGACGGCTACTATTACCGAACGTATCATCGCCAATATTGCCAAAACAGGATTATTTACCAATATGCTCAAACCCAAACTGGCTGGGCTGCTTTGCCTGGCTATTTCTTTGATTGGGGTAAAGGGCAAAAAGGACGAAAGGATTAACTGGCGCAACATTATAGCCTACTTGATCAGCGGCCTGCTGATCTACTGGATCAGTGTATTGTGTTTTTGTCTGCATACAAATATGGTCATCATTGCAATTGGTTATATGGCCTTAACCAGTACCGGCTATTTACTGATCCTGACAGGCGGTACTTACTTATCCCGCTTGCTGAAAGAAGAGCTAAACAAGGATATTTTCAATACCGAGAACGAAACATTCCCACAGGAAGAAAGACTGTTGGAAAATGAGTACTCCATCAACCTACCTGCTAAATATAATCTAAAAGGAAAAACACGTAATTCCTGGATCAATTTTATCAATCCGTTCCGGGGCCTGTTAGTTGCCGGCACACCGGGAGCCGGTAAATCCTATTTCATCATTCGCCATATTATTGACCAGCATATTAAAAAAGGGTTTTCGATGTTTCTGTATGATTTTAAGTATGATGATCTGACTAAGATCGTTTATAACAAGCTATTACAATACAAAACGAATTATAAGATCAGGCCCGCCTTTTATATTATCAATTTTGACGACCTGAACCATACTCACCGTTGTAATCCACTTGATCCGCAAGGTATGGACGATATTACCGACGCGACCGAAGCCAGCCGTACCATTATGCTGGGACTGAACCGGGAATGGATCAAGAAACAAGGTGATTTCTTTGTGGAAAGTCCAATCAACTTCCTCACGGCTATTATCTGGTATCTGCGTAAATACGAAGATGGGAAATACTGTACCCTACCGCATGTCATTGAATTGATGCAGGCCGATTATGAAAGCTTATTTTCTGTATTGCTCAAAGAACCGGAGATCAGGGCGCTGATCAATCCTTTTATATCCGCTTATAATAACAATGCCAAAGCCCAGTTAGAGGGCCAGGTAGCCAGTGCGAAGATCGGCTTGGCCAGGCTGTCCTCACCGCAATTGTATTATGTGCTGTCCGGTAATGATTTTACGTTGGATGTCAACAATCCAGCAGCACCGAAAATTATCTGCATGGGTAATAACCCGCAAAAACTGCAGATCTACGGCGCGGTATTATCCCTATATATTTCCCGCATGATCAAACTGGTCAACCGCAAAGGCCAGCTAAAAAGCAGCCTGATCTTTGACGAGTTCCCAACTATCTTTTTTAATAACATAGACAGCCTGATCGCTACGGCTCGTAGTAACAAGGTGGCTACTACTTTAGCAGTGCAGGATTTCAGTCAGCTCAAAAAAGACTATGGTTCGGAACAGGCTGATGTCATTACGGGAATTGTGGGCAATATCATCAGCGGCCAGGTCACCGGTGATACCGCTAAAACCTTGTCCGACAATTTCGGCAAGATTGTACAGGATAAAAACAGTTTGACCATTAACAGCAGCGATACGTCTATATCCAAAGCAACTCAATTGGATTACGCTATACCCGCCTCAAAAATAGCCGCGCTTTCATCTGGTGAGTTTGTAGGAATGGTTGCGGATGATCCAGAACAAAGGATTAGTCTAAAAATGTTCCATAGTGCCATACAGAATAACCACGAGGCGATAGCAAAAGAAGAAGCCGTATTTAAACCCATTCCGGTAATAGACCATGTTAGCGAGGAAATGGTAACAGAAACCTACACTCAGATCAAGATGGAGATTGCAGAATTGCTCAAAAATGAACTGGCTGAGCTGGATGGAGACAGTGATAACTTACCATCTGAAACCGCTTTACTGGTCAATGTTCCTAAACCAGGTAAAAAAACGCTGAGCAAGAAGCAGCGTAGGCAAGAGAACAAGCGCAACCGTCATAAGGGTAGGCAAAATATGCGGAAGGGAAAAAGTATCGCTGCTGACAGGGCCGTTGACTTCAATGGTAAATCCTTATCTCAAGCTAAAAATGATGATATAGAGCAGGCAATGTCCATGTAGTTTTGTTCATTAGAGCTTGATGAAATGTAGCCAACCATTAGACCGCTAGCAATGGTTAATTAGCAGTCATAGATGGATTTTCTTCAATCTCCCCACATTATCAACAAACTATTTGGAGCGGTTTGGTTAATGATTTGTTGTGTAACCTCCTTATTTATAGGGTATCGCATTGTCTTGTACATTTGGTCTATATTTTTATTCATCTCAGCCCCCTTCTATTTTTTAAGTTGCCATAATTTTAACCCCGGAATATAGTTTCAACGCGGCATGTTTGAAATACTGATTTTGAAGAATGTTCCACCAATTATCAATTGAACCAACATTTTTTTTGACTTCGTAGGCAACATAGTCTCTGTTTAAGTTTTTCATGATATGTTAAAAAATTCACTAACGGACTATGATAAGTTTTTTGGTATTAAAATCTCACAATCGATTGCTATGTCAAAATTGTTAAAGAATTTCTTTATACTAAAAACCGCACGGATGTCCCAGGAAAGACGCGAAGAGTATCAAGATCACATCCCTACTTATAAATATAATTACGTTTTGGCTCCGGGTTACTCTATAGTTAGCTATTCTTAAACCTTAATAATTGCCAATTATTCCACTTAAATTTTTAAATTCATGAAAAGAAAACTACTAACAAAATTCCCGATTTTTATCTGGATGACCTTATCAGCCATAATGATAAGTTTGCCCGGCTTTTCCCAAACAGGAAAAATTACGGGCAAGGTGTCGGGTAAGGACAATGGCACTCCTTTAGCCGGCGTAACTGTTAAAATAAAAGGGACTTCGAACGCGGTAGGCACAGACACTAACGGGCTCTATTCCATAAGCGCCGCCTCTGGAAGCACATTAATTTTCTCCTTTGTTGGTTATGATCAAAAGGAAATAGCTGCTCCTTCGTCTGGTAAACTTGATGTTGTATTGTCTCCGTCATCTAACAGCCTGAACGAGGTTGTAGTAATAGGTTATGGTACTGCCCGCAGAAAAAACCTGGTAAGCGCTGTCGATGTGGTGGCAGCAAAAGATGCGGGCGCCAATACAGCAACAAGCCCTGCACAATTATTAATAGGTAAGGCGCCAGGGGTTCAGGTAGTTACTGCGAATGGTTCGCCAGGTTCAGACGCGCAAATTATTATACGTGGTACAGGTTCTTTTACTAATGTTAGCCCCTTATATGTTATTGATGGCATACAAGGTGATGCCGGCTTGTTTAATACGATTAGCCCACAGGACATTGAGAATATTACCATACTGAAAGATGCTGCATCAACAGCAATATATGGTGCTTCGGGCGCTAACGGCGTTGTGATAATTACAACAAAAAAAGGTAAAGCCGGTCCCACTCAAATATCATTTACATCACAGGTAGGTTTTTCAACAATACCCAAAAAACTCGATCTGTTAAAAGCAGCTGATTATGTAAAGCTGATTAAAGATGTTGCCGTTACCAACAATGTTCCCATACCGGAAAAACTTAACACACCGTTTGTTTTGGTTGACAGGAACGACTGGCAAAATGAAATTTTTAAAACAGCTTTATCGACTCAAAATGACGTAAGCGTAACCGGCGGAGGTGACAAGGTTACCTATAATATGTCGGCTGGATATGTAACCCAGCAAGCCACGATTAAGGATTATATCTTTAAAAGGTTTAATAACAGGTTCTCGCTTGACGAAAAGTTAGGCCGCTTTCATTTCGGACAAACCTTAAATTTGAGATATACCAAAACGCGGGGTCAGACAGCGGGGATAGGTAACGCGCTTCAATACGCACCTTATCAACCCATTTATGATTCCTCAATTACGGGCGGTTACTCCATCCTCACCAATAATGATGATAACAGTAATGCTATAAATCCATTGGCAGACCTGGGCCTAAAAACCCAAAGCAGCCAGGACATGGTATTATATCCACAAATATTTGCCGAGGTGAGAATTATAGATGGTTTAACTTTTCGTTCGCAGGCATCAGCAACATATGACAGCAATGGAAGCGATTCTTATCAGGTACCTTTCGTAACTGCCAATAAATTGGCTTTCGACCGCCAGGCTGGCCATGCGTACGGCAGTTCTTCCTATTACATTATTGAGAACTATTTGTCCTATAACCATACCTTTGGTAAACACGATATTTCGCTAACTGCAGGCACCAGTTACATTGATGCAGGCACCAGTAGCTCTGCCAGTTTAACAGGTACAGGTATGCTGACCGATGCGGTAAAGGATATTGGTGTAGCTCCAACCGTGACCGTAACAGGCAGGTCATCGGGTTATGCCACTCAATTTGGCGTCCAGCAATCTTATTATGGACGTTTAATTTATTCTTATGACGATAAGTATATTCTTTCGGCCAGCGTAAGGCGTGATGGATCTTCGAACTTTCTCCCGGCAGTCCGTTACGGCAATTTCCCGAGCGGGGGTTTTGCATGGCGATTCAGTCAGGAAAATTTCGTAAAAACAGCATTTCCATTTGTCAGCGATGGTAAACTTCGTGTAGGATGGGGGCGTACAGGTAACAACCGGATCGATCTTGGCAGAACCGATGTATTAACATTCAACGGATCGCCTGTGGGAAACCTGGTATATTCTTTTGGCCAGACGGAGAAATTTGTTAATGGAACAACGGCTATCACGATTGCCAACCCGAAATTGCATTGGGAAGCAACCGATCAAACCGATGCCGGTATTGATCTGGTATTTCTAAACAACAAGATAACTTTTACCGCCGATTACTATAATAGAAAAAGCAGTGGGTTGTTAGTAAATATACCTGTACCGCCAAGTTTAGGGGTGGGCTTAAATACCAGCAACAGTAATGAGACTGTTAACGCGGCTAAGGCACAAAACAAAGGGTTTGAATTTCAGTTAGGTTACCGTTCTGAGGTAAAAAGGGATTTTAGCTATAACATAAGCATTAACGGCGCTTTTAACAATAATAAAACATTGGCGTTAGATCCCCAGTCGCC
Organism: Mucilaginibacter sp. cycad4; assembly: GCF_034263275.1. Taxonomy (NCBI): domain Bacteria; kingdom Pseudomonadati; phylum Bacteroidota; class Sphingobacteriia; order Sphingobacteriales; family Sphingobacteriaceae; genus Mucilaginibacter; species Mucilaginibacter sp. cycad4. The sequence continues at coordinate 4,408,338 of NZ_CP139559.1, read as the reverse complement.
AACTACAATAATTGGAGGAACTACCAGCGTTCAGACAATGACTATGCCGGGTATTGCTATCGGGTCATATTATGGTTATAGGGAGGATCATGTAGCCAGCACCCAGGCTGAAATTGATGCATTAAATCAAAAGGCCCAGCAAAAAACCGGCGATCCGACTAAGGTTTACCAATCCGGATTACTCCCCGGCGACTTTATATTTAAGGACCTGAACGGCGACGGCATTGTTGACTCAAAAGACCAGCAGGTTTTAGGGAGCGCAATTCCAAAGTTTACGTATGGCATTAACATGGGTGCTACCTACCATAATTTCGACCTTAACGTAGTATTATCAGGTGTGCAGGGCGTGCAGATTGGAAATGATCTGAGGGCTTCTACTTTGGATTTCGCAGCGACAGGGCATAATGCCTCAACCGAGATATTAAACAGGTGGGAAAAATCGGGTGACAATGCTAAGCTGCCAAGAGCAGGGCAGAACGCAACCGGAACTGGCAATGTAAGGCCGTCAGATTTCTTTATCGACAATGGCGCTTATTTACGTGCCCGTAATGTAACTCTGGGCTACACTTTTACAAAAACTGCTTTAAAATCGTTTTCGGGTAATGTGTTAAGTAAACTGCGCGTATATATTGCTGCGCAAAATTTATTTACCATAACTGGTTATAAAGGGTATGATCCCGAGATAAGCACCGTCAGTGGTGATAACAACGCGAACGACACTATTTTTAGCCGCGGCATTGATACAGGCCAGATTCCGCAGGCGCGCACATTCTTATTCGGAATACAGGCAGGATTTTAAGTAATATTTATAAAAATACAATTATGAAAAAACATATAAAATTTCTTATGGCGGGAGGATTTTTAATTCTCTCGGTAGGGTGTAAGAAGAATTTGGATTTGGTTAATAAGAACGCTTATACTTATGATACTTATTTTACCACAGATGCTGCCATAAACCAGGCTGTTGTGGCCACTTACGCCGGTTTGTTGCATACGGGTTTGTGGGCACGAGAATGGTATTATACTTTTGATTTGTTGGGTTATGATGCCAAAAACAATCAGCCCCTGGTAGGGGACCTTCTGCAATTGGCCCAGTATAATTTTGGTTCCGATCAAAGCCAAATGGGACAAACCTGGGCAGCATTATATCAGATAATAGCGCGTGCTAACGTTGTTATTGATCGTGCCCAGACCTCATGGAAGCCAGCTGATGCTACAGAGACAGGGCACCAAACACAATACATTGCCGAAGTTAAATTTTTGCGTGCTTATGCCTATTTTCAACTGGTTAATTTGTACGGGAGGGTGCCTTTGCGTACCAAGTTTATACAGCAGCCAACCGCTGCCGAGATTAACCTTGGAAGATCACCCCTTGCCGACATATGGGCATTTATTGAACAGGATTTGAAAGATGCTGAAGCAGGCCTTCCTGTTTCATACAAGTCTGCTGACGATTATGGCCGTACTACGCAAGGTGCAGTAGTAGCGCTTTTGGGTAAATCCTATTTGTACGAGAAAAAATGGGCGTCAGCACAAGCCGAACTTACTAAATTAACACAGGCTCCTTTCAGTTATACACTGGCAACGAATTATAATGATCTTTTTGATGATCCGCGGCAAGATGACCCTGCTTTGAATCCTGAAACCATTTTTCAGGTGATGAACCAGCAATGGACAGATTGGGGTATAGGCAATCAATACTACCTTTTTGGCGGTCAGGAAACCTGGGGTGGAAAAGCCACCCATTCTGGCCGCGCGCAGGAATATGGTTTTAATGATTGGAACAATGTACTTGTAACTACAACAGCTGTTAAGGCTTTCACCTACCCTAACCCACAAAACCCATCTGTGAATTACGTAGACCCCCGCGCAGCTTTCACCTTTTATGGCAATGCCGCAAGTGGCGGACAAACAAAATATTGCCAGCAATGTACCCCAGGGGGCGCAGTAGATTATCCCTTTGCTACAAAAGGGTACGCCTGGCTTAAATATGAATATTATAACAAACAAGCGTCATTTGGTGGACCGGCAAGTGGTATAAACGGCCAGGTAATCCGTTATGCTGATGTTTTACTGATGCTGGCCGAGGCCTATATTCAACAAGGCAATACCGGTGCGCAGCCGTTGGCTTTGATTAACCAGGTTCGCAATAGGCCAAGTGTTAAGGCTCCGGCTTATGCCTCACTGGGTGGTCAGGCAGATGCTATGACCATATTAATGCGTGAAAGGCAATTAGAACTAACCGGTGAGCAAAGCCGTTATTTTGATCTGATACGCTGGGGGATTGCTAAACAAACGATTAACGCTGAACGAAAAATAGAAGATGGCACACAGCCGTTTCAAGATAAAAATTTACTATTTCCAATACCTTTAGCTGAGAAGAATTCCAATTCTTCAGTAGCTAAGGATATTTCCGGGGATTGGAATTAAACAATCGATTTTTGTTGAAAAGAGCTGCGTCGCATGAAGCGGGCTCTTTTTTACAAAACGCTCAAAACTTTGGTATAAAAGACAGGTCGAAAGTATAACTGCCTATTAATGGCTACTACGCAGCAGGTATAAATTATGCAATTCGCAGCCTTCAAAAGTGATGAGCTGCATAATTGAAGTTTTAATTGTGTTACGCTAATAATTCTTCAGGCTTCCTGTTTATAAGGATTTGATTCATCAGTATAATGGTCGTAAATCAAAAGATGTTTATAGATTTTAGAATGCATTGGAACTACTATACAAATAAGGATGGCATGAAACAGTTAATAAGCTACTTTAAAAGAAATAAATTAATTGAAAAATCACAATTTGAAGAGTTAAGATCTGAAATAGAATTAATTCAGACTAACACATCATGGATTTGGAATAACAATACCGAATTGGAAAAACTAAATGAAAAGATGGAAGTCATTCTAACTATTCTAGATGAAAATACGGGGTTATTGCGGGAGTTAATCAGCGTTATCAAAAATCAGGCAAACCAGGAAACTAATTGATGCAATAATTATTATACCGAATTAACAAAATCCATCAGTACTAATGTCCAGTGCAACAAATAAAATGTTAGCAAATTTTATTTATTCCATTTTATAAAATTGGAGAATTTATTCAATTAGACAGCAGAAAAAGATGGCGTACTTGAAGATTGGTTATTGCAGCAATTCCGCCGATCAAAAACGTAGTTCGACGTTGATCATAGCCACCCAAGAAGTGATAGCCTGGGCTGAATACTGAATGACCAGAACAAACAATCAATGAAAAATATAAAAATAAAATACGCAACAACCTTTACTATAGTGGTTTTAATGTTTGCTAATGTTTCGGCGCAAAACAAAAGCGAACTATTGCTACAGTCAAAAATTAGCGGTGTTATTAAAAAAATGGCACTGGAAGAAAAGATTGCCATGTTGCATGGCAATGCCCTGTTTTCATCCGGAGGAGTAAAAAGATTGAATATTCCCGAACTAACCAGTGATGATGGTCCGTTAGGTGTACGCGAGGAGATTAAACGATTTGACTGGAATTCGGCTAACTGGACAACGGACTCAGCTACGTTTTTACCCAATGGCTCGGCAATAGCCGCCACCTGGAACCCGGAGATGGCCAATAAATATGGTGTTGTTTTAGGCCAGGAAGCCAATGCTCGTAAAAAGATAGTGATGTTATCCCCTGCATTTAATATTTGTAGAATGCCGCTTTGTGGTCGCACTTATGAATATTATTCAGAGGACCCCTTCCTGAATGCCCAACTTGCGGTTCAATCGGTAAAAGGGATTCAAAGCCAGCATGTGGCAGCTTGCATTAAACACTTTGCCGCAAATAACCAGGAAATTGACCGGGGCGAGATCAACGCATTGATAGATCAGCGGGCATTACGGGAAATCTATTTGCCTGCTTTTAAGGCGGCAGTGCAAAAGGGAAGCGCCTACACCATCATGTCGGCCTATAATAAGGTAAATGGCTATTGGTGTTCTGAAAATGATTTTCTACTTAATCAGGTGCTAAAAAAGGAATGGGGTTTTAAAGGAATCGTCATGTCTGACTGGGGTGGAACACATCATACCGCTGAGGCTGCGAACAATGGGCTTGATATCGAGATGGGTTCAAGCGGCCCATATGACCAATGGTACTTTGCCAAACCTTTGCTTGAAGCGGTTAAGGCTGGTAAGGTTTCAGAAAAGATGATTGATGATAAAGTGCGGCGCATATTATGGGTTATGTACCATACCTCCATGAGTACCGGCCATCCTGCCGGGTCGATAGCTACGGAGGCACATGGCAAAGCCGCTTATGATATTGCATCTGAATCTATAGTCCTGCTAAAAAACGAAGGTAACTTGCTACCCCTGAAAACAGATAAAATAAAAAGTATTGCGGTTATAGGTGATAATGCCATACGTACTTTTGCTTCAGGCGGATATGGCGCTGGGGTAAAGGCCAGGTACGAGGTTACGGCTTTGGCAGGCATAAAGGCAAGATTTGGCAAAACAGCCGATATCAGGTTTGCACAGGGCTATAAAGCCAATTATAAAGCGAGTAACAGCGATGAGCAGAACGCGGGTTATGACAAACCAGACCGGGTTTTGATTGCCGATGCCGTTGCCCTGGCTAAAACAGCCGATGTAGCCATTTTATGCATAGGGTCAAACCGCGAGTATGAGAGCGAGGGTCATGACCGTAAATCGCTTGAATTACCTTTTGGTGAACAGGCTTTAGTGAATGCGGTAACCGCTGTTAATACCAATACCATCATCGTTATAATGGCCGGAGCTCCTTATGATTTAAATGAAATCAAAAAATCATGCCACGCTATAGTTTGGTCGTGGTTTAATGGCTCTGAAGCGGGTAATGCGCTGGCTGACATGCTTGCTGGAGATATAAACCCCTCCGGAAGGCTGCCTTTTACCTTCCCGGCCACTTTACATGACTCACCTGCGTTTGCTTTAAATACCTATCCGGGCAAAGAGCGCACAACTGAATACAAGGAAGGTATATTGGTAGGTTATCGCTGGTATGACACCAAAAAGATAGATCCGTTATATTGTTTTGGTTATGGTTTATCATATACCAGATTTACATACAGCGGTATTTCAACAGATAGAAAAACGTACAAAACCGGCGATAAAATAGATGTTATGTTTAAAGTAAAAAACGATGGGAAGATACAAGGCAAAGAAACTGTTCAGCTATATGTAAGTAAAGTAAAGTCGTCTGTATCAAGGCCGGAAAAGGAACTCAAGGCATTTAAAAAGGTACTGATAGCGCCCACAAAAACGGCTACGATTAGGATAAGCATTAATGTGAACGATCTTGCTTATTTTAGTGAAAAACAAAATAAGTGGATAGTTGAACCCGGCGATTATAAAATCCTGGCTGCATCATCATCAAAAGATATAAGACAGGTGGCGGAGATAAAGGTTATGCGATAAAACACAAGAAAAACTTTGCTGTTATTACGTGCTTTTTAAAGTTTTTTATTGCATCAAAGTTTAAAACAAACAAGACACAATCAGAGCTAATAAATTTTTAGATAGCCAGTAACAGATACGGCATTAGAAAACGCAAATATCATCTGTACCTGAACCTATCTGTGATTTATGATTTTGATTCCGGTAGGAGAATCTCCTCTGTATTGATTAGCTTTGTTTATATTTTTTGGAGAAATGGAACTTATACAGTATATCAATACTAAAATAAAACTTAGTGCAGAAGAAAGTACTGCAATAAGTTCCGCTTTCAAAAAGGAGTTTTTTCCCAAAGGAACTAACCTGGTGCAGCCAGATAACCGATCTCAAAAAATTCAATTCATCGAAAAGGGCCTGATCCGGTCGTTTTATATAAATGAAGAAGGGAAAGATATCACTCATTTTTTCTTTAGCGAGAACAGTTTTACCATGTCTATGGAAAGCGTTTATTTCAACAAATCGGATCCGTATGGCAGGGAAGTTTTAGAAGACACTACTGTTTATAGTATTTATTTTCAGGAATTTGATGCTTTATCTAACCAGGTAGAAGCATTCAAGAGCCTGATGTTGATGGTAGCTATTGAAACGCTGAAGCAATTTTCTGACAAACTTTTCTCATTACAGTTCCAGACCGCAGAACAGCGATACAAACATCTGACAGATAACTATCCTAACATATTGTTAAGAGTGCCGCTCGGGCATATCGCGTCCTACCTTGGCATTACCCAGCAAACATTAAGCGTTATCCGGTCAAAAAAATAATTTATCCGGTTTTCGCTTTTTAATATAGATTAAAAATACTCCCGCACTTCTTCGGTTGCTTTGCATTGTTAAATTTTTAAAACGATGCAAGAGTTTATAGATACAAAAGAGTTAGGGACCAACTACGTATTTTTTGCTGACGATTTAGGTATCGCTTCAATTTTCCCATCATTAAAACACCGGCTGGCAGAACTAAAACATCAGCATACCTCCCTGTTTTATTGCTCCCTTAACCACCAGCACGCCTTTGAAAGAGAGTTGGAAATACTTCAGAAATATTTTCCGGCCCGGTTCTTTTTGAGCTATCATTCGAGAACGAACAGCGGTTGTTGCAATATAGAGCAAGAAGATGTCGAGGCGGTACTGAATGCCAACACCATGACGATCATGAAATTTATCATTTCAGGCAATGAGACTTTCGTCGAAGAAATCAAAAAAATCCTGCTCTTTCTGGGCATTACGCACATACAAATCCACGAACAATTTTTTTCAGAATAATTAAAATCATCAAAATGAGACACTTTCTATTCTACCCCGTCCTTATTGCCTTGTTCCTGTTAAGTTGCAAGAACAAGAAAAAAGAGAGCTCCGATAGCAATACCACCGCGATAGCTGTAAAAACCGAAGAGGTACAACCAACAACCCTAAGCAGTGAAGTATCTGTAAGCGGAAATGTACAAGGCTATACTACCGTAAATTTAAGCTTTATGGTTGCCGGTAAAATCAATTACGAATCTGCTAAAGAGGGCGACAACCTTGCAAAGGGACAATTGATCGCTACGCTTGATCCAACCAATTATGCCATTGCCAAAGGACTGGCCGATGTACAGGTCAACTCTGCAGCCGATGAATTCAGTCGTTTAAAAATACTGCATGACCGCAAGAGCCTGAGCGAAGATGATTTTACGAAAATCAGCTTTTCGTTACAGCAGGCCCAGCTTCAGCAACAAATGCAGCAAAAAAACTTATCGGATACCAAACTCTATTCGCCCATCAGCGGCGTACTGCTTAAAAAACAGGCAGAAGTAGGTGAGATTGTAGCTGTGGGTAACCCCCTATTCGTGGTAGCTGATATCAGGAGGGTCAAAGTGCTGGCCTATGTTCCGGAAGGGGAATTGCACGGCATTATGATCGGGCAAAAGGCAAATGTTAATATTGCCGCTCTTGATAAAACATTTACCGGTAAAGTAACCGAGGTAGGGTCGGCAGCCGATGCTACATCCAGGGCTTTTACCATAAAAATAGAAGTAGAAAATCCGGGCATGATTATCCGTCCCGGCATGATCGCCGAGGCCGGCATTGCCGCCAATAATAAAAAGCAGGTAATCTTAGTCCCTGCCGAATGCGTGCAGCAGGACCTTTCTAACGAGAGTTACGTGTTTGTGGTTGACAAAGCACAGAACAAGGCGTTTAAGCGCCGGGTAAGCCTCGGCCATGTAACCGACAACCAAATTGAAGTTTTATCGGGACTTTCAGATCACGACGAGGTTGTCACCGGCGGCCAAAAAAGCTTGTCTGACGGCTCTTTAATCACCATCATTAAATAATCAGGAAATGAATATCATCAAAGCATCGCTTAAATATAAGCATGTAACCTTATCTGTACTATTGTTGCTTTTTGCCGTCGGTGTAAATTCGTTATTGACGATGCCGCGTAGGGAAGACCCCAAAATCACCATCAGGCAGGGATTGGTTATCGCCTATTTTCCGGGGGCAAACTCCATCCAGGTAGAAGAACAGGTTACCAAAAAACTGGAACAATATCTTTTTCAGTACGAGGAAGTAGACAAGGCTAAAACATATTCCACCACGAAAGATGGTGTAGCTGTCATCAATGTGGAACTTACAGAGAACCTGAAACAGCCGGATGTGTTCTGGAGCAAGCTTCGCCACCAGCTGCTCATCTCCAAGCAAATTGATTTGCCTGAAGGCGTAAAAGGCCCTATTGTTAACTCAGATTTCGGTGACACCGAAGCGTTGGTAATTGGCCTGGAAAGTAACAACACCAGCTATGGGGAATTAAAGCGCTATGCCCAAAAACTGGAAGATTACCTCCGTACAGTTCCTGCCGCCTCTAAAATAAAGCGGATTGGCGAACAGCAGGAAGAAATTGTAGTATCGTCAACTTCAGAAAAACTAACCCAGTATGGCGTAAACCTGCAACAGGTGGTGCAATTGCTGCAATCACAAAACAGTATCAATGCAACCGGCGAGGTAAAAACAAATACCAATAAGGTACCGCTTTATACTAACGGCTATTACAATACCGAAACAGAGTTGGCCAACCAGGTAGTAGGTACCTCGCAGTCGGGCTCGGTAGTTAAGCTGGGCGATGTGGCCGCTTTGAAAAGAGATTACCAGGACCCGGAGAGCATTATTACAGTAAATGGCAACAAGGCTGTCATGCTTTCTGTGCAAATGCATGAAGGGAACAACATTGTAAAATTTGGCGAAGACATTGACAAGAAAATTGAAGAGGCCAGGAAGATCATTCCCTCCGATATAAAGATCACCACCATCGTTAACCAGCCGCATGTGGTGGATCATAACATCTCACATTTTATCAGGGAGTTTTTCCTTGCCATTGTTTCCGTGATCATTGTAGTTGTTTTATTGCTGCCTTTGCGCATTGCATCTGTAGCGGCAATGGCCATCCCGATGACGGTGGCAGTAACTTTTGCGATAATGTCCGCATTGGGCATCGAATTGCACCAGGTATCCCTCGCGGCTTTGATCCTGGTGTTGGGGATGGTGGTAGATGACGCTATTGTAATTGCAGACAACTATGTCGAGCTGCTGGATGAAGGCGTTGAGCGGTGGACAGCGGCATGGCGCAGTGCCAATGACCTGGTAATACCTGTACTGGCAGCTACCATCACCATTATCGCATCATTTATGCCGATGATCTTATTACGGGGGACAGTTGGCGAATTTATCTTCGCCCTGCCCATAACTGTTGCGGTGGCCCTGGCTTCTTCATTTCTTGTGGCCATGGTTTTAACCCCGCTGCTTTGCTACACTTTTATTAAAAAGGGCCTGCATGAAAAGACGGATAGCACTACGGAAGAAACAGACCACCAACCTAAAAAGAAGAAAAAGAAATCGTTACTCGACTTGATGCAAAACGGATATAACGATCTTTTGGACTGGTGTGTTAAACATCCGCGAATCACCATTGCCAGCAGCCTGGTACCTATCGCGCTGGCGGGGTTGTTGTTCGCAGGCGGTGTAAGGCAGCAATTTTTCCCTGCGGCAGAAAGGAACCAGTTTGTTGTAGAGCTATGGATGCCTACGGGAACAAAGGTTGAAAAGACAAATGAGGCGATCCTGAGGGTAGAAGCATTGATAAAGCATGATAAACGTGTAGTTTCCTATGCAACTTTCGCAGGCACATCCTCACCGAGGTTCTATTATAACTTTTCACCGGAGTTCCCGACCAGTAATTATGCCCAAATACTCATCAACACCACTACGGACGAAACCACTGACCAGCTTTCTGAAGAGTTAAGTGCCAAGGTGGGCAAGCTGATACCGGAAGGCACCACCTATGTGAAATTAATGCAGCAGGGCTCATCGCTGAAAGCCCCGGTTGAAGTCAGGATCATCGGCGAGGATATTAATCATCTGAAAACAATAGCTGCCGAAGTAACTAACATCATAAAACAGGCCAAAGGCAGCCGTTTTGTAAGAAGCGACTTTCATGAAGATTATTACGGTATCGGCATCAAATTAAAAGAAGAAGCCAGTCGTTTGGGATATACCACCACCAGCATTTCTCAATCGGTATATACCGGTTTTAGCGGCGCTGCCATTTCTACCATGTATGAGGGTAATGACCCTGTCAATATTGTATTGCGGCTGGATAAAAAAAGCCGGCAGACTACCGGCGACCTGGAGAACATCTATTTAAAATCACCGGTTACAGGTGCCGATGTTCCGTTAAGGCAGATCGCGGATTTGACCCCGCATTGGCAAACAGGCCGTATTATGCACCGCAACGGCGTAAGGACACTTACCGTACAGAGCGAAACAACGCCAGATGTACTTCCTTCGGAACTGCTTGCGGCTATACAGCCCACGATAGCTAAGCTGCAACTGCCTGACGGGTATCACATCGAATACGGTGGCGAGGATTTTAACAAAAAGGAGGCTCTGGGTCAGTTAATTGCTGCATTGTTAGTGAGCCTGGTACTTATATTTTTCATCCTGCTGTTTCAATTCAAGCATCTCAAAGAAGCTGCAATAGTCATGCTAAGCATTCCATTGAGCCTGTTCGGCGCCATATCAGGCTTGTTTGTAACAGGAAACTATTTCAGCTTCACCGCATTTATAGGCCTGATCGCACTGTCAGGAATTGTAGTCCGAAATGCCATCATCCTGGTAGACCATACCAATGAACTGATCAAACACGGGCTTGATCATAAAACAGCGGCCATTGAATCCGGCAAAAGGCGTTTAAGGCCCATCTTCCTTACCGCAATGGCGGCAGCAATCGGGGTATTACCTATGATCATCTCCGGATCGGCGATGTGGGCGCCGCTGGCAAGCGTATTGGCATTTGGTGTCGTATGGAGCATGGTGATGGCATTGATCACTGTACCCGTACTCTACATAGGCTGGGTCAAGCCCAAAAAAGAAATAACAGAAATAACAGAAAATCATAAAAGTCATTAATCAAATGAAACATTTAATAAAATTCCTTTTGCTTTTTCCGGTGTATTTCGCCTGCTGCTGCAATTCATTGTGGGCGCAGGAGCTACCATCGTACTCCCTGGAGCAGCTAATCGATTCTGCATTGAGGAACAACCATACGCTTGCCATTAAAGAATGGCAGATCAAAGAGAAGCTGGCAAAAATCGATGAGGACAAAATCAAAAGATATCCTTCAACAACCTTGAACGGTAACTACCTGCACAATTTTAATTTAGGTGAGCTGACAATCCCTGCAGGTGCCATAAGTGAATCAAGCCCCACTACAGATAGAAGCTTCACCGTAGGCGAACACAATGCCTCTACTGTAGGGATATTAGCTTACCAGCCCATTACACAGCAGGCAAAAATAAAAACCGGGCTGGAGGCAGATAAAACAGATGTGCGGTTAACTGAAAAGGAGAAGTTTAAGCTTTCACTGCAAATCAAACAGTCAACTGAGCAATTGTACTATATCATTTTGATCACGCAAAAGCAGGTAGAGGAAGCCAAAGCTGATCTTGAGTTGGCAAAATCGAAACTCAATGATGCAGAAAACGCTATGCTGGCAGGCAAAGCCATAACAGCAGACAGGGCCGGCCTGCAAGCTAATGTTGCGGACCGGGAACAAAATATCCTGAAATTAAATATACAAATCCAGGATTACACCGGCGATTTAATTAATATCACCGGGATTAACGCAACCTCATTGAAATTACAGGAAGTTGATCCTGCTATCCAGTCCCTAAACGGAGTGGACGAATACAAAAACACCGCAAAAAGCTCAAATGCCGATTTGCAGATAGCTGATTTGAACAGGTCAAAAGCTTTATTAGGGATAAAAGCTTCCAAACAAAGTAATATTCCTGACCTTGGATTGGTTGGCGGTTTTGCGCACCAATTCGGAAACGCAATAACACCAGCTAATAATCCCTTTGTCGGAATAAGTTTTAAATGGGACCTGCAGGGTATTTTTTCAAACAAACAAATAACCAGGCAGCGACAGTTTCAACTCAGACAGGCCGAGGAAAATATCATAAGCACCCGCGACCGGGTAAGCAATGATATTGACAAAGCTTACCGTAAAATTAACCAGGCGCAGGCTTTAATTGGCGTGGCGCAAAAGGCAGTAGTTTACCGGAAAGAGGAACTGAAGCTACAGGAAGATAAACAGGCAGCCGGCAAGAATATGACAACGGACCTGTTCAATACCAGGTCATTACTGGCAAAGGCCGAAGCGGATATGTACGCGGCGCAATTGTCTTACCTGATGGCAGTTACGGACTTGAACATATTAACAGGAAAATAAAAAGTAAAAATAATTAACTAATCAATTCTCAAATTAAAACAAGTATCAATGAAAAAATGTGTGCTAATGCTAACTGCATTATTATTTAGCGTAGTTATGGTAATGGGCCAGCAGGCCGGCGATGATTTCACGGGCAAATGGAAAACCGAAGACGGTCATGTGATCATCATTTCAAAAACTAACGGAAAGTTTACAGGGCTTGATGATAAAAACCGGGAGAGCCTTTATAACATGCGTTTTGAGGATGGTAAATGGAAGGGTACTGTCGAAAATCATGACGAAGGTAAGAAAGCCGATTGTGAGGCATATTTACAGGGAAACAAATTAAAAATAGTAGCTCATAAATCATTTTTTTCCAAAACATTTATTTGGATTAAAGTACAGTAGTGAGGATTTGGGTTGCGTGCCATTAAACCAAATAAGTATGGAAACGATATTCCAATTTACGCACATGATTATGTTCATATGCGTAATCATTATCATCTACTATTCAGTATTTGATACTTGCGAAAATAAAAGCGGTTTGAAATTTACAATAATTAACAGCTTGATACCAAAAGTAAAATCAATCAGGATCAACCGCATATTTTTATTTCGGCTAGCCTCCAACTTGTTATTTATATTGTTCAGGTAGCATTTATACAGTTTTTTAACAATAGACAATCAATTCAGTTATCCCCAAAAACAAATATTAATACCGCAAAAATCTTCAAAGGTAAACCGGGGCATACCAATGGCTTTATATCAATCCTGTTCAGTTTTTAACAACAACTACAATTCAAATCAATGGACACTTCAAAAAAAATAGCCAACAAAGCGTATGCCCTTTTTAGTCGTTATGGCATTCGCACCATTAGCATGGATGACATTGCATCTGAACTAAGGATGAGTAAAAAAACAATTTATCAATTTTATTCTAATAAAGATTCATTGGTAGAGTCATTCATAGATACAGCGATAGATGAAAACATCTTTCGCTGTAAGATTCTTATTGCAAAAAGTGACGATGCCATCATTGAGTTGTATTTTTTGCTGGTATACATATTGGAACTTTACAATGGTTTAAATCCAGCGATTGTTTATGACCTCGAAAAAAATCATGAATTGGCCTACGGAAAATTTAAAGATCATAAAGTCCTATTCATTCATAAAACCGTTAAGGCAAATATAGAGCGGGGCGTAAAAACAGGTTTATACCGCAACGATTTTGATATCGATGTAATAACAAGGTTTTTTCTTGAAAGCTTAACCATCATATCCAATCCCACAGTATTTCCGCTATTTAATAATACAATTAAAGCAACAAATGAGTTACTTGCCTGTCTGATAAGTGGAATAGTAACCACAATGGGAACGGATGTTGTAAATGCATATAAAAATCAGCGAGACATTATGTTCCTGAGCAATTATGAAGAAGTACCTTTTTGGGATCACTGACACATATCATCTATCTAATACCTTCTTATTGGCTACGAATTGATTTTCTTCTCTTTTCTGTTTTTTTGAAAGGTAGTTTGAAAAACAGTCTTCATTAACCATAAAGAGATTACATTGGCGGAACCTGATAAACTGGAAAATTGTTCTTGTTGTATTTTTCGTTTTGAAAATCCATAAGCAAAAAAACGCTCCAAATCTCACCTTGGAACGTTTTATTATTCAACTAAATCTGATCAATCTCATGATCAAATATCTTTTGTAAGTTATTCAGCAGAAAAAGATATAATTCTATGCGAGAATAAATGTTTTAATTACATTTAAAACTCGCCAGCAAAAATAAAAATGCCCGAAATTAAAAGACCGGGAGAGATTGCCAAATTAATGGAACATTTGTTCAAATGCTGTAATAAATGTCCTGGTTCCATGTGATTTCACTAAAAACAGCTGTTTGGACGATTCCGGCGGAGTAAAAGTTTAGGAATAATGGATCTTCGAGCGATCTTTTATGCCGGAATCGTAGATGATAAAATCAAATTAATCAAACCTGACCATTATTTGAACCTTTTCACTTCAAGGGCGTAACCTACATGCCAATATATCTGAGGAATATAAAAATGCCTCAGCCTGGAGTTTTCCTTTAATCTAAACGCGGGAAGTTTGTCAATTTGAACATTTCATACCCTATTTGTACACTTTTGTACCCGCTCATCTATTTTTTTGGTCAATATTTTTGGCCAGCCGATTAATAAACCACGACTACATTTTAAAATCAAGAATGCTGTTGTTTAGTCTCCGCGATAGGGAAACGGAAGCACTATTATTTATTGAAACGAAGAATAGTATGATCAGCTATCTTTTTAATAACCAAAACCAAAGTATAATTAATTACCAATTGATAAACCTGTATTCATGTTGACCCAGAAACAAATTTTAAAGTCCGCTTTTTCAAAAATCTCTACTATAGTACTATTGGTTGTTATAAGCATATCTGTAAAGGCATCTGTTATATCATACAAAAAAAATGCAAACGGATTGATATTTAAGTTGGATAAGGGCTTGATGTACATAGCTGTTTGTAAGGCCGATCTGATAGAGGTAAAGTATACCATATTTGGTGCTTTTGAAACCAAACCATCATTAGTAGTTAACAACAGCTGGAAAACACCTACTCCCTACCAAATTGCCGAAAATAAAAACGAGGTTACCATCACTACCTCTAAATTAAAGGTAAAGGTAAACAAGGCCACCAATGCCATTACTTATACTGATCTGAAAGGCAACATCATTACTGCCGAAGACGCGGACAATAAAACCATTACACCAGCCACCATTGCAGGCATCAGCACTTATAATGTAAGTACACAATTTATTTCGCCCAAAACCGAAGGCTTGTTTGGCCTGGGCTGTCACCCGCTCGATTCTTTGTCTATCAATTACAAAGGCCGCAATCAGGAGCTGCTTATAAAATATCTTACTGGCGCTATCCCGGTGCTGCTGTCAACCAAAGGCTATGGCTTATTGTGGGACAACTATTCGGCCTCTAATTTTTACGGCGCCGAAGCTGATAATACTAAATTTAAATATGTATCGGAAAGCGGTAAACAAGTTGATTATTTCTTTTTCTACGGTCCGTCATTTGATCATATTATCGATCTGTACCGCACCGCCACCGGCAGAGCACCTATGTTTGGTAAGTGGGCATTCGGTCTGTTCCAGTCGCAGGACAGGTATATGAGCGAGGAGGAGATCATTGGAGTTAAGGACAACTACCGCAACAACCACATTCCTGTTGACGTAATTGTACAGGATTGGTATTACTGGGACCCGCTGCCTATTGGCTCGCACGTAATGAAACCGGAGCGCTATCCTCACCCCAAACAAATGGTTGATGAATTACATAAAGCTAATATCCACGCTATGATATCTATCTGGCCGGTATTTGGCAAGGGTACTCCTAACTATGATGCCCTGCAAAAAATGGGCGGCTTAACTGATATTACCTGGGACAACGTGGTTACCCATACTTTTGATACTTATTATGATGCCCACAACCCCAAAGCACGCGAGCTTTACTGGGACCAGGCCCGCGACAGCCTCATTAAACGTTATGACTGGGACGCCTGGTGGATTGACCAGTGCGAGCCTGACAATGGCGCCTTGCAGGATGCCCGTCGACAAAGTAATTTCAGCATAGGCAAGGGTATTGATTATTTTAACACTTACTCTTTACAACATACCAAAGGGGTTTATGAAGGCTGGCGCAGGGATATTCCGGGCAAACGCGCTTTCTTTTTGGTACGGCAGTCATTTGCCGGCGAGCAGCGTAACGCATCTACCTTATGGTCGGGTGATATTGAATGTACTTTTAAAGACTTTAAGAACCAGGTGCCACAAGGTATCAATGCCTGCGCGTCCGGCCTGCCTTACTGGACATCAGACATTGGCGGCTATCACTTCCACTGGAAAGCTGCCGATTGGTCGCAACCGGATAAGCGGGAACTGTTTACCCGGTGGTTTCAATTTGGCGCATTTAGCCCTATCTTCCGTATCCACGGTAAGGGCGAACGTGCTTTGTTCAGCAAAAACTGGGATGACAATACCAAAGCTATCCTCCTGAATTTTGATAAACTGCGTTATCGCCTGCTGCCTTATATCTATTCGCTGGCCGGCAGGGTAACTACAGATAATTATACCATTATGCGTTCACTGGCATTTGATTTCAGGAACGATGCTAAAGTTTACAGCATACCTGATCAATACATGTTTGGGCCTGCGTTTATGGTAAACCCGGTTACAGAACAACTATATACCTCGGCCGATGCCGATAAAAAAGCCAAAGCACGCCAGGTGTACCTGCCCGCTGCCAGCAAATGGTATGATTTCTGGACCGGCGAACTACTTGATGGAGGCCAAACTATCAGCGCTGCCGCTCCTATTGAAATATTACCGCTTTATGTAAAGGCGGGTTCTATCATCCCAATGGGTCCGCACATGGAATATGCCACCGAAAAACCTGCCGATAATATTGAGCTGCGTATCTATCCCGGAGCCGATGGGTCGTTCAAGTTCTATGAAGATGAGAACGATAATTACAATTACGAAAAAGGCCAGTATGCTACTTTTACATTCGCATGGGATAACAATCGGAAAGAACTTAGAATTTCAGAAACCAAAGGAAATTTTCCAGGTATGATAAAGCACCGGATTTTCAATGTCGTTTTAGTTGGCGGTAAACATGGGTCAGGACCGTCGGAAGTTGTTAAGGCCGATAAGAGAGTTGTATATAACGGCAGTGCCCTTGTTGTAAAATTATAACATAGGGTGATGGAAATGTATCCGGATGCTTTCATCAGGTAATTGGTAACGCATCTATATACTCATAATGGCAATATGTCTTTTGTACCCCTTTCTATGAGAAACCAATTTTACTTTCAATATGAGAACCTTAAACTATTTTTTTGGCACCGCCATCATCCTGGCATTGACATGCTGTAACAAGTAACAAATTGCAAGTCCGCCCGTTAAGCCGCTTGTAAAAAAAGCTACTAAGACATTAACCGCGACCAGCTATCCAAATTACAACACATCGCCCATTGCGCCGGATCAGTCCGGGGTTGCCAGCACCGCAGCCCAACTCGCTGCAAAATTTCGGTTGGGGTTTAATATCGGCAACACTATGGAAGGGCCCGGTGACGAAACAGGATGGGGAGCCCCCAAAATTACTCAGGCATTCATTGATAAGGTAAAACAAAGTGGCTTTACTGCTATACGTATCCCTTGTCAATGGGATTATTCACATATAATAAATACAACGACAGAGCAAATAGACCCAGCCTGGCTCAATCGGGTACAGGAGGTTGTGCAATACTGCGTTAACGATGGTATCTATGTTATATTAAATATACACTGGGATGGAGGATGGTTACAGGGGAATTGCACAACCGATCAGCAGTTAGCAGTTAACGCCAAACAAAAGGCCCTTTGGGAACAAATTGCAACAAAAATGCGTGATTTTGACGAGCATTTAATTTTTGCCAGCGCTAATGAACCTGACGTATCGGATGCCACAGGAATGAGCGTTCTGTTGTCTTATCACCAGACTTTTATTAATGCAGTTAGATCAACCGGTGGGCGCAATAGTTATAGGGTGCTGGCTATCCAGGGGCCCAGTACAGATATTATAAAAACGAACGATCTGATGAACACGCTTCCCACAGATCCGGCGTCCAACCGTATAATGGCTGAAATACATTACTATACCCCTTTCGCTTTTTGTCTGATGGATGGAGACCAGTCATGGGGTAACATGTATTATTATTGGGGATCAGGATACCACTCCACCACCGATCCTTCGCGTAATGCCACCTGGGGTGAGGAATCTGACCTCAATGGGTATTTCCAATTAATGAAGACAAAGTTCGTTGATCACGGCATCCCGGTAGTAATGGGTGAATATGCAGCAGGGCGCCGATCGTCTCTTACCGGAGATAATTTAACGCTCAATGGTGCTTCCCGGGCATATTGGTATAATTACGTAACACATCAGGCATTAGTAAATGGAATCCTTCCATTTCTTTGGGATACAGGGTCAATCATCGACAGGTCGACGTACGCAGTAAAAGATCAACAGCAGCTGGCCGCAATTGTGCAGGGAGCGCAAACTGCCACATCGCCAGGAATTCAGGCTGGCAGTGTATATCAGATTATGAATAGAAACAGTTTTAGAGCTTTGGAGTTCGCCGGGTGGGGTACTGCTAATCAAACATCGGCGGATCAATGGGATTACTTAGCCGGAGCTAACCAGCAATTTAAAGTGGAAAGTGCGGGAGGAGGTTACTACAGATTAACCCCTATGCATGCAACAGGAAAATGTTTGGAAATGTATCAATGGTCTAATACTAACGGCGGCCAGGCGGATTTATGGGATTATTCAGGCGGAAATAATCAGAAATGGTCAATTCAGGCAACCGACAACGGATATTATAAGATTACCAATGTTAATAGCGGAAAGGCCTTGGAAATTTCCGGGTATTCGCTTAATAATGGCGGTGGAGCTCAGCAGTGGGATTACAATGGAACCCGTAATCAGCAATGGGCGTTTTTGAAAATATAAAGTTGAAACTTCAGCAACTTAATTTAAGTATTTTTTAAAGTAACTGTTAGGCCGGTTTGAAAATCTTTAAGAGATGATGATAAGTTAGCTGAAAAGGCAGGTCAACGCGTTCCGGGGTGCGATACGGACGCACTTTTTAAGAGATCATACGGATAGCTATGATTTTATATGAAAAAGGACAGGTCAATGCGTTCCGGGGTTAAACCCGGGCGCATTTTTTTATGAGCTATGCTCTTTGAGGTTCGGGAAAAATCAGAGGGTGTTAATTTTTTATTATGCTTAGCTTGGCTGTTACGCAACATTAATGTTACCTTAGTGTACTGACTTTAAAATGTTAAACTGTTGATTTTGATTTTATAACAATACCCCGATGTGGTTGAAATTTTACTCTTTTCTTGCCGTTACATTAATTTTTGTATGTAATAACACTTTGGGGCAAACCAGTCAGTATCGGTTTTCACAACTTGATGTAAGTAACGGACTATCACATAACCAGATTAATTGTATATTAAAAGATTCTGAAGGTTTTATGTGGTTTGGTACTGCATCGGGTCTTAATCGATTTGATGGTTATACCTTCAAGGTCTTTAGGCATGATGATAATAATAAAAACTCTGTCGTAGATGATTTTATTGGGAAGATTTTTGAAGGCCCTGATAGAAAAATATGGATATTTTCACGTAATGGAGTTTGTTTTTATGATCCGGATAAAGAGCAGTTTAACAGTGATATGTCATTGTTGCTTCGGCCTTTAAAACTTCCTGTTGAGCAGAATATCACTAAGATAGTGCAAACGAGCGCTGTGGACTATTGGTTTTTGTATCCAGATTCAGGCATTTACAGATATAATACCTTAAGCAAGCAAACGAAACGCTATTATCATGGCATCAATTCCATCCTATCTTTATATTCAAGTTCAATTACAGATGTCACGGTTGATGATAAACGCAATATCTGGATGGCATACAGTGACGGCACTGTTGAGATGGTAGATGTTAAACGTAATAAAATTACTTATCGCACGGATATTTTTAACAAGGTAATCAATAAAAGAAACGGTAATTACTCCTTAACCGTCGATCGGGATAATGATTTGTGGTTTTACGCACCATATGGAGATTTGGGCGCATTTTATTACAAAACTTCGACGGGGGCCCTCCGGCACATTGACAAGGAATCGGCAGGGGCAAAGTTAACGACAAATGTTATAAGTAATATTATTCAGGCTGATGACGGTTTAATCTGGATTGCCACCGATCATGGAGGCATAAACGTGCTGGATAAAAAAGATTTTAAAATTACTTATTTACTAAACCGGCAAGATGATGCAAAGTCATTGAGGCACAACAGCGTTATACTTTATAAGGATAATTTGGGCATTATGTGGGCCGGTACTTTTAAAAAGGGACTAAGCTATTATCATAAAAATATCATCAAGTTTCCGCTTTACAGGCATTTTGCCTCTGACATAAGCAGCTTGAGTTTTGAAGATGTTAACAAGTTTGCAGAAGACAAACTTGGAAATTTATGGATTGGAACAAACGGGGGCGGCCTGATTTATTTTAATCGCAAAACAGGCAGATTTACACAGTATAAACACGAGTCGGGAAATGTAAATAGTCTGAGTAACGATATTATTATCAGTCTCTGTATGGACAGTGATCAAAAATTATGGATAGGTAACTATTTTGGCGGGCTGGATTGTTTTGACGGAACTACATTTACCCATTACATACATAATGATAAGGTTTGGAGTATTCTGGAAGATTCTTCCCACCGTTTATGGATAGGGACATTTAGGGGTGGTCTTGAAATATTTGACCGATCAAAAAAGATATTTTATCATCCTTTTAAACAAACCGACATAAGAAGTTCACTGATATCATGTGTTTTTGAGGATAAGCCAGGCAATATATGGATAGGGGGCGTTCTGGGAGTGGATGTTATAATGAAAGATAATGGACGGGTGATTCACTATGTCTGCGATAGAAACCGAACCAATGGTTTAGTCGACAATACGATAAACCGTATTAACCAGGATAGCCGTGGTTTAATTTGGATAGCGACAGCAGGTGGTTTGAGTGTTTTGGATCCTAAAACAAATACTTTCACCTCACTGACAAAAAAAAATGGGTTGCCTTCTAATTTAATATCGAGTAGTGAGGAGGATAACAAGGGAGCAATGTGGTTGAGCACGTCAAACGGGTTAAGCCGGGTCACTTTAACGCCCAATGCAACCGGTTACAATTTTCAATTCGAAAACTTTGATGAAACGGATGGTCTGCAGGGGCGGGAGTTTAATGTAAATTCTACTTTAAAGACACATAAAGGGGAACTGGTATTTGGGGGCGGTGATGGCTTTAATATTTTTGATCCGGCAAGTATTGAACCTGTTACAAATAAGCTTCAATTAGTGTTTACAGATTTTCAGATGTTCAATAAGAGCGTAGCCGCAAACGAAAATATTAATGGCCACATAGTACTGTCAAAAGCCATTTCTGTTACCCATGACATCACACTTAGACACAGTGAGAATGTCTTTTCCATAGAATTTGCTGCTCTTGATTTTTTTAAGCCCAGCAAAATAAAATATCAGTATATGCTGGGAGGTTTTGACAAAGCTTGGGTAAATGCAGATAACCGAATCCGAAAAGCCAGCTACACCAACTTGGATGAAGGCGATTATGTATTCAAAGTACGGGTATCCAATTCAGAAGGAGTATGGAACGCTAATTATATTTCTTTAAGGATTAAAATACTACCCCCGTTCTGGAAATCTACATTTGCCTATATCATTTATTTGATCTTGTTTATTGCTATTCTTTTGTTTATTCGCCATCGCGGTATACAAAAAATAAAAAGGCAGTTTGCCGTTGAAAAGGAAAAGCAGGAAGCACAGCTATTGATTGAACATGAGCGGCAAGAAGTTAAGCGTATGCAAGAACTTGACCAGTTGAAAACAAAGTTTTTGACTAATGTAAGTCACGAGTTCAGAACCCCACTGTCATTAATCATGGCGCCTGCGGATAAAATGCTTACCCGCGCTGACGAAGAACAGAAACAACAGTTGACCATGATAACGAAAAATGCAAGGCGATTGTTAAACATGGTAAATCAACTGCTTGATTTTCGTAAGATGGAAGTTCAGGAGCTGAAATTGCATTGCACGCCCGGAGACATTGTGAAGTTCATCAGCGAGGTAAGTTTGTCATTTACAGATATTGCCGAAGGAAAAGAGATTGATTTTGTATTCGACACTACAGTTGCTTCAATATATACCAGTTTTGATCATGATAAGATAGAAAGGATATTATTTAACCTGATATCAAATGCCTTTAAATTTACACCGGCCGGTGGCCAGGTAAGCATCATGCTTAACATCAACAGTGCGGAGGATTCTTTACTTGAATTTAAAGTCGTCGATACAGGCATTGGCATTCCTGCTGAAAAACACGCCAAAATTTTCGAGCGTTTCTTTCAGCAGGATCTTCCCAAGTCGATGATTAACCAGGGCAGCGGTATTGGCCTCGCGATAACACGTGAGTTTGTCAAGATGCATGGAGGGGAAATAACGCTTGAGAGTGAGCCGGATCACGGCAGTTGTTTCATCGTTAGGTTGCCGCTTGTAATTTGTACCTCCCCTGAAATAGAAATTTCGGTTGGGGATGAAATTGATAGTGGATATTCAAACGAGAACAGCGATAAGGAAAGAAGAACTGTACTCAAGCGGCAACGTTCAAATAAAAAACCGGTCGTTCTTTTAGTTGAGGATAACGATGATTTTCGTTTTTATCTGAAGGACAATTTAAAAGACATGTTTTTTTTAATTGAAGCTTCAAACGGAAGAGAAGGTTGGCAAAAAGCACTTTCGCAACATCCGGATATTATTGTAAGTGATATTAGTATGCCCGAGATGACAGGAATAGAATTGTGCAAAAAATTAAAGAATGATAAGCGCACGTTACACATCCCCGTGGTTTTGTTAACCGCATTGACGGGGGAGGCGGAACAAGTAAAAGGTTTGGAAATTGGTGCGAATGATTATATGACAAAACCATTCAATTTTGAAATACTTCTTTCAAAAATCAAAAACATCCTGACATTGCGGGACACCTATAAGCGCACTTACAAAAAACAAATGGATATACAATTACAGGAAATCCCTTTGCAAAACGAAGATGAAAAACTGTTAAGAAGTATAGTAGAATATATAGAATCTAATATTTTAAACGAAAACCTTTCGGTAGAAGAGTTAAGCCGCAAAATGAATATGAGCCGAGGATCACTGTATAATAAGGTGTTGATGCTTACCGGAAAGTCACCTGTTGAATTTATCCGTTCTCTACGGTTGAAAAAAGCTGTTTATTTGCTTGAGAACAGCCAGATGACCATTAGCCAGATTTGCTATGAAGTCGGTTTCAATACCCCTAAATATTTCACCAAACTATTTAAGGATGAATATGACGTTCTTCCTTCTACTTATATAAATTCTATTCGCCAAAAGAAGCTGTCCGAAGCTGAGAGCGACGAATAATAGCTTTCAAATCGTTGTAAATTTCGCCCGTTATTCCAAAAGAAAAGTTTAACGTCATTGGCAATTATAATTATTAGAAAACAGCCCGCAAAAGCTCGATGTGCAGGTATATCGTTTGTAGGACTATAAGTTTGTACTTACCCAGAATAACGCGATTTTTTCTCTACAAACTTTTGCTTTCCTTCCTGAAACTAAGTGTTTGAATGTTGTCTGTTCCCAAATAGTATTGTGGTAAGATAATGATGTTCCGGGCCCCGATAATAACGCATTTTGTGCAATGATGGTTCCTGCTGACCTTGGTAATTAGGTTTGGACCCATAGAACAAACGATGCAATTATTTTAATATCATTTTCAGTGATTTCACGCGATGATCAAGTATCACAATTTCGCCCCTTAACCCCGACAGATATTCAGGTATCCCATCTTGTCTTTTCGGTTGAAAATGGCAGGCTCATAATTCAAAGGGCCCATGTGCTTAGACCGCGGTTTCTAAAATAATTATTTAGTTTTTATAGTTAAAAAACACAATAAATTTTTTTAAGTGACTTATTTACAGGTGTTTATGATTTTTTGAACATTTGGTCTATATTTTTGCTCAACTCTGGCACCCGCTCTTTTTTAAGTTATCATAGTTTCACCTTCGGTATTTGGATTCAATGCAGTGTGTTTGACTATACGCTTTGAATTTTGTCCACCAATTATAAATAAAGCCAACAGTTAAATTTTTTTGAATGAGCAGGCAGGCGTGCAACTGTACCTGAAGTTTCTTACTGATTATCCGGGCTTTGGCCCCTTGATAAAATAAAGTGGATTGAAAGGATCGTTACGGGCATTTGCCATGCAAAAAAACATAATGGAAAAAATAATTATGAATGAAAAGTAAACCAATTAAACACTAAACACTAACCAAAGAACAATGAACCAATTATCAAACCTCAAAATCCTTTTATAAGATGGATAAAAATTTACAAAAGAGAATGAAGTACCACATTTCATTATTTTTAATATGCATGTTTCTTTATTTTTCAGCTCATGCACAAACTATCACAATTGTCGGGAAGGTAATAGGTGCCGACAATTCCCAGCCGCTGCAAGGCGTAAGTATTAAGCTTAAAGGGACCGTACCCATAGCTATATCTGCAAATGATGGTAGTTATTCAATAGCCGCGAAGCCAGGCGATATACTCGTTTTCAGTTTTTTAGGTTATACATCTCAGGAAATAGCAGTTAAGCAAGTTAGCACGATTAATGTTAAGCTGAGCCCGGCATTGAGCAACATAGACGAAGTGGTTGTAATCGGTTATGGTAAGGCAAAAAGAAAAGATGTAACGGGCTCCATAAGTTCCATATCCGGGAACGAATTACGCAAAACGCAGCCAAGTACATTTGATCAGGCCCTGCAGGGAAAAGTTCCGGGAGTGGTGATCCAACAAATCTCAGGTCAGCCTGGTGGCGGTGTATCTATTCAGATACGCGGTTTGTCGTCGATAACCGGCACAAACTCACCATTGTTCGTAATAGACGGAGTGATAATCCCGCCGGTTAGCGACCCCGGTAATGGTTCCAATCCTTTAAATGCTATTAATCCTAATGACATCGAATCACTCGACGTGTTGAAAGATGCATCTGCAACAGCCATTTATGGATCGCAGGCAACCAATGGCGTTGTTGTTATTACTACAAAAAGAGGTAAAGCCGGGCCACCAACAATAAGTTACGATTTCTATTCCGGTTATCAGGAGATCCTTAAGAGGTTGCCTACAATGGATTTACAACAGTATGCAACCTTTATGAATGCCCGTGCACAAGCATGGGGCTTCGGTGCAAGGCCTGAGTTGGCCAACCCCCAATATTTAGGTAAAGGTACCGACTGGCAAAGCGAATTATTCCGCCGGGCTCCGATGAATAATCATACCGTATCCGTAAGCGGTGGCGATTCCCGGACGCAATATTTTCTATCCGGGTCTTATTTCGATCAGCAGGGGATAGCCCTTGGGTCGAGGTTTACAAGGTATTCAGCACGATTGAACCTGGACAATAAAACCACCAATTGGTTAAAAATCGGGACCAGCCTTCAATTAGAACGAAGTTTTGAAAATTTAGTTAGCGGTTCTTCCAATGGCACTTCCGGCGTAATTCAATCGGCCTTAAGCCTAACACCGGATGTGGCGGTACAGAATCCCGACGGATCTTACGGCGGAGTTACCAACACCGATGGTTGGATACCAGGAGTGGTAAACCCGGTAGCGATAGCCAGACTCGTAAGAAACCAGGCAACGCAGTATCATATATATAGCAACGCGTATTTAGAAATACAGTTTGCCAGAGATTTATCACTCAGGACTGAAGTATCGGGTAATTTTGGCTTTGGTGCTTATGATTCTTTTACACCGGTGTATTCTTTTGGTAAAGCGGTTAACGGCACTAACAGCGCCAGCAAGACTTCTAATCAGGACCAATATTACGTATTACGTAATTTTTTAACTTATAATCATGATTTTAACAGATTTAAGCTGAATGTTTTGGCAGGACATGAGTCACAGTCAAGTAGTTACTTTAATCTCGGCGGTTCACGGACAAATTTTCCTTCCAACAATGTAACAGCGCTTAGTGCAGGCGATCCTACAAATCCCAAAAATAGCGGTGATAATGGCCTCGGCGGCGCATCAGAATCTTATTTCGGCCGTGTTAATTTTACCTGGAATGATAAATATCTGATCACCGGCAATATACGTGACGATGGGTCCTCAAATTTTCCATCTAACCACCGTTGGGGTGTTACATATTCGGGTGCATTTGCCTGGAAAATTAATAATGAGGCATTTTTGAAAAATGTAAAATCCATAAGTGAATTGAAACTGAGACTCGGTTATGGGCTTACTAATAACCAGGGCATACCGGGAAATACTTATGCAACCCAACTTACTACAGTAGCTAACGGTTTATCAGGTACAGCGCAGTTTCAAAGCAATTTGGCGAACCCTTATGTAACGTGGGAAAAAACAAATAAATACGATGCCGGACTTGACGCTACATTCTTTAACGGGCGTTTGAATTTTTCGTTCGATGCTTATGACAGCGAAACAAAGGGACTTTTATTGAAAGTTCCGTTTCCAATATATTCCGGTACAACTACGGGTTATTCGCCCGGCTCTATGCAGGCACCGTATGCTAACGTAGGTTCTCTCCGTAATCGGGGATTTGATTTTGGCATTAACACCGTTAATATTAATAAAAAAAATTTTACGTGGAAAACTAATGTTACCTTCTCGCGCAATACCAACAAAGTACTCAGTTTAGGTGCGGGTGGTGATGACGCCAGCTTAACTGCGACATTCAATAACGATGTACTTGAAAAGACGGTGGTCGGCAAGCCGATCGGCGAATTTTACGGCTATGTATTTGATGGCATGTTTGCAAAGCCAAGTGATTTTAAGAACCACGCCTTGCCCGCCGATCAAAGCGGAAAAGCTTACCCTATTTCCCCGCAAGGCGGTGGTATCTGGTATGGCGACCGTATGTTTAAAGACCTTAACGGCGATGGTATCATTGATTCCCGGGACGCAACTTTTTTGGGTTCACCGATCCCTAAGTTTCAGTATGGTATAGGCAATACTTTTACCTACAAAAATTTCGACCTGAATTTCTTTTTTAGCGGCAGCTATGGGAACAAAAATTTCAATCAATTAGCTGTATCACAAACCAATTCGCAAAATAATACCGCCTATTTTACCAAAGTATTAGACTATGCGCGCTTGGCTATGGTAAATCCGCAAGGTTCTTCATCCGATATTAACAATGTGTATGTGGCTAACCCCAATACAACTGTTGTAGGTTTGCGAAACGATAATACCAACGGTAATAATCGTGCTTCTAATTTGTTTCTGGAAGATGCTTCGTTCCTGCGTTGTAAAAAT
Source organism: Mucilaginibacter sp. cycad4 (assembly GCF_034263275.1). Taxonomy (NCBI): domain Bacteria; kingdom Pseudomonadati; phylum Bacteroidota; class Sphingobacteriia; order Sphingobacteriales; family Sphingobacteriaceae; genus Mucilaginibacter; species Mucilaginibacter sp. cycad4. Next base: position 4,381,120 of record NZ_CP139559.1, on the reverse strand, counting down.
ATCACTTTAGGGTACCGCCTGTCAGATCACATTTTGTCGAAAATACATGTGCATTCAATTCGGGTATATGGTAATGTTTCCAACGCATTTATCATCACAAAATATACAGGGATGGACCCTGAAATTGGTTCGTGGAACCCGCTTCAAGCGGGTTGGGATGGCGGATATTATCCTCAACCCCGGGTATTTACTATTGGTGCTAACGTAACGCTTTAGCAGATAAAACAATTGCCAATTTTTTTTAAAAAAATATTATGAAACCGATTAATAAAATTGTAATCATTTTGCTATTTGGGGCAGCAATTGCCGGATGCAAAAAGAGTTTTCTGGACCGTCCGTCCACCTCGCAAATTAGTTCGAATAACTTTTATCAATCCACCGGTGATTTAAGGCTGGCTACGGCAAACTTATATGGCGGTGCGCCGTGGTGGCAATGGCATAATTCTGCTTGTTTACCATTGGGCGATATATTAAGCGGAACTGCATATTTTCAATGGTACGGCGATTTTGTTCAGCTTTTTACGCGTACAATTACCGCACAAAATACCGTTGTTGCAAGCGGTTGGACAGGGCTGTACAATGTTATTGCACAATGCAATACCGTTATAAATGCAGTACAGCAACAGGCGTCGCCGTCTATCGCGGCCAAAGACAAAAATGCCGCCATTGCTGAAGCAAGGTTTATTCGCGCGGTAGCGTATTATAATCTTGCTATTTACTGGGGTGCTGTACCTATTGTGGAAGACAACACCAAATTAATAAAAAACCCACTGCTTTATCGCAATACTGTTTCGGATGTATATAAATTTATCAGCCTCGATTTAAAATATGCAGCGCAAAATCTTCCATTAAAAGATGAAAAAGGCAGGCTAACTACCTGGTCGGCGCAGGGGATGCTGGGCAAGGTATATTTAACAATGGCTGGTTGGGGCAAAAACGGCTCACGGGACCAGGCCTTGCTGGACAGTGCTAAAAAATATGCAGGCAATGTGTGTAAAAATAGCGGGTTAGAACTGCTTCCCAGCTACTACGATCTTTTCAAAGCACAAAATAACGATAGCCCTGAATCTTTATTCGCGCTTCAATGGGCTGCCGGTGTGGGCTATGGATTTGGCAATAACTGGCTAACCTATTCGCCAAGCAATGATATTAATCCGCAAAAAACAGGCGCATGGACACCCTTAGCGCCAACCTGGGATTTATATAAGATGTACACTGCCAAAGACACGGTACGGCGCAAGGCCACAATTATGCTCAACGGAGATTTTTACCCCGAATTGAATGCTGCAGGTGGTGGTTACACGGCAACCGGGATATGTATGAAAAAACACATTATTGGCAACGAGAAAGATAACAGCTCGCCAACAATGGATATTTGGTCATCCATTGAACATAACGCGGTTCTCAGGCTGGCTGATGTGTATCTGGTGTATGCCGAAGCCATTTTGGGCAATAATTCCACTACTGCCGATCCCATCGCGCTACAATATTTTAATAAAGTGCGGACCAGGGCAGGTGTTGACCCAGCTACAATGTTAAACAGTGACATCATTCTTCGGGAAAGAAGGGTTGAATTTGCTTTTGAAGGACAATATTGGACGGACCTTGTGAGGCTTTCTTATTATCAGCCAGCAAAGGCTGTTGGTATTCTTAATGAGCAGGATGCCACCCATAGCCGGATTACGTTTACTTATGATCCTAAAACCCGTATCGCCACAAGGGATACTACGGCTTCTCCGTCTTCGCTTCCGGCAACTATCAGTGCATTTACATTGCAAATTCCGGCATCCGAGTTAGGTACAGATCCGAAGTTAGCCAATCCGCCGGTTCCATATTATTAATCAGAATATTAAAATATTGTTATGAAAAAGAAATCATATCTCAGCTTGTTTTTTTTGCCGCTTTTATTCATAATAGTGGCTTTACTACCAGCTTGTAAAAAGAACAACAACGATAGCAGCGCTCCTCCTGTTATTGCGTCCATTAAGAGTTATGTAGCCTCACCTAATGATACAGTTTTGCATAGCGCTGTGGCGAAGGGCCAGTGGGTTGTTATAACTGGGCAGAATTTGCAAAATGCAACTCAAATTTCTTTTGATGGTGTTCCTGCCAGTTTTAACATCGCGTTATTAGCGCCCAACAGCGCGGTAGTGCAGATACCTACCATACAGTTTTCAACAATTGATACTGCCAAATTGTATACGGTAAAATATGCTACAACAGCCGGTTCAACAACGTTCTCTTTTAAATTAGGCCCGGCAGCGCCTACTATTACGTCAATTTCTAATGTATTTGCTGCCCCGGGTGATTCTATTTTCCTTTATGGTGCAGATTTGGTGCTGGTTCAGCGACTGGTGTATGGCGGAACCCCAATTCCGTCATTTAAATCAAGCCTTGATGGAAGTTCCCTGGGGTTTCTGATGCCGGCAGCAACACCTACCAGCCAAATTTTGGTAACTACTAAGTCTGGTACTGTTAGGGATACAATAAATGCCACACCAACCATCACCCGCATTTCCAATGAAAATGCCAACCAGGGCGACTCTGTATTTGTCTACGGTACATATCTAAAAAACCTCCAGTCCCTATCTTTTGCTGGTGTCCCAATTACTTCTTTTAAAGAATCAAGTAATGCGGGTTCTGTTCGTTTTGTTATGCCTGCATCAACGAAAAGCGGGCCGGTATCTCTTACCACAAAGTTTGGTACTGTTACCACTTCTTACAATGTTTATACGCCGACATATCTGCAAGATGGTGTCATAGCAAATATGGATAATGGATGGAGTTTTAATGGTCTTAACGGATGGTGGGCGAAAGGTATGTGTGCTGTTAATAATCCTGCGAATGATTCATTTGGATGGCTGACACATACAACAGCGTTTGACGGTTTCTTCGGTAAAGACAACACCGTATTTGTATATCTTCAAACTGATGCTTTGGGGGCTGGCAAAGGAGGGTACTCAGATTACGGAACAAGTTTATCAAATAATCAATGGGTTCCAACAGCGAATCTTTCGGATCCCGTTGGTAACTGGGCAATAAAATTTGAAATGAGTGTTCCTAACGCCTGGAATGGCGGCACCCTTTGTTTCACAACAGGTTTCGCCGGTAGTAACTATGTGGCTCGCTATGAGCCATGGCAAGTATCTTCTTCAAGTACGGCAAATTACACTACCAAGGGTTGGCAAACGGTGACCATTCCTTTGTCATCATTCCGTGCAAGTGATCCATCTGAAGGTGCCGGAAAAGGCGCTTCAGTTGCCAGTTTAACCGCCTTGCTGGGCAGTACCGGTAATACCAGTTTGACAATTTATGTTTATAATTTCGATACAGCATCAACTAAAACAGGCTTTTACGGTGCTTTTGATAACATCCGTATTGTCAAAATTAAATAAACAGGTTAAAGGTCCGGGGCAGATTATCGTTGCGGACCTTAATGAATTTTAAAATACCTTCTATTAAAAAAAAACGAATATGAACATAATGAAAATTAAAGCGGCGTATACGATTGCCGTAATATTCATGGCAATTTTGGCTATCGTTTCATGCAAAAAAAACGGAAGCCCACCGGCTCAACTAACAATTGATAACATAACGCAAGCAATACCTGATGGTGGCGGTACTGTTGCCCTAAAGTTTAACACTAACGGTGCATGGAGTGTAGATACAAGCGGTGTTGGATGGTTCAAAGTAAGTCAAACTTCGGGTGGTAGTGGCGCAGTAACCATTAATTTAACAGGCGTGGCCAACAAATCAGGCGTGAGTAGGTCTGTGCTTTTAGTTATAAATGCAGCTAATGGCCAAAGCAGAAGAATTACCGTAGTTCAAGCACCGGTAATCTATGGATCTTTTAATACATCAGCTAAAGCTGGCGACGCTACTGGAATGGGCAGTACTTCCGCTCAACTATTGTCACATATTAAATTGGCATGGAATCTTTTCAATACTTTGGAAGCACATAATTCGGAAACTGCCTGGGGGCAGCCCTTAACTACGCAAGCCGAAATTGATATGGTGAAAAATGCTGGTTTTAATGCAATTCGTCTTCCTTGCGCCTGGCATCTTCATATGAACCCTGCTACCGGGGTAATAGATCCGGCCTGGCTTGCCAGGGTAAAGCAGGTTGTTCAATATTGTTTCAATGATAATATGTATGTATTGCTCAATTGTCATGCTGATGATGGATTTCTTGATTGTGGGGCAACTGGTGCCCTTAGGGATACCACAAATGCCATTCAAAAAGCTATATGGGAGCAGGTGGCTACCACCATGCGCGACTTTGATGAACATCTGATGTTTGCCAGCGCCAATGAACCAGGTGACGCTCAGTGGACTACTGGTCCAAAAGACGGTACACCTCATGGTGTTTCAACATTACAGGCAGAAACTACCTTAGCGCAATATCATCAAATTTTCATTGACGCTGTTAGGTCAACAGGTGGTAAAAATGCCTATCGTACCCTGGTTATTCAAGGATTGAGTTCCTCTGGCGATTTAATAAATGCTTACCTGCCGGGTGGTGTACCAGGAATGCCAAAAGACCCGGTTGCCAATAAATTGGCATTGGAGTTTCACTATTATTCGCCATCTAACTTCTGTATATTGAGCAGTGATGCCAGCTGGGGCCATGAATGGTGTTTTTGGGGAGCCAATTTTCATACAAAAAACCCGGCCTTACTGATAAGGAATGCACAACCCGGAACAGAAGAGGATTATATGAGTGCTAACCTGGAAAATATCAATAAGCTTTATGTGTCTAAGAATATACCTGTATTAATTGGAGAATATGATGCTGCAGGACACGATGCCACAATGACTGGGTTCCCGGCAGATTCCACGCTATCCAGAAGGTCGCAGGAACATTTTAGAGCTCAACTCGTGCGGACTGGCCTTAAAAATGGTATCCCCGCATTTTTATGGGCAAGTGGCGTATTTGATAGGGGAAACAATAAAATAGGCGATAAATCATGTTTAGATTCTTTGCGTAAAGCGGCAGGCATATAAAACATATCAGCGTTAAAGTTCAGGCGCAAAGTTTCATTAACCAAGCTGAGTTATAATGTAGCAAGCCACGTTCGATAAATCCACTTATCGGGCGTGGTATCTGCTGTAATATCGGCTGACGACATTTTGAACACCAAATTTGCCCATGAGAAATCACAGGAAGACAATGAAAAAAAAGTATTCTTTTAAGACATTAGCATTTATTATTACGCTTATAACTTGTTTTTTCTGTAAAAAGACAAGTAACGCAATGCCCCAGCTAACGGTTAGCCTGTCTGCAATAACATTTACCACCGAAGGCGGCACCCGGGATTTTTCGTTGAATTGTAATGCTGGTTGGAATATCACCAATCCAGCACCGTCCTGGCTTAAATTGAGCGCGACATCGGGAAGTAAAGGCAGCGCAGTTATTCATCTAACAACATTGTCAGAAAGCGGCACTGGGTCAGGTCGTTCAGCTTTTTTAATAATTAGATCTGCAAATGGCCAGGCCAAAATGGTGAAGATATCTCAGACTGCTGCCATATTTCCCAATTATAACACCTCGCCTCAGCCTCCTGATACAACCGGAATGAACAGCAATGCTCAACAGCTGGCCGCAAAAATCAGGTTAGGCTGGAACATCGGCAATACCTTTGAAGCCCCAGGCGGGGAAACAGGCTGGGGTAGCCCGGTCATCACAGAGGATTACATAAAATTTGTAAAACAGCAGGGCTTTAATGCCATACGCTTGCCATGCGCCTGGAATTTGACCCATTTGGTTGATAAGAGCAAAGCAACCAAAGATACAAATTGGCTTAACAGGGTTAAAGAAGTAATAGGATATTGTGTGAAAAATGATATGTATGTTTTACTTAATATACATTGGGATGAAGGGTGGCTCGAAAACAATTGTACTGCTCTTAAAAAAGAGTCTGTTAATGCGAAACAAAAAGCACTCTGGGAGCAAATTGCAACCACTATGCGCGATTTTGATGAACACCTGATGTTTGCCAGCGCCAACGAACCGAATGCAGACAATGCGGAAAAGATGGCCACGCTTGCCAGTTATCATCAGACCTTTGTTAATGCGGTGCGATCCACGGGCGGAAGAAACAGCTATAGGATATTGGTAGTACAGGGACCATCTACTGATATTGATAAAACCAATAATCTGATGACTGTTCTTCCGAAGGATCAGGTAGCTTCCCGGATGATGGTTGAGGTGCATTATTACACCCCATATCAATTCTGCCTGATGGACGGGGATGCCGACTGGGGCAAAATGTTTTATTACTGGGGGACAGGACACCACTCGGCGACTGAACCTGGACGCAATGCCAGTTGGGGCGAAGAAAAAGATGTGAACGCCGCTTTCAGCAAAATGAAGACAAAGTTCGCCGATAAAGGAATCCCCGTTTTGCTGGGCGAGTATGGCGCTTACAGGCGTAATGGCAGCACACATGTTCCGTTAGATCTGACAACACATGACGAAGCAGTAGATTATTGGTTAACTTATATTACAAAACAGGCAAAAGCAAACGGGATGCTGCCATTTTTTTGGGACACAGGAGGGGCATTGGACAGGCGAAATTATTCGGTGAAAGACCAACGTACTATTGTTGCCCTCAACGCTGGCGCCGAATGAAACGCGCATTTAAACAGCATGTTATTGTTGGCTAATAACCAGGAAAGCTGCCGTTATAATGGGGTAAACCATGTAATGTCAGTACTGCTGATAGCGTGTTGACATTAGCACTTGTATTTGTTATTAATAATGTTGCTTTAAAACTTAAAAAAAAACCAGAAACAGCTTCTATCAAAACGCGGAAACTTTAAATGAGAAAATTTATAAGCATAGTTATTATAACCTTTTTAATGCTCCCAATAGCCTTAAAAGCACAGGGCAATAATCACTTTTTTCCGGAAAAGGATTTGGTGACTACCGGAATCTATTATTATCCCGAACATTGGAATGAAGCTCAATGGGAAAGGGACATCAAAAAAATGTCCGAAATGGGTTTTGAGTTTGTTCACCTGGCTGAATTTGCCTGGTTCAAAATAGAGCCCTTGGAGGGACGCTTCGATTTTAATTGGCTTGACAGGGTGGTAGGCCTTTGCGCAAAATATCATCTCAAAGTGTTGCTGTGTACACCTTCAGCCACTACCCCAACATGGATGCGGATAAACTACCCCGAGATATTTGTGATGGATGGTCATTATATCCGTGCGGAGAATGGGACGCGGGGGTTAGAATCGATGGTTAATCCGAAATTTCGCGGTTATGTGAAGAGAATCGTGACAGAAATGGCCAAACGATACGGGCAAAACAAAAATGTGATGGGGTGGCAAATAGATAACGAACCAGGCGCTGTTCCCGATTATAGTCCCTCATCACAGGAAGCATTCAGGGCCTGGCTGAAAAATAAGTACCAAACCATTGATGCGTTAAATACGGCTTGGGGGGCCGCCTTCTGGAGCCAATGGTTTAATAGCTTTGACCAGGTAATTATCCCGAATACGAGTTTGGTGGGCTGGTGGGGCAATAACCCCCACGCCCTGTTGGATTTTAAAAGATATTCAGCAGATGCCCAGGCAGCATTTCTTGATTTTCAGGCGGGCATTTTGCGCAATTCCATTTCAAAAGGGCAATTTGTCACAACCAACTATACTGCTGTTTGTACAGGGTCAGATCCCAGACGTACAAAGAAACTCGATTTTGCAGCATACACTGCATACCCCAACGGTGGGACTGATAATATTGGTGAATCAGGCTTCCGATTAGGTAACAGCGATGTGATTCTTTTTGCTTCAGAATACTACAAATCTGTGGGCGGTGTGTCAGGGGTTATGGAGATCCAGCCCGGTCCGGTTAACTGGGGAAGCTACAACCCCTTGCTTTTACCTGGTACAGTTCGTCTATGGCTATATCATAGCTTTGCGGCAGGCGGGAAGATCGCCTGTTCCTATCGCTTTCGCCAGATCCTGTATGGTGCGGAACAATATCATGCCGGTGTGATACAAACGGATGGTGTAACACCTTCGCAGGGCGGTAAAGATTATATGCAGTTCATGAAAGAAGTGACTGAACTGAGGAAGCAATATAAACCAGAAACGAAAATGCCTGCGAAACTGGCCGCGCGCTCCACCGCAATTCTGTGGAATGTAGAAAATTACTGGAGCATTGACAGGCAAAAACAGACAGGACAATGGAATACATGGGATTATCCTGTAAAATTCCTTAAAACCGCAAAGTCATTAGGAGCCCCGGTTGATGTGATCCAGGAAACAGCAGATCTATCAAAGTATAAATTTGTAATTGTCCCGGCTTATGAAATGGTTGACTCGGCGTTGGTGAAAAAATGGAATGACTATGTAATAGAAGGCGGGCATTTGATTATCACCTGCCGTACCGGCACCAAAGACCGCCAGGGTCATTTTTGGGAGGGCGAAACTGCCGCGCCGATTTTAAAGTTGATAGGGGCACATATCAATGGAACAGATATGCTCTCATCTTATGGAAAAGGCGATTTGCTCTTGAACGCTAATCATTATCCATGGCATAGTTGGGCGGATTTACTCATGCCGGATAATGCCACTGAGGTGCTGGCTACATATAATAATCAATTTTATAAAGGGAAAGCCGCGGTTGTAAAACACCAAATTGGCAAGGGAACAGTAACCTATATCGGTGTAGATAACGATGATTCCAAATTAGAAAAGGATCTATTGAGACAGATCTATACAGATGCCGGTGCTACAACAGAAGATTATCCTCCCGGTGTGCTTGTTTACTGGCGTGATGGTTTTTATACGGCATTAAATTATTCATCAGAAAATTACACTGTAAGCCTGCCGGATAATGCAAAAGTTTTAATTGGGGAGAGGATACTAAAACCAGCGGGAGTGCTCGTCTGGACAGAATAAATTATGAAGAATACAGAACTAATGAAAAAAATAATTGGGGTAATGGCGTTTTTTCAGGTTGTTTTTTTGGCCAATGTAAATGGCCAAAGGGCAATCCATGTTGATTTTAACAAAAGCTCGGGTAAGCTAAACACCATGTTTACAACATGTGTAGGCGCCGGCCGGGCAAATGAAGGGTTGCGTGCCGACTGGCAGCAACAGTTGGCGTATGTTAAAAAGCAATGCGGGTTTGAATATATCCGGATGCATGGATTACTCACAGATGACATGGCCGTATATACCGAAGATGCTAAGGGAAATCCTCAGTATAACTATATGTATGTAGATGTGTTATTTGACTTTCTGCATAAAATAGGAATGAAGCCTTTCGTAGAACTGGGTTTTATGCCCAACGCGCTGGCAAGCGGCAATCAGACAATTTTTTGGTGGCGCGGCAATGTTACACCACCCAAAGATTATAACAAATGGCAAGCACTTATCCGCAACCTTGTTCAGCATTTTACAGAACGGTACGGAGCCGATGAAGTAAAGACCTGGTATTTTGAAGTATGGAATGAACCTAACTTATCTCCGGGTTTCTGGACGGGTACGCAGGACGATTATTTCAAGCTGTATGATTATTCAGTAAAGGCGGTTAAGGCTGTAAACCCAGGATATAAAGTAGGCGGTCCGGCTACGGCCGGTGCAGCCTGGGTTCCCGAGATGATAAACCATTGTAGCAAAAATAACATCCCGATAGACTTCGTTAGTACCCACTCTTATGGTGTAAAACAAGGCTTCCTGGATGAATACGGTAATTCGGGAACGGTATTAAGCAAAGATTCGCTGGCAGTTAGCGGTGACGTTTTGAATACACATAAACAAATTGCTCAATCAGCAATACCAGGCCTGGAACTGCATTATACAGAATGGAGCGCATCGTACACTCCTGCAGATCCTGTACATGATAGCTATCAGGAAGCAGCCTATATCCTGGAAAAACTGAAGCAGGTTGGTAATGCGGCCAACTCGATGTCGTACTGGGTTTTTACTGATGTGTTTGAAGAGCCGGGGCCACGATATACACCTTTTCACGGAGGTTTTGGTTTGCTCAATATCCAGGGCATAAATAAGCCGGCCTTTTACTCCTATAAATTCTTGAATAAACTGGGGGGAACCGAGTTAGCCAATACCGACAAACGTTCGTGGGTTTGCAAAAATGATAAAGGGGATATCCAGGTATTATTGTGGGATTACACCTACACACTGCCTGATTCTGTGAATAACCAATCTTATTATATTAAAGATTTGCCCGCCAAATCAAAAGGGAAAGTAAAGGTCAATCTATCGCATGTACCTACCGGAAAATATACCATGGAAATATATAAAGTAGGTTACAGGATGAACGATGCATACACAAGCTATGTGGATATGGGCAGGCCAAATCAGCTAAACAGGCAACAGGTTGAAAAGCTAAAAGTACAAAATGGCTCGCCTGTTGTCAAACGGCAAATTGAAATAAAACCAAATTCCATGTATTCCCAGGAGCTTGATATCCGGGAGAATGATGTAATAATGATGAACCTGATTAAACACTGAGCAATGAAAATATTAGGAATCAAAACTGAGTTGAATCTGCCTGATTTCCGTATTAGCCAGGTAACTCATTACGTAATATTTAACAGTTATATAAATTTCGATTAATTAAATAATATAAGGATTCATTGAAAGCCTCGGAGCGATTTCGCCCAGGTACGGAAATCCTTAGAACCGCTGTAAACTATGAAAATAAAAATAAAAAAGCTTTTAATATGCTCCACGCTCTTGCTGTCGGTATTGTCTGCTAAGGCTCAGGTACTGTACGTCGGCACAAACTATCATCCACATGATGATAAAAATCCGGACAAAATAAAAAAAGACATCATGTTAATGAAGGCTGCCGGATTCAAGGTAGTTAGGATGGGACACCTCGCCTGGGACAGTTATGAACCATCTGAAGGCAAGTTCGATTTTCAATGGTTTGATGGCGTAATGGACATGATGAATAAAGCAGGAATCAAGGTGATTCTTGATATCGCTATTCGTCCGGCACCTATTTGGCTGCACCATAAGTACTCCTCAATTGATGTTACCAGTCCGGGTGGCATCGCGCAATATCCAAACCATCGTTACATGGATGATGTAGGTGACCCGATGTATCAAAAATATGCTGTACGTTATGCGGATACACTTACCAAGCATTATGCTAAACACCCGGCGCTCTTAGCTTTTGGGGTTGATAATGAACCCGGCGACGGCCCTATTTCTTATTCAGAAACGGTAAGAAAAAGATTTGTTGTTTGGTTAACGAAGAAATATGGTACCATTGATAATTTTAACAAAGCCTGGGCTACACAACGCTGGTCACGACGGATAAACGAATTTGATGAAGTAGGGCTACCCGTAACCGGCGAAAAAAACGGCGCTCCGGAGAAAATTTTAGATTTCAGGCGTTTTATTTCAGACGAAGTTAACCAGATCTTATTCAAGGTAATCGACAGGGTTAATACCAATGCCCCTGGCGTACTTACCAACACCAATGCCTGGTACTTTAGCTGGATGAGGTATTTTGATTATTCTGAAATAGCTTATTCGGGGAAAATGGCCCGCGAAGGTTGCGGCTACTACCCGGGGAATTCATTAACGACCAATTGGGGAGTGATGAATGCCAATTTTGTAATTTCACGTAACCAGTTTGAAAGTACCAACCCATTCTGGTGTAGCGAGTTTACGACAATGACGGCTGTGCCGAATTCGATAAGAAAATCGGCTTATGCCACGCTGATGTATGGCAATCAAATGGTATGCGGCTGGACCTGGCAAAGTATGTGGTCTGGCGAAGAACAATACCTGGAAGGGATGCTTGATTGGGACGGAGTACCTAACCGTAAATATGAAGAATATAAAAAGATAGCCGCCGAATTTAAAAAGATCGAAAAATACTTTCCATATAAGCCCAGCCCGGAAGTTGGTTTGGCATTCTCCTTTCCAAGTCAGATAGCCAGCAGTTCCTTTCCCGAGGCACAGGACCAACAGCTACAGAGTTGCTGGAATTTATTTCATTACCGTAATATGGATTCCCGTATCCTGGAGATCAGTAAAAGTTTGTTAAAGTATAAATTATTGTTTGTTCCCGGCGTAACAGTGATGGATGAAATAACTGCCAATAAGATCCGGGACTTTGTAAAGAATGGCGGTACCGTTGTTATGACAAGTAATTCTGCCGTGGTTGACGAAACCGGGAAAGTATTTGCATCCACCCGCCCCGGGCGTTTAAACGATGTGTTTGGCATACGCGTAGCAAGTTACGAAGAGACAGAAACGATGAACGAAATATCCCGTAAATCGTTGAAAGGCAAAAAAATTGAATTAGATTATAAAGGGAAAACTATCGGAGCTGAATCGGCCAGATATGACGTTATCGAATCCAAAGGAGCTGAAATTCTCGGAAGCATAACCAGCCTGGATAAAGATTATCCGATTATCACTTCTAACAAATACGGCAAAGGCAGGGCAATTTATGTTGGTTTGCCTGCAAGCGATGGGGTGTTAGGTCCATTGCTCGACAACCTGATAGATGAACTGGGAATCAAAAAAGGACCACAGGTGCCTGCGGGCGTCATGGCAAGGCAAATTGACAAGAATCATTTTTTATACTTGAACGTGACCGGGGTAGCAAAAGAAATACCAATGAGCGTGAAATCGCAGAGTATTCTTTTTGATAAAAGTTATACCGGCAATTTTACCATTGCACCATACGAACCTGAGTTTATAGAAATAAAATAGATTTAGTATAAATGCAGAAAGTTAAAAACTTAATCAAAACAGCACTTTTATTTGCCGGCCTCCTGTGGTCAGCTAATGGTAATGCACAAACAAATTTATATGTTTCCGTCAACGGAAACGATGCTAACCCCGGTACCCAAAACAAACCCTTTGCTTCCATAGCCAACGCGGTGACCAGGGCTCGGAAAATTAGGGGAGCTGTTTTTATCAGGATTTACGGAGGTACATATTACTTAAACAACCCCGTGGCGTTTACTGCCGCCGACTCCAGGGAAGATAATGAACCGCTTACTTTAACCAGTGTCGACCATCAGCAGGTTATTGTAAGCGGCGGCACCCGCTTAGGCAAGTTAAACTGGACGATATATAAAAATGGCATCTGGCAGGCTAAGATTGATCATGACCTTGTTTTTGATGAACTGTTTGTGAATGGAAAATTGCAGCAGATGGCCCGTTACCCAAACTTTGATCCTTCGGCGCAGTTTCTTGGCGGTACGGCAGCAGATGCCATCGGTAAAGAGCGGGCTGCAAGGTGGAAATCCCCAGCGGGTGGATATGTGCATGCCTTGCACAGTGCAAAGTGGGGCGATTTTCACTATATCATCACCGGGAAAGACAGCAGCGGTCAACCCATATTGGAAGGAGGCTGGCAAAATAACCGGCGTTCGGGCATGCACGAAAAATATCGTTACACAGAGAATGTTTTTGAAGAGCTTGACACGGTTAACGAATGGTATTACGATAAAAAAGCTAAAATCCTATATTATTACCCGGCTAAAGGCCTTGATTTAAAGACTGCAAGGTTTGAAACTCCGCAGGTTGCCCATTTATTTGAATTTAGGGGCACGGCAGAAGCGCCGGTTAAAAACATTACCATCTCGGGCATTACATTAACCCAAACGGTACGTACTTTTATGCAAAACAAAGAGCCCTTGTTGCGCAGTGACTGGACCATTTACCGGGGCGGTGCGGTATTGTACGAAGGTGCGGTACATTGCCGCCTCCAAAACTGCGTTCTGCATAATTTGGGCAGCAACGCTGTGTTTTTCAGTAAATTCAACCGCGATTGCCAGGTTTCCGGGTGCTTTATTTCCGAAATTGGCGCAAGCGGCATTTGTTTTGTCGGCGATCCGGATGCGGTACGTTCACCCAGTTTTGAATATAACGAGTTCATACCGCCGGCTAAAATTGATCTTACACCCGGTCCTAAAACAGGCAATTACCCTAAAGACTGTAAAGTTTATGACAACCTGATGTTTAACCTCGGATATGTGGAAAAACAATCTGCAGGGGTGGAGCTATCTATGTGCCAGGATATCACAGTAAGTCATAATACCATTTACGATGTGCCCCGCGCAGGCATAAATGTAAGCGAAGGAACATGGGGAGGGCATATCATTGAATATAATGATGTGTTTAACACTGTAAAGGAAACCGGAGACCATGGTTCTTTTAATTCATGGGGCCGCGACCGTTACTGGCAGGCTGATAAAAAGAAGCTTGATTCAATTGTCGCCGAAAACCCGGGTTTAGCACTCCTTGATGTTACGAAACCCATCATTCTTCGTAATAACAGGTTTCGCTGCGATCACGGTTGGGATATTGATCTGGACGACGGATCAAGCAATTACTTTATTTACAATAACCTGTGTTTAAACGGAGGTATCAAGTTACGGGAAGGCGTAAACCGTATTGTTGAAAACAATATTATGGTTAATAATACTTTTCACCCGCATGTATGGTTTAAAAATAGCGGCGATGTGTTTCGTCATAACATTGTTGGCGCGGGGTACCTGCCTATAGGTATTGCTGCCTGGGGGAAAGAAGTTGATTATAACGCTTTTCCCGATTCGGTTTCACTGGCTGAAGCCCGGTCCCGCGGCACTGATGTACATTCTGTATCTGGCCCTTTGATTTTTGAAAATCCTGAAAAAGGAGATTATCGGGTAAAAAACGGGGCCGTCGCTATGTCAGCCGGCTTCAGAAATTTCGCGATGGATAGTTTCGGTGTGGTTTCTGTGCAGTTAAAAGCCATTGCAAAAAAAGTGCCTTTTCCGCAGGTTTTAGAAGTTAATAGGTCAAAGGAAGATAATACAACAAATTTCATGGGTGCGCGGGTAAAAGACCTGCAAACAGCCGGTGAGCAATCGGCAACCGGTATGGACAAGATAAGAGGCGTGTTGGTTATTTCGGTTGCCCGCAAATCGGCGGCATCGGGATTCCTTCAGGCCAACGATGTAATATTGGCTTTCAACGGCAGGCCGGTGGGCAACCTTAAAGATTTGCAGGAAGCCCTGAATACGGTTACAGGGAAAAATACCGAAATAGTAGTTTTTCGTAACCAACAGCAATTGAAGCAAAAGATTGAAGTAAAAATGCAATAATATGACTTTTATAAACAGAACTTTTTTTTGGGGTGTTGTTTTTTCTTTATGCCCTATAATATTTTGCAGCGCTCAAACCAGCGCGCCTAAGCCATTTGGTCCGGTACCAACCAGTAACCAACTGCGTGTACAACAAATGGAATCGTATGCATTTGTGCATTTTTCATTAAATACTTATACAGATCAATCCTGGGGATTTGGTAATGAAGATGTGAATTTGTTCAATCCAAAGGACCTGGATTGCCGTCAGTGGGCGCGGACTTGTAAAGAGGCGGGTATGAAAGGCATCATTATTACCGCTAAACATCATTGCGGCTTTTGCCTTTGGCCATCAAAATACACTGCGTATTCAGTAAAAAATTCGCCATGGAAAAATGGTAAAGGTGATGTGGTGAGGGAAATGGCCGCTGCCTGTAAAGAATATGGTTTAAAATTGGGCATTTATTTATCGCCCTGGGACAGAAATAATCCGGATTATGGTAAACCCGAATACATTACCTATTTCAGGAATCAGCTCACTGAACTGCTCACTAATTATGGGCCCATTTTTGAGGTATGGTTTGATGGTGCTAACGGAGGATCGGGCTATTACGGCGGCGCTAATGAAACCCGGACCATTGACCGGACTACTTACTATGACTGGAAAAATACTTATGCGCTTATCCATAAGCTGCAACCGCAATGTGTAATCTGGAATGATGGCGGCGACAGGGGCGATCTTCGATGGGTAGGAACCGAAGCGGGTTATGTAGGCGAGACTAATTGGAGTTTACTCAATGCTACCGGCGAAGTGACCTGGAATATGTTACATTATGGTTTAGAAAATGGTAATGCCTGGGTTCCGTCTGAAGTAAATACATCTATCAGGCCAGAGTGGTTTTATCATCCTGGTGAAGATACTAAGGTGAAAACATTACCTCAGCTAATGGATACTTACTATCACTCTGTTGGCCGTAATGCTACTTTCCTGCTTAACTTCCCTATTATGCCCAATGGTTTAATTAACCAACGAGACGAAAAAACAGCCCTGGAATTTGGCAAAGCAGTTAGGGATGCATTTGCTGTCGATCTGGCTAAAATGAAAAAAATAACAGCTTCCAACGTTCGCGGCAGTAGTAAAGAATTTGGCGCCGACAAAGCTGTTGATGGCGACAAAAATACTTATTGGGCGACAGACGACAATTTAAAAGCCGCTTCGCTGACCATCGATTTAGGTAAGCCCGTTACCTTCAACCGTTTTTTGGTACAGGAGTATATCCCGTTGGGCCAACGGGTGAAAGCATTCACGGTTGAAGCCCTTGTTGATAATAACTGGAAAGAAGTAGCTAATGCAACAACCATTGGGTACAAGCGCATTCTTACTTTTCCGAGCGTGAAAGCTACCAGGGTGCGATTAAATATCAAGGATTCAAAAAGTTGTATTGTTATTTCCAATATTGGTATTTATGATACACCGCAAATTCTGACCGCGCCTTCTATCATTAGGGATCAATCCGGCAAAATAATTATAACCCCGGCAGATAAAGAATCGGTAGTTTACTACACATTGGATGGGAGTGCGCCCACCACGGCTTCAAAAAAATATGACGGACCGTTTCAAACAGATGGGAAATTAGATGTGAAGGCGATTGCCGGCGACCCAACCACAGGCAAAAGCAGCCCCGAAGTTGAGGAGAAATTTGACTTGTCCCGCAAGGATTGGAGAATTTTAGGAATCAGCGATGAAAAGGCTAACGCAGTTTTAGATGGAGATCCTGCTACAGTATGGCACCAGGGCAAGGATGTAAAAATGCCGGTTGATTTGGTGATCGACCTGGGAAAAGAAGAAAGCTTGTCTGGTTTCAGGTATTTGCCCGACCCCGGTTTATGGGGCCCCGGCATTATTACCAACTATCAATTTCATGTATCAATCGACAATAAAGAATGGAAACTGGTTGATGAAGGAGAGTTTTCCAATATAAAAAACAATCCCTTGATGCAAATTAAAAACTTTGCGGCTGTAAAGGCACGCTACATTAAATTGAGGGCTTTGAAAAATACAGAAGGCAACGATAATACAGGATACGCCGAAGTTGATGTGATTACAAGCCAGCCCTAATATTATTATCCGGCATTTGAGGAGCCGGTTATCCATTTAAATGATGAATACACATAATCAAATTAATAATCAATTATTTAATATGCTACTGCGGGGAATAGCTCTCTTGTTTGCGGTTTTATTAGCCGTAAATGCAACCGGCCAGGGCAGATCAACGCCCGGCTCTAAAAGGCAAAGAGAAAATTTTGACTTTAACTGGCTGTTTCACAAAGGCGATATAGCCATAAAACGGGCTGTAAAAGCCGCTGGTTATGGAGGTTTAACAGATGTTAATGTTAAAGTTGAAACAAATAAAGAAGCTGTAATTGCTTATACCGATGTTGATAAAGCAGCTACGTTTAAACCTGCAGATTGGCGGGAAGTAAATCTTCCGCATGATTGGTGTGTAGAGGGAACTTTTGTTAACGATAATTCAATCGGGAGTTCGCCAGCTGTCAGCGGATATTTGCCCGGTGGCATTGGTTTTTATAGGAAAGAGTTTGAAATACCCGAAACCGATAAAGGAAAAAAAATAACTATCGAATTTGATGGTGTTTTCAGGAACAGTACCGTTTGGGTCAATGGTCAGCTTTTAGGCAATCACCAAAGCGGTTACACCCCATCAAACTATGATTTAACTGATGTTTTGCGTTACGGTAACGAAGGCAAAAATGTAATCCTGGTAAAGGTTGACGCTACGGAATATGAAGGCTGGTGGTATGAAGGCAGTGGAATTTACCGGCATGTTTGGCTCAATAAAACCGACAGGCTGCATGTCGACCGATTTGGTACTTATATTACTACACCTTCAGTTTCGGCGGATAAAGCAGCGGTAAACGTAAAAACCACTATTAAAAATGAATACGGCGTAGTTAAAAACATTACGCTCGTCTCTAAAATTGTCGATAATAAAGGAGTTGTACTTGACACAAAAACTTCGTCTCAGGTAGTTGAGCCATTGAGTACAGCCGAGGTTTCGCAAAATGGAGCTATTCAAAAGCCCTTGCTTTGGACACCCGAAACGCCCAATCTTTACAAGGTACTAACTGAAGTTTCTGAAAACGGTATTATCATTGACAATTACCAAACCACTTTTGGGGTTAGGACAGTTGAAATAAACCGTAATGGGGTATTTCTGAATGGCAAACTTTATCCTGTGAAGGGTACCTGTAACCATCAGGATTTTGCTGGTATTGGCGTAGCCCTTCCCGATAAAATAAACAAATACAAATTAAAGCTGCTTAAAGAAATGGGCAGTAACGCTTATAGGTGTTCCCATCATCCTCCCACTCCGGAGCTGCTGGATATGTGTGATAGCCTGGGAATGCTTGTGCTGGACGAAAACCGTATGTTGTCGAGTTCTGAAGAGGGGGTAAAGGATTTGACGGCCATGTTATACCGGGATCGCAACCATCCGTCGATATTTATGTGGAGTATGGAAAATGAGGAATGGATACAAGGGACGGTAACCGGGGCGAGAATACTTAAAACACTGGTTGATATTACCCATAAAATCGATCCTACCCGTCCGGTGACAGCCGCCATGAATCACGGGCGGAACGAAGGCGGGTATAGCGATGTTTTGGATGTTGTGGGATATAACTACGGAGATAAGGGAATGGCTTACGTGAAAGACCATGAAAAATACCCAAACCGGGTTGAGTTTTGTACAGAATCTACAAGTTTCATTTCAACCCGCGGAGAGTATCAGAACGATTGGGGAAAAGGTTATGTTTCAAATCTGGGATTATGGCAGCCAGGTTGGGGGCCATTGCCCGGCGAAGACTGGGCGGACATTGTTAAATATCCCTATCTCGGGGGCTTGTTTGTATGGACAGGATTTGACTACCGTGGTGAACCTACTCCATACCGATGGCCATGCGTTACATCTCATTTTGGATTTATGGATATATGCGGCTTTCCCAAAGATGGGTATTACGCTTATAAAGCGGCCTGGACAAAGGAGCCGGTAGTTCATATTTTCCCACATTGGAATTGGCCGGGCAAAGAAGGAGACAGCATACAGGTACATTGTTACACCAACTGCGACGAGGTAGAACTGTTCCTCAACGGGAAAAAAATAGGCAGGCAAACAGCTGTTCCTTATACCAAACTCATATGGAAGCTTTTATACAAGCCGGGCAAACTCGAAGCCAGGGGATATAAGAAGGGAAAGTTAGTAGCTCAAGATATTGTTGAGACAACAACAGAGCCCGCGCAACTGGCCTTGAAGAGCGATTGCAGCATACTTAAAGCCGACGGCACCGATGTGGCTGTTATTCAGGTAGCTATCAAAGATGCTAAAGGAAGGGTTGTTCCTACAGCCGCCAACCTGGTGAAGTTTTCAATCGAGGGCCCAGGAAGAATAATTGGTACAGGTAATGGTGACCCCAGTAGCCATGAACCGGATAAAGCCAGCCAGCGCATGGCTTTTAACGGGTATTGTTTGGTGCTGGTCCAATCAGATAAACGGGTTGGGGAAATCCGGTTAAAAGCTGTTTCTGATGCCACTAAAGAAGATGAGGTTGTTATCAAAGTTCAATAAGATCAAACCCTCTTGCTTCCAAATTAAAGATCATTATGAAAATAAATAATATTTACAGCAGCGGGCATGTTATTACCGTACTAACAGCTTTGCTGCTTTTAGCAGGCAATAGTGTATGTCGGGCTCAAAATCCCAGAAAAACGGAACGAAAACAACTATTCGACTATAAGTGGAAGTTTTTTTTGGGAGATACAGCCTCTGCAAAAGAAACACATTTTAATGATGCGGCCTGGCGGGGCCTTGATTTACCACACGACTGGAGTATTGAAGGGAAAATAAGTCCGAAAAACCCAACAGGGGGAGCCGGCGGATATTTCCCTGCCGGGATTGGCTGGTACCGGAAAACTTTTAAGGCTCCCGTTGAATGGAAGGGAAAAAAAGTTTCCGTTTATTTTGAAGGGGTTTATATGAATTCTGAAGTTTTCATTAATGGAAAATCACTGGGGATTTACCCTTATGGTTACTCATCGTTTAGTTATGACCTTTCACCTTATCTGGATTTAAATAACGAAAATGTGATAGCGGTACGGGTAGATAATTCGCAACAAATAAACAGCAGGTGGTACAGCGGTTCCGGGATCTATCGTCATGTTTGGATGATAGCTACCGATGTTGTACACATAGCCGAATGGGGCGTATCGATCACAACTCCCGAGGTGTCTCCAAAAAAAGCAACCGTTCAAATTAAAACATTAGTAAAAAACGAAAGTGGTTTGCCTCAAACTATTGTTCTCAGTACCTGGTTAAAAGACGCAAATTCTAAAAATGCAGGAAATGATCAAATAAAGGTTAACCTGGCTGCCAACAGTGAGAAAGAAATTGCTCAAACCATAATCGTAGCGGATCCTTTGCAATGGACGACGGAAACACCGCGTTTATATGATGCCCAAATATCTATCTTACGAAATAAAAATGTAGTTGACAAAACTGAAATGAGTTTTGGAATGCGTTCCATCAAATTTACGCCTGAAAATGGGTTTCAGCTTAACGGGAAAACAATAAAACTGAACGGCGGATGTGTACACCATGACAACGGTTGCCTGGGCGCTGCTGCTTTTGACCGGGCCGAGGAACGCAAGGTTGAGCTGTTAAAAGCAGCGGGGTTTAACGCCGTAAGAACTTCTCACAATCCCCCTTCTGAAGCTTTTTTAAATGCTTGCGACAGCTTGGGCCTGTTGGTTGTTGATGAATCGTTTGATTGTTGGAAAGTTGGGAAAAACAAACACGATTATGCTCAATATTTTAACCAATGGTGGAAACGCGATTTAGATGCGATGGTTTTGCGGGATCGCAACCACCCCTCAATTATGATGTGGAGTATTGGCAATGAAATTGTAGAAAGAGGTACACCAGAGGCTGTACAAACAGCCAAAATGCTTACAAATGCGATAAAGAAAATAGATACCGGCCGTCCGGTAACATCCGCGGTGGTGGAAAATGGGAAAGACTGGGCAATTATGGATTCGCTTATCGCAGCCCATGACGTAGCCGGTTATAATTATCATTTATGGAACGCGCCTGCCGATCATCAGCGGGTGCCTTCACGGATGATCGTTCAAACAGAATCGTATCCCAAGGATGCTTTTGCCAATTGGAAGCTGGTAACAAACAACAATTATGTTATTGGAGATTTTGTTTGGACGGCTATGGATTATCTTGGTGAATCAGGAATAGGCCGTTGGTATTATTCAGGCGATGTACCAGGTGAGCACTGGGAACATGATCTTTTTCCGTGGCACGGCGCTTATTGTGGTGATATTGACTTAACAGGCTGGAGGAAACCCATTTCGCACTACCGTAACCTGTTATACAATAATAACGAGAAGCTTTACCTGGCTGTTCGTGAACCCGAGTCGGATTCCCTAAAGATTAAAACAACATGGTGGGCAGTATGGCCCACCTGGGAAAGCTGGACCTGGCCTGATTATATTGGGAAGGACATCAATGTAGAAGTTTATTCAAAATATCCCAAGGTACGTCTTTACCTCAATGACAAACTCATCGGTGAAAAACCAACGACTGTAGAACAGGAACATAAAGCTGAATTTGCTGTGCCCTATTCACCGGGTCAGCTAAAAGCAGTTGGTGTGGATAATGGTAAGGAAATGGAAACTACCGTTTTGCAAACTGCCGGAGATGCTGCAAAAATCAAATTGGCTGCTGATCGAAAAGAAATAACAGCTGACGGACAGGATTTGTGCTACGTTACTATTGAGATAACAGACAAGGCGGGCATATTGCAACCGAATGCAGTGAACCACCTTGTTTTTAAAATTGAAGGCTCCGGTACGATTGCAGGAGTAGTCAACGCGGATATGAAAGATACAGACTCATATGTAGGGGATACCCACAAAACGTGGCACGGGCGTGCGATGGTTGTTATCAGAAGTATGCACAATGCAAGTGATATTAAACTTACTGTGAGTTCTCCCGATTTATCAGAGGCTGTATTAAATATTAAAACACTTAAACATTAGCGCTCGTGAAGATTTCTATGTTAATGTCGAATCTAAAGTTGCACGATAAGAAAGGGTAATGCACAAAAGGGTAAGATAGCGGGGGCTTCGTGGGCAGTTTGGTGTTACAAGAAGTGAAATGCTTCTTTTTTTAAAAAACAGAGTATGTAAAGTATGTAATGGACTGGTAGTTAGAAAATTGGAAATTAATAAGAACTTGTATTTTGCTGAAATCGCAACGATGATTTCTTTTTTCGGAATCGAAAAATTAGGAATCGCACACTATAAATTATTAATAGTAAGAAAATGAAAGATAAAGACGAAACCAAACAAAAAATAATCAATGCTGTAGGCGAAATCTTTAAAACGCAGGGTCGAAAAGGATTAAAGATTGCACATATTGCCAAAAAGGCGGGAGTTGACAGAAGCCTGATTTACCAATACTTCACCAAAAACATTGACAGGTTATTGGAGGATTACATTATCCAGCGGGATTATTGGATGAAGTTTGCCGAAAAGATAAAAGAAGAAGTAAGTAAAAGCAACCATGAAACCAGCAAAGGTCTGATTATCGATATTCTTCAAAAACAATGGCAATACTTTGCAACTGACACCGAAATGCAGCACTTGATCTTATGGGAGCTATCGGGCGATAGTGCGATGATGAGAAGTATACATAATGCACGGGAACTACAGGGCCAACCTATTCTGGAGCTGGCAGAAGAACATTTTAAAGGAACGGATGTGAAGTTTAAACCCATCAGCGCGCTACTTTTAGGCGGGATTTATTATGCCAATCTACATACGATATATAATGGCAATATTATGTGCGGTATGGATGTAAAGAGCACAGAAGGGCAAAAAGAGATTATGGATGCCATTCGGCAGTTGGTAGAATGGGCTTATCGAGCAGCGAGAAATGAGTAAACCAAATCTCAACTTATATACGTGAATTACAATATTACTCAAATTGAGATTGATCGAATAAATATAAATTCAACCTTAAGAATTATTATAGAAATTCTCCAATTTCTATAAGCCATTTACTAACCTTATTTGCTACCAGCTGGCAATTTCACATCCTTGCAAATAGTGGCTAACAATTCACCTGGATCAGCTTCAATGGCCAGGGCAATTAAATAGAGTTCATCGACTCTAAGATGAGACTTTGGATTGATAGAGAGTTGACTAAGTCTATAAGTACTTAATTTCGTTTTCCTTGCCACGTCAGCCTTATTTACAGACTTCTTTGCTAAATACAGCCCTAATTTTGTTAACGTTTCCTTCTCCAACCTCTTTTTTTTCTAAAAATATTAGAGTTTGCAGTTTGTAGATAAAAAATTTGCATATGAGTGTTTTTATTCTATATTTGTAGATAAAATCTCTATAATTATATTATTAAACTTGCCTGTTCTTTAAAAATACCGTTATAGAGAATCTAAAAGTTATTTTTGCGAATATTCAATAAGACATTGGCGTTCGCACTTTGAGTCTTGCTTGTGAAACCTGAGAAATTTCAATGGAACAAGGCGATGAGTGGACAGCGTCCACGCCGTAGGCGTGGCGCCCGCTTACTCGTTCCTTGGCTTCTCAGGGCCTCACAAGCGGTAAGTTGGGTGTTCACGCCTGCGGTGTTTTAGCCTACCTCACGACTCCATACTGTAATGAACTACATTTATGGCGGCACAACACATCATCGATCAACAAGAACTGATATTTTATAAAAATATCGTTGAAGCTTTCTTTGATCAGCATTATCCTGAACTGGAAAAAGAAAAATTCTGGGAATGGATCGTGTTTACTTTAACCGGAAAAGCTAAAACATTGGACGCATTGCAAGCCGAAGAAATTCAAGCTTTTTCAAGTCAATTGGAGAAACTCGGTAAGGTACTATATGATCCCCGGCATTTTATGGAGGGCTTTACAAACGGAAAGGCCAGTCATGGTTAATCTTGCAGTTCATACCTGGTTCCTGTTGATTTCTCCTCCCGAGTAAATATTGACTTCGCCATGAGAACGACTGTGTTTATCTATGCATAGTCGTTATTTCCTGTAATCTCAAAATTTAAAGATCAATATGAAAAAAACTATACTCTATATAGCAATGGCTGCGCTTTGCCTTTTTTTTACGGCACATGCACAGTCCCCAAACATAATCGTTAGGTCGCTGAACATAGGCGACACGATATCCCAAGCCGTATGGCACATGCAGCTGCAAGCTGTAAATCACCCACAAGGCAAGCGGCAAATTACAATTAATAATTACAGGGGCAAGCTGCTCATTCTCGACTTTTGGGCCACCTGGTGCAGTTCGTGTTTAAAGCATTTCCCTTTAGCGGATAGCCTGCAAAATGAATTTAAAGACTTGATACAAATCCTTTTGGTTAATGCCCAAAATACCAGGGATACCAAAGAAAAAATATTGACCACTTTGCAAAGGTTTAATAAACCGGGAAAACCTACATTCTCTTTGCCATGCGCTATTAACGACACTTTATTAGAAAAGCTGTTTCCCCATTTTTCATTACCTCATTATGTATGGATAGATCAAAATGGGATAGTAAGATCGATTACTTCCGCCGATGAATTAACGCGGGATCATATTATCCGGTTTTTAAACGGTGGCAAAGCCCCTGTTTATCAAAAAAGTGACTTTGATGCCAGGCGACCGCTATATACGATTAAAGAATTACCTACAGACCATCTTCAACAGTTCAGTATGCTGTTGAAAGGGAAAATAGATGGCATAAGTGGTGGGGGAATGCGTTTGATCAACGATACCACACGCGGTATTATTTTACATAACCGGAGTTTGTTGTCCATGTACCGAAGCGTTCTCAGTGCCAAAGTCGGGGGACTAAGCGAGAACAGAATACTGGTTGAGGTTAAAGACCCATCAAAACTCTCCTATGGTTCTTCCAATGAAAAGAAATCAGATTGGGAACGAGCGAACTTTTACAGTTACGAGCTTATTGTCCCTTTAAGTAGGATGAACCATTTATATGATGATGTTTTGGCCGATCTGAACAGGTACACGCCTTATAAAGCCGGATTTGAAAAGCGAAAAATCTTGTGCTGGATATTGGAAAGAATTGGAAATGCTGATCTGATCCATACAAAGGGGGGCCAATATAATGATGCATTAGGCGATAAAGATAGTTCCAGACTTAATAATGCCCCTCTGCTCAATCTGTGTATCTATCTCAATAAGATCAGCAGCAATGCGGTGATACTTGACCATACAGGTTATACCCAAAATATCGACCTGAAATTTAAAGAGGCCATTACAGATATGAATACCATGAAAAGGTATTTAAAGGCTTATGGGTTAAAGCTTTATTCGACTTATCAAAAAGTGGAGATGCTGATCGTCAAGGATAAAGAAGTGGCAGGAAATACAAACTCAAATTATTACCAGACTCATTTATGAAACTCAAATTATTCATCATAACAACCCTGTGCGCATTCAGTCTGAATCTTTTCGGGCAACAAAACATTAGCGGCAAAGTACTAAACCTTCAAACAGGAGAAATCATCCAGAATGCAACCATCAGATTAATTAAAAACAAAACAGCAGCTAATAGCGGCAATGATGGCTCCTTTACTATCCCGGCAAGCAGCTACCCGGATACATTGGTTATAAGTCATGTGAGCTACGAATCTGCACATTTATTTTTACTCAACCATGCGCAAACGCTTGATTTAATCATCAAACTTAAGCCTGTGACAACCACACTACAGGAAGTCGTTGTTTCTACAGGTTACCAAACGATACCTAAAGAAAGATCTACTGGTTCATTCACCGTATTAAGTAATCAAAAGCTAAGTGAACAGGTAAGCACCGATATCATATCTCGACTGGAGCCAGTCACCAGCGGGCTGACCTTTAACCGGACGACCAGCGCTACGCCTCAAATTCAAATCCGTGGATTAAGTACTATAAACGGACCGACAGCACCTTTGATCGTTTTAGACAACTTTCCCTATGAGGGCGATATCACCAACATTAATCCTAATGATGTAGAGAACATTACAGTGTTAAAAGATGCCGCCGCCGCGTCGATATGGGGAACAAGGGCAGGAAACGGCGTAATTGTCATCACTACAAAAAAGGCGAAATATAATCAGCCTTTAAGCATTGACTTTAATGCCAACCTAACTATTGGTAGAAAGCCAGATTTGAACTATATCAAACAGATGTCTTCTAACGACTATATCAATGTAGAACAAACGCTGTTCAATAATGGCTTTTATGATAGCAGGATAGCTGATCCCTCACATCCTAATCTGACACCGGTAATTGAATTGCTTTCCGCTGCGCAGAATGGCACCATTGCACAAACCAGTGCTAATGCGCAGATCGACGCTTTCCGGAACATCGATGTACGAAAAGATTTTAACCAATACTTTTATCAGCAAAGTACCAATCAGCAGTACGCGATTAGTCTTAAAGGTGGTTCATCAACACAATCGTGGCTGTTTTCAAGCGGCTATGACAAAAACATAAGCAATCTCGCCGCAGGCTACGACCGTTTAAACCTGCACTTCCAGGATGCATTTAAACCAACAGATAAATTACAGATCAATACGGGGATTTATTATACCCAAAGCAATACTAACGCAGGTAGACCGGGTTATGGAGATATTACTTCCTATAATGGCAGCCTGTATCCCTATGCGAAATTTGTAGATGCAAATGGCAATGCTTTACCAGTAGCGAAGGATTATAGCCTGTCTTATTTGGCAACAGCCGGAACCGGCCTGTTGGATTGGAAATATTACCCGCTTAATGATTATAAGCAGATCAGCAATAAAACAAATCTGCAAGACATCATGGCCAATGTAAACGCGACCTATCAGCTTTTCAGCTTCCTGAATTTCGACGCACAATATCAATATGAACGGCAGGATTCCCATGTAAATAATTTACAGGGTGCCGGGAGTTATGCTGCCCGAAACCTTATCAATGAATTTACCCAGATCGACCCATCCGGTAACGTGACCAATATTGTACCTGTTGGCGGTATATTAAATCAATCCAATCAGTTGATAGAGTCCCAAAATTTGCGGGGACAATTCAATGTCAATAAAAACTGGAATAAAAATGAGATCAGCGCGATTGCAGGAGCAGAAATACGGCAAATAAATACCAGCGGCAATACGAACAGTCTGTACGGCTATGATCCCAATACGCTAACGTTTGGCAATGTTGACCTGACCAATACCTATCCGACTTATGTAACCGGCACATCCATCTTCATACCGGATACTAAAAGCATAACCACTATCCGAAACCGCTTTGTCTCTGTCTTTACAAATGTCGCCTATACTTACGATAACAAATACACTTTTTCTTTAAGCGCGAGACGGGATGCTTCAAATCTTTTTGGCGTTAATACCAATAATAAATGGAATCCTTTAGGTTCTGTGGGTGCAGCCTGGGATATTTCAAAAGAAAACTTTTACAAGGTCGGCTTTTTACCGTATCTCAAATTGCGGGCAACCTATGGATTAAGCGGGAATGTAGACCTTTCAAGGACAGCAGTCACCACCATAAGTTATGCAGGAAGTTCATCCTATACCCAAACGCCGTACGCAGTGTATAATACTTACGCCAATCCTGAACTGAAATGGGAAACCGTGGCTATGCTGAATATGGCGGTTGATTTCCGCATGTTTAACAGTCGTTTGTCTGGGAGCATCGAGTATTATCATAAAAAAGCTAAAGACCTCTTTGGCAATGCACCTTTGGATTACACGACAGGTGTGGATTATACCATCGTGAAAAATGTTGCGGCTATGGAAGGTAATGGGGTAGATATTACATTAAACAGTATCAACACCACGGGCAAACTCAAATGGAGGACTACGGTGAACTTTAGTTATTACAAAGACAAGATCACCGCCTATTATTTGGATAACGTGATGGGTAATACTTATGTAAGCACCTCTCCATCCATATCAGGTATAGTAGGTAAACCTGTATACTCCATTCTTTCCTTTAAGTCTGCCGGGCTTGATCCATTGAACGGTAATCCACGCGGTTACGTTGGTGGTCAGGTTAGCGAAGACTATAATGTACTGTACAACAATACGCTATTATCAGACCTCAAGTACAGCGGGTCTGCGTTACCTACGAAGTTTGGATCGGTGGGCAATACATTTACTTACAAAAACCTGTCACTGACTGTCGTAGCCACTTACAAATTGGGCTATTATTTAAAAAAGACTTCCATTGATTACGGGCTACTTTTTAATAATGGGCAGGGAAATTCCGATTACGCGCTGCGATGGCAAAAGTCGGGGGACGAACTGCATACTTCCGTACCATCCATGATCTATCCGGACAATGTTCAAAAGGATGCCTTTTATAGCGGCTCGGAAAGCTTGGTTGACAAAGGCGACCATATCAGGCTCCAGTATATCACAGCAAGCTATGAATTTAACCGGGATAACTATCACTGGCTGCCATTCAGGACACTTCGGTTATACACGAATATCAGTAACCTGGGTATCATCTGGCGGGCCAATAAAGACCACATTGACCCGGATTATTACTATAGCGGCAGTACCCTGAAACCTCCGCTTACCATCGCATTTGGACTAAAAGCCTCATTTTAAAATTGTTCATTAATCACTGAGAATATTTAATCATGAAATCATCATGATCTACCGTTACCGCGGGAGCAAAAACATACAGATCATGATAGCTTCATCACCATTAAAAAACAAATTAAATACCGATGAAAAAATATATTTCCATTTTAACGATCATATATCTTGGTTTTGCAACTCCCGGATGCAAAAAATATCTGGACGAAAAACCAGACGTAAAACTGGCTGTACCCTCAACACTGGCAGATTTTCAAGCATTATTGGATAACTACCCAGTGATCAATAATGCCGACCCCGGTTCAGGAGAAATCTCTGCGGACAATTATTACCTGTTTGATGCAGATTACCAGGCCCTTTCAACTGATTATTTCAGAAATATGTACACCTGGCAAAAAAGCAATTTATTTATGCCGCAAAGCAATGACTGGTATTATTCCTACAGGCCGGTGTTTACCGCAAATACCATTTTAGAAGGTCTGTCCAAAATAGCACAGACAGGTAACAACCAAAATGATTATAATAATGTAAAGGGTGAAGCATTTTTTGTGAGAGGTAAAGCCTTTCTGCAAGTCGCGAGCTTATGGACATCAGCCTATGATCCCAATGCCGCGTCGGGTCAGCTTGGGATTCCAATACGGTTGAATTCTGATTTTAACCAGCAATCCGTCAGAAGTAATTTACAGGAAACGTATAACCAAGTCATTTCAGACCTCAGATCAGCAGCGGCTTTACTGCCTGTAACCCCATTACATGTAATGCGCTCCTCAAAACCGGCTGCTTTTGCATTGTTGGCTAGGACATACCTATATATGCAGCAATATGAAAAGGCAGGGCTGTATGCGGATTCATGCCTGCAATTAGCTCATACCTTGTTGGATTTCAATACGCTCAACGCAGGAGCAAATTATCCGGTAGCGCAATTCAATGCAGAAGTGATTCACGAAAACAAGATCCCGGTGCCAGCACCCTTAAGTAATACAAGGGCACGGATCGATACCATGCTGTATAATTCTTATGCTACCAATGATCTGCGGAAAACAATTTTCTTCAAGGCTGGCACCAACGGAACACACGTTTTTAAAGGGAGTTACGAGGGCGGCGGTAATTTATTTGGAGGAATAGCGACTGACGATGTTTATTTAATGAGAGCAGAATGTTTTGCAAGAGCCGGGAAAACCAATGAGGCGATGAGCGATTTGAACGTACTACTTATAAAGCGGTTCAAGTCCGGAACTTTTATACCTCTTATAGCTGCTAACTCCAATGATGCTTTGTTATTGATATTGACAGAAAGGCGAAAAGAGTTATTGATGCGGGGATTAAGGTGGATGGATTTAAAAAGGCTGAATAAAGCGGGGCAGAATATTACATTAACCCGAAACATTAATGGGCAGACTTATATTTTACAGCCCAATGGTCCGCGGTATGCATTACCCATCCCCGACGATATTATACAACTGACTGGGATGGAACAGAATCCAAGATAAAAGGAACGGCAGTGTTAACCCAACATTGCCGTTCCTTATTTCAGTTTGATTAATCCTTTGTAGAAATAGCCTGGTCACGTATCTGGGTATCAGTACGTGCATTTAACCAGGTTTGTAAATCACCTGATACACTTACCACACAAGGCAGGGCGGTTCCCTCACAATCAGGCCCCGATCCGCTCACAACGGAATAATTTGCGGCTGTTTTATCCTGTGCTAAAGTGGTACCGTTAAACTGGTATTGAACCGGTGGAAGAACTTTGATTTTTTTAGCCGGTGCTTTAAACGCGAATGCTACGCCTGCACCTAATAACATGACAAATAAGGCTACTATAGCCACATATTTATTTTTTAATGTGATTTTTTTCACAGGTTTGAACTTTTTATAATAGCAAAAAAGGGCTCCAAAAACTTTAATTTATAGAATGATATTGTGATTTGTCTTTTGGCAGACCTCGCCGGTAAATTTGCATTTCCTATGCAAGTTTTACTGTTACCCGAATAGCTATGTACAGCTATCCGGGCAACCCGGGAAAACGGCAAACTTTCGATTGCGTACAGTACGACTGATAATCTTCTTGCCCGCGTAAACACAAGTAAAGAGTGATTTTACTTTTTTCATGATGGTTAGATGTCGGGATAAAATTAGGGCATCTGGTTTGATGCTACCTGTGTCAGATGACAGAGTTTAGGCAGTCATTTCTAACTATTTTCCTGTTCAAATGGCTTGATTTGCTGTTCAAATGACCTGCTTAACTGGCGATCTGTGCAGTTAATGCCTGGCGATGAGCCTGTTTAAAGTTTCCCGGCTCATATGCAGGTAAGAGGCAATGATCCTGGATGGTGTTCTCTGAAAAAGCGCGTTATTGTTTTTGCGTAGTTGGAGGTATCGTTCTTCGTTTGGCAGGGCGATCAGGCTTTGCCTTTGATATTCTTCTTTCTGGAAACGGAGCAACAGGCTCTTGATCAGGACGGACACTTCAGTAAAGATGCTATCCAGTTCATGCAAATCATGATAGGTCAAACTAATCAATCTGGATTCTTCCATGATCTCAGTATAAAAATAAGATGGCACTTTGTAATAACCTTCATAAGAGAATAATATATCCCCTGGTTCACGAAATTTAACAGTATGTTCCTGGCCATCTTTATCATAAAAATAATTTCTGGCAAAGCCTGTTTCGATGAAGTAAAGTCGGTTTTCCATTTGACCGGCAGCATGTAGAATCTGATGGGGTTTGTACTGCTCCTGTTCAAGTCGATCCGATAAGGCCAGTTCAAATGCGGATGAAATAGTGGTAATACCGGTTAATAAGTTGATTAAAGGCCGTGTATTCATAAGTCAAAAGAATTAATTAATCCATGATAAAGCCTGCAAAATAAATTCACATTTATGCTTGAAAGCGTGAGTTGCTCATAAATATTTCTTTTGACTTCATGATTATTTAACTAAAATTTAACAACTCACACTTTCGCGTTTTTTTGTAGCTTATTTTTAATGCATTAATCACCTGTTACAGCTAAACATATGAATGCAATTGATTTTGAAAAGGCCAGTTTCCAGGATTTTGAGAATATGGAAGGCAGGGACATTTACGCAACGGCATCGGAATTTTTAAAATATCTTGACTTTTTGAAAGTAAGGGGCCATTTTAATTATCGGATTGAGTCGCTTTCCCATTGCGGGCCGGAAATGCATCTTGTTTTACCCGGAAATGATCAACCAACCTGGTCCGTTTGCCTGGTTTCCAATGATTATCTTGGATTTAGTCAACATCCGAAAGTTAAGCAAGCGGTGATAATGGGAACAGAGCTGTTTGGTACAGGGTCGGGCGCATCGCCTGCTATTGGTGGTCACTTTGTCTATCATCAGCAACTGGAAAACAAGATTGCGAAATTCTATATGAAAAAAGAGGCCATTTTATATACAACCGGTTATACTGCTAACAGTGCGACATTACAATGCCTTCTTCATAAACAGGATATAGCTATAGTAGACATGGCTGTTCATGCAAGTGTATACGAGGGCTGTTTAAATACTAACAGGAAGAAATTTTTGCATAATGACCTTAAGGCATTGGAGCAGATATTGCAAAACGCACAGCATAATTACCGTACTAAAATGGTAATCGTTGATGGGGTTTATAGTCAGGATGGTGATTTGGCGCCTTTGGATAAAATAGCGGAATTAACGCATCATTATGGAGGCTATTTAATGGTAGATGATGCGCATGGTATAGGCGTTGTCGGACAAACAGGTAGGGGGGGTATCGAAATGTACGATGCATTTGACAAGATTGATATCATTACCGGTACCTTCAGTAAGGCGCTTGGCAATATTGGAGGATATGTAATTGCCGATCCCGAAATTATTACTTATCTGAAATACCAATCTAAACAGCATTTGTTTTCTACGACTGCGACGCCTGCAATTATGGGCATTCTAAAGGCCATTGATCTTATTGACGAGGAACCTGAATGGCGGGCCAAACTTTGGAACAACATCAACTACCTTAAAAATGGGCTTAGGGATGCCGGGTTTGATGTCGGTGCGACTGCTTCAGCCGTTATCCCGGTTAAGGTGGGAGAAATTCCTAAAGCGCTTGAGGCGGGAAGGTTATTATTAGAATCAGGGATTTATACCAACCCAATCATGTACCCTGCCGTATCGAAAAAAGATGCAAGGATAAGAATGAATGTAATGGCCACACACACACGGGACCATTTGGATAAGGTATTGAATGCTTTTGAGGATATAGATAAGCGGCTTCACATTTCCAGCCGTCAGGTCAATTAGGATGCAAATATTTTTGTAAAATTAACAGTATCAAACAACCTATGAAAAAAGCCGCTGCCGCCGATAAGTCAATAGTACTGTATATCCTTTCCAGGGCCTTCTCAAAAAACCGGAGTGTCAATTACATTGTAAAGCAGGATAAGAATAGGTTACTGCGCATTGAAGCACTAATGGACTATTCCTATGAAGTGTGTTCACAATTTGGAGAGGTTTTGCTGTCTGATGACTCAAATGCATGCGTTTTGTTATTGTATCCGCAGTTCAAACGAACAACGTTAAAATCAATCTGGTTAGATATAAAACTTATTTTTCAGGCCATTGGCTTAAGTAACATCAACAAGACCATAAAGAGGGAAAATCAAATCAAAAAATTTCATCCCAAAATTGATATGATTTATTTGTGGTTTATTGGTGTTCAACCGGAACGTCAGAATTTGGGTACTGGTAGTACGCTGTTAACCGAAGTCTTAGCAGAAGCCGATTTGAAAGCGCTCCCTGTTTACCTTGAAACCTCAACCTTAATCAATATTCCCTGGTATGAACGTTTCGGGTTTAAAGTTTACAACCGGCTGGAATTAGACTACACTTTGTTTTTTCTGAAACGGGAACCGGACAAATAATTATGGCCATGCTTGTATTCGGTACTCAAATTCATATCGTCACTTTCATATTCATTTTACTGGAAATCTGTATGCTCATTTTCCAGCTCGCCTATTACTCATTTCGACCGCAGGATAAAAACAGAATAAGGTATCTGATCCTGCTATTTTTAATGCTTTTTTATAATATCACAGGCGGTCTTTTTCCCGATCCCGGAATCAATATTTCTATTCCCATACAAATAATGACCGCTTATGGAAGTGGGTTTTTGATGGCTTCCTACTTCCCTTTTTATTTTTATAAAGCATTTGATCTGAGCTCACTTCGCTGGCATGCGCTTTTCGGAGTTCCTTTATTTTTAATGCTACCCTATGCGGTTTTTTTCGTGATCGTTTACGCCATCAACGGTAATCTAAAAGCCGATATTAAGTTGGGAATGATAGTGCCTTTAATCTATGCCTTAGTGTTACTTTGGATAATGTTCAATTCTATCCGTGAAAAATATAAGAGGAACAGAAATAAAAATGAATATCTGGAAGAGCTAGCCATGTATAGTGCCATCACTCCCTGGGCATCATTGACTTTTTTTGGTTTGGTGGAAGAAAGTCAGCTTATAGAGGTATTATGTACCAATACGGGAATCATCGCGATTTCTATACTGTTTCTTGGAAAATCTATTAAGAGGGAGCGTGAAGAGTATGGGAAATTACAAGAATTAGGACGTATCGGATCTCAAAGGGAGGAATTTGAAGAACAGTGTAAATTTTACCGGCTAACTAACCGGGAAATTCAAATCGTATTGTTAGTTCGTGAGGGGTTGACCTATAAAGAAATATCAGAAAAACTATTTATTGCAGGAAAGACCGTAGATAACCATGTTCAGAATATTTATGAAAAGACAGAAGTCAACAATAAAGTTGCCCTTATTCAGAAATTACATATCTATCCTTAATTTTTTACTTGGAATCGAGTAGTACATTTTCCCTATATCAAAAAACAAGGTAATCTCCCTATTTACCGTATGCTATTGTTATGTCCACTTTTGTTCCATTATTATTTAAATGGTTTAACAAAGTATATACGCATGGATTAAAAATTACTTTTCTTCTGCTTTAGTGAAAAGTTGTTGCCAGTAAACAGGCACGGCAGAATTTATTTAACCTGTTTTTTATGTTACGAAAATTTAGTGATAAGCTATTAACGCAGCTTAGCGATGATATCTCGAAAATCATTGCAAATGAAACTGAGCCGTTTAAAATACTGTCGGCTGTTTTAGGGGCAGTTCGTTCCGCTTTGAAGAAATTGAAAGATTATATTGAAGAACATCCTTTTAAGGATAAGACCGAAGAAATTGAGTTTTTCAAATATATCAAGCCTGAATTTTATAGTCTCCGAATCTTCTACCTGGAAAAATACAACATAGATACCAGCCTCCCCTCAGGTGATACTGAAATACTCAAAAACTACTACCATGAGGAAATAAAAGCGGTAAACCGCTTTTTTAAGCAGATTTACTTCCATTACCAGTATTACCGCTTAAGGGCGACCGAACTGGATAACCTTTATTTTGTTAGGGGTGTTGACGTGCAAAGTGTACTGATCCCCGAAGTGCCGGAGCTTGATAGGGAGTTTGCAACCAGTTGCGATTATTTATTTTCCAAGATCAAAGCCTATGAACTGCTACAGGATTATTTACTGAAAATGTTAGGGAATTTAAATCCGACTGTAAGTCCGGTATTATTGAAAGAAAAAGAAACTGCTGAACTCAGGTGGACGGGGGATAAAGTCAACCTGGTTGAAGTCATCTATGGCTTTTATTTTACCGGGCAGCTCAATAACGGCAATGCGGATATCGCGGTAATTATCCGCTTTATGGAAAAACACTTACAAATTGATTTGTCCAGGGCTTACCGGGATTTTATCGATATCCGGAACCGTAAAGCAAGCAGTCCGACAAGATATATTGAACAGATGCGGGAGTCCATACATAAACGTGTAGATGACGATTTGGCTTTAAAGCCTGTACGCAAATATCGTTTTAAATCAATTACTTAAAATAAATCGTTCGCACCTACCGGATCGCTTGCGAGCCGAAATCTGATAGACTGACAACCTTTGCTTTTGTAATCCTGCCGCAATGGAGCGATAGGAAAAAGTAAAGAAATTATGTTACATCAATTCACCTGGCAACAGTTTTTAGTTGCCGCTGTAGTATTTAGTTGTATCTGGTATTTGGTCGTCGGGTTTAGTTACCGGAAACAGTTCGATGAATTTTTAAAACGCAGACGTAGGGATGGCAAACAGCCGGAGCCATTGCAACATGCCTGGAACGAAGATTACGAGGAATTTTCGGAAGACGAAGCAAGCGACCTGATGGGCAAAACGGTATTACCGAAGGGTGTAAGCCAATTGGGGATGAACATGTTCGGCTTTGCGCCAGACGTAAGCGAAAAGGATAAGGGACATAATTGGGATGAACAAGAGGATTTAAACAATGAAATAAAAGATGATGACCATCGGCAAGTTCAGCAAAGCCTGATACCCGATGTGATCGAGGAACTGAAAAGCATTTTTCATATCCTGGAAAAAGAACAGGGCAGCAAGCCGGACTTTATCTCCCTGTTTGGGCTGGTCAAGGCCAAGTACCCGGCTATTAAGGGAACCGCTAACCAGCAGGCACTGAACGACTATATCCGCGATAATGTGCTTTTTCCGATCTCGGACAAAGAACTGGACAGCCTCTGGGCCTGATCGGTGTAATCAATTTTTTCATTCATCTGTGTAACCCTAATTATCATGTTCAAATCAATCATATCCCATCTCAGGGACATCAAAGCTGTTTTTACAGAAAACCATATCCCTTATACCCCCAAACAACAGGCGCTTTTAAAGACCCTGATGTTCACCATTGCCATGCTCACCTGCAATGTGTTTTTTGACATAGCGGCTTACGGAGCGGACGGCAATGCCGGGATCAACGAGGCTACCACCCAGGTCAAAAGCTATTTTGATGCAGGCTGCAATTTAATGTATGCTATTGGTGCGGTCGTCGGCATTATAGGCGCAATTAAGGTTTTTAATAAGTGGAATGCGGGCGAACCGGATACCAATAAAGTGGCGGCAGCATGGTTCGGTTCCTGTGTGTTCTTAGTGGTTGTGGCAACCGTACTTAAATCATTCTTCGGATTGTAAAATCGAGAGTTATGAGTAGTGTATATCAGATCAATAAAGGGGTGTCAAAACCAATTGTTTTTAAGGGTCTAAAAGCGCAATATATCGCTTACCTGGCTGTCGGCTTAGTGGTTTTATTAATTGGGTTTGCAGTGCTATACATCATTGGCTTGACCCTTTGGGCGATCCTGCCGCTTATTATTGGTTTAGGTTCAGGTTTGTTTTTCGGCGTATCCAGGCTTAGTCACCGTTTCGGTGAGCATGGGCTATCCAAACACTTCGCCAAAAAACAGTTGCCTGAATATCTCAAATGTAATTCCAGGCAGGTACTTATTAATCTTAAAAGTAACTTATGAGTATTGACATCCATCAAATATTGCCGCTAACCAAAGTCGAGAACGGCGCGATCCTGTCGGCTCATGGTGATATCACCATAGGTTACTCGGTTACCTTACCGGAAATTTTCACGTTGGCCGACCGGGATTACGAAGCCTACCACCAGGCATGGGTGAAAGCGATCCGCCTGCTCTTACAGGGTTGTATCTTTCATAAGCAGGACTATTTTACTGAAAGTACCTATAAAGCCAATTTTGAAAAAGGCGGTAAAAGTTTCCTGTCACGCGCCAGTGAACAATTCTTTAATGAACGTGCGTTCCTGGAACATCGTTGCTATATTTTTCTGACTCAAAAACGCGTTGACAGGAAGTTAGGTTCATCCGCCTACAGCAATATCCTTCGTAAATCCATCGTACCGCAACAAACCGTCAACCCGGTCTTATATAAAGATTTTTTAGATAGTGCAGGCCAGTTTAAGCGGGTATTGATCGATAGCGGTTTTATTTCTTTAAGGCGCCTGAATGATGATGAATTGGCTGGAACCGCAGAACAAGCCGGGATCATCGAACAATACTTGTTTTTAAGAACCTCCGGACAGCAGCCACTTCTGCAGGATATTCATATCAAAGATGACATCAGGGTTGGTAAAAACCGTTGTGAATTGTATACGCTCGCAGATGTAGAGGATTTGCCGCCGCTTTGCGGTTCCAGGATCAATTATGACCGGTACTCGACCGACAGAACTAAGTTCAGCATCGGCTTTGCCAGCCCTTTAGGCAGTTTGCTGCCTTGCAACCACATCCTGAATCAATATATTTTTATTGAGGACGGGCAAAAAACTATCAAGCGGCTGGAAGCTAAAAAGCTTCGCCTGCAATCCTTATCCGGTTATTCCCGTGAAAACGCGATCAGCCGGGATGCCGTCAATGATTTTTTGAACGAGGCGATTGCTGAGCAACGGCTACCCATCAAAGCGCATTTCAATGTACTGGCCTGGTCGGACGATGAACATAAAGCCAAAGACCTAAAGAACCTGGTGGGTTCGGCCATGGCGCAAATGGATGCAACCGCCAAGCGGGAAACGGACGGGGCAGCGCAGGTCTGGTTTGCGGGAATGCCCGGTAATGAAGGCGATTTTCCGATGAATGATACGTTTGATACGTTCGTGGAACAGGCGGCGTGCTTCTTTAACCTGGAAACCGGTTATCAGGATAGCGTCAGTCCCTTCGGGATACGTTTGGGCGACCGTTTAACGGGCAAACCGGTTCATGTGGATATTTCGGACGAGCCCATGCGATTAGGCTGGATCACCAATCGCTCTAAATTTACAATCGGCCCGAGCGGTTCCGGCAAAAGTTTCTGGACAAACCACCTGCTGCGCTCTTATTATGAACAAGGGGCTCATGTTGTGATCGTGGATATCGGGCACAGTTATCAAGGGCTTTGTGAACTGGCAGGTGGTTATTATTTTACCTATTCTGAAAATGCCCCGATCAAGTTCAATCCCTTTTATCTCACCAATGGTGATGTGTTAGATACAGAGAAAAAGGAAAGCATTAAAACTTTATTATTAGCGCTTTGGAAAAAGGATGATGAACCTTACCGCAGGTCTGAGTATGTGGCGATCTCCAATGCCCTGACTGGCTATTACCAGCACCTGGCTCAATACCCGGATGTATTTCCATGCTTTAATACTTTCTATGACTACCTGATGGAACATTACCTGCAGGTTTTGGAAAATGGCAAGGTCAAAGAGCGGGATTTCGATGTAGCGAATTTCCTTTATGTGCTGAACCCGTATTACCGGGGCGGCGAATTTGATTACCTGTTAAACGCTACGGAAAACCTTGACTTATTGCACGAACGCTTTATTGTATTTGAGATAGATGCGGTAAAGGACCATGCACTTTTTCCGGTAGTTACGCTCATTATCATGGAAATGATCACCTCCAAAATGCGCAAGCTGCCTGGCATCCGAAAAGTAGTGCTGATAGAAGAATGCTGGAAGGCCATCGCCAAAGAAGGCATGGCTGAATATATCCGGTATTTATTTAAGACCATGCGTAAGTTCTACGGTGAACCGATCGTGGTAACCCAGGAAGTCGAGGATATCATCAGCAGTCCCATCGTCAAACAGGCGATCATTAATAACAGTGATTGTAAGATCCTTTTAGATCAAAGTAAATATCAAAACAAGTTTGACGCGATACAGGAATTGCTGGGCCTCACGGATAAAGAAAAAGCACAGGTACTTTCTATGAACCGGGCAAATGATCCCAAACGCAAATACAAAGAGGTATTTATCTCCCTGGGCCAGCATTCCAAAGTTTACCGGGTCGAAGTCAGTCCGGCGGAATATTACGCGTACACCACCGAAGAAAGCGAAAAAGTCAAAGTACAGCAATACGCAAAAAAATATGGTAGCATACAAAAAGGGATCGCTATGCTGGTAGCAGATCTACAAACCAAAAACAAATAAGTAAGCATATGAAAACAGCAGTAACTATGATGATCGGCATGTTATGCATAGCAGCCTGTCAAAGTAAGTCAAGTAAAAACCAAGTTTTTATTGACGGTATTTATGTGAACCATACCAAAGGTGAATATGCGGTAGCGGATGATACCCTGATATTCACCCATACCGATGTGAACCATTATAGTATTACCCGGAATACCGGCTACCAGGCTATCCGTGATGGCCGGCTTTTGCCTAAGAAGCATCAAGTTGAAAAACTGGAGGGCAACTACGATGAAAAAAGCGGGGTGCTCAATGAAACGACGACAGGCCGGGTGTTTCGTTTTGACCCTGACGAACACGTTTTATTGCTGAAACAGGCGGTTTACCGCAAGCTGAATTAATTAACAGAACTATTCATCACATAACGATTGATATACTGCATCCGGCAGTGTAAAAGGAGGCTATTGTGTCAAAAATTTTAAATATCATGAAAAAGTATATGGTCATTTTGCCTTTATCAGCAGTCACCGTATTTGTATCTCTGCCCGAGGGCGCGGATGCACAGATTGTGGTCAGCCAGGTATTGCAGGAAACGGTTGGCCGGGTGATCCGGGCCATCGACCTGGAAGTGCAGCGATTGCAGAACAAAACAATCTGGTTGCAAAACGCCCAGAAGGCACTGGAAAATCAACTGTCCAAACTCAAACTTACAGAGATATCGGACTGGTCAGAGAAACAGAAAAATCTGTATGATAACTACTACAATGAACTTTGGCAGGTCAAATCAGTGATCGCCTATTACGAGCACATCAAAGATATGACCGGAAAGCAGGCGACTTTGGTCGGTCAGTACAATCACGCCTGGGGCCTGCTCCAATCGGATAAGCATTTCTCTGCTGATGAATTGAAATATATGCAATCTGTTTATTCGGGTATCTTACAGGAAAGCGTCAAAAACCTTGATGAAATTTTAGTGGTCATCAATTCTTTTAAAACGCAAATGAGCGATGCCAAACGACTGGAACTGGTTAATAAAGCAGCAGACCGGGTAGATACCAACTGTAGCGACCTGAAGCAATTCAATAACCAGAATTATATGCTGAGTATCCAACGGGCAAAGGACGAAAACGAAGTACTCACTTTAAAAAAGTATTATGGAATTGATTAGGAGGTTAGCTAAGCCCTCCCTACTGGGGAGGGTTTGGGTGGGGCTGCTTTTTGCTTTCAGCTTTCAGCCTGTTCAGGCACAGACGTTCGCCGAATGGTTCAACCAAAAGAAAACGCTGATCAAATATTTAACACAACAGATCATCGCGTTGGAGCAATATGGCAGCTATGTCAAACAGGGGTACCAAATTTCGCAGCATGGATTAGGCAATATCGGCGGATGGGTCAAAGGTGAATACGGCCTGCACTCTTCTTATTACAATTCGCTGAAGACCATAAACCCAGAGATCAGGAATAAACCCAA
The DNA here is from genome assembly GCF_034263275.1 of Mucilaginibacter sp. cycad4. Taxonomy (NCBI): domain Bacteria; kingdom Pseudomonadati; phylum Bacteroidota; class Sphingobacteriia; order Sphingobacteriales; family Sphingobacteriaceae; genus Mucilaginibacter; species Mucilaginibacter sp. cycad4. The sequence goes on along the minus strand of NZ_CP139559.1, from coordinate 4,340,009 downwards.
AGCGGATAGCATTGCCAATTATGCTTTACAGATTTCGCCGCAATATGATCGTTTGAACGGCCTGAACGGTTTGGATCAGAGCACCCTGCAATACATCGGCGAAGTGAGGGATAAGGTGATCAGCGAGTGTAATAAAGACCTGGCCGAACTGGAACTGGTGATGACCGGCGACAAGGCGCAAATGACCGATGACGAGCGCTTAACCAGGCTTGACAATATTTATAGCCGGATGAAAGATAAATATGCGTTTACCCAATCCTTTTGCAATCAGGTCAGGGTATTGCTGGCGCAGCACAATAATGAACTGAATCAAATGAACAGTTTAAAACAAGTTTATGGGATCAATTAAAATTTGGTTGAGGTGTATCTGCGTTTTGCTTTGCACACTCAGCTTTCAACGCTCAAAAGCCCAGGATCAGGACATTCAGCAATTGATACTGGATATTGAAAAATTGACGCAATTCAAGGCCATTCTTTCGGATATGCAGCAAGGGTATTCCATCCTTACACAGGGCTACGGTCAGGTAAAAGATCTGGCGCAGGGCAATTTCAACCTGCATTCGGTTTTCCTGAATGGCTTGATGCAGGTTAATCCCGAAGTAGCTAAATATGCAAGAGTGGCTGATATTATCGCTGATGAGATCAGTATCCTTTCGGAATATAGGAAAGCTTACAGGCAATTTCAAAACAGCGGGAGTTTCAACGCTGATGAACTCGATTACCTCGCCAGAGTTTACGGGCAATTAACGAGCGCCGCTTTAAACGATGTCAATGACCTGGCCAACATCATTACCGCTTCAAAATTACGAATGTCAGATGACGAGCGCCTGTCGGCCATTGATCGCATATATGCTTCCAGCAACGACAAACTGTCCTTTCTACGAGACTTTAACCGACGTACTAATATCCTGTTGGTTCAACGCCAGCAGGAGCAGAACGAGGTCAATAACTTAAAAACACTGTATCCATGAAAAATAAAATATTAACCACCGGTACAGTTATGCTACTGCTTACCGCCACCGTTATGCAAGTCAATGCCCAGGACATTACTTCGAGTTTGAAAGGGATGCAACCGGTATTGGATAATGTGTATAACCAAATGATACCGATGTGTAGCAACCTGATCGGTGCCGCGCGGGGCATAGCAGGGTTTGCAGCCTTATGGTACATCGCGTCACGAGTATGGGGGCAGATCGCACGGGCAGAGCCGCTCGACTTTTATCCGCTGTTGCGTCCTTTCGCATTGGGGATATGCATTATGCTCTTCCCGGCGGTCATTGCACTGATGAATGGTGTGATGCAGCCGGTTGTGTCGGCTACCGGGGCGATGGTCAGTAATTCGGATAATTCGATAGCCTTACTGCTCAAACAAAAAGAGGACGCGATAAAGCATAGCAGCACCTATCAAATGTATGTAGGTGACGACGGTAACGGTGACCGGGCACAATGGTACAAATACACCCATCCGGATGACCCGAACGATCAGAATGAGGGCACCTTTTCCGGTTTGGGCAATGATGTGAAATTCTGGATGGACAAGATGCAGTACAATTTCAAGAACAATATCAAGCAGTGGATGTCGGAGATATTGCAAGTATTGTATGCAGCAGCTATCCTTTGTATCAATACTTTACGCACTTTCTACCTGGTCGTATTAGCCATCTTAGGGCCATTGGTATTCGGGTTTGCAGTTTTCGATGGCATGCACCATTCTTTGCAGCAATGGATCGCCCGTTACATCAATATCTTTTTATGGCTGCCTATCGCTAACATCTTTGGTAGTATCATCGGCCAGGTGCAGCAGCAAATGATTAAACTGGACATATCACAGATACAAAGTTCGGGCGATACGTTTTTTAGTCCCACCGATACCTGCTATCTCATATTTCTCTGCATCGGCATAGTTGGCTACTTCTCGGTGCCAAGCGTCGCCAACTATGTCATACACGCGCATGGTGGTAACGGATTATTAAGCCGTGTAACCAGTCTTACGGCTACCACGGTAAGCAACGTACCATCTGCCGCGGCGGCTATAGGTGATCGCGGCGAACAGGCACGAAGCAACATTCTGAATGCCCCATCAGATTTTATGGAGGGCTATCGTGGAACAGGCAATAATCATCAAAAAAACAAATTGGAGGGCAAGTAAATGTTTCAGCAATTCAAAAATATAGACAGTGCTTTTAAACATATCAAGCTGTTCAGCTACCTGCTGATTGCTGCTTGCGTGGGGATCAGTTGCTTCGCGATCTATAAAAGCTACCAGAGTTCGGACAATTTTAAAAACCACATTTATGTATTGGCTAATGGCAAGGCCCTGGAAGCTATCGCCGCTGACCGGAAAGACAATATACCGGTAGAGTTGCGCGATCATATCAAAGTTTTTCATACAGACTTTTTTAGTCTTGACCCGGATGACAAACAGATACAGGCGACTATCACCAAAGCATTATACCTGGCCGACGGTAGCGCGAAAACAGCTTACGATAACCTAAAGGAAGCAGGTTATTATAACAATATCGTCAGCGGCAATATCAGCCAGCAGATCGCGGTAGACAGCATCAAACTGGATATTAACCAATATCCATACGCTTTTACCTGCTATGCGAGCGAGAAACTGGTACGCAGTACCTCAACAACCACCCGAAGTTTAATTACGCAAGGATATGTTCGTAATGTGAGCCGGAGCGATAATAACCCGCATGGTTTTTTAATCGAACGATGGGAAACGGTAGAAAACAAGGACGAACAAACTAAAAACACGCAGCCATGAGGTTATTTAAAAAACATAGGGCAAGTGGCTTTACCGAAAATGCTTTTGCTGTCAGGGTTAGCCAATTTTTTGAATCCAGACAGCAAAGGGTTGCCGGTTATCTGTTTCGCAAGACACAGCACTGGAACCGGAGTTCCAGGATCATTGCTTTAGCGCTGTTTTGCTTGTTATTCGGCGGATACTGCTTGTGGCTGATCCTTAACGCGATGCTATAAAAATTAGAATCAAAAACCATCAGATCATGAACAGTCACAGGAACCGGGCAGAAGAGTTATGGCATAATTGGGCAACAAAAGAAAAGCAATTGCAGGAGCTTCCCGGATTAGGAGGTGAAGGTGCTTTGGTAATTAAACAGCAGAAATACGATTTCTTACGGCATGGCCTATACCGCTTATCGGTTAATCCGTCCGAGAAAGAGGTTTTGTTTGCCCACGTGATCCGGTCCGTAACAGACAAACTCCGGAAACAATTATATCCAAATCCGGTCATGCGCCTGTTACATCGCCTGAAGGAAGCGGTTTACGACAAGCCCCTGCACTTGCGCCGGTTTCAGCAGCAACGGGCTGAAAACCTGGATCAGCTTAAAGGGCAATTGAAAACTGCAGGCTTTGCCTCGATTGACGGTAAACTCGAAAAACACCTGGATTATGAAACAAGCAAGGTTGATATCCACCTGACACGCCAGTTGAATAGTCAAAACAGGCTGGATGTTACGCTGCTTATGGAGCGTGATCGGGTCGGACGTTATCAGTTCAGTAAATATGAGGCAAGCCTGTCTAAGAAAGGCGAAGACGCCCGTTCTTACGTATTCCGGGCTGATAGCAGGATTACCGCGATGGAAGCGGCCAACCTGTTAGATGGCAGGGCTGTCAAAAAAAGCTTTGAAACGGCAGATGGTACCTCGAACAAGGCATGGATACAGTTTGACTTTGCAAACAGGAATACTGAGGGCAGTCCTAAACTAAGGGAGTTTCACCAGGACTACGGATACGATCCCCAAAAAGAGCTGCTTAAATTAAGTATGGAAACAGGCGTCGCCGGTTTAGCAGAGGATAAAATCATTCAAAACCTCGAAGGCGGGAACATCCTCACTTTTCATATACGGGACAAAGGCCCTTATTATTTGTCCGCCAATCCGATGGAAAAGAACCTGCATCTGTATGACAAGAATAAAAGACCGCTTGAAATGACTGAGTTGCTCCAGGAACTCAGACAGCCGAATGTCGCACAAGTGAAAACGATCAGCCTGGTCAAAAACCAGGAAAGAGAACAAAATCAGTCGCTTGGGCTTGGCTGAAGCCATTCATTAGCAAATAATTATAAACGAAAAACAAAAAGATATGACGACACCAGAAAAAAGAAGACTCATCATGTTGCTGGTATTGCCGGTGTTTATCGTGCTATTCTCCGCTTTGGCATTTTATGCTTTCGTTGGCGGCAGAGGCGATACAGATAGGCAGACAGCACTTACCGGCAAAGGCATCAATACCCAATTGCCAGGCGCGCAACTAAAAAAAGACAAAGGCGGCGATAAAATGGCTGTCTACGACCAGGCGCAGCGGGATTCCGCCTCTGCCAAATCTAAATCGGCGGCGGGCGCATTCGCCGCTTTGGGTTGGGACACTACGAAGTTCAGCCACAAACCGTTGAACAACGCCGAAACCAACGAGGTGCAGATCAAAGAGCGCTTAACACAGATCAACCGGCAAATCAACCAACCGGTACCCATCAGTAAACAGCCACCGGATGGTTACCAGGCAACGCCGCAATCTGCCGAATTGGAGCATTTGGAAAAGCTATTACAGCAAAAGCAGGAAAGCCGGGCGCCTGATCCGCAAATGGAACAGTTAAGCGGCATGTTGGACAAGATCATGCAAATTCAAAATCCCTCATTGACCAAAGCACAGCCCAATGCAGTTAAACCGGTGGTAAAAGATAGTGCATTTAAAGCGATACCCGCTCTTATTGACGGTAACCAAAAAGTAAAGCCGGGCGGTGTGGTCAAATTGCGTTTGCTGGACTCTATTGTAATTAACGGCATCATCTATCCCAAAGGTCAGTCTTTGTCCGGTTTATGCGCGGTAACTAATCAAAGGCTGTTACTGGACATTAAGAATATCCGTATGGGCACAGCTATTATCCCCGTCAATCTAACCGTGTTTTCGATGGATGGCATGGCGGGCATCGCGGCGCCGGAAGCCGAATTGGGTGAGGCAGCCGGGGATGGCGCGAACGGGGCGTTCGAAAATATGCAGTTCCTGTCGGCGGATTACGGCATCGGCACACAGGCGGCGACAGCGGGCATCTCGGCGGCGAAAAGCCTGTTGGGTAAAAAAGTGCGAAAGATACGGGTCAGGTTAAAGGGGGGCGAAACGGTGCTGTTGCGTATTAATCGTTGACCCCATGTACCTGGAGACGAAACATGCGCAGGCGATAGTAAATATGCTGGAAGACGCACAGGATGTAGGTATGTCATATGTGGTGTTTGAACAGCGGCCATCGGAAAGATTCTTACATCCGGGCGACCTGAATTTTACGATACGCTCGGTGCCGCACTGGACCGCTGGGAACATCTGGCCGATCAGCGTTACCTACCGGGAGACGGCGATTACCTGGTGTATTACGTGCCTGTGGAGCAGTTGCTTGAAGAAATAAAACAACAGAATTCGTTAAACATAAATGAACTGGATATGAACAGAAACAATTTAGAAAATTTGCGTGATGAATTAAAGAAATTCGGCTTTAAAGATAAGATCGCAGCCGAGATGGAAAAACAAATGGAAAAGGGCGTGGCTGATTTTACGCTGCATGACCGGGTGCCGGGCAGCCGTGGACAGGTGGACTTCACGCTGCAATTCCGTCAGTCCAGCCAATCCGAGAATTATTATTTCAATAAGTTCGAGGTGGCTTTAAACACTGGTAAGCCATTGGAAGAAGGACAGAAATATATGGTTATTTCACCTAACCCCAACGAGCCGGGTAAGAACCTGGTCAAGTCGTTTGAAAATGTAAGTAACGCCATTTCTTTTTTTAAGGAACAGAAAGGCGATAGCGAACTGGCTGCCGGTAAAGATGCGGCACACAAGACCGAACTGGCTAAAATGGAAAACGGGAAGATCAACTACGTGGAAAAAGAGTTTCAGCGTACATTCCGTACACCGGCTCAAACGCAAACATTCTTTGTAGAGCGCAGCAAAGGGTTTACCGCTGAACAGGCCGCAAACCTGATACAAGGCCGGGCAGTTTTTCGTGATGATCTTTTGAATTTAGGTGGGCAGCCGTATGCAGCCTGGATTAAACTGGATATGGATAGCCCGAAAGATCGTTACCAAAACTATCAAACCAACCAGTACCACGTTCCTACTTATGGCTTCGACCTGGAAAAAGTATTGGATAAATTTCAGGTGAAGGAATTGGACGACCCGAAGAAACGCGAAGCTCTAATTCAATCCCTGGAAAATGGGAATCGTCCGCTCGTTACAACCATGAAGGAAGGACAGGACATTAAACTGTTTATGGAGGCTGCGCCGCGTTATAGCCAATTGAATTTCTTCCGCGAGGACGGGAAGCCTGAAAAGCGGGAGCAGTTCCTGAAAGAGCCGACCTTAGACCAAAACTTAAAGCTAAACAAAGGCAAGGAAAAAGAGCAGGAACAGGGAATGTCCGTATAAACCAATAAATCAGATTTTCAATAACAGATAACCCATTAAATCAATCATCATCAAAATTATTAACATGGAAAAGTTTGAAAAAGTAAAGGCATTAATAGAATCGGCGGGCGCCGATGCTGAAAAGTTTTATAACAAGGGTAATGCTGCGGCTGGAACAAGGCTTCGCAAGGCCATGCAAGATTTAAAAGTTGCTGCGCAGGATATTCGGGCAGAAGTGACTGAAAGAAAAAACAATATTTAAGTTTTCGTACGAATAGAAGAGAGAAGGGTATCTGCAAATACAGATATCCTTCTATTTCAACAAATCAACCATGAACGGAATATTACAATTCTATGTTTTTCCTAAATCTTATCGTATATCACATTTGCCTTTGAACCTTATCCGCGGGAACTTTTCATACGAATCGGAGTGATAAAATTGCAAAAACAGGATGCTTCCGGATCTTAAATTCATTCCTCTTAATAATTTTTAATCCAGTAAAAAAATTAAGGAAAGCTATAATAGTGGTAATTCCCGATCATTTCCATATGGATATTACGTTGCTGAGCATTCATTCGATATTTAAAAATGTTATCCATATCCTCAATGATAACCGGTGATCTGGCAAATCGATCATGCCCCAAAAAATCCAATTTCTGATTGACCGCATCGATGATGTCGATGTTTCTAAATTCCAACATCGGAGGTGGCTTTCCGATTTCGCCTAATCTCAGATCATTATGAAAACTCTTGGATAGCATCAATGCGAGATCATTTTTAGCGGTATAAATTGTAACATGACTTGCCTTTTTAGTTAATGCCTGAGCAAGGTTCAACTGAAAGAGACTTGCATATATATCTGGTGCCGCCATGATGACCTGATCGATTTTTAAATCTGTTTTATCGTTTTCTATTTGAAGCATAGCCAAGCTGATCAAACGATTCCCCATGCTGTGAGCAATCAAATGAAGCCTATTAAAATGTCCATTCTTGGCAACTCGCTTTAAAAAATCAATAAAAGCCGGAACCGCCAGTTGAACCCGATCCTCATCGTTTGCATATGCGGCAGGTTTAGCATTGGATGACCAACTGAACATAATCGGCGTGATAGGAAGGTGAATATCGAATGCTAATTGTGCTGTTCTTAAAGCTGCGTCTTTAAAGCTATTATTATAACCATGGACAAAGATAAAGGCGTCTTCTCCACTCTTGGAATTTCCAAGCATGCGATTAAAATCTTGGTCAGTAAGCAAGGTTATTTTTCGCTGAACGACATGTTTCAGTGTATCTTCTCTAAATTGAAGTTTCCATATACTTTTCGTTTCTATCTTACCAGCTTCATGATTCGGTGGAATTGATACAACGGTATATCCTACGTCATATCTAACAAGACCAGGTGCAGCCGGGATATTATCATATTCCTGGATGTTACCATTATTATCCAAGATCCGTCTCCGGTCGGTACCGTATAAGATAGTTATATTGGTGACTTTTTTTCGCCGATCTAACGTGTCTTTGGCGTTCTTGGATATTTCCGCGTCTGGCCTTGGGTTAATCGCTTGCGTTTCACGCATTGATTTACAAGAGCAAATAAATATTACTGTTACCAAAACGGGGAACAGGCAATAGATTTTTTTCATGTCATTGATGGGTTTGAGGTTACGTTAAATGTAGTGAATTATTCTGTTTTACAACAACTTACAATATGACAATAATTCTATGATGTATTTATCTTTTATAAATATTCGATACTGGATGTCATGAATCTAAAAGCTTTCGATATTGACGATAAAGGAACTAAATGGCTTCTGGGCATGACACATTTAAGTTACTTTCGGTTATGGAATTAGCCCAATATCGTAGTTCTTGATCGATGTAGGAAAGCATACTTTAAGTCGTTTAAGCCAGCAGCTCCAGCAGCTTCGTTTGCACTCAGCCGCTTCACTGCATTTTAAAATACCGGGTGTTTTGTGCTTCGCTGGCGCATCGCCCAAACCGCCCGGACTTTTTACGGCTTTTTAATACCTCTCTTTAACTCCTTCCATTTTCTCCACTGGCTTTTTCGCAAGCAAATTTCTGAACGACGGTCTGCATGCCAAGACCGGAGCCCTTCGGGTTTGCTGAAAAAAAATCTCCACCCTCGCTGCGCTCGGGTCGTATTTTTTTTCGCAAAGTCTTGTCCTTCAGTCCGCCGTGTTCAGGTGAGGGTGCTTACAAAAAGCCACCGGAGGCGTATGCCGACGGGGCTGATTAAAAACAGCACCATGAGAACAGCAGACAGCAGAGCCCCACCACTAAGCGGACAGTACAGCAACCGCAGACGAAGTAAAGAAATTGTAAATAATCAAAATTTAGAAACCATGAAAACTACAGAAGTAAAGGAAATAGCAAAAAACAATACAGCTATCGGCAATTCAGGCAACGAGCAAAAAGTAAATAATCTACCCATCAGCACTGCCTTTAATGATAAAAAGGATGAGGGTAAAGAGGGTGTGAAAAAGGATGAGCAAAAGCCCGAAACCGCTACAGCAGCGCCACAGGCTGAACATGCAAAAGCAGAGGAAATCAAACCACAGGCCGAGCCGAGCAAAAAAGAACTGAAAGAACAGCAGGCGCGCAAGTTGGAAGATACCGTAAAGATGGTGGAGGCATTGGGTAAAAAGATCGCCCAAAAGAACAAGCTGCAAACTACCATTGGCAACCTCGACAGCTTCACCGTTGCACAAAACGATGATAAGGACGATATGGCAAGTGATAGCCGTTTTGCCCGTTGCGAACTAGTGATTTCCGATGATGACGGCAACGAGTTTGTGACCAAAAACCCTTTTATTATCGCCTATGTCGCTCACGAAGTTAAAGAGCTATGTATTGAGAAATTGAAAGAGGTGGAAACCAGTATCGTAATTTCTTTTTAAAGATCATTAATGGAAACGCCCTATGTACTCCAAATACATAGGGCGTATTTCTAAGACTTCAAAATCTTAATAACTAATACAATGATAGAGATTTTTTTAGAACTGACCGACCAGATTTATTGGCCGGGTTATGCAAAGGAACTGGCAAAGTCCAACCCTGCATTATTCCAATTCGAGTTTTTAGAATTTCTTAATTCCTATAACACTTAAAGCCATGACAAATTATAATAATAACATCGTAAAGCCCAAAGTGTGGCAGGTGATCGGTACGACCATTGCCAAAAACGCCACCAGTTCGGAAGCCATCACACAGGCGGGATTAAATTTTGAGGTCATGAAACGCCCCAATTTACACGCCCTGCCAAGCGGTAACAATATCATTTCTGATAGCAGCTTTTATACATTCCGCACCGATAACGAAGCCATTTTAGGCGATAAGGTCGGTAAAGATTACCAAGTACTGCAAAACGTAGATGCCTTTTCATTTTTTGACAGTATCGTAGACGGTCAGGGAGGAATCAGGTATGAAACGGCCGGAGCGTTAGGTTACGGCTCAACTATTTTCATTACCGCCAAGCTGCCCGATTATATTAAGGTTGGGCGCAATGACCTGATAGATCAGTACTTGTTTTTAACCTCAACGCATGACGGAACAGGCAGTATTACTATCGCTTTTACGCCTGTACGTATTTGGTGTAGCAATACTTTAAATACTGCATTGAACAATTGCAGTAATTGTATCAAAATACGCCATACCGCCAGTGCTGCCGAGAAACTGAAGGGAGCGCATAAAATGTTAGGCATCAGTAACCAGCTATCGGTAGAACTGGAGGCCATTTTTAACCGTTGGGCAAGGGTGCGGATAACCGACCCTCAAGTCAAACGATTGATACAGTTAGCCATGATACCCAATAAAGAAACCTATGCAAAACTAAAAGAAGGTAAAGACGAAGAACTTTCCAGCCATTTTAACAACATGGTTAGCAGTGTATTTGATTATGCGATGACAGCCGACAGCCAGCAGGAAAATACGACCAAAGGAACTTTATTCGGCTCCTATAATGCCGTAACGGGGTATTATCAAAATGTCCGCAATTATCGTGATGACGAAAGCAAATTTAAATCCATCATGTACGGCACAGGACAAGATCGTTCGCAAACAACTTTTAACATTTGTGCAGACTTTGCTAAAAATGGCAACACTGCTTTATTGTTTAACTAATTCCGGCGGGGGGATATCCCCCTTCTTCATTCCATTAATGATAATACCATGAAAACGATTCAACAGCTTACTAATGTACAAAAAGCGAAAATCATATTTGACCTGTTCAAAAACGAAATGCCGACTTTTTTAGAATATACCCAAGCGATTGCCGATAAGTAGTTAAAGAGCAGGAAGAGTTAATAACCAATTGGACTAACCCTTTTTTGAGTTATCACCAATGGTTACAGTTATCCCAAGCGGTAAACGAAACGATTAACAGGAAAAGGAATGATCTTACAAACAGTGCCAATGTGTTTGCCGAACAGCTTTTTGAGGGGTATTTGGCCATATTCAGTAACCATTGCTTAGAACAATATGGGTTGAAAAAAGCGCTATCACCAAAATTCATCCACGCAATCAACCTGTTTTACTTGCCCATTCAATCGGCCAGTGATAATAGCGGTCAATACCTCGTATTGGAAATGCACGGCGGGCCGGAATATGCTGCCATTGTGACGGATAAGGACGGCAACACTCGCATATTTGACAATCGCCAAGATGCCGAGACAGAAGCTACTGATTGTCAGCAAGGTTTGATCGTTGAAATTTAATTAATAAAAAAGGATTAAAAATGGCCGCCCAAATCCTGGGCGGCCCCTTGCGGAGCGCAAAGTCCGTTTACTCATGTCACTCGCATTACGCCTCCTGGTTACATTAATGATTTATTTTTATCAATTTAAAATATTCATTGAATGGCGTGTGCCGAGCCATTTCGAGGTGCAAATTAAAGATTAATGTTGTGGCCGCGCCGGTTGAGGAATATTTGTTTTTATTATAACGGGTCTAATTAATGTTGAGGAGGTGAGAGAACCCATTTCCCATCTTCTTTGAGATAAACTTCAGTCACCATGAAGTACTTCGTTACCGCCTACCACGGCCACAAGGTCAATATCATTTAACAAAATGGCGGTATTTCCAAAAATATTTATCGAAGTCCTGTATAATTCAGCCTGTTTATACCAGATAAAGCCGCCTTAATCGTGTTCAATTCCTAGGTTTTACCCCAACTATCGCCCATGTGTGAACGTACTTACTCTGAAGTGTCATTAGTTTCTTAGTCTCCCTATAAATATTACTACCCATATCTATGTCGGCTGAAAGTATCTGAAAATAAAAATTAAGATTTTTTACACGAGATTGAAAATCTTGCTTTAAATATTTCGACAAAACATCGGGATAGTGACATGCTTCGGAATCGCTACCAATATGAATAATCAAATTCAAAAAAGACTCTACTTTAAAGGCAGCGTTGAGGACAAGGGTATCGGACGCTTTTCTCTGCGAAAGATTGTACGAGCTGAATGTAATCTGCTATCAACTTTCAACAATTCATGCTATTATTGATGTTTCCAAAACCTACTTTTGCCTTCAGCTATCCATTCTAAAGCTTCGTTGATTCTTTTTTGCCGCGTTTCGTCGGTCTTTGCATCGCTGATCCAAACGATGTATTCTTTGCGGAAAGAATTTGACTTACTTTCAAAAACCTCTTTTGCTTTGGAATTACCCGTTAAGGCCGCCAGGAGGTAGTCGGGCGTTTCCAGTATCTTTGGCTTGTCATTTGCCGGTTTTTCCCGCTTTACCTTGATGCCTTTTTCATTTAATAACATTGCGTCATCCAGCATAGATACGAATTCTTCATCCTGTGGCAAGTCTTCCCGTTTCCTGATCTTTCCCAAAAACTTCTGGATGGGTTTCAAATCTTTATTTGCCTTCAGACGCGGATCGGTCATCAGGCTCTCTTTCAGGAAGGAAAAAGAACAATGATTTGTATAGGATGCGAATACAAAAATGTTCTCATTCTTATATTCAAAATGTGGTATTCCCCATTTCATAACTTCGGTCACATCAGGGCAGCGTTCGTGTATAAGCATTCGCCAATGCGCCAGGATAGGCTTTGCAAAGTCCCCTGCATTTGCGATGTAGGTATCTATTTCAGAATTATGGTTCATGCTTTCTAAACTATTATGATTGCGTAAACTGACTCATGTCTACATAGGCGATTTCCCACTTATGACCATCCAGATCTGCAAAACTGTGCTGATACATAAAGCCATGATCTTTGGCAGGTGCATAGATCGTGCCGCCCAATGATTCGGCTTTGGTGACAAATTGCTTCACCTCGTCTGCTGATTCAGCGTCGAGTGCAATAAGCACTTCTGTCGAGAGCCTTGCATCGCAAATCTCCTTATCGATAAACGTTTTAAAATAATTTTCGGTGAGCAGCATAACAAAAATGCTTTCACTTACGACCATGCAGCCTGCCTTTTCATCGGTAAACAGGGGATTAAATGAGAATCCGAGATCCTGAAAGAACTGCTTGGAATTATCCAGGTTTTTCACCGGAAGATTGATAAATACTTTAGTTGCCATTGTAATAGTTGTTTTTACCACAAAGAAACATCGTTCTTTGCATTACAGTTGGTCAAAAACTTGGAAATACAGGTCAATATAATTGCTTACGCTGTTTTCGGAACTCCGAAGGGGACAACCCTATTTGTTTTTTGAAGAATTTGCCAAAATTAGCCGGGTCGGAAAAATTCAGCTTATACGCCACCTCTGTAATTTCAAAATCGGTATAGTGAATGAGTGACCTGGCTTCGGCCGCGAGGCGTCCGGCGATAAAACTTAGCGCATTCTTGCCTGAAAGCTGTTTTACAGACTGGGAGAGGTGATTAGCCGTAACGGATAACAGGTCTGCATATTCTTTAACCGTGCGTTTATCAATATAATGATTATCTATCAATTGTATAAATTTACGGAGCAGCATTTGCTGCTTATTGGTCGGCGTGATACTTATTTTAGGCGTAAAGTCCTGGAGATGGTAAAGTAAACCAAGCAATTTGACCTTAGCTTCCAGCGGCCGAGTTCTGGCTGATTTTTCATAAGCAGTAAATACCGCTTCAAAGTCTGGGGTGAGCCGATCAAATGTGGCATGATCGAATTTAAAAAGATTGGTGTGCAGCCAGTCAAACAAAGGGAATTCCTGATGGAAATCGGGTTTAAAGAAAGAAAAACATTCGGGCTTGAAGTAGATCACGTAGCCTTCAAGCGCATTGTTATGCGCGAAACTGTACACCAGGTCCGGCGAGTGAAAAACGAGGTAAGAATCCGGATCATTAACGGTCTTATCGCCATAGCTGACCTGAATTTTCCCTGAATTGATAAATAATGCGAAAAAATAAAATGACCTTTTAAAAGGCGGCCGGTATACTTGCAGGTCCTGGTCAAGCCGTTTTAACCGCAAACAATAAAAGTCGGGATCTTCCGTGCGGCCGGGCCAGGGGATCGAAGCCAGGAAATCATTAATTTCCGTATAGTAAGGAAGGTTGGTCTTAGTATTCTCCATACATGGGGGCAAAGTTTACTACGGGTAAAGTTTTCTGTTAACACACATCGGTTTTCAATGTAAGACGTGCATAAATTCACTAAGTTTTTCTAATCCGTCTGCAGCTATGGCTATTAAGGCCACAAAAAACCTAATGACGAATATAAACAACCTTTTGGTTAAATAAAAACTTTCTTAAGTAGCTATTTGGTTGGTTTATTTAAATGTAACAATTTTCGCTTCCCGGTTCCTATTGCGTAAATGAAGCGAACGAAAATTTACGAATTGTCGGCAATGTGCAATAAACGTACTCAAACCATTGATCCATAGAATAAAACGTCATAACATTTGGAATTAACAACCAATTGGTATAATATTGTAGCGAAGTTTACATCCAAATGGTTTAATTAAATTCTTTCCTAATGAACACATCATTTTTCTACCAGACATTTTTAACTATTCACCTATCGGCTCTTGCAGTGATGGCCGGATCAACACTTATCAACTATCTTGGCTTTCAAACATTATGGAAGCTGCTCCCGCAAGATGCCATCAGGGCAGAAGGCGTTTTACTCTTTTTGTCCAGGTTCGGCCGCGTGATCGGGATCGGCGCAGCTGTATTGATAATTTCAGGACTGGGAATGATGGTGCTGACAAAAGGTGTTTACGGCGAGCAACTATGGTTTCGGATAAAATTCGCCATTGTCGTCTTTATTGTTGCTAATGTTTTCGTTTACCGGCGTCGAATTGCCTTTAAATTACAGCGGCTGGTCGACATAGACCGTGCCGTGTTGACCGGGGATCTGTCTTACTATAGAACTCAAACCCGGAATTTTCATATTCTCCACTTCATCCTGTTTTTCGTCATTATTACGATAAGTGTATTCAAATTCAATTGATCTAATCGGTCTTTAATCCTTAATTATTAAAACTTTCTTATGAAAAATAAAAAACTTCAGTACGGATTTCTTAAAGGGTTCATCACCTTTTTTATGCTGTTCAGCGCTTATTACTCTTTTTCGCACCCTAAAGACCTTCAAATGCTCGGCTTTCCCGATTATTTCCGTATTGAACTGGTTATCGCGAAGGTTATAGGGGCATTTGTGTTGCTACTGTCTCAAACACCGCTGCGTGTGAAAGAATGGATCTACGCAGGCTTTATCATAACGATGGTTTCGGCCTTGATTGCTCATATTAGTACGCATGATGAAATCGGAAAAATAATTTTTGTTTCTGTGGATCTTGTTTTAGTTACACTTTCCATCAGATATGTTTCCGGAAAGGATTATGAGAAATCATCAAACGCAGAAGCGAAAGCTATTCAATAAGTATTTAAGTTCAATCCTAGATATCTTTTTTCAATCGAAACATGAAATTTAAAATAGCAACCATATTGGTCACCGCTGTATTGTTGTCAGGTTGTGATCAAACGAAGCCGAAAGACGAAGGCAGTATTAAAGCGGTAAGTCGCCTAACTAAAAGCAATCACCCTGGTAATAAAATTGAAGAGTTTCGCGACGCTGAGGCTGCTTTCCAGCAGAAATGTGCGGCATGCCACGGAGCGGACGGGACCGCAGGCATAGTTAATGCAGCCAATTTGCAAAAAAGCAACTTGGACCTGTTGGCCACGATAAAGGTCATTACAAACGGAAAGGTGGCAATGCCGTCATTCTCCGCTCAGCTCAGTGCAAAGCAGATCAAGGGAATTTCAGCATACGTCCTTTCCCTGCACAAATGATTTATATGGAAAGAATATTCGTTCGTCAAATCAAGCTCTTTTTGTTACACCGATTTCCGCGCATTGGAACATGTTGCTATTGATCATCCGACTTGACAGCCAAGTAAACAGACTCATATAAAAATAACGAAAAATACAAAACAGATGAAACTGCAAGATAATACAACCGCTCAAAGCATTGTCGTTTTAGGAGCCAACGGTGGAATTGGCAGAGAAGTTGTGAAGCAAGCATTGGCTGAAGGCCATTACGTGACCGCAATTTTGAGAACCCCAAAGAAGTTGACTATTACCCATGAAAATTTGAAAGTTATTCAAGGGAATATTTTGGACCCAAAATCTTTGCTGGAAGCTTTTGAGGGCAATGACATAGTTGTTTCGGCCATCGGTAATAATTCAATAAAAAAAACTACGCTTTTTTCTGAGGGGTCTAAGAATGTCATTGAGGCAATCGAATTTATTGGGATAAACCGGGCGTTTTTCATATCTGCCTCGGGAATTGATGTAAATCCTACGCATTCGTGGATAGTGCGGTTCGCCACCAAATATATTCTTCAGACCATATTGCGAAATGTGTATGCGGATCAGGTGCTTATGGAAAACCTCATCAAGAAAAGTCGGATAGACTGGACGATTGTCCGTCCTCCAAAGCTGCTTGACAAACCCAAAACAGGGCTTTACAGGGTATCAACCCAAGGGTTTTTAAACAACGGACTCTCGATCTCCAGAGCGGATGTTGCTCATTTTATTTTAAACAACTTAGACAACAGTAACACTGTACATAAGACTGTTGAGATCGCTTATTGAAGGAATTGGCCGGATCACGCAAGTTGAGTCAATGTAGTCGAAGCATGTGTTCCGGTTTCGCTAAATAGCAGAACAGAACCGGCAATAAATTAGCTGCTGTATTGCTGCGTTAGCATATGGAAACGGATCCCTGTTGTGCAGATGAGTTCCGATAGCCCGCATTTATATGCAAAAGTCAACTGTTGCCACGCCTCCTGGTTTCATCCCCTTATGGCCAAGTAACTTTAGTGAACACAAGATTTCAAATCACAACGAAGTAATGTGCCTTTGCCGGCATTCCGGAAGCGTCAAGAAAGCCCCCGTTCGGAATATCCTTCCTTTCCCAAATTGAAAATACAACTTCCGGAAATCAATATCGACATTCTATATCTAAAAAAGCAAACGCTTTTCAGAAATAAACCTCCCGCACATATAAGTTAGATAGCCATTTGGTTTGTTGCCCCCGCCTAATTTAAACCACATTGTTATGAATTAAGACTTTATTCCATTTTTTTATATTTGTTACCAAATGGATATTTGGAGATGAATAAAACGGTCGAATTAGTTAAAGTATGGGGTGCATTCGAAGAGCAAAACCCGGGAGCGACCTTGGAGGACTTTTACCGCTTCCAAATTGCACAAAGCCCCCGGGACGAACCATATTTCACGGAGGCTAACGGGAAACTTATTCCTGACCTCGCCGGGAGGTTTATTATACTTGTCCGACGGATCGGCAAGTTCCATATCTTTTTTTCGAATAAGGGGTTAGAAGGTACCGGCTTGGGACAGGTGGAAGAATTTGGCCTCCTGGTCACCATTTTTAACATGGGCAGCCCGATCAAATCTGAGACGATCCAAAGTAATATCATGGAACTTTCAAGCGGAAGCAATATGCTTATCAGATTGAAAAAGAAAGGATTTGTTAATGAGTTTTCCGACAAGGATGATAAAAGGGTGAGACGACTTAAACTAACTGCCAAAGGCGAAGACGTTTTAAAGAACGCGGTGGCAATTGTTCAACAAGCCGCCCACCTGTTGGCGGACGGGATGAGTGAAGAAGAGATGCAAAGCTGTATCGAGTTATTGAAACCCATAGATGCCCGTATTTCTGATATTTACCAAAAGCATAAAAACAAACCATTAGACGAGATCTTTCCAAAGAAGATATTAAAAAAGTAGCTATGTATATACCGGACTTTCGTTTGACTATCGCCCAAAAAGCCAGCCACCAGTGAAATTAATCTCCCGCAATATAGTGGGGCCTGATTGCTGCAAAAAAGTGACAACATTGGGGATATCCCCGCATTTCCTACCCTACGGGCTACCGGGTCAGGCAGCCTGCTTCTTTGCCCGGAAGAGACTTTGTAAACACAGCTTGTTTGATAGAACCAGGCGCTATTGAATAAAGTTTGGTTGCCGCGTAACTAACTCCCCTTGCATGGCCTAATGTAATAAGTTCGGGGCTGATTAGGCGGTCTAACCTAAAAGCCTGAATCGAATGACGGATCTGAGCACTACACAAAAAACGATTAGGTAGGTTTGTACGAAATAAATCAAAAACGGGCAGCTGTGAGCTGCCCGTTGAAATACCCGAAGGAGTTTAGACATTATTCTTTAACTTTTGCAGGCGGGCCCGGCACCAGGTTTTGCGGGATCGCACCAATCTGGATCAGTACACCCAAACGATCGCCCTGCATCCAGGCATTGATGATTTTACCGTTGCGCAGCTGATAAATAACGATAGCGTTGTCGGTTACCGTTTTATTACTCGCTGCGATACCGCGGAACGGCCCTGAGTTTGTCGCAGTCCACGTCCAGCGTAACGTTACTTTATCATCCTCAGCAATCATGTCCATGATCTTCCATTCGATATCAGGAAAGCCATCGATCACCGATTTTACGGCTACTAAAAATCCGGGTACACCCTTTTCGCCTTGGATACCTGTATAATCTTCGGAAATAACCGTTGACAGGTCCTCGAATCTCCGGTTTTTTAAAATGTTCTCGTAAAGGTTACGAACTATTTTTTTGTTTAATTCAGCATTTGTATTCATCGTTTTATTGTATTGTTGTTTATTTATTTTTGTTAGCCAGGTTGACAGGGCCATACCAATTTCGTCCGGCGAATCTTCCTGCACATAATGCCTGCCTTTTGCGGTAACCGTCACCTGGTTTTTCCAGGTTTTACAGAAAGCCCGTGCCGAGGGTGGCATAGTGCCGGGATCAGCTTCTATGTATAGCTTGGGAATATCACTGGTTGAGAGCCAATTGCCATAGGTTGTTACAATTTTTGCGATATTTTCAGGCTGCCCGTCAAGCGGCAGTTGTCTCGCCCAGCTTAGCATGGCACGTCTCGATTCACCCGGCTGCAAAAAGGGCTTCCGGTAATTTTCCATTTCTTCGGACGATAGCTTGCGAAGTACTGTACCCGGCAGATTGATCTCAATAAAAGAGTTCTGTTTAAGAACCATATCCTCCCCTGCAGGTGAGCGCAAGGCGGTAAATATGTTTTGCGCCTGCGGCGGCATATCTTTCATTGAATAGGGTGCTACGATCGCTTCCATATATGCGATGCCTTTCACGGCCTCAGGATGACGATACGCCCAGTCGAAAGCCAGTGCAGAACCCCAATCGTGCACAACGAAGGTAATCTTCTGGTTCACGCCTAATTGTGAAAGCAGTTCGTCAAGGTATTTGCGCTGCTCTTCAAAGGTATAGGAGTTGGGCCCGCTGTTGGGCAGTTTTTCAGAATCGCCCATTCCTACCAGGTCAGGTGCAATGCAGCGTCCCTGTCCCTGCAGGTAAGGGATGATGTTCCGCCACAAATACGATGAGGTTGGATTGCCGTGCAGAAATACGATCGGGTCGCCCGCACCGGTTTCGACATAGGCCATCTTTATATTCGATACGGTCTTATACTTCTTCTTGTAGGGGAAAGCTGCGCTGATAGCTTTCTTTGAAGCTCGATTTTCCTGTTCCATAGCTGGTGTGTTATTTTGTTGATTTGAATTTTGCCCGAAAGATGCCTTGCCAGCAAGGGAAAGCGATCCTGTGATGAATGCGGTTAAGATGAATTTTGCTGTTGCCATGTCGTGTGTTTTTGATAGAACTGTACAGCAAAATTATCCGGTCAGTACCAGTGGGAATTGTAAGAAATCATTGATTTTTAATAAGTCGATAAGACCATTCCAGGAAAGCGGCCAAGGCGGAGGGACCGGCAGGTTAGACCGGAATATACAATAAAGGAATCACCAGACTTTTTGGGCGCCGTTCCTAAAGAATTCACCAGGCGTTTTCCCGGTGAACCTTTTAAAGTCCTTGATGAAATGTGATTGGTCGAAGTAGTTCATTTCGTAAACCAAGTCCGTTAGTTTGTTAACTGTAGGGTACATCTGTATAGTTTCCCTGAGTTTGATGATGGCCGAGAAATGTTTAGGTGTGGTGCCGGTCAGTTTCCGAAACCGCTTTTCAAAGGGGTCTATGCTGATGTTCAGTAAACCCGCCAGTTTGCGGATATTAGTTTGCCCTTTATCTTTTTTGATCTGCTGAACGGCATAGGCGATCAATTTGTCGCTATCGGTATTGGACAGGATACCAAGCAGGAAGCTTTCAACGATCATGATCCTTTGCTGATCCGTCCTGGCCTCGTGCAGATTGGATTCAATTTCGTTTACTATATCATTAGGCAGCAAGTCTTCCAGAGATATCGAAGCCCCGAAAATTTCATAGAATGGCAACCTGAAAAAAGCGGCTGCGCCACCTTCCCGGAAAAGTATCAACAGCGTTTTCGCGCCTTTCGGATAGGCAATATTGCGTGCTGAAGGAGAGATGCCGGTAACCAGCGTTCCCGGCGGATTCCTTAGGAAACCGCCGATGTTGACCAATGGCATATTGAACCGGAAAGCGAGCACAATGGCGGTGTCCGGCAGCACATAATTGGTTGCGGCTTCCTGGCTTTCCACTATCTTATACTCCCGGATAAAGCGGCTCAAAATGGCAGATGGAAAATACGTTTCAATCTTCATGGCCGGAATTATTGTACGGCGCTTAAACGGTTTGAGAATTAAAGCGCTGTGTTGAAAAATATTTAAATTTAAAGATATTTAATAATCGTCTGAAATCGTAATATATGGCAGCTCTGTTCCTTTTTTCCGCATGAAGCAAAGTACCGATTAGACGAGCTTACAAAATTGTAAAAAATCATTAATCGTGTTTAAGTGCTAAGAGATTGATCTATTCTGCTGGCGGCTCACCCTGATCCGTGAAAGGCTCTTATCCTCCAAATACGCCGGGCAGCATGTAATTTTCGAAAGCTAAGTTAAAGCGTTAGAAGTTTGTTCGGATTAATAGCTTTCACATTATTTCCAGGTGGCCATAGATTGCGCGGTATATGTTATTAGGCACTACTTATCAGATATACACCGATGTCATGATAACGTGTAAAGACAACATAATTAGAAAACAATCCCCTAAATAATAGTATAATCAATTTTTAGAATAGCTTATTTGTCGCAAGGAAACTCAGAACAGTCATTTGAAGAAATAACAAGGAAATAGGAATAGAAATTAAAGATTAGTAAATTCTGCGTCTAAATTTCCTATTCTTCGTAAATTTTCAATGAAATGATTCGAAAAAAGCCCAGCCTCCGGAGCAAACGCTCGCAAGTTGCTAAACACTTGCGAGCGTTTTTCATTTATTTTAGTATAAAGCAATTATTTCAGTTCTTTTCTGCATTAGTGACAGAGTCAAGTAATGAGTATAATATAATGAATGCACATTTTATTATACTTGCATCGAAAAAGCATATCGGTTTATAAGAATAAAATCCGTGCCATAACAGCCCGGAGTAAGCCCTGCGCAATGAGAGAACGGATGATGCAAATTAAGATGCTCAACCAGGGTTGGGTTTGGGGGAGTTACTCTAAATTCAGTGAAGCCTGAAGTTGACACAGTTTATTTTACAGACTCTCCTGTAACGATGAAAACGATAGATATACCTGGTTGGTGTTCTGATCGATGATATTATAGATAACGCGGGCTTTATGATATTCGAGTACCCGCTTAACAATACTCAATCCAATCCCGCTTCCCGCAATGTTTCCAATGTTGCTCCCCCGGTAAAAGGCGGTAAAAAGAGTGGCTGTATCTTCTATTTTCGGAACTTCACCTGTATTGGTGATCAGGAGTTCTATCTCTTTGTCATTCTGCCTGATCAGGCACTCCAATAAATGATTATCAGAATAGATATATGCGTTTTTAAAAAGATTTAACAGCGCTATTTTTAACAAGGTTTCGTCACCCGAAATTTCCGGTTCTGTCGCACTCCCCGTATGGTTTTCAATTTCAAACTTTAATTTAAAATCCGGGAAAGCTTTTGACAGGTCGGCTACGGTATTAAATATCAGTTCATCCAGCCTGATCTTGGTGAAAGAGAATTGATGTTCACTGCTGTTGATGTCGGCCAATGCCACCAGTGAACTGATGATTTCGGAAAGTTGAAAGGTATCTTCAAAAATGCTGGTCAGATTTGCTCTCCAGATTTCGTTTATGCCTGGCTGGTGAATTAAATTCTCCAATTGTGCTGCTACCCGGGCCACAGGTGTACGCAATTCATGGGAAGCGTTACCCGTAAATTCCTTTTGCCTGTTATAGGCATTGTCAATCCTGTCCATCATCTGGTTAAAGGAATGGGCCAGCGCATTGATTTCGTCTTCCCGTTTGGCTTCTGATAGCCTGACTTTCAAATTACTATCCGTTATTTCCTGTATTCTTTTACGGAAGCTATCCAGGGGTTGCAATGCTTTCTTACTTAAACTGAAGGATAAGAGCCAAACAATGGTTGTTCCTATCATAAAAGCGCCTAACAGCAGGTATTTTAAATAATTAAGTTTATGGTTGTCATAGGTGTCTTCGGCCGAAACCACTACGTAATAATGCTTATGATCATAGGTGTAATATAGCCCAAGTACATCATACTGATCTGTCTTTTTAAATATCCGTTGTTTTTTCCTAATTCGATCAAGATCTGTTCTTTTTAAATTTACGGTTAGGGTATCATTGCTATTGTAAATGAGTTTATAATTTTCGTCATAGATCTGGGTGTTTTCCTTGTAGAGCTTATTGATACTGTTACTGTCGATGATCTTTTGCATCTTGTAATCGATCTCTTTCACCTCGATCAGCAGCTTTGCCGTTGTTTGGGCTTTCTCGGCCATTAATGCTGAAAATTCATCCTGCCTGAAATGGGCAAAAAGCAGGTAAACCGTTAGCGTAACCGTCGCTAAAAGCGCCGAAAAAAGGCAGCTGAAAATAAATGAAAAACGCTGTTTTAAATTCATTTGAGATAATAACCAAATCCTGCACGGGTATGGACCAGTGGTCTGTTAAAACCCTTATCTATCTTGTTTCTTAAATAATTGATATATACTTCTATGGTATTGGTTCCCGTTTCAAAGTTAATATCCCATACCCTGGTCGCTATGGTTTGCTTGGAAACCGGTTTGCCCTCTTCCATCGCAAGTAATTCAATCAATTTATATTCTTTAGGAGTCAGGGCGATTTCCTTCCCGGCCCTGGTTACCTTCATTTCACCAGTATAAATAATAAGGTCGTCAATTATAAAGCTTTGTTTGTTATCGGTACGATAACTTCTCCGCAGGAGGGCATTAACGCGTATAAATAATTCTTCCAGGTGAAAGGGCTTAACGAGATAATCGTCTGCACCGGACTCAAATGCAATGATTTTACTTTCCACATCGCTATAGGCCGTTAACATTATGATCGGTTTGGTTTTATCCGTTATGCGGATTTTTTTACATACCTCAATGCCGTTAAGGGAGGGGACATTTACATCTAATATAAACAATTCATAATTTTCAGTCTGGAGATGCTTGAAGAATAACTTACCATCGTAGACTACATCGCAAAGAAGGCTCTTGCTGTCCAAAAAAATCTTGATTTCATTGGACATTTTATAATCGTCTTCTAATAGCAAAATTTTGTAAATCATGTATAATGAAGAGATAAGTGTAAAACGTAATGGATAATAACCCAATATACAGATAAAGCTTCGGTTGATTAGTCCGAAGCTTTAAGTAGTTTCAATTATTACCCTAAAATAAAAGACCCAAAACAAGATATATCGTAAATATAACTTATCCTAATTCCAGTTCCAGCTTGCCTTCTGCTGTTGAAGGGACTTGCTCTGTTTCACCCGCGTGTTCAAATTTCATGTTGACGCTGATGATCAGAAAGTAAGCCATGCTGAATATTAACGATAGTAAAACGCTGACCAATATGGCAACTTTAGCGATATCCTGAAAAGATTCGGCTTTAAAAGCCAGCATCGTGGTGAATATCGACATCGTGAAACCAATGCCAGCTAAAGTTCCCATCCCAAAAACCTGTTTCCACTGTACGTTGCTTGGCAAACTGGCAACTTTGCAGGCAACGAGTATCCGGCTAAACAGGAAAATGCCGATGGGTTTGCCAATCACCAAACCGAATATGATACCCAGGCCAACAGTAGTGCCTAACGAGCCTATAATATGGTCTGGTAATAATATAGCTGTGTTCGCCAGGGCAAATAACGGAATGATCAGGAAGTTTACCCAGCGATGTATGGCCTTTTCAATTTTTGGCAGTTCCGCAACGGGTGTGGCGAAAGCCACCAAAACGCCGACAATGCTTGACTCTATTCCCGAGTTAAAAAAAGCATACCAAAGTGCAAGGGAAAGTACAATTTGCACCGGGCCAAATTTGATCTTTGCATAATTGACCGCGAACAATGCCGCATAAAGTAGACCGCCGATACCCAAAAATAACCAGTTGATATGCCCGCCATAAAATAGCGCGATAACAACGATGGCCCCCAGATCATCAATAATGGCCAGCGCCATCAGCAGTATTTTTAAACCTACAGGTATTCGTTTACCCAGTAAGGAGGCTATCCCAACAGAAAAGGCTATGTCGGTGGCGGTTGGTATTCCCCAGCCGTGCGTGTAGCTGGTGTGTAGGTTGAAGGCCACAAATATCAGTGCAGGTACGGTCATGCCGCCCAGGGCGGCCCCAAATGGAAGCACCGCCTTCTTGAAGGATGAAAGCTCTCCGCTTACCAGTTCGCGTTTGATTTCCATTCCGGCCATCAAAAAGAAAAAAGCCATCAGGAAATTGTTGATCCAGCTTAAAAAGTTTTCGGGCAAGGGTATAGATGAAAGGGTTACCAGGTCCCCATGCCAAAACTGTTTGTAAGCAGCTGCGAATCCCGAATTGGCCAGGCACATAGAAAGTATGGTGCAGGCAATTAACATCAGACCGGTAAAACGGCTGTCATTAATCAAGATCCTTAATGGATTGATGGCTTTTAATAATATCCTTTTCATGTAACGTTCCCTTTCCTTTAATAAAATTACCTGCCCCTCGCAGGCAGGTAATTTTCAACTTTCAAACTTAATTAATCGACGTAGCCCAAAACACCCATTTCTGGTATGTCCAATCCGGCAACTTCGTCTTCCGCTTTTACCCTTATTGGGGTAATTTTATTTGATATCTTGAAGAAGATATACATCACGATGAATACAAAAACACCGCAGGTGAGCGTACCTACGCATTGCGCGCCAAACTGGCTGGCATCACCATAAAATAAACCTTTTACCGGGCCTGCAACGCCATTCCAGCCATCGCCATAAGAGCCGTCGGCAAATAAGCCCAATGATAATACACCCCAGGCGCCATTTACACCATGTACCGCGAAAGCACCTACAGGATCGTCTATTCTTAATTTGTTATCCATTAAATGAATGGTTAAAACTACCAGGCAACCCGCTATAGCACCGATAATAACCGATGATATCGAGTTTACGAAAGCACAGGGAGCTGTAATAGCCACTAAGCCGGCCAGCATGCCGTTGGCCAGCATACCTGGATCCGGTTTCTTTTTCTGTATATAAAGAAGTGCCAATACTGCAAGCGTTCCAGCGGTGCCAGCCATCATGGTATTAACCGCAACAATGCTGATACGGAAATCGCCGCCGGCTAACGTTGAACCAGGGTTGAAACCAAACCAACCCAAAGCCAGAATGAATGTACCCAATAGAGCCATTGGTATATTGTGACCGGGAATGGTATTTGCAGTGCCATCGGCATTGAATTTGCCAATACGCGGCCCAATAATGATAGCACCTGCCAGAGCAGCTACTCCGCCCACCATGTGAACAACTGATGAGCCTGCAAAATCAACCATGCCATGGCCTAAATGAAAGTTAGCACCTAATTGAGACAACCATCCGCCGCCCCATACCCAGTTGCCATATAAAGGGTATACGAACATAGAGATGAACAGACCGAAGATGAGGAATGATTTAAATGACCATCTTTCAGCCATTGAGCCTGTAGGGATGGTAGCTGTAGTATCCATGAACACCATCTGAAACAGGAACAATGTAAATACACCTACATCATACACCTTGCTGTTCAGGAAAAAGCCTACAGAACCTGCAATGCCAAAGTCATAACCGAATAAGTGCACGACAACTTCATGGCTAACTACACCGGGAGCGCCACCTAAGGTAGCCGCATTTAAGGCACCGCCAAACATAAAGGCAAAACCACATATCCAGAAACCAAACATACCCAATGCGTAAACTAAAAAGTTCATGCCCATGGTATGTGCTACATTTTTCTTTTGCGTAAAGCCTGTTTCAACCAGCGCGAAGCCGGCCTGCATGAACATTACCAGGAAACCTGCGATCAGCGTCCACATGATGTTGATGGCGATTTTGTTATGACCAACAGCGTCGCCAAGTTCAGCGGCTGTTGGAGCGCCAGGCTTGGCAGCAGTAACATCAGTTATAGTTCCTGTTTTTGCACCAGAAGCATCCTGCGCAAAAGAGCGAACAGGTTCGATTAAAACAAAAGCAATGAGTAGGATCATACCTAAAACAAGGTATGCGGGGATTTTTTTTTGTAGAATTTTAATTTTCATGTGTTAAAAGGGTTAGTTTGGATTGACTTATATGTAGATTTTAAGCTTTCTTTAATATTTAATCGAAATAAAAGGCATTGGTGTTCATTTTTTACGATTTATAAATGACTAGCGCTAAAAATACACATTAATGAATTGTTAAAACATTAGAAAAACCTTAGAATTTTAATTTGTAACAATATAAATGTGCTATTGTGATAGATTTATAATATTAAATTAAATGTTTGTTGTTTTTTTACGTCTTTTTTCATTTAAAATAGCAAAAAAATAAATTATTCATAAAAAACCAACGCGGAAAATAAGTTTTTCATGATAAAATATTAAAAATTCACCATGATGGCCTTGACAATTATAAAAATCGCCCTGTTTCTTTGTTTTATCTCATTGCCGCTTATTCCATTGGAAAAACGCAAACGTGAAGAAACCACCGGAAAGCAGTCAATTGAAGTCCATTCTAAATACAGTGTCAATGAGGAGGGTTATATTGTTTCGAATGAGGAAGAGAAAAGAGAAATTTAGTAGTTATATACTATAAGCAATTAGCATTCTGATTGTCTTGGAATCCGGCAAAAAAGAACGACTTAAATTCACGGCCAAAAAGTTTTATTCATTCCCTATTCAACATTAATTGCTTTTTCTTTTTATTGAAGAATAAACAATATTTTGAAAGTATATTTTTTGTACCTTTTCGTTTCCAGTTGTCAATACCCCTTAATTATTGCCGAAAGGTGTTTGAAAATCAGAATAGAGTCCATTTGAGGAAATATCAATGAAATTAGAAGAAGTATTTAGAAATTGTCAGAATCTCCACCGATATGTCCAATTTTTTGCAATTTTTCAATAAATTGGTTCGAAAAAGGCCCAGCCTCAGGAGCCCACAATGGGCAAGCACGGTAAAACGGTTGCTTGCCCATTCTTTTATAGCATAACTTATCGTTAATAAAGTAAGCATACAAACCGCTTGTTTGAACAACTCGATATGCAGTTATTCAAAAGCGAACCTTTTGGGATTATTGGGTTAATTAATATTCTGTTTGTAAGTTATTGATTTTTAGTGCTTGTGGGGCGCTCAATAATCTGTCCAGGCAATGAATCCCGTTGTTATCCCTGGTGCTTAGGCACGCCGTTAGGGTCCATCCATATAAATTCCCAATGGTGGCCATCCAGGTCCTCAAAGCTGTGTTGGTACATAAAGCCATAATCGCTGGCCGGATTAGACATCGTGGCACCTGCCTCTGCTTTGTCAACCATTTCATTAATGGCATCTTTAATATCGGCAGATAGGGCGATAGAGCAATCTACCGCTTTATGGGCATTTACAATTTCTTTTTTAGTAAAAGTCCGAAAAAAAGTCTCTGTCGGCAGCATTACTTAAATGGTATCGCTCATGATCATGCAGGTTGCTTTCTCGTCGGTAAATTGCGGGTTAAAGGTATAACCGAGTTTGGTAAAAAACTCTACGGATCAGTTGAGCTCTTTAACCGGTAAGTTCACAAAAATAAGTTGCCATAAGTGTTTCTGATTTAGTGTATTCAAAGGTACAACGATGACATATACGTATAAATGTGCAGAAATGACAAGTTAAAGGTGATATAAGATAGTCGGGTTCCGGATTGTCCGGCCGGCGGGTTAGTTTGTCTGCTTCGTGCTGAAAGTACTTAAATATTGGTTGTTTTTGCCGCAATTTTGAGTCATCAAACAAATCAAAAACTACATATCATGACAACAAAAACAGTAAAAACAATCTATTGGATAGGAGCAGCATTAACTTCATTATGGTTTGCAGCAAGCGGGTTTGGCGAGCTTACTAAAAACCAGTTTGTATGGGACATAACCTTAAAATTGGGCTATCCTCCACACTTCATTTACATTCTTGGTGTTGCCAAACTTGCGGGCGTAGCTGTCCTTTTAACGCCAAACAGGTTGCTTAGATTAAAAGAATGGGTATTTGCAGGTATTTTCTTCGATATCATATTTGCTTTTTTATCCAAAATTGCCGTACTCAATTTTGCTGCCACCATAGATGCTATCGTTGCATTTATTATGGTAACAGTAACCTACGTTATGTTCCGCAAATTGTATTCTGCAACATACGTAGCACCGGCCGCTTTATAAAGCAATATGTTAAACTGCAGCCGTATAGCAGGTTCATAAAAGATATCGATCATTTCAGGCTTATAATAAAAAAGAGGCTTTTCATTAAGCCTCTTTTTTATCGCTTTCTTTTTTGCCGGAGATGCAGTTTTTAATCTTCAAGAACAGGCGCGTCTTTTATTTTCTCCAGCACGGATGCCGGTAAATATGGCCTGCCGCCGGTTGCAGGTACGCAGGTGCCTGTAAATACAGCTTTGGTCATTACCTTGTTATTGCATATGATAGATTGCTTAAAGTGCAGCTTGGGCAAGCCTCCTTTATCGGTATATAAGGTGCAGGTAACCTTAAACTCATCCCCCTTTTTTAATGACCTTAAGAAGCTGATGCTATAGTTTGACAATACCATATAAATGCCGTTTTTAGCTTCGGTTTCAAAATCGAAGCCCAATATTTCCCTGATATAATCATGCCTGCAGTATTCCATATAAAACGGATAATATAAACCATCCATAATTTCCTGCACATCTATATGTTCATCTTTTGCAACATAGGTTTTTGAGTATTCCATAGTAATTAATTCTTCTTTGTTATATCGCAAAGCTATTGAACTTTTCGTTTCAGGAAATAACCAAAATTTTCGATCTGAAATTTAGTACATAAGCCTGACAGTATCCGGTTACCGGCTTTACATCAGGTTAGTTTAGGGCTTAGTCGGTGAAAAGCCGGTGAACGCCGATTGCGTTGGTCTGTGATTGGGTTACCGGCTATATTTGAATAGTTTCACTTAATAAGTTCACAATTAAAAATCATGATAAGATCTCAATCAACATGGTCGCGCCGACAGTTTATTACTACCCTTGCCGGCACAGGGGCTGCAATGATGCTGAGCCCGCTGGCTACATGGGCTATCGATGAAATAGACCCGAGGGTGGCTGCAATTGTAGCCGCAACAATCGGCATTGATACACATAATCATATCGACGTTCCCCTCACCGCAGACGCATTGCCCGGCCCGGACATCGACCTTGCCGGCGAAATGAAACGCTCCGGCTTATCTGCCATCTGCATGACCTTCGCACTCGATTATCAAAAGTTGACTAATCCGGGTGAAGCTTATGACCGGTTCCTGAATGGCCTTGCTGCCATGGATCAGCAGCTGAAAAATAATGGTATAAAACGTTCCCTGAACCTGTCCGATCTGAAAGCCGCTCATGATAAACATCAGCCAACCGTGATCCAGTCAATAGAAGGAGGTCACTTTTTAGAAGGAAAACCGGACCGGCTCGCCGTAGCCTATGACCGGGGATTAAGGCACCTCGGATTGCTCCATGACAATGACGCTTCTGTACCATTAGGTGATGTATATACAAACCCCACACGCTGGGGCGGTTTAACCGCGTTTGGCGCCGATATCATTAAAGAATGTAACCGGCTGGGGGTTCTTATTGACCTGGCGCATGCCAATGGAGAAACCATTGCCGCCGCACTTAAACTGGCAGCCAGCCCGGTGATTATTTCTCATACCGGTCTTGATACGCAATTGGGGCAAAATCTTAATATGGCCGGTATGATGCGGCCAAGACTCATTAGCAAGGAACAGGCAAAAATTGTTGCCGATGCAGGTGGCGTTATTGGCGTGTGGACACATTTGGCTGACACCCCGTTAGCATATGCCCAAAATGTCAGGGCTTTGGTTGATGTTATCGGGGTTGATCATGTTTGCATCGGTACTGATACCAAATTGACGCCGGCTTTCAGAGTTGGTGGTGGTTTCGGCCCTAAACCTGGTAATCAAGGTCCGCCGCCGGGTGGTGGTCCCGATGATCATCGCGACAGAGGCCCTGGTGATAACGGCCCTAATGGCCCAGGTAATAACGGTAGCAATGGTCCTGGTGATGACAGGCGCAACGGCCCTGGCGGAGGAGGCCCGAACAGGGGCAGGGTTGGCGAGCGCACAAACGAGGCATGGCCGGATCTGAAAGCAGGGTTTTATTACGCTGTAGTTGATGCCATGTTAAAAACCGGGTTTACTGCCGAGGAAATTGGCAAGATAGGGGGAGGCAACTTCTGCCGGGTATTTGATGCGGCTACGTCAGCCCGTCGTTAATATTCAAACTACAGATTAGCTTTTACAGGCATTAGCAACTACAGTACACAAACAAACCGGCGGCAAATATCCCATAAGTTTTAAAAGGATATTGCAGCCGGTTTGCTGTTATCTGATGAATAAATCCGGGTCCTGTTATGTTTATCGGCTGTTAAACAGATACACCGATGTGAACATTAATATTGCCGCGTGTGGCTTTTGAATATGGACAGGTTTGATGTGCCGCTGCCACAACAGTTTTAGCTTGTTCGGTTGTGAGGCCGGGAAGATATACATGCAGGCGTGCCTGAAGGCTAAAGGCCAGGCTGCTGCCCTCGCCGGTTGTTGCCAGGTCAATCTCCGCTTCAACAGTAGTATCATTGGGAATCGGGATCTGTAAGCCTGCCGCGTTGCGCCTCATAGCACCAATAAAACAAGCCGACCACCCGGCTGCAAATAGTTGCTCGGGGTTAGTCCCGTTGCCTGGCCCTCCGGGGGTAGATAGGTTTACGTCCAAACGGCCGTCTGCACTTTTGGAGGCACCTTCGCGGCCACCGGTCGTTTTTACTTTTCCTGTATATAATACTTTGTCTACGTTAACCTGTGCGTTATTCGTAGTATCGATCACTGTTATTGTTTCCATGATATATAGTATTTCAATTTTGGGTACGATGTATAAAGTCTATTTTGTTCCATCAGGGTCTCTCGCAGAGGACCCTGATGTTCTGCGCCATTAGCGTTATTTGACGAAACTCTCAGCCTCCACTATCGCGTCGGCAAAAGCTTTAGGGGCTTCCTGCGGCAGGTTGTGGCCAATGCCCCCGGTAATAGTATGGTGAGCATATTTACCTTTAAACCGGGCAGCATAATCAACAGGTTTGGGGTGCGGGGCGCCGTTGGCATCGCCTTCAAGGGTTACGGAAGGTACAGTGATAGGAGGCGCGGTTGCTAATTTTCTTTCCATGTCATCATATTTTGCCTCGCCTTTTGCAAGGCCCAGGCGCCAGCGGTAATTGTGGATCACGATGGCAACATGGTCGGGGTTGTCAAAAGAGGGAGCGGTTTGTGCAAATGTAGCGTCGTCAAATTTCCAGTTGGGTGATGCTGTTTCCCAGATGAGCCTGTTAAAGTCACGCGTGTTTGCCTCATACCCCATCTGGCCGCGCTCGGTACTAAAATAAAACTGGTACCACCATGATAGTTCTGCTTTTGGCGGCAGTGGTTTTTTGTTTGCTTCCTGGCTGCCTATCAGGTAACCGCTTACCGAAACCATTGCTTTACAGCGCTCGGGCCATAACGCAGCCACGATATTGGCGGTGCGTGCACCCCAGTCAAACCCGCCAATAATGGCACTATTTATTTTTAACGCGTCCATCAGGGCGATAACATCGGTAGCTATTGCTGCCTGTTGCCCGTTCCTGAAAGTTTGTGCCGAAAGGAATTGTGTTGTGCCATGACCGCGCAAATGAGGTACAATAACCCTGTAGCCGGCCTTGGCAAGTATAGCTGATACTTCAGTATAGCTATGTATATCATATGGCCATCCGTGAAGCAGGATAACAGGCTGCCCGTTTGCCGGGCCGCTTTCTGCGTAGCCAATATTAAGCAGCCCTGCATTTACCTGTTTGATTGAGTCGAAAGAAGCGGTAGAGAAAAGAGTATTGTTTTGCCGTGCCGGTGAATCTGCGTGTCTGGTTTCAGCTTTAAGTAAACCGAGACCGCCTAACTCTGCTGCTGCAACTGTTAATGCGGAGATGCCAAGAAAGCGGCGACGGCTAAATGTTGTTTCGTTGTTCATGTTTTTCGGGATTAGTTTGATTAATAATTCGCCTTCGGATGCTTTCCTCATCCCCGGGCATAACAAAAGTACGCCGGCACCAGGATTATGAAAGCGGTTGATGTATGAACCGGACAAATGGTGACCTCAATTAGACATATCCCCCGCCAGATTTGCCATTATCTGAAATCAATTGAAAATTGCAGAACTGTTTGGAAGGATAGTAACAGCGATCCGGCGGCTTTTTCCCTTTTACCGTACTGTGGCAGGTTCTTTAACATCATTATTTTACTCATGCATGTAACAATTAGCAATGATTGCTGTATTTTGCTGAAATTTTTTTGTCAATGCCCCATCCGAAAATGAACTTCATCTCCAAAATTGCAAACCGGTTTATTTATATCATTTTCTTGTTGTTTCCATGGCCGGTTTTTGCTCAAAACCTGGTTAAATATGTACAACCCATGGCCGGTACGGCTATTGCCACTACTGCCTCGGCGCTGAAGCATGGCCAGGCAGCTGATACACGGTTTGCCAACACTATTCCCGCGGTTACAGCCCCCTTTGCCATGACACAATGGACACCCGAAACCGAGAGCGGCGAAACCAAGTGCGTACCCCCATATTATTATAAAGACAGTGTATTTAACGGTCTCCGTGGTTCGCATTGGTTAAGCGGTTCATGTACGCAGGATTATGGCAGCTTTACCATTATGCCTGTCACGGGCAAGCTAAAAACAGCTAATTACGGCGCAACATTTAAACATACCGATGAACTATCATCGCCGCACTTTTATAGCATAAACCTTAATCAATATAAGGTGAAGGCGGCGGTAACTTCCACGGAACGTTGCGGGATAATGCAGCTTACCATGGGGCAGGCCGACAGTCTTTATTTATTGATCAAAGCCAATAGCGATTATCATGAAGGCTTTGTAAAAGTGGATAAACAAAAGGGCGAAATATCAGGCTATAATCCTGCACACCGTATTTACCAGGGATGGGGGAAAAGCGCAGGTTTCAGCGGTTTCTTTGTGATCAGGTTTGAACGGAGCTTAGATAAAACCGGAACTTTTTCAGGCGATAAAATATTTAATGCAGATAGTATCAAAAACGATGCAGGTACGGGCATATATGCAGGGTTCAAGCTTAATAAAGGTGAAAAGCTAACCATAAGGATAGGCACTTCATTTACCAGCCTGGATGGTGCCCGCAAAAACCTGCAGGCCGAAATGCCGGGATTTGATTTTGACAAGATGGTAGAAAGCAGCAGGGTAAAATGGGAAAAGGCTTTAGGCCAAATCAACATTTCAACTAACAGCGAGCAGGATAAACGGATCTTTTATACATCGTTTTACCACGCCATGCAGCATCCGCGCCTTTTTAATGATGTTGATGGCCGATACCCGCGTTTTGCCGGCGATTATCAAATTGAGCAATTATCAGGCGGCAATTATTATGATGATTTTTCGATGTGGGATATTTACCGGGCACAGCTGCCGCTGTTTGAGATCCTGAACCCAACTTTGATCAATAACCTGGCAAAATCACTGATCCTGAAAGGGAAGCAAGGTGGCTGGATGCCAGTATTTCCTTGCTGGAACAGTTATACATCCGAAATGATCGGTGATCATACGGCTTCGGTAGTCAGTTCGGCATATTTAAAGGGGATCACTGATTTTGACGCTAAAGAAGCTTATCAAATTTTAAGACATAACGCTTTTGAATTACCTGCCAACCGGGCCGATTATGTAGAAGGCAAAGGCCGCAGGGCGCTGGATAGCTATTTAAAATACCAATACATCCCTTTGGAAGACAGCGTACGCGATGCCTTTCATAAAATGGAACAAGTGAGCCGCACGATGGAATATGCCTATGATGACTACGCGCTGGCACAGTTTGCGAAAGCGCTAAAAAAGCCTGCCGATTATACCGCACTCACCAAACGGGCAAAATATTATGCCAATGTATTTGATGCTACAAGTGGTTTTGTCCGCGGTAAACATGCTGATGGCACATGGATATCTCCCTTTGATCCGGATAAAAAGGCAACTTATATTACAGAAGGGACAGCACGTCAGTACACGTTTTATGTACCGCAGGATGTAACCGGTTTGGCAAAGCTGATGGGTGGAACTAAGAAACTGGAACAGTCGTTAGACAGCTTGTTTGAAAAA
The DNA here is from genome assembly GCF_034263275.1 of Mucilaginibacter sp. cycad4. Lineage (NCBI taxonomy): Bacteria > Pseudomonadati > Bacteroidota > Sphingobacteriia > Sphingobacteriales > Sphingobacteriaceae > Mucilaginibacter > Mucilaginibacter sp. cycad4. The sequence continues at coordinate 4,305,443 of NZ_CP139559.1, read as the reverse complement.
GGCGAATACTGGCACGGCAATGAGCCAGGGCACCAGATCCCGTTCATGTACAATTATTCTCCATCGCCATGGAAAACACAAGCCGCTGTACGCAAGATCCTGGCCACCGAATACAGCGACGGGCCAGGCGGTTTGGGAGGAAACGATGATGCCGGGCAAATGTCGGCCTGGTATCTGTTTGCTTCTATGGGTTTTTACCCGGTAAACCCGGTTTCCGGCGAGTACCTGCTATGCTCACCTTTGTTTGATAAAATTGCTATTACGCTTCAAAATGGCAAAAAGTTTGAGATCATCTGTCATAAATCAAGCCCCAAATCAATGTATATCCGCTCGGTGAAATTGAACGGTAAGATGATGCCTGATAATTTTATCCGTTACAACGATATCCGCAACGGCGGTAAACTCGATATATATCTGAATGATCAACCGGGAAATAACTGGGCAATTAAACCGGCAAATCAGCCTAAAGGGATGTGATATAAATGGCTCAGCGTCGGAAGTTATTTAAACAGATCGAAAAATGTATCGTATAAATAACGTCATTGCGAAGAATCTGAAGTAGGAACCTAAAAAAATGTGATGACGTATAAATTATGTTTTAGGGGTATTGCGCGGGGGCGCGTTAGGTTAGCAGCGTAAAGCCCACAGCGCGGGTTGGGTTTGCGGGCAGGGGCGAGGACTTGCATCCGCCAGCTGGCGGACCGGCCCGTTAGCTAAAGGGAACGCCCATATCATAAAACGCATCGAAAAAATATCTTAATAATCAACAATTTACGATCACGTTATTATAAGCATAGCGTGGCAATCTCGTAGGCAATGCATATCCGATTTGTATAGCTACGAGATTGCTTCGTCGTGCCTCCTCAATGACATGGCTTTTTTTAACCAACATTTAGCTTTTGGTTGGTGTTATCACCGCACCACTTACTTATTATCATTCTTCAATTAGTAATACGCCGTGCTAATCATGTGGTACGGTGATAACACCGGCCACAGGCTTCAGCCCGCATAGCGTATACGTCAGGCTCCTCTTCGAACGTCCTGATGGACGTTGATTATTTCCCCCCTTCCCTGTAAAAATCCAATGACTTACCTGCATTTTACCCGGAAATATGTAAATTGTCATAAACCAAAAAACATACCTATGAATTCTCGTCGTGATTTTTTACAAAAGTTGGGCTTATCGGCCCTGGCCCTGCAACTTGCACCATATGCCGGATGGGCGACAGGAACAGATAAAATTGAACAGGTTTATGATGGCCCGGTATTGCGCGTAGCCATTATGGGACTTGGAGGCTATGGAACTATAGTTGCAGAAGCCATGCGGAAATGTACCAAAGCTAAGCTTGTGGGCGTAATTAGCGGTACGCCATCAAAAGTTAAGGCATGGCAAAGCAAATACGGCATCCCCGAAAAAAATTGCTACAACTATGAGAATTTCGATAACATCAAAAATAACCCCGATATCGACGCGGTATACGTTATTACACCCAACGGCTTGCACCACGATTTTGTGATCAGGGTAGCTGCAGCCGGTAAACACGCCATATGCGAAAAGCCAATGGCCGTGAATGCCAAAGAGGGGCAGGAGATGGTTGATGCCTGTAAAAAGGCCAATGTAAAACTGCTGGTTGGCTACCGGATGCATTTTGAACCCAAAACACTGGAAGTGATCAGGATGAGGCAAAACGGTGAATTTGGGAAGATCAGGTTTTTTCAGGGGCAATGCGGGTTTACCATCGGCGATCCCACGCAATGGCGCTTGAATAAAAAACTGGCAGGCGGAGGCTCGATGATGGATATTGGGATCTATGCCATCAACGGATCACGCTACATGACAGGGGAAGAGCCGGTATGGGTTACCGCCCAGGAAACCAAAACCGATACGGTGAAATTTAAAGAAGGGGTTGATGAAACCATCCAGTTCCAGTTCGGCTTCCCAAGCGGGGCTGTGGCTTCCTGCCTGTCTACCTACAATATGAACAATCTCGACCGCTTTTTCCTCGATGGAGAAAAAGGATTTGCCGAAATGCAGCCTTCTACCGGCTACGGGCCAATTAAAGGCCGCACCCATTTGGGCGAGCTTAACCAGCCTGTTACCACACACCAAACCGTGCAGATGGATGAAATGTGCGAGATTATATTTAATAACAAAAAGCCGGTAGTACCCGTAAACGGCGAAGAGGGAGTGAAAGACCTTAAAATTATTGATGCCATTTACCTTGCTGTTAAAACCGGGAAAAAGGTGGAGATAAGTGTTTAATATCGTTTAAAGTTAAAAATATACGTCATGCCGAATTTATTTCGGCACCTCACTGGATATTCACGCTTGCTTGGTCTCACGATTAATTCTTGCGGACTTGTCCACTGTTTACTTTGAAAATGGGGTGCCGAAATAAATTCGGCATGACGGGTTTGCTTTTTTTAACCAATCGAGAACCCTTCGCAACATGGAAATTAATATTCCAGTTCCTATCGGCATATTTAGCAGAACCTGTAACAAGCTGCTGGTATGCTCATCTAAATATAAAAACTTAGAAAAAACATGAGCACCAAAGAAACATTTTCAATTAACGGCGAAGCGTTATTGGGAAAGATAAAAGAAATTATTAATGAAGGTAAAGCCAGCAGGATCACCATTTCGGATAAACACGGCAAAGAATTAATGACTTTTCCGTTATCTGTAGGCCTTTTCGGGATGATCCTGGCACCGGTTTTTGCTGCGGTAGGTACCCTGGCCGCACTGGTTACAGAATGTACCATAACGGTAGAACGGGAAGAGGAAGACAAAGAAGATACCCCAAAAGAATAAGGTATCTTCCCTTATACAATATTACTAAATAACAAAAAGGCCGGGTATCCGGCCTTTAGTTTAAATATTCCGTAAAAAAATCAATAGTTCTTTTCCAGGCTAATTCTGCCGCGGCCTTGTCATAACGGGGAGTGGTGTTGTTATGAAAACCGTGGTTGGCGTTTTCATAAATATAAGCCTGGTATTTTTTGCCATTTTCTTTAAGCGCTTTTTCGTATGCCGGCCAGCCCTCTGTAATCCGGGTATCCAGGGCTGCGTAATGCAGCAACAGCGGTGCTTTAATTTTAGGAACATCCTCAACAGCCGGCTGGCTTCCGTAAAAGGGAACAGCGGCAGACAAATCGGGAACACGTACAGCCATCATATTGGCAATTCCTCCGCCAAAACAAAAGCCTACAACACCCACCTTTCCATTGCAATCCTTATGGTTTTTCAGGTATTCATAGGCAGCTATAAAATCTTCCTCCATTTGGCCTTTATCTCTTTTAGCCTGCATGGCACGCCCGTCATCATCATTGCCCGGGTAACCACCCAGTGGACTTAGCGCGTCGGGTGCAAGGGTAATAAATCCTGCAAGGGCAGCTCTTCTTGCCACATCTTCAATATAGGGGTTCAAGCCCCGGTTTTCGTGAACTACCACAATGCCTCCCAGTTTCTTCTTTGTATCTGTAGGCTCCGATAATAACCCTTTAATTGTTCCGCCGCCTTTGGGCGAAGGGTAATTAATGTAGCCCGATTTTAAACGCGGATCATCGGATTTTACCTGTATGGCACCCTGGTAATCGGGCATCAGGAAACTCATTAACGCGGTTACGGTGAGGCCGCCCACTGCATACATGGAGAGCTTTTGCACAAATGAGCGCCTGTCGAGGCGGTTATGTGCATAATCATCATACAGGTCAAACACTTCCTGTTTGATATCTTCTTTGCTGATTTGGTTCATATTCCGGAGGCTTTGTTCAAATTTACCGGTTAGGTTTTGTTTAGGGTGTAACAGTCTCGTTACCGGTAATGTTTTGCATGTTGGATTTGTCAGACCGGTTACCACAAACTTTGAAAACTTATTGTAAAGCCAGGCTACTTGCCTGGCGGTTATCGGAAATAATTGAAGGAGGTTGCAATTTTTTTGAATTATTTTATGGAAACGCTTAAATCCCCGCATCCAATAGGAAATAAGTATCCATGAAAAAGATAATTTCCTTTCCTCTGTTAGTGATCATACTGCTTGTATTACATATAACAACAGTTTGTGCACAAAGTCCGCAGCTTACGGTTGATGGTAAAAGCAATAACGGCGTTAGGCTGCAGCAGTTAAAAGTTGATGTTGCTATTTACGGTAACATCAGCCGTACCACCTGGCAAATGACTTTCTTTAATTCAACTTCGCGCATTTTGGAAGGCACCTTGATATTTCCGTTAAAGGACGGCATAAGTGTTAGCCGTTACGCGCTGGACATCAATGGTAAAATGCGGGAAGCCGTACCTGTTGACAGGGGCAAGGGCACCGTAACCTTTGAAGCCATTGAACGCCGCAGGGTTGACCCGGGTTTGCTTGAAAAGGTAGAAGGTAATGCCTTCCGTACGCGCATTTATCCTATTAATCCCAATAGCACCCGTACGGTAATTATAGGTTATGAGGAAGAAATACCCTTAGCCGATAAAGGCAGCCTGAAGTTTACACTGCCGCTTAATGTTAAAGATACGGTCGAAAAATTTTCGCTCAATGCATCGGTCATTCAAAACGCCGAAGCGCCGGTTGCCGAAGACGGAGCAGATGTATTACATTTTGATAACCATCATCAAACCTATTCGGCATCTGTAGAAAAAAGCAATTACGTGCCCGATCATCCGCTGTCATTCCTAATCCCTAAACCTGCTGAAGCAAGCGAGGTGATGTTGCAGGCCCAGGGCAATAAATACTATTATTTTATTAATACTTCGCTACAGCCGCAGCCACTGGGCAAACCGCTCCCTCATCGTATCAGCTTGTTATGGGATGCTTCCCTAAGCGGCGCCAATCGCGACAGCAAAAAAGAACTGGCGCTGCTGGATGCTTATTTCAAAAAGGTAGATAATGCGCAGATCAGCCTCACTACGTTTAGCAATAAAGTGATCAGCACCAAAAACTACACCATTAATAACGGTGACTGGACTGCGCTTAAAAACGCGCTTGAGCATGTTGCCTATGATGGAGCCACCAATTTTGGCAATCTTAACCTGGCACAATACCCGGCAGATGAGTTTCTGCTGATGAGCGATGGTCATCAAACCTTCGGCGAGAAAAACTTAAAACTGATCAATAAGCCGGTTTACTGTATCAATTCATCGCCAACAGCCGATTATAGTAACCTGAAGCTCATAGCCCTTAAAACGCATGGCGAACTGATTGACCTTGCCGGGGGAGATGCCGATAAGGCGCTGAATAAACTAACCATCCGCTCGCTGCATTTCCTGGGGATTAAGGCCGGTGCTCTGGTAGAAGAAACTTATCCCTCTTTACCTGTTGCGGTTGGTAATTCATTTTCAATAGCAGGGGTCACCCGAAACCCCAACCAAACCATCACCCTGCAATATGGTTATGGCGACAAGGTGAGTTTTGAAAAAACAGTTACGCTTGATTTGGCAACCAATGCCGTTGAAGGCGTGGATGTAGCCAGGCTTTGGGCACAAAAAAAGATCAGCGAACTGGATATTAACTACGATGCCAACCGGCAGGAAATTGAATCGCTTGGTAAACGTTTCGGGATCATTACCCGCAATACATCGCTCATCGTGCTTGAAAATATAAGTGATTATATTCAATACGGCATTGAGCCACCGGCCGAATTGCGGGCCCAATACGATGCTATTATGAAACAGCGCGGTCCGGTTAACGAGCCGGAACGGGAAAACCTGACCGCCGCTTACAACATGAAAACAGAATTGGGACAATGGTGGGATAAGAAAGTTGAAACGGACGCAAAGCCTAAATCAAAAAGCAAAAACGCCGGCCTGTCAATTGCTGAGCCGGTTGCAGACGCACAATCTCCGGGTATCCCGGCCGCAGAAAGGTCATCGGCTACTGCAAGGGCTTCGGCAAATGCGGCCGCGCCAGGCAACAATCAACTTAATGAGGTTGTTGTGGCAGGATATGGGACGCAAAGAAAGACCTCAACTACAGGCTCTGTTACTACAGTAAGTGACCAGCAGCTCAATATGCAATTGGCTGGAAAAGTAGCCGGAGTCCAGGCAACCAGTTCGGGTTCGCCGGGATCAAATGCTGAGATGCGGATCCGCGGTAATGCCAGCATCGGAGGTAGCCAGCCGTTGTACATTGTTGATGGGGTAGCTATGACCAATAAACCCAATATTAACGCCAATGACATAGCATCGGTTAATGTTTTGAAAAGTGACAATGCCACAGTAATTTATGGTGCAAGGGCCGCAGGTGGTGTTGTGGTGATCCATACCCGAAATGGTCAGGGCGCCACCGTTCAGGCTGATTCTGTTGCCAGTCCTTTAAATACAAACGGCGGTATCAGCGTTATCTACAACCCCGCCGCTGCCGATTATTTAAAGATCATCCAAAAAACGGATAAGGCTGCACAGTATCAAAAATACCTGGAGTTAAGGGCTTCACTAAGCAGCAACCCGGTTTATTATTTTGATGTAGCCGATTATTTTATAAAAACAGGTAACCCGGAGCTGGGCGCACGGATCCTGAGCAATCTTGCCGAACTTGACCTTGGCAGTTATGAACTGTACAAAATGCTGGGTTATAAATTAAAACAGCTTGGCGATTTTGATGGCGAAGTATTTGCCTTTAAAAAAGTAACCGAACTGCGCCCCCTTGATCCACAAAGCTATCGTGATTACGGCCTGGCCCTTGATGATGCCGGCGAACATCAAACGGCGCTTGACGTGCTTTATGCCGCCATGACCAAAAGCTATACTGCCGATGCCGATAACTTGTACCATGGTATCCAGGAGATTTTTCTGCCCGAAATTAACAGGATCATAGCGCTGAATAAAGGCAGGCTCAATCTTTCCGCCATCGATAAAAAGCTGATCAAACCCTTGCCGGTTGATGTCCGCATTGTGATGGACTGGAACATGAACAATACCGACATTGATCTTTGGGTAACTGACCCCAATAATGAAAAATGTTATTACAGCCATAACCGCACAGTTATTGGCGGCAGGATTTCGCATGATATGACCCAGGGTTTTGGCCCGGAACAGTTTTTATTGAAGAAAGCTATTAAGGGTACTTATAAAATAGAGATTAACTATTATGGCGACAGGCAGGCTACCATTGCCGGGCCAACCACAGTTATGGCCGAAATGTTTACCCACTACGGAACGCCTGAAGAAAAGAAAGAAATTATTGTATTACAAATGAAGAAAGGCACTAACGGCACTGTTTATATTGGCGATCTGGATTTTAAATAGATGATCAGGGCGTAATCCAGCCCAACTTGTAACAGCCGGGCCCCGTTAACAGCGGGGCTCTTTTGTTTTTAGATGTCAATGTTTTTGATTGTACTTTTTTGATTGTCAGTATGATAAAACTTGAACAAACTTGAACCTGTTATGAATATGCAGGCTCCTTCTGCTCTTTTATATTTGTTTAGCAGGCAGCATGCCTTATAATTTAACTTATGAAAATCACTGCGTTAAAATTCTTAAGCTTTATAATATTACTGATTTGGAGCAGCCTCCTGAACGCACAAACACTATATGTAAATGTGGCCCAGGGTAAGGATGATGCCCCGGGAACACAAACTGAACCGTTGGCAAGCCTGGAAAAGGCGGTAATTAAGGCAAATACATTTAGCGGTAAAGAGCCCATTACCATTAAAATTGCGCCCGGCCTTTATACCATTATAAGTGCATTGGTAATTCGTGAGGAAAGTAACAGGCAGGTCGCTGAAAAATACACCTTCGAAGCGATGGTCATGCCCGGTGACCCGGACTGGACACCAGCCAAAATGCCGGTTATCCAATGCGTGGCCAATTCCAACAGGGTTGGTAAACTAAAGCATGCCAGTTCCGCTTTCCAGATCGCCCGGAACCATGTAGCGATTAAAGGATTAAAGTTCACCGGCAACCCAAACCCGGCATCAGAGTATTACTATGTTATAGAAAGGAGGGACAGCACATTGACCGGACTGGAAGTTTCCCAGTGTTATTTTATCGGGGAAAGGAATTCTGCACCTATACAGGGAGGGATTTTTGCCCAGGGTGCCGGTATCCGGGTAGCCCACTGTATATTTTATGGTGTAAAAAACGCCGTTATGGTATTTGTGGGGATCAGGGATTTTTCACTTACTCATTCCATCATTTACGGGGCCTATGAAGGTGCTGTTTGGTACGGCTACGGCCAGAGTTCTGATATGCCGTTTACGTTCAGTGATAATATCGTTACCAATTGCAATTATTTTTGGATAGGGTACCGTGGTGCCCATGCTAACTATAAGTTTGCCAATTCACTTATCTCCCAAAACGCTTTTTATTTGGGCTTTAACGAGGAGGAAGTAAAGCCCGACCTGCTAAATAAACCTATAGAACAAAATATCCAAAAATTTGGAAAAGTGACCCTGAGCGAAGTGAAAACCAAAGAGATACCAAAAGACTACCTGAACCTTTTATCTTCATCACCAGGAGCGGGCATCGACGCCGGTATCTTTATTAGGTAAAAAACAATTAATGTACTTGTTTAGTGCAGATTTAGATCAATGCCCTTTCCCAAAGTTTTTTTCACCTGCTTCAACAGCTATATCAACCCGGTTTTCGTCCGGAGGTTTAGGGCATGAATAGCCGCTGCTGAAAGCGCAGTATGGGTTGTAGGCTTTATTGAAATCTATAACAATCGAGCCGTTTTTAATGTCTTTTGTAGTAAGGTCGATATAGCGGCCTCCGCCATAGGTTTCAGAGCCGTTGGTAGCATCGGTAAAAGGCAGGAACAGGTAATTACTGAAAGCAGGATTTTGCGACAGGGCGATGCTTTTGTAAATGGTTAATTGCATAGGTTTACCTTTAAGCGTAAAGGAAAGCTCGGCGTAACGTACATATTGGCTGCCTGCGCCGCTGAAAGTAGGTATTATAAAAGTCGGTTGATTAGTCAGCAGTTCGGCTTTGGCGGTAACCCGGTAGGTACTGTCGGCATCGTAAAACCTTAAAAATTGCAGGTCATCCTGTTTGAGCGGCGATCGTGGATCTTTCAAAAAATCATCCTTGTAATTTTGCCTGAAGGCAGCGATCTGCTCTTTATGGTTTTGTGAAAAGCTGTGTTGGCTAATGAAGAGGATGAATAAAAGGGCGCTGAAATATTTCATGAATGATGCAGGGATTTGGCTCAAAGTTAACTTATAAAGGAGTTAAAAAAAAGCGTCATTGCTTTGTTCCTGTCCATGACAAGTTAAAAAACAAGTGTCACGCGGTGTTTTTGGAATCCGGCGGACTGTGAAGGGCCAATGACAAAGCCGGGGAAGACTTACGAAGTTTAAAAAACTCGTAAGTCTGCATTCTACAATATGTTATGGGGTAGCCTGTCGAGGCATGGTTGGCAGGGCCTCTGTGCGCGACCCTTCGATAAACTCAGGGTGACAGGCTAACACACGAAGATAAAAATGGGTGTCATGCTGAGCCTGTCGAAGCATAGTGGGTAGGCCTCTGCGCGCGACCCTTCGACTGGCTCAGAATAACAATCTTACCTTAACCAACTCCTCTAAAACCCTGCATAAGGTATCAATCTCTGCCTCGGTATTATAATAATGTACTGAAGCCCTTACAATATTGCCCAGCTTATTTTTGTTCATATAAATGAGGGTCGATACCGCCTTGCCAACTGATACATTGATATGTTTTTCGGCCAGCTTGTTTTTTACCGTTGCGGCTTCCATGCCATCTACCGAAAAAGTTACGATACCGCATAACTCGTCACCAAAATCATGGACCATTATACCGTTAATATTTTTTAGTTTTTCGCGTAGTAAACCGGCTAAATATTGCACCCGCTGCCAGGTACGCTCAACGCCTATGTTGAGTGCATATTCAACCGCTTTGCCGAGGCCAAGGGTAAGGGCGCGGCTTTTCTCATACACTTCAAAACGGCGGGCGTCGTCACGCGGTTTAAAATCAGTTTCGGTTACCCATTGCGTAGTAAAGCCATCCAGGAAAAACAGCTTCAGCTTATCCTGAATTTCTTTGCGCACATACAGAAAGCCTGTACCCCTCGGTGCCCGCAAATATTTCCTGCCGGTTACTGCAAGCATATCGCAGCCTATTTCCTGCACATCCAGCGGCACGTGGCCCGCGCTTTGGCAGGCGTCAAGCAAGTACAAAATATTGTGCCTGTGTGCTATTTTGCCAATTTCAGCAACAGGGATCATGCCCCCTGCGGTTGAGGGGATATGGGTTACGGCTATCAGCTTTGTACGATCGGAAATGGCATCTTCCAAAGCCTGCAGCCGGAAATTGCCCTGCTCATCATTAGGGATCACTTTAAACTCAACACCCAGTGTTTTTTGAGCGTGCAGCAAACCTATCAGGTTGGTTACATACTCCATTTCACAGGTAATGACCTCATCGCCGGGTTTAAAATCAATGCCGTTAAAGGCAAGCCACCAGCCAATACTGGCGTTCTCTACTACGGCAATTTCATCCTTACGGGCGTTAATGAGCCGGGCTATGAGGGTGTAGGTGTTTTCCAGCTCTTCGCGGTAAGTGTACTCGGTTTCATAGCCGCCTTTTTGCGCTTCTTCGTACAGATAGTCTATTACTGTATCAACCACCACATCGGGGTGCAGGGATGAGCCCGCATTGTTAAAGTGGATGGTTTTTGTTGTGCCCCGGGTTTCGGCCCTTAGTTGCTGTACTTCCTGTTCGCTTAGTATATTTTTCATTAGGCTTAGTTATTTGTAAAGTTTATTTCCATCATGATATCCGCACGTTTGTAGGTGCCGGGCTCAACAGGGATCTCGGTAAAGCCCAGCTTGCGGTAAATGTGGATGGCGTTTTCAAGTACTCTGTTTGAAAACAGTACGAGCTTTTTTACACCCAACTCACGCGCTTTGTTAATACCGGTTTGGCATAGAAACTGACCGGCGCCCGCCCCGCGACTGTCTTTATCCACCGCCATTTTGGTAAGCTCGTAAACGCCGTCTTTCATATATCGCAATGCTACCGTGCCGATAATTTTTTGGTTAGAGGTAATGAAGTAAATGCTGCCGCCTGTTTTAATGATGGCCTCGCCGGGGTTTTCCAGTACCCATTTATCAAAAGGCTCAACGGTAAAATACTCTTCAAGCCAGGCTTTGTTAAATTTTTCAAAGTAGGGGGCATGTTGCGGCTGATAATCGATAACCTGTAGTTCCATGTGCTTAATTATTTGATCAATACAAAATAAAAGTATCTGTCAATAGTAAAACAGATGCAGTTTTGTTAATTTTGAGCATAACAGATTTTGCATGGAAAGCATCGCTAACACTGAGGATTACGAATTTTTATACGCACAGATAGCTGCCCGGATTGAAAAGCAGATTAAACAGAACCTGCTGAAACCCGGCGACAAGCTGCCATCGGTAAGGGCGTTGAGCCAGGAGCAGGGCATCAGCATGAGCACGGCTTACAAGGCTTATGTTGAGCTGGAGAACCTGGGTTTGATAGAAGCCCGTACAAAATCGGGCTATTACGTAAAATACCTGCCTGCCCGTTTTACCAGCATGCCCGAAACCAAACCTCCGCTTAAAAAGGTTGAGCAGGCCAGCGTTGCCGAAATGATTGCGATGGTTTACCGTAACATGTCGGAAGACAGCGTTTTGCAGCTCTCGCGCTCATCGCCGCCGTTGAGCCTGATCCCGCTGGCCAAGCTCAGTAAATCCATGATGGAGTCTATCCGTCACAGCCCCACCGGAAATATCACTTACGAAAATCCGGAGGGTAATATGGCGTTGCGTAAACAGGTTGCTAAAAACGCGTTTAACTGGGGCGGCAATATTACCGAAGATGATGTTATAACCACGCAGGGCTGCCTTGAAGCTTTGATATTTTGCTTAAGGGCGCTTACCAAACCCGGCGATACCATTGCCATTGAAAGCCCCACCTATTTCGGGATCTTCAATGTGATGCTTAGCCTGGACCTGAAAGTATTGGAAATTCCGGTTAACCCCGATACCGGCCTGGACCTGGAATACCTGGAGCGGGCCATGAATGAAGTGCACGTAAAAGCATGCCTGTTTGTTACCAATTTTAGTAACCCGATAGGGGTATGCATGCCCGATGAACGTAAGCAGCAACTGGTACGCCTGCTTGCTGAAAAGCAGGTTCCTTTAATTGAGGATGACATTTATGGCGAGATCTATTTTGGAAAAAGCCGTCCGCACACCTGCAAAAGTTATGATAAGGATGGCTGGGTGATCCTTTGTTCATCGGTATCTAAATCCATAGCGCCCGGTTACAGGGTAGGCTGGTGTATCCCGGGCAGGTTTAAAGAACAGGTGCTGAATATTAAAATGATGCATTCCATAGCCTCGGCCACACCTACACAGGCAGCTATCGGTCATTTTTTTGAAACCGGGCGGTACGACCTGCACATGAGGCATTTGCGTAAAGCATTATATACCCAGTGCCTGCGGTATACACAGGCTATCGCAACACACTTCCCGCCAGGTACAAAGATTAGCAGACCGCAGGGTGGTTATGCGCTTTGGGTTGAACTGGACAAAAAAGTAAATGCCTTTGAACTGTATCAATTAGCAATTCAGCAAAATATCAGCATAGCTCCCGGCCAGATCTTTAGTGTGGACGGGCGGTTTACCAATTTTATCCGCATTAGTTTTGGGTTGGCTTTTGATGAGGTGGTTGAGGAGAGTTTTAAGGTGTTGGGGAAATTAGTGAGAAATTTGGCTCAGTAGTGGGACAGTTATTTAATATTAAATTAATAAAAATAACCCGTTGGTAATATTTATCTTCGCCGCAAAATATTGTTAATGAAAACCTTAAAAACCTGCCTTATCATGTTAATTGCATTTGCTATCGGTTGCAGTAAAAATGATAAAGTTACTCCGCCTGATGCTATTGCGCCAACACTTAGCGATTTCGATATCCCGTCAAAAGGATATGGTGAGGCTCCATTTAAAATAACTCCACCAAAAAGCAACAGCGATGGTGCGATAACCTACGTCAGTAGCAATTTAAAGGTAGCTGATATAAGTGGCGATATACTTACGGTGGTTGAACCCGGATCATGTACAATTACGGCATATCAGGCAGCGACCAGCAAGTTTAAAGCTGATTCTGTTAAAGCTAAGTTTACTGTATGGCTGGGCGAAAATCATTTAACTGATTTTAAGATCGCTGATCATCAGTTAGGTGATCCCCCATTCAAAATAACTCCACCCAACTCAAAGGCCGGTACGCAGATTTTTTATAAAAGTCTTAACCCGACTGTAGCAGATATTGAAAGGTATGATATGATAGTTATCAAAGGTGTCGGCGTATGTACTATTGTTGCAACTCAAAGTGACAGCCCGGGGTATATAGGAGGCTCCACAACGGCAACATTTAGAGTAACAGGTTTACCCGCGCCAACTATATCTGGTTTTACAGTTCCTGCAAAAAAGGTAGGAGATGCGCCATTTAGCTTATCGCACCCAACAAGTAATAGTAACGGGGCGTTTACTTATAAAAGCAGCAATACTTCGGTTGCTACAGTTAACGGGAACATGGTTGTTATCAAAGCCGCTGGTACCAGCGTTATAACTGCCATACAGGCATCCACAAGCACATATCGCACTGATTCGATAAAGGCGACACTTACGGTAGCCGGCTTAATTAGGCCATCGTTGGTTAACTTTAAAATACTTGCAAAGAAAACTACAGACGCACCCTTTTCTCTTACCCCGCCAACAAGTAACAGTAACGGCAGCTTTATTTACACGAGCGGAAACACGGCCGTAGCTACAATTCAGGGTAGTGTTGTTACTATAAAAGGAAAAGGGAAAACACTTATAACAGCAACGCAGCAGGCTTCAGGTAATTATTCGTCTGCTTCTATACGGGATACCTTGTTTGTAACAGAAAATCCCGACCCTGGTTATGTTACCGATGTTGAGGGAAATATGTACAGAACTGTAAGGATTGGTACGCAGGTTTGGATGGCAGAAAACCTGAGAGTAAAGAGTTACAATGATGGTACACCAATACGCGGCATCGAAATTGACAATACCTGGAAATCGGCCACCGTAGGCGCCGTATGTGATTATAATAATGATCCAGGCTTGGGTAGGGTATACGGTAAATTATATAACTGGTATGCAGTAACAGATCCAAGAAAACTTGCACCTAAAGGCTACCATATACCAACGCAAGCCGAATGGCAAACACTATATGACTATATCGGCGGCACTGAAACTGACGGTGGGGCGCTACAGGAAACCGGGGGGCAACACTGGACAAACGCTAATGCTGCTACAAACAGTACCTTATTTACAGCCTTAGCTGCCGGTGGGCGCGATTTCATTTATACTAATCAATCTTTTACCAGTTTACTCGGAGGGGCTTATTGGTGGAGCGTAACACCCGATGACGCTACTACAGCATGGTTTGTTGAGCTTTATTCAAACGCACATATTGGACTGAGAAAGGATCCTAAATATTACGGTTATTCTGTAAGGTGTATCAAGGATTAAAGGTATAGTAATGGTAAGCGAATGCTGCCATTATTTGCAATGCGTTGTTTCAGCGTGTTTAAATGATTCGTTGAGCAATTGCCTGAGCACAGCATTATCTACATCGGCCAGTTTAACAATATGTGTACAGCCGCCGCTTTGCTTGTGTTTTCCTAATTTTTGCAGTAATTGTTCCTTGCTCTCAAAGCCTGGAAGATAGAGTGTTAAAGAACTTTTACGGGGCGAAAAGGCTATAAGCGGCGCGTCACCTTCGCGGCCGCTTTCATATTTGTAATGATAGCTGCCAAAGCCCACAATGGCCGGGCCCCACATTTTTGCTTTATGACCGCTGGCTTCTTCCATTAGCATGGTCAGCTTAAAGCTGTCGGCCTGTTTGGTTTCATCGGCAATGGTGTTGATGAAATCGCTTACACTTGCTACGGTTTCCGTGGTTTTATTGGTGTTTTTGGCCATGGCTTAAGCGGATAGAGGTTAAAAACTGATATATAAATATATCACGAAAATTTTATTTTATCCCATAGTTTATTGGCAACAACCTGCCGGATCACCTGCTCGCGGTAATTGCGGCTTATCGGGATCCGGTGCTGCCCGATAAAAATATCATTCCCTTCAATGCCATCAATTTTGCCGGTTGATACAATGTATGATTTATGTACACGGATAAAGAGCTTACTATCTAAATTTTGCTCCAGGCTTTTAAGGTTTAGCAGCGTAATGTATTTGCCTTTGGCAGTAAATATGGTAACGTAATTTTGCATCCCCTCCACGTAAAGGATCTCATCAAAGTAAATCTTTTCGTATTTATTACCGCATTTGATGAAGAAGTAACCCTCATCCGCTTCCGTTTTTGGTGCGCCGGGCTGGGCCCAATTATTAAGCAGGCGATGATAATCTTTAGCCTTATTGGCCGATTTAAAAAAGCGGTCGAACGTGATAGGCTTCAGCAGGTAATCGAGCACATTGAGCTGGAAGCCTTCAAGCGCATAGCTCGGGTAGGCCGTGGTGATGATCACCATGGGCGGCTTCTGCATGATCTTTAAAAAATCGATGCCGTTCATCTTCGGCATCTGGATATCCAGGAATATCAGGTCGATAGCCTGCCGGTCCAGTAGCTTGATCAGTTCGAGCGGGTTTTCGCAGGTGCCGGTTAAATTCAAAAAATCAACCTCGCGTACGTAGCTGGCTAATCCCTCACGGGCCAGGGGCTCATCGTCAATTATTACGCAGTTTATCATAGGGAAGCCATTTGTAGGGTTGCGGCCGATTGTTCCAGTTCGGCCAATGTTAATTGCAGGTGTGCTTCAAAGCGGTTTGCAGTATTTTGGATTTCCAGTTTATGGAGCCCGGGGTAAATCAGGTCGAGCCTGCGTTTTACGTTTTTGAGACCGATGCCGCTGTAGTTCACTACTTCGGTTTCAGGTTGGTCCGAGGTGCTGTTGGCTACGTAAAAATCAAGCTGGTTGCCTGCCAGCCCCAGTTTAATACCTATCCAGTTAGGAGATTCCGCATCCTTGGATACGTGTTTAAAAGCATTTTCTACAAAGGTCATAAGGATAAAGGGGGCTATGCCCAAATGATCCGGCAGAGGTTCATCAGCCTCAAAAGTAACATGCACATTGTTATTTTGCCTGAGTTTTTCCAGTTCGATAAAGTTTTCGAGATAGGTGAGCTCTTTTCCTAACGGGATCTGGTGGTCATTACATTCATACAACTGATACCGCAGCAATTCTGAAAACTTAGCTAAGGAGGCTGATGCCATACCCGGATTTTTGTGAATGAGGAAAAATATGGAGTTGATGCTATTGAACAGGAAATGCGGATTAAACTGGTATTTCAGAAATTTAAGCTCCGTTTCCAGTTTCTCTTTTTCGAGCAGTTGCTGGCGGTGCTGGGTTTGCAGCCAGTTTTTAGTAAGCTTGATACTCATGCCTAAAGTCATGCTGGCCACGGTAGACGGGAACGACGTATTATAAAATGATGCAAAGTCGGAAGGATCAACCCCGAACATTTTTTTAACCGAGCAGCCCGCGAAAAAGGCGCTTAAGTAATAGCCACCATTAATAAGTGATGATGCGCAGATAACGGTTAGCGAAAGGTAAATTACATATTGCGTGAGACTGCCCTTTTTCATGTACCTCGGCATCAGGTAGTACAGGTTAAAATATACCGCCAGTGCCTGGAATGCCACATAAGCCAGGATCTTGACACTATAAGCCGAAAAGAACATGGATTTAGCCGCAGCTACCGGATTAGCCACCGCAATGGTGAACCAAAAATAATGGTACACACACCAAAACGGAATATGGTACAGCTTGTATTTAAATAGCCAGTTTTGGTTTAGTGTATCTACTGATAGCCTGTTCATATTAAATATGATAATGGTTAAAAATACAGGTTATTGTTCCCCTCTTGTCCTCGAAGAACCCCTGCGGTTTGTTGCGTTGCCTGGCGCAGACATCAGGGTCCTCTGCGAGAGACCCTGATGGGACATTAATCTAAAACGTTAATAATAAATGCGGTCATGTTGAACTTGTTTCAACACCTCACTTGCTAAGCAACCACGCTAAGCTAATCGGCCACTTGTCCTGTGGGGTGCCGAAACAAGTTCGGCATGACGGGAATAATAAATGCGGTCATGTTGAACTTGTTTCAACACCTCACTTGCTAAGCAATCACGCTGAGCAAATCGGCTACTTGTCCTGTGAGGTGCCGAAACAAGTTCGGCATGACGGAAATAATAAATGCTGTCATGTTGAACTTGTATCAACACCTCACTTGCTAAGCAACCACGCTGAGTAAATCGGCCACTTGTCCTGTGAGGTGCCGAAACAAGTTCGGCATGACGTTAATATAAATGCGGTCATGTTGAACTTGTTTCAACACCTCACTTGCTAAGCAATCACGCTGAGTAAATCGGCTACTTGTCCTGTGAGGTGCCGAAACAAGTTCGGCATGACGGGAATAATAAATGCGGTCATGTTGAACTTGTTTCAACACCTCACTTGCTAAGCAATCACGCTGAGCAAATCGGCTACTTGTCCTGTGAGGTGCCGAAACAAGTTCGGCATGACGCCCGGGGGATTCCCGTCCCCCCAGGGTCTCTCGCAGAGGACCCTGAGGTTCGCCCCATACCTAAAGATACAGCAATTGCATTGATTTATACTTCGTTATTGTATCAACCTGCACAAATAATTGACCAAATGCAGGCTTTAATTTATAAGTAGTAAAAAAGACAATATAGTTTTGGTTTTAAGCGGATTATCCTGCTTCTGTGTATCTCATCAATTATCTGATGCCACTCATCATTCACGTTTTTTAAAGTTTAAAGCACCGTTTTTATTTGCCGGCATAACCGCTAAAAAGGTTACAAACGCCACATGAAAACTTTATGCATCAGCGTGTTATTCATTTGCCTGTTACAAGGCTTAAAAGCGCAGGTATCAGGCAGGGTTACCACCGCCGGCAGCCAGCCTTTGCCATATGTTACCGTATCGCTTATCAGAATTACAGATTCATCATCAGTTAAAAGCATGCTTACCAATGAACAGGGAAGCTACAGTATTGAGGATGCCCCTTCCGGAAATTATCGACTACGGTTAAGCAGTATTGGTTATCAAACCTGGTTTTCATCACCTTTTGAAATCAGCGGGAGCAGGGAGTCAAAATACCTTGCCGTTATTGTGATGAAGGAGGACACCCGGCAATTGGGCGAGGTGGTGGTGCGGGCAAATAAACCACTGTATCAGCAGCGCAGCGATGGATTAGTAGTGAATGTTGAGAGTAGCGTACTTACCAAAGGCAGTACGGCTTTGCAGATATTGGAACGGTCGCCGGGGGTAACTATCGATCACCGGGATAACGGGATTGCCCTGAACGGTAAAAGCGGGGCTACAGTAATGATCAACGGCAAACTGGTGCGTATGCCGCTTGCCCAGGTCGTGAATTTGCTCAACGGTACCAGTGCCGATAATATTGAAAAAATAGAACTGCTGAGCACCCCGCCCGCCGGATATGATGCTGAAGGCAGTGCCGGCATCATCAACATAGTAATGAAGAAAAGTAAAAAGCAGGGAACAAACGGCTCATATTCCTTAACTGGCGGTTACGGTATGGGTGAGAAAGGCACGGCCGGCATCAACCTCAATCATAACACTAAAAACATCAACCTGTACGGCTCCTACACGTTCCAGCACGACAGGACTTATACCGATCTTTTTATCACCGGAAGCCAGTACATGCCTTTTATCGGGGGCAATGCCGAGACGGAATTTTACACAAAAACTAAAAGGATCAGTAATAACCACAATGCTACCCTGGGGGCTGATATTAAGCTGGATCCTAAAACTACCCTAAGCGGTAACCTGAGTTATAACAACAGTCTTTCGCCCGGTTATACCTATAGTAACGCGGGTTATAAGATACTGCCCGATTCATTGCTCAGGTATATTGGGCATATCAACGGAAACGGGCACTGGGATAACCTTACCAGTTCGCTCAATATTGAACATGTGCCGAAGGAAGGGGAGAAGGTAAGCATGGAAGCCGATTATATTCATTACGGCAATAGCAGTCCAAGTGAAGTTAATACTTCCTTTGTAAACAAATACGGTGAGCAGGTGTACGCCAACAATAGTGTAAGCGCGCAAAGGCAACGGGGATTTGCCAATACGGCCATCAACGTAGGTGTGTTTAAAGCCGATTACACCAACCAGCTATCATCCTTACTTAAACTGGAAACAGGTATTAAAGGAACGCATACCGGCAGTTCAAGCTCATCGGGCATCGAAAGCTTTAATAATGGGGTATGGGAGCGCAATATGCAGACTGCCGCTGATATTTACATGAAGGAAGATATTGGCGCCGCTTATCTGTCCCTTAACTGGCAGTTGGACAAAAGTATAAGCCTTAATACCGGGGCACGTTATGAGTATTCCTATACCAATATGGATAACCCGCAAACCGGCAGCAATATTGTGGACCGTAAACTGGGAAAGCTGTTCCCGACATTGCTGTTTACCAAAAAGCTGAATGACCGCTCGGAACTGCAGCTATCCTACACCAAAAGGATCAGCCGGCCATCCTACGACGACCTGGCCTCATATTTTGCCTACAGCGACCCTACAGCGGTTTACACCGGTAATCCTTTTCTTAAACCAACCATCACCAATAATATAAAACTGGGCTATAACTATGGCGACTATAGCTTTTCCCTGCTTTACAGCCGGGATGATAATGCCATAGCCCGCTATCAGCTCAGCGAAAGCCCTGCGCATGATATTTTGTTCATCTCGCCTCAAAATCTGCCGTATCAAAATTACCTTACTTTCCAGGTCAATGCGCCGTTTAAAGTAAGTAACTGGTGGGAAATGACCTACAGCTTTGTTGGCGGTTTAAGGCAGTTTAAGGAGGGTTATACTTTGCATCCGTTAACCAAATCATACTTCGGATATTCCTTTAATTTTAACCAGTTGTTTAAGTTGCCCGGCAGCTTTTCGGCAGAGGTATCGGGGCAGTACAATTCCCTGTCGTACAATGGCACAACGAGGGTTGATGGTTTTGGGGTGATCAATGCCGGGATCAAAAAAGAGCTGAAAAATAAGGGGGGTAGCCTGCAGTTATCAGTGGCCGATGTGTTCAGTGCTGCACAGATCCATGTGCGGTACGGCACACTTACACGTGAGGCTTTTGATATAAAGAGCAACGTACTTGTCAATACCGAAACCAGGCGTTTCCCGGTAATTAAGCTTACTTATTCAAAGTCGTTCGGTGGTATAGGAGCGGCAAAGCGCAACAAACAGGAAAGCGGCTCAAAAGAGGAGAGTGAAAGGATCAGGAGTAACTAAAGGGTTTCTGCAATCCAAAAAGCAGTATTGTTCATTTTCGTTAGGGGCCGTGCAGTGGCCTTTTTCTTTTACTGCCGTAACCTGTAATGCTTTCATTACCTATTGGTTCAGTTTGGCAAACCTGTTTTAAAAATTGGTTTAAATACGTGTTATTTACTTCAAAACAGGATAGGTACGGTGGTAATATTATCCATCTTTTTATATGTTTTATCCATTTTAAATTTTGCCGTACACGTATACATTTACAAAACCAATTAGTAACATTAAACGCAAAAATTATGGAAAAGAAGGTATACTCCCTTGACACGGCGAAACTGTCGTTACTACAATTAAAATTTCCGGAACCTAAATAGGCCGGGCAGTTTATTTAGCTATTTCGGCTAAATGATATTATTAGCTATTATTTAATTCTTCCGTTAGTGTTGGTTACTTAACGGTTTAGCCACATGTTAAGCTAAACCGGCGTGGAAATACTATGGACTTAAATCAACAATGCAATTGATTTTAAAAGATCCGGCTAACCCTAAATAATTTATATGAACCCAATTTTATGAAACCATTTTACAATTACGATCAATTTCCTGTGAAGAGGGGCGGGCAGCAGGGCCGCCTTTTCATTGGTCGGTTATTAATGCTTTTGATATTATCTTGTTTTGCCATTAATGTACACGCGCAAAACAGGATCACTGTTGTAGGGCAGGTAACCGATACCCTTGGCGTAAAAATTCCCGGCGCCAATATCATTGCCGAAAATGTTAAGAACATAGGTACAACATCCGATGTAAACGGCCGGTTTGTGCTTGAAGTAGCAGCCGGTGCCAGTCTTAAGATCTCGTTTGTTGGCTTTATCGACCAGCATATTGTAGTTACTGCCGATAATCAGCATGTTACAGTCAGGCTTAAAGAACAAAAGCTCCTTGCCGAAGAAGTGGTGGTAACCGCCTTTGGTAAAAAGGAACGCAAGGAAGCCCTTGTTGGTTCGGTTACCAGCATTAAGCCCGGCGAGTTAAAGATCCCGGCCAGTAACCTTACCAACGCATTGGCGGGCCAGGCGGCAGGTATCATAGCCTATCAGCGCAGCGGCCAGCCGGGGCAGGACAATGCCTCCTTCTTTATCAGGGGGGTAACCACGTTCGGTTACAAACGCGACCCGCTGATCTTGATTGATAACGTGGAGCTTTCAACCAATGACCTGGCCCGTTTAAATGTTGACGATATTGCCAGCTTTTCGATATTGAAGGATGCAAGTGCTACGGCACTTTACGGCGCACGTGGTGCCAATGGCGTAATTTTGGTTGCCACCAAAGAGGGTAAGCAAGGCCCGGCGAAGATCAATTTCCGGTCGGAGTTTTCTTCATCGCAATCCACGCAAACACCGCAATTGGTTGACCCAATCCAGTACATGAACCTGTATAATGAGGCATCGCTAACGCGTGATCCTACATTACCGCTTCCATTTCCTCAAACTAAAATTAACAATACTGTTAACACCATTAACCATACACCGGGCAGTAATCCCTACGTATACCCGGCGGTTGACTGGTTAGACTTGTTATTCAAAAAAAGAGCTACCACGCAGCGTAATGATTTAAGTGTTAGCGGCGGCGGCCCAACAGCACGTTACTATATAGCCGGTTCATATAACATTGATAATGGCGTTTTGCGCGAGGATATCCGCAACAACAATAACAACAACGTTAAGTTTAAAAACTACCAGTTACGCTCAAACGTAAATGTGAACCTTACTAAAACCACCGAGGTTATAGTACGCTTATCAGGCACGTTCAGCGAGTACAATGGCCCTATCACTTCTGATGGTTCTTTCGCCTCCGATCTTTACAATGTTGCTATCCACACCAGCCCGGTTTTATTCCCGGCCTATTTTGAGCCGGATGCAGCCAATGCCAATGCGCAGCACATCCTGTTTGGTAACGTTGGTTTAGCATCAGGTACTACCAGCAACAGCATCCAGTACAATAACCCATATGCTGCTTTATTAAGGGGGCATAAAAACTCGTCGGAGTCAAGGATGTCGGCACAGTTTGAGTTAAACCAGGACCTGAAATTTATTACCGATGGCTTAAAGTTCAGGAGTATCTTCAATACCAACAGGTACTCGTACTTTGATTCTCAGCTGGCCTATTCGCCTTTTTATTACAACATCGGCAGCTATGATAAGGACAGCAACAAGTACACTTTAACCTGGCTTAACCCGCAGCCAACCGGTAATAACGTAGCGACCGAATACCTGAATTACAGCCGTAATGAGCCTAATGCCAATACTTTCTTTTACCTGCAAACAGCGCTGGAGTATAACAAGCCTTTTGGTAAAGGTCACAACATCAGCTCAACCTTAATTGGTACCGCTCAGCAAACGCTTTACTCAAGCGCTAAAGATCCCAAAACAGGTACCACCACCTTGCCGTATTCATTGCCTTTCCGCAACTTAGGTTTGGCAGGCAGGTTAACTTACTCATACCTGAGCAGGTATTTTATTGAAACCAACTTTGGTTATAACGGTTCGGAACGTTTCTCTGCAAATCACCGTTACGGTTTTTTCCCAACCATTGGCGGTTCATGGGTGGTATCAAACGAAAAATTCTGGAACCCCAATATCCTTGATCGCTTAAAGATCCGCGCCAGCTATGGTTTGGTGGGTAATGATGCTATCGGTTCACAAAGGTTCTTCTACCAGTCGGATGTTACCCTTAACGCGGGGCCTAACTATGCCCAGTTCGGGATCAACAACCAGTATGAGCGTAAAGGTGTGTTCATTAACAACTATGCCAATCCCGATGTTACCTGGGAAACATCAAAACAAACCAATATCGCGGTTGAGGCTACCTTCCTGAAAAACTTCAACGTAGTGGCCGAGTTTTACCGCAACAACCGTTACAATATTTTACAGGAGCGTACCAATACCCCAACCAGCGAGGGCCTGGAATCAACTACCAGTGCCAACTTAGGTAAGGTGAATTCAAAAGGTGTCGATCTGTCGCTGGATTATAAACAAAGTTTCAGCAACGGGGCATGGGCTTCTATCCGCGGTAACTTCACTTACTCAACCAACAAGTATAAATACATTGAAGAGCCTGATTATAAAGAATCATGGAGGCATTTCATCGGTCAGCCGATAAGCCGTGGTTATGGTTACATAGCCGAGCGTTTGTTTGTTGATGACCAGGAAGCCCGCAACTCGCCAACACAGATCTTCAGTGCTAACGGTACAAACGGTATCCTGCCACAAGGCGGCGATATCAAATACCGCGACCTGAACGGCGACGGCAAAATTGATTACCTCGACCAAACCTTTTTAGGTTATCCGCAAACCCCAGAAATTGTTTACGGTTTCGGTTTCTCAACCGGGTTTAAAGGGTTCGATCTTTCGGCCTTTTTCCAGGGCCAGACAAGGGTGTCGTTCTTTATCGACCCGAACAAGGTTAGTCCTTTCATCCCAAGTAACGACGCCTACATCTACGGAAATACCCAGGTGCTGCAGGCTTTTGCCGATAGCCACTGGAGTGAAGAGCATCAGGACTTATACGCCTTATATCCGCGTTTGGGCACTACCTCAACTACCGTGCTTAACAACCTGCAGCCAAGCACCTGGTGGCTGCGCGATGGAAGCTTCATGAGGCTTAAATCGGTTGAGATTGGTTATACGCTGCCAAAGAATATATCGAAAGCAATGCACCTGACCAACTGCCGCATTTACTTTAACGGCCTTAACCTGCTTACCTGGAGCCCCTTCAAAATGTGGGACCCTGAGCAGGGCGGTAACGGCTTTGCTTATCCCATACAGAAGGTGTTTAACCTGGGCTTAAACGTGAATTTATAACCGTAAACGGATTTAGAGAGATGAAAAATATAAGATCATATTATAAAATTGTTATGCTGGCTGCCTTGGTTTCCATGGGCCAGTCGTGCAAAAAATACCTGGATATCACTCCTGATAATGTGGCCACGATAGACTATACCTTCCGTAACCGCAACGAAGCGGAAGATTACTTGTTTACCTGCTACTCAACCATGCAGCATTTAAACGATGTGGTGAACAATCCGGGTTTTGTATACTCGTCGGAGATCGTATACCCCAATACGCTGAACGATCATTACTTTAACGAAGCGGGATTTAACCTCATCCGCGGGTTGCAAAGCAACTCCAACGTGAGCCTTAACTATTGGGATGGCGCTAACGGCGGCCAGGCAATTTTCCAGGCTTTAAGAAGATGTAATATCATGCTGGAAAACATTGATAAGCCCATTGACCTAAGCGCGTCTGAAAAGAAGAGGTGGATTGCCGAAACCAAATTCCTGAAAGCATATTATCATTATTACCTGATCAGGATGTACGGCCCTATGCTGCTGATCAAGGAAAATTTCCCGATCAATGCATCGGCCGAGGAAGTGAAACGTAAACGCTCGTCGGTTGACGAAGGGTTTGAGTACGCGGTGTCGTTGCTTGATGAAGCTATTCCTGATCTGCCGCCGGTTATTGATAACCAGGCTACCGAGTTTGGCCGTATTACCAAATTCATCGCCTTATCTGTTAAGGCCGAGATATTGACAACAGCTGCAAGTCCGCTGTTTAATGGTAACCCGGATTATGCAGGTTTTAAAGACCATGATGGTAAAAGCCTGTTTTCAACTACTTATGATGCAGGTAAATGGCAAAAAGCTGCCGATGCCTGTAAAGCAGCGATAACCGAGTGCGAAGCGCAGGGGCTTAAATTATACACTACACCGCCAACTGTTGGCGTAGGTAACGTATCAGATAAACTGAAGAAAGTTTTAACCTTACAGAACGATATTACCGAAAAATGGGAGCAAAACCCCGAACTGATCTGGGCGCTGAACTATGGTTTTACTTATCAGAATTTCACCATCCCAAGGATGACATCGGCCGCTGTAGGCCTGGCCTCAACCAATCCCGGTACGTTCGCAGTGCCGATCCAAACTGCCGATCTGTTTTATACCGATAAAGGTGTGCCGATCAACGAAGACAAAACCTGGGATTATACCAATCGTAATTCAACCCAAACCGGCGATGACTCAAGCGCCCCGCTCATCATGAGCGGCTATGAAACCGCCAAAGCCCACTTTAATCGCGAGCTGAGGTTCTATGCCGATATCGGTTTTGATGGGGGCATCTGGTTTGGTAACGGTAAACGGGATGAAGGTACTGCTTACTATGTGCAGGCCCGTGGCCCCTATGCGTTGGCCGGCCCAAAAAGTATCAGCGCCACCAATATCACCGGTTACTGGCCTAAAAAGCTGGCCAATTACCTTTCGGTTTATGACAACATCTTCACTACCGAAAACTACCATTTACCGGTAATGCGCTTATCAGGTTTATACCTGTTATACGCCGAAGCATTGAACGAAGTGCAGGGCCCGACAGCCGAAGTGTACTCCTATATTGACAAGGTACGGGCAAGGGCTGGTTTAGATGGCGTGCAGGCATCATGGGCCAATTACTCAAAAAATCCATCCAAGCCCGGTTCAAAAGATGGTTTAAGGACTATTATTCACCAGGAACGCCGGATCGAGCTTTGTTTTGAAGCACAAAGCGGCTGGGACCTGCGTCGTTGGAAAGAGTTGCAGGGCGTTTTAAGTAAACCGATCCAGGGATGGAATATTTACGAGGGTACAGCGGTTAACTATTATCGCCCGCAAACCATCATACAGCCGGTATTTGGCATTAAAGATTATTTATGGCCTATCAGTACCAATGATTTGATAGTGAATAATAATCTTACCCAAAATCCATACTGGTAGGAGCATCTGTTTACTGAAAAGATTAGATAATTAATATAGAAATATAAATTATGAAAAAGATTAATAACTGCAGATGGCTTACCGGTTTAACGCTTATGCCGGTTTTACTCATCATGCTTATCGTTTCCTGTAAAAAGGGCGAATCAAACATCGAGGTGGTATCCAACGATACTACCAAGCCCGGCGTGGTCACTAATGTTAAGGTGGAGAATTTAAACGGCGCGGCAAGGCTTACCTATACGCTGCCCAATTCCAAAAACCTGCTGTACGTTTTGGCCAGCTATAACATCAATGATAAAACAACCAGGGAAACCAAGGCCAGCTATTACACCGATACCATTACGGTTGATGGTTTTGCAAGGGCAAAAGATTATGAAGTTACCCTGTATGCGGTAAGCCGCGCCAACGTTAAATCAGATCCGGTGGTGGTAAAGGTGAGTCCTAAAACGCCTAACTATTTGCTCATTAATGATAATCTGGATATTACCCCTGATTTCGGCGGTGCCAATTTCTTTGGCTTAAACCCTAATAAAGTGCCAATCGCGGTGCACGTGCTGTCCTTAAATGATAAAACCAATAAATATGACGAGCAGGACCCGCAATACATCAATACTGACTCGGTGAATTTTTCGGTACGCGGGTATGATGCTACGCCTAAAAAGTTTGGTGTGTACACTACTGACAGGTTTGGCAATGTTTCGGATACCGTGTATAAAACGCTTACGCCGCTGTTTGAAACCCTGTTGGACAAAAGTAAATTTTACACCTACCATTTGGATAGCGACAGTCCTATTGGCTATGGCTGGGAGTTCAAATACCTGTTTGACGGTAACACCGGCGAACCGGGCTGGCATACGCTGAGCGCGCCTACCAAACAAGGTACCTTTGCTTTGGGTGTAAATGCCAAGCTGAGCCGTTTTGTTTTATGGGAAAGGTTAAGCGGGATCTTCGGTTACCAGAACATCAGGCAGCTTACCTTATGGGGCACCAGCAGTGATTCGCCTAAGGATTCGGTGCTGCCTAAAAATTCGGCTCCCGGCACGGTGTCCGGCGATTGGGTGAATTTGGGCAACTTTACTTATCCTAATCCACCTTCCGGCTTACCGCCCAACCAGGCCAATGCTTCCGATCTGGCTTTTGTTGCGGCCGGTGTAAACTTCAAGATCAACATCAACGCGCCTGCAACCAAATTCATAAGGCTGGAGTGTACGCAAACCTGGGGCGGTTTGGATTATGTAAACGCGCTGGAGATCTCATTATATGGCAACCCATTGTAATACAATTAAAAATTAAAGACATGAAGATCAGATACAGTATAGCTGCTTTCTTTTTGGCGGGTATTGCAATATTTGCCTGTAAAAAGTACGATAAGGATTATAAGGCGTTTTTAGATAACCATGAGGTAACTTATCCAGGGTTGGCAAGTAAAGTAACTTTTCATCCCGGTAATTTGAGGGCGGTGCTGGTTTGGCACCCAAGCCCCGATCCGAGTATTAAAAACTATAAGATCACCTGGAACAATGCCACCGACTCGGTAATAGTTGATGCCACAAGCCATAGCCCGGCCGATTCCATCAGCGTATCCATCCCCAATTTAAAGGAGTATGTATACAGCTTCAGGTTGGTAGCAAGGGATAATGCGGGCAATTCATCCGTTGGACAGGATATTAATAATGTGCGTGTTTATGGCGCGGCTTATCAGTCGGCCTTGTTAAACCGCTCGTACAATACGGCTAACCCTTTCCAGGTAAATGACAATGGTTCGGTGAGGTTGTTTTTTATTAAGGCCGATACCGGAAACGTTTCAACCACTATCAAATACACCAACACAGCCGGGGCCGAGGCAACAAAAGAGCTTAGTGTGGATAGCAGTGGTATAACATTGACCGATCTTAAGCTGGGAACCGCTATCCAGTACCGTTCATCATACAAACCAACGGCCGATGCGGTTGATGTGTTCAATACAACATCTTTCGATGATTTTCCAAAGATCTACGGGATAGCAGAGTGCGATAAATCGCTGTTCAAGCCATATAATCTGCCTACCGATATTCCATCGGCTTATGGTTGGGAAACCTACTATTTATGGGATAAGAGCACCAATGAACCGGGCTTCCATACACCGGGAACAAGCATGCCGCAATGGTTTACGTTTGATATGGGACAGCAGGCATCGCTGGCTAAAATGAAGATCTGGCAACGTATGTCGGCGCTGTACAATGTAGGCAATCCGAAACGGTTCGAGATTTATGGCAGCAATAGCCCAAGTGCTGATGGCAGTTATGGCAGTTGGACAAAACTGGCAAGCTTTACCTCGGTTAAACCGTCAGGCTTACCTGCTGGACAAAACACCCAGGCTGATGCGGACTTTGCGGCAGCAGGCGAACCGTTCAACTTCCCTGCCGATCTGCCTGCATATCGCTACATCAGGTTCAAAGTACTGGAAACCTGGGGCGGAACAAATTATTTCCACCTCATAGAATTGACTATGTATAAAGTGGATAAGTAATAACTTAGTTTTGGTTTGATAATGGCAAGTTCCCGTTGCTTCAATTGAAGCAACGAGAACTTGTGGTTTTAGAGGAGGAGGCGGTCATCCTGAACTTGTTTCAGGAACCTATGATTCTGTTTTGAATAAATGGTTTGAGGTTGTTGGCAAACCACATGGCACTTTCTTTATGTACTGTGAGCTGATTATAAGATTTATCGTAGTAAGCCACTAATTCAAGTCTTGTTTCATTATTTGAATCCAATAAAATTAGCTCATCTAAATAGTCAAAATTGTCCTTTAATAGCGGAATTGTATTTGCATACATTTCTTTAATTATTTCAGGTTTAACGAGATGCCGCCCACGTTCATGCCTCTCTTTGGCACGAACTAAGCAAAGATCAACCTCATCAGTGAAGAATAAAATGACATGAAGTTTATTGTCGTGCCTGAAGTTTTTTGCTGAAAGGACATACTCGTATTGATGCTGATAGCCGAGATTTAGTTCGAGAGCAAAGTTTTCGTTATTGATTAATTTTTGCCGAATGGTGTTTCTTACACGATGTATAGAATATTCATTATAATCGGCATAGCCCTGCGCTTTATATTTGAAGCGCATTTCGTCTTCATTTAATATATCAAGATCAGGATCAATAAATTCATCGCCTCTTGTGCTTTTACCTATCCCCGGCGGCCCGGCGATGATGTAAATGTTTGACATTTACTTAAGCACTTTAGTGGTCCCATCTGCATATTCAGCCAGGAAGCGCCCGTCTTTTTTGTACACTAATGGTTGCCCTATTGAAAAAAGGTATTCTTTAGCCTCGTTCTGCATTTTAGCCAGCCAATCTGCCCGTTCTGCGGGCGTCATCAACCATGGTTTCCTGGTCATTTTGCCCTTTTTTAATATTGAATCTAAAGGAATATCCTGTGCCATGTTGAGTGTTTATTATCAAAAATAACAAAAAATAAAGAATATAAGAATTGGTACGGAAGGTTATACCTGTTGGAATAAAAAAATCATCCCTTCGCATTCCGCATCCTGATCAACGAAAACTGAAGGCTCGAATTGCGCACAGCATCAGCAATCTCAGTTAACGATGGCATAAACCGCAGTTCGATATCCCGGCTTAACAATGTGGCCATAATATCATCAATAACAGTTACCGCTATTGGCAAAGCCGGTTTATAGGATACATAATAACCCGCGCATTCATCTATCAGCATAAAATCATCCGGCATAAACTCATAACAATACAGGGTGGTTTTCTTTATCTGCTGATACCAGCCACTTTCCACAGCAACAATATGACTGGCCGTTGTATTGCCTATGAACTTTTGCTTATCTGTAGCTGTGGTATAAGGGCCAGTATAAAATGTAACCCTCGGGCAATCGCGGGGTAAGAGGTAGTTATGCAGCAACTGATCGCTGATGGCAAAAACAACGTCAGCGGTAATATTATCAAAATTCGATGGGGAAGGGCGGGGGGCAAATATGCTGATGCCGGGCTGTTCGCTGATATGGAAAAGTCGGGGTTTGGGCGGGTGCATAGCCAATATTTTTCGTAGAGACGCATAATTGCGTCTCCCGTATGCAAATTACGTTTGATTCACCGACATGCCAAACGATTTTCCAATTGTGGCCGATTCCGCTCTTGTTAAGCGGCTTGTCCTGCGGGGAGACGCAATTATGCGTCTCTACAAAAAAACAACTTCATTGCCGTCGGTTTTAACCGACGGACAAAGGATAAACAACCCAATTGGCTTTAGCCGAAATCTCCGCCCGGTATTACCGCTTATGTGTTTTCCTATACTTCGATGGCGACATGCCAATCAGCTTGGTAAACAACCGTGAAAAATAATAGGGATCGTCAAAACCCAGGTCTGAGCAGATCTCTTTAATGCTCCTGTCGGTAAAGTATAAATACTGACAGGAAGCCTGGATCTTGAGCAGGTTGAAATAGTTGATGGGTGATGAGCCGGTTTTTTGTTTAAACAGCCGCAAATAATGTGATGCCGAAATACCCTGCTGCTTAGCCAGGTGCATTACCTCAAATTTTTTGCTGATGTGTTTTTTCATATAAGCGATAGAGTTGCTCACAAAATCATTATCATAATCAACCGGGTTGGTTTGTTTGTAGTATACCAGGGAGGAGATGAAATTGAGCAGGTTGATGTTTACGATCTCCATTTCTTTTTCATGATAGCTGTGTTCGAGCACGGCGTAGATCTGCTCATACAGTTTGATCCGGCTGCTATCATACGGAACGGATTGTACCGCGGGCTGCCCGTTATCAAGCGAGCGCTCATAAATGAGCTGCGAATTTGAGCCACTGAAATGCACCCAGTAAATACTCCAGGGGGTGGTTTCGGAACTTTTGTAACGGTGTGCTGTGTTGCGCGGAATGATGAAAAAAGTATTGGGTTTAAGTACATGGTCCTGCCCGCCTAAATAAACATAGCCTTCTCCATCTATGCAATAAAGTAAAATATATTCGCTGCTGCCGGTGCGGCGCTCTCGGTCGTGGTATGCAGCTTTGGGGTAATAGCCTATTGCGGTAAGGTAAAAGCCTTTAATTAAAGCATTGTTGGTAATGGATTTTTTAATGTTTGGCGGCAAAACGATCATTTTTTGACCGATAAAGCCTTCTTTGATCCGCTTTTTGGGCTCAGCTATCGCGTTCATAACATTACAGCATAATTGGTATTTAAAGGTATTTATTTTTTTGATGATGACAAGTTTTTAATTGCTGTTGATGGATGATAGTATTATCCATCACTTTTTAAGAAATATCCATTTTTTTAACCGCTGTTTCATAGTAGGTTTACCAAAACCAATTAAGGACTAAACAGGTGGATCGCCTGTTTAATAACAGATAATTACATGAGGTACCAATTTAAATGTCAATACACACATGGCTGTTAAAACTTCATCCAGGTTATGGGGGCAGGTTAATGGCGCCGATGTTTTCCTTTTCAGGATCGGAAATGAAAGCGGGGCTTATGTTGAGCTTACTAATTACGGTGCAGCCATTGTATCAATTGTGGTGCCTGATAAGCAGCAACAGCTCGAAAACGTGGTTGTTGGCTTCCCCGATTTGGAAAGATATTTAAATGATACCTGTTATATAGGCTCAACTATAGGTCGTTATGCCAATCGTATCAGCAATGCCCGGTTCAGGTTGGATGGTAAGATCTATCAGCTGGATGCCAATGATGGTAAAAATTCCAACCATGCAGGTAAAAGCGGTTTTAACTATAGGGTGTTTACTGCCGAAACTATTGATAATGGTGTAGTGATGACCCTGACCAGTGCTGATGGCGATGGAGGCTACCCCGGAACCTTAGAACTTATGGTTATCTATACCTGGAGCGATGATAATGAGTTGATGGTCAGTTATAAAGCTACTACTGATAAAGCTACAATAGCTAATTTTACCAATCACGCTTACTTTAATTTATCGGCATTTAAAAGTAAGATCTATAACCACAAACTTACCGTTTTATCGGAACATATCGTGGATTCGTACGAGGATTATACGCCAAGTGGGGCAATTATACCTGCCAAACAAAAGGCCTTTAACAATGATAAGCTGGGCGATAAATTTAAGATAGATGAAAGCCAGGTTGAGGGGCTTAACCTTTTTTACGTTATCAACCGGGAAGCTGAAGATAATACCCTCGCCAATGCCGCTCTTTTAATTGATGAAACATCGGGCCGCAGCCTTGAAGTTTATACCGATTACCCGGGCATATTCCTGTACACCGGCGATTATTTAAGCAGCACGGCACCTACACATACAGGTAAACCGGCAAAACCTTTTGATGCGCTGTGCCTTGAGTGCCAGCATTATCCGGATAGCATCAATCACCCTAATTTTCCGCAGGCCATATTGCAGGCCGGCGATGTTTACGATCAAAGCATTTTATACAAGTTTGGTACTATATGAAAAAACATACCCTGATATTTTTTGTGCTGTCTGCTTTTGCCCTTCGCGTTTCGGCTCAAAGCTACACGGTTAAATCACCGGATAATAACCTGAAGCTGGAGCTTAAGGTAAATGATAGTATTAGCTATGCATTAAACTATAAAAACAACCGGTTGATCTCGCTATCGGCTATTGGCCTTAAGCTTGATAAAACTACCCTTGGTGCAAATGCCAGAGTATTAAGCGCCAAACCATCAACCGTAAATAAAATCATTCGCCCGCTGTATGGCAAAACCGCGGTGCTTACCGATAATTATAATGAATTAGCTATAAGCTTTGCGGGGAACTATAAACTGCTTGTCCGCGCTTATAATGAGGGCGTGGCTTATCGTTTTGTTACTGATTTGAAAGATTCGGTTAAAGTGATGAGCGAACAAGCTGATTTTAATTTAAAAGGGAATCCCGGTGCAATCATTGCCGAAACAGATAATTACACCGCCTGGGAACTGGCTTACAACCAATACAAATCCATCAGCGAAGTAAAGGAAGATAAACATGCCATAACCCCGGCGTTGTACAGTTACAATAACGGCGTAAAGCTGGTTATAGCCGAAGCCGACCTGTTTGATTACCCCGGCATGTACGTTAAAAAGAAAAACGGGAACATCATTGGTGAATGGGCTGGCTACCCGGCGACTACTAAAATGGGTAGCTGGGGAGATTTTGTATCGGTAGTTACCTCGCGCGAAAATTATATCGCCAAAGAACCCGGCAAAAAGGAATACCCATGGCGTGTGCTCATCGCTACCGATGATGATAAAACTTTACTGAACAACCAGCTCATTTATAAGCTCTCGAAACCTTCGGTATTGGAAAATACTGCATGGATAAAACCTGGCAAAGCGGCCTGGGAGTGGTGGCATGATGCCATTTTGCCCGGCGCACCAATTCCATCTGGTATGGAAAACCGCAGTACACAATTGTATAATTTTTATACCGATTTCGCCGCAAAAAATCATTTGGAGTACATGATGATAGATGCAGGCTGGAGCGATAATTATGATGTCAAAAAACGTCTTCAAAAAACAGATATCCGGGCGGTTATTCAGCATGCCAGCGAAAAGCATGTCGGCATCTTTGTTTGGTGCGTGGCTTCACCTTTATTGAAAGACCTGGATGCTAACCTTGATTACTTAAAGGACATTGGCGCGGTAGGTATTAAAGTCGATTTTTTCGACCGTGACGATCAGCAGGCCATTAAATGGCTGCAGGTAATTGCCGAAGGTGCTGCCAAACGTCACCTGATGGTTGATTTTCATGGCTGCTCAAAACCAACCGGTTTGCAGCGTACTTATCCCAATATTGTAAACTACGAGGCTGTGCGCGGTCAGGAATGTTCAAAATGGGATTTTACAACCAGCCCGGTACATCATACCACTTTCCCTTTCATCAGGATGCTGGGCGGTCCGTTGGATTATACGCCGGGCTCCATGCGCAACAAATCAAAAGACACTTTTAAGCCGATAGCTGAGGGGCTGCCATCAACACAAGGCACCCGTTGCCATGAACTGGCCATGTTTGTGGTATTCGATCAGCCGCTGGCCGTGTTTTGTGATTCGCCTACTGAGTATGAAAAATATCCGGATATCGAAGCCTATTTATCGGCCGTACCGACAGTTTTTGATGAAACTAAACCACTGGATGCCAAAGTAGGCGAATACATCGCGATAGCAAAAAAGAAAGGCAGCGACTGGTACGTTGGCGCCATGACCAACTGGGATGCAAGGGACATTAATGTTGATTTCTCCTTTCTGCCAGCTGGAGTTAATTATACTGCCGATCTGTACAGTGATGCCCCCGATGCAGATAAAAACGCTGAAAAATATGAGCATAAAACCATCACCGTAAACCGGTCAACCAAATTGAACCTGAAACTGGCACCGGGCGGCGGCGCGGTTGTACACCTGCACGGAAATTGAGGTGAAAGGATAAAGTAAAAAGCAGTTTTATATAAACAATAGATGTTAGAAGTTATTTAAAAACGATTGAAAAACAAGTTTTGTAGAAACGCATAATTGCGTCTCCCTGAGGACAAGCAGATTTTAAGGTGAATAGGCAAACTTAAATTGCACGCGAGAGACGCAATTATGCGTCTCTACATTAAAAACAATCAAACTTAAATAACTTCTTAATTAAAGTAGATTTATAAAGAGAAGAAGCTAACCAACATAAAATGACCATCGATTTAAAAAAAGAAGTTAAGTTTAACAGCAGCTACATTATAGGGATCTCCTTTATATCGGCGCTGGGCGGCTACCTGTTCGGCTTTGATTTTGCCGTAATATCGGGTGCGTTGCCGTTCCTCCGCAAGGAGTTTGCGCTTGACCCTGTTTGGGAGGGCTTCCTAACCGGCTCACTGGCCCTGGGCTGTATTGTTGGCTGTATCATTGCTGGTAGCATCGCCGAAAAATTTGGCCGCAAGCCGGGACTGATGATTGCCGCGTTCATTTTCGCGGTATCATCTTTGGCTATTTCGGTATCAACATGGCTTGCCTATTTTATTACCATGCGTTTTGCAGCGGGTGTTGGTGTAGGCATGGCCTCCATGCTTTGCCCTATGTACATAGCCGAGATTTCGCCTGCCAAGGTGCGCGGCCGTAACGTGGCCATTAACCAGCTTACGGTAGTGTTGGGTATCCTGATCACTAACCTGTGCAATTACTTTTTGGCAGATACCGGCGATAATGCCTGGCGATGGATGTTTGGCCTGGGTACCGTACCCGCAGTAGTTTTTATGCTGGGCGTATTGTTCCTGCCCGAAAGCCCGAGGTGGCTCATGAAAGTTGGCAGGAATGAAGATGCCGAAAAGGTACTTTACAAAATTGGCTCCGAGGCATTTGTTACCTCCACGCAGGAAGCCATTGAAAAATCATTGAAAGGCGGGGTAAGCAAGCAATCATACCGGGCGGTATTTGAAAAGGCTGTACGCCCTGCGGTGCTGATAGGCATTACGCTGGCAGTGTTTCAGCAGTTTTGCGGCATCAATGTGGTGTTCAATTATACCTCAACCATATTTGCATCGGTTGGGTCAAGCCTAAATCAGCAATTGTTTGAAACCGTTTCTATCGGTATCGTTAACCTGGTATTTACCCTGCTGGCTATGTGGCAGGTTGATAAGCTTGGCCGTAAGCCGTTGATGCTTATCGGTTCGTTGGGTTTATCCATATTTTATATTGTGTTGGCTTACCTGCTCCAAAATCAAATGTCGGCTAAACTGGTGTCAATATTTGTATTGCTGGCCATCAGTACCTATGCGCTTTCGCTTGCGCCCATCACCTGGGTGCTTATCTCGGAGATTTTTCCTAATAAGATCCGCGGCGCGGCATCAACCGTGGCCATTGTGTCCTTATGGGGAGCCTATTTTATACTGGTGTTCACCTTTCCGATACTGGCCAAGGTATTGGGCACTTACGGGCCATTTTATATGTACGCCGCGATCTGCTTTTTAGGCTTTTTGTTTGTGCTGAAGAAAGTGAAAGAAACTAAAGGCCAAACCCTTGAAGAGTTAGAAGAAAATTTAATAAGACATTAATAATTATAAGCTACATGAATAATTTAGCAGTAAATGTTTGGGAAGAAAAGGTAATTATCCCAACCTACGGTATAGGCAAGCCCGACAAAAACCCCATGTTTTTTGAGAAGCGGGTTTACCAGGGCAGCAGCGGTAAGGTGTACCCGAACCCGGTTATCGAAAAAATTTACGACGAAAAAGAAGATAAGGAATACACAGGTCTGTACCTGGAGAATAAATACCTTAAAGTGTTGATCCTGCCCGAGCTTGGCGGCCGGATCCAAATGGCTTATGACAAGATCAAAGACCGCCATTTTATTTACTACAACCAGGTAATTAAACCGGCGCTGGTAGGCTTAACCGGTCCCTGGATTTCGGGCGGTATTGAATTTAACTGGCCGCAGCACCACCGCCCAAGTACTTTTGAACCGGTTGACTATAAGATTGAAGAAAACGCCGACGGCAGCAAAACCATTTGGGTTAACGAGGTGGAGCGCATGTTTCATACCAAGGGCATGGCAGGCTTTACCCTGCATCCTGATAAGGCTTATATCGAAATAAAAGCAAAACTTTATAATCGCTCCGCACTGCCGCAAACCTTTTTATGGTGGGCAAACCCTGCTGTGAAAGTTAATGATGATTACCAGTCGGTTTTTCCGCCTGATGTTAATGCGGTTTTTGACCATGGCAAGCGTGATGTATCAACTTTCCCCATCGCTACTGGCACTTATTACAAGGTTGATTACTCGCCGGGTACGGATATCTCGAGGTATAAAAATATCCCGGTACCAACATCGTACATGGCCATCAACTCCAACTATGATTTTGTAGGCGGATATGAGCATGATTCACAAGCTGGCTTGCTGCACGTAGCCAATCACCATGTATCGCCCGGTAAAAAACAGTGGACCTGGGGCCACAGCGATTTCGGCGTGGCCTGGGACAGGAACCTGACCGATGAGGACGGCCCATACATTGAGCTGATGACCGGAATGTTTACCGATAACCAGCCCGATTTTACCTGGCTGATGCCGCATGAAGAAAAGCACTTTACCCAGTATTTTATGCCATACCGCGAGCTTGGCGTAATAAAAAATGCTACTAAAGATATCCTGTTGGCGCTTGACTATGCCGACGGTAAACTATTATTAAAAGTTTACGTAACCGGCGAGCAAAACAACCTGAACATCAAACTGCAGCACGATGGTAAGGTATTGCTAAGCGAAAAAGTTTGCATTGTACCGGAGCATGTTTATACCAGGGAGATAGCCGTTAAAAATATCGATGAAAGCCTTTTATTACTTGCCGTACATTCGGAGGCGGGTAAGGAGCTCATTAAATACGATGCGGCAAGCAATAAGTTGAACAATATCCCGGAGGCAGCTAAACCAGCGTTGTTACCTGCCGATGTTGAAAATAATGAGCAACTGTTTTTAACCGCGCAACATTTAGAGCAGTACCGTCATGCTACTTACAGCCCGGTACCTTATTATGAAGAGGCTTTACGTCGCGACCCGAAAGATCTCCGTAATAACAATGCTTTGGGTTTATGGTACCTGCGCCGCGGCCAGTTTGCTAAAAGCGAGCCTTATTTCCGCATGGCGGTTGAAACTATTACCCAGCGCAATCCTAACCCTTACGATAGCGAGTGCTATTACAATTTAGGTTTGGCGTTAAAATTCCTCGGCAAGAAAGAGGAGGCCTACAAAGCATTTTACAAAGCCACCTGGAGCAATGCCTGGAAAGACAGCGGCTATTTTTCGGTAGCACAGATCGACCTGGAAAACGGCGATTATGAACTGGCGCTTGACCATTCACTGTCATCTTTAGACAGGAACGCTAACAACAGTAAAGCTTATGTTTTACGTTCGGTGGCTTTCCGCAAACTGGAACGGTTTGAAGAGGCTGTTGAAGTAAGTGCTGCAGCTATCAAAAGGGATGCGTTTAACTTAGGTGCTTTGTTTGAGCTGGTATATGCTTACAAAGCTTTAGGCAATGAGGAAAGAGCCATGAGCGGCCTTAATGAACTTACTAAACTATCGCGCGGTTATTACCAAAACTACATTGAATACGCGCTTGATTATGCTAATGCGGGGCTATACAGGGAAGCTACCGATCTGCTAAATTATGCGGTGAATAGTGATGCTACCAGCCCTATGGTATACTATTACCTTGGCTACTTTGCCTGCCAGTTGGGTAATAATGAACAGGCAGCTGAATATTTTAAACTGGCTTCGGCGGCTGATTCGTATTTATGTTTCCCTGATAGGCTGGAAGATATCAGTGTGTTGAAATTGGCCGCTGCCCTGGTGCCAACCGATGCCAAAGCACCTTATTACTTAGGCAACCTGTTTTATGATAAGCTGCAATATGATGATGCCATAGCAGCCTGGGAAGCATCGGTACAGTTAGATGACGCTTTCCCAACCGTGTTCAGGAATTTGGGTATTGCATATTATAACAAGCGCAACGACCCGGCAAAAGCTTTAATATGTTTTGAAAAAGCCTTCGCGCTGGATACGACGGATGCCCGCATCCTGATGGAGCTTGACCAGCTTTACAAAAAACTGAACCACCCTGCTGATGCACGCCTGAAATTTGTTGAAGCTAACCTGGAAACCGCCAAACTGCGTGATGATGTTTACCTGGAGCGCGCAACATTGTATAACTTTTTGGGTGAGCACCAAACGGCTTTTCAACAGGTAACGCAAAGAACTTTTCACCCATGGGAGGGAGGTGAAGGCAAGGCGTCTGGACAGTACGTTTCATCATTGGTTGAAATGGCTAAGCAAAACATCCGCGAGGGCAAATACAATGAAGCCATTGAACAGTTAACTCAAGCGCAAACCTATCCGCATAATTTAGGCGAAGGCAAACTGTTCGGCACGCAGGAAAATGACATCTTTTATTGGTTGGGCCGGGCTTACGAAAACCTGCAGCAAATCGAAGAAGCAAAGGCATATTTTGAGCAGGCAGCCATCGGTTTGGAAGACCCGACAGCGGCCGTTTTTTATAACGATCAGCAGCCGGATAAGATCTTTTATCAGGGTTTAGCAAAAAAATGTCTGGGTGACAGTACATCGGCAGAGCGGATCTTCAAAAAACTGCTTAATTATGGTATCGGGCACATGGATGATAACGTAAAAATTGATTACTTTGCCGTCTCGCTGCCAAATTTGCTCATTTTTGAAGATGACTTGCAGGTAAGGAACCGCGTGCACTGCTACTTTTTACAGGGACTGGGATATCTCGGTTTACATGATTTTGAGCAGGCACAAAAAGCCTTTACCGAAGTTCTGAAACTTGATGCCGGGCACTTTGGGGCGAGGATCCATCAAAACATGATAAACCAAATTACCGAAGTAGCCGGTTAAACCAAAAATCACACGTGAGAACTACTCAAAGAAAAACTTTACCACTGGGCCTGCTTTTTGCAGGCTCAATGCTGTTGGCCGGAAGGGCGGCAGCGCAGGATGTAACTATCCCTGTTGAAACCCAGCACAACGCCATCGTGTTGCAAACTGATGCCGAAAAACACCTGAACATGGTGTACCTGGGTGCTAAGCTTGCCAACACAGCCGAGTATGCCCGCATCCAGAAAATGTACAAACAGGCTGATGATTCGGGCGTACAGAATGATGTTTATACGCCATCAGGATCGGCCAGCCTTGGCGAGCCTGCCATTACCGTTACGCACGCCGATGGCAATAAATCATTAAACCTGGCCTATGTAAGTCATACCGTAAGTAAGGTTGATGATGATATTTCGTTATTAGTGGTTACCCTGAAAGATCCCGTTTATGATTTTGAGGTAAAACTTTATTACAAAACCTATTTTAAAGAGGATGTGACCGAACAATGGTCGGTAATCAAACACAACGAAAAAGGGATAGTAACGCTTAATAAATATGCTTCGGCCAATTTAAACCTGAAGGGTAACACCACAGGTGGTTTCTGGTTAAAGCAATACCACGGCAATTGGGCTATGGAAGTACAGCCTGAAGAAGCCCGTTTAACCCATGGCATCAAAACTATCGACAGTAAACTGGGTACCCGCGCTAATTTGTACGAGCATTCGATGTTTGCCATATCGCTGGATAAACCTGCTACCGAGGATGAAGGCAAGGTGCTTTACGGCGCCATGGAATGGTCGGGCAATTTCAGGGTCGATTTTGAACTGGATGTAGCCAATAACCTGAAAATTATTGCAGGTATAAACAATGCTGCCTCCGAGTATCACTTAAAGCCGGGGGCTGAATTTACTACGCCTGCTTTTTTGTACACGTACTCTGATCATGGTAAAGGCGATGCCAGCCGCAAACTGCAAAGCTGGGCGCGTAAATACAAAATTGTTGATGGCGAAGGTTCAAGGTTAACACTGTTGAACAACTGGGAATCGACCTATTTCGATTTTAATGAGAGCAAGCTGGCCGGCTTGTTAAAAGATACCAAAAAATTGGGTGTCGACCTGTTTTTATTGGATGACGGCTGGTTTGGTAACAGTCACCCACGCAACGGCGACAATGCCGGTTTGGGCGATTGGCAGGAGAATAAACAAAAGCTGCCTAACGGTATCAGCTCATTAGTGAAAGAGGCGCAGGCCAACGGTGTAAAATTCGGCATCTGGATTGAGCCGGAAATGGTTAACCCGGCCAGCGATTTATACAAAGCGCATCCTGATTGGGTGATCAAACAACCAAACCGCCCTGAAAAATACTTCAGGAACCAGCTGGTACTTGATTTGGCTAATCCTAAAGTGCAGGATTTTGTATTTGGCGTGGTTGATAACCTGTTCACCAAAAACCCTGACCTGGCTTATATCAAATGGGATTGCAATGCGGTTATTTATAACGCTTACTCGGCTTATTTGAAAAAAGACCAGTCGCACATTTATGTTGATTATGTGAACGGCTTGTACAACGTATTGAAACGTGTACGTGCCAAATATCCTAAAGTGCCATTGATGCTTTGCTCAGGCGGCGGCGGCAGGGTTGATTACGGTGCGTTACAATACTTTACCGAGTACTGGCCAAGCGATAACACCGATCCGCTGGAGCGCGTGTTTATACAATGGGAATATTCATTCTTCTACCCGGCTATCACCAGTTCAAACCACGTTACTGATTGGGGCAAGCAACCCATCAAATACCGTGTGGATGTAGCGATGATGGGTAAAATGGGCTTTGATATCGTTATCGGTAAGCTAAGCGAAAACGATCTGAGTTTCTGCCAGTCGGCGCTGAAAAACTATGATGCTTTGAAAGATGTGATCTGGCATGGCGATCAGTACCGTTTGGCATCACCATGGGATAATGATGCGGCATCGATCATGTATGTAAGCGGCGATAAATCAAAAGCGGTAATGTTCAACTACCTGGTGAATAACCGTTACGGCTCGGGCACCAAAGTACCTGTACGCCTGAAAGGCCTCGACCCTAATAAGAAATATCGTGTAAAAGAGATCAATCTTTACCCGGGAACAGGTTCGGTATTGGGTAACGAAGATTTAACCTTTACCGGCGATTTCCTGATGAATGTAGGTATTAATCCAGCAAACAGCGCTTACCATACCAGTGTGGTATTGCAGCTGGAAGCGATCTGATAGCGGCGAACAATAAGAGTAAAAAAAGAAACGTCATTGCGAGGTACGAAGCAATCCCAAACTATACAGGGCGGACCTGCTTATAGGGGATTGCTTCGTACCTCGCAATGACGTTTTTATTGATGTTATTTCTGTTGGATTGTAATGTAGCTTACCATCGCTGCAGCAAGGCTTTGCCTGGTGCCCCTTTTTTGCTTGTCATGTTGAACTTGTTTCAACACCCCACTCGCTAAGCAATCACGCTGGACAAATCGGCGACATGTCCTGTGAGGTGCCGAAACGAGTTCGGCATGACGCAGGGGGCTTATATCCTTACCTTAACTTGTCTATCATATCAAAATGCTCAACCCTTGCTGAGGTCAACGGCAGCTTGCTGCAGGCAGAGTAAAAAATATAATCCTTATCTTCGGCAATACCGGGAAGTAGCTTGTTTATAACCCTACTGATCTGCATGTTCTCGCTTTTTACCGCATTGGTATCAGCAATA
Source organism: Mucilaginibacter sp. cycad4 (assembly GCF_034263275.1). NCBI lineage: Bacteria > Pseudomonadati > Bacteroidota > Sphingobacteriia > Sphingobacteriales > Sphingobacteriaceae > Mucilaginibacter > Mucilaginibacter sp. cycad4. The sequence goes on along the minus strand of NZ_CP139559.1, from coordinate 4,263,261 downwards.
TTTACTTTGGTTGTATAATAAATTACCGGAAACCAGCCGTGGCTGTTCTTTTGATTGCCGATCCTGAATACCCGCGGTTCCCCTGCAACACCATCAATTACTACCGGGAAACGGTATTGCTTTACTGTTGCCTCGGCGGCATCCTGGAATAATTTGCCTGCATCGGTATCGTGTTCGTATTGCCAGTAGTCGTTAGGGGCGGTACATTGTAAAGCAAGCTCAAGGGTTAAACGGGCATCGGCAAAATGTTGTTTATCGTATTTCTCTTTTCCCAGCTCGTAAAGCTCAGGAGCTGTTTTGCCGTTGATTTTATAAGTATTTACATTTAACGAGGTTAGCTTCCAGCCGTAGTCGTATTTGGCATACAGTGCGGTGATCATTTCCTGGTTGGGCAGGTTTTTATCCTTCGGCAAAAAAAGCGCCATGTACATTTCATGGGTTATGCCATTATAGATCATTTTATAGCTGTTAATGCCTGCCGACGGATTGCCTACGGTATCTGTACTACGATGTTTGTTTACGATATAATACTCATCATAAATATCATAATCGGTGGTTTTTGCGGCGTTGCCTACTAACTCTATTTGCCTGAGATTTGACTTGTCGTCCAGCATCTCCCGCGATTCCATGTTGCCGATGTCATCGGCGTTGCCGGTACGGAGGTCATGAAGCAGTTGTTCATTTAATTTGTGAAAATCGTCGCGTTTGCCGCCGGGGATCTGGTCGTTTCGCCATGCTCCCGGCTGTTTAATGCAGCTTTGCAATGATATGGCCAGTAAAGCAAAGGGGATGAGTTTAATTGTGTTTTGGTATAGGGGTTTCATATTACCCGTAATAATATGAAAAAGTAACGATACACAAAATGGCTAACGTACCCTTTTCATCGGGAATGTGATGGTCTTTTGCCTGCCTTTCCGTACACCTGATATTTCGGCCACTAACGAGTCTTTAGTGATTTGCGTATAGGTTATTTTTTGAGGGAAATCATGTTCTGGGTTTTCAAATACGAGGTGTTTATTATCTGATGAAGTAAGTGTAAAAGTTACCGCCTCTCCATCGTTTTGATTTTTTACTGTTGGGATGTAGTAAAGCTTGCGGGCATGCTGCTCCAGCCGGATTTGTTCGGATGATACAGTGTCTGTTCCTGATAACGAATAGCTCCTGCCAAGAAAGGTAGAATCGTTAAGCTTTTTCCAGGTTTCGAGATCCAGTGTTTTTGCCGATTGATTTTTCCAGCTGCCGATAAGCCATTTGGCTTGCGCGATAGGATTGTTTTTTTGCTGCGCATAAGAGGTATGCGCAAGCGTAATGCCGGCTACAATGAGTAACTGTAGTTTGAATTGACGAAACAGGATCATGACGGGTGCTAAGTGATTGAAGTTACGAATAAAAAAGACAAATCAAAGAGAACCGGCATGCAGGGTTCGGCTAAAGCCGGGTCTTAATTTATAACTATCCGTCACTTTTAAGTGACGGCAATGAAGTTGAATATATCAATTCCTGGCCCGATTTTAGTTTCACTGCCGTTGGCTTTAACCAAGGGTTGGTTAGCCTATTTTAAACGGCTTTAGCCTGAATCTATACCGAAACCCGGAAAACATCGGCGCATATGCATTTAGCTCGAATTAACTACCATCAACAAAAAAGGCTGACCATTTCCGATCAGCCTTTCACATAATTACCCCGTTTAATCTATTACCTTTAACATTCGTTTTCATCTGTACTGTGTGCAACAAAAAAACCACATATTGCACTTGCGCTTAGCGCTATTAATAACGTAATCATAGTGTTTAATTTTTAGGTGAATAATTAATTAATACTATAATTAGTACGGATAAAATCCTCAATAGTTTTATTAAATAGCTGTTTTTGGGTATTATAAAAGTACTTTTACAATTATTATTTCCTACTGGTTAAAAAATTAGGAGTTTATTATTATTATCGGCAAACTGGCAACAAAATTAAAATGGCCAATCCGTTAAATCCTGCTTATTACACGTTATTCCTCATCATCTTGTTACAAAACCATTCTTCAAAACACGCTATCTTTGGGGTACAGCTATAAATGCTGCACAAAAACATTATTTGCAAAGCCGGGCTATGACATACGGAAAAAACATTAGACTTATACGTTCATTACTAAGCCTGATGATCATGGTGATTTTCCTGGTGCTTGGCTATTGCCCGCTAAGAAATGTTTTATGTTCACTCGCCGGCAATTCGCCTCAAAATAACAAACAAAAAGCCCCCCGTGATATAAAAGCAGTTGTTGAGGATTGCAGCGCATACAACAGTGGCGATAAAATTATTCCTTACCAGGAAGTTACGGCAAAAACAGCAGTTCCTTTGCTTTTGGCTGTTGTTGTTGCGGTAGTATTTTTTACGGGTGCTGGAGTATCTGGAAAAGTTACTGTTTTATACCGCACCAGTGCCGGCCATAATTTAAGCCCTATCCCGCTTTACCTTGCAAACAGGGCATTGCTTATTTGAATATCCTTCCCTATAGAATGCTTATTTCACCCAAAGGCGTTTGTCGCCCGGTTTATTAAGCATCTCTCATCAGTCATTGAAAGTATTTGTATTTACATTTTTGGATAATTATTTGGTTGGTGCATGTTGGTGTCCCTGGTATTTGCTGCGGCATATATGTGCTGCTAACCTGAATGATTACCGGGTATCAATTTTTTTTAATCATGATCAACAACATTTTTTCTATAGCCGGCAAAAACTATCAGCAACCGGCCCCTTTGTTTTTGCGCCTGGCCATTGGCTTTGGCTTTATGGCCCACGGCTGGGCAAAATTGAGCAAAGGCCCCGAAGCTTTCGGAAACCTGCTGGCCCAAATCCATGTGCCATTTCCGCATATGATGGCGTGGGTCTCAACATTTACAGAACTGCTTGGCGGCCTGGCCGTCTTTGCAGGGATATTTGTTAGCATAAGCACTATCCCGCTTATTTGCATTATGCTTGTAGCCATGTTTGGCATTCAAATTCATTATGGCTTTAGTTCGGTAAAAACGATTGGCTTAACAGCCGGCCGTCCAGTTTTCGGTCCGCCAGGCTATGAGATCAATTTACTGTACATCGCCGGGCTTATAGCACTGCTCAATTCGGGCGGAGGCTTATTTTCAGTCGACTCGATACTGGCGACAAAACGCGGCACAACAAAATTGTAATATTTAATAAATGATAACAACTATTGATCATTACAGCGCTCTGGCGCAAATGATCAATAGTTTTAATAACACAAAGTGGATGTTGTTTTTCTTTATATTTTTATCATAAGCTTTATCGCTACTTTGGTACGGTCAACTTTTGGCTTCGGCGAATCGCTGGTAGCTGTACCATTATTAAGCATATTTATTCCTATCGGAGTGGCGGTCCCGCTTTCGGTACTTATCTCTGTTTTAGTTGCCCTTGTTGTCGTAATACAGGACCACAGCAAGATCCAGCTAAACAGTGCAAAATGGCTTATCCTTTTTGCTATACCGGGTATCCCCATCGGCTTACTGATATTGATATACGGTAACGAGTGGTGGGTGAAAATGGGGCTGGGCACTTTGATAATCCTGTATTCGTTATACGCTATGTTTGGTAAAAATACTTTCCGGCTGCACAACGATAACAAACTCTGGTTGTTTATCTGCGGCTTTCTCTCAGGCGTTTTAGGCGGTGCCTACGGTCTTAACGGTCCGCCATTAGTTATTTACGGCAATATGAGAAAATGGTCCCCCAAAGATTTCAGGGCGACGCTCCAGGGATATTTTTTGCCGGCAAGCTTAATTGGAGTAACAGGCTATATATTTAAGGGACTAATAACTGCCGAAGTATTGAAATATTTTATGGTGTCGCTCCCTGCAGTTTTTCCGGCGATTTTTTTAGGCAGGTACCTGAACCATAAACTCAACAACGCATCATTTTTCAGATATGTTTACGGGGGCTTACTGCTCATCGGGGCCTTTTTAATTGTGTTTTGCCTGCTTAACATAAAAACCTGATGTACAAGCGTCAACAAAAATCATATCTTTAAAACAATTAAATATACCTGAAACTTGTCTGCCTGTTATGGAACCTATTGCCCAAGCTCAAAATATCGATCAAATTATTGAACAGTTAGAAGCCATTATTGCCGATGCTATAAAAACCGACAGCCGGGCCGGGTATTTTGCGGCCCTGTACCATAAGGTTACCTGCAAGGTAAGGGAAGGCATCCAAAATGGTGAGTTTGAAAACCCTGCCCGCATGGAACAACTGGACGTGATCTTCGCCAACAGGTACATTATGGCTTATCATTGCTGGCAGCGAAAACAGCCCTGCTCAAACTGCTGGGAGTTGGCTTTCAGTATTTTTAATAAATCGTCGAGACTGGTACTGCAGCACCTGCTCATTGGCATGAACGCGCATATCAACCTTGATTTGGGTGTTGCCGTTGTTGAAGTAGCACGCAACCTTAACCAGCCGCTAACCGAAGTTCATAAAGATTTTAATTCCATCAACACTATACTTTCGGCGCTTACCTACGAGGTGATCAGCGAGCTGAACCAGATTTCGCCGCTGCTGTCGCTGGCAGGTTTGCACGCGCAAAACAACTCTATCCTGATCCAGTTTGCCCTTGGCAATGCCCGCGATGGTGCCTGGTGCTTTGCCGAAGACCTGTTTACCCGTACCGGGGATGCTTATCCTAAACAGATAGCCAGCAGGGATAATGACATCAATAAGCTGGGTTTAGGGATTGTTAACCCGGTTGGCATGCTACGCTTTACCGTATGGATCATCCACCTGTTTGAAAAACGAGACCCATCCAAAATAACGGAGATCCTGAGCACCTATAAAAAGACTTATTTAAAGGTGAATTAGCAACAGGATCAAAACGTTCGTTTGATATTGTAAGCTACCAGGTATTGCTGTGTATCTTTAATAACCACAGATTTGCCGGCCGGCAGTTCCATACCATTAAATTTAATAAGCTTGCCCTGCACAAGGGAAAGGATCGTGGGAATAGCTTCTGCAGCCATTGGCACCGACATAAGCGGATAATAGGTTTTTGCAAGCTTTGCTTTATCTTTTTCGGTAACAAGGTGTACCTGCCAAAAGTCTTCCTTGCCAAACCCGTATTCGCTGGCACAATTGTCAAGGTCATATACAAACTCACGGGCCTGCATTTCTGATGATTTAGCGGCCATCTATTTGTTATTTAAATTGGGGTGAATGATCGGAGAGGTGGTGGGAATGGGTTTCCTGGTAATGGGGGTATCCCCTGGCTTTTTTAGGCTCATATGCTTTTAATTAAAGAACGTGTTTAGTCAAAGCTAATCATTTATAAATGGGTAAACGATTATATTTATTGGACCGTTAATTGCCGATTCTCCATCTGACCATTTTCTTAGAAGCTGTTTAAAAATATATAAAAGCCGTCATTGCGAGGCACGAAGCAATCCCCAAGAGGCAGATCCGCTAAGCAAATCCGCCCTGTATAGTAGGGGATTGCTTCGTGCCTCGCAATGACGTGGGGATATAGTAGTTTCATTTAATCGTATTTAAACAGTTTCTTAGAATAAGCAATAAATACTTGACAGTTTATTTTATATTTATTCCTATTGAAACATTATCACACTTAATTATGAATAAAATTTACAGTTTATTATTCCTGTTCCTGTTAACTATTTTTGCTGCGTGTAAAAAAGGTGCCGACGATAGCAAGCCCGAAAACAAATATGCAGGTACCTGGCGTGCCGATATGGGCATTTACAACTCTTACAGCAACGGCGTATTTTTAGGGGCGGACACTACACGGCAAACTACTTACCTGTTGATCTTAAAAAACGATGGCACCGGGAGTACAACAGTTTCCGGGCATTTGCTTACTACCTTTAACTACGTTATAGTTAGCGATCAAATAAACTATACTCATTTTGTTTACTATGGAGGAAGCAATCCCGGCGGTGTTCCTGATAACGACTATTCAGAAAAAATCCTCTCGTTTACGGGTAACAAATTGGTTACCAGTTTGATGCAGGGAGAAGATATTAACAATATCTATTTTACTAAAGTTAATTAATATTTCACCTGTTAAAACTGCACCATTCTGCGGAGCACACGTCACACGCATGTGCTCTGCATGCTTAGTAAGCATATCAAGTTATACTATATCTAATCAAATTATAGTTTTCAGCAAGACAGTTACTGGCCATGTACAAGTATTAACCCGTGTCAACAATAACCAAAAGCCAGCCTCATCAAAAATCACTATCTTTGCCCCTTGATAGGATGAAACCATCGTCAATCTTGAAATCAAGGACAGCAAAGTGGAACAGCAAACAATAACAACCTGGGAAAAAGGCTACAACAATTACGGGCCCTGGCTTAAAGAGAAATATAAAGGCCACCGCGTGTTTAAAGTAATTGTCGACGGTGGTTTTACCTGTCCCAACCGGGATGGGTCGAAGGGTTACGGCGGTTGTACTTATTGTAATGTTGATTCCTTTACCCCGTCGGTTAGCCGCAACGCCCCTACCGTAAGGCAACAGGTTGAGGAAGGTATGGAACGCGCCCGCAAAGGTAATAAGGCCGATAAATTTATTATTTATTTTCAGCCCAATACCAATACTTACGCACCGGCTCATTACCTCAAAATGATGTATGACGAGGCCCTGAGCTATGGTACTGAAGATATTGTAGGCCTCTCGGTAGGTACCCGCCCCGATTGTATCGATGCCGAAAAGATTGCCCTGTTGGAAAGCTACACCGACCGTTTTGATGTTGACCTTGAAATGGGTATGGAAAGTATCTATAACGATACCCTGAACCAGATTAACCGCGGCTGCAGCCATGAAGAGCTCGTAAAAGCCCTTAGTTTGGTGGAAAATTCAAAGCTGGATATTTGTGTGCATACCATTTTCGGCTTCCCCTGGGAAACTAAAGAGATGATGCTGAAATATGCCGACGAGATCAACCGTTTTAAACAGATCAAGTTCGTAAAATTCCACCACCTGCATATTGTTGAAGGCTCGGTAATGGGCGTAAAATATAAACGCGAACCGTTCCACCTGTTTGGCATTGAAGAATATGCCGATTTTCTGTGTGAGTTACTGCCCCTTGTTCGCCCGGACATTGTGATCCAGCGTCTCTTCGGCCTCAGCGACCGTGAACTGCTCATCGCCCCCAACTGGGGTTTGAAAAAATCTGAGATCCAGTATTATATTGATCAACGGATTTTGAACAGGGGTGTGGTGCAGGGAAGTGGTCTGAACCTTGATTTGTAAAGTCTGAACCTTGATTTATAGGATTTAAGGATGGGCAGGATTTTTATGCCTGTCGATAGCCTTATCTTCAGGACCGATAAAATCCATTAATCCTGCAAATCCCGGTTCAGGTTTAACGAATAAGTAAATCGCTTCCTTCCTCACTGTACCTAAAAACTGCCTCTGCTACTTAATCAACTGTTCCTATTCAATACTTGGTATCCCTTTTGCAAACATTTACGTATAATAAATTGATCTGAAAGTTAAAATACGTTCGTTTTGTCACAAAGAGCACAATCCAATTATATTCCGGCGTTAACCGGTGTAAGGGCCATGGCGGCTTACCTGGTTTTCATATCGCATTTTGCCTATGTGTTTGATGAGAAATTTCCCCACTCTGTGCAACGTTTCTTAAATGAGTTCCATATCGGGGTTACCATTTTCTTTGTGCTTTCGGGCTTTTTGATAGCATTTCGCTATTTTGATAGTTTTAAATTAACAAAAGCCTGGTTTCTGCAATACCTTAAAAACCGGGTAGCGCGCATCTACCCCATGTACGCGCTACTTACCATCGGGGCGTTCATAGCTTATCATTTTACCCAAAACCAAACAGTAACGGCAGGACAAAACCCGGTAGTTATGTTTTTCATGAACATCGTTTTTGTTCGGGGTTTTTTTGATCAGTTTAAGTTTACCGGTATTGCCCAGGGCTGGTCGCTCACGGTTGAAGAATGCTTTTATTTTTCGGCGCCATTTATTTTCCTTATAGCCACCAAATACAAAAAGTTTTACATCCAGCCTATAGCAGTTACTGGCCTGGGGATTTTGCTGGTGCTCATATTTCGTCATGTAAACTGGTTCGGTTTCTTTGGCAACTTTACGTTCATGATGTTGTACACCTTTTTGGGCCGTTGCTTTGAGTTTTTTGCGGGTATCCAGCTGGCACTCATCGTACGCAAACAAAAACTGGATGGCACAAGCAAAAAGAAATTTACTTACCTGGGCTTTTCCATGATCTTTTTTTGCGTGTGGATCATGTCTGCCTTAACTATCCCGAAAGGATATGAGGCAGGTTTGCATAATCCCTGGGGCATTGTAACCAATAACTACTTGCTGGCCATATCCATAACCATTTTCTTTTATGGCCTGCTCACCGAAACTACCCTCCTTAAAAAGTTTTTAGCACATCCATTTATTGAGCTATTGGGCAAAAGCTCCTATATATTTTACCTTATCCACCTGGGCTATATGTACAACTTTATACACCAGGGGATGAACAGCCTTAACGACTTTGTTTTTGAGCTTTATGATAAGTGGGGGGTAGACTGGCATTCGCCGTTTGAGTATGATAGTTTAAACCTTTTGTACGCCTTTATCGTTTTAAATGTCGTTTCCATAACGTTGTTTAAATTGATAGAGGAGCCGCTTAATCATTATATCCGCAAGTCTGATTTCCTGATCAAAAACAAAGTACGCAATCCCGAAAATGAATCAGCTAAGATTAAAGTTTAATTATAACATGGTGAAAAACGCTAACAAACTACTGATCATAGCTTTTGCTTTATTGACCATGTGTGCCGCAAAACCGGTCATGGCCCAGGAAACTGAGAAAGAACCGGCCGAAGCTACCGACAAAAGCGGTGGTGACGATGAAGTATCAACAGCACTAACCATCAACAATAAGGATGGCATATTTGGTTCTGCCGCCTCATTCAGTTTTGAAATTAAAAACACGTACAATACCAACCAGGAGGGTACTATATCGTACAATATCACTACCGAAAATGGACAAATTGTTAAAACCCTGTCAAAGCCGGTAAACCTTGGCAAAAAAAGCACTTCCAGATATGATTTTGATGTGCCTAACCTAAAAACAGGCTTTTACAAGGTTAACATGATGATTAACGTAAGCGACTATGACGATACTACCCGTCGCGCTTTCGGGATCAGGCCGGAGGAAATCCGGTCGCAATATGCCAGGCCGGCCGATTTTGATCAATTTTGGCAAACCGCCAAAGATGAACTGGCCAGGGTAAAACCCAATTACAAAATCACCGAAGTACCATCTATGAACACCGAAAACCGCAAGGTTTACGAAATAGAAATGAAATCGCTTGATAACCTTACCATCCGTGGTTACATGACGGTACCCATCAGCAAAAATAAAAACAAGAAATTTTCGGTATTGCTTGGCTTGCCCGGTTACCAGGTAAAGTTATACCCGATAGTGGGCCTCGACCCCGACCTGGTGATCATTACCCTTAACACCCGCGGACAAGGCACCAGCCGCGATGTAATCCATACCGAGCGCGATGCCTTTATCTCCTATCATATTGAGGATAAAAACAAGTACGTAATGCGCGGTGTGATTATGGATTGTGTGCGCGCCGTTGATTTTATTTATGCGCAGCCCAATTTAAGGCATGATCAGATCCTGGCTACCGGCGGCAGCATGGGCGGTTATTTATCCCTGGCACTTGCAGGCCTCGATCATCGCGTAACCCTTTGCTCGGCACAAAACCCTATCATGAGCGATATCCGTAACCTGGTTGGTGCCGTTGAGTGGCCCATTAACGACATTAAAAAATATGTTTTAAGCAAGCCCGGCGTAACTTTTAACCAGGTGCTCAGCAATCTTGACTATTACGACACCAAAAACTTTGTAACAACCATAAAATGTCCAACTATTTTAGGCTTAGGTCTTTTGGATCCCTACGTGCCGCCAAACAATGGTTACGCGGTGTTTAACTCAATGCATGGTGATAAACATCTCATGGTATTTAAAAACCTTGGGCACGAGGTGAGCCAGGTATACAAGGATTATGAGGGCCGTTGGATGCGCGACAGCTTTGGTTTATTTTAAAACGATTAAAATCTACACACATGACCTTGAAAAATACTTTATCAAAATATTTACTTGCGGGGATAGTAATATTTGCCTTAGCCACAGGTAAAAGTTATGCCGGAGGTTTCCCGGTAAGGCCGGGCAGGATCTCGCTGTCGCCATCGGCAACTTACTTTTTTGCCAATAAAGCCTGGGATGCCGACAGCCATAAAGGCGCATTTACCAATAATGGCAAGTTCAGCTCATGGAGCTATTCCTTATATTCAGAAGTTGGCTTGAGCCGCAAGTTTACCCTGTCGGTACTGGCACCTTATGTAATGAATACCTTTAGTACAGATCTGGGCACCAGCAAAAGCTCTGGCTTCCAGGATTTGGAAGTCGGTATCAGGTATTACCTGGCCAATATCAATTATAAATATTACTTCAGTTTACAGGGTACAGCCATTGTACCTATGTATACCAATACAGCATTAGGTTACAATCAAAAAGGGGCCGAACTTAAACTGGCCTTTGCGGGCAGCGGGCATTTATTCGGCAAAAACTCATTCTTTATTTTGGAAAACGGTGTACGCGAATATTTTGGTTACGAAAGCGTTTTCCAGGACAGGTATAACGCCACATATGGCCTAACACTTGATAAAAAATTCCGCGAGCAGATCTCATTAAGTGTTGGCGGTTTTTATGCCACCAGTATCAATAAGGATTTTAACGTAAACCCCAGCGCCAGTAAAAACTTTGCCTTTAACCAGGTATCGTTAAGCTACGGCCACGCATTTGCCAAAAGCCTGTCGCTGTTTTTAACAGGTGGCACCTTTGTTACCGGGCGTAATACGGGTGCGGGCACCAGTTTTTCGGCATCGCTTAATTACCGGATAGATACGAAGTAAGCCCTCAAAACTATTTACAATGAAAGGTATTCATTGCCGTTGACTTTAGTCAACGGTAAAGCAAATACCATTGCGGGCTTCAGCCCAATTATTCAGGCGGCATTTCGGCTAAAGCTCCTGTTTTTCAGTCATTATTCCGTTGACTAAAGTCAACGGCAATGATTCTTACACGATGTATAAATAATTCTCTAAAACAGTTCCTCAGGCTTCCTGCACCTCTTTTTCAAACAAGTTTAATATTTCATCCCAATTGTTAACCCGCACATGCTGGTGTTCATGCTTGTTGTGATGTGCGTTAAACATGATCGCCTTACCGCTGCAATAGTCAAGGTTTTTACAATGGTCATCTATCATGTAATCGGTGTGGATGATGCTTTTATCGCCACACAGCACAACATTACGCCAGCTGATAAACGGGAAATATTCCTGGAGCCATTCCAGCTTTTCAAATAGCGATAATGGAAATTCGGTAGCTGCCGATACAATGTATACCTCATAATCTTCCATCAGCTTTTTAACGGCCTCAATAGCGCCTGGCATAACCGGTAGCGTACGGAAAAACCCGGGTAAGTTCAGGGAAGCTTTCGTTACAGCATCCAACGGAAAAGCCTCCGCGTGGGATAAGCCATCAATAGCTTCGAGGCTTGTAGTAATGCCATACAACTGTTCATAATATTTGATCAGTTGCGATTCAACATCGGCAATAACGCCGTCCATATCAATGGCGATAGTTTTCTTTGCTTGCGTTTTCATGCAACAAAATAAAGCAATATTGCAATATTTCGCAAATAAATTATAATTTTGCATTATATTGCAGACATGGTAAGAGAAGAAAGACTCCAGATCATATTGGATCACGTATCAAAAGACAATAAGGTTATGCTTACCGAACTGAGCGAAAAACTCAATGTTTCGGAAGATACTGTACGCCGCGACATTAAAGTACTGGCCGATCAGAAGCTGCTAACGGCAGTGAGGGGCGGCGCAATTGCCCACTCTCCCATTCCACATCATTACCGGGCAAGAGAAAAGCATGATGTTGCTTCAAAAAAGGTGATAGCCTCAAAAGTGTTGAGCTTTTTAAAAGACGGGCAGGTAGTACTTTTCGACGGCGGTACATCAACCCTGGCCGTAGCCCAAAGCTTGCCCGACGATTTGAGGATCACTGTAGTTACCAATAGCTTTCCGGTTGCCAGCGCGCTTGAAGACCACCCAATGGTTGAAGTGATATTTGCAGGCGGTCGCCTGTACAAATCATCCTTTACCACCATCGGCCACGAAACAATAAATGCGTTCAGGAACATCCGTGCCGATCTTTGCATTTTTGGGATCTGCAGTGTGCACCCCACCATCGGTATCACAACAAGGGATTATGAAGAGGCCGAGATCAAGAAAACGATGATCGAAGTATCGAAAGAAACCATTGCCTTATCCACCTTAGAAAAAATAAATAAAGCTGATTCTTATTACATAGGCCCGGTAACAGAACTGGGCACCATCATCACCGATGTATCTCCCGACAATGAACAACTTTCGGCATACAGAGAAGCAGGCATTAATATCTTTTAATATAACGCTGCCGCTGGCTTTCAGCCTATGGTTCGCATCATTTCAGCTTAATTTCCGTAAGCTGGAAGCTTATATCATACTACCACGGGTTACGCTGCGCTAAACCCGCGGCAGTCATTTATTTGTAAACCCCAAACAAATCTTCAATTGCTTTAACCCGGTAATCAAAAATCTGCTCCAACTTCCCTTTAATAAAAATAGCATTAGCAAACCGGCCTATCACCCCATAAGGAATGGCATAATGCAGTAGATCGGTCATGTGAACGCCTCCCTCTATCTCTTTAAAGTGGTGCTGGTGGTGCCACAAAGCGTATGGCCCGAAACGCTGCTCATCAACGAAATACTTTTTATTATCAACGTGGGTGATCTCCGTCATCCAGTTCATTTTGATACCCGGTAAAGGGGATATTTTATAGGTGATGATCATCCCGGCGTACATTTTGGTGTCCGCGGTATAATCGGAAGTTACCACAAAACGCATATCATCCGGGGTGATTTTTGCCAGGTTTAATGGCGACGAGAAAAAATCCCAGGCCTGTTCAATACTGATGGAAATGGATTGCTCTCTTTTTAAAACGTATGTTTTCACAATGGGGTAACAAGGTTGAATGACAAGTGTTTTAACATTGAATTATACCGTAGCCCGACGATAAAAAAGAAGCCACCGCCCGGCTGGAGCCGAGCGGCGGCGAAATGATCGCAGCGCAGCCAGGGTGAGTAAAAACCTACCGTTCTTCCTTCCCTATCGGTAAATCTCTTCTTGACCATTCGCTCCATGAACCAACGTAAAGTTTGGGGCCGCTGATACCAGCGTAATCCATGCCCAGCAGGGTGTGGCAGGCTGTAACACCCGATCCGCAGTGAACTATCACTTCGCTGTGCGCTACATCGCCAATTGCTGCATCGTAAGCCTTGCGCAACTCATCGGCAGGTAAATACTTACCATCGGTACCGAGGTTGTTGATATAAGGCAGGTTTAAGGCACCGGGGATATGGCCGGCTATCAAATCTAAAGGCTCTGTTTGGCCCAGGTAGCGTGGTGTTTCGCGTACATCAATTACCAGTTTTGAAGGGTCTTGCGCGGCTTCACCTGCTTCATCTATTTTAACCGTACCTGCATACTCATGTGTTACCGGGTACGGGTCAACCGCGGTTGGCGTATAGGCTTCGGTGCTCAACTCTACTCCGGCATCTTTAGCAGCTTGTAAGCCCCCATTCAGTACCTGCACATTTTCATGACCGATTGCCCGCAGCATCCACCATAAACGCGATGCGCTGAACGCGCCCGATTTATCGTCATAAACCACTACGTGACTATCGGGTGTAATGCCCCAGTTACCTAACAGCACGGCAAACTCCTGTATATTGGGCAGCGGGTGCCTGCCGCCAAAGGCGGGGTCATCGGGTTTAGTGGTAAGGTGCTGGTCAAGGTCGGCGTAGATGGCGTGGTTTAAATGGCCTGCCAGGTAACGCTGGTAAGAGTCCTGCCCTCCGCGGGCATCAATAAGAATAGTATCCTGTGCGGCTAAAGCCGGGTCGTTGGTTTCAATAAGTGGCGACATAGGTATATCTGATATATTTTAATATCAAATATAGATACACGCTTTGGGTTTCGGCAAATTTACTGCACTATTTTGTTGGCGCAGTATGAACTTGCAAAAGCCTCGGGCTTGGCCTTAAACACAAAGCCCATGCTCAGGATGTAACCCATAGCCTCATGCAGGGCCGCGTTACTTTTAAACATAGGGTTGGTGTTAATGTCGGCATGTACTTCAAGCTCCACATCATATAGGTCGAGCAAATCGCAAAGCTTGTAAGCAATGTCGATAGATTTCTGCACTTCGCTCAGCATCCTTTCTTTGATGCTCATTTTTTGCGAAGTACGCTCCTGGTGTATGAACATAAAAGCGCCGCGTTTTTCGCGCAGAAACACGATCACCGTTGCAAAATCCGTTACGGATCCTTTAACTTGTGAGTCGGTGCCGATACATACTTTGAGCTTGTTACCGAGGAGGGCTTCGCGTTCAATTGCCTTTTCAACCTCTTCCATAATGGGCGATTGGATTACTTCGCCGCTGAATTTTCTCCAGGTCATAAAAATTATTTTAGGTAAATTTTAGGCGACCTCTTTTATGGGTCTATAAAAATAAGCGATAACGTTTCATATTAACGTAAATAACATGTGATTTATTTGTTAACATTTAACTGATTATTAACAGATTAATTGCATTTCGGATATCGGATTTGGGATTTTGGATTTGGACAGGAAGGATTCTTTCACTGGTCGAAGTTTAGCGGCAGCGTAACTTCGTCCCAAAACAGGACAAGCATTCTGCTTGCGGGACAGAAAAGTAAAAAACTGGCGTAGACATCAGGGTCTCTCGCAGAGGACCCTGATGGGACGGGAACTAATATAATCTTCGAAATGAGAATACAGTTAAGCTGAAAGCTTAACTCATTTTAGGACGAAGTTACGCTGCCGCTAAACTTCGACCAGGAGAGGGCTGTTGGTGACAACACCAACAGCGGCATTCACGAGAGGGAATGAAATGACAAATAAAAAAATCCGAAATCAAAACTCCGAAATCCGAAATTAGGACAGCGCAGCCTTAATCCTGTTCTCGGCTTCCAGTACAAGGTCGCCAATCGGGGTTTTGCCGGGTTCAATGGGTTCAAGCACGGTCCAGCTCATGGATATAAAAGTATCAAGCGGATAAAAGCCATATCGTACAACTTTCCAGGTGTTTTTTATGGCGATAGGCACCAGCAGGGCATCGGGGCATTTTTTTAAAAGCATAGCAACGCCTCCCGGCTGAAAAGATCGTACCACGCCGTCTTTGGAGCGCGTGCCTTCCGGGAAAATCACTGCCGACCAGTTATTGGCTTTCATACGTTCACCCAAACTTATCATTTCGGTCATGGACTGGCGGGAGTCTTTCCTGTCGATATTAGCACCGCCGCCGTGTTTCAGGTTATAACTAATAGAGGGGATGCCTTTGGTAAGCTCTATTTTAGAAACAAACTTGGCATGATACTTACGCAGGTAATAAATAAGCGGGGGGATATCGAGCAGGCTTTGATGATTGGCCACAAATATAATCGGCCTGCCCACAGGCAAATTCTGCTTATTGATGAAAGTCACCGTGTCGCCAAGGATATAAAAAGTGCGGAACAGGCATAAGTTCAGCATATCAACCGAACGTTTGTGTGCGGCATAGCCAAAAAAACGAAAACAGATCCATTGGATGGGCTGAAAAATAACCAGGGCTAAAAAAAATGCAATTATGGCAATAGGCGACAGGATATATCCTAATAACTTTTTCATCAGTAGGCGAAGTTATATTTTTTTCGGCAAAGCGGTAATTTACAAACGGTTTTCTGTTAGTAACAACTGTACTTTAAGCACTGCGGTAACAGTCATGGCATCGGTGATTTCACCATTACAAACCATGCGGTACATTTCGGCAAAAGGCACTTTTTTGACAATCAGCTGTTCGGTTTCTTCAGGCTCGGCTTCAAACTGTTCAAGGCCGCGGGCCAGGTACAATATGCTCAGCTCATCGCTTACCGAATTACTGAGGTGCAGGCGCTGGATCTCTGTCCACCGTGAAGCTTTTAACCCGGTTTCTTCCAGTAGTTCGCGTTTGGCCGATTCAAGCGGGTCTGTTCCCTCGGGGCCGCCGCCTTCCGGCATTTCCCAACTGTACTGATTTAACGGAAAACGGTATTGCCCTACAAGGTAAGTATTCAGCTCATCATCTAAGGGTAAAACACCGATGGCCATGTTTTTAAAGTGGATCTTGCCATAAATCCCCGGGTTACCGGAGGGATTAATGACCTGGTACTCGGTGAGGTTGATCCAGGGGTTATCGTAGATATTTTTTTGGGATGTTATTTTCCAGGGATTATCTTCAGGGTGATGCATGGCCTAAAAATAGATATCTTTTTATAAAAAATGTCATTTCGATTGAGCAGGGCGGTTTGAGTTGGCCGAGCGAAAGAGCAATCATCTGCATCAGGCTCTGCACTATACCTGTAAAAGCATGGCGAAGGTTTTTCCTCACCTCCGGCATGCGAATATCCCTTTAGGTTCGTTCGGAAATGATGTTTTTTCAATTAATGACACAATTAAAAGATATGCACACACGGTAGCTTTTAATGGCGTAATTGTAAGTTATTGATCATTAAATGTATTTTTTGATCGATTTTATAACATGGGCGTTCCCGTTAGCTAACGGGCCGGGCTTTCCGTTACAAGTCCTCGCCTTTCCGGCCCGCAATCCCAACCCGCGCTGTGGGCTTTACACTGCAATCCTGAGGACACACTTTTTTATGCAGGGACTAATTGCATATTAAACTGTAGTGCCAATTTTTCAAGTTGCTTCCTTTTCTGTTCTTTTAAATGGTTTTGATAGGCCTCTATTCCTTTTTCTACAAACTCACTGCCATTAGTCATTACCCTATAATAATAGCACGCTATCTTTCGCGCTATTGCCTTTATGGCGATAGGACTTCCCCGCCTTGCACGTATTCTCCGACCAAATGCCCCAAGAGCGAGGTGTTTGCTGTTCAATAGACCCTGGGCCAGATTTCTGAATATCAGCCCTGCATTATTTTGACGCTTCATCCGTACCCGTTTATGCATCTTTCCCGAACTCGATTTCATCGGTGCCAGTTTCAACCAGCCACTAAAGTGCTTTTCTGTTGGCCAGGGACTCATATCTGTTCCCACCTCGCTTACGATCTGGAGAAAACTGTAATCGGTTATTCCTGCTATGCCTATCGGGTCTTTGCCTCCTGTCAATTTCAGCAAAGGCTTATGCAGGTTATCTATTTCAGGTTTATGGTAACGAATCGGTTTGCGTTTTACAGCTGTTTCAATATCGTCTTTATCTTTTGACATATCTTTTAACTGACGCTCTATCTCTGCATCGCATTCTTTTATTAAACTATTGTAATAGCAACAGGTGCCATAAGCCTGACGCAAGGCGAACAGATGCTCCTCGCTATAATGCCCCTCCAGTGATTTAATCACCAGATCTCTTTTCTTTTCCAGTATCCGCTCATGACATAATTCTGCCAGCGTAATGGCATCTCTTTCGCCTCCAAGTATGGCTGTTATCATGCGTATTCCGCTCGCTCCGCTGATATCGTTAATCACTTCTGTAAAACGGATATTCATTTGGGTTAGAGCTTTCTGCATCAAGTGAACCTGTGTGGCGGCGGCACGGATATGATCTTGCCGCAAACGGAGGTAACTTCTAACTTTACGCATTTCAATTTCCGGTATAAAACTTTTCCGTAAAAGGCCATAGCCATGCAATTGACGAAGCCACTGACAGTCTTTCACATCGCTTTTTCGACCTGGGACATTTTTTACATCACGCCCATTTACAAGGTAAACTTCTACACCCGCTTCCTCCAAAACTGTGTATAGTGTTATCCAGTAAACACCCGTGGATTCCATCGCTACTGTATTGATACCTAAAGAAAGCAAGTAATCACGGATCGCGTTACAGTCTGCCGTAAAAGTGGGGAAGATACGGATCTGATCTTCGCCTGCATCTACAAAGAAATTTCTGCTGCCAATATCTATCCCTGCCGCATTGGGATGGACGATCTCAAGTGTTTTTGACATAAGCCTAATGGTTAAATTAAATAAGCTTTAAGGCCTGCTGCTTATAAAATTCGATAGCATCCTGCACGGGAATACCGCTCTATAGAACGGCATCACCAATAAACCTTTCAATAAGCAACTGGAACAAGATTCCCTATCAGGTAATTAACACTAATTTGTAGCACTGTTACTTCCTGTAAAGCCTTATCCAAATTTAAGGCATGTCCCTTTATAAACCAACCGGAAACCCGGCCAAACTTCCCTAACGCGGCCCTACGCACACAATTGCTGAAATATATTTTATATGTTATCACATTTTTTTCAGGAGCCCTGGTGGTTACCTGCAAAGAAGGGAATCCCACTTTCTTATTCTTTCGGATAGCCATGAAAATTACTCGGCTATATACTCCAGTTTCACCTGCACGTTCAGGTCTTCATGCATTCGGGCAAACTGGCGCGGGTTGCGGGTAAAGTCAGGATCAGTGTCCATATAAATGTTGGTGATCTTAACCATTTCGGGATGTTTATCAGTACCTATATTATAGGTAAGCCCCTCGCCGCTTTCTAAACTTTGTTTTAGCTCAAGGTATTGCTTACCGGTTACAATGATCATTTTTTCGGCAGTCATGGATACTATTTAAAAATGGTAAACTACTCAAAACCGTGCTGGCTTGCCCTGTAACCATACCGGCGATACAAAATTATCGCTTACCGGGTTCTGCGACGGTTTATTATATTTACCTCAAATATAACTCATATATATCCGCATAAATGATCAGTATTAAAAAATTATTGCCTTTTGCTTTATTATTGGGCAGTACCGCAGCATTGGCCCAGCAAAGCTTACCCATAGCTGTAAACCTGCAAAAAACCTATACCAAAGGAACACGCACCACAACCGGGGCACCCGGCAAAAATTACTGGCAAAACACTGCCGACTATAAGATCAAAGTAAATTTCGACCCTAAAACCCGCCTGTTAAGTGGTACAGTTGGTATTGATTATGTTAACAACAGCCCCGATACGTTAAAACGGGTACAGTTTAAACTTTACCCCAACTTATATAAAAAAGGTTCGGTACGCCAAATGCAGGTTTCGGCCAGTGATCTTACCGATGGGGTGCAGATCAAAATCCTTAGCATCGATAATAAAACCCCCGACAGCGCTAAAACCCGCCGCATCAACGGCACAAACATGACACAGCGGGTTCCCCCTATCGCGCCAAAGCAAAAAGTACATTTTGATATCAGCTATGCTTATACCTTAAACAAGGGCTCGCATATCCGCACCGGCCAAATTGATAGCGGTGCATTCTTCATTGCCTATTTCTTCCCGCGCGTGGCAGTTTATGATGATATTGACGGATGGAACGATTATCCATACGTTGGCGCACAGGAGTTTTATAACGATTTCTGTCATTTCAGCGCGGAGATCACCATACCCGGCGACTATAAAGTTTGGGCAACAGGCGATCTGAAAAACGCCGCCGAGGTTTACGACAGCCGCATAGTTAAACGTATTGCCGATGCCGGCGCAAGCGATAAAGTAACAGATATTATTACCGAAGATGATATTAAAGCGGGTAACATCACCAAAAACAACCCAACCAACACCTGGAAGTTTGAGGCCGACAGCGTTACCGATTTTGTTTTTGCTGCCAGCAATCATTATTTATGGAAAGCATCAAGCCTGGTAGTTGATCCTAAAACCGGCAGGCGTACCCGCGTTGATGCGGTGTTTAACGAAAAGCACAAAGATTATTATGCAGTGGTTGATTACGCCCGTAAAACAGTGGAAGTGATGAGCTACAAATTCCCGAAATGGCCATATCCATACCAGCATGAAACTGTTTTTGACGGGTTGGACCAGATGGAGTACCCGATGATGGTGAATGACAATCCGCTGGAAGATAAGGCCGATGCCATTGAGCTTACCGATCACGAGATCTTCCATACCATGTTCCCGTTTTACATGGGCATTAACGAAACCAAATACGGCTGGATGGACGAGGGCTGGGCAACCATAGGCGAATGGCTGGTTAGCCCGGAGATTGATCCTTCTATAGTTGACCCATATGGTGTTGCTGCTGTTGAACAGAGCGCGGGTCATGAGGTTGATGTACCGGTAATGACACTTACACCAATGCTCACAGGCCCGGCCGGTTTTACCGACAGCTATCCCAAACCGGGCCTGGGCTATTTATATGTAAAAGATTTGCTGGGCGATGAGCTGTTTACCAAAGCCCTGCATTACTATATTGCACAATGGCACGGCAAACATCCTATGCCTTACGATTTCTTTAATTGCATGAATACCGGCTCGGGCATGAACCTAAACTGGTTTTGGAAAGCCTGGTTCTTTGATAATGGCGTAACCGACCTGGCCATCAGCAAAGTGACCAATGCCGGGCAAAACTACAGCGCCATTATAAACAGGGTTGGCAGCAAACCAATCCCGGTAAATTTAACTGTTTATTATACCGATGGCACTACCCAACTGGTACATAAAAGCATAGCTGTTTGGGCAACCGGTAACAAAACGGCCACAGTTAATTTCAGCGCCAAAAAAGCAGTTAAAAAATTAGTATTGGGCACCACCTATGATCCCGACAGCAATAAAAAGGATAATGTGTGGGTGAGTAATTAAAAGCGAAAAGCTGAATGCAGAAAGCCCAAAGCTAATATGTGATAACTTTTAAAAAAGCGTTATTGTAAGATACGAAGCAATCCCCAATAAGCAGAGCAGCTATGCAGATTCGCTTTGTAAAGTCGGGGATTGCTTCGTGCCTCCAATGACGATCTTCTCTTGGTTTATTTCTGTTGATATTCCTTTAGCAGTTCAACCACATCAATGCCGTTAATTTTCATACCGCTCAGGTTACAGTTGGTGATACTAACATCGCTTAAGTTACAATCGCTTAGCGTGCTGCCTTGCAGGTCGCAGTTTTCAAATTTAAGGGGGCGTTGTTTGGCGGCAGGGTCGTAGGCGGGGTGGCCTTCGGGCGGCATACCTATGTTGTGGATGTAAGCCCCGCCAAGCTGCGCTCCTTCAATTTCAAGATCGCTCAGGTTAGCATCGGTAATTTTAAGCCCGGTGATGCATACATCCTTAAAACTTGCATTATTCATCATCGTTTGCTCAAAGGTTGAACCATTAAGCATAGACATTTTCACGTCGAGTATTTTTTTAGTTTCGGTTATAGTGATGATATCGGCGTTATTTGCTGAAGGGTTTTCCATGGTTTTACTTTTTGGTTTGATCAAAGATCCTGAAAATGAACAGCAAAGCAAAGGTTATCTACGCGACAAATAACGGGGGCATTTGCGACAATCCATCGTAAACCTTTCTGTATAAGATTTAGGCTAAAACAAAGCTGTGCCTTGTGGAAAAAGTGCTGAGTGTCAAAATTGCTTGCGGTACCGGGGTAATTATGTGAAAAGGCTGACCAGAAAATGGCCGGCCTTTTTTGTTAGGTTGTTAATTTGATAATATTTTTAAACGTTGGTGCACATGTGCCGCGTGTATTTTGAATGTTATTTGCCAGGAAAGGTATGACTGTGACAAGATATGACCTAATAGTCACACAATGTTTTCCAAAGTATTGCTGATAAACTCGCCTTTTTGTTCGGCTATCTGATTGCCCCAGGCCGTGATCGCTTCCAAAGCAGGAACCAGCGTTTTGCCGAAATCAGTGAGGCTGTAAACCACTTTAACCGGTGGTTTTTTACCATATACCTTTCGTACAATAAGGCCGTCTTTTTCCAGTTGCTTGAGCTGTAAGCTCAGGGTCATCTCCGTTACCGTTTGCATTTCCCTCAGGAGCTCGCTGTATCTTTTCGGTTCGGTTTTCAGGTGGTACAGGATCACCGCTTTCCATTTTCCGCCAATCAGGTCCATGGCCAGGCTCACCGTACAAGGATACGTTTTGCCATTAAGTTTCACATGGTCTCCGATACATTCTATTTTCATAACACGATTTTCTTAAGGCTATCAAAAAGGATAGTTATTGCAAATGTATATATCTATAAATAGTTTTGCAACTATAATAATTATAGTTTAAAATTTATAGAAAATGATGGCTGAAAATAATAAACCGCTTATTACCATTACCGGCGTTTTGGGTAAACAAGGCTATAGTGCCGCCCGGACACTGTTAGCAAGCAGACGGTACCGGGTGCGCGGTATTACCCGTCGTACCGGCTCGCCGGGGTTGAGCACTTTGCTTGAGCAGGGATTGGAACTCGTTAACTTACCGCTTGACCTGGGTTTTCAGAAAGATTACGTGGAAGCGTTCCGTGGTTCGGACGGCGTTTTTATGATGACACCGGGCATTGACCCGCACCAAACGCACGAGGAGGAACTGGGTAAACAGTTGGCTAACGCAGCAGTTGAAGCCGGCGTTAAACATATTATTTTTAGTAGTTTGGAAAATGTAGATCAAATTACAGGAGGGAGAAAGTTTGCCCCTCATTTCACCGATAAGGCAAACATTGAAGCTTATATCCGCACGTTGCCTGTCACCAGTTCGTTCATTTACATGGCATTTTTCTACACCAATTTGATGGAGTTCTATACGCCCCGTATGGAGGGCGGCACGCTGGTGTTCCCGATTTATTTACCCAGACACTTCAGGGCTCCGTTTGTGGACCCGCTGACAGCCACAGGTCCGGCGGTTTTAGAAATTTTTTCAGATCCTGGTTATTATGCGGGCAAGTCCCTGCCGGTGATCGGTGACATTATTTCACCCCAGGAAATGGTAGATACATTTGTACGTGTTACGGGTAAGAAAGCAGTTTACGGCGCTGCTTTTGCCCGGGAGGACTTTTTGCATCACCTGCCCGAATTTGGGTCAAACAAACTGCTGGTAGATGAGACCATGGGAATGGCGGAGTATGCTGTTGAGTATGGCTATTTCGGCAAAGACCGGGACCTGCAATGGAGCCGCAGGGTCGATCCGAATGCCCTTAACTGGGAGCAGTTTCTGTTAAATACCGGCTGGCAGGGTCAAAAAGTTGTTTATTGAGTAAGGGAGGATATATGGTTGAGAAAAGGGGGGTGATAAGATGTGACGTAATGCAGAGCATGCGGTTCACACGCGACGCGTGCGCCAGCTATAGGCCAGCGATGGGCTAACAGAAGGTTTTTACATAGGCTGGTGCACGCGTGCCGCGTGTACCAGCCTATGTTGTTTTATAAAAACTCAATATTAATTAAACCTTTACCTAGCGCTGGTGCACGCGTGTCGCGTGTATCCTGAATGGAAAGGTATAGAGCTTAGTGAGGTATGATGTGTTGCTAAGTATGAAGGACATACCGATGAGGAATTGTGTGTCACTTAGCATAGCATGCGGGGCACACGCGACACGCGTGCGCCAGCGATTGCTAAGTATCATCAAATTGTATCGTCCTAAAATAAGTTTACAGTGTATCGTCCTAAAATAAGTTTACAGTTTAATTGATTAATCCTGCTATAGGTTTACATTATTGATTAGTCCTAAAATAGGTTTACAGATTGACATTTTTTGAATTATAATAACTTTTCCAATTTCGCTGTACAGATAGGTTATTTTGATGTACGATCTCAGGTGTAAGCATATTGCAACTCATGTGAGGCCTTAGCTTATTATAAGTGTTTACAGACTTAGCTAAAAGTTCCATAACCTGGTTTTTATCATTAAGTATATGATGTTCCAGGTACTCCTGTTTCATTATTCCATTTATCCGTTCCGCTACTGCGTTCTCTAAAGGGTCTCCGTTTTCGGTCATGCTGATGATTATTTCATTGTCCTGTAATAGCTTTACATAATCATAGCTACAGTACTGAACACCTCTGTCTGAATGATGTATTAAGCCAGTCAAAGGCTGGTCACTTTCTTTAATGGCCATTTGTAAAGCACTAAGTGTGTGAACTGCATCCAGTGTATCAGCGGCATGATAGCCGACGATCTTTTTACTATAGGCATCCGTTATAAAACTGATATAAACGAATCCCTTCTTTGTCCTGTAGTAAGTGATATCTGACACCCATATTTCGTTCACTTTAGTCGGAATAATTTCTCTTATGCAATTAGGATATTTTCTTAGCCAATGAAAAGATTGAGTAGTATGTATGCGCCGCCTTTTCTTTCTAACTAACAAGTAGTGAGCAGCAAGCAGATCAAAAAGCGCATCCCTGCCCATTTTTATCCGGTGCTCAAGCAAAAAAGGCTGCAGCAAAACATAGAGTTTTTTACCGCCAATAATCGGATGTATGGCCCTTATTGCCCGGACCTCATTTAATAATATTTCCTGCTCAAAGCTTATCGCTTCTGTCTCCCAAAAATGCTGGTAATAGGCCTGCCGGGTAACTCCAAGTAAACAACAGCACTTCACCAGGCTCATCCCAGGGTAGCTGTCTTTAATCTCACGGATTACTTGGTATCGGACTTTTTTCGGATATTGATCTTAAGATCTCTTTCGGCCACTTCTATCATTTTACGATAAAGCTCCTTCTCCAGCAATGCATCTTCAAGTTGCTTTTTTAATAACTTAATTGATGCGCTGTTTTCGGCCGGGACATCCTGATCTTTCTTGGTTGGCATATCATTCGAAGATACATAAATTGTTTTCTTCATCTCCAATCCGAATGATTTGAGCCAAAACGCAATACGGCTATTGCCTAATTTGTATTTCCTTTCAATCGTTGTTCGGCTTTCCTGACCTTCTAAATATTCTTGACAAACTTTACGCTTAAACTCCTCGCTGTACTGGCTTTGCCATTTGCTGCCATACACTTTTGAATATCTTTCCATTTTTGTTTACTGTTGTGTAAACCTATTTTAGGACAAGACAGTGTCTCTATCTCCGCTACCGCAAGCGCAATGTCATTAAGTTAAGTTGGTTTTAGATTGCATCTTTTTGATTTTTAGTTACTTTAGGTCTGATCCTGGCTCTGTATTTACCGGCATGTCTTGGGAACGTTCGATTATTTCTCACCGGGATAGTATGTTTAATAAACAAAGCTTCTAATTCCTGAAATACAGATTCTAAAGGGGCTTGTTTACAAAGCAATTCTAATATCCTGTTTTTTAAGAACCCATAAGAGAGGTTTGTATTTACCTTGTAATCGTATTTTTTGGCTTCATTTTGTATAGACAATTCCGGTTCCAGATCATTTACAATAACCGATTGAAGATTGCTGATAAAAATGGCACAATAAAAATCCTGCAATATGCTCGCTTGTGAGTAACCTGTGAAGTGTTCGACCTTAAGTTTGTTCTTTAATTCATCATAAAAGGTCTCAACTCCCCATCGCATGAAATATAGCTTTTTAAACAGTTTAGCAGGGTATTTAGTACTATCCAACAAAGTTGTTATCAGTACCTCTACTTCTCCGCTCGGAAGGTCAACCCTTAATAAACGCACTTTTAACGGAGTATTTTTATCATAATCCTTATCTTTTAGTGAATGACTTTCTGAGGGATATATTTCCGTAACTACAGATTTCTTACCGCCGGCTACAAAGGTAGTAGCGAACGAAAAATTCGCTACTGTTACCCGTATCAAACAATCAGCCCCCAATTTAACATGCTCATGTATAAAATCGTAAGAAGGGTATCCTCTGTCATATATGATCAGGTCTTTCTTTTTCCATTTTTGGTTATGCCTTAGCGCGAGTTCCCTTTCCCCTTTATTCAAACCATCTAAAGCTGCATCTAAGACTAAGCCATTTAAAACATCGTATAAAACAGATGCTCTTGCTTGTACAACTTCCACTGTGGACTGATTTTTCATTACGCCATAGCACTTTTTTAATTCGGCAGTATAAGGTAAAGTAAGTTTGGTGCTATCAACAACCAGTATCCTAATACCATTTAAATAGTTTGCCGTCTCGTTGTCTGTCGTGTAAAAGTTCTCAATAATCACATTTGAAAGGTGACTGAAAACGGCTGGATCGATCTTTTTCCGGTTCTGAATAAAAGCGCTTGAGGTAAAAGAGCGGGCATTGCCAAAAGAAAAATGCTCATTCAAATAACGTACGAAGCCATCTATTTCAATGGCAAGGCTTCTTCTTAATAAATTGAACATAAATAGCAAAGTTGAACTAAAAGGCTGCTTTCTGTTCCTGGTAAAGTCTTGTTCATTCATCTTAAACTTCAGAGCAAGCTCCTTGCTGAAAATTGTCTCCCTCAATTTTTCTATGATTAAAAATGAGGTTTTTTTTGCACTTTAACTAATTGATTATGAATTAAATATAGGAAAAATAATCAATTAAATAAAGATAAATAACTGATTATTAGTAACTTATTCGCTAACTTAATGACATTGCGCTTGCGGTAGCAAACGACGCAAAAAAATCTCTATCCCCCCGCAACCCCCAACACCCTGTTCACTGCCGATAAACTCATTTCCAACCGCCCGGCAATCTGCCTTTGGCTTAAGCCCTGTTTATGAAGCGAAAGCACATCTGCCGCCCGGCGCTGGCGTTCCATCTGGCTGTAGCGGCGCAGGTGTTTAACTTCGTTATCGGTATGGGAAAATACAAATTGTAAAAAGCCGTTTTGCCTTTCCAACTTGCCGAGGCATACGTTATGGCTGCCGTACATTTCGGCGGTGCTGCGTTGTTTTACCTGTTTAAGGTAACGGTAGCCGGGCAGGGTTTGGCTTTCGGCCATGGCGAAGGCGCTGTCGCAAAAGTTGATGAGCATTTTGCTGCCTTGCAGGTCGTTGCGGGTAATGGGCAGGGCAGGGTTGCGCTTGGGTGTATGGGCCAGCACCAGGATACTGAGGCCATGCCGGGTTTTAAGCAGTTTAAGCTGTTTCATGAGCGAGAGCGCCTGGCTGCTGCGCTCGGTGCCGTTGCGCAGGCAGGTAATATTATCAATAATAAGCACTTTCGCATCGGTACGCTTAATAGCGCGACTAAGCCCGTAAGTAATAAACTCATCAAAAGTTTTAAAATCCTGCGGCAGACCGGTCATCTGATCAAATTCGCCGCGGTAAAAATTTTCGTGAAAGGCATGGGTGGCGTTGCCGTCGGTATAGCGCTGTTCAAATTGTTTGCCGCTCAGTTCAAAATCAATGTACAGCACCGGGTTGGGTTCGGCATCCATTTTAAAAGGTGTAATGGCCTGTCCGCGGGCAATGCTGTCGCCCAGTTGTACAGCCAGCAGGCTTTTGCCCATGTTGGTATCGGCAAACAGGATGCATAGCTCCCCCTCAAGCCAAAACTCGCCAAACAGCATCCGGGGTGTTTGGCGCTCACGCTCCATCTCCATCCATGTATTGGCCTGATGAATAATAAACAGGTCGGGAGGGATAGCATCGGGGTCATAAACCCTGGGACGGATCCCTCTTTTAGCGTCCCTGCGCGCCGCGTCGCGCACATCGGTGCGGATTATTTCCACAACCAGCGGCCTTCCATTTTTTTGAATCATAGTGTTATGTTATTGATAAATTAATGCTTAGTCCTTTAGCCCAAAGTCATCAGTTCCAGTATAGCGGCATAATTGTTCGGAAGAGATAAAAAAGCGAGGGATTGTGCGATTCTCTCACTTGGGCTACAGTGTGTACACATCTTTTAAATAAAAGAAAATGTCATTTCGATTGAGCAGGGGCAGGCTAAGAAGTGGGGCGAAAGAGAAATCTTCTACATCAGGCTCTACAATGATACTTATAAAAGCAGGACGTAGAAGATTTCTCCTCACCTCCTCTGCGCGCGAATTCTTCCACCAGGTTCGTCGAAATGACATTTTTTCTATCAATGATAAAAGAAAAAAGATGTGTCCACGCGATGCTCCCAGGGAAGGGAATTAAAAATCTTCCGAACACTTACGGTATAGCAGGAGAAAATCCCGGCTTATGGCCTCCGGCTTAATACTATCGGCTTATGACTTAACCAACCCCACCCGGGGATATTTCATATGCCCTCTCCGAAGGAGAGGGTTGGGTAAGGCTCAAATTTAGCTGTAGGCTTTTGTAATATTGGTGACGCTGTTTTGTCAGTATCCCCGCGGTAAAATTGAGGGCCCAAATAAAAATCGCCAAAAAACAGCAAAAAATATGTGAAAAATATAAGGGAAAAAATGCGGTTAAGCCACAAATTTAATAAGCGGTAAAATTCACCGGAAGAATGTTTAATTGCTGATAATCAAATATTTAATACTGTTTCATCGGAAATGTTAAGCTATTGATTTTTAACGTGTTTCAGAAAATACCTGTTTCGCGTTTCGGCTCTCAAAAAACGGGACACCCGGGTTTTTTTAAAAAAAGGAGGGGTCAGGAAATTTCACTTTTTTTTCGGGAATCAAAAAATTGGGACACCTCATTTGTTACAATTCCGGGGTGCAGGCTAAACACTACTTTAACCTGCAGTACCACACTTATAATAAGGCAAACCATCCATGCTGCAAACCATTTAAGCGATAGCCGGGTATTTATAACGGCCTTAAAAAAGAATATGGTCATTACCAGCAGGGCTAAAACTGTGGCATAGGTAAACTGCTCCCAACTGCTCACAGGTATATACCTGAACACATAAACAGAAAACATGGCGCAGCTGCCCGCGAGGCTGGCAAAGCTCATCCGCCTGATGAAGACCCATTTGTTAGTTTCGAGCAGTATGATGGCTGCTATAACCATCACCACCCATTTAGTACAGGCAACAACATTGGATAGCAATATGGCCCCGGGGGTAACCATATAGCCAAACTTTTGTTCAATGAACCATGCGGTTATCATAACCGATGCGGCAAAGTTAATGATGGCGGTTATGGCATTTCGGGTGTTAGCAGGCATTTAATCAGGCTCGGGGATTTTGGGTTATAAATGTATGTATTTATAATTTAATTAAGAAGGCGGGTGCTAACTAACTCATGCTGTAATAACAGCATCGGCCCGCTCAATCGCCGCGGGTTGGCTTTGTTCTTTTTCTTGACAAAAAGAACCAAAAGTCAAGTCAGCAGAAAGGTTTCTTTGCCGCACAAGGCCTTTGCCCTGCAAACCGGCCAGAACCACGGCTGCAATTATTTTGCCCCGCTTCGCCGCTCTTTCCCTTGCTTCTGCAAAAACTTGCTATGCCCTTTCCGGCGCTCAAGGCCACCATTGTTCTGCCCGTTTTCACCCGAAACTCATCTGCTGACGGAGAAGAATAATTTTCGCCTTAAACAACAATAGCGACAGGTAAGCCCGCCGCTATTGCATATATTATATAGGTGTAGCTAATTACAACCCGAAGGCTGCTTTAACCTGATCAACGTAATCAAGTTTTTCCCAGGTAAACAGCTCAACCTGGCGCTCAAGCCTGCTGCCGTCGTGGCCAACAAAAGTTTTGGTAACCGTTTCGTTAGGCCTGCCGAAGTGTCCGTAAGCTGCGGTTTCACTGTAAATAGGGTTGCGCAGTTTAAAGCGGGTTTCAATGGCGTATGGGGTCATGTTAAAAATGCCTTCTACTTTTTTGGCGATGTCGCCGTCGTGCAGGTCAATCTTGGCGGTGCCGTAAGTATTTACATATATGCCCATTGGCTGTGCAACGCCTATAGCGTATGATACCTGTACAAGCACTTCATCGCACAAGCCGGCAGCAACCAGGTTTTTAGCGATGTGGCGGGTAGCGTAAGCAGCAGAACGGTCAACCTTTGAAGGGTCTTTGCCAGAGAAGGCACCACCGCCGTGCGCGCCTTTACCGCCGTAGGTATCCACAATAATTTTACGGCCGGTTAGGCCTGTATCGCCATGCGGCCCGCCGATAACAAATTTACCGGTTGGGTTAATGTGGTACTTAATATCGTCGTTAAAGAAGTGGGCGTATTTAGGGTATTTAGCCTTAACGCGGGGGATCAGGATGCTGATGATATCGGCGCTGATCTTGGTTAGCATGGCTGGCTCATCGTCAAAATCGTCGTGCTGGGTTGAGATAACGATAGCGTCGATACGCTGCGGTTTGTTATCGTCGCTGTACTCCAAAGTAACCTGCGATTTTGCATCCGGGCGAAGGTATTTAATCTCATTATTTTCGCGGCGGATGGCTGCAAGCTCAATTAATAAAGCGTGGGCTATATCAAGGGCAAGCGGCATGTAGTTGTCAGTTTCGACGGTAGCATAGCCAAACATCATGCCCTGGTCGCCGGCGCCCTGCTCTTCTTTGGCGGTGCGGTCAACCCCCTGGTTAATATCGGGCGATTGTTCGTGGATGGCCGATAGCACGCCGCATGAACTGCCGTCGAACATATATTCGCCTTTGGTATACCCGATCTTGTTGATCACCTCGCGGGCGATCTTCTGTACATCGAGATAGGCTTTTGATTTTACTTCGCCGGCTAAAAAAACCTGGCCTGTGGTCACCAGCGTTTCGCAGGCAACTTTCGATTCGGCATCAAATGCTAAAAAATGATCAATCAGCGCGTCCGAGATCTGATCGGCCACTTTATCCGGGTGACCTTCTGATACTGACTCTGAAGTAAATAAATATGACATAAAATTTAAATAAGTAAAGTAAAAATCGACTGGGAGGGTTTTAAGACGGATCTGGCAGTAAAAAGAAGCATGGTTTTAGCACTTTTTTACGTGGTTGCAATCCGGCCCCATCGTAAAAGGAGCATTAAATCAGTCCACATTCGGGCGGTAAAAATAAAACAAATTTCACAAAGCCGAAAATACATTTACTTTTGACGATTGAAATAATATATATAGTTGAAACGGAAAGCGTTATTTATAATAAACCCAATTTCGGGCGGGAAGAAGAAGGACGGGGTGCCTGAACTGATTAAAGATACCGTTGATGCCGGTGTAATGGAGCCGGTTATAGCTTTTAGCGATGGCATAGCCCATGCGCGGGTAATAGCGGCCGAGGCTGTCGGCAAATTTGATACCGTGGTGGCCGTTGGCGGCGATGGCACGGTTAATGAAGTGGCTTCGGCTATTGTGGATACGGATACATCGCTTGGCATAGTGCCTTTTGGCTCGGGTAACGGGCTTTCGAGGTTTTTGGGGATCCCTATGGATACAAAGAGTGCCATTCAAAATCTTGCTTCCGGCCGTACCGAAATTATTGATTCGGCCAGGGTTAACGGGCAGCCGTTTTTTAATATGGCGGGTATGGGGTTTGACGCCCACATCAGCGAGATTTTTTCGCACGGTAAAAAGCGTGGTTTTATCAGTTATATAAAATCGTCGATAAAAGAGGTGGTTGGCTACCAGCCGCAAAACTATCACCTTGATATCGACGGAAAAAAATATGATTATAAAGCATTTATGCTCAGTATAGCCAACTCTTCACAATATGGCAATAACGTACATATATCGCCCAAGGCAAGCCTGCAGGATGGTTTGCTGGATGTTTGTGTGATAAAGCCTTTTCCGCTGTGGAGGTTTCCGGAGATGAGTATGCGCATGTTAATTAAAGCAACCGAAAGTTCAAAATATGTCGAAATTATCCGTGGTAAGCAAATCCTGATAAAAAGGGAGCATACCGGCCCCATCCATCTGGATGGCGAGCCCCAGGTGGCGGGTACCGGCATAGATATTAATATATTGCCAAATTCATTAAAAGTTATAGTTGGCCCGTCATTTAAAAATTGATCAATATGGCTAAGAAAAATTTTACAGGTGTAGTTTACTCAACCGACCCTGATTTTCAATACCAGGAAAACGGTGGGGGAGGGGCGGAAACCTTGCCGCCACAGCAGCAAAATCTTAAGATATATCTTGATCGTAAAGGAGGCAGCAAACTGGTTACCCGCATTGCCGGGTTTATTGGCGCCGGTGCCGACCTGGAAGCCTTGGGGAAAAAACTAAAATCAAAATGCGGGGTTGGGGGCTCAGTTAAAGATGGCGAAATCCTGATCCAGGGCGATTTCAGGGATAAAATACTGGTATTATTGCAAACCGACGGATATAAAGCTAAAAAAGCCGGCGGATAATCTGAAAATAAACAATTATAAACCGTAGTTTAACAGAATTATTTGAAAGATGCACTTTTAAACAAAATGTACAACTATGTGTTACAAAGCTTGCATCATAGTTAAAAGGTGCAGGCATCTTTTATAAACTTTAAAAAAAACGGGCCATTTTTAGCTTGGTAACACAAATTTTATATGTTATCACTTGCTATTTTTAAAAAAAATGGTTTTCATTGCATATAATTGTGTTGGTAACACACAATAAAATTGTAATGTTGCGTTTATATTCACCAACAATACACAGAATGATATTCTGTATTAAAAAATTGTAAAGAATAACATAAATGGTTTTTTTAATTCAATAAAATTCTATTTTTGTTATTCCCAACAAACAGCGCATTTTAACTAACTTATAAAATAAACAAAAACAAAAACTAAAAATTCAAAAGTAATGGCAAACGCACCAACAAAACCAACTACTCCTGTTAAGAAAGAAAGCTCAAGTGCATCTGGCATGTTTGCTTCTTTAACCATTCCAATCTGTCTTATTGTTACAACTTGTATCTTTATATTCATTTTAGGCGACCCAAGCCACTTTAAAGGTGGTGATGTTAATGCTTACCCAACAGACATATTCGGCACAGTTCACAGTGGTGGTGTTATCGTACCGGTGATCATGGGTTTCTTATTAATGGTTATCGTTTTCTCTATCGAGCGTTTTATCGTTATCAGCAAAGCTTCAGGTACTGGTAGTGTTGACAGTTTCGTAAGGAAAATTCAATCTCTTTTAAATGCCGGTAACATTGCAGGTGCTTCTGCAGAGTGCGACAAACAAAAAGGTTCTGTTGCTAACGTTATCAAATCAGCATTGAAAAAATATGGCGAAATGGAAGCTGAGCCAAACCTTGACGTTGATCAAAAAACTTTAGCTATCCAAAAAGATATCGAAGAAGCGACTGCTTTGGAAATGCCAATGCTTGAGCAAAACTTAACTATCATCGCTACCTTGGTATCTATCGGTACATTGACAGGTCTGTTAGGTACGGTTGTGGGTATGATCAAAGCGTTCTCTTCATTAGCAACTGCCGGTGTACCTAACCAGGTTGAACTATCTGCTCACATTTCTGAAGCCTTGATCAACACTGCATTCGGTATCAGTACTTCAGCTATTTCAATTGTTATGTACAACGTATTTACATCAAAAATTGATAAGTTGACTTACGCTATTGACGAAACCGGATTTAGCATCGTACAAACATTTGCTTCATCTCACAAAAACAAATAAGAATATATTAGTGCTATGCCTCATGCACAATAAGTTAGGGGCAAGATAGTTAATACCGATCACTATATATTTTTAAGAAATTTAACATGGCAAGGATAAAAGTTCCAAGAAAGAGCACCGCAATTGACATGACCGCTATGTGCGACGTGGCGTTTCTGTTGCTTACTTTCTTCATCATGACCGCAAAAGTAAAAACCGAAGATCCGGTACCTATTGATATACCAAAGTCTTCAATCCAGCAGCCAGTGCCTGAGTCTGATTTTGCTACAGTATCTGTAGGTGGTCAAAAAGCTTTCTTCGGTGTTGAAGGTGTTGATATCCGTAAGGAAATGTTGAACCAGATGGGTTCGATATATCATATGACCTTTACTCCTGAAGAGCAAACCCGGTTTTCTTCTATCAATTCATTTGGCGTGCCAATGAACCAGTTGAAACAGTTTATTGCATTATCTGCTGACCAGCAAAAAAAGTACGCCCAACCAGGTATCCCGAGAGATTCTGTATCAGGCGAACTTAAAAACTGGATATATCAGGCCCGTATAGCTACCAAAGCCTTACATAACAAGGAGCTTCGTTTGGCTATTAAAGGTGATAGCAAAGAAGAATATCCGGTTATAAAGGATGTTATCGGTATTTTGCAAAAGCAAAAAGTTAACAAGTTTAGTTTAATTACGGATTTGGGCAGCACCAGTGGTGCTACAGCTAAAAAATAAAAGACCATGGCAGAATTAGATACCTCCGGGGGAGGCAAACACAAAGGCGGTAAGGTTCGCAGTAAAAAGCAATCGACCCGTGTAGATTTAACCGCGATGGTTGACCTGGCTTTCTTGTTGATCACCTTCTTCATCATGACCACTACACTCGCTAAACCAAAAGCGATGGACCTGGTTATGCCTGATAAGGATGAGAAAACAAAAGACCAGATGGATGTTGCCGCTTCACGTTCGATGACCATTTTATTGGGAAGCGATGATAAGTTGGAGTGGTACATCGGCGAGCCGGGAAAATCGGCACCAACAATTGACAACTACGGTCCGAATGGATTGCGTAAAACGTTAATTGAAAAAAGTAAAGAAGTACAGCAGAAAACGGGCAAGTATATGTTTGTTGTGGTAAAACCAAGCGATAAATCAAAATATAAAAATATGGTGAGCACGCTTGATGAAATTAACATTGCTAATATTCAAGCATATGGCATTGTTGATATATCACCGGTTGAAGTCGAACTGTTGAAGAAAGACGGCTTGTACAACGATAATAAATAGTATTAAATAACGTTATTAATTTCCATTAAAGCCTTAACAGATGTTAGGATCAAAATTAGACATACTAAAGCAGGAATGGATCGACGTTGTTTTTAGTAATCGTAATAAAGCCTATGGCGCTTACGAGCTAAGAAAAGAAAATTCAAAAAACACCAGCAAGTCGTTGATTATTGCTATTGTGGTTTTTGTATTTATAGTTTCTTTGCCAACTATCATCAACAAGATCAAAGGTCTTATTCCAGAGAAAGACCAAAAAGTGAAGATAACAGACGTGGTTCTGTTACCTCCGCCACCGGTTGACCAAACCAAGAAACCACCTCCGCCGCCACCTGAACCACCAAAACCAAAGGTTGACCAGGTGCGTTTCCCTCCTCCGGTTGTAAAACCAGATAACGAGGTTAAGGAGAAAGATCCGCCAACAGTAAAAGAGCTTGCTGTTGCCGACCCAGGTCAAAAAGACCAAAAAGGTGATCCTAACGCTGAAATCAGAATTGATGAGCCGGTAGGTAACTCAGACGTGAAACAGGTTGTAGAAGCCGATCCTAACCAGATCTTTACTTCGGTTGAGCAAGTTCCTGAATTTGCCGGCGGTTTAGAGAAATTTGGTCAGTATTTGAGCAAAAACATCAGGTATCCGGCTGTAGCCCGTGAAAACAATACGCAGGGGCGTGTAATTTGTACATTCGTTGTGGAAAAAGATGGTTCTTTAACCGATATTAAGGTTGTAAGAGGCATCGGCAGCGGTTGTGACGAAGAAGCAGTTCGTGTATTGAAAAACTCACCGAAATGGAAACCGGGTATACAAAACGGTCGTCCGGTTCGTGTACAATACAGTGTTCCAATCAGCTTTACTTTAGCATCTGAAGAATAAGTAATGCCATTTAATTACAATAAAGAGCAAAAATCGCCCAAAAGGCGGTTTTTGCTTATTTTAGGAACTGCTGCATTTATATGCTTTGTGGTTTTAGGTCTTATGATCATGTTTTGGGATGCGCTCCCGCTGCAGCTGCAACATTATCAACGTTTACTTTTCGGTGCGTTTATTATCGGTTACGCGGTTTTAAGGTTTTCAAGATTGTTTAAGAAGGATCAGTATGAAGATTAATTTACGGGTTGCACATGTATTGGTTTTAGTTGTTTTAATAGCCGGTTTACAGGCTTGCAAGCAGAAACAAGTAAAATCTGTACCAACCGACAGCTTCAACGCCGGACGAGCAACTTTTGTGGCCGATGAATCTTTTTCGCCTATAGTAGCACAGGAAGAGTATGTTTACAGAAGCCGGTACCCCAACGCCGACCCGGTATTTATTTATAAAACAGAAAACCAGGCTGTAAATATGTTGTTAAATGACAGTGTTAGGCTTGCGGTACTATCGCGCCCGCTTGATACTGCGGAGCGTAATATAATAACCCGTCGTACGTTGAGTGTTGAGGTTGTTCCTTTTGCAGTTGATGCAATTACATTAATTGTTAATAAGGAATCAAATGATACTACTATTACTGTTGCTCAATTAAAAAAGGAGCTTAAGGGCGAGGGGAACGGAAACAAAACTATAGTTTTTGATAACCCGAATTCAAGTTTGGTAAGATATTTGAAGGATTTCTCTGGTAATAAGGAGTTTAAACAGAAAAACATATACGCGCTTAAATCGAATATTGAGGTTATTAAATATGTAAGCGAACATCCCGATGCATTAGGCATTATAGGTTTTAGCTGGATTAATAACCCTGAAAAAGAGTATGCGGGTTATGTTGAAAAGGTGAATGTTGTAGGGGTTAAAGATGAAGGAAACAAGCAGTATCCTAATGAATATTTTAAACCTTCACAAGAATCACTTGTCTTAAAACAGTATCCCTTGAGCAGGAGTTTATATTTGATCAATTGTTCAAGTAAGAATGGTTTAGCAGCTGGGTTTGTTACGTTCTTAGCCAGTGATGTGGGGCAGCGGATAATATTGAAATCGGGTTTATTGCCTGATTCAATTCCCCCGAGAGAGATAATTTTAAAAAAGTAAACTATAACTAAATAAAGATGAAAATGATCAGTAAAATAGCTAAGGCTTCATTAGGACTGGTATTTTTAGGTTCATCATCAGTTTTTGCGCAAAGTCTTGCCGACGCCAAAAAAGCTATTGACGCCGAACAATATCAGAAAGCAGAGTCGATGCTCAAAACGCTTACTACAACTCAGCCAACTAAAGACGAAAACTTTTTTTACCTGGGCTGGGTGTACATTAAACAGGACTATTCTGATTCGGCGAAAGTCGTTTTCAATAAGGGGATTGCTGCAAATCCGAAATCTGCGTTAAATTATGCCGGTTTGGGTGCTGTTGCCCGTTTGGATAAAGATAATGCCGGTGCTACAACTAACTTTAACCAGGCTGTATCTTTGGCTGCGAAGGATACAAAACCTTATACTTATGTAGGTTTGTCATACCTTTTGCCTACCACTTCAGATAAAAAAGTAGCACCTGCCGATGCTGATGCAGCTATTGCTGTGCTTACCAAAGGAAAAGCTATTAACGCGAAAGACGTTGATCTGCTTATCGCTTTAGGTGATGCTTACCGCTCGGTATTAAAAAGCAACGAAGCTTATTCAAACTATTCTGATGCTGCTACGCTTGATCCTAAAAACCCTGCTGCTAAAGTTGCAACCGGTGTTTTATACAAGTTTGCTAATAACTTTGATGGTTCTGAACAACAGTTTAAAGATGCATTGGCTATCAACGCCAATTATGGCCCCGCTTACCGCGAATGGGCTGAAACCGATCTGCGCTGGTCATTAACTGACCCCAAAATGGCTTCAGCTAAAATTAAGGAGGCTGTTGATCATTACAAACAATACCTGAGCTTAACTGATCAGTCGGTAGAATCTCAAATGCGTTATGCTGACTTCCTGATCCTTGCAGGTGATTACAAAACCTTACAGCAGGTAGCAACCGACCTGTCAAAATCAGCAAGTACCAATACAAGGGTTTATCGCTACCTGGCTTATGCCGCTTACGAAAACAAAGACTACCAAAACGGTTTAACTGCAATTAATACCTGGTTCCAGAAAGCTGATCCAAAACGTATTATTCCCCGCGATTATCTATACCAGGGACGCTTGCAGATGGCCGCAGGTCAGGATTCAGTAGGTATTAACACCCTGAAAAAAGCTTTGGAGCTTGACAGCACTCAAACTGATGTTTACGGCGAAATTGCCAAAGCCTTATATCACCAGAAAAAATATGAGCAGGCAGGTGACGCATATCGCCAGGTTACTTTAAAAGCCGGCCGTAACGTAAAGCTTACTGATTATTTTTACGAAGGTATCAGCTATTATTTTGGTTATGACGAAAAGAAACCAAATGCCGATTCATTACTTGTAAGGGCCGATTCAGCATTTAGCTATGTAAATCAGAAAAGCCCAACCACAGCCGATGGTTACCTGTACCGTGCTTATGTTAACGATATGAAAGAAAAAGATCGTAATAACATTGCCGGTTATGCTAAGCCATTCTACGAAAAATACATTGAGTTGGTAGTTGCTAAAGGTGCCCCAGACGAAAAAGCTAAAAAGAGCCTTGCCAACGCTTATGCTTACTTAGGTACTTATTATGAGTACAAAGAAAAAGATGATGCTAAAGCAACTGAAAACTTTACTAAAGCGAGAGAGAATGATCCTACCAACAAACAGGCGGTAGCTTTCTTTCAACGCAAAGGCGGAGCCGGTAAAAGCAAATAATTAAACTTGAAAAGTATAAGAGGCCTCTTGCAAAAGAGGCCTTTTTTGTTAACCTAATTTGAAAAATTGACTTGGAACGATAATTTGTTATCAAGATTAGTACTGAATTGCAGAAATGATTAACAACCTTATAAATCACACTTTTTTATTATTAAGGCATTAGTATATTTGCAGCATGGAAGCACAAAGTTTACCGGTTAATTATTTACCCATCATATTTCAAATGGTGGTTGCTTTAGGGTTTGTGGTAACAACAATGTTTGTAACGCACAAAATAGGGCCTAAAAGAAAAACAAAAGATAAGCTGACCCCTTTTGAGTCGGGTATTGAGGTGGTGGGTAACGCCCGTACACCAATCTCCATTAAATATTTCCTGGTAGCTATCCTGTTTGTGCTGTTTGATGTGGAAGTGATTTTTATGTATCCATGGGCTGTAAATTTTAAGGCTTTGGGCATTACCGGTCTTATTGAAATGTTTATTTTCATGGCTACACTTTTGCTGGGTTTTATCTACGTAATAAAAAAGGGCGCTTTAGACTGGGATTAAGTTTAGAACGATTCTAAATATAACCCCTGTACGCCTATAGTGTACATTTTACATCGTTATTATTGTAAATTTGCTCTCATTATCCACATTTAGTGGGTGATGGTTTTTCTATCAATTTAGTTCAATGAGTGATATTCAATTAGTTGATGCCCCTGCCGGAGTTGAAGGCGCCGGGTTTTTTGCTACCTCGCTTGATAAAGTAATAGGCATAGCACGCTCAAATTCATTATGGCCTTTACCATTTGCTACTTCATGCTGCGGTATTGAGTTTATGGCCACTATGGCATCTCACTATGATCTTTCGCGTTTTGGTGCCGAGCGTTTGAGCTTTTCGCCGCGCCAGGCCGATTTGTTAATGGTTATGGGTACCATAGCCAAGAAAATGGCCCCTGTGCTGCGCCAGGTATACCTGCAAATGGCCGAACCCCGTTGGGTAATGGCTGTTGGCGCCTGCGCTTCAAGCGGTGGTATATTTGATACTTACTCCGTTTTGCAAGGTATTGACGAAGTTATCCCGGTTGACGTTTACGTACCGGGCTGCCCGCCAAGGCCGGAGGCAATTATTGATGGTTTTATGAATATTCAGGAACTGGTAAAAACGGAATCTCTGCGCCGCAGGAATGAGCCAAAATACCAGGAGTTATTAGCTAAATACGGAATCCAATAATGGCTAAGATACCTAACGAAGAGCTTATCAAAGCAATAAGCGATAAATTTGATACCCAGGTAACCGTTGTTGGTGAGCCGTATGAACTGCTGACTGTTGAAACCGGCCGTGAAACAATCATCGATCTGCTTACATTCCTGAAAACAGATCCGGCTCTTAAGTTCATTTTTCTGACAGATATTACGGGGATTCACTACCCTGAACAAGAAAAGCCAATAGGCGTTATTTATCACCTGCACAGCCTCACTACCAATACCCGCATCAGGATCAAAGTATTTTTGGCCGATGCTGATGTGCACATCCCAACCGCTACTGTGCTTTGGGATGGTGCAAACTGGATGGAGCGCGAAACTTATGACCTTTTTGGGGTACTATTTGACGGTCACCCGGATTTGCGCAGGATTTTGAACGTAGATGATATGACCGCTTTCCCAATGCGTAAGGAATTTCCGCTGGAAGACCCTAACCGTGTTGACAAGAAGGATTTCTATTTCGGAAGATAATTGGAATATAGAATCAAGAAATTGAGATATAAGAATCAAGAAATTAGGAAATAAGAAGCGGGAACAAGTTTTTATCTTGATTCTTGCCTTCTTGATTCCTGACTCTAATAACAATACTGATGCAAAATCATCCTGTATATACAGATAACGATCCGCAAAACGAACTGTCAACCCTAAACCTGGGCCCAACGCACCCTGCCACCCATGGTGTGTTTCAAAATGTGCTCCAGCTGGATGGTGAGCGTATCGTTAGTGGTGTATCAACCATTGGTTATATACACCGCGCATTTGAAAAAATTGCCGAACACAGGCCGTTTTACCAGATCACCCCACTTACCGACCGTTTAAACTACTGTTCATCGCCTATCAACAATATGGGCTGGCACATGACGGTTGAAAAGCTTTTAAATATCCAGATTCCTAAGCGTGTTGATTACCTGCGTGTAATTGTAATGGAGCTTGCGCGTATAAGCGATCATATTATTTGTAATGGTGTATTGGGTGTGGATACCGGCGCATTTACAGGCTTCCTGTACATGATGGAGCACCGCGAGGCTATTTATGAAATATACGAGGAAGTTTGCGGATCGCGCCTTACAACCAACATTGGCCGTATAGGTGGTTTTGAACGTAACTTCAATAGCCGTGCCTTTGATAAGCTGCGCGCGTTTTTAAAAAATTTCCCTAAAACCCTTAAAGAGTTTGAAAGCCTGTTTAACCGCAACAGGATCTTCGTTGACCGTACCAGGGATGTAGCGGCCGTTAGCGCCGAAACTGCTTTGAGCTACAGCTGGACAGGCCCTCTTTTACGCGCTGCCGGTGTTGATTATGACGTTAGGGCCATGAACCCATATTCATCATACGAAGACTTTGAATTTGAAGTTCCGGTAGGTGATAATGGTGACGTTTACAATCGCTTTTTGGTTCGTAACGAAGAAATGTGGCAAAGCTTAAGGATCATTGAGCAGGCATTAGCCAAGCTTGATAAAGAGCCAAGCGATATTTTTCATGCCGATGTACCTGAATTTTACCTGCCTCCAAAAGAGGAAGTATATAATAATATGGAAGCTTTGATCTATCACTTTAAAATTGTGATGGGCGAAATTCCAACCCCAACCACCGAGGTTTATCATTCGGTTGAAGGTGCTAACGGCGAGCTGGGCTTTTACCTGGTTAATGATGGTGGCCGTTCGCCGTACCGTTTGCATTTCCGCAGGCCAAGCTTCATCAATTACCAGATGTATGCGCCAATGAGCCGTGGTATGTTATTATCAGATGCTATTATTAACATGAGTAGTTTAAACGTTATAGCCGGAGAGTTAGATGCTTAGAGTTGACGAAGCTCAGGAACCGGTTGAATTTTCGCCGGCACTGATCAGCAAATTTGATGAGATAGTTAGCCGTTATCCGCAGGGAAAACAAAAATCGGGCTTATTGCCGATCCTTCACCTGGTACAGGCCGAATTTGGCTGGGTGAGCGCACCTGCAATGGATAAGGTTGCCGAATACTTGAGCATCCTGCCTATCGAGGTATATGAGGTTGCCACATTTTATACCATGTACTTTTTACGCCCGCAGGGCAAATACGTACTGGAAGTTTGCCGTACAAGCGGTTGCTGCCTGGTAGGTGCCGAAAAGATCATGGATCATATTGAGGAAACACTTGGCGTAAAAGAAGGAGAAGTTACTCCCGATGGCTTATTTAGCTGGCGCGGTGTTGAGTGCCTTGCTGCCTGTGGCTATGGCCCGGTATTACAGATAGGCCCCGAATATACATTTTATGAAAACCTGACCAATGAGTCGGTAGATAAACTGATCAGTGATTTAAAAGCGAAAGCTAAGAATTAAGCTATGGGACGGAAATTACTTTTAGAACATATAAACGTACCCGGCATCAATACATTTGATGTTTACCGCTCAAAAGGTGGCTATGCTTCTGTCGAGAAAGCATTAAAAACCATGTCGCCCGAAGCGATTGTTGAGGAGGTTAAAAAATCAGGCCTGCGCGGCCGTGGTGGTGCAGGCTTTCCTACAGGTATGAAGTGGAGCTTTCTGGCTAAACCCGAAGGCGTAGCACGTTACCTGGTTTGCAATGGCGATGAATCAGAGCCGGGAACCTTTAAAGACCGTTATTTGATGACTTACATCCCTCACTTACTGATTGAGGGCATGATAGTAGCAAGCTTTGCGCTTGGTGCTAATACATCATACATCTACCTGCGCGGCGAAATGATGCCGCAGGTAAGGATCCTGGAAAGGGCTATCGCCGAAGCAAAAGCAAAAGGTTTCTTAGGAAAAAACATCTTAGGTACAGGTTACGATCTTGAGCTTTACGTTCAACCAGGCGGTGGTGC
Organism: Mucilaginibacter sp. cycad4; assembly: GCF_034263275.1. Classification (NCBI taxonomy): domain Bacteria; kingdom Pseudomonadati; phylum Bacteroidota; class Sphingobacteriia; order Sphingobacteriales; family Sphingobacteriaceae; genus Mucilaginibacter; species Mucilaginibacter sp. cycad4. The sequence goes on along the minus strand of NZ_CP139559.1, from coordinate 4,220,877 downwards.
CTACATCTGCGGTGAAGAAACCGCGTTGTTGGAATCATTGGAAGGTAAACGTGGTAACCCGCGTATTAAACCACCGTTTCCAGCTATAGCCGGTTTATATGGCTGTCCTACGGTAGTCAACAACGTTGAATCAATTGCTGCTGTTGTGCCGATCATTAACGAAGGCGGCGACGAGTATGCTAAAATAGGTATCGGTCGTAGTACAGGTACCAAATTGATATCTGCAGGCGGTAACTTGAAAAAGCCGGGCGTTTACGAAATTGAACTCGGTGTACCTGTTGAAGAATTTATTTATTCGGATGAGTATTGCGGTGGTATCGCCAATGGAAAACGCTTAAAAGCTGTTGTTGCAGGTGGTTCATCGGTGCCAATTTTACCGGCTAACCTGATCCTGAAGACTATCAATAACGAAGCCCGTTTGATGAGCTATGAATCATTATCAGATGGTGGTTTCGTAAGTGGTACTATGTTGGGTTCGGGCGGTTTCATCGCTTATGATGAAGATGCCTGTATCGTACGTAATACCTGGAACTTCGCCCGTTTTTACCATCATGAAAGCTGCGGACAATGTTCGCCTTGCCGTGAAGGTACCGGCTGGATGGAAAAAGTATTGCACCGCCTGGAGTACGGCCATGGCAAAATGAGCGACATGGACCTGCTGGTTGATGTATCTAAGAAAATAGAAGGAAATACCATTTGTCCGCTGGGTGACGCGGCAGCATGGCCGGTGGCCAGCGCTATCCGCCATTTCAGGGATGAGTTTGAGTGGCATGTAACAAATGCAAGCGAAGCAACTTCAAGAAACTATGGTTTGGCACATTATGCTGATCCGCTGAAAGTTGTGGAGACTGCGTAAATAGTAAAACGTCATTGCGAGGTACGAAGCAATCCCTAACTGTACAGGGCGTACCTGCAAATCGGGGATTGCTTCGTACCTCGCAATGACGGAAGTTTTTGAGCTTTAGTTTGAGAACAGAGATTTTAGAAATTAACAAACGACGTTATTATTAAATGTCAATGAAAGTAACAATAGACGGAATAACCGTTGATGTAGAACCCGGAACAAGCATCCTGAATGCCGCAAGGCAGATAGGGGGCGACATTGTTCCGCCTGCTATGTGCTATTACTCCAAACTGGCTGGTAGCGGCGGTAAATGCCGTACCTGTTTGGTTAAGGTTACCAAAGGATCAGAAAAAGATCCGCGCCCTATGCCTAAGCTGGTAGCTTCATGCCGTACCGGTGTTATGGATGGGATGGAGGTACAAAATATCACTTCGCCTGAGGTTATTGAAGCACGTAAAGGCGTGGTAGAAATGCTGCTGATCAATCACCCGCTTGATTGCCCTGTGTGCGATCAGGCCGGCGAATGCCACTTGCAGGACCTTGGCTTTGAGCATGGCGCCGCAAAAACCCGCTATGAATTTGACCGCCGCACATTTGAGAAGATCGATATAGGTGATAAGATCCAGCTGCACATGACCCGTTGCATCCTTTGCTACCGTTGCGTGTTCACTGCCGATCAGATCACCAATACCCGTTTACACGGGATCCTGAACAGGGGCGATCATTCTGAAATCTCCACTTACATCAGCAAAGCTGTTGATAACGATTTTTCGGGTAACATGATTGACGTTTGCCCGGTAGGCGCATTAACTGATAAAACCTTCCGCTTTAAAAACCGTGTATGGTTCACCAAGCCGGTTGAAGCACACCGCGATTGCGATAAATGCTGCGGTAAAGTAACACTTTGGTATAAAGGCGAAGATGTGATCAGGGTAACCGGTCGTAAGGATGTTTATGGTGAGGTTGAGGAGTTTATCTGCAATACCTGCCGTTTCGACAAAAAGAAAACTGCCGACTGGGTTATTGAAGGCCCGCGTAAAGTATCGCATCAATCGGTGATCAGCGCTAACCATTACGAGTTTACACCGCTGCCGGTTGTTAAAACCAACCCGGTATTGATGGAAGCCAATAAAGAACAATTTGAAAGGGAGACCCGCTTATAATGGAAACTACCGATTTAATATTCAGGATCGTACTGATCGTTGTGATTTTCGCTATCAGCCTGGTTGTAGCTATGTATTCAACCTATGCCGAACGTAAAGTTGCTGCATTTTTCCAGGATAGGATTGGCCCTAACCGTGCAGGTCCCTGGGGTATTTTACAGCCCCTTGCCGATGGTGGCAAGATGTTTTTGAAAGAAGAGATCATCCCAACCAATGCAACCGGCTTCCTGTTCATTGTGGGGCCTTCACTGGCAATTTTAACTGCTTGTATCGGTTCGGCTGTTATTCCATGGGGATCGGCTATTCAAATAGGCGGCCGTACTTTTGATTTGCAGGTTACCGATATCAACGTAGGTGTATTGTACATTTTTGGTGTGGTATCGCTGGGCGTTTACGGTATCATGATTGGTGGCTGGGCATCAAACAATAAATATTCATTATTAGGTGCTATCCGCGCGGCTTCGCAAAACATCAGCTACGAAATTTCGATGGGTTTATCCATCATTGCTTTGCTGATGCTTACAGGTACGCTAAGCCTTAAAGAAATTGCCGAGCAGCAACACGGTTTTGCCTGGAACGTTTGGAGGCAACCACTTGGTTTTATATTGTTCCTGGTTTGTGCCTTTGCCGAAACCAACCGCTCTCCATTCGATTTACCCGAGTGCGAAACCGAACTTGTAGGCGGTTATCACACCGAGTACTCATCAATGAAATTAGGTTTTTACCTGTTTGCCGAGTATATCAACATGTTCATCTCATCGGCAGTAATGGCTACCCTGTACTGGGGCGGTTATAACTATCCATTCATGGATAATTTTGCTGCGTGGGCTGGACCAAACGCAGCAACCATATTAGGTGTTGTTATATTATTTGGTAAGATCTTCTTCTCTATCTTCTTCTTCATGTGGGTACGCTGGACAATCCCGCGTTTCCGTTATGACCAGTTGATGGACCTGGGCTGGAAAATATTAATACCATTGGCTATTGCCAATATAGTGCTTACCGGTGTGGGCAGCACATTACTTACACACTTTGGATATTAATCAAATGGAATCATTAAGCAATAAACGAAAAGTACTGGAAGTTAAGCCACTCAATTTTTTGGAGCGTGCTTACCTGCCGGCCATTGTGGGCGGTTTGTCCACTACAATGAAACACTTTTTCAAAAAGCCGGTAACCATCAGCTATCCTGAAGAAAAGCGTGAATTTTCAGAGAATTTCCGTGGCATGCATTCGCTTAAACGTGATGAGGATGGCAGGGAACGTTGCACCGCCTGCGGCCTTTGCGCGTTATCATGCCCGGCAGAAGCTATTACCATGACAGCTGCCGAACGCCAGAAAGGCGAGGAGCACCTGTATCGTGAAGAGAAATACGCTGCTGTTTATGAAATCAATATGCTGCGCTGCATTTTTTGCGGTTTGTGCGAAGAGGCCTGCCCTAAAGAAGCTATTTATCTTGACGGTGATATTGTACCTGCCGACTACTTAAGGAAGGATTTTATTTACGGTAAAGACAAATTAGTAGAAGCACCCTTAAATCAATAAAGAAGTTTTATACCTTTGCCCTGCCTAAAAGGGTAAAGGTATTTTGTAAATAAAAACATGAGTACATTTTACTTCATCGCATTTTTGTCCATATTCTTTTCGATATTGGTAATCTCGGCCAAAAATCCGGTACATAGTATCCTTTATCTGATCCTTACTTTTTTTACTTTCACCATCCACTACATTTTGCTTAACGCTCAATTTTTGGCGATTGTAAACTTCATTGTGTACATGGGCGCTATATTGGTATTATTCCTGTATACGCTGATGCTCATCAACCTTAATAAGGAGTCGGAGCCTGTAAAGCCTTTCATGGTTAAAATAGCGGGTGTTTTTGGCGGCGGGATCTTAGCTGTTGCTGTTGCATCGTCGTTAAAACTTATTGGCGCATCAAACCCGGTATTATTACAAAACCCTGATCTGGGCCTTGTAAAAAACTTAGGTAAAGTATTGTTCAACGAATTTTTATTGCCATTTGAAGTGTCATCTGTATTGCTTTTATCAGCAATGGTAGGCGCGGTATTATTGGCCACTAAAGAAAAAGAACCTAAAGCAGCATAATGGAAAGTTTAACAAATACTATGCACGCCGTGCCGCTTAATCATTACATATTATTAAGCACTATCATTTTTGCTATAGGCGTAATGGGCGTATTAATCCGCCGTAATGCTATCGTGATCTTTATGTCGGTTGAGTTGATGCTTAACTCGGTTAACCTGTTGCTTACCGCGTTTTCGGTATACAGGGGTGATGCTACCGGGCAGGTATTCGTATTTTTTATCATGGCGCTGGCCGCTGCCGAAGTTGCAGTAGGTTTGGCTATCATCGTGATGATCTACCGTAACACCAACTCAATTGATATCAACGTACTGAACAGGTTGAAGTGGTAGCCCCACCCAACCCTCCCCTGAAGGGAGGGCCTAAAATCTTTCTGTGAACAGAGATTTTAGGGAATTTATACAACAGGTAAAAAGCGTTAAAGCAAATATTCAATATCTTTCATTAGAGGGATTTTTTATAAAACAATTAAAAATAAAAGTCTCCCCTGCCGGGGGAGATTTAGAGGGGGCTTATGAATCAATATATCTGGCTTATTCCAATACTACCGTTAGCCGGTTTTGTTATAAACGGACTTGGCCGTAATTCATTATCAAAAAGTGTAATTGGCTTTATTGGCAGTTTGCTTGTACTGGTATCATTTGGTTTAAGCATTGCAGCTTTTTTCCAGGTAAAATCAACAGGAGTTCCTATTAATGTTAACTACTTTACCTGGTTTGCGGTTGGCGCATTAAAATTTCCTTTCGCATTTCTCATCGATCAGTTAAGTGCTATTATGCTGCTGATCATAACGGGTGTTGGTTTCCTGATCCACCTGTATTCTATTGGTTATATGCATGACGACGAAGGTTTCGGAAAGTTTTTCGCTTATCTCAACCTGTTCGTTTTCTTCATGCTTTTGCTGGTTTTAGGCTCAAACTATCTCATCATGTTTATTGGATGGGAGGGTGTAGGTTTATGCTCATACCTGCTTATCGGTTTCTGGTTTACCAATCCCGATTATGCAGATGCCGCCAAGAAAGCGTTTGTGATGAACCGTATCGGCGACCTTGGCTTTTTATTAGGGATCTTCACTATAATTTATGTTTTCGGCAGTATCCAGTTTGCAGAGATCTTCCCGAAGGCAGCTACTATGAAATCAGGCGCCGGTCCGCTGTTTATAATAACGATATTACTGTTTATTGGTGCCTGCGGTAAATCTGCACAATTACCTTTATTTACCTGGTTGCCTGATGCGATGGCCGGCCCAACCCCGGTTTCGGCTTTGATCCACGCTGCTACCATGGTTACAGCAGGTATCTATATGATTGCCCGTTCAAACATATTTTATACTTTATCGCCAGATACGATGGAGATCATAGCTTATGTTGGTTTGGCAACGGCGCTTATTGCAGCACTCATCGCGTTAACACAAACAGATATTAAAAAAGTATTGGCCTATTCAACGGTATCTCAATTAGGGTATATGTTTTTAGGCCTGGGTGTAGGTGCTTATACCGGTGCTTTCTTCCACGTATTAACACACGCTTTCTTTAAAGCTTTGTTATTCCTCGGTGCAGGGTCTGTGATCCACGCCATGAGCGGCGAGCAGGATATGCGCAAAATGGGCGGATTGAAAGGAAAGATCAAAACTACTTTCACCACCATGATGATTGGTACCGTTGCCATTGCGGGTATTCCTCCTTTGGCGGGTTTCTTTTCAAAAGATGAAATATTGGCACATGCTTACGCGCATAGCCCTGTATTTTGGGCTATAGGTGTATTAACCGCTATGTTAACTTCGTTCTATATGTTCAGGATGATGTACCTTACTTTTTACGGGAAATTCCGTGGTACCCATGAACAGGAGCATCATTTACATGAATCGCCTCCAACAATGACAATTCCACTTATCGTATTGGCTATCCTTTCAATTGTAGGCGGTTTTATAGGTGTGCCGGAAGTATTGCATGGACATCATGAATTGGCACATTTCCTGGAGCCTGTTTTCCATAAATCAAACGAGATTTTGGGCGAGCATCATTTGTCCGAATCACTTGAGTATGCATTGATGGGTACCTCGGTAGCATTGGCTTTTGCTGCTATGGCTTATGCCTATATGAAATACGCCAAAAACGGCAGCGTACCGGTTGCTGATACTGAAGAACGCCCTGCGTTGACCAGCCTATCATACCATAAGTTTTACCTGGATGAGCTTTATGACCTGATAGTTCGTAAACCGCTCGACTGGCTTTCAGACTTCTTCTATAATATCATAGAGCGTTTGGGTATAGATGGTCTGGTGAATGGAATTGGCAGGGGTACAATTGAAACCAGTAAAGGCCTGCGCCTGCTGCAAACCGGTAACGTAGGGTTCTACATATTTGTAATGGTACTGGGAATTATCGCGGTATTACTGTATAGCGTATTTGGATTAACTAAAATATAAACGATAAGCGTTTAGCAACATAAAAATGACCGTTAGTATATTACTTTTTTTGCCAATAGTTGCCGCCGTTATAGTTGCCCTGCTTAAAAATGGGATAGCTAAACACGCAGCATTATTTTTCTCTGTTGCCCAACTGGTAATAGCGCTTATATTTTTAAGCAAATTTGTTCCGGATGCATCAACCCAGTTTGTTATCGATGTGCCATGGATCAGCAGTTTTGGAATTTACTTTAGTGCAGGTATCGACGGGATCAGCATGGTGCTGGTTTTATTGACCTCGGTGCTTGTACCTTTAATTATTTTAACAACCTATCAGCATCAATACAAAAATGAAGGCGCTTTTTATGGCCTCATTTTATTTATGCAGGCCGGTATGTTGGTTGTGTTCACCGCTCTCGACGGATTTTTGTTTTACGTTGGATGGGAAGCGGCATTGATCCCTATCTACTTTATATGCGCCCTTTGGGGAGGCGAAAACCGCATCCGCATTACCATTAAATTTTTCATCTACACTTTTGCCGGTTCGCTGTTTATGCTGGTAGGCATTATCTACCTGTACCTGCAATCGCCTGATAAAACTTTTGACATCCACAATTTCTACAAAATGACTTTGGATGTTAAACATCAAAACTGGATCTTCTGGGCGTTTTTCCTGGCGTTTGCCATCAAGATGCCTTTGTTCCCTTTCCATACCTGGCAGCCGGATACTTATACCGAAGCCCCGTCTGGCGGTACCATGATGTTATCGGGCATCATGCTTAAAATGGGTATTTACGGTGCCATCCGCTGGATGATCCCTAATGCCCCGCTTGGCTTTTATCATTTCCAGGCTTTGGCTATGATCCTTGGGGTTATAGGCGTGGTATATGCTTCCATCATCGCCTTTAAGCAAAAAGACGGAAAACGCCTGGTGGCTTATTCGTCAATAGCGCACGTTGGCCTGATTGCTGCAGGTATTTTTGCCTGGAATATTGCCGGTGTTCAGGGAGCCATGATCCAGATGCTTAACCACGGTATCAACGTTGTTGGTATGTTCTTTATCTGGGACATCATCAGCCGCAGGCTAAATACCCGCGAGATAAGCCAGCTTGGCGGTATCGCGAAGGTAGCCCCCAAATTTGCAATAGGTTTCCTGATTATATTATTAGGTACTGTAGGCTTACCGCTTACCAATGGTTTTATTGGGGAGTTCCTGTTGCTAAAAGGTGTATTTGATTTTAGCGTACAGCACTATGTAAACCTGGTGTTGGCATCTGTGGCCGGCTTAACCATTATATTTGGTGCGGTTTACATGCTGCGCCTTTACAAAAATGTAATGCAGGGCGAAACCAATCCGCTTACGGCTACCTTTGCTGATGTTAGCGGTACTGAAAAGCTAACGTTGTGCATCATTTGTGCCCTGGTTATTGTATTAGGTATTTATCCTCAGCCTATTCTGCATATTTCTGAGGCTGCGGTGACGCAACTGGTAAATCAGATAGGTTCAAAGTTTACAATGTAGGTTTAAGATTTTAAAGAAAAGAATGAATACTATAATCATCATATCTGTTTTACCTATAGTGCTGCTGTATTTAGGGTTATATAAAGCGCAAAAGGCTTTGCTGCCCGTTACCGTTATAGGGTTACTGGCTGCTTTAGGTTTTGCAATTTGCCAATGGACTTCAAAAGATACGGCCGAGCCGCTTTATACCGGCATGCTGCTGTTCAACAATTTCTCTGTTGTATTTTCAAGCGTTACCATTATATCTACCATACTGATCCTGCTGTTGTCGAAAGGTTACTTTGAGCGGATCAGCAGGCATACCGCCGAGTATTATGCCATCATTTTGTTTTCGCTTACAGGCATAATTGTGATGGTATCATTCAATAACCTGGTGATGCTGTTTATCGGCATCGAGATCATGTCTGTTAGCCTGTACATTTTGGCAGGTATTAAAAAGAGCGATTTTGCATCGAACGAGGCTGCTTTAAAATACTTTTTAATGGGTGCCTTTTCAACCGGCTTCCTGCTGTTTGGCATGGCGCTGTTATATGGGTCATATGGTTCATTCAATATGGATGCTATCAGGGAGTATGTAATTAATCATCCGCATATCGACCCTATGTTTTATACAGGCATAGCCCTTATCATAGTTGGCTTATGCTTTAAAGTAGGTGCAGCCCCCTTCCATTTCTGGACGCCCGACGTATACGAAGGCGCGCCTACGCTCATCACGGCTTTCATGTCTACAGTAGTTAAAACGGCGGGTTTCGCAGCTTTCCTGCGTTTGTTCTCTGCCTGTTTCCAGCCATTATCCGACTTCTGGACACCAATAATACTTGTAATTACTATTATCACCTTATTTATAGGCAATATCACCGCGTTGTATCAGCAAAGCTTTAAACGTATGTTGGCATTTTCAAGCATCTCGCACGCGGGCTACCTGTTATTTGCTATTGTGTCTTTAGGGGCTGCTTCAGATAACTCGGTGTTTGTGTATGCTACGGCCTATTCTATAGCTTCAATTATCGCATTTGGCAGTTTAATATTGGTACAGCAACAAAACGGAAGCGACAACTTTGAAAGCTTTAACGGTTTGGGTAAAAAGAACCCTTTCCTGGCATTGGTATTAACAGTAGCTATGCTTTCATTGGCGGGGATCCCGCTTACTGCAGGCTTCATCGGTAAATTCTTCATGTTTTCGGGAGCGGTAAGCCGTTATCATATCGGTTTAGTTATTATAGCAGTGATTAACGCTATCATTAGTATCTTTTACTATTTCAGGGTTATTATCGCTATGTACTTCCGTACCGACGAACGTGCTGAGCTTACAGTGCCGGTTTATTACAAAGTAGTATTTGCACTTTCGGCCCTCGCTACAATCCTCATAGGCGTTTATCCCGATCTTATAGCCCGTTTCATATAATCAGTATTGATAACTGCAAATTGATATAATATTTGTAGTTTTACAGATATAGTGAATGGAAAGTTTCTGGGAATACCTTCAAAATTTAACTGACGCTCAATCCATAATAAGCAGGGGTGGTTTTTATCTCTTGCTTATTGTTGTTTTCGCAGAAACCGGTTTATTCTTTGGTTTCTTTTTGCCCGGCGATTACCTGCTGTTTATGGCGGGTTTATTGTGCGCGGCGGGTAAAGTTGATGTTTCTATAGCCACGCTGGTATTATCATTAATAGGTGCCGGGGTGTTAGGTAATTTTACCGGGTATTGGTTTGGTTACCGAACGGGGCCGGTATTATTCAATAAAAACGACTCACTCTTTTTTAAGCGGCGGTACGTGGTACTGGCCAGTGAGTTTTACAACAAGCATGGGGGGATGGCACTTATTTTAGGGAGATTTTTCCCTATTGTTAGAACATTTGCTCCTATATTTGCAGGAGTTGTTAAGGTTGATATTAAAAGATTTTCAATTTATAACCTTATTGGCAGCGTGGCCTGGGTATGTGCATTTACTTTGGGCGGTTTTTTTTTAGGGCGAAGGTTCCCCCAATTGCAGGATTATCTGCAATATATTGTACTGGGATTGATTGTAATTACAACAATTCCGCTGGTTATTGCTTACGTTAAGAAGAAACTTCGTGAGAAAAACGAAAAAACAGATTAGTTAATAATTTATATACTATAACAAATAATAAATGAGTACTCAACATCCATGGCACCAAGTTTCACCGGGTGACAATATTCCTGAAGTAGTAAATGCTATCATTGAGATCCCTAAAGGTTCAAAGGCAAAATATGAAATTGATAAGGAATCGGGTTTGTTAAAACTCGATCGTGTATTGTTCTCGTCTGTAATGTACCCGGCTAACTACGGCTTTATCCCTCAAACCTATTGCGATGATAAAGACCCTTTGGATATCCTTGTACTTTGCTCAATCGATGTTTTTCCAATGTCGATCATAGAGGCTAAAGTAGTGGGTGTAATGCACATGGTTGATAATGGCGAGCAGGATGATAAGATCATAGCTGTAGCTAAAAATGACATGTCGGTAAATTACATCAACGATTTAAATGAGCTGCCTCCGCATGCCATGACCGAAATTGTTCGCTTTTTTAAAGATTACAAAAAATTGGAAGGCAAAAACGTAACCATCGAACATTTGTTAGGTGTACGTTATGCACATAAAGTGATAAACGAGAGTTTGGAGCTGTACAAGTCTACGTTCCCTGTGTATCAATCATAAATAAATGGACCCCGCACATTACGAGATTAGTTTATTTTACATTTTCGCTACCATATTTTTGGTTTTACTCAATGGCTTTTTCGTAGCCGCAGAGTTTGCCATGGTGAGGGTTCGGGGTTCGCAAATTGAAATAAGGGCCAAAGGCGGCAGCGGCGTTGCCAAAGTTGCCCGGGGCATACTGCATAATTTAGATGGTTACCTGGCTGCTACGCAGCTGGGTATTACCATTGCTTCGCTGGCCCTTGGTGTAGTGGGCGAGGAGGTTGCTACCAACCTCGTAATCCGCGCTTTTCTGAGCGTGGGTATAACCCTTTCTCCCGGTTATATTACGGCCAGCCATATCCTGGCTTTCAGCTTTATTACCATTATGCATATTGTTTTTGGTGAGCTTGCGCCTAAATCGTTAGCTATCCAAAAATCGGTACGTACGGTGATGGCTGTTTCATTGCCGCTCAGGTTCTTCTTTGTGGTTTTCAGGCCATTTATATGGGTGCTTAATAATTTTGCAAATTTCATTTTAAAATTGTTAGGTATAAGTACTGTTGAAGGCAGCGAAACCCATCACAGCTCGGAAGAACTGCAATACCTGTTGGAGCAGGGTAAAGAGACCGGCGCACTCGACTCAAATGAGCACGAACTGATCCAAAACGTGTTTGACTTTAACGAACGGGTGGTGAAAAACATTATGGTGCCGCGTACCAAGATCTCGGGTGTGGATATTGCTTCAACAAAAGAAGAGCTGCTGGATATGATCATCAACGAAGGTTATTCGCGGATGCCCGTTTACGACGATGTGATAGATAAGATCATCGGCATTGTGCATGCCAAGGATATTTTGCCATTGCTGGCCCGCAATGAGGAGATTGTACTGAAAGATATTATCCGCAAACCGTATTTCATCCCCGAGACCAAAAAGATCAATGATCTGATGGCCGAACTGCAGCAAAAACGCATCCAGATAGCTATTGTACTTGATGAGTTTGGCGGCACGGCCGGTATGGTTACGTTGGAGGATATCGTAGAAGAGCTTGTTGGCGAGATCCAGGATGAGTATGATGAAGAAAAGCCTATAGTTGAAAAGGTGAATGAGCGTGAGTTTATAGTTAATGCACTTGCCTCTATTTACGATGTGAACGAGCATCTGCCCCATGATTTACCTGAAGATGGCGACTTTGATACCGTATCCGGCTGGCTTGGAGATATCTTCGGAAAGATCCCCGATGTAGGTGAGCAGAAGGAATCTAACGGATATAATATTACCGTACTGAAAAAGTCCGACCAGAATATCGAATCAGTTAAACTCGAATTACTGATAAATGAAGAAGATGCAGTAGATTTACATTAATCTGCTTTTTCCATAATGCAACTTTTTTATACACCCGATATTGACGCCTCGCATCCCCAATACTTTCTAAGCGAAGAGGAAAGCAAACACGCTATCCGTGTACTGCGCCTTGAAGCAGGTGATGAAGTACAGTTGATTGACGGCAGGGGAGGCCTGTATACCGCCCAGATCCATGACGCCCATCCTAAGCGTACCATTCTTAAAATTACATCCGTAACTACCGAATTTGATAAACGCAACCATTACCTGCACCTCGCGGTAGCGCCAACCAAAAATATAGAACGTTTGGAGTGGTTTTTAGAGAAGGCTACAGAGATAGGTATTGATGAGGTGTCGTTAATTATCACCCAACGTTCGGAACGTAAGGAGGCCAAGGCAGAGCGTTTAAATAAAATTATTACAGCGGCTATCAAGCAATCCCTTAAAGCATATCACCCGCTATTAAATGAGCCATTAACGCTAAACCAACTACTCGACAAGCCTTTTGAAGGGCAAAAATTTATTGCCCATTGCGGACCCGGAGATAAATTCAGCCTGAAAGACGAAATAACTCCGCAAGGCCGTTATTTAATATTGATAGGCCCGGAAGGGGATTTTGCTCCTGCTGAGATTGATAAGGCTTTGCACAACGGGTTTAAACCAATATCTTTAGGTACAAGCCGCCTGCGTACGGAAACTGCTGCGCTGGAGGCTTGTTTTGAGGTGAACTTTTTAAACAGGGTATGAAAAGGGTAGCGTTAGCATTGGTTATTTTATTTGCGGCTATAGCCATGAGCGCCTTTAATGCGCCTGCCTATAAAATTGCCCGCCTTAAATACAGCGGCGGCGGCGACTGGTATGGCGACCGCACAGCCTTACCTAACCTGATCAAATTTTGTAATGAAAACCTAAAAACCAATTTTGATGATGACGATGAGGTAGTTGAAGCAGGTAGTGCTTCTTTGTTTAATTATCCTTTTACTTTTATGACAGGGCACGGCAATGTGATCTTCTCCGACCAGGAAGCCCGTAACCTGCGTAAATACCTCACGGGCGGAGGCTTTTTGCATATTGATGATAATTACGGACTCGACCAATACATTCGCCCGCAAATGAAAAAGGTATTTCCCGAGCTCGATTTTGTTGAGTTACCGGTTAATCATCCCATTTATCATCAAAAATATGACTTCCCGAACGGCTTGCCCAAAATTCATGAGCATGACGGCAAGCGTGCCCAGGGCTTTGGTTTGATATACAAAGGCAGGCTGGTTTGTTTTTACACCTATGAGTGCGATTTAGGCAACGGATGGGAGGATTATGGTACATATGCCGGCGATACCCAGGAAGCCCGCCAAAAAGCCCTTAAAATGGGCGCAAATTTAATTCAATATATTTTCACTCAATAACAGCCGCTTTCAGCCTGTAGTCTTTTACGCATCTTTTTTTATACTATCAAATAAGGGGGCAGTTTGCTTATTCAATATTTGTGGTTAATAATAATATGTTTAGCTTTATAGCAATCCCTAAACAAATTATATATTAACCGCTTATCTTCAAATCTAAATCCTATGTATAAATTAAGTATTAATGACCAATACAATATTGAAGCTGAAAGAACCGTTGCAGCAGGCCTACTTATTAACGGGGTTAAAAGTGAAGCCGACATTAAACAGTTAAGGCCGGGAATCTACCATATTATTGAGAGCAACCGCTCATACAATGTCGAGATAGCTAATTTTAACGGTGACGAAAAAACGGCTGAAATAAAGGTTAATAATAATATCTATCATGTTACCGCTAAAGATCAGTTTGATATACTGCTTGATAAACTTGGATTTAGCGATTTAAACAGTGCCAGGATTAGCGAAATAAAAGCCCCTATGCCGGGTTTAGTTTTGAAAGTATTTGTAAATAAAGGAGATATCATAAAAAAAGGTGATAATCTCTTTGTGCTTGAAGCCATGAAAATGGAGAATATTATCAAATCGCCGGCCGATGTAACGGTAGAAAAAATATTAATAAAGCCCGGCGATAAAGTTGAAAAAGGACAAATATTAATGCAATTTTAACTGAGTGTTATTGTCTTAATGTGCGATAATAACATTTTTGCAATGGATGCAACGTGATTTTAAGGCTTTTGTTGTTTTTGCACATTTTTTTTACGAACTTACTTTCTTAATTAACAATATTAACTTTTATGAAGAAACATCTACTAACAGTCATGTTACTGGTTTCTTGTATGACTATGGTTTTTGCTCAAAACCGGGTTATTACAGGTAAAGTAACCGACCAGAAAGACGGCTCGCCCTTACCGGGAGTAAGCGTAACCGTAAAAGGCGTAACCGGGTTGGGCACCCAAACCGACATTAATGGCAGCTACAAATTAAGCGTACCTGCTACCGCCAAAGTTTTGGCTTTTAATTTTTTGGGATTTAAACTATCCGAACAGCCAATCAGCGGTAACGTCGTTGATGTCCAGCTAACCAGTGATTCAAAACAGTTGACAGAAGTTGTGGTAGTTGGTTACGGTACTCAAAAAAAGGCTAATATCACAGGGTCAATATCCTCAGTATCTGCAAAGGAAATTGAAGGCACCCCAACCACCTCTATTGAGCAGGCTATCCAGGGTAAAACAGCCGGTGTATATATTCAATCAGGAAATGGAAAACTTGGGCAAGGGATTCAAGTTAGGGTACGTGGCTCATCTTCGATATCTGCAGGGTCGGAGCCATTATATATTTTGGATGGTATGCCTATAACCACCGACAATTTATCAAGTACGGATGCTCCAACTAATCCTTTGGCTGATATCAACTTTAATGATATCGAATCTGTACAGATATTAAAAGATGCATCGGCAGCTGCTATTTACGGTGCACGGGCTTCTAATGGTGTGGTTGTGATAACCACAAAAAAAGGTAAGGCAGGCACTCCTAAAGTTAACTTTTCAGCATCATATGGTAAAAGTACGCCGTCAAGGCACCGTGAATTTTTGGACGCCAAGCAATTTGTACAGATAATGCAACGGGCCGGTGAAGGTGCAGCCAAGCAGGATTTCGCCGCTGGATTTTATGATACACTTGATGATGCCATCGCCGATTATAAATCATACGTTGAAGATAATCTTACTTTCCTTTCAGGTGGTACAGACGATTGGAAAACGGGCAAAATCAATACAAACTGGGAAAAGGCCGCGTATCAAAGCGCACCTCAGCAACAGTATGATTTAAATATATCGGGAGGTAACGACAAGACAACTTATTATATGGGCGGGCAGTACCTCGATCAAACCGGTATATTGATAGGTAACAGCTTTAAAAGGTACTCAGGACGTTTAAATTTAGACAGCAAGATTGATAAAAATTTAAGTATCGGCATGAACTTAAGTTTTGCAAATACCATCAATAACAGGGTGTCAAACGATAACGCGTTTAGTACACCTTTGCAATCAGTGGCTTTATCCCCAATAACACCATTAATTGACCCGCGCAGTGGCTTAATAAGCGGTACCCCTCCGGGCGAATCAGAAGATTTTCCATTGTATTATAACCCGTTGATCAGCAAGAATAATGCGTTTTATCAGGCGACAGTTTACCGCACTATTGGTAACGTATATGCCAATTGGGAGATAGTAAAAGGTTTAACATTCCGTTCGGAATTTGGTATTGATCAATTAAACCAGGCTGAAGATAGTTACTATGGAAGTGCTACTTTCCGTAATACAGGTACTAACAACGGTTTTGGTCAAAATACAACCACACAAGTATTGAACTATAATACCAATAACTATTTTAGTTATAAAAATATTTTTGGTCAGGATCATTCATTGGATTTAACGTTGGGAACAACCTACCAGAAATCCCGTACTGTTGGTAACGATGTACAGGGGCAGGAGTTTGCCTCTGATGCTTATAAAAAACTAACCGCGGCAGCAGTAATTGTTTCAGGTGCATCATATGATAGCCCCTACAGTTTTTTAGCCTATTTCTTTAGGGCCAATTATGCCTATAAAGGAAAATACCTGTTTTCGGGAAGTATCCGCGAAGACGGATCATCAAGGTTTGGTTCAAACAATCGCTATGGATTTTATCCATCAGGCTCGGTAGGCTGGATACTAACAGAAGAGGACTTTTTGAAGAACAATAACCTGCTTAGCAATTTAAAAGTTAGAGCAAGTTATGGTTTAACAGGTAACGCTAATATTGGTAATTTCTCATCATTAGGTTTGTTTTCCGCAGCAAATTATAATGGAGTAGGTGGTCAGCGTTTTTCACAGATAGTTAATCCAAACTTAAAATGGGAAACAACCGCAGCACTTGACTTAGCTGTTGATTTTGGTTTCTTTAACAACAGGTTATCAGGTAGTTTTGATTATTATAAGAAAAATACCCGCGATCTTTTATTAAACGTGAACCTTCCCGGTACGTTGGGCATATCAAGGCAACTGCAAAATCTTGGTAAACTATCTAATAAAGGGTTTGAGCTCGAATTATCATCAGATAATTTTGTTGGTAAGTTCAAATGGTCAACCAGCTTAAATGCTTCATACCAAAAAAACCTGATTAAAGATATAAAAGGCCAGGTTATAACTGATAATAATATCAATTATGTAATGGCCGGCCAGCCGATAGGCGTATTCTACATGCCCGAATATGCAGGGGTAGATCCTGCCAATGGAGATGCATTATATTACAAAAACGCAAAGGGAACCGACGGAAAGCTGGACCGTACTAAAACAAATGATCCTACTCAGGCACAAAATGTTGTGGTAGGCTCACCTACACCTAAGTACTACGGAGGTATTACAAATACATTTGGTTACAACGGAATTGAATTGGCGGTAACATTCCAGGGAGCGTTTGGCTACAAAGTGTATAACAATGGAGGCCAATATATGAGCACAAGTGCAGGGAACGGCTTCGATAACCAAACTATCGACCAGTTAAAATACTGGAATAAGCCCGGTGACATAACCGATATACCTGAGCCACGTTTATTTTATGGAAATGGCATCAGTACTTCAAGCAGGTACCTTTCAGGGGCCAGCTATGTTCGTTGCAAAACAGTAACATTAGGTTATACATTGCCAAAAGCGGTGGTTAGCAAATTGAGGCTGCAAAAAATAAGGGTATATGCCAGTGCCTATAACCTGTTTTTAATTACCAAGTACAAAGGATGGGATCCTGAAGTAAACTCAGACGAGTTGCCAAGTAATGTTGATTTGAGTAATGACTTTTACTCGGCCCCGCAGCCCCGCACTATAATATTTGGTATTAATATAGGCTTATAACATTAAAAAAACACAGAAATGAGAAAGATGAAGTTTATATATATATCGGCGACAGCATTAATGGTATGCTTAAGCGCATGCAATAAGCAGCTTAATATTAAGCCGGTTGAATCTGTTGATCAAAACCAGGCTATTAAGACCGCCAAAGATGTTCAGGGTGTTTTAGTTGGTACTTATAATCGTTTAGGACAGGTTGATCTTTATGGCGGCCGTATATTTATGGAGCCTGATTTGTTAGCGGCGCAGGCTGAAATAACCTGGACTGGTACTTATACAGGTTTAACGCAAATTACGGTGCAGGCGATAACAAGAGATAATAGTTTTGTTGAAAATACCTGGTTGGATGCCTACCAGGTAATAAATCAGGCCAACACCGTGCTTGCCAATTTAGATAAAGCTGATAATGCAGATGATAAAGCAAGATGGGAGGGGGAAGCTAAATTTATAAGAGGCTTGATGTACTTTGACTTAGCCCGCTTGTTTGGAAAGTCATGGAATGATGGAGATCCATCAACTAACTTAGCAGCCGCTATTGTATCAACTCCAACTACCTCTGCTGATAGCGAGGGGGCTAAAGTTGGCCGGTCTACAGTTAAACAGGTTTATGATCAGGCTATTAGCGATTTAACGGCTGCCAAAAGCAAGCTGCCGGAGGATAATGACTTCTATGCCAATAAATACTCTGCCTCGGCAGTCCTTGCAAGGCTTTATCTGCAAAAGGGCGATTATACTAATGCCTTAAAGGAAGCCAATGCTGTTATTACATCTGGGGCGTTTTCGCTTGTACCTGATTATACTAAAGAGTTTTTGCTGTCAAGCAAACCATCGCATCAGGAAAATACTACTGAAGATATCTTTGCTATACAGGTTACCCAACAGCAGGGTATAAATAGTTTGAATGAATTTTATGCCTCATCAGCAAACGGAGGGCGTGGCGATATCAAAATAACCGACGATTTTTTAGCAGAATTTGAAGCCGACGATGTAAGAGGACAGTTTTATACTATTACCTCGGTTAACAGGACTAAGAAGTTTGATAACCAATATGGAAATGTTCATGTGGTGCGCCTTGCGGAGATGTATCTTATCCGTGCCGAAGCTAACCTCCGTGGTGGAACATCCACAGGTGCAACGCCGGCAAGTGACGTTAATACCATCAGGCAGAGGGCTGGCCTTGATCCTTTAGTAACTGTAAATCTTGCTGCTATATTAACGGAGCGCAGGCACGAACTTGCATTTGAAGGTGGATTTTTTCTGCACGATGCAAAAAGACTAAAACAAAGTGCAGGCGCACTTCCTTACAATTCGCCGAGACTGGTGTTCCCGATCCCCCAGCGCGAAATTTTGGCTAATCCTAAATTGGTTCAAAATGACGGCTATTGATTAGTAAATAAAACTTTTCCCAAATAAAAATCCCGGATAACGTATTGTTATCCGGGATTTTTATTTGGGATATATATATTAAAAGAGAGATGACCACACAATGCGATTCGGCTGTTATTGATATACCAATCAATAAATAAAACATAATGAAACATAAATTAAATAAACCATGGAAGATGACCAAATACTTGCGGCCCTGAATGCACACTGGCAGGCATCAGCAGCCGGCGATATAAACGCCGAACATGATATCTACGATGATGATGTTATTTGTGATTATCCCCAGTCGGGCGAACGGATTTTTGGGCGAAGTAATTTACAGGCATTGCGCGGGCATCATCCCGGTAAACCATCGGGTTTCCGTGTCAGGAGGATCCTCGGAAAAGGTGATACCTGGATCACGGAATATATTATTAACTATCAGGAACAGCTGGCTTACACGGTAAGTATTATGGAGTTTCGTAATGATAAGGTAATACATGAAACGCAGTATTTCGCCAATCCCTTCGAAGCCCCGGCCTGGCGAAGCCAATGGGTTGAGCCGATTGATGGATAGATACAACTGAAAACAAATAAGGCCTCTCATTACTGAAAGGCCTCATTCAAATATCTGTTATAAAAATTATTTTGTTTTAAACGGCTTCGCTTTTTTAACCGGGTAATGCGGTTTGCCATTAGGGTTAATTTCAGGAGCGCCAACTAAGGTCATTGCGCAGCGGAAACCAACTTCGGCGCTTGCCACGTCCTGATCCATAAAACGGCGGGTAGCGGGGTTTAACCAAAACGCCATATCGTTCCATGACCCGCCCTTGTATACCTTAGAGTGGTCGTTAACCAGTGTGGTTGTTCCGTAAAGCGCCTTGTTAACTTCATCTTTTTCGCCCCTTGCATCCGGATCGTAAGCTTTACCCGAATTTTTAGGCAGTAATGAATCAACCGGCAGCGAACCTGTTTGAGTAGTTGCAAGCGGCGTGTTTGGATTGGCGCTTTGCGCGGCTGTATTCTGTTGCTGTAATGCTAAAAGCTCGCTGTATTTTAGCTTTTTATTAGCATGTGCAGGGTCTTTGATTGGCTTGCCGTATTTATCTTTTGCATACAGTCCTTTGCTTGGATCCGCAAGGCGTTTGTTTGAAAACTCGTTACCACGGAAAGGGTTAAAATCTTCAAACTCCTCAAATGATGTTTGACGATAAGTATCAGCAACCCATTCGTTAACGTTACCCGCCATGTTATATAGGCCAAAATCATTAGGAGCATATGAACGTACAGGGGCGGTAATGTCTGCCTTATCGTTCAGGTAGCCGCCAACACCGGCGTTGTCGCCGCTGCCGCGTTTAAAGTTTGCCATGATCAAGCCACGGGTTTTGCTTTTAGCCGAACGTACGCCCATGCCATTCCAGGTATATATTTTGCCGTCGTCAATGTTTTCAAATTGAGTGTTTCCTGCAAGGGCTAATGCTGCATATTCCCATTCGGCTTCTGATGGCAGGCGATATGCCTGTTTAAGGATACCGTCTTCCATACGTACAGGCCTAACGGCTTTGCCTCCCTTGCCTGTGCCCGCCTGGGCATTAGGGCTCAGGTTAGGCATCATTTTTTTACCGTCGACACCTGCACCGGTCATCTGACCGTTTAAATAAATATCTGTATTGAATGGTTGCCCGTTAGCTGCAACGCCGGCATCACCGCCGCCGCCTTTTTTACCCTGGTCTTTCCAGGCTACCAGTTTCCCGGTTTCACGTAAAATGTTTTCGTTGGTACGGTCGGTACGCCATGAGCAATAATCCTGTGCCTGGTCCCAGGTTACACCTACAACCGGGTAATCCTGAAAAGCAGGGTGGCGCAGATAATTATCTACATATGGCTCGTTATAAGATAACGCATGGCGCCAAACCAATGTATCAGGCACCGCATTGTAATATAACTCGCGGTCCTGCGGGAAAGTAATGTTTATCCAATGCAGGTAATCAAGCCAGTCCTGGTTTGATACTTCGGTTTCGTCCATGTAAAAAGATGGTACGGTAACCCTGCGGCGTACGTTATTATAGTCGTAAGTTATGTCCTGGTCGGCACTGCCACCCATAACAAAAGTACCACCCTCAATAGGTACCAATCCCGGTCCCGGAGATGGGTGACTTTGCCTGAAACGCTCATAACCGCCGTTATTTTTATCGTTATAAGTTATACCCGTTTTTTGCGATTGCTCACGTTTACTGCAGCTACTCATCACGGCACCTAAAGCCAACAATCCCAGAGCAGTTTTAGTAAAAAGTATTTTCATATTTTTACAGTTATATTAAGTGGTAAATTTATAAAAAAATGGATACAGTGCTTATGCTTATGAACCATTATTTCGAAATAAATAGTACAATTATCGGAGGTTTTAACGAAAAATTGATGAAATTAGTTGCGTTGATTTAATTTTTTGATTTAACTTTCAGCAAAAAGTGCGGACTTGAAAATGTAAAGCAAGTCATGGCCCTATATTTATAAAATACAAATTGTTACAACCTAACTCCTACAAATGAAGTTTTTTACATTGCGAGGCCTTGCTATTATTACCCCATTTTTATTACCGCTTGCTGTCGCTGCGCAAACAAATCCTAACGGAAGTAATATCAATGCAATTCCCAGCGAAGTCCCTTTTTTAAATATTTCACCTGATTCGCGTTCGGGGGCTATGGGGGATGCAGGCGTAGCTTTGTCGCCGGATGTAAATGCAAATTTCTGGAACCCGTCAAAGCTTGCGTTTTTGGAAAGTAACGATGCGTTATCGGTATCATACAGTCCCTGGTTAAGGCATCTCGTGCCCGATATCAGTTTGTCATACCTCAGCTATGCCCATAAAATTGATGAGCGCAATACTCTTGGTGCGTCGCTCCGGTATTTTAATTATGGTTCTATCCCGCTTGCCGATGAAAATGCCAACGATCAGGGTAATTATACGCCAAACGAGTATTCGTTAGATGTTTCATTTGCCCGTAAGTTTGGCGATAATTTTTCATTGGGCCTGACTGCGCGATACATTCATTCCAATATATCAAGTATCGCGTTTGCAACCAGCTCGGGCCAGACTACCAAAGCGGGCAATGCCTTCGCTGCAGATGTTTCGTTATATTACACCGCGCCTTATGGTGATGGCAATACTTTTGCTTTTGGAACACACATTTCCAATATTGGTACCAAGATCAGCTACAGCGATGTGGGTAATAAATATTTTTTGCCGGCTAACCTGAAATTAGGCGTAGCCAACACCTGGCAGTTAGATGATGTTAATGAGTTTACAGCAACCTTTGATATCAACAAGCTGCTGGTACCCACACCACCCCTGCGCGATGCGGATGGTAAGATCATCAAAGGCAAAGATGATAATGTATCGGTGCCTGCGGGCCTTTTTCAATCGTTTGGCGATGCACCAGGTGGTTTTAGCGAGGAATTGAAAGAGATCAGCTTTTCGCCGGGCGTTGAATATTGGTACAATAAACAGTTTGCTGTAAGGGCGGGCTATTTTTATGAAAACCCCAACAAAGGCGACAGGCATTATGTTACCATGGGTATTGGCTTTAAATACAGTATTTTTGATTTCGATTTCTCGTACCTGGCGGCCAGCCAGCAAAATAGTGCCCTGGCCAATACTTTGCGCTTCACTTTGTCGGCAAATTTTGGCGGTACAACAAATGCTTCAAGAAGATAATGGGTAAAATTAAGGTAGGTTTTGGGTTTGATGTACACCAGTTAAAAGAAAGTCACCCGTTTGTTTTAGGCGGAGTTAAACTTGAGCACCATGCCGGCGCTTACGGCCACTCAGATGCCGATGTATTATTACATGCCATTTGCGATGCCCTGCTGGGGGCAGCAAACCTGCGCGATATAGGCTTTCATTTTTCAAATAAAGACGACCGCTGGAAAGGCATCAGCAGCCTGATCCTTTTGCAGCATGTGGTTGCCCTGATAAAGGAAAAGGGTTTCACCATCGGCAATATCGATGCCATGGTATGCCTTGAAGCGCCAAAGATCAACCCGCATATCCCCGCAATGAAAACCTATATAGCCGAAGCGGCCGCTATTAGTGAAGAGGATATTTCCATTAAAGCTACTACTAACGAACAAATGGGCTTTATTGGCCGTGAAGAAGGCGTTGTGGCCTATGCGGTTTGTTTGATTGAAAGGGAGTAGGGGGCTGTAGTTGCAAATCGGGCCTGCCCGCTGCGGTTATCTTCAAAGCTTACCCGCGCGTTGCCCTGGTGATCGGTAATGATAAACACCTGCTTCAGCGTATGGTACTGTTGCATCGTTTTGTACACGTCTCTCCGGCGTGGCTTTTTTGACGCGTATTTTTGTTTTATGACGCAAGCAGGATGCTTGTATATGGTTTTAGGTTGAAGTACGCTATTGCTAAACTTCGACCAGTGAGGGGCAAAGAATGATAAACTGCGCGATGAAATTAACACTGACAGTTTGTTAAAATGAATCGGTATTGAACAGGCTGCTGACAGCAATATCAACGGGTAGCACGGCAAAGGACAACCCGCACGGGAGCATTTACCTAGGCTAACCTGGGCAGATATGACAATATCACCGGCGCAAAAACACAAGATTGATACGCTTGCCTATATCTGCAGCTTTTGCCGGTAGACCGTGTTAATGACAATGCAGGGTACGCCGGAGCGGCCGGGTTCCAAGACTTGGTAAAGGCAGATCACGAGTATACTTATGAAGGCACGGTAAAGGTTGCGCGATCCAAACAAAAATACCGGCAAACCAGATAATAAAATAGGAGTAAGCTCATGAATGTTCGGTGATAGCTTTTGTATTCGGCCAGGTGAGGACAGCGTTCGATGGTAGTCGTAATAATTAAAACCATATATTTTATTTACTTAAAAGTAATATTGAATTAACATGGTGGCGTTATTTTAGCGCTTGATTGAGTGCAAGACTACTTAGCAATCATGTGTTGACTGCGTGGGTCTATGAACTCAATTGATTAAGCGGAATATTTTCCTGATTTAGATATTCCTGAATTTGATAACTGTTATTGCAAAGATACCTGTGCTATTTACAGGAGCATTAAAACCGAAACTTATCACATGAAGAAAGACTGTCAAAACAACTTCTTGATTATATCCCGACGAATATTCAGCTGTATCGCTTTTTAGTGTCATTCTGCAGACCCAGATTGTCTGCTGCATCCTATTTTTTTACCTTATCTTAAAAAGATGATCTCTATTTCATCGCGCGTTTTTGCGCGTAAAAAATTCCTTGCGTTTTTGTTATGTACAGGTATGTGTCTGTCGGTTGCTTTTAAATTGAAGGCACAAACACCTTACATTAAAAGTTTCGAAAAGAATCTCACCCCTTCTCCCATGGTCGGTACCTTAGGTACTTTCGGTGGGATCGAAGTACGTAAAACTACCGGTGGTATGTCAAAAACAATTCCACTCCTCAGCGCCAAATCTGGTGACTTAACCTATCAGCCCTCCCTGGAATATTTTTCAAACGGTATAAGGGTTGACGATTGGGGAAGCCGCGTAGGAATGGGGTGGTCTGAAAATCTGACTGCAACGATCACCAGGGTAGTAAAGAATATTCCGGATGAGCGGGCAATAACCCGTATCGGGGATGGGAGGCTTGAGTTCGGCGAGTCTGGCAACATTAACTACACGCAGGCTAATTACGATAAGCTTGTTGCGATGTCCAATTCTTCATCATATACCGACGGAGAATATGACATATTTAATTTTAATATTTTCGGAGCCACCGGGCAATTCATTATCAGGAATAATCAGGCTGTGATGTTGAAAGACGATGATAGCTTCAGGATACAGATAGTCCAGACATCTCCAACCTATTTGTTTATACTGACAGATAACAAGGGTGTTAAATACTATTTTGATTCGGAAACGGAACAAACGAAGTTTAATACCGAAAACTCCTGTGATGAAGGTAGCCCTTACAGTTTACCTTATACTACTGCCTGGTTCCTTCACCAGATCGTTTCACCGCTTAACCGCGTGATCACTTTTAATTATCAGGCCGCGAGTTTCGATTATATTTATGATTTCAATGAGTATTATGTTTTCTCAGAAATGCATTACGGCAATACTGGAAACTGCAATGATGATCCCGGCAGCGGAGATCACAATTATTGCCTGCGGCGTAAATCAACCAATACCAAAATCCTGAGTTCTGTATCATCTGATAACTTTCTGGTAAATTTTTATTACGCCAGCCGAAACGATATTTATAACGAAAAATTGCTATCCAAGGTCACTGTTTCAAGTGCGAGAGGGCAGATCCGTGCGGTTGATTTTAATTATCAAACTTTTATTGCCAGTACCACATTTGAACCTTTGATCCAGTCAAGCCTTACCCCTGGACAAACCTGGGAAGTAAACGCGCTGAAGACCCGTTATTATTTAAATTCACTTACATTCACAAATTCGGACATATCAGAACAATACAAGTTTACCTATCTTAACCCGCAAAACCTGCCACATCGGTTTGCATTTTCGCAGGATTATTTGGGTTATTACAATGCCAAAGGTAATGCAGGACTGGTTCCCAAAGAGTCGACTGATAGAATGCCGACTTTCCGACAGTATGGGTTCCCTTACCCGGCAATCCATGCAACCGAAGGTATCCCGTTTGCGAACCGCAAAGCAGATATTGCGGGACTTGCTGGGGCCTTATCTACTATCCAGTATCCTACCGGCGGCAAAGATTCAATTGTTTACGGCCAGAACAGGTTCACAACGCGTGTCGATAACGCTCATCAGCAAAGTTACACAGAAGAGATCGCAAACGAAGATGCACAGTCTTACACTGATGCTTTTGCATTCATTCATTTGCCTATCACAACTGCTGTTGACTGGCGACTGGAGTTTTATCATGATCCTGATTTGCCCATTACCGAGCCGTTTGAAGAGTACCAGGCTGTCGTGGAACTGTATGATTCAGACAACCAGAAACATATCTTTCCAAACGGAAAGGATCGTATAGAACTACATTTGGGCTCTGTTTATAATTCCGGTTCCAGCACAGGGATATATCCATACCTCGGAAAAATGGTTTTAGAGGGAAATAAGGATTACGAGCTACGTTTTGAAATGACTGGAAAACACACTTTCCTGAAGTCCACCGTAAACTACACAACGAGTATTTCCAATGATATCCGTGATTCTGTTTATTACGGCTACCGCGTGGAAAAGATCATTACCAAATCAAAAACGTCACCGGATATGGTTAAAACCTATAACTACAACGTTTTCAAAAAAGCGGCTAATAGTTTTATGCTGACCGATTCCAGCTCGCTTAACACGAGATCGTTCAATGACTTTTGTACAACCAGCTTTTACGTATGCGATGAGCTCAGGGATGCACTTGGTAATCCTGTTTATAATGGCACCGGAATGGGGCTTGCGATAACGATGTACCGCTTAAATTCGAAAAACAACAGTGATGTTGGGGTATTCGGTGGTTCTCCATTTGCATATGAGTATGTTACTGAATTTCAGGATTCTAATCAATTGTCATTTTTGGCAAACCGCTTTGCAGTGCGCGCGAATAATTCAGCTTTCAAAATGATAGGTGATATAAACTCAAGTAGCTTTCAGACTACCGGCAATGGTGAAGTAAATTTAATAGCAGCTGATTTAACAAATCTGGCATGGAATAACGGTTTACAACTAGAGCAATATGCCGGTACTAAGTCCAACAACAGTTACCAGATTCTGAATGCTAAATCATGGAGATACTCAGCAGATTCGACAATATTCTTTAATTATGGTGCATCAAAGATATTAACCGCCCCGAAGTATTCAACTGATATTAAGTTTAATATGAGTGTATACACACTCAAGAGCTACGAAACCTACAGCCATTGGGTGCGGCTTGATACATTGGCAGAAACGAATTATTTGGCTAAGAACGGCGTTTTTCAGCCAGTTACCGAAAAACTTGTATATGTTTATAACCCGACTGATAAAGGAATTGAGGAAGAGTGGAGGACTGCCAGCAACCAGGCAACTTATATCAGGCAAAGCTTCCGGGCTGCTAAAATGGTCTCATTGGGAGCTGATACTGGCGGGATCTTTCAGGAAATGCTCAACCGTCATATGACTGACTTGCCGGTGGAGCGAAAGCAGTTTAAAACAAATTTATCAACCACGCCTATTGAAGGTGAGAAGATCACTTACGGCTATTTCAGAACCAGCCAGTTTATATTACCAAAAACAGTGTTATCAAGCCAGGCTGGCCTCGACTATGTCCCCCGTATTCAATTGGAAAACTACGATGACAACGGCAATATCACCCAGCAGCGGCAGGAAGCAGGTGCGTCGAGCGGATATCAGTGGGATTACAGCGGACAATATCCTGTCGTCAATATAAAAAACAGTTCAGTTGGCAACGTTTTTTACGAATCATTTGAACAGGGCGCTGGCAACGGCATAGTAGAAGACAATATGACGGGGCATTACAGTCATACCGGAGCTTATGTAAAGGACCTTTCAAGCCTAAGTCCCGGTAACTACCGATTACGATACTGGCAGAAAAACGGATCGGCTTGGAGTCTTGTTTCCACTCCGGTTACGGTGAGCGGCAACAGCTATCAGATTAATCTTAATGCGCAGATAGATGATGTTTGTTTTTATCCCGCGGCTGCGCAGATTGAAACCTATACTTTTGATCCGTTGGTAGGGATGACAAGCAGAACCGACCCTAAGGGTTTGGTGACCTATTATGAATACGACGGATTAGGCCGCCTGCAAAACATCAAAGATTACCAGGGCAACATCGTCAAAAGCTTTGATTACAACTACCGTCCACAATAACCACCTTATCACAACCCAAAATGCACTTTTATCACAAAAAATATAGCAAATGGATCCTGGCGACTGCAGTCCTGCTGCTGGGCATTCAGGCAACCCGGGCCCAAACGAAGACGGAGAATTATGTAAGGACAAGGACGCCTAACCGGGCGATTACGAGGAATGGGAAGCTTGATACTTTAAGTACAAACAAAGATTCGGTACAAACAACCATTCAGTATATCGACGGCTTGGGCAGGCCCCTGCAAACGGTACAGCGGCAGGCCTCGCCTACGGCCAAAGACGTGGTACAGCCCTTTGTGTATGACCAGTACGGGAGGGAGGCAATAAAATACCTGCCGTATGGCACAACGGCAACAGGCGACGCGAGCTATAAGACCGATGCATTAACACCTGGATTGGGCGCAGCGAAATTCTATCACCCGGCAGGCAGCACCGGCACGCAGCAAACCAACGGGATCCCGAACACGCTGTTCCCCTTTGCACAAACCGGCTTTGAGGCCTCGCCGCTGAACCGGGTGGTGGAGCAGGGGGCGCCCGGGGCAGCCTGGCAGCTGGGGGCAACGCCTGATGCCGGCAGCAGCAGTCATTCGGCCAGGATGGTTTATACCACCAACGACCAGACCACCTTCAGTACAAGCAATGTGACTGCGAACAACGGCAGCCGCAAAATAGCTTTGTACACGGCCACCATCAATGCCAATCAAAGCCGTACGCTGTCGCGGGCTAACAGCAACACGGCCACATATGATAGTAACCAACTGATGGTAACGATCAGCCGCGGGGAGAACTGGCAGCCTTCGGATGGCTGTTTCGGCACGACGGAAGAGTATAAGGACAAAGAAGGGCATGTGGTGCTGAAGAGGACCTATAACCTGAAAAAGACCTATAGCGGGGGAACAGAAAGCAAGGCAGGGGAAATACTGTCGACCTATTATGTTTATGACGACCTGGGCAACCTGTGCTTCGTGCTTCCTCCCGGATCAAGCCCCGATGCGACGGCGGCCATTTCGCAGTCGACAATTGATTACCGCTGTTACCAGTACCGGTATGACGAAAGGAACCGGCTGGTGCAAAAGAAGGTTCCGTCAAAAGGCTGGGAATATATCATTTACAACAAGCTGGACCAGCCGGTAGCCACCCAGGATTCGGTACAGCGGATGAAGGTGCCGCAGGAGTGGACGATCACCAAATACGATGCGATGGGCAGGACGGTACTGACCGGCATTTACCAGCATACCGGCACAACGGCAGGTACGGATTACCATGCCGCCCTGCAGGCGATAGCGGACACCACCAGCGCACAATGGGAAACGCCTGTATCTACAGGCAACGGGTATACAGCAAACACCTGGCCCACATCGTGGACAACCACATTGAGCCTGAATTATTATGACAGCTATACCGGGATCCCCGGCTTTCCGGCAGCCTATGACCAGACAGCCAATACCGCCTACAGCAAACAGACCACGGGACTGCTGACGGCCTCAAAAGTACTGGTGCTGAACACCACGGGAGATTACCTGTGGAGCGTGCCGTATTATGATGACGAGGGAAAAACCGTCAGGACGTTCAGCCAGCATTATGTAGGCGGGGCAACTACGCTGAGCCCGTATAATTATGATGATGTACAAACTACCTACAGCTTTTTAAAACTGCCGACGATGATAAGGCGGTTTCACTATTTGAAAAGTGCGGGCGGCACGGCAAAAGTACTGACGCTGACAGAAACGAACTATTACAGCTATGACCACATGGGGCGGAAACGCCTTACTCAACATCAAATGCGCGACGGCAGTAATCTCTCGCAGGCGACGATGAGACTTGTTGCGACCGACTACAATGAAGTCGGGCAACTAAAAATTAAGCACCTGCATTCGATCAACAGCGGCGCAAACTATCTGCAAAATATCGACTACCGTTATAACCCGCGGGGTTGGCTGAGCAGCATCAACAATGCGAACCTGAACACCGATGGCGGGCTGACCAACAGTGATGCCAACGACAAGTTCGGTGAAGAGCTGGGCTATGATGAATCGACCACGTCAGCACAGCAATACAACGGCAACATCGCTACAGTGCAATGGAAATCAGGGCAGCACAGCATCGGCGGTATGCCGGCAACCCCGGTAAAACAGACCTATGATTATACTTACGACCACCTGAACAGGCTGCGGGCAGCGGTATCAACAACCAATACGCCAAAAGATGGGTTCTATGATGAGAACGTGGTTTACGACAACATGGGCAACATTCAGAAGCTGAACCGGTATGACAGGATCAATAATGCCAGAACGGTGATAGACTCTTTGAATTACAGGACATACAGCTTTTACCGGGTAAGCCGGATTGATGATACCGCCAGCTATGCAGGGCCGGCAGGGTTCCGGGATCTAAGGAAAGTGGAGAGCGAATATATCTATGACGGGAACGGCAACATGCGGCGGGACCTGAACAGCGGCATCAGCAGTATCACTTACAATATGCTTAACCTGCCGCAGACGATAGTAAAAGATGACGGCAGTACGGTGGTGTACATCTATAGCACTACGGGCAACAAACTGCGTAAACTCTTTACTGCCGGGGGCACTACAACGACCACGGAATACGACAACGGGATCCAGTACGATAACAGCACCACAACAGTATCGTTCATCCAGACGGAAGAAGGCCGGGCAAGGCACAGCGGGACAGCCTATATCTATGAATACGATCTGAAAGACCATTTGGGCAACACTCGGGTAACGCTGACCCCTGACCCGGCAGACCTAACCCAGCAAACGGCGAAGATTTTGCAGGAGAATGATTACTATGCATTCGGGTATGGGATCCAGTCGATGCAGCCCGCCACTTCTCCCAAAAATGAGTACCTTTATAATCATAAGGAGCTGCAGGAAGAGACGGGGCTGTATGATTATGGCGCGCGGTTCTATGACCCGGTGATTGGGAGATTTGGTTCCATTGATCCATTGGGAGAAAAATATTCCTATCAATCTTCTTATGCATATGCAGCAAATAATCCTATTAGGTTTATTGATGTAAATGGAGAAGGTCCGGGTTATCCGGAAAGTCATCCAGTCAGTCAGGCAATTATTAAATATAACCCTTACATTTATCAAGCTTTTCAGTATGCTAATAACACATCCAATATTCAATTACATAACTTAGCTAGAGGAGTAGCAGGAGGCGATGCATATGGCAAATCTATAGGCGCCATAGGCGAAGGCCTTTTCGCTCAAAGGTTAACAAGTTCGCCATCAGAGACAGGATCGTCTTTAGCTTTCGGACAGCGATATGGAGGCTATCAGGTGGATTTAATGCAAAGGACAACCTTAATTAGGGAAAATGAAGGTGCTTATGGATTTGAATTAAAAGTTAATTCCACTGATATTAATGGAAATGATATGTCTTCCAAAATTTCTGTGTTAGGGAACTCAAATAGTAATTTTGGGTATGGATCAATAGCTTATGAAGTGAAAACAATTGATCCTAGTGGTTCAATTGATAACATTTATAAAGCATTTGTTGGTGGCGTAAACCAAGCAATTGATCGAACTAAGGCTGCTGATGCGTCGATGCTTGTTTTTGATAAAGCAGCTTTTGGTAAATTGCTAAACTCACCAATGGGTAAAGAAGCGTTAAAACAGTTGGGGCGATTAACAGGAATTCAAAATTCAGAAGGCGAGCAAAGAGGATTTCTTCGATTAGAAAATAACTTAAGTTCAGATTCCCAACGAGCACTATATGGTTTAAAAGATAAACTCAAGAATATTCCATAATGAAACATTATATATACATTATCATTGTACTTTTAATGTTTTCTTGTTCTGAGAAAAAGGATAAAGAAATGGCGTTTTACAATATTGATCAGGCAATTAAAGCTCCAAAAGAGACTAAAGCTCTTAAACTAAATAATGATGACCTTATACGATTTGAAGGTCATATAGAGCAGTTTTCTAATCTAGAGACTTTGATGATTAGTAACAAAAAGTGGATTATCATTAACTATGATGGAAAGGTCGATCCTGCTAGCATGACAGTGATTAGCTTACCCTCAAGCATAGCAATGTTAAAAAATCTTAGGACGTTGTTGCTTGATAATTATTATATTGATGAGTTACCTAATAATATCTCATCTTTAGATAAAATTGAGTCAATGAAGTTTGCATACACCCATAAAGCCGACTTAAAAGCAGAGGTAAATAAAATTAGAGCTATTAAAAGCTTGAAAGAAGTAGATTTGACTAATTCAACTATTACCCCTAAAGTAATAAGGAATGCATTTAAAGAGGCTCCTAATATAAAGTTAATACTTGTAAACAGTGATATAGAGCCGCAGTATTAAAGTAATACAAACGCCCGGTAGCATGCTGGGCGTTTGTATTTATAGGGCTGCCACATTATTCTGAAAGAAGTCTTTAAACCCTTCGCTGGCGCACGCCTGTGGCGTGTGACCCATTGAGTAAACGCTCCGGACTTGCGGTATCGACAACCGGTACAGCCCCATCGCTGGCGCACGCCTGTGGCGTGTGATAATTCAATGGCTGCCTTTACCGACGCATGGATATCGGGCAGGGTAATCAGGTAAAAGCTATTTGGCACTATTGCATAAGTTCATGAATATGCAAATCCCGGATGGATAATACATCCGGGATTTTTTGTTGATAGGCTAAATTGATTTTGAGCACTCGTATACCGCAGACACAATAACAATAACCCAGGTTAAACAAACCTATGATTACGGCTATGACCACCTGACAGGCTCAAGGCGGGCGTATCGACAACCGGTACAGTCAGGGATAACCTGTACGGCGAGAACGTGATAATAACATGGTCAATATCAGCAGTTTGTGAAAGTATGACAATATCGGGAGCATAAAACGGCAGGCGTCACATACTGGCTGACGCAGGTGGACGATGCCTCACTCTATACGGGGCACTGCCGGCTTTACTGAACTGGTGAAGCCGGCTAATGAATACATCTATGACGGGAACGGCAATGAGCTGCGGGACCAGAACAGCGGCCTGAGCAGCATCAGCTATAACATCCTGAACCTTCCGCAAACAATAGTAAAAGATGACGGCAGTACGGTGGTGTACATCTATAGCGCTACGGGCAACAAACTGCGTAAACTCTTTACTGCCGGGGGCACTACAACGACCACGGAATACGACAACGGGATCCAGTACGATAACAGCGCCACAACAGTATCGTTCATCCAGACGGAAGAAGGCCGGGCAAGGCACAGCGGGACAGCCTATATCTATGAATACGATCTGAAAGACCATTTGGGCAACACCAGGGTAACGTTAACCCCTGACCCGGCAGACCCAACCCAGCAAACGGCGAAGATCCTGCAGGAGAATGATTACTATGCCTTTGGGTACGGGATCCAGTCGATGCAGCCCGCCACTTCTCCCAAAAATGAGTACCTTTATAACCATAAGGAGCTGCAGGAAGAGACGGGGTTGTATGATTACGGTGCACGTTTCTACGACCCTGTAATAGGTAGGTGGACGACCGTTGATCCACTGGCCGAGATCTCAAGGAGGTGGACTCCGTATAATTATGGATCAAACAATCCAGTCAACCGGATTGATCCTGATGGGATGACTGATTTTACATTCAATAAAAAAACTGGCGAAGTAAGCCAGGTGGGTGAGAAAAATGACGACCCGGATCGTATTGTCAGAACAAATCGAAAGGGTGAAGTTGTTCGCAATAAAAAAGGAGAAGCCAAAGTTGCTGTTGGTGGAATTGAAAAAGGAATTCTTAAGGATGGTCAGAACTGGCGGGATAAAGACCAGGTAATCAGTGTAGGAGGAAAAGGCCAACCGTCTGTTGAAGGAGTTAAATCTTTTACATTAAATCTTTCAGAATATTTAGGAAATGAAATTAAAGGTTACTCGTACTCATCAGACGGTTCTAAGAACGTTACAGATATGGTTTTAGGTGGGTATAAAAATAACACATTAACGAGTTCGCAAGGTTCGGTAAGGGAATTACTACTTAAGTACGGAGCTAAGTTTTCTTTCAATAATATTTTGCAAGATTTTCATACGCACCCTAATGGTGAATTAGGAGCCACTCAATCGGCACCCGGACTTTCACAAGACGTTACAGGACTTCAAAGCGATAAGCCTCAAATTCCCAACGCTACTTTTATTATTCTGTATAGAATTCAAAATCAAGCAACACCTGCAGAATACGATTATACCCATGAATATATACCTAAGTCAAAAAAATAATAAGATGAAGAAATTATTAACGACACTTACTTTTATTATGCTCGGTGTTTCAACCTATAGTCTTTATGCTCAAAATAAAACTATTAAAGGAAAAGTAATCGATGATAATTTGAACGCCTTGCCATACGTTTCGATTGCATTTAATGACAGTATTGAAGTTGGAAAAACAGATCTGAACGGTTTATTCCAAATATCAATCCCTGCTACTGTAAAAAAAATATCATTCAATACCGTTGGAGTAGAGTTAGCGTCTATAGAGCTTGCGGATAAATGTGATGATGTAGAGGTTATAATGATGTTAAGATGTACTTGTGATTTTATGGCTCCGAAAAAGGTAGATAAACTTCGAATGAAAAGATTTAAGAAGCTATCACAATTACATAAAGAAGCATTTGAGAAAGGCATATTTAAAACCGATAAGGCTTGTTATATACAGGAGTTTATACCGTATTACAGGTAGTGTATTAAAGTCGTTGGTAACTTAAACCTTCAAGCCCATCCCTAATGGTTGGGCTTTTTTATTGTAGTAGCTTCCACCGCTTTTGGCGGTAGGTTAGGGCTAAAAAGCCAACCGCAAAGCCGAAGAAAAAAAACTAATGCAAAGACAAAGCCCCGATTCGGGGCTTTGTGCGTTTATAGCATTCTTACTTTACGTATTCCTGAATATGCCTCTTAGTGAGAAAAGCATCAATAAAAGTCTTAACCAGGTGCTTGTCTTCGGCGTTTAATAACTCCACTTCCTTAAACTGTTTAAGCAGCTCACGGTCGGTTAATTGCGCTGTTACTGCCGAATCATTCACATCCTCATTCACCAGATAATCAGTAGTTGTTTCCAGTGCTTTGGCCAGCTTGGAAAGCATATCTGCTGCCGGTTTGGCTTTGCCTATTTCATAGCGGCCAATCTGCACATAAGAGTTCAGGCCGACGATCTCGCCAAGCTCTGCCTGTGTCAGTCTTTTTTGGGTACGTAACCTCAACTGGCGCAAGAATGCCTGGCAAAGGCCAAAGTGTTGGTGTTCTCATGTCTTTACTATGATATGCAAATTTCGGATATAGGCTTTACCTGTTCGGCGAAGAGCTGAGCTATGACGGTGCCACGACGGCAGCGCCTCAATACAACGGCAACATAGTCACAGTGCAATGGAAATCGGCGCCGTACGTAGCGGGAGGAACAGCAATAACTCCGGTAAAACAAACCTATGATTACGGCTACGACCACCTGAACAGGCTGAGGGCTGCGGTATCGACAACAGGTACCCCGAAAGGTACTACGATGAGAATGTGGTGTATGACAACATGGGCAATATCAGCAGCCTGGGCAGGTATGACAATATCGGGAATGCAAAAACGCAGATCGATACGCTGACCTATACCTACAGCTTTTACCGGCTGAACCGGATCGATGATGCCTCGCCCTATACGGGCACTGCCGGTTTTACCGAGCTGGTGAAGCAGGCCAGTGAATACATCTATGACGGGAACGGCAATGAGCTGCGGGACCAGAACAGCGGCCTGAGCAGCATCAGCTATAACATCCTGAACCTTCCGCAAACAATAGTGAAAGATGACGGCAGCACGGTGGTGTACATCTATAGCGCTACGGGCAACAAACTGCGTAAACTCTTTACTGCCGGGGGCACTACAACGACCACGGAATACGACAACGGGATCCAGTACGATAACAGCACCACAACAGTATCGTTCATCCAGACGGAAGAAGGCCGGGCAAGGCACAGCGGGACAGCCTATATCTATGAATACGATCTGAAAGACCATTTGGGCAACACCAGGGTAACGTTAACCCCTGACCCGGCAGACCCAACCCAGCAAACGGCGAAGATCCTGCAGGAGAATGATTACTATGCATTCGGGTACGGGATCCAATCGATGCAGCCCGCCACTTCTCCCAAAAATGAGTACCTTTATAATCATAAGGAGCTGCAGGAAGAGACGGGGTTGTATGATTATGGGGCAAGGTTTTACGATCCGGTGATTGGGAGGTGGGGGAGTGTGGATCCGCTGGTTGAAGATGGACAAGAAAGTACAACACCTTATGGTTATGTTTTTGATGATCCTGTAAAACTAAATGATTCGGACGGCAGGGCACCGGCGGGTTGCTGCAAAATGTTAACTGGTGCCACAGTTGGTGGAACAGCGGGAGGGATTTTAACAGCATCGTTAATTACTGGCGGTGCGGTAGCTGGTGGTGGAACAGCAACCGTAGTCGGGGCTCCTTTAGGTTTGATTGTTGGTGGTGGCATTATTTTAGGCGGAGCAATTGGCGCCGGAGCAGTTTGGCTTTGGGATCATGCTCATCATAGTGAAAGTACAGAGCCCTCGCCGACCCCTGAAAGTACTACAACTAACAAAAAAGGTCGTGGTTCTAATAACGAAAAAACCAATGCGGCTGCGAAAACTGGACAGGAAGCACATAGACAAGAAGAAAAGAAATTGGAAGATGAAGGTGCGAAGACAGAGCAAACGATGACATTAAAAGATGGATCGGTAGTTCGTAAAGATGCTGTCATGCCGGATGGAACGGCTATCATTATAAAACCTAATACCCCATCTGGAGAAAAATCAGCAAAAAAGAGAGAAGAAAAGATGAAAAAAAATGGTATACCTACAGCAACTATTCTTTATGATCCATTCAGTCCAGCATATCAGCCAAGTTCTCCTTCTTACATAGGCCCTAAAAAGAAATGACCATGAAGCTAACAAAGAATAAATTAATTCGTTTGACTAAAACGGGGTTAAACAGTCTGGGATATAGAGAAATACCTGATAGTACCACGGGGGCTCAGGGATTATATATCAAGACAGCCGATGTTAATCTGTTTTTAACTGTTGGACTCACTATATCAAGATATTATGACTCGATGTTTACAGCCTCATATTATCTTTCTAAGGTAACCTGCTGGGGAGCCGTTTGGGGAGATATACCGAATAACTCTTATGAAAGGGTAGGTAGCTTCTTAACTAAAGGAGAAAGGGATATGTTGTTAGAGGAAAGGTATCGCAAGGAAGGAGTGAAAGATGCTTGGTGGGACGGGGAGGATGACGAAGCAATTAAAGCATTCATAAAAACGATAGAAATTACCGAAAGTCGTTTCCTAAGTCAACCAGGCTTGTGTTATGATGTTATGAATAGTGTTGAAGTAAATGAATTAGCCGGTCTTTCAAAAGCGACTATTCATTCTATAGAAACAAACCATGAAGATTTGTCATCCTTTAAGTTTATGCCTCCGAAGCCTATTGATAATATTCCAATTGAGTGGTTTAAAGCTGCCGAAAAGACCATTATTGAGAAGGGGGCTATTTTGAACATTAACACTGTTAAAAGATTAGCAGCAGACGCTTATAGACAATTTATAGTAGTTCATCTTTAGGTAAAAAGCTCAATTCTTTACGCCGCCGCACGTATGCAACGTTGCCAAATTGCGTGGTGTACTTCGATTTGGCGCGAGTATGAAGCGCTGGGATTGTGGGTTCGGTACTCCTAAGCTGTCGTACGCCTGTGGCGTGTGAATTATAATGCTGCTTGAACAGCACTCAATAGATATAAAGTAATGAGTATAAATCCCATCGCTGGCGCACGCCTGTGGCGTGTGATAATTTCAATGGCTGCCTTTACCGACGCATGGATATCGGGCAGGGTAATCAGGTAAAAGCTATTTGGCACTATTGCATAAGTTCATGAATATGCAAATCCCGGATGGACGATACATCCGGGATTTTTTGTTGATAGGCTAAATTGATTTTGAGCACTCGTATACGGCAGACACAATAACAATAACCCCGGTAAAACAAACCTATGATTACGGCTACGACCACCTGAACAGGCTGAGGGCTGCGGTATCGACAACAGGTACCCCGAAAGATGGGTACTACGATGAGAATGTGGTGTATGACAACATGGGCAATATCAGCAGTCTGGGCAGGTATGACAATATCGGGAATGCAAAAACGCAGATCGATACGCTGACCTATACCTACAGCTTTTACCGGCTGAACCGGATCGATGATGCCTCACTCTATACGGGGCACTGCCGGCCTTACCGAACTGGTGAAGCCGGCTAATGAATACATCTATGATGGTAACGGTAACCACCTGCGCGACCAGAACAAGGGCATCAGCAGTAACAGCTACAATATGCTGAACCTGCCGCAGACGATCACCAAAAATAACGGCAGTACAGTGGTGTATGTTTACAGTGCATCGGGCAATAAGCTCCGGAAACTGTATACCGCAGGCGGCACCACCACGACCACGGAATACGACAACGGGATCCAGTACGATAACAGCACCACAACGGTATCGTTCATCCAGACGGAAGAAGGCAGGGCAAATGGCGGCGAGGTAAATCAATCCATTTTTAACTAAAGTGCTTATACAGTAAATACACGATCACAGCAATTATTGCAACACCGATAACAATATAAACCGGCTGCGATTTTTTACCGCCATCGCCACCAACTTTTACATTACCGGTGCGCTTAAGTACGCCCCATCCGCTCAGTTCGCCTTTTAGGGCTTTTCGCAGCGATTTAAACAGCACATAGTACATTAGCTGCCGCCACATAAACCTTTGCGGGATAATGTAGATGAGTTTCTTGTAGTCTTCCTTTTCCATGCGGAAAGCGATGATACCTACTATAAAATCAACCAACACAAATGCTACGTAATATAGCAGCATCTTCTCTGGTTTTTCGCCGAACAGGGCGAACAGCATCATCAGGTCTGCCAGGGGGGAGAACAGCGGCAATATGATCTGGAAAATAAGGATGTTAGGCATCCCCACCATTCCAAAAAACTTGTATTTTTTATTAAACAGTGCGTCGCGGTTTTTCCAGAAACTTTGCATTACGCCAAAACTCCAGCGGAAACGTTGTTTCAGCAGCATGTTTATTGTTTCGGGCGCCTCGGTGTAAGCAATGGCTTCGGCACAATTACGCACCACGTAGCCTTGCTTAAGTATACGCATGGTGAGGTCGCAATCCTCGGCAAGGGTATCATAAGTAAACCCGCCTGCGCGGAAAATAGCCGATTTACGGAACGCACCTATGGCCCCGGGTACAACGGTAATACTGTTGATGAGATCGAATGCACGGCGGTCCATGTTTTGCGCAGTGATATACTCTATCGACTGCCAGCGTGTAATGATATTGGTTTCGTTACCAACTTTAACGGTTCCGGCTACGGCGCCTATTTCCTCGTCTGTAAAGTAGGTCATCAACTGGTAAACAGCATCAGTTTTGAGCTGGGTATCGGCATCAATACAAACCACAAAATCATTTTGGGCATGGGTAATACCAAAGTTTAGTGCCGACGCTTTGCCGCCGTTGGGTTTGGTTAAAATTTTGATCAGCGGGTTGCCTGCATAAGCGGCTTCCACAACCGCAAAGGTTTTATCTTTTGATCCGTCATCAACAAAAATGATCTCGAACGATGGATAATCGGTTTTAAGCAGACTTTGTATAGTTGCTACTGCATTAACCTCCTCGTTGTAGGCAGGAACAATGATGCTTACCGCAGGCATTACATCCGTATTGCGATCAAGCTTTTTGGATTTTTTATCCACGCTTCGCTGTCTCACAGCCAAAATGCCGATTAGCACAATGCGGCCAATGGCCAGGAATATGGCCGACAGGAATATATAGATCAGCACCCAGTTTATATAGTAATAACCATGAATAAAAACGTCATAGGCCGGGCCGAAAATGCCTGTGCTTGGATCCGGTTTAATGGGCGGCATCAGGTCGTCTTTAGTTTTACCCAGCACATCGGCAATAGTGGTAAACTCGTAGCCGTGCGATTTAAAGTAGTGAATGATTGCGGGAAGGGCTTTAACGGTTTCTTCACGGGTATCACCTCCGGCATCATGCAGCAATATCATCGATCCGTTATCTTTTTGCCTGATGGTACGGGCAATAATGCTATCGGCAGTTACGCCGGGCTGCCAATCCCAGGGGTCGATAGATTCGCCAATGGTGATATAACTCTGACGGCGGCTTTCAGCAACCGGGATAACCTCGGCAAGGGTTTGCGGTTCGGCATCGGCATTAAACGGCGGGCGAAACAGGATAGTGCTTCGGCCGGTTACCGATTCAATAAGCTTACGGGTAGAGTTAAGCTCCAGTATTACCCTCTTTAAACTGATGGTTGAAATATCGGGGTGGAAAAACGTGTGGTTGCCTATTTCATAACCTTCTTCATACTCGCGCCGGAGCAGCTGTATGTTTTTTTCGGCCATAGCACCTACAACAAAGAATGCTGCCGGTACTTTTTCGGCTTTAAGGATATCTAAAATACGGGGTGTAAAATCAGGATCGGGGCCATCGTCAAAAGTTAAAACCACTTTCTTAGGGGCATAACCATACCTGCGGATCACATATTTAGTGGGAAGTTTTATATAATGCTGATCGAGGATGGTAAATGTAGCCGGGTCCATTTTTACGTCGATCACTCCAGTAGTAGGGGTGGTAATAAGGTCAAGCACTTCACCATCGCCATCATAGTCCACATTTACACGGTTGTTTAAACCTACAGATGTAAGTTTGCGCATATCCACACCCGTTTTTTTCAATGAGTCTATCGACAGGTTTTTCTGGAAAAATGTCCACAGGCGTGGATCTTCGGCCCCTAAACGCCATAGTGCCACGCCGCCGGTTGCCCAGTCATCGGCCATGCGGATCACGTTAAAATTCGTTGCCGCATCGGTAAAGTAAATGGTATGGTCAAGGCTGTCCTTGTCCATATAAGTAAAATGCAGGTTGGCCGAATTAGGATCAAAAGTGATCTTGCTTTTTTGCTCCTCTGCAGTACTGATAGCCTGCTGGTAACCAATGGTTTTACCAACACTGCCTTCGGGCCAGTCATAGGCGCCGCCCGCAAATGTTAAAATTACTTTTTCTGACGGAACCTTCGAACATACCTCGTCCAGGATCTGTTCAACCCAGCGCTGATTTGAAAGATCGCCGGCATTTGTAGCCTCATAGTGCTCATCAATGGCCATGATGAACAGGAAATCGTTTACATGCTGAAGCCTTGTAATGTCAAAAGTTTCATCCTCGGGAACCACGTTTTGCGTAACCAGGAAGCCTTTGGCATGCAGGGTTGCATATAGCTCATTTTGAAAGGCTATGTAATTTTTGCTGTTTCGGTCGCGCAGCTCATCAAAATCAACATTAATACCCTTTAGCTTATTTTTAGTGAGCGAGTTAACTATGCTGTTAATGAAATTACTGCGGAGTGTTTTATTGTTAACAATCCGGTCAACATCTTTAGTGTCATAGCCGCCGTGGGTGTTATTGTAGTTTACATAGTTTGACAGCGAAACAACAATGGGTTTGTTATATTTTTTATTGAGGTTCATTAGCCCGGTATCGAGCTTGGTTACAACGGTATCGGTTTTAGGTACTATAGAAAAGCCTTCGCTTACTACCATATCCAGGTGACCGATGTTCACCACCAGTGAGTTATAAGCCTGTGGTTCCCAGGCACGATAAAAAGCGGCGTTTATACGGTCTTTATTGTTTGGTTGTTTGATTTGATGAAGTTTCCGGGCCCGTTCAAGTGCTTCTATCTCAGACTTTTGAATTTTGAACGATTTAAACTTTGTTGATCTTTTTAACTGCTCAAGCTCCTCTTTGGTCATTTTTTTGGGAGCAGGGTTAAGGTTGGGAAGCTCAGGGTAATAAGTTGAACGGATAGTAACAACAACGGCTATAATGCCGATAACCAGTGCAGCCAGCAGTACACGGCTTAACCATTTAAAACGGTTCCACCTACCGGGGTTATCAGCTTGAAAAACTTGCTTGCTTGATGACATTAAGGAAAATTACTTTACTAAAGTATGGGTTACTTATGAAGATTGTATGAAATAGGAGTTGAGCATTATTTGGTGGTTTTTCCAGGTTCAATGCCTGAAAAATCAACACCGCATTTGCAATTGCCGCCACAGCTTTTTTTGGTAGTAAGCGCCCTGTACATCATACGGCCGATGTAAAAAACAGCGCCTGCAAAAAGTATCGCGATAATGATGATTTGCATATTCATAAAGACAAAATTAAGCATTATTTAATATATACGTACAGACAGGGCAATTAGTACAAAGTTTAACGAGGCATAAAAGCAACTGTGCCGCCAACCCAGTTATAATCTTTATTATAACGTACGCCTATCATTTTTCCACGGCTTAACCGTGCAAGGTTTATGGCAAGTGTGGGTTTTTCATCCCCATTTGGCCAAAGGTAAAGCAACCTGATCTCGGCCTTTACGCCGCCTTCCGGCGATTGTACAACAGGTTCGTAATTTACCTTTTGCTGTAAGATCCAGTTCTCAGGATCTGTAATGGCTTCTATATCGTTGTTTCTGATATCAATAATTACTCCCTGACCTGCAAAAGAGAACAACGGTTTAAGCACATAGTTTTCCAAATCGGCAGGGATTTGTTCTAATTGGTGCAAAAACTGCGTTTTTGGGATGTAATCGCCTGTTAAAAAAGGCATGGTGAATTTGCTGACGCGGTAAAACCAGTTGGGGTGTGCAACCCATTCAACCTCAAGGGGCTGCCTTATATCTGCCACTTTGTTAAAAATATCCGGGTCGCCGGCTATTTCATCAAATATCAGGCGATTGTAGATGCGTTTGATTTGTTTCTTTTGATCGCCGGCCATATAATAAAGCTTTTTACCATCCTGCATCAGATCACTCAACGACACCACAGGCGTACCAATGTATTTTTGAGTGAGATGAAAATCAACCGCTGTTTTTTGCTCCGGGGCGTTTACATCCATCAATACAACTTCATCGGGTTGGTAAGGGCCGATGATGGTTTTTTTAAGCAGATCAAGGTAGCTTTGTTTATCTAATCCGCTAAAAAAGATAGTTTCATCATCAGGAAGATCATAAACCTCCCGGTAAGTATCGCCTAAAAGTACCTGGAAACCATAAAGGGAGGGGAAGCCCTGCAATTCTATGAGTTTGGGTACGATATTTCCCTGTTCATCTTTACAGATGCCAAAATCCAGCGCGATAAAATGAGGATGATCGTTTTCATTAGCTACCCGCCAAAAATCGGGGATAGCCCGCTCGGTCAATTCCTTAAAATCGGGCCTAAGGATGGTATTTATAATATCATTACCTGCGGCTTTGAGCCTATCACGGAAATCAGCAGTCAAAAAAACAGGTGTTTCCGCAACGCGGAAAGGCACGGGCTCTTTGAAGTCGTTATTGAGCTGATCAAGAAATTGACTGTATTTTTCTTCGCTGAATGTTTCGTTAAATGTTTTTCTGACCGATGGATTCATTATTAGCCCCTCTAAATCTCCCCTGAAGGGGAGGCTTTTTTATTACGGTTTATAATAAAATTATTAATCTTCTTTAACTTCTAAAAGCCCTCTCCCTTTAGGGGAGGGTTGGGTGGGGCCAACCGCCATATCCAAAAAATCAGGGATCAGCGTATGCTGGGTATATGTTATTTTATCCGGATCATCAAGGCGTTCAAGCATTTCCTTGTATTTAACCTCACCATGCTCGCTGATCACCTCCTGCTTTTTTTCTTCGCGAAGCAGCATTCCCTTCATCCCTCCGGCGTCGGCTTCGGGATGAAACTGCGTGGCGAAGAAATAATCATTATACCGGATAGCCATCATAGCCCTGGGCAAATCAACATGCGGACGTTCTTTTTCTATCGCCACCAGTTGCATACCCAGTTCCTTAAAACGTTTTTCATCCGGGTTGATCACCTGCCAGCTTCGTGAATCAACGGCGTAAAAAGGCTCGGCTAAACCTTCAAATAAAGGCTCATTTAAACCAAGTTCGGTTTTATTAACCGGCAGTACCCCAAATGAAGGGGAACGGCGCATATTGATATCGCCCAGCTTGTAATGACGGCACATTAACTGAAACGAATGGCACACAAAGAACACATGCTTTTTGTTACTGTTGTTGGATAAGTTATGATCTTCCAGCTTATCAACCAGGTTAAAATATTTCTTTTCCCATTCGGTACCCTCGGTTTCTAACGGGTTACCCGGGCCACCGCTTGAAATATAGATATCAAAATTGGTACCCGGCATTTCGCATTTGCGGCGTACATCGAAGATCTGGTAGCTTAAATTCAGATCATGTTCGGCCTTATATCGCTTCAAAATATCCTGGAAACCGCGCATACCTTCGTTCGCTATCCCATCATACAGATCAAGTATGGCCACTTTTATTTCCGGTTTCATATGCCCGAGCCCCCCCCTCTAAATCTCCCTCGGTAGGGGAGACTTTTTGTTTTATGTTAAAAAATATTTTATCCCCTTTTATTACTCCCAGCTGTTTAAAGCCCTCCCTACCGGGGAGGGTTTGGGAGGGGCTTACAACCCCTTCAGTGTTTGTGAGGTGATATAATCCACCACATCGGCAAAGTTATTGTTTTGCTGGTAAATGGCCAGTTGCCTGTCGGCACCGGTGCCATGCTCCAGTATATTGTGTACATATTGCAGGTCATCGCGCGAGCCAAGTTCGTCAACTACATCGTCTACAAAATCAAGCAGCTCCAATATCAGTGAGCGGGTATTTACCTCCATTTCCTTACCAAAGTCTATCATTTTTCCGTCGATGCCGTAACGGGCTGCGCGCCATTTATTTTCATTGATAAGCGCACGCGAATAGTTAATGAACT
The DNA here is from genome assembly GCF_034263275.1 of Mucilaginibacter sp. cycad4. Classification (NCBI taxonomy): domain Bacteria; kingdom Pseudomonadati; phylum Bacteroidota; class Sphingobacteriia; order Sphingobacteriales; family Sphingobacteriaceae; genus Mucilaginibacter; species Mucilaginibacter sp. cycad4. The sequence goes on along the minus strand of NZ_CP139559.1, from coordinate 4,176,403 downwards.
TCATGTTTTGTGCCCGTAGTTTGTAAAGCTTGGCACACAATGCCTGGAATAGCGCAGCAAAAGCAATGGTTTCATCAACAAGCATAGGGCAGTCGCAAATTCGGAATTCGATGGTTTCAAAGAATGGGTGTACACGGATATCCCACCAGATTTTTTTGGCGTTATCAATACAATTGGTTTTTACGAGCAGCTTAATGTAGCGGTCGTACTCCTCAATACTGCTGAAATAATCGGGGATGCCCGTACGCGGAAACTTATCAAAAACCTTGGTGCGGAACGATTTAAAACCGGTATTTCGCCCTTCCCAAAACGGCGAATTGGTTGAAAGCGCATACACATGCGGCAAAAAGTACCGCACCTGGTTGGCTATATGAATAGCCATATCGCGCGACTGGATGCCTACATGCACATGCAACCCAAAAATGAGGTTGGAGCGGGCAGCCTCCTGCATCTCATCCACAATTTCAAAATATCTTGGATTATCGGTAATCAATTGGTGCTGCCAGTGTGAAAAAGGATGTGTACCGGCAGCGCCAATACGCAGGCCAATATCTCCGGCCAGTTGGGCCACCGTGGTACGAAGCTTACCCACTTCTTTACGGGCTTCTTCTGTATTGCGGCAAATATGGGTGCCCACCTCAACCACGGCCTGGTGCATTTCGGCTTTTACCTGGTCTTCATGGATCTTTTGGGCTGCATCCACAATTTTTTGCTCATGCGATTTCAGTTCCCGCGATACGGGATCAATCACCATAAATTCTTCTTCAACACCTAAGGTAAATTCGTTCATAATTGGTTAGGGTTAGTAATGAAAACGTCATGCTGAACTTGTTTCAGCACCCCACACGCAGGGTATAGACCATGCAAGCTTAACTTACAAGTGAGGTGCCGAAACAAGTTCGGCATGACTTAATATTATTTCTTAGCCGCCTTTTTAGGCTTAATCGCTGCTTTTTCTTTTACAGCAGCGGCTTTCACAACCGGTTCTTTTACCACCGGCTCCTTCGCAGCAGCAGCTTTTGTAACCGGCGCCTTAGCTACTTTGGTTTTCTTTACTTTCCCTTCTGCTTCAATGGCATGGTCAACCGCAGCTACCGATACATCGGCTTTAACAGCGGCTTTTTTAGCAGCCGCTACCAGTGGTGTTTTTGCTGCCGATGTTTTTACATACTCGCCCCAGGTAAGGTTATCGACGCCGTCCTTTTGACTTTTTGCACGTTCAATGGCGTAATCGGCGGCAGTTTCAACCACCCAGTCAAAGTTTTCCTGGCCTACGCTGGTAACTTCAGCATCAGGAGCGGGGTTACAAAAATCAATAGCATAAGGAATGCCATCGCGAACGGCAAACTCAACCGTATTAAAATCGTAACCTAAATATTGATTTAGTTTTATTACATAATCTTTAATGGTATCCAACAGTTTTTTGGAGGCCGGTGCCTTACCGTGTTCATAGCGCAGGTGGTGCGGGTTGCGGGGTTCATACTGCATGATGCGTACATGTTTGCCGCCAATGCAATAACAGCGAAAGTAATCGTCAAAAACTACCTCTTCCTGCAGCATCATCACGTGCTGTTTGGTTTTATCGTATTTGCTGAAAAAATCCTTCTCGTTTTCTACTCTGTAAACCTCTTTCCAGCCGCCGCCGTCAAACGGTTTCATATAGGCCGGAAAACCTACATAATTGAAAATGCCGTTCCAATCAAGCGGGTAAGCCAGGTTCCGGAATGACTTATTGGTAGTATCATCGGGCAATTCCTTTGATGGCAGGATCACCGTTTTGGGTACGGGTACCCCGATTTTTACAGCAAGGGCATTGTTGAAAAACTTTTCGTCAGCGCTCCACCAAAAAGGGTTGTTGATAACAGCAGTACCGCAAATAGCGGCATTTTTCAGGGCTGCGCGATAGTAAGGCACATCCTGCGAAATACGGTCAATGATCACAGCATAATCAAGCGGTTCGGCCTGCATTACCTTATCAAGCCGTACAAACTCGGCACTGATGCCTTTTTCTGCCTTTTGGTTTACACGGTCAACAAATGCTTGCGGAAACGAATCTTCCTGTCCGAATAAGATGCCAATTTTTTTCATGGTAGTAGGTGTTTATATGTTTGTTTTTCTTTGGGTTTCAGGTTGATGTAAATCTTGCTCTTTATTTTTTCATTTTTTCATTTCTTTCCTGTCTCTTAAACTCTTGCCTCTTGAATCTGTATTTCCCGTCTCTTGAATCTTATTTTCTTGTTTCTTGAATCTTGATTTCTTGCCTCTTTATTTAATTGTTGATAGATAATGCGGGAACATTTCGCGCCAGATGGGCCAGTCGTGATTCGCAAATGGGCGGATATCCAGCCAGTGTTTAATGTTTTTTTGTTTTAAAATATTTGAGAGCTGAATATTATATCTTTTGCAGATGTCATACTCGGATGTACCAAGTACAATGTTCATTTGCCAAAGATCCTGATGATTGCTGCCCGGCAAAAAATCAACCGGGTTGTTATAAAAAATGTTGTCATCATAATAGCCATCGGTAAACATTTTAATGTCAAAAGCCCCGCCCATACTAAACAGGTGCTTTACTTTTTCGGGGTGCTTGAATGCGAAATTGGCTGCATGGTATCCGCCAAAACTACAGCCGGCCACAGCTACTTTGCCAACACCTGTTTCATGCATTGCCCAGGGGATAAGCTCGTTTACCAGCATGCGATCGTAACCTGCATAGGTTTTGGCCCTATCGGCCGGGTGGATGCCTTTGTTGTACCAGCTGCGGTCGTCGATGGTATCGGGGCAATAGATCTTCACCAGGCCATTGTCAACAAACCATTTTACGCTTTCGATAAGGCCGAAATCTTTGTTTTGATAGTAGCGGCCTTTTGTGGTCGGGAAAACGATCACAGGGTAACCGCGGTCGCCGAATACCAGCATTTCGAGGTCGGTGTTGGTGTTGGGGGAGTGCCAGCGGTGAAATTTTTCGGTCAAAGCAGTGTAGTTTTTATAATGATTGTAAGTTAGGAGGTTTGTTTGAAAAAGGCAACAGCCTGATAATATTAATCCTTAGCCGCCAAAAAGTAAAAAGTATAGCTTATTTTTGCGCCCTTAATTTTAATTTAGAAAGAGATGTACCCGGGTTGGCTTGATACTGAAATGACGATAACCGAACAGGAAATAAATATAACCTCAGCACTGCTTGAGCGGGAAGTAACTTTAACCGTCCTGAAACCCGAGGATGGCGATATTGCTGAGCCTCTGAATTTACTGTTACTCAACGATGGACAGGAACTGGAGAGCCTGGGGTTAAAAAATACGCTCGAAACCTTATACAATACCAATCGGCTTAAACCGGTACTGATTGTGGCTATCCATGCCGGAGATGACCGCCTTGATGAATATGGCATTGCGGGTAAGCCCGATTTTAAAGGCCGTGGCGCAAAAGCTGCTGTATATACACAATTTATAAAAGAAGAATTGCTGCCTCAATTACAACAGTTGACCGGCTTTAATGAGTTTGATATAACGGCCTTTGCCGGCTTTTCGCTCGGTGGCTTATCTGCTTTTGATATTGTTTGGAACAACCCTGCATTGTTCAATAAAACCGGCGTTTTTTCAGGTTCGTTTTGGTGGAGAGGGAAAGATCTCGCTAAAGGTTACACCGAGGCCGACAGGTTAATGCACCAGGTAATAAGGGAAACCAAAAATAAACCGGCTATCAGCGCCTGGCTGCAAACCGGCACCAGAGATGAAACCAGCGACCGTAATAAAAATGGCATTATCGATGCCATTGATGATACCATCGACCTGATCAGGGAAATGGAAGCCAATGGTTTTAAACGCCCGGAGGAAATTCAGTATGTTGAAGTAGTAGGAGGTACGCATGATACTGCTACGTGGGGCAAGGCGATGGCCAAGTTTTTGGTTTGGGCTTTTGGGAGATAAGATTTGTTTTTTGTAAATTAGCTTTATTAAGTTTAAGAATATGGTTAGTGCTACACTTATAAAAAAGCTTGATCAATTACCACCTGACTTACAAACTCAGATAGAGAAAGATGTAGATAAGCTTTTGAAAAAGTTTACCAATGTTGAATTGTTAGATGGGAATCAGACTGTAAGGGGATATGGAAGTTTGAAAGGCAAAATTTGGATGTCGGAAGATTTTGACGAACCACTTGAGGATTTCAAAGATTATATGTAATGCAGTTGCTTATTGATACACAGGCAATCCTTTGGTTTCAGGCTTCTGATGATAGATTATCTAAAACAGCCAAACAATTAATCGAAGATCCCGATAATCAATGTTATGTAAGTATGGCGTCACTATGGGAAATGGCTATCAAGGTCGCTTTAAAAAAGCTTAATATTGAAATTGGCTATGAAAATTTCTATAGTTATCTGATTAATAAGCAATTCGAAATCCTTGATATAACACCTTATCATTTAAGTAAGCTAATATCCCTGCCACATTATCATGGCGATCCGTTTGATCGTCTGCTGATTTCGCAGTCAATCGCGGAAAATTTCACAATCATTTCTGCCGACCAACACTTTAAGGCATACCCCGCAAGTGTTGTTTGGTAAGCTTAATGTATTAATTCCCAACTATAACTTGCAAAGGTTTTTAAATCTCATATATTAACGTTACCTTTGCGCCAAATTTAGAGAGGCATTTTCATGCAAAAAATCAGAAATATTGCGATCATCGCGCACGTTGACCACGGTAAAACTACTTTGGTTGATAAAATCCTGCACAGCTGTGCCATTTTCAGGGACAATGAGCAAACCGGAGAGTTAATCCTTGACAACAATGACCTTGAACGTGAGCGTGGTATTACCATCGTTTCAAAAAACGTATCTGTAAGGTATAAAGATGTTAAGATCAACATTATTGATACTCCTGGTCACGCCGACTTTGGTGGCGAGGTTGAGCGTGTATTGAAAATGGCCGATGGTGTGTTGTTACTTTGCGACGCTTTTGAAGGCGCTATGCCTCAAACCCGTTTTGTAACGCAAAAAGCTTTGGCTTTGGGCCTTAAGCCAATTGTGGTTGTAAACAAAGTTGATAAAGAGAACTGCCGTCCTGAAGAAGTTTACGAACAAATTTTTGAATTATTCTTCAACCTTGAAGCTACCGAAGAACAACTGGACTTCCCGGTTATCTACGGTTCATCAAAACAAGGCTGGATGAGCACCGATTATAAAAAACCAACAACGGATATTTTCCCGTTGATGGATGCAATTCTGGAAAACATTCCTCCGGCCCCTATTGCCGAAGGTACTTTACAAATGCAGATCACCTCGTTAGATTATTCATCTTTCGTAGGCCGTATCGCTATCGGTCGTGTAGCCCGCGGTACCATCAAAGAAAACCAGCCGGTATCATTGGTAAAACGCGATGGCACTATCCAAAAATCAAGGATAAAAGAACTTTATACCTTTGAAGGTTTAGGTAAGGTAAAAGCTACCGAAGTTAGCTCAGGCGATATCTGTGCTGTAGTAGGTATTGAAGGTTTTGATATTGGTGATACCATTGCCGATTTTGAAAACCCGGAACAATTAGAGGTTATCAAAATTGATGAGCCAACAATGAATATGTTGTTCACCATCAATACTTCACCTTTCTTTGGTAAAGAAGGTAAATTTGTTACTTCACGCCACCTGCGCGATCGTTTGTACAAGGAGATGGAGAAAAACCTGGCGCTTAAGGTTGTTGAAACCGAATCGCCTGATTCATACCTGGTTTATGGTCGTGGTATCCTTCACTTATCGGTATTGATTGAAACAATGCGTCGTGAAGGTTACGAATTGCAGGTTGGCCAGCCGCAGGTTATCGTTAAAGAAATTAACGGTGTTAAATGTGAGCCGGTTGAAACCCTGATTGTTGACGTACCGGGCGATGTTGCCGGTAAAGTAATAGAGCTGGTAACACAACGTAAAGGAGATCTGTTGATCATGGAGCCTAAAGGCGACTTGCAGCACCTTGAGTTTGATATCCCTGCGCGCGGTATCATCGGTTTACGTAACAACGTATTAACCGCAACAGGCGGCGAGGCTATCATGGCACACCGTTTCAAAGCATATGAGCCTTGGAAAGGCCAGATCCCGGGCCGTTTAAATGGTGTATTGGTATCAATGGATACCGGTAAAACTACTGCTTTCGCAATTGATAAATTACAGGACCGCGGCAGGTTCCACGTTGATCCGGGAGTTGATATTTACGAAGGACAGGTTTTGGGCGAGCACATCCGCGATAACGATTTGGTTATTAACTTAACCAAAGGCAAGCAGTTAACCAACATGCGTGCATCAGGCAGCGATACCAACGTGCGTATTGCCCCGGCCATCAAATTCTCGTTAGAGGAATCAATGGAGTATATCCAGGCCGATGAGTACATTGAGGTTACACCGCAAAGCATCCGTTTACGTAAAATTTACCTTAACGAAAACGAACGCAAGATCAACGCTAAGAAATTTACCAGTCAATAATATTAGGTAAACAGTATATGAAGCCCTTCGGTTAACCGGAGGGCTTTTTTGTTGCACAATTTTGCCGGAGCTATTGTAATCGCTAACTTTAATTATATGGAACATTACGATAACCGGGTTGATGCCTACATCGAAAAATCGCCCGAATTTGCAAAGCCAGTTTTAAACTACCTGAGGGCTGTAGTGCATGAAGCCTCGCCTATGATAATTGAAACCATGAAATGGAGCATGCCATTTTTTGACTATAAAGGTGTGGTATGTAATATGGCGGCTTTTAAACAGCACTGCTCGTTTGGGTTTTGGAAGGCATCTTTATTGTATGATCCTCAAAAGGTATTGAGCCTGGCCGATCAGGCTGCCGGAAGCTTTGGCAGGTTAACCAGTATTAATGATCTGCCGCCCAAAGAAGTGCTGATAGAATTTATACAGCAGGCGATGGCCCTAAATGAAGATAATAAACCAAGACCTGCCTCATTGAAGAAAACGCCCGCCCAGCGCGACGAGCTGGTAGTGCCGGATTACTTTGTGAAGTTTTTAGAAGCCCACCCGCAAGCCTGGTTAAATCTTAACCAATTCAGCTACTCGCAGAAGAAGGAATATATTGAATGGATAACCGAAGCCAAAACCGAAGCCACCCGCCTTAAGCGCATGGAAACTGCCGCCGAATGGCTTACCGATGGTAAATCGAGGCACTGGAAGTATAAATAAATTCTATATGGTAATATTAAAACTTAATGCCTATGTTTTTCATCGATCTTAAGTATATAGCCCCTCTTGAAGAGATTGATGCTTATATGGAAGTCCATGTGAAGCATCTTAATAAATATTATGATGAAAAGGTATTTGTTGTTTGGGGCCCGAAAGTGCCGCGCAAGGGTGGGGTAATCCTGGCCTTTGCAAGCTCAAGGGAACAAATAGAGAAGGTAATAACCGAGGATCCGTTTTACAAGCATAAGCTTGCTGAATTTATTGTCACGGAGTTTTTAACGCCCGTGTACCACCCCGATTTAATGGCGTTACTGGAGGGGGCAGAATAAGGTTTAGTTTACCTTATCCAGCCTCGTCGGTTTTTCATTTGGAAAGTTGAAAAGCATGTACATCTTATTGCCCTCTGTATGGAAAGTTATATCGGCGCGTTCGTTCTCATACATGAAGAATGATGCTTTTGCGTACGGTGCAATTACCATAGGTATTGCATTATTTTGGACGAAGTATAGCTTGCCCTTAGCAACGTAAATCTTGAATTTGTTTTTAGCGTCGCCGGCTATCTGATAATTGCCTGTGTATTGTTCCAGTTGCTTTACAGGTATATCAATAGCCTTATGTTGTTTGCAATAGGCAAATTTTATTGCATTTTGCATTACCTGGGCCAGCGCGGCGCCATGCCCTGCATTTGGGGTAATTGCGGTAGTAATATCAAGCCCTTTGCAATGCTGGTTTTCCATGTAGGCCTTAAAATCCTGAATATTTTTAGTGGTTAAAAGCTCAAAAGAGCCTACGCCTAAAAACACCCTGCAGTTAATGTCATGGTTATTGGCAAAGTATTTCTTAGCGGAAGGGATCAGTTCACTGCCACTGTTGCCGGGCGCTCCTATAAAGATCATGTTAAACAGATTAGGGTGTTCAAATAATACCATGGTAGTAAACATGCCGCCAAACGAATAGCCGTATAGCGCTTTATTATCGCTTACACGGTACTTGTTTTGTATAAACGGTATTACCTCCTGTTCAATAAACGAGATGAATTTTGGCCCGCCGGTTGCTGGGTTCAGGTCGCGGCTGCGCTGGTTAGGGCGGTTGCCGTAACCAATGCCTACAATAAGCGCTTCGGTGGTTTCATAATCCTGTCTTAACATGTTGAAGCAATTCATGGCAACGGTCATGTTCCAGTCGCCATCGGTCATATATAGCACCGGGTACTTGGTTTTGGTGGTATCATATCCCGGCGGAAAGTGTACATAGATGGTATAGTCCTCGCCAATAACTTTTGAGCTGTAATCCCATTGAACCATGTCCTTATCAGTGAAGGGAGTGGGGGAGCTGCTTTTAACCTGGCAATAGCTAATGTTTGCAAAAAAGACAAAAGCCAATAAGGGGAGGCTGAGCTTAAGTGATTGTTTTAACATGGCGATGTGGTTTATTATAAATGTAAGATAACTTTATTATACAAAAGGTTACACTATTGCTATAAAATAATGCCGTCAGGTTTGAACTTAAAGCTGTGTAAATAATGACTGAAAGAATACAGATATCATTCATTTATCTTTTGCCATTTACCCATTTGTGGCCTACCTTTATTTTTTAAATGGCCAGGAAAAATCGTTACCGAAGTAGTGCCGGCAACTGATTTTTGGATTGCGGAGGCTGAACACCAGGATTACCTTCAAAAAAACCCTTATGGTTACACCTGTCACTTTGAAAGGCCTGATTGGAAGTTAGCTGATTAACTAAAAAGACGTTAACCCGGATACCGGTCGAACTTTAGCGACAGTGTAACTTCGACCCAAAATGGGTTAAGCTTTCAGCTTAACTGACTAATAGTTACAGGCTATGGGTTTATAGGTGCAGTAACTCCGGAAGCAGGATGCTTCCATTGTTTTAGGACGAAGTTACGCTGGCGCTAAACTTCGACTAGAATAGATTTTAACGTCGCCCCGTATTTGTGTATTTTTATTGAATAAACCTAAAACAGTGATTTATTTCGTATTAATTCTTTCGTTCTTTTTAGTACTAATTCCAACGGTCATTTCTTATAGAAAAGACCGAACAAATGAGGCCGCGATTGTTTTAGCAAGTGCAATAATAGGGGCTTTTTTAAGTCTTTGTACGGGATATTCTGCTCACAATCAATCAGTAAGAAATTCAGATAGTGCCAATGCCTGGAATGCTCGGTTTGTAAACCTTCAGACAAAAACCTTAGATACAGCAAATACAATTATTGATTCGTTAAAAATAGCCGTAACCAATTCAAGGAAATTAATAAAATCAAATGACACCCTTTTAACGGGCCAAAATACTAATCTCAAAAAATTAGATGATCAATTAAAACTAAGTACCAAAATTCAAAAAAACGTTAACGCCTCAAGTAAAAAATTCATAAATGCGCTGGCGAAGACTTCAGAAAAGATAAATAATAATCTCACTGGTGGTAAAGGGTTTTGTAAAATACTTATTAATACGGTTGGAACCCAGTCCGCTGAAATGGGTATCGTTAATTTATCGGACAATGCAATTCCTAATGTTAAAGTATCAGCCGAATATTATTCAAAAAGTGAAAAATGTCCTTTTCGAATTATTCACGGTTATACGATTTACGATTCTCTTTGTATAATGCGAAATATTGGTGAAGTAACAATACCGCTGATAAATATCAGGGACACGATACCTATGATTGGCTCACAATATTTTATTGGAAATACACAACCTGAAGCTAAATTTATCATCAGGTTTAATTTACCCAATCAAATATATTGGCAGTTGTTGATATTCAGAGTAGATGGATTTAAAATTCGCCAAGCGTCTGTATTACTCAAGGTCGAAAATAACCGACGAAATATTTTTTATTACGAAAATAGTTTTTCAAAAACTTTCAACTGGAATGCCGCTTTTCCCCGGTCGTTGGACTTCATAGCCAAAAATCTGTCAACTATTAAGGAGGATGACGGAAGTGGCCTAAAAATCCAAAGGCCCTAACCTGCGCATATTTTTCATGATCAGGTATTGCCTGTGCCTCAAATATTTGGTTGGGTTGGTAGCCGACCATTTTAACGGGCTCGGGAAAATCACTGCTATGGCGGCAGCTTCCTGCCGGGTTAAATCGGAAGCCGGTTTGTGAAAATAGGCCTGTGAAGCGGCTTCAACACCGTAAATGCCATCACCCATTTCAATTTCGTTCAGATAAACCTCCATGATGCGTTTTTTGCTCCAAAAGGTTTCTATCAATATGGTAAAATAAGCTTCGATGCCTTTACGGAGTATGGAACGTCCTTCCCAAAGGAAAACATTTTTGGCTACCTGCTGTGATATGGTGCTGCCGCCAATCAGTTTTTTGCTATGCGAGTTTTTTTCGATGGCTTTTTCGATGGCGTTAAAATCGAAGCCGTGGTGCTCCAAAAAGGTCTGGTCTTCGGCAGCAACGGCGGCGCGTTTCATATTGTCCGAGATCTCGTCAAAATCCTTCCATTTTTTATCTATCTTCCAGTCTTTACCTGCCGATTTGCGCTGAAACCCACGCTCGATCATTAACCAGGTAAAAGGAGGATTTATAAAACGGTAGCCAATTACACCCAAAAGGCTTAAACCAAAAAACAGGATGAATATTAGTTTAAAAATCCTGAATATCAATTTAGGGATGCCATAAAACTTTGAATCCGATTTTGAATTCCGTTTGCCCGACTTTGATTTTTGGTTGTTTTTGCCGAAGAATTTGAACACTGTTATAAAATATTTCCTGATAAAAGAAGAGGGTGCTTTGCTTTAGCAAAACACCCTCTAAAATTCTAAATTTTTTCCAGAAATCCGAAATCTAAAATCCGGATTCCGAAATATAATTATTCCGCTACTACTGCAAACGGAACCTGTACTTTAACTTCTTTGTGCAGGTTGATGTTGGCAACGTACTCACCAACAAATTTTGGCTCCTGGTCAAAAGTGATACGACGACGGTCAACTTCAAAACCTTCTTTTTTCAATGCATCAGCAATTTGGATAGTGTTGATAGCACCGAAGATTTTGCCTGTTTCGCCGGCTTTGGCACCAATGTTAAGTTTAACGCCTTCTAAACGGGCTGCAATAGCATCAGCATCCTTGCGGATTTTTTCTTGCTTAAATTGAGCTTGTTTAAGGTTTTCGGCTAACACTTTACGTGCGCTTTCAGTAGCTAATATGGCGTAGCCTTTTGGTAAAAGGTAGTTACGGCCATAACCTGGTTTCACATTTACGATATCGTCTTTATCACCCAGGTTTTTTACATCTTGTTTTAAAATAACTTCCATTTCTTAAATCTCCTATTATTTTAATGAATCTGTAACGTAAGGTAATAAACCGATGTGGCGTGCGCGTTTAACTGCCTGGGCCACTTTACGCTGAAACTTTAATGAAGTACCGGTTAAACGACGTGGTAATACTTTACCCTGATCGTTAATGAACTTTAATAAAAAGTTTGCGTCTTTGTAATCAATATACTTGATACCGTTCTTTTTGAAACGGCAGTATTTTTTACGGTTATCCTCCACTTTTGGAGCGGTAACGTATTTAATTTGTTCGTTAGCCATTAGTTTGCTGCCTCCTCTGCTTTAGCTGCTGGTTTTTTGTTAAAAGCACCGCTACGTTTTTTGTCATTGTAAGCAATGGCATGTTTGTCCAAAGCAATGGTCAGGAAACGCAAAACACGCTCATCGCGCCTTAACTCTATCTCCAATTTATTAATTAATTCACCCGGAGCCTTAAATTCAGTTAAGTGATAGTACCCTGTAGTTTTCTTTTGGATAGGGTACGCTAATTTTCTCAAACCCCAATTATCCTCCTGGACAATTTCGGCTCCGCCATCAGTAAGAACTTTGCTGTATTTGGCATTTGCCTCTTTAGCAGTCTCTTCTGAAAGCAACGGGGTTAGAACGATCACGATTTCGTACTGTTGCATTATACTTGATTTTTAATTATTTACCCGCTATAACGGGGCTGCAAATGTACAAATAGTTTTTTACACCTAAAAGCTTTTGCAGTGATATTTTAAAAAATTGTTTTTTATGTTTAAGTTGTTGTTAATAAGTATTTTACTTATTAACTTTAGCATACCTAATCTTATTATTATGACAACACGTTTATCAAACGGGTATTTAAAAAAAATCCCCTTATTTTTTACGTTAACACTGCTGGTAGCTACGGCTGCCGCTCAAAAAAAAGTAGCCTCAAAAACTCCCGTAAATACGGTAACTATCGCTCCCGGACCTGTAAATGCAATAGAAACGGCTGTGGATTATACCGCTCCGGCAGCCGGAGCGTCAGGAACGTTATACAGCGTTATTGATGTTCCTTTTGTTATTGCCGGCCCAATGCCCCAAAAGGATGTTTCTGTAAAACTAACGCTGCAAAGTTTTAGTCCGGCAAACCCGCAATTTCTTACTTCATCGGGCGTTTCGCAAACAGATAATGAAGTTATACCCAGAGAGCTTTTTAACGGAAGTAAAAAAGTAATAACCCTGCCTGTGCGCATCAGGTTTAATGGTGTGCCGGATATGGGAGGGGACGCATATATAAAAATAGATAAACAGGATAAGGCGTTTTTTAAAGTAACTTTTGATAAGCCGCTGACCGCCCCGGATAATCGTAAAGCAGGCAGCGGTGCGAAGAAAGCAAATACGGCCGCAAATGTAAAATCATCACAACCAATTGCGCTTGTGGATACTGCATCCTCTTTTGATTTGGATACTTTGCGCGCTAACTCAATTACAACAATCCCGGTAACCCTATACCTGATGCTTGCCAAAGGCGTTGGAAAAAGCGGTGACTTTAATGGCGCTATTAAGCCTTTAGCGGGTTTGCAAAGCCTGGAATTAAAGAGTAGTACGTTTAAGGTGCATATAGATAGTACCGATTGGGACGAGGCGGCCGATATCGTGATTACAAAAAACATTGAGGTTGATGTGAAGCAAACAGCCCTTGTTACACAGGCGCAAGACCTTAAGCTCACCATAAAAGGTATCCCTGGTACGCATACGCTTAAAATAAAACCCTATAAAACAAAGGGTAAGGATGATTTGCTGAAATTAATAGCGTCAGGAAATGCACAGATTGTAGGCCATAATACAACAATAATTACCCGCGAATCCCCGTCGCCGGTTAATTTGCTTGATACCGTTATGGTTACTGTAAAATTATCGGGTGAATATAGTGCCGAACATAACCGGTTGGTTTTTAGTTTATTGGATACAACGCTGTCTAAGCATTTTCAGATTTTGGAAAACCCGATTGAAATATCTGAAACTGAATGGAATAATGCTCTAAAAGCAGATTTTGTTAGGGATAAAAAAGATACGACAAAAAAGATAGAAACTAAACAAGCGGGGCTAATTACTATTCCAATTCACATCAGATCGGTAAACATTAGCGATTCGTTAAGCAACATAGAGCGGGTAGATATCATAATTAAAGGGCAAAAGCAAGCCTTAAGAGGTAGCCAGAGGATTAAATTAAATACCGTTGATAAACCATTTTGGGCCGAGATAGGAACAAATTTTGATTTGCTTGATAAAATTCAAACCAATAATTTTTATGCGGGTGTGTATATGTTTGATAAAGACATTGCAAGGATAGGATGGGAGTGGACTAAAGGAGCATTAAAAAGGAAAAAGATAGGTGAGAACAATCTGAGTTTTACAGCAGGTGTTTATGAAACGCAATCAATAAGCTCAGGTGCCGTATCAGATAGATTTGATTTTAAAAGCGCTGTTTCTCCTAAATTAGATTCGGTTGGAAATATAAAATCCTATTCATTTAACAGAGATACAGGAACCGTAAGCACCGTTACCAAAATTAAGAGCATAGGGATCTTTTTTTCTCCGCACCTGCGTTTAACCAGCAGTAAAACAGAAGACAAAGGGTTACATATTTTTGTTTCGGCACATTTTGAGATGCTTTGGCAGCGAGTTACATCATCTCTTGATTATTCAAAAACCAGTACGCTTTATAACGTTACGGATACCCTGGCTCCGCCTTTAAATTATGATAAAATACCTTACAAGCAAAAGGCATTCGATTTTGATTTCCGGTCGCATTATATAGGGTTGGGTATCCCATTATATATCAAGGAAACAAATTTTAATTTATATGTAAACTCCGTTTTTGGTACATCAACACAACGTTTTGTGGTTGTTGATAAAACCGGTCCTGCAAAAACCGGGCAATACAAGCCTCTGGTTCAGGAGGGCGTATATGATGATTTATTGAATTTTTCCCAGCCGGAAAAACGGTGGAACATGTTTTACCTGTTTCAGTTCAGGCTAAACGAAGTAGCTTATGGCATCACATTCAGTGGCGAAATAAGAGGGCTTTTTCTTAACAGGTCAAAACCGGTAGTTACATTGGCCTTAAGCAAAAAGTTTAACCTGTCGGGTTTGTTTAAACCGTTGGTGGCGCCCTATGGGGGGGCTTCCAATTAGTTCTGAAGTAGTACCAACAATTTTCGTATACATGCACAAAAACTCAAAGCCCAATCCCGCCGAAGTATTGAACAATGCAGTAACACCAGACAATATCAACTGGGTTACCGAAAATACCGCTATGCTTATAGTGCATGGTATCGGCAACCAACTGCCTATCGAAACGCTCGATCATTTTGCAAGAGGGTTTGTAAAGCGATATCGCAAGGCATATGGCGAAGACATTTCCTTAAGCCATGAAGTAGTTACTAAGACCGGAGATAATGGTGTTTGGTTTGATAATGTTTTACGCATACACTACGAGGGCAGCAAACACTTTATTGATATTTACGAATACTATTGGGCTAATTACACAGAAGACAAAGCCAGCTGGAGCGATTTAAATAAATGGTTGCAGGGCGTGGTGAACGGGGCAGAAAAGTTTTACAAAAGAAACGGGCAGATAGGTAAGCAGTATAAAGACAAAAGCCCGTTTTTTGATACCCGAACAGGTGATTTTAAGGTTGGTATTTACCGCTTATTTATATCGGTAGTTTCAAAAATATTTTTGGCTGTTGATTTATTGTGGCGATTAATTATCTGGCTTGTTTCACTCATTCCTTTTCTTGGGAAACTGGCCGATTCTATGCTGCAGTCATATGCTGATGGTGTGGTTCATGATCTTACAAATATATTGGCCGATGTAGCCGTATACAATGTAGTTGACCCCAAATCGAAATTTTATGACGTGAGACGCCGAATTCAGGATGGTGCGGTAAAAGCATTAACCTACCTGATCGAGCGCCCGGCTTATTCAGGTTTTGATATAAAAGAGTTTACCAATAAATGTAAAGAGAATAAACTTTATAAGAACAAACGCGAGCAAGATGAGTTGGACCAGGAATTTGAACGGGAGCTTAAAAAGCAAGAGTTGTATTATCCCTCAGTAATAATTGCAGGGCACTCACTGGGCTCGCAGGTCGCTTATGATGCGATCAATAAATTAAACCTGCTTGTGAACATGGGCGGCTTGCTCAATTATAATGAAAACGGTAAATGCAAATTTAAAAACGGTAATGCAATTGAAAACCAATTGCGCGGTTTTATAACATTTGGGTGCCCGTTGGATAAGATAGTATTCTTCCTGCGCGAAAATGCGCCGGATGATGAATACCTGCGGCAACAAATTTTAGATAACTATCACGGTTTTAAACAGCGCCCGCTTGATTTCGATAATAATGAGCAAACCAACAAACAATATGTAGAGGTTTCGTGCGGATTAAAGAAGGTGCTTGACAATATACCCTGGCGAAATTATTACGATAATAAAGATTATGTGAGCGGAGGCCTTGATTATTATACCGGTTTAACTAATATCGATTGCCGGTTTAAAGCAGGTACATTCGGTTTTACCCATGGCAATTATTGGAACTGCGACGGCTTTTATGCAGATATAATTTATCATTATTTAACATAGTTTAATACAAAACCTAAACCGTATGGCTGCAAACGAAATTAACGATTTGGTTAACACCGATAATCAGGTGAGTGAATTAAAGGAATTTATCAAACAAAGCAAAACATCGGCAAAATTTAGTGCCAACGCTGCCGTTACTTTTATATTGCTTGGGATAATTATATTTTTTATTCCGGGCTGGCCTAAACCGGAGGGGGTAACTTTTATAGGCTCATTAACATTGTATCTGAATAGCGGAATCGGGAAGTTTGTGATCGCATCTTTAATTGAAATAGCCGCCATTTTTTTTATATCAGCATACAAAAGAAACCTGAAGCAGATTAATATTTACAATAATGAACTTATCGTTTTACGTGATTTAAATATAGCTTTAAACATTTGTAATTATGCCCCAGCAACCGACTTCGACAAAACGGAAATTGTAGATGATAGACGTATAATTACAAGGCATAAAAGCCAGCGGTCAAAGATGCAGCAAGCAGTAATTGAGGCCTTGTTAAACAGATGTGGTAAATAGAAGTTTTTTTAATAAAAACAACATTTTTCTTAAAACTTATGGCATAGCTTATGGTTTATTTAAAAAACTCATAAGCTATGCAACCTGCAACTATTCAAGCTGAAAAAGGAACAAGTTATCCGCTTACTTTCGATGAGATCCTGATGTACGGGGGAGGGGATGACCCTCTTGAGGGCGACTGGGACGACCAGGAGGATGAAGACTTTGACGATATACTTGAGGATAAAGAAGACCTGCATGAAATACAGGTTGATAACGATAAGAGCGAGCCCGACCCCGAAGATGATGATCATTTGCCCGATGATGATTTGCAATAAACAGCAGGGGTATTAAAAGTAGGGCAAGGGAACGGAAATAATTACCCATCTGCCTTATTCTTTTGTCCAGATGTTCTTCGCCGAGCGGATATGGGTTTTGTTTTATCTGGCAGATGGTGAATGCTTTGGTACCGGTGTTCAAAATTTTAGCAAAAGCGCTCTTTCACTAAACCTATTTTCTCACTACCTTAGCACTTGTGGATAATTTCATTGTTTCGGCCCGTAAGTATCGCCCGGCTACTTTTGAAACCGTTGTTGGTCAGCAACATATAACCAATACGCTCAAAAACGCTATAAAAAATAACCAGCTGGCACAGGCATTTTTGTTCTGTGGCCCGCGTGGTGTGGGCAAAACTACCTGCGCACGGATCCTGGCAAAAACCATTAACTGTACCAATTTACAGCCCAATGGCGAAGCTTGCGGCGAATGTGCTTCATGCAAGGCCTTTGAAAACGGAAATTCTTTTAATGTTCATGAGCTTGATGCTGCTTCAAACAACTCTGTTGATGATATCCGCAGTTTGATTGAGCAGGTGCGGATCCCGCCGCAGGCGGCACGTTACAAGGTTTATATTATTGATGAGGTGCACATGTTATCGCAGGCAGCGTTCAATGCTTTCCTGAAAACGTTGGAAGAGCCGCCCCATTATGCCATATTTATATTAGCTACTACCGAAAAACATAAAATCCTGCCAACCATTCTTTCGCGCTGCCAGATCTTTGATTTTAACCGCATCAGGGTTGAGGATATGGCTGGTCACCTGGCATCAATTGCCGGCAAGGAAAGCATAGGTTATGAACCCGACGGCCTGCATATCATAGCCCAGAAAGCCGACGGAGGTTTGCGCGATGCCCTTTCGATGTTTGACCAGATCGTGAGCTTTTCGGGTGGCAAAGTTACTTATCGTTCGGTTATCGATAACCTGAACATACTTGATTATGATTATTATTTTAATGTAACCGAAAGCCTGCTTAAGGAAGATACCGCCAAAGTATTATTATTTTTTGACGAGATCCTTTCACGCGGGTTTGATGGTGCGCATTTTATAGCAGGCCTGTCTGAGCACTTTAGAAACCTGTTGGTTGGAAAGGACCAATCAACATTAAAACTGCTTGAGGTGAGCGAGGGAATTAAAACAAAATACCTGCAGCAATCGCAGCAGGCATCGGTGTCGTTTTTGCTCTCGGCCATGAATATTGCCAACCAGTGCGATATTAGTTATAAGCTCAGTAAAAACCAACGGCTCCAGGTTGAACTGGCGTTACTCAAGATGTGCCACCTGCCATCGGTGTTTAACCTGGCAACCACGCCACTCACTGTAACTTCCGCGACTGACGGGGGATTAAAAAAAAAACCTGATACCTCAACAGTAACGCCTGTTAACGGAGCGCAGGCAAGCTCTGCTGTAACTATAGTGAGCGAAGCTGCACCGGTATACAGCGCCCCCCCCAAAGAGGTTATAACTCCATTTGTACCGGTAAAAGAAACAACATCACCTGCTGAAAAGCCTAAGGTGGTGATGCCTTTACGAAGTACGCTCACGCCTTCATTAACGGGGGAGATTAAAACCCAGGAAGCGTTACTTGAAGAAGAAGACCCGTATTTAAAAGGCGAGGATAAAGAGGATTTTACCATGGATGCCTTTTTGCAATGCTGGAGCGATTTTGCTGCATTTGCAAAAAAGGAAGGTAAAAAAACTTTGCTAACCGTTCTTACAGCCGGCGCACCGCGCATGCTAAAGCCCTATGTTTTTGAAGTAATAGTAGGCAATATGGTGCAGGAAAATATTTTCAGGGATGAAAAGCCTGTCATGCTTAATTACCTGCGCAGTGCACTTAAGAATTTTACTATAGAAGTAAACGCCAGGGTTGATGAGCAAAAAGTAGTACGCAAACCTTATACTGCGCCCGAAAAGTTTCAACATATGGCAGCACGCAACCCGGAGTTGCTGGAGTTAAAAAGCAGGTTTAATCTCGACTTTGATTAAATTGGATTGACTGTTGAGTTGCATAATTAATTAAAATTCACAACTCAACAGTTAACAAAAATTATCTCAGGGGTTCCCTGTCATTTTTGGGATATCCTTCTTCGTCAAGGTCGTCCCGGTCATCTTCTGGGGTGTGAGAAAGGGCGGCATCAACCGGATCAATCTCAACGCTCTCTCCGTTATCAATGTGCATTCCCAGTTCATCTACATCGGTTTCAAGCGAACGGTCTTCATCAAACTCGCCGTCAACGTCATAGGGGTTGGCCTCATCATAGGTGGAGTTAAAATCCCCGCCGTTTTTTGCGGTAGTATGATACGGATCGGGATGGTCATAATCCGGGTCGTCGCTTTTGACATCGTATTCGTAGCTGTTATCGTCTGGATTATAGCTCAGGTCTTCCTTATCAATGGTTTCGCCCAGTTCATCTTTCAGGTTTTCGTCGCGATCAGGCAGATCATCATTGAAACCTGCATCGTCTATTTGATCGTTGTTCATAGGTTTGTGCTTTTATTATATAAATATACGCAGTAAAAATCCTGCCAAAAAGCAAATCAAACAAAAAAAGATTTAACCCAAGCTTAATAATGGATTTGTTTCCGGTAAGATGTAACGCCGCCAATGGCAAATTTAAAACCTAATGTAACTTGCGAATATGCATCATTATGCGCACCGGCAACGTAGGCGTCAAGGTTATCGCCCATAATAAAGTTGTACTGATAACCCAGGTCAATTTTAACGGCAGGCTGGTTATAGCTGTTAAAAAGCTTAAACTCATAACCCAACCTTACCGGTATAAATATTTCATTTGTTTTAGGTTCGTAGGGTAATACCTGGCCTTGCTCAAATAAAAGCGCATCATCTGTTCTGTACACAACATTATTATTAATGTATCCTAATCCCGATGACAGGTAAAGATTTTTAAAAGCATTGGCTATCGCACTTCTCGAGTAGTCAATTAATTCGCCTGCCTGTACCTGCACCCTGAAAGAATAAGCGCTGAAATGGTTTTCAAATTGTCTTTGTGTACTGGTAGCCGGCGAACCGCCTTTTAAACGGCCTACCTCTACATTAAATACATAATTTACAAACGGGCCTTGATTGTAAGTGAAGTTAAGGTTTATTGATGGCGTTGTTTTTAAGGTTTGCACATCGGTGGAACTGGCCTGGTTGATACCTGCGGCAAAGCCAACATCATATTGTGCATAATCAAAGCCTATTTGGGCTTTGGCTAAAAAAGATACAGAACACAACAGGATTATAATGGAGGTTTTTAGTATAGATTTTATCATAAATAAACGGCAGCACCTGTTTAAAAGGAGCTTGTTTTATGGTAAGCGTTTTAATTTTATAAAAATAGCACCAAAGTTTATAAAAACAACAATACCGGTGCTAATAATTGTCATTATAACGAAATCTATAATTTTTCATTGCATCATTTGGCAAAATTGATAAAGTCAATTTTATATATTTGGCCGTTTGTATAACAAAAACCACATCAGGCATGTCAAAAATAAAAGTAGAGAATCCGGTAGTTGAACTGGATGGAGATGAAATGACCCGCATTATCTGGAAATTCATCAAAGACAAATTGATTACCCCGTACCTTGATCTTGATATTAAATATTACGATCTGGGTATCGAGTACCGCGACCAAACCGACGATCAGGTAACTATTGACGCAGCTAACGCTATTAAACAATACGGCGTTGGTATTAAATGTGCTACTATTACTCCCGACGAAGCAAGGGTGAAAGAGTTTGGGTTAAAACAAATGTGGAAATCGCCAAACGGTACTATCCGTAACATATTGGATGGCACTGTTTTTCGTGAGCCGATTGTTATGGCCAATGTACCCCGCCTGGTACCTAACTGGACAGCGCCTATCTGTATTGGCCGTCATGCTTTTGGCGATCAGTACCGCGCTACCGATTTCTTAACCAAAGGTAAAGGTAAGCTTACTGTTAAGTTTACACCTGAAGATGGCAGCCCTGAGCAGTCATTTGAAGTGTTTAACTTTAAAGGTGACGGTGTTGCATTAACCATGTACAATACTGATGAATCTATCAAAGGTTTTGCTCACGCCTGCTTTAACCAGGCATTAATGAAAGGCTGGCCTTTATATTTGTCAACCAAAAATACCATTCTTAAAAAATATGATGGCCGCTTCAAAGATATTTTTGAAGAGATCTATCAAAACGATTACAAACAAAAATTTGACGCTGCCGGCATTACTTATGAGCACCGTTTAATTGACGACATGGTTGCATCGGCCCTGAAATGGAACGGTAACTTTGTTTGGGCTTGTAAAAACTATGATGGCGACGTACAGTCAGATACTGTAGCACAAGGCTTTGGTTCATTAGGCTTAATGACTTCAACCCTGGTTACTCCTGATGGTACTGTAATGGAAGCTGAAGCTGCCCACGGTACTGTAACCCGTCACTATCGTGATCACCAGGCCGGTAAACCAACCTCAACCAATCCAATTGCATCTATTTTTGCATGGACAAGAGGTTTAGAGTTCCGTGGTATCCTGGATAAAAACACTGAACTGATCAACTTCTGCAAAGCTTTGGAAGAAGTTTGTATTGAAACCGTTGAAAGCGGCAAAATGACCAAAGATTTGGCCATCACCATTAAACCAAAAGTGGAACACGGTACCGATTACCTGTACACCGAAGAGTTTTTAGCTGCAATTGACGAAAACCTGAAAAAACGCTTAGGTAAATAATTGCCGGGCATTTTAAATATGGAAAAGCTCATACATTATGTATGGGCTTTTTTTGTTATACAATGTGCCAGGTAAACCAATTTAGCATTTTCAATTGTCTATTTAACTCCTAACTTAGCGGTCAAAATATACAACACTATGTCGGCATTATATCCATTAAAATTTAAAACCATATATAAAGACAAGATATGGGGCGGTCAGAAGATCAAAACCTACTTGCATAAAGATTTTGGCGCTTTACCCAATTGCGGCGAAACCTGGGAAATATCGGGAGTGAAATCTGATGTTTCGGTGGTAGCTTCGGGCGCCCTGGAAGGTGAATCATTAGCCGATTTATTAGAGCAATACAAAGACGAACTGGTTGGTAAAAAGGTTTATGACCACTTCGGCAACATCTTCCCTTTACTGGTAAAATTTATTGATGCCAATGATGATCTTTCGGTACAGGTGCACCCTGACGACAAGTTGGCGAAGGAACGCCATAACTCGTTCGGTAAAACCGAAATGTGGTATATCATTGAAGCTGATCCGGGTTCGACACTGATTACCGGTTTTAACCAGGAAATGACCGAAGAAAAATATGTTAATGCTTTAAACAGCGGCCATATCATGGATATCCTTAACAAAGAGGAAGCTGTAGCCGACGATGTTTTCTTTTTACCCGCAGGCAGGGTGCATACTATTGGCAAAGGTTTGTTGATTGCCGAAATTCAGCAAACATCCGATATCACTTACCGTATTTACGATTTTGACCGTGTTGATGATAAAGGCAATAAACGCGAGTTACATACCGAAGAAGCCCTTGCCGCTATTGATTACAAGCATTATCCCGAATATAAAACCCAATACGAGCCTAAAAAGAACGAAACTGTAAAGCTGGTTACCTGCCCTTATTTTACTACCAATGTGCTTGATTTTGATGAAAGCACATCGAAAGACTATTCGGCCCTTGACTCATTTGTGATCCATGTTTGTGTTGAAGGCGGCTATACTGTAAAATATAACAATGAGGCTTACGCCGTTAAAATGGGCGAATGCATCCTGTTACCGAAAAGCATCGATAAAGTTGAGCTGGAAACAACAGGTGGTTTTAAAATATTGGAAAGCTATATTGAATAATAGCACTCTGTTGTTACCTGCATTTATGAAAAAACAAATATATTTTTTAAGCCTGGCCATAGTAGCATTGCTTGCCGGTAATGCCTGCAAAAAAGAAAAGGGTGAACCTATAAGCGTTTATGCCGGTAAGTATTCGCTGATATCAGAAACGAATATAAACATCACCACCGGTCACTCTGATACCTATACAAACACCGTATCGCCGTGTATAAGTGATAGCCAAACTAACCTGAAAGGCGATGGCACATGGACGGCCGCCTATGTAGGCGCTGAAGATTGTTATGTTTCAAGGACTGATAATGGTTACACTATTATTGGGCAAAAGGGAGCGTCAGCTTCGGGCACCTGGGTGCAAAGCGGTAGCCGGATAAAATTTACTTTGTCCAATAAATCTGTTTCATACGGTGTAGTGAGCAATGTAGGCGGAAAAGTTCAACTTACATTTAAAGATACTTCTCAATACTTTATTTCTACTTCGGTATTAATGAAGCAATAAAAAAACGGAGCCTAAGGCTCCGCTTTTTTATACATTCGTTGACTTGTAGTTAAACGTTGTCAAAAACTTCTTTTAACTGATTTGTTCTTATAGGTTTGAACAGATAGTCGGAAACTTCAGAAATATTTTTAGCCCGGTAGATATCGTTAAGATCTACTGATGAGCTCACGATATAAACAGCGATCTTTTTCCCCGTTTGGGGTTTTATTTTCGCAAATTCAAGCATAAACTCCCATCCATCCATAACCGGCATATTAATATCCAGTAATATTACATCGGGTAAGTTATTATGATCTTCGTTTGCTTTTTTTAATGCGCAAATGGCTTCTTCTCCATTTACAAAATGGCTTAATTGGGTATTCAGTTCCTTTATGCTTATTAATTTTTTTAGGCCGTAAACGTAAATACTATCATCATCCACAATCCAGGTTTTAGCCGGACTTCGCTCTGTAATCATCTATTGGTAATTTAATTATACCAACCTGATAGTAAATTTTGTGCCAACGTTTACGGTGCTGTCAACTTTAATGCTTCCGCCTAATGCTTCAATCTGGTTACGGGTAATAAACAAGCCAATCCCCTTGGCATCCGTATTTTGATGAAATGTTTTGTACATGCCAAAAATCTTATCGCCATAGCGTCCAAGGTCGATACCAAGGCCGTTATCTTCAAAAATGAGATAAATATGGTTTCCTTCTGTTAAGGTATAGCATTTTATAATGGGTTGCCTGTCGGGATGACTGTATTTTAAGGAGTTGGTAAGCAGGTTTTGTAAAATACTTTCCATATAGGCCGGTATATAGCTGATCTCCCGGCATTGCGTAAAGTCACCTTCAACATGGGCGTTTATGGTCTCGATATTATTTTTTAACGCCGAGCAAATGTTTTTGAACATTGGCTCTAATTCAACCATTTTTCGCTCTTTGGTAATTTCGGTCTGAATCTTAACTATTTCGTTGATGTGTTCGATGGTAAGATCGAGGCTGTCGCTGATGGTTTTAATATGCGAAAAGATCTCCTCCCGTTCTTCAGTTGTTTCGGTTTGTTCAAACAGGTTTACCATAAATTGAAGGTTGCCCGTATGCGAACGAAGATTATGTGAAACAATGTACGCGAAGTTTTGCAGGCGGCGATTTTGGTCGGTCAGTAAATTTATTGACTGTTCAAGTTTTAGTAACTTTCTTTTTTCGCTGTCGATATCCTGGATAACCCCTTTAACCGACGTGCATTTACCAAGGTGATTAATCACAGGTACAGCTTTTACCTTTAACCATAACATATTGTTTTTGGCCGAACGTAAAAGTAATTCTATATCAAAAGGCCTGCTGTGTTCAACAGTTTGGTTAATAGCATTTTGTAAAACAGGCCGGTACGGAGGTTCAAAAAAACTAATAAACTCTTCAACGCTCAGGTTTAAATGATTTTGAAGATCAAATAAATCATATACCTGTTTTGACAGCACAATGGTATTGATATTTTGCGGATCAATTTCCCAGATGCCTAACCGTGCTGTTTTGAAGGCATCATCATTAGTGATTTGGGATAATAAGTCATTTTGTTTGTAACGGTTGATATTGATAAGCGAACCGTAAACTATACTGCCATGCTCATCGTCAAGCTTCCTTATCGTGGTTTCAAACCACTGATACCCGTTTTTTTTTGTTAAAAAACGTAATTGAAGCGGCGGCGTACCTTCAGTTATCCTGTTGTTAATGGCATTAAAAAGAAACGGTTTATCGGCGTGGTAAAGCAGGTAATCAAAAAATGTATAAGCATCGCATTCAATTTCATTGAATTGATAATCTAATAGCGCATAGAAGCCTGTTGACCATTTTACTTCCCTTGTATTGAAATTATACTTCCAGATCCCCGTATCCAGATCATTGATCAAAGGGGTAAGGTATATGTCATCGCCGGAAAGTTTACCCTTTTCAAAAAAACTCATATCAACAATCTGTTCACTAATTCAATTTGTTTTTTGACACATGCTTATGATTAAAACATGTGCCATGATTTGAAGTTTTTAAATTTATAACCATCAGTTGTGTGGCCGTGGGTTTCTTCTCAATCATTATTCCACATTTGCCCGGCTTCAAATATAATATTTTTGATACTTTATAATGTATTCTTTTACTGGTATTTACGGTTTTAAGAATATCTGGCTATATATACTCCTAATTGAAGTAATATTTTACAAAATATGCATCAAATATACCCGGGTTTCAATTTTTTATATTAAAAAATGAAGATATCCTCAATAAAATATTTTGACGTAATTTAATTGTAAAAAATAGCGCACACTAAGTTAGTGAACATGGATGAACTATGATTGGTTATTATAATGTCCTATTTTACAGGCAATTTAGCTGTGTTTAACTTTATGGAAAAATATTAAATCTCTATTTTCTTATTAGTTCATTAAGCGCTTTTTTTGCAATCCATTTGGCTGATTTGGCGGGTTGGTTATATAAATATCGTGCAGTGTTAATAGCTTTAACTTTTAATATATTATTTCGTTTGCCTATTTGCCGTAAAGCCCAGTTAATAGCTTTTTTAACAAAGTTCCGGTTATCCCAGGCTTCCCGCTCCATAATGGGCAACAGGTTTATAAATACCTCGTCGGGCGCAGTTTTGTTATGAACTGCATATTCGGCCATTAAAACAAAACCGGCACGTTTTACAAACTCCTGCTCATGACTGCTATATTCAACAGCTTTATCAATGGCGAATGGGGTACGGTCAAAAAGATTACCGCAAACCTGGTCGCAAATGTCCCACGAATTAAAGTCGCTCGTCCAACTGTCCATTAGTTCCGGGGTAATCAGTTTGGGATCTGCTATCATGGAGGCCAATATCCGGGCCTCGTGTATTTGGGTATCCCAAAATGCTAAGGCCAGCTCATGATCTTTCTTGATGATTTTAGCCAGCTTACGGATCTCGGGTAGTTTTACGCCCAATGCCTTCGAGCTATCAATACCAAAACGGGCCATTCCTTTTAAATAATTGGCATCAGCTTTTTCTTTAAGCTCATCAATTACAAATTGTATGGCATCCATTTAATTGGTCATGCTTTTCTTTTGAAGGGTATTATGAATAGGCACAACCTGCATCAGCGCTGCGCTGCAATAAAAAGGGTGCAGTTCCATAACTAAAGCCCCTGCCTTGATAGCTGGGTCGGTTTCAGTAAGTTTTTGAGCTTCCTCTATGGTTTCAACATTAAAAATAAAAATTCCCCTTAATGGCTGATTATCCAGAAACGGGCCTGCAACAACCAGCTTACCTTCGGCGGCAAGGCGGCCAATATTTTTAAGGTGCGCCATTTGCAGCTGCATGTTAGCAGCCGAATCTTTAAGTTGTGTTGGCCCTTCTTTTAAAAAGGCCAGCACATACTTTTTCATACTATAGTCATCGGCGCCAAGCTTTTTGGCCAATGCTGCATCATACACGGGTTTGGCGGCCGGTGCATTTTGGGCTAAGCAGCCAAGGCTTAAAGCAAAGGATGCGATAATAAGTAAAGCTTTTTTCATCGATTTAAAACTTATGGTAATTGAATTTACTAACTGACTAATTTTTAGTTTTCCCGGGGCTTTGCCTGGTGTCAAAAAATGTTAACAGGATGATTTTATCTTCTTCAACCCTATAGAATAAGGTATTGTGTTTGGTTATAACAAAGCCCCTTATTTGCTTTTCTTTGTTTTCTAAAGTACCCATTTCGGGATAATTAGCTATAAGTTCAATTATTTTGTAGGTATTTATAACAAAGTTCCTTGTTACGTTTTCACCCCATTCCTGTTCTAAATATGCGATAATAGCATTGAACTTATTGCTGGCCAAACGATTCCAGATTATTGCTTTAGCCATTTTTTATGCATCTGCTTAACCTGGTCATGAGCTAAAAGGTTTGTATCATCAAAGCTTTCATCATAAGCTATTAGTAGCTCTTGTTTTTCAGTTTCGTTCAGGTTATTCCAAAGATGGCCAGTTTGATTAGCATTTAATTGCTGAATTAACTGATAGTAACTTTTTAATAGTTGCTCATCATCAATAGTATCTATCAAATGATGAAAATCCTCCTTAATGTTCATCGTATTCATTTTACAATGTCAAATTACTAATTTAATCAATAACAACAAAGCCGGGCATTCGCCCGGCTCCAAATCGTAAATTCAATATTAAAATCCGAAATCGAAATTCTCAAATCCGAAATCAATTAAAGGTTTCCCCTTGCTTCCTGCTCGCGTTCAATGGCTTCAAACAGGGCTTTAAAATTACCAGCGCCAAATGATTTTGCGCCTTTACGCTGGATGATCTCAAAGAACAGCGTAGGCCGGTCTTCAACCGGTTTGGTGAAGATCTGCAGCAGGTACCCTTCGTCGTCACGGTCTACCAGGATGCCTAAGCGTTTCAGCGGCTCAAGGTCTTCATCAATATGGCCAACGCGGTCAATCAGGTCGTCATAATAGGTTGAAGGAACCGTTAAAAATTCAACCCCACGGTTTTTTAGCTCGGTTACTGTAGCTACAATATCATGGGTAGCAAGGGCCATGTGCTGTACACCTTCGTCCTCGTAAAATTCAAGGTATTCTTCAATCTGCGACTTCTTTTTACCCTCGGCAGGCTCATTGATCGGGAATTTCACATAGCCGTTCCCGTTGCTCATCACCTTGCTCATCAAAGCCGAATACTCTGTCGAGATCATTTTATCATCAAAGGTGAGGATGTTGCGGAAACCTAAAACCTCTTCATAAAAGTTAACCCATTCGTTCATTTTATGCCAGCCTACATTGCCCACGCAATGGTCAACATACAGCAGGCCGGTATCTGCCGGATTGTAGTTATTTTCCAGCTTTTGATATCCCGGTAAAAACAGGCCCTTGTAGTTTTTACGTTCAATGAACATATGCACGGTTTCGCCATACAGCTTAATGCCGCTGGTGCGTACTTCGCCATTTTCATCGGTAAGGGTTTGAGGTTGTTGGTATGCTTCGGCGCCGCGTTTAGTGGTTTGTTCAAAAGCATCGTACGCATCATCAACCCAAAGGGCCAATACTTTTACGCCGTCGCCATGTTTTTTAACATGCTCAGCAATAGGGTGATCAGAGTGCAGGGGAGTGGTAAGCACAATCCTGATCTTGCCCTGTTGTAATACGTATGATGCCCTGTCGCGCACTCCGGTTTCGGGCCCGGCATAAGCCAGGTTTTGAAAGCCGAAGGCAGTTTTATAATAATGCGCCGCCTGTTTGGCATTGCCAACATAAAATTCAACGTAATCGGTTCCATTAAGGGGCAGGAAATCGGTAGCCCCCTCTAAATCTCCCCCGGTAGGGGAGACTTTTTTATCTAAAGTTTGTGTGTTCATTTTTAATTAGTGATTTAGCCTCACCCCGGCCCTCTCCAAAGGAGAGGGAGTTATAGGATAAGGGTGGATTGTTTTAATATTTATTCAAAGTCCTCTCCCCTGGAGAGGATTTAGGTGAGGCTCCAGCTCTTATAATAATTCTCGTCCTCAATCTTAATCGCATCCTCCGTAAGCATCAGCGGGCGAAAAGGATCGATCATTACCGCCAGTTCGTCTGTTGATTCTTTGCCTATTGATTTTTCAACCGAGCCCGGGTGCGGACCGTGCGGGATGCCACCGGGGTGTAGGGTGATCTGCCCTTTCACCACGCTTTTGCGGCTCATGAAATCGCCATCGACATAATATAAAACCTCGTCGCTGTCCACATTGCTGTGGTTGTAAGGAGCGGGGATGGATAGCGGATGATAATCAAACTTGCGGGGAACAAATGAGCAGATCACAAAGTTGTTGCCCTCGAAGGTTTGATGTACCGGAGGAGGCTGATGTAAGCGGCCGGTTATCGGTTCAAAATCATGGATGGACAGCGCCCAGGGGTAATGAAAACCGTCCCAGCCTATAAAATCAAAAGGATGAGTGCCATAGATATAAGGATAAATGAGGCCTTGCTTTTTAATCAGGATCTTAAAATCGCCATGCTCATCATAAGTTTTCAGATCGGCCGGTAGTTTGATATCACGCTCACAATAAGGCGAATGCTCCATCAATTGCCCATATTGGTTGCGGTAACGCTTTGGCGGACGGATAGGGCTAAAGCTTTCTACAATAAAAAGCCTGTTAGCCGTGCTGTCAAACTCCATTTGATAAATGGTACCGCGGGGGATCACCAAATAATCGCCATATTGAAATTTGATATTGCCGAAACCTGTTTTTAAAGTACCTGTGCCTTCGTGAATAAAAACTACCTCGTCGGCCTGGCTGTTCTTATAAAAATAATCAGTCATACTTTGGCGCGGTGCTGCCAGCGAAATATGCAGATCGCTGTTCACCAGCACTGGTTTGCGGCTTTGCAGGTAATCATCCTCCGGCTGTACGTTGAAACCTATCAGACTGGTATGCTTCAGGTGTTTTTCGCGCGCTATTTTAGGTTCCACGCTGTAGGGCTCGCCAAGGGTTTTTACAATGGTGGGCGGGTAGGCGTGGTACACCAGCGAATAAAGGCTCGAAAAACCTTCGGTTGATACCAGCTCTTCGGCATATAAACTACCATCGGGCTTACGGAATTGCGTATGCCGCTTAGGCGGAATTGATCCTAAACTATGATATAGAGGCATGAATTGGTTTAATTGGTTAACAATAAAACGTATAAAATGCTGATTTGTGTTCGGGCTTAAAAAGTCCGTAACGCATAGCCCTGACCATTAAATAAATAATGGTTAAAAAATAATAGAGGAAAGAGGAGGGGGAAATTAGTATTGCGCCAGCACGATCTTCGCGAGCATAGCATCCCTGAACGATGATGCATCACTCATAGAAGTGAGGCCGAGCGAAAACAGGAAATGCATTTGTACGCGTAGCATGATACTAAGTTAGGATGATTATGTTTAGAATGCAAATTTGGTGAGTGGTTGATTAAGTTGATTAGGTGAGTGGTTGACTATTTTTTACTCTACGCCGCCGCTCGGCTCCAGCCGAGTGGCATTTATTTCACGGCCTCTGGCCGCCGGGAAGTTGTATATACAGGCCAAAGGCCTGGCGATAATTGCCACTCGGCAGGAGCCCATAGCCGTTAACTTAAGGAAGAAAAAGCGCGGAATTGTGCGATTCCCCTCTTGAGAGGGGTGGAGGGGTGTGTTTCTGCTTTGATAAGCTTGTAGCAGAGACACCCCCCTGCCACCACTCGCTCCTCCGCGCCCCCTCTTGAGAGCAGGGCTGTTGCATTCTAAATATTATAAGTTAACTTGAGGTCAAAAAAGTTAGGATGGATAAGAGCATATTAGCGTATTTATCAGAGTTACCGGATATAAGGCGAAAGGCAGGCCAGCGCCATGACCAGACTTTCATTCTGTTGCTTGTGTTAATGAGTACAATGAGCGGTTATCATGGCTATCGTTCGATGGGTGATTTTATAAAGCGGAATGAAGTCGATCTTTTGGCCTTCTTTCAGCCTAATAAAGCCCGCCTTCCAAGCTTTTATACTATAAGACGTGTAATACAAGATTTAGACTTTAACAGCTTAAATGAGAGTTTCCATAAATGGGCCAGTCAGCATATTGATTTGTCTAAAAATGAATGGCTACATATAGATGGTAAGGCAATGAAAGGGACGATGAGCGATTATTCTCTTGACAAACAACGATTTGTAAGCCTGGTAAGCTTGTATAGTAGCAGGAGTAATCAAGTCGTTGGCCATGGTTTAGTTGACAACTCAAAACAAAGTGAAATCTCTGTAGTTCAGCAGCTTATTTCCAGTTTAGGATTACAGGGGGTAACGTTTACACTTGACGCATTACATTGTCAAAAAAAACGGTAGAGGCTATTATTGATACAGATAACAATTATATAATAGGCGTGAAGAAGAATCAAAAGAACCTTTACAAAAAGATCGAAACCATTACATCGGACGAGGCAATGGTTTGTAGTAAGTTTGTTGAGTTGTTGAAAAACAAAGGGCGAATAGAACGTAGAACAGTTTGGGTGTACCCGGGAACAGAGGAAATCAGTAACACATGGGCTGGGGTAAGCCAACTTATTAAAGTGCATCGCTGGGTAAAAGAAAAAGGACGTATCCGGGAAGAATACGCCTTTTTCATCAGTAGCTTAATCGGTAATGCGCAAATATTCTGCCATGGTATTAAAAGCCATTGGAGTATAGAAAACAGTCTTCATTGGGTAAAGGACGTGACATTTAACGAAGACGCTTCACGAATTAGAACATCCAATGCGCCTGAAAATACTTCTGTGTTCAGAAACATAGTTATTAATGTATTTAGAATAAATGATTACCCAAACCTCGCACAAGCGCAAAGGCTTGTTTGCAACGATATCAACAGGTTAAAACAACTATTAAATTAGAATGCAACAGCCCTGCTCTTGAGAGGGGATTTTTAAAACCCTTTGTTCAATTAATTGCTTAAGTTAACGGCTATGGGCAGGAGCCGAGCGGCGGCAGATATTTTATTTTTACACCCGCATAAGAAACCACTCACCTAATCAACTTAATCAACCATTCACCTAACAAAAAATCATTAGCTTTGGTTATACCAATTAAGCTACTCTATGAAATTAGTATCCTATAAAACCGAAGACCGCGAACATCTTGGCGTTTTTGTTAATGGCCACATCTACAATTTAAACTCCTGCGATAAGCTGATCCCTGATAACATGAATGAGTTTTTGTGGGGTGGGCCCGAATTGATGGAACATGCCGCGCGGGTTAACGAAGAGATCCGGTCGGGGAAGATAGAGGCTAAAGAGGAATTGTTTTTTGAACTGATGGCCCCGGTACCGCACCCAACATCATGCCGTGACGGTTATGCGTTCCGTCAGCATGTAGCTTCGGCCAGGCGTAACCGTAAGTTGGATATGATACCGGAGTTTGATCAGTACCCTATATTTTATTTCACTAATCATAATGCCATACAAGGCGCGGGCGAAATTGAATGTATGCCCGATCATTTTCAAAAGCTCGATTTTGAACTGGAAGTGGCAGTAGTGCTTAATAAAAAGGGGTGCAACATCACAGCCGCCGAAGCGGATAGCTTTATTGCCGGCTATATGATTATGAATGATATGAGTGCCCGCACCCTGCAAATGGAAGAAATGCTGCTGAACCTTGGGCCGGCAAAAGGTAAAGATTTTTCGACAGTGATTGGTCCGTGGCTGGTGACGCCTGATGAGCTGGAGCAATACAAAGCGCCTGCAAAACCCGGCCATACCGGCAACGCCTATAACCTGGAGATGAAATGCGTGGTGAACGGCAAACAGGTATCGGCAGGTAATATGGCCGACATGGACTGGACCTTCGCCGAGATCATTGAGCGTGCCGCCTACGGTTGCGATGTATTACCGGGCGATGTAATAGGCTCGGGTACTGTTGGCACGGGCTGTTTTCTTGAACTGAATGGCACCGGTGTACTTAATAATGCCGACTATGAACCGCAATGGCTACAGCCGGGAGATTTGGTTGAAATGGAGATCACCGGCTTAGGTATGCTTGGCAATATTATTAAAAAGGCCGATAGTGATTTTTCGATATTGAAGTTGAAGAAATAGAGACCGATACACATAAGATAAACATAAAAACGCGTCATTGCGAGGTACGAAGCAATCCCAAACTATGCAGAGGGACTTGCAGAGGTTCTCTACCAATCGGGGATTATTAATATTTATAATTTGATTTTATAGGTATTAATGAGCTCGCTTTGGTCGGTTGTCTTCGTACCTCGCAATGACGGCTGTGAAGAAAAGCAATGCCCACCATCAATATATCCGATCTTTCGCCAATCCAGATACAAAGTTACCTGAACTTTGCGATAGCACCGCGACCGATTTGCCTGGCCTCTACAGTTGATGCTGCGGGGAATGTAAACCTGAGCCCATTCAGTTATTTTAACATTTTCAGCGTTAATCCGCCGGTATGTATATTCTCGCCATCGCGCAGGGTGAGGGATAATACTACCAAACATACGCTCGAAAATATAAGGGAAGTGCCCGAATGTGTGATCAATATTGTTAATTATGATATGGTGCAACAAACCTCGCTGTCAAGTGTAGAGTATCCGCAGGGTGTTAACGAATTTATTAAATCAGGATTAACACCAGTGCCATCACAATTAGTAAAGCCTCCGTGCGTAGCCGAATCATATGTGCAATTAGAGTGTGTGGTGAACGAGGTGATTAGCTTAGGACAGGGGGCAGGTGCCGGTAACCTTGTGTTAGCAGAAATTAAACGGATGCATATTAACGATGCTGTTTTAGATAACGATGGCAAAATTGACCAGGCAAAAATGGATCTGGTTGCCCGGCTCGGCGGTGACTGGTATTGCCGTGTAACCAAAGAAAACCTGTTTAAGGTAGCCAAGCCAAACACTAAAATGGGTATCGGCGTTGATGCGCTACCTTATGCTATCCGCAACTCAAGGATCCTCACAGGTAACAACCTCGGGCAATTAGGCAACCTGGAAGCCATACCCGGCGATGATGCTATCGAAGCCTTTGCACTAACCCCGGAGATAAAAGAAGTACTTGATGCCACCATCGGCGACAGCCAAACCCGTGAGTTGCAATTACATCTGAAAGCGAAACAATTGCTTGAAGAAGAGAGGGTTGTAGAGGCTTTGATGGTGTTGCTGATGGAATGATAGTTGAATATGTTATTAAGCATACGGTGATAACAACAATGGCCTGCTGAATCTTCGATTGGAGGCACTGTTGTTTTTCAACCAATCGATGCGAATTAAAAGCCTCAAGTATTCTTCTACCAGCGTGGGACGGATCATCAGCTACATCCCTTTAAAGTCTTTAATGGTGTTTCCATCGTACCGATACACTCCATCCACAGCACCAAACCAAATATTTCTTTTATCATCTTCTAAAATCCCAAAAACCATTGGCTTATTAGTTATTTCGGTTACTGATGGCTTTTTATCAGACAAGGATTTCTCATCGTAACGGGAAAGCGCCCAGGCTGCGGTATTAGCGCTAAAACCAGAAAGTACCTTGTTGGGGTTATCAGCGCTTTCTGAACTTGTCCAAATGTTTCCTTTTTTATCCTCGTAGATATAACCTGTAAATTTCCGGATAAAATTGGTAAATGAGCTACCATTGCAGCGCCACAGTCCATCACTGCCTGCGAGCCAGATATTGCCCTTTTTATCTTCCATTACAGAACGAACATTGGTAAAAGGTTTACCATTACGGCTGAAAATCTTAAATATTTTTCCGTCATACACAAAGGTGTTGCCTCTTGTGGCAAACCAAAGCTTTCCCGTTCTGTCTTCAATAATTGAATTAACTTCATAAGGTGCCCTATCCGGAAATGTTTTCCCCGTTGGGTCTTCGTTCATCCCATATCCGTTTATGATATAATTCCGAAATGATATTCCATCATACCGGCTTGTTCCACCCGAAACGCCGAACCAGATGTTACCTTTTTTATCTTCATAAATACTTACAACATCATTATTGAGAAGGCCGTCCTTAATTGTAAAATTACGAAAGGATTTCCCATCGTAACGGTAAACACCTGAACCGATAGAGCCAAACCACAAGTTGCCTTTCTTATCTTCTAAAACAGAAAAAAAGCGGGCCGAACTCACTTTACTTGTGATATTGATAAAAGATTTTCCATCGTATCGAAAAATACCATCAAATGCAGCGATCCAAATGTTTCCTTTTTTATCCTGAATGAGGTTGCGGCTAATTCGGTTAGGTCCGGCGAAAGGGATTACGTTTTCAGCATGTTTTTGCTGAGCCTGTACAGGGAAATAAATTACTCCTGCCAGCAGAATGATCAGGCAGGACAAAACGTTTCTTTTATCTTTCATATCATATCAAAGTTGATTCAGCGAAATTACTTTGATACCTTTCCGTCAGAGCAATCAGGATTGTAAATAAAAATGTAAACTTTGTAAATAAAACCTCCATATTATCCCTATAGCCGAAATCTCCTCTCCGGAAAGCGCAAATACTTGTTTGGATTGACATTAAGCATGTATTATAGCCAGAAGTGTTCGGAAGAATAAAAAAAGCGAGGGATTGTGCGATTCCTTCCCCTCTCGAGCTACAGTGTGTACACATCTTTTAAATAAAAAAAAATGTCATTTCGATTGAGCAGGGGCGGGCTAAGAAGTGGGGCGAAAGAGAAATCTTCTACATCAGGCTCTACAATCATACTTATAAAAGCAGGGCGTAGAAGATTTCTCCTCACCCCCTGCGTGCGAATTCTCCCACCAGGTTCGTTCGAAATGACATTTTTTTCAATTATTGATAGAATTTAAAAGATGTGTACACACAGTAGCCCTGAGAGGGTGTAGGGAGGGGGGCATTCACAGACTTATTCGCCTGAAATGACGTATAAACCCCTCCCTGCCACCACAAAATTCAGCCGCACCCCTCCCAGGGGCTACAGTGTGTACACATCTTTTAAATAAAAGAAAATGTCATTTCGATTGAGCAGGGGCGGGCTAAGAAGTGGGGCGAAAGAGAAATCTTCTACATCAGGCTCTACAATCATACTTATAAAAGCAGGGCGTAGAAGATTTCTCCTCACCCCCTGCGCGCGAATTCTCTCACCAGGTTTGTTCGAAATGACATTTTTTTCAATTATTGATAGAATTTAAAAGATGTGTACGCACAGTAGCCCTGAGAGGGTGTAGGGAGGGGGTTCATTCACAGACTTATTCGCCTGAAATGACGTATAAACCCCTCCTCCCAGGGGAGGGAATTAAAAATCTTCCGAACACTTCTGGTGATAACCCGGCCACAAGCAAATATTTAGCTCCATCTGCGTAATCAACGTAATCAAAAAATCAACGGTCAGTAAGCGTATTCCTTCCCCTTAAGATGATAATCAACTGGCACCTGTCGTTTTTCAAATAATTCGTAAGCAGGTTTAAGGGAACGCCAAAAGGTATCTTGTTTGTAAGCCGCATAACGCTTTAAGTTTGCATCATCCATCCGGAAAGGGAAAATATCAACACGGACTTGCTTTTGGCCGGCTGCAAACGCTTCGTAAACAAGGGTATAAATTTCTTCGATCCGGGCATCGGTCATGGCATAGCAACCTATAGAAGCACAGTGCCCATGAACCATAATGGCGCTGCCGGTGTAGCCTTTAGCTTTTTCAATGGCATTGGGATATCCTACATTAATAGCCAGGTAATAGTTGCTTACCGGGTTAAGTTGTTTGGGCTCTATGGTATATAACCCTTCCGGACTTTTTCCATCGCCATTGCGGGTTTTAGTACCCAGTCCACCCGAGTAGGTACATACGTCATAAGTTTTAAAAAGCTGGTATTTATTGGCAGATTTTACCCATACTTCAAGCACGCTGATATCTTTGATAATACGTAGGTATACGGAGCCATAGGGTGCAAAGCCTTTGTCTTTAAGCTCTTTCTGAAGTTTAGGCCATACATTAAGGCGCACATCGCTGGCACGTTTGCTATCGGGGATTTCGGTTTTGTGAAGTGCTATCAATATAATTAATAGTAGCAATGTAATTGGTTTAGGCATTGGTCAGGTTGTTAACTATGATTATAGTTAACGTGGATATATGCATTAAATTATTGCGATTAAGCGAAAAATATAAGTCATCTTCATTGCGAGTATCCATTATGTCTCCTCAGGGTCTCTCGCAGATTTAGGTTTACCCATAAAATTTCTCGGCCTGAATTTCAACACGAGGCACCTACCGGAGCCGAAAAGACATTCCTTTAATTGCTATAAACACGTTGCCCCGATGGGACCGGCAGTGTTTTATAATATAATGTCTCGTCCTAAAAAAAGTTTACATTTTATGAGATAGTCCTGTTATGTATTTACAAGTGTAGTGATGTCCTGTGATACGTTTACAATGTTAGTGTTTTTGCGATAATAGTTCTTCCACAATTTTTGAGGTAGCAAGCTTTTATCATGCACATGTTGGGGCGTTAGCAGACCGATACTGAAGTGTGGCCGGTGTTTGTTATACAACTCGATAGCTCTATCCAGTAATTGTTTTGCTTGTTGCTTATTCTCAGGCCGGTGATGCTTAAGATATTCTTCTTTAAGAATGCCGTTCATTCGTTCAGCAACGGCATTCTCTAATGGGTCACCGTTCTCGGTCATACTGATCTTGATGTATCTGTCCTGTAATAGCTTTACATAGCTTTCTGTGCAATATTGCACTCCCCGGTCCGAGTGATGTATAAGTGCCTCCGGCAATTGTTCAGGCAGGTCTTTTAAAGCCATTTTCAAGGCCTGTATCGTTTCGATCGTTTCTAAGGTATCAGCCAAATGATAGCCAACTACTTTGTGCGAATAAGCGTCCGTTATCAAACTGATGTACAAATGTTCTTCTTTTACTTTCCAGTAGGTGATATCGCTTACCCACAGTTGGTTAGGCCTGACGACCTCCAGGCTGCGTATGATATTCGGCCATCTGTTGAACCGGTGACCCGACCAGGTCGTCACATGCCGCCTGCGGCGTTTCTTTACTAACAGTCCATTAGCTGACAACAGGTCGAACAGTGCATCCCGTCCCATTTTAATGCCATGATCAAGCAAAAAAGGGTGCAGCTTTTCATAAAGCTTCCTGCCACCCATTGCCCGGTGGTCTTGGCGAATGCTGACAACCTCCTGCAATATAAGTGTATCCTCTATTCCAGATGCTTCTTGTTGCCAAAAGTGCTGATAATAGGCCTGACGGGTAATACCAAGTAACCGACATAATCGTACAAGGCTGATCCTTGTATACATGTCTTTCATCTCATGGATCACTTGGTATCCGACTTTTTTCGGATAGGAATATTAAGATCACGTTCAGCAATCTCGATCATACGCTTGTACATTTCACTGCGAAGCTGCTCATCTTCAAGCTGACGTTCGAGTTCTTTGATGCGTTGTTGTTCTTGCGACAAGGCACCTGTAGGCGGATCTTTATGGGGCTTCTTTGCGGGCAAGGATAGTGGTTTTACTGATGACAAATATCTGTCTTTTTCCGAAACTTCTGCATAACCTAACTTCTGCATCCAACGCGTTATGCCACTATGTATCTTGATATCATATTTCCTCAACAACGCCTTTTGACTAACACTGCCAGCCAAATACTCTTTGATAACTGAATGCTTAAATTCAAGTGAATAATGTCCTTTTCCATCAATAATGATCTTTTCCATGTAGTTTATTTTTGTGTAAACTCATTTCAGGACAAGACATTTAAAAATATATTGGACTCCAGCGGAGTCTCGTAATCGTAAACTTGCTTTCCGGGATGTTTAGATTTTGCGGGTTAACTTAAACCATAGTGGGCCCTGAGGTTCACAGCATTCTAAACATCTATCAGGATATTCAGAACAGCGAATGTGCATGGCGTGTACATCGGGGTCCTCTACGAGAGACCCTGATGGGGCGTTAAAATATATTTTGGGGATGGTGCGCAGGCTGCGTTAGGGATTGCAGTGTAAAGCCCGGAGCGTGCATCGGGTTTGTGTGTGGGCAAAGCGAGGACTTGTAACGGAAAGCCCGGCCCGTTAGCTAACGGGAACGCCCATGTTATAAAACCGCCAAAAAAATACTTAACAATCAACAACTTACGATCACGTCATTATAAGGTACGAAGCAATCGCGAACTGTACAGAATAGCTATGCAAGCCCCTCTGTATTTAAGGGATTGCTTCGTTCCTCGCAATGACGGGTGTATATTGTATTATATATGCTGATTTTTAAGTCTATACAAATTCTATATCCCCAACACCTGTTTCAACTTCACGTAAAATATTAACCACGTCATTGCGAGGTACGAAGCAATCGCGAACTGTACAGGGCGGCTATGCAAGTTCCTCTGTATTTAGGGGATTGCTTCGTGCCTCGCAATGACGGGTAGAGAAATAATATCGTGTAGCTTGGTTTTTAAACTCTTACGGTTAAATCCCCAACACCTGTTTCAACTTCACATACCCCGTTTTACTTACCGGGATTTTGGCGCCTGATTTCAGGATAGCCAGGTGAGCGTCTTTTTCGTATGGATCTATACGGGTGATCTGTTGTATGGCTACGATGTATGAACGATGAACACGGACGAAATGATTGGGATCAAGCGTTTGTTCAAAAAAGCTCATGGTTTTGTTTTTGAGGTATGAGCCTTCTTTGGTGATCACGCTTACGTAATCATCATCGGCTTGTAGGTACTCAACATCGGCAACAGGGATGATCTTTACCTTGGTGCCGGTTTTTACCACAATGCGTTCGTGTTGGGCGGGCGACTGGGTAGCGGCGGTTTCCAGTAATTCTTCCGTTTGTTTAACAGCAGGTTTTGGCGTAGCCGAAGCCAGGAATTTTTCAACAGCTTTATTAAAACGTTCTTTACTGAATGGTTTTAACAAATAGTCAACCGCATGGGCTTCAAAAGCTTTAATGGCGTATTCATCAAATGCGGTGGCAAATATTACGGCAGGGGGCTGCTCAACCAGTTCAAGCATTTCAAAGCCGGTAATTTTAGGCATCTGGATATCTAAAAAAACCAGGTCGGGCTGGTACTGCTGAATGGCTTTGAGGCCTTCAAAGCCATCGTTGCATTCCTGTATCAGTTCAATGTCTTTAAAATCAAGCAGGTATTCCCTTACAACCATGCGGGCTAAAGGTTCGTCATCAATAATTAAAGCTCGCTTCATAGTTGCGGTATTTTTATAATGGTTGTGTACAGATCATCGCTCGCGTGGGTTTCCATCAAATCATTGCGGGCATACAGCAAATATAATCGACGTTGCACTCCCCGCAAACCAAAACCCGTACCTTTTTTTGGTTTGGATGTTTGCGGATCGTACGGGTTCTGTACCATTAAGTTCAGGTAGCCATCTTCAATTTCACCGCGAATGCTCACCGTAACTTCACCAATGGTATCGTACAGGCCAAATTTAATGGCATTTTCAACCAAAGGCTGTAATAGCATAGATGGCAGTATGGCGGTTCCGCATTTGGGGTCGCAGCTTATTTCGGTTTGTAAACGGTGCCCAAAGCGTACTTTTTCTATATCGAGGTATAAGTTAAGATGTGCCAGTTCTTCTGTTAAGCTAACCTGCAGCTGATCGTCCTTCTTAAGCGTTCCGCGCAAGAAGTCAGATAGCTGGTGGATCATCCTGCGGGCCTCATCGGGCTTAAAACCAATAAGGGCATTGATGGAGTTTAGGCTGTTAAACAAAAAGTGCGGCTGTAGCTGCTGACGCAGATTGTATAGCTCGGCTTCGCGGGCCAGCTGCTCGGCTTCGGTTTTGCGTTTCAGGGTTTCTTTCTGGTCGAGCTGTGAAAACCATAACAAACTGATCATCGCCATCCATCCGATAGCTAAAAAGTCGGTAAAAAAGCGGATGGTTAACGACTGGGCCAGGAACCCGGTGTAGATCTGGTCGCTGTTAATGAGCGGTAAAAGGTAACGGCAACCAGCTGTACAGATGCCTGCAAGCGCCACGCACCAGATAAACAGGTTAATATAGCTGCCCTTACCTGGCTGGTAGTAGCGTAAGTTATTGTTGATAAGCCAGCAGGCGCATGAAAGCAGTATGGCGCTCAACAGGCCATCGGTAGCGGCGGTGAACCATAAAAAACCAAAACTATGAATGATATAAGTTTGTAATGCAGCCCAAACCAGGCCGCATATTACAAATGCCGCGTATAGTTTTGATGTTTGTATTGATGGAACTTCCAAAACGGGTTACTTTCTGTGGTTTTAAGGTTTAATTTCTGATGCCCAATAAGGCCGACTTATGATGCGCCCAGGCAATGTACAGGTCGGCATCGGGTGTTTCGTGTATGTTATAATACAATTCGGTGCCGTCGGTAAGTTCGCCAAGCTGGTTAAGTTCGGCCACATCAATAAATTGCCATTTAACGGTTTGCTTTTCAATATTCTTGAAGCTATCCTGGTTGGCGTGACCTATCCGGTTAGCTTTTTCATAAGCCACCAGTTCGTTATCTGCACTGATCAATCTTAATTGCTCATCAAATTGCGCCTGATGGTCGCCATCCCCGCTTATCACCCTGAAAACTAATTTTGCTACGTACCAGTTCATGTTTTTATGCTTTTCGTAATTAGCTGCCTTGATTAATTAATAACTGCGGATATCAACACCCGCAAATATGGATACGCCTTTAAGTACCAGCACCTTCTCGCTGCCTACACTTGCGGTGCTCCTGATGCGTTTATCATCAACACTGGCAAAAACCGCCGCCAGGTCAGATACTACCTGCCAGTTTGATGGCACAATAATTTTAGTTCCGCCGAAGATCTGGGTAATATCAATGATGATACGGCCGTTAATATCAGCCTGGGTAAAATCAAGTTCGGCGCCGCCAAATATGTTCACGATATCGCCACCGCGGAATTGTTTGGAAAGGATGGTTTTGTTAACCCCGCCAAAAATAGATACGGTATCTATATAATCGTCGCCTGAATATTTGGAGTTGTATTGTTGCTGTTTCTGGGCATAAGGATCAACGGGAGGGATCGGGTCGCCCTCATCTTTTATTGTATAGTCAACAACAGGCTCAGTTTTTTCAAACTGGAAAGGTTCTTTTTTGTCCCAGCTGCCCCATTTATCACCTTTGAACTCGTTTTTCCATTGTTGAGGATCAAAGTGTTTGTTGCGCCTTAATATCAGCCACATACCAAAGCCAATTACGGCCAGTGGCCACAGGATACGATCTGAGTTATCAATGTTTTTGCTAAGCAGCAGCAGTACACCTATGCCCACCAGCATGATCCATGAAGCTTTTTTATATTGATGTTTTGAACCAATATAAAGTCCCCAGAAAACAAGCCATAGCGGCCATAACACTATAGCGTGAGGTATAAAGAAGAGGTTGAATTGCTGAAGCAGCAATATGCCGCCTACAGCAAGTAAAATGATCCCGGCAACAGATTTGCCTTTGTTAGGATCTTTTGGATGTTCTATATCGTTGTTCATTGTATTATCTGCAAATTAAAATCATATCCAAAACTAAGGTAACATTATAGTTGAGCCAAACAAAAACTGGCGATGTATTTAAAGAAATCGGTGAAGGGGGATGTTTTGGCGGTGAAAAAGTTGCGATTGATATTTTGTCATTCGGCAAAAATAAAAAATTGTGTGTTGCGACGGTTTTTTATCAATAAAATAAGCCGGGTTTTACATTAGTAAATAAATCTTAAGGGTGGATATGCTGATGGCAGAATATCCCTCAAAATTAAAAAGCATATAATTAACGTTCAAATTCAGCTTTATCGCAGGTGTTCAATTTTTTAAAAACGGGTGTTCAGCTTTTTATTTCCTGAATATCTATGTTATTGATTCTCAGTAGGTATCTGTTCAGGTATAGCGAATTGGCGATAATTATTAAAAGTTAAATTTCTGATTATTAGTTATTTGTATTTTAGAAAAATAACAAGGTGTTCACACCTAAAAAAGTTGAACACCCAGCTAACATTGGTTAAGAGGTTGGATTTTAGATTAAAGCTATCATTAGTATAACAAAAAGCCGCGGCTTTTTAAAAATGCCCCGGCTTTGATATATATGATAGATGATTGAGTTTATGCTTCGGTTTTAGGCTGCTCAAAGTCGAAATGCTGTTTGGCTTTTTCGTTCTTTTCCCAAAAGTCACGGTCGGTTTGTTTGGCGGGCCTTACAGCTATCCAGGTGCCAAGTAGCATAAGGGCAATTGGCCAGGTAATGCGGTCGGCATTGTTAACGTTGTCATTTACCAGGAATATCACGCCTAACAATATCATAAAGATCCATGATGGTTTTTTGAAGTCATGTTTGGCACCCATGTAAGCGCCCCAGGCTATGAACCACATTGGCCAGCTAAAAAGCCAATCGGGAATAAGTAAGGCATCGAGCTGATCTATCAGAAATAAACCACCGGCTGCCAGTAAAATTATTCCTAACATGATTTTGCCATTTCTTTTGTTTTCGGTGTTTATTATATCGTTGTTCATTGCTTTAAGTTTTAATGTTACCCAAAACTACAGCAACAGGGCAGGCTGGTCAATCAATACTTGGCGATGTAAGGGGAGATGTCGGTGAAGTGAGGGATAAAGGCGGTGAAAAAAGTTAAGAGAAGCAAGAAGTCAAGATGCAGGAAGCAAGATGGGAATTGAGAGGCAAGAAGTCAAGGTGAAAGAAAGAAGATTAGAAGGAAAAGCTTCATTTAAAAAAACGAATTGTAATTTCGACGAACGGGTAGGGTAAA
This sequence comes from Mucilaginibacter sp. cycad4, assembly GCF_034263275.1. NCBI lineage: Bacteria > Pseudomonadati > Bacteroidota > Sphingobacteriia > Sphingobacteriales > Sphingobacteriaceae > Mucilaginibacter > Mucilaginibacter sp. cycad4. The sequence continues at coordinate 4,132,923 of NZ_CP139559.1, read as the reverse complement.
GCGCGATTGGGTGAGGAGAAATTTTATACGCCCTGCTTTAAGCCATGCATCGTTGCTTTACAAGCGTAGAAGACTTCTCTTTCGCCCCGATGCTCAATTCCACCGCTGCTCTGTCGAAATGACAACGCTTTTAATCAAACGCCCTCCCCATCAGTTGGCGGGGGAGGGCGTTCTGTACTCTTATTCCGGTTCCTGTTGGCTGAGGCAGTGGAAACTGCCAAGGCCCCAGATAATGTCGGTGCTGTCTATGCCCACAACCTTACGGTCGGGGAAGCATTGGGTCAATATGTCAAGCGCTTTATCGTCGTTCTTTGAACGGTACGTAGGCACTATCACAGCCGAATTAGCAATGTAAAAGTTGGCGTATGAGGCAGGTAAGCGGGTATCTTCGTAAATTACTGCATCGGGCATAGGCAGCTCAATGATGTTAAGCTGTTTGCCATTGAGCAGGCGCATGGTTTTCAGGGTTTCGAGGTTTTCCTGGAGGATGTGGTAGTTCTCATCGTTCTTATCTTCCTCCACAACGGTAACAACGGTGTCCTCGTTCACAAAGCGGGTAATATCGTCGATATGTCCATCGGTATCATCGCCTACAATGCCATCACCCAGCCAAAGGATTTGCTCTGCACCATAATAGTTTTGCAGGTAAGTTTCAATCTGCTGCTGGTTAAGCTGTGGGTTGCGATTTTTGTTGAGCAGGCAGGCAGTAGTGGTTAAAATGGTGCCTTTACCGTTAAAGTCGACCGAGCCGCCTTCCATAACAATGCCCGGGTTAAATACAGGTAAGCCAAAGTGGTTGCCTATTTTGGTAGGGATCACATCATCCAAATCAAATGGAGGGTACTTATCGCCCCAGGCGTTATAGCCCCAGTCGACAATGGCCTTTTGTTTGGTAGCAGGGTTTATCAAAAACGCCGGACCATGATCACGGCACCAGGCATCATTGGTAGGGAACTCAAAGATCTCTATTTTGCTTAAATCTACCCCTGCATTCTGCAGCTGGAAAATCACCGAGGCTTTCATGTCTTCGTTGACCACGTTAATGCGTACCAGTTCGCCTTCGGTAACTACTTTGATAAACTCGATGTAGGGTGCGTAAATGGTATCGATTTTGCCCGGCCATGAAGCCTCTTTATGGGGCCAGCTAAGCCAGGTAGCGGTATGTTTGGCCCATTCGGCGGGAAAATGGAAGCCCTGCGAAGCGGGGGTAAGTATGGTTGATATTTGTTGGCTCATAATTTGGTGATGCAAATGTAAGGGTATTACCTGATATCAAAAACGTCATTGCGAGGTACGAAGCAATCCCCGATATGCAGAGCGACCTTGCATTGCCGACATGCCAATTGGGGATTGCTTCGTACCTCGCAATGACGCTTGTATTATTTTAGTCCTCGTCTAACAACCTTTTAGTTATCGGCTGATAGCTGTCTATCCTCCTGTCACGTAAAAACGGCCAGTGACTTCTGTAGTAATCAGACTTATCCAGATCCAATTCCTGTACTACAACCTCCTCATCATCATGTGATGTTTGATGAATGATTGCACCAAATGGACTGGCAAAGAATGATCCTCCCCAAAATTTTACGCCGGCTTCTTCACCTACACGGTTTACACTTACTACGTGCACGCCATTAGCTACCGCGTGCGAACGCTGGATGGTTTGCCATGCGTTGTATTGCTCAACGTTGGTAGCTTCGTCTTGTGTGGTAGCCCAGCCAATAGCGGTTGGGTAAAATAATATATCGGCACCCATTAAAGCGGTGATACGCGCTGCCTCAGGATACCATTGGTCCCAGCAGATCAATACACCTACCCGGGCAAATTTGGTATTAAATACTTTGTAGCCTAAATCACCAGGGGTGAAGTAAAATTTTTCGTAAAAGCCCGGATCATCAGGGATATGCATTTTGCGGTATTTGCCAAGATAGCTTCCGTCGGCATCCAAAACAGCGGTTGTATTGTGATAAACACCCTGGGCACGTTTCTCAAACAATGAAGCAATGATCACCACATTAAGTTCGGCAGCAACTTTTGAAAGCTCATCAGTTGATGGGCCGGGGATAGCTTCGGCCAGCTTAAAATTGTCGTAATCCTCAACATCGCAAAAGTAAAGCGAGGTAAAAAGTTCCTGTAAACAAACTATTTGCGCGCCTTTAGCCGCAGCTTCCCTTACTTTAACAATTGCCTTTTGCAGGTTCTGCTGTTTATCAGCAGTACAGGTCATTTGTACTAAACCAACGTTTACTTTACTCATGTCGATAAATTTGCCGCAAAAGTAATACTTTGTTATCAGGATTTCACCGATTTGATATTATCATTACACAGAGTTGAATATTTGATTACAATGGCATTGGTTTAATTATTTGAACCACGAATTTACCGGGAAAAAAATAACCCTGTAATAATTAACTGATTTACTGGTTTTAATGTTTGTGAAAACAAAATGAAGAAAAATTGTTAATTGACTATCCCGTACATCCAAATAAAAAAATAACATAGCTTTGCAGCCGAATGACACAAACAGAAGACATCATTGACGAAGGTGCCGAACATAAAACCTGGAAAGGTAAGCTTTGGGGCGTTATAAAAGTAATCCTTATCATAGTAGTAACCGGTGGTTTACTTTATTATGTATTCAGTAAGGTTCCGTTTGCGAAAATTAAATATCGCTTAGTTCATGCCGACCGCGCCTGGTTAACCGCCGCTATAGCCTGTTATGTTGGGTCGATGCTTTTTTCGTCATGGCGGCTATTAAGCTATTTTAAATCTATCGGTTTGCGGTTAGACTGGCGCTTTAACCTACGCCTGTATTTTCTTGGCTTGTGCTATAATGTGTTATTACCCGGCGGCATCGGCGGCGATGGTTACAAAATTTACCTGTTACATAAACGCTATCATTTACCTACAAAAAAAGTATTCTGGGCTATCCTGTTTGATAGGCTCAGTGGTTTTTGGGCCATAGGCGCCATTGTAGTGGGACTGATTATTTTAATCCCGAGTTTTCCCTATCACCTGGCCTGGCCGCTTGGTATAGTATCGGTTGGTTCTGTGATCTATTATTTTGTAGCCCGAAAGTTTTTTAAAGAATACACCCACAATTTTGTACAGGCACATTTAAAAGCCATAGGCGTACAAAGCATGCAATTGCTTACCATTGTTTGTTTATTGCTTGCACAGGATTTCAACGGTAAATTTGCTCCATATCTGCTGTCATTTCTTTTCTCATCCTTAGCGGCAGTTATTCCGTTTAGTTTGGGTGGTGGCGGTATTCGTGATGCGCTGTTCCTTACACTGGCCCGTCAGTTTAGTCTTGCTGAAGATATGGCGGTTTATCTAAGCTTTGGGTTCTACCTCATTTCAATTATTGTGGCGTTATTCGGTGTCTATTATGTATTGGCTCCAAAGCGGCTGGATGGCGGCCTTAAAAAAGGTGAAGAACCAAAATTGGAAAATCACCCAATAGAAGAATAATATTTCGTGTATGTTTTAGTTTCAGAATAATGAACTGAAATTTGTTTTCATGACAACCATCTGCTAAACTTGGCGTTATAATATAAACCGCCAGTTATTAATGAGCCATTTTAATGATTTTAATAATCCGCAGGTTGCGGCATTGCCCGGTCATTTAAAACAATTTATAGTCGACCAGCATTACGAACACTATACGCCTATCGACCATGCAGTGTGGCGCTACGTTATGCGTCAGAATTACAGCTACCTTAAGGATGTAGCCTATTACCCGTACATCCCCGGTTTGCAAAAAGCAGGTTTAACTATTGAACATATTCCCAATTTACAGGAGATGAACAACGCCCTCGGCAAAATTGGCTGGGGAGCGGTTACGGTTGATGGCTTTATTCCGCCGGCTGCCTTTATGGAGTACCAGGCTTACCGGGTACTGGTTATAGCGGCCGACATTCGCCAGTTAAAACATATTGAATATACCCCGGCGCCCGATATCATTCATGAATCGGCGGGGCACGCGCCAATTATTGCCGATAAGGATTATCATGAGTATCTGAGTTATTTTGGGTCGATAGGAGCTAAAGCCATGTTTTCGGCGCAGGATTTTGAGCTTTATGAGGCTATCCGGGCTTTATCTATATTAAAGGAAATGCCTGATGCCGATGAACAGGAAATTGTCAAAGCAGAAGAGCTGGTAACTTATTGCCAGGAAAACATGGGGGAACCTTCGGAAATGGCCCTGCTGAGCCGCCTGCACTGGTGGACAGTAGAGTATGGCCTGATCGGAACACTGGAGCAACCAAAGATTTACGGTGCAGGCCTGCTTTCGTCAATCGGCGAAAGTTCAACCTGTATGAATAAAGATGTTCAAAAGCTATGGTATACTATTGATGCGGTTAAATACCCCTATGATATTACCAAACCGCAACCGCAACTTTTTGTAACCCCGGATTTTCAAAACCTGATCAACGTGCTTGAAGAGTTTGCCAATACCATGGCTTTCAGAAAAGGTAGTGCTTATGGATTGAAAAAGGCTGTTGAAAGTAGAAATACCTGTACCGCTGTTTACAGTTCGGGCTTGCAGGTTTCGGGTAACATTACCGATTTTAAGACAGATGCAGGCGGCAAACCTTATTTTATTAAAACCACCGGCCCCACCGCGCTGGCCCTGAACAATAAACAGTTAAAAGGCCATAGTAAAGATTATCATAAAGATGGTTTCAGCTCGCCGGTTGGTAAATTGAAGGGCCATCACGATACAGCTTTGGAGGATTTTTCGGATGATGATCTGAAAGCAGCGGGTATAATAAAAGGGCACGGAACCGAACTACATTTTGAAAGCGGGGTCATCGTAAAAGGTATTGTTAAAAATGTTCTTTCGGAGGATGGTAAAATCTGCCTGATCACTTTTGATAACGTAACCGTTACAGATGAAAATGGAACGGTGTTGTTTGATCCGGCCTGGGGCGTTTATGACATGGCTGTTGGCGAAGAGATCATTTCGGTATTTTGCGGCGCGGCCGACAGGGAAGCTTATGAAACCATTGTTTATAAATCCAAAACAGAAACGCACCACGCCCGGCATGATCATAAAACCAAAGAACTGCATAAGCTTTACCAGCAGGTACGCAATTGCCGCATAAACCATGGTGATTATGGCTTTTTAGGCAATGTATGGCAGCAACTGCAAAAAGACCATCATGACGACTGGCTTTGTGCCCTGGAGATACTGGAAATGCTTGACCACGAAAGTGTAGAGCCTGCGTTAGCCGCCGAGATCAAACACTTTCTTGAGCAAAAGGGCCGCAACGAGCCGGAATATGGTAAGCTCATCAGCGATGGTTTTTACCTGATCAAGCACCCGGTTGAGCAAAAATTGGTAGTTTAGCGTTTATTGAGTAATTTCTGCAATAAGCTTTTTATCGAAAATTGTTAGTTTAGCAATTGGTTTATCATCTCAAGGATGCTAAAATTACTCGTCATTGCGAGGCACGGAGCAATCCCAAACTTTACAGGGCCGCTCTGCTAATCGGGATTGCTTCGTACCTCGCAATGACGCTGGAGAAAATGGAATCAATTAAACAACAATTATTCCCCCTTTAGGGGGATAGGGGGCATATGAACATCATAATAACCGGCGCCAGTAGCGGCGTAGGCTTCGAAGCCGTAATTGAACTGATACTTTCGGGCAGCCATAAGGTGATAGCACTGGCCCGCTCACAGGAGAAACTGGAACGTTTGCTGGAGATAGCTCACGGGTTAAATCCCGACTGCCAGTTGTTTGCCTTAAAATTTGACATTGTGCATGACGATTATGAAGGCCTGCAGCAGTTTATAGCATCGCATTTTGATAACCGGGTTGATGTTTTGATCAATAATGCGGGGGTACTTATCAATAAACCTTTTATGGAGTTGCTCGAATCGGATTTTGTGGAAATGCTGCAAAGCAATTTTATTGGCCATGTGCGCGCTATCCGGGCCCTGGTACCTTTGATGCCTGCCGGTTCGCATATTCTTAATATTGGCAGCATGGGTGGTTTCCAGGGCAGTGCCAAGTTTCCGGGATTGTCGGCCTATTCGTCAAGTAAAGCGGCTTTGCATACTTTAACCGAATGCATGGCCCAGGAATTGACCGAACAAGGCGTAAAAGTAAACTGCCTGGCTTTAGGATCGGCACAAACTGAGATGCTGGAGCAGGCTTTTCCGGGTTACCAATCGCCGGTAATGGCGTTTGAAATGGGTAAGTACATCGCCGACTTTGCTTTAACCGGGAGTAAATTTTTTAATGGGAAAATAATACCCGTGGCTGCAAGTACTCCCTGAAATATTAGATAATATTGCAAACATTTTTATAACTTAGTTATTATAAATATGTTATGCCTGTTGCGTATGGACACAAGGTTTACGTCACTCTTTACTCATTCAAAAGATATTTTTTTTGTCATGGATATGAATGGCGTGATCCTGCATACTAACCACGCTTTTCGTAATACCCTTAACTATAGCGAGGAGGAATTAACGGGTATAAATATTGCAGCTATATGCCATCCGGCAGATAAAGAACGCCAGGCAGAATCACAGGGCAGCCTTTTGCTTAATAAAAAATTAGTTGGCTATCAAAGCCGTATTAAAGCAAAAGACGGGTGTTACTTTAGCATTATCTGGTCGGTGATATTGAATGAGGATGATGGCCTGATTTATTCGAGCGGTAATACACTGGCCGGTATGATTGGCCAATCGGGAGATGATATTGTTCAGCATACCATTCAAAGCCTTAATGAAGGTTTTATTGTACTTGATGCCAACTGGAATATAATTTCCTTTAACCCGGCCTTCCAGGCTATGACTAACCTTAGCTTAACCGAACTTGATCAGGCCAATTTTATGGAGATTAAAAGCCTTGGTTTAACTGAAAGGGTAGAGAACGAGTTTCAACTTTCGTTAACCTGCAAAAAGTCAACACAAGTACAATATTTAAATGCATATTCAAACAGCTGGCTTCGTATTAATATATACCCATATCAGGACCATCTGGCTGTTTTTGTACGTGATATAACGGAAATAAAAATGCAGGAATGGGTACTGGAGCTTGAAAAGAGGGTGCTGGAGTTAAATGCCGCATCGCAATATACACTGGCACAATCTGCAGGCGAACTGCTTATGGGAATTGAAAGGATCTTCCCGGATATGATCTGTTCTGTTTTGGAAGTTGATGATGCGCAGGAAAAATTGCATACGCTTGCCAGTCCGCGACTACCGCAGGCGTACAGCGATCAGTTGGAAGGCTTATCAATAGGGCCAAATGTAGGATCGTGTGGAACGTCGGCATTTCACCGTAGGCAGGTCATTGTAAGTGATATTGAAAATGATCTCCTTTGGAGTGATTATGTGGGGCTTGTTAAACCCTACGGCCTTAAGGCTTGCTGGTCATCGCCGGTAATGAGTTCAAAAAACACCAAAGTTTTGGCCGTGTTTGGTATTTATTATCATACAGTACGTGAGCCAAATGAGGATGAGCTGAGTATTATTGAGCGTACTGTGAACATTCTGAGGGTACTGATAGAAAGTAAAAAGACCGAAGATAATATACGTGAACAAAACCACAGGCTGCAAACCATAGCCAATATCAGCTCGCACGAATTGCGCAAACCTGTTGCTACTATCCTGGGTTTGGTTAATTTGTTTGATAACGAAGATCTTCAAAACCCGCTCAATAAAGAGATCATCGGCCATATTGATACAACATCGCAGCAACTTGACGGGGTTATTCATTCCATTGTTGAAAGAACCGCATATATCAGGGCTTTTGGGCCTGATGCGTAGGCTGACAGCCGAGAGAAATACCCCAATACTCCCTTAATTGCCATCATTCGTTTTCATCGTAAATACGCATGTAGTTTGCAAATTCTGTATCTTGTAAAGATCTTTCAATTACAGTTTTAGCTAAATTGAAATCTATTACGAAACAACAGACTTCCATTGTACCACTACCAATACTACCACCATCGCAATGCCCGAGGCCTGTCCATCCTAAAATCTCATCCATTTTATTTTGAAGCCTTGTCCTTTTTTCCACATCCAGAGGCGTTCCCATACCCTCAATCACGTATTCGATCAAAAGAGTATAGTGATCATCTATATTGATTTGTTTGTACCCTTCTTCTATTTTTTTATTTATGATCGTTTGAATTTTTCTGCGAAAGTTTGATAATAGGCTTGACCGGACTTCTCCGCTTTGCCCTTTCTCGCCTGCGATTCCCCAATGAATCAAACCTGTTTTATCATCTTTGTCCCAGGTTTCCCAATAGTTTATAATTCCGGCATCTTTTCTATATAACTTTAACATGTACTCAAGCTTTAAATGTTTAAGGGGACCATTACTAAGATACTTTTTCTCCGGTTATTCGCAGCTATCAAAAATATATGATGATAAATCAAGATGATTATATAAAATTTAGATATAAAATCGCCATCTATCGTTGTTTTGATTTATCATTAATATTTTGACTAACTGCTATTTGGTCATTTGTTGTTCCTCCCTCGGCGATACCTGAGCTCTTGTATCCACTGACCTTACCCGCCAATTACCAACAGCTTTAGGACTGTCACCATCTGCTCTTCAGCCTTTAGCACCAACCTTCAAAAACTCGTTAACCACTATTTCAGATACGTAGCGTTTAATACCATCCTTGTCGGTATAGTTGCGATTAGATAATTTACCTTCAACTGCTACTTCATCGCCTTTTTTTAGCAGATCTTCGGCAAGTTTGGCTTGTGTGCCCCAGAAAATTAGGTTATGCCATTGGGTATCGGTTATTTTTTCGCCTTTGTCGTTTTTATAGCTTTCGTTAGTGGCAATGGAGAGGCGTACCATTTTTTTATTACTCTCGAATACTTTTACTTCAGGATCCATACCTAAGTTGCCTACCAGGCGCACACTGTTTCTTAATGAGTTCATCGTTTTAATATTTACTGTTTTATGTTGTTTGAATTAACGATACAAAGGTGGGGGAGGGCGAAACGATTACCCGGATATTAATCGTTTATAGTCGATAGTATCCGCTTGTAAGCGTTTGCAAACGGATAAATTATCGCTATCTTTATACAATGAGCGAGGAAAGACTATGTTTAGATTGTGGTACGCCATTACAGGGGCGTGCCGATAAAAAGTTTTGTAACGACCTGTGCCGTAATAATTACAATAATCAGCTCAATAGTAACAGTTACAACCTGGTGCGCAATATCAACAATATCCTGCGCCGCAACCGCCGTGTATTAGAAGAGTTGAACCCGACCGGCAAAACCAAAACAACCCGTAAAAAACTTACTGCAAAAGGTTTTGATTTCGATTATATCACCAGCATTTATCAAACCAAAACCGGGTCGACCTATTTTTTTAATTATGAGTACGGCTACCTGTTATTAGATAATGATGAAGTACTGCTGGTAAAGCGGGAAGGGGAGTAACGGTTGGCAATTTTTAGTAGCAGCAGGCAGTGGCAGTTTGTTGTGGACAGTTACAAAAGCCGTTTTGAGCAGAGTAAAGAGCCAACTTTGGCAGGGATTTGCGGCAGAAATAAAAAATCATCCATGAACTCTGCATCATGAAATCTTTTAATCCTCTGAATCACGGTTCAAGTCTGAATCTCTATAGATTTAATAGCATTTAACAGTTTAATATTTTGATAATTAATACTTAACTGTTGTTTCATTCGGCTCTTTATGTTTTCAATAAATTTAAGTACGTTTGGGGAAATGTAAATTTTTAATTTTTGACTGATCTTACTAATTTAAAATGAAATTATTTATTAAGAAACCGATTGCTCAACTAATGGCTGCTTCGGCAGAGACGGAGAAATCGCTCAAGAGAACCTTAGGCGTTGGCTCACTTATAGCACTCGGTATCGGCGCTATTATCGGTGCCGGTATTTTTGTTCGTACGGCAGCTGCGGCAGGTGAACATGCCGGTCCTGCGGTTACCATCTCATTCCTTATAGCTGCCGCCGGTTGCGCCCTGGCTGGCTTATGTTATGCAGAATTTGCCAGTATGATCCCTATCGCAGGATCTGCTTACACCTACTCTTACGCTACCATGGGCGAGTTTATTGCGTGGATCATTGGCTGGGATTTAGTACTTGAATATGCACTTGGCGCCGCTACGGTTGCTATTGGCTGGTCGCAGTATTTTAACGAGTTTTTAACCACTTTCTTTAATGTGCATATACCATACGCGTGGTCGCACTCGTTTATGGAAGTTTCAAATACCAGCGCAGGCATGTACGCAGCGGAATTTGGGACAAGAGGTATCGTTAACCTTCCGGCTATCCTGATCCTGTTCCTGTTAACCCTGTTGTTGATCCGTGGTACAGCCGAATCGGCAGTTGTAAACAACATCATTGTGGTTGTAAAAGTTGCCATTGTATTAATGATCATTGGTTTAGGCTGGCACTTTATTAACCCCGCTTTCCACACACCTTATACCATCCCCGCCGATGCCGGTAAAATTAAAGTTAGTGCAGGCGTAGTTGATTATGCCGACACCTTTAACCACGGCTGGCTCGGGGTATTACGCGGCGCAAGTGTTGTGTTTTTTGCTTTTATTGGTTTTGATGCTGTTTCAACAGCTGCGCAGGAAGCTAAAAATCCACAGAGAGATATGCCAAAAGGTATTTTGATATCATTGGTTTTTTGTACAGCACTTTATATCCTGTTTTCGCACGTGTTAACAGGTTTGGTATCATATAAAGATTTCCTTATCCAGGGTAAAGAGGCTTCGGTAAGCTATGCTATCAAAACCGCTATGCCTGGTTATGGTTGGTTGGCTTCATTTGTTACTGTATCGATACTTGCAGGCTTCTCTTCGGTGATCCTGGTGATGCTGATGGGCCAAACCCGTGTGTTTTATACCATGAGTACCGACGGTTTGATCCCTAAAGTATTCTCAAAGCTGCACCCTAAGTTCCGTACCCCTTACAAATCGCAATGGTTATTCTTTGTATTTGTATCGTTGTTTGCAGGTTTTATTCCTGATAAATATGTAGGCGATATGGTGAGTATAGGTACGCTGTTTGCTTTTGTGCTTGTATGTATTGGTATCTTTATCCTAAGGAAAACCGATCCGAACATTGAACGTCCGTTCAAAACTCCGGCTTATATGATAGTTTGCCCTCTTGGAGCCATCATTTGCCTGTGTATGATCGCCAGCGAAGGCTGGGAAAACTGGGCAAGGCTTATTGTTTGGTTATTGGTAGGTTTTGCAGTTTACTTTGGCTATAGTATCAAACGTTCGCACGTAAGGCATGGTAAGGTTGAAGGAGCCGTTAATCCTATCAATCCTAAATTTGTTGAATAGTAAAACAATGTTATCATAAACAAAAAAGGTTCTGAATTTTCAGAACCTTTTTTGTTACATTCCCTTTTTTATACTATCAAACCAATAAAACCGCTTCATGAAGGGCGATAAAAACCTGTGGGTATTAGTATTTGTGTGTATCATTAACTCCCTGGGGTTTGGCATTATTGTACCAATACTTTACTCATACGGTAGAACCTTTGGCGTTACCGGCGAAACGCTGGGGATCCTTACTGCCTCATTTTCAGTAGCCCAGTTTTTTGCCACACCGGTGCTGGGTTCCCTGTCTGATAAATGGGGGCGGAAGCCTTTGCTGGTGATCAGCCTGGCGGGTACCTGTATCTCCTTTATCCTTTTCGCCGAAGCCCGCAGCATGATCATGCTTTTTGCCGCGCGTATTTTGGATGGCCTTACAGGAGGCAATGTATCCGTGGCGCAGGCTATGGTATCAGATACAGCAAGGCAGGATAACAGGGCCAGGAGATTTGGTATATTAAGTTCGGCATTTGGGTTTGGCTTTGTGATTGGGCCGGCCATTGGAGGTTGCCTGAACAGGTATGGCATGCAGGTGCCTTTCTATTTTGCAGCGGGTATCTCGCTGATCGGTACGCTTTGCAGCTTGTTCTTCCTGAAGGAAACCAATCCGCCCGATAAAACAAAGAAAGATTCAGAAAAAACTAAATTTTCGTTTATCGCATTGGTTACCACGCTCAAACGACCGGTTATCGGCACAGCTGTGTTCACCGGTTTCATGCTTACTATGGCACAGTTTACCATGATCATCGGTTTTCAAACCTTTACTGTTGATATATTGAAGATCAATCCTACACAGATCGGTATTCTGTATGCAGGTTTTGGTGTAAGCGGCATCATTATGCAGCTTTGTGTTCCACTGTTCACCAGGTGGTTTTCATCCAAATCAATGATCCTGCTGCTTTCAACATTTCTTTGCCTGGCAGCAATGTTTATAACGGGGCTTACCAATCATTTTATTCCTTTTGTTGCCGGCATCTGCAGTTATGGTTTATTTAACGGCTTGCGTAACCCAATGCTTAATGCGATAATTGCCGATCAGATTGATCATAAAGAGCAGGGCAAAATATTGGGGATCAACCAGTCGTACGCGTCGATTGGGCAAACCCTCGGGCCTGTTACGGCCGGCTTTGCAGCTTTGCTATCGGTACATGCTATTTTCTTCTTATCTTCATGCTATATTTTTGCAGCCTTTTTGCTAAGTTTCCGTTTAAAGAAAAAAGAATAAATCCTACGCACCATGCCGCACCCGTTTATAATTAAAGAGATCATTTCGGTTACGATGATCCTTTTTGCTATTATTGATATTTTGGGCGCCATACCGGTAATTATTCAGCTCAGGCAGCGTGTAGGCCATATTGAATCGGAAAAGGCAAGTATAGCCGTGCTTGTGCTTATGGTGACGTTCCTTTTTATCGGGGATGAGTTGCTGGCGGTAATTGGGTTGGATATTTCTTCATTTGCCATTGCAGGCTCCCTGGTAATTTTCATCATAGCCATGGAAATGATATTGGGCGTCGATTTTTTTAAAGAAGAATTGCCGCAGGCAGCGTCCATTGTGCCGCTGGCTTTTCCGCTTATAGCGGGGGCCGGAACCATGACCACGCTGCTCTCCCTTAAATCGCAATATCAAACCCAAAATATCCTTGTGGGCATTGTTTTAAATACCCTCGTGGTATATCTCGTACTTAAAAATGTAAAGTGGCTGGAAAGGCTGCTTGGGCCGATAGGGTTGAGCGTGCTTCGTAAAGCATTCGGGATTATTTTGCTTGCAATTGCGATAAAGCTGTTCAGGAGTAATACACATTTGTAGCCCCCTGATTTGTTTGAATATTTTAACCTAAACCAATGGACGAAGAACTAAAAAGGAAAGCTTACCTGCAAGCTTCAAGATTAAAAAACGAAGGACTTGATAATGAGATCATTTATGCCCGGCTCGAAAAGCAGGGCATTCCTGCTGATTTGATAAAGCAAGTATTAACGAATTTGACTGTTCAAAAAATAATTGATGTTAATGACGCGCAAAAACCATTCTTTAATTTAGCGTTATTAAAAATAGGAATCGGTGTTTTTTTAGCTATTGTTTCAATGGTTATTTTACCGGGACAAGTTATTTTACCTATTGGCTTAATTGCAGGAGGAATTATTACAGCGGTGGTAAAAAGACCAAGATAAGATTCTATGAGAGGAGCTTGCGGAGGCACAAGTCAACCTCCACGATATCCTCTACTCAAGACTTGCGCCAAAGGGGGGAAGGGGGAGCTTGTCGGGTGGAAATTATTACCCCACTTGGGCAGTCGCTTGGCTCCAGCCGAGTGACTATTATTCCCAGGCCTCTGGCCTGTGCACTTAAAATGACTTAGCAAACCGGCGGCGGGACGCCGCGTAATAGTGGTCACCCGGCTGGAGCCGAGCGACGGCGTCGGAATATAATTTGTAGTATCTACTGCAAACTCCCCCTTCAGAGGGCCGGGGGGCTCAACCTCGCCACAAACATAGTATCCGCCTTACGCTCATAGCCTTTTAAAACCGCTTTTTCTTCAAGCTTTAAACCGAGGTCGTTTACCAAATAGTCAACTACATCTTCATTCTCGCCTTTAAAGGCAGAGCAGGTAATATAGATGAGTGGCTTACCGGGTTTAAGATATTTTACCACGTTTTGGGCAATGCTTTTTTGAAGCTTCTGAAAAAACTCAATTTTGTGCACATCAAACTGGGCTATCATTTCGGGAGTGCGGCCCCAAGTACCTGAGCCGCTGCAGGGGGCATCAAGGATGATCCCGTCGAAAGCATAATCATGCATCACCGAATCGATGTTTTGGGTAAGATCCAGGGCTTTTTTCTGATATTTAGTCAATCCGGCTAATTGAAAGCGCTCATCAAGGTTGGCGAGGATGGATTCGCGGATATCGGATACTACCAGTTTAATATTGGGTTCATCTTCATGCAGCAATAACGATTTACCTCCCGATGCCGCGCAGGCATCCCACCAGTTATCCCAGCGCTGGGGCTTAAAATAATTGCCGGTTTGCTGTGATGAATAATCCTGCACCTCGAACCAATGTTGTTTAGGGAATATAGTTTCGAGACGTGTACCGTTAGGAAGAGAATAACAGCCGTTGCCCTCATCCTTAAAAACAACCTGAGCCTTGGTTAGTTCGGCTTTCACCAAATGGTCGTAACCGTTGCGCACCCGGATAAACAGATCGGGCTGGCAGAAAAAAGATTTCAGAAAAGCTTCCTTATTAATCCCTTCTGAAAGCTGGCTGCTCCATGGAAAAACATCTTCCAGTTTAAAATCAGGATAGGTAGTTTTTACGAGCGCGAGTTTATCATCATCATTAAAACCTACACATACAGCCCACTCGGGTTTGAAGTGTTGCAGGTAGGAGTTGGTTTGGGTATTACATAGAAATTCGGCAACCAGCAACCGCTCATCTTCAGGTAAGTTTGGCAGTGCCCTGCCCAGGCGAAAATAATTGTACACCAGTCGGTTGGCCACCCGCCTGTCGGTTGAGCCCATTTGTTTGTTTTGCCGGTAAAAGCCGGGTAAAAATTTACTTAGTGGCGTATCGGCAGGGTATTCATCCAAAATTCGCTGAAACGTTTTAAGCTGATTTATAGCCTTCATTCTACCTGTTTTAGCTCAAAGTTAGTGTACATTAATATATTTACGTGGGTATTTATCCAGCCCTGTCCCGGCTTTTTTATAAAATGAAAGCTGTTATGCAGGCCGGTAAAATCGGTTTCGTTAAGTAAGGATAAACCTTTGTCGGCAAAAAGCTGCCTGCCAAAATATAACCCTTCATCAAAACCTTTAATGGCGTATTCGGTCGGTTCAACGTGATATGCCCGCCTATAGTTACGTAAAAATGTTATTGTTGCCCCTGCTTTGTAATTTATTTTTTCGGTGGAGGTGATATGCGTGTTCAGGCGCTGTAAAAGTTGTGGTTTCAGGAAGCTGAATTTGTCCCAGCTTGGGTGCCCAAACACCATAACCGGGTAATGTTTGTTCAGCGTATCTAACGATCGGAGGGTTACACCCAAAAAGGCCTGATCGGTAGCGGGGATCACAAACACATTTTTTTCTGTTTTTGACAGTTGCGGAAGCAAGCTGCTGAGTTTTCCGCGTATCACATATACATTGGTAACCTTTACCTTTTTTTTGCTTAAGCTATCTATGGCTTTTTTAAAATTAACGGCGTAATCGTTTTCCTGGTTAAAGCCGGAGCGCAAAATGAAGATCTTTTTGGGCTTAACGGTTCTGTTAATGTATTCGGCAGCACCCCAGGCATGATATTCCAACGGCGGGATAACAGTAATTAAATTTTTGCTATTGATGGTAGCTGGATTAGCCGGCGACAAAGGCGACAAAATTGGCCCCTTTGAATAGGATAGCGCACCGGAAAACGCCTTCACCCCATCCGGAAAAACAGGGCCGACTATCAAATCGCTTGAACGGACAAACGCATTTAAAGCCAGGTCATGTGCCTGCATAGCCTCATCTCTTGAGTCAAAGATCTGCAGCTTATAATTATTTCCGTAAGCGGTAAGCGAATCAAGGGCAAGCTTAAATCCCTGGTAATATTCAACAGCGATATTAGCCTGGCTCAATTGTATAGGGCTATATTTTTGAGCCGGATTTAAATGTTCAAGATTCAAAGGCAGGATCATGGCTATATTAGCCACCTTTTGTTCCGAGGCCTTTTCTGATGGTTTTTCGTTTGTATTGCCGGGCTTTTTTTCGGTATCAGTCGGTTTTTTTACGGTAGTTGCTACCGGCCGCGTTTTTGGTGAACACGCGGCCAGCAGCAAGGCTATGCAAAAAAACGGTAACCACTTATTCCCACTCAATGGTGGCCGGTGGTTTTGAACTGATATCATATACTACCCGGTTAATTCCTTTTACGTTGTTGATGATCTCGTTGCTGATCTTAGCCAGCAAATCGTACGGTAAATGGCACCAGTCGGCGGTCATCCCGTCAACCGATTCAACGGCACGGAGGCAGATCACGTTTTCGTAAGTACGTTCATCGCCCATTACACCTACCGATTGTACCGGTAAAAATATGGAACCGGCCTGCCAAACTTTATCGTAAACCCCGGCGGCACGTAAATTGTTTATATAAATTGCATCGGCTTCCTGTAATATCGCCACTTTTTCAGGTGTGATGTCGCCCAGGATCCTGATAGCCAGGCCTGGGCCCGGGAATGGGTGGCGACCTAAAATATTAGGATCGATACCTAAAGCTTTACCTACTTTCCTTACCTCGTCTTTAAACAAAGTGTTAAGCGGCTCCACAACTTTAAGTTTCATAAAATCGGGCAAACCGCCTACGTTATGGTGCGATTTGATGGTGGCTGAAGGGCCTTTAACTGATACCGATTCGATAACATCCGGATAGATTGTGCCCTGGCCCAACCATTTCACATCCTGTACCTCATGGGCGGCATCGTCAAATACTTCGATGAACACACGGCCGATAGCCTTACGTTTCTTTTCAGGATCGGTTAAGCCGGCAAGTGCGTCATAAAAACGTTGTTTGGCGTCGATGCCTTTTATGTTTAAGCCCATGTGTTGATATGAATCAAGCACCTGCTCAAACTCATCTTTACGCAAAAGGCCGTTATCAACAAATATACAGTGCAGGTTTTTGCCGATAGCATGATGCAGCAATACCGCGGCAACCGACGAATCAACGCCGCCTGATAAGCCAAGCACTACTTTATCATCGCCCAGCTTCTCGCGAAGAGCGGCAACTGTGGTTTCGATGAATGAATCTGGTGTCCAGTCTTGTCTACATCCGCAGATATCAACCAAAAAGTTTTGCAGCAATTGCTTGCCGTCAATACTATGGGTAACCTCGGGGTGGAACTGGATGCCGTAAGTTTGGGTGCCGGTTACCTGGTAAGCAGCAACTTTAACGCTGTCGGTACTGGCTATTACCTCAAAGTTATCGCCGATGGTTGCAATGGTATCGCCGTGCGACATCCACACCTGTGATCCACCGGGAACGTCCTTAAACAGTGGATTATCTTTTTTGATATATTCCAAATTGGCGCGACCGTATTCGCGTGTGCTTGATGGCAATACTTCGCCGCCATGAAAATGGGCAACGTATTGAGCTCCATAGCAAACACCTAAAATAGGGCGGGTGGTGTGAAATTTTTCAAACTCGAAATGAGGCGCGTCTTCCTGCCTTACAGAATAAGGGCTGCCGGAAAGGATGATACCTTTTACAGTGCTGTCAATTTCGGGATAATGATTGAAGGGGTGGATCTCACAATAAATATTGAGCTCCCTGACGCGGCGCGCTATAAGTTGGGTGAATTGCGAGCCAAAGTCAAGAATGAGGATTTTTTCTTGCATGGGCAAAGATAGGATTTTGATATGAGATGTGAGATATGAGATTTGAGAAATTGTCTGAACCCGAATTTATTGAATTAAGTAATTGACAGAATGCCATGCAAATTCAATAAATATAACTTGCGCTCATCTGTGATGGGTGTTTAATATGGTTTAGCATTTGTAATGCGAGTCGCGATGCAATCGCTAAGTCACGTTAAGTGCTCGTTGCAAACGAGCGCAAGGTTAAATCCGTAAATTAAATCCTATTAATCCAAAAAATCCCCCCAAATCCTGGTTCAGACATTCTGATAATTCAGCATCCAGTTAATTCCATACTTATCAGTAAGCTCTGCGAAATAGGCTCCAAAAAACATATCGCTCAAGGGCATACTCACCTTACCTCCGGCCGAAAGTTCATTGAATAAACGTTCAGTTTCTTCACGGCTTTCGGGCTCAACGTTAATGTGCATATTGTTACCAGTTAGTAATTTGAAACCCATGCTTTCCGGCGCATCGGTAGCCATCAGCACGTGGCCTCCCATAATGGTGAGCTCGGCATGGATGATCAGCTTTTTATCTGCCTTGCTCATTGGTGGCATTTCGGCAGGCAATTCTATGTCTTCAAAACGTGTAAGTTTTTTACCGGTAAACTCGCCTTTAAAAACATCCTTATAAAAGTTGAAAGCTTCTTCGGTATTGCCCGGGAAATTTAAGTAAGTGGTAACCCTTGCCGCGTTGTTGGGCTTCAGGTCTTTCCTGATCTTGAAAGCGGTACTCAGGTAATGATCGAGGTTGCTTAAGCCGGCATTGAAGCCTTCCTGGAAGCCCATGCCAACAATGGTTTGCATGTCTTCCAGTTTATCAAAATATATATCGATATTAACGGTAGTATGCTCGCCCTCGCCGGTAAAGTTCTTCTCCCAGTTCATGACGGGGAAATTTGTATTTGTTACAGCATTTTCATCACAAAAGGAAACCGCATTGGCAATTTTTTGCGGAACTACAATTGTTTTGTACTCTTCCTTGCACCATGTGGGATGTTCAGTATGCTCCGGGCCAACCATCTGGTACAGCCAGTAACCGCCCTCCCTGAAATCCATGGTTTTGGTTTCGGCGCGATATGGTTTTGGTGCCCACCACTGGTCAAGGATCTCGCTTTCGGTCCATGCCTGCCATACTAAATTGAGTGGCGCGTCAAAAGTTCTTATCACATTAAGCTTTTTGTTTTGTAGGTCTTTGGTAAATACGGCTTCGTTGTTTGTCATGACTGTTTGTTTTTTAGGTTTTGTAATACGTTATCTAACTGGCTAAAACGGGTTTCCCACAAGGCGCGGAACTGGTCCATCCAAACATCCACTTCTTTCATTTTTTGAGCGTTAAAATGATAATAAATTTCGCGGCCGGTTTGTTTCTGGCTAACCAGCTGGCATTCGCTCAGGATCTGGATATGTTTGGATACAGCTTGCCTGCTGCTTTGAAAATGTTCGGCAATGGCATTGGGTGTCATGGCCTGCAAAGCCAGCAGACTGATAATAGCCCTGCGGGTAGGATCGGCAATGGCCTGAAATACATCTCTTCTCATAAAATCTTTTTTGCAACCGTTTAATTGCAAATATAAATGCAATTAAACGGTTGCAAAAATTTATTCGAAAAAAATTTTTAAAATTGGAATTTCAGGGCTTGAAACGTTGGGATCGATTTCCCTGGAAAACTAATTTGTATTTTAACTTTTGTCCCCGTGAAAATACTCATATGCAAATCCCTCAATTTGTCCCGAGCCGGTTAATTCGTTCTTGTTCTGATCGAAAAGCTTATACAGTTGTTGAACGCCGCCAATATTTGCTGCTCCGTCAATACCTAATAAAAAAGTGTAATATGTATCGGTGAGGACTGTATCTATAATTTCCCGAAGTATGGTGATTCCTTTTTCATCCGGGTCGAGCTGGTTTATAAGGCTTGAGACGTAGGTGTCTTGGTTATTCAAGTAATTGGCAAATTGATCTTGCTTATTAGTATGGAATATTTTAACAAATTCTTCTGGAGTCATAAGTAAGTTTGGTTAATTCTGAAGGGTCGGATTATTCCTCATCCGTAAAATGCGCTTTCCGTTTCTCTTTGGCAAACTTATCAGCATTGTAATTTTCAGATTGCCCCCTGGGGATAGATAATGAATGCCAGTTTTCATTGCAAAGCATCTTGCCTAAAAAAACGATCTGGCCAACGTGATAGGGATAATGGGCCAGCTGCCGGTTAATGGCTTCCATAACGGTATGGCCCTGGTTGCGGATATAGATGATCTTGTCAAGGTCATCGGCAGTTAGTTTATCAAGCGTATCAAAAAGGCACTTCCATCCCTGCTCCCAGGTTTCTGTAATTGTTTGGCGGGTAGGGGTAAAAGGGGTAAATTCAGCTTCCCGGTTACGGGTGGGTTTTTCACCATCGGTAGTAAAAATATCAGTCCACCTGGAAATCATGTTGCCTGCCATGTGGTTCACAATCATAACTACACTGTTTGATTCGGGGTTATATTGCCAATGTAATTGCTGGTCGGTAAGCTGTTCAAACGTTTTTTCGCCAAGGGATTTGTAATAAGCAAACTGCTTTTTTACGCTGGTTAAATAGTCGTTTTCCATAAGTTAAAGTTAGGGGCCAAAGATTTAATAAACAACAAAAAAGGCATCCTGATGGATGCCTCAAATATTTTAAACGAACAAAAGACCTAATCTCCGATCTCCAACCTCTAATCACTTTTTCCTCAATTCCCTTATCTCGGTCTTTAACTCCTGCAATTGTTGATTGGTTTGGCGGTTTTCGAGGTAAAAATATATCGCGAAGCCTAAAAAGATCTTCCCTAATACAAACACGGCGGCAAATACCCAGCGCCATGATTTATGCAGGCGCATATGGTTTGATTCCGATTCAATCGGGATGAACTGATCTTCGGGAGATGTTTTTTTATACTTGTGGCCATCACCTGAAGTGCGGAATTTAACCGGTTGTGCCGGATTTTCCCGGCGGATGAGCCCGTCTATCTCACCTTCTATCTTTTCCCACATATCCGGAGGCGGTGAAATAGCCATTTCACCTGCAAGCTTTTCCATGTCTGTTTCCAGTTGCTTTAAAGCCTCGTCCACTTCCGGGTATTTAGCCTTCATGTACATCAGCTCCTTTACTTCCTCGTCGGTAGCTGCACCCATTACAAAAACTTCAAGGATACCGCTATCAATGTATTTTTTCATCGTTCCTCCCGTTCCTGATAATGGTAAAGCACTCCTTTAATGTTTTCCTTATTTCCTCTTCTGTTTTGTTCAGTTCTGTTGCAATATGCGATGTTGTTTTACATTGGTAATAAATGCCGCAAAAAACCTGTTGCTGTAATGGCGTCATCAGGGCAACGTGTTTATTATTTAACCACGGCATAATTTTTTCTGTTTTCCTGCCGGTATCATTACCAGGTGTTTCAAAAAAAACGGCCAGTTTTTGGCGTGCCATTATCTGCAGGCGGCAAAGCACGTTTACACCCGCTTTTGAAAGCTCTTCTGTTTCGTTAGGTACATCGTTAAAAACAGCAATAAGATACTGCTCAGCTACCAACTGGTTTTGCACCACCTCAAAAATATAGCCCAAAAGCGTTGCAGCGTAGTTGTTATACAGGTTTTGTATAACTGCCAACTTGCTTTGGCTCAAGTGTGCAGACGTTTGTAACTGCGGGTTCAAATTAGGAGTCAATTAAGGAATAGTACAAGTTCAGTATTCAATCAAATATATAAAAATTATATTTTAAGTTAATGAATGATTTGTGCCGAAATGTGAAGAGTGACTGTGATTTTTCACGTCAGGGTGTAGCCAGGTAGTTACGTTAATAATTTTTTAAAGTACCTTCGGCTGCAACATCGAAATATTTGCGATGTCTTATTTATAAAAATACATAAACCTGCCTATGCAATTAACAGATACTCCCCCCGCTGAAAATGATGTTAAATATTCAGCTCCATCAAAACTGCTTTATATTGATAATTTAAAAATTGCGCTCACGATTTTGGTGGTATTGCACCATGCTTTTATCACTTACGGAGCACCTGGCGGCTGGTATTTTACCGATAAAACTACTCACGGGGGTGCGGTTATCCCCATGACCATATTCGTAGCTGTAAACCAGTCGTTTTTTATGGGCTTCTTCTTTTTTATTTCGGCCTATTTTACAGCACCGTCATTGCAAAAGAAAGGTGCGGCACGTTTTGTCGCCGATAGGTTAAAGCGTTTGGGGATCCCATTGTTGTTTTATTCATTTATCCTGTCGCCGGCTTTAAGTTATATCGTTTACCGTTTTGCGAAAGGGCATCAAATTACCTACCTCCAATACCTGGGCGGTTTTGACGGATGGATAGATTTTGGAGTGCTTTGGTTTGTGGCTGCATTGTTATTATTCAGTTTGGTTTTTGTGCTGATAAGTTTAACAAGTAAAACAAAAGCGCCACAGTCGGGAAAAGCACCGTCGGCTTGGGGTATTATATTATTTGCCGCAGGGTTGGGGATGGCCTCCTACATCGTACGGATAGTTTTCCCGGTGGGATGGGTGCTTAAGCCGGTTGGTTTTCAGTTAGGGCATTTTCTGCAATACATCGCCATGTTTGGGATGGGGATATTGGCATCGCGAAGCAATTGGCTTAACGGTTTTGAGCTCAAAACTGGTCGGCTTTTTGCCTGGCTGGCAGTTTTTATGATATTGGTTGTATTTCCGGTAATGTTCCTCGTAAAGGAAAGTACGCATAGTGATATCGAAACTTTTAGCGGACAAGGGCGTTGGCAATCGTTAATGTATGCATGCTGGGAGCAGTTTACGGGTATTTTTATCATGGCAGCCTTACTGATTATTGCCAGACACAGGTTGACAAGGCAATCAACAATTGGGAAAAGTATGTCGCGGGCTGCATTTGGGGTGTATATTTTCCACCCGCTGGTGCTGATCTCGCTTTCGGTAATAGCAATAAATTGGCCAATTGATCCGGGCTATAAATTGTTAATTGTCGGTCCGCTGGCCGTAGCATGCAGTTTTCTTTTATCATTTATCCTGGTAAAAATACCGGGTGTAAATAAAATTATCTGATACGAAAGAGGACATCATATGTACACAATCAGACACCTAAAAAAGTAAGTAATTGTATAAGTATTTGATTGTTAATTATTTAAAACAATGGCACGATATGCGTGTATAATAAAATACAGGCTGAGATTTAACCTGGTTTAGTTGATCGATATCAATGAGATGTTGTCGAGATTGCGTTCCGGGGTGAGATACGGAACGCATTTTTTAGCAGCCTCACCCTAAATCCCTCTCCGGGGGAGAGGGACTTGAAAAGAACTTGTAGTTTACAGGTCTCTCCGCCAGCCGGCGGAGGAGATTTAGAGGGGGCTACTGCTTCCCCTTCAAACTATCAGCCTTAGCTTTTTCTTTCTTCTTGAAAAATCCTCTCAGGAAAAAGTTATGCTGAACAGCTTCCAGATCATCATTTAATTTGATAGATGCTGCCTGGAGGTTGTTAATAGCCGATTGTGTTTGCACTGCCGCTTTGGGGTCGTTTAATAATACGCCCAGGGCATTGTCTGTAGTGTTGAGCTTGTTACTTGCTTTGGTAAGGTTGTTAGTGAGTGTTGACGCGTTGGCAGCCGTTTGCTGCAATTGGCCTACCGCCTGTTTAATTTGGGCAAAGGTTGCCGTATCGGTAAGCATTTTATCGGCAAGGCCACCTTTGGTATTCATTTTACGGGTAAACTGATTGAGCTGAACCGCCATTAATGCGGCACTTTGAGTGGTAGTCTGCAGGTTACGCATAGCGCCGCGCAGTTGTATGGCCATGGTGCTATCGGCTAATAAAGCACCCACGGTACCTTTGCCCTGCAGTATGTTGTGACTTAATGATTTAAAATCGTTAGTAATAGCCAGCAGGTTTTGGTTATTGTCCTGCAGGGTTTTAAGCATATCGTCCGTCGAAAGCATTTTTTCTGATTGCAGAACATCCCCATCATCTACTACCGGGGCTTGTGCGGTACCACCTTCTATTACGATAAGCTTATTGCCTATTAACCCGTCCGACCCGATTTTGGCCTTCGCATTGCGGCGGATGTACTGCTGGGCAGCTTCATCAACATTCATGTACACCTGAACCTCTGATGGGCCAATGAATTTGATATTGCTGATAGTCCCCACCTTTACACCCGAAAACCAAATGGCGTTGCCTTTCTTTAAACCGGCAACATCGGTAAATACCGCGCTAAGCTTTATATTTTTAACAAAGGCTTTTTGCTGACCGCCCAGAGTAAATACCCCCAATATAAATAATACCAGGCCAAGTGCCAGGAATATGCCTACTATGATCGATTTTCTTTTTTCCGCTGGATCCATGATAATGGTATATCTTATCTAAGTGTTGTTATTCAATAAAATTGTAATCGTAAAAAGGTTTCACCCGGCTGTCGTTGGTATTAAATACCTCTTCGAAAGTGCCGGTGCGCTGAAACTGTCCGTCTAAGAGCATAGCAATCCTGTCGCCGGTTTGTTTGGCGCAGGTAAGGTCGTGCGTTATGATGATGGATGATGTATTATAGCGCTGCTGTACTTCATTAATCAGGTCATTGATCTCGATACAGGTGATCGGGTCGAGGCCGGCTGTAGGTTCATCATACAGCATAACCTCGGGGTTCAGGATCAGCGTGCGGGCAATGCCGATACGCTTGCGCTGTCCACCAGAAAGCTCAGATGGCATCTGGTTAATGGTTTGTGAAAGACCAACTGCGTCAAGCACGGTTTCAACCGCAGTGTTGATCTCTCCGCGGGTTAGGTTACGTTTGTTGCGCACCAATGGGAACTCCAGGTTTTTGCGCACGGTCATACTATCGTACAATGCGCTGTTCTGAAATGAAAAGCCTATACGGATGCGTAATTTCTGCAATTCATCTTCAGTAATGTGAGCGATATCCTGGTCAAATACTTTTACCATGCCCTCATCGGGTTTAAGCAGGCCCGATATGATCTTGATCAGTACCGATTTACCCGTACCCGAACGCCCGAGTACAACAAGGTTCTCGCCCTGGTAAAGGTCAAGATCGATACCGCGGAGCACAGCATAATCCTGGAAAGCCTTTTTTAAGCCCCTGATGCTGATAACCGGGTTATTATGATCTGCCTGTACTGTTGCCTTTTTCATATCTCCATAAATTAGCGGAACCAGCCGGTTATCTGTACAATAATAACTTCTTCAATAAATACCAGGAACATGGCGGTAATTACTGCGCCGTTTGCAGCTTTACCCACGCCTTCGGTCCCTTTATTTGAATTGTAGCCCTGGTAACAACCAACAATACCAATGGTAAAACCAAATACAATTGATTTGATGAGCGATGCCACAAAATCGGTAAAGGTTAATGGCTCAAAAACTTCCTGTATAAAGGTTGTCCAGGTAGTGCCTTCGTTTTGAGTAACGTTCAAATAACCGCCAAACAAGGCCACAAAGCCTGTATAGGTTGATAAAATAGGAATAGTAAGCGTGGTAGCCAGTACGCGGGTGCATACCAGGTATTTAAATGGTTTGGTACCTGATACCTCCATAGCATCTATCTGTTCGGTAACACGCATGGAGCCCAGTTCGGCGCCAATACTTGAGCCTACTTTTCCTGAGGCTATCAGTGCGGTAACCAATGGGGCCAGTGCGCGCATAATAGCTATGGATACCAGCGAAGGCAGCCATGATTCGGCACCAAACTGCGATAATGACGGCCTTGATTGCTTGGTAAATATCACCCCCACAATAAAACCGGTAACTGATATCAGTGTAAATGAACGTACGCCTACTTCATAACACTGGCGTATAACTTCCTTAAGTTCAAAAGGCGGTACAAAGGCCTCTTTAAAAAAACGGAGGATAAACTGGTTTATCTTATAAAGCGTCAAAAAAAAGTCGCTCAGGCTTTGTTTAAACTTGGCGAGCCTTTTGGGATGCTTTGGTATGCTTTGCGTATTGTCCATTCAATAGGTACTTGTATTATGTACGGTTACTTCTACAAAATGCGCCGGGGTTTGTTTGCTGTAATCGTTTATTTCACTAAGATCCTTTTTAGCCTGCTTTTTGAAATAGTTTAAAAATATTTTACTCAATTAATAAAATGAAATAAAAGTATTACATATCAACGCTTTATACGACTGATTGGATGCTAAATTTGTTAATTTAAAACTAAATAATGTCAAAAAAGTATTATATCTTACCTCTGCATTAAAAGTACATTTGATAATAACCAATTATAAGTGCTGTAGCAAAACACCGGCCAAAATCCGCACCGGTAATAAGCGGGCAAATTATCAAATACAGTGTTAATGGCAGATTAAATTACAGCTAAAATAAACCTTTGACCATTTCGGTTAAATGTTTAAACCGATTTGTCTGCAAACCTAAAAGTTAAAATTTATATAGCGTAACACAGCCCCTAAAATATAGTTAATGAAGTGTAAAATTTTGATATGTTGCCTTATTATGCTGTATTTGCCGGCATTTTTAAGTGCGCAATCAAACCCATTTCAGTTTTCAAGGCTTGATATTAACAGCGGATTATCACATAACCAGGTAAACTGCGTATATAAAGATAATAAAGGCTTTATGTGGTTTGGTACGCTATCAGGGCTTAACAAGTATGATGGTTACAAGATCAAAACTTTTAAACATGCCAGTAATGATACTACCACTTTAGATGATGATTATATTGTTAGTATAACCCCCGGGCCGGAAAATAAGCTGTGGATTGAAACCCGGATGGGATTTAATATTTATGATCCTGCCACCGAAAAATTTACCCGCAATTATAAAGATTTCCTGTACAGGATAAAGCTATATGACCCCTACATAGCTGCTATTAAGAATGACAGGTTGGGTAATTTTTGGTTTTTGCACCGCAACAAAAATCAGGGCATATATAAATACGATCCTAAAACAACCCGGCTTACCAATCTGATACACAAGGATAATGATAGCAGTTCCATTTTCTCCAATATGGTTACCGATCTTTCTGTCGATTCAAAAAAAGGGATTTGGCTGGTGTCCAGTACCGGGGTTTTGGAACGACTTGACCCGGTTACTTACAAAGTAAATTATCGTAAAGTGCTGGGTGAACTGCCTTTCGGCCTAAGCTCGTCGTATAAAATATATATCGACAGGCAGGACGATATCTGGGTGTTTGTACCCAGCTACTCATCAGGTGTGTTTTACCTCAACATGCAAAAAGGCATTTTTAAACATATCGGAAAAGGGCCGGCCGGTACCGGGCTGAATACCGATGTTGTATCAGACCTGGTGCAGGATGATCAAAACAGGATGTGGATAGCAACGGATCATGGCGGCATAAACCTGCTTGATAAGCAGAATTTTAAATTCAGTTACCTGCTTAACCGCGAGGATGATAATAAAACCGTTGGGCAAAACAGCGTGACCTGTGTTTACAGTGATTACTCGGGCATTGTATGGTGCGGGACATACAAAAAAGGGCTTAGCTATTATCACCCAAGTATTATCAAATTTGCGGGATATACGCACCATCTCAGCGATGCAAACAGTCTGCCTTTTAGCGATGTAAATACTTTTACCGAAGATAAGCAGGGCAATATATGGATAGGTACAAACGGCGGAGGGCTTATTTACTGGAACCGTAAAGCCGGCAGCTTTAAGCAATACCTGCACAATGCCAATGATAAAAACAGCCTCACCAATAATGTGGTGGTTTACCTGTTTATTGATCATGAGCAAAAGCTATGGATAGGCACCTATTATGGCGGTTTGGATTGTTACGACGGCAAAACATTTAAGCATTACAAGCATAAAGATGGTGAGGTAAACAGCATTTCTGAAGACAGGGTTTGTTCAATCATGGAAGACAGTGACCAGAACCTTTGGGTTGGTACCTTATCGGCCGGTTTAAATAAGCTGGATAAAAACCGGCAGGTAGTGGCAAGCTATAAATTTGACGGCGACATCAGCAAAAATACTATCCATTCAAATTATATAAGCGCCTTGCTTGAAGACAAGCGTAAAAACATATGGGTAGTAACGGCCTACGGTGTTGACGTATTGATGCGGAAGGATAATAAGTTTATCCATTACCTGCATGATGATAAAGACCCTAATAGCCTGGTAAATAATAATACCAATAACATTTTGGAGGATAGCCGGGGATTAATTTGGATCAGTACACGCGAAGGGCTTAATATTTTCAACCCGGATACTAAAAAATTTACCGCCCTAACCAAACAGGATGGCCTGCCAGATAATACTACAATAGACATCAGGGAAGATGAAAGCCGCAATATTTGGGTTAGCACACCAAACGGGCTGTCAAATATCATTGTAGACAGGAGTACGTCCCAGCCTCAATTCCATTTCATAAACTATAACGAGGCCGATGGCTTACAGGGGCGCGAGTTTGCCGAAAACTCATCGGTAAAAACACGCGAAGGAGAATTGATTTTTGGCGGGGGCAACGGGTTTAATATTTTTAAGCCATCGTCCCTGCATTTTAATAAAAGCAGTTCGGCCTTACTGTTTACCGATTTTCAATTGTTTGATAAAAGCCTTGGTGTAGGCGAAAAGGTTAACGGCAGGGTAATATTGCCCGAGTCCATTTCGCAGCTTAAGGAAATTGTGCTTAACTATGATCAAAACGTGTTCTCGATTGAATTTGCGGCGCCTACCTTCTTTAACCCCGATAAGGTAAAGCTGCAATATGCCATGGAGGGTTTTTATGATGGCTGGATCTCTGTTGATAACAAACTCCGTAAAGCTACCTACAACCTTGAACCGGGCGATTATACCTTTAAAGTGCGGGCAACCAATAATGAGTTTTGGAACGGAAAGGAGATAGCCCTGCGCATCAGGATCCTGCCTCCGTTCTGGAAAACCACCTGGGCCTACGTAGTTTATGCATTGCTTTTTATTGGCGGGTTGTTTTATTTCAGGCAAAAGGGTATTAAAAAACTAAGGGTGCAGTTTGCTATTGAAAAAGAACGAGAAGAAGCCCAGCGCATGCATGAGCTTGATTTGATGAAGATCAAATTCTTCACTAATGTAAGTCATGAGTTCCGTACGCCGCTATCGCTGATCATGGCCCCGGTTGATAAGATCCTGAAGCAGGTGAGCGAACCCGAAACGCGGCGCCAGCTTACCATGATTACCCGTAATGCCAAACGCCTGCTGAATTTGGTTAACCAGCTGATGGATTTCAGAAAGATGGAATACCAGGAGCTTAAATTGTATAAACGATCAGGAAACATCATTGCTTTTATCAAAGATCTGTCATGGTCGTTCACTGATATTGCCGACCAAAAGCACATCAGGTTTGTTTTTGATACTGATGCGGAAGAGTTTATTACCAGTTTTGATCATGATAAAATTGAGCGCATCCTGTTTAACCTGCTTTCAAACGCTTACAAGTTTACGCACGAGGGAGGCCAGGTAAGTGTGCTCATTAACCTGAAACACAACCATGAAGATGATGATTACCTGCTGGAGATTAGGGTGGTGGATACCGGTATTGGGATTCCTGCTGATAAAAGGGAGCGGATCTTTGAACCTTTCTTTCAGCATGACATTCCCGGTTCTATGTTAAACCAGGGTAGCGGGATAGGGCTTTCCATTACCAGGGAGTTTGTGAAGCTGCACCAGGGCGAGATCTTTGTGGAGAGCGACCATAACCAGGGGAGTTGTTTTACCGTGATATTGCCATTGCAAAAGGTTGATGAAACGCTGTTGACGGATACAGAAAATCATCTGCAGCATAACATAGGATATATGGCGGATATCGATTTGATAAAACCTAATCAGCCTAAAGAAACCCGCGATATCAAAAAGCCGACGGTATTATTAGTGGAAGACAACGAGGACTTCAGGTTTTATATTAAAGATAACCTGAAAGATGCCTTTAATATCATTGAAGCCGAAAATGGTAAAAAAGGCTGGCAGAAAGCTTTGGCCCAGCACCCTAACCTGGTGGTAAGCGATATCAGCATGCCCGAAATGAATGGGATCGATCTGTGCCGTAAAATCAAAGGCGATTCACGTACATCGCATATCCCGGTAATATTGCTTACTGCCCAAACAGGGGAGGAGCAGCAGATAAAAGGCCTGGAAACCGGTGCTGCCGATTACATGACCAAGCCTTTTAATTTCGGGATCCTGCATTCTAAAATAAAGAACATCCTTAGTCAGCAGGAAAAGATGCGTAAAACCTACCAAAAGCAGGTGGATGTTACACCTACCGAATTGCAGGTTGATTCGCCGGAGGAATTGTTTATCAAAAAGGTGCTGATACTGATTGATGCCAATATCTCCAATCCTAATTTCTCTGTCGAAGAGTTGAGCAGCGAGATGTTTGTGAGCCGTTACACGCTCTATAAAAAGATCCTTCAAATGACCGGTAAAACACCTAACGAGCTTGTGCGCTCTATGCGCCTGAAACGCGCGGCACAACTACTTGAAACCGGCCATCTTACCATATCCCAGATCTGCCATAAGATAGGTTTCAAGAGCCAGAAATACTTTGTGCGCACCTTTAAGGCCGAATTTAACAGCATCCCTTCAAAGTATCAGGAAGCCATGAACCAGGAGTGATCTGAACCTGGATTAAGCGGGTTTTTCGGATTAATGGATTTTGCTGCCGCGGGTTTAGCGATAGCGTAACCCGTGGTGTGGCATCACTAAAGCTTCCAGCTTTAGTAGTAATTCGTTTGCGTTTTTTACTGGTCGAAGTTTAGCGATAGCGTAACTTCGTCCTAAAATAAGGCAAGCATCCTGCTTGCGAAGGCTGCAATGCTCGTTTGTGGAAATAAGTAAGATCAAATTTTCATTGTAGTTAAGCTGAAAGCTTAACACATTTTAGGACGAAGTTACGCTTTCGCTAAACTTCGACCAGTGGCGGCAGGCACGATGGTTGGGAAATGTAATACTGTCCATTCTAAATCCATTCTCTTTATATTCCAATAAACCACTTTTGGTGATACTATTATCGCATCAAAATTCAGTCACGCGGTATGCTAATGGGTACACATTTGTAATCTTTATACCACTTTTATGGCAATTTTATATATTAATTAATTGATAATCAAATATTTAAATGTAGTTGACATTTGTGCCCCTATTTATCCACAACCGGGCTGTTTCTTGCATATAATTTTACCATTGTTATAATCAATATTAAACGTAATCATTTGCTGCGGCAAGGGTTGGTATAAACCTAATAAATAACAAAACCAATTTATTAACAGGATAATCCGTCAATATTAATTGATGAAACGGAGATGTCATCGCGGGGATAGATAAATTATTTCCGGCAGATCATGCATCGGGCAAGGGAAGGAGCGGTATTATCCAGTCTGTATAATCAGGAGCTTAAAAACTAAATAAATCAATATTAACTAACAATCAATTATGGGAAAAATTCTACGAATAGCCTTCCTGTTCTCCTTAATGTTTATGTGCGTCCGGGGGATGGCACAAAGCCAGGGAACGGTGGTGCAGGGAACGGTTTCAGACGAAAAAGGCGTTACCCTGCCAGGCGTTACAGTTGCCGTTAAGGACAGCAAAACTGCTGTTATTACTGCTGTTGACGGTAAATTCAGGCTAACCTTACCGGCCAACGCCAAAACACTTGTTTTTACCTTTATAGGTGCCGAAAAACAAGAAGCAGCCATAGGCAACAAAACAACATTCACTATCACCCTTAAATCAACAACTACCGCGCTCACCGATGTTAATGTGGTAGCTATCGGGTACGGGTCGCAAAAGAGACAGGATGTTAACGGTGCCATATCATCAGTAAAAGCTGCCGATATAGCCAATGTGCCACAGGCCAGCCTTGACCAAATGCTGCAAGGGCGTGTTTCGGGTGTAACCATAACTCAAAACTCTGGTGCGCCGGGCAGCCAAACCTCCGTGCATATCAGGGGTATCACTTCACTATCCGGATCAAACGAGCCTTTATATGTTATTGATGGGGTAGCGATATCCGGCGATGCTTTGAACCGCAGTACAAGCGGCAAGTCAGTTGCGCTGGGTAATAACGATGAGGTTGGGGTGAGCCCCTTGTCGCTGATCAACCCGAGCGATATTGAATCAATTGATGTATTGAAAGATGCATCGGCCACGGCCATTTATGGTTCAAGGGCATCAAATGGTGTAATTATAGTTACCACCAAACGTGGTAAAAATGGCAGCGCACGTATAGGGTATGATGGTTACTATGGTATACAGCAGCAGGGCAAGTTTTTGAAAATGATGAACCTACCGCAGTATGCTAAATTACAAAATGAGCTGGCTGATAACGTACAGGTTACCCGGCGCCCTGATTTTGCTAACCCCGATTTGCTCGGAAAAGGGACCAACTGGCAGGATGAGGTTTTCAGAACTGCTCCCATGCAAAGCCATCAGCTTTCCATATCGGGCGGTAAAGAAGGTACCGACTATTATATTTCAAATGGCTACTATAAACAGGATGGTACCATTATCGGAAGCCGTTTTAAACGCTACTCCATCAGGTCGAATGTTAACTCGCAGGTAAAAAGCTTCTTAAAGTACGGTATGTCTATCGGCGGTACCCGTAATGAAGAAGACCGTGGTTTAAGCGATAATAACGGTATTATTTATACTGCGCTGTTAAGTGCCCCCGATATTGCAGTAAGAAACCCAGATGGCTCGTTTGCCGGGGCGGTAAGTACTGGCCCTAATGCCAATGGCTATAGTGGCACACCAAATGCTGTTGCCCAGGCTTCTTTACTTACCAACAACCTGGTGCGGAGCAATGTAAACGGAAGTATTTATGCCGATTTGCGGATCACCCGTGATATTACCTTTCGTTCGGAGCTTAACGGTGGTTTTGACTGGTCAAAAGCGTTGCAATTTAATCCAACTTTTAAATACGGTGATTACGAAAACAAAACGGCTAATTTGACCGAATACTGGAGTAACTCGCACTACTGGACATGGAAAGAGGTGGCGTCTTTTAATCGTACCATTGCCCAAAAACATGTTATCAATGCAACTTTAGGTTATGAGTTAAACTACGCAATGTGGAACGGTATTACCGATTATGTGCAGAACTTTTACAGTAATGATCTGAAAACACTTAACCTGGGCGATGCCAAATCGGCCCGTGTTGACGAGTACCTGGGCAGCCAGGCCCTGCAATCGTTTATTTCACGTGTTAACTACACTTACAATAACAGGTATAGTTTAACGGCAACATTCCGTTCCGATCAGTCATCAAAGTTCGTGTCGGGTAAACAAACCGGTTATTTTCCTTCGGTAGCCTTGTCATGGCGTTTATCTGAAGAGCCGTTTATGGCCGGCGTAAAAACATTTGCCGATAATATCAAGATCCGGCTTGGCTATGGACAGGTTGGTAACCAGGGAATCCCCAATTATTTATATGGCTCGGCATTAAAGCCTTCAGTTACAGGCTTTGGCACGGGGTTTTTGCTTGATAAAATAGCCAATCCTAACCTTACCTGGGAAACCGCCATACAAAGCAATGCAGGAGTTGATTTTACCCTGTTTGGCAACCGGATAGATGCCACTTTTGATTATTTTAATAAAACATCCGAAAAATTCCTGTTCCAGGCAGCACTGCCGGCCTTCCTGGTTGGCGAAGGCGCAGCCGGTTCATACCTTGGCGGTGTTAATCCTCCTTATATTAATGGTGGTAAGTTAAGTAATAAAGGATTTGAGTTTACCATTAACAGCCGTAACATAACCGGCACTAATTTCAGATGGAATACCACGCTCATCTTTTCGCACTATAAAAACAAGGTGCTGTCATTGGCTAACGGAACGCCATTTATATCCGGCAACATTACCAACGGCTTTTTAACAAGAGGTATTACCCGTACCGAAGTCGGGCACTCGGTAGGTGAGTTTTATGGTTATGTTACCGATGGATTGTTCACCACCGAGGCAGAGTTACGTAACTCAAAGCCACAATTTGGTAACGCGGTAGCAAAATCAGGTACATGGTATGGCGATATCAGGTATAAGGATCTGAACAACGATGGGGTGATCGATCAAAAAGATCAAACTTATCTTGGTAATCCTAACCCTAAGTTTACCTACGGTATCACAAACAGTTTTTCTTACAAATCTATCGATCTGAATATTTTTCTGAATGGTTCGTACGGCGCTAAGATCATGAACGCGCTTAATTATACCATTTCAGGTTTGTCGGGCTTATACGTAAACCAGTTGGCTTCGGCAGCAAACTACTGGACTCCGGCCAACCCAACATCCAAAATACCGGCACCAAGGGGCGGGTTGGATAATCCTAACCTGTTCACATCCGACAGGTTTTTGGAAAGCGGGTCATACCTGCGCGTTCAAAATGTGATCCTTGGCTGGAACCTGCCTCCAGGATGGCTGCATAAAGTTAAGCTAACCAGGCTTAAGGTATACGCAAGCGGTCAAAACCTGTACACGTTTACCAAATACAAAGGACTTGACCCTGAAATAGGTTCCATGAATCAGAATGTGTTTTTAACCAATATTGATTTTGGCAGGTACCCTTCGCCACGAACAATAACCTTTGGTTTGAACGCCGAATTTTAACTGATATAAAGAGATTTATTATGAAAAAATATATAAAATATTTAGTGTGTGTTATGGCAGTCAGCCTGGTTGCAACAACCGGCTGCAAAAAAGATTTCTTTAACCGGCCACCCGAAGATGCGATCACGGTTGATAACTTTTACCAAACTAATGACCAGGTAACAGCGAGTACAAACGCGCTGTATAACTCGCCATGGTTTAACTGGGTTGCCAAATCGGGCTGGGCTATAACAGAACTGGCCGGCGGTAACGGGCGCACCTACTCTGATGATGTGATCAGTTTGTTCAACTTTTCGCTTACGGATATTAACCCCCGTATTGCCGATGCCTGGAATTCACTGTTCACGGTTGTGGCGCAGTCAAACGCGTTAATTAACAACCTGCCTGTAAAAGCTTCGTCATCGGTTGATAAGGCGGTGCTTAACAATGCACTGGGCGAAGCACACCTGATGCGTGCTTTGGCTTATTTCCACATTGTGCGTATCTGGGGCAATGTGCCCATTATTGAAAATAGTGTCGATTTTGTAAATAACTTCCAGGTAAATACCAATCCGGTTACTGATATCTATAAGTTTATCATTAACGATCTGAAATTTGCCGAAGCTAACTGTACGCCCAAAATCAGGGCCGGTGCCTCAATTGCACAGGGACATGTTTCAAGCGGCTCGGCATCGGCCTTGCTGGCAAAGGTTTACCTGTACATGGACGATTATACCAATGCCCGCGCCGAAGCCGAGAAGGTGATCAACAGTGGCGAGTTTAAGCTTTATCGTGGTAACATCACTAATGATCAAATAGCTAAATATGGCTACACGGGCCTTATTGATGGTAAAAATTATAATGACCTGTTTAAAACAGTAAATAACAACAATGAAGAATCGGTGATTGCTTTGCAATGGGCCGGTGGTGCAGCTTACGGGCATGGCAACCCGCAACAGGCTTCGTTTGCTATTGCAGGTGTTACTGGTACCGGTGATGGTTATTCTGTTTTAGGCCCCACAATTGATCTGCAAAATGCCTATGAGCCCGGTGATACCCGTTTGCATGGCACTATTATGAAAGCCGGTGATTTTTATCCCGAAATAAACCAGGCCGGTGGTGGCTTTACTGTACCTGCCAATGTTAACTCGCAGGGCACAAAAGCAGGCATCAAAAAATATGTGGTTGGTACCCCTGCTGATAACGGCGGTATAGGCGCGGCGCAATCAGCAGCTAACTGTACTTATATGATGCGTTACGCCGAGGTATTGCTTATAGCTGCCGAAGCCATTTTGGGCGCCAATAATAGTACAACCGATGTTTCGGCTTTAAAGTATTACAACATGGTGCGTAACCGTGCCGGTTTGGCGCCTGTAACGTCTTTTACTAAAACCGATATGTTTCATGAACGCCGTATTGAGCTGGCCATTGAAGGCGATTATTGGTTTGATTTGGAGCGTATGGATGGCTGGCAGGGCATTCTGAATGTTAAGCACCCTAAAGCCCTGGCTGTTATAGCTAACCAGGAAAGAGGTACTTACAGCAATGATACCCCTCCACAGGTATATAGCGATAAAAAAACGGCTAAAGATGCCTTTTTTAATTTCCCTATTCCACAGGTTGAAACCGCTACCGATCCTAAATTATTAGATCCGCCGGTTCCTTATGTTTTCAAATAATTTAAACCGATCAGAAAAATGAAAAAGATATTTAAACCTTTAAGTCTTTGGTTCACCTTATCAATATTGGTGATGGTGGGTTTCAATGCCTGTAAAAAGGATAAGAACAATTATGGAACCGGCGCTCCGGTGATAACCAAGGTGCGTACGCTTACCAAGAATGATAGTGTATTAATTAATCACCCTATTAATCTCGATTCGTCAATAACCTATCCGGAAGTGAGGCCGATGCCGTTCGACTCGACCACAAATTCAGGGAAGATTTATACCTTGTATGCTATCATCGGCAAAAACCTCGGTACCACAAAGCACATTTATATTAACGATACCGAGATATATTTCAACATAGCGCTGGCTACCGATAACAGCATTATTTTCAGTATTCCTGAAACGGTGCCGTTCAGCGGATCAACAACAAGCAATAAGCTGAAACTGGTAACCAGCTACGGGCAGATAAGCTACGATTTTGTTATTGAGCAGCCGTTCCCGGGTATTACGGATGTTGATCACATGGCCGGCAACGCTGGTGACCTGATCACCATAACAGGTACTACCTTTGATGGCTTAAGCAGCGTAAAAATTGGTACAACCAGCGCCGAAATTGTTTCTAAAACATCAACCAAAATAGTTGCCAAAGTACCGGCCGGCCTAACAGGTCCGGGCGACCTTTCAATAACCACAACTGCAACGCTGGGTGGTGGTACGGCCAAAGGCCCAATTGCATCAAACGGTATCAACCTGAGTATCCCTAATAATAACAGCGCCACGTTTGGGCTTTATCCTTTTGGGTTTTCGCAGGCTATTTATGAAGATGGCTTTAAAAATGGATGGTCAAACTACGGCTGGAGTAACTCGCCCGATAATGGCAATACCTCGCCGGTGGTAAGGGGAACGTCATCAATAAAGGTGCAGTATGCCGGTGGTTATGACGGGTATGTTTTCCAGGCTCCGGGCAATATTGCTGCAAAAAGCTTTAAGATGTCGGTTTATGGAGGTAAGGGCTCTGATAATAAAGTGATCCACATTGTGCTTGATTATAACTTTAACAATGCAGTAGCAATTGTATTGAAAGAAGGAGCGTGGACAAACTTCAATATCCCGCTAACTGCTTTTGTTAACACAGGGGCAACTGCGCCAAAAACTATCAACTCCATTATTTTCCAGGAGTTTAGCGGCACCGCTACATTGTTTTATTTAGATGATGTTGGCCTGATACAATAGATATTAAATACCCCGTCACCGGTAACCGGTAAAATGGGCCGGTGGCGGTATTTTTTGATTACTTATTTGTGTTGATATGAAAATGTTCAAAACATTATTAACCGTAGTTTTTGCGCTCTCGATGCTTCATGCCCGGGCACAAAAAAATCTTGTTGAAAATGGCGGATTTGAAGATGATACCTATGGCTGGAATGCCGGTGCGGCCAAACTTACCCCCTGGGATGTAAAAACGGGTAAAAGCAGTTGTGCTATTATCTCTGCCGATGCTTCTGCCTGGCTGGGCATCGATCAGTTGGTTTCCATCCCAAAAAAAGCAGGCAAGCTTGAGTTTAGCGCATGGCTTAAAACTATTAACGTAGTAAAAGGCAAAGATGAATGGAACGGCGCGGTTTTCAGTGTCGAGTTTTTAGATAAAGCGGATAAGAAGGCGGGCGAAGGCTTGAACATAATTACACTAACCGGCGATCATTCCTGGGAGCTGGCTTCAAAAGAGGTTTTGATACCTGCCGGCGCCGTACGCTTTAAATTGCTTTTGGCAATGGCCAACGCTACAGGCACATTCCTAATTGACGATGTTGCCGTGAAGGTGATAATGAACGATGGGGTAACAAAAAATTAATATTTAATTGTGTGATTGACATTTTGTAAGTATAAAAAAGTTAAATTAGTATCATCAATTAGCAAATTTTTTAGTGGGATTTTATGATGACAAGTAATGTAATGCGAGAGATAACTCCGCTAACGCCAAGTGATTGTTTTACTATTTTTTCGAGGGTTAAAAAGAAATTTGACTTTCCGCTTCATTATCATGATGAATATGAGCTTAATTTAATTATCAATGCCAAAGGGGCCAAAAGGGTAGTGGGTGGCCATATTGAGGTTATTGAAGAAGTGGAGCTTGCGCTTATTGGGCCAAACTTATACCATGCCTGGTTTACGCACCAATGCCAGAGCGAGGATATAACCGAGGTTACTATTCAGTTTCATAAGGACCTGTTTGATGAAAAATTTCTGAAGCGCAATCAGTTAAGTTTTGTGAAAAGCATGCTTGAGCGTTCGCAGAGAGGGATCTCCTTTTCGCCGGAAACGATTTATGCACTTAAGGACAGGATTGTACAACTGGATAAAAAGAGTGGTTTTGACTCTGTATTGGAGCTTTTATCTATCCTTCATGACCTGTCAATTTCCCGCAATATGAAAATGCTGTCGGACCCGAGCTTTACAAACGAGAAGTTTTATTACAACAGCCGCCGCATTGAGAAAGTATTTGAGCACATGAATATTAACTATAACAAGCAAATTACCCTTGCCGAAGTAGCTAAAATTGCCAATATGCCCGAAGCCTCATTTAGCAGGTTTATCAAAAAGCGCACGGGTAAAACCTTTATTGATAGTTTAAATGAGATCAGGCTTGGCCATGCTTCCAGGATGCTTATTGACTCCACAACTACCGTGGCCGAAATTGCTTATAAATGCGGGTTTAATAATATCTCCAACTTCAACAGGATCTTTAAACGTAAAAAGATGTGTATCCCCAAGGAGTTCAGGGAAACCTATACCGGAAACCGCGTGTTTATTTAACTGGTATTTATTTGGCTTTGTGGCTGGTTAAAAATGTATTAGCCTGTTGATAAAGTTAAATAGAAGGTTAAAAAAGTATTATAAAATTGCTGATAATAAATTCATTTTTGAGTAATGCCAATTAGGATCAGAATTTTCAAAATTTAAGAATTTTCAGAATGCTTAAGCACATCCCTGTCAGCCTTTATGTACTGAAATATTTTAATTCTGTTAATTCAAAAATTCTATAAATTCTGATTCAGACAAGATGAAGTTACACTTACTTGATGTTGCCATAATAATTTTATACCTGTTGAGCACCATTTTTATTGGGTTATGGTACCGTAAAAAGGCCCGCGAAAACAAGGAAAGCTATATGCTTGGCGGCAAATCTTTACCCTGGTATAAGCTGGGTTTAAGCGATGCCTCCGATATGTTCGACATCAGCGGCACCATGTGGATGGTGAGCTTGTGCTTTGTTTATGGCATGAAAAGTATCTGGATCCCCTGGCTTTGGCCGGTATTTAACCAGGTGTTTTTAATGATGTACCTGTCGCGCTGGCTGCGCCGCTCAAACGCTGCAACAGGTGCCGAGTGGCTGGCAACCCGTTTTGGTAAAGCAGGGCCGGGGGTAACCGGCTCAAATGTGGTGGTTATCGCTTTCGCGCTGTTGAGTTGTTTTGGCTTTTTGGCCTACGGGTTTATTGGTTTAGGCAAGTTCATTGAAATATTTATCCCCTGGGATTTGGTTAAAGCGTATGTGCCTTTCAATGTAGCACCTCAGTATGTGCCGCATGTATATGGGATCATATTTACGCTTTTCGCTATGTTTTATTCCATTATAGGCGGCATGCACAGTATTGTACTGGGCGATATGATTAAATACGGTATCATGACGGTGGCCTGTGTATGGATCAGTTTTATTGCTGCCGGAAAATTGCATGGAAACCATCTTAACGTACCCGATGGCTGGTACAGTCCGTTCTTTGGTAAAAATCTTGGTTTGAGCTGGACGGGGATCATCAACGAGGTAAATAATAAGATCAAAGAAGATGGTTATTCGCTGTTCGGCCTGTTTTTTATGATGATGACCTTTAAAGGCTTTTTCGCGGCGGTTGCCGGGCCTGCACCTAATTATGATATGCAGAAGATCCTCTCCACCCGCTCGCCCGAAGAGGCCAGCAAAATGAGTGGCTTTGTAAATATCATCCTGCTGCCTATCCGCTATTCGCTTATCGTGAGTTTAACCATACTGGGCGTGCTTTTTTATCACCAAATGGATTTGAAAGATGCCAGAGGGGCTATCGATTTTGAACGGATCCTGCCGGCGGTGATCAACAACTTTTTGCCGGTTGGTTTGGTGGGTTTGCTATTGGCCGGTTTGTTAGGCGCTTTCATGAGCACATTTAGCGGTACTATGAATGCGGCGCAGGCTTACATTGTGAATGATATCTACCTCAAATACATCAACCCAAAGGCATCTACCAAAAAAATAATTACAGCCAATTACCTGGTAGGGGTTTTTGTGGTAGCCGTAGGTGTGGTTTTAGGCTTTTTTGTAAAAGATGTGAACAGTGTGCTGCAATGGATAGTATCGGCGCTTTATGGTGGTTACATAGCCAGTAACGTGCTTAAATGGCATTGGTGGCGCTTTAATGCCAATGGCTTTTTTTACGGCATGCTTTCGGGGATCTTATCAGCTATGATATTCTCGCTAATTATCCCTTCGGTCGAGCTGTTGTACTGGTTTCCGGTGTTGTTCATTATTTCGCTCGCAGGTTCTGTTATCGGTTCGTACGCTACGGCACCAACGGATATGACCGTGTTGCGGTCGTTTTATACAACCGTGAGGCCATGGGGCTTTTGGGGCCCTGTTAAGGCAATTGTAATGGAGGGCGATCCCTCATTTGTGCCTAACAAAAACTTTAAGCTTAATATGTTCAATGTGGTTATCGGCACCATAACACAATGCAGCCTTACCATACTGCCCATGTACCTTATACTGGCACAAAAAACATCCCTTATAATTACCATAGCTATACTGGTGGTCACCATCACCATACTGAAAAAAACATGGTGGAATAAATTAAAGGACTATTGATAAAAAACTATATGACGCAGGAATTTAACCAAAGGCTCATTCAACTACAGGCCGAACAAGCGCAATTAATTAACTGGCAAAATCAGGTTGAGGAAACAGGCAACGGTATTTTTTGCCGGTTTAAATATCCTGTGCTCACTGCGGCCCACACCCCTCTTGAATGGCGGTATGATCTTGATGCTAAAACCAACCCGCATTTAATGGAGCGGTTTGGTATCAATGCGGTTTTTAACGCCGGCGCCATAAAATTTAACGGTAAATACCTCATGGTAGCCCGCGTTGAAGGGGCCGATCGTAAATCGTTTTTCGCCGTAGCCGAGAGTATTGATGGTATCAATGGTTTTAAATTCTGGGATTATCCCGTTGAGCTACCACAAACCGAAGAGCCTGATACCAATGTATACGATATGCGCTTAACGCAGCATGAAGACGGCTGGATCTATGGCCTGTTTTGTACCGAGCGCCGTGATCCGGAAGCTCCGTCGTATGATCAGTCGATGGCGATAGCAGCCTGCGGTATTGCGCGTACTAAGGACCTGGTGAAATGGGAGCGCCTGCCCGATCTGAAAACCAATTCGCCCCAGCAGCGTAACGTGGTATTACATCCCGAGTTTGTTAATGGCAAGTATGCCTTGTATACCCGCCCGCAGGATGGTTTTATCAGCGCAGGTACCGGTGGCGGTATAGGGTTTGGTTTGTGCGATACCATGGAGAACGCGGTTGTTGACCAGGAAACCATTATT
This sequence comes from Mucilaginibacter sp. cycad4, assembly GCF_034263275.1. Taxonomy (NCBI): domain Bacteria; kingdom Pseudomonadati; phylum Bacteroidota; class Sphingobacteriia; order Sphingobacteriales; family Sphingobacteriaceae; genus Mucilaginibacter; species Mucilaginibacter sp. cycad4. The sequence goes on along the minus strand of NZ_CP139559.1, from coordinate 4,091,316 downwards.
CATAATAAAAACTACCATACTGTTTATGAGGCCAAGAATGGCCAGGGCCCGACACCAATCAAAACGAAAAAAGGCTGGCTTCACCTTGCACATGGCGTACGCAATACCGCTGCAGGCTTACGCTATGTACTGTACATGTTCATGACCGACCTTCATGATCTTACCAAAGTGCTTTACCAGCCTGCCGGTTACTTTTTAGCCCCGGTAGGCGAGGAGCGTATCGGCGATGTATCAAATGTAGTGTTTTGTAACGGCTGGATAGCTGATGATAACGGATCGGTTTATGTTTATTACGCATCCTCTGACACCCGGATGCATGTAGCCACCACCACAGTTGATAAACTGATAGACTATGCCATGAACACACCTGCCGATGGTTTGCGTTCGGCCTCGTCGGTACAGGCGGTTTACAATATCATCGATAAAAATAAAGGTTTAGGTCAGTTACAGGAAGCCGGCGCCTGACCACTTAACCTCTGACCATATATATTCTTTATCTTTCAAAGCAGGGGCGGTGCGATTCCCCTCTTGAGAGGGGCGGAGGTGTGTTACTTGTCGCGCGACGAGACACACCCCCTGCCACCACGCCGCCCAACGCGCTCTCAAGAGGGGATTTAAAAGGCGGTTATAAATAAACTTTTCAAGCAGGGGCGGTGCGGTTCCCTCTTGAGAGGGGCGGAGGTGTGTTACTTGTCGCGTGACGAGACACACCCCCTGCCACCACGCCGCCCAACGCGCCCCCTCTTGAGAGCAGGGCTGTTGCATTCTAAATATTATAAGTTAACTTGAGGTCAAAAAAGTTAGGATGGATAAGAGCATATTAGCGTATTTATCAGAGTTACCGGATATAAGGCGAAAGGCAGGCCAGCGCCATGACCAGACTTTCATTCTGTTGCTTGTGTTAATGAGTACAATGAGCGGTTATCATGGCTATCGTTCGATGGGTGATTTTATAAAGCGGAATGAAGTCGATCTTTTGGCCTTCTTTCAGCCTAATAAAGCCCGCCTTCCAAGCTTTTATACTATAAGACGTGTAATACAAGATTTAGACTTTAACAGCTTAAATGAGAGTTTCCATAAATGGGCCAGTCAGCATATTGATTTGTCTAAAAATGAATGGCTACATATAGATGGTAAGGCAATGAAAGGGACGATGAGCGATTATTCTCTTGACAAACAACGATTTGTAAGCCTGGTAAGCTTGTATAGTAGCAGGAGTAATCAAGTCGTTGGCCATGGTTTAGTTGACAACTCAAAACAAAGTGAAATCTCTGTAGTTCAACAGCTTATTTCCAGTTTAGGATTACAGGGGGTAACGTTTACACTTGACGCATTACATTGTCAAAAAAAACGGTAGATGCTATTATTGATACAGATAACAATTATATAATAGGCGTGAAGAAGAATCAAAAGAACCTTTACAAAAAGATCGAAACCATTACATCGGACGAGGCAATGGTTTGTAGTAAGTTTGTTGAGTTGTTGAAAAACAAAGGGCGAATAGAACGTAGAACAGTTTGGGTGTACCCGGGAACAGAGGAAATCAGTAACACATGGGCTGGGGTAAGCCAACTTATTAAAGTGCATCGCTGGGTAAAAGAAAAAGGAGGTATCCGGGAAGAATACGCCTTTTTCATCAGTAGCTTAATCGGTAATGCGCAAACATTCTGCCATGGTATTAAAAGCCATTGGAGTATAGAAAACAGTCTTCATTGGGTAAAGGACGTGACATTTAACGAAGACGCTTCACGAATTAGAACATCCAATGCGCCTGAAAATACTTCTGTGTTCAGAAACATAGTTATTAATGTATTTAGAATAAATGATTACCCAAACCTCGCACAAGCGCAAAGGCTTGTTTGCAACGATATCAACAGGTTAAAACAACTATTAAATTAGAATGCAACAGCCCTGCTCTTGAGAGGGGCGGAGGGGTGTGTTCCTTTCAAACAGCGAAACACTTGCTTACTAAGGCCAACTATTTACTAAACATCTAAAACCATTCCTCCCCAACAGTGTGATAAAAGCTGTTATGGGAGAGGTATGCCTGTAAACTATGACAAATAATACATCCCAATCATCAAACGCTATGTTAAAAGATCAGCTTGTCATCTTCAGTAACGAATTAACAGATGAGTTAAAAAACATACTCAACTATTGGCTTAACTATACTGTAGATGAAGTAAACGGTGGTTTTTGGGGCAAGATCAACAATGATAACCAAATTACCCCCGATGCTCCAAAAGGTTCGGTGTTAAACGCGCGCATCCTGTGGAGCTTCTCGGCTGCTTATAATCAAAACGCCGATGACGCTTATTTACAGGCGGCTAAGCGGGCGTATGATTATATCAAAGCTCATTTTGTTGATGATGAATTTGGCGGTGTGTATTGGTCGGTTGATTATAAAGGCGATAAGTTGGATACCAAGAAGCAGGTATATGCCAACGCCTTTACCATTTATGCACTAAGCGAGTACTATATAGCTTCAAAACAGGAAACGGTAAAGCAGGAAGCCATCGGCCTGTATCATCTTTTAGTTGATAAAAGCTACGACAAGGATCAAACAGGCTATCTCGAAGCTTTTACCCGTAATTGGCAGCAGTTGGGTGATCTGCGTTTGAGCGCAAAAGATGCCAATGAAAAAAAGACCATGAACACCCATCTGCATGTACTGGAAGCTTATACCAACCTGTACCGCATCTGGCCCGATGATGGGCTTAAACAGCAGCTCGAAAGCCTGATCAATAACTTTTTTGATCATTTTATTGATGCAGAAGCTAATCACCTTGTGCTGTTTTTTGATGAGGATTGGAACCGCAGATCGGATACCGTTTCATATGGCCACGATATCGAGGCTACCTGGCTTTTGCTTGAAGCGGCGGAAGTTATCGGTAACCATGAAATGACGGGAAAGATCAAGGATATTTGTATCGCGATAGCAAATGCAACATTACAAGGCCTGGATACTGATGGCGGCTTATGGTACGAATATGAACCGGCAGATGATCATCTCATTAAAGAAAAACACTGGTGGGTGCAGGCCGAAGCGATGGTAGGCTTTTACAATACCTGGCAGATAAGCGAGGATGATAAATATCTTCAACTGGTACTTAGCAACTGGGCTTTTGTAAAAGATAAAATATTAGATAAACAAAATGGTGAGTGGTTTTGGGGCATTAAGGCCGATGGCAGTATTATGCCCGGCGAAGACAAAGCAGGGCTTTGGAAATGCCCTTACCACAACAGTCGTGCATGTATTGAAATCATTAAACGGATAAAAATATTGACATGAAATTATTAAAAACATTTATAGCGGTTTTGCCGCTGGCCCTCTTGATCATGGGGGCATGTAAAAAGGGCAGCAAACCCGCGCCCGATCCAACACCTGTTGTTGTTGACCCCGGTAACGGCGGCGCGACAGGCCCTGTTACGGCGCCAACTGATCCTTCGGTAGCGGCAACTCAGGGCTTTTTCCTTGACGACTGGCAGGGCAAAACTTTCACTAAACCTGCCACCGTTGATGCAGCCAAACCAACAGCCAGCACATCCATAACCGTTACTGCCGATTTTAGCCAGGTGGTATCAAAAGTATCCAAATACCTGTTTGGTAATAACATCAACCCGTTTACAGGCCAGTACACAGATGGCGGTACGGTGACTAATATTACTAACCTGTCGCCCAATATCATCCGCGCACCCGGGGGAAGTATCTCTGATATTTATTTCTGGGATTTAGCTGCCGGCGGTAAACCTGCCGATGTGCCCGATCATCCCCTGAAAGCGGATGGCTCGGTTGATACGAATACTGGTTACTGGAGTGGTAATGTAAACGATAGCTGGTCATTAAGTTTAAGCAACTATTACAGCCTTTTGCAAAAAACAAATACTACCGGTATTATCACTGTAAATTATGCCTATGCCCGTTACGGTACCAGCGCCGATCCGGTAGCTACTGCTGCGCACCTGGCCGCGCAATGGGTAAGGTATGATAAAGGCAAAACAAAATATTGGGAAGTTGGCAACGAATGTTATGGCAATTGGGAGGCCTGTTACCGCATTGATGTAAGCAAAAATAAAGACGGTCAGCCTGCCATACTCACCGGCGATTTGTATGGCAAACATTTTAAGGTTTTTGCCGATTCGATGCGTAAAGCTGCCGCAGATATTGGTGTGACTATAAAAATTGGCGCTGTACTGCATGAAAGTGCCGATAATTCAAATCCTACCATAGTAACCAACTGGAACCCTGGAGTTTTGGGTCAGATAGGTGACAAGGCCGACTTTTTTATAGTGCATAACTACTATACTAATTATAACGAAAATTCAAACGCGATAACCATCCTCAACACCGCTCCCGTTTCCTCAAAAACGATGATGGATTATGTTAAAGGAGCTATACAAACTGCTGGTGTGGCCCAAAAACCTATTGCGCTTACCGAATGGAATATATTTTCATCAGGTTCCAGGCAGCAGATCTCTAACATTGCCGGGGTGCATGCTGTAATGGTTTTGGGCGAAACTATTAAAGATCAGTACGGCCAGGCCAGCAGATGGGACCTTGCAAACAGCTGGGACACTAACCATCCGGGCGATGACCATGGTTTGTTCAGCATTGGTCAGCCAGATGCTCCTGATTTTACACCTCGTCCTGCATTTTATTATATGTATTACTTTCAGAAATATTTTGGCGATAGGATGATCAGTTCGTTTGTTAGTGGCAGCTCGGATATTGTGAGTTATGCTTCATCCTTTAACTCGGGCGAGGCCGGTGTAATACTGGTTAATAAAAGCACAACCGACCAGGTGGTGAACATCAACTTTAAAAACTATTATACCGGCAGCAATTATTATTACTATACGCTTAAAGGCGGTACCGACAACGGCGAGTTTTCGACCAAAGTGCTGGTGAACGGTAATGGTCCGGCGATAGCTTATGGTGGCCCGTCGAATTATAAAACCATAGCAGCCAGCTCAACTGCTACCAGCGGCGGGATCAAAGTGAGCGTACCGGCAAGGGGAGTGGTATTTTTGGTGACTGATAAAAAATAACACATCTGCCTGTAGGGATTGTATTTGAATGCGTTAATTTGGGCGTTAGGTAAAATGAACGTAAGAAATAAAGGGAAACGTTAATGAGCAAAGCTTTTAAAGGGATTATTATTTTATGCCTGCTGATCCATAGCTCAACCGCTATGGCGCAACTGTTTGACCCTGCCGATAAACGAGCCACAGCCGAAACCCGGCAGCTTTTTTACAGTATGCAGCGCCTGCTCAACGTGGGTGTAATATTTGGTCATCATGATGACCTGGCTTATGGTGTGGGATGGCGTAATGAACCCGGCCGTTCAGACGTTAAAAGTGTCACCGGATCATACCCTGCCCTGTATGGCTGGGATCTGGCCAGGATTGAGCATGACAGCATTCATGATATTAACGGTATTGCCTTTGAGCAGCAAAAGCAGTTTGTTAAGGATGTTTATGCGCTGGGCGGTATCAATACTTTTTGCTGGCATATGGATAACCCGGCCAATGGTAAAACCGCCTGGGATACCACGCAGCGTACCATAAAAGATCTTATCCCGGGTGGTGCGTTTCATGAGGTATATGTTGGATATCTTGATCGTGCCGCCAATTATTTAGCTGATCTGAAAGGGCCGGAGGGCGAGGCTATCCCGATATTGTTCCGGCCCTTCCATGAGCTTACAGGTAACTGGTTTTGGTGGTGCAAAAACACCTGTACGCCCGATGAATTCAAAACCCTGTGGCGCTTTACTATCGATTACCTGCGGGATAAAAAGAAGCTGCATAACCTGCTCATCGTATATTCGGCAGCCGATTTTGAATCGGAAGATGAGTTTTTGGAACGCTATCCCGGCGATGCTTATGCCGATTTTATAGGCTTTGATAATTACTGTACCAACAGCGTAGAAAGCTATCAAACTAAACTGGATAAGCGCCTTGCCATTGTTGATGTCATCGCCGCGAAACACCATAAAATGTCATGCCTGCCCGAAACCGGCTATGAAGGTATCCCCATGCAAAACTGGTGGACGGAGGTATTGCTGCAAACCCTTGCTAAGCACAAAGTATCATACGTAATGGCCTGGCGCAACGGAAACGATCATCACTATTATGTTCCGTACCCCGGCCAAACCAGCGCCGATGATTTTATAAAGTTTTACAACAACCCGCAAACCATTTTCCAAAACCGCATAACGCCATTGGGGATTTATGGTAAGCCGAATTGGAGCCCCCTCTAAACGGCGTAGCCCTCATGAGCGCTAAAAACAAATTAATTGCGAATAATCTCCCCGGTAGGGGAGACTTTTTGAAAATCTTTATAAGCCCTCCCCTTTGGGGAGGGTTTGGGTGGGGTTCTTTAAAACAACCACTCCTGATATCCCCGCCAACAACGAAGCCAATAAAATCCCATACTTTGCCTGGTCAATCATTTCGGCATGATCAAAGGCTAACGCCGATATAAAAAGGGACATGGTGAAGCCTACGCCTGCAAGTAAGGCTACGCCGGTCATTTGTTTCCATGATGAACCAGCCGGTAACTGTGCACCAAATTTTACCATAAGCCAGGTGAACAGCAATACCCCTGTAAATTTCCCGGCAAGCAAGCCTACAGCTACACCCATACTAACAGGGTTAGCCAACGATGAGAAAAAGTCATGACCGACAACAATCCCGGCATTGGCTAAAGCAAAAAGCGGCATGATGATGAAGGCTACCCAGGGGTGCAGGATGTGTTCAATTTTCTGCAGCGGTGTTTCTGCATCAAGGCTCAGCTTTTTTATTTTATCAATAATGTGGTGCTGTTCGGGCGTTATAAGCGTGCTGTTGTTGGGTTGCTCGTTTTCAAAATCGGTAAGGTATTGCTTTACAGATTGGGTGTAACTGATTTCGCTGATGCGGGTACGGGCAGGAATGGTAAAAGCCACCAATACACCCGCAATAGTTGCATGGACTCCCGAAAGTAAAAAAGCTATCCAAACAGCGAAGCCTATGATCAAATAAAAAGCTGTGCTCCTGATCCCCATTTTATTGCCGATAAGCAGCATCACCAGCAGCCAAACTCCAATAGTAAGCGGCACAAGCGCTATATGGCTGCTATAAAACAGGGCAATTACCAATACCGCGCCAAGGTCATCAGCTACAGCCAATGCCGACAGGAAAACTTTTACAGAAGATGGAATATGTTTGCCCGCCATAGATAGTAAAGCCAGCGCAAAGGCTATATCTGTAGCCATCGGGATCCCCCAGCCATGAGCTGACGGCTTACCTGTATTAAAAAGGAAAAAGATGAAAGCAGGCACCAGCATTCCGCCCAATGCAGCAAACATAGGCAATGAGGCTTTTTTTACGGATGATAATTCGCCGGCCATAAACTCGCGTTTTAACTCGAGGCCTATCACAAAGAAAAATAAAGCCATAAGGCCGTCATTGATCCAGAGGTGCAGGGGATGGTTTAAAACATATTTATCAAAACCGAGCGATAGTTTGAGTTCCCAAAGCTGGTGGTAGCTGTGCTGAAAAGGCGAGTTTACCCATATGATAGCAACAATCACGCTGATAAAAAGCACTATGCCGCCGGTATGTTCCTGGTTTATGAATTTGCTTACCGGCTGCGTGATTTTATCAATAGGGTAGCTTTGTTTCATAGATGCCTAAATTAAGGAATTAAGTTGATTTTTGGACGGGATGATCTGCCGATTACATCGGATTAAAACAAAACCCGGCCATAAAACATTTATCAATGAAACCGGATATTATGAATAACTATCAGCAAAAATGGATAAGTACATTGAAAAACGCTCATTTAAATGGTTGGGAGATCAAGCCGCAGGGTGATGATATTTTTGTGGAGATGCCGCATGTTACAGACCTTAAACTGATAAGGGATAATCTGCCTGAAACACTTGCGCTGATGGCTTTGGATATTAATTTACCGAAGGAAAGGCTGAAATTTATTTTTCACAATGGCTATGAGCAGTTTGAATACCTGCTTAATCCTGCTGCTGCGGATTTGGAACAGGAGGGCTAAAATCAACGGTTGCTGCGTCGGCCGGTAATTCTTCTTTGGTATCGTCCGAATCAATTTTAGCTTTGGTTGATACCACTACTACCGAGATACCCATGCAGGCTATCAATATAAACGAAGCCCTGAGTGTAGCAATACCTGCTATAAAACCGATAACCGGCGGGCCTATCAAAAAGCCCATAAAACCAATGGTTGATACTGCTGCCAGTGCAACTCCCGGCGACATGGTTTTTGATTTGCCGGCCACACTGTAAACCATTGGCACTACAGATGATACACCGGCGCCTACCAGTAAAAAGCCTGCCATGGCTGTATAAACATAAGGGAAAGCTACCGCTATTAACAGTCCTGTAGCGGTCAGTGATCCACTAACCTGCAACGTGCGTTTTAAACCAAATTTGTGTGCAAACCAATCGGCAATAAACCTGCCGCCTGCCATGGTGAACATGAAAGTAGTAAAACCTATGCCAACCATCGCTTCGGGGGCAAGTACCACTTTTTTAAAGTAGATCACGCTCCAGTCGAACATGGCACCTTCACAAATCATCGAACAAAAAGCAATGATGCCTAATTTGATCAGCGATTTATCGGGCATGACAAATACAGGTCCTGTATCGGTAACTTTATCGTCTTTCAGGTAACGGGCAGCTACGGCCACGCCAATTGCTATCACAATCAGCATTAACGAAAAATGATGAAAAGGGATAACGCCGTTGGCTATCATGAACGTGCCTACCCCTGCCCCGGTAAAACCGGCCAGGCTCCACAAACCATGAAAAAATGCCATAATAGGCCTTTGATAAAGCTGCTCGGTAGCCACTGCCTGCGTGTTTACTGCAATGTTTACAGAATTACTTGCAAAGCCGAAACAAAGCAGGCATATGATAAGCTGAAAAGTGTTTTGAGCGAGGCCTAAACTAACCAATGCGGCAGCATAAACCAATAGCGCGGTGATAACGAGTTTTTTACTGCCTATTTTGGTGATGATCCAGCCCGAAAAAGGCAGGGAACACATAAGGCCGACAGGCAGGGCGAATAATACTGCCCCTAAACCGGCATCTGATAAACCTAAATTTTGCTGAACAGTAGCAATACGCGATGCCCAGCTGGAGAAACTTAACCCCGCCATAAAAAACATAGCACCCACGGCAATGCGGAGCGTTAGTTTGTTAATGGTATCTTTTGAATCGGGTAAGTTGATCATGTTAAAATATTATCATAGTGTCAATTTGACACTATGTGTTTGTGAGCGCAAATATAAGGCAATTAATTGTAATTTTAATAGCTAAATCGTTTTTTACTTTCAGGTGAATTAAAGCTGTTTAAAATGAAAAAGCGATCATTTTCACCAGTTTACAGGTAAATGACCGCTTTCTGAAATATACTGTTCTTTTTATCCTTTTACGTTAAATGAGCCAACTACTGTATATGTTGTGCCTGTGCTTAAATCTTTAAATTCAGCTTTAAATGTGCCCACTGCATTTCCTTTGCTTGTACTTGAATGATTTAATGTTGTAAACTTAACTTTCCCGCCAAAAAAAGTAGCATTTATATTGGTACCTAAATTAACATTCAAATCTATTAGATCATAAGTGCCGGCGACCACCGTATTGGCTCCTAACTGAAATATATCCGAACCATTGCCACTGATGTACGAAATCATAGTAGTTCCGGTAGTAGATATCGGACTTTGATCGATAGATGTAAGCATAGGGCTGCTTTTAACAATAGTTGTCCCACCATCAACCCGATATGAAATGGTTCCCTGTGCAGCGGCCGGGTAATCAGAACCATCGTCAGCCGTGCCTGTACCCGTTCCGGTTCCTGTACCTGTTCCAGTTCCAGTGCCTGTACCCGTCCCCGTCCCAGTTCCAGTTCCGGTTCCAGTACCTGTTCCAGTGCCTGTACCCGTCCCCGTCCCCGTCCCAGTTCCAGTTCCGGTTCCAGTACCTGTTCCAGTGCCTGTACCAGTACCAGTCCCAGTACCTGTATTTGTGGTGGGGACTACAGCAACTGCTTTTATTTCCTTATCCGGGCCGAGAGGTGGGTCAAGTTTGCAGCTACTTACAGAAGCTGCTATTAAAAGAAGGGTAATTACTTTACAGTAAATTTTTTTCATATATACAAAGAGTGATAGTTTATGGTTTTAACGGGTTAAAGATAAGTATTTTAGCTCTTTGTACGTATTGGAAAAACTATTTGATACAAATAATGTTAAGAAAAGTTTACAATTTTTTCAATTATTTACAATCGCCATCGGGGCTGCATGATTCACCTTCAATTGTATCAAATGCAGGTTTGGGGTTTTCTTCCTGCCAGCCGGTAAACGCTTTTGCAATGGTATCTTTAAATACAGCCACGTCCTGTGCTCCTGATACGGCATATTTGCGGTTCATTACAAAAAACGGAACGCCGCGTACACCTAAATACTGAGCTTCGGCAATGTCGTGTTTTACATCGTCGGCGTAGGTGTTGCTTTCAAGCGTTTGTTTAATTTCTTCAGCGTTCAGGCCAATCGCCGTACCCATTTCAATAAGGGTTTCGGTATCATCAATATTGCGGCCTTCGGTAAAATATGCCCTGAACAAAGCTTCTTCGGCGGCATCTCCCAAACCATGTTTTTTTGCCAGATGAGCTAACCTGTGCGCATTAAAACTATTAGCCACAACAGATTTGCTGAAATTATAAGTAAGGCCGGCCTGTGCTGCCATTTGGGTAACATGATCGTTCATCTGTTCGGCATGGTCAAGCGTCCATCCTTTTATATCGGCCAGGTACTGGTTAATGCTGATATTGGGGTTGGTTTTAAGATCGGGGTTTAGCTGAAAGCTTTTCCATTCTATCTCAATTTGTTCTTTGCCTTCAAAGCCGGCCAGTGCTTCCTCGAACCTGCGTTTGCCTATATAACAAAACGGGCACATTACATCCGACCATATTTCTACTTTCATCATTTCTATTTTAAATGTTTAAACAAATTTAAGACCTGTAATTCTTATGCCCGTAAGGGCAAAGTAAAATTTAACAGGCTTTGTTAGATGCCAGAGTAATTTTTGAACTACTTTTATCACTTTAAAAACACGTTCCCCTATGAAGAATTTATACCTGACATGCTTTTCGCTCTTAATTATCTTTACAAGCCTTAAAGCATCGGCGCAACAAAAAACAACCGATAAAAATTTATTCAGCGCAGGTTATGCCGCGGGTTTTATTGGCGGCTTGTATGATTCTTATTATCCGTATAAACAACTAAAACAACATGGCGATTTTGGTTTGGGTGCCCCGGGCAAGCTTGATGGCGAGCTCATGGTGCTTGACGGTAAACTTTATCAAACCCAGGCAACAGGTAAAACCACCCTGCTTGCAGATACAGGCAAAACTCCTTATGCCGTGGTTTGCTTTTTTCATGCCGAAAAAACATATAAGTGTAATAAGCCCTTATCTAAATCAGCACTTTTTAGCTACCTGGACAGTATCTTAACCAACCAGAACGGGATCTACGCTATCCACATCAAAGGAAGTTTTAGTATGGTTAAAACAAGGGCTTTCCCTCCGGTTGATAAGCCTTATTTGCCCTTAGCGGCGATGCTTGACAGGCAGCACTTTTTTGATTTTAAGAACATCAAAGGCGATCTTATTGGTTTTAAAATCCCTGCGCTGATGGAAGGAGCTCATATCAGCGGTTACCACTTTCATTTTTTATCTGATGATAAAACCGGTGGCGGCCATATCATTGATTTGCTTGCAGATGATATCACCATTGAAGTTGAAACGCTGACAAGTTATACCATTGACCTGCCGCAAACGCCGGAATTTAACAGCTTTGACTTTAAGAAAGACCGTAAGGAAGAGATCAAAAGCGTTGAGAATGGAAAAAAGCAATAATTGCTGACCGTTTTTATTTGGGCGATAATTTTTTGTAATATGTAAATTTTTATAAATTAGGAAATTATAAACCAATTATAAACTTATTGAGGTAACAGCCCAATGCTGAGGATTTATTGAATAAGCATGAGATGGAACAGTGCTAAAATATTTTGGATAGGTATCATTTTACTGGTGGTGCCCGGCCTTGTTCATGCTTACCTGCTCATGCCATTTCCCGGCAGCCAGGATCTGAATGCCATAACCCTGTGTTACTATCTCGAAAAGGTGATCATGCCACTGCGCCTGATAGGGCTGCTATTCATTGTTTGGTACTTATTTAAATTCTACGCTAAAAATACCTTTAAACAAAAGGCCGTTAAAGCCGCTGTTTTTATGCTTTGTATAGGCAGCTTTTACATAACCGATTATATGTACAAAGCCGAAACCATGTTTAAAGAAACCACAAAAGCTGTTTTTGAAAATGGATTGAAAAACAGGGTGCCGCTAAGCTACCTGGTAGTAGGTGTTGTAAATAACGGTGTAGCCAAGGCTTATCCGCTCATATACCTGGGCTATCATCATAAATTGCAGGACAATGTAGGCAATAAACCTGTTTTGGTTACCTATTGCACCATGTGCCGTACAGGCAGGGTTTACAGTCCGGTTATTAACGGTGTAAGGCAAAACTTCAGGCTGGTGGGGGCAAGGCACTATAATGCTATAATTGAAGATGAAAACACTAAAACCTGGTGGTACCAGGCTACCGGTAACGCGGCTGTCGGGGAGTTGAAAGGAAAACAATTAACCGAGCTGCCTTATGAACAATTAACCCTTGCCGCCTGGTTGCAGAAACATCCCGAAACGCTCATTTTACAACCAGACAGGCTATACACCACCGATTATGCCGACCTGAAAAACTACGACCGTGTGCAGGCTATCGACCGTGACAGCACTATAAAAAATAAAGATTCCCTGATGCGCAAAAGCTGGGTAATTGGTGTGATCATAAACGGAAAAGCCAAAGCTTACGACTGGCGCCACATGTACGCCAAGCGCCTGCTGAATGATGAGTTGAACAAAAGTTCACTGCTCATTGGCATTGAAAAAGACAGTCTCAGTTATCATGCCTGGAATACATCAGTAAGTGGTAAAACCCTTCATTTTAAACTGGATGATAAAGGCATGCTTACCGACGAGGAAACAGCTTCGGTTTGGGATTGGGACGGCTTATGCCTGGCTGGTTTGCAAAAAGGGCAGCGCCTGGCTAAAATTCAGGCCTACCAGGAGTACTGGCACTCATGGAAACATTTTCATCCCGGCACTGTGTTTTGGAAAGGCGATGAATCGCTGGAGCAAACGGCATCCATTTACCCGCCTTTTTAACAACAGCTTTAATTAAATAGCGGTTGCTATTTTGCTGATATCATCATCGTTAAGCGGGGCGTCTTCAGAAATATTGGGGTAATATTTATTCAGTACCTTTTGTATAAGCTGGTAGCTTTCGATGGATTGAATGGGAGCGGAGGCCAGTTCAGTGATGATGGAACCGATGAGTTTAAGCTTTTTTGCCTCGTACTGGTTGATCACAAAGTCAGAAGTTTTTTTCTTACGGCTTTGTTGTATGAGGTCATCAAGTTTCTTGATCTCTTCAACCAAGTCAATAAGTTTTAATACTTCCACCTTTTTCATCAGCGCCAAAATTAGTGATTTATTTGTAACAAGGGTTATAAGTTGTATTGTTTGTAAGTATGAGACGGGTGGAAGAGGTAATTGTTACGGATAGAAATCGAGCACCTGTTCAACGTGTGCAAGCTGAAAAATTTAAAATATGTCATTGCGAGCGAAGCGTGGCAATCTCGTAGCTAATGCATAGCCGCCCTGTGTAGCTACAAGATTGCCGCGTCGCCCCATTGCATTGGCCTGTGCTGCTCCTCGCAATGACACTGTTTCTTTTACTATTTCTTATCCTCAGTAGTATCCCTTTCAACCAGGGCCATGCCGCATTTAGGACAGGTGCCGGGTTTATCGAAGGTAAGGTCGGGGTGCATGGTACAGGTGTATTTGCCTTTTTTCTTTATGGTTGAGGTGCTGTCGGTTTTGCCGGTGCTTTTAACCGCACTGTTGCAGGCGCCAAGGACAAGGCTTGCCAAGGCTAAAATGATAAAGCTTTTTTTCATTGATTATTTGTTTTTGATGAATGAGGTCAACCCGAACAATGATACTACCAGCACACCTAAGGCGGCCAGCATACTCACTATATCGCGGATATCCTTACCCGCCCAGGTCATGCCGAAATACTTGTGTAAAAATATAAAAGAAAGCCCTTCGGCCCTGTCAATTCCTGCAACTTTTGTAGCCAGTTTTGATGAGGTAGTTTCAATATACCAATTGCTGCCGTCAGCGTAGCTTACCCGTTCAACCGGCAGGCGTTTGTTGATGAAACCGTACTCGTTATCAAACTGCCTTACCTGGTTAACTTTTACCCTGCCATAAAACTTGTCAGGATCCTGGTGGGTATGGTAATAGGTACTTAAAAAACGGGCATAATCCTCATCTCCACTAATTTGTTCTTTGCCGGTTAAGGTGTTGAAGTAGGAGATCTGCTTTTTATTATCAGTTACCTGGTAATAGCTGTTGCCATTAAAGCTGACTACGGCTATCCTCTTGATGACACTATCGGCAACAGGAAGCCGAAGATTGGAGATACCCAACTGTTTCCTGTTGATCACCTGCCCATAATCAGGTTTTGGTGTTTCGGTATTGTGCAGTTTTACGGCAAGGTGAAAAGCCCCGCTGATTACGAAAGTAAACATCACAAGGGAAACAATAAGCCCTATCTGCCGGTGATAACGATGAACGATGCGCGTGTCCTCACCGCCATTTTCTTTTCGCTTTTGAGTTACGGATTTAAACTTATTCCACATTAAACCATAAACAGTTAAGCCGCTGATGAGGGCGAACAGCATTACCACCATGATGATGAGTAATACTACATTGCGGAAAGTATCGCCGCCAATATCAGCCAAAAACTGCCAGGTATGGAACTGTTCAAACAGCCAAAGGAAAGCCTTGCGGGTATTGTTGTTAAATGTACCCATGCGGCTCTGACTGGTTTCAATATAAATGTCCATGCCATCGGGACGGTCAAAGCTGATCTTCCAAACGGGCAGAAGGTGATTGATGGGCTGATATTGCCCGTCAAAGGTTGTTTGCAGATCGAACTTTTTAATGTTAGATGTTGAATCCTGCGTAAAATAGCGGGCAAGATAAGTGGCATATAGCTTATCACCATCTTTTAACAATGCCCCATCATTGGCCGAGTAGTAATTGTACACACTATCTTTATCCAGCACCTGGTAATAAGTGTTGTGATTAAAATTAACCAGTCCGAAGTTGCGGATAATGGAGATCTTATTTTTATCCAACACCTGTTGAATGCTGAGCTCCGGTTTCATCTGGCTTTGAGCTAAGGGTTTGAATACCTCCCAGGCTATTGAGGGCCTGAACCAGTTTGACATGAACGGGTGTGAAAGCCCGCTCAATGTCCAGAATATTACCGGGATGAGGGCCGTTAAGCCCAGCACACGGTGCCATTTATAAAAGTTACTTTTTACTGTTGCAGATGCCATTGATCAATATTTTGAAAATGAATAACTGATACCCAGCGTACAGGTGCGCGGCGGCGCGGCGTTATAAGTGTCGCCGTACTGACTGCTGGTTACCGTAGTTGCATAAAGCTTGTTGGTTAAGTTAAGCACATTGAACCAGATGCCTGCGCCTTTCAATACACTGCTTTTTACATCATAACCTAAACGCAGGTTGTAGATATCATAACCAGAATAGGTTTTGGTATTGGCGGGGTTGGTGAAATAATGATTAATGTGCTGCCATTCGGTCGCTATCCTGAAGCCGGGAAGGTATTGCGGCTTGTAGGTAAGCTCGGAGTTGGCAATCCAGGCCGGTGCGTTGTTCATGCGTTTGCCGTCATAGTTGGTTACGGTGTTAGTACCGGTGGTGTAATTGGTGGTTACCTCGCTGTATTCAACATAAGTATGTTTGGCATTGGTACCACTAAACCGGAAGGTAAGCTCTTTAACCGGGGCCACAGTAAGCGAGTATTCAACGCCGCGATGACGTGTTGCGCCAGCGTTTTGGTTTTGCGTAGTGTTATCCGGCAGTAATTGGTTAATGATTTCGTTGTGGCCTTCCAGATCGAATATGCTTAATTCAAAGTAGAGTTTTTTGTTAAAGGCCGAGAACCAGCCGCCGGCTTCGTAATTATCAAAAGTGGCCTGTTTAAGCTGGGTAAGCTGACGCGAGCTGTATAAATCGCCGGTTTCGGGTGGTTGAAAACCTACGCTGTAGTTGGCATAAAAACCTTTGTTGTTTCCCAGATTATAGGTGATGCCCAGTTTGGGTGCAACAATGTTGAAATTGTTGGTTTCCTGTTGTTTGTATTTGGTTTGCCCGGCGGGGATCTCATTATCAAAGTTGTAATGAACCCTGTCATAACGTAAACCGCCAACTATTCTTAATGCTTCCGTAGGTTTTATCTCGTACTGAACATAAGCCGCTGTATTAAACAACTTGATCTTGTAATTATCAATATACCTGCCGGTATTGCTGAAGCCGGTGTAGTAGTTGTTGGCTACATCCTTGGTGATATCGAGGTATTGAGCGTAGTATGAGCTTGGACTATTGTCTATATAAACACCGCCAATCAGCCTCGAATGCAGGAAATCAAAATCAACCCGGTGCTGCGCCAATAAACCGTAGCTGTTAAATTTTTGATCGTTCACCTGTCCGTTGCTGCTCTGGTAAACGCCGTTGGCGTCGCGAACATCGGATATAAAATAGCTTGGCAGCTGTGCAGTTGAGTTATTGCGGAAGAAGAGCGTTACAAATGTACTGTTCTTATCATCCCACTGATGGTCCAACCGGGTGCCTGCGCGGAAGGATTTTACCTTGCGATAGGTGAAACGCTGGTTGGAGCCGTAGCTGCGATCGTAAAAATGGGCGCTGTCCAAACTGCCGGGCGTTTGGGTGTTGAGGTAGTTGTAAGCTGCCGAAGTAGTAAGCTTGGTTTTGGCGCTGAAATCATAGGTGGTTTTGAAATTTGCCGAATATTTATCAAAATCAGAATAGTCCTGCCAGCTATCGGTTTGGTGGGCTACATATCCGCCTAAATACAAACCAAATTTGCCCTGGGTGAAACCACCATCAGCATCAACGCGGCGGTAATGGTAATTATCGCCCTGAGCAGAAACATTGCCTGCATAGCCTGTAGGTGGCCCCTGCGTAATGAAGTTAACCGCGCCGCCGATTGAATTGCTGCCGTAAAGCGATGATGCCGGTCCTTTGATCACTTCGATATCCTTAACGCCCGACATGTTAATTTCATATAGTGAGTTATGATTAAAGATCCCTGTAGGGCGAATAGGCACGCCATCTTCCATATACAAATAAAGCGCGTTATAGGTAATAGGCTGGCGGATAGCCATGGTATGTTGCTCATTACCCAGGTTTACCATGTAAACGCCTGCCACTTTGTTAAGTAATTGATAAAGGGCCGTAGCTTTGGTATCTTTTATTTGGGTGGAATTGATCTTGCTGATGGCGATAGGAGCGTCCTGCCTGGCCTGGCTTTCACGACTGGCGGTTACCACTACGGGCTGCAAATCGACAGGTGAGGGCTCTAACGCTACATCAAGCTTTTGGCCTTTTATGGCAGATACTTCAATGATATGTGCACTATAGCCCACCATGGCAAATTTAAGCCGGGTAATGCCCTGTGCATTGATGCTGAAGTGGCCTTTAGCATTGGTCATGCCCAGTTTTGCACCTGTAGCAGCATCGGCATTGCAGATTGATGCGCCCGCTATAGCCTCATGTGTAATGGCATCAGTAATTGTGCCTTGTATGGTAGTTTGGCTATAAGCCAGTGTTTTAATAAGTATAAAAGTTATAAATAGGATTAGATATCGTTTCATTATATAGTATTACGGAAGTTGCCTCCCCGTGTAAAAAAGGGTAGAGTAGGGTGTGGATTGATTGACAGGAGAGTGTAAAGGTGTCTTCTACCCGTCATTGCGAGGTACGAAGCAATCCCCGATTAGCAAGGGTGGCTATGCAAGGCTCTCTAAACAGTTTGGGATTGCTTAGTACCTCGAAATGACGGAATGTTTAAATCCGATCATATGTAGTAAATACGATCCTATCGCAAAAGATAAAAAAGCTTACTCTGTAAAGCGTGCGATTGCTCTGCTCGCAATGACATAGTTTTTATCCTATACCATCAATCAAAAACCAATAAAAAATGAAATGATTATCCTAACTGCGGAGGCTGGAATATCGTAGCCGGGCGATCGGCCGGTACGGTTGGGGTGTAAGGGGTTGAAATAACCTGCAACAGGCTGGAGTGGAACTTTACATCAGTTGAGCTGATGACATAAACCTCCTGGAAGAGGCTCTTTTGCGACTGCCTTTCGTCGCTGGCCTGCTTGTCCTCTGCCTGTTTGATCTTTTTCGCGAAGTAGCATTTGCCATCGCAATGCAGCCAGGGTCTGTTCCTGTTTTCGCAAAGTTTGGTGGCAATGTAATTCCTGTTCAGCTCAAAACCCGCGAAAATGAAAAAGCGCGAGAAGTTGACCGTGATCAGCGAAAAGATGAGTAAATAGGCTGTAATACGTTGCAGCATGGCGCAAAGGTACACCCTATGCGTTTAATAAGCAACTTTAGTTAAAAGTCCGCACTCTTAAGTTCTAAATCTTAAGTCGAAAGTTCTAAGTAGGAAGTCTCAGTCTTTAAGTCGAAAGTTAAAAAATCTAAAAGCATAATCCGACTAAAGACTTTTGACTTAGAACTTTCGACTTAAGGCTTGTCTCTTTTCAACGTAGCATGCAGGTGCTGGCCCTTGTAAACCAGGTTCATGCCAATGGAATCTGCATAAACTTTACCCGTATGGGGCGAACTGCCTCCCGGTACCGGTATACTGAATGAAAAATTGTCGCCGTTGATCATGCCGTCGGTAATAGCAACATCCCCCTGCGGAGCGTGGGCTGTACCTGTAAGTTTGCCGCTATCTACCTTAAAAGTGTAGCTTAAGGGAAAATGATCATCGCCCGGAAGCTTTAACGAACCTATCCATTTGCCGTTAATATCGGCCATCGAAATAAAACTGAAAGCGGTAATAATGATGAACGCACTAATCACCAGGAACTCTTTTTTCATTGTTGATATAGTTTAAGCAGATATCTATATGCTGTAATTTAAACTATATACAATTTTATTGCCTTTAAGTTTAATAAAAAAGAAAAACCTTACTGATGGGTAAGGTTTTTTATCGGGAGCGTCATCCTGAACTTGTTTCAGGACCCCACTGGCAGGTGAACCATGCAAGCTTGCTTAGCAGGTGGGTTGCCGAAACAAGTTCGGCCTGACTATTATGTTAGTAGGGAACTTATTTCTTCTCAACCGGTCTTTTCAATACCGAGCTGCTTTTGGAGCCATTGATATCCAGTTCAACGCTAACCGAATCGCCCAGGAATTTACCTGTATGCGGGATCACGATACCGCTGGTGGCTACTGTAAATGAAAAGTCGGTGCCGTTGGTTTTGCCTTCTTTAATATCAACATCACCTTCGGGGGTTAATGCTGTACCGGTCAGTTTATCGCCATCAATCTTAAAATTATATAGCAATGGGTATTCCTGTCCGTCGCCTGTAATTAGTTTGCCAGCCCATTTGCCGTTAAGGTCAGCTATTGCTGCAAGACATATCATAAAACAGCTTACCAATAGTGTAGTAGTAAAAATCTTTTTTTTCATAAACTTGAATTTTGGTTGAGATAAATATAAGAAGCTTGATTTATTGGATGAAACGATTACATGATATTTTATGCAATTTAAATATCATGTAATCCTGCTATCAGGAAAATCAAGGTTATTGCGCCCTTTTTAAAGTGCTATGTACTTTTGAACCGTTCGCTTCAATATCAACACCTACCGAATCGCCATAGAATTTACCTGTATGGGAAATATGGATATCTTCGATGCTTACAGTAAATTTGAAACTGTCGCCCGTTATTTTGCCGTCTTCAATCGGCATATCGCCTTTAGGGGTTTTGGCTGTGCCGGTTAGTTTATCCCCATCAATCTGAAAATTATAAAGCAATGGGTAAACTTCACCGGTTTCAGTTTCAAGCTTGCCTTCCCACTTTCCGGCAATTCCGGCAATGGCTGCAAAGCAAGCCGCAACACAAACTATTACAAGGGCTAAGGTTAAAAAAGTCTTTTTCATACCTGTTGTTTTCACCAGTAAATGTATAATCGATATTAAACCAAAACGTAAACTGTACATTAAATTTATCGTCGGTGGTGTTATCGATTTATAAACAAAAACTGTACTGCAACAGCCTGATAGTTATTCATAGCTTACTTTTTTACTTTTAGTTGTATTTACGGGTGTTTTATGTGTATTTATATAAATGTTAACAATACATTTCTAATTATTCAAAATCATTGTACCTTTAAATCTGCATACTAACCGGGCGAAATCCTGTTTCGCTTTTCACTTTTAAACAACCTATAATAATGAAGAAAATTTTTACCGCATTGCTATTGTTGGGTGGTACATACCTGGGCGCTTCCGCACAGGACGTTCAGCTTAACAAAGGCTGGAAATTTGCCGTGGGCGATTCTGCCCAGTGGTCGTCCCCAACTTTTAACGATCAAAACTGGCAAAACATTGATGTTGCCCGCTCCTGGGAACCGCAGGGGCATCCAAATTACGATGGCTTCGGCTGGTACCGCATCCACGTGGTGATCCCTTCATCGCTTAAGGAAAAAGCCTATTTAAAGGATAGTCTCCGGTTAAGCCTGGCCAGTGTTGATGATAACGATGAAATATACCTGAACGGAAAGCTGATTGCTAAATATGGCGGCCACAGCGGAACTATTAAGGATGGCAACTACGGACCGCGTACTTATAGTATCCCGGCTTCTGACCCGGCTATTTTGTGGGATAAGGAAAATGTACTGGCCATCCGCATTTACGATACCGGTGGCGACGGCGGTATTTACGGTGATAATTTTAGCATTGCCATGGCCGATGTAATGGATCATGTTACGGTAAATACCGATGGCGATTACAGTTTCCAGGAAAATAACAGCCTGGCCAAATCAATTAAACTGATCACTACCAATAAATACCAGTATCAGGGTACTTTGGCCTTTAAGGTTACCGACCCCGAAACAGGCGCGGTCATCTACGAAAAAACAAATCCCGCAAACTTCACTGCCGGCAAGCCTTTCACTTATTCGTTCGTGATAGCCCGGTTAGCTAAAAAATCTTACACTATCGCTTACACTTTCAGCGATCAGAAATCGGGGAAGGAGATTGTTAAAACAGAAACTACACCTTATATTCTTACGCCTTATCCATCGGCCAAGCCAAAGATTAATGGAACTGACGTTTACGGTGCAAGGCCGGGCAATCCTTTCCTTTATTTGATTCCGGCAACCGGTAAAAAGCCGCTTACCTATAAAGCTGCAGGATTACCTGCCGGGTTAACGCTTGATGCTAAAACAGGGATCATTACAGGCGTGGTAAGCCAAAAGGGAGATTATCCTGTAACGCTTACGGTTACCAATAGCTTAGGCAATAAAACTAAAACGCTTACCATTAGCATTGGTGATAAAATCGGCCTCACACCAGCCCTCGGCTGGAACAGCTGGAACGCCTGGGGATTGAGCGTGAACGATGAAAAAGTAAAGATCTCGGCTAAAGAAATGTCGGAGAAATTGAGTGCTTATGGCTGGAACTATATCAATATCGACGATGGCTGGGAAGCTGAAAGCCGTGCTGCCGATGGCGCCATTGTTGCTAACAGCAAGTTTCCGGATATGAAAGGCTTAACTGATTATGTGCATAGCCTCGGCTTGCATACCGGGATTTATTCATCGCCCGGCCCGCGTACCTGTGGCGGCTTTTTGGGCAGCTGGCAGCATGAAGACCAGGACGCCAAAACTTATGCCGACTGGGGTTTCGATTATTTAAAATACGACTGGTGCTCTTACTCGGAAGTTACCCCACCGCATCCCGACCTGCCTGCGCTTAAGAAACCATATGAAGTAATGCGCGCATCTTTAAATAAAGTGAACCGTGATATTATGTTTAGTTTTTGCCAGTACGGCTGGGGCGATGTTTGGAAATGGGGTGCCGAAACAGGCGGTAACAGCTGGCGTACCACCGGCGATATCCAGGATACCTGGAGAAGCATGAGCGATATTGGCTTTAGTCAGGACCCTGCTTCGCCTTATGCCGGTCCGGGCCATTTTAATGATCCGGATATGTTGGTTGTGGGTAAAGTGGGCTGGGGGCCAAGTCTGCACAATAGCCGTTTAACCTATGACGAGCAATATACACACATCAGTTTATGGAGCCTGCTGTCTGCGCCATTATTAATTGGTTGCGATATGGGGCACCTGGACAGGTTTACACTTAGTCTGCTAACCAATGATGAAGTATTGGCTATTGACCAGGATGCCTTAGGCAAAGGTGCAAGACAAGCTTCTAAAACAGATGAACAGCAAATTTGGGTAAAAGAGCTTACCAAAGGCGAAAAAGCAATAGGTTTCTTTAACACATCTGATAAATACCAAACCGTTAACCTGGATGCTACTGACAAGCTGTTAAAAGGCTTTACCAAAGCCCGTGATGTTTGGGAGCAAAAATACCTGATAGCGGTTAATCACAAATATACTTTCAAAATACCACCGCATGGCGTAAAGCTTATCCGGGTGATGTAGAGAGTTCTAAAGAAAGCAATAGAAAACACGCGTCATTGCGAGGTACGAAGCAATCCCCTATTAGCAGAGTAACTAAGCAAGTTTCATGTCCCCCTCAGGGTCTCTCGCAGAGGACCCTGAGGGATACGTTTTAAGATATAGAAAAGGCCTTTGTTTACCCGAAGGCCTTTTCTATTTAAAAATCAATTTGGAACATCATAATGATATATCGGCGAAAAAACACCTTCACTTGTAGTGTAGTAGCCTTTGCCATCCGGTTGAAATCCTATTGCTTCACCCTGTTTTTCAACTTTATAGTTAAGCTCTTGTGGTTTGCGTACCATAGTTTCCCATATGGGTTCGTTATGCTGGCGGCGCCAGTAGTAAACTTTGTCGTAGCTTTTCAGCAGGATCTGCTGCCCGTCTTTAGAGATATCGCCGGCTGTGATCCATTTAAAAGGTTTAAAACCCGCGAAGAACAATTTGCAGCGTTTGGTTAATACAGTTGTTGTATTGGCCTGGTATTTTAACGGACTGGTGTAAACCGCAACGGTATCACTCCTTTTGCTTACTACGATCAATTGTTTGCCTATCGGATCAATCATCAACGTTTCGGCATCTTTAGGGCCATCCGGATATTTAAAGTCTGCCCGCACAGCTTGTGTGTTTGTAAATGCCTTATCGCCTGTAGCCCATGATTTTTTTTCGGCCATGCGGTAAACTGTAATATATGGCCTGCTTTGATTATTATCGCCTATATCGCCAAGGTAAACGTAACTTTTGCCTTTTTCCGGCCCGGGGCCAACATCTATATCTTCACAATCCTGTACGCCCAATTTATGAACGCTGTCTCCCTTAAAATAAATGGTTGATTTGAGCTTGCCATCGGCTGTTATAGCAAAAAAACGGCTCGTATCGCCACTGTCGTTATGTACATAGTAAGTATCGGGACTAATGGATGATGCCGCAATGCCCGACGTTTCATCCATCTCTTTATCATTCAGGGTGCCTGTAATATCCTGCCTGTCGAGCAGCCTGTGCTTGGCAAAGGCCCCCATGAAAAGCAGGGATACAAGGGGGAGTAGGATATTTAATTTTTTTGATCGACTCATTCTGTTTCTTGCAAACAATAACGCAAATAAAGCGCATTAGTATGAAGTTGACATTAATTATTTGATTTTGTTACGACTATATGAAAATTGTATAACAAATAGGGCATATGGTACACAATATTCGTACCATGAAACATTTATGCCGATTCAAAAGCATGTAATAAAGTATTTTGCCGGAATATTTCTGCAGGGGTGCGGTAGTCGGCCAGTTCAAGTTCCTGAACATATTTACAATTGCAGGGGTGACCGGGTTTAATAAAAACAGGCATGTCATAGCCCAGTTGCTGATAGTATGGGGTGATGAACGCTTTTACAGGCAGGTCATTTGCTGCAGCAATAACTTCGGGCGTAAGTTTTTTTAAGGGCTTTAAAAGCAACTTGATTTCATAAAGTTTAAAATTATCATATAGCGGGATCCAGCGTGTTATATCATCAATACTAACAGCTAAGGCGCTGTGCTTTACACCTTCAAGTGTGCCAATATTGATCTCCCTGGTATTTAAAAGACTGGTGATCACAACCTGTTGGCCGATGTAACGGCTAAAAATTATAAGTTGATCGGCTTTGCTTAAGGAAATCATGTTACTAATATTTTTAGCAAAATACGAAAATTAGTTGATGAGATGCAAGCGGGAAATGAAAGTGTGTTTTCTATATGTCAGGAGTGACCTCCCGCTGGTGCGCGCGTGCCGCGCGTATCCTAATTAGCAGGGAGATGGTGACTATGCGGGATTGCCCTAGTATAGTTCGCGATTGCTTTGTACCTCGCAATGACGGGGTGGGGAGGGGGCGCTGCTCTACAGGCAACTACTATCACACCCCGTTCATCACCCGTCCATAAACATACCGACACACGTATATGGAGGGACGGAAAGCCTTTTATGTTTATCGAGATTGTGTGCATGTCGCGTTAGGGATTACAGTGAAAAGCCCACAGCGAGCGCAGGGATTGTCGGGATGGAAAGGCGAGAACTTGTAACGGAAAGCCCGGGGCCGCGGGCAACGCTATTGTTATAAAATTTGATTAAGAAACACAATAATAATCAATAACTTACAATCACGTCATTATAAGGAAGACCGACGAAGCAATCTCGTGGCAATGCAGACTGAAGATACATAGCTACGAGATTGCCACATTATCAGGCGCAATGACAATTAGCATGCTGTCCAACAAAAAAAGGGCCTTTTTTCAAGGCCCTTTCTCAATTTCTTATTTTTCAACATCCACAAGCTCCGGCTTTGCTGTTTCGGACTTGGTGAGATCGATATCTGGTTTTGAAATATCTGTCAGCGCTACACGGCCGCGGTCTTTACGCAGAATGCGGTTGAACAGCGAGATCTCCCTATCGAACAAAAACTGGAAAAATAATTTTGTCCATGAGGTATGATAGTATAAAGTATCGTAGTATTCAGGGGCAGTCTTCCTGATCTCCGGAAGTTTATTCCATGGGATAGAAGGGAAATCATGGTGCTCATTGTGGAAGCCTACGTTAAAGGCTACGGCGTTAAAATTACCATAGTAGCTGTAAGTTTCCTGTTCTTCGGTAACGGTAAGGTAGTGTTCCTGGATCCAGCGGGCGCCCAGCGGGTGCAGGCCAACCGAAAACGAGAAGCTTAGCAGCAGGAATGCTACGGCATGCCAGCCCATAAAGTAAGCGATAGCAGTAGTAAATGCTGCCTGCAATAACCAGTTTGTCAGGATCCAGCCATCAAAGGGATGGATTTCCCTTAAACGTGAAAGGCGGAACAATTGGAATACCGGGAAAAACAGCAGCCAGATTGCTTTACCAAAAAATGAATTACTGATCAGTTTTGCTTCCCAGCGGTTCGGTAAATCGGCATCAAGCTCATGTACACCCTGAAAAGAGTGATGTTTGATATGATATTTCTCGAACGAAATGGCACTTGGCAATATTTGCGGTAAATTGGCAAACATAGATGCCCAGCGGTTGGCATTACGGTTTTTAAACAGCAACTGGTGTGTACATTCGTGGATCATCACAAACAGCGCATGATCGGCAAAAGCCCCAAGCAAATAGGCTGCGCCAAAAACTATCCACCATGACTGGTCACGTACAAACCAGGCTAAAACAACTTGGAAAGCTACTAACCCAACAATGGCCCATATCGTTTTAGGATTTTTACCTATAAGTTTACGCAGTTGCGGAAACTCTTTCAAGATTTTTTTTGTGCGGATGCGATGAGGTTCAGACTCCTGGGAATAAACAAAATCAGTCTTTTTTATCATATAATGTTAAAACGTTAAATATAACGATAACGTGCATAAAAAGTTCATTTTTTTGTAAAAATTAATTAGTAATACCAGGAATAAACCAAATCTTCATGATCATTTCATATAAATTTTATATACAATTTACTTTAGTTTTGCTTAAAAACAAGCACTTTAAAAGTATTGGGAATGGTTTTGCGGGTTCCTGGTTCAAACTGGGCAACACTTAAATAAATCTTGTGGGTTTTGGCGTCCAGCGCCATTGTCCTGGCCCTTTCGGCAGTTTTAAGCGATTGGATCACCTCATATTCATCGGCCGATTTTTGTTTGATGATGGTAGTAACGCCATCGCCGCATGAGCAGAAGATCAGTTTGGTTTCGGGGTCATAAACTACGGCATCAACACCTGCGCCAATTGGCAGGGTAGCAGTAACTTTTCCTGTTTTGATATCAACAACACTCACCCCCTTATTTTCGCGGCAAACGGTAAATAATTTCTGATCAACGGCATCAAGCGCTAAACCTGTTGGGCCACCGCAGGGAGCAAGGGGATAGTTTTTGATCACTTTAAGGCTTTTGCTATCAATAACATTCAGGCTGCTTTTGTCTTCAAGGTTATTGTAGATCTTTCCTTTTCCATCAGATACTGCAAACTCGGGGCCACCGCCAAGTGCCACTGTGCCAACCTGTTTAAGTGTGGCCGGGTTAATTACTGATGAGTTATTGCTTTCGCCGTTGAAGGTAAACACACGATCTGAGTAAGGGTCATACATAATGGCATCCGGGCCATCGGCACCCGTAAGGGCAATAGTAGTAATGGTTTTAAAAGTTTTCAGATCGAAAACCACTACGGCATTTGCCTTGCCATCACTGATGAAGCCGCGATTAAGTTTATTTACTATGGCTATACCGTGAACGCCTTTCATGTTATCAATAACACCAACCGGCTTTTCGGTATCCAGGTTAATAACGTTTACAGATGTGCTATGCGATACGTACAGGTTACGGTTTACTTTATCAATCGCCAGGTAATCGTAACCGCCATCGCCCGGAAGCGCGATGGTTTTATCGGCCACATAGGTTTGCGCATTCAGTTTAAACGGAGCTATACCTGCTATGAGCAAGGCTACGGCCAAAATTTGCTTTTTCATTTTTCGGGAGTGTTTATTGCCATGAAATTAAGTCCCGAATCTGTAAAAATGCTGTGTTAACCGTGGTGGCTTTCATTAATTTCATTTAAGTGGGTGCTGAACCCTTTGCGGTACAATATACGGAGCATTGCCGGTAAAACAATAAGTAACAATGGCAATGCCGCTAAAAAACCACCAATAACTGCAATAGCCAGTGGCTGATGTAATTGTGCGCCAGCACCTATGCCCAAAGCAAGCGGCATCAGCGCTATAATTGCACCTAAAGCGGTCATTAGCTTGGGTCTTAAACGGGTGCTGATGGCAAAAGTTATAGCAGCGTCAATGTTTTTATTTCCATTTTCGATAGCGCTTTCCTTAAACTGCAGGAAGGTGAAAATAGCGTTTTCGCCAATGATTCCTACAATCATGATGAGTCCTGTGTAGCTGCCCACATTGAGCGGTGTGCCGGTTATAAATAAGGCCAGGAAGCTGCCGGCGATACCTAAAATGCCAATCACCAAAATAAGCAGCGCTATCCTGAATTGCCTGAACAGGAACAAGATCACTCCAAAAACAAGCAAACAAGCTGTTACCAGGATGATAAGCAATTCTTTAAATGATTGCTGTTGCTGGGCATAAGCGCCACCATATTCTACATGGTAGCCGGTAGGCAGGTTTACGTTATCATGGATAGTTTTTTGAATGGCCGCTATTACGGTACCCAGATCGCTGCCTTCCAGCCTTGCACTCACTACGTTCATGCTTTGCAGGTTTTCGCGGTTGATCTCGGCATCGCCGGGCCTTAATTCAACCGAAGCAAGTTCGGTTATCGGAATAAGCTTGCCGTTTGGTAAAAAGATATGCAGGTTATGAATATCATTAACATTAAGTGAGCGGTTACCGGGGTAAACCATGCGAATAGGGGACAGCTGTTCTTTCTCCAGTAAGCTGCCTATCACGTTACCTTCCAATGCGGTTTGTACCTGCATTTGCAGATCGGCGGCGGTGATTCCATACTGTGCAATCTTACTGTAATGTGGCTGGATACTGACCGTAGGGCCTGCAATGATAATACCCGGCAGCACATCGGCAGTGCCTTTTACTTTTTCAACGAGCCCTGCTATTTGCCTCGACAGATTTTGCAAAGTTTGCTGCTTATCGCCAAAAACTTTAATCTCGATAGGCTCGGCCGACGTGGTCAAATCACCCAGCATATCAGATATTACCTGGCCAAATTCAACCTCCAGCGCCGGCTGGGTTTCTTCAACAATTTTGCGCAGATCGCTGATTACCTCTTCGGTGCTTTTAGTACGGTCTTTTTTAAGCTGGATGAGGTAATCGCCGCTGTTGGGCTCGGTAATAAAAAAGCCCATTTGAGTGCCCGTACGGCGCGAATACGCCGTTACATCGGGATGTTTTACAATCTGTTTCTCTATCTGTTTTAACATCCGGTCGGTTTCTTCCAGGGAAGTCCCGGGAGGGGATTTATAATCGAGCACAATGGCACCTTCGTCCATATCGGGCAGGAAGCCTGTTTCAAGCAAAGGTGGTACTATCACAATTACGGCTGCTAATGCGGCAATGATAATGAGGCTTACATAAGGGCGCAGGATGAAAAAACTCACCCATTTTTGTTGTTTAACCGTATGTACCTCTTCTTTTTTAGCCTTTGCCGCCGCGTTTAATTTAGGCTTAGGGGTTACAAGCAGGTAAATTACCGGCAAGCCTATCCAGGTTACAAAGAACGAGGACAAGAGGGTAATGATCATGGTATCGGTAAGTACCTTAAAATACGCTCCTGCAACCCCCGTCATCAGTACAAACGGAATAAAGATTACGATGGTGCTGATAGATGAACCAACCATGGCCGGGAAAAGGTAATCGATGGCTTTGCGGACCAGATGGCTGCTCAGCTCATCCGGGTGTTCTTCGTGTACACGGTGTATCTGCTCGACAACCACAATGGCATCGTCAATAATTAAACCGATAGAAGCTGCTATAGCACCCAGTGTCATGATATTGAAAGTGTAACCAAGCCAGTACAATATGAGCAATGTAAGCCCAAGTGTAACCGGGATAGTAATCAATATGGTGATGCTTGCCTTGAACGATCTTAAAAAGATCACCGCCACAATAATGGCCAGTAGTAAACCAATCCAAAGGCTGTCACTTACACTTTTTAAAGAATCGTTCACAAAATCAGCCTGAACATAATATGGCCTGATACTTACCCCTTTGGGAAGCAATTTTTTTAGTGCCTCAATCTTATCTGCCATGTCATTGCTCACCGATATCAGGTTGGCGTTAGGCTGTTTTATTACAGCTATCAGTACGCCATCACGCCCGTTGGCATTGATGCGGGTGTACTCGATCCCTTCGTTTACCTGAATGCTTGCAAAATCCTTGAGCCGTACTATCCTTTTACGGTTGTTACTGATCACCAGGTCTTCCAACTGATCTTTGGCGTTGATGGTAGCATCGGTAACAGTGAGGTACATGCGCTTATAATCAGACAGGTAGCCCTCTGATTTTACAAAATTGGTAGTGGCAAGCGTATTGCTGATAATATCAGGCGTAAGGCCCAACGAAGTCATTTTTTGCTGATCGAGCGTGAGCCAGTATTCTTTCAATTTACCGCCGATCACCCTGATCTCCGATACCCCGTCAACCTGCGAAAGGAACGGTTTTACAGTGTAAGTAGCTAATTGCCTTAATTCAATAGGGGACAGGTTATGGCTTTCCAGTGTATAACCGCTTACCGGCAAAATAGAAGGGTTCATTTTAGCTACGCTGATATTTACATCGGCGGGCAGGTCGTTCTTGATCTGGTCGATACTTGACTGGATGCGCTGCTGGCTGAGGTCGATATCGGCATTCCAGTTGAGCAGGGCCGAAATTTCACAGCTTCCCCTGCTGGTGGTGCTGCGTACCAGTTGCAGGTCGGGTACCTGCTTAATGGCATTTTCCAGCGGTTTGGTAACCGTTACCATCATTTTATTTACCGGCTGGAGGCCTTCGTCGGCAATGATCTTTATTTTTGGAAAGGTGATCTCGGGGAAAAGTGAGGTTTGCAGTTTTGAATAGGCAAACAGCCCGCCCATAATAAGCAGGGCCAGCACCAGGCCTAAAGGCTTGCGGTGGGTTATAAAATAGTTTTTGCGCTGGTTCATAAATAAGCCCCACCCAAACCCTCCCCGGAAGGGAGGGCTTAATTATCTCTCTGATTGGTGGGATTTATCAGAGAGGAATTGAATGTTCCACCCAAACCCTCCCTGGAAAGGAGGGCTTTAAAGTCTCCCCTTCCGGGGGAGATTTAGAGGGGGCTTGTTATTTTCACTTTAGCTGTATCTGCCAGCCCATAATTACCTGTGATCACTATTTTATCATTTGCCGAAAACTTTGGCGCTAAGATCTCCACCCTGTCACCGGTTTCAATGCCTTTGGTTATGGCGGTTTTTACGGCAGTAGTAGGATTGATAAGCTTCATTACCCAGAATTCGGTTTGGGTTTCATTACTCAGTATAGCTGATTTTGGCAGCGACACCGTATGGGGCCTTATCGCTTTAATGATCCGTGCTTTAGCAACTAAATTTTCGGGAATTGGATTAGCGCTGTTTACCCTAAGTACAATGCCCTGGGTTTGCGATAGTGAATCAACAGCGGGCATTGATGAGCTTACCCGTGCTGTAAGTTTTTCGCCTCCGGGCAGTACAAGTTGTACGTCCTGATTATTTTTCACATACGCACGCAGTTCATAAGGCAATTGCATCACAAATACAAAGCTTGAGCGGTCGCTGATCACGGCAAGTTGTTCGCCATCCTGTACATAATCGCCCTGCTGGTGGTTGAGTTGGGTAACGTAGCCATTGCCGGCCGCTTTTATTTTATTTACACCCGAAAATTTGAAAGTGGTATCCAGCACATTGATGCTGTTGCCAATACTCTGCGCTTCTTTGGTTTTTATGCTGAAGATGAACTCTCCTTTGTTTACATAATGCCCGGGCAGGATGTTTACCTTTTGGATATAACCGTTGGCATTGGCCTTAACAATATTTTTTTGCTGAAAAACGGATGTTGCGCTCAGGTCAATATAATCAACCATGGCGCTGTCGGCAACTGTGGTTACGGTTACAGGCGTTTGAGCGGCTGTTTCTGCATCGCCGGCATCATCCGCCGGTTGGGTGTTGCCTTTGCAGCTATACAGCAGTATTAGGAGGCCGACAGCCAGGTATATATGTTTAAATTTCATATTATTTGTTCCAGTAATTTAGCTGATTAATAAGTTGCAGCTTATTAATATTGGTTTGTGTTTTAAGGTTTTTTATAGCCAGGTAATTGTTAATGGCCAATACCAGGTCGGCCACGCGCACATCGCCGGTTTGCAGTAGTTGCGTATCAACCTTTACCAGGCTCTCGGTATATTTCATTTGTTCGTCTATCTGATTTAGCAGTTTTTCGGAGCCATCAATCTGCTGGTTTAGCTGGGCAATCTGCTGGCGGTATTGGGTGTCAAAAAAAGCTTTGTAGCTGCGGCGGGTATCTTCTTCTAACGAAAGCTTTCGGTACTGGATCTTACGCTGACCGCCATCATATAATGGCAGCGTAAAACTGAACCCGACACTGGCGCCGAAATTTTTATAGGCCGGACCGCTCAGGAAATCAGAATTATAGCCGCCATCGGCCAGCAGGTTGATCTTTGGTTTGTAACTGAAATCAATCAGTGCCAGGCTGTTCACCAGCTTAAGGCTATCGGTTTTATACTGGCTGAAAAAGATGCTGTTACTGATATCGGCACGGATGTTTTTTTGAATACCGGGATCCTGCAGTTCTATATAGCTGGTATCGGCAATGCCGGTTAGGTAGTTGAGTGTAGTATAATCGTTTTTATACTGCAATCTCGCCTGCGATAGCGTTAGTTCCTGTTGCTTAAGGGTAACCAAAAAAGTAAGGTAATCGCTTTGGCGATAAACATTGGTGCGGGTTAGTTTCTTCAGCAGTTCTTCTTCTCGGTTAAGGAGGGTGATCACCTCCTGGTTAAATTTTACCTGTTGCAGGCTGCCGTAGGCAGCTATATATTGCGCGGTGACTGCCTTTTTTAAGTCCTGCTCGGAGATTTTAGCGGTATTGAGTACCGACTGCGATTGAAGTTTCACGGCGTCGATCTGCGCAGCGATATTTTTTTTGCTATCCAGCGATTGATTGACACCCAATAGCGCGTTGAGGGTGTGCTCATTAGTAATAGCGGCAGCATAACCATAGCCACCGGCAACCGGAGCATAAAGCCCGCCGCTGTTGGCGCTTACCTGGGGTTTGTAACCAGCCCTGATCCGGAGGCTATCCAACCGGCCCGAAGCAACCTGGTTTTGCAGGTCCTTTAACAGCGGACTGTTGCTTTTAGCAAGCTCCAAATAATGTTCAAGATTGTAGGTTTGTGCCTGTGTAACAGCACTAAGCAGGCAAAATAAAAAGCCGAAAACCCATTTTATCCGGATGGTCAAAATAATGTGTATTGTGTTAAATAATAGCTAAGCTACAGGATAATTCTGGAAAAAATTGGTAGGGGCAGTGTAACAAATTTAAAAGTTAACGGTGAAAATATGATAAGGCTCTTCATAATTATAAACCAACTGATAATCCAAACTTTCGCAGATCTGTTTGGAGATGGTAAGCCCCAGTCCGCTGCCTTCGGATGTGGATGCTTTATGAAAGCGGGTAAAGATATTTTCGGGGTTAAGGGCTATCTGCTCGCCGGTGTTTTTGATGGTTAAATTTTCGGCTGTGAGGCTGATGATGATCTCGCCGCCAGTGCGGTTATGCCTAACTGCGTTGATGATGAGGTTATTTAATAATATCTCAATAAGGTAATTGCTGGCCTCAATTTCCTTTTCGCCAATTGTTGAAATAACTGTTATTTCTTTGTCGCTGAAAATATCCTCCAATTGATACAGCAGTTCCTCTATCAGTTCCTGCAAATCCAGGTGCTGTCGGTCGTTCAGTAGTTTGTTCTCAATCTTCACCAGTAGTAACAGCGACTGGTTAAGCCTGCTCAGGCGCGATACGGCGCTGTAAAGATCATTCAGCAATTTGCTTTGGTGTTCGCTGAAATTTTCTGTCTGGATCAGGGTGTCCAGTTTGGAGTTGATGACAGCAATAGGGGTAAGCAGCTCATGCGAGGCATTTTCGGTAAAGGTTTTAAGGTCTTTGTAGTCTTTTTTTACCCTTTCAGCCATGGCGGTAACTTCGGCCTGGAGCTCTTTAAATTCGTCGATAGTAGTATTGGGAGATGGCATTTCACGACTGTCGGTAACGTTAAAGAGTTTTAACTCGCTCAGGATACTATAAAAAGGCTGCCAAAGCCTGCCTAATATGAGGCGGTTAGTGATTACCAGCACCAGCAGCAGTAATAAGATAACGCCAATGGTAATGCCGAAGATGATCTGGATCAGGTCTTCAGTTTCTACTTTCGATTCAACTATCAGGATCTTATAGTACCTGCCGCCAACTGTTACCGAGCTGATTAACCCGCGACCGGATTCCGGTTCGTCTTTTTCGCGGTAATAAGTAGTGTTAAAAAATTCGCGTTTAACTGAGTTAGGGTCGGCCGAAATAAAGGTGATCTGCTGGTCTTTCGAGTCAAAAACCTGGGGCAGGTGGTGATTGAGCTTTACGTAATCAAAAACTTCCTGCTCCTCAACCTTAAGTGAATTGTCTTTTTGATTAGTGAGGATGAGGCTGATGGCCTGGTAATAAATGGCACCGGTTATCAGCATGATAACAATAGTAGCGATTAAATTTACCCGGTTATACCTTTCCGAAAGCTTCATTACTGATCGGCAAATTTGTAGCCCATGCCATAGGCGGCATAAATATAATCCTTACCGCCGGCTTCCATTATTTTTTTACGGATGTTTTTAATGTGCGAGTAAATGAAGTCAAAATTATTGGCCAGGTCGATGCCATCGCCCCATAAATGTTCGGCAATGGCATTTTTTGAAATTACCTTGCCTTTGTTGGATATGAAATAGATGAGCAGGGCGAACTCTTTACGGGTAAACTTTACGGGGATGCCGTTTACAGCTACCGTTTTAGCCATCAGGTCGATGCTGAGCTCGTTAAAGTTAAGCACGTTGCTGCCATTGAACATTTTACGCCTGATGATGGCCGATACCCTTGCTTTCAATTCCGAAAGGTGAAAGGGCTTTACCAGGTAATCATCAGCACCCAGGTCAAGGCCTTGCAGGCGGTCATCGAGCGAGTTTTTGGCTGATATAATGAGCACCCCGTCGGTATAGTTATTGGCTTTAAGCGTTTTTAATATATCAATACCATTGCCGCCGGGCAGGGTGATATCCAGCAGGATACAATCGTAACGGTAAAGTTCAACCTTGGCAAGGGCTGCTGCATAGCTGGCCGCGGTTTCGCAAATGTTGCCGGCTTCGGTAAAATATTCTTCAATACTTTCGCGCAGGCCTTCTTCGTCTTCGATGATGAGTATTTTCAAAACTTTTTTCAGGTAAAATTAGATAGTGAATTTGTACGGATTCTGGATTTTTTGGTTAGTGGGTAGAGCCATGCAAAACTGCTCACAGATTTTATACAGAATACCTAATCAAATTTGTACTTAGCTTGTTGCAAGTTAAATACAAAATCTGATCATTATGTGGTGGATCTACGCATTACTTTCGGCGCTGTTTGCTGCGCTAACGGCCATTTTTGCCAAAATAGGAATTAAAGGGGTTGATACCGATCTGGCCACTGCCATTCGTACGGTAATAATCCTGATCCTGGCCTGGGCCATCGCACTTTTTAAAGGGAGCCATGGTGGTATAGCCAGTCTCAGCAAAACCAACTGGGTTTTTCTCATCCTTTCGGGATGTGCAACCGGGCTTTCGTGGATCTGTTATTTCCGAGCCCTGCAATTGGGCAAGGTAAGCCAGGTTGCCCCGGTTGATAAATTGAGCGTTGCCTTAGCCATTGCGCTCTCTGTTTTGTTCCTGGGCGAACCGCTAACCCTGAAGAACGCCATTGGCGCGCTGCTTATTATCGGGGGCACAATTGTATTGATTTTCTAATCTTTTTGTAACATGCTCATATACAATGTAACAAGCATGCATACATTGTAAAATCATATTGTAACAAATACACTTCAAAACCATTTAATTCAGATTTAATCCAATCTTTCTTATAAAATTTGTGGTTCCAAACACCCGTATTATATAATGAAGTCCGTTTTTTTGATATTATTTTCTTTTATTTTTATAACCACCTTACACGCCCAAACTGCCCCAGGAGCCAAGGGGAAAATCACAGGTAAAGTTACCGATGCCACCACGAAACAACCGGTTGACTATGCCACCGTATCTGTATTTAAACAAGGTGCTGCTTCGCCCTTCAATGGCATCAGCACCGATCCCAAGGGAAATTTCAGCATAAATAACATCCCTGCCGGGGAGTATAAAATAACCGCCGAATTTTTAGGTTACCAAAAAGCAACTCTCGAACATGTAATAGTTAAAGATGGTGCAGTATCACTGGGCGAGATCAAACTGACGCCTGTTGCCAATGAGTTAAAAGGGGTAACTATAACCGCCAAAGTACCTACTGTTGAAAACCGGATTGATAAAATGGTTTACAACCCGCAGAACGATTTAAGTGCACAGGGCGGCGTAGCTATTGACGTATTGAAAAAAGTGCCGCAGATCACTGTTGATATTGATGGCAATGTGGAACTTCAGGGCAATGCCAATATCCGCTTTTTGATCAATGGCAAGCCATCGAGCATTTTTGGGGCCAGCCTTGCCGATGCTTTGGCCAGTATCCCGGCCAGCCAGATCAAAAGTATCGAGGTGATTACCAGCCCGGGCGCAAAGTATGACGCTGCCGGCACGGGAGGTATCGTAAACATTATATTGAAAGACAGTAAAGTAGAGGGCGTTAACGGCAGCGTTAACCTATCGGCAGGTACCCGCCGCGAAAACGGTTCATTTAACCTCAATGCCCGTAAAGGCAATTTTGGGGTGAATGCTTTTTTTAGCGGCAACGCACAGATCAACAGTAATGCACCTAATACCCGTAACCGCGTATCAACCGATTCGGCAGGTAACAGAACCACCCTTTTTCAGCAGGGCAGCAACAATTTTAAACGCAGCGGTTATGAATCGGGTATTAATTTTAATTGGGATATCACCCCTAAAGATCAGCTGACCGCCGGTGTGGGCTTTAACCATTTTGGTAACCATGGCAACGGCATTACCAACCAGGATCAGAGCGTTGTTGACGCGGCCGGCAACCCGATATCTGATATCAGGAGCATCCGTAACTCAAGCAGTAAATTCAGTGGCTACTCAACCGATGTAAGTTTGAATTACAAAAAAACTTTCGCCAAAGAAGGGCAGGAGCTTGATGTATTATATTCATCAAGTTTTGGCCGTAACTCGTTCAGCTCATTTCAGCGGCAGGATTATGATTCGGGTATAACCTCATCCGGCATCTCCAACAATAACCCGGGTAAGGACAGGGAAACCGATATTTCTGTCGACTATACCCAACCGGTAAGCAAAAACTTCACGCTTGAAACAGGTGGCAAGCTTGTATTTAATCACATCAATAATAATGTGGTAACAGATACCCTTTTTGGCGGTAATACCTTTGTACCTAACCCAAGCCAAACTTATGGCTTTACTTATGATCGTAAAGTGTATGCCTATTACCTGTCGGCATCAACATCGGTATTTAATAAATTTTTGGATGTGAAAGCCGGTTTAAGAGATGAATATACTACTACCAAAGCCGATTTTCAGGGTGTGAACATCCCATCTTATAATATCCTTGCGCCGTCACTGGTGTTTTCGCATAAGTTTGGCAATGGCGCCGAATCCGTTAAATTAAGCTACACCCGCCGCATCCAGCGCCCTGATTATGGCGATCTGAACCCCTTCCTCAACATCAGCGATCCGCATAACATCAGCACAGGTAACCCCAATCTGAAACCTGAAAAAGGCGACCTTTTTGAGTTAGGCTATAACAAATCATATGATAAAGGAGCCAATATTAACATAGCAGCTTTCTATCGCCGTAACACCGATGATATTCAGCAGTTCACTACCTTTTATTCTACGTTTGATGTAAACGGCACTACCTATACCGATGTGTCACTGAACCAGCGTTATAATATAGGTTCGGAAGAGCGGATCGGTATCAATATTTATGCTTCGGTACCGGTAACCAGCAAACTGAGCCTTCGTACCAATATGATTTTCAGCGACAGGCGCAGCACCAACCCGGGTTTTGCCAATGTAAGTGCTTTTGCATACCGTCTTAACCTCAATGCACAATATAACTTTGGGCATGATTTGAGCGCCGAGTTTTTTGGCAACTACAACTCATCGCAAAAGGGCATCCAGGGCACCAATCCCAAATTTGTGTTTTACAACTTTGCCATGCGCAAAATGTTCATGAACAAAAAAGCCAGCATCGGGCTTACTGCCACCAATCCGTTTGCCAAATATGTGAGTCAAAGTTCATCAACCTTTGGCAGCAACTTTTATCAAACCAACGTAAGGCTGGTGCCGGTACAATCGTTCGGCATAAGCCTGAGCTATAAATTTGGCAAGCTTGAGTTTAAAAAGGAGAGGGAGAAAGAAAGGAATAATGACCAGGATAATAATGGCGGCGACAATGGCCCGCAACCTGATAAGGGGAAGTAACCTCACCCAACCCTCTCCAAAGGAGAGGGCTTTATAATAAACGGTACTAAACTAAAAAAGCGATGATAATTCATCGCTTTTTTAGTTTTTTAGCCCTCTCCTTTGGAGGGG
Source organism: Mucilaginibacter sp. cycad4 (assembly GCF_034263275.1). NCBI lineage: Bacteria > Pseudomonadati > Bacteroidota > Sphingobacteriia > Sphingobacteriales > Sphingobacteriaceae > Mucilaginibacter > Mucilaginibacter sp. cycad4. The sequence continues at coordinate 4,053,330 of NZ_CP139559.1, read as the reverse complement.
GTTGGGTGAGGTTATCCGTTCTTGATCAAAATACTTTCAATGATCAGGGTTGTATCTTCACAACTGTCGGTAGCGGTTTCCATGGCCGCAAAAACATCGGTGTATTTAATTAGTTCAATAGGATCTTTTTCATTATTGAGCAGGTCGGCAAACGCTTTATTGTGAACTGAATCGGCCTGGGCTTCCAGTTTTTTGATGTTACTGCAAAGCTCAAAAATTTCGGGCGATTTGCTCAGGTTATTCATTGCATTCACCGCTTTTTCAAGCTCGGTGCTGGTTTTAAGGATCAGGGCAGCCAAATCTATCATCGGCTGGGTAATAGCAGGTACGTTGTAAAGGTTTATCCTGCGGGCGGCCATGGTAATCCTGTCAGCAACATCATCAATGGCCGATGCCAGGTCGCACATATCCTTGCGGTTAAACGGTGAGATCAACATCCGGCCTGATTCGGAAAATACCCTGTGTGTTATCTCGTAACTTTTAAATTTCAGCTTATCAATATGGGCAAAATTAAACTTTTGCTCGTATGATGTCGGGGCGTTAACGGCTTCGTCAAGCAGCCGGGCCATTTCGGTAACATTGGCTACAGCAGAGTTGAACAAATCGTAAAAAACCTGGTTTGAGTTTGGAAATATCGATTTTGAGTTAGTGCTCTTCATTGATCTGTTTTATCAGTCGTGAATTTACAGTAGTTATATTAAGTGGATTTTAAAATATGTCACTATAAATTATTCAGCGGATAAAAGTAACCATTAATACAATGCCAAATGTTAAGTTAATGTTAAGAATGGTTAAGCCAATGTAATAAAACGAAATTGATGAGGTTGTAAGTGGCTGATTTGAAGTGAGAAGAAAGCTGTTTGTTGAATAAAGAAAATTGTGTAACATTTAAGTTTAATTAAAACAATCCGGGGCCTTACTATATTATAATTGTATTAGTTAATCCGATTATGAAAGCCGGGGAAAAGCATTATAAATGCGTAAACAGCAAAACAGGTTACGCCATTTATTACCATTCGCTGGGCAGGGAGCTCAGCAATGAAGAAGTGAAGGCCGAATTAGAAAAAATACGTGCGCGTGTAGCTATTCAAAACGGTATTTACCTTGAAACACTTTACTGGGAAGAAATGAAGCAGGATGCCGAGCTGACGCAATAACAGGCGCGGTTTTACAAGGTTGTGTATAACTAATTTAAAATGAGTGTTTTTGTAAATAAATACTTATATTTAATTGCCTTTATATAACCAGTTTTAACCTGTTATCATTCCTGCTTATGAAAAAGATATTTTTATCGCTGTTAGCGACGTTGTGTTGCTCTGCGCCTGTTTTTTCGCAAAATGATAAACCGGTTTCTCCTTCCATTTCTTTAGATGCTGTGGTATCGCGCCTGCAGGCTTTATCGGCCGATAAAGCTATTGAAAAAGTGTACCTGCATTTAGATAAACCCTATTACAATGCGGGCGATACCATTTACTTTAAAGCATACGTAACCCTCGGCGAACGACATGAGCCTTCAAAGTTAAGCGGTATGTTACATGTCGACCTGGTTAACCCGGCCGATTCTCTGCTGCAAACGATATCGCTGCAAGTGGTGAATGGTTTGGCCGCAGGCGATTTTAGTCTTCCCGGTATATTGCCGGGAGGTGCGTATCGTATCAGGGCTTATACCAAATGGATGCTCAATAACGGGCAGAATTTATTTGACCGCCAGGTAAACGTCAATGGGAAGGCATATACAGGCAATAAAGTTTTAGTGGTTAAAGCAAGTAAACCTAACATCACTTTTTTTCCGGAAGGCGGTAGTTTTGTAAACGGTATACTAACCAAGCTGGCCTTTAAAACTGCCGGCGCAAACGGGCTGGGGCTTGATGTTAAAGGTGTTGTGGTTGATAACGCCAATACCGAAGTAACCAGATTTGAATCGACCCACCTGGGCATGGGCCTTATATTTATTACTGCCGAAGCAGGTAAAACTTATAAAGCTAATTTAACCTATGCCGATGGTACCAAAGCGATAGTTGATTTACCGAAAGCCGATAACGAGGGGATTACGTTGATGGTTAACAATGATAACCCCGATAAACTCACCGTTGAAATAAATGCCAATAAAGCTTATTATCTTAAAAATAAGAACAAAGAGATAGGGCTAATTATTTATTCGGCTGGCGCTATCCGGTCGGTAAAAGCAGTGCTTGATAACCAGGTACTTGACTTAAACCTCAATAAAAAGGATTTTAAAACAGGGATAACCCGGGTAACGCTTTTTTCGGAGCAGGGCGAACCGCTTAATGAACGCCTGGTATTTATCCAAAATCCCGACCTGTTAACAATTACGCCTGCCGGTGATAAACCTTTATACCCGGTAAGGGGAAAGGTGCATATTGCTATCAATACTAAAAATAAAAATGGTGAGGCAGTAAAGAGCTATTTATCAGCAGCAGTTATTGATGCAGGTAAAGTCCCCATTGCCGGGGATGATGAAAATAGCATATTATCAAGCCTGTTGCTAACCTCAGATTTGAAAGGGACAATTGAGCAACCCAATTATTATTTTGCTGATGTTACCAATGATACCCGCTCCAACCTGGATGTATTGATGCTAACGCAGGGGTACCGTCAGTTTGAGTGGAAGCAATTGCTAAGTGACAGCAATACTGCTGCGGCGTATACTGCCGAAAATGGGTTCGATGTGTCGGGCCAGGTAAAAACAATTTCGGGGAAGCCGGTTGATGGCGGTACGGTAACGCTGATGCCGCAGGCGGGCGGGGCTTTATTAACACAAACTACCGACCATGATGGTAATTTTACTTTCAAAAACCTGGTTTATGATGATAAAACCCCGTTCATGATCCAGGCTAAAACGGCCGAAGGGAAAAGCAATACCAAAATATCCATTTATCCGGCAAAGGCATTAACAAATATTAAAACCGGAGATTTGATTAGCACGGTACAGAGGGTAAATGGTGCAGGCTATGATAAAACAGCGGAACAGCCGGTTTATATAGCTGATGCAAATAGCAGGGCACTCAATGCGGTTACAATTAATGAAAGAGGCATTAATGCCGGTAAACTTACTACAGAGGTTTTGGGGAAAAATAACCTGAGAGACCAAAGTACCTTGTCAAACGGGTTACAGGGGCGTTTAAATGGCGTTGTTTTGAGACAAGGCGTACCTTACCTGGCTGATAAGGTGAATCCCGCAATGCAGGGAGGGCCAATGCTGATCATAGTTGATGATACCGTATTGCCGGCCGGAACAAGTATTGATAATTACAATGCTGCTGATGTTGAAAGTGTAAATGTGTTAAAAAATAACGATGCTACTATATATGGTGTAAGGGGCGCAAATGGGGTATTGGTGCTCAAAATGCGGAAAACTCAGGCTCCGGTTGCTTCAAATAACGTGATTTCGCCGGGCTTGCTGTATTTTACGGCAAAAGGTTTTTACAAAGCCCGTACCTTTTATTCACCGGTTTATGAAGCATCAACAGTTACTGATAAGAAACCCGATGCCAGAACTGCTATCTACTGGAACCCCGATATTGTAACTGACAAAGATGGCAATGCCTCGTTTGATTTTTTTAATGCAGATAGCAAAGGTAATTACCGTTTGGTGATAGAAGGTATTGATGAAGCAGGCAATATAGGACGGAGCATATTAACTTATAAGGTACAATGATGCCGGCGCATAAAAAACCCTGCCATGGTAGGCAGGGTAAAAAAACCACAACAATTGTTTAACCTTTGGGCTATGAATCCCTCCGGTCGATTCCTAACTGCAATATGATCTTTCAATTATTAAACAATATAAAATCAAAATAGTTTAACCATCAGTTGTTTATTTTCAGTGTTTTATGTGTTAAAATCACCTCTTGAAGGTATTTAAACGAATAGTTGTTTTTAAACCAAATTTCAATCTATCTTTATATTAAATAAATTATGAGAAATCTTATGAAAAAATCATTTCAGCTTAAGGCGGCATTCCTGTTTGCCTTTGCCTTATTGGTATCAGCGGTAACTTTTGCCCAGGACAAACCAGCAAGCCCGCGCGATAGCGTTAGCGGTACAGCTGCCGGTTCAACTATTACTATTAACTATGGCAGCCCATCGGTTAAAGGCCGTAAAATTTGGGGCGGTCTTGAAGCTTATGGTAAAGTATGGCGTGCAGGTGCTAACGAAGCCACAACTTTTACGACAACAAAAGATATTAAAGTTGAGGGTAAACCACTGGCAGCGGGTACTTACGGCTTTTTCCTGGTCCCTGCCGAAAACGGTACCTGGACAGTTATTTTTAACAAAGTGGCCAAACAATGGGGTGCATTTAAATACGATGAGTCAAAAGATGCCCTGCGTGTAAACGTAAAAACCAAAGCCGCGCCAATGCACGAAAGATTAGTTTATACAGTTGATGCAAAAAGCTTTTGCATGTTCTGGGATAAGATCGTAGTGCCGGTGTCTGTAAGTAAATAATATTCAGTAACCTTATTTTTCACAATTTTGAGGCCCCACCAGGGGCCTTTTCTATTACCCTGGTTTTTAGCGCGCAAAAGCATTCTTTTTTTAACCTGAACCCTAAAGCGCTATATTTACCTTAGATAATGCGCTACCCAACCAACAAAAAACCTGTACTAAAAAGGATCATCGCAATAATATTATTAGCATTGGCTGTTTTTTTGCTGATGCTGTTTGCTGATCATCCGGCCGCTGTTGAGCGTTATTATGCCAATGGTTTTTACATTATCATTTGCCGGGTTTTTCACTCCGTTTTAAACGTATTTCCGTTTAGTGTTGGCGACATTGTATATATAGCCGTGGTAATTTATTTGATTTATACAGTGATCAGGTTAATTGTCCTGCTGTTTAAAAAACGGTTTCAAATGGCAGGAAGGCTTTTTTTAGGATTGGTTATAGGGATCCAGGCAGGCATTGTGGCTTTTTATCTTTTGTGGGGAATGAATTATTTCAGGCTGCCGGCTTCCGAGCGGCTTGGGCTCAGGGATACGGCTTTTACCACAGCCGATCTTAAAGCTGTAACCCGGATCCTGATTGACAGCGCCAACGTTACCCGTGCACGCCTCAGGCCTGCAGATTGGGCTCAAAGTAATACCCATATTTACAATACAGCACGTCATGCCATCGGCGTGCTCAGTAAAGATTCTGTTAATTTCAGGGCTTATAATCCCGATATAAAGCCATCCATATTAACGCCATTATTAAATTATATTGGCACGTCTGGCTATTATAACCCTTTCACCTCCGAAGCTCAGGTAAATTACCAGATGCCCATTTTTAACCGGCCTTTTGTGGTTTGTCATGAAATGTCGCACCAGATGGGATATGGTGCCGAAGATGAAGCTGATTTTGCCGGTTTTGTTATCGCCGTAAAATCACACGACAGGTTATTGCGTTATTCGGCCTATCACTTGGCTGTGCAGGAGTTCATGCATTCGCTCGGCGCGCGTGATACCCTTGCTCATAAAGAGCTCAAAGCGCTCATCAGCAAAGATGTACGCAGCGATTATATCACTGAGCGTAATTACTGGCTGGCTTACGAAAACAAGCTGGGGGCCATAAGCAGTATTTTTTACGATAATTTCCTGAAAGCCAACAACCAGCCCCAGGGCCTCGAAACCTACAACCGCATGGTGTTGTTAGCTATGGCGTGGTACCGAAACCAGTGGGTTCATTAGTAGTTCATAGTTAATGGTTCATAGATCATAGATCATAGCCGAATTTGAATCTCGTTAGTGATTACCACTAATTGCCATGAACCATTATATAAAGTACATTAAATATTTACAATTAATTTAGCTAATTTCTTTCCGATATCATTTTCAACTTTGAAATCCTGCATAAAGACATCAAAGCTATTGATCCTATCTTCCAGGTTCTGAACATACCGATTATGAGTAATCTTCTTTCTCATATACCACCAGACCCGCTCAATGGGATTCAGGTCGGGAGAATACGCTGGAAGGTATAGTAATTCTATCCTGTGCCTGTACCGCTCCAATATCGGTTTCAGTCTTTTGGCGTGATGGTAGGGCACATTGTCCAGAACCATTATCACCTTACGGTTCCGGTACATTTTCGCCACCAATAGCAGGAAACTAAAAAAGCTGACAGTATTGCCTTTGTCGGCTTTACCGGTGATTACAATCCCGGTTTCAGGTTCAATACAACCAAACAAAGTTTTCCTTTCTCTTTTTCGTTGCTTTTGATTTATTTTCGGCTGCTTACCTTTTTCTGCCCACATATACGAAACTGTAGCTGTGTTTGACAAACTTGCTTCATCCTCAAATACGATTACCGCATCAGCTTGCCGAAACTCCCGGAGTTTTTTTTAAAACATTTACCTTTTCTTCCCTGTCCTGTGCTTCGGGATACAGGCCTTTACCCTTTTGAAATGTCAAACCTAACTTCTTTAATATATTGTATATCTGCGCTTTTTTATATTCAACCTGATATTCCTTCCTGATCAGTTCAATCAATAACGGCCCTGTCCAGGTGGCGCTGTTAAATCCATAATCATCGGGCTGCTTATTTAACAATACAGCTTTTATCGATTGTAGCTCATCATTCGTAAGCCGGTTATTTCTTCCCGGTTTTACCTTATCTATTAATGCCTCTATCCCGCCTTCATTTAAACGGTTTACCCAATTGCAAATCGACTTAAAAGACGTTTCGTAAATCGATTCCAACTCCTGTGGCCGCTTACCTAAAGAAACCTGGTAACAGGCGTATAATCTTATCGCCTGTTGATACTTCTCGTCTTTCCTCAATAGGGATCGTAACTCTTCTGAAGTATAATGTTCTATTTTTAATGCTACTTTGCTCATGTAAGCAAGTTACATTTTTTTTCTTTAATTGTAAAAATATATTAGACTTTATATAACTATGAACCATGATCTCTTCATAAACAAAAAATGCGTTCCGTATCTCACCCCGGAACGCACACAATATCACGTCTCAAATGATATTGAATCAACTAAATCTCAGATATCATATTAAATGCGTACCCAAGTCCTTTATATTCGGATACCGGAGCGGAAACCGGTACAGAAATTCCACAAATTGTTAACTATACAGCTTTACAGTACAGCAAATAATCACCTCAAAAAAGCCGATTTGTAAATATTTGAATAAAAACGGCGGTGCGATGTAATTATTATGAATTAATCTCCAAATTTACCTCAAAATCTTTAAAAAGCCTCGTTTACTTCACATTTATATGGATAAATTGTTTGGTAAAATTACTGTTACTATGAAAGCTAATTTTATTATTGTTTCAATGTTTCTTCCTGTTTTGGTTTTTGCTCAAAAAATTAATCAAAAGGAAATAAAACTGGAAGAAACATTAGCAAAGTCGGTAACCATTATCAGGGATAATTGGGGAGTTCCTCACATTTATGGAAAAACAGATGCCGCGGTTGTTTTTGGATTGATGTATGCCCAGTGCGAAGATAACTTTAAAGGTATTGAACGCAATTACCTTTACCAGTTAGGTAAACAGGCTGAGGTTGACGGCGAAACTAATTTATATACCGACGTGCAGCTGCAACTGATTGCCGATAGTGCCGATGCTATTAAAGATTATAAAACAAGCGCCCCCTGGTTCCGGAAACTATTGGATGCCTTTGCCGATGGCATTAATTATTACCTGTACAAACATCCCGAAGTAAAACCCAAAGTATTTAAACATTTTGAACCCTGGTATGCGTTGATGTTTACCGATGGCAGCGTTGCAGCTACCGAAACCGGGGGCATTAAACTAAGCGAAACCAAAGCCTTTTACAGTGCCGCCCCTGAAAAGCTTGGCGCGGTAACCGGCCAGCCTGCAAAAAATATTTATGATATGGTGAACGAGCGCGAAACCGGCTCAAATGGCTTTGCTATAGCACCATCCAAATCGGCATCGGGCCATGCTTTGCTGTATATCAATCCGCACGTGCCGTTCTATTTCCGCAGCGAAGTTGAGCTGGTAAGCGATGAAGGCCTTAACGCTTATGGAGCCGTTACGTGGGGCCAGTTTTTTATTTACCAGGGCTTTAACCAGCATTGCGGCTGGATGCATACCAGTGCCTACGCCGATGTGGCCGACCTATACGCCGAAAAGGTGAGTAAAAAGGATGGTAAATGGTATTATGAATATGATGGTAAGCTAAGGCCCGTTATCACCCGCAAACTATCTTTCAAAATAAAGAATAGCGATGAGACTGAACAGCGTTCCATAACAGGTTATTATACCCACCACGGCCCGGTGCTGGGCGTCAGGGATGGTAAATGGCTGGCTCTTAAAGCCAACAACCGTTCATATAATGCCCTGGTTGAGTCATGGCTAATAACGAAGGCCAATAACCTGGCCGAATATAAAAGGGCCATGAATATGGTATCAAACGCTACAAACAGTACTGTTTATGCCGATGATAAGGGGAACACCATTTTTTGGTACGGAAACTATATTCCTAAACGCAACCCCAAATATGACTGGAGTTTGCCGGTTGATGGCAGCACATCAGCCACCGAATGGCAGGGTGTTCACAAACTGAGCGAGATCATCACCAATACAAACCCCGCTACCGGCTGGATCCAGAATTGTAACTCAACACCCTATACCGCATCGGGCACGTCAAGTCCGGATAAAAGTAAATACCCGGTTTACATGGCTCCTGACGGTGAAAACTACCGGGCAATAACTGCTATCAGGATTTTAAAAGATGCGAAAAATCTTACGCTTGATAGCCTGGTAGCCAAAGGTTATGACCATTACCTTGCCGCTTTTGACGATTTGTTGCCCTCTTTGTTCAAAGCCTATGACGCTGCTCCCGATTCAGTTAAGCAAGCATTGGCCGAACCAATAAAGATCCTGCAGCAGTGGGACAGGAATACCGCCATCCATTCTGTAGCCAGTTCGCTTGCCATTGAATGGGGCACATTGATGATGAAAGCCCTGCCGCCGCCTCAAACCGATCAGGAAAGCACTTTCATTACCCGGCGCTTTCAAACACTGGTTAAAACCATAAGCCAGGGGCAGCAGTTGGCCTGGTTAAATGACGTGCTTAAAAATTTGCAAAGCCGTTTTGGCACCTGGAAAGTAGAGTGGGGCGATATGAACCGCTACCAGCGCCCGGATGATGGCATTACCTTTGATGATAACAAATCCAGCATCCCGGTTGGTTTAACAGGATCGGGCTTCGGACAGCTGCCGTCGTTCCAAAGCCGCACCATGAACACCAACAAGCGGTATGGATATTCGGGCAATAGTTTTATCGCTGTTGTGGAATTTGGTACACGGTTGAGGGCTAAAAGCATTGTAAACGGTGGCAGCTCTTTTAACCCGGCATCAAAAAATTTCACCGATCAGGAGCAGGGCATTATTGATGGTAAATTTAAGGACGTGCTGTTTTATAAAAAAGATGTTTTAAAGCATGCGCAGCGCACCTATCATCCCGGCGATTATTTAAAATAGTAAAAGTATATTTGGTAAGTTAAAAATGAAGAGAACCCTGTTAATTGCCTTATTATTGTTTTGCGGTGCAACGCTGTTTGCCCAAAGCATAACCATTAATGATCTGGCAAATATCTCCAACCTTTCAAACGCCGAAGCACACAACTATCTTACCCTTGGTAAAAAATTTAAGCGCCAGTATCTCCAGGATGTTAATGGCAACAGCATTGAGCACCTGAACAGGGTAGGGCCGGATAATAAGGAAGAAACCATTGTAATAGGCGTTAGCAGCAAGCTTAGCAGCGGGGCTATATTGCGTACTGTTACCTACGCCACTTCTACATCGCAACACATCATTAATTTAATAGGCCAGGCAAAGCATATGGGCCTGATCATGAAACTCCACGGCTCCGATGCTAAAAACGATATCTACCTGTTTGATAACGATTTTTTCCATATCGTAATATTCCTCAACCACGATAACATCTCCGGCTCGGTAGAGGTGCATCAGAAGGAATACTTAGGGTTTGATTGACGATAAGGTGCCCATTCTGAACCGTGATTTATGGGATTTCAGGATTGCCGGGATGACAGTCGAAATATCCCTGGCTATTTAAAATTCTGCCCATTCAATAAATCCCCTAAAAATCCCGGTTCAGAAAAAATCCTGACAATCCTGAAATTCCATAAATCATGGTTCAGGTCTATGCCAAAATAGTTGAACGTTTTGTTTAATTTCCGATAACTATTTACCTGCAAACCTTATTTCTTTGTACTACCGATATAAACTTTTTTGAGAGCTATTCTATGAGCCAGCGATACTGTTTAACCCTCGATCTGAAAGACGATGCGGCACTCATTGCCGAATACGAAAAATATCATCAGGCTATTTGGCCCGAAATTCATGACAGCATTATCGCCAAGGGAATCACTAAAATGGAGATCTACCGTTTTGATACCCGCATGTTTATGATCATGGAAGTGGATGGTAGTTTCAGCTTTGAGAAATCAGCAGCTATTGATGCTGCAAACCCCAAAGTACAGGAGTGGGAAGATTTGATGTGGGGCTACCAGGCGCCGGTAAAAAATGCGCCCGCAGGGGCAAAATGGGTTTTAATGGACAAAATTTTTTCCTTATAAACAGAATAGCCATGCTAAAGAAACTACAATTACTGTTAATGTTTGTGTTGCTGATGGCCCCATCGGTATTTGCACAAAAAATGATAGGCACCGAAACTGATGCCCAGAAAGATAAACGCATGGAATGGTGGAAGGACGACCGCTTTGGCATGTTCATTCACTGGGGGTTATACTCGCAGGCTGCCCGCCACGAATGGGTAAAGCATAACGAAAAAATTGATAACGCCGGTTATCAGAAATATTTCGATCAGTTTAACCCCGATCTTTTTGATCCGCAAAAATGGGCTAAGCAAGCGAAGGCAGCCGGTATGAAATATGCCGTGCTAACCACCAAGCACCATGAAGGTTTTTGCCTGTTCGATTCAAAATTCACCGATTATAAAGCGCCAAATACCAAAGCCAAACGCGACCTGGTACGCGAGTATGTGAACGCCTTCAGGGCTCAGGGTTTAAAAGTTGGCTTTTATTATTCGCTGTTAGACTGGCACCATCCTCAATATACTATCGATGAGATCCATCCGCAGTCGCCCGCCGATAAAAGTGACGCGTCATACGCTAAACTGAACAAGGGGAGAGATATGGCCAAATACCGCCAGTATATGCGCGACCAGATCACCGAACTGCTAACCAAATATGGCAAAATCGATATCCTTTGGCTTGATTTTTCATTCCCGCGTAAGGATGGACACGGCAAAGGTAAAGACGAGTGGGGATCTGTTGAATTGCTTAAATTGATCAGAAAGTTACAGCCGGGCATTATTGTAGATAACCGCCTTAACCTGGAAGAATATAAAGACGGCGCTGATTTTGAAACCCCTGAACAGGTAAGCACCGCCGAACTGGCCAAATACCGCGGCAAAACCTGGGAAACCTGTCAAACTTTTTCGGGTTCATGGGGATACTATCGCGATGAAAATACCTGGAAAACCCATCGTCAGCTGCTCGACCTGTTAATCACTTCGGTAAGCAATGGCGGCAACCTGATCCTGAATGTGGGGCCAACCGCCCGCGGCGAGTTTGACTATCGTGCTACCCGCGCGCTGGATAGCCTGGCTTACTGGATGCACGCCAACAGCAAATCGGTATACAATTGTACGTTTGCTCCTGATACTTATAAAGTACCTGAAGGAACCAAGCTTACTTATAACAAAGCCGCCGGTAAACTGTATATACATTTGTTTAACTATCCGCAAGGCAAGCTGGTTTTGCCAGGTTACAAAGGCAAAATCAAATACGCACAATTTTTAAATGACAGCTCGGAGCTTTTATATAAGGATGGCAGTGGTGATGACCTGGAGCTCACGCTCCCCGCACAAAAACCACCGTATGAAATTCCGGTAATTGAACTTACGCTTCAGCAATAAGCAAAAAAATATAGTCCTTGCTAAAAAGGACCGATCATATACAAATAATGTCAACACAAAAAGAAACATATTTAAGGATCCATCCGCATGATAACGTACTGGTAGCTTTACAAGACCTGCCGCAGGGTACCGTTATTACATTTGATGGACAAACGTTTACACTGGCAGATAAAGTAGCAGCCAAGCATAAATTTGCCATTAACGAACTACCGGCCGACAAGGAAATTTACATGTACGGCGTACTGGTAGGCAAAGCTTCGGCAACTATACCGCAGGGTGGTTTGTTAACCACCGAAAATGTGCATCATGCAGCCGAAGGCTTCCATTTGGGCGAACGCAAGCTTCAATGGCACCAGCCCGACACGGCTAACTTTGAAGGCAAAACCTTTATGGGCTACCACCGTGCCGATGGTTCGGTAGGTACGGGTAACTACTGGATAGTGGTACCGATGGTTTTTTGCGAGAACAGGAATATCAACGTATTAAAGGAAGCACTGGTTGATAAGCTGGGCTATAAAAAAGCCAAAAGCTACGAGGGCGACGTGGAACAGCTGATGGAACTTTACCAGGCCGGTAAATCGGTAGAGGAAATTTTGAATGCCGATATCCAGGCATCCGAAGATAAGCCAAACTCCAAACGCCTGTTCAAAAACATTGATGGTATCAAATTTCTGAGTCACAGCATGGGTTGCGGCGGTACACGCGAAGATTCGGATACGCTTTGCGGATTAATAGCAGGATATATCACACACCCCAACGTGGCCGGAGCAACCATATTAAGCTTAGGCTGTCAGCATGCGCAGGTAAGTATTTTACAAAATGAAATTGCCAAACGCGATGCTAATTTCAATAAGCCGCTGGTGGTATTGGAACAGCAAAAAGTAGGTACCGAAAGCGAATTGTTAAAACAAGCTTTGAAGCAAACTTTCGCCGGTTTGGTAAAAGCCAATGAAACTACCCGTCAACCTGCGCCATTGTCAAAACTGTGTGTTGGTTTGGAATGCGGCGGCTCGGATGGTTTTTCGGGCATCTCGGCTAACCCGGCATTGGGTTACCTGTCTGATCTGCTGGTTACCATGGGCGGCTCGGTGATCTTGTCGGAATTCCCCGAGCTTTGCGGCGTGGAGCAGGAGCTGAGCGACCGTTGTATCGATGTAGAAACTGCAAATCGCTTCATGCACCTGATGACTACTTATAATGCGCGTGCAGAGGCTGATGGGTCAGGTTTTTACGCCAACCCATCGCCGGGCAATATCCGCGATGGATTGATCACAGATGCTATCAAATCGGCAGGTGCAGCAAAAAAAGGCGGTACATCGCCGGTAACCGCGGTATTGGATTATCCTGAAAAAGTAACCAAGCCCGGTTTGAACCTTCTTTGTACCCCCGGCAGCGATGTGGAAAGCACCACTGCCGAAGTAGGTGCAGGTGCCAATATCGTATTGTTTACCACAGGTTTGGGCACACCTACGGGCAACCCTGTTACGCCGGTGATCAAACTATCAACCAATACGGCCATGTTTGAGCGTATGCCCGATATTATCGATATTAACTGCGGTACTATTATTGAAGGTTCCGAAACCATTCACCAGGCCGGCGAGCGGATCCTGGATTACGTAATAAAAGTAGCCAGCGGCGAAGTCGAACCAAAATCGGTAAAACTTGGCCAGGATGATTTTATTCCGTGGAAGAGAGGGGTATCGTTGTAAGCAGCCCCACCAAATCCTCCCCGGAGAGGGAGGATTTTTGATTTGCGTGGAGGCATAAAGTTGTCGGTGACAATACCAACAAAAACGAAAATAAAAACTCCCCTCTTGAGAGGGGGCGCGATGGAAAAGAGCGGTAGCAGGGGTGTGTTTTTGCGCATTGACTTTCAACGCAAAAACACACCCCTACACCCCTCTCAAGAGGAGAATCGCGCATTCCCAGATTTGGGAAGTAAAGAAGAAATATTAATAAACCATAAAAACAAAAAAGTCTCCCCTTCCGAGGGAGATTTAGAGGGGGGCTTATGTTCAAACTAACCAATAAATCAGTAATTGTAACAGGCGGCGGCAGCGGCATAGGTAAAGCCATGTCCGTATTATTTGCACAGCAAGGTGCCGAAGTTCATATCATAGAACTGAACGATCAGGCAGCGGCCGATACCGTAACCGAAATAGCTACCGCAGGTGGCAAAGCAACAGGCTACGCCTGCGATGTGAGCAGCCAGCAGCAGGTAGTGGACACTTTTACCAAAATAGGTAAGATAGATATCCTGATCAATAACGCAGGCATAGCGCATATAGGCAGAGCAGATAACACCAGTACCGAGGATTTTGAGCGTGTGTTTAACGTGAATGTTAAAGGCGCTTACAATTGTCTTTACGCAGCCCTCCCGGTATTGAAAGCCAATGGCGGTGGTGTGATCCTGAATACGGCTTCTATAGCGGCCAGTGTGGGTATTACCGACAGGTTTGCCTACTCCATGAGCAAAGGCGCTATCCATGCGATGACTTTATCCGTAGCGCGTGATTTTCTGCATGATAACATCCGTTGTAATTGTATTTCGCCGGCAAGGGTGCATACGCCGTTTGTGGATGGCTTTATTGCCAAAAATTACGCCGGTAAGGAGGATGAGATCTTTGAAAAGCTATCAAAAAGCCAGCCGATAGGCAGGATGGGCAAGCCCGAAGAAGTGGCTGCATTGGCGCTTTACCTTTGCTCGGATGAGGCCGGTTTCATTACCGGTACCGATTATCCTATCGATGGCGGCTTTATCACTCTGAACAATTAAAAACCTGATTAAATATGATTAAAAAGCTATTATTAATGGGGATGCTGCTTGGCGTTGTACGTGCAGGCGCTCAAACCTACACACCAACGGCCGACAATCTTGCCGCAAGGCAAAACTTCCAGGATATGAAGTTTGGTCTGTTCATTCACTGGGGAATTTACAGTGAGCTTGGCGCGGGCGAGTGGGTGATGAATGAAAAACATATCCCCTATGATAGCTATAAACGCCTGGCCGATTTTTTCAATCCGCAGGCTTTTAACGCTCATGAATGGGTGATGTTTGCCAAAAAAGCGGGTATGAAATATATCACCATTACTTCGCGCCACCATGATGGGTTCAGCATGTTTGGTACCAAGGCATCGCCATATAACATTGTTGATGCCACGCCTTACCATAAAGATCCGTTGATGGAGCTGGCGCAGGAGTGCGTTAAGGAAGGTATTGAGCTGCATTTTTACTATTCACTGTTGGATTGGGGCCGCAAAGATTACGCCTACGGCAGCCCGATAGTTAACGGCAAACCCGCAAATGGCGACTGGGACAGCTATATCAGTTTCATGAAAGCCCAGCTTACCGAACTCATCACCAAATACCCAGGTGTTAAAGGCATTTGGTTTGATGGCCACTGGGAGCGTGATGTTAACTGGCATTATGACGAGATCTACGGATTGATCCATAAACTGAACCCGGCCATATTGGTAGGTAACAACCACCACCTCGAGCCTAAAGAGGGTGAAGATTTTCAGATGTTTGAAAAGGATTTGCCCGGAGCCAATACCACCGGTTTCAGCGGTAAATCAAAAATAGGTGCCCTGCCTTTGGAAACCTGCGAAACCATCAACAACAGCTGGGGCTTTAACATTACCGACAGGAGCTTTAAATCATCCAAACGCATTATCCATTACCTGGTGAATGCAGCAGGCCTAAACGCCAACTTTTTATTGAACATAGGCCCAATGCCAAACGGAAAGATCCAGCCTGAATTTACCGATACACTGGCTATTGTGGGCGCCTGGGTACAAAAAAATGGTGAAGCAATTTACGGTACCCGCGGCAGTGGTATCCCGGCACAGCCATGGGGAGTTGTCACCCAAAAAGATAAAAACCTGTATGTACATGTGATGACGCCGCCGCAACAACCCTACGTTTTCATTCCGCAATTAAAAGGTAAGGTAACTAAAGCGGCTTTACTGGCCGATGGCAGCCCGGTGAAATTTAAACAACAAACTGAGGGACTGTTTGTATATCTTAACGGTGTGGCAACCGACCCTAACGATACTATTATTAAACTGACAACTAACTAAACATACAAATGAAGCTTATACGATTTGGCGAAAGCGGTAAAGAGAAACCGGGAGTTATCCTGAACGATAAAAAATATGATGTATCGGCCTTTGGCGAAGACTATACCGAACAGTTTTTTGAAACTGATGGTGTTAACCGCCTTGCCGCTTTTATAAAAGATAAACAACTGCCTGAAGTTGCTGAAGATGTACGCTTAGGCAGTCCTATCGTGCGCCCTTCAAAACTGGTTTGTATTGGCCTTAACTATGCCGATCACGCTAAAGAAACCAATGCTCCCCTGCCACCTGAGCCGGTGATCTTTATGAAAGCAACCACAGCTATTGTTGGTCCGTTTGATGATATCATGATCCCTAAAAACTCGGTAAAAACTGATTGGGAAGTGGAACTTGCTGTGGTTA
This sequence comes from Mucilaginibacter sp. cycad4, assembly GCF_034263275.1. NCBI lineage: Bacteria > Pseudomonadati > Bacteroidota > Sphingobacteriia > Sphingobacteriales > Sphingobacteriaceae > Mucilaginibacter > Mucilaginibacter sp. cycad4. The sequence continues at coordinate 4,036,899 of NZ_CP139559.1, read as the reverse complement.
TTGGCAAAAAAGCATCGTATGTGGAAGAAGCGGAGGCTATGGATTATGTAGCCGGTTATGTACTGCACAATGACGTAAGCGAGCGTGAATTTCAATTAGAGCGCAATGGTACCTGGGATAAAGGTAAAGGCTGTGATACCTTTGCACCGCTTGGCCCGTTTTTAGCTACACCAGATGAAATTGCTGATCCGCATAACCTGCGCCTGTGGCTTAAAGTTAATGGCGAAACTATGCAGGACGGTACTACCTCAAACTTTATATTTAACCTGCCGCACCTGATCTCATACACCAGTCAGTTCATGACCCTGCTGCCGGGCGATATCATCTCGACAGGTACACCTGCAGGTGTTGGATTAGGAATGAAACCACCGATCTACTTAAAAGCAGGCGACGTGGTAGAATTAGGCATAGAAGGCCTGGGCGAATCGAAACAAAACCTCGTAGCTTATGCTAAAAATTGATGCACATCAGCATTTCTGGCAGTACAACCCGGTAAGGGACGGCTGGATCACTGAAGACATGCAGGTAATAGGCCGGGATTTTTATCCCGAAGACCTGTTACCTGTACTGCAAAAACACGGCATGGATGGCAGTGTGGCCGTTCAGGCCGATCAGTCGGAAAAGGAGACGGAATTTCTGTTAGATTTGGCATCAGTTAACCCCTTCATCAAAGGGATAGTAGGCTGGATAGATTTGAAAGCCGGTGACCTGGAAGACCGCCTGGATCATTTTAAGAAATACGAAAAGCTTAAAGGCTTCCGGCATATCCTGCAATCGGAGCCCGATGAGCAATACATGCTTGATCCTGCATTTAAAAAGGGCATCGTTGCTTTGGGCAAACATGGTTATACCTATGATATCCTGATCTTCCCTAACCATTTGCCTTATGCAGCGCAATTAGTGGCAGAGTTTCCTGATCAAAAGTTTGTGCTCGACCACATGGCCAAGCCCTACATCAAAGCCGGGAAAATAGATGGCTGGAAACAGGATATCGAAAAGCTGGCAAGCTGTCCAAATGTATATTGCAAGGTATCGGCCCTGCTCACAGAAGCGGATTGGGACAACACTCCGGCAACTGATTTTATCCCATATATTGATATTGTATTCAACGCTTTCGGCATCAACCGGGTAATGTTCGGCTCCGACTGGCCGGTATGCCTCCTGGCCGGAGGCTATGAAAAAACAATGGAGGTGATGGACCTTTATGCTGAACGACTTTCTGGTACGGAAAAGGGGTTGTTTTTTGGTGGGAACGCGGCTGCGTTTTACGGTTTATAGCTGGTGTTACCATTGATGCAAATGACAGCGATCCGTGGGGACACGGATCGTAAGATACAATTGATTCATTACCCGGCGTTCGTGTCCTCACGAACGCTTTTGCAATTTATGTCATTTGCGAGGCGCCACCGGGCCCCCGGGAAAATCGTAATGACGTTTAAGGTATATTTTTGGATGGTGCAGGGGCCGCGTTAGGGATTGCAGTGTAAAGCCCGGAGCGTGCATCGGGTTTGTGTGTGGACAAAGCGAGGACTTGCAACGGAAAGCCCGGCCCGTTAGCTAACGGGAACGCCCATGTTCTGAACCGGGATTAAAGGGATTTTCCTGATTTCAGGATTTTTTTCAAATATCTCCGGCTATTTAAAATCCTGCCTATTTAAGGGGCTGTTTAAAAACAATAAAAAGCGCCATTGATATGACATGGTTTGATACTTCCAAAATCATCAAATTTCGCCTTTTAACGATACCCCGCCACTGTACTAAAATTACTAAGCTATACTGTATATTATTTATTTCAAAACGATAGGCTCTATTATCAATATGATAGCGCTGTGTTTGGTTCATTTAATTATAAATCAATTAAATATCAGCATAAATGTAATATTAAGGTAACACAGAGCGTCAGATATAAGTATGGCACACATTTAGCTATATGTACACATGATGGGTATAAAATAACATTAAAAAGGCGAACCATTTCTCGCCGGATAACGTTATATGGGTACCAATCAGACTTAAATTTTTATGTTAGACGTTATGTACACAACCCTGTTACAAGTTGTAGTCCTGCTTGCGGTTTTCATTTTGCCGATGTTCATATTTGGTAAAAGGATCAGGAACAAAAAAGTAAAGACCGTTAATTACAAGATAGATACCGATACCTCTGAGGCCCGATATGCTATTAATGAAAATGGCTTCCTTGAAGAAATAAATACAGGCAAGCTGTCAAAGCACCGTAGTTGAGTGCAAAAACATACAAAAGCAAAGCACGCTTTTGCCTGCTTTGCTTTTGTATTTAAAAACTGATCTTATTACTCCTGCTTTTTTCAGAAACCCTGCTCATCCGCACTTGGGCCGTAGCTGCCCGGTATCGGGATATCCAGCAAACGTAAATAAACTCCCAACTGTGCCCTGTGGTGCACAATCTGGCAATAGGTCATCCTGATCACTTCTGCTTTTGTACGTTGATTAAGGATCTGCTCCCCGTTACGCAGCGTCCATGTTTTATCAAACGTGCTGATATCAGCTTTTTGCAGGCTCGAATAGCCATCGGCCAGTGAATCTTCAAATAGTTTCAACAAATCAGCTGTGCCGCTTACTTTTTTGGGTTCATAGGGTGCGGTGGCAAAATCAAGTCCATCGGTATGTAGGGTAAGGCTTACCCAGGTAGGCAGTTCGGCAATGTGGGTAGAGAGTTGTTCAATGGTCATGCTTTTTGCGTGCGGCTTCCACTGGTATTTATCGTCGGGGATGCGACTCAGCATTTTTTCGGTGGTTTGAGCTTCCTGCTCCATCTCTTCCAATAACGATTTCAAAGTGTCCATAAGTGTTGTTGTTTGTTTTATGATGTAAAGTAACGGAGGGGTAATGACAGCCCTATGTCAGCAGGGACCGTTGATTTGATTTTATTTTTTGGGATTACACCGATTGATTTTTGATTTCACCGATTACACTGATTTTTTTCTGAACCGGGATTTTTGGGATTAAGGATTACGGGATATATTGTTTTTAATTCTTATTATCTTAATGAGTTAATATTTCTCCGTCAGCAGATAAGTTTCGGGTGAAAGCAGGCAGAACAATGGTGGGTTTGTGTGGCTGCAAAGGCATTAGCGAATTTTGCCAGGGGGGAACGCGTAAGGCCGGGCAAAATTTAGCAGCCGTGGTTCTGGCTGTTTTGCAGGGCAAAGGCATGGCGAGGGCATGGAGGGCAGATTGCGGGCAAAGAAACCTCTCTGCTGACTTGATTTTTTGGTTACTTTTGTATCAAGACAAAAGTAACAGCCACCGCGGCAATTGAGCGGCGAATGTAAGTTGGTTAAAGCTAAACTCATTAGTAGTGTGGGCGTTCCCGTTAGCTAACGGGCGGGCTTTCCGCTCATACGCCTGCAGGCATTTCCGTTGGCTAACGGACGGTATCCGCTGCAATCCCTAACGCGGGGCTTTTGTTCAATTTAAACTATGAACTACACACCACCACAGCTCCGCACCGTAAACGTGACCCGTTACGTAACGCCATTACGCGAGGGCGGGTCATTGCCGGCGATTGCCGAGGCCGATGACGAGTTTTTATATGTACTAAAATTCCGCGGAGCAGGGCAAGGGGTAAAAGCCCTCATTGCCGAACTGATTGGCGGCGAAATTGCCCGTTTGCTGGGTTTTAAAGTACCAGAACTGGTTTTTGCCAACCTTGATGAAGCCTTTGGTCGCTCGGAAGCTGATGAAGAAATCCAGGACCTGTTGAAATTTAGTGTTGGGCTTAACCTGGCTTTGCATTATTTGTCGGGCGCTATTACTTTTGATCCGGCGGTAACTGTAGTGGATAGTAAGCTTGCCTCGCAAATAGTTTGGTTTGATTGTTTGCTTACCAATGTTGACCGTACCGCCCGTAATACCAATATGCTCATTTGGCATAAAGAGTTGTGGATGATTGATAACGGCGCCGCGCTGTATTTTCATCACTCATGGAACAACTGGCAGGAAATGGCCACGCGCCCGTTTTTACAGGTGAAAGATCATGTGCTTTTGCCCCGTGCTAATCAGCTGGATGCTGTAGACGCTGAGTTTAAAGCGATGCTGACACCCGAAAGAATCCGTGATATAGTAGCGTTGATCCCCGATGAATGGATCACCTACCGCGATTTTGAAGAAACGCCTGATGAGGTACGAAATATATATGCCGAGTTTTTGATAACCCGGCTGGCCGCGTCAGAAGTATTTGTTAACGCCGCAAAACAAGCCCTATATGCAGGTATTTGAGTACGCCATAATCCGCGTTGTACCAAGGGTGGAGCGCGAAGAGTTTATCAATATAGGAGTGATCCTGTTTTGCCCTAAACAAAAGTTTTTAAAAGTATTATTCAAAGCTGATGATGCAAGGTTAGCTGCCTTTTGCGGTGATTTGGATCTGGATTGCCTGAAGGAAAATATAAATTCGCTTGAGCGCATCTGTAATGGTGAAAAGGATGCAGGGCCAATAGCACAGCTGGATCAGCCCTCGCGCTTTCGCTGGCTTACCGCTACACGTAGTACGGTGGTACAAGCATCCAAAGTGCACCCTGGCATGACTGCTGATGCGGAAGCTACGCTGAATAGGTTGTTTGAGCAGATGGTGTTGTGAGCTTGCTTGACATGTTAAAGACCGGAACGCGGGCCACAAGCGAGGAGGCTTATGGCAGCGGGGATGTTATAAAATAGTAAAGGATTGCCAAATAAAATCAACTCAAAGAAATGAGTTCAATACTTGATGATAAATTGGAAAGTTATGTTTGGTTACTGGCAAAACAAGCACCGGACGAATCAGAGATATTTCCGGTTGACAGAAACTTTCTCGAAAAACGGTTAGATGAAATAAAATCGTTTAATGCCGTCTCTTTTTTGTACTATAATTTCGAAATGGTTAATGATCTCTACGTAACTCAATTATTAGCTTGCCTGCCCGAAATATGGACGGATATCAAATTGGATGATTTAATAACGCTCAGCGAAAACTTTACCAATGTGTTTTCATATTGCACCTTAATCAAATACACTTACAAGTATATTGAAATAGATATTATAGAAATTGTTTTAAATATCGTTGCTAAAAAGAACCGTGATGATTTTAAAAGTGTTATCGAGTACTTACATAAGCAATGGAATGTTTTAATAAAATCGGCCGAAACCATGATGGATTTCGAAGACGGTTTTATAGATGTCGATTACCACCAATGGATGAATATAAAGCAAAGTTTTTTAATGGATAAAAGGGTAAAACCTGCTTTGCTAACCTATACTGAGGTGGAAGAGTATGTTCGCAGATTTGTAATATAGGTTAAGCCGATGCTGTTTGCGTCGATGTTGGTGCATGCATATTAGCGTACACCACTCCCACTGTCAACAATAGTCATATGAAAAAAGTGCCAATACATGTTTTTACAATATTCATAGTTGTGTCGATGCTTATCTTTTCGTGTGCCAATTTGAATGACACCGTGGTGGATTTGGGAGATGGCTACACTTATTGCACTGATAGTAAGTGGCGAAAGATTATACCTGCTTCGACGGATTGTAACACGGAGATATACTCCGAAGTGACGGACTACGCTTATAACGAAAATTTCATTGTTGCAAAACAGAATCCAGATTATGAGCACTATAAACTATTTGTTGGTAGTGATTTGGGAAGCCGGTACAGTGTTTACACCGATTATCTTAAAGACACGGCAGCCAAAGACTTTGATGGTATGCATACTATTATCAAGGCGGACAGTGCTTTATATAAACGTTTCAAATCGGATGGAGTTACAGATTCGAACTCCGCCCGAGATCAAAAAATAATTGCTCTTGTAGTAGATACTATTTTCTGTAATGATCCATTTTATGTGCGTTTGTTGGCTGCCAAAGAAAACTATTGGATTATCGAAAAGAAAAAGAACAAGCGTATAGGACCATTAAATAAGTTGGAGTTTGAAAAAAGTTGCAGCACACTTGGTATTAACTTGCAACTTAGGTAAAAAAATTGAATTGAATGAAATCCATAACCTTATTAAACTCGCGCACGTTTGCAACGAGTGCGTAGCTGGATTTGCGTTCAACGCAAAGGCGATACAATCGCCAAACCATATTAAGCACTCGTTGCAAACGAGCGCAAGAAGGATGCACGCGTGTCGCGTGTATCCAATATGACAGTTACGATTGTTAAGCTTTTAAAAGCAAGGATACTCACCTGTGCCAACGATAGTGGTAAAATGAAAGAAATTGAAAGTTTTATAGACCATTTAGAATGTCCATTGATAAATGGAATTGTTTTTCCTGATAGGACAATACAACTTTTTGAAATAGAAGTGTCTTGGGAAAACCCAGTTGAATTTAAATTACAAGCGTCGTCTGTTACTTCTATTGATAACTTTGAAAAAGAAGGGGAATTATCGTGGTGCAGCTGTGCAATTCTAAATCAGTATGTTGATAAAACAGGTTCCATAAAAGCTTTTTGTGGAGAGGGGAGCTATGGTAGCGACGGGTTTGTCTGCGTTATGAATTTGGAAAGAGAAAAAGTAATTTGGATAGCTTATTTTACATCTTCAAATCCATTCCATAAGGTGACAATAAAAGAAGGGCAGGTGATTGCAATTAGCACCCTTGATTGTATCTGGAAATTTAATTTAGATATGCCGTCTGTGATTGAAGTAATGTCACACCTTTAGGTGGTGCATACGTGGTACATATGCCAGTTATAAATTACTAACTATACAATCATCAGACTACATTAAGCGATACAATCGCTAAACCATATTAAGCACTCGTTGCAAACGAGCGCAAGAAAACAAGGGGTAAAAATATGTCATTGCGAGCGCAGGCGCGGCAATCTCGTAGCCAATACATGTCCACCCTGTATAGTTAGAGATTGCCACTTCGCCCCAGCGCTTTTGCCATTTCCGCTCCTCGCAATGACATAGTTTATTTAGCTTGTGGTCGGTGTTTTCACGATCAACATCTAATTGCCCCTACATCACCTCTCATTACTTCGTTTTGTTAACATCATAAAACCAAATCCCTTAGTTTTATAACCACAATTATAAACTCACGATTATTATGATCAACCGAACTATGATTAACAGGGTAGTGCTATTTGTGGCTCTCATTGTTATGGCTGTTTTTACAGCGGTAAATGCTAACGCCCAAAGCAACAAAAATTTCAAAGTAATAGCCTTTTACACCGGCCGGAGCGACCTGGCGCATATCAGCTTTGTGCACGAGGCCAATCGCTGGTTTCCTAAAATGGCCAAAAAGTACAATTTTACCTACGACAGTACCAACAACTGGGCAAATATGAACCCTGAGTTTTTGGCCAAATACCAGGTAGTAATATTTTTAGATACCCGTATTGATAACCCCGAACAGCGTGCAGCTTTTGAACAGTATATGAAAAAGGGCGGCGCGTGGATGGGTTTCCACTTTTCGGCTTTCGCGCTTACTCCGTCTGATTTTCCTCAAAACTGGGACTGGTACCACAACGAATTTTTAGGCTCGGGCCAGTATGTAAGCAATACCTGGCACCCGACGCCTGCTATTTTACATGTGGAAGATCCCAATCACCCGGTAACCAAAGGTTTGCCGGCTACTTTTAAAACAAACCCTAACGAATGGTATCGTTGGGAGCATGACCTTCGCAAAAATCCGGATATCGATATCCTGCTGGCGGTTGATTCAACAAGTTTTCCCTTGGGTACAGGCCCAAAACAACACGAGATCTGGCATAGCGGTTACTACCCTGTAGCCTGGACTAATAAAAAATATAAAATGGTTTATTTCAACATTGGCCATAATGATATGGACTACGATGGCGGTACTAACAAAGAGCTTTCTCAAACCTTTGAAAATGCCGATGTTGATAAGCTGATCATTAATTCGCTGCTTTGGCTGGGTAGAGGGAAGTAGTGCCCCTGGGCCCTGAAGGGGAAGCTTCATGCCCGTAGCTATTAGTTATTTCTCGCAAAGGCGCTAAGACGCAAAGTTTTTCTTAACGCCTTTGTGTGCCTATATAATTGCCAGAGGTTTTTCGTCGGGATAATGTAAATAAAATACCTTTCGGTATATTTTAAGGTGCTTTTGTTTATTTTGCCGGCGAAATTCTGCCTCTCCTATGAAAAAGTTGAAAACGGTATTTAACCAGGTAAAATCTCTTAATGGTGCCGAAGCGCCTGATATGCTCAGCCTGCTGTGGCAATTGATCTGTTATTCGCCTAAAATGCCGGTGCGCTTGCAGCAACAGCAATTGCTTGAGGAAGCCAAACTTTTTACCCTTGAAGTTGAAGATTCGCATTTCAGTAAATCGACCTTAAAATTCAATGGTTTTATCTGGGGAGATGGAAAACGCAAGATCATGATCACTCACGGCTGGGGCTCAAAAGCTGCCGACTTTGCCGAACTCATTACCGCTTTAAAAAAAATTGATAATACACAGGTAATAGCTTTCGACGCGCCGGGCAACGGCAGCTCGGAAGGGGAGTTGTCAAACCTGATGCTCTTCGCCAAAGCAGCGGAAGCAGTGATCACAACTTTTGGTGCACCTGATGTAGTTATCGGTCATTCATTAGGAGCCATGGCCAATGCCATCGCCATAAAGGAAACCGGTATTAAACCAGCCTTGCTCGTCAGTATTGCCCCGCTAATCAATCTGAAAGAGAATTTCATAGCCAGCCTGAACGCAGCAGATGTAGCCCAGGGTTTGCAGGATAAATTCTTTACTGATTTTGAGGCGCTGTTTGATATGAAGGCGTCGGAGTTTACACTTCATAATTTATATCCCACCCATGCCATTACCCGGCATTGGTTAGCCTATGATCCGGAGGATAAAATTGCACCTTTCGCGTTCCTGGCGAGTTTTCTTACCGCTCATCCTGAAATTGAAACCAAAGTATACGAAGGCCGTGGCCATGAGCGCATTATCAAAGATGATCTTGTTATAGCAGATCTCGTTAGCCTGATAGGCTAATTATTTAGCCGCTATCACCTCATCCATGGCTTTCATAAACGTAGTTACCTCAATTTCGTTTCGGTGCTGGCTTAAATACTTAAGCAGTTGCCGGTGGGCATCGGCAGGGGTAACCAGATAATCGCCGCCTACACCGTGAAACATGAAGATGCCCAGTCCGCCGCTTTGCTGTACTTTCTTCACAAAATCTATCAATGCATCGCCGGTAACCGGGTTGCCTGTAACACCCCATGAGGGTACTTTTAAAGGGTCGAGGTTTTTGAAATCAGTGATCACAGCATCCGGTCCGCCACCTATGCGGGCATATTTTGCCAGCCCGGCTTTACGCAGGGTATCTACATAATTGATCCCGCCAACTTCAACTTCGGTACAAGGGTAAGCATAGGTACGGCCGCCGGTTTTACCATCGAGCGCGAAAAGCAGGGTATTCATTTCATTAATCTCACGCAGCATCATGTATGGTGTATAAATAGCCGAATTATTGGCCGGATTGGCTTTTACGTTGGTTAGCAAACAAGGGTGGTACAGCGTATGATTGGCAAGCTCATACCCCTTTTTACCCACTTCGCGCCAGCGGGGCAAAGTAGCGTCGTTCATGTTACCCATTAAAAAGAACGTAGCCGTAAGGTGTGCCGAATCAAGCTGAGGGATGGCAATGTTTAATTGCGAGTTGATACCATCGTCATAAGTAAGTACAATGATGGCTTTCTTGCGCTTGGTTTGCTGTGCATTGGCCGTAATCGATATGATGAGTAATAAAAAGAAAATCAATCTTTTCATAAAAGGCTGTTTGGTTGATGCTAATATAGAATTTAGATTTGATAGATGCTTAAGAAGAGGAGGCACCTATGGAGCCGGGTATTTTCTTTTGAGGTATGTCTATAAACATGATACTCCTACGGAGTTGACAAAAAGATATTAATTGGAGGTGATTTTTTGGCTCCATAGGAGCGACGTTGTCTCGTCCTAAAAAAAGTTTACATTTTATGAGATAGTCCTGTTATGTATTTACAAGTGTAGTGATGTCCTGTGATACGTTTACAATGTTAGTGTTTTTGCGATAATAGTTCTTCCACAATTTTTGAGGTAGCAAGCTTTTATCATGCACATGTTGGGGCGTTAGCAGACCGATACTGAAGTGTGGCCGGTGTTTGTTATACAACTCGATAGCTCTATCCAGTAATTGTTTTGCTTGTTGCTTATTCTCAGGCCGGTGATGCTTAAGATATTCTTCTTTAAGAATGCCGTTCATTCGTTCAGCAACGGCATTCTCTAATGGGTCACCGTTCTCGGTCATACTGATCTTGATGTATCTGTCCTGTAATAGCTTTACATAGCTTTCTGTGCAATATTGCACTCCCCGGTCCGAGTGATGTATAAGTGCCTCCGGCAATTGTTCAGGCAGGTCTTTTAAAGCCATTTTCAAGGCCTGTATCGTTTCGATCGTTTCTAAGGTATCAGCCAAATGATAGCCAACTACTTTGTGCGAATAAGCGTCCGTTATCAAACTGATGTACAAATGTTCTTCTTTTACTTTCCAGTAGGTGATATCGCTTACCCACAGTTGGTTAGGCCTGACGACCTCCAGGCTGCGTATGATATTCGGCCATCTGTTGAACCGGTGACCCGACCAGGTCGTCACATGCCGCCTGCGGCGTTTCTTTACTAACAGTCCATTAGCTGACAACAGGTCGAACAGTGCATCCCGTCCCATTTTAATGCCATGATCAAGCAAAAAAGGGTGCAGCTTTTCATAAAGCTTCCTGCCACCCATTGCCCGGTGGTCTTGGCGAATGCTGACAACCTCCTGCAATATAAGTGTATCCTCTATTCCAGATGCTTCTTGTTGCCAAAAGTGCTGATAATAGGCCTGGCGGGTAATACCAAGTAACCGACATAATCGTACAAGGCTGATCCTTGTATACATGTCTTTCATCTCATGGATCACTTGGTATCCGACTTTTTTCGGATAGGAATATTAAGATCACGTTCAGCAATCTCGATCATACGCTTGTACATTTCACTGCGAAGCTGCTCATCTTCAAGCTGACGTTCGAGTTCTTTGATGCGTTGTTGTTCTTGCGACAAGGCACCTGTAGGCGGATCTTTATGGGGCTTCTTTGCGGGCAAGGATAGTGGTTTTACTGATGACAAATATCTGTCTTTTTCCGGAACTTCTGCATAACCTAACTTCTGCATCCAACGCGTTATGCCACTATGTATCTTGATATCATATTTCCTCAACAACGCCTTTTGACTAACACTGCCAGCCAAATACTCTTTGATAACTGAATGCTTAAATTCAAGTGAATAATGTCCTTTTCCATCAATAATGATCTTTTCCATGTAGTTTATTTTTGTGTAAACTCATTTCAGGACAAGACAGTGTTTGTAGCAAATTAGGGAAAAATAAAAAGGCTCCATAGGAGCCTCCTGTTATGCGCTTTATACAACCTCGCTTTGCACCCCCGAATAATATTTTAATTCGATGAGGTCATGAGGCAGTGTTTTGGTATTCCAGGCATGATGAATAGCCAGCGCTGTACCTACAGCAGTGGCCTGTGCCATTGATGCGGCGTAAACTTCCAGATGAGGGAAGGCCAGCGCCAGCAAGTGCATGAAAACACTGTTTTTGCTAAAGCCACCGTCCACAAAAATGCGCTTTACCGTGCAGCCATTTAAAACATAATTGGTTGATATGGTTTGTTGGGCAATAATATCTATCATGAGTTGGTGGTACGCTTCAACATCGTTGGCAAAGCTGTTTAAATCGCGTTGTTCAAATGCCGATTTCTGTAACTGTCCGTTATTTTCAGTTGCCTGTAATGCGGGCTGATTATTTAGCCGGGCTGCAATTGCAGGATCATAATTTATGGTACGGTACCTGATCTCGTCGTGGTTAAAATGAGCGGCTATCCTTTTTACCTGCTGCTCATATTCGTAGCCGGTGAACAACCGCGATGCTTTTACCGGGCTGCCTTTATATTGCAGGTAATTAAGACAATCGTGCTTCAACTCATCAGCGGTAAGCGGCGTTTGGTTAAAAGGGTTCAGACTGATAGACCATGTACCGGTAGAAATCAGCACAAAAGGCATATTAAAGCTTACCAGGTAAGGGATCAGCGCTGCCGAACTATCATGCAGCCCAATGCCAACCTTGTAAGTACTGCCCGGAAACTCGGCGGGAAGCACACTGTCTGCAGGATGTAGCGGGGCCATTTTAGGCAGGATCCCTTCGTCATTGAGCCAGTTATGATAGCTGTTTTTAGCAAAATCCCATAGAGCGGTATGGCAGCCAATACTGGTTAGGTCGCTCACCATTTGCCCGCTGATAAGGTAGCTCATATACTGAGGCAAATGCAGGGCATATTTAATCCGCTTAAACACTTCGGGCTGTTGATATTTAAGCCTGTACAACTGCAGTCCCGAATTAAGGTTGCCCAAAACGGGCGAGGCGGTTTCTAAAGCAAACCTGGCTTCATCGCCATAGTTTTCATAAAACTGCCTGCCCAGTTCCGGCGGATATGGTTTGAGGTAATTATACAGTGGAGTAAGCGGCTTGCCGTGTTCATCAACGTAGACAAAGCTGGCGCCGTAAGTGGAGAAGTTGACCGCCTTAAGATCGAACTCTTTATGCTTAAAAATTTCGCGCAATGAGTCAAACACCGACAACCTTAAGCTGTCGAGGTTTTCACATGCGTCGCCATCCTCGTCGTGGGTTTCCATGAAGCGGGCCGTCCGTTCAAAAACTATCTTATAGTTCTCATCAAACAGGAACAGCTTCTTGTTGGTTTTACCCACATCAAAAACGGCTATAACAGGTATCGGCTCCATAGGCTTACAATCCGGTTGATACTGCTTTTGCACCCCTTTCGTTTATCAGTTGCTGCCTGATAGTTTGCTGCCTGTAAACTGCCAGCGGGTCCAGCGCACCGCCTGCCCTTAAGCGAGCTTCGGCCAATAGCGGACGAACGTCTGTACGGTAAGCATGTTGTAATATTTCCTGTGCCTGTACAACGTCGTTATCCTGTTGTGCCTGTACCAGTGCAGGGGTATCTACTAAAAGGGCTTGCGCATATGCTATTTTAATGGCTTCTACTGATTGTAATAGGTCCTCAATCGGATCTTTTACATTGTGCGAAGCATCGATCATCCATCCTATTGAAGTGGCATGTGTCATACCGCGGGCATCCATGCCTTCAACCAGTTCGTTAAAGATCAGGAACAGCTGGTATGGGTTGATGCTGCCTACAGTAAGGTCGTCATCACCATATTTTGAATCGTTAAAGTGGAAACCGGCCAGTTTGCCTTCCATCAGCAGTAATGAAACTATCTGCTCAATGTTTACACCCTGTAAGTGATGACCAAGATCAACTAATGTTTGTGCTTTTTGGCCCAGTTTTGATGATAACAGGTATGATTGCCCCCAATCGCCTATTGTGGTTGAATAAAAGTTAGGCTCGTAAGGCTTGTATTCTACCCAAACTTTCCAGTCATCGGGCAGGGCATCATAAATCTCCTGTAAGCTTTCCAATGTGCGTTCAAATGCACCGCGCATATTCAATTGACCAGGGAAGTTTGAACCGTCAGACAGCCAAACCGATAATGCTTTTGAATCGAGCTCAACCCCGTATTTGATTACCTCAATGTTGTGGGCAACAGCTTGTTTGCGTACCGCTTTATCCACATGGTGCAATGAGCCAAATTTATAGCTCAGCTTCTGTGACGGCTGATCCTGGAAGGTATTGGAGTTAACCGCATCAAAATGCAAACCTAACTGTGCTGCATGCGCTTTTACAGCCGATGCGTTGGATGGGATATCCCAGGGAATATGCAGCGAAATAGAGTTGCTGCTACGGTTAAGCGCATGGATTAAACCTACATCTTCTATCTTTTCTTCCAGGCTGCGCGGCTCGCCGCCACCCGAAAACCTGCCGAAACGTGTACCGCCGGTACCTAAAGCCCAGCTTGGTATAGCAATGTTAAAATCAATCAGTTTTTGCAGGATAGTATCCAATCCCTTTATATCACCGGCAATAAAATCAAATTTGCGCTGGTGATCTTTTAGCTGTTGATGATTGGCTTCATCAATTTTATATTTTTCTAACTGCATAATTGGTAGCCCCTCCCAACCCTCCCCGGAAGGGAGGGCTTTTAAAATTTAAAAGTTTCCGGATGTTCAAGCGTCCACGCTTGAATGTTTTTAAATGCGAGCGTTTACGCTCATGTGTATAGTAAGCGTGGACGCTTACATCTGCAATGATTTTTGAAGTCTCCCCTCCCGGGGGAGATTTAGAGAGGGCTACTACCTCACAAACGCCATCGCCACACCGCCATCAACATTCAACACGTTGCCGGTTGATTTGTTGAGCAGGCCGCCGGTAAAGGCGAAACAGGCATTAGCGATATCGGCAGGTAGTATTACCTCGTTCAATAATGTACGTTTTGCATAGTAAGCAGGCAGTTCGTCCACAGTAACGCCGTAAGCTTTAGCACGGCCTTCTGCCCATCCGCCGGCCCAGATGTTGCTGTCGCTGATCACGGCATCGGGGTTAACTACGTTTACGCGGATCTTATCGGTACCCAATTCGGCAGCGTTCAACCTGCTCAGATGCAGCTGTGCAGATTTTGCCGAGCCGTAGCCGGCGTTGTTTGGTCCGCTCACTAAGGCGTTTTTGCTTACTATGTTGATAATGTCGCCGCCGATGTCTTGTTTTTTCATAACAGCTACTGCAGCCTGGGTAATGAAGAACTGGCCTTTAACCAATACATCATATAACAAATCCCAATCTTTTTCGGTATGGTCTGCAATTGATTTGGAGATGGATAGACCGGCATTGTTTACCACGATATCCACGCCGCCAAATGCTAAAGCAGCAATTTCAAGTGCCTCGTTTATCTGGTCGGCTTTGGTAACGTCAAGTACCGCTGTGGTGTATGAATCTTTACCGTATTGTTTTTTGAATTCGTCGCCGGCACCTTCCAAACGTTCAGCGTTCATATCATTTAAAATAACTACCGCGCCCTCGTCCACAAATTTTTTGGCGATAGCTTTACCGATGCCGCCTGCGCTGCCGGTGATCAGGGCAATTTTGCCAGACAAGGCTTTTGGCTTAGGCATCCGTTGTAATTTAGCCTCTTCCAATAACCAGTACTCAATATCAAATGCTTCCTGGCGCGGCAGCGAAGTATATTCAGAAATCGCCTCAGCACCTTTCATTACGTTAATGGCGTTGGTATAAAACTCGGCAGCAACACGGGCGGTTTGTTTATCTTTTGAAAAAGAGAACAAGCCTACACCCGGGTAAAGGATAATTACCGGGTTGGTATCCCTGATGGCCGGGCTGTTATCATGCTTGCAGGTATTGTAATAGTCGGTATACATTTGGCGGTAGGCCTCAAAAGCAGGGGCCAAACGTGCTTTTAACGCGGTTACATCGCCAAGGTCTTCACCCGGTGCAAGGTCAAGTACCAGCGGACTGATCTTAGTCCGCAAAAAGTGGTCAGGACAGCTGGTACCCAATGGAGCCAAACGGTCAAGGTCATTGGAGTTAATAAATTCCAGCACGCGGGCATCATCAGTAAAATGACCTACCATGTGCCTGTAGCTTGAGCAAAAACCACGTAATACAGGTGCAAGTGCAGCAGCCTGTTTTTTACGGCCGGTTTCGTCAAGGCTTTCAACTTTTTGGCCACCGAAAACAGGGCCTTTTTTACCATAGTTTTCTTCCAGGTATTCGGCGCAGCGCTCAATAACTTCAAGCGTGTTCATGTAGCTTTCGTAAGCGGTATCTCCCCAGGTAAATAAACCGTGCGAGCCCAGCATAATACCGCGGATCCCCGGATTTTCATCCAGGCATTGTTTCAATTGCAGGCCAAGTTCAAAGCCGGGTTTTTTCCATTCAACCCAGCCAATGGTGCCGTTAAAAAGCTCCTGGGTTATTTTTTTACCGTCTTTTGCGGCAGCAATAGCGATGGCAGCATCAGGGTGAAGGTGATCAATGTGTTTGAATGGCAGAAAGCCATGAAGCGGCGTATCAATAGATGGCGCTTTCGAGTTAAGATCGTAGATGCAATGATTAAATAACTCAACCATTTCATCTTCAAACTCAACCCCACGGTAAATGTTTTTTAGGCTGCGAAGGCGATCAACATACAGGGCAGCTAAACCGCTTTTTTTCAACGTGCCAATATCACCGCCCGAGCCTTTGATCCACATTACCTCAACATCGTTGCCGGTAAGCGGGTCTTTACTCATCAGCTTGCATGATGTGTTACCGCCGCCATAGTTGGTAAGGCGCAGGTCGGCACCTAAAAGGTTGGAGCGGTATATGAGCAGGGCTACTTCGTCGCCTTCCAGTTCGGCGGCTTTTGCTTCATCCCACAAATAGCTTACGTGTTTAAATTCAGTTGTTTTCGATGACATATATTTTAATTGTTGAATTATTGAGTTAATGAATTATTGATTTGTTTTTATTGTTGGCTTATTTAGTTCGGCTTTTACCGTTGGTTTTTCGGGTTTTATCTTATTCCCATATCCCACAACCAGTACCGATATTACAATTACTGCTATACCGGCTATTACCGTTGCGAATGCTTTTTTACTTACACCTTTCCACTCTTTAAGTACCAGGCCCCATGTATTAGCTATCAGGATAATGAAAGCCATGTGGAGGATCCAGGAGCTGGCGCCGTTACCCATTTTACTTTCGCCCATACCGTAAAAAAAGAACTGTAAAAACCAGGTTGTACCGGCCAGTGCCGCAAACAGGTAGTTTTTAAGCAGGGGTGTTTTTTTATCGGTATAATTATCAAACGTTTTATTGCGGGCGTTTAGCACCATACACCATATAAAGTTAGTGGTTAAGCCGCCCCACAGTATAATAATGTAGGTTACATTGTTTGAAAACAGGAAGTTACCTTGACCCGGATGCGCCGCCTGCCAGATTTGGTTAGCTGTATCGGCCATTGGCTTCCCGGCTTCAATACCGAAGTTGAAACAAGCACTCAGTATCCCCGATACTACTGCCACCAGTATACCTAAGCCAAAGCGGTAGTCCTTATTTTCCTGTGCTATGGTTTTATCGGCCGAGAGTTCTTGCTCTTTCATCATACCTGCTTTACCGCATATAATGATACCCACCACGCAAAGTACAATGCCTAACAAAACCATCTGTCCCCATTGGGTGTGCAGCATCAGTGTAAAAGTGTCTTTCCCCTCTTTCGGGAAAATATCATAATACACCGACGGGATTATCGACCCGAAAACCGAGCATAAGCCCAGTATAATGGTACTCCCCAGCGATACTCCCAAGTAGCGTACGCCTAATCCGTATGTTAAACCACCAATGCCCCATAACAAGCCCATGATATATGTCCAGCCAAGGGTAGCAGTATCTGTATGACTTATAATATCGGCAAAGCCCGGAATTGTAAGCCATGCTGCCAGCGGCGGTACAATGAGCCATGAAAAAATGCCGCCTACTATCCAGTAGCTTTCCCAGGCCCAGCCTTTTATTTTTTTGTAGGGGATGTAAAAGCTCCCCGAAGCAAAGCCACCGATAAAATGGAAGATGACCCCTAAAATTACTTGCATATTCTCTAATTGGTTTATATTGGTATGGCTAATGTAGATAATATATATTCTTGAACTGTCCCCTGCTGTCGGCCTTAACCGTTGATTTTTCTGATTTTCTTGATTTCGCTGAAGTCTGAACCGGGATTTTCAGGATTTGCTGGATAGACAGGGTTTTGTCTGAACTGGGATTTTTAGGATTTGCAGGATTGACAGGTTTTTTTACCTTGTCTTGTTTTATATTAAACTGTTAAAGAAATCCCATAATCCTAAAAATCCCCCCAAATCCCGGTTCGGTTTATTATTTTGGCAATCAAATACATCTCCATGCAGGCATATATTTTAGGCATTGACATTGGCACCGGCAGTACAAAGGCCGTAGCCGTAAGTTTAACGGGCGAACCACTGGGTACAGTATCCAATCATTACCCCATTAACAGTCCCGGGCCCGGTTACAGCGAACAGGACCCGCTGCTGATCTGGGATGCTTTTGTTAAATGCCTTGCCGGTATTACCGCCAAATTGGGAGCCGCTCCGCAGGCCGTGAGCCTGAGCAGCGCCATGCATAGTATTATTCCGGTTGATCAGCATGGCGAAGCGCTGCTGCCTATGATGACCTGGGCAGATGCGCGGAGCGAGAACATCGCGCAGGCATTGCGTGCAACGGAAAAAGGTGAACGCCTTTATCATAACTGCGGCACCGCTATCCATGCCATGTCGCCCCTGAATAAGTTGCTGTGGCTGCGTGATAATCAAAGTAAGATCTTTGAAGCCGCCCATAAATTCATCTCCATAAAGGAGTTTATCTGGTTCAGGCTTTTTGGTGTATTTGAGGTTGATTATTCCATTGCGTCGGCAACAGGATTGTTTGATATTGTAAAGAAGGAATGGAACGGGGAAGCCCTTACATTAACCGGTATTACAGCTTCAAGATTATCTGTTCCGGTTAATACCACTTATTACCGGAATGGTATCAGGCCCAAAGTAGCTGCATCGACCGGGATAAATGCCGATACTCCCTTTGTTATAGGGGCCAGTGACGGAGCATGTGCCAACCTGGGCAGCCATACTACCGGCCCGGATGTGGCCGCGCTTACCATTGGCACAAGTGGTGCTGTGCGGATCACCAGCCCGAAACAGGTGTATAACTACGAAGCTATGGTTTTTAATTACCTGCTTGATGAGCAAACTTATGTTTGCGGAGGTGCCGTAAATAACGGAGGCATAGCGGTAAACTGGCTGCTTAAAAACTTTTTGCAAAAGGAAAACATTACCTCGGCCGATTATGACGCTTTATTTAATGAGATAGCAACTGTACCTGCCGGCAGCAATGGCCTGGTATTTTTACCCTACCTGTACGGTGAACGTGCCCCGCTCTGGGATACCAAAACCAGTGGCACATTTTTTAATATAAAGCCGGCGCACACCCGCTCGCATTTTTTACGCGCTGGGCTTGAGGGGATCTGCTTTGCACTGAATGACGTGCTTAAAACACTGGAAGAGGCATCGGGTGAGATTACACAAGTTAATATCAGTGGTGGTTTTACCAGCTCGGCAGTATGGACACATATCCTGGCCGATATCACCGGAAAAAAACTCGCAGTGCTTCAGTCAGAAGATTCATCGGCATTAGGCGCTATATATCTTGCAGCGCGGGTATTAAACCCTGAAAGTTATGACGCACTCACCAGGATTGAGCAACAGGACTTTATCCAACCAAATACTAAAAATCATGAATTATACAGCAAAATGTTCCCGGTATTTAAAAAGCTGTATCTCGATTTAAAGGATAGCATGCATTTGGTGGATGGATGGGAGTGAAATTCAAAATCCCGTCATGCCGAATTTATTTCGGCACCCCACTCGCTAAGCCGGGTTGCACGGAGTAAACTTGTCCTTTGGGATCCTGAAACAAGTTCAGGATGACGGTTATCATATAATTATTCCAGCCCCAGCCATTTAACCAATCTCCAGCAGCCATACACAAAAAATGGTGCGGCAACAACGTCAATAGTATAATGAATATGCTGTATCAGCAGTAATACCACCAATACTATAGCGCAAATTAATGCGATCAGCTTATCTGTCCGTTTTTGCAGGTGCAGATACACAAGCACCATAGTTGCCGTATGGCCCGAAAAAAACAGGTCTTTGGTAATAAATGTGTGCCCGTAAAAAACACTCGTGCTTGGGTCAATAAGCGGAACAAGGCCCATTGGCGGATTGAGCTTGACCAGGCTGATGGTAACAAAACGGGCAATACATACAAAATTCAGTGTCCAGATATAAGTGATACATACCCTTGGATTATAAAGCGCCCGCCACATCATGAGCAGGCCCATGCTCCAGATGAGTATAAAAATAGGAACTGAAAGGTCGTAAGATGGTAAACGGGCCAGGATCCAATCATTAAGTACAACCCCGTCCTGCCTTTTTTCAATGTACTTAAAAAAAGATGGTAACAGGTTAATGATGATGACTATGACGATAGTTGCACTCAATAACTTAAGCCTGCTGCCCCGTGTATTGTAGGCGCTTTGCCAAAGTTGTTTTATATGATAAATGGGAGCTAAATTCAATCTTTGTTTTTTATAAAGCCTGCAAAAATACGGTTTGCTGATTAATATTAAGTAATTGTCAGGCATTTGTTAATTTAATAAGTGCAAATATGTATAATAAAAACAAATGCAATTATGTTGCATTAACTTATTTATATTTGCGTCATGGATTTTCAAAAGCTTTCGCCCCGGTTAGATAATATTGGTATCACCGCATCAGCGCTTTGTGCTATCCATTGCGCGGTAGTGCCTTTGCTGTTTACGAGTTTGCCGTTGGTGGGCCTTGGTTTTTTGGCTAATGCCTGGGTAGAGTGGGGAATGATCATTTTTGCTTTGGCCATAGGAGTGTATTCTATAGGCTTATCCTACTGGCGTACACATCGTCGTTCAGTTCCACTATTAATGCTTGCATTCGGTTTTGCCATTATAATGGGTGGGCATGCGTTTGCAACAACAGGAAAATCCGAGGCTATGATAGTTCCTTTAGGAGGTTTGCTGATAGCTGCCGCACATTATGTAAACTATAGGTATACCGGCGCCTGTAATCATGATCATAAAACAGATAAACTTAAAAAGGTTGAATAATGGATAAGCGCCACAGGAAATTCTTTTATGCGTTTTTGCTGTTTAATTGCTTTTTGAGCCCGGCTTGTAATCATGAAAAGCATAATTATGTTCACAATATGCGGCATAATATTGTCAAAGCGCATAAGTGACTCACCCGGTCTGCGCTATGCTGGACCACCCTCTCTCCGGCTTCGCCGTAAAGAGGGTAAGGAAAATAGTAAAATAAAAATCCCCTCTCTGCTTCGCAAAGAGGGATGACGAGTGTAGCGAAGTCGGGGTGAGTCGATACATTGTACTTATAATAACGATATAAAACATTCCGTTATAAAAGCCGGCAACTAATGGCGCATATTATACGTACCATTATTAAATTAGCAGCCTTATAACTATCACCCTGATTAATATATGACACAAACCCGCGATATACATCATTTTGAGCACCTGCTTGACAGGCATCACCTGAAAAAAACTGCACCGAGGCTGCGGGTTTTATCTATGATGTCGTCAAGGCATTCGGCTACTTCACAGCCCGACCTGGAGGGCCTGATGCATGATATCGACAGAGTTACGCTTTATCGCATCCTTAACGCATTTGAAGAAAAAGGGATCATTCACAAAGTATTTGATTTAAATGGTACAGCTAATTATGCCCTTTGCTCATCAAGTTGTAACGAGCACGATCACCATGACGAACACCTGCACTTTAACTGTACCCAGTGCAAAAATGTATATTGCCTTAATGATATGAACCTGCCTGCTATTGATCTTCCTGCGGGTTTTGAACCGCATGGCTTTACCTTGTATGCACAGGGCTTATGCCCTAAATGCAGTAAAAAGGCGGTAAAAAAATGAAATACATCGCTTTCTTCGGGATGATCATCCTGTTGTTCCTGTTTCAAAATTCATTCGCGCAGCAAAAAGACACCATTCCGGCAGTTACAACCTTTAGGTTTAAAACGGTTATTATTGATGCCGGGCATGGCGGTAAAGATGCCGGGGCGCGTGGTTCGCATTCGTTTGAGAAAAATGTAACGCTGTCTATAGCCCTAAAGCTTAAAGCTGCATTGGATACTGCAATTACCGATGTTAGTGCTATCCTTACCCGTACGGATGATACCTTTATCCCGCTAAACCAGCGTTCGGCTATAGCCAATCAAAACCATGGCAACCTGTTTGTCTCTATTCACTGTAACTCGTCGCCCGAAGGGACGGCCGCGCGTGCACACAAGCAAAAAGGTGTGCTGATGCTGGTATACGGTTTCCACCGCCTTAAGGAGCAGGAAGAGGCCGTACGTGAAAATGCTTCCATTTTCCAGGAAAAGGACTACAAGCAAAATTACGAGAGCTATGATGAAAGCGATCCTTCCAACCTGATCGTCCTGAACGCTTATATTCAGAAATACCGTAAGCAAAGTATCCGTTTTGGCGACCTGCTTGACGATGAATTCACCGGAGTAGACGGTCGGGAAAGTAACGGTGTGAAAGAACAGGGCGTGCTGGTACTGGCCCATAGCGCTATGCCGGCTGTATTGATTGAAACCGGCTTTATCAATAACCCGGAAGAGGAGGAGTATCTCAACTCGGATGAAGGACAGCATGAAATTGTAATGACGATCATCAGGGCGCTCCGGAATTACAGGAAGGCTATAGGATCATAAAAGAGCTTAATCATCCGATATTTTACCTCCTATTGTCATACGAAGGAGCAGGGTATAGCCAAGAGCGTGCGGGCGAAAGAGAAATCTTATACGCCTTGCAAATTCGATCTGCATAGTTCACTTGCGTGCTGTATAAGATTTCTCCCTCCGGTCGAAATGACAAAATAAAAAAGATGTCATTTCCTTTGAGCAAAGGGAAGGAAGGTGCGTTGGTGCGAAAGAAAAACCTTATACGCCCTGCGTCAAATTGCATGATTCGCCTGGCATATCGTATAAGATTTCTCCTCGTTCCTCGTTCGAAATGACAATTTTCTTTTGATTAAAAATATCTACATTTAAAGCATGTGGAATCACAATTACTACGTTTATATCACCACCAATCCTGGTAAAACTGTACTATAGGAGTCACAAACGACATAAGTGTTCGTCTTCTGCAACATCTCGAAAATAAGGGTACTAACAAATCATTCACAGGTAAATACTACTGTTATCATTTAGTTTATTACGAGCATTTAACCCACATTGAACATGCTATTGCCAGAGAGAAGGAAATTAAAAAATGGCGCAGAGAAAAGAAAAACGCATTAATAGAGTCAACTAATCCTGACTGGAACTTTCTAAATGATAGTGTAATTGAATAATAAAATTAAAAAGATTGTCATTTCGACCGTAGGGAGAAATCTTATACAATATTTAAGCGAACTGTGCAGGTCGAATTTACGTGGCGTATAAGATTTCTCTTTCGCTCCGCCGCTTATTTCCCCCTTCCGCTCAATCGAAATGACACCTTTTTCTTTTTGTCATACGAACCAGGGAAATCTTATACGATATGCCAGGCGAGTCATGCAATTTTAATTTGCAGGGCGTAGGAGATTTCTCTTTCTCTTCCTAATGCTAATTCCTTTCCCTGCTCAGTCGGAAATGATAACGCGTTATGGGTTTGCTACCGTACTGTACAAAAATACCGCCGATTCCCCCAATATTACCTGGTCCCCTTCACTTAGGGGGTGGCCAATTTGGGTGGAATTGAGCTTGATCATTTTACCATCGGCAGCGATATGGATCTTGGTTTTATTGCGTGGTGGAACGCCGCCTTCATCGGCAAAGATCATGAAGCGCTCGCTTTCGGCGTCCCATTCAATATGGGCATGCTGCCTGCTGATATATTTATTGCTTTCGTCCCTGCTCTCCCCCGGAAAAACAAATTGGTTAAGCCTGAACGATCCATTTTCGGTGACGGACTTTTTATCCCGCCCAATGTAGAGTTTGGGGTCGGTAGCTTTGATCTTGTATTCCTCTTTTTCGGCCTCACCGCTAAGAATCCGTAGATAGGCTGTAAAGGAGGCCGCATTGTGTGCAACCTGCTTGCGGGTATTCATGATAAAGGCAGCATCCAGGTCAGGGATCCTTTTCGCTTCTGCCGGGAGCTCTTCGGTGAACTCAACATCCAGCGTCCAGTCAGGGGGTAAATTGATGTCAAAATCGTCGGCTATTTTTTGAACCTCGTTTTTGAACAGCGCTTTATCATGTACGTAAACCGCACCTTCGTAAATAGGCTTATCCTCGGCATCGGCAACTATAAAAAGCTTCAGTTCTTTGATATGGCCACCTTCTCCGCCCTCTATCTTTTGCAGCGATTCTTTAATGAAACGTAATATAGCCTCGCGTAAGCTTTTTACATCCCAGGGTTGTTTTTCGCCGCTTCTTTTAAATAAACTAAATGCCATTTGCTCTTTCCTTTCTGCTTAAACACTATTCTTCGGTAGTGGTTTCCGTTTCCATACTTTTTATATAACCTTTTTTCAGCAGGAAAGGGATCACATGGTTGCCGGCCAGGTGTACCGCATCTGACGATCCCCTGGTTGATTCAACCCGGATACATGTCACTATATAACCGCTGCCCTTTTCTTTTGGTGCAAAGAAAACATACCAGCCGTCATTAACGCTCTGGTTCCTGACAATACGTTCCGGCGTACCGGTTTTACCCGCTACCTTGATGCCTAATATAGGTGTTTTAGGAGCGCTTTGCTCAATCATATATTGTTTTAACAGGGCTGCATAACGGGGATCTTCGGCCAGCTTGATACCGCTTTTTACAGCCACTGTGGAGTCGGCAATTTTCAGCGCGTACCTGTTAGGCAGTAACACACCGTCATTAGCCACGCCTGATACCAGCCTTGCTACGGCTGCAGGAGTAGCAATCAGTTCGCCCTGTCCCCAGGCCATGCCCGAAATACCTTTGGCCCTTGTTTTATGGATATTGTTAGGATCGTACCTCGGCTTGGTATTAAATTCGGTTTTACGCCACAAGGCGCGCCATTTATCTTCCTGGGTGGCATTCAATACCGGTTTATTATAATAGTAACCACCTACGCCATGCAAAAACATCCCTGTTTTAAGGTACAGCGTTGCCATGTACTCTTCCAGGTGTTCCTGGTTGGCCAGCTTAATAAAATATACGTTGTTTGATTTGGCAATGGCCCGCTCCATAGTGATCATCCCAGTCTCGTCGGGTTCGATGCCCTTGGTACGGATCCGCTCTCCAATACTTACATGATATTGTATTTCAGATGCAGCAATGCCTAATTTATTAAATGCCGACATCGCCGTTAAAACTTTGGCCGTTGAACCCGGCTGACTGGCATAGGTAAAGCCCAGATCGGTAGTGGTCAACCAGGTAGCCAGTTTATTCTGATCGGCCAGTGGCATAGTCAGCTGGTCCCAGTTATGCACAGGGGGCAGCGGGTATTGTGCCGATGTAAGTACATCACCCGTATTGGATTCAACTATCACTACCGAAACCCTGTTATCATACAGCGAAGTATCCGATGCGATTGATTGCTGGATACTTGTTTGAAGATCGGCATCCATGGTAAGTTTTACATCGCGGTTTTTGTTTTTGAAAGCCTCAACTTCCGGGCCGTTGATATCACTGATGAGGAGATTGGCCAAAGCGCTGTAATCCTTTTTAGCTACGGTCATTTCCTTCATTCCTCGGGGTAGAAACCGGTCTTCCTGGTAACGTGATGCTTTTACGTTGTAATTGGTGATAGGCATATGAAACCCGCGAAGCTCGGCGGCGTGCTCATACTCGGCAAAATAACCGTTGGTGCTGCCGTTAAAGACCCCGGTGTTTTGATCGCCCGTCCAAAAAAACATTTGTTCTTCAAAGGGGTAAAACCTGTCCAAACGCTTGTGCATAGCCGAATCCAAATCGTAATGCAGCATGCCCGACGCGCTTAATTTGTTTTTTTGTTTTTCGATAAGCTCGGGTTTGCTTGTGGCCAGGATAAGGCCGTTACGGTCATAGATAGTACCAGCCTGCAACCTGTTCATCAATATGGCAATGCGGGGGTTATAGCTAAACATTCGCAAGCCGCTTCTATCGGCAACCAAAGCAGGTTTTACTACCCACTGCTTATTATCTGTTGTGTAGCGCGATACATTCACCACTAATAATACCACCCCGGCAAGCGCGGCTGCCAATGCAGGCACCAGGTTTTTATCCTGCTGTTTGGTGATATAATCCATTTGTACCGCTGTGCCCCGTACCGTTGAAACCGACAACAGGAAACCTGCCGCCAACAGATTTATTACCAACGATGAACCACCGTAACTTTCAAACGGGAGGGAAACGCCGGATAAGGGCAACGCCCCGATAGAGCCCCCCGCAATCAGTAAAAACTGCACGAAAGTACATACCCCGATACCTGCACTGAGGTAAAACAGCAGGGGCATCCCCGTTTGCCTGCCTATGATAATGGATCGATGTAAATACAGCAAAAACAGAATGAACACTGCGGCCATACCCGCCCAGCCAAATTCTTCACCGATGGATGGCAATATCATATCGGTATGTGCCTCGGGAATAGTTTTGGCAAAGCCCTGCCCAACGCCCTGTCCGCTTATGCCACCACTGGCCATAGCCCAAAGGCCGTTAGCCACCTGGTCGCCGCCATATACTTCATTGTTCCAGGCATCCTGCCAGATCGCCTTACGCTCAACCAAACGCTCCACCGGACCGGGGATAATTTTATCAAGGCCCGGAATTTTATCGATGGTTAAAAAAGCGGTGATCACCACCAAAGCCATAATAGCCGATTCACTCAATCGTCTCCGCCTGAAAAACACTACGCTCCCAAGGGAAAAAAATGTGATGCCTGTGCTAAGTAATACATTATCAAAAAACCAGGTGGTAAGTACAAACAACACCACAAAGCCGGCCATATACAGGAAATCGCCCCGCGAAAAAGAGAACAGGATGATGAACGTAAAGCAGATCACCATGGCCGGGCCCAGATCGCCCAAAACCAAAAACAGCAGCAGGGTGATTATAGTGGCTATAAGCGCAAATGAAAAGAACGACCAGCGCTTGCTCCAGCTGGCGTATTGACTGATGAATTTTTCGTTAGTGGCAAAAAATCCCGCAAGGAAAATTACGATAAGGTATTTTACAATTTCGCTTGGCTGAAAACCCAGCAGGTTAACTTTTACACCACTACCTTCCGGACCTGTACCAAACAAGATGGTGGAAAACAGGATGCCCATGGCAACAATAGCCCAGGGCCAGCCGTTGGCAGCGCTCCTGCTCCATTTAAAAACAAGCAACCGATAAAAGCCAGAGTCGGGGTTAAGGCGGCGAAGGTTAAATAGTTGAATGATACAGATCCCGGCCATACCGATGCCTAAATAAACCAGCGTGTCCTTAGCCAGGAACCTATCGCGCAGCGGGTCCTGCAAGCTTAAAAGCGTAAGGAATGAGATACCGGTAAGCATCATGATCAGCGGTAAAATGATCTGATCCGCATTGGGGTACCGGGCGCTGAGTAACAAATGGATAATGATAAAACCGGCAAAAAAGCAAACAGCTATGATCCCATACCACATATTAAACTCATCCTGGTAGCGCACAATAAAAGCGCCCTCTTTTTTCAGGATGTTAAAGTCGCGGGTGGAGAGCAGCTTAATGCTATGGGGGGCCTGGTTAAATTTAAAGCTTACGTCTTTATCCAGTTCGTCAACCCCTTGCGAACGGCCAAACTCAAAGCCGGGCTGCATGGGCAATACCGAAAACGCTTTACCCGTAGGCAATTTGGCAAATACAAACCGCCCCTGTTCATCGGTGCGGGTAAAAGCGGTGAGCGATTGCAGTACCTTCTTTTTCTGATCGTTAAGCACGAACAGCTTTTTGTATGATGAACCATTTTCTGAATAGGAGGTTTTAGCCCCGGTTTCCTCATCGCTGAAAATGCTGTCGCGGGGCAATATCATGGTTAGTTTTACCAGTACACCAGGCACAGGTTCGCCTTTGTGTGCTATTGTACCTTTAATGCTGTATTCGCCAAGGTTAAGATCGGTTTGAGCGCCTAAAGCGGGCGGGTTTTTCAATTCCTGTTCAAAGCGGATGGAATCATCGCCGGTATAACCTAACAATGTGCGGGAGGTAAGCACCCGCTTTTTAAAAGTTTCGCCGCCTTTTTCAAAGGCCTCGTCGGCATTTACATAGTATTTACGTTTGTTAAGCTCCCCGGTATTATCAACCAGGTCGCCGGTTGTTTTACGCGATGCAATTACAGATTCAATGTAATCCACATCCTTCGGGTCATCAAAATAATAACCCTTTTTAAGCAGCGCCTTTACGTTTTGAGCGGTATTAGGCGAGTTAAGGTTTACGATGGTACCGTCTTTCAGGCGCTTATCAACGTCAACAAACTTAAGTTGCAGTACACTGTACAGCCTTACAAATAAAACGGCCAGCAATATGCCTGTAAGTAACAGGAACAGCCGTTCCATTCTCCTGCCGGGTACTTTGGGGTTTTCCTGGGCCATTTATTAGTGGGTAGCTTTAGTTGGGACAGAATCAGTTTTGAACATACTGCCAAACAACCTGCCCGAGATATATTTTTTATTAGGGAACATGTACGATGCCTGAACCGGCGTTAAGCAGTTATTGAACTGCACGTTTTTTAAAACAAGGGCATCGTTATGTGTTACGATAGCCGTGCCAAACCCATCAAAAGCAACACTATCTAATACCACATATTTACAGTTAGCAGCCAGCGCAATAGCCGGGCCCGCATAGGTGGAATCTTTCTTAAATACGATTGCGCCCTTTGTTTTAATATACAAGCTGTCCTTGTTGATATGCAGCGTATCGCTCAGCACAATAGGTTGTTGAAAATCAGCCGCCGAAAGTAACAGTGTATGGCCTTTTAATTTATTTATGGTATCCTGGAGCTTGAGTTCTGCCGCATTTTTTATATGCTGAACCACCAGCGTATCTGTTTTTTTAGGAATAGCAGCCTGATCGGCGTTCTTTTTAAACTGCCAGATAAATCCGCCCAAAAAAATAAAGCAAAGCAGGGTAAGTACAGCCACTGTGCCACCATTGCCCTTGGTTTTAACCACAGGCTCAGGCTCTTCCTGTATTTTTACCGGGGCAGGCGTAATTTCCGGTTGTTCGGCAGTTTTTACAGCAGCTATAGGTTTGGTTGCACTATGTTGTTTGCGCTCCTTATCGTTATGAACCAATACCACGGTCACATTATCTTTTCCGCCGCGGCTGTTGGCCGCATCAATCAGTTTTTTTCCTTTTTCGGGCAGGTTATCACTGCTGGTAAGGATACTGGTGATCTTGCTTTTGTCAACCAGGTCGGTTAAGCCGTCGCTGCAAATGAGCAGGATATCGCCCGGCAAAAAAGGCGAATTCCCGGTTTCCACAAAATCGGGATCCTGGCCTATTTGCCCTGCAAAGCCAAGGGCTTTGTTAATTTCGTTGCGTTTGGGGTGATCCATGGCCGCTTCCTCGGTCAGCCTGCCCGAATCTTCCAGGAAACCAACAAAAGAATGATCTTTCGAGATCTTGATCAGCGAATAATCGCGCAGCAGGTACAGGCGGGTGTCCCCAACGTGGGCATAATAAAATTTATTGTTGATCATATCAACCACGGCCAGCGTAAGTACACAGGCCATGTTTTCCAGATCTTTGTCCTGTACTTTTTGGTCGTAAATGCGCTGGTTGGCAATGGTGAACGTATTTACAAGCAGCGGCACAATATCGCCGGCTATATATTGCAATTGCTCCAGGATGGTGGCGCGGGCAATTTCGGCTGCTATTTCGCCGCCGGCATAACCGCCAACTCCATCAACCACACAGGCGATAATAAAATTACCATCACCAGATTTTTCGGCAATAAAAACGTCCTCGTTGTTTTGCCTTTGCCTACCGGTATCTGTTATCCCGAAAAAATTATTTGCCATGGTTTTAACTGGATTTTTTTATGTCGATAAAATGAGCTACCAATAACAGCACACATATTGCCAGCAGCCCTATTGATAATATCTGTGACATTATGGTTCGGGTTTAAATATGTTAATACCTACTATGCCATTGAGCAGGATCCTGGAGTTAAACGGCAACTCAACCCATTGCGGCGAGTTGACATCGCTCCCGGCTACTTCCAGTTCGTTGATCAGGGTACGTTCGCCAAAAGATGCCATGTAAAACTTACCATCGGCTTTGTTCAGCCTGATGCGCAGGTGAGGGGTGTTCACCCATTCAGACGGTACTTTAAACACAGCCTGCTCGTCCCTTTCCTCATCACTGCCTGATACAACAATATCATCATCCTTAATCAGGTACTCCACCTTGCGGCCAACAAACTGCTTATCGGGCATAATGGTTTCCAGTCGGGCCAGTACCTTTGTACCGGGTTTAACTACATCCTTTTCGTTATGCTGCAGGTCGTTAGCATAAGGCAATTCATAATAGCCCTCGCTGTAATAAGTAAAGCCTTTTAAAACTTCGTTACTGATATCAAGCGTTTGGGCGACACCCGTTTGGCGCGGAATGAAGGTAACCCGAAGGTTCTCTTCTTTTTTAGCGCTTGTGCCGGGCAGCAGTTTGCCTATAAAACCCTTATCGCCGCGTTTATAATCCGGGTGCGATACCAGCCTGAATACCCACTTTGAGCTTGAAGGCTCCACCTTTTTGCCTACTTCCTGGTGTTCGCGCAGCAGCTCATAGAATTTTTTTACCGATTCGTTAACGATAATGCCGAATAACCCGGAACGGTTGTTTACAAAGTCCTGGTAATCTTCCTCGTTAAAGCTGATGATGAATTCGTGATAAAAAACTATCCTGTCGGCAAATGAAAGCTGCTTGATCGACTCTTTGAATTTTTCGATGATATATAAATACACGTCATCAGGCGTGAGCGCTTTTATTTTTACGGCTTCCTCGTTTACTGGTTTCCCGTTTGGCAAAAACCAGTCCTGAAGGCCTATCCGTTTCCAAAATGTTGATTTAGGTTCCATTTCGTATTTGCTAAATCATTAAAAGTTTAAGTTAGAAGTATCCGCTTTTTTCACACTATCGCGATAAAATTGGGTATCTTCCTTTTGTTGTTTTGCACGTTGTATGTTACGCAATATCGAATCGGCAGTTGAGTCAACTTCCGGAGGGATATTGCTTTCGTCTTTGTAATCATTAGCCTTTGGCTGCTGTACAGAGTCTTTTTTTGCGGGCAGGATAACTTTATTACTTGCGGCTGAATCGGCCGGCTTTTTTGAGGGCTTAAACAACCTGTTAACCACGCCGTGATAAATACGTCCGCCAAACTTATCCATCACCACTGCCGAAAACACCGTAAAGCCACAAAGCAATATCATGAACAAAACAAATATTGGTTTTGACATACGTACGGCCTTGCTGTCAACAGGCTCGCTGCTAACTGCCTGTGCCGGTTGTTTGTTTTCGTTTTCCTGGTAATATAATACCAGTCCCTGCAGGCGTTCGTTTTCTTTTAGTAAAACATCGGTGTTCCATGATTCATCGGGATGTGTTGGGCTGATAGCGCCAATGCTGCCCTGCATCAAAGCTTCCTGCAATTCAATGCCGTTGGCATACCGGTTATTGATATCTTTTTGCAGGCATTTAGCTACAATCTGCAGCAGCCAGGCCGGAACCTGCATCTGCATTTCCTTTTTCTCGTCCGACCAGCTTTCGGGCAGGTTTTTACGGCGCAGCTCCATTACATCCGGAATTTCCGACTCCATATGGGCCAGCATCACAGCGTTGCGGGCCGTTTCGCCATTATCTTTTAGCGGGAAGGGCACTTGTCCGGCTATCAGTTCATACAGGATGATGCCATAGCTGTACACATCCGTTTGGAAATACATTAAGCCTTCATTTTGCTCGGGTGCCATAAATTCAATAGCACCTGCATGACGGATACTGGTACGGCGCTGATCATCAGACATTGCCGAAAGACCAAAATCGAGCAGCACGTAGTTTCCTGTATGTACATTGAATTTTACGTTGTTGCTCTTGATATCGCCATGCTTTACCGAAACCTTGTGGCAGTGCGATAAAGCGTTTGCCAGCTGATCGGCCAGTTTGATGATCTCTTTAATATTGAAGATAGCCTCATGGGGTGGTTTCAGCAGGTCTTCCAGATCGGGGCCATCAATATATTCCATTTCGATAAAAGGGAACGAACCGCTTTCGGTGATGCCCGAATTAAGGATCTTAACCACATTGGGGTTAGGCTCTTCGTTTACTTTTTTTAGTTTTTCAACCTCGTTTTGGAAGTTACGAAAATTTTTATCGTCGGTGCTTTCGGTGTGAATAGGAGTGGGCAGGAGTTTTACCGCTGTGATAATAGGCCCATAGCGGCGACCTTTATAAACAGAGCCCTGACCGCCCGTTCGTAAAGCCCCCATGTTTTCCAAACCTTCGGTAATAGTAAATACTTTGCTCATTGAGTTATACTTGGGGAATCAGTATTAGTGACAAATATTAAAAACTTTTTACTCAACATAACGCAGGCATTAGTGTTTGGTATAAAAATATAAAATTAAACCATGATTTGCCCGATTAAAGGATTGATAGGATGATCGGGCTATAACAATCAGAACAGAGATGCGCTTGATTAAAAGATTTTTGATGCCCTAATTATCCTAACAATCCTTAAATCAAGACAATCATGGTTCATCATTGTACCACTATCTCATCCACCATTAACCATGCCTTTGCTCCCGGAATATACTCGCCCGGAGGGATAATACCCTTGTTGGTTGCTTTTACCCTGATATATCTTGCCTGTTGTGTTTTGATGCTTGCCCTTACAGCGTTGATGCCGTTATCCGGGAAATCAGTTTGGCGGTAAACTTCGGTATAATTGCTTCCATCTGTTGATACCTCAAAGGTAAGCAATGTTGGTTCCCACATTTTTTGCCAGTGGTATTTTAGGATATTGATACCCAGTTTTGATATGTTTTGCACGCTTCCAAGGTCAACTACCGCTTCCAGATCATTTCCGGCGAAGCCGTACCATTGCCCATCATTATAAAGCTTGCTGCCGAAAACGCCGTTAACCAAACTAAAGGTATTGCCAGGATTGAAGCCGCCCTGGGGTTGGTTTTTAAGTGTTACCGTTTTGCCGATACCTTTATGTATGGTGAATGATTTTTCATAAACGCGGCCCTGCTGCTTGCCATTATTAAAAACAGCAGCTTTAACAACGCCTGATGACGTTACGGTGATTGCACCCGTATAAACGTTACTATTTAAACCCGGTGTACTGCCGTTATTTGTATAATGAATTTTACTGCCGGGTAATGTTGTTTGCAGACTTAACGCAACCTGGTGATCAGTTGTTTCTGTTACCGAATCAGTGATCTCATCAAATACATCGGCTGCATTTATATTTAGTTTTTTGAGCAAGGGCTGCTGGTACCGAAGACGTTTTAAAAAGTCAGGATAGCTTTTATTTTCCTTTGAACTCCAGGCAACTTCGGCCAAAGCCAGCATGCGCGGGAACAGTTGCCGCTCGGCCTCCGCCGGGTTGGCCATATATTCGCTCCATGCATTGGCTTGTACACCTTTAATATACTTTGCTTCCTCTCCACTCAATTCAGTGGTTATCGGCTCATAATTATAAACTTTACTTAATGGCGTGTAACCGCCGCCCGCTAATGGTTCGGCAGGGGAAAGGGATTGATAGTAATCGAGGTATACATACTTTTCGGGCGTCATGATGGCGTCATGGTGTTGTTTAGCGGCAGCTATACCACCTTCTTCCCCTGTCCAGCTCATTACAGTGGCACCGGGAGTTAAGCCGCCTTCCAGGATCTCATCCCAGCCTATGATCTGGCGGCCTTTACTGTTCAGGTATTTTTCCATGCGGCCGATGAAATAGCTTTGCAATTCCTTTTCATCCTTCAAATGCTCGTCCTTAATGCGCTGCTGGCATTTAGGGCAGGTTTTCCATTTGGTTTTAGGGCATTCGTCGCCACCAATGTGGATGTATTTTGAAGGGAACAGCGGCAACACCTCGTCCATCACATTTTGTAAAAAGGTAAAAGTTTCGTCGTTACCGGCACAATACACATCGTCAAAAATACCCCAATAGGTAGCTGTTTTATATGGCCCCCCGGTGCAACCCAGTTGAGGGTAAGCCGCCAGCGCCGCCAGCGCATGGCCCGGCATTTCAATTTCAGGGATTACTGTGATATGCCTTTGAGTGGCGTATTTTACGATATCTTTTACTTCATCCTGAGTGTAATAGCCACCATAGCGTATACCATCAAACCTGTGCGGACTATCTTTTTTGTGGCCGATGATCGTTTCATCGCGGTAAGCCGAGATGCTTTGCAGTAAAGGGTATTTTTTGATCTCGATGCGCCAGCCCTGGTCGTCGGTAAGGTGCCAGTGAAAGGTGTTGACTTTATAAAGCGCCAGCAGATCGATCCATTTTTTTATCGCTTCCGGCTTGAAAAAATGACGGCTTACATCTAAATGCATCCCGCGGTAAGCGAAGCGGGGGTAGTCGGTAATAGTGCAGAAAGGTACTGTGGCTTTTCCATTTTTAATTTTAAGCAATTGCAGCAATGATTGCAGCCCGTAAAACACACCAGCCTCATCATGTGCCTTGATTGTTATTCCCTTATTGGTAGCAGCTAATTGATATCCTTCAGATTCGCGGATACCTTTGGCATCAAGCAATAACCTGATATCATACAATGGGAGTGCCGATGTGCCTATTTTCAAATCCCGGCCAGTTAAAGAGCGGAAATAGCTTTTAAAAAATATAAGGTTATCTGTACTAATACCGTCGCCTACGCCTACGCTATATTCAAAAAAAACATAAGTTCCCGCGCCGTACTTAGCGTCTACCGGTTGCGGTATAACGCCAGTAGTTGTAATCTGCGCTCTGCCCGAAAAAGCAAAAACAACGCACATTAAAATTAATACTGCAATTTTTATGGATTTAGCCGGGAGTGGGAAATGACTGATCATCAAAGTAAATGTAAAGCCGAATATACTTTTTTTAGAGAAAGGCGAATAAAGAAATTGTTGTCTTCTCCGACAAACATGGACGCTATGAAAAATGAAGCGGATGCTTAGTTCTATCATGACAAGTAAAAAGTAGGGCGTACTGAGTAGGTAAAATTCAGGGACTTTTGAATGGGGAAAATGACATTTGCCCCTTTGTCATGCTGAGGTACGAAGCATCTTCTTCGCCCTGTATAGCTGCCATGCTTGTTGAAGAAGATCGTTCGTGCCTACCCATTACATGATTAAAATAGGGTCATGCTGAACTTGTTTCAGCACCCCACTCGCTAAGCCGCGTGCTAAGCAAAGCGGCTACTTGTCCTGTGAGATGCCGAAATAAATTCGGCATGACGACGTGGAGATGTCATTTTTACCTTCAGAATTCGCCGGATTTATACACTCAGACTGACAGGCCTTCTTAAATGAAAACCTTTGCCTTCTTAATAAAAAAATACCACCCCCGTTTTTCTTATCCTACATCAAGTGCCGCCGGCGATTTTGACCGTAATTTTGAATCATAATAACACAGCAAGTATTAAAATATTTAAAACAAGGAAAACAATGGAAAACACTATAAACGGTATTCACCACATCACTGCAATTGCAGGTAATGCCAAAAAAAACTATGATTTTTATACCCGTGTATTGGGCTTGAGGTTAGTTAAAAAAACTGTAAATTTTGATGATCCCGGTACCTATCATTTATATTATGGCGATGGAAATGGTACTCCCGGCTCCATCCTTACTTTCTTCCCCTGGGAAGGCATCACAGCAGGTCGCCGTGGCGCAAGGCAGGTAACCGAAATTGGTTATTCGGTACCTGAAGGCAGTTTGGATTTCTGGTTGAAAAGGTTTGAGGATAACAACGTGATCTACAACAAACCGGCCGAAAAATTTGGTGAGCAGTATCTTACTTTCCTTGATCCTGATGGATTGAAATTTGAGCTTATCGTTCCCAAAAAAGCCGATAACCGCACGCCATGGGAAACTGCCGAAGTAACCGCTGCCAATGCTACCAAAGGTTTTCACAGCATTACCATTACATCAAACAAAATTGAGGCTACTGCCAAAATATTAACCGGTGTATTAGGTTACCGCTTACTGGAGCAGCATGTTAACCGCTACAGGTTTATTACCGATGCTGTTGAAAATGCAGCTATAGTTGACCTGGTTGAAGTTCCCGGAGAAGTTGCCGGTCATGTGGCAGGTGGTTCTGTTCACCACGTTGCATTCCGTGTACCTAACGAAAAAGTATTGATGGAATACCGTGAAAAGATAGCCAGCCTTGGTTTGCATATCACCGATAAAATAGACAGGAACTATTTCTACTCGTTATACTTCCGCGAACCGGGTGGTGTTTTGTTTGAGATAGCAACTGATAACCCGGGCTTCGCGGTTGATGAGCCGGCCGAATTATTGGGCACTGGTTTAAAATTGCCTGCACAGTATGAAAACCTGCGCAGCGAGTTGGAAAAAACATTACCATCATTAGTTTAATCAAAATAGATGTACAGGCACACAAAACAGGTTGTTTCGGCGGGTGTTCCCGCCGAACAGGCCAAAAAAGCTATTATTATGCTGCATGGCCGCGGGGCATCGGCAAGTAGCATCATCTCGCTTAAAGATCATCTCGAATTAGATGGGTTCGCTATTGTTGCTCCACAAGCCAGTGAGCATAGCTGGTACCCATACAGTTTTATGGCACCGGTTGAGAATAACCAACCGGCACTTGGTTCGGCCCTTGAAGTAATTGGCGAACTGGTTGAGGACCTCAAACAAAAAGGATTAGCACAGGAAAATATTTATTTCCTCGGTTTTTCGCAGGGGGCATGTTTAACGCTTGAATATACAGGCCGCAATGCCGGCAGGTATGGAGGTATTATCGCTTTTACCGGCGGATTGATAGGAGAGGAATTGGTTAAAGAAAACTATAAAGGCGATTTTAATAATACCCCGGTACTGGTCACCACCGGCGATCCTGACCCGCACGTTCCGGTTAGCAGGGTTAATGACAGTGTTGAAATATTAAAAGAATTAAATGCGGGTGTAACCCTCAAAATATATAAAGGCCGCCAGCATACTATTTCCCATGAAGAAATTGTGTTGGCAAACGAGATACTGAAGAATTGATTGTTTTCAAAGTTGAGTGTTTAAGAGTGGAGAGCTGCCCGGAGGGGCGGCTCTTTTTTGTTGAATAGTATTTGATTAACCTGGTTGCATAAAAAATAAGTTATGACTATGTTCTTTGATAACCTCTGGGTTATTTTATATTAATATCCGGCAGGTTAAAATGATGGTTAAGTAATTCATAATTAGCAGATAAGCTTATTTTTACTTTTTAAATATATTAAATTAATATTTAAGTAATTTTAGCCTTTGTTTTCCCGACGAACTTAATTGGTAAACTATGCCCGATAAAATTGTGATGAGCGATATGCAGCTCATTGGCCGGTTAAAGGCTGATGATGAAGCGGCGCTTACCATGATTTACAGGAGATACTGGGCTTCGCTTTTTAAAGCGGCTTATAATATTTTAAAAGACAGGCAGGCATGCGAGGATATTATCCAGGAACTGTTTATCAAGCTTTGGGATTGCCGGGCCGAAGTGGAGATCACCATTTCGCTTAAAGCCTATCTGTATGCATCGGTACGTTACGGGGTTTACAGGCAAATCCGAACAGGTACCCCCGTAAGAAGCGAGATCTTTGACGATTTGATAGAGCGCCTGCACACTCCCGCTACCCATAACAGCATTGAGCATAAAGAGCTTTTGCTGCAAATAAACCAGGTAATTGATACCCTGCCCGAAAAATGCCGGGAGGTTTACAAGCTCAGCCGCGAAGAATGCCTTAGCCATAAGGAAATAGCGCTGCAATTAAATATCTCCACTAAAACTGTCGAAAATCATTTAACCAAAGCGCTCCGCCAGTTGCGCGGCTCGTTAGGCTCTGCTTTTATCCTGGAAGCGTTAATGTTTCTTTTAGATAAATAATCCCTTAATGATATTTTTGTCTGTTTGCTGTATAATTTGATGGAATTGCGAGATAAACAGCATCCAGTGTCAACATTTTTTTGCAAAATCATTTTATTGTGATCTTTCGTAATTTGGTAGCGCCAAATATAAAATAATGGAGCTGAGCAAATCTTTCCCTCTTTTTGAGAATATTAAAAGTGTGATCGCTGATACACAGCTTGCAGTAGTGCGCAATATTAACCAAGCTATGGTTATTGCTTATTTTCAAATAGGTAGGATGATTGTAGAGGATGAGCAACAAGGAAAGCAACGCGCCGATTATGCTAAAGAAACCCTTTTGCGTTTAAGCATAGCTTTAAATGATGAGTTCGGCAGAGGCTATTCAGTGTCTAATCTGGAATATATGCGAAGTTTTTACGTAACTTATAGAAACCGGATTTCCCAATCGGCGACTGGGGAAAATAACAGTGATGAGAATTCCCAATCACCGATTGGGAATTTAGAAAAATCGTTTCGTTTAAGCTGGACACATTATATCCAGTTACTAAAAATCAAAAATGAAAGTGAACGTAGTTTTTATGAGATCGAAGCTGCTGTAAACAACTGGTCTGTAAAAGAGCTGCAACGCCAGTATGGTTCAGCCTTATTCGAAAGGCTGGCCTTAAGCAGAGATAAACAAGGGGTGAAAGAATTAGCTGAAAAAGGCCAACTAATTGAAAGGCCCGCCGATGCGCTAAAAAGTCATTACGTTTTAGAATTTTTAGGCCTGAAGGAAGATAGTCAATATTCTGAAAGTGATCTGGAAACTGCTATCATCGATAAGCTGGAACATTTTATGCTGGAACTGGGCAAAGGTTTTCTGTTTGAAGGAAGACAACGACGGTTTACCTTCGAGGGAGATAGCTTCTTTGTGGATCTTGTATTTTACAATAGATTGCTTCGTTGTTTTGTGCTTTTAGACCTGAAAATAGGGAAATTAACACACCAAGATATTGGACAAATGCAAATGTATGTTAATTATTACGACAGGAAAATAAAGACAAAGGAAGAAAATCCTACCATAGGAGTCATTCTTTGCAAGGAAGGTAACCAGACCGTTGTGGAATTTACTTTGCCTGAAGATAATCAACAAATATTTTCTAAAGAGTATAAAGCTGTTTTGCCAAGTAAAGAGGCGCTGAAAAAGCAACTTGAATAATGTCTTAGTCGACAGAAAAAAAAGCACCTTTAACAGCCTCTTCTCTTCTCGAAAAAAATATTTTAATTTTTTTCATTTCGGCGTAGGGGATACCCCTGTTTTTTTACTCTCCCTCACAAAACCACATTTGTGCAAACGCAGGAATTTTTACAACTGATAGATAAATACCTGGCCGGGCAGGCAACTGCCGCGGACAAGGAGCAGTTGTTGAATTTTTTTGAAAGTTTTCAGGGTGATACCGACGAATGGGACGAAAAAGTGCTTGGTGTAAAGCAGGAACTTGAAGACCGTATGTTAAATAATATCAGGCAGGCGATAGCCGAACCTGCATTTAACACACAGTCCCAGGTTATAAAGCTGCACTTTTTCAGAAATGTGGCCGCGGCAGCTATTGTATTGCTGTTATCAGGTACTGCTGTTTATCATTGGTATAATAAACACGGGCAGCAAAAACTGTCGGCTCAAAACAAAGCAATTGTAAAACATGATGTTGAGCCCGGCGATAACAGGGCTGTTTTAACCCTTGCCAATGGCTCCAAACTGATACTGGACTCGGCTAAGATCGGCTTGCTGAATCAATCGGGTAACATCAGCATTAATAAAACGCAGGATGGACAGGTGGTTTACACCGCAGATAACGACCAACAGCAAAATGACCCTGCAGTCTATAATATCATTAGCACGCCCAGGGGCGGTCAGTACCAGGTAGTGCTTCCGGATGGTTCAAAAGTTTGGCTTAATTCTGCCTCGTCCCTGAAATTTCCTACGGTATTTACGGGTACCGAACGTAATGTTGAACTCACCGGCGAAGGATATTTTGAGGTAGCTAAAAATAAGGCGAAGCCTTTTAATGTGAAGGTTAAAGATATTGAAATAGCTGTACTGGGTACACATTTTAATATTATGGCCTATAATGATGAGGCCACTGTTAAAACCACCCTTCTTGAAGGATCGGTGAAATTAACACAGGGTAATACAAGCAATTTACTAAAGCCCGGTCAGCAGGGTATTATAAATAATAAAAGCATTAAAATTATTGATGTTGATACCGACGAAGCGGTAGCCTGGAAAAATGGCTTCTTTGACTTTGAGCGGGCAAACATACAGGATATTATGAAGCAGCTTTCGAGATGGTATGGTACCGAAGTAATATACGAAGGTAAAATACCTGATGATGAGTTTGTAGGTAAGATCAGCAGGGATGTAAAACTATCGCAGGTGTTGCACATCCTTGAATTAAGCCACGTGCGTTTTAGGATTGAGAACAAAAAAATAATTGTTACGCCTTAAATACCGGCAACTGATTTTTAACCGCTAACCCCAAACTATGAAGAAACACTGACGATAATAATCTCAAAATATTCCAACCTAAGCTCCCCTTATCTAAAATGAAAGAAAAGCCGGAAGCGCTGCAACGCTTCCGGCATAATGAATTGGATCAAGCTTTCCTGAGTTTTCAATAACAGATTTTTTTAACCCAAACATCACGAAGTTATGCATTTAAACTTTACTGGTAAAGTATTTAGTGCCTTTGGTACACATTCAAAACTGTTTTTGACGATGAGATTAACCGTCTTATTACTAACTATCGGCTGCCTGCAGCTCAGTGCTAAAAGTTTTTCACAATCCATAACCCTGAATGCGAGGGGGATAGCACTTGATAAAGCTTTTAAAGCAATTGAAAAACAAAGCGGCTATTATTTTTTTTACAGGTATAAGGATATTTCAAAAACCAAACCGGTTAATCTTTCATTAACTAACGCTTCATTACAGGAAGCGTTGCAGCAATGCTTTAAGGATGAGGCTTTAACATATGTTATTGATGATAAAAATATCATTGTAAATAAAAAGAAAACTCCCGATGCAAGCACTGCCCAGGCACCCATAACTATAAGCGGTATTGTGGTAGATGATAAAAATCAACCGTTACCCGGTGTTAATGTTAAAGTAAAAGGTACCAACGTTGGTGCCATAACCGGGGTAGACGGCAAGTATACCCTGAGTGCCGAAGAGAATGCAGTGTTAGTATTTACATTCATAGGTTTCCAAACCAAAGAAGAGCCGGTAAATAAGCGGACAACTATTAATGTTGTTTTGACTGAGGATAACAAGGAATTAAAAGAGGTAGTTGTTGTAGGTTACGGCAACCAGGAGCGTAAGGATGTAACGGGCGCTGTGGGTTCGGTAAAAATGGGCAACATCAAAGAGATCAAGACGGCAAGTCTTGATTTGAAACTGGCCGGCCAGCTTGCGGGCGTAACTGTAAACCAGGTAACCGGTACTCCGGGCGGGGGCGTTTCTGTAAACATACGCGGTGCCGGTTCGGTGGGTGCCGGTGATGATCCGCTATATGTAATTGATGGATTTCCCATTTCTCCGGGATTTGATCAATATCAAAACCCTTTAAGCACGATCAATCCGGATGACA
The DNA here is from genome assembly GCF_034263275.1 of Mucilaginibacter sp. cycad4. Lineage (NCBI taxonomy): Bacteria > Pseudomonadati > Bacteroidota > Sphingobacteriia > Sphingobacteriales > Sphingobacteriaceae > Mucilaginibacter > Mucilaginibacter sp. cycad4. The sequence continues at coordinate 3,995,630 of NZ_CP139559.1, read as the reverse complement.
TAGAAAATATAAGTGTATTGAAGGACGCTGCATCTACAGCTATTTACGGGTCCCGCGGGTCAAACGGCGTAATCCTCATTACTACAAGAAGAGCAAAAAAAGGAGAATCATCGGTTACGGTAAATACATCTACCGGGGTTCAGAGCATACTGTCACAAAGTAAGCTTAAAATGATGACAGCTGCGCAATTTGCGCAGTGGCGTAAGGAAGCTATCCAGGATGCCAATGCTGTTAACGGAACAAACAACCCGATCCCCGTTGAGTATCAAAATCCGGCAGCTTTAGGCAAGGGAACGGATTGGTTTGACGCAGTAACAAGGGTAGCGCCGATACAGAATTATGACGTAACGGTTTCTAACGGTACTGAAAAAGCGCGCTCCTTGTTTTCGATGGGGTATTTTGACCAACGCGGAACCGTGCTTAACACCGGGTTTCAGCGCTATTCTTTAAAGGGAACAATGGATGCTGATGTGGCGAAAAATGTTACAGTTGGTTTAAGTATAGCACCTACGTACAGCTTGCGTAACCTGCAGCAAACAGACGGGCATTTTCTTTCGGCAGCATTAAGCCAGGCTTATCTTGAAAGCCCGCTTACCCCCGTAAAGCAACCCGATGGCTCGTACACCAATGTGGTAGGATCGCCCGGTACCTTCCAGAATGTGAACCCGGTAAGCGCGCTGGTAAACACTACTAATAAGTATAAACAATTTCGCACACTGGCTAATGCTTATGCAGAGTGGAAAGTGATTGACGGCCTTACTTTGAAATCGACCTTCGGTATTGATTATCAAAGTGGTAACGGCGATTATTTTCGTCCATCGTTCCTTGGAGGGTTTAACGCACCTAACCGGGACGGAAAACAGGTAAAGGCAGTTGGGTCGTTTAATTCATCAAACACTTTTAACTGGCTTAGTGAAAATTCGGCCACCTATAAAAAAACGTGGGGCAATCATACATTGACTGTTTTAGGTGATTATTCGATCCAGCAGGAAACAAACCGGTACCGCTTAACATATGGTACCGATTTTCCTGACGACGCAATCCAATCCTTAAGTTCGGCAACAACTATAACAACAAACGCTATTGATGAAGAATGGAGATTACTATCCGTAATAGGAAGGGTCAATTACGCTTATAAAGATAAATACCTGCTGAGTGCCTCTATCAGGCGCGATGGTTCATCAAGATTTGCACCCGGGCACAGATGGGGTACATTTCCTTCGGTGTCGGGCGGATGGCGTATCTCGGATGAGGCGTTTTTTCCTAAAACATCGTTTATCGACCAGGTTAAGTTTTCGGGCAGTTACGGCCATGCCGGTAATAACAACGTAGCAAGTTATATGTGGGTATCGCAGGTTGACGATACTAACTATACATTTGGCGGCGCACTCTCGCCGGGCAAATCGCTAACAGATCTTGGCAACCAGGAACTTGGCTGGGAAACCACTAAACAGTTTGATCTGGGTATCGATATTTCATTGTTAAAAGGCCGTGTTTATTTAATTGCCGAGTATTATAACCGGTTTACCGAAAGAATGCTGCAATATATTCAGGTACCGATTGTTTCCGGTTATAGCGGCGCTTTAACAAACGTAGGTAATGTGCGTAACAGGGGCTGGGAGTTTACCTTAACCACAAAAAATATAGTTAGCAAGGATTTTAAATGGAGCACCGATATGAATATCTCGTTCAATCGTAACAAAGTAATTAGTTTGGGCTCAACACCTCAAATATATGATGCGCCGGTTAACGATAACCCAACCAGCATTACCAAAGCAGGCTTGCCATTAGGTCAGTTTTACGGTTATATATTTGAAGGTATATTTCAAAGCCAGGCCGAACTTGACAAGTACCCGCATTTTGATGGAGAACAGGTGGGTAATATCAGGTACAAAGATGTTAACAATGATGGCGTAATTGACGGGCAGGACCAGGTACCTGTCGGTAACCCATGGCCTAAGTTTACTTTCGGTTTTAACAACCATTTATCGTACAAAGGTTTTGATATGAACATCATCTCGGCCGGCTCGGTTGGGGGGCATGTGTTTGATATGTATAAGCAATTTACTACCAACCTCGACGGGGTATTTAATGTTGAGCAATCGGTAATGCAACGCTGGCGTTCGCCTCAGCAGCCTGGAGCGGGCATATTGCCAACAACGGTGTCAAATACTAACCTTGCCCGTGATTATTACCCTTCATACTGGGTTGAAAGTAACTCATATCTGATGGTTAAGAACATCGATCTTGGGTATAATTTCAAAACAAAGTTCAGTAAAAATTTCAGGGTTTATTTCAGTGCACAAAATGCTATCCTGATAACAGGATACAGGGGAGGAAGTCCGGAAGTAGGCATTGAGGGGCAGGACGGCAACCGGTCGCTTTCGCCAAATGTAAACTTTACAGGTTACCCGGTTTCGGCTGTTTATACATTGGGTTGTAACGTGACATTTTAATGTATAAGAGCTTTAAACGGATCAATTGATAAGTTCAAACTTTAACAACTGAAAAGCATGAAAAAAAATATATACCTTTTTATTTTCCTTGGCATGGCTGTATTAAACAGCTGCAAAAAGGATTACCTGAGCCTGCAGCCCACCGGTACTCAAAATGGTATCAACTTTTTTAAAACCAAAGCCCAGTTCATTCAGGCTACTAATGGTGCTTATGCTCCGCTCCAGGGCATGTACAATGGCTCATTTTGGGCCATGGCCGAAATGAGGTCTGATAATACATCATATGAATATGACCCTTATGATCGTTCCGGTACGGGTAAAGAAGAAATAGATGAATTCAGGGAGTTAAATAACAACGATATTGTAGAGTCTTATTTTAATGCTTGCTATATAGGTATCGGCCGCTGTAATGTTATTCTTGAGCGTTTACCCGCAGCTAAGCTTGATGCCGGCGTTGCCGATACTATTGCCGGGCAGGCATCGTTTTTACGTGCCTTTAATTATTTTAATATCGTGCGCATGTTTGGCGATGCCCCTTTGGTACTTACAGAAGCGCAATCTGTAGGTGATGCTTTTAAAGTTGCTACTAAAAGTCCGGTTGCCAATATCTACACCCAGATAATAGCCGATGCGCAAACCGCCATTGCCAAGCTGCCGGTTAAATATACAGCAGGTGCCGATAAGGGACGTGTAACCAAAGGCACGGCCGAAACTCTGCTGGCCGAGGTGTATATGACCCAAAAGAAATTTGACCTGGCCATCCCGCTGTTGCGTACAATTATCGCGTCGGGTGTTTATAGCCTGAATGCCGATTATGCCGATAACTTCGATATCCATAAAGAAAATGGTCCCGAGTCTATTTTTGAGATCCAATACATAGAAGGCCCTAATGGTTTAGGCAGCGATTTCGTAGATACCTTTATCCCCTGGGATTATTACGATACCGATATAACCGGACATGAAATAAATAACGGTGCACAAAACGGTTGGAATATCCCTACCCAGGACCTTGTAAATGCGTACGAAGAAGGCGATAAAAGGAAGGATGCTTCGTTAACCGATTTTACATCAGATGAGTACGGCATCGATCTGCCTTTCATCAAAAAGTACCAGAGTATAGGTGCAGTGCAGGGAATTACCGGCAACAACTTTCCGGTGTACCGTTATGCAGATGTTTACCTGATGCTTGCCGAATGTTTAAACGAACAAGGTTTTGCAGGCGGTGGCGATGCCTTTAAATACCTTAACCTGGTTAGGCAGCGCGCCGGGCTTGAGCCTAAATCAATGGGAAATGCTAATTCCGATTTAAATGTTACCAGCCAGGAAGGGTTTCGCGCCGCTGTAGCCCATGAACGCCAGGTTGAATTTGCCTTTGAAAACCACCGCTGGTTTGACCTCTTGCGTACGGGCAAGGCAGCAGAGGTGATGAAAGCCCATGCGGCCAGCGAAAGGGCTTATAAAAATGATTCATGGCAAATTAGCCCGGCAGCATACAGCAATATCCGCCTGCTGTTCCAGTATCCTTTAAGTGAAGGAAACCTCGAACATTAATAATGTTACATGGCCCGCGTGAAACTTTTACCGGGCCATATTACGTTTATAGGTGTATATTGCAATGAACGCACATTTTTCGGCCGGCTCAATGAAAAATTTCAGGTGCATATCAAAACAATATTGCTGTTAAAGTATATTTAATAGCATGAACTATTAAAACCCAAAAATAAGGTATGTGTAAAAAGGTATGCACACGCATCGTTATATTGTTTTTTTCTTATCTGCCAATAATTGTACAAGCGCAAAAAGCGCCGCCGGTTCCTCCGCCGTTCCGGGTTGATAACCTGGTTTGTGAGTACAAAATAAACCCTGTCTCTATCGATGAAGCTACCCCCCGCCTTGGCTGGAAACTAATAACCCGCGACCGCAACATTCAGCAAATTGCCTATGAAATACGGGTGGGCAGCAATGCGGTATCGTTACTGAAAGGTAAAGACCTCATCTGGACATCGGGGAAAGTTAACTCCAACGAATCGCTGCATGTTTACTATGGCGGCCCCGCACTCGCTTCACGTCAGAAAGTTTACTGGCAGGTACGCGTCTGGAATAACAGGCAGCAGGTAACCCCATGGAGCATGGTTAACTCATGGAAAATGGCCCTGCTTAAACCCGCCGACTGGAGCGCCAAATGGATAGAAGATAATTACCTGTCGGATACCACCGGCGGCCCCAGCCCCATGTTCAGGAAAACATTTAAGCTTGACCATAAAGTGCGCGCAGCGCATTTATACATTACTGCCCATGGCTTATATGAAGCACAATTTAATGGTAAACGGATCAGCAGCGACTACTTTGCCCCCGGATGGACGAGTTATAACAAGCGCCTGCAATACCAGGTTTATGATGTTACTGCCGATTTATTGAAAGGCGATAATACTGTTGGCGTAACCCTTGGCGATGGCTGGTACCGCGGCTATACTTATAACCGTAAAAAGAACGTGTACGGCACTAAGCTTGGTTTGCTTTTTCAGTTGGAAGTAGTTTATACCAACGGCAAACGGGTGCTCATTAATTCCGACAAGACCTGGAAGGTAGCCTATGGGCCAATCCGTTCATCATCTTTTTTTGATGGCGAGGTTTATGACGCCCGCAAGGAGAAGAAAGGCTGGTCGACCATTGCTTACAAAGATTTAAACTGGGATTCGGTACGCACCATCGATACCGTTAAAGATAATTTGGTGGCCACTTTTGGCCCGCCGGTGCGCAAGCACGAAATGTTTAAGCCGCTTAAAGTGTTTACCACTCCTGCGGGTGAGCATGTAGTTGATTTTGGGCAAAACCTGGTTGGCTGGGTGCAGTTTAAATTAAAGGCAAAAGCGGGCGATACGGTAAAGCTGTTCCACGCCGAGGTTTTGGATCAGAAAGGAAACTTCTACACCAAAAACCTGCGTACAGCCAAGCAGGAAAACGTATATGTTTTTAAGGGCGATAGTATTGAAACGTTCGAACCTCATTTTACCTTCCAGGGGTTCAGGTACCTGAAGGTTGAAGGATATGACGGCCAGTTAGATTCTACCAATGTGGCTGCCTTTGCCGTGTACTCGGATATGGCACAAACAGGGATGTTCTCTACCTCCAATCCGCTCATTAACCAGTTACAGCACAATATTCAATGGGGACAAAAGGGCAATTTTATTGATGTACCTACCGACTGTCCTCAACGCGATGAGCGCATGGGCTGGACAGGTGATGCCCAGGCCTTTTGCCGCACCGCTACCTTCAATATGGATGTGGCCGGATTTTTTACCAAATGGCTAAAAGACCTCTCGGCCGATCAGCATAAAAACGGTGCGGTGCCTTACGTGATCCCTAACATGCTGGATAGTGCTTCGGCGGCTGCCTCCGGCTGGAGTGATGTGGCAACCATTGTCCCCTGGAATATTTACCTGGCTTACGGCGATAAAAAAGTATTGGAAAACCAGTACCCAAGCATGACCGCCTGGGTAGGTTACATTACCCGGCATACCCGAAACGGCCTCTGGGATACCGGTAACCACTTTGGCGACTGGCTGTTTTATGCCGGTACCGACTATGAAGACGGTGCTGCCCTTACCGATAAAAACCTGATAGCCCAGGCGTTTTATGCGTACTCAACTCAACTGGTTATCAATGCCGCTACCATATTGGGTAAGCAGGATGATGTTAAAAAATACACTGATTTGCTGGCGGATATCAAAAAAGCTTTCCAGGCAGAATATGTTACACCTAACGGACGTATGATTTCGGGCACGCAAACATCATATGTGCTGGCCCTGAACTTTGACCTGCTGCCTGAAAACCTGCGCGAATCTGCCGCCAAAAGGCTGGTAAGCAATATTGAGGATTATGATGAACACATTACAACAGGCTTTTTAGGCACGCCTTACATCTGTCATGTGCTAAGTCGTTTCGGTCATACCGATATTGCCTATGACCTGTTAATGAAGGAGTCGTACCCCTCATGGCTTTACCCCGTAAAAAACGGGGCTACTACCATATGGGAACGCTGGGATGGTATAAAACCCAATGGCACTTTTGAAGATCCGGAGATGAACTCCTTTAACCATTATGCTTACGGCGCCATTGGCGATTGGATGTACCGGGTTATTGCAGGGATCAACACTGATGAGGGAGGGCCCGGTTTTCATAAAATAAATATCTTCCCGCATCCGGGCGGTAAATTGACCAATGCCAATGCCGAGCTTGAAACACTTTACGGTAAAGTAAAATCGGCCTGGAGTATTGATAACGGTATTTTTACCCTTGATGTTATTGTGCCGCCAAATACTACAGCCACGGTCACCCTACCGGCGGTTGATGGTCCGGTGACAGAAAGTAATACCGACATTAACGCTAACAAAGATATCGCCAACATCAAACCGGCCGGTGGCGATATGCAGATGGATGTTGGCTCGGGCACTTACCAGTTTAAATACATTTTAAAAACCCATAAAAAAAATAGCTAATGGTATTATAATACATAGCAACTATGGTAGTCAATCAGCAGGAACAGCTTAAAAATACAGGCACAACAAAGGCAAGCCGCCCAAGATTGCTGTCGCTTGATTTTTTCAGGGGATTTACCGTAGCAGCCATGATCCTGGTAAATGACCCCGGTGACTGGGGGCATATTTACTGGCCGCTTGAACACTCCAAATGGAACGGCTGTACCCCAACCGACCTGGTGTTTCCCTTCTTCCTGTTTATGGTAGGCGTATCTATCGTTTATGCCATGGAAAGCAAGAAAGCGGATACAGCCAGCCATAGCAAATTGCTGTTATCCATCCTGCGCCGTACGCTCATCATCATAGCCCTTGGTGTTTGTTTACCTTTGATCAACGATTTTCAATTCGCGCATCTGCGTTTTCCCGGTGTGTTGCAGCGCATCGGGCTTGTATTTGGCATAACGGCCTTGCTGTACGTTAAAACCGGCATCCGTACACAGGTAATTATTGCTGTAAGCTGTTTAATTGGTTATTATTTATTGATGACGCTGGTACCTGTACCGGGTTTCGGTACACCTAACCTTGAACCGGCTACCAATTTAGGCGCCTGGATCGACAGGTCGGTATTTACCGAAAACCACCTCTGGGGCTCATCCAAAACCTGGGACCCGGAAGGTTTACTGGGAACCATTCCCGCTGTAGCCACTTGCCTGTTAGGCGTATTCACCGGTACCTGGCTTAAAACCGGCAAACTTAAAACCCGTGCCGATCTGTTTAAAATGATGGTTGCAGGTTTGGTATTGATTGTATTGGCCTTGATCTGGAATCCATTTTTCCCAATCAATAAACAATTATGGACAAGCTCATTCGTGCTGCTTACTGCTGGGTTGGCCATCAATATCCTGGCGCTTTCTTATTGGTTTATCGACATACGAGGAAATAAGGCATTGCTGCCGCCATTTTTGGCTTTTGGCCGTAATGCCATTGCTGCTTATGTTTTGGCCGATATTATCCCGGCTATCCTATCCATCATCCCGGTACAAAAAACTAATTTATGGTCGTTCACTTACAGTCATTTGTTTGTGCCATACCTCTCGCCCGAAAACGCTTCATTGGCCGGGGCTATCCTGACTGTGCTGATCATTTTTATTCCGGTCTGGATCCTTTACAAAAGGAATATTACCATCAAGGTATAATCTTTACCCATCATCTACCGAAATGAAGAAAACGCTATCTTTTAAACATATTTTACTATTCACCTCACTGCTTTTATCGGTAATAACGGTAAAAGCACAGTTTCATATCATCCCGCAGCCGGTAAGTTTAAAAGCAGGTAAAGGCAGCTTTACTTTGAGTAAGAATGCTGTGATCGGGGTTAATAAAGAAACTGAACCGATAGGCAAATACCTGCAGGATTATCTTAATCAAAACTACGGCCTGCAAACAACAGTGAAAGTATTTGAAAAGATTCCTGCCAAAACAGCCATCCGGTTAAACAATGTTTGGTCAAACGCGGAGAGCGCCTATACTATGAATGTAAGTCCGGCATCGGTAAGCATCAGCGGCAGCGGAGCTGGTGTATTTTACGCGGTACAATCACTAATTCAGTTGTTGCCGACAGATAAAGCAGCACTGCTAAAAGTTACTGCCTGTACCATAGCCGATCAACCGCGTTTTGGCTGGCGTGGCCTGAGCCTTGATGTAAGCCGCCATTTTTTTACGGTTGATGAAGTGAAAAAATACATCGACGTTATGGCGCATTACAAGCTCAATACATTTCACTGGCACTTAACCGACGATGAAGGCTGGCGCATCCAGATTGATAAATATCCCCGCCTTACCGAAGTAGGTTCAAAAATCAGTTACTATGCCAAACGGGGCGAGTTCCGTAAGCTGGATAACCTGATAGATGACGGTCGCGACGGTTTTTATACCAAAGATGAGATCCGCGAGGTGATCAAATACGCGCAGGACAGGTTTGTAACCATCCTGCCCGAAATTGAAATGCCGGGGCATAGCGAGGCTGCTATTTTTGCCTACCCGCAACTGGGCTGCCAGGATTCGACAGGGGCCAAACACCGCGTACGGATGCTCGACCCAGGTGAGTACACTTTCAGGTTTATGGAGGATGTACTGACCGAAGTGATTGCCCTGTTCCCAAATCAATACATTCACATTGGAGGTGATGAGGCCGAGATGGTGGACTGGCTGAAAAGCCCCACGGCTGTAGCCCTCATGAAGCGCGAGCACCTGAAAAACGAAAAAGAAGTACAGAGCTATTTTATTAAACGGATAGAAAAGTTCCTGATATCAAAAAATAGGAAGCTGGTTGGTTGGGATGAAATTTTACAGGGTGGCCTTGCCGAATCGGCCACGGTAATGAGCTGGCAGGGCGAAGCTGGAGGGATAGCCGCTGCTAAAATGCATCACCATGTAGTAATGACCCCGCTGCCTTACATGTATTTTGATGCCCCGCAGGCCAATGAGGATTTAGAGCCTGTTGGCTGGAACCCGCCCGTTACCTGGCAAATGGTTTATAACTATGAGCCGCAGTCGAAAGAGCTGACCAATGCCGAAGCCGAATATATTTTAGGTGCCCAGGGCAATATCTGGAACGAAAAGGTGCCCAATGTGCAGCACCTGCAATACATGGTTTACCCCCGTGCCCTCGCCGTAGCCGAACTCACCTGGAGCCCGAAAAATGAAAAGAACCTGGAACGTTTTGGCTGGAAAATGAAAAACCAGTACGGCCTGTTTAAGTTGTGGGATTTCAATGCCCGCCTGCCCGATATTGACGGCGTAGACAATGTAATTACCAATAAACACAGGTTTAAATTAAGGCTGAACTACCCGCTGAAAGGAGCTAAAGTGCGGTACGCGTTAAACGGTAAAATGCCGGATGTTAATAGTGCGGCCGTGTCATTCCCCGTAAATATCAATGCCCCGTTAAAAGATAGCATCGGTTTAAGGACTTTCACCACCTGGACGTTGAATGATCAGCACATCCGCCAAATGGCCAATATTAAGCGGGTGAATATCAAGCCGGCACACGAAAAAGCAGCCAACCTGAAACCCGGTATGGCTTACGAGGTTTTTAAAACGAGGGAACGCGATATAGATAAACTGGAGAATGAAAGACCGGCTGAAACGGGTGAAACAAGCCTGATTGTACCTGTGAGGCCCGTTGCCGAAGGCTTTATTAACTGGGTGAAAATTAAAGGTTTTATTAAGATAGATAAAGAAGCGGATTATGAATTAACTACGGGCTTTGAGGTTAGTCCTGCTTTGTTTTTGGATGAAGTGCCGGTAATTAAAATGGGGATGAATATTTACGTTGAGCCACAGAAAGCCTTATTACATTTAAAAAAAGGCGTATACGCTTTAAGCGGGCATTACATGGCTGATAAAGCCAACGAAAATCAAACCCTGATAGAATTGAAGGTTGCAGGAGGCGCAAAGCTTTATCCGAAGTTTTATTTGATGCATTGAAAATAAAAAAACGTCATTGCGAGGAACGAAGCAATCGCGAACTATACAGAGTACGCGTTGTCTCTATTGGTTTTTGAAAGATGAAGATCGGTTGGAAATGTTGATAAAAAAAATCATGTCATTGCGAGTAACCATCAGGAAAATCCTGAAAAAAAATGTAATGACGTACAAGCTATACTTTATGGATGTTGCGCGGGGGCGCGTTAGGGATAGTAGCGTAAAGCCCACAGCGCGGGTTGGGTTTGCGGGCAGGCAAGGCGAGGACTTGCAGCGGATAGCCCGGCCGCAGGCAACGCCCATATCATAAAACGCATCGAAAAAATATCTTAATAATCAGCAATTTACGATCACGTCATTATAAGGAGGAACGACGAAGCAATCTCGTAGCTATGCAGATCGAATATGCATTGGCTACGAGATTGCCGCGCTACGCTCGCAATGACATAGTTTTTTAAGAGATAATTTCTTCTTTCAAGTATCAGAAATGGCGAAGAGAATCAGGTTTTTAAATTCCCCTCTTGAGAGGGGGCGCGGAAGACAGGAGCGGTAGCAGGGGTGTGTTTCTGCTTTGACAAATAAATCGTATAAACACACCCCTACACCCCTCTCAAGAGGGGAATCGCACAATCCTGCCCTTTTTGTGGTTAACGCATTACTAAAATTATACCTATGCAAAAGAAATTATGCCTCTTCATCGCGTTTGCTTTTGTAATTAACATTGCAGCCGCACAGGTTTATAAAGACCCCAAAGCACCCGTGCCCGCACGCGTGAAAGACCTGCTAAGCCGCATGACACCGGAAGAGAAGATAGGCCAGATGAGCATGAGTTCATTAACGGGTTCCATGCAAAACCCAATTGCTTATGGTGTTTGTGAAAGCCCTTTTACCAATATCAATGACATAGCATCTCGCTCAATAGCAGCAAAAAAATATGCTAAAGAAAAAACAAGACTTGGTATCCCGCCCATACAAATAGGCGAATGCCTGCATGGGCAACTGGCGGCAGGCGCTACCATTTTTCCACAGGCTATAGCGCAGGGCAGCACCTGGAATCCGGCGCTGATTGAAAAAATGGGTTCGGTGATAGCTTATGAAGCTTACTCATCAGGAGTTGACCAGGCGCTTTCACCTTTGTTCGATCTCATCCGCGACCCTCGATATGGCCGTAATGAGGAATGTTATGCCGAGGACCCATATCTGGTGAGCAGGATGGGTTCCTCGTTTGTAATTGGGATGCAGGGCAGTCCTTTACAAACAATAAACGGCATTGGTAAAGATAAATTGATGTGCACAGCCAAGCATTTCGCAGCCTACAGTATCCCTGTGGCGGGTATCAATTTAGCCCCGGCAGCGATAGGGGAGCGCGAATTACGGTCGATGTTTTTACCGCCTTTTAAAGATGTCGTACAAAAGGCAAATATTTACGCCGTAATGCCGGCTTATAATGAGATTGACGGCGTACCGGCACATGCCAGCCATTTCCTGCTGCAAGCCATATTACGGCAGGAATGGGGTTTTAAAGGCTACGTGTTTTCGGACTATGAAGGGCTTAAACATTTATACACCTTTCATCATATTGCTAAAGATGCCGAAGGTGCTGCTCCTATAGGCCTGAGCGCCGGGGTTGACCTGGAAGCGCCAAGCCCCGATGTATATAATAAACTGCCCGGCCTGGTGAAAAGCGGAAAAGTAAAAGAAGCCCTGATTGATAGCGCTGTTGCCCGCATCCTTACTATAAAGTTTAAAGCAGGCTTGTTTGAAAAGGCATTGCCCGATACATCGGCACTAAAAAAACGGGTACATACGCCGGATCATATCGCCCTGTCGCAGCAGATTGCCGAGGAATCCATTATCCTGCTCAAAAACGATAAACAGCTTTTACCGCTCAATATGACCAGCCTGAAATCGCTGGCGGTAATCGGCCCCAATGCCAACCAGGTTCAGTATGGCGATTACAGTTCAACCCGCGACAGCCGATCGGGTACAACAGTGCTTAACGGTATCAGGCAATTAGCCGGCAATAAAATAAAGATCAATTACGCCAAAGGCTGTGCCCTGTCGGGCTCGGACAAAAGCGGTTTTGCCGAAGCCATCACAGCAGCAAAAAACAGCGATGCTGTGGTTGTAGTTTTGGGAACCACCAGCGTGGTATTTGCCGGTGTAGGCTGGAACGGGCATGCACCCGAAAGCGAGCCTAAAGACCCGTTCACCTGCGGCGAGGGCTATGATGTTACTGATATTAACCCCGATGGCGTACAACGGGAATTGTTACAGGCCGTTTATAAAACCGGTAAGCCTGTAGTGTTGGTACTGGTACACGGCCGGCCGCAAAGTATCAGCTGGGAAAAAGAAAATATCCCGGCTATTGTGGAGGCCTGGTATCCCGGCGAAAGGGGAGGTAATGCCATTGCCAATATCCTGTTCGGCAAGGTAAACCCATCAGGCAGGCTTACGGTATCTATCCCGCAGTCAACCGGGCATATCCCGGTTTTTTATAATCATGTGGCATCCAATAAAGGTTTCTATCATAATCCGGGTTCACCCGAAAAACCGGGGCAGGACTATGTTTTTTCCTCGACCGGGGTGCTGTTCCCCTTTGGTTATGGCTTAAGTTACACTTCATTTAAATACAGCAATATGCAGGTATCGGCAGCATCGTTCGGAGAAAATGAAGCAGTTACTGTTTCGGTAGATGTAACCAACAGCGGCAGTATGGCGGGTAAGGAAGTGGTGCAAATGTATCTCGGCAATAAAGTAAATTCGGTAACTACACCGGTAATGGCGCTCAAAGGTTTTGACAAGATCAGCCTCAGACCCGGCGAAACCAAAACAGTAAAGTTTACCGTAAAACCAGAAGATATTGCCGTTTGGAACAACAACATGAAACTGGTAACCGAACCGGGTACATTTGATGTTATGATAGCCCGCTCAGCCGAAGATGTGGTGCTCAAAAAAACGTTGGAATATAAAGAATAGCTGCTGCGCTTTTTTGATAGCAGCTACAACAAAGTCTTATATTCATAATCCAGCACAGCCCTTACATGCACACTGTCCACAATCTTCCATTCCTTCAATTCACGAACAAACTCCGGCTTTTCAAAGCCCGAACCAAGAGCAGCCTGTGTATAAAAATCGGCCTTAGCAGGATGATTGGGGGAACAGCCGTTAAAAAGATGTCCAAAAGCCTCTTTCGCCAGTATCGCTCTGCTAATGCCGATACAATCATCAAGATGAATGAGGTTCACCGGCGCATTTCCATTGGGGACCTCCTTTTTACCGGCAAAAAACCTGCCGGGGTTGCGCCCGGGGCCAATCAACCCTGCAAAACGGATAATGGTTGTTTTAAAACTATCTTCAGCACGGAAAAGGTTTTCGGCCTCAAATAATATCCTGCCGGCTTCGGTATTGGGCTGGGGGGCGGTTTCTTCATTTACCTGCCTGTTATTATCGGCATAAACCGCCGTGGAGCTGATAAATATCACATGCTGTATGGCAAACTGTTTTATGGCACGGATAATCCCTTTAACCTTCTCTAAAAAAACAGCGCCCTCACCACTGCGGCTTTTCGGTGGAATGGCTATCCACAAAACATCGCAGTCAAAAAAACCGGCATCATATATTTCCCCGTCCGGCGAAAAATTAACCACATAGGGCCGGATGCCCAACGCGGCCAGCTCCTCCGTTTTTGCAGCAGAAGTGGTTGAGCCTTTTACCTGTATACCATCAGCAATTAATGCTTTACCTAATGCGCTGCCATACCAGCCGCAGCCTAAAATACTGATGTTCGTTTTACCCGGCATGTTATAAAATAATGCTTTGGCGCAAAGGTAATTAAATAATGATATGGCATTTGGCTACGGTAATGTGCTTTTGTTTTAAACTTTTTAGGCATACCGGGCGTTATTGGTTTATGAAGAAAGAGATCATTGCAACCTCTGTAGCGTTAGGTTTAACCGCTTTGGCCTTACAAGCCGCCCGCTGTAAGCCGCTTGAAACCGTTCCTTATGTAGATTTGAAAAAATATGTTGGTTCGTGGTTTGAAATAGCCGCGTTACCGCAATGTTTTGAATCAGGATGCACCTTCACATCAGCCGCTTACGGCTTGGCCCCTGATGGAAATATCATTGTTAAAAACCGTTGTATAAAAGAGAATAAGATAAAAATTGCCGAAGGCCGCGCTGTTGTAGCCGACAAAACGAGTAATGCCAAACTTGATATTCAATTTCAATGGCCCTTTAAAGGTAAATACTGGATCATAGCGCTGGCCAATGATTATAGCTATGCCATGGTAGGGCACCCAAACCGGAATTATTTATGGATCCTGAGCCGCCGCTCAACGCTTGATGAACAGATCTACAATCAGCTGGTGGTGCAGGCCGCAGGGCAGGGATTTGATGTACGGAAGCTGGTAAAGACGGTGCAGGTCTGAATCAGAATTTTCAGAATTAAAGGATTTTTAGAATAAATCAAAGGCCTGCTAAATATTGATTGCAGGCCTTTTCAATTCTGTTAATTAAATAATTTCTGGAAATTTTGATTCAGACTATTTCACTTCCTTTATCTTAATTACCAGTTTCTTCACTTTATCATAACCATCAACCTTCATATTAGGCCTGTGGCCATCGCTGGGGAAAAACAGGAAAAATTCGTCGGGTGTTGCGGTAAAGTACTTACCGTCTCCGCTGTAGTTGGCAAAGTCTTTAGCCGGGTCATATGGCTTTGTAACAGTAAGGCTTTCAATAGGGGCAACGCCTATCTTCTCCTTGCCTTTAATCACATATTGCAGGTCGATATAGTTTTGGTGCGATTCCCAAGCTGCCTGTTCCGGTTCTTTTGACGGGCCCTCGGTAATGGATGCATAAACATTATCGCCATCTATAGGGTACTTGCCCGGCTCTATAGTTTCGAGGTTACGTTCGCGAAGAAACTCAAACGCTTTATCCCATGCAGCCTTATTTGCAGCATATTGTTTGGCAAATTCAACATCATTTGTTGATGAGTTTAACTTTAGTTTCAAACCATTGGCCCAAACACGGCCTTTAACCCAGGATTTAGCACTTTTAGCTGTGATCTCCTGCTGTTGGGCCGAAGCACCCGCAGCTGTAAGCGAAAAAAGAATTAGCAACATGATGTTTTTATAAGTTGTTAAGTGTTTCATAGTTTAGTTATTCATCGGATTATTGAATTGGTAGTGCAGCCATTAGGCTGTTGTTAAGGTATTCAATTATACAAGCTTAAATAAATAAAACAATATACTAACCGTTAAATATTTACTTTAACGTTATAGTTTGATTTTTATTTGTACTAATGTACGGCAGATAAACTATAACGTTGAAGTGAAAATAAGGATTAAATGGTTTTTGAAATCGTTTTTAAGGTTGTAGAATTGTAATTATTAACCAGTATATTATAAAACAACATTTGCTTTGAAAACAATACACAGCGTCCACCCAACGGATTTTAAAAGCTACGATACCACCACCATACGCGAACGATTTTTGATTGACAAACAGGTTGAGCCCGACCAGATCAATTGTACCTATACCCATTATGACAGGATGATTGTTGGTATGGCTAACCCGGTAGGCAAAACACTTGAGCTGCCAAATTACCCGAACCTGCGTGCCGAATATTTTTTAGAACGCCGCGAGATCGGGATCATCAGTGTAGCCGGCCCCGGTATAGTAAAAGCCGACGGGCAAGCCTTTGAAGTGAACAAGCTTGATTGCCTGTACATTGGTAAAGGGACAAAAAGCGTAACTTTTGAAAGTGCCGACCCGGCAGTACCGGCTGTATTTTACCTGCTATCATCACCGGCGCATGCGGTATACCCAACAACCCTGCTTACCCATGCCGATGCGGTTAAGGTTGAGCTGGGTTCGGCAGCAACGGCAAACAAACGCACTATCAATAAATATATCCACCTGGAAGGTGTACGGAGCTGCCAGCTGGTAATGGGCCTTACCATATTACATGAAGGCAGCGTTTGGAACACCATGCCGGCCCACGTACATGACAGGCGTATGGAAGCATACTTTTATTTCGATGTTCCTGCGGGCCAAAAGATTTTTCATTACATGGGCGAAGGACAGGAAACAAGGCATATCACCATGGATAATTACGATGCTGTGGTATCGCCGCCATGGAGCATCCATTCGGGCAACGGTACATCAAATTATAGCTTCATTTGGGGCATGGCCGGGGAAAACCTGGATTATACCGATATGGATGCCATAGCCATAACAGATCTGAAATAATCATACATCAACCTTAAAAATATAATTTAAGTGGATAATCAATTTTCATTAGCCGGAAAAGTAATTGTAGTAACCGGCGGAACAGGCATATTAGGGAAAGCATTTATTGACGGCATTGTTGAGGCGGGTGGTGCAGTGGGCATCCTTGGCCGTAATGCCCAGGTTGCCGAAGAGCGTGCCAATGCTATTAACGCAGCTGGCGGTAAAGCTATTGCGCTGGTGGCCGATGTAATGAACGAGGCTGAACTGGTAGCAGCTAAAGATAAATTGCTGGAAGCTTTTGGCAGGATAGATGGCCTGGTGAACGGTGCAGGCGGCAATATGCCCGAGGGCGTTTTACAACCCGATGAGGACATTTTTAAAATGAACATCGGGGGCATGAAAAAAGTAATGGAGCTGAACCTTTGGGGTACACTGATCCCTACGCAGGTTTTCGGCGAAGCCATTGCCAAAACAGGTAAAGGCAGCATTGTTAATATATCGTCAATGAACTCAAAACGTGCCATAACCAAGGTATTAGGCTATAATATAGGCAAGGCCGCTGTCGACTGCTATAACCAGTGGTTTGCGGTTGAGCTGGCTAACCGTTATGGTGACGCAATACGGATGAATGCATTGGCACCGGGTTTTTTTCTTACTGAGCAAAACCGTTACCTGCTTACCAAACCCGAAGGCGGGTATACCCAAAGGGGCGAACTGGTGATTAAACAAACGCCGTTTAAGCGCTTTGGCCATGCCGATGAACTTAAAGGGGCATTGGTGTGGTTGCTGAGCGATGCCTCCGTATTTGTAACCGGTTCGATGATCTGCGTTGACGGCGGGTTTTCGATTTTTGGAGGGGTGTAAAGAAGGATGTTCCCGTCGGCAGGTAAGCTTCGGGTGAAAGCGGGAACGATGGTGGCCTTGAGCGCAGGAAAAGGCATAGCAAGTAGCCCCACCCAACCCTCCCCGGAAGGGAGGGCTTTAAAATGACCGATGAGGTTCAAAAAGTCTCCCCTACCGGGGGAGATTTAGAGGGGGCTTCTCGTGCGCAATGAAGCCATCGTCCCATCAGGGTCTCTCGCAGAGGACCCTGATGTATACGCCAAGCTGATTCGCTGTTCTGAGTATCCTGGTAGATATTTAGAACACAGTGAACCTCAGTGCCCTCTGCGAGAGGTCCTGAGGGAGCGTGAACAAGCTGCGAAACTGAATCCAGATAGAAGTGTTCAATTTTTGAAAACGGGGTGTTCAGCGTTTGATCTTGTGAAAACTCAACTTATTGATTATCAATGACTATGTGTTCATTTTTGCTGAATAGATAATTTTTACTAAAGTTAACTTATTGATTATCAGTGTTATTTTTTTTGAAAATAAGTGAAAGTGTTTACACCTAAAAAAATTGAACACGCGGAAAATAGATAGAAAAGTTAAGTCTGCGGTGATAACTTGACCAGAAGCAAACCCAATAATAAACCTACTATGAAACTAAGATCATCACTTATAGCCCTGTTTGCGCTTGCCGGTTGTGCCGCAAACGCTCAAACCGTAACGCTCGATTATTATTTCAATCACGAAGTACATAAAGGGGCAAACGGGCAACAAGAGCGGTTCCATTACCTGTGGGATGAAACGGATAACAACGGTTTCAAGATCTTTGGCGGGGCTTTTACAAGCCGCGGCGCTAAGCTGGATACGCTTGGCACAGCACCAACTTTGGATAACCTGAAAGGATCATCTGTTTATATCATAGTTGACCCGGATACCAAAAAGGAAAGCCCGAACCCCAATTATATCCAGGAAGATGATATTGAGCAGATAAGTGCGTGGGTAAAAAAAGGCGGTGTTTTACTGATGATGGCGAATGACAGTGCGAACGTGGAGCTGCCGCATTTCAATAATCTTGCTGCCAAATTCGGGATGCATTTCAATAACGATCTGCAAAATCACGTAATTGATGATGCTCATTTTGAGGATGGTGCAATCTACGTGAAAAACAACCCGGTATTTAAAACAGCCTCAAAGGTTTTTATGAAGGATGCATGTTCGATAGGTTTAACGGGGACTGCCGTACCTGTGCTTAAAAACAAAGATGGGGCTACTATTATAGCATCTGCCAGATACGGCAAAGGGACAGTAATAGCAGTTGGAGACCCATGGCTTTACAATGAGTATGTAAATGGCAGGCTACCTGCGGGGTATGAAAATGATAAGGCGGTGAATGATGTAGCGCAATGGCTTTTAAAGCAGGCGAAGAAGTAACGTAGCGCTTATTAATAACCGTCATTGCGAGGTACGAAGCAATCGCGAACTATACAGGGCTGACCTGCAAATAGGGGATTGCTTCGTACCTCGCAATGACGATGGGAATCAAAAATTCCTTTACTGGCGCAAGTCTTGTGTTTGGGACGATGAGCGTGGCTGACTTGTGCATCCCGTTTTGTATCGTCCTAAAATAAGTTTACAGTTTAATTGATTAATCCTGCTATAGGTTTACATTATTGATTAGTCCTAAAATAGGTTTACAGATTGACATTTTTTGAATTATAATAACTTTTCCAATTTCGCTGTACAGATAGGTTATTTTGATGTACGATCTCAGGTGTAAGCATATTGCAACTCATGTGAGGCCTTAGCTTATTATAAGTGTTTACAGACTTAGCTAAAAGTTCCATAACCTGGTTTTTATCATTAAGTATATGATGTTCCAGGTACTCCTGTTTCATTATTCCATTTATCCGTTCCGCTACTGCGTTCTCTAAAGGGTCTCCGTTTTCGGTCATGCTGATGATTATTTCATTGTCCTGTAATAGCTTTACATAATCATAGCTACAGTACTGAACACCTCTGTCTGAATGATGTATTAAGCCAGTCAAAGGCTGGTCACTTTCTTTAATGGCCATTTGTAAAGCACTAAGTGTGTGAACTGCATCCAGTGTATCAGCGGCATGATAGCCGACGATCTTTTTACTATAGGCATCCGTTATAAAACTGATATAAACGAATCCCTTCTTTGTCCTGTAGTAAGTGATATCTGACACCCATATTTCGTTCACTTTAGTCGGAATAATTTCTCTTATGCAATTAGGATATTTTCTTAGCCAATGAAAAGATTGAGTAGTATGTATGCGCCGCCTTTTCTTTCTAACTAACAAGTAGTGAGCAGCAAGCAGATCAAAAAGCGCATCCCTGCCCATTTTTATCCGGTGCTCAAGCAAAAAAGGCTGCAGCAAAACATAGAGTTTTTTACCGCCAATAATCGGATGTATGGCCCTTATTGCCCGGACCTCATTTAATAATATTTCCTGCTCAAAGCTTATCGCTTCTGTCTCCCAAAAATGCTGGTAATAGGCCTGCCGGGTAACTCCAAGTAAACAACAGCACTTCACCAGGCTCATCCCAGGGTAGCTGTCTTTAATCTCACGGATTACTTGGTATCGGACTTTTTTCGGATATTGATCTTAAGATCTCTTTCGGCCACTTCTATCATTTTACGATAAAGCTCCTTCTCCAGCAATGCATCTTCAAGTTGCTTTTTTAATAACTTAATTGATGCGCTGTTTTCGGCCGGGACATCCTGATCTTTCTTGGTTGGCATATCATTCGAAGATACATAAATTGTTTTCTTCATCTCCAATCCGAATGATTTGAGCCAAAACGCAATACGGCTATTGCCTAATTTGTATTTCCTTTCAATCGTTGTTCGGCTTTCCTGACCTTCTAAATATTCTTGACAAACTTTACGCTTAAACTCCTCGCTGTACTGGCTTTGCCATTTGCTGCCATACACTTTTGAATATCTTTCCATTTTTGTTTACTGTTGTGTAAACCTATTTTAGGACAAGACATTTTGTAAGGCACAAGTGAGCGTCCCTCCATCCAACCACACAACACTTGCGCCATTGGGAGAATCAAAAATTCCACCTTTACTGGCGCAAGTCTTGTGTTTGGGACGATGAGCGTGGCTGACTTGTGCATCCCGTTTTGTAAGGCACAAGTGAGCATCCCTCCATCCAACCACACAACACTTGCGCCATTGGGGTTTTATACTCCTGGAAATAAGCTTACAAAGCCTTTTCCTTCGGCACAAAATCATTCATAACGGCTTCGCGGATCAATGCCGGCGGCAGGATCCCTTGCGACAGGATAAAATCATGAAAATGCAGCGCGTTGAATTTGCTGCCTAATGCGGCTTCGGTATCCTTACGCAGGGCAATCATTTTGGTAAAACCATAAAAATAGCTGTTGGCCTGGCCGGGTGCGTTAATGGTATAACGCTCAACCTCCTGGCGGGCAAATGCGCGTGATTGTACTACATCGTTCATCAATACGTCAAGTGCTTGCTGCTGGGTTATCTTGCCGGCCTGTAACTCGGGGTCGAGGAAGGCGCGGGCTGCCCTGAGCAGGCGGTAATCTAATGATACCAGCTGTCCTTCCAATGGCATGTAAGGGCGGGTGATGTATTCAGAATATAGGCCCCAGCCTTCCACATTGGTTGAGTTAAAGGCATAAAGGGCACGCGCCTGGGATACGCCTTCTTCAACCATTTTATCAAACTGTAATTCATGGCCTGGCCTGGCTTCGTGGGCTATGATTGTCCATGAGGCGGCATCGAAAGTGAAGTCGTCATACTTATCTGTAGCTTTTTCGCCGGGAGATGCGGGCATATTTAAAGGCAGCACAAACACACCTCGTTGCCCGGTATTGTTCAGGAATGGTGGTGGTACCATGTGCGGGGCAGGGCTTTGCGCAGTTTCGGCAGCAGATGCTAAACGGATAATAGCCGGGCGGTTTGGCAGTGTTACCAGTTGATGCTGGCGAATGATGCCTTCAATATCTTTTAAATGCTGTTCGTACAGTGGAATAATAGAATCACCATGGATCTGCTCTTTTTTAAGCTCGCGGATCACAGCGCGGTAATCGCCCGATGGCAGGTTACGTTTCTTCGCTATCTGCTCTGCAATGGGTTTCATTTCATCCTGGATCTGGTTGAAAAGGGCATGTGCCATTTCAGCTACTTTAGCAGGGGGAATATCTATACCATAAGCTTCGAGGTTCATAGCATACTCCTCCGGAGGCAGGCGGAAATCGGTACGGGCTTTTACCAGTACGTTTGCTTTTATCCATTTGTCATAATCTTCCAGTTGTTTTTTCAGGGTGGCATAAGGTTGTTCCCAGCCGGTCACCTTGTATTTGGTGCAAAGCTCGGCAATACCGCTTACGATGCTGGCATTGCGCGACAGATCGGTTTCCATACGCTGCTTTGACGGATAGATCATGTTTTTACCTTCCATCTGGTGCTGTACGCGTTCCCTGTAAATGGTTGTCAATGGTTTATAACCTTTTTCCAGCCCTGCATACTTACGGATGCGCATTACAGCTGCCTGGCGACGGGCTTCGGGGGTCTGATCGTCAAGCAGCGTTTCCAGTCCGCTGTAAATGGTTGAAGAAGCATTTAAAAAGGGCACCTGGCGGCTCAGCTCAAAGTCCTGCTGGCGGAAGCCCAGTTTGAGGTGGGTTATGATGATATTGATATCCTGCTGAATAAAAGTATTTTTTTCAGTCTTAAGCGCTTCGGTAAGTTTAGCGACAACCGTTTCTTCATCCTTGCGTTCGGCCATGATGTTTTGCAGGGTTGGTACGGCTATATCGCTGTCATATTCTGCAAGGCCTTGTGACGATCCGTACTCAGGCGAGTATTTTTTATCCAGATCGATAATGATTTTGGTATACTCATTTGATTTGGCTACCCAGGCTTTTGTTTCGGCCGATTGCTGGGCACCCGCGCTAAAGCAGATACCTGTAAGCAGCATTAGCACGCTTGTGCTTTTAAGTAGGTTTTTGTTCATAGTCAATTTAAATTATGAAGGGCAAGTTACTTAATTTGACCGTTGATTTTGACCGTCGATTTGTTTTGATTGCGTTGATTTCGCTGATGAAGTTTGGGGGGATGATTTCTTTTGATAAAAAACAGCCTCTCTTTCATCTTGAAAGAGAGGCTGAACTGATCAACGCAATCAGCGTAATCAATCAAAAAAATCAATAGTTAAAAGCGGTATCCTAAAGTAAGGAATGCGTTATTATTAGTTTTCTTCAGATCAGCAAAAGGACTGGTTGCACCTACCTCATAAGGGAAAATGGTTTGCTTGCCGGTTACCCTCGCGTAGGTGGCGTCAACAAAATAAGCACCAAAATGGAAGCCTATGCCGCCGCTAACTGTTTTAATATCGCTGCCAAGATCTTTCATTGGGTTGCCCTGCTGGCTGTACCCGCCACGAAGATAAACGAGGCTGTTCACGTTTACTTCGGCGCCCACATGAAGGTTCACTGTTGAGCGGTAAAGTGATTTGATATCGCTGTTATCGCCATCAGCAGTATAGCTGTCGTTACTGCTTAAATGTGTAGTGGTGTAATCAATATATTCAACATCGCCGCTTATGAAACCGTATTTGCCTATGAAAACAGATGCACCACCTGCTAATTTTAACGGTGTACGCAGATTGTAGCTCAGCTGATATGGCTCGGATACGTTTTGATAACTCTTGCCACCTGTATATTGCGTGGCAAGCCCTTCGGCATATGAATCATCGATATTATAAAACGTCGGCGAGGTAAACACAAAGCCCAGTCGTAAAGCCTGTATGGGTTTGTAAATAACACCTAATTTGGCGTTAAAGCCCGAACCTTTGGTGCTTTGGTCCTGCGCAAAAGTTGATGAAAAGTCGGTAGGGTTGCCGCCGTTGGTTATAATAGCGTTGCCGTTTTCGGTAAACCTGGCATGCGAATTATACCTGATATCGGTAATAGCCAGTCCCAAACCTATATAAAGCTTATTGCTGTAATTGGCACCGAATGAAAGGTTAAACTCCGACTGGCCACCGGTACGGGTAATGCCCGCCAGCTGCCTTACAGGAACATTCACCGTGCTCGAATAAGAGTTTGGATCGGAAGCAGGGCCGAAGTTATCGATCAGGATATGATCATACGCCCAGCCATCGAGCCCGTTGGGGTTAACGCTGCCGTATTGGGATACTTCGCGTTTGGCAATACCGGCATAATAATCGGAAATGGAACTTGTTTGGTTTGTACCGCCGTAGGCAACGTTTTCATAAAAATTATTGGTACGGCTGTAGCCCGCGCCATAATTGATACTTAACCAGCCTTTGCTTTTGTCGCGCCGTGCGTTGCTAAGCTGCTGATAAAAAACGATGGCAGCGTTACTCATATTCACGTCGTTGCGGTTTGCGCTGCCTGCCTGCCCAAAAAAACTTGAATTGATTTTTGAGTTATCATACTCGGGGGTAATACTAACCTCCGAGTGGGTAAAAAAGCCCAGGCCGGCGGGGTTTCCGCTAACTGAGCTCAAATCGCCGCCTACAGCGGTGCCCGCGTTGCCAATAGCTTTGATCCGTGAGGTTGACCCAGTTTGAAAAGTTGAAAACCGGATGGCATCCTGTGAATATTGCGCAAAGCTATCTTTAGTAATTGCTACTATAGCAATTACGCTTAGTAAATACTTGATTTTCATAAAATTCAGGTAAATAAAATATAAGATTTAGGTTTAAGGTCTTGATGGTCTGCCGCCACCGCCGCCGCTGCTGCTGCCGGTACTGCGTGAACTGCCGCCCGAGCTTGATGCCGGAGAAGGTGATGGCTGCGTGGATGTACGTTCAATTTGCGGTTGCCTGTAAACAGGCTGTGCATCACGCGTAGGCGCCGCATCCGTGCGGGCCGGGCGTGCATAACGGGTGCCATTGTTATTATTATAGCTGTTATTTCCGCTATTGCTGGTACCGTTACTATAGGTGTTTGTTCTGCTGCCCAATGGTCTGTTACGGCCTCCGGGAACGTAGCCTATGCCCGAAACAGCGCTGCTAACAGGCCTGCGGCCCCCGCTGCCCGCGAAAGGATTGCCATTGCCACGGTAAGGACGTGCTGTACCCGATGAAGCATAGCCACCACCATAGTAACCGCCATAACCACCGTATCCGTAACCGCCGCCATAATAGCCGCCGTAGCCGCCATATCCGTAGCCGCCGCCATAATAACCGCCGTAGCCATAACCTAATCCTAAGCCAAGGCCGCCGTAATAACCACCGTAGCCCAATCCCCAGCCACCATAGCCATATCCGAGGCCGCCGTAATAGCCGCCTAAGCCGCCATATCCGTAGCCAAGGCCATAGTTGTAATAAGGATAGCTATTGTATGCCGAATAAAAGTCATCGTAATAGCCAAATGGTGACAGGTAACTGAAACGGTTTATACGTGCAGAATAATCGTCGTAATAAAAGTAATCATCATCGTCGTCGCTGTAGCCATCCTGTGCAACCGGGGTTTGGTTGTAGGCTGGCTGCTGGGCATAAACCGGTTCATCGGCCGCTCGTGCATCAGAAAAATAAACATTATCATTACTTTGGTTTGATGCAAGCTTGGTTGTGGAGCAGGAACTCAATGCCATGGCACCGATAATAAACATTCCTATCGCGATGTTCCGTTTCATATGCAGGTAAGTAAAAAGTGCAAGGTCAAATAAGTTTTAAATTTATAAATTTGGCAGCAATATACAACAATTACACAAGTCCAAATTCTATCCAATCAATATGAGCAAAGGTGTTATTAGTAAAGACGAAGATTATTCGCAATGGTTTAACGACTTAGTAATTAAATCTGACATGGCCGAGTACTCGCCGGTTAGGGGCTGTATGATCATTAAACCGTACGGCTATTCGATATGGGAAAAGATCCAGGCGGTGCTTGACGGGATGTTTAAAGATACCGGGCACAGCAATGCTTATTTCCCGCTTTTAATACCCAAATCTTTTTTTAGTAAAGAAGCCAGCCATGTTGACGGTTTTGCAAAAGAATGTGCAGTGGTAACCCACTATCGCCTCAAAAATGATGGCGAAGGAAATATAATTGTGGATGAGGAGGCCAAACTTGAAGAAGAGCTGATTATCCGCCCTACATCCGAAACCATTATCTGGAACACTTACAAAGGCTGGATCCAATCATACCGCGACCTGCCTATCCTGGTTAACCAATGGGCCAACGTAATGCGCTGGGAAATGCGCACGCGTTTGTTTTTACGTACCAGTGAATTTTTATGGCAGGAAGGCCACACTGCCCACGCAACAGCCGATGAGGCTATAGCCGAGACTGAGCAAATGCTGAACGTGTATGCCGATTTTGCCGAAAACTGGATGGCTTTACCTGTAGTAAAAGGCCGTAAGACAGCTAATGAGCGCTTTGCCGGTGCTTTGGATACTTATTGTATAGAGGCGCTGATGCAGGATGGTAAAGCTTTGCAAGCCGGCACATCGCACTTTTTGGGGCAGAATTTTGCTAAGGCGTTTGATGTGAAGTTCACCAATAAGGAAAATAAAATTGAACACGTTTGGGCAACCTCATGGGGGGTATCAACCCGTTTGATAGGTGCGCTGATCATGGCCCATAGTGATGATGCCGGCCTTGTATTGCCTCCAAAACTGGCGCCAATACAGGTGGTAGTAGTGCCAATTTATAAACATCAGGAAGAGCTGGATAATATAAGCGCTTACGTTGATTCGTTAAAAAAAGAGCTTAAGGGCAAAGGCATTTCGGTAAAATTTGATAACCGCGATACCCATCGCCCGGGAGCTAAATTTGCCGAGTACGAGCTGAAAGGTGTGCCATTGCGTGTAGCCATTGGCAGCCGTGATATGCAGAGCGGAACTGTTGAGCTGGCCCGCCGTGATACTAAAACCAAGGAGACTACCACGCAGGAAGGCCTTGCCGGCAAAATAGAAAACCTGCTGGAAGAGATCCAGAACAACATCTACAAAAAAGCATTCGATTTTCGCGCCGAAAATATGACCGAGGTTGATACCTGGGATGAGTTTAAACGCATGCTTGACGAGCAACCAGGCTTTATCAGCGCCCATTGGGATGGCACATCCGAAACCGAACAAAAAATAAAAGAGGAAACTAAGGCGACAATCCGTTGCATACCTTTGGATAACAAACAGGAAGAAGGTAAATGTATTTTTACCGGTAAACCGTCTGCACAGCGGGTTTTATTTGCAAGGGCGTATTAAGCTTTAGGTGGGTGGTTGATTGGGTTGATTAGGTGAGTGGTTTATTTTGGGTGAATGATTGATTGAGTTGATTAGGTGAGTGGTTGGTTTTAAGCTCCATTTGCAGTAGTCTGTGTTTCTTAATAATTTTATAATCTGTTTAACCTAAGTAACCAATCACTAAATTAATATTCGATGGCCTCATTCACTGATCTTGAAACATGGAAGCAAGCAAGAAAGATTAGAAATATGATATCCGGGCTTGTAAAAGAGTTTCCTGTTGAAGAAAAGTACAGACTGACAGATCAAATTGTTCGTTCATCACGCTCCATTGGTAATAATTTAGCAGAGGGACACGGTAGATTTCATTACCAGGACAATATTCGCTTTTGTATAATGGCACGAGGTTCGTTAACTGAAACACTCGACCATTTGATCATAGCGTTGGATGAAGAGATTATAACAAACGAAACACTACAGCAGTTTCAGGCAGAATACGATAGTTGCCTGAGATTAATAAACGGTTACATTCAATATTTAAAAAGTAAGAAAGTTGATGGGGCGTGAATGGTGAGTGGTTGATTTGGAGAATGGTTAATTTAAAAAATGCTAACAACCACTCACTTAATCAACCAATCAACCACTCACTAAAAAAGACAACCACTCACTCAATCAACCAATCAACCAATCACCAAATATGAAATTCGCAACTAAAGCAATACACGCAGGGCAGGAGCCCGATCCAACTACAGGCGCTATCATGACGCCGATATATCAGACATCTACCTACTGGCAAAAATCGCCGGGGGATAATAAGGGTTATGAGTACTCGCGTGGTACTAACCCTACCCGTAAGGCGCTTGAAGATTGTTTGGCGGCTTTGGAAAATGCAAAGTTTGGCCTTGCCTTTTCAAGCGGTATGGGTGCTACCGATGCAGTAATGAAACTGCTTGCGCCAGGCGATGAAGTAATTACAGGTAACGACCTTTATGGTGGTTCATACCGGATCTTTACCAAGATCTTTGCTAACTATGGTATTAAGTTTCATTTTTTGGATCTGTCTGATCCGGAGCTTGTGCGTGCCCACGTTAATGATAAAACCAAATTGGTTTGGATAGAAACGCCAACTAACCCAACCATGCGCATTGTGGATGTAGAAGCTATTGGTAAGATTACCAAAGAAAAGAACCTGCTTTTTGTGGTGGATAATACCTTTGCATCGCCTTACCTGCAAAACCCGATTGATCTGGGTGCTGATATTGTGATGCACTCGGTAACCAAATACATAGGCGGCCATAGCGATGTGGTAATGGGTGCACTGATGCTGAATGATGAAGAGCTTTATAAAAAGCTTTGGTTCATTTATAATGCCTGTGGCGCTACGCCGGGTCCAATGGATAGCTTCCTGGTGTTGCGTGGTATCAAAACCCTGCACCTGCGCATGAAAGCGCATTGCGAGAACGGCCGCCAGATAGCTGAATTTTTGAAAGATCACCCTAAAGTTGAAAAGATCTACTGGCCTGGTTTTACCGATCATCCAAATCATGACATCGCAAAAAAACAAATGCGCGATTTTGGGGGCATGATCAGTATCGTACTGAAAGGTGCCGATTTGCAGGAAACGTTCCGCATTGCATCGTCATTCAAAGTATTTTCATTAGCCGAATCATTAGGCGGTGTGGAATCGCTAATCAATCACCCGGTAAGCATGACCCACGGTTCAATCCCCAAAGCCGAACGTGAAAAAGCTGGTGTGGTTGATAATCTTTTGCGTTTAAGTGTAGGAGTAGAAGATATCGAGGATTTGCTGGAGGATATTAAGCAAGCTCTTGCTTAGTTGATTAAGTGAATGGTTGATTAGGTGAGTAGTTGGTTTTAACCACTCACTTAATCAACCTAATCAACCACTCACCATTTAAATCATGACCGAAAACCTCAAAGCTTTCCTCGATGCTAAAGTAGCCCAATATAACCGCCCCGAATTTATTGAGAATGATCCGGTAACCATCCCGCATATGTTTAGCCAAAAGCAAGATATCGAGATCATGGGCTTTTGGGCTGCTACTTTAGCCTGGGGGCAACGGGTTACCATCATCAAAAAATGTAAAGAACTGATAGTCCTGATGGATGGTGCGCCTTATGATTTTATCATCAATCACGAAGAGCCTGACCTGAAAAAGCTGTTGCAATTTAAGCACCGCACTTTTAATGATGTGGATACATTGTACTTCATCGCATTTTTCAGGCAGCATTATGAACGGTTTGAATCGTTAGAAGACGCATTTATTCCCGAAGACGGTGCTTACTCCCCCTTTAGGGGGCTGGGGGGCTTTCGCTCATACTTCTTTTCTTTACCTGATTTTCCTCATCGTACCAAAAAGCATGTATCGTCGCCTTCGCAAAAATCAACCTGTAAACGCCTGAACATGTTTTTACGATGGATGGTACGCAAAGATGATAATGGCGTTGATTTCGGTATCTGGAACCGCATAAAACCTGACGACCTGATCTGCCCGCTTGATCTGCATGTTGACAGAGTTTCCCGCAAACTCAACCTCATTACCCGCAAACAAACCGACTGGCAAACAGCAGTTGAACTAACCGAAAGGCTCCGTGAGCTTGACCCGAATGATCCGGTTAAATATGATTTTGCTTTATTTGGATTGGGGATTGAAGAGAGGTGGGGTGTACAGTTTTAAACTTTCTTTCTTCCCAAAGTTACTGAGTTTGTTTATCATCGCCCCGGATCGATGACCACTACCGAGTTTGGACTGTCTGCACGACGCATTTTCACCAATTTATCGTTTTCAAAATAATAATACATACGTTCACCATTATTTCCTATTACTCTTCTATAAACAGTATGGCCTTTGGTTGCTTCCATAATAGTCAGGTTATTTTTATGCGACGCGGTAAAGTCTTGTTCGCTCATACCGATTTGATAATCAGGGATACCATGATTTTTTTTAAGGACGTCGCAGCCTGTGATAATAGACAGTACGGAGAAAATAAATAATAGTTTTTCATTGTGATTAATTTAGTAGTACGATATATAGCTGTACGACTTATCACAACTGCAAAGGTTTATTATAATACATACTGAAAATATAACGCCTTGCTATACTGGAAGATTAGTTTATAGCGGCATGTCAATAAGTGCCGGGTTATGCTTCTTCCTTAAAATAAACCTTATAATAATTCATCGCCCGGCCATCATCAAAGCCTTTCTCAATTAACTCCTTATCGCCATGAATATAGATGTGGAAGTTTTTATCAAGTTTAAGGACGCTTTTGTAAACACGAGCCTGTTTTTTTACAGCATTTTCTGATATCACAAAATTATCGGCAATAGGGCTGTCAAACTCCTGCTCGTACTGGTTTTTGAAAGTTTTGAACGATTCAATGGCCTGTTCGTTACCAATCACTTCATTCGAAAACTCTTCCATATCAAAGGTTTCTTTTTCCTTGAAATATTTCATGGAGCGGTTCAGCAGGTCGATCTTATCGGCTTTGCTCATCTCAAATTCTTCGTCAATTTTTTCGGTGATGAAGTTTTTGTAAATGCCAAGGGTATTGTTGGTTTGGTTGAAGCTGTCATTACGGATCTTCAGTTGTAAAAACTGATCTTTCCAGTACATGGCCGCTTCCTGGCCGCTGTTGGTTTTATCAACCACCACTACCTTATATCCGTTTTCTTTTTCGATGTTGAAGATCAGCACACCTTTGTCCAGCTTGTTGATGTTGATGGCATCCTGTTCGTAATCAACCTGGAAACCGCCTTTGTCCGGGTACACTTTGAGGTAGGTTTCCTTATTTTCTGATTTGAAGATACCAATGGCATCCAGCGGGTTGCCTTCTATTTGAACTTTGTTAAAATACACCACATAAAGCTCACCGCCTTTGATGTTGGGGTGAACGGTAACCTTGTACAAATGTCTCGCTATTTGCTCAGATGCCTCGTGGAATTTGGTGTTATCGTCAAACACCTGCGTAGCAAAGTGGTGCAACTCGTTCAGTCCCAAATCACCACTGCTGTGCGTTAGGTGATAAACCTCGTTAGCCTTTTCAAAAGGTTTCAGAAAATACTGCATAAGCAGGTTGGGGATGATCTCATCCTTTAATTCCAACGGTTGTTCAGAAAGGGCGTACATCTCTTCCTGCGATTGGTTACCGACATGATGCACCGAAATGGTTTCGAGCGAAGCTTCAAAAAAAGTTACCATAATTGCCTGCGAAGGTAAAGATTTTAGTTAATGGTTCATGGATCATAGTTCATGGTGCGCCTGCGTTTTTCATGTTCAAGTCATATGGAGATGGATTAGAATGAGTCGGTGAGAAAAATCACCACGAAATAACGACCTTTGCACTTTGGTAAATTAGACAGGCGTTAGCCATGATCTATGAACCATTAACTATCAGCAAAAAAATGACAGATAATACCGATACTATAGTTGCCCTTGCCACACCGAACGGGGTGGGCGCCATAGCAGTGATCCGCCTTTCAGGCGCTAATGCCATAAACATAGCAAATAGCGTATTTAAAGGCAAAGACCTGAGCAAACAGGCATCACACACTATTCATTTCGGCAGTATTGCCGATGGCGACTTGACTTTGGACGAGGTGCTGGTATCGGTGTTTGTTGGTCCGCGGTCATATACCCGCGAAAATGTGGTTGAGATTTCGTGCCATGCTTCAGGTTATATTATTGAAAGTATTATCAAATTGTTTATCAAAAAAGGCGCACGCTCAGCCAAACCCGGCGAATTTACTTTAAGGGCCTTCCTGAACGGCCAGCTTGATCTGAGCCAGGCCGAAGCTGTTGCCGATCTGATCGCTTCCAACTCTAAAGCATCGCAGCAGGTGGCCCTGCAGCAGCTCCGTGGCGGCTTCAGTACACAGTTGCAGGCCCTGCGTGAGCAACTGGTAAACTTTGCCTCGCTCATTGAGCTGGAACTTGATTTTGCTGAAGAAGATGTGGAGTTTGCCAATCGTGCCCAGTTGAAACAATTGATCCATGAAATTGCCAAAATCGTAGGCCGGCTTATCCAATCTTTCGAGTTAGGAAATGCTATTAAAAACGGTGTAAATACAGTAATAGCAGGCAGACCTAATGCCGGTAAATCAACCCTGCTTAACGCCCTGCTTAATGAAGAGCGTGCCATAGTGAGCCACATCCCTGGTACCACAAGAGATACGATTGAGGAGGTACTGAATATCCAGGGCATTAATTTCAGGCTTATTGATACCGCCGGGATCCGCGAAGCTACCGATGCCATTGAACAGATAGGGGTACAACGTACTATGGAAAAGATCAGCCAGTCGGCCTTGTTGGTTTATGTTTTTGATGCTGCGGAGATTACTATCGAAGACCTGAACAATGATATTGCCAGCCTGCAAAAGCCCGGAGTTACCATGCTGGTGGTAGCCAATAAAGCCGATCTGCTGAATAAGCCGGAAAGTCAGAAAGTCGGAAAGTCTGAAAGAAGCTTCGCTGACTTATTTGCTAATTACGGTTTTGATGAGCACGATTTATCCACTTCTGCAATCCCCGACTTCCGGACTTTCGGACTTCCGGACATTATTTTTATTTCGGCCAAAGAAAAAAGCCATATTGATGAGCTAAAGCACAAAATTTATTCATCGGCAGTAAAAGACCAGCTTAGCGGCGATGAAACGCTGGTGACCAATATTCGCCACCTGGAAGCCCTGCAAAAAACTGAAGAAGCACTTGTAAGGGTGTTGGGCGGTATAGATGGCAGTATCACTTCAGATTTCCTGTCGATGGATATTAAGCAGGGACTTCACTATTTGGGTGAGATCACGGGAGTGGTTACTACTGATGATTTGCTGGAGAATATATTTAGTAAGTTTTGTATCGGAAAATAGGCCGTCAAAATCAAACAAACTCAAACTTCTTTTAATTAAAGTAAGCCGCTTAATTACAGAGTTATGCGATTTTTTATTTGCGCTCAGTTTTTTCAAATTGTTCCCGATTTGATTGTTCCTGACCCTCAAATGTTCCTCAAGACCCAATTTGTTCCTCAAGCAAAAATCAAGGGTGAAATCATTGCGCTTATTTACACTTAATGTCATTTAATGGCACTTAATGAAACGTATTCTATCTTACCATGAGTTCCAATATCAGAATAACCAAAATATGCCAGCATTGCCGTTAACGTTCTCATAATTTTTAATTTCCAGGGGCCCGGAACAGCCCTACATTGTTTTGAAACATAACTGTAAAATATGGTAATGATTTTTAATTGTTGTTTTAACAATCTATTGATTACATTTGATCAGCCAATAATTAACCTGCTTTCTGTAGTTATTTTAATTTTTTACAGTTAGATATATAATGTTTACCTGTCGGTAGCCGGTTGAAAGTAAATGTAATATCAGTGTTTTTAATTGTTATTAAAACAATTAAAATAAAAGCAACCAAATACAATTTATGATTATGTTTAAGAACCAGAAGATCCTTTCCTATGTAGCCCTGATACTGGGCTCCTTCGCCCCGGCGGCCTTACTTCACGCCCAAACCACCACTAAGCTTACCCTTCAGTTTGATCAGCCCGGGGCCAGCGTGAGCCCCAGGTTGTACGGACTGATGACAGAAGAGATCAATTATTCTTATGACGGCGGTATTTATGGAGAACTGCTCAGGAACAGGAGTTTTAAAGACAACCAGAAAGCGCCTGATCACTGGCGCTTGTTAAAAGAAAAGGGTGATACATCTGCCATTATGCTCGATTATAAAAACCCGGTGAATGACGCGCTTACAACCAGTTTGCACTTACAGGTAGCTGCCGGGGATAAAAAAACGGGGATTGCCAATGATGGTTTCTGGGGAATACCGGTTAAACCATCAACCACTTATAAAGGCAGCTTTTTCGCCCGGGCCGGCCAGGTTAACAACAGCACTTTAACTGTAAGCATCGAGGATACGGTAACCAACGTTGCTTATGCATCGGCAATAGTTACCGGCATTGATAATGGTTGGAAAAAATTCAGCGTCAGTTTAACTGTACCGGCAACTGTCAAACCTACATCGGCCACTCGTTTCGTTATTCGCCCGAATGCTGCTGGCAGTTACTGGTTTAGCCTGGTATCGTTGTTCCCACCAACGTTTAATAATCGCCCGAATGGCAACAGGGCGGATATTATGCAGCTGCTGGCCTCCATGAACCCAGCCTTTTTGCGGTTACCCGGCGGCAATTACCTGGAAGGTGAAATGTTTTCGACCCGGTTTGACTGGAAAAAGACGCTGGGCCCGGTTGAAGGCCGGCCAGGCCACAAAGGAACCTGGGGGTATCGTTCGTCAGATGGAATGGGCCTATTGGAATACCTGTTATGGTGCGAGGATCTGCATATGGAGCCGGTGCTTGCCCTGTTTGCCGGGTATACGCTGAACACAGATCATATTGAGGCAGGGCCGCTGCTGAAGCCATTTGTGGACGATGCGCTGGAAGAAATAGAATATGTAACAGGCGATACCACCACCGTATGGGGTAAGCGCCGTGCCCTTGACGGACATCCCGCACCATTTAAGCTTAACTTTGTTGAAGTAGGTAACGAGGATGGTTTTGACCTTTCGGGCAGTTATGATGGCCGCTTTGCGCAGTTTTTTGACGCCATCAGGGCAAAATATCCCGAATTGCAGGTGATCTCGACCGTAGGCGGAAAAGACTGGCTGGGGCAAAGGGTACCACTGACTAAACGCCGTCCTGATGTGTATGACGAGCATTATTACAGGAGTGCATTTGATATGGAAAGCGATGCCGACCATTATGATAAATACGACAGAAAAGGCCCGAAGATATTTGTAGGAGAATGGGCTACACGTGAAGGTAAACCTACACCTAATTTTAATGCCGCCCTCGGAGACGCCGCCTGGATGACTGGGATGGAGCGTAATTCGGATATTGTGGTGATGTCATGCTATGCGCCGCTGTTTGTAAATGTTAATCCGGGGGGAATGCAATGGTCGTCAGATCTGATAGGCTATAATACACTTAACAGCTATGGTTCGCCATCATTTTATGCGCAGCAAATGTTTAACAATTACAAAGGTGACAAGGTGGTGAACATTACGGGCGAAGGTATCCCTACCCAATTGCAGCGGCTCTCACATAAAGACTCCGTTAGTAATGTGAAGCCCAAAACCTATCCATCCCTGTTTTACGTAGGCACGCGCGATTCCAGAACAGGGACGCTTTACTTAAAAGTTGTCAATGCCGCGGGCAGCGCGGCGCCGGTTTCTTTTAATTTTAACGGTGCGGGCACGTTAAAATCCAATGGCAAAATTGTGGTGCTTAAAGCCGAAAAGCCAGAGGATACCAATTCGATCACCGAGCCTAAAAAGATCGTTCCGGTAACATCTGTGCTCAAGGGGATTAAAAAGGACTTTAATTATACGTTTCCCGCATACTCTATCAGCGTATTGCAGATCGAAGCAAAATAATAAACAAGTTGTTGCAATCGCAGCAATCGTGGGCTTTACAGTGTCAATCTGGTAGCTTGCGATTGCTGCGTTTACACGCTTATACCCCCCCCGCTGAAAACTGTTAATGTTTGATGAACCGCAGTATGCCGAACGACACGTACGGTGGATGTGAGAGGACAGTAAGGCGAAATTAAGGTGTTTTTTTTTGTTAATATCGGAGGGTGTTTACCTGCTTTTGTACCTGAATTAAATCCAAAAGGCTATTTGCATCTTACACTAACCAACCTTGCCAATAAACTGGTCAAGATCGTCGTCTTTAGCTAATTTAAGTTTTTGTTTAAGCCTGTACCTGGCCATGCGGATACTTTTTGGCTCAACGCCGAGGCGGTTAGCTATTTCCTTGGTATCAAGTCCCATTAAAATATATGAGCAATATTTTAGGTCGAGGCGGGTAAGGCTGTTTTCGGCTTGTTGTTGCAGGGCATTGAAAAAACCGGGACGACTTTGGCTTATGACCTGCTGCTCATCAATGTTTTTATCCATCCGCAGGTTTTGGTTGATGATGCGGCCCATCTGCCTGGCCACAGCCGGCGAACCGGCTTTGCGCGATTTCTCTTTTAACAACTCGAGGATAGCGTTCTTCTCTTCAATTTTCAGTGAGCCGGCCAGCAACTCTTTTTCCAGCCATTCGGTGCGGTCCTGTAACAACTCCTGCCGGGCCTTTGCATGGGCATGTTCTTTTTCGCGCAGGGAGCTCTGCAGTTCCGCCTCCTGTTTCTCCAGCATCAGGCGCTGGGCTTCGGCTTGTTGTAATTGTGCCAAAAGTTTTATTTCTTCTTTCTCCTGTTCGGTAAGCTGTTTTTGCTGCTGCGATGCTTTTAGCTTGTAATGGTAAGAGCTTAACAGCAGCCCGAGTAAAATGATACTTGCCGACCCGATAGCTACATAAAGCCAGTTGAGTTGTTTATTAAAATCGGCGCGTTCGCGCAGGCGGGCTATCTCGTTTTCTTTAAGTACAGATTGATATTCCTCTTCAAGTTGTTGCACGGTAGCCAGTTTCTGGCTGTCAAATACCTTGCTGTAGTAGTCGATATATTTTTTGTAATAATCAAGCGCTTTGCCCTTGTCGCTGCTTTTTTCGGCTACGTTTGCCAATCCCAGCATTAACCGCGACCGTGTGATATCGACACCGGGGGCAGAATCCTTTAATTCGGATATGCCGGTGAGCAGGTATTGTTCTGCCTTTTCGGGCGATCCGTCGCGAAGCGCATATTCGCTCAATATGCCGTAGCAATTGGCAATTATTTCCTTACCGTTGGTGCGCCTGGCAATATCAAGTGCTATGTTAACATAATTATAAGCGCTGTCTTTATAAGCGGGAGGATAGTATTTGAAATAACTGTTTGCCATATTGAGGGCCGTTGCCGAAGCGTTACTTTGTAAAAGTATTTTTTCTGTATTATGCCGGTAAGTGGCTAAAGCAGCCCGGTAATATACCATTGACGAATCAAGCAGCGCACGCCTGGTCCTATTCTTTTCAAACGCCGAAAAAAAACTATGGCCCAGGGTCATGTAACCTAACAATAAATCATCCGGATATAGGCTTCGCTTTGCTGCCGCGAGGCAATCGGACGCGTATTTCCGCTGTTTAAGGGTATCACTGCCGTAAGCGTAAATGCTTGCTATGTAATGGTTGATGAGTGTTTTATAGCTGTAGGCGCGCCGATTGTCAGTGTATTGTATCAGCTGTTCTGCTTTCAGCAAACCCGACATGGCCTTTTCATTATTGCCTTTTACCAGTTCCAGCCAGCCTTTGCGTAGCCAGGCAAAAGAAACCAGCACGTTATTTTTTGATTTTGCTGCAATCTGAACTGCGCTGTCGATAAAGAGGGCAGCCCGGTGTTGCTGGTTTTTCTGCATTAGTAAATACCCCATTGTAGCATAGCAAAAGGCGGTTGCGCCGACATCTGCGTTCTCTTTTGCCATGGTTATAGCCTTGCCAGCGTTTGCTATGGACGCGTCAATGTTTTTCTCAACAGTAGCCCGGGCAAGTTCGGCCATCACAATAGGTTTTTCGTGGTTACCGGCAGTTTTTAAAACTTGCTTCAGTGAGTCGGTTACGAGTGATTGGGCCTGGGTTATGGTTGTGTATGAGGTTAAAAAAAGGCAGGTTATTGTGGCGGCTATATTCTTCAAAGACATATAAGAGATATTATTTCTTGCTTTAGGTATTACCCGGGTAATAAACTGATAACGAAATATCTTCATTATAACACAGAAGTTTAAGTAATTGTTGTAGATGATTTGTAGACACTGTTAATCAGGATTGTAGACGCCTTGTAGTCGTCGTTTTTTTTGAATCGGGGTATCTGGGCGACTAATTTTGGGCCACATCATTTATCGTTTAACCTTAAAAAACAAAAAGTTATGACAAACAAAAGCATGGCCATTGTGGCTTACATCACTATTATTGGTTGGATCGTATCTTATCTTGAATATAAAAAGCGCGCCGATAAAAGCCCTTTGGTTAATTACCACCTCGGCCAGTCGCTTGGCCTCATTATTTTATCAGTTATCCTGGGAGTTGCTCTTGCAGTATTGGCGGCAATTGTCCCGGTCCTTTCAGTTGTATCGATGGTTATCAGCATCCTTACGTTTGTATTGCTGCTGCTGGGTATTATAACCGCCAATAATGAGGCCATCAAACCGTTGCCTGTAGTGGGTAAATTGTTTGAAGGCAAATTTGATTTCTCCAAATAATTCCCATCCAAAGGCGGGCAAACGGCGATGTACTGAAAGCCATTTTTACCTTTTTACCTATCACTATATTTTAATTAACGAACCTGGATCGTCAACAAATGTCGGCTTTCCGGGTTTTATATCAATTCAACAGGCTGTATGCTGTTACAATCATCGCAGGTGCCTCCAGATGGTACCGAAGAGCTTTTAATTATTGACCTGATTGGCCAGGGCCGTTACGCCGAAGCATACCTGCTTTTAAAAACGGAAACGCCTCAGCGGCCGGCCGGCATGTTTAACCTCGCTTTATGTTTTTACTGGCTTGGCAGCTATCGCGAAACACTGGTATGCCTTGATAAAGCGCAGATGTTGCTGCCAATTGATCGGGGCATATTAAGCCTTAGCAGCGATAATTTTTATAAAGCCATCAGGGAGAAGCAGAACCTGACCGATGAATATAAACTGCCTTTCACGTCAAAATATATTGCCTTGTTTGGTGAGTTGGCGAAGGACAATATCACGCGGCTTAAAACAGATTGCTGGCTGCAGCTTGAAGTATATCAAAAGGTTATTGAGATTGCTACCCCCATTGCGCATAAAAATTATAAAAACATTGCCAATGCGTTGCAGATAGCCAAAGAACGAATTTAGTTATGACAAACGAATTTAACCAGATCAGGGATGCTTATCATCGCAACATGTTTAATCCGGCGCCCAACGCCGTTGATGTTATAGGCATGTATAAGGATTTAGCTGATATTCATATTGTAAATGAGCAGGAAGAAAACCTCTTTCACCTCGCAGCCCGTTTTACCCATCCGGAAGCCATTCGGTTTTTGGCGGAAGCAGGTTTGAAACCCGCGGCCGACAAATACGGCAACACGGCTTTGCACGCGCTTATTACCACCAGGTTTGATCTGCAGGGCAACTCACCCGAAGATAAGGCAAAAAAAATATTTGATACCGCCACTGCGCTGCTGGAACTCGGTATCAATCCTAAAAAGAAAAACGACTCGGGCAAGTTAGCCTATTTTGAGGCTGGTCAATTATACATGTACCCTTTTATCGAAGCTATGGGCATTGCCGGCGTAAAGATGGATGCAACGGAATCGGAAGGAAAAAATCTTTTACATGTTATCTGTGATAAACTGGTACACCGCAAAACCATCCCCGGAGCCATAGATGCCGCAACGAAGACTGTAAAGGTATTGAGGGAAAAAAGCGGTATTGATACAGAGGATAAAGACATATTTGATACAACACCCCTTACTTATGCACAGCGCAGCGGGGTAAAGGAAATAGCCACACTGTTATCGGGCGATGAAACCGACATAGCTACCGGAGGAATGAGCATTCATGAGGCAGTATTGAACCGTGATGTTACAGCCGTAGAGGCACTCATTAAAGCCGGGGCAGATCTGAACGATTTTTCTGATCAGTACAAGCGCACTCCTTTAATGCTGGCCTGTGAGTACCCTTCAGAACCAATGGTTCAGTTACTGGCCGAAGGTGGCGGAGATGTGAATTTCAAGACAGGTAATGGCGATACCGCTGTTTTTATACTGCTTACCAGGGCTGTGAGTAATTTTGGCAGGGGCATAAGCCGCGACCTGAAAGATATTGTGAAAATGCTGCGTATATTGATCAAGCACGGGCTTGATCTTGACGCCGCGGTGAATAATGATGGAGATACTGCTTTAAACATAGTATGCCAGGCGGGTTATCTGGCCGATTTGAATATTGTACTGGCAGAAGAATTGGTTGAAGCCGGCTGCGACATTAATAAACCTAATGTTTGGGGCAAAACACCGCTGATGAGTTTTGCACAAAAAGGTAACGAAATTAAATACAGTATTGCCGAACTGCTGCTGGATAATAACGCCGACACCACCTACGCCGATAAAACCGGCAACACTGCATTGATGTACGCTGCTGCAAATGGTGATAAAATGTCGGGCAAAAAGATAGTTTCGTTGTTATTGGACAAAGACAGTTCGACAGTTGAAAATGTAAATAATGCCGGTCAAACAGCTGTGGATGTAGCCGTTCAGCATAATAACGAGGCTGTTGTTAAACTGATGCTTGCATAGCCGGTGATAAAAATAAATACCTATGGATAACATGTTTTTAAACGCGTGTAAAAACGCACAAAAAGGGATAGTGCAAACATTCCTGAAAAAAGGGGGGATTAGTGTTGATAAACGCGATACCCTGGGCAATACGCCCTTATATTATGTATGCTTAAAAAGTGCAAAGGATATTGCCAAAATGTTGATAGATGCCGGCGCTGATGTTAACCTGGGCAATAACCTAAGCGAAACACCCCTGCATTGTGCATCGCGCAGCGGCAGCAAAGACCTGATCAAGCTATTAACTGATGCCGGTGCTAATGTGAATGCCTGCAATAACCATGGGCAAACACCTCTTTTTTATGCTGTACTTGCAGGTAAAACAGAAACATCGCTCTACCTGATCTCATTAGGAGCCGATACCACCGTTAAAGACAATGCCGGTTACAGTTTGCTTGATCACGCTACGGCCAACGGTATGCGCGACCTGGTTGCAAAATTGTCGGCCGGTGAAACCGCGCAAAAGGATGACAATGGGAACACACCGCTTCACCAGGCGGTTTATAATAACCATAGCGAAACGATAAACGCTTTGCTCAAATCGGGTGTATGGGATGTAAATGGCTTAAATAACGATGGCGTTAGTCCGCTGATATTTGCAGTTAATAACTCCAATATACACGTGGCCGGGCTTTTAATTAAAAATGGCGCCGATGTTAACCTGCATGTACAGAATGGTAATTCGGCATTGCACTTCGCGGC
The DNA here is from genome assembly GCF_034263275.1 of Mucilaginibacter sp. cycad4. NCBI lineage: Bacteria > Pseudomonadati > Bacteroidota > Sphingobacteriia > Sphingobacteriales > Sphingobacteriaceae > Mucilaginibacter > Mucilaginibacter sp. cycad4. Next base: position 3,954,905 of record NZ_CP139559.1, on the reverse strand, counting down.
AGGTATGGGCAACTATCATCTTGGCAAAATGCTGCTTGAGGCAGGTGCGGAGGTCGATTCGCGCAACAGCTTTAGTGAAACCCCGCTTATTGTGGCAGCGCAATGCGGATTTAATGATTTTACCGCTTTTTTAATCGAAAATAATGCTGATGTAAACGCCGTGGACAATAACGGCCGGCACGCTATGGATTTTGCCAGCGAGCGCGGTTATACCGAGATACTGGAACAGCTGTTAATGGCAGGTGCCGAAAGCCGGTAACAAAACAGCCCTGTTTATGATGAGCGCCTGCCGCGATATATTAAACGGCAGGCATTTTATTTTACCGGAACCCTGAGCTGCTTTTAATCAAGCAATGTCCAGGTACGTTTAGTTTGTATGGTTTGTATGGCTTGCTGCTCGGCAACTACAATGTTCTCTTTACGCTGGCCTATGTATTCCAGGGTGCTGAGCTTATTCCACAGGGCAACAATTACCCGCATAAATTCATCAATCGCTGTCATTGACGAGTTTATTTCATGATGGTTGTAAACTATTTCGATCAAACGGGCTAAAAGCTCTTCAAAATTACCGGGTGTTACATCTTTCCATTCATAAAAATATTTAAGTAATTCTTCCCGTTCTGCTCCCGGCATACTTTTAACCGTACTGAAAAACAGGTGTGCCATTTCTGAAAAACAGGAAACCAGCTGGATAGGCGGCTGAAGATAGATCAGGTTCCGGTATGAAAAGTAGATCCCCGCGATATAATCAAGCATTTTATCGCATAGCAGCTTTACATTTTTGCCAATGGTAGATACCGAATCTTTCGAGGTGATCTTATCAATAATACGGAACGAAAGCAACTGAAGGTTATTGATCTGTGTCCCAAAGTTTTCATAATAGGTCATAAGGCCGGTATGGCTTATCAGCGCAGTACAGGGCGGGATATAGCTTACATTGGCCTGAAACGTGCTCCCGCTCCGTACAAACTTACCAACCTCCATAAAGTGTGCTCCCATGCTGTTCATTTGTGATGCCGGCAAAATAGTGATACCGTAATGTTTGCTGATATCGGGATAGCGGATGGGCTGTTCTTCCGGGTCGGGCGTGCCTGAGGGTACACGCTCAAAGGGATTTACGGTAAGCAGCACATAATAAGTTTCTGATGCTTCATTAAGGGTTTCCTGCCCAAAGTAATGGCTAAATGTTAACGGCTGTTCGGCACGGGTAATATCAATCCTGAAACCTTCGGCTGTGATGGCGTTACACTGGTTTAAAGTTACCTGCACCTGGCCTGATGCACGTTCGGTGATCTGGATATCCAGTGATGAGTTTTGCCCCTGTGCGGGCGGAAGCAATCCAAAATTATTATTGTTGAGCGGCAGCGAATTGGCATCGCGTACTATATCATGAATAAAATTATCAGTATTAACAAAATGTGCGCTGGAAATTTTCATTCCATCTATCCAGTTCACAGGTTTATGTTTTAATGGGCTGATCATGTTATTTGTTTTATATCGAGTTTGTTAATAAATTTCATATAAGATTGATAAAATGCATTGGTCGTCAAATCGTTAGCTTTAGTCTTTGCGCATTCTGCTTTTAGCTTTTATATGATAAAGTTTACAGGTAAATGGCCTGATCGTCGGTGCGGGCGGGTTCACTTACCACTTCCGATACACGTTTGGCAAATATCGTTACCGACTCGGTTATCCGGTTTTCTGTAATATTAAGGTCCGGGTCGATAAAGTGACGTTGCTTAAAAAACGATGGTTTAATATAAAAGATCCACTTATAGCTTTCATTATTATTAAGCTTATACTGCACTGTTGATTTTGGAAACTTAAGATTATAATCATCAATAAACTTTTGAAACCACTGGCCAAAATTCATGTTTGGCGGCGCTTTAGCCTTTACTTTAAGCGGTTCGGGATCGTTGGTGTTTTTATACAGATCGAGTTCGAGTACCATCAGCCTGTCAAAATCCAGGTGCTCCATGCTGATATCTTCGGGAGCACTGGGATATTGCCAAACCTTGTAAATTTCGAGCGGGATGCTTAAAAAGGCGATGTACCCCCACCAAAAAACAGGCGGTAATAAAAATATCAGGATACTGGTTGAGGCCCACAGGCCATATTGCATATCATTAAGCCAGTTAAATGCCAGCTTGAAAAGGAACATTCCCAACAAACATGATATTAAAGAAGCCACGAGGAAAAACCATTTTTTATCGAGAAACTGCTCTTCATGATATTTGCCGGCAAGCCAGGTGTAAAATACCCCCAACCCTAAATATATAAGCTGGCAAAACAGGTACCCCCATGGCATAAATTGCATACCTAAAAAGCCCAAAAAGCCCGGAACTCCCAATATAACAGCCGTTAAAAGTAAAGTGATGATGAGGCGCCTGTTGCTTAGGTATTTGTTTTTCTTGTTCACCACCGACATGATCAGGGCGGCAATGAAGAACAGGATAGGGGCTATCAGATAACTTATAAAAAACGATTTAAGGTTCATGAGTATTAAATATATAGGCCGGGGCAGCTATCTTATATAAATTTCAAATTAGTATAATCAATTACCGATAATATTGGTTATTGTTTTGGATAGCATCAATTATTTAAATCACAAATGAGAATAAAAAAGCCTAATCAAATTGATACCGACTATAAAGCGACAACCATAGCGGCCGAAATTATTGAAAATGAAATGGTTAGTGCCGGTGATGTGATGATACTGCCCAAAGGTCCTAAAAAGCGTGCCTATGATAAGGAGATAGCTGGTATAACAGTTGATAAAAAAAATGAAGGTAAAAAACCGGTAACCACCATTTTGGTTAACCGCGATGGCTTTTATGATATGCTGCCTGAGGGATTGTTTCACCGGCCCCCTGCTTCGAGTGTGATGATCACAGAGGAGGATATGATCAAAGATATTAAAGCCCGCCGAGAAGAAGAAAAACAAACCCGCCGCTTTTTTGCTCCATTTGAAGCCGAGCTTAACTATTTCAGGACAATGGTTGAGCTTTATGAAAACCGGCTCGACAAAAAAAATGAGTACGATGAGCTGATCAATATATTTTTAAAGGAATGGCAGGAGTTTGAGTGTTTTACAAAAAAGCAGATGCTTATTTTAATACATGTTTTACCTGTAATACATGAGCAGCGCAATAATATCGGTTTTGTGAGCAGCATTATTAACATGATGTTCAGTGTACCCTTATCATTGCATTACAAAACGGTATATCCGAAGCAAAAAAACGGTGCCGCTATAAATGGAGGCGGAACAGCCCTTGGAGCCGGTGCTTTGGGTGTAAACTTTATTGCAGGGCAGATTATTGAGGCAGGGCAAAAATTAGTAATGAACATAGGCCCGGTGAGCGCCGCCCGGATGCTGGAGTTTTTACCCGGCACATCTGCTGCAAAAGCTATTGACGTATTGTTATCCTACTTTATACCTTTAGGGGCCGGCGTGCAATTTAACCTCGTAGCCGACCAGGCTTCGCAAAGATTGGTTATCGGCGGGGCAGGGGCTAATGCTACTTTGGGTTATACTACTTATTTGGGGTGATGATTATACGAATCCCATTTTTACGTTCCTGGAGTGTGTACTTATCTTTTTTCATAAATAAAAATTGTCGATAGAGCAGGGTGGGATTGTGAGTAGGGGCGAAAGAGAAATCTTGTAAGCAACGCAAATCCGGTAAGCATGGCTGTACCGATAACCAGTTCAAAAGAAGATGTTTTTCCGCAGCAGAACAGCTTCGGGTGAAAGCGGGCAGCACAATGGTGGCCATGCGGGCTGTAGGGGCATAGCAAGTTTTTGCAGAAGCCTGGGAAAGAGCGGGCGAAGCAGGGCAAAATAATTGCAGCCCATGGTTCTGGCCGATTTGCAGGGCAAGGCCTCTGCGCAAAGAAGCCTTTCGGGGTACTTTTGTGGCTGCAAAAGTAACTGGCCTCCGCGCGGCCAGGAGCGCGACAAGGTAAGTTCAATCCAACAAAAGCCCGTTATCTGCTTTAGCATAGCGTACAAGATTTTCTCACTCGTTCCTCGTTTCGGAAATGACATTCTATTTCTGTTATTAACAAAAGAACCCAAGATAAAGGCAGCGGTATGGATATTTATTAAGCAACCCAAACCTTACTCCGCAAACACTCTATAATTAACATCGATAACGCTCCGGCTTTGCAGTTTTGATTTTAGCAGATCAAGCAGAGTGTCCCATTCCTGTGCCGAAAGCTCATAGTCGGCCGGTGTTATATAAATATCGGTTGTTTTAATAAAACCTTCTTTGGGGTTGGCTGATATGCTTACGCCTTTGCTTACGCGGATGTTTTTGATTTTTGCTCCAAGCTCATATCTGCAAAAGCTTGTTAAATCGGCAAGGGTAACTATGCGGTCTTTAGTGGTGAGGCCATATTTATAGGCCTGGATCCGCTCGGAGGCGCCAAGGCTGTTCCGGCCGCCGGTGGTCGTGGTAAGGAGCCTTAAGCTATCCGGCTTAAGTTTAACGGCTTCGGCCTGCTGTAACTTTGACCCTTTGCGGATGTTGTTGGCATTATCGGCAAGGGTTGTCCAAAAGCTGAGGTATAGCATGGCCGCTTTATTTGCCGGTTTCAATACCAGGTAGTTTACCAGTTCATGATTATCTTTTGATGTTTTTGATTTTTTTTCGATAACAGAGATATTCTGCTCCAGCGTTTTTAAGGCAGTTGTTAAAAAGTCGCTTCCATATGCAGCAAAGGCCGCTTTTTCATCGCGAAGCAGCTCAAACAAATATTCGATAGTTTGCCTGGCGTTACGCGCGTCAAAACGCTCGGCGCCGCCATTCCTGATGGAGTAACTGCCCTCATAATTAATACCGGCCTGGCTATAAGGGATCTCGTTATACTGAACATTATTATCGTCATGCAGCTCATGGATCGATAAAAAGTGATCATAAGCGCCTGGTTTTATGGGGATAATATCGCTGATCTCCTTGATCCTGAATTTTTGTTGGTGCAACCGCCTGCTCATCACCGGGAAACAGTTTAAATGTAACTGCAGTTCATCAATGGCATTTGCCGGGATGGCTGCCGGGAATACGACCTTGAACCACAGGCAGGGTTTAAGCGTTTTCAGATCCTGATCGTTAAAAAACAACAACAATTCCTCCGGATAGTTTGCTTTGAAGGCAGCAATATTGGTTAGCCGCTCGTCGGTAAGGGAAATAAAATGATTGTTGTAATAGGTCCTGATGTCGCGGGTTATGAGGTTAATGATATGCTGATCATAAAAAACAGGTTTCTGATCGTCGGCTTGTTCACCAGCATAAATGAGGCCCGGTTCAATATTCAGCTGTGAGCCATCGAGGTAAAATTTAGTTACCTGCAGCAGGCTGTAAAAATCGGTATTGCTGATATAAGCAGGCCAGTCGAAATAGATCCCCGCGTTTTTAAAAGTATTTAATGACGCTGCTGTTTCAATGCCAATCCAAAGGGTGTTCGGTTCGCCAAAAACACCGGGCCGGGCGTTCAGCAGGGCATTTTTCTGCCCGTTTTCAACATGTTCCTGTAGCCCGGCCCCGTTAAAGCTATATTTTATTTCGGCGTTAAATACGGGGTTTGCACCTGCCGGGGTAAAATAAATATCCAGTTGTTCCGGGCTGGTTTTGCCAACCTCTGCTGCCAGTTGTTTCCGGAAATAAAAATGATTGCCGATGTTCAGTATTTCTGAAGCTTCAACGGGTTTACCTTTTAATATGGCATGGGCGGGCAGGGGGGCCGTTAAATAGTCGGATGCCAGGATCCTGGATATTTTGTTCAGGATGCGATGTTCCAGGTTTTTAACATCGTTGTTTAAGTTAAACAACTCGGTGCTCAGGGCTTCAATCAAAAGCTTTACCAGCGGATCAACGTCATTTACGTTTTGAACACCCCAAAACTCGGTAGCGTTCTTCAGCATGCGGTTCCTGATCTCTTCTTTCGAGGTATAAAATATAGTGCTCATAGGTTTATGCTGATAGCGGGCTTAGGAATAAAGCAGTTTTGAACAAATATGTTTCGCCGGTTTTGTTCAGTTTGCCCTTAATGCTTATCTCTACCTTCTTTTTTATCTCGCTCACATTACGCAACGGGTAAAATTTATTGATCTCGGTAATGTTAACACTGATATCAATATCATAGATCCTGTTTTCAAATCTGGTGATAGAGCGTAATAACGATTGTCTCAGTTTTTCTTCCCAAATGGTCTCGCTCATAATAAGTTCAAAGTCCATATCCCAGATCTCGCAACCAAACTCAGGGTTATATCGATGCTCGCCAAAACGGGTAAAAATAATGAGTTCGATGTATTGCGATATAGATGCGCCAAGGTCTTGTTTATCAAGGTCCTGCCCGTTATTGATATGGCTAAAACGGAGTGGTTTTGAATAAAGCGGGTTCAGCATAAATGATATTATTGGATTGCGCCTGTGTTAAATTTTAACTTTTTATAAACATTTATTTTCAAAAATAGTTGTAGATATGTTTTATTGGTTATAAATAGTTGATAAAGTATTGGTTTTTTGATAATTATTACACTATTGGTTAATTAATAAGCGTGTGCTAAATATTATAAAATGCAGCTTTTTAGCTGTAAATAAACCGAACCGATACTATAATATATTAGATGAAACCTGTAAACAATAGCGACCTAAACCGGGCTTATCGCAAATTCATGATGTACCTTATTACATTACTGGGTTTTGCTATCATTATCGTTTACTTCTTTTTTGCAACCTCGGGCCGTGAGCTTGAATTATTAAATGCCCGCGTTAAAAAAACAGATCAGCTGATAGCACTCCGTGCCGATATCAATAACAGTTTTGAATTGATCCTGCTGCGCATGCAGCAACTTGCGCAGTATGCAAAAATGAACTCGCAGGAGCTTAATAACCAAACTTTGCTGCTTAATGATATCCAGGAAAGCAATCAGCATATCCAGGAGCGGCTGCAAAGCAATCCTTACCCGCTTAAAAGTTTTGAGCTGTATAAAAAGCTCAGCAACGATATTGAAACTATTGCCAGTATCAAAGATTCGCTTTTTACTACACGTTTCCAGATCGAAAGCCTTCGCTCACAGTTAGAGTCGTGCAGCCAGGTAAATAAAACCGCCATTAACCAGTTAAACCATCACTATCCGCATTAATAAGCCATATGTTAAAATTCAGTTTAAAAGAACGGAGAGAAAAATTCCTGTTTTTCACAGGGATGTTTTTAGTAACATCGGTGATATTGTGCGTGGCTATATTTTATAATTATGGCAGCGAAGGGTTAGTATCAAAAAGCGAGTTTGCTAAAAAAGTAACTGAAGAAGAGCAGTTTGAAAGCCTTGTTACCGAAGCCTTACCAACAGTTGATACCACTTACCATAAAATAGTAAAGTTTAACCCCAACGTACAGGCCGTTTTTTTGGAAAATGATATCAGCGGTTCAATAGGCGCTGTAAAGTCATATTACAACCGCCGCCCTTATGATGCGCGGTATAAATGCTTTATCCATGCTTCAAAATTGTTGCAGGCACTTTTTTATGATAAGCGCGAACTAACGGGCAATTATAATGATATCAGGAACATAAAAGGATCGGTTGATGACTGCCACATTGCACAGCGGCAATTGCAGCAAAACATGAGCTTGGCCCGGTAAGCATCATCCTACATCTACCATATATAACCTAAGCAAAATGAAAAACGAATACAACGACGGGAGGCCCGTCGATACAAACCGGAACACCTACACCTTTTTATACATTTTTACGGGCGTGGTTGTTATTGCCGGTATCATTTTCCTGTTGCGGAGCTCATTGTTTGAAAAGAGAGTGATCAACGCCCGCATCCTGAAGGATGAGATAGCCCTGAACGAGCACCTGGTTTACTCGGATAATACCGCCAATGCCAAAAGCTGGCTTTGGGAGTTTGGCAACGGCGATAAATCAACCCGGCAAAACGGAAGCTACCACTTTAAAAAAACAGGCGACTATATCATACGGCTTACCGTTGATGGTAATTTAACGCAGCAATTCCCGGTTAGCGTAAAGGATAGTACCCCAACCATGGCTGCAGATACCCTGATTACTATTAACGGGCCTACACAGGGTATCGTAAATGAACAGGTAAGGCTTGAGGCACAGGGTAACGCCCGGATTTATGAATGGTCGTTTGGAGAAACCGGCAGGGTGGATGTTAAAGGGCCAACGGCGCTCTACACCTTTCACAACCCCGGTACCTATTTCATCAAACTGAGCACGGATAAAAACAGGCGCCCAGTCTATCACCGCATGCGTATTACCAATCCCGATTCGACATTTGCTAACCAGATCGTAAACCCTGGCGAAAGCGAACGCCGCGTAATTGACGATATCAGGGCACACCTGCAGGCTATAGCCAACGGTGGTGATTTTAACCGCCATTACTATTACCTCGTCAGGAGGTATTTCTGCGGAGATGAGAAAGTTACCGTAAACCTCGAGGATAACGGCGAGAGCAAACGGACTGATTTTTACTCTTACTGTATGCGGTTAACTTTTGGAGGCGGTATCAGTGTTGACGAAGCACAGGTTACTCTAAAGCCAAAATCAAATTGCTCAAGTATGCTTTCGGTAAGGCAGCATGCAACCACTGCTGCCCCCGAAAAGAGGCCCAGATAATCCATTTTAAAACCTATTTGCATCAACCAGCATGAAAAACATATTAAGCTCCATTTTTTTAACCTGTATACTAATTGCGGCCAGGGCGCAATCGCCGGTATCGCTTGGCAAAACGGTAGTAACATTGCCCAAAGCGTTTGAAAAACCTGATGAGCGCACCAGCATTTACAACACCGACGACCGTACCTCCCTGCCCTGGATCGTATTTTCAGACAGGGCTGAAAATTATACGTATACCTCGCCGGGCGGAACACTGGTAATGAAAAAAATAAGTTTCATGGAACCCTTTTATGTTAGCGAACAAAAAAACGGTTTCATAAAACTGATTAAGTACCAGGCAGGCATGGTACAGGGTAAAAAGCTTACCAATAAAAAAAGCTCGCAAAGTTACGGATGGATCAGCATTTCAAAGGTGTTGCCCTGGCAATCGGCTTTTACCAGCAGGAATGGTTATCCCGAAAAATATATCACCATCATAAGTGGTGCAGGTCCGCTCACTATGCCCGATTATTATTATGACAAAACCGATTCGGCATACATTTTTGCCGGGCCCGATCAAAGCCAGAAAAAAACCAAAGTGGCGTTGCACAATGTGGTTTATGTATACAAAAAATCCGACGACGGAAAAAAAGTACTGGTAGGCTCTGATCCGCAGCTGATTGCTGATAATGCCGCCGGCAGTGTTTATGGCTGGATAGCCGCCGACGCCGTTCACAGCTGGGGCGATAGGCTATATATCGGGTCGGCAAGGGAAAACCAGCCGTTGATCAATGATTCCATTGCAGGGTATATCAACCGTTCATTAAAAACCAATAATAGCAACGGAGGTACAGGTTACTTTGCTTTTGATCCTTTACTGGCCGATAATGCTCCCTTATTATTGAGCATGCCCGTAAGCTCATCTGCTTCGGGTAATCTTAGCCTCGGCTTCGCAACCGATGTTTATGATAAAAGCCATAACAGTGTGCTTAATATTAAAGGCGGGCATTTAGCATATAAGGATTACCTTAAAATTCGCAACAATGTTCACCACGTTAACATTGTGTTTGTGGTGGATGGCGGCAGCCCTATGCGCAATTATTTTTCGGGTATTACCAGCACTATTCAATCATTTGAAGATATTTTTGACGCGCATGCCAGGGGTAACCAGGTTAGATATGGGGCTGTAGTTTACCGTAACGCAGCCGGCTGTCAAACCGGGGGCATCCAGTCAACCCCGCTTAGTGCCGATTATCGCAACCTGGTAAAATACCTCGAATCGCAGTCAACTACAACAGGCAATTGTGCCCCGGTTATAAGTTCCCAACCTGTTTTTGACGGTATTCGCACGGGGCTAAACCTGTTTGGCAATCATCCCGATGAAACCAACCTGGTCATCCTGATTGGTGCCACCGGTGCTTTAGATCGAAATTCGTTAGGCGTTAATACGGTGGCCAATCAAATAGCAGCAGCTAACGCCCGTTTGTTAGCTATCCAGGTATTTAGCGATTATAACCCTATCTACAATGATTTCGTGATCCAGGCAAGGCAAATTGTATCACAATCTGCGGTAAAGCTGGCCGATTATAAAAAACAGCGCATGGTTAACGGCGAAGGCCTTACCAACGTGCAGCAATTCAATACATCGCTTTCCGATTCGGTTTCTTTTTACCTCGATTATCCCAAAAAGAGCCTGATCCAGGGCGCTGTGGTGTTTCCGCCCAAGAGAGTGGTAAAATCAAACCAGGCTATGAGTTTAGCAGTTGAACGCCTGATGCGCGAAACGGATTATGATATCCATAACCAGATTCATACGCTTGACAGTGCTTTCAGGCTTACCGGGCGCGAAAACCGCTATGTGCAGCCGCTGGTTATGCAGCAGCAGGGGCAGCCATCAACCAACCTGGGCAACAATATGCCGCATAACGCTTTCAAATATTACCTCAGTGCCGAAGCGCCCGGAAACCTGGTGAATGAAAGTAAGGGCCAGCTGCAATATTTGCTGATATTGAACGAGCAGGATTATAAACAGCTAACGGATCTGTTATCGCTCATGATAGGTGAAAACCTGCAGCGGGACGCATCTGATTATCGCTCAAAACTGGTTGATAACTATGTTGATATCGCGGCCAAACATTTAGGGCTTAACATATCAGGCAGTGATGTTAAGGACATGACCCTGGCCGATTATTTTCTGCGCGTTACCAGTTTGCCCTTGCCCGGCAAAAAAGATTTTTATAACAAGAAGGTGAATGATCTTAAACATACCGATGATATGCCGCAGGCGCAGTTTGAGGCATATATTCATTATTTGATCCATAGCAGTGATGTTATTAAACAGGCTGCTATAACCAGTCAGCATTTTACATCAAACGGCAAAACCTATTATTATATAACCCAGGCTAACCTGCAATAGCATATGAACATAGTTAATTTAGGCGAGTCGGTGAAAACGGCGGTGCGGGTAGCGCAGTCATTAGCCAAAGAATATCACCACAAGGAGTTTGGTCCGGCGCATCTTTTAAAAGGCTTGATGCACCAGGAAGTGGGGTTGAAGAACCTGCTTCAGTCCATCGGGAAAGATACTGCTTATATAAGCGATTGGGCCGAAGTACGCATTGAAGATTATTCGGCTGCTTTAACTGTGCCCGACGAAATGTTAGGTAATACCCAGGTGAAACAGGTGTTTGAAGAAGCCGATAATGTGCGCATAAAATTGGGCCAGGATTTGATTACGCCCGTTTGTGTGTTGATTGCATTAATAAAGCCAAATGTGGGTTTTGACGCTAACCAGCTAAAATCTTTCCCGGTAAAAGAACGCGAGTTGCTGGATATTTATTTGAGTAATGAGGAGGTTAACCATGCGGTAAACCCCTCCGCGGGTACAGGGGATAACGACAATGCGCCCAAACAAACAACAGCGTTGCTCAAATACTGTGTAGACCGCACAAGCCTGGCCAAACAGGGTAAGGTAGATCCTATCATAGGCCGGGAGCGTGAAACACGGATGGTGATGGAGATCCTGAGCCGGCGTACCAAGCCCAATGTAATGATCACCGGCGATGCGGGCGTTGGAAAAACGGCCCTGGTTGATGGGTTCGCGCTTAATATTGTAAATGGGCAGGTGCCGGCATCGCTAAAAAATGTACAGCTTTTTGAGCTCGATTTAGGATCGCTGATTGCGGGTGCATCTTATAAAGGAGAGATAGAAGACAGGTTAAAAAATATCCTGCGCGAGATAAAGCAGTTTGAAAAGGCCATCCTGTTTATTGACGAGGTACACACCCTGCTTGACAATAAAGGGCCGATAGGCGGTGGCGTCGGCAACTTGCTGAAACCTGAGCTTGCCCGCGGCGAAATAACAGTAATTGGTGCTACGACTATTGACGAATACCGCAAAGTGATTGAACCCGAACAGGCATTCAGCCGACGGTTTGAGGTACTGCAGGTAAATGAGCCTGATACGCCTACGGCTATAAAAATGCTTAAAAAGCTGGTGCCCCGGTATGAGGGGCATCACAACTTGAAAATAGATGATAACACTGCCGAAGAATGCGTAAGACTGGCGCAGCGGTACATGAAAGACCGCCGCCTGCCCGATTCTGCCTTCGACCTGCTTGACCGTACCATGGCTGCTATCCGCTTAATGAACGATACTACTGATACGGCCCTTTCCGAACTCCGCACCGAACTGGACGAATTGAAAGCGCAGGATGATGCGGGCGATTTGATCGGAGCATACCAATGGCTTTACACCCTGTATCGCAATAAAATAAGCGCAGTGTTGTTAGGTCAACTGGAAGATGAAACCCAGGTTGATACTTTTGAAACGCCCGATGAATACATCGCTTACTTTGAGCGCAACCTGGGCCGGCTTGAAGAATTGGCTCAAAATAAAACGGAGGTAGTTGATAAATATGATATTGCCGCTGTTATCTCTTACAAAACAGGCATCCCCTTAGGTAAGATCCAGGCACAGGAAAAAGAGCGGCTTTTGGGGATGGAAGGCTTCCTGAAAAAACGGGTTGTGGGGCAGGACCAGGCGTTGAAGGCGGTATCTGATGCTGTACTCGAATCGCGCAGCGGACTGAACAAAAAAGGTCAGCCCATCGGCTCATTTTTTTTGCTTGGCCCAACGGGTACCGGTAAAACGGAGCTGGCCAAATCAATAGCCGAGTTTTTGTTTAATGACGAAAAGGCGATGATCCGCTTTGATATGTCGGAGTTTAAGGAGGAGCATTCGGCCGCCTTGCTGTATGGCGCGCCGCCCGGCTATGTAGGTTATGAAGAGGGCGGCTTGCTCGTAAACAAAATAAGGCAGCAACCTTACTCGGTTGTACTGTTTGATGAAATTGAAAAGGCACACCCATCGGTATTTGATATCTTTTTACAGATCCTGGACGAAGGCCAAATGCACGACAGGTTGGGCAAGCAAGGCGATTTTTCAAATGCCCTGGTGCTGTTTACCTCAAACATAGGCAGCGAGTGGGTGGCCGAACAAATTAGCCGGGGCCATATGCCTACATCAAATCAATTGATGGAGGTGATGGCCAATAAGTTCAGGCCGGAGTTTTTGGCGCGGTTATCAGAGATAGTACCCTTTGCGCCTATACATGAAGAAAACGTGGTACGCATTTTTGAGATCCAGCTTAAAAGCCTCATACAGGCGCTTGATAAAATGGGCATAAATATGCTGTTAAGCGCTGAAGCTAAAAGTATGTTGGCCTTAAGCGGTTTTACACCCAAATATGGTGCCCGGCAGCTCTCGGCAGTGATCCGTAACCAGTTGCGCAGGCCAATATCACGCTACATTATTTCGGGCGAACTAAAAAAAGGAAATACTATCGCCATAGATAAAAAAAACGACGATAACGAATTATTGTGGAGCATTAATTAAGTAATTTAACTGAAATACATACTGTTAAAAACAATTTTATAGTTATTGCATTATAACATAAACACTTTCATACTTATCATTTAAAGCTATGTTTAATTACGAAATAGGGGGAAACGAAACAAAAGTTGATACCTCGGAAGCATTTGGTGAGATAGCTCCCAATAAAACTTTGTTTATTCAAAAATTAACTGATAATGAGCCGCTGAGACCGGAGAAGGTTGAAGGACTTAAAAATGTAGAAGAGGTTTTTGCCCATTACAAGCCCAAAGTAAACGTTGAACTGGAAAAAGAAGATGGCTCGAACGTTACCGAAACCCTGCACTTTCAACATCTTGGTGATTTTAACGCTAAGAACCTGGTACAACAAAGTAAATACCTGCATAAACTTAATATCCAGCGCGAGATGTACCTCAATATCATGAAGCAGCTGAAAACCAATAAAACGCTTAAGTCAACCCTTGATAATGCCGAAACCAAACAGGCCTTTATTGAGGCGTTAAAAAATATAGTAACCGAGCTTGACCAATAATTAGCTAATCCTAAACATTTAACAACACGATCATGGCAACACCAAACGAGCAGATCCTGAATGAAAATTCAACAGACCAGGCTCTTAAAATAAAAGAAAGAAGCGGCGCGGCACCTTTATCAACCAGTTTGGATAAACTATCAAAAGTTGGTGGTTTTGATTTGCTGGAAGCTACTATTGATGGCCTTCAGAACCTGAACCCCGAACGCAAAGCCCGTAAACAGATTTTTTTAACTGATGATGAGAAGAAGGGGGAGCGCGAAGAGCTTAAGCTGAAACTTAATCAATGGATAGAAGCTTTGGAAAGCGGCGAATCGGTTAGCGATACGATTGAGAAAAGCGCACAGAAGCTGCAAAGCGTTGAAGAAAACCTGAACAAAAATTTACTCAATGTATTGGAAAGCACCCGCGAACTGGAGCAGGCTTACCGTACAGTACATTTGTTTTATAAAAATACCGAACAGGATAAGCTGAAGAACGTGGTGTTAATGAATGCCACGATAGATCAGTTGAAAGAGCTTGATAACCCGCGCTTTATTGAATATGCTGCAAATGAGCTTAAGCAAAATTACGACAGGCTTGACCTTCGTCAAAATTATTCGATACTGGTTGTGCCGGGATATCTTGGCTCAAACAAAGTAGTTGAACGCTGGTCAAAAATAGCATATGATAATAAAGTAATGCTGGTGACCGATTTTGCGGACCTTGAACAACCGGATGATGTGATAGACCTGTTTACATCAGCCAATTTAACCGGCGGCGATGCCTTTAAATCAAATACCATCATGACCTGTAACTGGCTGGTAGGCCGCGGCAAAGTTGCCGAAGCAGGCGAAGATGACGACCTGTATATTCCGGGCTCGGCGGCATTGGCAGGCAAAATGTATTATACGCTGATGTCGCAGGTTACTGCCGGTAAAAAACATGGCGCGGTTAACGAGGTGGATGGTGTACGCTTTGACCTTAAAAAGAGCGAGATCTCGCACCTGGAACGTATTGGCCTGGTGCCCATGGTTAATGAGTACGGCAAGGTAATGGCGTTTTCGGCTAAAACTTTGTTTAATGGCGATAACATCGGTTTGCAAACCTATTCGGTAGTGCGCGTATTTGACTATATCACCAAGGTATTGTTCGACTTTTTGAACCGCCGTGCTTTTGAAAACTGGACTTCAAAAACAGAGCAGGACCTGCGCTCACAAATCGTGAAGTTTTTAGATAATATCCAGGGGCCCGACAGGCTTATCGAACGCTTTAAAATAATAAGGTTTGAGCGCGATGAGCAGCAGAAGGACCGTATTCACCTCGATATCAATATCACGCCATATTTCCCGGCTAAAAGCTTTGTAGTAAAGCTCGACGGGCAAAAAGGTGAGGATGCAAGCCCAACCTGGAACAGCGAATATAAGCAGCAGTAATATTGCGGTACACAGCGCTGTCAAAACAGCGATGAAACCGCTTTTAAAACAGGAGGCGCCTATGGAGCCGGTATATAGGTGATTTAATAATATCTGTTTTTTAGCTCGGCAGGTGCCTCCTGTAAGCGGTTTCAATATTTAAACCAACATTGTGTGCATTTTAGGTTAATTTAAGCCGGGGCTTAACTTTATTTATTGTTAAATATGGTTTATGTTTGCATTGATGAGGCAGCTATTGATCATTAATGCAGATATAGATAAAACACAAACTACAGCAGCATTGATCAATGCCTATAAAGACGGGGCCCAGGCCGCCGAAGCTGTAGTAAAAGAGATAGCCATTGCCGACCTTAAGTTTAACCCCAACAAGCAATTTACATTAAGCAATAACGAGCCGGAACCTGACCTGGTGCAGGCTGTAAATGCTATAAAATGGGCATCGCACATAGTAATATTTTGCCCGGTTTATAAAGATTCGATCAACTCGAAAATTAAAGGCTTTTTTGATCGCGTTTTTATGCCCGACCAGGTTTTTATCAGCGGCTCATCAGTTAATTTCAATGGCCGGTCCGGGCGTGTAGTTTCTATATTGGATGAAGCAGCCTGGCAGGATTGGCAGGTTGATATGAAGCCAACCTACCTGGCCGTAAAAAAACTAACCCTCGAAAAGCGTGGCATCAAGCCCGTACACACCAGTACCATCGGGCACCTCTACACGCTCGATAACGAATACAGCAAAAAGTGGCTTCAAAAATTATATTCTTTTGGGTTAAAATTTATTTAAATAAATATTTAATATTTTCTCAAAACAATAAATTAATTACATTGTAGTTATTGAAGTAATGCGCAAAGCATCTGCTTTAAATTATTAACCTCTTAAAATTTATCATTATGGCTTTCAAAGCAAGATTAAATTTTTCGGGCAAGGACTACGATGTGCTCACTTGCTCCTATGCATTAAACCGCGATGTAGACTCAAAAGGACGCCCGTCCTCAGGTATTTACGGCGGTACTATCGATATCGAGATCGAGTCGACTGAAGACACCTCCATTATCGAATCAATGGTTAACAACCAGTACAAACCGATTGCCGGAACTTTGCTGATCAAAAAATCTGAGGAAGACGCTAAGATGAAAGAGCTGTCTTTTGAAGATGGTTACATCGTGAAGTATTCTGAAGGTATCGACATTACAGGCGCAACTCCCATGAGTTTGAAGTTTGTGATCTCGGCCCGCAAGTTGAAACTGGGAAGTGCCGAGCATGTGAACGACTGGCCAGGTAAAAACTAAGCCCGGCCGATTTTGTTATCTGTTGTGCCGAAGGGGCACTTAATTTATTTATCTACTTAAAACTTTATTGATCATGGCTTTCAAAGCAAGAATTAGTTTAGGATCGAAAGAATTCGACGTGCTGCAATGCAGCTATTCATTAAACAGAGACGTTGACTCAAAAGGCCGTCCGTCATCAGGTGTATATGGTGGTACTATCCAGGTTGAGGTTGAATCAACCGAAGATACATCGGTTATCGAATCGATGGTGAACAGCCAGTACAAGCCAATTCATGGTACTATCACCTTCAAAAAATCTGAAGAAGATGCCAAAATGAAGGAGCTTAATTTTGAGGATGGTTACATCATTCAATATAACGAGGGGATATCGATTATCGGTAACAACCCAATGTCGTTAAGCTTTGTGATATCGGCGCGTAAGCTGAAAATAGGCAACGCCGAGCACGAAAACGACTGGCCTAAATAATATATCAGTACAATTGATTTGTACTGTCTTTTAAAAAGATACGGAGGAGATAGTAACATATTTTCCTCCGTGTTCTTTTTACAGGTTTTGTTTCGGTTCAGTTATAAACCTTATGAAAAGAAAGAAGAGAATAATAAACCCAGCCTTACCCACTACAAAGAAAAAGGTGAAAAAATCGTCGATTCCAACCCCCATGGAATACGTGCAGCTTTTTAATACCTGCGTTATTAAAAAGGAAAAAATTGCTGCTGTCGATAAGATCATTGATGAAAAGGTAACTGTGAACCGCGCCCGTTACGAAAGTATTTCAAACCTGGTGCGCCTTGGTACTAATGCGCCGTCGGCTGCCGGAAATAAAAATCTTTTCGCATCGGCATACACTCCTTTTTTTGATCGTTATAACACCACACCGCTGTCATTAAACCCAACGGCGGCCAATGCCAAACCCGAAAGTGTTTTGGATATTATGACCAAACCGCAAATGACAACCAGCCTTTTGGGAAGTAACTTTTTTGACACCGGGAGGTTTACCCCAAACGATCCGTTTTCGTTTATGAACCTTTTTGGCGGCGGCGGAGCTATCCCCTGGTATTTTATTGCCTGTGTGCATTACATGGAGTGCTCGTTCAGTTTCAAAAAACACCTGCACAACGGCGATCCGCTTACTGGTTATACAGTACAGGTGCCGGCCAACCGGCCAAAGGTAGGTCACGGCCCTCCCTTTACTTTTGAGGAGAGCGCTGTTGACGCCATTAAACTGATGAAGTATGATAAAGTAACCAATTGGAGCCTGCCGTTCATTTTGCAAAAGCTGGAGGGGTATAATGGTTTCGGTTATAACAAAAAGGGCATTCACACACCTTACCTCTGGAGTTTTTCGAACCAGTATGTTAAAGGCAAATATGTCAAAGACGGTGTTTTTGATGCCGAAGCTGTATCCCTGCAAATGGGCGCGGCAGTTATTCTTAAACGCATGGAAGACAGGGCATTGATCAGCATCCCCAGAAATTAACCAATGAACATGATCATTAAATATATGGTATTGTTACTGCTTGCTACCGGGTTAGCAGGTTCGGCCACTGGTTGCAGCAGTAACCCTAAGGCCCCGGTTTCTGATACTGTTAAAACCGTAGCTAAGTCGGCATCCCGAACCGTGCATAAGTCGGCCCTTACCGATGAGCAGTTGTTCAGGGCCTGCCTGAAGCAGTTTAAAACCGCCGCCCTGCAAAAAAACAAAAAGCAACTGGCTGCCATGTTTTACTTCCCGCTGCAAACAACGCCCCAATGGTCAAACGAAGATTTACGATCTGCTACCATCGACCCCGCCGGTGGGCTGGTGAGCGCCACTGAGTATCCGCAATACGAACCAGCCATATTAACTGCCGGTGCACTTCGCCTTATACCCAAAAGTACTGAAGACGATCTGTCGGAAATTGACGCTGCCACCGACGAAAATTATTATAAAGTTATAGCAAAAGTTACGGATAAAGGCAGCAGGCTATATGAGCTGCAGCAGCAATACACGCAAAAAAACGGCAAGGAAACATCGTACGGGTTTGTTTTTGGCAAGGTTAACGGACAATATAAAATTATAAGTTACTACAGCCCATGGCCTGTTAAAGGTTAGTGGATTTTATAGCCGAATTATGGAAAAGAAACTAAAAGTAGATATCAATATTGAAGGTACCCAGATCACCCATTTCTCTACCTTTAACCTTGACCAGCGTTTTAATGAGCACCATACTTTTCAGCTCAGGTTTAACCACGATATGGTTGAAGAGTACAACGCTGTTACGCTCGAAAACTCAAAGGATTTTATAGGTAAAAACATTACCGTGCAATTTGGCACTGCCGACAGCGGAGAAAATAAATTCAGCGGTATTGTTACCAGGGTAGAGCTTTCGCAAAGCCATGGGTTTCACGGCGATATCCTGGTAAGCGGTTTTAGTCCGACTATCCTGATTGACCGGGGCCCCGATCTCGGCTCGTATCTTAACAAAAGCCTGAGCAGCATTATTCAGTTAGCCACGCAGGATGCGCCGGCAAATGATCTGAACCTCAATATCAAACCAACCAATACTTCGCCTATTGATTATATTATTCAATATCGTGAAAGCGATTTTGAGTTTATCAACCGTCTTTCGGCCGAATATTATGAATGGTTTTATTACGATGGGGCTAAACTGAATTTCGGTAAGCCCGATAAGCTGGAGGAGGTAGCCCTTATTTATGGGCGCGATTTGCACAGCCTGCAGTATGCAATGCAGATTGCTCCTTTAAAACATAACAAATTTGCATACAACTCTAAACAGGATGAATTGCTTTCGTCCGGGCCGCAGGGAGCATCTGGCGCCACGCCCGATCTTTCGCATGCTATCAGTGCATCAAACAAAGTTTTCAGCAAAGTATACAATGAGCCTGTAAATGTTAGGGTGAACGATAAAAAGGAGATAGATGATTTTGTTAATAACCAGCAAAAAGCGCTGATCTCCGAGCTGGTTACTATTGTAGGTAATGGCGATAATCCTATGGTTGGCCTCGGCAAAATACTTAATGTAAGTATGAGCGTACGCGGTACCGGTGCGTTTGAGCTGCAGGATTTTGGTAAATTCCTGGTAACTGCCGTTTACCACCAGGTTGACGGTGTTGGCCATTATCAAAATACCTTTGAGGGCGTTACTGCCGATACCGAGCGTATTGCTGTTGAAGAGGCTGAAAAGCCAAACCCCGATATGCAGCTGGCCATCGTAACCGATAACGACGATCCGCAAAAACAGGGGCGCATTAAAGTGCAGTTTAAATGGCAGTGCACAGCAAACGATACTACGGAATGGCTAAGGGTAGTAAGCCCTAACGCGGGCCATGGCGACACCGGCAAAAACCGGGGCTTTTTGGTTGTGCCCGAAAAAGGCGACCAGGTGCTTGTTGGTTTTGAAGAGGGTAATATAGCCCGGCCGGTTATTATGGGCAGCGTTTATCACAGTAATAATGTCGACAGCGGCGGTTTCACCAACAGTAATATAAAAGGTATGACATCGCGAAGGGGAAGCAACCTTACGTTTGACGACGGTGCCCATGCCCTTACGCTGGCTACATCTGCAGCCAATATCATGAATGTGCAGGAACAGCAGGGAGCGGTGCAAACCACTGCGGCAAAGGTTATCAGCCATAAAACGGGCAATAACCTCATCGAAGTAAAAAACGACGATGGGTCAATAACCCTGATGTCTGACCAAACCATCACTTTAAAAAGCGGTAAAAGCTCCATTACCCTGCATACCGATGGTACTATAAGCATTGCGGGCAAAACTTTTAACCTCAGTGCGCAGGATAATAACATAACGGGTACTAATAATCACATACAAGGTTCGCAAACCAAAATAGATGGTGGTAAAACATTCATTGCATAAATAAACCCAACACATCATGGCCTGGACAAATTTTAATTCGCCCGCAAAAAGCGTAATCACTATCAGGGAACCCTTTATTGAAAAATACACGCTCACTATAATTACCGATATCATGGCGGGCAACCTGCCTGTTAAATCAAAAACCGAAATGCGGTGGCAGGTTAAGGTTGAGAACGTAAATGATGTTTTTGCCGATATGGAGATCATTACGTTGGATAACCAGCTGCTTGAAAGCAATAACCCCATGGTAAAGGATATTGCCGGCATGAGCCAGGCGTTTGCAAAAATGTATAATGAGCTCAGGGTACGTATAGATACCGGGGGTAGGGTATTGCAAATATTAAATATAGATCAGATCCGCAAAAAGTGGGGGCATATTAAGGCTGAGATCGAAGTGCTACAGGAGGCAAATGAGTCAATAAAACACATCATCAGTTTAAATGATGAGCTGTTTGTAACGCCCGATAAAATGAAAACAGCCGTTGAGGGCAACGAGTTTTTTATGATGTTTTTCCATCATTTTTTTGGCCTTCAGCTTCCGGCTACCACATCAACATATGTTAAACGGAGCTTATTGAATACTGCCGATTTGAAATGGCGCTATAGTATTAAAGCAGAGGCAGGCAATAGTAATGATGTAAATGTGCATATCGGGGGTTTGATGGACACCAATACCGGCAGCGGCTGGGTTAAAGAAGCATACAAACATTTCAGTCATCTCGATCTGGCAAACCTGAAACCCGTTTTTGAAGAGAACGGTACTTATCGGGTAGATAAAAATTCGGGCATGCTGATCAGTGCCGTACTGGTTAAAACTGAGATCGTACATCCGCAATTGCTGAAAGCTAAAATAAGCTATCATATCATTGCCGATTCGGCCTTAGCGCCAGATTCAAGGCAGCAGGCATCACAGGAAACATCCCGTCAGCCGGTGGCTTCGGCAGCGGGCCACACAAGTGGGTTCAGTTTTTTAATGGATGATAATAAGGATAAAGACTTATGGGGAATAAAATAATAACGGAAAAAGATTTTTTCCAATGTTCGGGAGGCATGATGCCTTCGCCCTTCCAGTCAACCCAATTGATTGTTAAGAAAAAAACAGGTGATAAGTACATTACCTTAAATGATACCAGCACCGTAAGCTGGGTTGACTTCGGCTGCAAAAAACTGATGCTTTTATATGCCGTAATAGCCGCCATAGCAGTGGTAGCGGTTGCGCTGATTGTAGGTACCGGCGGCCTGGCTTTGGTTGCGGTAGGCGCGGCTGCAGGAGCTATTGGTGCGGTTATGGGCGCTATTGATGGCTCGGCGATATGCGGGCAAAAGGTGTCGCCCGTGCGCAAATGGCTGGGGAGTAATGCTAATTTTCAAATCCTCGGCATAAACACCATTACCGGCGATCATAAAATGCAGTGTAATGCATTTAATATGCTCGGCATGTCATCGGAGTTTATAACATTTAACCCGGATATCAAAAACTGGTCGCAGGCTATAGCTATGGGATCGGCAAGTTTTGCCGCCAATGTATTGCAGGGGGCCATGACCGGTATGATGATTGGCGGCGCCGCGGTAGCTATCCCTGCCATGGCCACCGGTGGAACGGCTGCATTAGCCGAAGGCGGAGGTATGGGGCTTGCCCGTTATCTTGGTGGTAACGTTGCCAAAAACTACCTTGCATCGTGGTTTACAGCCGAGGGTTTAGGTTTAAGGGGAATAATGGGTGTGCAATCGGGCCTGGATGCCTACGGGCAAACCGGATCGGTTTCAAGTGACGATGTCGGGCACGGCATTACCGGTATGGAAACGGGTACAGTAGCGTCAGCTAAAAATGTCGCCACCGGGCAGGGAAACATATTAGATGTTTTGGGCTTAGCTTTATGGTTTACACCTGCCGGCGAACTTATAAAAGGACGAGAAGCTAAAACCGAAAAAGCTCCTAATGAAAACCGGGGCGGAAACGGTGAAAAGGAAAAAAACGGATCAAAAGAAGAAGAAACTGCAAGGCCGGCAAATCACGAAGAGGTTAATGAACCACAACAACCCACAGGCCCCGAGGAAGCTTACCAGGCAGATGGCGGCGGCCCGAGGTATGGCGAACGGCGCATAACTGATGAACGGTATAAGAAGCTAAGGCGCCAAACCCCGTCGCAGGAGATAAGGGATATGGTAAATGAAGAGGTACAGCTGCCTATGCCTGATTTTGCCTTGCCAGGGCTTGAAATTACCAAGTCTTTACATGCCGATCACATTGTGTCTATGGATAATATTACCTCGATGGAAGGTTTTGATAAACTTACCGACCCGCAACAGCTTGCTGTTTTAAATAATAAGGATAATTTTATCGGGCTTAGTGAAACGGCCAATACTTCAAAAGGTAGTAAATCATATGAAGAGTGGACCAGGTATAAAAAAGGTGATATAGATGTCGACCCTGATTTTAGAAATGAAATGATGCAGCGTGAACAGGAAACCGCTCCTAAGCTGCAAAAGCAGATAGATGACTTTGTAAGTGAAAATGAGCGTAATAGTGCCGGAGGCGGACAATAAGCTTAATAAAAATTAATGAACATGAATGCTGAAACAGTAAAATATTTGGAACGTTTTCCGCCGGTAGCACAAATTGTTGAGTTTGCCGCACTTGAACAGGATGTGGTGGCTACTTTACCACAATATTGGATAGACATTTTTAGCGTCCCCGAATTTGAGGCCCGTAAGGCTATATTATTAAATGAATGGGCCAGGTATCCGTACCAGCTGGAGTCGACCACTAAATTTCTGAAAGATAATTTGTTTGATCTCGATCTCATTAGCAGGGACGGCGAGATATCGATGCTGTATTCCATTAAAAACCTTGCAGGCAAACCCGTGTACTACAATGGCCTAAATCCTAAAAGCCGGGTGCTTACGCCAAAATTACAAGCGGTATGGGATTTACTGCCCGAGGCGGTTACAACATTATATGAAAACCTGCATAACGGCTGGTTTCATTATTCATCGCACGCTACGGGGTATTCAAGCACTCAGGATATGATTTTCCTGGCCGACTTGGAATGGGGCATCCTTGATGAAATTGATGAGGAAGCGTTACCGTTTAAGCTGGAAGATTGTGTGTCATTATTCCAGAACGGCGGTGGCGGTTACGTGTGCTTCAATCTGAAGGAGAAAGACAAAAAGAAAGGTTTCATTTGGTGGAAAGGGGAAGCGCCTGAACTGGATGAAGAGTTATGCCCCTTAATTGATGAGTGGACAGTGATAGGCCTTGAGGCATAATGAAAAGGTGGTGAATGCTTTGCCTTTGAACCGGTTTTGGCCGCAGGCAGTTAAAAGGTTTCAACACCTGGCAATCGTGAAATTAGGTTTTAGATAGATTAATGGGATTTTTAACTAAAATATTCGGCGACAGTCAGGCAGAGGCAGCAGTTCCCGGTACTAAACAGAGGGCCGGGTTTAAAGATGCTGCTTTCTTTAAAAAAATGTTTGATAAGAAGCAGTCGATAATAAAAATGTACCGGGAACAAAATGTTACCCTGAAACAGCAGGGAAAGTTTCGCCCGGTAAACAGCTGGATGCTTGCTATGGAACATCTTGACCTGGTTTATTTAAACTATTCTGTCGGGAATGATATCAGCCTGTGTTATAAAGAATATATAACAGCTGCCGGGTATTATGGCGAAGGCTGGGATGCCGATGCGTTTTATGCTGATATGATTGATATGGTGGCCTTAGGCAGTTTGCTCAATGTGCCTGATGACGTATACGGGCCGGTTATTAGTTACATCCGGCAGTCGGATAGTGGTTCCAGTTACCCCACCTGGGCACCAGATCCCCTATTATGTTATATCATCAACACCAAAAAGCCCGGGAGCAGCCCGCAGCCGGATACCCTTATTACCGAAGCTTACAGGGATATTTATGATCTGACAAAAATACCTAAAGCCGATGCGGAGCGCGAAATGAAACTTTACCTCGACAAATGGTACCGCCTGCACAAAGACGATTCCTGGTATGAAAATCACAAAAAAGAGAGCTCATATAAGGGCTACTGGAGCTGGGAGGCCGGCGCGGTAAGCAAGATTTTGGGACTTGATGATAGCGGTTATGCCAATCATCCAAATTATCCTTATGATATGGTGCACTGGTCGGCTTAGTATTTCGCGTCATCAAATAAAATCATCATAAACCGGAGTTGGTTGTAGTTTAACTGAAGAAATCCGGTCCCACTTTTAAGCTGCTCAAATTTACGCAAACGTTTCTGGGAACGTTTGCGCTGTTTTAGTTGGGCAAATCCTTTTTTTTATTGCCGTCAGCCTTTAATCTTGTTTAGGATTTAATGGTCCTTCACCAATTATAAGGCGATAAATAGCTGTTTTAAAATAAAAACATGTCGGTAATAAAAACAAGGATAGGGATAGCGGTTTTGCTTTTGGCGGGTTGCGTCACATCGCAGGCACAGGGTCAACAGTATTCCTGGCAGCATTTGCCACAGGTAAATAAGCCTGTATTTAAAAAGGATACCATCAACATTTTAAAATATGGCGCCAAAGCCGATGGCATTACGTTAAATACAACCAGTATCAATAAAGCAATAAGCGCTTGCAGCGCCAAAGGCGGCGGGGTAGTACTTATTCCGCAGGGCTTGTGGCTAACCGGGCCGCTGGTGATGAAGAGTAATGTAAACCTGCATGTAAGCAGGGCGGCGCTGCTCCAGTTTACCGATGATAAAACTCAATATAAACTGGTTGAAGGTAATTATGAAGGCCATGCCGCTGTGCGCAATGAATCGCCTATATCGGGCACCAACCTTACCAATATCGCCATTACCGGCGAGGGGATCATTGATGGGCACGGTGAAGTTTGGCGGGCCATCAGCAAAGACAGGCTTACCGAAGCCGAATGGAAAAAACTGGTAGCATCGGGGGGCGAAGTAAGCGAAAATGGGAGGTCATGGTATCCTTCTGAAAGCTATGTTAAGGGACTCAAAGCCCCCGGGGCAGGCGTGATTGGCAATGGAAAAACTATAAAGGATAACGAACCTTTTAAAGATTTTTTCAGGCCTAATATGCTGGTGCTTACCAATTGTAAAAAAGTATTGCTGCAGGGTGTTACGCTTCAAAATTCGCCGGCATGGGATATCCACACTTTACTATGCGAAGACCTTACCGTACAGAACGCAAGGGTCAGGAATCCCTGGAACGCCCAAAACGGTGACGGTATCGATGTAGAATCGTGCCGGAATGTGTTGATTGAAGGCAGCACTTTTGATGCCGGCGATGACGGCATCTGTATCAAATCGGGCCGGGACGAAGAAGGCCGTAAGCGTGGAAAGCCAACCGAAAATGTAATAGTGCGGAATAACGTGGTTTATCGTGCCCATGGCGGTTTTGTGATAGGCAGTGAAATGTCTGGCGGGGCGCGTAATATTTTTGTATCAAACTGTACATTCATTGGTACGGATATCGGCCTGCGTTTTAAAACTACGCGCGGCAGGGGCGGTGTAGTTGAAAATATCTTCATCAAAAATATCAGCATGAAAGAGATCCTCCATGAAGCTATCCTTTTTGATATGTACTACGGAGGCAAATCGCCCGGCGAAGCGGATGATGTAAATGACCAGGCTGTTGTGCCGGTAACTGAGGCTACACCGTCGTTCCGTAAGTTTTATGTTGATAACGTAGTATGTAACGGTGCTGAAAAGGCGCTCATGATCCGGGGGCTTCCCGAGATGGGGATTAAAGACATTCATATCGAAAACAGCACTTTCAAAACTGTTAAAGGCGCGGATGTAATAGAGGCACAGAACATCTCCCTGAAAAATATCCACCTCGAAAGCAAAGACACCAACCCGCTCATCAATATTCAAAATAGCAGCAACCTTACGTTTGATCATATTACCTATGGCAATACAGAGCAGTTGTTGAAGATCAGCGGGAAGAAATCGCAGCAAATAAAATTGCTGAATACGGATGCCGCTAAGGCCAGGAAAAAAGTTGAGTATGCTTCAGGAGCAACCGAAAATGCATTAACCGGTTTAAAATAATGAAGAGAGCGGCGTTATTGATATGGATTGTTTTTGCCCCTGCAGTATTGCTGGCACAGGCTGTCGTTTATCCAAAGCGCTTTACTGTTGCACAGGATGGCAGCGGCGATTTCAAAACCATCCAACAGGCTGTAAATGCCGTTCGTGACCTGTCGCAGCAAAGGGTTAGCATTTACATAAAAGCCGGTGTATACCAGGAAAAACTGGTGATCCCCTCATGGAAATGTAATATCGAATTGATAGGCGATGGTCAAAATAACACCATCATCACCAACAGCGATTTCTCGGGCAAGGCAAACCCGCAAGGGAAAGATGCCTTCGGAAAAACTGAATTTACCACTTACACTTCCTACACTGTTTTGGTACAGGGCAATGATTTTATCGCCAGGAATTTAACCATAACAAATGCTGCAGGGCCGGTAGGGCAGGCGGTAGCTTTACATGTTGAGGGCGACAGGTGTGCCGTGATCAATTGCCGGCTGCTTGGCAACCAGGATACGCTTTATGCAGGGACGGAAAACAGCCGCCAGTTTTATAAAGACTGTTATATGGAAGGTACAACCGATTTTATTTTCGGCGAGGCCACCGTGGTTTTCCAAAACTGTATGATCAAAAGCCTCCGAAACTCTTTTATAACGGCTCCTGCAACTACACCGCAGCAACAATTTGGTTTTGTGTTTTTGAACTGCCGGCTTGAAGCTGCTGATACTTCTGTTAAAAAAGTTTACCTGGGCAGGCCGTGGCGGCCATATGCCCAATCGGTTTTTATCAATACAACAATGGGGGGCCACATCTGCGCCCAGGGCTGGGATAACTGGCGTAACCCTGACAATGAAAAGACCGCCTTTTTTGCCGAATACAAATGCATCGGTACCGATATCAGCAAACGTGTGCCATGGTCGCACCAATTAACTGAGGCCGAAATAAAAAAATATACTTTGAATAACATTCTTGCCGGGAATGATAACTGGGATGTAACGTTAATAAAATGAGCTGTATAATGAAGAAGATATTATTGTTAGGTACTTTCCTGTTCGCGGGCCTGGGGCTCAGGGCACAAACGCTGCCATGGTCACAGCGGATGGCTAACACTGCTATGCATATCTGGGCAGATTCGTTACCGGGCGCCAACTGGTCGTACGATCAGGGGGTAGTTTTGCAGGGGCTGCAAAGCGTTTGGCAGCAATCGGCCAAAGCCGAATATTTTACTTATATCCAAAAAGCGATGGACAGGTATGTGGGCACGGATGGAGTTATCCGAACCTATAAAGCCAATGATTATACGCTGGATAATATCCTACCGGGCCGGAGCCTGTTACTGCTGCATCAGGTATTAAATACCCCAAAATACCATAAAGCAGCAGCTCTGCTTCGTAAGCAGATAAGTGAGCAACCCAAAACGCCTGAAGGAGGTTTTTGGCATAAAAAGCGATATCCCAACCAGATGTGGCTTGATGGTTTGTACATGGCCGAACCCTTTTATGCCCAATACGCTTCAGTTTACCACGAAGATGCTGACTTTGACCAGATAGCAGATCAGTTTATTTTAATGGAGCAACATTCGCGGGATAATAAAACGGGCTTATTGTACCATGCCTGGGATCAAAGCAAAAAAGAACGCTGGGCTAACCCTCAAACGGGTTTGTCGGCCAGTTTATGGGCCCGTGCCGATGGCTGGTATGCCATGGGGCTGGTTGATGTGTTACCCTATTTCCCGGCCAATCATCCTAAACGTGCAGCGTTGATCGCTATTTTGAACCGCCTTGCTATGGCTATACAGGGTAGTCAGGACCCGGGTTCTGGCTTGTGGTACCAGGTGCTTGATAAGGGCAGCAAAAAGGGTAATTATTTGGAAGCATCAGCATCGTGCATGTTTGTTTATGCGTTTGCTAAAGGCGTAAGGGAAGGGTATCTTCCTCAAAAATATTTGCCGGTAGCTCAAAAGGCCTATGAAGGTATTATCAAAAATTTCATCGAAACAGATGCTAACGGGCAGGTAAATTTGAAAGGTACCGCAGGTGCCGTAGGTGTTGGCGGCGAGCCTTACCGCGACGGTAGCTATGAATACTACATCGGCGTAAAAACCGTCACCAACGAAACTAAAGGCGTTGGCGCATTTATGCTGGCCAGTGTGGAGATGGAACGCCTGGCTAACCTGAACGCGGGCAAAGGAAAAACGGTACTTTTGGATAGCTATTTTAATAACGAACACCACGCAGATGTTAGCGGCAAAAGCATCCCCTTCCATTATAAATGGGATGAACTGGATAACAATGGTTTTTCGTTTTTTGGGCAGATCTTCAACAATTACGGTTTGCACACCAAAACATTAAACGAAGCACCTGATGATATAAATCTGAAAAAAGCGGCCGCTTATATTATTGTTGATCCCGATATCCCAAAGGAAAACCCGGATGCTAAATATATCGAAGAACCACATATTAAAAACATCAGTAATTGGGTAAAAAATGGCGGTGTATTGGTTGTTTTAAACAACGATACCGGCAATGCCGAGTTTACACACCTGAACAAACTGATGGCCAAATTTGGCATCAGCTTTAACTTAAATAGCGTTAACCGGGTAGTTGGGCGCAACTTTGAACAGGGCGCTATCAACATACCATCAGATAATTCTATCTTTAAAACAGCGCGTAAGGTTTACATCAAGGAGTTGAGCACCCTGCAGCTGACTAAACCTGCTGTACCGCAGTTAACTAACGGTAAGGATATCATTGTT
Organism: Mucilaginibacter sp. cycad4; assembly: GCF_034263275.1. Classification (NCBI taxonomy): domain Bacteria; kingdom Pseudomonadati; phylum Bacteroidota; class Sphingobacteriia; order Sphingobacteriales; family Sphingobacteriaceae; genus Mucilaginibacter; species Mucilaginibacter sp. cycad4. The sequence goes on along the minus strand of NZ_CP139559.1, from coordinate 3,925,501 downwards.
GCCACTGCTAAATACGGTAAGGGTACTGTGTTTGCAGTTGGCGACCCCTGGTTTTATAACGAATATACAGATGGCCGGAAACTGCCCCCCGATTATGATAATTTAAAAGCAGCCAACGATTTAGTCAACTGGCTGGTTAAACAAATTCCTCAAACAAAAAAATAGTAACCTATTACAATTAATAAGCACATGATATTATCACGATATAACCTGAACAAAACAACGGTACCGGCAAATGAGTTGCCTCCTGCTAACGTGTTCGATCTGCCCGAAAAGGTGCTGCAATTCGGAACGGGCGTATTGTTACGTGGTTTGCCCGATTACTTTATCGATAAAGCTAACCGCGCCGGGACCTTCAACGGAAGGGTTGCGGTTGTTAAATCGACCGACAAAGGCTCGACAACGGATTTTGATATGCAGGATGGTTTGTACACCATCTATTCAAAAGGCATTGAAAACGGCGAAGAAGTTAATGAGCAGGTGATCTGTTCGGCAATTAGCAGGGTGCTTTCAGCTTCAAGCGAGTGGGAAGAGATCCTGGAGATAGCGCGGAGCAAGGATTTACAGGTAGTGATTTCCAACACAACCGAAGTCGGGATCCAATTGGTGAAAGAGGATGTACGTAAACATCCGCCGGTATCATTTCCCGGCAAATTACTGGCTATTTTATATGAGCGTTACAGGGCTTTTAACGGAAGGCCTGATACCGGCCTGGTGATCATCCCAACCGAACTGATCATCGATAACGGCAAAAAGCTGGAGTCTATTGTATTAGAGCTTGCTCACCTGAATAAACTGGAACCCGCCTTTATGGACTGGCTGGAGAGCAGTAATAGTTTCTGCAATTCACTGGTAGACAGGATTGTCCCCGGCAGGCCGGATCAGCAGTTAAATGACGCCATGGAAACCGAGCGCGGTTATACCGATAACCTCAGCATCATGTCCGAAACCTACAGTCTTTGGGCTATCCAGGGCGATGAAAAAATAGCTGAAGTTTTATCTTTTGCGCAGGCTGATAAGGGTGTTGTGATCACTCCTGACATTGAGCTGTTCAGGGAGTTGAAACTGAGGCTGCTTAACGGTACGCATACCTTAAGTTGCGCCGTAGCCTATCTTTCCGGCTTTAAAACGGTTAAGGAAGCAATGGACGATGCGCATTTTACCAAATTCATCACCCAACTGATGTTTACGGAGATCATGCCATCTATCCCATACCAGATTGATGAAGATGTAGCCCGGGATTTTGGCAATAAAGTACTTGATAGGTTTCGCAATCCAAATATCAGGCACGAGTGGCTGAGTATTTCGGTGCAGTATGCCACTAAAATTAAAATGAGGGTTATTCCGTTATTATTGAACTATTATAAACAAAACAATAAGGCACCGCAATTGATGGCCCTGGGTTTTGCAGCTTTTATCCGCTTTATGCAGATCACCGAAACCGCTGACGGCAAATATACCGGAGTGGCGTATTCGGATAATTATACGGTAACGGATGACCAGGCACCGGCTTTAAGCAAAGCATGGAACGGGGCTGATGCTGAAATTGCGATAGCGGGTATCCTTAAAAATAAAAGCCTTTGGGATGTAGATTTGACAACGTTGCCAGGCTTTACTGAAGCAGTGACAGCGCAGTTTAAGCTTATTAACGAACAGGGAAAACTGGAAATAAGCGCTATTTAAATAGGAGGACAGATGAAACAGAATATATTAAAAGTACACCCGGCCGATAATGTGCTTGTAGCACTTACCGATCTGCAGGCTAATGAGCAGGTTACTTACAAAGGCGAAACTTATACAGTAAAAGAGCTGATTCCGGCAAAGCATAAATTTGCTATTGTCGAAATTCCGGAAGGTGGCGAAATCATCATGTATGGCGTACTGGTGGGCAAAGCCCAGAGCCTGATCCCGGTAGGAGGGTTGCTTAGTACCGCCAATGTAAAACATGCGGCAAATAGCTTTTTAACGGGCCAAAGCCATACTGATTGGCACAGGCCTGATATCAGCAAGTGGGAGGGTAAAACATTTAACGGCTATCACCGCGGAGATGGCAGTGTGGGCACCGCAAATTACTGGCTGGTTGTACCGATGGTATTTTGCGAAAACCGCAATATTGAAGTATTACAGGAGGCATTGGTAAAGCCTTTGGGTTACGGCCGCAAAAAAACATACGAGATCAAAGCCCAGGAGCTTATCGGTAAAATAAAAGCAGGCGCGGAGATAGATGAGGTTTTATATACCGAAATAGGCAGCGATACCACTCAAAGTGCCGGCAATAAAGTTTTTCCTAATGTTGATGGGATTAAGTTTTTAACGCATACAGGTGGTTGCGGTGGTACCCGCCAGGATTCAACGGCGCTTTGTGGTTTGCTGGCCGGTTATATTACCCATCCTAACGTTGCAGGGGCAACAGTATTAAGCCTTGGCTGTCAGAATGCCGAAGTGAAGACCTTGCAGGAGGAGATCAGTAAACGTTCACCGGAATTTAATAAACCGTTATACATTTTAGATCAGCAGAAAACAGGTAAAGAAGCCGATTTGTTGGAACAGGCTATCAGGCAAACACTTGCAGGCTTGATGCAGGCTAACCAGTTTGCCCGTAAACCAGCCCCTTTAAGTAAGTTGACTATTGGGTTGGAGTGTGGCGGTTCGGATGGATTTTCGGGCATTTCAGCAAACCCCGCCATAGGTTACACCTCCGATCTGCTGGTGGCTATGGGTGGTTCGGTTATTTTAGCCGAGTTTCCTGAGCTTTGCGGCGTTGAGCAAAACCTGATTGACCGCTGCTTAGATAAATCTAAAGCAGATCGCTTTGCCGATTTGGTGCGTACTTATAGCCAAAGGGCAGAAGAAGCTGGTTCTGGTTTTTACATGAACCCCTCGCCGGGCAATATTAAAGATGGTTTGATCACCGATGCTATTAAATCTGCGGGAGCTGCCAAAAAAGGCGGTACATCACCTGTGGCCGATGTGTTGGATTATCCCGAAAAGGTAACACAACCTGGACTTAACCTGCTTTGTACGCCGGGTAACGATGTGGAATCAACCACGGCCGAAGTTGGCTCGGGAGCGAATATAGTATTGTTTACCACCGGCTTAGGTACGCCTACGGGTAACCCGATAGCCCCGGTTGTGAAAATTGCTACTAACACCGCATTATTTAACCGCATGAGCGATATTATCGATATCAATACCGGTACTATTGTGGAGGGCGATGAAACCATTGAACAGGCAGGTGAACGCATCCTGGATTATGTGATAAAAGTAGCCAGCGGCGAAATTGAAGTTCACGCTGTGCGCCACGGTCAGGATGATTTTATCCCATGGAAAAGAGGGGTTTCGCTTTAATTGCACGTTTCCCGTTTTCGTGTCCTCACGAACGCCCGTAGACAGGTATTGAAGGATATATGGAATGAAAAGAGATACAAAGGAAAAATAGCTATAATAAAAAGCACCAGGTTTCCGTGAGGACACGGAAACGGGAGAAAAATATCCTTAGTCTAAAGTCGTAAGCTCTAAGTATAAAAAACCTGACTTTTGGCTTAGTACTTTTAACTTAATACTAACTAATGAAAATACTAACGTGCATCACACCCGGCCAACTGGAATACGGCATTGCCGAAACTCCGCAACTGAAACCGGGTAATGCGCTGCTTAAAATAAAACGAATAGGTATTTGCGGTACCGATCTGCATGCCTTTGAAGGTACGCAACCTTTTTTTAGCTATCCGAGGATTTTAGGCCATGAACTTGCAGCCGAACTGGTTGAAGCCGGCGATGCCGAAGGTTTTGAAAAGGGTGAATCCGTTACTTTTATCCCATATTTCAATTGCGGCCATTGTATTGCCTGTCGCTCAGGCAAACCAAATTGTTGTGTCAATATCCAGGTTTGCGGTGTACATACCGATGGCGGAATGGCCGAATACCTGCAGGTGCCATCGCATTTATTGGTACATGGCGAAGGACTAAGCTTTGACGAACTGGCATTAGTTGAGCCCCTGGCTATTGGCGCCCATGGGGTAAGGCGTGCCGATGTTAAACCGGGCGAATTTGTGCTGGTTATTGGCGCAGGTCCTATTGGCTTAGGCATCATGGAATTTGCCCGCATTGCCGGCGCAAAGGTTATAGCCGCCGACGTAAACGAACAACGTCTTAACTTTTGCCGTGAAAATTTGAAGGTTGATTATACCATCAACGTAAAAAATGAAGATGTGACTGAGCGCCTAAGGGAAATCACGAATGGCTATATGCCTACCGTAGTGATTGATGCTACAGGCAATCAGAAAGCCATAAACGGCGCGTTCCTGTACCTGGCGCATGGCGGCAGGTATGTGCTGGTGGGTTTACAGCGTGATGAAATTATTGTAAGCCACCCAGAGTTTCATAAACGCGAAACTACCCTCATGAGCAGTCGCAATGCTACCCGCGAGGATTTTGAGCACGTGAGCCGCTCGATGAAAAACGGCCTGGTAAATCCGCAAACTTATATTACCCACCGGGTACAATTTGATGAGGTGAAAGATCAGTTTGAAAGTTGGCTTAACCCGGCAAATGGTGTGATAAAAGCTATTGTGGAGGTATAGGTCATGATAAAAAGGGCATTTTTTACAGGTTTGTTTTTGGGTATGGTATGCAATGTTTTTGCGCAGCAAAAGCACTTATTGGGGTTCGATAAGCTAAAGACTTATGTTGAGAGCTTTAATAAGGTCGATACCGAAACGGTTAAGAATTACGTAACCAATGATCATGCTTACGAATGGCTCGCCAAAAATGTACCCTTATTTGATTGCCCGGACTCGGCTATTCAAAAGATCTATTATTACCGCTGGTGGACATTCAGGAAACACCTGAAACAAACGCCCGATGGTTTCATTTTTACCGAATTTATAACCCCGGTTAGCTTCACCGGTGTTTACAACAGTTCGAGTAGTGCACTCGGTCACCAGGTTTATGAGGGGCGTTGGCTGCATGATCCGCAATATATTAACCAGTACATCAATTTTTGGCTTTATGTGGATCCCAAACAAAAAAAGCCCCACTTGCATGCATTCAGCAGCTGGATAGACGACGCGGTTTACAATTACTATCTTGTAAACCTGGATAAAAAATTTGTTGAACAGGCATTGCCTTTGCTCAACACGGATTATCATGTATGGGAAACGGAAAAGCAGCTACCTTCCAAATTGTTCTGGCAGTTCGATGTGCGCGATGCGATGGAAGAGAGTATCAGCGGAGGGCGCAAGATCAAAAACATCCGGCCTACCATTAACAGCTATATGTACGGCAATGCTGTTGCATTATCAAAAATGGCAGCCTTAACCGGTAATGATTCGCTGAAAACAAAATACACGCAGAAAGTTATCGGCTTGAAAAAACTGGTGCAGGATAGTTTATGGAACGATAGCGCATCTTTTTTTGAAGTGCGCAAACCCGATGGCCATTTTGCCAATGCCCGCGAGGAATTGGGTTTTATCCCCTGGTATTTTAACCTGCCCGATGATAAACCGGCTTACGCCAGGCAATGGGACCAGCTAACGGATCCTAAGGGCTTCAACGCGCCCTGGGGCATTACCACCGCTGAGCGCAGACATCCATTGTTCCGCACCCATGGTACCGGGCATGGCTGCGAGTGGGATGGGGCGGTATGGCCTTTTGCGACTACGCAAACATTAAAGGGATTGGCTAACCTGCTTACCGGTTATCAAAATAAGGGCACAATGACCTCCGGTATTTTTTATGATGAACTGCATAAATATGCCCTTTCACACATCAAACGCGGACTGCCTTATTTAGGCGAATACCAGGACGAAAAAACCGGTTACTGGCTTAAAGGCGATAACCCAAGAAGCAGTTACTATAACCACTCCGGTTTTTGCGATCTGATCATCAGCGATCTCGTTGGCCTGAAACCTCGCGAAGATAATATCCTGGAGATCTTCCCGCTTATCCCCAAAAATCAATGGAAATGGTTTGCGCTGGATAATGTGCTTTATCATGGGCATACCATAAGTGTTGTATGGGATAAAACCGGCAGCAAATATCACATGGGTAAAGGCTTTATCATTTATGCCGATGGTAAGGTGATCTCCCGAAGTGCTCAGCTAAAACACATACTGGTGAAGCTTCCCAGCTAATCCTGACTCATTTTCTCTCTTTTATTGGATTGTTGCCTTTAATGATGATAATATCGTATAGTAGATAGAGAAAATATCAGATGAAATTACAGCGTCGTACTGATATTTTTGAATACTATACAACCAATTAAGTTCAAAACCAAAGGCATGGTTTCAGAAGCTAATTCGCTTCCGATATAGAAAACCGGCTTTGGGTACGCCTGTCTAAACAAGAATGAAAATGAAGATGTTTAACCGTTGCCTGTTGCTGTTGCTTATATTAATCTCTTGTTTTCATTCAAACTTAAAGGCACAGGGAAAGTCAAAAAAAGTCACCATCGTTACCCTGCCAAATCACCATGCAAGAATAAGCTATGGTGTACAAACACTAACCCGTGCTTTACAACGCGCGGGTTATTCGGTTGTTGAACAAACTTATAAAAACACCTATCCGGCTGGGAATACGATAGTTATAGGGCTGCTTACCGATGCTCCGGTTAAAAAGCTGTTTGGCCCCGCGACTCCAACTAATCCGCCGGGAAAAGAGGGTTATATCTTAAGCGACCGGGATCTTAAAAACAAGTTGTTAATAGCCGGCGCCGATAATTCAGGCGCGCTTTACGGCTGTCTCGAACTGGCAGATCGGATAGCGCTAAGTAAAAAACTCCCTGCAAACATTAACCTGCATGATCAGCCCGAAATGGTTTTGCGGGGTGCCTGTGTTGGCGTACAGAAGCCGGCATTGCTTCCCGGCAGGGGCACTTACGAATATCCTTATACACCTCAAAACTTCCCCTGGTTTTATGATAAAGCTTTATGGATCCGTTACCTGGATTCATTGGCGAATAACCGCATGAATTCATTGTATTTGTGGAATGGACATCCGTTTGCATCCCTCGTGAAAGTAAAAGAATATCCTTACGCCGTGGAAGTTGACGATGCTACCTTTAAAAAAAATGAAGAGATCTACAGCTTTTTGGCCGATGAAGCAGACAAGCGCGGGATCTGGCTCATCCAGGGTTTTTATAATATCATTGTATCCAAACCCTTCGCCGAAAAAAATAACCTGAAAACACAGGACAGGAACCGGCATATTGTACCCATCATTGCCGATTATACCCGCAAATCCATAGCTGCATTTGTGCAAAAATACCCGCATGTTGGTTTACTGGTTACCCTCGGCGAAGCCATGGAAGGCGTTGGTCAGGATGATATCGACTGGTTTACACAAACTATTATCCCGGGGGTAAAGGATGGCTTGAAGGCTTTGGGGCGAAAGGATGAACCGCCCATAGTACTTCGGGCGCATGACAGCGACGCCCCGGCGGTAATGAAATACGCAAAGCCCTTGTATTCCAATTTGTATACTATGGCTAAATATAACGGTGAAGCACTTACCACGTATGAACCGCATGGCCCCTGGGCCGATCTGCACCGCAGATTAAGTAATATTGGAACTGTGCAGATAGAAAACGTGCACATTCTTGCTAACCTGGAACCTTTCCGCTATGGCTCTCCCGATTTTATACAAAAATGTGTGCAGGCTATGCACTCCGTTTATGGTGCAAACGCCCTGCACTTATATCCGCAGGCATCCTATTGGGACTGGCCATATACAGCCGATAATACCGGGGGCAAACGCCTGTTGCAGTTAGACAGGGACTGGATCTGGTACAAGACATGGGCACGGTATGCCTGGGATAGCAAGCGGGACAGGGCCGGCGAAATAAGCTACTGGGCAAAGCAACTGGCCGATAAATATGGATGTGATCAAACTCAGGGCGGGTCAATCTTAAAGGCTTACGAACAATCAGGCAATATCTCGCCCGAGCTATTGCGCCGTTTTGGGATCACCGATGGTAACCGCCAAACCATGACTTTAGGGATGCTGATGAGCCAGCTGGTTAATCCCGAAAAATACGGTTTGTTTTCGCTGTTGTACAATTCAGAAGGCCCGGTTGGTGAAATGATGAGCGAATACGCCGAAAGAGAGTGGAAGCACCAGCCGCACACCGGAGAAACGCCGGTTAAGGTCATCGACAGTGTAATAGTGCAGGGGAAAAAGGCGGTTGAGGCTATTGATGAAGCATCCGCGAAAATTAGTAAGGATAAAGCTGAGTTTGACCGCTTAAAAAATGATATGTATTGCTATAACGCAATGGCCAATAACTATGCTTACAAAGCAAAAGCAGCTTTATGGGTGTTACGTTATAAATATTCGGATAATGTTGCCGATCTGGAAAAAGCTTTACCTGAGCTGCAAACCAGCTTGGATTATTATAAGCAACTGGTGAAACTAACTGAAAATACCTACCTGTATGCCAACAGCATGCAGACCAAGCAGCGCAAAATTCCCGTTGGTGGTAATGATGCTAAAATGAAAACCTGGGCCGAGCTTTTGCCGGTTTATCAAAAAGAACTGGACAATTTTAAACGGAATATCGATTCGCTGAAATCGCCTCAAACGCAACAAAAGCAAAAAGAGGTTGTGGTTCTGAAAGACGCGCCCGTGAAAATTGAAAATAGTGGCGGTAGTAGTTATCAGGTCAAGGCCGGTGAAGTGGTATTTTCTGATACAGCAGCAGCTGTCAAAAATATCGCAAAAGAATTGACAGGTTTAAAAGGTGTGAAATTATCTAAAGCAGATCAGCAAAAGAACGGCACAACCATCAGCTTTAAAAATGATAAGCCGGTTAAAGTACTGGTTGGCTTTTTCAACAGTAAGTTGCCTCAATACCTGCCCGAGCCGCAACTGGAAACAGATGCCAGCGCGAACGATTACGGTCAGGCAGATATCAAGATTGCCAATGCTATTCAAATTGATGGCTTGCCTCCTGTACATATCCACACATATACCTTTAAAGCCGGTTCAAATACCCTTACCTTAGGTAAAGGTGCTGTATTGGTTTTAGGCATTGTTGATGCGGATGCCAATGTGCCGGTGTATGATGCAGGCCTAAGCAACGAAGGGAATATCAAGGATTTACGCTGGCTTTTTAACTGAAATTTATGAAAGGCAGAAAAAGTTTATGTATTGCGATATTCATGCTTGGGGTTGCACAGGCCTTTGCCCAGTCGCAGCCCTTGAAGCTTTGGTACAAACAGCCCGCCCAAAAATGGACGGATGCCTTACCCATAGGCAACGGCCGGATAGGGGGCATGATTTACGGCGGTGTTACCGATGACCATATCCAATATAACGAACAAAGCCTATGGACAGGCGGCCCGCGCGACTATAACCGTAAAGGTGCGGTGAAATATCTGGAGCCTATCCGTAAGCTCCTTGCCGAAGGTAAACAGGCCGAAGCTGAGGCCATGGCACAGCAGCATTTCATGGGCATGAAGAGTAATGAAGCTACTTATGCGGTTGATTCGGCAAAGTGGTTTTCTATGATGAGCTCGTATCATTTACCACAGGATGAACTATTTCATGATGATGCTCTCAAAACCATTAATTTACCTACAGAACAAGGCTGGGAAACCACACCTCAATTTGAAGGTTTGGATGGTGTAGTTTGGTTCATTAAGCGTTTTAACGTTCCGGCCGGTTGGAAAGGAAAAAATATAGTGATAAGTTTAGGCAGGGTACGCGATATAGACCGGACCTGGTTAAACGGAGATTTCATAGGCACAACGTCAGGTAATGGTTACAGGAAATATATTATTCCAGCAAATAAAATTCATATAGGCGAGAACAGGCTCGCAGTACAGGTGATCAACTTTTATGACAAAGGCGGGTTAACAAGTAATGCTAAAACTTTATCGGTTTACCCTGAAGGAAGCGAAAGTGACGCGATCAGTCTTGCAGGGAAATGGAAATATTGGGTGCAGGATGATAACCCACCGGCATATCCCCGCTATAATGCCGATTACCAGCCCTTTGCCGATCTGTACCTGCAATTTCCTAAACAGGAAGTAACGGACTATAAACGCGATCTTGATATAACAAATGCCACCGCTCACGTGAGTTATAAAGCTGATGGCGTTACCTACTCCCGCGAATATTTCAGCAGTGCACCCGACCAGGTGATGGCGGTTCATTTAACTGCCGATAAGTCCGGTAAAATTACGCTGAAGGCTTTATTGAGCAGTTTGCATAAAAAATATGTCACCCGTAAAATTGATGACCGAACACTCGCGCTTTCATTAAAAGTAAAAGATGGAGTTTTGCGTGGCCTAAGCTATCTGCATGTAGAGGCTACGGGCGGCGAGGTCCTGGTCGATTCAAAAAATATATCGGTTACGGGTGCTAACGAAGCTACATTTTATCTTACTGCAGCAACTAATTTTAAAAATTATCATGATGTTTCGGGTAATCCTGAGGCTATCTGTAAGGCTCAAATTGCCGCTATAACGCAGAAAAGTTATGCCGCTATTAAAGCTGCTCATATTAAAGATTATCAAAAATATTTCAATACGTTTTCTGTTGATCTGGGTCGGAGCGAAAATGCCGATCTGCCTACAGATGAGCGGATCCTGAAATTTGGCCAGTCAGCCGATCCTTCTTTTATCAGTTTGTACGTGCAGTATGGCCGTTATTTGCTGATCTCCTCATCCCGGCCGGGCAATGGTCCGGCTAATTTGCAGGGTTTGTGGAATAACCTGTTAACACCTCCATGGGGCAGTAAGTTTACCACTAATATCAACCTCGAAATGAATTACTGGCCTGCCGAGGTACTTAATTTATCGGCCTGCAGCCAGCCGTTTTTTAGCATTGTTGATGACCTTGCCAAAACCGGTCGTGAAACCGCGGTTGAGCACTATGGTGCTCCCGGCTGGGTATTGCATCATAATACGGATCTGTGGCGTGGGGCAGCACCTGTCAACGCTTCCAATCATGGCATTTGGATGAGTGGAGCAGCCTGGATATGTCATCAGTTATGGGAACATTATTTGTACACCGGCGACAAGGATTTTCTGCAAAAACGAGCTTACCCCGAAATGAAGGGAGCGGCCGGGTTCTTTGTGCACTTTTTGGTGAAAGACCCTAAAACAGGCTACCTAATCAGCACACCATCCAACTCGCCTGAGCATGGCGGCTTGGTTGCCGGGCCAACCATGGATCATCAGATCATCCGCGATCTGTTTAAAAACTGTATTGAAGCAGCCAAAGTGCTCAATATTGATAAAAGTTTTGCCGATACGCTTAAGTTGAAATACAGTCAGATAGCGCCGAATAAAATCGGCAAATCCGGCCAGCTGCAGGAATGGCTGGAAGATAAGGACGATACTACAGATACCCACAGGCATGTTTCGCACATGTGGGGCGTTTATCCCGGAACGGATATCACTTTCAAAACTCCGGAACTGTTGAACGCCGCCGAAAAATCCATGAAATATCGTGGCGATGAAGGTACCGGCTGGAGCATTGCCTGGAAGGTAAATATCTGGGCGCGAATGCGCCAGGGTGATCATGCTTATTTGATGTTGACCAAACTGCTGTCACCTGCTGATGTTACTTCCGGCAAAGAGAAAGGGGGCGTTTACCATAATTTATTTGATGCGCACCCGCCGTTCCAGATAGATGGGAATTTTGGCGGTGCGGCCGGTTTGGCCGAAATGCTGTTGCAAAGCCAGGGTGATGATATTGAGCTGTTACCTGCTTTACCATCGGCCCTGCCGCAGGGAAGTGTAAAAGGTATTTGCGCCAGAGGCGGTTTTGTATTGGATATGGATTGGCAAAACGGCAAGCTGAAAAATGTGCAGATTATTTCAAAACTTGGAAAAACATGCCGTTTAAACTATGCCGGTAAAACAATAAACATCGAAACGCAAAAAGGTAAAAGCTACCGCTTTGATGCTGATCTGAAACAATTGTAAAAAATGGGCGAAACGCAAAAATATCGCAGCGAGATCGCAGGAAAAGAACAATGCGTTTTGGGACTATGCGATTCTCCTTTTGAGCGTTACTGTGTACGCACATCTTTAGGCGTTTTGATAATCAATAAAATAAATTGTCATTTCGACGAAACTGCAGGCGGAGTTGCGCGATATGGGTTGAGGAGAAATCCTATACGAGCAGTTTTAAGCAGGGCGAATAATGCATGTCGTATAAGATTTCTCACCCTTGCCTCCTCTATATCCCTCCACAAAGGGTTCGAAATGACATTTGGTTTTCATTTTAAAAGATGTTTACAATCAGTAGATCCGGGGAAGAGGAGAGAGGTGTGTTTCCCTTTTTTTAAGCCGATCGCCTCTCTACTGCTGTTGCTCTTTTTTTCCAATAGTTACCTTTTTGCACAGCGTAATGATATTTTATTAAGTAACAACTGGAAAAGCATTGCTAATGATAACAATCCAAAAGCTAATGCTGGTTTTGAACAAGCTGGTTTTAACGATGCTAAATGGCAAACGGTAAACATACCTCACAATTGGGATACCTATGAAGGCTATCGCCGCCTTAAACATGGCAACAGGCACGGCACAGCCTGGTATCGCAAAACATTCAGGCTTGAAAACAAACAAAGTGATAAACGGTATTTCCTGTGGTTCGAAGGCGTTGGCTCTTATGCCACGGTTTGGCTTAACAATAAACAGGTTGGCTATCATGCAGGGGGCCGCACATCTTTTACAATTGATGTAACAGATGCTATTAAAGCAGGCAAACAAAACCTGTTATGTATTAAGGCAGATCATCCTTCGTTTATTAAAGATCTGCCCTGGGTTTGCGGTGCCTGCTCGGATGATCCGGGTTTTTCGGAAGGCTCACAGCCTATGGGGATTTTCAGGCCGGTTCATTTGGTGGTTACTAACGCCGTTAGGATTGAGCCTTTTGGTGTGCACATCTGGAATGATACCACTGTTCGCGAAAAATCAGCCACACTTAATCTCGAAACAGAAATTAAAAACTACAGCAGCAAGCCATCTGCAATAACCATAACAAGCAGCCTGGTTGATGCAGGCGGCAAAATTATCGCGCAAGCAAAAATAAATAAAACCCTAAAAATCGGTGAGGTTAACGTTGTAAACCAACAATTTGCCGATGTTAAAAACGTGCATCTATGGTCGTTGGAAAAACCTTACTTATATCAGGTAACAACAGAGGTTTGGGTTGATGGAAAGCTTATTGATAAAATTCAAACACCATATGGCATCCGCTGGATCAGCTGGCCCATCGGCAGGAATAATAACGACAATCGTTTTTACCTCAACGGGAAACCTGTTTTTATCAATGGCATTGCCGAATATGAGCACCTAATGGGGAAAAGCCATGCTTTTAGCAGCCAGGAAATTAAAGCACGCGTGATGCAGGTAAAAGCTGCCGGTTTTAATGCTTTCAGGGATGCGCACCAGCCTCATAACCTCGCTTATCAACAGTATTGGGATAAGCTGGGGATTTTATGGTGGCCGCAGTATTCGGCACATATTTGGTATGATTCGCCGGAGTTCAGGGTTAACTACAAAGCTTTACTGGTTGATTGGGTAAAGGAGCGTCGCAATAGTCCCTCTGTGATATTATGGGGCTTACAGAACGAAAGTAAACTGCCTGCCGATTTTGCGCGGGAATGCAGCGATATCATTCGTAAGCTTGACCCTACATCCTCATCGCAACGCAAAATAACAACCTGTAATGGCGGCGAAGGCACTGATTGGGATGTGCCCCAAAACTGGACAGGCACTTATGGCGGTAACCCGCTTACTTACGGCGAGGACCTGAAAAAGCAAATCTTAGTAGGCGAGTATGGTGCATGGCGAAGCCTGGGCCTGCACACCGAAGGGCCTTTCAATGCAAACGGCCCGCTGAGTGAAGACCGCATGACCCAGTTGATGGAAACTAAAGTGCGACTGGCAGAGTCTGTAAAAGATCAGGTCGCCGGGCATTTTCAATGGCTCTTATACTCACATGAAAATCCGGGCCGGACACAGGGAGGCGAAGGTCAGCGGGAGCTCGACAGGGTAGGTCCTGTCAATTATAAAGGCTTGTTTACGCCCTGGGGGCAACCAACCGATGCTTTTTACATGTACAGGGCCAATTATGCGCCAAAGGGGAAGGAGCCAATGGTTTACATCGTATCGCACACCTGGCCAAACCGCTGGTTGGCTCCGGGCAAAAAGGATAGTATTATTGTTTACTCTAATTGCGACGAGGTGGAGCTTTTTAACGATTTTAACCACGAATCGTTAGGTAAAAGAAAACGGCAGGGTATCGGCACGCACTTTCAATGGGATGGCGCGGATATTAAATACAATGTTTTATATGCTGTAGGATATGTAAATGGCAAACCTGTAACGCATGACGAGATCATGTTGAGTCATCTGCCTGCAGCTCCTCATCTACCAAAGGAAAATTCTAATATCCTGAAACCGGCATCCGGCTATAACTACCTGTACAGGCTCAACTGCGGCGGCCCTGATTACACCGATAGCTTCGGCAGCAAATGGACGGCCGACAGGCACCAGGACAATAAACAACAACCCGGCTCCGTATCATGGACGGATGATTTCCCCGGCATGCCCTCATTTTTTGCCAGTCAGCAACGCACTTTTGACAGAATTGATAATACTGCCGATGGTGCCTTATTCCAGACTTTCAGATATGGCTTGGATAAATTGAAATTCAATTTCCCGGTGCCGGATGGTGATTACCGTGTCGAGCTATATTTTACCGAACCCTGGTATGGCACGGGTGGCGGGATGGATTGCTCGTGCTGGCGTTTGTTTGATGTAGCAGTAAACGGTAAAACCATGATCCGCAATCTGGATATCTGGAAAGAATCGGGATATGCACAATCGCTCAAAAAAACAATTACCGCGCATGTTACAGGCGGAACACTCTCCATAACTTTTCCAAATGCAGCGGCAGGCGAAGCGATCATATCTGCTATTGCTATCAGTACTTTAAATAAAGCTACGAAGCCACAACCAGTGGGCAAAGGAATAATTGGGCAGTTGCAGGGCAATAACAAATGGGCTATAAAAAACTGGATGGACATCGGCCAAAAACAATATACGGACGCGGGTGTAACTTTCAATGATCTGCCGCCAATATTTTATGGCGCAGATTGGATAAGCACAGCTATAGGCCCCACCCAACCCTCCCCGGAAGGGAGGGCTTTAAAAGTCTCCCCTACCGGGGGAGATTTAGAGGGGGCTTGTCTATTCACTTTAAATGCCGATGCCGATGTTTATGTTGCTATGGATGTACCCGCCTTGCAACGACCAGCTTGGGTTGCTGGCTACGAAAACACTGGCTTATTTGTAAAAACGGATGCCGAAGGTGGATATCAGCTCCCTGTTTACAGGAAGCGTTTCAAAAAGGCAGATGTAGTCACGTTAGGCGTAAACAAAGGGAAATTCATGTACACCGTGGTTGTACTGCCGGTTACTTCGCTGCAACCTGCAACGGATCTTCGTAAAACCGTAAGCTATAAAGCGGAGACGGCCGAAATAAAGGGCGACGGGTTAAAGCCCGACACCTTAAACGGGAAAAAAGTAATTAAATTTAGCAGCGGGGCAGGCGGTAGCATAGCATTTGCGTTAACACCGGGTGTTGCGGATCTGTATGCTCTGCGCATCAAATATTATAACCAAAGCAACGAAACTTTTACGGCGAAAATGCAGTTACTGGCTGCCGATGGTACGGTGATGAAGGAGGAAGAACTGAGTTTTAAACCGGTTGCCAAAAATAAGTCGGGCACGGTTGCAACCAATACGGGCACAAGTATCAACGCGGGTAATTATAAGCTGGTAATCACGGGCATTAAAGCTGATGGTTTGGCTGTTTCGGGGATTGAAATGCAATAAAATATTAACATGATAAAAAGGATCTGCCTGTTGTTTTGCTTACTGCCTTTTGGCGCTTTTGCTCAAAGCCTGAAAGTGCTTAACCTGCAATGCGAGTACAAAACAAATCCGCAGGGTATCGAATCGTTAGCGCCAAAATTGGGCTGGCAGTTGCAAAACAATGCCCATGGTGTAATGCAAACTGCTTACCGCGTTTTGGTTGCCGATGATGCGGCTAAACTGGCTAATAATAATGCTGATGTATGGGATTCGGGAAAAGTACCATCCAGCGCATCGCTACAGGTTTCTTGTAATGGCAAGCCCATGCAGGCCGCCAAAAACTATTATTGGAAAGTGATGGTTTGGGATAATCACGGCAAAGCATCGGCATGGAGCAATATCGCCAGCTGGCAAATGGGATTGCTTATAAAAGCCGACTGGCATGGTGCTGAATGGATTGCCTGCGATAAACTGCCCGATTCATCGGCGATCGTTCCCTTTTATCATGGCAAAGGTCCTAAGAAATTAGGTGCAGCCAATGATGTTTTGCCTTTAATACGCAAGGCCTTTGATGTAGATGGCAAGCTGAAGAAGGCTACACTTTATATATGCGGATTGGGCCATTTTGAATTGAGCCTGAATGGTAAAAAAGTAGGCGATCATTTCCTTGATCCCGGGTGGACAAAATATGATAAACAGGCTTTGTATGTACCTTTTGATGTGACCAGTCAACTCATCGCCGGTAAAAATACCATCGGTGTAATGCTGGGCAACGGGTTTTATTACATCCCCCGGGATAAGCGTTACCGCAAGCTTACCGGCGCTTTTGGTTATCCTAAAATGATTTGCCGTTTGGTGTTGGAGTATGATAATGGCCGGGTGGATAACGTGGTGAGCGATGGTTCATGGAAAACCGCGCCTTCGCCGGTTACTTTCAGCAGCATTTATGGGGGCGAGGATTATAATGCCAATCTTGAACATGTGGGATGGAATACCAACAACTTTGATGATTCAAAATGGCGAAGTGTGGTTAAGGTAGATGGTATTCAGCAGCTTAACGCGCAAATGGCTGAGCCTTTAAAAATTATGCAGGAGCTGAAACCACAAAGCAAAAAGCAGCTCGATAACGGCGCATGGATCTATGATTTGGGTCAAAACTTTTCAGGGATCCCGCACATTAGTGTGCAAGGCAAAAAGGGAGATACCGTACGCATTATTCCTGCCGAATTGCTGAACGAGGATGGCAGTGCTAATCAAAAAGGTTCGGGCGGGCCACATTATTATAACTACATTTTAAAAGGCAATGGTGTTGAAACCTGGCATCCGCTGTTTACCTATTACGGTTTCAGGTATTTGCAGGTGCAGGGTGCTGTGCCTCAAAATGAAACGAACAGCAAGCAACTGCCGGTTATTGTTGAGATCAAAGGGCTGCACACCCGCAATGCCGCCCAAACTGTGGGCAGTTTCGCCTGCTCAAATGAACTGTTTAACAAAACTTTTAAACTGATAGACTGGGCTATGAAAAGCAATATGGCCAGTGTGTTTACCGATTGCCCTCACCGCGAAAAACTGGGCTGGCTGGAAGAAGCGCATTTGGTTGGCAGTTCATTGCATTACAATTATGATATAGTGGGCCTGGCGCGTAAGTGTATTAATGATATGCGAATTTCTCAAACCGATGATGGACTGATCCCCGAGATCTCGCCCGAGTATGTAAAGTTTGATGAGCCATTCCGCGATTCGCCCGAATGGGGGAGCAACGCGGTGATCCTGCCATGGTATGTTTACCAATGGTATGGCGATAAAGAGGTGCTTGCGCAAAATTATGATATGATCAAACGGTACTTGGCCTATCTCGATAAAAAATCACAAAACCATTTACTTTACCAGGGCCTGGGCGATTGGTATGACCTCGGCCCCAAACCACCCGGTGTTTCGCAGTTAACGCCACAGGGTATCACAGCAACTTCGCTGTACTATTATGACCTCGATATAGCCGGAAAAGTAGCAACCCTGCTTGGCAAAAGCGACGATGCTGCATCATACAAAAAGCTCGCTGCCGAAGTTAAACAGGCATACAATCAAAAATTTTTTAATGCCGAAACCAGGCAATATGGTACGGGCAGCCAGGCAGCTAATGCCATGTCGGTTTATGCCGGTTTGGTTGAGCCGCAATATAAAACAGCCGTAGTTAACAATATTGTAAAAGATATTCGTGCCCGTGGCAATGCCCTTACAGCAGGTGATATTGGTTATCGCTATCTGTTGCGTGTGCTGGATGATGAAGGACTTTCGGACGTGATCTACGATATGAACAGTCGCGCCGATGTACCGGGTTATGGTTACCAGTTGGCCCACGGTGCAACGGCTTTAACCGAATCATGGGCGGCGCTGCCGTCGGTATCTAATAACCATTTTATGTTGGGGCACCTGATGGAGTGGTTTTACAGCGGCCTGGCAGGGATCCGCCCGGCGGATGATGCCATCGCTTTTAATAAAATCGAGATCAGGCCCGAAATCGTGGGTAATGTAACCTGGGCTAAGGCCAATTACCAATCGCCTTATGGCAATATTTCGAGCAGTTGGAAAAAAGATCAGGGACAATTTAAATTGGAGGTGAGCATCCCTGCAAATACCACGGCAAGCATTTTTCTGCCTGTAAAAAGGAATGCTGCTATTATGGTAGACGGGCAAAATATTAAAGCCCGAAGCGATATCAGGTTTATCGGTTATCGCGATGGAAAAGCAGAAATCAAGACAGGATCAGGCAACTACACATTTATCGTAAAATAAAATATTATATAAAAGCTAAAGGCATAAAGCTGAAACAGGAAAATCGCTTTTAAACAGGAGGCGCCTACGGAGCCAAAACATATGTCTTGTTTTGCTATAAACATGTTACTCCTACGGAGTTATAACCATACACTTTTTTAAACTCTGTAGGAGTAACATGTTTGTAGAAATGAAAATCAAAGAGAATTGGCTCCGTAGGTGCCTCCTGTTTACTACAGATTTTAAAAGCGATTTTCCTGAAATCTAATGGATTGGTTTTCAGTTTTATAATAGCTTAATATGTGGATTTATTAATGGACTTTATATAAACAAACCATGAAACACATTTTCAGATCATTTACATTTCTTGTTTGCTTTTTTTTAATACTAAAGGCACAGGCCCAGGAAGTACCCGAAAAGGTGATGAAGGATATTTACGAGCAGGTTAAAACGCCCCACAAATATGGCCTGGTGATAGCGCCCGAAGATAATAGTCAAAAAGCTGACTGCCCCATGGTTTTTCGGCAGGGTGACAGCTGGTATATGAGTTACATCATTTTTAATGGCAGAGGTTATGAAACCTGGCTGGCTGATAGTAAGGACCTGCTGCATTGGAAAACCCGCGGCCGCATCCTCTCTTTCTCTGACGATACTACAAAATGGGACAATAATCAAAAGGCCGGTTATGTAGGCTTGCAGGACTATAAATGGGGCGGTTCCTACAAATTGCAGCAATATAACCGTAAGTATTGGCTATCGTATTTTGGTGGACAGAGCAAAGGGTATGAGAAAGGTTTGTTATCCATAAGTGTGGCTTCAACCGATAAAGATCCGGGTACCGCACACGAGTGGCAGGGGCTGGATCATCCTGTACTGTCAAGCATTGATAAAGATGTAAGCTGGTGGGATAATCACACGCAATACAAACAAACGGTAATTTGGGATAAAAAGAAGCTTACCGGTCACCCGTTCATCATGTATTACAATGCCAATGGCGACAGCGTAAACAAAAAACGCGGTGCCGAAAGGATTGGCATGGCCGTATCTGATGATATGCTGTACTGGAAGCGTTTTGGCAAAGATCCTGTATTGAACCATGGCGACGGCATTACCGGCGATCCATACATCCAGCAAATAGGTAACGTATATGTGATGTTCTATTTCGGTGCTTTCTGGAAAACCGGCGATTCGGGTGTATTTAACCGCTTTGCCTGCTCTTATGACCTGGTACACTGGACAGATTGGACAGGGGAGAAACTCATCCAATCGTCCGAGCCTTATGATAATATGTTCGCCCATAAATCGTGCGTGGTGAAGTACAAGGGTGTGGTTTATCATTTTTATTGCGCCGTAAACAAAGCCGATCAGCGCGGTATAGCGGTGGCTGTTTCAAAAGATCTGGGTAAAAGCGATCTCAACTTTGTTGCGCCGCCTGTTAAGAAAAAAGCAAATCAAAATAAATGAGGTTCCGATATCTATATACACTGTGTTTAGTGTTTTTTGCGGTCAATGCTGTATCTGCCCAAAACGTACATAAAACAGAGAGTTTTAACACTGGCTGGAAGTTTTTTTTGGGTGACGATTCGGTTGCTAACGCAGTAAAATATAATGATAGCCATTGGCGAAAGCTTGATCTGCCGCATGATTGGAGTATCGAAGGGAAATTCGACAGTAAAAACCCTACTACGCAGGCTGAAGGTGGGCTGCCTGCCGGTATCGGTTGGTATCGCAAAAGCTTTATAATCCCAACATCAGCAAAAAGCAAGAAAATCTTTATTGATTTCGACGGCGTTTTTCATAACAGCGAAGTCTGGATCAACGGACATTATTTAGGCAAGCGGCCTAATGGCTATATCTCGTTCAGGTATGATCTTACTCGTTATCTCAAATTTGGCACACAACAAAATATCATTGCCGTTAAGGTTGATAACAGCGATCAGCCTAATTCGCGCTGGTACACCGGGTCGGGCATTTACCGCAATGTTTGGTTAACCACTACCAATAAAATCCATTTGCCGCAATGGTCGTCATTTATAACTACGCCGCAGGTTGATCATCAAAAAGCAGAGATCAATATCCGTACGTTATTACCTGCTGGTGCCTCAAAAATGAAACTTAAGGTCTCGGTTTTGGATGATAAAGGGGGAGTTGTAGGTATGAGCATATCGTCTATAACGGATACAGTAATTCAGCAAAGTATCCAAATAAAAAATCCTGAGTTATGGTCGATAGGTAGGCCTTACCTGTACAAGGTAAAGCTGCAATTGATAGCTGCCGGTAAGGTGATTGATGATTATACCACCAACACTGGCATCCGTTATTTCAACTTCGATGCAGATAAAGGCTTTAGCTTAAATGGCGAGCCGATGAAGATACTCGGCGTATGCCTGCACCATGATCAGGGCGCTTTGGGTACTGCTGTTAATACACGTGCCATTGAGCGGCAATTGCAGATCTTGAAGGATATGGGCTGCAATGCCATCCGTACATCGCACAATCCGCCCGCACCCGAACTGCTCGATCTGTGCGATAAAATGGGTTTCCTGGTGATGGATGAAGCCTTTGATATGTGGAAGAAGAAAAAGAGCAAACACGATTACCATGAGGATTGGGGCGAGTGGCATGTGAAAGACCTGAAAGACCAAATTTTGCGCGACCGCAACCACCCATCCATTTTTGCCTGGAGCATTGGCAACGAGATCAGGGAACAATTTGACAGCACGGGCGTAAGCATCGGTCGCGAGCTGGTGAAAATAGTAAAGCAACTGGATAATACGCGACCAGTTACATCAGCCCTGAGCGATGCCGACCCTAAAAAGAATTTCATTTACCAATCGGGTGCGCTTGATTTGGTGGGTTTAAATTATCACCAGGAAGTATATGCTGATTTTCAGAAAAACTACCCCGGCCAAAAATTTATCGGCACCGAAAACATGTCGGCCCTGGCGACTCGGGGGCATTATGATATGCCCTCGGATAGTATCAGGCGCTGGCCTAAGGATGGCAAAACGCCCTTGAAAGACGGTAATGCTGATTTTACAGTATCAGCCTATGATAATGTATCAGCCTATTGGGGCTCTACACATGAGGAAACCTGGAAAATTATCAAAAAGCATGATTTCCTTTCGGGCCTGTTTGTGTGGACAGGCTTTGATTACATCGGCGAACCAACCCCATACCTGTGGCCTGCGCGCAGCTCGTATTTTGGCATTGTTGATCTGGCCGGTTTCCCTAAAGATGTTTATTACATGTACCAAAGCGAGTGGACTAACAAACCCGTTTTGCACCTCTTACCGCACTGGAACTGGAAACCCGGACAACTGATTGATGTTTGGGCTTATTATAACAATGCCGATGAGGTGGAAGCCTTTTTAAACGGCAAATCGATAGGCATAAGAAAGAAAACAGGCGACGACCTGCACGTGGTGTGGCGCGTTAATTACGAGCCGGGAGTATTAAAGGCCGTATCGCGCCGTAATGGCAAAGTGGTTATGACTACCCGGGTTGTTACAGCGGGAGAGCCTTATAAAATACAGTTAAAGGCAGATCGGGATAAAATTAAAGCCGATGGTAAAGACCTGTCATACATTACCGTATCTGTTTTAGATAAAAATGATGTCCCGGTGCCAAATGCCAATCAATTGGTGAAATTTAAAGTAAGCGGACAAGGGATACTGAAGGGCGTGGATAACGGTTCACAAACGGATCTGGATCCGTTTGTATCCGATCAGCGTCATTTGTTTAATGGTTTGGGGTTGGCTATTATTCAATCTAAAGCTGTTGGGGGCGAGATTACGATAACTGCCATGGCAGATGGTTTACAATCAGCCCGGTTAATTATTGAAGGTAAGCGTTGAGCGTGAAACCATGGCGCATATCGACTCACCCCGACATCGCTGCGCTCGTCACCCCTCTCTACCCAAGCGTAAAGAGGGGATTTTAATTTATTTTTCTTTCTTACCCTCTTTATCCGAAGGATAGAGAGGGCGGTCCAACGTAGCGTAGACCGGGTGAGTCAACTATACGGCTTGTCATTTTCTAGCCGCCGCTCGGCTGGAGCCGAGCGGCGGCGTTCTAACATCAATCGACTCCTGCGAGAGGCGGCGTTTTTATTCCGTTGATGCTAATATCCTACAATAGCAAGCGAAAATATTACAGTAAAGGCCAGCAGCAGTACGTTACATTTGTTATACAATTTTAAACCATAATACTAATTTTTACCGTACCACCCGATTAACGCATGAAAGTGTTGCCCGTGTTAGATTTTACCATTATAGGTATTTACCTTATAGCCATGGTGCTGGTTGGTTTTTATTTTTCGCGTAAAAATAAAAATGCCGAGCAGTTTACCGTTGCATCTGGTTTAATACCGGGCTGGGCCATCGGTTTATCCATTTATGCCACTTTTTTAAGCAGTAATACATTTTTGGGTGTGCCCGGCAAAGCTTATGGCGGCAACTGGAATGCTTTTGTATTTAGCTTCTCCATGCCATTTGCCGCCTGGGTAGCGGTTAAGTATTTTATACCATTTTACCGTAATACCGGCAACATATCGGCTTATACACACTTTGAAAAACGCTTTGGCCCCTGGGCAAGGGTTTATGCGGTTATCTGCTTTTTGCTTACGCAGATTGCCCGCATGGGTTCTGTGTTTTTTGGCATAGCACTGAGCCTTCAGGCACTTACCGGTCTCTCTATGAAGGTGATCATGATCATTATGGGGATTTCCATTATCTTGTATACGGTATCCGGCGGGATCAAAGCCGTGATCTGGACAGAGGTGGTGCAGGCCATCATCAAAACTTTAGGAGCCCTGCTCATCATTTACCTGGTGGTAAATAACATCCCCGGCGGCTTTGATAAGATCGTAGAAATTGGTAAAGCCGATCACAAATTCAGCCTGGGCAGTTTTTCATTGAACCTTACCGAACCAACATTTTGGGTGATCCTGTTTTACGGGTTCTTTATCAACCTCAACAATTTTGGGATGGATCAAAATTATATTCAGCGTTATCACGCAGCTACATCTACCAAACAAGCTGCCAAATCGGTATGGCTTTGCGTTGGTATTTATGTACCGGCTTCTTTCCTGTTTTTTGTAATTGGTTCATGCTTATACGCATACTACAGCCAGCACCCCGATTTGATCTTAAGCCTTAAACACCAGGTAGCTATTGAGCGCCTGCCTGCAACGGCCTCGGCCACCCAGGTTACAGCGTTTATGGGTAAACTTACACCTGCCGATTACGGCGACAAAATCATGCCGCATTTTATGGTTACCAAAATCCCTGCAGGCCTGGTTGGCATTATTGTGGCAGCAATTTTATCGGCAGCCATGAGCACTATCAGCTCTGGGATGAACTCCTCAGCTACCGTTTTTACCATCGATATTTACAAACGCTACTTTAAGCCGCAACTCAATGATAAAAATACGTTAAATGCTTTGCACATCGGCACCGTGCTCTTTGGGTTTGCAGGTATGGCAGCCGGGATAGCCATGATAGGGGTAAAAAGTATCCTTGATCTGTGGTGGCAGCTTTCGGGAATTTTTGCAGCGGGTATGCTTGGTTTGTTTTTGCTGGGGATTATCAGCAGGCAAACCCGTAATCATGAGGCTATCATCGCCAGTATTATCGGTGTTTTGGTAATCCTTTGGCTTACCTTTCCATCACTCATTCCTGAACAATACGCTGCCCTTCGCAGTACGCTGAACACCAACATGATCATTGTGGCAGGCACATTAGCTATTTTTTTAACAGGAATATTTTTAACCAAAACAAGGCAGTTAACAGTTTAATTTAATCATCAAATGGAACAATCAAAAAAGGGTTTTATCCCGGTAATGTTGACGCCTTTTAAAGATAACGGTGCGGTTGATTATGCAGCGCTAACCCGCTTAACCGAAATGTATTTGCATGCGGGAGCTGCCGGTGTATTTGCCAATTGCCTTTCGAGCGAAATGTTTGAACTAAGTGGCGAAGAGCGTTTGGCCATTATCAAACACGTTGTTGAAACTGTTGATAGCGCTGTTCCTGTTGTTGCTACCGGTACCTTTGGCGGGCCGATTGAAAAGCAAGCTGATTTTATAAAAAGTGTGTATGATACCGGCACTTCGGCGGTAATTGCCATTACCAGTTTGCTGGCTGATGCTGATGAGCCGGATACTATGTTAAATGACCGTGTATTTGACCTGTTCAATCATACTGAAAATATCCCTTTGGGCTTTTACGAATGCCCCGTACCATACAAAAGGCTATTGTCGCCACTGCAACTGCATCATTTTGCGGCAACCGGCAGGGTAATATATCATAAAGATACCTGCCTTAACCTGGATGTGGTAAAACAAAAACTGGAAGTAAGCAAGATCAATCCTTCGTTTGGTTTATATGATGCTTACATGGTTCACGCGGTTGAATCACTAAAAGCAGGCTCGGCGGGATTGTCATGTATTCAGGGAAATTTTTTTCCGGAGCTTATTGTTTGGTTATGTGATCATTATGCCGATGCATCGCGCCAGCATGAGGTTGCAATGGTACAGGAATTTTTAACCGAAAACATGGATGTCATGCACAATGTTTACCCGGTTATTGCAAAATATTATCTTACCAAACGCGGCCTGGAAATATCAACCACTACCCGCCGCGACGTTGGCTATTTTTCGCCGGCCATCCGCAATAAAATAGAAGATCTGTACAGCAATTATACGATACTGCAAAGCGAAATAGGTATCGGGAATTATTAGTGTTAAGTTGAAAGTAAAGGCTGTAAAAGAGATATTCATTGCCGTTGGTTTTAACCAACGGAAAAAAAACTGAAAAGTCTTGGCTTTAGCCCAATTCAACAAGCGGATTTTGGCTGAAGCCCCCTCACTGCTAATTAATTATTCCGTTGGTTAAAACCAACGGCAATGAAGGTTGTCCACCTAAAAATGGCGATCCCCAATTTTAAGCATTTTTTTACTTAAGACTTTCGACTAACAACTTAAGACTTAAACAAATCAAGCAGAAATTGCCTGCTTTTGCCCTTTGATATACCGGCGTTTATACTCAAGCGGGGTCATGCCGGTAACCCTTTTAAAGTGGCGGTAAAAATTTGAAATGTTATTATAGCCGCATTCAAAGCACAAAACCTCGGTGGGTAGCTTATCCTCAATCAAAAACCGGCAGGCATGACTGATCCTGATCTCGGTTAAAAAATCAAAATAAGTTTTCTTGGTCATGAGCTTAAAATAGCGGCAAAACGAGGTAACGCTCAAGTTGCCGATAGCTGCTATTTTTTCCAGGCTGATCTCTTGTTTGTAGTTGGCCAGCGTATAGGAACATACTTTATTAAGGCGGATGGTATCCGATTCGTTGGATTGGTGAAAGTCGCTGTGTGATAAAGTTATCGGTTCAAAATCTTCATTCTCGGCTAACACTTTCAGTATCGATAGCAGGATAATGATCCTGTCGAGGTTGGTTGCATCAACTGCCTGCCGCATCAGTTTGGCCAGTTCGGTTTTTGCTTCACCCTTAATTACCATACCGCTTTTGGCTTTTTCAAAAAGCTTGGGCAGTATGTAGGCTTCGGGTAAATTTAACAAATAACGGCCAAGGCAGTCGGGCAAAAAATGTATCACGATCACCTCAACATTCAATCCCGAATCGGGCAAAAAATATTCATCCTTGCAACGCCAGCAGTGCGGGAGGGCCTCACCAAGCAATGTAATTTCGCCCGGCGAAAAATTGCTGATATTATCACCAATAAACCTAACCCCTTCGCCCTTTATTACGTAGTGTAATTCAAGCTCGGGATGGTAATGCCAGATGCCCCGGAAGGTGGGCAAAATATCGTGCCTGATACTGAATGAATTTTGCGGTTTTACCGCAACCTTGAGAAAATGGGGCTTCATTTTGTAAAAATCAATAAAGGTTAGCAGGTCGGCGGACAATTGGATGCGTGCCTCGTCGGTTTATATTTTTAAAAGTAGCAATTTTTAATTAAACCCAATTTACAGCAATGTAATTTTCTTTTGACAAAAAATTAACTGAACAGGAAAAATAGCTTATGATAAGATTGTATAATAAATAGATAAATACAAATAGGAAACGCAAACGCTAACCATTGATATTTGTTAAAGCAACTTGTAAATCAGGCTGCGGGATACCAGGAAATATAAACCAATAAAATTAATTATACTTTTTAGCAGGCTTTTAGAACTGACAAGATTTTAACAGTTAATTGATTGTGATATGAACAATTAATTGCATAAAAAAACGGCAGGATCCTATATGCTTTTTTAAGAGCTTTTATAAAAACTGTAAAGAATTTAACCAATTGAAACAACCCATGAAGCACTTTAAATACATAGCGATATTGTTATTATCAGTTGCAGGCAGCGCGGCTTTGGCGCAAGCACCTGTGGATAACAACTATATAAAAGTTATAACCGAACGCTCTAACAAAATTGTTACAGGCGCGGGCATTACCGATTCGGTAAAATTTAAGAAGGTACGTGATATAATAGTTGCCCAGTACAGCGATTTGAATACCATTTATGATGCTCGTAAAGCAAAAGTAAATGATATTAAAACTCAGATGCCTGATAATAAGGCAGGTGCCAATGCCCAAATCGCCCTTGTAGATAGTAATGTGGTTAAGCAGGTTAAGGTTTTACATACCTCATATATCAATAAGCTGAATAAAGAATTAAGTACTGACCAGGTTGATAAGATAAAAGACGGCATGACCTACCGCATCTACCCCATCACCTACACCGCTTACCAGGATGAAATACCTACCCTTACCGGCGAACAAAAAGACAAAATTAAAGGATGGCTGCTGGAAGCCCGGGAGAATGCCATAGATGCCGAATCGGCAGAGAAAAAACATGCCTGGTTTGGCAAGTTTAAGGGCCGCATTAATAATTACCTGTCTGCACAGGGCTACGATATGAAAAAGGAGGGTGAAGAGTGGCAAAAACGGATCAAAGAGCGGCAGGCCGCTAAGCAGTAATCTGAACTACCTAATATTCCCGGTGAGGATGTGAGAAGTTTAGCCGGGAAACCAATTTATAACCAATTAATTAACCTGATTATGAAAATTAAATTATCACGTTTATGAGAAAATTTTTCCTCTTGTTTTCAGTGCTGCTTTTAATCGGCAGCGCACTTAAAGCCCAGGACCGAACCATTACCGGTACGGTGACGGATGAAAAGGGCCAAACCCTGCCAGGCGTTACCATACAGGTAAAAGGAAGCACGGCCGGTGCCATAACCAATGCCGACGGTAAGTATGCTATTAAGGGAACCAACCTTCAAACAGTTGTGATCGGGGCTAAGTTCATAGGTTACAATTACCAGGAGAAATCATTAAAGGTCGGCGAGATGAATGCCGACTTTAAACTGCTCCCTACCCAAAACAACCTGGATGAAGTTGTGGTAGTTGGTTACGGTGTTCAGAAAAAGATTCATCTTACCGGCGCTATTGCTGCAGTTGATATGAAAAATATCCAGGAAATACCAACCACTAACCTTGCGGCAGCGTTGAGAGGCCAGTTGCCAAATGTGAGTGTTGTGGGTGGCACGGCACGGCCGGGTGAAAACGCGACTATCCAGATCCGTAACCCGGTGTTTTTTGCCAAGGATGGTCAAACAAATCCTTTATATATCATCGATGATATTCAAAGAACAATAACTGATTTTAACCTGTTGGATCAAAGTGAGGTAGAAAGCATTACGGTTCTGAAAGATGCGGCTGCGGCTATCTACGGTATTTTAGGTGCAAACGGGGTTATCATTGTTAAAACAAAACGTGGCCAGGCCGGCGCTCCAAAAGTTACCTACAGTGGTTCATACGGTATCTCCGACGCGGTTGAACTGCCTAAAATGATGACAGGTTTACAACAGGCCACTTATCTTAACGATTACGAGCAAACTAAAAATAATTATACCTTATCACCAACAGGCGTAATAGGCACCGGCACTGTAAAGGACGCTGCTTATTACAGCCCTGATGAACTTGATTATTTTTCTAAAAACAGTTCTGATCACTTAAAAGAAGCCTGGAAATCGTCTTACATCACCCGTCACGCCTTATCGGTGAGCGGCGGTAATGACAAGGCTACCTATTTTGCAGGCGGTACCTATACCCAGCAAAATTCAAACTTTAAAGGAGCAAGCACAAACAAATTAACGTTCAGGGCAAGCACCGATGCACGTGTTGCTAACGGCTTAAAAGTAGGCTTATCGGTTAGTGGTGCTACCTATTACAGCAAAAGATACTACTTTAAACAAGGCTCAGAAAGTTTGGATAACGATTTTAAATCTTTATTATCTATTCCACAATTTCAGCCCATGTACTACAATGGTTTACCTGTATTGCAATCTTCAAATACAGGATCATATGAAGGAGCCAACTTTTTCGAAGTACAAAAGCTGAACAATTACACGCAGCAAAATACTACCACATTAAACATACTTGCAAACGCTGAGTATACCGTTCCTTTTATTAAAGGCTTAAAGGCGGTGGTAAGTTATAACCGCAACGTCAATAACGATTTCAGCAAGCAGTACGGTACCAAATACAACCTGTATTCATTTACCAATCTTGGCGAAAATAAGCACATTGTTGGTGGAGATGTTCAAAGCGTTATCTCAGCAAAAAATGGCGATATCGTAAGGTTTACACCGGGTTATACCAATGTTTACCAGGTGAACGGATCATTAAACTATGCCAATAAATTTGGTAAGCATGATATATCGGCCATTGTACTGTTTGAGCAAAAACATGATTCGGCCGAAAGTTTAGCCGCCTCGCGCGAAAACACGCTGATAGGTGGTTTAGACAATATGCAGTTCGCAACAGGGGGGCAGGCAACCGATCAGGCCAACGGAAAGGTTAATAAATTTGGCCGTTTAGCTTATGCTGGCCGTATCAATTATGCCTATGCCGACAAATACCTGGTTGAGTTTTCCTTACGTGCCGATGCCAACAACAACTTTGCGCCGGGCCATCAATGGGGATATTTCCCTTCAGGATCTTTGGGTTGGGTAATGTCTGAAGAAGGTTTCTTTAAAAATAACGTGAAGTTTGTTAATTTTCTGAAAGTTCGCGGTTCGGTTGGTTTATTGGGTAATGATAGCTCAAAACCTTATCTGTACCAGGAAAACTACAAGCTGGAAACAGGCAAAGGCGCAGTATTTGGCGGTAATAATGACAGGGGCAATACCTATGCGCCAAACATTGTAATTGCCAATGCCAACACCACCTGGGACAGCAATCTGAGTACTAACTTTGGTATCGATGCCCAGTTTCTGGATAGCCGCCTTTCATTAACTGCCGATGGGTATTTTTCGCACCGTTATAATATGTTATCTGCTTTAACATCATCAGTTTCTGTATTGATAGGTGCTGCACCGCCGACCGAAAATTTTGCATCTGTTAACACATTTGGTTATGAGATCTCCTTAGGCTGGAGAGATCATATCGGTAAAGATTTCACTTACAGCTTTAGCCCGTTCTTGTCATGGTTTGATGATAAATACCTTAAAGTCGATCAACCCCTGGGCAATGTCGGTACTTACCTTGATGCAAACGGTCAGCCCAGCGACCGCGGTGTATTCGGTTACCATTACCTTGGCATGATCCGCACACAAGAGCAGGCCGATGCAGTTAAAGCATCAATGGCCGCTGCCGCGGGTGTTCAGCCGGACGCTGTAAGGATTAACGGTTTGGTTCCGGCCCCGGGTATGTTGTACTACCAGGATGTTCGCGGGCCTAAGGTTAACGGCCAGTATACCGGCCCGGATGGTAAAATTGGTGAGGAAGACCAGGATTACCTGACCAATAAATCAAGCAATCACTATAGCTTAGGTTTAAATTTTGGCGGTGGTTACAAGGGTTTAAACCTTACGGTAACCATGGGCATGTCATTTGGCGGGCAGGCTTTGGTTGAAGGTGACGCAAGGGCGCTTTCAAAGGTAACAGACAACAGGCCTGCATTCTGGGCCGACCACTGGACACCAACTAATACAAACGCTGCCTATCCCGCACCATATTATTCCGATTCATATACATTGTCATCATCATTCTGGTACAGGAGTTCTTTTACATTCAGGGTAAGCAACGCTAACTTGTCATATACCTTCCCTGCTTCTGTTACCAAAAAAATGGGGATAGGAAGTATGAAAGCATTCGTTGTAGCAACAAACCCTTTCAACTTCTACAATCCGTTTGATTACAGAGATAATGCCACTTCCTATAATGTTTATCCTACACTCAAAACTGTGTCCTTTGGTTTAAATGTTGGTTTTTAATAATTGAAGCAAAATGAAGATCTATAAAATATTAATACCGGCGTTATGTTTAGCAACGGTATTCACCAGTTGTAAAAAAGTACTTAATAACGTTGATCAGGGCAATGCGGTAGCCGGCCAGATATTTAACGACTCAACCCTGGCGGTGCTTAACCTCAATTATATTTATAATTCAAATATGCCCGACTGGGGAGGCGTTACCGGTGGTGCGATAAGCAGTCCTAACAGCTTATCTGAAGAATCATATTCGGATACCAAATTTTTCAGGGGCACACTTACCGTTGATGACGTAGGCGATATAGCAACATCTGTTAATATTACCAATAACTACGGTAAGATCCGTTTTATCAACACCTTTATCCGTGATGTAAATGCCGGTACATTACCCATTGGTACAAAACGCAGATTGGTAGCACAGGCTTTATTTTTACGCGCTTTCCGTTATTTTGACCTGGTAAGGTTATATGGCGGTGTGCCCCTGGTGCTAACTCCATTGCAGGCTGTTGGCCAGGAGGCTAAAGACGCCGCCCTGTTGCCCCGTAATAAAACATCTGAATGTATAAAACAGATCTCGGCCGATTTGGATAGCGGTATTATGTACCTGCCAAAAAAATGGGCAGCCAGTGCAGATTGGGGGCGTATCACAGCCGGTGGCGCAGCTGCCTTTAAAGGCAGGGTGTTGCTAACCTACGCCAGTCCGCAGTTTGTAACTGCCGATGCAAGCGACCCGAATAATCCGGCCTCCATACCTGAGCGTTGGGAAGCTGCGTACAATGCCAATGCCCAGGCTATTAGCTTATTGCAGGCAGGCGGCTTTGGTTTAAATGCGTCATATGATAACATGTGGTTTACCGAGGTGAACAATCCCGAAGCGGTTATTGTAACAGGGTATAATAATTTTAATACTGATACAAAAAAGAACAATGGGTTTGACAATGCTACAAGGCCGTCATATTTAGGTACGGGCGGCGGAAGTAACCAGCCTACCTGGGAGTTTGTAAAAGCTTATCCGATGAAAGACGGTAAACTTCCTGCCGATTCAAAATACAGTTACACTGATCAAACCTATTATCAAAACCGCGACCCGCGCTTTGATAAAACTATTGGGTATAACGGTTGTACCTGGTATATTATCGGCAATCAGAATTATAGGTTATGGACTTATTATTATAATGCCAACCTGAGCAATACAAATTCATTTACCACAGTTGAACCTAAGGCTTCAAATACCGGCTTTTATTGCCGTAAAGCAATTGATCCAAACGTGTTGCAAAGCAACGTACAATATTCAGGTACCGATTGGATGGAAATGCGTTATTCGGAAGTGATATTAAATCAGGCCGAGTGTGCTGCCGCTACTAATCGTACTTCAGAAGCCTATGACTTCCTGGTACAGATCCGCAAACGTGCCGGCATCGAAGCAGGCTCAGACAACCTTTATGGATTAAAAGCAGGCATGAGCGGGGCAGAACTGATCAAAGCCATTTTGTTTGAGCGCGAAATTGAGTTTGCGTATGAAGGCAAACGTTTCTGGGACCTGCGCCGCCGCAAGTTATTTGCAACTACGCTTAACGGCACTATCAGAACAGGCGTACAGTGGAACATCAATTCGGCTGCAGCTCCGGAAAGCCTTACTAAATCGCCTTTTGTGGGCAGGGATGGTGTAACAGCTGATCAGGCTTATCAGTATCTTACCTTCAACAGCAAAAAACTGGATAATGGTTATACCATTAACTGGCAAAATCAATACTATTTCTTCGGCATTCCAACATCGTCAATAACCAATAACCCTAAATTACAGCAAAATGTAGGTTGGGGTGGCACGTTTGACCCATTACAATAATTGGATTACGAGCGCCGGACCATTTAACATAAGAAGATTACGAATACAAACATGAAAAAACACACAGCTTTATTTTTAGTAGCAGCGGCATTGGGTTTAGCTAAACCGGCTTTTGCCCAATACCCTGAAGTGCCGGAGAAGGTTAAAGCAGAGAGTGAAGCTTTGATGAAAGAGGCTACCCGTCGTTCAGATTCAGCATGGGCGGTTGCCCTGCCCATTATCCAGGCCGATCAGCGCCGCGGTAAAGTATACGTACCATGGGCCGCGCGCCCAACAGATTTGCCGCAGGCTAAGATCCCGGCTTTCCCGGGTGCCGAAGGTGGTGGTAAATTTACCTTTGGCGGTCGTGGCGGTAAGGTATATGTAGTTACCAGTTTGGCTGATAATGGCCCGGGTACTTTGCGCGAAGCCTGCGAAAAAGGCGGTGCACGTATCGTAGTATTTAATGTGGCAGGTATTATCCGCATCAAAACACCGATAATCGTGAGGGCTCCGTACATTACCATTGAAGGCCAAACTGCTCCGGGCGATGGTGTTTGTATCGCCGGCGAATCATTTTGGGTGAATACACATGATGTTGTGATCCGCTATATGCGTTTCCGCCGCGGTGAAACCAATGTTGGCCGCCGTGATGATGCTTTGGGTGGTAACCCGGTAGGTAACATCATTGCCGATCACGTATCAGCAAGCTGGGGACTGGACGAAAATTTTTCGATGTACCGCCACATGTTTGATCCGGGCGATGGCTCGAAAGAAGAGAAACTGGGTACTGTGAATATCACTATCCAAAACTGTATCTATTCTGAGTCGCTTGATTACTGGAATCACGCTTTCGGTTCAACAACTGGCGGCGAAAACAGCTCATTGATGCGTAACCTTTGGGCAGATAATACCGGCCGTAACCCTTCAGTTGGCTGGAATGGCGTATATAACTTTGTAAACAACGTGGTATTTAACTGGCACCACCGTTCAATGGATGGCGGCGATTATACTACCAATTACAACGTGATCAATAACTACTTTAAACCAGGTCCGGTTACGCCTAAAGACGAACCTGTTGGTCACCGCATCCTGAAACCGGAATCGGGCAGGAGCAAATTGAAGGAAAAGGTATTCGGTCGTGTTTATGCATCCGGCAATATTATGGAAGGTTATCCCGAAGTTACTAAAGATGCATGGAACGGCGGTATCCAGGTTGAAGGCCCGGGCGGTAAAGAATTACCTGATGCCGGCCAGTATAAGGATTACATGAAATCAGACGTTCCGTTCCCGATGCCTCCGATGACTATCCTATCGGCAAAAGATGCCTTTAAATTTGTTATAGCCAATGCCGGTGCAACATTACCAAAACGCGACCCGGTAGATGTGCGCATCACCGAGCAGGTACGTACAGGAAAGATCACTTATAAAAACATGGAAACCGATACTGCTTACCAGTTTAAAGTGCGTAAATTACCTAAAGACTCATATAAGCTGGGTATCATCACTGCCCCATGGCAGGTGGGGGGGTATCCCGAGTATAAAGGTACACCGTATAAAGACTCGGATAACGACGGCTTGCCGGATGATTGGGAACTGGCTCACGGCCTGAACCCTAAAGATGGCAAAGACTCGGCCCTGCCTGCAAAAAATGGCGGTGGTTATACCAATATCGAAGTATATTTAAATACAGTAGCCGCTAAAGGCGAAAAGAAACTGGCTTCGTTAAAATAATATTGACACTATAATGCGGGGATTGAGGTTTAACAGGATTTATTTTTTGGTTGGTTTAATGACTGGGGGGATGCTTTTGCATACCCCCTTATTTGCACAGGATAAAAAGAAAGTTCCTAAACCGCAGCCGCCTGTTGCTGCAGATAAAAACGGCAAATTGAACTATGTGGCAGCTCCAAACGGAGATCGCATTCCTGATTATTCCTACTGCGGATACATGGCTTCCGAAAAGCCTATCCCATTTGTGCCTGTAAAAGTTATAGTGCCTGTAAAAACAGGTGATGCCACGCTAAGGATCCAGGCCGCTTTAGATTATGTGGCTGGTTTACCCGCCGATAAGGATGGTTTTCGCGGAGCGGTATTGCTTAATAAAGGTGTATACCAGGTAAATGGTAACCTTAAAATTAAAGCTTCAGGCATTGTTTTGCGCGGAAGCGGGATGGCTGCCAATGGTACAACACTCCTTGCCACCGGAACCGACAGGGAAACTTTTATTCATGTTACCGGTAAAAGCGACCGGCAAACATCCAAAGAAATTAAAATTACCGATGCTTACGTACCGGTAAATGCCAATACCCTGCACATTGCCGATGGCGCAGGTATTAAAACAGGCGATATGGTTTTGATCCATCGCCCAAGTACACAAGTCTGGATCAGTACGATCAAAACAGACCATTTTGGTGGAGACCTTACCGCGCTTGCCTGGAAACCTGGCGAGCGTGACATTTACTGGGACCGCAAGGTAACAGTAATAGATGGCAATACCATAACCCTTGATGCGCCTTTAACAACAGCATTAGATACTACTTACGGCGGTGGTTTAATAGCCTCGTACCAATGGCCCGGAAGAATTGCGCAAGTAGGGATCGAAAATTTAAAATTACAATCAGCTTTTGATGCTGCAAATCCTAAAGATGAAGCACATCGCTGGATGGCTGTCACCATGGAAAACGTGAGCGATGCCTGGGTTCGCCAGGTAACATTTGAGCATTTTGCGGGTTCGGCGGTATTTGTTGGTACTACCGGTAACCGCGTTACGGTTGAGGATTGTAAATCGCTTGCACCTGTTTCTGAAATAGGAGGGCAGCGCCGTAACACCTTTCTGACCATGGGCGGGCAAAATCTTTTTCAGCGACTATATTCCGAGCAGGGTTTTCATGATTTTGCTACCGGGTATTGTGCGCCGGGGCCAAACGCTTTTGTGCAATGTATGTCGGTAGGTTCGCTAAGTTTCAGCGGAGGTATCGATAGCTGGGCATCCGGTGTTTTGTTTGATATCGCTAATATCGATGGGCAGCCCCTAAGTTACATGAACCGCGGACAGGATGGACAGGGTGCCGGATGGAGCGCCGCTAACAGCATGTTTTGGAATTGTACCGCAGCCCGCGTGGATTGCTACCAGCCGCCAACCGCCCAAAACTGGGCTTTTGGTACCTGGGCCCAATTTGCCGGCGATGGCTACTGGAGCACACCAAACAGCACCATTTCTCCAAGAAGTTTCTACTATACCCAACTGGCTAACCGGCTTAACAAAGATGTAACTAAACAGGCTGATATCCTGTACCCTGCTACCGAACCATCAAGCAGTCCTACGGTTGAGCAAGCCGCCGAATTAATGGCCGCTGCACGCAAACCTGCTTTTACCATGAGCGATTGGATAGATCAATCGCCCAAAAGAAATTCTATCAGTATTTCATCGGTAAACGCCAAATCTATTGATGAAATAGGATATAAACGCCCGGCGGTTGTTGCATTGGCACCTAAGATGACCGTTACCAACGGCTGGCTAACCCGTGGCAATGTCGTTTTAACAGGCCGGCATTTTGAAACGCCTTGGTGGAGCGGCACTGTGCATCCTGATTACACCGAAAAGGAAGCCAAACCCGCCATCAGTCGTTGGGTACCGGGACAAACCGGTACCGGTTTAACCGATGACCTGAATGCCGTAACCGACTGGATGCAGAAAGATAATATCATCGTTTTTGAGCATAACTATGGCTTGTGGTATGACCGCCGCCGCGATGATCATGAACGGATCCGCCGCATGGACGGCGATGTTTGGGCTCCCTTTTATGAACTCCCCTTTGCCCGTAGTGGTAAACAGTTGGCTTACGATGGTTTAAGCAAATACGATTTAACAAAATACAATACCTGGTACTGGAACCGCCTGAAACAATTTGCCGATCTGGCAGATCAGAAAGGCCTGGTGCTGGTCCATCAAAACTATTTTCAGCACAACATTATTGAGGCTGGTGCACATTATACCGATTTTCCATGGCGCACGGCAAACAATATTAACGGCACGGGTTTCCCCGAGCCTGTACCTTACGCCGGCGATAAGCGCCAGTTTATGGCCGAACAGTTTTATGACGAAACCGACCCGGCAAGGCGTAAGTTGCACATTGCCTACATCAATAAATGTATGGACAACTTCGCCGGTAATAGCGGGGTGATCCAGCAGATCGGAGCCGAGTTTACCGGTCCGCTGCATTTTATGAAGTTTTGGGTAGAGACGATTAAACAATGGGAAACCACGCATAAAAAGAAACAGATCATTGGGTTAAGCGCCACCAGGGATGTGCAGGATGCTATTCTTGCCAACCCCGCAACAGCTTCGGTTATTAATGTTATAGATATCCGCTACTGGTATTACCAGGCTAACGGAACAGCGTACGAACCCATCGGTGGTCAAAGCCTGGCGCCACGCCAGCAGGCCCGGATCTTCAAACCAAAAGCAGCATCATTTGAACAGGTTTATCGCGCGGTACATGAGTATCGTACCAAATACCCGGATAAAACAGTGCTTTATTCTGCCGATGGTTATGATCATTTTGGCTGGGCGGTATTTATAGCCGGCGGATCGTTACCTGTATTGCCTGCGGGTATCAACAAAGCTTTCCTGACTGATGCAAGTAGCATGAAACCAATTGACCTGCCCGGTTCGCCTAAAGACCAATGGGCTTTGGTTTCATCAAAAGGGTATATTGTTTACAGTAATGGCGGCGGTATCCATCTTGATTTATCGGCAGGTATCACCTACAAAGCACAATGGATAGATCCTAAAACCGGTGAGCTTTTACCTGGTACTGAAACGATAAAAGGTGCTGCCAATACAGAGATTAAAGGAAAAGGTGCTGCTATTTTGTGGTTGAGCCGTAATTGATATCGCGCACGGTCAAGCGTCCACGCTTGAGTGTTGACTTAATAGGAGCGTCTACGCTCCCATAAAACGAATGGAATGTAAGCGTGGACGCTTACTTCGGGTATAGTTCAAGCGAAGGACGCTTGAACTGGCAATATTTTAATTTAGGGAAAATGTCATTTCGATAGAGCAAAGGGGGGGGGCTGAGCGCAGGGGCGAAAGAGAAACCTTATACGCCATTCAAATTTGTAATGGATGTTGTAAAGCGGGTTGCAAAAGATTTCTCCTCACGCAACCGCACATTCCCAATTGTTCGTCGAAATGACAGCCGGTTTTTGATTTTTACTATATGATGCTTAAAAAATCTACCATACTAATTGCCATTGCCTGTTTGTTTTTTGCATTCAAAAACAACGAAGAAATGCCGCGCTTAAGCATATCCACCAACCACCGCTATTTCATGGCCGGCGATAAGCCATTTTTTTGGCTGGGCGATACCGGCTGGTTGTTATTCTCCAAATTGAAAAGAGAAGAAGCCGAACAATACCTTGATATCCGCAGTAAACAAGGCTTTAATGTGATCCAGG
Source organism: Mucilaginibacter sp. cycad4 (assembly GCF_034263275.1). Taxonomy (NCBI): domain Bacteria; kingdom Pseudomonadati; phylum Bacteroidota; class Sphingobacteriia; order Sphingobacteriales; family Sphingobacteriaceae; genus Mucilaginibacter; species Mucilaginibacter sp. cycad4. Next base: position 3,887,312 of record NZ_CP139559.1, on the reverse strand, counting down.
TGATGGTGGTGCACAGCATTAAAGAAACCAATGCCTATGGTGACTCGGCCCTGAGCAACAAAAATATTGCTCAACCTAAAACAACTCCAGGCAACACTTTCGGTAAAGGAAACGAGTACGATTATTGGGATCACATTGACTGGATCATCACCAAAGCTGCAGAAAAGGGATTATATGTAGCACTGGTACCCGTGTGGGGATCGGTTGTGAAAGAGAGCCACATTGGTGCAGAAAAAGCGAAAGCATACGCTGAATTTTTAGCCAAAAGATATCATGACCGTCCAAATGTGATCTGGATGAATGGCGGTGACATCGCCGGTTCCGATTCATTGAAAACCTGGAATGCTATTGGTAATACGCTGCATGATGTGGATGGAACACACCTCATTACCTATCATCCCCGCGGGCGTACACAATCATCAAAATGGTTCCATAATGAAAGCTGGTTAGATTTTAATTGTTTTCAGTCGGGCCATCGCACCTATGCGCAGGATACCTCAAAAAAGGATCTGAAGTATGGCGAAGACAATTGGCGCTATGTACAAACGGATTACAATCTGTCACCCGCAAAACCAACCCTTGACGCCGAGCCATCTTACGAAAAAATCCCTTACGGATTACATAACATCAAATTACCCCGCTGGACGGCTGCCGATGTAAGGCGCTATGGTTACTGGTCGGTTTTTGCAGGGGCTTGCGGATATACATACGGGGATAACGATGTAATGCAAATGCACAAGTCAACCGATAAAGGCAGCGCTTATGGTTCTAAAGGATACTGGTATAATTCAATTAATGATCCGGGAGCTAAACAGATGATCTACCTGAAAAAACTCATGCTGTCGCGCCCGTATTTGGAGCGTGTACCCGACCAATCATTAATTGCCGGTAACAATGGTACAAGATATAACAGATTGATAGCCACCCGGGGTAAAAACTATGTTTTTGTATATACCTATACCGGCAGGGAGATCAATATCAATGCTGATAAACTGGAAGGTACAAAACTGAAAGCATCGTGGTATAACCCGCGCAACGGGCAAACTACTGCTATCGGAACGTTCGCGAAAGCTAAAACAATCAAATTTAAACCACCCGGCAAAGTATCTAATGGTAACGACTGGGTACTCATTCTTGACGCTATATAAAGTGAAAAGGACTATTAAACATATCTGCTTATTGTTGGCTATTGCATTGATGTTTTCATGTAAGGCAAGTAAAAGCGTGTACCTTTTTACATCGTTTCATGAGCCTGCCAATGAAGGTTTGCGCTTTTTGTACGGCTACGATGCTTATCACTGGAATGCTATTGACCACATCTTCATTAAACCCGAAGTCGGCGATGCAAAGATCATGCGCGACCCATCCATCGCTCAGGGACCTGATGGTACATATCATTTGGTATGGACAACCGGCTGGAAAAATGATAAAGGTATCGGTTATGCCAGCTCAAAAGACCTGATCCATTGGTCGGCCGAAGAGCATATTGAGGTGATGGGCAACGAGCCTACCGCTGTAAATGCCTGGGCTCCCGAATTATTTTATGACGACGAAGCCAAAGATTTTATCATTGTTTGGGCTTCTACCGTGCCATTCAGGTTTCCGAAAGGACAGGAGGATGAAAACAATAACCACCGTCTGTATTACACCCGGACTAAAGATTTTAAAACATTCAGTCCCTCAAAGCTTTTCCTTGATCCGAGTTTCAGCGTAATTGATGCTGAGATCGTGAAGCGGGCCAAAAATGATTATGTGCTGGTGATGAAGGATAATACCCGGCCTAACCGCAATATCCTGGTAGCGTTCAGCAATAATCCGCTGGGGCCATATAGCAACTATACCCCGCGATTTACCGAGCCTTTCAGTGAAGGCCCGGGCATGACCAAAGCAGGTGATAACTGGTTGATCTATTATGATTCGTACCGGTTAAAAAGATATGGCGCTATGCGCACAACCGACTTTAAAACCTTTACAGATCTGGCCGATAGCGTAAACGTACCGGTAGGGCACAAACACGGTACCATATTTAAAGTTACCAAAAAACAGCTTGGACAGCTTTTACAGGCAGCCGGGCAAACCAAAGCAACTAAACATGAATAAGTTCATCATCATATTGTTTTTTATGTCGATGGGATGCATTGCCAGGGCACAGGATACCGTGCATTACAGCGGCAATACCATAGCTAATGTCGATTACCATCACGGGCAATTAACCCCGGTGATAGGTGTGCACAGCAAACAGATCTTCAGGGCTAACCGCGAGCACCCGGAACTGGCCGAGGGCTTCGGCTTTACTTACAATCATGCGCCCATGCTGGCTTACTGGAACAACACTTTTTATGTTGAATACCTGAGCGATAAGGTAGGTGAAAGTGTACCGCCGGGCCAAACCCTGCTCATGACTTCAAAAGATGGCGAAGTATGGTCAAAGCCTTCCGTAGTTTTCCCTCAGTATAAAATACCAGATGGCACTACTAAAGAAGGGCATCCCGGTGTGGCGAAAGACCTGTATTCGGTGATGCACCAGCGGATGGGCTTTTATACCTCCAAATCAAAACGCCTGTTGGTACTGGGTTTTTATGGCATTTGTTTAGATGGGCATGACGACCCGAATGATGGATTGGGCATTGGCCGGGTAGTGCGGGAGGTATTACCAAATGGCAAATTCGGGCCGATTTATTTTATCCACTACAACCCAAAATGGAACGAAAAGAATACCTCATATCCTTTTTATAAAAAGAGCAAAGACAAAGGTTTTGTGCAGGCCTGCGATGAGTTGATGGCCAACCCGCTGATGATGATGCAATGGGTGGAGGAAACGGATAAAAAAGACCCGCTGATCCCGCTGCATAAAGATTATAAGGCTTTTAACTTTTATCACCTGTCCGATGGCCGGGTTGTTGGTTTATGGAAATATGCGCTTACTGCTATCAGTACCGATAACGGCAAAACATGGCCAATCAATGCCAGCCGCGCCCCCCGGTTTGTAAATGCCAATGCCAAGATCTGGGGGCAGCGTACATCCGACGGTAAATATGTTACCGTGTACAACCCTTCAGAGTTCAGGTGGCCGCTGGCGTTGTCTGTTAGTAAAGACGGATTGGACTATACCAACCTGCTGCTGGTTAACGGCGAGATTTCGACCATGCGTTATGGCGGGGCCTATAAATCATATGGCCCGCAATATGTTCGCGGTATTGAAGAGGGCAATGGTATCCCCCCGGATGGGAAACTTTGGGTTACCTACAGCATGAACAAGGAGGATATCTGGGTGTCATCTATCCCGGTACCAATTACCGAAAAAGCAGATGCGCATGCCAGCGAGGTTTTTAACCAACTCCCAGTTGGTAAAGAGCTGGAGAAATGGAACACTTACAGCCCGCAATGGGCACCTGCAGGTATCGACAAAACCCCCGATGGTGAACGCGTGTTAACATTAAAAGATAGCGATCCCTTTGATTTTGCCAAAGCCGAGCGGGTTGTACCTGTTTCAAAAAAATTAATGACCGATTTTACCCTCACTGCCGGGCAAAACAACACCGGTATGCTGGATATCGAATTTCAGGATGAAAAAGGTACTGCTGCCATCAGGCTTACGCTTGATTCGGCAGGGGAGTTCCGTACCAAGGCCGGGTACCGCAACAAAAATTTCATGAAATATGAGGCCGGTATCCAATATCACGTGGTAATAAAGCTAAATACCGATACCCGCTTTTACACTGTGAATGTAAACGGCAAGGATGTGCTTACCGGCCTGTTTTTTACGCCGGTGCTGAGTGTAAACCGGGTGGTATTCCGTACCGGCGATATCAGAAGGTTCCCGGATGCCGACACGCCTACCGATCAGGATTTTGACCGGCCAAACGCCGGGGAAGCCGCTAAGCAAGCCGTTTTCTATATCAAATCATTTAAAACAAGTAATTACTAATGATACCGCGCCTGATAAAATATTGTTGGTTGACGATCTGCCTGTTAAGCCCCGGGATTGCCGGGGCCCAGGTTGTTTTGCCCAAAGTATTGGGTAACAATATGGTATTGCAGCGTAATACGCTTGTACCCGTTTGGGGTACTGCATCACCGGGTGAAAAGGTTACGGTAAAGTTCAGTAAGCAAATAAAAACAACCACGGCCGATGCATCAGGTAAATGGATGGTAAAACTTGACGCGATGCCGGCATCTGCCAAACCATCAATATTGACTATATCAGGTACCAACACTATCCAACTGCAAAATATACTGGTGGGCGAGGTGTGGCTTTGCTCGGGCCAGTCAAACATGCAATACGAGATGCGCAAGAACAGCAAGGTGAAAAAGCCGGACACCAGCACCGCAAATTCACCGGTTGATGAACTTGAACGCGCACACAACCCGCAGATCAGGATTTTCCTCGTTACGCAGAAAAATCTACTTAAGCCCGATTCAACGCATTCGGGATGGAGTGTGGCCGAAGATTCGGCTTTGAGAGCTTTTTCAGCAGCAGGATACTTCTTTGCTAAAAACTTGCAGCATGACCTGAAAGTGCCGGTGGGCATTATTTCATCGGCAGTAAGCGGCAGCAGGATTGAGCCCTGGGTATCGCAGGAAGGTTTCGATGCTATCTCATATTTCAAGGCAAACAATATTAAAATTGATGGCGATCCCGGTAAGTTTTATGCCAAAATGATTGAGCCGGTTGCGCCTTATGCACTCAAAGGTTTTTTATGGTACCAGGGCGAAAGCAATTGCTTTTTAGGCGAAACCATCAGCTATACCTACAAAATGGAGGCGCTCATCAACAACTGGCGCAAACTCTGGGGCGATAAAACACTGCCATTTTATTACGTGCAGATAGCGCCATATTATTATACCCAGGGAAAAGGCCCGGTAACCTATACGCCATTCACCGAACCCGAATTGCGCGAAGCCCAGGCCGCTGCCCTGCAAATTCCGCATACAGGTATGATCATTACTACTGATCTGAACGATGATCTTAAAAATATCCACCCGCCATTTAAATGGGAAATAGGCAGGAGGCTTGAGCTGCAGGCACTGGCCAATACCTATAAACAAAAGGTGGTTTTTTCGGGTCCGGTATACAAAAGCATGAAAATAAGCGGCGATAAGATCATCCTGGAGTTTGATCATGTAGGTGCCGGGTTGGTAAGCCATGATGGTAAACCGCTCACTGATTTCACTATTGCCGGAGCCGATGGGAATTTTGGCGCTGCCGAGGCCACAATAAAAGGAAATACGGTTGAAGTTTCAGCCCAGTCGGTTGCCAAACCTGCCGCCGCGCGCTTTGCCTGGTCGGAATCTGCACAGCCCAATTTTTATAATAAGGATGGTTTGCCTGCCGCGCCCTTCCGTACAGATAACCCACTGAAATTTACTTTAACTGCTAACTGAATATACTAATGAGATCTGCCTGCTTTAAAATATGGATTGCTTTACTTTTTGTTATCAATTGGTCGGTAACCCAGGCCCAGGAAACACAAAAGCTATTCCTGTCGGGTACAGGGAGCGATCATACCGTAAACTGGCAGTTTTTCTGCACCGCGGGTAATAACTCCGGCAAATGGACAACCATCCCGGTACCCTCAAACTGGGAATTTCAGGGCTTTGGCAAATATAATTACGGGCTTGCAAAGGATAGTTTAAGAGGCAAGGAACAGGGACTTTATAAATACGAGTTCAATATACCCGCGTCATGGCAGGGCAAGGCTATCAATATTGTTTTTGATGGCTCCATGACCGATACCGAGGTGAAGCTGAACGGCAAGTCGGCCGGGCCAATCCACCAGGGATCGTTTTATCGTTTCAAGTATGATGTAGGCGCTCTGCTTAACTACGGCAAATCAAATCTATTAGAGGTAACCGTATCCAAACATTCGGCCAATGCATCGGTAAACGCCGCCGAGCGTAAAGGTGATTTCTGGATCTTCGGCGGGATTTTCAGGCCGGTATTTTTGGAGGCTGCGCCTAAATCGCACATCAGCTATTATGCTGTTGATGCCAAAGCCAATGGTAATTTAAAAGCCCAACTGAAACTGACATCTGTAAAAAACGGCACCGTAACAGGCCAGGTGTATACTTTGGCAGGACAAAAGTTCGGTGCTCCGTTTTCTGTGAAGGTTAACGGTGGTGATACCGTTGCCAATATCAGTACGCATATTGCTTCGCCAAAATTATGGTCGCCGGAGTTTCCCAACCTGTATAATGTGGTGTTTACGCTAAGTGAAAACGGCAAGCCCATTCATACGGTAAAACAACGCATTGGCTTTCGTACGGTTGAGTTAAGGGAGCATGATGGTATTTACGTAAATAACGCAAAGATCAAATTTAAAGGGGTAAACCGTCATTCGTTTTGGCCAACCACAGGCAGGGCGCTAAATAAAAAAGTAAGCATCGGGGATGTTCAGCTCATGAAGGATATGAACATGAACGCGGTGCGTATGTCGCATTACCCGCCCGACGATCATTTCCTGGATGTATGCGACTCGTTAGGCCTTTTTGTGTTGGATGAGCTCACCGGCTGGCACCATGCCTATGACGATGTAGTCGGTTCAAAACTAACAAAAGAGCTTATCGAAAAAGATATCAATCATCCATCCATTGTGATATGGGACAATGGCAACGAGGGCGGTTTCAACTTTAACCTCGATCATTGGTTTGATGAGCTGGATCTTCAAAAACGTCCGCTGATCCATCCCTGGGGGATCTTCCGCGGAACAAATACCCAGCATTATATCAATTACGACTACGGTACTAACACGGGCATCAATGGCCATGATATATTTTTCCCGACGGAGTTTTTACACGGCTTGTACGATGGTGGCGCAGGTGCAGGGCTGGACGATTTCTGGAAACAGATGTGGCATACCCCGATTTCGGCCGGTGGTTTTATCTGGGATTTTGCCGATGAAGCTGTTGTTCGTACCGATAAAAACGGGGAGCTTGACACCGACGGCGACCACGGCCCTGACGGTATTGTAGGCCCATATCACGAAAAGGAAGGTAGCTACTATGCTATTAAAGAGATCTGGAGCCCGGTTTATCTCGAACCCCGTGAAATAACACCGGCGTTTAACGGTACCTTGCGTTTAGAGAACAGGTACTCCTATACTAATCTGAAACAATGTACCTTCAGCTATAAGCTGGATATGCTCAACGGTGCTGGTCAGGCTGCGAAAACAGGCGTTATTGCTTCGCCGGATGTTGCGCCGGGCCAATACGGAAATTTGCAATTACAATTACCTAAAGACTGGCAAAATTTCGATGTGTTGTATGTATCAGCTTTTGATGTAAACAAGCATGAACTGTTTACCTGGAGTTTCCCGGTTAATGATCATGATAAGATCACCAACCGCATCATTACCAAAACAGGCGGAAGCAAAGCTGTAATTACCGAAACGGATTCGCTGTACAAGGTAAAAACCGGCAACGGGATCGAACTGGCTTTTAACCGCAACTCGGGCATCTTGGTTAGTGTGAAAAATGTTAAGGGCGATATCCCTTTTAACAATGGCCCGGTGCTGGTTGAAGGGCAGGATCAAACAGGTTTTGAAAAGCTCACCTATCATTACGAAGGCGATAACCTGGTGGTTGAAGGAGTATTCCCACCCAAAAAATCCGAGCCTTTATTGAAGTGGACGATCTACCCATCGGGCTGGGTACAGCTTGATGTTAAATACTGGCCAATCGGCGAAGATGCCACCTTAATGGGCGTCAATTTCTCCTTCCCCGAAAAAGACATCAAAGGTGTTACCTATATGGGCGATGGCCCGTACCGGGTATGGAAAAACCGCATGAAGGGCACGTCGCTGGGGATATGGGATAAAACGTATAACAATACTATAACCGGGCAAGGCAAGGTTGTTTATCCCGAATTTAAGGGCTATTACTCCAACCTGTACTGGATGAAATTGCAAACTACCGGGCAGCCGGTAACCATTGTTTGCAACAGCCGGGACGTTTTTATGCGCCTGTTTACGCCGGCAAACCCTGCAAAGGTTTACAATACGGCCCCGGCCTTCCCGTTGGGAGATATTTCGTTTATGCATGGCATAACGCCTATCGGCACCAAATCGCAAAAGCCTGAAAAGTTGGGTCCCGGCGGGCAAAAGAACCAATATTTTAATTATGACAGGAATATAGAAGACGCGCTTTCGCTAAACCTGTATTTCGACTTTTCGGGTAAATAATCAATGAGAAGGTTGGTCGCACATATCAGTTTAGCTGCAGCGGTTATTTTAACCTGCCTGGACAATTGCTATGCGGATGCCCGTATCGGTTTGCAAAACCTGAAATGCGAAATGCTCAATAATCCTTTAGGCATCGGCACCAGTAAACCACGATTAAGCTGGCAAATCACCAGCGACGTCCGGAACACCAACCAGGTAGCCTATCAAATTTTAGTGGCCTCAACTGCCGGAAAACTAATAGCAGGGCAGGGTGATCTGTGGGATTCGCACAAAGTAAATTCGGCAGAATCCATCATGATCAATTACATGGGCAAGTCATTGGAGAGCCGCGCGGTATGTTATTGGAAAGTTAAGGTTTGGACAAATAACGGCGTAAGCACCTGGAGCAAACCTGCGATGTGGAGCGTGGGGCTTTTAAATCCGACCGACTGGAAAGCCAAATGGATAGGCTGTGACCGGGGTTTTGCATGGGATAGTGTTTCCAAGTTTTCACGCCTTTCGGCCCGGTATTATCGCCGCGGGTTTGATTTGAAATCAGGTATAAAAAGAGCAACGGTTTATATTGTTGGCTTAGGTCACTACGAATTGTATGTAAATGGGCAAATCATCGGTGATCAGGTTTTAGCCGAAGCACCTACCGACTATACCCAATCGGTTAAATACAACACTTTTGATGTTACCGGTTACCTTAAGCAAGGTGATAATGCCATCGGAACAGTATTGGGCAATGGGCGCTATTTTACCATGCGACCAAAATACAAGCCTAAAAAAATCAAGGAATTTGGATTTCCTAAAATGCTGCTGCAACTGGAGGTTGAATATGCAGACGGAACAAGGCAAATTATCCTAAGCGATAATAACTGGCATTTTACAGCCGACGGCCCCATCCGAACCAACAATGAATATGATGGCGAGGAATATGATGCTACTAAAGAATTTTCAGGATGGAACCGTCCGGGTTTTGATGATAGCCAGTGGCTTAAAGCCGAACTGGTGCCGGCGCCCGGCGGCAAGCTTGATGCGCAGATGAATGAGCCGATCAGGGTGATGGATACCATCAAACCTATCAATATAACTCAGCTCAAAAAAGACGTATGGGTCCTGGATCTGGGCCAAAATATGGCGGGCTGGCTCCAGATGCGTGTAAAAGGAAACCGGGGAGATAAAGTGACGCTTCGTTATGCCGAGACATTACAGCCCAATAATGAACTTTATGTGGCTAACCTTCGCGACGCTAAAGTGACAGATGTGTATACAATGAAAGGTGGGGTTGAAGAAATCTGGCACCCTGTATTTGTATATCACGGATTCCGGTATGTAGAGATCAGCGGTTATCCGGGGAAACCTGAATTAGCTGATTTTGAGGGACAGGTGGTTTATGATGCCTTGCCGACTATAGGCCGCTTTGAAACATCTAACGCTATCGTTAACAAGATCTATCACAATGCCTATTGGGGGGTCCTGAGCAATTACAAAGGCATGCCTGTAGATTGCCCTCAGCGTAACGAACGGATGCCCTGGCTGGGTGATAGAGCAGTAGGTTCGCTTGGTGAAAGTTTTGTTTTTGCCAATGGCAATTTCTACGCTAAATGGCTGGATGATATAGCGCAATCGCAAACGCCGGATGGTGCTATCCCTGATGTGGCGCCCGCCTACTGGAATTATTACAGCGATAACATGACCTGGCCCGGTACTTATATCCTGGTAGCTGATATGCTTTATCGCCAGTTTGCCGATAAAGCGCCAATCGAAAAACATTATGCCTCCATGAAAAAATGGATGGACTACATGCGTGTCAAATACATGAAAAACAACATCGTCACCAAAGATAAATACGGTGATTGGTGCGTACCGCCCGAATCATTGGAGCTGATCCACGCCAAAGATCCTTCATTGAATACCGATGGGCAACTGATTGCCACGGCCTATTATTATCATTTATCCGGTCTGATGGAAAAGTTTGCTGCAATGCTGCACAAACCGGCTGATGTACAGTTTTTTGCTACCATGAAACAGAATGTCTGCAAGGCATTTAATGATAAATACTTTGATAAAACTACATCGAAATACAGCAACAATACAGTTACGGCCAACCTGTTACCATTGTATTTCGGCATCACTCCGTCTGCCAATAAACAAGCGGTGTTTAAAAACATAGTGGCTAAGATCAATGAGGCACATGATCATATCAGTACAGGTGTTATCGGCACCCAATGGCTTATGCGCGGGCTTACTGAATTTGGCCGGCCCGATCTGGCCTGGAAAATAGCGTCTAACACCACGTATCCAAGCTGGGGCTACATGGCCGACAGGGGTGCTACCACCATCTGGGAGTTATGGAATGGCGATACGGCCAACCCGGCCATGAACTCCCGTAACCATATTATGCTTTTGGGAGATCTTATCGCCTGGTTTTACCAGGACATAGCCGGGATAAAAACGGTTAATGCCGGCTTTAAGCAATTGGTTATGCAACCGGCGATTATCAAAGGGCTGGATAGTGTTAACGCTTCGTACCAAACCGCATATGGCCTTGTGAAAAGTAATTATACCAATACTAAAGGCAGTTTTAACTGGCGTGTTACTATACCGTCGAACAGTTCGGCGCTGGTTTATGTGCCGGCAAAAGCTATGGATGAAGTAACCGAAAGCGGGAAGAAGGTATCAGCCATAAAAGACATTAAAGCGATAAAGATAGAGAGCGGGAGAGCGGTGCTGAGCATCGGTTCGGGTGATTATGATTTTGAAGTAAAATATTAAAGCAACATCGATATGAAAAAACTAAACATGGCGGGTGCTATGCTGATAGCCTTACTATCACTGTCAGGCACGTTGAAAGCCCAGGAGCAACAGGTGGCTAAAACAACTCTATCTCCCGAAGCACAGGCTAAAGCCGATGCCGAGGTTAATAAAAAAGCTACCGACTGGGTGGCCTCCTTGTCGCTTACCGACACAGCTAAGGCCACCCGCGTAAAAAATATAATCGCAACCCATCTTAAAGCCATCCGCGACTGGAACAACAGCCATTCTTATGAGTCAGTTCCGGCGGGCATCGATCCGGCAACAGGTAAGGTATTAAGCACTATGGACAGGCAGATCATCATTAATTCGTCCCTGCCAAAATCGGTGCATGAAAACCTGATGGCCGGATTACATGCTGATTTAACTGAAGAACAGGTTGAAGTCGTGCTTGATAAATACACCATCGGCAAAGTGGCCTTTACGCTGGCCGGTTATAAAGCGATTGTTCCGGATCTGACGCCGGTTGAAGAAGCCACAATTCTCGCTAACCTGAAGCAAGCCCGCGAACAGGCTGTCGATTTTAAAAACATCAAACAGGTATCAGCCATATTCGAAATCTACAAAACCAAAAACGAACAATACCTTAACAGCAACGGCCGTAACTGGCACAAGCTATACGGCGATTATACCAAAGCCATCATCGCTAAAAAGGCTGCTGATAAGGCAGTAAAGGATAAAGCCGTTACTCAAAAATAATTTACCATGTTAAAAAAGATGTTATTCACCAGTGCGGTAAGCTACTTATTCATGATTAATGCTTTTGCCCAAAATCCATGGCGTAAGGGGATTGTGAAAGACGAGTTTATATACGATAAAGCGCCGTACCCCGAATGTCACGCGGCAACCATTGCGGAAACACCAAGCGGCCTTGTGGCATCATGGTTTGGCGGCACCAAGGAGCGCAATCCCGATGTATGTATCTGGGTAAGCCGCTTTATTAACGGCAAATGGACAGAGGGTATCAATGTAGCTAATGGTATCCAAAATGACACCTTACGCTACGCCTGCTGGAACCCCGTATTGTACCAGGTACCCAAAGGCGAATTGCAACTTTACTACAAAATAGGCCCAAGCCCGGCAAAATGGAAAGGTTTTGTAAAAACATCTAAAGATGGCGGCATCACCTGGTCGGAGCAAAAGGCTTTGCCCGAGGGTTTTTTAGGCCCAATCAAAAACAAACCGGTATTACTTAAAAATGGTACGCTGTTAAGTCCGGTGAGTACCGAGGGAAAAGCCTGGCAGGTGCATTTTGAAGCGACTAAAGATTTCGGCAAAAACTGGACGATGATCGGCCCTATCAGCGACGGTAAAGATTTGAAGGCGATACAGCCAAGTATTTTAATTTATAAAGATGGCAGGCTACAGGCGCTTTGCCGCAGTCAGAACAGGGCTATATTAAGCACATGGTCAAAAGATGGCGGGCAAACATGGTCGCCGTTGGAGAAGACCAACCTGCCAAATAACAACTCCGGTACCGACGCGGTAACCTTGAAAGACGGCAGGCAGTTATTGGTTTATAACCATGTTTTACCACCGGGAAACCTGGCAAAGGGCGCACGTACGCCATTGAATGTGGCTGTTTCTAAAGATGGCGTTACGTGGTATGCCGCGTCAATCCTGGAGGATTCACCTATCAGCCAGTATTCTTATCCATCGGTTATTCAAACTTCGGATGGTATGGTGCATGTGGTTTACACCTGGCGCAGGCAAAAAATAAAGCATGTGGTTATTGATCCTTCAAAATTGGAATTGAAGGAAATAAAAGATGGTGTTTGGCCTAAGGTGGATGGTTATACGCCGCCAGTGGCAACTGGTGAAACTAAGGATTTGTAATTAAAAAGCGTCATTGCGAGGTACGAAGCAATCCCAAACTGTACAGGGCGGCCTTGCTAATCGGGGATTGCTTCGTACCTCGCAATGACGCTCTTAAAATTGCATCAAGAAAAATAAAACAATGAAAAAACTGATCTACATACTGATAACCTGCCTCACAGCCATGAGTTTTGCCGCCAGTGCGCAGCAAACTACTGATGCCATGTACAGGAAAACCCTGAAGGAGGTACTTGATGAGGTACAGGGCAAATACCACGTAAAGATCAAATACATCGCTGCCCAGGTTGAGGGTAAATGGGTTAATTATGCCCAATGGCGGTTCAGGCCAAACGTGGATACCACACTGGCCAACATCCTTACCCCGCTTGATCTGAAAGTAAACAAAGAAGCCCCCGGTCGGTATAAACTCAAAGAATATGAATATTTCCGCTGGTCGGTAAGCGATGGCTGGAAAGAGCTTGACAGGATAGCCGCCCAATACCATGACCGTGACAGTTGGGAACAACGTAAGGCAATATTAAAGCCGGAACTTTATAAAGCTTTGGAACTGTCGCCTCTGCCTGCTAAACCTGCCTCCAAACCTATCATTACAGCCATGCGCATCTTTGACGGCTATTCGGTTGAAAACATCGCTATTGAAATTTTACCCGGTTTATATATTAACGGTTCCTTATACAAACCGCTGAAAATAAAAGGAAAGATCCCGGTGATCTTAAGTCCCGACGGGCATTGGGAACACCAGCGTTACCGTGCCGATTGCCAGATCCGTTGCGCATCGCTGGCGCGGATGGGTGCGATGGCCTACAGCTATGACCTGTTTGCCTGGGGCGAATCCCTGCTGCAATTTAAAGATGAAGATCACCGCCGTAGCCTGGCGCAAACCATCCAGGCACTTGGCGCTATCCGGATTCTGGATTATGTGCTCTCGCTTAAGGGAACCGACCCTGAACGCGTAGGCATTAGCGGCGGTTCGGGCGGCGGGAGCCATACTGTTTTGATGACCGCCATGGATGACCGCATTAAACTAAGCGCCCCGGTGGTATCGGTGTCATCTTATTTTTACGGCGGATGCCCTTGTGAAAGTGGTATGCCCATCCACCAATGCGGCAATGGAACAGACAACGTAGAACTGGCGGCCATGGCAGCGCCCCGGCCTCAACTCCTGATTTCCGACGGGCAGGATTGGACAGCCAATATGCCTGAGCATGATTTTCCCTATCTCCAAAAAATGTATGGCTATTACAGTGCCACTGATAAAGTAGAGAATGTGCACCTGCCTAACGAAGGGCATGATTTCGGGCCCTCAAAAAGGGCTGCGCTATATGCTTTTATCGCTAAAAACTTTCACCTCGATATCAATAAAATAAAAGATAGTAAAGGCGGCTTCGATGATCAGAAAGTGACCATCGAAAAAGAACAGGCAATGTATGTATTCGGCAATAAAGGCGAAAAACTCCCGACTAATGCCATAAAGGGGTTTGATCAATTGGAAAAAGTATTTGCACAGGCAACAAAAAAATAAGTTATGAAAAACGGGTTGATATTAAGTTTATGGATAGGGTTAATGGTATGTAGCTGCTGCATTCCGGCAATTGCACAAACCTCATCAAAGCAGCGCTATAAAGTGGCGGTTGTTGATTTGATGATCCTTAAGCGCCAGAAATTAGGTGCATTTCAACTGGCCAAAGATATCGGTGCAGATGGGGTTGAGGTTGATATGGGCGGTCTCGGCGATCGTGAAACTTTTGACAACCAATTGGCCAATGATTCGATAAGAAAGATATTTCTGAATAAAGCGAAAGAATTGAACCTGGAAATCCCATCTATGGGGATGACCGGCTTTTTTGCACAATCGTTTGCCGAACGGCCGACCGCCATTAGGGCCGTTACCGACTGTATCAACACCATGAAACAAATGGGCGTTAAGGTAGGCTTTTTGCCGATGGGGATAAAAGGCGATCTGATAAAATTTCCTGAATTGCGGCCCGCTATCATTTCCCGCCTGAAAGAGGTAGGTAAAATAGCCGAAAAGGCAGGGGTAGTAATAGGGATTGAAACTGCTTTAGACGCCAAAGGCGAGTTGCAGTTATTGAAAGAGATAGGTTCGCCTGCCATTAAAAGCTATTTCAATTTTGAAAACGCCATCAGGAACGGCCGCGACCTGGATAGTGAACTTAAAATATTGGGCAAAAACAATATCGTGCAGATCCATTGTACCAATGATGATGGCGTTTGGCTGCAAAACGATCCCAAAATCAATATGGAGCGTGTAAAAGCCACTTTAGATAAAATGGGCTGGACCGGCTGGCTGGTGATTGAACGCTCGCGCGATGCCAAAGACCCGCGCAACGTAAAATGGAATTTTAGCGCGAACACCACGTACGTAAAATCAATATTCCAGGCTAATTAATAAAGACAGATGAAGAGCTGCCGCATAGTTTTTTTGATGTTCCTGTTAACTATTATTTTGACAGGCAGTGTTTTTGCGGCCGAAATTTGGGTATCGCCCCAAGGCGCTGATACCAATACCGGAACTAAGGATCAGCCATTGGCAACCGTAGGAATGGCCATCAGGAAAGCCCGTGAATTGAGGCGCTTAAATGACGCGTCGGTAAAAGGCGGCATTTATATCAAAGTAGCTGCCGGAGTTTACTATTTAAATGAACCATTATTTATCCGTCCTGAAGATTCAGGTGCCATCGATAGCCCGACTATTATTGAGGGCGAGGGTATTGGTAAAACTATTTTAAGCGGCGGTATTAAGGTAAATGGCTGGCATAAAGTAAATAATGCAATCCCCGGCTTGCCGGCAGAAGCCAAAGGTAAAGTGTGGGCTGCCGATGGCCCCGTTTTTGGTGATGAGCCTTTGCAATTCAGGCAGCTATGGGTGAACAATGAAAAGGCCATTCGCGCCCGCGATACCGATGCCCCGTTGATGAACCGCATCCTATCCTGGGATCACAAAACTCAAACTTGCGTGATCCCATGGCCGGCTTCTGCGGATACCGCTCATCTCAAGGGCATGGAGATGTTTATTCACCAGTGGTGGGCTATAGCTATTTTGCGGGTTAAAGCAGTTAAAGTGCTGGGAGATAGCGCGCGGTTATCATTTTATCAGCCCGAAAGCCGGATCCAGTCAGAGCACCCCTGGCCTGCGCCCTGGATCTCCAAAAAAACAGGCAATTCGGCATTTTATCTCATCAATGCTATCAGCTTTTTAAACAAACCCGGCGAATGGTTTCATGACCGCATCGCCAATAAAATCTATTATATCCCGCGTAAGGGTGAGGATCTGCAAACGGCTACGGTAATCATTCCTCAATTAGAAACATTAGTAAAAATGCAGGGTACCCCGGATAACCCGGTTAATTATATCAGCTTTAAAAATATCAGTTTTGAACATAGCAGCTGGCTTCGGCCATCAAAAGAAGGCTTGGTTCCGCACCAGGCAGGCATGTATATGCTGGATGCTTACAAATTAAAAATTCCCGGAACACCGGATAAAAAAGGTCTGGAAAATCAGGCTTGGGTAGGCAGGCCGAGGGCAGCCGTTGAAGTGGTTTATGCTTCAAATAGTATGTTTGATGGTTGCAGTTTTGAACACATGGCCTCAACCGGGTTGGATTTTCAGCGGGGTACGCATAATAATGTGGTTAAAGGTAGCCTGTTTAAAGATATCGGCGGCACGGCGATACTCGACGGCGTATACTCCGACGAGTCTCAGGAGGTGCACCTGCCTTATAACCCAACCGATAAAAGGGAGATCTGCACCAATGATACCATCACCAGTAATTTAATCACCGACGCTACTAATGAAGACAGGGGATGTGTAGGCATCGGCGCGGGTTATGTTAAAGGTATCAGCATAACGCATAACGAGGTTTGCGACGTAAACTATACCGGCATCAGCATGGGCTGGGGCTGGACAAAGACCGTTAACGCCATGAGTGATAACCATATCACCGCCAACAAAATTCACCACTATGCCCGCAATATGTATGATGTCGCCGCCATCTACACACTATCGGCACAACCCGGTTCGGTGATCAGTGACAACTATGTGGACAGCATTTACAAAGCACCTTATGCACATGACCCGCAGCATTGGTTTTATCTGTATACCGACGAGGGATCGTCATACATCACTATAAGAAATAACTGGTGCCCGGCCGATAAATTTCTGAAGAATGCCAATGGCCCCGGCAATGTTTGGGAAAATAACGGTCCGCAGGTTGATGCGGCCATAAAGAACGCTGCCGGGTTGGAAGCGCCCTATAAATATCTGCTTAAGTATAAATCGGTAAACCGGGACAATTGGCCTATTAATCATAAAACAGAATGAGGCAGTTGGGGAAATATTTGCTGTTTGTAGTTGCTTGCAGCGCTTTTTTTGCAGTAATAAGCGGCTGTGATTTTCCGGTTAAAAACAAAACCGGCCAAACGGATCCTGTAGCTATAACAAAGCCGCATTTGTTAATCAGGCCGGTTGTTATTGAAATTATAGCTCAGGATAAGATTAAACCTGATGCTTTGTATGATATTGACAAAAGTGTAGCGGGTGATGCTGATAACATCAAACAGTGGAAAAACCATGCAATCATTTACCTCCACATTCCAAATCCCGAAGATGCGCTTAAAGAAATAAAGAAAGCGTACCCTAACGACACGATAAAATATTACGAAAAACCTTTCTACTCATTTAACCGGGAAATGTGCGCGGATACCATTAGTGCTAAACAATGGGAAAATATAGTTATGACAGCCAATTTGGTTAACGATCCTAAGCTGCAGCAGGAATATTTAAGCTACCATGCCACGCAGTTTAAAAACTGGCCCGAGGTAGCGAAGGGTTTTTGCAACGCTAATTTTCAGCAGCTGCTCGTGTTCAAAAACGGCAGGCAGTTAATGCTGGTCATCAGCATCCCCAAAGGAGAAAATCTCGATAAATTGAACCCCAGGACTACCGAAAATAACCCAAGGGTAAATGAATGGAACCGCCTGATGAAGAAATATCAGGAGGGCATCCCCGGTACAAAGCCTGGCGAGGTTTGGGTTGAATTAAAGCATCAATAATATCATATGAAAATGAAAATAGGAATATTAGGATTAGGCGAAGGGCGCAGCACTATGTCGGCAGTATTGAAAAGCGAAAAGCTTGAGTTGAAAATGGTATGTGATATGAATATCGAAATGTGTAAACAACGCGCCGAAGAATTTAACTTTCACCATTACACCATCAATTACCAGGATATGCTCAATGATGCTGAAATAGATATCATTGCCATCTATACGCCCGATCATTTACATGCCGAACACGTTAAACAGGCTTTGCTTCATGGCAAACACGTGGTGTGCACTAAACCATTTATTGATGATTTGAGCAAAGCTGCCGAACTAATGGAACTGGTTGAGCAAAGCGGCAAAAAAGTATTTGTGGGCCAAAGCTCCCGTTTTTTTGAGCCGATGAAAAAGCAGCGTAAAGACTATGAAGCCGGTTTGATAGGGGATTTGATCACGGTAGAGGCTTATTACCATGCAGATCATCGCTGGTTTTTGGAGAAACCATGGTCGTTACAGCAGGCTTTTAAGTGGTTGTATGGCGGCTTAAGTCACCCGGTTGATTTTATCCGCTGGTATTTGCCGGAGATTGAAGAGGTGATGGGTTACGGCATGTTAAGTTCCAATGGCGCTAAAGGCGGTTTAAAGAATCCGGATACCATGCACTTTATTTTCAAGGCCAAGGATGACCGCATAGCACGGGTGAGCGGCTGTTATACCGGTCCGGTGCAGCCCGTTACGCGCGACAGTGAGATGAGCTGCATTTTACGCGGCACTGAAGGCTGCAGCCAGGGCGATTACATGGACCTACGCTATGCCATCACTGATAACACCGGCGAAGAACGGATCCTAACCTGGGAACATAAGCTGAAACATTACTTCAGGTTTGAAGGCAAAAGCCACCACGCTGGTGAGTATCAAAATTACCTCGAATACTTTGCCGATAGCATCACTGAAGGTTACACCGCCTATCCCGATATTAAGGAAGGTATAGGCACTATCGCGCTGCTGCAGGCCATGGACCGCTCATTACAAAGCGGTAAACCCGTAAAGGTTGATGAGATCCTTACCGAGTTTAATTTAACCGTAAACGAGTTAAGCGCATGATATTAGGCATGAGCAATATCGTATCGCGCCTCACGCTGCTGGATTATTCGGTGGTTGCCGTGTACCTGATTATTTTAATGGTGATCGGTTACCGCGCCAGTTTCGGCAATAAAAACAAAACGGACGAAACGCTTTTCCTCGCCAATAAATCGTTGGGCTGGGCAAGTATCGGTTTTAACATGTGGGGCACCAATGTGGGGCCGTCTATGTTGCTGGCTTTTGCCAGTATCGGTTATAGCACGGGTATTGTAGCTGTCAATTTCGATTGGTATGCCTTTGTTTTCCTGATGCTGCTGGCGCTTGTTTTTGCGCCGAAGTACATTGCTGCCAAAGTATCAACCATGCCTGAGTTTATGGGCAATCGTTATGGTGATTCAACCCGTAACATCCTGGCCTGGTACGCCCTCATCAAAATGCTGATCTCATGGCTTTCGCTTGGCCTGTTTGCAGGTGGCTTTTTGGTAAGGCAGATCCTCGGGATCCCCATGTGGCAATCGGTTATTGTACTGGTATCTTTTGCGGGTTTATTTGCCTTTACAGGCGGTTTAAAAGCTATTGCCAAGGTAAATGTCTTCCAGATGCTGCTGCTTATTGGTGTATCGCTAACGCTGACTGTTTTGGGCGTAAACAAAGCAGGCGGGCTATCAGCGGTATTTCATCAAACACCCGCAAATTACTGGAACCTCATTCACCCGGCGAGTGATGTTAAATATCCATGGTATGCTATTTTGTTAGGCTACCCGGTATCGGCTGTGGCTTTTTTCTGTACAGATCAGGCCATGGTACAATCGGTACTTGGGGCTAAAAACCTGGAGCAAGGGCAGCTTGGCGTAAACTTTATTGGCTGGCTTAAAATACTGTCGCTGCCGCTGTTCATCCTCACTGGCATTTTGTGTTTTATCCTGTATCCGCATTTAAATGACCCGGCATTAGCCTATATGACTATGGTTACTAACCTGTTCCCTCCGGGGATGAATGGGCTGGTTATTGTAGTATTGATAGCGGTATTAGTAGGTACCATAGGTTCATCATTAAACTCGCTGAGCACGGTTTTTACCATGGATATTTATGCCGAAAAAATCAACCCTAATGCTACCAATAAAGATTTGATCAGGGTTGGGCGTTATACCGTAATTGCCGGTTGCCTGTTTGCCATAGGTATGGCGCTGGCTATTGACAGTATTAAAGGCCTCAACCTGTTTGATGTGTTTCAATCGGTATTAGGCTTTATTGCGCCGCCGCTGGCTGTTGTTTTCCTGCTTACCGTTTACTGGAAACGCACCACCCGCAAAGCGGTGAATACTATCCTTTCGGCAGGTTCGGCCTTTAGTTTGGGCACGGGTGTGGTTTACTTGTGGGTGCTTCCGTCCGATAAGTATAGCTTTTGGCCGCATTACCTGATGCTGTCGTTTTTCATATTTGTTTTCCTGGCGGCATCTGCCGTTTTGATCTCGCTTCTTGATAAGTCGCCGGCTGTTTATGTTGCCGAAAAATCTGAAACAGAAACTACTTCAAAACCTACCCGGCGTGTAAAAGTAGCCTGGGCGCTGCTTACCATAGTCATGATTGCTTTATATCTCATTTTCAACGGACATTAAAAATGCATAAAATATCTACCCATATAAAACTCCCAAAGCATCATGTATTCATCATGCTGTTCATCTTCATGTTTTTTGCCGATATGGCTAAAGCTCAAAAAGCTACCTGGATCTGGTATCCCGGCGATTATGAAGTATGGCTCAGCAACAAAATGCAAAACCGCCGTACCGAGCGTGGGGCATTCTTTCCTCCATTTTGGAAACTGGACAGCCACTATGTATTGGTTGATTTTCACAAGGATTTTACGCTCGCCTCGCCCGAAACAGTTGAGCTGGCCGTTGAAGGACAATATAACGTAAAGCTCGATGGTAAAGCCTTAGCAGGTTACCCAAAAAATATCCATGTGCCGGCTGGCAGGCACAGGCTTAGTCTCAAAGTCTATAACCAGGCTGCTGCCCCCGCCATATTTGTTAAGGGGCAGCAACTGGTGTCGGATACTTCATGGCTGGTTACTTACGAGGATAAAGAATGGATTGATGAATCGGGCAAAACCTCGGATGTATCGGCTACCAAATATGTAAACGCGGGTGACTGGAATTTTGATTCGGTTGATAAGATCCCGTCTGCATTTCGTTTGCCAACAGAGGAGCATAAAGCTGAAAAAACCGAGCGAAAGGAACATTCCATTTTAGTTGATTTTGGTAAGGAAACCTTCGGATACGCAAAACTCATTGGTTTAAAAGGCAAGGGGAGTATCAAACTCTGCTATGGGGAATCGAAAGAAGAGGCACTCGCCCAATCTACCTGCGAACTCCTGGATAGTATCTACATAAATCAACCTCAAAAAGCGGATTTTACTATGGAAGGCTCGCGGGCTTTCCGTTATATCAACGTATTGTTTGATGATAATGTAAGTGCTGATGATATCTCCATGCTGTACGAATATTCATCGGTAGAGCAGCGCGGGAGCTTCAAATGTTCGGATGAATTGGTCAATAAGATCTGGGATGTCTCAGCTTATACCCTGCACCTGAATACCCGCGAGTTTTTTATCGATGGAATCAAAAGGGACAGGTGGATCTGGTCGGGCGATGCTTATCAAAGCTACCTCATGAATTATTACCTGTACTTTGATTCGCCAACAGTAACCCGAACCTTGTATGCCCTGCGCGGTAAAGACCCGGTAACCAGCCATATCAATACCATTATGGATTATACCTTTTATTGGTTCATGGGTATTTATGATTATTACCAGTACACCGGCGATAAAAGTTTCATCAAACAAATGTACCCGCGCATGCAAAGCCTGATGAGCTATTGCCTGCAGCGCCGCGATAAAAACGGACTGATGGAAGGCCTGCCCGGCGACTGGGTATTTATTGACTGGGCTGATAAGCTCAGCAAAAAAGGAGAGGTAAGCTTTGAACAATTGCTGCTTTGCCGCAGCCTGGAAACTATGGCTTTATGTGCCGATATTATGCAGGACGGCAGCGGGAAAACGCAATATGAACAGCTGTCAACCGGCTTGAAATCGAAAATATTTGATCTGTACTGGAACAAGGATAAACACGCTTTTGTACACAGCCTGGTTGAAGGTAAGCAAAGCGATAACGTAACCCGTTATACCAACATGTTCTCGATATTTTTCAATTACCTCAACCCGGATCAGCAGCAGGAAATTAAAAAATATGTATTGCTCAACAACAACATCCAAAAGATAACCACCCCATACATGCGCTTTTATGAACTGGAAGCGCTCTGTGCCATGGGCGAGCAAAGTTATGTGCTCAAGGAAATGAAGGATTACTGGGGTGGTATGCTCAATTTAGGAGCTACCTCTTTTTGGGAAGAATACAATCCTGCTAAAACCGGTACCGACCGCTATGCCATGTACGGGCGGCCTTTTGGTAAAAGCCTTTGTCATGCCTGGGGTGCCAGCCCGATATACCTGCTCGGTAAATATTATCTGGGCGTAAAACCAACAGCTCCGGGTTATCAGCAATACATTATTGAACCGAAATTGGGCGGTTTGCAATGGATGGAAGGCAGCGTACCAACTGCTAATGGCGATATCAAAGTATCATGCAGTACCAAACAGATCAAGGTAAGCGGTGATAGCGGAACGGGATTATTACGTTTTGCGAGTACATCAAAACCGGTTTGCAAGGACGGGGAAGTTACTGCCAAAGGAAACGGTATTTATGAACTCACCATCCAAAAACAAAAACAGTACACCATAAACTATAGCGCAAAAAAATGATGAAACGGCTGATAAATATCCTGCTTTTAACAGCATTTTCATCAACAGGGCTTTACGCGCAATTAGTTGATAAAACGCCTGCGCCTATCCCCAATGTGCCAGTGGTTTATGATGCTGAACCATGGGAAAACCCTTTGGTTGACGGTATCAACCGGGATGCAGCACGTGCTACAGGCTACTCATATAGCAGCATCAAAGATGCACTGGCCGGCGACAGGGAAAAATCCGGCCGGATGTTATCCTTAAATGGCTATTGGGATTTTAGCTATGCCGCTAAACCCGCCGATGCGCCCAAGGATTTTTATAAAAGCCGGGTAAGCGGCTGGAAAAAGATCATCGTACCTTCAAGTATTGAAATGCAGGGTTACGATAAGCCCATTTATAAAAGTGCCGTTTACCCTTTCCGCCCGGTTAACCCGCCGCATGTGCCGCAGGATTATAATGGTGTTGGCAGCTATCAGCGCACGTTTACTTTGCCGGCTAATTGGAAAGATCTGAACATTACCCTGCATTTTGGTGGCGTAAGTTCGGGCTTTAAGGTTTGGCTCAATGGTAAGTTTTTAGGTTATGGCGAAGACAGCTTTTTGCCCTCGGAGTTTAACATTACCCCGTACCTGCAAGCGGGTGAAAATGTAGTGTCGGTACAGGTGATCCGCTGGAGTGATGGATATTTCCTGGAAGACCAGGATCAGTGGCGTATGAGCGGCATCCACCGGGAAGTAATGGTGTTGGCTGAGCCAAAACTACGCATTGCTGATTTTCAATGGCAGGCCAAACTGGATAAACAATATAAAGATGCAGTTTTCAGTATCCGCCCAAGGATTGAAAACTTGACGGGTAAGGCTGTTCCCGGTTATAAAATTGAAGCAAGGCTTTTCGATAGCAACAATAAAGAAGTGTTGCAGAAACCATTGGAGCGGAGTGTGGAAAGTATTATCAATGAGATCTATCCACGGCTGGATAATGTAAAGTTCGGCTTGCTGGAAACCACGCTGAAGAACCCGGATAAATGGAGCGATGAAAAGCCAAACCTGTATACACTTACTTTGTCCTTAGTTGACAGTACGGGCCAAACCCTTGAAGTTAAAAGCTGTAAGGTGGGCATCCGGAGTATTGAGTTTAGCAAAACGGATAGCAAGCTGCTCATCAACGGCAAAGTAACTTACCTGTACGGCGTAAACCGTCCCGATCATGACCCGATAAAAGGAAAAGCACTATCGCGCGGGGATATCCTGAATGATGTGCGCACCATCAAACGTTTCAATTTTAATTGCATCCGTACCAGTCATTATCCTATGGATCCTTACCTGTATGATCTGTGTGATGAATACGGCATCCTGGTCATAGACGAAGCCAACCTGGAAACCCACGGCCTTGGCTCAAAGCTAAGTAACGACCCCATGTGGACAGGCGCTTACCTTGACAGGGCAACCCGTATGGTGATGCGTGATAAAAATCATCCAAGTGTGATCATCTGGAGTTTGGGGAATGAAGCCGGGCGCGGGCCAAACCATGCTGCTATGGCCGGTTGGATCCATGATTTTGATATCACCCGTCCGGTTCATTACGAGCCCGCCCAGGGCACACCGCAAGCCGAAGGTTATATCGACCCGACCGATCCGCGGTATCCTAAAACTAATGATCACTCGCATCGCCTGCAAAACCCAATCGATCAGCCTTATGTAGATATTGTGAGCCGGATGTACCCCGGTATTTATACCGCACCCTTGCTGGCTAATCAGCAAAATGGCGATAACCGTCCGATATTTTTTGTAGAGTATTCGCATGCCATGGGTAATTCTAACGGCAATTTAAAAGAGTTTTGGGATCAATGGCGCTCAACCAAAAGGGTTATTGGCGGAGCCATCTGGGAGTTTAAAGATCAGGGGCTTTTAAAACATGATTCCACAGGTAAGGCTTACTATGCTTACGGCGGTGATTATGGCGAACGCTATTTTGATAATTTCACCATCAAGGGTATCGTAGCATCCGACGGGCGGCCGAAACCTGCTATTTACGAATGTAAGCATGTTTTTCAACCTGCCGTTTGTGAGCTGATTGATGCTGATAAGGCAACTATCCACATCAAAAACTGGCATAGTGTGGCTTCACTGTCCGATTATGAGGTTACCCTGCAGTTGAGGGAAGACGGCAATATCATACTCAAAAAACAAATGCCGCGCATTAATCTTGCAGCCGGGCATGATACCATCATCAGCCTGAAACAATACCTGCCCAATTTAAAATCCAACCATGAATACCTGGCCGATATCCATTTTACCCTTGCAGAAGATAAGCCCTGGGCAGCTAAAGGCTACGAAATAGCAAGTGATCAGTTTCAGTTAACGAACACTAAATTGTTGGCGGTTCGTCCTGACGCCAAAAAATTCCCCGAGATCAAAATCTCCGAAGATGATCAAGCGTATCACATCGGTGGTAAAGATTTTGAGATAGGCATCAGTAAAGTCAATGGGGCTTTAAACTCCTATATCAGCAAAGGGCAGCAACAGGTTTTTGCACCGTTACTTCCGCATTTTACCCGCCCCGTTACGGATAATGATCATCGCGGATGGAAGATGGAGAAGAAACTGGCAGCATGGTTTAAAGCAACACCGGTATTGAAAAAAGTATCGGCACAAAAAACTGAAGATGGCTCGGTAGTTATTACAAGTGTTTATTCAATGCTTAATGATAGCGCCTCGGTTAAACTGAGCTACACCATCCGCCGTGATGGATTATTGAAAGTTTCTTATTCGTTACAGGTTAAGCCGGGTTTGCCAAACCTGCCCAAGGTTGGTATGCAAATGGGCATCGCCCGGGCCGATAGCAATATCAGTTACTACGGCCGGGGCCCTTATGAAAACTATATTGACAGGCGTACAGGTTCCGAAGCCGGCATCTATTCGCAATCTGTTAGCCAATTTATGGAGCCTTATGTTGTACCCCAGGAAAACGGCAACCGCACTGATGTATGCTGGATGCTGCTGCACCATAAAACAGGTGGCTTGCTGGTAACTGCCGATAGCCTGCTGAGTATGAGTGCCTGGCCTTATACCGAAGCAAACATTCAAAAGGCAAAGCATACCAACAAACTACAGGACGCAGGTTTCATAACCCTGAATATCGACCTGGTGCAAATGGGTGTGGGGGGTAACGACAGCTGGTCGGAAGTGGCTGAGCCTTTGGAGCAGTACCGTATCCCCGCAAAAAACTATAGCTACAGCTTTTATCTGAAACCTTATGAGGGAAAAGCAGATGCGGCTGGAAAAGCGGCTTATCAAATAAAATTTAACAGGAAGCCATGAGGAAATACATTCTTATAATCGGCTTTTGTTGCCTCTTTTTACCGGGGATAGCCCAGCAACGTAAATCGTTGCAAAAGGACGCTTTGGAACAAGCCTTTTTGCACCCGCCAGAATCTGCAAAGCCCTGGGTGTTTTGGTACTGGATGCAGGGCGCAGTAAGCCGTGAAGGTATCACGGCCGATCTGCTGGCCATGAAACAGGCCGGGATAGCCGGCGCTTATTTAATGCCGATCAAAGGGCCTGCTAATCCGCCATTTATTACCCCATCAATTAACCAGCTAAGCCCGGAGTGGTGGGCTATGGTAAAGTTTACCATGCAGGAAGCCGACAGGATAGGCGTAAAACTGGCTATGCATGATAGCGATGGTTTCGCGTTGGCGGGCGGTCCATGGATAACTCCCGAGCTTTCCATGCAGAAAGTGGTATGGTCAAAAGTTGAGGTTGAAGGCGGCAAAACCTATCATGATACTTTGCCTGTTCCAAAGCACTATAAAAACTACTATAAGGATATCGAAGTACTGGCCTATCCATCCCTCCCGGGCGAGCGAATAAGCAGTTATGATGAGCATCCGAAGGTAAGCAGCAGTGTGCCAAATACCGATGTGCAATATCTTGCGGAGAAAGGAAATACCAAAAGCTTTACAAGCAACGAGCAATGCTGGCTGCAGCTGGAATTTGAAAAGCCATTTACCTGCCGTTCGCTCATTATTCATACTTCGGCAAGTAATTACCAGTCGCAAAGGTTGTTACTTGAAGTAAGTGACGATGGGAAGGATTTTCGTTCGTTAGGCAGATTGGAGCCGCCACGCCACGGCTGGCAGGATGGGGATGCGGAGATCACAAACGCTATTACCCCAGCAACGGCAAAATATTTCAGATTTACGTATGATAAAGAAGGTTCTGAACCTGGAGCCGAAGACCTGGATTTTGCCAAATGGAAGCCAACGCTGAAACTATCAGGTATCGAATTACTGGCCGAACCACTCATCCATCAGTATGAAAGTAAGAACGGAGAGGTTTGGCGTTTAAGTAAACAAACTACAGATGTTCAATTGCCGGCTAACCTTTGTGTAGATAAAAGTAAGATCATTAACCTTACCGATAAATTAGGGGCTGATGGTAAACTGAACTGGCAGGTACCGGCGGGTAAATGGACTATCATCCGTATCGGGCATACTTCAACCGGACATACCAACGCTACAGGCGGTGGCGGTATTGGCTTGGAGTGTGATAAGTTTAACCCGGAGGCTGCCAAAATACAGTTTGATAACTGGTTTGGTAAGGCTGTAAAACAGGCTGGGCCGGAGTTGGCTAAACGTGTTTTGAAAATTTTTCATGTGGATAGCTGGGAATGCGGCAGTCAAAACTGGTCGCCGGTTTTTGCTGCGGAATTTAAAAGGAGGAGAGGGTACGATCTGTTGCCATATCTTCCGTTGATAGCCGGTGTACCGATGGAGAGCACGGAAAAATCTGAAAAGGTATTGGCCGATGTAAGGCAAACCATTGCCGAATTACTGGTAGATAATTTCTACGGCACCATGGCTAAACTGGCGCATGAACAAGGCTGCACATTTACTGCCGAAAGCGTTGCCCCAACCATGATGAGCGATGGCATGCTGCATTATCAAAAGGCTGATATCCCGATGGGCGAGTTTTGGTTCAGGAGCCCTACACATGATAAGCCCAATGATATGCTGGATGCCATATCGGGCGGACATATCTACGGCAAAAATATTATCCAGGCCGAAGCTTTTACCGAGCTGCGGTTACTATGGGACGAGCATCCCGGCATGCTCAAAACCGCTGCCGACCGCAATTTTGCCCTCGGCATCAATCGCTATGTTTTCCATGTGAATGTGCATAACCCCTGGCTTGACCGTAGGCCGGGTATGACGCTGGATGGCATCGGCTTGTTTTTTCAGCGCGACCAAACCTGGTGGCAGCCGGGTAAAGCCTGGTTTGATTATATCAGTCGTTGCCAGGCCATGCTGCAACAGGGCCATCCGGTTGCTGATATTGCCGTATTTACCGGTGAAGAAACACCCCGCCGCGCTATTTTACCCGACAGGCTGGTTAGTACCCTTCCCGGAATCTTCGGCGTGGAACGGGTAAAGCAGGAAACAGAGCGCTTAACCAACAAAGGTGTACCCATCATTAATTCGATTGAGGATGCAAGCCATTCGGCTAATATGGCGCTGCCCAAAAACTGGATAGACCCGCTGCGAGGATATAACTATGATTCTTTTAACAAAGATGCGCTATTGCGTTTAGCTACGGTAAAAAACGGCAGGATCATTTTACCTGGTGGAGCGAGTTATACTATGCTGATTGTACCGGGGCCAAGCCAGATGTCACCGCAGCCATGGCAGTTGTCGGCGGAAGTCGTAAAAAAACTTCAGCAACTTGTAAATGATGGTGCTACCATTTTATTGGGCGATCAGCGGATGAAGGCTATTTTATCTAAAAGTTCTGCGGGCAGATTGCTCATTGGCCCTTATCAAAAACAAACGTTTGACGAATTGGGCGTAACCCGTGATCTGATAGCGACGGACTCTGTTGATCAGCAGGCAAAGGATCTGGCCTGGACACATCGCAGCTCGGCTAATCTTGATATTTATTTTGTCTCCAATCAGCAGGCTATAAATCGCACTATCGATTTATCATTGAGGGTGGCGGGCCGTGTCCCCGAATTTTGGGACCCTTTAACCGGTGAGATCAGGCAATTGAATAACACCGGTAAGTTGCCTCGTACAAAGGTTAAGCTTGATTTGGCAGCTAATGGCTCCGCTTTTATCGTTTTCAGAAATGCTTCTTCTGTAGCAAAAAACGGTGATAATAACCCTGCGCATTTTAAAACGATACAAACTTTTACAAACTGGCAGGTACAGTTTGATCCTAAATTTGGCGGCCCTGCGAAGCCTGTGAAAGTCGAGCAATCTTTTGATTGGTCGCGTAGTGCTAATGATAGTATTCGTTATTATTCGGGTACAGCGGTTTACAATCATACGTTTCACTTTACCGGTAAAGCTGGGGACAAAGTATACCTTGATCTGGGAAATGTTGCCAACATGGCCCAAGTGTATTTGAACGGTATTAATTGCGGCACAGCCTGGACTTATCCTTACCGGGTAGGTTTGAGTAAAGCCATCAAATCCGGCGAAAATAAACTGATAATCAAAGTAACCAACACTTGGGCTAACCGCCTGATGGGCGATCATGCCCTGCCCGAAAATAAACGTATTACCTGGACAAACGCCCCTTACCGGTTGGAGGGCCGCCCGCTTTTGCCGGCCGGTTTGCTGAACCCGGTGAAATTGATCATTAATATCCCTTAATGATATGAAAAAGATTTTTGAATATATCCACGTCCCCTCTGGGTCTCCCGCAGAGGACCCTGAGGCTTTTATCTTGTCTCGAAATAGTAAAATGAAAACGCTGTATAAATATCTTATCATCACAGTATTGATAATTGCCGGCGGCAAACTTAACGCCCAAAACAAAGCCCTGGTAAATACCAGTAAAAGTAGTTACGCCAAACTCAGCAGCCTTAATATGGGGGCGGTAAAATGGACAAGCGGCTTTTGGGCCGACAGGTTTAAGGTTTGCCGTGATACTATGATCCCGAACCTGTGGCGTGTTTATACCGACCCGAAGATCAGTCATGCTTACCGCAACTTTGAAATAGCCGCCGGGCTGGACACAGGTTCACATGAGGGGCCTCCATTTCATGACGGCGATTTTTACAAGCTTTTTGAAGCTGTAGCCAGTATGTACGCCAATACGCATGATCACAGGTTGAATGAGCTGATGGATAAAACAATTGCCGTTATTGCCAAAGCCCAGCGAGCAGATGGCTATATCCACACGCCAACCCTTATTGAAGAACGGAAGAACAGCGGCAAGGAAAAGGCTTTTAATGACCGTCTCAATTTTGAAACTTATAACCTCGGTCACCTCATGACCGCTGCCTGTATTCACTATCGGGTTACCGGTAAAACTACGTTGCTAAAAGTTGCTATTAAAGCCACTGATTATCTCTATAAGTTTTATAAAACGGCTTCGCCCGAACTGGCGCGAAACGCTATTTGCCCCTCGCATTATATGGGCGTAGTGGAGATGTACCGTACCACCGGTGATCCTAAATACCTGGAGCTGGCTAAAAACCTGATAGATATTCGCGGACTGATGAAAGATGGTACCGACGATAACCAGGACAGGACACCTTTCCGTCAGCAAACACAGGCTATGGGGCATGCTGTACGTGCTAATTACCTTTTTGCCGGTGCAGCCGATGTTTATGCTGAAACCGGAGATACTACGCTCATGCATACTTTAAATTTAATGTGGAACGATGTAGTGAACCGCAAAATGTATATTACCGGTGGATGTGGAGCATTATATGACGGGGTTTCGCCTGATGGAACATCTTACAATCCTAACGAGGTGCAAAAGGTACATCAAGCTTACGGGCGCGATTACCAGTTGCCAAGTTTTACAGCACATAACGAAACCTGCGCCAACATTGGCAATGTACTTTGGAACTGGCGGATGCTGCAAATAACCGGGGATGCCAAATATGCCGATGTGATGGAACTGGCCTTATACAACAGCGTGCTTTCGGGCATTAGCCTTAACGGGCGTAACTTTTTATATACCAATCCGCTGGCTTATTCAGATAGTTTGCCGTTTAAACAGCGTTGGTCTAAAGATAGGGTTGGGTATATTAAATTATCTAATTGCTGTCCGCCTAACGTAGTGCGTACCATTGCCGAGGTGAGCGATTACGCTTACAGTACATCAGATAAAGGCCTGTGGTTTAACCTGTATGGCAGCAATACCATAACCGCTAAATTGAAAGATGGTACGCCGGTAAAACTAACGCAAACTACCAATTACCCCTGGGATGGAAAGATCCGCATCCGGTTTGATGAAGTGCCGGGCAATAAAGCATTCTCCGTGTTTTTGAGGATTCCGGGCTGGTGTAAGGGAGCGAGTATAAAAATGGAAGGTCAGCCGGTGCCTCAGTTAGATACTACTCCGGGAGCCTATACTCAAATTAACGCGGTTTGGCGAAAGGGAATGACAATTGATCTCGACCTGCCGATGCCGGTTACCCTTATGGAAGCTAACCCACTGGTTGAGGAAACCCGTAACCAGGTTGCCGTAAAACGTGGCCCTGTGGTTTATTGCCTTGAATCGGCTGATCTGGCAAAGGGGCAGAAGGTATTCAATGTGGCGCTTTCTGCTGCTAACCAACTCAAACCTGAAATGATCAGGATAGATAACAGCGAGATCATGAGCCTTACCGGTAAAGCCGATCTGCGCGATGAAGGCAACTGGCAAAACAGCCTGTACAAGGAGGTATCTTCGCCGAAGCAAAACGCTGTTGATATCAGACTGATCCCGTATTATGCCTGGGGGAACCGCGGGCATGTTGATATGGAGACCTGGATACCGTTGGATAGGTGAGGTGTTTTGAGGCGAAAGGTAAAAGGCGAAAGGTAAAAGGTTAGAAAAAAAACACGCCGCCGCTCGGCTCTCAGCCGGGTGGCAATTATCATGACGGCCTCTGGCCGCCGGGGCTAAAGCTATAGTTCAACTTCGATAGCATAATGTAATAAGTTTCGGTTTACATTGCTTTGGCGGCCAGAGGACGCGTAATAGTTATCCCCGGCAGGCATAGCCGTTAACATAAGGAAGAAAAAGCGCTGGATTGTGCGACTCCCCTCTTGAGAGGGGCGGAGGGGTGTGTTTCTGCTTTGATAAGCTTGTAGCAGAAACACACCCCTGCTACCACTCGCTCCTCCGCGCCCCCTCTCGAGAGGGGATTTTTAAAACCCGTTTGTTTAATTAATTGCTTAGGTTAACAGCTATGGGCTGGAGCCGGGCGGCGGCGGTTATTTTTATTGCCTATAGCTGCAACTTCGACCAGTAATTGAGCAGTGCCATCCGGCTTCAGCCGGATGGTATGAAATATCGGTGTTCATCCCTGTAATTCTGGTGGCATTATTTTGTCAGTGCTATTATAACCGATGCGATCAATCTCAAAAAGATCCAAAAAAAAGCTAAAAAAAAACGAAACAGAAAAGGTGTTTTAGGACGTTTTTGAAACTGGAAATATTTATTCTTGAAGGTTTTAACTGTTGATAATCAGGTATTTAATGGTGCTTTATGTAAAATATTATGTATTTGATAATCAATGTGTTTCATTTTTAAGGTGTTCCGCGTTTTCACTCTCAAAAAAAGGAACAGTCCCCTTTTTATAAAAAAGAACAGCGGGGGTTTTTTCAATTTTTTTTTGAGAATCAAAAAATTGGGACACCCTATTTGTTACAAATGAACGAGGGAATTATTGGGCTAACATCATTGTAATATCCTTCCTTCTATCTTCGGGGAGAACTTTCAAATCAGTCACTTTTCCACCCTTCAGGGTTGCCTCAACAGTAGTATTATAAGGTGCATGAAGTTTAAAATGCACATCCCAATCCTTTGGCCAGGCCGGGAACAGCAGGATCTTTTTATTATTAACCTGCATCAGCATTTCCTGCAGACCGATCATGCCCGAGCCGCCCCAGTTATGGTCCGGTGTCCAGTCGAAACCCGGGCCCCAGAAGGCCGGAAAGCGTCTGCCGGAGTTTTTGAGTTTGAACGTAGTAAGCCTGGCCGCTTCATTAGTAAGACCTAAACGGGCAGCAAAAATGTTATCCTGCTTCCAGCCTATGCCACTTCGGAATTTGGCTACAAGGGTATCCAGTTTCCAGGTATTCAAAGCAGTATCCAATCCAGGTTTACCTAAGCCGAAGATGCCCCATGGAAACACCGGGTAAAACTGGGTGTTTTCTTCGTTGTTAACCCTTTCCCATGATTTTGCGGGAGTAAGGGTTTTATGGCCGTCAATTTCTGCAAATGTTAAAGGGGGAATACGTTTTAGTAGGCCGGTCAATTTCAAACGCTCGTCGCCTGTTAAATAGCTATCCGGCAAGGCCAGCATCCTCTTGGTGATGGTTTGCAGGGCTGCTATGGTCGAGTTGGAGTTATAGGCCATTTTAAAAGTCTCGGCGGATGAACCGGGATATAATACAAGATGCCCGTTGCCGTCAAGCGCTTTGGCGCTGCGTTTGCGTGAAAGGTATTGGTAGTGCTCATCAAAAAAAGTGAGGCAGCTTTCAATAAAGGGAATGTATTGGTGAATGTCGTCGCCTTTATACCGCTCTGTTTCCAGCATCATGAGGCAAAACTCAAAAACAGTATCCCAGGTATATTCCAGCCAGGCATTGTATTCTAATCCCTTGTCGAAATCGGCAGGGCGTTTCCAGGTGTACTCGGCACTATTCGGCAGACCGAAATTCTCCACCTGCTCAGTAAAGCAGGCGCCATTGTGGCCCCAATAAACCTTGCTGCGTAATTCGGCATTTTTCAGGGAATGGAGATAGAAATCAAACTCAGGCTTCATCATGTCGATATCACCGCTCTTCAGCATCGGGAAATACACTAAGCGCTGGTTTTGAGCAGTCATCAAGCCTCCTCCCCAGTTACGGAAATCGGGCGTAAAAGCGTATTGAGGATTGACGAAAACGGGGTCGTAAGTAAACAGGCCGCCGTTAAATTTGGTAGGTGCTTGTCCGTAGGCATTGCAACCCAGCATATACCTGAACAACTGGTAATTTTTGCCGGTTTGCCATGCTGTAGTATCACTGGCTTGTTCATCTGCATTGATGTAGATAAAACTCCTGTCCCAGTACTGCTTCCACCAGTTGGTGGTTTTTTGCCAGGCTGTTTTGGTGTTAGCCTCAGCTTCCTGAACTACTTTTTGCAAGCCCTGCTGCCATTCATTTACAGATGCGGTTTGTTGTGTGTTGAGGTAGATCTCTATATCCTGGTTAGTAGCGGGTTTGATGCTTTCCAATTTCCAGCCTTCAAAATCTGTATTAAGGTATTGCCCTTTTGTAGTACCCGCAGGTTTTAGATTCTTACCCTTCATCAGCCCGCCAAAGGTGAGGTTTTTAAGCGGGTTGTACATTTGCTCCCTAACCGCTTCCATGCCCTGCTGCTTTACAGTAACATCAAATATGGTGGAGTCGAGGTTGTGATGGTAGAACCGGATGGCGTTGCCTTTAAATGCGATGTTATCCTTTAGCGTTTTGACATCATTGCGCGGGGCAAATTTCCAGGAGCCTTCATTTTTTTCGAGGCCTTTTACATCCCTGTCGCGGTAGCGCCAGCTTTCAAAAGTGGCTTCGGTTTTAATGGATTTATTGCTGCTGATGTTAACGTGGATCACCGGGCGGTAAACATCAACCCAAAGTCTTATTTCGGCCTTTAAACCGCCGTTTTTTCCATTGATGACTACCGAACCGTTTTGTAAAATTAGTTGCTGCTTAAAATCATTGCCGTCAAAAGGATTGGGGGAGAGTTTAACCCTTACCCGGCCAGGCTTGAGCATGGCATTGTTTTCGTCAAAAGTGCCGCTCCGGGCGATATAAAAAAGCAGCTCACCTTTTTCTACCCATACATTCAGGCCTATGTCACCGCCGCCGCAGGGCATGGACTGGCCTGAGTTTTGGCTCTGGCTGGTCCACACTTCATTGTATTGTTCAATGCCTTTGTTTTGAGCTAACGCGATATTGCAGTACAGGAAGCAAAGCAGCAGGAGTTTTTTCATATTACCAATCGTCGGTTCTGAATGAGGAAACCGGGAGCCCGTTTGTGCCGAACAGATCGCCCACAACAAAATCCTTAAAGGCGTAACGCACGGCCACCGGCTCTTTTACCAAAGGTGAAGATACAATAATTACACTGCCAGATATCATGGCCTGCGCCGGGTAAAACATTTTGTCTTTACCTGCAACTTCAAAGTTTTGGATGGGCCTGGTGAATGAGGTAAGCCCGTTTTCGGCATGCTCAAACCTGATGGTAGCCCGGTTACCGTCAACAGTCATTTCTTTATATAGCGGACTTGCATAATCAAATCCTTTAACGCCGTAAGTCTGGGCTAAAGCCAGGTAGGCCAGCCGCGTACCAACGGGCTCTTTACGCGGGGGGTGGATAGTAACCTGTTCACCAACATCAAGCAATACGGCCATGCCGCTGTTGGGTATCACTTTTAACGATTTCCGCTGAGCATCGCGCAGGTAGGCCGAATTGTATTTTCCTCCTGCATTGTACGGTGGTAGCTGGGTGTAATCGTAAGGGGCTATCTGCGTGTAATAAAAAGGGAAATCACCTTGCTGCCAAAGCTCGCGCCAGCGTTTAACCATGGCCGGGAATAGTTTTTCATATTGGTCGGGACGGTCATAATTTGATTCGCCCTGGTACCAGATACAGCCTTTGATGCCGTAACCAATCACCGGGTTCAGCATGCCATTGAACAGGGTGGTAGGTGTGCGCGATACAGCTTTGATCGAATCTGTTTTCGCAGGCACTTTGATCTCCGGAAATTCTTTTAATCCTTCAGGGTCCATCCAGGCTTCGGCGCTTGAACCGCCATAACAATCACTGATCAAACCGATAGGCACGTGAAGCATCTCATTCAACAACCTGCCGAAATAATAACCTGTAGCACTAAAATTAGAAACAAACTCAGGCGAAGCCACATGCCATTCGGACGGTTTGCTGTTTTCCTGGACTTCGGTTACCGATGAGTGGGGTACTGTGTAGATATGGATATTACTGTTGGCCGATTTCAGTATGGCATCAACAGAGCCGCTAATAGGCTGACTTTTGTAACCCTTCATCGGGATCTCCATATTCGATTGCCCGGTGCAAATCCAAACCTCACCTATAAGTACGTTGTTTAATTTGATGGTATTGCCGTCGCTGATGGTTACAGTGTATGGTCCGCCGTAAACCGGGGTGGCAACTTTGGCAAGCCATTTGCCGTTTGAATTTACTTTGGTTTTATAGCTTTTCTTATTCCATGAGGTGCTGACGGTAACTGTTGAGCCGGCTTTGTCCCAACCCCAGATTGGGGCTTCGCTTTGCTGTTGCAGTACCATGTTGTCGGTAAAAATGGATGCCAGTTTTACCTGTGCCTGCGAAGAAATGAACAGGAACAAACCAAGGCCTGATGCCAGTAACTTTTTCATTGCGATGAATTATTTTGTAAGCTTTCCGGCGCGCTTAGCTTCAAGCCACCCGCTGAAAAGGAGGTTTTTATTTAACTCGGGTTTAGGGAAAAACAAACTGGACAGGTAGCCAACTACAATCACCACCAAATGACTGTACACACCCAGCATGTATTTATGCTGATTGAAATTGTATTTACCCAAATCGAGCAGGATATGTTTATCGGCACCCAAACCAATTTTGGTTGATGTTAAAAAGGCGTAACCGGTAAACATGATACAGGCAATAATGCCGATATTCAACCCCTGCCGGTTGGCCCTGCTGCTAAATAAGCCCAATAAAAAAATACCTGCAATACCGCCGGAGAATATAGCATAGAGGGTAAACACAATACCTAATGCGCCTTCATCACCGGCAAGCATATATAAGGTGGCTATACCCATTGCGCCCAGGCCTGCCAGTACCACTATCCATCTGCCGGCCTTTAAATATTCTTTATCAGGCCTGTTGGGCCTGAACTTTTTGTAATAATCCTCTACGCCAATCGCCGAAAGACAATTCAGATCGGCTCCTAAACTGGAGATGGCTGCCGAGATCAGTGCAGCCAATATCAACCCCACAACACCGGTAGGCAATTTGCTCATGATAAAGTAAGGGAACACCGCATCAGCCTTAATACCTGCAGGCAAAGGATTTTGCTGGTAGTAGGCAAACAAAGCGGTACCAATGAACATGAACAATGCCCAAAGCGGTACGGTAAGTGCTACCCCTAATAACGATGCCCTGATGGCCGCTTTATCGGTTTTGGCGGTAAGGTAGCGCTGCACCATGGTTTGATCGGTGCCGTATTTTTGAATGGCATAAAAAACACCATTAATGGCCATTGCAATGAATGTAAGCTTTTTGAAATCCCAGGAGTAGGGGCCGAAATTGTTTTTGTGGTTTACGCTGGCTATGTGCCAAAGCTCGGGGAAGCCGCCTTTGATGGAGCAAATGAGGATGATGAATGAGGCTATACCGCCGGCGATCAATAAAAAGCCCTGTACCACATCGGCCCAGATCACCGCCTCAATACCACCTATAAGGGTAATAACAACAATCACAAAACCAATGATCCAGATGATCACAAAGGTATTGGTGTTGGTCATGTTGGAGAGCGCCAGGGCCAGCAGGAAAAACACGGTACCCATTTTTGAAAAATGGGTTAATACAAAACCTATGGAACTATAGAACCTCGCGAACAAACCAAAGCGCTTTTCAAAGTATTCATACGTGCTTACCCCTATAACTTCACGATAAAGCGGTACAATGAACCAAACCATCAGGAGCAGGATTATAGGTACCATTAACCCCTGAACCAGCAGGATCCAGTTAGATGCAAACCCTTCGCCGGGATAGGCCAGGAATGTTACACTGCTGATGAGTGTTGCCATTAACGACATGCCAATGGCCCATGCCGGAATCGAGCCGCGCGATACGAAATATTTTTTGGTAGAATTTTGTCCTTTTGAAAACCGGAGACCGATGGTTAATGAAATGGCCAGTGCCAGGGCTATGATGATATAATCTGCCAGGTGCAGGGTTTCATGTTTCATATGCAGGTATAATTATTGGTTCCCCAAACGGGGGCAGGCCAGGGGTAGCTGCCGGGTTTTAAAGTTAAACATAATTGGTTATTGCCCGCTATGCGCATATGAATAACTCCGGGAGCTATTAGTTTTGAGGGATATAATTTTTGGATGTTTAAACGCTCAAGTATAGCCCAGGCGGTCGCGCCACCCTCAATCAGCAATTCGTGAAGTGAGGTGTGATCGATAACCTGTTTTACAATATCTGCCATTTTATGGCTCAGCAATACCGGATCCACTTTAATATCCTTGATAAAATCGGGGTTTATGGCAATGATGGCATTGTTACCGGCTATAATACTGGAAGCTACATGGCTGGCAAAAAGGCCATGCACATTATCGGCGCTGGTTTCTGCACAGATGGTTGCTGCCGGTACATAATGAACTGGGATATCATTATGTCTGCCATCATTCAGGTTTAGCTTTCCCTGGTAAAATGTACTGCCAAATACAAACAAGCGTCTGCCGGTGGCTTCGGGGTTTAATGTTTCAATTGTTTGTTGTTTGGTTAAATGTTCAAGCAAGCAGGTAAACAAGTTAGCCGATCCTGCTAAAAGGGTTTCGCTGTCTGTTTTTCTTATCCAATATTTAAGGTCGTCCTCGTCACTGGCCGCTCCTATGATAATTCCTGTTGATGGCAGTTTTTCACCTTTTTTAATCAATTGGATCTTTTCATCGGCTCTTAATAATTCAATAATATTTGAGCTTAAAGCCGGGAAAGTTGGGTCATTGGCGAAATCACTCAGGTGGATTGGCTCTTCGTTGTAATAAAACGTATCGCCGATGAGTTTTTTTGAGTGATGGGGATTGCCGGGCACAATCAGTGCCCTTTTTAAACCCGATGCAGTAAGCTGGCTTTGCAGCTCCTCAATAATATGCCCTCTTAAAACCGAATCTATCTTCTTGAAAATAAATCTTGGTTTTAGTTGCTGTAACTGTACAGTAAGATCATAAACGATCTCCTTTGCGCCGGCTGTCGAAAGCGAACGCGTGTCGGTAGCAATAACAAGCAGCTCGACATCACAGTATTCATCAACAGTGGTGCTAACCTCGGTTCTTAAACCGTGGTTAAGGCCAATGCCCGCCAGTTCGGCGGCCCCTGTTAAATCATCTGCAATTACAGCGATCATATAGCTTATACTTTTATCCTGTTTTTGCTCAATTGCGCCGCCGATTCGATTGCCAGTATCATGGCATCGCTGCTGGCAACGCCTTTACCTGCAATTTCAAAAGCTGTTCCGTGATCAACCGAAGTGCGGATGATAGGTAGTCCCATAGTAATGTTGACGCCTTTTACGCTGTCCATCTGCTGCTTTTCGGCGTTCCATTTAAAGCCGGTGAGTTTAAAAGGGATGTGCCCCTGGTCGTGATACATCGCTACCACACCGCCATAATACCCGGTTGATGCTTTTGAAAACAAAGTATCGGCAGGTACGGGACCCTCTACATCGTAACCTGATTTAAAAGCTTCCTGTACTGCGGGGAGGATTTCCTGGTCATCTTCGGTACCAAACAAACCCGAATCACCCGCATGGGGGTTAAGCCCGGCTACTCCAATCTTCAGGTTTTTCTCGCCTAAAGAAATAAGGCCGTCTTGCAGCAATTCAATTACCTCAATGATGCGTTCTTTTTTAACCAAGTCACAAGCTTGTCGTAATGATACATGGGTTGATACGTGGATCACCTTCATGTTGTGCTCAACCAGCAGCATGGCATATTTTTTTGTGCCGGTGTAATGGGCGTAAATTTCGGTATGCCCGGCAAAGTGGTGACCAGCCTCGTTGATGGATTTTTTGTTGATAGGGCCGGTTACGGTTGCGTCAACTTCACCGTCAAGTGCAAGTTCAATCGCTTTTTTTACCGTCTCAAACGAAGCGTTGCCCGCCATAGCCGAGATCTCACCAAAACGAAGTTGTTCCATATCTACATTTTGCAGATCAAATACATCCGGCTTGCCGAAAATAAAACGCGCATTACGGATATCTTTGATAGAATTGATAGTGGCGTTTAGGCCCAGGCGTTTCACGATGTCAAAAAAAACGCCCGTATCACCGATAATCACCGGGCGGCAAATCTCAAACAGCCTTTCGGTAAGTAGGGCTTTAACAGCAATCTCAGGGCCAATACTGGCCGGATCGCCCATGGTTATGGCTATAATCGGTCTGTCGGCTGTCATTGATATATCGGTAAACTAAGGTTTTCAACATTAAGCATGCTTTGCAGTTTCTTTTGCAGGTCAGCCGCTTCAGCATCACTAACTTTTAACAAAGGCGGCATCATGTACGGGCGGCATAACCCGGCGCTTTGCATCAGCGATTTTAATGCTGCCAACGATTCGCCCAGCAGGCGCTTGCCCTGGTAAATATCCCCAACCAAATTGGAGTGTCTTTGTAGTTGCAGGGCGGCAGCTTCGTCATTGTTATCGGCCGCTACTATCATTTTGTAATAAATATCTGGGAACAGATTTCCTGTGCTTGGCACCAGGCCGTCGCTTCCTGTAAATAAAGCATGGGCAGATTGTGCGCCCCAGCCCAAAAAGTGGCTAAAATCGGCCCTGCCGGCCCATAATTTGAGCGAATCTTTTAAACGGTCATGATTTCGTTCGGAGTCCTTGGTGCCTACGATATTATTATGGTGGCTTAACTCATCAAGCAGGTTTAAGTTGATGGATACATTGGTAGTAGCCGGAATATTATAAACTATAAGCGGGATAGGAATTTCGTTGGCCAGCGTTTCAAAGTATGTTGTTATCTCATACTCGGTTAATGTAAAGTACGCCGGGAGGTGGGCTACGGCAACATCAATGCCTTCATCGGCACAGCGTTTTGCCAGTTCGATAGAATCTGACAGGCAATTGGATGAGATACCTGCGTAAAGCAGCCTGCCGGGTTGCCTTATTGAAGCAGCAAGTTTAATAAAATCAAGCTTGAGCTCGTTT
This sequence comes from Mucilaginibacter sp. cycad4, assembly GCF_034263275.1. NCBI lineage: Bacteria > Pseudomonadati > Bacteroidota > Sphingobacteriia > Sphingobacteriales > Sphingobacteriaceae > Mucilaginibacter > Mucilaginibacter sp. cycad4. The sequence continues at coordinate 3,846,597 of NZ_CP139559.1, read as the reverse complement.
GGTAATGAGGCTGACTCGCCGGTAGTACCGAGTATAAAAGGTACACCACCGTAGTTGAAGATGCTATCGAATATTTTTTCAACCGCTTCGTGGTCAAGCTTGTAGTTGTCGGTAAGTGGGGTAATTGATGGCACTACCAGGCCATTATATTTCTTTTTTAGTTTCATTAGTATGTATTAATAAGCAGCCTCGTAAATGTTAACAGCATCATCTATGGTTATCGGTCGCGGGTTATTTTTAAGCAGCCGGGTAATTTTCATGGCATCAGCAGCCATCTGCGGTATGGTGTTTTTATCTATGTTTATTTCTTTTAAACTTGCCGGGATCCTGCACTCACTGATCAGCTGCCTGATCTTTTCAACACCGGCATGAGCTGTTTCAAAATCATTGATACTGCTGTTGCAACCTAATGCGCGGGCAACAGCAGCATATCGTTCCGGCGCCGCCGGGATGTTATACTCCATCACAAAAGGGAGCAATAAAGCGTTTGATAAGCCATGGGCAATGTGGTACATACTGCCCAGCGGGTAGGAGAGCGCATGTACAGCTGCTGTATTAACAGGGCCTAAACAGAAGCCACCCATTAAACTGCCGATAGCTAATTGTGTACGGGCGTCCTCATCAGTACCGTCGTTTACCGCTCTAACCAAATTAGCGGCTATAAGCCTGATCCCCTCAAGCGCATACACATCAATAAAAGGATGTGCATATAAGTTGGTATAAGCTTCAAGGCAATGTGTCAAGGCATCAAGACCTGTTGCTGCGGTAACCTCTGCCGGCAAACTGATCATCAAAGCCGGATCAATGATCACCGCATCCGGAACCAGGTATGGGCTGATAATACCTTTTTTCTGATTATCAGTATCATCTATCAATATGGCATTAGGTGATGCCTCGCTGCCGGTACCCGCCGTTGTAGGTACGCAGATCAGTTTTTTAGTACGGTTTTTAAGCAGGCCAATACCGGTTATCTCTGCCAGGGTTTGATCATTATTGATCTGTGCAGCTATCAGTTTGGCTACGTCAAGCACGCTGCCACCGCCTATGCCTATTATAACATCAGCCGCAATATGTTTTACAGATGCAAGCAGGTCTTCAAAATCTTTAAATGAAGGTTCCCGTACTATTGAGGTATCAATGTGAACAGCAACTTCCGCTTCTTTAAGCTGAGCTAAAAGCGGTTCAAGCTTTCCTAACAATGGGCTGATGGTAATGATCAAAGCTGATTTATACCCGCTGTTAACAACCTCGCCGGTTAACTTCAAAAGCGAATTTTTGCCAACAATTACCTGCCCCGGAAACCGGATAGTGATGTCGCGATAAGGATGTTCAGTTTGCGGCATATACTTATATATAATAATAACAGGCCTTAGTTAATTGGTTTTGATATAAAACAAAGATGGATAATGCCGCTCCCCGTTTTTACCCAACCGTTATCCAATTATTGTACGATATTATCAAATGGGATGCCGGCTGGTAAGCTATTATGATATTATATGCTTGTAACTGAATTTATAGGCTGTAACGGTAGCAAATAAACACTAAAATAAAGGGAGACGGGTCGGGACAGTTCGATAATGAAAGCCTGGTAACTTAGCAAAAAGGTGATTATGAGGAGATAGGGCGAACTTTTAGCTATTGAATAGATAAAAGTGCTTTTATTCATCCTTAATTAAATCACCACATTATAGTTATAAACCAGCCGGCCAGATCCGGTACTTTTTAATATTTCTGTTAATCAATAAATATACATTTCCATGAAAAGAGTAAAAACGTTAGGACAATTTATTATAGAGAAACAGGCAGATTTCCCGTTTGCCAAAGGCGAGCTGTCAAGGCTTTTACGGGATATAGGTATTGCCGCTAAAATTGTAAACCGCGAGATCAGCAAAGCCGGGCTTATTGATATCATCGGCGAAACCGACTCGGTAAATTCGCATGGTGAACGGCAGAAAAAGATGGATGTTTATGCCAATGAGCAATTCATTTCGGCGTTACGCAGCGGAGGTGAGTGCTGTGTTGTTGCCTCTGAAGAAAATGACGAGCATATCCTGATTGAATCAGAGATCTCAAAACATGCCAAATATATTGTGGCTATTGATCCGCTGGATGGCTCGTCAAATATTGATGTAAATGTAAGTGTGGGTACCATATTTTCTATTTATCGCCGTAAATCTAACCAAGGTACCGCCAATCTTGAAGATGTGCTGCAGAAAGGAACTGAGCAGGTTGCAGCAGGTTATGTGATCTATGGTTCATCAACCATGATGGTATATACCACAGGCAAAGGGGTTAACGGTTTTACGCTCGACCCATCGATAGGGGAGTTTTGCTTGTCGCACCCCGATATTAGAATGCCTAAGGATGGCTATATCTATTCAATAAATGAAGGGTATTATACCCATTTCCCATTGGGGGTAAAAAAATACATTAAATATTGCCAGGTTGAAGATGTGACTACCAGCCGACCGTATACTTCAAGGTATACCGGATCAATGATTGCGGATATTCATCGTAACCTGATTAAAGGCGGTATCTTTTTATATCCAACTACCTCACAGTATCCAAACGGAAAACTGAGACTGGTATATGAATGTAACCCGATGGCCTTTATTGTTGAGCAGGCCGGCGGTATGGCATCTACAGGTTTTGAGCGGATCCTCGACCTTGATGTTAATGAACTACATCAGCGTTCGGCTATTTTTATCGGGTCGGAAAACATGGTGAAGCGGGCTGAGGATTTTATGCTGGCCTTTTCTCCGCAGCATCCATCTATAATCCAGCATAAACAGGTTATTTAATTATAAAGCTCAAAGCAAAACGCACAAGGCTTAAAGCTAATATTTTGATTATCAATATCATTAAATTGATTTTATGTAAAAAATAATGAACTGCATATATGAGCAATTTTAGTTTATATCTATTGTTATTTGAATTAACATCGACAGAAACTTTATAAACTTTAATATAAAAATTAGGTAAGACTAATTTTTTTTATTTGTTTTGTATATTATTTAAGATATGCTAAAACGAATGAGGATATTGTCTTTACTATGCTTTTTATTAGTCCCGGTAGTGGTTTCTGCACAGCATGGTTCCCTTAAAGGAAGATTAACAGCCGGCAGCGAGCCGCTCTCTTTTGCTACTGTTGCACTTTCAGGAACTTCTATTGGAGTAACTACAAACGATAAAGGTTATTACCATTTAAAAAACGTGCCGGCTGGTACATACACCATAGTATTTTCCAACATTGGGTATGTTACCGAGCGTTATAACGTGAGCGTGAAACCCGATGAGGCAACCTTATTGAATGGTAATCTGAAAGAAAGCAGCTCCAAATTAAGTGAGGTAACGGTAACCGGGGTTTCACGCAAAACCGAGTTGCGAAGTAATCCTATCCCTATAGCGGTAATGACTAAGAAAGAGATGGATCAGAACGTAAATAATAACGTTATTGATGCCATTGTAAAAGGGGTGCCGGGTGTTAACGCGGTTACTACCGGGCCCAACATCTCCAAACCGTTTATCAGGGGATTAGGTTACAACCGGGTGTTAACCTTATACGATGGTGTGCGCCAGGAAGGACAGCAGTGGGGCGATGAGCATGGCATTGAGATAGATCAATATGGTATCGGTCGTGCGGAAGTAGTGAAAGGTCCGGCGAGTTTAACTTATGGCTCGGATGCATTGGCGGGAGTGATCAACATGATCCCTTACCTGCCGGTTGGCGAAAACAATGTTTTACATGGAGATTATATAGCCGATTACCATACCAATAACGGCATGATAGGTACCTCGCTGGGTTTATCATACAAAAAAAACGACTGGCGGTATGCCTTCCGGGGAACAGCAAAAGCGGCACATGATTATCAAAACCGTATTGATGGTTACGTGTATAATACAGGCTTCCACGAGTATAATTTATCGGGCATGGCCAGGGTTGATAAAAATTGGGGTTACTCGCAAATTGCAGCAACCGTTTATGATAACCGGCAGGAAATTCCTGATGGCAGCAGGGATTCGCTTACAAGGCAGTTTACTAAACAAATAGCCGAAAGCAGTACTGATAATATCAGGAACCGACCAATTGTAAGTGACGATGAGTTAAGATCATACAGCATAACGCCGCTGCACCAGCGCATTCAGCATTATCGTATTTACACGCACAATGAGTTTAAACTGGACGAAAGCAGTAGCCTCAATGCCGCGTTTGGCTGGCAGCAAAGCATCCGAAGGGAATACAACCATCCCACGTTGACCAGTCAGCCGGGATTATATGTAGTGCTTAACACACTTAATTACGATTTGAAGTATAATTTACCAACTATCGCAGGTATAGAAAGTACCCTCGGCGTAAATGGTATGTACCAAACCAATCGAAGTAAGGCGGCTACAGATTTTCCGATCCCGGATTATAACCTGTTTGATGCCGGGACTTTCCTCTTCGCCAAAAAAACTGTTGGGAAAGTTGATATCTCGGGCGGGATCCGGTATGATAACCGGCACATCCATTGGAATGATTTTTACGTAGGGCCAAACCCAAAAAACGGATTTGAGCAGCATGTGAAGTTGCCGGATACAGCAGGAGCGCATTTGCAATTCCCGGCCTTCAGGCATGTATACCAGGGTGTTTCGGGTAGTTTGGGGATAACCTACAACATCAGCGAACGCTTATTGTTCAAGGCTAATATTGCGCGAGGATACCGAGCTCCCAATATTACCGAAATCGGCTCCAATGGACTTGACCCCGGTGCGCACATTGTATATTTAGGCAACCGCGGCTTTAACCCCGAATTTAGTTTGCAGGAGGACCTGGGTTTTATCGCCTACCTGAAGGATGTTGACCTAATTGCCGAACTGTTCAATAACCATATTGACAATTATATTTACCAGGCTAAGCTAACGGACGCCAATGGTAATGCCGTAGTAATTGTGCCGGGTAACAGTACCTACCAGTATCAACAAAGCAGCGCCCGTTTGTATGGGGCCGAGTTTACGGTTAACGTGCACCCGCAAAATATTAAATGGCTGGCTTTTAACAACAGCCTGGCTTATGTAACCGGCATCAACGGCAATAAACAGCTTATTGATGAGTCTAACGGTGCAGCTAAATATTTGCCTTTTATCCCACCGCTGCATATCCGGTCGGAGTTTAAAGCGAGCTTACAGAAGGCCTATGGTCCTTTTTCAAAAATTTATTTTAAGGCTGAGATGGATGCCTACACCACACAAAATCGTTTCTACGCTTTGGATAATACAGAGACCGCAACTCCTGGCTATGCTTTGTTTAATATCGGGGCGGGTGCGTCTGTCAAAAATAAATCGGACAAAACCATTTGTGAGCTTTTTTTGCAGGTAGATAATTTGTTTGATAAGGACTATCAATCCAACCTCAATCGTTTAAAATATTTTGAATACTACCGGTCGTCGCCAAACGGGCACCTGGGTATTTATAACATCGGGCGGAATATCAGTTTTAAAGCGATTTTCCCTTTTTGATTTATTTTCAATGAAATATGCCTTTTTTTGTTTTTATTGCCTTGAGTTTCTGTACATGATGTAAGCGTGCGATAATGATTTCAAAATTTATCGGTCGATGTGCGTAAACTCGATAATCATAAAAACATCCAAAGTAAATGACTTTTAAAACAAAGGTTTTCATTTGTATGCTGCTCTGTGGCATATGCAGTGGAATAATGAGCGCTGAGGCACAGTTGCATGTACCATCTTCTTATGCTTTAATTAAACGGGTGGTGCCCGGTTATGCACAAAATTTTATTGTTCAGCCGCTTTCCGAAAGTGAAGCCAAAGATGTTTTTGAAGTGGAAGGAGCCAAAGGTAAAATTATCTTGAGGGGCAATAATGGTATTGCGGTAGCGTCGGCATTATATTACTACCTTACCGAATATGCGCATTGCCAGATCACATGGAATGGCACAAATCTGAACCTTCCCGTAAAGTTGCCCATGCCAGCCCAAAAGGTTCATAAAACTACGCCTTACCAATACCGGTACTACCTTAACTATTGTACTTATAGCTATAGCATGAGCTGGTGGGACTGGAAACGATGGGAAAAGGAAATTGACTGGATGGCCCTTCACGGGATCAACATGCCGCTGGCTATAACCGGGCAGGAGTACGTGTGGGATAAAGTTTATAAAAGCATGGGCTTTAGCGATAAAGACATGCAGAACTTTTTTACAGGGCCGGCCTATTTTGGCTGGTTTTATATGGGCAATATTGATAAATGGGATGGGCCCCTGCCGGCAAGCTGGATAAGCAGTCATAAGGAACTGCAGGTTAAAATATTGCAGCGCGAGCGTGAACTTGGGATAAAACCGGTGCTTCCGGCGTTTACAGGTCACGTGCCGGCATCGTTTAAAACACATTTTCCCAATGCCAAGCTGAAACAAACCAACTGGAACAATGGCTTCGCCGATACTTATATCCTTGATTCGGAAGATCCCTTATTTGCGGAGATTGGTAAAAAGTTTATACAGGAACAAACCAAGGTTTACGGTACAGATCACTTATACTCTGCTGATACTTTTAATGAGAATGAGCCACCCTCAAATGATCCTAAGTTCCTGTCGGAACTGAGCGCAAGGGTTTATGACGGCATGAAAGAGGCCGATCCGAAAGCTGTTTGGGTAATGCAGGGCTGGTTGTTTTTCAGCGACCGTAAATTCTGGCAAAACGAGCAGATCAAAGCATTGTTGAATGCCGTACCCAATGATCATATGATTGTGCTTGATCTCAATACCGACTACGAACCAATATGGAAACGGACGGATGCGTTTTACGGAAAGCCCTGGATCTGGAATATGCTGCATAACTATGGGGGCAACAATAGTTTGTTTGGCAGGATAGAAGCGGTAGCAACACAGCCGGCACAGGCTCTTAACGACCCGAACTCGGGGAAAATGGTTGGGATTGGCTTAACCATGGAGGCCATTGAACAAACTCCTGTGCTTTATGAGTTAATGACACAGCATACCTGGGAAAATAAGCCAATTGATCTTGATCAATGGCTGCCGGAGTACTTATTTAATCGTTATGGTGTAAAAAGCGAGGATGCACTTGATGCCTGGCAAACGCTCAGGGCAACCGTATTTAATGGAAAGGACATCCGTGACGGGGCCGAATCGATCATCACCGGTCGGCCAACGCTTGATTCGGCTGCGATATGGACCCGCACCCGTTTAAACTACAACCGGAAAGACCTGCTGCCTGCCTGGGACAAAATCATCGCGGCTATACCTGCATGTAAACTAAGCAGCGGGTTTAATTACGACCTGGTTGATGTAACCCGGCAGGTACTGGCCAACTACGGCAGGCCGCTCCAGTTAAAATGGATCAAAGCCTATCATGATAAAGATGAAAAGGCTTTTGATAAGTATACGGCCGAATACCTTAACCTGATAACAGATATGGACAGACTGCTGGGCACCCGCAAGGATTTTATGCTTGGCCCCTGGATAGCTGATGCCCGTAGCTGGGGAACAACCTCTGGTGAAAAAGCACTTTACGAAAAAAATGCCCGTAACCTGATAACACTTTGGGGCGATGCCGATAGTCCGCTGCATGAATATTCGTGCAGGCAATGGAGCGGTTTGCTCAATGATTTTTACAAGGTACGCTGGCAAAAATTCTTTGAGTTACTGAAAGGATCAATAAAAACAGGTAAAGAGCCCGACTTTAAACAATTTGATAAATCAATCAGTAACTGGGAATGGCAATGGGTTAATTCGTCCAAAACTTATCCTGTTGCTCCTGCCGGCAGCAGCACGGTTGTTGCAAAACAGCTTTATGAAAAATACAGAACAAACATGGGGAACGATCTAAAGTAATGGATACATCAACAGCTAAACCTGGAAATATTGCTGCGAAGCCGGCAAGATTATTATCGTTAGATGCTCTTCGTGGTTTTGATATGTTTTGGATCATGAGCGGAGAAGGGGTAGTGCATGCCCTTGCTAAAGCCACCGGCTGGCCGCTTATGGTATGGATGTCGGGACAATTACATCACACTGAGTGGAACGGGATCACATTTTATGATATGATCTTTCCCCTGTTTTTGTTTATTGCAGGTGTTTCGATGCCTTATTCAATGGGAGGTAAAGTTGCCAAACATGGTGTAGCCCATCCGTATCTGTTGCCCTCATCTTCCAAAGGTGAAATTTATCGTTCCATGATCAGGCGTACCATTATCCTGCTGTTTTTAGGAGTAGTTGTTAACGGCTTGTTTAAGTTTAACGGTTTGGAGAATACCCGCTTTGCCAGTGTGCTTGGGCGTATCGGTCTGGCCTGGTTTTTTGCAGGTATTATTTATCTTAATTTCAGCATACGAGGGCAGGTTTTATGGTTTGGCATTTTGTTGCTGGGTTATTGGGCAGCCATGGAACTCATCCCGGTGCCCGGGTACGGGACAGGGGTTTTAACTATGAACGGCAGCCTTGAATCATATATCGACCGTTTGTTACTTCCGGGCAGGCTGCACGATAAAGTGCATGACCCTGAGGGCATATTATCAACCATTCCAGCTATTGGGACGGCCATGTTGGGTATTTTTACAGGCCAGTTCCTGAAGCTTGAATCTGCAAAATGGCCGATGTGGAAAAAGGGTGTTTGCTTATTCGCAGTCGGTATGTTATTTATCGGCGTAGGACTGCTTTGGAACCTTGCTTTCCCGATAAATAAACGTTTATGGACAAGTTCGTTTGTAATGTTTGTAGGCGGATGGAGCGTGGTTTTCCTTTCGATATTTTACCTGGTGATAGATGTTGCCGGGTACCGGAAATGGGCGTTTCCTTTTGTGCTTATCGGGGTAAATTCTATCCTGATCTATTTGGCAGCTGAAGGGATGGTTGATTTTCAGCATACAGCTAATTTTTTCTTCGGAGGAATTATCAGTCATCTGGCTCAAAGCTGGCAACCGGTATGGGCAGCAATATCCATTGTAATTGTACAGCTTGCGCTGTTGTACTTTTTATATAGGAATAAGATTTTCCTGAAAATATAGATTTAGATGCTGTTTAAATTTTGAAATTGTAGAGACGCATAATTGCGTCTCCTGCATGCAAGGTAGGCAGCTTACTCGGTTACAAAGTGGCTTGTCCTTTGGAAGACGCAATTATGCGTCTCTACATAAAGATATTTAATACCCAAGTAACGATCATAAAATAATTAAGATAAAATCGTATTAAATTAGTTAATTGTTAAAATAACACTTAATATTGAGATGTTTTTATCTTCGTTATGACCAAGCACCTGTTTTTCCTTTTTATTCTTGTTTTGGCTGGCACAGTTTTGCGCGCACAAAAGCAAATGATCCCAAATCCCATAACCGGCGGATATTTTGCTGATCCAACTATTGTAAAAGATAAGGGCCGTTTCTTCATTTATGCCACAATTGATCCCTGGGGTGATAAGGAACTGGCGGTACTGGAAACTACCGACTTTATCAAATTTACCCGGCATCACATCAACTGGCCTACTAAACAAGCTTGTACAAGTCCAACAGCTCTTAACGAAATGGTTTGGGCGCCATCTGTAGTAAAAGGAAAAGACAATAAATTTTACATGTATGTAGCCGTAGGCGGCGAGGTTTGGGGAGGAGTGAGCAACACGCCGCTTGGTCCGTGGAAAAACTTAAAAAGCGACAATACACCCATGGTGAAATCCACTGATTATACCGAGGTGCATAATATCGACCCGGATTGTTTTATTGATGCCGATGGCAGCGTATACCTGTATTGGGGATCGGGGTATAAATGGATCAATGGGCATTGCATGGCTGTAAAGCTGAAGGATGATATGGTTACGTTTGACGGAGCACCCCAAGACATCACTACACCTCATTTTTTTGAAGGTGCGCATATGGTTAAACGCAACCAAACCTATTACCTCATGTTTTCAGAGGGTAAAGCCATTGATGCCACCTACCAGGTAGGTTATGCGAAAGGAAATAGCCCGCTCGGCCCTTTCCGGGAAGATGAACACCGGGTTATATTAAATACTTCGGCCGATAGTACGGTGATTGGCCCCGGTCACCATACTACTTTTATCGAAAAAGGGCAGCGCTATATTTTATATCACCGCATTTTTCCGCAAAAGGAATCGTTTGTGTTGCGGCAACTGTGTTTGGATAGTTTAAATTTTGACGCGGATGGTAATATCAAAAAAGTGAGCACTAAAGGAGTCCAAAAATTCAATTGATAATTTGAACCAACAATAAATATATACATGAGAAAAATAGTTTTACTGGGCATTTTGACCATCTTTTATTTCGTATGCATTGCGCAGCCAGGTAATGGTAAGGCGGTAAAAAAGCAAGGATTATCAGGCAAGAGATCTGAACAGAATAGCAGGTTCAGTGCCTACCTCTTTACTTATTTTACTGGCGGCAAAGGCGGCGAAGAAATTCGTTTTGCCCTGAGCAATGATGGTTATCATTTCCGCGCGCTGAATAATAATAATCCTGTTTTAAAATCGGCTGACATCAGTGCTACCGGCGGTGTGCGCGACCCACATATTATGCGTGCTGCCGATGGTAAAACTTTTTATATGGTAGCAACCGACATGAACACTGAAAAATACGGCTGGGGGCCTGATTATTCTATGGTGCTGCTCAAATCAACCGACCTGGTACACTGGAGCTCTAAAACTATTGATATCACCAAGCTTTATGAAAAATTTGCTGGTGTAAACAGGGTGTGGGCTCCGCAAACTATTTATGATCCGCAGGCTAAAAAATACGTGATCTACTGGTCGATGCGTTTTGGCGAAGAGGCCGATAAGATCTATTACGCCTATGCCAACAAGGATTTTACAGGCTTGGAAACCGAACCCAAACAACTTTTCTTTAAGCCTGATGGTGGTGCCTGTATCGATGGAGATATCGTTTATAAGAACAATAAATATTACCTGTTTTTTAAAACAGAAGGATCGGGTGCAGGCATAAAAATAGCGGTATCGGATAAACTAACATCAGGATATGTATTGCGGGATAAGTACGTACAGCAAACCAAAGACCCGGTAGAGGGCGCCGGCACTTTCAAATTAAACGATGGCAGCGGTTATATTTTGATGTATGATATGTATACACAAGGTAAATACCAGTTTACCAGGACTACCGATCTTGAAAACTTTAAACTGATCGATGACGAGGTATCCATGAATTTCCATCCGCGTCATGGCACGGTAATGCCAATAACCTCAAAAGAAGCGGCGGCATTAACTGCAAAATGGGAAACGCCCGAAGATGTGGTACTTTCGCCTGTAAACAAGCAGATTAAAACCATCAATGTTGTTTTGGATCCAACAAGTCATAAAGTGCACCTGCCTGTGAAACCGGGCACTGATTTAAAATCATTTGATCCGCAGTTTACTTTGTTTCCAGGTGTTACTATCAGTCCTGCAAAACCGCAGGATTTTACGAAAGGGACAGTTAAATATTCAGTAAGCATAGCGGGTAAAAAAGCACAGGTTTTTGAGGTTACTGCCCAGGAAACCCATAACCCGGCTATAGCAGGATATTATGCCGATCCGGAGATCTTGTATGCCGAAAAAACAGGCAAGTTCTATATCTATCCAACCAGCGATGGTTTTGATGGCTGGTCGGGCAAATATTTTAAAGCGTTCTCTTCTGATGATATGGTTAACTGGAAAGATGAAGGCAAGATCCTTGATTTGCCGCAGGATGTGAGCTGGGCAAAAAAGAATGCCTGGGCACCCTGCATCATCGAAAAGAAGGTTGGTGGCGAGTATAAATACTTCTACTATTTTGCTGCTGCACAAAAAATAGGGGTTGCAACGGCAAATGATCCAGCCGGGCCGTTCACTGACTCGGGTAAACCTCTGGTAGCACAATTACCCGAAGGCGTTAAAGGCGGGCAACAGATCGATGCCGATGTTTTTGCCGATCCGCAAACAGGTAAGAATTATCTGTACTGGGGTAATGGTTATATGGCCGTAGCCGAATTAGATGATGACATGATTTCGTTGAAGCCGGGCACCACCAAAATCCTAACCCCATATGCTCATTATAATGAAGGCACCTATGTATTCTACCGTAATGGCACCTATTACTTCATGTGGTCGGAAAATGATACCCGCAGCCCTAATTACAGCGTGCATTACGGCACTGCCAAATCTCCTTTGGGACCAATCGAGATCCCTGAGCAAAACACTGTTATTGCCAAAGATGCGGCTAAAGGTATTTATGGTACAGGCCATAACTCGGTGATCCAGATCCCAGGCACGGATGAGTGGTATATTGTTTATCACCGGTTCAATTATCCCAAAGGGATTACCATGGGCGATGCCGCGGGATATAACCGTGAGGTATGTATCGATAAAATGGAATTTGATGATAAGGGACTGATCAAACAGGTGGAACCGACACATGAAGGTATAAAACCGGTACATGTAAAAAAGTAGACATAGGTTATTGGATAGTATAGCTGCCATGTGAACATACTGATAGTTCGCATGGCTTTTTTGTTTATAAATCTATCCAAACTAATTTCAGGACAGGACAATATTGGCTTTAGGCTTTATGCCTTCTGCTTTTAGCTTTTATATAATTTGTTCCGTTTTTTACAATTGGGGGACTTCGTTGTACCCTATATTTGTAGTAATGGTTTTCAAAGAAATCCTTCCGGGCCCAAAGCTGCAGCCTTATATCAAGTGCTTCTACCTGTACGAATCCGATTCGGACAGAAGCTATGATGATATCGTGTTCCCGAGCGGAACAATGGAAGTGATCTTTAACCTGGGTACCGGAAACTGGAAATCAAAAAAAGGCGATGTGTTTTACACTACGCCCCCTATCGAGCTTTGGGGCCAGATCACTAAGCCATTGGCTATACAGTCGGTAGGGAGAAATACAATGTTGGGCTTCCGCTTTTACCCGCATTCGGCAGCTTATTTTTTTGACGAAAACGTATCAGAATTTAATAATGAAATTGTTGATGCCACGCATGTATTCGGCCCTAAATTAAGAACGCTTTATTTAAAATTATTGGAGACAGTCGATCTGAATACCAAGGTGGCCATGATTGAAGATTATTTATGGAGCCGTTTGTCTGTATCTGAAAAAAAGCATTCGAAGATCAAATTCATAGGGGATATTGTAAGCAATCTTAAAAAGAACTACAGCGACGATAATATCTTGTCCATTTCAAACCGATATAATATTTCCGCAAGGCACCTGAATACCCTTTTTTCGCAGTGCACCGGTTTGCCGCCAAAATTATTTTATAAAATAAACCGCTTTCAGCATAGCCTTAACCTGGTAAGCTCCAGCGAAGAAAAACTGACCAACGTAGCGTATAGCGCAGGTTATTTTGACCAGGCCCATTTTATAAAGGAATTTAAACTTTTTACGGGTTTTACGCCCAATGCCTTTGCTGCTCAGGCATCGCCAATAAACCAGGTATTGGCAGGCGGCTAATACGCTTCCGTTTTATACAATTTTTGGCTGTTTAAGCCACATAGTTTTGCTGTTAATAAAAAAATAACAAAATGAAATCAGCAAAAACACCACAGGAAGTGCACGCAGTACTTGCGGCAGCTTTTAACACCAAAGATGTAAATGTAGTTATGAATGTGTATGATGCCAACGGCATCATTTTCCCCGAACCGGGAAAAGAAGTATCAGGCAGGGCCCAATTTGAGGAAGCTGTTAAAAGCATCTGTGCGGTGCCGGGAGTGATGGAGATCAAAACCGTTTATTGCCTGCAATCGGGCGATGTGGCTGTAGGCCGGTCGGAGTGGAGCGTTACGGACAATGGCAAAACACAAGTCGCTGCAAAAGGGATAGAGTTGATGAAGCAACAACCCGATGGCAGCTGGAAAATTGTCATCGATCATGCTTTCGGGGCTGAAGCTAATCTCGTAGCCTGATTTTCTCCATCTTAAACAAAACGAGGCTGTATCATAAATCGTGATACGGCCTTTTTTTTGACTTATTCAGATACTTAAGCGATATATATAGTTTTAGGTTAACTCTACTGACAAAGCTTGCATAGTTAAATAGGATTTACTCACAAATCTGTATAGCTATTTCCGGACGGGTCAGGAGGGTTAACAGGGTTAACACAATTCAGGGTTAACATTTACTTATGTAGTTAATAATCAGTTAATTGAGTGTTTTTATACTAAAAATATGTTAACCCCCTTTTTGTATAAATATTAGCGGCTAAATTTCAATTCATAGGTAACACAACACCAGAGGTGGTCAATTTGATTTATGATACAACCTCTTTTGTTTCGCCTTAATCTCTTCCGTTTTATACAATTTTAGACAAAACCGTAGTGCTACTTTTGAGCATAAAATAAAAACAAGAACATGAAAAATAGATTTAATGAATTTTTAGCCTTGCACCATAAAGCAGAAGCTGTGCAGATCGGCAATGTATGGAATGCACAAAGCGCACAGGTTTATGATAAGTTGAACTTTGCGGCAATCGGCACATCAAGCGCAGCTGTAGCCAGCTCTCTGGGTTTTGCAGATGGTGAAGAAATGAGTTTTGAGGACTATCTTTTTGTTATCAAACGGATAGCGGCGACAACATCGGCCATGTTAACAGTTGATCTTGAAGCCGGCTGTGCCGATACACCGGAAGAAATCTGTAATAACATAACGAAGCTAAATAATATTGGAGTAGCAGGTATCAACATAGAAGATTCGATAGTAACAGATGGTAAACGAAGCATTGTTGATGCTAATAATTTTGCCGCGAAACTTAAACAGATCACCTCATTATTAACTGCTGCCGGGGTAGAAGTATTTATAAATGTGCGGGCCGATTCCTTCCTGCTTGGTTTACCAAATGCGCTGGAGGATGCTTTAGCCCGGACTAAACTTTACCAGGATACAGGTGTACACGGTTTGTTTTTTCCTTGTATTACCCAAATAGCTGATATTGAAAAAATAACTGCGTTATCCCGCCTCCCTGTTAATGTAATGTGCATACCGGGGCTTCCGGATTTTAAGGCATTACAGGATGCTGGTGTTAAAAGGATTAGTGCAGGCCCTTTTTTGAATATGAACATTTACAAAGCATTGGAAACCTCAATTGAAAAGATAACTGCCGAAAATAGTTTTGCAAGTCTCTTTAATTGAAGCCGATAAATCTCAACTATAGGTTGTAAGGAGATGAAAACTTTTTTGCGAGACTTGAAGTTATTGTGGATGTAGTTATAAATCTACAAATAAGTTTAGGTTAAAAGTCCCTGCGGCGAGCGTTAGGGGCTTTTTGTTTTTTATAGGATAATAAGGCCTGATATTATAATGGAAATCGTTTTGAAATCATATGGCGATTAAAAAACGATAAGGTAAAAATTCCCACACGAATTTTTACGTATTAATCGAATTACACGAATTTTGAATAGGTGTTAATTTAAGATTCGTGTAGAAATTTTTCGGGAGAAGATTTAGCAAAACAAATCGAATTGTTTTAAACTCCATTTCATTCACGCAATGTTTCAAAGTCCCCCGGTAAATAAATGGAAGCGCGATTTATTGTTTTGAAATAGACATAAAAAGTGCTATAATTGTTTATGTGTACGTACACGTAATGATTTGGAATGTAACATATAAGTATCATCAAATGGACTCTCCGGGTTTAAAAATCATCAATGCAAAAATCATCACGCCAACACGGATCATCAGAAACGGTGCGTTACTGGCCCGAAACGGTAAAATCATCGCTATTGCTGAAGGTAATATTGATAGTGCCGGCGAAACGGTAATTGATGCGGGTGGTAAATACCTGTCGCCCGGCTTTATTGATATTCATGTACATGGCGGCGGGGGGCATGATTTTATGGATAATACTGTTGAGGCCTATCTTGAAATTGCAAAGCTGCACGCCAGCCATGGTACAACGGCCTTTACACCAACAACACTAAGCTGTGAGCAGGGTGCTTTACTCAAAACCCTAAGCCTGTATGAAGAATCGGTGCCATTGAACAAAGATGGGGCACAGTTTTTAGGGATGCACATTGAGGGACCTTACTTTGCTTTGGAGCAGCGCGGTGCACAGGATCCCCGCTTTATCCGGTTACCTGATCCGCAGGAATACCATGAAATTTTACGTCATTCATCCATTGTAAAACGATGGAGCGCCGCCCCCGAGTTAAAAGGCGCCGTTGAATTTGGACGTTTCCTGAAATCAAAAGGGATCTTGCCATCCATAGCGCATACCAACGCCATTTACGAAGAAGTACTTGAAGCCTATGAAAACGGATATACGCATATCACCCACTTTTACTCATGCATGTCGGGCGTAACCCGGCGCAATGCTTACAGGTATGCAGGCGTTATTGAAAGCGGTTATTTACTGGAGGACATGACGGTAGAAATAATTGCCGACGGAAGGCACCTGCCCCCGGCCTTGCTTAAGCTTGTTTATAAGATCAAGGGACCGGAAAAGATTGCCCTGATAACGGATGCCATGCGCGCCGCCGGAATGCCGCCCGGCGAAAGTATTTTAGGCGATCTCCGTAATGGCCTGAAAGTAATAGTTGAAGATAATGTGGCAAAACTGCCCGACAGAAGCGCCTTTGCCGGAAGCGTCGCGACTACCATTCAACTGGTTAAAAACATGATCACACTTGCCGATGTACCGGTAATTGATGCCGTGAAAATGATGACCCTAACCCCGGCTAAAATTATGCGGGCTGATGAAACCAAAGGATCAATAGCTGTTGGGAAAGATGCCGACCTTGTGATTTTTGATGATGAAATCAACCTGCATAAAACCATCATCGGCGGTAAAATTGTTTATTCCATTTAAACAGTTGATGATACTTCCATGTTAAAGAAAATAAAGGCAGAAAAGCTCGAAGTGATCGTGTTGAAAAACCGGGCCTCTCTTGGCCAAACAGCAGCCAAAATGGTAAGCGGGAAAATTAAACAGCTGCTGCTTACTAAACCTGTAATCAATATGATTTTCGCGGCAGCTCCGTCGCAAAATGAATTTCTGGATGCTTTGGTGAGCGACGGCGACATTGAATGGCAAAAAATAAATGCTTTTCATATGGATGAGTACCTCGGTTTACCTCGTGCTGCTCCTCAATTGTTCAGCAGTTTTCTTAAACGGATGCTTTTTGAGCGGGTGCCATTTGCCTCAGTTAACTATATCGATGGCAATGCCGCAAACTATAAAGCCGAATGTGAACGCTATGCCCTGCTGCTGAAAAATAACCCGGTTGATATTGTATGCATGGGGATAGGGGAGAACACCCATATAGCCTTTAATGATCCGCATATGGCAAACTTCCATGACCCGGAAATGGTAAAAAGAGTGCAACTGGATCATGCCTGCAGGCAACAGCAGGTTAATGACGGTTGTTTTGAAACGTTAGATACTGTACCCGAATACGCGCTTACACTAACTATCCCCGCCCTGGTGGCTGCTGCCGATATTTTTTGCATGGTGCCCGGCGCTAATAAAGCGGAGGCGGTAAAATATACCCTGCATGAGCCCGTTTCAGAGCGTTATCCCTCCACCATCTTAAAAACACATCATAACGCTATCCTTTTTGTTGATGCCGATAGTTTTAGCCGGATTTAGCAGTTCTGAGTCTTTAGCCATAAGTCAAAGTATCTAAAAGAAAAACCTGACTTATAACTTTGAACTTAACAGTTGATTATTTCATTTTATTGCAATAATTATATAAAGTCTATGGTTTTAGTAGTATTTGTATATATTTGCATCATCAAAACGGTTCTTTGAATATTTTATTATCAAGAAAGACTGAGGGAAAGGCCCTGTGATGTCTTAGCAACCTGTAAGCCCATTGTTATAAAGGTGCTAATTCCTGTCTGCCCAAAATAGGGTGGAAAAGATAATGTAATACGCTATTGCCTTGCATAGTGCAGGGCGCTGTATACTTCCTTTCTCTCTTCAATTTTCTTGTTAATAAACTATTGAAATATCACCGGGATGATATTACGGTTTAACATGTATAGCAATGAACATTAAACATTTACTTTTTACCTGCTCACTTTCAATAACTACATTGCTGGCTGCCGCGCAAACAAAAACTGCCGCCGACCCTGCTGCGGTCGACCGCGGTTATATCGTAAAAACGGGCGACGTTGCTCCGGCAGATTTCGACCTTGTACTCAACGACGGTACTAAAACATCATTAAAGCAATTGCGGGGCAAAGTGGTTATCCTGCAGTTTACCGCAAGCTGGTGCAGCGTATGCCGCGAGGAAATGCCTCATTTGGAAAAAGAGATCTGGCAGGCTTATAAAGATAAAGGCCTGGTTTTAATCGGCGTTGACCGCGATGAGCCGCTTGAAAAAGTGAAGGGTTTCCACCAGGCTATGAATATCAGTTATCCGCTGGCACTGGATCCGGGTGCTGAGATCTTCGGCCGATATGCTAACAAAAAGAGCGGCGTTACCCGCAACGTGGTTATCAACCGTGATGGAAAAATAGTTTATCTCACCCGTTTATATGATAAACAGGAATTTGCATCCATGTTAAAAGCGGTTGATGCTTTGGTGAACAATAAAATAGCATCTGTTAACTAAAAAAGCTACTGATAGCAGCCCTGTGAACAGCCATTAAATCAAAAATCTATCTATCTGCACTTATTTAATACCCGTTTTTATGAAAACAAAAACTACCCCCTTACACAAAAATGCTTCGGTTTCATTAGCACAATCAACGTGTAAATTCTATTCAAGTATGCAAAGCATGCATTGTTGCTGTTAATTTCTTACAGCATGTATGGTATTAATGCCCAGGCATGCTGCAGCTTGCAATGGCATTAATAGATACTATCCCCCTAATCAATTCTTTACAGCTATAATTAGGTTTATGAGCCGGGCAAATCATGCCTGCTGAGGCCATTGCCATGCTTTTTGTACCTGTATCGGCATTAAAAATTAAAACAATTTTAATTATCATGTTAAAAATTTACAAGCTATTACTGGCAATTGTATTGCCTTTTATTCTCGTCCAAACGGTTGCGGGGCAATCCGTTAAAATAAGCGGGGTGGTAACCGCTAAAGCCGACGGGCTGCCGCTGCCCGGTGTTAGTGTATCTGTTAAAGGTAAAAACACGGGTGCACAAACCAATGTAGATGGCAGATATGCCATCAGTGCTAATGTGAACGATGTGCTCAGGGTGAGCTATATTGGTTTTACAACCCAGGAGATTCCGGTTACGCAAGGTACTTCAACCTTAAATATCGTATTAATTGAAGCGCCAAATTCATTGAATGAGGTGGTTATAACAGCCCTCAATATCTCAAAAGATAAAAAGTCGTTGGGTTATTCCGTGCAGGGTTTAAAATCAAAAGATATATCTGAGGCAAAAGAAACCAACTTTGTAAACGCGCTGGCAGGTAAAATTGCCGGTGTACAGGTTACCAATAGCCAGGGCGATATGGGTTCATCGCGCATTGTTATCCGCGGCGAAACTTCCATATCAGGTAATAATCAGCCCTTATTTGTGGTGGATGGGGTTATAGTTGATAACAGCCAGTTTTTAGGAACTAATGGTTCAAGGGATTTTGCCAATGCTATTTCGGATCTTAATTCGGAAGATATTGAATCGGTAAGTGTGTTGAAAGGACCAAACGCTGCTGCGCTTTATGGTTCACGTGCGGCAGCAGGTGTTATTCTTATCAGGACTAAAACAGGTAAAGGTGCAAAAGGATTGGGTGTTACCATAAACTCCAATACCAGTTTTTCAAATGTGCAGTTACTGCCCGATTATCAGAACCAGTATGGACAGGGCTCAAATGGAAAATTCAATTATGTTGATGGCAAAGGCGGCGGTGTTAACGATGGTGTTGACGAAAGCTGGGGCCCTGCATTGGATGGTTCATTGATCCCGCAGTTTTATTCAAACGGCCAGGCTGTTCCGTTTGTGGCGCATCCCGATAACGTAAAAGACTTTTTCAAAACCGGGGTTACACTTAATAATGGCATCGCGATAGCAAGCAGCAGCGATAAAAGCGATTTCAGGCTATCATATAATAACCTGCACCAAACAGGTATTGTACCTAATACTTCACAAGGGCGCAACTCTTTCGCTTTAAATTCGAGCTATCGTATTAATCCTAAATTAACTGTAAATACTATTGTTGATTACAGCAAGGACGATGCTGACAACCTTCCGGGCACATATGGAAAACGGGCAACCAGCACCATGCTGCAGTTTACCTGGTTTGGTCGCCAGGTTGATATCAACCAGTTGAAAAATTATAAAGATGCCAATGGTAATACCTTTAACTGGAATAACAGCTATTACAGCAACCCTTACTGGCTGGCTTATGAAAACACGGTTGGTCAGCATAAAAATCACCTGATAGGTAGCATCGAATTGAATTATAAGATCATCGATGGCCTGTCGGCAAACTTTCGCACAGGTACCGATTATTATAATGACCGCCGTAAGATCAAAGTAGCCTATGGCACCAACGGAACGCCATTTGGCTCATACGAAGAGGATGCTTACAGCGTAAACGAAAATAATACGGAAGCGAGATTGCAATACACCAGGAAGCTAAATAATGACTTTTCGCTTGATGTATTTGGAGGCGGCAATATCGCCGTCAGGACAACCGAACGAAACGATCAGGTAGCACCAAAACTTGCCGTTGCCGGATTATATACGCTGAGCAACTCCCGCGATCCGCTGGTTTCAACCAATGAATATGGCAAACTAAAAACTTACAGCTACTTTGGCTCGGCACAGCTTGGCTTCAGAAACTATGCGTTTATTAACTTTACAACCCGTAACGATTGGTCATCAAGCTTACCGGCCGACGCGCTGTCTTATTTCTATCCATCCGTAAACGGCAGCTTAATATTGTCAGAGGCACTGGGTATCAAAAGCGATGTGCTCACCTATGCTAAATTGAGAGGAGGCTGGTCAAAAGTAGGTAAGGCGACTGATCCTTATCAATTAATTAATGTTTTCACTTCTTCAACTCTTTTTAATGGCAACCCGCAACTAAGTTCACCTGCAATTGATTTGAATAATCACCTTAAACCAGAAACTACAACATCGGCAGAAGCTGGTTTTGAACTGGGTTTTTTTCATGATAGGATACATCTGGATGTAAGTGGCTATAACACCAATAGTACTAACCAGATTCTTACAGTACAGGTAAGTTCAGCAGTAGGGTATAACTACAAAGTAATAAACGGTGGCCGTATCAACAATAAAGGCCTGGAAGTTCAGTTGGGCCTTACCCCGATTAAATCTAAAGGATTCACTTGGGATATTACTACCAACTACTCATTAAACCGCAGTAAAGTAGTTTCGCTTGATGCTGAAGGCCGCCTTGAAAACGTACCGTTAGGATCCGACCGCACTGTACAGGTTTTAGCCGCGCGTGGTTTGCCTTACGGAACACTTTATGGTACTGCTTACCAGCGCAATGCTTCCGGGCAGATTATCATTGATGGCAGCGGCATACCTGTGTTCAGCGCAACCAAACGTGCTCTTGGTAAGTATACCCCAAATTGGTTAGGAAGTATCAATAACAGTTTTTCGTACAAGGGAATTAACCTGAGCTTTTTGGTTGACGCGCGTTTCGGTGGTTCTATTTATTCAAACACAAACCGCACAGGTACCTATACCGGTGTACTTGCTTCCACATTACCTGGGCGCGGCGCTGCCAATGGCGGTTTGAGCTATTATTATCCGGATAATAAACCAACAAATCCGGCAGTGCAGGTTACCGGTGCGGCCCCTGCCGGTGTAACTGTATATAACGATGGTATGATATTTAAAGGCGTAAAGGCCGATGGCTCTCCAAATACCACTATCATACCGGCACAGTCATACTATAAAGGCTTTACCAATATTGACGAAGCTTTTGTATACGATGCCTCATATATCAAACTTCGCGAAGTGAAACTGGGCTATTCCATACCGGCAAAATTGATTAATAAGATAGGTTTCCAGGGAGCTACGTTTTCGGTAGTTGGCCGTAACCTGTGGATCATCCATAAAAACGCTCCGAATATTGATCCGGAAACTGCCTTCAATACAGGCAATGGCCAGGGATTGGAAGATCTTACCCTGCCAACTGTACGCAACATCGGTTTTAACGTAAACCTTAAATTTTAAAACATCATGAAACTTAAATATATAAGCATATTATCCGGCGCGATCTTATTATCGGTAACATCGTGCAAAAAGGAACTTGTGAGGATCAATCAAAATCCTAACGGCTCACAAACAGCACAGCCAGATTACCTTTTGACCGCTGCAACCAAAGCAACTGCCGATACTTATTGGGGGGTAGCTAATAATATGGATGCCAGTTTGCTTTTTGTGCAATACTGGTCTAAAATTCAGTATACCGATCCCGACAGGTATATTTATGCCAGCACTGCTTTTGAAGATCTTTGGTCGGCAGGTTATGCAAAAGGTATTATAAACTTTAATGAGATTATTAGACTTGCCGATGCGCAGGGTAATGCTAATTATAAAGGTGTTGCGTTGGTGCTGCGTTCATGGACATTTAGTTTATTAACCGAGGCTTTTGGCAATATCCCTTACAAGCAGGCAACCAATATCGATCAATACCTTACCCCTGCTTATGATACTCAGAAAGATGTTTATTTTGCTTTGCTGGATGACCTGAAAGCCGCTCAAACAGCGCTTGATCCTTCGGGCAAGGCTATAGCCGGTGATGTAATATATGGTAACAATATTGCATCATGGAAAAAGTTTGCCAACTCTTTAAGGTTTCGTATTGCTTTACGTATAGCCGATAGGGAACCTGCCAAAGCCAAACAAGTGCTGGCAGATATCCAGGCCGAAGGGGGCTCATACATCAGCTCGAACGCCGAAACAGCTCAGTTCACCTATATTGATTCGCCAAATCAAAACCCGGTAAGCAATCTGTTTGACACGCGTGATGATTACCGTATCAGCAAAACCATAGTTGATAAGCTGTTTGCGCTCAACGATCCGCGCTTATCTATATACGCTGCTCCAACGCAGGATGCAACACCGCAAAAATATGTTGGCTTGCCAAATGGCTTATTAGTAGGTGATGCCAGCAACTACGGTTTTACCAAAACATCAAAACCGGGTACTTACTTCAGGGCTCCGCACACCCCGGCCGTAATATTGAGTTACGCCGAGAGCTTGTTTGACAGGGCTGAAGCCGCTGCACGCGGTTTTACCACTGAGGATGCTACCTCGTTATATGGCCAGGCTGTTACAGCTGCATTAGCGCAATACGGTATCTCTTCGGCTGATATTGTAACTTATTTGGCACAGCCGGCAGTTAAATATGATGCATCTAACTATAAAAAATCAATTGGCGAGCAAAAATGGTTGGCCCTGTTTGGGCAGGGACTTGAAGGTTGGACCGAATGGCGCAGGCTTGATTACCCGCAATTGCAACCTGCCGTTACCGGGACCCTGAATGGTAAAATACCGGTAAGGTTTATTTATCCGGGCACCGAACAATCGCTGAACAAAACCAATTACCAGTCGGCAGTAGCCGCACAGGGAGCCGATGCACTTACTACCAAACTTTGGTTTGATGTAAATTAAGCAGGCATCTTTATCAAATAGGATTGAAAAACGGGTTTCTCCAAAAGGGAAATCCGTTTTTTATTGAAAATAAAGCTGAAATTTGCGGCATGATTATCAGGAAAAAAGAGCATTGGTTCAGGATGCTGTTTATCTGGCACGGCTCTGTATTGCCGCGCTTGCTGCCCCGCCTTGGTTTGTTGTTGGTATTATCTGTAATTATAGTTTATCTGCATGGTTCTTTGTTTTCGTTCAAGGTACCGCTTAATCCGGCGCCATTTACATTATTTGGTTTAGCACTTGCCCTGTTTTTAGGTTTCAGGAACAATGCCAGTTATGACCGTTTTTGGGAAGGCAGAAAATTATGGGGGGCCTTATTAAACGATACACGTTCGCTGGCCCGGCAAGCTTTCACTACCACCGGCTATCAATTTGATGATCAGGAACCAAAAAGTTTCATCCAGTTGCTCATAACTTTAACTTACAGTCTCAAGCATCAGTTACGTGGTACAGATGCCAAAACCGATCTTGAGCAAAGGCTGCCCGCCGAATTAGCCTCGCGAATAGGAAAGGCTAAATATAAACCTATCATGCTCCTGAGTGAAATGGGCAATTGGGTGCGCACAGCTAAATCGAAGGGAAAAATCGATTCTATTATACAGGTTGCCTTTGAGGAAAATTTCAATAAACTATCGGACATTGTAGGCGGCTGCGAGAGGATAGCATCTACGCCAATTCCTTACAGTTACCGGGTATTGCTTCACCGCACGGTTTATATGTATTGTTTTATGCTGCCCTTTGGCCTGGTTGATAGCCTGGGCTGGCTTACTCCATTCATAGTTGTTTTTATTGCCTATACATTTGTCGCGTTTGAAGCCATTGCCGATGAAATTGAAGAACCTTTCGGAACAGAGGATAATGATTTGGCTTTAAACGCCATGTGCCGGATGATAGAAACTACGCTGCTTGAAATAGGAGGGCAACAATTGCCAGATATTAAAGAAGTTGAGGGCCGGATAATCGACTAACATTGCCTTTTTTACGTCATAATAAAACAAAATAACAAAACTCCATAGATGAGCGTTTTTCATCAGGAGTGTAACAAAAATAACAGCGAGTGAAGATAGAGGAAACCGTGATTTTGGTTGATCGCGATGATCAGGAAATTGGTACTATGGAAAAAATGGAAGCGCATCTTCAGGGAAGCCTGCACCGCGCGTTTTCAGTTTTTATTTTTAATAAAAAAGGAGAACTCCTATTGCAGCGGCGCGCCGAAGGCAAATATCACTCGGGCGGTAAATGGACAAACACCTGCTGCAGCCATCCAAGGCCCGGCGAACTCACACTTGCAGCAGCACATCGCAGGTTACAGGAAGAAATGGGAATAGCCAGTGAGCTTAATTTTGTTTTTTCCTTTATATACCGTGCAGCTATCCAGGATGACCTGGTTGAGAATGAATACGATCATGTGTTTTTTGGTGTCACCGATGCCTTGCCCATCCCTGATCATGATGAAGTATCCTCATATAAATACACAACCATGGCCCGGCTGGCAACCGACCTTAAAGAAAACCCCGGCAATTATACCCGGTGGCTTGCCATATGTTTCGACGAGGTAATGGCTCATTATCAGCAATTACAGATCACCAATGGGCAGTAACCACTGCTGTAAATAACGCCGCACTTACAAATTTTTTATATGATAGAAGTGAGCCATTACTCCTTATTGTAACGGGTATTTTACATTTTTGCAATATTATTGTTTACTTTACAATTAATTAGGTAGCTTTAATCTTCCAATTATTTGTGTAATTCACAGCCTGCAATTTGTTAATGAAAAAGGGATCCTTCTGCTGTTTTGTTCTTTTTTTGATCATTTCTTCGGCCCATGCGCAGTCGCCCATCAAAAATAAGATCCTCAACTATTCTTTAAAAAATGGTCTTTCTTTTGGCATCGTAAACAGCATTACACAAGATGATAAGGGTTTTATGTGGTTTGCCACCAATGATGGGCTCAATCGTTTTGATGGTACAACTTTTAAGGTTTTCAAATCGCGCCTGGGCGATTCAACTGCCCTGGCCAGTAACTATGTACAAAAGGTTTTGTGCGATGTTCATGGCAGCATCTGGGTATCGTCAAGAAACGGGCTCAGCAAATTTGATAGCCGTACAGAAAAGTTTATCCATTATAAATTTGCTTCTAACAGGGCTGCCAAAAACGATATTGGTAACATCATCCAAAGCCATGACGGTAATTTATGGATAACATCCTACGGGCAGGGTTTTTCTTATTTCAATACCCAATCGGCAAAGGTTATTAACTATACCCAGGCCAATTTATCCCGGCTGTCAAGCAATAGGGTCCTCTGTTTGTATGAGGATTCAAAGGGCCTTGTTTGGGTGGGTACACAGGAAGGGAGTATCAATGTTTTTAGTCATAAAGATGGTGTGATAGCCAACCTGGCGGGCTTAGGCCCCCCAATAGCCAACCTGCCGGCTACCCGGATCAATGATATTTTTGAAGATCATTTTCACAACATGTGGATAGCAACCGGAAGCGGGCTCGGCTACTATAACAGACAATCAAATAAATTTACCCTACTGCAAACCGGTCAGCAGGGTATTAAAAGTAAACGATACATATCGGTTATTGAGGATAGCGATAAGCAGTTGCTTGTCGGGTTACAGGATGGCGGGCTGTTTAAAGTGAATATTGGCTCAACCCCTAACTATAACACCAATAACTTTTTTCTGCAACCGGTTACCGGCGATGACGGCTATTATCTTACACAGCGCTCTGTTCAAACGCTTTATATAGATAAGGATAAAAATGTTTGGGTAGGTACCTATGGCGATGGTATTTACATGGTTAGCAGCATCAAGGAAAAATTTTCAAAGATCGCTAAAAAGCGATATGGAACCAGCGGCGAAAGTTTAGTAAGGTTTTATGGCCTGTGCCAGGACCGCGACGGCTTTTTATGGCTGGGCACTGATGGCGAGGGGATTTATAAAACCAGCCACAACGGTACCTTAATAAAGCAATATAAAGCAGATGGGCAACCAGGCAGCATCACCGATAATGCCATCTTATACGGATATACCGATCAGGACGGTAATTTATGGTTTGGTACTTATGCAAAAGGCCTTTTGCAGTATAACAAGAAAACAGATTCGTTTGTCAATTACACGCACGGCCAGGGAAATGACAAAAGCCTGGGTGGTAACGATGTAAGGGTTATTTACCAGGACAGGCATAAAAATTTATGGATTGGCACTAATGGCGGCGGCTTGTGCCTGTTTAATGCCGTTACAAAAACATTCACCAATTATACACCTGCCAATAGCGGCCTTACATCGTACGATGTAAGATCAATTGCCGAAGACGATAAAGGTAATCTGTGGGTTGGTACTTATGGCGGGGGACTTGATTTTTATAACGCCGCGCAAAAGAAATTCAGCAGGTATTTTAAACCTGCCGATGAAAAAAACAATTTACCCGGCCAGGTGATTTTTTCACTCCATCCTGATAAGCAACAGCGCTTATGGATAGGAACGGAGGGGGATGGGCTAATTTCATATGATCTTAAAAACAGGGTTTTTAAAAAGTTTAATGAAACTAATGGTCTCGCCAATAATACAGTATCGGCCATTAAAGAATCATCCGATGGCTCATTATGGGTAAGTACTAATAAAGGGTTATCAAACCTTGATGCCCGTAATAACAAGATCTTAAATTATGATCAGTCGGATGGGCTGCAGGCCGGGCAGTTTAACGCGGGGTCTGTTTTGTTTGATTCCGCTAACGGCTTAATGTATTTTGGGGGAACAGAAGGGCTTAACTTTTTTGACCCTGAAAAAGTAAATCAAAGCGATTACAAACCCAAAGTTATTATCACGGGTTTGCAGATTTTTGGTAAGCAGGTTGAAGTTGGCGAGCTTGACAAGGACCATGCCGTATTGCCCGAAGCCATTAACGAAGCAAGGCAGATCACATTACAGCCCGATCAGTCGGTGTTTTCTATCCAGTATGCCTCGTTAAATTATACTTATCCTGATAAGGGCGGTTTTGCTTATAAACTGGATGGCCTTGATAAAACCTGGAACTATGTTGGCGATCAGCGGCTGGCTACCTACCGTTATCTTGAACCCGGGGATTATGTGTTCAAGGTAAAAGCATCCAACCAGGATGGCTTATGGTTTGATAATTACGCTACGTTACAGGTTAAAATCCTGCCGCCCTGGTATAAAACCTGGTGGGCATATTTAATTTATATAGCTACAGCGGGGCTTGTTACTTATTACTATATACTTTACAGAAGCCGTCAAACGAGGCTTAAATACGAAGTTAAAGTAGCCCAGCTTTCGGCCGAAAAAGATAAGGAGCTCAACGAGCGTAAACTTTCCTTCTTCACCAATATTTCGCATGAATTCCGTACACCGCTAACGCTCATCATTAACCCGGTAAAGGACATGCTGTTCGGGAAGGGCGAGGCTACTGATGATGCCGGCAATTTGCATATCATTTACCGCAATGCACGGCGCCTTTTAAGTTTGGTTGACCAGCTTTTGCTGTTCAGGAAAGCCGAAAGCGATACCGATAAGCTCAAAATAGTAAGGCTCAATATTGTATCGCTTTGTCATGAGGTGTTTTTATGTTTTAATCACCAGGCACGCACCAAACATATCCAGTTTGATTTTGTAAGCGAAAAGGAGGCGATAGAGATTTATGCCGACAGGGAAAAGATGGAAATAGCCTTATTTAACCTGATCTCGAACGCATTAAAATTTACGCCGGAGTATGGCATAGTAACTTGTACGATAACCGATTTTAATGATAAAATTACCATCGAAATAAAGGATAGCGGCTGCGGTATAGCCGAAGGTACCGGCGATCAGTTATTTGGTAAGTTTTACCAGTTACAGAATTCGGTACCCCTGGCAGGTGGCTTTGGCATCGGGCTTTACCTGGTTAAAGCATTTATTGAAAACCATAAAGGAGCTATCAGCTATACCAGCGAGCAGGGGCAGGGCACGGTATTCAATGTGTCGTTGTTAAAAGGCAGAGAGCATTTTGGACAGCAGTTTGTTTTTGAAGACGTTGCCGAAACCTCGGTGTTTTTGGATGAGCTGATGGAGAACAAAGGCGAATTAATTGCAGCGGAGCCCGAAATTGTTGTGACAGTTAATAAAAGCCATGATGCTTTAAGCTCTGATACCAAAACCATGCTGCTGATTGATGATAACCAGCAGATCCGCACTTACCTTAAACAGATCTTTACCGGTGAGTTTGAGATTTTTGAAGCTGATAACGGAACAGACGGCCTTGAGCTTGCTTATCATCTGGTGCCCGATATTGTGATAAGCGACGTAATGATGCAGGGCTTAAGCGGTATTGAAGTATGCAGCCGTATTAAGGAAGACCCTGTTTTAAATCATATTCCGGTAATATTACTTACCGCCAGTTCATCGCCCGAAATAAAGCTCAAAGGTATTGAGGGAGGGGCTGATGATTATATCAGCAAACCTTTTGAAAAGGAGATCCTGGTGGCCCGTGTTAACGGCATCCTGAAAAGCAGGAACAACCTCCAAAAGTATTTCTACAATGAGATAACCCTTAACAAATCAAATGATCTGAAGATTTCGCAGGAGTACAAGGAGTTTTTGGAGAGATGCCTCCAGATAGTTGAACAGCATTTAACCGATCCCGACTTCAGCATTAAAACACTTGCCGCCGAAATAGGCATGAGCCATTCTAATTTATATAAGCGGATCAAATCCATTTCGGGGCAATCGGCAAACAGCTTTATTCGTTTTATCCGCTTGCGTAAGGCTGCGGAGATCTTGCTCACAACCGATAGTACAGTTTATGAAACTGCCTATAAGGTAGGTTTAAATGATTTGAAATACTTCAGGGAGCAGTTCAACAAGTTGTTCGGGATAAACCCGTCTGATTATATCAAGAAATACCGCAAGCCATTTCACAACAATTACAACGTGAACCGGGATGTGATTAAGGAGAATTAGCAATATTAATTTACCCCCTCTTTAAAAAGCCTCAAAAACAGTGATTTTGAGGCTTTTTTATGAAATACCCCCTGTCTTAATCAGAATTTACCCCTCACTCAATTTTGCATTTTACACGCAATTTAGCCCTACCAATAACCAAGGTTTAAACCAGGCTTTTGTATCCGGCATTATTGTAATAGGGAAAAAGACGATAGCAACTAACCAATGCTTTAGTCGCACTCCTGTTTTTGTGCCTTTGCAGAGCAAAGTTTAAATCAATTAAAAACCAAATTAAAAACTATATGAAACTAAATTTACATGTAAAGGATTCTCCCCATCGGAAAAGGTCACCCCGCTTTTTCGTCGTTGCGGCCGGCATGGCCGTAGCTTGTTTAGCTACAGTCCAAATGCCGGTAATGGCTTTTGGGGGTACCATTAACGAGCAGCGCTTACCTGATGCCAGGATAACCGGTAAAGTTACCGACGAAAGAGGCGAAACATTGCCCGGTGTAAGCGTTGTGCTTAAAGGTACAACAACCGGCGTAATTACCGACATTAATGGTAAGTTCAGCCTTAATGTACCCGATGCGTCATCAGGTACTCTCGTATTCAAGTATATTGGCTACACTCCTCATGAAGTTAGCCTTAATGGGCAAACCACCATCAATGTGCAATTAACAGCCGATTCAAAGTCACTGAATGAGGTAGTGGTTGTAGGTTATGGTACACAGAAAAAGGCAACCTTAACAGGTTCCATTTCGCAGGTAAAAGGTTCTGAGCTGGTAAAAAGCCCTCAACCGAACCTTTCAAATGGTATTGCCGGTCGTTTTTCGGGTGTAATTGTTAACAATCGCAGCGGTGAGCCAGGGTATGACGGTTCGGGTATTACTGTACGTGGTTTGGCCACAACAGGTAATAACGATGTATTGGTTGTTGTTGACGGTATCCCTGCCCAGATAGGTGGTTTAGAGCGGCTCGACCCCAACGATATCGAAACCATGTCGGTATTAAAGGATGCGTCTGCTGCTATTTATGGTAACAGGGCCGCAAACGGTGTTATCCTCATTACCACAAAACGTGGTAAATCGGGTAAACCAACTATCAATTATAGCTTTAATCAGGGCTTTAGTTCACCAACACGCTTGCCAAAAATGGCTGATGCTGCCACTTATGCCCAGATCATGAATGAGATTAATTATGATTCGAACCCGGCAGGTGGCTTAAATCAATCTTACACAGCTGATCAGATCCAGAAATTCAAAGACGGATCAGATCCGTTAAACTATCCAAATACTGATTGGGAAAAGCAAACGCTTAAAGGGTCGGCGTTGCAAAACCAACATAGCCTTTCGGTTTCGGGCGGTGGCGAGGATATAAAATACTTTGTTTCACTGGGTACGCTTTACCAGGATGGTATTTATAAAAATGGCGCAACCAAATATCATCAATATAATTTTCGCTCAAATATTGATGCCAATGTTACCAAACGCTTAAAAGTAGGTTTGTCGTTATCTGGCCGTGAGGAAGACAGGCAGTTCCCTGTTACAGGTGCCGGCGATCTTTTTCGTTCTGTTTACCGGGCTAAGCCTATTGTTGCAGCTTATTATCCAAATGGTTTGCCAACTACAGGTATTGAAAACAATAACCCGGCCGTGCAGGCAACCGATATTGGGGGTATCAACAATAACCCTAAACAGGTTTTCAATGGTATTTTAAAAGGTAGCTATGCTATCCCCGGCATTGAAGGTTTATCTGTTGATGGTTTTTTCTCGGTTGATAAATCATACAATTTCGATAAAAATTTCAGCAAACCGTACGTTTTATACAGCTATGTTGCGAGCACACAGGTTTATAACAAAGTTACTGTAGGAGGTAACAATAATGCTGCTACTTTATTCGAGTCGCAGGAAAATCAGAGTTTGCTAACTTCCAACATCAAATTGAACTATGCACACAAATTTGGTTTGCACGATATAAGCGCTTTTGTAGGCTATGAGCAAAGCAAAAACCACAAAGAGTATTTTGATGCCACCCGCTATAACTATTTGTCATCGCAACTGCCTGATTTATCGCAAGGTGGAGGTGCAGCTACCGATTATCTTAACTCGGGATTGAGTTCAAATTATAACCGCGCCAGCTACATTAGTCGTTTAACATACTCTTATGATGAAAAGTATTTGTTTGAAGGCCAATTACGTGCCGATGGAACTTCTGTATTCCCGGGTGCGACCAGATGGGGGTATTTTCCTTCGGCTTCGGTTGGTTGGAGAATTACGAAGGAAAACTGGTTTAAAAATAGCGTCGGCTTTTTTGATGATTTGAAACTGAGGGTTTCTTATGGCTCGTTAGGTAATGATAATATATCACCTTTTCAGTATTTTAATAACTATTCTTTAGTAAATAATGGCTTTGTAGCCAGCTTACCTGGCAGTGGTTCTAACGTTATTCAGCCAAACGTCAATCTTACAAAACTGGCAAATCCTAACATAACGTGGGAAACCGCTAAAAAGCTCGATATAGGTATCAACGCCACTTTCCTTCATAACTTTACGGTAGAGGCTATTTATTTCCAGCAAAGGAGAAATAACATCCTTGCTGCAAGGAATGCTTCTGTTCCGGGATCGTCAGGTATCGTAAACCCTTATAACGATGGTTCTGCAAATTATACGCCTTTAGTACCTTTAGAAAATATTGGCAAAGTTAACAGTGATGGTTTTGAGGCAACATTAGGTTACAACAGTAGCGGTCATGACTTTACATGGGGTGTAAGCGGAAACTTCACTTATGCAAAAAGCAAAATTGTTTTTATTGATGAAG
This sequence comes from Mucilaginibacter sp. cycad4, assembly GCF_034263275.1. Classification (NCBI taxonomy): domain Bacteria; kingdom Pseudomonadati; phylum Bacteroidota; class Sphingobacteriia; order Sphingobacteriales; family Sphingobacteriaceae; genus Mucilaginibacter; species Mucilaginibacter sp. cycad4. The sequence continues at coordinate 3,814,237 of NZ_CP139559.1, read as the reverse complement.
CAAGCACAGCTGCTACGTTGCCTTATCAGCGACAAACAGGACGTCCATTGGGCACATCGTTGCTCTACGATGCCATCGGTATATTCCGTACCCAGGCCGAGCTCGACGCTTATCCACATGTTCCGGGTGCAAAAGTTGGTGATTTGAAATACCTTGATTACAACAATGATGGTAAAATTACCGCCGACGACCAAACCCGTACAAAATACGGTAACATCCCTCAAATCACTTACGGGTTTAGTTTAAATGCTGCGTATAAAGGGTTTGATCTATCGGTCCTGTTTGCAGGCCAGGCCCAGGTTAGTCAATATGTGTTGCCTGAAGCAGGTAGCGTAGGTAATTTTTACAGTAGCTGGGCCGATAACCGCTTTAGTTCGTCAAATACCAATGGAACTTATCCAAGAGTAACCGACCGTGCATCGAACGCCATAAGTGGTGGTTTATACCCGAACAATTTCTGGCTCAATAATGCATCGTTCCTGAGGTTAAAGAACGCACAATTGGGCTACAATTTCAACGCACCGTTCCTGTCAAAACTTAAAATTGGCGGCTTAAGGGTTTATGCAAGCGCTTTCAACTTGTTCACTATTAGTAAAGTTAAGGATTATGATCCTGAGGGAACCAGTGGTAGCGGCCAGTTTTATCCGCAGCAACGAATTATAAACTTAGGTGCTAACGTGAAATTTTAAATCAAACGATAATGAAACTACAATATAAAACCCCGCTGTTTTTAATGATGGGCGGTATGCTGAGTATTACAGCATGTAAAAAAAATTTACTGGATGTAACCCCTACCGATAGGATCGCTTCATCGGCTATTGGTTCGGATACAGCGGTATTTGAAGCTTACGTAACTAATCGTTACATAGGTGCCAGGTTACAGGATAAAGAGGGTGATGGTTCAAACCCTGGCTTTGGCCGTGGTTTTGAGTACAGCATGTGGAGCTCACTCACTGACGAGTCAATTTATAACAATGACGATGCTACCTGGCTTATTCAAAGGGGCCAGCTTGCACCCGAAAATTTGGGCGGTGCGGGAGTACTTTGGGGGCGTAGTTACCGCAGCATAAGGGAATGTAATTCAGCATTGGCTCTTTTGCCGAATCTGTCGATGAGCGCGGCACATAAAACCCGCATTGAGGGCGAACTTAAATTTATCAGGGCTTTCCGTTACCAGGACCTGATCCGCAATTATGGCGGTGTTGTTTTGATGGGTGATAAAGTAACTAATCTTAATGATAACCTGCAGGACCCATCACTATCTAAACGTGCTTCGATTAAGGAGTGTATTGATTACGTGAGTGCCCAGCTTGATGACGCCGCATCAAAATTGCCGCTAAACAATGATGGTAGCTGGCTTTTAGGTCGTGCTACCAAAGGCGCAGCGTTGGCTTTAAAATCAAGGTTAAAATTATATGCTGCAAGCCCATTATATGCTGCTGGCACCTGGGCCGATGCTGTTACAGCTGCACAGGCAGTTATCAGCCTTAATAAATATGGTATTTACACAGGTGGCTACGCTAACCTGTTTTTGACCAACGAAACTAACGAAGCTATTTTTGAGCGTTTGTATACTAAAAATGCAAATCATACCCACCTTGAAATAGCCAACGGGCCAAACGGCTATGGCGGCTGGGCAGGTAATACACCATTGCAAAATCTGGTAGATGATTATGAAATGGACAACGGTAAAGCCATTACCGACCCCACATCTGGCTACGATCCAACTCATCCATATGACCATCGCGACCCAAGGTTTGCTGCCACTGTGTTATACAACGGTGCCCCATACCGCGAGAGAAATATCGAAGCCTTCATTCCAGGTGGAAAAGACAGTAAAGATGGTGCCGATAACTGGAACACTACCAAAACAGGCTACTATCTAAAAAAATACATGAATGATGCATATCCATTGCAAAACCCATGGGGTAACGCGGGTTTCCAGCCATGGATCTATTTCCGTTATGCCGAGATCCTGTTGAACTTTGCTGAGGCAGCTAACGAAGCTTACGGGCCTGACGTTGTTCCTTCTGGTTCATCATTATCTGCACGTACGGCTATTAACCTGATCCGTTCACGTCCGGGTGTTAATATGCCTGCTTTGGCTGGGGGAATGTCACAATCACAAATGCGTGATGCTGTACGCTATGAGCGTCGTGTTGAACTGGCGTTTGAGGAGCACCGTTTTTATGATGTACGCCGCTGGAAAATTGCCGAGGTGACCGAAAATAAACCGGCAGGGGGTGTGATTATTACTAAAAATGCCAACGGTACATTTACTTATACACCAAAAGTAGCTTTAGACGGTCGCAAGTTTGAAACCAAACATTATTGGTTACCAATACCAAGGGCCGAGATCCAGGCATCTGGTGGGCAGTTGCAGCAAAACCCAGGTTACTAACAATAACTATTCCCGGGGGAAGAACTTCTTTCTTCCCCCTTTTTTCTACCCAATTCTAACCTATAGCAAAATTATGAAGAACTTAAGTATTGCATTATTAGCGATGTGTTGTTTGGCGGCCGGGTGTAAAAAGGATATCGTATCAGTAAAAAAATCATCCACTCCGGATGAAGTAAAAATAGGAGATAAAACAGTCATTACAGATTCAACACCGGCAAGCGCGCTGAAAGGCGTGAACTGGGCTGCCGATGGTGATAACTTTAGTGACGGGATCCTGGTATTAAGCGGCTTAACATCTGCTGATAGTTATGCCACGGTATCGGCTAAAGCTGATGCTGTATTAACAGGGATCCAAACCAATACAGGAGCAAATACGGTAAGGCTGCCTGTAAACTATTCAACGGTATCACAAACCTGGTGGAACTCTTATACAGGTGTTATTGATAAGGCTCTGAGTAAAGGAATGAATGTAATACTGGGTTACTGGGAAGCTAAATCATCTGCAGACGGGAAGATAGATAACACAACCGAGTTTTGGTCGATGTGGCAAACCATTGTTGCCAAATATGGCAGCAACGCGCATGTGTATTTCGAGATCTTTAACGAGCCGCACGGCTATTCTTTAACCGACTGGACAACCATTTGCGCCCAGTGGTTAAGCAACTATCCATCTGTTCCCCAAGGCAGGATCCTGATCAGCGGTACTTCTTATTCGCAGGATATTACAGGCGTTGGCGCCGATAGCCGTTTTTCGGGTTGTTTATTGTCGATCCATGATTATACCTTTTTCAGTAACGGCACACTTACAACCGCTCTGCAATGGGAAAATCGTTTGAAAGGTAATATTGGTGCCTACAGCAGCCGTGCAGTACTTACCGAATTTGGTATCCCGATGACAGGTGGTAAAAATTATACCGGGGCCATTGGCGGCGACCAGGAAATAGCATACCTGCAGGGTTTAACCAACCAGGCACGTGCTTATGGTATGGGCGCAGTTTATTGGCCGGGCGTACGTACCGGCGATAGCTACGCCATTCAACAATTGAACGGAACCGGTACAAGCCTTACCGTGTCAACAACAAATGCATCGGGCTTAAGTCGCATTAAATATGCCTGGGGCGTAGGTGCCGGTGGTACCGATACATTTTATACCGGTGCATACTACAGGTTTTTAAATGTTAACAGCGGCCAGGCGCTTGATGTTAATGGTGGCTCAACGGCCAATGGAGCAGGCATCATACAGTGGCCTCAAAACGGGGGCAATAACCAGCAATGGGTTATTGCTGCCAACGGCGGGGGCTATTACAAAATAACTAACCGCAACAGCACGCAGTCGCTTGATGTTAATATGAGTTCAACCGCCAATGGCGCGGGCATTATACAATGGCCGTGGAACGGTGGCAACAACCAGCAATGGCAGCTTACTGCTACCAGCGATGGTATCTATAAAGTAATTAACCGCAACAGCGGGCTTGCGCTTGATGTTAACGGCGCATCAACCACAAATGGTGCAGGCATCATTCAGTGGCCTTATGGCGGCGCTGCTAACCAGCAATGGCAAATAGTGCAACAATAATATTGCAATAAAACAGCACTGTTTAGTGCTGTTTTATTTGTTGATTTAAACACGATGATAATAAAAACTACTATAAAAAAAGTACTGTTGGCCGTGGCTGCTTTGGGGATTAATATTCCTTTGGTAAGCAGCCAGGGCAAAGACGTAACTATTGATATCAATTTTTCAAAAACGCATCAACCCATTAGCAATTTTGGTGCGTCGGATGCTTGGGCATGCCAGTTTGTGGGTAACTGGCCTGATGATAAGCGCAACAAAATTGCCGACCTGCTTTTTAGCCGGGATACCTATGCCGATGGTTCACCTAAAGGGATAGGTTTGTCATTATGGAGGTTTAACATTGGTGCCGGCAGTACCCAGCAAGGAAATGAGAGTGGCATTAAAGACGAGTGGCGCCGTGCTGAATCGTTTTTAAACGGTGATGGAAGCTATAACTGGCAAAACCAGGCCGGGCAGTTGTGGTTTCTTGAGGCGGCCAAAAAGCGCGGGGTTAATCAATTTTTAGGTTTTAATAACAGTCCGCCGGTGCAGTTTACCATTAATGGCAAAGCTTACGCTACCGGGGGCAAAGTGAATATTGCACCTGATAAGTATGATGCTTATGCCGTATTCCTGGCCAAAGTGGTAAAGGGAGTTGAGCAGGTAAGCAAAGTAAAATTTGATTACATAAGCCCGATAAACGAGCCCCAATGGGATTGGAGCGATGGAGGGCAGGAGGGAGCCCCTTATAATAATGCTGAAGTTGCCGGATTAATACGGGCCATCAATAAAGAATTCATCAATAATAAAATTAGCTCAAAGATTTTGGTTGGCGAGGCCGGGAGCATCAACTACTTATTTACTAAAGGTGATAAGCCAGGTAAGGGCAGTCAGATTACAGATTTTTTCAAGCCGGGATCGGCCAATTACATAGGCGACCTGCCTTCGGTAGCCAAAACTATTGCAGCACACAGCTATTTTACCACGTCGCCAATGGCATCGTCAGTAAAAGCTCGTGGGGCATTGGCTGATAGTGTATCGGCTGTTAAGGGACTTGATTTCTGGCAGTCGGAGTATTGCATTTTAGGTGATAACGCAGGCGAGATTGATGGCAATAAGCGTGATCTGGGTATAGATGCGGCATTATATTTAGCATCGGTAATCCATACCGATCTTACGGCGGCCAACGCATCGGCCTGGCAATGGTGGACAGCCATTTCGGCCTATGACTATAAAGATGGCCTTATCTACATCGACAAAAATAAAACCGACGGCAATTTTTACAGCAGTAAAATGCTTTGGGCCATGGGTAATTACAGCAGGTTTGTTAACCCCGGGGCTGTGAGGGTTGATGCTGAAGTTTCATCGGTAGCTGAAGGAAAGCCCTTGCTGGTGTCGGCATTTAAAAATGGAAAAAACTTAACCGTGGTTATAGTTAACCAGGGTACTAATGATGTAAGCGCGGCATTTCATATGGATAATGTTAAAGTTCAGTTTACGGCATCCTATTTAACATCGCAGGGTGATGAGCTTAAAGCCGGTAAAATAACCGGGGATAAGAATGTTGTTCCGGCCCGTTCCATCGTCACCCTTACCGGGATCATTAAGTAGCATCTTATTTTCTGTCGAAATGAAAAATATAAACTATTCGCTTCTTTTTTTATTCAGCATACTATTGCTGCCGGGCTTACTTAAGGCCCAGGGCCCAGGAAAACCGGTTTTATTTAATGCGGCATGGGCTTTCCACAAGGGCGACATCAGTACAGGGATCAGTGGTATCGCTACCGAAACGCAATGGAGAACTGTGGACCTGCCACATGACTGGAGCATTGAAGGCCCTTTTAGTAATGAATGGGCAAGTGCCACCGGCTATTTGCCGGGAGGGATTGGCTGGTACAAAAAGAGTTTCGCCGGTAACAATGCATGGAAAGGGAAGCAGGTATATATTTATTTTGATGGCGTATATAAAAACAGCGAGGTATGGATCAACGGGCATTATTTAGGTAAACGCCCAAATGGCTTTATCTCGTTTCAATATGAGCTAAGCAAGTATTTAAACTTAAACGGACAAAATACGATAGCAGTAAAGGTAGACCACAACGAATTTGCTGATTCACGCTGGTATACAGGCTCAGGTATTTACCGTAATGTATACATCATTGTTAAAGACCCGGTACACATAGCCCCCTGGGATGTAGCCTTTTCTACACCCGATGTCTCGGCAGATAAAGCTACAGTAAAAATTAACGTGAGCATTACCAATAGCAAGACTACAGATGCATCTGTACTGGTAAAAGTAAACCTGCTTGGCGAAAAGGGGAAAGCAGTTGTTTCCCTGCAAAAACAGGTAATTGTAAAGCCGGGCAAACATGAGGTTGAATTTGATCAACAGATATCATCCCCTCAATTATGGGATACCGAAAAGCCTGATCTTTATAAACTACTGGTATCTCTAAACCGCAACGGCAAGCAAACTGATGAAATAACACATGCGGTAGGGATCCGCAGTATCCGTTTTGATAAGGATAAGGGCTTCTTTTTAAATGATAAAAGCACTAAACTTAAAGGTGTATGTATTCATGATGATGCCGGTGCCCTGGGTGTAGCCGTGCCGCCGGAAGTTTGGGTACGCAGGTTGAAATTATTGAAAGATGCAGGAGTAAACTCGCTCAGGCTAAGCCATAACCCTCATGCCGATTATCTGTACGATTTGTGCGATAAAATGGGCTTCTTAGTAATGGACGAAGCTTTTGACGAATGGGAGGCAGGTAAAAACAAATGGGTAGCAGGCTGGAATGTTGGTACGCCATCCAAAAACGGATACCACGAATATTTTAAGGAATGGGCAGACCGGGATGTAACTGATATGGTGTTGCGGGCACGTAACCACCCTTCCATCATTATGTGGAGCATCGGTAACGAGATAGATTATCCTAACGATCCATATACGCATGAAGTATTAAATACAGGTCGCAACCCGCAGATCTATGGTAAGGGCTACCTGCCTGATCATCCCGCGGCAAGCGGGTTAACACCTATAGCCAAACAACTGGTTAAAGCTGTAAAAGCCGTTGATCAAACCCGCCCTGTAACAGCCGCGCTGGCCGGTGTGGTGATGTCGAACGAAGTAGGCTACCCTGATGTGCTGGATGTTGTGGGCTATAATTACCAGGAATACCGATATCCCGAAGATCATAAGAAATATCCCAACCGTATTATTTACGGCAGCGAGAACGGGATGGCGCAACAAGCCTGGAACGCTGTTGATAGTAACGAATACATCTCTGCTCAATACCTATGGACAGGTATCGATTACCTGGGCGAGGCCGGCAAATGGCCGCAGCGCAGTAACGGCGCAGGGCTTATTGACCTGGCCGGCTTTAAAAAGCCGGAATATTTCTTCAGGCAAAGTCTTTGGTCGGATACGCCAATGGCTTACATAGGCGCACGCCCTATAACGGGGACTGATGACAGAGGGATCTGGAGCCACCGCACTGCTGAGCCGGTTTGGAACTGGCAGCCCGGCAGTAAAGTAAAAGTTGATTGTTTTACCAATTGCCAGGAAACAGAATTGTTTCTGAACGGCAAATCCCTTGGCAAACAGGTCCGCAGCACCGCAAGAGGGCGGGTGCCATCATGGGAGGTTGATTACCAGCCCGGCGAGCTTTTAGTAAAAGGTTACAATAATGGTGTTGAAGTATGTACCAACAGTATAAAAACAGCCGGCGATGCTTATCAACTTAATGCGGTGGCTGATAATACCCTATTTAGCCATAACACAAAAGGCTTGAGCCAGATTGAGGTTTACATTACCGATAAAAACGGTAACCCTGTATTTACTGCTACCGATGAGATAACAGTATCAATTACGGGCCCGGCTAAACTATCAGGCCTTGAAAGCGGCAGCAACAGCAGCCATGAAAGCTATCAATCAAACCAACGTAAAGCGTTGCACGGGCGCTTATTAGCTTATGTACAAACTACCGGTAAACCTGGCGTTGTACAGGTTCAGTTTAGTGCCGGTAATCTTAAATCATCAGCTATAACATTAACCGTAAAATAATCATCCCCTGATATAAATAAAAACTAAAATCCTGCTTTTTTTCAATTTATGAAACTTATAAAACTACTATTCCTCTCTGTTATCCTGTTTGCATCCGCAAAGCTGCAGGCGCAAAATGCTAAACATACTTTTGCCCTTGGCGATACTACATTCCTGCTTGATGGTAAACCGCTGCAGATCATTTCCGGCGAAATGCACTATACCCGCGTTCCGCGTGAGGCCTGGCGCCAGCGTATGAAAATGGCCAAAGCTATGGGGTTGAACACCATTGGTACCTACGTTTTCTGGAATGTTCATGAACCACAGAAAGGGCATTATGATTTTACCGGCAACAATGATATTGCCGAATTTGTAAAGATAGCACAGGAGGAAGGCCTTTGGGTGATATTACGCCCCAGCCCCTACGTTTGCGCCGAATGGGAGTTTGGCGGCTATCCTTACTGGCTCGAAAAGGAGCAGGGCTTAGTTGTACGCAGTAAGGAGCCTAAATACCTGGAAGCTTATAAAAAATATCTTACCCAGGTAGGTAGGCAATTATCACCCCTGCTGGTGAACCATGGCGGCAATATTTTAATGGTGCAGATAGAGAACGAATACGGCTCATATGGCAGCGATAAAGATTACCTGGCCCTTAACCGCAAAATGTTTATAGATGCCGGTTTTGATGGCCAGCTCTACACCTGCGATCCTGAACCTGCTATAAAAGATGGTCATTTACCGGGCTTATTACCCGCTATAAACGGTGTTGATGATGTAGCAAAAGTTAAAAAGCTTATCGGCGAAAATTATAATGGCAAGGGCCCTTATTTTATTGCCGAATGGTACCCGGCCTGGTTCGACTGGTGGGGAACTGCACATCATACCATACCTGCTGATAAATATGTACCGAAACTTGATTCGGTACTGGCCGCAGGTATTTCCATTAACATGTACATGTTTCATGGCGGTACAACACGTGCTTTCATGAACGGTGCAAACTATAATGATCAAAACCCTTATGAACCGCAGATCAGCAGCTATGATTATGATGCGCCGCTTGATGAGGCAGGTAATGCTACCGATAAGTTCATGAAGTTTCGCACTGTGATCAGTAAGCACCTTCCTACAGGCGTATCTCTGCCCGAAGTTCCCGCAGCTAAACATGCCATAAGCCTACCTGCAATTAAGTTTACACAATCAAGAAGCCTGTTTAATGTACTGCCGGCGGCAAAGATCAATAGCACTCCCCTTGCTTTTGAAGATCTTAATCAGGCTTATGGTTTTGTACTTTACCGCACAACCATTAACGGAGGCAAATCTGGTTTGCTTAAAATCAAAGACCTGCGCGATTACGGCCTGATCTACATAAACGGCAAACGTGCAGGGATCCTCGACAGGCGTAAATACCAGGACAGCCTCATGATCAATTTGCCCAAAGGAAAGGTAACACTGGATATTTTAGTTGAAAACCTTGGCCGTATCAATTTTGGTCCTTACCTGCTTAAAAACAAAAAGGGTATTACAGAAAAAGTACTTTTTGCCGGTACTGAGTTGAAAAGCTGGAAAATGTATTCACTGCCTTTTGATGATATCAACAAAGTGAAAGCAAATCCGGCAATTAAAAAGATTGTAGCTAACAATACACCGCAATTGAAAAAAGCAGTTTTCAAGGTTGATAAATTGGCCGATACTTATCTCGACATGAGTAAATGGGGTAAAGGCATTGTTTGGATCAACGGGCACAATTTAGGCCGTTATTGGAATTGCGGTCCGCAGCAAACCATTTATGTACCGGTTGAATGGCTGAAAAAAGGCGATAATGAAATTACCGTACTTGAACTGATAAAATCATCAGAAAATATATTGAACGCGATTGATCACCCTATTTTGGATGTTTTAGGGAAATAAGTTCAGGCAGCTCTGTCTGTTTTTAGAAATGACAATGAAAAAGACTGTAATCTCGTGTATATGGGGTTACAGTCTTTTTGTTTGTTATTGCCAGTTTGTAACTGTTGTTTTTTTAGTTAAAGGCTGAAAAACAGAAGCTTAAACTATGATTGGTCAAAGGTTACGCTGTCGCTAAACCTGCGACAGTATTTTGCTCACCTTGTGGCTCGCAGCCTTCAGTTAAGCAATAAAGCGGGTACATGGAAAACCAGCCCGCTTTATCTAAAAACATTTTTGACAGTGATTAAGCTGCTGCGTTTTTCTTTTCAGTAACTTCTTTACGGATATCCGTAGCTAATACTTTTAATTGTTGCATAGCATTGCGCAGTCTTGTACCGGCAGCCTTGTTACCTTTTTCATAAAAGCTTGCCGCGTCAGCTTCTGCTGCTGCGATAACTTCTTTCACTTTTTCGAAATTTATCATTTTTTTATTTTTTAAGGCCGCAAATGTAGGGAATATAAGTTTATAGGTAAAATGGGCTTTTTATACTTAAAGTATTCCGTTTGCGGTGTAATTAAAACAGTAAAGCCTTTCGCATAAACGGAAAGGCTTTACTGTTATTATGGATAACAGGTTATTTAACCGCCCATTCATGGATCCCGGTAGAGTTATCAGCCGGTAACTGAATTTCCATTCGTAGGGCTGTAGTAGCAACCGGATCAAAAGTAACCACATTAAAACTATCCTTGCTTATGGTGTAAGGTGTGGTATTTTTTACCGGAACCCATTGGCCATCTTTTTTATACAGGATCTTGTACGATACCGGGATACGGCAGCCACCCCATGGGCCGTCATCATACCAGTAAACTTTTGATTCGCTAACGGTGTGTTCAGTATCAAAATCATACTGTACAAACTCATTGGTGTTTTTAGCGGGCCACCAGTGCAGGTAAGGGTAGTTGGTATCTTTGGAATCGGCGGGTTCATACTGATCTTTTATGGCAGCAAACATTCGCACGTTTTTTAACGAGGCGCTCACTTTACTGGTACTGGCAATGGTAGGTGCCGGTTTAGGGCGCACAGCCGAAGTTTCATAAGGGATCCAAACCGTCATTTCACTCGGCCCCCGATTTGCCCAGGCATAGTAAGGAATAGCTTTCACCATTTGATCGGTTTGTAAAATGCTGTCGGTTTTTAGCTGGCGTTTGGCGCTTTTTCCTTCAGTACTGATCACATCAACGCCATTAAGTAGATCGGCATGATAGTTGGCATCGGCAATGGCATTTTTATCAATCAATATGTTTTGTACCAGGCTGTCCTTGTTATCCGGGCCTTCAAGGCAATAAACAATAGGGCCGCGCTCAAATGCAAACCTGCCCCTGTCGTCCTTAACCTGTTGATTAGCTAATACTTTTTCGGTTTCCATAGGTAATAAAAGCGAAACTTTATCGCCTTTTTTCCAGGTGCGTTTTAGCACGGCATAGCCCTTTTCGGTTTCAAATGATTTTGCCTGCCCGTTGATCATCAGCGTAAGCGGGAAGGATTTTTTATCCATAAAGGTATACAGGTCGCCCGGTACCGGCTGCTGTTTGGCCCAGCCGGGAATGCGTACCCTTAAAGTAAATTCACCTGCTTTATCGGGGTTAACGGTAATGTCAACCCTGCCTTTCCATGGATAATCTGTTTGCTGTACAATGTTTACGTTACCCGAAGTAAGTTTGATATTACTTGAGTTGCTCATAAACAGGTTAATGTACAGGTCGTTTTTGTTTTTAGCATAAACGTAACCCGGCAGCGAAGGTAAAAAGCGGGTCATGTTGCTGATACAGCAGGCACAACTGATCCATGCGCTGCGCTGATGCTGAAACATGGAAGCCAGCGGGTTTGGGTAAAAGAACCTGTTACCGCTCAATGATACGCCCGATAACAGGCCGTTGTAAAGCGTTCTTTCCAACACGTCAATGTATTTCGAATCGCCGTGCAGGAGGAACATCCTGTTGTTCCAGTAAACGTTGCCAATAGCCGCACAGGTTTCGGCATAGGCCGACATATTCGGCAACTGGTATGCTTCGCCAAAAGCCTCACCTGCCCCGGTTGCGCCAATGCCGCCGGTGATGTACAGTTTCTTGGTTACCACATCACTCCATATATCATCAATGGCTGCCAAATATTTGGTATTACCTGTTAAGGCAGCGATATCGGCCATGCCGGTGTACATGTAGGCAGCCCGTACCGCGTGGCCCTCGGCTTCATGCTGGTCAACCACTTTTTTATCGGCCTGGTTGTAAGCATCGCCTTTTGGTCCGCGCACATCTAAAAAGAATTTGGCCAGGTCGAGGTATTGTTTGTTGCCGGTAACCCGGTACATTTTTGAAAGGCCGATCTCCACGATCTGGTGGCCCGGATATTCCTCAATTTTGCCCGGTCCAAAAGTTTTAACCAACAGGTCGGCATTTTTTATGGCGATGTTGAGCAATGTACGTTTACCGGTTGCCTGGTAATGTGCTACGGCAGCTTCATAAAGGTGGCCTGCATTATATAGCTCATGGCTCAGGTCTTCTTCCTTTTCCCAGCGTTTGGAGCCTATCCACTCATGGGGCTTTTTGGCGTTAACAGTTCTGAAAGTGTATAGATAGCCATCCGGCTCCTGGGCCGCGCCAATAATGGAGATGAGGCTATCAATGGATTTATCAAGCTGCGGGTTCCTTTTATTCTGCATAGAATAGGATGCACCTTCAATTGCCTTATACACATCGGTATCATCAAACGGGAATTCGCTTAGTTTATCGCCGTCAAGCTTTTTTGCGGCGCGTAAAAAGTTATCCATGCGGCCGTTTGCCTTGCATTGCGCCAGCACGTACGGAATGGTAACTGTGGCATTCACTTCCATTTTGGGCTGCCAGAAGTTATCGTTCACGTGTACGCTGGTAAAGGCAACCGGCTGGATAGGGTAATCCTTTTGCTGTGCCAATACCGGGCTTGTAAGTGCAGCCAGTGAAAGGGCAAGCACACCGGCGACTTTTTGTTTATTGATCATGATATTCAAGTTCTTTTGCTTTTAAAATTAGTTTTTAACCATCCGGCTGCCGTAAACCGGGCCTGCACTGTTTTCTTTTTGAGGCAGCAGTTTTACGGTTACTTTTTGCTTGCCTTTAGTTAGCTCAATAGGTAACGTATAGCTGATATCGTAAAAGCGGCTTTCCTTGTACTGGTTCAAATCCTCTGATGCCAGCTTAACGCCATCAATCAAAATATCAAATTTTCTGCCGCGGTTATCCATACCCCAGTAGCTGTTAATGAGCGTGTTTTGCGCATTGGCATCAATCTTCATTTCGTATTGCAGGTAGCCGCCGTTCTCCGTAGACCGCCATTTCTTTTGATGGTCTTCACCTGTAGTGGCGTTTTCACTGATGAAGTTATGATCGCGTTCGGGCTGCATTTCGCCTATACGTAAAATGTCCATAGTGCGGGCTTCCAGTTCCTGTTGTTTTTTCCTTTGCTCGTCATAGGCTTTTTGCTGCACCACCCATGCCTGTGGAGTAAATACGTCCCAATAAACAGAATAGTATTGATTTTGAGTTTGGTTGAATGGGATCAGTGTAACTTCCTCTGGCTTTGAAATATTCACCGTGCGAAAGCTTAATTGTTTTTTATCAACCATTTGCAGCCATTGGTTAGGATCAGTCTCGCTGGTCACAAACACCGGTACACCTTTCAACGGATCAGGCTCAGTATTGCCTAACACACCTGCAAGCAATACCGGGCCGTAAAATACCGCACGCCTGTTGGCATTATCGGGCATGGCTTCGGTATAAAGCTTCTCGGGTGTGGTAAATTCAATTTTATCGTTGTTGCTCCATTTGCGGCTTAAAACAATATATCCCTGGGCATCAATGGCAGCATTTTGAGCTTTTCCGTTAATGCTGATAGTAGCATTGCTGGTCCATTTTGGTTTACGGATGCGGATAGCCATGGTAAGCGGCTTTTTGGTATTCACCATAAATGTGATATGATCATCATTAGGGAAGCTGCTTTCCTGTTTTACTGATAAACCTTTTGATGCCCAGTTAAGTATCGATGGGATAAACAGGTTGACGTATAAACTGCCATCAGCTCCTTTAAAGTAGATACTCTCGTTGTATTTAACATGGTTTTCCATACCCGAGCCAACGCAGCAGGTAAAATCATCAAACGGTGTACTGTAATGCTTGGTTCCACCCATCCGCAGCGGTACAAAGTAGCACATCATACCGTCGGCATGGTTTTGCGAAGCGAGAATGTGGTTATACAGCGCCTTTTCGTAATAATCCATCAGCATGGCCGAAGGCTCAACAGCAAACAAATGCCGGGTTAATTTCAGCATGTTGTAGGTGTTGCAGGTTTCGGTAGTGTTTTCGGTAAGCTTATCATTCAGCTTGTCTGCATCGCTCAGGTATTCATAGTTGCTGTTACCTCCTGTGGCATAGGAGTGATGGTTAACAATGGTTTCCCAAAAGAAATCGGCAATGGCTTTATCCTTTTTATCGCCGGTAAGCTCGTACCTGCGTGCGCTTGCAATTACTTTGGGGATTTGTGTGTTTGAATGCTTGCCCGGCAGTACATCCTGTTTTTGAGATAGGGGATCAAGGATCTTTTTATCATAAAATTTGTACGATAGCTCCAGGTATTTTTTATCGCCGTTAATGGCATACAAGTTGGCTAACGTTTCTGCCATGCCTCCATATTCGCAAAGCAGCATTTTTTGCAGTTTCTCATCATCAAGATTTTTGATGGTTTCACCTGTCCAGTCGGCCATGCCTTTGCATACTTTTAAGGCTTCGGGATTATTACAGTATAAATAGGCATCAAGTAAACCTGCCATAACTTTATGCACCGTATACCAGGGCGACCAGCCGCCATTCAAATCAAATCCACGTGAACGGATCTCGCCTTTGGCAACCTCGGCCCAAATGGTATCTTCTTTCGGGATAGCGCCTACGTAACCGCTTTTGCGGGCCGCCTGGCACTCATCAAGTTCTTTAACTATATAGTTTACACGTTTTAAAAATTCGGGATTCCGGGTTGATGCGTAATGCATAGAAATGGCCGACAGGTAATGCCCCAACGTATGCCCTGCCAAACCTGATGATTCCCAGCCTTCATACATTTTTCCTTTGGGTGTAAGGCCCGAGTGCGAACGGAAGGCCGAAAGCAGTCTGTCGGGCTCTATAGATAATAAATAAGCGGCGTCAACCTCCATCGCTTTCTTAAAAGGGCTCTCCAGTAATTGAACATCCTTTAAATTAAAAGAATAAGCTTTAACGGATACGACCGGTTTTACTTTTATCCGGGTATCGTTTAATTCGGGTACATAGGATTGCGCCTTTAAGGTATGTGCCCCGGCTAAGCAGGCTACAAGGCATAGGTTTAATTTAAACCTCTTTTTTATCAGCATGATATGTTTGTATAATGGTAAGAATAACTGTCAACTAAATTAGTGTGTTTTTCACAATTGTTTTAAATGATATTTTGCAGTTGATAGCAGGATTTTAGCCGTTTTTTTATGCGTTGACTTTTTAAAGTAAGTTTCTTAATAGCGCTGCAGATTAACTGTCAATATATTAACGCTTTAACAGGTTTTTATATAAATATAATATCAATTTAATGCTATTGTAACAGGAATGTTAAGATACGGGTAGTATTGGCAAATTTCATAAAAAAACAAGGGGTGCCTCCCGGATAGTTTTACGTGGCTGGAATACAGCGTGTAATACATAGTCATTAACCCCAAAATTTAATTTATGAAGTTTAAACAATTACTAAAGAGGTTCATTTTGCCTTTACTAAGTGTGTTTGTGTTTTGTTACAGCACCTACGCGCAAACAGTAACATTAAAAGGAAAGGTAACCGACGAGAAGGGCGAGCCTATAGCCGGCGCTTCCGTTAAAATAAAAAATACAAGCGCCGGTTCTGTTACCAATGGCAGTGGTATGTTCAGCCTTGATTATACCGGGCAGGGTACACTAATTGTAACCGCAATAGGTTTTACTGCGCAGGAGCTTAAGCTCACAGGTCAGGCACAGGTTAATATTGCCTTAGCCGAAGATAACAAAGTGCTGAACGAAGTGGTTGTTACCGCATTGGGTATCAAACGCGACAAAAGGATTTTAACTTACAGCTCACAAGAAGTAAAGGCAGAGTCGATCACACAATCAAAAGAGCCCAACCTGGTAAACGCGATAGCCGGTAAGGTTGCCGGTGTTCAGGTTACAAGCTCATCTGGTACGCCGGGTAGTTCGGCAAGGATTGTGATTCGTGGAGGATCTTCAATTTACGGTACTAATGAGCCTTTAATGGTAATTGACGGCGTTCCTGTTGATAATACTGAAACAGGCAACCTAAACTCGGGGCCTGGAACTAACCGTATTGCAGATATAGATCCGTCGATTATTGCCAGTATGAACGTGTTGAAAGGTGCGGCAGCTACAGCTTTATACGGTTCAAAGGGGGCCAACGGTGTTGTCATTATTACCACAAAAAACGGCGCCTTAAATCAAAAACCGCTGATAACTTTTTCTTCTGATTTTTCTTTCGAAAACCCGCTGTTGCCGCAAATTCAAAATAAGTATTCGCAAGGTACAAACGGTATTTATTATGATGGTGTGAATCAAAAAACAAGCACATCATGGGGCGCGCGCATGGATACTCTGAAAATAAACGGGCAGCCTGCAAAAGTTTATAATCAGTCAGATCTGTTCTTTAAAACCGGACATACATATAACAATACCGTTAATATTGGCGGCGGCGGTAACAATTCTACTTACCTGGTTTCATACTCTAATTTTAATCAGCAGGGAACAGTTCCGACAACTAAATTTTTGCGTAATACTTTTTTCGCAAAATATAGTGCGCAGGTGTTAAAAAATCTGAATACCACTTTTCAGTTAAATTATTCAAACTCGCAAAATGATAGGTTACCTGAAGGGTATGCGCTGGAAAGCCCGGTTTGGACAATTTTTACTGCGCCGGTTTCATACAATTTGCAACCTTATTTAAATGCTGATGGCACCCAGCGTTTATATCGTTTCTCGCGCAATAACCCATATTGGGTGTTGGATAACATCAAAAATCATTCGGGTGTTAACAGGTTTTTACCAACTTTTACTGCAGATTATAAACCTTTGTCGTGGTTGACCATTACCGAAAGGTTTGGTGCCGATGTTTATACTGAAATGGACAGGTACCATGAATCAACCCAGTCGGTATCCAATCCCAATGGTCGGCTTGTTGACCAGAATATCAATTACCGCCAATACAATAACGATTTATTGATTAGTGCTAATAAGCAATTTGGTGATTTTAATGTAGATGTTATATTGGGTAATAACCTGATCTCAAACTATACGGAAAATACCTATGCAAATGGTGTAGGTTTAACTGTACCTGGCTTGTACAATATGTCATCTGCTTCAACAGTTACTTATAAAGAGGCTTCATACTTGCAACGTAAGGTTGGTTTTTACCTGCAATCAAACATCGAGTATAAGCGCTTCCTGCTATTATCATTAACCGGCAGGTATGATGGTAACTCGGTATTGTCAAAAGATCATAGCTTTTATCCTTATGGCTCTGCCGCTGGTAGCTTCATCTTCTCAGAATTTTTTAGCCCGGAATTTTCAAAAGTAATGAACCTGGGTAAAGTAAGGGTTTCATATGGTACTGTTGGTAATGACGGCGGCATAGGTCCTTATAGTTTATTAACACCATATAATAGCGCAACTATCCGTAATCTTATATTCCCTTATGCAGGGCAGGCCGGCTTTTTGAAAAGTGATGTACTTGGTAACCCAAATCTGAAAAACGAACGGATTAACGAGTTTGAAGCAGGCTTTGAAGCAGGCTTTTTTAATAATCGTATCAGCCTTGAAGCCTCATTTTACAGCAAAAAAACAATTGACGGCATTATTTCACAAGTGGCCCTTGCGCCATCAACAGGCTATGCCTACACAAGTGTAAATTCGGCTATAATGCGTAATAGGGGTATCGAAGTATTGTTAAATATTACGCCAGTAAAGAGCCGTGATTTTAACTGGGACCTTACCTTGAATTTTACTCGTAACCGGAACAAAGTACTTTATCTTGATAAGGACCTGTCATTGATTAGCAATGGTTTTACTAATGTTATAGTTGGCCAGCCTTACGGTGTGATATACGGTACCCGTTACGCTCGTAATGCGGCAGGTAAGTTATTGATTGATGATACAGGCCTTCCATATGCCGACGATACACAGGGTATAGTAGGTAATATTAATCCAAACTGGCTTGGTGGTATAAACAATAATTTCAGGTACAAACAATTCAATTTCAGTTTCTTTTTTGATATCAAGCGTGGCGGAGATATTCAAAATAACGTTGATGGCTATGGTTATTTTTATGGTACACCAAAGGTTACCGAAAACCGTGGTTTAAGGGTAGTTGATGGCGTAAATGCTACTACCGGGCAACCAAATACTATAGCGGTTAACGGCCAGGCTTATTACCAGCGTGCAAACGGCGTTTTGGAATCGGTTATTCAGGATGGTAGCTATGTAAAACTGCGTAACGTAAGTTTGGGTTATACTTTAAAACCATCATGGTTAAGTAAAAGCCCCTTCAAATCGGCAACATTTAGCGTAACCGGCCGCAACCTTTGGATCCACGCTCCGCACTTTACAGGTGGTGACCCCGAAGTTAGCTCATTTGGTTCTGCAAACGGATCACAAGGTATCTATTCATTCTCAACCCCAACTTCAAGATCAGTTGATTTTAGCTTGAAAGTTACCCTATAATTTAAATCATTAATAAGAAATTGTCATGAAAAATAAATATATCACGTTAATAACATGCGCGTTGGTAAGTTTTACGGGCTGTAAAAAATACATTGATGTAAACCAGGACCCCAACAGGCCTATAGATGTTAAAGAAGCACAGATCCTTGCACCGGTTGAGGCTGCCATATCACAAAATATCACTGCTGCGGGTGGTGCTAACCTTGCCATAGTACTACAGCAATACCTGCAGGTAATAGCTTTGAATCAGGTACCACCTAACTTTGGCACCTACCTCATGTATCACCAGGATATGGATAGTGATTGGTATAATTTTTACACGCAGGTAATGAATAACCTTGTACTGTTAAACAAAAAAGCGGAAGCCGATGGCAATGCCAATTACGCCGCTATATCAAAGATCTTGCTGGCTTACACGCTTGGCTCAGCTACTGATGTTTGGGGCGATGTGCCGTTTTCAAAAGGCTTTCAGGGGATTGCTAACGTTGCCCCAACTTATGACAGCCAGCAATCAGTTTATACGCAGATCCAAACCCTGCTTGATAATTCCATTGCCGATATTGCCAAAAACAGCACCACCGTGCCGACTGGCGATGATTTTTACTACACCGGTGATATGAGCAAATGGAAAAAGGCCGCTTATACATTAAAGGCGCGTTATTATATGCACCTCACTAAAGCACCGGGGCATACAGCTGCCGCCCAGGCACAACTGGCCCTAACCGCTCTTGAAAACGGCATGACAAGTAATGATGATGATATGAAAATGCCTTTCGCCGGTAGTGCCGGTGCCGAAAATCCATGGCAGCAAAACTTTTTGCCGGGTTCAACGCTGGTATTAGCTTCAACGTTTGTTGATGGTTTTGCGGCCAGGAAAGATCCGCGCCTATCAAAAATGGTAGCACCGGCTATTGAAACCGGTTTATATACCGGAAGGGTGATTGGCTCGGACGATATTGGTAGTTTGGAATCGTATTCATTAGGTGGTTCTTTTTATGCAAGTACAAGCTCAAATAACTACATTGTTACTTATTCGGAGGCGTTATTTTTAAAAGCCGAAGCTACATTTGTAATATCAGGAGCAACTGCGGCTCAACCGGTTTATTCGCTGGCGGTTAAATCGCATATGTCAAAACTGGGTATTACTGATGCCGTTGCGGATAGCTATCTAACTTCAAGGGGAGCGCTTACAAGTACTAACGCTATAAAACTTATTATT
This sequence comes from Mucilaginibacter sp. cycad4, assembly GCF_034263275.1. Classification (NCBI taxonomy): domain Bacteria; kingdom Pseudomonadati; phylum Bacteroidota; class Sphingobacteriia; order Sphingobacteriales; family Sphingobacteriaceae; genus Mucilaginibacter; species Mucilaginibacter sp. cycad4. Next base: position 3,794,325 of record NZ_CP139559.1, on the reverse strand, counting down.
GAAGAAAAGGTTGTGGCTAATTTCCTGTCGATGGAAAACTATACGGATTGGAGGCGTACAGGCTACCCGGCGTTAAGCAAGGTTAAAAATGCCTTGTCGGATATCCCACGCAGGGTGTTGTATCCTCAAACAGAAATGACCGCAAACCCCCAGCCGCAGCAAAATGCTAAGCTCACCGACAGGGTTTGGTGGGATGCGCAATAAGCATTATTTAGCAGGCAATAAGCATGTGTTTGACATTATTGGTTAAAATACGGTTAGTGTCTGCTAAATTGTTAAATAAACTTATTTAATACTATTTTAGTTTTGTGAAAAATATTATACAATGATAACTTTTGATTGGAAAGGTGTACTCCCTGCAGTAACTACAAAATTTACAGATAATGACGAACTTGATTTTGATGCTTTTGATATAAACCTGAACGCCCAGCTTGAGGCCGGTGTTGACGGATTTATATTAGGCGGCTCATTAGGCGAAGCAAGCGTTTTAAGCGATGATGAAAAATTTGCGCTGCTTGCCCATACCGTTGAGTTTGTTAAAGGAAAAGTTCCCGTTATATTGAACATTGCCGAGCAAACTACCAAGGCAGCTGTTGCTTATGCTCAAAAAGCTTTTGATAAAGGCGCCGATGGCTTGATGCTGTTACCGCCTATGCGTTACAATAGCGAAGCCCGCGAAACAGTTGCTTACCTTACAACTATTGCAAAAAGCACCGAACTGCCAATCATGATCTACAATAACCCTGTTGATTATAAGATTGAGGTTACTTTAGATATGTTTGAACAGCTTGCCGCTTATGACAATATCCAGGCGGTAAAAGAATCAACCCGCGATGTATCAAACGTTACCCGTATGATCAACCGTTTTGATGACAGGTTTAAGATCTTTACCGGTGTTGATCCGCTGGCTATGGAAAGCCTTGTTATGGGTGCTGACGGCTGGGTTGCCGGTTTGGTTGATGCTTTCCCTAAAGAAACTGTTGCTATTTACCGTTTGGTTAAAGCAAAAAGGTATGACGAAGCTTTGGCTATCTATCGTTGGTTTTTACCTGTGCTTGAGCTTGATATCCACCCTAAGCTGGTACAGTACATTAAACTGGCCGAGGTTGCAACGGGTATAGGTACCGAAAATGTACGTGCGCCTCGTTTGCCATTAATTGGTGCGGAGCGCGAAAAAGTTCAAAAAATCATTAATGATGCACTTGCCGCAAGGCCTGAGCTACCTGTAGGCAGCTGGGGTAAATTAACCGAAGTAGCGTTATAATAACATATGGCAAGTAAAACTTTCTTTTGTGTTGATGCCCATACCTGCGGCAATCCCGTAAGACTGGTGGCCGGTGGCGGTCCCACGCTTAAAGGCGACAACATGAGCCAGAAACGTCAGCACTTTTTAAAAGAGTATGACTGGATCAGGACGGGCCTGATGTTTGAACCAAGGGGGCATGATATGATGTCGGGCAGTATCCTGTACCCGCCTCATGATCCGGAAAACGACGTTGCCGTTTTGTTTATAGAAACCAGTGGTTGTTTACCCATGTGCGGTCACGGAACTATCGGCACCATTACCATAGCCATTGAAGAAGGGTTGATCCAACCCAAAACTCCGGGTATAGTACGTATGGAAGCGCCTGCCGGTCTTGTATTGATTGAGTACAAGCAGGAGGGCAAAAAAGTAACCTCGGTAAAACTCAGGAATGTGGCAGCTTACCTTGCCGCGACTGATTTACAGGTAGAATGTCCTGACCTTGGTACGCTTACCATAGATGTATCATATGGCGGTAATTACTATGCCATTGTTGATCCTCAGCCTAATTTCAAGGGCATCGAAGATTATACCGCAGGGCAACTGATAGCCTGGAGCCAGGTGCTGCGCAAGCGTATCAACGAAAAATATCAGTTTGTACACCCGCAGGATCCTACTATAAACACCTGTACCCATATCCTTTGGGCCGGTGCTACGCTATCGGCAGATGCTACGGCGCGTAACGCTGTGTTTTATGGCGATAAAGCTATCGACAGGTCGCCTTGCGGAACAGGTACATCCGCCCGTATGGCGCAATGGTTTGCCAAAGGTAAACTGAAATTAGGTGAGCCTTTTATTCATGAAAGCATCATCGGCAGCAAATTTACCGGCCGGGTTGAGGAAGTGGTTAAGATCAATGACTTTGATGCCATTATACCAAGCGTAGAAGGCTGGGCCAAAGTTTACGGCTACAACACCATCAAAATAGATGATGACGATCCGTATGCGCATGGTTTCCAGGTGATATAACAATATCTCAAAGCGTCATTGCGAGGAACGAAGCAATCCCAAACTATACAGGGCGAACTTGCTAATGGGGGATTGCTTCGTTCCTCGCAATGACGTTAGCGTTTAACTGTCATGTTCCCTCAGGGTCTCTCGCAGAGGACCCTGAGGTTCACCGCTTTCTAAACATCTAACAAGTATCCAGAACAGCGAATCTGCATAGCGTATACATCAGGGTCCTCTTCGAGAGACCCTGATGGGACGTTTGAACTGTTTTTAATTAATAATTTTCTAAATAAAAAGCTTTCGGCTTTCCGCCTTAAGCTTTCAGCTTAAAATAAAAAATGGCAAAGGTGCTGATAATAGGAGGTGGGATAGTAGGGCTTAGTTCGGCTTATTATTTACAAAAGGCCGGGCATGAGGTTACTGTGCTTGATAAAGGCGATATGACCGATAGCTGTTCATACGGAAACGCCGGTATGATAGTGCCAAGCCATTTTATCCCGCTGGCAACGCCGGGTATGGTTTCGCAAGGTATCAAATGGATGTTTAACAGCAAAAGTCCGTTCTATGTAAAACCATCCTTAAACCCCGAACTGATTTCATGGGGATTAAAATTTTTAAAGAAAGCGAATGCCGCGCACGTTGAAAGGTCTGCTGTTCCTTTAACGGAACTTTCCCTGCTTAGCAAAAACCTTTATGAAGATCTGAGCAAAGAGCCCGGTTTTGATTTCGACCTGGTTGAAAAAGGCATCCTGATGTTTTATAAAACCGAAAAGGCTGGTGAGGAAGAAGCCCACATGGCAGAAAAAGGCAGGGAATTAGGCCTGGATATGGCCGTACTTAGTGTTGATGACTGTAAAAAACTACAGCCAAAACTTGAGCTTGATGTATTAGGCGCGGTTCATTACCGCTGCGATGCACACCTGTCGCCCAACAAATTGATGGCTGCTTTAATCAAACATCTGAAAGCTGCCGGTGTAAACCTGGTTACTAATAAAGAGGTTACCAAAATTGAAACCAAAGGCGGCAAAGTGAGCAGGGTATTGGCAGGTAACGAGGAGTTTAGTGCCGATGAATACGTTATTGCAGGCGGCTCCTGGTCGCCGGCCATAGGCAGGCTGTTGGGTGTAAAGATCCTGCTGATGCCGGGCAAAGGTTATTCTTTTAATGTGAAAGATAATAGCGAAACCATGCATATCCCTGCACTGCTGGCCGAAGCAAGGGTAGCTATTACACCGATGAACGGTGGTTTACGCTATGGGGGTACTATGGAACTTGATAAGATCAACGACCGGATCAACATGAACCGCGTAAAAGGTATTGTTGAATCGGTGCCGAAGTATTTCCCCGGTTTAAAGCCTGCTGTTCCGGAGCAAAAGGATATCTGGTTTGGCTTCCGGCCTTCATCTGCCGATGGATTGCCTTATATCGGCAGGAGCAAACAATATAACAACCTGACTGTAGCTACCGGGCATGGAATGATGGGGCTTAGCCTCGGGGCGGCAACCGGTTTGCTGGCAAGCGAAATTATATCGGGCAAACCAACTACTATCGATATTAAAGAATTTGCACCTGAAAGGGTTTAATTTAAATTATCGATCCTCTTTCCGGCATGCCGGAAAAAACAGAACCGTTCATCAACCCTGATGAGCGGTTTTTGCTTTAAGGGGCGTGGGTTTTATTACCTGGATCATAAAAAACGCTTCAAAAATCGGTTTTCTGCGTAAATCAGGTGGATTGAGTTGGTTATATAATAGTTGTTTATTTGACAATTAAAGATATTTTATTCGGTCAAATTGTACATGGATTAACTATAGTTTTGTTTTTAAGTGTTTGTGTAACATTTAATCGATGTTTTATTTGCTGGATAAAAATAGGTTTTTCGATCAATTTCAGGCGCTGTATCAACCATAAATTACCAAATATTAACCGTATTTTATCCTTTTATTGAGATTTGTTGGCAAATTAAGTTAAGTAATTGTAAATTCAACAAGTATTAATCAATGTAGCAGATGAAAGTTTTACAATTTACCATCCCGGTTCCGCACGATAAAAGTGTGATTGCAGAAAAGGTTTGTTTGCCTTATCATTATCCATACCTGCACCGCCACAAGGAAATTCAGCTTACCTGGATCCAGCAGGGGGAGGGTACTTTGATTGCAGGAAATAACATGCATGATTACTCTGCCGGCGATCTGTTTTTAATAGGCGCCAACCTGCCGCATGTGTTTAAAAGCAACCCCGAATACTTTGCGCCCAACGCTAATAAACAAATAGAAGCACTTACTATATTCTTTAATCCGGAAGGAGCGCTGGCGCCGCTGTTTAATCTGCCCGAGCTTAAACCAAGCCTCATATTTATGCAGCAGCACCAACAGGGTTTTAAATTGCCGCACCATGTGGTTGATAAAGTGTCGCAGATCATGATCGCCCTGCAAAAGGCATCAGGGCCGGATCAGTTGATCCAGTTTTTTCACCTGCTTAAAGGGCTTACCAATATTAAAAGTAAATTGGACCCTTTATCAACATACGGTAACCTGCCGGGTATCACCGAAAACGAGGGGATCAGGATAGGTAATATTTACAACTATATTATGCAGCACTACAGCGAACCCATCACGCTGGAGGATGTAGCTAAGGTAGCTTACATGACGCCTGAATCGTTTTGCAGGTATTTTAAAAAGCATACCGGTCATACCTTTATTTCGTTCCTCAATGAAATCAGGATCAACGAAGCCTGCAAAAAGCTTATCGCTCATAAGTTTGAAAGCATTAATACGGTAGCTTATAAATGCGGCTTTAAAAGCATCACCAACTTTAACAGGGTGTTTAAATGCGTAATCGGCAATTCGCCCCGCGGTTATCTCGACTCTTATAACAATAATCTCATCAGCCTTAACAGGGCTGCAAGCTAAATACAGCGCGCTTTATTATTTAATCAAACATACCACCATATCGTGTTTATACATCCCTCTAAAACTGTAAAAGGGCTAATCCTTTGCGCCCTTACTATTGGTACCCTGAGTTTAAATGCGCAAACTGCCGCACCCGGCAATTTGTATGAGCAAACCAGCGAAATAGCCGGTACCATTATCCGGTACGGGCAGGATATGAATGCCATACATGAATTTTATTCGCCCTATAATGTTAATGACCGTGCTGAAGAACAGTATAAGCAGGATGTCATTAACTCGCCCGAGCAGCGCAAAAGGCTCATTGAAGTAGATAACGATTACCTGAAGCAACTGGATCAAACCGATTTTAATGCTCTGAGCATTTATGGCAAGGTTGATTATATCCTGCTAAAGAAACGCATCAACTTTGATCTGAAGGATTTGAAAAAAGAAGAAGACCTGTACAGCCAGGCCGCCAAATATATTTCATTTGCCGATGAGATCTATGCGCTTGAACAAAAGCGCCGCCGCGGAACATTTGTAGATGGAGAAAAGATTGCAGGCGATCTGAATAAGATCTTGAAAGAACTTAAAGCAGATACAACAGCGTATCATAAACTTCCATCGGTGGATATGCCGGTGGCTAAAGTAACCAAAGCTGCTTTATTGGGTTTGAAAGGCCGTTTAAAGGACTTTTTTGGTTTCTATAATAAATACGATCCTTCGTTTACCTGGTGGGTACCTGAACCTTATAAAGCCGTTGACAATGCGTTGGAAAGGTACAGCGAGCTGGCCATAAGCAAAGGAAAGCTGAACACCAGTCAAAAAAGCGATAGCAGCGGTATAAAAGGCGTGCCAATTGGCAGGCAGGAGCTTATTAATCAGCTACAGGCCGAAATGATCCCTTACACGCCTGAAGAACTTATTAAACTGGCCAATAAAGAGTTTGCCTGGTGCGATAAGGAAATGCTAAAGGCATCGCAGGAAATGGGGTTTGGCAGCGATTGGAAAAAAGCCCTCGAAAAAGTGAAGAACAGCTATGTGCCGGTAGGTCATCAGCCTGAACTGATCGTTAAACTATATAACGATGCCCTTAGTTTTATCAAAGAACGCGACCTGATCACTATACCGCCTTTGGCCGAAGAAACCTGGGGCATGGTGATGATGTCGCCGCAGAGGCAGTTAGTTAATCCTTTTTTTACCGGTGGTAAGGAGATCAGTATCTCATACCCAACCAATACCATGCAGTATGACGACAGGCTGATGAGCATGCGCGGCAACAACCCTTACTTTTCAAGGGGCACTGTGCAGCATGAGCTGATCCCTGGTCATAACCTGCAATATTTTATGAACAGCCGTTACAAAGCTTATCGCCAGGATTTTGGGACGCCATTCGCCATTGAAGGTTGGGCTTTATACTGGGAACTGTTGTTGTACGATAAAGGCTTTGCCAAAACCCCCGAAGAACGTGTAGGGATGCTGTTTTGGCGCATGCACCGCTGTGCAAGGATCATCTTTTCGCTCAACTACCATTTAGGCAACTGGACACCACAACAGTGTATCGACTTTTTGGTTGATCGTGTAGGCCATGAACGCGCCAATGCCGAGGGCGAAGTAAGGCGCTCATTTGAAGGCGGCTATAGCCCGCTTTACCAGGTGGCCTACCTGCTGGGTGGTTTGCAGTTGATGGAATTGAAAAAAGAACTGGTTGATAGCGGCAAGATGACCTACAAGCAGTTTCATGATGCCGCCATTAAAGAAAACCTCATCCCGGTTGAAATGCTCCGTGCAACATTAACCAACCAGGCTTTAACCAAAGATTTTACAACCAGCTGGAAGTTTTACGATTTCGGCGGCAAGTAACGCTAATAATTAAAAATAGTATTGATGGCAAGGCCAATAGCTTTCAGCTTTGTGCATTCCGCTTTCAGCTAAAAAAAGATCACTCATTTTATGGACAACAGCACTTCTTTTAAGCCCTCATTACGGTTAATGGATGCCACCATGCTGGTGGCAGGCAGTATGATAGGCTCCGGTATTTTTATTGTGAGCGCCGATATTACCCGCAACGTGGGCAGTGCAGGCTGGCTGCTATTTGTTTGGCTCATCACCGGTTTTATGACCCTTACCGCCGCCCTGAGTTACGGCGAACTGAGCGCTATGTTTCCAAGAGCAGGGGGACAGTACGTTTACCTTAAAGAAGCCTATCGCCCACTAATTGGTTTTTTATACGGGTGGAGTTTTTTTACGGTGATCCAAACAGCTACTATAGCGGCGGTGGGCGTGGCCTTTGCCAAGTTTACTGCATACCTTATCCCGCAATTGAGTGAAAGCATTGTCGCTGTCGATCTGGGTTTCGTGACCATATCACCGGCGCAACTGCTTTCCATATTGGTGATCGTGTTTTTAACCTATATTAACACCCGCGGGGTAAACAGCGGCAAAATTGTACAAACTATTTTCACCATGGCCAAGCTGCTGAGCTTGCTGGGGTTAATCGTATTTGGCCTGTTTTCTTTAAAGGCTTCGGTTTGGAATGAGAACTGGAAGAATGCCTGGAGCATGCATAGCCTCAGCGCCAACGGTTCTATCGCGTCATACACTACTATTGCCGCTTTAGGCGCCATAGCATCCGCCATGGTTGGTTCCATATTCAGCAGCGATTCATGGAACAACGTAACTTTTATCGCCGGCGAGATCAAAAATCCGAAAAGGAATATCGGTTTAAGTTTGGCCTTGGGTACGCTGATCGTGACGGTGATCTACATTTTAACCAATATCATGTATACAGGTGTACTTTCATTGCATGATATAGCCACCGCAGATAAGGATAGGGTGGGTGTTGTGGCTTCGCAGCACATCTTTGGCAGTTCGGGTACAGTGATCATTGCTTTGCTCATCATGGTATCCACCTTTGGTTGTAACAACGGGCTCATCATGTCGGGGGCAAGGGTTTACTACTCTATGGCAAAGGATGGGCTTTTCTTTAAGAAAGTAGGTACGCTGAATAAAAACTCGGTGCCGGGCTTTGGCTTATGGTTACAGTGTGTTTTTGCCTGTCTGTGGAGCCTGAGTGGTAAATACGGCGATCTGCTGGATATGATCTCGTTTGTGGTCGTAGTTTTTTATGTGCTTACGATTATCGGGATCTTTATCCTCCGCAAAAAAATGCCCGATGCTGAACGGCCATATAAAGCATTCGGTTACCCGGTGCTGCCTGTTATTTATATCATTATGGGCATAGCTTTTTGCCTGCTGCTCATCAAATATAAACCGGCTTATACTTACCCGGGCCTGATCATCACCTTAACCGGCATCCCGGTTTATTACCTGATAGGCGGCAGCAAAAAAAGCAAAAACGCCGAGCTCCCGGTTGAAAGTTTATAGACTATCATTTATTCATGAAAAAGATCTTATTGCTGCTTGGGTTTATTTCCATTATTACTGCAGCGTACGCTCAGAATGGAAATTTTATCAAGCTAAGCACTGCTAAGTTTTCTACCGGAAATAACGCAGTCTGGAAAAATGCTGATTTTAACGATACCAATTGGAAAAACATTAAAGTAGGCGATGTATGGCAGGAACAGGGCTACCCGGATTATCATGGCTTTGCCTGGTACCGGATCCATGTGGTTATTCCATCGTCGTTAAAAAAGCAAGCGGTTTGGGGCGATAGTTTGCGTGTATTTCTTGCGCATGTTAATGATGCCGATGAAACTTATTTTAATGGCAAGCTGATTGGTAAAACAGGCGCTTTCCCTGAAGATAAGGGTGGTTATGTGAGCAAATGGCCTGCGGTGCGTAATTATTGCATAGCAGCAAATGATCCGGCTATTAAATGGGACCAGGAAAATATCATCGCTATTAAAGTTTATGATGGGGGCGGCTCAGGTGGTATTTTTATGGGTGCACCCTATATTGATATGCTCGAAAAATTTGACGGGATTGTCTTGACCCAAACAGATATCAGTTTTTTACCAAATGCCCAATCTGTTCGGAAACTAACTATAGGCAATAGCTTTAAAACCAATATTACCGGCAAATTTCGTTATAAGATCATTGATGACGTTACCCAAAAAACAATTGCAGAAAAAACTGTAAACTCAAACCTGGCACCACTGGGCAGGGAAACTTACACATTGACTTTCCCGCATCGTGAGGGGATCAAGCTGTTTTATGAATTTACTGAAAGTGCATCGGGCAAGACTAAGACCTTTGCCGAGATAGCACCTTACTTGCTTACTCCTAAGGCATCGTTAAAACCAATGATCAACGGAGCCGCAGTTTTAGGTGTGCATCCCGGCTCACCGGTACTCTACAAAATCGCGGCAAGCGGGCAGAAACCGTTAAACTATGCAGTCAGAAGTTTGCCACAAGGTTTAGTGTTTGATCATAAAACAGGTATTATAACAGGGGTAGCACCTAAAGCAGGAGATTACAAAGTTTCTGTTTCTGTAAGCAACAATTTAGGAAGAAGCGAACGAATACTTACCGTTAGATCCGGCAAATTGTTAGCGCTTACACCGCCAATGGGCTGGAACAGCTGGAATTGCTGGGGGCTAAATGTAAGCGACGAAAAGGTAAGGCTTTCGGCCAAAGCGATGGTTGATAGAGGGCTCACCGATTACGGTTGGAACTCTATTAATGTAGATGATGGCTGGCAGGCGCCTGCAAGGCAACAAAACGGAGAAATAGTTGCTAATGAGAAATTTCCGGACATGAAAGCGCTTGGGGAGCACCTGCATCAACAGGGATTAAAGTTTGGTATTTATTCGTCGCCGGGCGCTAAAACCTGTGGCGGATACCTGGGTTCGTTAGGACACGAAGGGCAGGATGCCGGTACTTATTTTAACTGGGGTGTTGATTATTTAAAGTACGACCTGTGCAGTTATTCGGATCAAACGGCCGGCGATACTACACTGCCCGCCCAGCAAAAGCCATATATGGTAATGCGTGATGAACTGGCAAAACAGCCCCGTGATATTGTTTACAGTATTTGCCAGTACGGTATAAAAGATGTTTGGAAATGGGGCGCCAAAATGAATGGCAACCTGTGGCGAACCACCGAGGATATTACCGATACCTGGGAAAGCCTTTACGGCATCGGCTTTAGCCAAACCAATAATGATGCCTATGCGGGGCCGGGTGGATGGAACGACCCTGATATGCTCATTTTAGGCAGGGTAGGCTGGGGCGAAAACCTGCACCAAACCAACCTTACACCCTATGAACAATATACGCATATGAGCTTATGGAGCCTTTTATCGGCCCCATTATTAATCGGTTGCGATATGGATAAGCTTGATGATTTTACCCTTAACCTGTTAAAAAACCGTGAGGTAATTGCCATTGATCAGGATGTAGCAGGCAAACAGGCCTTGCGGGTGATCAACGATAAACAGATCCAGGTTTGGGTTAAACAACTGGCAGATGGCAGCAAGGCTATAGGTATTTTCAATCTTGATGAAAAATACGCGAAGTATACGCTTGATTTTAAGAATATCCATATAGGTAAGGTTAAAATAGTGCGGGATCTCTGGCAGCAAAAAGATATCGCCAAAAATGTTGCTGCTGTTTCTTGTAACATCCCCCCACATGGGGTAAGGTTTTATAAATTGATGTAAACAAGACGTCTGCCTATGTGTTGAGTATTTAACTGCTTGACCGTTTTTTAATCTGTTTTGAAGTTGCGCTGTAGAAATAAGATAAAATTCTGCTATAACTGGTTAGGAATCTTCAGCACACCTCATAAAAGGTTAGATATATTTGCTTGCGCAAAATAATGGCGTAAGCCCTCGTTTTTTACTAAAATATCTGCCATGGCCAACAACTTTAAAGAAGAAAGCACCGAAGAAATAAATATCATCATGCAACAATCGCAAAGCGCGTTTGAGGCTTACCAAAAAACAAGTGCCGAACAAAAGGCCTTTTTTTTGGAGGCTATTGCCGATGAAATAGAAGCAATAGGCGATGCCCTGCTGCAAAAAGCATCCGAAGAAACTAACCTTCCTTTACCCCGCCTAACCGGCGAACGCGCCCGTACCACTGGTCAGCTGCGCATGTTCGCAGGGATGCTGCGTGAAGGCAGCTGGGTTGAAGCGAGTATTGATACCGCACTGCCAAACAGAACACCTTTACCCCGTCCGGATCTCCGCAAAATGCTTGTTCCCCTGGGGCCGGTAGTTGTTTTTGGTGCAAGTAATTTCCCGTTCGCGTATTCAACCGCAGGCGGTGATACGGCCAGCGCGTTGGGCGCAGGCTGCTCGGTAGTGGTAAAAGCTCACCCCGCTCATGCCGAAACTTCCGAAATGGTTTACCAGGCTATTAAAAAAGCGATAGCAAGCAGCAATATGCCCGAGCATATTTTTCAGCATGTACATGGTACATCGTTTGAAAGCGGCAAGGCACTGGTACAGGCCGATGATACGGCCGCTGTTGGCTTTACTGGCTCAACCGTTGGTGGTTTGGCTTTGTTAGATTATTCATGGAAACGCAAAAAGCCTATTCCTGTATTTTCAGAAATGGGCAGCATAAACCCGGTGATATTTTTGCCGGATACATTGAACAAAAACGCCGCCGATCTTGCTGCACAATACACAGGTTCTATTACTTTAGGGGTTGGTCAGTTTTGCACCAACCCCGGCTTAATGCTGGCTATTGAAGGTAAAGGCCTGGATAGCTTCTACAAGTTGCTGGGTAAAGGTATCGAAGATATTAAACCTGCAAAAATGCTGCACGCCGGTATCCATTCGGCTTATGAAAAAAAGAGTGCGGCCGCGTTAGGGCAGAATGGCGTAACCGAAGTGGTAAAATCAGCCACCGAAGCTGTTGACATCGAAGCTCAGCCAACCATAGCGCTGGTAAGCGCCGAAATCTTCCTTGAAAACCACTTGTTACATGAAGAGGTATTCGGGCCGTATTCATTAATGGTGAGTTGTAATGATGAGCAGGAGCTGATCAAAGTATTAAAATCAGTATCAGGCCAGCTGACTGCTACAGTTATGGGTACCGATGATGATTTTGCAGGCCATTCAAGCCTGCTGCAATTATTGCCATCAATAGCAGGCAGGGTATTGTTTAATGGCGTGCCAACGGGTGTTGAGGTTTGCGCCAGTATGGTGCATGGCGGTCCGTTCCCGGCCACTACCGATAGTCGTTTTACAGCGGTAGGCATTAACGCTGCTAAAAGATGGGTACGCCCGGTTTGTTACCAAAACTGCCCGGATGCGCTATTGCCTTTAGCTTTACAACAGGCTAACCCTATCAATATCTGGCGTTTGTTTGATGGCGAATGGAAGAAATAGAACAGCGTTAAGTCAAATTTCAATTATACTTGCACATGCCGGCAGCCTTAAGGTGCCGGCATGTTTAATTTTACATTATGAAACTTCAACTTTTTGATAAGCAGGTTTATGAGCAGCGCCGCAATGTTTTAAAGCAAAACATGGGTGCCAACGGTATCATCGTTTTGTTAGGGAATGAAGATAGCAGCATGAACTATAAAGACAATACCTACCTGTTCAGGCAGGATAGCAGCTTTTTATATTACTTTGGCCTTGATGTAGCCGGTCTGGCTGCTATCATTGATACAGATACTGGAGAAGAAGTGATCTTTGGTAATGATCTAACCATCGACGATATTATCTGGACAGGTACCCTGCCGTCGGTAGGTGAAATGGCCGCTTTGGTGGGCGTTTCACAAACCAGGCCTTATACCGAAGTAAAACATTATATCCATAAAGCGGTTACGGGCGGTCGTCCGGTTCATATTCTTCCGCCTTATCGCCCCGAAAATAAGATCAAATTGGCTGATTGGCTAAACACCAGTCTGGAAAACGTGGCCGGTCGTGTATCGTTACAATTGGTAAAAGCGGTTATAGCCCAAAGGGTGATCAAAACCCCACTGGAAGTTGCCGAAATAGAAAAGGCTGTATCTATCAGCGTTGATATGGAATTGGCCGTAATGAAATATGCCCGTCCCGGTATTAGGGAGTATGAACTGGTTGGCAAAGCGCATGAAGTGGCCATAGCCAATGACTCACGTTTGGGCTATCCGGCCATCATTACCAAACACGGTCAAACCCTGCATACCCATTATTACGGTAATATTTTGGAGGATGGGGATATGGTACTAAGCGATATCGGTGCCGAAAATGCAATGCACTATGGTGGCGACCTTACGCGTACTTTCCCTGTAGGGAAACAGTTCAGCACCCGCCAAAGAGAACTTTATGACGTGGTGCTTAACTCTATGGATCATGCCATCAGTATGCTTAAACCGGGTGTACGCTATAAAGATGTTCATATCCAGGCCTGTCAGAAACTGGCCGAAGGCCTAAAACAGGTAAACCTGATGAAAGGTGACCCTGCCGAGGCCGTTGCCGCTGGTGCCCACGCCATGTTTTTTCAATGCGGCTTAGGCCACATGCTGGGCATGGATACCCATGATATGGAAGACCTGGGCGAACAATACGTCGGTTATACCGATACATTGAAAAAGGAAACCGTTTTCGGCTTAAAATCATTAAGGTTAGGCCGCGAATTGGAAGCCGGTTATGTGCTTACGGTAGAGCCGGGTATCTACATTATCCCCGAATTGATTGACCGCTGGTGGGCTAAAAAGAAATTCACTGAGTTTATTAATTATGATGTGCTGAACACCTATCGTGATTTCGGTGGTATCCGTATTGAAGATAATTTTTTGATAACCGATACCGGTAGCCAGTTATTGGGCAAATATTTGCCTAAAACCCGCCAGGAAATTGAGGCTTTAAGAGGATAGATCAAATAAAACGTGCGGGATTGTGCGATTCCCCTCTTGAGAGGGCCGGAGGGGTGTGTTTCTGCTCTGATAAGCTAATCGCCTAACACAGCCCTGCTCACGCTCTTTCCACTAATAAACCATGAAAAAGCATAAGTAAAGAAATAACTGCCGTATCGACTCACCCCGACTTCGCTGCGCTTGTCACCCCTCTCTACGCAAGCGTAAAGAGGGGATTTTATCCTTATTTTTCTTTACCCTCTTTCCGCCAAAGGCGAAGAGAGGATGGGTCCAGCGTGGCGCAGACCGGGTGAGTCAACTGTGCGCCATACCAATTTGCTTTGTTTTGCTAAATGCCTGCTATGATGTGTTAATTTATGGAAACATCATTTGACCTATGTTGGGTACTTTTACGCAACACTATAACTTATGGCAAGGTACCACCAATATTTACTGTTAACTGGTTTTTTAGCAGCCGCGGGCAAATCAGCCGATGCACAACAAACAAAAGCTACTCCTTATTATCCCACGCATACGGAAGTGCTGCAAAACTATAAAGCAGCCGATGCACTCGATTCTGCATTAAAAAAGGTCCCCTACGTTACCAACGTGCGACCTAACTGGCAGGCGGGTAGCAATCAATTCTGGTACAGTAAAAGAATAGCCAATAATCAAACAGCTTACATTACAGTCGACCCTGAAAAAGGGGCTAAGAAAACGATTTTTGAAAGTAGCCAACTGGCTGCTGAGGTAAGCAAAGCAACAGGCAAACCCGTAAAAGACGGAGGCTTCCGGATTGACGACATGTTTTTTAGTGCCGATAAAAAACAGGCTACTTTTAAAACAAGCAACACCTGGCTTAAGTGCGATCTGGGCACACTGCAATGCAGCAAAACTACCGATACCGTACATCAAAGCTATGATAACGATAAGCCGCTGCAGGTACGCCATTACCGTTGGGAAAATAATACCACCGACTCTGTATCTCCCGATAAACAATGGGCTACCTTTGTAAAAGGTGGTAACATCATTGTAAAATCACTTAAAGGTTCAACCGAAATAAAATTAACTACGGATGGAAATTTGGACAAGCCCTACGGTGAGCTTAGCTGGTCGCCGGATAGCAAGCATTTAGTTGGTTACCGTATCGATCCAAAGAAAACTAAAGAGGTTTATTACCTGCTAAGTTCGGTACCGGGAACCACACGTGCGGTGTTAAAATCACATGAATATGATCAGCCGGGCGATGAATTTACATCCTATCAACAGTATATTTTTAACATAGCTGATAAAAGCGCTATAAAAACCGATGCCGAAAAGATAGATTTTTTTGGTGCTCCGCAACTGCACTGGCGCGATGGCAACAGCCGTTATTTTACCTATGAAAAGGCAGATCGCGGGCATCAGCGTTTCAGGGTTATTGAGGTAGATATTACCAACGGTAAAACCCGCAACATCGTCGATGAAAAAACAAATACTTTCATTTACGAACAGCGGATATTCACTTATTACTGTGTTAAAACACACGAGATAGTTTGGATTACCGAAAAAGACGGCTGGCGTCATATTTACCTGGTTGATGAGCTTAGCGGAAAGGAAAAACTGGTAACCAAAGGTAATTGGGTAGTACGCGATATCGATAGCGTTGACGTAAAGAAAAGGCAGATCTGGTTTAAAGGAAGTGGTAAAAATACAGGTGAAGACCCTTACTTTATGCACTACTACCGGATCGGTTTTGATGGTAAAAATCTTACCGACCTTACCCCTGAGAAAGGGAACCACAGCGTAACTTTCTCGCCCGATAGGAAATATTATATCGATACTTATTCGGAGGTAAACGTAGCTCCCAAAGTATTGCTTAAGAACACTGCCGACCTGAAAACGGTAATGGAACTGGAACATACCGATTTGGCCAGCCTTTTAGCCACCGGCGTCAAATTGCCCGAAGTGTTTGTTGCCAAAGCAAGGGACGGCAAAACCGATATCTGGGGCGTGGTTTATCGCCCGGCAAATATGGATCCTAACAAAAGCTATCCGGTAATTGAAAATATTTATGCCGGTCCGCAGGATTCATTTGTGCCCAAAAGCTTTTCGGTTGTTAACGAGATGCAAAGTATAGCCCAACTGGGTTTTATTGTGGTACAGATGGATGGCATGGGTACGACCAACCGTTCAAAAGTATTTCATGATGTATGCTGGCATAATTTGGCCGATGCCGGTTTTGCAGACCGGATCTTATGGATGCAGGCGCTTGCTGCCAAATACCCGCAGGTTGATATCAGCAGGATAGGCGTTTATGGTACATCGGCAGGTGGGCAAAATTCGGCAGGTGCATTATTGTTTCATCCCGAGTTTTATAAAGCTGCGGTATCTGCCTGCGGCTGCCATGATAACCGCATTGATAAACAATGGTGGAACGAGCAATGGATGGGCTATCCGGTTGGACCGCATTATGAGCAGCAATCAAACATTACCAATGCCGGCAAATTGCAGGGCGACTTGATGTTGATTGTAGGCGAGGCCGATAACAATGTTCCGCCAGAATCAACTTTCCGTTTTGCAGACGCGCTGATCAAAAACAATAAAATGTTTGATCTGCTGGTGGTACCGGGCATGGGACACAGTGATGGCGGCCCTTACGGTCGTAAAAAGAAGCGTGACTTTTTTGTAAAGCACCTGCTCAACGCCGAGCCGCCTGCAAGAAATACAGATGAACTGGCGCATAATTAAATCATATTAGGCAGAGTAGTAAAATGCGTAAATTTCAGTTAACGGTATTTCTTTCATGGTGTTTATGTGTGGCAGCACTAACCGGCTATTCGCAGCAGTCGGCCATAGCTCCGGGTAATGGCAATCCCATTATTCCCGGTTACTTTGCCGACCCTACCGTGAGGAAATTTGGTGATACCTATTACATTTACGCAACTACTGATGGTAACGGCGGCGGGCATGGCCCTTCGCAGGTGTGGACATCCAAAGATTTTGTGAACTGGAGCATGCACGATATGAACTGGCCAACCTCCAATTACTATTGGGCCCCCGATGTTATCAACGGAAATGATGGAAAGTATTACATGTATTACTGCCAGCCGGTTGATATCTATGGCGCGTCATCCACAAGCCCAACAGGGCCCTGGACGCCGCTGCTGCCCGATGGCAAATCAATGATACCCAATTATTTTATTCCCAGGGTGATTACGCTGGATGGGCAAACTTTTAAAGATGACGACGGCAAAATTTATATGTTTTGGGGGGCCTGGGGTATCTACCCCGATCATGGTTGCGGCGTAGGTTTGCTAAACGCAGATATGCACACCTTCGCTAAAACGGCAAAGATCCCCAATACCATTGCCAAAGATTTTTTTGAAGCGCCTTTCATGTTTAAACGAAAGGGGATTTATTATTTCACCTATTCATCGGGGCTTTGCGAAGACTCCACCTACCGGGTGCAATACGCCATCAGCAAAACAGGGCCTATGGGGCCATTTGAGTTTGGCAAAAACAATCCCGTGTTGAGCACTAATAGTGACGGAACTATCCACGGGCCGGGGCATGAGTCGGTGGTGCAGGTTGGGGATGATTTTTATATGGTATATCACCGGCACAATAACCCGCACTCCAACGGGGGCTATCACCGGCAGGTTTGCGCGGATAAGATCGTTTTTGATGTTGATGGTAATATAGAAAAGATCATTCCCACGCATCTTGGCGTAGGCTTGTTAGGCGAGAGTACCATAAAATCCCCCGATGAAGCTTATCAGAAAAAAGTTACCGCTTCTTCTTTTTATAATGAAAATTATAAACCCTCATTTGCGGTTGATAACAACAATGGTACCTTATGGAAACCGGCCGATAACGGTCGTGCCCCGGCGTGGCTTACTATTGACCTTGGCGTGGTAAAAACGGTACAACAGGTTTTAACACAGTTTGAATACGCAACCTGGTATTATCAATACCTGATCGAATCATCAGTAGATGGAAAAAGTTGGACAGCATTTTCAGATCGCCGAAGCAACAAGCAACATGGCTCGCCGATGGTGGATTCCGGGAATACCAAAGCCCGGTATATCCGCCTCACCATAACCGGGACCGAGTATCCCGGTTTGTATAAGGCTGTGTGGAATGTAAAAGTATACAGCGAACGGGTAGCAACCGAGGATGTGATTTTGGCCAGTAAAAAGGAAATATCAAAAAGTGTAACTCCAAAAGAAAAAAGTGGTTTATTAGTGAACCTGGATGCCGATAAGTTCCAGGCGGGGGAAGCTGTAGCTAATTGGACCAACAATGGAACATTAGGAGGGGATTTTGAAGCAAGCGGCAAACTTCCGGTTGTTGATATCATAGCAGGTAAAAAAGCATTGGTATTTAATGGCACCCAAGTGCTTGAATCGTCTGCCGGTGTACCACGTTCACTTACAGGTAATAACAGTTACACGGTATCATACCTGGTTTACGCCGATAAGATTAAAGACGAAGACCCGGTATTAAGCTGGACAAACGGCGAATCTGATCATCGCAGTGCTACTTTTGGTTTCGGCAGTAACCGCACGGCAGGTGCGGTACAGCATTTCGGTGTTTCCGACTTCCAATACAAAACTATGCCCAATGCCGGGAAATGGCACCAGGTGGTAGTTACGTTTGATGGCTCGTTTGAAAAACTGTTTGTTGATGGCGAGCTAAACAATAAAGAAAACAAGATGCTGTTTTTACAGCGTGCAGATAAGTTTATCATCGGCGCTAAAACAAACCGCTCGGCATATTTTTCGGGTGCTATCTCATCAATCAAAATTTATGACAGTGCATTGCCCGATAGCGTGATTAAGCAATCGGCCCTGCATCTTGCAAAGTCAGACGTTGTTGTTTACCTCGATGCCTCAAAACTTAATTACGGCCAGGTTCAAAAATGGGCAAACAACGGCGATGCGGGTGGCGCGTTCCAGCCTGCCGATGAAAAAGCACCCGAGGTGAACGATGTAGCCGGTAAAATAGCCGTTAATTTTAACGGGAAGCAATCTCTTGTATTTAATAATGACCTTACTGCGGCAATGAATAACAGGGGGGATTACAGTCTTGCCTTAAGTGTTTATCAAAGTACATCAACGCAAAATGGGGCGATCCTGAAATCGCAATCAATTGCCAGGTCTTTTATAACCGCCGGCAAATATTTAGGTGCCGGGCAATGGCACTATATCATTAAAACAGTAAGCGGGAGTATAACTAAACAATATGTGGATGGTGTGCTGGTGCCGACAGATGGAAAGGCCGTTAACCTTACCGGTAGTTTATTGCTGGGCGATGGTTTCAGGGGAGCAATAGGTAGTCTTGTGGTCTATAAACATAGTTTGTCACCGACTGAAGTTAAATTGTTGAGTCAGGGATGGAAACAGAATTATCACTCACCGGTTAACGGAGCCCTGACATTCAAATCCGCTCCGAAAGCCATAACGCCCACTATGGTGGATATGCAGGCACCGGAATATACTTCGGTAAAGTCAAATCTTCAGTATGATTTTATCAATGAGGTTGATTGCAATAAATCAAGCGGCTGGCAGGCAGATCCGCATTATATCAGTTATGGGCTTACAGCCGATAAAAATTATAGCTACTCCTTTAAAGTGAAAGATAATCATGGCAATGTAAGTTCAAAAACAGCGGCGTTGCCGGTAAGTACATCATCGTCATCGTTCAATGTTATTACAGATGGGTTTACTGTAAATAAAGATTTCGTTGCTGATGGTACAGTCGGCACCATATGGAGCGGCTTGATTGGCGGGGGAGATAAACAGGAGGGTAAGGTCTTCGGCAGTGATAATGCGCTTACACTGGAATCAAAAGGCTCAAACTGGGATGGGAACTTGCCTTACGGCCCGTTTTTGTACAGTAACGTTTCGGGCGATTTTGTAGCCGAGGTAGAGGTAAGTGATGTAAGCGGCCTTAAAGAAAAAAAGGTTGCCGGAAACAGCGATATGGGCTTGATGGTACGGAAAGCCGGACAACCCGGTACTGAAGGCAGCGAAAACCTGATCCAGAACAGCATTTTCCCGGCCTGGAATTGCGGCAACATGCTCACCAATTTTAAAACCGGCGACCGGATGCAAACCAACACCCAAGCTGGCTGGAATTATAATCGCCACCTCCAGATCCAAAAATCGGGCGATCTGTTTTACATCAGGAGCAGCAGCGATGGCATTCATTGGGCTGACCTGCCCGGAAGCCCGGTGGTACGCCCTGATTTAAATGGCAGTGAATTGCAAATAGGGCTTTACCACAGCACTTATGGTCCGCACCGTTCATATGTTAAATTCTCCAATTTTAAACTCATCACCAGGAAATAAACCGCTTAAAATAACGGTTCATCGATAATATGGAATGCTTTATCGACACATAGCACTTCTTAACAGCGCCTTCATTCATATTTGATCATTGTTTAACCAACTCAATCAATAATCATTATATGAAATCATTCTGACTTAACTAATTCTTAATTAATTGTCGAATGAGATCGTCTGTTCCAATAACAGGATTGCTGCTGCTGATGCTCAGCGCCTGCCAGCCAAGTATTTATAATACACCCAGAACACGCGCTGTTTCTGTAAAACGGCTTATCCCACCGCAAGGGATGGTTTACATTCCGTCGGGAACGTTCATGTATAAAATGCTGAACGATGACAAGGCCGAACAACGCAAGGTAAGCGTTAGCGCCTTTTTTATTGATAAAACCGAGGTAACCAACAAGCAGTACCAGGCTTTTGTAAACTGGGTTGCCGATTCGGTAGCCATTACCGACTATCTCCATGACGATTCCTTTTTTATGCCCGCAACAGGCGCAACCGTAGGAAGTACAGGTAAAGAACAAAGGCTGATAGATTGGAGCAAGGTTAACAAGATTTCCCCCCTCTGGAAAAAGGCCCCGCCCGAAGTTAAAGAGAAGCTGGCTCCGATGATGACGATGATTAACGGCGTGCGGGTGCCTAATCCGGAGCTTGTTGTTTACCGGTTTTACTACATCAGGATGGATGGGGTTAAAAACAATGAGTACATGATGGATACTGTAAGTGTTTATCCTCATGAGGCGGTATGGTCGGCAGATTTTCCTAATGCCCAAATGACGGTTATGGATGCCAATTACTTCACCAACAAGATCTACGAGTACAATCCGGTAGTTGGCGTAACCTGGAAACAGGCCAGGGCTTATGCCGACTGGCGTGGTACCCAGCTCAGGCTCATGATCAAGAACAATCCCAACCTGCGCAATTTCAAACTTAGCTTTAGTTTGCCTACCGAAGCGCAATGGCAATTTGCTGCTGAAGCAAAGCCGAACCCTAATGATACTACCGATCATACGGTGAAAACTACCATTGATAGGGCAACAGGCAAGGAGCAGCTTTCGCTCAATTTTAAACAGGGCGAGGGCAGTTACGCCAGCGATGGATCGACATTTACACTTCCCGTTACTTCGTATACGCCCAACGCTTTCGGTATTTATAACATGGCGGGCAATGTATCTGAGTGGACACTTGATGCCTACAGTCCTTCTTCATCACAACTGGTGAACGACCTTAACCCGGCTTTGCTGTACGATGCAACCAGTAAGGATGCCATGCTGATGCGCCGAAAGGTAGTGCGCGGGGGATCATGGAAAGACAATGGCGAAATGCTGAATACAGACACCCGTAGTTTTGAAGACCAGGAGGCCGCTCATTCCTACATAGGCTTCCGCTGCGTAATGTCTGCCTTTGAACTCACCGGCGAGCAGGTTAAAACCAGGAAATACACTAAAAAGTAACAATCATGAACATGTTAAAAAAAGTAACTGCAGTAGTCCTACTGCTTATGGGGACCTGCATTCATAAAAATTTTGCCCAGGCACTGCCGGATAGCTCGGTAACTGATACGCTGCCCTCGTTTGACAGCTATCTGCAAAAGGCCGATCTGAGTAAGGCAAGGCCGTTTCCATATCCTAAAACCAATCCGGCAAATATCAGGATGTATGCCAGGATCTGGCGGGTTATTGATCTGGCCGACAGCTCGAACGCTATATTGTCCATCCCCGGTCATTCATTGATGGAAGCCATCATGAAAGGACTAATGAAAGGTAAGCTTACACCTTATGAAAAGGACGATTTTAAAAAGAAGCTGACCGCCAAACAGGGATCGATGCGCTTTACCGATTCGGTACTGGTACCCAAGTTTGATAAGGACGGCAACCAGATCTCGTCGAAAATGGTGCTTAACGATTTCAATCCAGATAGGATAACCCGCTTCAGGATTGAAGAGGATGTTTATTTCGACAGGCAGCGGGGCAAGGTAGATACGCGCATTGTAGGCCTCGCGCCCATGATGAATATCACCGGCTCTGCCGATCTGCCTGCAAACATGTCGTCGGCACCGGCATTCTGGCTCTACTTTCCACAGTTACGCTTTGCATTGGTGCAGGAGGATGTGAGCGAGCCGGATAAAGGAATTTTTGATGTTACGCTCGATGACGTTTTTATGCAGCAAAAATTCTCAGCCTACCTCATCAGGCAATTCTCGCCGGGCAATGCAGAAAGCGGGCAGCTTGATCCCGGTAGCCCCGAAGCTATTAAGCTGCAACAAAAAATTGCCGACCTGAAAAAGAACATCTGGAAAAATCCATGGGGAATTAATGATAAGAACCTGGTTAATCAAACTCAAACTAATAAGGAGGAAAAGCCATGACAACGCAAATCAGATTATTGAAAGATTTTATGTGGTGGATGCTGTTTGTAGGTTTTTTGGGCTACTGCGGCAGGGCAAGCGCACAGGTATTACCCGAATACAGCGCTTTTCCCAAAAATTCAATAGGCCTGCAATTGGGCACACAGGGAATAGGCATCCAGGGAACATCAGCTTTTGGCAGAATGTTTAATGCCAGCGTAGGATTTAACACCGTACCCGATATCACTGTGCAGTATAACGGCCGCGATCTTAACCTTAACCGCACATCAGTTTATGGCATTGTCGACTGGCAGCCGATGTATGGCAATACCGACTGGCTCTCGCGCAAATGGTATGTTTCGGCCGGGATCAGCTACTATTTTAACAATACACTGTACCGTGAGGGAGCGGGCACAACCCCCAATTATTATATCTACATGTCAAAACTGCGGCCCTATATAGGTACAGGTTTGGGCAACATGCGCTTGGGCCACAATATAGGCCTCCGTACTGATTTTGGGTTTTTTATTCCCACAAGTTCGGCCACATCAACCTATGACGATAAAGCTCAAAAAGTGAGCAGCGGCCTGCGCGGATTATTGCCGGGGATGAACGCCGCGGTTACGCTTTACTACCGATTTTAATTGATTAACCTTTAAATATTAAGAAAATGAAAAAGATCAAAATTAACTGGCTGCACGTAGCCATATCATGGGGCGCCAGTATCGTAATCCTTGGTGCTATGTTTAAAATTAACCACTGGGGAGGCCAGGCCGGTACTTATATGATAGGCTTAGGACTTACAGTTGAGGCCATGCTGTTTTTTACTCTCGGTTTTTTCCCGCCGGCACAGGAGCCCGAATGGGAAAGGGTATACCCCGAACTGGCTGTTGATTATGAGGGAGGGCCGGTAAATAAGTCGCGGATGATGCCTGTAGCAGGGGGCCAAACCGCTGCGCTTGATAAGCTTTTAACTGATGCTGACCTGAACGAGCTAAGCATCAGCAGGCTTGGTGAAGGCTTGAAAGTGTTTGCCGAAAAGGTTGACCGTATCAATACCATTGCCGATGTTTCATTAGGTACCGATGAGTTTTCGGTAAAGCTAAAGCAGGCGGCTTCTAAATTCGATTTGTTTGGGATAGCTTTTGAGCGGGCTACATCGGGCCTGTCGGCTATGGCTGATAGCCGGGCCGATACCAACGCCTACCAGTTACAGGTGGCAAAGCTTACCGGTAACCTGGTACAGCTCAATGCCCTTTACGAGTCGGAACTGAAGGGGGCCGATGAAAACCTGAAACAGGTAAATAATTTTTACCACGGGCTAAGCAAAACGCTGCAAAACCTCAATGAATCGGCCGATGACAGCAGGCAGTTTAAGGACGAGGTTAACAAACTGGCCAAAAATATATCGGCACTGAACGTTTTTTATGCCAATATGCTTTCGGCGATGAACCAGCCGCGTGTGTAATTGCAGGGCCAGGTATTAATGGTTTAGTATAAATTTTAATCAGATAAAGAAATGGCTATTGCAGGAAAGGAAACTACCAGGCAAAAAATGATCAATATCATGTACCTGGTACTGTTGGCAATGCTGGCGTTAAATGTATCTTCATCTATTTTAGATGCCTTTAAAACCATCAACGATAGCTTAACTGCTTCGGCGGCTAACGTTGGTAATTCGGTGCAGCAATTGTTTACAGCATTTGAACAAACCCGGCTTAAGGAATCGCCCGAAAGGGCGGCCCCGATCTATCAAAAGGCAAAAGCGGCCCAACGGGTAAGTGCGGAGTTAAACGACCTCATTACGAAGATCAAAAATGAGCTGATCACTCAAAGCTCGGGCTATGATGAGCTTACCGGCGATTTAAAGGAGCGGGACAACCTCGATATTGGTTACAATGTGATGATCAACAAAAAACGGGCTAAGGCGCTCAAAGAAAAGATCAATGATATCCGCGAAAAGCTGAAACTGTTGCTTGGTAAAGAGGATAGCAGTTCCGTGTCATTTACATTGAATGCTAATGATCCTGTTAAACACAACGGAAGCGCTAAAACCTGGGAGGAATTGAATTTTGGTGAAGGTGTGCCGGTGACGGCCGATTTTACCATACTTTCAAAAATACAGGCTGATAACAAAAATGCCGAATCGGAGGTAGTGAAAAAGATCCTGGGTAAAATGGACAGGGCTATCGTGAACCTGGATAAGTTTGAAGCAGTAGCCGTAGCGCCAACTTCATATCTCATCCAGGGGCAGCCTTACAAGGCACAGGTTTTTTTAACCGCCTATGATTCCCGCTCAACTCCGCAAATGGAAGTTGGAGGCAGCCCGATCAGTGTTACCGATGGCAGGGGCGTATATAATGCTTCAACCGACAGGGAAGGTGTTTTTAGCTGGAAGGGTACCATCAAAGTAAAACAAACAGACGGGAGCATAAAAACCTACACCACGCCCGAGCAGCAATATATGGTTGCCCGGCCATCGGCAGTGGTGTCGCCCGATAAAATGAATGTTTTTTATATCGGCGTAGATAATCCGGTATCCGTTTCGGTGCCCGGAATCCCGTCAAAAAATATCAGGATAGGTATTTCTGCGGGTTCGTTAAACGGAACTTCCGGTAAGTATGTGGCGAGGGTAACCAGTCCGGGTATGGTAACTGTAACGGTATCGGCCGAGATCTTTCCCGGTAAAACAGAGGTGCTGAGCCGTACGCAGTTCAGGGCTAAACGGATCCCTGACCCCATCGCCAAATTTTCGGGCAGATCAGGCGGGGGAGTACCAACCGTAGCTCTAAAAGCTCAGGACGCCATTTACGCCACACTGGACAATTTTGACTTTGATGCACGTTTTAAAATAACCCGCTTCAGTTTGATCATTGCCAACCCGCGCGAAAGCGCATCGGTTCAGGTTACTTCGGGGAATGCTTTAAGCAACGAAATGCAGGCTTCGCTCAGCAGTATCAAACCGGGCTCGCATGTGATTTTTGATAACATTATTGCGGTTGGCCCGGATGGTGCCCCACGGCAGTTGGCGCCGGTGGCTTTAACCGCTAATTAGCAGAAAGCGAAAAGCCGAAGGCTTAAAGCCTGATTACGTTGTGCGGAATTGATTTGAAGAAATATATAATAGACCGGCTTTTAGCTTTAATCCTTCCGCTTTTGGCGCTAATAAAAAAGCAAGTAAGCCATGTTTAGTTAAAAACATGGCTTACCATAACAGCGCTATATCGATTAATGTTTAGTGGATAGGCAGGGCTTTAACAAATGTACCTGATGCGTTAAAAAGTATAGCGTATTTGGTACTGTTGGATGTAATGAACACAACGTAACCTTGTAAGGTGCCGCCAGAGCTTTCTGAAAATGCTTTATCAAATACATAACCAGGGTAGGTAGTGGTTAGGTAAGTGGTAATAGCGGCCGGCAGATTGGCTTCGGTTACAGCAGCGTGTTTCAAATAGTGTTTCTCTATCTGAACACGTTTAACCAGTTTGCCAGCGGCAGTTACGGCAGTTGAGTACAGTACACCATTTTTGCTGATCAATATGTACACATTATCAGGTGTAACAGATGCATGCAGTAAGGTATCGGTTGGATAAGTGGTTGAAAAATAACTGCTAACGGCAGTAGGAAGGGCCGAAATAGCAACAGTGTCGCGGTGTTTACCGTCACGGTTGTCAAATGGGCCGCCCAGGTGCCATCCCGGTCCTTTAAGGTCCCGGCCTTCGCGTTGCTCAAGGGTGCTTACAAACGTACCGGCGGCAGTAAACTTAAGGCCAACCAGGGCACTGTTGTACTTGATCACCACAATGTAGTTAACAACTATGCTGGCGCTGTCAATAGTGTAAGCTTTTTTGAATGTATAGCCACTGTAATTGGTTGTTAAATAGGTGCCAATGGCGGTAGGCAATGCGCTAAAAGCAACGGTGTCTATTTTGTCATGTTTGCCGTAGCAGCCAACCATGTAAACACTGTCTGTTGTGGTTCCGGATGCAAGGCTGATAGCTATGGCACCCGTTGAGCTAATGGTTGATGAAGAAACGCTGGCCGAAGCTGATTTTGAAGCGTTCTCCTTTTTGCATGATGCCAGGCCAATTATTGTGCCCAGCATCAATAGTGAAGCGTAAAAGGATTTCATTTTTTTGGTTTAATTTAAATTGATAATTAGCGCTGTCTTTTGCGGACAGGTTTAATTAAAATTAAACCGGAAAGCGAGTTCATCGGATGATTGTGTCGATAAACGCAGGATTTAAATCGACGTATGAAGATAGTTGTTTTAAAAAGTAGAGACGCATAATTGCGTCTACCGTAGGACAAGCCGCTTTAAATTGACGGTCAGTAAACCGTAATTTGAATGCGGGAGACGCAATTATGCGTCTCTACGTAATTAAAATGTTTTATTATTTCTCAATTACACCGGGCCAGTCCATCAGTACTTGAAGCATCGGCAGGTTTAATGATGAGTGCTTTTTCAAAAAAAGGTTTTGCTTCTGCTTTTTTTCCGGCCATGAGCATTGACCAGGCCAGCATGTGGTTGCCATCGTAATCAAATGGGTAAAGGGTTACTACCGCTCTGAAAAGCTTGATGGCTGGCTCATATTGTTTGCGGTTATAATAAATTACGCCGCCCCAATAATTTGCCTGGGTGTTTTGAGGGTCGATTTTAAGGATAGCGAGATATTGCTCCAGTACCTTATCCCAGCTTTGCAAAAAGGAGAGGGGCTTTACATAACCAAATTTGGCCTCGATAGCGCCGGGTTTGAGGTTAACCGCTTTTTGATAATAAGTTTGCGAGGCCGTGTAGTTTTTATTGAGGTAATGGAGCCAGCCCAGCCTGATGGTTATCTCATAGTTATTTTCCGAATAGTAGGGATAAATATCGGCAATGGCTGCAACGTAGTTTTTATTTAATTCATTGGTATAACTGTTGTGAAAAGCTTTTTGAAGCACCGCATTTGTTTGTGCCTGCAATTGTGCTGCAAATACAAATAAAAAAATGGCAATAAATGTCTTCTTTAAAATTTCCATGTTATACCTAACGTAACAGAGTTTTGGTTGTAGTTAACAGTGCGGTAAACGTCTGTTTTCTTTTCATAAAAGTAATTTAAATTCAGTAAGGCATGGTTACCTAACTGGTAAAAAACGCTTTCACCGCATTTAAATTTTGTAGGGTCGATGGCATTATACACATAAAGTCCGTCGGCATCCAGGTAATCATCCTGGTTGCCAAAAGTGGCAGCTGTTTCCAGCCAGGTTTTGTTTAATACTTTAAACCCAACCGACTGGCCGTAAATGAAATGAGTTACTCCGCTTAAATTCGATATTGATGCCCTGCTTATGGTGTATAAATTCAGGTTTCCCAGCGGATAAAAATCTACTTTGGCATCATATTGTTTTAAAGTTTTCTCAATCAACCTTCCAAAGTTAATATCACCCTGCAAATCAACATAACGGGTATCATATTTTATTCCTAACAAGCCAAGGTTACTTTGGTAAATATTGCTCCGGTAACTGGTATGCAGATAATGGTAAGATCCCAGTAAACTTATGTTTTTACTCAAAGAGTATTTGGCTTTAGCATAATATTCAACCTGCCTGTCGGTTTTACCTGTTTGGTTAAAGTAATCAATATAGCCCGATCTGAATATATTCTGCTTGAAAAACATAAACGACTGATCAAGTTGTAATCGCCACGATAACCGGATACCGAAACCCGCGCGCTCAAAAAAGCCGTTATCACGCTCATCATTATTGGGGAGTTTTATACCGCTTTCCAAAGCTGCATCCGTTACACCAAAGGGTGATAGTTTGATGGCACGCAGGGTTTCCTTATCTAAATGTGACGCATTATAAAACGCAGCGTTATTATTGTTGATATAGGTGTTGCAGTAGTAAGCATACAAACGTGCCGTGGTATTGTGCGGATCTTTATGCAACACCCGATCAAACTGGCTGATAGCCGCTTTGTAGTTGCCGGTAAGCATGTAAGCATATCCGCATTTAAAACGCAAAGGGGGAGAGTCAAGACTATCGGCAACTGTATTGTTAACAAAGCTGATGAGTTGTTTCCAGTCGCCGGCATTGTATAGCTGTTCAGCGGTACTATCGGCCACGGCAGCTTTATTATCCTGTGCGCGGGCCACAAGGGTAGCAAATATCAGGACGAAAAGAAGGGTTAATTTTCTGTACTCCATTGTGCTTCAATATGCTTACCGTTTATATTTATGATGAAGGCTTGCAGGCTGCCATGATCTACAAAAACTGTTGATTCGGCAAGTGGTATTGTTTTACCTGCAATTTCCTGGTATTGTTTGGATACAATGTTTAATCCTGCTTTTT
Source organism: Mucilaginibacter sp. cycad4 (assembly GCF_034263275.1). Lineage (NCBI taxonomy): Bacteria > Pseudomonadati > Bacteroidota > Sphingobacteriia > Sphingobacteriales > Sphingobacteriaceae > Mucilaginibacter > Mucilaginibacter sp. cycad4. Next base: position 3,765,407 of record NZ_CP139559.1, on the reverse strand, counting down.
TTACCTGGATGCCGCTTTTGTATTTTACCCCGATGAACCGGTAAAACGGTGCGGTAAAATCCTGCAGCCAAAGCAATAGTTTATTGCTGGTGAGCGATACAGGAAACTCATCGCTTGCCTGGATGTACCCTGCATCGTTAAAAATAACTTTATAGGCAGCAATATAAAAATAGTGGAGCAATGATGTTTTATCGCCATAAAAACTGGTGAAGTAAAACATAGTACCGTTATTGATAAAATAAGCAACGGCGCCGGTTGTTTTGCTGTAAATGTAAGACTGGTTCAAAGCATCTTTGAAAATTTCCCACTCTTCGGTTGCACCATTTTCGGCTATTAGTTTAGCTACAAAACCGGGTTGAAGGTCAAATGCTTTTTTGAGCGATACATTTATCTCCGGATTACTTATCAGCTCATTTTCATTAGGAACAGTGTAGCTTTCGAGGCTGTTTTGATTGTCCTTTTTGTTAAAATAATAAGCAAATGGATAGGACAATGTTTTGGAGCCGATATAAGGCGTTGCCTGCAACTGAAAATGCAAATGCGGCTCGGGTGACCGGCCCGAATTACCGCAGAACCCCAGCAGGTCACCTTGCTTAACAGTATCGCCTGGTTTAACCTTTATGGAGTTTTTTTTGAGGTGCGAAAGTTTGGAATAAAGCCCCTCAGCATGGCGGATCACTACCGTATTGCCCCAATTTTCCTTCAGGTTTTCTTCGCTTATGTCGTTATCTTCTACGTGGTTTACTACCAGTTCAACAACGCCATCGCCGCAGGCCAGTACCGGTTTGTTAAAACAATAGAAATGCTCGGGAAGGGTGCCGGGATATTGAAACGTTTTTTGTTCATCGTCGGTGATCACAAAATCAAGCGCCTGGCCCCATTCGCCTTTGTGGGTAATAGCCCCATTATAACCCTGCGATACTGTCCAGTACCCCATAAATGGCAAACTGAGCCTGATGTATTTCAGATCGTTGAGCCTGTTTTGCAGGTTCAAAACATGATAAAGGTTTTTTTCGGGTGAGTAATGTTGTGCTGTGGTGAGCTGCAATTTGGGGTGATGGCCAATCAGTATTAAAAAATAAAGAAGGCTGATATTAAGCACACAAAACGGTAACGAAAAAATAGGCAGTGCATGCAGGGCCATGAGCGTTGTAAGCGCATTAATGAGCACAAAGCCTAATGGAATACAAAGAATTGCCAGCAGGTAAGAGCGTAACGAAGGGATGGTAAAAAAGCTCCCGATTGCCATGGACGCCATCATTAAATTGGCGCCCAAATGGTAATAGCTGATACCTTCGGGATAAGTGTGTGTGATACCGTTTAAGCCACAGGCAGTTAAAAAGCTAATAATAAGCAGGCTGAATGCTATGCGCGAATGTACAAGGATCCCCAAGGCAATAAGTATTCCCGCTATAATATTATGCTGAAACAGAACCGCACTTAATGAGCGAAAAAATAAGCTTAACAGTTTCGGTAACGCAGTAGCAAGATAACCTTCGGCCCCGGCAAGGTTACCCGGACCGGTGTAAATTTCCTCGAGCAGGGAACTGCTTTTTTGCAAAATACCTGTGTTGAAAATGCTGTTAGATGCAAGCGATACAAGCCAAAATATAAGTATAAACGGCAGTGAGAGTATTGGCAGGCCGGCTTTCTCCATACGCCTTGATATAATGATAGTGGCGAGGACTACCATGAAGCAGGCAACCGGGAGCCAGCTTATAAAAATAAGGTTAACCTGAAAAAAAGCACCAAATGCTATCCCCAGTAATAAACTATTGAAACTGTAGATTCCGGCACGGTAATGCTCGCCATCCTGTTTTAGTAGTTTTGTTATCAGTAAAGAAAAAACGACACAGCCCAGGCCGGCAAAGCCTGATACCGGGTTGAAGAATGATACCAGCAGCAAAATAATCCCCAATACCCGGTTTTGCGAAAAAAACAGCACCGAATAGGAATTGATGACGGTTTTTATGAATGCTGGAATTTGCTTCACTTGTTGTTATTTAAATGAGCGGGTACTAACTCAGGTTTGGCAGTATATTCCAATGTTTCGTTTTTGCGGATGAGGTGCGTGCGCAATTTCTCGTCTATCAATACAACAGCAGGCCTTAATGTAATAAATTGCATCCATTGTGTCATGTTGTAAGCACCAACCTTGTGCACTACTACCTGGTCACCGGCGTTTAGGAGGGGCAGGTTAATGCTTTCCCTGATCACATCAATGTTCATGCAAAGCGGCCCATATATTACCATGTTTTCGGTATGTGCCGTAAAATCCTGTGCAGGGCTTACCTGATGTTCATACCAAAAAGATGTAAACAGGATATTGACCCCAAAATCAACAATGGCGGCGCCTTTGCCATTGGCTAAACGTTTGTTGGCAATAACAGTGCCCAGCAGGTACCCGGCATCATCTATCAAAACGCGTCCGCTTTCCAATATCAGCAGCGGTAGGTCATCATTGGCAAAGCCAAAATTGAGCAAAGCCGAGGTTATTGCTTCAGCAAAATCATCAATCGTCGGCACGGTATCGTTCCCCGGCAGGTAAGCACCTTTTAGTGTATTGGTTGAGGGGAAACCGCCTCCCAGATCAAGATATTCTATTTTATGATTAAGCTCGGCCTGGCAGCGCACAGCCAGTTCGGCCAGTTTATTAGCTGCTATGCCATAAGCATCGGCAGAAAGCATAAAGGTACCGATATGGCAATGCAGGCCCACTAATTGCAGGCTTCCCGAGCTTATGATTTTTGAAACCGCCGACCAGGATTCCCCATTTTCATAGTTAAAACCAAAGCGGTCCCAAAGGGGGTAAACGCCGGTATCCATATTTACACGGATGGCTACGCGCGGCTTATTGGCCAGGTTTTTACTTAAAGTAAGCAACAAATTAAGCTCATCGAAATGATCAATGTGGATTAATGAATCATGCTCGATGGCCAGCTGCAGATCGTTGATGGATTTCCCCGGTCCGTTAAAAATGATCTTGTTGCCAGGTACGCCATTGCCCAGCGCTTTACGGTATTCAAAGCCCGAAACAACCTCGGCCCAGCTACCCTCCTGGTGAAAGATCTGGCAAACGGCGTTGAGGTAATTGGTTTTATAGCTCCATGCAAATTGTACTTTTGGGTAACGGGTACTAAAAGCGCGGTATGCCGCCCGGTAGTTTTTACGGATTTGTTTTTCGGACAATACAAACACCGGCGAACCGTAGTTTTCGATCAAGCTTTTAACCGAAACGCCATCAATGCTTTTAACAGGCTGCACACCGGTGCGGGAGCCAAATTTATTCAGCGCACCGGCATGTAGTTTTTTTATATATGGTTTTTCGTATGGCAGCTTTTCCATTATTATAAATTATAATTCGCCAAACGCCGAGATCTGCTGAAAATCGGCAATGTCGGCAATATGGTCCCACGAATACCTGACAAATAATTTGCCGGCCTGGTAATGAGTATAGGGTTCAACATCTTGCCCCATGGCCATTTTGGCCAATGCGGCTGGCTGGTTTTGGCCTGCAGCAGCGGTTAAATAAACCCATGCCGGAAACCGGGGGTTAATTTCCAATATATATAAATGCCCTTCGGCGTTGCTCATGATCTCCATTTCGTAACCGCCTTTCCAGTTGGTTGCAAGGGCAAAGTTGCCGGCCAGTTGGGTAAGCTTATCTTCTTTAATGGTAACGCCCGCCCAGGCCTTGCCTTTATCGGTAATATAAAGCTTGCGCATGGCCACCAAACTGATGTTGCCGCCTTTGCCATTACCCAGGGCTGCGATATTGATTTCGTTGCCTTTGATATATTGCTGGGCTATTACCGGTACGCCCCAGGCTGCATTCAATTGATGAAAGGCTTTCAGCGCCTGATCCATCGTGTAAACCACGTAAGCCTCATAGAATTTCCCTTTTATTACCATGGGGAAATTGAACTCATCGGCCGCCTTTTTAATGTCGTCGGCAGTGTAAAGCTTATGATCTGCAGGTACATAAAAGCCATTTTTTGTACCGAAATTTTTTAGGTTCACCTTATCCCTCAAAGCCAGTTGCTGGTGTGTTGGGAGATAGGTTGCTATGCCCATTTGCTGCAATTGCGGCGCTATCTTTATAAAATTGAACAACTCCGAGTCAAAGTTGGGGATAATGAGATCAAGTTTCTCCTGCCGGTTGATATATGCCAAACGTTCAATAAGGGCTGCCGTACCTTCAGTTGGATAGGGGATCTGGTAAGTTTTATTTACCTGCTCCCGCAGATAGATCCCCGGCTCCAGCGACTCGTACGACAGGCCAATTATGCGCAAACTATCTCCAAAATACTCTTTTAAAGAACGGATGACCGCCATCCCCGGGCCTGGATTGTCATTGGCATTAAGCCCGGTAACGGCAATACATAAATTAGCGTACTTGTTTTGCATCGTCCTTAAATTTCGAGCAGGTTTGCTTCTTTTAGCTGCATCATCCAATTATCCCAATCCCTGTTAAGCTGGCTTTCGCTCACTTCATACCTGTTCAGAATGTCCTGCTTGATCTCATCTTCCGTTTTACCGCTTTTCATGGCCCCAAGCAGTTGTGCCGCCATACCATTACCAGAAAACGAATCGCCGGTGGCAGGGTTAAAAATAAACCCGTTTTCGCTGGTGGCTATATTGCTCTTGAGTTTCATTTATAATTGCAGGTTTGTTAATTAATAAAAGCTAAACTTAGCAGGTTTATATCAGTTTACAAAACCGGCTTCAGGATGCCATTAAGTATTCAATCCTTGATGCAAGTACTTCCATATCCAGCGGTTTTACAAATAGGGCATCGCATTTGTAGGAGTCGGCTTTTGATTTTTTTGTTTTAAAAGCAGTTACAATGATGATAGGTACATTGCATAATTGTTTATCATCCTTAAAGTCCCGGCAAACCAGTTCGCAATCATTATCCACTAACAAATAGTCCAAAATGATCAGGTCCGGATTAATCACCTTGGCCTTGTCATATATCGCGTTGGGGTCATAAGTTAAATGCACATTAAAATCGCCGTAGTACCTAATGTCATCAATTACCGATAGCATCCTGCTGTTTTTATCAAGTACTAAGATGGTTTTTTTGTCGCCTGCTGTTTTCATGACTGTAAGGATTGGTGTCGATTAATGATATAATATAAAGTTGAGGCTATTTACGGGGCTATAAAATAATGTGTCGTTCAACGCCTTTAATGTGCCGATGAATTGATTATTTGTGCCAGTCTTTAATAAAATCGGTATAGTTTGTGCCTACAGGAAGCTCTATATCGGTTAGTTTTACCTTGCGGTTATGGATAGACCTGATCTGATCACGCGCTACCACGAAGCTGCGGTGAATGCGGATAAACTTTGATGCAGGCAGCTTTTCAATGGCGCTTTTCAAAGGCATAAGGGTAAGTACGGGTTTAGCCACGCCCAGCATATGGATCTTGATGTAATCCTGCATGCTTTCAATATATTCAATGTCTTTAATGTTGATCTTGATCAGCCTGTATTCTGAATGCACATACAGGAAATCGCCTTCACTTGTGGTATCGGTATGTTTGTATTGGTAATAACCAATGGCTTTTTGAATTGCCGCACCAAAGCGCAGGTTATTGATGGGTTTCAACAAGTAATCCACCGCCTCCAATTCATATCCTTCGTAGGCATAGTTTTTATAGGCAGTGGTAAAAATGATCATCGGTTTATCAGTCAGTGATTTTACCAGGTCGATACCGGTAATGTCGGGCATATTAATATCTATGAACAGCACATCTACCTTGTTCTGTTTCAGGTATTCCCCGCCCGATATGGCATCTTCAAAAGTATTAACCAATGTTAACGCGGGATATTCGGCTACATATTTTTCAATTATCTGAAGGGCCAGCGGCTCATCGTCAATAGCTACACATTTTAATTGCATAATAAATAGTTTTTAAGCATTAATCTCCAGTTCAACAATAAAATTGCCATCGGCCGCGCTAATGTCAAGCCGGTGTTTGTTAGGGTAAATATGTTGCAGGCGCTGGCGGTTATTGGCAATGCCAATACCTTTGCGTTCGGTAGCAGGTCGTTTTTCGAAAATGGTATTTTTGCAAATGAACAGCATCTGATTGCCGTTTACCCTTAAGCATATATTGATAACGGATGGCTGATGTTTACTTACGCCGTATTTAAAAACGTTTTCAATAAAGGTCATCAGTATCAGGGGCGGAATTTTTTGGTTGTCAATCTCGCCCGAAACTTCAAAATCAAGCTTTGTTTTTTTGCCGAGGCGCAGGCGTTGCAGGTCGATATAGTCATTGATACAATCAATCTCATTTTGCAGCAATACAAAATCCTCAGTTACCTCGTCAGTTACGTAACGCATTATATTGGACAGCTTCATGATACTTTCGGAAGTATGCTCACTGTTAGTAACCGATAAGGCATAAATATTATTCAGCGTATTGAACAGGAAATGAGGGTTGATCTGTGCTTTAAGAAAAGAGAGCTCGGCATGGGCTTTTTCAGCTTCGGCACGGGTAACCATCTGCTCGGTAAGCTGCCACTTTTGAACGGTGGCAATGGCAACGCTCAGTCCCATTACAATAATGAAAATAAACAACGCCACCATATCAATATTGCCCGATTGATGAATGAAAATGATGCGGTTGGCGGGTTTGAGGCTGGGGTCCTGCATCCGCAGGTCCTCATGCGGCAACGGGCCAAAAGGCATATTTTGCTGATTGGGTGCTGAACTGTCGATACCTGTAGGCGTAATTTGCGGGCCTATAGGCTGCGGATTGGGCGCGGCTGTTGCTATAGGCTTGTTTCCTTTAATGAGATTGTGAAGAAGCAGGTTATCAAAAGGCTGCAAAAAGTAAACACAGCCTGAAAGTAATAGCACAATAAGCCCATACCAGATATATCTTTTACGGAACACGAACTTTGGCACCAGGTACCAGGCGTTCAGGTAAAACATAAATATATAGGTGAGACAAAACAGCCAATAGTAAGGAGAAAATAATACCGTATAGGTACCGGCGCTGCTTTGCTGCGTACGGTTCATGAACAATAGCGGGAACCCTAAAAACACAAGCCAGCCTGCAGCATGAATAAAAAAAGTGGTTGCTTTTGAGCGGATCATTTTATTTTAAGATTCTTTTATTCATTAATGCCGTAGCTAATGGCTGGCACATATTTTAGCATCTAATTTAAAAAAAGCACCTGTACATTGCACAGGTGCTTCATCTTATACGAAAAAAACTATAATTCAGTGTCCCTGCTTCTGAATTATAAATCAAAGGTGAAGATGAACGGAAGTTTTAACAATCATGTGTCGGTAAACCGGGATATTGTATAGATGAACGGGGAGTTGTCGTATCATTTATAGATCAACAAATAGTCTTTAGTCTAAAGTCATAAGTTTTAAGTAGCGGAAAGAGAAAGAACGACTTTGACTTAGGAGTTAGTACTGTTGGCTTAACAGTTGTGGATTTGGAAGAGCAGGCGAGGGTGAAATAAAAAAGCTTCCTTGCACTCGCTGCTTGGAAGCTTTAACCTAAACCTTATCACTGATCAAATTATTATTTGATGTTGTAAAAATAGCTTCCGGATAGCAATATGAAATTTTGTACCGACGAACGGGGTGATTGAATGGATGGAGCCGAAGTTTTGGATATTTTATGAATTTAATTACGGCGTTTTGATTAATATTGATGATAATCCAACAAATTATGAAGCTACTTCTTACATCTGCCGGAATCAGCAACCTGAGTATTCAAAATGCTTTAGTAGAGCTGTTGGGCAAACCGGTTGCCGAAGCGAGCGCCCTTTTTATCCCCACCGCGATATATGCCATACCCAATGGTAGTGACATAGTACGAAGGGTTATCTGCGGGTCCTTAGGTGACCCTTTTTGCGAATTAGGTTGGAAATCGCTGGGCCTGCTGGAACTTACCGCCTTACCCAGTATCAAAAAAGCGTTATGGGTTGATATACTCCGGGAAACTGATGCTTTACTGGTAGGTGGCGGCGACTGCCAATACCTATGTTACTGGATGCAGCAATCCGGATTGACAGATCTGCTGCCGTCGCTTTTACAAAAGATGGTATATGTTGGCTTGAGCGCCGGTAGTATGATCATGACCCGCTACGGAACTACCTACGGCAACCATACACTACCGGCTGACACCGATAAATCGCTGAGTTTTGTTGATTTTGCATTGCATCCGCATTTGGATCATGAATGGTTTCCGGATAATTCTCTGGCCAGCATTGAAAAACTGGCGGCCACAATACCAGTGCCGTCATATGCAATTGACGATCAAACCGCTATTAAAGTGATTGATGGCATCGTCGAGGTTATTTCAGAAGGACATTGGAAGCTGTTTACTCCATAATATTGCGGTAGGTTGTTAAAAAAAGTTTGATAAGATAAATTAGACACCCATCTGCGGAATATATCCCGCACTGAACATATTTACAAACGACCGGGGAGTTAATATTGGAAGTATATCCACGTCAGGCAGCGCTATTCCTTTTTCATATCCGGCAGGGCTCCATCGATATAACCGATCATCTTTTAACAAATACGGCTGATCGTCATAAACTACAAATGTGCCGTTGGGTAGCGAATTTAGTCTTTCTTCATAGGTGACTTTTGACTTATCAGCTGCAATGCGTTCGGTTTGTAAGATCTCATCTATTTTAGATACCGGTGTTTTCATGTCAAAACCGTATTGAGGGTTGCCTTTTAGCCAAAACTCTTTAAATTTTTGATGGTCTTTATACCGGCATTGAAAGCAGGGCCGGTGTCCTGCCGAAAAAGCTGTGGCCTCATCAAGAAAGAAAAGCTCAGTCCAGCGGTTGGGTTGCATGATTTCCCGGTGTCGGCCCCTGAACTCCAAAACGCAGGTTATCCAGGCTTTAATTTTAAAGGCACGTACAATTTCTTTGTCTTCATTATGGATTATGCCGCGGTTACCGAGCCAGGCACCCCGCGCTGGTGTTTTGATAAGTTGCCCGGATGGATTTACACGGTTTTGCAGCATGTTTTACGTTATTTTCAATGATCAGAATCAAAGTCACATCAATCTGTTTAAGACAGCGCGTCATGAAATATAATGCCCAGGCTATGGCGCTTACCGCTATGAACGGGACTTATGCCGTGCTTCATATTCACCCTGTAATAACCTTTACTTCCCTTTACCGGCCTAAAGTTAGTGGTAAATAAAACCATATCGCCCATGTTGGGAGTAAGTACATTAACTTTTGACTGTGCGCGCGGAATTTGCTCGGTAATCACAAATTCGCCGCCGGTATAGTCCCTGTTATGCTGATCGAGCATGAAAACCATTTGGATAGGGAAATATACTTCGCCGTAAAGGTCCTGGTGCAGGGTGTTAAATCCGCCTTTTGTATATTGTAATATCAGGGCTGTAGGTTTGGTTTGCCCGGCCTCATGGCTTAACTGCTTCATTTCTTCATGGGTACCGGGGAATTGTTTATCAATCCCAAGCTCGTTCATCCATTTATTGGCGACAGGGACGATGTACGGATAAACGCTCTCCCTTAAATCGGTTATAATTGCAGGCAGCGGGTATTTATAATATTTGTATTCGCCGTAACCAAACCTGTAGCGTTCCATGTTAACGGTTTTGCGGTATTCGTCTGCATCATAATTACTGATCAATGTATCGCATTCACGTTCGCCCAAAACCTGTTTAACAATTACAAAACCGTCGTTATGTAATGTTTTATTAATTTGATCCCAATCAAGAGTTTTGATGTGAGCTTTAAGTGTTTGTTCCGAAGTCATTTTGCTATTTTTAAGAGTGTCAAAACTACTTTTGGCGCGATCGGCATGCAATCCGATTCTTGCGGAGTTTTAAACCTTAATAAATAGATACCATGGATATTAAAGTAAAACGGGTTTATGAGCCACATGCTGAAGATGACGGCATTCGGATTTTGGTGGACCGCCTCTGGCCTCGCGGAATAAAAAAGGAGGATGCCCATATCGATAAATGGTTTAAGGAAATAGCACCATCTAACGAGCTAAGGAAATGGTATAATCACGACCCTGAAAAATTTGAAGCCTTTAACCAAAAGTACCGCGCTGAAATTGAGGGCACAAAGGCTTTGGATGAACTGGTTGATTATATCAGGCAGCATAAAACGGTAACACTGGTGTTTTCTTCAAAGGAGCCGAAATTAAATAATGCAATTGTGTTAAGAACGATAATTGATGAGCGTACCGCCTGAAAACTCCGCAAGAATCGGATTGTTGAGCGCAGGCAGGGCCGGTACCTTTGTGTTATGAATACTAAAAAACACAATTGATTATTTAATTATAAGGCTTTATGAAAACTCAACAGGAGATAGATTACACCAGGATAGCCGACGCGATAGGCTTTTTCAAAGAAAATTTTAAGGCGCAACCTAAACTGGATGAAGTTGCGGAACATGTTAATTTAAGTCCCTTCCATTTTCAGCGGATGTTTAAGGATTGGGCAGGGGTGACCCCAAAACAATTCCTGCAATATTTAAGTGTGGAGCATGCCAAGGAGATCTTGAAACATGAAGACGCGAATGTTTTTAATACCGCGCTGGAGACAGGTCTTTCGGGAGGTGGCCGACTACATGATCTTTTTATTAAAGTAGAAGGTATGACCCCTGGCGAATATCGCAACGGCGGTGCCATGCTGCACATCAACTATTCGTTTGCCGATACACCTTTTGGTAAGGTGATCGTTGCTTCAACCTCTAAAGGCATTTGCCATATGGCTTTTGTTGACGAAGGCGAAGAGAAAGCATTGGAGCAACTGAAGATAAGTTTCCCAAATGCGGTATACAACCAATTGGTCGATAGGATCCAGCAGAACGCCTTGTTTATTTTTACGCAGGATTGGAGCCGTCTGGACGAGATCAAGTTGCATTTAAAAGGTACCGATTTCCAGATCAAGGTGTGGGAAACGTTATTGAAAGTGCCTGCCGGAGGATTGACCACTTATGCCTCGCTTGCCAAAAAGGCAGGCAGCGAAAATGCTTACCGCGCAGTTGGCACAGCGGTGGGTAGTAACCCCGTTGCGTTTCTGATCCCTTGCCACCGGGTAATTAAATCAACCGGCGAAATCGGCCAGTATCATTGGGGCAGTACCCGTAAAAACGCAATAATAGGCTGGGAAGCAGCGATAAAGGAGCGGGTTGAATAAGGTTTGTGAATAAGGGAATGTGCGGGTCCCGTTAAGCGCCCACGCCCACATAGCAACGCTAAAGCAAGCGTGGGCGTTAAACATGCAAATGAATAATTTCCGTTTTACGCGCCGGTGGAACACCACATCAGTATAAAGCAAAGTCTTGCGCTGATCAAAAATTGTATCTGTGGCTACTGTATCTCCGAACCACCCGCCACCCGCATCTGCCGGTAAACAAAATTAGAATTGCCTGCGGAGAAAATTTTAATCCACAACCTGCGTTATCTTAGCTCACCTGTCATGATTAGCTGAATGCGTAACACCATAAAAATCACCTGGTATTTTTATAAGCCGATATTGTTATGGTGCCTGATTACCAGCGCGGCCTGCGCTTACTACGTGCTTCCGGGCAAGATTAACCTCGTAGAGTCGTACATTTTTAAGCTGATAGGTTACGGCCTCGCCGCTGGTTTCCAATATATTTATCAAAACGCCAACAGAACATTTTTCTACTTCCGAAACGCGGGCTATAATATCAACAGTTTGTACATCTATAGTTTTACTGGAGATGCTGTTGCTTATGGCATATTCATTTACCTTTCAAAACTCATACTGTATTGGGCCCATATATTTTAAAAACGGATAGCGTTCATCTTGAGTTTGGCGGGCGTAAGATATTGCAGGATATTTTTATCGATTGCAGGCAGGGCGAAGTGGTTGGTTTGCTTGGACGCAATGGCTGCGGTAAATCATCACTGCTGCGCATTATGTTTGGTTCTTTAAAGCCGTCTTACCAACACATCAGCATAAATGATATTCCAATATTAAAAGGTTATCACAACGGGCGTATCGCTTACCTGCCGCAGCACAGTTACCTGCCGCAAAACATAAAGCTTAAAAAACTTGCCGAACCTGTTGTTGATCCGCAATTCCGGGATGACTTTAACAACCATCCTATTTATCAAAAGTATCATAATCAAAACGCTGGTCAGCTATCCGGGGGAGAACTCAGGCAACTGGAAACCCTGATGTGTATTTACAGCCGGGCCGATTTCATTTTGCTCGATGAGCCATTTACCCATGTTTCTCCGGTACAAACGGAGATGTTTAAAGATATCATCCGTAAGTGTGCAAAAGTAAAAGGTATTATTGTTACCGATCATCAGTATTACAATATCCTGGACGTAGCCGATAGGATTATCCTGATTACCAACGGGGCTACCAGGCCTATTAAAAACCCTGACGATTTGATAGCTCACGGTTATTTAAGCCATATAAGATAAAGAGGCATAGTGTCGAAGAAAGTAGCGTGTTGTGAAACTAAATAATGCTTCTACTGTAACTACATCAATCCAAACACTGTCTATTAGGTATAAGTATTTAACGAGATGCCTAAGGTTTATTTTCTGTTGATCATGTTGCTTTTTACCTGTAGTTTCAGCGCGGCAGGTAGCGAACATGTGACTATCAATGGCATCACCTTTAAAAATGCAAAACCTGATCCTGATCCATCGCCCACCGGTGATTTTAAAACTTTGGTCATTCCGATAAAAAGGGCGGGGAACCTGATTGTTATTGAAGCTCAGATCGATACGCTCGAGGGTAATTTTGTGCTGGATACCGGTGCACCCTACCTGGTTTTAAATGAAACCTATTTTAGGTATTTGCCACATATAGCCGAACAGGAATCGGCAGGCATTAACGGATATGCCAACAGCTCATTTACAACTTATATCCGCAATTTTAACATCCTTGAATTGCATTACCCAAAGCTCCGGGCCGATGTTACTGATCTGTCATCTATCGAAAACGGTAAGGGGATCAAAATATTGGGATTGCTGGGTACTAAACTATTTGCCGATTTTGCGATCACCGTTGATCTTTTCAGGAACACGCTATATATCCAAAAGCTTGATGAGAATGGCAACATCCCCGAAGCCGAAAAGGTATTTCACGATCGCTTTATGGTAAGCCCTTTCCGTATGCTCAATGATGTTATTTTAATGAAGGGTACTGTTAACGACAATGTGCTTTGGTTTGCTTTTGATAGCGCCGCCGAAACCAGTTTGCTCGACTACCGGCGTTCAAAAAAACTGATCCCTGATATGGAGGTTATCAGCCGCTCAAAAATTATGGGTATCGGCGGTACTTCCATCGAGGTGATCTATACCCGTTTTGATAATTTGGTCGTTGGCGACCGAAAGTACATGAAAAACCGTATTTTAATAACCAATCTCGAAAAAATGGGGAATGCTTACGGCTACAAAATTGATGGTGTTTTAGGATATGACTTTTTTGTGCGCGGCATATTCACCATCAACTTTGTTAAAAAAGAATTTGAAATGTACATTTACAGTAACCAGTAATATGAAAAGGCGCGGGCGTATAGTTATTGTTTTTTTTGCGATGGTTTGCATGGCCATACATGCAAGAGCGCAAAAGCGCAATAATCTGATCATGGGCAAGGATAATCTCGTCCTGCTTATTGATATGCGCTCATCCAAAACAGAAGTGGACAGTTTGCTCAAAAAAGCCGGTTTAAAAGGTGCAAATGCCGCTGCTGTTTTAAAGGGCGATTTTACCGCCCTGAAAAAAGACGGCTGGACAATGGCCGAAAAGCGGGGAAATGTAGTAGAGTTCGACAGGCCGCTTGAGGACCTTAACCTGAACCCGCAAGCCACACCATACCTGATAACTACTAAAATAGATAATGATGACGAGTCGCCGGGTTATCCGGCTGATGTTAACTTCGGTATCAATAACTTTGCTAAAGTTACCGTTCATGAACTGCCATCTGGTTTAACCCGTTTCTTTTTGCCCGGGTATGCCCAAAGTAAAAGGGTATTGTTATCAGGCAACTTCAATAACTGGAGCACCCTTAAAGGTATCATGGCCAAAACCGACAGCGGCTGGATTGCCGACATAAAGCTGAAACCCGGCAAGTATGAATATAAATTTATTGTGGATGGCCATTGGATTAGCGACCGTTATAACAACCTGGTGAGCGTTCATGATGATAATTCGATATACTTTCGTTATAACTACACTTTTAAGCTGAGCGGATATGCCAATGCCCGTAAAATAACACTGGCGGCGAGTTTTAATGATTGGGACGCTAATAATATCGTGCTCGAAAAAAGTGCCAAAGGCTGGCAAAAACAGCTTTACCTGCACGAAGGTACACAGGCGTATCGTTTCCTGGTTGATGGCAAGTGGATCACCGACCCGGCTAATCCCAATAAAATCCAGGGCGCTGACGGATATACCAACTCCGTGCTGAACCTTGGCGAAACGGTTGTATTTAAGCTTGATGGTTATACCAACGCAAAGAAAGTATACGTAGGCGGAAGCTTCAATAATTGGGAGCATGGCTTGATCCCGCTTACCAAAACCAAAACTGGTTGGGCGTCGTCCTTAATTATTCCGCCGGGCAATTATGGCTATAAGTTTGTTGTGGATGATAACTGGATCACCGATCCCAAAAACCCGCGTAATATGATGGAGGGGGGCGTTGTTAATTCATATATTTCGGTGAAGCCCAATTATACGTTTAAACTAAGCGGTTTCAATAATGCTAAAAAGGTTCATTTAGCAGGCAGCTTCAACAACTTTGATGATTTTGGTTACACACTTGCTTTTAACGGTAAAGAGTGGACGGTAAGTGTTTACCTGAAACCCGGCAAGCAGCTGTACAAGTTTATTGTGGATGATAAATGGATGATAGACCCTGGCAATAAACTTTACGAACCTAACCAATATAATTCGGGTAATTCCGTTTTATGGATCGAATAGAGAAATAGAAGCAGGATTGTAAGAATCAAGATTAAAGAAGTGGAAAAAAAATAATTGAAAAAGCTGAATAAGAAAAATCTTGATTCTTATAGCCTTGCATCTTGGCTCTCTCCTCGCTATATTAGCTAAAATACTATTTTTATTATGACCATCCCCATATACCAGGCCGACGCATTTACTGATAAGCTTTTTGGAGGTAACCCGGCTGCTATTTGCCCGCTTAATGAATGGCTGCCTGATGTTACCATGCAAATGATAGCCATCGAAAATAATCTTGCAGAAACCGCTTTTTTTGTAAAAAACGGGGAGGGTTATATGCTTCGCTGGTTTACGCCCGAGTATGAGATTGATCTTTGCGGGCATGCCACCCTTGCTTCGGCACATATCCTGTTTTCGGAAATGGGTTATGAAGGGGATATCATTCACTTTGAAACAGTAAAAGCCGGAACGCTGACTGTAAAGCGCGATGGCGATAAATATACGATGGATTTTCCGTCGCGCCCGCCAATCCCCATTGAGGCGCCGAACGGACTGGCCGAAGCGCTTGGCGAAAAGCAACCTGTAGCCTTTTTGCGCTCAAGGGATTATTTTATTGTTTATGAAACCGAGCAGGATATCAAAGAGCTTACCCCCGATTTCTTCGCCATGTCAAAAATGGATACGGTAGGGATCATAGCCACCGCTCCCGGCGATAACTCTGATTTTGTTTCCCGCTTTTTTGCGCCAGGGGCGGGTATTCCCGAAGATCCGGTTACCGGATCGGCACATTGTAACCTGATCCCGTATTGGGCAAAACGATTAGGTAAAGATAGCCTCCATGCCTACCAGCTTTCAGCCCGGCGCGGCGAACTTTGGTGTGAGCTTAAAGGCGACCGTGTGCTAATGAGCGGAAAAGCGGTTACTTATTTAAAAGGGGAGATAAGGGTTTAACACGTTCTTTATGTCATTGCGAGTAACCATCAGGGCAACCCTGAAAAAAACCGTGATGACGTGTAGAATATATTTCAGGGATGGTGTGTGGGCCGCGTTAGGGATGGGAGCGGATACCGTCCGTTAGCCAACGGATAATGCCTGTGCAGTATGAGCGTACAGCCCGGCCGCAGGCAACGCCCATATTATAAAAATCCTCTCCTAAAACACACTTAATAATCAATAACTTACAATCACGTCATTATAAGGAGGGACAACGAAGCAACCGTATGCTATACAGGGCGGTTATGCTTCTGTGCGGTTGTCACGCTGTGCTCAATGACATGGTGCTAGTAACCTTTCGCCTTTAACCTTTTCCCTTTCTCCTCAAATCAAAATATACTTTCAAAACTCAATTATTTATAATTACTTTGGAGGTTTGGACTTTGCAAGGTACTTAATAAATTAAATGCAGCTTACCCGTTTAGAAATCAAGGGCTTCAAGAGTTTTGGCGATAAAATAACCATCAATTTTAATGAGGGTGTTACCGCTATTGTGGGGCCCAACGGTTGCGGTAAGTCGAACGTTGTTGATAGTATCCGTTGGGTTTTGGGTGAGCAAAGCACCCGGATGCTTCGTTCGGAGAAAATGGATAACGTTATTTTTAACGGTACCAAGAGCCGTAAATCGGCTAACCTTGCCGAAGTTTCCTTAACTTTTGATAATACCAAAAACGTACTGCCAACCGATTATTCGCAGGTAACGCTAACCCGTAAGCTTTATCGTACCGGTGAAAGTGAATACCGGCTTAACGATGTACAGTGCCGTTTAAAGGATATTACCGATCTTTTTTTGGATACGGGTATCGGCTCCGATTCCTATTCTATCATCGAGCTCCGGATGATCGACGAGATCATTACTAATAAGGAGGGCTCGCGCCGTAACCTGTTTGAGGAAGCATCGGGGATCTCCAAATACAAGCTTCGTAAAAAGCAAACTTTCAGCAAACTGAAGGAGACAGAGGCCGATTTGGCCCGAGTTGATGACCTGCTGTTTGAGATTGAGAAGAACCTCAAATCACTGGAGAACCAGGCGAAGAAAACTGAACGGTACTATCGCCTTAAAGAGCAGTATAAAATGCTGAGCATTATGCTGGCTTCGTTCAGGATCGTAGCTTTCAGCGAATCATTGAAAAAGATAGAGGAACAGGAGTTAAAGCATAAAGCCGAAAAAGGCGATATCATTGCCCAGATAGATGCTTTGGAAGCTACGCTGCAGCAGCAGAAGCTGGATAGCATCACTAAAGAAAAGAACCTGTCTGTTCAGCAGAAGACAACTAACGAATTTGTTTCAAAAATCCGCGCTTACGAAAGCGAAAAGAAGATCAAAAATGAGCAGCTTAAGTTTCAGCAGGATAAAGAGTCGCGCTTAGCAGATGAGCTGGAGCGGGACAAAAACCAGCTCAACCACGTATTATACAACATCAAGCGTTTAAGTGAGGAAAAGGCTACAGAGGACGAAACCCTGCAAACTATTCAAAGCAGGGTAACTGATTTAAAAGAAGCCGTTGACGAATTGCGTGCGCAGCAAACTGAAGCACGTGACGAGCTTAATGAGCTTAATAATATCAATACCCGCCTGCAAAACCAGGCTTATAAGGCAGAAAAAGACCTGGATATATTACAAATCCAGCAACAGGCCCTGGAGCAGGAAAGCCAGCGCAATATGGAGGATACCACCAATAAAGAGGTGGAACTTTCGCACTTTAACCAGGTGGTTGCCGAGTTGCAATACCGCAAGGAAACACTTGATGATGAATTTCAACAAGCTGTTGAGTTTGAAAATAAGCTAAAAGAGCAGATTGCCGAAACCGATGTTGAACTGAACTCGGTTAAGGATACCATTATTAAAGAAAGCCGCCGCCTTGATGCCAGGCAAAACGAGTACAACCTTACCAAAAGTATGGTTGATAGCTTGGAAGGCTTCCCTGAGTCTATCAGGTTCCTGAAAAAAAACACTGATTGGGCCAAAAATGCTCCATTATTTAGTGATGTACTTTTTTGTAAGGAGGAATACCGGGTAGCTATTGAAAACTACCTGGAGCCGCTCATGAACTACTACGTGGTTGAAAGCTACGATGACGCAGTGAAGGCTATAAACCTGCTCAGCAATTCGGCTAAAGGGCGTGCAAATTTCTTTGTGCTGAATAATTATGCAGGCGAGGCGCCTGCCCAGGTCGGCTTTGAAAAGGAGGGGGCTATCCCTGCGCTGAGTGTTATTGAGGTTGATAAACATTACCTGCCGCTTTGTAATTACCTGCTTAAGGGTGTTTATTTGGTTGATGACGATAAGGAAGGGCAAATCAACAGCGAAACTTTGCCGCAGGGCGTGATGCTGATTGGTAAAAGCGGCAAGTTCAATAAATCAAAACATACTATGGCCGGTGGGTCGGTGGGTTTGTTTGAGGGCAAAAGGATCGGTCGTGCTAAAAACCTGGAAAATTTAGCCAAAGAGATTCGCGGCATAGAGAACCAGGTAGGGGCGTTCAGAACAAAATCTGATGAATTGCAGAACAAACTTGCTGCTTTGCGTTCGTCAACAAAGGCAGCTGAGATCAATGAGCAGCAACAAATTCTGAACAGGTTAAATAACGAACTCATCACCGTTAAGACCCGCCAGGAGCAATATCAAACCTTTATTGAAAACAGTCTTAACCGCAAAGAAGACATCGCCCGCAAAATTGCAGGGATAAAGGATGAAATGGCTGCCCTGCAACCGCAGTTGGCCGAGCTGAAAACCCAGCGGCAGATCCAAAGTGATTTATTGGCCGATAAGCAAATGGCTTTTAATGAACTGAACGAATACGTATCGGTACAATCAAACGCTTACAACCAGGAAAACATCCGTTTCCATCAGCAGCAAAATAAGGTATCGGGTTTAGTGAAAGACCTTGACTATCGTGATACCCAGCAGGAAGGCCTCGAAACACGCATAAGGCAAAATAGCAGCGAACTTGAAAAGGTAAAAGTTGCCATACAGGAAAACCTGAAGCTGGCCGATAACTCGGACGATAACCTGCTTGAAATGTACGAGCAGAAGGAAAACCTGGAAAAAGCTACGCAGCAAGCCGAACAGGAGTATTATCAATGGCGTGGCCTGATCACCGAAAATGAAAACCAGGTAAGCTCGTTAAGGCGAAAAAAAGAAAACAGCGAAGTTATTGAGAACGAGCTGCGCGATGAACGAAATAATTTAAAGATAGACCTGAACGCGCTGAAAGAACGGCTTTCGGTGGAGTTTAATATAGATATTGAAGACTTGCCCGAAAGCGAAGTGCCTGAAGGTGAAAATGAGCAGGACCTGCGTGAAAAAGCCGAAAAGCTGAAAAAACAACTGGATGATTTTGGCGCCATAAACCCGATGGCAGTTGAAGCTTATAACGAAATGAACGAGCGTTATACCTTTATCCAGGCGCAAAAGAAAGATCTGAGTGAGGCTAAAGCTTCGTTGCTGGCTACCATTCAGGAAATTGATGATACCGCTAAGGATAAGTTCATGACCGCTTTTATTATGGTGCGCGAAAACTTTATCAAAGTATTCCGCTCGCTGTTTAATGAAGAGGATTCATGCGACCTGATCCTGACTGATCCTGATCATCCGCTCGAATCGGATATCGATATTATCGCGAAGCCAAAAGGCAAACGGCCATTATCTATCAACCAGCTATCGGGCGGGGAAAAAACGCTTACGGCAACGGCTATCCTGTTTTCACTGTACCTGCTAAAACCGGCCCCGTTCTGTATTTTTGATGAGGTTGACGCGCCGTTGGATGATACCAATATTGATAAGTTCAATAACATTATCCGTACCTTCTCCAAAGATTCACAGTTTATCATTGTGTCCCACAACAAACGGACTATTGCCAGTACAGATGTTATTTACGGCGTAACCATGGTTGAGCAAGGGATCTCCCGCGTGGTGCCTGTTGATTTAAGGGAACTGGCCGATTAGTTGCTGAAAGCTTAAAGCTAATAAAACTCTATATCTGTATGATTTTATTAATCACTAAAGTCGGTTAACATAGCATACAGTTGTTGGTGACAACACCAACAACTGCAAAGGGGATTGTGCGATTCCCTCCCTTGGGAGGGTAATAGCCTATAAAAAAGACAGTAACGGGAAATGACAAGCCGTACAGTTGACTCACCCGGTCTCCGCTACGCTGGATTACCCTCTCTATCCTTCGGATAAAGAGGGTAAGAAAAAACAAATTAAAATCCTCTTTACGCTTGCGTAGAGAGGGGTGGCGAGCGCAGCGATGTCGGGGTGAGTCGATATACGCAATGATTTTCACGATTATGCCTTTTGATGGGCTATTACCCCTGGGAGGGTGTAGGGAGGGGTTTCGACGGCAGACTTATCTGCTTTAACGACGCATAAACCCCTCCCTGCCGTTACACGACTCTGCCGCACCCCTCCCCAAGGAGGGAATTGAGAAATCTTCCGAACACCTGTGGTGACAACACCAACAACGGCAAAGGTCGATCAAATAAAGCTTTATGCTTAACGCCTTCGGCTTTTAATAAAAAAGGCGAAAAGCTTTTTAGCCCTTCGCCTTTTAAATGATACGGAAAAATTTTATTTCTTCTTTTTAAACACCGATGGCGTTTTAAGCATCAGGCCTTTTACCTTACTGCGGCTAAACCTGTGCTCCATTTCGCGTTTTTGATCGGCCGAAAGTATATTTTTTGATGAGGTAGCCAGGCTTTGCGTTGTTATTGAGCCGGTTTTATACTTGCCGGTTGTGATATAACTTAAAGCCTGTGCCAATAATCCTTCTGTAGGATCGCCAAAATCTTTGGTTAGATCGTCAGTTGCGCTAACTCCTTTATAAGGATCCTTTCCCGGTGTCATACCGGTATAGTAGTCGCCATTATTCGCCGAGTTTCTGGTAGAGAACATTGGCATATACAGCTGGTATTTATTGATGTCAATACCGTAAAAGCCAACCGGTTTACCGTAAGTAGTTGAGCCTATTAATTGAACGTCAAGCTCAGGGATAAGGTTATTAATGGTTAATTCACTCGCCGACGCAGTGCCACTACCAACTATAAAGAATATCCGGCTTAAATTAAGCGACCCTTGTTTCTGAAAATTAACAGTTTGGTTGCTTACCGAAAAAAATCCTTTGGGGATTTCGTAGAGGTTTTTAAACAAGGTATAGTTATCGCTGGTGAGCTTATCATTAAAATAAGCGGTATACATTTTAGTGCCGTTTTTTGCCGAAGGCACCAAAAGGTTATCAAAATATTCGGCAGTTTCCACTGATCCACCGCCGTTATATCTTAAATCAATGATGAGGTCAGAAATACCGGTGAAGCTGTTTAAGGCCTCTAATATTTTAGGTTTGGCATTAGCCAGATCTGTGAATGAATTGAAAACCATATACCCTGCCGTTTTGCCCGAACCCACGTCTAATGTTTTATAGGTGATAACTGGGTTAATCGTATAATTAGCCGTATTCAGCGTTACATCAATGGTGGTATTATCAGGCCTGGTTAGTGTCATGCTTATAGTTTTACTATAAGCATAGGCCTGTATTACAAACTGTGTAGTTGTACCGCCGTCATCATAAGCAAGGTCCGTACGGCCATTGATCTTTGTGATCTGGTAACCGCGTTTAATACCTTTCTGATCAGCTGGTGATCCGGGGTATACATATTTAATCCTCAGATCTGAGCGGGTAGGGTAGAATACCGAAAAGCCGAAGTCGCCGCCATTGCCACTCAATTCATTTGATACGGACCCATCATCAATAAACGAGTATTTGGCCGTGCCGGTATTATCATAATATTCGTACGGTTGAGAGCTTGCCGGATTTATGGCATATTGCGATAAATGGTCAACCTCGCTGCTTAACCCGGTAATGGTGTCGGTACTGACATAATTACGGGGCTGAAAGTTTTTATAGGTTGGAAGCTGGTTGTACCACAAATAAGTTTCCTGCGGATATAAAAAAACAGAATCTCTTATACGGTCAAGCGCGGTGCCGGTGCTTGACGGTCCCGAGGTATCACCATCACCATTATCCAGCGGCTTGTTTTTTTTACAGGCCGATAATGAAGCAATGGAGATAAAGACTAAAAAGTAAAATGTTTTTCTCATAAGTTTGAGTTTAAGTATTTAAACGCCTTGTTAGTAAGTATGTTATAGCCAATGCTATAAAAAATCTTTAACATTAATGCTGTCAATGCCGCTTGCTTCGGCGCACAGCCTGTCGGTTTCCGAATTTTCAATCATCATTATTTCTTTACGCTGGATGCCATGTTCCTGAATAAGCAGGTTAATTACATCTGGTTCGGGTTTTGGCGCGGTTTCTTCGGTAAAATAGCAGCGGAGATATTTTTCCAGTCCGTGCCATTCGGTTTGTTTTATTTTATTTACCTGTTCCTGTACGTTGCCATTAGTTACAATGAACAGTTTTTTGCGGTCGACCACAATATCCTGCATCAAGGTAAGTATATTTTGATATAAAAGCAGTTTCAGCGGTAGTTTGGCAGTTAAAAGCAGGTTCTCAAATTTATCGCGATATTGTTCGGCCACCGGGAACTGCCCGGTCAAATGGTTAAACGCAGCATCCTTACCTTCAGCTATATACGTATCAGTTAATACTTTGGTTGCTGCTTTTGCATCTATAAGCTCAATATATTCAAGCATGTTTGCAAACAGGTAATAAGCCTGAAAGTAATAATCCTTTGCTGGATAAAGCACATCATCTAACTCAAAAATAAAAGCTGTTTTACGTTTATCAATATCCTTATAGTCCATTAAGCAATTACGTGTAGGTTTATATCGTATTCATTAAAAAGGGTTTCTGCCTTAAGTAAAAGTGCTGTTTCATCGGGCCTTAATAAATAAACCGAATCGATACCCTTATCAAGGCAAAGCGTTAACATTTCATGTGTATAACTTGCCGAAGCTGGTTTGGGCAACAAGATCATTTTGCCTGTTTTTACCATAAAATCGGGCAGGTCCATATGGTCACCCAAAATAATTTTTTTTCCTTCCAGTTTGTTTTTGAGCTGGTAGGCTTGTGCCGATGTAGCGGCGGTAATTAAAATGCTCATATGGTTACTGACCGTTAACAATTAAACCATCCCTCATGGTGACTGTGCGGTCTGACAGGTTTGCAAGATCTTCATTATGAGTAACAATTACAAAGGTTTGCCTGAAATCATTCTTCAGCTTAATAAATAATTCATGAAGTTCAAGCGCGTTAACCGAATCAAGGTTGCCCGAAGGCTCATCAGCAAAAATAAGTGCCGGG
Organism: Mucilaginibacter sp. cycad4; assembly: GCF_034263275.1. NCBI lineage: Bacteria > Pseudomonadati > Bacteroidota > Sphingobacteriia > Sphingobacteriales > Sphingobacteriaceae > Mucilaginibacter > Mucilaginibacter sp. cycad4. The sequence continues at coordinate 3,742,216 of NZ_CP139559.1, read as the reverse complement.
TTATTGATCAGCGCCCGTGCTACGGCTACCCGTTGTTGTTCGCCGCCCGATAGTTGGTTAGGTTTATGATGCAGCCTGTCTTTTAAACCCAGCAGGTCAAGCAGTTCTGCTGCTTTTTTTTCAGCATCAAGTTTGGGTTTTCCTGCTATAAAAGCCGGGATACAAACGTTTTCAAGAGCGCTAAATTCGGCCAGCAAGTGATGAAACTGGAATATAAAGCCAATTTGCCGGTTACGGAAATCGCTCAGGTTTTTGTTGCTGAGTTTATTCAGTTCAATATCATTGATGTATAATTCGCCTGAGTCGGGCCTGTCAAGCGTACCTAATATATTAAGCAGTGAACTTTTCCCGGCACCAGAGGCGCCAACGATGGTCACTATTTCGCCCTTTTGTACCTCCAGGTCAACGCCTTTTAATATTTGTAACTGTCCGTATGATTTATGGATAGATCTGGCTTTAAGCATTTGACAAAGTTAACGGATTAGCTGATTTATTTGTTTGGGTTGGATGGATTTGTTATTTCCCGCAAGTGCGCTAAGACGCAAACATTTTTTACGGGTTTGTGCGGAGGCCGCGTTAGGGATAGGAGCGGAAAGCCCGGAGCGTGTGATGGCCCTACGGGTTGGCAAAGCGAGGACTTGTAGCGCATAGCCCGGGCCGCAGGCAACGCCATTATTAATTTCGGATTTCGGATTTCGGATTTCGGATGTTCGATTTCGGATTTTGGAAATATATTGAGGAGGCCTTGATAAAACATAACAGCAACTCCGATAATTGCTGTTTTATTAGTTTTCTTCTTTATGCTTTCGCCGGCTTAAAATAGGTGTCCTAAATGTTATTGTAAATACAATGTTATTTACCCAAATAAGGGCAAATAAACTGAAACAAGGTGTTTACCGTTTCAAACAAAATTGTAGCTTTACCGCAAATTCTTCAAAACATGAATATTCACGAATATCAGGGTAAAGCTATATTAAAAAGCTATGGCGTTAGAGTTCAGGAAGGCATTGTAGCCGATACTGTTGAGCAGGCTGTTGAGGCTGCCCAAAAATTGAAAGAAGACCTGGGATCAAGCTGGGTAGTGATAAAAGCACAGATCCACGCAGGTGGCCGTGGTAAAGGCGGCGGTGTAAAGCTTGCCAAAAACATTGATCAGGTAAAAGAACATACCGGTAACATTTTAGGTATGCAATTGGTAACGCCGCAAACTGGTCCTGAAGGTAAACACGTTAAGAAGGTTTTAGTGGCACAGGATGTTTATTATCCTGGCGAAAGCGAAACCAAAGAGTTTTACATGAGCGTATTGCTTGACCGCGCACGTGGCCGTAACATCATCATGTACAGCACCGAAGGCGGTATGGACATTGAGGAAGTTGCACACTCAACTCCTGAGCTTATATTTAAAGAAGAGATTGATCCTAAAGTTGGTTTACAGGGCTTCCAAACCCGTAAAATAGCTTTTAACCTTGGCCTTGAAGGCGAGGCGTTTAAAGACATGACCAAATTCATTGCCGCTTTATATAAAGCCTATGAAGGTACCGACTCATCACAATTTGAAATTAACCCGGTTTTAAAAACCTCTGATAATAAAATTTTAGCCGTTGACGCTAAGGTAAATCTTGACGACAACGCTTTATATCGTCACCCGGATTACGCTGCAATGCGTGATACTGATGAGGAAGATCCAACCGAGGTTGAAGCCAGTAAATCAAACCTTAACTATGTTAAGCTTGACGGTAACGTAGGCTGTATGGTTAATGGTGCCGGCTTAGCTATGGCTACTATGGATATCATTAAAATTGCCGGTGGCGAGCCTGCTAACTTCCTTGACGTTGGTGGTACTGCTAACGCGCAAACTGTAAAAGCAGGTTTCAATATCATCCTTTCAGATCCTAATGTAAAAGCCATCCTGATCAACATCTTCGGTGGTATTGTACGTTGCGACCGCGTTGCACAAGGTGTAATTGATGCTTATAAAGAGATCGGTAATATCCCGGTTCCAATTATCGTTCGTTTACAGGGTACAAACGCTGCCGAAGCAAAAGAATTGATTGATAATTCAGGTTTAAAAGTTTATTCGGCAATATTGCTGAAAGAAGCTGCCGACCGTGTTAAAGAAGTGTTAGCGCTTTAGGTCTTTTTAGAGATTAGAGGTTGGTGATTAGAGATTAGTTGCCAGCCTTTTAGATAAAAAAAGAGGCTGTATCATGATTTTATGATACAGCCTCTCTTTTTATAATGGCTAAATGATTATAAGTCACTTAACAGGTCAATCTTTTTGGCGTTATATTCTTCCTGCGAAATAAGGCCGTTATCAAACAGGGTTTTCAGTTTTTTTAGTTTTTCGGTAAGCTCATCAGGCTTTGGTGCTGCAGGCGGAGGTGTTTCCTGTACAACAGGCGCAGGGGCAGCAACTGGTGCGGGCGGCGTTACCGGTGCAGCAGGTGCGGTGTAGCCATTTGGCTGAGAAAACGGCTGCGGCGATGCCGGCGGTACAAAAGCACGGGCAGGCGAATTTTCCAGCTGGATAGCACCCGATTCGGCACGTTTTTGCTCCAGGTCGCGCTGGCGGCGGGCTTCACGTTCAACCTCCTTACGTTCCTGGGCGTACTGGTATAATTTACGGCCCTGAACTTTAGGCAGGTAATCAACAGCCATTTCGGCGCCCCCGGTGGTTTTTACGCTGAAAATGGAGCCGATAATTTCTTCCTTGGTATATACATCAACGATATCTTTCCAAACAAAATCAACAAACTTGATAGATAGCCCCAGGTTGGCCGGGGTAAAAAACAATACACGTTTGTTGGTAATAGCTATACAATCAGGAAAAAGGTTTACCAGCGGCTTTTTCTGAACGGCAATGTAGATCACCTCTTCGCCTGAAGAAAGCAGATCAACAAGGCGTGAATAAACCTTTTCAACTGTTTTAGGATCTTGTTCCTCGTTTAAAAATTTCTCAATCATATCTTTAGCATTTATGATGCGCGCAAAAATAACAATTATACCTGTTAAAGAGTCAAGAATCAAGCGTTAAGAATCAAGTTTTCCCCAATCTTGGTTCCTGACGTCTTGATTCTCAAATGGTATTAAGCAATCAGCAAATTACATCCGCGGATGTCTGATTGATCAAACCGGCCCAATACTTCAAAAGAGCCATCAGGGTAAATCCTGCCCAAATCCTGTGTGGCAATAAACGCGCAGGAGTTGATATTGGCCAGGTCAATAACGCTGATACCACCTGTTTTACCAGTTTGTAACGTACTGAGCGGATCGTTAGTATCACGGATGATGATCTTCATCCATGGCGGGCAATTGAAAATGCCGGCGCCTTTGGAGTAAGCTTGTGATAGCAGCTCCGTCATCCCATATTCGGAGTGGATCTGCTTTACACCAAAACCTTTGCCCAAAACGGCGTGCAGCTCCTCGCGGATCATTTCCTTGCGGCGGCCTTTCATGCCGCCGGTTTCCATTACCACCAGTTCGGGGAAGTTTACCTGGTAGTTTTCAATAAAATCAAGCAGGCCGAAAGTTACCCCAATTAAAAGTGTAGGTTTCCGGGCATCCTGTTGTTTTTTTAGCTGTTGAAAAAGCTCATCATGATTATACAAAAAGAAACCGCTGTCCGGGTTGTTTGATTGTTTAATAAGGTCATCAACCATGTAAATAAGCGATGAGCCTTCGCGCTCCAGGTAGGAAGGCAGCAGAGCTAAAACAGTATAGTCCCTGATATCGCCATAAAAAATAGCAAATGCTTTACGGAAACTATCTTCATACCAGGTTTTATCGGTGACCCGGTGACTGCTGGTGATTATACCTGTAGTGCCTGAGCTTGTAAAGGTTACTTCAACAGGCCCACCGGTACTTAATATGGTATGTGATTTAAAAAACTCAATAGGTAAAAATGGGATCTGGCTGTAAGATTTAATTGCTAACGGATCAATTTTTAACCCTTCAATAAACTGCCTGTAAACCGGGTTATGCTTTGCCTGGTAATTAAAAACCTGCAAGGCTGTTTCATTAAATTGATCATCGGTACTGATAGAGAATACCTGCTGTTTACCGGGTTTGTCCATTAGGGGCAAAGATAAGGAAAACCAAGATTTGAACCATGATTTGCCTGATTATGGGATTTCCATGATATCAGGACGAACCATGATTGGCTTGATTATAGCATTGGCACGATATCAAGGTAATCCGTCAATCCTATAAATCAGGTTCATTCGGATAAACTCCGCAAGTTTCGGATTGAAATGCTTTGCTTATCGCCTGAACTTTGATCTATCTAAAAAAAAATAATCATGAACACATTTAAAATTGTACCGCTATCAAAATCATTCGCCAAAAAAATAAGGACAACCATGACTGACGATTTTGGAGGTGAAGTGGTTGAACAACTGGCTACCGGACTTGGGCCATGCCGGGTTTCGCTTAAACCGTTTAAACGTAATGTTGATAAACGCCTGTTGCTAAAGCATTCGCCTTTTGAAATTGAAAATGCCTATAACCAGCCAGGGCCGATTTTTATTCATGCTGAAGATGTGGAGGAGTATAGTGATATTTATCGTTTCCCGCCAGAGATTAAGGCTAATAAAAAAAGTTTCCCGCTATCGCTTATAGGTTACAGTAAGGCTCAGCAAATGATTTTAAGCCGGCTTGTTGGCGATGCAGATGTTGATGAACTGATCAGCGAAATATTTGCCGAAAATGATAACATTGAATATTTGCATGCCAGAAATGCCCAGGCATGTTGTTTTATATGCAAAATTGAGCGTGTTTGACTTTCCTATTACATAAAATTAAAAAACAAGTACGTGTTTTGGCGGTTAGTTAAGTATTGAAATATATATAATTAATAATATTAATCATCCATCCCCATGAAAACATTAAAATTCTTGAGACTCCCGGTTTTGTTAGGTCTCTTTTTTGTAATGATATCGGCAAAACCGGCCGATGACAGCAAGCAGACAGAGCGCATCCATAATTCGTCAAATGTGTTGAAAGAGTTTGCCAAGATGAAAGAAAGCATCCCGCATCAGCTGCTGGAAGAATATGAAGGCATTGTTATCATCCCCAAACTGATTAATGCCGGTTTTGGTATTGGCGGTAAACGCGGCAAAGGCGTGGCCATGGTGAAACTGGGTAATGGCAAATGGAGTGATCCGGTGTTTGTTACCTTAACAGGCGGTAGCTTTGGCTTGCAAATCGGCGTACAATCTGTCGACCTGGTGCTTGTGTTCCGCCATAAAGGTGTGTTAACCAAAGTTAAAAATGGTGATTTTACTATTGGTGGTGATATTTCTGCCGCAGCCGGCCCTGTTGGCCGCAGTTCAACCGCAAGTACCGATTATAAGTTGCAGGCCGAGGTTTATTCATACTCACGCAGCCGGGGTTTGTTTGCCGGGATAACCATCAATGGTTCAAACCTGGGCATCGATAAAGATTCAAATGCTGCTTATTATGGAGCCAAAGCCACCTCGCAGGATATTTTTGCGCAATCAAGCAGCAATACCGAAGCGGTTAAAACATTAAAGGAAACATTGGCCGCGTTTTAAAACAAATGCGCTGATAACAAAAATGCCCGGGTTAAAATTCCGGGCATTTTTGTTTTAATGCTTTTGAAAGGCCCGTTTGAGCAACAGCCCGGAAAGTGCCGCCATGCCGCCAACCAAACCTCCTAAAATGCCTGTTACAGCTAATATGTAACCCCAGCCCGGCAGGTGGAATAAATGGGCTATCCTTGTGGCCATGATATGGTCATTAGGTATGCTTTTAAAGAGTGCCAGCACCGTCCACACAATCAAAACAGCAATAAAGGCTTGCCAAAAGGAACTTCTTGCTGTAGTGCCAATAATAAGGGCCGTTAAAAAAGATATAATGGCAACTATCCACCAGGGTAAAAAATATCCGCTGGCAAATGAAAGTATAAGTATAATGAGGAATAACATAGTGCTATTATTTACCGGTTAATGTATAAGTTGATTTAATGCGGGTTGACTGTTCATTTGCCGATTGCATGAAAAGCAGTTCTTTTAACTGTCCCTCATTCCAGGTTTTGAACATATCATTATAGAAGAAACTGCCGGGATTGCCTGATTCGCCACCGGGGAAAATACCGTAACCTTTTACTTTTGGCCCCATTTGCACCACCATACGCCATGACGGGCCATGCCCGTCGTGAAGGGCATTAACTGTTGATGCCGTGCCACCCGATTCAAAATTGCCCGAACCAAAAGCCGGCTGGCGCGATAGGCTGGCTATCTCCATTTTTTTAAATTTACCCCATTGCCAGTTTGATCCGGGTTTACCACATCTGTCGGTAATCTCCTTTACCGCAGCTGCAAAAGCTTTATTAACGATATCTGCAGCAGTTTCCTTTGCCGGTGTGCGGACGTCATCAAACCATTTGGACGCGGGCTCTTTAAGCAGCAGTTTTTCTGTACGATCTACTGAAGGAAAGTTCTTCTGCAGGGTCTTATCTGCAAAATCATCCCCCCACACAGCATTGTACAATTGCGTCCACCAATTGGCAAATACAGTAGCGCCTATTGAATTGGGCGCGAAATTTTTATCCCACATATTGATTTGATCATAAGCGCTAAGTTGTGCAGCATTAAGTTTGGTTGGGTCGATATATTTAAGCAGGGTTGGTAAAATGTCCTGTGCCCGGATACTGTATACATCAGTTTGGAGGATACGCATACTATCAACGGTGGCCTTGGTCATAGCGGAAAGTCTGTCGTTAATACGTTTACCGCGTTCATATGGCGCAAATGACCAGTTGATATAATAGGGATAAGACGGGTCTGTTGATGATTGATTAGCCGAGCTTACAAACCCACGAGCAGGATTTTTAATGGTGGGATCCTGCCCGAATGGTACCCAGCCATGCCAGTCGTCGGCAGGGTCGGTTCCATCTAAAATAAATTTCCCCTGGCCTTTGTATTTAAGCGGGTATTTACCGTTTGGCGTTATGGCGATATCGTCTTTACTGGCAAAAACAAAATTTGAAGCAGGGGCGCTGAAAAAGGTAAGCGCCTTGCGGTAATCGTCATAGTTTTTGCCTGTATTAAGCAGGTACATAGCCATCAGTTCGTTGGATGATTCGTGTGCTATCCACCTTAAAGAATGTCCAACCGGAACAAAATCAGGGCCATCGGCTTTTTGAGCATTGTTTTGATAAACAACCGGGCCATGGTGCGTATAAACTACCGTATCATAAACCGGTTTTTGACCAAGTATTTCAATTTTTTCAACACGGCGGGTGGTTTTATTCCATTTGTTATTGTACCAGTACTCATCCATTTTGGTATCCCTGAATTTTTCCTGGTACCAGTCCAGCACATCTGCATCAACATTGGTAATACCCCAGCTAATGTTATTGTTAAAACCTAAAATAACACAGGGCGCGCCCGGTAATGATACACCATAAACATTTATACCCGGCGCCGAAAGCTGTACCTGGTACCAAATAGAAGGTAGTGTAAGGTTAAGGTGCGGATCGTTGGCTAAAATAGGATACCCACTTGCTGTTTTACTGCCCGCTACCGCCCAGTTATTGCTGCCGATACCTTCAACACGGGGTTTAATATTAGCACTATCTGTCATTCCGGCTAAAAAATTAGCGGATGGTTTAGGGATGGGCAATGGTTTAAAATAATCCCATTTTGTCCCTGCGGGGATGATGGGATCTTCGTGCATAGGATAATCAGGAAAAAGATCATTTGTAGTGGCCGGGCCAAATGTGCGCAGGATATTGGTCATTGCAAATTCGTTTGAGCCGCCGGCCAATGTTTCAGACATCAGCTTAAGCAAAAAGGCGCAGTTGATAGGCTTCCAGTCTTCAGGGGCATAGTTCAGGAGTTTAAACTCTATAGGGTAGTCCCTCGGGCTCAACTGGTGAACGTAACTGTTGATGCCATCAGTATATGCCAGGATCATATTGCGCACTACCGGATCGGCCATCATTGCCTTTATTGTTTTTTCGGCTCCATAAACCATGCCCATGCGGCGGTGGTAGCGGTCAATATCCAGTACTTTAGGGCCAATAACCTCGGCCAGCCTGCCTGCTGCCTGCCGGGTTTGGATATCCATTTGCCAAAGCCGGTCGGTAGCGGTCATGTATCCCTGGGCAAAGTACAGGTCATGCTCATTCTCGGCAAAAATGTGAGGGATATGGTTTTCATCAAATTTAATGATAACCTTGCCCTGCAAGCCTTTAAGCTTAAGGTTAAGAGTGGGTAAAATGTGTTTGCTTTCGGCATTTTGCCAAAAACCATCGGCCGGGCTCAGGAATTTGCCTAATGGTGGAACGACGTTTATTTTAGTTTGCAATGCCCAGATGAGCAGTAATGTGAAAAAGATGGATATGAATGCTTTAGTAAACTTCATTGCTTGGGTGATGATGCCCCTAAAGTTAACCATTTAGGCTGCATATTCAAGTCTTGGCTTGCGCTTGTGATAATGTTTTTTAGGTTTAGTTTGAAGCGAGTCTGCTTTGGGTTGTTTCTTTTCCCTGCGAAAATCCCAGGGTGGGGTAGGGTTGGCATCCTGCCATAAACCAAGTTTGTTTTCACGCGCCTGTTGTTCAAGCACCGCCAGTTCGGTGCTTTTGGAGTAGGCTTTATATTGCCAGGCGTAACCGTTTTTTACCAGCGCATAATTTACATTAGTGCCATCGGTAAGCACCACCTGTGCAACCGTACGGCCGTAACGGTCATGCTCATTACCAATTAATTTTACCTCTTTACCAAAGCACAGATCGGAAGTGAATTTTTTAGCTGCCTGTCCAAACGCCTGCGATTTTTCAGGGCAGTCAATTTCGGCAAGCCTCACGGTAATCTGCTGATTATCGCCGGTAAGCAAACCTAAAGTATCACCATCTTTAATCTTCACAACTTTGTAAACACCCGCATTGGTTTGCTTGGTATTGTTGGGGTTACAGCCGGCAATTATAAGTAATACAAGAACGAGAAGTGCGGAGTACTTTTTAAACATGATATATTAATGTGCAGATTTTGGATGTGCAAATATGGTATCTGAACCGGGATTAAATGAAAAGCATTAAAGGATTTGACCGGCAAAAATCCCGGGAATCCGAAAAATCCCCCTCCCCAAATCACGGTTCTATTTCGCATGCAGGCTCAGCGCGTTTCCGTCGGGATCTTTAACGGTGGCAAAGCGGCCCCAGGGAGTTGTGTCAACATTGCCCACTTCAAGGCCTTTGGCTTTAAGGTCTTCTATATCTTTATCCAGGTCGTCGGTTTTAACTACGAGACCGCGTACACTACCCGCCGGCATTTCCGGGAACCAGTTTACCAGGGTGATGGAAACCGGCGAGCCGGGAAATGCCATTTGGATCCAGGTTTGTTTTTCAAAATTTGCTTCAACCAATATTTCAAAGCCAATTTTTAGGTAAAACGCTTTGGCTGCCTGCTGGTCGGTTACAGGGATCGAGATAATTTCAATTGCTTTCATATACTTAGCTTTTGCTTATAGGGCTTATAACAGGTTGGCCTAACCCGCACTGAATGTCGAATTTATCTTTTAAATATCCCACAATAAAAAAATATTTTTCACATCGGCACCGCATCGTTTTTCGATTGAACCGGATAGCTGGCGTTGTAATAAATCCCGGTTCAGATAAAATTGGAGGATTAAAGCATTAACTTTGCTATTTATTAACACAGTCTTAATAATTGCCATTATGAGCAAATTTACCATACCCGATAAAGTACTGTACGTATGCGTAGGCAGCAAATGCGGAAAGCGCGGCGGCAAGGATATGTATAAGATAGCCAAAGCTTATATTAAACACCACCACGGCCCTGAAGAATTAGAGGTTATTGAAACCGAATGTACCGACAGGTGCAAATATGCGCCGGTATGCAGTATTCAACCAGGCAATACCTGGCTAAAGGAATATCATGCAAAAGATGTTTTGAAGTTGATGGATTTGGTAAAGTAAGCCTTCCTTTAACTCTACTTGTTGTATTGTGGACTTTACACTTGTTAAGTGCTTATCCGCTGTTGGTAAGGATCGTCCTGCCACCATTTTTCAGCTTCATCCCATAAACTGACGACTTCTTTGGCCTTTGCTTTAAAAATATCGGGAGATAAAGTTTCGTCAAATAGAAACCAATAATCCTTTTGATGTTTAATACTACCAATTCGAAATCTATTAGACATATCATGAGCTGTGCATTTGGCCGGAGGGATATGTAAGCCCCATATCATTGTTACGCCATTTAAGGAACAGTTGGCAATTTCGACAACAAACCTTGAAGCGCTCATGCTAAATTGAAATGTCAACAGGTTAATCCTGTCACCGGTTATTCTCCTAAAATGAGGAAATGATCCTTTGAAACCTTCTTTACGCAAAAAAGGAATTGTAAATTCTTTAATTGCTTTATCCATTAAAAGCCGCTTTTCTTTGGCCGACATCATAGATAAATATAGATACTTGAGATTAAATAAAAAAGCTCCTCCTGTTTGTAGCAGAATGGAGCTTTTATTTCTTTTTTTATTAAAAAAAGAGGGGCTTACGCCTCACTATCATATTTTATCTGACCAACATGTTTGTCAATCTGCCATCTGCCGGTACCTTCTTCGCCGATAACTTCAAACAGCTCGAGGGCACGACGGGCTTTGTATTCTTCTTCGCGTTGTTCTTTCAGGAACCAGTTCAGGAACTCCATAGTTACAAAGTCCTGTTCTTTCATGCAGCGTGCATAAATGTTTTTGATAGAGTTGGTTACGCTGATCTCCTGGTCAAGGGCTTCTTCAAACACTTCGCGGAACGAATTATATTCCTGTTTAATGCCGGTTATCTCAGGTGATACGGCATTGCCGCCCATATCAAGGATATATTTATAAAATTTTAACTGGTGATGGCGCTCTTCTTCGGCTTGTTTGAAAAAATATTCTGACGAAAAATCATAACCGTTGCGGTTGCACCATGATGCCATGGCCAAATATGCTGATGAAGAAAATGCTTCTTTTTTAACTTGCTGATTTAAAAGTGCTTCGATATCTGATGATATCAGACTTTTTATGCGGAGTAGGTCTTTCATGATCTTAATAAATTAAATGTTATATGTCTTATCGCAGGAAATTATATGCAATAATAATGCTGTAAAAGCATATTAGTTTAATTTAAAGATAATATGAAATTAATCTAAATTGTGTTGATAATTAGTCTAAATTACAGTGAGTTACTGTACAGGCGGTCATGGATAATGTGGTTGAGTTCCAGCATTACAAAAGTGCCCTCTAAAAGCTCTTTCAGGCCGATGATCTGAGCCAGTGAAAGTACATAACAATGATCACAGGCGCAGATGAAAATGATCTCCACATCAGGATCGGTAGTGGTGTTCAACAGTTTTTGCTCAATATCGATGGCATAAACCGTTTTGCGTAATTTCAGGAAATTGCGATGATCAAACCGGGCAACTTTACCGGCGAAATCGACATACCAGCAACGCTCTGCGTCGCACTGGTAAACGGCACCTGTTTTGGTGCTGAAAACGTCGGTCCATAAAGTTAGTTCGGTGGTCGCAATCATATAACGGATGCAAATATTGGTATTATTTGTAATCAATCCAAATAAAGATAGAAAATTATTTAGTACGCGAATGATTAGCATACCGCCCACAATTTATTCGAATTGTACGAATTACGCTGTACAAGCTGATTGACTTAATTCGGGTTTAGAAATTTTAACACGAACGCTTAGCGCCTTGCGAGCAATTAAACGAATTACACAAATCATAGCATATAATTAATTCGTGTAATTCGCCTTAATTCGAAATAATTAGTGTGAATTATTTTTTTTCATACAAGCAATCAATTTTATTATAAATTTGGAACGTGGTTACGGGCTTGTCTGCAACCAAACCAATTATCCTTTTATCATTTTTTATATGAGAAAAACCTTACTATTCGCCTTATGCTGCTTGCTTGCTGCTTTAGGTGTAAAGGCACAAACGCCTGCACTTGAGCGTGTTGAGCCCATGTCCTGGTGGGTTGACATGAGCAATCCCAATCTGCAATTAGTTGTGCATGGCAACAATATTGCCACCCGTAATGTAGTGCTTGCTTACCCTGGTGTAAAGCTGAAAGCAGTGCATAAAGTTGAAAATCCGAATTATTTATTCATCGACCTGAAAATTTTTTCATCGGCTATTCCGGGAACGTTCCCGATAAAATTTAAAAAAGCCGGCGAAAAAGATCTTACTTATAGCTATACACTTAACAAACGTGACAGGTCTGCAAGCAGGGCTCAGGGTGTTACCAGCAAAGACCTGATCTATTTGATTATGCCTGACAGGTTTAGCAACGGCGATGCCGCTAACGATTCATTTGATAACCTGCGCGAGCGCGGCATTCACCGCGATTCGATGTTCAGCCGTCATGGGGGAGACCTTCAGGGGATCATGAACCATTTGGATTACCTGAAAAATTTAGGGGTGACCGCTATTTGGCTTACACCCGAAATTGAAAACGATGAACCTCACGCATCATACCACGGTTATGCCGTAACTGATTATTATAAGATCGATCCCCGCTACGGTACCAATAATCTCTACAAAAAGTTTGTTGAAAAATGCCACGGCATGGGCCTCAAGGTTATTAAAGACCTTGTTCACAACCATGCCGGTACCGAAGGCTACCTGATACAGGATATGCCGATGAAAAGCTGGGTACACCAATGGCCAACCTATACCAAGTCAAACTTCAGGGATGCGGCGGTGATGGACCCTCATGCTTCGCCAATGGACCGCAAGCTGATGCAGGACGGCTGGTTTGATCATCGCATGGCCGATCTGAACCAAAATAATGTTTACGTACAAAACTATCTTACCCAAAACCATATCTGGTGGGTGGAGTATGCCGGTATTGATGGTTTCAGACTTGATACCTACCCGTATAATGAGCCGGTGTATATGGCTAAATGGGCAAAAGATATTAAGGCCGAGTTTCCTAAACTATCCATATTTGGCGAAACGCTGGTATGGTCGGCAGCCAACCAGGCATTTTTTACGCAGGGAAATACCGTTAACCGGGACTTTGATACCCAATTGCCCGGCGTAACCGACGCCGTTTTAAAAGATGCCATTTATGAAGCTATTAATGGTAACGATGGCTGGACAGAAGGCGTTGGTCGCTTGTATTCGGTAGTAGCACAGGATTTTTTATACCAGGATGCTACCCGCAACACCATATTTATGGATAACCATGATATGAGCCGTTTGTTATCAATGGTGGGCGAAGATGTAACAAAATATAAATCGGCTATGGCCATGTTGCTTACCATGAGGGGTGTGCCACAGATGTATTATGGCGATGAAATCCTGATGAAAAACTATTCAAACCCCGATGGTTTGGTGCGTGAGGACTTTCCCGGAGGCTGGGCTGGTGATAAAGAAAACAAGTTTACCGCCGAAGGCCGCGATAAAAAAGAGAATGATGCTTTTAACTATGTGAGCAAGCTTGCCAATTACCGCAAAAACACTACAGCCCTGCAAACCGGTAAAATGATGCAGTTTGTACCTGAAAAAGGTATTTATGTTTATTTCAGGTACGATGCTCAAAAAACGGTGATGATCATGTTCAACAGCAGCGATAAGGAGCAGGAAACGGCCACTGCACGGTATTTTGAACGCATTGGCGATGCTAAAAAAGCAAAGAATGTGCTAACAGATGAGGTGATAGGCATGGATAAAGTCACTATACCGGGCAAGACAACTTTAGTGTTGGAATTAATCCCCGGTGTTACTCATTAAAATAATATCTTAGGGGACTAATTCCCTGTGTTTTACCCAAAAAAATGAATACTATAAAAGCCTGTATCTTTGACCTCGACGGTGTAATTGTTGATACCGCCGTTTATCATTATAAAGCCTGGAAAAGGCTGGCCAACTCGCTTGGTTTTGATTTTACCGAGCATCAGAACGAACAACTGAAAGGTGTAAGCCGTGTGCGTTCGTTGCAGTTAATATTAGGGTGGGGTGGCGTTACCAAAACCGAAGCTGAGCAGGAGCAGTTGGCTACTCAAAAAAACACCTGGTATATGGAAATGGTAAACCAGATGAAACCTGAAGAGATCCTGCCCGGAGCTAAAGAGTTTTTAACAACCTGCCGCGCAGTAGGCCTTAAAACTGCGCTGGGCTCGGCCAGTAAAAACTCCATGACCATATTGGAAAAAATTGGCATCACCGATATGTTTGACGCGGTAATTGATGGCAACAAAGTAAGCAAAGCCAAACCCGATCCTGAGGTGTTTTTAGCAGGTGCGCTGGCCCTGGGCGTTTTGCCCGAAGAGTGCGTGGTATTTGAAGACGCCATTGCAGGTGTTGAAGCAGCCATTGCCGGTAACATGAAAGTGGTAGGCATCGGCTCGCCGGATGTACTTACGGGGGCCAACCTGGTGATTAAAGGGTTGAATGAAATGACCCTGGATAAATTGTATAAGTTGTAAGCCGAACGGCCCCACCCAACCCTCCCCGGAAGGGAGGGCTTTGAAAACATAGTGGTAAAGTCTCCCCTTCCGGGGGAGATTTAGAGGGGGCTGGTTGATTGATTAAAAGATAATTAAATGAAAAACTATATAAAAGCTGATGAGTGGAAGATAATTGAAGAAGGCTTCGATCCTCATTACAATAAAATTTCTGAAAGTATCTTCAGCTTAGGTAACGGCCGCATGGGCCAGCGTGCCAATTTTGAGGAAGCTTACAGCGGCGATACCCTGTTAGGTAACTACGTGGCCGGGGTTTATTATCCCGATAAAACCCGTGTAGGCTGGTGGAAAAACGGTTACCCCGAATATTTTGCCAAAGTACTTAACGCCGCCAACTGGGTAGGTATTGACGTAGTGTTAGATGGCGAACAGCTTGACCTTGCCAAATGCGAAGTGCTGAACTTTCGCAGGGAGCTGAACATGAGGGAAGGTTACCTTAAGCGGGATTTTCACGCTAAAACCGCTTCGGGTAAAGAGGTTAAGGTGGAGGCAATCCGCTTTTGCAGTATGGCTGATGATGAAACGGGTGCTATTAAATACACCCTTACGCCGCTAAATTTTAGTGGGGCCATTACTTTAACGCCGTCAATTGATGGCGATGTGGTGAACAAAGATTCCAACTACGACGAAAAATTTTGGGACGAGGTAAGCAAGGCAACACAAACCGATGGCGGTTACATCGTAATGCGCACCAAAAAAACGGGCTTTGAAGTTGCTACAGGTATGCAGTTCAGTATTCTTCAAAATGGTGAAATTATTGAACTGACTACCGAAGCTATCGAAAAAGAAAAATATGTAGCTGCTAAAATTGATCTGCAGGCAAAGCAGGGCGAAAGCATTACCATCATCAAATATGCTGCTAACTTGTCATCTCAAAATTATAAGCCCGAAGAACTGGTTGATCAGTTGAACACCACGTTAGATCGTATCAGCGCCAAAGGTTTTGATACCATGCTTACCGAACAAGCTGCTGCCTGGGCCGAAAAATGGAAGCATAACGATATCATTATCGAGGGAGATGTGTCGGCTCAGCAAGCTATCCGCTTCAATATTTACCAGCTTAACCAAACTTATACCGGCGAAGATGACCGTCTGAACATCGGCCCCAAAGGCTTTACTGGTGAAAAATACGGCGGTTCAACCTATTGGGATACCGAGGCTTATTGTGTGCCTTTTTACTTGTCGACAGCACCGCAAAAGGTTACCCGGAATTTGTTGCTTTATCGTTATAAGCAATTAGGTAAAGCTATTGAAAACGCTCAGTTATTAGGCTTTAAAAACGGCGCGGCCCTGTACCCTATGGTTACCATGGATGGTACCGAATGCCATAACGAATGGGAGATCACTTTTGAAGAGATCCACCGCAACGGGGCTATCGCTTTTGCCATTTACAACTACGTGCGTTATACCGGCGATGAGGTTTACCTGGGCGATTATGGTTTGGAAGTGCTTTTGGCTATCGCTCGTTTTTGGTCGCAAAGGGTTACCTGGTCTGAAGATAGGGAGCAGTATGTAATGTTGGGTGTAACCGGGCCAAACGAGTACGAGAATAACGTAAACAATAACTGGTACACCAGTACTTTGGCTACATGGTGTATGCAATATGCTATGGCTGTTGCCGCTAAAGTAAAAGCCGCGGAGCCGGCAAAATATGCTGCATTGGTAAGCAGGATCAGTTTGGATGAGGCATTGGAGTTTAGCAGGTTTAGCCACATTGTAGATAAGATGTATTATCCTTATGATGAAAAGCGCCAGATCTTTTTACAGCAGGATGGATATCTCGATAAAGAGCAGATCCTGGTCAAAGACCTGCCTGCTTCTGAGCGGCCTATCAACCAGAAATGGAGCTGGGACAGGATCCTGCGTTCATGCTATATTAAACAGGCCGATGTATTGCAGGGAATCTACTTTTTTGAAGATCAGTATGATATAGATACTATTCGCCGCAATTTTGATTTTTATGAGCCGCGTACGGTGCATGAATCATCATTGTCGCCATGTGTGCACGCTATTTTGGCTGCCAAATTGGGCGATGAAGCCCGTGCCTACGAATTTTACCTGCGTACTGCCCGTTTAGATTTGGATGATTACAACAATGATACCGAGGATGGTTGCCATATTACCTCGATGGCGGGAACCTGGATGGCCGTTGTAGAAGGGTTCGGTGGGATGCGTGTGAGGGATGGCAAACTTTCGTTCCAGCCGTTCATTCCGGAAAAATGGTCGTCATTTTCGTTCCATATCGGTTTCCGTGGTGCGTTGCTGAACATTAAAGTGAGTAAGGAAGGTGTGCAAATCAAAAATGCATCGGATGTGGAGACTACTGTTGTAATTTATGGTAAGGAGCAGTTGGTGAAGGCCAATGATGAATTATTGGTTGAAGCGTAATGAAAAGGAATAAGGCTTTTGTCTGTTTTATTGCTGCAATAATGTTGCCGTTTATTACGTTGGCACAAGTAAAACATCACAAAAAGAAAAACAAAATGGAACAAACTGCCGATCATAAGCTCATCATATACCAGTTACTGCCGCGTTTATTTGGCAATACCCAAACACTTAATAAAACCAATGGATCCATTGAAGAAAACGGCGTTGGCAAGCTTAACGATATCAACGATAAAGCCCTGCAGGAAATCAAAAAAATGGGTTTTACTTACGTTTGGTATACCGGAGTAATTGAGCACGCCACCATGACCGATTATTCGCAATATGGTATCAAAGCCGATGATCCGGATATTGTAAAAGGCAGGGCAGGTTCGCCTTATGCCATTAAGGATTATTACGATATTGATCCCGACCTGGCGGTTGATGTTAAAAACCGCATTGGCGAGTATGAGGCACTCATCAAACGTACCCATAATAACGGCTTAAAAGTATTGATGGATCTGGTGCCAAACCATGTTGCACGTACCTATGGATCGGATGTGAAACCAGCAGGTGTGCGTGATTTTGGCGAGGATGATGATAAAGGAAAAGCTTTCAGTGCTGCCAATGATTTTTACTATATGCCCGGTCAGCCTTTTGTGGTGCCGGCGGGATATAATCCGGGTGGCGATGAATTTAAAAGCCCGCTGAAGGATGGGCATTTTGACGAAAATCCTGCCAAAGCAACCGGTAACGATGTATTCAGTGCTGCACCATCGATAAATGATTGGTTCGAGACGATGAAGCTGAACTATGGTGTTGATTATATGGATCATCGCCGGGGGCATTTCGACCCTATCCCACCACTGTGGAACAAAGTTTACGACATCCTGCATTACTGGAGCGAAAAAGGCATCGACGGTTTCCGCTGCGACATGGTGGAGATGGTGCCGATTGAATTTTGGGGTTGGGTGATCCCTAAACTGAAAGCTGAGCATCCCGGTTTGGTATTCATTGGTGAAGCGTACGACAAAGGCAAATACAGTGATTATATTTTTAAAGGCAGGTTTGATTACCTGTACGATAAAGTAGGCCTGTATGATGCTATCAAACGACTAACCCGCGGTGAGCACAACTCATCAACCTGGGAAATCAACGCCGTTTGGAACCACGATAGCAAAGGCATCGATGAGCACATGCTTCGCTTTATGGAAAACCATGACGAGCAGCGTATCGCTTCTGATGATTTTGCCGGCAATCCATGGCTGGCCGTACCAGGAATGATCGTAACAGCCACATTAAATACCGGCCCGGTAATGGTTTACTTTGGCCAGGAAGTGGGCGAGCCGGCCGTAGGTACAGAAGGCTTTAGCGGAAATGATGGCCGCACTTCCATATTTGATTACTGGGGAGTGCCCGAACATCAAAAATGGGTAAACAATCATGAATACGATGGTGCAAGACTATCTGCCGATCAGCAGAAATTACGCGGCTTTTATCATAACCTGCTAACGGCTGTACACAACAGTGAGGCGTTAAAAAAAGGTGCGTTTTATGAGCTGATGATAGCTAACGAACACCAGCCGGGTTTTGATACCCGCTTGTATATTTACGCTCGTTATACCAACGATCAGCGTATATTAGTGATAACCAATTTTAACCGGGCCGAACGAAAACTAACTGTAAAGCTGCCGGAAGACCTGTTAACAAAATTAAACCAAAGCGGCCATAAACAATTCACCGACCTGCTGAGCGGTGCTAAATTCAATACCGATGAGATTAAAAATGGTGTTGAAGTAAGCCTGCCCGCTATGAGCGGGATGTTATTGGAGTTTTAGATCAGAATTTACAGAATTAAAGAATTGACAGAATATAATTTTCCGCGCAGTAAACGAGATGGAGTAATAAGCTTTTGTCATCCTGAGCGGTAGCGAAGGATCTTCTTCGATAAGCAGAGCCGCTATACAGGGAGAAGAAGATGCTTCGTTCCTCAGCATGACAAACTTAGATAGGTAAGAAGTAACGATGGTGGAAATAAAGCTTATTCTGTCAATTCTAAAATCCTGAAAATTCTGATTCTGACATTATTAAACCAATTATGAGTAAACCAACCATTGCGCAAAAGCCACGATTAAGCTTTTGGCAGATCTTTAACATGAGCTTCGGCTTTTTGGGCATCCAGTTTGGCTTTGCCCTGCAAACAGGTAATGCCAGCCGCATCCTGCAAACTTTCGGGGCCGATGTGGAGCATCTGTCATGGTTTTGGCTGGCTGCACCTATTACAGGTATGGTTGTTCAGCCTATCATTGGTCATTACAGCGACAGGACCTGGAACCGCCTCGGTCGCCGCCGCCCATATTTTTTAACAGGGGCAATCCTGTCAGGTGTGGCGTTATTTTTTATGCCGAATTCATCTATGCTGGCCGCGCTGATTCCGCCGATCGTAGTTGGCGCAGGTATGCTCATGATCATGGATGCATCGTTTAATGTAGCTATGGAACCCTTCAGGGCTTTGGTGGCTGATAACCTGCCCGATAGTCAGCATACCACCGGGTTCTCTATGCAAACCTGTTTAATTGGGGTAGGCGCGGTAATTGGCTCGTGGTTGCCTTACGTTTTTGCAGAGTGGTTTGGTGTAGCGAAAACAGCTAACCAGGGTATTGTGCCTGATAACGTACTTTATTCTTTCTATATCGGTGCGGCTGTATTAATAGGCGCTATTTTATGGACTGTGGTCCGCACCAAAGAATACCCTCCCGAAGTTTATGCAACCTTTCATGAAAAGGACGAAACAGTGTCGGGGCATAAGGGCGGTTTGCTGGAGATTTTCTCCGACCTGGTCAACATGCCCAAAACCATGAAGCAACTGGGGTTGGTACAGTTTTTTTCCTGGTTTGCACTTTTCTCTATGTGGGTATTTACCACCCCGGCAGTTGTTGACCATGTTTACCACATCCCGGCAGGGGATACTTCCTCAGCAGCCTATAATGATGCTGCCAACTGGGTAAATGTATTGTTTGGTGTATATAATTTAGTATCGGCAGTGTATGCTTTGTTATTGCCGCGTATAGTTAAAAAGATGAGCCGTAAAAAAGCGCATGCGTTTTCATTAACTATGGGTGGATTAGGGTTGATCTCCGTATTCTTTATCCCCGACCCGCGTTTGCTGATATTGTCAATGATTGGTGTCGGTTTAGCCTGGGGAAGCATTTTGGCTATGCCTTATGCTATTCTATCAAGCTCAATACCAGCCAAAAAGATAGGCGTGTATATGGGCATCTTTAATTTCTTTATTACTTTTCCTCAAATTGTAAACGGCATTATCGGCGGGCCGATAGTGAAATATATATACGGCGGACATGCTGTTTATGCTTTGGTAATGGCCGGTGTTTTTATGTTCCTGGGGGCGATAGCTGTTCTTTTTGTTCAGGATGGTAAGAAAATTCAAATAATTGAAGCTGCAAATTGAATAAAAGTTAAGGATTTGGCACGGTTAATGGTTTTTCGTTAATTCAATTGTTGTATATTGCGTAGTAAGGACACTTTATACATATTTGCGGAAGCCACTAATTTGTTTGAATGGAAAGTAATACCCCAAATCCGGAGTTGATAACCAGTAAGTTAATAGAAGCAGAAAACCTGCTTGAAGAAGAAGAGGAGTTTCACCATCTTAATAACCCTGCCGATGGTATTAAGCCGGTTGTAAAAAAGTATCTCGGTGTACCAAATCATGCCGATCAGGTGGGGAATAAGTTCTACTTTACTGATGGCGATGCTAAAGTTGAAGTAATAGTTGTTACCGATGAGATCATCCGTGTAAGGCTTGCCCCGCACAGCGTTTTCCTCGAAGATTTTTCATACGGTGTGCCCAAGCTGCCAACCAAGGCAGCAGGCTTTACGCTGCATGAGAACGAGGATGAGTTTCGGGTATCTACTTATAAAGTGAACTGCCATATCCGCAAAAAGGATTTCTTTATCTCTTTTTCAGATAGCAGCAACCACGTAACCAGCGCCGACGCTGTGCCGATGCACTGGGAGGAGAACGTGCAGGCGGGCGGTTACTACGTGTTTTGCACCAAAACCTGTGCACCCGACGAAAGCTTTTTTGGCTTAGGCGATAAACCAACCGAATTTAACCTGCGCGGTAAAAGGCTTAAAAACTGGAACACTGATGCTTACTCGTTTCAGTGGAACCAGGACCCTTTGTACCGTAGTATCCCTTTTTACATCAGCGTAAACGAGGGCATAGCACACGGTATTTTCTTTGATAATACATTTAAAGCACAATTTGATTTTGGCGCCGAAGACAGGACAAAAACAAGTTTTTGGGCTGATGGCGGCGAATTGCAATATTATTATATCCACGGGCCGCACATGATGGATGTGGTAAAAAGCTATCACGCCCTAACTGGCACACACCCCATGCCGCCGCTTTGGGCGCTGGGTTACCACCAATGCCGCTGGAGCTATTATCCCGAGGCTAAGGTTAGGAAGATAGCCAAAGGTTTCCGCGAAAACCAGATCCCGTGCGACGGTATCTACCTGGATATCGATTATATGGATGGTTACCGCTGCTTTACCTGGAACCGTAAGTATTTCCCCGATCCTAAAAAAATGATCAGCGAACTTGCAGCCGATGGTTTTAAAACGGTTGTAATTATTGATCCGGGGATTCGCGTAGATGATAACTACGAGGTATTTAGGGAAGGTAAAGAAAAACGCTATTTCTGCCGCCGAAGCGATGATTACTTTATGGAAGGCCATGTATGGCCGGGCCGCTGCCAGTTCCCCGATTTTACCAATCCCGAGGTACGCGAATGGTGGGGCGGTTTGTTTGATGAGCTGGTACAAATGGGCGTAGCCGGTGTTTGGAACGATATGAATGAGCCCGCCGTATTTGGTGCAGGTACCTTCCCGGATGATGTACGCCACCAGTACGATGGTTACCGCGGATCGCACCGTAAAGCACACAATATTTATGGCATGCAGATGGTACGCTCAACCTACGAAGGTTTGCGTAAGATCATGAAAAATAAGCGCCCTTTTACCATTACAAGGGCAGGTTACTCGGGCGTGCAGCGCTTTTCATCAGTGTGGACCGGTGATAACGTGGCTTCATGGGAACACCTGAAACTGGGGAACATCCAGTGCCAGCGTTTATCAATCTCCGGGATCCCATTTTGCGGTACTGATATTGGTGGTTTCAGCGGCGAGCCTGATGGCGAATTGTTTACCCGCTGGATCCAGATGGGTACCTTTTCGCCCTTTATGCGTGCACACTCCGCAGGTGATACCAAGGAGCGTGAGCCATGGAGCTTTGGTGAGCCCTTTACTGCTATCAACCGTAAGTTTATTGAGCTGCGTTACCGCCTGATCCCTTACCTGTACTCAACTTTTTGGGAGCATCACCGTTACGGTTTCCCTATTTTGAGGCCGATAGTAATGCATGAGCAGGATATACAGGTAAACCACTTCCGCCAGGATGAGTTTACTTATGGCGATAAAATATTGGTTTGCCCGGTTATGGAGCCCGGTCAGATTAAACGTAACGTATACCTGCCAAAAGGTAAATGGTACAATTTCTGGACCTTTGAGGTAATTGAAGGTGGTCAGGAAGTATCAGTAGATACCCCGCTTGAAACCATGCCGGTGTTTATCAAAGCAGGTTCGGTAATTCCTGAATACCCTGTAATGCAATACGTTGGGCAAAAGGAGATAGAAGAAGTAAAGCTCAATATTTACTATACAGATTATGAAGTAAACTCTTTCCTGTTTGAAGACTACGGCGAAACCTTTGCCTACGAGCAGGATATTTACCTGGAGAAAAAGTTTGTGGTAAATGGCAGCAACAAAAACTTAACCATTGATCAAAGCCTGGAAGGTTTGTATACCCCGCGTTATGACGGATATCACTTTAACCTGATAGGATTGCCATTTAAACCTTCAAAAATTAAGGTAGATGGTAAGGATGTAAAAGATTTCCGGATCAATGATGATAAAACGGTTGAGTTTAAGTTTAGTAAAAACTTTAAGCATGTTGAGATAAGTAAATAGTAAAACTTTTTTCTGCAAGCGTCATTGCGAGGCACGAAGCAATCCCCGACTATACAGGTACAACCTGCTGATTAGCGGCGCTTCATTCCTGACAGCAATGACGTTTTTGTTATTGAAATCCTTGCTCCTCAATGACGGGCTGATGAATGTTTTCGTCCGTCCGTATACTGGTGTCACTATACTTACGGATAAAAGCGGACATACGGAATAGCTTCCGCTTTCCTCGCCACCCGTCATTGCGAGGTACGAAGCAATCGCGAACTGTACAGAGCCGGTTGATTGCTTCAGTCCGTCCGCATACTCCCACCACGCGTCATTGCGAGGCACGAAGCAATCCCCGACTTTACAGAGCGAATCTGCATGGCTACTCTCCACCCGTCATTATAAGGCACGAAGCAAACCCCGACTTTACAGAGCCGGTTGAAACCCAGTGGGCTATTCGGCTACTAAATCCTCATATAGATCCTTCCACTCGGGATTTAATTGATTAACAAGGTCGACTTTCATTTGCCTGTTTCCTCCTTTTAAAGCCTTTTCAGCAGCAATAGCCTCTTCTATATGCGAATAGAAAAAGTAATACACTAACTTATTGCAATTGTATTTAGCAGTAAAACTTTGCGGATAGGTTTTATTCTTGTGATCCCAGATCCTACCAATATCTGATGTTACCCCGGTATATAATACTGAATGTGTTTTGTTTGTGACGATGTAAACACATCCGCCGCGTTGCATAACCATAATGGCAATATATGGTTATTTATTAAACTTTATAATGGCCCTGTAAAGTAGGGGATTGCTTCGTGCCGCAATGACGGGTGGAGAGGAAAGGCAGATTCGCTCTGTAAAGTAGGGGATTGCTTCGTGCCTTATAATGACGTGCATGTAAGTATTTCATAATCAAGCTGCATTTTGAAGAGTAAGGCCAAGTTTTTGCGCTTCTTTTCGCAGACGAGCGATCTTTCTTGCCTTTTGTAGCTCAACATCCTGCTGAACTTTGCTGCTGTCGTAGGCTTCCTGTTTGAGCACCATCTTATAGAAGATAACCGCTATTTTCCTTGCCACTGCCTTTATAGCTTTGGCCTTCCCTTTGGTTGCAGCCAACTTCCGGTATTGCTGTCCCAGAGGACCTTTACTTTGCCAGAGACAATTGGCGGCCAGCCGGAAAGCTTGTGTTGCCGGATTGTGGGTGATCCGTTTTTCATAGCCCACCAGTTTGCCTCCTGTTATTTTGGGTCGAGGCGACAGGTTTAACCAACTTGTGAAATGACCGGCGGTGGGCCATTTGCCCATATCCGGCCCGGTTACGGCCAGGATCGTTAACAGGCCGATCTCGTCCAGTCCTTCTACCGCTGTCAGGTCAACCCCTAATATGGCCAATAAATAATCCTTCAGGTTGATATGGTATTGATTCTTGCGGACCATGCCCTGTTTCTTTGAACTTTTGATCTCCGGCGCCAATAGCTTAAGCGTTTGTTCGATATGCTCCTCATAATAAAGCATCTGATCTTTTAAAAAGTCATAGGCTTTCAGGCTGCCTCTAAGGATATGGATCAGGCTGTCCCGGTAGTCGCCCTCAAGAGAACGCAGTAACTCCTCCCTGCCTGCTTTCAGCCGTTTATGATCGATACTGCAAAGCAGTTCTTCAGGGTCTGATATCCCTGAACAAATCAGCCGCAATAGCTTTATTCCTGATACGCCTTCAATATCGCTGATCAGGTGCTGGAACTTGATATTCATTTTAGTCAGGATGTTTTGGATCCTGTTGAGCGTATCGCTTTTCTGATCCTGGCAGATCTGCCTTTCATGAATGTACTGCCTGAGGTCCTGGTAACAGGCAGGGGCTATATGAGATTCCCGTAAAAGACCATGAGTAAGCAGCTGATGCAGCCACCCGGCATCATTAATGTCCGTTTTTCGTGCCGATACATTTCGGTAATGGCTCGGATTGATCATCACCACCTTCATCCCTCTGGATTCAAGGATACTGTGCAGGGGCATCCAATAAGTGGCTGTTGATTCCATCGTTACGATCTCTACCTTTTCCCTTTGCAACAGGTCCGCTAATTCATATAGACTGGAGGTAAAACTGTTAAACTCTTCCAGCTGGATCTGATCCCGGGCATCGGTATAGGACACAACCATCAACATGCTGCCTACATCGATCCCGGCTGACCTGGGATAAAGAACACCGAACTGAGACATCTTTTTTGAACCAACCGGCGCTCCCGCCTTTTTCCTGTTTTTGTTTTGATTAGCTTTGCCCATATTTTTTGTTATAAAAACAGGGCAAACTCTGTCGCTTTAAAAAGTCTAAGCTTAAAAGCGTGGTAAACCACCAGCCGGCCAGCTGGTGGTTCCCTTTAATGTTTCTTGCAAAAAGTGACAGTCCCAAACTCGCAAGCGGGTTCCTAAGGACCCCAAGGGTTATACGGGGTGTGTAATTTGCCCTGTTTTCAATGGCAAATATCTTTCATTAACCGCGAAGCACGTCATCTCATTTTTTTTCAGGGATTCCTGATGGATACTCGCAATGACGTGGCGGAGAGAGGTAACTTGGCAAATCAAAAATAAATCTCCAAAACCCTGCATAATATATTAATCCTGTTATATTTGATTACATATAAACCAAACTCATCCCTGTGATTTGGGTTATCTAATAACACCCTAACAGGTTATCTATATCATGGCCAAAAAAACAATTAAAACCGAAACTCCCTTACCGGATGCAAAGCCTGTAAAGGAAAAAAAAGCCGTCACTAAGGTCAATGCCGATAAAGTAACGCCTGAAACAGGAGTCCCGGAACCTAAAAAAGTAGCTAAAACAAAAGCAGTAGCCGCAGAAACGCCTGCTGCCGAAAAGAAGGCTGCCCCCGCTAAAGCCAAAGCAGTTGCTGCCGAAAAGCCTGCGGCCGTTAAAAAAGCTGCCCCGGCTAAAGCCACGGCAGCAAAAGCCGAAAAGTCTGTTGAAACTGCTCCTGTACAACCTGTAAAGCTTAAAGCGGTTGAACCATATAGCCGTTTTACCGATTTTGATATCAGTTTATTTAAATCGGGCAAGCATTATAAGCTGTACGAAAAACTGGGTTCACACGTGGTGGAATACCAGGGTGTTGTTGGTACTTATTTTGCTGTTTGGGCGCCAAATGCGCAGTACGTAGCAGTAATAGGCAATTTTAACGGCTGGAACCGCGGTTCGCATAGTTTGAACGCCCGTTGGGATTCATCGGGTATTTGGGAAGGGTTTATTCCAAATGTTGGTAATGGCGAAACTTATAAATATTATATTAAATCATCAACCGGCGAAGACCTGGAAAAAAGCGACCCCTTTGCTTTGCGCTGGGAGCTGCCTCCACGTACCGCCTCGATAGTTGCCGATACTTTTTATGAGTGGAAGGATCAGGACTGGATGCAAAACCGTCATGAACATAATGCGCTTGACAGGCCTTATTCAGTTTATGAGGTGCATTTAGGTTCATGGGCGCGCAACCCGGAAAGCCCGGATGAGTTTTTGACCTACACACAACTGGCCGAAAAAATGGTGCCTTATGTAAAGGAAATGGGCTTTACGCATGTAGAGTTTATGCCGATTATGGAGCATCCGTACTATCCAAGCTGGGGTTATCAGGTAAGCGGTTATTTTGCCGCGGCATCGCGCTACGGTACGCCGCAGCAACTGATGTACCTGATCGAAGAGTTTCACAAAGCCGGTATCGGTGTAATATTGGATTGGGTGCCTTCGCATTTTCCCGGTGATATTCATGCACTATATAAATTTGACGGTACGCACCTATACGAGCATGCTGATGCCCGCAAAGGTTTTCATCCCGACTGGAAATCATATATATTTAACTATGGCCGCAGCGAGGTTAGGGCTTTCCTGATCAGTAATGCGCTGTTTTGGCTGGAAAGGTATCATGCCGATGGTTTGCGTGTTGATGCCGTGGCCTCGATGTTATACCTCGATTACTCGCGTAAGCACGGCGAGTGGGAAGCCAATATGTACGGCGGCAACGAAAACCTCGAAGCTATATCATTCCTGAAAGAGTTTAACGAAGCTGTTTACAGTCATTTCCCATCGGCACAAACTATTGCCGAAGAGTCTACCTCATTTACAGGCGTTAGTCGCCCGGTTTATTTGGGTGGTTTGGGTTTTGGCATGAAATGGATGATGGGATGGATGCATGACACTATTGATTACTTTCATGAAGACCCTATCCACCGTAAATACCACCATAATGAGATAACTTTTAGTACCATATATGCCTTTACCGAAAATTTTATGCTGCCTTTCTCGCACGATGAGGTAGTTTACGGCAAAGGCAGCATGTTGCGCAAGATGCCCGGCGATGAATGGAGACAGTTTGCCAACCTGCGGTTGATGTACGGCTATATGTTCACACATCCGGGCTCGAAACTGCTGTTTATGGGCGGCGAGTTTGGGCAGGGCGATGAATGGGATTTCGGCAAATCGTTACAGTGGCATGTGCTGCAGTATCCAAATCACCGGGGCATTAGCGAAACGGTTAAGGCGTTGAACCATTTATACCGTACCGAGCCTGCTTTGTATGAAAAAGCGTTTTCGCATCAGGGCTTTGAATGGGTTGACGGCGGCAATGCCAATGATTCGATACTGGTTTACCGCCGTATGGGGCATGATAGCAAAAACGACCTGATGATCATCCTTAACATGACCCCGGTTGTGCGTCGCGATTACCGCATAGGCGTACCTGCTGCCGGTAAGTGGAAGGAGATCTTTAATTCGGATAATGAAAAATACTGGGGAAGCGGCATTATTAATTATGAGCCAGTAAACAGCGACCAGGTAAGCTGGCATGGCAAAAGCCAGTCTATCAAAATTACCATACCACCGCTTGCCGCTGCTGTATTTAAACTGGCGCCTGATGTGCCTGCTAAATATGAATTGAAAAGATAAATCCATCAGCAAGACTTACAAAGTTTTTAAACTTCGGAAGTTTGATATAAACCAGGCAGTCATCATGAATTTGTTTCAGGTAAACAAGTTCATGATGATATTGTTAAATGTGTAAATAGCCAATGAACCCTAAATTCAAATATCTTTATCTTATAGGTGGCATAGTAGCAACCATACTGTTTATTGTGCAAATTGTGGCTACCTATCCAAAACCTAATACCGTTGGGGCGATTCTTGGCGCGCTGCCTGCTCTGGCCTTGTTTTACCTGTCGTACAAGGCTTATCATGTTAAAAAGGATAATGAGTTGATGTGATTTGTTATGAAATAACTTCAGGGTTTGCGGCCCGTTGTTCGGTTAGCTTATTTTCGAGCGCTGCTTTTAATTCATACAGATTGTGTTTGAGGGTATTGGCCGAAACAACAATAGGTGAACCGTAATTTTTATAGTTAAGACCAAAACTCTTTTTCTTAAGCAGATTTGTTTGTGCTGCTATGTACTGTTCCGGATCTTTAAGGCCAATAACCAGGAACTGCTGGCTCATTACGCTTGAAATGCTAAAGTGCGTAATGTCATACCAGGGGATCAATCCAATTGCCGTAGCGCTTGAATTATCATAAACACCTTCATTGTTGATAGTCAGGCCGGGTTTTTTATCACTCAGCTTTTTCAGGAAAAAAAATGCCAGGAAGGCAAAAAAAATAATGCAGGCTGTAGATGCACCATATTTTATTACCACATTATCAAACACCGGGTTACCAATATAGGGCTGATAAATTAAAATCCAAAGCCCTATTGCTACGAAAGCCACCGATCCTAAAAGGCCTTTTGTTAATTTAGTTTTACTAAGTGGGATTTCGACAGGGGTATTAATTGCCATAACTGGTTTGGTTTTACCGGATTAAATTAAGTAAAATAATTAATATTGTTAAACTTGATCGAGGTTTTGACTGTGATTATGTTATAGCATGAGATATCCGCGGAGCGAAAGCCTTACTTAGCTGAAAAATGTTGACCAATCACAAAAATCGCAGCCATTAATGCAATAATGGCACCCAGTACTCCCCATAACTGAGCGGGTTTCATATTTGATACTAAATCTCCAATAGTTAATTCATCAGGAACAACTTTCTTTTTTTCGGCAGCAGTATCATTTTTACCGGCACTAAGCTTTTCCACTTTGCTCTTCCAACTCGCCAAAACTCCATTAAACTCTACCGTGGATAATGAACTTTGGCTGGGCTTTACCGTCATCACATACCAATCATTGCCTTTTTCTAATAACCCTTCGGCGCGTACTCCTTCTTCTACTATGATTAAAATCGGGAGATTTTTAGCGTACGCAATCGCCGATTCAATCTGATTCCAGGGAGTGGCAAATTTGGTTACCTGGAGCGTTATTTCATTAGCACTGCCACGCTTTTCAATGCCGCTTTCAAAATAGGTTCGTTCAAGGGCAATAACCAAAATGCCTGAGCATTCATCCATCAAACCTTTTATTGATTTTAAAGGCGAATCAGAACTGAATGTATTCCTGCCAATTGTATTGGGAATCAGATTTTCGCTTCTGAGCCGGTCTTCTATAGATTTTACAAAATCTTCCTGCTGCGGGGTTGATGTGCCACCTACGCTGATAAATACTTTTGGTTGGTCCATAATAATTAAAATAAGGTTGGTTGTTATTGGTTGATAATCAGGTTTGTAATTGTATGTAAGTTAAATATAATACTTAAGCAATACAAGGTAGGAAGCAATCTCCAACTTACCGACCAGCTATGCAAATACCCCAGTTAGTTCGCGATTGATTCGTACTTACAGCAATACGCTTTTGGGGCAGGTACATTTAGCTTGTGGCCGGTGTTTTCACTGCACCACTTCCTGACCTCGTTGTCTGCGTCCGTCCGTCTCCCTGATATCTTTTGGGTCGCCCCGACAACGAACCTCAAAGCTTTTCTAATGAGGAAGGCACAAGTAAGCCACCACACACGTACTAAACAATACTTGCGCCAGGGAAAATTATAAATCCGAAATCGAACATCCGAAATCCGAAACCATCTCAAAACCGCGCAATCACTGTGCGAAAACGAACAGTTTCGTAGATTTGTTTCGACACAAGTTGTTTATAATCAGTGATTTAAAAATAAGGCACGCAATTGGCTGGATTTTAATAGTAAACCCCACAATTATGCTTAAAAATTACCTGCTGGTTGCTTTTAGAAACCTATCTAAAAACAAAGCTTTCTCAACTATCAATATAGTAGGACTGGCTATTGGCATGGCTGCATGCCTGCTTATACTGCAATACGTTAGTTTTGAATTGAGTTATGATGATTTCCACACCAAAAAAGACCGCGTATTCCGGATCAATCAGGACAGGTACAACAATGGCAAGTTAAGTACCCAATGGGCTGGTGGGGCTTTTGCACCAGGC
Organism: Mucilaginibacter sp. cycad4; assembly: GCF_034263275.1. NCBI lineage: Bacteria > Pseudomonadati > Bacteroidota > Sphingobacteriia > Sphingobacteriales > Sphingobacteriaceae > Mucilaginibacter > Mucilaginibacter sp. cycad4. Next base: position 3,711,920 of record NZ_CP139559.1, on the reverse strand, counting down.
ACAGCCTTTAAAGCTGAGCTGCCCGAAATTGAGGAGTACGTAAAGATTTTAGGTGCCGGCCAAACCATTGCTACCTACAAGGAGCAGAAAATGGTGATCCAGAACGTATATTATGTAAGCGAGGCTTTCTTTAAAACGTTTACTTTCCCGCTGATAAATGGCGACCCCAATACAGCGCTTAAAGAACCTAACACCGCGGTAATTACCCGGCAAATTGCCGATAAACTTTTTCCCGGCATAAATCCGGTTGGGCAAACCCTGTATATCAATACAGATAAGCCGCTTAAAATTACTGGGGTAATGAATAACATGCCTGCCAATACGCACATGAATTTTGATATCATGCAATCGTATGTTACACTGCTTAAAGAAAATCCGCCTAATAAAGATTTCAATATTGATAATGCCTGGCTAAACGACGGCTGCACCACTTACCTGTTGCTAAAACCAGGCGTTGATCCGCGTAAATTGGAGGGCAAGTTTATCCCGATAGTGAAAAAGGCTTACGACAAGTACCCCGGCTCGGGCGAAGGCGGCATTTATACGCTGCAGCCGGTAAAGGATATCCACCTGTACTCCAACCGGATGCTGGAGTTTCAGCCCAATGGTGATGGCAAATCAGTATACCTGCTTTTGGGCATTGCCATTTTTGTGATCATCATTGCCTGGATCAATTATATCAATCTGGCTACGGCCCGTGGTATTGGCAGGGCTAAAGAAGTTGGGGTACGTAAAACTTTGGGTTCGGCAAAAGCTCAGTTGATTACCCAGTTTATGTTGGAGGCTATGATGCTTAACGCTATGGCGATAGGGCTTGCTTTACTGATCATTATGGTTTGCTTGCCTGCATTTGCCAATATTTCGGGTATGCAGATGGGCTTTACCTTGTTTACTAAAGCTGCTTTCTGGCTGGCCGTTTTGGGTATTTTCGTGTTGGGTTCGTTCTTCAGCGGGTTTTATCCGGCCCTTGTGTTATCGGCGTTCAGGCCTGTTGAGGTGATGAAAGGCAAGATCCTGGCATCGCCAAGGGGAGTGGTGTTAAGAAAGGGAATGGTGGTATTTCAATTTGCTGCTTCTATATTTTTGCTGATAGGCTCGCTTACCGTGTTCAAACAGCTTAAATACATGCAAAGCCAAAAGTTGGGTGTTAAAATAGATCAAACACTGGTTATCAAAGCCCCGCTGGTTAAGGTAGATTCGTTTTATCGCAGCATGAGCTCATTTAAGCACGAATGCCTGGCTCTATCAGCTGTTAAAAGCGTAACGGTATCAACATCAATCCCCGGCGAACCTGTAGGCTGGAATGCGGGCGGAATTAAGTTGGTGGGCTCTGATCAAAGCACAAGCAAGCAATACCGTATTATTGGCGCCGACTATGATTACCTTAACGCTTACGATATTAAACTAATTGCCGGTCGTAAGTTTTCGAAGGAGTTTGGGGATGAGCCGCATAGCGTAGTGTTCAATAAAAAAGCCGTTGAGCAATTGGGCTTTAGCAAACCTGCCGATGCCCTGGGCAAACGTATTGATTTTTGGGGACAGGTTTATACCATAGTAGGCATAGCCGACAATTTTCACCAGCAATCCCTACATGATGCTTATGACGCCATTATCTTCCGTTGTATCCCCGACGTTAGGGGGCAGGTATCGGTAAAGGTAAGTACCACTAATATGCCCCAAACTATTGCCGAACTGAGGAGAACCTGGGCAAGCTTTTTCCCCGGCGACCAGTTTGATTATTTCTTTTTAGATCAGTTTTTCAATAAGCAATACAAAACCGATCAGCGCTTTGGGCAGGTGTTTGGTGTATTTACCGGCATAGCTATTTTTGTGGCCTGCCTCGGCTTGTTTGGCCTGGTATCATATACTATTGTGCAGCGTACTAAGGAAATCGGGATCCGTAAGGTGTTGGGTGCTTCAGTGAACAGTATTTTGAAGTTGCTGTATAAAGATTTCGCCCTGCTTGTAGTGGTTTCTTTCGTTATTTCGGCGCCAATAGGCTGGTACGCTATTCATCAATGGCTGCAAACGTATGCCTTCAGGATGGATATCAACCCCTTTCTGTTTGTTATACCATTTTTCCTGGTGATGTTAATTGCCTTTGCAACGGTTTCGTTTTTGAGTGTGAAGGCCGCGTTGACAAACCCGGTTAAGAGTTTGAAAACGGAATAAGGGGGGAATAGAGAAATAGAAAACGTGTCATTGCGAAGCGTAACAACCGCATGGAAGCATAGCCATTCGGCAGGCTAAGCTACCAGGCAAACTCACCAATGCGTCATTATAAGTAACCACCGGGGAAGCCCTGGAAAACCCGTGATAACGTGTAAAATATATTTTATCGATGGTAAGCAGGGGCTGTGTCAGGGATTGTAGTGAGCCACAGCGCGGGTTGGGATTGTAAACAAGAAAGGCGACAACAAAAAAAGGCCGGGTTCCGGCCGCGCGGGGGCAGTTTACTTTTGTAACCACAGAATCAAAAAGGCTGCAGCAGAAAGGCTTCTTTGCGCACCAGCAAACCCCTTCTAAATCTCCCCGGAAGGGAGGTTTTTCTGTTGACCTGCATCTTTTCTTTTCAAAACCCCCTCTTTTAGGGGGCTACTGTGTGTATACATCTTTTAAGATGTCATGGGTATGGGTGGGACGCAGTTTTCTGAAAAACGTTACATTTACCGCATGTCTACCATTTCAACCCGCCTGGCAACTTTTAATGATATCCCCGAATTGCAGGAGCTGATCGCTCTTTCGGTTCGCGGGCTAAGCGCCAGTTATTATAATCAACAACAAATTGAAAGCGCCATCAAATACATTTTTGGGGTGGATACCCAATTGGTTACCGATGGTACTTATTATGTGGCCGAAATAAACGGCGTAACTGTTGGTTGTGGAGGCTGGAGTAAGCGCAATACCCTTTACGGTGGCGATCAGCATAAAGAAATTGAAGACCCCCTGCTTGATCCCAATCATGATTCTGCCAGGATCAGGGCGTTCTTTGTTCACCCGGATTATGCCCGCAGGGGCATAGGGAGTTATATCATGAAAGTTTGTGAAACTGCTGCACAAGATAACGGCTTTAAAAGCCTGCAATTAGGAGCAACGTTGCCCGGTGTGCCGCTTTACGAAGCTATGGGGTACAAAGCGATTGAAAATATTGATCAGCCGATGCCTGATGGGGTGGTATTGCCCTTGGTTAAGATGTTTAAGGTTTTATAGTTTGGGGATACATACGGGTTTCATATTAAACCCTCCGTTTCAACGTTATAGCTTAAAGCCAAGCCCACGATCATGCTCAGGAAAATACTGATGGTAATAATCTTATTGATGTCTGTTACATTAGCACACGCCCAAACTGCTGAAGATACCTACAACAAATACCTCGACTTTAATTTGGCACGTTTACAGGGTGAACAGGATAAGGCAATGGACTTGTCCCGGCAAATTATGCAGGATACCGCCAAGCTTTCGGCCAAAGTGAAGATCAATTTTTTCAACTCATTGGCCAAGCTTTATGAAGATGATAATCAAAGTGTAAATGCGATACCTTTATACGAGCGCGTTGTTGCTGCCGAGCCTGATTATTATGTGGCTCATCGGGCTTTAGGGTATCTGTATCTCAAAAATATTCCCGATGCTGATAAGCCTTTAAATAGCCCCTCCGCAGATGCCGAATATATTAAGACTGTTAAGAAAGCTCTGCCCCAGCTCGAGAAGGCACAGGCTTGCGATGCTGACGACAATACTTTAGCACTGATAAAAACGCTTTATAAAAACATCGGGGATGATGTTGGATTAAGCGCATTGGATAAACGGTTGAAAGCTTTGAAAGGAAAGTGTGAGGATATTTTGGGTGATTAGGGGAAGTTAAAATAGTCGCCAGCCTCACATCACCACACGTCATACGAGTATCCATCAGGGAAATCCTAAAAAAAGCGTAATGACGTATGAAATATATTTTAGCGATGGTGCGCGGGGCTGCGTTAGTGATAGGAGTGGATACCGTCCGTCAGCTGACGGATAATGCCGGTGCAGTATGAGCGTATAGCGCGGCCCTTTAGCTAACGGGAACGACCATGTTAAAACCGATTGAAAAAATAGACTTGATAATCAATAACTTACATTGGTTTCATTATAAGGTACGAAGCAATTAGCCTCACCCAACCCTCTCCAAAGGAGAGGGCTTTAAATACTTTTGAAGTCTCGCCTTCCGGGGGAGATTTAGAGGGGGCTAATTGCTTCGTACCTCGAAATGACGAATTTTTATGGATTTATTGTAATTACTTCTGCCTGAAACTATCCCCAATAAATGCCAATGCATCGGTGATGCCGGTGCGCCAGTAGGTCCAGTTGTGGGCTCCGTCGCGGATGCGGAATTCATGTGGCACTTTCTTTTCTGTTAAGGCTATATGCAGCAGACTATTCCCTTTGCTCAGTGCATCGTCATCACCGCAATCTATCCAGTAGCGCACATTTTTCAGCTCATCAGTTGTTTTGCTTTGCACCAAACCCAGTATGGAGTTGGCCTGCCAGGTAGTATTAAGGCGTTCTTTCCCCTTAAGATCGGGGCCGAATACTTTGCCATAAACATCCTTCCAGCGCTGGTCTGTTACAGCCATGAAATCATCATCGGTGCGTACTGCAGCACTTAACGCCGCCGCTGCCGAAAACATATCAGGGTGTTTGAGGCTGTATACCAGTGTGCCAAAACCTCCCATTGATAAGCCCGCTACCCCGCGATATTGTTTAGTACCTTTTATACGATATTCTTTTTCGATAGATGGTATAAACTCCTTGAAAAAGAAGTCTTCATAATTTAGTTTGTCATTGTATGCATTGATGAAAAAACTTGTACCTCCATCGGGCATTACAATGATCATCGGCGGGATGGTACCGTCGGCAATGGCTTTATCGGCATAGCGGTTAACTTCACCAAATTGCAGCCAGCCGGTATGGTCATCACCATAACCATGCAACAGGTATACTACCGGGTAAGTACGATTTGATGTTTCATAATCGGCAGGCAGGTATACCGCGTATTTTACGTTGTGATTTAAAATATCGCTTTTTATGTATTGCTCTTCAACCACCTTACCGGTAGTTTGCGCAAATACATTTGCCGAAATCAGCAATAAACAAACCAGCAAAATCCTTTTTATAGTATTCATATTCTTATTCATTCAATTAACCACCCTTTGCACATCCGAAATTGGCACATTTACTACTTTTGCCTGAAATTATCACCAATAAATTGCAGCGCACTGGTGATCCCTGTACGCCAGTAAGTCCAGGTGTGGGCGCCATCGCGCACGCGGAATTCATGTGGTACATTTTTTTCGGCGAGGGCAATGTGCAACAGGCAGTTGCCTTTGCTCAGAAAATCGTCGTCGCCGCAATCTATCCAGTATCTTACAGATTTTAGCTCATCGGTAGTTTTGGTTTGCACCAGGTTTAAAACCGAGTTGCTTTGCCATACATTGTTAACCCGGTCTTTCCCCTTTAAACCCCGTCCATAAAGCTGTGCAAATATTTTTTCATAAGTATCATCAGGGGTGCTTACAAGCTGATCGTCAGGGAATACAGCTGCACTTAAGGCTGCACCTGCTGCAAACAGATCGGGGTGTTTAAGTGTATAGATCAATGTGCCATAACCACCCATTGAAAGCCCTGCAATGCCACGGTATTTTTTTTCGGCCTTAATGCGCAGCACCTTTTCAATATGCGGCATAAACTCTTTAATAAAAAAGTCCTCGTATTTTTCCTTACCATCGTACGAGTTGATGTACCAGCTCGAATCGGCATTAGGCATTACAATGATCATCGGCGGGATAGTGCCATCGCTAATAGCTTTATCGGCATAGCGGTTAACTTCGCCAAATTGCAGCCAGCCCGTATGGTCGTCGGTATAGCCGTGCAGGAGGTAAACCACAGGGTAGGTTCGATTAGCAGTTTCATAATCCGGAGGGAGATAAACAGCATAGTTTACATTGCGCTTTAAAATTTTGCTTTTTAGGGTTTGCTCCTCAAGCACCTTACCCTGCTGTGCAAATAAACTGGGACTGCTTATCAGCAGCAGGAATAAAAAAACAGGTTTAAGTATTTTCATAGTGTGGATGTTTCAGGTTTAAAAATTAAGGGCCTTTCCCTGTTGCGGATATACCAGGTTTAGGTTTAATTTGTTGGCAGCCTTTAGCTGAACTTTAATTTTACTGATGCTGGTCATCGGCGGCTTTAAATGAGTTACTACAATGTTTAAGCCTTTAATAGCATCTGTACCGGTAAGTATAGCAAGTTTATCCATTTCGGTCATTAACCATTTTGGCGTAAGGTGACCGAATAATGTTTTATCCGGCTGTTCATTGGGGAAAGATACTTCTATTAAAATAGCCTTCAGTTTTTTGCTTTTTATCAGCGGAGCAACGGCCTGCCACAGGCTTTGCATATTGCCGCTTTTTTCTATCTCATCGGGCCCTGTATCTCCTAAATAAAGCAAATAATTATCATTGCTGTTCACCAAAAAAGCAGTACTGGTTAAATTGGAATGACTGAGCGGGAAAGCCCGGACCTTAAGTTCGGTATTTTCGATAGCAGTTTCGGTACCGGGTTCCAATACTTTATAGCGATATTTTTTCAGTGCCGGTGTTTCACCCTGATCGGCAAAGTTGGCCCAGCTTTTCCAGGTAAAGTAGTGGGTTTTTATAGTTTCAATGCAATCATTAAGTGCATAGATGTTTTTGGTGCTATCCTCAGGCGAATTAATAATGAGCCCGGCAATATGGTCAAGATGTGGGTGTGATATAAAGTAACCTTTAATATACTGCCTGAGCACAGTATTTGCAGGGACCTTAAAGCTTTTACACATTACGGCTTTTTCAATGCCGTAATGTATTGTGCCTGCATCAAGGCAGATATAGTTATTGCTGCCTTTGGGTGCCAGCATATAGGCCGATAGGTTACTTTCATCAATACCTCCTAATATTCCTAAGGGTACCAGTCTGAATGTTGAGGCCTTTGGAGTTTGTGCAACCAAAATTACAGGAAACAGGAAAGTATATAGGAATGGCAGTAATTTACACTTAAGGCTCATTTTTGGTAGATTTAGCTTTACTATGCTACGCTACTAAATTAAGGATATGCCTAAATAATCAAAGCAAAGTGCCACCTGTTTTATTAACTTTACATTACATAACGCGTTTTAAGGCAACGTTCACAAAAAAATTTACGAACCGGAAGCCAAAACAGAGTGATTTTTAATAACAAGCCGCGCTTGCGCCTGGTTTTTAAGGGCTCATTACATTTTTTACACCTGTAAACAGCGCGTGGCGTATCTCTTACAATTTCCATTGTTGGGGGAGCAATAGTTTCTGCAAAATTAAATTTTAATATATTTAAACGAAAGTTTACAGGTTTAGGTTCACCCTTTTTTTGAGAATTTATTCGGTTTTCATGGCCTGTGCGGCCGTTTTTTTATACTCATAATCGCCACCTAACAGATATCCCCACGGTTTAAGTGTTTCAATGCGGTCAAATATGATCTTGAATATGGCAATAACGGGAATGGAAAGGAACATACCCGAAAGCCCCCAGATCATTTCGCCTAAAATAATACCTATAAAAGAGATGAGGGCATTGAGCCTAACTTTTGAACCAACTATAGTGGGCAGCAAAAAGTTGGCATCAACTGCGTGAATCCCAATAACACTAACAGCCACCGCTACAGTGTTGCTAATACTGCCTGTAGCAAAAGTTATAACAGTACTTAAAAGTAAGGCGGTGAAAATCCCGATGTATGGAATAATATTGAAAAGGCCAACTATAATGCCCAGCAAAGCGGCATATTTTATACCTATCATCCAAAAAACAGTAATGGCTACGCCGGCTACTATCACCATTTCCAACAGCAGCCCCAATATATATTGCCTCAAAATACTTTGAATATTTTCAACAATATCCATTACCACATGTTCATTTTCGTCCCTGAAAACCCATACCATAAAACGAATGAGCAGGCGCCTGTATAACAGGATAAAAAAGGTAAAGATCAGGATAAACACATAAAACAGCATGAGCGATGAGATGGCCCCGAAAGTAGTGCCAAGTACATCCGTGCCCGATTCCATGAGCTTTTTCGCAGTGTCATCAACATAGGCCATTTGTTTGGCGGCGTTAACGTGAAAAGCATGCTGGATCCATTCCTGCAGGTCCTGTATAGATTGCTTAACCTGCTTTTGGAGCATCGGCCAGTCATTAGCCATGTTCGAGATTTGTGAGCCCACCAGGTACAGGATCCCGCTAATAACACCAACTAATAATAATATAGAAACCAGCGATGCCATGCTGCGGGGCAACCTAAGCTTATTTTCCAGGAAATTACAAACGGGAAGCAAAAGTATGGCGAATATAAAACCAAAGATCATGGGATCAAGCAGATCTTTACCCATAATAATCAGGTAGCCCAGGGCCATAAAACCAATAAGTACTAAAGCAAGACGTTCATAAAATGGAGCGATGAGTTTTTTTGTTGGCATATGAGGCAAATGTAGGGGTATTTATGATGGCTTAACACGTAATTATTTCAGAAGTTTGAAGATAAGTAATAATAGCGAACAGACCGGGTGAAAAGTAACAAACGTTTAAATCCTGCCCGATTTAGTAGCAGTTGCGATTTTTTTGCAACAGCGGCAGGAGCGGGCGGCAGTTTGTTGTACTGCTATCATAGTTGTTAATCTGCTACTTAAGACTACTCCTGTCACTATTAAAAAACTGCTGCTGGTTTTATATTTTGGCAAATATTTTGCTTTGTAATATTATCATTTACTTAAAAAGTAACATTATGGCAAAGTATTCAGAAAAAGCCGGCGAGAAGGTTGAGAAAACCATGCACGAAATGAAGGAAGGCAAGCTGAAAAGCGGCAGCGGCAAAAAAGTAACCAGCAAAAAGCAAGCGGTAGCGATAGGCCTTTCAGAAGCGCGGAAAGAAGGTGCCAAAGTGCCTAAAAAGAAAAGCTGATAAGTTAATGTGAGAAATTTTTCGGCCCCTGTCGAAGTATGCTGAATTTGAGCACCATGCTTCGACAGGTTTTGGCCTAATTTTTTCTACTTCTTGAATGTGAATGCGTCGATGATATCCATTAGCGTTACTGCTTCTTCAATAGGGCAGGGGTTTGGCCCTTCGCCCTTAAAGTAAGCTACTATTTTGGTTATAAAAGGCTGCTGGATATGCTCGGGATGAGTGAAAGTTATGGTGTCTTCGTCACTATCAGTTTTCCAGCTGATGTAATTGCCAAAAAAGGGGAAAGTGATTTTTCCTTTTGTGCCGATGATCTCGCAGGTATCGGTAGTTTCAGTTTCGGCAACATTAAAGCACCAGGAACCGTTTACCACTACCTTATTTTTAAACAGGATCTGCCCGCAAACGTGATCGTCGGCAGGCGTTGAGTTTGATTGGTTGAGCGAAAAACCATGATACATTTCGGGCTCGCCGAAATAATACAGCATCAAATCAAGCTGATGCGGGGCAAGGTCATGAAAATAGCCGCCGCCTGATAGCTCAGGCAGTACACGCCAGTTGGTTTCTACATCGGCAATAAGAGTTGGTTTGCGGCTTTGCCACATCCTGATCTGTACAGTACGGATCTCGCCAATCAGCTGTGTATCTATCAGTTCCTTTACTTTTAAAAACATAGGCAAAGCCCGGCGGTAATGGGCAACTGTAAGTTTTGAACTGCTTCCCTTAACAGCTGCTGCCATAGCTTTTGCTTCAGCCGAATTGCGGGTTACCGGTTTTTCGACATAAACGTTTAGCCCTTTTTTTAGTGCAGCAAGCGCATAGTCGAGATGAGATGCGGGAGGGGTGGCTATGTAGATCGCGTTCAGTTCATGATCGTTCAGCAATTCATCGGCATTACTGTACCATTTGCCTACACCATGGCGTGCGGCATAATCGGCCGCTTTTTCTGCATCGCGGCGCATGACGGCCACAAGGTTACTTCCCTCCACTTTTTTAAATGCCGGCCCGCTCTTTTTTTCCGTTACGTTGCCGCAGCCTATAATGCCCCAGTTTATCGTACTCATATTAGCCTTCTAAATTTCCCTGATGGGGATTTGAAAATAGTTATTTTTTTGTCGTCCCCTCAGGGTCTCTCGCAGAGGACCCTGAGGGGACAGGAAAGCGCCACCATAGTGCCCCTTCGCGGGTTAGGGGGCTAAAATTTCTTCTATCCTTGCTAATTCCTCTGCCGAAAACCGGAGGTTATCTAAAGCTTTTAATGAATCAGATAATTGTTCCGGTCTGCTGGCTCCTATCAATACTGATGTTACGCGTTCATCTTTCAGTATCCAGGCCAGTGCCATTTGGGCCAGTGACTGACCGCGTTGCACGGCCAGGCTGTTCAGGTCCCTGATCTGGCTCAGGCGTTCGTCGGTGACGTGGCTTTTTTGCAGGAAGCCGGTTGGCCTTGCCGCCCTTGAGTCTTCCGGGATGCCATGCAGGTATTTATCGGTCAGTAAACCCTGGGCTAAGGGCGAAAAAGGGATGCAACCAACACCCTCGTTACCTAAAACATTCAGCAAACCACCTTCAACCCAGCGCTCAAACATAGAGTATTTAGGCTGATGGATAAGACACGGCGTACCCAACTCTTTAAGTATTTTGATAGCTTTTGAAGCCAGTTCGACGGGATAGTTGGAGATACCAACATACAACGCTTTTCCCTGGCGAACAATCAGGTCCAATGCGGTCATGGTTTCTTCAAGCGGCGTGTTAGGATCCGGGCGGTGATGGTAAAAGATATCCACGTAATCGAGCCCCATACGTTTAAGGCTTTGATCAAGACTGGCTACCAGGTATTTCTTTGAACCCCAGTCGCCATACGGGCCTGGCCACATGGTGTAGCCGGCTTTGCTTGATATGATAAGCTCATCGCGGTAATCGCGGAAATCTTCTTTCAGGATCTTGCCAAAATTCTCTTCAGCCGAACCAGGAGGCGGACCGTAGTTGTTGGCCAGGTCAAAATGGGTGATGCCGCTATCGAAAGCGAGGTGTAGAATCTTGCGGTAATTATCGGCAACGTCAACGTGACCGAAATTGTGCCAAAGGCCCAGTGAAATTGCCGGAAGCTTGATGCCACTGTTGCCACAGCGACGGTATTGCATAGTTTGATACCTGTTGGCAGATGCGATATATGTCATATTTTAAGGTAGGGATTGGGGAAGTAAAAATAGAATTTTAGGCAGATTAATAAAGGTGTTTTTGACTTTACTGAAATTAAAATCAGGGCATAGCAATTATATCATTAACCTGCATCTGGTGTTTGGCCCAATCGCGGAGTAGCTGTAAAAAGGGGAGTAGTTCTTTACCGGTATCAGTAAGGGTATACTCAACCCTTGGGGGCACTTCAACGTAAACCTGCCGTATAATAAGGCAATCATCTTCCAATTCGCGCAGGGCCTGGGTAAGCATTTTTGAAGTTACACCGGTAACTGTGCGGCGCAATTCGCCGTAACGCATGGTGCCGTTGCGTAAACGCCACAGGATGCGGCCTTTGTATTTGCCGCCTATCCGCTGAAAAGCGTAGTCGATGCCACATCTTGGGGCGGCATGTTTTGATTTTTTATCCATCAATTAAAAATAATATAACTGATTTACAGCATGGTAACTTTTTAGTAATCAGGCTACTTTTTTGTGCCTTATTGCTAATGGAATATAGCAAATATAACTTTGCTGCATGAAACATAAATTGCTTTTCGTTTTTTTGCTGCTTGGAGGTATGGCATCGGCACAAAACAAAACAGGGATCGGTAGTTTAACCGGGACCTATGAACTGGTGGCTGTTGATAATATTGCCGCCGACGGTAGCCGCATCCATCTTTACGGAGATTCGCCGAAGGGGATCCTGATGTTCGACGCTATGGGGCATTATACCTTACAGATCTACAGCGAGGGGCGTCCAAAGTTTGCGGCAGGTGATAAAAGTAAGGGGACCGACGAAGAAAACAGGGCTGCTCTTAAAGGATGTAATGCCCATTACGGCAGTTATAAAATTGAAGGGAGCAATATCATCTTCAATATAGAACATGCATCATTCCCCAACTGGGAGGGAACGCAGCAAAAGCGGCCATTTATAATTTCGGGAGATATTTTTAAGTATACCGTACCTGCACCGACCACAGGGGGGGCGGTAACGGGGGAAGTTGTTTGGAAGAAACTGTCCGGATCAGAATTAACAGGATTTAAGAATTAACAGCATGTTTTTCGGCTGATTTAGATTTTATATGACTTGGGATTAATAGAAGGCTTTTTAATAAAACATATCCTAATCTAAAAAACTGTTTCTGCATCAAAATTCTGATTCAGACTATACCACCTCCGCTACCACAAAAGTGCTGCCGCCAACAAAAACAAGATCATTGTCGCCTGCATTTTTCTGTGCCGATAACAATGCTGCTTTTACCGATGGATAAGCTTTGCCAATTAAGCCGTGAACTTCGGCCTGCGCTTTCATGATCCCTGCGTCCAGCCCGCGGGGGATGTCGGGTTTGCAGAAATAGTATGCAGCATCTTTCGGAAACATTGGCAATACTTTGCCGGTATCCTTATCGTTCACCATCCCGATAACCATGTGTAGATGGTTGTATTTAACAGAAGCAATATTTTTCATCACTTCCTCAATACCATCCGGGTTGTGCCCCGTATCACAAATGGTAAGCGGGTTAAGGCTTAAAGTTTCCCAGCGGCCATGTAGACCAGTTAAGGTTTTTACCTGTTTCAGGGCCGTTTGAATATGAACATCAGAAATAATAAAACCTTGTGCTATTAGCTCATCAACGGCTGATAGAACTGTTTTTGTATTTTTAAGCTGATAGGTACCTGTTAGGTCGAGTCCGAAAGTCCGAAAGTCCGAAAGTCCGGAAGAGGTATGGCTCAATGGGTTTCGTTTCGCAATAATCTCAAGTAGCCCTTCTTTTTCTTTCCGACTTTCGGACTTCCCAGCTTCCGGACTTGAAATCATCCACTCTTCCGATGCAAACCGGAGCCTACTATTTGTTTTACCTGCTTTTTCAATAAAGACGCCGGCGACTTCCTCCTGTTTCTCTCCAATGATCACCGGGATGCCCGGTTTGATGATGCCTGCTTTTTCACCTGCTATCAGCGGCAGGGTATTGCCCAGCATATTCATATGGTCCCAGCCGATATTGGTAATTACAGACAGGAGCGGGGTGATCACATTGGTCGAATCCAACCTGCCGCCTAAGCCTACTTCAATGATGGCGATATCTACCTGTTGTTTGGCAAAAACATCAAATGCAAGTGCAACGGTCATCTCAAAAAAGGAGGGCGCTATTTCATCAAAATCGCCCCTATGATGTTCAACAAAGTCAATTACAGTTTGCTCGCTGATCATTTGGCCGTTAACGCGGATGCGCTCGCGAAAATCTTTAAGATGGGGAGACGTATAAAGCCCTGTTTTATAACCTGCTGTTTGCAAAACGGCAGCCAGCATGTGCGATGTTGAGCCTTTGCCATTGGTGCCGCCCACATGTATACTTTTAAATTTGTGCTGAGGATTATCCAACCGCCTGCAAAGTTCAAGCGTATTGGTCAAATCTTTTTTAAATGCCGAAGCTCCGTCACGTGTAAACATGGGAAGCTGGGTGTATAGGTATTGGAGGGTTTGCTGGTAGTTCATGGTTCATGGTTCATGGTTCATGGTTTGAACCACTACTTTACGAGGCAAAAATAGCACTGTAGCTTTTTAAAAATAGCGAAGAATTGTAATATTATTCCATTAAAAAGCTATGAACCATGAACTATGATCCATTCGCTTTTGTAAAAATCAATTTACCTTAAATACAAAAACAACAGTACCCTGCTGCTGATCGGGGGCATTATCAAGCGGGTTAAGCTTGGAGTTTTTTACAGCATCTTCGCATTTTTGAAGCAGGCCTGCATCTGATATGGTGGTACCTCGGGCGCCGGCACGGGCGTAAGTTACGTTACCATCCTTATCAACCCGGATATCAACTACAATTTTACCGCTTTGGCGGTTATCGTCACTTACAGAGGGACGGCTCACAAAGTTACGCTGTGCCATGTTGAGGCTGCCGCCATTGCCCGATCCTGTTCCGTTATAGTTATTGGTCAATGTAGTACCTGTAGTTTTACCCTGATTGCCCGGCGTTTTGCCTGTACCATCGCCCTCTCCTGTGCCTGTTGATGCTTTCCCTTTGTACAATGCATTTTGGTTAACAGTAGGTTTGGCAGGCTGTGTTTTTACAGGAGGGGTAGGGGCTACATTCTGGCTTGGTTTTTTTGTAGGCGCAGCCACTTCAGGAGCATCCTCCGTATTTTGGGTAACTACCGTTTTCTCGCTGCTTTCGGGCGTTGGTTTTTCTTCGGTAGGTTTGGTTTCGGTAACTTTATCGGGTTTGGTGTGGTTGGCTTTTTCAGCTACCGAAGGTTCTTCAGTGCTCATGTAATCATCGCCCATGCCTTCATCAACCGTACCATAGTTTACCAATATGCCGCCTGTCCCGTTCTCTTCAACCGGCGGGTTTTTGAATACGATAAAATAACATGCCGCTATTAACACAGCCATGATAATGCCTGTTGCTATAAATGCTTTCGGATAGTTATTTTCTTCCCTGTACTCCATTTTAAATAAGTGCAATTTTTAATTAGTCGCGGTTTTTAATTAGTTGCGGCGGCCGTTTAAAGTAGCATTTGCAAAGTTACTATAACCATGTTGATAACTGCTGCCGGAAACTGCCATTGTTACTAAAAAGTGCTACTAAAAGAGTGGCAGTTTGTTTAAACGATTACGGTAATTTACTGCAATAAACTACCGCAAACTTTAAACTGCAACTGCCACTGTTATCCCTTAGGTTCTGTTGCCAAAACCAGTTTAATGTTCAATTTTTGTGCCACGTCCATCACCTGTACCACATCCTGTATGGCTACCGTTTTATCAACATACAAAACTATGGTAAGTTCGGTAGCCAGGGTTTTATAGCCCGCCAGTGTGGTTTGCAAAGCATCTACCGGGATCTCCTTTTTATCTACGTAGTACTTCAGATCTTTGGTTACCGATACTGTTATGGTTTTTTTAGATACCGACTGCCCTGTTGATGATTTAGGCAACACCAGCTTAATAACGTTAGGGTTGGTAACTGTTGAGGCTATGAGGAAAAACAGCAGCAGGAAGAACATGATATCGTTCATTGCCGATGTATGTACCTCTGCCGATGCGCCCCTGTGTCGTTTTCTTAAATTCATTTGCTCGGCTCCTCTAACAGGTCAATAAATTCAATGGCATCGGTTTCCAGCTTCAGGATCACCTTGTCAACCATCATATTTAAAATGTGATAGCAAACATAAGCTACGATACCTACAAACAAACCTGCGGCTGACGTTACCATCTTTACATATAAACCGCCAGAGATTACGCCCATGCTGATGTTATCGGTTTTTGAGATATCATAAAAGATTTTGATTACACCGGCAATAGTACCCAGGAAACCAAACATCGGTGCTATACCGGCTACGATACCCAATATACCAATGTTTTTTTCCAGTTTGGATACTTCCAGCTTGCCAACGTTCTCGATGGCGCCTTCAATATCTTTTATTGGCCTGCCAATGCGCAATAAGCCTTTTTGCAGCATGCGCCCAAGCGGGGTATTATTGTTACGGCAAATAGCAATGGCCGATTCCAGGTTACCCGAGTGGATACTGGCACGTACCTGTACCATCAGGTTTGATTCATTGCGGGATGCTTTTCTGATAGTAAAGTATCGCTCAAAAAAGATTACCAGCCCCAGTACAGCTAAAACACCTATCGGGATCATTACCCAGCCACCTTTGATCAGCAGGTCGCCAAAGCGAAGTTCTTCAGTTGGCAGGGCTGCAGTTGTTACGGCGTGGTTTGCGGTATCTGCCAGGTGCTTGGCGGTATCTGTAAGTTGCTGTATTAATAATAAAGTCATTTCGTGGAATCAGTAATTTGTTTTGAGTATGTGTCTTTAGTTATTTTTCCTTGTGATACGAGTTTTTTTCTCGCGGCTTCCGCTTCATCAGATGACGAAAAACCTCCAATGATGATCTTGATCCGCGGACCGGTTCCGGGACCTTTCAGCAGGCGGGCATCAATTCCCCTGCTTTTATAATCTTTAACAGCCTCGTTGCTTTTGGTTACCGTTTTAAACGATCCCAAAAATATCGCAAACTCGGGCTGTGCTATGGTATCTGTTTTAGCTGCCGGTTTATTTAACGCTTCAACAGGTTTAGAAATTGCCTTTGCCGTATCAGCAACAGTTGGAGTGGAATCCTTTTGGATACTATCCGGCCCGGCCACGGGAGCGGCCCTGGGTTTTTCAACCCCTGGTTGTTCTTTAGTGCTGCCACCGTTAAGATGTAACAGTGCGGGGTTATATTTATATACGCCAAACGCTGCTGCGGCAAGTACAACCACTGCTATTGCTATTATAACCCAAATGCTAATACCCCGCTTAACTTCGGGTTCATCATCAAAATACCCAGGCTGTTCCGCAACAGTGGTGGTTGCCGGTGGGGACGTATAGGTTTGCTGTAGAGATATAGCCGTGGGTAAAGGTGGCGGTGGCGGCGGAGGTGCCACATAGTTCACCTTGTTAATTGTAACCGGGGTAAGGCCAAAGAACACAGGATCGCTGCCCGGCGCCTGTTCCTGCGGCCTGAAAGCAACTTTGCCTTCCTGCATATAAAACCAGCCCAGTTGAGCAAAAGGTACTTCATGCAGCGCCAGTTCCTGCTTAAGGCTGTTGATGTATTTTTCGGTGAAATATTTGGATGATGCCAGCGAGATCTTTTTCTTTTCGGCAATATGACGTGTCAGGATCTCATCGTCTTTGGCCTGCTGATCAAAATGCAGCTTGTGCGCAGGCGGATAAAAGGTTGCCTGTACATCATCATAATAGCCATTTACGCGCAGGCGCGAAAAGCAGCCCAAACCAGGTACACTTATTTCGGTGTACCGGTCAAGTAGTTCGCTTAAATAATTGGCTATATCCATCCGGTAAAAATACGGTTAATTTTAAAACATCAAACAGGGCTTAAAACGAGTACCCTACGCCGCCAAAGATATTAAATCCGTAGTTAGGGTAGTATAACCAATTTTGGTACGAGCTGCTTAGGATATTATTAGCCTGGGCAAATACCGAAAACCTGCTGTTGATCCTGTATTCCACGCTGCCGCTCAAGTCGCCAAAGCCTTTAATGGGCTGCTTAACCTGGTTATAAACCGGGCTTCCCGGGGTAGAAGTTGGTGCCAATACAAGCAACCTGTCGGTAGTTGAACCACGGATAAGCAACGAACCGGTAACGGTTAGTTTGCTGTCGATATGTATTGCGGTACCTGCAGTTAGTAAAAATTTAGGCAGGTTCCATGGCTCGCTTTCTTTAGCCATTTGATAATCTTTTATTTCAACGCGGCCAAAAATGTTAAAATCATCTGTAGCTTTAAAATCCAGCTCGCCGTTAAAGCCGTTTACGCGGGCTTTGCCATCATCGTAAATAACAGTGAATTTGTTGCCTTCGGCGTTGAAGTTGCTAACCATTAAAGGCATATTTTTAATGCTGTTGCGGTATATGGCTGCTTTAAAGCTCAGGCCAGGGGCAAGTGTACCTTTCAAACCTGCGCTGATGTCCAGTTGGTCAACCGAGTTTTTGATGTTGATGTTTTGGCCGATGAAGGGGTTAGTCATAGCAAAATCGTGCAGTGAAGAGCGGTTAACATCTCCTTTGGCTTCAACAAACAGGCGTACATATTTAGGCACTACCTGTACCTCAAGCTTGGCAGCTGGGAAAATGTAAAACTTTCCAAAATCACCAAACTCTTTTACAATGTTTACCCCTGCATCTATCTTGTAGTTATCTCCCTGAAACTTAATATAAGGGTTAACCCTTGCAATGTTATTACCAAGGCTGTAAAGGCTGTCTTTCTGGCTGGCCAGATCTAATGACCCGCTTAAACCTGCATAAAACTGCTTAACTGTTTGATTCAGGAAGCCTGATATAACCACATTGTTTTCACGTGCCTGGTAAGCATTGCTGAAAGCGTAGCCTTTTAATTTTACAGCGTAGGTGAAAGCGTTTTCAACATCCTTATAGTTTTTAGTCAGCTCAACCTCACCGCTTATGGTGTTGAAGTGTTGTTTGGTTGGTACAAAAGCATTGTTCGGTGCATCCTGGTTATAGCCATAAAAGTAGGTGCCTAAACGGTTGTAATTTATGCGGCCTGATATGTTATTATCGCCAATGATGCTTTTGCCGAATACGCCAACGTCATCGCGGCTTTGGGTTTGCTTTTGCAGCGAGCCAGATTGCGACAGGTGTTTAATGAAACCGCCAAATTGTAAAGCCTGGTCGCGGCCATTGGCAAAGTAGCCCTCGCCATAAATCGTTTTCAGATTGCCAAAACCAACCTTAGCAAAGTTGTTGGTTAAAACCGAATCCTGTTCGGCAGGCCTTTTCATTGCCTCAAGCTGCCTGATCTCGGAGTTTTGCTCCTGGCGCTTATCAAGCGGTGCGTAGGTTAACGGCGCTTTAAAGGGCACTTTATCTTCCAGATCGGGGTTACGACGGATCTTTACCGCATCGGCCAGTACCGGTTTATAGGCAGTGGTCACTACAATTTCTTCTGATAGGCTACCACCATTGGCAGCGTTGTTAGGGTTATTGCCGCCTCCCTTTTTAGTAGTATCCTGAGCAGTTTTTGCAGCAGCATCGCCTAAGTTTTTATTGTCGGTAGCTTTTTTAGTTACAGGTTTTGGCGCAGCCTTTTTTGGTGCCGGTTTAGCGGCAGGCTTTTTAGTTGCAGTTTTTACTGTTGCTTTTTTGGTAGATTTCTTTGTTTGTGCCTGGGCAGGAACAAAGTATAATGCTATTATTAAGGTAAGCAGCGTATATGTGTATCTTGAGTTCATTGCTTGTCTTTTTTTTATATTACTCTTTGTTACTGTTTGTTAGTTGTATCGGGCTGGGCAGTTTCTTTGGTGCCTGCGGCAGGGGCTTTGGTTTTACGGCCGCTCAGTTTATCCAGCTTCTCTTTAGCAGTAGGTAATATGTCGTCATCGGCTTTATAGTTATCAATGATACTTTGCAGGGTTGCTTTTGCCTGGAAGGTATCTTTCAAGCCTACATAGGTATCAGATAACAAAATGTATGTTTTGGCTACCCAGTAATCATAGTTTGGCATTTCCTTGGCCAGGTCAAAACACATTTTTTGTGATGTTTTATAACGGCCTTTTTCATACTCAATAAGTGCAAGATTATAACGGGCTTCAGCAGCGGCAACGGTTTTGGTATTAGTTGCAGTATAGGTGAACTGTTTAATGGCCAGGGTAGTATCACCGGTTGAAAGATAAGCCTTGCCCTCGTACAAGCCGGTTTTAAACTTGTCTTCCTGCGATGTTTTATCATTGGTTTTAACCAGTTCGGCGTACTTGATGGCGTCGTCGGTCATTTGCATCTCCGAATAACAGTACATCAGGTTAGTGATAGCGAAGGTATAATCAGCTTTATATTCTGAGTTGGTTTCGAGCCTTTTCAGGAACACTACAGCTTCGTTATATTTCTTTTGCTGCATGTATAATTTAGCCATGCTTATCAATGCTTTTTCGCTGTAGGCGCTGGTCCAGTCGTTCAGGATCACATTGTAATCAACAACAGCTTCTTCTGTACGACCTAAATTAGCCAATCCCTGTGCACGGATAAAGCGGGCTTGTTTTTCGTAGATCTGCTTGCCCGGGAACTTATCAAAATAAGCGTTCACTGCGCTTACAGTGCCCTGCCAGTCGCCTTTAAGGTAAAGGTTGTTGGCAGCGGTTATCATGATGCTTTCCTGGTCGGAGGTGGTATAGTTACCGATAGGTGTAGTACCCGCATAGTTAATGAATGTTTGGGCATCACCTTTATCGGTATAAATTTTCTCGATCTGTTTTAAAGCCTGTTTGGCCTCATCGGTTGATGAATAATCCTGCACCACTTTTTTAAATGACTCAACAGCAAGGTCATCATTGCCTGCATTGTAATCAATCAAACCAATGGTAACCAGCGCGCGCGGTACGTAGCTGCTGCGTGGATATTTCTGGATCATCGCATTCAGATCGCTTTTAGCTTTATCGCCGTCTGTTTTCAGGAAATAGGTATAAGCTATCTCAAAAGATGCATCATCGGCGTAATCAGAGTTAGGGAACTTGTTCAGCACATCATTCAGGGTACTGATCTTGGTATCTAACGAACCCTGTAAGCCCTGGATCATACCACGTTGAAACAAGGCATAATCTTCGCCCTGATTGTGCATGGCTATAATGCGGTTATAATAGGTCATGGCACTACCATAGCTTTTCAGTACAAAATAGCTGTCGGCCAGGCGGGTTATTGCATCGTTTTGGGTATTTACGTCTTTTACATCTCCCTGTAAAAACTTCTCAAAGTAAGTGGCGGCTTTTTTATACTGCTCATCGCCAAAGGCTGCATAAGCTAATGCATAGTTGGCATAGTTCGCTACATCGGTTTCCTTAGCCTCAGGCATGCCCAGGAACTTTTCAAAATTCTCTACCGATTCACCATATTTACGAACCTCGAACATGGCCTCTGCCATCCAATAGGTGGTTAAAGCTTCGGTTTTACTATCAACCGGATCTTTTAGCGAGCGCAGAAAAATGCCGATGGCGTTTTCAAAAGCACGCTCATTATAAAACTCCAAACCGCGGTAATAAGTAACTTTTTGATAAGCCAAACGGGCACTCTGGGTTTTGTTGGGGATTGGCTCCAGGATCTCAACCGCTTCTTTATAGCTGCGTGAGTTCAGTAATTCCTCGCCTAACAATACCTTCACTTCATCAATACGTTTCGAGCGCGGATAGTTAGCTAAGTATAACCTTGTAGCCCCTAAAGCCTGCAGGTTAAAGTCAAGCTCGTATGATAGTTTGGCGTACTCGTAAAGAGCATCTTCCTGTAATTGCTTATCATAATCAAGCTTGGAGGCGTTGAGGAACGCATTACGGGCGCTTTGTTTGTTGTTCATTTTCAGGAACACATCGCCCAGGGTATAGTTACCGCTTTGGCTGTAAACATCATGTTGCTCAACCAATTTTTCCAGTTCGCTGGCAGCTTTGGCGTAGTTGCCTACCTTATAATAGGTATAACCCATCTGGTAGCTGTCCTGCGTGTTTTGGGTACGGCCCTGGTCGCGGTCTTCAAAACGGCCGTAGTATTTAACCGCGTTGTCATAATCGGCTTTGGCAAAATATGATGCGGCGATGATGCGCAGCATTTCAGTTTCGTTTTGCTGATGGGTGCTGTTTACAATAGGCACGGCGTAATTGATCACATCATCATAGCGCTTATCTAAAAAGTAAACTGCCGAGATGTAGTAAGGATAGCTGTTTTCGTATTTCTTCGAATTTTTAAGCTTTTCAAAGTTTACCAGTGCAAGGTGATAGTCCTTGTTTAAGTAGGCTATATACGCAAAGTAATAAGTAGCATCCTCGGTAAACTCCGAACGTTTATTTTTAACCTCGCCAAAAAGCAGCTGGGCATTTTTGTAATCCTTTAACGAAAAGTAGGCATAACCTTTACGGAATTTATACTCGGTATTGTCATGCCCGTTAAGCTCACCTGCCTCAACTTTGTTAAACCAGCGGATGGCGTCTTCATATTTACCTTGCTTAAAATACGATTTGCCGATCTGGAAAAAAGCCTGTTTGGTAAGCGGGTTTTCGGGGTGTTCTTTTATAAAACGGAGAAACATGCTTTCGGCATCATCATTACCCAGGTTAAGGGCGCAGAATGCTTCATAATACTGGCAGTTTTCTTTAGTGAGTGATAGCTCGGTTTCAAACTGCGGCTGTGTGCTTGTTTTAATTTTGTAAGCTTCAACCAGGCGGAATTGTTCGGCCGCCGAAGCAAATTTTCCTTTGTCCATCAAATCAATAGCCGCGTGATATGTGCGGTAGATTTGAGTAGAAGGGTTTTGCTGGGCTCGTGCAGCTGAAAATAAAAATACGGGAATGAGCAGGGTGATGTATCTTGTTTTGATCATAAAGCGCATACTAACGATAGTGCGAAAATAGCTAAACCAAAAAGAGGCTTTTCACATTAGAAATTAACAATTGTGGATAACACTTCTTTTAACGAAGGTAATACTTAAGATAATATCCATGTGGAAAACTTTAAAATTGTTGAGTACTGCCGTGGTACCGGCTATGGACAATCAAAAGTAATAATTACACGCTAAACAGTGCAATTTATTTGTATTTTGAGCATTATAATACCCAGGGGGCAATGTGCCCCATCCATTATTTTTACCAATTATGCATAGCGTTCTTAACAGAGGGAGATTGTGGCTGCGGGTGATTTTGTACATGTTGGTGTTTTGTCCGTTAAATTCAAAAGCACAAAAAACAAATGCCGAAATTGTTTTAACAAACAGGCCGTTAAATGAAAAATCGAACGAATTTTATATTGCAAATGTTGTTGATGAACGGCCAGACCGGAGCGCTGTTGCCTGGTTATTGCCGGCCCCCGGTAATTTGCCGGCAGTAAAGTATAAAGTTGATTTACAGGGGGGGACAGCAACTGCAGTTAAGCAATTTGCTGATTATGCTATCCCTGTTAATAAGACATTACGCCCGGTGGCTATCCGCATCAAAAAGTTAAAGCTTACTGAAACGGCGATGGCCGACGGCAGGGTAGAAGGCCGGCTGGAAATACAGTTATGGTTTGAATTGAAAAGAGATGAAGGTAATGTGCATTTGATTGACTACCCGGCTGCCTCAACGTACTATCGCAGCACGGGGCAACAGTATGATACCGGGATACTGGTGAGCCGGGCCCTTGAAGCCGGCCTGGTGTATTTTAATAGATGGATGAACCGTGAAGTGGACACTAACATCAAACTGGCTAAGGGAGTAAAGTTAATCTTTACCGATTATTCGGAGCAGCCGGAAGGCGATACCATCTACTATTCGGCAAATCGGCCCTTAACCTGGAATGATTTCCAGGAAAAACCCCGCAGCGGAAAATATGTTGCCGAAGTACTGCCAAGTTTCGGTTACACCGAAAAGGTGGAGGTAGTGAAGTCGGTAGTTGTGGTGAGAATAAGCATGCGTGTGTTTTTGCCTAAAAGTGCCGCCTGGGTAAAACAGGAAGGCCGTAACAGTTACGCGCTAAATCATGAACAGCGGCATTTTGATATAGTAGCGATAGTAGCCCGGCATTTTAAGCAGGCCCTTATGGATATGAAACTTCCGGCTGATAACTATGACGGTTATATTAATGTACAATACCTTGACTCGTACCGTGAAATGAACCAGTTACAAGAGCAGTACGATAATGAAACCAGTCATGGCACAAACCAATATTACCAACAAGAATGGAATACGAAGATAGATGGGCTTTTAAAAAATTAGAGATTGGGACAGGGCACTCAATGCACCCGCGCCGGGAGGGAAGTAAATAGCAGATATATGAATTTAATTTCATGGCTGTCAGCATAATGTTACATGGTGTAATACATCTTTGTGTTGTGTAGGACTTATTTTTCTTATGTTTACTTTCCTGTATACAATTGGATTGTTAATTTTAGGATCATAAGCAAGGGGATGAAATGAATTTTGGCGGAGTTACCATAAAGGATATTGCTAAAGAGTTAGGAATCTCACCCTCAGCGGTTTCCAAGGCCCTTAAAGACAGTCATGAAATTGGTGAAAAAACCAAGGCGCTTGTATTGGAGTGTGCTAAAAGACTCAACTATCAGCCCAACCTTAATGCCCAAAGCCTTAAACGGGGCAACAGCAAATCCATCGGCATTGTGGTTTCCACCATCGAGAACCAGTTTTTTTCGCAGGTAATTAACGGTATCGAATCTGTAGCACATAGTAAGGGATATAATGTGTTCATTACGCAAACCCATGAGTCGTACGAGCTGGAAATACAAAACGTACGTCACCTGACTTTCCGCTCCATTGATGGTTTGCTGATCTCTCTATCAACCGAAACCCAAAATATTGATCACCTGAAAAACCTGCATGAAAAAGGTTTGCCGATTGTTTTTTTTGATAGGGTAAGCGATGAAATTGATACGCATAAAGTAGTGGCCGATAATTTTGCCGGGGCATATAATGCTACAACCCAATTAATTGAGGCCGGCTACCGTAAAATAGCTCATATTACCAGTTCGGTAAACGTATCCATCACCGCCGAACGGCTCCGGGGATATAAACAGGCACTTGAGAAACATGGCATACAACCTGATGAAAAGCTGATCAAATACTGTCCGCATGGTGGTAAAGACCTTGCCGAGATAGAAAAGGCATTAAGCGAGTTACTTTATGCCGATGACAAGCCCGATGCTATTTTTACAGCATCTGACAGGATCACCACTACCACCTTATCCCTTCTGCATAAATTAGGTTTCCGGATCCCTGCTGATATCGCTTTGCTCGGCTTCACCAACACCCAATTAGCCGAAGTTTTAAACCCACCGTTGAGTGCTGTTTACCAGCCCGGTTTTGAAATGGGAAAAAAAGCAACTGAAATGTTGATCAGTATAATTGAAAGCAAGCGGCCTGTTACCGAGTTTGAAACCACTGTATTGCCAACCCAGGTTTTTATCCGCAGTTCCTCTCAACCGGTAAAAGCATAATATAACCCGACCATTTTTGGTAATAAATGTATTCTTAACATTTGTTGCTTTTGTAAAATCTTTTGCAGACTTTTAGCGCATTATAAACCCAGCTAAAACCTTTCAGCCTATGAAAAGATTGTTTAATGCCTGTTTGCTGCTGCTCTTATTTTCTAAAGCTGCCATTGCACAAAGCACCGGCGATAATACTTTTACTAATCCGTTGCTGCCATCAGGCGCCGATCCCTGGGTGATCTGTAAAGATGGGTTTTACTACTATACCAATTCAACAGGGGGCAATATTGTTATCTGGAAAACAAAAGATATTACTAAGCTGGGTACTGCACCTAAGAAAGCTGTTTGGGCACCGCCCGCCGGTACGGCTTATTCCAAAGATTTGTGGGCACCCGAACTGCATTTTATAAAAGGCAAATGGTATATATATTTTGCTGCCGATAATGGCGATAACAATAATCACCGCATTTACGTACTGCAAAATAGCTCCACCGACCCTACCGAAGGTTCGTGGGAGTTTAAAGGAAAGATTAGTGATAGTACCGATAAATGGGCTATTGATGCTTCAGTATTTGAAAATAGCGGAAGCTGGTATATGATCTGGTCGGGTTGGGAGGGAGACCATAACGGGCAGCAGAACATTTACATAGCCAAAATGAAAGATGCCTTAACTATTGGCAGCGAACGCGTAAAAATATCAAGTCCGGCTTATCAGTGGGAAACCAACGGCGATTTGCATGATGCCGGCAACCCGGCACATGTGAGTGTAAATGAAGGTCCGGAGATCTTAAAGCGTGGCAAAAAGCTGTTCCTGATCTATTCTGCCAGCGGCTGCTGGACAGATTTTTATGCTTTGGGTATGCTTACGGCTTCTAAAAACAGCGATTTGTTAAACCCTGCGTCATGGATAAAAACGGAGCAGCCGGTGTTTAAGCAATCGCCGGAAAATAGTGTTTATGCGCCGGGCCATAACTCATTCTTCAAATCGCCTGATGGCCGGGAAGACTGGATCCTGTACCATGCCAACTCAAACCCAAACGAAGGCTGTGGTAATAAACGTTCGCCGCGCGCGCAAAAATTTACCTGGAATAAAGATGGTACACCCAATTTTGGTGTGCCGTTAAAAGATGGACAACCTTTGGCTGTGCCTTCGGGAACGAAGTAAGAGGCTTTTGTAAGTAGTTGTTTAGCAAAACGTATAAAATACATTTAAGTGATGGCGCGTGGGCCCACGTTAGTGATAGGAGCGGATACCGTCCGTCGGCCGACGGATAATGCCTTGTGCAGTATGAGCGGATAGGTACTGTCTTTAGCTAACGGGAACGCCCATATTTATAAAATCACTCCAAAAAACACTTTTAATAATTAATAACTTACAATCACGTCATTATAAGATACAAAGCAATCTCATTCACCACCCGTCATTGCGAGGTACGAAGCAATCCCCGATTTGCAGAGCGGCTAAGCTGGTGACCTTGTACAGTTCGCGATTGCTTCGTGCCTCGCAATGACGATACCGTTACAAAATCCCGGTTTTCTTGATAAATATCAATTTCCTTCTTATCAAATATCAATGTACAGGTTATTGCGCTGCGGTAGATTTGTATCAACAAAAGAACGATACAAAATGTCAAAAACAATTTTTATAACCGGAACAAGCACTGGCTTTGGTAAGTTAACCACCATAACCCTTGCAAATGCAGGCCATACCGTAATAGCAGGTATGCGCGGTATAAATGGTAAAAACAAAGCTGTAGCTAAAGAGCTTTCGGCCCTGCCAAATGTTGAAGTAGTTGAGGTAGATATTACTGACGATGCTTCAGTTAAAGCAGCTTTTGAATATACATTAACCAAATACGGCCATATTGATGTATTGGTGAACAATGCGGCAGTTTCAGGCTTTGGCGTGCTGGAAGCTTATTCACTCGATCAGATCAGGCAGATGTTTGAAGTGAATTTTTACGGAACGTTGCGCACTATCTTTGCGGTTCTGCCTGGGATGCGTAAAGCTAAAAATGGCCTTATCATCAATATTACATCGGGTGCAAGTGGCCATACCTTGCCGTTCATGATCCCTTATCTTGCCTCAAAATTCGGCGTAGAAAGCATTACCGAAGGTTTACAGGATGAACTTGCTGCCTATAATATTGAAAACGTGAGCATTCAACCCGGTGTTTATCCAACCGAAATGAATAACGGCAGCAAAGCAGGTATCCACGCCGATAAACAGGAAGTTGTTACCGAATACGGTGAAGCCTCAGCACAGCAATTTAACGCTATGGGCACTGCGCTTTTCAGCAAAATGGCCGAGTTCAACATGGACCCG
The DNA here is from genome assembly GCF_034263275.1 of Mucilaginibacter sp. cycad4. Classification (NCBI taxonomy): domain Bacteria; kingdom Pseudomonadati; phylum Bacteroidota; class Sphingobacteriia; order Sphingobacteriales; family Sphingobacteriaceae; genus Mucilaginibacter; species Mucilaginibacter sp. cycad4. The sequence continues at coordinate 3,684,923 of NZ_CP139559.1, read as the reverse complement.
CAAACGATTGCCGATGGTATATTGAGGCTGGTTGAAATGGAAAAAGGCACCCGACCGCTGCGTTACCCGCTTGATGCTGTTGCGCAAGGTACCGACCAGGAATTTATTGATGCCCGCGCCGCAATCAAAACCAAATGGTTAAGCAAATATACCGCATAACCTAATTATAAAATATGACCCCGAACAAGCGCAAATATCCCCGGATAAAGGGGATATTTGCGCTTATATGTTTGAGCTATTTAAAGAGTACATCAGCCAGAAAACAACACTCGCCGAAGCCGACTATGCTAAAATTGAAGCGGTTTGTATTTACAAAAGGCTCCGTAAAAAGCAATACCTGTTGCAGGAAGGCGATGTTTGGAAGTATAACGCTTTTATAACCAAAGGCCTTGTACGTTTTTACAGTGTTGATGAAAATGGCCGCGAAAACATAGTAAGCTTTGCCAAAGAAAACTGGTGGACCGGTGATCGTGCCAGCCTGCTTACAGGTGAACCGAGCAAAAATAACATCGATGCTATTGAAGATACCGAACTGGTGCTGATCACCAAAAGCAATTTCGATAAACTTTGCAGTGAAATACCTGCCTTTAATGATATGGTGAACGCCATCCTGAACAAAAGTTTCATTACCAGCCAAAACCGTATCCATTCGGCTATTGCTTTTACAGCTGAACAAAAATACCTTGATTTTGTACAGAGATATCCCGATCTGTTGTTGAAAGTGCCACAGGCAATGATCGCATCTTACTTAGGTATTACACCTGAAACTTTAAGCCGTGTACGAAAAGAAACTATAAAGAAACATTAACCCTGAAACTTCATCAGTTCAATGTTTTTCTCTTTCATGGCCTGCAATATCGTTTTACCGTATTCCGTAAAATATTGATGCTGTTGTAAAAGGCTTAAATTAAGGCTATGCCATTCTTTGTCACTGTATTGCTTATCCAAATGTACTTCCCATTCCTGTTTTAAATCATGGGCAAAATCCAGGTAGTTTACAGATGCAAAATGGTGCATATCGGCATCGCAAATAATTTGCTGGATAAGGTTTTTTGGGGATTGCGGGACTTTTGTTGCTTCAATACAATCCCATACCTGTTGTATAAAATCGTTATTATAGTGGTGCTGCATTAAAAAGGTACCGGCAATGATCATGCTGGTGTCTTCATGCCCCTTATAATGATAAAGGTAACCTGTATCGTGAAACCAGGCGGCTATTGTTAAAATGGTTAGTTCCTGCCTTTTTAATTTACAGTGTGCTGCAATTTCTGTTGCTGCGTTAACAACGCCCAATGTATGTTTCAGGTTATGAAAGTACATGGTTGATGGGAGGTTTTCTTCCATCAGCGAGGTGACGTAGGCAGCAGCCCTTTTTACTATACTTATTGCAGGCATAAGACAGGTGCGATACTACCCTCACATTCTGTAGAAATTCTGGATAAATATTAACCGGCTAATCTCTCAACAAAAAGATGACACTTTTATCGTACTTGTGTAAACATGGTATAGGTGTTTCTAAAGCAGGCTTTTAAAGCGTTATTTTAGATGCATAATTTGTACATAATATGAAAAACACACTTCAAATAGCACAGCTTTATTTCCGCTTTGCTTTAGCAATAGGTTTCCTGCTACCCGTGGCCGATCGTTTAGGGTTCCTGGGGCCGGCAGGGCAACATTCGGTAAGCTGGGGCAGCTGGGATAATTTTGTAGTTTATACCAACACGCTGATGCCTTTTCTAAACCGCTCATCGGCTGGGGTAATGGGCTTTTTAGCCACGGTTTGTGAGGTTTGCATAGCCATTATGTTTATGGTAGGTTTTAAGATCAGGACAGCTGCTTATGCAAGTTTTGCACTTACATTTACATTTGCCCTGTGCATGACTTTGTTTTTAGGGGTTAAGGCTCCCTTTAGTTATTCGGTTTGGGCCGATAGCGCAGCCAGCTTAATGCTGGCAGGTATATCTACCTATCGCTGGAGTATTGATTTTAAATACGACGAAATGTAATTCAAAACTTAAAAACCATAATCAAATCAAAGCACGTTTAATTAGCACAGGTAATTTGATTGGTTTACAAGTATTTTATTGCGATTGAAAAATGTTGACTTACGTACTACTTGATAAAGCTGTAGCAGGTGGTCAAGACCCGCTTCCCCAATAAATTAATAATTACCAGCGTATTCACCATGTGTTACCGGGTATAACTATGGTTGTAATTAATTTACAGGGGAAGGGGCAGTATGCTGCTATCTCCAGTAGTTGTTTGCTGCAGCTATTGTAGCAAATTCGGTTGCTACGGTTTGGCCTACCGCTATCAGCATAGCGGCGTCTTCCGCGTAAACACCCCTTAGCCTGCCACGTATTTCTGCATCGGGCTGGGTTACTTTGATGATAAGTCTGGCCATTTTAATAGCAAGCTCCCGGCCTTCTTGCGGCGTTGCAGTAATTAATGAATCGCCTGGGATTAGTTGTATTGATTCTGACATAATATGGAGTTTAATTGGTTGGCTATCAGTGTAATTAAATGAGTTTGTGATGTGCTGTTAAAAAACAGGTTGTAATATTGTGCCCTTTTTCTTAAAATCAGAAAAGCTGATACCGGTAGCGTTTTTAAAAAATTTACTGAAATGGGCCAGGTCGCAAAAGCCCAGGTCGTATGCTATTTTTTTCATACAGCTATCAGGATGTATGGCCTGCCGTTTTGCCTCGGCGGCAACCCTTTGCCTGATATGATAACCGGCCGGCTGGCCTGTTAGTTTTTTTACCACTTCGTTGAGATAATTGGGGGTTACCGATAGCCTGTCGGCATAATCGGCAACCATTTTATTCTCTCTGAAGTTTTTATTGAGCAAGGTCATGAAATTTTGCAGGATGGCGGTATTTCGTGACTGTTTTGGCGCCTGTTCCGTCGAGTCAAGCTGGCGTGAAAGATAAATCAGGAAGATCTTGAAGTAACGCTTTAATATTTCGGAACGGTAAAGGTTATGCCTGCTGTATTCTTTCATCATTATTTCGGTGATATCATTCATGTCATCAGCCAACTCATTGTTTATGGTGATGATCTGTGTTTGGTTAAACATTTGATAAATGGGACTGTATACAGGTTCCCTGCCGTAATCCTCTATGTCTAAAAACGAATCGGTGAAAGATATTACATAACCTTGCAGGCCGCTGCTAAATTTAAGGTCATGCAGGCGTCCGGGTTTTATCAGCAGCAACTGATTGGTATTAACAGCTTCTTTTTGCAAATTGAGCCTGTAGTGACCATTGCCGGCCACTATCCATATCAGCATGAAATAATCGTTGGGAAGATCAATGCCGTTTTCTTTGACCCACTCAATAGTATGTATCTTAAAAGGAAGGCAACAGGATGCTTTCTCAAAATGTAGCAGCGAAAAATCATTAGCGTGTTTCATAATTGCTTAGTTTAAAGCTTATAATACATGTGCCGCAACTCTAATTTCGTGCCGTTGTTTTTATTTTTCTGATAGTCAGTTATTTGTGGTTTTTCTGGGCGCCGCTTCTTAACGAAATATCATGATATTCCTGATGGAGAAGCGAAATATCGTACGTTATATTCATATGCCTAACCATGTAAGTGGCATTATTATCGCATGTTAACAGGAAGCAGGTTATCAAAAGGTACCGGAAAGGCATAAGTAAGCTTCTTTTTTTGCCGTCGATAGGGGAGGACCACCGGGAGAGGAGGTGCCAGCATTTTGGGCCTGCCTTAGTCATTTACATTCACAAATGAATAAGCTTAAAATGGGTAAGTCTGATATCTAATATTTTGATTCTTAATTATATAAGTTAATATATGCTTTTGTTGTAAGCAGGTGAAACAATACATAATTTATACATCAAAATCCATATTTAATACATCGGCCGGGTTTAAGCAACATATTATTTTTATAAGTTGAATTTGAGGGCATGTTTATTTGTGTATAAACATGCATTGTGAACAGGATTTTTGGTTTAGGCCGGTAATAAAAATAATATCAAGTGAATATCAATATAAGCTCACCCCGGTTTTATTGCAAGCTGATACTTACAGGTTTTTTGCTTTTGATATCCACGAACTCGCCGGCACAGTATTATGATCATATCCCCCCCAATATTTTGCGGGCAGAAAGTAGTTTACTTTTTATTAAATGGGATCTTATAATTGTTGGCATTGTGGCGCTGCTTATCATTTTGAGCCTTGCTTATGTTAGCTTGCAGCAAAAGCAACAGAGCGGTAAACAGTTGCAGTTAAAGCAGAAGGAGATCAGCGAGCAAAATCAAATACTGCAGCATTTAACTGCGGATAAAAATCGCCTGCTTGATGAAAAGGACTGGTTGTTGAAAGAGGTGCATCACCGGGTAAAAAATAACCTGCAAATAGTGATGAGCCTGCTTAACACCCAATCGGCATTTTTAAAAAATAATGCGGCGCTTGCCGCCATCCGTGAAAGCCAGAACCGGGTACAGGCTATTGCGCTGATCCATCAAAAATTATACAGCAGCTCAAATGTAGCCTATATTGATATAGCTGTTTACATCAGCGAACTGGTTAATTATCTTGCCGATTGTTATGACGCTCATGACCGCGGTATCAGGTTTGAACAACAAATTGAACCTGTTAAAATGGACGTTGCCCAGGCTGTACCTGTTGGCCTCATGCTCAATGAAGCTATTACCAATGCTATTAAATATGCTTTTCCGCACAGGCGCGGATATATAGACATCAGGCTTGGTACATTTGATGATAATAATATCATGTTGAGCATTGCTGATAACGGAATCGGGCTGCCGCAGGGTTTTGACATTAAAGAGGCTTCGTCATTAGGTATGGAAATGATGAAGGCCCTGAGCAAACAGCTTGGCGGGAATTTTAAAATGGAGAATAATGAAGGCGTAGTGATAACCCTTGTTTTCCGGGCCGAAAAGAATTTCGGGAACATCGAAAATGAATATTATCCTATATAGTATTAGGCCCCGATTGCCTTGGGCTATATGTAATTTGTACTACTGAAACCATAATTAGTACATTGATTTCGGGTACCTCCAGCCCGAACTTTACATTGTTAAATAACAGTTAATAATTAAGCATTAATTAATTAATTAATTAATTAATTGTGCGATAAACGTGTAAAGCCCTCATGCTATGAAAAAGTTTATTTGTTTGGCAGTAGCCTTCTTTACAAGTGTGTTGATGTTTATAGCAGCAGGTTTATTTATCAAGCTTAACACAAGTTTGATGGAACCGCTGGTGCCTGCCAGGTTTTTCGTAATCGTGCTGTATGGTATATGTTCATTGAAATTTGCTTTACTGGTTATTATGCTTATGCCGGGTAAACCTGTGCTTAAGCAAATTGGCATAGGTTTTATCGCGGCCGATATGACTTTACCGCTACTGGGCAGTATCGCCAATTTAGCAATAAGCTTACCTGTATCGCTAATTGTAATACAGGTATTACTCCTTCTTTTTTACATGGCTTTGCAAGGTCGTTTATGGCTTTACAAAATCAATACAAACACTATTGAAAATGAACTGATGGTATCACCTGTTTAATTAATGACAATATGCACCATGATGACGAACAATTGATAAACCTCATTATTGATCTGCAGGAGCGGGGCTTTAATCACGATTTTGTGATTGAGAACGAGCATATCAGGTGTTTGCAATACAACGAGCTGATCTCGCCCGATGACTTTGAGATATTGGAAACTTATCACTGCAAATCATCGAGAAAGAATAATGATTGCAGTTTAGTGTATGCCATCCGGTTAATGAACCATGACATGAAGGGCATATTGATGAGCGACTACAGGGTATACATTAAAGGGATGTCATTAAGATTATGGTCAAAATTTAATAGTGTGATCAGGTTAAATCTATCAGTAACAAAATAAAATTTAAGAAAAACATATCCAAATGAACAGGGAAATCAGAAATATGGATAGCCGGGCAGGGGTAACGCCTGAACACACCATAGGAGGAGCATATATAGGCAACTGGAAAATCCAGCTCCGGTCAAATAAGATATCCTTTTGCCCCCGGATGCGCAAAATGCTTGAACTATCAAAAGGGTATGACGAAAATATTGAAGAACTTTTGGGGCTGGTTAAACCCGGACAATTGAGCGGGCTCATCCATGAGTTTAAGGTTTCCTGCTTTAATGGCACCAAATTTGAAAAACAAGTGCAAATTGTAACTCCATCCGGTAACGAAAAATGGATCCGGCTTACAGGTGTTTTATATTCACGCAGGTGGGGAACTGCCGAACAAATGATAGGTACCGTTGAAGATGTTACCCAGAAAGTTAACGAAGAGTGCCTGAGCATGGCTATTGTGAACCACGAATTGCGCGCACCTTTAACTATTATAAAACTCAATACCCAGTTTTTAATTAACCATCTTGCATTCAGCATCAATAAACAACCGGTAAGGTTGCTGAACATGATTGATCAGCATATTAACGGAATGACCAAACTGATCGATGAATATTTATCACCCTCAACCGGCGAAGACAGGTCAGCGCAACTCAATTATAGCCTGTTTGATGTTAACGACCTGGTTGATACAGTGCTTGGTGAAATGAGGATCCTTTATCCCGGCCACCGCTTTTGTAAATATCCTGCTGCCGATAGCATTTTGGTTAGGGGAGATAAATACAAGATCATCCAGGTGCTGATCAATTATTTAACCAACGCTGCCAAGTTTTCGCCGCCATGCTCACACATCAACATTAATATAGACTGTAACGAAAATGAGGTTGAAGTATCGGTGCATGACGAGGGGGTAGGTATTAATGAGGAAAACAGCCAGGCGCTGTTCCAGAAATTTTACCAGTGCAATCAAAAATCGGTACGGCAAAAAAACAGTAAGGGCCTGGGTTTATATATTGTGAAGAGTATTATCCAAAAACATGGCGGTACAGTGAAGGCCGAAAGCGGGAAGGACGGAGGTACTATATTTTCTTTTAGCCTGCCGCTTAGCCATCAAAGTAAATTTAACACTACCGGGCAGGAGGCGATAAAATTAATGGCTTAAACAGTCATATTTAAGTAAGGAAACAATAAAAGATAAAAATATCTTTTATTGTTGGTTGAAATAACTACTTTTGCTTTATAAAGCAATGGGGATATTTTCAAAAACATGTGAGTACGCGGTAAGGGCAGTATTTTTTATAGCCCAACATACCGCCGATGGCAGCAGGGTAGGCATAAAGGAAATAGCCGTAAACATTGATTCGCCCGAGCCTTTCCTGGCCAAGATCCTCCAGGATTTAAGTAGGAGAGGTATCATCCAATCGGTAAAAGGGCCTAACGGTGGTTTTTATCTTGATGCACGAAGCCTTGGCCGCCCGCTGTCGGATGTGATAGAAGCCGTTGATGGCGGAGGCATATTCAGGGATTGCGGTTTAGGGTTAAAGGAGTGTTCATCAAAAAATCCATGCCCTTTGCACCATGATTTTTTAGACGTAAGGAACCGCCTGCAAAACATGCTTGAATCTATCACCATAGGCCAGTTCAATGAAGATCTGAACCTGGGAATAGTAGTGCTGAAAAAATAAACCGTCGGCCCGAAAGATTTAAAGCGCGGTCAAACCATCCCATTTTAATGAATTAAATAAAAGAGGATGTTGAAATAGTTAATTAAAGGATAAAAAGGTATTAATATATTGTATGAAAGTCAAATTAATACCCCAAAGAAATCCGGTGGACTTTGAGGTGATATGAAAAAGCGGAAGACTTACGAAGTTTCAAAAACTTCGTAAGTCTGGGTTCTGCAACTTGTCGCGAATAGCCAGTTGAAGCACAATAAACGGGCCGTTACGCGCGATTCTTAGACCGGTTTACACGGGCAAGCTTTTTTTGCTCAATGGAATAATAATTGTGATGGTTGCTACTAAATAACTTGTATTCAACAAAATAAACAAACCGATGAACGATATAGAAGACATAACATCGATTAAAATACTGGTTGATGAATTTTACACCAGGGTACGGCTCGACGAATTATTGGGGCCCGTTTTTGCCGAAGTTATAAAAGACGACTGGCAACCGCACCTTGATAAAATGTATGCTTTCTGGAATGCTGCCCTATTTGGCGTCCCTGGTTTTAGGGGCAATCCCTTTGCCAAACATGCGCCGCTGCCTATTAGTGATGATCATTTTAACCGCTGGCTGGAGCTGTTTACCCAAACGGTTGATATGCACTTTGCCGGGCCAATGGCTGATGATGCCAAGAACAGGGCAGGCCTGATGGCGGTAATGTTTCAGAGTAAGCTGGCTAATATGAAGGGTGGGGCGGGCAGGACTATCGTGTAATTCCATAAACCCTGGGAGTTAAGAAAAAGGCTGGGAATTGCGATCTCCCTTGCAGCCACAATTAATTATAAATATATACTGTTAAACGATGATTACTAAAGAACAAAAAGAGCTGGTTAAGGCCACTGTGCCTGTATTGAAAGAGCATGGAGTATTGTTAACTACTCATTTTTACAACCGGATGTTTACCCATAATCCTGAGCTTAAAAATGTGTTTAACATGGGCAACCAGCAAAACAGCAAACAACAAACCGCCCTGGCCATGGCTGTACTGGCCTATGCCGAGCATATTGAAAATCCGGGTGTGTTGATGCCAGTGCTTGATGGAATTGGTCAAAAACATACAAGTCTTGATATCAGACCTGAGCATTATGCCATTGTAGGCGGGCACCTGATTGCATCTATAAGTGAAGTATTGGGTAACGCGGCCACACCTGAGTTACTGGAAGCCTGGACAGTGGCTTACAATCAGCTGGCAGCCATCATGGCTGGCCATGAACAAAACCTTTACAGCAGGCAGGTTGCAAAAAAGGGCGGCTGGACAGGCTGGAGGCCGTTTGTTGTAAAACAGAAAGTAAAAGAATCTGCCGAGATCACTTCCTTTTACCTTTATCCAACACATGGTGGTGCAGTGCCCGATTTTACTCCGGGGCAGTTTTTAAGCTTGCGTTTGTTTTTGCCTGAGCTTAACCTTTTACAGCCACGACAGTACAGCATTTCAAGCGCGCCAAACGGTGAGTATTACAGGATTTCGGTTAAACGCGAGGCAGGAACTGAGTTGCTTGCCGATGGTATGATCAGCAATCGTCTGCATAATTTTGTTAATGAAGGTGATATCATTGAGGTATCCGCACCGGCAGGTGGTTTCGTATTAAACGGCGATGGCGACCACCCGATAGTTTTTATCAGCGGCGGTGTTGGCCAAACCCCCTTAATGAGCATGATGGAAAGTCTGATAAAAAGCGGCAGCAAACGACCAAAGACATGGGTGCACGGTTGCCGCGATAAAAATGTGCATGCTTTTAAAGAAGTTATTGAACAATGGGAAGGCAAAAACGAAGAAGTTAAAAAGCACATTTTCTACAACGAAGTTGAGGAAGGAATGCCCGACAACTTTTATGAAGGCTGGGTAGATCTTAATCAATTAGGCGAAAACATATTTGAGCCCAATACCGAATATTACATTTGCGGCCCGGCGGGTTTTATTGAACTGCATTACCGTGAACTGGTGAAAAAAGGCATCGACAAGCAGTTGATCCATTTTGAAGAGTTTGGCCCGCAAACTTTGCAGTTGAACTAAAGGGAATTGCTATTTCGTGCTGAAGTAAGCCGTATTTATACAAGGCTATTTCAGCACGAAATAACGATCCAATGTAATTATCCCTTTTTCAGTGTCACCATCCCCTCGTTCGGCTGCGCTTGATATAGCACATAAGTTCCTTGCCCATCTTTAGCGGTATTTACCTTTTTGCTTTTTTTGCCCTGGGTAACCATTGCGCTTGTCCAGTTAGATGATACATAGGTTTTTAGGGTTACCGGCAGATAATACATTTTACTGTCGAGGTTATGGCTTACCTTAACCTGAATACTGCTGCCCACCACCGAGGCCACAGCTTTGCCATGTTCGCGCTCACGCATGTACCGGGTTACATCGCCAAAGGTGGCTACCCAAAGCTTATCGTTTTTGCTTTTGATGTATTGAAAATATTCGTCGAGCAAGGTGCTGGGCAGGGCCTCGTAGCCCATGCCATCAATCCCGTGAAAAACCAGTACCAGCCAGGTATCGGTATGGTTAAGCGCGGTATCAACCCAAAGCTTCATCACAGGCAGCGGAGTTTTGGTAGTTGCCCCGCGTTGCCATTGAATATAATCTTTATCTGTTGAGCCCGGTGTTTGTTTGCTGGCGCGATCAATTTCCTTTAGCCAGGGCTCGGGCATTCGGTTGCGCAGGGCCGGATAGGTTTTCAGGGCATAGCTCATTACCCGGTCGTTTTCAAAACCGTAAGGGCACTCTGCCGAAAAGGTATGTTTTGGGCCAAGCTGGGCCAGGATATCGGCCTTGCTTTTTTCCAGTTCCCAAAGCAGGTTGGGCTCGTCAAGTCCGGGCATGCTGGGATGGGTAATGGAATGACTGGCAAACTCATAACCTTTGGCAGCATCCTTCCTGAAATCATCCCAGGTTGAGCCAATGGATTGTTTAAACTCGTCGTTAGGTTCGTAACCCGATTTCAATTCGCCGTTGCGGGCTTTGGCATAAATATCATCAAGCACTTTAAAAGCTTTTTCCTTTTTACCGCTATCGTACAAACTTCCGGCCTGCGTATGCGAGGCGATAGTACCCATATAACCTAAATATCCTGCGGCCGAGCATCGCTCAAAAAAATTTTGATCATTGGTAGGTATCGTAGCCGATTCTTTGATAATCTCCTTTACCGGGCGGCCAATAAATCTCCCATGGTATTTGGATCCGGGTATGGACCCGGTAATGATAAAAAAGGTAGCCGGCATTTTCAGGCGTTCCATTACGGGCAGGGCTTTTCTGAACTGGTTCATGGAGCCGTCATCATAAGTAAGGGAAACGGCGCCGGTTTTACCGTATTGCCATTTGGTTATTTCGGTTGTGCCGGATTTGGTTTGGGCACTGCTTTGCAGGCATCGCAAGCCTATAAGTGCCGTGAGCAGCAGTGTTTTAAGTGGTTTATGATTGGTGGTTAGCATGATTAAAATTAACTTTTTAAATTAATTTACAAAGTAATATTACTGTTTCAATTGGCGGGTTGTCAATTGAAACAGCATCTTTCAAAAAACTGATAATTTCATTTTGGGGATTGAATTTTCGGCTTTAAGAATGTCCGGTTCATGATATGGCTTGTCCGGTTCACATAGTTAGTGATAGGTCTGCGGCCGATATCAGGGTATCTTTGAGCATACAAAAACAAAAATTATTTAAATAAATAACACAATGGAAACTATTAAAGATTCAGTTATCAATAAGATCAAGGTTATCGAAGATATCTCAGCTAATAAAATCGACAAAGTATTATATACCGGTAAAGTACGTACCGTAGGTGGTCGTGATGGTGGTTCGTCTGTTAGTACCGATGGCCAGTTGGATATCAAACATTCAACTCCCGGAACTCCTAAACCTGGTACCAATCCCGAACAACTATTTGCTGCAGGCTGGTCGGCTTGTTTTGAAGGCGCTATCGGCATTGCTGCTGCTAAAAAAAGGATTGCCCTCCCTGCCGAACTGGCTATTGATGCCGAAGTGGATTTGGGTATTACTACCGGGGCTTACTTTTTACAGGCCCGTTTAAACGTAAGCTTACCAGGTCTGGATGTGGAAGTTGCCAAAGCATTGGTAGAAGAAGCGCATCAAACATGTCCTTATTCAAAATTAACTTATGGTAACATCAACGTTGAAATTAACCTGGTGTAAAGCCCCCTCCGCCCCCTAAAGGGGGTACTTTTGAAAAGCAAAAAAGGCCTGCTTCAATTTAATTGAAGCAGGCCTTTTGCTTTCTTCGGCTTTGTTATTTCATTTTCACGTGATAACAAAATGTTTATGCCGCTCAAATATCTATGCTCTCGCCTATAGCCGGTAAAAATAATTTCAATCCGGCCTGTTCAAATTGTTTAACAGCCTCATTTTTATCTATTTTAATAAAACCAAAGGTGTCGTAATGAACGCCTAAAACCTTATCGGCCTTAACAAGCTTTGCCGCTTCAATGGCGTCATCAATACCCATGGTTAAAACATCGCCTATCGGGAAAACCGCCAAATCAAGATCAACCCAGCTGGCTACCAGGCCCATGTCAAGGGTAAAACCGGTATCGCCGCTATAGTAAAGATTGCCATCGTCGGTCTTTAAAGCATAACCGCAGGCCACACCGGCATAGCTGCCATCCGGAAAGCTGGCCGAGTGCTGGGCAATGAATGATTTCGCAGTACCAAAATCAAAGGTCACCTTACCTCCGGGGTTTAGCGGATGTACATTTTTAACACCTTTCTTGCTGAAGTAATCATATACTTCAAAAATGCCCACAACCATGGCTCCTGTGCGGTTTGCTATAGTTTCCACATCCAAAACATGATCATAATGACCGTGCGATACAAAAATGTAATCGGCTTTAATTTCATCAATGTTGATGTCTTTAGCTAAATCGTTGCCTGTAATAAAGGGATCAAACAGAATGTGTTTACCCCCGGCAATCACCGAGAAGCATGAGTGACCGTAATAGTTGATTTTCATTGGTTTGGTTTTTTATGTTTAATGATGATTAGTTTAAAAGCGGCGTTAAGGTGCCTATAGCCGGCATTGGCAATAGTTTAAAATGATCATAGGTTGTACAGGTAAATTTACCTGTTACAGTATTTATTTTTGAGTATGGAAATGTCATCTTTTTAGGCAGGGGTATATTTGTTGAAGGATAAGCGTCTGCCTGGCCAAACGCTTTTTCAAAACCGGGAGGAACGTTAGTTTCCGGTTGGGTTTGTTTAGCAGTACTACCGATAGGCAACCTAAATCCCGTTGAGATTTGGGCCGGATCAAAGCGGCCAATTTTAGATGAAGGGCTGTGACCTCCCGCAGGCAGGCTTATTTTAAAAGTCAGTGCCTGTTCGGTACAGTTTAATTGATTCGCCTGGGCATAAGCGCCAAGGCTGCAAAATGTAGTGATGGCAATTAACAGTAGCTTTTTCATTTTGTATAAGTTTAAACCATTACGGCCCGATAAAACGGGCCGTAATGGTTATATTGAAATTGGTTAATTATTCTCTGCCGGTTTTTTCTTTCTTCCCGGAACGCAGATCATTTCACAATCCTGAGGGTTACGTTCAAATGGCGCCCTTGTAAGAAATGATAATGAGAACAGTGACAGGAAGCCCATCAGTAACCGGCCTTGCTTCAATTTGGTCATGATCTTTTAATTTGAGTTTGTTATATTTTAGCCACCGCACCACTATTTAAAGCCATTTTTGTAGCAGTTAAAATTTCGCCGTTTGCTTTGTCTTGAATAAAGCCTACCACTTCCCAGCCCTGCGGAGCAAAACCTTTAGGTAAGTTGATGGTAGTTTGACCTTTTTTTGCCTGGTTTAAGGCAACTGTTTTTAAGTCGCGCACTATTTGGGCGTGCGATAAAGTCCTGCCGCTGTTTTCGCCGCGGTCTACTTTGCTTATAGCCGTTTTTTGTACAACTGCAATCAGCAATTGCTGGTTGGTTGAACCTCCGGTTAGTTCGTAATTTACAGTTAGCTTATCGCCGTTTTGTTGTGCCTGTAAAGAAACCTGTGCTGTCTGAACAATTGCCAAAGCGCCAGAAATAGCTTCGCGAAGCACGGGTTCATCCGAGCCTACCATCTCCGTTTTACCATTAACAACAACCTGCGGTGTATAAACCTGGGCGTTTAAATAGTAGCTGTACTCCTTTTGACGTTTTGAAAACATGGCATGGCTAAACACATCTTTCCAGCCAAGGCTGTTCCAGTAGTCAACGTGGTAAGCCAGGATATAAACGGGTTTGCCCTGGGTTTCTTTTTGGATTTTAGCGAGTAGTTCATCGGCCGGAGGGCAGCTCGAGCATCCTTCTGAAGTGAACAATTCAACCAAAGCAAAACCTTTTCCGGGAGTGCCGGTGTTTACTGTTTTAGCAGTATTTATTTTACGGTTGGCATACGCGGCGGTAGCGAGCGCCAGTGCAACAGCACCAACGCAGAAGCTTAAAATTTTGAACGATTGCATATCTTTTGATTTTTATTTATATCAAAATTATGCTGCAACCGGCAGCGAAAACAGCACAAAAAAGCCCAACCGGACATTTATATAGTTCAGTTGGGCATTGTTTGAGTCGAAAGTTCTAAGTCGGAAGTCTTAAGTCAAAAGTTTTTTCTGATACTTAGAGGCCGCTTACGACCATATAGAAGCCGTCATTGCGAGGTACGAAGCAATCGCCAATAGGCAGAGGAGCTATGCAAGTCCGCCCTGTAAAGTAGGGGATTGCTTCGTACCTTATAATGACGTGCATGTAAGTATTTCATAATCAAGCTGCATTTTGAAGAGTAAGGCCAAGTTTTTGCGCTTCTTTTCGCAGACGAGCGATCTTTCTTGCCTTTTGTAGCTCAACATCCTGCTGAACTTTGCTGCTGTCGTAGGCTTCCTGTTTGAGCACCATCTTATAGAAGATAACCGCTATTTTCCTTGCCACTGCCTTTATAGCTTTGGCCTTCCCTTTGGTTGCAGCCAACTTCCGGTATTGCTGTCCCAGAGGACCTTTACTTTGCCAGAGACAATTGGCGGCCAGCCGGAAAGCTTGTGTTGCCGGATTGTGGGTGATCCGTTTTTCATAGCCCACCAGTTTGCCTCCTGTTATTTTGGGCCGGGGAGACAGGTTTAACCAACTTGTGAAATGACCGGCGGTGGGCCATTTGCCCATATCCGGCCCGGTTACGGCCAGGATCGTTAACAGGCCGATCTCGTCCAGTCCTTCTACCGCTGTCAGGTCAACCCCTAATATGGCCAATAAATAATCCTTCAGGTTGATATGGTATTGATTCTTGCGGACCATGCCCTGTTTCTTTGAACTTTTGATCTCCGGCGCCAATAGCTTAAGCGTTTGTTCGATATGCTCCTCATAATAAAGCATCTGATCTTTTAAAAAGTCATAGGCTTTCAGGCTGCCTCTAAGGATATGGATCAGGCTGTCCCGGTAGTCGCCCTCAAGAGAACGCAGTAACTCCTCCCTGCCTGCTTTCAGCCGTTTATGATCGATACTGCAAAGCAGTTCTTCAGGGTCTGATATCCCTGAACAAATCAGCCGCAATAGCTTTATTCCTGATACGCCTTCAATATCGCTGATCAGGTGCTGGAACTTGATATTCATTTTAGTCAGGATGTTTTGGATCCTGTTGAGCGTATCGCTTTTCTGATCCTGGCAGATCTGCCTTTCATGAATGTACTGCCTGAGGTCCTGGTAACAGGCAGGGGCTATATGAGATTCCCGTAAAAGACCATGAGTAAGCAGCTGATGCAGCCACCCGGCATCATTAATGTCCGTTTTTCGTGCCGATACATTTCGGTAATGGCTCGGATTGATCATCACCACCTTCATCCCTCTGGATTCAAGGATACTGTGCAGGGGCATCCAATAAGTGGCTGTTGATTCCATCGTTACGATCTCTACCTTTTCCCTTTGCAACAGGTCCGCTAATTCATATAGACTGGAGGTAAAACTGTTAAACTCTTCCAGCTGGATCTGATCCCGGGCATCGGTATAGGACACAACCATCAACATGCTGCCTACATCGATCCCGGCTGACCTGGGATAAAGAACACCGAACTGAGACATCTTTTTTGAACCAACCGGCGCTCCCGCCTTTTTCCTGTTTTTGTTTTGATTAGCTTTGCCCATATTTTTTGTTATAAAAACAGGGCAAACTCTGTCGCTTTAAAAAGTCTAAGCTTAAAAGCGTGGTAAACCACCAGCCGGCCAGCTGGTGGTTCCCTTTAATGTTTCTTGCAAAAAGTGACAGTCCCAAACTCGCAAGCGGGTTCCTAAGGACCCCAAGGGTTATACGGGGTGTGTAATTTGCCCTGTTTTCAATGGCAAATATCTTTCATTAACCGCGAAGCACGTCATCTCATTTTTTTTCAGGGATTCCTGATGGATACTCGCAATGACGAGCAGGATATAGTAGTTTTATTTAACTGTTTTTAAGCAGCCTCTTAGAACTCAAGACTTAGAACTACCTATTCTCGAGCCAGCTTAAAAACACCGGCGCTTTTTCTTTGTTGATGAGGAGTTTCTCCGGAGTTGGAATTGTCAGTTTCACAAACAGCTTACGCATAAAATAATGCTCAACTTCCTTTATCGCACTAAAGTTTACAATGTATTGCCTGTTCAGCCTAAAAAACTGGTCGGGCGAAAGCTGACCGCTGATCTGGTCGAGCGATTGGTTAACAACATACTCCTGCTGATCAAAAGTCATGATGGTTGATAGTTCGTTGCGGATATAGAAGAAAGCGATGTTATTGGTGAGCACGGTGATGTACTTATTGTTCTTAAATACCAGGAAGCTCTTTTTACCTGCCGGAGGCGTAACCTGTGATAATAGGCTGGTAATATCTGGCTGAGCCCCCCGCTGAAAAAAGTTCCGCAGTTCATCTACCTTTTTAAAAGCATCAGCTATGTCTGATTTTGAAAAAGGTTTCAACACATAATCAACACTATTGGCCTTAAAGGCTTCTAACGAGTATTCATCAAACGCGGTACAAAAAATAATAGGGCAGGACACCTTTACCGATTTAAAGATCTCAAAACACAAACCATCCGAAAGCTGGATATCCATAAAAATAAGGTCGGGCTGCCTGTTTTCTGAAAGATAGGTGACCGAGCTTTCAACGCTCTGTAGTTTTGCTATAACTTTTGCATGTGGCCTTAATTCCAGCACAATATTTTCAAGCGAGCGTGCGGCCTTTAATTCGTCTTCAATTATGATAATGTTCATAGATCAGCGGTAGTTTAACTTTGAATATTTTATCTTCAGATATGATCTCTATTTGTTTATCAAGGAGATGGTTATAGCGCAGGTTAATGTTTTTAAGCCCTACACCGGTCGACGGTTCTTCAAAGCGCTTGGGTTTTATCTCGTTTTCCATAACGATGTTATCACCGTCGGTATAAAGTTTAATGTGCAGGGGATGATCCAGCGATACCACATTGTGTTTAATACAGTTTTCTATTAGTAACTGCAAGGTAAATGGGGGGACCAGTGTGCCGTGATATTGGTCGTTGATAGTATTGGTAAAAATAAAGCCATCCTCAAACCTGGCTTTGAGCAAAAAATTATAGGCGTCCACAATTTCCAGCTCTTCCGATAAATGAATGAGGTCTAACTTACGGCTCTCTAATGTAAAGCGATAAAAGTTGGAGAGTTTAAGGATAAAATCTACCGAATGCTCATCGGCGGTTTCAACCATAGCTTTCAGGGTATTGAGGCTGTTGAAAAGGAAATGCGGATTGATCTGCTGTTTAAGCAGCTCATATTGTGCGCCAAGGTTATCGGCCTTAATGCGCTCCAGTTCAACGTTAACCTGCTGGTTTTGGTAGTTTTGATACAGCAGGTTTATAAGCATATAAAACACCAGGTTAATGAGTATGCCCCTTACCTCAATCATGAGCATCACCGGACCAAAATTCAGGTGCGTTAATATCAGTTGCTGTATGTAAGCTAAAGCCAGCATTACCCCCATGCCTATTACCAGGGTTGTCAGGAGCCGCGAATACGAAATGCTTTTATTGAGTTGTTTATTGCCTGATTGTTTTGGCAGCGTATATATATTATAGTACCAAACAAACAGCGAAAAAGAAGCCGTAACTGCCGAGTTTACTGCTGCTTCAGCAGGTTTGAAGTGACGTTCGGCTATCTGCGGTACAGAAGCCAGCAGGCCCAGGAAAATTGAACTGCTCCATATAATTCCGGGAGAGATTTTAAACGGTGTATCTTTCATTTATTGCAATATGTTACGGAAATATGGTTGCTTGCCGGACAAATATAAAGTTAATTACGGCCTGTAGGCTAAATCCACTCTCATGATGGCCACAGCGATGGTAATCTTAATCTGTTTTGACCAAACACCTTAAATATTCCCCTTTTAGAGCCAAGTTATACCAGATTGCGCTATCGGATTGCGGGTTTATAGTTGAACCGGGCGTTTGGCTTCCCGGATTAGACATTTCGGGACATGAATAATCAACATAGTGTGGATGGGCATGTTATCGCCGGCTTATGATTTTGCAATGGATTCTATAGGATAAAATCAACGGGGAAAATAGTTTTGATCGAGATTTTTTACTTAAAATTGTACATTGTTTCAGTTAACTGTTCTCTTTAAAAAGCAAGCCGCTCAACATTGGAGATTAAAGAACTTATAGATTCCATTCATTACAATGATGATGAATCTGCCTTTAATGAACTGTATAAGCTGCTGATCAATAGCCTTAATCAGTTCGCCTATTCTTTTTTGGGCGATAGAGAAGCTTGCGAGGAGATCAGCAATGATCTTTTTGTGAATATCTGGCTGGGCCGCCACAAGCTTAACAAGATCTCGAACCCCAAAGTGTACTTTTATGTTGCGATAAAAAATGCCTGTCTCAACCACATCCGAAGCAATACGTCAAAAAAAAACCGCGATGCCCAACTTGCAGAAACTTACTATTTTCATTTATCGGTCGATCCGGCTCAATTGCTGATTAGCAAAGAATTGGAAACAGGAGTATTGAAAGCCATAAATAGTTTGCCCCCGCGCTGCAAACTCATCTTTAAAATGGTTAAGGAAGATGAACTCTCCTGCAATGAAGTAGCTGATATCCTTGGCTTATCTAACAAAACGGTATTTGCGCAATTAGCAATTGCACTTAAAAAGCTGGATGAGGCGCTTGGGAATAAGTAAAAACCATGTCATTTGCGGGGAGCGAAACGGGAATGAGTTTGGACGTGGCAAATCGCATGCTATACAGAGTTACAATGCCTCGGTACGGATTGCTTCGTAACCACAATAATATGATTTTATTGGTATTAGAATCGTCTGAATCTCCCCTCAAAAAAATATTTTAATTTCTTTTAGGAAAAACCTGAGGTAGCTGTGTCTTTTAAGCAGAATACCAATTACTATGAGCAAATCCAGGTTTATTGAGTTAATGGCCAAAAGCATGGGCAAAACTGCCAGTGCGGAAGAGTTGGCCGAACTCGACATGTTTCTTGAACAATTTCCTAACTATAAAAAAACGTACCAGGTTACTAATGCTTTAAAAGGAGACGATGTCCAGGCAGCAGAAATTAAACCGGAAGAGATTAATGGCAACCTGGAAGAGATCTGGAACCGAATTAAAGGCTCGAACGAAAATGCTGAGGATAATGCCATGGTAAGGCCCATGTTCAGGTGGCAATGGGTTGCCGCGGCTATACTGGTGTTTATTGCCGCAGGTGCTTTATTTTATAAAAAGATTGTGCAACCGGATTCCATGACTGCAGAAAATATGCTGTATGAAATTCATGTGCCTTATGGTAAAACCCAAAAACTGAAACTGCCTGATGGTACGCGGGTAACATTAAACGCAGGCAGTACTTTTTCATACCCCGAAGCTTTTGAAAAAAACACCCGGGATGTAAGCCTTACAGGTGAAGGTTTTTTTGAAGTGACCAAAAATGCTAAGAAACCTTTCCTGGTACATACCGCTAAGCTTGTTGTAAAAGTATTGGGTACTGTGTTTAACGTAAAGGCCTACAATAACGATAAAACCGTTGAAACTACGCTGTTAAAGGGTAAAGTGCAGGTGGAGTTAAAGAACAACCCCGAAAAAAAGATCATCCTGCTGCCTAATGAAAAATTGATTGTCATTAATAACCGGGAACCCAAAAGTGTAAAACCTAAAGTAGGTAAGATTGAATACCAAGTAACCGAGTTGCCAGATGTTAAGCCCGATGAAGTGAAAGAAACAGCCTGGGTTGATAACCGCATCCTGTTCACTAACGAAATGTTTGAGGATGTGGCTGCGCAAATTGAACGCAAATACAACGTGCAGGTTGTATTTGAAGATCAGGCGCTCCGTACCGAGCAGATAAGCGGTTTGCTTGATAAGGAATCCCTGCAGGAGGCTTTAGGTATTATTGAGATGACCACGCCATTCAAATTCAGAGTGGAGGATAAAACGGTGTTTCTTGCAAAAAAATAAAAACGAAATAAACTAACTAACCACTAACCAACAGCTTATGATATTGAAAACTTACCTGTCAGATTCCTGAAACATCCTCAAACAAATAAGGGAAGAGCTGCCACTCCTCCCCGCAAACAAATAGGATTTTATTAACGGAGTAAGCTATTGTAACACAGCACTTACTCCATCCATTTATTTTCAAAACAAATGTAATGAAAAAAACAAGAAGGGTGTTCCCGCTTCGTGGCGCGCCCGTATGTCTCAAAGTTATTTTGCTGATGAAAGCAGTATTTTTATTGGTCATGGTTACCTGTGTGCAAGTTTCTGCAAAAGTATACTCGCAGCAGAAATTTACGCTTAACCTAAAGCAGGCTGAAGTAAGCAGTATCCTTACCAAAATTCAAAAACAAAGCGATTACCGTTTCTTTTACAACTATGCTTCCATCAAAAAGCTGGGCAAGGTTGATCTCGATGTAAAGGACGCGACAATTGATGAACTGCTTGCCGTTATTATTGATGATAAGCTTTCCTACAAAATGAATGATGATCATGTAGTGATCATCGCTAACCAGGAGGATACCAAAAGTTTAGCCCTTGTAAAGGGAAAAGTTGTTGATGCCAAAGGCGAGCCGCTTATTGGCGTAAACATTAAGCTACAAGGTACTAATCAGGGTACTACCACCGATGTGAATGGTAATTTCAGTATCGACGCCCCTGTAAACGGCGTGTTGGAAATTACCTATATCGGTTATGAAAAAAAGATAGTGACGATAACCGGAAGCCAAACATTAAATATAACCTTATCCCCCCTGCCATCTGCCTTAACCGAAGTTGTAGTGGTAGGTTACGGCACTACTAAAAAAATAGATGTTACCGGCTCTGTAGCCAGCGTAAAGGGTACCGATATTCAAAATCTTCCTGTAGCGTCAGCAACCCAGGCTTTGGACGGCCGTGCAAGCGGTGTTAACATTGTACGTAACGACGGCTCGCCGGGTGCTGCTTCAAGTATCCGTATCCGCGGTACGGGCACACTTAATGATGCCAACCCGCTTATTGTTGTTGATGGTGTGCCTACAAGTAACCCCGACGCCTTAAGCGATATCAATCCAAATGATATTGCTTCAGTTGATATATTGAAGGATGCATCGGCAGCGGCCATTTACGGTACACGTGCAGCCAACGGCGTTGTATTGGTTACCACTAAAAGAGGTACTTATAATCAGAAATTAGCTACCAATATCAATTTTTACAATGGCTTCTCTAATACTACTAAATACCTTAAATTGTTAACCGCGCCCGATTTGTATACATTGAAAAGGGAGCGTTATACCAATGATGGTGTTGCTATAGATGCACCATGGAATGATAGCTATTATGCCACTCAAAGAACCGACTGGCAACGGGCTATTATGAAAACAGGTCACGTAATTAATGGCGATGTTAGTTTACAGGGAGGGAATGATGTATCTACTTATTATTGGTCAACCTCTGTTTATAATGAAGATGGTATCATCGATAAAACCAACTTTAAACGTTTTGTTACCCGTTTTAACTCAGAGCATAAGGTAACTGAATGGCTAAAACTGGGTGAAAATATCCAGTTGAACTACGCCAATAACGTTGGGTTTGATAACAACAACTCTCAAACAGGTTTGATCTTTTCGGCCTTGCGCTTTAACCCTGCCATTCCGTTGGTTAATCCGGATGGAACTTATGGTACATCAAAAGCCTTTGCCAATCAGTTAGGTGATATCAATAGCCCGTATGCTACGATACAGGAAGCAGACAGGTTTAATAAAAAATACCGCGCACTGGCCAACGCCTTTGCCGAGATCACATTCTTAAAAGAGCTCAAACTCCGCGTAAATTACGCTTATGATGGTACTTTAAACCGTGCATATAACTTCAATATTGCTGATGTTAACCAGGCCCGGCAAAATACAACCTCGCAGCTAACCCAAAACGAAGGTGAGTTATCATCACAGTTATTAGAGTCGTTCCTGACTTATGATAAGGTGTTTGGTAAAAGCCATGTTACCTTTACCGGTGGTTACTCATATCAAAACTTTAAAACTTATGGGTTTAATGCATGGCGGGTAGGATACGATGATACCTCACAGGATCAGCGAGTGCTTAGCCTGGGCAACAGCCAATTTAACTCAAGTGTGGTACCCGATGAATCATCATTACAATCGGGCTTTGGCAGGTTGTTTTATGATTACGATGGCCGTTTCCTGGCTACTTTAACTTTCCGCGCAGACGGATCATCTAAATTTGCACCATCAAAAAGATGGGGTTACTTCCCGGCATTCTCTTTAGGTTGGAGGTTATCTAACGAGCAGTTTATCAAAAAATTAACATGGATAAGCAATCTGAAGTTATCAGGTGGCTATGGCGAGCTTGGTAATCAAAACATAGGCACATTCCAATACACCAGCTTAATAAGGTTAGGTAGTACCTATGAAAATAACGGCTATACCTTTGGCGGCACAGGTTATACCGGTGCTGCGGTTTACAGCCTTGCCAACCCTGATATTACCTGGGAACGTACAGCCATGACCAACATTAGTTTAGACGCAGGTTTTTTAAATAATCAGTTAACTACAACATTAACCTGGTTTAATAAAAATACCAAGGATATGCTTTTATCGCCCCCTGTTGTAGGTGCAGCCGGTTCGGTAAATATCCCTAACCAGAACATCGGTACTATGAATAACAAAGGTGTTGAAGTTGAATTTAATTACCATGGCGGTAATGATAAGGTAAAATATTCGGTTGGTGCTAATGCCTCGTTTATCAAAAACAAGGTGACCAAGCTAAACGGCGAAGGTACATTTGTTGGCTCAACGGTTTATGGTCGTTCAAGTCAAGAAATTTCCCGCACTTATCAGGGTCAGCCAATAGCTTCATTTTATGGTTGGAAAACCAATGGTTTATACCAAACACAGGCTGATATCGATAACGACCCGGCGCTAAAAAATGACTCGCGTAAAAGTAGTATCAGACCTGGTGACGTTCGTTTCCTTGACCTTAACGGCGATGGCCTGATTGACGGTAACGACCGCACAAACCTGGGCAACCCTAATCCAAATGTTACTGCAGGTTTACAAGGCAGCATATCATACAAAGGCTTTGATTTTTCGGCAAACTTTACCGGTGTATTTGGCGTGAGCCTTTACAATGCTGATAGGATGCAGGGTATCGACCCAACTTATCCGTTTAACCTTTATGCCGAAACTTTAGGCCGTTGGACAGGCGCAGGTACCAGCAACACTATTCCCCGTTTATCACTTGATCGTGCTAATGATAACTACCGTACATCTGATCTGTTTGTGGAAAGCGGAAGCTATGTAAGCCTTAAAAATGCCACTTTAGGTTACACCCTTCCTGTGAGCTGGGCTAAAAAGGCCACTTTAAAAAGCATAAGATTATATGCAGCCGGGCAAAACGTGTTTTTTATAACCGGTTATAAAGGGTACACGCCCGAACTGGGTTATACTAACGGCAATTTGCAGAGAGGTGTTGACGTAGCTCAATATCCATCGGTAAGGACAATAACATTTGGTGTAACAGTTAAATTATAACATCATCATGAAATCAAACAAACTAATATATACGCTTGTGTCATTGGCCCTGATAGGCAGTGGCTGTAAAAAAGCGCTTGATTTAAAACAACAAGGTGTTTACAGCTCAACCAATTATTTCCGTAACGAAGTTGATGCTGTTAACGCGATAACCGGTATTTATAGCATTTTACCTGAAGAAGATTATATAGGTCATGCCGAATCAACATTTGATACTCCATCTGATGATTACTGGCGCTCAGGCGACCACGGTGAGGACGAAGGCATCGAAAACTTAACTTATGATGCTTCAAACGCGGCTATCCGTTACCCATGGAAATGGCGCTATGAGGAAATTAACCGTGCTACCAACTGCATCATCAATATCCCTAAAATAACAGCCATATCTGCTGATGTTAAAAATCGCAGTATGGGTGAGGCTTATTTTTTAAGGGCCTTCGGCTACTGGCGTTTGATGATCATTCAGGGTGATGTGCCTATTATTACTGAAGCTGATTATACATCGCTGAATTTTAACGTGCCAAAGTCACCAATTGAAGAGGTTCGTAAACAAATAGAATCTGATTTGTTGAAAGCAGTTGATCTATTGCCTGAAAGCTATGGCGCTGCCGACCGCGGGCGTGTGAGCAAAGGAACGGCGTTAGGTTTATTGACCAAGCTGTACATGTATTGGGAAAAACTTCCTGAGGCTATTACAACCGGCCAAAAAGTGATCTCAAATCCGGCTTATGCACTTGCTGCTAATTACCAGGATAACTTTACCCGTGCAAATGAAAACAGCACCGAAATTTTGTTCTCCATCCAGGCGGTACAAAACGTTGTTCAAAACGATTTTACGGTATACTATATTCCGCGCCCATGGGGTGGTTATGGTTTTAGCCAGCCATTACAAGGCCTTGCCAATGAGTTTGAGGCAGGCGATCCGCGTAAAGCTGCAACCCTGTTAAGTGTGGGGGACAAAGTGGATTTGGGTGACGGCAATGGCTTAACAACCTTTACAGCTGATCTTTCTGCCACCGGTTTTGCTTTTAAAAAGTATGCGGTATTTAATACCGCGGCTGCCGGCGGTGGCGTTGACCATAGTTTTGCAGTACCTTTAATGCGTTCGGCTGATATTTATCTGTTAGTTGCTGAAGCACTGATCCGTACACAAGGTGCAGGTGCCGGCGATGCGCTGATCAATCAAATCAGGCACCGGGCCTCAGCTTCATTAAAACCAGTTTCAGGAGCTGGTATGAAGGAGTTGATTCACGAGCGCCGTGTTGAGCTGGCCGGTGAAGACCAGCGTCACCAGGATTTGATGCGCTGGGATAAAAAGAACATCGTTGATATTGCGGCTATTTATAACCTTGCCGTTTCAAAAGCTCCGCTTGATCAAAACAAAACGGTAACCTTTGTGCGTCCTAAAAACTATTACTTCCCTATCCCTCAGGTTGAGATTGATAAGAGTAAAGGCGTGTTGGTACAGAACCCTAATTTTAAATAATAATATCCTCATACCGGCGACAGGGAGAACCCCTGTTGCCGGTATTTATTTCCAGCGTTTAATTATTTGTTGATGAGAAAGTGTTTACTTGTTTTAGCTGCTATTATTTCATTCGGCCTTAAAGCCGGTGCCCAGGTTGATCAAAAAGCCTCTTATGATTTTATTGAAAGGGTAATTCCCGGTAAAAGTAATTTGTTTACTGTTGAGGTTATCCCGCAACAAAACGGCAAAGATGTATTTGAGCTGGAAAGCCGCAATGGTAAAATAGTGCTCAGGGGTAATAACGGCCTGTCAATAGCATCGGCATTAAACTACTATCTGAAAACTTATTGTTTTTGCGATATCGGCTGGAATGGCACCAACCTTAATTTGCCAGCAACCCTGCCTGCTGTTAAAGGGACCATCCATAAAACAACGCCTTACCAGTACCGCTACTATTTAAACTACTGTACTTTTAACTATACCATGGCCTGGTGGGATTGGGACCGCTGGCAAAAAGAAATTGACTGGATGGCCCTAAACGGTATTAACCTGCCGCTGGCTATAACCGGCGAGGAAGCTGTTTGGCAATCAGTTTATAAAGACATGGGCTTTACCGATAAACAACTGGACGAGTTTTTTAGCGGTCCGGCTTATTTTTCCTGGTTTTGGATGGGTAACATTGATGCATGGGGTGGTCCGCTGCCACAGCACTGGATGGACTCGCACAAGGCATTGCAAAAAAAGATTTTGGAGCGTGAACGCTCTTTCGGGATGACGCCCGTATTATCGTCATTCACCGGCCACGTGCCGCCATCATTTAAAGATAAATTCCCCGGTGCCAAGGTAAAAAAAACCAACTGGGATGCCGGGTTTCCCGATGTTTATATCCTTGACCCCGACGACCCGATGTTTGAAAGCATCGGCAAAAAATATATTGAAGCGCAGACCAAAGAATTTGGTACGGACCACCTGTACTCTGCCGATACTTTTAACGAAAACGTGCCGCCAACCAATGATTCAACCTACCTTGATGGCATGAGTAAAAAGGTATTCAACTCCATGGCCGCTGCCGATCCGAAAGCTATTTGGGTAATGCAGGGCTGGATGTTTCACTATAATAACAAATTCTGGCAACCGCAGCAGATCAAGGCCTTGCTTAACGCGGTGCCTAATGAACAAATGATCGTGCTTGACCTGTACAGCGATGCCCACCCGGTTTGGAACCGTACTGAAGCTTACTATGGTAAACCATGGATCTGGAGCATGCTGCAAAACTTTGGCGGCAATATCAGCCTGTTTGGTCGCATGCGCCATGTAGCCGCTGATCCGGCCATTGCCCAGCATGACCCCGAATCAAAAAATATGCGTGGCATTGGTGTTACGCCCGAAGGTATTGAACAAAACCCGGCGCTGTTTGCCCTGATGCTCGAAAACGTTTGGCGCGATACCCCGATAGATGCCGATAAATGGGTTACAAACTATGCTCAACGCCGTTACGGGCAGGTAAACACCCAGGCCGGTGAGGCATGGCACATCCTGTTAAATTCCGTTTATTCAGGCGGCTTAACAGAAGGGGGCCCTGAATCGATCATCGTGGCAAGGCCGACAATGAAGAAATACATCGATAGGGTATTAACCAAGTTGGATTATGATCCTATGCAATTAGTTAAAGCATGGGGCTTGCTCATAAACGCTGCCGATAGCCTGAAACAAAGCGACGGTTTCCGGTACGATCTGGTTGATGTAACCCGGCAGGTACTGGCCAACTATGCAAGTCCGCTGCAACAGAAAATGGCGCAGGCTTATCAAAATAAAGATCAACAGCAATTTAAACTATACAGCGGCCAGTTTTTGGAGCTGATGGACGATATGGATGCTTTGTTAAGCACCCGAAAAGATTTCCTGTTAGGGAAATGGATCAACGAAGCAAGGGCTAATGGTATCACCGACAAAGAGAAAAACCTGTACGAATTTAACGCCCGCGACCTGGTTACCCTTTGGGGCGATAAGGAAAGCGGCTTAAGAGAATACTCCAACCGCCAATGGGCTGGTTTAATAAAAGGTTATTATAAACCACGATGGGCAATGTTCTTTAATCAGCTGGATAAAGCGTTATCAACCCAAACCGATTTTAATGCCGATGCCTTTGACAAGCAAGTGAAAGATTGGGAGTGGCAATGGGTAAATAAGCATGACAATGCTTACACTGATGTTGCTAAAGGCGATGCCGTTGAAAAATCAAAGCAATTGTATGTGAAGTATAATGCGGTGATTTCGCAAACGAAATAAAAAGTTGGTTGAAAATGGTTTGATAAAAGTAGTATAACTAAAAAACGTCATTGCGAGGAACGAAGCAATCCCAAACTATACAGGGTGGCTCTGCAAATAGGGGATTGCTTCGTTCCTCGCAATGACGCCTAAATATTAATAAGACGGGATTACAATATACAAATGAAGCTCCATCACTATATACTAACAGTTATCTTACTGTTAAGCGCCTTTACTAAAGTACACAGTCAAAGCGCTAACGACCATATTTTCCCGGCCTCGGCAGTTGCCAAACCCTACATAGATTTTGACAGCAAAGGTTTTATGGTGAATGGTAAACGCACATTCATTGTATCAGCCGGGCTGGAATATGCCCGTATCCCACACGAGCTTTGGTATGATAGATTATTGAAGATCAAAAGAGCTGGTTTTAATTGCATTGAGATCTACACTATCTGGAACTTTCATGAAGAGCACGAAGGTAAATTTAATTTCACCGGCGACCATGACCTTGGAAAATTCCTCGACATAGTTAAAGATTTAGGTATGTACGCCATTGTGCGCGTTGGCCCGTATTACTGTGCCGAATGGGATAACGGGGGCTACCCAATATGGCTTAAATTTAAAAAGGGCTTGCACGTACGCGAAGACAACAAACCTTTTGAGAAATATGTCGACCACTTTTTTGATCATCTTTTGCCGGTAGTATTCCAAAGGCAAATCAATAAAGGTGGCGCCGTAATACTGGTTCAGCTTGAAAACGAGCATCCCAGCGGCTGGGGCACTATTATGCCCGATGGCTATTTTAAACATCTGCAATCAAAAGCATTGCAAATGGGTATGCAAGTGCCCTATTTTTTCAGCGGTTTACACCATGCCAGTGACCCTGCTGGCGATGATAAACTTGATGACGATAAACGGCCAAACCCATGGTTCTCTACCGAGTTTTGGGCCGTTTGGTATTCGCAATATGGCGCTAAGCCAGGTGATGCCGGTCTTTACGACAGACGTACCTGGAAAATCATTGCCCATGGCGGCAATGGCTATAACTATTACATGGCGCATGGTGGCTCAAACTTTGGTTATACCAATAATGATGAAGATGCTGCTTCATATGATTATGGTACAGCCATAGGCCAGGCCGGCGATTTAAGGCCCATCTATTACACTTTTAAACGTGCTGCCTGGTTTTCGCGTAGCTTTCAGGAGGTATTGGAGAACAGCGGAAGCGTATCGACAGCTTACAAGGATATAGTTGCGGATACTGCCCTGAAAATATCTGCACGCACAAGCCCGGCCGGTGATCTGATATTTTTAGATAATCCGGGTGCTTTTAAAGTAAGCGCATCATTAAATATCAAGGGTGCTGAAGATCTGCTTGCGGGTAAAACCATCAACGTTCAATCTAAGGAGATCTACCCTTTAGTGCATAATTATAAACTCAATGATGATGTTATGCTTGATTGGGCGTTTACACGTGTATTCGGAATAGTTAAACAAGCTAACACTACTACGATAATTGTTGACGCTGAACCCGGCGATCCGCTGTTGCTTCGGTTCAATACAAAAGATAAAGCTTTGTCAAAACCAACTACCGTAAAAGTTGGTAATAATGATGTGTTGATTGATGAGAAAATGCCTGTTGCCGCGGATGCACCTGTGGAATTTACCTTTACCTCCGGCTCGCAGACCATCAGGGTTTTGGCCATGAACCGGACTTTAACCGACAAAACATGGATCATCGAAACTGAAGGCAAAAACTATATCACTACCGGGCTGAACTATGTTGGTGATGCCTCGGTTAAAAATGGTCAATTTAAAATCACTGCAGAAACGCCTTTATCCTCAAATGCAGCTCAAAAAGCAATTTTATATACTGATAACAAAGAGATTGATTTTAATATCGATGCCAAAAAGGGCAGTCAGCAGCAAACCATCAATTTATCTAATTGGCAATATAAAAACGCGGCAGTTGGCGCGGCATCGAACGTAAACACAAGTACATGGCTCAAATCAAAAGCCCCGCAGCCTATGGGCGCGGATGGCGATATTACTGCCGATGCGTGGTACCGGACTACATTAGATATACCATCAAACGGAAAATATACCCTGCAAGTAAAAGGCGGCGGTAGGGGCCAAGCGTTTATCGACGGCAAGCCGGCTGCAAAATGGAAACTAAACGACAATGAGTTATCCCTCGATCTTAAACAAGGGAAGCATACACTTGCCGTCTTTGCTGCGCATGATGGCCGTGATAAGCTGGCCGCCTACCTTGGCCCAATAGATGAAGTGGATAGCAAAGGGCTTTTCGGCAATGCGCTGATCAAAAAGGGAGGGCCGTTTATTACCGAGCTTGAAAACTGGTATGTTACGAAAGCCGCAAAAAAGGAAGATGTAAAACAAGGGCCGCCTGCGTTTGATGCCTCGGCATATAAAAAATATAAAATAGGTGCTGATGTTTTTAACCTGAAAGAGGGCTATGCCTGGTTCCATACAACCATTCCGCAGCAACAAGCAGGTACATCTAAAATAACCATTTTGTTTAAAAGTGTTGACGAAAATGCAACCGTATTTATTAACGGTAAACAGGTAGCCCATCATGATGGCTGGAACCAGCCTTTCGAGGTGAATATTACGGATGCGGAAGCTTTAAGGCGCCCGATCGATCTTTCTGTTTTTATCGAAAATTACTCGAACGAGGGTGGTATCGATCAACCTGTAAAAATTAATGCCATCGGAGATGCTACAGCCGTGACCGGCTGGCAATTGAAGGGCGGTCCAGGCGATGCTCAAGCGGTTCAAGGCTGGGCAAAGCTGGATGTAGCTAAACAAACGAACAGTGTGCCGGCCTTTTATCGCACCACTTTCAGCGTACCTCAATTACCAGGTAGTACATTCATCTGGCGTTTTGATCCGGTAGGATTAGGTCACGGTTCTGTTTGGGTTAATGGGCATAACCTGGGGCGATACCCGGAAAAGCTGGATATTAAAAGTCTTTATATCCCTGAATGCTGGCTCAAGTCAGGCATAAATCAACTGGTGGTTTATGATGAAGACGGTAGCAGTATCAATAAAACCCGCATTGTAGCCGAAGAGGCCGCAGGCCGTTTAATCAATAAAATTTCAATACCCCTTAATTAATATAATTGCAAAAATGGCTGCAACAACCGAAAGATTTACCGCGCTTGATGTTTTCCGTGGTATGACCATTTGCTTTATGATCATCGTTAATGCCCCCGGTTCGGGGGCCAACGTATGGTCGCCGCTTGACCACGCGGCCTGGATCGGTTTTACACCTACCGACCTCGTTTTTCCATCGTTCCTATTTGCCGTTGGTAATGCGCTCAGTTTCTCCAAAAAGAAATTTGAAACTGATGCTGCTTTTATAGGCAAGATCTTTAAACGTACGGTTATCATTTTCCTGTTGGGATACCTCATGTATTGGTTCCCTTTCTTTCACCGGGAGGCTGGTGGCTGGGCATTTAACCCTTTAAGCCATACCCGTATTATGGGGGTGTTACAGCGCATAGCGTTATGCTACTTCTTCGGCGCACTGATAGTTCATTATTGCTCACAAAAAACGACTGTCATCATATCTGTGGTGCTTTTAATAGGTTATTGGGCTTTCCTCATATTTTTGGGCGAACCGGGTAAAGAATATACCATGCTTGGCAATGCCGGCACCAGGTTGGATATCGCGCTGTTAGGTAACGATCATTTGTATCATGACAAAGGTGGCCCCATAGCTTTCGACCCGGAAGGTTTATTGAGCACCATGACCGGGATTGTGAATGTAATTGGCGGCTTTCTCGCTGGCGCATTCATTCAGCGTAAGGGTAAAAATTATGAGTCGGTTGCGCGTTTGTTCATGTGTGGTGTTTTACTGATTGCCGGCTCGCTATTCTGGGCGCAGTTTTTTCCCATCGCCAAAAAACTGTGGACAAGCTCATTTACCTTGCTTACTATCGGTATTGATCTTTTACTGTTAGGTTTCATGGTATTTGCCATCGAAATAAAAAAGATGAAAAAGTGGACAAACTTCTTTCTCGTTTTCGGTCGCAATTCACTGGCAATATACCTGCTGTCGGAATTGCTGCTTACCGTTTTCCAAACCATTTGGATCAAACCACAGCTCAGTTTTTATGACTGGATCAACGAGGTGTTTTATCAAAAGCTATTTCCCGGTGCTTTTGGCACACTGGTATTTGCCCTTTGTTATACGATGCTTTGCTGGCTGGTAGCCTGGGTACTTGATAAAAAGAAGATTTATATTAAAATATAATGATAAATGTAGAGACGCATAATTGCGTCTTTGACTATACAGAGGCGGCATACCATTTTAAATGCCCTGCAAGCGGGAGACGCAATTATGCGTCTCTACATTGGTGTTTTAAATTATTGATTGCACAATTGAAGAAGATAATATATTTCGTCTTAGCCTTGATACTACTGGGCTCCAATCTCTATGCCCAACAAATAAGCCACTTGCGCTATGTTGACCCATTTATTGGCACTACTGTAAGTAACGTGCTTACCAAATGGGGCAATAATGGAGGATGTTATCCCGGAGCAGCTGCTCCATCAGGATCAATACAACTAAGCCCGGAAACACGGGTTACCGGAGCAAGGGGATATAATTTTGCCGATAGCTCAATTTATTATTTCAGCTGCCTGGGGCACATGAGCGGTTTTCCGGGAGGATCATCAGGTTACTTTTTTATAATGCCACTGAATAGTGATGTCAACTTTGAAACCGGTAAATCAAGCCTGCGTTTTTCGCACAAAAAGGAGACCGCCAGGCCCGGTTACTATAAAGTTTATTTTGATGATCAGCGGATTACAGCAGAAGCTACCACTACCGCAAGAACAGGTATGTTCCGTTTTACTTTCGATGGCAATGCTGATCCGCAAATTTTTATAGGCGGCATAGGTGAGATTCAATCCATATCAAATAAAATAATCCATACTTCAAACGCTAATGCGGGTATAAATTTCAGCGAAGGATACACATATAAAAAAGAAGTTACGGGAGGCTGGCTTTTCTCCTTCCCAAAAGCTAAAACGGGCGTTAAAATGATCACCGTGAAGTTAAGCAAATCATCGGTTGGTTATCTCAACGCGCAACATAATATTGATCAGGAGATAGGCAGCCTTAGTTTTGATCAGGTGCGGACGAAGACCGGTAGCGAATGGGCTAAATTATTATCGGTTGTTGATATAACTGACGATAATGAACAGAATAAGAAGGTGTTTTACACAGCGCTTTATCATTCGCTGTTGCTGCCTTGGGTTGCCGACGATGTGGATGGCAGCTACAGGGGAAATGATGGCAAGGTTTATCAAAAAACGGGGCAAAACCAGTATGAAGCTTTTTCTCCGTGGGACACTTTCAGGTCTTTGCATCCTTTACTTACACTGCTTTATCCGCAAAAGCAACAGGATGTAATCCTATCTATACTGGACGTTTACAAGCAAAGCGGGCATCTGCCAACTGAAAGCATGACCGGTAACCATGCTGTTCCCATAATTGTTGATTCATATATGAAAGGGATCACTGGTTTTGATAAAGAGCTTGCTTATGAGGCCATGAAGAAAGATTTAGTCGACGGGCCATTTGTTCAGTCAGACATGGAAGTTTATCATCAAAAAGGCTACGTTCCTTTTACCCGGCAAGAATCAGTCACCCGCACAGTTGAGTATGCCTATGACGATTGGGCATTATCGCAATTTGCAGATAAAGTGATGAAGGATAAATCAACTTACCAGTTATCGGCAGGCAGAGGGATTAACTACCGCAATCTTTTAAATAAAGATGAATTGTTCATGTTCCCGCGAAACGGCGAGGAATTTAAACTTCAACCTGGTACATCAGGTTATAAGGAGGGTGATAAATGGGTATACTCATATTTTGTGCCCCAAAATGGTAAAGACCTGATTAACATGACAGGCGGTAACGAGCAATTCGCCGCCCGATTGGATTCTGCCCTTGGTAACAACTCCATTTTGTTTGATAATGAAACAGTATTTCACCTGCCTTACCTGTTTAACCAGGCCGGCAAGCCCCGGTTAACACAAAAGTGGGTGAGGGATATCATGCTCAACAGGTTCAGCGCTACACCGGGCGGTTTGCCCGGTAATGATGACCTGGGTTCAACATCCAGCTGGTATATCTTCAGCGCCATGGGCATCTATCCTGTATGCCCCGGCAGGCCGCTTTATGCCATTGGTGCACCGTTGTTTAAATCCGGAACACTTCATCTGTCAAACGGCAAAAAGTTTATCATCAGCAGCAATAATTCCTCCTTGAAAAATAGCTATGTACAATCATTGCGGGTAAACGGTAAGGCCTGGCAGCAGTTAATTCTGCCGCATTCGGTATTGGTGAACGGGGGCACAATGGCTTTTGACATGGGTGAAAAGCCGGGTAACTGGCCCGCGAATAAAGATCCAATTGAACTTTCAACCACACAAAAAAACACTGCTTTTAGCGTAGTGAATTATTCAGTCAATAAAAAAAGTGTGGTGCCGGATGAGCCGCTTATAATAAAGTTCAGGCTCAAAAATACAGGTAGCAAAGGTATTAAAACCGTAAAATTATTGGTTGATGGAAAGCCATACGGTTATAAAAATTGCTTGATGGAGTCCGGGCAAACCGTTCAGGATTCCATTGTATTTCGCCTTTACCTGGTTGGGAAATCAATATTGAAGCTTGGTGATACACCTCCGTTTACAATCGATATAAAACTGCCAGCAAAACCTCAAGAGCATCCTTTCAAAATATCTGGGCTGGAAGTAAAATCCATGATTAGGCTAAATGACATTCAGGAAATAAAATATCAGATAAAGAACACAGGCGGCCTCAAGCAAACCTTTATCATACCCGTAATTCAAAATGATTCGGTTGTTTTTACAGATAAGATTAAACTGAATGCAGGTGAGGCTAAAACCATCAGCCATAATATAACAGTCATTAAAAAAGGATTTAAGTACCTGAGGGTTGATACCGCTAAAACTATATATAAAGTTTATGATGACGGTAAGGAATCCTTATTGCTTGATTTCAGGTCGATTGTTCCCGGCAAAATAGTAGCTGATAGTTCGGGATTTAACAATAATGGTAACATTATTTCAACTTCAGCAATGGCCGATAATGACAAACTACTGTTTGGTGACAGCACGTATGTGGAAGTTCCAAACTCACCGGCTTTAGATAGAATGGCTGAATCCATTACCATGATGGGATGGGTTTACCCAATGGGTAACGAGAAAGGCTTGGTTGATATCATTACCAAAGGCGATAACCACGTGCTGCAAATGACCGATAACAAAACCCTTACCTTTTTTGCCGGCGGATGGGGCAGGGGTGATTGTACCGTAAACCTCCCTGCTGATTGGCAACTGCATTGGCACCATATAGCCGGTGTGTGTAATGGCAAAACACTATATGTTTATATCGATGGTGTATTGTCAGGAACCTCGCTATTAGAGGTAAGCGCTGATCTGTCCGTAAATAACAGATGGACATTAGGACGAAATGAGGAATTCCCGTCGGAACGGGTGTTTCATGGTTATATGAACAGGGTAAAAGTATTTAAAGCCGCATTATCCGCTGACGATATCAAAGCCATTGTATCAGCAGAAAGACAGTGACCCGGTATCAATGAAATTATTCCTGAAAAAAACACCAGGCTTTTAACAGATATGATCTGAAAAATCAGAGATTTGCCAGGCCTGTTTAAACAAGCCTAAAAATCTATCTGAAAAATGATCTTAAACATTTGCCCGAAATTTAAACGGAAGATCTATCCGTTGATATTGCTTTCGTTGGTCTCTGTAACAACAAACGCCCAACAAAAAACGACTAAGGTTAAAAAGGATGAGGTTGACTATGTTAACCCGCTCATCGGTACTGCATCAACAGGCTTTGCCAAAGGACTTGATGGCGGCGGCACCATGCCATGCGTAAACGTGCCGTTCGCCATGACCAATTTTGTAGCCCAAACCGGCGAAAATAAAATGAGCAAAATGAGTTATACTTATGAGGATAACTCGGTAATTGGCCTGATGGCATCGCACCAACCTACCGTATGGATGGGCGATTATGGTTATGTATCTGTAATGCCCCAAATAGGCAACCTTCGGGTACTGCCAGAAGAGCGCAAGTTGTTGTTTGACCATAAGGATGAGGTTGCCAAACCTTATTATTATTCAGTAAAACTAAAAGCCGGTGCTAACGCAGGCATCAAGGCCGAAATAGCCGGCGTCAATACCTGTGGCATGTTCCGCTTTACTTTCCCTAAATCGGATCAGGCACATCTTATCATTCAGGGTATTAATTTAAACCCGGCGCTTACCGATTGGGCTAACGACTTTAAGGTGAGAATGAAGGAAATGCGCGGATATGTGCATGTTGATACCGTAAATAATGAAATAACCGGCTACAATCCCGACAGGCAGTCGGCTCAGCTTGGGCCGGCGCTTAAAAACTTTAAAGGCTATTTTATTATCAAGTTTGATAAGCCCATCCGCAGTTATGGCACCTGGGATAATAAGACTATAAAAAAAAGGAGTAAAGAGCAATTTGGTACCCGGATGGGGGCCTATGTATCATTCAAAACAACGGGCAGTACTGTTGTAAAGGTTAAGGTTGCAACCTCATTCATCAGTATTGACCAGGCTCGTCACAATCTTAAAAAGGAAATCCCCGACTGGGATTTTGAAAAGGTAGTGAAAAGCACCCGTGATAACTGGCAGCAGCAATTGAAAAAAGTGCAGGTTGCTGATATCACGGATGGACAAAAAACTATTTTTTACACAGCGCTCTTTCATACCCTGCTTTTTCCAAGGGAATTTTCAGAGTATGGCAGGTATTATAGTGCTTTTGATGATAAGATCCACAATGGTGTTTCTTACAATGATTATTCATTATGGGACACCTTCAGGGCTTTGCATCCTTTGTTGATCCTTACCCAGCCCGGGCGTGTAAACGATATGGTGAAATCGCTGCTGCAAATGTACCAGGAAGGAGGCTGGATGCCGATGTGGCCAAACCCAACCTATACCAATATCATGATAGGTACCCATGCCGATGCTGTAATTGCCGATGCTTATATCAAAGGGTTTAGGGGCTACAATGCTGCCTTAGCTTATGAAGCCTTGCATAAGGATGCCTTTGCTGCTCCTGATGGCGATACTCAAAAAAAATGGGGCGACCGCGACCTTTGGACAAGCTTTGAAGCAAGGGGAGGGCTAACCAATTATCATAAATTAGGCTATATTCCGGTTGATAAAACCAAAGAATCAGTATCGCGCACTGTTGAGTATGGTATTGACGATTATTGCGTTGCCCAGCTTGCAAAGGCCTTAGGCAAAACCAGCGACTATAACCAGTTGATGACCTGGAGCAAGAACTATAAAAACGTGTACAATACTTCAACCGGTTTTATGGCTCCACGGAATGCCGACGGCAGTTGGTCGGCCAAGCCGGATAGTGGGTTTACCGAAGGCACCAAATGGACATATACTTTTGGCGCTATGCAGGACGTACCCGGCATGATAGCCCTCATGGGCGGTGAAAAGGCCTTTGCCGATAAATTACTCCATAATTTTAACGATGGCCATTACCGGGCTGATAATGAGCCGGGGCATCATTACATCTACCTGTTTAACTATTGCGGTATGCCATGGAAAGCGCAGGAACTGGTAAGGCAGCATACCTCATGGCAAAATTTCAGGAATGCACCTATCGGCATAAATGGTAATGATGATTGCGGCCAAACATCAGCCTGGTATATTTTTAGCACCATGGGCTTTTACCCGGTAACGCCGGCATCGGGCATGTATAGCATCGGTGCCCCCCAGTTTCCATATATTGCCCTGAACCTGCAAAACGGAAATAAACTGGTGATCAAAGCTACAGGCTTATCTGCCCAAAACAAATATGTGAAGGTAGTAACCTTTAACGGGGTGGTCATAAAAGATCATATGATATCGCATGAGCAAATTAGCCACGGCGGTACCTTGGCTTTCACCATGACCAATATCCCTCAAAAAGATTAATTGTTAAGAGGCTGTTGATGCCCTTGCAATTAATTGTGATGGCATTACCAGTTCCTGCTCGGTTTCCATAAGCCGCCCGGACAGGCGGCCGAAAAGTATTTCGGCTGCCTGCTTGCCCATATCATACGCGGGTTGCAAAATAGTAGTAAGCGATGGGTTAAGTATGGCCGCGGTAATTTGATTGGTAAAGCAAACAACTTTTACATCACCGGGAATCTGTAGTTTCAGTTCATCGCAGGCCAGGTAGGTAGCGGTCGCCAATTGCTCAACCGTGGCTATGATACCATCGGGTTTAACGGTTGCCAAATGCGCTTTGATCATATTTACGTTTTCCTCCGTATATTTATTTGAGCAGGTTACTATTCCTGTATCTTTAGCTGCAAACCCATTGTCGGTTAAAGCGTTGCGATATCCTTGTTCCCGGGCGGTTAAAATAGTAGGATAGCCGCTGATGGTAACCAATGAGATGTTTTTACATCCGGCCTGTAGCAGATGACAGGCAGCGTTGTAGGCGCTGTTATAGTCGTCGGTTATAATTTTATCGGCAGTAATATCCTCGCATACCCTGTCAAAAAAAACTATGGAGATGCCCGTTTCCTGTAATGTTTTAATATGGCCCGTATCCTGCGTGCTGCTGGCTACCGACATGATGAGGCCGTCCACCCGTCCGCTGGCCAGGTCGTTAAACATGGATGCCTCCCGTTCATAGCTGTCATGAGTAAGATAGATCAGCGCATGGTATTTTTTAGGGGCGATAACGCTTTCAATTCCGTTAATGGCCTGGCTAAAAAAGCTATCAGCAATTTCGGGTATAATGATGGCTATTGTGTTACTGCTTTGTTTGCGGAGACTGCTGGCATAAGCGTTAGGTACATAATTTAAGCGTTTTGCAACTTCCATTACCTTCAGTTTGGTTTCAGGACTGATATCATAGCTATCGCGCAACGCTTTGGATATGGTCGCGGTTGAAAGGTTAAGCTCTTTCGCAAGCGTCTTCATATTCACCTTATCGTTCTTATTACCGCCGGTCATTTTTAGTATTGGTTGTGCTTAATTGTGGAGCAATATAACGAAAAAAGGTGTTCAGTAGTTTCGGCTTCTATCGATCTGACCGGAACTGATTTGGGATGGCCGTTTATTTACCAAAAACAGCGTTGAGCACGGGTTTAAATGCGAAAAGGCACAATTTCTTGTGCCTTTCTGTGATCCCGCTGGGACTCGAACCCAGGACCCCAACATTAAAAGTGTTATGCTCTACCGGCTGAGCTACGGAATCATTCTTTAAATTTTTCGCTTAATGAGGCGGAGCTGTTTAAAGGGCAGCTTTTGTTTTTAAATAAAAAAGCCTCTTTTCAAAGGCTTTGTGATCCCGCTGGGACTCGAACCCAGGACCCCAACATTAAAAGTGTTATGCTCTACCGGCTGAGCTACGGAATCATACTTTTCAACTTCCTTGGTTCGGTTAACCGTTTCCGTTTAAAGTGGTGCAAATATAGGGTTCTTAATTATTCCCTGCAAGCTATTTTTTAAATTAATGTAAAGCTTTTTTTAAGCTATTAAAAACCAGTAAACTACAATTTTAGAACAGCTATTTTACCGCTATTTCCGGCTAATAATACGAGTGTGCCATGTTTTGCCTTACGGCAAACGTTAAAGCTTGTGCCGTCTATTTGCTTCCACGTTTTGCCTCCATCTGTAGTGATGTTGCTCCCGGGAGTGCCTGTGGAAAGGAATATTCCGGATTTTATGTACTCAACACCTGATTGAAAACCTGCCGGCCCTGTTTGTGATGGTGTAAATGTGAGGACAGGGTGAACCGTGTGGATAGTTGCCACTGAATCTGTCTTTTTATCATTGGCATAATCCCCCCCGATAATAATACCGGCATTTTGCCCTGTCGATATTGAAAAAGCCCCTTCACTGCTTTTTCCATGAGTAAGAGGAAGATTTGAATACTGCCATTGATTATTGTGAAGCTGCAAGGAAATAAGCCTTGCACTGCTACCTCCTGAAACGATGTATATCGCTCCTTTGCCCGATACTCTGAGGCATGTTCCACTCGCTGCAAAAGCAGCTTCTCCGGGTAGTGCATCCGGGGCATTTTCCGACTCGTTCCAGGTTTCACCACTGTCTTTGGTTTCCAGTAATAAAAATTTATTGTTGATTGGGTCGCCTAAGATGTAACCGTGATGGTTATCGGCAAAATCCATGGCGTCTAAAAAATAGGTTGTATCTGTTTTTCGATATTTTTCCTGCCAGGTTTGTCCGCCATCAACTGTTTTCAAGATGAGGGACGGCGTGCCCGAACTCATGATCACGGCTTCATGATCATTAAAAGCTTCGATATCCCGAAAGTCGGATTTTTCATAACCCTTTATTTGCTGCCAGTTCCAGGTTTTACCGCCGTCGTTAGTTTTAGCGATGTATCCTTTGCTGCCGCTTATCCATGCCGTATTGTCATCAACTACCGATAAACCACGGATACTTGTTGGCTTATCCTGCTGTAAAATAGTAATAGTTTGTGCTTTCAGGACAGAATTGAACCACACAGAACAGAATAAGGTACCTGAAATAAAAATGCGGTTTAGCTTCATTTAGTTTGATATAAAGTGTTTTATGAAACCTAAGTTAGATTTTCAAATACCGTTAAACAACATAATATTGATTTTTTAATTTATTAGGTTGCAATTTGGCGGAAACGATTATATTTGCACGCTTGTTAATAAAACGATAAGCCCGGATGGCGAAATTGGTAAACGTTGCGGTCTCAGAAGCCGTTGAGAATTGTCTCTTGAGAGTTCGAGTCTCTCTTC
This sequence comes from Mucilaginibacter sp. cycad4, assembly GCF_034263275.1. Lineage (NCBI taxonomy): Bacteria > Pseudomonadati > Bacteroidota > Sphingobacteriia > Sphingobacteriales > Sphingobacteriaceae > Mucilaginibacter > Mucilaginibacter sp. cycad4. The sequence goes on along the minus strand of NZ_CP139559.1, from coordinate 3,644,701 downwards.
GGGCACGCCTTTTTTAAGTAAGAAAAATTAGAATGTGAGAATTGAAAGATTCTCACATTTTTTAAAAGCCCAGGTGGCGAAATTGGTAGACGCACCATCTTGAGGGGGTGGCATTCGTAAGGATGTACGAGTTCGAATCTCGTTCTGGGCACAACCTCTTAAACAATATATTTAAGATCTTTTTCCTTCTTTTAATCCCTGAACTTCCTGCTGCAGCACATTAACTACTGCCGTTAATGAACTCGAAGATCCGGTCGCTTTTATTATAACTTTTAATTTTTGCCTGTAATACCGGCGAAGAGTTGTATATATTTAATGCATCGCGCAGGGCGCCTGCTTTAAGGTTAGGAATATCCTGCCCAACTATGGTGATCACCTGTTTGGGGTTTTCGCAGGCAAGGCAAAACAGCGCCTGCTCAATGGCAAATGTTTTACCGCTGCTGGTGCCTCCCTGGTTAACTACCACATGTGCGGTTGAGAGAAAATTTTGTTTGAACAGGACAGAGCAGTGAAAGCCTTCCGGTTCTTTAAATGTAATGTCGGTGATTATTTCTTCATCGGTCATTTTTGCTGATTTTTTAATCTGATACCTGAACTTACAAACGGGTACCGGGGTTATAGTTTTACCTCTTTTTCACTGCCGGCAGGGGGCGGGCCGGAGCTTAAGATTTTCACTGTTAAAACATTCCCTGCCTCTGTATTTGGTGATGGGTCATGTTTTTCGTTCCACCCCATGTTTTTTAACGCGAACATTGCCCCGGTTGCATTTTGGTGCAGATGAGCCTCATAGCTGGCTTCTACGCGTAAAATCCCCTGTTTAACAGCCTGTGAAAACCGGCCGTGCTGTATATAATCATGAAGCTCCTGCCGGCTGTTAAAGCCAAGTGCAAGGGCCAGTCCCGATAGGGTTGCAGGTTCGGGTTCACGGTCCCAAACCTTTTGTTCAATAGTTTCTGCATTGTCTTTACTGTTTTTTACCGGTTTTTGTTCAATGTGATATTTACCCTTTATGTGGGCAAAATATTTGTCAATAAGCCGCTCAACCTGGGCGGCGTTATTAAAGGAAGATATATCGGGTTTCATTATGTTTTAAATGCCTATTGGCATAAAAGAATAATCAAATGTCGGAAATATTTTTTACAATTGCTAATTTTATTGGTAATTTTTTTATTAAGGCAGATATGGGGAAGGTATAAGAGTAGAATTAATAAAATGTAAATATTTTCTTTTTTAATAGAAAATATTTACATTTGTATATGAGCAAAGCAATTAAACGTAATACAGCTATTGAAGCCAGGCAAGGGCAGGCTGCATCCCGCCCTTATGTATTTACCGATGCGCCTATGCAGGTTTTTAATGATCTGCTGATGCCTTATGAAACCTATTTTAAATCGCCTTTGGCCAAGCTTGGGGCTATAAAACAAGGGTTGCGTTCAAATTCCATCACTGATTTATTAAAGGTAACCGGCGCCACTCAAAGCGATATTGCCAAATGGTTGCATATAACCGAGCCTACTTTGCGTAAGCATTTGCAAAGTACACATGAATTAAACCAGGGGCTTAGTGAGCACATCATTCAACTGTTTGAGCTTTTTGATAAAGGCCTTGATACCTTTGGCACCCTTGACGAGTTTAAGGGCTGGCTAAAACACTATAATCCGGGTATTGACGCTATCCCTTTTGATTTACTTGATACCATAACAGGTATTAGTATTGTAATAAGCCAGCTTATCCGTATTGATTACGGTGTGCTTGCCTAAAAATAATTATTGAATTAATGATTTAGTGAATTATTGATTGTTTCTTTAAAGCAATTTATGTTCGCCAGATAATTTATTAATCTATCTATCTACCTTTTTTGAACGTTTACCGGATAAGCCAAACTAAATATGCCCGTGACCGCAAAGGCTCAGGAATTGACGGCCGATGGAATTCATTGGGGCAATATATGATCTATACAGGTGGTTCACTGGCTCTTTCATGTCTCGAAAAACTGGCGCATTCGCCTGGTACAGCCTTGTACGCCGGCGATTTTTCGGTTATCATATTTCAGATACCGGATAACCTGCCTGTTTTTGAAATCACTGTAAACAAACTTCAAAAGCTTAATACTAACTGGCATAAAGTAATTAACTACCCCGTTACGCAATTGCTTGGCGATACCTGGCTTCGTAAAATGGAAACGGCCGTATTAAAAGTACCATCGGCAATTATTGATCTGGAATATAATTACCTGCTTAATCCGGCCCATCCCGATTATAACAAAATAACTATCAGCAGTGTAAACAAGTTTACTTTTGATCCGCGGCTTAAGGCGCAATAAAATCTTGTACAAACAAATAACTTAAATAATTATTTTATAATTGCACGGATAAACCTTTACTTTTCCTGCATCGAATAATTATAATGGGTATTAATAAAACAAGCATTTTAATTTTTGCAGGCTTGCTCATAAGTATCAGAGTACACGCCCAGGATAAAAGATACATCCCGATAGGGCATACTAAATATAAAGATACCGTACTGGTTACCCATCCTGACACTACCTTTGAAAAAGATATTTTTGATGTTATCGGATCCATTTTTCATGAAAGCAATAAACCCGGCAAGGTTGATTCTGTAACTTCAAAACCGGTAATATCCATTATCCCGGCTATAGGTTACACTTTACAAACAGGGCTGGCGGGTACTATATCAGGCAATGTGATTTTCAGGTTAGCGCCCGATACCCGGATCTCCACCATAACGATCAATCCTGCCTATACTCAAAATAAGCAGGTGATCATCCCTATTCAATCAAACATCTGGTCGAAAAACAACAAATATGATTTTATAGGCGATTTCAGGTTTTACAAGTATCCGCAAAGCAGTTTTGGCTTAGGCAGTAATTCTGACAGGGATAATGAAAACCCGCTGGTTTATAGTTTTTTTCGTTTTCATGAAACTGTTTTGCGCAATATAACCGGAAATTTTTACGCCGGTTTGGGCTATATTTTTGATGACAGGTGGAACATGTACGAGAAAGGGCAGTTAAACGGAAAAACGTCCGACTATGAAAGATATGGACCTGTTAGCCGCGCTATATCAACCGGGATAACGTTTAGCGGGCTCTATGACAGCCGCGATAACCCGATTAATGCATCGCGCGGATTTTACACCTCGTTACAGTACCGGGATAATTATACATTTTTAGGCAGTACAACTGCCTGGCGCTCTTTAATTGTTGACGTGCGCAAATACTTCAGATTTCCGGAAAGCTCGGATAACGTGCTGGCCTTTTGGTCATACAGTTGGTTGGTACTTAACGGCCGGCCGGCATACCTCGATCTGCCCGCTACCGGGCACGACCCTGGCTTTACTACCGGGCGCGGATACATACAGGGTAGGTTTAGAGGGGCGCAAATGGTTTATCTTGAAAGCGAATACCGGTTTAAAATAACCCGTAATGGTTTACTTGGAGGGGTAGCTTTTGTAAACGGCGAGTCGTTTTCGGCAGCACCGGGTACGGCTTTACAAACTATGCAGCCTGGTTTTGGGGCCGGTTTAAGGGTTAAACTCAATAAGGTATCCAAAACCAATATCGCCATTGATTATGGTTTCGGGCGTGAAGGGTCAAGAGGCTTGTTTATTAATGTGGGCGAAGTATTTTAATGGGTGTATATTAATTTGATTTACAGTGTATTGCTTGTAATTTATATTTCGATTTTTATATTTTTGGATGTTGAAAATATTCGAAAACGGGCCGCCGGTTATCCATTTTTTGCATTTTTATTAAAAGTGTTCTATCACACATAAACCGGCAACTTTAGCATGACTATTGACGTATATCATACAAAGGTTAAAAAAAGTAAAAAAATTAATTTGTTTAACCATATTTCATGAAATTTGTAATTATTTATTGCTATGTTTATTCGCCAGTAAGCCTATGATACGTACCAGTTTTACTAAATGGTTTGTTTTACTAAGTTTATCCATTTCGGTGGCTTTAACTTCCTGCCAAAAAGATGAGGAAGTGAAAGATATCAGCGCGGTTAAAACAGCCAGCAGTAAGGACAGCGTATCATCAGTAAACATTATCAATACTCCGGGTAATTTTCTTGCAGGGAAAGGTACTTTAAAAGTTACCATCGAAGATTCTACTTACACTTTTGATGCCAGCCAGGATTCAATTGCATTTATAAACGTGCATAATGGCGATAACAAGTATTTTGGCATCACCGCAATCAACAAAGCACATAACATGAGTTTTGGCATCAGCTCTTTAGGACTGGCTTCGGTAAAAACCAGCAGTGACGTTGCCGGGAGCCAGTTTCTGTTTAACGTTGATGAAAAAAAACCTTTGCTTCAATATACCCTTACCAAATATGCGGGACAGCAGGATTTTGGCAAGATTGATATGGAACAGTATAACCAGGAAAATATGATTGCTAAAGGTACGTTCTTTACCTTTTTAGCTAAAGACGATAAGTCTGACTCTCCTTTTTACCGTGTTGAAGGAAGCTTTGAACTGCAGCTCAAATAAAATTCGTTTCGTTTTCAACATCAGTTTGGAAATTTTATTCAGTAATATTAAGGTAAAAAAGCCATTACCTAATGATCATTAGTACCCGGGAGGGCGGTAATACGGCTCTTTTTTCGTACCTTTATGCAAATTTTAAAAACATTGATGAAAGTATTTATTGCAGGTCTTCCTTTAGAAGTAGATGAGGCCGAATTAACAGCTGTTTTTGGTGATTTTGGGCCGGTTAAATCGCTCAGGATCATTAAAGATCGCGAAACAAAAGAGAGTAAGGGTTTTGGTTTTGTGGAGATGGTTAACGAGGATGAAGCGAAAGAAGCGATACGTTGCATGAATGGAGCAAGTTATTACGGCCGCAGGATCACGGTTAACGTAGCCGAAGACAAAGGTCCTGGCTTTAACGGTGGTGGCCAAAAAGGTGGCTTCAGGCGTAATTAATACCAACTAAAACATTATTCTTCTTTTTAAAAATATTAGCCGGCATTGCCGGCTTTTTTTGTTTTTGGTGATAGGGGTTATATAATTTAAATCATTTAAAATTAGTTGATTAAGTGTTATCGAAAAAGCTTATTTTAGTATGTATATCAGTAACTGATAAACTGATGAGATAAAACAGATTACTATAACCTTACCTGCAATTTAATGGCCAATTATATTTACTCTTGCTATCTTCCAGATCTCCGGGTACCTGAACTTGCTTACAATTTAAAGTAGCCACAAGTGTGTACCTTTCTGAAACCGGTAATAACAGCACTTGTGCTTTGGCTTGTAGCTTTTTCAGCTTTTGGCCAGGCGCCCGATATTACCTATACTACTCCCAATATTTATATTATCGGCAATGAAATATCGCCGCTAAGCCCTACTAATACTGGGGGCGCTGTTCCGGCTACCATTTACGGCGACACTAAGGTTATAGCAGGTACAGGACAGTTTGGTAATGTAAACGGCGATGCAGCTACCGCACAATTTAAATTGCCGTTTGGTATAAGTACAGATGCCGATGGGAATATGTATATAGCCGAAAGCGGCGGCGGGATCCGAATAATAAGTGCATCGGGGCAGGTTTCGTCAATAGGTACCGATGCGCTGCCCGGGCCACCTTTTGATGTGCCTAAGCTTAATAACCCCCGTGGAGTGGTTAAGGATAAAAGCGGTAACTTATTTGTGGCAAACTATAATAATCATAATATATTAAAAATCACCCCGTTGGGTACAGTCACTGTTTTTGCCGGTATTAATAAAAGCGGTACGGCCGATGGCCCGGGTAATATGGCAAATATCATCAATCCCTACGGCATAGCTATCGATAAGGATGATAACCTGTATGTGTCGGATGGTAATAACGCCATTCGTAAAATATTTCCATCGGGTTACGTGTACACACTTGCAGGCCAACCTTCGGCAGGTACTTTAGATGGGCTTGGGCGTGCCGCCAAATTTAAAAAGCCGGCCGGGCTTGTGGTTGATAATGACGGGAACATCTACGTTGCAGATCAGGGCGGTTTTGTAATTCGTAAGATAACTCCCAATGGCATGGTTTCAACAATAGCGGGCAGCGGAAATTTCGGTAGCGGGGATGGGAATGGAACAGCAGCTAATTTTCAATCCCCTGTAGGAATAACTATAGATGTATCAGGAAATTTATACGTAACAGATAGTAATCTCGGCACTGTGCGACGAATTTCGCCGGATGGTGAGGTTAAAACTATAGCAGGCGGAGGTCCGGTAGGGGCCGAAAGCGGGGTTGGCAATGAAGTCCATTTTAGCAGCCCAAGCGGTATAACGATAGGCGCCGACGGTAATTTATATGTGGCCGAATATGGTAAAAACTCTATCAAGCGGGTTACAGCAACTGGTTATACTATAGATAAAGCTTTGCCCGCAGGCTTAACCTTTGACCCTCGTACCGGAATCATCACCGGTACCCCAACTGTGCTCTGGCCCGCTACCAATTATACTGTTACCGCTTATAACGCCGGGGGCAGCAGTAAGTTCATGTTGAGCATAGAGGTTGCTGATGTAGCAACTCCCAATATTAAAAGCAGCAATGTTAGTGGTACTATTGCTGCCTGTATCGGGTCGGCATCTGCAAATTATCAGCAGTTTGCAGTGTCGGGAATTAATCTTACCAATGATGGGATTGTTATTGCCCCTGCCAATTTTGAAGTATCATTGACGCCGGTTGGAGGTTACAGTAGCACAGTTACCATACCGATTGCCGACTTAGAGCCGGGGGTTGCAGTTTATGTACGCACAGCAATAACTGCACCCGCCGGGAGCCTGGCAGGTGACGTTTTGTTGAAATCAACAGGGGCTGCAGATGTTCATGTGCCGGTAAATGGGGTAGTAAATCAGATTGTGACGCCGGAGGTAAGCATTAATCAACAAATTTTAGGTTGCCCCGGTGAGCAGGTAATCCTTGTGGCATTGTCAATAAACGGTGGTGATCATGCCAGTTATCAGTGGTATGTAAACGGAAATCCCCAGGGCCCAAATAGTGTGAATTTCATAAGCTCGGAAATTAGCAGTACCGATGTAATAACGGTAACGATCACTAATACCACCGATTGTACGAGTACGCCATCTGTTACTTCCGCTCCGGCATCACCCATGTATATACCATTAACACCCCCAATGGTAACAGTAGAACAACCGGATTTGGCTTGCCCGGGGCGGTCGGTAACGTTTGTAGCAAACACCCATGGCACCGAGGTCGCTAATTCTGTTTACAGCTGGCAGATCAACAATGTCGACCAGGGCAATCACGATAAAACATTCCCGGCACCGGGCAGCATCACTGCTGCCGATAAGGTAACAGTTACAATGATCAATCCAGGCGACTGCGGCCCGCTGAGTGCGACTTCTGTCCCGGTATCGCCTGTGTATAATTCACAAGTACTTCCAATAGTAACGGTGGAGCAGCCCGGTTTAGCCTGCCCGGGGCAATCGGTAACATTTGTGGCGAATACCCATGGCACTGAGGTAGCTAATTCTGTTTACAGCTGGCAGATCAACAATATTGATCAGGGTAATCACAATAAAACATTCCCGGCACCGGGCAGCATCACCGCTACCGATAAGGTAACAGTTACACTGATGAATCCAGGCGACTGCGGCCCGCTGAGTGCGACTTCCGTCCCGGTATCGCCTGTGTATAATTCACAAGTACTTCCAATAGTAACGGTGGAGCAGCCCGGTTTGGCCTGCCCGGGGCAATCGGTAACATTTGTGGCGAATACCCATGGCACCGAGGCCGCTAACTCTGTTTACAGCTGGCAGATTAACAATATTGATCAGGGCAATCACGATAAAACATTCCCGGCACCGGGCAGCATCACCGCTGCCGATAAGGTAACAGTTACTCTGATGAATCCAGGCGACTGCGGCCCGCTGAGTGCGACTTCTGTCCCGGTATCGCCTGTGTATAATTCACAAGTACTTCCAATAGTAACGGTGGAGCAGCCCGGTTTAGCTTGCCCGGGGCAATCGGTAACATTTGTGGCGAATACGCATGGCACCGAGGTAGCTAATTCTGTTTACAGCTGGCAGATCAACAATGTCGATCAGGGTAATCACGATAAAACATTCCCGGCGCCGGCCACCATCACCGCTGCCGATAAGGTAACAGTTACACTGATGAATCCAGGCGACTGCGGCCCGCTGAGTGCGACTTCCTTCCCGGTATCGCCTGTGTATAATTCACAAGTACTTCCAATAGTAACGGTGGAGCAGCCCGGTTTGGCCTGCCCGGGGCAATCGGTAACATTTGTCGCGAATACGCATGGCACCGAGGTAGCTAATTCTGTTTACAGCTGGCAGATTAACAATATTGATCAGGATAATCACAATAAAACATTCCCGGCACCGGGCAGCATCACCGCAGCCGATAAGGTAACAGTTACTCTGATGAATCCAGGCGACTGCGGCCCGCTGAGTGCGACTTCTGTCCCGGTATCGCCTGTGTATAATTCACAAGTACTTCCAATAGTAACGGTGGAGCAGCCCGGTTTAGCCTGCCCGGGGCAATCGGTAACATTTGTGGCGAATACCCATGGCACTGAGGTAGCTAATTCTGTTTACAGCTGGCAGATCAACAATATTGATCAGGGTAATCACAATAAAACATTCCCGGCACCGGGCAGCATCACCGCTACCGATAAGGTAACAGTTACACTGATGAATCCAGGCGACTGCGGCCCGCTGAGTGCGACTTCCGTCGCGGTATCGCCTGTGTATAATTCACAAGTACTTCCAATAGTAACGGTGGAGCAGCCCGGTTTAGCCTGCCCGGGGCAATCGGTATCATTTGTGGCGAATACGCATGGTACCGAGGTCGTTAATTCTGTTTACAGCTGGCAGATCAACAATGTCGATCAGGGTAATCACGATAAAACATTCCCGGCGCCGGCCACCATCACGGCTGCCGATAAGGTAACAGTTACACTGATGAATCCAAGCGACTGCGGCCCGCTGAGTGCAATTTCCGTCCCGGTATCGCCTGTGTATAATTCACAAGTACCTCCAATAGTAACGGTGGAGCAGCCCGGTTTAGCCTGCCCGGGGCAGTCGGTAACATTTGTGGCAAACACTCATGGCACCGAGGTAGCTAATCCTAACTATCAGTGGCAATTGAACCACGTTAATGTTGGCGAAAACAAGGATAACTTTACCAGTAACACCCTGAAAAACGGCGATTTCTTAACTTGTACAATAAGCAGCTCTGCGCAATGCTCTGTACCTGGTACCAGTAATGAGCTTGTTATTCAAACTAAAGCGTTGCCTACTGTGGCGTTTAACGGAGATATTACTATCAAAAAAGGTGAAAGTATTATCTTATCACCGGTTCTATCAAACGGTGTTACAGATTATAGCTGGTCGCCTTCGGTTGGGTTAAGCAATTCCACTGTCTCATCGCCGGCCGCATCGCCGCTAACAACTACTACTTATACATTAACGGTAACAGCAGGGGGATGCCCGGCATCGGCCATTATTAAAGTCAATGTGTTGGAACAAATGGTTATCCCTAATACTTTTACCCCTAATGGTGATGGTGTTAATGATACCTGGAGTATCGCCGGGCTTGCCGCGTATCCAAACTGCACGGTGAATGTGTTTAATAGATACGGTGCCGGAATATTCCGTTCGGTGGGTTATGCTAAAAACTGGAACGGATCTTTTAATGGGTACGTGCTGCCTGCCGGGACTTATTACTATGTAGTTGATCTTAAGGATGGTAAGAAACCACTGTCGGGATATGTAACACTTTTAAGGTGATACTTAAAGTCAAATATTAAACCGGCGCAATGGAGTAACTTGTTGCTTATGAGGCTTTTGCCAGTGAATTGTTAACATCAAGGTTATTAAGTAAACTGTCAAGCTTGAGGTTAAATTCTTTCAATTTGATATCGCCTTTTTCAAAAGCACCGGTTAAACGTGACAGCTCCTGTTCAATATTTGTTACAATAGCATTGTTGATGTTAGCAGCATTCTTTTGTAAATCTTCAATTACTTCTATTTTATGTTCTGCAGCTTTAAGCAGGTATAGCTGTTGCACATCGGCAGTTATATGACTGCTATCGCCAGCTTTTGTGTTTTGCCGTTTGTTAAATTCAACTAAAATTATGGCAGCAATAATAGCCGCAATTACCAGTATCATGATAGGTTCCATCTTCTTCTCCTTTTGTTACAACTTTATGACTCCGGCAGAGGCCTGCGGTTTATAATTATCATAAATATAACTGAATAAAAAATAAACTAAAAGGTCATTGTTGATAAAATCCCCATTTGTGAATAACTATTGAGAAATAGTTGTGGGTTTTGTGTGAACATGTGAAACTTTAAATAGATGGAAATCGGATAACCATACCCCGATAAATGTTGTTGTTTGTTATTGATTGCTATTGAGCCGTTTTTCGTAGCACAAAAATCTTAAACCTGGTCTTAAATCTAAGCTGATCTCACCTGCCAAAGCGTAGCCCAGCTTTGGGAACAGCCTTTGCGTTGCCAGGTTAGCAATATTGGTGTCAATTCGTAATGTATTAATTCCCCGCCGGATGGCTTCATGTTCGGCTTGTTTGAGAAGTGCTGTCGCAACGCCGCGGCCCTGGTAATTGATGTTCACAGCAAGCCGATGCGTGACTATGGCAGTTTCGTTAATATCAAGCCCGGCCTGGGCATATTCTGCATCCTGGTGGGTAGTTATAGCAGCTACACCTGCTATTGTTCCGGTAATTTCGGCTACCCAAAGTTGGTTAAGGTTAATATCCCGGCTAAATGCTTGTTTATTGGGATAGTCGTTATCCCATTGAAAATTGCCTGCTGCTTTCATAACAGCTATTACATCAGCTATAAAAGCTAATATCTGCGATACATCATTGAGGGTAGCCAGCCGGATTGTCATTTTATCTGTCAAAAAAAATACGGCTAAAAATAGGGAAGTTTTAATTGGTGACAGTTTGGCTTTTGTAATAAACATCAGCTTATTTCGCTGTGCGCCGTTTTCTAAATTCAATTTTTGACGTTGATTTTATTTGCATGATAACCGCCCATGATAGCAGGGCAAGAAGGCTGTAAAACGCAAAGTTTTGTACCCAGTTACCAACGCTGAGCTCATCAATGGCAAGTTTTAACATCTCACTTCGCATGATTAAAAAAATTATCCTGCTTAAACCTTTAAATTTTGATTGCCTGAGTTTTTAAAGGTTTAACAGGCACCGTAATTATAAATCAAGTGTTAGTAAATTTAACCCGTATTATAATTAACTGCGGAGTTGTAAGAATGTTGTAAGGTATCGGATGTTTTTGAATAGGCAGGCCCGGTAACAAGAGCGGTGCAATTTGTTATTCTCTTAACAAATTGCACCGCTATGCAGGTTAATGGTTGTGTTTTTTGTGGATGTCCTTAACAAGGCAAAGCTTTTTGATATCGGCTACCTTTATAATAAATGGTGCATATTTGAGCCGGTTGCCAACCATTTCGGTTGTATTATCTGAATGTGCAATTACCTCATCGGGGATATCCCCGGCAAGCAGGCGTTTATACATGCGATAGTCGCCCCACTCAATGTAATAAACTTCGCCGGGCAGGATCTTTTTATCATGAATTATTTTTAGCGCAACCCAGCAGCCGTTTTCAAGATATGGGTACATACTGTGCCCCCAAACCGGAAGTGCAAAATCGCAATCCTCAATGCCCGGGAAATTCATGTGGCCAACCGGCTGAGAATCGTTTATGTCATTGTATACTTCTACACCTGAAGCGGTTGCAGAAATTTCATACATAGGTATGCCTTCACTGTGTTTGGATACAGGTTTTGATTCAGAGAAATTCTGTTTTTTATCGCCTGTTATGTAGTCTTTGTATCTTTCTTTAAAAATACGGAGTTTTTCTGGATCTATGTTTTGCCTGCTCTTTATTATTTCAGTAATCGAGCTTGGGGAGTTAAAGCCTAACGCCTCAGCTAATTGAGCATTTCCATTAAAAGCTTTTCCTTTAAGCTGATTATAGAGTATGATAAACTCCAATGTTTCGGGGCGTACAATCTTTATTTTGTTTGGTTTTATCTCGTCTTCCATGATGAAAATAATTTAAAGATTATTCTTGATTATAATAAAGATTATTCTGTATATTTGTTTCGTTGATAATTGCTAATGTAAGTCAAATTATTTACAAATCAAAATGTTTAATCCATTTTGTAAAGAGTATTCTTTTGTTAAAATACAATGTTCTGTAATTTAAAATCAAGAAATAATATCAATAAATAATCAATATCATACAACAATGTATATAGCATTTTCGGCCCTACGGCAATCGACAGGAGATAATAATAATCAAAACTGCTCAAATACTTTAAATGAACATGAGGTTTTGCAGCGCTTTGAAGGTTATAGAACTGCATGCGAAAAGTATAGAGATGAAATTGCTGCTATTCAAAAGTATATGCCAGGCTGGATGCCTGCTTTTAAGCGGTAATAACCTGGTTGCAGGTATTACTGCATAATGCCCAATTAAAATAATATGAAATCAATACACTAATTATCATGATAAAAATTTCTCAAAAACTTAAAAGCCAGCTTTGGTGGCTTATTATATCGGTTGATTATGATTACAGCCGGATATCTATTGCCGAACACGACATTACGGATGAAGTGCTTACTTTGTGGCTGGAAGATAAGCAGGATTTTAAAAATTCAATTGATGAATGTCTCCAGGTAGATATCCGGGTCCGTGACCTGGCCCGGATCATTAAAACTGAAAACCTGAATAGCTACGAGGGGACCAAATTGCATCCAACCAAAAACTTTGTTTACAAAGCCCGCATCGAAATTAACACTCCCCTGCAATGGTATAAGGATGATGCATCATCACCTGAACAGCAGTGGACCCGTGAAGCTGTATTGAAAGCTTTGCTTACACAACTTGTAGAAGAGGGCGCAGCAAGCGATTATGAGTATTAAATTAGCTATGAAATATGCTATTTGGCATTGTTTACATAATTTGCCAGGTTGTTAAAATTGCTTTAAATGCTGCTTTTTATGCTTAAGCAAATTAAATTTGATTGATAGCTTGTTGTAAAAGCCTGTTAAATTCTGCAGGTTTTTCAATCATAGGGAAATGCCCTGTGGCATGTATTTGCAGCAAGCGGTAAGGGATCCCTGCTTTGACAAACCCAATTGTGTCATTAGGTGTGTAGTCGCTGTTAATAAGATAGAGCTTTGTTTTGGCGGCTTTAAGTTTGGCTGTTGTGTTAAAACTGTTGTCTTCCATACTTGCTATGGCAATGGCACTATCGGCATTGGCCACATCGTTAAGTATGCGTTTCCTGATTGCGGCGCTGGTTGTTTTATAAAAAAGGTCCTGGTTAAAATAGGTTGTGGCTACTGCTTTAAAATGTTTTTTTAACATGGCTATGGCTTCTGCATAATCGGCTTTGGCCTTTGCGCTTTCGGGTTTTCCGTCAAAGCCCTTAAAGTTATCAATGCCTACCAGCCCTATCACCTGGTTAGGGGTATTGAGCCTGGCCTGTACAATAATTTCGCCGGCCATGGAGTGGCCAATGAGGATTACGTTTTTTAATTTAAGAGTGGTTATCGCGAAGGTTACATCACGGGCAAAATCATTCACCGTCCATGAGTTACGGTTTTTACCTGATTGGCCGTAGCCAGGCAAATCAATCGTAACAACCCGGTATTTATTACCAAAATATTTTACCTGATTGTTAAAGTAGCTTTTGTTAATGCACCAGCCATGTACAAAAAGCAATGTGGTATCACCCTTGCCGGTATCTGTATAAGCAATGTTAACGCCATGGTTGCTGATTTTTATGGCGGGCTTATCAATTGTATTTTTGTTTTGCGGGTGCTGGGTGCAGGCATACCACAATCCGATTGAAGTTGCCAGTGAAAATAATGCGGGTAACTTTTTCATACAGACAGATAATTATATGCAATGATTTCGCTATATAAATATCCGTTTATGAATAGGTTGCAGCCAAATGTTTAACTTATTTTAACAAAGTAATTACTGTGAGCCTGAAGGCGACGGCAGGAGGCAGGTTTCGACACTATTTTACTTTTACCAGCTGTTGTTCTTTTTCAATATGCTCAACAAGCTCCAAATCTTCGCTAACAGCTTCGGCCTCCGGACTTGCGTAATTTAGTTTGCGGAAACGCCACTGGGCAAATGCAGGTTCCTGGAAACGGTTTATCAGTTTAAAAAATTTGGGAAAATTGTGTACCTCTTCCAATAACAGGCCGGTTACAATGCCATTGTTATCAAGTATTTCGCGGATGGTGTACTCCTTATCCCTGGTGATCCAGATCTCAAAATCCTGCCGTATTTCAGCCATCTTTTCAGGATCTATTTTGTCGTTTATACAAATTACCTTATCGCCCGGTTTCATGATAGTCGCAATTTTATGTATCCCTTTTGTTAAGAGATTGTGAATGTAAAGGTCGGCTTTTTATGCGTATTTTAAAATTTGTGCATCGGGTAATTTTTGTGTTAGAAAAATATTCGAAAAAAGTTTTAAATATTATGCAACCTTATTTTATTGGCTTCGTATTAAAATGTATAATGAATGTTTAATATCAGGGCTTTATATGGATTATTTTTATTTGTTTATGATAGGAGGGCTCGGACTGGTATTTGTTATTTTACAGTTTGATAAGCAGCAACGGAGCAGGGTTAATTTATTGCTGAAAAATGCGAACGATGTGCAGCCGTTACTTATGAAAAGGTGTGTGGATCAAAAATTTAATAAAATTAATGCAGGGCTCACTACCGATACCTATCATACGCATATGCGCAACGATGCGAAGCAGAAAATAGAGGCAAGCCTGCAACAAATAGCAAGTGATTACAATACAGGAAAGATCAGTTTGCCTGTTTATAATGATAAACTTGGCGAGCTGCTTGAAAATTTAGGAAATAAATAGTTGTTGTTTTAACCTAAGCTTATTTATTGTCATATATAGTTTTTGTTGGTTAGTTTTACTTTAAGGTCATTTGCTGTTGGGGCATTTGACCTTTTTTGTTTTCGGGGCTTGTTCAATAAGCAATTATATATTGCATGGATAAACAAAATGATTATTATTGCAGTCACTTATGTCTGACGAAGCGATTATAAAACGGTTAAAGGTAGTTGTGAAAGAGCATGGCGGCCAGCTGGGGCTTGCCGGTGCTATTGGCGTTGATCAGGGGTTTATTAGCAAAGTGATCAACAAAAAGCAGGATATTAGCTATTATCTTATCCGTAAGCTTTGTTTTCAGCTTAAATATTCGCCCGAATGGCTTATCCTTGGTACCGGCGAAAAGATGATCAACAAGCCCGAATCAGCCAAACTCATTACCGAAATACAAATGATGCGTACCGAGGTTGATATTTTACAGGCCCGTATGCGCGCCTACGAAATGGAATTGAAAGAGCTGCGTGAACAATTACATATAGCAGGTAAGAAGGCTGTATAGCCCACGCAGTTCCGCGCAAATGTAAAAGCCCCTTGCGGGGCTTGGTTGTTATTTATAGATCAGTTAATAGTTATTTATTTTACGAGTATTGTAAATAAAAAGTTATTGTTATTTACAATATTTTGCAATGGAATCGGCCGCTTCTTTTGAGCCCATACTTAAAGCTTTATTCATATCGGCGCAGCTGCCTGTTTTATCATCAAGAGCTATTTTCGCAAGCCCCCTTTGTAAATAGGCCCGGCTATTTTTTGCATCAAGGCTTATTGCGGTATTACAATCCAAGACGGCTCCGTTCAGGTCTTTTAAATTTGTTTTGGCCGCAGCCCTGTCAATATATAGATCCGGATTGTTAGGAGCAAGTTTAAACGCGGTAGCAAAGTCTTCTTTTACCCCCTGGGCATCCCCAAGATTGCTTTTAGCAATACCGCTATGCGCGTAAGCTTTTACATTTGCATCGTTCATATAGGTGGCGTTATGATAATCATCGGCAGCGCCGGCATAATCCTTCATAGCCATTTTGGTATCGCCCCTGAGTAAAAAAGTTTCATCGTTTGAGTAAATTGATACAGCACGGTCAAGATCGGCAAGGGCGCCTTTATAGTTTTTAAGTTTGGCTTTTACAAAGCCGCGAGCTTGCCAAACTAAAGCGGTTGAGTCGGATAATGAGTCGATTTTTAATGCACTGCTCAGATCAGCTATGGCGCCGCTGTTGTCTTCGGCATCTGCTTTGGCCAGGCCACGTTTTAACAATAACGTTATATTTTTAGGTGCTTTGAGTACACCGGTGTTATAATCGGCCATGGCCCCTTTGCCGTCACCTGCGGCGGCTTTTGCTTCACCGCGGTAAAGGTAAAAATCGGCAATTGCAGGGTTCAGTGTTATAGCCTTAGTAAATAGTTGTACGCCATTATTAGTGTACTTGTAAAAATTATTGATTTTACCCAATCGTAAATAGCCATTTTGCTGTTGCGGGGCAATGCTGATCAGTTTTTCGAGGTCATTTACGGCCGCAGTATAATCACCCAGTTTGGTTTTTTCAATAGCCCGGTTTAAAAAGGCGTAAGTATAAACCGGGTTTATAGCAATGGCTTTAGTGTAGTCGTTAATGGCGGCCAAAGGGACCCCTAAGTCACGATAGGCATCGCCGCGTGACAAATAGGCTTCATCGCTTTTACCGTTCAGGTTAATAGCTTTTGTTAAATCTGCAATCACCCCTGCGGTATCCTTCATAGCCATTTTAGCTTTGCTCAGGCTTACGTAAGCACTTATGCTGTTAGGGTTTATTTTAATTGCCGAATCGGCATCAAGTTTAGCACCTCCGTAATTGCCTAATGCCAGTTTTGAAAATGAACGGCTTTGGTATGTATCGCCATTTTTAGGGTCAAGCGCAATAGCTTTGTTAAAATCCTCCAGGGCAGCCTGGTTATCTTTCTTGTCACTTTTAATAATTCCGCGGTACAGGTACAGGTTTGCATTTTTAGGGGACTGCGCAATAGCCTTGTTAAAATAATCGAGAGCGCCATTGGTATCGCCCAGGCTGCTTTGGGCATTAGCCATGTAAAGCAAAAGGTTTTTAAGGTTGGGGTTGATAGCGGCCGCTTTTTTATAATCATCAACAGCACCTTTTAAATCATTTAGTTTTGCCCTGGTATTTGCCCGGTAAAAATAGGCTTCGGCATTATCAGGATTAAGCGAAAGCGTTTTGGTATAATCAGCAATAGCGCCATTATAATCGTTTATGCTGGCTTTGCTGCCTGCCATATATTGGTAAACCTCGGCGCTGTTAGGGTTTAGTTTGATAGCCATATTATAATCGGCAATGGCTCCGGTAAAATCGTTATTATTGTTTTTGGCCAGGCCACGGTATTTATACAGGTCGGCATTGTTTGGCGTAAGTTGAAGTGCGGTGGTAAAATCGGCAATAGCGCCGGTATAATCGCTCATGTTGCTTTTGGCATTGCCCCTGTAATGGAACATGTCTGCTGTTTTTGGTCCCAATGCTATCGCCCGGTCAAAATCAATAAGGGCGGCTTGATAATCTTGTATGGCAGCCTCGGCATTAGCTTTATACAGGTAAGCATTGGTCAGCTCTGGTTTCAGCGCAATGGCCTGCGCATAATCATTAATAGCCGCCTTATAGTCTTTAAGGTTGCCATATGCATTAGCCCTGTAATAAAAAACATCGGCATTTTTGTTGTTTAATTCTATAGCGCGGGTAAAGTTCTGCACGGCATCTTTATAATCCCTGGCATTGGCTTTTGAATTTCCCTCCCGGATATAGGTACTTGCTGTTTGGGCAAGTGAGCACAACGGCAAAAAAAGCAGAAACAGAATTTTTTTCATGAACGCGGTAGCGGTTTATCAAATATCAATAAAAAACTATTATTGATTATGGCAAAACTTATACCATCATGAAATATCTTATAACTAATAAGAAATGAGCGGAGGGTAGTGTGGTATTGGGGTAAAATTGGGGCGTAAAAGCCCCAATGTTAGAGAGGTTAATTAAAACCCAACTGAAATATTCCTTTGTTTTTTTATCAGTGATCAGGAAAAAGAAGCTTCGTTTGTCCTGTTCTGATTTCGTTTTTTTCCGTATGCTATTGCGGCAGTACAAAGCGCAATGCAAACCAATAATGCTACCTCAATTACAACATGAACCACCGGAACCTTGCCAGGAAAATTTGACAACAAAATACCTGCATCAGGAACCAGTAAACCAACCAGCGGGAAGCAGAAGAACATTCTTAATATTATTAATTTTTCCATAATTATTAACATTTAGTATGACAATGCTAAGGTACGGGTTATTTCTTTATAATTTAAATAAAATTTACATTCATTAATCGAAGCCTTCAAAAATAGCTTGCTAAAGCCTTTATAATTTTTAATTAAACAATAGTAAAACACGGGACCCCGGTTATTGTTTTAGCGTTCGTGTTTTTTATAGATTTTTTTAATGGTGATACAAGTTTTCGGTTTGTCATTTTAGCTATCTTAGGGGAATTTAAACCTTATGGAAACCCAGGTATTCAGATTAAATCCCGAAAGCTACCCTGCGCTGCGTAAAAGAATAATCATTAGAACAACTTTGCTCATGTTGATAGCATGGGGTGGAGTATCGTTCATGCTGTTAAAAGATGGGGATAACGACGGCACCGGAATGTGGTTTGTAATTGGCATGGCATTGTTTTATGGATATCTTATTTTTAAAACATCAAAAAAGCGGAGAAAAATATACGAGAGCTATACTTTAGTTATCGATGAGTTGAATATAACACGTAAGCAAGATGGTTTGAAAGATATGCAGGTTCCATTAAGTGAAATTACTATCATTGAGAAGAACGCGGAAAACCGGTTTGAGATAAGAGGAAAAAGTAAGGCGCCGTTTGAACGGATATTAATTCCGCGGCAGGTTGAGGGCTATGATAGGGTAGAAGAAATCCTGGCCGGCATTAAACCCATCGAAATAAATCCTAAACCCAATTATCTGGAGAAATATGGATTGCTGGTCACATTGATACTTATAGCCCCAATTTTAGGTGTATATATTGTTGATAATAAGATAATTGTTAGTATTTGCGCGGTATTGGCCGTAACAATGCTTGTTTATAGTATGTTTTATATGCTAAAATACAAAAACACTGTAAAAAGCTGGAAACACACTTTGTGGATGTTGCCCCTCGTTATTATATCAATTTTGGTGGTTGCCTATTATAAACTGATAAGTTAATTTTAATTGGCACAGTTACATGCCCGGCTGCATAAAATGCTATCATCCAAATACTGCGTAATGTAAAGGTTTCCTGAATTATATGAAACTGGTAGTCCGGTTTTATGTAAAGTGATTAATAGCCAAGTTGTTATAGTTAGTTTTAAGCTTTCTGCTTTTAGAAAATAAAAATAAAATTTTAAATAAACGAACGCTCACTTATATTTGTATTGAAATGAGGCCACGCGACGAATATAAAGAAGCCCAAATACGCCAAAAGGCGATAGCGTTGATAGTTGCTGAAGGGCTTGACGGTTTTGGGGTTAATAAACTTGCCCGGGCCGCAGGGGTATCACCTGCTACCATCTATATTTATTATAAGGATAAAGAAGAATTAATAAGCAGTATTTGCGTTGGTGCAGCCGAAAAGATGATGACTTTTAGTCTTCAGAATTTTTCGCCCGATATGGATTTTGCAGATGGGTTAAGGGTACAATGGCACAACAGGCTTGAGTATTTCATGAAATGTCCATTAGATATGGAGTTTATTGAAATTATGCGTTATACTCATTTTTATGAAAAAGTAACGGCCATGCTTACCGTTAATTTCGGACAGGTACTGGGAGCATTTATGCGTAATGCCGAAGAAAAACAGCAGCTTATACCGTTGCCTTTTGAGGTTTACTGGGCAGTAGCTTATGCGCCTCTTTATCAACTCATTAAATTTCATAACCAGGGCAATAGCTATGTGAACAGCAGTTTTGCACTGGATGATAAACTGATGGAACAAACACTCGGCCTTGTATTAAAAGCATTAAAACCCTGATTATTATGTCGGTAACTACTATTAAGCTTAATCATGTTAATTTGCCGGTGACCGATGTTGCTGCCAGCTCTCATTTTTTTGAGCAATATTTTAACTTTAAATGTACCGGTGTAAAAGGCAATAATATGCTGGCGGTAATGGAGGGCAAGGATGGCTTTATCCTGGTGCTTATGGCCGATACCTTTAATCGGAATGGCAACAACAGCTACCCGGATGCTTTTCATATCGGTTTTTTGGTTGACAGCCATGAGCAGGTGGCCGAAGTTTATGACCGCCTGATAAAAGGAGGGATAGCTGTAACCCAACCTCCGGCCTCCTTGCGGGGTGGTTACGGGTTTTATTTTAATGCTCCGGGTAATATATTAACAGAGGTTACCTGTTTAGCTCAATAAATTTAACATTTAAGTATCTAAATAAAATAGTTAACTTATGGTACATGCATCAGCCTATAAAGATCCTCATCATGTAATGCTTTTTTTTGAAGAGATTGGCAGTCTTGCGGATAACGAACAATGTTTAGTTGACAGGAATGGTTATTACGATGATCTTAAAAGCAATGGTAAAGTAGTTATAAGCGGTAATTTCTGGAACCAGGACAAAAATTTTGTAATTGTTTCTGTATCAGATGATAATGAGCTTGTTCAGATCATTGAAAACGATCCTGCCATAAAACATAATGTACTGGAATTGGTAAAAGCAATGCCTTTTTAACCCTTTTTTGAGGTGAAAATACGTAGTGTAAAATGGGTTAAAATACGGGGTGCATTGTGCTTGCATATCTGTATGTTACACAATATTTTTGTGTACACGGATGCCCATGGAGCCTTTTGAACTAAAAGTTAATAAACGGACTTATAAAATTATACCTTCGGCTGCTAATAAAACTACGTTTAGTGTATTAAACTACTCGGCTTTTTACACCATAACCAGGTTAACAAAAGGTTACTGGGAAATTATTGAGCATCGTTTCGGAGATCATTTGATCCCTTTGCAGGAAATAGGCCGCTCAATTGAGGAGTATTATAAACTCTGATATTATCGAATCCTTTAAAAACGTTTCATTAACCATGCCGAAAATATTTATTGCTTTTTAATAAATATTATTTTTTTATTACTTTGTAAAGTTTTAAATTAGACGTATTAAACTTATACCTTAAATGTTATGGAAAAATTAGCAATTTTAAGAATGTTTGCCGGCTTTCCATTGTTCGGCTTATTACTGCCTGATATTTCTACTTTTATAGTTGGCCGTTTTAAAGATATTTCTCCTTTTCATATTTACATTGAATGTTTTTTATTGCTTTTTATAATTGCGTGTACATTGGGCATAGCCTACATGCGGAAATTAGGCGATAGGCCTGATTCGCAGTTGCAATAATAAATTACCGGCTTTGTCCAGTGGCCGCCGGTCGTTTTTATAAATATATCATTGATAAGCCAGTACATTGTTTAGCACCCTTAAAGCCAGGGGAATCGTTTTTAAATAATTGTGGTTATTCGAAGAAATCGCGGAGAAAATTTTGACACGAATTGCCTTGCAGGTATGCCACAATTAATCGAATTACACGAATTAAAATTCGTTCTATATTAAACATTCGGATAATTCGGAAAAATTAGTGTGTGAATTTTTCACTTATCTGCTTTTAATTCTTCTATAATGTTTTAAACGCGATTTCTCTGCCCTTAAAGCCTTAGGCCCGGTTTATAACCGGGTTTTTTTGTAGCTTTTACATGTTATGAAATTAATTTAGTGTTCCCGGTTAACTTTATTTTTTTATTTTTACGGGTAAATGAACCCTAAACACCATTATCTAAACTCTCCCTTCAAGGTGTATTTACTCCTCATGAAAAAATCAGCTATCTGTTTTAAGCTATTTTTAATAGTTATACTGTTTTGTTGTTTTAACGCTGCTATGGCCCAGCATCATTCCAGCCGGGCTTTAACTTATGGCGGCGGCGGCAGCGGCGCAGTTAATTTTAGCGATGGCTGGGGGGTAGCCGCCGGTACGGGTGTTGATATCCCGCAAGGTAACTTTAATTATACCTTTAAGCCCGCCAATTATTTTAATGCCAGCGTTTACCGGTTTTTAGGCCCCTTTACCGCCAATGTAAGCTTAGGGTACATGAATTTTAAGCCAGATGAATATTTAATTTCAGAAACAGTTGAAGGCACCGGCGCAACTGCAAATACATATTATGCAGATATGCCTGTAATTGCCGCATATGGCGGCGCGGCTTATAATATTGACGTAGCCGATAACTTCAGAGTTTATGGCGGTGTGAACTTAGGAGTGTATTTTACTGATTTTGCTGTGGGTTATGAAATTGATGGCATAGATCCATTTGTTTATGATAAATGGTCGCAATCGCTATATTATGCTCCTAAAGTAGGGGTAATATTCCCGATAACTCCTAAATTGGGGATCAGTATCGAATCAAAATATAATTTCTTTTCCCAGAAACTAACTTTAGGCGATGTTTCGGGTAAGCAAAACTGGAACTCGCTTTCGCTTGGGGCCGAGCTGGTTTTCAAGTTTTAGTAATCAGTTTGTAGCGCTATATACAGCAATTTGCAATTGCCGGTGATATCAATCTCAATTTACCGATATTTGCGCCAAATATTTGTATTAATGAAAGGCTTGCGTACCGTTACATTCCTGTTTATTTCCAACACCTTCATGACATTTGCCTGGTACGGGCACCTTAAGTTTAAGGAGTATGACTGGGGCAAAAACCTAAGCTTAATAGCCATTATACTAATAAGCTGGGGGTTGGCATTTTTTGAATACCTGTTCCAGGTACCCGCTAATGAAGGCGGCTTCAAGGAAAACGGTGGCCCTTTTACCCTGGTTGAATTAAAAACCATACAGGAAGCTATTACCCTTACCGTATTTATGATATTCACAACCCTGCTTTTCAAAAACGAAAAATTGGGCTGGAACCATTTGGTAGGTTTCGGGCTTATTGTGCTGGCCGTATTTGTTATTTTTAAAAAATGGTAATTAAAGGCAGTTGCTATAAAGTATCCTGAAGTATACTTCAAAAAACTTATTGATTTCTCTCGTTTTTATATTTGCTGGACTACCTGCTTTCTCAATCCTGGCTTATTGGGATAGTGCAGATGCTGTTTACATTTGAATATAAGTATGTAAACAACTCAACAACAATATGGAAATAACTTATAAAACAGGTACAATACCAACAGCCCGGCAAGTGATAGAACTTTATGACACAGCAGGGTTGAAACGTCCAACCCATGACGAGCAGCGAATTGCCAGGATGTATCAAAACTCAAACCTTGTGGTGAGTGCCTGGGATGGCGATAAACTGGTAGGCATATCACGCGCACTTACCGATTTTTGTTACAGTTGCTATCTTTCAGACCTGGCAGTTACCAAAGCTTATCAAAAAGAGGGAATAGGTAAAAAACTGATTGAACTAACCAAACAGGCTATCGGAGATGAGACTATGCTTTTACTGCTTTCGGCCACAACTGCTATGGAATATTATCCAAAAGTAGGTATGGAAACTGTTCATAACGGGTTTATCATTCATAGGGTAAAGTAAATAAGGGCAGTGGGGATACTGCATGTATCCCACTGCCCTGAAGTTTAGTGCTTATTTACCGCCAAATACATAAAATACAGAAAGTGCTAAACCATTATTTATCAAATTGAAAGTAACATTATCGCCGCTCCCTGTTTGCCGTGTATCATCTTTTAGTTTACTGTGACTATAAGAAAGATTAGCCAGTGTGGCAGATACGCCAAGTTTTCTTACCGGGTAATAAACAAGTGCCATATTTGCTCCTGCAAAATAGTTATCTGATTTATTCCTGGTTGCAGTTCCGGCATCTATGTATTTAAAATCGTAGCGGGCATATCCTATGTAAGGACCTGTGCGCAGACCAAATTTATCGCCAAACATAAAATATTTCCGTAAAAAGAGTTCAGCCGCATATTGGCGCGTGGTTTGAGTACTTGAATAACTGGTGTTTCGATTGTCTTGCTTGGTATAAGCATAAGTAAGGCTTGTGCCAATATCAAGTTTATCGGCGATAAAATAACTGTAAGTGGGTCCGGCGTTGAAAATTGTTAGTTTAAAATCAGAATTATAGGTATCGAAACCTGGGCGAATGGTGTTCTCTGATGATTTTTGATGCTGGAATTGTAAATCAATGCCGATAGTTTGTGAACCTTTTTCAGTTTGGGCCTTCGAAATTTGAAATGCCAGTAAAAATGCCGGGATTAAGACAAGGATTTTTTTCATTTGTGTTTTGGTTTTGATTAGCCTTTGAAACGGGGAAACACAAAAGATATTTTGCTGAATAAGGCTTTATATAATAAATATAAAATAAATTTTTATTGCGGTTTAAATCGATAATATAAGGCATAAATGCCCGTTAAAGTCGATTGCTTTGTTATGTTGTTGAAATAAATATTTGAATGCCGGTAATAAATATAAAAAAGAAGCGTGATAGTTAATCGCTCAATTATATCGATCAGTTCCCCTCCAGATTATTGCGGTATTGCTTTAGTGCAGTGAGTATTGACCGTACAATTTCGTTTTGCCCGCCGGCCGAGTTCAGGTATGCTTCATCGGATGGATTATTAATAAAACCTGTTTCAACCAGTACCGCAGGCATGCCGCTTTGTGCTAATACCAAAACCCCCTGTTCTTTTACGCCCAAACTATGCCTCCCATTAGTTTTACGGAACTGGTTGTCAATTAAATCGCCAAACTGGATGCTTTGCTTGCGGTATTTTTGCTGAAACGCGTTAAGTACAATAGTATTTACTACAGCATCATCGCCATAGCCATTATATTTCTCCTTATAATCCTTTTCTATAAATATCGAAGCGTTTTCGCGTAAGGCTTCGCGTTGTTCCTGGCTGCGGTGAAAGCCGTACACAAGCAGCAAGGTTCCCCTCGATGATCCTTTACGCTGCGGCGACGAATTGCAATGGATGGAAATGAACAGGTTTCCATGATTGTCGTTAGCTATGTCGGTACGTTTATGAAGCTCAATAAAAACGTCGGTGCTGCGGGTCATTACTACTTTTATGCCGCTCATTTCATCGTTTATGGCATCCCTTAATTTTTTGGCGATACTTAACGAAACATTTTTTTCCTTTGAATAAGCCCCATGTGATCCGGGATCTTTTCCTCCGTGACCGGCATCGATAATAACCGTTTTAAATTTGAAACGATTGGATGTTGCTGCTGCAGGCTGTTGCCCGAAACACCTGGCGGCGAAAAGCACACATAGCAAAGAAAAAAGCGAAGTAACTATTTTATATTTTTTAGGAAAGGTAGCAGGCATGAACATATATGTATACAGGTTTATAACATTCATTCTATAACAAATAATTATAGGTATGATATTGTTTTAACCGTATGGTTTAAAAAGCGCTTTTGTTAAAGTGCGCAAATATAATACATGTTTGATTTACAGCACTATCTAAAAAATAATTGCTGAGCCCTGCAACAGAAGTTTAAACTGTGCATTATGTATGTATATTTAATGAACTTAAATCTGGCCGATCATGATGTTAAAAAAACTTTTGTTAGTTGTACTGGTATGCCAGGCATTTATGGCCTGCAGTCAGCAAAAAGGCATTGTTTATGGCGATAACGCCGCTGCCGGCAAGTATTACGATGTTAGGGGGATAAAGCTTTATACCGAGGTTTATGGTAAAGGCAAACCCCTGTTAATGATCCACGGTAATGGAGGCAGCATTAATGCTTTTGAAAAAAACATACCCTATTTTGCTAAAAAGTATAAAGTTATAGCGGTTGACAGCCGCGCACACGGCAAATCTACCGATCCGCGCGATTCACTTACTTTTGAAATGATGGCTGATGATTTTGCTGCTTTGCTTGATATAATGCACATCGATTCGGCTTATGTGATAGGCTGGAGCGATGGCGGTATCAATGCCCTGGTAATGGCTATGCGCCATCCCGAAAAAGTGATAAAACTGGCCTCGACCGGTGCCAACCTTTGGCCCGATTCTACAGCGCTTATCCCTTCGTTATGGAGGGACATGGAAAAAGAATATACCAGCAAAAAGGATTATCATTTCGTTACCGCTAAAGAAAAGAACGACAGGAAGGTTTTTATGCTTGATTATAAAGAACCCAATATTAAACTATCGGCATTGAAGGCTATTAAATGTCCGTCGCTTATTATTGCCGGAGATCATGACCTTATTGTAACAATGCACACCGTGCAGATAGCCGAAAATATCCCCAATGCATATTTATGGATCCTGCCCAATTCGGGCCATGGCACGTTGGTTGAGCACGCCGGCGAGTTTAATAAAAAGGTAGATGGTTTTTTTGAACAGCCGTTTTATCGGCGTTAAATGATATAAAAAGACGTGGATATAACGTGGATATAATTGGTTATACAGCCCTTAAAAAAGATGGCCCGGTATTACGCCGGGCTATCTCACATAATTACTTTAATTTAGTAAAATCTCAATTACGTTTAGGTAACAATTTTATTTGCTTTAGGTTTTATAAAATTTACGTTACGTATGCCTTTTTAACTAAATTTCTCATAATAATAATGAGCTGATATCGTTTCTACAGTAACTCAATCATAAGCCAACCTGCAGCTTTTACTGTTTAAATTAATGGTAATATGGAATCAAAAAACCAAAGGTTGCTTATCGACGCACTTTTAGCCCTCTCATTCCTTTTAGTAGTTTTACTCGCCGTAATTATGGTTTTTCAACCGGGCGTTAATCCCAATTAATATTATCTTTATCAGGAAGTAAACCCAGATAAAAGACCATGCTTAAACCCGGCCAGCATATTGAAGGCACACCTGCCGAATTGCAGATCCTGCTTGACAGCGATGCTGAAGCTCGTGCATTTTTTGAAAGCCTGTCCAAATCATACAAACAAGGTTATTGCGATTGGGTAGGTTCGGCTAAACAGGAGGCTACCCGTAAAGTAAGGGCAGGTAAGGCGATGATCATGCTCCGTAACAAACAAAAAACCTTAAAAACATAGGCTATAATTTTCTCAAAAAAAGCCTATTGCTCTTGTAAGTTCTACTAAAATGGTAGTATATTGTCATCCGATTTCAATAAAAACATGTTTAAACATTTATTTTATTTAAAGTCCCGATCATTTATATACTTTTGAGTCATAAATCAAAAACAAAAAAGAAATTAAAACAATGAAAAAGATTCTTATCCTGTTAGCAGCAGCATTTACTTACACGACGGCATCAGCACAAACTACCTGGACTGTAGACAAAGCCCACTCAAACGTTAAATTTACAGTAACCCACTTAATGGTATCTGACGTTGATGGTATTTTTAAAAACTATGATGCAACCATTACTGCCGCTAAACCTGATTTCAGCGACGCTAAATTCCAGATCAGCATACAAACAGCATCAGTAACTACAGATAACGATCAGCGCGATAAACACATCACAAGCCCTGATTTTTTTGATGTTGCTACTTACCCAACCATTACTTTTACCAGCACTGGTATCACCAAAACATCTGATAAGCACTACAAACTTACCGGTAATTTAACCTTACATGGTGTAACCAAACCGGCTTCATTTGATTTATGGTACCGTGGTACTATCCAAAACCCGATGAGCAAAGCTGATGATGCAGGTTTCCAGTTAACCGGTACTATCAAACGTTCTGACTTTAACTTCGGTTCAAAATTCGGTAACGCTATGGTAAGCGACGAAGTTGCTATCAAAGCTAATGGCGAGTTTGGCAAAGCCAAATAATTGCAAAGATATATTAACAGGAACGGCGCGGATAACCCGCGCCGTTTTCTTGTTTTATGATACAGGCAGTGGAAGATCTATGCTTGGGAGTGCAGGTACTGCATTTTTAATCCTTGCTTTTTTTGATAGCGGATTATTAATGTACAAATGCCGATTATTGAAATAAGGGCTGTGCCCGCTACTATATGCGTAAAGGGTAATTTAAACTCCGGATTGATAAACTTTTCGGTTATGTCGGGAATGATGATGGCGATGAGGGGCAAGCAGCTGAATAACCTCAGGAAACCAAGTTTTTTCATAAAGAGTGATAATGGTGTTTGGCGCATTAATGCGCTGCAAATATGCCACTATATTTCCTTTTATAAAATACCCGTTATAAGGTATTTTACAACCTGTATTGGTAATTTGCTGATTAGCTGATCAGTTTTTGAAAGAGATGCGGTAAAAGGAAGGAGAAAAGAAGGTTAACTCAGGCTTTCCGGGAAAGCAGTTGCTTAAGCGTATTAAACCACAATTGATTTTTAGCTCCAAAAAGGGTATGATCAACAATAAGATATAAGGTGATAAGATCTTCTTTTAGCCTGTAGCGTAGCCTCAATGGTTGCCAGAATAAACCATTGTTCCGCACCATCGAACGTTTGTAAAGCTCATCAAAACCTAAATATAATTGTTCCAGGCTGTCAAGCGGGATGTGTTCATAACTATCGCCGTCAAGTACAAGGCTTTTGGGGGTAAGGATAATTTCGCCGTTATAATGGTGTGGTGGCGGGGTAAATGCAAATAATGCGCCTCCGGCATTTGCCAACCCTAATGTGGCCAGGTCATAATCATGACTCCACATCACCTTTCCAATTCTCAATATCTGCATGTTATAAACTTCGGTATTATAAACGGCATTTGCAATAGATTGTTATCATTGTAGTTTCATTTTGTTACAATAATGTTAATACCCCTTGTGGGCACCATATCATGTGCTAAACAGTAAAATCCCTATCTTTGATTTACAGGGAATATTTTCCTTTTATAAAGTAATTGAATAGTATCAATAATCAAGTTATTAGCTTAAAGCTTTGTGTATTCTGCTTTCAGCTTTTATATAAATAATATGGCTACAGAAGTTAAGTGCCCCAGTTGTGGTTTCGGTTTTCCGATAGAAGAGGTTATGGCCGAGGAGTATAAAAAAGAGCTCAGGGTTAAAATGATGGATTATACCCGTCAAAAAGAGGAAGAATACCGCAAAAAGGATGAGGAGTTTTTAAATAAGGAGCGCCAGCAGCAGGCAGCCTTTGAACAAAGGCTTAACAACGAAAAAAAGCAATTACAGCAAACGCTTGAAGATAACCTGCGTAAAACCATAAGTCAGGATTTTGAGAACCAGCTTGTACTGCTCAAAAACTCTGCTGCCGAAACTGAGGAAAAACTAAAACTATCACGCCAGAAAGAGCTGGAATTTTTACAGCGCGAGAAACAACTGCATCAAAAGGAAGAGGAAATGGAGCTTGCTGTACAGCGTAAGCTGCAGGAGCAACGGAACGAACTTACCGACCAGATCCGCAAGCAGGAAGCCGAGCGCCACAGCATAAAAGATACCGAATACCAGTTAAAGGTTAAAGAGCTTGAAAAACAGCTTGACGACCAGAAGAAGCTGGCCGATGAAATGAAGCGCAAAGCGGAGCAAGGCTCCATGCAGCTGCAGGGCGAAGCCCAGGAGCTTATACTGGAAGAATTATTACGCAATTATTTCCCGTTTGATATCATAAGCGAGGTAGGAAAGGGCGTACGCGGGGCCGATTGCGTACAAACCGTACGCAATCAGTTTGGCCAGGAATGCGGCCGCATTATTTATGAAAGCAAGCGTACCAATGCTTTTTCGGCAGATTGGATCGAGAAGCTTAAAAAGGACATGCGCAGTATGGGCGTGGACGTAGCCGTCATCGTAACCCAATGCTACCCAAAAGGGATGGATTGCTTTGGCGAACGTGATGGTGTCTGGATCTGTAGTTTTGACGAGGTAAAGGCAGTATCCTATATTTTAAGGGATGGGGTAATGAAGTTATCAAACCTGGCCAAATCGCAGGATAATAGAGGCGATAAAATGCACCTGTTGTACGATTACCTCACCAGCAGCGAGTTTTCAGAACAATGGAAGGCCATTCGCGAAGGGTATATGAGCATGCGCCAATCCATTCAGCGCGAACGCGATGCTATGGAAAAACTTTGGAAAGCCCGTGAAAAGCAATTGGATAAAGTACTGCTAAGCGCCGCTCACATCCGCGGCAGCATTGAAGGGATTGCGGGGAGTGATACCATTCAGCTTAACCTTACCGATGATGAGGATGCGTTGCTGTTAGAGTAATTAATGCAGTTTCGGTCGTCCATATGCTCCTGCAAGCGTCGTCGCTTGCGGGTTTCATGCTATGTTGTGCGGATTGCTTATCAAATTGATAACCTAAACGTGGACTATAAGCGGAGGCGCCCGGAATTATAAGTTCTTAAATACTGAAGGATTATATTTTGTAAGTTTTTGCTGCCATATTTTGGATAGTGTACTTGCAAGGCAATTATAATTTGATTGTCTTGTCAATATATTAGTTTTTGCGTTAGGTGGAAAGGCATGGAATTTTAATCCGAAAAGCAAGGCGCAATGAACTTAAATAATATTAAAAATCAATTTTGACAAAAGCATAATTAACCAATTGAGTTTTGTGGAAACCTTGCTGCTCAACAAGAAACAGACAACGCTCATAATAACCTGCTAATGAAAATAGCCTAACTTAAGTTGGCTGTTTACATACTGAACCTTGCCTTTATATAAATGAAAGTTAATTTTATTAACGGTTTAATTTTACGCTCGGCTGCTTTGTCGTACAGACAAAAGCTCGGTAAAAAAAACTTGCTTACATTATGGCATAACAGGCTAATTAAGGAAAGTATTTACATAGCAAGTAAATCGCTTTATAATGAACTGGATGCTTTTTTTGCACATGGGCAGCAAATGCAGGCAAAAGAAGCGCAATTACTATCAAGCTTTTATAAATATATGGCCCGTATGGCAAACCGGGCTACACCGTTTGGGTTGTTTGCGGGTTGTTCGTCGGTTTATTGGGGTGCGGCTAACAAAGTGAAACTTTCAGCAAAGTTCAGGAAACATGCGGTGCCTGATGCTGTGGTGAGCTTTTCGCTTGCCAAACAAATTGAAAATGCCAATCAATTATCGGCAGGATATAAGCTTAACAATACCCTTTATAAAGTTGGGGACGATTTACGTTTCATTACTTATCAAATTATTGATGACCAAAGGGTTTACCAGGTTAGTGCTATTGCCTGCAATGAGGTGCTTGATGATATAGTTGCTGTTGTTGGTGATAAAATATGGAGTAAACAACAGTTGCTTGAAAAATTCCCGGATTTTGACCATGATGATTTCATTGCATTTATTAATGACCTTATTGATGGGCAATTGCTAAAACCGGCATTTGAACCGGCAATAGGTTATGATTTCCCGGTTTTTTTGCAAAAGACTGATAATACGGAATTAAGCAACACCATTGATGAATTGATCAAATTGCTTAATAAAATTAATAACGATGGTGCTGAAAATTCAAACTGGTTTTTGTTCTATACCGCAATTGAACAAATTACTAATCATATAACCGGCAGGGAGCTCAAAGACCAGGTACATGTAACCAGGTTTAACGAACTGGAAAGCCGGGAGCTTGACCAATCATTGCAATGGAAAATAACTAAGGGGATTGTATTACTTAATAACCTGAATGCCCCGGCGCCCAATAAAAGGATTGAACAGTTTAAGGGCAGGTTCAGGAAAAGGTACGAGGAGCAGAGCGTACCGCTTTTGGAGGCATTTGACACCGATACAGGAATTGAATACGGGCAATGGTATGAGCATGAAACCCTTTTTACAGAAGGGCTGTATACCGGGAGTGAGGGAGTGCCTTCATGGGTGGATTATACAGAGATAGATTTTAAAATGCTCAACCTGTTAAACCGCGCAAAAATTGAAAAACAGTATAAGGTTATTATACCCGATAATTTTGTCAAAGAGCGCAGTGCAGATAATTTGCCATTTTCCATGTGCGCGCTTTTTCAGCTTTTTGAAAACAATGTGGTATACCTGGAAAGGGTTACCGGGCCTGGCGCCTTGAGCATGATAGCCCGGTTTGCGGTTGGGGATGCCGAAATTTATAAAACAGGTTTAGAGATAGCTGCAAAGGAGACCGCCAACAGCCCGGACGCCATGTTTGCCGAAGTGATCCATATGCCCGAAGAACGGATCTTAAACGTTATGATGCACCCGCCTTTCTGGCCCCATGAGCTGGCTTATATTGATGATGCTAAGGGCAGTTCGGTTTTGAGGCTTGACGATATCTACATAAAGCTTGAGCAGAATGTGTTTAAGCTGTTTTCAAAAAAACATCAGCGGGAAGTAATTCCGCGGTTAAGCAGTGCGTATAATTATAACAGGTCGCAGCACCCCATTTATACCTTTTTGTGCGATATTCAGCATCAGCGGGGTAATGGCAGCTTAAGTTTTAACTGGGGGGCGCTCTCAACCGATTTTGTGTTTTTTCCGCGCGTTGAAACCGGCTTTGGTGTTATCCTGCACCGCGCAACCTGGAAGTTTACACCTGCTATTTTGGACGAACTTTGCAAAGCCGAAAAGTTCATGGATAAATTCGGCGATTTGTTTAACAGCTTTAGGAATGAGTGGCTGCTGCCCGATAAATTTTATATAATAAAAGGCGATAATGAATTACTGATTGATACTGCAAATGAAATTAGTATACAGGTACTTGCAAAGGAAATAGCAAGGCAGGCCCCGGTTTTGATTTTGTCTGAATGTATTCATTTTCAATATGAAACGATTGTAAAAGATATGGATGGCAACCCTTATATGCACCAGTTTGTTGCACCCTTTTATTTCGAAAGGCCTTTAAAGCCGCAATATTTCCAATATATGGAAAATACACTCCAGCGCAATTTTTTTCCCGGCAGCGAGTGGTTGTTTATCAAGCTATATCTCAGCAGTAATATTGCCAACGAGGTGCTGCTGAAACTTGATGAACTGTTAAATTATTCGGGTACTGTTAAAATAAAGCAATGGTTTTTTATCCGGTACCATGATCCGGATAATCACATCAGGGTTAGGATTAATTTGTTTGAAGAGGTTGATTTTCAGAATGTTTACCTGGCAGTACGCGAAGTGCTGTCGCCATTTTTGACAAGCGGGCAGCTCCATGTTGTACAGCTTGATACCTACGTGCGCGAACTGGAACGTTACGGGCAGCAGATTGAACAGGCCGAGGGCCTTTTTTGCATTGAAACTTCATTTTGCTGCAGCGTATTCAGGCTGCTTGAAAGTAATCGTTATGATACTGAAGACTGGCTCCTGATTTTTTGGCTGATCAAAGATTACTTAAACCTGATGAGCCCGGATCTGAACGATCAACTACAGTTTGTTGAAAAGCAGCAGGCTTACTTTTTTACCGAGTTTGATGACAAGGCAGTTAAAATACAAATTGATCAGTTGTATCGAAAATATCATGGCAGCCTGAATAACCTGCTTTTGGCATACGATGATCTGCTTCAGCAAAAAAGAACGCAGGTTGAATTACTGCTGCAAACCTACAGTATCAACTGGAATGCGAAGTTTTTGAGCAGCGTGATCCACATGGCAGTTAACCGCTATTTCAGTACCCGGCAACGCCTGCATGAATGTATCCTGTACGGGTTGCTGTTAAAGTTCCTTAAATCGGAAAAAGCCCGGAAAGGGAAGGCTTAGATTACTTGAACATCTTATTATTGAGCAGTGCAAAAAAACTGTCGCGGTAAGTAACCCCTATCGGGATCTTTTCTTTAATCTTATCAAAGATCACCATGTTGCCGTCAATGGCCTTAATGCGTTTTAAAGCGATAATGTATGATTTATGGGTCCGTGCAAAATTTTCCTGGGGCAGGGTATCAACCAACGTTTTCATGCTTACCAGCGAGATATGCCGTTCATTTTCGGTAAAAACCGAACAGTAATTTTTAAGCCCTTCTATATAAATGATATCCTCAAAGTTGATGCGCACAATTTTACCGTGATCGGTTTTCAGGTAAAATGAGTCGGGCTTTGGCTGCAGGTCAATTACAGGGGCTGGCTTATTAAATGAAAGCAGTATTAGTTTATCAAGGGCTTTTTGTGAAGCCTGTAAAAACCTGTCGAAGGCAAATGGTTTAAGCAGGTAGTCGAGCACATTGTTTTCAAACCCTGCCAGTGCAAATTCACTAAAGGCCGATGTTATGATGATCTCCGTACTTTTGGGCAGCATTTTAATCAGGTCGATACCCGAAAGCTCAGGCATATTTATATCAAGAAAAATGAGGTCAGTTGCCGATTCTTTTAAATATAATAATGCCTCAATAGGATTTGTAAATGTTTCGGTAAGGTTAATGAAAGGTACCTTTGATATAAAATCGCTTAAAATATCAATGGCGTAAGGTTCATCCTCAACTATAATACAGTTAATTACTTTCATGATACTTTAAAGGCATGGTAAGTTTGCATTCATAGCTGTTATGCGTTTCATTGATCAATAGCTCATATCCTTCCCGGCCATACTCATCCGTTAATCTTTCGCGAATATAATTTAACCCTATCCCGTTAGACTGTATTTTGTTAACGCTGTTATTGTTTTTATAATTAAGCGAATAAAAATGCAGTTTCCCGTTTTCAACAGTAATGCTCAAAGCAGCCTCCTTTGTGCTCTGATTGAAAATGCCGTGCTTAAACATGTTTTCGATAAGGGTAATTAAAACCAATGATACTACCTTATACGGAATAACACCGCTTTCGATACTTATCTTCATAAAAAAAGCTTTACTCCGGTTTTCATGAATTTTTATGAAATCTTTGATGTAGGCAAGTTCACTTTCAAGGCTGCTAAACCCGTCTTCATTCTTGGTTAACGCATGCCGCATGATGTTTGAAAGCGTAATAATTGACTGCCCAACTTCGGGGAGTTTTTTATAAGTTTCGGCATATAAAAAGCCGAGTGTGTTGAATACAAAGTGCGGGTTGATCTGCGATTTGATTACATTTAGTTCGGCCTGAAGTGCTTTCTTTTCAAGCTTTTGCTGTTGTTCGAGGATCTGAGCTTTTTCTATACTGTGTTGAGCAACTTCGCGTTCCCGTTGTATCAGTTCTCTTGCAAAACCAAATGCAGCTCCCATTCCGCCAAAATATATTGTGCGCATAATAAGGCTGGAGATTTTATCAGGGTCGGCCGAAACCTGGAATGATGTATGGTACATTAACGCATCAACTTCCAGCTTAAACAATACCGTTATCACAATGATAGCTGTGGATACTACAAATAAAACGGGTGCCAGGAAAAAAACATTAGTGATCTTTTTACTTATGGCCCTTAAAATTTTCCAGGTGTTATAAAATATAATGGCATTTACAATAAAAGCAAAAACAGTGCTTATATCAATTTTAGAAAAATAGACAACGGCCTCTTCATATAATATATAAATAAGCCATCCAAGCAGGTGTTGAAAGAATACCCTTATCCTGGATTTTGGCCGCTTTACATTCGTTGTCATAAATTTTTTGTCCTGCTTTTAATGGGTTTGGTCGTCCCCAAGGGCGCATTGGTACTAATTTTTTCCTCCCCTGCATCCGCTTAGCCACATTTATCCTATAACGGCAGATAAATCATCATTCACACCATTTAAAAAGCTTAAAAGTATGAAAAATTATGGCAAAGCATCTTTACCAAAGATCCAAATTAAACAAGTGCAAATTTTAAACCGGGCACTTACAAATAACATCGGAAAAAATGGTGGCGCTGTAGATTTCTATATGACTATGACAGGAACCACAACAGAAAAAACCTCAAGTTCAACAGGGTTCTAAGGGCGGGCTTAGATCACATTGGGTATGTCTGTTTTATAATAAGAACCATCAAAAGGCAACTATAATGAAAACAGCAAAGCTTTCCGGGCAATATAAATTTTCATCAGGCCTAATGCTCAGGTTTCCTGCATTTGATTGTGCGGAAGCCATTGATAGGGAAACCATTAGGGCATTTACTAAGGATGGATTGTTTATGCAGGCGCTTTGGCTTGCTTCTAAAGATTTGTATGAAGCGGTTTTGCATATAGATGATATTACGGATGCAAAAAAACTGGAGAAGCTTGAAATAACCCTTGCCAAATTTATTAACAGGAGCACAACCGGCACCAACCCGTTGGGGTTATTTGCAGGCTGCGCTCCTGTTACCTGGGGGGATACGACCGATTTACAACTTGGCGATGATTACCGGCATGTAAGGCTCAACGTTGCCGCAGCAGTTAATTTGAACCGCCAAATTTTAAATAATAGTGTCGTGAGGGCATTGTTAAGTTACAGGGCAAATAAAACACTGTATACCTTAAACGGGGTCTACCGTAAAATTGACCGTCAAACTGCAAACTGTGGTAAATACAAAGCATCGTCGGTAAAGGTATCTGATGACCTGCAGGCGGTTATCGGGTTTTGTGAAAACACCAGAACATATAATTCGATTGGCTTATTTATAACGCAAACACTTGGAAAAAACACGGAAGATGCCGCCGCTTTTTTGAACCAATTGATTGAAAACCAGGTTTTGTGGAGCGAGCTTGAACCCTGTATTGAGGGCGAAGAATACCTTGACCAGGCCATTGGCATTTTTACCCGGTTGGCACATCAAAGTGCGCAGGCACAAAACTATTTATCAAAACTGAATACCATTAAGCAGGTGCTGACCGGCACCGATAACGTAATTACAAAAAATAATAAGGTTGCTATGATTTTGAAAGATTTGCCAGGTGATGCCTCACAGGGGACATTGCTGCAGGTTGATTATTTTAGGCAGGGGGCTTCGGCTACGCTTGATAAAGCTTATGCGGATAAATTGCTCGATGCCATTGATCTGCTTAACCGGATCACACCCCGACGCCAAAGTAAAAATCTGGAAACATTTATAAAACGCTTCCGTAACCGGTATCATGAGCGGGAGGTTTTGCTAACAGATGCGCTTGATCCCGAAAAAGGTATTGGTTATGCTGTAAACTCTTATACAGAATCA
The DNA here is from genome assembly GCF_034263275.1 of Mucilaginibacter sp. cycad4. Taxonomy (NCBI): domain Bacteria; kingdom Pseudomonadati; phylum Bacteroidota; class Sphingobacteriia; order Sphingobacteriales; family Sphingobacteriaceae; genus Mucilaginibacter; species Mucilaginibacter sp. cycad4. The sequence continues at coordinate 3,607,791 of NZ_CP139559.1, read as the reverse complement.
TCCGGCTTTGCGGCTGATAAGGAAGATCTGCAATATACCAGTGCCGTGAAGTGGCTTATCGGGCAAATTGTTAATAATCCCGGGCAGGAAATTATCCATTTGCAAAAGTCGCAGTTTGACAGCATTAAGGCCTATGATGATGAATTGCCCCCAAGTTTTTCAGTAATGTTCCGTATTTCAGGCCATGATGAGCCCTTGCTTTATCTTGAACATTGCGGGTGGCCGGCCGGTACTGCCATGTTTGGCCGTTTGGCCAATGCCGAGAGAAATTTTGGCCAGATCCTTGATGAAATAGCCGAAACGGAAGCCCGTATTTATGAGCCGGCGATAGTTGCCGAAATTGTACACACGCCTGATGACTGTTTGGGGAGTTTTACCTCTGCACCGTACCGGGATTACCAGTTTCAAACGCCGGTAAACGCCGGTGACCAGGAAGTTAATTTAACAGATTTGCTTATATCTGTTAAAGGGAATAACGTTGTGCTGCGGTCGGCCAAACTGGGCAAACGGATTATCCCCCGCTTAAATACAGCATATAATTACGGCATGACGGCCTTACCTGTGTACCGGTTCCTGGCCGATTTGCAATGCCAGGATTCAAAATACCAGCTTGGGTTTAACCTTGATATATTACCTGAACTTGGGGTAACCAAAACGCCAAGGGTAGTTTATGAAGGTGTAATATTAGCCTTGAAAACCTGGTACATGACCAATGCTGATTTACAGCAGCTGTTAAAAGAACTGGCTGTTGATTACAACGAAGCATGGACAAGATTTGTTAAATACTGGGATTTGCCCGGAGCTTTTGTTTTTACAGATATTGAGAGTGAATTGGTGGTACATACCAACAGCAGGCTTGAGGTTGCGGCATGGCTTTCATCGTGCAAAAAAAAGAGTGAAATTATTTTACAGGAATACATTGGCGAACGCAATAACATCATGCTTAAAAAGAAGGATGAAAAGTTTATTGGTAACCAGTTTGTTGCTGTTTTAAAACGGGGCGAAAAAATAGCCGGCAAATATACCGGTATGGGGCCGCTTAGTACAAACGCCGCTAAACGCCAGTTTTTCCCGGGCGATGAATGGTTATATGTAAAACTATATTGCGGGGTTAAAACCGCGGAGCATGTAATAGGCAATGAACTAATACAGCTAAGCAAGAAGCTTTACCATGAAGACCTGATTGACCAATGGTTTTATGTACGTTATGCCGATCCTGAGCCTCATATTCGTTTCAGGGTGCACCTTGCTTCTGTATTTGCATTGGGGAGGGTAATTCAAAATATCAACAGCTCCTTTTCGGCCTTAATTAAATCAAAGCAGATCTGGAAGGTTCAGTTTGATACCTACGAGCGCGAACTGGAACGCTATGGCGAAGCATCAATTGAGCTTGTTGAACAATTGTTTTTTAACGACAGCCTTGCCATAGCCAGCCTCATATCAAGAGCGGATGTGACCGACAACTTTGAAGAGGTGAGGTGGCTTTGGGGGCTGTTATCAATTGACAGGCTATTGAATGATTTTGATTTTCAGATCGAACAAAAAAACGAGCTTATGGAGCTGCTTGTAGCATCGTCATATCCTGAAGTTAATTATGATAATCTGCTTTCAAAGCAACTGACTTTTAAATACAGGCATTACCGAAACAAGATTGAAGGCCTTTTTGCCGAAGGCGCCGCGGTTGCAGGCAACGATCTGCTCAGGTACCGGAGCTTAAACAACAGGCCGGCAGCTTTACTGCTTGCGGAACTGATTTCATCCGGTACGGTTCCGCAGGATTTGAACCTGCTTGTCATCAGCCTTATTCAAATGAGTATGAACCGCTTGTTTAAAACCAGGCAACGGGTCCACGAACTGGGCGTGTACGATTTTCTGCTGCTTTATTATAAATCAGTTTTACAAAACAAAGAAACGGGTTACGACAACAAATACATTGCCGGGGCTGTAAATGAGTACATGGCAGGCAGGCCATATCTTCAATAAATAATGGCTAAGTGCCCCGAAACAATATTTTAACCTTCCCTACACAAATCTCATTAAGTCTTCTGCTAACGCGGAAGGCTTTTTGTTTTATATAGATGTTCTGGTCATTATTTTCTTAATAAAAGTTTAACAGAAATTCCGGCGGCCCGCCAACATTATAAATGTATTTTTAACCCCAAAATTGCCTGAACACGGGAGGCAGCTTTTATATTATGGAAAGAAGATCAGCATTAAAAAATATTGGCGGCCTGCTTCTGGCGCCTTCATTAGCACTTGGCAACACAACACAGGCTGCAAAGCCATCATTGCGGATAGCCCATATTACCGATGTGCACCTGAAGGATAAGTTTGATGCCCCTGCCAGGTTCACCAGGTGCCTCCACCACCTGCAGCAGCAAACCCCAAAGGTTGATATGGTATTAAATGGCGGCGACATTGTTTTTGATATGAACAAGGAAAACATCGGCACCATCAATGATCAATGGAAGCTGGTGCAAAACATCATGAAAAATGAATGCAGCCTGCCTGTTCATTATTGCCTGGGTAACCATGATATCTGGTGGTACGAGGACGATAAAGGCCAGGCCATCTACGGAAAAAAGTACGCCCTTGACAAATTGCAGCTTGTAAAGCCTTATTACAGTATGGTTAAAAACGGCTGGAAGATCATTGTGCTGGACAGTGTGCATTTAGATATTGATAATACCTGGTACATTGGCAAACTGGGCGATGAACAGTTAAACTGGCTTAGTGATGAACTGAAAGCTACAGATGCCAATATGCCGGTGATGGTCATGTCGCACATACCGATTTTGACTGCTTTGCTGATGATAGAGGACGATATTGTAAATAAGTGGACAATGCTGGGCGGCGATATGCATACCGATACAGCTAAGATCATCAACCTGTTTTACCGCTACCCTAACGTAAAGCTATGTGTAAGCGGTCACCTGCACATGCGCGATAAGGTGGTTTATAACAATGTTACTTACCTGTGCAACGGCGCCGTTTCCGGTGCCTGGTGGGAGGGTAACCGCCGCGAAACAGCTCCCGGCTACGGTTTGATCGACCTGTATGCCGATGGTACTTTTGAAGAAAAGTATGTGAATTATTAAAGTATAAAAAAGGGGCAGGCTAAATTAAATAGCCTGCCCCATAGCATATATATGTTGGTTGTTTAGAGCTGGAGAATACTTTTAAACTTTTCGGCATAATCATTAAGCTGGGCAATTAATTGTCCGCTTAGTTCTTTTTGATTGCCGTTATGGGTGATAGCAACCATGTTGTTTAACAGTGACATACTGATCTGTACGTCGCGCGGGCTCAACCTGCCTGTATCCTTTTGCAACTGATGATAGTTATAATCAAGCTTATCGGTAAGGTAGCTGTTAACGCTTTTGATAAGCTTATTGCCCAGTTTGGCATAATCAAGCTTATAAGAGGTATCGGCCATTGTTATTTTGCCCTGGGCAGTCATAAAGTTAGGGTTGATATCGGGCATCACTTCTTCGTATTTGTGCAGCGCATTAAGTGCAAGGTTTTGGTGGCCATCTTTTAATAATCCTGCCGACAGGTCGGAAAAAGTTGATACCAGTTGCGGATAAAATACCTGGGTTGATTGCTGATCAAGATATCTGGCCGTTTTAAAATTGCCGAATTTGAACCTGTTCATCACGTTGCTGTACATCACCAGGCTGTTAGTTTTTGAAAGCTGATCGGCTAACGATGAGTCTGTTTTGAAAGGCAGCAGGCGGTAGGCAAAACCTTCCTGGTACAAATAAGGCTGCAACCCGATCATACTTGACGGGCTGATCGAAGTTGTAAAGCAGATAGGGCGTTTCCAGTCGTTATGTGCCAGTATATCTATCATGGCAAGGTTTTCTTTGGTGATATAATTAGGAGTGAATTTCCACTTTATAGTATCCGTAAGTAAGCCTTTTTGCTCGGGCGTGATCACCTTATTTTTCATTACGTCATCGGCATTAACCGCGAGCTTGAAGTTTTTGGTAGGCAAATAATTTTCGGTGGTACCGTTGGTGTATTCAACGTGGGTACGTTTATCATCTGAAGTGATAAAATCAAATATATCCTTCACATCGGTATAGCCCGGTATTTTGGCATCATTATACCTGATCACATCGCGGGTGCCCAGTTTGTATTTGTCAAAGTTCATGGTGATAGGCAGGGCATCTGCCTGGTTTATTTTGCGCTGCATTTGCTTTACCGACCAATCGGCGCTTAGCAGGCTCAGGTTTACGATACGTACATCAGGCCGGATGTTCTCCACTTCCTGGTCGTACCAGAGCGAGTAGGTGTCGTTATCACCCAAATCAAACAAAATGGCATTTTTAGGGCAGGACATCAGGTAATTGTAAGCCATATCATGCGCCGCCATTTTGGTTGACCGGTCGTGATTTTTCCACTCCTTACTGGCCAGTAAAACAGGGCCAACAATCATGCAAATAACAAAAGCTCCAATGGTGGCAAACCGCGGACTGATCTTTTTAGGCGCTATGTCAATCAGCGCTATCAATCCTAAACCAATCCAAATGGCAAAGGCATAAAATGAACCAACGTATGAGTAATCGCGCTCACGCGGCTGTACCGAAGGCTGATTAACGTATAACACGATAGCCAGCCCTGTGAAAAAAAACAGCAGGGTGATTATCAGCGCGTCTTTTTTCCTTTTTTTAAAGTGATAAAGCATGCCTAACAAGCCAACCACTAAAGGCAGCGCATAAAGCGGGGTATAAGTAACATTATTCAATATGGATTTTGGTGTATTGGAGGCGTTATTGAACAAGCCCGATGTCCAGTTGCCGCCAATGCCATTCATGTTGGTTTGGCCCTCCATGTCGTCATCGTTATAGCGGCCAACAAAATTCCACATAAAATAGCGCCAGTACATCTGGTACATTTGCCAGCTGAACATCCACCTTAAATTATCCGAAAAGGCAGGGGTGGCGTTATCGCTCAATTGCAGCCAGTCGCGGTAAAATTGCGCGTCCTGGGCATAGGTGGTATTCTCCTCTGTCGACCACATACGCGGCAGGATGCTGGTGTGGTCATAAACATAGTTGGGCTTGTTATAGGCTACCTCGTATTTGCTTTTGCCCTTTCGGTAAAGCGGGGTACCGTCGGTAACATCCGTGATTTTGTCATCGAAGTAAGGGCCTTTCAGCAAAGGTGTTTCACCATATTGGGTACGGTTAAGGTATTCATACATGGTAAAGGCGTCGCTGGGGTGCGAGTTATTAAGGTTGGTGCCTGCCGACGCCCTGATAGGGATGTAAACAAAAGAACTATAACCAAAGTAAACGAACACAATGCAAAGCAGGCTTATATTTAAAAGATGTTTCTGCTTGCGGATGCTATACCTGATCCCGGCAATAAGCAGGCCTATGATCAATAAGAAAAAGAACAAAACGCCGCTGCCAAAACCAAGCCCAAGTGAGTTTACAAAAAACAGATCGAACCTGGCAGCGAGGCCAATAGTATATCCCCTGATGCCAAACTGAACAAAGGCCAGGATCAGGATGCTTACAGCAAATGCCAAAAGCCCGCTTTTAACATTGATGTTTTTATGCCTGCGGAAATAATAAACCATTACCAAAGCCGGTATGGTTAATAAATTAAGCAGGTGGATACCGATAGAAAGGCCTATAACATAAGCTATAAAAACCAGCCACCTGTCGGCACGTGGTTCATCGGCAACGGCATCCCATTTTAAAATAGCCCAGAATACTATAGCTGTACATAATGATGCCCAGGCAAAAACAATAGTTTCCACAGCCGAAAACCAAAAGGTATCGGTAAAGGTAAATGCAAGGGCGCCGGTTAACCCGGCACCCATTATTTGTAAGGTTTGGGTTGTATTAACAGGGGTAAGTTTTATAGTAAGCAGTTTTTTGGCAAGGGCTGTTATGGTCCAGAATAAAAACATAATGGTGGCCCCGCTGGCCAATGCCGAACCAAGGTTGGTAAAGTAGGCAACTTTTGTCCTGTCGCCCATGGAAAGCAGGGAGAAGGCTTTGCCTATCATGGCAAAAAGCGGGTAGCCCGGCTGGTGCGATACCTGGAGTTTATAGGCGCAGGAAATAAACTCGCCGCAGTCCCAAAAACTTACAGAGGGCTCTAAAGTAAGGATGTAAGTTAAGGATGCAAGGGTAAAACAAAGCCAGCCCAAAAGGTTGTTGATCTTGTTGTAGCTCATGATAAAGTGTAAAAGTTTTTTCAAATAGTTAATACCAAATTAGGGCTTAAAATTGGTAACGTATTGAAATTTAACACTTTTAACAATAATTAACACTTGAGGGATTGAAGTGTTAAATGGGTGTTAAAACAAACCCTTCCCCCAAATATGCGTTAAGCATAGGTGGTTTTTTGTGCGAAAGCTAAACGATTTGTTTTATGAAGATTGAAAAGTTTTATGAACAGGTATACATTTGGGTGATCCGTTATGCGCCCAGTTTTTTGATAGGGTTGGTGGTTTTATTCATCGGCCTCTGGCTAATTAACCTGCTGCTGAAATGGTGGCAGGCCCATATGCAAAAAAAGGAAATAGACCCAACCATAAAGCCATTTTTGCAAAGCCTTGTAGGGGTTATATTACGTGTGTTACTGATATTAGGGGTTGTGCAGATCATGGGTGTGCCCATTACTTTGTTCACTGCACTGGTAGGTGCTTTTGGTGTGGCGGCCGGTTTGGCACTTTCGGGTACATTACAAAACTTTGCCAGCGGAGTGCTCATTCTGCTGCTCAAACCCTTTGTTGTAGGCGATAATATCATAGCCCAGGGCCTTGAAGGGACAGTTACCGCTATCCAGATCTTTTATACCGTTGTTAAAACATTTGATAACCGGATAGTTATTATACCTAACGGTAAACTATCGAACGAGGTGATCATCAACATCAGCAGAGAAGGCACCCGCAGGCTTGATATCGAATTGAAGTTTACCAACGATATCGATTATAACGAAGTAAAGTCGGTCATTAACTCCTCTATTGATAAATCAAAAAATATATTGGAAACTCCGGACCGCCGGATAGGTATAGCCGGGTTGGATCCGGATGGTTACCGCGTGGGTGTTAATGTATGGGTACATGCCCACGGTTTCCAGGATACAAAGCTGGGCGTGCAGGAAAATATTTTGCAGGATCTAAAAGCTTCCGGGATTAAAATTCCTGGTTTATAAAACAGATATAGCATGGATAATTTAGAAAATAAGATCACGGTGATTGTTGAAACGCCCAGGGGCTGCGGTCACAAGTATGATTATGATGCGGCCACTAATCAGTTCAGGCTTAAAAAGCTACTGCCAGCAGGTATGGTTTTTCCTTTTGATTTTGGTTTTATCCCCAATACAGTTGGAGGCGACGGCGATCCGCTGGATGTGCTAATCATATCGGAGATCAGTACTTTTCCGGGCTGTGTGATAGATTGCCGGCTGATAGGGGCCTTTAAGGTAGAACAAACGGGCCCCGATGGAAGGCGTTACCGGAACGACAGGTTGCTGGCAGTGCCGGTAGTATCAAAAATTTTTACCGATCTGCATGATGCCGCACAACTGCCGCACAGCCTTACCGACCAAATAGAGGCTTTTTTTACAAACTACAACCGCCTTGAATCCAAAGAATTTAATTTGATGGAACGCCTTGGTGCAGAGGGTGCTATGGAGCTTGTTAATAAAGCAATTGCCGGAGATGGGCAGGTTTAAGGCAATTCGATAAAACTCAATTAATGTTTGCCTGTTTTACAATATAAACATTGTTGAATTTAAATGTAACGATTATGAAAGATCAACAGGATTTTAAGAATAATGCTAATGCACAAGGCAAACCAACTGCCGACCGTGCCTTTACCAACCACAATGACGCCCAAAAACAAAAAGGTATCAGTAATGCGGGCGGGCAGCGTTCCGATCAAACATCAAGCAGGGACAGTGCTCACCATCCTGAAAAGAAAAAAGCGTAATATTGTATTCATAAAAGCGCCCTTGCTTACCAGGCAAAGGCGCTTTGTATTTAAAGTAAGTGTATAAAGTTAAACTGCCACAGCTTTTCTGGCTTCGGCTTCGTCACGGCTCATTTGTTTAATATGTTCGCGGTGTTTCATGCCCCATTCGCGCATTTCATTAATAACATTGCTCAGAGAATCGGCATAATCTGTCCGTTCGTAAATTACAGTTACCGGCGTGGTATCATAAACTATCCTTTTAACAAAACCATTTAATTCCAGGTCGCGCAGTTCTTTGGAAAGTACTTTAGGGGTGATGCTTTCCAGCTCGCGCTGAAGTTCCTTAAATCGTTTAGGGCCGGTCATCAAACTTACCAGCATGGGTAACTTCCATTTGCCGTTTACTACATATAGGGTATCACGTACCGCGTTTACAGCGGCATTGCAGGCTTCTTTTGTGTGAATGATTGGTTTGTGATTCATACTTGCTATCCTTAATGATACCGGTATCCTTTAGGATAGTAGTATCTTTTTAATAGTAAAGGTAATTAAGTTTGCGCAAAACAAACAATCACAAATGAAAACTACCAAGATATTTTACTGGATATTGACAGCTATTGTAGCATTGATGATGGCTTTTTCATGCTACTCCTATTTAACAAAGCCCGAAATGGCAGCTGCCTTTCACCACTTAGGCTTCCCCGATTACTTCAGGATTGAACTGGCAATAGCAAAGCTTATTGGAGCTGTTGTATTATTAATACCGGCAGGCGCGCGACTAAAAGAATGGGCTTATGCAGGATTTGCCATAGTTTTTGTGTCTGCTTTTATAGCGCATACCGTATCCGGTGATCCGGTACCAAACCGTATTATGCCATTGGTGTTTTTAGGGATTTTGGGAGGATCGTATTTTTTGTATTATAAGAAACAGCAGTAACTTGAGAGATGCTTAGTTTGCGTCTTCACCACGTCATTGCGAGTAACCATCAGAAAAATCCTGAAAAAAAATGTAATGACGTACAAGCTATACTTTAGGGATGTTGGGCGGGGGCGCGTTAGGGATAGCAGCGTAAAGCCCACAGCGCGGGTTGGGTTTGCGGGCAGGCAAGGCGAGGACTTGCATCCGCCAGCTGGCGGACCGGCCCGTTAGCTAACGGCAACGCCCATATCATAAAACGCATCGAAAAAATATCTTAATAATCAACAATTTACGATCACGTCATTATAAGGTACGAAGCAATCCCCAAGAAGCAGAGCGGCTAAGCAAATCCTCTCTGTCTAGTTCGCGATTGCTTCGTACCTCGCAATGACGGGAAGAGATTTTTTTCTTTTATCATTTACGGCACCAGCAATTTTTCAAACGCTGTACTGTCACCCTTAAAAACATTGAAATCTACAACGTGGTTAATGCCGTTAACATGTGCTTTATCTGAGTGTTGCCAAAATTTCCAGTTCGTTTTGTTTGATACGAGCAACTTGGGTTGATAATAATGGGCTATCCAAAGGGTATAGCCATCAAAATAGCCTTCCAGGTAATCCTGGTAAAATTTTAAATTGGTGTAGATGATGGGCTTGATACCCGTACGGGTTTCAATGGTTTTGATAAAGCTTTCCAATTGTTCGCGCATTTTTTCGGGACTGGTACGATATAATCGTTCCACGTCTACCACCATGGGCAGGTCGCCTTTTTCGGTTTTTACTGTTTGCAGGAAAAATTTGGCCTGCCATACACCGCTTTTTTGCGGAAGAAAAAAATGATAAGCTCCACACATGATGCCTGCCTTCGGGGCTTCTCGCCAGTTACGCTGAAAATAGGGGTCGACACTCAATACGCCTTCCGTGGCTTTTATAAATGCAAAGCTGATGTGAACATCGCCCTCGCGCATGGCCTTTACCTGTTTCCAGTTAATGCGGCCCTGGTATGACGACACATCAATACCATATACCGAATAACCGTCGGGAATATGGATAGCAAAGTTCTTGTATTTCCGGTAATGAGTGTCTTCGCCCGAGTCCATGATCCACCGCCAGGTGGCGCTGCCGAATTTTAAAATGTAACCATAGTAGAAGGGGGAGAGCAGGATGAGCAGCAAAGCGCCTATAGCCACCGCCCACTGTGTAGAAAAGCCAGCTTGCTGTTTTGCTTTGGCTGCCGGTTTTTTTCGGGCAGGCGCTTTCTTTCTTACAGGTGTTTTCTTTTCAGGAGCAGGCACGGGGTAAAAATAATAATCTGAACCGGGATTTGGGTGGATTTTCCGGATTTTGGGGATTTGTGTTTTTTTAATAAATAAATTTCCTGTTCTAAATCAAAGATTAGCTGGAAAATCTGCGTAATCCGGAAAATTCACCCAAATCCCGGTTCGGTTTTACACTCCCTTAACAAAACAATCTTTATATTTGTAAGGTAAACTTATAAGTTTAACTGAATAATTATATGAGTGAAGAAAAAGAGATCCAACTGGCTTCCGAATTGCGGTTTATCATAGGCCGGCTGAGTAAAAAGATCAGGAAGACTTCGGCCACTGCCGAAAGGCTTTCGCTGACCGAGCGATCAACCATGGCGCTGATCTTTCAGCATGAAGAGATCCTGCCTAATGAGCTGGCTGCCATGGAAAAGATCACCACACAATCCATGTCGCAGATCCTGAGTAACCTGCTCAATCTCGGGCTGATCAAAAGGCGCATCTCCGAACTGGATAAACGTAAGGTGATCATTTCACTTTCCGAAGAGGGGATCAACCTCATCCATAAATCCCGGAGCGAAAAAGATGAATGGCTTAACCGCGCCCTCGAAGCTACCTGCACCGCCGGGGAGCAGGAGATGCTGAAAAAGGCACTGGTTCCCCTGGCCAAACTGGTTGAGTTTGATTAGTTGAAAATTGACTGAAGAGAAAAGAGATAGATGAGTAAAATAAGCACGTTCAATGCTTTTAAAAGCCGCAACTACCGGTTGTATTTTGCCGGGCAATCCGTTTCGTTGTTGGGTACCTGGATGCAGAAAACCGCTGTAAGCTGGGTGATCTATTCACAAACACACTCCAAGTTTATGCTTGGTTTAACCTTGTTTGCCAGCCTGTTCCCCTCGTTCCTGTTCTCGTTTTTGGGTGGTGTGGTATCCGACAGGTACAACCGCTTTAAGGTACTGCTGGTTACACAGGTAGCATCAATGGTACAGGCAATTTTGCTTACCGCACTGGTGTTTTTTGGCTCGTACTCGGTTTGGGTAATCATGGCTTTAACCGCCCTGTTGGGGCTCATCAACGCATTTGATGTACCTGCACGCCAATCCCTGGTTTATGAAATGGTTAATGACAAGGCCGACCTGCCTAATGCACTTGCACTCAACTCATCCATGGTTAATTTATCAAGGCTGATAGGGCCGGGCATAGCGGGCCTGATACTTGAAAAATTTGGCGATTCGGTATGTTTCGGCGCAAACGCGGTAAGTTTTATAGCCGTGATTGGTTCGTTGCTGATGATGCATCTGCCTAAAGTTGCGGAAAGGAGACGGAGCAAAAATGTACTTACCGATTTAAAGGAAGGCTTTCAATATATCCAAAATACCCCAACCATTAAGTTTATACTGCTGATGCTGGCCTCGGTAAGCCTTTTTGTGCTGCCTTTCAGTACACTGATCCCGGTTTATGCCAAAGATATATTTAAAGGTACCGCCTCAACCTTCGGGATAATAGATAGTGTGATAGGGCTCGGTGCTTTTGGCGGAGGGATCTTCCTGGCCTCACTGAGTGCGGGCACCGATCTGAAAAAGATCCTCGCTATCAATACGCTGGTATTTGGCGTAGGGTTGATCGTGTTTTCGCACATGCATAATTATCCTGTTGCGCTGTTGTTTTCGGCCATTATCGGTTTCGGTATGATGTCGCAGATCACCATTGGCAATACCATTATCCAGACTACGGCAAGCCCCGAAATGCGCGGCCGGGTTATCAGCTATTATGCTATGGCTTTTTTGGGATGCAGCCGCTTGGCGGTTTGCTCATTGGTGCGGTTTCGCAAAAAATAGGCGTGCCCGATACCGTTATGGCCGAAGGTATGATAGCGCTGCTTTTGGGCATTATACATTTTAGTTTTTTAAGGCGCAGCAGGCTTAAAAAGAAAGCCATCGCTGCTATGCAGCAACCTGCCGAAGTTATTTCTTAAACATTAAACAATCAAATTACCATGATAACTACATTGGATCAAAATACAGCACTGGTACTGATAGACTTGCAGAAATACATTGTGCAACTTTCATGTGCGCACCCAATGGCCGGCATCCTTGAAAAATCGGCAGAGTTGGTCGATGCCTTTCGTAAAGCACGTAAACCCGTGGTTGTTGTTCGTGTTGAGCCAACCGGCAACGCGTTTAAAATCAGGCGCGACAACAACAGAAACAGCATGACCGAACTCCCGGCCGACTGGAACGAAATAGCCCCTGAAATAAAAACCGAGCCAACAGATATTTTTATCACCAAGAAAACCTGGGGCGCTTTTTATAACACAGGCTTGCACGAAGAACTGCAAAAAAGAGGCATCACACAAATTGTACTGGCAGGTGTAGCTACCAGTATCGGTGTTGAAGCTACGGCCCGCTCGGCCAATGAGTATGCCTACAACATAGCCTTTGCCAGCGATGCCATGACCGATATGTTTGCCGAAGCGCATGCCCACAGTTTTAAATACATTTTCCCGAGGATAGGGGAGGTTGGGACTACGGCTGAGATTATTGAGAAATTGGGGTAGTTAAGAGCATAGTCTTCAATTACAAATAAAAAGGCGCTATTGAATTGTGAAAATCCGGCAGACTGTGAAGGGAAAATCACATCCATGACAAGTTGAAAAAAAGGCGTCATCCCGAACTTGTTTCGGGACCCCACAGGACAAATATCCCGCATGAAGTACACTTAGCAGGTGGGGTGCTGAAACAAGTTCAGCATGACGAATGGTGAAGATGTCATTTCACCTTCAGAGGCCCCGGATTTTACCTGCTCAGCATGACGTGGTAGAGATGTCATTATACCTTCAGAGACCCCGGGTTTTTACCTTTTTATAATGGCGTGATTGTAAATAGCTGATTATTAAGCGTATTTTTGGTTCGATTTTATAAACATGGGCGTTGCCTGCGGCCCGGGCTGTACGCTCATAACGCACCGGCATTATCCGTCAGCTGACGGACGGTATCCGCTTCCATCCCTAACGCAGCCCCTTGCACCATCGCCAAAATATATTTTAAACTTCATTACGACTTTTTCCGGAACTTCCCTGGTGGTTATTCGCAATGACCGTTTTTGTGTTTGATATGTTAATGCCATTAATACTCAGGGAAATCATGTTTAAAATAAAAAGTAAACAGGAGGCGCCTACGGAGCCCTGATATTTTGCTTTTCAAGCTATAAACATGATACTCCTACGGAGTTAAGAAAGTGTCTCGTCCTAAAAAGTTTACTGTCTTGTCCTGAAATGAGTTTACACAAAAATAAACTACATGGAAAAGATCATTATTGATGGAAAAGGACATTATTCACTTGAATTTAAGCATTCAGTTATCAAAGAGTATTTGGCTGGCAGTGTTAGTCAAAAGGCGTTGTTGAGGAAATATGATATCAAGATACATAGTGGCATAACGCGTTGGATGCAGAAGTTAGGTTATGCAGAAGTTCCGGAAAAAGACAGATATTTGTCATCAGTAAAACCACTATCCTTGCCCGCAAAGAAGCCCCATAAAGATCCGCCTACAGGTGCCTTGTCGCAAGAACAACAACGCATCAAAGAACTCGAACGTCAGCTTGAAGATGAGCAGCTTCGCAGTGAAATGTACAAGCGTATGATCGAGATTGCTGAACGTGATCTTAATATTCCTATCCGAAAAAAGTCGGATACCAAGTGATCCATGAGATGAAAGACATGTATACAAGGATCAGCCTTGTACGATTATGTCGGTTACTTGGTATTACCCGTCAGGCCTATTATCAGCACTTTTGGCAACAAGAAGCATCTGGAATAGAGGATACACTTATATTGCAGGAGGTTGTCAGCATTCGCCAAGACCACCGGGCAATGGGTGGCAGGAAGCTTTATGAAAAGCTGCACCCTTTTTTGCTTGATCATGGCATTAAAATGGGACGGGATGCACTGTTCGACCTGTTGTCAGCTAATGGACTGTTAGTAAAGAAACGCCGCAGGCGGCATGTGACGACCTGGTCGGGTCACCGGTTCAACAGATGGCCGAATATCATACGCAGCCTGGAGGTCGTCAGGCCTAACCAACTGTGGGTAAGCGATATCACCTACTGGAAAGTAAAAGAAGAACATTTGTACATCAGTTTGATAACGGACGCTTATTCGCACAAAGTAGTTGGCTATCATTTGGCTGATACCTTAGAAACGATCGAAACGATACAGGCCTTGAAAATGGCTTTAAAAGACCTGCCTGAACAATTGCCGGAGGCACTTATACATCACTCGGACCGGGGAGTGCAATATTGCACAGAAAGCTATGTAAAGCTATTACAGGACAGATACATCAAGATCAGTATGACCGAGAACGGTGACCCATTAGAGAATGCCGTTGCTGAACGAATGAACGGCATTCTTAAAGAAGAATATCTTAAGCATCACCGGCCTGAGAATAAGCAACAAGCAAAACAATTACTGGATAGAGCTATCGAGTTGTATAACAAACACCGGCCACACTTCAGTATCGGTCTGCTAACGCCCCAACATGTGCATGATAAAAGCTTGCTACCTCAAAAATTGTGGAAGAACTATTATCGCAAAAACACTAACATTGTAAACGTATCACAGGACATCACTACACTTGTAAATACATAACAGGACTATCTCATAAAATGTAAACTTTTTTTAGGACGAGACACATTTTAAAACAGTGTTTGGGGCTCCGTAGGTGCCTCCTTTTTTAAAAGCGATTGCCTGCATTAACACTCCGGCATTCAAACAATCTATACAGAATAGCTATATTAGTAGCATGATTTGCCATAGTTGAGAAACTATGTATCTATCGCCTATGAAAAAAATCTCCCCGCTTAAATTCCTGGTAGTTTTAGTTCATTTGCAGGGCTTGCTTTTTTGCTTTACAGATAAAGCTGCTGCCCAGGCCGATTCGGCGATGGTTACTGTGAATAGTCCGGCGTTTATCCCCCCGGCTGTCCGGCGCTGGGACGATCGTGTGATGATCGATCTGCAAAATCAGCGCACACCCGGTCAAACGGGCTTTTTCATGTTCCTGAGCAAGAATGTTTTGTATGGCGATATTGGGATCCCGGCGGGTTTACTATTAGGAGGTATTGCAAGCAATAATAAAGAAATGCGCCAAAACGCGGGTTATGTGGCCAGCAGCACGGCCATATCATACGGCTTTATGCTGCTGATCAAGCACCTGGTGAAGAGGCCGCGGCCATTTATTCAAAATATCAATATCACGCCGGTTTACCGGGCGGGCGGTACCTCGTTCCCTTCTGGCCATACTTCGTCAAGTTTTGCTACGGCTACGGCTTTATCGGCGGCTTATCCTAAATGGTATGTGATAGCACCATCTTTCTTTTGGGCAGGAGCTACCAGTTATTCGAGAATGTACCTCGGTGTTCATTATCCTACTGATGTGGCTGCCGGGCTAACATTGGGTGTTGGTAGTGCGGCGGCTATGTCGTTTTTGAAAAAATAGCGGTAATTGATTTCTGAAAATCTTTTAATTTATGATTTAATAGGTACCTTTAGTTATCAATTTGTCAGATATATGATTGCCATACTCGATTTGTTAGCTGGACTGTTACTTACCGACTGGAAGCGTATCCGCAGGCTTAAATGGAACCGCAATAGATAAGTATACATTTAGCTTCCCGGCATTTTCCAGCTATCATCCGTCAAAACAGGATTAAACTCTATTGAGGTTGTGTTTGATGTGACCTTGCTTTTTCCGTCAGATGATTCGGTTGTAACAGGGTAGGTGATACCATTGGTTTTAGTGAAATCTTTGTAGATAGAAATATTAGGAGATGTTGAATTAATAGAGTAAGCATTCCCTTTCAGGCTATAATCACTGCCAACCAGGTACACCAGCTTACTCTTATTTCTGTAAAAAGTGACGATATAATCATTCCCCGATACCGACACTGTGCCTGTAAGGAAAGAGCTGTTTAGCTTTTTATGCAAACCCAGGATCCCCTGGTACAGGCTTAAAGTTAGCTCGTCTTTTTCATCCTGCGTTAAAGGTTTTTTTGTTCCATTCATCCATTGCCAGCCTTCGTTGTTGTCCAGTTGTTTTACCAGTAACAACTTCCCGTTCTGCCTTACTTCGGCACGGATCCTGTTCTTGGCGATATCTGTTAAAGCAATGATTTGCATGTTGCCTGTTATCGTAGCCGTTTCCCTAACAGTTGTTAACTTGTCAATGTTTTCACCACCATATTGTGCCCTAAGTTTGGTAAGCAGACTGGCCGGCGCAGGCATGCCGGTTGCTACAGGTTCACTTGTATTTGTCTTTGAACCAATGGTGGTTCTTTGTGCAATTGCAGGCTTTTCTTTCTCATCATCCTTCCTGAAATAGAATTCGCCATTCAACAAAACCAGGTCTTCCTCATTCGGGGGACTGTAAAAAAAGCTTTGCCTGGCAATATTGCCATTACCAAATGTTAAAGTTATTTCTCCATCGCCCAGTTTATAGGTTCCGCTGGTTTTTCCGTTCTTTTCAAATTTCCCGCCAACTGTGCCGCCTGCTGCATCTCCCGTTACTCCTACAACACTTGAGCGGTCGGTCGAAAAATTTCCTTTACCATCAAAGTAGATTAATTCAGAAGAAAAAGCACCCACCGCCGGCATTCCGGTACCCATTCCACCGCTGGAGGAAGCGCTTCTTTTTTCATACATGCCGGCGGGAATGGCAGCCACTTTTTTTACCTTGTGCAGGGTATGTTTTATCCCAGCCGTGCTTTCGAGGTTACCGTTAGCAGCCAGTTTATATTTTTTGCTCTCGTCGCCATTTCTGAATGTCAGCTGTATAAGGTTATTTTTAACAGTATAGGAACCGCTTGCCTTTGTTTTCCAATCGGGCTGGTTCAATGTGTTGTTAAAAGTACCATCGTTCCTGAAACTGATCACGATATTATTGATCTGCATGCCGTCAAAAGGTGTGTTGTATAATTCGGCCCCAACATATACGCCATTAAGCACCGGCGATTGAGCGCAGGATGTAAATGTTTTTACAATAAACAGGCACAGGAAGAGGAGAAGGTTTTTTGTCATCGGATAATGAGCCGAAAAATTGTACCAAATAGCTTGTTATGAAATTAATTTTCTGTTAAATCTTTAAAAATGCACAATTTCTTCCGGGGGAGGTAGAGGTATGTAAATGACTATTTCTTTGC
Organism: Mucilaginibacter sp. cycad4; assembly: GCF_034263275.1. Classification (NCBI taxonomy): domain Bacteria; kingdom Pseudomonadati; phylum Bacteroidota; class Sphingobacteriia; order Sphingobacteriales; family Sphingobacteriaceae; genus Mucilaginibacter; species Mucilaginibacter sp. cycad4. The sequence continues at coordinate 3,590,471 of NZ_CP139559.1, read as the reverse complement.
AGCTATGAACAATTGCATAAAAAAAATTCCGAAAGCAGCCATATTTGGCACAATGGGTGTATAGATATTATGCCGGTGATTGTTGAATGTAAAAAGATTTACACAAAAAAAGTTAACCTTATTTAAATTAAAAAAGTAATATATTGACCTCAATGCTCAGATAACCTGCCGTAGTTAGCGGCTAATGATAGCGTATATAAAATGAATACAAACATTGATGAAAATGGCTCCAAAAAGATAGGCTTAGTGCTTTCGGGAGGTGGTGTAAGGGGGGTATCGCATCTGGGTGTGATACAGGCCCTGACCGATCACGGTATCAAATTTTCGCATATCTCGGGCACAAGCGCAGGGTCAATTGCAGCAGCTTTTTTTGCAGAGGGGTTTGCACCCAAAGAAATTTTACGGATCATTAAAGATAACAGCCTGCTTAAATTGTTGCGGCCTGCATTTGGCAGCAACGGTTTGCTCTCTATTTTACACACCCGGACTTTAATTAATAAATATATTCCGCACAATTCTTTTCAAAATCTTAAAACGCGTGTTACCATTCCTGCAGTTGACATTGGGGAAGCAAAGCTGGTTTATTTTACCGAGGGTGAACTGGACATAGCAATTTTAGCTTCATGCTGTTTGCCCGGCATTTTCAGGCCCATTATTATTAACGACCATATGTTTGTTGACGGCGGCATACTTAATAATTTTCCGGTTGAACCATTGGTAGGTAATTGCGACCTGATCATTGGCTCTTGCTGTAACCATTTGCCTGTAGTTACAAAAATCAAATCCTTTGGAAGCCTGGTTGACAGGGCTGCGATGATAACTATTAATTCGGGCCTTAATGCACATAAAATGCTGTGCGATATAATTATTGAGCCGCATGGCTTGGGTGGTTATGGTATTTTTGATACCGATGCGGCCGAAGAGATTTATATGATAGGTTACGAGGAAGGTTTAAAAACCATCAAGAGTAACGAAAAATTGAAAGAAGTTATCCTGGCACAAAAAAAGTAAAAACCACTTTGGAAACCACACCGAAATGGAGGCTTAAAAATTACAATCAGCGTTATTGAGAGATTTGAAAACAGATTTGATAATGTCTGAAAATAGAGGGAACTTGCTCAAAAGGTTCGACATAAGGGGCCAATTAACCAGTGTTGATTGGGTTTTATATTTGTGCCAATTTTTTCCATATTTATCACCCTTTTAATCATATAAACACATATAAAATGAAAAAAGTAACAGGCTTTGGGGGCGTATTTTTTAAATGCGACGATCCGAAAGGTATGAACGAATGGTATGCCAAAAACCTTGGGCTGCCTTCCGGTGAATACGGAACTACGTTTGAGTGGCGGCATGCAGATGATCCGTCGAAAATAGGTTCCACGTCCTGGTGCACTTTTCCGCAGGATACCAAATATTTCAATCCCTCGACTAAGCCTTTTATGATTAATTACCGGGTAGAAAATCTCGCTGCACTGGTAAACGACCTAAAAAAGGACGGCGTAACCATTATTGATGAGATTGCTGAATATGATTATGGCAAATTTGTCCATGTTCTTGACCCGGAAGGGAATATCATTGAGCTTTGGGAGCCGGGCGATGAATCGGATCTGGATAATGCAGCAGGGTAATTTTAGTCTTTAGCCGAAAGTCTTAAGTTCTAAGTCGAAAGAAAGCGAACCCCGCTCATGACTTAGAACTTAAGACTTTCCACTCAGAACTAAGGAAACTTAACCCCATTATAATCAGATATATTTACCTGTGGTATTGATGAATTGTATTTGTCATTAATGGCTTTGATAAATTCATTGGCTACAATAGCATACCCGCGCGGGGTGAGGTGTACCCCATCCAGCGAGAACAGGCCACCGCTGATATAATTAGAATTAACGCTTACGCCGTCAACCACCAGGCCATTCAGTTTGATATTTTGCAGAAAAGTATAAGCATCAAATACCGCCAGACCTTTTGCCGCTGCTATTGATTTTATGGTGGTGTTATAAGAAGTAACATAATCCTCGGTTAGGGCCGTCTCTTTTTCATCAAGCACATACTGGTTGTCTATTGGGGTATATGGCGTTAAACCATAAGGCAGGTTGCCAACAGGTGTTGCAACCGGCTGTCCGATCTTGCTTGTCGGGAAGGTAAGTATGATAAGATCATTAGTTGTTGCTGCGCGAGGTACATAGGTGCTACCCGAAACCAGCGCGTTGATATACAATGCCTTCGCATTCGGGTTTGCTTTTTGTACACCGGCCAGTATTGCAGAAACGGTGATGGTATTAAAATAAGGTATCGAGGTTACATCGGGCACGGTTGCAACCACGCCTTTCTGCCCCTTGGCAGTGAGGGTGTTGATCAATACATTATATAAGGCGGCAAAAGTATTTTTATCTGTCAGCACATCGCCTGCCCCGCCGGATGTGGCATAGCCTAAGGCATCATTATTCCCCAGCCAGTTAGAGAAAAAGGTGAATGGCTTAGCCATAACAAAATCAAGATAGGTGGTGGAATTTGTTGGCGCATTACCGGGCAGCAGGCGTTCAAAATATCCGTTAACGTTACCATAGGGTGCATAAGTGATGTGCATCAGCTTAATGCCGGGTACACCATAGTTATTAATATCGCCGGTATATTTGGTGTACAGGGTAACATCTCCAAAGCCGGGTACTGTAAGTTTTCCGCGTACCGCGAGATTGGTAGTTACAGGAGTTGTAATAGGTGTACCATCAGCATTAAACCCGGTGAGTGATAAATAGCCCGATCCGTTTGCCTGGGCAGTATTAAATAATGGCTGTGTAAATGCGCCCCCGCCAACCGACTGCATTTGTTTACCCATGATGCTGGGATAAGATACCTGCTGACCTGCAAGGTATAAGCCCCCATCGGCATACCCGGCGGTAAGCGAATTACCTAACGAGATAAACCGTGAAAAATCAACAGAGCCTGCGGATGGTTTTGGTGTATGGATTTCGGGTTTGCAGGCGCCTAATAGCAGCAACCCTGCAATAATATAAATATTGTGTTTAAACGTTTTCATGTATTAATTTCTTTAAGAATTACCAATGATAAGCCACTGAGATACCTGGTATATAAACATCGGTTTTAAATGTGCCCGATAGCTGCGATTCGATATTGGTTTGGGTACGCTGCATCAGGTGCTCATACTCAAAGGAGATATCTATATCGAGGTGTTTGGCTACGGTATAACCTAAGCCCAGGGTACCATAAACCCTGTTGGCGTCCGGAACTTCAGGAGTTACATAACCATCCAAAACAGCGGTACCGCCATAGCCGCCGCCAAAGCGCAGGGCCAGTTTATCGGCAGCCTTATATTGAGCGCCTCCGCGTAAGCTAAATGCCTGCTGGTAATTCCGGGCAGAGTGGGTATCCTGTAATACAGCCGTATTGTTTTTATAATCAAACGATAGGGTTTTATAACTATCCCAGTTAACCAGGTTAACATCCATGGCCAATATCCATTTGCTACTGGGGTAAAAGCCGAAACCGATGGAATTAGTGGCCGGCAGCGGTATGGTTGAGCTAAAAGTATTAGGTTGCGGAAAGCTGCTTTGCAGCGATGCCGGTACTTTAAAAATAGCATTCCCTCCCGAAATTGTGGTATTTACCTGCGACCGGTGTGTGATGCCTATGGTAATGCCCGCCTCTGTTTTGAAGTAAACGCCCGCATTCCATCCATAGCCTTTGCCGCTGCCTTTCAACCGGGCCTGGCCTGCTTCACCGTTGCTGTTGGCAAGTGGAATGGCCCGCGTCAAATCAACGCTGCCATGGTTGTAAACGAAGCCTCCGCCAATGCTCATCCAGTCGGCCAGTTTTATACTTAGTGTTGGCTGAATATAAATGGCTTTCAGGTCGAGGCTTTCCAGCACATATTTGCCTTGCCAGGTATTGCCCCAGTCGGTTAAACCGCCAAAAGGGGTATAAACGCCAATCCCCAGTTTCCAGAAGGACGATTTGGGCCCCCATACCGCATAAGCATGGAACGGAGTAGCAACTTTATCGGAAGTATGGTTTTGTATTGATGTTCCGGCAGGATTGAAAACAGATTTGAACAATAAGGGGCTTATCCCGCCCTGTATGTAATTTTCGGACAGCATAGCCACTGCGCCCGGGTTAAAAAATACGGAAGCGCCATCCTGCACGATCCCCGTACCTGTATGGCCCATTCCTATTTGCTTTTGCCCCCCCAGGTTCACCTGGAAACCCTGGGAAAAAGCTAACAGCGGTGCTGCGGTGAGCACCAATAGTAGAATTTTTCTCATAAAAATATAATTGGTTCGTGACAGGAAATTGCTTGTAGGTTACAATTTGAAACTGTCAGGGATAAAATTAGTTTGGATTAAAAAGAAAAAAAGGGCTATAATGCGGAGATATTAGTCAAAAAGTCGGATAAAGCTTATTTTTAATATCAGATAAGAAAAATTGCTTTACAACCGTCTTTAATAAATACAATAGTTAAATTATAATATCGAAACTATATGAATAATAAAGTTGGACAATTAAGCCTGTCGAAATTTGCAGATCTGTATGCAGACAAGCTGGCTGGTGCCGATTTTTTTGTTGTTGACGAAAAGCAATTATTGAGCTTGAGCGAATATCCTTATCGTTCGGATGGTTATATTATAGGCATTTGTACCCGGGGCACAGCCAAGGTTGAAGTAAACCTGCAGATCTATGATGCCCGGCCGGATGCCATGCTTCTGGCAACCCCTTTTCATGTTTTAAGGATCTACGATAGCAGTGCCGATTTTTTATGCCGGTTTGTTGTTTTCAGCAAAGCTTTTTTAATCGAAAATAATGCCAACAGCCATTTCCTTGAATCATTCAGTTATTTCAATAGCGCATCTATCCCTGTAATTTATCCGGGCAATGCCGATGCGAAAATGATACTGGAGATTTATTTACTGATCCAGCGAAAATTAGCAAGGGAAGGTCACCCTTACGATGTTGAAATATCCAGGAGCATTTTAATGACACTGCTTTATGAAATACAGGCTATTTACGAAAAGCAACACCTCATAATAAAAGGTAAACAAACCAGGAAACAGGAACTGAACGTGCTTTTCCAGTCCCTCATTTTCCATCATTACAAAGAACACCGCAGCGTGCAGTATTATGCCGATGCGCTGTATGTATCTCCCAAACATTTAACCGAAACCATTAAGGAAGTAACCGGGAGAACCGCAGGCGAATGGATAGACGATGCCGTAATACTGGAAGCCAAGGTATTGCTGAGAAACCATGAGATAAGCATAGCGCGGGCCGCCGAAAGTATCCATTTCCCTGATCAATCGTCATTTGGCAAATATTTCAAAAAACATACCGGTATGTCGCCCTCTGATTATAGGGCGATATCGGCGCATTGATTGGTTAAAGGAAACCAAAACGTGTTATTAGTGCGTAAAATCAGCGGCCTCCGAAGGAAAGTGACATACCCTTGTCATGCCGAATTTATTTCGGCATCCCATAGGACAGGTAGACCGCTTTGCTTAGCATGGTTGCTTAGTGAGTGGGGTGCTGAAACAAGTTCAGCATGACTTTAATTTTTATATGTCATAGCGCCGCTCCTCCTCTTAATGATATTTTTTGTGTCGTCAAACACTTCTACCATTATCACCTCACGCCATCCATCACTCCAGACATTTCCGACTTTTTGACTAATATCTCCGCATTGCTGCCCTTTCTTTGGCTTGATAATGCCTCTAATTTTACCCTTGATTATAAACCAATAAAACTTTATGAATGCCACAGAACCGATGAAAGCCATAAAAGGAGGTGAGTTTCTGATCAGGGAAACTTCCGCCGATAGCGTTTTTATTCCTGAAGAATGGAATGAAGAGCAGTTGATGATCGCCGAAACATGTACCAATTTTTTGGCACAGCAGGTAACCCCAAATTTGCAGCGCATTGACGAACAGGAGGAGGGATTAATGCGTCATTTAATGGACGAGGCAGGGGCACTTGGATTGTTAGGCATTTCCGTGCCCGAAGAATACGGCGGTTTTGGTAAGGATTTTAAAACTGCCATGCTGGTTACTGAAAAGCTGGGTGCCGGTCACTCATTTTCCGTTGCTTTTTCGGCACATACGGGTATCGGAACCATGCCTATATTATACTATGGCAATGATGCCCAAAAACAAAAATATATTCCTAAGCTGGCAAGCGGTGAGTGGAAAGGGGCTTATTGCCTTACAGAGCCTGCTGCGGGTTCGGATGCCAATTCGGGTAAAACCAGGGCAAAGCTTTCGGCCGATGGCAAACATTATCTCATCACCGGGCAAAAAATGTGGATTACCAACGCGGGTTTCGCAGATGTGTTTACCGTTTTCGCCAAGATAGACGATGATGAAAACCTGAGCGCATTTATTGTTGAAAAGGATTTTGAGGGACTTTCTCTCAATACGGAAGAACACAAAATGGGGATCAAGGGCAGCTCAACCCGCCAGGTATTTTTTAACGATTGCAAAGTGCCGGTTGAAAACCTGCTTTCCGAACGGCAGAATGGTTTTAAGATAGCCGTTAATATACTGAATCTTGGCCGCATTAAATTAGGAGGCGGCACAGTTGGCGCAAGTAAGGATGTGATCACCTCATCGGTACGTTACGCCAATGAACGGGAACAGTTCGGTCGGGCTATTTCCAAATACGGAGCGATAAAATATAAACTGGCTGAGCAGGCTATCCGTACCTATGCCGCGGAATCGGCGGTGTACCGTGCCAGTCAGAATATGGAGGAGGCTACAGAAATGTTAATAGCATCCGGCCTTGATGAAACCAAAGCCAAATTAAAAGGGACTGAGCAATACGCAATAGAAGCGGCGATCCTTAAAGTTCACGCATCGGAAGTTTTGGATTATGTAACCGATGAAGGTGTACAGATTTACGGTGGCATGGGCTACAGCGCCGAGGCGCCGATGGACAGGTCGTACCGCGATTCACGGATCAACCGCATCTTTGAGGGTACCAACGAAATTAACCGCTTGTTAACGGTTGACATGATGCTGAAACGCGCCATGAAAGGCGAGCTCGACCTGATGGGGCCGGCCCAGAAAGTGGCGGGTGAATTGATGAGCATCCCCGATTTTGGCGCAGCCGAAGAGGATGGCTTGTTTACCAAAGAGAAAAAATACATAGCCAATTTTAAAAAGGCCATATTGATGGTAGCCGGTGCGGCTGTTCAAAAACTAATGACGCAATTGAGCAAAGAGCAGGAAGTATTGATGAACCTGGCCGATATGCTGATTGAGCTTTATGTGAGCGAATCGCTGCAGTTGAGGGTGGAGAAACTGGTTGGTTTAAGGGGCGAAGATGCCTGTAAAGAACAACTGGATATGATGCGGGTGTACATCAATGATGCTGCTGAACACATTGCCAAATCGGGCAAGGAGGCGCTAAACTCATTTGCCGAAGGCGACGAAAGAAGGATGATGCTGATGGGGTTGAAGCGTTTCACCAAAACAGAAGACATCAATACCACCCAGGCACGCAGAAATATTGCTGCAAAGCTCATCGCTGAAAATAGATATTGCTTTTAGCTTTTTTAATCCCCTCTTGAGAGGGGGCGCGAAGGAACGAGTGGTGGCAGGGGTGTGTTATACAAGCAATAAGCCGCACGTAGAATAACACACCCCTCCACCCCTCTTGAGAGCAGGGCTGTTGCATTCTAAATATTATAAGTTAACTTGAGGTCAAAAAAGTTAGGATGGATAAGAGCATATTAGCGTATTTATCAGAGTTACCGGATATAAGGCGAAAGGCAGGCCAGCGCCATGACCAGACTTTCATTCTGTTGCTTGTGTTAATGAGTACAATGAGCGGTTATCATGGCTATCGTTCGATGGGTGATTTTATAAAGCGGAATGAAGTCGATCTTTTGGCCTTCTTTCAGCCTAATAAAGCCCGCCTTCCAAGCTTTTATACTATAAGACGTGTAATACAAGATTTAGACTTTAACAGCTTAAATGAGAGTTTCCATAAATGGGCCAGTCAGCATATTGATTTGTCTAAAAATGAATGGCTACATATAGATGGTAAGGCAATGAAAGGGACGATGAGCGATTATTCTCTTGACAAACAACGATTTGTAAGCCTGGTAAGCTTGTATAGTAGCAGGAGTAATCAAGTCGTTGGCCATGGTTTAGTTGACAACTCAAAACAAAGTGAAATCTCTGTAGTTCAGCAGCTTATTTCCAGTTTAGGATTACAGGGGGTAACGTTTACACTTGACGCATTACATTGTCAAAAAAAACGGTAGAGGCTATTATTGATACAGATAACAATTATATAATAGGTGTGAAGAAGAATCAAAAGAACCTTTACAAAAAGATCGAAACCATTACATCGGACGAGGCAATGGTTTGTAGTAAGTTTGTTGAGTTGTTGAAAAACAAAGGGCGAATAGAACGTAGAACAGTTTGGGTGTACCCGGGAACAGAGGAAATCAGTAACACATGGGCTGGGGTAAGCCAACTTATTAAAGTGCATCGCTGGGTAAAAGAAAAAGGACGTATCCGGGAAGAATACGCCTTTTTCATCAGTAGCTTAATCGGTAATGCGCAAATATTCTGCCATGGTATTAAAAGCCATTGGAGTATAGAAAACAGTCTTCATTGGGTAAAGGACGTGACATTTAACGAAGACGCTTCACGAATTAGAACATCCAATGCGCCTGAAAATACTTCTGTGTTCAGAAACATAGTTATTAATGTATTTAGAATAAATGATTACCCAAACCTCGCACAAGCGCAAAGGCTTGTTTGCAACGATATCAACAGGTTGAAACAACTATTAAATTAGAATGCAACAGCCCTGCTCTCAAGAGGGGAATCGCACAAGCCCACGCTTTTTACTCCTTGTGTTAACGATAATAGCGGCATGGAGTCTTCATTTCCCTAAATAATATCAACCTAAAAAAACAAAATTCTGATAATGAAAATATTAGTGTGCATAAGCCAGGTGCCGGACACGAGCACCAAAATTGTATTGAAAAATAATAATACCTCGGTTAACAGTGATGGTGTTACCTGGGTGATCAACCCGTACGATGAATGGTATGCGTTGATCAAAGCTATCGAATTAAAAGAAAACGGTATAGCCACCGATGTTCACCTGGTAACTGTGGGCAGGGCCGATGTTGAGCCCGTGATCAGGAAAGCGCTGGCGTTGGGTGGCGATGAAGCCATCCGCATCGATGCAGAGAGCAACGACCCTTATGAAATCGCTCATTATATAGCTGGATATGCTGCCGGGGTTGGCTATGATCTCATCTTATGTGGCAAAGAATCTATCGATTACAATAACGGAACTACAGGCGCCATGCTGGCCGAATTGCTTGATCTCGATTACATTGGTTTTGCAACCGGGATCAGCATAGAGGCCAATACTGCTGTGGTAACACGTGAAATTGAAGGCGGCGAAGAAACAGATGCCTGTAATTTGCCGGTAGTAATTTCCTGCCAAAAAGGTGTGGCCGAAGCCCGGATCCCCAATATGCGCGGGATAATGGCTGCCCGTACCCGTCCGTTAAAGGTTATTACGCCTTCAGGAATAACTGCTGTAACCGAAATATTGTCCTACGAGTTACCGCCTGCCAAGTCGGGTATCAAACTGGTAAACCCGGACAACCTGGATGAACTGGTGCAACTGTTGCATACGGAAGCTAAGGTTATTTAATATCATGTTTATTGCCCGGCGATAGGTGCCCGGAAGATTTGAAAAGCATGGAGATTGTGCGATTCCCTCCCAGGGGAGGGAATTAAAAAATCTACTGAACACTTATGGTGTCCGCACCGGAACATCTCAACTAAAAAAAATAAAAAATGTCTGTAATAGTATTGGTAGAACATACCGGAGGAATTATAAAAAAACAAAGCTTTGAAGCAGTGCAATATGCCGCGCAAATAGCCCAAAAAATGGATACTACGGTAACCGCACTTGCTTTAGGAAGCGTTACCGCTGCCGAAATGGAAAACCTTGGTCAGTATGGTGCGCAAAAAGTGCTGCGCGTTGCTGATGGCCGATTGGACGAACTGCATTCAAGGGCCTATGCCGGCGCATTAATAGCCGCAGCGCAAAAGGAGAATAGTAAAATAATTGTAACCCTTCATGATGTTAAAGGCAGGGCAGTCGCCCCGCGGGTGGCTGTAAAGTTACAAGCTGGCCTGGTAGCCGGAGCGCTTTCATATCCTGATACAGACAAAGGCTTTGTGATTAAAAAGGCCGTGTTTTCGGGCAAAGCGTTTGCCTATGTAAACATTGTAAGTGAGGTAAAAGTAATTATGCTGATGCCTAACACCTTTCCACTTCAAAAGCTGGAGGGTAAAGCAGTTGTTGAGCAGCTGGGTATTACTTTTAGCGAAAACGATTTCGGCGTAAAAGTGAAATCGGTGAACAAAGTAGTTGGCGAGGTACCACTTGCTGATGCCGAGCTGGTTGTTTCGGGAGGTAGAGGTTTGAAAGGCCCTGAAAATTGGGGCATACTGGAGGACCTGGCAAAAGAGTTGGGTGCCGCTACGGCCTGCTCGCGCCCGGTGGCCGATTCGCACTGGAGGCCGCATCATGAGCATGTGGGGCAAACAGGCGGCACCGTTCGCCCAAACCTGTATATCGCGGTGGGGATCTCCGGGGCTATCCAGCACCTGGCAGGGGTTAACGGTTCAAAAACTATTGTAGTGATCAATAAAGATCCCGAAGCCCCATTTTTTAAAGCAGCCAATTATGGTGTTGTGGGTGATGCAATGGAGATTTTACCGAAGCTGACAGCCGCAGTCAAAAAATTTAAGGAACATCATCAATAAAATAATCAAGGCTATGGAGTTTTTTTATGAAGGACAGGTGCTGTGGTCGCAGATAGACTCGAACCAGCACATGCGGCACTCCGCCTATGCCGATCTTGCAGCACAGGCGCGTATCACCATGCTTGAAAGCCTGGGCTTAAAGCTGCCTACACTTTATGAATACAAAATAGGACCTGTATTATTCAGGGAAGAGTTGATCTACCTGCGCGAGATTGGGATTAACGAGCAGGTAAAAGTAACATGCGAGCTGATCAAATCCCGGCCTGATGGTTCGCGCTGGGCAATCAGGCACGAGCTGTACCGGGGCGATGGGGTTAAAGCTGCGATAATAAATGCCGAGGGTTCATGGATAGATATGGAAAAACGCAAACTCGCGGTATTACCTGCAGCGCTAAGCGAAATGTTTATGAAAGCGCCCCGCAGCAGCGATTACGTTGAAGAGGGCAGTTAACTTAAGGGGAAAAAAGCGCGGGATTGCGCGATTCCCCTCTTGAGAGCAGGGCCGTTGCATTCTAATATTCAGTTCTTAATAACACGCACGATTAAGCGTCTACGCTTGGTCGTTTGCCTTAATTGAGCGTCCACGCTCCCGTAATATGTTATAAACGTAAGCGTGGACGCTTACTTTGGTTATAATTCAAGCGAAGGACGCTTGAACTTGCGAAACATAAATTAGAATGCAACAGCCCTGCTCTCAAGAGGGGTGGAGGGGTGTGTTTCTGCTTTGATAAGCCTGTAGCAGAAACACACCCCTGCCATCACTCGTGCCTCCGCGCGCCCTCTCAAGCTACAGTGTGTACACAAGTATTATATAAAAGAAAATGTCATTTCGATTGAGCAGGGGCGGGCTAAGAAGTGGGGCGAAAGAGAAATCTTCTACATCAGGCTCTACAATCATACTTATAAAAGCAGGGCGTAGAAGATTTCTCCTCACCCCCCTGCGCGCTAATTCTTCCACCAGGTTCGTTCGAAATGACATTTTTTTCAATTATTGATAGAATTTAAAAGATGTGTACACACAGTAGCCCTCTCAAAAGGGGATTTTAAAATCTTTATACAATTAATTGCTTAAGTTAACGGCTAAGCTATGTTGAAGAGGCCAATCCAACCTGAAATAATTTAATATAACAATTAACCGAAACTAATTAATCAGCTTTAAGCTTTAAACCTTCTGCTTTTAGCTTTTAAATAATTTATCTATGACCGACCTGAATGATGCTTTTGAAAAAGCAGTTAAAGAGAGTAAAGAATTGCCTTCAAAGCCTGATAATGAAACATTATTACGCCTGTACAGTTTATACAAACAGGCAACGGAAGGTGATATTAATACAGAAAACCCTCCGGGTATGTTTGATTTTGTGGCTAAAGCAAAGTATGACGCATGGTTAAAACAGAAAGGCACTACTGCCGATGATGCCATGCAGCAATATATCCGGCTTGTAGCGCAATTATCAAATAAAACCAGCTAAATTTAATTCCGAAATATTGACAAATGTTTCCGCCGTTTAGACCTTTATAAAGCGCTGCAGAAATAGATATTTGTTATTATAAACCGCCCGGTAATTATGCCGGGACTAAATTATTTAACCATTTTATAATTCTACCTGTCTCTTTTTTAGAAGGCTTCTGATGCCGGATCTTACTATTCGGTAAAATCTGAAAAGCATGTACCTGCTTTAAAAAAGAGCTGTTTTTAATTATAAAAAACACCTAAGGCAATGTCAGTATCAAAAAAACATTTCGTCCGTTTTGCATTAATCCTGCTAACGGTTGTAGCTGTAAGTATCAACGCAAAAGCGCAAACCGATAAAATTGAAGGCTTATGGTACAATGATGTAAAGAGTGCCAAAATCCAGATCACTAAGGAAAGCAACGGCAAGTTTTATGGTAAGGTGGTATGGCTTAAGGAACCCTTAAAAAACGGGAAGCCTAAGGTCGACGAAATGAATACCGATGAAAAACTACGCTCCAGACCGAGGCTGGGTTTACCTGTATTGGCCGATTTTGTAAAAGACGGCGATAACAAATATTCGGGCGGAACAATTTATGACCCTAATAACGGTAAAACGTACTCCTGCAAAATGACCTACAAAGGTGAAACCTTGGATATCCGCGGATACATCGGTATTTCGCTTTTCGGGCGTACAACAACCTGGTCGCGGGCCGAATAAATTAAAGAATTAATAAAACAAGCAGATACTAATGGATGCTAAACGAATTATAAAAAAGGTTGCAGTATTGGGGTCGGGAGTAATGGGCAGTCGTATCGCCTGCCATTTTGCAAATGTCGGCGTACAGGTACTGTTGCTTGATATTGTACCCAAGGATGCCCCGCCGGCAGATAAGAAAGCGCGGAACAAAATTGTGAATGACGCGCTGGATTTTGCTCTGAAATCAAACCCTTCGCCCATCTATCTCAAATCGTTTGCAAAACGTATTACAACCGGCAATTTTGAAGATGATATGCCCAAAATTGCGGATTGCGACTGGGTGATAGAGGTAGTGGTTGAACGGCTGGACATTAAGCAGCAGGTGTTTGAAACTGTAGAGAAATTCAGAAAACCCGGAACGCTCATCACTTCAAACACATCCGGGATCCCGATACATTTAATGGCCGAAGGCAGGAGCGATGACTTTAAAAAACATTTTTGCGGCAGCCATTTCTTTAACCCGCCGCGATATTTAAAACTTTTGGAGATCATCCCCACAAAAGATACACAGGCAGGCGTCATTGATTTTTTGATGGAATATGGCACAAAGTACCTGGGCAAAACCACGGTGTTAGCCAAAGATACCCCTGCGTTCATAGGCAACCGTATCGGTGTGTTTAGCATCATGAGCGTGTTGCATTATGTACAGCAAACCGGTATGACTGTTGAAGAGGTTGATAAGTTGACTGGCCCCGTGATAGGTCACCCTAAATCGGCCACATTCCGCACCAATGATGTGGTGGGGCTGGATACCATGGTGCACGTTGCTAACGGGCTTTACCAAAACGCTCCTGATGATGAGGCCAGGGAGTTATTCAAGATCCCTGAATTTGTAGATGGGATGGTGAAAAATAACTGGCTGGGCAGCAAAACCGGTCAGGGATTTTATAAAAAGGAAAAAGGTGAAGGAGGAAACCAGTTTTATGCGCTTGACCTGAAAACGCTTGAATACAAACCTTCTCAAAAGGTAAAATTTGCATCGCTTGAAACTACAAAAGCGGTTGATAACCTGAAAGAAAGGCTCAGAATCCTGATTGCGGCAAAAGACAAAGCCGGCGATTTTTACCGCAGCACCTTTTACCAGTTATTTGCTTATGCCAGTAACCGCATCCCTGAAATAGCCGACGAACTTTATAAAATAGATGCTGCCACCAACGCCGGTTTTGGTTGGGAACTGGGCCCCTTTGAAAAATGGGACGCGCTTGGTGTTGAAGATACGGTAAAAGCCATGGAAGCTGCCGGGAATAAACCGGCTCAATGGGTTTACGACATGCTTGCGGCGGGAGCAAAGAGCTTCTACAAAGTAGAGGATGGCAAACGCCTGTATTATGATATCCAATCGAAAAGCTACAAGGTAATTCCGGGTACGGAAGGGCTTATCTTGCTCAATAATATCCGGGAAACAAATACGGTGTGGGAAAACAGCGGTACTACCATTACCGATATTGGCGATGGCATCCTGAACCTGGAGTTTCATACCAAAATGAATACGATAGGCGGCGAGGTAATAGAGGGCATCAATAAAGCCATCACCCTTGCCGAAGCAAGTCACAAAGGGCTCGTTATCTCAAACGAGGGTGCTAATTTCAGCGCCGGGGCCAATGTGGGTATGATATTTATGATGGCCGTTGAGCAGGAGTTCGACGAGCTGAATATGGTAATCAAGGCCTTTCAGAATACGATGATGCGGATCCGCTACTCGTCTGTTCCGGTGGTGATAGCGCCTCATCAAATGGCTTTGGGCGGCGGCTGCGAAATGTGCCTGCACGCCGATAAAGTGGTAGCGCATGCCGAACTATATATGGGCCTGGTTGAGTTTGGTGTTGGTTTGATACCGGGAGGCGGAGGAACGAAAGAGTTTGCCCTGCGCCTTTCAGACGAACTGCAGGAAGGCGATGTTGAACTCAATAATTTCCGCGACCGTTTTTTAACCATCGGCCAGGCCAAAGTATCAACGTCGGCCTATGAGGCTTTTGAATTTGGCTACCTCAAAAAAGGCAGGGACGTAGTCGTGGTATCCCGCGACAGGTTACTCGCCGAAGCTAAACAACAGTGCCTGCAAATGGCAAATGAAGGGTACATACAACCTATTCCGCGCGGTGATATCAGGGTGCTGGGCAAGCAGGCGCTGGGCCTGGGTTACGTAGGTGCCAATACCATGTACAGCGGTAATTACATCAGCGAGCATGATGTAAAGATCTCGCAGAAACTGGCTTATGTGCTTTCGGGGGGCGATCTGTCCCAGCCCTCAATGGTGAGCGAGGAATATTTGCTGGGGCTGGAACGTGAAGCCTTTGTTTCGCTTTGCACCGAAAAGAAAACGCTTGAACGGATCCAATCTATTTTAACCGGCGGAAAAGTGTTAAGGAACTAAATTTTAATAAGTATAAAATCTCAATAAAATGAACGCATATATAGTGGCAGCCAGCCGCAGCGCTGTTGGAAAAGCTACCCGGGGCGGGTTCAGGTTTACCCGTCCGGATACGCTTGCGGCAGATGTTATCAGGCATCTGCTGGCATCGGTGCCCAACGTTGATAAAGAGCAGATAGACGATGTGATAGTAGGCAACGCTACGCCCGAAGCCGAACAGGGATTGAATGTAGCCCGGCTCATTTCGTTAATGGCGCTTGATACGGACAAGGTTCCCGGCATGACGGTAAACCGCTATTGTTCATCGGGCCTCGAAACAATAGCCATCGCGTCGGCAAAAATACACAGCGGCATTGCTGATTGCATTATTGCGGGTGGGGTGGAAAGTATGAGCCTGATCCCGATGGGGGGATGGCGCATTGTTCCTAACGCCGATATTGCCCTTGCTCATCCAGATTATTACTGGGGCATGGGCCTCACCGCCGAAGCTGTTGCCAGGGAATATCATATCAGCCGCGAAGAGCAGGACCAGTTTGCTTATAACTCGCATCAAAAAGCCATCAGCGCCATTAAGGAGGGCAAGTTTAAAGAGGAAATAGCACCGGTAAATATCGTGGAGACTTATGTCGATGAGAGCGGCAAAAAAAAGAAACGGGAATTTAAGGTTGATACAGATGAAGGTCCGCGCAGCGATACCTCAATTGAAGCATTGGCTAAGCTTAAACCTGTATTTGATGCAAAAGGCGTGGTGACTGCCGGCAACTCGTCGCAAACCAGTGACGGGGCAGCCTTTGTAATGGTAGTTAGCGAACGCTTTTTGAAAGAAAATAACCTTAAACCCATTGCCCGGCTGGTTAATTATGCCGTTGCAGGTGTACCGCCCCGGATCATGGGGATAGGTCCGCTGGTAGCCATTCCCAAAGTGTTAAAAATGGCCGGGATGAAGCAGCAGGACATAGAGTTGATAGAATTGAATGAAGCCTTTGCTTCACAATCATTGGCCATAATAAAAGGCCTGGAGCTTAACCCCGACATTGTAAATGTAAACGGCGGCGCCATATCGCTTGGGCATCCGCTTGGCTGCACCGGGGCCAAACTTTCTGTTCAGCTTTTTAACGAATTGAAAAGGCGCGAAAAAAAGTATGGCATGGTTACCATGTGTGTAGGCACCGGGCAAGGCGCAGCGGGTGTATTTGAACTGTTATAGGAAATTACCTTTATCTAAACCATTGCAAGCATGGAAAAGGCGACAAGATTGTTTGATTGCATGATTACCCAGGCTAAGGAGCCCAAGGTTGATCTTTTGAATGCAAAGGAGAATGGTTCCTGGAGGTCATACAGCACCGAAGAGGTGCATACGATGATTAACCAGCTATCTTCGGCTTTGTTGGATCTGGGAGTTTCGGGCGGTGACGGCACTACCGAAGGCCGCGATAAAATAGGGTTGATAAGCAGCGGCAGGCCCGAGTGGATCATAACCGATCTGGCAGTACAGCAAACTGGCGCCATATTGGTCCCGCTATACCCTAATACAGGCACTAAAGAAATTGAGCAGATCCTGAACGAGGCCGGAGTTAAATATGTATTTGTAAGCAGTAAAGATCTATGCGATAAGGTTAAAGAGGTTCATTTAAATATCCCATCGTTAAAAGCCATTTTTACTTTCGATAACATCGACGGATGTAATCATTGGGGAACATTGCTCAATCCTTTAAAAGAGGATTCTCTGCAAAAAATACAGCAAATAACTGACCAGATCACCGAAGACGATGTGGCAACCATCATTTATACTTCGGGCACTACGGGCCGACCAAAAGGGGTAATGCTTACACATAAAAACATCATGACCAATGCCTCGGCATCCGGCGACATCCTTAGCCGGATCCCGGTTACAGAAAAACGTGCTTTGAGCTTTTTGCCGCTGAACCACATTTTTGAAAAGATGTGTACCTATGTTTATCTCTACTACGGTTTTTCTATTTATTACGCCGAAAGTATGGACACCATCGGTGCAAATATGAAAGAGGTAAAGCCTTCCCTTTTTACCGCTGTGCCCCGTTTGCTCGAAAAAGTGTTTGAGAAAATTATGGTACAGGGACAGAAACTAACCGGTATTAAGAGGAAGATCTTTTTCTGGTCGGTAAAACTGGCCGAAGCGTATGAAATTAATAATACCAGCCTGCGGTATAAGATCAAGCTGGCCATAGCTGATAAACTGGTTTACAGTAAATGGCGTGCTGCCATAGGCGGAAATATAAAGGCCATAGTAGTTGGCAGTTCTGCCTGCCCCATAAAACTGGAAAGAATTTTCACTGCTGCTAATATTGTTATTATGGAAGGTTACGGGCTTACCGAAACGTCGCCGGTAATTGCTGTTAACTGTTATGAAAAAAGCGGCCGGAAATTTGGCACCGTAGGCCGTTTGCTGAGCGGTGTGCAGGTGAAGATAGCCGCCGATGGCGAGATCCTTTGCAAAGGGCCGAATGTGATGTTAGGCTATTATAAAAACCCTGAACTAACGGCAGAGGTACTGGAAGACGGATGGTTCCACACCGGGGATATAGGTGAGCTGGACAAAGATTCGTTCCTGAAAATAACCGATCGTAAAAAAGAGATCTTTAAAACATCGGGCGGTAAATATGTGGCCCCGCTACCCATCGAAACTAAGATGAAGGAAAATTATTTTATTGAGCAGATGATGGTTGTTGGTTCGGAAAAGAAATTTGTTGCCGCATTGATCGTTCCATCCTACACGCATTTAAAACCCTGGTGCAAGGAAAATGGTATTGCGTTTACAACTAACAATGAATTGGTTAAAGATGCGAGGGTGATTGAGCTTTATCATTCAATTATCAGTACCTATAACCCCGAATTTAACCATGTTGAACAGGTGAAGAAAATAACCTTGCTTCCTAATGAATGGTCGATAGACAGCGGTGAGCTTACCCCGACAGGTAAAATGAAACGGAAGGTGATCACCGAAAAATACAAAACAGAAATAGATAAAATGTATCCCTGCGAAGTGAGCGAGGACCCTACTCTTGTAAATTAATTGATGAATACATTTCAAACAACCATACAGGGCAAATTGGTTACAATTACGCTCGACAGGGGACGGTCAAATGCCATCAACCACGAAATGGTTAAGGAACTGGATGCCTGTATAAAAACGCTGGAGAATGATGATAATGTAGGAGGAGTTATTTTAACCGGGAAGGAAGGCTTTTTCTCCTCGGGGATCGACCTGATTGAGGCTTATGATTATAACGAAGAGCAAAGCCGCCAGTTTTGGATAGATTTTTTGGCCCTGCAAAGCACTTTAGCAGCTTTCAGGAAGCCAATAGTAGCGGCGATAAGCGGGCACAGTCCGGCCGGGGGCTGTATATTAGCCATTTGCTGCGACTACCGGGTAATGGCAGCGGGAACATTCATCATCGGGTTAAATGAAGTACCAGTAGGGATCATCGTTCCTGATAGTGTGTTTAGTCTGTATGCATTCTGGCTTGGCCAGCGTAAGGCTTATCAATATTTAATGGAGGGTAAGCTCCTGAAAGTAGACGAAGCGCTGGACGCCGGGCTGATCGATGAGATTTCCTCCCCGGATAAGTTAATGAACGCGGCAGTAGAAAAGGTTACAGCTTATATGAAACTGAATCCTGTTACCTGGACGGAGAGTAAATTGAATTTACGTAAGGAGCTCACAGGCAAATTAAAGGCCGATCAGACCGATACCTTGAACAAAATGCTGAAGCAATGGTGGGCACCCGAAACCAGGCAGGGCCTGCAAATGATGATCCAAAATTTAAAATCAAAAAATACCCCTGTAAATTAACCGATAATGACAGATCCGACAATTCCGAATAATACTACGACTGCCGGCCCTGCCGGTGGAATGTTAAGAGATGATGCCTTGAAAGGGAAAACCATCATAGTAACCGGCGGCGGAACAGGTTTGGGCAAGGCAATGGGGACTTACTTTTTGCATTTGGGCGCTAACCTGGTAATCACCAGCCGTAAACTTGAGGTGTTGAAGGAAACAGCCGCCGAAATGCAGTCCACGACCGGCGGAAAGGTATTACCAATAGCCTGCGACGTACGCAAATATGATGAGGTTGAAGCGATGCTGCAACAAGCCATTGAGGCGTTTGGACAGGTTGACGTACTGTTGAATAACGCGGCCGGTAATTTCATTTCACCTACGGAGCGTTTGTCGGCAAATGCGTTTTCGGCTATCATTGATATTGTTTTAAAGGGTTCGGCCAATTGCTCGCTGGCTTTGGGTAAATATTGGATCAAAGAAAAAATGCCCGGTAATATATTGAATATTATTACCACCTATGCCTTTACCGGCTCGGCTTACGTTGTGCCCTCGGCCTGTGCAAAGGGTGGTGTGCTGGCCATGACCAGGTCTTTAGCCGTTGAATGGGGCAGGCATGGTATCCGTGCAAATGCCATTGCGCCTGGGCCATTTCCTACCAAAGGGGCCTGGGAAAGGTTGTTGCCCGGTGATATGGCCCAGAAATTCGATTTTAAAAACAGGGTGCCGCTTAAACGGGTAGGGGAACACCAGGAACTGGCTAACCTGGCCGCCTTCCTGGTATCTGATTTTTCAGGGTATATCAACGGCGAAGTAATTACGATCGATGGTGGGGAGTGGCTGCAGGGGGCCGGACAGTTCAGCGGGTTTGAAATGATACCGGATGAAATGTGGGATGATATTGAGAAAGCTACGCGGTCGGCGTAATGCCTGTATTAATTATCGTTATGGGGAAGTAAGCTTTCGAATGCTTTTTTACTTTCGTCGAAAACTTTTAAGTCTTCTTCTGTCCAGGTTGAAACTTGAGATATTTTCTTTTTGTAGGAAGAAGCCTGCGACTTAACTCCCTGTTGTATGGTTACGCCAAGCTCTTTAAGTATTTGTTTGACCAAAATGCTTTTTGCATTGGGTACATATATTACCAATTTCTCCACTTATATAAAGTCTAATATATTTTTACAATTAAAGAAAAAAAATGTAACTTGCTTACATGAGCAAAGTAGCATTAAAAATAGAACATTATACTTCAGAAGAGTTACGATCCCTATTGAGGAAAGACGAGAAGTATCAACAGGCGATAAGATTATACGCCTGTTACCAGGTTTCTTTAGGTAAGCGGCCACAGGAGTTGGAATCGATTTACGAAACGTCTTTTAAGTCGATTTGCAATTGGGTAAACCGTTTAAATGAAGGCGGGATAGAGGCATTAATAGATAAGGTAAAACCGGGAAGAAATAACCGGCTTACGAATGATGAGCTACAATCGATAAAAGCTGTATTGTTAAATAAGCAGCCCGATGATTATGGATTTAACAGCGCCACCTGGACAGGGCCGTTATTGATTGAACTGATCAGGAAGGAATATCAGGTTGAATATAAAAAAGCGCAGATATACAATATATTAAAGAAGTTAGGTTTGACATTTCAAAAGGGTAAAGGCCTGTATCCCGAAGCACAGGACAGGGAAGAAAAGGTAAATGCTTTAAAAAAAACTCCGGGGGTTTCGGCAAGCTGATGCGGTAATCGTATTTGAGGATGAAGCAAGTTTGTCAAACACAGCTACAGTTTCGTATATGTGGGCAGAAAAAGGTAAGCAGCCGAAAATAAATCAAAAACAACGAAAAAGAGAAAGGAAAACTTTGTTCGGTTGTATTGAACCTGAAACCGGGATTGTAATCACCGGTAAAGCCGACAAAGGCAATACTGTCAGCTTTTTTAGTTTCCTGCTATTGGTAACGAAAATGTACCGGGACCGTAAGGTGATAATGGTTCTGGATAATGTGCCCTATCATCACGCCAAAAGACTGAAACCGATATTGGAGCGATACAGGCACAGGATAGAATTACTATACCTTCCAGCGTATTCTCCCGACCTGAATCCCATTGAGCGGGTTTGGTGGTATATGAGAAAGAAGATTACTCATAATCGGTATGTTCACAATCTGGAAGACCGGATCAATAGCTTTGACGTCTTTATGCAGGATTTCAAAGTTGAAAATGATCTCGGAAAGAATTTAGCTAAATTAATTGTAAATATTTAATGTACTTTATATAGTTACTAATTAAAATTGAAAAATATACCCATCTAATTGTTCTGTGATATCCGACTCATCGGGAGTATCAACAGATTTGCAAATTATTTCAAAATTATGTTCAGCTTCTTTATCGTCAAGATCTGCTTCAATAACAATTTGCGCGTGAAAGGTCTGCTCTTGTTCTAATGTTATAGTATTAGATTCACATCCATAATATCGATCATCCTCTTTATCATAAATGGCGTAGGAGCAGTCCTCATATGTTACGTCTAACTTATATTCTATTTCACCGGTAACTTGAAGTGTTGTTTCAAGACTATCACTCATATCCTCAACTTGATAATCGGTGATCTCAATATGAGTTATTAATACATTATCTATGCTTATATCGAAACCGATCTCATCCTTTATTTTAAATATAAAAGCATCTTTTATTTTCTGAATAATTTGTGTCTGGTTACTGTAATAGATTTTTGAAATTAAATCGTATTTATCAGAATGAAGTTGTTTGTTTATTTTATCGAGTAAACTAGAAAGAGAATTTTCAACTATTATATTTTTAAAGGAAAAACCATCAAAA
The DNA here is from genome assembly GCF_034263275.1 of Mucilaginibacter sp. cycad4. Taxonomy (NCBI): domain Bacteria; kingdom Pseudomonadati; phylum Bacteroidota; class Sphingobacteriia; order Sphingobacteriales; family Sphingobacteriaceae; genus Mucilaginibacter; species Mucilaginibacter sp. cycad4. The sequence continues at coordinate 3,568,421 of NZ_CP139559.1, read as the reverse complement.
TCTTTATCGCCACTTATAAAATACATGTTTTGTTTTTCTCTTTGACACCAGTCCTCTACTGCGCTGATAACAAATGCGTCAGGAAATTCACTCTTTTTTTTACCAATGCCAAATGGTTGCTCATGTTTGAAATATTTAGAAAATATTTCTCCCAGGTCTACTGCCGAATAATCTATTATAAAAACCCTTGAAGTTTTAATGATTTCTTCTAATTGGCTTAGTAGTTCTTTAAATGCTTCGTCTATATCAAATGGTCGGAGTTTAGTGTAGTTCTTACCATAAGATAAATTTTTGATGATTTTACCGTTATTATTTATTGCTTTGTTGAATTTATTGATCTCCGACGATGAACGTTGCAAGTCTTCTTTAATATTACTTTTGATTTCATTTATTGTTATTTCAGTCAAAAACAAATTAATATGACCGGCTTCGGCTAAATCAAAAAGCTCATTAAGTCTCGGGCTGTTAAAATAATTATTCTGCACAAATGTCTGTGTATCTAAAAAGATATTCCTCGTCTCCAGCATTACCTTATATTTAATTAAGCAATTTAAATATAAAGAATTTTAACACAAACTCTTTGGAAGTACTAATATTAAATACGATGAAAAATCGAATAGAAAAAATAAATTTAGCAGGGCAGTTCAGCTATGAAAGTGTCTAAATAAAAAAGCCCTCAGCATTTGCTAAGAGCTTTCCAAAATATGTTTTCCTACAAGGGCTCGAACCTCAATCTTCAGAGCCAGAATCTGACGTGTTCAGTATTTAGCGACATTCTCAAGGCTTAGTACCATTAATCCGTCCGAAGAATATTCATCTAACAGGGATCCTTATAGAAAGACCAGAGCGCGTGTCGGCCTAACCGGTTAACATATCAGTGTTAGATAGTAAAGCCCTAATGATTCGGATTTATCGCCTGCTTTCCACTGTGTAGACAAAACTGTCTGCCTTATAATAACCAAGATTGTACTCCATAGGACGATCGCCCTGATCAAATACAAAACGCTTTCTGACCAGCACCGGCTCTCCGAACTTAATTTGCAATTTATCTGCTATCAACGCGTCTGCGGCATGGGCACTGATCTCTTCTTTGGAAAGTGAGGCAATGGTCGAATGCTCCTGTTCAAGCATTTCGTATAAAGGCAATTTGAAATCTTCATCTCCTGATAACCCTATCCTCGGATGAAAATAGGATATAAAATAAACGAACGGCCCGTCCGGCTTTCCGCGTACTCTTTCCATTTTTAATAATTTTTTATCAGGCTTAATCTCAAAAAAATTTACAAGTTGTTCGTCGGGCTCAACCCAGGTAACGTGCAGTTCAAAGTTTTTAATAGCGATGCCACGTAATTTCATTTCCTGTGAAAAGCTGAGCCAATTATTAGATTTTGAACTCACCGTTGATTGGTTGACCTTGGTACCGGTTCTTTTTTTGCGGATAAGCAAGCCTTCAAAGACCAGTTTGTTTATAGCCTGGCGAAGTGTGGTTCTTGATATTGCCAAAAGTTTGGCAAGTTCTACCTCGTTGGGCAACACCTTGCCGTTCTGGTAAATATCTTCGGTAATTAACTTTCTTAAGATTTCCTCCGCCTGGGCATGAAGTGGTACGGGGCTTCTATGATCGATGGAATACTTCATTTTAAATGATTGGCACAATGATAACAATTTTGGCTGGTTGAATGAAATGTTCATACATAATAATGTGTTTTAAAATACTGGTATATAATGATTATATGATTGTAAATTAAAAATGTAAAAGAAATTTGCAACTTTGAAATTTGTTTATATGTTTGTACATAGTATTTATAGCCTATAATTTATTTTGAATTTTTCTTACCGCTCTGCCAGTTTTTATTGGTTAAAAACGCGTTTTTATATGTTTATACATTTATACAAATAATGGAAATTGATTTTAATAATTCAGAATCGTACACCGGCTTGGAATCCGGACTGAGAAAAACCCAGCAGTTCCTGATGCCGCCTCAATTAACTAAAGCTTTCCAGCCACAGGGGGGGTACAACATTTATCCTGCTGCCAGGCTGCAGGCAGGAAAAATTTTTAATGGTTTTGAATCCCTCGCATTGTTCATCGCCGGGCATAAATCCGTAATGATTGATGGTTATGTGGGCGTATTCTGGAGCCGCGTAAAAGAAAGCCTTCAGAAATGTTTTTGTGAACAAGGTATAGCTATAAACTGGATTGAAACTGCCGATTATCTGAAAAAAGAGCACGACATAGAACAACTTGTGCAGCCGTTTCTGGGCGAATATACGTCGGTATGGGGCACCAAAGCTACCTTAGGTTTGGCGGATTTCTTTGTGGACGAAATTAAATCGCAAGATCAACATCAATTTGGCAGCATCAACATCATTATCGGTCCCGGTGCGGCTTTATCAGGATGGAATGCGCCGCTAATTTACTTTGATATTCCTAAAAACGAGATCCAGTTTAGGATGCGTGCCGGCAGTATCACCAACTTGGGTGCGGCTGAACCCGAAGAACCTTTCCAGATGTACAAGCGGTTTTATTTTGTCGATTGGGTGGTGCTTAATGATCACAAAAAAGCCATCCTCGGCAAGGTTTCGATAATGGCAGATGCACAATGGCCCGAAACTATTAACTGGATGCATCAACCTGACCTTATTGACGGGCTGAATAAATTGAGCAGTTCGGTATTCAGGGTTAGGCCGTGGTTTGAGCCGGGTGCCTGGGGCGGGCAGTGGATAAAGGAGCATATCAGTAACCTAAATACCGATGTTGTTAACCTGGCCTGGTCATTTGAGCTTATCGTTCCCGAAAACGGATTGGTGTTTGAAAGTGACGGCAACCTGCTGGAGGTTACTTTTGATACCCTCATGTTCAGCAACCAGGAGAATGTTTTGGGCGAACATGCTGCACGTTTCGGTGATGAGTTTCCAATTCGTTTTGATTTTCTTGATACGTACAATGGGGGGAACCTGTCGATACAATGCCATCCGAGATTAGAATATATCAGGGAACAATTCGGCGAAACGATTACGCAGGATGAAACCTATTATATTTTGGATTGCGACGATAGCGCCTCCGTTTATCTCGGTTTTCAGGAAGAGATTGATCCGTCTGAATATAAGCAGGCGCTCGAAAGCAGTCAGGCTACCGGCCAGGCTATCGACATCGAAAAGTATGTGCAGGTACATCCTGCAAAAAAGCATGACCTGTTCCTGATCCCCAATGGTACTGTGCACAGTGCCGGTGCGGGTAACCTGGTACTGGAAATCAGCGCGACGCCTTACATTTTTACCTTCAAAATGTATGACTGGGTACGTTTGGATCTCGACGGAAAACCGCGTCCCATCAATATTGATCATGCTTTTAATAATCTTGATTTTGACCGTAAAGGCAATAAGGTACAACAGGAGCTCATCTCACATCCGCAAATAATTAACGAAGGCCGGGATTACCGTTTGGTTCACCTGCCAACACATCCCGATCATTTTTATGATGTGCACCGCCTTGAATTTGACCACGCCATTGAAGTGGCCACCAATAACCTGTGCCATGTGCTGATGCTTGTTGAAGGACACTCAATTACAGTTGAAACATCCGGCGGCGCCAAGCAGGATTTTGCTTATGCCGAAACATTTGTGATACCGGCAGCATCGGGAAGTTATCGCCTTGTAAATAAGGGTAAGCAACGCGCAAAAGTGATTAAAGCATTTTTAAAATAATGGAAATGTCATCTAAAATTCAACAGTCCGGTTCAAAAAAGAACCGCACTTTCCTCCATCTCGTTTGTTTGGTAGCGGCGCTTGGCGGTTTCCTTTTTGGTTTTGATACGGCTGTTATTTCCGGCACAGTTGGGCTTGTAAAAAATGATTTTCATTTAAATGCCGTAACAGAGGGTTGGTTTGTTAGCTGCGCCTTGCTCGGTTGTGTAGTCGGTGTAGCATTATCCGGGGCTTTGAGTGACAAGTATGGCCGCAAGGTAGTACTTATCCTGTCGGCAATCCTCTTTTTGGCATCGGCGCTGGGCTGTATGTGGTCGGGCTCCTTCACGGTACTGATCGCCTTCAGGTTAATAGGAGGCTTGGGCATCGGTGTGGCTTCGATGGTATCGCCGCTGTATATTTCTGAATTTGCACCATCCCGCTACCGCGGTATGATGGTGTCGCTTTACCAGCTGGCACTCACCGTGGGCATTGTAATAGCATACTTTTCTAACGCCTATCTTTTAAACCATACAAAAATTGATTTGTCTGGTCCCGTCCTAAAGCTTATTCTCTCAGCTCAGGTTTGGCGGGCCATGCTGGGCCTTGGGGCTTTACCCGCGGGGATTTTCCTGCTTTCTCTTTTGGCTGTACCTGAATCACCGAGATGGCTGCTGCTGAAAAACAGGGTTGCGGAAGCCAAAGTGATATTGATCAGGATTGACGGTTTACAAGCGGCAGAAAACGAGATCGCTGCTTTTCAAAATGGGGAAGGTATCCAGGATGAAAAAGGGCTCAGGGAACTTTTACGGCCAGTATACCGCCGGCCGCTCCTCATAGGGATATTATTGCCTTTGTTTTCGCAATTATGCGGCATAAACGCTGTTATTTACTACGGGCCCAAAATTTTGGAGCAGGCAGGCTTCGCCCTTAACAATGCGCTTGGTGGTCAGGTAACTATAGGGCTGGTCAATGTGGTATTTACATTCGTAGCCATTTTCACTGTAGATCGTTGGGGGCGCAAACCGTTATTGTTCGCCGGAGTAGGTGGGGCGGTTGCAGCCTTGATCCTGATCGGCGTGCTTTTCTTTGCCGGGGTTACATCAGGGCCGTGGATCCTAACTGCCATTTTACTCTTTATCGCCTGTTTTGCGTTCTCTTTTGGTCCTGTATGCTGGGTTATTGTAGGCGAGATCTTTCCGGGCGCTGTGCGCGGGAAGGCTATGTCGTTAGCCACACTTTCTTTGTGGATCGGTAATTTCCTGGTTGGTCTGCTTACACCGGTATTGTTGGAAGGCGCAGGGCCGGCATGGACCTTTTGGATTTTCGCGGGCTGCTGTGCGCCCGCGCTGTTGCTCACGTATCGAATTATCCCGGAAACCAAGGGGAAATCATTAGAAAGCATAGAGACTTACTGGGCCGAATCATTCGCGCCATCAAAATCACCTGAAAACCAGAAGGTCGGACCAAGCTTACCATAACCATGACCAAATTATAAATAATGAATTAACCAATTAAAAACCAAACAAATGAGATTTAAACTTTTACCCAAACCCCAAAAAAAGCAAAGGCATGTTTACCGGGCAATTATTCCGGCGCTGTTGCCTGCCGTGTTTTTCTGCTGGAACATGCCGGTTGCCCGTGCCGCTGTTCCGGGCACTACCCATGCCGACCTGAGACGTGCCGCCGGCATTATTGTTACCGGACAGGTAACCGATGAACAGGGCCGCCCCTTACCGGGAGTGAGCATCCGTTTGCTCAATTCAGGAACAGGCACAGTGAGCGATATTAATGGAAACTACAAATTGTCTGTCCCGGATGCGGGTATAAATGGAACGCTGTCATTTTCTTTTATCGGTTTTATTACCCAAACTGTAGCTATTAACAATAAAACGCAGTTCAATGTCAGCCTAAAGCCGGATACTACCAAAGCCCTGAACGAAGTTGTTGTTGTAGGTTACGGTACACAGCGCCGTGCAACCATTAATAGTGCCATAGGCACCGTTGGCGCTAAAGATATCAATGACAAACCCGTTCTAAATCCCGCGCAGGCACTGCAGGGGCAATCACCCAATCTCATCATTCAGCAAAGCACGCTGGACCCTGGAAGCAGTCCAAGCATCAATATTCGCGGCGTGGCCACAACGGGAAATAACGATCCGTTACTGGTTATTGATGGAATTGTTTCGCAATCAGTTGGCGACCTCAACTTGCTTAACCCAAATGATATTGCGAGTGTTACCGTGCTTAAGGATGCGGGTTCGGCCGCTATATATGGTTCGCGCGGCGCAAACGGTGTTTTGCTTGTAACGACAAAAAGCGGTAAGCTGAACCAAAAGGCGACAGCAACTTATAATGGTAACTTTGGCTGGCAGAAACCCGATATACTGGTAAAAAAAGTAAGCGGGGCCGATAATGCTTATTACAAAAATGAAGCCCTGGCCAATTCAGGCCTTCCGCCTGCATTCACACCCGAACAGATCCAGCAGCTTGCTGCTCAGGGTGATGGAAACTGGGATATCAATCATGTACTTTATAACGCGCCGCAGACTTCGCAGAATGTTAGTGTGAGCGGTGGCGGGGCAAATAACACCTACTTTATCTCTGCAGGTTACCTTAACCAGCTCAGCAATTTTATCGGAAGCGGCGGCTCCGGCAGTAAATTCGGGTATCAAAAATATAACCTCCGCCTAAACCAGTCAACCATCATCGGTCGTTTCAAATTATCCGGAATACTGGAATATACCAAATCCAGGAACAAGACCAACAGTGTAGGCGATAATAATATTTTTGCCGATGCTAACCGCGTACCGCATAATTACAGCTGGACGGATGCTAACGGTAATTATCTGACAAACCCTGTTGCTTCTCAGTATAATGAATACGGGGTTTTGGAAAAAGGTGGTTTTAACCAGGCAGATAACGACCGCGTTTTTGGTAACCTGAACGGAACCCTGAGCATCACCAACGAACTGAGTTTAACCGGTGTTTTTGGTGGTACCCTCCAAAACAACGGTAATTTTTTCAGGCGCGCTCAGGTCAACTATCTTCCTGTAGGTGTATATGGCAATGACCTCACCACCTTTGATAACAATTCCAAATCCAGTTCATTTAACACGCAGGTATATCTGGGTTATAACAAGGCCTTTGGCTCACATAATATCAGCGCTACATTAGGTGTTTCGAGCGAATTGAACAGCCAGCGTGGCTTTCAGTTGATGAAGTCATTAACCGATCCGGTTTTTGGCAATGCTACAACAGGAACGCTGATTGATGCTACCAACTCGTACAACAGCGTTACTATTCAGGCCAACAGTATGCAATCGGCTTTTGGCCGGATCGGCTATGATTATAACAACCGCTACTTCGTTGATTTTGTATTCCGTGATGATGCTTCGTCAAAATTTGCCAAAGGGCAAAGAAATGGCTTTTTTCCGTCAGTGAATGTTGGTTATGTGATCACCGGGGAAAGTTTTATGGAGCCGCTGAAAAATACCCTTAATCATTTAAAGTTAAGAGGCAGCTATGGTGTGGTCGGTAACAATCAGTCGGCGGGTAACTATACTTATTTAACCACCTATTTCAATTATCCCGGCGCTTATGGTTACAATGGCGTTATTCAGGGTGGGGCGGGGACTAACCTGTCAAACCCGATGCTTACCTGGGAGCGGGCGCATACATTGAACGTTGGTTTTGATTTTGGCCTGTTCCATAACAAACTAACCGGATCTTTCGATTATTTTAACAAAGTAACCAGCAATATCCAGCAAACCCCGCTTGATGTGCCTACCATTTTTGGTGCTGCGCCGCCGGTGGCCAATGTAGCCAAGGTACGTGATATGGGCTGGGAGGTTGAACTAACCTATACCTGGAAAACGCCAAAGGTTACACAGAGCTTTAGCGCTAACATAGGCAACACGCAAAATAAGTTGATGCAGCTTACCGGCAGCACAAAGCAAATTATTTATAACCAGGATGTTTATCAGCTTATTCGCCGCGTTGGTGAGCCTATAACGCAATATTATGGCTATGTTACCAACGGCTATTTCCAGAACGAAGCAGATGTAAACAGTTATCCAAAACCGGCAGGTGCGATAGTTGGCCCCGGCGACTTAAAATTTAAAGATTTGAACGGCGATGGTAAAATAGATGATAACGATAAAAAGGTTATCGGTAATCCGTTCCCGCATTACACCTTCGGCTTTACTTACCGGCTTGCAGTTGCAGGTTTTGATGTCTCCTTATTTATCCAGGGTGTTGGCCAGCGTGATGAATTTTTGCGTGGCGAATTGGTGGAACCTTTTCACTACAACTACGGTGCTACGCTGTACGAACACATGACCGACTATTGGACGCCAAATAACCCGAACGCCCGTTACCCAAGGCTGGCAACCATCGGTTCGCCGTCTAATACCAATAACTGGCGTAGCGGCTCCGACCTGTATCGCTTTAACGCCGCTTATGCGCGCCTTAAAAATGTCAATATCGGCTATACGCTGCCGCAGGAACTTACGCGCAGGGCAGGAATGGAGCGTGTACGTGTTTCGCTCATAGGGCAAAACCTGTTAACGCTTACAAAACTCAAGTTCATTGATCCTGAAACCACGGAGTTCGGTAATAACGTAAGCCCGAACTCGGCTTCTAACAGTGCGAGAAATTACCTGCTTCCTATTTTTTACGGTGCAGGCCTTGACATCACTTTTTAACCATTTACTGAAGGGACATGAAAATTTTAAATAAATATTTCGCCATTACCGCACTGGTGCTGGTGAGCGGGTGCCGTAAATTAGATATAGCACCAACAGATGCATACTCGGTTCTTAACTTCTGGAGTTCGGACGCTAACGTGTATAACGCACTCAATAATAACTATAGCCTGATGTATAACAGCGGTCTTTACTTCGCGGCCGAGGGGTTATCAGATAACGCTTATTCACAAACCAACACCGATCTTATTCAAATAGCAAGTGGTAATGCCAACGCGCAAACACCTAAGTTCGCGGGCGATTGGGCTTATTACTATGCTACGATCAAATCCTGTAACCAGTTTCTGGCTAATGTTGACAAAAATACAACACTTGGCGCGGCTACACTTGGGAGGGTAAAGGCCGAAACCCGTTTCATCAGGGCGTTTGAGGATTTTAACCTGACCAAATGGTATGGCGACGTTCCGCTGGTAAGCACGGATATCTCGCAGGACGAAGCAAAGGTAATTCAACGTACGCCCAAAGCAGAAGTGATAAACTTTATTCTAAGCGAATTGAATGCGATTTTACCGGCGCTTCCGTCAAAAGATCAACTGCCTGCCGCCGAAAATGGCCGTATTACCAAAGGCGCGGCGTTAGCTTTACAGGCACGGGTACTGCTATATCAGGGTAACCGTATGTCTGATGTGGTTACCACATGCGAAAGCTTGATGAACGGCACCTCTAACGGCACTTATTCGCTTAATCCAAGTTACAGCAATCTTTTCAGCGATCCGGCAACTAACAGGAATAATCCGGAAACGATATTGTCATTGCAGTATGTTCCGGCAACTACCCGTACCTGGACGGATTTTTGGGATTTTGCACCAAACAGTGTAGGTGGCCGTGTGAATTCGTTGGCCCCGAGCCAGGAACTGGTAAATGATTATATCATGCTTAATGGCAAGGGGATCAATGATGCCGGGTCCGGATATAATGAGAGCAATCCTTATGCGGGCCGCGACCCCCGGCTTACAGCTACCATTGTTTATGACCGTTACAACTGGAATAGCGGTGGCGGCGTGAATGGCACAAGCAAGATGATTTACATTAAGCCAGGTAGTGATCCAACCCGCCCGGGGCCTGATGAGTATTCTTCCGGCCGGCAAAGTTCATCCCCAACCGGGTACTACTGGCGTAAATACTTTGACCCTTCGGCATTGGCCAATTTTACTTCGGGTAATAATATCCACCTGTTCCGCTATGCCGAAATACTGCTTGACTATGCAGAGGCAAAAAGCAGCCTTGGCCAAATGGACGCTACGGTATGGAATAAAACCATAGGTGCGCTGCGTACAAGGGCAGGCTTTACTGATCCTGCCGCATTAAACTATCCGGGAGGTGACCTAACTAATGTAATCCGCCGCGAGCGCCGGGTTGAACTGGCCATGGAAGGAGCCCGTATTGACGATATCCGCAGATGGAAGATAGCAGAAACCGTATTGAATGGTTATGTTCACGGGGCTAAATTCTCCGGTGACCCCGCTACTGACAACGGCTATATCCGCGCGCAGCTGAGAAGGTTCAATACAAACCGCGATTACTTGTGGGCCATACCCGGCGGCGATTTGAGTTTAGATTCCAAGCTCACTCAAAATCCAGGTTATTAAACTTTAAATCACCAATTATTCCTGAATAATATGAAAAGATTATTTGTACTTGCGCTAACAGCATTGGCTGTAGCTTTTGTCATCAGCTCCTGTAAAAAAGATAAGCGGGCATTGGATACCAGCATAAGCGCGGTTAATACACTTGCGGCCCCGCTTAATGCCAGCAGCATAAACCTCCAGGCAGGCGGCCCCGCCGTAACATTTAAGTGGAGCGCCGCAACTGCCATTGACGGCGGGTTAATCATGTATGAGGTTACTTTTGATAAGGCGGGCGGCGATTTTAGTAAACCTGTATACCGTATTTTATCCGACGGTTCCGGCGTACAGGCGCAGGCCACCATTCCGCAGGACACCTTGAATAAGATCGCATCGCTGGCCGGCGTGGCTTCATCAAGCATAGGGACGTTGAAATGGACGGTTATTGCTTCAAAGGCTACCAATATGCAACTCAGCAAAATTTCTAATACCCTGCAGGTAAGCCGGCCGGCCGGCTTTGCAGTGCCGCCGACAACCTTGTTTCTTACCGGAACGGCTACAGAAGGAGGCACCGATATTTCCAAAGCAATTCCTTTCAAGCAAACTTCAGCGGGCGTTTTTGAATTGTATACCTCACTTGCGCCGGGCACCTACGGGTTTACCGATAAAGCAAGCGGCAGCGGCGTCAAATATTACCTGGATGATAAAGGCGTTATCCGGCAAGGGAGCGGCTCTGTAACGATTAGCCCGGCAAAAACAACCTACCGCCTGCGGCTGGATTTTAACGTGGCTACCAGTAATGTAGTAGGTATTCAATCGCTGGGGCTGTTCATGTCGGCTTACAACACGGAGATCGGGCAATTAAATTATATTGGTAATGGTACCTGGGAAAATCCTAAGATTGCGGTTACATTTTACCAGTTTTCGTGGGGAAGGGACGAGCGTTACAAGTTTGCGCTCCATACTACCAATGGGATTGAATATTTAGGCAGCTCGAATGTCAACAACATCGCGCCTGCCGGACAGCCTGCAAGTTATTTTTATCTGCTGCCGGTAACCAATGCGCAATGGGATAACACGTATAAATTTGACCCTTCAATTGACACGCATAATGCTAAAGTTGATGTGTATTTCAATACGGGTGGGCCATATACCCATACGGCTGTCGCGGTTAACTGATGTGCAGGCTAAGGCATATATAACCCTATGTTAATTTACTCCGCCTGCGGTTTTAAAAACCGCGGGCAATTTTAAAACAGAATCTAAGTTATGAAGATGCAATTTCGCTGCGGTATAGCAGTACTTACGTTGGCATTCGCCTCCTGCGGAAAATCTAAGGTTGATCCCGGGAACAATGGTAGTAACAACAATTCGGGTGGTAACAACGGAGGTGATAATGGCGGCACTACAACTGAATCCGTTTACTTAACCAATGCAAAAGCTACCCACGCTTTTGTAGCGTCGGGCTATGCTACACCTTACGGCAGCTACCGGGTAAATACCACAACCAATACCGGCGGCGCTTTTGAATGGTATGTTGCGAGCCAGTTGTACGCCGATGCCGCGATGGTTGAACGGGGCGATGCGAACTATAAATCTTCCATGAATAATACGTTAACATGGCTAAATAAGCTTGTTGATAAAACGGATGGCAACGGCGGGCTTTTTGCCGCCGCGGGTTTGGATGGTTCTGGCGCGGGTGGCGGAAAATATGTAGACGATAACGCGCTTACGGGCATGGCCTTCCTGGCTGGCTATGATGTTACCACAGGAACCGACCGGGAGGCTTACCTTGCCGCGGCCGAAAATTGCGCCAGGTGGCTGATGAACAGCGGACAATGGGATAACGACCTTGGCGGCGGCTTTTGGTGGTCAACTGATAAAACCGTTAAACCCAGTCAATCCAACGGACTGGCGATGCAGTTATTTTGTCGTTTGTATAAGATAACAGGAAACTCGCTTTATAAAAATTGGGCAATTTTGGTTAATAGTTGGCTTAATACCCAGATGTATGATAGTGTAAGCGGCCTTTACATCTGGCAGATAGAAAAAAACGGCACTAAAGACACCTATAAATTCAGCTATGACAATGCGATCATTGTAGAAGCGCAGTTGCTTTATGCCGATGCGATGCAGGACAACACTTATCAGGCCAAAGCACAGGCTTTAGGTAACGCGATGATCAAAACACTTTGGGACAAAGGTCACAATGTGTTCATTTTTAATACCAACGACCCCAGAATCAATCCTTGCTATAGCGGCTGGGCTACGCAAGCTATGATCAAACTTTATGAGACAGATAACAACAGTAACTGGCTGGTTTATGCCAAAGGTAATGTAGATGCGATTAACGTAGTCCTTAAAAATCCGGCCCTTAATGGTTATTATCAATATGCGGCATTGGATGGAGCCGGAAGATACCCGAATTTAGAGGGTGTTGATCAGGCATGGATGCAGCGGATCCAAACACTGTTATCGAAATATAAGTAGGCTATTCAACATACAGAGGAACAAAATAAACAGGTATAATGAGATCATTATCAAAATCAGGGGTTTTATTGTTATTGGCTTTACCATGCTGGAGCAAGGTATCGGCACAGGACATATTAAAATACGTTGATCCCAACATTGGCACAGCGCACAGCAGGTGGTTTTTTTACACGCCGGCAGCGGTACCATATGGTATGGCAAAACTGGCCCCGTCAACCAACGGGCACTACGGCAACCCTTCCGGGTGGGAAGCGGTTGGATATGATACCCGGCAAAATTCGATTGAAGGCTTTGTTCATTTCCACGAATGGCAGGTAGGTGGTGTAAGCTACATGCCCACAACCGGCAAGCTGATTACCCGCCCGGGCGATCTGGAACGGAAAACCCCGGGTTATCGTTCCGGCTTCGACAGAAAAAACCAGGTGGCCGAACCCGGCTATTATAAAGTTAAACTGGACGACTATCAGATTACTGCCGAACTTACAGCAACAAAGCGGGTTGGCTTCCAACGGTACACATTTCCCAAGAATAGTCAGTCGCATATTATCCTGGATATTGGCAATAAACAGGGTGAAAGTGATACCGTGACCGACGCAAGTATCAAAATGCTTGATGATAAGCACTTTGAAGGTTATGTGTATACTTATCCAAAGTACGTAAGGATTTATGATCCGGCTGGTAAAGTGGCCCTGTATTTTTATGGCGAGATCAGCAAAAAGCCAGCAACTGTAACAGCTTTCACTACCGGGCGGCTTGATAACAACCAAAGCAGTGCTAAAGGGCATGGCGCCGGATTGTCGTTAAATTACCATACCGCCGCCAACGAGGTAATTGAGGTAAAAACAGGTTTATCATACACCTCGATCGCTAATGCCCGTAAAAATTTCGTAACAGAAGCAAGCGGGCTTACGTTTGCAAAGGCCAGGGAGCAGGCACAGCAAACATGGAGATCGGAACTGGGTAAGATAGCGGTAGAAGATACCAGCACCGAAAACAAGACAAAATTTTATACCGGGCTTTTCCATGCGCTTTTGGGCAGGGGCATTGCCAGTGATGTTAACGGCGCTTATCCAAAACATGCCGGACTTACCGGGCAGTTGCCGATAATAAAAAATCAACAACCGAAAGCAGAGTTTATCAATACAGACGCCATTTGGGGCGGATTTTGGAATATCACGCAGCTATGGGCATTATCATACCCGCAATGGTACGGCAGTTTCGTAAATACACAGCTACAACTTTATAAGGATAAAGGCTGGTTTGGCGATGGTATTGCCAACAGCGAATACGTATCAGGTGTGGGTACAAACTTTGTTGGGCTCGCTATAGCAGGGGCTTATAATTCAGGCATTCGTAACTATGATGTAAACCTGGCCTATAAAGCAGTAAAAGATAACGAACTGAAGTATGAAAACCGGCCGGTAGGTCCGGGTAAATTAGATATTAAAGCGTTTATTGATCATGGCTTTGTCCCGTTTTTTGACCAGACGGGACGGGATTTCGTGACAGATTCCACAGGTTCAAATTTTGCCGGCTCGCATATCTTAGAATACAGCTACAGCGCTTTCGCCGCTGCGCAGATGGCTAAAGCCCTGGGTAAAAGCAAAGATTATGAACAGCTTATCAAATTATCAAATGGCTGGCGGCAAATATTTAACCCGCAAAACAAGCTCATGCAGCCGAAGCGGTTAAACGGAAGCTTTATCGAAAAATTTGATCCCTATCAGCCGTGGCGAGGTTTCCAGGAAGGCAATGCTGTACAATATTCATTTTATGTACCTCAAAATCCGGCCGGTTTAATTGACGCGATAGGTAGAGATAATTTCAACAAAAGACTGGACAGTATTTTCACCGTTTCGGAAAAACAGGGCTTCGGTGGCGGTAAAACTATCGACGCCTTTGCCGGGATCAACTCTATTTATAATCATGGCAACCAGCCCAACCTGCATATCAGCTGGCTCTTCAACTTCTCCGGCCGCCCCTGGCTTACACAAAAATGGACGAGGCTGATAGGAGAGGAATTTTACGGCACCGGGCCGATTCATGGATATGGCTACGGTCAGGACGAAGACCAGGGGCAGCTTGGGTCCTGGTATGTGATCAACGCTTTAGGATTATTTGATGTAAAAGGACTTACAGATTTGCGGCCTGTCATTGAACTCGGCAGCCCTTTATTCAGAAAAGCGACTATCAGGTTGGGTACCGGTAAAGTGCTGGTGATCGAGACCCTCAATAATTCGGCAGAAAACGTTTACATCCAATCTGCCCGGTTTAATGGTAAGCCTCTTGATAATTGCTGGCTTTACCGGGATCAACTCATGCAGGGAGGCAGCTTGAGCTTTGTGATGGGTAAAGAGCCTAATAAACAATGGGGAACTAAGCTTCCTCCACCATCGACACAATAAATTTAAAAGAAATAGCGAGGAGAATTGGTGCTGACGTTGGCTGTATAAATTAAAAAAACCTGTATAAACAACCGTTATGAAAACTAAATTATTCCAAAAATTAATTCCGGCATACGTGATGCTGGCACTTGGCTTCGCGGCCTGTAAAAAAGAAAACGCTGCGTTACATACTAAAAGTGGCATTACTGATGCGGGCGAAAAAGTAAAAACGGCAAGCACGAGCTCTGCCTACTATATCAAGGCGGGTGAAACCCACAATTTTGTATATGGGAACATCCTTACCAGTTATAACAGTTACCGGGTTAACACCACAACATCTACCGGAACTGCGTACGAGTGGTATAACGTAAGCCAGATCTATGCGGATGCCGCGATGGTGAAGATTGGGAACACGGCTTATGCGCCCTATATGAACAATACTTTTGCATGGATGAACAATATGTGGAACGGCAGTAACCCCAACGGAGGATACTTTGCCGCAGCCAATATAAACGGCACGGGTGCTGCAGGTGATCAATATGTAGATGATAATGCATTAAGTGGCGTTGCCTACCTGGATGCCTACGATGTAACAACAGGTACTACACAAATCAATTACCTGAACGCGGCTAAGGCGTGTGCTAACTGGCTGATGAACAGTGGGCAATGGGATAATACCTACGGCGGCGGCTTTTGGTGGAACACCGTTAAAGAAAGTAAGCCCACCCAATCCAACGGCCTGGCCATGCAGTTGTTTTTACGCTTATACCAAATCACCGGGCAAACCTTTTATCGTGATTGGTCGGTGTCTGTTAAAAACTGGCTTTTGGCTAATATGTTCGATTCGGCTACGGGTTTGTACATCTGGAAAATTGACGGCAGCGGAGCCGGGACCAAGCATTTTGAGAAATTTACCTATGATAACGCGATCATGACAGAGGCTTTCCTGTTATATGCACAGATCATGGCCGATAACAGTTTTGTAACCAAGGCCCAGAATTTAGGTATTGCCATGAACACTACATTATGGAACAGCACTTATCATGTTTACAGGTTTAACACTGCCGATGGGCGGGTAAACCCGGCATGGTGTGTTTGGGGCTCGCAGGCTATGATCAGGCTTTACCAGCGTGATGGTAATACCGCCTGGTTGGATTACGCGCAGCAAAATATAGATTATATTAATTCCAAACTGCGGAATGCCACCAATCTTGGCTACTATACCTTCTGCAATTTTGACGGAAGCGGGCTTGATACACGGCAGGAAGGTGTTGATCAGGCCTGGATGCAAAGAACGCAGGCTTTGTTGTCTGATTACAGATAGTCATATATAATTATCATTAAAATGTATCGAAAATTTATAATTATCGTCGTTGCGGCGGTAGTATCGGGGATTTCATTGCCCGTTGCAGCACAGAAAAGCCTTCGCAATACTTATCAGGTGCGTGCCGACAGTATGTTTCAAAATATATGGAAGCGATACCGTGTTTATTCGCAAAAGGGTTTATTCCTGGAAAACTATCCGTCGGGAAAGGGTGATTCGCTCAATTATTTCCAGGGCGATGCGGTAAAAGAAAAAGCGGTGAGTTTCTTATGGCCCTTTTCGGGTATGTTCTCGGCAACCAATGTACTTATGCGCGTTCCGGGCCTTAAAGATAAATACACATTATACGAGGATAGCCTGGTAACCGGAATAGAGCAATATAGGGATACCTCAAGAAAGCCGGCCGGATACCAGGCATACCCGGTTAAATTTGAAAAGGCCGACCGGTATTATGATGACAACGGGTTGGTGGGCATTGATTATATGGAGAGTTATTTCAACACCAAAAAACCTATATATCTGCAACGGGCTAAAGACGTTTTTAAATTCATCATAAGCGGATGGAACGACGATGTTGGTGGAGGAATTACCTGGCTCGAAGGGCATAACGATCAAAAGCCCGCCTGCAGTAACGGAATGGCCGCGCTCACCGCGTTAAAGATCTATGAGGGCTGCCATGAGCTATATTACCTGCAACAAGGCGAAAGAATTTATAACTGGATGTATCGCTCGTTACGTGACAGCACAACCGGAATGATCAGCAATGATATTAAACTTAGTGGAGATCAAAACCATACCTTTTGGAGCTATAACACAGGATCGATGATTGAGGCGGCAGTACTACTTTACCGGTTTACCGGCAGGCAACGCTATTTGCAACAGGCTAAAGCTTTGGCATCCGTAAGTTATAAATACTACGAAGGTTTACCGCATGATAAGCGGTTAATACTTAAAATAGATGTTCCATGGTTTATTGCTGTGCTGTTTCGGGGGTATGAGGCCCTGCGTAAGGTGGATGGAAATAATAAATATATAGCCGCCATTGAACATGATCTGAATTATGCCTGGAACAACTCGAAAGATAAATTTGGTTTGACCACACATAGCTGGCTGCCGAAACCCGGCGAGTTGGTCAAGCCTAAATGGCTTTTGGATGAGGCCTGTATTGCCGAAATGTATGCCCGGTTAAGTTTGGCGCGCTGATAAATTCGGCTGTTACAATAGGTTGATTAATATAGCCGCCGATTGAGACCCGGCGGCTCTTATTTTTTATAAGATATATTAATCGGACTTTTGTGTTTATAAATAAATCCAGCCAAAATTTTGCTGGTGCCCCCCTTCCTTCGACTACTGCGGAAGGAGTGCGATTAGCTTGTTCCTCTTTTGCTCATCCACCTGTTTCAGCGATCTTATAACCAAACACGTATCGCGATAGCATCGGCACATGGCCTGCTGTTCTGAAAATTACAGTTAAAGTAAGGTACGTACATGATGTACGCGCCTTACTTATTTTATTACATCAATCTTTACTGCAATAGCCAGCGTTGCTGCGCACCGCCATTCCATCCCCATTGCACAAGCTTGTAGCCATTTACAGATGAGCTTGAATTATCCAAAGCTCCGCTGGTAGCCTGGCTCCAGATTTTGAAGGTACCATCAGATTGCTTGTCGACCCACCAGCGTTGATTATTAGCACGGGTGGGTGTCCATTGATCCAGTTGCAAGCCGTTGGTTGCAGCACCGCCCGGAACATCCAGCGCCAGCCAGCTCATTTGGCTTACAATATTCCATGAGCTATCCTCATTCTGGGTGAAATTCCATTTTTGAGTTTGCCCGTGGTTTAAGCCCCATTGCACAATACCTGCGCCGTTGGTACTGGTATTGTTGTTATCAACCGCTACACCGTTTTGGTTGCTTACAATGTAATGCATACCGGCAATTTCGTCGGGTTGTGCGCCGGGGGTATATTGCAGCCATGCCACCGCGCTGGCAAATTTGCTGGTGGTTAAAGTATTATCGGTAGGTGTAGCCTGGTTCCAGCCGTTCCAGGTGATGTTATAATCGGTGCGGCGGTTGGTCCAGATGGCGTTGGCATTTTGTACCATCCATGCGTAATAGGTACTCCACATACGGTTATCCCTTACAAAATGGCCTAACCCGCGTGCAAATTCATCACCCCAGGTATTAAGGTAACCGGCGTTATTGGTAATGACACCATTGGTGGTCATGTTGTTTTTTACATAATCAATTGATCGTTTGGCATCGTTGTAATAATTTACGTTCCCGGTTATCTGGTAAAGTAAGTTGGCGTAATCAACAAAAGTACCCTGGTTATACACTGCCGATCCTGTATCAACTACATTATTACGATCTATTCCGGCGTAAACCTGGCCGGTGGTAGAGTTGTAAATGTGATGCCAAACCCAATCGTAGATCTGGATGGCCTTATCCAGATAATTTTGATCATGTGTGCTTTGATAAATGTAGCAGGCCACCTTACCGAGGCTGTTGTTGGATAGCGCTTGTTTGTTGATCGGTTCGCCGGCCGGGGTTTTATCGGGTTGTTGCTCCCAGATACCTCCGCCGTTGTACTGTGTGTCCCAGCCACGGGCATAGGCCATATCGAAGCCGTATTTGGCCTGCGTTAAAAAGTTGGAATTATTGGTGATCTGGTAGCCGCGGACCAGCGCCAGCGAAAACCAGCCGATGTCATCGTTCCATCCGTCCCAGGTCCAGGGTACGGGTGTATTTTGCAGCCAGGTGGCGCAGAGGTTGTTCACCAATGTTTTGTGTGCTGCGCTGCCTGTGCGCTCGTAGGCATCTTCGGCCACCAAAATATCCAGCGAGGCTACCCAGGTGCCATCGGCAGTACCGTCGCTGATAGATTTTTTGTAATACGTTTGCCCCCCGGAGTTTACCAGAAAGGCATTATTGTAGGCGTTAAAAGCCACATCGGCATTGCCGGGGTTCACTACATTGTGAGTGCCCAGTTTTTGACCTGTCGGTTGATCGGTATTGACTTTTACAAAATCGTTCTTTTTACAGGCCGATAATGTTAACGCCAGGCCGGCGGCAAGGGGCAAAAAAAGCCGCATAGGGTTGTTGGTTGTCAGGTGTTTCTTCTTCATGGTTTGTTGTTTTGTTTATAGATTGATATTGATTGATGTGCAGATGAAAGCGAGAGGCGGTTATTATGGCAAAGGCATCCCGGGCCGGGCGTTTTCCGGCAAAAAATATGTTTTCAGTATAGTGTAGGGCATTAATCAACAGGTGGTTAGGCTGCCACCTGTTGATCATGTTTTTTAGAAAGCGTTAAACTCGGCCACTTGTGTGTAGGAGGCGTTGTATGCCGAATTAACGATTACCTTGATGTACCTGGCGCTTTTAAACCCGTTGGGCAAAAACTGCTTTTGCAGGTCTTTGTTATTCAGTAAGTTGAATGTGCCGGCATCTGTCCATATAGTATTATCGGGGCTTACCTGGATATTAACCTCATTAGGCTTACCACCTCCGTCGGCCTGGCGGCCAACAAACGATACGCCGTGGAGGGTTTTAGCTTCCTTCATATCAATGATGATATAATGCGGTGGCCCCGGCGAAGCGCCAGACCATTGCGTATGCCAAAAAGTTGAGGTATTGCCGTCCAGTGCAAATATAGCCCGTCCGTTGTTGGGCCCTTCGCCATTAGCCTCCTGCGAGGAAAAGCCTATAATAGCCCAGTTAGCACGATCATAATTTGCATAATCGTTAAAATCGGGCTGGGCTTTAAGGATAAAGAAAGTAGTACGTAAAGCTTCGCGCACTTTTACCGGGTTACCGCTAATACTTACGGGTAAAATATAAGTTTTTAAAGCGTCCATTGCGCCTGTTCCATTGGTTTTTAGGCTAATGGTTAAAGGTGCTGTACTTACCTTGCCCTTCGGAATAACCGCCGAATTTGCCGATAGCGTATAACTGCCTTCGGGCAAAAGCGGGTAGCTGGTATTATTGGCCACGTTAAAACTATCGGCCAGCGCTTTATTAACCGCGAAGTTAACGGAGATGTCGCTGCCCGGATATCCCTGGCCGCCATAATTGGCCCCATAAATAAGGGTTTGCACACTATCGGTTATTTTTAGTGTTTTCACTACCGGGCCATTTACGGCCTCGGGCATGTAAATTTGGTTATAGCTGTCTATGGGCTGGTAAGGTAAAACTACATTATCCTTACAGCCCGATAAAACGGTACTTTGAACAAGGGCCACCAGGCCCATGAACTTTAAAATATGTTGAATTTTCATACTCCTCTTACTGAATAATTAATGAATTGCTTACCATCCGGGGTTTTGAACAACCAGTTTTGAACGGTCCATATCGTACTGGCTTATCGGGAACCAATAGGAGGCCGGCGACCTGAACAGGTGATTACTTACAACCGTACGTTTATAAAAGTCGTTGCCATCCTTGTTCATGTTCATACCATGTACATCGCCCATTACCTGTGCTGCAATTTTCCAGCGGCGGATATCAAACCACCTTAGCGATTCGAAAGCCAGCTCAACCCGGCGTTCCTGGCGGATACGCGTACGCATATCTGCCTGGCTTGGCGGTATGGGCAG
Source organism: Mucilaginibacter sp. cycad4 (assembly GCF_034263275.1). Classification (NCBI taxonomy): domain Bacteria; kingdom Pseudomonadati; phylum Bacteroidota; class Sphingobacteriia; order Sphingobacteriales; family Sphingobacteriaceae; genus Mucilaginibacter; species Mucilaginibacter sp. cycad4. Next base: position 3,547,607 of record NZ_CP139559.1, on the reverse strand, counting down.
ATCGGTAGTGCCATATTGCGGTACACCGGCCCGCTCCCTGATCAGATTTAAGTATTTTACGATATCGGCATCACCAGGGCTATATTCGTTCAAGGCCTCGGCATAATTTAAATAAACCTCGCCCAATCTGAACAAAACCAGCGGGCGAGCTTGCTGCGCACCATTACCGCCTGAGCCAGCGTTGGTTTGCGTGCCCACATTTTTACGCACCAGGTAGCCGGTTTTGGTAAAATCAGTAGGGTGGCCGTTTTTGCTGTTAGGCCCGCTCACAAAAAAGCTGATAGGTGCTGCCGACTGCATATTCCCTCCCTGGAAAACAGCATTATTATAAGTTACCGACGCGTAAAACCTTGGCTCGCGGTTGATATACATATTATAAACCTGTACGCCGTTTACGTTGGTAAAACCTGTTTCGGAGTATAAAGATGATTCGGTAATTGGTTTGCCATCTTTCATGAAGTAAGCGTCAACCTGTTCCTGCGTTACACCAATGCCATCCCAGCCTCCGGCCTGGCGCGGCATACAGTGGGTATCCCAGGTAGGTAAGCTGTTTGATTTACGGTTGAAGATCTGTTCTGAATTCCATTGTTGTAAGAAAATACCCTGGTAGGATTTTGCAGGATCGCCGCTGCCGTCTTTATATAGTTGATATAACCCTAAATCGATAACTGCCTTGGCGGCATCGGCAGCTTTTTTCCATTTCTGCAAATCATAGGTTTGATTGATTAACGGTTTTCCATCCGATCCTTTAAACGATGCATATTCGATATTGCCATTATACAACGGACTTGCAGCATAAAGCAACATTCTCGCTTTTACAGCCAAAGCCATCCCAATTGTCGCTCGCCCGGCCTGGACATCGCTGGCCTGGCCGTTATTAGATGCAACCCGTGGTAATACAGCCGCGGCTTTATCCAACTCACTGCTTACATAGCTTACGCAATCATCATAAGGGCTTCGGGGTAACTGCATGGCATCGGCTGTGGCATCGGCAGGGATCTCTTTTTCTCCAACCAAAACTACCGGGCCATACTGGCGCATCAGCAGAAAATAAAAATATGCGCGCAAAAAGCGGGCTTCGGCTTTGTACTGATCAATTAACTGCTGTCCGTTCAATGCCAGAATTTCGGCGTTGCCATCAATGTGGTTTAAAAAGTAGGTGGCCGAACGGATGCCATTGTAATAGTAGCTCCACCTATCGAATATAGCGTTGCTCGGGCCTATGTTACCGATGTTGAGATCGTAAATGGTGTATTTAGACCAGGTTATATCCACCTCGTCGGCATTACCGAGCCATGGGTTTTGTGTCCATTGTTCGGATAGGTCATCTACGTAACTGTAAATATTAGCGAGGTATTGCTCGGAAGGGCCTTTCTTTTGAAATACCTGTTCGATGGTGATCCTGTCATTAGGCACCTGGTCCAGGTATTTTTTACAGCTGCTGCTAAACAGCAGGGTTACTGTTAGTATTACAGTGCTGCACTTTATGATAGTATTTTTCATATTTAATATTATATTGTATGATCAATTATTTAAAGGTGCATTTGATGCCCATATTATAAGTTTTTAACAGCGGGTATTGCGCGCCGCGACCATCGCCAAGCTCTACGTCCCAAAGCTTAAAACCACTTACCGTCCATAAATTGTAGCCGATAAAATAAATGTTGAAGTTTGACATGCCTACCGAACGGAGCCATTTTGCGCCGGCAAAATCATAGCTAAGCTGCAGGGTTTGCAGGCGCATAAACGCGCCGTTTTTAACCCACCAGGTGCTGTTGGCGTAGTTCATGTTATCATTACCGTAAGTTAGGCGCGGGTAAAACGGGCGGGGATTGGTGCTGTTAGGGGTCCATCTGTCGGTGATTTGGGCAAGCAGGTTGCCACGTTCGCCACCCTGGCTAAAGGGTTGCAGCCCATCTCCGTTCAAGGATACATCAACATTGCTAATGCCTTTAAACCAGCCCGCTATAGAGAAACCTTTATAGCTTATGGTAGGGCCAAAACCATAAACAATTTCCGGGATGCTGCCGTAACCGATAGGGCCCTGATCAAAATTATCGATCTTGCCGTCGCCGTTCAGGTCTTTGTATTTGATATCGCCCGGCTTGTTCGTGCCGGTTTGGTAAGGGCTGTTGGCTACATCGGCATCGCTCTGAAACAAGCCCAGATCAGTATAGCCAAAACGCTGGCCAAGTTTACGCCCAATGCGTTGTTGCCATGGGTATGGCCAGGGGGCGTTGGCATCATTAATTACTTTAGCCCTGTTCCAGGTAAAGTTGCCCCTGAAGGCTGCTACCCAGTTGGCGCCAATCCGTTTGTTGATATCCAATGTAGCATCGATGCCACGGTTATGCACTTCGCCAAGGTTGGCATAGGGGAGCGTGCGGATCCCGGTATAGGTGGGCACATCGCCGCGCTGCCTGAAAATGCCGGTGCGGTTTTCCTGGAAAACATCGGCAGTTAATGAAATCGCGTTATCGAGCATTTTAAACTCAATACCCAGGTTTTGTTTTTTTGCCTTTTCCCAGGTTACGCTCACGGCATAATCGCCGATATCAAGGCCGTTCAGGCTTTGGTCGGTACCATTTTGGCCGTATGAGTAGTTGCCGTTACCGCCGCCAACAGTTGAGATATAAGCAAACCTGCGGCCGCCGATATTACTGTTACCCACCACACCGTACGAATATCTCAGTTTTAAAAACTGGAAGGTATTGGCCAACGGCTTAAAAAATGATTCTTCAGAAATTACCCATCCTAAACCAAATGAAGGGAAGAAACCAAAGCGATGATCAGGAGCGAAGGTTTCGGAGCCGTTATAGCCAAAGTTAGCCTCAGCCAGGTATTTATTATTGTAGGCATAGGTGGCCCTGCCTGCAAGCCCCATATAACGGTAGGGGATAGAGCTGATGAAATCATTGGCAAAGGCATCTTCCCTGTCTGATTGATTGTAGAGGATCAGCCCGGTAACCGCATGTTTTCCAAATGTATTATTGTAATTAACGGCCGCTTCAGTGTAAAATTGGCGCGTGCCTCCATTTGAGCGGTTATAACCCAAAAAGCTGGTGCCGATGGAGGTTTTATCCAGGAGCAGGTTGCTTTTATCATCCCGACCGGTAGCCAGGTACCCGTCAACCGTTTTTGTGCGGCTTATGATATGCGTATTATAGTTATCAAACGAGTACATGGCTGTTGCCGAGAGGCCCTTCAATAGCTTACCCAGATCCTGGGTTACCCGAATGTTACTCCATAACTGGCTCCTGAATTCATTGACATAGCCGCTTTGTGTAAGCAGGTTGTAGGGGTTCAACACATCGCCGGTACGGATCTGTGAATGCAGGCCATTAGAATAAACCGGAGGGATCACAATAGGGGGCATCACATATGCCGAACCCCAGATGGCATCAACCGAATTGCCAGGGTAGTTACCGTTGCTTATCCAACCGGAGGCACCGAAATCAACCTTGGTGGTTTTGGTAACATTAAGGGTTAGGTTAGATGTAAAATTATACCTGTCGAACTTAATGGCCGAATTATAATTAGCCAGCTGATCTGTTTTATATAAGCCGTTCTCGTTATAATATCCAACAGATAAATAATACTGCGCGTTTTCTGACCCGCCGTTAGCGTTGACCCTTGCCCGGCGGTTCTGGCCGAATTTGTTAAACAGGGTTTTAAACCAGTCAACATTAGGATAAAGGTCGGGATCAGCGCCACTGGCTGTTTTCTGGATACGATCGTCACTGTATTTAGGCAGGGGATCATTAGGGTTACTGCTTTTATAGGCTTCATTAGCCATTTGCATATAGGTAACACCATCGGCAAATTTAGGGATGCGGGTAAACTGGGTTACACCCTGGTCATACTGCGCGTTAATGGTAGCTTTGCCTGGTTTACCTTTTTTTGTTTGAATAATGATAACGCCGTTGGCCCCCCGCACACCATAAACTGCTGTAGCCGAAGCATCTTTCAAAATACTGAAACTGGCTATATCCTCCGGATCTACGTTAGCGAGGTCCCTTTCAACACCATCAACCAATACAAGCGGACTGCTGCTGGTAAAAGTAGCGATACCACGGATGTAGATCTCCGCATTATCATATCCCGGTTGGCCGCTGCGCTGTACACCGATAACACCGGCTACACGACCGGCAATCAGATCTGAAAGGTTGGCAACAGGTTGTTTTAGTTCCTCCGCTTTTATCGTGCTTATGGCCCCTATCAGGCTTACCTTTTTTTGTTGGCCATAGGCTACTACTACCACATCATTTAACCCGGTAGCTGTTTCCTTCAGCACAACATTGATCTCATGTTTATTATTTACAGGTACTTCCTGCGTGGCGAAGCCAATAAATGTGAACACCAGCGTACTATTACCATCGGGTAGTTTTACCGAGTACGAGCCATCTTTACGGGTTGATGTACTTGCGGGGCCGTCTTTTAGCTTTACGGTTACACCGGCGAGGGGAATGCCCTTCTCGTCGGTAACTTTACCTGTTACCGTTACGGCTAACGACTTACTATCCGCCGTGTTATCGACAGGTCGTTGTTTAATAATAATCATATTCTCGATGATCTCGTAGGTGATGGGCTGCTGCGAAAAACACCTGTCGAGCACGGCAGATAAAGGCTCGTTTACGGCGTTGATACTCACGTGTTTTGCCTCTTTCAGCATTTTGTTATCGTACACAAACTCAACACCGCTTTGCCGGTGCAGTTGCTTAAACACATCTAAAAGTGAAACATCTTTTACCTTTAAACTGATGTTTTGCGAATAGGTGGCCGCGCTTACATGGAGTAAGGCAACCAGCAATAAAACAAACGTGAGCTTCATTATCAGCAAAATTTTGAACAGGACACGCCGGTCCCAGTTGCATGGGAATGCAATGAAAAATTTATACATTTGGTTAGGGTTAGTAAATAATTGGTTGTAAGAAAATAATCGGTTGTTAACCCTTATGCCGAAAGGTATTTGACCGGGGGCGCTCCGACCTGCTCCTGGTCTCTTTTTACATAAAGGTTTTGTAATGAGATTTTTAGGTAACTGTTAATCCATCACTGTGATCCTCCTTCCTGTAATTTTAAAATGAACTGATCCTGTTGCTTCCAGTGCTTTAAGTACGATATCGATATTTTTATGCCGTGAAATTGTGCCGCCGAAACTGTGCTGATTTTGCAGGCTTTTTTTGTTTTCAAATACAACTTCCACATTATACCAACGGCTTATTTTTTGCATGGTGCTTTCAATACTTTCGTTATCAAACACAAAATAGCCTTCTTTCCAGGCCACCACATCGTCGGTATTTACCGTTGACACCGAAAAGTCGGAAGCATTAAATATTCCTTGCTGGCCCGGTATCAGGTGTGTGTTATTATTGGTTGAATGGAGACTAACCGAACCTTCTAAAAGGGTGGTTTTAATTGTTTTATCTTCGGGATAACCCATTACATTAAAGTGTGTGCCCAAAACCAGGACCTCCATACCGTTAACCGCTACTTTAAATGGCATTTTCCTGTTTTTGGCAACCTCAAAATAAGCCTCGCCTGTAAGCGCCACCCGGCGTTCCTTACCCATAAATGCCACGGGGTATTTGATAGATGAGGCCGAGTTAAGCCACACTTTTGTGCCATCGGACAGGATGGTTTGATAAATACCCCCGCGTGGTACAGTCAGCGAATTGCTATCTGGAATGATTGTATTTTCGATGTTATTATTTGTATTATTATTTTGACGATATGAAAGTATACTGTCGCTTATTTTTTGAATAATAACTCCGGAAGCGCCGCCAATCTGCCCGTTTTTTGTATTGTTTAAGATAATAGATTGTCCGTTGGATAAGGTAAGGTAGGCCTGGTTTTTACCCGGTAAAATATTATTGACCGATTGGTTATTCCGTGTTTTTTGTTCCCGGTAATGCCATAAAAAAAGCCCGGCCGAGAGTAGGAAAATTATGCTGGCGGCATACTTTAGCCAGGCATTTGACCGCTTTTTGATAATCTCAATCGGCTTGTTAAAATCCAACTCCGACTGCATTTTAGCTATGATTTGGGCTTTGATAGCCTCTTCATCGCCAAGGGTATTGTCCCACTCATTGTCCATGAGTTTTATTTCGGAGTAATGGCTCTCCAAAAGCTGCTTTTCTTCGTCGGTGCATTGCCCGGAAAGGAACTTCTCGTAAAGTGAAATAAAATCCTGTTTCGACATTTTGTGGTTTATATAAGTATAGTACCCGGTTCATCAAAAAGCTCACATACTTTTTTTATCTTTTTTATATTTCATTATGCGGTTTTAACATTTTTTTTGATTATTTTTATAATACCAGTTATAATGTTAAAATACTCAAAAACAGATCTTGAACTATGGCAATCGGTACGCCATGATGATCAAACAGCATTCGATTTGTTGTTTGATCGTTACTGGATTAGCCTGTATAAAACAGCTCATTATTACCTGGACGATGACGAGGTTTGTGCCGATGCTGTTAACGATGTTTTTGTAAGTATCTGGAACCGGAGAAAAGAACTGGAAATAGCTTCTTTTTCCAATTTTATGCAAACCTCCGTCCGCTTCCAGATCTACAAACGGCGCAAAGCGGTTAAGCTTGAAATTGTTTTTAAAGAGGATATTGTTGTTGAAGGAAGGCACGAAAATAACGACGGTGAAACCCGGATCAGGCAATCTGAAATTGACAACCTGCTCAGTAATCATTTAGATCAACTACCCAAACGTTGTCAGGAAATTTTTGAACTGAGCCGGTTTGATAACCTCTCCAATTCAGAAATTGCCGAGCGCCTCAATATCTCAAAACGCACTGTCGAAAATCAATTAACTTTAGCTGTAAAACACCTTAAGGTTTGTTTGAAGCATATTTATCTTTTGGTGTTTTTTTATTTTATGTGATTACAGGAGATATCGTTACTGCTGCCGTTCGCTTCAGATGAGTGGCTATTGTTCCTGCTTTTGCTACGGCGGCCGGAGGCCGCTGGATAGTTGCCACTCGGCTGGAGCCCATAGCCGTTAACTTAAGGAATTAATTGAACAACGGGCTTTAAAAATCCCCTCTCGAGAGCAGGGCGCGGAGGAACGAGTGGTGGCAGGGGTGTGTTTCTGCTACAAGCTTATCAAAGCAGAAACACACCCCTCCGCCCCTCTCAAGAGGGGAATCGCACAATTCCGCGCTTTTTCTTCCTAAGTTAACGGCTATGGGCTGGAGCCGGGCGGCGGCTTTAAAAAAGGCAGTCCGAAGCTTGTGGCTTCGGACTGCGAATAGCGATACTGCCGGGTGACGGAGTGTAAGTTTATAAACTCAATTGAGCTAAAGTTGAAAACTTTAGCTATGTTTCACCATGGGGTACGCTACGCTAAACCCGCGGGAGATTTTTTAATTCTTCACAATTTTATAAATACTACCGTTGGCATTTTCCGGCCCGGTATCCGAATTGGTCAACACATAAACTTCGCCAGCCGGATCCTCGCCAAAACCGATGATCTTTAAATTAGCCGGGATATTTTGAAAGGTAATTTTGCCGCGTTGCCATTGGCTTCCGCTTTTTTGCAGGTAAAACATTTTGCCTACCCAATCGGCAAATACATACTTGCTTTTTAAAACAGGTACTTGTTTGCCGTTATATACATAACCACCTATTACAGAAACCCCTTCGGTATGGCTATATTCGGCAATGGGCATCGTAATTCCTTTAATGTCGCAACCGGTAGCAGGGTTATAACAATGTGTGCCCTCTGTTAAGCGCCAGCCGTAGTTGGCTCCTTTGGTTACAATGTCCACTTCTTCCCAAAGGTCCTGGCCTACATCGCCGGCAAATAGTTGTCCCGATGCTTTATCAAACGAAAAACGGTAGGGGTTACGGAAACCAGAAGCCCATATTTCAGGTCGTGCGTCTTTTTTCCCAACAAAGGGGTTTGTTTTGGGAACGTTATAGGTTGCATTTGTATTCACATCAACACGCAAAATCTTACCAAGCAGGTTGCCTAAGTTCTGTCCGTTACCGATCTCGCCATGCTTATCGCCCTGGCCTCCGCCGTCGCCAAAAGATATATACAAATAACCATCACGGCCAAATTGGATGCAGCCACCGTCGTGATTACCATCGGGTTTATCCTGTTCAAGGATAATACGGCCGCTGTTTGGGTCGATCCCGTTTGAATTAGCTGACAGTTTATACTCGGCTATCACATCTTTGTGGTTGAACTTACCTGTAGTATTAGCGCTGTAAAAAACGTAAAATTTTTTATTTGATTTAAATTGCGGGTGCAGGCAGATGCCCAACAAACCGCGCTCTTCATAACCCTTGTTCACTTTCAGCATTTTGCTTCGCAGATCAAGCAAGGGTTCATCAAGCAGTTTACCGTTTTTAACTACCCGGATTTTGCCGGGTTGCTCGGTTACCCAGATGTCGCCATTACCCGGAAAAGTGAGTGCCGTCGGCGATTGTAAATTGGAACTGACCTGTTGAACTTTTACGGTAATAAGTGGTGGTTCGGCTATGTTTGGTTTAGATCCCGGAAAAACATACGATGAACAAATAATCATCACAGCACTCATGCCCATAATACCCCAAAAGGCAGGCCTTTTTTTATTGTTGACGAATAATTTTTTCATAAAGGTTTTGTTGGTTGGTTTAATGTTTTTAGTGCTTAATGCCCGAAATCGAACCAGAGCGTACCGCTTACCGGTTCACCACTGGCCTGATTAGTTTGGCTTTGCGGCCCCATTACTTTTGCCGCCTGGAACTTGGTACCAATCGGGCTTATGGCATTTAAAAAACCGATACTGCCTTCGGGGAAAGCAGGTTCAACGTTATTATTATTCAGCGCAGCCTGTTCCCGTGCCGGGCGCAGCATTTGCAGGTAAATGTTTTTGTTAGCTGTGTAAACTGTAAAAGGAGACTCCTTGGTTTCAATAACCGCCCAGTTAAGTTCGGCGTGATAGCCTTTAAACTCCGGATATCCCCAGGTTTGACCGGTGATGGTATTATTATAAGCCTTATGCCAAACGCCAAATTGCTGCCCTTTGAGCCTGTTTTTCCAAACACGGTACGGGCCGCGGCCCAGCCACTTCATCCCCGTGATCTTTTCTTCGGGATAGTTAAAAGTGATGCCCATAAAATCGGCATCGCCTTTTTGAGTATATTGATATTCCAGTTTTGCAGGCTGCCCCGGGGTAAAAGTCCACTTTACATGGAGGGTTGCATCGCCATCATAATCGGTTTCAACAATATGCCCGCCTTTAATGGCCTTATTGGTAAACAGTTTTAATGATGTATTTACACCAGCCAAAATAGGACCGCCCGATAAAGAAATGGTGCCCGATGGTTTAATTACCTTTTGAATATAGCCGGTAGTTTTATCGAAATAATAAGTGATGCCATCACACACAACCTGGAGTTGCTGATCAGTTTCATTGATTTTTATTGGTGATTTAACAGGGGAGGAGACAATTTTGTTAATAACAGCAGGGGCTTTTAATGCCCAGCTCCAGGTAAAGATCTCTTTTTTATCCGGCCCATAGGCAGTAAGGTACAGCGCGTCGTTTTTTGCCCACGATGTTGGCAGGTTCAAATTGAGCACACCTTTTTCGCCGGGTTTAAGATCAAACTTGGCCATTGAACCTACAGCGCTTACAGTTGTAGCAGTTGTTTTGGCACTGGCCGATGGAAATTTGACCAATTGCCATTTAAACGTACACTGGTTAAGATTGGTAAAACTATACCTGTTTTCTACGGGTACTTTTCCGTTGAAGGTTTTATCAATTGGCTGGGGATCAATGTAAACCGGCGACCAGATCTCTTTGATAGCATAAAAGCTACCTTCTTTTTCGCGATGCGGGCCAACGATCCCGTCGGGTGCATGGTTACCATCCGAATCATAGGTTCCGTTTTTATCGGTGCGGATAACCGCTTCATCTAAAAATGCCCATATAAAGCCGCCTGCACCATGCGGGTGCTTTACCATTTGCGCCCAAAAATCATCAAGCGCCGCACCGGCACCGCCGTCATATAAACCGTGCATAAACTCGGTAGGGAAAAATACTTCCTTTCCGTTGGCGGCAGCGTTAACCATATAGTTATAATCGGGATAGTGTTTGGTATCCGTACCGTTAAACTTTTCCCAGGGATGAATAACTGTACGCTTTTGAGGGTCATACAGGCCATAATCATTATCCAGGTCACGGTTAAAACCGCCTTCGTTGCCATTATCCCAAAATAGGATGGAAGGGTGGTTTACGTCGCGCACAACAAGTTCTTTTACTAACTTACGTCCCGTAGGTGTATCATAATTGGCCTGCCAGCCGGTAAGTTCATCCAAAACGTAAATACCTAAGGAATCGCATACATCTAAAAAGTCGGCATCAGGGGGATAGTGTGACATGCGTACCGCGTTCATGTTCATCTGTTTCATTAGCTTAACATCCATTAACTGAATGTCGTGGCTTAGGGTACGACCGGTTTCGGGCCAAAAACTATGGCGGTCGCTGCCTTTCATGATAATCCTGGCTCCGTTTACATACAAGCCGTCGTTAACACGCAACTCAACAGTGCGGAACCCGAATTTTTGCTTAACCTGATGAACAACGCCTTGTTTATTTTTTATAGCGACGGTAACCTGGTATAAATTAGGAAACTCGGCATTCCATAACAAAGGTTTATTGATGTTCGATTTTAGTTCGATATGATCACCGGGAGTGTTTGCTTTTAATGAAAAAGGCCGGCCAACCTTTTCGCCGGTTAATTTTTGTATTTGCGCTTCTATGGTTTCGCCGCCTTTTAAGTTTTGTGAATATACATCTGCTTGAAATGAACCATCGGCCCTGGCGTTAATAGCAAGCCTGTCAATATAAGTTTCGGGTACAACTTCAAGGTAAACCGGGCGATATATACCGCCAAATACCCAAAAGTCGCTATTGCGGCGTTCGGCATCATTCACAGATGCATTTGCAGATGTTTTATCAACGGTAACCTCAAGCAGGTTTTGAGCATTGAGCTTTACCAGGTTGGTTATGTCATACTTGAACCTGTAAAAACTGCCCTGATGTATGGGGCCTGCCTGCTTACCGTTCACCATTACTTTAGTATCGGTCATGGACCCTTCAAAAACGATAAGCACCCTTTTATTTTGCCAGTTACCTGCGGCAAACTCATGCTTATATAAACCCTGCTCGTTAGCCTTAACTTTATCATGGCCGTAATTGTAGGTACCGAAGCCCTGTAGCTCCCAGTTGGATGGAACCGGGATTTTTGTCCACTGATTGCTCTTACGCCCATCGGTACAAAAGAAATCCCATTGCACGGTGTGGTCTTTATCTGTGCCCGACAAATATTTAATAATGGTTTGTTGTCCTGATGCGTTGAAGCAGGTAGCGATGAAGAATAGTTGCAGAAGTGCTTTTTTCATTACTGGTTATTTAAGCCTGTTGCGAAGTTTGTTGGTAAAATGTTAATTGGTTGTACTACAGGAATATTTAAGCCTGTTAACAAGATTACTCAACCTTAAACTGCAAAAAAAGAATATGCCCAATTAAAACTATGCAATCGTTTCCGGAAGAGGGTTTTATTTGATTGTTAACAAAAGCCGTCATTGCGAGGTACGAAGCAATCCCCGATTAGCAGAGCCGCTTTGTATAGTTTGGGGATTATTAATACTTATAATTTGTTTTTTATAGGTATTAATGAGCTCCCTTCGGTCGGTTGTCTTCGTACCTCGCAATGACGATTTTTTAATTATGTTTCTTATTTTAGTATAGTGAGCCTCTTTACTTTTTGCCCAACAATTGGATCTGGTAGCTAAACGACGCAGGTTTTGCGTAAACCCGGTATTGTTCTAATGGTTTAGGGCCGCAGCCGTTTGATCCCACGCCTAAAGTTTTATGGCTGATGCACAATACAGTGCCTTTGCTTTTCGGCAAATCTATTTTGTATTCAACATCGGTCATTTCCTCGTCGCTGTACGGCAGCGCAGTTACCTGGAACAGCTCATCTGCCTGCTTAACAGCAATACCGGTACCTTTAGCAGTACTTACATTGGCCCACCTTACGTCTTCGTGATTACCGCAGTCCATCGGTTTTTCATACGGTGTCATTTGTTGCGCTATAGTACTGGTGTAACGGCCAACATCAAAGCCGCTTTTCCTGTCGGCATAATTTTCCATCGGCCCGCGGCCAAAATATTCAAACTGATTAAAGTCCTGTTTCAGGAACAGGCGCACGCCTAAGCGGCCAAGCACTATTTTATCGCTGCCATTGAAGCTTACGTTGTTATCAACTTTAATGTTTCCGCTACCATCAATAGTGTAAACGGCCTGATGATGAACAGCAAAGTCGTGTTTGCCGGTACCGGTTAGGCTTGCTTTTATCTCTACACTGCCGTTGGTAAGCTGGGTAGCTTTTACATCATCGGTTTTCCAGGCGATTTCTTTCAATCCATATTTTACCCAATAATCATCATAAGCCCACATGTCATCCTTGCGGTGAGGCGCACGCCATAAATGCAGCATCGGGCCACCGTTATTTTGCAAAACATTTTCTCCGTTTTTCTCCATTTTGGAGAAAGTGCCTTTTTCCTTGTCAAATTCCAGGCTAAAACCATTACCTTTTACTTTGATCTCATTGCCGGCATCGGATAAAGATAGTTTACCTGTTATAGGTCGTTCTTTGGTCGCAGGGATGGCTATCGGAAGCTCTAACTGCTGGGCGGCAACTTCATATCCTTTTTTCGCCCATAAATTATCTGCAGCCTGATCAAACGAAACCCTCAGAAAGTATTCGGCTCCGGGTTTAGGTGTAATGTTGTAAGGAACCTTTACATCCAGTTCGTTGCCCGGTTTAATTTCTTTTAATGCCAGGTTGCCTGATGATATGGTTGAGCCGTTTTCGCTAACTTCCCACTTAGCTGTAAAGCTGTTAAGGGTGATGAACTGGTAGCGATTTTTAATGGTAACAATGCCATTTTTCAGATCTTTTGGGTGGATGCTGATCCACTGGTAAGCATGTTTAAGTTCGGGGTAGTGTGGTTTCAAGGAACGATCAGAGAATACAACGCCTTTATGGATAAAGTACTGATCATTCGGGTATTCGCCGAAGCCGCCGCCAAAAGCGGTTATCGGGTGTTTAGGATCGCGGTTGTTATAGATGCCCTGATCCTGCCATTCCCAGATGGCGCCGCCTAATAACTGTGGATATTTATCAAACAGGTCGTTATAAATATCAACCGAACCCATAGAGTTGAACATGGCATGGGCGTATTCGCACAGATAAAACGGCTTGGTTAAAGTGTTGTCGTTTGCATGTTTTTCAAGGTTTTGAACATCGGTATACATTTCGCTGTCCATATCAGCAGGGTTGTTTTTACCGATACCGAAACCCTGGTAGTGCGTAGGGCGGGTAGTATCAATATCTTTAATTACTTTCAGGATAGCCCTGAAGTTTGAGCCGCCGCTGCCGCACTCGTTACCTAAACTCCAGATCACGACCGAAGGGTGGTTCTTGAAGTTTTCTACGTTGGCCACATTCCTGTCAATTAAGGCGGCTTTGATCCTTGGCTCTTCATTAAACTCATCCCAGGCACCATGGCTCTCTAAGTTAGCTTCCGCCACAAGGTAAATGCCATACTGGTCGCACAGTTCATACCAGCGCGGATCGTCAGAATAATGGCAGGTTCGCACATGGTTACAGTTGGCTTGCTTGATCAGTACAATGTCCCTGATCATTTGCTCTTCAGTAACCGCGTGGCCATCATTAGGCCAGTTTTCGTGGCGGTTTACACCTTTCAGCTTAATTGGTACGCCATTAACCAGGAACAAACGCCCTTTAATTTCAATGTTCCTGAAACCTGTGCGGGATGACAGGGTTTCAACGGAATTGGCGCCGTCATTAATTTTAACAACAGTAGTATAAAGTTTGGGTGTTTCGGCGGTCCATTTTTGCGGGTTGTTTACGTGGAAACTGGTTTCAACAATAACTTCTTCGCCCGGCTGCAGGGCAGGGATAGCCTTTTTTGCAGTTGCCCCCGGTACGGGTACACTACCATTATATAAAGCTACATCCAATACACGGGCTTTAACCGCAGCAGTACCGTAGTTTTTTACCTTGGTTGATACCACTACATCTGCATTTTTATACTGTTTATCCAGATTGGTTTTTACAAAATAGTCCCTGATATGCTCCTGGGGGCTGCTCCATAAGGTTACATTTCTGAAAATACCGCTTAAACGCCACATATCCTGGTCTTCCAGGTAACTGCCGGTGGTAAAACGGTAAACTTCTACAGCCAAAGTGTTTTTACCTGGTTTGATATATTTGGTAAGGTCAAACTCGGCTGCATTACGACTGTTTACACTGTAACCTACCTTTTTGCCGTTCACCCATACAAAGAAACCGGCATCAACCCCATCAAAAGTGATAAAAATGCGGCGGCCACTCCATTCGGCAGGCACAGTAAAATCACGGCGGTAACTGCCTACCGGGTTTCTTTCGGTAAAGGCGGTATATTTTTCGGGAGGGGTACTCATCACCCTCGGGAAATCTTTTTGGAAGATATACGTGAAATTGCTATAGTAGGGGGTACCATAACCTTCAACCTGCCAGTTGGATGGTACTTTGATATCCTTCCATTTAGATACATCATAATCGGGTTTGTAAAAATTAACAGGGCGTTTCTGTGGCCAGTCTACCCAGTTAAATTTCCAAAGCCCGTTCAGGCTGCGGCTAAATGACGATGCATGACGATTGCCGGTCAAGGCCTCCTTTAATGATGCATAAGGCATTAGTGTGGCATGGCTGGCTTCTTTATTGATGCCGATATTTTCGGGATCTTCAATTTCTTTGGGAACAGAAGCTGTATCCGTTGCGGATAGCCTGCTGCCGGCAGGTGCCTGGAAAGCGAAGCTTGTCTTGTAACAGGAAATAAGGCTTAGTGTTAGTACAACAATAGTTTTTTTAGAGAAAAAGGTTTTACTCATATAGATGTTTATGATTTTGAAATTTGGGGCGGTTGATAATTGTACATTTCCAATACAAATAAATGTAAATTTTACAGCTGCAAATTGTCATACTGTACATTTTTATTGTCAAATTGTGCATTTTAAATTGAGGATATTATATTAATCGGTATAGAAAATTCATTTTTGTTATATAGCAGCGTACAATGTTGAACCAATGCTTTAGGCGGTGATTTTTGCATGCTATGGTAAACCAATTTTAATACTGATATATACTGTTTAGAGCAGCCGCTATTCTCTTAAGCCGGATAATGTTGTTACAGTATTTTTAAATCCAAAAACCGACAGCAATATAAATGAACGTCAAAAACCTCTTCGGGTTAAATAAAGGCCTGCACGCAAAAGCATTATATGTCTTTGTTTTTTTTAGCTGTATAGTTATATCTGTTGCCTGCGCCCAACCTTATCCTTATAAATTCAATTATCTTACAGTAGATGAAGGCCTGTCACACACGGACGCTAATTACATTACGCAGGATAAGCAGGGATATATATGGGTTGCAACGTTTTTTGGCCTTGACCGGTACGATGGTTACTCGGTTAAGAGGTTTTATAACAGCAATGTACCACTTAATAATGCGTTTAAAAACAGGCTGATTTCCCTTTATCCTGATGATCAGGACAATATTTGGCTAAGCACTGAGGGCGGGTTGCAATGTTTTAATACCCGGCAGGAAAAATATACCGATTTCACTGAAACTGCCGGTTCAAGAACAAGTTTTGAAAAGGTAATTAAACCATCCGGCGACTTTCTGTATGTTTTTACAGGAAGCCAGTTTAAATTATTCAAGGTTAAGGGAAATAAGATTGAGCCGCAAAAATTAAACATGCCTGCCGGTATCCGGGTTACGGATATTACAATTGATAAATATGGGGCTCTTTATTTATCGGGCAATATGGGCATCTGGCTGCTTGATAAAAAACACGTGCTGCATAAAGTGGATATTAAAGGACTTGCCACGCAGCAGCTTTCACATGTGTTTATTGATAACGGTGGTAACCTGATGGTTTCGGCTAAAAATGAATTATTGCTGGTAAATGAGCAAAGCGGTGTATTTACAGCAGGCAGCCGGTTTGTGTGTACTGGTTATTCAGATATAAAGGGAGTGGTACGCAGCAGCCACGGAGATTATTGGATAAATGTACCAAGTGCGGTTCTGCGGCTTGACAATCAGCTCAGGTTTATCCAGGCGGTAAATGATAAAAGCTCACCTCATGGTTTAAACTCAAACTCGTTGAGCAAGATCTTTATTGATCGTACAGATTGCCTGTGGATCTGCACTTTTGGAGGCGGCGTTAACTATTGTGATTTAAACGAAAAGCTTTTTTACACCCTTCAACATAATCCGGAAATAGCTAACTCGTTGGCCGGTAATCATATTCGATCGGTATTGGCCAATGGCGACGATATCTGGATTGGTACTACTGCCAATGGATTGAACCGGTACAGTTTAAAGACGCAAAGATTCAGCTATTATAATACGTATAATTCTCCTGTCAGGATAAAAAATGATGCTGTAACTGCTTTAACGTTTGACAATGATCATAACCTATGGATTGGCAGTTCTGGCGGAATCGATATCCTGAAACCGGACGGCTCCCTATGGAAACCGGCCGGATCGGAACTGTTCCCGACACATGTTGTGGATTGCTTTGCCAGGGACTATTACGGTAATATTTGGTTTGGCAATCACCAGGATCATTTAGGGGTAATTTTGAAAGATGCACAAAATCGTTACAGGATAAAATATTACGGTGAAGGCTATTTTATTTTTGCTGATAAAAACCGGCCACAATTGCTTGTCTCAAGTATCCATGGTTTAAAACGGATGATCATTGACAGAGAGGGGAATGTAGTAAAAAGTTTCTCATATAACGCGTCATCCTCAAAACCAAACTCATTAAGTTCAGACTATACTTATCCTATAGATAAACAAAATGACAGTACCTATTGGATAGGCACCATCGGCGGTGGTTTGAATAAGTTAGTACTGCATGAAAAAAACGATTCGTATGCTATCAGCACTTATGCGGGCAGTTATGGGATTTTTAACGATGTAGAAAGTCTTGAAATAGATCATGCCGGAAATATATGGATGGGTGGCAACGGCTTGGAATGTTTTAATCCAACAACCGGCAAACTGATTCGTTATGATAAAAACGACGGACTTCAGGGCAACAGTTTTAAAGTAGGCGCATCCTATAAAGGAGATGACGGGCGATTATACTTTGGCGGGATAAAAGGATTAAATTATTTTTATCCCGATCAAATCAAACCCAATAAGATAACCGCGCGGCCTGTTTTTACCGATATATTGATCAATAATCTACGGCCGGTTTACACCAATCCCGATTCAACAAAAAATGCAATTCCGCAGGCTATCGGTTATTGTAATCAGTTAACGCTTAATTACCTGCAAAATAATTTCGTTATCGCATTTTCATCTATGCATTTTGCCAATCCTTTAAAGTGCAAATACCGCTACAAGCTTAACGGTTTTGATAGGGATTGGAAATATACCGATGGTAAAAACCCCACGGCAGCCTATAGCAACCTCGATTATGCCAGTTATAAATTTGTGGTTGAGGCCACTAACAACGACGGTATCTGGAGTGAAAGTAATGCCGGAATGACTATTACGATAACTCCGCCATGGTGGAAATCGGGCTTTGCCAAATTGATTTACTTCATACTGTTTATATCGGGCTTAGTGGGTATTTATATTTACCAGGCCAGGTTGTACCGGCTTAAACGGGAAATGGAGGTGCGCGCCATTAATGAAAACAAACGTGAAGAAATGCATCAGCAGCGCGAAGAGCTCTACCAGCAGCAGCTAATGTTTTTTACCAACGTTTCGCATGAGTTCCGTACGCCGTTGACATTAATACTCGGTCCGCTCGAAAGCCTCATTGGGCAGAATAAAAATCCGGCGCTTGATTATTCGTACCAATTGATGTACAGGAACGCCAAGCGGTTAATGAACCTGATTAGTGAACTGATGAACTTTAAAAAAGTAGCAGACAGCATCATCAAGCTCCAGGTTCAGCCGCTGCTGATCAGTCAGTTTTGTAAAGACATAACCTGGGAATTTCAAAACCTTGCCGTTAATAAAAGCATCATTTTTGAAATTAACGATCATACCGAAGCGCAAATGACAGCTACAGGTATGGCCCCGTTTGATGTCCAGGTTCTTGAAAAGATCCTGTTTAATTTGCTTAACAATTCTTTTAAATACACCAATGCAGGCGGTAAGGTAGTGTTTGAAATCTTTTTTGATATAGATCAATTCAAGCCATCTTTTAACACCGGATTTGAGCTTTTGAATAAGGATCACCGCGCAAAAAAATATGTCTATTTCAGGGTTGCCGACACCGGGATAGGTATTTCCGGCGATTCCATTAACCGCATTTTTGACCGGTATTACCGGATCAGCAAAAATCATTTGGGTTCGGGCGTAGGTTTAGCGATGGTTAAAAGCCTGACCCAACTACACAAAGGGGATATTTATGTTTATAGCGAACGATATAAGGGAACAGAGATTATTATAGGCATACCCTGGGGAGAAGAAAATTACGATGCTGCAGAAAAAGCAGCAGGCGCAGGCGTGGTAGCACACCTGGAAGCTATTGATAATGCTATGCAAATTCAATTGCCGGACATGGAGACCGCTGAAAATCATCTGCCGGAAAAAAATCGCAAACATCTGCTATTGGTTGAAGACAACCCCGAGTTGCGCACATTTTTAAAACACGCGTTTGAGAAATATTATTTGGTTTACGAAGCCGAAGATGGAAAACAAGGTTTTGAGATCGCTACCGAAAAAATGCCCGACCTGATTATCAGCGACGTGATGATGCCCGGTATGAATGGAATTGAACTTTGTAAGCTGCTCAAAGAGCAGTTTGAAACCAGCCATATCCCTTTTGTGATATTATCGGCAAAAGATGCACTGGATACCAAAATTGAAGGAATGGAGTCGGGCGCTGATTTTTATTTTGCCAAGCCATTAAGTATAGATCTGTTGCTGTTAACAGTTAGCAATATATTTGAACAGGCCGAAAAACTGAAGCAACGGTACAGCAAAAACTACCTGTTAGAAGCCACAGAACTTGTACATACGGAAAAGGATAAAGAGTTTTTTCAAAAGCTGATCAACATTATTGAAGATAATATACAGGATTTGAACCTTGATGTTGATTTTTTGTGCAGGCATTTATTCATTAGCCGTACCAAGCTTTATCAAAAAATTAAGGGGATCTCCGATCAGTCAGTAGGTGAATTTATCCGCACAGTGAGGCTCAAGCGTGCTATCCACATTATGACCCACGAGGATGTGTCTATGAACGAAGTGGCTGATAGGATAGGCCTTCAAAGTAATTCGAACTTTTCAAGGGCATTTAAAAAAGAGTACGGTAAATCACCACTGCAATTCATGCAATCGTTGAGGAAGGCTCAGTCATAACGGTGGCCAATAATTAAAAAAGAATATATCGTCAATAAATTTGTATGATTAGTATTGCGCTGAATCAATTTAGCAGGTAACTTGCATCGCTAACAAAACCTATCAATGAACAAACCAATTAAAATCCTGATCAGCCTAACATTATTGATTTTTTTTACGGTAAATGCGGCAAACGCGCAAACCCAACCGGTGCACACTAAGTATGTAAACACTTTCATAGGTACCGCGCCGCTCAATGATCCTAAAATTCTGGGCTATGAGTTGCCTAAAGGATGGCGGTCCTGGGCCGGGCTTACCTTTCCAGGCAGTTCGCTGCCAAATGCCATGGTGCAATTAAGTCCTGTTACAGCTTATGGCTCAGGGGCAGGCTACCAATATGAGGACTCAGTTATCTATGGCTTTACCCATACCAATAAAGGTCACTGGAACCTGTGTAATATTCCTATTCTGCCGGTATCAAATCCGCAGGGAAGCAAATTCGGTTCAAGATTTTCGCATAAAAAAGAAAGCTCGGCACCCGGCTTTTACCAGGTATATCTTGACGATTACCAGGTAAATGTGAGCCTGACTTCTACGCTCAGGAGCGGCTACCATAAATATGAATTTAAAACTAACACCAGCAGGCAAATACTTTTTGACCTGGGCAAAGCCAACAGCAGGGTATCAACCTGGCGTATAGAACAAGTGGGGCCGACCGCCGTGCAAGGTTTTCAGGGCGGCGAAAACGTTTATTTTTATGCCGAACTAAACACCAAAATAAACAAATTAGAAAAAACAGACGAAGGGCAGCGCAGCGGATATGCAATGTTGTATTTAGCCGATGGGGGTACAACGCCTGTTGAACTTAAAATTGGGCTTTCGTTTGTAAGCGAGAAAAACGCTAAAGAAAACCTGGAGAGGGAGATAGGCAATAAAAGCTTCGATATTATCCGCAGCGAGGCATCGCAAACCTGGGAAAAGTTATTATCAGCCATACAGGTTAAAGGTGGTACAGAAAAACAAAAACGGATGTTTTATTCCTGCCTGTACCGTTCGTTTTTGTGGCCTGCTTTGCGCAGCGATGTGAACGGCGAATTTACCGACGCTAAAAGGAACGTTGTGAAAACAGGGGCAAGGTACTATACCGAACCATCGTTATGGGATACCTACCGCAATAAAGATGTGCTGCTGGGCTTAATTACGCCCGATGTAACACTTGATGTTATTAAATCATTAAAAGATGTTGGTGATAAAACCGGCTTTATCCCTACGTTTTTCCACGGAGATCATGGGGCTTCATCTATAGCTGGTGCGTATCTGCGGGGGATTGACAAATTTGATGTTGAAGGCACTTATAAATTGCTTTTAAGAAACGCTAACGTTGAAGGTGGTCCGCGGCCCTTCATTACCGAGTATATTCAGAAAGGCTATATCTCCGATCCCGACATCGCCAAACCCGAGGTAGAAACCAAAGCCAAAGCCGGTGTTTCAAAAACATTGGAGTACTCATACGATGATTATTCAGTAGCTCAAATAGCCAAAAAATTAGGGGATACTGCTAATTATCGCATTTTGATGGCCCGTTCGCAAAACTATAAAAACATGTTTGATCCATCTACCCGGTTTATGCGGGGCAGACTGGAAAACGGTGAATGGATCAAGAATTTTGACCCTCAGCATCCATATTACGAATACATGTACCGTGAAGCTAATGCCTGGCAGGTATCCTTTTTTGCACCACATGATATGCCCGGGCTGATAAAGCTTTACGGTGGGCCAAAGGGTTTCGAATCAAAGCTTGATTCGTTATTTACGCTGCCATGGAACCCTAATTATATTGCCCGCAATGTGGAAACAATGATAGGCCAATACTGCCAGGGTAACCAACCCGATCATGAAGCTCCGTTTGCATATATTTTTATTAATAAACCGGCAAAATCGCAGAAGATAATCGATTATATTTTGAATAACCTGTATGGCATTGGCAATGAAGGTTTGGAACTCAGCGGTATGGACGATGCCGGCGAAATGTCGTCATGGTACGTTTTCAGCGCATTGGGCTTGTATCCGTTTTCGGCAACCGATCCAAAATACATTGTTACTGCCCCGCTGTTTGATGAAGTGAAATGGACAACCAGCAACGGCAAAACATTAACTATCAGCAAACCCGGAAAAGGCAGGGCCGTTACCTCAATTCAGGTGAACGGAAAGGCAAATAATGGTTATTTTGTATCGCACGATTTGTTTAAAACCGGTGGTAAAATAACTGTTGTTACCAATTAATTATATCGTTTTAATCGTAATAAAAAAGAGGCCGGATCATTAAAAGATTGCGGCCTTCTTTGTATTGTACTGAAAAGTATAGCCTAACTATAAAGTGGTAATATGGCACCGGAAAGCGTTGAAAAACTTATTGAGAAACTTGAGTAGTTAAAAACTGCTCTTTTTCTTTTAACAAGCTTAGACCAATCTGGAGATATATAAATATCTGTAATTACGGCTAAGGTCGATGTGATTTAAAGATAAAGCAATGTCATCTTTGCTGAAACGGCAAACGTTTTTGGCAAAATTTGCCAATGAGTTTCTTGCCATATAAAACTCAATTACACCGTCAAACATTTTCATTCCGCGTTCTTTAATGTAATGATCATTTATAGCATGATTCAGCTTGTTTAAGCCATAGCTTATAACTCTTCTCAGACCGGTGCTATCTGTATAAATCGAACTGAGTTTGCAAAAAAAATTCTCAATTAAATGATATCGACATCGGCGTTTTCTTCTTAATGTCTTTAATAAGGACTCAGGAAGGCATGAAAAAAGCCCTTGGCGGCGATGCTAAGGGCTTGGATTTTTAGTTTTCCTACAAGGGCTCGAACCTCAATCTTCAGAGCCAGAATCTGACGTGCTACCATTACACCATAGGAAAATAACCCGAACATCAGCACTATAAAAGAATGCGTTTTTTGTTCAGTGCAAATATACGAAATATGCAAACTGGTGTAAACCCCGTTTTAAAAAAAGCCGCATCCGGATTGAACCAGATGCGGCTTTTTTACAGTGGGATTATGTGCAGGTTAGTCCTCGTTCACAAATGAGCGCAGCATCCAGGTGTTTTTTTCGTTGAACTGCATGAAACGGTTGATCATATCATTGGTACCGTCGTCACCGGCATCGGCAGTGATGTTCAATATCTCACGTTCCATTTTTATCAGCGCAGCCAAATCGTCAATAATGGCTTTCACCATCAACTGATCTTTTAAACCAATGGTCTGGATCTCTTTAATGCTTGATGTTTCGATATAATCCTTAAACGTACTGATGGGAGGTTTGCCAAGGCTCAGGATCCTTTCGGCAAGCTCATCAATAGTAACAAGCGCTGCGGTATATAGCTCTTCAAATTTAAGGTGCAGGGTAAAAAAGCTTGTGCCTTTAACGTTCCAATGGCAGCCGCGCAGTTTTTGGTAGTGGATATGGTAATTGGCCAGCAGATCGTTCAGGTGGTCAACTACCGGTTTTACTTTACTTTCTTCGAGGCTTATTTCTTTTGCGTTCATAAATAAATGTGATGTTTTTAAGTACAACATGCCTTTGCGGGCAATGTTTGGTAAAGGTAAACAGTTTTAATTTTAATGAGCATATTTGCAACTTTATGACTTCGCTTTTACCCTTCATCAGTAAAATTTACCAGGCCCCGGTTTGGCGTATGGAAATTGACGAAAGCAGCCAGACGCTGTTCCTCGAGATCAGGGACCATGCCGATAAACAGGTTAGTTTTTCGGCCCTGAACCTGCAAAGCGGTGATGTTTATTTTGAAGGTTTAACTACTCCCGAGCGTTGGCTTACCGGTATTGAAACAGCTTATAATGGTGTATTGCTACTGCACAACTACCAATCGGCTACGGGGCCGGTACATAAAGGTTTGACGGCTATCGAGGCTGTATCCGGTAAAGAATTATGGAGCAATTTTACTTTAGCCTTTGATCATCTGTCGGTAAACGGTCCTATAGTTTATAATGCGCAGTTACAACCGAAGAAATTATTTTTACTTGATGTTAAAACCGGCAATATATTAAGAGGATACGAACCCGCGCCTGATCAACCTTTGAATAATCAGGTCATTAGCCCGGAATTGCTGCCCGCAACGGAAGTAAATGATTTATATTTATCGCTTAGGGTACATGCAAATGCGGTTCATTATATCAGCTACAATAGTTTCAGAATTGTATCTTTGCACACGCTTTTGCAGGAGCATCTTGAACAGCACTTGTTTGTATTTAACGAGGAGGGTACCCTTTTGTATCACGATTTGTTACATGACGCTATACAAAAAATGCAGCCCGAGGCGTTTGTACTACATAATAATCAGCTCATCTATTTAAAAAACAGATCGGGCTTAATAGTGTTGAACTTATAAATTACTGTATTATAATTTATTATGAAATTTAAGATTTTATTATTGGTCACTCCCTTACTCACATTCTCTATATCGCTTTTTGCAAATCCGCTTGTCGACTCGATAGGCGTTGAAAACCTGAACGGCAAAAAAGTGATCGTTCACAAGCTCGATCCCAAAGATAATTACTACTCTATAGGCCGTCGCTACAACATCAGCCCTAAAGCCATTATACAGTTCAATAATAACGCCCCCCTTAAAATTGGCGGTATTGTAAAAGTACCTACCGAATTACCTTTTTCGGGCGAAGCTGCTGCACAACCTGCAGTAACTGCACCTGCAAAACAAGTAGTTACAACTCCTGCTCCTGCGCAACAAAAGCCGGTTACCCAGGCTCCTGTTCAGCAAAACAAACCACAGGTTCAGCCTCCGGTTAGCTCACCTGCGCCTGTAGCGCAAAACGCTGCGGCTAAACCACAGCAGGCACCGGCTGATACCGTTAAAAAGGTAAGCATGCTTAATGTGCAGCAATACAAGGTATCAGCAGGGGAGACCTTGTTTTCTATTGCCAAACGTTTCAATACTTCGGTAGATGATATTAAATCACTTAATAAATTAAGCTCAGATTCATTAGCGCCTAACCAGGTAATTAATGTGCGCAGTGGTTTACCTCCCGAAGAAGCTAAACAACCTGTAATGCAGCGCGATTCAACTGCTGTTGCCGCGCAGCAGGATACAACCGGCGGCGACCATGGTAAAGCAAACCGTTTTGGCCTGTACGAAAAAGTTGAAAAAGGTGTAGCTACCTGGATGGATGATGCCGGCTTGGATCCTAAAAAGGAACTGGTATTGCACCGCACCGCGCCGATAGGTACCATCATTAAAATTACCAATCCAATGAACAATCATACCACCTTTGCTAAAGTGGTTGGCCGTTTTACTGATAATGAGGTAAATAAAAATGTGCTCATCATCATGACCAAAAACACAGCCGATGCATTAGGTGCTTTAGATAAACGTTTCCAGGTAAATATCAGCTACGGCAGCCCGAATGAATAAACCTTATATTATTGGAATTGCCGGCGGTAGCGGATCGGGCAAAACCTTTTTTTTGAAGTCCTTTTTAGAACATTTTACTGCCGAGGAGGTAAGCCTCGTATCGCAGGATGACTATTACATCCCGGTAGCACATAACATGACCAAAGAGGAGAACAAGTTGTACAACTTCGATCTTCCTTCAACTATTGATCATGAACATTTTCAGCAGGATATCAGCAAGCTTTTAAATAAGGAAGCTATCCTGAAACAGGAGTATACTTTTAACAATCCCGATGCTATCCCTAAAATGATAGAGATCAAACCGGCGCCCATTTTAATGGTGGAAGGCTTGTTCATCCTGCATTTTAAAGATATTGCCGAACTGCTCGATCTGAAGATTTTTATTGACGCCGATGAGGATATAGCCTTGCAACGCCGCCTTAAACGCGACCTGATAGAACGCGGCTATTCGCACGACGATGCGATGTACAAATGGATCAACCACGTAGTGCCTGCCTACAAAGAATACCTGTTACCCTACAAAGATGAATGCGACCGCGTGATCACAAACAACACCCATGTTGCCGAAGATATTATGGTGATAACTGAAGAGATCTCGGCCGATTTGAGAAAGAAGCTTTTTTAACAGTTGAAAACTGTCTAATAAAAACCGTCATTGCGAGGTACGAAGCAATCACCGACTTGCAGAGTCACTTTGTATAGTTCGCGATTGCTTCGTGCCTCGCAATGACGGTTGAGCAACAGATTAAACCGCTATCTCCGGTACATCCCCCTCAACAATAAGCTTCCCTGCCGTAGCCTGTTTTATTTCTTCAACACTTACCCCCGGCGCACGTTCAATGAGCCTGAAACCGCCTTCGGGCAATACGTCAAAGACACCAAGTTCGGTCACGATTTTTTTAACGCAGTGAACCCCGGTTAGGGGGAGGGTGCATTGAGGGAGCAGCTTTGATTCGCCCGCTTTGTTTACATGCTGCATGGCTACGATAATGTTTTCGGCCGATGCCACCAGGTCCATAGCGCCGCCCATACCTTTAACCATTTTGCCGGGGATTTTCCAGTTGGCGATGTCGCCGTTTTCGGATACTTCCATAGCGCCAAGGATGGTAAGGTTTACTTTTTTTGCGCGGATCATCCCAAAGCTCATAGCCGAATCGAATATAGCCGAGCCTGGTAGCATGGTAATGGTTTGTTTGCCTGCATTAATAGTATCAGGGTCTTCCTCTCCCTCAAAAGGAAAGGGGCCCATGCCCAATAAACCATTTTCGGACTGTAATACCACATCCATGGTATCGGGGATATAATTGGCTACCAGCGTAGGGATGCCAATGCCGAGGTTAACGTGGTAACCGTCTTTTATTTCTTTCGCAATTCGCTTTGCGATGCCTTGTTTGTCTAACATAAATTCAATTTGAAAATGTGTTTTGTCTCCAACCGTCATTGCGAGGTACGAAGCAATCCCCAACAAGCAGAGCGGCTAAGCAAGTCTCTCTGTACAGTTCGCGATTGCTTCGTACCTCGCAATGACGGGTAGTTAGTATTATTTATTGCTGTTCTTTACTCCTTACCGTTGCGTGCTCTATCCTTTTCTCGTAATGATCACCCTTAAAAATCCGGTGCACGTAAATACCCGGCGTATGGATATGATCCGGATCTAATTCGCCGGGTTGCACAAGTTCCTCTACTTCGGCAATGGTAATTTTACCGGCCATGGCCATCACAGGGTTGAAATTACGGGCGGTTGAACGGTAAACCAGGTTACCCATGGTATCGCCTTTCCAGGCTTTTACAATGGCGAAATCGGCATTAAAGGCCATCTCCATTAAATAATCTTTACCGTTAAAATTGCGTACTTCCTTCCCCTCGGCTACTTCGGTGCCAATACCTGCGGGGGTGAATATAGCCGGCATGCCGTAACCGGCTGCCATACAGCGGGTGGCTAACGTACCTTGTGGAATAAGCTCAACTTCCAGTTCGCCGCTTAGCAGCTGGCGTTCAAATTCGGCGTTTTCACCCACGTACGATGAGATCATTTTTTTTACCTGGCGCTGCTTCAGCAACAAACCTATCCCAAAATCATCAACCCCGGCATTGTTGGAGATACAGGTAAGCTGTTTAACTCCCTTTTTTACCAGTGCAGCAATACAATTTTCGGGCAATCCGCATAAACCGAAACCACCCAGCATGAGGGTCATGCCGTCGGTAACGTCGCGGATGGCCTCCTCGGCACCACTAACTACTTTATTCATATATTATAATTGGTTGCTATAAAAATAAGTAAAATAAGCCTTAAGCTTATCGCTATGTAGATAACTTATTAGGATGGATTAGTGTTTTATGAATGCCGAGGATATTATTTGTCTTAGCTCAAGTTTTACGTGATGGCAAAGGGCGCTGGAGAACCTGGGCTGTAAATTTTTCAAGACGATACAGGTATTAGAAGGTCACAAGTAAGCCCTACACCATCCGGCACACAAGACTTGCGCCAGAAGAGGTTTTTATGAAAGACGATTTATAGGTTTTATAAAACAATTGGAAATTAATTGTATTATTAATTAATACATCAAACATCAAAACCTATGGAATTACGAGATGACGAGTTCAGGAGCGATGAGCTTAAACGCCCCGAACATGAAGAAAACAAACCCAACGCTTATCGTGTAGATGACGATAGCAATGAGGACGAAAATGACCTGAAACGAAGCTATCTGTTTGGCAGTTCGGAAATGAAAAGTCCCAAAGATCCGGGTATGGAGGGGAATGGTATGGGAGGCGAAAACTTTGGCCAAAACAATATCACCCCCGCAGGTAACGATAAGGATAATCCATCACAAATGGCGGGCAATGATAACGAGTACTTTAACCGCACCCAGCCTGCCGAGGAACATCCCGAAAACAGCAATTTTAAAGACCCTAACCAGGCAGGTAATGCCAACTACAGCAATGTGATCAACGTATCACAAAACGGACGATCAGATGAGGATGAAGGACAAACAGAAACTAATGATAGCAAGCCCAACCCGCAGCAGCAATACCAGGAAGGAACTGCGGATGATGACGGGGATGCCAGCAAAAAGCAGCAAACCAATATCCCCGGACCTAATGAGGTGCCTGATCAGCAGAAGGTAGGGGAATAGGAATGAAAATGAATAAAATAAATTAAAAGATGTCATTTCGACTGAGCAGAGAGGGGTTGAGCGCAGGGGCGAAAGAGAAATCTTATATGCCCTGAAAAGCGAAAATACAAGGCCCACTAACGAAGCGTATAAGATTTCTCACTCGTTCCTCGTTTCGAAATGACATTTTTTAAGTTTTACCTACCATTTAACAGTCTTCTCCATAAAAGCAATCAAATCATCGGCCATGGCTTGCTGCTCTTTAATACTCGGGTGACCGGGCGTATTTTTGTACGGAATAAAATGAGTATAAATTTGTTTATCGTTTAAGGCTGCAACTGCCTTTTCAATATATCCCGGCCATGGCGAACCTGCCCTGGTTGCATCCATACTGCCCAGCGCACAAATGATCTGCGCTTTTGGATACACCTTGCGGATATTTTTCACAAACTCTTTATACGTTTTAATGATCTGCTCAGGCTCGGGGGCTTTACTGCCAAAACGCTCTTTAAACTGTGGGTTGTTGGGTTGGTTTACAATCCACGAATCATTTTGAAACAGGTTGATCACTACCACATCAGGCGTATACTTTTTGAAATTCCAGGTGCTTGTTGGGTCTGTTGGATCAAGGCGGTTATACATTTCGGGCATAATGAGCGGGAACCAGCTCACCGTGATGCCAATGCCGCTTTTTGACGTACAAACATACTGTGCATCAAAATGACGGGCTGTCAGGGCAGCATAGCTCAGGTAACCGTTTTCATAAGGGGCGCTGCCGCGGTCCTGCCCGGTGGTGTCTTCATCGGCATAACCGCAGGTAATAGAATTGCCAAAAAATTCGATCTTACGTTTTTTGGCCTCCGGTGGGGGAAGGGCGGTGGCATCTTTAGCCAAGGTAAACTGGTAGAAAAAGGTTTTGCCCTTGTCCCATTCGGTACGTTTAAACAGCTCAAGCGTGTGCTTACCGGTGGGCAGGTTTTCGGCAAGGGTATAAGTTTGTTTGGTATTATCCGGGTGAATGGTATTGATCACCTTACCATCAACTATGATAGTATAGTAATTTTCACCGCGTTCGTCCTGCATCAGGGCCGAGGCCCCTGTTCCGTCAAAGTTGATTTTTAAGGATGAGCCCGTCCAGTATAGTTCGGCAGCTTCATCGGTTTGATTGATCCGCCCGGTGTAACGGATGCGCTGATCTTTGCTCTTTAAAATAATATTTTGAGCGGCACAGCTTGTTATTGAACCGGTAAATGCAATGAAAAGTACAAGAAAATATAATTTGCGCATTTTTATCAGGGTTTGGCTGCCCTAAAAATAGGAAACTTATACAAAAGTAATGCAGCAAAAAAATCCCCTCTTGAGAGCAGGGCTGTTGCATGCTACTATTTTCTTCGCAAGTTCAAGCGTCTTTCGC
This sequence comes from Mucilaginibacter sp. cycad4, assembly GCF_034263275.1. NCBI lineage: Bacteria > Pseudomonadati > Bacteroidota > Sphingobacteriia > Sphingobacteriales > Sphingobacteriaceae > Mucilaginibacter > Mucilaginibacter sp. cycad4. The sequence goes on along the minus strand of NZ_CP139559.1, from coordinate 3,518,172 downwards.
TTGAATTATATCTCAGGTAAGCGTCCACGCTTACTTTTTAACATTATAACGCGAGCGTGGACGCTCACGAATGGCAGCAGTCAAGCGTAGACGCTTGACCGGGCAGGTGTTTTATTAAGAAGTTAAAAATAGAATGCAACAGCCCTGCTCTTGAGAGGGGGCGCGGAGGAAAGAGCGGTAGCAGGGGTGTGTTTCTGCAATCGATAAGCAAAGTGTAGAAACACACCCCTCCGCCCCTCTCAAGAGGGGAATCGCTCGTGCCTCGCCTTTTTTATCTGGTTATCATTCAATGGGCATCCCAAACTGCAGCAGGTAACCATTATAATCAAAAACACCAAACTCGCGCATGCCGTAATTGAAATCTTCAATGGGGTAACAAATCACCGCCCTGTCTTTCAGTTCGCTCCACAAAAGATCAACTTTATCGGTACGGATATAGAAAGAGCCGGTAAATTTGGGTACGGTGAACGATGCATTATCAACAGGCAAAGCCAGCATGATCTCAATATCATCACGGCTTACCGTAGCCCAGCCCCAGTCCTCATCATAGCCAATACAGGTAAAACCAAGGTTATTAATATAAAAATCAACACTTTCCCGTACCTGCCGGGTGTATAACATGGGCGCAATAGATTTTAAAGACATATTTTGAAATAAGTTAAGGTTGAAATGGGATCAAAAAATTACGTCATTGCGAGGAACGAAGCAATCCCCGATTTACAGAGCCACCCTGTATAGCTTGGGATTGCTTCGCACCTCGTAATAACGTGGTTAATAAGGATGTCATGCTGAGCCCGTCGAAGCATGGTGGTCAGGCCTCTACGCGCGAGTCTTCGACAGGCTCAGTCTTACAACCCTTTTTAATTTTATCTTGAATAACTTTTTTAACGTTACGTTTACTTCAAATATACATAAGTTATTCCATCTCCGCCACGGTCGGCATGCTCATCTTCCATACGGTCAACCTGTTCATACTTTTTGAGGTACTGCCTGATCATTTTACGTAAAATGCCATCGCCTTTACCATGAATGATCTTGAGGTTGTTAAAGCCCATCATCAGGGCACGGTCAAACAGTTTTTCAATGGCATGCAGCGCATCTTCGGTACGTTGGCCCCGCACATCAATCTCCGGACTAAAGCTGGCCATATCATTGGTTTGTGCACTGAAATTACGCCTGATCTCTTTAGGGACCGATGATTTGGAAACCTTGATCACCCGTTTCTTTTTTGCAACCGTACGCAAATCGCCTATGGCAATCACCACATTTTCTTTAATGATCTCTATCACCTGGCCCGTGGTTTCCGAGTCGGTGAGTTTCACCCAGTCGCCCGGTTTTAGTTCCTCATCAGCAGGCGCAGCAGGCTTCGGTGTCTCTACTTTGACTGTGTTTTTTTTAAGTTCAACATTTAGGTTTTCGCGCAGCTGGCGGGTTTTCTCCTTATCAGCGTTGCTGCTCTTAATTTCGGATATGGTGTTTTCAACCAGCTTGTTGGCGTTCAGGATAATATTCTTAGCCTGGTCTTTAGCTTCCCTGATGAGGGAACGTTGGTTTTCTTCGAGATATCTTTTCAGTTTCTCGTTTTCGGCCAGGAGCTCATTTACCTTGCGCTGCTGCTTATCCAGTTTTTGTTTGGTGTCAAAAATAGAACGTTTTTCGCGCTCCAGGTCAACTAACAGGGTATCAACCTTTTTTTGCCCCTCGCTTATTTTGTTTTTGGCGAGGTTAAGCACGTTTTGTGGTAAGCCTATTTTCTGTGCGATCTCAAAAGCATATGAGCTGCCGGGCTTGCCAATCTCCAATTGGTAAAGTGGCCTCATCTCAATGTTATTGAAAAGCATCGATGCATTCTCGATACCCTCGGTATTGCTGGCGAATATTTTAAGGTTGGAATAGTGGGTGGTTACCATACCTTTAACCTTTTTTTGATTAAGCGATTCGAGCACGGCTTCGGCAATCGGGCCGCCAAATTGCGGATCGGTACCGGTACCAAACTCATCTATCAGGATAAGGGTTTTGCCGTTGGCCTGCTCCACAAAGTTTTTCATTTTGGATAGGTGCGCACTGTACGTACTCAAATCACTTTCTATCGACTGGTCATCACCGATATCAACAAAAAGCTGCTTAAATACACCCACAACGCTGGCTTCATCGGCGGGGATCAGTAAACCGGCCTGCACCATCATTTGCAACAGGCCAACGGTTTTCATACAAACAGATTTACCGCCCGCGTTGGGACCGGATACTACGATGATGCGGGTACCTTCGTCTATCTGCATATTGAGCGGAACAACCGTTTTCTTTTCGGCCTTAAAATTCAGGAACAGCAAGGGGTGACGTGCATTATACAGCTTAACCCTGGCTTCGTTGACTACCTGCGGCATTTCGGCTTCAATGTCAATGGCAAACAACGCTTTGGCGCGTACAAAATCAAGTTTGGTTAACAGGCCGTGATAGGAGAGTAGCAGGGGGACATACGGCCTTAATTCGGTAGTTAGGGCGGTCAGGATTTTTACTATCTCGCGGCGGCGTTCAAACTCCAGGTCCCGGATGCGGTTGTTGAGTACAAAAACCTCTTCGGGCTCAATGTACACCGTTTGCCCCGAGGCTGACTCGTCATGCACAAAGCCTTTCAGCTTGCGTTTGTTTTCGGCCAGTAGCGGGATCACCAGCCTGCCATCACGTACAGTTAATGAACCATCGGCAGCCCAGCCGTTTGATGTGGCATTTTTAAAAACCATATCAATCTTTTTACGGGCTTCCTGCTCGGCTTTGGCAATGCCTGTGGTTATTTCCATCAGCTCGCGCGATGCATTGGGCCTAATCTTGCCTTTTTGATCAATCACGGCGTCTATCTTTTTAAGGATAGCCTTTTCAATAGGCAGGTGCTCAAAAAGGGCTTCAAGATTTGGGTACAAACCTTCACGTTCGTTAAAGTACGCTATAACGGCAAAGACTGTATTCAGCGAAGCCTGTACCTGGTAAAATTCTTCTTCGCTTAAAAAAACGCCCTCTATACGGGCTTTATTGGCAAGGGACTTTATATCGAAAAAATGCTGGATGGGCAGGGCCTCATCATTAACCAGGATATTCTTAAACTCGTTTGCCTGGTTCAGGAATTTATGGATCTGGTCGTAATTGCTCATCACCTGGATCTTGTCAACCATTTGTTGACCCATTTCGCTCAGGCAATGCGCTTTTATCAGTTCTTTTATTTCGGTAAAACCCAGCTTATCTACACTATTTTGGGGGTAAAGCATCAGGTTATGACTTTAAGTTTTTTAACGAATCGGCTTTGCGGTTTCTGTTGCTTTTGCGGGGATGAAACCTCCGTGCCGAATCGGGTTTTAGTTTAGTTTTTAAATTTTCCAATGAGTCGGCTTTGCGGGCTACCGGGTTTTCATGCGGGTGCATTTTCCTTGCCGAATCTATTTTAGTTTTAATATTTAAGTTTTTTAACGAATCGAGCTTGCGCGTAGCCTTGCTCTGTTCTGTTTGTACTTTGGCAAGCGAATCGGTTTTGCTTTTAATTTTAATATCCACCTGGTCATAAATGGCCAGCAGCTTATCGGGCTGCGTGGCGTAGTACCGCATACTGCGGTTAAAATGCGCGGTATCGGTATGCAGGCGTTGAAACATGGCAATATATTTGCCCGCGCCGTATTTATACAAACTATCGGGCGCCTGCATGGTGTTATATAAGCTGCCGTCGATGATGTGCATTTCGGTTAAAACCGCTGCCATAGTTTCGGGTTTAAGAACATCGTTGGGAATACTTTTGCCATTGCAGGCACATAAAAAAAGTGCTGCAGAAAAAAACAAGGTTATATATTTATGCATTCAGTAATTTAGCGGCTGATTAATTAAGCAAATTTACGGATAAATGAGCATTGCAGATAACATCAAAAGCTTAAAAAAGGAAACGGAAGCAGATAAGGTAATATTATTGGCAGTATCAAAAACAAAACCTGCCAGCGATGTACAGGAAGCTTATGATGCAGGACAGCGCCTGTTTGGCGAAAATATAGTGCAGGAGATGGTTGAAAAGTATGAGCAGCTGCCTAAAGATATTGAATGGCATTTGATTGGTCACCTGCAAACCAACAAGGTAAAATATATTGCGCCTTTCGTGAGCATGATCCAGTCTGTTGATAGCCTGAAGCTTTTGCATGAAATAAACAAGCATGCCGAAAAAGCCGGGCGGGTAATTGACTGCCTGCTGCAGATTTACATTGCCGACGAAGAAACCAAATACGGACTGGGCTTTGATGAAGCGATAGAATTGCTGCGCTCTGAAGAGTTTGCCATAATGAAAAACATCCGGATCCGCGGATTGATGGGCATTGCCACCAATACCGATAACGAAAAGCAGATCAAGGAAGAATATTACGAGCTGAATACCTTTTTTGAAGGTATAAAACTGAGCTATTTCAGGAAGGAAGAAAGTTTTGATATTTTGTCGATGGGCATGTCGTCGGATTATAAGCTGGCCATTGAGCAGGGCAGTAATATGGTAAGACTGGGCAGCACCATATTTGGCGGGAGGGTAATTAAGCACTGGAAGAATAACTAAAAAGATGTCATTGCGAGCGCAGCGCGGGCAATCGCACGGAGGCATAGCCGCTCTCAGGCCGTTGTTGGTGGTGTTGCCATTGCCGGTTAACCTAAGCAATTAATTGAACAAGGGTTTAAAAAATCCCCTCTCGAGAGCAGGGCTGTTGCATTCTAATTTATGTTTCGCAAGTTCAAGCGTCCTTCGCTTGAATTATAACCAAAGTAAGCGTCCACGCTTACGTTTATAACATATTACGGGAGCGTGGACGCTCAATTAAGGCAAACGACCAAGCGTAGACGCTTAATCGTGCGTGTTATTAAGAACTGAATATTAGAATGCAACAGCCCTGCTCTCGAGAGGGGGCGCGGAGGAAGGGTGTGTGTTTCTGCTACAAGCTTATCAAAGCAGAAATACACCCCGCCACCCCTCTCAAGAGGGGAATCGCACAATCCCGCGCTTTTTCTTCCTTAAATTAACAGCGATGGCGTTGCCATTAGCAACCTGTTTTTTGAAGCGAAATTTAAGTGTTCAACTTTTTAAAAACGGGTGTTCAGCTTTTGAAATTCAGAAAAGTTAAGTGGTTGATAGTCAATGCTTAAGTGTTCATGTTTGATAAATGAACAATAATGTTAAAAGTTAAAGTGTTGATAGTCAGTGTTTTTTTAATTGAAGATAATTGCAAGTGTTCACACTTTTAAAAGTTGAACACCTAAAAAATAGATAGAAAGTTGTTGGTGACAACACCACTGGTGTTCGGAAGATTTTTTAGTTCCCTCCTTGGGGAGGGGTGCGGTTGGATGTGTATTGGCAGGGAGGGGTTTATGCGCCATTAAAGCAAATAGGTCTGGCGGAGAAACCCCTCCCTACACCCTCCCAAGGGAGGAATCGCACGATCCCCGAGCTTTTAGTAATTGCGAAATAATAAAATGAACAATACAGAAAATAAAATTGAAAGTCAGCACCCCCTTCAGGGGGCGGGGGGGATAATTATCAGGGAAGCTATTCAAGCCGATTGCCCCCGCCTAATGGAGCTGGTGCACGAATTGGCCCTATTTGAAAAAGCCCCGGAAGAGGTTACCGTAACCCTGCAGCATTTTGAAGAAACCGGGTTTGGCCCTAACCCGGTCTGGAAGGCTTTTGTTGCTGAAGTTGACGGCCTGGTTGTAGGTTTTGCTTTATACTATGTCCGCTATTCCACCTGGAAAGGCTCCCGCATGTACCTGGAAGACCTGATAGTAACCGAAGATATGCGCGGCAAAAAGATCGGCAAACTGCTTTTCGACAGGCTGATCCGGGAAGCTAAGGAGCAAGGTTTCAGCGGTATGGTTTGGCAGGTGCTCGACTGGAACGAACCGGCCATTAACTTTTACAATAAGTACGGCGCGAATATTGAGGCAGGCTGGCTGAATGCTTCGCTTTCAAAAGAGCAGTTGTTAAACTACTAAATAATTACCTATGAAAAATCTGTGCCTGTTGTTTTTTATGGCGATGGGGTTATCATCGTGTCAGTGGGGCGTTCCTAATAAGGTTGCCGAGAAGTCATTTGATACCCTGCACTATGCCTATAAAGTAATAAAAGCCCGGGCGGCAGATTGCGGCACAAAGCCTGATAGCGCCTGTACCGTAGTGAAAATTAACTATCCGGTTTTTGACAGTGCCAAAACTTTAAATGATACTATAACCCGTAAGCTTACAGCGATGTTTGCTATGGATGGCAAACCCGACACCAGCCTGGAACTGATGACCAAAAAGTTCCTGAAATCATATGACGATTTTAAGAAGGGTGATCCGCGATCAGGAATGTTTTTCACACTGGATGATTCTGTTAAGGTGATCCACCAGGATTCGAGCTTAACAACGCTTGAAGTACGCGGTTATTCATATATGGGGGGCGCACATGGCGGCACATCTGTCAGCTTTATAAATTGGGATACAAAGGCGGGTAAAAACCTCAGACTTGATGATATATTTGCAACAGGCTATCACGATAAATTAACTGCCATTGCCGAAAAGATCTTCAGGAAGAATGAAAAGTTGAGCGACACAGCATCGCTAAAGGATAACTATTTTTTCAAGGATGATAAATTCGCCCTCAATGAAAACTTTTCTATTACACCCCTTGGGATCAAATTTCTGTATAACCAGTACGAGATAAAGCCTTACGCAGCGGGTATTACCGAACTGTTTATTCCCTACGCACAGATCAAATCATTAGTACAGCCGGGTTCGGTTGTAGCTCAATTCATCAAATAAATGCTTGTTTTTAAATTCGGAGGGGCATCGGTTAAAGATGCTGCGGGTGTTACCAACCTTGCTAATGTTGTAAAACAATATACTGATAAACAATTGCTCATCGTGGTATCGGCCATGGGCAAAACTACCAACGGGCTCGAAAAGCTTACCAAAGCCTATATGGAGCAAACCAATGATATGCATGAGATCTTTAACGAGATCAAGGAATATCATTACAATATCCTTGGCGGATTATTTGAACCCGGCCACCCGGTATTTGACGAAGTTGCCAATACTTTTGTAGAGATTGACTGGGCCATTGAGGACGAGCCGCACGATAGCTATGATTTTGTATATGATCAGATCGTTTCCATCGGCGAACTGGTTTCAACCCGAATAGTTAATGCCTATCTGGACAAGGCTGGCCTGAAAAGTAAATGGCTTGATGTACGCGGATATGTGCATACCGATAATACATACAGGGAAGGCGTAGTAGACTGGGACAAAACTAAAGCAAGTATCAGTAAAGATCTTCCGGCTATGCTCGAAAAAGGCATCGTAATAACCCAGGGCTTTTTAGGTGGCACATCCGAAAATTTCACTACTACACTTGGCCGCGAAGGATCGGATTATACCGCATCCATATTTGCAGCCTGTTTAGGTGCTGAATCGGTTACTACCTGGAAAGATGTTCCCGGCATCCTGAATGCCGATCCGAAATACTTTACCGATACCGTTAAATTTGATGAGCTCTCCTATACCGAAGCCATCGAAATGACTTATTACGGCGCCAGCGTCATCCACCCGAAAACTATCAAACCCTTACAAAATGCTAAAATACCACTGCTGGTAAAGCCCTTTACAGATCCATCTGCCCCCGGTACCGTAATTAAGGAGGATGGACATAATCAGTTTACCAGGCCGGTGATCATCCTGAAACAAAACCAGGTATTACTATCAGTGTCGGGTAAGGACTATTCATTTATTACGGAAGATCACCTGAGTGATGTGTTTCGCCTGTTTGCCCAGAACAATGTCAAGGTAAACGTAATGCAAACATCAGCATTAAGTTTTTCGGTTTGCTTTGATTTGAATGAGGAGCGTTTTGAAAAGCTGCTGAACGGCCTTAAACAGGATTTTAAGGTGAAGTATAATGAAGGGCTAACGCTTATCACTGTACGCCATGACGGGATAAATACCATTAAAGAGTTAACCGAAGGCAAAACTATTTTATTGGAGCAGATCAGCCGGAATACGATACAGGTGGTGGTGAGGTGATTAGCCTTTAATTGAATGTAAAAGGTCTTTTAACTCGGCGTCCGTCATTGTTTCTGCCTCGCTTTTGTCGTATATCTTAAGGAGATAAAGTGTTTCATTATCTAAATTAATGAGTAGATGAGTAATTATTCTCGCGCCGCCACTTTTGCCTTTACCTTTACTGGCAATAGATAGGCGTATTTTGAAACAATTTTTTCCTATTGGAGTACCATGCTGTGGAGTAACTTCAAGAATATCAAGCAGGGCAGCAAAATCTGCCTTTAACGAAGGATGTTTTTTTGCAAGTCGTTTTAATTCTTTGCTAAAACTTGCAATAGGGACAATATTAAAGCTCATCGAGTAATTCTCTTGCAGTCTTTAATTTTATCTTTCCTTCCTGATGTAGTTTGATTTCGTGAAAAGCGTTTTCAAGATCAGCTTTAAATTTCTTTTTGGTGGAAGATTCTTTGGAGTTTTCAGCGTTTATAACTTTAACCTTTCCACCTAATTTTGAGATAACTTTCAAAATCATTTCAGCATCTTTTTCTTTCAATTTCACTTCAGCGGTGATCATAAACAATTATTTAAATAAAGATAAGGAATTTGTATAAAACAAAACACTCTGTTGAGGAACAACTATTTTTGTTTGAATAATTAATACCCACATCGCAATATATTTAAGGCTGACTGGTCTTGGCTATTTTACCCTGTCATACCCGCCTTTAACCCCAAAAAGCTATATTTGAGCATGAAGGCAATCAACACTATCAGGGATTCAGCAAATATCGGACTCGGGATTTTATCAGCAGCTTTTGGCCTTAAAGGTTTTTTACTATCAAGCCATTTTATCGATGGCGGCGCCACCGGTGTTTCCATGCTGATATCTGATATAACCTCCATTCCCATCTCTGTTTTGATCTTTGTTATTAATGTACCTTTTTTGTGGATCGGTTACCGGAAACTCGGACTTTGGTTTGCTATAAAAAGTACCGCGGCTATTGCTTTGCTTTCATTATGTCTTGCAGTAGTTCAGTTTCCGGACGTTACCCACGATAAATTGCTTACAGCGGTATTTGGCGGTGTTTTCATTGGTACCGGTAGTGGGTTGGCCATGCGCGGCGGCGCTGTGCTCGACGGTACCGAAATAGCGGCAGTACTGGTAAGTAAAAAGACGCAGCTGCTTAAAGTGAGCGACTTTATTTTACTGCTTAACGTTTTGATATTTGGGGTGGCGGCATCGGTATTGGGTGTTGAACCGGCCATGTATTCCATATTAACCTATATGGCTGCCGCCAAAATGATTGACTTTTTGCTGAATGGTATCGAGCAATATTCGGGTGTCACTGTTATCTCAACCAAAAGCGATGCTATCAGACGCGCTATAACGGTTACCCTTGGCAGGGGTGTTACTATTTATCAGGGGAAAAGCGGTTATGGAAAAGACGGTCATGTGAACGATCCCCGTGATATTGTTTTCACTGTGGCTACCCGTTTGGAGATTCCTTCATTAAAGCAAACTATTTTACGGATAGATCCCAAAGCTTTTATTGTGCAGCAAAGTATTGATGATACTACCGGCGGCTTATTAAAGCGGAAGAAACTACATTAGAAAGCTGAAAGCCTAAGGCGTAAAGCCGAAAGCTTTTTATTAAGCGGTAAAGCTTTCGGCCTTAGGCTTTAAGCCCTCAGCTTATAAAACGCTTACCGGGTGTTTATGATCATCAATAGCAACAAAGGTAAAAGTGCCGGTGATGGCTTTTTCGCGCACAAAGGAATACATTTCTTCAATATAAATCTCAACCAAAACTTTTAGGCTGGTATTGCCGATATGGGATATACGGCCAACAAGCTCAATAATGGTACCGGCGGGGATTGGGCGGTTAAAGTCAATCCTGTCGGATGATACGGTAACCATTTTTTTACGCGTGAAGCGGGTAGCCGTAATAAAAGCTACTTCATCCATCATAGCCATTGCCGAACCTCCGAAAAGCGTGTCGTAATGGTTGGTATCGCTCGGGAACACTGTTTTAAATATTCGCGATTCCGATTCTTTAATCCGTTCTTCAGTTGTCATAGAGGTTTGTATCATTTGCTCGCCGGCACGAAACTTCTCCCTCCGGGAAAGGGAAAATAATTTTATTTTAAGCCCTCCCTCCCGGGGAGGGTGGGGTGGGGCTTATCTCAATTTACCCCACTTTAGATAGGTAGCGCCCCATGAAAAGCCTGCACCAAATGCTGTCAGGATCATGTTATCGTTCTCTTTGAAATCTTCTTTATAATCCCACAACGCCAGCGGGATGGTAGCGGCTGTAGTGTTGCCATAACGGTCGATGTTGATCTTCACACGGCTTTCAGGTAAACCCAAAGCATCACCTACAGCGTGGATAATGCGGTAATTAGCCTGGTGGGGGATTAGCCAGTTGATATCATCTATGGTAAGGTTGTTGCGCTGCAGTACAGCTGTGCAGCTTTCAGTCATGCCTTTAATGGCAGCTTTGAAAACTACGCGACCGTCCTGGCGTATATAATGCAGTTTGCCGTCAATGGTTTCTTCCGAGGCCGGGTTCATAGAACCGCCGCCGGGTACATATAAATGTTCCCTGCCATGCCCATCTGTTTTAAACACGCTGTCGATAACACCGAGATCTTCGGTTGATGGTTCAAGCAGTACCGCACCGGCGCCATCCCCAAAAAGGATACAGGTGTTGCGGTCGGCATAGTTTACAATAGCACTGTTTTGATCGGCCCCGATAACGATTACTTTTTTATAACGGTTGCTTTCAACCAGGCTTGAGCCAAGTGTAAAGGCATAAAGGAAACCGCTGCATGCCGCATTAACATCAGATGCCCAGGCGTTGCTTAATCCGCATTTATCGCAAACAATACTGGCCGTAGAGATGAGCAGATAATCTGGGGTTGAAGTAGCTACAATAACACAGTCAATTTCAGAAGGATCAACTTTGGCATTTTTAAGTAAATTTTTTACTGCAAAGGCCGCCATGTCTGAAGTAGCCATCGATCTGTCGGCGAGGATCCTTCTTTCTTTGATCCCTGTACGCGAAACTATCCAGTCGCTGTTAGTTTCAACCATTTTTTCTAAATCATTGTTAGTTAAAATGTTGTCAGGAACATAGCCGCCTACACCGGTAATCACCGCACTACTTTTTAATGCCATAAATATTATCTACTCTCAAAAAAACATGCAAAGATAGAGAAATTTGACGGTTTAAAGTTGTCATGCAACTGTATGTTTATACAATCTTATCTTCCCGCACACCAATAATTTGCCGTTTATCGACACAAAAAAGGCAGATAACCGACACATGTTTTAATACCAACAGCATCGCTTTTACTTTTGAATCAACAGATTAGATTAAACTTAAAAGGAGAACATACAATGGAAAGAAAGAACTTTTTAAAAAGCCTGGTAATCGGCGCAGTGTCATCGTCAGTGTTGGTTGAAGCCTGCAAAAAAGATGCGGATACCGCCACAACTACTACAACTACTTCAGAGAGTTCATCTTCCGGCAGTACTTCGGGTTCAACTGACTCAGGCAGCTGTAGTGTTGCGCCTACCGAAACGGAAGGCCCATATCCAACACATTCGCCTGCTTCATATGTAAGGAGCGATATTACCGATGGCCGTACCGGGTATAAGCTTACCATAAAAATTACAATCAATAATAGTAATAATAGCTGCAGCGCGCTTTCCGGGGCATTGGTTGATATCTGGCATTGCGATGCCGAGGGTAATTATTCTGAATATGGCGGCAGCGGTACGCAATCAACAAACTATACCTCTGTACACTTTTTACGCGGCAGGCAAACTACCGATTCAAACGGCCTGGTAACCTTTACTTCCATATTTCCGGGATGGTATACAGGCAGGGCAACGCATATTCACGTACATACGTATAACTCATCAGGTACATCATTGAAAGTAACACAGATTGCTTTTCCGGAAGGTACAGGCTCGGCGCTGTTAGCTGTTAGCGGTTATGCCAAAGGCATGAGCGGTTACACTTACAACGCCAGTGATAATGTGTTTAGCGATGGGTATACGCTTGAAACTGCTACTGTTACCGGTAGCACCACTGCCGGTTTTGTATTAGCTATCAGTTTAAGTGTACCTGCTTAAAATTTTCATTTTTGTTTTGTAACAGAGCGCCGGCTGTTGCTGGCGTTTTGTTTTTGGAATCATAACATGCAAAAACGTGTAATCATTTTGTGTTACCGTAAAATCATCGATATCCGGTCGGTTAAGCAATGGGATAAGCTGGTTTTTGAAAGCACTTACCTGGAATTTAAAATGCAGGCCCAGAATTTTAGCCGGGGAACGGCCTATACTTCCTATGCCGAATTGATGAGGAATGTGCCCAATGCCCAACGTATAACCGGCATGGTTACACCATCGGTTACAGGTTATATTCAGCAACTTGGCAGTATTATGCCCGATATTTTAAATAATGTTGGCAGGCGGTTCCTTACATTCAGTAAATTCCAATTGGAGATCATCAATTCGGATATTAATGATAAAGACAAACACCAGGTTGCGGTTAATTTCTATTCCGAACCGCTGATCTGGCATGATACTATTGATAGCTATCTGCTGATATCTGATCATACTCCCGAAAATCAATTACCTCCCGAAAATAACAGTATATCCACCAATCTTATGCAGTTACAGCCTTACGTAAACATCAGTTCATTACAATATCACAATTAAAATGGAAAAGATTTCACCGGGACAAATACACTTAGCCGACCAAAGAGGTTTCACGAAGACCCCAACCCTGAGGCGTTACAGCAGTTTTAACTATGGTAACTACTTTAATGAGCATCGTAAACCCTTTGGCAGGCTGGAGGTATGGAATGATGAAATGCTGGCGGGTGGTAGTTCAATTGATATTGCTGTCGAAAACCCCGGCTGGTTTGTTTTAATGCCGGTGACCGGCGAAGTATTATTAAAAAGGGCAAATGGAGATATCCGTTTGATTGATGTTGGAGAGGTGTTTGCGGGGTATGCAACTGCCGGTGAGCGGCTTGAATTAACCAATCTTTATAAAAGCGATTGGATCAATTACATTTATTTACAGTTAAAGGATGATGAGGTTATAAATCTGCCGCGCGATACGGTTTTTAAATTTGATATTGCCAACAGGCAAAATGAACTGATTGACCTGATCCCCACCAGCGGAATGCATCCGTTTCGATTGCATATCGGAGTATTTGGCGGGAGGGTAGACGCCCTTTATCAACTTCAAAACAATAAATCGTTGTTTTACGCATTTGTGCTTACAGGGGCTTTTGAGCTGCAGGGCCGCCTGATGCATGAGCGTGACGGATTGGCGCTGTGGCAGTTGAAAGAAGCCGATCTGGAAGCGCTGAGTAATAACGCGGTGATTGTAATATTGGAAATATTAAAATAAATTCCTGTTTGTGGAGATGTATAATTGAGTCTTCGGTAGCACAGGGTTAGTCCCATAATAAAAAGGGTGTCTCATTAACCCAACGAGACACCCGACCAATCAAATTTTGTTACTTAAACAAACATCCCGCCCGAAGCCTCAATGCGTTGAGCGTTTACCCAACGTGCATCCTCTGTACACAGAAAGGCAACAACGCCGCCGATATCTTCCGGAACACCGGGCCTGCCCAAGGCTGTTACGCTGCTCACCATTTTTTGCAGCTCCTCGCTGTTACGCAAATGGCCATCGCCAAAATCAGTCATAATAGCTCCGGGGGCAACCACATTAGCCCGGATGCCCCTGCCTCCAAGCTCTTTAGCCAGGTAACGGGTGAAAGTCTCCACAGCGCCCTTCATTGAAGCGTAAGCGGAAGAGCCGGGTACCGATACACGTGTCAACCCGGACGAAACATTCACAATACCGCCGCCATCGTTTATCAACGGGAGCAACTTTTGAGTTAAAAAGTATATGCCTTTAAAGTGAACATTCAATAGGTCGTCAAAAAACTCTTCGGTAACATCGGGGATAGCGCTGTAGCCACCTTGCCCGGCATTATTGATCAGGAAATCAATATGGTTGGTTTTAAATTTATCAGTTAATACCCGGCGGAGCTTTTCTGCAAAGGCATCAAAGCTTTTAATTACTCCTGTATTTAGTTGTAACGCTGCAGCCTTTGCGCCGCTTTGTTCAATTAAATTAACAACTTTCGCTGCTTCATCGGCATTGGTGTTATAAGTTAAGATAACGTCGATGCCTTTTTCAGCAAGCCTTAAGGCCATATCCTTGCCTAATCCGCGGCTGCCGCCGGTTACTATAGCAATCTTATTTTTGTTTTCCATTTTCTTGTTATTTATAGTACAAAAGTAAAACGGATAGGAGGGCAGGTGTTTCAACAAATCAATCCATTATTTGCAAAATTCAAATAATGGATTGATAAGCTGGTTGATTTTAATAGTTATATAACTTCGGCTTAAACCTTTTGGCTAAGTAGCCGGTAGCCTTTTCTGTATCAATATCAACTACAATTACGCCTGTTGTTCCATAGGCCTGGTAAGCTAAACAAGTGCCATCCGGTGCTATAACTGAGCTTGCCGATTCGGGGTAAAGCGAACCGTAGTTTGAACTGGCAAAATAGATGGTATTTTCCAAAGCGCGCATCATCATAGCCTTTTCATAATAAGGGTTTGCCATACTGCCCCATTCGGTAAGCAATACACCATCAGTATTACTGCCCGAAAAATGCGGGTGGAAAACAATATGTGCGCCAGCACGTGCCGCCCATCGCACAGATTCGGGATAACGGAACCCTTCGTGACAAATGGTAACGCCAAGTTTTAATCCATTTATTTCAAAAATACTACGTTGGCTGCCCGGAACCCAAATCGCATCTTCCGAGGGATCTAACTGGTTTTTGGTTTGATAGCCAAGTATATCGCCGGTTTTGGATATTATATGTGCGACGTTTAAAAGCCCGCCTTCGCTGTACCAATCCATGGGCATAATTACTGCTATATTATTTTTAGCTGCCATCCTGCACACTTCATCCAATGCCGATTGCAATATTACCGGTGATGTTGGTTCGGGATCAGCTATCATACCCGGATATCCCGGTATGTATGATTCAGGGAAGCAGATAACCTCTGCCTGTTGCGATGCTGCATCCTCAATCAGTTTTTCAGCTTGTTGTAAACCATCATTAATTGATTTTGGGAAAGGGGGAGTGGCAATGGCTATTTTCATGCAATGTTAATCTATATGCTAAATTAAACGATTGCTTTTATCTGTGGTTAATAATATCCATTCAAGTGTCAGTTTTTTTATTTCAACGCCACGGCGGGGTAATATTTGTGAAATATCATTGTACATTTGTTATGGAGATCCTCTCCAAATTCAATAAATCATCATTCACACTACTTAACATTTACTACTATGATTGAAACAAAAGCGTATGCTGCGCAAAGTGAAACCACACCGCTTGCTCCCTGGACTTTTGAGAGGCGCGAAGTTGGTGCCCACGACGTGCAGTTTGATATTTTGTACTGCGGCGTTTGCCACTCCGACTTGCACCAGATCAAAAATGACTGGTTCCCCGGCATTTTTCCAATGGTACCCGGACACGAAATTGTTGGCCGCGTAGTTAAAGTTGGCGAGCATGTAAAAGGTTTTAAAGTTGGCGACCTTGCCGCTACCGGCTGTTTGGTTGACTCATGCCGTGTATGCGAAAACTGTAAACGCGATTTGGAACAATATTGCCTCAATGGCAATTCACAAACTTATAACGGTCTTGAGCAGGATCATAAAACACCTACTTACGGTGGTTACTCAAACACCATTGTTGTTAATGAGGATTTTGTGCTGCACTTAAAAGAAGGTGTTGATCTTGCCGCTGTTGCCCCGCTGTTATGCGCCGGTATCACCACTTACTCGCCGTTAAGGCACTGGAAAGTAGGCAAAGGCCATAAGCTGGCTGTGCTTGGCTTGGGTGGCTTAGGCCACATGGCGGTTAAATTTGGTGTTGCCTTTGGTGCCGATGTTACCGTATTAAGTACATCGCCTAAGAAAGAAGAAGACGCTAAAAAATTAGGTGCTCACCATTTTGTGGTAACTACCGATCCAAAACAGGTTGAAGCAGCTAAAAATTCATTCGATTTTATTTTGGATACCGTATCGGCCGAGCATGACTTTAACATGTACCTGTCATTATTACGTACCGATGGCGTTCATATTTGCGTAGGCGTACCGCCTAAGCCAGCACAGATTGCTGCCTTCAGCTTATTGGGTGGCCGTAAAAGCTTAGCTGGTTCAGGAATTGGCGGCATTAAAGAAACCCAGGAGATGCTTGATTTCTGTGCCGAAAACAACATTGTTTCGGATATTGAAATGATTGATATCAAGGATATTCAAACCGCTTATGACCGTATGGAAAAAGGCGATGTGCGTTACAGGTTTGTAATTGATATGGCTACTTTGTAATGTAATTTATCATTGGTAAGAGAAGGCCGTGCGGGAGCATGGCCTTTTTACTATAGTCATATTTACACCCTTTAAAAGTCGCTTTAGCCCCCTGCATACAATGGGATACCGGTTTAATTTTGATATATAAAATATAACCACTGATATTATGAGAAACTTAGTATTGTTTATGCACATTTCGCTTGATGGTATGGTTGCCCGCGCTGATGGCGCTATGGACTGGATCAAAGTGAGCAGTGAGCTATTTGAGTATGCCAACGCCCGCACACAGGTAGCTGATATTGCCCTATATGGCCGTAAAACCTTTGAAATGATGGATGCCTACTGGCCAACAGCGGCCGATGGGCCAAACCCCTCAAAGCATACTATTGAACACGCTACATGGTATAATAATACACTTAAGTATGTGGTGTCTGAAACTGCTGCCAAGCAAAATACCGATAAGATTAAATTTATCAGTGATGACGTAAAGTCGCAGATTTCAGACCTCAAAAAACAGGAAGGCGGCGAGATTATCATGTTTGGCAGCCCCGGCCTTGCGCGTTATTTGATGCAGGAAGGTTTGGTTGATGAATTTTGGCTGTTTATAAACCCAATTGTGCTCGGCGCCGGTGTTCCGCTGTTTCCAAATACGGAAATAAAGCTCAAACTGGAAAAAAGCACAACTTTTGCCGATGGTGTTGTTGGGGTGCATTATATAAAAGAGTAGTGTTTTGCAGGTAGATCCCTTTGCCGTTATAAAAAAATCTGCAACCTGAGGCAACGCCTTTGCTAAAATGGTAGTAATCATTATGTACACAAAATATCAAACATGAAATTACTATCAAAGTTAACAGCAGCGGCCCTTGTGACAGGAACACTGTTTTTTTCAAATACGGTAAAAGCGCAAACTACTCCTGCAAATGCGTTCCGTTTAGGTTTAGGAATTGAAACCGGCTTGCCTACAGGTGTAGCAAAAATTGGCACTACTTTTACATTAGGTGGTACAGCCCGTTTGCAATATGGTATAAGCAATAGTTTTGCGCTTACTTATACTATGGGCGGATATCATTTTTTTCCTAAAAAAAATCCGGTTACAGGCAAACGCTATCAAAGCTATGGTGAAATCCCTATTAAATTCGGTTTCAAGGAGTTTTTTGTACCAAGTGTATATGTTGCCGGCGAAGCTGGTATCGCTTACGAAAAACTGGAAGAAGGCTGGGGCCCGCACAGGCTTGATCTTTCGCCTGGTATAGGCTGGGCCAATAAAACCTGGGATGTAAGTGTACGCTATGAAAACTTTTCGGGCGCTAACCAGGACCATTTCGGTATGGTTGGCCTGCGTTTAGCTTACGGATTTGCTTTATAAGGTTTTATGAAATTTTGACCAACCCACTCACCCTGTTGCGTTGATTATGCTGACCCTCTTCCTGTTTTTGCAGGAGGAGGGTTTTTATTTGTTTTCAGGGTTAACGGTTATTATGCTATCCTGATTTAGGATCAGATGTTAACTATCTATTAAAATTATGCCAGCCAGGGCAATTGATAAGTTTAACTTACCAGCTAAACTTTAAAAGGGCCACACCCTGCCTTGGTAACAATACAGTGGCACCAGACAGCCCTGATTTAGCCGGTAGTGTAACCGGTTTGCCAAACTGTTGTAATTGCCCCGATTTTTCAAGCTCTTTAATTTGCGCAGCTGTAGGACTTTGCGGTGAACCCATCTTTTTCCACACTTCGTAGGCGTTGCTATGCTCATCATCAATGCGGTATTGAGTTAGTTTTACAAAGGTTGGTGGCAGATGTTCTATCCTGATCTTTACGGTTTTTCCTGCATTATGCAGGTCATTGTCATGGTAGTTCCACAGCAATACGGTCATTTCTTTTTTATCTGCGGCTGCCAAAGCACCGATATCTGTATTATTTCCCCTGATGCTTGAATCGGCTACGGTTTTAAGCGAATACATTTGGTCGCTGGTTACCTTCAGGCGTTTACCCTTCATCATCCCAAGCATCCGGAAAACGTTGAGTACCGGCTTATCAACACCATTGGTAGCCAGATCGCGGAAACCATAAAACCAGGGCTGGTTTTCAAACTCAAACGACCAGGATACCGAGCCCATAAAGTTTACACCTAAGGAATCGGCCAGTTGGTATTCGCGGGCTATGGAAGCTGCTGTATAGCTTGAGTACATAGTGCCGTTACGATAAGCATTTGACGGATTGGTAGCCATACCGCAGGCTGCGCAACCTTCCGGGTCCGATTCGCCTATAACTATTGGCGTGTTTTTAGTTTCGGGGTATGATGCTACAATTTTAAACCCTTCCCTGATATCACGGATCTGCGGCGCCATATTCATGCGCACCCGGCCATTGACCAGCGTAGGCTGCCCTTTAGCATGGAAAGAGATCACATCAACAGGTGAGCCTATTTTGCCTGTTGCATAATTGGTGTCAGCAATGCAATGTTTAATAAAGGCGTTCAAAAACTTCATCCCGCCGGGGCTTGAGCCACCTGCAACTTCCGGTCCGCCAACGTGTGCTGTTGGCAGTGCCCGTTTTACGCCATGTGCGGCGTAATCGTATAGTTTAAAGAACTCCTGCATCGTCCCTTTCCAGTAGCCTATGTTTGGCTCGTTCCAAACCTCCCAGTACCAGCTTTCAACCTCGGCCTTGCCGTAGCGCTGTACGCAATGCTTTACCCACTGATAAACAAGTTCTTCCCATTTGTTATAATCTTTGGGTGGATACGCCCAGCCGGTGTAAACATCATCATAGTTATCGCCAGGTTTCCAGTAATGACGATAAGGCTTGGGATGGGTTGACAAGGCCTCGGGCATAAAACCTATCTGGGCATAAGGTTTCATGCCCAGTTTAATGTAAGTATCAAATATACTATCTACCAGGTGCCAGTTATAAACAGGTTTGCCGTTTGGATCTTCAGTATAAGCATTGGTCGATCCCCATTTCAGTGCCGCTGTTCCATCGCCGCTGGTAAGCAGGTTATGAACCCGCATGCGCACCGGTACGGGGCTCAAGGCGGCCAACTCCGACAGGAGTTTACGACCATCCTTCATGTAGGTATAGTTAGGCTCATCGTGGCCAAACCACGCCCAAAAGGGGTACATATCGCCAACTTTATCCTGTAGGCTTATGGTGATATTGGCCCGTTCTTGGGCAAGAATACGGCTGCCAGCAAATAATAAAAGGCAGGGGATAAGTTTGATGATCTTCATTGAGGTAGTTTGGTGGTTTATAAGGAGTACAGATCAAACATAGGTATTTTTATTTATTGTTAAAAGGACAATTAAAATGAAAGACAGGCCTTAAAATCAATTTGAAATGACGTATAACATATTGGATGTAATTTACGTTAACAGCGTGTTAATTTATTGTTTACGTGCTTCAGAAATTATACAGAATTGAACTGTATAATTGTATTTTATCAGCGCTTAATAAGGGGGATTCTTTGCAAAAGTTCAGGTTTTATTTTATTTCGATGCTATTGGCAGCTTCGTTCTCGCTGCCATCATATGCCCAGGTTAAGGATACATTACAAAAAGATGCGGTAAAAAAGGACTCTTTGCAAAAAGACTCTGCCAGGAATATCCTGACTTTGCCCGATACAGTCAAACATCTTCAAAGTAAGTTTCCATCATATATACCGCCGGCAGCTTTTATTACTTATGGTCTGCTATCGCTAAAGATAAAAGTGATTCGAAATCTTGACTATAGTGTGCATGATGATTTAACTACTGATCATCCCGGCTTTCATACCAAGATGGATAATTACCTTCAATACGCGCCAATTGTATCGGTGTATGCGCTGAACCTGGCCGGTGTTCATGGTAAAAATACATTTATTGACCGCACCATGCTGCTGGTGCTTTCTGAAGCCATATTTGCCGGCACCACTTTCGGTTTAAAACGCGTTACCCACAGGACGAGGCCCGATGGTTCAGATAAGTTTTCGTTTCCTTCAGGCCATACCGGTAACGCCTTTGTTTCTGCCGAGTTTATGGCCCAGGAATATGGGGATCGTTCGCCCATATACGGCGGCGTTGGTTATGGTTTTGCTACCGCTACAGCTATTTTACGAGTGTATAACAACAAGCACTGGTTTAGTGATATCATAGCGGGGGCCGGTTTTGGTATTCTTTCAACCAAAGCGGCTTATTACCTGTACCCGCTTATCCGTAACGGTGTATTTCGCGGAGGCAACGAAAAGGGCAAAAACAATAACTCCTTATTATTGCCAACTTACCAGGATGGCAAGGTTGGTTTAACCTTTGCGAAGAGTTTTTAAAAACTGATCTTATTATTTATAACGTACAACCACCTTAGTATTAGGGTGGTTGTTTTTGTTATGGCTGAATTTTTTTCAATAAAAAACAACTTGGTTATTGCAACGTACGTTTTTAATACATACCTTTGGTTTATGAGTTTGTTTAAGAAGGATATTCCCGCTGATGTAACGCCCACAAAAACCGAAATGGATGTATTGCAGGTGTTATGGCAGTACGGCCCATCAACAGTGCGGTTTGTGCATGATAAGCTTAATGAACAAAAGGAAGCGGTAATTTACACCAGTACCCTTAAGCTGATGCAGGTAATGAAAGAGAAGGGAATGCTTGAACGTGATGAAACCAATATGAAGCACGTTTACAGCGCCGCGGTTGAGGAAGACAAAGTGAAAGGTAATATGCTTGGCCGCTTTGTTGATTCAATGTATAACGGTTCGCCGAGCGATTTGATGGTAGCCCTGTTGGGTAACGACAAAACATCGGCCGAAGAACTCAAAAAAATAAAAGAGCTGCTCAAAAACATGGACGATCAATAATTAAACTTTACAGATATGTACCTGCTCCTTAACTCCAACGCCATTTCCCACAGCCTGATACAGGCTTTTAGCTGGATGCTGATCCATTCACTATGGCAGGGTTTGTTGTTGTCGGTTATGAGCGCGGTGGTGATGCTGCTTACCAAAAAAGCAAGCGCGGCAGTAAGGTACAACCTGGTACTTGTACAGTTTTTACTGTTTGTTGGCGCCTGCCTGTTCACTTTTACCTGGGAGTGGAGTAAGCATCCGCAGCAAAATATGGTACAGTTTGGTGATGTCATAGGGAGCAGGGCATCGGCTTTATTAAAGCTTAATGCCGATGGGGTCCGAAATTTTGCCAATATCTGTATCGGTTATTTTACTGCCAATGCACCAATGGTGGTACTGCTATGGTTTGTGTTTTTCCTGTTCCGCTCAGTAAGGATGATGCGGGGGCTCATGTTTATCCATACTGCTAAGCACAGGGATGTGTCTGAACCGGCTGGTTACTGGAAAAACAGGGTTGAGCTGCTTTGCGAAAAGCTGCAATTGAAGCGGGCCGTACGGCTGCTGGAATCGGGTTTTGTAAAAATGCCCATGGTTATAGGGCACCTGAAGCCGGTTATCCTGATCCCGGCAGGTTTACTGTCCGGTTTACCGCCCGAGCAGGTCGAAGCGGTAGTGTTGCATGAACTGGCCCACATCCGCAGGCACGATTATATTGTTAATTTTTTACAAACTGTTACCGAAACTGTATTTTTCTTCAATCCGGGTTTGTTATGGATTTCGGCCCTGCTGCGAGACGAGCGGGAAAACTGCTGCGATGATATTGCTATAGCACAAACAAAAAATAAGCGGGAGTTTATACAGGCACTTATCAGCTTTAAAGAACATTCGCTTTACGGCTCGAGTTATGCGGTTGCATTTCCTGGCAAAAAAAATCAGCTGCTGCAAAGGGTAAGTCGCATCCTGGGGAATAAAAACAAAGCAGTAACCTCGGGCGAGAGGGCATTTTTGATAGGCGGAGTTATCATCTTTTCGGCCATCATAGCTACTGCCGCCATTGCACAGATCAGGAAAATTAATTATCCGGATAACAGCAGTCCCCATATATACAAACAGAAACAGCGAGCGATGCAACCAGCCGGCGTGCAATCCACAGTAACGGTAAAACAGGCCGGGAAACCAAAGCGCCTAAAAAGCAAATACGTTGCCGATATTCAGAAGCGTACCTATCCAAAGGAAAATGTAGTTATGGCTAATGCCGGGGCTGTTTCTCCGCAGGAGGTGGTTGAGCGTGACGCATTGGCAGCGAAGCAGCGGGCCGAACAGGAAAACCGGCAGACCTTAGCTGATAAAGCTCAGTTTAACCGGGAACAGGAACAAGCCAAACGCGACCAGGAGCACGCCAAAATAGATCAGGAACAAGCGCGCCGTGATCAGGAGCAGGCCATGCGTGATCAGGCCCAGGCCAAACTTGACCAGGAACAGGCAGAAAGGGATCAGATACAAGCTAAGCGGGATCAGGTGCAGGCGGTAAAGGATCAGTCACAGGCAAATAATCAAAAAACAGCACCTATAAGGAGTAAAGCAAGCGTTCAGGATTAAGCAGTTAATTTTCTTATTTGGTTTGTAAGACAGGAGTGCACCCTGTTTTATAGGCCGGACTATGTAATAATCGCAATTTGTAATTATCAATTTTTAAACTGTCCCTGGGCAGAAGGGAAAGCTATTGCCCAATTTTTAACCTTTAAATCAACAGAAAAATGAAAACCAATTATTTAAGAAGTGCCCTTTTGCTGATTGCAGCAACGGCATTAACAACCGCAGCAAACGCCCAAAAGCCGGCAAAAAGAACAGCCTATGCAGCATATAACAATTATGATACCTTTGATGGTAAGGGGCGCGAACGTATCCAAACTACCTGGAAAGGAAAAACTTACCAAATGGAGCTGGCAAACAACAAGCTGTTGGCTTTGGCTGTTGACGGCGAAATTATCCCGTCAACCAAATGGGGCGAATACAGTACAGCTATTGCCGCCATCCGCGAGCAGATCAGGAAAGACCGGATCCAGGCTAAAAAAGATCAGGCCCAGGCTAAACTTGACCAGGAACAAGCCCGCCGTGATCAGCAGCAGGCAAAGCGCGACCAGGAGCAAGCGAGCCGCGAACAGGCCCATGCAAAACTTGACCAGGAGCAAGCCGAACGTGACCAGGTGCAGGCAAAGCATGACCAGGAACAAGCTGCAAAAGATCAGCAAGCAGCCAAACACGATCAGGAGCAAGCTGCCCGTGATCAGGAACAAGCCAAACGTGATCAGGAACAGGCTCACTTAGATCAGATCCAGGCCAAAAAAGATCAGGCAATAGCCGCCGAAGACCAGCGCCAATTAAAACTGATGATCAGCGATATGGTGACCGATCATATCATCCCGAATGAAGATGGGTTACATGAACTTTCATTTAACGCAGAGGAAATGATCGTAAACGGTAAAAAACAGCCTGAAAGCGTATTTAAAAAATATAGTGCAAAATATCCGCGCTTTGCCCAAGGCAATACCAGTTATGAAAATGGTAAAAGGCAGTTTAATGGGTTACATATCCATAGGGATTAGGTATAACGCAGACGCTATAATTTGAAAATAGTTAACGGCAAACGAAAGCGTTATTGCGAGGTACGAAGCAATCCCAAACTTTACAGAGCGGCTCTGCTCATCGGGGATTGCTTCGTAATGACGCTTTATATTAATGCGTTCGTTAACGTATATAAAGAGCAGAGCATAAGTCAATTTTCTTGCTTTTTCAAATTCCTCGCCCTTAATTTACTCAAAAACTCGGGCGAAATACCCAGATATGAAGCTATATAATGTTGCGGCACTCTTTGCGGAATATTGGGGTAACGATTAATAAACTCCAGGTATTTTTCCATAGCTGTGGTGGAGATGGTTTTAAATAGCCGTTTCTGAATTACTGTAAGGTGCCTTTGCAGCATGAGCCTGAACATGCGTTCCAGCTTGGGCACTTCAGTTAACAGGCGCTCTTTTGAATCGCGGGTGAGGATGAGCAGTTCACAATCTTCCAGGGTTTCAATGTACATGGTGCAGGGACTTTGATCCTGGAAACTGGCCAGGTCGCTTACCCACCAGTCTTCAACCGCAAATTGCAGGGTCACTTCTGCGCCATTCTCATCAATAATATATTCGCGGATACAGCCTTTGTTTACGTAGGCTTCAAAGTTGCAGATATCGCCGGCGGCAAGCAGGCGGGTCTTTTTGGGTACTTTACGGTATTCCAATAGCTCATTAAACAGCGTTGTTTCTTCGGCAGTTAAATTAACCGATCGTGCTGCGTAATTATTGATATTTTGAAACATGGTTCAAATATAAGCCCGGTTATGACCATACCTGCAAATATTGGCCGGTAAATAATTTCATTTCTTGTCCCAGTTCAATGGATTTTTAGGATAGATAAATCAATTTTACACCATCTAATTTTTTATTGATCAAATATGACCTATCTACCCAATCAAAACCGTTATCAGGATATGGAATACCGCCGTTGCGGTAACAGCGGCTTAAAACTGCCTGCAGTATCGCTTGGCTTATGGCATAACTTCGGTGGTATCGACAGCCTGGAGAATGCCCGCAATATTTTACGTTTGGCCTTTGATAAAGGCATTACCCATTTTGACCTCGCCAATAATTACGGTCCACCGGCAGGATCAGCCGAGGAAACTTTCGGCCGTATTTTTAAGGACGACTTTAAAAACTATCGCGATGAGTTGATTATTTCGAGCAAAGCTGGATGGGGCATGTGGGAAGGTCCGTATGGTGACTGGGGCTCAAAAAAATACCTGGTAGCCAGTTTGGATCAAAGCCTTAAACGGATGGGGCTTGATTATGTAGATATTTTCTATCACCATCGCCCTGATCCCGAAACCCCTATTGAAGAAACCATGGGTGCACTGGACCTGATAGTACGCCAGGGCAAAGCTTTGTATGTTGGGATCTCAAGCTACAGCGCTTCCGAAACCGAAAAAGCCGTTGCCGTATTGAAAGAACTAGGCACGCCATGCCTCATCCATCAGCCTAAATATTCCATGTTCGACAGGTGGGTTGAAGGTGGTTTGCTTGATGTGCTGGAAGATAAAGGCATTGGCTGTATCCCGTTCTCACCGCTGGCACAAGGTTTATTAACTAATAAGTACCTGAAAGGTATTCCTGAGGGCTCAAGGGCCGCTGCTCACCGTGGTAACGGTGCTATTGACGAAGATGCGATAACTGAGCAAAACATAGCCAAAGCCGCAAAACTGAATGAACTTGCCCTGCAGCGCGGTCAAAACCTGGCGCAGATGGCGTTATCGTGGATCCTGAAAGATAAGCGCATTACTTCTGTATTGATCGGCGCAAGCAAACCTGAGCAGGTTACTGACTCTATCGGTTGTTTGGCTAATACTTCATTTACGGATGAAGAGCTGAAGTTGATCAATCATATACTGGCTTAAAACTAACCAATTTCGAAATAGCGTGATCATTTGTTGTAAGCCTTCGGTGTAAACCGGAGGCTTTTTGTTTTGAATTAATAGCCAGTTTATTACCTTTGCACCAATAACAAGGAAAACTCTCAAAAATTAGAGCCATGTAATCTCATTAGCATAAACATTTAATGAGCCTCCCCATCCCAGGGGAGGAGGTGAATTTCTATTTCTTTTAATTAAAATTTTACAACATGGCTATATCACAAAAATATGGTCGTACGTATCATTATCCGTTTTCGCCGGGTACAACCAGCGACGACAGGATACAGCACGACTATTGGCAACATATACAAAAAATACCCACGCTTATCCATACCGAAAAGCTGGATGGAGAGAATAACTGTTTATCGCGATACGGTGTTTTTGCACGTTCGCACGCGGCGCCAACGATTTCTGCCTGGACTGAAAGCATCCGCAGGTTTTGGCAAATGATCAAAAATGATCTGGGCAATTTGGAGATCTTTCTTGAAAATCTTTACGCCATCCATTCCATCGAATACCGGAACCTTGAACATCATTTTTATGTTTTTGGCATCCGTGAACATGACCGTTGGCTAAGCTGGGAAGAGACTAAATTTTATGCAGCAATGATAGGGCTGCCAACCGCACCCGAAATGGGAATAGTTCAGCGGCCTTCCGAACAATCTGTATTTGAGCAGGAGGTTTTGGCACTTACCAAAGGAAGGGGAACTTTAGATCCTTATGATGTACAGCACGGACAGCCTGCAACCATCGAAGGAATAGTCACCCGAAATGCGGATGGTTATGCAGTGAATGATTTTGCACATAACGTATTTAAATATGTACGAAAAGGGCACGTTAAAACTGACCAGCACTGGACACGCAGTTGGAAACGTGCACCTTTAAAAAATGAAGGAGGTACCTATGTGGACCATTACTGAAAATAAAGACTGGGCATATCTTGAAACTCGTTTTGATTGGATAAAACGGATGGAGAATGTACCCCAGGATGCCATCTATCATGCCGAAGGCAATGTGGCTATCCATACCAAAATGGTGTTGGAGGCGCTGATGGCGCAGCCGGCTTACCAGCAATTATTGGCACAGGAACAGGAGATCCTTTGGGCTGCTGCATTGCTGCACGATGTTGAAAAGTACAGCACTACTGTAATTGAACCCGATGGCCGGATCACCTCAAACGGACATGCCCGCAAAGGAGCTATGACTGCAAGGCAGATCCTTTACCGGGAAGCGCCGGCGTCTTTTACTGTACGTGAGCAGGTGGTTTCCCTGGTAAGGTATCACGGACTACCACTTTGGGTTTTTGAGAAGCTCGATCCGGCAAAAGCACTCACTATAGCAAGCATGGAGGTTAATACCCAGTGGTTAGCATTGCTTGCCCGTGCCGATGTATTAGGGAGGATCTGTACCGATCAGGATGAAATGCTTTATAAAATAGATTGTTTTGAAGCTTTCTGTCGCGAACAAAGCTGCTGGGGTACTGCCCGCAACTTTGCAACCAACGAGGCGAAAATGTATTATATGCAGCATGAAAACGCTTACTCCGATTACGTACCGTTTGAGCAGCCTGGCGCTGAAGTAATATTGATGAGTGGCCTACCGGGAGCAGGTAAAAACACGTATATCCAAAAGCACTACCCGGATCTGCCGGTTGTATCGCTTGATGATATCCGTGTGGCACGAGCTATCTCGCCTACTGATAAAAGTGGTAATGGCATGGTGATCCAAGAAGCTAAGGAGCAAGCCAGGGTATTTTTAAGAAAGCAAAAAAGCTTTATCTGGAATGCTACTGATATTACCAGGCAAATGCGCCTGCAATTGGTTGAACTGTTCATAACTTATAAGGCTGCTGTAAAAATCATTTATGTAGAAGTGCCTTACCGCGAATTGCTAAAACAAAACAGGAACCGCGAAGCAGCTATACCAGATATTGTTTTGGAAAGGTTGATTGATAAGCTGGAAGTTCCGGCCCTATGGGAGGTACATGAGGTTAGTTATAGCGTGGCCGAAGTTATTTGAAAATTAAGCGCCGCCAATTCTGGTGGCGCTTTTGCTGATGCTAAGCCTCTTTTTGCTTCCGCATGCGCCAAATAAAGCCATCAAGCACATAGTGGGTTGACTGCGGCAAGGCTAAAAACGGAACGGTTAAGGCCAGCAGCATATCGCTTTTAATGGATGGCAGCTCTGCAAAGATCCTGAATACCGAAACATGCTCTTTCCAGATAAGGCCATCCCAAAGACCTTCTTCTACATAAGCAAACAAAATAAGCAGTCCGATAAATGAAAGTACCCCGTATTTGCTAAAAGTGATTTTCATGAATTGGGTTCGGTAGCTCTTCCAGCCGGTGAATTTTTTCTGCTCATAAAACCAAACCAGGGCCATATACGGGATGCCGTGCGATACCACGTTGAGCGTGGTAAAAGCCATGTCCCCATTATAATAAACAAT
This sequence comes from Mucilaginibacter sp. cycad4, assembly GCF_034263275.1. NCBI lineage: Bacteria > Pseudomonadati > Bacteroidota > Sphingobacteriia > Sphingobacteriales > Sphingobacteriaceae > Mucilaginibacter > Mucilaginibacter sp. cycad4. Next base: position 3,489,921 of record NZ_CP139559.1, on the reverse strand, counting down.
TCTGCGCTGGATAACAATAAGTTATATTTAGCGGATGTAAATTCAGATAAAATGTGAAGTCCAGGTTTGTAGGGCATTAGTTTAAATAAATTCGGAACTAAAGATATGAAAATATTTATAGTACTTGATTATAAGCTTTATCCAGGTAACCTGTTTTAGTAATGGAGGAATCTGATCGTTTATATTATTGTTTAAGTGACAATTAAAAGCATTGTTTCGGCGGCTAATGTTAAGGAGGCTAATTTTAACTTTATATGAATTTTATTTGAGATTAATATGATTTACTCTTATAGCGGTCGTTTGAGGCATATAAAACAATTTAGCATGAACCGTTACTGGTAAGTAGATCATCATAGAAAAATTATTTTAATTGTTTTTTGAACAATTAAAATAATTTTATACCTTAGATTTTCATTAGCGTGATAACCCCGCTTTAATGAAGGCCAATTACCAATTATATTGATTTAAACCATACTTAACCCGTTTCGGGTTTTGATAAAAGTAATTATAACCGATAAAGGAATGTTGGATACCGAAGTTAAGTACTTGCTTAATGATATTGCTCTAAACAGCAGCAGGGCTTCCTTTAAAAGGCTGTACTTATTTTATTATGGTAAATTGTTTGGCCTGGCAAAATCACTGGTAAAACAGGATGAATTGGCCGAAGAGATCACCAACGACGTTTTTATGAACCTGTGGGCACGCCGGGCATCGTTGGCCGAAATCAATAACTTTACTTATTACTGCTATACATCGGTAAAAAATAAATCACTTACCTGCCTCGCCAAAAATCAGCTAAAAAGCGTGAATATTGATGACGTTCATATAGATGTTGCCGATTCAAGTGCAACAGGGGAGGATAAGCTGGTTTGCGAGGACCTTACCAAACTGATCAATACCACATTAAGCAAACTATCCGCCCAATGCCGTCTTGTTTTTAAGCTGATAAAAGAAGACGACCTGAAATATCGTGAAGTAGCCGATTTACTCGATATCTCCATAAAAACTGTTGAATACCACATGGGCAACGCCCTGAAAACGCTTGTGCTGGGGTTAAAGGATGCCCAGAAATTGCCGGTTACAGTTAGCCACGAAAAAATTTCAAAAAATATTTAATTTCCTACTGGGGTATCCCGATTATTTACAGTCTTTATATATAGAGCCGTAAATAATGATTAATAACATCTGGATACTTATTGGTAAAAAGTTAAATGGTGAAGCTTCGCCCGAAGAGTTACTTGAACTTGAGCAACTGTTACAGCAACAGGGGGATACCATTATGTACCCGATGGATGAGCTGGAGGAGATCTGGAAAAATGATCAGCAAATCGCCGGGGATGAAAAACTGCTGAGCAAATGGGATGCTTTTGACGCCGAACTTGATGCCATTGAAGCAAAGGAAGCTGAAGAGGCTGCGCAGGTTATCGCCATTCAAACTAAAAGGAAAAAAGCCAGGATCGTTAAAATGGGCTCGTTATTGGCCGCAGCCTGTTTAATATTAGGTATCTTTTGGTTTACCCGCAAAGAAACTATTGCACCGGGAAAGTCAAATGAAATAACTGCTCCTAAAAACGGGATCAGTAAAATTCAACTGCCTGACGGTAGCCGTGTCTGGCTCAATATGGGCAGCAGACTTACCTACAGCAATGATTTTGGCACCGATCAAAGACGGGTGTCCCTTGTAGGTGAAGCTTTTTTTGACGTGGTTAAAGACCCGCAGCGCCCTTTTGTGGTTACCACGCCAACCATCAGTATCAGGGTATTAGGTACTAAATTCAATGTGCGCTCGTATAAAAATGATAAAACATCCGAAGCCGCACTCATCCGTGGTAAAATTGAACTTACCGTTTTAAAAAATCCTGAAAAAAAGATCATCCTCAACCCTTCAGAAAAACTTACGGTAATCAATAATCAGGAGCTCCATATAAAAAATAATGTTCCAACAATTAAGGTGGCCGAGGAGACGCCACTTATAGCACTGAGCCGCATTCATCAGGCAAAAAAAGATACGCTGCCGTCTGAAGCTTTATGGCTCGAAAATAAACTGGCCTTTGATGCCGAGGATTTTGAAAATATCGCTCAAAAAATGGAGCGCAGATATAACGTGAATATCGTTTTTGAAAATGATGATGTAAAAAAGCTGCGTTTTACGGGGAAATTTCAAAAAGAATCGATTAGCAAGGCTTTATTGAGCTTGCAAAAAACAGCTGCGTTCAGTTATAAAATTGACACTAACCAAATTGTAATTTATTAATTAATAAACCTTTATGAAATAGCCTATGCGTACATAAGTATCAAATCTTAAACCATAAAAAATGGGAAGATGTTCCCGCATCCCCCCATTATAATGTGGTACAAGTTAACTACCAGTCCTTCTATAAACCAAATAGTTAAAATAACCTTAATGCTAAATTATGAAAAAAAATGAACACCGCATTAACCCATTGCGGCTGAACCAATTTTTGAAAGTACTTCTTATGTGTAAATTTATCCTTATCCTGGTCCTCGTCTCCTCGTTGCAGGCGTTTTCAAAAGGATATGGTCAGACAAAGATCAACGTAAATTTCCAAAACATACCTTTAAAAAAGGCGCTTAAGGAGATCGAAAAAAAATCTGACTATCGCTTTTTGTATAACGATGACATGTTGTTAAAAAACGACGTGCAGGCCAGTTTAAATACAAAAGATGCATCGCTTGAAGAGGTGATGAAAGCTGTACTTAGCAATACCAACCTCGGTTACACGCTGAGTGACAATAACCTGGTTATCCTTACCGAAAAGGGCAAGGCCATGGCCCCGGGCGCTGTGAGCGGTAAAGTTACCGACGAGTCTGACCTGCCCATGCCTGGCGTTACCGTGAAGGTAAAGGGCACCAACGTCAGCGCTCAAACCGATTTGCAGGGACGTTATACTTTAAATATACCCGATGGTAATGCCAGTAGCGTGGTGCTTGTGTTTTCGTTTGTTGGCTATGCCACGCAGGAAATAACAGTTAGCGGCAACTCGTTGATCAATGTACAGTTAAAGGCTGCATCCAACTCGTTAAATGAAGTAATTGTGGTGGGTTATGGCACGCAGAAAAAGGAAAATCTTACCGGTTCTGTTACTGTAGTAAACCTTAAGGATGCCAACAAGCGTGTAACACCCGATGTTGCAAGAGCGCTGCAGGGCCAGGTAGCAGGCGTACAGGTAAACGGATCTGGTGTTCCGGGGGAAGGTGTTTCTATCCGCATCCGTGGTGTAAGCTCATTAAATAGCAATAACCCATTATTTATAATTGATGGCGTGCCAACATTTGAGCCTTTTGATTTTCCAAATACTGATATCGAAAGTTTACAAGTGATTAAGGATGCATCTGCCGGTGCAATTTATGGGTTTCGTGGCGCTAATGGTGTAGTTATCATTACTACCAAAAAAGGCAAGAACGGTCCCATGAAAATCAACTATAATGGTTACGCGGGCTTTCAAAAAAATCCTAAAACGTTATCCGTTACCGATAGGGTAGGTTACCAGCAAATTGTTAATGCCGCTGAAACTAATGCAGGTTTGTCATTAGCGCCGGGCAATGACCCATCATCAAGCAAATTCATCAGCAATGTAAATACCGACTGGCAAAAATCTGGTTTCAGAACAGGCTATACCCAAAGCCATGACCTGGGCTTATCGGGAGGTAACGATAACATGAGTTATAATGTTGCTTTTGATTATTTTAACCAAACCGGTACAACAGTATCCGGACCGTCGTATACGCGTTATAACCTGAGCGGTAATATCCAGGGTAAAAAAGGCATTGTATCCTTCGGTACCAAATTTGCTTATACAGAAGGTGATTATAACAACCTGGCGTACCCGCATTTACATGGTACCGGCAATCAGATAGTTGACCTGGTAACGGCTATCCCAACTATGCCTATCTATGACCCTAACCGTGTTGGCGGTTACGGCGGTGTTGATCAAAACACGCAAAGGGCTATTTCCCTTAACATTATTGGCGTAAATAATTTATTGAACAGCACAGGGCAGCGTAACCGCATGCTGGCATCAGCCTGGATGGAGGTAGATATACTTAAAAATCTGAAATACCGCATTAGCGGAAGTTATGATCGCAACGATTTTAGAAACACATACTTTGACCCTATTTATGATCTGGGCTGGTTTTATCCAAACACAACAGCCTACTATAGTGATGCCCGGGGTAATTATTATACCCAGCTGATAGAAAACACGCTGAGCTATAAGCTAAATGTAAACAAACATAATTTCGAGATACTTGCCGGTACAGCGTATCAAAAAAATGCTAACAGTAATTTAACAGGTGTTGCATTAAATTTGCCACAGCCGTACTTGTTCGCGCTGGATAATGTAAGTAATCCTGCCAATAAAACAGCTTATAGTAATAACACGCTTACTAAATTTTACTCTCCGATATTTGCGCGCCTTAATTATAATTATGACGACCGTTACCTGCTAACCTTTAACTACAGACGCGATGGTAGTTCGCAGCTTACATCCAAAAATCGCTACGGAAATTTCCCGGGTGCATCCATAGGCTGGAACATCAATAAAGAAAAATTTATCCACCTGCCAGAGGTTATTACGCAGTTAAAACTTAAAGCCGGGTACGGAATATTGGGTAACATCAATGCGTTATCTAATCCATATCCTTACCAAACCATTGTAAATGGAAACGCTAGTTATGTGTTTGGTAATACACTTGCCACGGGAACAACGCAAACCCAGGTGTTTGACCAAACCAATAAATGGGAGGGTAAAAAAACAACTAACATTGGCCTTGATTTAAGTTTGTTCCATGATCAGCTTGCATTTTCATCTGAGTATTATATCAATAAAATTACCGGTGTATTGTTAGGGGTGCCTATTCCGCCTTCAGTAGGGGCAATTAATACGCCGCTTGTTAATGCCGCCTCGTTTACCAATAAAGGTATCGAGTTTACGGTAACATATCGCAGTAAGGACACAGGGCCGTTTAACTATACCATAAGCGCAAATGCTTCTACTGTTAAAAACAAGGTAACATCATTAGGCAATGGCGGTAATCCGATATATGGTGCGTACAGCAAAACAGCAGTAGGTGGAGAAGTAGGTCAACTATACGCCTTTAAAACTGAAGGCATTTTTAAAGATGCAGCTGATGTAGCCGCCCACGCCACCCAAACCGGCGCCGCTCCCGGTGATGTTAAATTTGTTGATACCGATCATAACGGCATCATCAATGATAACGACCGTGTTTACTTAGGTTCCGCTATACCAAAACTTTACTATGGCTTCAACTTTAGCGCCAACTATAAAAATATTGATGCATCAATATTTATACAGGGTAACTACGGCAGTAAAATTGCCAACGGTGTATACCAGGCTTTAATGACTGGCCAATATACCAATGCCAGCACCGATGAGCTGAACTACTGGACACCAAGCAATACCAATACCAACGTTCCGCGTCCGATAATCGGCGACCCTAATGCCAATAACCGCAATTCTGACAGGTTTATTCAAAGTGCCTCATATGCCCGCCTGCAAACTGCGCAATTGGGTTATACTTTGCCGGTATCAGTATTAAACCGCACACATGTGTTCAGGAGTGTAAGGATCTATTTGTCGGGCCAAAACCTTTATACCATAACCAAATACAAAGGTTACGATCCTGATTTTATTAACGATGGTACCATTAACCGTGGTTTCGACTACGGTTCGTTCCCTAACCCGCGCACTTTGCTGGTTGGTTTACAGGTTGGCTTATAATTATTGATAAACATTAAACATTAGTATAATGAAAAATATATTTAAAAAGACCGTAGTTACCGGCCTGGTACTATCGGCTTTTGTAATGGGTTGTAAAAAAGGTAGTTTGGATACGGTAAACCCTAACGCGCAAACCACCCAAACATTCTGGAAAACTGCCGACGACGCTGTAAAAGGGATAAACGCCGTATACGGCAGTTTAATTATTGATGGTTCATACATGCGCTTTTCGCCGATAGTTGAAAATACAAGGGGCGATGACGCTACAAGCTACAGCCCCTGGGACCAGATCTATAACATGGGTAAATTCAACATGCAGAGCACAGGAGATGGCGTGCTGTTTTCATGGACTGCCTACTACCAGGGCATTTTGCGCGCAAACGAGGTGCTGAAATATGTGCCGGATATTAACATGGATGCTGAACTAAAGAAACGCGTATTAGGACAAGCATATTTCCTGCGTGGACTGTACTATTTCCACCTCGCCGATTTTTATAAAAACGTGCCGATGCCATTGCTTCCAGCTGCATCAAGCGCCGATTATTTCCAGAAACAGCAACCACAGGATGTTGTTTGGGCGCAGGTGATCAGCGATTTTAAAGCTGCTGAAGGCATGCTGCCAACAACCTATACTGGTTTATCTCCCGATGGGCAAACCGGCCGCGCTACAAAAGGTGCTGCGGCAGCATACCTGGGTAAAACTTATCTGTTCACTAAGAAATATGCCGAGGCGGCTGCCGAGTTCAAATCAGTTATTGATATGGGTACCTATAGCCTGGTGGCCAATTATTACGATAACTTTTTTGCCAATAATGAAAACAACTCCGAATCGATTTTTGAGGTTCAGTTTTCAAGGGATGCCGGCGGTACTGATCTGGGCTGGGGAGGTGATCCGTCATCGGGATGGGGCCGTACATCCGCCCGGGCTATCACTTTTGGCGCAGCAAGTTTTGGTTTTACCGATGTACAGCCAACGCCTGCATTATACAATGAATATCTGCAGGAAAAAACAACCAGCGGGGGCGTTGACCCACGCTTGGATGTAACGATGTACTACAATAAACCCGGCGAAAAATTATACAACCAGGATTTTGCTGCCCGCTACGCCGGCAGCTCGTCATTAAATGCGCTGTTTTGCCATAAGTATGAAAACGGCGATAGCGGCCAGGCCGACGAGTATGACTGGAGATCGGGTATTAACGAAAGGTTGATGCGTTATGCCGATGTACTGCTGATGTACGCTGAGTGTTTGAACGAATTGGGCCAGACAAACGATGCTTATCAATACATCCAGCGGGTGCGCAGCCGTGTTGGTTTGCCAAATCTGGCCACAGTAAAACCAGGCATGAGCCAGGCTGAGATGCGTGAGCAGATAGGTCACGAACGTTTCCTGGAGTTTTCATTGGAAGGCCACAGGTTTGATGATATCCGTCGCTGGGGCTGGTTACAGGATCCAACTAAACTGGCCTGGCTAAAAGCCCGCGACCCTGAATTTAATACTTACACCGCAGGTAAGGAGTATTTACCGATACCGCTTACCGAGGTACAAACCAATGTTGGTTTAGTGCAGAATGCGGGGTATTAGCCCCACCCAACCCTCCCCGGAAGGGGAGGGCTTTTAAAATCCCTTGACGAGAGGGCACACGACGGGTAAAGGTTGTGGCAGGGGTGTGTTATGCGTGCGATTATTAAAGCAGAAACACACCCCTCCACCTCTCTCAAGACGGGAATCGCACAATCCGGCGCTTTTCGCGAAGATTAGTTAATAAATAAACAAATAAAGAAAGTCTCCCTTCCGGGGGAGATTTAGAGGGGCTGATTATGAAAAATCTATACTTAATAACGGCATTGGCAACGGTACTGTTTTCCTGCTCAAAAAAGGAAACACCTACGCCAGCTAAAACGGATACTACTACTACACCGGTAACAACAACGTTTGATATCAATAGTATCAGTGATACTTATGCAGATATAGCGGCGTTTACGTATTACCCTAAATGGACGGTGTATAACGTGCATGACCCGTCCATTAAAAAGTTTGGCGATTATTATTACTGCTATAGCACCGATGTGGCTTTTGGTACCGATGTACGGTCGGGTTTGCAAATCCGCAGGTCGAAGGATTTGGTGCAGTGGGAATATGTGGGCTGGGTATTTTCGTCATTACCGGCGCAGGGGGCCGCCTATATTACGGGTAAAGGCGGCACGCCTTACAACGCCTTATGGGCACCTTATGTTATGAAGGTAGGTTCAGAGTACAGATTGTATTATTCGCTTTCATCGCCCGTGGCGCGCCTGAGTGTTATCGGTATGGCGACGGCTTCATCGCCTGAAGGACCCTGGACGGAAAAAGGTCTCGTGGTAACATCGGCTAATGATGCCAGTATCCAAACTAACGCCATCGACCCAACAGTAATTACCACAACAAGCGGCGAGCAGTATATGTACTACGGCTCGGCCTGGGATGGGATCTATATCCTGAAACTTGATCCTTCAACCGGTTTAGCGGCCAATTCTGGCGATAAGGGCAAGCGCATAGCTAACCGCGGCTTTACCGGCGGCAAATACAATGGTAACATTGAAGGCGCCGAGGTGATCTATAATCCCGATCTGAAAAAGTATTTCCTGTTTATCAGTTATGACTGGCTGCAAACCAAGTATAACGTAAGGGTAGGGCGGGGCGATAGTCCGACCGGTCCCTTTTATGATTATAACGGGCATGACATTAATACCGATGAGGATCATGGGCCAATGATCCTGGCGCCTTATCAATTCACCAATCAAAGCGGCTGGCAAGGTACAGGCCATTGCGCGGTGTTTGACAATGGCAGCGGGCAATATTATATGGCACACCAGGGCAGGCCGGGTATCAACTCCTATTTTATGGACCTGCACGTTCGTAAAATATCATGGACAATTGATGGCTGGCCGATAGTATCGCCTGAGCGATATGCCAATGTCGCCCAGACAGCAATAGTGTCGACCGATGTGGCCGGAACCTATGAAAAGATCACGCTGAACTACCACATTGTACCAGGTTATGGTACCGAGCAAACCAATCCGGATTTCCAGGTTTCAACAACCTTTAAACTGGATGCTGCGGGTACTATTGATGGCAATGCGGCGGATAAATGGACATTCACCGCTCCATGGCTTGAGCTTAAATACAGCAACGGCGACACTTACAAGATAAAAGTTGAACGTGAGCGCGACTGGGAAAACAAAATAACATCAACCCTGATATTTACCGGGTTGGATAACCATGGCACCGCCATTTGGGGAAAGAGAAAACAATAGGTTTGTTTTTATATAGGTTGGTAGCCCTTCGGTTTAAGTACCGAGGGGCTTTTTTATTTATTGCAAAGCACAATAAATGTTATGTTTTTAGAGCTGGTATTATTGCATAATGTATTGAAACATAAAATCTTTTCCACAATTGATTGTTTTTCTGTTACTTATTCGTAACTTGAATTTACCAAATTAACCTGAGTATTTATGAAAAGTGTAAAGCATATCCTGGCCCGCAAGGGGAACAACGTTACTGCAGTACCCGCCGAAACCACCGTGTTTAATGTATTGAAACTGATGGCCGAAAAAAACATCGGATCGGTAGTGGTAACTGAAAATGGCAGGTATATGGGCCTGATGACTGAGAGGGATTACTCCCGTAAAATCATTTTAATGGGTAAACACTCCGACGAAACCACTGCCGGGGAAATTATAAGTACCAATTTCCCGAGGATCACTCCCGAATCATCAGTTGATGAATGCATGCTGATCATGAGCGAAAACAATATCAGGTATTTACCGGTGTTTGATGCGGCAGATCAGTTGTGTGGTATCATTTCTATGAGTGATGTGGTGTACGAAACCATTTACTCGCAAAGGGAAACCATTGAGCAATTGCACAGCTACATTCAATCAACATAAACAGAAAACGCTTTTAATTACTGACTACGGTTAACCTGATATTTGTTTCGCATAAATTATCAAAACAAATATTAGGTTTGTTAACCATTGCATTATTTATGAAGCCCCTTATTATTTGTTTGTGTTTAAGTTTTCTTTATTCTGCTCCTATTAGTCAGCAATCTTCATTTGATGCTTTTTGCAAAGATTTTGTAACGGGCTATACGGAATTGCATTTGCCCCAATTGGAGTTAAGCTACGTAAGCGGATTAGAACACATCGGCACCGTTGCTGATGTGCAAAAACAGTTAACCTTTTTTACAAAAGTAAAGGCTGATTTATCGGCCTTCAAAGCAGATCAGCTCACCGAACCGGAAAAAGTAGATTATCAGCTGATAAGCTATGAAACCGGCCTTAATTTAGAGCGGATTAAACTTGAGCAGGGTTGGTTAAAAAATAAGCCTGCCGCTATCCCCGCAGGTGGTATTATCACTATCCCTAACGGCAAAGCCTGGTATGCCTACCTGCTAAAACGCTGGACCAGCGCCAGCGCAACACCTGATGAAATCTACCGGTTTGGCCTTACCGAAGTGGCCCGCGTTCAAAAGCATATCGAGGCTATCCGCCTGCAAACCGGGTTAAGCGAAGATGATTTTTATAAACATCTCAATGATCCGTCCTTTTTTATTAGTGACCCGAAGGCAGTACAGCAATCCTTCGAAAATACCAAAGAGATCATTTACGCCAACATGCCCAAATTGTTTGATAATACCAACATAGCGCCGCTAAAAATTGTAAAAGGCGAAAGCAGGCAACTGGCCCAAACACCCGGCTATTACGATAATAATGTGTTTTACTACAATCTTTTTGATAAGCCATACAATAAGCGGCAGGTCGACTGGCTTTTTATCCACGAGGGTGTTCCCGGTCATCATTACCAGGCGAGTATGGAGGCTCAAACCAAAACATCGGCAGTGCAGCAGTTGTTTTATTATATGGGCTTCGCCGAAGGCTGGGGTGCCTATACCGAAGAGTTGGGCAAACAGCTTGGCGTATACAAAACACCTTATGACGAGCTGGGCAAATGGGAGTGGGATATTGTGCGGTCGGTACGTGTGCCTTTGGATGTGGCGTTGAACTATTATGGCTGGACAGATGAACAGGCGCTGGCTTTTTGGAAAAAAAATATCCGCGGGCAGGATGAGATCGCCATGCGCGAGATTGCCCGCATGCGCCGCTGGCCGGCACAAGTGGTTACCTACAAGTATGGGGCATTACAAATACTGCACTGGAAAGAGCAATTGCAGCAAAAACAAGGTGCCCAATTTAGCAACAGGGATTTTCATTCACGCGTGCTTGACCACGGTTCGCTGCCGCTGTTTATGGTGAAGGAAAACGTGTTTAAAAAGAGTTAAATCTTTTGCTCTGCAAGTTAGTTGTTTAAGGCTACCGTGTGCACATTTAAAAAAATTGTCATACGATAGAGCAGGAGGCGGGTTGGGTGGTGGAGCGAAAGAGAAATCTTCTGCATTAGGCTCTACAACCATACCTGTAAAAGCAGGGTGTAGCAGATTTCTCCTCACCTCAGGCGCACAATCCTCACTCTTGGTTCGTCGAAATGACATTTTTTCTATTAATAAAAAGATGCCTGCAGGCAGTAGTGTCTAAAGGCAGCAGCAGAGGTGCTAAAGGTTTGTAGTAAATTAGGCTCTGACAGATTTAGCGTGCCGGAGGTATGCAACTTCTGCGCTGTTTCATGTTAGTCTAAATCCCTTTATTCAACAACTCCTGGTAGCAATCAATATACTGGCCCACGTGGATGCCATCAACCAAAGCATGGTTTACATGGATGGATACCGGCATGGTGCGCTTACCATGATGCCCGGTCATTTTACCGAACGAAACCTTGGGGCAGCTATCCGCAAATGAAAACATGCGCGCGTGCGACAACGAAGTAAAGTTGATCCACGGTAGTGAAGAATAACGGATCACGTTGTTTAAAGCCTTGCGTTCAAGCAGGTTGTTGCTTTGTACACGTTCTATTTCTTTGGTGGCTTCGCGGTTAAAATCTTCAAACAAAGGATGAAAGGGCCATTCCCCAAATCCAAATGTGCCGTTAGCCCGCGGAATAGTCGAACTGGCATCAATCCGGTCATAAATAAATACTTCGTCGCCCTCCATCCGGTACTTGAATGGTTCAATAATTTGCGATGCTGCTAAGGACTGGTACATGGTATAAAGAAAAAACGAGATCCCGTTATCCTTAACAAACTTATAGGCGGCTGTTACATCAACATTTACGTTTACACCATAATAGGGCTCTTCAAACTGTTTAAAAAAGTTGTAATGCTCTTTCCTGATCCAGTTTTCAATATCTACTTTTTGTTTCATAACTATTGTCACCGCAATAATAGGGATATTAAGTCGTAAGTTAGAAGTACTAAGTATTAAGTCAAAAGCTTGTTTTTTGACTTAATACTTACGACTACAGGTTATATTTAGCTTAATTTCGAAACAAACTAATCTGCCTCAAAATGTCATCTTCCTTAAATAATCCCCAACATCAAAAAGCCGAAGTTTTTAAAGCCCTGCATGAGCGCGATGGCTTGTTCATTATCCCTAACCCATGGGATGCCGGTTCGGCTAAAATTTTAACAGGATTGGGCTTTGAAGCTTTTACCACCACAAGCGCCGGGTTGGCCTACGCACTTGGCCGGCCGGATGGTCATGCCTTGATCAGTCGCGATGAAACGCTTGATAATGCACGCGCTATTATCAACGCAACGCATTTGCCGGTAGCTGCTGATTTAGAAAATGGTTTTGGTGACACGCCGGAGATTTGTGCCGAAACTATTTTGGCGGCAGCAGGAGTGGGATTGGTTGGCGGTTCGATAGAAGATGCTACGGGTAATGATAAAAATCCTATTTATAATTTAGAGCTTTCTGTTGCACGGGTAAAGGCAGCTGTTAAAGCAGCGCGGAGCCTGCCTTTTCATTTTACGCTAACTGCCAGGGCCGAAAATATGATCCACGGGAAAATAGACCTGCAGGATACCATAAAACGGCTTGTTGCTTATGCCGATGCTGGTGCCGATGTGCTTTTTGCGCCCGGCCTCAAAATAAGGGAACAAATAAGCGAAGTAGTAAAAGCCGTAGCACCCAAACCTGTAAATATTGTGTTGGGCGCGGCAGGTTTTGACATCGGTTTTCATGAACTTGCCGACCTGGGTGTAAAAAGGGTAAGTCTTGGTTCGGCATTGGCAAGAGCTGCTTTAGGGGCTTTTCAAAGGGCAGCTGTTGAGTTAAGCAAGGGTAGTTATAATTTTGTGGATGACGCTGTACCTTATCTGGAATTAAATAAAATTTTCGGAAAATAATTCAATCTCTTTTCTATCCCTAACCATGCTGGTTTTTGAACTGTTTTGGCTTTTGGTCACTGCCATAACCCGGTAATATTCAGTAGGTAAAGCCTGTTCGGATTGATATATCAAAATACCAAATGGTATATATTTATATCTTTGCGCCGATTTTAATAAAACCATCATGTTAAACAGAGTAGTTATAACAGGTCTGGGCGCTTTAACACCGCTTGGAAATAATGTAAAAACTTATTGGCAAAACTTAGTTGCCGGTAAAAGCGGGGCGGCCACCATCACCCGTTTTGACGCATCCTTGTTCCGCACGCAATTTGCCTGCGAACTGAAAGATTTCAATATCACAGACCACCTTGATAAGGCCGAATTAAAACGTACCGACACCTTTACCCAATACGCATTGGTAGCCTCTGATGAAGCTATCCGCGATTCGGGTTTTGATTTTAATAAAATGGACCCGTTTGATGTTGGTGTGATCTGGGGAAGCGGACAAGGTGGTATGGAAACTTTTGAAGAGCAGGTAACCGAATATGCCAGGGGTAACGGACAACCTCGGTTCAGCCCGTTTTTTGTGCCGAAGTTTATTTCCAACATGGCATCTGGTATGATCTCTATCCGCAACGGTTTTATGGGGATCAATTATACCACGGTTTCGGCCTGTGCAACCTCCAATACTGCCATTATGGATGCCTTTAACTATATCCGTTTGGGTAAGGCTAAGGTTATAGTTACCGGTGGTTCTGAAGCGCCTATTACCCCAGCTTCAATTGGTGGTTTTAGTTCGATGAAGGCCATGTCGGCCCGTAATAATGATCCGCAACACGCTTCAAGGCCATTTGATATCGATCGTGATGGTTTTGTTATGGGCGAAGGTGCCGGTGCTTTGGTGTTGGAAGATTATGAGCATGCCGTGAGCCGTGGCGCCCATATTTATGCTGAAGTAACCGGGGCATCTATGACCGCCGATGCATACCATATGACAGCCACACATCCGGAAGGATTAGGTGCCGCCCGTGCCATGCAGCAGGCGCTTACCGAATCGGGTTTAAGTATTGAAGATGTCGACTACCTGAATATGCATGCTACTTCAACGCCGGTAGGCGATCTTTCTGAGATCAACGCCCTGCTTGCAGTTACCAAAGGCAAAGCAACAGATACTATTATAGGTTCAACCAAATCCATGACCGGTCACCTGCTGGGTGCCGCCGGTGCTATCGAAGCTATTGCAGCCATAAAATCAATTGAAAACCAGGTGATCCCGCCAACAATCAACACCACAACTCTGGATCCTGCTATTCCGGATACTTTAAAGTTTGTATTGAAAGATGCCATCGACCATAAAGTAAAAGTAGCTATGAGCAATACTTTCGGCTTCGGCGGGCATAATGGGATTGTTGTATTTAAGGCAGTGTAAAGTAATTGAAGACTTACGAAGTTTCAAAAACTTCGTAAGTCTGAATTTTATAAACTATCTAAGGCAACAGCTTCCAGGTTTTAAGTTCGCCTTTTATCACCACCATAATTTTATTGGTTACCATTTTATTCAGTATAACTTTTGCGCCTATCCATAGTAAACTTTTGGTAAGCCAGCCTAAATCAGCTACATTAAGCATTATGGTTTGGATGCGATCTTTTAAGCCGCTGCTAAACCTGTCGATATCTTTTTCTTTAAGCGTAGGCCAGTTGGTACCCGAACTGAATTTAATATCGGGAAATTTGATCTCCTGTTCAAATACAGGGATGATTTGGTAGCTATCGCTTTGGGTCGATTTAAATCTGGCCAGGTCGGCATGAGCATAGCCATCTTTAAAAATAGGATTGGTTGTAAGTGCTTTGGCAGGTACGGTAAAGTAATCGCGTAAAAAGATCTTACAATTGTGCCGGCCTAAAAAGAAATCATGCACCCTGAATTCTTTATTTAAAAATCCGCTAAACCCGCTCAGCGCACCGCAGGCTATGGCCTGTTCGCCTGTCAGGTCTGTCGATGTACCATCGGGTGCATCCACTCTGCGCGACGGGGTGATCAGATACTGGCCTGCGCAATCCTCGTCCATAGCGTCTTTAATATTAACCGCTTTTGAGCGCATTTGCGATAGCATGGATGACAATGTTAAGCCAATCACGTTTGATATAGCCCGTGATTGCGAAATTGGTTTTGGCGGTTGGGTAGGGAAGGGTTCGATCATCAGCACGGTTGAAACAAACTTGTTAAAGTTGTTATAATCAACACTGGGCTGACCGGTAAGGTCGTCTAAAACACTCCGTACTTTATCAAACGGCTCATTGTTGATCATACCACCATCAACATTCAGGGTTTGATAACCGCCGGCATCTATAGGGCTATTAGCTAAGTAATTGCTTAGCCACGGGTTATTGTTAACATATTGGGCATCGCGTTTAACAATTCTTGATTGTAACCCAACCGGAAAGGCACCGGTAGCCATGGCAGCGTCGGCGGCTATATCCGTGTTGATTTTATTTTTGAGGTCGAGCGGCATCCAGCCGTCATTATGTCCGGCGATGGCGTTTTCGGTAAGCTCAAAGCATGCATAATCATTATGGATACGCATATTATACTTGGTACGCTGCGGCGATGACGAATTGAACGGAACATTATAGGCATAGCCCTGCAGGTTTGTAAGCGTGGTGAAAATCTTTAAACCCGGTTTAATATAAGCAGGTAGCGGCTGCCATTGCTTAGGATCGGCAGCAACTACGCGTTTGGCAACATCATTAATAAAATCAGAATTAAGCGCCGATATTACACCCGAGCTTTTAATGTCACTGGTATCCAGCATTTTTGTGAACATATCGGCCTGCACAAGGTCAACCCAGGAGTGGTAGAGTTTATTTTCGGGATGTTCGGCTAAGATATCTCCCGATGGCTTGTCGATATGGGTTATCGGGTTGTTAAGGGAAGATGCCGCCATGATACTGGTCATGCCGCCAGCCGATGCGCCGCCCATTACCGGGATCTGCACCTTGTGCGATGGTACGCCGGGTTCATTGCGGTGCTTGTCCCATTCGGTTAATGCCTGAAGCAGGTAATCAATAACTCCTGCTGTATAAGCACCGGCAGATACGGCGCCGGCCATACAAAGTCCTACATAAAATACTTGCTGATCTGAAGTTTTATCTGCTGCCATGAGATAGATATTAGGTTGGGTTGTTAAATTTAAAAAAAGGATCTTATAAAATGATGCGTGAAACTACGTGAGTTAATAGCGGGTTTTACCCGATCACATGGCTTTATCGGCTTTTTGCGGCTTTGGGTGTTCCCTGGGTTTAAGTTCCCGGTCAATGATCTGTCGCTCAAAGTCTTTTTCGTCTTTGCGGTCGGTTTTAACTATCCATATCATTAATGCTATTAACATGGCTATTACAGTGGCTACTATGAAATAATTGATCTGCATGTTTATATATTTGGCTCACCTTAAATTTAACCGGGCTGTATTAACTGGCGATTAAATTTGAGTGCGAAATAAAACATGTCGATCAACCCGGATTTTGGGGATAAAAAAGCTTCAACAAAAACAATTACGCTATGCAGGCCCATGTAACCGCCATTACCCTTGCTGTTAAAGATCTTGTTTTAGGCAAAGCATTTTATACCGGAAAATTCGGATGGCAGACCCTTGCCGAAAATGAAAAGGTAATAATGTTAAAGCTTGATAATTTGGTGCTTACCCTTTGCGATGAGCTGCTTTTTGCAGCATACACAAATATAAGCAATAATGCCGGGAGCAATCGTTTTTATCTTACTATAAATCTGGCTTCAAAAGCTGATGTTGATGCCAAAATAGCCCAACTGAGGCAGGCAGAAGTACAAATCCTGAAGCATCCGGCTGAAACTTTTTGGGGCGGTTATGCCGGTTTTATTGCCGATCCGGAAGGGAATTGCTGGGAAATCTGTTATAATCCGTTTGTTGCAGGCGGATGAAGCTGGGCCAATAATATGTAGGGCTTTACCATCTTTATTCGCCTTTGGGCATTCTGCTTTTAGCTTTTATATAATTTCAATTTAATGGTATTGTAAACCAAAAGGTACTGCCTTTGTCCACTTCGCTTTCAACGCCCATTTCGCCGCCATGAAGTTCAATGATCTCAGCGCTGATATACAAGCCGAGTCCAAGACCAGAGTATTGAATGCCCGAGGTATCAACTCTATAGTAGCGTTCAAATAAATGCGGAATATTTTCCGGGGGAATGCCCCTGCCAAAATCCTGTACCGATATTTTGGCCATGTTGCCCTGTTTACTGATATTGATGACTATCCGGTTGCTGTCGGGCGCATATTTAACCGCATTGTTTACAAAATTAACAACAACCTGGTCTATCCGTTGCCTGTCGGCGTATAGTTCCAGATCGGTGTCGCCTGTAAGCTCAAGTTCATGCGTACCCGCAAGCCTCACATGGTCGCAGCATTCATTGATCATTTGTGCTGCCAAAAAACGTGTTTTATGAAGGGCAAGTTGCCCGGCGGTAATTTTTGAAACATTAAGCAAGCTATCAACCAGTTGCTGCATTTTATTCAAGCTGCTGTTGCCGCGGCTGATAAACTGGGGGATCTTATCAGATGAAGGATCAACCTTGATCAACCTGTCAAGCAATTGCATCGATGCCTTGATGGATGTCATCGGTGTTTTTAGCTCGTGACTGGCAACGCTTATAAAATCGTCTTTTTGTTGTTGCAGGTGTTTAAATTCGGTAATATCAAGTAAGGTGCCCAGTATGCGCAACGGTTTGTTTATTGATCCGTAATAAACTTTGCCTTGTGCCCTGATCCAGCGTAAAGAGCCATTGGGCCAGATAATCCTTGCCTCATAAAATAGTTTTCCGGTAATAAGCGCGGTTTTATGAGCATTATTGCGTAATTCAAGGTCATCAGGGTGCAGTGCTTTCAAAAATAAATCGCGGGGGACATCACGGCCAACTCCAAAAATAATGTTAAACCTTTCAGATGTAAGTATCTCGCCGGTAACCAG
The DNA here is from genome assembly GCF_034263275.1 of Mucilaginibacter sp. cycad4. Lineage (NCBI taxonomy): Bacteria > Pseudomonadati > Bacteroidota > Sphingobacteriia > Sphingobacteriales > Sphingobacteriaceae > Mucilaginibacter > Mucilaginibacter sp. cycad4. Next base: position 3,471,891 of record NZ_CP139559.1, on the reverse strand, counting down.
GTCAAGATCAAAGGTACCTATTTCGGCAGCTTCAACGGCCAGCCTGGCCCTTTCTTCGGCTTCCTCAATTTTGCGGCGTGCAAAAACTTTTTCAGTTACATCAATAGCAATTACCATGATGGCACTTATCTCACCGTCAAAACCTTTCACAGGTTCATAAACAAAATCAATAAATACCATTTCGGGTACGCCATTGCGTACAAGCAACAATTTGTGCTCCTTGGCAGTAATCGGTTGCCCTGTTTCAATAACGTTATCCATTACGGGGGCATATAATTCGGCAGTTTCGGGTATGGCTTCCCAAACGCCCCGGTTTTCCATTTCTGTACGTTTACGGCCTACAAGCTCAAGATAGGAGTCATTAACTACTTCAATTACCAGGTTATCGCTGTTTATGATGCAAATACCAACGGGGGCCTGCCTCACCATGTTATACAAGGTATGCCTGCTCTCTTCCATGGCCTGCCGGGCATGTTCAATTTCGGTAACATCGGTCGAAAAACAAATAACACCAACTATTTTACCGCGTGAGTTACGTACAGCCTGGTAGGTAAACTTATAATAATTTATTTGCCGTTTGCCGTTAATTAAAAATTCGGCCGGTGCATTGTTGCCATAGTAAGTTTCGCCGGTACGGTATACTTCGCCAATCAGGCTGCTGAAAGGCTGGCCTACAAGGTCAGGCAGCGCCTCGTCAAAAGGTTTCCCAATTATTGACTTATCTTTTCCCCATGCTTTTAAGGTAGCATCATTGGCTATGGCAATGAGCTTATCCTGCCCCATACACATATACACCGGAAAAGGCGAGGCCTCAATAATGCTTCGAAAAAAGTTTTCAGTAGGTTCCAAGTTACGGCGTGGTTTTATTCGGTAAAAGATGCTTTTCAAAAATAAAAATATTTTCGTACAGATTTAAATATGCAGGGCCAGTTCTGCTATGGTTTATCGATAATTAAAGAATTATCTGCACAGATTTTCAAATTAATTGCAAATCTGCTCAAAAAGTGTAAAAAATGACCTTTATAGGCGAAAGACACCGGCTTGCTGTATGACCGGGCGCGGCTGCGTTGCTTAGGTGTGATAGGCACATTTTTTTGATCAAAGCCTGCCCACATTTGATCAAAAAAATATCACAAATGAAAAATAAGTTTTTATTGGCATGCATAGTAGGGTTATTATCTGCCAGCACCATGTACGGCCGTCCGGCCGCCGAAACAGGATACGCCAGCGTGATCCGCGATTTCATTGACAGCCACATGACCTCCAACTTTAAAAAATTAAAATCAATAATGAGTGACAATTCTGTTTTAAAAATACCCCGCGGCGAAAAGGTGCTTGTACAGGAAAAGGACGACCTGGTAAGCATGATGAAAAAGGATGCCGGTACCCGGCAAAATTGCCAGTCGGGTTATGAGGTGCTTGCCAAAAGCGATGCCATGGTAATTGCCAGGGTTGATTTCAACTACGAAAACTGTACACAGCATGATTACCTGATCATCGAGAAAAATGACCGGCAGGACTGGAAAATTACCCAGGTATGCAAAATGTTTGAAGACATAAAAACGCCTTTAAACAACGACAATTCTGTAGTAGCTAAAAATTAAAATTTACTCCCTTAACTGATAATAATTAATCACCCTATTGGGGTGATTTTTTTTATTTTAATTAGCTTTAATTTAACTTTTTAATTGTACCCCCATACAGGTGATTTAATTTGCGTTTTTAATTGAATAAGCTATCGCGTTTCCCCGTTTTTCTGCTTTTGTGTTCCCTGGCAGGTATGCTGTTGTTTACAGGCCGGGCCAATGCACAGAAATACATTTTTGCGCACTATGATATTGAGGATGGGCTCATCCAGTCGCAAATAAACAAGCTATCCATGGATACCGACCATCGCCTTTGGATAGGTACCTTTGGAGGGGCCTGCCGTTTTGATGGAAAGGATTTTACCGCATATACCCGCTTAACAGGTTTGCCGGATAACTATGTTGCTACCATTTTTTCGGATAAAGGCGGCTGTACCTGGTTTGGCACAATGAACGGGCTTGCACGGCTTTATAACGGCCGGATTATAAGGTATAAACCGGATATACCGGTGAAACGCTCTTTTGTAGGCAACATAACCCAGGATGGAGAGGGAACTATCTGGGTAACAGCTGCCGGGATGCTGTTCAGGGTGAAAAATGATAAAATGCAGCATGTGCCCATTAATGATGATCCCGATATTTTTATTACCAGTTTGGCTGTTAATAGCGCAGGTTCGCTATACGTGTCTGCTTACAAAAAAGGTATTTATCATCTTAAAGCACAAAAATGGGAACATGTAATTGACATTGATCCGCAATATAATGAGCAAATTATCAAAAGGATTTTTTTCGACCGTTTTGATAAAAGCAAAACCTATCTTTTAACCCGCTCGGCCTTGTTATGTGCCAGGAACGGTATGGCTAAACCGCTGGATATAAAAAATATTACTGAAAAAATAAAAGGTCAGTTGTTGTGCATTGAGCAGGACGCCGATGCCAACATTTGGCTGGGTACCGATAACGGAGCCTATTGTATTATGGGTGACGGTGTGATCCACTATAACTCATCAAACGGCCTTACCGATAACTCTATTCCTGATATTTATTTTGATGCCGATAAAAACCTGTGGCTGGGCAGCCTTGGCAATGGCCTTTACCGCTGCGAAGGCGACAGATATACTGTTTTTGACCGTACACAGGGCATTCCTGAATCCAAAATTGTAATGTCGGTAACCCAGGACTGGAACAATAATGTTTTAATGGGGATTGATGGGGCCGGTCTTTTGCGCTATGATGGGAAAAGAACCAGCGAAGTGCCCGTACCAACCGGTTCGCCATATTTAAAGGGTGTGCAGAGTTTGTATACTGATAAAAACGGCACCGTTTGGATTGGCACCGGGCAAACCGGTTTATGGCAGTATGATAAAAACGGTTTCAGACAGGTAAAAAACAGTTCATCTTTTGCCTGTAATTTTATTACTGCCGATGATAGTGGCACTATATGGCTGGGTACGTCAATGGGCTGTTTCTATTATCAGAACGGCGAATTGAAACAATTGGAAGGTATGCCCCCTTATACGGCTTCAATGCTTAGTTTGGGGCGTGATTCTGTTTTGATAGGTACTCAAAACGGTGTTATGCTGACCGTAAATAAAAAGATAGTTCCGGGTTTTAAACTTAAATCGTTCCCGGCTACGGCAGTTTACAGCATGATCCGGTACCGTGACCTGCTGCTGGTAGGTACCGACGACAGCGGTTTATACACCTGGGATATGACAACCGGGGCTGTTAATATTTATAATGTTGATGATGGCCTCAAGGCCAACAGTATTTACAGCCTTGCTGCTGATGAACGCGGCCGCCTTTGGATGGGCACCGGCAGGGGAATTAACCGGATGCAGTACAACCCTGCAAAGAAAACTTTTTGGGTAATTGACAACATAGGCTCAAAAGAACCTGTGGTAGAGGCCAACCAAAATGCTATTATGCACCGTGGGCACGAGGTTTGGATCAGTACTACCAAGGCTGTTATGGTGTATAATACCATGACAAAAATGGTTCCTTCGCCGCCGCCGCATGTGTTCATCAAATCGGTACAGCTGATGAAGGAGGACGGCGAAAAACGATCCTCTATCGACCTTAATGACTGGGCCGAGCTTAAACATAATCAAAATCATTTGTCGATATCTTTTCTTGGCGTTTACCTCAAAAACCCAGATGCGGTATCTTACCAGTATAAGCTGGTTGGGCTGGATAGTGCTTTTAGCTCGCCCATGCGTAATAATGTGGTCAATTATCCTTCACTGCCGCCGGGTACCTATACCTTCAGGGTAAAAGCCATAAGCCCCGACGGGCAGGTATCGCCAAAGATGGCCAGCTTCAGTTTTGTGATCGTTCCGCCTTTTTATCAAACTTTTACCTTCAGGTTATTAGCCATTATATTGTTGGTACTGCTTGGTTTCGGTGTGCAAAATTTAGTGCATCAGCGTAAAATAAAACGTCAAAAGGCAATTGAAGCCATGAAGCGGGAAGAGAAGCTAAAGATCCGCCAGCAAACAGCCGAAGATTTTCATGACGATTTGGGTAACAAATTAACCCGGATCACTGTCTTATCAGAAATACTGAATGCCAAAATAGATAAAGAGCAGGCAGATCAGCGCGGAATTGTTGACCAAATCAAGCAAAACGCAGCATCATTATACAACGGTACAAAGGATATCCTGTGGGCGCTCGACCCTAAAAGCGATAACCTGTATGAAACACTTAACCATATCCGCGAGATAGGGATAGAGGTTTTTCATGATGTGCCGGTTGATTTTGAGTTTGCTGCCGTTGATGAAGATATCCAGCTGATAAAACTGCCCATGGAATACAGTCGTAACATCACCATGATATTTAAGGAGCTGTTAAACAACATCCTTAAACATGCTGATGCCGGACATGTAATTTTTGAGCTTGACCAAAGCGATAAAAACGCGATAGCAATGAAGCTTACAGACGATGGCAAAGGATTTGACAGCAGCATAGCACACCGGGGGCGGGGGATCAATAACATTAATGCCCGCGCCAAACGGATCAATGCAATGCTGCTCATTAATTCGGAAGCAGGCAAGGGTACTTCAGTAACGTTAAAATTTAGTAAAAACCAGTTAAGTAATTAAGCATGGCCCGTAACATTAAGGTAAGTATTATTGAGGATGATGAAACCCTGCGCGATGGCTATGCCTTTTTAATTGGTGCTACCGAGGGCTATGATGTAATTAGTACTTACTGCTCATATGATGAGGCTGCTAAAAAAATAGCTGCAGATAAACCGGATGTGATCCTGCTGGATATAGAGCTGCCCGGCGTTAACGGCATTGATGCTATACCCAAATTAAAAAAGCTGCTGCCCAACTGCTATATCCTGATCCTTACTGTTTATGAATCTGAAAAACAGATTTTTAACGCGCTGGCTAACGGCGCGTCGGGCTATCTAACAAAAAATACCCCCTCAACCAAGATCATTGAATCGATAAAAGAGGTACGGGAGGGCGGCGGCCCCATGAGCATCAACATTGCGCGCCTCGTGATCCGCTCGTTCCAAAAAAACCAGGAATCGCCCTTATCCAAGCGTGAAACCCAGATCCTGGAACTGATTGGCGAGGGCAAAAGCCGCGGTCAGATAGCCAATGAATTATTCATTGATCTTGAAACTGTTCGCAGCCATATCAAAAACATCTACCTCAAACTTGATGTAAACTCACGAGCCGATGCCATTAAACTGGCCAGGCAGAATAAATTGATATAGTAAACTCTGACTTGAGCGAGGCGATCCGTGGGGGCACGGTCGCTGGAATAATTAATAATATCCCCGATCCGTGTCCTCAGGGATCGCCTGAAGTATGATAATCATTACAAGCCCACTAATTCATAAATCCCCCAAATAGGGGGATACTATCCCCCCGCAGGTAAAGTACCTTTGGTATGTTAAGTAGTTTTAACTGACCGGCTACTGTAAACCCGCTTCAAAAATTACCCTGTACGCTGCCTTTAGCCAACAGGTTGGTTTTCCGTTATTAAATCTGGTTCCCGTTAATAGCTACTGCAAAATGAAATTGAAATATATACCTGTGTATACAGCCGACTTTGAGGGGCAAATTGATTTTTATACTCAAAAATTAGGTTTCAAAATAACAGGTACAATGACATTTTACGAGGGCAGGGAAAGCACGGTGATCCAGTCGGATAAATTAAATGTGGCGTTGCTTGTAACTAATAACGACAGCAACAGTGATAAGAGTAATATTATCATTAACACTGCCGACTGTTTGAACGATTATCATGTGCTCCGTACGGCCGGCGTATTTTTTTGCAAATCGCCTGCATATTTACCGGCCGGATTGGCAGCCGAATTTTTAGACCCGGCGGGGAACAAATTTATGTTACTGGAAGAAAGAAATTATAACGAACAATAAAATCATATCACAATGGACTATTCAAAAGTATTACGCAATAACAACAAGATTGTAAGCCGCACCGGTAGCCAAAGGCAGGGGCCGCAGTATACTTCAGATTTAAGCCTTCGCTTTGTATTAAGCGGTAATGAACGTTATGATATTGGCCGCAGACATTTGTCCATATATCCCGATTCGTTCCTGATCCTGAACAGGGGCACACAATATTCAACCGATACCGATCTGGGGCAGCAGGTACAATCATTTGCCATCAATTTTGATCAGCAGTTTTTACAGGATTTTAAAGAATGCTGGACCTTTGACAATGACACTTTGTTAAGTAAAGGCTATGGTAATGGTAAAGTACAGCCCGAATTTAATGAAACTATTTATCCGTTTGCAGGCGATATCAAGTACAATGTATGTCACCTGAAACAACACCTGGATAATGGGATGCAGGACGAAATGCTGATCAATGAATACCTGCACCATACGCTCATCAATTACTTTCATATTTATAATGATGAGATTTGCAAAAAAGCCGAGAAACTTGACTTTTTAAACCAGGGTACCAGGGTTGAGATCCTGCGCCGCCTTAACCTGGCTAAGGAGTACCTGTACAGTAATTATAACCAGAACATTAGTCTTGAAGACCTTGCCGAGCATGCCTGCCTTTCGGTTAACCATTTGCTGCGCACTTTTAAGCAGGCTTTTGGTTTAACGCCGCACCAATTTTTGATCCAGTTGCGTTTAAAACGTTCATTAATGCTGCTGAAGGATACCCGGTATCCTGTAAATGAAGTGGTTGGCATGGTAGGTTTTGAATGCCCAAGCTCATTTATCAGGTTGTTTCGTACACATTACAAGATAACTCCGTTAAAGTACAGGCAGTCAGCTTGATATGTGTTTGCTTTTACGGTGTTAAGATGGTGCTTTTCACACATGTGGCCCGCTTGTAACACATTATGTTTGTAATACCAGATAGTTTTTTGTTAAGGATATTTGGTCAGTTAATAGTTAATGAAAAGTCAGTAACGCGAGGTCACTGACTTTTTGTTTTTAGGGGGAACTCTACCACCACCTCATTGCGAATGACACGATAGCGAACATTACAGAGAGGTTTGCATGACCTCCCTGCCAATCGGGGATTGCTTCGTTCTTCGCAATGATGTGTTTTTCAGGGATATCCTTATGGGGAAATGTGCGAAAATCAACATTTCCCATTACCGCTGTAACATTCCCAAAAAAATATCGTCTTTTAAGTTAAAACCTACTGCTATGAAATTTTTTACCATACTGGCCGTTACCGGTGGCTTGTTTTTTACTTCGCTCCAGATAGAAAAGACTAACGTTGCGGGCGCTAAACACAAAAACAAATGCTGTGTAAACGCAAAAAAATCAAAATGCCCGCTTGCAGCCAAACGGGCAAAATCGGTTAAGTTAAACAGTTAAAAACGATACAGGGTTTCATCCCTCAAAAGGCGTCCGGTGATTTAAGGGGAATCTGTTGCCGGCGCCTTTGCACGGTTTTTATTTAGTCTCTTCAAATTTGAAAAGCGCAGCATAGCCTGCTTTTACTACAATGCTGCTCATGTTATTTAGGTTATAACCTTGTAATAATGATTTGGTAGCCGCTGCTTTGCCGGCTTCAAGGCCTGTCCGTTTAGGATCAATGGCATACGTTTTATCCTCATGCTGCCAATTTTTTGCGTGAATTGCTCAGTTGTACCAGTTTCGGTAAACAAAAGATTGTAAATAAGGCACCCGGGAAGTGGATGCCTTAATATGATGAACAAAGTTGTTTATGCTTTAACGGCCATAATGTTTTTGATTTGTCCGTTAACCTTCACCTTAACCATACGCGGAGTAGGCGAAGTCACTTTGTATGCGGTTATTTTACCATCTTTCCATTTCATATCAACGGTGAAATTACCGCGTGCTTTAAGGCCTTTAACCTCGCCTTGCGCTTTCCAAGCATCAGGGATAGAAGGGATAAAATCAATGAACCCGGCGTGGCTCTGGATCAGCATTTCGGCAATACCAGCAGTTGCGCCAAAGTTACCGTCAATTTGGAACGGCGGACCGGCTGATAACAGGTTAGGGTATACGCCACCGCCTGCGCCATAGTTAATATCTGTTTTGATGGTAGGCTTCATCAGCTCTTTAAATAGTTTGTAAGTACGGTTGCCGTCGTGCAGGCGTGCCCACCACAATATTTTGTAAGCTATAGACCAGCTCGGGCCATCATCGCCCCTTACCTCTAATGTTTTTTTAGCAGCTTCGGCAAGGGCGGGAGTAGCCTCGGGGGTAATTTCAGATGCAGGGAACAAACCGTACAGGTGCGAAACGTGGCGGTGTTGCGGCTCGGTTTCTTTATAATCTTCCAGCCATTCCTGGATGCGGCCGTCTTTGGCTATAATGCCCGGAGGGGGAAGTTTTTTTACTTTGGCAGCTAAGGTTTTACTGAAACCTTTATCCTTACCCAGTACTTTGCTTGCGGTGATCACATTGTTAAATAACTGGCGAATGATCTGGTTATCAATGGTTGGGCCTACACAGATGCTGGCATGTGTGCCATCGGGCAGGTAAAAGCTGTTCTCGGGCGATGATGAAGGTGAGGTAACCAGCCAGCCGGTTTTGGCATCACTGATAAGCATGCTGTTGTAAAATTGGGCCGCACCTTTCAGTATGGGGTAAATTTGTTTCAGGTAGTTTTTATCGCCGGTAAAATCATAATGCTGCCACAGGTTGTCACACAGCCAGCCCGAACCTACCTTACAAATACCCCATGAAGCGCTTTCGCCCGGCTCAGTAAAACCCCAGGGATTGGTAATTACGTGCGCTACCCAGCCATCGGCATTGTAATAGGCTTTGGCTGTTTTTTCGCCATGCGGCACCATGCCTTTAACTAAGTCGGCGAGGGGCAGGTTCAATTCTGACAGGTTGGAAACCTCAACCGGCCATTGGTTCATTTCAATATTGATATCCAGGTGATAGTCGCCGTTCCACGGGGTATGTACTTCGTTGGCCCATAAACCCTGCAGGTTTGGCGGAAGTAAACCAACGCGGGTGCTGCAAATGCTCAGGTAGCGGCCAAACTGGTAAAATAAAACAGGCAGCCCTTTATCGGCATCAGGATTGGTATGGAAGGCAATGAGCCTTTGATCTGTAGTAAGCTTTTCCGCTTCTGAAGCGCCCAGGTCAACCTTTACCCTGTTAAAAAGCTTTTGAAAATTGGCTATGTGCTGTTGTTTTTCCAAAGCATATGGCTTTTTCATGGCAGCCGTCAGCGCATTGTCTATTTTGGTCAAATACAGGTGGTTTTTAAAATCAGTACCTGCAGATACATAAATGATCACCTCGGTTGCGTCCTTAATAACCAGCGAAGCAGGGGTAGTGCTCAACGTGCCGCCGGTTAGCCGCGCTTTAACTCTGGCTTTGTAAGCCACTCCTTTACCATCGGTGCCATTATCCAACTGACCGGTTAAATCAAGTTCATTGCCGGTAGTACTGGTAACACCCCGCTCCGGGCGGTTGATATTAATGCTCAGGTTAAGCATGCCCGGTTTGTCGGCGCTTAGTTTAATCACATCAACATCATCACCAAAACTGGTAAAGTATTCGCGTTTGTAGGTGACGCCATTTACTTTGCAGGTGGTTTTGGCAAGGGCATTGTTCAATGATAACTCACGCTCGTAACTTTCATATTTTACATCTTTATCTTCAATACCTTTGTATTGATATTTAAGGTTGAGGTCGGCCAGCATCTGGAAACAACCAAAAGGTACGCCGCCTGATCCTTTGCCGGTACAAACAAATGATTTATCGATAATTGCCTGTGCTTTCACATTTTTACCGGCCGCAAGCAAACTCCGTATTTCGGGCAATTTTTTATAAGCCTCATAGTTATTAGCATCCTGCGATGATCCCGACCACATGGTGATATCATTCAATACTATTTTTTCGTTGGTAATGCCGCCATCGGGCATCATCCCCAAACGGCCGTTACCAAGTGCAACGGTTTCTTCCCAGCGCTGGGCAGGTTGTTTGTACCAGAGTTTTAGTTGTTTGGTTTGTGCGTAAGTAAACGTTGTAATACCTGTTATCATTACAGTTATTAACAGCGGCGTTTTTATTGGCATGTTTATTTAATTAGGTTTTCTGTTTTAAGTTATTTACACGCAGAACTACAGCACCTCTCCTTTGGTTAAATTAAAAAAATTAATTTGTTAAAAAATAAAGTACCTGGCACGTGTTCCCTTTGCTGTTTTTATTTTTATCGGAGTCTACTTTCAGGCTGAGCGTGTGTGAGCCTTTTTTAAGGTCGGTGCTGAAGGTTACATACCAGGGCAGGTAGATCCAGGAACTGAATTGCGTATATAAGTCCATCTTTTGTTCAGCGCCGCCGTCAATGCTATAACTTATAATTCCTGCATCAGGTCCGGATACGATGGCTATACCTATAGCGGTGCCGCTAAATGGCAGTGTTAATGATGAACCCGGTTTTGTGCCAATTAACATAGGCTTATGTACAAAGCCATCGCGGGTGCTCAGTTTATCATTTGGCGACCAATCGGGGTTGATGGTCCAGCCGTTTAGATTTTTTGCATTTTGGATACTGTAATAGCGGCCATTGCCGAGATTGAGTGTATTAAGCGGTTTGGGTAATGAATTTATTTTTGGAATAATGCCCTGCCGGTTATCAAAGCATGTATTAAGCAGGCTTTTTATGGTGGCAAAGTAAAGTTCCTGCCCGTAAATGGCCGGGTGCAGGTTTTTAAAATCATATTGCCATGAAAACTCGTGGTTATTTAATTTGTCAGCAACTTCTTTGGCAAGATTAATGGATGGTAAACCATAGTGCTCTGCAACCAGTTCGTGGTTTTTTATTTGCACCGGGGTTTTACCATTGTTGTAATCCCTGATCTTATCCGGATCAACAAACGACATCATGACGAGGTCCATCAGCGGATTGGCTTTTTTGGCATGCCTTACAATGCCTTCCAAAGCGCGTATCTCGGTCAGGCTATCCAGCCCGTTCACATTATCGTTTACCGCAGCTTCAACAAACATCAAATCAACTTTGCCCGGGTCAAGCACATCCCGCTGTAAGCGGAAAGCATGAGGTACGCTACCTAATGAAGGGATCCCGGCCTGTATAAAATGAAAATCAGTTGATGGAAAGCGTTCGGTAAGGTAACGGCTTATTTTTTGACGCCAGCCCGGATTATAAGTGATGGAGCCACCTAAAAATGCTACCGTAGCTTTTTTACCCGAACGCAATACGTTAAAACTATTAGCCAGCCCATTACGGGTGGTAAAATAATCGCTATAGGGAAGTATCTTTTTTACAGGATAGCTATAGTCTGTAATGATATCGGCCCAGTGCTCCGGGTGCTCAATCGGGAAGTGGTGCCCGTTCAACTCCTGAGGGCCGGCAGTTACGGGGTATATCATCATTGGTCCGCCTAAAGCGGTATAGCGTTGTGCAAGGATGTTGGTGTTTTCGGCATTAGGCACCAACTTGTCGTTTATACCAATGATGTGCATAACAGGTACTTTAAAGGCAGCAAGCCCATCCAGGTTATCAATGGGGTTGTCTTTATAATCAAGCGCTTGTTGTTCTGTGAAGTGGTAAACCTGTTGCAGTTGTTTCCAAAGATTAGTGTCACCAGCGGCAGTTAGCTTGCCGCCCGGCCAGCTTTTGATATCGCAAACAGGGGCTTCGTTATAAATACAACTGATTTTATCGGGATTGCGTTTGGCCCAGCCATATACATATAAGCCGCCGCGGCTTACACCCTCAAGCGCGGCTTTTGGAGCAAAAGCCTGTTTAGTGGTTAGGTATCTGTAAAAAGTATCCCAAACCTGCAAAGCATAGGGGCTGCCATATTGATTATCAACATTTACAAAAGCAACATGAAAACCCCTGGTTAGCAGGATACTGTCAATATCGGTATGCCAATCCGGAAATGAGGCCCGCCATACCCATGGGTTGCCTTCGAGTGCCTTTTTAGGGTTTACATAATAAGCTTTATGGGGGCCTATGGTAATGTTGATCCGTTCAAATCCCTTCCAGGTATCGTTAGCTGCATTTTGAATAGTATAGGTGGCAGGGGCACTCCCTGCGCTGCCATTTTTGGTTTTTTGGGCTAAGACAGTACCGGCCGTGAACCCCAATAATAGCGTAATTAGTAAAGCTTTAATCATTCAATTTTGGATATAGAAATTCCGCTTCAAAAACTTCTCCCTTTTTGGATTGCTGTTTCCGATTAAAAATGTTTTGTAAACCTTTAGTAGCTGGCGTTATAATCAGGGTAAAAATATGGAGGACATTACCAATAAATTGTACTTAAATTGATTTGTTTTGATACTATTTTGACAACCTGCTTTTTGTTTTATGCTTAAAATGGTATTTTGAAACAATTTAGTTGTAATAAGTGTGTTTTTAACAACAAAATAACTTATGAGTTTTTAAAGCCCTTAACTTCGTGGCTGTAAATCGCCAGTCAATGGTGCGTGCCGGGTTCTTTTTGTTCTTCTCTTCATAACTAAACCAGCCAGCCTTTTGGGATAAGATATGACGGCGAAAAATCAGCGTCATTTGATTTTTTACTTTCACTTTAATTGGTAACCTTCGATAGTATTTTTGCTTATATTTAACTTTTCTGTTAATGTTTTGTTAAAATGAAACCAATTTTAGCCGTATTGTCTGACGGGGTACAGTCAGAAGACCTTTTCATTGCCCGGGAAGTGAAGCTTCCTTTTTTTTCAAATGAGTTTCATTTTCATGAAGAATGCCAGTTAGTGCACATTGTAAAAAGTTCGGGTAAAAGGATCATTGGCGACCTGGTTGATTATTTTGAAAGCGGGGAGTTGATTTTTCTTGGCTCAAATATCCCGCATGTTTGGCATAACACCCATGAGCAGGCCAACGAGGACGATCCTGAACCTTACGCGCACTCATTATCTATTCATTTCAATCCTTCAAAATTGCTGATGCACCTTTCCGCATTTGGGAATGTGCGTAAGGTGGAGTCGTTTTTAAATAAAGCACAGAGAGGAGTGGAGCTAAAGGGGAAAAGCAAGGACCTGGTAGTAACGCTGATGTACCGGATATTACAACTGGAAGGGTTGCAAAAGATCATTACCCTGCTCGAAATCCTTAACATCATGAGCTCGGATACGGAGCATAACCTGCTGGCCAGTATCAACTATATCAACTATTATCAATATCATGATAGTAAGCGCATGGACCAGGTATTTAAATACATCTTTGATAATTTCAGGGAGGATATCTCACTAAATACTATTGCCGATGTGGCTAACATGAACACATTTGCCTTTTGCCGGTTTTTTAAGGCACGTACCCAAAAATCATTTACCCAGTTTGTAAATGAAACAAGAATTGGCTATGCCTGCAAACTGCTAAGTAATAAAGATAACAGTATTACTGATATAGCTTATGAATGCGGCTTCAATAATGTATCAAACTTTAACCGCTTTTTTAAAGTGATTAAAAAGGTAAGTCCGCGCCAGTACCGGAACCAGATTTTGTCATAGTATATGATGGTTGCTTACCGGCGCGGTTTTTTTTCGAAGGTTGCTTATTTCCTTAAAAATATCTCTCACCTTATCTTCAGAGCCGAAGCCAGTGAATACTCAATCATGCAGCTCTGCATCCGGCGGATACCATGTTGTATTGACGGTAGTAACAATTCAATTACAAACCCATTCCCGCCCAAAATAAAAGTGTAATTAATACACAGTGAATTTTTTAAATAGTAATATTGTGTTAGCCAATTGTTGAACAGCCCTTTTTAGCGATACTGCATTTCATATTTTTTTGCCTTGTACATAAATCCTTTTAGCAAGGCGATGAGTTAATGCTGCTTTTATAGCTGTTCATTAAATGTAAACCAATAATAACCTCAAACATGTCATTAAAAACAAAACTCACCTTCGTTTTTTTGACAGGATTAACTTTCCTGCTTTATTCCTTTAAAAAACCATTTGATAAGCCGCGTGTGCTGGTATTTTCAAAAACTTTAGGCTGGCACCACTCGTGTATCCCGTTCGGGATAGCGGCTATTCAAAAATTAGGCAGCGAGAATGGCTTTGATGTGGATACCACCACCAATTCTGCTAATTTTAATGACGATAACCTTAAAAAATACCAGGCAGTAGTATTTAACTGCACCACCGGCAATGTGCTTAATGCCGTTGAGCAGGCAGCTTTTGAACGTTATATCCAGGCAGGCGGCGGTTTTATGGGTGTACACTCTGCTGCTGATACCGAGTACGACTGGCCCTGGTACGGCAAACTGGTTGGGGCCTATTTTTCAAGCCATCCCAATAATTCCAACATTCGCAAGGCCACAATAGATGTAACCGATAAAAGCCAGCCGGCCACTGCCAACCTGCCCTCCAGGTGGGAACGTACTGATGAATGGTACAACTACAAATCTATATACAGTGGTATCCATGTGCTGGCAAGCCTGGACGAAAATACTTACGATGGAGGTACCAACGGCGCTAATCATCCCATAACCTGGTACCACGAATTTGATGGCGGCCGGTCATTTTACACAGGCTGCGGCCATACCGATGAGAGCTACAGCGATCCCCTGTTTTTGGGGCAATTGCTTGGCGGAATCAAATATGCCATGGGCAATGGCAAACCGCTTGATTATGGTAAATCATATGCTAAAGTAGCGCCCGATCAAAGTCGTTTTATCAAAACTGTGCTGGTGAGTAACATAGCCTCGCCTATGGAACTGGCTGCTGCGAAAGATGGTCGTGTGTTTTTTACCCAGTTATTGGGCAACTTTTCTGTCTATAATACCAAAACCAATAAGTTTAAATTAATCCATAAATTCCCGATTACTTATGAAGGCGGCACAGGTGTTATCGGCCTCACGCTCGACCCCGATTTTGACAGGAACCAGTTTGTTTACATCTACTACATGCCGGCCGGGCAAACCATTGAACCGCTTAATTTCCAGCTTTCGCGCTTCAAGTTAAGCCCAACGGATGTGCTCGACCTTAAGTCAGAAAAAATCCTGCTTAAAGTACCGGTACAAAAGGTGAGCGGCGCTCACCACGGCGGCTCGCTGGCCTGGGATAAGGATAAAAACCTTTACCTGTCCACAGGTGATAGCTCAAGCCCCTTTCCTTCTGATGGTTATGCACCGCTGGATGAGCGCCCCGGAACAGAGCATTACAGCCTTGACGCGCAACGGAGCGCCGGCAATACCAATGATTTTAAAGGCAAGATCCTGCGTATCCATCCCGAGGCCGACGGAACTTACACCATCCCCGAAGGAAACCTTTTCCCGAAAGGTATGGCCAAAACCAAGCCTGAAATTTATGTGATGGGCTGCCGCAACCCATACCGGATTGCAGTAAACCCTAAAACATCAGTTTTATACTGGGGCGAGATTGGGCCTGATGCGGGTAAAGATTCGCCGCGGGGGCCGCGAGGGTACGATGAGTTTAACCAGGCGCGCAAGGCAGGGAATTTTGGCTGGCCATATTTTGTGGGTAACAACTTTGCCTACTCGCACTGGGATTTTGTGAATGCCAAACCTGGGCCAAATTTTGATCCTAAAGCGCCGGTAAACAATTCGCCTAATAATACCGGCTTAAATATATTGCCGCCGGCTACACCCGCCATGATCTGGTATCCTTACGCCGCGTCCGACGAGTTTCCCGAATTAGGTATGGGTGGCCGCTGCGCTATTGGCGGCGATTTTTATGAGTTTGATAAAAAAATCAAGAACCCGAACAAATTCCCCGAATATTATGACGGTGCCTTATTTGTGGCCGATTGGATGCGCAACTGGGTAATAGACCTTAGGTTTGATAAGGATGAGAACTATTTACGCAACGAGGCGTTTATGCCTGCCAATGGCGATTTCCGCCGGCCGATTGATATGGAATTTGGGCCGGATGGTGCTTTATACATGCTTGAATATGGCTCTGTTTACGGTGCCCAAAATGAAGATGCCCGTTTAGTTAAGATTGAATACAATACCGGTAACCGGGCACCTATAGCTAAAGCCAGCATTTCGGACACAGCCGCATTTAATAAATTCGCCAAAACCAGGTTTTTAACTGCCGAGTTAAAAGAATTTCCGGCTAAAAAGGAAATAGCCGGGCAAGCCCCGCTTAAGGTAAGTTTCAGCAGTCAAAACAGCAAGGATTTGGATGACGATGATAAGATCACTTACCAATGGCTGTTTGATGGTAAAACTGTCGGTGCTAACACTTCATCAGCCAGTTATACTTTCACCAGGCCTGGTGTATATAAAACTATTTTAAAGGTAACTGATAAAGGAGGGCTAACCGGCAGGGATACCGTGGTTGTAAGGGTTGGTAACACCAAACCAGAGGTTACCATCGCCAGTGCTGATAATAAATCATTTATTTGGAAGGGCAAGCCTTTTCATTACCATGTGGTAGCTACCGATAAGGAGGATGGCAGGATCGATCCTAAAAAGCTGAAACTGTTTTACATCTATAATCCGCAGCCGTCGGTCAACAGTACCACGCAAAATTTAACGGCACTTTCAACTACCCAGGTAAGCTATCCGGGCAAGGGGCTGATGGCTAATAGTGATTGCAAATCATGCCATACTATTAATAAAACTGCGGTAGGGCCAAGCTTTATGGCTATTGCAAAACGGTACAAAACACAAAAGGGAGCTATTGATCAGCTCTCTAAAAAGATAATTGCAGGTGGTGCGGGAAGTTGGGGTACCGAGCATGTGATGAGTGCACACCCGCAACTATCAAATGCAGATACGAGGGAAATTGTGAAATACATTTTTTCGCTTACCGATAAAAAGAGCCCGGTATTACCGCTGCCTTTAACCGGTGTGCTCAATCTGAAATTTAATGATGCCGAACCGCGCGGAGAATACACACTGCTGGCATCTTATACCGATAAGGGCGGCAAACTTGTTGGTCCGCTGAAGGCTACGGATATGGTGGTGCTGCGTAATGCCGCAGAAAAGGCCGTTTATGCCGATGAGTTGAAAGGTTTTAACAGGTTTAAAAATGATCTTTCGGCAGGGAGCCATAAATCATACGTACTGTTCAGGAATATCGACCTGACCAATATCAGCAAGTTTGCTTATACATATGCATCGAAGGATTATGACGGCGAGATAGAGGTGAGGATCGATTCGCAGGCCGGGCCGGTGATCAGCTCCGTAGCTTACCAAACCACAGGTTCATGGGATAAAACCGGCGAAGTGACCGGCCAGGTGAATAAGCCGGTGAACGGAAAGCACGATGTATACTTTTTCGCCATAAAACATTCTAAACCCAGCGATGGTATTTTAAATTTGAAGGATATCCAGTTTGTTGAATAGTTTTAATTATAATACCGTCATTGCGAGGGACGAAGCAATCCCAAACTATACAGGGTGGACCTGCTAATCGGGGATTGCTCCGTCCCTCGCAATGACGCTTTTTTAACCGCTTTTAGAAAGAAAGTTATTCCAATTTAACCATGAAAAAATCAACCATTCTTATAGCCCTTTTAGCTACTATGGCTCTGGGCCGAAATAAGGCGTCTGCACAAGGTGGCAAGCCACTGTTTACCGGCCCAATAGGGGTGCAGGCTTATACATTTCGCAGCAGTATGCCAAAAGCTACCGCTGCTGTGTTGGATACCATTAAATCATTAGGCATAACCGAAATTGAAGGAGAGGGGCCAAAAGGCATGCCGCCCGAGGAATTCAGGAAAATGTGCGATGACCGCGGGATCAGCATCCCATCAACAGGGGCTGGGTATGAAGCAATTGTTAATGACCCGGGCAGCGTGATCAAGCTGGCCAAAACGCTTGGTGCTAAATATGTGATGGTTGCCTGGATTCCGCATGGTAAGGAGTTTACTTTGGATGATGCCAAAAAGGCTGCTGCCGACTTCAATCGTGTTGTTAAAATATTGAGCGAAGCGGGTTTAACTTTCTGTTACCATAACCACGGTTACGAGTTTGGAACTTATAACGATGGTACGCTGTTCGATTATATCGCCCAAAATACCGACCCGAAATATGTTTCGTTCGAGATAGATATCCTGTGGTCGTTCCATGGCGGGCAGGATCCGGCTGCATTGATCAATAAGTATGCGTCGAGGATGAAACTGATGCACCTGAAAGATATCCGCAAAGGCGTAGCTAACGACCTTACCGGCGGCACCGACACCAAAAATGATGTTGCCTTAGGTACCGGGCAAATTGATATCCCCGGAGTGCTGAAAGCTGCAAAAAAGGCCGGGATTAAACATTACTTTATTGAGGATGAAAGTCCATCATACAGTCAGCAATTGCCTGTTACCATTGCCTATCTGAAAGGTTTAAAAGATTAGTATATGAGCAACTTAAACCGCAGGCAAGTGTTAAAAGCAATAGGTTTAACGGCAGCCGCCGCTGTATTGAGCGAAGCAGGAACCGTGGCAGCAGCGCCAATAGCGCCCAAAGCGGGCAACGGTTTTGTTTACTCGTTAAACATGAGTACCATCCGCGGTCATAACCTTGGTTTTATTAAAGAGCTTGAAATAGCTGCCAAAGCCGGCTTTACTTCGGTTGAGATCTGGATAGATACCCTGCAAACTTATCTGCAAAGTGGTGGATCGCTGACTGAAGCCAAAAAGATCATCGACGGGTTAGGCCTTAAAGTTGAAGATGCTATAGGTTTTGCCGCATGGCTGGCCGATGATGAACCTACCCGCAAAAAAGCCCTGGAACAGTTACAGCAGGAAATGGAAATGCTGGCGCGGATTGACTGTCATCGGATAGCAGCCCCTCCGGCCGGCATGACCAAAGGCCCGGTGCTTGATCTGGATGTAGTTACAGAACGGTACCTTGCCATCCTGAAAATGGGTGAGCAAACTGGAGTTATGCCTCAGCTGGAAATGTGGGGCGGATCGCAAAACTTAAAACATATAAGCCAGGTACTTTATGTGGCTACCCAATGTGATAACCCCAATGCACGCGTGCTTTTAGATGTGTTTCATATTTTTAAAGGTCAATCGGCTGCAGAGAGCCTGAAGTATGTTGGACACCATGCGCTGGATATTTTTCACGTAAATGATTATCCGGCAGGTATCAGTCCCGGGCAGATCTCCGAACCCGACAGAGTCTATTGCGGAGACGGTATCGCCCCACTTAAACAGATCCTCCAAATAGTTAAAAACCCCGAAAGGCCACTGGTGATCTCGTTCGAGGTTTTTAATAAAAGTTATTACGCTCAGGATGCTTTAACGGTAGCTAAAACAGCACTGGCGAAGATGAAGGCGGT
The DNA here is from genome assembly GCF_034263275.1 of Mucilaginibacter sp. cycad4. Lineage (NCBI taxonomy): Bacteria > Pseudomonadati > Bacteroidota > Sphingobacteriia > Sphingobacteriales > Sphingobacteriaceae > Mucilaginibacter > Mucilaginibacter sp. cycad4. The sequence goes on along the minus strand of NZ_CP139559.1, from coordinate 3,452,618 downwards.
AGCCCGGTAATGCGAATAGTGGTTATAAAAAGATTGTGCAATTCCCTCCCTCAGGAACTACCAGGTGTACACCTTATTGAAAAAACTGTCATTTCGACGAACCGGGGATGCGATTTGTGCGGCGGAGGTGAGGAGAAATCTTCTACGTCATGCTTTTACAGGCATAGTTGTGAAGCTTGGCGTAGAAGATTTCTCTTTCGCTCCACCACTCGGTCTGCCCTGCTCTGTCGAAATGATATTTTCCTTTTTTTAAGATATGTACACAGTCAACCGTTGTTTATTATTCTCTTAAGAGGAAGTATTAAATTTTCTTTCTTACTTCCCTTTATAAACAAACTCCACACTATCTTTCACTGTAAGCCCGCTCATATTTTGTCCTACGTAAATAACAGTATATTTTGATGGTTTACTGATGTCATAAGCCTTTAACAGGTCAATGGTAGCCGTTAAGCTATCCTTTGGATTCACCTTAATATAGTTGCTGGGCGGCGGTGGCATAATCCTCTTGGCCATAGCGCCTTTATATAACATTTCCTGGCCGCTTGCATCTTTAACGTCAAGATATTTGCTCATAAGCGGCTCAAACGGTGTATGCCATTTGCAGAATTGACGAGCAGTATCGGCATCGTTATAAACTGTAAATTTTAGTTCAACAGCTTCGCCAATCTTAATAGTGGGCTTTATTTGCATTTTGGCAAACAGGCTGGCACTCGCAGCAGTAGCGTTACTTTGATTTTCAGCAGAATCAGAACCGGCAGATGTGTTTTTAACATGATTAACACCGCAAGCCGATAAAGCCAGCAAGGTTGCAGATAAGATTATTTTGTAGTTTTTCATATGGCAAAGGTAAACACTTCAATTGCCATTGGCCTGATAGAATTTTGGCCCTGGTAATCTCAAGCTGCTCTTCTTAAACGTTAAACCCCAATTTAACCCTGCCTTAATATTAGGTTGCGTAATTTTGGCGGTATCATGGAGCAGATGGCTTTAATTTCTTCATTAAAACACACCGGCCCGGTCATCAAAAAAGATCAGCCGGATGACAGCTATAAATTTCAGCCCCTGCCCGGGCCCTCCGGCGATTATCCTTATCATTTATCCGTAGATGATGTAGTGCCCGGCATTGCTGATAATAAAATGGTTTTTCATATGGTGGGCGATACCGGCAGCATCCGTAACCCCGGTTCGCAAAGGCGTATAGCCGCTTTAATGGCTGCACAGTATCAAGTGCTTTCCGGCGCTGACAAGCCAAAATTTTTATACCATTTAGGCGATGTTGTTTACAACTACGGAGAGGCTCAAAACTATCACGACCAGTTTTTTGAACCCTACAGCATGTATCCGGGGCCGATATTCGCGATAGCCGGTAACCATGATAGTGATGTAAATCCGGCGGCTGCAATGCCGTATCAAAGCCTTGATGCTTTTACAACGGTGTTTTGTGATACGGTTTCGCGCCCGGCAATGTTAAGCCGAAGGATAGACCGCAAAAGCATGCCGCAGCCCAATATTTACTGGACAATGGATGCCCCGCTGGCAACTATTATCGGTTTACATACCAATGTTCCCAAATATGGCGTTGTTACCCGCGAGCAGCGCGATTGGTTTATGGAGGAACTGCGATCTGCGGATATGCAGCGGCCAGATAAGGCTATTATCCTTTGTATGCACCATGCCCCTTATTCGGCAGATATTAATCATGGCGCCAGTTTGCCGATGATTGATTTTTTAGAAGGGGTTTTTGAAGAAACCGGTATCAGGCCCGATATAGTTTTTAGTGGGCACGTACATAACTATCAGCGTTTCAGTAAGCAATATGATGATTTAGTTATAGTACCTTATATTGTTGCCGGTACAGGAGGTTTTGACGAATTACATCCCATCGCCTTAACAGACAATAACGGTTTTACTCCCGAAGATTCCCGGTTTGATGGCGTAAACCTTGAATACAGCTGTGATACCCGTCACGGCTTTTTAAAGATCGCTGTTGAAAAGATTAACAATGGGCTCACTTTAACCGGTGAATATTACACCGTAGCCGATGAGGACGAACATACATCTGTTTTAACGGATAGCTTTGTTGTGAAGATTTGATTGTTAGAAAGCACAAACAAAAACGGGAGGCTTTAGCCTCCCGTTTTTGTTTAAATTAAAGCTCAATAGCCTGTATCGCTTTATCTAAAGCCGTTTCCTGTAAACCCGGCACTTTTATGCCTTCAACCCTGAACGCTTTAATATCTGTCATTCCTAAAAAACCTAAAGCTGCTCTTAAATAAGGTTCGGTAAAATCATAAGCTTTCATAAACCCTTCAGAATATACTCCACCAGATGAAATGGCAAGGTATACTTTTTTATTTTTAACCAGTCCCTCAGGTGTTTTTCCATCGTATTTGAAAGTTTTGCCTGCACGGGCAATATGGTCTATCCATGTTTTTAAGGTCGATGGAATACCGAAGTTGTACATTGGTGTATCGATAACTACAGCGTCTGCGTTCATCAGTTCGGCAATTGCCTCGTCCGAATGTTTAACGGCTTCAACAAGCTCGGGTGTCCTTTTTTCTTCAGGAGTGAAAAAAGATGTAATGTGTGCTTCTTCCAGGTGTGGAAATGGGGTGGCGGTTAAATCATGTGTGGTTAAAGTATGATCCGGATGGGCCGATTGTAATTCGCCCACAATGGCGTTGCCTAATTTTACGCTGAATGATGCTTCGCCCTGCGGGCTGCTGATGAGATGTAATATTTTCATTGCTCTTTATTTTGTAAAGCAAAATTACCTTGATTAACTATCAAAAAGATACTACTATCCTAAAGGATACCGGTATCCTTTAGGATAGCAACACTTGCCTTCGGCTAATTATCTGAAGTACAGGAGCACCGAAAATGTGCAGATCCGCGCCGCGCTAAAATTCATGGTTTTTAACCTTAGGCCTGTTTGGCTGTAAATACTTAAATATAAAAAGCCCGTTTTAACTATAGATTAAAGGTTTTGTGTTCTTTTAACCTATTCATTACCACGTATTTATACGTGTGTCAATTGCGTATAAATACGTGGTAATTAACGTGCATACACTTGCACGTTACTAAAGCCAGATGCCCAACTTTGGATTAACATCAGCAGCCAACCTGCAACCACCTATAAACATCTAATTATCATGATTTACCAAACCGTAAGTTTTTTAGCCGAACAGTTAAATAACTATCTCAAAACAACCGACGGGAACAGCGGGCTCAGCTCAAGCTTCACCCAGCTTAAAAACGTGGCCCACCTGAGTGATGATGAGATCAAAGGGCTTGAAAATATCCTGGTGACACTGGTAAATATCTCCGAAGAGTTTACCATGAAAAATATACCCAATTATGTACGCAACGGCGATGATATCAACTATCGCAACGCGCCGATGTACCTTAACCTGTATGTTTTGTTTTCGGCCTGCCTGGATTCTTCTTATGAAAAATCACTGATCTTCCTGTCGCATATCGTCGAATTTTTTCAGGGGAAGAGCACTTTTACCAAGCAAAACAGCCCGACCACAAAAGTAGGCCTCGGCGATTTTCGCCTCATACTTGATATCTACTCGCCCACATTTGAGCAGGCCAATTACCTGTGGAGTACACTGGGCGGCAAACAATTTCCATATGTATTGTACCGCGTTAGGCTGATTGAAATACTGCGCGATAATGTGACAGAAACACGCGGCATCATTAAAAAGATAGAACTGAGCGATAAACTGAGCTAACGATTAGCGCCGGCGATTAACCTGTAAATTATAACCCGATGGTACTGGACCTGAACTACGAAACGCTTTTTGAGGTTGACATCCGTCATCATTATCACCTCGATGACGGGATCACACTCTTTGACACGCTGAGCGCCGACGCGCGCCTGGCCATGCTGGAGCGTTATGATATAGGCAGTTTCATGAGTGTAATGCCTACTAAAACTACAAGGGCAAAGTTTGCAGGCTTGCACATGGTTTATAAACAAACAGAAACCGGCATTATTACCGGTATCCCGTACACTTTGAACGGGGGGAAGGAACAGCCGCAAATAGTACCGGCAGATAATACCGTATTTAGCTTTAGTTTGGCTATTAACGATGGGCTTTTTGCCAACTACAGCTCATTGCCTTTAAAGGCGCCGGATGGCATGGTATACTTTTTTACCAACGATCCTTCGTATTCGCCGCGTGTGGCTCCGTTTTTAACAGCAACACCAAATGTGTACAAAGCTGCTACCGATTATTACCCCGGCGATATGCTGGTTGACAATCAGGCTGCACCAACTAAATTATTCATCGCCCAGAAAAAAAATAACCTTGACCCGGCGGTGGGCGCTACCCCGGCGGGCAACTGGGTAACTGATCCTCTGGTAGGCGGAAAACCGCTGGCCTACGCAAGTAATAATGATTTGATCCGCCAGTTTGGGCGCATATTTACCTACCAGGTAACGGTGGCAAATAAAACTCCGGCACTCACTATAAAAGATCGCTTTGGCAATGTTGTAAACGTGCCCAGCAGTGTGGAAACCGGGCCTTTGAGTATTATCAAAGCTGATATGGGCAATTTACCTGAAGGTTTATATACCGCCCACCTGGCAACTACAGGTTATACAGACGATTTTCCGTTTTACTATAGCATGGATGCATCGGCCTGGGCTTTTATTGATATCTGTGTTAAAACAAGCGGTGCAACTTATAACCTGTTACAGGCGGATACCACGCTTAAATCGCCGGTGTTTAGCTTAAGGTTTAAAAACCGGGCAACCTACTGGCGCTATATAGGTAAAACTTTTGGGGCGGCATCAGTAACTGATAATGCGCTGCCCCTTACCCGGCAGGGTTTTATAGCTGTGAAAGTAAAGGATAAAAATAATAATCCAACCACTATCGACCTGCCCAATGCAACGGCATCGCTACTTAAACCAGAAACCAATCAGATTTTTTCAGACATATTTTTTTAGGAAGTAAAAAACAGTAATATGGCAACAACATACAAAACTCCGGGTGTTTACGTGGAAGAAATTCCGCTCCTACCTCCATCGGTAGCCGAGGTTGAAACGGCTATCCCTGCCTTTATAGGCTACACACAAAATATTAGCTATAACGGGGCATCGCTGCAGTACAACCCTGTCAGGATCAAATCGCTTAAAGAGTATGAGCAGATTTTTGGTTTTGCCGAGAATACCCTGTTCACCACAACCGGAACAGCAACCGGTATCAAGATCAAAAAGGCGGCAGGTGTATTTTCATTTGATGCGGCGGTTGACGATCCATATGCAGCCCTGAAATTCAGGATGTACTATTGCCTGCAACTTTACTTTGCCAATGGCGGAGGCCCTTGTTATATTGTTTCGGCAGGCCAAACAGGTGCAGCTGTTAATGTTGACAAAGCCTTGCTTGGTAACGCGCTTGCCGCGGTTCAAAAAGAAGACGAGCCGACCATCCTGCTGTTTACCGATGCCGTAACCCTTACCGCACCTGCGGATTATTATGGCTTGTTTACCGCGGCATTGGCTCAGGCGGCATTTCTACAGGATAGGGTAGTGCTTATCGACCCATATGTGGCAGTGGCCGATAAAGGCAAAAAAACGTTCGGCGATATCGCGACTGCTTTCCGTACGGCTATCGGGGTTAATAACCTTAGTTATGGTGCTGCCTATTATCCATGGCTGCAAACCAGCATCAACTATTTCAGCAATGAAAGCAAGCAACTGATCGTTTCCGGAACAGGCGTTACACCGACTGACTTTCCGGCCACCGCCGTTTTGCGCGATGATGCCAATACCGCCAATTCCATCTATCACTTAAACAGTGATCTGTATAACTATATCAAACAGCAAACCAGCCTGTTTTCGGTTATTCTGCCTCCGGCAGCGGCAATAGCAGGTGTATATGCTTCTGTTGATAATACGCGCGGTGTTTGGAAAGCGCCGGCAAATGTAAGCCTTAACATGGTAGCTGCCCCAATGGTTAAAATTGATGATGCCGACCAGGAAGATATGAACGTTACCAGCACCGGTAAATCGGTAAATGCCATCAGGGCATTTTCGGGCAAGGGTGTGTTGGTTTGGGGAGCACGTACACTGGCAGGTAATGACAACGAATGGCGCTACATATCCGTAAGGCGATTCTTCAACATGGTCGAAGAATCGGTTAAAAACTCAACCCAACCCTTTGTATTTGAGCCTAACGATGGTAACACCTGGGCAAAGGTACGCGGTATGATTGCCAACTTTTTAATACTGCAATGGCGCGCAGGTGCTTTACAAGGTGCCAAGCCCGAGGATGCCTTCTTTGTACACGTTGGCCTTGGCGAAACCATGACCTCGTTGGATATACTGGAAGGCAGGCTCATTGTTGAAGTGGGCATGGCTGTGGTTCGTCCGGCCGAGTTCATCATTCTTCGTTTCAGTCATAAAATGGTTCAATCTTAAATCAATTAGTCATGGCTTATAAAACACCCGGAGTTTACGTGCAGGAGATTGCACTGTTTCCGCCATCAGTTGCCCAGGTTGAAACCGCTATACCTGCCTTTATTGGTTTTACAGCGTTTGCATTAACCCCCGAAGGTAAATCGCTGGTAAATGTACCAACCCGTATAAAATCATTGCTGGAGTTTGAAAGCTTATTTGGCGGCGGTTATGTACCGGCCACCATTAAGGTTACTGTTAACCCGGCGACAAACCAGATCCTGAACGTAGCACCCGATAAACGGTTTCACCTGTATGTATCGCTCAGGCAGTATTTTGATAATGGCGGCGGGCCATGCTATATCGTTTCGGTGGGAGATTTCTCATCTGCGGTAACAGCGCCGCCTATATCAGGAGGTATCGATACCCTATCAGCCGAGGATGAGCCTACACTGATCCTGTTTCCCGACGCGGTTGAGCTGGTAGCCGGCGGCAAGCCCGATCTTGTTGCCTTTAGCGGTTTGCAAACCAAAGCATTGGGCTTGTGCGCCTCCATGCAGGACAGGTTTTCGATACTTGATGTGCTGCAGGGCGATAAACGTCAGGATGTTACCAATAAGCCAATTGATAATTTCCGCAGCTCAATCGGTATCAATAACCTCAATTATGGCGCGGCTTACTATCCCTGGATTATAACCACTTATGATGTTAACGTTGATTTCAGGCAGATGGAGTTTTGGAATAATGCTTCTCCGTCAGTCAAGATCACCAACTACGACGGCTTTTCAAAAAGTGCAGCCGAAAAAGCGCTGGTAACCAACCTGCAAAATGCTATCAAGGATACTGATAAAGTAATTGGATCTGTATTTAGCACTGCGGCCGATGCAACTGCATTGAGGGTAAGCGGTATTGATGCAGTTAAAGCAAAGTTGACCGCACTGGCAAATAATATTGCCAAAAACATAACGCCCGATGTACAGCTAACCAGTTACCTCGATTTGCTGGCGGCCATTGTTACCGCGGGTAAAAAGGCTAAAGATGCTCCCGCCGTTGGTGCGTTATATGGCAAAGATATCGATGCATTGAGTAAAGATGCAAAGCTTGCCGCTGCCATCACCAACCTTATTGCCTACGAAAAAAATGCCAAGGTTGCTGCTAATACAACTGCCGGTCGTAATCCAACACCTGTTTATTCGGTATTAGATAACACGCCCTGGGTAGCTAACTCCAACTATGCAGCTATAGCTGCCAATGCAGACAACTTTACCAAGGATGCAGCCGGTGCACTTTCTGTTGTACAGGCACTGCAGGATACCGTTGCTACTATTTTAACGGGTTTTGGCGCATTAATAAATGGCGCCCTGTTTTATGAAAACCTCGCCGAGCAGGCACTATTTTCCGGAAACGTATTTTTCGGCGCTGCAAACTCGGCAATAACGACTAAAAGGAGCACCATCCCGCCATCGGGAGCAATTGCCGGGGTTTATGCCAACGTTGACGGTACCCGCGGCGTTTGGAAAGCACCCGCCAATGTGAGCCTTAATAATGTGATTGGCCCTGTTGTGAAAATTGACAACAGCGACCAGGACGATATGAACGTTACAGCCACCGGTAAATCGATCAACGCTATCAGGGCTTTTGCGGGCCGGGGTACTTTGGTTTGGGGTGCGCGTACCTTAGCAGGTAATGATAACGAATGGCGCTACATCCCTGTCAGGCGTTTCTTTATCATGGTTGAGGAATCGGTTAAAAAGGCTACTTATCCTTTTGTATTTGAAACAAACGATGCCAACACCTGGACAAAAGTGAGGGTGATGATCCAAAACTTTTTAACGCTGCAATGGCGTGCCGGTGCCTTACAGGGCGCTAAGCCCGAAGACGCATTTTTTGTAAATGTGGGCCTTAACGAAACCATGACCGCGCTCGATATTTTGGAGGGCCGCATGATAGTTGAAATAGGTATGGCTGTAGTAAGGCCTGCCGAGTTCATCATCCTCCGCTTTTCACACAAAATGCAGGAGAGTTAAAAAATCAATTGAATTTCATTTAAAACAAATAAAATGGCAAATTATCCTCTACCCAAATTCCATTTCCAGGTTGACTGGGGTGGCACACGCATCGGTTTTACCGAAGTAACCGGTTTACAGATTGAGACCGAAGTGGTTGAATACCGCGAAGGCAGCAGCAAGGAATATAACAAGGTAAAAATGCCCGGCATGCGCAAATATGGTAATATCACCCTAAAACGCGGCACATTTGCTAACGATAACGAGTTTTATGACTGGATGAACACCGTAAAACTAAATCAGATAGACCGCCGTGACCTTACCATTAACCTGCTTAATGAAGAGCATCAGCCGGTAGTTACATGGTCGGTTAAAAATGCCTTCCCGGTTAAAATTCAGTCGGCCGATTTGAAGGCAGATGCCAACGAGGCTGCAATTGAAACGCTTGAGGTTGCACATGAAGGTTTAACCATTAAAAACGGCTAACCATGGCCTTCGACGCTAAATCGGGTTATCCGCCTTTAGGTTTTCACTTTAAGGTGGTGTTTACGGGCATTGGCGATGAAGAAATCGACAGCCGGTTCCAGAACGTATCGGGCCTATCCATGGAGATGGAAACAGAATCCAAAAAGGAGGGCGGTGAAAATCGTTTTGAACACGCGCTGCCGGTAAGGGCCAAGTTTCCGGCACTGGTGCTGAAACGGGGGCTCATTACCGAATCAAAACTGCTGATGAACTGGTGTAATAACGTGTTCAATAATTTCATTATCGAACCTAAAGACCTTACCGTAAGCCTGCTTAACGAAGAACATGACCCGCTTTTAACCTGGAACGTAGTGCAGGCCTGGCCCAAAAAATGGAGCCTGAGCGATCTGAACGCTGAGCAAAACAGCATTGCTATTGAAAGCTTTGAGCTGCAATATCAGTATTACACCCTTCAAACCTGATGTTATGCCAATTGAGATCAGAGAACTGAACATCCGCGTGAGCGTAAACCAAAGCCCTGCCGAACAGGATTCAAAGTCCGCTGGGGGCGGTGGCAGCAAAGGCGGTGGCGGCGGTGATAAGGACGAGATCATTGCCGAGTGCGTGGAACAGATCCTGGAGATTTTGAAAAATAAAAACGAACGCTGATGGCCGATAACGTAACCAAAATGAAGATCGTGGCCTGGTCCGATCCTCAGAGCAAAAATGAGGAAGGCTCCATGTTTGTGCAGGTCAACCCCGAAAGCTACAGCCAGAAGATCGAGATCAAGTATTCTGACAAACAGGCGCAGGGAACATCGGGCAAGCTGCCCAAGTTTTCCAAGATCGAGCCGCAGAAGATGGATTTCGAGCTGATGTTTGATCGTACCGGGGTGATCAATGGTGCTACCGCCGGTGAGTTAGGGGTTGACGAGGACATCGACAACCTACAAAAACTCATCATTGAGTACCAGGGCGATAAGCACCGGCCAAGGTTTGTAAGTATCTATTGGGGAACGCTTCAGTTCGATGGCGCGTTGGAAACCATGGATATCAGCTACAAACTGTTTGACAGCCAGGGCCGCCCGCTCAGGGCTATTGTAAAAGCTTCGTTCATTGGTTCGGTTGAAGATAAAAAGCGGGTTGCGAAGGAAAATGCCCAGTCGCCCGATTTAACAAAAGTGAGGGTGATAAACGAAGGTGATACACTACCACTGCTCTGCTACCAGATTTACGGCGATTCAAAGTATTACATAGAAGTAGCCCGGGCAAACAGCCTCAACGATTTCAGGTACCTCGAAACAGGCGCAAAGATCAAATTTCCACCATTAAACCAATAACAGATCATGGCAGACAGCCGCACCATAGAAACCACCCGGCCAAGTACCGTTGTCACCCCGATTGTAAAAGTTGAGGGTACCGAGATACCGCGTACCATGCAGGTGGAGGCTATAGTGATTGATAAAGGTGTAAACCGCATAGCCGCCGCCAAGCTGGTGATCATGGATGGCGATACCTCGGCCCAAAAGTTTGATGCCAGCAACGGCGACTTGTTTGTGCCGGGTAAAAACGTCGAGATCCTGTGCGGTTATGAATCTGACAACTACACACTGTTTAAAGGTGTGGTTATCAAGCACAGCATCAAGCTGCGCAACAGCGGTTCGCAATTGGTTATTGAATGCCGCGATAAAGCCATAGCCATGACACTTGCCCGCCACAGCAAATACTTTGGCGAAAACGTGAAAGACAGCGATGCCATAACCACGCTTGCCGGCACCTATAGTGGTTTAACTGCCGATGTTGCCAATATGAACATCACCACCAGCGACCTTGTGCAATATGAAGCCACCGATTGGGATTTCATAACCGGCCGGGCCGAACTGAACGGGATGCTGGTTTATACCGATGATAATACCCTATCCATCAAAAAGCCGGAAATAAGCGGCACCGCGGTTGTGGAATTATCATTTGGCGCTACCATGCTGGAGTTGGATGCCGAGATTGATTCAAGGATCCAGTTCCCCTCTATAACCGGCCGCACCTGGAACCCGGCATCGCAGGAAATTGAAAAGGTTGATGCCAATCCGCCATCGGGCGAGATGAACGGAAATCTGAGTTCAGATGACCTGGCAGGGGTGTTCAATGAAAGTAATTATCATTTAAATCATGGCGGTAAACTTTCGCAGCCCGAACTGCAGGCATGGGCAACATCGCTCAAGCAAAAACAGGTACTTTCAAAAGTGCGGGGCAGGGTAAAGTTTAAAGGCATTCATACGGTTAAGCCGGGTATGATCATTAAGCTCAGTAACCTGAGCGATCGGTTTAACGGTAACGCCTTTGTAAGTCATATCCAACACCACATATCTGCCGGCGACTGGCAACTGGAAGTACAGTTTGGGTTAGACCCGCAATGGTTTACCGAAAAGTTTGAAACCAGTATAAAACCGGCTTCGGCTTTGATCCAGGCAGTACCGGGTTTGCAGATAGGGGTAGTAACCCAATTGGAAAGCGACCCCGATGGCGAATGCCGCATTTTGGTACGCATGCCGGTGATCAGTCCTGACGACCAGGGCATCTGGGCCCGCGTGGCCACTTTAGATGCAGGCAAGGACCGCGGAAGTTTCTTTCTGCCCGAGGTGGGCGACGAAGTAGTGGTAGGTTTCTTAAACAGCGACCCGCGTAAGCCGGTAGTGTTGGGCATGCTTAACAGCAGCAATAAAACCGCCCCTCTAACCGCGGCCGATGCCAACAATCAGAAGGGTTTTGTAACCCGCAGCAAAATGAAGCTCATTTTTGATGACGATAAAAAATCGGTAACCATAGAAACGCCTGCCGGGAAAAAAATAACCATGGATGAAGATGCCGGGGCGATTGAGTTAAAGGATGAGAACAACAACTCTATAAAAATGAACAGCGATGGCATCACCATCGAAACCCAGGGCAAACTGGTGCTTAAGGCCCAGAAGGATTTTAATGCCGAAGGAATGAACCTGGGCCTGAAAGCCAATACCGCCTTCTCGGCCGAAGGATCGGCCAGTGTGGAAGTAAAGTCAAGCGGTACGGCAGCGCTAAAAGGCTCAATTGTACAAATAAATTAATAACAAAAATGGGAGCAGCAGCAAGGATAGGCGATATGCACGTATGCCCTATGTTCAACGGGCCTTCGCCTCATGTAGGCGGACCGGTGATAGGGCCGGGGGTACCAACGGTGCTCATTGGCGGTATGCCGGCCGTATGCGTGGGCGATATGTGTACCTGCGCCGGGCCGCCCGACTCAATCATCATGGGTTCGGCAACGGTGCTGATAGGGGGGAAACCCGCCGCCCGCATGGGCGATAGCACAGCCCACGGCGGATCGATAGTGTTAGGCTGCCCAACAGTAATAATAGGAGGCTGATCAATGGAACCAAAAATACCTTTTATAGGCAGGGGATGGAGTTTCCCGCCAAGCTTTGACAAGGCTGCCGGTAAAGTTGAAATGCTTACCGACGAGGCCGATATTGAAAGCAGCCTCGGCATACTGTTCACTACCCGGCTGGGCGAGCGCGTTATGCAGCCAACTTTCGGGTGTGATTTGCAGAAAATAGTTTTTGAGGCTGTTAACCTCACCCTCAAAACCTACATCAAAGATTTGATTGAAACAGCCGTACTGTACTTTGAACCCAGGATAACGCTCAACAGCACCGAGGTTGACACCAGTATGGATAACGAAGGGATCTTGCTCATAAAGCTCAACTACACGGTACGTACCACCAATTCAAGGTACAATTATGTGTTCCCTTATTATAAAAATGACATAACCAGCATAACTACCAACCAATAAGAACTAACCATGGCCTGTAACGATAAAAATCCGCTTCAACGTGATGGCTCAAGCCAGTCACAGCGCTTCCTGAAAGCGCTTGACCCAGCCTACGCCCCAATTGAGGAATTGGGCATGGAAGATTGGCTAACGTTCGCGGCCGCTTATGCCGATAAAATAAACTACTATTCCCTTAAAGACAGCAACTATCCGCAAGGCGATTGGAAGCCGTTTTTTATACAGGATAAAAAAGCACTGCAGGACTTTCTGAAGCAAGTTGAAGTGAAAATGCAGAACGCAGGCCTTGGTTTCCCCGATTCAAGCATTAAAAGCGATGTAGAGCCACACCTGGCGCTGTTCATGTGTTTCATTATGCTGCTGCAACACTCAGAAGATGCATTGAACCAGTTTACCGGCAGGCACCTTGATTTTTATTTTAAACGGGTATTGCAATTGCGCAACCGCCCCGAAGTACCCGATAAGGTACACGTAATATTTGAATTGGCCCGAAACCTCACTGGTTTTTTACTGCCAAAAGATACGGCGCTTGATGCCGGTAAGGATAAAAGCCCTAAACCTAAACCCGTTGTTTTTAAAACTAACGCCGAACTGGCGGTAAATAGCGCTACGATAACCGCCATGAAAAGCTGGTATCAATCGCCTGCGGATAAAAAGGTAGCCTATGCCGATGTTAGTTTTTCGGCTGATGGTTTGGGTACGCCTTTTAAGGATGATGTACCTAAGTGGAACCCTTTTGGCAGTAAAAGCTGGCCAACTGCGTCAATGGGCTTTGCTTTTGCATCAAAAGTATTGCTCATGAGCGAAGGAGATCGCAGCATAACGCTCACCCTTAATTTCACAGGGCTGGGTACTGTTGACCCGGCGGTAATGGGCCAATTGTTCAAAGTGTTTTTAACATCCGAAAAAGAATGGCTGCAGGCCGATTTTTCCACTACAGATGCCTTTAAGGTTAATCAGCAGCAAATTATTATTACAGTAAATATACCGGCAAAGGCAAAGGCTGTTGTGCCCTATGATCAGGTAATTCATAAAGAAAATTATAAAACCGATTTCCCGGTAATTCGCCTGCTGATGAGCGTTCAGGATAATGCCTATCCCGTTTATGTTGCGCTGAGTAAAGCTAAGCTCAATAATGTGCAGATAGATGTGACTGTGAAAGGTATGAAAAACCTGTCCGTTGAAAATGATAACGGTAAAGTTGACCCATCAAAGCCCTTTTTTGCCTTTGGCGCACTGCCAAAAGTTGGTTCAACCCTATACATCGGCAGCGCCGAGATCTTTCAAAAAGAGTGGACGGAAATTACGCCCGATATTGAATGGAAAGGCGTACCTGCTGATCTGAAAAGTTATTATACGGCTTATCGTACAGATTATCTCAAGTCAACATTAAGCCCCGGTGCATATAACATTAACGCCAGTAATGAGGCTTCAGATACCACGGGGACTTCGAGGGTAATAACTGCCAAAAGTGATTTTAAAGCAAAAGTAGCCTATATCAAAAACGGTGCATGGTTCCCAAGCGACGGCAGTGAGATCAATGTGCTCGATAATACCTTTACACTTAAACCGGATGGCGTTCAGCAAACGGTAAATCCCGCACCTTATTTCATTAATAAATACCTGTATTTTAATGTGTCGGGCTCTTTTAAACAGGGTAGCTGGCCACAGGCCGAAAAGGCGTTGGTGCAACAGTATGTGCAACCAATGCAGATGTTTTTCCCGGTGCTGGGTTTTGTTGGTTTTCAGCAAACTGCTACTACAGTTCAAACACAAACCGAAAATTTTTCGGCAGGAGTTAAGGATAATTATATCCGTATAAGCCTTGAAAAGGATTTTCTGCATAGTATATATCCGCAATTGTTTGCCGCTGCCATGACAGATACAACAAGGGCCGCGCTTATCCCTAAAGAACCCTATACTCCCGAAATTGCATCGCTAAAGCTCGATTACAAGGCATCGGCTAAAAATAAGATTGACGATTTGACCGGCAGTAATGATAACCCTGGTTTACTGGCTGATTATGTGAACCATAACGTTCAGTTTTTTCACGAAACACCATTTGGCCAGGCCGAGCAGCATGCTTTCCTCAAAAAACAATATCATGGCCTTATTGATGGCAATATCACAGCCATACCACAGGCGCCTGATCTTGCTGCTTTTTACATAGGTATTGCAGGCATCGAAACGGGTTCTGTAGCCAGTATTCTTTTCCAGGTGGCCGAGGGTAGTGAAGATGCACTTGCGCCGTCGTTCTCTGATACTATTCAACCTAAATGGTATTATTTATCAGGCAATGAATGGCTTGCTTTGGATAAAAACAATATCATCAGCGACGATACCAATGATTTTTTACGCTCCGGTATCATCAAATTTTTAATCCCCGAAGGTGCCACAACCAACAATACATTCCTTAACCAAAGCCTCACCTGGCTTGGTGTAGAGCTGCCACCTGCAGTAAGTATCGATTCGGTTTGTAAGTTCATCAACGTACATATCCAGGCGGCCGAAGCCGAATTTGCCGATAATGATAATGAACTTTCGCACCTGGAAACCGGGTTGCCCGCAGGTACCATCAGCAAGCTGGTCGACAGGCTGCCGCAGATCAAATCGGTTACCCAGCCATACGCTTCGTTTGGCGGTTTACTGCCGGAGGATGACGGCGCTTTCCGTTTACGGGTAAGTGAGCGGTTGAGGCATAAACACCGGGCTATCACCATCTGGGATTATGAACACCTGGTAATGGCGCAGTTTCCACAGGTGTTCAGGGTTAAATGCCTTAACCATACCAATGATAATATTGAAGTTGCTCCGGGCAGCGTAAGGGTTGTGGCAATACCTGATATCCGTAACCAGATCAGTTTTGATCCATTTAAGCCGCGCGTAAGCAAAAATACCCTGAGCCAGATCACCAAATACCTGTCGGGTTTAAACTCCATGCATGTTGACCTGCTGGCTATTAACCCTGATTACGAGGAAGTGATCCTTGATTTTAAGGTGAAATTTTACTTCGGACTGGATGAAAACCTATACGCAGCTAAGTTGAACACCGATGTGATCAACTATCTATCGCCCTGGGCTTTTAACCGCAATGCAGATATTGATTTTGGCGGCATCCTGTACAAAAGTGTGGTGATCCGCTTTATTGAAGAACTACCCTATGTTGATTATATAGCCGATTTTAAGATGTACTTCACAGCATCGGGGCCCGCAAACCCCGATGTTTTGGAGGCAGGCAATTCAAAGGCCATTCTTGTATCGGCAAAGCAACATTTAATTGATACCAAAACCATACCTACATGCCCATGATTGATCAGTTAACGATACCGAAACAAATTGATACCAGCCTTGGGCCCGAGTACAATACCCTGCGCACCGAAGGCATGCAGCATATCCGCGACCTCGCCAGCGCCATCTGGTCGGATTATAACGTGCATGATCCGGGCATTACCACGCTTGAGATGCTTTGCTATGCGCTTACCGATCTGAACTATCGCATCACCCTGCCCGTTGAAAATATTTTGGCGGTTGATCATGACAATACCACCAGTATGCATGAGCAGTTCTTATCTGCCATAAAAATACTGCCCACATACCCGGTTACGCCCGACGACTACCGCCAGCTGTTTGTGCGGATAGATGGTGTGCGGAACGCCTGGATCAAAAAATCGCCCCACAGCATTATTGCCAACTATAAACAACCTGATGGTAAACCGCTGCTGCGTTATGCCAAACCGGGCGAAAATGCGCTGACCGGTAAAGAGGTTAAATTCGATTTAAAAGGCATCAACGATATCCTGATAGATTTTGAGGATTTTCCTGAATTGAATGGTGATGCCGCCAAGATCAAAGCCAGACAGGACGATATCATCAAGCAAATAAAATCGGTATATCATTATTTCCGCGAATTGTGCGAGGACCTTGACCAGGTAAAAGCAGTTGAAAATCAGGAAATAGTTATATGTGCCGAAATTGAGCTTCAGCCCCAGGCTGATCCGGAAATGATCTGGGCACAGATCATGTTCAATATTGAACAATACCTCACACCTGATATTAAATTTTACCTGCTTAAAGAATTGCTGGATAAAGGCATGCAGCCCGACGAGATCTTTGAAGGCCCGGTGCTTGATTTTGAAAGCCTGCAGGGCATCGATACCCAATTTACAAAACAAGGTTTTATCATCCCTGCTGAGCTTGCAGCCTCACAATTGCGTACCGAAGTGCGTTTGTCTGATCTGTACCGCATTATCATGGAAATTGACGGCGTACGATTGGTAAAAAGGATCTCCTTTGGTTTTTGCGGCTGTACGGCGCCTCAAAGCGAGGTTGCCGATAAAATCTATAAATCAAATGAGTGGCTGCTTTGTGTACAGGACGGTCATAAACCTGTTTTGTGCGAAACCAACTCCTCATTCACATTTTATAAAGATGTGGTGCCTATCGAGCTAAAACAATCCGAAGCCCAGGCCGATCTTAACCGGATCCGTAAGGACTGGCAGGATAGTGTTGAGGCTAAAAAGATAGTCGACCTGCCCGTACCTGAAGGTGATTATCGCGATATAGGCCATTATGAAACGCTGCAAAACCAGTTTCCCGAAAATTACGGCATTTCACCGCTGGGTTTGCCTGATACTGCTACAACCGGGCAACGTTCGCTGGCTTTACAGCTTAAAGGATATCTGTTGTTTTACGATCAGGTGCTGGCCAATTACTTCGCCCAGCTTTCAAATGCCAGGATTTTGCTCACCGCCGATGACAGCATCCGTAAAACCTATTTCAGTAATACGGTAAATGGCATCCGCGATGCGGAAAAACTGTTAGATGGTTATGCACAATGGGAGCAAACGGTTGATGACGTAATTAAAGAAACCGGCCAGGATAACTATCCCGAACGGAAAAATAAATTCCTCGATCATTTGCTGGCCCGCTTTGCCGAGCAGTTTAACGAGTATGTTTTTTTAATGTACCGCATTTATGGCGAGGATTACCAGCGCAATATCATCAGGCATAAGGTTAAGTTTTTGAAAGATTACGACCAGATGAGCATTTGCCGCGGCAGCGGGATGGATTTGTACAACGCCAAAACCCCGGATCAGCAACTGGTAAATGTATCCGGAATGGAAAAGCGGATCTCGATGCTGCTGGGTTTCTCCAACTATAAAATGCAGCAGCTAAGCGTTGAGGATTACCTTTTGTTTAAGGCTGATGCCCTGCATTACAACTGGACAATATCACAGCTTGGCGTAGTTAAATTTAAAGGTAATGCCAACTTCCTGAAAGAGATTGATGCTTATGAAGATCTTGGCCTGGTATCCGTACTGGCTTGCGACAGGGAGAATTACCGCTTAAGTCCGGGCGCAACTGCGGGCAAGTATGTATATAATATAGCCAACTCCGCAGGCACTTTGCTTACCCATAATGATATGGAGTTCAGCGCTGCCGCCATCGAAACCGAGATTGCGTTTATCATCAAATTTATGCAGAACGATTTCAAGATGGAGGGCCTGTACGTGATTGAGAACATCCTGCTGCGCCCGCCATTTGATTATACCGGCGATGACAGCACTCATCACCAGTTTATGCCGGTTTGCCTTGATCCCAATGGCGTATATTGTGAACCGCTTGATCCTTATTCGTTCCGCGTTTGTGTGGTACTGCCTGGCTACAGCGTAAGGTTGCGTAACACAGCTTTCCGCACCTATGCCGAACGGCTTATCCGCACCGAAACGCCTGCCCACATCCTGCCGCGGATCTGCTTCATAGGGCATGATCAGATGGTTGAGTTTGAAAAGCTTTATAAAGAATGGCTTGCTGCCAAACACGGAGCAGTAAGCACCGATACACCTATCGACTCTGTGCTGAACAGCAAATTTATTGATCTGATTGAAAAATTGTACACCGTTTACCAGCAGGGGCAGCTAAGTGATTGCAACGATGATACCCAGGAAACCAACCCGATAATATTGAACAAAACCAGCCTTGGCACATTGCAGGGCGGCACAAATAATAACAGTTAAAACCTAAATGAAAAAGCCATGCCACCAGTAACCAACATAAAGCTCACCGATATAACTTTAGAGTATAACTCCTTTGTTGACAGCCAGGTGCTTACAGCCAAACAGCTGAACGATATTGTAGAGTTTTTTGAAGATCAGCAGCGCCTTACCCGTACCTGTTTAATTGGTGTTGGCCTGGTTTGCGGCCTTAGCTTTAAAGGCGACGCCAACGGCATAACCGTAGGCAAAGGCTGCGGCGTAACTACCGACGGCGATTTGCTTTACATGCCCGAAACAACCTATAAAAACTTCAGGGCTTATGATAATTCGCTCATCAAATACCCGCCGTTTTATCCCATGGGTACCGATGCCGCACAGATGGCTTTATGGGAACTGGTAACACCCGATGATAAAGGCGCTTTCCCGGTTGATAGTTTTGCCCTTACCAATTTTAAATCAAAGGCGGGCAAGGAACTTACCGAAATGTACGGTCTGCTTTACCTGGAGTATTACTCGAAAGACCCGGATGCCTGTACCGCTATTGATTGCGATAACCAGGGCCGCAAGCAGGTAGCCAAGCCCAAAGTGCTGCTTATTGCGCAGGCGGATATGAACCAGATCATTGAGCAAACCGGTTCGGAAATTATTTATGATGATATCTACAAAAAGTATTTCAATGCTTACAACGCGTACTTTGATGCCCCTGTGCTGGCAGCAAAACGGGTATTTTTTAACAAGCAGACAACCGCATCGTCATCGGCGCTTACCACTGCCTTTTCAAAAATTGCGAATGACGGTGCCGGTGGTTTATCAAGTGCTGTTCAAACGCTCTACAACACATTCAAATTCGCGCTCGATCCGCAATCTGTTTACCCTATCACCAGCATCGTTGCCAATATCAATACCACGCTAAGCAAAGCTACAGCGCCCATGCAGGCACAATATCTGTATGATTTTTACAAGGACCTGTTAACAGGCTACAACGAATTGCGGGCCTTGCTTTCGGATATTATTTACCAGTGCTGCCCTAATATTTACGCCTTCCCCAAACATATTATGCTGGGGGCTTTAAATATCACACCAACGGCCAAGCCAACACCTTATCGCCATAAGTTTTATGCTTCGCCAGCTATCAGCGCCAATAAAGATAAGCTGAATGTTGCCATTAACCTGCTCGACAGGCTGAACATCATGAGCAGCGGATTTACACTACCTCCGAGCCCGGCGGTGAAAATAACGCCATCTATAGATAACAGTAAACCTTTGGAAGCAAGGGCTATCCCCTTTTATTATGGTAAGCCGGTTGACCTGGTTCAAAAGTGGAGCTATGGCCGGTGGCTGCAGGGCACAGATAAGCTGATACTTAGCTATAATGCCGGGGCCTACTCACCAGCAAATGATATGGTGGTAAATCCGCTGGCTTATTCAATCGACTCCAATAATTTTTTCAGGATTGAAGGGCATATCGGTAAAAAATATACCGAAGCTATTGCCGCGGTTGATAAGATCAGGCAGGACAGTAACCTGCCATTTGATGTGGTTGCCATCCGTTTGGGCGATGTTACCCTTAGTGATATCGATATAGATGATTATGCCTGCCAGTTTAATGATCTTGAAGCCACGTTAAAAGCCTTCCAGGCCGAGCAAAATTGCCTTTATGGTGATGTAAGCAAGTTTTTTTCAAGCTTTAATACAAAAACAGGTTATGCGGTGGCGAATGATATCCGGTATCAGGCGGCCCAGCAGAAACTGGAATTGGCCAATGAGGAGGAATCGGCCGCTCCTAAAATGCGAATGGCTGCTGCCAAAACAGCGGACACAGGCGAAGTACAGGCAACTGCGCGTGAGCAAATAAGCAGCGGACTTGTGATCAATAAAAGCACCGATAGATATGTGATTGACGGCGGTATCGATGCAGTTGACAATAATATCAATATTGCACAAGACAGTATAGGCTATTATGTAGATCAGATCCGCAGGCAGGGCGGGGCCATCAGTATCTCGGATTATGCAGATGCTGCAGGCAAAACTGTTGATACCTCGGCAACAGGCTCATACGAGCAAGCTATTGCAGTTGATATCCCCGTGCGTATGATAGCCGGTACCCGTAATATAAGCCAGTGGCTGCCCGACAGGCTGGTTGATATTGACGAAGATACCATTGATAATTTTACAGCACGGCTGGATGACCTTTGTAATGAAGTAAAGTCGGCTGCTCAAAAAAGCCGTCAGATTTTTGCTAAAAGCGATTATGTACGCAAAGGCTATGAAGATGATTACGAACTGCAGTTATGGCGCTTATCTGAAAATTGTTGTGCAGGCCAGGCGCTTGCCGTAATATTAAAGGAAATTCAGGACCGCAAAACCAAGCTGCTGCAACAGCTCACCTTTTCGGCTTACGCTGCCAATCATACCGGGTTAGAGCACCTGGCGGGTGTGCCGGCGGGTGGTACTTTTGTAATGGTTTATGCTACTGCGGTAACTGCGCCTAATTCAACCACCCCTCCAACTAAATCTCCGCTCGAAGACAGGTTAAAGGCGCTTGAGAGCGAACAGCAGTTTGTAAAAGGTTTTGCAAGCGATAGCGACGCGATGGCCTATATCGCCAAAAATACCGATTATGATGACATCGCCGATGCTGTAAAATATTATGAAAGCCGGTCGAAACGTAAGTATACCCCGACAAATGAAGCCGAGGTTATCAAGAAAACTCAGGCGTTAGCGCTCGAACTGGGAAAATCAAGGGCCGTAGCCGCAAACCCCGATGTACCTGCCGATATAGTATTTGCCGATTTTTGCCTGCCGTATATGTGCTGTTCCGATTGTCCGCCGGTAGCATTTATTATGCCTAAGCCACAGGTAGGGCTTAGTTTACCTAAGGCCGTAGCATGTTCTGATGAAGGTTTGCTGCAGTTTAAAGTTAGCCCGGCTGATGGCGTTATCAAAGCCTCGGTTGGTTTTGAAACTACAGTTGTAACTAAAGGCGCAATAACCTATTTTGATACCACTAAAGTTAAAGACGGCACATTTGGCCAGCAGATTAAATTTACGGTAAACGATCAGCCAACCGACTGCACCATTACCGTATTTAAACACCCGGCTGTTAAACCTGCGGCCACAATAAGCGATACAACGCAGTTTGCAGTATTTATCGCGCTTTCGGCTACCACTAACCAGGCAACGGGCGATACATTTGCTTACACCTGGACTATGCCCGACGGGCAGGTACATGCTAATCTGGCCAAGCCGGATGATAACATTACCTTCCAGTATGCCGACCTTCGTCAAAAATTCCCTGATGGTAAGCTCACCTTCACGTTATCTGCCAATAACCACGATTGTACCGATACGCAACAGGTTGTACTTACTGTACCAATCCCTGAAGAACCGGTAGACCTGAAGTTAGCCGCCGGCGAAGTATGTTCAGATAGTGGCAATATAAACTTTACAACAGTACAGCCTGCAACCGGTATCATCACCTCAAAAATAGCCGGGGATGCAGTGAAATTGCTGGGCAGCCAGTGGGTTGTTGATCCATCCAAAGGCCCTTATGATGTTAATATTAACGACTTTATGGTGAATGGCAAACCTGTGGCCGGTTGTACCCTTATGATCCACGAACATCCGCAGGCCTCGTTTGACTATAAGGTGGTTATGGATAACGAAAAAGGTGCTGCCACTGTTACTTTAACAAATAAGACCCCGAATCCGGGTAGCTTTAAGTTTACATGGACATTTGATGATGGAACTACCAGTAATGAGGTAAACACAGTAAAAGTGTTTGATATGCGCCAGTTTCCGCGTGGTCGCAATACAGTTATTACACTTACAGCAGTGAATGGTAAGTTTGATAAGTGTCGTGCCGTATTTACACCTGCGCCGCCTGTTGCTTTGCCTCCTATAACCACCACTCCGGTACTTACCCACTTGCCACCGGAAACCACTACACCAGTAGTTGCTAAGGTTCCGCCGGTAGTTACTACCACGCCTCCGGTAGTTACAGTTAAGGATACACCTGCTGTAACACCATCGGTAACACCAACGCCAATTGTAACGCCGAAAGTGGACACGTCTGCGATTAAAACTAATCCTGCGGCAACACCAGCGGCCACACCGAAGGTGGACCCGACAGTAACGCCGAAAGTGGACACATCTACGATTAAAGCGAATCCCGCAGTGACACATAAAGCAGACTCAACCACGATAAAAAAAGATCCGGGCACTACCGATCCGGGTACCGTTAAATAAAGCTGAATATGGCAGGGAGCATACATATCATCCATAAAGTGATACTTGATATAGAAGTATCGCAGCGGGGCACTGCCCAAAAGGTGCAGGACGAGGCTGTGCGGTACTTTGAACAGGTGCTGCTCAAAAAGCTGGAGCAACTGCTGGATGATATGGATGTGCCTGCCCATGTTTTGATAGATAAGATCGATCTTGACCTGGGCTCCGGGAAACTGGAGGACGTTCTTGAACAATTGGAGGCGAGCTTATATAAAACACTTGAGCCGGTTATATACCCTGTAATATTGCCTGTTGGTAATGAACCTGATAATGAGATCACCTATTCATTGCTTACTGAAGAGCAGCAGGCTTTTAGTGTGTTTGCTCATTTTCTCAATACAGGCAGGCTCCCCTGGTACACCGGTGCCGCAACAGTATGGGTGCGAGACGAAAGTGCATGGTTAAGTCATTTAATTGCACTTTTAATAAACAACGGAACATACAGTACCAGGCTTACCGGTCTTCTTAAAAGTTCCCCGCTTGCATTGAGCAGGTTATTTAACCAGTTCGGCATCATATTTATTAAAAAGCTCGCCGCTATTTTATTGAAGATTGAAATCCAAACACTTCAAAAAGCTATAGATACAATTGTTGTTGAATTGCGGCGAATCATCATAGCTGAGTTAGCAAACGATGCCGAAGTTTTAAATATTAAAAACAGCGGTGAAGCTATTTCGGCAAGAGGTTTTGATAGTGATGCTATTGAAAAACTATTATTAATGCTTTGCCTGAGTACAGGCAGGGTTGAACCGGTGAATAATAATGATAGCGTTATCCTGAGAAAACTAACTGATTTAATCATCGGGGAATTAAAAGCATCAGCTTCCTTATCAAATAATCTTATTCAAATTGTTGAAAAGGCTATCAAATCAATAGAAAGCAGCTCTCCCCCGCAAAAAAATAAACCCATAGCAACACCGGATCATGTAGCCGAAACATCTGTGGAAAAACAGGAAGATACCGGCGGAATTTATGTAAACCAGGCTGGTTTGGTGATCCTGCACCCCTTTTTGGAGTATTTTTTTAAGGATTTCGGCTTGCTGCAGGATAACGATTTTGTTGATCTGCCCGCAAGGCAACTTGCCGTTCACCTGCTGCATTATCTGGGTACCGGTAATATAAACGCTTTTGAATATGATCTTTATTTTGAAAAATTTTTATGCCGCTGGCCTCTTGACGAGCCGTTAGCACGTGAAGTTGAAATACCGCAACGCATGCTTGATGAAGGCGACAATATGCTCCGCACCGTGATAAAATACTGGAAAGCATTAAAAAATACGTCGCCTGGCGGCTTGCGTGATGCATTTTTAATACGCAACGGGAAACTGATTGAAGCAGAACAGCCCGCCCGGCTTATTGTGGAGCGGATGGACCTGGATATCCTGCTTTCGTCATTGCCGTGGGGCATTGGCGTAATTAAACTGCTCTGGATGGATGAACCTTTTTACGTGGAATGGCAATGAAGACACCGCAAAAGGCAGCACCGGCAAATACCAAACAAAACCAGCCCGTAAACAAACAAGGGGCAGGGAAAGATCCTTTTTTCTCAGCCGCTCATGATGTTGAACAGGTGCAGGAAGCGCCCTTTTTTGAAGGGAACAAAGTTCAGCGGAAAATGACGGTGAATGAACCCGGCGATCATTTTGAACAACAGGCCGACCAGGTGGCAGACAAAGTTGTACAACATATCAATCAGCCTAAAACCGTAGCTAACTCTGCAACTGCTTCTACTCCTGTAAATGCTCCTGCCACTGCAACCAACTCCGCCGTACAAAAGAAAGAAGATAAAAAGGAGGATAAACAGGAGAAAGAACAAAACGGGGCCGATAAAGAATTGCAGCGCCGCCCGGTTTTTGAAAGCGATGGCGATCCAAACGAGGGCAATACGCTAAAACGCAGCAGCCAGTCGGCAGCGCCTGATGTATCGCCGCAAACCCAGCAAAAAATTGAAGGCAGCAAAGGTGGCGGTGAACCATTGCCTGCCAATACCCGCGAGGAAATGGAAGGTGCCATGGGCACTGATTTGAGCAGCGTACGGGTCCATAATAACAGCGAGGCTGCCGGTTTAAGTAATGATTTACAGGCCCAGGCTTTTACCCATGGTAATGATATTTATTTCGGGGCGGGTAAATATGATCCGCAGAGCCAATCGGGGCAGCATTTGCTGGCGCATGAGGTGGCGCATACCGTACAACAGGGTGGAAATGGTGTTAAAAAGAAAGGGGTTATTCAACGGGCGGAAACCGGCGTTGCAGAAAGTGGAAAAGCCAAGACGCACACCGGTGATGATAAAATTGACCAAACCAATAAAACTATAAAGGTTGAGAAAATAGATATTCCAGGTTTTAAATATGACATGATGCCATCTAAAACCGATTACTCGTTTAAAAAAACGACGAGAAGCGGGAAACATTTGGCTACCTGGGAAAAAGATGCAGCTACAGATGCCGGCTTTGGGAAAAAGTTTGATGACTTGAAAAAGGTTGAGTTACCCAATGGCGGGACATCTCCCGCGGGAAATAATACTTATTTCATGGTATCAAAAACCAATGTTACCGGGGGCATATTGTTTGGTAACCCCGATGAGATAAGGACCCGGTCGGTGAGGCCTAACTGGCGGCGTGCCGGGCAAATGCATGAGTTTGAAGTTGATCATAAAGTAGAGTTGCAAATTGGAGGGGCCGATAACGATATCGGCAACTTATGGCTTCTTTCCCAAAAAATTAACGGCTCGTCAGGCGGTACTATTCAGGCCAATATAAAAAGTGCTGTAGATGAAACTATTAAAGCCGAAAAAGCCAAGGACCCTGAAAAAGTAAAAGGTCTGTCGGTACAGGGCATTGTAGATAATTACAGTATCACCACTGCAAAGTTAAATAAAGCCGGATCGCCGGACAGTGTAGGCGACCAGGATAAATATTCGCTTTCTGAAATTCAGAAGGGAGAGCATCTCAACGGTATGCGCTTTTTAGTACCCGGCAAAGATGATAAGATTTTAAAAGAGCTTGTAGATACCAATACTGTACACCTGTTTTTGAATGAGAGGCGGAGCAAAGCTATCAAAATGCCTAAAAAAGGGCCTTTTAAACTTCAAAACTCAAAAAAGTATACTGCCAATATTGATTCTGTTACATATGACCCTAAAACAGATATTATGCAACAGGGTGGGGCAGGCAGCATAACAGTAACCATGTTTAAAACCAGTAAAACTGCCGACAAGATTACTGAAAGCTTTACATTAAATCCTATCCCGGGGGTGTACGGGGGATACGTTTCGAGACAAGACATTTTAGATAAATTACGTCCGCAGGTCAAGGCCTTAAGTCCTGTTCAACTCTCAGAGGCTGGTTTTAGTGATGATGGAGAGCTTGAAGCGAAAGGAAAAGTACACACAACCATACCGCTTATTGACAATGCGGATATTGATATTATCATAAACAGCAGCGGCTTAAGTATCCGGAAAGTTTTTGATGGTGGCGAGATCAAGCTTCCCTCTCCATTTAAAATTACAGATACTTCGCTCGGTATTACTTTGGGCGATTCGGGTTTGACGGTTGATGGTAACATGAACTTTGAGATCAAAAAACTTGGGAAAGGCGAAGTTCATGCAAAAGCGGGTACATCAGGGGCTTTCGCGCTGGGTGGTTCATTTGATTTCGACTCCAAAACTTTTAACCCGGCCCGTATCACGGTTGACTATGTTAAGCCCGGTGATGGCGGCGGCGGAGGTTTATCTGCTACCGGTGAGATAGGAATCGGCCCTAATAAGATAAAGGGAATCAAATCGGCCCATATTAATATAGCTTATGCAAACAATGAGTTTACAGCTTCAGGCACTGCCGAACCGGATATTAAAGGGGTAAAAAGTGCCGAGATCCACGTTAGTTACGCTAATGAAACCTTAGTTATAGGTGGCAGCTTCGTTCTTGATGAAAATATGCCGGGCATCCAAAGCGGGAGCGGTAATGTTGAGGTTACCCGTGGCCCGGATGAAATTTACCATGTAAAAGCCAGCGGTAAAGCGGTACCCAAAATTCCGAAGATCAATACCGAATTGTCCATTTCTTATGATGACGGCGCACTGACGATAGAGGGCAAGGCATCGTATGCTGCCGATAGGGTATCGGGCGAGGTAACCGTGGGGGCAACCAACCGGGCTATTGCTGCCGATGGTACGCCTTCGGGCCCCGCGGGGGATAAGTTTACCGCTTATGGATCGGGCAAATTAACCCTTAAAGTTACCGATTGGCTGCAGGCTTCCGCAAGTGTAAGGGTGACCCCGGCCGGTGAAATTGAAGTTGTAGGCCGTTTGGACTTGCCTTCGGCAGTTGACGTTTTTCCTAAAAAGAGCATCAATAAAGAACTTTTCAAAGTACCTACCATTCAGATCCCAATATTTGCTATCCCGCTTGGGCCAAAGAGCATAGGTATTGTGGCAACTATTGATGGCGGCCTTGATTTTGATGCTGCCGTAGGGCCGGGCCAACTCAAAGATGTTTTTGGACAGATAGAATTTAACCCTTCGCATCCCGAAAATACGCGGATAAGCGGCGGGGCAAAATTTGTGATCCCGGCACATGCGGGTTTAAAACTAAAAGCCGCATTGGGCATTGGTTTAAGTATTGGCCCTGCCAGTGTTACCGGTGGTATTCAGATAGTTGGGGGGCTGGGCCTTGAAGGAGAAGCAAGCGCCGCCGCCGACCTGGCTTGGTCGCCAACAACCGGTTTCGAGTTTAACGCCCTCGGTGAGATCGAGGTACACCCTAAGTTTACGTTTGATGTAAATGCATTCATTAAAGCCGAACTTGATCTGTTGGTTACCGATATTTCAAAAGAGTGGACCAAAAACCTGGCATCATTTAGCTACGGCCCTGATCTGCAGGTTAAGGTTTCCCTGCCAATCCATTATAAAGATGGCGAACCATTTGATGTGAAAACCGATGATATTAAAGTTACCTATCCTGAAATCAGCGTTACTGATATAGCAGGCGGGATAGCAGATAAAGTTAAAGAAGAAATATTATGAGCAACCAAAGCCAATTAACCGAACTGATAAACCTTGGCGCCATGCAGCAGCTGAATGGCAATTTTGACGCTGCCGAGGCTTATTATGCAAAAGCTGCCGATTTAAATGAGCCAAACGTTACCCTGCTCAATAACAGGGGAATGTTGTTTTATCAGCAAAATAAATTTGCCGAGGCGAAGCCGCTTTTTGAGCGTGCCTTAGAAATTGATAACCTAAATGCTTCGGCATGGCTCAATCTGGCTAATACCGAGGTTTTGCTGGGGCAGTATGACAGGGCTTTAAACGCTTTCAGGCAAACTATAACGCTTAAGGTCGATCAGTTTGAAGCCTGGGAAGGATTGGCTAAATTGTATATGCTATCGGCGGATATGGAAAGTGCCGAAACATGCTGGTTGAAGGCGGTTGAGCTTAATCCAACAAGTTTGAGTTTGTTGATGGGCCTGGCACAGGTTTACCTTTCAACCGGCAGGTATGATGAAGCTTTTGAAATGGCCGACTATGTTTTATCAGAGAACCCGCAAAACAGCCGGGCATTGCAAACAGCCGGGTTGGCCCAGCTGATGATAAAAAACTATGCGTCGGCTACCGGCTATCTGATCAGGTATTTGATGCTGTTTCCTGCCGATATTGCTGTGCGCAACCATCTCGCAGTTGCTTATTTGCAAAGCGGTCAGTTAAACGAGGGGGCTGCTGAGTACGAAAGGATCCTGGAATATGATCCCGAAAACGAGGAAATCAGGTTAAATACCGGTGTGCTTTGCCTCGGGCTTAATCGCTTTGACGATGCGTTGGCACACCTTGACTTGTTGCTTGAACAATACCCCGGAAATAAGAAAGGAAAACTTTATCTCGGTATAGCCCTGGCCAATTTAAATCAAAAGGATAAAGCAAAAAAGGTTTTTGAAGACCTGCTGAATGACCCCGGCGAGTGGGCCGCCCATGCCAAAAAACAATTGGATCTGTTAAACAATTTAAACTGAATTACCCATGAAATACATCCATAATACACGCCAGCCGCTTAGTCAAAAACAGGCAGACAAAGCAGATAAGCCTTTTTTTAGTGGCAGCCGCGAAAAAAGCAAGCAGGATGGTGATGCTTTTTTTCAGGCCAGGAAAATTGATGGTAACCAGGATAGTGCCCTTGAGCAGGAGGCCGATGCGGTAGCTCATAAGGTAACGATGGCACAGCAGGCGCCAGTTAATTCGTCACAGCGAATGGGACAAATGAGCGTTCAGAAAAAAGGCGCTGATGATGAAAAAGATGCCAAAGGAACCCAAAAGAAAGAGCAAAAGGACGAGAAGGAGGAGGGCAAGCCTCAGAAAAAAGACGAAAAGAAAGAAGAAGAGAAACCAACTCAAAAGAAAGAGGAGGATAAAAAAGATAAAGAGCCCCAGAAAAAAGAAGAGGATAAAAAGGATAAGGAAGGCGTTCAGAAAAAAGAGGAAGAGAAAAAAGATAAGGAGCCACAGAAGAAGGAAGAAGATAAGAAAGACAAGGAGCCGCAAAAAAAAGGTGAAGAAGATAAAAAGGACGAAGGCAAGCCGCAGAAAAAAGAAAAAGGTGAAGAAAAAGACGATAAAGCCGCCGCCCAAAAAAAGGAAGAGAAGGGTGGCAGCGTAGAGAAAACAGAAGGCAAACCTGAAGCCCCTGAAGCTAAGTTTGATAGATTACTGAATGAAAGTAAAGGCGGAGGCAGTCCATTACCGGCTAAAGTCCGTACACAGTTAGAGCACCAGATGAACGCCAACTTTGAGCAGGTGAAGATCCACACCGGGCAGCAGGCTGTGGAGCTTTGCAATCTTTCAAAGGCGCAGGCTTTTACGCATGGTAATGATATTTATTTTAACGCAGCTAAGTTTGATCCGGAAAGCACCGCGGGTATGAACCTGCTGGCGCACGAGTTAACCCATGTTGTACAGCAAAACGGTCCGCGTAAGTAATATGAATACTAATATTAAACAGTTAAAAGCGCTGATGCAGTATACGGCCGGGTGTATTGAGGCACGGCTGCAAACCGTATTTGGCAATGATGCAACTTATTTGCCGCCACTGTTGCCCCAACTGGAGCGAAACGGAAGCGTGCTTGAAAAAATAATTAACGATCATAGCCTGAGCAGCAATGAGGTTATTATATTGATGATGGCCCTGGCGCCACATTTACAGGTTGAGTTTTTTGACGAAATTATTCAACCGTATATGCGTGAATCTGGCGATTTCCAGCAGCTTGGTGGCGTTAGGAGCCGTAACGGGCGCAGTTTTCTGCCAACCGGCCAAACAGCGGTTTTTGTATTGGCAGGTAATGATGTAGAAAAGCGGCTGGAGATAGCCGAACTGTTCCATCACCATAGCACTTTTGCAATGCAACATATTTTATACCTGGAGGATGTGCCGGAGGGAGAGCCTGCCTTATCAGGCAGGTTGGTGCTGCAAGCGGAATATATTGAGCTTTTAATCAGCGGTACCGAATCTATCCCCAAATTAAGCATGAACTTCCCGGCACAACACCTGGAAACTACCTATAACTGGGATGATCTGGTATTGAACGATTCCACCCGCAGGCAAATTGCCGAACTGGAAAACTGGGTAAACTATCAGCAGGTATTAATGACCGACTGGGGGATGGAACGGAAGTTAAAACCGGGCTACCGGGCACTATTCCACGGCCCGCCGGGAACAGGGAAAACGCTTACGGCATCATTGCTCGGTAAATACACCGGTAAGCCGGTTTTCAGGATCGATCTGTCCATGATCGTATCCAAGTTTATTGGCGAGACGGAAAAAAACCTCTCCAAATTATTTGAAAAGGCGGATAATAAAAACTGGATCCTGTTTTTTGACGAAGCCGACGCACTTTTTGGCAAGCGGACCAACGTTAAAGACGCGCACGATAAATATGCCAACCAGGAAGCATCATACCTGCTGCAGCGCGTGGAGCAGCACAATGGCCTGGTAATACTCGCTACCAATTTTAAAAATAACATTGATGAGGCCTTTATGCGCCGGTTCCAGTCGGTTATTAACTTCCCGCTGCCTAATGCCGATGAACGCTATACCATCTGGCAAAAATCCTTTCCGCCCAAAGCCAACCTTAACGGGCATATTAACCTTGAGCAGATCTCGCGTAAGTATGAGCTCAGTGGTTCCGGGATCTTAAATGTGGTGCAGTTTGCCTGTTTGCAAATGCTGGCCCGCAAGGAAAGCCGCATCACATCCGAGCTGATATTGGAAGGTATCGAGCGGGAATACACTAAAGAGAACCGTGTTTGGTAATTATCATTTCTGGGTACTTATCGGCTATCCATAATCTGTACAACCGAATCCATGGTCTGTACATTGATTGGTTCAACAGGGTTAGGCATTTTTATGTTGGCCTGGATCCTATTTATATTTCAGCAATAAAGAAAATTTAGCTTCCTGCTTATTGATGCCATTTGCATAAAATTGAATAAATTTAGCAAATCATCGCCTATCACAATTCTGTGGCATTCACAGGAGATGATTTTGTTATGGTTTTGTCTGTAATTGTCTCTGAAGCAATAAAATGCCATGTGTATGCTTAAATATATATTGATATGTTTTATTGTTGTGATCGTTGCTTCAAACGCGTCCGGGCAAAAAAAGATGGACATTGCTACCATTAAACTAAGCCTCGGCAACCCCAAAAACAAAGCCGATACCAATACCATTAAACTCCAAATACAATTAGGCAGCTACTATCTCCATAAACCGGGCGATCATCAAGAAGTGCTTGACAGCGGCATCACCGCTTTTAATAAAGCCATACAAATGAGCGCTGCTATCCATTCGGCAAAATGGCTTAATGAGGCCACGATGCTTAAAGGGGCGTCATATATTAAACAAAATAACCTGGAGCGGGGCAAGTCCATTTTTATGGACGTAGTTAATTATTACCGTAAAATAGGCGACAAGTACCAGGAAGGCAAAACCTGGGCACGGTTGGGCGATGATATATCTATTGACATTGCAGCTGCCATCCCCGATAAAATAAATAGTTATGAGCAGGCCCATGCTTTATTCCAGCAAACAAATCATAAACTGGAAGAAGCAGACATGAACAAGAATGTAGCGGATATCCACCTCAACCAAAAGAAGCTTGATCTGGCCGAAACCGAACTACGCCAGGTGCTGGCGCAATACAAAGCAATAGGTTATAAAAAGCTGCATTATGCCTATTACTCCCTTGCCGAGATAAGCAAACAAAAGGTTGATCTGCATAACGAGCTTTTATATCGCCATGAGGTAATAAAAAGTATGAACGCTACGGCCGATACAGCTTTGGCCGATTTTTATTACGCCAAACTTGCATTGGTATATGCCGATCTGAATAAATATGACCAAAGCCTGATCTACATTCTTAAGTCGGCAGAGATCCTGAAAAGCAGGAAACAATATGAAGATTTTTATGGCTACCTGAGTCTTATTATTTATGATTTCATTAAGGCCAAAAAACCAAAGGAGGCTTTGGTATACCTGAAACAGGCCGTAATTGATGTGCCGCCGAAGATCCTTGCGCAAAAGGTTGACATGTATGAGGCATTTGGCAATATCTACGTTGCCCTGAAAGATTACCCGGAGGCCGAGCAATACTATCTTAAAATGATGGAAGTATATAAGGTTACTAACTTTAGTAAGGATTTTTATACCACCAACGAGCAAATGGTTACCGATTTTGTGCATTACAACGAAACCATGGCCGGCTTTTACCTGCTTATCCAACAGTATAAAAAGGCAGGCATTTATACCAAACAGATCTTGTCGCTGCCATCAAATGCTATCAGGCCTATCACCCTCACCAAGATCCATCGGATGCAGTTCCGGGTGGATTCGGCGTCGGGCAACTATGTGGCTGCCATAAAACATTTCGAGACCCATAAACGCCTTGATGATTCGCTGTTTAACGCCATCAAAAATAAGCAGATAGAGGAGCTTGATATCAGATATAAGACTAATGAGAACAAACAGTCGATAAGGTTTTTGCAGGAACAAAGTAAGAACCAGAAAGCTGAGCTTCAAAAGGTAAACATGCAGCGTAACATTACTTTTGGAGGTGTGGCTATGCTCATCATTATAGCGGGTTTGGCATTTAACGGTTACCGGCATAAGCAAAGGAGCAATCAACAATTACAGCTAAAACAAACGGAGATCAATGATCAGAACCTATCTTTACAAACCCTGCTTAACGAAAAGGATGGCCTGTTAGATGAAAAGGACTGGCTGTTAAAGGAGGTGCATCACCGGGTAAAAAACAACCTGCAAATTGTAATGAGCCTGCTTAATACACAATCGGCATTTTTGAAGAATAATGCAGCGCTTGCCGCCATTCGCGAAAGCCAGAACCGGGTGCAGGCCATAGCGCTCATTCATCAAAAGCTGTACAGCAATTCGGATGTGGCTTACATCGATATGTCGGTTTATATTAATGAGCTGATCAGTTACCTGGCCGATTGTTATAATCCTGGCGATAGGGGAATCCGTTTTGAGCAAATGATACAACCCGTAAAGCTTGATGTTGCCCAGGCCGTACCTGTTGGCCTGATACTAAATGAAGCTATTACAAACGCCATAAAATATGCCTTCCCAACGCGGCAGGGTGAAATAAAAATAGCCTTACAACTGGCCGAGGAAACTATTATACTTACCATAGCTGATAATGGAATAGGCTTGCCGCTTGATTTTGACATCCAAAAAGCAAGCTCATTGGGGATGGAGATGATGAAAGCATTAAGTAAACAGTTGGGCGGTTATTTTAAAATGGAGAATTACGGCGGCGCAGTAATTACCGTCGAGTTCAGGACTGAGAAGATGTTAAGCAATATTAAACGAAAAACTTTTGTAGCTAATTAAAATATGAACAAAAAAATATTAATAGTTGAGGATGAGTCGCTGGTGGCGTATGACCTGAAATTAATATTAACCCGTGCCGGTTATAAAGTTTGCGGCATTGCCGATTCTGTGGCCGAAGCACTGGAGATCATTGAGGAGCAAAAACCGGAAATGGTATTGCTTGATATATTTTTAAAGGGCAACCTGAATGGTATTGACCTTGCCAAGATCCTTACTTCAAAAAATATAGCATTTGTATACCTGTCGGCCAATTTCCAGGAAAGTATCCTGGAACGGGCAAAGGCCACGCAGCCATACGGCTTTTTGGTAAAGCCATTTCGCGAAAAAGAGTTACTGATAACCCTTGATGTGGCATTTTACCGCCATCAAAACAGCATTGAATCAAAACTGCGCCAGGAGCAGGCATTGGAGCAGGTATTTAAAAATATTGTTGCCGAGCCTATAAACTGGAAACAAAAACTGCTGAAAATAGCTATGAGCATCCAGCCGCATGTTCCGTTTGATTATTTAACCATTATCATGAAAAATGGCATGAGCTTTCCTGATAATGCCCTCTCGTTTTTGCGTACAGGGTTTGATGAATACCAGGTGATAGGCACGGATGAATTTGTAAACATCACAAAAACTAATAAGGCCCAACTGAAGCAAATGCAGGAAGACAGCCTGGTGGCTACAAACGCCGATTTTTATAATGCTGCTAATTTTGAAAAGGTGTGGCCGCAGTTTCCTGTTAAAAAGCTTATTGCCCAGGTTTTTAATATGCAATCGTTGTTAGCGCTACCTTTGCTCAGCTCAAAAGGCGATATGATCCATTTGTCGTTTTACAGCCGTAAAACTGATTGTTATACCAATGATCACTTGATCTTGTTAGATCGCCTGCACAGATCGTTATTGACGACGGTAGAAGCCATTATTCCATTTGATGTGCCCGAGCAATCAATAACCAGGGTTGATAAATCAATCCAAAATGAATTAAGCGGGAAAAGCAAAGCAGCCGGTTTTAAAGACATTATTGGCAAAAGCCACCAAATGCTTACTGTACTTGACCACATTGGTATAGTGGCACCGCTTGATACATCGGTATTGGTTTTGGGCGAAAGCGGGACCGGTAAAGAGCAGATAGCTAAAAGCATCCATTACCTGTCGCTCCGTAAAAATAAACCTTTGGTAGTGGTAAACTGCGCTTCTATGCCTGCCACATTGATTGAGTCCGAACTGTTCGGACACGAAAAAGGTGCTTTTACCGGCGCTGTTGAAAAGCGTACCGGAAAGTTCGAGCTGGCCGATGGGGGCACTATTTTCTTAGATGAGATAGGCGAAATGCCGGCCGAGCTGCAGGTTAAGCTGCTACGTGTTTTACAGGAGCAGGAGATTGAGCGGATAGGTGGTAGGGGCCCGATTAAGATCAATGTGCGCATAGTTGCGGCTACTAACCGAAATCTTGAAAAAGAAGTTGAAGAGGGCCGCTTCCGGCTCGACTTGTATTACAGGCTATTTGTGTTCCCCATCATAATACCACCTTTAAGGGAACGTAAGGATGATATCCCGGTATTAGCCAATCATTTTCTGGTGCGATACGCACAAAAGACCGGTAAAGCGATAACGGGCATCTCGCCAAACGTAATGGCCCAGTTGCTTGAATATCACTGGCCCGGCAATGTGCGCGAGCTGGAGCATTTTATTGAACGCAGTATCCTGTTAACGGATGGCCCTGTAATAAAAGATGCTTACCTGCCCAAGCTGCAGGGAAAAAAAGAAAACCCGGTTTATGCCGAAATAGCTACTGATAGATTAAAAACCATTGATGAGCATGCCCGCGACCATATTTTGGACGTGTTGAAACGCTGCAATGGTAAAATAAGCGGCAAGGACGGAGCAGCATCTAAATTAGGTTTGCCGCCATCAACCCTGCACTCAAAAATGCAAAAGCTGGGGATTAAAAAGTGGGAATAGGAATAAGGCCTAAAGTTGAAAGAAGCCTAAGGCAGAAAGTGAAAATCTTTCAGCCTTAGGCCTTTTGCTTTCAGCTCTAAAGGCGTGAGACCGGGATTGTTTACTTTTCTAAAGCCTGTTTAATGTCTTCAATTAAATAATGCGGGTCTTCCAGGCCAATATACATCCTGATCAATTGGTGATGGCTATTATCCGCTGAATATTCATCCTCACTAAATGACGCTATGGCGGGGACAGCGAGACTTTCATGCCCTCCCCAGGAAACAGCAAGGAGAATATGCTGCAGGCTGTTACAAAACTTTTCGATTTTGCTAAATGAGCTGTTTTTTAATGTAAGGCTAAATAATCCCCCGCAACCCTGCATTTGCCGGGTAACTAATTCGGCCTGTTTAAACTGTGGGCTAAAAGGCCAGATCACGTCCTGTACAGCCGGGTGGGTGGCAAGCCATTCGGTAATGATCCGGGTGCTTTCAAAGCTGCGCTGCAGGCGGAGCGGCAGCGTTCTTAACCCACGCAAAAGCAGCCATGCCGAATGGGGTGATAGCGCCGGGCCGGTATTCATAAACTCGTGCTCGAAGATTTTTTTAAGCGCGGCCTTGCTGCCTGTAAGCACACCTGCCACAACATCCGAGTGGCCGCCGATATATTTTGTAGCTGATTGTGCCACAAGGTCAACCCCCATGGATATTGGCTGTTGGTAAAGCGGGCTGCAGTAGCTGTTATCAATCATGGTTATGATACCTCTTGATTTGGCAAAAGCGGTTACTTTCCTGATATCCTGCAATTCGTAACAAAATGTATTAGGGCTTTCAAGGTAAATTAAGCGGGTTTGTGGAGTTGCGGCTTGTTCAAAATTTTCAAAAACTGTCCCGTCAATAAATGTGGTGGTGATGCCAAATTTGGGTAAAAAGTCTTTAAATAATTTGATTGTCCAGCTGTACAGGTTATCTACAGCAATAATATGATCCCCGGATTTCAATAGCGATAAAATGGGGACACTTATTGCGCTGATGCCACTGCTGAACAACAGGGCGTCCTCTGCGCCATCTAACGCGGCAAGCTTTTTTCTGAGTATAGTGAGTGTTGGGTTTTGCCCCCTTGAGTACAGGCTGCTTTCAAATTCATCATTCATCGCCTCCCTGAGCCTTGCAACATCTTTAAAACAGAAGTTGCTTGATTGCATAATTGGCGGCGAAACGGCGTTAAAATAATTTTCTCTTTCCTCCCCAAGTTCATTTAAAATAAATGACAAATCCATAATTAAAGTGTAGTAATAGGTTTTTGGCTTCGTTTTGTGATATAGTAAATAATAAGGCCTGCAATAAATGCACAGATGCATATTAAAGCAGCCTGCGGATTTTCAATAAAAATGCTGATAGTGACAAACCAATAAGTAGTAATAAATATGACAGGTATAACAGGGTACCACTTCATAATATAGATGCCGGTATTATTGAGCTGTTTGGTTTTTCGCCGTAAAATGAAGATCGTTATAGCTGCAGTTGAAAGGCCAACGGTATCAAAAAACATCACATAATTTAATATGGTTTGAAACGAATTGGCAAAAAACAGGACGACGAGCACCGCGCCCACAAAAAAGCTCAATCCAAACTCCTGTACCTGGGTTTGGCTGTTTACGCGTTTAAAACGGGCAGGTAATATACCGTCTTCAGCCATGGCATAATAAACACGTGGATTGGCCATAATATTAACGTTAACGAAAGCCAGTACCGAAACAAACATAAGCAGTGATACTATTTTATAACCTGCCGCGCCGAACAAAACCCCGGCAAGCGTTGCCGCAAGCGTTGTTTTTTGCTGAAGCCCGCTGATGCCTAAAACCGAATAATAGGCAAAGTTGATAAGCATGTATAATGATATCACGGTAGCTATTCCAAAAAATATAGCCTTGGGGATATTGATCTTCGGGTTTATAATATCGCCTCCAAAATTTATAGTTTGCTGATAACCGCCGTAGGTAAAAAATACAGCTACCAAGCTTAATCCGAACGCGCTTATATTGTTATTATTATGATAAGCGATAACTTCTTTAGTGGTATATATATTGCCCTTGAACACCGCAGCACACAAAATCAGGATCATGCCTATTTTAAAAAGCGTGAGCACGTTTTGAGTACGGGCACTCATTTTAATCCCCAGGTAATTGATAATATATAAAACGAGTACCGAAGTTATGGTCATGATTTTGATGCCTGTATCGTTTTGCAGGCTTTGCGGCATAATAACGGGGTTAATGTATTCTGCGCCTATAAGTGCTACGGCAGCAACCGAGGCTGCGTTGCTTATTACCAGCACCCAGTTAATCATAAAGGCAAAAGCCGGGTGAAAGCAATACGAAAAAACTTTGTAAAAACCGCCGGTGGTAGGGTAGCGGGCACCAATTTCGGCAAAGGTGAGCGCCCCGCACAGGCTTACCGCTCCTCCAAGCAGCCAGGCCCCGAAATATAAGAGGGGAGTGCCTGAACTTTTTGCTACCTCTGCCGGTGCCGCAAAAATGCCCATGCCTATTACAAGGCTCACAACAATCATTGAAAGATCAAAGCGGTTGAGTTTTGGCGTTATGCTCATGAAGTTTTAAAATACCAATTAACCAGGGAAAACACAAAATCTAAATTTAGCATTAATTTGTTAGCAATTGATATGATGAAAACTTTTATAAATAGATCTTCTATTTTGCCTTTTTTAATGATCTTACTGAAAATTTATAACCATTTTGAATGTTTTGTAACAAATTGTTGTTAAAAAGATTAAAAATGGAAGTCATAAGCTATATTTACCAGCCCGGTTTTAAAGGTTTACATTGCAAGGTTAAAATATTGGCAATTAGTAAAATAAACTTGCTGGTTTTTGATTGAAAAAGACAGAAAATTGAATTTTTAATAGAGGCACCTGGTTTTGACTAAATTGCCGGTTTAACATAGAACTGATAAGACTTTAAGACGTTGGGCATACTAAACCTTAAACCTGAATTTGAGAAACGATGATGAAAAAAAAGATATCCATTAAGGATATAGCTAAGCTTACCGATACGTCAATAACTACTGTTTCATTTGTTTTAAATGGCAAGGGCCGTATTAGCAAAGAAATCAGTAAAAAGATATTGGATGTGGCCCAGAAAAATGGTTACGAACCTAATCGCATGGCGGTTGGCTTGCGTACGGGTGTTTCAAAAGTTATCGGGCTGATTGTGGAGAGCATTGGCGGGCCATTTTTTGGAGAGATGGCAAAGGTGATAGAAGAAGAGGCCGAAAAAGACGGCTATCGCATAATATATTGCAGCACCAACAATAACCTGCAAAAGGGCAAGGATATGATCAGGATGCTAAGCCAGCAACTGGTTGATGGTTATATTATTACCCCAATGAAAGGGCTGGAAAAAGATATCCAGAACCTGGTTGATAATGAAAAGCCGGTAGTACTTATTGACGGATATTTCCCGGGGACAAATATTCCTCATGTGCTGGTTGATAATTATGCAAGCGCCTATAACGCGGTTGATTGTTTTGTAAGATCAGGGTATAAAAATATCGGGATGGTAACTGCCGACCTCGGGCTGATCCAGCTTAATGACCGGAGCCTGGGCTATAAAGCTGCTTTAAAGGATAATAACCTGAAAGATAACAGCAAGATGGTTTTAAAAGTTCCTTTTGATATGGACAAGAATGAAGGGGTTGAAGCCGTTAAAGCATTTATTGAAAAGCAAAAGCAAATGGATGCTGTTTTCTTTACCACCAATTATTTGGGTACTATGGGTTTACAGGCCATTAAAGATCTTAAACTCAGCATCCCCGAAGATCTGGCCGTGATCAGTTTTGATGACAATGAGGTGTTTAGCCTGTATCCGCCGGGTATTACTACCATACAGCAACCTACTTACGATATAGCAAAATCGGCAATTGATATTTTAATGGCGCAGATCAATACCCACAAACTTGATGCTTCAAAAATTGATCTTAAGATCCCGTCGAAACTGATTGAGCGGGGATCGACCTTAAAGAAGGCTACAGCGTAACCATAGTTTAGTATTGGTAAACAAATTTCCTTAAAATCATTTGGTAAAACGTTTTATTTAATTAGCTTTGAACATTGCTGCTACTTACCTGATAGTTAAAACCGGGTAGGCTTAGCAAGGGGCTACCCTCCACAATAGTTCAAATGCTTCATAGTTCTTTTTTGATAATATTGTTTAATTAATAAAACGCCTGTTGTTTGAAGAGCAACAGGCGTTTGTTTTTAAACAGGTTGAAAGGGATAGAACTATAAGAATATTACAAGGAATCTATTTTAATGATAAAACGTTTTATCTATATTTGAATGGTTTTAACTAATATCAATCGCAAAAACCAAAACTATTCATGAAAAAAATATTTATTTTCTCACTACTCTTAATTTCGGGCTTGTTCATGGGGGTGAATGCCCATGCGCAGGAAGTTTTTAAACAAAAGGGCTACCAGGTAACTTTTATCAGTAAGGATGCTGCATTTAGCTCGGATTTGAAAGACAGGCTGATCAAAACCTTTTTTGATGTGTATCCAAAACTTGCCAGGGAGTACAATAAAAAAACATCTAAAAAAGTAACGTTTGTCATCGATACTGCTTATGACGGTGTGGCCGCTACCGGGAATGACACCGTAGTATTCAGTGCAAAATACATGACCAAACATCCCGGCGATATTGACGTGGTTACCCACGAAGTAATGCATATTGTGCAGGCTTATGGTAACAGCGATGGCCCTGGTTGGTTAACCGAAGGAATTGCCGATTATGCGCGCTTTAAATTTGGCGTTGATAACGCCGGTGCCAAATGGGCATTACCCGCATTTAAATCGACCCAAAACTATGATAATGCATATCGTGTAACTGCCCGCTTTTTGGTATGGGCCGAAAAAAACGCAAAGCCCGGTCTTGTGAAAATACTTGATAAGCAATTGCGTGAGCATACTTTCACCAACGATAGCTGGAAAAACCTTACAGGTAAAACAGTTGACGAATTGTGGGCTGCTTACGCTTCAAATTCTGCTGTTTAAGCCGGTTTATTTACAGGTATCTGTAACAAATACCACGTGCTCCCATATTTAGCGGGCTGCTTTATATAAATTAGTTGCTATGTTGCAAAGGCGCTACGGCCAGTGACAGCGACGCAGAATTTCCTCATACACGAGAGGGAATAATGAATATACTTAAGATTACAATGAGAAGATTACTTACAGCATTATTAATAGGTACGGCCGTTTATAGCCAGGCTCAAAACAAAACAGAAAAGCTGGTTGATTATGTTAACCCTATTATAGGTACGCAACGTATGGGGCATACTTATCCGGGAGCAACGGTGCCATTTGGCATGGTGCAATTAAGCCCTGAAACTGATACCGCCAGTTATGAAAAGGACGGTCATTACAATCCGGATGTATATAAATACTGCGCAGGATATCAGTATGACGATAAAACGATAGTAGGCTTTAGCCACACGCATTTCAGTGGTACCGGCCACTCAGACCTGGGCGATTTTTTAATTATGCCAACTGTTGGGGCTTTGAAACTCAATCCAGGTGTGGCCGATAAACCAGGCAGCGGCTATCGTTCGGCATTTTCGCACCAAAACGAGGTTAGCGGGGCCAACTATTACAAGGTAAAGCTTGATGCCAGTAACATTACTGCCGAGCTAACCACCACGGCAAGGGTTGGTTTTCATCAGTATACTTTCCCCAAGTCGGATCAGTCGCACATTATACTCGACCTGATGGCCGGGATCTATAATTATCCCGACAAAAATGTATGGACTTACCTTAAGGTAGTTAACGATTCAACGGTTGTAGGCTACCGTCAAACCAATGGCTGGGCCCGCACACGTACTTTATACTTCGCTATGTCATTTTCAAAACCATTCTATCAGCATGGGTATAAAAAATACGACAAGCGCGAGGTGTACGGCGGTTTCTGGGGAAAATTCAATCAAACCAAAAACTTTCCTGAAATTGCAGGCAGGCAGATCCGCAGTTACTTCGACTTTAAAACTGAAGAAGGGGAGAAGATCAAAATTAAGTTTGCCATATCTCCGGTAAGTATGGACGGCGCATTGAACAATATGCGCGCTGAAGCACCGGGCTGGGATTTTGACAAGGTGAAGAACGATGGCCAGCAGCTTTGGGAAAACGAACTGCATAAAATTGAGATAGCCGGAAGTAAGGAAACCATGCAGAATTTCTATACTTCGATGTACCATACCATGATAAACCCTACGTTGTACATGGATGCCGATGGCCAGTACAAGGGGCTCGACCAAAATGCGCACAAGGCGGACGGGTTTACCAATTACACTACCTTTTCACTTTGGGATACTTACCGGGCATTACATCCGCTCTTCAATATCATCGAGCCAAAACGTAATACAGATATGATCCGGTCGATGTTAGCCCATTTTGATCAAAGCCCGGAGCATATGCTGCCGGTATGGTCAAACTCCGGTAACGAAAACTGGTGTATGAGCGGTTACCACAGCGTTGCCGTAATTGCTGATGCCGTAATAAAAGGTAACGTTAATTTTGATGCTAATAAAGCGCTTGATGCCTGTGTTGCTACAGCCCGCCATCGCGATTATGAAGGCATTGGCGAGTATATGGACAAAGGATATATTCCTGATGAAAAAAGCGGAGTGTCGGTATCTTCAACGCTTGAATATGCTTTTGACGACTGGGCTATAGCGCAACTGGCTAAAAAATTAAACAGGAATGATATTTACGAAGAATTCATCAAACGTTCTGAAAACTATAAAAATGTTTATGATCCTTCGGTTGGTTTCATGCGCCCTAAACTAATTAGCGGTAGCTTCCGGGCTAAGTTTGACCCGTTAAGCACCATTAACGAAGGCTTTATTGAAGGCAATAGCTGGAATTATACCTTATTTGCCCCCCAGGACCCTGAAGGTTTGATTAAACTCATGGGCGGCGACAAACGTTTTGTACGCTACCTGGATTCATTGTTCACCATGAACCTGCCCGATAAATACTTTGCTGAAACAGAAGATATTACCCGCGACGGTATCATCGGCAACTATGTGCACGGCAATGAGCCATCGCACCACGTAGCTTACCTGTACAACTGGACAAATAAACCATGGAAAACACAGGAGCGCGTACGCATGATTTTGCCAATGATGTACAAGCCAACCCCTGACGGTTTGGGCGGTAATGATGACACCGGGCAGATGAGCGCATGGTATATTTTTACATCGCTTGGTTTTTACCCGGTAGCGCCTGGCTCTGACCAATACTCAACCGGTAGTCCGGCTGTTGATCATGCAGTGATCAATCTGGATAATGGTAAGAAGTTTACCATCAATGTAAAAAATCAAAGCGCTAAAAATGTTTACGTACAAAAGATGGTATTAAATGGTAAGCCGCTTGATAAGTTGTTCATTAGTCACGATGAGATCATGAATGGCGGCGAGATCACTTTTTACATGAGTGCGAAGCACAAATAGAGATTGGTTTTGATTTCGGATTTCGGGTTTCCGATTTCGGAGTTAAAAAAGGGCTTTCCGCATTGGAAGGCCCTTTTTTATTTCAAATATAAAAATTGCATGCTATCTCCATTTGATTTACCTGTAATGATAAAAAATTCCCCTGTCAAAAGGCGTCCATACACAGGCGGTTTGTCCGCTTGTTTTTAAGGCATTATTGGCCCATGTGTTGCAGGTGTAAAACAAATTGTATTTGCCCCTGGCTTCGTAAAAGGCATCGTTTTGATCATAATTAGCGTTTGTTTTTATATTGATGACTTTACCTGCGGCATCTCTTTTAAAGCTACTATCTACAAATGCAACCAAACGCTTATACTGGTCATTGCTGATCATTATTTTTTTACAGTCGTTACTTTCGGGCATGGTTGGATAGTAGGTGGCATGAATAGCGGAGGTACTTAATGCAAATGTCGCTTTGAAAGCAGTGCTAAATTTTAAGTCAGCCCAGGTGGGCGTACCGAGATAGAATCCTTTATCACCCCAGCCTATGGCTAAGTATTGATTTGTAGTATCTTTCGCTACAGTGTTTTGATAACTGATCTCCTTGCTCCAATCGGTAATGGCATTTTTTACCGGGACAACAATATCAGTATGATCTCCATTGGTTAATATATAGATGGCTAAATCATTTGAGATAACGGGCTCTTTCTTAACACTCCATACTGACAATATAACAGCCGAAAATAGGTAGAGCGCTACAAATGCCACAAATCCCAGCACGAGCCTTAAAATTACTTTTGCAATTTTTTTGAAGATGATC
The DNA here is from genome assembly GCF_034263275.1 of Mucilaginibacter sp. cycad4. Classification (NCBI taxonomy): domain Bacteria; kingdom Pseudomonadati; phylum Bacteroidota; class Sphingobacteriia; order Sphingobacteriales; family Sphingobacteriaceae; genus Mucilaginibacter; species Mucilaginibacter sp. cycad4. The sequence continues at coordinate 3,408,490 of NZ_CP139559.1, read as the reverse complement.
ATAATTAAGGTTTTTAGGTTCGGTTACCTTAATTAATACCGGAAGTGCAGGAAGGTGACCCGGTTGTATCGTTTCGATTGTGATTTTAAAAGATTGAAAAAATGAAAGAGCTACTAACAGCAGGTGTATTCCGGATTCGAACCGGCATTCATGTATTGCTACATGTCTTTCAACCAGCGAAGTAACACCCGCTTACGGCATCTTTCATTACTTATCCCGAAGAGAAAAGTATTGTAGTTAAAAATCAGGAAATAAAGAGCAATAAACAGCAGCGATTTGCTTGACAGGCGAAGTAACGCTTACCTACGGCATCTTATTCCTGATTGCAACAGGTTTAGGTAAAAGAAATTTATGAACAACAGGCTAAAGGCAACAGCTAACAAGTGGTTCAGTCGTCCCATGCTCTAAACTGTCCGAGCTACCTTAACTTATGACTAAAGGCCGGATTTTTACCGGCGACCCTGGGGTTAAAAAGCGAAGTAATACTTGTTTACGGCACTTTACCTGTTGTTCATTTAAAAAAATAAGGGCAATGGTCAACAAATCTTCTGCATTATGCTCTAACCAACTGAGCTACCGCGGTTACCAGCGGGCCGGGTTCGAACCGGCGACCCTAACGTCCCAAATCGAAGTAGTACTTGTTTACGGCACCTTATTTTATTTTTAATATTTTAAAAGAAGGGTAAAAAGCTATAAGTGCTTGCTTACTCTGCGTTTTAACCATCTTAACTACCCTTTCGGGGCCGGACTCGAACCGACGTCTCAGTTTTGGAATTTCGAAGTAACACTTATAAACGACACCTTCTTTTATAAAGAGCAAAGGCGGCAAGAGAGCTGGGGGCTGCAAGCGAGGACTCGAACCTCCATCATGGTTTTCACCACAATGCCCTCCCCATTATTGGTTGCGAAGTAACTCTTGCCTACGGCATCTTTATTTTTTAAATGCGGGGATGTTAGCCTCCCCGCACGTTGTTATAAATCTATATTGTTAATAATGTTCAGCGCCGAGCTTCCGCTTTCAATTGCCGCTAACACATCGAAAACTTTATCGCTCCAGCCTGCTATTAAATACACGTCGTTTTGTAACAGCTGCAATGGCGCCTGGCCGTAACCCGCCAGGTCAAACAGGTACAGTTTTGCCTTTGGCGCAATGTGTTGTTTGTAATAAACCCATTGCTCCTGGATGTGGTTGCCGCCGCCATTACTGTTCCATAACTGGCAATCGGTAAATAACATTACCTTGTCCATGGCTACGCGACGGGTGCTCAGGTCATGGATAACCAGGTAACCGTTGGTGGAATAACCTACTTCACCTTCACGGCGGTAAAACTCCTGCACGTTGCCTAAAATATTGCTACGTGGTACAGTAATGGTTTTCCAGCGGTCGCCAAACATCCCTACTTCCACATTTTTACAACGGGATTGCAGCAACATCGCCAGCATCAAACCTATATCGTACAACAGTATTTTCGATTTTGCCGATACCGGTTTCTGCATTGAGCCAGACACATCGCAGGCCAGCAGCATACGGGTGTTTTCATCAAAACCCCTGATGTTGGCAGCACTCGCCTGTACTGCTTTTTCCAAAGCGTCCAGCAGTTCGCCGGTATAGCCTTTGTTGCCGGTTATGACTGCTTTAGCTGCCCTTGCAATGTTTTGCACTGCGGAAGCCGGCGTTATCAACTCGCGGTAAGCCGCCAGATAACGGAATGGGAACTGTTTGGCTTTAGCCACCTGTTCACCATCGGCTAATGTTGCGCATACTTTTTTAAAATGTGCATAGCTTACGCCAGCATCCTGTATATTGCGCAGGTTCCGCAGCAGGGCCATATAACCTATTTTACCGCTGTCTATCAGTTCTTCCCACTTGGCACGGAACGCTATTGCTTTTGCTTCGGCACTGTCAAAATTCAGCTGACCGAGAGCCGAGAGCTCTGTTTCCCAGGTGTAAGGTGTTTGCAGTTCGTTTGTCGCTATCTTGTTAAAGATCAGCTGCTGTAGATCATCCTTAGCACGTGGGTGCACCAGGAACAAGGCGTCGCGCATTTTTATAGCGCCGTCGCGGTTATATTTAGCAAACTGGTATTCATCAAAGCGGTTAAACGCCTGTGATAAACCTTTTTGCATTTGCTTTGATAAGCGGTTGAGCTTTTTAGTGCCCTTACGCTCATTTAATGTTTCATAACAGGCCAATAACTCGGTGATCTCATCGGCGCGACCGATAACCCCGTCGGTAACCCGGGCAACCAGATCGTTGCCCGAGTGCAGCTTAGCCAATTCGGTAACCAGCACCAGCGGTACCGAACGCAGATACATTTTGGTACGGGCATAAACTGCCAGTTTACCAACAAATACCGGGTTGCATTTAGCTATCAAGTTGCGCAGGCGCTCCATACGTGCCTGGTCTTTTTCATAAAAGGTATCGTTTAAGCTCCAGGTAACTACCGTGGTGTACAATTCCATTTCGGCAGTCATGGTAAAGGCTTTTGCACCTTCATGATTTGTCGTTTTGGTTTTTACTTTGCTTAACAGGTTGAATTTCATTTTGAACCTCCTTTATTTCGTTTTGTTGATACAAAGGTTGAAGGCCACTGCGCAGTGTATTTGCGCAGTAGAAATTATTTTTATTTTTTTTCTGAACCTTGATTCGTAGGATTAAAAGATAGACGTGATGCTTTAACGACTTGTAAAGTCAGAAGGTTGATTGTTACTTTAGAGTTCTACTCAAGTAATCCTTTAATCCTACGAATCAAGGTTCAAATAATTTTATAAATATTTTTTCATAATTATTTTTTATTTAAATATTTTTTGTATCATTGCATCATGAAAACAACAATATGTATACAGTGTCCATCACCCATACTGATTTATCAGAGGAGATAGCTATGTGTATATAGTAAGAAATATAAACAACATGAAAATCCTCTTAGATAAAAACTAAGGGGATTTTTTGCTTTACAGGGTAGTATATCAATTGGTCAGATTACCACATTTGGGATGTGGAGGCTCCCTGTTCGAGTCCGGGTTACCCTACTGATTTACAGCTTGAAATGTAGCTTAATGGTTAGAGCAGCACCCTTATACGGTGTCGGTTAAAGGTTCAAGTCCTTTTATTTCCACAATATGGCCGGTTGCCCGAGTGGTTCAAGGGAGTCCTCTGCAAAAGGAATGTCCGCAAGTTCGAATCTTGTACCGGCCTCTTTTATTTTGCCTGCGTAATAGCATTATGCCAGGTCATAGCTTTCATAATCCCGGCGCAGAGCCGGGCATGGATAACTATTGTTTTTTATTTATTTAATAGTATTTTTATCGTATTTTGTTTGGTATTTTTTTAGTTTTATGGTGATTGATAAAAGGTTATAAGTTTCAGCAAAAATTGCGCTCCTTTTTGGCCTCTCACAAAATCAAGGGTCTTTTGGTCTTAATTTAAGGCAATATTTATTTAAACAAATCTTCAAACAGGCAGTATGGGAATGTAGAGGAGGGCAGGGATTTGGAAACGGGAATTTTTATATGAGACTGTGAGATCAGGTCTGTTCGTCCCTTAACTTACGGATCTGTTCAAGAGCTATGATATCGATTTGGTCTTTAGGTCGGTTTATTACTCTTTTATTTGCAATCAATTGATTGATATGCAAAAAAGGCACTTTCACTTTTTCAATTTCTGCTACAGAAGCCATCTCCAGGCATTCATCGAATGAATAACCTTCGAGGCCTTTCATATCGATAAGTATATCTAATTTGAGGCTATTGTTAAGTTGGAAATCTGTCCAGCCGGGTACAAATTGCATATGTTCAATCATTGGGAAGTCGCCCATATTGCAACTGATAAAAACTTTGCGCAGTTGTTGCCTGTTTTGCAGGGTATCTTTTATCCAGATATCAAGGTCTCCTGTAAATCGTTGATAGCCATGCAGGTTGATGGCGAATCCGCCAACCATAATATATTGCACATTAAAGTCCTGGAGTGCTTGCCAGAAACTTAATATTTCCTTGTCAAATACATCCACAGATTATTTGCTGATAAATGGTTTATGTACTATCGAAGCCTTGTTCATGGTTTGCTGTATCTTGTACAAACGGGTGGCCATTTGAAAACGCTCTTTATAACTTCGTTTCAAGCCTTCTTTCAGAAGTTCAATCTCAGCCTCGCTGAGTGTTTGCCTGTTTGCCTCCATGCTGTTGTTAATCAAATTTATGAAAAATAGGGCATTCAACGAAATACGAAAAATCTGGCTTTGAAAGCCTTACGAAGGTTTCAAAACTTCGTAAGGCTGCACAAAAGAATTTTAGATCTGCGAATATGCTGCAGGCACCAGCATAGTTGATGTTATTTTGCTCACCAGCAGGGCATCGGCATATTCGGGCATAGCGCTGATCTTTTTCCATTGCGGATCGCTTCCAAAAGCTTTCCAGTGGGTATTCTTGGCATCAAGATCATCAAAGGTGATCATATAGGTAAGATTAGGCCTTTGTGAACCTATTACGGTTTCGCCCCAAAAAACAGGTTTAAAACCGAGGCGTTTAAATACATCTATTTCGCCTTCATTATTAAACATTTCAATCTTCTTTTTACCTGCGGCTTCAGTTGCGCTTTGATACTGCCTCAACTCAAAGATCCTCGTTTTATTTTCAGGTGCTTCCAGGTGCGGCATGTGTACAAATGCTTTTAACAAAGAACTTTCTATCCGTTCATAAGCCGGGGCCGCGGCAGGGGTACTAAGGTAAGCAGCGCCTTTGGCCTGTAGTTCTGCATCGCCGGCGAAACTATCGGTCACTGTTGCAAAATGGGCAAGACTGTTAAACTGCACCAGCACAAAAAGCCTGGTTTGGCCCTCGGGCTTCATTTCGGTAAATACACCAACATGTTTTACACCTAACCGGTTGAAAGCAGGTATAGCGGTATCTTTCAGAAAATCCTCTACCAGTTTTTGCTGTTCCGGGTTTTTAAGGTTGTATACCCTTAGTTCATAGTATTCGGCAGCCCTGGGGGAAGTTTCTGTAGCTTTGCTCATAGCGGGTAAAACAGTTGCGGTAACACCGGTTAACAGGGTTGATTTAACAAAGGATCGCCTTTTCATAGCAGGTTTGATTGTTTGGCTAAGATAGGTTTTTCGACAAAAAACAAGTGTCACATTTTTGTTTTGAGGGGAAGTTCGGATGCCTTATCCATCATTTAAATGTATTATTAAGCAGTGCAGGCGGATTCAATTTTGGACACCCTGCAAATTTCTTTAATTTGGCTTTCCTGCTTTTTGCAGATCATTTTTAATTATGAGCCAGCTAATATTACCCGCCTCCAGCTTTGATTTTATGAGGCAATTGAAACAGAACAGTAACCGCGACTGGTTTGCTCAACATAAAGAGGCATATCAACAGCAGCTTGAACTGGTGGAGGTTTTTACTGCCGGGTTATTGAACCTGCTCAATACGCATGATGTTATCGAAACGCCCAGCGCAAAAAAGGCCCTGCACCGCATTTACCGCGATATCCGTTTTTCGAAAGATAAAACGCCTTTTAAAACTAACTGGAGCGGTAATTTTAAACGGGCAGGCAAGCACCGCCGCGGTGGTTATTATTTTCACCTGGAACCGGGCAATACATTTATAGCAGGCGGCTTTTGGGCCCCGGATACGCCCGATCTTAAGCGGATCCGCGACGACATCGCTTTTGATGCTTCACCTTTGAAACAAATCATCGGCAGTAAAGAATTTACAACAGCTTTTGGCGTTTTGGAAGGCGAGCAGCTGAAAACCGCACCCAAAGGTTATGCTGCAGATCATGAGGCTATCGAACTGCTGCGTTACAAACAGTTTTTAGTAAGACGGCGCTTTACCGATGGGGAGGCTTTAAGCCCGGATTTCATAAAAAAAGCTTCGGATACTTTTAAAAGCATGCGGCCCTTTTTTGATTATATGAGCGATGTGCTTACTGCCAATGTAAACGGAGAAGAAGATTAACTATTCGTGCCTCGTTGAGCCGTCATTAGCCTCGGTGATCTTGCTGAGGTTGTAATGCATTTGCCCGTTATGTTCTTCGCCTTTAATGAGGCCTTTATTGTAAAGGCTGACAAGAGTGGTTTTAACCAGCGCGGTGACCTGTTCGTTCACAATACCGGGCTGAAGGGTTCCCAGCTCTTTCAGTACACTGTCTGCCGTACCTTCGCCAATTTGTGCCAGCGCATATATAGCCTTATTTTGCTGGGTATCCTGTGGATCAAAATGTGAAGGGATGTGCAGTGGTTTATATTCTTCCCTGAATTCTTCGTCGCTTAATGTCATCGTAGTACAGCTTATAGTAACACTAAACAAATGTTATTAAAGTTTGTGTGACATTTTTAGCTTAAATTCAAAACAATAAACGCGGGCTTGCGGCCCGCGTTCTGTTTTCTTATAAAAATAGTTTTTAAACTGCTGAAGGGCTTCTGATAATGCCAAGTAAAAATGAAATAACGGCAATTACCAATAAAGCGTGAATTAAACCTGTTGCCGAATAGGCAAAAACACTGATCGCCCATCCTATAATGAGGATAACTGCGATGATATACAATAGTGATCTCATAGTTTGATGTTTTAGTTTGTTATATATAACACTTTAAAAATCATGCCATAATTCAATCTTTATTGAAAAATATTATTTATACTGAAAGTAAATTAATTTTATAGAAACAATGATTATGGCATTCCTCTTGCTATATTTTGTTGCTACACTTAATACTACATATGAAGCCATTCTTTATTACTATAGCTAAAAATTTAACACTTCTTATAATGCCGGATAGTGATGCCCATGCAGACGGGCACCCGGTGTTAACCTATACTTACAGTATTTATCGCCGGAATAATTCAACTTTAGGCAAGCTTAACCAGCCTGATAAGCTTTTGCAGGTGAATAAAAAGAATAACCCCGATTACCTGGGGTATATTACTTTTGAGCAACCCGGAAAAGTGTTTAGTTACGTTGCCGACGGCGAAAATGAGCTATCGCCCGATGAAGTACTGGAAGTGATTGAGGAGATCAGTCATTTCAGGGATACACCGCAATTGTGGACCATTTGATTAGGTATAAGCCCGCAGGAACGCGGAGGTGCAAAGGCTCCTTCGCGTTCCTGCGGGAAGATGGTTGCGAATAATGTTTACTTAGTTGGTGGGATCAGCTGCATAAAAGTTACGATGCTGCTGGCTTCGTATGATTGGATATCGCCGGTTGGGGTAGGTACCGCATAATTACGATAAGTAAGGTTCCGGCTATCACGATTTTTCCAGCCTGAGTTAACATTGGTTTGGATCCAGCTCAGGTATTGGCTTTGGGCACCCTCATTGATCAGCTGCACTATGTATTGAGCGAAAATGGCTTTCAGAACACCCTGTTCGTTAAAGTCCCCTTCGGCAGGCAATATGCCGTTGGTGCACATATTGTTTTTTACATAATCGGCATACAATTTGGCATCGTTAAGGTAAGCTGCATCGTTGGTTTGCTTGTACAATGCCATAGCCGCGCCAATGGCGGTACCTGAGTTATAAGTATAATCCTGGCCACCCGGAGGGTTATTGCCTATTTTATTGTCGTTCACTTTACCGGATGCATCAACCAAATTAGTTTTCGACCATGAATAGATAGATTTAGCCTTATTAAGATAAGAGACATCCTTAGTGATATTATATAGTTTCATGGCTGCTATAACGGTAGGGAAGTTGATACATGAGTTTTTGCCGCTGTGCTGAAAATCCCAGAACATACCGCCATCTATCGGATCGTATGAGCCATTCCAAACCCTGTCGAACCCGGATTTTGCTTTTTCAAGATAAGTGGCATTGCCGGTAAGCTGATTAGCGCGCGCCAGGGCAATAACCCACCACATCATATCGTCATAAATAAACCAAACGGTGGTATTGTTCCAGTTATAGCCATCGTAATGATTATAATTACCCTGGTATATATCGCCAATGCGTGTAAGCTGTGCCGGGGTTTTGGTGCGCTCGTAAACATTCATGGCCATATCCCAGTAAATAGCCTGTGTCCATATGGCGGCTACGCCATCTTTTTTAGTAGTGCTGAAGTAAAGTTTATTGTTCGAGTCGTAAAAAGCGTTATTGAAGGCTGTATAGGCAAGATCGGCATCGGCGCTGCTAAATCCTGTACTGTTATCGGTTTTGGTAGTATCCGTTGCAGGTTTAGTGGTAACGGGTGTAATATCCTTGCCCTTGCTGCAGCTTACAATGGTAATGAACAGGTTCAGGATCAAAAAGTAGTTCAGTTTTTTCATATGATAAATGATGGTTAGTAATAGGGTTATGGCCCGGTAGCGGAATAAGGTTTTTTTAATTATTGGTTAATTATTTACAGGCAAGGCAATTATAGGTTAAAAAATGGCCGATAACCAACGTTTTAACCCATAAAAAATCATTAACCCAATTTTTAACCGTGATTTTAACCGGGGAGGGGGTTGGGTTAGTTATGTTTAGCGGATGTTTTCTCGCAAAGGCGCTAAGTCGCAAAGTTTTTTCTTAACCTCACCATGTCTTTGTTACCGGCGACGGCTAATAAAGTTACCTTAACCTTGCGCAGGCTTGCGTTTTGCGGCAGGTGGTTTATTTTCCTTTTTCTCTGGCGAAGGTACCGCTGCCGCAACCGGAGGGTGCTGGGGCTTATGCCCGTGTACCAGGCGCTCATGCATGAAGCGTGTAAGCTTGTGATGGAAAGGTACCAGTACGGAGGCCAGGCATACCAGGATCACCAGTTCAAGCACGGGCAAATGGTTACTGAGGCGCTGTACCACAGGGTGGATGAGCAGGGTAAGAAACTCAAAGGCCAGCAGCAGGCATAACACGCTCATAAACTCGATTACCTTACGGTGGGTGCGGCTTTTGCTCAGCAGTAATACCACCAGGAAAAATGTTGGGATAAACACAGCAATGCCTACCATTTGCAGGTTAATTATCCGGGCTTCCTCTTCGCGGTGCTTTTCTTCGGCAATTTCTTCCTGCCGGGCTGCTTCGTTAAAGCTTAGGGTTTGGATCTGCTTAATTTTTTCGGCATTGAACATACTGTCTTTGGCGGCAAGGGCGGTTTTTAAATAAAGCAGTTCGAGGTGCTCACTTTTGCCCCGGTACACATCGGTAAGCAGGTTGCTGGCATGGAAAATCCCCTCGGGATATAACGCATTTTTTGCAGCATTAAGGGCCAGCGTTGCATAATAGATGCTTGAATCGGCCATGCCTGTTTGCTTATAGAGTTGTGCTATGCTGTTATAGCTGTCGGCAAGGCTGTTTTGATCGTTTGTTTTTGCTGCATAGTTTATACTTACACGGTAATAATCGAGCGCTAAGGCTGTATGCCCCATTTTATAGTTGATATCGCCTAAAATGGATAGGGTGTTTGGCATGGTAGCCGTATCTTTCAGGCTTTGCTTTATGGTGTAAGCCTGCATTTCATAGTTTAAAGCCGAATCAACCTTGTTAAGTTTAATGTAACAGTTGCCGATATTGGCCAGGATAATGCCCAGGCGCGCTGTTTCATGTAGTTCTTCGGCGACAGCTTTAGCCTTAAAATGGTAGGAGAGGGCTTTTACGTTATCCAATTGATCGGAGTAAACAATGCCTATATCGCTTAGGCTTTTTAAAATGCCGAGCCGGTCGTTAATTTCTTCGCGTATTTTTAATGAGTTGAGTAAAAAAGAAAGGGCCTGGTCATATTTGCCATTTTTCCATAAAACCACACCCAGTCTGTTCATGCAATCGGCTTCGCCTTTTTTGAATGAGAATTTGCGGGCCAGCTCAAGCCCCTGTTGGGCATAGATGAGTGCGCTATCGGGCCGGTTAGCTTGTAGTTGTAAGCTTATTTGCCTTAATGGTTCAACACCTGCAGTATCATTTTTATGCCGGGCTGCTTGTAATCTTAATTGATTGAGCGTGTTTTTTTGAGCATAGGTATTTTGGGCCATGCCTGTTAAAAGGCATACGCAAACCATTCCCTTTAGTATGTGGTATAGCATAAATTAAAAAATAAAACAAAAGCCCGGTTTATGGCAGGGGCAGGTGTACAGGGTAATGGTACTGGCTATTAAACAGTTTCCTAACTATCCATCGAAGGTTCTTCGGTTGTATCATCCGGGTCGGGCGAAACTACAAATCCATCGGCGGCTTCGTTTTCCGGCTCAAGGCTTGTTTCATTATCAGCAAATCCCATTGAGGTATTTTTGTCCCTAAAACCCATCGAGGTGTTTTTGTCGAATGCTTTGGTTGATGTGCTCATGGCTTTAATGGTTAAAATCGGTTTGAGTTCAGTTAATTGCTAAGCGAGCAGGTATATAAATATACATTTATATTTTGCTGATAGTCAAATTTTTACGCATTATGTGAAATGGTGTGGCGTTTTATGCGGGTATTTGCCGGTTTAGCCGGATGTATGTTAAATGAGACTGGAAAAAACAAAACAATCAGCTCATACAGGAGGAGGTAAATGGAAGTGACCGAAACAAGTTTGTTTACACTTGCGACAGGGCTTTTTTTCGATGAAATAAGGCCTCTTCCACATATTTCCCGTGGTTTTTATGCCAGGTGGTTATTTCGGCCGGATCAATAAATTTTATTTCGAGGCTTTCTATGGATGTTTCGATATTGCCGCTAACGTATTTGCATAAATAAAGCACCACTACCGAGCTATGGGGCTGCTGAAATTTGCCGGCCGGGACTGCGAAGAATTTGATGATCTCAAGAGGTTCCACAATTAGCCGGGCTTCTTCCCAAAACTCGCGTTTCATGGCTGTTTCCGGGTCTTCGCCAACATCAACCCAGCCGCCGGGCAATCCCCATAAAAAATCGTCGCTGCGGTGTTCAACCAGCAGGCGGCCATTGTCATCAAACAAGATACCGTTAACGCCTACTTTGGGTGTGGCATATCCCAGGTCATTACGAAAGCGTTCTTTTAAAACGTCGGTATCGAGGCCGGTAAATTCGCTGTATTCCTGTGTGGCTATATCAAGCAGTTTTTGATAGCGTTCCATGTCGAAAGGGCTTTTGGTATACCTGATACCGGTTTGCGCCAGGGCATAGATGTTTTCGAGCAGATCGATATAGTTCTTTTTCATATGGTGCCTGCAATATAGCTAACAGATGATATAACCGCGATAAAGAAACAGGGAAATCGCTTTTAAATAATTGTGGTTATTCGAAGAAATTGCGGAGAGAAATTTTTACACGAATTACCTTGCCTGTATGCCACAATTAATCGAATTACGCGAATTAAAATTCTTTCTATATTAAAATTCGTGTAATTTGATTAATTCGGAAAAATTAGTGTGTAAATTTTTCGCTTAAAGAAATTATAAAATCATTGTTTAAAGTTATTTTGTTAGCCGTCGCGTTTTTCCTATCATTTGTCGCATACACACCGCAGGTGTTATTGCTTTATTGATGAGATTTGTATCATAACAAAAAGCAAATTTTAAACATAAACTACATCAGGAGGTAAATCGTATGAGAAAGATAATCGTTTTAACGTTCATGACATTAGACGGCGTAATGCAGGCACCGGGTGGCCCGGAAGAAGATAATGCAGGCGGTTTTAAATATGGCGGCTGGTCTGCGCCTTTTGCCGATGAGGCTTCGGGTAAGATCATGCAAAAACAAATGGAAGCAACAGATATTCTGCTGGGCCGAAAAACATTCGACATTTTTGAAGATTACTGGCCTAAGCACGCGAATTTTTGGCCCGGTATCAATGAGGTAACCAAATACGTGCTATCCAATACAAAAGACAAATCCGACTGGAGCAATAGCGTGTTCCTTACAAATGTAGAAGAGATTAAAAAGCTTAAAAATTCAGAAGGTTCAGACCTTAAAGTCTGGGGCAGCGGGGAACTGGTTAAGTTGTTACTGAAACATGACCTTGTAGACGAGCTCTGGCTCAAAATATACCCGGTGCTGCTTGGTAAAGGGAAAACCATATTCAGTGAGGACACTGTGCCTACGACATTGGAGGTAACAGAAAGCACCGTTACACCAAGCGGAGTGATCTTTGTTAATTACAAACGCGCCGGAGAGGTTAAGACCGGTAATATGGGAGCTTAAGAGATTTTAGAGCAAGCCACTCATTCCCCAAAAAGAATGCGGACCATCTCGGCATGGTTATTCAGGAAATGCCTGGTAACCATATAGTGTTCCGTTTCTTCATAACGAACTTGTTTTATACCCGAATCATCCAGCTGGTAAATGGTAGCACCGGGGTAGGCTAATAAAATAGGGGAGTGGGTGGCGATTATAAATTGCGAATTTTCATTCACCAGCGTATTGATGAGCGAGAGTGCCGCCATTTGCCGGTTTGGCGATAAGGCGGCCTCGGGCTCATCAAATATATATAGCCCGTTGCCGGTAAGCCTGTTGGTTAGGGTTGCCATAAATGATTCGCCATGCGAGCATTCATGCAGCGAGTTTACACCATATTGCCGGGCAAATGCACCTTTGTCATTTTCATAAACATTTTCCATATAGGTGGCCAGGTTGTAATAGCTTTCGGCGCGGAGAAAGAAATAATCGGTTGGTTTTTTGAAGCTTTTAACACCAGTTAAATAATTAAAAAGCTGTGAGGAGTTATTATGCGTTTGAAACTGGGCATTTCTTGAACCGCCCTCGGTACTGAACCCCATTTGCAAAGCAATAGCCTCTATCAGCGTTGATTTCCCCGAACCATTTTCGCCGATTATAAAAGTAACATCGCGATGAAACTTTAATGATTGTAAGCTCCTAATCGCCGGGATCTGAAAAGGGTAGGTATCAAAAGATGGTACCATTTCTCGTTTTAGCAGGATTTCTTTTAGAAAAGGCTTGGCTTCCATGGTAGGGTAAAGATAGGGATTTGATTTTTATTTAGACACAGTCTACATGCATATTGATCCGTAGTCGGAGACTACGGATAGCGGGAAGATAGGAATTTGGGTTAGATAGTGGTTTTCTTTATACCCGAAATAACTTGATCGATATCCGGTATAATACCCACACTATCGGATAGCACATAGCTATTGCAAATATGAGCATTGATATAGCATAGAGGTCTTTGTTGAACTTGTATCTTAAATCAGGCTGTAATAAGATTACTGTTTCGGATGCGATTATTAGTACGTAAAGCGCCATTCTTATAGTAAACCAGTGGGGGGAATTGATACGATTTTGCACTAACTTATAAGCCTCATTATCTTCAATTGTTCGTTGCTTTATATTAGAAATATGCGTTTCAATTTGTTTATTTATTGAGAGCCACAAATGGCAATTATTCAAAGTGAAATCTTTATAGGCGGATAAGAACGCCAATATTTCATCACACATGTTTTCAAAAGACTCCGGACCGAATACCTCCAGTATCCCGTCAGATAGCCAATATAGAGAGTCTCTTTCTTGATCGGTCAGTGAATTGAGTAAAGCGATATTATCCATGATAGCGGATGCTTTTTGTAGCTTGATTGTGTTATTGTAGATTTTGTAATAAGTTAAACCAAGCAACACACGGCCGATTACAGGCTCATTGTCCATACTCGTTTCATTACTAATAAGCGCCATAGCTTCGCTACTATCTTTACTCATTGAAAGCTCAATGAAAAAATAATCGGGTTCAACTTCGGCAGTAATGATATCATCTGCCCATTTTACTACGTCGGCTTTGGTCACAAGTCCCCATTTTAGCCCGAAATAGAATACTTTAAGCAGGAGGTTATATGATTGTGGTGAGGGGGGCATTTTATTATTTGGTTTTAATTTTGCTTTGGTCTGTAGACACAGTTTACAGGCATAGGTAATCCTTAGTCAGAGACTACAGATGGCAAAAGTTATTGATAACAAACCTGATCTTTCATTGAAAATTATTTTTTTCAATGAAAGTAAAATCTTTATTTAATTCAAGATCAATACTAAGGGACTTGTAAATTAGATGTGCATATTCTAATAGGTTATTTATAATTTCGTCAGCGTTATATGGATTTAACAATAAAAGGTTTTTTTTAAGTGAAAAATTGTTTTGAAATAGTTTTTTAAGATTCTTTTTGGTCATGGCTTCCATAAAATCTCCTGGGACATTTTGTCTTCGGTGCACAACAATGTGACGTATGATCGCAATAAGATCAAACCAATTACTCATATCTCGCTTCCAAATATTATTTCTTTCATGTGATTTGAAAAATGGAGAGGTACCGCGAATTGTTTTGATAAATCCTTTATTATTACTTCCTTGAATTCGATAAAGCTCATTTCGGATTGAAATGAAATCATCGTTTTGGAAAACTATCTTTATCTTTTTCTGAATATGAGGATTATGGCAGATTGTTTCTGCAATTATATTTTTTAAGAAACTTTCAAAAGCATCAAAAATTTGAGATAGTGTTAAACAGGAAACGTAGCTTAGAATTCTTACTATTTCATCATCTAAATTGTCGGTTGTCAATTCATAGCTATTGCCAGTAGGATATAAATTACTTCCTCCTTCTAATTGTGAAAGGTCTCTATAGCATGAAATCATCTTATATAACGTATAATTAGAAATCGGAAAGTCAACTTTTAGTTGCTGATTTCGAGTTGTTAATAAAACATCAATGATTTTCAGATTAGCATTTAGAGAAGTTGCCTCTGAAAAAAAGGCTTCAGTATGTTGTTTTAGGTAATTTGGCGACATTTCTTATTTGATTATAAATGAGTGTTAATTTTGTAGCAGCGGCGTCTAAATATAAACTCCTCCCGCTGTCCGTAGACTCTGTCTACGGATGCCATATGCATGTAGACTGTGTCTACATGCATATGCTAAGCAGGCTGATAGCTTTTCATGTAGATAACCTAAACGCGGGTCACAAGTGAGGACACTTGCGGCAGCATTCGCAGCGTTTAAATCAATCATACAAACTCCCCCTTCAGGGGGCCGGGGGCATCTAATCCTCCGGCTTCTCCTTAGCATCAGCCATCCTTACTATCCTTGGCTGAAAGCTGGCCAGTACATCAACCAGATCATGCTGAGCTGCCATCACTGCATGGATATCCTTATAAACCATCGGTGCCTCGTCAAGGTCGCTTCCCATCAGGGTGATACGTTTAGCTACAAGATTGGCAGCTACCGCTTTTGGATCGACAGTTTTAAAGGCTGCGCTTCGGCTCATTAAACGCCCTGCACCGTGTGATGCGGAGTTGATGGAAGCTGCATCGCCTTTACCGCGTACTACAAAGCCGGGTGTGCTCATGCTGCCGGGGATGATACCTAATACCCCTTCGCCGGCCGGGGTAGCGCCTTTTCGGTGCACCATTACTTCGGTACCGTCGGCAAGCTGTTCTTTCCAGGCAAAGTTGTGATGGTTCTCGATCATCATTACCGGTTTAAGGTTAAGCGCACGGGCAATTTTGTTATGGATTTCGTGGTGATTGGCGCTGGCATAATCACCGGCCAGGTTCATGGCAATCCAGTATTCCTGCCCTTCGTCGTTATCTAAATTTAACCAAGCCAAATGTTTAGCCTCCTGCGGAAGCTTTGTTTTGCTCATGGCAATTTTTGAGTAATGATCGGCAATGCTCCCTCCAAATCCGCGTGAGCCCGAGTGTGACAATAAAGCGAGATAGCTACCTGCCGGGATCCCTTCGAGAGCGCTTTCGGCAACGGTAAGCTCGCCCCATTCCACAAAGTGGTTGCCGGTACCCGACGTGCCCAATTGTGAATAGGCTTTATTCTTAAGGTTCCGGATCACCTTGGTTTCGCTCCATGCAGGCCTGTCGAACAGCGAGGTGTCGAAATGCGTTTTGGTAATCCCGCCAATCCCGAAGTTGGTATGATCAAGCAACAGCCCTTTAAGCATATCAGTTTCAGTATCGACCACACCGGCAGGCAGATCAAAAATGCTCAGGCACATACGGCAGGCAATATCCACCCCAACCGCAAATGGAATGATGGTATTGGCTGTTGTAGCCAGCACACCGCCAATCGGTAAACCATAACCCTGGTGTGCATCGGGCATTAAAGCTCCTGCAACAGCTATGGGTAATTTAACGGCTGTTCTCATCTGCGCCAGCGCACCTATCTCAATATGCTCGAGACCATAAACCGGGAAGTCGGCTATCTCCTGTTTCAGTGCGAAGTTGGTTCGCGGCTGTTTCAGGAATTTTCCTTCTTTTCGTAAATCAATCACGGCTTCGGCCAGGTTCTTGAACTTACCGCCTTTTTTAAGGGCGTAAGGCATCGGATCGTCAATAAGGGCTTCCAGGTTGGCCAGGATCTGGTCTTTATCCATCACGCCATGTTTTAAAAGGCCATTGGCCACACGGCTGAAGTTCTCTAATATCTTTACGTCGTTAATACCTAATGTGGTAAGTTCGTTGTTGCTTATTTTTATCTTTTCCATAAAGCGGCCCCCTCTAAATCTCCCCCGGTAGGGGAGACTTGGGTTTGTCTATTAATATTTTTTTAAGCCCTCCCCCCTCCGGGGAGGGTTGGGTGGGGCTAATGATACAAAGTAAAATTGCAACTGCGCAATGTATTTGCGTAGTAAAAAATAATTTAATAATATTATAAAAAAAATGGTCATTATCTATCCCGTCATTGCGAGGCACGAAGCAATCCCCATGAAGCAGAGCAGCTATGCAGAGTCTCTGTACAGTTTGGGATTGCTTCGTGCCTCGCAATGACGGGCGATGAAAAAAACGAAATCCCAAATCAAAATATGCCTGTAAACCGCAACGCCCTTATCCGCTACCGAACTATCGACAGTTGCCTGCAAAACCGTCGCAGGCAATGGACGCTTGACGATCTGATTGACGCCTGTTCTGAAGCCTTGTACGAGTACCAGGGAATAGACAGCGGCGTAAGCCGCCGCACCGTGCAGGCCGATATTGAGATGATGCGCAGCAATAAGCTTGGCTATGAAGCACCTATTGTGGTGGTTGATAAAAAATACTATACCTATTCGGATAAAAGCTATAGCATCAATAACATTCCGCTCAATAACCAGGACATGCAGGTACTTAGCGAGGTGGCCGGTTTGCTGGGGCAGTTTAAAGGACTGGGCCATTTTGCCGATCTTAATGAGATGGTTACCAAATTGGAAGACAAGATCTACAGTCAAAAAACGCACAGCACACCGGTGGTTGATTTTGAAAAGAACGATAATCTGAAGGGTTTGGAGTGGATAGAGATCATCAGGAAAGCTATTGTGGCTAAGAATACGCTGTGCGTTAGCTACCAGTCGTTTAAGGCCAGGGGGGCCAGCACATTTTGTTTCAGTGCTTATTTGTTGAAGGAGTACCGTAACCGATGGTTTGTATTGGGTGTATCGCACGTAAGGAATAAGCCGCTGCTCACGCTGGCGCTCGACAGGATCCAGACTATTGAGGTGCATGCCGACGAATACCTTGAAAATACCAGGATAGACCTGGCTACTTATTATAATGATGTACTGGGCGTAACCAAATCACCGGGACAGCGTGATGGTGAAGTTATTTTTTGGGTAGATGATAAAAATGCCCCTTATGTTACTACCAAGCCATTGCACCACACGCAAAAAATATTAAAAGTTACGGCAGACGGAACGATATTCAGCATCAGGGTGATCATGAACTTCGAGTTGGAGCGTGAACTGCTTGGTTTCGGGCCAAAGCTGAAGGTTCTTGGTCCGCGGATATTGGTTAAGCAAATGAAGGATTTGCTCAGGAAATCATTGGAACATTATGCTGGGATAGCCCTATTCCGCAGGGAAGGAACTTAAGTAGTTTGTTGAATTAGTGAGAAATGCTTCCTCAAAAAGGCGGGCTTGTGCGATTCCCCTCTTGAGAGGGGCGGAGGGGTGTGTTTAATACAAAGGCTTATAAACATTAGTGAAACACACCCCTGCTACCGCGCATTTCCTCGCGCCCCCTCTCGAGAGCAGGGCTGTTGCATTCTAATTTATGTTTCGCAAGTTCAAGCGTCCTTCGCTTGAATTATAACCAAAGTAAGCGTCCACGCTTACGTTTATAACATATTACGGGAGCGTGGACGCTCAATTAAGGCAAACGACCAAGCGTAGACGCTTAATCGTGCGTGTTATCAAGAACTGAATATTAGAATGCAACAGCCCTGCTCTCGAGAGGGGAATTTAAAAATGGATGCTATTTGGCCGTCTTAACCCGGGATAAATCCGAAATCGAACATCCGAATTTCGAAATCGGAAAATGACACTTTATTGACTTTTGTACCGGGTTAGTCGAAACTTTATTTTTCAAAACACTTGCAGCAGATGTAGCAAACCTGTTACATTTAGGAAAATTATAAACTGAAATGCCAAAACACATCCTAATTATTTACGTATTGGTTGCCTGCTGTATCATGGGCATTATGATCAACTCATTTGTAAAATGCTGGTTAAGCAAAAAGGCTGAACAAAGGCGGATGCTGAAACCTGTTAACCGTTCTTAATTGTTTTATCCTTTCAAAGAGCAGGCTCTGTGATCACAGCGGGGCCTGCTGCAAAGCATTATCTGTGCTTTGCTTATCGTTAGCCGGTAATATTATTACAAAAAGGGGGGTAACATATTTTTTGTATAAAAAACACTCAATTGATTGATTATTAAATAGATATGTAAATGTTAACCCTGAATTGTGTTAACCCTGTTAACCCCCTTTTTAAGTAGAATCAATCCAACCCAAAACGATATATTGCTTAAGTATTTGAATAAGTCAACAAAAATGAGGCTGCATTGTGATACAGCCTCATTTTTGTTTTAAGGTATACTGGATCTGTTTTCTAAAACCCGTCAAAAACAAAAGTTTCGTTTTCAAGCGGTTTCCTTGGCAGCATTTCGGGGCGGATACTGGCCTGGTACACAAATGAGGCAACGATGATGGCGGCTTGTTTCAGATCGTCTATCATCAGGTGGTCGTAATCGTCCATATTGCTGTGGTGGGTGCGGGTTTCATAATCAATGGGGTCCTGCACAAACTGGAAACCCGGTATGCCTGCCCAATCAAACGCCAGGTGATCGGTTGAACCCGTATTGGCCATAGTTACCGTTGTGGCGCCAAGATCATTAAAGGGTTTTAGCCACTGTTCAAATATTGGTTTCATTTTTTCGTTGCTTTGCGCAAAGATCCCCCTGATTTTTCCTGTGCCGTTATCCAGGTTAAAATAAACCGATACTTTAGCCTGCTCGGGCTTTACGGTAAACTTAACACCATCCCTGAAGTGATTTTTAATGTACCCGAATGAACCCAGCAAACCCTGTTCTTCGCCACTCCACAATGCAATGCGGATGGTGCGTTTAGGTTTAAGCCCAAGCGAATCGAGCAGCCGAACTGCTTCCAGCATCACAATACAGCCGGCGGCATTATCAGTTGCGCCGGTGGCGGCCTGCCATGAATCAAGATGGCCACCCAGCATCACCAGTTGCGATTTTAGTTTGGGGTCGGTGCCGGGGATTTCGCCTACTACGTTGTAGCCGTTTGTGTCTTCGGTAGATGTTTTGCCGGTAAAACTCATGGCCAGCTCAACTTTCTGACCCGATTGGATCAGCCGTTTGATTTTTTGCCCGTCCTCCGAAGCCATGGTAACCTGCGGTACTGTTTCCGGATCAGTCAATTTATAGCCGTAGCGGCCTTGCACAAAAACGGTTCCGTTAACATTATTACGGCCCGCGCTAATGAAGGCCAGCGCACCGGCGTTTTTCAGTATCTGGTCTGCTGTTTTAAAGATCTTCAAGTATTTAGCAGTATACATGGTGATCATGGAGCGGGACACCATATATGTATCCTTCAGGTTGGCTAAGGCGGTGTCGGCCAGTCTTTCGGCCGACGGTTCAAAATTCTTTTTATAATCGGCAGCATCACCGGTAACCAGTACAAATTTGCCTTTAAACCCGGCGGCATGACCATTCAGATAAGTAGTATCCATAGCCTGCGCCGATGAAATTACCATAACTTCGCCTTGCAGCAAGCCTTTGCTGCCCGGGCTCCAGGGATTAGGGTAAGCCCTGATCTGGGCATTATAGGGTGCACGCATCATCATGCTGAAATCCTGCACTTCCCATTGTTTGCCAAAAGTGCCCCAGCGTTCGGTAGCGGCATTGGCCATTCCCCATTTTTTCATGGTGGCAACTGCCCAGCTTGCCGCCCGGGCATAACCCGGTGAATTGGTTAACCGCGGACCGGACACATCGGTTAAATAATGCGCTATCTGTGGAATTTGTGAGCTGCTAAGCTCCGCCTTACGGATGTGGCTGAAAGCTGCGGTGTCAATAACTTCCTGCTGGGCATAGCCGCCGGTACAGGCAAGCAACAACGCGCCGAAAATAAAAGAGTGTTTTATATATTTCATAGTGAGGGTTTTATATTTGAATATAAGGTTTTTAGTTTGAAAGATATAAATAAGAGAGGGTAAAATCTGAACCAAGCCGTGCAGTTAATACAATAAGGGATAGATGACGGCGCCGATATCACTAAATAACGTAAAAACCGCATCCCGAAAGCGTATAAACACTATGTTACCCGGGTGATTTTATCGTCAATTTTATCTTCTCTAATTAAAGTCATTTAACCGGAAGGCATTTTGCAGCTTTCTGAATCGGCAAATAGCTTGAATAAATAGTATTTATAGTATTCCGGCCGCCTATGTATGGCTTTGAATGTATGTGAACCAACAATCAAATTATATAAACTTAAAACTACAACCTATGTCTTTTTTATCAAAAATGTGGGACCATGTAAAATCCCTGTTCCACAACGCTTCCGACGTTGTACATGAAATCATTACCGTTGCCGACAAAGTTGCTAACGGAGTCAAAAACCTTGAAGCAAGCCAGGCCGGCCAGTTTTTGGAAATGACATTGGAAACCCTGGTGCCGGCATCAGCAGTAATTGTGAACGGCATTAAATTATGGCTGCCCAAGGTGGTTACCGATTTAAACTGGGCTGTACAGGAGGACGGCAAAACCGATGCGCAAAAAATAGCTGATGCGGTGGCTTATTTGGCAAAACTGAAAGGCGCCAATCCCGATGCTTATGCCAGCCAACTGAACACTTTGAATGCCCTCATCCAAAAATGGATGTCAGATCAGCAGGGTGCCGGGCTTAACATTCAGCAGGCCCTTACCATTAGCCAGGTTAACCATAACCCCGACCTGGTTTCGGCTTAATAACGATTGATGACCAAGAGTAACATTGCAATGAACACTTCCGAAGTTTGAAAAACTTCGGAAGTGTTCACCTTTCACCTTTCACCTTTCACCTTTCACCTTTCACCTTTCACCTTTCACCTTTCACCTTTCACCTTTCACCTTTCACCTTTCACCTTTCACCTTTCACCAATTCTGAGGCCATTATGTAACAATATGCTATCATGTTTAATTTAGTTTGTTTTATTAATCCTCATAATAAGATATTTATAATGTTTAGTTGGAGCCGGTTTTCTGTTGACCTGAGGTTTATGAACTTTTTTTGATTGAACATACAAATGATGAAACGGATATTGTTTTGTTTGCTTGTGCTGATGACTTGTTTAGCAAGCAATGAAGTGCGCGCACAGTCGCCAAATGGTAATTTGCCGCGGTTACTCATCAGGCTGGATGATATCGGCATGAACCATTCGGTAAATATGGCTTTGCTCAAGGCTGCTCAAACCGGTATGCCGCTTTCGGCCTCGGTGCAGTTTGCATGCCCCTGGTACCAGGAAGCGGTTGAAATACTAAAACAATATCCCAATGTTACGGTCGGTGTTCACCTTACATTGACCTCCGAATGGAAAAATTACCGCTGGGGGCCTGTCACCGGCCGTACGGCTGTCGCGAGCCTGGTTGATTCAAACGGGTATTTTCCGCAATCCACACGGGCTGTTGCCAAAAGCGGGTATAAACTTAGCGAAATTGAAACCGAATTGTCGGCACAAATTGAAAGGGCGCAGGCATCAGGGTTAAAAATAACCTATATCGATCCGCACATGGGCATAGCGCTCTCGACACCCGAATTACGTGCCCTTACCGAAAAACTGGCTCATAAATATAAACTGGCCATATCAACTTTAAGCAGCATAACTTATTTCGGCGAAACCTATAAGGAAATGTGGGGCGAACCTATCGCTACCAAAAAGGAGGCGTTTTTAGCTTATATAAGTAAGCTTGATCCTGATAAGCCAAACATGATGGTGCTTCATACTGCTACTCCAAGCCCCGAGATGGATGTACTGGTTGATATGAACAGTAACATGATGAATTCAAAAGAGGGTAAGCCGCTTACCAGTTTGCACCGCCAAACCGAACTTAATGCCTTACTCTCGCCCGAGTTTGCGGCTATGGCGGGTAAAAAGTTTCAACTGATCAATTATCAGCAACTGCTTGCCGGTAAAGACATTAGCGTACTTAAACCGGTAGATAATAAATGAATGCCCTATTTTTTTGAGGTAGCAACTACAACAATACCGCCTATCACTAATAACCCGCCGAGGTAGGGTGGCCAGTTAACAGTTTTTTCCCTGTCGGCTGATACCTGTATAGGGCCGGCATCAATGATCTTTTCCTTTTTGGTGTAAGTAAAGCCCGTCCAGATGAGCATGGCCGCGCCTACAATAATGAGTACGATCCCTATGGCTTTGTTCATGGTTATATAATTTGGTTGTTTATAATAATAGCGTTTAATTACTATTTGTTTTGCATTTGTCACCAAGGTTGGCGTATAAAGTTTTTTTGCTTTCAACTTTTTTTTAGATTAGAAGCCTGAACCCGGAGCGGGAAACCGCCAGCCGGATTTTTAACAGCCTGAAAATAAAACCGAGGATGCAAGATGATTTGATACTGGAAACCATATCGGTTACCAAAAACTTTTTTGGGGATAAGTCTTCGGGGGTTAATAACGTTACCATTTTTATTCCGAAAGGTAAGATAACTGCAATAGTTGGTGAGAGCGGCAGCGGGAAAACCACATTGCTTAACTTGTTATATGGAACGCTGGAGCCCGATCACGGAGAAGTGTTTTTTAAAGAAGAGCAGGTACTAAGCAGGCAAAAAGGTATTCAGCATGCCCACAAGGTTATGCGGATGGTAACGCAGCACGATAACGATCTTGATCCGCGAATATCGGTATGGGACACCATATGTGAAGGTTTGCCGGCCGAAGATCAAAGTCACGCTATACACCGTGTTACCGAAGCCTTGAACCTTTTAAATATCTACACCCTTAGGGAAATGCCTTTTGGCAAATTAAGCGGCGGTGAAAAGCAGCGCGTAACCATTGCCAAAGCATTGATCAGCCGCCCGGAGGTTTTATTGCTTGATGAACCCTTTAACCAGGTCGACGCCACCTACAGGGAAGGTTTACAGCACGATATCAGGTATATTGTAAAGGAATGGGGAGTTACCGTAGTATTGGTATCGCATGATCCTGCCGAGATCCTTTCCATGGCCGATGAACTAATTGTACTTAAAGAAGGGGAGATTGTGGAGAACGGCAGTCCCGAGCAGTTGTATCATTCGCCTAAATTATTGTACACGGCGCAAATATTGGCCAGTTGCACCCGGCTAACATCGGCCCAGGCAAAAGTTTGCGGCATAAAAAGTAAACGCAGCGTTGTAGTGGTTTACGCCGAGCATATTAAAATTAGCAGCCTGGGCAGCAAATGGCTGGTGAAAATGGTATTGTTTAAAGGCTTTTTTGAGGAGCTTGTTATCGAAAAAGAAGGTATCACATTAAGGGTTCTTAATTACGACAGGCGTAAATACCCGGTAGGCAGTAAAGTTGGTATCAGTATCAGTAAATATTTTGAATTTGGGAAGTGGGAGAGTTGAGGTTAAACGTAACTGTATTAAATAAAATAACTATGTCATTGCGAGCGATAGCGTGGCAATCTCGTAGCTATGCAAAGCCGCTTTGCTTCCGTGCGATTGCCGCGCTGCGCTCGCAATGACATAGTTTTTTCAGTAATTGTCGTCACTTCGCAACCGCTAATTCTCCTGTTTTCGCCTTCCTGTACTTCGATAAATTGATCAGCAACACACTGCTCAATATCACAACCAGCCCAATAACTTGTATCAGGGTCACATGCTCCCCGGCAAAAATCACCCCCAGCAAAACAGCTATCACTGGGTTAACATAGGCATAGGTACCAACCTGGGTTGCCGGCCTCACCTGTAAAAGCCATACATAAGCGCTAAATGCCGCTATCGACCCAAATACAATCAAATAGGCCAATGCATACCAGCTATGCGCCGGTATTGCGTTCCATTGAACTTTGCCCATCTCGTTATTTAAAAAGCTTGAAGGCAGAAAGAACATACCCGCTGCAAGCATTTGCCATGCTGTATTTACCGATACAGATCCTTTGGTATTATAATGCTTTGAATATAATGAACCTGAAGCCCAGCCCAGCGTACCAAATAACAACAATATCATTCCCGGTAATTTTGATGGGCCTGCCGATGATCCCAATACATCCGCAATCTGATCCCGAAATAATAGTATCACACCTATAAAGCCAATGATGAGGCCGAGAATGGTGCTTTTACTTTTGAAGTTGGTGGCCCAGTTTGGTTTATCAAGCAGCACAAACCAAATTGGCGGCGAGGTTACCATAATGGCCACCATAGCGCTTGGTAAAGTTTGTTCGGCCCATATTACGGCACCATTACCAATTACCAGTAACAGGAAACCGCTTACCGCAGCATGAAATATATTTTGTTTTATAAAGATATTTTCACCTTTAATTGCACACCACACCATTAACAACAAACCCGCCGTGAAAAAACGCAGCGCACCCAACAGCAGCGGCGGAAAACCGGCTACAGCCATTTTTATAAAAAAGTAGGTGGAGCCCCATACTATATAAACGGTAGCGAAAGCTATAATAACTAATATGGGTGAAGCTGATTTTGCGGTAGTAGGTGTCATGATATATTTATTTTTCGGGTATAACCAGTTGTTGTTGTTCTTTAATAGTTTCGAGCACTATGGTGGTGCGGGTACTCAAGATATTGGGTATTTTGCTAAAGTAGCTGCGCATTAAATGCATCAGCGATGCCGAATCATAGGTGCGTACTTTTATTAAATAACAATCATCGCCGGCTATATGGTGTACTTCCTGCACCTCGGGTATTTTGGCCAGTTCGCTTGATGTGGCATCACTCCCGGGCCCGTCGGCGGCTTTCATAAAAATAAAAGCCAGCATTTTTTGCTGCAGGGCTGCCGGGTTAATGCGTGTGGTATACTGTTGGATCACGTTTTTTTGTTCCAGTTTTTTTACACGCTCCAGTATGCCGGATGGCGCCATGCCAAGCTCACGGGCCAGGTCGGCATTGGAGATGCGGGCATTTTCCTGCATCAATCGTAAAATGTGCAGGTCGGTTTTATCTAAAATAACTTCCGGTTCGTTAATCATACAGTAATATTCGATATAAATTGAATAAAATTCAAATATTATTAATTAAAATGAATTTAATTCGACAAAACTATCTTTATGGTGTTTAAACATCATTCTCTTGAGATGTTTATTTAATCAAATAAATACTGTTTTAGCTATGTGAAACGGCTTTTTGATATGTAATAGATTTTTTTGAAAAAAAATTAAAATGTTTTTAAATCACAATCGTCTTTATCTTTAAAAAGGATAAAGAAATTGACAACAGCGATAATGCCCCAGGACAAAAACAGCCACATCATACAAACAATTGCTTCGTATGGTAAAAGCCTGTTGGGATTTATTCGCCGGAGGGTAAAAAACGATGCCGACGCCGAGGATATACTCCAGGACGTTTGGTACCAGTTTAGCGCTGTTATCAATTCTGAACCGATTGAACAAACCAGCGCCTGGCTATACCGGGTGGCCCGGAACAAAATAACTGATAAGCATAAAAAAAAGACGGAAACCCTGCTTGATGATATGCTGGCCGATGATGAGGATTATGACGATGAGGCTCCGGACTTTAAAGCCATACTCCTTACCGAAGCTACCACTCCCGAAACCGAGTATTTGCGCAACCTTTTTTGGGAGCAGTTATTTTTTGCGCTGGATGAATTGCCCGAAGAACAAAAACAGGTATTTGTTTGGCATGAGCTTGAGGATATCCCCTTTGAGGAAATTGCCAAACGTACCGGGCTAAATACCAACACGCTGGTATCAAGAAAACGTTACGCCGTATTACACTTGCGCAAACGGCTTGCCCAGCTTTACACGGAAATTACTGAATATTAAAAATTAAGACATTATATAACATGAAACCATTTTTTTATAAAAGGCGATTTTTCTTCATCCCGCTTGGGGTGATCGCCTGCCTGGCCGTCATCAGCTTTATAGTAATGCAGCTGTGGAATAATTTATTGCCGGATATTTTACACGTAACAGCTATTACTTACTGGCAGGCCATGGGCATATTTATTTTATGCAAGATATTGTTTGGCTTTGGCAAAGGCGGCCCTAAAGGCGGAGGAGGTGCCCCCTGGATGCGCGGACGCATGGCCGAACGGTTTAAAAATATGAGCCCCGAAGACAGAGACAAATTCCGTGCTCAATGGGAAGACCGCATGTGCGGATGGAAAGGCCACGGGCATGGCAGGTTTAGCCGCGACTGGGACGACTTTAAGACTACCGTAAACGAAGAGAAGAAAGCTGAGTAAGTAAATCGGCATGTCAGCTTTAAGCTTTTTATAATTATTTATCTACCTCAAAATAACATTACAATGGATGTATTGGTATTTGCAACAAGTGTACGGCAGAGACGGCAGGTGAGCCGGGTACAAAATTTATTAACCAAAATACCTGCCATAGCCCAATGGAACTTTGACCTGGAAGATTGCGACAATATTTTACGGGTGGAGGCTGAGGATCTTTCGCCGCGTTATATCGAATCGCTGTTGCAAAAGGCCGGCATCCATTGCCAGGAGCTTGATTATTAATACCCTTTTACAATGACAGCCGCGCTTGAACGTAAGGTGATCCGATGGGTCCATATCTTATTAAGCATCCCCGTTGTAGGATATATTTATGGCCCGGTTGCTCAAATTCCTAACGCGGCTGCTGCGGTAAAATGGGTGTTCTTCCCAATAATAGTACTTTCGGGCTTTTGGCTGTGGAAAGGCTATTGGTTTAAAAAGAAATACAAAAATTTAGTTAAGTGATTGTTTGGCAGCCCGGCTTATTTTTTAGCCGGGCTGTTTATTTCAATCCAGTAGCCATCCGGATCCTGGAAGTATAGTTGCAGTACGCCATCGGCCCGGTAGGTAGGTTCTTTACTGTCGCCTTTCCAGTTTGAGTATGGGATATTCATTTCATCAAGCGTTTTTGCAAACTCTTTTACCGACGAAACAGTGAAGCAAAGATGTACGCCTTTAACTTGTTTTTCGTTCCGTTCGGCCTGTATAACATGTAGTTTTACATTATTGCCAAGACTATACCATTGGTGTACGGTATCGGCAAAAGGATTGTCAACTTTTTTAAGGTGTAATACTTTGGTATAAAATTCGGTGCTTTTTTTAAGGTTACCGGTAGTAATGGCAATATGATCAACCACCGGCGAGATATCAGTACCGTTTTGGGCCTCGCATACCACTGGCAACAGCACAGTTATTACCAGCAGCAATGTGGTTAGTTTGGCTGTTTTAAAGATTATTGATAATGATCTCATATTTAGGATTAGTAATTTAAATGCCTAAAGATATAGGTTTAGCATTGCCGTTAACGCAATGCACAAATAAATTACACAAGCATTCAATGAAAACTGAATATTAATTTTTCCTCCTGGTGATTAATACAATTGATATTGTGTAAATTCCAGTCATTAATATCAATAAGGCCCGCATGGGTCCTGTAATGACTGTCATCAACAGGGCATTTAACAACATATCCAATATCTTTAATCAGCACAATTATTGGTCTTGCACCGCAAACCTTGCAGCAGTTACAATCAACCGATCCTGGTATATTTACATAGCCCCTCATACTTCATCCGGCGTTTAAGTAAGTTTTTAATTGCGATTAGTTATCAGGTCAATCAACTTTGTTGAAGTACTCGTATTTTATCCTCAAAAGTTAAAAAAATGCTAATTGAGAATAAAATCCTCCATAAAAATATAATACGTATGGAATTGAATTTAGGTTACTGTACTTTGCAGATTATTATTTATTTAAGGGATAATAATAGTTTGTCTGTATTTTACCGGACCGTTTTTATAGTAAACTAAACACTGTAAACAGCTATGGAACAATATCAACTACCTATTAATGATACGGGTAAAGGCCGTAAATGGTTGTACATCTTTACTATTATTATATGGTTCAGTTTAGTTTTGCAAATAACCATATCCATCCCCGCCTATTTAAAAGCAGGACGGAGCTTAGCCGGTACGCTGGTACAACTATTTAGTTATTTTACTATCCTTACTAATTTGCTTGCGGCTATATGCCTGGCCGCTGTATTATTTAAAATCAATATCCGTTTAGGAAAATATTTTTCACAAAGCCATGTTTTTAGCGCTATTGCTTTATATATCACAATAGTAGGAATGGTTTATAACCTGGTGCTCCGTAGTTTGTGGCACCCCGAAGGTTTGTTTAAGCTGGCCGATGAACTGCTGCACTCCGTAAACCCCTTTTTGTTCGTAGTTTATTGGTTAATATACATGCCAAAAGCAAATTTAAAATGGGCACAGGCCTTGATCTGGCTTTGGTTTCCTTTTATCTATTCGGTATATATATTTATCCGTGGCAGTATCAGCCATTTGTATCCTTATCCGTTTCTGGATCTTGATAAATTAGGATTGCCCCGGGTTGCTATAAATTCATTATTGATGCTTATAGCCTTTCTGTTCATCGGTTTTTTGTTTGTTTGGATTAACCGGGTTATGGTGAAACGTGGCTCCTGAGTTTGTGGTTTGAATAGTTGTGGAACGATGATGATCCTACTGTAACATTCCTTTTACCGCGGTTGTTGTTGTATCGTTATGGCATGATAAGTGTTTAAGTATAGTTTTTCTATTGAAAACTTATAAATCATTTGCTATGAAAATCACTGTTTCACGCTCAATTGCATTATTAATATTAGCAGCAATAGGCTTTACAAGCTGTTCGGCCGAATACCGCGAACGCCACAGGCACCGCCACGATGAAAGGGTTCGTGTACACGAGCGCGTAGTTATACATAATTAACAGGTAAATACAACAAAACAGGCCGTGCTGATGAAGCACGGCCTGTTTTGTTTATGGCGTTTAAAAACCGGGATTGTTTTATGGTAAAATCAATCGTTCCAGAGGTGCCGTGAATGAAGGCTGCCCTCCAGTTTGTTTTTAATCATAAGGTCGTCTTTATGCAAAATGCAATCGCCCTGATTGATGTCTTCTTCGGCAGTAACTTTGATGATGCTGCCTGATATCTGTTCAACTATACTTGATAGTGTGAAAATCTCTGTGTCGGGTATTTGTACGGTTAATATTGCCATGGGTAGATGATGTTATTTTTTAATAATTCAAAAATATGGCAATAAAATTTACCCAATGTTTTATGAAAGTAAAATTTAAATAACCTTTATTTTACAAATGTATCAACAATATTAATTCACGGTTTTAGTTACCAGCACCCAGTCGACAATGGTTTTGGCATCACCGGCTTTTATTTTGTTAACTGTATTTTCAGATAAGCCATAATAGGGTTTGGTAACCTTGTTAACACCACCCGGATAACCGCCGCCTAATGCAAAATTGAGGATGATGAATTTTTTGTTATCAAAAGCCCAGCGGCCATATTTTTCAACCATTGCTTTTGTTACCGTATAGGTGATTTTGCCATCAACTTTAAAAACAAGGCTCTCCGGCAACCAGTCGACCGAATATACATGCCACTGGCTAACATCAATGCCTGCCGGGAAAAATACCCGTTTTGCAAGCGGCGTATCGCCAAAGTAGCCGGGCCCATGTAAAGCATGGCTTACCCAGCTTGAGTCGCCTACGGTTTCCATTACGTCAATTTCGCCGCAGTTGGGCCATTTACCGTTGCCAAGCGCCCAAAAGGCTGGCCATAAGCCGGCGCCTGCTGCCATTTTCATTCTGCATGAAGCAGTGCCATAGGTAAATTCCATTTTAGCGCGGGTATTAATGCGGCCTGAAATGAAATCGTATTTACGTTGTTCTTTACTGGTAAAGCCTGGCTGATATAAAGCCCTTAAAACAAGTGCGCCATTTTCGGCTCCTTCAGCTTTGCCATCTATCATATAAATGGTAGCCGCCGAATCAACATAGGCCTGTTGCTCGTCATTAACAGTATTGCCTGTAACTTCAACATTCCATTTGTTCCTGTTGAGGGTTGGTTTATTAAAATCTTCAAAGAAAACAGTATCGGTTTTAGCTTTATTTTGAGCGAATGCCTGTAACGTTGATAAAAGTGCAGCTGATAGCAGCAGATGTTTTAGCTTCATTTTTAATGTGTGAGATAAGGGTTTAAAAGTAGGCAAATTGATGATACGAATTTAGTATTTACCAATTGCGATCAATTTTACAGTAGTGTCCCGGTTTGAAAGTTAAAAGATACATTGCCAAATAAACAGGGAGAGAATTTGTGTTGACATTGTTATATTTGTGCAAATACTCATCTTAGGGTTATGGGTAATAACACAGCAAACTTATATTTCAGTTCAAAAAGGGCTTCATTAATGATATTGGCGGTAACGGCTATCATTTGCTCCAGGTTGCTGTTCTTTTTTTTCAATGACCCTGAAGGTCCAAATCCTTTAATAGTTGCAGGCCTGGCACTCGCTGTATTTTTATTATCCTGGGTGGTATATATATTCGGCCCATTCAAAATAAATGGCTTTAAACGACTTTCTGCGGTAATTTGTATTCAAATACTATTAGTTATTGGTCTCTATTTTTGGTTGAAGTAATTTTTCGTCTTTCTCAAAATCTTTGAACCCGGCCTGCATCTGCAATTTTACCCTCCAATTACCTTTACTTTTTTAAATTGCAATCTTATATGGATCCATATGCACAGTAGTGGCTTTTTAAAAGTATTCGCAATTATTGCGTTGATTAGTTTATTGTTTGATTGGTACATCCATTCCGGCCTTAAAACCTTAACTGCCGACTGGCAATCAAACCTGTGGCGCAGTGTTGTTTTATGGGGATACTTAATCATATCGGTTGGTGTAACTGCTTTGTTCTTGCTTGGTTTTGGTGCTTTTAGCACGGCAAGCGGTATGCGCCCTTTTCATGAATGGATGCTGAGCCTGTTCCTTACATTTTTTGTTACCAAACTTGTTTTCATAATTGTACTGTCCCTTGGCGATCTGGGACGGTTTTTTGTGGGAGTATTCAATTTGATCAGTGGTTCGGGCAGGGGGGCCGGGCAGTCAGCTTTTCCCGGCCGGCGTAAGTTTATCAGCGAGATAGCAGTACTGGTAGCTGCTGTACCTTTCACTTCGTTTTTTTATGCCATGCTTAAGGGTAAATACGATTATAAGCTTCATAAAACCACACTTTATTTTGATGATTTGCCCGATGCCTTTGATGGCTTTACCATTACCCAGCTTTCTGATATCCATTCGGGAAGCTTTGATAATACGGAGGCAATGCAGCGCGGTATCGACCTGGCTAAAGCGCAAAAGAGCGACCTGTTTGTTTTTACCGGCGACCTGGTGAATAATGCAGCATCGGAAATTGAACCTTATATCGACAGGTTCGGGCAGATCAAAGCGCCTTACGGACAGTTTTCCATTTTGGGGAACCACGATTACGGTGATTATATCCATTGGGATAGCATACAGGAAAAGGCAGCCAACCTCGATAAGCTTAAACAACATCACAAAGCATTAGGTTATCGTTTGCTGCTGGATGAAAATGTGACCATTGAAAAAGGCGGACAAAAGATCTCCCTGATCGGGATCCAAAACTGGGGCAGAGGTTTCATTCAAGTAGGTGATTTGAATAAGGCGCTTCAGGGCGTGCCCCAGGATGCTTTTAAAATACTGCTTTCGCATGACCCTACCCATTGGGAAGAGCAGGTTCGTTATAACCCAACAACCATCCATCTTACCTTATCAGGGCATACTCATGGGGCGCAGTTTGGTGTAGAGATTCCCGGCTTTAGATGGAGCCCGGTAAAATACCGCTATGTGGACTGGGCTGGGCTGGCTAATGAAAAGGACCGCTACCTGTACGTAAACCGCGGTTTTGGTTTCCTGGCATTTTCGGGCAGGCTGGGCATTTGGCCGGAGGTTACAGTTATTGAGCTGAAGAAAAAGACAGCGTAAGCAAATAAAAGGAGAGTTGGCGTTGGCGGTGTAATTTATGGCAAGGTTTTTATGCTTTTTGTACTAAGCATTTAAAACTAAAATTATGACAACTAACGATATAAAAAGGATAGGTAAGCATGGCCCGCAGGTGCAACATCAGTATAGCAATGCCTGGCAAGTGATGAAACCCTTTGTACATTTTAGTGTGAAAGCTATAAGCGCAATA
Source organism: Mucilaginibacter sp. cycad4 (assembly GCF_034263275.1). NCBI lineage: Bacteria > Pseudomonadati > Bacteroidota > Sphingobacteriia > Sphingobacteriales > Sphingobacteriaceae > Mucilaginibacter > Mucilaginibacter sp. cycad4. The sequence goes on along the minus strand of NZ_CP139559.1, from coordinate 3,376,079 downwards.
GCCCATACACTTATCTACATCATAAAACATATTCCCAAACCTGGTTCCCACAAAGCCCCCGGGCGAACAGGTGGTAAGATCATCAAAATATAAATGGCAGGCCCGGTATATTCATATCGGGCTTTTTATGTAATCCAATCATGTTATCTACCGTTATTTAACGGAATAAAATACCGTGTTTTCACGGATTGCGGGAGCATTTTTAAATGTCGAGATTTAAGCGTTGATTAAATCTTGCAAAACAAGAATAGCCACCACCTATAACAGGCTGCTAATGTTACCTTTCAATAATAATTGATACAATATTAAAAACCTAAACCTTAACTTTAACCTTGTCTTTACACCCGTCAGTTTGATGGGTGTTTTTTGTTTTATACCAGTTCAAATTAATAAGCGTTCAGTAAGCAGCCTTGTTGTTTAAATTACAATTTGTACTTACTTTCACCCTCAATGAATCATCTGTTTACCGGTTACAAAACGCTTCAAAAATTAATACTTCCGGCGCTATTACTTTCTGCTACAATATTAAAAGCGCAGGTTTTTGGTGGTAACCCGCCATCAATAAAGTGGAAACAGGTAAACACATCGCCTGCACGGGTAATATTCCCGGCCGGTTTGGATTCGGCTGGGCTAAGGGTTGCCAATATTGTTCAGCAAATGAACGGTTTGATACGGCCAACAATCGGCTTTAAGCAAAAACAGATCAGTATTGTATTGCAAAACCAAACTACCGTAGCCAACGGTTATGTAGGATTGGCCCCCTTCAGGAGCGAGTTTTTTTTAACCCCCGAACAAAATAGCTTTGATATAGGCAGCCTGCCATGGCCGCAGCAGTTGGCCATTCACGAGTACAGGCACGTGCAGCAGTACAATAATTTTAATGTGGGCCTGTCGCATTTACTTCGCATAATATTTGGCGAGGGCGGGCAGGCACTGGGTAACGACCTGGCCGTACCCAATTGGTTTTTTGAAGGCGATGCCGTATTTAACGAAACCCTGGTGAGTGAACAGGGCAGGGGCCGGTTACCTTATTTTTTTACGGGTTACCGCGCGTTGTGGGCTGCTGATAAAAACTACAGCTATATGAAGCTTCGCAATGGCTCGTACCGCGATTATGTGCCCGATCATTACCCGCTTGGCTACATGATGGTAGCCTACGGCCGCGAAAAATATGGCAGCGAGCTGTGGAAAAACGTAACACATGACGCTGCGGCTTATCGCGGTGGTTTTTATCCTTTTCAATGGGCTGTTAAAAAATACACCGGCGAAAGTTTCAAAACCTTTTCAAATAACGGGTTCACTTTTTTCAAACAGCAATTTACCGAAGATAATGCCCAGCCGGTTGCCGAAAGGAAGAGACATTTTGATGCCAACCGGCAATACCCGGCCTTTGTGAACGATAGTACGCTCATCTATGCCAAAAATACCTATGATCATTTACCTGCCTTTGTCATTAAAACAGGTGATAAAGAGGTAAAGCTCAGTACTCGTTCCTATTCATTGGATAGTTATTTTGATTATCACAATGGTAAAATAATTTACGCATCCTATCGTCCCGATTTACGCTGGGGGTACCGTAATTATAGCGAACTGATGCTGCTTGATGCAAAAACAGGGCATGAACACCGGATCACCTCAAAAGCAAAATACTTTTCGCCTGCTTTTAGTGCCGATGGCCAAAGCATTGTTGCCGTACAGGTTGATCCATCAGGTGCAAGCCGGCTGCATATTTTGGATACTGCAGGTAAGCTGCAACAGGAAATCCCAAATCCGCGTGGGCTGTTTTATACCTACCCTAAGTTTTATGGCGATGGCAAATTGCTATCGGCGGCACGTAATACGGATGGTAAAATGGGGATAGCCCTTACGGAGATCGCAACCGGTAAAACAGCGTATTTAACACCGCAGAGTTATCGCCCGATAGGTTTTATCGCCCTGAAAAAAGATACACTTTATTTTACCCAAACCGATGGTAAAAACGACCGCCTGTTTGTAATGATGCTTAACGATAAAAGTGTTTATGAGATGCTGCCTACAGGTAACGACAGTGGCATAGGCTATTACCAACCTGCTGTAAGCGACAATAAACTGGCCTGGGTAGGTTTTACTGCCGATGGTTACCGGATTAACCAGGCCAAGAAAAAAGACTTGAAATGGATAGCGGCCGGGGGGGATTATGCCCGCTACCTGCCCGATCTGGGGATCACCGCACTCAAAAAAGATTCGGCTGCTAATTTAGTAACAGGGATAGTTGATAAGCCATTGCCGGTTACCAATTATTCCAAAGCGCATGGATTGTTTAATTTTCACAGCATCATCCCCAACATCAGCGACCCTAATTACTCGTTTGCTATCACGGGCGAGAATGTGCTGAATACTTTCCAGTCCGAATTGTCTTTTGATTATAATACCAACGAAGGCTACAAGCAGTTTGGTTTCGATGCCATTTATGGTGCTTTGTTTCCTTACATTTCGGCCGGGGCCGATTATACGCTCGACAGGCGGAGTTTTTATAAAGGGCAATACGTTTACTGGAACGAAACTGCTGTGCACGGCGGTTTGAGGGTTCCCCTGAATTTTAGTGAGGGCGGGCGTTTAACCAGTCTTACGTTTGGCAGCGACCTGTACTTTAACAGTATCAACTTTCAACAGGCCTACAAAAGCAGCTTTGCCGACCGATCATATAGCTATTTAAATAATTATCTCAGCTTTAGCAATCAAAGTCAGCAGGCACAGAAAAATATCTATCCACGATTTGCACAAAGCATAGGGGTTAATTATAAATCTGCAATTTCGGGTTCGGGGGCAACACAGCTGTTAACAACCGGGTCGTTTTACTTCCCGGGCTTGTTTGTGAACCACAACTTTGTCATCAGCCTGGCGCACCAGCAAAAAGGGAGGGATAACGTGATCAGTTTCTCTAATGATTTTCCCTTCTCCAAAGGTTATACCGCCGAAAACCTGGATAATATGAACAAGTTTGGCTTAACCTACCACATGCCAATAGCCTATCCTGATGCAGGTTTTGGTAACCTGTTTTACCTGTTACGCCTGCGCGCTGCATTGTTTTTTGATTATACCCATGCCAATGCCTCCAACTTTTTTACGGATGGCAGCAGTTTTAAACAAAATTTCAGATCGGCAGGTGGTACGTTGTATTTCGATACTAAATTCTTTAATCAAAACAGCATCACATTCGGTATCAGGTACAGCAGGCTGCTGGATGATGACTTTTTTGGTGGAACAGGGCGAAATAGGATTGAGTTGGTTTTGCCTGTAACTTTCTTTTGATAGGATTTACAAGATACCAGTCTTGTGTCCTGATATCTTGTTTCTTGAATCTTTTATCTAACTATTCGCCAACCTGATCAATTCCTTAACCCTGTCAACCCCTGTTACATCAATACTGTATTCATCACCTGCTTCGGCGCTCATCATGATATGTTCATTATGGAACTTCATTTTGCTGGCAATTTTTATCCTTGCTGATGAATGAACTTCTTTAGCCCCTGTAAAATGGATCAGATCCGCAACGTTTGCTTCACTTACACCGCTTCCGGGCATAATGCTGATGCGGTCTGCAGCCTGTTCAATAAGACGGTTTAAGTTGCTGGCACCTTCAATAGCGGTACTTTTACCACCCGAGGTCAGGATCCGCTCACAGCCCATTTCAATAATTTCTTCAAGGGCTTTGTGCTGGTCCGCACACATATCGAAAGCCCGGTGGAACGTTACGCCCAGCCCCCATTGCCGGGCGAGGCGCACCATTTCGGTACAGCGTTCTATATCTATCGTGCCGTCTTCCCGAAGTATGCCTATCACAATGCCATCGCATCCGGCATCAATACAATACCTGATATCGGCCATCATGAGTTTGTATTCCATATCATTGTACAAAAAGTCGCCGCCGCGCGGGCGAATAAGTACATAAAGCTTGATATGGAGCAGGCTGCGGGCCATTAATATGGTACCGTGCGAGGGGGTGGTACCGCCATCTTTCAAATTTTCGCAAAGTTCAACACGTACAGCGCCGCCCTCCTGGGCCGCCAGGGCCGAGGTAACCGAATTAGCACAAACTTCGAGCGATACGGGTTGATACATTTTTATCTTATATTTTTTAGTTGATGGTTCATAGTTGATAGATCATGGTTCATAGCAAAAGTGCTTATGATTACTTCGGCTATCAACTATGAGCCATGAACAAGGCTATGAACCATCAACCATGATCTATGAACTAAATAATTCTATTTATAATAACTCTTGCCCGGTATCAACAGGTCCTGCTGCTGCGCATTGCAAACAGCGTATGAAAAACCACTTTGTATGGCATAAGCGCCGTATTCACCTTTTTTGTTGATGGCTAAAAAGCCCACCTGGATTTTTTTTGCTATCTCGGGTTTCTTTTTGATAATGCGGTTTACGGCTTCTTTGCAGGCATCCTCGGGCGATAAACCCTGGCGCATCAGCTCAACTACCAAAAAGCTGCCCACATTGCGGATCACTTCCTCGCCAACACCGGTTGATGTTGCACCGCCCACTTCATTATCTACATAAAGGCCTGCGCCTATAATAGGGCTGTCGCCAACACGGCCATGCAGTTTAAAGGCCATGCCGCTGGTAGTGCAGCCACCCGAGATATTGCCTTTAGCGTCAATGGCCAGCATACCAATAGTATCATGGTTGTATTTATTGCCCGGTTTGCCGCCGTTTTCGATATTCATTACGGGGCTGTACTGGGCTTTTTTAAGCCATTCTTTCCAGATCTTTTCAGTTTCCGGGGTTAGCAGTTTTTCTTTTTTCATGCCCTGCTCAACGGCAAACTGGGTTGCGCCTTCGCCAACCAGCATTACGTGAGGGGTTTTTTCCATCACCAAACGGGCTACCGAAATAGGATGGGCTATATTCTCCATGGCAGCTACTGAGCCGCAGTTGCCAAACTCGTCCATGATACATGAATCGAGGGTAACATGTCCGTCGCGATCGGGCAAGCCGGTGCGGCCAACAGTATGGTTGGTGATATCTTCGGCTTCGGGGATGCGGGCTCCGGCTTCAATGGCATCAAGCGCACGGCCCCCGGCTGATAATACTTTCCAGGCACCTTTGTTGGCAATGATGCCAAAATCCCAGGTCGAGATTACGATAGGATAACCACCCTCGGGCCTTGATATGACAGTTTTTGCTATGGTAGATTTAGAAAGCGCTGCAAATGAAGCACCTGCGGCGGATAATTTGATGAACTTACGGCGGTTGAACATAGCGCTAATATATAAAAAACAGTCTTAAGTCTGAAGTCAGAAGTCTCAAGTCCGAAGCCTTGAGTTCGAAGTCCGAAGTCAGGAGCTATCAAGTTAAAAAATAAAGACTTTCGACTTAGAGCTTAAGACTTCTGACTTAAAAGGGCTATTCAAAATCCCGCTGGCAGTTAAAGCAATGCCACGCTTTACGGCTATAAAAAGGGAATATCATTAATAAAAATGAGATGATGGCGGTGAGCCAATGAACCCTTTTTTCGGTTGCAGAGCCATAGCGTACATTGGTTGAGCCGCAGTAAGGACAGATCACCGCGTTAAGTGTTTCGTCGTCAATTTCAATATGGTCCTGGTCATGCAGATCGCCTTCGGCAGCTAAGATTTCACGGCAACGTTCCAGGTCGCGCTCAAATATTTTAAGTTTAATGCCGCCCACCGCCTGATTATAAAGCGGGTTAGAACCAATGGTGTTTTCATCGGCAATGAAGCAGGGAATGCCATAACCCTCCAGTTTGGTACGGATGATATGGGCAAGCATCACATCATAATAGGTTTCAAATGTTATGATCTTTTCTTCGGGTTGAACGGCCATATTGTAGATAAATATTAATCAAAGGTAAATTGTTTTTTATTTAATTTGGACGCCATGAACCGCATCGACCGAATATCAGCCATTTTGATCCAACTACAATCACGCAGGGTAGTAAAGGCGGGGGATATCGCCGATAGGTTTAACATTAGCCTGCGTACGGTTTACCGTGATATTAAAACGCTTGAAGAGGCGGGTATCCCCCTTATAGGTGAAGCCGGCGTTGGTTACTCCATTATGGATGGTTACCGCCTGCCCCCGGTTATGTTTACCCGCGAGGAAGCTACAGCCTTTTTAACTGCCGAAAAGTTTGTCGAAAAGCTTACCGATACCTCAACCACGGCACAATACCAATCGGCCATGTATAAGGTGAGGGCCATTCTTAAATCATCCGAAAAGGATGCTTTAGAAAATCTCGACGGCAGCATCGAAGTATTGAAAAGCCATAGCCAAAAACGCGCCGGAAATACTGATCATATTCAAACCATACTGGATTGTATCGTGTGTAAAAAGATCATGTGCATTGACTACTTCGCTGCCCACTCGCAGGAAAACACCAAACGCGATGTAGAGCCGGTCGGCGTTTTTTTTCTTGATAGTTTCTGGCACCTGATAGCTTACTGCCGCCTGCGTAATGATTACCGCGATTTCAGGATAGACCGCATCAAAAAGCTGATGGTAACAGATAAAAGTTATATCAACAGCAAGCACCCTACGCTAAAGGATTATATTGATAAAATGGCGAGCGAAAAGCAGCTTGAGCAGGTGGTGATCAAAGTTGATAAGGAGATCCATAGTTATCTCGACCATCAAAAATACTATGGCGGTTTTGTATCTGAGAAAACCGTGGGCAATAAAATTGAGATGACTTTTCTTACTATTTCGTTAGAAGGTTTTGCCCGTTGGTATATGACCTTTGGCGACCGCGCTGAAATCCTCAAACCTGATACACTGTTGCAGCGTGTACGGGAGATTACCGCAACCATCACCCAAAAAATAAATTAATTTCCATCCGTTTTTTCCCTGCTGACATAGGGCTGTCACCAGTGTGTTGTTACTTTGTTTCATAATAGCAGGGCAAGGCTTTTATTGGTCGTGTTTTTGCGGGTAATTTAAACCATACACTTATGAAACATTGGATAATAGTAGTATCAAAAGATCACATTGGCCGTGGCATTTCCGGGGGATTTATACAGGCCAATCATGGTAAACTGGCGCCGCTTAAACGTATGGAGGTTGGCGACTGGGTGGCGGTGTATTCGCCTAAGCAAAAGATGAACGGCGACGAGCCTTTGCAGGCCTTTACTGCCATTGGCCAGGTGCGGGACGAAGATATCTATCAAAAGCAAATGGCCATTGATTTTATCCCTTACCGCCGAAATGTAAATTACTACGAATGTACCGAAGTTCCGATAGCTCCGATGATTGACGAGCTTGATTTTATCACTAACAAAAAAGCATGGGGTTATAACTTCAGGTTTGGATTTTTTGAAGTTCCCGGCGCGGATTTTGAGAAGATAAAGGAACAAATGATCACTGCGAAACAACCACTATTAAATAAAGCTACGTTATGGAAAAATTAACAGTAAATGTGCAGGTGAAATTTAAAGCACCGATGGCTAAAGTTTGGCAAGGCCTTACTGATCCTGCTATGGTGAAAAAATATTTTTTTGGTACCGATCTTGAATCGAGCTGGAGGGTAGGGGAGCCTATTAAATTCAGCGGCGAGTGGAATGGTAAGAAGTATGAAGATCATGGAACCATACTGGATATTGATCCCGGTACATTTGTAAAATACGATTACTGGAGCAGTATGAGCGGTACCGAAGATAAGCCCGAAAACTACGCCAATATTACCTATAACCTAACCGAAAACAACGGCGAAACAGAGCTCACCGTTACCCAGGACAATGTAAAAAATGAGGAAGCCAAAACGCATTCTGAACAAAATTGGAAAGGGATTTTTGAGGAGCTAAAGAAATTGATTGAATAAGATTTTTGTAAACCTATTGTTTATATAGATAATGTAATAATTTGACTAAAAGTTAATTATATATCAATATAACAAATAGTAATACCCCTGACATGGATAAATTGAAAATAAAAGGCTTCTTTTTAGTCGGCATTTCGGTACGCACGACAAACCAAAACGGGCAGGCGATGAAGGACATTGCCGGACTCTGGAACTGGTTTATGAGCGAAGGGATTTTACAGCAGGTAGTGAACCGTCTCAGCGATGATATTTATTGTGTTTACACTGACTATGAAAGCGACAAAGACGGTTTTTATACTACCGTGCTCGGTTGCAGGGTGGCTACGAAAGATAATATCCCGGAAGGGCTGATCTGCATCACCGTGCCACCGGGAAATTATAACCGCTACGTAGCTAAAGGTGCGCTGCCGCAGGCGGTAGGCGAAACCTGGCACCAGATCTGGACAAGTGATATTGACAGGAGGTATATGGCTGATTTTGATGTATACGGCGCTAAAGCACAAAGCCCCGGTAATGCGGAGGTGGAAGTTTTTGTTGGGGTGAATTAGCCAAAATATTGTCATGTTGGCTATATAAACCCGTCGAACTCTAAAGGCAAAATAACATCTCCACGCCGTCATGCTGAACTTGTTTCAGCACCCCACAAGAAAGGTAGACGATTTGCTTAGCATGTGGCTTAGCGAGTGGGATGTTGAAACAATCAACATGACGGCGGTTTTTTAATTATGTCATGGGGGTGATTGTTTCAACACTTTTTCTGGCGCAAGTCTTGTGTGGTGGATAGTGCAGGGTTGACTTGTGCCTTCTACGTAAACCTATTTTAGGACGATACAGAGTCACAAGTCATCCACCCTCTCAGGGCCGCCGCGCAAGACTTGCGCCAATAAAAAGTAAATTTAGGCAGGTGTTTCGGGCTCAAGAAAATTCTGTAAATCCTAAAATTCTGCAAACTCTGATTCAGACTACCTGCTAAAAGTCAATCGTTTACCAGCTTTACCTTCAATAATACTGCCATTGGCATAGGCCAGATTTCCCGATATCAATGTATAAGCTACTTGTGAGCGGAAGGTATTGCCTTCAAACGGGCTCCAGTTACACTTATACAGGATATTGCTTTTATTTACGTTCCAGGGTTTGTTTAAATCTACAAGTACAAGGTCGGCCCAATAACCTTCGCGGATAAAGCCACGTTTTTCTATTTGAAAAAGTGTAGCTACGTTATGCGCCATTTTTTCTGCTATTTGTTCGAGGCTTATTTTGCCATGATGATACAGCTCTAACATGGCAGGTAAAGCATGCTGAACCAACGGACCGCCGGATGGGGCCTGCAGGTAAGGCTGCTCTTTTTCTTCAATGGTATGCGGGGCATGGTCGGTAGCAATAACATCAATGCGGCCATCCAAAACGGCTCTTAAAATACCATCACGGTCTGCCTCTGTTTTTACTGCCGGGTTCCACTTAATATAGTTGCCTTTTGTTTCATAATCCGCATCGGTAAACCACAGGTGATGGATGCAGGCTTCGGCGGTAATTCGTTTATCTTTTAATGGAATTGTGTTGTCAAAAAGATGTGTCTCCCGCTCGGTAGAAATGTGCAAAATATGCAAACGGGTGTTGTGTTTTTTTGCCAGCTCAACCGCCATTGATGACGACAAATAGCAGGCCTCCGCGCTCCTGATTTTTGGATGCATCCGCACCGGAATATTTTCGCCAAGCAGTTGCTTGTAATGGGCAAGATTACTCTTGATTGTAGCCTCATCTTCGCAGTGTGTTGCGATGAGCATTGGAGATTGCGCGAAGAGTTTTTCGAGTGTGTGAGGATCGTCAACCAGCATGTTGCCGGTAGAGGATCCCATGAACACTTTGATGCCGCAAACCTTGCTGGTATCGGTGCGCAAAACCTCATCCAGATTGTTGTTGGATGCGCCCATAAAAAACGAGTAATTAGCCAGCGAATTTTGCGATGCGATCTGGTATTTATCCTCCAAAAGCTCCTGCGTTAACGTGTTGGGAACGGTGTTCGGCATCTCCATAAATGAGGTGATACCACCGGCAACAGCAGCCCTGGATTCGGTATAAATATCGGCCTTATAAATTAAGCCCGGCTCGCGAAAGTGCACCTGATCGTCAATACATCCGGGCAGCAGGTACAGGCCTTCGGCATTGATCACTTCATCGGCTTGCTGGTCTATCTGGTTATCGATACGATCTATCAAACCATCTTTGATCAATACATCGGCAACGTATTGTTTATGCTCGTTAACTATGGTGGCTGCTTTTATGAGGATTGTAGACATGGGTTTTGATTTCGGATTTTTCACAATTTAATTGTTCTTTCAACGGTGTTCAAGAGGGCTATGCCGTTTGGGATGTTCGATTTCGGATTTGTTTGATATGGTTCAAACTTACAAAGTTTTTGAAACTTCGTAAGCTTCTATAGCGTTAGCGATCTCCTGCTCTATTGGAAAGTCTCCCAAACTTCTGTAAATGGCCTTGCCATTTGCTTCGCTATCCTCAACCGCCCATTTAGCCATCGCGTACATTACCGGTCGCAAACCCATGCCCGTTTCACTGAGCCGGTAGGTTACATACGGTGGTACAACAGGCTTCGCTTCCCTTACCACGAGCCCGGCTGCTTCCAGTTGTTTCAGGTGCTGGATCAGCATTTTCTCGGTAATAGTTGGGATAGACTTTTTTAATTCGCTGTAACGTTTGCTGCCAGCCAGCAAGTGAAACAAAATGATAGGCTTCCAATAGCCGCTTATGCGTTCCATTACATAGGTTACCGGGCATTCTTTAAATGCGGCTTGTTTGTTTTCCTGTATGGTCGAGCTTTCTTTTATCGCAGTCATGATGATACATACTTTAGGGTAAGTACTTGTAAAAAAGTAAGTACAAAAATACCTTTGTCATCAACAAAAAACAAGTAATCATGAAAATTATAGTAACAGGTTCAACAGGTAATATAAGCAAACCATTAACACAAACTTTGGTTGCCGCAGGGCATAACGTAACAGTAATCAGCAGCAGTGCCGATAAAGTGACAGATATTGAAGCGCTGGGCGCCAAAGCTGCAATTGGTTCATTAACCGATGCCGATTTTTTGACCGGAACGTTTACTGGTGCCGATGCGCTTTACGCTATGGTACCACCAAGCTTTAGTGCCGAAAGTTTAAGAGCATATCAAAATGAAACCGGTAAAAGTTATGCGGAGGCTATCAAACGTTCGGGAATAAAAAAGGTAGTTGCGCTAAGCAGCATCGGTGCGCATTTGGATAGTGGGGTAGGGCCGATAAAAGGGATGCACGATGTTGAGGGGGTTTTAAGTGCGCTGGATGGTGTAGCAGTTAAGTTTATCCGCGCGCCATTCTTCTACATCAATTTTTACAGTAATATCCCGCTTATTAAGCACCAGGGGATCATCGGATCGAACTACCCGGCAGATACAAGGCTCATCATGGTACATCCCAGGGATATTGCCGCCGCCATTGCCGAAGAATTGGAGCAGGAGTTTAGCAGCAAAAGCGTTCGTTATATTGTAAGTGATGAATCGACAACCGGTGAAGTGGCTGCTGTTTTAGGCCAGGCTATTGGTAACCCAGGTTTGCCCTGGATAGAATTTAGCGATGAACAGCTTACAGAGGGTTTGCAGCAGGCAGGTGTTCCACCCGAAATGACCCGCAACTTTGTTGAGATGGGTACGGCGGTACGCAGCGCGAAAATTTGGGAGGATTATGACAAGCACAAGCCCGCAGTATCCGGCAAAGTGAGTTTGCAGGATTTTGCCAAAGAGTTTGCAGGAGCATACAACGCCTGATCCTTTTTTATTGATCATTCAATTTGTTCGACTGAATTACATCCAGGAAAACAATAAACCCGGCCAAACTGGCTGGGTTTATTGTTTTTTGTTAATTAATCTTAAAGTATAATTAAGTTGTGTATCGGTATTATTAATTAAATCCTTTATTGTTGGCTGTACCTCATATTCAGGTATTACACCTCTCCCCTTTGAATATTTAACAGCTAATTGCAACCTGATCAATGGAATTTCAATTTTAATTTTAGAGTTTGGCAGTATCAAAATGGGTATGTTCAGAGAAGTTGGTCCTTCCATTGCTCCCCCCGTTTCTTCACCAATGAAAACTGCACGTTTACTGTTTCTCAAAATACTTGATAAAATACCCGCAGCGGAGCCTGTAGCCCCACTTGTAAGCACGTATATCTTTCCTTTAAAATAATGGGGTTGGGGATAAGTATCAGTGTATCCGGCTATAGTTGGCTCATATTTACTTTTTAACCGATACATTCCTGATTTATTTCGATATAAAAGCGAGTCGATGAAAAATGCGTTTTCAGTATTTTCAAAATATTCAGAGGTAGATGGCAGGCCACTGTAAGCAACTTCGATATAATCAAATACGCGAAATGGTTTGTTCATTAAATAGGATAATAACAGCAAATAAGAATTATCGCCACCTTCGCAGCGCCTTAAATCAAGTATTAAATTAGGGGTTTTATTACTATCAAGCTGGTTAAAAACGTTCTCAAACAACTTGTCAAAATCCTGTTTAAATGATTCGCGATAAGTAGTATGAAAAGAGCTGATGTTTAAGAAGGCGATATCTTTGGTTAAGAATTTAAATATTAAGGGTGGCTCATGGGTATTTCGTTTCCGATAAAATTCCGAATACTCTTTAAAATATAGCGGCTTGCAGTTGATATCTAATACTTCGCCCTTTTGCTTCCTGATCTTTAAAGTTATTTTATTCTTTAAATTATAGAAAAACGGATAATCCAGGTCGAAAATATTTTCATTTTGAGTTGGTGAAAAATCCTCTAAATGACGGTACAAAAATGTATTTATATAACCATCGCGATGGAGATACTTAATAAGTTTTTGTATGATACTTTCGGCCCCGACACCATCTATAGTAATAATTTCATCCCCTGTTTTTAAATACGGGCATGCACTTTTGTAAACGTACATTTTGCCTTTTATCACTTTGAAATTAAATGGTAAAAATCGCGTCAGCTTCTTATACACTTCATTATAGTAGGCATCTGACGGGGTTGGAATTATATGCTCATCTTTCATTATTGCTGCGGTAGCAGCAATAAAAGGATAAAATTGTTTTTCTGTCATTGGGCGGCGAAGCTTATCCAGATTATCTTTAAAAAACCTATCCAGGTCATTTTTAGTATTATAACGATAGGTGCTTGGATAGGCTTCCTGTAAAGTTTTAATCAATACCCGATAATCTTGCTGTAATTGTACAGGAGTAAATAGCCGGTTATTTCCTGCCGGATGAGTTGTTTGGGCAATTGATTGAACAAAATAAAATTCAAGAAATGCCAGCAAGGCAATAGTCATTATTCTTTTCATCTCAATTAAAAAGTAATTTATATTAGAGATATATGGAGGAAGTATAAAATACGAATATTAAATGAAGATGTTAGTAACCTAAAAAAGGTTGCAGATGTATTAATAATAAATTTAGAGATTTATGCTTGCCGATAGTATTGTCGGTCTTGTTTCCTGACTCCTGCTTTCTTACTTCTCCAATTCACCACAAACCATCTTGTTTCCTGCCTCTTGACTTCCTGCTTCTATCCAATTCCTGACACCGCCATGTTTTGGGCAATTGTTCCTACTTCAACAAAAAGCCTATCTTTGCGGCATGGCTGTAAACTTTGAAGATTTTAATTTTAACCGGCAAATCCTGAACGCGATAGCCGATGCCGGTTATACCGAAGCTACGCCTATCCAGCAAAAAGCTATCCCGCCTATTTTGAACGGGCAGGATGTGATGGGTATAGCGCAAACAGGCACCGGTAAAACGGCGGCCTACGTATTGCCCATTATCATGAAGCTTAAATATGCACAGGGTGAACATGCCCGGGCGCTCATCATTTCGCCTACGCGTGAGCTGGCCATGCAGATTGAAGAAAATGTAAAAATTTTTGCTGCTAATACTGATCTGCGTGTGGTGGTGCTTTATGGCGGTATCGGCCCTAAAACACAAATTGAGCAAATCAAAAAAGGGGTAGATATCATTGTGGCTTCTCCAGGCCGTTTTATGGATATTTACCTTGCCGGGCATATCGTAACCAAAACACTGCAGGTACTGGTTTTGGATGAGGCCGATAAAATGATGGATATGGGTTTTATGCCCCAGATAAACCGCATCCTGGAAGTGGTGCCGGTAAAAAGGCAAAACCTGCTTTTTTCGGCTACGATGAGCGAAAAGGTACACCAGCTTTCGGCCAATTTCCTGGAGTTTCCGACGGTTATTGAAGTTACCCCGCAGGCTACGCCGGCACAAACGGTTAACCAGCATTTATACCATGTGCCCAATATCAAAACCAAAATAAACCTGCTCAAAAAACTGCTCGATAATGAGGGCGATATCACCAAGCTGATAGTTTTCTGTAAAACCCGGGCGGTAGCCGAGGATGTTTTTAAATTCCTGACCCGCAAATTTGGCGAACAGGACGTGAAGGTATTACACGCCAATAAAGGGCAAAATACGAGGATCAATTCCATCAATTCGTTTAAAAACGATGAAGTGAAGATCCTGGTAGCTACTGATGTGGCATCGCGCGGTATTGATGTGAGCCATGTAAGCCATGTGATCAATTTTGACGTGCCGGTGGTTATCGAGGATTATGTGCACAGGATTGGCCGCACGGGCCGTGCATTACAATCAGGCGAGGCCATTACTTTCGCTACACCGTCCGAAGAATACTATATCCGCAAGATAGAAAAGCTTATCAAGCAAACTATTCCTGTCGAAAACATTCCGGGCGATGTGTTTATTGAGGAAACCCCTTATGAAGAACGCCAGGACCAGGCCCGGGAAATAGATATGCAAAAGCGCAAAGAAGACCCCGATTTTAAAGGCGCTTTCCACGAAAAGAAATCCCTCAACCAGCGTAAAAAGTTTGATGCCAATAAAGACAAGGCCAAATATGGCTCAAAGGCAGCAAGGCAGGGTACAGGCCGATCATCCAAAAGCAAAAAAAGACACTAAGCCCCATCAATGAAATTCAGATTTACCCCTTTAAACTTTTTTACCGCGTTTTTGGTAGCGGTGGCAGCCTATGTTTTTATTTATGGGGCCGGTATAGCCGGGCGACCGCTTGAGCATTGGGGAGGCACCATAGGCTGGATCTTTTTGTTGTTTGCCTTTGTGGTTTTTGTGATTGATATCATGTTCCGCAACTTTTTTATTGAAACCAAAAAAATATGGATGGTGGAGACATTTTTCATTGTTCTGGTTATAATTATATTCTTACTTGTTAAATAAATTTTGAAATGAAAACTGCTGAAATAAAGCTTACCGTTACGCTTGATGATAATAATGTTCCTGAACATATCCTTTGGGAATCAACCGACTCAAACAATAAAGAGGCATTGCCCGTAAAATCAATGATGCTTGCCCTTTGGGACCAAAGCTATAAAAATACCCTGCGCATTGACCTTTGGACAAAGGATATGCCCGTTGATGAAATGAAGCGCTTTTTTTATGAAACCCTGCAAACCATGGGCGACAGCTTTTTACGCGCAACCGGCGAGAAAAATATTGTTGAAGACCTGCGCGACTATTGTGCCCACTTTGCCGATAAGATGGAAATAACACAAAAATAACAACCTAATATGCGCCTTAGCTCAATTTTATCATTTGCAGGGTTTACCCTGCTGTTTGCCGCAACCTATTGCCCCTTGCTGCGGGTATTCCATGTAACCAGCTGGAATATTTACAAGCTTAACCAGCCTTATGGCCTGGTACTTTTACTGGTGGCTGTTGTTGGTATTATTGTATCGTTCCTAAACCAGGCCAAAATTATGCGTGTGGCTGCCTGGCTGTCAGTAGGGCTTGTTGTATTGCTGCTGATTGCTGCTATTTTAAAAGTGAATTCGGCATTCAGCTTTATTCCGTTTAAAGGTATTAACAGGTTTTTAACCAGCCAGCTCAAATTTCAATGGGGCTGGTATGTGATGTTTGCTGGTCCGGTTTTGGCATTAATAGGTGCTTTAAGCAGCCGTCCTAAGGTTTTTATATCAAACACTACCGATACCACGATAGCAAGTTAATATTCCTGGTATGTTTAATTAGCTGTAATATTAACATTACAGCTTTTTTTTAAACATATTTGTAATTCAGATTAATACGAATACCTAATGTTAAAGTTTTCCTTCCGCCAGCAGGTTTTAGCGGGCTTTGTAGTATCAATCATCCTTGTTTTTGTGGTGGGCATTTTGTCTTTTAACAGTCTGCGCCAATTTGAGGAGGATAATACCTGGGTTGATCATACTCAAAAGGTTATTCATACATCAACAAGTTTATTGCAGGATCTGATAGATGCTGAAACAGGTATGCGGGGCTACGGTGCCACCAATAACAAGGCATTTCTTGAACCATATAACGCTTCGTTGCCTAAAATAGCCGATGGTATTGCCACTTTGAAGGATTTGGTGAAGGATAATCCTGTACAGGTAAAACGCGTTGATTCGATAAATAAACTGGTAAAGGAGCAATTGCTGATACTCAAAACAAATGTTGAAACGCGCGAAAGTCAGGGGCTTGATTACATGTTGCAGCGCAATATGTTTTTAAATGGCAAAGAGAATATGGACCAGATCCGTATGCTTATTGATCATTTAACTAACACCGAAACCCGGTTGTTAGCCAGCAGGAAGGAAAGCTCGCAGGAAGCATCTACGTTTGTTAAAATCATAATTACATGCGGTTCACTGGTTTTCCTGTTCATCATCCTGGTGCTGTTCTTCTATATTCAAAAAACCTTTGATCAGCAAAAGAAAATTGAAGAAGACATCAGGCTTGCTAATATTGAACTTGGCAAAGTGCTTGCCGATAACGAAGCCAAAAACTGGCTGCTTACCGGAACCGGTCAGCTGAATGAAAAAATGCAAGGCCAGCAGGTTGAAAAAGAACTATCCAATAATATATTAACCGAAGTTTGTACCTATACCAATGCTGCGGCAGGTACATTTTACCTGTATAATGAAGCAAGCAACAGGCTTGAGCTTTATGCTTCATATGCCTTCCATAATCCTGATTTTGTTAAAAAGTCGGTACAAATGGCCGAAGGCTGGCTTGGCCAGGTAGCCAAAGATGGTAAAGCAGCGGTTGTAAAAGGTAAACTGAACGATAAGCTTGAGCTTTCATCGTCGGTATTAAAAACTGAACTGGCCGAATCATTCATTATACCTTTCTTTTTTGATAAAAAGTTAAAAGGCGTAATGGAGGTTGCTTTTAATGAAGGGATCTCAAAAAATAAATCTGAATACATTTTAGCTATTGTCAATGATATAGGTATAGCTGTTAACACTTCGCAGGCCCGTACCATTATGCACGACCTGTACGAGGAAACCCAGCAGCAGGCCGAAGAGCTGGAAGCACAACAGGAAGAACTGCGTGTTACCAATGAGGAGCTTGTTCAGAAAACGGAAGAGCTCCAGGCCTCAGAAGAAGAACTTCGGGTACAGCAGGAAGAACTGCGTACCACCAATGCCGAACTGGAAGAAAAAGCCAGTTTGCTTGAAGAAAAGAACCAGGCCATTGAACAGGCCCGCCAGGCCATTAACCTTAAGGTTGAAGAGCTGGAAACCACGGGCAAGTACAAATCGGAGTTTTTGGCAAACATGAGCCATGAGCTGCGCACGCCGCTTAACAGTATCCTGGTACTGGCACGGATCCTTAAAGATAACAAGCCTGCCAACCTTTCTGAAGACCAGATCAAATATGCCAGCGTTATCTTCAACGCCGGTAATGACCTGCTTACTTTGATCAATGATATCCTCGACCTTTCCAAGATTGAATCGGGCAAGCTGGATATGCAAAATGAGGATATTAGGGTAAGTGATATTGTTGGCGATATGGAAATGCTGTTTGCCGAAGTAGCCAGCAACAAAAAAATCAATTACACAACAAGTGTAGACAGACAGCTGCCGCAAACCATATTTACCGATAAGGTGCGTATAGAACAGGTGATCAAGAACCTGTTAAGCAACGCGTTTAAGTTTACTTCTGAAAATGGCTCCATCGCTATTAATGTAAAGCCGGGTGTTAAAGATAAAACCATAAGCTTTGCCGTCAAAGATTCGGGTATCGGGATCCCCGCCGATAAGCAAAAAGTTATTTTTGAAGCATTTCAGCAGGCAGATGGCTCAACAAGCCGTAAATATGGCGGTACCGGTTTAGGCTTATCTATAAGCCGTGAGCTTGCTTTTCTTTTGGGCGGCAGCATAACCCTGAGCAGTGAGCCGGGTATAGGCAGCGAATTTGTACTTACTGTGCCTTATGAAGCTAAATTAACACCGGCGGCCTTAATTGAGGAAGTATTGCCAACTGCCGAAACTTTTAAACCTGTAACAGAGTTCCTGAGCCCTGTTAAAGCAGCCCTGCGTGATCCAGGCAAAGAGCCTTTGGTTGTAATTGTTGAGGATGATAAAAATTTTGCCAGCATATTGCAGGATTATGCCCGCGACCATGGGTATAAATCAATTATGGTGTATGAGGGTACCCGGGCGGTTGAAATTGTGAAGGAAGCCAAACCTGATGCGGTGATACTGGATATTATGCTGCCGGGTAAAGACGGCTGGCAGATTTTGAAGGAGTTAAAGAATGATGAGGATACGATGCATATCCCGGTTCACCTGATGTCGGCCGGGGATGCTGCGGCAAACCGTGTACGGAGGGAAGGTGCCATCAACTTCATGAAGAAGCCTATCAATACCGAAACGCTGGATAAGCTTTTCGCCGATATCATGGTACAAAGCGGCACCCGGTTTAAACAGATCCTGCTAATTGAAGATCACAAAGCTCAAAGCCAGGCATTGAAAGACCTGATGCAAGGCCAGGGCATAACTGTCGACCAGGCTTTTGACGGCGAATCGGCATTCAGGATGCTGCATGAAAACGAGTACCAGTGTGTGATCCTTGACCTTAACCTGCCTGATATTTCGGGGCTTGATTTGCTGGATAAGATCAAAGAGGTTGACCGCTTTGCTTCGCTGCCGGTTATCATCAATACCGCAATGGAGCTTGATAAAACATCGGTTAACAGGCTAATGCACTATGCCAACGCTATGGTGGTTAAAACCAATAAATCATCCGACAGGCTGATTGACGAGGTTAACCTGTTCCTGAACAAGATCAGCGAAACGGCGATTGCCCCGGCACAGCAGGCACCATCGCCTAAACCTAAAACGCTGACTAAAGGCAAGGATGCCATTAAAGGTAAAAAGGTGCTCATAGTTGATGATGACATGCGTAACATTTTTGCGCTGAGCAGCGCCCTGCAAAGCTATGACCTCAATGTAGAGATAGCTAACGATGGGGAAGAAGCCATAGCTAAGCTTGAAGATATTAAGGATATTGATATAGTGCTTATGGATATCATGATGCCTAAAATGGATGGCTACGAGGCAACAAGACATATCCGCAAACAAAACAAATGGGCTAAATTGCCTGTAATAGCATTAACTGCAAAAGCAATGAAAGACGACCGTGAAAAATGTATAGCGGCCGGCGCCAATGATTATATCACCAAGCCGGTTGATATGGACAGGCTGATATCGCTGATGCAGCTTTGGCTTGAAAGTTAGGTTATGGATACAGAGCAGGGAATTATATCACATGCACAGGTTCATGAGCTTATTGATATTGTAAGAAAGGTTCATGGCTTTGATTTTTCGGGTTATACCAAAGCTTCGTTAAAACGGAGGTTAACCCGCATCATGCTGCTTAACAGGTTTGAGTTTTATGACCTTAAACACGTGCTTATTAACGATGCGGATTTTTTTCAGGGCTTTTTGGAAGAAATTACGGTTAACGTAACCGAGATGTTCCGCGATCCTTCATTCTATCGTGCGGTTAACTCGCAGGTTGTTCCGTATCTTTCAACTTACCAGCACGTCAAAATCTGGAGTGCGGGCTGCTCAACCGGCGAAGAGGTTTACTCCATGGCCATATTGCTGAACGAGGCTGGTTTGGGCAAAAAGTCGTTTATATACGGTACGGATATCAATACCGAGGTTTTAAGGGAGGCCCGTAAAGGGATTTACAGTTTGCGTAATATAAAAAGTTATGCAGAAAACTATCAGTATACCGATTTAAAAGGTTCAATTACAGATCATTTTACTATTTTGTACGATGCCGCATCGATACATAATGAGTTAAAGCAAAATACGCTGTTTTCGGTGCATAATTTAATATCAGATACGGTATTTAATGAGTTTCAGATGATAAGTTGCCGGAATGTTTTTATTTACTTTGAAACATACCTGCAGGAACGGATCCTCGACCTGTTTTATAAAAGCCTTTGTCCGCTGGGTTATTTATGCCTTGGCAGCAAAGAAACCATCCGGTCAGATTCGTTTAAGAGTAAGTTTAAGGTGATCAACCAAAAAGAAAACATTTACCAAAAAGTTGGGACCTGATAAAAAGTTACTGGAAAGATGGCATGCCGCCCAGGTCATATTATTGGGCGGATCGGCAGGCTCGTTCAAAATTTTATTCCGGATCATAAAAGATCTTCCCGAAAAACTGGGGAAAACCGTAATCCTTATCATACACAGGAAAAAAAATTTTTTCAGCGAAATAGAGAAACTATTTGCCGAGAATAGCCGTATGTACATGCGCGAAATTGAGGACAAGGATATTCTTAAAACGAATACTATGTATATTGCCCCGGCAAATTATCATACCTTAATTGAACATGGCGGTTATTTTAGCCTGGACGTTTCGGAACCGGTATGGTATTCAAAGCCATCAATAGATGTTACTTTTGAAAGCGCTGCCGAGGTTTATGGTGATAGGTGCATGGCGATATTATTGTCGGGAGCTAATCAGGATGGCGCCGAAGGCTTATTAAAATTAAAAAAAAGCGGCAGCCTTACCATAGCGCAGGAGCCCGGTGATGCTGAAATGGCCGAAATGCCAAGGGCGGCTATAAATTTAGGTGCTGCCGACTATGTTTTAACACAGGATGAGATTTTTAAACTTTTACTTTCATAACAATCACCAACCCCCTAATTAATATTAAATGACCCCTGTTAATATTCTAATTGTTGATGACAGAGAAGAGAATATTATTGCGCTTGAAGCATTGCTGGAACGCGATGATATTAAGATATTCTCTACTACTTCGCCAAATGAAGCCCTTAAAATTGCCTGGGAAACCAATATAGCCATTGCCTTAGTTGATGTTCAGATGCCCGAAATGGACGGCTTTGAGCTGGTGGAAATGCTTAAATCAAACCCGCGTACCAAAGATATCCTGGTTATTTTTGTTACCGCTATTTCAAAGGAAGCCAAGTATGCCGTTAAAGGCCTCGGTACCGGGGCCGTAGATTATCTTTACAAACCGCTTGACCCTTACATTACATCGGCCAAGGTTGACTCATTTGTACAGCTGGCCCGCACCCAGGCCGAATTAAAGCAAAAAAACGATGAGCTGCAGGATTATGCTATAGTTGTAAGAAACTCGGCCGATGTTATCACTTCGGTTGACGCACAAAGCCTCCGCATTGAGAATATCAACCCCACCGTCGAAAAGATAATGGGTTTCAGGCCTGATGAACTTATTGGTAAAAGTATTGTTGACCTGGCCATAGACGATCATAGGCCGTCGTTTCGCAAAAAACTGGGCGAGATCATTAAAGACAACCTGAATTATGCCATTTTTGAGTTTAAGTTTGAAACTTTTGATAAAAGGGTAATTTGGGTGGAATGCCGGGCAGCATACCGTAACAAAACCATATTTATTAATATCAGTGATATTTCTCCGCAAAAAAGTTACCAGGAACAGCTCATCAAATCAAAGGAAAACGCAGAATACAGCAAAAAGGTAAAAGAAACTTTTTTGGCCAATATGAGCCATGAACTGCGTACACCGGTTAATGGTATTATAGGTATCACTTCGCTGTTGCGTAAAACCACCCTTACCGATCAGCAAATGGGGATGCTTGATTTGCTTGACACCTCATCAAAATCATTATTGGGTGTGATCAATGATGTGCTTGATATATCAAAAATTGAAGCGGGTAAATTCAGTATCATCCGCACCTCAAATAATGTTTATGACATTGTAAACTCGGTTTTTAACCTGCTTAAGTTTAAAGCCGACGAAAATAATATCGAATTTTTGCTGGATATTGAAGATGAAGTGCCTGAATACCTTATGTTGGATTCATTGCGCCTGAACCAGATATTGATGAACCTGCTGAGCAATGCGCTTAAATTTACCGAAAGGGGATATGTAAAGCTCAGGATCACCATACTTCAAAAGCACAATGATAAGGTGAAACTGAAGTTCAGTGTTGAGGATACAGGTATCGGGATCCCGGCCGACAGGCTTAACAGGATCTTTGAATCATTTGAACAGGCCGAAGAAGATACCGTAAATAAATACGGCGGTACCGGGCTTGGTTTAACCATAGTGAAAAAGCTTGCCGAGTTAAAAGGAGGCGAACTTACCGTAAGCAGCCAGGTAGGCAGGGGCAGCACTTTCAATTTTGTTTGCTGGTATACCATAAGCATTAAGCCCAAAGGCAAGGCAGCTCCCAAAACTGATAAGATACTGCCGCCATTTAATAATGTACGGGTGCTGGTAGCCGAAGATAATATGGTGAACCAGTTTATGCTCTCCAAGATATTAAAGGATTGGAATGTAGAGGTAGAGATGGTTGATAACGGGCGCAAGGTTATTGACAGGCTTACCAATAAAGACTATGACATTATTTTAATGGATACGCACATGCCCGAAATGAACGGTTACCAGGCAGCCAAAACCATCCGCGTTGATTTTGAGGAACCTAAACGGAGTATTCCAATCATATCGCTATCGGCAGCAAGTTATGATCATGAGCAGCAGGAAGCATTATCGGCAGGGATGAACGACGTGCTTTCGAAGCCGTTCCAGCCTTATCAGCTGCATGAAAAAATGTCGAGGTTATTGAAGGTGGGCGTTTAAAACTCCAGCCTGGTTTGCCCAACGCCCAGTACCTTTGCCTCGTGCTCAAGCAGCCATTTTTTGCGCCACACCCCGCCTGCGTAGCCGGTTAAGCTGCCATTTGAACCTATTACCCGGTGACAGGGCACTACAACCCAAAGGTTATTACGACCGTTGGCAGATGCTATTGCCCTAATGGCCAAAGGATTGTTCATCTGGTTTGACTGCTGGGCGTAAGTAATGGTTGCTCCATAAGGGATCTGTAACAGCTCGTCCCAAACCTGTTGTTGAAACTCACTGCCTTCCTGCTTTATAGGAAAGGTAAATTCCTTCCTTGTGCCGGCAAAGTACTCATTTAACTCATCAATAGCAGCTTGCAACAGCGGGGTGGGGGCAGGTTCAATCTCGTATTCCTCATCGCGTATGGATACGGATGCTATAAAGCCATCTTCTTCAGTAATGCGGGCAATGCCAACAGGCGTGCGGAAATAAGCTACAGGCATGGTAATTGGTATGTTATATTCAAAATTAAGCTAATTTTTTTAGCTTGTCAAATGCCCTTACTCACTCGCAGGTAATTATTACATTTGCGGTCATGAAACTTGTTAATGAAACCTGGTACCTGCTAAAAAAAGAAGTTTTGCTGGAGTGGCGGTCCAAATATGCTTTTAATGGCGTTTTGCTGTATGTGGTTTCAACGGTTTTTGTTTGTTATATCTCCCTCAATTTAAATCCCGGCTTTTCAAGCAGCAGCGGTTACCCCATAGTTTGGAACGTGTTGTTCTGGATCATTATGCTGTTTGCATCGGTAAATGCCATAGCCAAAAGCTTTATGCAGGAAAGTAAAAGCCGGCTGCTTTATTATTACTCCATTGCCAGTCCGCAGGCAATTATTCTGTCTAAAACAATCTATAATATTTTGCTGATGGCTTTGCTGAGCACACTGGCATTAATTATCTATAAAGTATTTTTCACCAACACCCTTGGCGATCCGCTGTATTATTTCCTGGCGGTGCTGTTAGGAAGCGTCAGTTTTTCTACCGTATTTACCATGATCTCGGCCATCGCGTCAAAGGCCGGTAATAACGGTACCCTGATGGCCATATTAAGCTTCCCGGTTATTATCCCTGTTATACTGGTGCTTATTAAATTAAGCAAGAGTGCAATGGACGGGGTAGACCGAAGCTTCTTTTACGGTAACATTGGCGTTTTGTGCGCTATCAATGCTATTGTAATAGCTACCGCCTTATTGCTTTTCCCATATTTGTGGAGGGACTGATCGCTCAACCCATCTTATTTTTGGGGCTTATTTTTCAATTCGATATTCAAAATGGCCTGGCCCTGTTGCTTTAAATAAGCTTTAACAAACGGCGCATATAGTTGCGACCCGTTATCAGAATTGGTGAAGATCAGCATTCCCCGTCCGGATTTGGGGAGGATAAAAACGATTGTGTTAACGCCGGGATCACGGCCGCCGTGCGAAATGCCATATTCACCATCGCCCAAATCATCATAAACCGACCAGCCCAGCCCCATATATACATGTTCTTTGATCTCAACCTGTTTATCAATCATTTGCCCGAACAGATCTTTTGATAAGCCGCCGCCTTTTAATACCCAAACCAAAAACCGGCCGTAATCACCAACTGTTGTTTTAAGCAGGTCGGCAGCATTGGCTTCTGTATTTTTTGGTATTTTAAGTGGTTTGCCATTCCCATCGGCAGGTACAGCAAAACGGCTTTCCATTTTATCATTCCAGGTGAAACTGGTGCTGCGCATTCTTAAAGGTTTAAAGATGATGGAATCGGCCAGCTGACCCAGCGTACGATGAAACTTACTTTCAAGTGCATGCCTCAGGTATTCAAAACCCTCACCTGAGTAACCATATTTAGTCCCCGGATCAGCCTGGAAGGCCAGCTTTCCATCCTTTAATTGCGAACGCCAGTTAGGAAAACCAGTGCGATGGTTCAGGATATCTTTTGTAGTGAGCTTTTGGCTGCGCGGATCATCTTTAATGTCGGGATCGGTCCAGTAATGAAACAAGGGTTCATCCAACTGCCACTTACCCGCATTCACCAGGTTTAATGTAACCATGGTTACGATGGGCTTGGTAAGGGAGGCAACATTAAATAAAGCCTCATCATTGGCCGGCGTACCCGGTTTAAGGTCGCCGAATACCTTCAAAGATTGTAATTTACCCTTTTCGATGTAGGCTAATCCGAGGGCTGGTATGTGCTTTTCTTTAAGCCAGGCAACCACTTTTGCCTTGTCATTCATATTCGGAACAGTATCTGTTTTATCCTGTGCATAAACCAAAGAGGTAAGCATCAGTAACAAGAAGCTTGAAATGAAATTTTTCATATGGAAGGTTTAATCATTAGTCGCATCAGGCTGTGTTTAGGTGACAGCTTAGCGCATTTTTTGTGTTTTTAAGACAAGAGCAAGATATCGCCGTTTTTTTGCGTTAGCGATAGTAGCGGATACCGGCCGGGCGCGTAATGCCTGTAGGTGTATGAGCGGATAGCGCGGCCCGTTAGCTAACGGGAACGCCATCATTGATTTCGGACTTGGGATGTTCGATTTCGGATTTTGATGTCCCCTCAGGGTCTCTCGTAGATGACCCTGAGGTTCTGCGCTTTCTAAACACCTATCAGAGTATTGGGAATGGTGAATTTGCATGACGCATACATCAGGGTCCTCTACGAGAGACCCTGATGGGACGGGAACGTGATGGATTGCGAAATATATTTATCGACATTGTGCGTGGGGCAGCGTTAGGATTGTAGCGGAAAACCCACAGCGCGGGCAGGCCTTTGCAGTACGGGCAAGGCGAGGATTTGCATCCGCCAGCTGGCGGACCGGCCCGTTGGCTAACGGGAACGCCCATATTCTGAACCATGATTTTTAGGATTTAAGGATTCCCGGGATATTTCTGAACCGGAGGCTTCCAATGGGCTTACATTTAATGTTCCCTCTGGGTCCTCTCGTAGAGGACCCAGAGGCTTTGCGCTTTCTAAACATCTATCAGGGTATGTCTTGTCCTGAAATGAGTTTACACAAAAATAAACTACATGGAAAAGATCATTATTGATGGAAAAGGACATTATTCACTTGAATTTAAGCATTCAGTTATCAAAGAGTATTTGGCTGGCAGTGTTAGTCAAAAGGCGTTGTTGAGGAAATATGATATCAAGATACATAGTGGCATAACGCGTTGGATGCAGAAGTTAGGTTATGCAGAAGTTTCGGAAAAAGACAGATATTTGTCATCAGTAAAACCACTATCCTTGCCCGCAAAGAAGCCCCATAAAGATCCGCCTACAGGTGCCTTGTCGCAAGAACAACAACGCATCAAAGAACTCGAACGTCAGCTTGAAGATGAGCAGCTTCGCAGTGAAATGTACAAGCGTATGATCGAGATTGCTGAACGTGATCTTAATATTCCTATCCGAAAAAAGTCGGATACCAAGTGATCCATGAGATGAAAGACATGTATACAAGGATCAGCCTTGTACGATTATGTCGGTTACTTGGTATTACCCGTCAGGCCTATTATCAGCACTTTTGGCAACAAGAAGCATCTGGAATAGAGGATACACTTATATTGCAGGAGGTTGTCAGCATTCGCCAAGACCACCGGGCAATGGGTGGCAGGAAGCTTTATGAAAAGCTGCACCCTTTTTTGCTTGATCATGGCATTAAAATGGGACGGGATGCACTGTTCGACCTGTTGTCAGCTAATGGACTGTTAGTAAAGAAACGCCGCAGGCGGCATGTGACGACCTGGTCGGGTCACCGGTTCAACAGATGGCCGAATATCATACGCAGCCTGGAGGTCGTCAGGCCTAACCAACTGTGGGTAAGCGATATCACCTACTGGAAAGTAAAAGAAGAACATTTGTACATCAGTTTGATAACGGACGCTTATTCGCACAAAGTAGTTGGCTATCATTTGGCTGATACCTTAGAAACGATCGAAACGATACAGGCCTTGAAAATGGCTTTAAAAGACCTGCCTGAACAATTGCCGGAGGCACTTATACATCACTCGGACCGGGGAGTGCAATATTGCACAGAAAGCTATGTAAAGCTATTACAGGACAGATACATCAAGATCAGTATGACCGAGAACGGTGACCCATTAGAGAATGCCGTTGCTGAACGAATGAACGGCATTCTTAAAGAAGAATATCTTAAGCATCACCGGCCTGAGAATAAGCAACAAGCAAAACAATTACTGGATAGAGCTATCGAGTTGTATAACAAACACCGGCCACACTTCAGTATCGGTCTGCTAACGCCCCAACATGTGCATGATAAAAGCTTGCTACCTCAAAAATTGTGGAAGAACTATTATCGCAAAAACACTAACATTGTAAACGTATCACAGGACATCACTACACTTGTAAATACATAACAGGACTATCTCATAAAATGTAAACTTTTTTTAGGACGAGACAGTATTTAGAACAGTGGATTTGCATGGCGCATACATCAGGGTCCTCTGCGAGAGACCCTGATGGGACGGGAAAGGGACGGGAAATTAAAATGATCAAAAATTCTATAAATTCTTTAATTCAATAAATTCGAGTTCAGACACCACCGCAACAAAAATTATACACCGGCAATTCATTAACCGTTCATAAAAAATGTGTTTTTTAGTAGATTGAAAAAATATCCTAATTTTATTTAATGCGCTTTTATTGGTTTTTGCTTATTGCGTTTATATGTCCGCTCATAGTTTCGGCGCAAACCGGTACTATTACAGGTAAGGTGGTGCGGGCTGATACTAAAAGCCCGGTAGCCAATGCCAGCGTATTTTTAAATAATGCCACTTATGGCACTTCTACTGCCGAGGATGGTACTTTTACTCTGGCCGGGGTTAAACCGGGCCAATACCAGCTGGTAGTTACCGGCGTTAGTATTGAAGAGTATTCCACAACTGTGCTGGTTGGCCGCGAACCGGCAAAACTGAGTATCGAGGTTAATCAAAAAGTGCTGATGCTGCGCGAAGTAGTGATCAGCAGCAGTGCCGACTGGAAAAAGAACTACGAATTGTTCAGGAAGGAATTTGTTGGCGATACCGAAAACGGCAAGGAGTGTAAGGTTACCAATCCGCACATCCTTAATATTATTTACCACAGGGGCAAGCAGCAACTGGAAGCATCGGGCGATGAGTTTTTAGTGGTAGAGAACCTGGCCCTGGGCTACCGTACCAAGTTTTTGCTGAAAAATTTTTTGTACGATGCTATTGAGCACACCATATCCTATTCGGGTAGTGCCCTGTTCGAGAACCTGCCCGGTAGCGCAGCACAAAAAAAGCTCTGGAAGCAGAAACGTGAACAGGCTTACTACGGATCGGCCCAGCATTTTTTCCGTTCGCTTTATAAAGGGAAGTTGAAGGAAGAAGGCTTTGAAGCGCATGATTTTACCAGGCAAATCAACCCCGAACGGCCCGAAGAAGCTGTGCTGATGCAAAAGATGAAGAAATACAGGGAGGGTCCGCGGGATTCGGCCATGCGCTATTACAACCTGTCGAAAATGACCAAATGGTACCGTGAAAACCTGGCCAAGCTGCCTTACCAGGAGTTTGAGATCTTACGGAAAACACCACAAGACGGCATCTATGCGCTTACTTTCCCGCATTTTTTATACGTTGTATATACCAAACGCGAAGAAACCACCGAGTTTAAGGACGTTTATCATCCGCTGGATATGCCAAATTACGAAACCAGTATCATGACCAAATACTCGGGCTATATAGCTTTTGATATGAACGGTATTGTAGTGTCAAGCCCGAGCCCGCTTTATGAAGGCTCATGGTCAAAAGCCAAGCTGGGGGATTTGTTGCCGGTGGATTATGAACCGGGGGATTAGTTGACTAAAGGAAACTTTATTTATTTTGAATTACATTTGCTGCTACTATCACAGACCTGATTCCTGCTATCATCATTTTATGAAATACACAAGTTTTTTAGTATCGCTTTTAGTTTTTATTGCACAGGGAGTATGCGCGCAGCAAATAGTGTTTAAAGATAAAAATCTGAAATCAGCCTTGCTGAACAAGGGGTATGATTTTAATAAAAACGGTGAAATAGAAGTATCAGAAATAGATACAGTCTCAAAATTGAATATAGCCAAATGTAACATTAAGTCATTGGATGATTTAAGAGCTTTTAAAAGCTTAAAAGCAATCTACGCAATGGATAATCATATAGGGAGTCTGGATGTTTTTTTTGATAATAATACTATTGAGGAAATTTATATTGGGGGAAATTCCCTTGGTGGAAAATTAACGCTGAAGAATATTAAAAATCTAACTGATTTAGCTGCTGCTCAAAATAGCCTGGAAGAAATTGAATTAGTTGGGACGGACAATGTTAAATTTCTTTCCCTGCAGAATAATGCATTTAAAAAGATCGATTTGAGAAATTTGGCAAATCTCAATACATTAGAATTAATAGGTAATAAGGAATTGAAATCTATTAGAATTGATTCAAATCCTTCACTTACCTATCTTTGTCTACTCTCAACAGCTGTGACACGATTAGATATAACACACAATAAACTCCTAAATACGCTTTACGTAGCCGGGAATGTAGCGATTATAAAAGAAAACAGCCAGGCTCAATTTAAACCTGCTCCAATTGTAAAGGAAATTCACTAAATCGAGCAGTACATTATGTTTGCCCAATCAGACTTTCGAGTCAATGAGCAAATAATTAGTTACATTTGCCTGCATAAATCATATGAAGTTTATTTATCAAACATGGTGGAAGGTAGCAGCTGTTTTGCTGGTACTATCTACCTTTTACACCGGCCTGGTTTTCAAAGCGCCGAGGCTGCCCATTATTCACGAAACCATCCGCAATTTATATTTCCACGTACCCATGTGGATGGGCATGCTGACGGTTTTTGTGGTATCGGTTTATTTCAGTATCAAATACTTGCAAACAGGTAAAGAGGAGCATGACCTTGCTGCTGTTGAGAGCGTTAATACCGGCTTGCTGTTTTACACCTTAGGCCTTTTAACCGGTATGCTTTGGGCAAAATATACCTGGGGCGAGTTTTGGAGCGGTGACCCTAAACAAAACAGCGCGGCCATTGCATTTTTGTTGTATTGTGCTTACCTGGTGCTTCGTAACTCTATTGATGAGGAGCAGAAGCGGGCCAAGATCTCGGCCATTTACAACATATTCGCTTTCCCCATCATGATTGTGCTGATATTTGTTTTGCCCCGCATGACAGATTCATTGCACCCCGGCAGCGGCGGTAACCCGGCATTTGGTAAGTACGACCTTGATAATGGTATGAAAGTGGCCTTTTACCCGGCTATGTTGGGCTGGAGCTTTATTGCCCTTTGGATAGCAACTATCCGTTACCGCATCCGTTTAATTGAGAATAAGAAGAACGCTATAAATTAAGATGAAGAAATTAACGCTTTTATTGTTGCTGCTCACCTTTTGCACCGTTGTTTTTGCACAACAGGGGCAGCAAGTTGAAATGGCCGACGCCCTGCGCCAGTCGGGAAAAATTTACGTAGTTGTAGCAACTATTTCCATAATTTTTGTTGGACTGGCTATTTACCTGTTTACTATAGACCGCAGATTAAAAAAAGTCGAAAACGAAAAGTAGTTCAAATAATATGTTTAAACAATTTAAACATATTATTCGTGGCGGTGTTTGGTGGTGTATAGGGCACACTAACTAAGAAATATTTGCAATATTGATAAAAATTGTACCAAATTTGCTCACTTTTTTAAGAGATTAATATTTATACAATAGTTATGGCTACGAATATTTTGATTGCCGACCAGGAAACACACTTCTTCAGCGACGTGTGTAAAAACTTCGATCACGCTGCCCAGTTCACCAAACATGATGCCGGTTTGCTTGATCAAATTAAATCATGTAACAGCGTTTACCGCTTCCGTTTTCCTATCCGTAAAGGCAACAGCTTTGAGGTAATTGACGCCTGGCGTGTTGAGCACTCGCACCACCAGTCGCCAACCAAAGGCGGCATCCGCTACAGCGAAATGGTGAACGAAGATGAGGTAATGGCCCTCGCCGCGCTCATGACCTACAAATGCGCTATTGTTAATGTTCCGTTTGGCGGCGCCAAAGGCGGTATCAAAATTAACCCTAAAAACTACACCGTAAGCGAGCTGGAAAACATCACCCGCCGTTATACTGTTGAGTTAATTAAAAAGAACTTTATCGGCCCGAGCATTGACGTACCTGCACCGGATTATGGATCGGGCGAGCGCGAAATGAGCTGGATTGCCGATACTTATGCAACCATGAACCCCGGTCAGCTGGATGCTATGGGCGCTGTAACAGGCAAACCTATTGCTCTGCACGGTATTGCGGGCAGGAGGGAAGCTACCGGTCGCGGTGTGGCTATTGCTACCCGCGAGTGTGTAAGCGTTGGCGAGGATATGCAAAGGATTGGCCTGCTGCCAGGTTTATCGGGCAAGAGGGTAATTGTACAGGGCCTTGGTAACGTGGGTTATTATTCGGCTAAGTTTTTATCTGAAATGGGGGCGATAATAGTTGGTCTTTGCGAGTTTGAAGGCGCTATTTATAACGAGAACGGTTTAGATATCGAAGCGGTATTTCAGCACCGCAAGGCTACAGGTTCTATTTTAGGCTATGCTGCGGCAATTCAGGAATTTACAAACACCATGGAAGGCCTTGAGCAGCCATGTGATATCCTGGTGCCTGCCGCTCTTGAAAATCAAATTACAGAATCAAACATCCGCAATATCCAGGCTAAGATTATTGTTGAAGGCGCTAACGGCCCAACCTCACCCGAAGCCGAAGCCATATTTTATGCCAATGGCGGGATGATTGTACCTGATATGTTTGCCAATGCCGGCGGTGTAACTGTATCATATTTTGAATGGTTAAAAAACCTGAGCCACGTAGCATTCGGCCGCATGAACCGCAGGTTTGAAGAAAACTCCAACCTTAACCTGGTAAACATGGTTGAAGGCATCACCGGCGTAGCTTTAACCCCGGTACAACGTTCAACTATCATTAAAGGTGCATCAGAGCTTGAGCTGGTAAACTCAGGTTTGGAAGATACCATGATCCGCTCATACCACGAGATCAGGGAGATCTACAAAAATAATCCAGACATCGGTACACTGCGTAATGCAGCTATGGTTGGCGCTATTAATAAAATAGCTGTATCGTACCAAAATTTAGGTATCTGGCCGTAAATAAAGATTTAATAGTTTTATATATAGCGAGGTGGGTTTGAAAAAAGCTCATCTCGTTTTTTTTGTAGTCTTCCGGCGATAGGGATCGGAGCGGATACCGGCCAACGAGCGTAATGCCTGCAGGCGTATGAGTGGAGAGCCGGGCCGCAGGCATCGCCAAAAATATTGTCAGAAACGGGATGATTTAATAAAGCTGTCATCATTGTACGGGGCAATTTTCACCCACCCGTCATTGCGGGGAACGAAGCAATCGCGAACTATACAGAGCTGCTCTGCAAGTAGGGGATTGCTTCGTTCCTCGCAATGACGCTGGTTCTTGAGTATTCTATCAAGAATGATTCTAAATAATACATATGTCTTGTAATAAACATTATTCGCTGCACGTTTTGTATTTTTGCAAATCGTTATTTTAATAATATAAACCGCGGATGAAAAAAAGTGCAATTTTTGGTCTTGTTGTTATCGCTATAGCCATAGCGGTTATCATTAGTGTTTATTCAAGCTCAAGCACCTATGCAACCTTTGCCGAAGCGCAGCAAACTAACAGCGAACTGCATGTAATAGGCCACTTCAGTAAGGGAAAGGAAATGGTTTATGACGCCACCAAGGATGCCAATTATTTTTCATTTTACATGAAAGATAATAAAGGGGCGGAGCGCAAAGTTGTTTTTACCGGTACCAAGCCCGAAGATTTTGAGCGTTCAGAACAACTGGTGCTTACCGGCCAGATGGTTGGCAACGAGTTTCACGCCTCAAAGATCCTGATGAAATGCCCATCCAAATACACCCAGGATAAGTTAGAAGTTACAGAAGTAAAGGCTAAACAAGCCAGCATTTAATCATTTTTGATGAATACAGTTTTTAAGGGCGAACACCTTTTACCGGGACAGATTGGCCAGTTTTTTATCGTTCTTTCGTTTGGCGCCGCCCTGTTATCATTCATAAGCTATTACTTTGCTACTACTGATGATGCCGGCAAGGCTAACAGCAGCTGGCAACGTTTAGGCCGTTTAGGCTTTTATGTAAACTCCGTTTCTATTTTAGGAATGGGCACCTGCCTGTTCTATGTGCTTTATAATCATTATTTCGAATATCATTACGCCTGGGCATACACCTCGCGCTCATTGCCTGTTTATTACCTGGTATCGGGTTTCTGGAATGGGCAGGAGGGCGGCTTTTTGCTTTGGGCTTTTTGGCAGGCAGTTTTAGGCAATGTACTTATTGCAAGGGCTAAATCATGGGAGCGCCCTGTTATGACCGTTGTGGCATTATCACAAGTGATATTGGGTACCATGGTGTTGGGTATCGATATTTTTGGTCAGCGGATAGGTAGCTCCCCGTTTTTGCTGTTGCGTAATTCGGGTATCGAAGCGCCTATATTTTCACAACCTAACTACCTGGACTTTATAAAAGACGGGCAGGGTATGAACCCCTCGCTCCAAAATTACTGGATGGTTATCCACCCGCCAACATTGTTCCTGGGTTTTGCATCTATTATAGTTCCGTTTGCTTACGCGGTTGCCGGGCTTTGGCAAAAACGTTATAAAGAGTGGGTACAACCTGCCATATCATACGCTTTGTTTGGTTCGATGATATTGGGCACAGGCGTTATCATGGGTTCGTTTTGGGCATATGAGTCATTGAATTTTGGCGGTTTCTGGGCCTGGGACCCGGTTGAGAACGGCTCGATATTTCCATGGTTAACTATGGTTGCGGCCTTGCACGTACTTATTGTATTTAAAAATACAGGCCACTCCTATTTTACGGCCACACTGCTGGTGTTGCTGAGCTTTGTACTGGTATGGTACACGTCATTCCTTTCAAGGAGCGGTATTTTGGGCGAAAGCTCTGTACACGCTTTTACCGACCTTGGCATGTTTTGGCAGCTGGTGATCGGCATCCTGATATTCCTTGCTTTGTCTGTTTTTGTTTTAGTATGGCGATGGAAGGAATTACCTGTCACCAAAAAAGACGAAGAAACCTACTCGCGTGAGTTTTGGATGTTTGTTGGTTCGGTATTTTTAGGTTTGTCATGCTTTCACCTTATCGTAGTAACATCAGTACCTGTATGGAACGCCATGTTTGGCACCAAGATAGCGCCGCCGGCCGATGCCGTTAAACATTATAACGTGATCCAGTCGTCATTTGCGTTTGTGGTGACTTTACTTACCGGCTTTACGCAATTCCTTAAATATAAAAAGACTGATATTACCCGGTTCTTCATCACTACCGGTGTTTACCTTGTGTTTGCCATACTGGTAACCGCGCTTGTTGTTTATTTAACCGGGGTTTATCGCCTTAGCTTCGTATTCAATTTGGTAATGTGCGGTTCGGTTTATTCGGTTATTGCCAACGCCAAAGTTTTGGTTGATGCCTTTAAGGGCAAGTTTAAGCTGGCTGGTTCGGCAGTGGCGCATTTGGGTTTTGGTTTACTGATGGTTGGCGCGGTAATAGCGGCCGGAACCAGTAAAGTAGTTTCTGAAAACGCGAGCGGCGTGGTTAATGTGCAGGGTTTTGATGCTAAAGCCGGTAACGCCCGCGAAAATATCATGATCTACAAAAACACCCCGGTAAAGATGGGCGATTATACAGTTACTTATCTTGGCGACTCCATATCATCACCATACCATTTTTACAGGGTTGATTATAAAAAGTTTGATGCTAATGGTAAAGTGTTGGAGAACTTTGTGCTTAAACCAAAGGTACAGGCCAGCCGTGATGCGGGAATGTCTTCATCGCCTGATACCAAGCACTACCTGTTAAATGACTTATATACCCACGTTACCGCTATCCCAAGCGAAGGTTTTGCCATGCAGGGCGAGGCCGGTCATGACGAAGGTAATGATGATAAAAACTACGATGAACCTGTAGCGCATGAAGTTGCCATTGGTGATACCATCAGATACCGGGATGGATTTATGCTGGTTAAATCATTAAACAAACAGGCTACGGTACAAAATATCCCGCTTACTGCCAATGATGTAGCCATTGGTGCTAATATCGAAGTTCATGCGCATGATGGCAAGGTGTATACTGCCGAACCTGTATTTATGATCAGGGGTGGTAATGTGTTTGATTTTGCCCGTAAGGTTGAGGATGCCGGTTTAAAACTGCGTTTCTCAAGGATTAATCCTGAAAATAAAAAGGTAGAGATCACGGTTTATCAGCAGCCGCAAAACAAGCGCCCATGGATTGTGATGCGTGCCATCAGCTTCCCGTATATCAATTTCTTCTGGAGCGGTACAATCATTATGGTTATCGGCTTCCTGCTTTCTATCCAAAGGCGTAATAAAGAACTTAAAACCGTTTAAATTTGTTAGGTGGATATTATTGGGCACCGGAATAATATAGCTCATGACGGATTTACCGTAGTAGAGGATATTTATACCGGTGCCGAAGTTAATGCCATTATCAACGCCATTGAATCCGCCGACAGATCAGGCCCGCCGTTTCGTCAAACGGCTGACGTATTTGCTATAAGGCAGTTTCTTAAAGCCGTTCCGGGTGTTGCTCCTCTTTTATTTAATGACAGGCTAAAAAGCATTATCTCCAATATTTTTGGTGAGGGATATTTCGCTGTTAAATCCATCTATTTCGATAAACCCGAATCGTCCAACTGGTTTGTAGCCTGGCACCAGGACCTGACCATTTCTGTTGATAAAAAGATTGAGATAACAGGCTACGGCCCCTGGACGGTTAAACATAACCAATTTGCAGTGCAACCGCCTCTAAAGGTGCTGGAGGACAACTTCACTATCCGCATCCATCTTGATGATACCGGTGAAGGTAACGGCGCCCTGAAAGTGCTGCCGGGTTCACATCTCAAAGAGATCTATCGTCCTGAAAACATCGACTGGCAACAGGAAACTGAAGTAAGCTGCAATGTACATGCCGGCGGTGTGATGATCATGAGGCCATTGCTTATGCATGCGTCAAACCGTACTACCAATAATAAAAAGAGGAAGGTAGTGCATATTGAGTTTAGCAGGGCGGAGCTTGCTAAAGGGATTGATTGGGCGGAAAAGAACTAAAGCTGTTATAAGTGCCCCAATCCGGCGGTTATAAATGCAAGATGATATATATATCCATCGTGTCAATTGTAAGTATCTACAACGGAAACCCTGGAAAAAATCGTGATGGGGGTAAAATACATTTTAGCGATGGTGCGCGGGGCCGCCTTAGGGGTTGCAGTGAAAAGCCCGGAGCGTGCACTTGGTTTGTGCGTGGGTAAAGCGAGGACTTGTAACGGAAAGCCCGGCCCGTTAGCTAACGGGAACGCCATGTAATAAAATGAATCGAAAATGTGCTTAATAATCAATAACTTATTGTTGTGTTATTACAAGGGACGAAGGCAACTAATCCAAGGGAGCTCATTAATACCTATAAAATCAAATTATAATTATTAATAATCCCTTCCTTACAAAGCCGCTCTTTACAGTTCGCGATTGCTTCGTGCCTCGCAATGACGGTCTTATATGTCTTCTTCTTTCATAATACATACAATTGGCTTAAGGAATAATCTTTATCTTACCCCTTCAAAAACGAAAGGATCTTAGCATTCACGGTATCGGCTTTTTCAATCATGGGTAAATGTGCAGCTCCATCAACAGGGAAAAAATCGGTTTTCAATACGCTGCGGATGGAGTCACTAAAACGTATGGGCAAGGTTTTATCAGCTTTACCCCATATCAGCAATACGTTTTTACCGGCACTGTTGAGGCAGGTATTACTTTGGAGGCCGTTTTGATTGTAATTATACAGGGTTGAAACCAGTGCATTTCTAAACCCTTTATACTCCATTTGGGGGAGGTAACGGCTTACCCATCCGGCGTGGTTTTTCGGATAAAGGAAATCTGTTGTTTGTCCTTTCGCCCTTTCGTCGGAGTTCACAGCTTCGTTATAAAGAGTGAAATATTGCGGAGCTACCGGTTTTTTTTGTTCATATACGGGGTCGACAAGGATTACTTTATTAACAAGATCGGGGTGACTACAGGTAAAGTTTGTTATTACCGCGCCGCCAAATGATACACCTGCTAAATTTATTTTTCCGCTTAACTTAAGTTGATTAATAAGATCGAGCAGTTGCGTGTTGTAAAGCTCCTGGTTATAAGGCACATCGGGCCTGTCTGAATAGCCGCGGCCGTACATATCATAGCGTAACACTTTGTAGCCCTTTTTTACAAGATAATCATAGGTGGGGTCCCATATATAATAAGGCACACTAAAACCGTGAACAAGTATAATAACCTGAGCGCTATCGGGGCCTTCAAGCTGGTAGTGGGTTATGCCCTGGCTTAATTTAATGAAACTTCCGGAAATGTTTTTGCGGCCGGCATCGGTTAGGGTTTTGTTTTCCTTATTGTTATATCTATAGAAGCCGTAAAGGATCAAAGAGGTAGCTCCGACAAGAAATATCACAATTATTATGCTTACTTTAAGTATTTTCATGCGGTATTAGATGTTGGTTCCTAAAATACAGAAATATTTATACTACAGTTAGTTAAATAATTTATCCCATTGTAAAGATAATATGAACATTACCATAATAGGCTCGGGCAACGTTGCTACGCATATGGCGGCAGCTTTTAAAAATGCCGGTCACCGTATTGTACAGGTATTTAGCCGCAACATGCAGCATGCCGCGCTGCTGGCCTACCATGTAGGTGCCGAAGCTATTGACAACCTCGGCAATATTAATCCTGATACCGGATTATTTGTTGTTTCGGTTAAGGACGATGCTATAACTACTGTTGTTAAAGCATTGTCGGCCCATAAAAAGCTAATAGTACATACATCGGGTTCAACCGATTTGAACAGTTTGCTGGCTTTTACCCCGAATGCCGGTGTGTTTTATCCCCTGCAAACGTTTAGCAAGATAAGAGAGGTTGATTTCAGATCTGTCCCGCTCTGTCTTGAAGGTGCTGATGATGGTATACTTGCTGATTTAAAGCAGCTGGCATTTACCATCAGTAATCATGTATATAGCGTTAACTCCGCCCGGCGCAAAATATTGCACCTCGCAGCGGTATTTGCCTGTAATTTTCCCAATTATTTGTACGGGGTTGCCCAGGACCTGCTTGCACAAAATCAAATGGAGTTTAACATGCTGCGCCCCCTGATCCTGGAAACTGCCCAAAAGGTACTTGAACAGGAACCCCGCAACGTACAAACCGGTCCGGCGGTACGTAATGATGAGGGTACTATGGCTGTGCACATGCAGATGCTGGGCGATATGCCTATGTTACAGGAAGTTTATACTTTATTAAGTCAGGGTATTATCAAAAACAATAAAGGGCTTACGGCAGACGAGTAATTTTGTTACTTTTGCTTAAATGAACATTTATAAAATAAAGATCAATTTCGAGGAAAAAGGGCACGAAAGCATTGAGTTACCTATAGCCGAAGGCGAATCTGTATTAGACGTATGCCTGGAGAACGGCATTGAACTACAGCACAATTGCGGTGGCGTTTGCGGGTGCAGCACATGCCATGTTTACGTAAATAAGGGGATGGATAACATCCAGGAGATATCCGATAAGGAAGAGGATTTTATTGACAGGGCTGTTAACCCGCGTATTAACTCGCGCCTGGGTTGCCAGTGCGTGATTGTTGATGGCGACATTGAAGTTACCCTGCCTGATCAGTCGCAGTTTTTAGGCCACTAATATTTGCATTAATCCGTTTAAAACAACAAACAAAACGTATAACTTACAACGTATTAGCGTAACCCCCGGGTAGTACGTAAAATCAATAAAAATGAGCGATAATAAATTTGCCTTGCCAATTCACTGGAATGATTATGAAGATATTGCCATTGAACTTTATGAAAAGTTTGGTGACGATTTTGACGAATCAAAAATATACCGCATCCGTTTTACCGAACTGCTGGAGTGGGTATTGAGCCTGCCTAATTTTGCAGGTGCCCGTGCCGAATCAAACGAAGGCCACCTGGAGCAGATCCAATCGGCCTGGGTATACGAGTGGCGGGATAATCAATAGTTGGCAATTTTGAGTTAGCAGCAGGTAGTTAAGCTGTGGTTTTAACAGCTGCTGGCTTGGTTTAAATCAATTTTGCAGGCGAAAGGAATCATTGAAAATCACCTGTAATAGCAGGTGAAATTCAATAGAAAAAATCGGTGAAATCATAAAATCACCGGCGAAATCAAAAAAATAATGGAGTCATTCCTGAATAAATTAAAAGATATTACTACCCTCATTTTTGATGTGGATGGTGTTTTAACCGACGGGTCTGTTTTTGTAACGGAAGCGGGCGAACAAAGCCGTGCTTTTAATATTAAAGATGGTTATGCGCTGCAACTGGCCGTTAAATGCGGGTATAATGTTTGCGCAATATCGGGCAGCCGCTCAAAAAGCGCCATGTACAGGTTAAACAGCCTTGGCATCCAGGATGTGTATATGGGCACACATACCAAATCGCAAAGGTTTAAGATCTATCTTGAAGAAAAAAGCATTATCGCTACCAATGTATTATACATGGGCGATGATATCCCCGACCTGGAAGTGATGAAGCTTGCAGGCCTGCCTGTTTGCCCTGCCGATGCTGTTGAAGAGATCAAAGCGGTTAGCGCCTACGTATCGCCCTATGGCGGCGGCAAAGGCTGTGCCCGCGATATCATTGAAAAAGTGCTCAAGGTTCAGGATAAATGGATGAGCAAACAGGCGTATAGCTGGTAGGCCCCACCCAAATCCTCCCCGGTAGGGAGGGCTTTATGAATAATTTTCCGTTTTGATATATTGGTTATGGATTCATCAGCTACAAACACAATACCAAACAAAGTCTCCCCTGCCGGGGGAGATTTAGAGGGGGCTGCTATTCCCCCTGTAATCCTCGCATCAAAATCGCCAAGGCGGCAGGAGCTGCTCAGGCTTATGGATATTGATTTCAGGGTTGTGCTTAAAGAGGTTGATGAGTCATTTCCCGATGGGCTTACCCCAGCAGAGGTGGCCTTGCATATAGCCCGCAAAAAAGCCGAAGCATTTGACGAAACAGTAGGGGACGAGGTTGTGCTTACTGCCGATACCATAGTTTGTATTGACGGCCTCATACTGGGTAAACCCGAAACCCGCGCACATGCTATCGAAATGCTGCAAATGCTATCGGGCCGTGTACACCAGGTTATTACCGGTGTATGCTTGCTGTATAAAGGGCATTATAACAATTTTTATGATCTTACTGAGGTGCTCTTCCGCAAACTTTCTGATGCTGAGATCAGCAATTATGTAGATAAATATCAGCCGCTTGACAAGGCAGGATCATACGGCATCCAGGAACTGATAGGCCTGACAGGCATTGAACGCATTGAAGGTTCTTATACCAATGTTGTTGGCTTACCTACCCAAAAGGTTTATGCACAATTGCTTAGCTTAAGCAAATAGATTTCCTGTATTACGCACGCCGTCTCTCACTGGCGCAAGTATTGTGAGGTTGCCCGTGCAGGGATTACTTGTGCCTTTCCTGCCTGGTAATCATTTTATTCGTCGTTACAATTTCGCTAAACATCGTTACTTTTTGATAAAGCGGGCTTTCCCGGTACATTTAAATAAATAATTATTTAATTTAAACCTTTGTTTCCTGCACA
This sequence comes from Mucilaginibacter sp. cycad4, assembly GCF_034263275.1. NCBI lineage: Bacteria > Pseudomonadati > Bacteroidota > Sphingobacteriia > Sphingobacteriales > Sphingobacteriaceae > Mucilaginibacter > Mucilaginibacter sp. cycad4. Next base: position 3,335,445 of record NZ_CP139559.1, on the reverse strand, counting down.
GTCTAATGTTTTAAATAAAGGGAGTAATTTGTCATGAAAAAAACTATGAATACAGGGCTGGTGTTATTGCTGGTGGCCGCCTTGTCTGCTTGCAGCAGTTACAATTATTACACCGCAGCCCGAAACAAAACAGATTTATCCGCTTACCGTACATTTGCCTGGCTACCTCCTGCAACCATGACCAATAAAGCCGGCGCAGTTGTTAAAAAGGAAGTGGCTGATGAAAGGGTTAAGGATGCGGCTATTTCGGCATTGGAAAACAAAGGGTTAAAATTCCAGGAAAACAACCCCGATCTGCTGGTAAGTTATACTACAGTTACCGGCCGGGGAATGAAAACTGAATTTTATCCTTATTACTATGGCGGTTACCCGGGCTTTGGTTTAGGATTTGGCTGGGGTTGGGGCGGTGGCTGGGGCTATCGTCCGTTTTATGGCTACGGCGGCTGGGGTTGGGGATACCCTTATGGTTACGGTTATGGCGGCGGCGGTTATGCCCGCGTGCCTTACAAAGAAGGTACCCTGATTATCGACATTATGGATACCAGATCGCGCAAATTGGTATGGCGTGGTTTTGGTGTTGGCGAACTGCACAATCCGCAAAAAACTGTAAAAGAATTGCCAAAAGTTGTTAACGGTATTATTGAGCAACTACAGCTTAACCAGGTACAACAGCCGCAGGTGCCAATGAAAAAAGCATAAGAAATTTACTGATCAATTATTGAACTAATGCAAAAATCCCTTTGGGCGCTAAGCCTGGAGGGATTTTTGTTTGCGGTATAAATGAATTGCGGCAAAAGTAAATACAGCTGCAGCTAAAACAATAACCCAGGTATCAAGCGGGCAGGTAGCGTCGCCGTCGGCATTATCACAGGGATTATCTAACTGGGCAAAACAACTTAAGGTGCCGGCCGCAAAAACAAGAGCGGTTAAAAAGAACTTTTTTTTCATATGCGCAAATCGTTTATTATAGTTTTAAAAATTTACCGGTGCCAATCAACTGTTTTGTTTTGTTATCGATAACCCTTATAATGTATGTTCCGGGTACTAAACCGGCCACGTTGTTTTTCCAGTAAAGCTGTGTGATATTTACTGTCTTCAATATCATACCGCTACTGTTAGTTAATTGGATATTATAATTTGATGCTGTGTTGGATTGCGCTATGGTTAAGTTTACCGTTTCCTTTACCGGGTTTGGATATATCGAGAGCAGGCTATTGCCTATGTTATTTTTTGTATTGGCATACATTAACGGCAATTCTTTTGACAGGCTGGTATCATTGTTTAAATCAGTTAACTGAACACGGTATTTATTTAAGCCTTTAGCCGGGTTAGGGTCGGTATAAGAGTAGGTGCCCAAACCTTCCGATTGTATAACTTTCAAATCTTCCCAGGTATTACCGGCGTCGATGCTTCTTTGCAGCGCAAACGTTGTGTAGTTGGCCTCATTTTCAACAACCCAGGTTGTTTTAGCTCCGTCCGTTGCTTTGATGGCATTAAAATCAAGCAGCCGCAGGCCCAATGCAGGCGATTGGCGCAATATTAGCTGAAACCGGTTTTTACCGAAAGTAGCCGGAGTGCTTTTATCAATATTATAGCTGTAGATATTGTTGTGTTTAAGATCCAGCGAATCTTTAGTAAAGTTATCCTTAAGCCATACTTCGTAGATGGCAGGTACATTGCTGAGCTCCCTTAACTTTAATTGATACGGCCCTGATGCGGAAGCGTCAGACGTTAGGGGGATGATCTCCTGTTGTTTTTTTGGGAAAGGCCGGTGATGGATGACGGTTTTGACGCTATCGCTTGACAGGGCCGATAATGCTATCTGTGCGCCATTGGTACCCAGGTCTTCCGCGTCTTTACTGTTTTCAAACGCTGTGCCGGCATCGTTGTTAAATGCAAGCACAATATCATCGGTATTAATGGAATCCTTTATCATTTGCAGCCTTAATATCGGTTCGGCCGATGATGATGAAGTTTGTTGTGAAGCCGCTGATTGTGCTTCGGCGGCTTTCAATATGCCCATATCGGCAGCTGTGGCAGCCAGTTTTTGCAAGCCCTTATCAGCAGGGGCACTTAGTAGGGCAATCAGGTTTGATGCTGTTGGTTGCGTTGTTGATTTCGCCGATTCCCTGAAAGTTAATGATTGCGAAGCTGACGTAGCCTGTATAAAAAAGGCCTGCCCGCTGGCTATCATATTACTTGCATAGCCATCGCTTGAAATGCCGGGATTAATATTGGTAGTTGTATCCGCCGTTGATATAGCAGTTGCTTTTTGCATGTAGCTGGCATACTGCTTTGTTTTTGGGTTGTAAACCCATATTTTGCCCGGAGCCGATAAGGTTGCAGCCGAAGATACCTCCGACGGGAAACCTGCCCCATAAATCGAAGATGTGGCGGAAACGGTTGTTGTTGTGCCCCTGCGGTTAAATTTTTCCCAATTGATGGTGGCCGCGTAAGGGTTTCCAACCAGGTTATATCCGTTAACCTGGCTGCCTGTAGTATTGCTGAACAAGAGGCTGGTTGTGCCGCTGTACCAGTTTGTTACAGTAATGTTGCCTGTATTTAACGTGCCTGTTGTTGTTAAAGTGGTGTTGGTAGGCACATAGCTTGCTGTTGTTGACGTTGCAAGATCGGCAGCTGTCCTGTCTCCCCTGAAAAAGAAAAGGAAGCCGTTGCCAACAGGTATGGTATGTGAGCCGTCTGTATCAAAAATATAAGTTGGAGATGAGTTGATATTGTTGATCCCCCTGAAGTTGCCGGCTGTAAAAGAGGCTTGCGATGAGGCTATATTCTCCCTGAAGCAATAAATTGTGGGATTGCCCGATTTATCAAAGCCGCCTGTAGTACCCGTAGTGCCGGTTATCCATGATGAATTTTTAAGGTAATTTATACTGATAACCTTAGCAGGCGAACCCGTGTTAACCGGCGACGAAAGCAAACGGTACCCCCTGTTATATGAATTGCCGCCGCTTATAAAACGCTGTACGTTTACATTGCCTGTAATTGCTGTTCCGGAAGGAATAGCATCTACAGTGGCCGAGCCCGTAGCATCGGAGTTTAATGTTAAAACGCCGCCGGCGGCAAGGGTAGCTGTACCGCCCATAGTAAGTATACCCGAGGATGATACCGCGAATTTACCTGTGCCCGACATGGTTTTGGTATTGCTGCCGTTAACAGTAACATTATTGAATTTTGTGCCGTTGGTGCTGTTGTCTGTAAGGGATTGAGCGCCTGCTTTACTAAAGAATACAGTCCCGGTACCTGCCGTAAACGTACCTGTATTGGTATAATCGCCATTGAAAGTTAGTGTGCCCGAACCGCCCGTTATAACAGCGCTGTTAGTAGTATTGCCTGTAATGGCAATGTTGCCCGAACCCTGGGTTACGTTTGCTGAGTTGGTCCAGGTACCTGTAACAGTTATAACAGGGTTATTAGTGTTAAGGTTTATGGCGCCGCCGCTTGTGGCCCAGCTTTCGCTTACAGTTAGCGCACCTCCGTCAACAGTTTTAGCAGCAGCTCCTGATAAAGTAAGGTTATCATAATTGGAAGGGTTGGTTCCGATAAAGCTGTCATTAGTAGCGTATACTGTTTGCGTGCCCGAGGTTGCTGCATAATTTACAAGTCCTGTACCGATTCCGCCTGTTGTGAAATCAATAGTACCGCCGGTAGCAGCACTCAATGGGGTATTGCCAGTTAAAGTTAATGTGGAGGCACCGGTACCGGTATCCATATCAACTAATGCGGCGTTGGTTATAGTTACTATACCATCATTCCGGTTTACATAGTTTAAATTGGTAGTAGCTATGTTGCTTACAGTTAATGATCCGGAATTTAGATGGAATGCCGCATTATTTACCGAATAGTTTTGCAGGAACCCTAAGGCGTAATAGCCAAGTGCCGAAGACGTGGTATTTAATGATAACGAATTGGTGATACTAAATACGGGGACTGTGGTATTGATGGTAGTGGTATTTGATGTTGGCGAGCTAAATATGTTCGGCGCGGGCGGCGTTGTATTATCGCCGACAATAAATGAGTTGCAGCTTAATGTTGCGTTTCCTGTACCCGTAATGGTTGTTGTTACATCACCGCTGCTGCTGTTGTGGTTTTGTGTTATGGCGCCATTTACCGTAAGTGAATAGGTATTATTGATAGTTAAGGTAATTGACGGAGACCCGGATAGCGTGCTGGTTAAAGGGCCAAATACCATGGACGCTATACTGGGTACGCTGCTTTGAACAATAGGCTGGTTTTTAAATGAAACAACACCTATGCGTGCCACATTAGTTGAAGTTGGCACCGTTGCCGGGCTCCAGTTGCCGGTATTGTTCCAGTTATTGTCAGATGCGCCTGTCCAGTCAATAGCATTTGCAAAAGTTATGATATTACCATTTGACGATGGGCCCGTATAAGTAATGGCCGAGCTGTTACCATTCCCCGTAAGGGTGTTAATGCTGGTGACGGTAATGGTACCTGTAGGGCTGCCACCATAATTTAGCTGGCTTTTTACCGTGCCCGTCCAAAAATAATACCCGGGCACCGAGTATGACCCATCGGTATTGCCCGAACTCGTTATAAGATCGCCCACATTATAATTCTGGATAGCGTTCCCGGTATAAGTTACCGAGCTTATCAATGCATCAGACGATGTAGAATAGTACGAATCATCTGATCGGTACAAACTCCCTGAACTATTGAAATAGCCTTCGAAACCTGCCCCGGATGTGTTCATTACCAGTTGGTTAATAACAAAGTTGCCCCTTGATATTATTTTTAGCCCATACAGGGTTACGCTTTCATTTTCATAATAAGCAGGCTGTGTTACATTATTAGCCGTTCCGTTTGCCCCTGTGGTGGTAAATTGAAGCACACGGGTATACATATCAAAGTTGTCCCATTGAAAGCGGCCGGCGGTAGTACATGTTGATTCGAGATAGGAGTAATAGTAAGTGCTGTAGCCGCCGCCCGTAGTGCTTGTACTTGACGCAACAAGCGTTTTGGCTGTGGTCATGCCTGCTACAAAAACGTCCTTGAAAATTGCCCAGCGGCCGTCTTTCAAACGTTGTACTTTGATCATGTATGTTTGCTGATCATTGGCCATGGTAGCATTAAGCAGTTCATTATAATGGCCCGAAAAGGTGCCATTGTCATACCTGTACCGCAAGCTAAGTGTGGTGCCCGTATGGGTTATATAAATACCTTGCATGTTATTGGTGGTATAATCATTGGCAATGAGCCAATAACGCCAGGTATTGTTGCCAACAGCCATCACGTCGGGATCGGATGGGCCCGTGTTGCTGTTGTTTTTATAAATAAAATTCCATTCAAAATCATTGGCAGTAAGATCAACGCTTCCGGATGTGCCGCTTCCGACAAAATCCCACCTGATGGCGCTTATGGCGTTGGTTGCCGGTACTGCAGATCTTAGGCTTACCGAGCCATTTAAAGCACTGGTGGTTGATGCATCTATGGTAACCGACGAACTTGTGCGGGTTGCATTACCAACACCGGTTGCACCTAAGGAAGTTATAGTACCGGCAGATGAAGTTTCAAAGTTGTTGTAATAGTAGGTAAGGTTATCGCTGGTTTCCTGGGCCGCAACTGAACTGATCAGGCATAGCAGATATCCGGTAAATAAAACGCAGCGTAATTGTGTTTTCAAATTAATAGGGTTTCGGGAGAGTAAGTGCAATAATGATGCTGATTCAATAAAAACGGAATTAAAGTACAAATTTCAACTCAAATGTGGATTCGTGTTGCGAATAGTATTGATGGTTGTGCTTTTTGTTGAAAAAATGGAAAATTTCAGGAAATTAATTATTGATTATTGTTTACTCATTTTGGGGAATATTTTCCCCCGTTGTTTTAATCAATAAGCACGTGGTTAACTTATAGTGCGGGGGAATTAATTAGAGGAAAACGATAAATATTTTCAATATATTCCTGTTAGGAGTGAAGTTTTTTTATCGCAATTAAGAAGTTGTGCAAAACGGAGTTAAATATTTCAGAAATGAATAATTGTGTTTCCCGTAGGATAAGCTTTACATGCAATGTGCAATCTTAACACAAATGGTCAGGAAAATAATTCAATTTGTTCAAATAAACTGAAATAGGAAATTTTAACATGAATACTTTTCAAACCAGTCGCAATTAATCTGATTATACAAATTTTTAATTGATGCTGATTGCAGGGTGGGGGAAGTGTTCAATTTTTAAAAAGCGGGTGTTCAACCTTTTTTAGTATATGAATTTAAGTGTTTGATTATCAGTGCGTATGTGTTTAGTTGGTGTTTTAGGACAAATGCAAGTGGTTGATAATCAGTGTGTGTTTGTTTTAAAAAATACACCAGGTGTTCACCATAAAAAAAAATGAACATCTGGCGTTATATGCTTTATTTAACCTTTTGGCTGTTATTACCGCGGTTAAGGTCAGGCAGGGCATTGTCGGGGTCAACGGTTACCGATTCGGCCTCCTGTGTGGTAGGCAGGGTATAGGTTATTTGTTTGTATTGCAGCCAGGTTTCAACCGGCAGGTAAAAACGTTTTTTACTGCCATCTTTAAATTTTACTTCAACGGTAAATGGCATGGGCAGTTGCTCTTTGTTTACCACGTTGATGGTAATGCCTTTTGAAGCATCCTTACCTGCATATCTGGCATCAATGAGGGCGATATCCATCAGCCAGTTATTGTAAAACCAGCCTTTCCAAAACCAGGAAAGGTCTTCGCCGGCACCATTCTCCATCGAACGGAAAAAGTCATCAGGCTGCGGGTGTTTGTAAGCCCACTGGTTAATGTAGTTTTTAAAGGCATAGTCAAACCTGTCTTTCCCTAAAATTTGTTCGCGCAGCAATACCAGGCCAAAGGCCGGCTTGTAGTAGGTAAGGGGATGACGGTATTTTTCGGGGATGGCATCGGGGGCCGTCATAATACCCGGCGATTGCGGATCAAGCAGCGAAGGGATGATCTCATCGGCAGGGTTACCGCCGCCGGGCGCATACTCACTATCGCGCTTGGGGGCGTATTCACCCTTATTGAAGGCGTCGGAAGCATATATGTCAATAAAAGTGTTGAGGCCTTCATCCATCCAGGCATAACGGCGCTCGTTTGATCCTACGATCATCGGGAACCAGTTATGGCCTATCTCATGCGCGGTTACCCAATAAAGTACGCTGCCCTTATCGGTAATGCCGTCAAACACAATACCTGGGTATTCCATACCGCCGGCAATGCCGGCCTCGTTAATAGCAACCGGGTAAGGATATACAAACCATTTTTCTGAAAAATATTCAATTGATTTTTTGAGATATTCGGTAGCGCGGCCCCAGGCATCGTTACCGTAGCTTTCGGCAGGGTAAACGCTCATTGCCAGTGATTTTTTACCGCCGGGCAGGTTCACCCTTGCCGCATCCCATATGTAAGCTTTTGATGCACCGAAGGCGACATCGCGGGTATTGAGCATTTTGAAATGCCAGGTGAGGGTACCCTTGTTAACCGGGCGGCTGGCCGGATCATTAACCTCGGCCAAATCGCGGATCATGATGGTTTTATCGCTGTTGCGGGCCTGGTCTAAGCGGGTAATTTGTTTGGCTGTCAAAACCTCTTTAGGGTTAAGCAATTCGCCCGATCCGGCTACGATCATATCCCATGGTACGGTTACCTGGTAATCGATATCGCCATAATCTAAATAAAACTCACCGCTGCCCAGGAAAGGCAGAGTATCCCAGCCGTGGCTACCGTCATAAACACACATCCGCGGAAACCATTGCGCAATTTCGTAGATCTTGCCATTTTTGGTATCGCAATAATCGGTACGGCCACCAAATGCACCGGGAATAATATAATGGTATTTGATACGCAGTTTTATAGCCCCTTTTTGCAGCGGATGTGCAAGGCGCACCTGCATGCGGGCGTCGGTAATTATATAAGGTACAGGTTTAATCACATCGCCATTATCAACTGATACTGATTCTATCTGGTAACCGCTGGTATGCTGGTCAGCGCTGGGGGTACGGTCGGTAAAAAAGTTAGAGCGGGCATCCTGTTTATAAGTATTTTGATCAAGCTGCAGCCAAAGGTAGGGTAATGCATCCGGGCTGTTGTTTACATAGTTAATCACTACTGTACCGCTGATGGTTTTGCTTACGGTATCAAGGGTGACTTTCAGGTTATAGTCGGCCCTGTTTTGCCAGTACTTTGGTCCGGGCGCACCATTGGCCGAATGGAAATAGTTACCTTTTTCGGTATAAAACATAGGCGAGAAAGCCTCGGCCGGGTTGTAGTTTGATGAAGTATCGTTAGGGTTGAGTTTCCTTTTTTGCGCCGATGCGCCAAGTGCTAAAACCGACAGTAAGCAAATGCCGATAGATCTTAATTTCATGGTATGTATTTAAGCACCCAATATACAAAGGATGGAGGCTAAAATCAGTATTATTCCAACATACCTGCCAAAACCCCTTCTTTTAATGAATTTGTACACATACTCACCTTATGAAGATCCAGCGCATGCATAATAAAGCGGGTAACTAAGGAAGCGGCTACGATCATATCAACCCGCACAGGTATGATGCCTTTATTGGCCAAACGATCTTTATGGCTTGAAAGGATGAGCTTATTGGTGATGGTTAACAATTCTTCTTCATCAAAATCATAATGCTGAACGCTCTTCAGGTCAAATGGTTTTGCTTTTTCGGTTTCTATGAGCCCGGCGAAAGTTTCAAATGAGCCGGATGAGCCAACAAGGGTATCTATTTCAATACCGGCAGTGGCAATGAACAGATCGTTCAGGGTATCCTCTAAATATAAATTCATAGCCTCGATAGATGCCGGGGGGATAGGATCGGTATGATGGAACCGGTCCATAAGGCGGGCGGCGCCAACTTCAAAGCTCTGTTTCCACAAGATCTTATCGGTGTTGCCCAAAATAAATTCCACACTGCCGCCACCAATATCCATAATGAGCGAGTTTTTGGCCGATAGGCATCCACTTAACTTTACGCCATTATAAATAAAACCGGCTTCCTGTTCTCCGTCAATGATCTCGATAGCAATGCCTGTTTGTGTTTTAACTTCTTTAATGAAATCTTTACCATTTGAGGCGCTTCGCAAGGCCGAAGTTGCTATTGCCCTAACGCCGGTAACATTATTGGCGTGGATAAGCTCATTAAAGCGTTGCATAGTATTTACACCACGCTGAAATGCTTCGGGTAAAATATATCCTTTGTTAATACCGCCCTCACCAAGTTTAACGGCTTCGGTGATATGTACAATTTCACGGTAGCTATGGATCTCACCTTCGGCAATCAATAAATGGAAGGTATTTGTGCCCAGGTCCATTACTGCAACGCGTTTACTCATACGGCTAAAATAAATAATCCCCGAAAATGTTTTCCATTCTCAGGGGATTTTATTCAGTAAATCCGAAATCGAATATCCGAAATCAAAAATTATTCTTTATAAAAGAACCACTTAGCCAGCTCTTTATAACTTGCTTTTTTGCCGTACATCAATACGCCCACACGGTAGATCCGCGCTGCAACATAGGTAGTAAATAAAAAGCCTATTACCATTAAGCTCATCGATAAAGCAACCTGCCAGGGTGGTGGATCAAACGGGATCCGTACCATCATGGCAACAGGGGCCGTAAAGGGTATCATGGAAAGCCATACCGCCAAGGGACTGTCCGGCGCACGGAATAATACCGATACCGATAAAATATAAGTGAACAGTAAGGGCATGGTAATTGGGAACATGAACTGCTGGGTTTCTGTTTCACTGTCAACTGCCGAGCCTACGGCCGCAAACAGGGCGGCGTATAAAAGATATCCGCTTAAAAAGTAAAATATAAAGCAGCCCATAATATACCCGAACGGAATGGTTTGCAATACCGCAAGCGCATTTATCATCGGACTGGTTGGAGAGTTAAGCGCGTGACCGGCTATTTTGGTGGATATTACGGATAAAATTATCCAGGCACCAAATTGGGTTAAGCCAACTAAGCCAACGCCAATGATTTTACCCAACATCAACTGAAAAGGCTTTACTGATGATATAACCACTTCGATAATGCGATTGGTTTTTTCCTCAATTACCCCGCGCATTACCTGGCCGCCGTATATAAACAGGGATATGTAAATGAGGATAGCGCAGGCGATACCAATCAAAATATTGGGGCCGATATTGGCATTCTTATCACCTTTATCAGAAATTTCAATGGCATTTAATGATATGTTAGTTCTTTTTATGCTACGCAACAAGGCTGTATCAATATGGTGCCGGATCAGGTTATTTGAAAATGCGATATCGCTCATCTGCTTTTCTATTTCTTCGGAAAGGGGGATAGAGGCTTTCTTTTTTGAAAAGATCTGCACCGAATCCTTTTGCGTATAGTTTGCAGGGATATATAAAATAGAAATGCCTTCGCTGTCCTTTAATAACTGCTTTGATGATTTAAGATCAGTGAGGGCATACGTGAACTTTACGTTAGTTACGTCGTGGAACTTATTGGCAAAATCTCCGCTTTTATCAATCACGTTCACTGTTTGCAAGGAAGATAATTTATCGCTGTCTTTAGCTACCATGGTAACAACGAATCCCATAGCCAGGATCAGCAGCGGTACTACGAATATCATGATGATAAATGATTTTTTTCGTACACGGGTAAGGTACTCGCGCTGTATGATGAGTAATACTTTATTCATGGCCGGTGGAATTTAGGTTTACTTTTTCTATGAAGATTTCGTGCATGCTGGGGATAACCTCCTGCAACATATTTACCCGCGCTTTAGGAATTAAGTATTGCAGTACATCATTGGAGTTATGCCCCTCCCTTAGTTTTATTTTGATGTTGTGATTGTCCTCATCGGCAATAAGTTCGCTCATTATTTCAAAGGGCTGGCTGCCATCAAATGCTATACGTTCGCCGGCATACTCAATAAGGTAGGTTTCGTTACGGTACGAGTTGCGGATGTGTTTAACCTTGCCATCCAGGATCTTGTGCGATTTATGGATGAGGGCAATGGCGTCGCAAAGCTCCTCAACCGATTCCATGCGATGGGTAGAGAACAGGATGGTTGCGCCTTTTTCGTTTAGTTTCAGGATCTCGTCTTTAATCTGTTCGGCGTTTACCGGGTCGAACCCGCTGAAAGGTTCGTCCAAAATGATCAGGTCGGGCTCGTGCAGTACTGTTGCCACAAACTGCGCTTTTTGCTGCATGCCTTTTGAAAGCTCTTCTATTTTCTTTTTCCACCAGGTTTCCATCCCCAGTTTCTCAAACCAAAATTTAAGGCGTTTTTGTGCTTCAGCCCGGCTTAACCCTTTCAAACGAGCCAGGTAGATCATCTGCTCTCCAATCTCCATCTTTTTGTACAGACCGCGCTCTTCGGGCAGGTAACCGATACGTTCGATGTGGGATTGGTTAAGTTTTTCGCCGTTAAAATAGATCTCCCCAGAGTCGGGAGCAGTAATTTGGTTAACTATACGGATAAGCGATGTTTTACCGGCACCGTTAGGGCCAAGCAGGCCAAAAATCTGCCCGCTTTCAACTTCCAAACTTACATCACTGAGTGCACGGTGACCGGCGTATTGTTTAACAATATTGCGGATGCTTAGCATTTATTAAGGTTTATGTATCTGTTTTGCTTGTTAGATGAAGTTAAGCAACAAAAGTTACAGCTCCGGTTTATCATATGGTTGGTCGGGGTTATCCATTTCATAGAACGGCTTTTGCCATTGCTGATTATTGATAACATTTAACGCGGTTACTGCTATGTAAATTCCTGTAGCAGGGACTATCAGATATATAAGCCCGAGATAGCGGATGTAAAGAATATAACTGGAATTTCCAATGAATGTAAATACTATCGGTACAACTATGTAAAATACCAGGATAAATAGCTCGCCCAGGGCAAAAAGCCGTAGCGGCAGTCTGAATTCGGTAGGGCGTAGCAAAAAAGTCATGATCACGAGGCAAATTACCATCAGGAAATTGATAGCACCGCTAACCTGGTAAAAGATGATTAATGATTGTACATTGATTTGAAAAATGCTGATAGCCGCACTAACTAAGCCCCATACCGCACTATAGATCGCGTAAATGATAAATGCGTTCACTATAAAAGGTTTTTCATTGGTGTATTTTAAAATACCTATCACAAATATCATCAGCCACGCAAAGCAAATGACGGGAATAAATGAAAATAAATGCCTGACACTTTCCGGAACTGTAAATGAAATGGTTTGCATAGCATGTATTAATAATAATACCAAAGCACTTATAACTGATGTAGCAATGGTAAGATAGGCAGTATCACGGGTTGGTTTCATGAGCAGGGCAGGTTTAAATTTAAAGTAAACGGCATAAATAATTAGCCTAACCGGTAATCAGGCATGGCTGTTTATTGAAATAAAAAAACGGCGTAATTGTTTCGCTACAAAATACGTTGTTTATTTAATATGTAGCCTGTGAGTTTATTTTAGTTGTTTTAAACTGAACCTTAAGGTTTCAATAGCTTCCTTTTGCCTTGAAATGATTACGTACATATAGCCATTATAAATAATGGTATGCGGATACCCATATTGCCCGCCTTTCCACAAACCTTCTTTTTTAAGATGATAAAGTTCACTGGCTATGATATAGTTTTTGTCGAATGATTTGCCATCTTCTGATAAGGAGAGCACGAGCGGATTACGGTCGTAATGGTGCAGAGTATCAGGTATGCCAACATAATAAAAGCGTTTATCCGGCAGGCGGCCAAAGTGGAATTTGCTATCGTTATCCGAAAATGGTGCCTCTGCAGGCCGCGACCAGTTTTTGCCGTTATTCTTGCTTTCGGTGAGCCACAAATGGCCTTTCCAACCCTTTCCGGTTACCCTTAAAAGCATGTGTAAGATGTTGTCGTCGGTTTGAAAAAATGAACCTTCACAAAGTGGCGGCAAGCCAAGCTTAGCTGCCGGCGCATAAAAAGCCGATGAATTATCCTGTGTATACAATGAGTCGGGGTAGAAGCTGCTTAAATTCCAACCTGAAATACCGGCGGGATCATCGGTATAGGGGAATAAAAAGTTGCCGCTGATAATGAGCCGCCCGCTTTTGGTAGCCTCCGGGCCATGATTGGGGATCAATGGTACGTGCATATCTATCGCTCCACTCCAATGTGTGCCATCCGTACTGGTTTTGGCCCAAAGGTGAGTATTTTGGCGGTGTTTGGTGTACTCGCCATAATAGGCAACCAGGGTGCCTTTGTATTGGTATAAGCCCGCCGCGGTAAGTACAGTGAGGGTGTCATTAACTTTACCTGGTGACGCCAGCACCGCCGGTGCCGACCAATGCTTAAAATCCTTCGATATAGAATAAACTACACGCTGGCCCGGCGAATCTTCATCGATAAGCCCGTTGCTCCATATCGCTATAAACTTATCTTTAAAATGGATAATAGAAGGGTGGTGGTTATATAGCCATTCTTTATCCGGCGAGTAAATCATTGATCGTTCAATGTTTAGTTTAGGAACGCCGGCTTCGGTTTGATAGTTATTGCGAATAGATGAGGTTTGGGCGTAAATATCGGGAACGGATAAGAAAAGGAAGATAATTAATAGGAGCTTGAATTTTGCAGACATGACTCTAATTAACATAAATTATCCGGTAAGTGAAAATGGAGTTGAGGTGCCCGCGTTTGTTTGTTCAGAAAATCATCGGCATTAATATGCCAAACTTTTGTAATAAAATCATGGCAATCCCTTTTATTCCAAAAATCAAGGTTCTTTTACTAAATTACAGGCTCTATCAAAATACATCATTTATGAAGCGAGCCTTATTCCTTATACTCACGCTTTCTACTGCCTTTAATGTATCTGCCCAACAAAAAAAACCTTTAAAACCTGCTGATGTTTACCGGATCCCAACGGTAAGCGATCCGCAATTATCGCCCGATGGCAAGTGGGTGGCTTATAGTGTATCGGAAGTTGATACCGCAAAAGACCGTCGCGTATCACACCTGTGGATGCAGAGTTTTGATGGTAAAGAGTCCATCGAGCTGACCCATGGTGAGGAGGCTGCTTCATCGCCGCGTTGGAGCCCGGATGGTAAGTATTTATCATTCCTTTCCTCGCGCGATTCAAAAACAGGCTCACAGGTTTGGCTCATCGATCGCCGTGGTGGCGAGGGGGTAAAACTGACCAACATTAAAGGCGATCTGAGCGATTATGCCTGGAGCCCTGACGGCAAACGTTTAGTAATGGTGATAGGCGACCCAGAAAACAAAGGTAAGGAAGAACCAAAAACCCCCAAGCCTATAGTTATTGACCGTTATCATTTTAAACAGGATATCGTGGGGTACCTTCAGCACCTGCATAACCACCTGTATTTAATTGATATAACCACAAAAAAGCTGGATACATTAACCAGGGGCGAAAAAGATGAAAGCTCACCGGTTTGGTCGCCGGATAGTAAGACAATTGCTTTTGTAAGTAACCGCAGCGCCGATCCCGATAAAAATCAGAATACTGATATTTTTACTATCGATGCCAGGCCGGGCGCCAGTATGCTGCAGCTAACCACCTGGAAGGGGAGGGACGGTAACCCGCAATGGAGCCCCGATGGCAGGTATATCTCCTACCTGCGCTCAACCAGCGACGCTGATTATATGATGTATGATCAAAATGTGGTTTGCATAATGGATGTTGTAGGGCAAAATAATAAACCGCTCACCTTGCAACTTGACCGTCCCGCAGGCTCGCAAACCTGGGCTAAAGACAGCAAAAACATCGTATTTATAGTAACTGACGACCGTACCCGCTATTTGGCCAATATCAATATCAACAGCGGAAAGATCACAATAATAAATAAGGGTGATTATGTTTTTAACGATATAAACACCAATCTTTCGGGCAACTGGATAGTGCAAAAGACAGACCCATACACGCCCGCCGAATTATTTGCCCTGGAAGATAAAAAGCTGCGCCGCCTCACTTTTCATCATGAGAAGTGGTTAAACACCGTACAATTGGCTTATGTCAAAGGTTTTGAATCAACCAGTGTTGATGGTACCAGGGTATCGGGTATTATTTTAACGCCGGATAGTGTTCCTAATAAAAAATATCCGTTGATCCTGTTTATTCATGGCGGCCCGGTGGGGCAGGATGAATTTGTTTTTGACGCTACAAGGCAAACGCTGGCGGCTGCCGGTTATGCTGTAGCGGCGGTAAACTACAGGGGCAGCAATGGCCGCGGGCTGGATTATTGTAAAGCCATTTATGCCGATTGGGGCAATAAGGAAGTAAAGGATTTGCTTGGCGCAGTCGATCAGCTTGAAAAATTAGGCATTGCAGATCCTGATAAGCTGGGCATAGGCGGCTGGAGCTACGGCGGTATCCTTACCGATTATACTATAGCCTCCGACACCCGCTTTAAAGCTGCCGCCAGCGGGGCGGGTAGTGCGCTGCAGCTTTCTGTTTACGGCAGCGATCAGTATGTGTTACAGTACGAAAACGAAATAGGCGTGCCCTGGAAAAATGCTGATAAGTGGATCCAGATCTCGTATCCGTTTTTCCATGCCGATAAAATAAAAACCCCGGTGCTATTTATGTCCGGCTTGAAAGACTTTAACGTGCCAACCATCGGCAGCGAGCAGATGTATGAAGCGTTACGTACACAAGGTATCCCAACCGAACTGATATTATATCCTAATCAGTTCCATGGCCTTACAAAACCAAGCTACCAGGTTGACAGGCTGCAACGCTATGTGGATTGGTATGATAAGTATTTAAAAAAATAGGCAGAAGGGCAAGTCGCTCAAGAGTTCATGGATTGTATTGACCTCATAAATTTTACGTCTGAGATGATTTGATCCTTAGCTTCCGGTGATAATTCATTAAGTTCAGTTTCATCAACCAGTGTTTGGAGTATTTGATTTGCCAAAATGGTAAGAAAATGTGATCCTGTAAAGCGATCATACATCCGGCCTATTTGCTTGTCAAAATCGCGAACTTCATTGAATAATTTATAGTACTGGTCTTGCGGTGTATCGGAACTCTTTTTTAACTCCTGAATAAGCTGATCGAAATGTTGCATCCCTCGTTTAAAGTCTTCGGCGATGTCCTTATCAATTAGTGCCCTAACTATCTTTTTGTCCTTCTTGCTAAGTTCCTGATATGAGTTGTGCATGAGGGTGGTTTTAATGGGTAATACAAAAAAATTGAGCGTTGCTTGTTCAAAACAATGCAATAATAAAAACCTTGTAATAATATTAGGTAGTTTAATTAGTAATTTTCCGGTCAATTGCACTTCCTATGCATAAAAATGTACTTTTAATTACAGCGATTTTAATATTTAACATTGCTTCTGCCCAAACCACCAAAAAGCCGCTCAAGCCTGCCGATCTGTATAAACAGCCAACGCTGATGGCGCCACAGCTTTCTCCGGATGGTAAATGGATAGTTTATGAATTATCAGAAGTGGATACAGCTAAGGATAAGCGTGTGTCGCACTTGTGGATGCAAAGTTTCGACGGCAAACAATCCATTCAGCTTACTTATGGCGATGAGCCGGCATCCACTCCGAAATGGACCCCTGATGGTAAGTTTATCTCTTATCTGTCCGAAAAAGATTCAAAAAATGGCGGGCAGGTTTGGCTGATGGACAGGCGCGGTGGCGAGGGGCATAAGCTCACTGATATTAAAGGTGAGCTTGAAGAGTATGTTTGGTCGCCGGATAGCAAAAGGCTGGCATTTATCATTAAAGATCCTGAAAATAGAGGAAAGGAAGCCCCTAAAACCACGCCTCCTATAAAAATAGACCGTTACCATTTTAAGCAGGATATTGAAGGATATCTGCAGCACCTGCATTCGCATTTGTACCTGTATGATGTGGCCGCAAAAAAGTTGGATACCCTAACCAGCGGTATTATGGACGATAGTTCGCCGCAGTGGAGCCCCGACGGAAAAACGATTGCTTACGTAAGTAATCATACAGCCGATCCGGATCGGAATGAGAATACAGACATCTTTACGATAGAAGCTAAGCCCGGTGCTGAGTCACAACAGCTTACCACTTTTACCGGCCATGATATTAATCCCCTCTGGAGTCCTGATGGAAAGCGCATAGCCTACCTCCGGTCAACAAGCGATGCTGATTACTTTATTTATCAGCACGATATCTTATGCCTGATGGATGCCGACGGTAAAAATAACCGCCTGTTAACGGATCAACTTGACAGACCAGTCAGCAATATAGCCTGGAGCCGGGACAGCAAAGACCTGGAATACCTGGTACACAGCGACCGAATCCGTTACATCAACAGATATAACCTGCTTACCCGTAAATCGGTATTAGTGTATAAAGGGAACCAATGCAGTTTTGCTGATATTATCGGGCATTCATTGGGAGTATGGGTAGGGAAGATGACTACACCCTATATGCCGCATGAGCTGGTTGCAATTGAAAATGGGAAAATCCGCCGTTTAACTTTTCACCAGGAAAAATGGCTGAGCGAAGTTAAGCTGGCCTATGTGAAAGGCTTCCAGTCGTTTAGCAGCGATGGTACACTGGTTTCGGGTATACTTTATACGCCCGATAGTGTGGTCACTAAGAAAATGCCTTTCATTCTTTACATTCACGGCGGTCCTACCGATCAGGATGAGTTTGAGTTTGATGACATCAGGCAAACGCTGGCCTGTGCCGGTTATGCCGTAGCAGCGGTAAACTATCGCGGCAGCACCGGGCGGGGGATTGAATATACCAAAGCTATTTATGCCGATTGGGGGAATAAGGAAGTAAAGGATTTGCTTGGAGCTGTGGATGAGCTGGTTAAACTTGGCATAGCCGATAAAGACCGCCTCGGTATTGGTGGCTGGAGTTACGGGGGCATCCTTACCGATTATACTATAGCTACCGATACCCGTTTTAAAGCAGCATCAAGCGGGGCAGGCAGTGCGTTACAGTTAGCCATCTATGGATCGGATCAATGGGTAATGCAGTATGACAATGAACTTGGTGCGCCATGGAAAAATGCTGATAAATATATCAAGCTCTCGTACCCGTTTTTTCATGCCGATAAGATAAAAACGCCTACCCAGTTCATGTCTGGTTTAAAAGATTTTAACGTGCCAACAGGCGGGGGCGAACAAATGTATGAAGCGCTGAGATCGCAGGGTGTACCAACACAACTGGTACTTTATCCCGGCCAGTATCATGGCATTACCATACCAAGTTACCAGGTTGACAGGCTGCAGCGCTATATCGATTGGTTTGATAAATATTTGGCCCCCCAGCCCCCTAAAGCAGGAGCTTTTTGATTAGCAAAACATAAGGGCTTGAGTTTTATTACCCAAGCCCTTTTTTATTCTGTCGATTTAATAATCTGAAACCCCGATCTCAGACAACAAGCTTTCCCTCAACCGAATCATCAATAGTTTTGCCGATAGCTGCACCGGCAAGCCGTTTTACAAAGGCGATGGCATTGCCATGTTTATTGTCCCAGTAATAACCTTCGGTTGGTTCAACTTTAATAATGCTGATGCGCGGATCGTCAATACCTTCGGTAAACCACACTTTGAGTGTAGGTTCCCATAGTTCTTTGATCTTTTCTTTATCTTCAGTAATGGTGGCTATTCCATAAAGGTTTAAAAAGTCAGAATATCCGGAACCCTGGAAAAGCAAGTGGACAAAGGGATCTTTAACTAACTCATCATTTTTGTGGCTATCGTTGGCACTCAGAAACCAAAAATTACCCTCATCGTCAATTTTCTGCGCTGACATCGGCCTTACCGAAGCAGGTACGCCTGTTTTAAGACTGCTCACAAAGAAGCAGCTTTTTGCACTTTCGGCAAGTTCTTTGATTTTGGCCAAGGCTTCAGGTCCATTCAGGTCCTTCATATTATCCTCAGGCTGTTGTTGATTGATGCTATCCATTGTTTCAAGTTTTTTTGGTAAGTGTTATAGGGTTAACCAATCAAAAACTCAATTGTGTGGGTTTATTTAACTTAATAGATAATTATTTAGTTATAAGTTTTTGTGAGGGGCCTATCCAAACACCACCATTCTGTCCGGATATTTAGATGCGTAGGTAGCTACAATATTTTTGATATAATCATTTCCCGGGTAGGGTGTGAGATAGCTTTTGAGTTGCTGCACGTTATCGGCATCAAAATAATGGGAGATATAGCCCATACCATAAAACTGGCCTTTCTCAACCAAAATACAGCTATGTTCATCGCCGGTACGGCCTTCATCCCTGATGGCGTAAGTGGGTAAAGCCTGTTTAAGCTGATCAATGGCATTGTTGACCTTTTCATTATAGCTGTCGGGAGGTTCAATCCCCTCGCAGGCGCAACTACTTCCGGCTGCGCTGATGCATGGCTCATTGTTTTTTTGTATAAAGCAAAGCTTAGGGCACAGGTCAAATGCTTCTATCAGTTTGTTGAGCAGGTTATACCCGTCAAGCAGGGAGTTGCAGGTATATATCGGGTCGCTGTATTTGCGGTATTTATCAACTGCCAAACGAATGTACCCGCGCTGATCTTCAAAAGCGTAAAGGCAGAAAGCGTTTTCAAAGCGTTTTAATGAACGGTTATATTTTGGCCACAGGCGTTTGATCTCGATGGCTTCCAATACAAAAGCGATAAGTTCAGTACCGCAAACCTGGTAGCTTACCTGGTGAATGTTACGCAAAAACTCCTGGCGTTGCAATCCCGGATTATTACCTGTAAAATGACTGCTTACCCGTTTTTTAAGGTTTTTAGCTTTACCTACGTATATTACTTTCCCTTTTTGATCATGAAAGTAATATACGCCCGGTGTGTAAGGTAGCTGGTCCACATCCTTTTTAGGAAGATTGGGCGGCAATACCTGGTCTTTTGAGCCCTGCTTAAGGGATTGTTTGATATGGTTATCCGTATCGCTGTTCAGCAACAGGGTAAACAGTTCGGCAGTAGCTTCGGCATCGCCCATAGCTCTGTGGCGGCTTTGGTTATCTATGCCCAGATGTTTGCATAGCCGGCCCAGGCTGTATGAGGGTAATCCCGGTAATATTTTACGACCGAGCCTTACGGTACAAAGCTTATTGGTTTGCAGATCATACCCGGCAGCAGCGAGATGGTACCTTACAAAAGAAAAATCAAAGTTTACATTGTGGGCAACAAAGATCTTGCCGTGGATGAGGTGATAAATGTCTGCTGCCACATCCTCAAAAGGAGGGGCTTCCCTTACCATCTCATTGGTAATACCGGTTAAGGCGCTGATGTAGATAGGGATTTCACGCTGCGGGTTTACAAGCGTTTCAAATCGTTTCACTATTTTTTTACCATCGTGTATGCATATGGCTATTTCAGTAATACCATTAGCGCTGGCATGCCCCCCTGTGGTTTCTATATCGACAATTGCATACATGATATTTCAAATGTAATACAATTTTGCTAATTATATTAGTTCTTTTTGAAAAAGTCCGCAGTCGGGAAGTTCGAATGTCGGGAATAGTTTGTAAGGTTTGATGCATGCAAAAAGCCCCTGAGAAGAGAAACTTTCTCAGGGGCTTTAAAATGTCTTTCGGACTTCGGACAGCGGACTTCCAGACTCAAAAATATCTTCCGGACTTTCCGACAGCGGACTTCTGACTAAAAAATTACGGCTTCTTCTTAGCCTGGATTTGCTGTTGCTGGCGCATCATCTCTTCCATTTTGGCGCCAAAGCCTGATTTTTTCTTCTTGGTATCTTCAGGTTTCTTTTTGTTTTCCTGGATCTGGGCATGGATCTTTTTATCATCAACCATGAATTTGATCAGGTATTGCTGTAAAAAGGTGAACATGTTGGCTAAGAAGTAATAATAGTTCAAACCGGCAGGGTAGCTGTTAAGCGTAAACAGGAACACCAGCGGGGTGATGTAACCAATATATTTCATTTGCCCGGTAGCACCCGAGATCTGGTTGTTGAAATAAGTATAAATCAACGTTGAAATGGTCATCAGTAAACACATTAAGCTAATGTGGTTAACGCCGCCGAGGAAAGCTATCGGAGCAAATTTGATAACTGAATCATAAGTTGAAAGGTCATGCATCCACAGGAAGCTTTCGCCCCTTAGCTCAAATAAACTTGGGAAAAAGCGGAAGAACGCGATAACTATAGGCATCTGGATCAGCAATGGTAAACAGCCGCCCAATGGGTTAACACCTGCTTTTTTATACAGCTTAAGGTATTCCTGTTGTAGCAATGTAGGGTTATCCTCACCAACTTTAGCTTTGATCTCATCCATTTCGGGCTTCAGCACACGCATTTTAGCCATTGAAAGGTATGATTTGTAAGTAAGTGGCGATAACACCAGCTTAAGCAATACAGTCAATACCAGGATGATCAAACCATAGTTCCAATTAAACTTGTTAAGGAAGTTAAATACCGGCAATACCGCGAAACGGTTGATGTATTTTAACGGTCCCCAGCCAAGGTTAACCAGTTTATCAAGGTCGTGGCCCTGGTCTTTAAGGGTGTTAAAACGGTTAGGGCCGAAGTAAAACTCCAAAGGTAAAGAACCATCGGCGCCGCGGGTAAGCGACAGGTCGGCTTTCATTTGTTTTACATCGGTGGTATCGTTAAAATCTGTAGCAACGGCAATATCTGTTTTGGTAATGCCGCCTTTAGCAATCAGTACGTTTGAAAAGAAATGTTGTTTGAAAGCAACCCAGGCCATTTTTTTATCGCTGATGCTTTTCTGATCGTCTTTGCCTTCGCTTAGGTAATCAGCATCACCATCGGTATTGTAATAGTATACCGTTGAATACTGGCGCTCCATTTTGATGTCTTTTTCCTGTTTGTGCAGGCTGGTGGCCCAGTTAAGGTTAATGGTGCTGCTATTGGCAATAACGCCGTCAAGACCGGTAGGCTTGATGGTTAGCCCAAGTTTAAAACCATCACCTTTTAAGCTGTACACATAATCAATGTACTGGGTAGGGCTATAGCTTAAACGCATGGTAACCGAACCGGAATCTTTTTCGGCTATGTTAAGCTCCTTTACACTTGGGGTAAAATAGTAATTGTTGGTATTGATATTGGCAACCCCGGCAGCAAACTTTAACCCAAACTGGTTATTGTCGCCGCTGAAAAGCACTAAAGGCTTTTTATCAAAAGTTTTATAATTCTTTAACTCAACAGAAGCTACCTTGCCTCCATGGGTGCTTAATTTAATAAGCAATTCTTTATTACCGATGGTAACAAACTCTTCTTTACCAACTGATGCGGCGCCAAAAGGCATTTTTAACAAAGCCGAATCAACTTTGGCTGTTTTGGCGGTATCAAACTTAGCTGTGGTTTTAGCAGCAGCGGCAGCTACAGCGGCACCCGCTTTTTTCAGCGAATCCTGGTGCTGTACCTCGCGCTCTTTTTTAAGGTCGGCTTCCGATGGCTTTAAAAAGTATATCGAGCCGGCAATGATCGCCATGATCAGGAATAATCCTGTAAACGTATTTTTATCCATTATCTAATTATCGTACAATTACTTATTTTTTGCGGGCATAAGCCAGCGAAGCGGCGACAAAGTTAATAAAAAGTGGGTGCGGATTAGCAACTGTTGATTTTAATTCGGGGTGAAATTGCGAACCGACAAAAAACGGGTGATTTTTAAGCTCTACAATCTCCACCAGGCCATTGTCAGGATTTATGCCCGATGGGGTAAGGCCGGCGGCCTCATATTGCTTAAGATACTCGTTATTAAACTCATAACGGTGGCGGTGCCTTTCGGATATGTGGTTTTTTCCGTAAATAGCCGCCGCTTTGGTGCCTTTTTTAATATCGCAGGGATAAGCGCCTAAACGCATGGTGCCGCCTTTGTTGGTGATGTTTTTCTGATCTTCCATCATGCCGATAACCGGGTAAGGGGTGTCAGGGTTCATTTCGGTACTGTTGGCATCCTCAAATCCTAATACGTTACGGCCAAACTCAACTACCGCACATTGCATACCTAAACAGATCCCAAAAAATGGGATGTTGTTTTCGCGCACGTGGCGGATAGCCTGGATCTTGCCTTCAAAACCACGCTCGCCAAATCCGGGGGCAACCAGTACGCCGTGCATACCTTTTAGTTTTTCAACAGCGTTTTCGGGCGTAAGCTGCTCCGAAGGGATATATTCAATCCGTACTTTACATTCCTGCTTAGCACCGGCATGGATAAAAGCCTCGGTAATGGATTTGTATGCATCCGGTAGCTCCACATATTTACCAACCAGCGCAATACGTACATCGGCGGTCGGGTTTTTCAGGCGGCCAAGAAATTCTTTCCAGTTTTCGAGGCTCGGCTCGTTTTTGTGCGGAAGCTTTAATTTGGTCAATACGGTTTTGTCAAGCTGTTCTTTCAGCATTAACAGGGGCACATCATAAATACTTGGCGCGTCAATTGACTCAATAACAGCATTGATATTCACGTTACAAAACAACGCTATCTTTTTGCGGATATCGTTGGTAAGGTGATGTTCGGTACGGCAAACCAGGATATCGGGCTGGATACCATATTCCAGTAACATTTTTACCGAGTGCTGTGTTGGTTTGGTTTTTAGCTCACCTGCTGCTGCAAGGAAAGGTACCAGTGTAAGGTGGATAACCAAAGAGTTAGCTGAGCCAATTTCCCAGCGGAACTGCCTTACAGCCTCAATATATGGTAACGATTCAATATCGCCTACGGTACCTCCCAATTCGGTGATCACAATGTCATATTCACCGTTTTCGCCCAGGATACGGAAGTTTCTTTTTATTTCGTCGGTAATGTGGGGCACTACCTGTACAGTTTTTCCTAAAAATGCTCCTTCGCGCTCTTTATTAATTACATTTTGGTAGATACGGCCGGTAGTGATGTTGTTGGCCTTTGAAGTAGGCGTGTTCAGAAAACGCTCATAATGGCCAAGGTCAAGATCGGTTTCGGCGCCATCTTCGGTAACATAGCATTCGCCGTGCTCATAAGGGTTAAGCGTTCCCGGATCAATATTGATATAAGGATCAAACTTTTGGATGGTTACGCGGTAACCGCGCGATTGAAGGAGCTTGGCTAAAGAAGCAGAGATTATACCTTTTCCTAACGATGAGGTAACACCGCCCGTAACAAAAATATATTTAGTCATGATTTTTTTTGAAAATGACCGCGCTTTTATACCGCGACCAATTGTTTCTGTACGGGATACAAAAGTAAGAAAATTTTCACGCTTCGCCGTATCTGTTTTTCAAAAAAGGGAACCGCTAAGGTGTTTTGTTTGTAAGTTGCTTTTATAGAGTAGGTTGTGCGCTTATTTGCAAGGGGCGTCAAAAAGAAACAGATGTTATACCCTTTCCTTTTGCCTGCTGTATAACTCAATCTTGCGGTGCAGTTCATTGGGGTTAAAGGGCTTGCTCACATAATCATTCATACCAACGGTGAACGCCATATCCTGGATATCAAGCATGGCAGATGCGGTGAGGGCTATGATGGGCAGTTTTTTGTACTTATCGTCAGGCAGTTCGCGTATGGCGCGGGTTGCCTGGTAGCCGTCCATTTCGGGCATTTGCAGGTCCATCAAAACCATATCATAGTCATGAGTTTGCACCAGCATCAGGGCTATTTCGCCGTTTTCGGCAACATCACATTCAACCTCCCATTGTTTCATGAACTGTTTGGCCAGTATCACATTGATCTGGTTATCTTCGGCAATCAACAGCCTGGTACCTTTAAGGCTTTTTAAACGGTAAAACTCATCGCTATCGGCCGTGCTGCTCAATAGTTTTTTACTGTTTTTAAAAGTAAGGCTGAAGTTAAATACCGAGCCTTTGCCATATTCGCTTTCAACTGTAATGTCACTGCCAAGCAGTTGCAGCAGGCGTTTGGTAATAGTTAAGCCCAAACCCGTACCACCGTATTTGCGGGTTGTATCTGAACTGGCCTGGTTAAAGCTTTCAAAAATATGATCAATTTTATCGGGCGTTATACCAATGCCGGTATCGGCTATCTCAAAATCAATGGTTGATGAATTAGCTGTGCTGCTTGCTAAGGATGCGGTTATTGTTACCTTTCCTTTATGCGTAAATTTAACAGCATTGCTCATCAGGTTTGTGAGGATCTGACCAAGGCGCACCGGATCGCCAATGATGGCATTGGGCAAGTCCTGGTCCATCATCAGTTTTATCTGGATGTTTTTTTCGTTTGCCTTTTGCAGCAGGGCCAGGCGTATATTTTTGATCAGATCGGTAAGACTAAAGTCCACATTTTCAAATTCAACGCCACCGGCTTCTATCTTACTAAAATCCAATATATCATTGATGAGCACCAGCAGGTTTTCGGCCGAAAACTTGAGGAAGTTCAGAAACTCCATTTGCTCGGGCTTGGGGTCCTGGTGGATGAGCAGGTGCGTAAAACCAATAACGGCGTTCATTGGCGTACGGATCTCGTGGCTCATAATACTCAGGAACTGTGCTTTGGCCATTGCCGCCTTTTCGGCAAGCTCTTTTGAATGGATCAGGTCAACTTCCAGTTCTTTAGCTTTGGCTATGCGCTCATGTAAAAAGCTGATGATATGGATGAGGTCATCGTCTGAGTCGGAGATGTTTAACTCCACATCGGGATTAAGTGCCCTTATAGCTTCTTTTAGTTGAGAGGTAGAACGCTGTTTGATCTCATTTTGCAGCTTCAGGTTATCCGTAACGGTTACGTATTCGCGCTCACTCACATTAAAAGCATGATCGGCCAGTTTTATCGACTTTTCAAAATTTTTGAAACTGTTATTTACGGCACCCAAAAACTGCAAAATAGCTTCATCTTCCAGGTACTGTGCCGGAAGCATCTTCTTTATCTGCTTATCTAATAAGTAATGGTAATCCATAAATTAACGTTCGGTAAAGGTGGTGATAGTCATGGTTTGGTTATGCAGCTCACAATTTGACCCTTTATTAAGGGGCGACAGCTCTCCGTATGAATAAAAGCCTGCCATAGCGGTTTCATTACCGAAAATATGTTTGGCTGCCATTAACTCTTCGTCGGTGCGGTCATTAAGCACCAGTTTTCGGCCCACACAACTAATCAATATGGCCAGGTTGGCATGCTCCGGCCCTGTTATGGCATCGGTAGCGGCCGATGATGAAGCACCTATCAGTTTTTCAAAGTTGGCTTTCATCAGGCGTACTTTACTCCCTTCGGGCAAATTGCCGGCAAAAGTCATTGATTTTTTGTCTTCGTTAACGCTTAATATGGTTCGCACGAGCTTTTTGTCCGAATCTTCAATGTTTAATGATAATGGGAACAATAGGGCCGAGCCGGGCAGCTCTTTAGCATACTCACCTAAATATTCTTTGTAAAGATCGAGTGCGCTTTTACCATCTATCTCAAAAAGTACGTTTTTATCCGACCGGGTGATGGTTCGTTGAGGCCCAAACTCTTCCCAGCCCCCGCTTGAGCCGTGGCTAATTTGCAGGCTATCACCATAAAAGCCAATGGCTATCACATTGCCTTGGGTGGGAATGGCGTTAAGACTGGTAAATGTACTGTTAAACCGTGCTGCATCACCGGCCAGGCCACCTGTTACGGGAACCTTCCCGGGGTTATCGCGGTTAAAGCCGTCAACCAGCTCACTTCCGTTTATAAAAGTGCCGTCGGATATAATGAATACACAGTTTAAGCCTTTTTTATCCAGTTGCGCCATCAGGAAGGCACCTGTTTCGGCACTGTTAGCCTGTTTGTTTACGTGGGTACACGTGCAGGTAATGGTTGATTTTTCAAGCTCAAGAGCCGTCACTACTATACTATCATCATATACCTCACTACCTAGGATCTCGCCCGCGGTGGAGGCGAAAACAATATTGGCATTGGGATAGCTTGTTTTAAGATAATCATAGATTTCAGGACCGGTAATTAATTTCGGCGCACCGAAAGCAAGTACCAGCTGGCATTTTTCAGCACTAAATTCAGGATCGGCAAAATAATTTACCCAGCCCTTGTTTACAAAATGATGCTGCCTTATCCTCATAATGATTTTAGGTTAATAATGTGGTGGTGCTACAGGTGAAGTTAATAAATTAAGAAGCAAAAATTGGTTAAAATACGAAAGTATCAAACGATTTATTGTTTACAGAAAATTCATTAATTATAACTATTGAAATTGTGTTTCAATAGTTTAAATAACCTTTAATGCGGCACACTTAATCTTATACGTATTAAGAATAACAAGGTTATCAGTACAGGAGTGCTGACTTATAATTGGGAGGGTTGAACCGGAAACTATATATCAAACTTTAGTTTCTCCAGGTCTTCCGGCACATCAACCGCATGGGTTTCCAGCTCGGTTTCGGCCACTTTGATGCGGTAGCCATTATCTATCCAGCGAAGCTGCTCCAGGCTTTCGGCTTTTTCAAGCGGGGATACAGGAAGTTTGGTGATCAGTTGCAATACATCGGCCCGGTAACCATAAATGCCTATGTGCTTATAAAAAATATGAAATTCGAGCCAGTTTTCAGGCTCCTGCCCACGGACGTGAGGTAGCGTGGCGCGTGAAAAATAAATGGCTTCGGATAGTTTATTGATCACCACCTTGGGCGAATTGGTATTATGCAGTTCCTGTTCGGTCAGGATCCTTTTTACAAGAGTGGCCAGTTGGGTATCAGGATCGTTAAAGCACGCTGTTAATTTGGTGATCTGCTCTGGATCGATAAAAGGCTCGTCGCCCTGGATATTGATAATCACATCATACCCGGGGTGCAGGCGGGCAACTTCGGCACAACGGTCGGTACCACTATGGTGATTGGAACCGGTCATTACGGCAATCCCGCCAAAGCTGTTTACATGATTAAAAATACGGTCGTCATCGGTAGCTACGATAACCTCGCTAAGGCTCCGGCATTTTTTAGCCTGCTCATATACGCGCCTGATCATGGTTTTACCACCGATATCAACCAATGGTTTACCGGGAAAACGTGACGATGCGTAACGGGCGGGTATGATGCCTAAAAAGCCCTTCTTAATCTCCCCGGAGGGGAGAGATTGATTTTTTTCCATAGCTTTTATTAAAAAGTCCTCCTGCCAACTGGCGGGGGAGGATTTAGGAGGGGCGCTAAAACAACCCGTTAATCTCCCGTTCAATCAGGTTTACGATGGTGGCCATATCTTCCGTATTGTTGGCAAAATCAAGGTTATCCTTATCGAGGATCAGTAGCTTGCCCAATTTATAATTGTTGATCCACTTATCATACTTTTCGTTCAGTTTTGAAAGATAATCTAAACGGATACCTATTTCATACTCACGGCCGCGGCGCTGGATATTGCTTACCAGTGTTGGTACCGAAGCTTTAAGGTAAACCAGCAGATCGGGCGGTTTTATAAACTCGGTTATATTCTGAAAAATTGATTCATAGTTTTCGTAATCGCGCGTTGTCATCAGGCCCATATCATGCAGGTTTTCGGCAAAAATATAGGCATCCTCATAAATGGTACGGTCCTGGATAATATTATGCCCGCTTTTTTGGATGTCGATGATCTGGCGGTAACGGCTGTTCAGGAAATAGATCTGCAGGTTAAAGCTCCAGCGTTTCATATCGCTGTAAAAATCCTCTAAATAGGGGTTATTATCTACAGCTTCATACAAAGGGTCCCACCCGTAATTTTTGGTGAGCATCTCGGTAAGGGTGGTCTTTCCGGCGCCTATATTTCCTACAATAGCTAAGTGCATATTTATTTAGTTCATGGGTTATAGTACATGGTTCATAGCTGATGTTTTTGACGAAGAACATCAGCTATTTTGAAATGAACTCCGACTAATATACACTATGAACTATGAACTATCAAAACCCGCTATTTAAAATTTCCTGAAACCGATGATCTCTCTAACCTCTCTTATTGTTCTTGAAGCGCTTTCGCGGGCCTTTTCTGCACCCATTTCGGCTACTTTACGCAGGTAATCGGCATCGCTGGCAATGGCGTTGATCCTGTCGCGGATAGGGGCTGTTGCCAGTACCATATCTTCGGCAAGCTGCTTTTTTAAATCGCCATAGCGGATGGCCATTTTGTTATATGATTCGTCAAAATGTGCAAGCGTATCAGGTGTTGATACTACTTTCATCAAATCAAACAGGTTTTGGATTTCCTGTGGTTTTTGCTGGTTTTCAACGGTCGGGCCGCTATCGGTTACCGCGCGCATTACTTTTTTGCGGATAGCCTCCGGGGTATCGCCCAAAAATATCGCATTGCCTTCACCCTCCGATTTGCCCATTTTTCCCTTGCCATCCAGTCCCGGAATTTTTACCAAACTTTCGCCAAAGCTAAAGGCAAAAGGCTCTGGGAAATAATCATGGTTGTACAGCCTGTTAAAACGGTTGCCGAAAGTGCGGGCCATTTCAAGGTGTTGCTCCTGGTCTTTACCAACGGGTACTTTGGTGGCTTTGTGGATAATAATATCTGCCGCCATTAAAACCGGGTAGGTTAACAGACCGGCGTTAACGTTTTCGGGATTGGCGCGTACTTTATCTTTAAAAGAAGTTGCGCGTTCCAGCTCGCC
Source organism: Mucilaginibacter sp. cycad4 (assembly GCF_034263275.1). Lineage (NCBI taxonomy): Bacteria > Pseudomonadati > Bacteroidota > Sphingobacteriia > Sphingobacteriales > Sphingobacteriaceae > Mucilaginibacter > Mucilaginibacter sp. cycad4. Next base: position 3,305,969 of record NZ_CP139559.1, on the reverse strand, counting down.
CAGGTAAGCGTTCATGTTCAGGTACAGGTATAATTCGGTAACCTCCGGAACATCCGATTGTACATATATAGTAGCCTTTTCCGGGTCGATGCCAGCGGCTAAATATTCTATCAACACTTGCTTCACGTTGCCATGTAAATTGGCAGGTGTAGGGTGTGTGGTTAACGAGTGGAGGTCAGCAATAAAGAAAAAGCAGTTGTATTCATCCTGCATTTTTATAAAGTTTTGCAACGCCCCGTAATAATTTCCTAAGTGTAAGTTTCCGGTCGAACGGATGCCACTAACAACAGTCTCCATAGTGTGGCGAAAGTAAGGAATTTTTCTATTTTTGGTGATGATGAAAATGATATTGAGAAAAGTACACGTATATCTTTACATTGTGAGCGTGGCCCTTGGCTATCTTTTATTATGGCCTTTTTTCTATTATTTTTCCCGTAAACCTGAACGCTATCGCACCCTTAATTTATTCAGAAGGCTTTGGGGATTAGTAAGTTCGGCTTTTGCAGGTATATTTTACCATTTTGAGTATGAAGAACCGATTGACTGGAGCAGGCCTTATATCATTTGTCCTAATCATACCTCAAACCTTGATATTTCGGCTATGTGTATCCTGGTTAAAAGCAATTGCTGTTTTATGGGCAAGCAGGAACTGGAAGACGGCCTGGTAACCGGTCTTTTCTTCCGTACGGTAGATATACCTGTTAACCGGGATAGTAAAATGTCGTCGTTCCGCGCGTTTAAAAAAGCATCCGAAAAATTACAGGAAGGCATTTCTCTTATCATTTTCCCCGAGGGAGGTATTTCAGATCATTACCCGCCGCAGCTTTGCCCGTTTAAAAATGGCCCTTTCAGGCTGGCTATTGAGCTGAAAATACCTGTCATTCCGGTGTCCTCGGCCAATGCCTGGCAAATACTTTGGGATACGGGTACCAGGCATGGCAGCAGACCGGGCCTGTGCAAATTTAAGGTACACAAACCTGTTGAAACCGCCCACCTAAGCATTGACGATGCTGATGCCTTGCGCGACGAAATATTTGAAATTATGAATAATGATTTAAAGTCTGAAGATACTGTTTCTACTTTCGCTTAGTCAATTATATGGCAGCAGACCGGGAATTTGTAATATATTTGTACATAAACCCATTGAAGCGGGCATGTAACTTTAGATGATGCCGACGCTTTGCACGATGAGGTTCACGCTATTATAAAACAAAAAACAACAGGCATGACCATTGATAAAGAAACCGTTGAAAAAGTAGCCCACCTGGCCCGCCTTGAACTTACCGAAGCCGAAGTACAGGATAACATGAAGGATATGAGCAAGATCCTTGATTTTATGGCCAAACTTAACGAGGTGGATACTACAGGTGTTGAACCGCTGGTTTATATGACCACCGGTGCCAACGTGCTGCGTGAGGATGTGGTGAAACAACAAATTACCCACGAAGAAGCTTTGGAGAATGCCCCTAAACATGATGAGAACTACTTTTTAGTAGCCAAGGTTATTGAAAAGTAAGCGTTTTTGAGTCCGAAAGTCGGAAAAGTCCGTAAGTCGGAAAGCCCGAAAGAATGGGAGCTAAAAAACTTGCGGACTTGCGGGCATCGGACTTACAGACTTCGCCTGACTAAAAATAAAAACTGCTGTAACATTAGGCACCCCAGTGCAGTCAAAACAAAAAATAATTCATGGAGCCAATAAATACTGCCAAGCCGTTAATAACTATAAAAGATATCGGGCGTAAATATGTGATAGGTGCAGAGGTGATCCACGCGCTTAAATCTGTTTCGCTTTCTATTAACAAAGGCGAGTTTGTTGCTTTGATGGGCCCTTCAGGTTCGGGCAAATCAACGCTCATGAATATTTTAGGCTGCCTGGACACCCCAACCAAAGGGCAGTATATCCTTAACGGCATAGATGTAAGCCACATGACCGATAGCCAGCTTGCCGAAGTGCGTAACTCGGAAATTGGTTTCGTATTCCAGACATTTAACCTGCTGCCCCGTAATACTGCTTTGGATAATGTGGCGCTGCCACTGATCTATGCGGGTATAAATAAGGAAAAACGTAAGGAACGTGCCTCTAACGCCCTCAAAAACGTAGGGCTTGGTAACCGTATGGATCATAAACCAAACGAGCTTTCGGGCGGGCAAAGACAGCGTGTTGCGGTAGCAAGGGCGTTGATCAATGATCCCTCAATTATACTGGCCGATGAGCCGACCGGTAATCTCGATACCAAAACATCCATCGAGATTATGGGCCTTATTGAAGACATCCACGCTAAAGGCAATACTATTATACTTGTAACGCATGAAGAGGACATCGCCATGCATGCACACCGCATAGTGAGGATGCGCGATGGATTGATAGAGAATGATTATGCTAATACCAACGTTCAAACTGTCGACCGCAGGGTAGAGGAGGTTTAGCCCCCCGGCCCCTGAAGGGGGAGTGATAGTGTTTATTATCTGTATAATAATGCAATAATCCATCTCCGTGAAACAGTTACAAACAGGCAGCTTTTACGGACAAACCAATCAAACAACAAATTTGCAGGGTATCACTATAACGGATACCGAATATACCCTTGATAAGGTAGACTGGCATTACCATGAAAATGCCTACTTCACTTTTATATTGGCCGGTAATGTTATTGAAGGCAATAAGAAAGAAGTTTATCATTGCCCGGCGGGCAGTTTGCTATTTCATAACTGGCATGATCCGCATTATAATATTAAGCCCAAAGGTTTTACCCGCGGCTTTCATATCGAGTTACAAAAACATTGGTTTGATGCGCTAGAGTTAAAACAGGATAAACTGGAAGGCAGCTTTGCCGTTGATGACCCGGATGTGAAGTTCCTTTTATACCGGATTTTTAAAGAATCAAAGATTTGTGACGATATGACCGCGATAGCTATAGAATCGTTATTGCTGCAATCGCTCAATAAAATGCAGCTAAATAGTGCCGGCATGTCGCGGCAAGTGCCCGTGTGGGTTGGCAGGTTGAAAGAGGTGCTGGCCGATGATCCTGCCAGCAAGCATACGCTTACCGAACTTTCCGGGCTGTTACAGATCCATCCGGTTCATTTATCCCGTGATTTTTCGAAGTATTTTAATTGCACTTTGGGCGAATACATCCGCAAGCTCAGGATTGAAAGATCATTTGCGTTACTGGCAGATGAGGGATTATCTTTAACGGATATCGCTTTTGCCTGTGGATTTGCCGATCAAAGCCATTTTTTGCGATGCTTCAGGCAATTTGGCGGCAGTAATCCATCGGCATACCGTAAGCTTTTGTTGAGGGCATGTTAATCCTGTTCTATTTTAAATGTGTTGATTGAGACAGATTTGTAAAATCTAAACAAATAAAAATGAAACGATATTTATCAATACTCTCTATCATAATTGCTGCAACCTGTAACACATTTGCCCAAACCGGCAATATCATCGAACCTGAACCTATAACCTCCGCTATTCAAAAAGCCAATATAGGTAAGGTTGTTTTTGAGGCAGATACTATCCCGCTTGAAAAACTGGAACAAAGCGATCTGTTAACAAGATATGAGGCTAAGCCGGTAAACAATTTGTACATGCGGCTTTTGCTTGCCAATTCATTAACCAATTATCAGCATAGCTTACAGCCTTCATTAAGCGTTGAACAATTAAACCAGGGCAACTTTCAGTTTACTTTTTATGTAGATGGCAAACAGGTTTACCAGGAAAACCTGCATAAAAGGGCTAATTTGCCCATCGTAAAAAATACAAAGACCACCATATTTGTCCCGTTCGTCAGTAACAGGGGTGAGGATTCATGGGGACGTTTTTTATGGGGAAGGTTTATGGCCCATGGCGGGGAAGATGCGCTTACAACAGGTACGCACCAGCTAAAAATTGAAGTACGACCTTATATTGCTGTCCCTGATTTGAAAGTAGGTGCGTTGATAGCGCAGGGAGAGATCAGGTTTACCGTACCTGCAATTGACCCAAAGGATGCCGAATTGCAGCCCATAAAGCCAGGCAGCGGCTGGCAAGTATCAAAAGATGGCTTCGATACAAAGAAGATCATGGAGATGAATGCCCTTATTGCGGGCAACAGGTTTAAACAGATCACCAGTGTGGTGGTGATTAAAAATGGTAAATTGTTAATTGAGGAATATTTTAACGGCAGCGCCCGCGATTCATTACACAATCCCCGTTCGGTGGGTAAAACATTTGCTTCGGCGATGATGGGGATAGCTGTCCATGATGGCTATATCAAAAGCATTAATCAAACCTTAAAGGAGTTTTATGACCTTAAAAAATTCAGTAACTACTCTCCCCAAAAAGAGAATGTAACGCTAAAAAGCCTGCTTACCATGAGCTCGGTTTTTGATGCGGATGATAATAAAAGCGACTCGCCCGGTAACGAGGAAAATATGTACCCTACAGATGATTGGGTTAAATTTACCCTCAACCTTAAAACAGACAGCAATAAAAGCGCAGGTAAACAATGGAATTATTTTACGGCGGGCGTGGTGGTATTGGGCGATATCCTGAACAAATCCGTACCCGGCGGACTTGATAAATATTCGGCCGAGAAACTGTTCAAGCCATTGGGCATCAGTAATTATCGCTGGCAGTACACCCCGCAAAATGTACCCAATACCGCAGGCGGCCTGCAAATGCGTTCGCTTGATTATGCCAAATTTGGGCAATTGTATAAAAATGGCGGTATATGGAATGGTAAACAGATAATTCCGCAAAGCTGGGTTAAAGAATCATTTACCCAACACCTTACGTTACCGAAGGATGTGGTGGGCGAAGGCTTTTACGGCTACCTGTTTTGGAACAAAACCTATACCGTAAACAATAAAACTTGCGAAACCTATTATTGCTCGGGGAATGGCGGCAACAAGATTTTCGTTTTTACCGATCAGCCACTGGTGGTTATTATAACAGCCGAGGCTTACAATACGCCGTATGCGCATCCGCAGGTTGATAAAATGATGAAGGATTATATTTTACCGGCAGTATTAAAATGAGTTTCTGTAGAGAGTCATCATATGCGTCTCTACAGAAAAAAATATTTTATCTGCTGCTGACAACTTATTATTCACATTTAAGCTTAATCGCAGGTGGTGCACAGTCTCGAAACAAACTCTGCCAGGTGCATAGCTTTTTCTACGGAGATTGCGTGGGTATTACCGATAATGAGGGTATGCTCAACAATCTCTATTACAAAATCATCCAGCCTGATATCCATTACCACGTTGCGGAAATTACGGTCGGCACCGGTAATTGCTTTTTGACGGTCGCTTACCAGCATATAAAAAGTATCACTAAAAGCTTTGTCTTCGGCAAAATCAAGCTCAACCGGATGGATCAGTTCAATGATCTTGTCAACCAATGTTTCGCGCCTGATAAGTACCCTGCCAAAATCATGCTTTAAATAAGCCAGTGCCCAGGTTTGATATGGTGCGGAGGTTACAGCCTTGCCGTGATGATGCCCGATATGTTTTGACTGGCATTCGGTAAACAGCATATAACTGTCATTATTTTTATTTTTTATAGCGTATGATTCCTTTACACTAATGTCGAGATAGTCTTTGAAAATACTAAACTGCTCTAAATGAAAATCAATATGCCCGGTTTGTTCAATCCTGAATCTGTTTTTCAGGCTGTCCAGGATATCACCGAACTGGTCGGTTGCCGGGGGGAACAAGCCGGCGTTTTCAATAGCGGATTCCAAATGTTAAAGTTTAGTGTTGTAAAATGCTAATACAATAATAGCTTTTTTACTTCGAAATTAAAAAATCGATAGTGTCTCAGTTTGAAATTTCTATCTGTTTATAGAAGCAAACCTATAATACGCCACTAACGAAGCCACTATCAGAACGGCGGTTAGCATAGGCAACATTTTATATTCCCTCTTTATCGTATGGTTAATCATGCCGGCTACCATTATAAGACAAAAACAGACTGCTGTAATAGGTGTAAGTATTGGTGCGACCCCTGTTAGCCAGGGAACAATCATGCCCGCACATCCAGCAACTCTAATACACCAAGTATGCGGATAGGAAGCAAATTTCCATCTGGTTTAATATGTCCGTCAGCAATATGGCTTGCTCTGCTGCCACTAATTTTACCAACACCCGGCATAATAAAAAAGGCTGCTAAAGCAACCTGAAAGACCCATATAACAGCATTCATTGATCTTTTAATTAAATTTAGAGATAATAAAAGTATATAAATAAGCATTGAGAAAAGAATGCCACTCAAACTGAGACACTACCCCCCAATTTAAATAACAGGGAAATTGCTTTTAAATAATTGTGGTTATTCGAAGAAATCGCGGAGAGAAATTTTTACACGAATTACCTTGCCGGTATGCCACAATTAATCGAATTACACGAATTAAAATTTTTTCTTTATTAAACATTCGTGTAATTTGAATAATTCGGAAAAATTAGTGTGTAAATTTTTTGCTTATCTGCTTTTAATTCTTCTGCGATGTTTTAAACGTGATTTACCTGCCTTTAATAATGGTAAGGCTTCATTTTACCGCATGAACAAACACAATTGGCATCGTTAACCCCCAGTTTTTTCAGAAAAAACTGGTAAAAGCCAATTCTGTCGTTCATGTTATACATATTTTCGCCCTTGTTACATTCAACTTCGCCGTTCACAATATTAATGGTCATACCAAAGCCGGGCGTGCGGCCTTCGGCTTTATCTTCTGCATTGGGTTGCCATTTGCCAGTCATTACATCATGTGCCGATGGTTTATGGGTTTGGGGCGTCATCCAAAAATAGATGGCGGTTTTAAAGGCCATTACCGGGTCGGTCTCTACCATCTCGGGGTTTTGGAGCAATATTTTATCATCACCTAAAATACAATCCGAAGCATAACCGTAATTGCCGTTATAGCTCAGCTGCATTGGTCCGCGGCCATAGTATTTTTTACCGGCAACGGGTGGGTATTCATCATTTTCGGCAACATAAGGCAAGCTGGTATTACTTTCGTGGATCAGCATGAGGCCATCGGTATAGGTAGCATTTACGCCATGACGGGTTTCGTGGGCGATGTGTGCAAAAAAGGCGGCGAGTTCTTTTTTATTTACATCAGTGCTGTATTCGGTGCAGAAATTGCCATAATCAATGGTGTAGGTGCTATCTGGTTTGGCTTTGGCCCATTCTTCGTTCCAATCAACATCCTGGCGTACAACGGCCTTTTTGCCTGTTTTTTTATCGGTGCGTACCAGCTGGTAAACGGATGTTGCCCGGCGGGTTACTTTTACACTGACCATGCCAAGCTCATCAGCTGCTTTAATAAAGGCTGCATAAGTATAAAATTTATCACGTTGCGGAAAAAGATCATTAAATTGTTTTTCGCTTAGCAAGCCGGCCATGCTTACCCTGGGTGGGGCAGCTTTTTTTTGAGCAGGCGCTTTGGTATTGCTGTTGCCACCGCAGCTAAAGGCGGTTGAAAGCAGGATGATAAGCGATAAGGAGAGCAGCTTGGATGATAATATGATCGGTTTCATGAGTTTAACGCTAAGTATGTTTGATGATATTACGGATGCAAGTTTAAGCTATCATTTTAAAAATTACACTTCATTGGCAAAAAATATGCTAAAGTGTGATGAAATACAAAATTTAAGATGATAGATTTGAAATAACACCAATCATGGAAAAAAGATTTGACAGGCCTGGTTTTATTGCCTGATAATCGGTATCATTTTTTTTTTGTAACCAGATTGTAGGAGTTTATTGTTAATTAAGTATGAAAATATATACTAAAACGGGAGATAAAGGGTTTACCTCATTAATTGGTGGTACGCGCGTGCCCAAGCACCATATCCGCATTGAAAGCTATGGTACGGTTGATGAACTTAACTCGTACATCGGGCTTATTGGTGATCAGGATATTGATGCACATGATAAGGAGGTATTGAAGGAGATACAGGACAGGTTGTTTACAATCGGCTCCTCACTGGCAGCCGACCCGGAGCGGTCACGGATGATTATTCCTGACCTGCACATGAGTGACGTGGAAATGCTGGAAACGGAAATGGATACCATGAATGAAAGCCTGCCGGCGCTTAAATATTTTATTTTGCCGGGCGGCAGTAATGTGATTTCATTTTGCCATATTGCAAGATGTGTTTGCCGGCGTGCCGAAAGGATAAGCGTTCAGCTTGCGGAAGAGAGTACAGTTGACGAAAAAGTGAATATTTATCTGAACAGATTGAGTGATTACCTGTTCACTTTGGCCCGCAAAATTGCTAATGATAATAAAATAGCTGAAAATCAGTGGGTACCACGGGTTTAAAAAATTGAAAAAAAATATTGATATTCAATTTGAAAATGTTATACTTTTGCGAAAAAGTAAATTTTACTGATAATTATAATATAAATAAAAACGATGTATTGGACACTTGAACTGGCATCGCACCTGGAAGATGCACCATGGCCCGCAACTAAAGACGAATTAATTGATTATGCTATCCGTTCAGGCGCTCCTGTTGAGGTTATCGAAAACCTTCAGGCACTTGAAGACGATGGCGAACCGTACGAAAACATAGAAGAGATCTGGCCGGATTATCCGACTAAAGACGACTTCTTCTTTAATGAAGACGAGTATTAAACACGATAATGAAACCCTTAGCAATAAGGGTTTTTTTTATTAACCGCTAATTTTGGAATGGTTTTGGTATAGGTAATTACACATTTACTTAACTAAAAACATAACAAAATGAGAGGCTTATTGTACATTATCGCTGTTATCCTGGTTATAGGATGGCTGTTTGGGGCATTTATACACCCATTTGGAGGTGGTTTGATCCACATATTATTAGTAATAGCTATCATAGCTGTACTTTTAGGTGTAATCAGGCGGGCATAACAAATTTAACCTTGTATTGCAAATCAAAAAAGCCACAGACTTTATAGCTGTGGCTTTTTGCTTAAAAGCAGTTCGGCAATGGCAATATCTTCGGGGAAGGTGATCTTGATGTTGCTGTGATCGCCTTCAGTAAGTTTTATTTCAGCCCCATACTGCTCAACAACGCTGGCATCATCTGTAAACCTGGTATCAAACGGCTGCTCATAGGCTTTTTTTAAGAGCGAAACTTTGAAGGTTTGCGGAGTTTGCACCAGGTAAATTTCATCCCTGACCAGGCTTACCGACCGGCCTTTTTTTACCTGACGTATCGAATCGCGGCTTTTAACGGCCACTACGGCGGTTCCGTGCTCTGCAGCGCATTGGTAGGCCTCGTCTATAATATAGGGTGATGTAAGCGGGCGTACGGCATCCTGTACGGCAACCAGGGCTTCCTGATCGGTAATCAGGTCGAGCCCGTTTTTAACCGAATGAAAACGGGTTTCTCCGCCGGTAACCAACCGGTGTGGGATGGTAAAGGAATATTCTTGAATCAATTGCTGCCAGTAAGTATGATAAGCAGCAGGTAAAACCAGTATAATGGCTGGTTTCGCCGCTGATTGATCAAAGGCCTCGATAGTATGCATCAATACAGGCTTACCGTTAAGCAGCAAAAACTGTTTGGGCAAGCTCGATTGCATCCGGCTGCCCGAGCCTCCGGCTACTATGATAACGTAGTGGGGGAGATTAGTGGTTAGAGATTGGAGATTAGAGGGCATTTGTTTTTTTACTAAAAATAAAGACTTAATTAACCATGTCATTGCGAGCGATAGCGCGGCAATCGCATACTATACAGAGACCCTGAGGGAGACTCGATGATATGATTGTAAGTTGTTAATTATTAAATGTATTTCCGATTAGTTTATGAATATGGGCGTTCCCGTTAGCTAACGGGCCGGGCTTTTCGTTCCAAGTCCTCGCCTTTCCTGCCCGCAATCCCTACACGCGCTGTGGGCTTTCCACTGCAATCCCTAACGCGGCCCCTTGCACAACATTGTTAAAATATATTTTACACACCATTACAGTTTTTTTAGGGTTTTCTCTTTTGGCTCCTACCCATGACATAATTGAAAATTATCGTCATGTTGAACTTGTTTCAACACCTCACTCGCTAAGCCACATGCTAAGCAAATCGCCTACCTTTCTTTTGGGGTGCTGCAACAAGTTCAGCATGACGGCGTGGGGCGTCGTTTCGCCTTCAAAGCCTGACGGATATTAACACTTACAATGACAAGGCTTTTTTTTGCATAAAACTACCACAAAAAAAATGAGATATGAAACACAGTCTCATATCTCAAATCTCAAATCTCACATCTAAGAAGATTAGATGATCAGCATAGCATCGCCGTAGCTGTAAAAGCGGTATTTTTCTTTTACTGCAATTTCATATGCATTCATTACGTGTTCGTAACCGCCAAATGCCGAGATCATCATCAATAGTGTTGACTCGGGGGTATGGAAGTTGGTGATCATGGTATTGGCAATGCTGAAATCATACGGCGGGAAGATGAATTTGCTGGTCCAGTCGTTAGCAGCTTTCAGAGTTTTGTTTGCCGATACAGCCGATTCAATAGCACGCATTGAAGTTGTGCCCACTGCACAGATCCGTGCTTTGCGTTCAATGCCCCGGTTTACAATATCAGCTTGTTTTTGTTCAATGATGAATTGTTCCGAATCCATTTTGTGTTTGGTTAAATCTTCAACCTCAACCGGGCGGAATGTGCCTAAGCCAACGTGCAGGGTAACTTCGGCAAAATCAACACCTTTTAATTCAAGGCGTTTCATGAGCTCACGGCTGAAGTGTAAACCGGCTGTAGGAGCTGCAACAGCACCTTCATGTTTAGCGAAAATGGTTTGATAGCGCTCTTTATCTTCGGCGGTAGCTTTGCGTTTAATGTATTTAGGCAGTGGTGTTTCGCCTAAAATTTCAACGTTACGACGGAATTCTTCGTCAGTTCCGTCAAACAAAAAGCGAATGGTACGGCCGCGTGAAGTGGTGTTGTCAACAACTTCGGCAATCAGCAAGTCGTCATCGCCAAAATATAATTTATTGCCTACGCGTATTTTACGGGCCGGATCAACCAGTACATCCCATAAACGCAGCTCTTTATTCAGTTCGCGCAGCAAAAATACTTCGATGGTGGCACCGGTTTTTTCTTTGTTGCCATATAAACGGGCAGGGAAAACTTTAGTATTATTAAGGATCATTACATCCTTATCATCAAAATAATCCAGCACGTCTTTAAATATTTTATGCTCAATTTTGCCCGAATCTTTGTGTAAAACCATTAAACGTGATTCATCGCGGGTGGCAGAGGGTGTATGGGCGATAAGGGATTCAGGTAAGTTGAATTTAAATTGAGATAATTTCATGCTTGTTTTTATGAATTTTCAAGGGCGCAAATGTACGAATTTTTTTGTTAATTTAACAGATTTTTTTAAGAAGCAGTTTAATTACACTACCGTTATATTAATTGAAAAATACTGTAACTTAAATCATGGGCTGTTGTCTAAAAAAATATGAGCAGGCGGTTTAACGTATCAGCAATAAAAGCGTCCGTTGTTTTATTACCTCCACGCGCTAACCGTGCAATATGGATTGATTAACAAGTAAGATCAAAATAAGTTATATGCTTTTTTTAAAACTTTTAAGGGAAAGTTTTTTGTTTGCCGGCGATGCCCTGCGGCAGAACAAAACACGTACGTTGCTATCATTACTTGGAGTAACCATTGGTATATTTACCATCATAGCTGTACAATCGGCAGTTGATACCCTGCGTAATAACCTGCAAAACAGTGTTAATAAGCTGGGTAATAACAGTATATATGTGCAAAAGTGGCCGTGGGTAGGCGGGAGCGATTTCCCCTGGTGGAAGTACCTGCAAAGGCCCGAATCTGACCTTCGCGATTTTAATGAGCTCTCGCGCCGTATCACAACCGCCGAGGCATTATCCTACGAAATAAACATCGATAACCGCACCATAAAATATAAAAGCAATACGGTTGAAGGCGCCCAGGTGGATGCTGCGTCGCAGGATCATGACAAAACCTGGAATTTTGACCTTGAAAGCGGTCGTTACTTTACCGAAATGGAATCAAAAACCGGGGCGCCTATAACCGATATTGGTTATGATATTGCGCAGGCCCTTTTTTCCGATGGCGATGCTGTAGGCAAGCAGATCAAGGTAATGGGGCGATATGTGACCATCGTAGGCGTGTTCTCAAAACAAGGCAAGGATATGCTGGGTATCTCTACTGATAAAGAGGTGCTGCTGCCCCTTAACTTTGCCCGCAATTTAATTGATATACAGAGTTCAAAATACGGTCCGTCAATTATTGTGCGCGGTAAAAAAGGGATCCCGACCGATGATGTTGAAAGCGAGATCAAAGGGCTTATGCGTTCTATAAGAAGGCTAAGGCCCGGTGCCGATGACAATTTTTCGTTAAACCGTACAACCATGATCACCCAGCAGCTCGACGATCTTTTTAAAGTAGTTAACATTGCTGGTGCAATTATCGGCGGGTTCTCCATTTTGGTTGGTGGTTTCGGCATCGCCAATATCATGTTCGTATCGGTAAAGGAGCGTACCAATATCATAGGCATACAAAAATCATTAGGTGCTAAAAACTATTTCATATTATTGCAGTTTTTAATTGAATCGGTGCTGCTTTGTTTTGTGGGCGGGATCATCGGGTTGTTTTTTGTGTATCTGGCCACATTTGCCGTAAAGGCGGCTTTAGATGTACAGGTAATACTTGATGCAGCTAACGTAACAAGGGGCTTAAGCTATTCAATTATAATAGGGGTAATAGCCGGTATCATTCCAGCGTATTCGGCCTCAAGGCTGGATCCGGTTGAAGCTATCCGCACAAACTAATTGTAATATGAAAATAATTAAAGGATTTTGTTTTTTAGCGGTTTTGGCCGCTGTAGCATGTAATCAACCCGCAAAGCAACAACAGGAAACTGCTAAGGCAGATAGTGTTGCAGCCGATTCGGCTAAAACCACCGCTGTACCGGTAGCAGATACTGCAGGTGTGGTTAAAGCTTACATTGCCCTGAAAGATGAATTTTTAAAATCGGATGTAGCAGGGGTTAAAATTGCAGCCACCGCTTTGGAAGCAAGGCTGGCTGGTATTAAAGGCTGTACCGAAACGGCAACTGTAGCACACCAGATAGCTACCGTCGACGATATCAAAGTTCAGCGGAATGAATTTTTAGTTTTGAGTAAAGATGTGATCGCACTAATAAAAGGTGCCAAATTTAAATCAGATCCAATTTATGTTGATTTTTGCCCAATGGCAGATGGGGGTAAAGGTGGGTATTGGTTGTCTTCGGCCAAAAACATCGAAAATCCGTACTTCCCTGAGCATATGAAGGAATGCGGATCGGTAAAGGAGCAGATCAATTAAAAAAACTGAACCCTGATTTTCATGATTCAGGGATTTCATGATATTTTAAAAGCGATGCGGATACTGTCGCTTTTTTATTTTGAACCTTGATTCTCATGATTTGAGGATTTAATGATATTTAAAGCGATAAGGGATGCCTGTCGCTTTTTTATTTTGATGGAGTTAGGCGATTCGCTGTCCGTAGACTTTGTCTACGGATGACTTATGTATGTAGTTTGCAACTACATACATAGGCTATTGTGTCCTGATTTTATTTTAGCGTGTAGGGCTGGAGTTGCAAACTCCAGGCATAGTTAATTCGAAGTCAGAGATTTCGAATAGCTGCTTAGGCGATTGAGGACAATCCGAAATCGAAAATCCGAAACCCGAAATCAAACTCACGCTGATTGCCTGATATGTTTTGCCAGTTTACTGTACAGTATTTCGGGGACAAAGGGTTTGGTGAGGTAATCAACCATACCGGCTGCCAGGGCTTTTTCGTAGGTTTCGGGCATGGCATCTGCTGTGAGGGCTATGATGGGTAGGTCTGGTTGTGACTGTTTGATAACTGCCGTCGCTTCAAAACCATCCATAACAGGCATCTGCAGGTCCATGATAATAAGGTCGTAAACGTTATGGTTAACCAGGTCAACAGCTATTTGTCCGTTCAATGCTTCCTGAACCTGGGCATTCCAGCGCTTTAAAAATTTGCCGGCTATCATCAGGTTCATTTTGTTATCGTCGACAATTAAAATGTTCATGCCCTGCAGATTATTATCTGTAATATTTACGGCATCTCCAACTGGCTTCGGAATACTAACCTCCGGTGCCACAGGAAAACTTATCGTAAAACTAAATGTAGTACCCTTGCCCAGTTCGCTTGATACTGCAATTGTGCTGTTATGCAGTTCAACCAGTCTTTTGGTAATAGCCAGGCCTAAACCGGTTCCGCCATAGTCGTTATTGATCACCTGCTGGTCTTGCATAAAAGGATCAAAAACTATGTTAAAGCTTTCGGGCGAAATGCCGATGCCGGTATCAGTAACTGCAAATTTAATATTGACAGTGCTTTCGGTTAGTACATCTCTATCCAACCGGATAATAACCTTGCCTGCATGCGTAAATTTAATAGCGTTGCCTATCAGGTTATTGAGTACCTGGCTCAGGCGCATGGCATCGCCCATTAAATCGCCTGGAATAGTATCATCGGTTATCAATTCAAGCGTCAATTCTTTCTCGGCAGCCCGGGGTTCAAAAGATTGCTTTATTTTACGGATCAGCTGGTGGATGTTGAACCTCGAATTGTTCAGTTCCAGTTTGCCTGCTTCTATCTTATTGTAATCTAAAATATCATTGATGATGGCCAACAGGTTTTCGCCCGAAAATTTGAGCGTGTTGAGATATTCCATCTGTTCGGGCCGCGGGTTTTCGTCGATCAGCAGGTTAGTTGTGCCAATAACCGCGTTCATCGGTGTACGGATCTCATGGCTCATGATAGATAAAAATTCCGACTTGAACTTGGATGATTTTTCGGCCATTTCCTTAGCCCAGATCAATTCCTGCCGGGCCTTTTGCTGATCGGTAATATCTTCGCCAATACTGGTCGTTTCTTTAATATTGCCATTCTCATCATAAAAAACGGTGTTTTGCCAGCTGATGACACGCTGTTCGCCGTTACGGCAAACAATAGGGTTTATATAATGAGGTAAAACAGCATTGTTGGCAAACCAATCTTTTAAAAATTCCTTCAGATCTTCAGGTATGAAGTTATCCATCCAGTTCATACCTATCAGTTCATGCTGTTTATAGCCTATAAGCTTGGCTAAATATTTATTGCAGAAAGTGATCAATCCGCTTCCGTCAACGGTAATGGCTACCATGTTTATTTTTTCCAGTACCGATTTGTATTTGCTTTCGGCACCCCTGTAGTCAAGCTCGGCCTGTTTGCGCTCGGTTATATCCTGAAGGGTACCTATGATTTTGCGTACGCTGCCATCTTCATTATACAAGCGTTTGCCCGCTATAATGCTCAGGTGTTTTAAATTGCCCTGAGGGGTTATGATACGATATTCGTGCGATGAATCCATGTTGTTCGCATTGCTTTGCAGCAACTTCCTGATGATAGACTTGTCATTAGGATGAACGTATTTAAGCAGCAGGTTTATGAATGTTTTGCGGTACAATGAAGTATCTTTCCCAAGCTCGTAAATGTTGTTCAACTCGTCCGACCAGCTGAGGCTACCCGTAGCTACATCATATTTCCAGTTGCCTATTTTAGCCATGGCTTGGGCTTCCATAAGCTCAAGCTGGCTTAGTTTAACCGCTTTATCGGCCAACCGCGCTTCGGTAATATCCTGAATAATCCCAAAAGTACGCGTGCTGGTATCTGATTGTGATTTTTTTTCGCCGCGTTGGATCCTGATGTACTTCAGGTTGCCGGCCGGCGTGATAAATTTATGCTCGAGTTTGTTTTGAGTTGTTGAACGGATAGATGCGAGGTATTCGAAAACAGCGTTCCGGTCATCCGGATGAACAAGGCTTATGTAATATTGAAAGCGGCTCATATCAGCAGGAATCTGTTCAATCCCAAGCAGGTCGTTCAGGTTTGCCGACCAAAACGTTTCCTTATTTTCATGGTCATACCACCAGTTGCCTATTTTGGCGATGTTTTGAGCTTCCAATAATAGCCCTTCATTTTCCTTAAGTGCGCGTTCGTATTTTCTTTGTTCGGTTATATCAACTACCGAGGCCGAGATCCTGCCGGTGTAGCCTGTTGTTTTATCAAATATGGGGGTAAAGTTGGCTGTAAATGAATGTCCGCTATCATAATCAGATAAAAACCCGATGGAGATAGGTTTGCGGTTTTCAATAACATAGTTTAAGGCTTTGTCATACTTTTCGGCTTTTTGCGGGCCTACTACCTTATCGAGTGTTTTGCCAATTGCTATCCGCGGGTCAACTATGCGTTCGGTCAATTCATTAAACCAAACGTTAATACATGTTTTGCTTTCATCAAACTCAAAAATGATGTCATTTAACGAGTTAATGAGCGCGTTGAGATGATTGCGGCTTTCACGCAGCCTGGCATCATTAATCATGAGGCTTTGGTTAAGCTTCATCACGTTATCAACAGCATTCTTTAGCTGGTACTGATAAGCCATTACCACTAAAAACGAAACATATGCTATTACAGTGAAAATCAAAATAAGCACTATCAACACTGCGGGCGAAATGGCAAGGCTGGGGGCGGTGAAATAGGCGACTATAATAGCCGCGAGGTTGGCCTCGCTGATCATTATGAACTCTTTACTTTTTTTGCAAAAAAGGGTTAAGGCAATAAAGATGGTTATGGCGCTAAACAGGTACACATGTTCAAAACCGTTTTTGCCAAGTAAAATGCAGTTGTTTATGACCAGGAAAGATAATATGGTAGCAAAGATCCCCGCTTTATAAAGGGTTTTATTATTAATGAAAGAAAAAAATAAAGTGATGGCACAAAAAAAACAGTTTATAGCCCTTAACCAAAAAGGATCGTACGAATTGTTGTAGCAAAGATAATGTAACGAGGGACTGGCAATTAATAAACCTATAAGTAAGAGCCGGTAAACAGTAGCTTCGTTTTGGATCATTACCAATGAGTTACCTTTTAACGACATGGATTGCAGTAATTTTTTAATCAATTATTAACGTGTATAAACAAAAATACAGGTTGTAAAATAATAAATTTGCCCGTAAATTTTTACAAACAGTAAATTATATTAGCGGTTATTTAATACGCAGATTTATTTACATTTGTTGCAGATACAAATTTCTATGGCGGAAACAGCACAACTAAAAATTGGTGATAAAACATTTGAGCTCCCGGTAATTGAGGGCACTGAAGGTGAAAAGGCAATCGATATTTCTAAGCTTCGCGATCAAACCGGTTATGTAACACTTGATATCGGGTACAAAAATACAGGCGCTACCAAAAGCGCCATTACTTTTTTAGATGGCGAGCAGGGGATCCTTAAATATCGTGGTTATCCAATTGAGCAATTAGCCGAAAAATCATCATTTATTGAAGTTGCCTATTTGCTGATCTATGGTGAACTGCCATCTGCCGAAAAACTAAAATCATTCCAGTACGAGTTAAGCCGCCATACCCTGGTGCATGAGGATATGAAGAAGTTTTTTGATGGCTTTCCGTCAAAATCGCACCCGATGGGGCAGTTGTCATCATTGGTGTCTGCATTATCTGCTTTTTATCCCGAATCATTAAAACCATCCCAAACTACAGAGGAGCTTAACCAGAGCATTATTAAAATGCTTGCTAAAATGGCTACCGTGGTTTCATGGATCTATAAAAAATCATTAGGGCACCCGGTTATCTATCCGCAAAACAAATACGATTACGTTACCAACTTCCTGCACATGACCTTTGGTCAGCGTACAGAGGAAGTAGAAATTGATCCGGTTGTTATGGATGCCATGAACAAACTGTTGATCTTACATGCCGATCATGAGCAAAACTGTTCAGCATCTACTGTTCGTATTGTTGGCTCTTCTGATTCTAACATTTATGCTTCGGTATCTGCAGGTATTTCTGCGCTTTGGGGCCCCTTACATGGCGGCGCCAACCAGGCTGTAATTGAAATGCTGGAGAAGATCAAAGAAGATGGCGGCGATACTGATAAATGGATTGCCAAGGCTAAAGACAAAAATGATCCTTTCCGTTTAATGGGTTTTGGTCACCGCGTTTATAAAAACTTTGACCCGCGTGCAAGGATCATCAAAAAAGCCTGCGACGATATTTTAGAAAAGCTGGGAGTTAATGACGAGGTACTGGAAATAGCCAAAAAACTGGAAGAGGTTGCCCTAAAAGATCCATACTTTGTTGAGCGCAAACTTTATCCTAACGTTGATTTTTACTCAGGCATTATTTATCGTGCATTAGGTTTCCCAACCGATATGTTCACTGTGTTGTTTGCCCTTGGCCGTTTACCGGGATGGATTGCCCAGTGGAAAGAAATGAAAGAAAACAAAGAGCCTATCGGCCGCCCGCGCCAGATTTACGTTGGTGCTACCAGTAAAGAGTACGTGGATATAGCAAACAGGTAAGTTCATTTTTGGTTCATGGTTAATGGATCATAGTTCATAGATAAAAACATAAAACAGAAAAGCGATGAGGGATGACCTCATCGCTTTTTTTTGAACCATGATTTTTAGGATTTAAGGATGACCATGAGGATATGTACTTTTCACATTCTAATCGACATCATCTACCCTGCCAATCCTCAAATCCTAAAAAATCATGGTTCAGATCAAAAAGAGGCCCCGCAGGTAATCACCATACGGGGCCATATAAATAAATCAATCAACTGCGGTTTTTGCGCTTAAAGTTTTGTGATGGTAAAGGTGTTGGCGTTAGCATTTAATACTATTTTGCACGTACCTCCGGCAGATATTGTATAATTAGCTCCGCCCGGTGTAAGTGCACCTGGTGTTCCGCCTAAGTTTAAATCCCAGCTATGATTAAACCTGAATTTCAGATCCTTGCCCCCAATTAAAGCAGCTGTAACACTCCATGTTTTGGTGGTAGCATCATAAAGCATATCGGTATCAGTGCTCCAGCCGCCCGGAGTAGCATCACCAATAATGCTCCAAAATACAGGCGTAGCGGTAAATGTGCCCTTGGTTTTATCGTTTTGGTCAATAACAGCGTGCAACGCATAATATCCTGCGGCAGGTACCGAAAGGTTACCGCCCGTAGTACTTATCTTACCGCTGCCTGCATCTCCATATGACAAATCCCAGTTCTTTTTAGGGGTAAGTTTAAACTCAAGCTTGCCTGCAGGATAACCGATATAACCATCATATACACCATCATTATTTGGCGAAGTAAGGCTATCGGCAGTTGCCGGATCCCAGCCCTGGTAGGCACCCGGAACATAAATATAACCTGTACCCTGGTACGGTAATACAGTTAATGTAATGATATTTGAATAGGAGGCAGCCAGGTTTGGGGCAGCAGATGATTTAATGCGGACATCAACCTGCGATGAGTTATCATAAGATAGCTTCAGTGCGGTCAGCATATCGTTAAGTGCACCTACCTTTAGTGTTTGGGTGAGCTTATCGGTACTTACTTCCCTTGCGTTTTTGAAATTATTGCCTTTTACATCTAACTGTATAGTATAGGTGATAGGGGCATTATAGCCCGTTACCGTGGTTGCAACCCAGTTAAAAGTAACGGCATCATTATTAGCATTGGGCTTTGATAGTTCGGGGGCGGTTGTTGTTGATGTTAAAGCGCCTACCTTGCCTACGTTTGCTACAACCTTTACTTCATCTTTTTTACATGATGCCAGCATCAGCAGTGCGATGCCGCCGAATGCCAGGAGCGTGGTAAATATTTTTTTCATATCCTTTTTTAGGTTTTATGGTTTTACGGGAGATACCTGTAAAGCATCTCCCGGTATATTATTAGTATCCTGTATTTTGTTTCAGATTAGGGTTAGCGGTAACATCTGCCGATGGTAACGGATATACCGTACGGAAACTTTCAACACCTTTGCCATCTTTTGAACCGCCTTTAAAAGGCCACAAGTAGGTAGCCTCAACAAACTTTTTATAACGTACAAGGTCGGTACGGCGGAAACCTTCCCAATACAGTTCACGTCCTCTCTCATCAAGCAGCAGGTCGGTTGTTAACGCGGTTAACTGGCCGGTGGTAGCACTTTGGTAAGCACGGGCCCTTAATTTGTTAACATAACTTAAAGCAAGTGCAGCATTACCGCCACCGCCACGTGTTGTAGCTTCGGCATAAATCAAATATTGTTCGGCTAAACGGAAAATAGGAAGGTCCATATCTGCATAATCCAAACTCTGCGGGGCACCACCGTCTATCTTAACATCTTTGAATTTACTGATAGCGTAGCCATCGGTAAAACTACTTATTGTATTGATATCGATATTCTGGCCATCAGTATAAAACTGGGCACGTTTATCAGCACTTGAAGCGCCTCCCGGAAACAGGTTTACAAAAGCTTTTGTAGTACGTAAACCGGCCCAGCCACCTGAAATTCCAAAATCAGCGGCAGGCATACTGCCACCTACAGGCGCGTGTGTCATAAAAGTAGCGCCACCGTAGCTTTGTGTATGCAGGCCATCGTAGTTAATGGTTAAAATAAACTCATTTTTATTGAGGTTGTTATCAGCACGCATTAACTTGCTATAATCTGTAACCAGGGTATAGCCGGCATCAATCACCTTTTTTGAATAAGTTACGGCATCTGCATAACGTGCGGTTCCGGTATAAACTTCAGCATTAAGGTAAATCCTGGCTAACAAAGCCCATGCAGCAGCTTTATCAGCACGCCCATACTCGTTACCACGGGCATCAACAAGCCCACCATCTATAGCTTTAAGCTCACTTTCAATATAATTAAACAAATCTTTACGGCTTATCTGCTTGGGCAAAGCACCACCCAAAGCGTCGTTTTCGGTAACGAAGGGAGGGTTCCCGAACAGATCCATTAAAATCGAATATTGATAAGCCCTTAAAAAACGGGCCTCGGCAACATATTGGCGAACTTTATCGGCATCGGCACCGGTAATTCCCCTGCTGCTTAGCTTAGCATCAGATGACTGGCGGATGAAATCGTTAGCCAGTGTAACCTGGTACATACAACGGTAATATAAACCTGTAAGGAACAGGTTGCTTGATGACCATGTCATGCTGTGAAAATCGGGCAAACCTACGTCGCCCCAGCCTACAACAGCTTCATCAGTAGGTAATTCTTCAGCGCACCAGTAAAGGCGAAAGAAATCGGAGGTGCCTTCATCAATACCTTGTACGTCACCGTTACCTGCTGGACCGGTGTTGCCGGTAAGCGCGTATGCGGCGTAAACCTTAGCAAATGCTTGCTTGTAACCCTCAGGCGAGCTGTAAACCTGCTCGGCTGTTACATCATTGGTAGGAAGCAAATTAAGCTTCTTGGTGCACGATGTTAAACTCCCGGCTATCAGGCCGGTCATTAATATATATTTTAATGAATTTCTTTTCATGTTAATTTTTTTCTGCGTTATCAGCTTTATATTATAACGAAAGGTTTAAACCTAACACATATGTACGCGGCCTTGGATAAAAGTTGTTATCGATACCGCTACTAACTTCGGGGTCGAGACCTTTGTATTTGGTAATGGTAAATACGTTTTGTACGTTGGCACTTACACGCAAATTGCCGGTGTTGCCAAACACTTTGCCAAAGTTATAACCCAGGTTAATATTATCCATTTTTATAAACGACGCGTTCTGTATGTAATAATCGGATAGTCTCATCTTATCAGAAGAGCCCACTATACCAGTTTGAAGCAAACTTGTAGAAGCGTTGTTCAATATTCCGATACCGTTAAATACACTTAATTGCGTGCCCGAGCTTGCCTCTACGTTGTTATAAGCATAATTACCTACACTTGCCCTTGCTGAGAAACCTGCCGACCATTTTTTATAATTGAAGTTTGAATTAAGACCGAAGTAAGCCTTAGGATCTGAACTTTTATATCTGTAAAGGTCGCTGCTATTGATAATGCCATCCTTATTGCGGTCCACAAAAACACCGTCAAGCGGTCTGCCATCGGTGCCGTAAACCTGTTGATACACATAAAAAGAAAGGCGGGGATAATTAACCGAATTGATTTGAATTGTGTTACCGGTACCACCTGATATGCCACCTGTTAACACCCCGGGATAGCTTGGATCAGGGGCCAGCGTAAGCCGGGTGATTTTATTGGTATTATAGGTAGCATTAAAACCAATGCTCCAGTTCATATCCTGTGATCTGATCACATCGGCATTAAGACTTAATTCAACACCCTTACTGGTTAAATCGCCAATATTGGCCACAATAGTATTTGAAAAGTTAGTGCCTGCAGGTTGTGGTATGCTGTTTAGGAGTTTTGATGTTTTGCGGTAATAAAAGTCGAGGGTACCGGTAATGCGGTTGTCAAGAAATCCAAAATCGAGCCCGGCGTTTGATGAGGCTGTTTGCTCCCAGGTACGTTGTGAATAGTATCCGCCCGGACGGTACAGATTGTATAAAATATCGCCTAACTGATATTGGGCGGCGTTACCGCTAAGATTATAAAATGATATTACATCATAATTACCAATACCATCCTGTTGTCCGGTTACACCATAGCCCAATCGTAATTTAAGATCAGATAATGCGGTTATCCCCTTAAACATTTGCTCTTGTTTCAGTTTCCAGGCAAATGCTACAGAAGGGAATGTACCGAACCGTTTGTCGGGGTTGAATTTTGATGAACCATCCCGGCGTACAGTACCGGTTAGGATATATTTATCTTGAAATACGTAATTTAAACGGCCATAAACAGATATCAGCCTGTTTTCTGGTTCATCAAAATTAAAGTTTGGATTAGAGCCTGGTCTTTCGGTTCCGTCAAATGCATAGGATCCGTAATAGTAATTTTTTGTGCTAAAATCCTGGTATGAATAGCCTGCAACCGCATCGATATGACTTGCGATATTTTTCAGATCTTTAGCATAGCTGAAGTAACCTTCAAATATAGTATTTGATTGTGTGCCCTTATATGGGTTTCGCTGGCCGCGGTGAGTGATCCCTTTACTGTCCTGAAATCCGTTGTAGTTTGAAGCCGCACTGTCAGGAATGTTCACGCTGCCCGAGCCTTTAGATACATCGTAGCCTAAGTTAACATTTGCATGCAATTCGGGTAAAAAGTGAAATTTATAATCCAATTGGAGGTTGCCTATACTACGATAAACATTACTGCGGTTGTCTTGCTCTTCAAGTAAACCCAGTGGGTTAAGTGTGGCTAACCCTTTAAGCTGACTTGTGGCCGGTTTTGATGGATCATTTAACCATTCGTAATAGCCACCAAAACGATTGCTGCCCGAGTAAACAGGTTTGGTAGGATCAAAGCTAACTGCCGAACCAATTGCACCTTCATTTGCAAACCGCTGTTTAACCTGTGAGCCCTTGGCATTCAGCGTCACTTTCAAATGGTCTGTGAAAAAGCTTGGACTTAAGTTGATTGCGCCGGTAAACCGTTGTAATGAACTGGTTTTTAAAATGCCTGTCTGGTCAAAATACCCGGCAGAGACGCGATAAGGCAGGTGTTTGGTTGCACCTGATATACTAATGTTATTATCGGTAGTAATGCCTGTTTGGTAAATTTGCTTTTGCCAATTGGTATTTGCTGTGCCAAGCTGTGATTTTTGTATTGCTGTGCCATTAGCATTCACATAATCGCGTATTTGATCGCCTGTAAGCACGTCAACATACTTGTTGAGCTTGCTTGCCGAAAACTGCGTGCTGAAATCTATAACCGGTTTACCGCTTTTGCCCTTTTTAGTAGTGATCAATATAACGCCGTTTGAGGCCCTGTTACCATAAATGGCAGCAGCCGACGCATCTTTCAGTATGGAAAAAGATTCGATATCATTTGGGTTAATTAAGCTTAACGGGTCTGCAACGCCCGGTATTTTCGATGTGCCGTCACCATTACGCGGGCGATCGATAGGGACACCATCAATTACGATCAGCGGATCATTACCCGCGGCAAGTGATACACCGGCACGTACGCGGATAGTGCTACCTGCGCCCGGTGCACCGCTGTTTGATATGACAGATACACCGGCAACTTTACCGGCAATTAATTGCTCGGGAGTAGTGATAACGCCTTTTTGGAAATCTTTGGCGGTTACATTGGTGATAGCGCCTGAAAGGTCTTTTTTGCGCTGGGTACCGTAACCTATAACCACTACCTCGTTAAGGCTTTTGCTTTCGGGAACGAGGCTGAAGTTCTCGACAGTTGCACCGCTAACAGTTACTGCTTTTTTGATGGTGATATAACCGATAAATTTTACGCTTAGGGTATAAGTACCGGCTTTAACATTGTTAATGGCATAGTTACCATTAGGGTCGGTAGTTGAACCAATAGTGGTACCATCGATAGTAACCGTAGCACCGGGGAGGGGCTGGTTGGTTTCGTCAGATACCTTTCCTTTAATACTCCCGGTTTGTGAAAACGCCATGAATGACATCATCAGGAAAGCACAAAGAAGAACATACTTTTTTGAGTAATTTTTTCTCATTTACTTATTGATTTTTATGAATAAAAAAAGGCTTATTTTGCCGGCTATAATTGGTTTATTATTGTGGCCGAAACAGCATGCGACTAATTTACATTTACAAATATCAATTGCAAATTTTATGTAAAAGATAATTTTAAAGCGTTTAATTAAGGCTTTTTTAACTTTAACGAAATGTTGAAATTTATTAAAATAACAGAGAAAAATTATTGTTTTTATGCGAAATTTGGATTTAAACACATATTTTAGAAATAGGTAAGTGTCAAGTTTACACAATAGGTGATTTTACTTTTATGCAACCAATTTCCGGGAACGTTCCCGGAAACGTTCCCGGTTTTGCCCTTTTTATCATGATGAAAAAAATAATTTTCTGCGCGTTTTTGCTTTTTGGCCAAAAATTTTTGCTTTTTAGCCAGGTGAAAATCTCCTTTTTTACCGGCAAAATTGTAGCACCGAAAAGCCCGCCTGAGCACCTGTTTCTGGCAGGTGATTTTAACGGCTGGAACCCTGCCGACAGGGCCTGGGAATTGCTCAAAACCCCGGATGGGAGTTATGTGTTAAAAAAAGACCTGCCGGTCGGGATTATCCATTTTAAAGTGACACGTGGCAGTTGGAACACAGTGGAATGCGATGCCGCCGGAAAGGCCATCGATAACCGTGACCTTATAATAAAAAGAGATACGGGCGTTAAACTTGATATAGCAGGCTGGCAAGACAATTTTGCACAACCCGAAAAGAAACATACGGCTACTGCCCGGGTACATATCATTAGCGAAAATTTTGAGATGCCGCAATTGGGCAGGCAACGCCGCGTTTGGATCTACCTGCCCGCCGGGTATGATGCAGACAAGAAGCAATACCCGGTAATTTATATGCATGACGGGCAAAACCTTTTTGATGAGTATACTTCCAGCTATGGCGAATGGGGCATTGACGAGCTTATGGATAAAATACCGGCTCGACAGGAATGCATTATTGTGGGTATTGATCACGGCGGCGAATATCGAATACCCGAATATGATCCGTATAACTCAAAATATGGTGAAGGTAGGGGAGATGATTATGTTCAATTTTTGATGAAGGAGCTTAAGCCATATATTGATACGCATTATCGTACGCAAAGTGATGCTGCGCACACAACAATTGCCGGCAGCTCAATGGGTGGGCTTATCTCCATGTATGCAGCACTTAAATACCCTGAGGTGTTTGGAAATGCCGGCGTATTTTCACCGGCGTTTTGGATTGCACCTCAAATTTATGACCAGGCCCAGCAGGCTAATGTAAGTAAAATGAGCCGGTTTTATTTTGTTTGCGGCGATGCTGAAAGCGAAAGCATGGTAGCCGATATGCAAAAAATGGCCGATATCGTAAAGGCCAAAGGGATAAGTGCTTCTAATGCGCCGGTAACAGTGATCAAAGGCGCATCGCACAACGAAAAGCAATGGAATGGTGACTGGCCGGGGTTTTATAAATGGTTGATGGGGTTTTAATTAAATGGTATCTCCAACGCGTCATTGCGAGGGACGAAGCAATCTCAAACTATACAGGGCGGCTCTGCAAATCGGGGATTGCTTCGTTCCTCGCAATGACGGGCGGACAATTCAACTCATAACCCGCCCAAATTTCCCTTAAATTTAATAGTTTTGAGGTCAGCACATGCCCATGATAATCGAAGAAATATTAAAACAGTACTGGAACCATGATACCTTCAGACCTATGCAGGCCGAGATCATCCAATCTGTTTTATTGGGGAACGATACATTGGCGCTTTTGCCCACCGGCGGCGGAAAATCAGTTTGTTTCCAGGTGCCGGCATTGGCTAAAGAGGGTGTATGCATTGTGATATCACCGCTTGTTGCCCTGATGAAAGACCAGGTTGAAAACTTGCGGGCCAAAGGGATCAATGCCATATCCATAGTATCGGGCATGGGGCGCCGTGAGATAGACCTGGCGCTGGATAATTGCATTTACGGGTCGGTGAAATTCCTGTACCTGTCGCCTGAGCGCCTATTAAGCGAGCTGGTGCGTGAACGGGTAAAGTACATGAAAGTGAACCTGTTTGCCATTGATGAGGCGCATTGTATCTCGCAGTGGGGCTATGATTTCAGGCCGCCGTATTTGCATATCGCCGATTTAAGGAAACTACACCCGAATGTGCCGGTGCTTGCACTCACGGCTACAGCAACGGCTGATGTTAAGGCCGATATCCAGGAAAAACTAAAATTCAAGAACCCGGTAGTTTATCAGCAAAGTTTTGAACGGCGCAATATCAGCTATGTGGTGCAGCATGAGGAAGATAAGTTCCGGAAAATGCTGAATATTGTACGCAGCGTTAAGGGAAGCGGCATTGTATATGTACGGAGCAGAAAAGAAACGTTTGAGATAGCAAAGTTCCTGACAGATAACGGCATAAGGGCTGATTATTATAACGCAGGACTGACTATTGATCAGCGTGCCGAAAAGCAGGAGGCCTGGAAAAATAACCGGGTACAGGTTATTGTAGCTACCAATGCTTTTGGCATGGGGATAGATAAGCCGGATGTAAGGTTTGTGATCCATAAGGATATCCCTGAAAGCCTGGAAGCTTACTACCAGGAGGCCGGTCGGGGCGGGCGCGATGGTAACAAGGCGTTTGGGGTATTGCTATATACCCCTGCCGACAAGCTTAAGCAGGAAAAGATGTATGAACTTAATTTTCCATCTGTTGAGGAGATTAAGCAGGTATACCATAACCTGGCCAATTACTACCAGGTAGCCTATGAGGCCGGCGAGGGACTGAGCTTTGATCTTGACCTCGGCGAATTTTGCAGCCGCTTTAAGCTCGATGCTATTAAAACGCTTAACGCCCTTAAGTTTTTGGAGCGCGACGAATACCTGGCTTTTAACGAGAGCGTATTTTTGCCCTCGCGTTTCCAGTTTGAGGTAGTTAACGAACAATTATACAACTTCCAGATCCAGAACGCAGGCTGGGATCCATTCATCAAAACCCTGCTGCGTTCCTACGGAGGCGCGTTTGAGAATTATGTGCGCATTAAGGAGTTTGATATTGCAAGGCGAACAGGCTTAAGCGTTCAGCAGGTTATTGAAGGGATGTTACAATTGCAGCAATATGGCTTGTTAAGCTATATGCAGCAAACCGATAAACCCCAGGTTACTTACTTAAAGCCGCGTGTACAAGGAAGTCATCTCATTATCGATAGGAAATATATTGAGCAGCGCAAGGAGGTTTACCGTCAAAAAATGGAAGCGGTTTTTGCCTACGCTATTCATAAACGGTGCCGGAGCCAGATGTTGCTGGCTTACTTTGACGAGCCTGATGGCCGCAAGTGTGGCGTCTGCGATGTTTGTCTTGAAGAAAAACGCCGGGTAAACCAGGACGAGATCTTCGATAATATCACCACCGAAATAGTGCAACTGCTCAGTATCTCGAACCCGGACATTGGCGGCCTGATAACCGGGATCAACATTGGTACCGAAAAGGAAAAAATGGAAGCCGTACGCCTGCTCCTCGATGCCGGAAAGATTAAAACTGATGGTGAGGCTTATTATTTGAGTTGATGGGTTTGTCCGTTTAATAGCTTACCCGTCATCCTGAACTTGTTTCAGGACCCCACAGGACATATCAACGCTTTGTTCAGCACACGGAAGCTTAGCGAGTGGGATGCCGAAACAAGATTCGGCATGACATTAATAATTATTAATGCGCTATAATCTTAATCCGCCCTCAATTTTTCTCCCCCATTTCACCGGGAAAAATCACCCGCTTACCGACAAAAACCTGCTCTCCGGCTAATTAGGCCAAAACTGCTGTAACGTTTTTTTATTGGGATCGTCATATGTGTGTATTCAATGAAATAAAATAATAATCACTTGACAATCAAAATATTAATACCATGAAAACTACATTAACCGCCATCGCTACCGTACTGTTTATGGTACTTGGCTTCGCAAACATTGCATCTGCTAATACTGCAAAAAATGATGCAGGCATCGTTTTAACCGACATCAGCAAAATTAACAAAATTGAAGTTTACGGTAACGTTGAACTGTACATATCAAGCGGCCCGGCCGACCAAGTGAAAGTGTACAACCGTTACTATTCTGAAAACGCGTTGGTTCAGTCACAAAAAGGCGTATTGCGCATCTCTTCATACAAAACTGAAAAATTGGTGGTTTGGGTAACCGTAAACCAATTGAGCGCTATTAACGCCTATGATAACGCAGAGATCAAATCATTCGGTAATCTTTCAGGCATTGAGCTTGATGTTAAATTGAACAACAACGCATCTGCCAGTCTTGACCTGGATACTTACAGCGCCAGCATCACCCTGAGCGGCAACGCAAAAGCCGAACTTAAAGGTAACACTAACGAATATAGCTTAACCCGCAACGCAACTTCAAATGTAAACAGCAATGGCTTAGCATACGCCCACGCTACCGAAACTTTGAACAAAGAAACCAAACCAAGGGTTAATGATTTTGCAACTTTATAAATGCCATTTTTTTGAGTCAATTATATATAGTGTAGCCGCCCTGAAAGGGGCGGCTTTTTTGTTCGTTTTGAGTTGTATGCGAGCGCGTGCTAAAAGATGCTTTACTATTGTTACCGATGGGATAACTAAAAAAATATTGTCATGTTGAACTTGTTTCAACATCTCACCTGCAAAGCTACATGCTAAGCAAATCGCCTGCTTTTTTTTGTGGGGTGCTGAAATAAGTTACCCATGACAAAGACGGTCATGCTGAACTTGTTTCAGCACCCCACTCGCTAAGCAGCATGCTAAGCAAGTCGCCTACCTATCCAGTGGGGTCCTGAAATGAATTCAGGATGACGGGCGGAGAGATGTCATTTCTCCTTCAGAGTCCCAATTTACCTACTTAGCATGACGGCGTAGAGGTGTTATTTTTACCTTCAGAGTCGCCGGATTTAAACACTCATAAACCCTTCTTTCATCCCAATGTCATCAATCAAAATACAATTTCAATTTTCGACTTTTTAGTCTAATTTTGACTCGTCAAATAAAACAACAATGGGCAAAGCAGAAAGAACCAGGCAATTCATTATAGAGACGGCAGCGCCGATCTTTAATGAAAAGGGTATAGCCGGTACTACCATTGATGATATCCTGGCTGCAACCGGGATGGCGAAAGGCGGCCTTTATGGTCACTTTGAAAGCAAAGACGAAATTGCCAGGGTAATGGTTGATTACCTGCTGGGTAAACTGAACGATAAGGTAACAGCAGTTGTAAATAAGGAAAAGACGGCTGTAAAAAAGATCTTCGCCTTTATTGATGTTTATAAGGATCCGATAGATTCATATATAAACGGTGGCTGTCCGATACTTAATTTTGGTGTTGAGGCCGATGATAATAACCCCATGCTTAAGCAAAAGCTAAAGATTCAGATTGAAGAAGGGCAAAAGACCCTTACCGAAATCATAAACAAAGGTATTGCTGATGGCGAAATATCTCCCAAAATAGATGCCGAAGATTATGCACTAAAGGCATTTGCTTCGCTGGAAGGAGGGATGCTGGTATCAAGGGTAACCGGAAGCAGCAAATATATGAACAGCCTTGTGCGCATGCTCAAAAACGAATTAAAGGAATATCAGCTGAAATAATTTTTTTTGATTTTAAATAGACTTTTTGGTCGATTGTAATCAAGGGATAAATGGGAAGTACGATACAAAGAACCGGAGACGGTCTTTTTTTAAGAGATAAAAACGACTAAAAAGTCTAAAAATAATAAAGCACTATAAAACAAATAACAACCATGAAAACTCAAAAAGTAATATTAGTTACCGGTGCCTCAAAAGGCTTCGGTTTAGAAATAGCTAAAACAGCATTGGCCGCTGGCGATAAAGTAATAGCAACCGTACGCAGCAAAGCCGACCAGCTTGCCGTCTCATTGAATAATGACCCTAACCTGTTGGTGGTAACTATGGATGTGACCAATGAAGCACAGGTTAAAGCCGCTATAGCCGAAGGTTTATTACGCTTTGGTAAAATTGACGTAGTGATCAATAATGCAGGTTATGGTATAGTGACCGCTATTGAAGAAGCCACCGATGCAGAAGTGAAAGCGCAATATGAAACCAATGTGTTTGGTCTGCTCAACGTAATCCGTGCCGTGCTACCTCATTTACGTGCTCAAAGATCAGGTCATATCATTAACGTTTCTTCGTTATTTGGCTTTGATGCTATCCCTGGCTGGGCTTTGTATGGCTCTACCAAGTTTGCGGTTGAAGGTATTTCAAAAGGCCTTGCAGTTGAGCTTGAACCGCTTAATATTAAAGTAACCGTAGTTGAACCAGGCTTGTTCAGCACCGAGTTCCTGAGCGCCGAATCATACAGCGCTTCAAAAAATATCATTGACGATTATGCCGCTACAGTTGGCCCTATGAGGACGGGTGCTGATCAGTTACATGGTAACCAACCAGGCGATCCGAAGAAACTGGCCCAGGTGGTAGTTGACATCGCTCATAATGAAAACCCTCCGTTACACCTGCCTATTGGTAAGGATGCGGTAGGAATGTATAAAGCCAATGCCGAAAAAACAAGCAACGAAATTGATCAATGGATTGAGGTATCAACCAGTACCGATCATGATCATGTTGCCGCAAATTAATTAATCATCATTCACTCAACCATAAATAGAAAATATCATGTCAACAAAAAAAATTGCCTTAATAACAGGCGCAAACCGCGGTATCGGTTTTGAAACCGCTAAACAATTAGGCGAAAACGGCGTGGCTGTAATAGTGGCCGCACGTAAATTAAACGCTGCCGAAGAAACTGTTGCACAGTTAACGGCACAAGGTATTGAAGCATACGGTGTTCAGCTGGATGTTACCAATGCCGACGAAAGAACAGCAGTTGCTGCTTATATCGAAAATAAATTTGGTAAACTGGATATCCTTGTAAATAATGCAGGTGTTGGTCCTAAAGATGATGACCTATTTGTTAAAAAGACCGTTGCCACAAAGCCGGATGAGTTTGAGTACATCTTTAACACCAATTTGTTCAGCATTGTATATTTAACTAATGAACTGCTTCCCTTGCTTAAAAAGAGCGAAGCCGGTCGTATTGTTAACCTATCGAGCATATTGGGCTCAATTACATTGCATGCGACTGAAGGCAGCCCAATAGCCGATTTTAAACGTTTATCATACGCATCGTCAAAAGCAGCTTTGAATGTATTCACTGTATTATTGGCCGATGAATTAAAAGGTACCAACATCAAAGTAAACTCTGCACATCCGGGCTGGGTGCAAACAGAACTGGGCAGTGTTGAACATGCACCAATGACTGTCCCTGATGGTGCCAAAACCAGTGTTGAACTGTCGCTTATTGGCGAGGATGGCCCTAACGGCAGGTTCATACACCTTGGCGAAGAACTTCCGTGGTAAGTTGAACTGACCTCAATTGTTTTCTGGAGCGTCGTTGCCTTTAACCGGGTAGCGGCGTTTTTTTTGTTCTAATTAGATATATAACGCTATTCGAAGTCTCTGACTTCGAATTTAGTATGCCTGTAGTTGCAAACTACAGGCATACTAGGCTATCAACTTTCTTAAGCAAAATATCCTGTAGTCAGAGACTACAGGCATAGTCGTCCGAAGTCAGAGACTTCGGACAGCGTTATTTTTACTTCCAGCGCCCCCATTCCTTCCATTTTTCATCTGCACATCAGAAATCTGCACATCTGCAGTCAAAATTTCTTCCGCTTTTACCGATGATATTCCGCCGTTTGCCGACTAAAACCTGCTATACATCTAATTTGCCCGAAACCGCTGTAACGTTTTAAAAATGGGGGCGTCTTATCTGTGTATTAAATGAAATAGAAACACAAATAATTGACAATCAAAATATTAATCATCATGAAAACTACAATATTAACAATCGCAACCTCTTTAGTTTTAGCACTTGGAGTATCAACCGCAGCTAATGCAACAACCAAAATTGATAACGGCGCAGCCGTAGTTTTAAACAACGTAAGCAAGATCAGCAAGATCGAAGTTCGCGGTAATGTTGAAGTATATGTATCAGCCGGAGAAAATGACAATGTTAAAGTTTATAACAAGTATTACTCAGAAAGCGCATTGGTACAAAACAACAACGGTACACTGCGTATCACCTCATACAAAAACGAAAAACTGGTAGTTTGGGTAACTGCAAATGATCTTAAAGCTATTAATGCTTATGACAATGCCGAGGTTAAATCATTCGGAAAACTAACAGCCCTTGACCTGAACGTTAACCTTTACAACAACGCATCAGCCAAATTAAACGTTGATGCTTATGCAGCAACAGTTAACGTTAATGATAAAGCTAAAGCGGAGTTTACCGGTACCGCCGATGTTTACACCCTGAACCACACCCGCGAATCATTTGTAAACAACAACGCTTTTGCCGCAGCAAGCTTTACCGATAAAGTAACCAACGCCCCTGCAAAGTACACCGTTGAAAACGAATTTGCAGGTCTTTAATCGCTCACTTTCATAAAAGCCTATCATATATTCAAAAGCTATCACCCAAAATGTGATAGCTTTTTTTAATTTTGATGTAACACTAAACTGCCAACCGGCGTCATAACACCAAAACCATGAAAAAATACCTTTTTACCTTCACTATAGTAAGTGCATTTATAACCACCGGCATATTATCATCATGCAACTACAGATGTGTGCATGGCTCAGGCAATCAAACCACCGAAAAACGCCAGGCCGAAGATTTTAAAAAAGTTGAAATTTCAGGCGCGTTTAAAGTACACCTGAAGCAGGATAGCTCTTTAACTATCGATATCAAAGCTGATGACAACCTGATTAAATATATTTCAACTTCGGTTGAAGGTGGCGTATTGCACATTAAATCAAAAAAGAATTTCTGCGATCCCGGCGATATGGTGATCAATATCGGCGTGAAAAACCTTGATGAAATTAAAGCTTCGGGCGCGGTTGAAGTTAATTCTGACGGCAAGCTTAACGCCAAAGATTTTAAGCTTGATCTTTCAGGTGCCACAAAAGTAACCCTTGACCTCAATGCGGCCAATGTATCAACCGACGGCAGTGGAGCAACAGAAGTACACCTTACAGGCCAGGCAGCATCGCACAAAATTGACCTGAGCGGTGCAGGTAAAATAGAAGCATTTGATTTTGTTGTTGGTGACTATGATATTGAAACATCGGGCATTGGCCATTGCAAGATCAACGTGCTTAAAACTTTGAATGTGCATACCAGCGGTGCTTCCGAAATTGAGTACAAAGGCTCCCCATCTACTGTGAATAACGATAAATCGGGTGCGTCGTCCATCAAAAAAGTTGACTGATCGACTTTTATAATAATAAACAAAGAGGCTGAGGGATATAATTGATTCGCGGCCTTTTTTGATTTTAACCACCTATCACTAATTAAAAATTTGAATGAAAAAGTTTTTAAAATGGACGGCCTATGTAGTTATAACGCTTGTCCTCATCGCTGTTGCCGGCATCTCCTACATAACGCTGGCATTGCCCAATGTGGGCCAACCCGAAACTACTAAAGTAGATGCCACACCGCAACGCATAGCCCGCGGCAAGTACCTGGCCAATAATGTTACGGTTTGCCTGGATTGCCATTCTACCCGGAGCTGGGATAAATTTGCAGGCCCTTCCGATTCGACAGTTTCCGGTTCTGGCGGTGAAAAATTTGATGCTTCAGCAGGTTTTCCCGGCACGGTTTATTCGCCTAATATTACTCCGTTAAATTTAAACAATTGGACTGATGGCGAAATCTTCAGGGCAATGACCACCGGTGTTAAAAAAGATGGTTCGGCCATATTTCCGATAATGCCGTGGCCTTACTATGCAAAAATGGATAGGGAAGACCTTTATTCCATTATTGCTTATATCCGCACTTTAAAACCCAGCGGTAAAAACTACCCGGGCCATCAGCTCGATTTTCCGCTGAATATTATAGTACATACCATGCCGCAAAAGGCTGCGCTGGGTAATATCCCAAATCCGGTGGATACTGTTAAATATGGAGCTTATTTATTAAATGCAGCTGCCTGCAAAGAATGTCACACCCAGTCAGATAAAGGTAAATTGAATGAGTCAATGGCTTTTGCCGGTGGACAGGGTTATATTGTACCGGGCGGAAGCAAAGTGTTTTCGGCCAATATTACGCCCGATAAAGAAACCGGGATAGGCAGCTGGACAAAGGAGCAATTTGTAAGCCGGTTCACCCAATATGCAAATGGTAAAATACAGCCAACACCGGTAAAGCCGGGCGATTTTCAGACCATTATGCCATGGTGGAGATATGGCAGTATGAAGGTGTCAGACCTGGAGGCGATTTATGCGTATTTGAAAACGATAAAGCCCATCAGTAACCATGTTGTAAAATTTGAAAGGAATGGGAAATAGAGATTAGAGGTTAGTTGGGTTTAACGCCCGGTTTTATGGGCAGTGCGGAGGCCGCGTCAGGATAGCAGCGTAAAGCCCACAGCGCGGGTTGGGATTGCGGGCAGGAAAGGCGAGGACTTGCAGCGTAAAGCCCGGCCCGTTAGCTAACGGGAACGCCCATATTGTCTGGACCTGAATTTATTGAATTAAAGAATTTACCAAAAACGATATGAAAGTCCACTTGTTTTCAATCAATTCTAAAAATCGTTTAATTCGGGTTCAGGCAAACACAGGTTCGGACAAGTTTATACGCCATCGTTGTGCGGACCCTGCCGGTCAATTCATTTAAAAGCAGTTTCATTTTCCTCGAAAACAATATAAAATCAAACGCTAATTAAAAATAAATTCATACTTTTGCGCCTCGAATTTTGTATAGCACGGATTAGGTTTTAGGCTATATTTCAAAGGATTAAATTAAATACCCGGTAAAAGATGAATATTACACAGGAAAAAATTAATGACCTGAACGCAGTTGTTAAAATTAACATCAACCCTGAAGATTACCAGCCACGTGTTGAAAAAGCTATAAAGGAAAATGCTAAAAAAGCAAAAATTCCTGGTTTTCGCCCGGGCATGGTGCCTGCATCGCACATCAAAAAAATGTACGGTAAAAGCATCCTTGTTGATGAGATCAACAACCTGTTACAAGATACTTTAAATAACTATATCGACGAGCAAAAACTGGCCGTATTAGGTCAGCCTTTACCTGCTGCCGATGATAACAAAGAATATAACTGGGATTTTGCCGATAATTTTGAGTTCAAATATGAATTAGGCCTGGCTCCTGAGTTCAGCATCGACTTTTCATCAAAAGATAAATTAACCCAATACGTAATTAAAGTTGATGACGAAACGCTGGCTTCAAGGATCAAAAATATCCGCAGGAGCTATGGCAAAATGACAAATCCTGACGTATCGGCAGATGATGACGTTCTTTACAGCGAATTGGTTCAACTTTCGGCTGATGGTAGTGTTTTTGAGGGTGGAATAACCAATACAGCGTCTGTACGTTTAGATCAGATCAAAGACGAAGCTATCAAAGCTTCACTGATCGGTTTGAAAAAAGGCGACGTATTAACATTCGATATTCGTAAAGCTTTTGATAACGACGCAGCTAAAATTGCCGGTTTATTGAAAATTGAAGAAGACGATGCCGCTGATTTAAGGTCAGATTTCCAATTGACTGTTAAAAACGTTAACCGTTTAGAAGAAAGCGATCTTAACCAGGAGTTCTTTGACAAATTATTTGGTGAAGGTACAGTAACTACCGAAGAGGAGTTCACGGCTAAAATTACCGAGGAGCTTGAAAGTATGATGGTTCAGGATGCCGACCGCAAATTGCAGGACGACATGTACAAACTGGCTATCGCTAAAGTTGATTTCGCCCTTCCTGATGAGTTCCTGAAACGCTGGTTAAAAGCAACTAACGAAAAACTGAGCGACGAGGAATTAGAAGGCGGTTACAATGATTTTGCTCAAAACCTGAAATGGACTTTGATCGAAAATAAGATCATTACCGACAACTCTATCGAGATTAAATACGAAGATGTGTTTGAATTAGCTAAGATCCGTTTAGATCAGCAGTTCAGGATGTACAGCCCAACTGCGATCCCTGAAGATCAGTTAGGTCAGTACACTGTTCAGTACCTGCAAAACAAAGACAACGCTAACAAAATATTTGAAGAGGTAAAAGCATTAAAGGTATTTGATTATATCAAAAATGTGATCACTTTAGATAAGCAGGATATCCTTTACACTGATTTCAGTGCATTGGTTACAGCAGCACAGTAAGCAGTTTTATCTCCTGTTGGAGATTAGCATATTCACCAAAAGCAACTCATCGGGTTGCTTTTGGTGTTTTCAGGCGAGAAGGTGTTGGGGCTTATCCGTCTTATGGGTTCAGTAATGGATAATCGTCCAAAATATCAGACCTGTGTAAATGCTAAGTAACTTTCGGACTTTACCGACTTTCGGACTTGCCGACTCAAAAAGGCCTCATCAAAAAATTACTTAATAAAAACTATCTTGCAAAAAATCTATTGAACTAAAAACTATATTTATCGCGGGTAAGACGCCCGCATTTCCTAACGAACAACAAACAAAAACCATGAACAGTAATATCGATAAAAACGAATTCAGAAAATATGCTGTTAAGCATCACCGTATTAACAGTCTTTATGTAGACAAGTATATTGGAAGTGTTGAAAGAAGCAGCATGCCTTCTGGAATCACTACCGTGCCAACTGGCATGACGCCGTACATTCTTGAAGAACGCCAGCTTAATGTACAGGCGATGGACGTGTTTTCACGTTTAATGATGGACCGTATCATTTTCCTTGGCGATGCCATTTATGATAATATTGCAAACATTATCCAGGCTCAATTGCTTTTCTTACAATCGGCCGATGCTAAACGTGATATCCAGATCTATATCAATTCACCAGGCGGTTCGGTTTATGCAGGTTTAGGTATCTATGATACTATGCAATTTATATCAAATGACGTGGCTACCATTTGTACAGGTATGGCCGCTTCAATGGCTGCAGTATTATTAGTAGCAGGTACAGAAGGTAAAAGGGCAGCGCTTCCGCATGCAAGGGTAATGATCCACCAGCCATCAGGCGGCGCTCAGGGCCAGCAGTCGGATATTGAGATCACCTACCAGGAGATCACTAAATTGAAAAAAGAGCTGTACCAGATCATTGCTGATCACAGTGGTGCACCTTATCAAAAGGTTTGGGATGCATCTGACCGTGATTACTGGATGATTGCCGAGGAAGCCAAAGAATTTGGTATGGTTGATGAAATTTTAAGAGGTAACAAAGGAAAATAATTTTGTCCTGAGAGTTCGGAAGTCCGATAAGTCGGAAAGTCCGGATGTTTGGAATGTTAAAAAGTTATTAAAGTCCGGAAGCGGAGCTGCTTCCGGACTTGCTGACTTTCCCGACTTACGGACAGAATTTTTTTTTCTGCCACTAATTTTTTAACTTTGAGTAAGAAGACGAATCAGATGAATAAAAACAGCAAAGAGATCAGGTGTTCATTTTGCGGTGCCGGTAAACAGGATTCCCTGATGTTAATAGCAGGACTTGATGCACACATTTGTGACAAATGTGTGAACCAGGCCAATGAAATATTGGCTGAGGAGTTGAAGGTACGTAAAGTGAAGTCATCGCCTCTGGCGCCGGCCTTGCTTAAGCCATCAGAAATGAAGGCACATCTTGATCAGTATGTTATTGGACAGGATGATGCCAAAAAGATACTTTCGGTAGCTGTATATAATCATTATAAACGCTTAAACCAGCGTATTGATAAAGATGAGGTTGAGATTGAAAAATCGAACATCATCATGGTAGGTGAAACAGGTACGGGTAAAACCCTGCTTGCCAAAACACTCGCCAAGGTACTTAACGTTCCGTTTTGCATTTGCGATGCCACTGTATTAACCGAAGCAGGTTATGTAGGGGAGGACGTTGAAAGTATCCTCACCCGTTTGTTACAATCTGCCGATTATGATGTAACCCTTGCCGAAAAAGGTATTGTTTACATTGATGAGGTTGATAAAATAGCACGTAAAAGCGATAATGCTTCTATAACCCGCGACGTATCCGGAGAGGGTGTGCAACAAGCGTTATTGAAGATATTAGAAGGCACCATGGTTAACGTACCACCGCAAGGTGGCCGTAAACACCCGGATCAGAAAATGATCACCGTAAATACCAGCAACATCCTTTTCATTTGCGGCGGAGCATTTGACGGTATTGAAAGAAAGATTGCCAATCGCCTGCGTACCCAAACGGTTGGTTACAAGTTTAAACACGACGAAGGCGATATCGACACCAAGAATTTTTACAAATATATCACCCCGCAGGATTTGAAATCGTTTGGTTTGATTCCCGAGTTGATAGGCCGTTTACCGGTGCTAACCTACCTCAACCCGCTTGATAGGGAAGCATTGCACAATATCCTTACCGAGCCTAAAAATTCGTTATTGAAACAGTACAAAAAACTGTTTGAATACGAAGGTGTAAAGCTTGATTTTGAAGACGAAGTATTGGAGTTTATTGTTGACAAAGCAATGGAATTTAAACTTGGTGCAAGGGGCTTACGCTCAATATGCGAGGCTATCATGATTGATGCTATGTTTGAGTTTCCATCTAAAAAAGATGTGAAACGTTTGAACGTAACGTTAGATTACGCACACGAAAAATTTGAAAAGTCTGATCTGAAAAAGTTAAAAGTAGCTTAACGTACAGTATATAAGTAAACACTTATATTTATTAAAAAAATAAAGCGGCCCTGGTTATCATACCGGGGTTTGCTGTATAAAAAGAAATCATATGAACGAAGAATTAAACATTAAAAAAGACGGAGATGCCTTACCACCGCCGGTGAAGGAAGTGCAATCGCCCGTAAAATCAGGATTAAAGACTAAAGAAGCAATTGTAGCCAACTGGCTGCCGCGTTACACAGGCAGGCCCCTTGAAGCATTTGGCGAGTATATTATCCTCACAAATTTTTCAAAGTATATCCAGCTGTTTTCGCAATGGCATGATAACGCGCCTATCATGGGAATTGAAAAGCCGATGCAGAGCGTTACTGCCAACGGGATTACCATTATCAACTTTGGTATGGGCAGCTCGGTTGCTGCTACTGTAATGGACTTACTTACTGCCATTCATCCTAAAGCTGTAATATTTTTAGGTAAATGCGGCGGTTTGAAAAAGAAGAACAACGTAGGTGACCTGATATTGCCAATAGCTGCTATCCGCGGCGAAGGTACATCAAACGATTATATGCCACAGGAAGTGCCCGCATTGCCGTCATTCGCGCTGCAAAAAGCTATTTCGACCACCATCCGCGACTACTCACGCGATTACTGGACTGGTACCTGCTACACCACCAACCGCCGCGTTTGGGAGCACGACAAAGTATTTAAAAAATACCTGAAAGATTTACGTGCCATGGCCGTTGATATGGAAACAGCAACCATATTTACAACCGGCTTCGCCAACAAGATCCCTACAGGCGCATTGCTGCTGGTGTCAGATCAGCCGATGATCCCCGAAGGTGTAAAAACCGCCGAAAGCGATTCATCAGTAACCGAGCAATTTGTTGAAACACACCTGCACATCGGTATCGAATCGTTAAAGCAGTTGATCAATAACGGGTTAACGGTTAAACACTTGAAATTCTAAGGAACCATGATTTTTAGGATTTAAGGATTACCTGATAGATTATGATATCAAGAAATCCTTAAATCAGGAAAATCAAGGTTCTAATCAATGACCACGCTCTTCATCCCCTCTCTGCCGTAAAATACCGGGAAATACATCATTTCGGCTTTGGCCGGGTTCAGGGTGTATTTACCGTTGTAACGGGGATGAGGTTTACGGTGAACGTATATTTGCCCTGTTTAAGACTGCGGCAAAATATACTTACTTTCTCCTTAAAATATTCGCGGTGCACTTCTCCATTTTGCCAATGCTGCTTTTGGCGTATCTTAGATAAGTTATTTATCTATTTACTATTCCATAAAAGAAATATCATTTAAGAAACTTATTTTTGGGGCGTAACCCTGCTTTATATACCGGGTTAGTAGAGATTTAAATTATGTGGTACAATAACATACTCGATACCATTGGCAATACGCCGCTGGTAAAATTGAATAAAGTAGCAAAAGATATCCCTGCTACCGTTTTAGCCAAGATAGAGACAACCAACCCGGGCAACTCCATAAAAGACCGTATGGCCCTTAAAATGATTGAGGATGCCGAAAAGAGCGGCAAGCTTAAACCCGGCGGAACCATTATTGAAGGTACTTCGGGGAATACCGGTATGGGCCTGGCTATTG
Source organism: Mucilaginibacter sp. cycad4 (assembly GCF_034263275.1). NCBI lineage: Bacteria > Pseudomonadati > Bacteroidota > Sphingobacteriia > Sphingobacteriales > Sphingobacteriaceae > Mucilaginibacter > Mucilaginibacter sp. cycad4. Next base: position 3,265,247 of record NZ_CP139559.1, on the reverse strand, counting down.
CAGCTGTGATAAAAGGCTATAAATGCATTTTCACCAGTACCGATAAACAATCAAAAGAAAAGTTTGATGCCCTGCGTGCCTTTGGTGCCGAGGTAATAGTTTGCCCAACCAATGTGGAGCCAGAAGATCCGCGTTCATATTATTCGGTATCATCACGCCTGGAACGTGAAGTTCCTAACTCATGGAAACCCAATCAGTATGATAACCTGAGTAACTCGGAAGCGCATTACGAATCAACAGGTCCCGAAATTTGGGAGCAAACTGAAGGTAAAATCACCCACCTTATTGCTGGCGTGGGCACCGGCGGTACCATATCAGGCATCGCCCGTTATCTGAAAGAAAAGAACCCCGCCATCCAGGTGTTGGGTATCGATACTTATGGCTCGGTATTTAAAAAATACAAGGAGACCGGCGTTTTTGATAAAAACGAGATCTATCCATACATTACCGAAGGTATCGGCGAAGATTTTTTGCCCGCCAACGTTGATTTCAGCCTGATAGATCATTTTGAAAAGGTGACCGATAAAGATGCCGCCCTCATGACCCGCGAAATTGCCCGTAAAGAAGGAATTTTCTCCGGTAACTCAACCGGATCGGCAGTGGCAGGCTTGCTGCAGATGAAGGATAAGTTTAAAGAAGGCGATGTAGTGGTGATTATTTTCCCGGACCATGGCACACGCTATCTTGGAAAAATGTATAACGACGACTGGCTGCGCGACCGCGGTTTTCTGAAAGACGAAAAGCTTACTGCACACGATATCATCAGCAAAAAAGATGTGCAGGAAATTATTACGATAGATTGCGAAAAGAGTGTATTAGAAGCTATCAATACCATCAAATCACTCAATATCTCTCAGATCCCGGTTACGCAAAAAGGCATGGTAATAGGCAAGATCACCGAAAGTGATATCCTTGATTCGCTGATCGAGAACCCATCTATCAAATCGCAGCCAATTAAAAATATCACGACTGCGCCGTTCCCGTTTGTTGATCTGAATACATCGATAGACAGGATCTCTGCCATGATCAATAAAGATAACATTGCCGTACTGGTTGAGGACGGTCAAGGCAAAATAGAGATCATTACCCAGTATGATATTATAAACGCTATATCAGCTTAGGAGCTGAAAGATAAGAAGATTGAAAACGGTGTCATGTGAAGAATATGGCACCGTTTTGTTTTTAAAGTGATTTATGACGATATTTAAATTAAACCTAAGAAGCTGTTTGAAAATGCAAAATACTCATTGCCGTTGGTTTTAACCAACGGTAGGAAAAAGATAAAAAATCTTGGCTTTAGCCCAATTATGGAAGCGGATTTGGGCTGAAGCCCTCTTATCGCTACGCATTATTCCGTTGGTTAAAACCAACGGCAATGAAATTTTATTTAGCTGTAAATAATATCTATCAAATTTAAACAGAGCTTTAAAATCTCTTGACAATGAAATATTTGTATATGCTATTGGCAATGATATTTTTTGTCTCATATCATAATCACGCGGCATTTACTCGAGAAGAGGTTGAGGCTTCAAAAAGAATGATCAGCTTGGCTCTTAAGTATCCAACGCGCTATAATATTATCGCGGGGCATAAAATAGGAACTGAATACGAGGCGATTGAATTTGCAGAGCCGATCTTGTTTAGAATTTTTGGAGAAGATGATATAAGAGATGAAAAACCTTACATGATTGACTTGGTCGACGGTTTTTGGATTATGGAAGGCAGTTTACCTAAAGAAACACATGGCGGCACGTTCCACATTATTTTTTCGGCGAATAATGGACGAGTAATACAATTATATCATGACAAATAGCGCAACGAAGATGATTTAAACTTACTCCAGCCTCTTCTTCGCCAATTCCGGGCTATATCGTTCATTTAGCCTGTAATTAGGTGTAATGATAAACACAGCTGTGCCTTTTTCGCGGGCGAGGGGATTGGTTACTTCACCAACTTTGGTAAAGCTGCCTATCATTTTTCCTTCCACAAATTCTTTAATGTTTTTGCCGCCACCGTCATCTACATAGATCAGGTATTTGCACTTCAGGCTATCGGGCGCCCAGAGGGTAAAGCTGCTGTTCAGCGAAATTGCATCAGGATAGCCGTATTGCTTGCCATAATGGTGCAGGGCGCCGGCTTCGCCGTAGTTATCGGCATAAACCATGGTTTGCTTCTGATCTTCGGGGCTAAGGCTTTTGTAGGCCTTATCAACCAGTGCGGCCATATCGTCCCAGCCCAGCATATCAGCATAATCCTGGGTGGTAGCGTGTTTTTTGCCATCTTCCCAGGTCATTGAAAAGCGAGCAGGAGGGAGGTATTTATCGGCAAAACGAAAAAACGCGAGGGTTTGGTTTATTGGTAAAACAGGCAATAAAATTGGCAGCAACAATGCGTTGGGCAATGTAAAGACTACGATCAGCGCTGTACGCAAAACATAGCCGCTTGTTTTTAATAATCGTTCGAAACCAAAGCCCCCGGCTGCAAACAGCATAGGGTAAGCACCGAAGATGTAGTAGTTTTTGCCGTCCATCATCAGTAAAAAAAAGAAGATGAGCGCATAAGCCAGGGCGATAAACTGGAAATTACGCAGCCTGAACGAAAATATCAGGAATGCCAGCCCATTAAGCCATACAAATAAGGCGATACCATTTACCAGTAATTGTTGTTTTATAAAGTTTGTTGGGGTAATATAATCCAGTTGCTGCTCGCGCAGGGCTTTCATATGCGTAAATACCGGCATGTGGTGCGTTATTTGCCAGATCAGGTTAGGCAACACAATAAGTATTGTTATTAAAGCAGCACCGAAAATATGCTTGTTGAATAGCAGCTTACGCTGTTTGCTTATAAGGATGCCGATAATCAACGAAACTGTAAAAAAGAGCATCGTATACTTGGTAAGTATGCCAAAACCAACGACCGCCCCCAGCCAGTACAGGTACCTCACGTCAGTAGTGTTGAGGTATTTTATCAGCAGCCAAACGGTTAGCACCCACCAAAACTGGTCAAAAACTACCGGCTGGAAAAGATAATCACTCGCCACAAAAGCAGGTGCAAAAATGAGTGATAAACAGGCAAGGGTTATAGCAAACTTCTTCCCGCCAAATTCAATGACAATGAGGCCGGTAAGCAGGACAATGAGACCGCCAAATAATGTCGGGAACAATCGCGCAGCAAAAACTGAATTGCCGAAACAAGTAATAGAAATTTTTGCCAGTATGGCTATAAATGGCGGTACTTCTTTATATCCCCAATCCAGGTGATCGGCCAGTACAAGGTGCAGAAACTCATCGCGGTGAAAACCAAAATGCGATATAGCGAACAAATTAAGGACAACTTTAATAAATACAAATATCAGTACAAAATAAACGTAGGTAGATTTCCGGTTTTTGTAAGGCATTGTTTATAGAATGGTTTTTTTAAAGGTAGTATTTTTGAGGTGAAAGGTAAAAGGTTAAAGGCGAAAGGTTTTTAAAAAGGAAAGATTAATGCGCGTTACATGCAACTATTTCAGTATTCCCGGTTTAAGTACTATGTTTTGATAGGAAAAGTCCTAAAATTAAAAAAGGTTAAAGGCTGTGCTAAGTGCAGCTACCTTTAACCTTTAACCTTTCGCCTTTAACCTAAAATTTAGATCCGGGTTATATCAGCCCCCAAAGCTTTAAGCCTGGTGTCAATATGCTGATAGCCGCGTTCAATTTGTTCGATATTGTAAATGGTCGACTGACCCTGTGCCGAAAGCGCTGCGATCAATAATGAAACCCCTGCACGGATATCCGGCGAGGTCATGGAGATACCGCGCAGTTTAACCTGGTTATCCAGACCGATAACGGTAGCACGGTGCGGATCGCAAAGGATGATCTGCGCGCCCATATCCAGCAATTTATCCACAAAGAATAAGCGGCTTTCAAACATCTTCTGGTGGATCAGTACCGAACCCTTTGCCTGAATAGCGACAACCAGCACAATGCTTAATAAGTCGGGGGTGAAGCCCGGCCATGGTGCATCGGCAATGGTCATGATACTGCCGTCGATGAAAGTTTCTATTTCGTAATGTTCCTGGGCTGGGATAAAGATATCATCGCCTCTTAATTCAAGCTTAATGCCTAAACGTTTGAAAACATCGGGGATCATGCCCAGTTCTTTGTATTGAACATCTTTAATTGTTATTTCAGATCCGGTCATGGCCGCCAAACCAATGAACGAACCGATCTCGATCATATCGGGCAGTAAACGGTGCTCTGTACCACCCAGTTTTTCAACGCCTTCAATAGTGAGCAGGTTTGAGCCTATACCGTTGATTTTAGCGCCCATACGGCTCAGCATTTTGCATAGCTGTTGTAAGTAAGGTTCGCAGGCAGCATTGTAAATGGTGGTAGTTCCTTTGGCCAAAACTGCAGCCATTACTACATTGGCTGTTCCTGTTACCGAAGCTTCATCAAGCAGGATGTAAGTACCCTGCAGGTTGGAGGCATCTACATTAAAGAAACCATTTTCGGGATTGTAGTTGAATTGTGCGCCCAGTTTCTCAAAACCGAGGAAGTGGGTATCCAGCCTGCGGCGACCGATTTTATCGCCACCCGGTTTAGGGATAGAAGCCTTGCCAAAGCGGGCAAGCAGGGGGCCAACTATCATGATAGAACCACGTAAGCCGCCGCCTTTTGATTTGAAGGTTTCGGACAAGAAAAAGTCCTGGTTGATGTCTTTGGCCTCAAAAGTATAGGTATGCTCGTTGATGCGTTCAACAATAACACCCATATCGCCAAGCAACTCTATTAGCTTGTTTACATCCTTAATATCAGGGATATTGCTGATGGTTACCTTTTCGGCTGTAAGCAATACGGCAGATATAACCTGTAAAGCTTCGTTTTTTGCACCCTGCGGGGTTATTTCACCTTTTAGCGGTTTGCCGCCGTTTATTACAAATGCGTTAGTCATGCGGAGTTTCGGATAATTGATAAGATCACCAATGATAAACTGTAAAAGCTATGATCGGTTTTGTCAAATAATTTATATGGGGCAAAGATTAGAAAATTAATGCAGATAAAATAAAAGGCAGACTGGATTTATCATTAATGATATTGGCGCAAAAAAAGTCATTGCTGAGGTACCAAAAGGCGAACCCCGGAAAAATCATGGTGACGTTTAAAATATATTTTGGAGAGGGTGTGTGGGGCTGCGATAGGGATGGGAGCGGATACCGTCCGTTAGCCAACGGATTATGCCTTGTGCAGTATGAGCGTACAGCCCGGGCCGCAGGCAACGCCCAAACTAAAATCGATCAAAAAAGTTCATTATAATCAATGATTCATAATCATGTTATTAATAAGGTACGAAACAATCACAAATTAAACAGGGCGAACCTGCTTATCGGGGATTGCTTTATTTCGAATCTGCCTGATGTGACATGAAAGACGGTATGCCGTAGAAAGTAAAAAGCCCTCTCCTTTGGAGAGGGTTGGGTGAGGTTCTTAATATTTTTTTGCGCCGCCGTTGTTACGGTTGCGGTTTTGGTTGTTGTTGCGGTTTTGATTATTGTTTTGCCTGCCGCCGTTGCTGCCACCGCGGTTTTGATTGTTCTGGTTATTGTTACGGCCGCGGTTGTTGTTATTGGTATTGTTTTGCTGAAAGTTATTAGGACGGAAATCAACGCGGTTAAGGTTAATGTTCTCTTCCAGTTTCAGCGTACCGCCTGACAAGGCATACAAGTCAGACAGGATACTTTCGTCACTTACCGAATCCTTGTTCCATTGCACGTAAGCCATTTTCATGAAATTGGCTATCGCCTGGATCATATGGCGCTTGCGTTCGGGTTCCTCAATAGCTTTAGCTTTTTCAATCATCAGCTCAATGGTTTTGCCGTAGTGCTTGTATTTGATGCGCTGATGAGGATAATTTAAAGGCGCTGGCTTAATATGCACAGCATCCGGCGATGGCTTGGGATATGGTGAATCAACATCAATCTGGTAATCAGATATGATATGCAGGTGGTCCCATAGTTTGTGCTTAAAATCGGCCACATCGCGCAGGTGGGGGTTAAGGAAACCCATAAGGTCAATAACTACCTGTGCGTAGCGGTTACGTTCTTCTTTAGTTGGCAGCGCTACAATATATTTAACCATATTTTGTACGTTACGGCCATATTCAGACAGGATCAGTTTATTCCTGGTTGAGTTATAATCAAAATTTGCAGGCGTGTTTTCTTTAGCCATGTTAATAGTGTTTTATGAAGATTTGAAAGTTAGCCAGACAAATTTCCCTGATGGAAGGGCAAAAGAGGCTAAAATTGAATTGTTACTTGTATTGAAGTAATGCAAATATAAACTAATACTTATAATAAGCAAATTACGTTGGTTAATTGTTGCAATTATTTGTTTTAACTTAGCTTTTAAACATCTACAATTTGGAAAATCAGCAAATTACCATCACCCATATAGAGATCTACCGCTTCAGTATCCCGATGGAGCCGTTTACCATTGCTACCGGAACTTTATCCCATGCTCAAAATGTTTTTATCCGCGTACATACCGATGCCGGTTTTTACGGCGTAGGGGAGTGCTCTGCTTTCCCGATGATTGTGGGCGAAACACAGGATACCTGCCTGCTTATGGCGCGTGAGTTTGCGCGGTTATGGAAAGGCAAGGACGCGCTTGATATTGAAGCGCGTCTTCAGGAGTTGCATAGCTTTACTGCCGGTAATACCACTATAAAAAGTGCCTTTGATAACGCCTTGTTTGATATAGCCGCTAAAAACGCGGGCTTGCCTTTATACCAGTTTTTAGGGGGCGAAAAGCGCGTTGTAGAATCGGATATTACTATAGGTATAGCCGGGCATCATACCATGGCTTTAAAAGCCCTTGATTTTAAAGCTTCCGGCGCAAATATCCTGAAGGTAAAGCTGGGTAAAAATGTAGTAGAAGATGTGGAACGCATTAAGCAGATCCGCGAAGCTGTTGGCCCGGCTATGAAGATCCGTATTGATGCCAACCAGGGCTGGACTTTTAACGAAGCCGTTTTTGCATTGCAGTCAATTGCGCAATATGATATTGAATTTTGCGAACAACCCATCCGTACCTGGTATGATGACAGGGTGCCCGAACTGATGCAGTTGTCACCCGTTAAAATCATGGCCGATGAAAGCGTGTATAACCATCACGACGCCCGTAAGCAGATCAATGCCGGGGCCTGTCACTATATTAATATAAAGATGGCTAAATCGGGCGGTATTTATGAGGCCAAAAAGATCCATGATGTCGCGGCCTCATATGGTATTCCCTGTATGATGGGAGGGATGCTGGAAAGCCGTATAGCCCTAAGCGCCAAGCTGCACTTTGTATACGCCAGCCCGAATATCCGGTTTTACGATATGGATACGTGTAAGTTGGGGCATTTGGTTGATCCCTGTATTGGCGGGGCTATCTACGATGGCTATCATTTAACTATTGAAGATGCGCCTGGGATTGGTGCAGATGCTGATGAAGCATTCCTGGCGGATTGCGAACGCTTTACTATCTAACTAATATGCTGATCAGAAAAGCTACCATTGAAGACCTGCCTGTATTGTTGCAATTTGAGCAGGGTATAATCACTGCCGAACGCCCTTTTGATAGCACACTCAAGCCCGGCGCTATAAGTTATTATGATTTAAACGGGTTTATAACCTCGGCCGAAGTACAGGTTTTAGTGGCCGAAATTGACGGAGAGATAGCAGGCAGTGGTTACGCCCGCATTAAAAAGAACCCCGATACCTATTACGACTTTGAAAAATACGCCTACCTGGGTTTTATGTATGTATTGCCCGCACACCGCGGAAAAGGAGTAAACCAGGCAATTATTGAGGAGCTGAAGAAATGGGTAGCAGATCAGGGACTTGTTGAAATAAGACTTGAAGTATATAACGATAATACAGGTGCTATTAAAGCCTATGAAAAGGTGGGGTTTGAAAAGCGGATGATCGAGATGCGGATAAGGCTGTAATGGAAAAAAACGAGCCGGTCAGTTTTGCTTGCCGGCTCGTGCAGGTTGTTATAAATATATCTTATAACAGGGGCTTTCGTTTCATTTTGTTTCCGCTCAAGGCCTTTGCGGTGTTTGTTTTTTCCTGTTTAAGTGGTTTGAGATCGCGCAACTGCTTAGATGCATCGGTCTTTTCTTTGTCCAATTCTTTAGTTGCCATGGTTTTGATTTTTGTATAGTTAGATAATATCATAAATATATTATTTGTTTTACGTAAAATCAAAAAATAACCACCGTTAAATTCAAATTAAGGCCACTTAGTGTTAGTTTGACAACTCCGCAAAATATTTGTGAAACAGCGGAATGGTTTCAATTCCTTTATAATAATTATAAATATCATATTTTTCGTTAGGCGAGTGCAGGGCATCACTATCAAGCCCGAAACCCATCAATACGGTCTTTAAGCCAAGCTCGGCTTCAAACAACGCAACAATAGGGATACTGCCACCACCACGGGTTGGGATAGGCTCTTTACCAAAGGATTCGGCGATGGCTTTTTGGGCTGCACGGTAGGCTACACTATCGGTAGGGGTTACAGCCGGTTCGCCGCCATGATGAGGGGTTACCTTAACCTTAACATAAGGAGGGGCAATGCTCAAAAAGTGATCGGTAAACAGTTTGGTTATTGCTTCTGATGTTTGGTTAGGCACCAAACGCATAGAGATTTTGGCATTGGCTTTTGAAGGCAGCACTGTTTTGGCACCTTCGCCGATATAGCCGCCCCAAATGCCGTTTAGCTCAAGGGTAGGACGGGTGCCTGTACGCTCAAATGTGCTGTAACCTTTTTCGCCCCAAAGTTCGGTAACGTCAAGGTCTTTTTTGTATTCGGCTTCATCATAGGGGGCACTGTTCAGGGCCTTGCGTTCTGCTTCGGTAAGCGGCACCACATCGTTATAAAAACCGGGAATGGTGATATGATTGTTTTCATCGTGCAGGCTGGCAATCATCTGGGCCAGGATAGTGATGGGGTTGGCTACGGCGCCACCGTAAACACCCGAATGCAGATCGCGGTTAGGGCCGGTTACTTCAACCTCAAGGTATGATAGACCGCGTAAGCCGGTTTCAAGCGAAGGGTGCTCCATACTGATCATCGATGTATCAGAAATCAGCACCACGTCGGCTTTTAGTTTTTCTTTATTGGCTTTTACAAAGATGCCCAGGTTTGATGAGCCAACCTCTTCTTCGCCCTCTATCATAAACTTGATATTGCAGGGGAGCGTGCCGGTTTGCATCATGAGCTCAAAAGCTTTTACATGCATATAAAACTGGCCTTTATCATCGCAGGCACCGCGGGCATATATTTTTCCGTCGCGAACAGTTGGTTCGAAGGGAGGGGTTTTCCACAGTTCTAACGGATCCGGTGGTTGTACATCATAGTGCCCATAAACCAGTACCGTAGGTTTAGATGCATCTATAATCTTTTCGCCGTATACAATAGGGTAACCGGCGGTTTGGCAAATTTCAACGTTATCGGCTCCGGCATCGCGAAGCTTTGCTGCCACGTAATCGGCAGTCTTTAATACTTCAGGTTTGTATTTTGGATCGGCACTAACCGAAGCTAAACGTAACAGGTCAAATAACTCATCAAGTAAACGCTGTTTGTTTTGCTCAACATATTGCTTTATGTGCTGCATAGTATTATTATTTGCAGCAAATATAGGTAATTAGGTCATTGCCGTCATTAGGTCATTGAGTCATTACAATCTGCAGAAATTTTAATAATTCAATATATGCAATATGTAAATAGCTTCCGGCCAGCCGAATTTTCGATTCGTGTAATTCGATAAAATTCGCGCCGGTTCGGGTTAATCAATCTGCCGATCCCAGGTCTGATTTTGGGGCATTAACTGCTTTAGGGGCAAACTCAATTTTTTCGACTTTTATTTTAGCTTCTTGTTTAGGCGCTTTATGAGTTAATGATACAGCTGTAAGGCCTGTAGTTATTAAAATCGCTGCGGCAATGATGAATTTTTTCATGTCGTTAACTATTTAAATTTTAGTTTATAACATATAATTTTACAATTGAAGAGTTGGTGATTATGCCATGAAATCAGCGGAACCTAAATCTCTTTTCGGGCCAGGACCAGACATTGCAAAATCAGCAGAACCTAAGTCTCTTTTTGGGCCAGGACCAGACATTGCAAAATCAGCAGAACCTAAATCTCTTTTTGGACCAGGACCAGACACTGCAAAATCAGCAGAACCTAAATCTCTTTTTGGGCCAGGACCAGACATTGCGAAATCAGCAGAACCTAAATCTCTTTTTGGACCAGGACCAGACATTGCAAAATCAGCAGAACCTAAATCTCTTTTTGGACCAGGACCGGACATTGCGAAATCAGCAGAACCTAAATCTCTTTTTGGACCAGGACCAGATACTGCAAAATCAGCAGAACCTAAATCTCTTTTTGGGCCAGGACCAGACATCGCGAAATCAGCAGAACCTAAATCTCTTTTTGGACCAGGACCAGACATTGCGAAATCAGCAGAACCTAAGTCACGTTTTGGCTGAGGGCCGAAAGCGAAGTCAGCAGAACCAAGGTCGCGTTTTGGCTGAGGGCCGAAAGCAAAATCAGCAGAACCTAAATCACGTTTTGGCTGAGGACCGAAAGCGAAATCAGCAGAACCTAAATCTCTTTTTGGCTGAGGGCCGAAAGCGAAATCAGCAGAACCTAAATCACGTTTTGGTTGAGGGCCGAAAGCAAAATCAGCAGAACCTAAGTCGCGTTTTGGCTGAGGGCCGAAAGCAAAATCAGCAGAACCTAAGTCGCGTTTTGGCTGGGGACCACGGGCAAAATCAGCAGAACCTAAGTCGCGTTTTGGCTGGGGACCACGAGCAAAATCAGCAGAACCTAAGTCGCGTTTTGGCTGGGGACCACGAGCAAAATCAGCAGAACCAAGATCACGTTTTGGTTGAGGACCGAAAGCGAAATCAGCAGAACCTAAGTCACGTTTTGGCTGGGGACCACGAGCAAAATCAGCAGAACCTAAGTCGCGTTTTGGCTGAGGACCACGAGCATCAGCAGAACCTAAGTCGCGTTTTGGTTGAGGGCCGTTAGCTGCGTTTGCTAATGTTGCAGTTGATAATATGGTGCTTAATGCTAAAGTTGCTATTAGTGTTAAATTTTTCATGATTTTTTTGAATGTGGGGGTACGTAAATATTTTTTGTTTATTAAATCTCTTGTATGTTATTTTTTTTAGTCGGCGCTGCCTAAATCTCTTTTAAAACCGGTTGTCAACGAGTTTACTGGTGCAATCACAAGTTTCGTTTTGTTTTCATTTTTGTTTGTAGCTGATGATAATGCACCTGCACTAAGAGCTACTGTTGCTATGAGGATAAGTTTTTTCATGTTGTTTTATGTTTTATTGATCTTGAATAGATAAATCAGTCGGCACTTCCCAGGTCTCTTTTGTAACCGGTTGTGAATAAGTGAAGATTAGCAAACTCAGCTTTGGGTCTTTCCTTTTTGCAGGATGAAATAGCTCCTGTGAAGAGAACTGCTAAAGTGATGGTGATTATTTTTTTCATGATCGTGTTATATTATCGATGTTGAATTTTCTGTGCGATTTAATTGGATCTCAGTCGGCGCTTCCCAGGTCGCGTTTAAAACCTGTGGGCGTTTTGGTGAAATTGACAGCTGTTGGCTGTACGTCTTTTTTTGCCGATGATGACAAAACTGATGACGATGAGAGTACTCCGGCGCCTACGGTAAGGAGTACAAAAAACACTGTTTTTTTCATATTGATTAATTATTATATTTAATATTCTATTTTTTAAATTAATACGATACCTGATATTTATTAAAACTCGTCAAGCTTATTTTAAGCTTATCACAAATATTTTAAAAGTCGGATTTTATGCTCCGTTTTTTAAAAACTCTGTTTTTTTTAAATTTTAAAAAAGACTCTCTGTTTCGTATTTTTACACTGTTAATTATGGCGTTAAATTACTAATTTTAAATGTAATATCATCCGGCGAATTAATTGTATGGTATACAATTTTATTGCACAGTTTTCACATTATTTCACTTATTTGATATACAAACTATAATTATATTGCAAACTTCAAGATATATGTTGTAATATTATTGTAATTGGCTATAATTCATTTAAGGTAGTATTGTATAGTAGTTCTTTTGTATTTAATATATTGTATGTCAGATATTTAACACTGCAAATATAAATATGTTTTTTATTGCAATAAAAAACATATGAAAATAATTTTCCACAATGTTTTTATTCCTAACATTAAATATAATTCAGCATTATTTTATAACTTTCACCCCAACAGAACGTAGAAGTGTTTTAATGAAAAAAATCGGCACAATTATATTATTCTTTTTATTATCGCTGTCGGTATACGCGAATGATATAATTGATGTTGCTGCGAAAGATACTAATGAAGTAATAAGCCTGAATACCAGTGCCTATACTAACAGGCTAACAAATCCGGAGCAAACCGTTGAAGATGCTACCAGGGCGCTGAAGCTCTCTACCAGGCTCAATTATATTGATGGTATTGCAGAGGCTTACCGTGTTATAGGTATTGGTAAATACTACCTTGATCAGCCTGAAAAGGCGATTGAAAATTACCTGAACTCCCTTTCATATTTTACCCGCAACAATAACCTGCGGGGCGAGGCCAAGGTTTATAATAATATAGGGATCCTGTTCCGCGACCACGACTACGAACGCTCCCTTACCTATCTTAACAGATCGCTGGAGATAGCACAAAAAATAAATGATACTAAATTGGTAGGTTCATTATATTTAAATATAGGCAACGTTTATACGCGTAAAAATAACCTGTATATGGCGCTTAAGTTTTATGACAAAAGTTTCCCTATATTTCAAAAGCTGCGCGACTCAGTAAACCTGATCCAATGTTTGCAAAACCGTGGTGTTATTTATTTTAAGCTTAAGGACTACGATAAAGCCCTGAGTTTATTGCTGGAGGCTAATGCAGGTGCAAAAGCGCGCGATTTAAACGAGTCGGTAGCCAGCGTTGATCTTACACTTGCTGCGCTTTACATGACAAAAGGCGATTTTAAAAACGCGGAAAAGATGGTGCAGGAAGGGACTGCTTATACGCAGTTGGTAAAGGATCCTAAGCTTGATTACGATTATAAATACACTACGTACGAACTGGAATATAACAAAAAGAATTTCGCCCGGGCGGTAAATTTATTACGGGAAATATACACGCAGGATAGTGTTACCTATAAAACGAACGTATCGGCACAAATGAATTTGGTTGAGGCCAAACGCCGGCAGGAAGAGCAGCTGAAAGAAAACGAAAGAATTGCAGAGCGCCAGGCCTACGACCGGTCGAAATTTTGGGCGGTAACCGTAGTTGCAGGTTTGATGCTTGTAGTAATTGGTTTGCTGATCAGTAATGTAAAACGTAAAGCCAAAACCAATGCACAGCTTACGCTGCTAAACGGTGAAGTGTCCCGGCAAAAGGATAACCTTGATCGGATCAATCATCACCTCGAAGAGATCATTGACGAGCGTACCAAGGATTTACAGTTGAAAAACAAGAAGCTTTCTGAGCATTCGTCGTATCTGTCACATCAGATCAGGGGGCCAATAGCCACATTACGCGGCTTGATCAACCTTGAAAAAGAAGGCCTGGTTGACCAGGCCGAATGTTTGGATATGATGGATAAATGCGTATCTGAAATTGATGAAAAAATCATCGAAATGAGCGATATGCTGCATAACCCACCGAGAGTTTGACCTGTTTGGCCTCTTTTGTCCATTAACTAAAGTGTACAGGCAGGCTTGAGTGGATCTGCGCTTCTATAAGCCCCAGGTAAATACAATACCACGATATCATTTGTAAAACCAGCAGCTGCCTGTGTTTGTTATAGCCCTGCGTTTCAAAAGCAAGTGTTTCATCGCCGGCAGTTACAAAAAATCTTACTTCACCTTTGCTGGGTTTAAAACGTGCCCGCAGCAAATCAAACGCCTTAACTTTCAACTTGCTTTTAGGATCGTGAATGATACCGTCGCTCAAGGTTTCGTTTTTTGATATGGAGATAAGATAATTTGACATACATTTTGTATTTGTAACCTGCATGCCACAATTATTACTCCAAAACCGTTATAAAGCGCTCATCATCGATAAATTAGCTAATTTGCTAAAAAGACTTTTTAATCTAATTTCCTTTAATTAAATATTGTTAACTCGTGCTTAATGTGATGAATAAAACAGGACACAGAGGCGAAGCAAACAATGTACACTATCTGTAAATTGTAATGTTTACAGCACACATTTACAAAGCTACGCTGGCCTTATTGCGCAGTTCTTCATAAAGCAATATTACTTTACGCTGTAAGTTGGCAATTTCTGATTCGCGGTCTATCAGCTTTTTCTGCGCAACGCTTAAACTCGACGGCCTCATATCAACCTCTTCGGTATCAAGGGCAAGTATATTCACCACGTTTATATCAAAAATATTGGCTATTTGTTCAAGGCGCGACAGGTTTATATCCGTTACTCCTGTTTCAATTTTTGAAAATGCAGGAATAGAGATGCCCAAACGGTTAGCCACATCTTCCTGGCTCCATCCATGCTGATGACGTAATGTCCGGATGTTTTTACCAACGGATTTGTTTGTTTTCTTTTTTATAGTATCGCTCATATCAATTAAATATTAATTAAGGAAAAGGGGATACTTATACAATCCAAATGGTATGCCATCATTAAATTACCTTTAAATTAGTGTTATAAAGGCAATTTAATGATAGACTGTGGCGAGGCTTGGGGAATCAATTCCTCAAAGTAGGGATTTTAACTCTTAGTTTATCTTTACTGAACTATGTAAAGTTTCGCAAATTTTAATAACAACTGCTTTTGACCAATCTCCTTAAAGAAGATGGTGGCTTTTATATCGGGTTTATTTCCCTCAAGAGCAAGTACTTTACCAAAGCCAAAACGCTCGTGTTCAACCTCCATACCCACTTGTAAATTGGAAGTATCAGAAGGCTTGAAATTGGCCGAGGGTACGTGTGCCTTGGCCAGTATGGAAGTGGTTTTTACCGGGGCAGCAGCTGCCGGTTTTGGCCGCGAAAATGTGTCGGGTTGTTTATCCCTGCTCCATGCTTTCCGCTCATCATCAAAAAATGGGCTGTTACCTGAAGCTGGTTTGGCGGTATAATCGAGTTCAAGGTATTTTGCATCAATTTCATCCAGGAAGCGGCTTGGCTCGCAATTGATTAATGTTCCAAACTTAAAGCGTGAAGTGGCATAACTGATATGGAGCTTACTTTCTGCACGGGTAACGGCTACATAAAATAATCGGCGCTCTTCTTCAAGGTCGCTGCGTGAATTAAGCGACATTTGCGACGGGAACAGGTTTTCTTCCAGTCCCACAACATAAACCTGCGGAAACTCAAGCCCTTTTGAGGAGTGGATGGTCATGAGCGATACCGTTTCGGCATCCTTGTTTTTATCCTTGTCATCGTTGGTAAGCAGGGCTACATCCTGCATGAAAATATCAAGGCCTTTTTCTTCAATATCCTCGCGTTCTGAAAACTCCTTGATCCCGTTTAAAAGCTCCTGGATATTTTCGTAACGGTTAAGCCCCTCTACCGATTTATCTTCATAAAGGTCCTTCAATAAGCCCGAATGCTGGGCGATATATAAAGCCGATTCATAGGCAGACTTGGTTTTGGTCAGCACCTGGAAGCTTTGGATCATGGTAGCAAAGGTGGCTACCGCGCCGGATATTTTGCCCTCGAGGTATTTGCCCGGCTCAACAATAACTTCCCATGGTGTTATACCATGCTGATCGGCTGATACAATGATCTTATCGACCGATGTGTCGCCAATACCGCGTTTGGGGTAATTGATAACACGTTTTAAGGCTTCCTCATCGTTAGGATTAAAGGTGAGCCTGAAATAGGCTATCAGGTCTTTAATCTCCTTACGTTGATAAAACGACAAGCCTCCATATATTTTATACGGGATGCCCAGTTTGCGTAAAGCCTCCTCCATGGAGCGTGATTGCGCATTGGTACGGTAAAGGATGGCAAATGCCGACCATTTAAGCCCGTTTGAGCTGCGGTCTTGCATAATGGCTTCGGCTACTATTTTGCCTTCCTCGTTATCACTGAAGGCGCGCATCACCTTGATCTTATCACCCGATTCTTTTTCGGAGAATACGTTTTTTTTAAGCTGGTCTTTATTATTGCGGATGATGCTGTTGGCTACATTCACAATGTTTTGGGTTGAGCGGTAGTTTTGCTCCAGTTTAAACACCTTCAGATCCGGATAATCCTTTTCAAAATTGAGGATGTTTTGGATATTTGCACCGCGGAAAGCATAGATACTTTGCGCATCGTCGCCCACAACACAAAGGTTTTCGTTAACGGCAGCGAGTTTTTTAACAATCAGGTACTGCGAAAAGTTGGTATCCTGATACTCATCAACCATGAGGTATTTAAATTTGTGCTGGTATTTATTGAGCACATCGGGGTGCAGTTTCAGCAGTTCGTTGGTTTTGTACAACAAATCGTCAAAGTCCATTGCGCCGGCACGGTAGCAGCGGGTAGCATACATCTCATAAATTTTGCCCATTTGCCCGCGGCCGCTCGAAAAATCGTCGGCCTGGATCTGCTCATTCTTGTTATATTCCTGCCAGGAGATCAGGTTGTTTTTTGACGCCGAGATACGGTTAAGTACAAAGTTTACATTATACAGTTTATCGTCAAGGTTCATTTCTTTTAAAATGGCCCTTAAAACGCTTTTGCTGTCGTCAGTATCGTAAATGGTGAAATTGCTGGGATAGCCAATTTTTTCGGCCTCCACCCGTAATATTTTGGCAAACACCGAGTGGAAGGTGCCCATCCATATATTTTTGGCTTCGGTACCAACTACGTGGGTGATACGCTCGCGCATTTCGCGGGCAGCCTTGTTGGTAAAGGTAAGTACCAGTATGTTAAATGAATCAACACCCTTGCGTATCAAATGCGCCACGCGATAGGTAATAACACGTGTTTTGCCCGATCCGGCACCGGCAATGATCATCACCGGCCCCTCAGTTTGCTCAACCGCTGCCCTTTGTTCGGGATTTAAACCCTGTAAGTAATCCAAAATCTTTTCCTCTTTCTATGAGCCAGCGAAATTAAGGTTTTGGGGCGAAAGGGGAAAGCGGTTTTGTGGATTTCGGAATGAGAATATTTTAGCTATTTCTGTATAAGAGAAATAGTATAAATCAATATATTGATAGACTTAAAATAAATCTTATGGAGAAATTTGAAACTTATCTAACCTTTGAAAATTTGTTCACTTTAAGAACCGTTTTTTACTTATTGCTTTTTATTATATATGAATTAGGGTATAAGATTTTAGTTGTCAACAAGCTTGAGTGGCGAGTAAAAAGAGAAATCTCCAAAGAACAAATAGAAATTCAGGAAAATATAAAAGGTTTCTACAATGAAAAACTGGAAAGACAGAAGGCTGAGAATCTAAACGAGAATAATAAATTGAAAAATGCGTTAGAGAAGCTCTTATCACTTCAGCTTCAACATAGAACCGAAGAAAGGCAAGCTCTCATCAGTTTTTTATCAAATTGTAATCAATGGATTTTTAATTTGTATCGAATAAAATTTGACAACTATACTGTTGATAATATTGGAGATTTGAAATTAAAAGTTGAAAGTATTCAAGACGAATATTTTCTAAATATCCATGCGGAACGAATCAAGATTTTACTTTTTATGGGGGAGGAAAGTGTAACTGAAGCTAATAATGAGCTTATTAATACTTTGAGAAAATATAAAATCGATATGGAAAATATACTAACCGACCTTTTAATTTTATTAAAGCAGCAATACAATTCTCGATACGAGTATATAGATGTATTCGAAGATATCGGTGAAGCGATAGTAACTGCTTATAGTATCGATAATGGAAAGAAGATAGCAGAGTTATTTCTCGATTTTGAGAATTTTAACGGCAAAAGTTTTGGAAACTGTATGAATCAGGTAGAAAACTTTACGGCTATTGCGAAAAGTTACCTTGCCTCATTAGAACTTGCAATAATTTGAGATTATAATTAATCGTCTGGAGCCCTCCATCTTGTGCTCATCGTTGATGAGTGACTAACGTGGCTTCGCGATTATATAGCGCTTAATAAACGTTACACTGCTATTAATCAATAGGCATCACGGCAACAATTGTACGTGGAGAAATTAATTCAAAAACCTGTTAATCGTCTTCACCAGCTTATTTATATCGAAGGGCTTGGGTACAAATGCGTCATAACCAAAATTAACCAGGGCAATGGCCTGTTCATGATAGGCGGAGATCAGGATCACCGGGATATGCCGTGTATCTTCGTTGCCTTTAATAAGCTGGCAAATGCGGCCGCCATTGAGGCCGGGCAGCATATAGTCGGTTAAAACCAGATCAGGGTTATAGTTTTTTACGGCAGCAATAATATCGTCGGTACGGCTAAGGCCCGTAACTTCAAAATCATGAAAGGTGAGCACTGTTTCAAGCACCCGTAAAATTTCAGCATCATCTTCAATTATGAGTATATTTCTTGCCATAGGTAACATGCTAATTGTAATTTGCTATTAGCCTTTAATACTAAAAATAAACAAAATGTTTTATAATTAAAAATATTTTCCTGTGTTAAACTGAAGTTATGTTAACAATATCTTCCTTATTAGTAGTTAGATATGGTACTATTTTAACAGTATTTTGTCATTAGTAAAGGTACGTAATTGTATAACTGATTGCAATACACCAACTCATAGTTAACTAAACAAAATCATCAAAAAAAAGCGATGAGCCCAAACACTCATCGCTTTTTGAAATTAATCTCTAATCTCCGATAAATCCGAAATCGAAATTCCCAAATTCCAAATCAAAATCACTCTCCCCTGTAAACGTTGTTTTTCAGGTCGGCATCGGGTAGTTGATGATCAGGATCTATTTCCATGCTTTTGATGGCTGATGTTGAGGGGTATTTAAATTTCCAAACGCCATCACGCTGCCAGATGTTTACCGGCAGGTGAATAGTTTCGGTTTTGCCATTAGCCTGAACAATTTTGAGGTCAACAGGCATGGCCATTTTTTCGTTATTGGTTAGGGTGATCAGCGCGCCATCGGCCGGGTTACCTTTGATGTAGTTTACCGAAGTAATGGCCTGGTCGAGCTTCCAGGTGGTGAAGAACCATGATTTCCAAAACCAGTTCAGGTCTTCGCCGCTGGCATCATTCATCGCCCTGAAAAGATCGTACGGAAGCGGGTGCTTAAATGCCCAGTTCTTAACATACTCGCGGAAGGCATAGTCAAAGCGCTCGGGGCCAAGCACTACGTTGCGTAACATATCCAAGCCTAATGCGGTTTTGGTATAATACTGACCGTAGTCATTAAGGCCTATAGCTTCAGGAGCGGTCATGAGCGGGTCTTTACTGTTGCGGTAGCCTGCTAATACATTTTGTGCCGAACCACTTTTCTCAACATACTCGCCTTTATTAAACTGCTCGGTAGCATACTCATTAATAAAAGTGTTAAAACCTTCGTCCTGCCACATATATTTGCGCTCGTTTGAGCCCACGATCATCGGGAACCAGTTATGGCCTATCTCGTGGGTAACATCGCCCCAAAGCTGTCCCTTTTTAAGGTTGCTGAGGCAAAAGATAGCACCCGGGTATTCCATACCTAATGCCACGCCTGATACATTTACTGCTGAGTTCCACGGGTATTCAAAATAAGCTTTTGAATAAATTTCCATGCTGTTTTTCAGGTATTCGGTTGAGCGGCCCCAGCCATCATTGCCCGAACTTTCAACCGGGTAGGCCGACATGGCAATACCCTTACGGCCCGACGGGAAATTAACCCTTGCCGCATCCCAGATAAAAGCATCCGAAGCCCCCCAGGCAATATCGCGGGTATTCTGCATTTTAAAATGCCAGGTAAGTGTGCCTTTAAACGGACGGGTTGAGCCTTTGCCAACTTCGCCTGCGCTGATGATGGTGACGGTTTTATCGCTGTTGCGGGCCTCTTCCAACCTTTTTAGTTGTGCCGGGGTAAGTACATCTTCCGGGTTTTGCAAATCGCCCGAGCCAACTACTATTTTATTGGCAGGAGCAGTGATATAATAATCAAAATCGCCGTATTCGCAATAAAATTCACCTAATCCCATGTAGGGCAGCGTGTTCCAGCCTTCCACATCGTCATAAACGCACATGCGCGGGTACCACTGGGCAATTTCATAAACATAACCCTGTTTAAATTTTTTGCGGCCCATGCGGTCGGCGCCATAAAAAGGGATTGCAAAATCATAATTAACCTTAATCTCTATTTTTTCGCCTTTGCCATCCATCGGCGTATTAAGGCGCAACTGCATCCGGGCATCGGTAATGATAGGATCAACTTTGTAGGTTTCGCCTTTGTACGTAACATCAACAGAGGCAATATGGTAACCGCCGCGACTAAAACCACGAACATCAAACCTGTCGCCGGTATATGGAGTTACTGCAGCTCCGCGCGAATCCGGTTTAAAAAGATTTTGATCCAACTGCAGCCACAGGTAATCCAGCTTATCCGGGCTGTTATTGGTGTAGGTAATGATAACCTCTCCTGTTATGGTTGTATCCTTGCCTTCATTCAGGGAAGCTTTGATCTGGTAATCAGCACGGTTTTGCCAGTAATTTGGAGATGGCTTGCCTGCGGCCGAATGTGTGCCGCCGCTGGTGACAGGCCAGGTAATTGGGCCAAAAAGGTCCTGGTGATTGTATTTTGTAGTATCGGTACTTTGAGCAGATGCCGTTCGCGTTAACGGCATCAGCGCTACAGCGCATAATAAATAATTCAGTTTTAAACAGTTCATCTTAAATTTTTGATAACAAGGGGGCAAATAAAGGGAAATAATTTGTGAGTTTGATAATTTTCGATGCCGAAAGGGTTGGATATAAATGATTTTTAACCTCACCTAAATCCTCTCCAAAGGAGAGGACTTTGAAATCAGTGGTGAAGTATCAAAGTTTTTACACCCTCTCCTTTGGAGAGGGCAGGGTGAGGTTAAAACTTTTCTAAATAATTACCATTTAACTTACAGGTGCAATTATATCTGCATTTTTGCAGCAAATCCACAGCTATATGAATCGTTTGGCCAACTCTACATCACCATATTTATTACAACATGCCAATAACCCGGTTAACTGGTACCCCTGGGGTAAGGAAGCCCTTGATAAAGCCAAAGCCGAAAATAAACTGATCCTGGTAAGTATCGGTTATTCTGCCTGCCACTGGTGCCATGTAATGGAGCATGAAAGTTTTGAGGATGAAGCTGTAGCCGCCGTTATGAACGAATATTTTGTTTGCATTAAGGTAGACAGGGAAGAACGCCCCGATGTTGACCAGATTTACATGAGCGCCGTACAGCTCATGAGCGGCAGGGGCGGCTGGCCGTTAAACTGTATCTGCCTGCCCGATCAACGGCCTATTTACGGCGGCACCTATTTCCGTAAAAACGACTGGACGTCACTGCTCTTTAACCTGGCCGATTTCTATAAACAAAAGCCCGAAGAGGCCGAAGACTATGCCGTCCGCCTTACCGAAGGGATTCAAAAATATGAGTCGATAGAATTTGTGGTGGCGCAGGCCCAGTATAGCAAAGCCGATCTGCAAGCTATCGTAAGCAATTGGAAACGATATTTTGATAAACAGGAGGGAGGCTCGGGTAATGCGCCCAAATTCCCGATGCCGAATAACTGGCTTGCTTTAACCCGCTATGCCCATTTGATGAAGGATGATGAAGTAGCGGCACAAGTGAAACTTACTTTGCATAAAATGGCATTCGGCGGCATTTATGACCATGTTGGCGGCGGCTTTGCCCGTTACTCGGTTGATGGGCGCTGGCATGTGCCGCATTTTGAAAAAATGCTTTATGATAACGCCCAGCTTATCAGCCTGTATGCAGAAGCTTATACCTGGCAGCCGGATGGATTGTACAAACAGGTTGTTGACGAGATCATCACTTTCAGTACCCGCGAGCTGATGTCGCCTGAGTATGGGTTTTATTCGGCGCTTGACGCGGATAGCGAAGGAAAGGAAGGCAAGTTCTATATTTTCACCAAAGATGAGATTGAAGAGATTTTAGGCGATGAAGTTGGTTTGTTCAGTATCTACTACAATATTACGGAGGATGGCAACTGGGAAGAGGAGGAATCGAACGTTTTATTCCGTAAAGATAGCGATGAAGGCCTGGCTGGAAAATTAGGTTTGCCTGCTGATGAATTGCTTAGCCAAATAACTGCATCCCGTCAAAAAGTATTTGAGGCCCGCAGTGTACGCGTACGGCCGGGACTGGATAACAAGATCCTGGCATCATGGAATGGCCTTATGCTGAAAGGCCTGAGCGAAGCTTACCGCACGTTTAATAAACCAGAATACCTTGAGCTTGCGCTTAACAATGCCGGGTTTATTTTAAATAAGCTACTTGGCCAAAATGGCAGGTTATCACGGGTTTACAGCGCCACATCGTCACCGGATAAGCCTGTAGCGTTTTTGGATGATTACGCTAATATCATTGATGGGCTCATTGCATTGTATGAAGTTACCTTCAATGAGTATTGGCTGCAGCAGGCTAAAAGCCTTGCCGATACGGCCATAGCCCATTATTATGATGAAGCAAAGGGCATTTTCTTTTTCACTGCCGATGATGATGAGCAGCTGATTGCCCGTAAATCTGAAATTATGGATGGGGTGATCCCGGCCTCCAATTCGGTTATGGCACGGGTGCTTAAAAAGTTAGGCTTGCTTTTTGATAACGAAAGTTACATTGAGGTTTCGGCACAGTTGTTACGCAATGTAATGCCGCAGCTGGCAAAATATGGCTCGGCCTATTCAAATTGGGTGATGCATTTGCTGGATGAGGTGTTTGGAATAAACGAAATTGCGATAACAGGTACCGAAGCGGAAACTTTCAGAAAGGAAATGGAAAATAATTACATCCCCAATAAAATTATGTTGGGCGGTAATACAGGAAGTTTACCTTTGCTGCAGGATAAGTTTGGTGCATCAACACAAATTTTCATTTGTAAAGATAAAACCTGCGGATTACCTGCTAATAACCCGGCCGACGCCCTTAATGAGGTTGAAGCCAGATTTTACAACTAAAAACAATTTACAATGAAGATTGCACCACAACACGTAGTATCATTAACCTACGATTTGTACGTAGACCGCGAAAACACCGGTACCGAAACTTTGGTAGAAAGTACCACCCAGGAACAGCCGCTTACCTTTTTATTTGGTGCAGGCCAGATGCTGCCCAAATTTGAAGATAACCTGAGCACACTTTCAACAGGTGATGCCTACGAGTTTCGCTTATCTCCCGAAGATGCTTATGGCGTATATGATGAAGAAGCAGTAGCCAATCTGCCTAAAGAAATGTTCCAGGGTGCTGAACTGCCTGAAATTGGCAGCATTTTGCCTTTACAGGATAATCAGGGCCACCGTTTCCAGGCTATGGTAGTTTCAATTGCCGAAGATGCCGTTATTGTTGATCTTAATCACCCTATGGCCGGCCAGGAACTGCACTTTAAAGGTAATATCCTTAACGTACGCCCTGCAACAGCCGAAGAATTATCGCACGGCCACGCACACGGCCCGGATGGTCATCACGATCATTAAGCCCCATCCAAACCCTCCCCGGAAGGGAGGGCTTTAAATAAAAAAAGGTTCATTTTATTTTTTATATAAAATGAACCTTTTTTATTTAACTGCTAATAAAGTCTCCCCTTCCGGGGGAGATTTAGAGGGGGCAGGGCGGTATGCTGCTAATAAAACTCCAGCCCGCCATCGGTCCTGAAAGCACATTTGATAAGCACACGGCAGCTAACACCTTCGCCGTTTACGGTAGCCGGTACAAAGATCTTATCGGCCGGGTCAGGTACGTCAATGCTCATATTGAATGTTTTCTCGTACGAACCGCTGTACACATGCACTTTAAATGAGGCAAGTCTCCCCAACGGACTAATCAACAGTTCTACCGCTCCAAATGATACATCAGGGTTAAGGTTCATTAAATCGGGCGGAAGCTTAAAGAGGTTCAGATAGGGGAGATACCCAAAAAATCTGCCGCCTACTTTAAGTGGTTTAGTTGTTTTTGCTGTGTCATTAAGCTTTACATCAACAAAATACTGCAGGTTTGATGTGCTGTCTTCGGGGGCTTCATAAGTGATTTGGTTGGTCCTGTAGTCAAAATTTTGTACCAGGTGGCCGCGGTTGTCAAAAAAGTGCCACACGCCCGCCCTTTTGTTGTTGTCGTAATAGCCGCTGGCCAGCGCATAGTTTTTTTGATAAAGGGCCTGGTATAAACCCTGCCGGATGCCTTTATTACTTTTAAGTACGCTGAACCGTTCAACTACCGAATCGGTAAGACGATGTTTTTGGATAACAGTTTCAGGGCCGGCTTTTCCGGCGGTGGCATCTTTAGTTTGTGCAAACGCGCTGCCGATATATAATATCGATATAAAGGTTAAAATAAGTTTTCTCAATGCAGGAATATAGATTGTTGTAAATATATAACAGCGCTTAACGTTTTTCAAAAAAAGCAGGACACAAATTATCCCCTGCCTCCGCGGCGGCCACCTCCTCCGCCTCCAAAACCACGACCGCCGCCGTTACGCCCGCCTTGCGGACGACTGCCGGTAAATTTTTGAAGCCGGATGGTAAAGCTGAGCATAAAATATCTGCCCAGCCGGTTGGTGCGCGTATCAATAATCTGATTGCCTACGGCGGTACGGGTTATGCCTTTGTTCTCGTCAAAAATATCAAAAGCCTGGAACCGGAGCGAGGCAATATGCTTGTTTAAAAACTGGTATTCCAGATAGCTGCTCAGCAGGGTAGGGTTCGCTTTCACGGTACTGCTGAAACCGTGATTGATGGTTTGAGTTAAACTGTAACCAAGCACCCAGCTGTAAAAAAAATAATTACGGCCGTCGAGCCCTAATGTCCAGGTTTGGGCATCGGTGTTTAATGACGATGGCAGGCTGTAACGGGTAGTATTAATGCTGTAATTAGCGCTGATCTCGCTGTCCATAATGCTGTCAAGATCAAACCTGAGTTTAACACCCTGGTTAAGTACCCAGTTTTTACCCTCATTGCGCTGATTTTCAATGTACGATATATTGTTGTTGTAGCTTGCGCCGCCGTTTAATGATACGGTGTACTTGCGTTCGGCGAAAGGTTTTGAAAAGGAATAGTTGCCGCTTACATTATAAAAGCCATTGGTGTTAATATAGCGGGTTGCCTGTATGGTGTTGTTGCCCTTTGTGCTTTGGGTGCTATCGGTAACAGGGGCCGAATTGGTAACTATTTTATCCTGGGTTTCGGCAAATGATAAACTGGTGAACAGTGAATTGCCGCTGGCAATGTCAAACTGGTTATAACGCACATTAAAGCTGTTGGTAAACTCGGGTTTTAGATCA
This sequence comes from Mucilaginibacter sp. cycad4, assembly GCF_034263275.1. Taxonomy (NCBI): domain Bacteria; kingdom Pseudomonadati; phylum Bacteroidota; class Sphingobacteriia; order Sphingobacteriales; family Sphingobacteriaceae; genus Mucilaginibacter; species Mucilaginibacter sp. cycad4. Next base: position 3,239,776 of record NZ_CP139559.1, on the reverse strand, counting down.
GGGTTTCCATAAACCCTGTTTTGCGGGTTTGAATAATCGGGCTGAAGCTGCAGCTGGCTAAATGAGGGCTGGGCGTTGGAGCCGCTGTAATTAAAAGAGAAGGAATGGTTTTTTGAAAAGTTATAGATAAACCTTGCCGTTGGGATAATATTAAAGGTAGATGTAGAGGTATGAAAATTGTGCGATTCCCCATCGAGTTTTGAAGGCTGAACAGCCAGTCCCAGCGTATAATTATATTTAGGTTGGATCCCGCGAAGGTTTAACCCAATACGGTTAGTGATGAACTGGTAGTTATACAACGTACTCAATGAATCAACATAGGTTTGATTGCCTGTTACAGGATCTACCCGGTAATTGTAGCGGTTGTTATCGGTATTTGAATAATTATAACTGTAATTACTTTCCAGGTAGGTTGTTTTGCCGATAGGTTCGATATATGAAAAATGCAGGCTTACCCTTTGCGATTGATTATCGGAGTTGATCTGCTGAAACAATGGCGTTACTACGGTATCCTGCCGGGTAGTATATTTATCGTTCAGTGCCTGGTCGTTTTTAGAATAGCTTACATTGGCATTGATACTAAAATTACGCCCCTTTTTATGGAACTTGTGGTTATAAAGCACATTAAGGCTGCCTGTTTGCGACGAGTTATTGGTGAGGGCCAATTCGTTGCCCGTAACCAAACTTTGATTACGGATATTGCTGAAAGTATCCGTGCTCATATTTTCGGCAGTTGCATATGAAAAGCCCGGGTTTATTTTGATGTAGTTAGATGTATCTATTTTGTACTCGATATTGAAATCAAAACGGTGGTTAATACCATGGTTATGGTTGGTGCTATTATCCATATTGATGATATTGCCCGATTGATAAAGATTTTGCTGCAGGGTTGTGCTGTTGATATCCCTGTCTTTATCGGCAAAACTATAGCTGCCGTACACGGTTACCTTTTTGCCCCAGTCATCGCGGTAATTGGTACCTATGGAGCGGTTGGTGGTGATGCCATTAGCTGTACTTACCCCGCCGGCGCTGCTGCCGCCGCCGCCACCTCCGCGCCCGGCCCTGCCTCCTCCGCCACCGCTGCTGCCAAGGTTGAAGCTATTGGTGTTATTATTATTCCAGGTGCCGATAACCGCCAGCTGCCGTGCATCATAAAATGAATTGGCCGAAAGACGGGCCTGGTACCGGTCGTCATTACCAACGCCAACGCTGCCCTGGCCAAAATTGCCTTTGCTTTTTCCTTTTTGTATGGTGATGTTCAGGATCTTGTCCGGGTCGCCGGTTTTAATGCCGGTAAGGTTGGCCTGGTCGCCGTAATCGTCAATCACCTGTATGTTTTCCACGATGTCGGCGGGTAGGTTCTGAGTGGCGGTTTGCACATCGCCGGTAAAATAATCCTTGCCGTTAACCCGCACCTTGGTAACCTGTTTGCCATGCGCGGTTACATTGCCGTCTTTATCAACGCTTACGCCCGGCAGTTTTTTGAGCAGGTCTTCTACCGGCGACCCTTCACGTACTTTATAGGCGCTGGCTTTATATTCCACCGTATCCTCCTTTATGGTGATAGGGATCACTGCCGAAATCACTACCGTATTCAGCATATTGGTTTGCACCTTTACTTTGATGGGATCGAGGTTAATGGGTTTGGTGTCGTTATCCATTACATAACGGCGGGTAAAGGGCTGGTAACCGATACCGCTTATGCTGAGTTTGAAGTTTTTGGAGACGACGGCGGGGAAATAGAATGCCCCCGCAGTGCTGGTTGCTACTACTGCGCTGTCTTTATCTGATATCAGCTTTACCGTAATTCCGGGTACGGCGCCCACGCTGTCAACCACCGTACCATGCACTTCGCGGGCTTGCTGGGCATAGGCCGTTGATAAAAAAAGAATACCGATAAACGCGAGCAGTAAGTGTTTTTTCATAGTTTAGGGTCAATTTAGGTTATTGACTACTAAAGTTTAACGAAGGTTTAACTATTTAACCCTCTGTAATACTAATGTTGCATAAATTGTATTTTAGTGCTTAACCTTATACTATATTACCATTATTATGAACCCCTTACCCGATATCGACGGCTATAAAAGCGTGGCATTTTCGCAGGCCACTATTATTGAACTGATGATCCCTTCGTATTCCAATTTTGGTGGAAAGATCCATGGAGGGATCTTGCTTTCGCTGATGGACAAGGTGGCTTATGTATGCGCCGCCAAACACGCAGGTAACTATTGCGTAACAGCATCTATCGACACTGTGGATTTTTTACAGCCTGTGGAAGTAGGAGAACTGGTATCGCTCATGGCATCGGTAAACTATGTAGGCAATACCTCGCTGGTGGTAGGGATCCGGGTGATATCTGAAAACATCAAAAACCATTCGGTAAAGCATACTAATACCAGCTATTTTACGATGGTAGCCAAAGATGAATTTAATAAGCCGGCCAAAGTGCCCGGCCTGGTTTTGGAAAACCGGGAGCAGGTAAGGCGTTTTATTGAAGCCCGCCGCCGTAAAGAGATTAAGCAGAGTTATATGAAAGAGGTTGAACAGATTCAAATGCCCGATAACTACGAGAATTGTATTGAACTGCTGCAGGGCGAGCGCTGCATTGTTGCCGGATAGCTATTGCCTGTATTAAGTTTATGATTAGATTGCAGTCTGAAACTGTTAGCGAATGACAAGGCCCCTTGGTTTATTATTGCTGTTATTGATGCATAGTGCTATTTATGCGCAAAAAACAAGCGGAACCGGGCCCAAAAAAACGCCGGCATTAATCAAAACTATCGACAGCCTTAACAAACTTGTTGAGGAAACCTATGTTGGTGCCCCCTACGAGGCAAGGATACGGGCCGAACAGGCCTTACTGCTTTCAGAAAAAATAAAATATAATGAAGGTACGGGCTGCGCCTTTTTAAATTTAGGGCATGTGTACTGGTCTCAGTCATATTATCCTATCAGTTTGTTTTATTTTAATTCGGCTTTAAATTATCTGCCCAAAAACAAGCCTTTATTACTTGCCCACTGTTATAGCTCCATGGGCAGGGCTTATACAGATTTGCAAAACTATAGTAAGGCCTTAAAAAATTTAGACATAGCTGCCCGCTTTGCAGGCCATGATCCTAAAATGCTTGCCGAAGTTTATAATGAACGTTCGTTTGTTTACTCCAGGCTTAAACAATATGATAGGGGCATTGCTCTTGCCAAACTTGCCATGCAGCTTAGCCATACCGTAAATGATCAGCCTGCAATATGTATTTTATACAGCCGGCTGGCTAACGCATATCGATTAAAGGGGCAATATAAAGAGGCCATAACTTATTCAGACACAGCCTTGCAAATGAGTTATGTTGTTAATAATAGGCGCCTGCGGGCTATCTCATTTATTGAACGTGCTGCCATTTACAATTCGTTAAACCAGTTTGACAAGGCCATTGACCTTGCAAAAAAAGGCGCGGCTTTATCCGATAGCATTGGGGTTATGGATGGCATCTCGTCGGCTTATAAAACCATGGCCCGCAGCTTTGAGCAAAAGCATGATATGGTTCAGTCGTTAGCCTATCAAAAAAAATACACCCAGGTACTTGATAGCCTTAGCGCTGCTAATAAACGTAAAAGTACCGAGCTGATACAAAGTTATTTTGAACTTAACAGCCGCCTTAACGCTATTGCTGCTGTTGAGCAAAAGGCCGGACAATACCGCGAAAAAATTCATTTGCAAAAGGCTATAATTATTACACTGCTTATTTCATTGCTGGTTGTAATATTGGCTTTGTCGGTTACCTATTACCTTTATAAACAAAAACGGGTTTTAAATAACCGGATGCGTAAGCAGCATAAAGCCTTATTGATTCAGAAAGAACTGATAGAAGAGCAGTCGGTAAACCTGGCGGGCATCAATAGCCTTAAAGATAAGTTACTGGCTGTGATAGGGCATGATCTGCGTACACCGCTTGCTAATCTGAATTCTATATTACGCCTGTATAATACAGGTGTTTTAACTGATGCAGAAGTGCAAGGCCTGATGAAGGAGATTGAACCTGTAGTACAGGGTGCCGAATTAACGCTTTCAAACCTGCTTGAATGGGCAGGCAGCCAGATTAAAGGAATCAATCATGAGCCATCGGCGGTCGACATTCATTTAATTGGCATTGAAATCGGGAGGATCTTTAGTTACCTTTTTCAGCAGAAAAATATCAGGTTTGAAAACATGGCTTTGCCGGGGATGTGCGTGCAAGCCGATGAAAGGCATATAAAAGTGGTTTTAAGTAACCTGGTTAGTAATGCTATTAAGTTTACAGGTAATTATGGTATTGTTAGTTTACTAAGCACCGTTGATGGAGGCATGGCGGTGATCAGTGTTAATGATACAGGTAACGGTATTCCTGCAGAAAAACTTGAGCGGTTATTCAGCCTTAATACAAAATATACAGCAACGGGTACCTCCGGTGAGAAAGGGACCGGCATTGGTTTGTTTTTGTGCAAGGAGCTTATTGAGTTTAATGACGGCAGGCTTTGGGTAAATTCTGAAGTAAACAGGGGCAGCACCTTCAGTTTTAGTCTTCCTTTGGTAACCGATTAGCCCTCCCTCAAAAACTATTCCTATTTAAAATTCACTGTTTTTTGTGGTTGATAATTACTATTAAGTAATATGTAGTGGATATTGCCTTTTATAATTTCCTATAAAGAAATTTAATTATTTTGAAAAAGTTTTAATCATTTGTGGGGTAATTTAAATCTATTTATCCCGTTGTTACGTATAAGCAATAAGTACTTTTTACTATATTGTGACAAAATAGACAGATATTCCCACTCTTTAAACTAATCTCCCCAAAACTTAATGGCATTTTTAAACACTGTGCTCGAACCACCTGCATATGGTTGGACAGATGAACTTGGCAACCTCTCAAAACCCACAAACAAACAAATTGTAAAAGAATTTTTTAAACGGCTTAACGTATTTAGCGATAAAAAGAACTGGCTTTCGTTTTTAAGCTGGTCGCTTGTGCTGGCTTTGGTGCCGTTTTTAGGTCTGTTCATTTTTAAATATTTCAGCATTACAGGCCTTATTGTTGCCTTTGTTTACAGCATGATCATTATGGGTACTCACGGCACCATTTGGCATCACAGGTATTGCACACATGGCGCTTATAGCTTTAAAAATAACTTTTGGCGATTTTTTACCCAAAACCTTACGCTTAAAATCATTCCCGAAGAGATCTATGCGGTATCGCACCACGTACACCATGCTTTATCTGATCAGCCCGGCGACCCGTATAATGCCCAGGGCGGTTTCATGTATTGCTTTTTAGCCGATGTTAACCATCAGCCTATAGCCCGCAATATGGACGAGGCTTCTTACAAAAAATGTGTTAACCTCATGAAACATACAGGGGTAACTACCAATACTTACAAACAATATCAAAAGTGGGGCACCCTTGCCAATCCAGCACGTACCATAGTTGGGATCATCCTTAACTGGGGGTTTTGGTTTGCTGCTTTCTATCTGTTAGGCGGACCGGCCCTTGCCTGCGCGGTATTTGGTTCGGCGGGGATCTGGGCCGTTGGTGTTCGCACGTTTAATTACGAAGGTCATGGCAAAGGGAAAGATATGCGCCGCGATGGCATCGACCATAACCGCGAAGATATGTCGATCAATCAGTTATGGCCGGGTTACGTTGCCGGCGAATGGCATAATAATCATCATTTGTACCCAAAAAGCGCCCGTTCGGGCTTTAAACCATACCAGTTTGACCTGGCCTGGTGCTATATTAAAATGATGAGTATGCTGGGAGCTGTAAGCTCATATCGCGACTCGAAGGCTGATTTTTTGAAGGAATATTGTACGCCTGTCCCTGTAGTTGTGCCGGTTGCAGAAATACTGGTGGCGGCGGAGTAACCTGTTTTATAATATTATACATAGAAGCCACAGTGGGTAACCGTTGTGGCTTTTTTGTTTTTGCTTTGCTGTTGCTGGTGACAACGGCAAAGTTTTTTAATTCCCTCCCGAGGGAGCTACTGTGTGTACACATTTTTTAAATAAAAGAAGATGTCATTTCGATTGAGCAGGGGCGGGCTAAGAGTGGGACGAAAGAGAAATCTTCTACATCAGGCTCTACAATCATAGTTATAAAAGCAGGGCGTAGAAGATTTCTCCTCACCCCCCTGCGCGCGAATTCTCCCACCAGGTTCGTTCGGAAATGACAATTTTTTCAATTATTGATAGAATTTAAAAGATGTGTACACACAGTAGCCCTTGGGAGGGGAGCGGTCGGAATACGTGATGGCAGGGAGGGGTCTATACGCCATTTCAAGCGAATAAGCCTATCGATGAAACCCCTCCCTGCACCCTCCCAGGGGCGCGAATCGCGCAACCCCGCGCTTTTTTATTTCTTCCGAACACTTATGTTAACAACACCAGTATCAGCCCAACAAGCTATAATGTTCTTTTAAAAGCCCAGGGTGTTAAAATTACACTTTGTAAAAATCTGGCTATATTTAAAAAATCAGCAGAAATGTTAAAATAGTACTATCTTAATTGCAAATTGATTATATACCTTTAGTGAACCGATTATAGTGCACACTAAACGCCTAAAAACCAATGCGCAGTAAAATATTTAGTTTTGTTTTATGCCTGGCTTACCTTGTTTTGTTAATTCCGAAAGCAAATGCGCAAGGTCCCGGGATCTTTGACGGGCAAACCGATGTGGGTACAGTCAAGCATCAGGGAAGCGGCGTATACGACGCCAAATTACAGCAATATACCCTAACCGGTTCGGGCCAAAATATCTGGGCTACACGCGATGATTTTCATTTTGTGTGGAAGAAAATGAAAGGTGATTTCATTCTTCGCACCAACGCTGCTTTTATAGGTAAAGGTGTCGAAGAGCATCGCAAGGTTGGGCTAATGGTTCGTACTACGCTCGATTCAAATTCAAAACATATCAATGCTGTTGTTCATGGCGATGGCTTAACCTCGCTGCAATACCGTAAAACGGTAAGCGGCATCACTGAAGAAAAGAAAGCATCCATTACCGCTGCCGATGTGATCCAGCTGGAACGTAAAGGCAATACCTACACCATGTCGGTAGCCCGCAAAGGCGATTTGTTTGTGAGCGAGGAAGTTACCGGTCTTGACCTGGGCGATGATGTATATGTAGGCATCTTTATTTGCTCGCACAATGCAGATGTTACTGAAAAAGCAGTATTCAACAATACACGTATCGTTACTCCGGCCCCGCCAACTCTTGTACCGTATAAGCAATATTTAGGCAGCGCTATTGAACTGCTCGACCTGGAAAGTCAGAATGCAACAGTGGTTTATCAGTCGCCAAAGTCACTTCAGGCCCCAAACTGGACGCTCGATGGCAAGTCACTCATTTATAACAGCGAAGGTTCACTCTATAAATTCGATCTTAAATCGCATACACCAAAGGCATTGAATACAGGCATCGCTAAAAACAACAATAATGATCATGTGCTTTCGTTTGATGGCAAAATGCTGGCTGTCAGCAGCGGCGATGGCGGGCCTTCTATTGGTTACACTGTGTCATCGGCTGGCGGCGAAGCTACCCGGGTTACACAAACAGGCCATGGGGCAAGTTATATGCATGGGTGGTCGCCCGATAATAAGTACCTTGTTTTTTGTGGTGAGCGCAATAAGGAATTTGATGTGTACCGGATCCCGGCAGGCGGCGGGCCTGAAGAAAGGCTTACTACAACGCCCGGTTTAGATGATGGCCCTGAATATTCGCCCGATGGCAAATACATTTACTTTAACTCGGTACGCAGCGGCCTGATGCAGATCTGGCGCATGAAAACCGACGGCAGCGAACAAACCCAGCTTACCAATGACGATTACAATAACTGGTTCCCGCATATTTCGCCCGATGGTAAATGGATAGTATACATCACCTTCCTCAAAAGCGAAGTATCCCCCGGCGACCATCCTTTTTATAAACATGTATATTTAAGGCTGATGCCGGTTGGCGGCGGCCCGTCAAAAGTGGTGGCTTATTTATACGGAGGTCAGGGTACTATCAACACTCCTTCATGGGCACCGGATAGTAAGCACCTGGCATTTGTAAGTAATTCTGATTTATTGTTTCCTGTATTTCCTATAGCAAAATAACCTTAAACGTATAAACATGTATACATCACGCAGATCATTTTTAAAAACCGGCGCAATTGCAGTTGCCGGGGCGGCACTACTTCCTGATAGTTTATTTGCCGCTACGGATAATAAACTTAAACGGGTAGGGGTGCAGCTTTACAGCGTACGCGACGCCATGAAGGCCGATCCGCAGGGAACGCTTAAAAAGATTGCTGATGCGGGTTACGCGCATGTAGAGCATGCTAATTACATCGACAGGAAATTTTACGGTTATACCGCCAAAGAATTTAAAAAGATCCTGGCCGACCTTGACCTTAAAATGCCAAGCGGCCATACGGTAATGACGCCACAGCACTGGGATGCAGCCAAAAATGATTTTACCGATGCGTGGAAATATACCGTTGAAGACGCAGCCACCATGGGGCAAAAGTTTGTGATAAGCCCATGGCTGGATGAAAAGGTACGTACAGATACCGATGCCCTGAAACGCACTATGGAACAGTTTAATAAATGCGGTGAGCTTTGCAAGCAATCATCAATGATGTTTGGTTATCATAACCACAATTTTGAGATCAGTACCAAAGTGGGCGATATCACCCTTTATGATTATATCATCCAAAATACCGATCCGGCCCTGGTGGCCCAGCAGATTGATATTGGTAATATGTTGACTACAGGCGGTTATGCGTTGGCGTTTATTAATAAATACCCGGGGCGTTTTCAGTCCATGCACGTGAAAGACGAAATTAAAGTACCGCCCCATAATGGCGATGACACCGAAAGTACCATTTTAGGAGCAGGAATAATGCCGGTTAGAGATATTGTTAAAGCCGGTGCCAAAAAAGGCGGTACCACGCTGTTCATTATCGAGCAGGAAGCATACCAGGGCAAAGACCCAATCGATTGTGTAAAAATTGATTTACAAATCATGAAAAAATGGGGCTATTAATAGTATAAAGCTAACTTACACCCCGTGAAGATTTAATTTTTACAGCCTTTGATTTTGAATTGTAATTATTAAGTTTGGGAACACGTTATAAATCATATTAAGCCTTTTCTCTTACCTGTTCAATAAGCTAAAAGTTTGGTGAGCAGATAAATGGGCTTCGCTAAAACAATTTAGTTTAAACAATGGACCGGCGTACCGTCATTAAAAACCTGGCTTTGATAATAGGAGGGGCTGCATTGCTCCCGGCCTGTTCGCAGGATAAAGCAAAATCAAAAGTTGCACTCAAGAATATCGATATCAGTGCCGACCAGGAGCAGTTGATAGGTAATATTTCAGAAACTGTCATCCCTAAAACAACAACGCCCGGGGCTAAAGACCTGATGCTGCATTTATTTGTACTGAAGATGATAGATGACTGCTACAGAAAGCAGGAGCAGGAAGCTTTTGTAACAGGGATCGGCCAGTTTAACGATGTTGTTTTGAAACAATACGGTAAAACGTTTAATCAGCTTGATGCTAAAACCCGTGAGGCATTTTTACTTGACATAGAAAAAGAAGCTAAGATATACAGTGAAAAAACTTCGGCTACAGGCAGTAAAAAAATTCCGACCGGTGCATCGTCAGTAATAAGTAAGTATCCCGGCGAGTTGCAGGCTTTTTACTTCACCGTAAAAAATCAAACCATTAACGGTTACACCAATTCAAAATATTTTATGACCAACATAGTGGTTTATGAGCTTGTGCCGGGCAGGTATAATGCGCGTTTTCCTTATAAACAAAAGCAAGCAGTATAAGTAATGGCTAATTTAAATATCGACAGCGTTAAGGAACGCACTTTTGATGCGATAGTAATTGGCTCGGGTATGAGCGGGGGATGGGCTGCTAAAGAGTTTACCGATAAAGGGCTAAAAACGCTGATATTGGAGCGCGGCCGCGATGTGAAGCACATCAAGGATTACCCTACCACTAATATGTATCCCTGGGAGTTTGAACACCGGGGGCAGTTGCCTGCAGCTATACAAGACGCTAATCCTATTGTAAACCGTTGCTATGCTTTTGGCGAAAGTGCTGCACATTTTTTTGTTAAAGATGCCGAGCACCCTTACATACAGGATAAACCGTTCGATTGGATCCGCGGATACCAGGTTGGCGGTAAATCCCTGCTTTGGGCACGCCAAACCCAGCGCTGGAGCGATTTTGATTTTGAAGGCCCCGCCCGGGATGGTTTCGCGGTGGACTGGCCTATTCGTTATAAAGATATTGCGCCCTGGTATAGCTATGTAGAGAAGTTTGCAGGCATCTCCGGAAACCGTGATGGTATAGCCGAATTGCCGGATGGCGAGTTTCTGCCCGCATTTCCTTTAAATACTGTTGAAGAATATTTTAGAGATCACGTAAAAAGTAAATATAAAAACCGCCACGTGATCAGCGCGCGTTGTGCACATTTATCAACCCCCAACCAGATCCATCTGGATCAGGGCAGGGTACAATGTCAGAGGCGCACTATATGCGAGCGTGGCTGTCCGTTCGGAGGATATTTTAGTGCTAACGCCACTACAATTCCATGGGCTTTAAAATCCGGCCACGCAACGTTAAGGCCGTTTTCGGTAGTAGAATCTATTATATATGATGATAAGCTGGGCAAAGCTACCGGGGTGCGGGTTATTGATACCAATACCAAAGAAGCTATCGACTATTACGCCAAAGTAATATTCGTCAATGCCGCGGCGTTAAATACTAACCTGATATTGCTTAATTCTAAATCGCACCGTTTCCCTAATGGTTTGGGCAATGATAGTGGCGTGCTGGGTAAATATGTAGCCTTTCATAATTATTCGGCCCATATCGGAGCCGAGTATGATGGCGCTAAAGAATGGACAACAGATGGGCGCAATCCTGCCGGTGGGGGCTATATCCCAAGGTTCAGGAACGTATATAAACAGGAAACCGACTTTTTACGCGGCTATGCGTCGGGTTTTAGTGCATACCGTTTCCCGCAGCGCAGCTGGGATGGAGTAGGCGGCAGTCTTAAAGAGAATCTCGCCAATAAAGAACTTGGCCCATGGCATGTAGGGTCGCATATGATGGGCGAAACCATCCCGAAGGAAAGCAATTTTGTAAGCCTTGATGACAAGCAAAAAGATGCCTGGGGCGTACCATTATTAAAGATGAACATTGATTACGACGATAACGATGAAAAGATGAAGAAGGATTATGTGGAGCAGTTAACCGAGATGTTTACCAGTGCAGGCTTTACTAATATTAAAGCCGGTACCGATAAACGCGCCCCCGGTTTGGATATCCATGAAATGGGCGGCGCCCGCATGGGGAATGATCCTAAAACATCGATATTGAACAAATGGAACCAGGTACACAGCGTTAAAAACGTATTTGTTACCGACGGCGCCAGCATGACATCAACCTCATGCCAAAATCCGTCACTAACCTATATGGCCTTTACCGCCCGCGCTGCCGATTATGCCATGAGCGAGATGAAAAAGGGGAACCTCTCCTAAATCCTCTCCAAAGGAGAGGACTTAAAAAGGGGGTGCATAAAAGCAGCTCCCTCTCCTTTGGAGAGGGCTGGGGTGAGGTCTTCGTGTAAAAAAAACACAATGTAATATTTGGAAAATGAATTTTATTCATACATTTAACGAGATAACCAAGTAATAAACAAATTAAACTAATCATATTATTCGTATGTCTGCAAACACTTATGACGCAATAGTCATTGGCTCAGGAATTTCAGGCGGGTGGGCTGCCAAGGAACTAACACAAAAGGGTTTGAAAACCATCATGCTTGAGCGTGGCCGTAATATCGAGCACATTAAAGATTACGTAAACGCAACTAAAGACCCATGGGAATTTCCGCACAGAGGCGGCCGTACCCAGAAAATGATTGATGATTACCCGGTTCTTAAACGCGACTATCCTTTAAATGAAACCAACCTCGACTACTGGGCAAGTGATAAAGATAGTCCTTATACAGAAATTAAACGTTTCGACTGGTTCCGTGGTTATCACGTAGGCGGCCGCTCACTGATGTGGGGGCGCCAATCGTACCGCTGGGCTGATGTTGATTTTGAAGCCAACCTGAAAGATGGCATCGCTGTTGACTGGCCTATCCGTTACAAAGACATTGCTCCATGGTACAGCTATGCAGAGCAGTTTGCCGGGATCTCTGGTAATAAAGATGGTTTACCTATCCTTCCTGATGGCGATTTTATGCCGCCTATGGAAATGAACGTGGTAGAAAAAGACGTTGCAAAACGCCTTAAAGAATATTATAAAGAAGCACGCCATATGATCATTGGCCGTACCGCCAACATCACTGTGCCGCATAATAACCGTACCAACTGTCAGTACCGTAACAAATGCTGGTTAGGCTGTCCGTTCGGCGCTTACTTCAGTACCCAATCGGCTACATTGCCTGCAGCTATGGCTACCGGTAATTTAACCGTACGCCCGTGGTCTATTGTTACCAAAATATTGTACGATAAGGATACTAAAAAAGCCAAAGGCGTTGAGGTATTGGATGCTGAAACCAACAAAACATACGAATACTTTGCAAAGATCGTATTTGTAAATGCTTCAACCATTAACTCGGCCTGGATCCTGATGAACTCAGCAACCGACGTTTGGGAAGGCGGCCTGGGCAGCAGCAGCGGCGAACTTGGCCACAACCTGATGGACCACCACCTTAATGTTAGTGCTTATGGCAGGATTGAAGGCTATGAGGATAAATATTATTTCGGTCGCCGTGCAAATGGCTTCTATATCCCGCGCTATCGTAACCTTAACGGCGAAAAGCGTGATTACATCCGCGGTTTCGGTTACCAGGGTTCGGCAAGCCGCGAAGGCTGGAGCCGTGACATTGCCGAACTGAACATAGGCGGTGCATTTAAGGATGCATTGACTGAGCCGGGTTCATGGCATGTAGGTATGGGCGCTTTTGGCGAAACATTGCCTTACCACGATAACAAGGTTACCATCGACAAAACCAAAAAAGATAAATGGGGCTTGCCTGTTGTTGCCATTGATGCCGAATTAAAAGCAAATGAGCTGAAAATGCGTATCGATATGGAAAGGGACGGTAAGGAAATGCTGGAAGCAATTGGCGCTAAAGATGTGCAAACTGCCAGTACTAATCCGTTCCTTGGCCGTGGCATCCATGAAATGGGTACTGCACGTATGGGCCGCGATCCAAAAACTTCAGTATTGAACCAGTGGAACCAGGTTTGGGACGCCAAGAACGTATTTGTTACCGATGGCTCATGTATGACATCGGCAGCATGCCAAAACCCGTCACTTACTTATATGGCGCTAACCGCCCGTGCTGCCAACTATGCAGTTGACGCGCTTAAAAAGGGAGAAATTTAACCAGCATCACATAAAAACAACCTAATAAAAACACCTATGACTGAAGAAAAGGACAAAACCCCAAACCCGTCAAGACGGCAATTTATTAAAAGCAGCGCCATAGCGGCCGCTGGTTTTATGATAGTTCCGCGCCATGTTTTGGGCGGTAAAGGTTTTATAGCTCCAAGCGATAAGTTATTGATTGCCGGCGTAGGTGCCGGTGGTAAAGGGCAAAGCGATATTGCTAATTTTTACAAAAGCGGTAAAGCCGAGATCGCCTTCCTGTGCGATGTTGACGACCGCAGATCGGCAAGATCACGCAGCGATTTTCCTAAGGCAAAGTATTATAAAGACTGGCGCGAGATGTTTGACAAAGAACACAAACATTTTGATGCGGTATCGGTTTCAACGCCCGATCATAACCACGCCATTATTACCTATAATGCTATGCAGCTGAATAAACACGTATATGTTCAGAAACCGCTGACGCATGATATTTGGGAAGCCCGTATGTTAACTGAGGCTGCCAAAAAATATAAAGTGGTTACACAAATGGGTAACCAGGGTGCATCAAACGATGGTACCCGTTTGCTTTCAGAATGGTATGATGCCGACCTGATTGGCGATGTGCACACCGTTTACTGCTGGACAAACCGCCCCGTTTGGCCGCAAGGTATTGCATGGCCGCCACCACAGCAAAATATCCCTAAAGAATTGGATTGGGACCTGTGGTTAGGTACTGCGCCTAAAAAAGATTATGTTGATAAACTGGTACCATTCAACTGGCGTGGCTGGTGGGATTACGGTACCGGCGCCCTTGGCGATATGGGCTGCCACCTTGTTGAAGCGCCTTTCCGCGTGTTGGGTATCCAGTATGCTAAGGATGTGCAGGCCAGTGTTGGCAGTGTTTATGTAGATGAGTTTAAGGAAGGCCACTTCCCTGAAAGCTGTCCTCCGTCAAGCCACATTACCTTAACATTCCCTAAAACTGAAAAAACTAAAGGCGATGTTACCCTGCACTGGATGGACGGTGGTATCCAGCCCGAAAGGCCTATTGAATTACTGGCAAGCGAAAATTTCGGTGGCGAAGAAGGCAACGGTACTTTGTTCATCGGTACCAAGGGAAAAATGTACGCAAGTACTTATTCTGATGCGCCTACTTTATTGCCAAAATCATTAACCAAAGACGCGAAAGCTCCTCAAAAATGGGCACGTGTACAGGGTGGTGCAAACGGGCACTACGCGCAATGGGTTGAAGGCTGTATTGCCGGTTACGGTAAAACAGAGTTAAGCTCATCGTTTGACAAAGCCGGTCCGCTTACTGAAGCATTGCTGATGGCTAACCTTGCGGTACGCGGTCATGAGTTGCAAGGCGGCAGGGTAAAATTGGTATGGGATAACCAGGCCATGAAGGTTACCAACTTTGATGCCGTTAACCAATATATTAAACGCGATTACCGCGAAGGTTTCGTGTTGAAAGCGTAGCTTTTTAAATTATTGAATTATTGAGTTAGCGAATTATTGATTTAATTGCTAACTCATAATTCATCAATAATTGGAAAATCAAATAACTCGATAATTCAATAATTCAGTAAATCAATAATTAAACATGAATAGAAGAGAAGCGATAGGCAGGGTAGGTTTGATCCTTGGCGGTACCATCATCGGCGCCGAGTTCTTCATCTCCGGATGTAAATCATCTTCGCCAAAAGTAAACGACCTTTTTACACAGGATGATGTGGCCCTGATGGATGAAATTGGTGAAACCATTTTACCCGCAACTTCAACCCCGGGTGCTAAAGCTGCCGAAATTGGTAAATTTATGACGGTAATGGTACAGGATTGCTACAAGGCCGACGATCAGAAAATTTTCACCAAAGGCCTTAAAGACCTTAATGATGCAAGCGACAAGAAATTTGGTAAAAAGTTCATGGAGGCTACTCCCGAGCAACGTACCGAACTGTTAACCGAGCTTGACAAAGAACAAAAAGCATATACCAAAACAAAAAAACCGGAAGATCCTAACCATTACTTCAGGATGTTGAAAGAATTAACCCTGCTGGGTTTCTTCACTTCAAAGCCGGGTGCCACACAGGCATTGCGTTATATAGCCGTTCCTGGTAAATATGACGGTAACCTGCCATACAAAAAAGGTGATAAAGCCTGGGCAACCTAAAAAATTGCAATATCAATTGATTATACCTTTGGTTTTTACAAAATTTGAATTGCCATCAAAAACAGCATTATGTAATAATGCTGTTTTTGATGTATACAATCGATTGAGAAGCGTTTAATCAAAACATCAACCCCAACAAAAACAAATGAAATTAAGATTAGGAATGATAGGCGGCGGACAAGGTGCCTTTATCGGTGCCGTACATCGCATAGCTGCCCGCATTGATGGCGAATATGAACTGGTTTGCGGCGCATTCAGCAGTAATGCCGAAAAATCACAGGCCAGCGGCCTTTTGCTTGGCCTGCCGGCAAGCCGCTCATACAGCTCATACCAGGAACTGATTGAAAAAGAAAAACAACTGCCCGAAAATGAGCGTGTGCAGGTGATCAGCATTGTAACGCCTAACCATGTGCATTTTGCCCCAACCAAAATGGCGCTTGAAAACGGCTTTCACGTGGTGCTTGATAAACCTATGACCTTTTCGCTTGAGGAAGCCAAAGAGCTGGAAAAAGTGGTTAATGCATCGGGTAAACTGTTTTGCCTTACACATACCTACACCGGCTACCCAATGGTTAAGGAAGCTAAGCAACTGATCAAAGCAGGTGCTATAGGTACAGTACGGAAAGTTTATGTTGAATATCCGCAGGGATGGTTAAGCAGCTTTTTAGAAGGAGAAGATAACAAACAAGCCTCATGGCGTACCGATCCGGGTAAAAGCGGGATTGCTGGTGCCATGGGTGATATAGGTACTCACGCCTTTAACCTGGCCGAGTATGTTACCGGCTTACAGGTTACTAAAATTTGTGCCGATATCAATATCGTGGTTGAAGGCCGCAAGCTTGACGACGACGGTGCAGCTTTGTTAAAATTTAACAACGGTGCAAGCGGTGTGCTAACAGCTACCCAAATTGCAGCCGGCGAAGAAAATAATGTGAAGATCAGGGTTTATGGTGAAAAAGGCGGTTTAGAATGGCACCAGAGCGATGCTAACTCGTTAACCGTAATGTACACCGATAAACCTGCCGAAACCTGGCGCACCGGTGGAGGTTATACCAGCTCATTCGCGCAGCATAATACGCGTACACCTGCCGGCCACCCGGAAGGTTACCTGGAGGCATTTGCCAACCTTTACCGCAATTTTGCTTTAACTGTTAAAGCTGGTTTGGAAGGTAAGGAAGCTACTCCTGAGGAGTTGGACTTCCCGGGTATCGAAGAAGGTATTCGCGGAATGGCTTTCATTGAAAATGTGATCGCTTCGGGCAAATCAGATACCAAGTGGACTAATTTTACTATTTAATTTACCATCTATTTAAAACAAAAAACATGACCACTATAAAAGGACCTGCCATATTTATAGCACAGTTTATAGGAGACGCGGCACCATTCAACAGCCTGGAATCTATTTGTCAGTGGGCAGCAGGCTTGGGCTACAAAGGTGTACAACTGCCAACAAATGATACCCGTTTTATCGATCTGCAAAAGGCTGCTGAAAGCAAAACTTATGCAGACGAAATTAAAGGGATAGTGAATGCTGCCGGTTTAGAAATTACCGAGCTTTCAACTCACCTGCAAGGTCAGTTGGTTGCTGTAAACCCGGTTTATGATGCACTGTTTGATGGCTTTGCGCCCGAGCATTTGCGCGGTAACCCGGCCGAAAGGCAAAAATGGGCTGTACAGCAACTGAAATATGCGGCTCAGGCTTCAAAAAATTTAGGTTTAAATGCATCGGTTACCTTTAGCGGTGCGCTGCTTTGGCCTATGGTTTACCCATGGCCTCAACGCCCTGCCGGTATTGTTGAAACTGCTTTTGGCGAACTGGCTAAACGCTGGACACCGATCCTGGATGTTTACGAAGATAACGGTATCGACCTATGCTACGAGATCCACCCGGGCGAAGACCTGCATGACGGTATCACTTACGAGATGTTCCTTGATCATGTAAAAGGGCACAAACGTGCCAATTTGCTTTATGATCCGTCGCATTTTGTATTGCAGTGCCTGGATTATTTAGAATATATCGATCTGTATCACGAACGTATTAAAATGTTCCACGTTAAAGATGCTGAGTTTAATCCAACAGGTCGCCAGGGTGTTTATGGTGGTTACCAGAACTGGGTTAACCGTGCCGGCCGCTTCCGCTCATTGGGTGATGGACAGGTTGATTTTAAATCGATATTTAGTAAATTAACGCAATATGACTTCAAAGGATGGGCCGTGCTTGAATGGGAATGCGCACTCAAACATCCGGAAGACGGTGCAAGAGAAGGCGCTCAATTCATTAAAGATCATATTATCCGTGTAACCGAACGTGCTTTTGATGATTTTGCCGCATCAGGTTCTGATGACGCTTTCAACAGAAAAACGTTGGGAATATAACTTTTGATTTCGGAACTGAGATTTTCGATTTTGGATTTATTGAATGATTTAGAATTTAAAAAAACGTCATGCCGAACTTGTTTCGGCACCCCACAAGGCAGGTAGACGATGTGCTTAGCATGATCGCCTGGCAAGTGAGGTGTTGAAACAAGTTCAACATGACAATAGGGTTTAAGCCTTACGAAGTTTTTAAAGCTTCGTAAGGCTGGACTCTACCACGTCATGCCGAACTTGTTTCGGCACCCCACAAGGCAGGTAGACGATGTGCTTAGCATGATCGCCCGGCAAGTGAGGTGTTGAAACAAGTTCAACATGACAATAGGGTTTAAGCCTTACGAAGTTTTTAAAGCTTCGTAAGGCTGGACTCTACCACGTCATGCCGAACTTGTTTCGGCATCTCATAGGACAAGTAGCCGATTGCTCAGCGTGGTTGCTTAGCGAGTGGGGTGTTGAAACAAGTTCAACATGACCGTAATTTTATCATGTCATCGGTAGCAATAGCGAAGAAGATGCTTCGTTCCTCAGTATGACAAAGTTTTTTTATTACTTCCCGCCAGTAAAGATGGGATTCACGAAGCGGGTGAATAAACAGCTGAAACATATTCAGCAAAAAGCATTTTGATACAACCAATTAACCAATTATCAAATAACCTAAAATAATTTAAAATGCAAACTATTAACCGTACACAGCTATTCAGGGCAAGCTGCCTGTCGTTGCTGGTAACTTCATTGTCATTCGGTATCCGTGCCGGGATTTTGAACGACCAGGGCGTAAGATTCCATTTGAATGCTTCGCAACTGGGCACCATTGCAGCAACCGCTTTCTGGGGCTTTCCGCTGGCTATCATTGTAGGCGGCTTTATTGTTGATATCATCGGTATGAAAAAGCTCCTGGTATCAGCCTTCGTATTTCACCTGGTGGGGATCCTGCTTACCATTTTTGCCAATGGCTACTGGACGCTGTTCCTTTCTACCTTAATGATCGGTATCGCTAATGGTACGGTTGAGGCATCCTGCAACCCGCTTGTAGCTTCGCTGTATACAGATAATAAAACAACCAAGCTTAACCACTTTCACCTTTGGTTTCCGGCGGGTATTGTAATAGGTACTTTAATAGTATTCGGGCTGGATACAGCACTGGCCCACGGCGTATCACCAAAGCCATACTGGATCTCGCAGGTTGAAATAGCTTTAATGCTAATCCCAACCATTGCTTATGGCTACCTGTTCTCTAAATTGGATTTTCCGGTTACCGAGCGTGTATCCGCTGGTGTAAGTACCGAGGATATGTATAAAGCATTGATCAACCCGTTGTTCCTGTTCATGATCATTTGTATGTTCGGCACAGCTATTACAGAACTGTTCACCAACCAGTGGACTGATGTTTTATTCAAAACAGTTACGGACAACGCCATCCTTATTTTAACTTTTGTAGCCTCGGTACAGGTGTTGGGCCGTGCATTTGCAAGCCCGATCGTACACCGTTTGGCTCCGCAGGGGGTATTGTTAATCTCGGCTATTTTATCTGCACTGGGCATTTATTTGATGGTACACCTGCATGGCGATGCTATCTATTTTGCAGCAGTAGTTTTTGGTTTGGGGGTAGCTTTCTTCTGGCCATGTATGATAGGCTTTGTGGCCGAAAACCTGCCGCGTACAGGTGCCGTAGGTTTAAACCTGATGGGTGGTGCCGGTATGTTCGGGGTATCTATTTATATGATATTCATGGGCGGTTTTTACGATAAAATCATGGCTTCAAAATTACCGGCGGGTGCCAGTCTGGACGCTTACCGTTCGGCACCGGCGGGCTCGGATATGGCCAAGGCCTTTGACGCTGCACGGTCGGCAGCAGGCCCCGAAGTATTAAACACCACCCTGATTATCCCGGTTGTATTAATCGTTGCATTTATAGGATTGGTAATTTACATGCGTTCACGTAAAAAAACCGCTTCATTAGGCGCTATATCGGTTTAATAAGGTTTTATTTATGATAAAAAGTTGTAATTTTCGCCTCATTAACCAACCCAATTAAAATTACATGATGAAAAACAGCAGGGGCTTTGCTAAGGAACAGATTTTCTGTTAGGTTATCATCAAAAACCACAATTAATCTTTATGAAAAAAGTATTCGTTATTCTTTGTATCAGTGCAGCGTTTGCTGCCTGTGGCGGAAATTCATCAAAAAACACCGGCGGCAGCGACAGTACCAATAGCGCAAACCAGACAGCAAAGGCTGCCAATTCTGATGCCGATACTGTAGTGGCAAAAACAGGTACCGAATCGGCAGGTGGTTCTGCAGGTTCAGCAACCGGCGAAAAATTAATGGCATCGTTAGATTGCAGCACCTGCCATAAAGTTGATACCAAAGTTATCGGCCCTGCATTCCAGGATATCGCAAAAAAATATGATGCTTCACAGGCTAATATCGATATGCTTGCCAAAAAGATCATCAGCGGCGGCAGCGGTAACTGGGGCAACATAGCCATGACCCCGCACCCTTCATTGCCCGAAAGCGATGCCAAAGAAATTGTACAGTACATTTTATCATTAAAAAAATAACGAGGGATAATTAAATCCGGCTTTAAAATATAATTATGAATATTGGAATTAGGGTAAAACTTTCAACAATGATGTTCCTGGAGTTCTTTACCTGGGGCGCGTGGTTTGTAACAATGGGCACTTATTTAACGGTTACGTTAAAGGCTACCGGCACGCAAAATGCGGGTGCTTACGCAACGCAATCGTTAGGTGCTATTATAGCTCCTTTTGTTATCGGACTTATTGCTGATAAATACTTTTCGGCACAAAAAATATTAGGGGTGCTCCACCTGTTAGGTGCAGCATCATTATATTATGCAACTACCATAGCCGATTTTGATAAGTTTTACCCTAATATCCTGTTTTATATGATCATTTACATGCCAACACTGGCTTTGGTAAATTCGGTTTCGTTTAAGCAGATGCAAAACCCAAGTAAGGAATTTCCTTTGATCAGGGTTTTTGGAACAGCAGGATGGATCATTGCCGGTATCACTATAGGTTTGTTGGGATGGGAAAAAAGCGGAACGCTGGTGCTTACATTCAAAATGGCATCGGTAGCTTCATTGATATTAGGCTTGTTAAGCTTTACGCTGCCTGATACCCCGCCGGTAAAAAAGGGTCAGAAAACTACATTTGGTGATATCATTGGTTTAGACTCGATAGGGTTATTAAAAAATAAGTCGTATCTGATTTTCTTTTTGGCATCGGTAGCTATATGTGTGCCTTTGGCATTTTACTATAACTTTACCAATCCTTTTTTGAACGAAGTAGGCGTTAAGGCAGCTGCTGGTGTACAGTCGATGGGCCAAATGTCCGAACTGGCATTCATGGCAGCTATGCCCTTGTTTTTTGTGCGCTTCGGCGTTAAAAAAATGCTGGCTATTGGCATGTTAGCCTGGGTATTACGTTATATATTCTTTGCGTATGGCGACGCGGGCTCAAACTACTGGATGCTGATAGCTGGTATCGTAATGCATGGTATCTGCTATGACTTCTTCTTTGTAACCGGACAAATTTATACTGATAATTTAGCGGGAGAACGCTTTAAAAGCGCAGCACAGGGCTTTATCACCCTGGCAACTTATGGCGTTGGTATGCTTATCGGCTCATACATTTCAGGCCCTATTGTTGACCATTGGAAAATATCTGAAACATCACATAACTGGCAAACCATTTGGCTTATCCCTGCAGGTATTGCCGCGGTGGTGTTAATCTTTTTCCTTGCATTGTTTAAAGATAAAACCAGCATGGCTGCAAAACCGGGGTTGGATATTGAAGAACCATCTGCACAAACCAAAATATAACCAATGGCATCAAATCAAAACAGGCGTTCGGCTATTAAAAGCATGATCGCGGGCACGGCCGCCATAGGCGCGTCGGGCGTACTATCTTCATTTACCACTGAAACTGAAAAACATATGCAGGCTGATGATAAGCTCAAAGGCAATATTAACCATGCCGTATGCCGCTGGTGTTACGGCGATTTTACGGTAGATCAGCTTTGTGCCGCCGCAAAAGATATTGGCATAAAAGGCATCGATTTGGTTGGCCCTTCTGACTGGCCTACACTTAAAAAATACGGCCTGTTCTCATCCATGTGCAACGGTGCCGAAATCAACCTCACAGATGGTTTCGGTGATAAGCAATTTCATGCCAAACTGCATGAAAATTATACCAAAATGATCCCGCTTGTTGCTGAAGCCGGTTATAAAAACCTGATCTGTTTTAGCGGAAGCCGCAGAGGTAAAACCGATGAGGAAGGCTGGAACAATTGCGTTGAAGGCCTTAAACCGATGGTAGCGCTTGCTGAAAAACACAACGTAATACTGGTAATGGAACTGCTTAACAGCAAAATTGACCATAAAGATTACCAGTGCGACAGGGTAGAGTGGGGCGCTGAGCTTTGCCGCAGGCTTGGTTCAGAAAACTTTAAACTGCTGTATGATATCTATCATATGCAAATTGACGAGGGCGACGTGATCCGTAACATCCGGGCCAATCACCAGTACATAGCGCACTACCATACTGGCGGTGTTCCCGGTCGTAACGAAATTGATGATACACAGGAGCTTTACTATCCGGCCATTATGCGTGCCATTGTTGAGGTAGGGCATAAAGGTTTTGTGGCGCAGGAGTTCATCCCCAAACAAAAAGACAAAATAGCTTCGCTTAAAAAAGCGGTACATATTTGTGATGTTTAAACCTTACATCACCTTATCACTCTAAAAGCTAAACTAAAAAAATAAATACATGACAACCAGAAGAACATTTTTAGCACAAGCCGGACTAATAGCTGCCGGTGCTGTTATTGCACCTAAGTTGGTTTCGGCAAAGGCTTCAAATAAAGTGGGCCTGCAGTTATATAGCCTGCGCGATCAATTACCAAAAGATGTAAAAGGTGTTATTGCACAAGTGGCAAAAGCCGGTTATAACGAGGTTGAAACCTTTGGTTTTAACAAGGAAACCGGTTATTGGGGATTAAAAGGCAAGGAATTTAGCCAGCTTTTAAAAGATAACGGTTTAACAACACCAAGCGGTCACTACGGCCTGGACGAGTATTTGGGCTCGGGTAAAACTGGTGATCTGAACGCTTACATCGAGGTTGCCAATACCATCGGTCAATCACATATCATTATCCCTGCTTTAAATCATAACTTCATTAAAACCGTTGACGACTGTAAAGGCGTTGCCGAAAAAATGAACAAGATTGCCGGGATCCTGAAAGCATCGGGCTTAAAATTAGGTTACCATAACCACAACTTTGAGTGGGCACCTGTTGGCGATACTACTTTTTACGATGTAGTGCTTGCCAATACAGATCCTAAACTGGTAGCCATGGAAATGGATATTTACTGGGTAGTACGTGCCGGTAAAGACCCGGTTGAGATTTTTGAAAAACATCCCGGCCGGTTCAGCTTTGTGCATGTTAAAGACAGGGATAAAACCAATGCCGAACTGAATACAGAAATAGGCAATGGTGATATCGATTTTAAAACCATATTGGGTAAAGCTAAACTTGCAGGCATTAAACATTTTATTGTTGAGCAGGAAAACTATACCAATATTGACCCGTATGTGAGCATTGCAAAAAGCGCTTCATACCTGAAAGATACGCTTCACGTTTAAACCAATTATTTTTAGAGAGATGAAATATCCATTAATACTAACTGCCCTTTTAGCAGGAAGCTGCTTCATGGCAAACGCGCAAAATGCCAAACCTGAAGACACCGAGATTTGGGAACCGGTACCTAAAGTAGTTACACCCGGTAAAAACTTAGGCGATGCACCATCTGACGCCATCGTTTTATTCAACGGTAAAGGTCTTGACGAGTGGGTTTCTGTTGAAGATAAAACCCCCGCCAAATGGCTGGTGAAAGGTGATGTGCTTACCGTAAACAAGGCTACCGGCAACATCGAAACCAAAAGGTCTTTTGGCAATTACCAATTACACATTGAATGGAAAGTGCCTGCAAGCATTACAGGCAGTGGCCAGGCCCGCGGTAACAGCGGTGTGTTCTTAGCTTCGATAGGCAAGGGCGATGCCGGTTATGAACTGCAGGTTTTAGATTCTTATGATAACAAAACCTATGTTAATGGTATGGCAGGCAGCTTATACAAGCAGGTAATCCCGTTGGCAAACCCTGGCCGCAAGCCCGGCGAGTGGAATGTTTATGACGTAATTTGGACTGCTCCTGTATTTAACGAAGACGGTTCATTGAAATCGGCAGCAAGAGCTACTGTATTTTTCAATGGCGTATTGGTTGAAAACAACTTTGAGCTGCTTGGCCCTACACAATACATCGGCAAGCCATCGTACGAAGGTAAAAAACATGGTCCTTCGCCAATTAAATTACAGGCGCATGGCGATAAAAGCGAGCCGCTTAGCTTCCGCAATATTTGGGTAAGAGAGCTGTAAGCAACGCCACTAATTTTTGAAAATATGATAAGCCTTCCGGTATTGCCGGGAGGCTTTTTTTTGGTGTTGGTTTAGTGTGCTACCGGCAAATATCCCATACCGAAAAATTTCTACACAAATGCTTTTCAAACCTTCCACAATTAATCGAATTACAGAATCGCAAATTAATGCCAATTAAAAATTTGTGTAATCCGATTAATACGCAAAAATCCGTGTGAAATTTCTCTTTTATCGTTTTTTAATCTGCTCCTGATTCAAAAACGATTTTCATAACTATTGCTTAATTGTATATCTGTTTTGTTGCTTTTTTTTATCTATATTAAACTTATAAACAAGGTAGCCGTATAAGCTAAACTATAAACCATTCTGTTTTTCTTTTTAAGGGGCAGATTTTCAGGAACATTAAAACTCAACACCGCCTGTTATTTTGAATATCTATAAATGTTTGTTTGTTGTGGTTGCCTTATTGGTTGCCCAAAATGGGTTTTCGCAGGACAGGAACCTTAAGTTTGAGCATATCGGTACCCGGGAGGGCTTATCACAAATTAATGTAAGTACTATAATTCAGGATAGCCGGGGCTTTATGTGGATAGGTACCCGCGACGGCCTTAACCGGTATGACGGGTACGGCTTTGTGATATATAAGCACAGTATCCAGGATGATAATTCATTAAGCAGCAACCTGATATCAGATATTGCCGAAGATAAAGAAGGTAACATATGGCTGGCTACACTTTTTGGCTTAAATAAGCTCGACCGTAAAACGGGTAAATTTATCCATTACTTTCATGACAGCGCCAATTCAAACAGCATCTCGAGTAATTTTGTAAACAGGCTGATATTTGATCATGATGGTATTTTATGGATAGGCAGCCAAAAAGGCGGGCTCGACCGGTTTGATATCTACCAAAATAAATTTACCCATTATAAGCATAACGAGGCCGACCTGGCCTCATTAAGTGATGATGATGTAACCGCGTTGAAGGAAGATTCAAAACACCGCTTATGGGTAGGTACACTGAGCGGTGGCTTTAACCTGTTTGACAGAAAGAAAGAAACTTTTACACGATATCAAAATGAGCCTGGAGTAAATACCAGCCTTTCCGGAAGTTATGTAAGCACTATTTATGAAGATAATGCAGGCAGGTTATGGGTAGGAACGGAAGACGGGGGCCTTAATTTATTTGACGTGGGAAAGGGCACATTTAAACATTACCTACATAAAGAAAAAGGTTCCGGCTCCATCTCGGGTTATACCGTTTTGGCATTAAGCATGGACCTGAACGGTAATTTGTGGGTAGGTACGGAAAATAATGGGGTTAATATCCTGAACCTTGTTACCGGGAAAATAACAGCCTATAAACATGACGATATTGACAGGGGCAGTATGAATGGCAATTCTATTT
This sequence comes from Mucilaginibacter sp. cycad4, assembly GCF_034263275.1. NCBI lineage: Bacteria > Pseudomonadati > Bacteroidota > Sphingobacteriia > Sphingobacteriales > Sphingobacteriaceae > Mucilaginibacter > Mucilaginibacter sp. cycad4. The sequence goes on along the minus strand of NZ_CP139559.1, from coordinate 3,213,946 downwards.
ATAGTATTTGCCGGGATAGGATGGGCAATATGTGGCTTGGGGCCTTTAGCGGCGGCATTAACCTGTATAAGCGCAGTACCGAAAGTTTTTCGCATTTCAGGCATAGCTCATCACCAAACAGCCTGGCCAATAATTTTGTACTTTGTCTGCATGAAGATCAGGATAGCAATATTTGGGTAGGTACCGACGGCGGCGGTGTTAATGTGTTTAACAAAGATGGTACTGTTAAACACTATGTGAATGATCCGGCTAATGCCAATAGCCTGGCAGGAAATTATGTATTGAACATCATCCAGGATTTTAAAGGCGACTTTTGGATAGGCACCTGGGCTGATGGTTTGTGTCGGTTTAATCCCCGCACCGGCAAGTTTACCAGCTTTAAACATGACGTGGCAAAGCCCGGCAGCTTAAGTAACAACAATGTTTATGCCCTTACCCAAACCCGCGATAACCGCATCTGGGTAGGCACCTATAACGGCGGCCTCGACCTGTATGATGAAAAGTCGGGCACCTTTTCGGCTTTCAATTATGATCCTAACGATCCTAAAAGTATCAGCAGCGATAGGGTATATGCCCTGCTTGAGGATCATAACGGCAATTTTTGGGTTGGCACCTTTGATGCCGGCCTGAATTTGATGGATAGGAAAACAGGCACCTTTACCCGGTTTCAGCATGACGAGAAGCGCAACAGCATCAGCAACAACAGCGTCCCCGATTTGTTTGAGGATAGTAAGGGCCGCATCTGGATCAGTACACTCTCGGGGCTTAATCTGTTTAACCCGGTTACCAAGCATTTTACGGCATTTACAACCAAAAATGGCTTACCAAGTGATGTGATTTATGCCGTTCGGGAAGATAAGCTGGGCACCATATGGGTGAGTACCAATAATGGCTTATCCAACTATGATCCGGTTAAACACACTTTTAAAAACTATACTATTGAAGATGGGTTACAGGATGAAGAATTTAAATCACATTCGGCCCTGCAAACAAAGGAAGGCAGGATCTTTTTTGGGGGGATTAACGGTTTCAATTCTTTTACTCCCGGGCAAATCTTAAAACCATCGGCCTTTATGCCCCTGGTTATTACCAATTTTCAATTGTTTAATAAAACCGTGAAAATTGCCCGCGGCAAGGATGACCCATCTCCGTTAAAGCAAGATATAAGTGATACAAAGTCAATTAAATTGTCCTATACTCAATCCGTAATAACATTACAGTATGCGGCGCTTGATTACTCATCATCTGATAAAAAGAATTACAGTTATATACTCGAAAATTTCGATACAGACTGGAACAATGTGGGAAGCCGGAATACAGCTTCATACACCAATTTGCCACCAGGCGAGTATACTTTTAAATTAAAGTATCAGAATACGTCAGGGTTATGGTCGCCGCCTTCAGCGGGATTAAAAATTACTATTGTGCCCCCGTTTTGGTTAACCTGGTGGTTTAAATTAATTGCTGTGGTAAGCATAATTGCTTTGGTGTACTCTGTTTTTAAATACCGGGTTAAATTTCTCAAGGCACAGAAAACCGTACTGGAACGCCAGGTAAAAGAACGTACCGAAAGCCTGGTGGAAATGACAGCGAATGAACGCCTGGCCCGCGAAGCATCAGAAAAAGCACGTGAAGAAGCCGAAAGCGCCAATAAAGCCAAGAGTATTTTCCTGGCTACCATGAGCCATGAGATCCGTACACCGATGAACGGTGTTATCGGCATGGCAACGCTGCTGGCCAGTACCCGGCTTACCAGCGAGCAGGAAGAGTATACCGAAACCATAAAAAATTGCGGCGACGCCCTGTTAACTGTTATCAATGATATTCTTGACTTCTCTAAAATTGAATCGGGCAATATGGAGCTTGATGAGGAGGATTTTGACCTGCGCGATTGCATAGAAGGGGTTTTGGATGTTTTTGCTGAAAAGGCCTCGCGTTTAAACCTCGACCTGGTTTACCAGGTTGAGCACAATGTACCGGTACAAATTATTTCCGATTCAATACGCCTTCGCCAAATCCTGATTAACCTGGTGGGCAATGCCGTGAAATTTACAACCCAGGGCGAAGTTTTTATACTGGTAGGGGTAAAAGAGCAAAAAGAGGACGACCTTGAATTGATCTTTAAAATAAGGGATACAGGCATCGGCATTGCCGAGGATAAGCTGGAGCGTTTGTTTAAGCCGTTTTCGCAGGTTGATTCAAGTACCACACGTAAGTATGGGGGCACAGGTTTGGGTTTGGCTATCAGCGAAAAACTTGTTAAGCTGATGGGCGGCGAGATCAGCGTACAGAGTGAAATAGGCAGGGGAACTACTTTCTCATTTACTTTAAAATCAAAAGTGGGGCAAAAGGTAAAGCGAAATTACGTTTACCTTAACCTTACCGAACTGGAAAACAAGCGGATCTTATTTGTTGATGACAATGCTACCAACCGCGATATTATTGATGCGCAGCTCAGGCAGTGGAAGTATGATCCGGTAGTTGTGGCATCGGCAACTGAGGCATTGAAAGTGCTTAACGATCAGGATGAACGTGTTGACCTGTTGATAACAGATATGAGCATGCCCGAAATGGATGGCCTGCAGCTGGCTAAAGAAGTAAAGCGGAAGTTTCCTGAAATGCCCATTGTATTGCTAAGCTCAATAGGAAGCGAACAAAATAAACGGGATGATAATGTATTTAACGCAGTATTGACAAAGCCTACAAAGCATAACCTGCTACATAAGCATATTGTTGAACAGTTAAAGGCCGGTAGCGGTATTAAAACTGAATACCAGCAGGTGCAAACAGCATTTTCAAAAGATTTTGCTAAAAATTATCCCATGAGCATTTTGATAGCCGAGGATAACTTAATAAACCAGAAACTTGCTATTCATATGCTTAGCAAAATGGGCTATAGCGCTGATATTGCCGAAAATGGCCACGTTGCGCTAAATGCTATGGTAACAAAACATTATAACCTGATTTTGATGGATGTACAAATGCCCGATATGGATGGTTTGGAAGCAACACGCTTTATCCGCAGTAATATGCAGGACCAGCCGGTAATTGTTGCCATGACCGCAAACGCTATGCCCGAGGATAAGCAGGCATGCATTGATGCCGGCATGAATGATTACCTGAGCAAGCCCATGAAACTTTCTGACTTAATGGAGATGCTTGAAAAATGGGGTAAATATATAAACGGACATAATACAGGTTTACTGAATTGAGGCTATATTTACTTCGAAAATATTCGACCATTATGAATCCTTTTGTTAAATCATCTATCGCTTTTTTTACCTGTTTATTTATCGCTGCGGCGGCATTGGCAAACGCACCGGCGCGTAATTATTATCAGCTTAAAATATATCACTATAAAACCCAGGCACAGGAAAGTACCATTGAAAAGTATTTACAACAGGCCTACATACCTGCGCTGCACCGGGCCGGTATTAAAAATGTAGGTGTATTTAAGCCTATAAGTCAGGCAGATACTGCAAAGCTGTTATATGTGTTTACGCCCTTTCAATCATGGGACAAGTTAATGGGTATTGATCAAAAATTACAAGCTGATGCCGCATATCTTGCCGATGGAAAAGAATATATTGATGCTGCTTATAATGATCAGCCTTATACCCGTTTGGAAACTATTATACTGCAGGCTTTTCCGGGCATGCCTTCAACAGAAGTACCTAACCTCACCGCTAACAAAGCCGAGAGGGTTTACGAATTGCGCAGTTATGAAAGCCCTACCGAAAAATACAATATCAATAAAGTAACTATGTTTAACACCGGCGATGAGATAGGCCTGTTTAAACGGCTTGGTTTTAATGCGGTTTTTTATTCGGAGGTTATTGCGGGCAGCCACATGCCTAATTTAATGTACATGACCACTTTTAACAGTAAAGAGGACCGGGACAAGCATTGGGACACTTTTGGTAAAGATGCTTACTGGAAAACACTTTCGGCTAAAGCTGAGTACCAGCATAACGTTTCCCATGCTGATATTATCTTCCTTCGCCCGGCAGATTACTCTGATTTTTAAGTTTATCCGTGATTTGCGCACGAGTTTGATCCACAGGTGAGTTTCAGGGTAAACTTTATTTAAATAAAGCGCTTCACGCTGCCACATAGGCTTGATTTTTGTTGCCTGGTGCTTAGGTGGAAAATACAAAGAAGATCATGATAGCGGACGATGATCCGGGGATTGTGGATGCGGTGGAGATCATACTTGATTTTGAAGGTTACCAGGTTTCGTCGACAGTAAATGGCGCAACTATTTTAGATATGAAAACAGAGTTTCCCGACCTGTTGCTGCTGGATATCTGGATGTCGGGTTTTGACGGTCGCGATATATGCCGCAAACTTAAAAATGACGATACTACCAAAAGGATCCCTATCATTATGATCTCGGCCAGCCGCGATATTGAGCGATCAGCCTACGATGCAGGTGCCGACGACTTTTTAGCCAAACCTTTTGAAATAGATGAGCTGCTGGGGAAGATCCGCAAGCTCCTTGAAGTATAAAGCAATAGCTAACGATTAATTTTTCGTCCCATCAGGGTCTCTCGTAGAGGACCCTGATGTATACGCATGCAGATTCCATGTCCTGGACATCAATCATTATTTACAGTTATGTCATTATAAGCGATAGCGCGGCAATCTCGTAGCTAATGCCTATCGAATATGCAAAGCGGCTATGCATTGCAACGAGATTGCCATGTCGCCCCGGCGCTTTGCACATATAATGACCTAAGCTTAATATTTGAGTTGTTTTAATCCTCATATCATCCTCGCCATCAGCGCAATCAAAAACAATCAGCGGTCGGAATCAGATGTTTTGTCCGATACCGATCACTTTTTCAAAACCAAAAACATATAACTTATTGGTAATTAATGTTTTAATATTGGTATAGCTCTTGCAAAACCTTATCCAAATTTGTCATAATGGATAAGGAAATTACACTTGAAGTTACAGCTGCCAAACGCAAAAAAAACGCGGTTGTCATCATCAGCAGCATAGCTGTTTTGGTGCTTGCCGTAATGCTTTTGCGGGGATATATTAAATCAACCATTACCCGGTCTGAAATAACTACTGCCAAAGTTGAGATCGCCAATATCGAAAATACTATAAATGCTACCGGCGAGGTTTTGCCTGAGTTTGAGGAGATCATCACCAGCCCGATAAACGCTTCCATCAAAAGCGCGCTGATGGATGCAGGCAATAAGATCAAAGCCGGTCAATCGATATTAACGCTGGATAAATCGGCCACCCAAACCGATTATGAGAAACAAAAGTTTCAGCTCGAAACCAAACGCACAGAGATCAGCAAGCTTAAGCTTGATTTGAACAAAAGCTTCTACGACATCCAATCAAACAACGATATTAAACAGCTCCACATCAGCAACCTTGCCGATGCCGTTGAAAACGCCAAACGTCTGTACAAAGCCGGCGGCGGTACCCGCGAAAATATTGAACAGGCAGAGCTGAACCTTAAAGTTGCCCAGCTTGAAAAAAAGCAACTGGAAAACGAGATCAAAAGCAAGCAGCAAACCATGCAGCTGGAGATCAGGGAGGCGGAAATAGCTGCAGATATCCAGCAAAACGACCTTAAAGAATTACAACGTAAGCTTGACCTGGCCAACGTAGTGGCAACCCGCGCCGGTGTTATCACTTATGTAAACAAAAATATTGGCGCCAATATTCATGAGGGCGAAACCCTGGCCCGGATCGCCGACCTGGGCAGTTTCCGGATCCAGGGCAGTATGTCCGATAACTCTGCCGATCAGCTGCATAGCGGCTTGCCGGTTATTGTACGGATCAATGATGCCCAGCTAAGGGGGCATGTAAGCAACGTATCCCCATCGGTACAAAACAGCATAATTTCTTTCGATGTTCAGCTGGATGACCGGGCCAGCAAACTGCTCAGGCCCAATATGAAGGTTGACGTTTTTTTAGTAACGGCTACGCATAATAAGATCATGCGGGTGGCCAATGGCCCGGCATTTAAAGGCCCCTCCGTTCAGGACATTTTTGTACTGAACAACGGCAAAGCCGAACGCCGAACCGTACACATCGGCCTTACCAATTTTGATTATGTAGAGATCCGGGACGGCGTAAAACCCGGTGATATGGTCATTACATCGGACATGAGCGAATACAAAAACTCGAAGGAAGTAACGGTGAAGTAAACATCAGCCCCACCCAAACCCTCCCCGGAAGGGAGGGCTTAAAATAAGGAGAGAGGGTTATAAGAAAAAATTTGCCGCTGTTGGTGTTGTCACCACAGCCGTTAACCTAAGCAATTAATTGAACAAGGATTTTAAAAATCCTCTCAAGAGGGCGCGCGGAGGAACGAGTGGTGGCAGGGGTGTGTTTCTGCTACAAGCTTATCAAAGCAGAAACACACCCCTCCACCCCTCTCAAGAGCAGGGCTGTTGCATTCTAAATATTATAAGTTAACTTGAGGTCAAAAAAGTTAGGATGGATAAGAGCATATTAGCGTATTTATCAGAGTTACCGGATATAAGGCGAAAGGCAGGCCAGCGCCATGACCAGACTTTCATTCTGTTGCTTGTGTTAATGAGTACAATGAGCGGTTATCATGGCTATCGTTCGATGGGTGATTTTATAAAGCGGAATGAAGTCGATCTTTTGGCCTTCTTTCAGCCTAATAAAGCCCGCCTTCCAAGCTTTTATACTATAAGACGTGTAATACAAGATTTAGACTTTAACAGCTTAAATGAGAGTTTCCATAAATGGGCCAGTCAGCATATTGATTTGTCTAAAAATGAATGGCTACATATAGATGGTAAGGCAATGAAAGGGACGATGAGCGATTATTCTCTTGACAAACAACGATTTGTAAGCCTGGTAAGCTTGTATAGTAGCAGGAGTAATCAAGTCGTTGGCCATGGTTTGGTTGACAACTCAAAACAAAGTGAAATCTCTGTAGTTCAGCAGCTTATTTCCAGTTTAGGATTACAGGGGGTAACGTTTACACTTGACGCATTACATTGTCAAAAAAAACGGTAGAGGCTATTATTGATACAGATAACAATTATATAATAGGCGTGAAGAAGAATCAAAAGAACCTTTACAAAAAGATCGAAACCATTACATCGGACGAGGCAATGGTTTGTAGTAAGTTTGTTGAGTTGTTGAAAAACAAAGGGCGAATAGAACGTAGAACAGTTTGGGTGTACCCGGGAACAGAGGAAATCAGTAACACATGGGCTGGGGTAAGCCAACTTATTAAAGTGCATCGCTGGGTAAAAGAAAAAGGACGTATCCGGGAAGAATACGCCTTTTTCATCAGTAGCTTAATCGGTAATGCGCAAACATTCTGCCATGGTATTAAAAGCCATTGGAGTATAGAAAACAGTCTTCATTGGGTAAAGGACGTGACATTTAACGAAGACGCTTCACGAATTAGAACATCCAATGCGCCTGAAAATACTTCTGTGTTCAGAAACATAGTTATTAATGTATTTAGAATAAATGATTACCCAAACCTCGCACAAGCGCAAAGGCTTGTTTGCAACGATATCAACAGGTTAAAACAACTATTAAATTAGAATGCAACAGCCCTGCTCTCAAGAGGGGAATCGTACAATCCCTCGCTTCTTCCTTAAGTTAACGGCTGTGGTGACAACACCAACAACGGCGGCGGATAAAATATTAAAAATATAAAAGTAAAAGTCTTCCCCTTTAGGGGGAGATTTAGAGGGGGCATCATGAAAATACTATACATCATATTATTATTAACCATAAGCACAGAAGTGTTCGGCCGGAGTGGCAGCGATACCTTGCGACTAACCCTGCAGCAGGTGGTAGAGCTGGCAAAAGCCAATTCAATAGCTGCGAAGCAGGCCGCTACCGTACGCGAAACCAAGTATTGGGAATACCGCACCTACAAATCAAATTATCAACCGCAGCTGGCATTAAGCGGTACTTTACCGGGATATACCAAAACATTTTCGCAGGTGCAGCAGCCCGATGGTACCATACTTTTCCAGCCTATCCATAATGACAACTCGTCGTTACAGCTTAACTTTAGCCAGAGCATTACAGCCACCGGCGGTACTATTTATGGTACCACACAATTGCAGCGGTTTGATGATTTTGACAGGCATAACGTTTTGTATAACGGTATCCCTTATGGTATAAATTATTCACAGCCGTTGTTTCAGTTCAACAGCCTTAAATGGGATAAAAAAATTGAGCCTTTAAAGTTTAACGAAAGCAAGCAGGTTTACATTGAAGCCCAGGAAAAGATAGCAGTTGACGTGGAAGGCTATTTTTTCGACCTGCTGCTGGCCCAGGTAAACCTTAAAATTGCCGAAACCAATTTAACTAATACCCAGGGAATCTTAAAGGTGGCCAACCTCAAGTATGAGTTAGGAAAGGTATCTAAAAATGAGATCCTGCAATTGCAGCTTGAAAAGATCAACGCGCAGAAAGCCGTTGGTACGGCCAGGCGCGATATGGAGATTGCCACACTGAACCTGCGCAGTTTTACAGGGCAGGAAGGGAATGAAAGGATAGTACTGGTGGTGCCGAAAAATATCAGCCAGATGACCGTATCATCAGATAAAGTGCTGGCCGAAGCTTACGCCAACCGCTCGGATGCCATCGCTTTTTCACGCCGTATTGCAGAAGCAAAGCGCGATGTAGCTAAAGCCAAAGGGCAAAATGGTTTAACTGCCACGCTTACCGCCAGCCTGGGCTTTTCAAATACCGCTACCAATATCCCTGATGTATACAAGAACCCTCAAAACCAGCAATTGCTGCAGGTACAGCTCTCTATACCGATACTGGATTGGGGCAGGTCAAAATCGCGGGCTAAAACGGCTTTGGCTAACCAGCAGTTTACCGAATATGCTGTTGAGCAGGATAAGCAAACTTTTAAACAGCAGATAGTAACCCAGGTATCGCTTTTTAATGTAATGAAAGAGCAACTGGTTTATACCGCTCAGGCTGATAGCATAGCTGCTGAAAAATACCAGATAGCACGTGAACGCTATGTTTTAGGCGACCTGAGCATTACCGACCTTGGCATAGCCTTCCGTGAAAACGACCAGGCCCAGCGCGATTATGTAGCTGCCCTCCGTGATTTTTGGGGAGCTTACTACCAGTTGCGTTACCTTTCGCTCTACGACTTTGAAACAAACAAAAAAATCACTTATAACTAATCGCTATAAAAATTCAATAATTCAATAACTCAATAATTCAAACCTAAAATATGATACGTTTACAAAACATTGAAAAGGTATACCGTACCGATACCGTAGAAACCCTGGCCCTGAACAGCGTAAGCCTTGATATTGCCAAAGGCGAATTTTTATCCATTATGGGCCCCTCGGGCTGTGGCAAAAGCACCCTGCTTAACATTATGGGCCTGCTTGACGCGCCATCAAAAGGTGATATCAGGATTGACGATCAAAAAACAGAAGGGATGAACGATAAGCAACTGGCAGCTTTCCGCAATAAAAAGCTGGGCTTCATTTTTCAGAGCTATCACCTTATTAATGACCTGCAGGTGCTTGATAATGTAGAGCTGCCCTTGCTTTACCGGGATACCACCGCCAAACAACGCCGTGAACTGGCTGCAGAGGCACTGGAAAAAGTAGGGCTGGCCAATCGTTTAAAACATTTTCCTACGCAACTTTCAGGTGGTCAGCGGCAGCGTGTGGCCATAGCCAGGGCCATTGTAGGCAGGCCCGAAATTATTTTGGCCGATGAGCCTACCGGTAACCTGGATAGCGCCATGGGCAACGAGATCATGGAGATCCTCCTTAACCTTAACCGTAATGACGGCACCACTATAGTAATGGTAACGCATGATGAAAATATGGCGCATAAAACCCACCGTTTGGTGCGCCTGTTTGATGGGGCCCAGGTTCAATAATTAACCGGTTTTAAAATTAAAGTTATGCTTAAAAATTATTTTAAAATAGCCATAGCGGTATTGAAGCGCCGTAAGTTTTTTACGTTTATCAGCCTGTTCGGTATTAGTTTTACTTTGACCATATTGATGGTTTTAACTGCTTTTGTTGATAAAGTAGTAGGCGATAATTACCCGGATAAAAAACGCGACAGATCATTATATATTAACCGGATCCAGGAGTCGGGTAAGGACAATCTGCAGTCGAGCACGTTATCATATTACTTTTTGAGCCATTATACAGGCATGATGAAAACACCTGTAAAGGTTGCTATATCGTCAGCATTTAACGGTACCAATACTTACGTTAACAATAAGAAAATAGCAGTAAATTATAAGTATACCAATGCCGAATATTGGGACGTGCTTGACTATGATTTTACCGAAGGTAAGGCGTTCAATAACCTGCAGGTTACCAATGCAGATCGTGTTGCAGTGATATCTGAGGATATGAAACGCGAGTATTTTGGAGATGTACCCTCGGTAGTTGGTAAATACATTGAAGCAGATAACGTAAACTACCGGGTTATGGGCGTAGTTAAAAACGTACCCATAACCGATTATATGCTTTACAGCGATATCTACCTGCCCTATACTGTTTCAAAAGCTAATTATAAAGACAAAGGGTATATGGGGGGATATATGGGGATTTTATTAGCCAATTCGCCGGGCGATGTACAAAAGATGCATGATGAGTATGAAAACCTCATGAAAAGGGTCCCGGTTGAAAGGAAGGAGTTTACACACCTGTACAGCCATGCCAACACATTTTTGTCCGCTTATCTTGATACAGGTAATGAACAGCATTCAGGAGTGTCGATAGCGCTTTTGGCCATAAGTATATTTGTTTTCATATTTACCCTTTTACCAACGCTTAACCTGGTAAATATCAACATCACCCGAATTATGGAGCGCTCCTCAGAAATTGGGGTACGTAAAGCCTTTGGCGCATCATCCAAAACACTGGTTTACCAATTTATTGTCGAAAATCTGATTCTCACCTTGTTAGGGGGCGTGCTTGGTGTTGCGTTATCCCTGCTTGCACTCTATGTTATCAACAATGCAAATCTGATAGCCAACCTTGAATTGAGCATTAATTTTACGGTTCTGTTTATCGGCTTGCTGGTGTGCCTTGTTTTTGGCTTGTTATCGGGTGTGTACCCTGCATGGCGCATGTCAAAGTTAAATGTAGTTACGGCGCTTAAAGCCCAATAAAATATTCATCATTAATTAAAAATATTATGTTCAAGCATTTATTTAAACTCATCTGGAACAAAAAGAAGCAGAACTTTCTGCTCATGACCGAGATGCTGGTATCGTTCCTGGTACTGTTTGCGGTGTTTACGCTGATGGTTTACTATTACAGCAATTATAAAAAGCCCATGGGTATCGAATATCAAAACGTTTGGGTCATAAACTATGGTAATGCATATCAAACAAAAAATATCGATTCGCTTAACCTGTATTATGAAACGTTAAGAAAAACAATAAAATCATTGCCGCAGGTGCAGGAAATAAGCTTTTTGAGCAATAATATTCCGTTTTCTCAACAGGTTAATGAAAGCGCCTTAACCTTTAACGGAAAACACGTTAACCATTTAAATAATTTTACGGTTGAAGACGGCTATAAAGATGTACTTAACGTTCGGCTGCTTGAAGGCCGGTGGTTTAATAAACAGGATGCCGTTGCCAAAAACAAAATTGTTGTTATTGATGCTGCATTAAAGGAAGCAATCTTTGGTAATGAACCGGCTGCAGGCAAACTTTTGGGTAATGATAACGATAAGGACAGGCTAAAAGTAGTAGGCGTAATCCAAACCATAAAAAGAAATGGTGATTATGTAAATCCCGGCCCCGGGCTATATTTCAGAACCGATACCGGATCGTTCCGCTGGCTTGGCAAGATCCTGGTTAAAGTGGCTCCCGGTACCGATGCTGCCTTTGAAGGTCGGCTCTACAAAACTATGGCTAACTACATGAAAAATTCAAACGTGGAAATTGAGCACCTTACCAATAAGCTAAAAGACAGTAACTACTTTGCACTGGTGCCTATGATCATATTGGGTATTGTAAGTACCTTTTTGATTATTAATGTTGCGCTCGGCTTGTTTGGGGTATTGTGGTACAACATAAACAAGCGTAAAGGGGAGATAGGACTGCGCAGGGCCATTGGGGCTACCGGAAATTCAGTGTCATCCCAGTTGGTAAGCGAGTCCATGATCCTGGCTACGATTTCGCTTATTATAGGTGTGTTTTTCGCTGCACAGTTTCCCCTGCTTAATGTATTCGATCTGCCTGCCGGTATATATATTGGGGGGATGCTTTTATCTGTATTATTTGTTTATGTACTTGTGCTTATCTGTTCACTATACCCCGGCAAACAGGCGGCTGCAATTTACCCGGCTGTTGCTTTACACGAAGAATAATTACGATATTGACCGCATATTATGATATTGGTTATTGATGATGATATTGCCGTACGCACCTCGCTGATCCTGCTGTTAAAAAGCGAGGGTTATGACGCTGCAAGTACCGATGAGCCTGCCGAAGCCCTGAAGATCATTAAGAAAAAAGCGCCTGAGCTTGTTATTCTTGATCTTAATTTTTCGATAGATACCTCCGGGCAGGAGGGAATGGACCTGCTTGGAAAAATCAAGGCTATCAACGGCGCCATCCCGGTTATTCTCATCACCGGATGGGGGAGTATTGAGCTTGCGGTTAAAGGCATGAAGCTGGGGGCAAATGATTTTATCAACAAGCCATGGGTTAACGAGCATCTCATTCAATCGGTAAAAACCCTGCTCGACCTGCAGGATAAAAGGACGGAGCACCGCACCCGTAAGCAACTGGATAAAACTTACAATTTTGAAAACATTGTAGGCGAAGATGCCCGGATGCTTGATATCCTGGAAACTATAGGCCGGGTTGCTTCTACCGATGCTTCGGTATTGATCATGGGCGAAAGCGGTACGGGCAAGGAGTTGATTGCTGAAGCCATTCACCAAAATAGCCTTCGCCGTAATAAGCCATTCATTAAGGTGAATTTGGGTGGGATCTCTACTTCGTTGTTTGAAAGCGAAATGTTCGGCCACATCCGCGGAGCGTTTACTGATGCCCGGTTTGACAGGATAGGCCGCTTTGAAATGGCCAACAAAGGCACCATTTTTTTAGATGAAATAGGCGATCTGGATGCCAGCAGCCAGGTAAAGCTGCTTAGGGTATTGCAGGACCGTACTTATGAAGTATTGGGCAGCAGCCGTACAAAAACCGTTGATGCCCGCGTGATATGTGCCACTAATAAAAACCTGAACGAAATGGTGGCACGCAGTACTTTTCGCGAGGATTTGTTGTACCGGATCAACCTCATAACAGTTTACCTGCCCGCCCTGCGCGAGCGGCCTAAGGATATTCCTTTGCTGGTTAACTTTTTTATTAATAATTTAAAGCAGATCTATAACCGGCCAAATTTGTCGGTAGCACCATCAGCCTTGAAATGGCTGCAGCAGTTGCCATTACCGGGCAATATCAGGCAGTTGAAAAACCTTGTGGAGCGTTCCATTTTGGTGAGCCGGAAGGATGTGCTGAGCATTGATGACTTCCGGTCGCAGCTGGAAATGTCGCCCATAAAAAAGGGGAATATCCAGTTACCGGGCGTGGGCACTTTAACTTTAGAGGAGGTAGAGGTGGAAATGATAAAGCGGGCTTTAGATCACCATAAGAACAAGATAAGCAAAGCAGCGGCGGCGCTGGGCCTTACACGCAGCGCCCTGTACCGGCGGCTCGAAAAATACCAGATCCCATACGATGAAGTTGAGGACTAAATACATTTTATTTGTGGTGGTCCTGCACCTGCTTACCCTGGTGCTTGCATGGTTTATTTTCATCGACAATAAGATCTATTTTATCATAGCCGAAGCTTTTGTCCTTATCTCGGCAGTCGTGGCTATACAGCTTTACCGCCAGCTTGTATTGCCTTTAAAAATGTTACTGCAGGGTATTGAGGCTATAAAAGACAAAGATTTTAATGTGAAATTTCTTTCGACCGGCAAGCAGGAGGTTGACGCGCTGATTGATGTTTATAACCAGATGATGGACGAATTAAGAACTGAACGGACACGACAGGAGCAACAGCATTTCTTTTTAGAAAAGCTAATCCACACCTCGCCAACAGGTATCATCATCCTTGATTTTGATGACCGCGTGCAGCAGGTAAATCCTAAAGCGCTGCAGGCGCTGAACATGAGCGAAAAAGCATTGATAGGCGAACTGGCCGGCGAATTGAAACACCCGCTCTTTGCACAGATCAAAACCCTTAAATCGGGTGAAACCATAGTGGTTAAGCTGGATGGGATCAACTCATTCAAACTGCAAAAATCACACTTTATCGACCGGGGCTTTTCCCGTCATTTTATTATGCTGGAGGACTTGACTGCCGAGATCCTGGCAGCCGAAAAAAAGGTTTACGGTAAAGTGATCAGGATGATGGCGCATGAGGTGAACAATACCATAGGCCCTGTTAACTCCATCATGCAATCGGCCATGAAAACCGACCAGCTTTGGCAAAGTCACAATTTCGACCCGATAAAGGATGCACTACAGGTAGCGATGGACAGGAACCAGAACCTCAACCTTTTTATGCGCAATTTTGCCGATTTGGTGAAGCTGCCGCAAGCCAACAAGCAACCGGTTGTATTGCAAAAACTGATCGCCTCGGTAACAAAACTGATGAGTATCCGTGCCGGGGAAAAAGGGGTATCGCTTAATGCGGATTTACCCGAAGAACCTGTTAAGATCATGGCAGATGAACAACAATTGGAGCAGGCATTCATTAACATTGTAAAAAACGCTATCGAGGCTATTGATGACCAGGGATCAGTAACATTTACCATCAACCCCAAAGAAAAAAAGCTTGTTATTACCGATACAGGCAAAGGTATTACAGCCGAGCAAAATGACAACCTGTTTACCCCCTTCTTCAGCACCAAAAAAGACGGGCAAGGCATAGGCTTAACCCTGGTACGCGAAATTATGTTAAACCATGGCTTTGAGTTTTCGCTGAAAACTGTTGCCGAGCGGCAGACGGAGTTTGTGGTTTACTGGAGCTGAGGGCGACATCTTTCCGCCGCCGCCCGGCTCCAGCCCATAGCCATTAACTTAAGCAATTAATTAAACAAACGGGTTTTAAAAATCCTCTCGAGAGGGGGCGCGGAGGAACAAGCGGTAGCAGGGGTGTGTTTCTGCTACAAGCTTATCAAAGCAGAAACACACCCCTCCGCCCCTCTCAAGAGGGGAATCGCACAATCCCGCGCTTTTTCTTCCTTGATGTCCCCTCAGGGTCTCTCGCAGAGGACCCTGAGGTTCATCGCTGTTCTAAACATTGTCTCGTCCTAAAAAAAGTTTACATTTTATGAGATAGTCCTGTTATGTATTTACAAGTGTAGTGATGTCCTGTGATACGTTTACAATGTTAGTGTTTTTGCGATAATAGTTCTTCCACAATTTTTGAGGTAGCAAGCTTTTATCATGCACATGTTGGGGCGTTAGCAGACCGATACTGAAGTGTGGCCGGTGTTTGTTATACAACTCGATAGCTCTATCCAGTAATTGTTTTGCTTGTTGCTTATTCTCAGGCCGGTGATGCTTAAGATATTCTTCTTTAAGAATGCCGTTCATTCGTTCAGCAACGGCATTCTCTAATGGGTCACCGTTCTCGGTCATACTGATCTTGATGTATCTGTCCTGTAATAGCTTTACATAGCTTTCTGTGCAATATTGCACTCCCCGGTCCGAGTGATGTATAAGTGCCTCCGGCAATTGTTCAGGCAGGTCTTTTAAAGCCATTTTCAAGGCCTGTATCGTTTCGATCGTTTCTAAGGTATCAGCCAAATGATAGCCAACTACTTTGTGCGAATAAGCGTCCGTTATCAAACTGATGTACAAATGTTCTTCTTTTACTTTCCAGTAGGTGATATCGCTTACCCACAGTTGGTTAGGCCTGACGACCTCCAGGCTGCGTATGATATTCGGCCATCTGTTGAACCGGTGACCCGACCAGGTCGTCACATGCCGCCTGCGGCGTTTCTTTACTAACAGTCCATTAGCTGACAACAGGTCGAACAGTGCATCCCGTCCCATTTTAATGCCATGATCAAGCAAAAAAGGGTGCAGCTTTTCATAAAGCTTCCTGCCACCCATTGCCCGGTGGTCTTGGCGAATGCTGACAACCTCCTGCAATATAAGTGTATCCTCTATTCCAGATGCTTCTTGTTGCCAAAAGTGCTGATAATAGGCCTGACGGGTAATACCAAGTAACCGACATAATCGTACAAGGCTGATCCTTGTATACATGTCTTTCATCTCATGGATCACTTGGTATCCGACTTTTTTCGGATAGGAATATTAAGATCACGTTCAGCAATCTCGATCATACGCTTGTACATTTCACTGCGAAGCTGCTCATCTTCAAGCTGACGTTCGAGTTCTTTGATGCGTTGTTGTTCTTGCGACAAGGCACCTGTAGGCGGATCTTTATGGGGCTTCTTTGCGGGCAAGGATAGTGGTTTTACTGATGACAAATATCTGTCTTTTTCCGAAACTTCTGCATAACCTAACTTCTGCATCCAACGCGTTATGCCACTATGTATCTTGATATCATATTTCCTCAACAACGCCTTTTGACTAACACTGCCAGCCAAATACTCTTTGATAACTGAATGCTTAAATTCAAGTGAATAATGTCCTTTTCCATCAATAATGATCTTTTCCATGTAGTTTATTTTTGTGTAAACTCATTTCAGGACAAGACACATTTACCAGGATATTTAGAACGGCGAATCTGCACGGCGTATACATCAGGGTCCTCTGCGAGAGACCCTGATGGGACGTTAACTGTTGCTGAGCGGCAGACGGAATTTGTGGTTTATTGGGGGTGAAGTGGGGAGATAAAAAAGGAGGGGATAAAAAAATATCCGCCGCCGCCCGGCTCCAGCCGAGTGGCAATTATCAAGCGGCCTCCGGCCGCCGTGGCAAAAGCAGACCAGAGGAGAGAGCAGGGTAACGCAAATAAAATTCCATAATTGTATTAGTTTTTGCTTAATCCTTTTAGTAACGTTGTAAACCAATTTAAATGTTACCTTAACAGATAATCACTGCAATTAAATCTACTATGCAAAGACGGCATTTTATAAAAATTTCTGCAACTACCGCGGCTGCAATGCTTTTTAGCAGGCTTACTTATTCGGCTTCAAACGGGGCCGCGATGATGAACGCTCCGGACGAGGTTTGGGCTCAATCCGGTACCGGTTGGGTTAAGCTTAAGCCATCAAACGGATCACATTACAACTATAAAGATCTCAGCGTAACTCTTAAAACTAATGGCAATGCGCTTGGCGTTTATGTTTCATCGCCAAAACAGGAATTAAATAGCGTACGGTTAAAATGGAAACACAACACTGCAGCTTCAACTAAATTCCTGGGCGATCACTGGGAGCGTTCCTATGGCGATCTGCAATGGAAATCCATAGCTGCCGGTATTAAAAATCCGTGGTATGTAATTATACATGATGATAAGCAAACGGTCTGCTTCGGGGTAAAAACCGGCGCTAACAGTATTTGCTGGTGGGGCGTAAATAATGACAGCATTGAACTTACTTTAGATACAACTTCGGGCGGGGCAGGTGTATTGCTGGGCGACAGGCAACTGCATGCAGCCGATATCATAACTACTAATGCCAGGGCCAACGAAGATACTTTTGCCGCAACCCATCGCTTTTGTAAAATGATGTGCGAAAAGCCGCGCATTCCAAAACAACCGGTATATGGCATTAACGACTGGTATTTTGCCTATGGCAACAACTCGGCCGAACTGATCAAAAAAACTACCGCTATGATGGCCGAACTGGTTACAGATCATAGCAATAAGCCGTTTTCGGTAATTGATGCCGGTTGGGCAACCTATTCGCCGCTATTACCAGGCGATGGCGGCTGGAACGACGATTTTTCAAAGCCAAACGATAAGTTCAAGGATATGCATGCGCTGGGCGATGAGATCAAAAAATTGGGTATGCGCCCCGGCTTATGGATGCGCCCGCTTTGTGCTAAGCATGATGAAAAAGCCAGCCTGCTTGCGCCAAAGATCCCCGGCAGGGATGATCCTAAAAACCCAACGCTCGACCCAACCATCCCCGAAAATATAGCACGCATCAAACATAATTTTGATGTATACAAGCAATGGGGCTATGAAATGGTGAAGCACGATTTTTCAACTTATGACATTGCCGGGCGTTGGGGTTTTGATATGAAGGATAGCTTTGCTTCGCCGGGTTGGCACTTTAACGACAGGACAAAAACCAACGCCGAGATCATCCTGAACCTTTACCGCTCCATCCGCGAGGCTGCCGGCGACGGTATTTATGTAATTGGCTGCAACACCATGAGCCACCTTTCGGCAGGAATATTTGAGCTTTGCCGTATCGGCGATGATACCAGTGGTCATGAGTGGGCGCGTACCCGTAAAATGGGCGTTAACACACTGGCTTTCCGCCTGCCGCAGCATAACGCCTTTTATGCGGTAGATGGCGATTGCGTAGGCCTCACTACCGATATTGAGTGGAAAAGGAACAAGCAATGGCTGCAACTATTAGCCGAAAGCGGCGCGCCGCTGTTTATCTCCGGTCAGCCCGAAGCCATGGGCGAAGAGCAAAAGAAAGCCGTTAAAACAGCCTTTGCGCAGGCCGCCAAAGTACAGCCGCTTGGCGAGCCATTGGATTGGATGGAAACATTAACGCCCGCCAAATGGAAACTGAACGGCAGGGTGGTTGATTTTGACTGGGCGTAGGAAAGCTACTTAAAATGGCATAGCATAAGCTTTTTGTCATCCTGAGTATTTAAATCCGTTGGATACTGAAGTTGAAATGACATCTCCAAGCCGTCATGCTGTCCGCCGGCTGGCGGATCAGCACCCCACAAGAAAGGTAGGCGATTTGCTTAGCATGTGGTTTAGCGAGTGGGATGTTTGAAACAAGTTCAACATGACGATATCCCTTTAAATATGTCATGGGTAGCGATAGCGAAGAAATTCCCCTGTGCATTCACAACTCAAAATATTTGCAATTAACTGTTAGGCTATTAAAAAAATATAACGATTATTGGCGCGTGATAAATTACAGCCTGATATGGTTTACTGACATGGCTGTGTCAGTGTTCAACTTTTAAAAAGCAGGTGTTCAATTAAATATATTGGAAAATATTAAACTGTTGTTTATCAGTGTGTTAATTTTTTTTAGTATTTTACTGAACACTCAAGTGCTTGATTGTCAATGTTGATTTTTTTTGAAGTGTTCACACTTTTAAAAATTGAACACTCCTGTTTTTGAATATTAAACCTACGATATAAAAATGAGTGCTACCAATACAAGCAATACTTTCAGCATGATCAATACTATGCGCTGGTACGGCCCTAACGATCCTGTGAGTTTAGCCGATATCAGGCAGGCGGGGTGTACAGGCGTAGTAAGCGCCCTGCACCAGGTACCCAACGGCCAGGTATGGACAGTTGAGGCCATTAACGAACGCAAGGCCATTATCGAGGCTGCCGGGCTTACCTGGGATGTAGTTGAAAGCGTACCCGTACATGAAGCCATCAAAACCCAAACCGGCGACTATCTGCAATACATCGAAAACTATAAGCAAAGCCTGCAAAACCTGGCGGCCTGCGGTATCCACATAGTTACCTACAATTTTATGCCGGTACTTGACTGGACCCGTACCGATCTAAGCTTTACCGTTGAAGACGGTTCAAAAGCCCTCCGTTTTGAAAAAGCCGCTTTTATTGCCTTCGATGTATTCATGCTGAAAAGGGAAGGGGCCGAACAGGAGTACACTGCCGATGAGCTTGCCCGTGCCAAAGCCCGTTTTGACGGCATGAGCGATGATGACAAGCAACTGTTGCAGCGCAATATCATAGCCGGCTTACCAGGCAGCGAAGAAAGCTTTACGCTGGATAAATTCAGGGAAGCTTTGGCTGCCTATGACGGCATTGATGCGGAAAGGTTAAGGCAAAACCTGATCTTTTTCCTGCGGCAGGTTATCCCGGTTGCCGACGCCAATAATATAAAAATGGTTATCCACCCTGACGATCCGCCGTATGCCATTTTGGGCCTGCCGCGGGTAGTGAGCACCGCCCAACATATCAATGCACTTATTGAAGCCGTACCATCGTTAAACAATGGCTTATGCTTCTGCACCGGATCATACGGCGTACGGCCGGATAACGACCTGCCGGCCATGGTTAAACAATTTGGCGACAGGATCAATTTTATCCACCTGCGCAGTACCCGCAGCAACGAGTTTGGCGATTTTTATGAGGATAACCACCTGGAGGGTGATGTGGATATGTACGCTGTGGTAAAAGAGCTTGTACAGGTAATGAAGCAACGTAAATTAAGTATCCCTATGCGCCCCGATCACGGTCACCAGATGCTGGATGATCTTAAAAAGAAAACTAACCCCGGATATTCGGCCATTGGCAGGCTTCGCGGCCTTGCCGAGCTTAGGGGACTTGAGCTGGGAGTTATCCGCTCGATGGAATAATTTCTTGTATCCTGTGGGATAAAAACAAAAGGCCTTTGCGGAGAGCGAAGGCCTTTGTCATTTATTATTGGTTAGGTGCTCTTAACCCATGTTATAAAAAAACTGCTCGGCTATAATTTTTCCGTCTTTTACTTCATAAACGGCTATTTCATTCATTGGCATGCGGCCGCCTTCTTTATAGGTGACATCCATATCCATAGTTACCGCGAAAAAGTTACCGGTAACAATCGGGTCAGATACCTCACCGCTGTGTACTTCCTGTACCGAGGCATACCAATATTCTGTTTTGCCTTTAACAGCTTCTTTACCTTCAGTTAGTTCCATCGGCGAACCTTTTGGTTCACGGCTCACAATATTGGCTGCATAAAGCTCATCAATAGCCTGGGTATGTTGACCCTCGCGGCAATACTGTACTAATTTTTCTGCTACTTCGGTGGTGGTCATGATCTTATGGTTTTAATTGTTGATATAAAGTTAGTTAATAACACTTCAAACCAGTTGCCTGTTTGGTTTAAATTTCTGTTAAGTTTGATCTGCAATTGAATCCCCCGAAAAAAAATAAAAATTTTCTGTAACCATTTTACGCCGCCGAAGTACTTAAGGTATATTACATAATTACAAACTGATTGAACACGCTTACAGACAATGCCATTATGCTAAAGGTGAAAGCCGGCGACCTTGACAGGATGGGTATGCTCTTTGAGCGCTACAATCGGCAATTGTATGGCTTCCTGTTTCACATGACCTACCAGCGCGAGCTAAGCGAGGATATGGTACAGCAGGTGTTTTATAAAATGCTCAAGTACCGGCATACCTTTACCGGCACCGGCGAATATATTCACTGGATGTACTCCATTGCCCGCAATGTTTTAAAAGATCACTGGCGCAAAAACAAGCAGCAGGTTCAGCATGAGGGTGTGGAAGCCGCCGAAACCATAGCCGGAGGCCTGGTACCTGATGAAGCTTTTGAAAAAAAACAGGCCAAAGCCGGGCTGCATAAAGCAATGGAAAGGTTAAGCGAAAGCCAGCGCGAGATTTTGGCCCTGAGCCGTTTCCAGGAACTAAAATGCCAGGAGATAGCCGAAATACTGGGCATGACCGAAGGTACGGTGAAAGTGCGCATCCACCGGGCTATGCAGGAGCTGAAAAGTATTTATGTAAAAATGGAACGATAAAACAGTATAAGATGAAATGTGAGCTATATGAGGAACTGTTTACCGGTTGGATAAACAAAGAACTAAGTCCAGAGGAAAGGGGAGCTTTAGAACGGCATATCGCAGGCTGCGCCAACTGCCGTGAAGAGCTGCAGGGACTTCAGCAGATGTGGGATACAATGGGCCATATCGAAACGCCCGAACCATCGGCCAATATGGGGGTGAAGTTTTATGCCATGCTGGACACCTACAAGGAGTCGGTAAAAGAGCAAAGGAGCTTATGGGCTGATATTAAACACCAGGTAAGCCGGATCTGGGAGTGGCAGCCGCGCTGGCCAATGGTTTATAACCTGGCCATGATCATCATATTGGTAAGTGCAGGCTACTTGTTTTTCGGTAAAAACAAAAGTGATGACCAGGATAAACAATTGAAAGTCCTAAGCTCGCAGGTACATGAGCTTAAACAAACCATGATGCTGGCCCTGCTTGAAAATCCATCGGCTTCTGAGCGTATAAGGGGGGTAAGCTATACCAGCGAGATTAAACATGCAGATAAGCAGGTGATAGATGCTTTATTAGCTACGCTGAACAACGACCCAAATGTAAATGTACGCCTGAGCACGCTTGATGCGCTTACACACCTTACCGGTTACCCGGAGGTTAGGGAAGGCCTCATCAAGTCAATAGTTGAGCAGGATTCGCCGCTGATGCAACTGGCCATTGCCGATGTGATGCTGAAACTGCAGGAAAAACGGTCAGTAAAATCATTTAGAGAACTGCTGAAACAAAAAGACCTTGATCATGGCGTACGCGACAAAATCAAACAAACAATAACCCAACTTATTTAGATAAACCAAATCATGAAAAGATCACTATTGCCTGTTTTAGCAGGTTTGGGGCTTTGCCTTGCCCAAATTTCGGTCCATGCCCAGGATTATAAAGAGCATATCAGTAAGCAATTCACTTTGCAGGGAGCGGCTTCGGGCACTACACTGGCCATTTACAACATTTGGGGTTCGATAACCGTGCAGGGATATTCGGGCAACCAGGTATCAATTGAGGTAGATGAAACTATCCGGGGCAAAAATGCCGGTGATGTGGAAACAGGTAAAAAAGAAGTAAAACTGGGATTCGATCAAAAGGCCAATAGTATTATCGCTTACACGGCCGAACCCTACGACACCCGCCCGCGCCGCAACTGGAACCGCGAAGATCATCACCATATGGACTATACGGTAAAATTAGAGTACACTGTTAAAGTGCCCTATGGCATGAACCTGTGCGTATCAACCGTAAACGATGGTAATGTTGAAGTTAAAGATGTTTACGGCGCATTAAAAGTAAACAATGTAAACGGCGGTATAACCATTGCCAATGCCAAAGGTACAACCAGCGCACACACCATTAACGGGCCGCTTAACGTAACTTACCTGTCGGTGCCGCCCGATGTTTCCAGCTATTATACACTTAATGGTAAGCTTGAAGTAACTTATCCGGCTAACCTGGCGGCGGACCTGGAATTTAAAAGCATGAACGGACAATTTTATACCGATTTTCCGGATGCCGAAATTTTGCCTACAAGAGTAAGTAAAACCGAATCAAAAAGCGGAAGCGGCACTACTTACAAACTTAGTAAAAATAATGGTGTACGGATAGGGGCGGGTGGCAAGCTATTTAAGTTTGAAACACTTAACGGCAATATTTATATCAAAAAACAACAATAAAAAATAACAACATGAAAACGATAAGATTTACAGGAACATTAATATTTGCTGTGCTGCTGAGCGCCAGGCTTTGGGCGCAGGACGGCGAAAAAGGGCAGTTGGTTGTGCCGTTAAGTGATCCGGGAAAACCATATAAACTGGAAGTGGGACTGGTTAATGGTTCAATAACCATAACAGGTTATGAGGGTAAGGATATTATTATTGATGCCCAGGGCGAAGAAAGAAAACACCGTGAAAAGGAACCGGCACCGGGAGGAATGAGGCGTTTATCGGCCGGAAGCAATCTTGATGTGCAGGCCCAGGAAAACAATAACCAGGTAAACGTTCATGGCAGCCCTAATAAAACTACTAATTTGACTATTAAAGTGCCCATGAACAGTACCAGCGTTAAATTATCTACGGTAAATAATGGTAATATCAATGCCAGCAACATCAGCGGCGACCTGGAGATCAGGAATGTTAATGGTTATATCAAACTAAACAATATATCAGGATCTGTAGTGGCCAATACGGTTAACGGCAATGTTGAAGTTACCTTTAAAAGTATTGATGCAAAAGCAGCTATGGCATTTTCAACACTTAACGGCAAGGTCGACGTTACATTCCCGGCAAGCCTTAAAGCTAATGTAAAATTAAAATCAGACCAGGGTGATATCTTTACCGATTTTGATGTGGTAACTGAGCAGCGTAAGCCGGTTGTTACAAAAAATAGCGGTGAAAAGGGGATGTACAGCCTGAAAATGGAGGATTGGGTTTATGGAAAAATAGCCGGTGGCGGTCCCGAACTATTAATGAAAACCACCTTCGGCAGTCTTTATATCCGTAAGACAAAATAATTAAGCAGTGTTTAATAAGTTTTAACCAGGTATTGGCAATGTTGGGGAATCTGTGGGTAATTTTATCAGCAAATTTCACCGGTTAAATGATAATGCATGGCTTTATGAGTATTGAGAAAATAAAATTAAACCATTGAATTGTCAACCGGTGCTCATATTATAATCGATCCTGTAAATAGCATCAATCTATAATGATACTGCGCATGTTCATGAGACCGGCATAAGGCTGTTAAGTGAAAAGCAAGTAGTTGATTATGAGTTGAAATAATAACCTGGGCGCTAAAAAGATTCGAATGGGAGTGATCCAATACAATTTATTATACAATTAGTGTGAAATTGGCGTTCCGGGATGCGATCCGGAACGCTTTTTTTATAAATAAGCCTTTAACAGACGGTTGAGCAATAGGCTAAACCATTTTTGTGCACTATATTTGCTGACTGGTTACCTATTGCAATTACATAGTAAAGTATGATTAAGCTTTTTATCGTGGGTTTTCCACGAGATATGGAAGAAATTGAACTTGTTGAACTGTTCAGTGCTTATGGCACGGTAAGTACCGTGCGGATAATTACCGATAAAGACAGCGGCATTAGTAAAGGTTATGGTTTTTTAGAAATGACTGATGAGGCAGGCGCTCAACGTGCAATT
Source organism: Mucilaginibacter sp. cycad4 (assembly GCF_034263275.1). NCBI lineage: Bacteria > Pseudomonadati > Bacteroidota > Sphingobacteriia > Sphingobacteriales > Sphingobacteriaceae > Mucilaginibacter > Mucilaginibacter sp. cycad4. The sequence continues at coordinate 3,189,064 of NZ_CP139559.1, read as the reverse complement.
GACGCTATGAACGGTGCTACTATCGATGAGCGTGAAATAAGCGTGAGGGTAGCTGAGCAAAAGCACCAGCCGCAGCAACAGCAGCAATTTTCAAAACCCAAAGCTGGTTTTAACAAAGTAAAGCCGCAAGGTTATAATAAGCCCCGCTTTCCGCGCGAAAACAATCGTTATGAGCAACAGGAAGCAGCTGCGCCGGTTAGGGCAAAGCGCCCGCGCAGGCAGCAGCCATAAGCTTTAATTTCAGGAATTATAAAGTTCTTGTGTTAAAAATTGGTTCCTGAATTTTCCATGCGGATCATATTCGGCAACCAGAGCTTTAAAAGCATCCATCTTTTCGTAACGTGCCGCTAATGTTTTAGCCGGAATGGTAAAGATCTTACCCCAGTGCGGCCTTGCCTTAAACGGAGAAAGCTCCCGTTCAATTTGAGGGAGTAATTTCAAGACGGCTTCTGTTTCCTGTTTCCAGGTGAAATGGATAGCCACCGATTTCTGATTATGCGCAGGGCTCATCCACAAATCATCAGCGGCAATGGTACGGATCTCGGTAATAAAGAGGTGCGGGCCAATCTGCTTCCCTAATCGCGCCACAGCTTCAATAGCCTCCACAGCATGATCAAAGGGCACAAAAAACTCTGATTGCAGTTCTTTGCCGCTGCTTGGTGTAAACCCCATTTTAAAATGCGGCAACCGCTCATACCAGGGGCCGGGAACGCCCATTTGTTCGGTACAGTTTTCTGCAGAGAGCGCTATGATAGGGTGCAGGTTTTGGGTAGCCGCTTTTGCCCCGTAAAACTCTTTCAGGTTTTCATCTTTATCTGTACCTATCCGGCTTTTTATCCAAACCTCGTTAATATGGTGGCTTTGCCAGTCGGTAAACAGGCTGACACTATACCCGGCCGAAACAATTTTTTCAAAATGCTGCTTTAATTCGCTCATAGGCAAGCCGGTAAATACATGTTGCTTCATCATGTAAGTTGGCTGTATTTGCAATGTAACTTTAGTGATTACGCCTAAGGCGCCAAGCCCAACCACTGCTGCATTTAGCTTAGCTGCATCTTTTGTTTTTGAAAGATGAACAATACTTCCATCAGCTTTAACAATCTCCAAACCAAGCACCGCGCTTGAAAGATTGCCGTTTTTTACGCCCGAGCCATGTGTGGCCGTTGTAATTGACCCTGCTACTGAAATGTGTGGCAAAGAGGCCAGGTTATGCAGGGCAAAGCCTTCTTTATGCAGGTATGGCGCAAGTTCGCCGTATTTTATCCCGCCTTCAACAGTAACAGTATGATTTTGCCTGTCAAGTGATACCACCTTGTTCAGGTCGCGTGTGGAGAGCAGGTTATCTTTACTATCAGCAATGGTATTAAAGCAGTGCCTTGTGCCCAGGGCTTTTATTTTATCGTGTTTTTTAATCAGTTGTTGTACTTCTTCAACCGATTTGGGGTAAAATACATTGCCCGTGCTGTAAGTTAAATTGCCCGACCAGTTTTGCAGGCGGGGTTGTTGTGCAAATGATTCGAGTGATGATAATAAGGGAGATGCCATCAAGGTAGTACTTAATTGAATGAAAGTTTTTCTTTTCATAACAAATTGGTTAGCACAAGGTAGCTAATTATTGAACAGAAGTGAAGGGGAAATTATATGCAGCTTGTCAGGATTTACCTGGCTTGAAAAGTTTTTATATTTTTTTAATAAGTAAATGTAGATTTTTAAAAAATTTATAAACTTTTTATTTATTTTGGTAAAAAAATTAACATTGGGATGTTAATTCAACGTTATTCATTGATTTGGAATGCGCTTTTGGTAAATTGAAAAAAAATATCTTATAAAACATAGTGAAGGAAGTTTACGCCCCCTTTATTCCGGGTACTTACAATGAAAATAACCTTGATGAGCTATCTGTTTTGCTCGAAAAAGGAAAAAAGTACGCTATCGATAATCTTTTATGGAGTGATACAGGATATTTTCCATCGGTTAGTTTTTCAATAGCACATACCGGGGATGGTATCGCATTAAAGTATTTTGTAAAAGAGCAACATACCAGCGCGACTTATAAAACAGTAAACGACCCTGTTTATAAAGACAGCTGTGTTGAATTTTTTATAAGTTTTGGCGATGGCCAATATTACAACCTGGAATTTAATGCCCTCGGGACTGCACTGGTAGGCTTCGGTGAAGACCGCCACGGAAGGACCCCGGTTCCCGATGATCGGGTGAGCAGCATAAAAGCCCTGAGTAATATCAATTGGGCTGAAAATACAGATGGTTTTAATACCTGGGATTTGACATTGCTGGTCCCTTTTGATGTTTTTATTTATCATGATATCAAAACATTAAATGGAACTACCAGTCAAGCAAACTTTTTTAAATGCGGCGATGACCTGCCCCAACCACATTTTATAAGCTGGAGCAACATAGACAGCCCCGTGCCTGATTTTCATTTGTCGCAGTTTTTTGGAACGATAAAATTCATTTAAAGTAAAATTCCTCTAATTAAACAACATACTATGGCCCAGGCAACAAGTTCAGTACTCGAATCGCCGGTAAAAAAATCAGCGATAAACCCGATAGTTATTATCGGGGCCTTATTTTTCATTTTTGGTTTTGTAACCTGGATGAATGGTACACTCATTCCCTACTTAAAAATAGCGTGTGAGCTGAGTACCAGGGAAGCATATTTTGTAACTACAGCTTTTTACATTGCTTACGTTGTTATGGGCATCCCTGCAGGTAAAACCATCAAAAAGTTTGGCTTTAAAAACGGAATGGCCATAGGCTTATTTGTAATGGCTTTAGGCGCATTGATATTTATCCCCGCTGCAATGAGCCGTACTTACGGGATATTTTTAATCGGCCTGTTTGTTCAGGGTACCGGACTAACTGTGTTACAAACCGCTTCAAACCCCTATATCACTATTTTAGGGCCTGCCGAAACTGCCGCCCGACGGATCAGTATTATGGGGATCTGTAACAAAATTGCCGGCGCTTTGGCTCCTGTAATTTTGGGCACGGTGGTACTTGCCAATATTGATTCGATAACCGAAAAACTTAAAACTTTGAGTGCAACAGAAAAGGCACTGGAGTTAAATGAGCTGGCATCAAGGGTGATTATGCCTTACAGCATCATGGTGGTAGTTTTGATTTTGCTGGCCATTCTTATTTATTTTTCGTCGTTACCGGAGATCAACACCGAGCATGAAGACGAAACCGTAGCTGCGGCAAATACCAATAAAACAAGTATTGTACAGTTTCCGCATCTGATGCTTGGGGTAGCAACCTTGTTTGTTTATGTAGGTGCCGAAGTTATTGCCGGCGATTCAATTTCACTTTACGGCACTTCTCAGCATATCCCATTATCAACAGCTAAGTTTTTTACATCATGTACTTTGATCTCCATGATTGCGGGCTACCTGGTTGGTGTTTTCTGTATCCCGAAACTAATCACACAACAGAAAGCGTTGGTAGGTTCGGCAATTTTGGGCATCCTTTTAACCATTGCAACGTTGCTAACTCATGGCTATGCATCGGTGTTTTGTATTGCATTGCTTGGTTTGGCCAATTCGTTAATGTGGCCGGCTATATGGCCGCTGGCATTGGCCGGTTTAGGCCGGTTTACCAAAATAGCATCTTCATTATTGGTTATGGGTATTGCAGGCGGCGCTGTTTTACCTCCGCTCTACGGCTATTTTTCGGAGAAGTTTTCGGCGCAGTCTGCCTATATTTTGCTTATTCCTATTTATCTGTTTATTCTTTTTTATTCAACAATAGGGCATAAGGCCGGCAGGCAAAACATAAAAGCCTGATCGTAGCATCCCTTTGCGCGTTTTATCTAAAAGCCTGAGAAGTTCTACTTCTCAGGCTTTGTTGTTTGAAAACTGCCCTGAATACAATTTAAAAACTGGTTATGTTATTAATAATTGTATTGGTTATTTACGGCTAATAATCGTTATATAATCGTCAATACTCGAAATATAGTGAATTTTAATTTAGTGGTATTGATGTAATTTGCTGGTATCTAAATAGTTAATAAATGGCATGCCGTGTGTATAAGTTCTAAAACAAACTGAATTAAAAACATCTGAAAAAATCAACTATGGAAATGTTTATATTCTGGATAACCCGCCTGGTATTGCTTGCCTGCCTTGCTATACTGGTTTACATGATGATGCCAAACTACGCCGAACAGGGCGACGGATGGGACTAAAATATGCTGATTAATAAATTTTATTACAATAATTTATTAATTAATAATCAAACCTTTAATTGGCCGATCTGTTAATATATCAATCATAAAACTAATCATGAACAACAGGAACAAAGCGGGATTGCATGACAACAGCCTCATCAATACCAGCGAAAATTATGAGGTTGAGTACTGGGCAAACAAATTTGGTGTTCGCCCCGAAAGGTTAAAAACAGCAGTACGTGCTGTTGGAAATTCAGCAGCCGCAGTAGCCAAGTTTTTGAACAACAAATAGCACCACTATGAGCCTGGAAAAGTATGCAGAAAAACGCGATTTTAGCAAAACCCTTGAGCCCAAAGCGGGGAGAAGCAAAGATAAGGACCACCTGATGTTTGTGATCCAAAAACATGACGCATCGCGTTTACACTATGATTTCAGGCTTGAAATGGATGGTGTGCTTAAAAGCTGGGCCATACCTAAAGGCCCTTCAACCGATCCAAAAGTTAAGCGCCTTGCTATGATGGTTGAGGACCATCCTTTTGATTACCGGAATTTTGAAGGCCTGATCCCCAAAGGTGAATACGGCGGCGGTACCGTTATAGTTTGGGATGAGGGCACTTATGAACCCATTGAAGAAATCAAAGGCAAAAAAGCACAGGAAAAACACCTGCTTAAACAACTCGAATCCGGCTCGGTGAAAATCAAACTCCATGGCGAAAAGCTGGAGGGTGAATACGCCCTTGTTAAAACCCATGGTATGGGCGAAAATGGCTGGCTGCTCATTAAGCATAATGACCGATTTGCTTCGGTTAAAGACATTACCAAAGAAGATAAATCTATCCTATCCGGCAAAACCATCGAAAGTATGGAAAAAACCAGCGAAAAGGTTTGGCAGCACGGGCGTGAAGAGGATGTAGAAAAACCTGAAAAAACAGGTAAAAAAAAAGCCCTGAACGAACCGGTTGAACAACTGGAAAAGAAAGTAGATACCATCGATACGGAGGATTTTGATGTTGAGCAACTGCTTAAACAAGCCCCTGAATCAAAAGCGCCGACTAAGATAAAGCCAATGAAGGCCACTCTTGTAGATGAGCCCTTTGATGACCCCGACTGGCTTTACGAGGTTAAATGGGATGGTTACCGGGCTATTGCCATGATCGACAAGAAAGGAGCGGAGCTTATCTCCCGTAATAATCTTCCTTTCGATAAATATTATCCCATCAATAAATTGCTGAAAGATTGGCAGATCAATGCTGTAATTGACGGCGAGGTCCTGGTGTTGAATGATAAGGGAGTCTCCGATTTTGGAGCGCTGCAAAACTGGCGGAGCGAGGCCGATGGCAATTTGGTTTATTATGTTTTCGATATCCTTTGGTATGAAGGCAAAAACCTGATGGGATTGCCACTTAAACAACGCCAGGCTATCCTAAGTGCGGTTCTTCCTACCAATGACGATCGCATCCGCCAAAGCAAAGTTTTTGATACCGGCGGGATCGAATTTTTTAACGCCGCCGAAAGGATTGGCCTGGAAGGTATCATCGCTAAAAAAGCCAGCAGTGTTTATACTTCCGATCTCCGCTCAAAAGAGTGGCTCAAAATAAAAGTTCACCGCAGGCAGGAAGTGATCATTGCCGGCTTTACCAAAAATGCCGGCACCTCCAAATCGTTCAGCGCGTTGATACTTGCTTTATATGATGATAAGGGCAAACTACAGTATGCCGGTAAAGTGGGTACAGGCTTTTCTGATAAACTGCAGAAAGAGATGATGGAGCAATTTAAGCCGCTTATTACCGATAAAAGTCCGTTTGAGGTGGAGCCTGATGTGGATAAGCCGTCAAGGTTCAGGCCGCAGCGCTTAGGGGCCAAACCCACCTGGCTTAAACCCGAATTGGTTTGTGAGGTGGCATTTGCCGAGGTAACCGGCGATGGGGTATTCAGACAAGCCTCTTTTAAAGGGATGCGTACCGATAAAAAGACAAAGGACGTTGTACTGGAAACTCCGAAACCTACAGCAGAAACGGTAGAGGAGGCCGAAGGAGCTGATAATGATACACACGCTAAAGCCATTAAACCCGTGAAAAATACTGATCGGAAAACCCTGCTTAATCCGAAAGACGAAACCCAGGTACGCAAAATTTGCGGGCATGAGCTCAAATTTACACACCTGAGCAAAGTTTACTGGCCCGAAGATGGCGTAACCAAGCGGGATATGTTTAATTACTATTACCAGGCCGCTGAATATATTTTACCTTATTTAAAAGACAGGCCAATGTCGCTCAACAGGTTTCCCAATGGTATTCATGGGCCAAGTTTTTACCAAAAGGATGTGAAAGGTAAAGCACCCGATTGGATCACTAAAACTTTCCCGTACACCACCAGCGAAGGGGAGCATAAAGAATATTTAGTTGGGTCTGACGAATCTTATTTACTGTGGATGGCATCATTGGGGTGTATTGAAATGAACCCCTGGTTTAGCCGGGTGAAATCTCCGGATAATCCTGATTACTGTGTGATCGACCTCGACCCGGATAAAAACACGTTCGACCAGGTTATTGCGGCTGCTTTGGAAGTGAAAAAAGTATTGGATGCTGTAGATGTGCCGTCGTGTTGTAAAACATCGGGCTCAACAGGGATGCACATTTATATCCCGCTGGGGGCGAAGTATGATTACGATCAGTCGCAAATGTTTGCGCGCCTCGTGGTGGGCATTGTTCACAAGCAAATTCCCGATTATACAAGTCTGGAACGTATGGTAGCCAAACGAAATGGTAAAATGTATCTTGATTTTTTGCAGAACCGTCCGGGAGCTACCATTGCCGGCCCGTATTCATTAAGGCCCAAACCAGGTGCTACCGTTTCCATGCCCCTGCATTGGGACGAAGTTAAACCCGGCCTCACCATGAAAGATTTTACCATTTTCAATTCCATTGATCGCCTTAAAGAAACCGGCGACCTTTTTAAAGGTGTGCTGGCAAAAGGCATCGACCTGGAAAAAACTATTAAGAAGGCGAAGAGTGTGTTTGAGTGAAAATCAATAAAAATACGTTACTAACTCAGCAAGTCATGCAGAGCGTTTAAATCCGGTGAATTTTTTTAATTATGTCATGGGTAACTTGTTTCAGCACCCCATAAGAAAGGCAGGCGATTCGCTTAGCATGTGGCTTAGCGAGTGAGGTGTTGAAACAAATTCAACATGACGGTAGTTTTATTATTCACTATTCACTGTCTGAAGCTCTGACTTCGGACAGTGAATAAACCCCTATAACCCTTCAAGCCACAGCAGCCGACAGTATTATCCCATTATGTGCATTCACTACACCATTAGCATAGCCATTGCTATCTATGAACATCTTTTCATTTTCGATCAGGAAATGCGCCCCGCCAACAAAGAAATTGCCTTTAATGGTGACCACATGATCAGGGTGCTGCGCGTGGATTTCATTCAGCACATGGCTTGATAAGCCCGGGTATTCATGTGGGTCGAACTGGTAAACATCCAGTACAGGCTCATCATGACCGGGTTGGAATATCTTAATGCGGCCTTTAGTTACATCAAGACGGATATTAGCGCTGTTTTCATTGGCATTAGCACTTATCCTGATAGTTTCGCCGTTTTGAGCGTTGATATTGGCGTCGACGGTAAGCACTTTGCCTTTTTGCTCATTATAAAATGAAAGGATCCTCAAAAACTCAATATTACTAAGCCCATCGCTATAAGTAAGCGTATTTTGCTCGCACAAAAATATAGTAGTCCCAAAAATGAATGCATGTTTCATGACGGAAATTTTAATAGGTTAATTGATATTGATACAATTATCAAAATCTCAAAATGTTTTAAATTTCCCTTATTCTTTCAAAGGAAAACAACATGTTTTGTCAAACAACTATCACAAAGCATTAATATGGTAATTTTGCTCAACGCTACCTGTGCTTTTTACGTTAGTTGCTATAAATATGCATCGGATTAAAATCTATATGTTATACATGAAAAAAATAATTTGTTCAATAGCCGTGCTGTTAACGGTTTGTTTCTCCGTATCGGCATCTGCCCGTAAAAAAGTATTAGATACCGCCACTTTTGCTACCGGCTGCTTCTGGTGCACCGAAGCCAAATTTCAGCAACTAAAAGGGGTAGAAAAAGTGATCTCCGGATTTTCCGGAGGGCATGTGGCCAACCCATCCTATGAATTGGTTTGTACCGGTACAACCGGTCATGCAGAAGCCTGCAATATTATCTACGACCCCGCAAAAATCACGTATGACGAGTTGCTGGCTGCATTTTTTGTGGCGCATGACCCAACGCAATTAAACAGGCAGGGTAATGATGTAGGCACACAATACCGGTCGGCTATATTTTATCATAATGCTCAGCAAAAGCAAAAGGCCCAGTATTACATCACCAGGCTGAATGCCGAAAAAGCTTATAAAGATCCGATAGTAACACAGGTAGTTCCATACAAAGCTTTTTACAAAGCTGAAGACTATCACCAAAACTATTTTAACCAGAACGGCAGTCAGCCATATTGTAAATATGTGATCCAACCCGAGTTAGAAAAATTTAAAAAGGTGTTTAAAGATAAACTCAAGCAATAATGAAAACGGCATATATTATAGCAGCCCTGTTCTTTTTAGCTACAGGTGTATTTGCGCAGCAGTCCAAAACTATAAAAGGGCACGAAAACAATCCTTATTACTCCAATACCGATACCCGGCATTTGAATGTACCCAACGCCGAGTGGAAAAAGATCCTGCCGACTGCTTTGTACGCCACCGCGAGAGAACAGGAAACAGAACGCGCGTTTACCGGTAAATACTGGAATAAAGATACCAAGGGCACGTACTATTGCGCCGTTTGCGGCAACAAGCTTTTCCGCTCGGATGCTAAGTTTGCAAGTGATTGCGGCTGGCCAAGCTTTTATGAGCCGGTACGCAAAAACAGTGTGATCTACAAAGAAGATAACTCGTACGGCATGCAGCGTACCGAGGTGATTTGCGCCCGCTGTGATTCACACCTCGGGCATATATTTGATGACGGTCCGCCGCCGACACATAAAAGGTTTTGTATGAATTCTGTTTCTCTTGATTTTGTGCCTGAAGGGTTTGGACTGTAAGCCGCTGTGATAAGTACTAACGACTGATTTGTTGCATCAATTTACCTGCTAAAGTCATCCACAAGTAAACCTGCAATATTACCTGCCCCGCTTAAAACAAGTATGAATTAACTTGTGTTATTCAGCAACAATCAAGCAATTTACTTATGGAACTGCAAAGCCTGAAAAATATCGCAAAACAGCTGATGGCCGGGAATAAAGGCCTTTTGGCAATGGACGAAAGCACCGCTACCTGTAATAAACGTTTTAAAGCGTTGAATATCCCTCAAACGGAGGAGTACCGCCGCAAATACCGCGACCTGATTGTAAACACACCAAAGCTGGAAGAAGCAATAAGCGGAGCTATTTTGTTTGATGAAACAATAAGGCAAAGTACCGTGGATGGTAAGTTGTTTATCGATATATTGAAGGAGAAGGGGATCATCCCCGGCATTAAGGTAGATGAAAGTGCCCGGGATATGGATGGTTTCCCGGGAGAAAAAATAACCGAGGGCCTTGACGGCTTGCCGGAACGCTTAGCCGAATATTATAAAATGGGTGCCCGTTTTGCCAAGTGGCGCGCGGTGATTACGATAGGTGAAAATACCCCGACGAGCGGCAGTATCAAAGCCAATGCTTTTCTGCTGGCCCGTTACGCAATCATTTGCCAGGAAGCCGGCATAGTACCCATTGTAGAACCCGAAGTTTTAATGGATGGCGACCATTCACTTCAAACCTGTGCCGATGTAACCAATGAGGTTTTGCATACTGTATTTAACCAGTTGTACCAGCAAAGGGTGAATTTTGAAGGAATGATCTTAAAACCTAATATGATTGTGCCAGGCATTAAAGCTGCACAGCAGGATAGCGCAAATGTGGTAGCCGATGCTACTATCAATTGTTTTCTGCGTTGTGTACCAGCCTCGGTACCCGGCATCGCATTCCTTTCGGGCGGGCAATCTCCCGAACTGGCCTCCGAACGGTTAAACGCTATGCACATACGTTTCAAAGATAAAATGCCCTGGGCCTTAACATTCTCCTATTCAAGAGCAGTGCAGCAACCTGCTCTTGAAAAATGGGGCGGAAGCGATGAAAATATCGAAGAAGCACAAAGGTTACTTTACGAGCGTGCCCATATCAATACCATAGCCCGTGATGGCAAATATACACCGGCGATGGAAAAACACTCGGTAGCTTAAAGCAAAAAGCCGCCTTTTTCGGGCGGCGTTTTTGTTGAGTTGTTTTTATAACCCCTTAATCTTGTAATGGGTATAAGTAGTAAAACCTAAAAAGGTGTTATCGATAGGGACGCCGAGCGGCGCTTGTAAGCCTCTTAAATATTTTAAGTTATCGGTGTTATAATGGCCGTAAGCAACCTCAACACCCGGAAAAATGCGGCTGTTTAAGTTGCAGTAATCGCAGCCGGTTTTTTGCTCGTAGGCCTTCCGCATAAAATCATATCCAAGACTGATGTTTTTTGATCCGATTTCCCATAAACTGTTATCTCCCCTTATTTTGGCAATTGCAGCAGCATACGTATAGGCCGTTAACGAATATTGGTAATGCACACAGTCTTTACGCACGCATAGCTCAGGCAGGGTCCCGTCTGGTTGAATGATGTTGGGTAACTCTTTTACTAAAAGATCGTAGCCCTCCCGGTAAGCTGCCTCATCATTTAAAAATACCCCGATTGCCATTTTTGCATAACCTGCTGATGCGTCCCAGTTGTTTTTATAATCCGGGATCTTGTTAATGTAATTATCCTTTATGTTAATAAGATATTTACAAAACTGCTCAATATCAGCAGCAGCCCATCCGGCAGATTTGCCTTTAACTTTATAACACCTGATGATCTCGGCGGCAGCAACAAAACTCGGGGTAGTCCATGATGCTTCAAGATCGGGTTGGTTTGGATTGGTTTTCCCTTCCAGCAGGCCGTAATCTTTAAAGGCGTAAGCCCAACCGTTCAGTAAACCAATTGCTTTTTGGGCATAGTCTGTATTACCGGTAGCAGCCCAGGCCAATGCAAAGGCATAAACCAACTCACAATCTTTCCTGATCTGTGTTTTTGACGGCGATGTAGCCCCATTTGAACCTACTACGATGGTTGATGGAAATGAAGCTGGATACTCATGATCTTTAATAAAATCAAGCACCTTTTGGTAGGCCGCTGTACGCATGGTATCACCGGCTTTTAGCTGTGCGCTGATGAAGTCCAAACTGGCCCTGGTATTTAAAATACCAGGGTGCACAAATTTGGTTTTATTGTTTTCCTGTGCTCGCAGGCTAAAGCTTAAGAGCAGCATCAGGAATGCGAATAAGGTTTTTTTATTATATCCCATCTTCAGCTTACTTATCCAGTCCGCCGCGGCGCGTTGCTTTAATCTGCGCCGGCCATTTAATGCCTTCGGTTTTGGTATTAACGGTTTTTTGCGGGTCTTCGCTGGCCATGTAAGCCATGATGGCGGCTAAAATGGCGTTGTTTTTCAGATCGTCAAAAACCACCTTGTCGTAAGTGTCGCGGTTGGTATGCCAGGTATATGACCCGTACGACCAGTTAAGCGAACCCAGAGAAAAGCCGGGCGCACCAACAGCTACAAACGATGCAAAATCAGACCCACCGCCGCCTGGTTGACCAGGAAATACAGTTTTGATCCGGTTTTTGATGGTATCCGGTACAGCGGCAAGCCATCTGCTTAAATAATCCTTAGCTTCCACAAAACCCTGGCCGGTAAGGTTCACTACACGTCCGGTGCCATTATCCTGGTTAAACAGGGCTTGCAGATTACTAACAATTTCGGGATGGTCTTCAACAAAAGCACGTGAGCCGTTCAGGCCTTCCTCTTCGCTGCCCCAATGGCCTACCAGTATGGTACGTTTTGGGTGCGGATAGAATTTTTTCAACAAACGCATAGCTTCCATCATAGTTAGGGTGCCTGTGCCGTTATCGGTAGCGCCGGTGCCGCCATCCCACGAATCAAAATGGGCGCTTAGCATTACATATTCGTTCGGCTTTTCGCTTCCTTTGATTTCGGCAATGGTATTAAAGGTTGGCACCACGCCTAATTCTTTTGATTCGCAATGAATGCTGATCACTGGTTTGTCGCCCGATTCGCTCAGGCGGTAAAGCATGCCATAATCTTCCAATGCAATATCAACCGTAGGCACAATTTTGGTATAGGCAGCAAAGATCTTATCAACCCCAAAACCTGCCGACCAGTTATTGGTCAGGATCCCTGCTGCGCCCGCATTTTCCAATGCTACGGGTAATGTTTTATTGGTGAAGCCGGTTTTGCTGATGCGTTTTTTCCATGCATCGGTTTGGGCGGTACGTTCGGCCTTCATTTTATCAAACGATTCTTTCAGGGCAAACTCCTGCCAGTTATAATCGGGCCGGCCGGTTGGCTGCAGCATAGAGATCATTACAAACTTGCCTTTAACATTAGGCAGCCATTGCTGAAAAGCCACCGAATCGGCCACATCAGGCAAAATGATCACTTCGGCGATAGTAGTTTTTTTACCCATACCCGGGCTCCAGGCCAGTTGGGTGCCTTCTAATGATTTTGCCCTTGGCGACACCATATCAATATGCGATATGCCGCGTTCCCATCCGCGCCATTCGCCCCATTTTTCATTTTTAGCCTGAATATCCCAGCTTTTGTATTTAGCAACAGCCCAATCATTGGCCTGTTTCATTTGCGGCGTGCCAACCAAACGCGGGCCGATTCCGTCAAACAGTTCATGCGCCAGTTTTTCCAGTTGCGAGTTGGTGGTTTCTTCAGCCATGATGCTGTTGATAACCGGGTTAGTTGATTGTGCCGAAGCTATGCCGCTGCAAAGCAGCATGCCCAAAACAAAAGGCCTTGCCTTATTCCAAAGGTTGTTGCAGGTATAATGGTAAATATGTTTCATAAGGTTAAAAATATGAAAAAGCAGATGAGGTAATACGTTTTATCGGCAATGATATTGGTAAGTAACATAATTATTGCAAAACATTAAGTTGCTGATATGTTAAGATTCTATAGAATTTTACCCTGTATGTTAAATTATTGTTATATAATTAACAGTAGGTTTACATAAGACGGGTTCTTTTGTAAAAGTTAATCAATCGCACACCCAATGAAAAAACAACTACTTAGCCTCATCGCGGCATCTGCGGTGATCCTTTCTTCCTGCCATGACGATAACAAGGTAAACCCTTTCAGCTATCCTGATATGGCCGAGGCACAAAACCCGGCTATCCTTTTCACCACTGCCGACGGTGTGAAAGTATACAACGGAGGCTTTGGTTCGGCAGTGGCTGCAGATCCAAACCAGAAAGACGTGTTTTACCTGCTTACAGACCGCGGCTCAAACGTTGCCGGACAGACAGCTAATTCCATCATTATCGGTAAACCAGATTTTGATCCGCAGATAGGTAAATTCAGGTTAAAGGATGATAAACTGGTACTGGAGCAAACCATAGAGTTAAAAAATGCCAGCGGGGGGAAACTGAATGGTTTACCAAACCCGGACGGAATGGGAGCTTCGGGCGAAATTCCTTTTGATCTTAGCGGAAATCAGTTATCTCCAAGTGCCGATGGCATTGATTCGGAAGGTTTGGTTTTAGCGGCCGACGGTACTTTTTGGGTAAGTGACGAATACGGGCCGCATATTGTTCATTTTGATGCAAGTGGAAAAACCATTGAGCGCATCAATCCTTTTGGTACAGGAACGGGCGGCCGTAAAATTCCTGCAGTATTCGCCACCCGCAGGGCTAACCGCGGTATGGAAGGTTTAACTATAACACCCGATGGCAAAACATTGGTGGGCATGATGCAATCGCCAATGTATAACCCATCTAAAGCAAAGGTTGCTAATTCAACTGTATTGCGCATCCTTACCTTTGATATTGCAACAGGCAATACAAAACAGTATGCTTACCTTATGGATAATACGTCATTAACGGGTGTTAGTGACATAACCGCTGTTAATGCCACTACGTTTTTAACTATTGAACGCGATGGTAAGTTCGGAGGTGCGTCTACCGATCCCGCTACATTTAAAAAAGTATTTAAAATAGATATCAGCAATGCTACCGATATCTCCGATCCTGCAAACGGCGCTAACGGTAAATTATATAACACCAAAACTGTTGAAGAGCTTAATGATGCAGCCGGTTTGCAGGCCGCGGGTATTACCCCGGTTACCAAAACCCAGGTGCTTGACCTGCTTAAAGATTTGCCAAAGGTATATCCTCATGATAAAGCCGAAGGTTTGGCTTTATTGCCTGGTAATATCCTTGCAATATCAAATGATGACGATTTTGGTGTTGTTGATAACGGTAAAAATGGTTTTGCAGCTAAAATTCTGCCTGCTACCAATTCGGTTGACAGGAACAGGATTTATTTTGTGAAGCTCAAATAATCAGCATCTTTAAATTTATGAGGCATGCCGGTATTAACCGGGATGCCTTTTTTTGTTTATGGGGAATAATAACAAGCATTGCGCCTTATCAAAAGTTATTTTTTCAAGGCATGGTTTTCAATTTCAATGAAAATTGTTGTTAAAATAACATTTATAAACTAAGCGATATTTAACGTTTATGGATATTATTTTAACACGATTTCTTCATTTTATTGCTTGTTTTTATTGTTATTTTTTCTTAATTTATTGATTTGTAGTTGATTAAACAAAAATCACGCGCTTTTTTACTTATGTTAAAATAATACAAAAAACCACTCATATTGTATTACAATCGATTGTTTTCTGTAAGTACATTTACTTGGTGTATAATTACTTTGACAATAACTGTTAAAAAGTGATTATATGCATCAAACCAATTTTAACAAATTAAAGTAAAACGTATGAGAGGAAAACTACGCATCAAAAAAGTTGTGGCCTTAATCTGTACAAGTTTGTCATTCGTGTTGATAAGCCTGTCGGGGCATGCCCAAAGTAAACTGGTTACCGGTAAGATCACCGGTTCGGATAACGGGCTACCTTTGCCGGGTGTTACCGTTAAGATAAAAGGGAGTACGCAAGCCGCGGGTTCAAAAGCCGACGGTACTTACTCAATAACTGCCGGTAGTAATGAAACGCTTGTTTTTAGCTTTGTTGGCTTCTTAAACCAGGAGGTTGCAATAAACGGCAGATCTGTTATTAACGTATCACTGGTGCCCGATAATAAAACCCTTACCGAGGTTGTTGTGGTTGGTTACGGTACTACCAAGCGTAAAGATTTAACGGGAGCTATTAGCTCAGTTACAGCAGACCAGATCGCTAAGGTGCCGGTAACGGCATTAGATCAGGCTTTACAGGGCCGTTCGTCAGGCGTACAAGTGACTAATAATGATGGCGCACCGGGTGCAGGTGTTAGCGTACAGATCAGGGGTATTGGTAGTTTGGGTAACAATGATCCGTTATATGTAGTTGACGGGTACCCAATAACTGGCGGCCTTAACAATATCAACCCAAATGATATCGCTTCTATGGATGTATTGAAAGATGCATCTGCTACAGCTATTTACGGTGTAAGGGCATCAAATGGAGTTGTTATCATTACAACCAAAAAAGGAAAAAAAGATGGTGTGCAGGTATCATTGGATGCATACGCTTCACTTCAGACTGAGCCTAAAAAATATAAAGTGCTGAATGCGCAGCAATGGGCTACCTTGGCAAATGAGGTACATGCCGCCGAAGGTTTTACTGAATTGCCTGAATGGACTACTCCATCATCCCTGCACAATGTCGACTGGCAAGATGCGGTTTATCGCCAGGGGCTTAAACAAAACTATAATCTTGCCATTCGCGGCGGAAATGATAAAATTCAATCGGCTTTTTCTGCCGGTTATTATGATCAGAAGGGTATTGTACTTGGCTCATTCTTTAAAAGGATCAATCTGGGGATGAATATCGATTATAATATCAGCAATTGGTTAAAGTCATCAACAAGCGCCAAATTCTCAAGGCAAAATACCAAAAATCCATTCGGAACAGGTTCATTAGCACAATTGAGCGAATTGATTCCAACACTTGATGGCGGTAATAAGCTTACCAATGAAATTAAAGATTCAAAAGGTAATTATGGTTTCTTTAACCCGGTAAACATCTACACCAAAAGCTGGAATAATCCTGTTTACTCTATCGAAACACAGGATATCAAAAATTTACAGAATTACTTTTTAGGTTCTACCTCGTTGGAAGCTACCATATTTGATGGCCTGAAGATCAAAAGTAATTTAGGTATCAATACAAGCGATTTTTCGGGTTATTATTTTCAACCTGAGGACGACAGATCGAGCGAGCAATATAATTTAGGCGGCGCAAACCAGCTGAGTGTTTACTCGCAAAATGCAAGTAACACATTTGAGTGGCTGTGGGAAAACACCATTTCATACAGCAAAACATTTGGTCAGCATGCTATTGACTTTGTTGGTGGTGTTTCTGAACAGGAAAATACCGGCCGACAGATAGGCGGCAGCGGTAACAATTTACCAAGTAACGCTATTAGAGATTTAAGCCAGGTGCAAAATCTTGTTGCCTACGGCGGTCAGCAAACCTATTCGCTGGCATCACAGTTTGCAAGGTTAAACTACAAGTTTGCCGATAAATATCTTATTACGGCTACTGTAAGGCGTGATGGTTCATCTAAATTTTACCAGGGACATAAATACGGTACTTTCCCCTCAGGTTCGGTAGCCTGGAAAGTTAAGGAAGAAGCATTTTTAAAGAATGTTAACTGGCTTTCCGATCTGAAATTCCGTGGTAGCTATGGTACCGTGGGTAACCAGTCAAGTATCGGCCTTTTCCAATATTTGGCGCGTTATACTTCTGGTGGCCCAGCTTCTTCTGGTTCAAACGTTGGTTATCCGTTCGGTAAGATCTATCAAAGCGGTTTGGCACTTACCAACCTTGATAATGTTAACCTGAAATGGGAAACATCCAAACAAACCGACATCGGTATGGATGTAGCATTCCTGAACAACAGCTTGACTTTAACTGTTGATTATTATAAAAAAGATTCGAAAGATTTCTTGTTAAACCTGCTTACCCCAGCCCAAACGGGTTTTACATCGGCAACGCAAAATGCCGGTAGCATCAGCAATAAAGGTTTTGAGTTCGCTTTAAATTACAGGCATGCTATCAGGGATTTTAACTACGGTTTAGGTTTAAACATTACTACGGTTAGCAATAAGTTAGTAAGCATAAACAAGAATACTCAGTTTATTACCAACCTCGTTAACCTGCCGCTTCCGGCAAATGGCTGGGCAACCTTTAGTGAAACAAATATAGGCCAGCCGGTAGGTGAATTTTACGGCTACCAATCGGTAGGTATCTTCCAAAACCAGGCCGAAATTGACGCGCTGAACGCTAAATCGCCTACAGGTCATTACCAGGTAGCTACTACACAACCCGGAGATCGTAAGTTTAAAGATATCAACGGTGATGGTCAGATCACTGCCGATGATCGTACCAGTTTAGGCAGCCCGATCCCTAAATTTTATGGTGGCTTAAACATCGACCTGTCATACAAAGCGTTTGATTTTAACGCATTCTTTTATGGTAGCTATGGTAACAAGATATTCAATTACCAGGAGCGTAACCTTGAAAGTTTCCAGGCGCCAGGCTTTGTGGGTGTTGAAAACGTTAGCGAGCAGTATTATTTAAACCGCTGGACGCCAGCTAACCCGTCAAACCGCTTTGCAAGAGCTACCTATAATGATGATGTTAGCGCCAATAACGTAGCATCAAGCGTATATGTTGAAAATGGCAGCTACCTGCGTTTAAGGAACGTTACATTTGGTTATACTTTACCTGCCGCACTTACTAAAAAGATGAGTGTAAGTAAAATCAGGTTCTATATAGCAGCTCAAAACCTGTTCACGATTACCAAATACACCGGTCTTGATCCTGAAATTGGACAAGCCACCGGTACCGATCCTATTACAGGGGCTACTATCACCAACCCAACAGGTTCAGGTATCGACTTAGGTACTTACCCTTCATCAAAATTTTACACCTTAGGTTTAAATGTAACTTTCTAACTAAACATTTAACATAACAGTAAAGAAATGAAATTCAACAAGAAATATATATACGTACTTTCAGTTGGACTGGCAGTATTGCTTCCATTGAGCTGTAAGAAAAACTTTTTGGATCAAACCGATTCACAGCACCCTACGGCAACCACTTTGTTTGATAAACCAGCCGATGGCATTGCCCTTGTAAACGCTATTTATGATACCTATCAAAATGCCGATCTGTTAAAAAAGTCAATTTGGTATTATGCAAATTTTCAATCGCATGACTTTTTTAACTGGGGTAACGACAGGTTCTATAATACCTACGCAATTCCCTCAACATTTGGCGCTATCGAAGTGTTCTGGACTCGTGCTTATGTTGGTATAGCCCGCGCAAACTCGGCGCTGCCTATCATAGCAAAAATGAAAGCTAATGGTGTGTTAACCGCAGCCCTTGCTGATAGGTTAACCGGTGAAGTTTACTTTTTACGCGGCATGACTTACTATTATCTGGCCGCAAGTTTTGGTGGTGTTCCGTTAGAATTAAAAGACGGTACCAACCTTGGTTTAACGCCAAGGAGCACGCAGGATCAGGTATTTACCCAGGTTGTTTCTGATTTAACAGCCGCAGCAGGTTTGTTACCATGGAAAGAACAACTGGATGATAAGGAAAAAGGCCGCGCAACCAAAGGTGCCGCTTTAGGTTATTTAGGAGCAGCGCAAATGTGGCTTAAAAAATATGCAGATGCTTTAGCTTCATACAATCAGTTAACAGGCAAGTATACCTTGTTGCCTAATTTCATTGATGTAAATGAGTACGACAAGCAAAACAACGCTGAGTCGCTGTTTGAAGTACAGTTTGATGTAGCCGGTACTCAAAGCTGGGGAGCAAGTAATGAAGTTGCCTGGATCAGCACCTTTGGTATGCCTGAGGAGGTAACCAATTTTGGTTATGATTATGCTAATTCTGCATTGGCAAGTTCTTTTCAGGACGGTGATTTACGTAGGATTGCTACCGTTATTGGTCCAGGCGATGAAAATCCAAGTCCGGGCATAAAAGCGCGTGGCGGTATTAAATCATACCCGCTGGTAATATCTGGTTTTGCAAGCACAGATCCAGCTGTAAAAGCGAAATATACCGGTGATGATGGAAAGATCATCAATACCTGCGGTACAAAAACACGCCCATGGGTTGGCTCGGATAACACGCAGTTGAGAACCGGTTATTATAACGAAAAATTCTGGAGAGATCCTACATTGGTAGGTAACTCAGGCGATCAAACGATCTTTGGCGCTCAAAACCAGGTTCTGTTGCGTTATGGCGAAGTTTTGTTAAGCAAGGCTGAATGCCAGGCCCGTACAGGCGATGCCGCTGGGGCATTGGCTACCTTGAAACAGGTCCGTGACCGTGCTTTTGGTGGCTCTGCTCCGGCAACTTTCATTAGCGATGGTAAAATTATAACTGATCCTTTGCAAATGATTTACAGTGAATACAGACACGAATTATCCGGTGAGTATTCAACTTTTTATGATTTGAGGAGAGCTGGTGTAGCTACCGAATTTGTTAAGAATGTGTACGGTGTAACTATACCTGCCGGTCGTGAATTGTATCCTATCCCTCAGTTTGAAATAGGCCTTAACCCTAATTTAACTCAAAACCCGGGTTATTAATATAGTTTGTTTTTGCTAAGAGGGTTTCTTCCAACCGGGAGAAACCCTTTTACTATTATAAGTTTCGTCGATGAAGAAAATTTTATCCATCGTTATACTATGTTCATCTGCCTTATTCTCCTGTAAAAAGCCTTCACTTTTTCAGCAGGTTTCATCTTCGCATTCCGGTATTCATTTTAAAAATGAGATTATCGAAAACGATTCGATAAACCCCTTAGACCTGGTGAATATTTATAACGGCGGGGGCGTAGGGGTTGGCGATTTTAATGGTGATGGCTTACCCGATTTATACTTTACGGGCAACATGGTGTCAAGCAAGTTATACCTCAATAAAGGTGATTTTAAATTTGAAGATGTCACCGATGCCGCCGGCGTAAATGGCGCGGGCCGATGGGGAAGGGGTGTTGCTGTAGTTGATATCAACAATGATGGATTACCGGATCTTTACGTTTGTAATACCATTACCAAAGATTCGCTGAAAAGGCGGAACATACTATACGTTAACCAGGGGAAGGGCAGCGATGGGATTCCTCATTTTAAAGATGAGGCTTCAGAATACGGTCTGGAAGCAGGGGCACAATCAACCATGGCCAGCTTTTTTGACTATGATAATGATGGCGACCTGGATATGTACCTTACGGTAAACAGCGCCACAGCAAGTTATAACCCAAATTTATTCGGAAATTCAAATTATACGGCAAACCATAGCCGCGGAAGATTATACCGTAACGATTGGGATGAGAAATTACAGCACGGTGTATTTCATGATGTATCTGCGCAGGCAGGTATTAACCTGGATGGCTACGGCCATGCAGCCACAACTGTCGATTTTAACAACGACGGGTGGAAAGACATTTATGTATCGGATGATTTTATATCAAACAACATCCTGTACATCAACAACCATGACGGTACTTTCATCAATCGTACCAAAGAATATTTCAAACATACATCCTACAACGCCATGGGGCAGGATGTTATCGATATCAATAACGACGGTTTGCCCGATGTGGTTGAACTGGATATGAACCCGGAGGATAACTATCGCAAAAAGATGATCCTCGGCCCTAACAGTTACCAAACCTATCAAAACTTTGATATTTATGGTACACAATATCAGTACGTGCGCAATACCCTGCAATTAAACCAGGGGCCGCGTTTAGGGCAGAATGGTGCTATTGGCACTCCTGCTTTTAGCGAAATAGGTTTTTTAAGCGGCATTGCCCAAACCGATTGGAGCTGGACACCGCTGATCATCGATTTTAACAACGACGGCTACCGGGATATGATCGTAACTAACGGCTTCCCTAAAGATGTGTCAGACCATGACTTCATGACCTACCGTGAGCAGGCCTACGCCGTTACCTCCAAACAAAAAGTTTTGGATCAGATTCCCGAAATCAAGCTGCATAACTATGCTTTTGTAAATAACGGTAACCTTACCTTCAGCGATGTAAGTAAGGACTGGGGCTTAAGCCTGCCAACTTTTTCAAACGGGGCTGTATACGCCGATCTGGATAATGATGGCGCCATGGATATGGTGGTAAATAATATCAATGACGAGGCGCTGGTTTACCGCAATACATCGCGCGATGATAAAAATAAGCTTGATAAAACCCACTACCTGCAAATAAGTTTTAAAGGGGATAAGCAAAATATTAACGGCTTAGGTGCTACGGTTGAGATCTTTTATGATAAAGACAAAAAACAGGTATATGAAAACGATCCCTACCGGGGATATATTTCATCGGTACAGAGTATCGCGCATTTCGGTTTGGGTAAAGTTACCTCGGTAGATTCGGTGTTGATCAAATGGCCGAACGGTAAAAGAGAAAAGCTGACTAACGTAAAAACAGATCAACAAATAAAGGTTGATATAAATAATGCGAAGGAATCTTATTACCTGATTCAGCCGCAAATAGCCGCAAATGCCTTGTTTAAAGAAGTAACAGACTCCATAGGGATCCATTATACCAACAAGGGAAGCGGTTTTCTTGATTTTAATATCCAGAAACTACTGCCGCATAAACTTTCGGAGTATAATCCGGCTTTGGCTGTAGGGGATATCGACGGCAATGGCTTTGACGATTTGGTCATCGGCGGCACCGCGTACGATCAGGCGCAGGTTTTTTTCCAGATGCCCG
The DNA here is from genome assembly GCF_034263275.1 of Mucilaginibacter sp. cycad4. Classification (NCBI taxonomy): domain Bacteria; kingdom Pseudomonadati; phylum Bacteroidota; class Sphingobacteriia; order Sphingobacteriales; family Sphingobacteriaceae; genus Mucilaginibacter; species Mucilaginibacter sp. cycad4. The sequence continues at coordinate 3,166,973 of NZ_CP139559.1, read as the reverse complement.
ATGGTAAATTTAACCGCCGCAACCTGTTAACAGGCAATATTAATCCTGCCCATAATTTTCAAGATGAAGGTTTGTTGCTTTTTGATGCCAACGGCGATGGCAAGCTTGATTTATATGCAGCCAGTGGAGGTTACGAATTTGCAGCAAATGGCCCTGAATACCAGGACAGGCTTTATATCAATGATGGCAAAGGCAATTTTACGCTTAGTGCTGATGCTTTGCCTTCAAACCTCACCAGCAAACTTTGCGTACGGGCTTGTGATTATAATAAAGATGGCAAGCCCGACCTGTTTGTATCAGGCAGGGTTGAACCATGGAAATACCCCAACCCGGTTTCGAGTTTTATTTTACGGAACGATGGCGAAAATGGCCATGCAAAATTTACGGATGTTACAGCACAGGTAGCCCCGGCTTTGAAAAACATAGGCATGATTTGCGATGCCCTGTTTACCGATTATGACAACGACGGCTGGCCCGACCTGATCATGGCCGGCGAATGGATGCCGGTAACATTCCTTAAAAATGAGCATGGTAAGTTTGTTAATACCACGGCTCAATCCGGCCTGGGCAATAAGCTGGGCTGGTGGAACTCGTTAGTGGCCGGAGATTTCAGGCATACTGGTCGCACGGATTATATTGTAGGGAATCTGGGCGAGAATAGCCTGATTAAAGCCAGTGAACAATATCCTGTTTGCATTACAGCTAAAGAATTTGATAAGAGTGGCATCTACAGCGCGATTCCGTCTATTTTTCTGCCTGATGAAAAGGGGACAAGAAAGAATTTCCTATGTACGGTCGCGATGATATGCTGAAGCAAATGATCAGCATGAGAAAAAAGTTTACCAATTATCGCTCGTATGCTTTGGCAACTATGGATGAGGTGCTTTCACCTGAACAAAAGAGCGGGGCACTACGGCTGAAAGCCAATACGTTACAATCATGCTTTTTAAGAAATGATGGCAATGGCAAATTTACTGCTATCCCGCTGCCGGTTGAAGTCCAGGTTTCGGTATTAAACGGTATGGAAACCGGTGATTTTGATGGAGATGGAAACCTCGATGTAGTTATCAATGGTAACGATTATGGCAGTGATGCTACTATCGGGCGTTATGATGCGCTCAACGGTTTAATGCTGAAAGGTGACGGCAAAGGCAACTTTAAACCGTTAAGTATTATGCAAAGCGGTATTTATATTCCGGGGGATGGTAAGGCCCTGGTAAAGTTCCGCGATAAAAATGGGCAGGTAATATTGGCCGCCAGTCAGCATAAAGATGTTTTAAAAATTTTCAGATCAGAAAATAAAACAAAAACTATCCCGGTAAAGGCCAATGATGTTTATGCCCTGATCAAATATAAAAACGGCAAAACCTCGCGACAGGAATTTTATTTTGGCTCATCTTTTTTGTCGCAATCAGCAAGGTTTATACAGCTTAATGACAAAATGCTAAGCGTTACCGTTTTTGATGACAAGGGTAATCAAAGGCGGTAAATTAGGTATTTTACCCCCGGGAAAAATTATGCCGCATAATGATTAAAATATTTTTCGTAATCGATTGCGTAAATTAATTATCTTGCGTTGCTAATGTAAGGCCGCATTATTATGCGCTTTAGCCAATAAACCATATTATAATTAAAAATCAATGCATTGCTTTAATCAATCTCCTAAACTCTTCGGCAGAAAAAAGTTTTGGATAGCATGTGTTTGCCTGCTCGGTTGCCAGCAACTCCGGGCGCAAAACACGGTATCTCTTAATGATCTTTCTTTTTTTGATAATCCGTCACCCAACTGGAAAGTAGCAGCCAGCGCACAGGCTGATATTGTACAGGATGAGGTTTTCACCATTAAAGATGGCAACGGAATTTTGGTAAACCTGCCTGGCAAAAAAGGTGCGAAAGACCTTTTTACCAAAGCTGTTTACGGAGATGCCGATTTGGAGCTCGATTATATGATGGCTAAAAGCTCAAACTCCGGCATTTATTTGCAGGGACGTTACGAGATTCAACTGCTGGATAGCTGGGGAACAGTAAACCCAAAATCGGGAGACAACGGCGGTATTTACGAACGCTGGGACGATAGCAAGCCCGAAGGACAGCAGGGCTACGATGGCCATGCGCCAAGACAAAATGCCAGCCGTGCGCCGGGTTTGTGGCAGCACATGAAAATTTCGTTCCAGGCGCCGCGTTTTGATGGCAACGGGCAAAAGATCAGCAATGCCAAGGTGCTTTACGTTTGGTTGAACGGTGTTTTGATCCAGGATAATGTAGAGCTTGCCGGGCCAACCCGCGGTGCTTTTGACAATAAGGAGTCGGCCACCGGTCCGCTGCGTTTGCAGGGCGATCATGGGCCGGTAGCCTTCCGGAATATTCAGATAATCAGCTATGATAAACCGCATCCAGTACTTTCAAATTTGAAATATTGGGTTTATAAGGGTGGTGATATAGCGGGTAATGGTTATAAGAAACTAAAACCCGAATCTGAGGGGGCCTCGTCCGTATTGTCATCAAACCAAAGTAAGCTAAGCAATGATTTTTTGATTCGTTATACAGGTAATATACAAGTTAAAGAAGCTGGTGAATATGCTTTTAAACTGAATGTGCCAGGCGGTAAAGGGACATTGCGTATTAACGGCGCCGATGCGGTTGCGTTAACCGAAAACAAGGGTGAGGGCAAGATCCGGTTACAACCCGGCGATCATCCGTTTGAATTACTCTACTCAAAAACTGTTGATTGGGCAAAACCGGCTTTAGGACTTACCGTTTCAGGTCCTGGTATTCGCGAGTATTTATTGAGCGATGCTAACGTTAGCAACAATGATCCTGTTGATCCTATTTTGATTAATGCAACTTCAAACACCGTATTACGGAGTTTTTCCGATTTGCCGGGAGGCATCAGGGTTACCCATGGTGTAAATGTGGGCAGCCCTGAACTGTTGCATTACACTTACGATTTGGATAAAGGGATGATTGTAGAGATCTGGCGTGGTGGTTTTTTAGATGCTACCCCCATGTGGCATGACAGGGGCGATGGCTCATCTCGCCCGGCTGGTTCTGTACAATACCTTGGCAAACCTGTACCTGCTATCGAAAAGCTGAGTGATGCCAATGCCGCCTGGGCTTTGGATACTGCCGGTACGGGATATAAACCAAAAGGCTATGTTTTGAATGCCGACGATGTTCCGGCATTTAAGTACAATATTTATGGCACTTCGGTAAATGATGCCAGCAATGTAATGGATAAAGGCCAGGGCATCCACCGGGAAATAACCCTTGCCAATGCAGTAGACGGCCTGTTTTATCACCTGGCATCTGGCAATATCGAAACGCTTGGTAATGGATTATATGCCATTGATGATAAATCGTACTATATCCGCATTGACGATGCCGCTGGGGCAAAACCTGTGGTTCGGGACGCGGGAGGGAAGCAGGAGCTTATCATCCCTATCCAAAAGAAATTAACCTATTCTATCATTTTTTAAGCTGCCTTGATCATGAACAATACTTTAAAACAAATGATAAACAAGGGCACGTTTTTATTTACGCTTGTAATTATCGCGCTGTTAAGCGATATCAAAAATACCTTTGCCCAGGCCGAATCACCTAAAGAAGATGACTTTTTTAAGATCATGAAAGTGCCCGCGCCTGAAGGTACTATACTTGAGGTTGGTGGCTTATGCACACTGCCTAATGGTACTTTAGCTGTAACCACCCGTCGCGGGGATATTTTTATGGTCGAAAACCCAACTGGTCAGCACCCATTCTTCCGTAAGTTTGCTTCTGGGTTGCATGAGGTTTTGGGAGCTGCCTGGAAAGATGGTGCTTTATATGTGGTTCAGCGTGGCGAATTGACCAAACTGGTTGATACCAATATGGATGGCAAAGCCGATGTTTTTGAAACCATTTATGCCTGGCCATTATCGGGTAATTATCATGAATACAGTTTTGGGCCTAAGATAGCGCCCGATGGCTCATTCTTTGTGACTTTGAACCTTGGCTTCCCTCCCGATTGGTGGCACCCTAAAAGCTTTGTGCCTTACAGGGGCTGGGCTTTAAATATTAAAGAAGATGGCACCGTTATCCCATGGGCTGCCGGTTTGCGTTCGCCTTGCGGTATCAGTATGATTGATGGCGAGCTTTGGTATTCAGATAACCAGGGCGACTGGGTGGGCTCAGGCAGTATTATGCCGATCAAAAAAGGTGCTTTCATGGGGCATCCTTCAAGTTTGGTTTGGACTGGTTTGCCTAATTCGCCATTAAAACTTACGTCCGAGCAATTCTTTGCCAAAAATAATCCCCGAATAGAGTTTGATAAAAATGGCCAACCTGTAAAGCCGCAGGACATAGTTAACGAAAAATTTAAAACGGAGTTCGAGGCCAAAAAGGAAATCCCTGAATTACAACTGCCCGCGGTTTGGCTGCCTCATGGCATTTTAGGAATTTCAAACTCCGAGATCGTTAAAATCCCGGAAGGCGCATTTGGTCCGTTTGCGGGGCAGCTACTGGTTTGCGACCAGGGACAGAGCATGGTAGACAGGATCTTTTTAGAAAAAGTTAACGGCGAATACCAGGGCGCGGCCTGGGCTTTCAGAAGCGGTTTCCAGTCAGGCATAGTAAGGCTGGCCTGGTTACCTGATGGTTCATTGGCTACTGGCGAAACCAACCGTGGCTGGGGATCGGCAGGGGAGGCCACTATGGGATTGCAGCGATTGGTATGGAACAATAAAGTTCCGTTTGAGATGCGCGCTATCCGTGCTATGCCCGACGGTTTTGAGATAGAGTTTACCAAGCCGGTTGATAAAAAAGTAGCTGAAGACATTGCTTCATATTCTGTAGAAAGCTATATCTATAAATACCATGGTGTATATGGCAGCCCGCCGGTAAATACCGAAAAATGCCCGATAGCAGGTGTGAAGGTATCTGCAGATGGTTTAAAAGCGCGATTGATTGTGAATAACCTGCGTAAATATTATATCCACACCATTACGCTTACAGGTATCCGCGATAAAGAAAACTATTTCAATTTAGTTCATCCAACGGCTTATTACACACTCAACAACATCCCCGAAGGGCAAAAACTTTCAATGACGGAGGTAAGTAAGGTAAACTCTGCCAAAGCTGTTGGGGCGACCGATCTGAAAAAAGGCGTTGCGGGTAAAAAAGGTGCGGCGGTAAAATCTGCAGCTGGATTAAATGCCGTTCCTACTTATGCCGAGGTACAGCCGATTTTGCTGAAAAATACTTGCCTTTCGTGCCATAATGCTACAAAAAGGCAGGTTGGCCCAGCGTATGTGGATGTAGCCAAACGGAAATACAGCGTGGCCGAATTGATCCAACTGATCCGTAACCCGAAGCCTGAACATTGGCCCGATTATTCAACACCGATGCCGCCGATGCCGCAGGTGCCTAAAGATGAAGCACGCAAGATCGCGTTATGGATCAAATCGCTGGCTAAATAAAATTTGAGGAAATTTAATGCTGAAGTCGGAAAGCTAAAGCTGTTGGTATTGGTTAATTACTGTTTAGGATATTAATGTTGTTATATAAAGTTCAATGAAACATAAGATTATTTTTACTGCTTTATTAGCAGGTAGTTCATTAGCTGCATTCGCGCAGCAAAACGCTAAGCCGGAAGATACCGAGATCTGGTCGCCGGTGCCGGCTGTAGTTACGCCGGGCAAAGTTCCCGGTGATGCTCCTTCTGATGCTATCATTTTGTTTGATGGTAAAAACCTGGACGAGTGGGTGGCTACAAATGATACCACATCAAGCCATAAATGGAAGGTTGATGATAAAATAATTACTGTCGATAAAACAGCAGGCGATATCCAAACCAAGCGTAGGTTCATGGATTTTCAACTGCATATTGAATATCGGATCCCATCAAACATAACCGGCAGCGGGCAGGCACGTGGTAACAGCGGTATTTTCCTGGCGGCCCTGCCATGGGGAGCCGGAGGTTATGAGCTACAGGTACTTGATAATTACAACAACAAAACCTATGTGAATGGGCAGGTAGGTAGCTTGTATAAACAAGCTATCCCACTGGCAAATGCCTGCCGCAAACCCGGCGAGTGGCAAACCTATGATGTGATCTGGACTGCTCCGCAGTTTAATGAGGATGGTTCATTGAAATCGGCAGCCCGTGCTACAGTGCTGCATAATGGTGTGTTGGTTCAAAACAATACATCACTGATAGGTGATACCCCATACATCGGTAAACCCGAATACCGTAAACATGGTGCTTCGCCAATTAAATTGCAGGCCCATGGCGATAAAAGTGAGCCGATCAGTTATCGGAATATTTGGGTAAGGGAACTGGGGCAGTAGCGCCAATCTTCCAAAAAAGCGTCATTATAAGGTACGAAGCAATCCCAAACTGTACAGAGGGACTTGTATCGCTACTCTGCTAATCGGGGATTGCTTCGTGCCTTATGTTGACGTGATTAATTAGTCTGTATTGTTTAACCGTTTACCGCCTTTTTACCCTCAATATTGGGCAACAAGCCGGTGAAAATACCAATCAGCGGCAGATAAGCACAAATCTTAAACACATAATTAATACTGGTCATATCGGCAACTTTACCCAATACTGCCGAGCCTAAGCCGCCCATACCAAAGGCAAGACCGAAAAACAAGCCCGCTATCAATCCCACTTTTCCCGGTACCAGTTCTGTCGCGTAAACTAAAATGGCCGAAAAGGCTGATGAAAGGATCAAGCCTATAAATACAGATAAAACGCCGGTCCAAAACAATGATACATAAGGCAGGAGCATGGTAAATGGAGCTACACCCAATATCGAGATCCAGATGATGTATTTGCGGCCAAAACGATCACCCAATGGTCCGCCGAAAAGCGTTCCGGCAGCTACGGAACCTAAAAACATGAACAGATAAATTTGTGAGTGCTGAATGCTTAAATGAAATTTATTGATCAGGAAGAAAGTATAATAACTGGTGATACTGGCCAGGTAAAAATATTTAGAGAAGATAAGCACCAGCAAAATGCCTAGGGAAAATATCACCCTCCTTTTTGAAATGTTGAGATGCACGGCTTCTTTTGCATTTTTGTTTTTAGCATTGAGGCTGAGGCGCTCGGCGTACCATTTCGCTATCCGCAACAATACCAATATACCTGCAAAGGCGATAAGGCAAAACCAGATTACGTTTGATTGTCCATAAGGAATCACGATAAGAGCCGCCAACAGCGGACCGATTGCACTACCGGCATTACCGCCGAGCTGAAAAATAGATTGCGCCAATCCTTTTTTACCTCCTGATGCCAAATGCGCCACCCGGGATGATTCCGGGTGAAAAATAGACGAGCCAATGCCAATAAGGCTCACTGCCATCAGCATGATGTAAAAGTTGCTGGCAAAAGAGGCCAGTAACAACCCTGATAATGTAAAGCCCATGCCAATTGCCAATGAATATGGCTTAGGTTTTTTATCGGTATAAAGGCCTACAAAGGGTTGCAAAATTGAAGCGGTAATTTGATAAGTAAAGGTAATAAGCCCAATTTGAGTAAAGTTAAGACTGAACCGTTGCTTGATAAGCGGATAGATAGATGGTATAACCGACTGCAGCATGTCATTAATAAAATGAGCAAGGCTTATTGTAAACAAGATTGAATACACTGTTTGCTGAACCAATTTTTTTGGTTCGGAGACAATAGTTGTTGGTGATGTAGATTCCATTAGTAACAGATTAAATTATAAAACATTATATCATCAGATGAATTTGATGAAATTTTTAATATTGATGAATTTCAGTAGCGGTATTCCAGGCCTGTTTTGAATCGCAATCAAGGATGTTTTTCAATAGTTTTTCGTGCAGGTGCTGGGTCTCGATAAAACTGCGCGTATCAGGATAGATTTCAGTGAACCAGTTTTTTAAATGAACGGCGGCTGTTTTATATAGATCGCTCAGGATCTCGTTTTTTGATGCTTCGGCAATGGCAATGTGAAATTTAACATCGGCGTCAATGCATTCTTCCAATAAGCCGCCTTCGGCCGCTTTCTTCCTGTTTTCTAAATGTCCCTTCATGATAAAAATGTCTTTCTGAGAGCGGTTTATAGCAGCTTTTTCGGCTATTTTCATTTCCAAAAGCTGCCTTACCTCATCGAGGTCCTGTGATCGGGCACGTTTTAAGCGGGCTTCCATGGGTTCGGGATTGGTAGCTGTGCGTTCTACAAAAGTTCCGGCACCCTGCTGAATCCTGAGCAGGCCCGATTGTACCAGGCTTTTAGTTGCTTCGCGGATGCTTGAACGCCCAACGCCAAACTCGGCCATGAGTTCGGGTTCGGTAGGCAGTTTGTCGTTTACCCGGTAATGGCCGTTGCTTATCTGTTCCTTCAATTTCTCTGCGATCTCTTCTGCCAGCGACTTTTTAATAATCTTACTCATGTTTGTAAATCATCAGATGAATTACAAAGGTAGAAGTTTATCTGAAACATCAAAGCCATTTTTAAATCAAAATCAATCTGCAAAAAAATAATGTTCATTTGTGATCAACATTTTCTAAAGCATTAATATATATTTAAATTTAGCTTAACATCGGTGCTGTTACTTTGCCTCATAAAAATACCCCTGTGAAACATTACTCGGATGCACAACTTTTATTTGAACTGCAAGGCGGTGATGATAAGGCATTCCGGGAAATTTACGAGCGTTATGCGGATAGGTTAATTGCCTTCGCTTTAAAAAAAACGCAAAATGAGGATGAAGCCATGGATATGGTGCAGGAGCTCTTCCTCTCCATATGGAAAAATCGCCATACCATCCAGGTAAATGGTGCGCTTGAGGCTTATTTAATGGTTTCCATTAACTACATGAGCTACAAGTGGTATAAAAAGCAAAGCACCAAGCCACGTCCTTTAGATGATGTTGCCGAAATACATGAAACTTACGAACACAGCACCGATCAAAAACTCTCCCTTGCCGAACTGCGCCTGCTGATAAACCAGGAAATAGCGGATATGCCCGAAAAAATGCGCCAGGTTTATTTATGCAGCCGTGAGCAGGACATGACCGGTCCGCAGATAGCCGAGTTTTTAGGCTTATCTCATCAAACTGTACGCAACCAGATCAGCAATGCTTTAAGCAGACTGAAAAAGTCTGTTCAGAAATATTACGATGTTATCCCCTTTGATAATTACGGCAGATTTTTGCTGCTGATAATTTTTTTTAAACGCTTATAGTACACTCCTCCTTTCCCTGTCACTTACCAGGTATAAAGCTCCTGTTAGGTGAATCAAAAAGAAATAAAAAGACTACTCCATAAGTTTAACGCCGGTAAATGCACCGACGGGGAATTGCAGCTTTTGCAGCAATTAATGCACAACCTCGATACGGACGCCGAAGCTGATGATAAAATTAAAGCCCTTAAACATCCTCTTTGGGAACGAATAGAAAAGCAGACCATAGCTAAAGGGAATGTCCGCAGGTTAAATACTGCATGGTTAAAAGTTGCAGCTGCCGTGTTGGTAGCTGTTTGTGCCGGACTATTATATTCAAAGTTAGCACAACATAAGCCCGAGCAATTAGTTTACCAGGTGATCACCGCCCCCAAAGGCAGTATGAAACAAGTGATGCTGCCCGATAGTACCACCGTTCAGTTAAACGCGGGTACGTCAATCAAATTCCCGGTTACATTCAGTGCTGCAAAAAGAGAAGTTACCCTCATAAACGGTGAAGCTTTTTTTGATGTTAAGCATGATGCCTCAAAGCCGTTCCTGGTGCATACGGCGAAAGTTACTACGCAGGTATTAGGTACCTCATTCAATATTAAGTTTTATAAAGAATTGCCCGACATCCAGGTGTTTGTGAACAGTGGAAAGGTTGAGGTGCATGATCAAAAGCATACCCTTGGCTTTTATACGCCACAACAACAGCTAACCTATAATAAACATACCCAAAGCTTTACACGCCGGCAAGTTGCCGGTGATCATTCACTGAGCTGGATGCATGATGAGCTGATACTGGATAATGTATCATTTAAAGAAATCACAGTTTATCTGCAAAACCGCTACAGTGTAAACTTTAAATACACGGGTAAAAAGTTAAGTCAGCAGCATTATTCGGTAAGGTTTTCAAATAAGCTCAATATCAGCCAGGTGCTGGATATACTGCAATTTATTGACGGCCGAAAGTATAAGCTGAAAGGAGATACAGTAAATATTAAATAATAATATAAAAGAGAAACCAATGCCTGCTACGAACAAGCACTGGCTAATTAAGTGTAGCTGCCAAAAACTAAAAGCCAACAGGCAGTTACTAATCACTTTAAAAACAAATGTATGGAAAAATCTTTAACCCGGATTTCAAGAAGATTAATCACAGCAATTTTATTGCTGGTAACAACCCTGGCGGCATCATTGCCGGTACGTGCTTCGGCCGAACGGAGCGCTTCGCTGATGGATCAGCCGGTAACTGTAAAGTTTGCCGATGAAACCATGGATGCCTCGCTCGAGAAACTCAAAAAAGCGGTTAATACCGTTGCATTTAACTACAAAATGGATGATGTGGCCGTGGTAAAAGTAAAGGCAAACTCATTTGTAAACAAACCCTTAAAAGATGTACTTAATGCTTTAACCGCCAATACGCAATTGGAGTACCGGGAAAAGTATGGTACCATCATCATCTCGCGCAAAAAAGTGGTGCGCGCTCCCGAAAAAGTTACTGTTACCGGTACGGTGACCGATAAAGATGGCCCGCTTGCAGGTGTGGCCGTACGCAGCAAAACATCAACAGCGGCTACTTCAACCGATATTAACGGTAATTTTAAAATTACTGTTGAAAAGGGTGAGGTGCTGGTTTTTAGCTTTATCGGCTACAAAAGCCGTGAAGCCACAGCCGGTCAGTCGCCGCTTAATATTACTTTGGATGCTGATGTTACCGGTTTAAATGCTGTTGTGGTTGTTGGTTACGGTACACAGAAAAATACAGATGTAACCGGTTCGGTAGGTTCCTTGAAAGTTAGTAACGTTAAAGATAGGTCAGTAGGTTCGGTTACCGAAATGCTGCAGGGGCAGATAGCCGGCGTTACCGTATTAAATGAAGGTGGCGACCCGACATCAGGCCCGAGCATCAGGCTGCGTGGCCAGAGCTCTTTTAACAATGAAGGCCCGCTGGTGGTTGTTGACGGAACCATTTATAATGGCGGCCCTATCGATCCTTCAGATATTGAATCAATCGACGTGTTGAAAGATTCATATGCAGCTATCTACGGAGCCAAAGCTGCCGGTGGCGTAATCCTGATCACAACAAAACGCGGTAAACAAGGGAAAACCAACCTGGATATAACTGCTAAAGGCGGAGTACAAAATGCCTTAAAAATATTACAGGCTTTAAATGCTGCTGATTACGCTGATGCCATCAACACGGCATATGATAACGCGGGAAAAACGCGTTTGCCCGCCTTTGATGCAACTGTAAACCCCGATTCCCGCGTAACCCGTACCAACTGGACAAACGCGCTTTTCAAAACTGGTTATGTACAGGATTATAACCTGAATATCAGCGGCGGCAGCGAAAAATCTACTTTTTATATCTCCGGCGGCTATCGTAAAAACGATGCTATCCTGTTAAATACCAATGCTATCCGTTATAACTTTCGTGTAAACTCTGATCACCAGATCAATAACTGGCTGAAAATAGGCGAGAGCTTCTCGTACTCTTATAACAACGGACAGGGTGCTAACACAACCAGTGCTTATACCGGTGCTATATTATCAGCTATATTTTATCCGCCTAATGCCTCAATTTACAATGCAGACGGTAGCTTCGGTGGTGTGCCCGCACAATACGCAGGTTCATATGGCGATGTTATTAATCCCGTTGCTTATTTAAAACGTTTGGATAACAGCGATGCTGTAAACAGCTTCAATATTAACCCTTACGTTGAAATAAGCCTGATTAAAGGTTTAAAATTTCGCTCAAACCTGGGCATCACCAAAAACTCAGAAACCATCAAAAACTTCAGCACAAGGGTGTTGGAGCCCGGTAAAAAGTTTTTTGATAACTTCCTTTTCCAGGAGCAAAACAACACGCGCACTATCCTCGCCGAGCAAACTTTAAACTTCGACAGGACCTTTGGTAATCATCACTTCACTGCTTTGGCAGGTTATACCTACCAGGATGATACCCAGGAGTTTTTTAGCGTTAATACTGATAATTACCTGAGCGAAGACCCGGCTTACCGTTACATTATCAACGGAACGCTTAATCCGACAGGCGTACCGTTGCAGGGTAATAAAAACGAATCTGCACTGATCTCATACCTGGGCAGGATTGGTTACGATTATGCCGGAAAATACTTCATTAACGGTATTATCCGTCGTGATGCTACTTCATTACTTTCGAGCAAAAACCGCGCCGAGGTTTATCCTGGCGTATCGGCAGGCTGGTTAATTAGCAAGGAATCATTTTTCCCTACAGATGCGCTTGTTTCATTTGCTAAGTTAAGGGCAAGCTATGGTCAGTCAGGTAACCTTGCAGGTTTGCCAAGCTTCCCAACTTCGGTTTCTTTAACCAAAACTGCAGGTTATTTAGGTAACCCTGCCGCCGCCATTACCGGTTCGGCTGTTGATGGTTTGGCTAACCTTAATCTTAAATGGGAAAAAGCTACGCAAACCGATATTGGTGTTGATTTGGGCCTGATGAACGGCAAAGTCAATATTACTGCCGATGTATTTCAGAAAACGAATACCCGTTTCCTGTTCCAGCCACCGGTGGCTGCCGTTTACGGTGTATCAAATCCTCCATTTGTTAACGGTGGAAAGATCCAGAACAAAGGCGTTGAGCTATCGGTAAAGTATAATGGCAGTGTAGGGGAACTTCATTATAATTTAACCGCCAACGGATCGTACATTAAAAACAAGATAGACGACATTTTACCGGGACAACAAACCATCCTTTCTGGTCCTACCGTGAGGGATAACCTAGTGCCGGTTTGGTTGCAGCAGGGTTACTCTTTGTATTCTTTCTTTGGATTAAAAACCGCCGGCTTATTCCAATCGCAGGATGAGGTAAATAACTATAAAGATGCTTCAGGTAACCTGATTCAGCCAAATGCTAAAGCAGGGGATATCAAGTTCCAGGACCTTAACCACGATGGCAAAATAACCGAAGCTGATAAAACTTATTTGGGTACACCGTTCCCTAAATTCAGCTATGGCTTTACTGCAAACTTTAACTATGGTCCGTTTGATTTGAGCATATTTTTACAAGGTATTGCAGGTAACAAGCTTTTCAACGCGGTTAAATACACCGGCCTGAACGCATCAATCCAAAACTATAACCTGCTGGCCGACGCTAAAAATGCATGGACTCCAACCCATACCAATACCAATATCCCTCGCCTTTCGGCAAGTGATGCAAACGGCAACTTTGGTAACGTATCTGACTTTTATGTAGAGAATGGCTCGTACATGCGCATTAAAAATGTAACCCTTGGTTATACACTGCCAAAAGCACTGATGACTAAGATTGGTGTAAGAAGCGCCCGTATTTTCGCTAATGCACAAAACCTGGCAACGTTTACCAAATACACAGGTCTTGACCCGGAGGTTGGTATTAACCAAAATGGTGTTGATTTAGGCTTGTACCCACAGGCAAGGATCATTTTAGTAGGTGTTAACGTAGGCTTATAAGAAATCAGGAACCATAATTAAGGAGATACAGAGATGAAATTTAAAAATATAATTAGCAAAGGCTTAATGGGTGTAATGATTATTGCACTGGCCCAAAGCTGTAAAAAAGGTACTTTAGATAATATTAAACCAACCGGTACGCCAACCAGTACCAACTTCTGGAAAACTGCCGACGATGCTCAGGCGGCTGCCAACGGTTTATACGAAAAACAAAGCAACAGCGAAGACCTTTACGGTCGTGGTTTCTTTTGGTTTATTAACGCCAGTGATGATATGGTTGTAGGCCGCACCTCTGCCGACAGGGAAAATATCAAAAACTTTATTTGTACAGGTAACGAAAGCAGTATTTACGCGCCTTGGCAGCTGCACTTTGTGGTGATGAAACGTGCTAACGATGTGATTAACAATGTACCGAATATCAACATGGATGCGGCTACCAAAAACTTTATTTTGGGCCAGGCTTACTTTATCCATGCTGTAATGCACCTGGAGATAGCCGATTTGTACGGATCAGATAAACAGGGCGCCCCTTTACAAAACCGTACCAATGCATTGGCTTTCCCTGCTCAATTGCCATCGGTAAAAGATAACTATGCTTATATCGAGGCTGATTTGAAAAAAGCTGCTTCGCTATTACCTTACTTTGATAAGCTTGCTGCTGCCGATAAGGGTCGCGCTCATAAAACTGCCGCCTATGCATATCTTGCTAAAACTTATCTGCATGCTAAGGATTACGCCAATGCCGAAAAATATGCCGACTCGGTTATCCTGAGCGGCAAACACGCTTTGTTAAGTAATTATGCCGATGTGTTCAAGATCGCCAATAACTATAGTACTGAATATATCTGGTCGGTAGCCAGTAACCTGAATGGTCAGAGCATTTTACCGGGTGCTATGCTGGAGAACAAAGGCTGGGGCTTATACAACGGCTTTGGCTACTATCAGCCAACCAAAGAATTGGTTGACGAGTTTGAAGCGGGCGACAAAAGGCTTGCTGCTACCATCCTTCAAAAAGGTGACAGCTTCCAGTATTTCGGACAGACTTATACTTACCCAATTGGTGGTAAAAGCAACAGCTTAACCGGCTACCAGTTCAACAAATATATGGAACCGTTTAGCTATGCTGGGGGCATCCACGTAAGCCCTAACGGTGACGAGCCATCAACAGATTTAAACGTACCATTATTGCGTTATGCCGAAATTTTGCTGATCAAAGCCGAAGCCCAGATCATGCAGGGTAAAAACGGTGATGCCGCACTTAACCTGGTGCGTGTACGTGCGGGCTTAAAGCCAATTACCAATGCTACTATGGTTAACCTGAAGCACGAACGCCGCGTTGAATTGGCGGGCGAGTGGAGCGACCGTAATTTTGACCTGGTACGCTGGGGCGATGCACAGGCAACTTATGCAAAATCGTTACACGGTTCGGATGGCTCAGTTGTGTGGAAAGCACGTAACTTTGACCCGGCGAGGGATAACGTTTGGCCTATTCCGCCAAAGGATATCCAGATAAGCCAGGGGCAGCTGAAACAGAATGCCGGCTGGTAAATTGACATATTGAAACTATAAAAACCGGGCTCAGCCCGGTTTTGCTATATCTATACCAAATGAAAAAAAGTACTACTCTTATTACGCTGGCGGCGTTGCTTTCAGGTGTCACGCTTTCGGTTAATGCCCAGGTTAAAACCGCTTATACCGTAGCCGACGCACATTCCCACAATGATTATAAAAACAGTATCCCTTTTTTCAGGGCCTATGAAAAAGGTTTCGGCTCTATCGAGGCCGACTGTTATGCCGTTAACGGACGACTAATGGTGGCTCATGATAAAAAGGAGATTAACGCTAAGCGATCATTAAAGATTTTGTACATCGACCCGCTGATTGAAAAATTTAAACGCGATCCGCAGCGTCATTTAAGGTTGCTTATTGAGATTAAGGAAGATCATAAAGCGGTATTGCCACTGGTGATCAAAGAACTAAAACCATTGGAGCAGTATTTTGATTATGAAGGCCACCCCGGCAGGTTATCTATAGTAATGACAGGCGCAGTTCCTCCTCCGGTCGAAATGACCAGTTACCCGGCCTGGATCTCTTTTGATGTTGACCATATGAACGGCTTTACCCCCGGGCAATGGAAAAAGATCGGATTAGTAAGTTTTCCGTTTGGTAAATACATGCACTGGAATGGCAAAGGTGTTTTGAACAGCGAAGAGATAGCCAGGATAAAAGGCGGGATTGACAGCGTACATAATGCCGGTAAAAAGATCCGCTTTTGGGAAACTCCTGATACCAAAAGTAGCTGGCTGGCGCTGATCCGTTTAGGGGTGGATGTGATTGGTACCGATAAGATAGAAGAGCTTGGTGATTTCCTGGATAAGAAACCTATGAGCGAATACACTGCGCCGCAACCATACGCTATCTATAAGCCTACTTATAAATCGGACGGTACCGTTAAGAAAGTTAAAAATATCATATTGTGCATTGGCGATGGTATGGGCTTGTCGCAAATCTATTCAACCTATACCGCTAACCGGGGGCAGTTGAATATCTTTCAGATGCTTAACATCGGCTTTTCGGTAACTAATTCTGCCGATGCTTACATCACCGATTCGGCTGCCGGAGCCACCGCTTTTGCTTCGGGACAAAAAACTAATGACAGGGCGGTAGGAGTTGATCCCGCAGGAAAACCTTTAAAATCATTAGCGGATTATAGTGCCGAAGCAGGTAAAAAGACTGCCGATATTGTGGCTTGCGAATTAACCGACGCAACTCCCGCTGCTTTCTATGCTCATGATTTAGAGCGGAGCCATTCGGCCGCTATTGCCAATCAGATTACTTCGTCGCCTATTGATATTTTCTTAGGCTCATCCTATAAAGATTTCATCTGGCCGGTTAATGGTGAAAGCCCGATAGGCAAGATGAAAAAGAGGGGATATACCGTTATTCGTAACTTTGACGAATTTCTGAATAGTTCGGCGCCAAAAATCCTCGGCTTAATGGATGATAGCGTAACCCGCCCAAAAATGGAGGGGAGGGGAAATTACCTGCCGCTGGCGTTCAATAAAGTAACCCAAGCATTTAAGAATGCTCCAAAAGGTTTCTTTATGATGATTGAGGGTTCGCAGATTGATCACGGCGGCCATGCTAACAACCTAAAACAAGTAATCACCGAAAACAGCGACTTCGACCGTGTAGTTGGCGAGGCGCTGAAATTTGCCGACGAGGACGGTGAAACCCTGGTAATTGTAACTGCCGATCATGAAACCGGCGGCTTAACCCTGCTTGATGGCAGTATCAGCAAAGGTTATGTATGGGGCGATTTCAGTACCAACGATCATACCGGTACCCCGGTTCCTGTATTTAGCTACGGGCCGCATTCGCTGGATTTTAGGGGAGTTTATAGTAATACGGAGATCTTTAATAAGATCAAGGCTTTGCTGGAGACAGAGTAATAATTTCGCGCAAAGGCACAAAGACGCTAAGCTTTTCACATTTTTATAGCGTCTTTGCGCCTTTGCGCGAAAAATTAAAAAGAATGGTATTGGGTTCGTATTTTTATACAACCAATCTCCTGAAATATGTGGACAACAGAATCGCTTTGGTTCGAGGTAGCTATTGTAAGTATCATTTACGCACTCGGCAATATCATTTTTGGCCATTTTGAAGAGCGTACACCTGTTGTGCGCCGGGTAGGTAAATATCTGCTTACTCTTATTATTGTTATCGCGATCTCTTTTTACTTTGGAAGAACCATAGCTATGGCTTTCTTAGCCCTGTTTATTATACCTTTTCTATATATCCATGCCTACTACCTCCCACGTAAAAAAGGCATCAACGGGTTAACCGGCGAACCCAAAAGCAAATATTATGAGTTCAGGAAGTGGGACAAAAATATCTTCCAAAAATGATTGGGCAGTAATTTAATTTATAGTGGTTTGTTATTGTTTGATAGCGAGATATAATATTGCAGCAATAGCACCACCTGCCAATGGCGCAATCACGGGAATCCACGCATACGCCCAATCGCTGGTTCCTTTGCCTTTTATCGGCAATAGCATATGCATAAAGCGTGGGCCAAGGTCGCGCGCGGGATTGATAGCGTAGCCGGTAGTGCCCCCTAATGACAAGCCGATCACCCAAACCAGTAATGCTACGGGGATAGCGCCTACTGAACCCAGGCCAATAGGGGTTTTTGCCGGCGTGATTTCGGCACCGGCTATGTAGAAAATGGTAAAGAGCAATACAAAAGCACCTATTACCTCGCTGGCAATGTTTGATATGTAATTGCGCACGGCAGGACCGGTGCAAAACACCGCCAATATAGAAGCTGGATCATTGGTACGTTTAAAATGATCGTAATACATGAGCCATACTAAAAACGCGCCCATGCAGGCACCTGCAAACTGGGCAATAATGTAGGGCACAACATTTGCCCAGGCAAACTTACCTGCAATAGCGAGTGCTATGGTTACGGCAGGGTTAAGGTGTGCGCCGCTATACGGACCGGCAACAACTACCCCTACAAAAACGGCTAATCCCCAGGCGGTGGTAATTACTATCCATCCGCTGTTATTTCCCTTGGTATCTTTTAAAACTACGTTGGCTACTACACCATCACCTAATAATATCAAGAGCATGGTGCCTATCAGTTCGGCTACAAATGGAGACATGTTAAAATATTCTAAAGGTGGATTAAATAACTGTTACAGGATGGCCGGAATTTGACCAGCATTGAGCCGTGCTTACCGCGCGTTTCCAGCCCGCAATGCCCGATTTTACTTCATCAAGATCGTTTGCAGGGTTAAATTCGGCTTCGGCTGCCCACAAGTGCTGGATTTCGGCTATATCTTTCCAATAGCCAACAGCCAGCCCTGCCATATAGGCTACGCCAAGTGCTGTGGTTTCGGTAACCTCGGGCCGGATCACTTTGCAGTTCAACACGTCCGATTGAAACTGCATCAGCAGGTTATTGGCTGTTGCGCCGCCATCCACGCGCAGTTCTTTTATCTCCATACCCGCATCGGCCTCCATCGCTTTCAGTACATCCATGGTTTGGTAAGCTATTGATGATAACGCCGCCCTTGAAATGTGGGCCGCTGTAGCCCCGCGGGTTAGTCCAACAATAGCGCCGCGAACTTCCGGGTCCCAATAGGGGGCGCCCAAACCCGCAAATGCAGGTACAAAGTAAACGCCTGCGGTATCCTTTACCGATGTAGCCAATTTTTCAACATCGGCCGATGTTTTGATAATACCCAGGCCATCGCGCAGCCATTGTACTACCGCGCCGCCTATAAAAATACTGCCTTCAAAGGCGTAGGTGATCTCCCCGTTTATTTTCCAGGCGATGGTGGTAAGCAGGTTGTTTTTTGATTTGATAAACTCATGCCCGATATTCATCAGCATAAAACAGCCGGTGCCATAAGTGTTTTTAACCATAGCCTTATCAATACACATTTGCCCGAATAAAGCCGCGTGCTGATCACCGGCTATGCCCGCTATTGGGATCCGTTGCGCAAATAAGTTATTGGCAGTTTCGCCATATAATTCACTTGACTGTTTTACTTCGGGCAAGATACTTTTTGGGATGTTGAACAGCTGTAACAGTTCCTCGTCCCATTGTTGTGTGCGGATATTGAACAGCATGGTACGGCCGGCATTGGTTACATCGGTAGCGTGAACTTCGCTGCGGGTAAGCTGCCAGATGAGCCAGCTGTCAACCGTGCCAAAGGCCAGTTCACCGGCTTCGGCCTGCGCTCTTGCACCTTCAACATTGTCCAGGATCCATTTAATTTTTGAACCTGAAAAGTAGGCATCTATTACCAGTCCTGTTTTATCGCGGATCATATCGCTATGACCGCCTTGTTTTAGCTCATCACAAAAGGCGGCGGTACGCCTATCCTGCCAAACAATGGCGTTATGGATGGGTTCGCCGGTTTTGCGGTTCCACACTATGGTGGTTTCACGCTGATTGGTGATGCCTATCGCTTTGATATTTCCGCCACCTAAGCCTGCTTTCGCGATGGCCTCGGCAGCAACCCCAATCTGGCCTGCCCAAATCTCGTTAGGGTTGTGCTCAACCCAGCCGGGTTTAGGAAAATACTGCTTAAATTCTTTTTGTGCCGAAGCAATAATTTTGCCGGCATGATCAAAAATTATGGCCCGTGAGCTGGTAGTGCCCTGGTCAAGCGCTAAAATATATTCCTGCATAATTTGGTTTGGTCTACCTTGGTTTATTTATTGAATATCACATTAAATTTTATTTTAATGCGGTGTTAGTATATAATTTTTTGCTGTTTCGTTAAAAGCTTTAATCTGCGCTTGTTCCCATGCTGCATCTTTTCCAAGTTCGCCGGCCATGAGGCGGGCTACTTCGGGTGCCATCTCTGTAGCCAGGCGCGCATCTAAGAATAACACACGGGTACGCCGCGCAAGGATATCTTCAACAGTACGTGCCATTTCATTCCTTACCGACCAGATTACCTCACTCTTAGTATAGCTGCCTTGAGGATGAATGAGGTTTTTCCAGTCAGGGTTCTCGTTATATAGAGCAAGAATTTTCTCGGTATCACTACCATAAACAAACATGGGGTTTGTGCGGTCGGGGTTGGGGCGACTGCCATGGATAGGTAAGGAGTCCGTTTTGCAAGGCATGTTTTTAAGCCCGGCTATTTCAATAGCTTTATCAACAATATCTTCGGCCATCTTGCGGTAGGTGGTCCACTTGCCCCCGGTTATGGTAATTAAGCCCGAGGCCGAAACGATCAGCTTATGGCTTCGTGAAATTTCCTTTGTTTTTGACGATCCATCCTGCGGGGCGGCAAGTGGCCTTAAGCCTGCAAATACGCTTAATACATCTGCACGGGTAGGAGCTTTGGTGAGATATTTACCGGCTGTTCGCAGTATAAACTGTACTTCTTCATCCAGCGCTACCGGCTCCAGGCTATGTGAGTCGATAGGGGTGTCGGTAGTGCCGATTAATAATTTTTCATGCCATGGAACTGCAAAAAGTACACGCCCGTCTTCCGTTTTAGGGATCATCAGCGCATCCTCTGCCGGTAAAAATGAACGGTCGAGCACCAGGTGTACGCCCTGGCTTGGCCTTACCATGGGTTTCTTCTCGGGGGTATCCATTTTTAGCACGTCATCAACAAAAATGCCGGTTGCATTGATTACCGCTTTTGCTTTTATTTGAAGTGTATCGCCGGTTTCAATATCAGTGGCCTTTACACCTGTAATTTCATCGGCGGGATCTTTAATTAACCCGGTTACTTTAACGTAATTCAGTAAAGTGCCACCCTGTTCAATGGCCGTTTGCGCCAGGTTGATGGCCAGCCGCGAATCGTCAAACTGCCCGTCATGATATACAACGCCACCGTGAAGCCCTTTTTCCTGGATGCCCGGTAACCGTTTTAGCGTTTCTTTTTTTGAGATATGTTTTGCCCTGCCAAAGCTTAGCTTGCCGGCGAGCAAATCATAAATACTGAGACCTATAGTATAAAAAATGCCATCCCACCAGGAGTAATTAGGAATAATAAAACTTTCGTTTTTTACCAGGTGCGGGGCGTTTTTTAATAATAATCCCCGCTCACGTAAAGCTTCACGTACCAGGCCGATATCGCCCTGTGCCAAATATCGAACGCCGCCGTGTACCAGTTTGGTAGCCCGGCTCGAGGTGCCTTTGGCAAAATCGGCCTGTTCCAGTAATAATGTAGAGAAGCCGCGTGAAGCTGAATCTACAGCTGCGCCAAGTCCCGTAGCCCCGCCGCCTATGATGATCAGGTCCCAGATCTTTTGGGTATCGTTAATATCGCGGAGGTTGGCTTCTCTTGTAAATTGATTCATTTTATTTCGATATTTATTCAAATATATAAAATCGAAATAAAATAAAACTAAATGAAATTAAAAATAATTTTATTTGATTACATTTGAATGATTGGCAACGTAGGGAACTTTGCAAACATTTCAATCAATTTTTCTGTTTAGTTTTACGATTATGAGTAAAAACACCGACCGGCACAAGTTTATCCTGCAAAAAGTTGAGACAGAAGGATTTGTAAACGTGCAGGACCTGAGCAACCAGTTAAGTGTTTCGGAAGTTACTATCCGAAAGGACCTGAAACTTTTGGAAGACAAAAACCTGCTTTTCAGAACGCACGGCGGCGCAAGTAAAACCAACCCATATACTAACGACAGGCCGGTAGCGGAAAAGGAAAAGCTGAACGGGCCCGAAAAGAAAAGGATAGCAGCCGAAGCTGCGGTGAGGATAGATACTAATGATTCGGTTATTATTGCCTCGGGTACAACCATGCTTGCCCTTGCACGTGCCATGCAGCCCAATAAACATCTTACGGTTGTTACCGCAGCCCTGCCGGTAGCCCTTGAGCTTTTACAGCACCCGCAGGTTGATATTGTTCAATTAGGCGGGCAAATGCGTAATACTTCATCATCGGTAACCGGTAACTATGCTGAGTTAATGCTGGATGATATGCTATGTGGTGTTTTGTTTTTAGGAGTAGATGGTATCGACCCGGAAATAGGGCTTACCACAACCAATTTGTCCGAGGCACGGCTTAACCAAAAAATGATCAACGCAGCCCAAACTACCATTGTGCTTGCCGATAGTACTAAATTCGGCAAGCGGGGGTTAGCGAAGATCTGTTCGTTAGACCAGATCAATGAGATCATTACCGATAGTGGTATTAGCCCGGTAATGCTCAATATGCTGGAAGAAAAAGGGGTGAAGGTAACAGTTGTTTAGTTTACGCTTTTCCTTGATGATGACCGCACTATCAACTGTGTATCCACCTTTTCAGTAGTAAACTCTTCAACCGGCCATTTGCTTTCAATGGTTTTGATCAGCATTTCGGTAGCCATTTGTCCTATTTGAAAAGCCGGCTGACGTATAACTGTTAAGGGTGGGTCAAACAATTCAACCACGTCTGAGTTGGTAAAGCCGGCAATTGCAATATCTTCAGGTACTTTTAACCCCATTTTTTTTAAGATCGACATGCTGCTGATGGTAAGCCTGTCGCTGCCGATACAAATAGCCTCGGGGCGACCATCCAGTGCCAGTAATTCTTTAAGAACAAACTCAACTTCATCATGTACCATGCCGCCATGGTTGCAATGTTTCAGGTATTCGGGCCTAAATTCAATCCCGTGCTTATCAAGCGCTGCTTTATATCCATCAAAACGCTCGTGGCTGATGAGCAGGTTGTTTGAATTAGTGAGATGGGCAATTTTAGTAAAACCCGAATTGATCAGCGTTTCGGTAGCATCAAATGATCCCTGGAAGTTATTGGCTATTACTTTATGGGTGTTAAGGTCGGGAGCTGCCCTGTCAAAAAAAACAATGGGGAAGCCTTTCTCCAGCAAATACTTATATTGAGAGGTATCGGTTGTTTGGGCAGATATCGACACCAGCAAGCCATCCACATGGCGCGACAGCAGGTGTTTTACATTGGCGCTTTCCCTGTCAAATGATTCGTGTGTTTGGGTTATGATAACGTGATACCCGCGGTTGTAAGCTATGGATTCGATACCGTTAATGGCCTGCGAGAAATAATCGTTGGCTACCTCGCATACCACCACGCCTATGGAATGGCTTTTTTGCTCTTTAAGGCTTAAGGCGATAGGGTTGGGGCGGTAGTTTATCTTTTCGGCATATTCAAGGACAAGCTTTTTGGTTTCGGTGCCAATTTCGTAGCTCCCGTTCAGTGCCCGTGAAACCGTTGATGTCGACACACCCAAAGCCTTGGCAATATCCTTAATGGTAACTGATTCAAACATAATTTAATCCGGCAGCAGGTTTTTAAATATTCAGGAAAATATTTGATACGGGCTAAGTTATTTTAAAAAATGAAATATTTCGGTGTTTTTCGATTTTCAAACCGTATAACTTGTTTGCGCAGGGGCCAGACTAACCTTTATCAATTAATTATAGGATTGATTTTTAAAGTTGATGTAAAATTATTGTTATAATTATTACATTGTACCTGATTTCAATTGTAAAACGTTTTGTCCCCTGGTTAAAGCTATGTCTCACGAACAACTTGTTCATGACGATCATAATATTGCTACCTGGCTTGCTTTTAAAGAAGGCAGTTGGGATGCCTACACGCAATTATATAACCGGCATTTTAAAATCCTCAATAACTACGGACATAAATTTACAAGGGATGTTAACGTAATTGAGGATGCCATACATGATCTTTTTATCCGGCTATGGACAAACAGGGCAGGGCTTGGTAACCCGGTTTCGGTAAAAAACTATCTCTTCAAATCACTGCGAAGCATTATTTTCCGCAAGCTGCAATCAAAATCGCGCTTTGTTGACCTTGAAGATGAGGCAGAGCATAACTTTCCTTTCGAAATTTCATTCGACCAGCAGCTCATCGCCGATGAGGAAGAACAGGAATTACAGAAGAAAATTAAATTTCATGTAAAAGCTTTACCTGCCCGGCAGCAGGAAATCATATACCTGCGCTTTTATGAAGGGTTAAGTTATGATGAAATAGCCGATATTATGGAGATAAACATTAGTTCGGCCTATAAACTGATCTATAAAGCTTTCGATAACCTACAGGATGTGCTCAAAGTTTCCAAACTGGCTATCGTTTTAGCCCTCTATTCGTGCTTCTGCATAAATAATCATTAAAAATTAAATTTTTTTTCGGTTTGTAGGGATAATTAGGGTAGGCTGCTGTCTATAAGGATAAAATAACACCTTATAACCAATGCAGATCGCCAAATACAGTAATTATACCCTGCCTGATTTTTTAGAAGATGATGATTTTCTCCGTTTTGTGATCAATCTGTCACCTAACGATACTGTTTTCTGGCAGCAGGTAATTGCCGCATATCCTCAGCAAAAAGAAATAATAGCCGAAGCTTCAAAAATTATTACAGCGTACCGTAAGCAGGATGTTTTTACCAATGAGGATAACCAGGCAAAAGTTTGGCTGCGGATTGAATCAACCCTACAAAAAGATCAGGTTAAGCCAAAGATCTTTAGGCTGAACAGGTATCTCCGTGTTGCTGCGATGCTGGTGCTGGTATCCTCCATCGGCATAGCCTTATGGCTCATCAAAGGCAGGCAAAATGAAATTGATACCACATACGGCGAGCTCAGCACCGTCACCTTGCCCGATGGCTCAACCGTAGTGCTCAATGGTAACTCGAAATTAACTTACTCCAATAATTGGGATAAAAACTCAAGGGAGGTTTGGATAAGCGGAGAGGGGCTGTTCAATGTAAAGCATATCAATAAAGATCCGCGCCATATAAAATCTTCTGAAAGATTTATTGTGCATTGCTCTGACATGGATATCGAGGTTTTGGGAACAACTTTTAATGTAAGAAGCCGGCATAATAAAACTAATGTGGGCTTAGTGCAGGGAAAGATCAGACTTGATTATGTTGATGCTGCATCGGGGAAAAAATCACTTGTTATGAAACCGGGCGATTATGTACAACATACTTATAAAAAAGCCCTTACCCGTATTATCCTTCCCGCTCCTGAAAAGATCACCAAATGGACAAAGCACCAGCTTTTATTTAACGATGCCACCCTGGCGCAGATCAGCGAGATCATGACCGATGATTACGGCTATCATGTTGATTTTTCAAGCCGCGAATTAGCCGCCCTCAAAATAGAAGGCGAAATAAATGTACCTAATGTTGACGAGCTGATAGAAACCATTTCCACCACGCTCCCTGTGAAAATCACCCGAACAGACAAAAATATCACTATAACAAAATTAAACCCCTAAACGAATAACTTATGCGAAAACTCGACTCATCCAATTTTTTAAGATGTTGCTGTTTCCTGATGGTATTGCTTGGCCAGTCGGCGTATGGCTATGCCCAAATGGCATTAACCAGCAACAACAGGGTACATGCACGAAGCTTCAATTACCCGGCATCACAGGCTGCCGAAAGTAAGATGCTTTTGAAGGATGCACTTGAAAACCTAAAAAAGCAATTCAATGTGCAAATTGCTTACCAGGAGGGCCTGCTTGATAATAAATTTATATCGGCAAGCTTATTTAACAATGCTAAACAGCTTACGCTTGATGATAACCTCAGGCAATTGCTGTCGGCATTTCAGCTTGAATATCGTAAGATCAATGAAAGCCAGATTTCGATATTCGCCACAAAAGAAATAGCCTACAATACAGCTGTTGCAGCAGTTGTGTTAACAGGTAAAGTGCTTGATGTAAATGATAGTCAACCGGTTATCGGAGCATCGGTTTATTTGAAGGACGATAACAAGATAGGTACTACAACCGATGTATCAGGTAATTTCAAATTGCTGGTGCCCGACAAGTATTCGGGCAAATTACTAACCCTGGTAATTGCTTTTGTTGGCTATGTTCAGGAAGAGGTTGCGGTAACTGACGCGTCAGCGCCCATCCAGATCAAACTCAAACAGAACAACAGTACTTTAAATGAAGTTGTGGTTACCGCCCTGGGTATCAGTAAGCAAAAAAAGTCACTGGGCTATTCGGTTACCGAAGTTAAGGGCACTGAGTTTACCCAGGCCCGTGAAAATAACGTGGCTAACGCGCTTACCGGTAAAGTTGCCGGTGTTAACGCCGCTGGTTTATCAACCGGGCCGGGCGGTTCAAGCCGCGTGGTGATCAGGGGTAATGGCGGTCTTGCGGGCGATAACCAACCTTTATATGTGGTAAATGGTATGCCTATTGATAACAGCGTACCCGGAGGCGCTGCTACTGTGAACGGTATTACCAATAACGTTGACCGCGGCGATGGTATTGCGGCAATAAACCCTGATGATATTGAATCAATAAGTGTGCTTAAGGGCGGTACCGCCGCAGCCCTTTATGGTTCACGTGCGGCAAATGGTGTTATTTTGATCACCACAAAAAAAGGCCGGATCCAGAAAGGAGTAGGGGTTGAATTTAACTCGACAGCCACCTATGATAATGTTGCTGTATTCCCCGATTATCAATACGAATACGGGCAGGGCGATGGGGGTGTAAAACCGACAACGCTGGCGGCAGCACAAGCAAGCGGCAGGCGCTCATGGGGATCAAAAATTGACGGCTCGACTGATTATGTAGCTGTTGACGGGCTTACCCATCCTTATTCGGCACAGAAGAACAACCTGAAGAATTTTTACCAAACAGGCAGTACTTATACCAACAGCCTTGCTTTTTTAGGCGGTAACGAGGCTTTCACTTACAGGTTTTCGGCTGCTGATTTGAACAGTAAAGGTATTTTGCCGGGCACTACTTATGATCGTAAAACCTTTAACCTTGCCCTTAACGGTAAGTTAAGCGATAAACTATCCATAGAAGCATTAGCGCAATATAACGTTGAAACGGGCCACAACCGTACCGGCGCAGGCGATGCATTAGGTAATCCCAACTGGACCCCGCTTGAGGTAGCCAACACGGTTGATGTCCGCTGGTTGAAGCCTGGTTATGATGCTTTGGGCAACGAGCAGATCTGGAACGATGCATCCATTGCATCAAACGGTTATTTTGTGATCAATAAGTATAAGGAAGATGACGTTAAGAACCGTTTTATTGGCCAGGGATCTGTTATTTACTCGCCCATAAAAAACCTTACTTTCAAGGCCACCATCAGCCGCGATTTTTTCAATTACAACTATACCAATATCCTGCCAACGGGTACATTGTATATCCCTAACGGTCAGTACGCCGGCATCAAATCGGATGTATCTGAAACCAACGAACTGGCAACCGTTAGTTACAAAACAAAGATCATCAGCGATTTAAATGTAAATGTTTTGGGGGGCGTAAACAGCCGTAAAAACACAACCAACCAGCTAACGTTTAATGGTTCGCAATTTACTATTCCATATTTTTACAGCTTTACCAACCTTGCGGTTTCATCAACCACACCATACAATGCCAAAATTGTAACCAACTCGGTTTTTGGTTCGGCCGATTTTGACTACAAGAGCCTGGTGTTCCTGTCATTCACCGGCAGGAAGGATTGGTTTTCGACACTTAGCCCTAAAAGCAACAGTATCTTTTACCCAAGTATAGGCGGTAGCTTTATCCTGTCGGATGCGGTTAAACTGCCCGAATTTTTTAATCTTGCCAAACTGCGCGGCTCATGGGCCCAGGTAGGCGGCGGTGCTCCCGATCCGTATGTGATTAACCTTACTTACAGTAACGTACCAAGCGCCGGGCAACCGCTGCAAAACGTAACCAGCAATAACATTACCAATAACAACCTTAAGCCATATACTTCAACAACGTTTGAAGGCGGTTTTGAACTGCAGATGCTTAAGAACCGCTTAGGTTTGGATGTTACCCTGTATGACCGTAAAACTACCAACGATATCGTGAATACAGCAATTTCTTCAACATCGGGCTACAATAATGTGATCCTGAACGTAGGTGAGGTAAGCAATAAAGGTATCGAAGTATTGCTGAATGGTACACCGGTAAAAAAAGGCAGCTTTACCTGGACTGCAAGTTATAACGTAGCTTATAATGATAACAAAGTAGTAAAACTGGCTCCCGGCCTTAACACTATCCAATTGGCTACTTCGGTAGGTAACTGGGGTATTTTGGATAACATTGAAGGCAAGCCTTTTGGTATGATAGTGGGCACACGCATGCAAAAAGATGCCAATGGTACTGTAGTGTTTAATGCTACCACAGGTTTACCGGTACAAACCCCACTGCAACAGTTAGGTAAAAGCGTGGCCCCGCTTACTATGGGTTTAACCAACGAATTCAGGTATAAAAGGATTTCATTAAGCTTTTTGGTTGATGGTAAGTTTGGTAACAAGGTGTTTTCGGTTATGGAGGTATATGCTACCCGTTTAGGTTTGATGAAATCAACACTGCCAGGCAGGGAAAACGGATTGGTGCTGACAGGTGTTGATCAAACAGGTGCTCCTTATACCCGTACAGTGCCCGTAAGTGGCTTAAGATCATACTATGATAACTACAAAACGTATTCCGAACTGTTTTTGCATGATGGAAGCTTTGTTAAACTTCGCCAGGTTATCTTGTCGTATGCGCTCCCAACCGGCCTTTTAAACAAAGTTAAGATCCAGTCGGCCAGTATATCCTTTGTGGCCCGGAACCTGTGGACTATCTATAAACAGACAGACAATTTTGATCCGGAGCAAAGCTTTACCAACAGTAATGCGCAGGGCTTTGAGTCTATCGGCTTGCCGCGTACCCGTTCACTCGGTGTAAACCTGGCCGTTAAGTTTTAACACTTTTAAATTGAATACGATGAAAAGACATTTAACCAAATATATTTATTGCTCACTGGTATTGCTCAGCATTATCGCCACACAATCGTGTACCAAAAACTTTGATACGCTAAACGTTAATCCCGATGCCTCATCAAAAGCGGTACCACAGTACATTTTTACCAAAGCTCAATATGACGGTACAGCACGTATGCTCGATCTGTTACTGGGTACTATGCAGTATACCACCAGTTTTAATGATGTGGCAGGTTTCGGATCAAAGTATGTATTGAGCCAAAGCCCGCAGTCCGCAGCAGCTTTCAGTAATGCTTATCCCAATGAAATTAACGAATTGGTTGAGGTTTTGAAGGCCGTTGGTACCGATGCTTCGCAGGTAAACCTGCAGGCCGAAGCAAGGATCTGGAAGGTGTATTGCCTTAGCAGGCTTACCGATCTTTATGGCGATATCCCATATTCGCAGGCTGCACAGGGTTATAACCAGGCGGTGTATAAACCCGCTTACGATGCGCAAAAAGATATCTACGCCGATTTATTGAAGGAACTTGACCAGGCGGCCCAAAGTCTTGACGCTGCTAAAACAACCTTTGGCGCGGCCGACTTAATTTACGGCGGCAATACCGTAAAATGGAAAAAATTTGCCTATTCACTCATGCTTAGGTGTGCCATGCGCATGACCAAGGTTGATATAGTTCAGGCGCAAACCTGGGCTGCAAAAGCTATAGCCGGCGGCGTTATTTTGGATGATGCTGATGTTGCCAAAGTAGCCTACGTTGGAGCAGGCCAGGATATCAACAAAAATCCTTTGGCGCTTGATCTTTACAACAATGACTATATTGCAGGTAATGGCAGCACCAATACCGAGGGGGGCAAGTACCAGGATGTGTTTATCAATTATCTGAAAACCAATAAAGATCCCCGCCTGGCCGTAGTATCTGTAGTATGGAACAGTGGTGTGGCTGATACTACCTCGGCTATCCAAAAAGGTATGTCGTCGGGCCTGAATGCCAAGCCCGCCGATTTTGTTACCTATTCGGAGCCCAATCCTAAAACTATATTGCTGTTAAACTCGCCGCGGTTGGTTTTTACAGCTGCCGAAAGCTATTTCCTGTTATCTGAAGCTGCTGCAAGAGGCTGGTATACAGCAGCCACTGCCGAATCATTGTATCAAAACGGTATAGCGGCGTCAATGCGCCAGTGGAGCATTATTGCAGGCAGTGCGGGTACCATAACAACGGCCCAGATCAACTCATACATTAATGCACACCCTTTTAATACAGGCGGTACGCTTGATCAGAAAATGGCGCAGATCTACACCCAGTTTTGGGTTGGTGTATTCCCTGATGCGCAGGAGGTTTTTGCAAGCTACAGGCGTACCGGTTACCCGGCGCTGGTACCTAATAATTATGTGGGTAATGCTACCGGCGGTAAAATATTCAGGCGGATGTTGTATCCGGTTGGTGAGCAAAACCTTAACGCCGCATCATATGCTGCTGCCATCTCTCGCCAGGGACCGGATGATTTTTTAACCAGGATGTGGTGGGATAAACAATAATGTTAAAGTTTGATTAGTTAAATTAGTTGATGTTGTTTCGGGGAGGGCGTGGGGCCTTCCCTGATTTTTTTTAACCTTTTTTGATGTATAAGAGATACTTTTTTTTCCTGCTGCTGCTTTGTTGTATTCAGAGTGTATGGGCACAAAATGATCTGGTTAAGGATGATAATGCCAGTAATTATAACCTGAACAAACCCGAACGCGAACTATGGCTTAAAAATACCGGTTTAGGCCTGTTTATCCATTTTAGTATGGATAGCCAGTTGGGCGTGGTGATCAGCCATTCGTTGGTTGGGGCAAGTGACGATTATGTGAACAGGTATTTTAATGAGCTGCCGAAAACATTTGATCCCTCCAAATTTGATCCGCATCAGATAGCAACGCTGGCTAAGCTGGCGGGGATGAAATACATCGTATTTACAACTAAGCACCATTCGGGTTTTTGTATGTGGGATACTAAAACCACCGGTTTTAACATCACCCATACACCTTATAAAAAAGACTTGTTAAAAGAGTTTGTTGACGCCACGCGTGAGGCAGGCTTGCAGGTAGGCTTCTATTTTTCGCCCGAGGATTTTAATTTTCTTCGTGATCATCACATCCCCATTAGTCGTACCGATGTTAAAATGGATACCCAAACCCGGCACGATTATGACGAATACACCCGGAAACAATGCGAAGAGCTGATGACCAATTATGGGAAAATTGACGTACTTTTTATAGATGGCGATCCAAAAGAAGTGGTAAAGCAAACCTGCTGGAAATTGCAGCCCGATTTGCTGATAACCCGCGGCGCCATCAAAACCCCCGAGCAGATCATGCCGGGGGCTATGATCAATGAGCCATGGCTGTCATGCATAACTATGGGTACAGCCTGGGGATATCAGCCAACTAATGAACGCTATAAATCGGGCAGCCAGTTGATAGGTTTATTGATAGAGGCAAGGGCTAAAGGTGGCTCACTATTGCTGAACGTTGGCCCTAAACCTGATGGTGCATTACCCATTGAACAGAAGGAACGGCTGCGGGAAATGTCGGCATGGTATTTTGTTAACCGTGAATGTATCGACAGTGTGCGAAGCTGGGTGATCAGTAAAGAAGGCGATACCTGGTTTACGGCTAAAAACGGACATACGCTTTATGCCATAGTTACCAATGCCGCCGACTGGAAGGAGGGAACGCGCAAAAGTTTTCTGATCCGCTCGGCCATCTCAACTAACAATACCAAAGTGAATGTATTAGGGCAGAACAGCAAAATCATAGAATATAAAACCGACGATGTAAGCTGCAGGTACAAACAAACCGATAAAGGGCTTGAAGTATCTGTTGTAAAGGCGCAACGCATTTATGACGATCACCGCTGGCCTAACCCCGTAGTGATCAAATTGGAAAATGTTAACTCCGTTTTTAAGGAAGCTGCCATAGTTGAAACCGGTGCAGGTTCAAAAACAAAGACAGGGGCAGTTTTAAAAGGAAAGATCCTGAACTACAAAAGTATTTCGGCAAAACGGGCCCGGTTTGATTACCGTCCTTACCATGGGCAGGTTGAAACGTTGTATGCAGGCAAGTGGACAGCCAGCACCTGGGTAAGTATTAAGACTGATGGTACTTTTGAAGGAACGCTACCTTTAAAAGCCGATTACGAATATAAAGCGGTAGTTGAACAGGGTAACGTTGAAATCGAAGGGGAGAGCAAATTATTTAAGCCGTAATATTTCGTTAAATTATGGAAGGAACTTTGTCATAAATCAAACTGACCATCCTTGGTGTTATGTTACCTATAAATTGAAGTTTTGCCGATAATATTTAGACAAAAAGGGGGTTAACATATTTTTTGCGTGATAAACACTCAATTCATTGATTGTTAGCTATTTATGTATATATTAACCCCGAATTCTGTTAACCCTGTTAACCCCCCTTTTTGTCAGTATGGTCAATCTAACCCAACACTATATGTTGCTTAAGTATCTGAATACGATAAAAAAAGAGGCTCATTTTACAGCCTCTTTTAGTTTAAAGATCTTTGATGTTATCGTTGGGGTTCCTGTCGATCAATTTGCTAAACGGGTCGATGCCTACAGAAGCAGGTTCTCCTTTAACAATAATGCTGAATTGCTGTTGCCCGCGTTTAAGCTTATACTTCTTAAGGTATAAGGTGTTACTCACCATCCGGTTACCGGCCCCTTTAACCTGCTTGCCAAAGATCCCGATGTCGATATAGTCGTTCATGTTAACGGCCGGAATGTCGTTGTTTTTGGCATCCTTCCAAACTTTATCAATATCAAGCTTAAGTGTGACTTTATATTCATTTTTAGTACCTGTTGGCTTGCTGCTTGCTTCAACCACCCTGTTATCGTACAGCGTAATTTTTTGCCAGGTATCGGCAAGGTAGTATTGCAGCGAATCGGGTACATGCTTTTGAAGGCATTGGTAAAGGTTGTTGGCTCCGGCAAAAGGGCCGTCTGTTTTAAAAGTATAGGCCTTTTTAAATTCACGCAGGGCAACATTGAGGCTGTCTTCACCAATCAGGTCGCGCAAGCCATATAAAGCTACACTTGCCTTGCCTCCCCATAAAAACCATTGATCGGCTTTTATCAAAGGATGTTCATTTTCATTAAGGTGACGCCTGATGAACAAGTAAAACCATAATTGGTCCAGCACAATGTAACGCATGTTATCCTTACCGTATTTACGTTCTGACATTACCAGTTGATCATAGTTCGACAGGCCTTCAGGTATTACCAGGCTACCTATGGTGCTGTTTGGCGCTGTCTGGAAGCGCCACCACTGTTGGGACAGCAGCCTTGTGGTACTGGCATAGCAATAATCAAAACTGTTTGGGTCCCTGAAATCAGCATTCCAGCCAAAATTTTCGGCATAAGTATCCAGGGTAGTCATGGAGGCATCCTGCGGTCCATAAACAGATGTTTCCACCAGGCGGATATCATTAAACGGATAGTTGCCGTAAACCTTGCTGTAATAAGTTAAGCCATCTTTATAAGCTGCAATATATCTGTCAATATTAATATTATGCTCCGGATGGTAATAAACCTCAATGTTCACCTGGCGGTCTAACTGAACGGTTGCTTTTTTAACGGCCAGTCTTTCGGATATAATACCCATCGGCATGTACATGCCCGGTTTATCCTGCACATAGTGAAAGTAATTACGACCGTTTTGCTGCCATTGTTTTACAAGCCGGCCAGGTGCTATAGCAGTTTGATCGGCCAGGGTGCCAATGGTCACATCAAGTTTCAAAAGGTCAGCGGCCCTTCCTGCTTTCAAGGTGCTGATACCTTCGGGATCATTTTGCTGTATTTCCTCTTCCTTTTTTTCGGGCAAACCGGCTTTTTTGCGCTCGTAAGGGCTGCTTAGCTCATCATCTTCATCATACCCCAAGCCGGGCAATCCCCCGTTAAAAAATGTGCCGTTATTAACAAGGGCAGCAGCATACATGCCATTGGTAAATCCTTTATACACTATTTCTGAGCTGATCTCTAATGTTAATGAATCGCCCGGCATCAACGGTTTGATGAACCGGTATAAACGGAAGTCGGCAGTATCTGTCTTCGGCCTGAACCAGTTGAAAAATCCTCTCGGGTAAAGCAGGGGAGTGGTAAAAGGAACTAATGTGCCGTTGGTTTTAAGCGAGTAGCCGGTAAGTTCATCACCGTCGAGCAGCATTTGTGATATGGCAACTTTGTTTTTATTGGTGATGGTTACCAATGCATGCGTAGATACCTGTTGCTTATCGGGATAAAGCTCTACCATCATTTTTATATCGGTCACTTTAGGCAGGGGAAGGTGCTCATACTTTTTCAGCGTTTTTTCATACATCACTGCCCTGGCTGTGTTTTCACTTTTGATGAGGTAGCTGTTTAAAAAGCTTACGTTGTAATAATTCCACCCGCCAACGGCAAAAAATGCTATGGCTACTATGGCAGTGATCAAAGCTGTGCTGCTGTTAAAGCGCTGCGGCAATAAACGTAGCCGCTCTTTAAAAGATGAGGTTACCCCCCGGTAATAAAATAATCCCGAAACAATGATCAGCAAACCCGCAAACAACAGCCAGTACAGGTTGAACCAGCTAATGGGCGCTGCCATATGCCCTATGCCGGTCATATCAGAAATTCCCGACGATGGCGTATATGAATACAGCAGCAGGTTATAGTCAAAGATGCCCGTTTTGCGTAAAAAGAAAATGATCACCCATAAAAAAACACCTATGCCATGTGCCGCGAATTTGTTATTAATAACAACGTGAACTACATAACAAAATACTACCATTTCCAGTAAAGAAGGCAGCAGTATATAGCCTATATAGATAAAATACGCCGACAGGTTCAATGTGTGATAGCCTTTTAACAATTGAACAATAACGCCGGTTATCATTGGGATAAAAGATAAACCGGTACCTATCAATAATAAGGTGATGAGCTTTGACCCGTTCAGGATCCAGTTTGGCGGCGGGAGTGAGTCATTAATAAAGGCATAGCGGGTAGTCCTGTCGCGGTGCAGGGTTTCGCCGGTATAAAACATCAGGATAAAGAAAATGAAGAATGGAAAAGCTTCATTAAAAATGGCCAGCAAGGTAACCGTACGCGGAAAATCAGGCACACCATTCCGGTTTTCGCCAAGCCAGAATACAAAGCCAAGGAACAAGCTGCCGCTTAGTAATATGATCCAGAAATAGTTATCCCGGATAATGTTCAGCACTTCAACTTTTACCAGGTTGCATAAGGTGTTCCAATTGTATTTGCCGGTAAAGCTAACATCAGGTTTAATGGTTACCTGGTTTTTAGTTTTTACCCCTGCCTCGTCAATGGCTGCCTTATCGCGCCTGCCGCTAAAGAAGCGCTCAAAGCTAAACCTGAAATAAGTAAAAAGTACAATAACTATCCCGATACCTCCCCATAAGATACGGTTGAGCATAAATGTACCGGTAACCGGGAATAAGGTGGTGTTCTGCTCAATGGTGCTTGACGAATTGGTTTGCATCCTGATACCGTTAAGCCCAAAAGGATCGCTGAGGTTTATTACCGTTGGATTGTTAATGTGGTTAAGGAAAAACAACGCAATGAAGTAAAACAGGAATAGCAGGATGCCGCCAAAGTAAATAACCTTTACATTGCGGGTGATTGCCACAAGTCCGAAAAACAGGGAGGATGTGAATAAAACGTTAGGCAGACCGATAGTGAAAAACGGGTGCAGGTAGTAAATGAGACTATTGGGGCCGTATTGCCTCGCATCTGTCCATCCCATAGCAGGGCCAAGCCTGGTACCTATGAAGGCGCCAATGATAACTGCCGTTGATATCAGGATCATGAAAACGAACGAGCCCAGGTAACGGCCCCAGAAATAGCCTGCTTTGGTGATAGGGTAGGTTAAATAGTAGTCTTTGGTATTGTACTCAATGTCGCGGTATAAGGCAGTGCCCATAATTGACGAACTCACCAATGTGATCATCATGGTGATGCCTGAGCACCACAAGGCAAGTACATAAGGCGCGTTGATGTGCTCTTTTTCGCCTAATGGTAACGACCCTGTTGAAAAAGTAAACACGGTAAATACCAGTGCGGCTAAAAAATACAGGTAAACGGCTGGCCTGCGGACCCGATTTTGGATCTCGAACAGAAATATTTTAAGAAACATAAACTATTGGTTTATAGTGGTTTTAAATGGTATCTACATCTATTCGTGTAGCGATGTTGCTGAAGTATACATCTTCCAGGTTTGGCGTGCTGCTGATAAAACCGTTGCCGGGTTCGGCTTCGTTGATAATGCGGATATGAAGTTTGCCGGTTTTAAGCTGCGTTGATATAACCTGGTAATCATCCTTGTAAAAGCCCAGCTCTGATTGGGTGATCACTTTGCTGTAAATCTTCCCGTTCAACTCATTTACCGCACTTTCGGGGTCACCTGAATATAAAACCTCGCCCTGGCAAATAATAGCGAAATTAGCGCAGAGTGTACTTACATCCTCAACAATATGGGTTGACAGGATCACGATGGTATTTTCACCCAAGCGGCTCAGCAGGTTATAAAAGCGGTTTCGCTCGGCCGGGTCGAGGCCTGCTGTGGGTTCATCGACAATAATAAGCTTAGGGTTGCCAATCAGTGCCTGCGCTATCCCGAAACGCTGTTTCATACCGCCGGAATAGGTGCCCAGGTGCTTTTTTCGGTCTTTATACAGGTTTACGTTTTCCAGTAATTGCAGCACAAGGTCTTTACGTTCGGAGCTGTTACCAACGCCTTTGAGCTGGGCAATATGGTCAAGCATCCGCTCGGCCGATATTTTGGGGTAAACACCAAACTCCTGGGGCAGGTATCCGAGCAGCTGGCGTACTTCTGTTTTGTTTTTCAATACGTCCAGGTCATCTAAAAAAATGCTGCCTTTATCGGCCTCCTGCAGGGTGGCTATGGTACGCATCAATGATGATTTACCGGCCCCGTTTGGGCCAAGCAGGCCAAACATGCCGTTGTTCAGGGTCAGCGAAACATCTTTTAAAGCATGTACGCCGTTGGCATAGGTTTTTGATAGGGAGTTGATTACTAATTTCATGATTTGCTAAGTTTGGTTATTTGTTATTGCGGATCATCCTGGTACTACCGTTCAGAATAAGTTTGGCACTGTCGGCAAGTTTATAGGTTATGCTGCTGAGGCTGTCATCCTTGATCCATAGGCAGCTTTTATTCCTGATATCAAGATTTGTTTTTTCAAATTGGTTGCCTGTTTCAATAGATAAGTTTGAAGCACTGCTGTTGCTTTTGCCGATAACGGCATTTAATATATTAAACTGGTTATTTTTTAGTAAGATGGTGGAGGCATGGTCCTGGATAATATTAAGTTTATCCCCGCTGAAACCACTGATGGTGGTGGCGCGCCATTTGAAGTCTTGTGCGGCAGTGGTATCGATAATTTGAGTGTCGCCTGCCTTGTATTTTGCATCGGCATAAAACGCATCTAATTGCGGAAGAGATATGTACAGAACGTTTGGAGCTTGTACATTATGAAAGTTATCTTTAAACGCAGCGCGAATAAAGAGCGAATCCTGCCGTTGCTCAATTTTCATGAACTCCATGGCGCCAGGGTCGGCAAGTACTTTGAACGGGCCTTTTACAAGCATAATGTTAATTGCTGTGGATGAAGCAAGGTCAATAACCTTGAAATTTTTGAAATTTAGGATGCGAAAACCATTATAAGGGTTTTTATACTCCCCTTTCAAATACTCTGCTTTCAGCTGAAAGTCATAGATCCCTATCGAGATTATTAACAGCAGTACCGCGCTAAGTAGGGATTTATTGCTTGTTTTCATTGTTGGTTGCCTGGTTTAGTTCATTATTTTGTTGCGCCTGAAAGCTTTGATATTGCAGCCTGATCTCATCTATCGATATACCTAACAGATACATGTTTTTAAAAAGTTCGGGCAGGTTTTGACGTACAAAGTTTTCTTTGCGGTAAGCTTTTACCTTGTCAAAACCGCCATCGGCCACAAATAAGCCGAGGCCACGTTTATTATAAATAATTTCAAGCCCCTGCAAAAATTCGTACGATCGCATAACTGTATTAGGGTTCACTTCCAATTCCACAGCCATATCACGTACCGAGGGGATCTTTTGCCCGGCGGGCCATTTACCCATCAGGATCTGGTCGCTTACAAAAGCCGCTATCTGGAGGTATATCGCTTCGTTATCTTTAAATTCCATTATCGTTTTTTTTAAGCCTGTTTCTCCTTGAATCTAAAATATGCCGCCATCCAGAACAGGAGTGATACAACGGGAACAACAATAAAAACCCAGGCAGATTGCTGCGCATTTAAACCAACGGAATAAAAATTTACACCATCCTGGAAATTCAGAAATGCAAAAGGCATTACCGGTTTGATCGGCCTGCCAACAATAAATCGTACAAATACGGAATTCACAAGGATCAGCAGGGCATAAAAAATAAAGAAACTGAAACCTATTTTTATAAAGTGTAATTTTTCGAACCGGATTGCTCCATATAGGGTAACAGCATGCAGAAATGAAAAAAGCATTATTACCAGCACAAATTTATCCTGAAACAACGAAAGTATTTCACTTTGATGCCCGGGCCAGGGTTTTAGATTCATCAGTATAACTAATACCAGGTAAAAAACGCCGGTATAAACCAAAAGGAATATTACGTACGAATAAATCCAGCTAACCATGAACTTCTCAAGGGGCGATGCAGGCAGGGTTAATATTGGAATTGCCCTGCGTTTATCGCCGAGGTCGGTAAAGATGGTACTTGTAAATAATGGTCCTGCTATCAAAATAAGAACCCCAAATATGGCCATTTGAAAACCGGCATCTACCGGCCCGGGAATCATATAAAAAATGAACGAGCCACCAAGCAAAAATACCCCTGCCAAAACCGCTGCCGACATCAAATAGGTGCGGTAATGCTCTACAGTGTGTTTCATAAACAACAGGCCAAAGCGTTTTAAACTGAAGTAGTTATTCATGGTTTGTAGTTGGTTTTAGCACGTTTAATAATTTTCCGCTGTTGGTCGTTGCGGCATTAAATAATAATTCGAGGTCCATTTTACCGTACTTACCGGCCGTGTTTTGTACAATGGCGTATTTGCCCATAAGGGTATCTTCTTCATACAGTACATTCATCCCGGTAAGGTCTTTAAACACGCTGAAAAACAGTTTTTCGGTAAGCTCATCTACTGTATTTTCAATCACAATGCGGTGGTCATCCAAAATTAAAACTGTATCGATAAGGCTATCCAGATCCCTTACCTGGTGGGTTGAAATAATAATGCAGCGCTCTTCATTTAAAACCGATGCGATTAATTTCCTGAACTGAACTTTTGAAGGGATATCAAGCCCGTTGGTGGGTTCATCAAGTATGAGCACGCTGGTATTTGTAGCCAGCCCGAAAGCAATGATTATCTTTTTTTGCTGTCCGTATGACATTTTGGTCATCAGCAGATCGGGATCAATGTCCAGGATTTTCAGATAGCTGTAAAAGTCGATAATGCTGAAGGCCGGGTAGAAGCTCGCTGTCCTGTCCAAAAATTGCCCCGGGGTTAATGCCGGTACATAAACCTCTTCGGCAATGAAATAAAGATCCTGAAGGGTGGATACAAGTCGCTTTGAGCTTTTTGTTCCGTTAATAAGGCAATGACCTGATTGCGGAAAGGCCAGGCCGGCTATATTTTTCAGGAGGGTTGATTTCCCGGCTCCATTTTTACCCAGCAGGCCATAAATGTGGCCGGCCTTTAATGAAAGGTTCAGATTTTTGAACAACGGCTTGCTGCTGTTGTAGCTAAAATTCAAATTACTTATTTGAATCATTTTATAGTGTATTAGTGTGGTAGTACACTGCAAATGTAATTAAACATTTTTAAAATGCAAGCGGTATTTTATTGAAATCATAAAAGCTTATTTCAATACGGGTTGGTTAGGTTGGAAATATTACCCGATAGTTAAAACCTTGCCATAAAAAGCTTGTTTAAAGGATACTAAATTTAAACCTTCATGGCACTAAAAAAATTTGCACAAACCCGATGGGATATTGAAAGTCAGCGGGTAACATTGTATCCTTATCGTATTTTTAATGTACTCAGCGTTGGTTTCGCGGTAATATTTACAGCCTTTATTATTTTCTTTTGTATAACACTTTATCCCGATCCGTCGCAATCCGTATCGTTAATGATACCCATGTTTTTGGGGCTGGCGATTATTGTTGGCATATTGCGGGGAGTTGGCCGTACATCAGTGGTTTTTGATAGCAGTTCCCAGGTGATGCGTAAAAGGCTTTTTGGTTTGCTTAGTATCCGTTCTGAAAAATTTGATGACCTGGATAATATAGGTGTTGTACGTAATACCATGGGAGGCTATAATTATCGCGCTTTCCCAAAAAGAAATAAATATGGCAAAGGGGTTGTAGTATCGGCAAATTATATAAAAAATGATGACGCAAACGCCATCGCCTTAACCCAGGAAGTGTTCCCGGTAATTATGCAATTCCTTTCGGCGGGTTACATCGAGCCCACTTATGCCGATACAGCTATTACCGATAAATTTTATGACTCCCACCCGCCTTATTATGCAATTAAGCGTAAGTGGATTGGAGGGCTATTGATTGGTTTATGTTTGATAGCCCTTGCTTTAAATGAATTCATCAATCAATCTATGACTCATGATTCGGACCTTTTTCATAAGGTTTTAGTTATGGGGGGATGTTTACTGGGGGGAGCAGCGTTTGTATTTGCCGCCTTCACCAAAATAGTTTTCGATACAGCGAACAAGACGGTAAGCAGGATCAATCCGCTTGGTATAGGTAACCAAACTTTTGCTTTTGCCGATTTTATCAATTTTCAAATCACCAGGCGTACTTATAATTTCGTTTATTCGGGTACCGATATTAACATGTATTTCCAGGTAGCGGGATCCGGTAAGCAGAAGGCATTTGTTATTAAAAGCTTTTCGGGCACAAAAAAGATAGACCGTTTTTTGCAGGAAACAAGGCACATCATGGAGCTTAAATAATCATTCGGGAAAACCTATCCGAAGTTTAGCGGTTATTTAATTATGTCAAAGAAGAAAACCATGCCAAACGAGCCAGATGAAATGCCGGTAAACCCGGAGCGGCCGGAGATCAGGCAGCCTACAGATCCGGGAGAGCCGGAAATGCCCGAAGAAGCGCCGGAGAATATCCCGAATGAAATTCCTGATACCGAACCAGGCCAGCCTGAAGTAGACCCGGATGAGTTTGAAAAGTAAGGGAATAATTTATCGTTCATAAGCCATTGCAACCAATTTGCTTGCGAAGGGTGGCCGCGCTTTTTATATTTTGAAACGAGCATGGTATAACCTAAACTATTTAAATTGCATCATGAAAATAGCTACGTATAACGTAAATGGTGTAAACGGGCGACTGCCTGTTTTGCTCCGCTGGTTAAAAGAAACATCCCCTGACGTTGCCTGCCTGCAGGAACTTAAAGCTCCACAGGAAAACTTCCCGGAGCAGGCCATACTTGATGCAGGTTATAAAGCCATCTGGCATGGCCAAAAAAGCTGGAACGGCGTTGCGATACTGGCAAAAGACAGGGAAATTACAGAAGTATGCCGGGCGCTTCCCGGCGATCCTGAAGATGAGCATAGCCGTTATATTGAAGCGCTTGTTGATGGTATTACCATTGGCTGCCTGTACCTGCCCAACGGCAACCCGGCCCCCGGTCCTAAATTTGACTATAAATTGGGTTGGTTTCAACGCCTGAAAATTCATGCAGCCGGTTTACTTGCAGCTGATAAACCCGTTGTACTAACCGGCGATTATAACGTTATGCCTACCGAGCTTGATGTTTATAAACCGGAGCGCTGGGTAAATGACGCGCTCTTTCGCCCCGAAACCCGCGAGGCCTTTAAAACATTGGTAGAACAGGGCTGGACGGATGCTATCCGCAAACTTTATCCTACCGAAGTGATCTATACCTTTTTCGATTATTTCCGCGATGCCTACGGCCGTAACGCCGGTTTAAGGATCGATCATTTTTTGCTGAGCCCTCATCTGGAAAAGCGGCTCGTTGCTGCAGGCGTGAACAGGGACGTTCGCGGCTGGGAAAAAACAAGCGATCACGCGCCGGTTTGGATCGAGTTGAAAGATGCTTAATGAAAAACAGGGTCTGCGAAGCTTAAATGACATTAGGCATGGAGGGACTGTCATCCTGAGTGTTTAATCCCGCGGCCTCTGAAGGAGATATGACATTTCTCCGCCCGTCATCCTGAATTTATTTCAGGATCCCACGGGATAGGTAGGCGATTTGCTTAGCACGCGGCTTAGCAAGTGGGGTGCTGAAACAAGTTCAGCATGACCGTCTTTTTAATTATGTTATGGGTAGCTTGTCGAAGGACGCGCGCAGAGGCCCCACCCACCATGCTTCGACAGGTTCAGCATGACACCCATTTTTTAATATTTTATGGGTAGAAACGAACGTATTTTACCTCCGCATTGCGATGTTTTCATGCACCCATCTAACCTCGTCCTCCGGTGTCACTTTATCTACAGTACTGCTTACCCGGCTAAATGTAGCTGCGGGGAAATCATAAGGTTTGCTATCATCAAAAAATGGCCCTGCAACGCCAAGCATCCAACCGTTTTTAGCAGCCCAGTGGGGTGGGTTTACACGGTATTTAAACACCTCATAATGGATAAAATTACTTCTACCGTCAAAGTCAATGGTAACCCGTTTAATATGTTCTATCTCGTCGGGGCAGGCATCCAGCTCGGTAGGGAATTCCAGCCATTGGGCCAGTGAGCTTTCAGCCCCTTTAATAAGTGTATGATATTCTTCGGGAAACAGGTGTAGTTCGCCAAGTTCTTTTAAATATAAAAAGGTATCATAGCGGGTTAGCAGGTTTTGGGCAAAGGGCAGCACATCTTCAGCAGTAAGGCCGGCAATAGTTTCCGCTTTTTTATAAAGTGGTAAAATCCTGGCCGATCGCTCCAATTCCAGTTTCTGTTTCTTCTTTTTAACGTCAAACAGCCTGAATGCAGCAAACGCTATTATGAAAACAATAATGGTAATGACAATAAGGGTAGTTAGATCCATAATGATATGAATATAGGATTTGTGTGGGTGTGTTGTGAAATTTATTGTGCAACCAGTAGAAAAAGTTGGAGCGATTTCTCCGTTTCCCATGCTGTGTGACTGCTTAAAAGATTTAAATTCATCAAAAAATATTTTATTTATATAAATTCTATAGAATTAGTAGTATTTATCAAATCTTTTTTTACATTTGCCTCAGAAAATTAATCACAACAAATTAAAATCATTTAAAAGCACCCACCATGCAACCCGAACTTTTACCTAAATACGGCCTTGCTAATAATCAGTTAACCGCTGCTGCTTTTACTTCCTGTTGTTATTCTTGTTGTTGCTGTTAAGCGGCACAAGGGTTAATCCCTTCTCTATGATCGTGCGTTGATAGTGCGGTATCCCAGATTTTTCAATTCATTACATTATTTACCGGGCATTGCTGCTTTGTGCGGATCGTTATGCACTGCCCTATTGTTAATCATTTAATTAATTCATTATGACCATTAACGACGTTTCCCTGATTGGGAAAAAGGTACTGGTTGGCATTATTGTAACCTTGATACCTTTTATTATCATTTTCGGCGGGTTGTGGCTTGGCCGTAAGCTTCTTGAGCAGCGCTCTAAAACTA
The DNA here is from genome assembly GCF_034263275.1 of Mucilaginibacter sp. cycad4. Taxonomy (NCBI): domain Bacteria; kingdom Pseudomonadati; phylum Bacteroidota; class Sphingobacteriia; order Sphingobacteriales; family Sphingobacteriaceae; genus Mucilaginibacter; species Mucilaginibacter sp. cycad4. Next base: position 3,123,339 of record NZ_CP139559.1, on the reverse strand, counting down.
AACAGGCATTAATTATTCAACCTCAAACTAACGGTTATGAAACTGGAAGAAGCTAAAAAGACAAGGATCGTTAAAAATGCTATCCTGAGCCTGTTTTTGTATACGCTGCCTATCGTGCTCATGTTTGCTACATTTTATATCACCGGCGAACGTCCATGGGAAAAGAAACAGCACCATAAACAACAAACTGTTATAAAAAACAAAACCATAAACTCACAACCACAAGACAATGATTGATCAGATAAAACAAATAATAGAAAACCTTAACGGATATGGTTTCTCCGTGCTGGTGCTGGTACTTGGCGTACTGGAATTTTCTTTCGGTCTTTATAAAAAACGCTGGAACAAAAATGAAAAATGGGTAGATATCGCCTGTTTCACTATTCCAAAGCTGATAGTGAAGCCGTTGGTTGCTTATTATGGCCTGAAAGTACTGCCTGCTATTCTGCCTGGTTTTAAAGATACTTTTAGCTGGGTTCCATTTTTCTGGGGATTTATTATCATCGCGATAGCCGATGATCTTACCCAATACTGGTACCATCGCTTGCATCATGAAATACCGTGGTTATGGCGTTTTCACCGTACGCACCACTCGGCATCATACATGGGTATGGCAATGGCCAGCAGGCAAAACATTATCTATACCATTTTCTTTTCGCAAACTTATTTAACTACCGCGTTGGTTTACCTTGGTTTAGGTATCCCGGCAGTAGTAGTAAAAGGTATCAAAGGGACTATTACTACACTGGCGCATTCAAGTATCCCATGGGATAAACCATTTTATCAATATAAAATATTGCACCCGCTGGCCTGGGTTTTGGAGCGTACGATATCTACTCCGGCAACGCATCATGCACACCATGCAGCTACCACCGATGATGGGGTAGGGTATTACAAAGGCAACTTTGGCAATATGTTCTTTTTGTGGGATATCATTTTCGGTACGGCACATATTTCTCGTCAATACCCTAAAGCTTATGGGATATCACATTACGAGGGCGATCAATGGTATGCACAACTGGCCTGGCCTTTATTTAAATCAAAAGTGCCCGGAAGTGAGCTTGCCGCCGATGGACCGATGGTTAAAGAAGATGTTCCGTTGCAGCCTCATCATTTGTACAGACCTGATAAGGTCGAAGAGCAGTCGGCAGAACAGGTTGATGCAGCTTTTCAATTACAACCTGTTAAAGCGTAATGAATAAGATTGTACTTATACTTTTTAGTGTTATATGGATTGCTTCATGCAGACAACCGGAGAAACCGGCGGCGATTATTGCGGTAGCCAAAGTTCCCGGTATTAAAAAAAAGGTTTGCTGCGAATCAAATATCCCTAACAGGTTTAAAGCAGCGGGGTTAAGCGGTGCGGCGCTTGCCCTGCCCGATACAGGTGATACCCATGCCAGCCATGCGGGGATGGCATGGGTGCCGGCCGGGACTTTCAGGATGGGGGCCGATAACCAGCAGGCCGAACCTGATGAGTACCCTAAGCATGACGTAACGGTTGATGGCTTTTGGATAGATAAAACAGAGGTTACCAACACCCAGTTTGAAAAATTTGTAAAAGCAACAGGTTATGTTACCACAGCCGAGCGTAAGCCTGACTGGAACGAGCTCAAAAAGCAAATGCCCCCGGGTACCGAAAAACCTGCTGATAGTTTACTGGTTGCGGCCTCGCTGATATTTGTGCCGGCAAATAAACCGGTTAATCTCAGCGATTACAGCCAGTGGTGGGAATGGAAAACAGGTGCTAACTGGAAACACCCGCACGGGCCGGGCAGCGACATTAAAGGCAAAGGCAATTACCCGGTAGTACAGGTTTCCTGGTACGATGCCGTAGCTTATAGTAAATGGGCCGGCAAACGTTTACCAACCGAAGCTGAATGGGAGCGTGCGGCAAGGGGCGGATTGGAGGATAGAATCTATCCCTGGGGTAATGAAAAAGTAAGTGAAGGACAACCGAAGGCAAATACCTGGGAGGGAAGTTTCCCCTATAAAAACACCGAACGTGATCATTATTATTACCTGGCCCCGGTTAGCTCGTTTGCACCAAATGGTTACGGCTTGTACGATATGGCCGGTAACGTTTGGGAATGGTGTGCCGATTTGTACAATAACAATTATTATAAAACAGTAAACAGCCCGGCAGGAGTTAAAAACCCTAAAGGTGCTTCAAAATCATATGACCCGGACGAGCCTTATGCCATTAAAAGAGTGGTGCGAGGTGGCTCATTTTTGTGTAACGACAGCTACTGCTCTGGTTATCGTGTATCACGTCGGATGAAAACTACCGAAGATAGCGGCATGGAGCACCTCGGTTTCAGGTGCGTAAGCAACTAAATATTAATACCCCAATAAAATAATTGACCTGCCTGCTAATGCGGGCATAATAAAGAAAGGACTATGAAATAATCTGAACAAGTACATACTGCAAATAAGGGAAAAGCAAAGCTTTTCCCCGGTCATTAAAACAACGAAACAGGGATCGATTGGCGTTGAGCCTGTTTCAATGGTGTCATTTTAACTATTCAAATCTATGCAAAATATTGCAAATGCAGGGGTTGGCTATGCGTTGCCTTTCCCATTGCATGCAGCTGCTTTTACGCTGCAAATAATTGAGGATGCTTTTCATCCGCAGCAATTATACAGGCCGTTTAATGCGGTTACTGATCAGTCGTCCGGTTTTTCATCTTCTAAAAACCAGTCGACATGAAAAAATTGCTATTAATCCCATTCCTGCTGCTTATTGCTTTTCCGCTGTTAACTATCGCGCAGCAAACCCAGCCTATAATTAATTCAAGACTGGTTGGCCGTGTTATTGACGGTACTACCAAAGAGCCGCTTCCGGGTGCCGTGGTCCGTATCGAGGGTACTACGCACGTAGTTTCAACCGATATTGAAGGTAAATTCAGCTTTGTCACCGGGCAAAAGTTTCCTTATAAACTGATTGTCACTTTTACCGGTTATGAAAAACAGGAATTTATTGCTGATGGCAGCCCGGTTGAAATTAAGCTTAAAGACGCCCAAACCCAGTTAAACCAGGTAGTTGTGGTGGGTTACGGATCGCAAAAACGTAAGGACATCACAGGTTCAGTAGCATCTGTACCTGCACTGGCTTTAAAACAGCCGGTTCCCTCGCTCGACAGGGCTTTACAGGGCGCTGTATCGGGCATACAGGTTACACAGGCCACCGGGCAGCCGGGAGCGGGTGTGACAGTGCAGGTGCGTGGTGTAAACTCCATCAATGCCGTTGCCGAGCCATTGTATATTATCGATGGCTTTCCCACCTCAAACAGTAACTCACTTACTGATGCGGGTGTAACCAATGGCCCGAAGATCAATCCGCTGGCATCTATCAATACTTCGGATATCGAAAGCATTGAGGTTTTAAAAGATGCTTCGGCCACGGCTATTTATGGTACACGTGGCGCAAACGGTGTAATTATCATTACCACAAAAAAAGGTAAAGCCGGCGTGTCATCTATCAATTATGATGGCAGCTATGGCAAGCAGGAAGTGATCAAAACGCTCCCGTTGCTCAATACTCCGCAATGGGAAGCATTACGTAATGACGCTTTGGCAAACACAGGGAAAACCGCCCAAACAGAAGCGCAGCTTAATCCCTACAACGCCAATACTGATTGGCAGGATGCAGCCTTCCGTAAAGGGAGCTCACAAAATCACAGCCTTTCAATATTTTCAGGTACCGAGCGTACAAGGCTTGCTTTTTCTGGCAACTACTTTAAACAGGATGGTATTTTACAAAACACCAATTTTGAGCGTTATGCCGGCAGGGTAAACGTAGAACATGATTATAACGATAAGTTCAAGATCACATCATTTATTACCGGCAGCCGTACTACTGCGCAAATTGCGCCCCAGGGCGTAGTACCAGCCATCTTGCTGATGACGCCTACCACGCCGGTTTATAACGCCGATGGTTCATTCTTTATCAAAAACGTATTTGAGGGTACTTACGGAAACCCCATCAATACACTCTATAATCAAACCAATACCACTACCACAAGCCGCATTTTAGGTAATATTGCCGGCGATTACAAGATCACCGAAAACCTTACCGCAAGGGTGTTGGCCGGTGTGGATATCATCGACAATAAGCAAAACCGTTACCTGCCATCTACCGTTTACGAGGGTTCGGGCTATTCGGGCCTTGGCGAGGTTGGTACCCTTAACTCATTCAACTGGCTGAATGAAAACACGCTTACCTACAATAAAAAATTTGGTAAGCACTCGTTAAATGTATTAGCCGGTTTTACACAGCAGCAATTCAAAGCCGAAGGTGCAATTACAGGTTCATCGGGCTTTGTGAGCGATTATGACACTTTCAATAACCTTGGTTCGGGAAGTGTTACTTCGGTATCGGGCAGTGGTTTTGCCATTGCGCCATCGTCATCGTCAAATACCTGGGCTTTAAAATCATATCTGGGCAGGATAAATTATGGTTTTAACAGTAAATACCTGTTAACCTTAACCCTGCGTACTGATGGCTCATCGAAATTTGCACCGGGGCATCAATGGGCATCCTTCCCATCAGCCGCCATAGCCTGGAATGCATCGAGCGAAGATTTTCTGAAAAATGTAACTGCCATCAGCCAGTTAAAATTGAGGTTAAGTGCGGGTCAAACCGGTAATAGCGATATCCCGGCCTACCAGTCGTACTCACAATTAGGTTACTACCGTTACAATTTTGGTAATTCTACAGTTGCGGGTTTTGCGCCCAATAGTTTGTACAATCCCAACCTAACCTGGGAAAAAACAAGTCAGTACGATTTTGGTTTCGACCTGGGCCTGTTTAAAGACAGGGTTACGGTAACGGCCGATGTGTATTACAAGAAGACTACTAACCTGCTATTATACCTGCCTTTACCGGCGACAAGCGGTTTAACTATTATTACCAATACAGCTATTACCAATCCGCAGCAATATGAAAACGTGGGCTCGGTACAAAATAAAGGTTTTGAGTTGGGTATTAACTCGCGCAATATTGTTGGCAGTTTTGTATGGAACACCAACCTGGTATTTGCACTTAACCGTAACAAGGTGCTGAGCCTTGGCGGTAACGGTGTTAACCAGTTCATCCCCGATTCGTCACTGCCGTCTATCATTAAAGTTGGCGAGCCTATCGGCTCATTTATCGGCTACAAAACCAATGGCCTGATCCAGGCTGGTGGGCCGGTACTTACTCCTGCAGCCAATACCGCTCCGGGTGGTCAAAATTACCAGGATATTAATGGCGATGGCAAAATAACACAGACCGGCGACAGGGTGATCCTCGGCAACTCGCAACCTAAATTTACAGGAGGTATCACCAACACATTCGCTTACAAGGGTTTTGATTTAAGTGTTTTCTTACAGGGATCATATGGTAATAAAATCTATAACCAGCAAAGGGGTGTTTTGGAATTAGGAACAGGTTATACCAATGCTACTACCACACTGTTAAATCGCTGGACACCAGCCAACACCAACACCGATGTGCATAGTGCTTATCAGGACCCGGCTGCAACCATATCCGACAGGTTTGTTGAAAACGGTTCGTACCTGCGCCTTAAAAGTCTTGGTTTTGGCTACACCTTCCCGCAATCTGTTCTCTCCAGGTCGCCTGTTAAAAAGGTCAGGATTTACGTGAGTGCCCAAAATCTGGCAACCTGGACAAAATACACCGGTTACGATCCTGAAGTAAGCAGTAACGAGCAATCGGCAATTACCTCGGGAGTTGATAACGGGGCTTACCCCAATAATAAATCTGTAATAGTTGGCATAGGGCTTACCCTGTAAAGGCTACACCTTGATTTTTAAGATATGAAGACGAAAAATATTAAATACCTCATTATACTGGTTGCCCTTGCCGCTGCCTCATGCGCCAAGCTCAATGAAGACCCGCGGTCGTTTATCCCGGCAAGCCAGTTTTATAAAACCCAGGCAGATGCCGTTGCTGCAGTTACCGCGGCTTATTCCCTGTTGAATGGCGGCGCAAACGCAGTGCAAACACCCTATAATACCCTTTTTAACACCGGTATGAATTTTATGGGCGATGATGAGGGCCCGGGGCCTGGCGCCACCAATGCCGACGTACGCTCCCAGTCGGTATTAGGCCATTCAGCATCGGGCCTGCGCATTTTGCAGATCTGGCAGCAGCACTATGCCGCTATCAAAAAGGCCAATATTGCTATCGATACTATCCCCAATATCAAATTTGATGCAACGCTAAACAAAAGGCTTGTTGCCGAAGCTAAGTTTTTAAGGGCTTTGTACTACTTTAACTTAGTGCGTTTGTATGGCGATGTGCCTTTGGTATTGCACGATCAAACCTCAATTAACTTGTCTGATCTGCAAATTCCGAGAACGGCCGCCGCCACCGTATATACTCAAATTGAAACCGATTTAACAAATGCCGCTACCGATTTGCCCAACAGCTATACAGGTGCAGATGTGGGCAGGGCTACCGCCGGCGCAGCTTATTCACTGCTGGCTAAAGTTTACCTTACCGAGCGTAAATGGGATAAGGCTGTGACGCAGGCCGAAGCTGTGATTAATGGCCCATATGGGTATGATCTGTTTGCCAATTATGCTGATGTGTTTTTGCCCGCTACCGAAAATGGCAAGGAGCACATTTTTTCGGCGCAGTTTAAATCAAACTCGCAGGGGCAGGGCAATAACCAGGCCCCCCGGTCTATACTGAACGGTATTCCCGGTATGGTGGGCAGCTATGCCGATCAGGTAGTGTTTTACTCCGTGCCCGATGCTACCAAACCCGGCGGCGTTGATAAGTTTTTCAGTATTTATAAACTATACCCTGCCAATGATAAACGCAAACGGGTGAGCTTTGTAACCCGTTTCCAAAGCCCAACCACCAGCCTTTGGTACGGTAAGCTTAATGATGCTACCATAGCTAACGACTCTATCCCATTCTTTAATAAATATTTTGATCCAGGCGTGGTATCTAACGAAGCCGAGTCTGGCGCCAATGTATCTATTATCCGTTTCTCAGATGTATTGCTGATCCATGCCGAGGCTGAGAATGAATTGAACGGGCCGACAGCCAAAGCTTATGCATCCATTAACCGGGTAAGGAAACGTGCCGGGTTGGATGAACTTGCAGGGCTTGACCAGGCATCCTTCCGTGATGCGGTTTACTTAGAACGCAGGCTGGAGTTTGTATTTGAGTACCAGCGCTGGTTTGATTTGATCCGTGAAAGGGATGCATCGGGTAAAGGCATTCTTGAGGCAAGCCTGCTGAAAGTTGGCAAAACCAATGTAAGCAAAGGTGCGGCGGGCAAATTTTACCTGTTCCCGATACCTCAGCAGGAAATTGACAATAGCAATGGTAAGCTTACGCAAAATCCGGGCTGGCAATAGAAGCTGATGAACTGAGCGATGCGGGCAATGGCCTGCGCGATTCCCCTCTTGAGAGCAGGGCTGTTGCATTCTAAATATTATAAGTTAACTTGAGGTCAAAAAAGTTAGGATGGATAAGAGCATATTAGCGTATTTATCAGAGTTACCGGATATAAGGCGAAAGGCAGGCCAGCGCCATGACCAGACTTTCATTCTGTTGCTTGTGTTAATGAGTACAATGAGCGGTTATCATGGCTATCGTTCGATGGGTGATTTTATAAAGCGGAATGAAGTCGATCTTTTGGCCTTCTTTCAGCCTAATAAAGCCCGCCTTCCAAGCTTTTATACTATAAGACGTGTAATACAAGATTTAGACTTTAACAGCTTAAATGAGAGTTTCCATAAATGGGCCAGTCAGCATATTGATTTGTCTAAAAATGAATGGCTACATATAGATGGTAAGGCAATGAAAGGGACGATGAGCGATTATTCTCTTGACAAACAACGATTTGTAAGCCTGGTAAGCTTGTATAGTAGCAGGAGTAATCAAGTCGTTGGCCATGGTTTGGTTGACAACTCAAAACAAAGTGAAATCTCTGTAGTTCAGCAGCTTATTTCCAGTTTAGGATTACAGGGGGTAACGTTTACACTTGACGCATTACATTGTCAAAAAAAACGGTAGAGGCTATTATTGATACAGATAACAATTATATAATAGGCGTGAAGAAGAATCAAAAGAACCTTTACAAAAAGATCGAAACCATTACATCGGACGAGGCAATGGTTTGTAGTAAGTTTGTTGAGTTGTTGAAAAACAAAGGGCGAATAGAACGTAGAACAGTTTGGGTGTACCCGGGAACAGAGGAAATCAGTAACACATGGGCTGGGGTAAGCCAACTTATTAAAGTGCATCGCTGGGTAAAAGAAAAAGGACGTATCCGGGAAGAATACGCCTTTTTCATCAGTAGCTTAATCGGTAATGCGCAAACATTCTGCCATGGTATTAAAAGCCATTGGAGTATAGAAAACAGTCTTCATTGGGTAAAGGACGTGACATTTAACGAAGACGCTTCACGAATTAGAACATCCAATGCGCCTGAAAATACTTCTGTGTTCAGAAACATAGTTATTAATGTATTTAGAATAAATGATTACCCAAACCTCGCACAAGCGCAAAGGCTTGTTTGCAACGATATCAACAGGTTAAAACAACTATTAAATTAGAATGCAACAGCCCTGCTCTTGAGAGGGGTGGAGGGATGTGTTACTCTGTAGGCGACTTATCGCTCATACAACACACCCCTCCCAACGCCCTGTCCTTCGCGCCCCCTCTCAAGAGGGGAGCAAGAATTCCAAAAGCAATATCTATGAAAAAGATAACAATGTTCCTGTTAATCCTGGCTGGCCTCGTCAGCCGGGTATCGGCACAAAGCGCCCCTATCGAAAACGGCTCACACGGCATCGACCCCAGAGTACGCGCCGCCGTGTTGCAGGTACTTGACGAATATATGGCAACCTTTAATGCCAAAGATTTGAATGGGTGGGAGGCTACTTACCAGTTTCCGCATTATCGGCTGGCAGGCGGCAAAATGTCGGTATTGGAAAAGGCTGGTCTGCGCGATTCGGCAAAAGTATTTGGCGAGCTGCAAAAAGCAGGGTGGCACCACAGCCAGTGGGACCACCGTAACATTGTTCAGGCATCGGCAGATAAGGTGCATGTGGACACCCGATTTTCACGCTTCCGGGCTGACGGCAGCCTGATAGGGCATTATGAATCATTATACATATTAACCAAAGAAAACGGCCGCTGGGGTGTGAAGTTCCGCTCCAGCTATGCCGAATAAACCTTTTACAGATGAAAACAAAAAAAATAACATTGTTCCTGTCGCTTGGCTTGCTTGCCGCATTTACAGCCAGGGCACAAAATGGACAGGCACCGGTATTTGGCGGCACGGTGGGTAAAACGCTTGATGATTCGAAGGAGTGGTGGCCTGAGCCTCATAAAGCACCCACCGGCGCGCCAAACGTATTGTGGATTATTTTAGATGATGTGGGCTTCGGCGCTACGAGCACCTTTGGCGGCATCATCAAAACCCCCAATTTTGATACGCTGGCCAACAATGGCCTGCGGTATACCAATTTCCATACAGCAGGGATCTGCGCGCCTACACGTTCGGCTTTATTGACAGGCCGCAACCATCATTATGTTCATGAAGGTGGCTTTTCGCACGTAACCTTGTCGGCCGGTTTTCCGGGTTATGACGGGCGGATCCCATCTGATAAGGGAACCGTTGCCGAGATTTTACGCGAGAATGGTTATAACACCTTCGCGGTAGGTAAATACGGGCTTACACCCGATGAGGATGCAACCGATGCCGGTCCGTTCGACCGCTGGCCTACAGGTAAAGGTTTCGATCATTTCTTCGGATTTTTAGGCTCGGCTACAGATCAGTATAAACCGGATTTGGTGGAAGACAATGCTCATGTAACGCCAGACGGCCGTCACCTTACCGATCAGATTACGGATAAAGCTATATTTTACCTAACCCGCCAGCATAAAGTGGCACCCGAAAAACCTTTCTTTTTATACTACGCACCGGGAGCAACCCATTCGCCTCACCAGGTAGCCACCGAATGGAGCGACCTGTACAAAGGCCAGTTTGACAGCGGTTGGGACGATTTCAGGGAGAAGGTTATTGCAAGGCAAAAACAATTGGGCATTATCCCTGCTTACGCCAAACTGCCTGAACGTAATACGCGGATCCCTGCATGGAAATCATTGCCTGAGGCTGAGAAAAAGCTATACGCGCGTTTCATGGAAGTTTACGCCGGATACCTTACCTATACCGATCATGAAGTTGGCCGGCTCATCAATTACCTGAAACAAAGCGGTCAGCTGGATAACACATTAGTATTTGTGATCATTGGCGATAACGGTGCCAGTAAAGAAGGTACGGTTCATGGTGTGATCAATCCTAAAAAAAACTCGGCCAAACTGGTTGCTGAAGATGCTTACCTGAAAACCAATATTGAAGATATCACCGATATCGGCACGCCGCAGGCCAGTACAAATTACCCACTGGGCTGGGCACAGGCGGCTAATACACCATTTAAGTACTGGAAACAGGATGCCAATTCGGAAGGCGGCACCCGTAACCCTTTAATTGTTTACTACCCTAAAGGCATTAAAGATAAAGGGACTATCCGCACCCAGTATGGGCATGTGATTGACGTATTGCCAACTACCCTTGAATATACCGGCATTAAACTGCCCGAATATATCAGGGGCATTAAACAGGATACTTTACAGGGTACATCGCTCGTGTATTCATTTGATCATCCTGAAGCAAAATCAAAACATGTTTTGCAGCATTATTACATTTTTGGTTCCAGGTCGATTTATAGCGATGGTTGGAAGGCCGAAGCTGCGCATCATCCTGATAATGTTGAACTTGGGGATTTTAAAGTTGGTCAAAACGTGCCAGATAAGAGTTTTGATGACGACATTTGGGAATTATATAACCTGAATGAGGATTTCAATGAGCGCATTGACCTCGCCAAAAAATATCCTGAAAAGTTAAAGGAGTTGAAAGCTGTTTTTGAAGCACAGGCTCAAAAAAATAACCTTTATCCGTTTATCGACTGGTATGATGTTTATCACCAGCGCATCCACAAAAATTATAAAAAGTAAATTTTAAATCTTTAAGATCATGAAATACGCTTATCAACGAATTGTTATGTTATCGGCATTGGCGCTCGCATTCAGCGCACCGGCCTTAGCGCAACTGCCGCAGGTAAAGGTAACGCCGGCAAATATAGCACCTATTGACCCAGCCAACTTTAAAGGTGTGGAAGGAAAAACGCTTGCCGAATCAAAAGAGTGGTGGAACAAACCGCTTAAAGCCCCAAAAGCTGCGCCAAACATAGTTTGGATTCTATTGGATGACGTGGGCTTCGGCGCGTCGGGCACTTTTGGCGGATTGATCAATACGCCAAACTTTGATACGCTGGCCAATAACGGTTTGCGCTATACCAATTTTCACACGGCGGGTATTTGCGCGCCAACGCGGTCTTCATTACTTACCGGGCGTAACCACCACTATGTGCACATGGGTAATTTTGCCCACGCTTCTACAGCAGCGGGTTTTCCGGGCTATGATGGACGTATCCCGCCCGATAAAGGTACCATTGCTGAGGCTTTACGTGCTAATGGCTACAGTACTTTTGCAGTAGGTAAGTGGGGGGTAACGCCGGATGAGGATACCACAGCCGTTGGCCCGTTTGACCGCTGGCCTACCGGTAAGGGTTTTGATCATCACTTCGGCTTCCTGGAATCGGCTACCGATCAGTATAATCCGCCGCATTTGGTAGAGGATAATTTCCACATTAAACCCGATGGCCGCAACCTGAATGAGCAGATCACTGACAAGGCCATTGCCTATATCGATGCTGCCCATAAAGCGGCACCTGATCAACCTTTCTTTTTATACTATGCGCCCGGCGCTACCCATGCGCCACACCAGGTGAGCCACGAATGGAGCGACCTGTATAAAGGCAAGTTTGATGAGGGCTGGGATGTTTACCGCCAAAAAGTATTCGAAAACCAGAAGAAAGCCGGCTACATTCCTGCTTATGCCAAATTGCCCGAGCGTAACGAGCGCATCCAGGCCTGGAACAGTTTGCCTGCCGATCAGAAGAAATTGTATGCCCGGTTCATGGAAGTTTATGCAGGCTATCTAACCTACATCGATCACCAGGTTGGCCGGGTGATCAGCTATCTGAAAGCTTCGGGCCAGTTTGATAATACCTTGGTTTTTGTGATGATAGGGGATAACGGTGCAAGTAAGGAGGGAACTGTGCATGGTGTAATTAACCCTAAAAACTCACCAGCTACAACGCCGGAAGCTGATTATATCAAAAAGAACGAAAGCGATTACGAAACCATCGGCACACCGGAGGCTTCAACCAATTACCCACTGGGCTGGGCACAGGCGGCTAATACGCCGTTTAAATACTGGAAATCGGACGCTGACGCTGAAGGTGGTACCCACAATCCGCTCATTGTTTATTATCCAAAACTCATCACCGAAAAAGGAGGCATCCGCACACAATATAGTCACGTATCTGATGTATTCCCGACTACTATTGAGGCCGCCGGTTTAAAATTGCCCCAGTATGTTAAAGGCATTAAGCAGGATACGTTACAGGGTAAATCATTCTTCGGTTCGTTCAATAATGCTCAGGCAAAATCGCTGCATACACAACAGTATTATTACATTTTTACCTCAAGGTCTATCTACAAAGATGGCTGGAAGGCCGAGGCTGCACACCGCCCGGACAATGTGGACTTACTGAACTTCCCGCAAGGCAAAACCATCCCTGAACGTAATTACGATAAGGATGTTTGGAAGCTTTATAACCTGAACGAGGATTTTAATGAGCGTGTTGACCTCGCCAAAAAATATCCTGAAAAATTAAAGGAGCTGAAAGACGTGTTTGACGCTGAAGCTAAAAAGAACCACATCTATCCATTTATCGACAGGGACGATATCAACAACAAACGAATCCATAAACTCGAAAACAACAATTAACCATGAAAAGCTTAAAAATTGTATTGCTCGCGCTACTGGTAGTTTTTATCGGCGAGGCAAAAGCGCAATCGCCTGCTTTATTATCTCTTGAAGCATTTGCGGCCAAATTAAAACAGGCAAAAGAACCACAGATTTTAGATGCCCGTTCGGCTGAGGAGTTTGTGCAGAACCATATTAAAGGAGCTGTAAACGTTGATGCCAAAGCAGCCGGTTATCAGCAGAAAGTGGATGGCCTGGATAAGGATAAACCAACCTTTGTTTACTCGATAGCTAACGGCCGTAGCACGGTATTGTGTCGCGAGTTGAGGGCTAAAGGGTTTAAAGATGTAGAGGAATTGCCTGGTGGTTTAGCCAACTGGATAGGATCGGGTTATCCAATTATTTCTACCACAAAAAAAGGAGTTTCCTTGTCAAAAACCCAGTTTAATGAACTGGCAGCGTCATCATCTTTAGTGTTGGTTGATTTTGGTTCGAGGTATTGCGGGGCCTGCAAAAAGCTGGTGCCGGTACTTGATTCGCTCAAAGCAAATGCTGCTTTTACACCCAAAGTGATCAGCATTGAGGTTTATGATAATACCACTTTAGCCAAAGAGTTAAAGGTAAATGTGCTGCCAACGCTGGTGCTGTATAAAAACGGTAAAGAGGTTTGGAAAAAGCAGGGCTTTTCATCGACCACACAAATTGAGGCTGTTGCTGAACAAGCCCGAACCGGGCTGGCTGCAAGTGGTAAATAAAACACAGCAATGATAAAAAACATCTGCTACTTACTTATCGCTATATTTTGTACGGGGCCTGTGTTTGGGCAGGCCCCTAAGCAAAAGCCCAATATCGTCATCATTTTAGCCGACGATATGGGCTTTTCTGATATCGGCTGCTTTGGCTCGGAGATCAGCACACCTAATATCGACAGGCTTGCCCGCGAAGGCCTGAAAATGACGCAATTTTATAATGCGGGAAGATGTTGTCCCTCACGTGCGGCATTGCTAACAGGTTTATATCCTCATCAGGCCGGCGTTGGTGATATGGTAAAATACAAAGGTTCGCCAGCATACCAGGGCTACTTAAATGATCATAGTGCTACCATTGCCGAGTTGCTGAAAGAGCAGGCAGGTTATAATACCATCGTATCAGGCAAATGGCATGTGGGGTTGCCGCAATCCGCTTTGGCCTATAACCGCGGTTTCGATCAATCCTTTACGATGCTGAACAATGGCAGCAGTTATTTCAATTCGGCACCGCTGTATAATGATGGCAGCAAAATCACTTTTATGCTGAATGACAAGGAGATCACCCGTAGCGATACTTCAAAATATCTTACACAAGCTATTACTGATTTCGCTGTAAAATCATTAGACAAGATCAAGGATCAGCAGAAGCCTTTCTTTCTATATGTGGCTTATAATGCCCCGCATTGGCCCATCCAGGCCCTGCCCGAAGATATAGCAAAGTTTAAAGGCCAATATCTAAAAGGCTGGGATGTTTTGCGGAAACAGCGCTATGAAAAACAATTGGCCACCGGTATTATCAAAAAACAATGGCAGCTATCGGCGCGGGATAAGCGTGCTCCGGCATGGGATTCACTATCTCCGGGAGAAAAAGATAAATGGGATACTCGTATGGCTATTTATGCTGCTATGGTTTACCGGATGGACGCATGTGTAGGCGAGATCATGACCCGGTTGAAAAAACTGGGAAAAGATAAAAATACCATTGTACTGTTTGCATCTGACAATGGCGGCAGTGCCGATGAAGTAAAAAGTTTGTCAACGGTGATCCAAAAGAATGGAACTCCCGGTTCTGTCAATTCGATTGACAGTTATGAGATCCCATGGGCCAATGTGAGCAATACACCATTTAAGTTGTTTAAACGCAACACACACGAAGGGGGGATAGCCACACCGTTGATTGCCTGGTATCCGGGGCATATCAAAGCCGGAAGTTCCGATAGTAGTCCGGGGCACTTGATTGATCTAATGCCAACCTGCCTTGACCTTGCCGGTGTAAACTACCCGGCTCAATTTAAAAACAGGCAGCTTACACCATTGGCAGGCATCAGTTTGCTCGATGCTTTTAAGAGGAAAGCTTATACCGGTAATAAAACATTATTCTGGGAACATGAGGGGAGCAGGGCCATAAGAAAAGGCCAATGGAAGCTGGTTGCCGAAATTGGTGAGCCATGGGAATTATACGACCTGGAAACAGATCGTTCTGAAATAAATAACCTTGCTGCTAAATACACCGATAAAGTTAAAGTGCTTGAAGCGGAGTATTTGGAATGGGCAAAAAAAGTTGGCGTTGTTGATTGGAATACGATTAAAGGGTTGTAGAAATTGTTTATCAATTAAAAAAAACATGTCGTTGCGATCGTAGCGCGGCAATCTCGTAGCCAATGCATGTCCGATCTGTATAGCTACGAGATTGCTTCGTCGTTTCTCCTCGCAATGACATGGTTTTATAATTTAAAATGGAGTTTTTATTGGGCTCTCTAAGCACTTACTTTACCGCCGGTTACTTCCATAGCCGGGATCTTTAATGATTTACCCTGCGCTAATAATTCAGAAGTAATAGCACGGGTATAAGTTTTGATCTCGTTCTGGAATTCAGTAACCGAAGCCCCCGAGCGGATCTCTTCAAGGCGTTTTTCCCATGTTCCGGTAAGTTCAGCCTGGGCTATCTGCTGGTTTTTCACCACCTCATAAACGGCAATGCCGGTAGGGGTAGGTACCAGGTTCTTCTTTTCCCTGATAATGTAATTACGCTTAAGCAGGGTTTCGATGATGGCCGCCCGTGTTGCCGGGGTGCCAAGGCCACTGTCTTTCATGGCGTAACGGAGCTCTTCGTCATCAATCTCTTTGCCCGCTGTTTCCAAAGCCTTAAGTAAAGTGGCTTCGTTATATAGTGGTCGCGGTTTGGTCTGCTTTTCGAGCAGGGCCTTGGCGGTTATCGGCAGGTTTTCGCCTTGTACTACTTTGGGTAGTGTAGCGTTCTCTTCGTCTTTTTTATCGTCCTCCTTATCGTTGAACACTGCCCGCCACCCGGCAGTATGGATCACGGTTCCGCTGGCATTAAACTTGGCACCCGATTGTACAACAATTTTCGTGACCTCTTTGATACAATCCTGGTGAAAAGCTTCGAGCATACGCCCGGCCACCATATCATAAACAGCCTGCTGATCGGCCGAAAGCTGGTGCGGGTTTTCGCCGGTAGTAAGTACGGCATGGTGATCCGTTACCTTTTTAGCATTCACGCTCCGTTTGTTTAATGTCGCGCTGCCCAGTGCTATAGCCTGTTTGCCAAATAGCGGATGTTGTTCCAGTTTTTGAATCAGTGCAGGTACACCTGCAAAAACATCGTCACCTATGTAACGACTGCCGGTACGGGGATAGGTAACAAGCTTGTTTTCATACAAGTTTTGGAGAATATTAAGCGTTTGATCGGCAGTGAAACCTTTACGTTTGTTGGCTTCCTGTTGCAGGCTGCTCAGGTCGTGCAATAAAGGAGGTGGCTCTTTACGCGGTTTGGCTTCCACCTGCAAAATATGGCCACCCTGCGGAAAGCCGCCTTCAACATCCTGCACCTGGTCGACTACCGCTTGTGCTTCTTCTTTTGTTTTATAATTTTCGGTTGATATCGCTTTAAATACCTGTCCGTCTTTATCAGGGTGGATACTTACCTGGTAAAATGTTTCGGGTACGAAGTTTTTATTTTCCAGGTACCGCGAACAGATCATGGCGAGAGTAGGCGTTTGCACCCTGCCCAAGGAAAGTACCGCGCCTCGGATGCCCGACGAAAGACTGAGCGCTTGTGTGGCATTCATACCCACTAACCAATCTGACTGTGAGCGGCAATGGGCCGAATTGAACAGCGTATCATAATCGCTGCCGGGTTTCAGATTGCGGAAGCCCTCTTTGATAGCTTCATCTGTTTGGGACGAGATCCAAAGCCTTTTAAAAGGCTTTTTGCATTTTAAATAGTAGTAGATATAGCGAAAGATCAATTCGCCCTCGCGCCCGGCATCCGTTGCTACGATGATCTCAGTGGCTTCATCAAATAGCTTTTGGATAGTATCCAGTTGTTTTTTTACTGATGGGTCGTCTACCAAACCATCTTTTGTTTTTACCTTACGAATGGAAAGTTTGAACTTTGGCGGCAGCATGGGCAGGTGCTGAACGCTCCAGCCGTAGTAACCGTATTCCTGTGGTGCAGCAAGCTGCAACAGGTGACCGAAAGCCCAGGTAAAGGTGAAACCTTTGCCTTCAATATAGCCATCCTTTTTTGTGGTTGCCCCAAAAACTTTGGCAATTTCCCTGGCTACAGATGGTTTTTCGGCTATAATTACTTTCATAGATGCTGCTCCCAATGCGTTGATTTATACCAACGCTTGCTGATATGGGCGTCGAAAGTATGAATTTAACGAGGGCTGTGCAAGGTTTGTTGGTAACATTGTGCCGCCCGGTATATTGAACAACCTGTTAAATATTGTTCGTAGTAGCCAATAATTCCTTATCTACCCCGGCAATTATTTCTTTAAATATTGGCTCTCCATCGATGTAAGCTTCAAGCAGTTTAAACTGGTTTTTGGCCCTGATTAAATTATGCCCTTCGTATTGGGCTCCATAGTAAACATCGTTGTTTAAGAAATCGGTCAAAAAGCGAAGGCCCTGCATATAGATCATCATCTTGCCCGAAAATATGAAATACTGTTTTTCAGTTTCGGTAAGGATAGTGCCCATTTCGCTCATATAGCCTTTATATATTGCCCTGAAAAAGTCAGTCCTGGCGGTAATCTTATCCAGATCTTTTTCCTCTTCGTTGGCGGGCGACAAGTAGGTTCGCATCATGTCGCCAACGTCGCTTAAATAATAGCCGGGCATTACGGTATCAAGGTCGACAAGACATAGCGCGTTTTGCTCTTTGTCAAACAAAACATTATTTATTTTGGTATCGTGATGGATCACCCGGCGGGGAATTTCGCTATCGGTTGTAAACAGGTTGTAGGTATGCAGTATGTTGATATGATCATGCGCCGCTTTTACTTCTTTAGCAGCCTGTTCCAGTTTTTCAGATTTGGCAGTTTTTAAGGCCTGTTCAAATTGTGTAAACCGTAATTTCAGATTATGAAAGTCCGGAAGTGTGTATTCAAGTTTGCTGATATCAAAATTATTCAGTAAACGGGTAAACCGGCCAAACTGTACCGCGGCGCTATATGCCTCCCTGGTATCCTGTAAAAAATTTACCGTGTGCGATCCTTCAATAAATGGGAAAAGCCTGTAGAATTTATCACCGGCATAAATAATTGATTTACCTGTTTTGCCTTTTAAAGGGGCTACAAATAAATAACCGGGGTTGTGTTTATCAAGATATTCTTTGATTAGTGTAAGGTTGCTGTCGATATAATCAGGCTGTTTAAAAACGGCAGCATTAATTTGCTGAAGAATATAGGACTGATTAATACCGCTTACTTTATAAGTATAATTTATGAGCCCCGAGCCAAAAGGCCGGATATGGTATTCAGAAACGTTTAATCCAAAATTTATTAGGAT
Organism: Mucilaginibacter sp. cycad4; assembly: GCF_034263275.1. Taxonomy (NCBI): domain Bacteria; kingdom Pseudomonadati; phylum Bacteroidota; class Sphingobacteriia; order Sphingobacteriales; family Sphingobacteriaceae; genus Mucilaginibacter; species Mucilaginibacter sp. cycad4. Next base: position 3,104,849 of record NZ_CP139559.1, on the reverse strand, counting down.
ATCATCAAACATATTATAGACGTTAACTCATCAAACATAGCTAATTGATAAACGATAGCCATGCGCAAACGTTTGAGTGTTTTTTGTTTAGGTTTATTTTTTGTTTTCGACCAATTGCGATTCAATGATCACCTTATAAAAGGCGCTTGGTTCATTGCCGCCGGTACCCTGGTGATGCAGCAGGTCCATTAAAATATCAGTTGCTTTTTGCCCTTGTAAATAAGGAAATTGCTCAACCGAAGCGGCCGGGATATTCTCCATATAATTGATCAGCGGTAAATTGGCATAGCTTACAAATTCAAGGTCCTTATTTATTTTGATGTTTAATTTACTGGCGTGTTTAATAGCAAAAAGCGCCACATAATCGTTAAAGGTTACTATAGCAGTCGGCTTGCGTTTGCTGGCCAGCAGATCGTCTAAGGCCTTTTTTGTGCCTTCTTCGGTCAGGTCGCACGAAACGATGAGTGATGGGTCATACTTAAGCCTGTTTTTGGTCATCGCTTTGATATAACCCTCTTTACGTTCGCCGGTGGCAACCATGGTTTGCGGCCCGTTAATCATGCCTATTGCCCGGTGCCCTTTTTTAAGCAGATAACTCACCGCCTCAATGGTACCTATTTCCATATTGCAGGCTACATAATGAATATTAGGTATAGATGGGATCCTGTCGAAATAAACTACAGGAATATTGTATTTCTTTAAGTTTTCAAAGTGCTGATAGGAGGAGGTATTTTTCCCTACCGATACAAGCAGGCCATCAACCCGGTGGTTTTTCATTTTTTCAACCAGTTGTTTTTCCTTCTGCTCGTCATCATGTGATTGTGCCAGCAGTACGGTATAGTTTTTTTTATAGGCAGTATCTTCAATTGCGCTTATGGCCGATGAAAAGAAAGCCTCTGAAAGTTCGGGTAAAATAACCCCAATGGTGAGGGTTTTACCCTTTTGCAAAAAAATAGCGGTTTGGTTAGGCTCATAGTTTAATTCGCCGGCCAGCTTTTTAACTTTTGCCCTTGTAGTGAGCCCTATGCTCGGGTGGTCATGCAAGGCCCTTGAAACTGTAGAAACCGAGATGCCTAATATTTGCGCTATCTCTTTTATAGTAGTTGGCTTTGTTTGCATTAATTGTGGGCTATATCGTTTTTATAGTTAAAGTTAAGCGATTATTATGAAATAGCTTGTATTAACTGCATTGCAAACGTTTGCGTGGCTAAATCATCAGTTTGCATAAGTTGGCTGGTTAGTATAGGGGAGATTTGATATTGGCGGCGGCATATAGTGCCCTTTAATTTTATTTAGAGAGCCTGGCTTATTTGCAATAAAGAAATAACCGCTTTGCAGGCATATTTACCTCCAATTTTTGAAACCGAAATCATCAACCCGGGATGTTTGATAAATACCTGTTTTTCAATTAATGCCAGTTAAAGGATAATTATGCCCATTTTTCAAACGTTTGCGTTGAAATTGAAGCATTTATTTTTTACTAAAACCGCTAATGCGAGTACATTTATGAAACGATACTTGTGTTATAATTCAATGATGAAGAAAACCGTTATAATTTGTCTTTCGATATTGTTTATTGCCATAGGAGATAATGCCGCCATTGCGCAGACCGTACACTTTGATGCTGCACAATTGCGTCACGTTATCCCGTTTGGCGGCAATGCCTGGGTAAACGCGCCTGATACTATTACCGATGAAGGCTTAATTGGTCTGAAAAGTCCGAAAACAACAGCTGGTATTTATTTCAGGGTTAGCAACGCACAGGATCTTCAACTTGCGCTGGTAGTACGTGTGCCGCAAGGCAGCAGTACTTTACAGCTATCGATAGGGAAAAATACGTTTGTTAAAAAACTAAACAATACCAAATTTGATACCGTCAGTTTCGGAAAGGTTCATATCAACAAGCCGGGGTATATAATGGTAAGGTTAAAAGGAACCAGTAAAACCGGCGCTGTTTATGCCGATGTATCTGATTTGGTAGTTACGTTGCAGAAAGCAGATAATGATATATCTTATGTTGCTAAAGGCAGCTCGTTTCATTTTGGCAGGAGAGGGCCTTCCGTGCATTTGCGCTATCCGGTGGCTGGCGATAAAGAAAATAAAGTAAAATGGTTTTATAACGAGATCATTGTACCAAAGGGACAGGACGTGATAGGTTCATACTTTATGGCCGATGGTTTTGGCGAAGGGTACTTTGGTATGCAGGTAAACTCTGCTACCGAACGCAGGGTACTGTTTTCAGTATGGAGCCCTTTTAATACTGAAGACCCCAAGAGTATTCCCGACAGCATGCGAATTAAACGGGTAAAAAACGGCAGTAATGTTCATATCGGCGAGTTCGGCAATGAAGGATCGGGCGGTCAAAGCTATATGCGTTTTCCGTGGACGGCCGGGCAGGCTTATGCGTTCCTGTTGAGCGCCGAACCTGATCAGCTAAAAAAAACTACTACGTACACCGCTTATTTTAAAGATGTAGCTGCCGGTAAATGGTTTCTCATAGCCAGCTTTACCCGCCCGCAAAAGGCCACCTACTTAACTCATTTGTATTCGTTTGTTGAGAATTTTGAACCGGAAAATGGCGATAAAGTGCACAAAGCTTATTTTACTAACCAATGGATAGGTGACAGCGAAAACAACTGGCTGGAGCTTACCCATGCCGTATACACAGGTGATGCTACCGCAAATGCCAACTATCGTAAAGATTATGCAGGCGGAAAAGAAGGCGATAAATTTTTCCTGCAAAACGGTGGTTTCTTTAACAATTATATCGTACTTAAAGCACCATACGATCGTGAGGCTACCGGCCAGAAACCTTTGATTGATTTTTCAAAACTCCCCGTTAAATAACACTCAATAGCCAATATAGATACACTAATTATAATATGGAAAGAAGACAATTTTTGAAAACCAGCGCAATTGCGGCGGCAGGTTTTAGTATTTTACCTTCAGGAAGCCTGTTTGCATCGGCACCTTCAAAAGTACGCTTAGGTTACATTGGTGTAGGTGCCCGCGGCATGAGCCATATTGCCGAAGGTTTGCTTCGCGATGATGTGGAGATCGTAGCCATTTGTGATACACAGGAAAGCTCCTTGAAAATTTGCCGCGAATACATCGCCAAAAAAGGACATGCGCCTGTAAAGGAATACACCGGCGGATTGGACGCTTACAAAAAGCTATTGGATCATAAAGATATTGATGCTGTGATTATTGCTACACCATGGCAATTTCATCATCCGCAGGCTATTGATGCCATGAAGGCCGGAAAATATGTGGGCTGTGAGGTGATTGCTGGTTTAACTGTTGAAGATCACTGGGATATAGTGCGCACATCCGAAAAAACAGGGATGCCTTACATGACGCTTGAAAACGTTTGCTATCGTCGGGATGTGATGGCGGCTTTGAATATGGCACGCCAGGACCTGTTTGGCGAGATCATCCATTTAGAAGGCGGATATCAGCATAATTTAAGGGGAGTATTATTCAACGACGGTAAGCATTATTATGGAGGCGGTGTTGAGTTTGGCCCTAAAGCCCTAAGCGAAGCGCAATGGCGTACCCAGTTCAATATCGATGTAGACGGCGATATCTATCCAACACATGGCGCTGGTCCGTGTATGCACTATGCTAATATCAATGCAGGTAACCGTTTTACTAATCTTGTGTCATTCAGTTCAAAGGCGCGCGGTTTGGCGGCCTATGTAGAAGAGTTGTCGCCAGGCCATCCGAATGCTAAAATCAACTATAAAAATGGCGACGTTACTACCACTATGATCAATTGTGCCAATGGCGAAACGGTACTGCTGAGCCATGATACGCACCTGCCGCGCCCTTATTCATTAGGTTTCCGTGTGCAAGGCACAAAAGGCCTTTGGATGGATGTTAACAAAAGTGTTTACATCGATCATAAATCAAAAGAGGATGATTCGTGGGACCCGGCAAAAGAATGGTTTGATAAATATGATCACCCGCTGTGGAAGAAATATGAAAAGTTTGCCGAGGGTGCAGGCCATGGTGGTATGGACTGGTTTGTGTTTAATGCTTTCGTTGAAGCTGTAAAGCAAAAGCGTCAAACACCTATTGATGTTTATGACTCTGTTACCATGAGTGTAATTACACCTCTATCAACCAAATCATTAAAAGAAGGTAACGCAAGTGTGGAGTTTCCTGATTTCACGAAAGGGAAGTGGAAGGAGCGGAAGAATACCTTTGCGCTCGATGATAGCGGCTTTTAATTATCGTTTATATTTTTTGTATGTTTTGTTTAGCCCGGCCAAAAGCCGGGCTTTACTTTTTTAAAACAATCACCGCCACCGCTCAGCTCCAGCCGAGTGGCTATTATCCAAGGCCTCAGGCCTACATTACACCCATCCGTGGCGGCCAGAGGCCGTGAAATAGTTACCACCCGGCTGGAGCCGAGTGGTGGCGGGGGCTCTGCTGTCACGCAATTGCTTCGTCGTTCCTCCTCGCAATTGACATAGGAAGCTTTCAACCTGCTCATAATCAAATTCTTTGATCATGAGCCCTAAATACGCCGATTGCATAAAATTAATGCTTCATTCACCCCATCTGTGGCTTGTTTAACGCCTCAAATAACCTCGATTATTGCCCGTTTTCGCCGCAAAATACTTTGAGTCAAACGTTTGCGTAAGCTCGTTTTTGCTCAAAGCAAACGTTTGCGCTGTGTTTGGAGGGTCGATTTTTTGCTTTCAAAATCCGGTATCTCTAATTTCCAATATTCAAAAACAGGACTAAATCGCAACAGAAAACTAACAATTAATTAATACCAACACCCACCACGTATGATTAAAATTTACTCAAACCCCGACAAGGGCTTCAGCAAACAGATTTATTTAGGGAGGCATAAGAATGGCCTTTTTAAATTGATGTGCTGTTGCCTGCTTTTATTATTGCCTGTGCTTGCAAACGCGCAAACAATTATCAGTGGTAATGTAAAAGATAAAGACGGCCCCATCATTGGAGCTACCGTAACCCAAAAAGGCGTTAAAAATACTACCTCTACCGATGTTAACGGCAAGTTCAAGCTTACATTAAAGAGTAATTCAACGGTATTGGTTGTTTCTTACGTAGGATTCAAAACACAGGAGGTATCCGTAGGAAATTCTACCGATATAACTATTACCTTACAGGAAGACCTTAACAAATTGAACGAAGTAGTAGTAGTAGGTTACGGTACCGTTAAAAAAGGCGACCTTACCGGTTCTATCAGTTCAATTAAAAGTGATAACCTCACGCTCGGCGGTACTACATCTAATATCGGCCAGGCCATTCAGGGTAAAGCAGCTGGGGTACAGGTTCAGCAAGCCAGTTTTGCACCAGGTTCAGGTATCAATATTACCGTGAGGGGTGGTAACTCCATCAATACTTCTACAGCACCACTTTATGTAGTTGATGGTTTTATCAGCGAAGCCGGCAGCCAGGTTAACCCGAACGACATCGAAGACATCCAGGTACTGAAAGACGCATCGGCGACGGCCATCTACGGTTCAAGGGGCGGTAATGGTGTTGTTTTGATCACCACTAAAAAAGGAAAAAATGGCAAAGTGTCTTTAGATGCTGATATATCAGGAGGTACGCAATACCTGACGTACAAGCCGGCTCTGTTAACCGGTCAGCAGTATACCGATATTCAAAATGCTACCGCTCTTGAAGACGGTAAGCCACAACCATATCCATCAAGTTTCCAGGTGGCCAATACCAATTGGCTAAAATTGGCAACCCGCAATGCTACCGTTCAAAATCAAAGCCTCAGCTTAAGCGCAGGCGATCAGAACTCAAAATTATATATCGCCGGTAACCACATCAAACAGGTAGGGGTGCTGCAGCATACCGGCTTTGAAAGGTATACTGCAAGGATAGGCGCTGAAAAAACAGTGAATGAAAATATTAAGATCAGCGGTAACTTCTATGGTGCAAATTCAACCTCAACTTTGCAATCATACACGGGCGATATTACCGCACCGTTGTTTAGCCTGCTTACGGCACCGCCTAACGTAGCGCCTTATAATGCCGATGGTACTTATAACTATTACGTTACCCAGGGCACAAAAACCAACGCTTTGGCCGGCCTGTTGGAACCCACAAATAATAGCGGTAATAAATTAATTAATGCCAATGTTGGTTTGGATTATAAGATCATCAACGGGTTAACATATCACCTTACTGCAGGTACCGAATATAACCAAACCACTACCGGTCAATACCTTCCAACAACTACAATTGCCGGTGCAAAGCAGGGTGGTGTAGCTGCCGAACAGATCTATTCAAACTTCAGGTGGATTGCTGAAAACTATTTTACTTATAAATTCAATATCAAAAAAGACCACGATTTTACCGTATTGTTAGGTACATCAAACCAAAAAGATGTTGCCGAATCATTGCTTTCAGGTGCCAAGGGCTTTTCAACCGACGCTTTTTTATATTATAACCTAAATGCAGGTTCATTAAGTAATGGCTATGGAAGCAACAAGGCAGAGGCTTTTCTTACATCATACTTTACAAGGTTAAATTACGCTTACAAAGACAAAATTTTGGCGTCGTTTTCTTATCGCGATGACAGGTCGTCACAGTTTGGTTCAAACAGACGCTCTGGCTTTTTCCCGGCCGGCGCTGTAGCTTACAAATTAACTGATGAGGATTTTGTAAAAGACCTGAATACTTTCTCAAATTTAAAAGCCCGTGTTAGTTATGGTGTTACCGGTAATGACCGTATCCCGGCAAGTTTATATCTTGCAACTTTTGGGCCATATAGCACAGTGCTTAACGGAAGCGGTCAGTTACAAACAGGCATCGAACCTAAAAATCTTGCTAACCCTAACCTTAAGTGGGAAGCCACAAGGCAACTGGATATTGGTTTGGATATGGGCTTCGCTAACGGCCGTATTAACGCAAGTATTGATTATTACAGCAAAAAAACTACCGACTTGCTGATCCAGGTACCGATTGGGGCACAATGGGGGGCTACTAACGGAACACAATGGATAAATGGCGGCGCTATCCAAAACAGGGGTATTGAGCTTTCGGTAAATACCAGCAACCTGCGCAGCAAAAACCTGTCATGGAATACTACAGTTACATTTGGCTACAATAAACAAAAGGCGTTAGATTTAGGTCCGGGGGTTACAATAATAAGTACTAATACCGCCAACCCAAGCGGCACCGTTTCGGGCCAGGAGTTTACAAGGGTTGTACCAGGTATTGAGCTTGGCGAGCTTTATGGGTATGTATACCAGGGTGTTATAAAAACAGGGGAAAGCTATGCCCCGCAACCAAATTCAAAAGCAGGTGACCCTAAATATAAAGATGTTAATGGCGATGGTGTAATTACCCCGGCCGACCGTACCTACCTGGGCAATTCAAACCCGCATTATATGGCTGGTTTTGGTAACGATTTTCATTACAAAGGCATTGATCTGGGTATATTTTTCCAGGGAGCATTTGATTACTACCTGTACAATATGAACAACATGGTACTGGAATCAACAACCGGAGCAGCCGCGTTGAACAGGTTTGTTGCAGGTAAAAATGAAAATACCGCTATCCCGCGTGAAGGTTATTACCTGAGCACCTATGGTAGCTACGTAAATTCACGTTTTGTTGAAAATGCCTCTTATGTGCGTTTGAAATCGCTTACGCTGGCATACAACTTTCCGGCCTCGTTATTTCAAAATATGAAAATTTTACAGGGCATCAGGATTTATGCCGAAGCGCAAAACCTGTGGACCATTACCGGTTATAAAGGTACTGACCCGGAAGCAAACGTACATGCCGATGACACTGGCGCACACCCTGGTCAGGTTCCGATCCGGTCGGCTCTCGGAGGCGGTTTGGATTTTAACTCCTTCCCGGCATTTAAAACGGTAACATTCGGTATTAAGGCATCTATCCATTAATGAATTATCCATTCAAGGGATCAACAAAATTTAAATCAAATGAAAAAATATAATATTCTACTCCTTGCTGCTGCGGTAGTTACTCAGTTTTCCTGTAACAAATCCAGCCTCGAACCTAAAATATACAGCAGTTTAACAAGTCAAAATGCGTTCCTCACCAAGTCTGACGCTATTGCCGCCGTAAATGCGGTTTATGCCCGGCTTAAAGGCCCGGCGGTAGGTGACAACTTTGACTATTGGACAGTAAGGCACTTCGCGCTTACCGATTTAACTACAGATGTAGGCCACTGTAGCTATGCAGGTGACCCGGGGCAATTATCGTTAGTGCAATGGAACTCAGCCAACGGTTTAATAGCTGAGGATTACAGGCAGATCTACAAACTTGTAGCCAATGCAAACAATGCTATCTACAACATTGCGGCGATGAAAAGTATCACAGATGCTCAGAAAAGTCAGTTCTTGGCTGAAATGAAATTTTTACGTGCTATTGCTTATTCTGATCTTACCGACGCCTGGGGGCCGGTGATCCTTAATACCGAAAAAGATATAGCCAATCCTGATTACAAGGCTCAAACCCCTCCAAGCCCGGTTGCTGATGTTGACGCTTTAATGATCACTGATCTGCAAAATGCGATCAATGTATTACCCGCAGATTATACAAAAAGTGATATTTATACAACCAACGATGTAGGTCGCGCTACAAAAGGCGCCGCTATGTTCCTGTTGGCCAAAATCTACCTGCGTGAGCATCAATGGCAAAAAGCTGCCGATTTAACCAAACAGGTAATGGATTTGGGAATCTACCAGTTATATCCGACATATGCAGGCTTGTTTAAAGAATCAAATACCTGGTGTTCTGAAAATATCTTCTCGGTATTGAGCGACGCCAACGTTAATGGAACAGAGTTATTGAACCACTTCGGTCCGCTAAGCCATCCGGTTTTAACTGACAGGTGGCAATACTACGCCGTAACCTGGGATTTTTACAACAGTTATGGCGATGAGGATGACCGTAAAAAAATGTTTTTTACCCAATACCAGGGTGTTGATGGTTTAACCCACAAACAGGCCCCGTCATCAGGTGCTACCGCGCCAGACGGTGTATTATATATGCCGGATGTTGCGACTATGAAATATGCAGATCCGAACGGTGCTAATACTTACTATGACGGCCACAGTGTTGATGTTTTGCGCTATGCGGATGTATTGCTGAGCCGTGCGGAAGCTTTAAATGAGTTGGGCGGTCCCACTGCCGAAGCTGTTTCCTTAGTAAACCAGGTTAAAGGCCGTTCGCACGCCAAGCTGCTGGTACAGGCAAATCTTACACAGGCAACTTTCCGTGATGCTCTGTTGCAGGAGCGCGGCTGGGAGCTGTATTACGAAGGCAAAAGAAGGGCCGACTTAAAACGTTTTGGCAAATATGATGTGATTGTGAATGCATACCTGAAACGTGTTGGCCAAACCAATACCGTTCAGTTGCCGCGCGACGAGTATTTCCCATATCCGCTTAACCAGGTTACTGTTAACCCTAAGCTGAATAATGCGGGCAGGCAGCAATAAACATAAAATTCAAATGGATAAAGAGTATACAGCCTTTACTGGTTGTATATTCTTCATCATTTAACCGGTATTACAAAATTAGTGATGAAGGATTGGTTTAAAGTTTTAGCGAAGGGTTTGTTAGTTTCGATCATCTGCGGTTGCTCGGGTGGTAACATTATAAAAGAAATTCACATAGGTTTGTACAATAACAATGAGCTGAAGATAAAGCTTGATGTTGTGACCAGTAAGCCTGTTGATGTTTACGCTGAGTATTGGATAGAAGGCAAACAGCCGGTAAAATACCGGTCGACCGCCACTGGTAATTCTAAATCGTACAAGCTTGTACTTTGTAATATTTTGCCGGATACTACTTACTCGTATCATATTGTAACCATTGATGGCGGTGATACCGTTGTCAGCAAACCCCATACTTTTAAATCGCACCAACTGCCGTTGTTTTTGCAGGAACAGTTTCACGCTAAAACAGCTGCTAAGGCTTCGCTACCTGCACAGTTCAATGGTGGGTTGATGCTCATCAATAAACGCTATGCGCCGGGCGTCGCATTTTTGGTTGATGCCAAAGGACAGATACGGTGGTACCATATGATTGACAGGCTGGGTTTTAAAGTGATCAATTTTACGAAGGATAAAACGCTGCTTTCTATTTTAGGCCGAAATGATGAGCCTACCAGCTACGGCAGCGAGATCCTGGAGGTCAATATGCTGGGCGATACATTGCTGCACCTTACCAGAGGCCAGGGCGATTTCAAGCAAACCATCCATCATGAAATACTGAAGAATGATAAAGGCCGGCTGGTAACCATTTTTGTTGATCAGCGATTAATGGATTTGAGTTCGATAGGCGGAGGTAAAAAAGATACTGTTAATGGCGATGGGATTATGATGATGGATAAAACGGGTAAGCAGCTTTATAAGTGGAGCGTGTTTGATGTGATGGATCCCCTGAAAGATCCTAAGATCCTGAAAACAAAAAAAGACTGGATGCATGCCAACAGCCTTAGTTATGATGTTGATGGCAATTATCTGATGTCGTTTTATAACAACGGGCAAATCTGGAAGATAGATTCTCACACCGGTAAGGTAATTTATAAGTTTGGTAAGGGTGGCACTATAGCTATGCCTGCCGACTGCAACTTTACCCAGGCCCACGCAGCCCATATTAATAACCAGGGAAACCTCATGTTTTTTGACAACGGGGTGGAGAAACACCAGTCGGGCGTATATGCTATGAAAATTGACGAGAAAAATCAAACTTCAACAATTGCCATGCACATCAAACTACCTAAAGAGATATTTAACGGCCGGATGGGCAGCGCTTATATGATCAACGATACAGCCACACTTGTATGCTGCTCAAAAAGGCACATCGTGGTGTTGGCAAACAACAAAGGCGTTTTACAGTGGACGATGGAAACATCCGTGCCAACCTACCGGGCCGGTTTTATAAAATACGAACAACTTGATCCATTTTTAAAACCATAGATCATTAAAAATGAAAAAGAAATATCAATATATAACTTTCCTGCTGCTGCTATTTGCCCTGGCAAACGTTGCCCAATTGGCATCATGTAGCGGAAGCAAGGCTGAAGAGGCAGATAATGCTGATTCGTTGGCCGCCGGCAGGCTTGTTTCGGTAGATACCACCAAAATGCCCGGAGGCAAATATGGTGAGGCTGTGCGCTATGGGAGGGAGCTGATGCTGCATACCGCCTATTATATCGGCCCGGAGGGCGTTAACGGACATTACACCGGCAATAAAATGAACTGCACCAATTGCCACCGCGATGCCGGTACAAGGCCGTATGCTTTCAACCTGGTAAGGTCTTTTCGTGATTATCCGCAGTACCGTGCAAGGGAGGGCAGGATTTTATCTTTGGCGGAGCGCATCAATAATTGCGTGATGCGTCCTAACTTGGGCAGACCGCTGCCGCTTGACGGGCGGGAAATGATCTCGATCATGGCTTACCTGAAATTTTTGAGCGATTCATCAAATGTTGCAAAAACTACTAAAGGCTTAAAGAATATGGAGGTTGAGCTGCCGGACGTTGCTGCATCATCAGACAGGGGCGAGGTGCTATACGCCCAAAATTGCGAGCGCTGTCACGCCAAAAATGGTGAAGGTAAAATGCGCTTTGATAACGTGACTTACGAATATCCGCCGGTATGGGGTTTATTGGCCTATCGCCCGGGCTCGAGCATGCACAGGGTAGTTAAGCTGGCACAATGGTTAAAAGGCAATATGCCTTATGATAAAACAGCCGAGGGTAAACCTTTTTTAACCGATGCTGAAGCGCTTGATATTGCCGCCTTTGTTAACGATGACACAAAGCATAAACGTCCGTTGCCTAAAACTACCAAAGAGGTTGATTATCCGCATTACGAAGAAAAAGCAATTGACTATGATAAAGGCCCTTTTAAAGATCCTTTTTCGGAGCAACAGCATAAATACGGGCCGTATAAACCTATCATTGATTATTGGGAAGGTAAGGGGATAACACCGGCTATTTAAAAATACTAAACCCCACTATGTCATTGCGAGGAACGAAGCAATCGCATGCTATACAGAGCGGACATGCTTATGTGCGATTGCCACGCTGCGCTCGCAATGACATAGTTTTTATTATAAAAAGTACTGACTAAATTTATTCCATGAAAAAACAATTTTTAGCTATCACTTTCCTTTTAACCGGCTTTGCTGCATCGGCACAAAAAGTACCTTATACCAACTGCGAAAAATGCTGGCTGGCCGATTCATTGGGTAATCACCGTGTAGTGTTAACCTTTAATGGTACTGGTAAAGTAGCTAAAGCCGTAATCAACTGGAGGCGAAGAGATAATGAACCTGAAAATAAACGGATCATTATTGAGGATGCTAAAACCAAACAAAAAATAACCAACGTAAAAATCGGTGCTGTGAACCGTGAAAGCGGCGAACTATATTTTGAGCCAACATCTGGCAAAGGCACTTACTTTGTGTATTATATGCCTTATAAAAATGAAGGCCGCTCAAATTACCCTAAAGGCGTTTACCTTAAACCCGAAAATACAGCGTCTGCGGAATGGCTTAGTGCTGTAAATGGTAAGCAGGTGCAGTTAGCTTCGGTAAAAGAATTTCAGTCGATTGATGCTTTTAACAGTTTTTACCCCATGGAGGTGATCGCCACTAAAGCAGAAACAGATGCCTTAGTAAGTAAGCATAAAGCAGACGCATTTTTAATTTTTCCGGAAGACAGGATGAACTCCATCCGCATGACTAAAGATCTGCCGCAACGCTGGATAGAGCTTGGTCCGCAGAATAGATACACCGGTGAAGCTGCCCGCGGCGAAAACTTTGCATTTCAGTTGGGTATCTACGCGTTGCAAAATGTCGAAAATGTACAGGTAATATTCAGCGATCTGAAATCTGCTGCAGGTAAGGTTATTCCGGCATCGGCATTATTTTGTATCAATACCGGCGGTACTACCTATGATGCTAAACCGCTTACCAAGGTGGTGAATGTGACCAAAGGCGAGATCCAGGCTTTATGGTGCGGGGTTGATGTACCTGCTGCAATTTTACCTTCGGTTTATACAGGTAAGGCCACTATCAGTATCAACGGAAAACCGGCAAAAACAATCGCTTTGTCGGTTAAAATAAATAGTAAAATATCAAAAGATGGCGGTGTAAGCGAACCTTACAAAATGACCCGCCTGAGTTGGTTAAACTCAACCATGGCGCAACAAAACACCGTTATTGCGCCATATACGCCGCTTGAAATCATCGGCAATACGGTAAGCTTATTAGGCCGTAAAGTAGAAGTGAATAAAGACGGTTTCCCAAAACAGATCCAAACTTATTTTACGCCCGAAATGACGGAGTATGCTGCAGCGCCCAATAGCCTGCTTACCGAAGCAATCCACTTCCATTTTATTGACGCTGCCGGGAAAAAGATAAACCTGAAAAGCCAGGGTGTACAGTTCACCAAGAAAGAAGCAGGATTAGTTCAGTGGACTGCCTTAAGCGCCAATGATAGTTTACAGATGAATGTAACCGCCTCGTTGGAGTTTGATGGCTTTATGGCTTACACAGTGAAAGTAAAAGCACTGCAGGATGTCAACCTGAAAGATATTACCATGCACATCCCTTTTAAAAGGGAGTTTGCAAAATACATGATGGGGCTTGGTCAAAAAGGTGGATATCGCCCGGAAAACTTTGAATGGAAATGGGATGTAGCCCATAAAAATCAGGATGGTGCATGGATAGGCAATGTTAACGGCGGCTTGCAGTATTCTTTAAGAGATGAGAGATATGTTCGTCCGCTGAATACTAATTTTTACCTGCAAAAGCCTTTATTGCTGCCAACCTCGTGGGGCAATGATAACAAGGGTGGTATTAAAGTAGCGTTTGATAGCAAAGCAGTATTGGCCAATAATTACAGCGGAGAGCGCGACCTGAAAAAAGGCGATGAGCTTTATTATAACTTCACGCTGTTGGTAACTCCATTCCATACCATTAATACCGATTTTCAGTGGGCTACAAGGTTTTACCACGCGTACAAACCTATTGATACTATTAAAAGTGCAGGAGCAACGCTTATCAACATTCACCATGCCACGGCTATAAACCCAACCATCAACTATCCGTTTATCGCCTGGCAAAAAATGAAGGCTTATGATGATTCGGCTCATGCCGCCGGGTTAAAGGTGAAGATCTACAACACCATCCGCGAGCTGTCAAACCACGCCTATGAAACTTTTGCTTTGCGCAGTTTAGGTCATGAAATCTATTCGCCGGGTAAGGGTGGAGGATTTAGCTGGTTACAGGAGCATGTGGGCGATGATTATATCGCCGCCTGGTTTGTTCCCGAAATTAAGGATGCGGCTATCATTAACAGCGGTATGAACCGCTGGCATAATTACTATGTAGAGGGCATGAACTGGCTGACCCAAAATGCAGGTATCGACGGTATTTACCTGGATGATGTGGCCTTTGATCGTGTAACCATGAAGCGTATTAAACGAGTATTGACTAAAGATGGCCACCCGGGGATTATCGACCTGCACTCGGCTAATCAATACAACAAAAGCGACGGTTTCAATAACAGCGCTAACCTGTATATGGAGCATTTTCCTTACCTGAACCGCCTTTGGTTTGGTGAGTATTTCGACTACGAAAAAAACGATCCTGATTTCTTCCTTACCGAGGTGAGTGGGATCCCTTTTGGTTTAATGGGCGAGATGCTGCAGGGCGGAGGCAATAAATGGCGCGGGATGGTTTATGGCATGACCAACCGCATGCCATGGAGCGATGGCGCCGATCCGCGCCCGATCTGGAAGGCCTGGGACAATTTTGGCATGAAGGGAACTAAAATGATTGGTTACTGGGTTGATAATAACCCAGTAAAAACCGATAAAGCCAAAGTGATTGCTACCGTTTATAAAAAGGATGGTGCAACCATGGTGGCCGTTGCCAGCTGGGAAGATGCTGATACTGATTTTCAGTTAAATATCGACTGGGAAAAATTAGGCATAGATCCGGCTAAAGCCACTATTACTGCTCCTGAAATTAAAAGTTTTCAACCTGCAAAAACATTTAGTTTAAACGACAGGATTCCTGTTGAAAAAGGTAAAGGCTGGTTACTGATCATCAAATAAAGCGGTTAATGCATAAAAATGGTTTATCATCGTATGCTTTTGCATTGGCGGTATGTTAATTTAAATTCCGTACCTATGGTTTTCCCTTTTCTTCAAAAAATAAATAAGAGAGTATACATAAATAATATCCTGAAGCGGGTTCTTATGCAACGGGCAATAACTTACTCTGATAATAATTGAACATACTGCTCAAGCAAATTGATGTATTTATCTTTCCAAACATTTACCCTGCTTTGGTTTGAGCGCAACACCTCTCTGCTTCTGTGATCGTATACGTTATTAGTTTGTTTTGAAAAGTATTCCGGAAATTCTTGTGAAAAGTCATGATCTATAATCCTGCCTATTCGCTGAATAATCTCTGCATTTAATTTTTCCTTGTTAAACCATTGATATACCATACTTCTGCTTACATCTGAGTGATGAGCAAGTGCTGTAATACTAAAGCCTTTTTTTCTAATCAGGGTTTCTACAATTTGACCGTGATGTTTTTGCATAATTTTTAGCTGTAAAAAGTTAAAAAACTAATCCAAAATAAGTTTAGGTACTAACTAATAATTAGTTTTTAATCAATTGACTAACCATTGCCAGATAATCATGTATTGCAACATCTGTGCCGACGTCCCAATTTTAATCCTGACGAAATTGATAAGATAGGTTGATTTAGCAATAAGATTGACTACAACTTTTAGGAGTATTTTTAACTTTTAGGATATTTATTTACTCTTTTATCTTTTTGCAGTTAAAACGTCGTGTATTTAATTACGCGTAATGTGTGGAATAATGTATACATGGTGTGAAATTTTATTCCCATTTGATGGTTTGTAGTTAAAAGTTTAATCTTGAGAATAATAATAGTAACAAGTAAATCAGCGGATTGCCACAATAATGTTACAGACTTATGGCTGTAATACTATTGTGAAGAGGTATGCCAATGTTTTACGGCTGAATACATTATATTAATAGTTAATTTATGTAAAATTAACCTGACGCCCAGGGAACTTAAAAATCCTGATGACAAACCAGAATTTTGAACGGGTATATTTTGTATCCCTTATCAGGGTTTATAAGAGAATTTCGGTAGTGTACAATCCTGTAAACCAGCAAAAAAAGAAGAAAAGAGATGTATGAGAAGTGTTTGAGTAACAAAGTGTAAAAAAAATAGAATGGAAATATTTTAATAAAAATGCCAAATTGTTAGTACTTTCATAAAAAAATAATCAAAAGATTAAATTACTACCAATGAATACACAGCATCCATGGCATGAAGTTTCAACCGGGCCTAAAATCCCTTATGTTGTAAACGCCGTTATTGAAATCCCCAAGGGCTCGAAGGCTAAATATGAGATTGATAAAGAATCCGGGCTTTTAAAGTTAGACCGTGTGCTTTTTTCATCTGTAATGTACCCGGCCAATTATGGGTTTATCCCGCAAACCTATTGTGATGACGAGGATCCGCTCGATATTTTAGTGATATGCTCTGTTGATGTTTTTCCGATGTCTATTATTGAAGCAAAGGTGATCGGGGTAATGCATATGATTGATAATGGCCAGCAGGATGATAAAATTATTGCTGTTGCCAATAATGATATGTCGGTTAATTATATAAATGATTTAAGCGAATTACCGCCGCATACTATTAAAGAGATTGAGTGTTTCTTTAAAGATTATAAAGTTTTGGAAGGTAAAAATGTAACTGTGGAACGATGGATGGGGGTAAGTTACGGGCACCAGGTAATAGAAGATAGTATGGTATTATACGATGTTAATTTTAAGCCGGCCCAAAGTAAGGTTGCCGGTTAAAAATATCAGGAGCTAAAAAAATGTTTAACCCAACTTCGTCTTAATCGAGCTGCCGGGTTAAACATTTTTTATTTTTAATTTGCCCTGCCAGCGGATGTAGTTAAATGTGTATGAGCTTAGTTTAGTACCGTTTGTTTTATTCAGGATTTTCCCTGCTCTATTTATATAAGTAATTTTAGTTGGTTTAGCAGGGCTATTTTAACTACCGCATTAATTTAGGTTTAAAATCGCAACCGGCTAAATAAACCATCAACGGGTGCATATTTGCATTCCCTTACAGCTAACGATATTTTATGAAAATACTGCACATTATACCTGCTTATAAACCCGCTTATGGATACGGAGGGCCAACTGAATCTGTATCGCGGCTGTGCGAGGGATTAGCAGCTAATGGGCATGTTGTTGACGTTTTTACCACCACTGCTAACGGTAAAACCGAACTGGATGTAATACCCGGTGCTATAACAAATGTGGAGGGGGTTAATGTAATTTATTTTAAACGGATCACCGGTGATCACACACACGTAAGTCCGGCATTATGGCACAGGCTTGTTAGAACCGCTAATCATTATGATGTGATCCATATCCATTCATGGTGGAGCATTTTAAGCGTAATCGCTGCGCGGATTGCCTTGTTCAGTAAAGCCAAGGTAATTTTGGCGCCCCGCGGCATGCTAAGCGAGTATGTATTTGAAACCGGGAACAGTGGCTACAAAAAGTTGATCCATAAATTGGGCGGCCGAAAAATTTTAAAAAAATGCGTGCTGCACGCTACCGCCCAATCTGAATATGTTGAATGCAGGAAGTTGATTCCGGGATGGGAAGGCTTTGTTTTACCCAATATTTTATCATTACCCGATATCGAAATAAAGGAAACCAACAATGAGTGTTTCACTGTTATTTTTATGTCACGCATTCATCATAAAAAAGGACTTGAAAAACTGTTTACTGCTATAAGTCAGCTTTCGTTTAAGCTGAAACTTGTTATTGCCGGCAATGGCGATGAAGCATACGTACAGCAATTGAAACAACTTGCAGATGAATTAAATATAGCTTCAAAAATTGACTGGATAGGCTGGGTAAACCGTGAGCAAAAGTTTGAACGGCTTAACCAGTCTGATCTGTTAATCCTCACTTCCTTAAATGAAAACTTCGCGAACGTAGTGGTTGAAGCGTTGCATATGGGCACTGCTGTTTTAATTTCTGAAAATGTAGGCCTTTCCGATTTTGTTGGCGAAAATAACCTGGGCTGGGTTTGCACATTAGATGCCGGCAGCATTATCGGAAAATTGAACGAAGCCCACCTTGGAAAGCAAAAATTAGATCACATCCGCAAGCATGGCCGTGAAATTATCAGAAAAACATTTCATGAGCAGGTACTGATTACAAAATATTACCAGGAGTATTTAAAATAATCCCTCCTTTTCTTTCCGCTAATTTACTATCCCGGTCAGACTACTGCCGGCCCTGTTGATACTTATAATGTAAATTCTTTAGCGTTTCGATAGTTGCCTCATCTGTTGAGATTCCATAACCTGTTACCAGTGTGCCTTTAACGCCATCGGCTGAAGCAAGGGCGTAAACAATGGCTTCATCGGCAGGGTCGGAGGGACCTTCATAACGGTACAGGTCTACTATTTCAAATTCCTCCACCGGAAAATTTTCTCCGCCTGCTTTAAGATGGTCATCTTCCAGGCTAAACTCATGGGTATAGCCCTGTTCTTTTAATTTGGTTATAGCTTCGGTTACTGTTGCGTAATGAAATTTTTGTTCTTCCATGAGATAGGTTGTTTGTTATCAATAGCTAATATACAATTAAAGTACGCCGCCTGTTTCAGTAATTTCTGCCGAAAATGTTTCGGGCTGTACTAAAACAAAGCGCACCAGGCTAAACTCCTGCTTAATGCAATCGCGGATCCGGTCGATAGCTTCGTTGATCTTTTGTGTATCAAGATCCTCTTTAAAAGCTACTATCAGCATCAAAATAATTTCATCGGGCGATTGATAGGTTGACAGCATGTGCATCACTTTTAAAACAGCACTGTCACGTTCAACCAGGGCGGTGATCTTAGTACGCGATTCGGATGAAATGCCTTCGCCCATAAGCAAACTCCTGCTTTCGCGGGCTAATATCGCCGAAACACCAACCAATATCAACCCAACCAATAATGATGCTACACCGTCAAGCACAGGGATGTGGTAACGATGGTTCAGGAACATACAGATGCCTACGATAAAAAGCCCTGCAACGGCTGCGCTATCCTCAAACATTACTAAAAAGGTTGATGGGTCTTTGCTTTTAACAACAGCATCCCACCAGGTTTGATCACCTCTTATTGCATTAAATTCTTTCAGGGCGATGATGAGCGATGAGCCTTCAAATATGACAGATAATCCCAATACAATATAGCTCATCGTAGGGTCGCCAAGAGGTTCGGGTTCGCGGATATGTAATATGCCCTGGTAAATGGATAACCCGCCGCCCAGGCCAAATATCATGATAGATACAATGAACGACCAGAAATACAACTCCTTGCCATAGCCAAAAGGGTGGGTTTTATCGGGCTCCTTGCGTGCCCGGTGCAGGCCAAGCAATAACAGCAATTCATTAGCAGTATCCACTACCGAGTGAATGCCTTCGGAGATCATCGATCCGCTCCGGCCGATAACACCCGCAATGAATTTGGTTATTGCTATCAGCAGGTTGGCAATAAGCGCACTATATATAGATTTTTTTGATGAGGCCATTTTACTTTAATGCGCTATTACCTCGGCATCGCCAAGTTTTTTAACATACAATTCATCAACCAAAATCACAATGATAGCCACAATAGGCACAGCCAGTATAATGCCCAGCACACCCGAAAGTGTTCCCATAACCACCTGGCTGATGATAGTAAGCGCAGGAGGCAGGTTGATCATACGGTTTTGTACTATAGGCACTACGATATTGCTCACTATGGTTTGCGATACAACATAAATGAGCGCCACTATAATGGCTGTATTAGTGCCCATGGTAAGTGCAAGTAATACACCGGGTACCATGGCTATAACCGAGCCCAGGTTGGGGATGATCTTTAACATGCCTGCAAATAAGGCTAATATCAACGCTGCCGGGATGCCCATGATGCTTAAACCCGTGGTAAGCAGCAAGCCTAATAACACCATAGAAAGTAACATCCCTTTAAGCCAGCCTTTTAATGAAAGACTAATCCTGTCCATAATATCCTGCCCCAAAGGTTTTTTCTTTTCAGACAAAAGCATTAAAATGCCGTTTTTATAAACATCGGGATTAGTAGTGAAAAAGATACTCAGGAACAGGATGATATAAATATCACCCAGTACGCCAAAGCTGGTACTGAAAAAGTGCTGTACGGTAACTACTACCTTGTCAGGATCATTATCGCCCGAAAAATAATCAAGTATTTGCTGCCCCGTGGGGTTTGAAGCCAGTTTAGCCTTGAAATTATTAACCGTATGCGGGAGTGTATCTTTTAGTAAAGTTATCTGGTGCTGTATGGTTGTGCCCATCAAATAAAACAAGCCAGCTACAATTAAAAATGAACCAACTACTGATATGATCATAGCGTAGCGCCTGCGCATTTTGGTATTGCGCTCTATCAGGTCGCCCAGGCCGTGAAAATAGGTTGCTATCAGCGCGCCTGAAAGTACCATAAGCAGTACGTTAAAAGCAACCCGGGCTATCAGTATCACTACAACCAACAAGGCAACAATGGCAACAGTATGCCATACTTTTTCGATGTAGGTAAGTTCTTTCTCTCTTTTTGGGGTCATACAGCAGGTATTTGTTCCATTAACACGTTCATGTACCCCAAATGTTTTGATTGAAGGTATTTAGTTAACAGAATATTAAGTAAAGAATGATATCGATTGTTTTTTAGGCTTTTTAAAATATTTTAAAAAGAAAGTGTAACAATTTAAATAAGATTTTTTAAAATTATCCAGCCAAAGAATTTTTAACGATATTTAAGTTAATACCGAACCAAAAACCATAACCCTCCAATTGATGAAGAAAAACTACTACATCGTAACGCTTATCATGCTTACGTTTTTTGTCATTTCGTTTTTAACCAATATCATTGGGCCGTTATCTCCCGAGTTTATTAAGGATTTTAAACTGAGCGATGTAATGGCAGGGGTATTGCCCTTTGCGTTTTTTATTGCCTATGGGGTTATGTCAATCCCGTCGAGCATGCTGGTTCAAAAGTATAACGAAAAAACCATCATGGTTGCTGCTTTTGTGGTGGCGTTTTTTGGCTCTTTACTATTGGCTGTTTATCCTAACTATCTAACTGCCATTATATCCTTGTTTTTAATTGGCTGCGGTATGGCTATGCTGCAGGTGGTGATTAATCCGCTGCTCCGCACATCAGGCGGGGAGGAAAATTACGCTTTTACCTCGGTACTGGCACAGCTTATATTTGGCGGGGCATCGTTTGTTAGTCCGCTGGTTTATTCATACATGGTTAAAAATATGGGGAGCAGCAAGGGTGGTATTTTCCCTTTGCTTGAGGCCCACGTACCCATAACCATGCCCTGGATCTCGCTGTACTGGCTGTTTGCTGTTATTTGTTTAGGTATGTTCGTGATCATGCTGATATCTAAATTTCCGAAGGTAGAGCTGGCCAGCGACGAAAAAGCCGGGCCTTGGAAAACTCACCTTGATCTTTTTAAAAAGCCCGTTGTTATAGCTTACTTTATAGCCTTGTTTTGTTATGTGGGCAGCGAGCAGGGCGTATCCTACTGGATGTCGCAATTTTTACTCGTTTACCACAAATTTGATCCGCAAACCACGGGCGCCAGTGCCGTAGCTTACTTCTGGGGACTGATGACCGCCGGAGGTATTTTAGGCTTGTTCCTGCTTAAGTTGATGGATAGCCGCAAGCTGCTGGTGATCTTTACCATTTTGGCACTTGTTTTCCTCACGCTTGGCCTGTTCGGCAGCGCTCAAACATCGTTGTATTCATTTTCAATAGTTGGTTTCTTTATGTCGGTAATGTATCCCATTATATTCTCGCTGGCATTGAGCTCGATAGCCGAAGATCACGGTTCATTTGCCGGAATTTTAGTTACGGGTATTATTGGCGGCGCAGTGGTTCAGCTTTTGATAGGCGGTTTGGGCAGCCTGTTTGGGTTAAGGCAGGGGATGTTTTTCCTGTATATTACATTCGGTTACATGCTTAGTATTGGCTTTTGGGCTAAGCCGCTGGTTACCAACAAAACTATTTTTGATAATAAAGCATAATATATAAATGAGCAATATAAAAGTTATAGGTATCGACCTGGGTGCTACCAATATCCGCGGTGCGGTGGTTGATAATAACACCATCGGTAATATTATATCGCAACGAATAAAAAGTGACGGCAGTGTTGAAGATGTGCTGAATGATATTTATACCGTTGTTGATGCCCTGCTGCAAAGCGATACCGTCAGCGCCATAGGCATAGGCGTGCCCAGCGTGGTTGATGTAGCCGAAGGTATTGTTTATGATGTGCAATATATTCCCTCATGGAAAGAAGTACACTTGAAAAAACTAATGCAGGAGCGGTACAACGTTCCGGTATATGTAAATAATGATGCCAATTGTTTTGCCGTGGGCGAACTGTATTTTGGAAAGGGGAAAGGTGCTGACAGCATGGTTGGGGTAACCCTGGGTACGGGGCTTGGCACAGGCATTATCACCAATGGCAAACTATACGCAGGCCATAATTGCGGTGCCGGGGAGATAGGTCTTTTTCCTTATATCGATAACATCCTGGAGTACTATTGCAGTGGCTCATTTTTTAGTAATGTATACGGATTGGATGGCGTACAGGTATTTAAAGATGCCCGGGCCGGCAAGGAAAGGGCATTAGGTTTGTATGCCGAATTAGGAAACCATATAGGAAATGCCATAAAAATGGTCATGTACGCCTATGATCCCGAGCTGATTATTTTAGGCGGATCGGTAAGCCAGGCCTTTGAATATTTTAAAGATACCATGTGGCAGCAGGTGAAAACCTTTGCCTATTCAAAAACGCTTGAGCGTATAAAAATCGAGACCTCAGAACTGCAAAACAGCGGTATCATTGGCGCGGCCGCTTTGTATTACGACAATCAGAAGTAAAGTTAATCTGTCATGAAAAAAATATTATTAATGTCGGTAATTGTCCTGCTTGGTACAAGGGTATTTGCGCAGGGGCGGCATGAGAATTTTAATTTGCTGTTGAAGGATGACTGGCAAATGCAATCGGCAGTTACAGCACCCGCCGCTGCTACAGACATCTCGAAAGAAAAATTTGATACCCAGGGCTGGTATAAAGTAAGCGTGCCGTCAACCATTTTAGCTGGTTTACTGGCCAATCATGTATATAATTTCGATCCGTTTATGGGCAGGAACCTTGAAAAACTGGCAGATCCTAAACTGGATAAGCCATGGTGGTTCAGGAAGGAGTTTAACCTGCCCGCTGCCGAAAATGGCAAGAACGTGATCCTTCGTTTACATGGCATCAACTATAAAGCCAACGTTTGGTTCAACGGGGTTAAAATAGCCGATTCAACAAAAGTAAAGGGCCCGTACCGCATCATTGATCTTGACCTCACTAAAAATATCAACTATAGTGGCACTAATACTTTAGCTATTGAAGTACTCAGGCCTTTTACACCAAACAAACGTAATGGTGACCTGGCCATTGACTATGCCGACTGGATCCCTTATCCGCAGGATTATAATGGTGGCATCATCAATAATGTTGAGGTAAAAACCTACAACAAGGTAGGCGTGAAGTTTCCGCTGGTTACTACCGATTTTGACCTTCCTTCGCTTGCGGTAGCCCATTTAACCGTAGATGCCCAGGTAACCAACTACACCAATAAAGCCCAGGACGCGGTGATCAAAGGCAAGATCAACGAAAATATATCCTTCGAGAAAAAAGTACACCTGCTGGCTAACGAGTCGAAGAATGTAAACTTTTCGCCTTCGGAGTTTAAGCAGCTTAATGTTAAGGGCCCATCCATCTGGTGGCCCTGGCAATATGGTAAGCCAAATCTCAATCGTATTGAAATATCGGCTGTGGTTAATAAAAAGCTGAGTAATTCGGTGAGCGAAAACTTTGGGATCAGGCAGTTTACATCTAAGATCATTGATGATAACCAGTCGCGGGAGTTTATTGTGAATGGTAAGCCTATTATGTTAAGAGGCGCGGCCTGGTCGCCTGATATTTTCCAGCGCCGTTCGCCTCAAAGGCAGGAGCAGGAAATCCGTTTGGTGCGTGATATGAATATGAACATTGTGCGCTCCGAGGGTAAAATGGAGGACGATAATTTTTACGACCTGTGCGATAAATACGGCCTTATGGTGATGAACGGCTGGATGTGCTGCGGCACCTGGCAACACCCCGAAAAATGGGATGCCGCCGAGCGAAAAGTTGCCATGGCATCAGATAGCAGTGTGATGTACTGGCTGCGCAACAAAGCCAGCTTATTTGTATGGCTCAACGGCAGTGATATGCCGCCGACAGACACCTCGGTTGAGCGCGATTACCTGAAGATTGAAAAGCAGTTAAAATGGCCCAACCCTTTATTGGCAACCGCCAATGAAAGTAAATCAAAAGTATCGGGCTATAGTGGCGTAAAAATGGCTGGTCCGTATGAATGGGTACCGCCAATATACTGGGAAACCGATGCCGCCAAAAAGTATGGCGGTACTTACAGCTTTGCTACCGAGATTTCGCCCGGCCCGTCTATCCCGCCATATGAAAGCTTGGTGAAATTTATTCCAAAAGATTCGCTGAACGTAACCTCAGCCGCCTGGAACTATCATTGCGGTACAGGCTCATTTGGTACGACAAAGGTATTCACCAGGGCGCTTTACAGTCGTTACGGCGAAACGGCATCCATTAAAAACTATGTAGCCAAAGCTCAGGCACAAAATTACGAGGCCCACCGCGCCATGATGGAAGCATACGGATTAAACAAATACCAAACTGCCACCGGCGTGGTGCAATGGATGCTGAGCAATCCGTGGCCGGGCATTATCTGGCATACATATGATTATTATCTGTACCCTGCGGGCACTTACTTTGGTATGAAAAAAGCCATGGAACCCCTGCACGTGCTGTATTCATACAAAGCAAATGAGGTAGCGGTTATCAACTCCTATTTAAAAACCTTTACAGGTTTAAAAGTTAAGGCTGATGTTTATAACCTGGACGGGTCAAATAAATTCAGTAAAACCACTACTGCCAATATTGGTGCCGATGCATCAAAAAGATTATTCGCCCTGCCCGCCATTGTGGGCTTAACGGATACTTACTTTTTACGCCTTGAACTAAGCGATAAAAGCGGTGAATCTAAAAGCATCAACTGGTACTGGCTCTCCAAAAAAGGTGATGAGCTGAACTGGAAAAAATCAAACTGGTTTACTACGCCACAATCGGCTTACGCGGATTATTCGGCCCTGCAATCTTTACCCAAAACTAAATTAGTGGTTAGCCAAACAGGCAAAGCCGAAGGGGACAGTACCTCGTATGCGGTAACCATCAAAAATACAGGCACTGCAGTTGCGTTTTTTGTACATCTGCGCGCTTTAAAAGGGCAAGGTGGTGACGATATTTTACCTGTGATCTTTAGCGATAACTATATCTCACTGGCACCAGGCGAAAGCAGGGTGATTAAATGTACCTATAGTACTAAGAATGCCGATGGTACAGCACCTTATTTCCTGACTTCGGCCTGGAACCTGGACCCTGCTGCAAGCAGTGGCGATTGTGGGTTTGAAGATGGGTTGCCGGGGGATTAGTTTATTCGGGATATAAGTTTGACATGGCCTGTTTTTCTTAAACTAAACCACCTTGTAAAATTTATCCCCCGGGAATAAATACCTGCATCTTTCGGGCTAATTTCCGGTGATTGGCGAAATAAATAAACCGCTGTTTATTATATTCGGCAAAACCCAAGCAGATAATGAAATTACTATCTAATTTAACCCTGTCATTTTGCCTGTTTTTTTGTGCTGGCGTTTGGGCCCAGCAACCTGTTAATATGCAATATTCGGTGTCGATGGAAAAGGCAGCCGAACATTTGTACCATGTTGAGTTGACCAATAAAACCCACCTCAAAACGCTCGATTTTAAAATGTGCGTTTGGACACCGGGATATTACCAGCTGATCAATTTTGCAGGTGCAGTACAAAATTTTACTGTTGTCGATGCCAAAGGAACCGCGCTTAAATTTGATAAGCCAACAAAGGATACCTGGAAGGTTATTAATCCTTTGGCCGGCGATGTAAAGATCTCGTATGATGTTAAGGCAGTTGTGCCGTTTGTAGGCAACGTTTACCTTGACGAAACAAGAGGCTACATTACCCCCGGAGGCCTGTTTATGTATCTCGACCAGGAATTACGCCATCCAGTCACCATCCAAATGAAGCCTTACAGCAAATGGAGCAACCTGGTAGCAACCGGGCTGGATACTCTGAAGGGGCAATACCATGTTTACAAAGCAGCCGATTTTGATGTGCTTTATGACAGCCCGTTTTTAATGGGCGAGCTGGAAGTACTGCCTGCGTTCAGTGTGCAAAACAAGCCGCATAATTTCATAGGTTATAAGTTGCCTGCTTTCGACAGACAGGCGTTTATGGATGATCTGAAAAAGATCGTAGTGACAGGCAGCAACATCATAGGCGAAATTCCATATACGCATTATACCTTTTTATCAATAGGCGCGGGCGGCGGCGGTATTGAGCATTTAAACTCAACCTCGCTAAGCTTTAGCGGAGGCGAAGGGTTTAATACGCCCGAAGCCCGTAAAAAGCTGTACAACTTTATAGCGCACGAATATTTTCACCACTACAATGTTAAACGGATCAGACCGGTTGAACTTGGGCCCTTTGACTACTCGAAAGAAAATCATACCAATATGCTGTGGGTATCAGAAGGGTTTACGGTTTATTATGAATACATGATAACCAGGCATGCCGGTTTAATGAATAATGAAGATATGTTTGGCGATTTTCAGAACAACCTGCGCAACTACGAGAACCAGCCCGGGCATTTATACCAATCGGCAACACAGGCCAGTTATGATACCTGGGATGACGGGCCCAACGGCCGACAGGGTGACGATTTTAATAAAACGATCTCTTATTATGATAAAGGGCCGATTTTGGGTTTGATGCTTGATTTCAGCATCCGCCACGCTACTCAAAACAAAAAAACGCTTGATGATGTAATGCGCCTGCTTTATTATAAGTATTACAAAAAGCTGAACCGTGGTTTTACAGAGCAGGAATTTAGGAACGAATGCGAAAAAATGGCAGGCATGCCTTTACCCGAAGTATTTGAATACGCATCAACCGTTAAACCTCCCGATTATCCTAAGTACTTTGCTTATGGTGGCCTGGCTGTTGATACGGCAACCAGGGTAGTATCTGAATCATGGGCCGGTCTTAATGTACGGCAGCAGGGCGATACCCTCCGGATCAATACTGTAGCTTATAAATCGCCGGCATGGGATAAGGGTATCAGAGGGCGTACAGTTATACTTACAGTTGATGGCGCCCCAGCTACAAAAGATGTACTTTTTAAAGCCTTCGAAACAAAAAATACAGGCGATAACCTAACCTTGGGTTTACTAAAAAACGGAGAGAAGAAGGACGTAACCATTGTTTTAGGCAGATTACATGAAAAAACATTTAAGATCACGCCGCTGCCTAATCAGGATAAACTACAGGCCGCCATTTTTAAGAGCTGGACGGAGGGGAAGTAACGATTTACCCGGCATTTTTGTTGGTACAATGGGTACACGCTACTTTTTATGATTTGCTATATATTAAATTATAAGAAATAGCGTTTTGGTTTCATTATAAACTTAACCTATCCAAATCGATGAAAAACTTCCTGGTGCCTTTATGCCTCATAACGTGTTTGTTTAGTTGCAATAAATCAAATGGCCAAAACCAACGAGATTTATTAAATGGCGATTTTGAAAAAATAAATCATAAAAGTAAATATCCTGAGGGTTGGAGCCATTCTGACGGTCGTGATTATAAATATGGAATAGATAGCATTGCCGTACAGCATGGTAAATATGCATTGTCCGTTGCTTCAGCGGTTGATAGTGCCGGGTATGGTATTGTTAGCTTTGCTATTCCAAAAAGATTTGAAGGAAATGAGATTGAACTAAGAGGATATCTGAAAATCGAAGGAGTGAGCTCTGGCTTTGCGGGATTGTGGCTTCGGATTGACGGTACATCCGCTTTTGATAATATGCAGGGGCAAAATATCCATGGCACAGCCGACTGGAAACAATATAGCATCAAATTACCTTACAACAGCCAAAAGGCGATTAATATAGTTGGCGGCGGGCTGTTAGTGGGCAAGGGGAAAGTTTGGATTGATAATTTGCAACTCTTTATTGATGGCAAGTCCATCGAAAATGTAGCGTATAAGGAGATAGCCCGGGTAAAAGCCGACCTTGATACTGCTTTCAAAAATGGCTCGGGGGTTAATACCATTACGCTTAACCCGCAAGCAATTACTAATTTAAGACTGCTCGGTCAGGTTTGGGGCTTTTTAAAATATCATCATCCTGCTGTTGCCAAAGGAGATTTCAATATGGATGCCGAGCTTTTTAGGGTAATGCCGGCTGTTATAAAAGCGCGTAATAATAACGAGTTAAGCCAGGCGCTTGAGCAATGGACTGATAAGTTTGGTAAAGTGAATATTTGTGACAATTGTAAGCCTGATATTGGTAGCTCGGTTAAACCCAAACCCGATTACAGTAATCTGTTTGATCATTCGGTGCTCAATAAATCACTTGTTGATAAGCTTCAATTTATTTTAAATAACCATAAAATCAGCGAAAGTTATTATGTAAACATGGCCGAGGGAGTAGGCAATCCCTTATTCGATCACGAAAATGGATATTACAAAATGAAATATCCGGATGCAGGTTACCGTTTGCTATGCTTGTTTAAATATTGGAATATGGTGCAGTACTTTTTTCCTTACAAACATTTAATAGGAAAAGATTGGAACCAAACCTTGCCTGAGTTTATTCCTCAATTTGTTAGTAATAAAAATTCAACGGAATATATACTCACAACGCTTAAGCTCATCAGCGGTATTCATGATACACACGCTAATATCTGGAGTGGTAATATTGAGTTGGAAGCTTATCGCGGTAAATACCGGCCATCATTTAAAGCTGGGTTTGTGGAGAATAAACTGGTGATAACCGGTTTTGAATCTGATTCGCTTGCTGTTAAAGAAAAATTCAGAATAGGGGATGAAATACGGGCTATTAACAATATTACCGTCGACGAACTGATCAGAAAATACCTGCCCATAACTGCCGCGTCCAACTATGCTACCCAATTAAGAGATATGCCGGGCAATTATTTATTGAGAAGCAACAATCCGCGCTTTGATTTTACAATACAACGAAATGGAAATGCTTTAAGTGCAGCTAATGAAGGCGTACTTGTTTCCAAGGCCGGCTTAATGAATAACAGCAATGTTAATGTTAAAGATCCGGGCTACTATTTAATTAATGAACAAATAGGCTACCTGTATCCGGGGAAATACCATAATGCAAATCTGCCCGCTATAAGGTTGATGTTTAAGAACACAAAAGGTATTATCATTGACATGCGCTGTTACCCTTCGGAGTTTATGCCATTTACATTTGGCGCATACATTAAGTCGGGCCCTGCTCCATTTGTTAAGTTTACAAATGGCAGTATTAATCGGCCTGGTTTATTTGTAGAAACACCAGCGTTGGATATTAAACCGGATAATTCTTACCAGGGCAAAGTTGTAGTGATCGTAAATGAGCAATCACAGAGCCAGGCCGAGTATACAACAATGGCTTTTCAGAGTTCGCCCAATGTTAAGGTTATCGGGAGTACAACAGCGGGCGCAGATGGTAATGTATCGCAAATTATATTGCCGGGCAGTATAAGTACGATGTTTTCGGGGATAGGTATTTTGTACCCTGATGGAACTCAAACACAGCGAAAGGGCGTGAAAATTGATGTTGAAATAAAACCTACTATTAAAGGTATCAAAGCAGGAATTGACGAACCCCTTGAAAAAGCGAAGGCCTTGATAATGGGCAGTAATTAAGTTTTTCTAAAT
Organism: Mucilaginibacter sp. cycad4; assembly: GCF_034263275.1. Lineage (NCBI taxonomy): Bacteria > Pseudomonadati > Bacteroidota > Sphingobacteriia > Sphingobacteriales > Sphingobacteriaceae > Mucilaginibacter > Mucilaginibacter sp. cycad4. The sequence continues at coordinate 3,074,802 of NZ_CP139559.1, read as the reverse complement.
TGCATGGGTAGGTGAGTAGTTGATTAAGTGAATGGTGCTTTAATGTCCGCAAAAGCCGCGTTAGCGATAGGGGCGGATACCGGCCAAATGGATAAGAGCTGCAGCCGTATGAGCGTATAGCGCGGGCCGAAGGTAACGCCGTAGTTCAGTTAGCAATTTGGAGCAGACAGTTTGCGTTATACACGTTTTATATATAAATTTTATATATAAAATAAAGGTGTACATCAACCATTCACCTAATCAGCCACTCACATAACCAACCCAATCAACCACTCACTCCAAAATTATTCCTGCCCCTTGCATTTGCATAATTAATCGCTATCTTTGCACCCACAATTAATAAAATAGTTAACGCTTTAATATTATTCAAGTAATGTATTTAGGTAAAGAAGCAAAGGCAGAGATCTTTGCAAAACACGGTAAATCAGCAGCTGACACAGGTTCGGCCGAAGGTCAGGTAGCTTTATTTACTACCCGTATTGCTCACTTAACAGGGCATTTGAAAAAAAACAAAAAGGATTTTTCAACTCAATTATCGCTACAAAAATTAGTAGGTAAACGCCGTGCGTTACTTGCTTACCTGTATAATAAAGACATTGAAAGGTACCGTGCTATCATCAAAGCTTTACAGCTAAGGGATATCATTAAGTAATTCTCTCCTTTTTTATTTAAAAGCCATCCCCATTTTAGGATGGCTTTTTTACTTTTGAAACATATATTTACACACATAAAATCCGATGCGCTCCCGAAGATGAAAAGTGCATCACAAACAAAAAAAGATGAGTTTAAACGTAATTAAAAAAGTTATTGATCTGGGCGACGGACGCACCATTGAGATCGAAACAGGTAAGCTGGCCAAACAAGCGGATGGCTCGGTAGTAGTGAAAATGGGTGATACCATGTTGCTTGCTACTGTTGTATCATCGCCTGAAGCTAAAGAAGGTGTTGACTTCTTGCCATTATCTGTTGACTACCAGGAAAAATACGCTGCAACAGGCCGTATCCCGGGTGGTTTTTTACGCCGCGAGGCCCGTTTATCAGACTATGAGGTATTGATCTCACGTTTGGTTGACCGTGCTTTGCGTCCATTATTCCCTGAAGATTATCACGCTGATACACAAGTGATGATCTCTTTAATATCTGCCGATAAAGATATCATGCCCGATGCATTGGCCGGTTTGGCAGCATCTGCAGCTTTATCTGTATCTAACATTCCTTTTAACGGCCCTATCTCTGAAGTACGTGTTGCTAAAATTGACGGCCAGTTAGTAATTAACCCTACTTTAAGCCAGCTTGAAAATGCAACTTTAGAATTTATTGTTGCAGGCAGCGAGCATGATATCAACATGGTTGAGGGCGAATCAAAAGAAATTCAGGAAGCTGAATTGGTTGAAGCCATCAAATTTGCCCACACTGCTATCAAACTTCAATGTTTAGCTCAAAAAGAACTGACCATTGAAGTTGGTAAAACCGAAAAACGTGTTTACAGCCATGAGCACAGCAACGAGGATTTGAAAAAAGCCATCTACGCCGCTACTTATGACCAGGTTTACGCTATTGCTTCGGCTGCGTCGGCAAAAGAAGAGCGTAGTGCTAAATTTAAAGAAGTACGTGATGCTTATATCGAAACTTTAGGCGAGATTGATGATATCACCAAAGGCCTTGCCAAAAAATACTACCACGATGTGGAGTATGATGCTATCCGTAACCTTGTATTAGACGAAGGTAAACGTTTAGACGGTCGTACTACTACGCAGATCCGCCCGATATGGAGCGAAGTTGGTTATTTGCCATCTGCTCACGGTTCGGCTGTATTTACCCGTGGCGAAACTCAGTCATTAACTACCGTTACCTTAGGTGCTAAGGATGATGAGCAAATGATTGACGGTGCTTTCATTAACGGATACCAAAAATTCCTGTTACACTACAATTTCCCTGGTTTTTCAACCGGTGAGGTTAGGCCTAACAGGGGTGCCGGCCGCCGCGAAATTGGTCATGGTAACCTGGCTATGCGTTCATTGAAACAGGTATTACCATCTGAAGATGAAAACCCATACACTATCCGTGTAGTTTCTGATATTTTGGAATCAAACGGTTCGTCATCAATGGCTACTGTTTGTGCCGGTACACTGGCGCTGATGGATGCCGGTGTTAAAATTAAAGAGCCTGTATCAGGTATTGCTATGGGCTTGATCACCAACGAAATGGGTACCAAATATGCTATCCTTTCTGATATCCTTGGTGATGAAGACCACCTGGGTGATATGGACTTTAAAGTAACAGGTACTAAGAACGGTATCGTTGCAGTACAGATGGACTTAAAGATCAACGGCCTTTCATATGAAGTATTAACCAACGCGTTAAACCAGGCTAAAGACGGTCGTTTACACATCCTTGGCGAAATGGCTAAAACCATTACCGAGGCTCGTGCCGATTACAAGCCACATGCTCCGCGTATTGTTACCATCAAAATTGATAAAGAATTTATTGGTGCAGTTATCGGGCCCGGTGGCAAAATCATCCAGGAAATGCAACGCGAAACAGGCGCCACTATTTCTATCGAAGAAAAAGACAACCAGGGTATTGTTCAGGTATTTGCCGATAATAAAGCATCTATCGACGCTGCTTTGGGCCGCATTCGCGCCATCGCTTCAAAACCTGAGGTAGGCGAAATTTACGAAGGTAAAGTAAAATCAATCATGCCGTTTGGTGCATTTGTTGAGATCATGCCTGGTAAAGATGGCTTGCTGCACATATCTGAAATTGATCACCGCCGTATTGAAACTATGGATGGTATCTTCCAGATAGGTGACGAAGTGAGGGTAAAACTGCTTGATGTAGATAAACAAGGTAAACTGAAGTTATCGCGCAAGGTTTTATTACCGAAACCGGAGCCAAAACAAAGCAACTAAGCATTTTTTTATAGTAACAAAACCCTCTTTATGAGGGTTTTGTTATTTTGTTTCAATTTTTTTTATTTTTTTAAAACAAAAAGCGGATGTTTAAACTTGTTAACTGTTAATACGTAGTTGATAAAACCATAATTCCGATCCTGTTTGACAAAAAAATGACCCCTGCTACTAATGATCCTTTAGATTTCCTGAATAGCAATTCGGCTGGCATGCAGACGGGTACACAGACTGATTTGGTTCAGCAGTTACTGTACGAAATAATAAGGGTAAAGGAAATCATTGTCTATTACGACTCTATCCCAAACGGAGGCGGGCAGTTGGGTTCATCTATCCTCAATGAACTTGTGTCAGAGGCTTACCAGTCGCTGGTTAATTATGATACGGTGTTGATGAGGAAATATTATGATTTGTTGTTGAATTGCGATTAGTCTGAACCAGGATTTTTTTGATTTTCAGGATTTCAAAGATTTTTAACTCGAATTATACGAATTGAGGGAATTTATAGAGCTTGTCATTCCATCGCACCGGTAGTAACTAACCTTTAATCTCCAATCACTAACCTCTAACTCACAACAACAATATATCAATCTGGTGAGCATGCACCATGCCGACAACCGGCGACCATGCAAATACCGTAAACCGGCCATCCTGTGAGGCTACCAGAGCTAAAGCGTCCTTTTGATCAAAAACGAACTGTGCCGCCGCTAAATGCCTTGTACCTCCGTTTTGCGCCGGGTGGATTACCCGGGTTGAACAGCCTACTATTGGTTCGGTCACTACGATCTCTTCGACAGGCGTGCTTTTTTCTGAGCGGCCTATTTTGGCGCCGAAAGCCAGCAGCTCGTGTTTATCATTTATTAGCGTAGCGCCGTCTATCGAGGTTAATCCGCCTATGGTATCAACCGCACGGCGCATTTTTTCCTGCCATGAGGTATGGTATCTGTCGATACCTTCATGAATCATCAGATCGGTAAGGCCTGAAAACGGAGGATCGACAGGGTAAGAGATCGGGGTGATGATGGATTCGCGCCATTCTTCGCTTCCGGAGGGGACAACTAATAAGATGCCGCCACGTTTGTGGGCTTGCATGGAGGTTGCCAGTTGAACTAATACGTTTACCGGATCATTCCATAGGGATGGTAAAGTAAAATCAAGCATGGCCGAAAGCACATTAGGGCAGTCAGAAATGCTGGAGCCATGCTCGTCAACTACTTTGATATCGTCGCCTTTTAATATGGCTATGTTTACAAATTTGCCAAAACCCTCTATACGGCGATGTTTGATCACTAATAATCCGGGTTCAATTACTTCCAGCACAAAACAGTAAGCCGGTATGGCCAGGGTGGTCCCCCAGATGTATAGTTCATCATCTTCAATCCAGATGCCTAAATGGATGCCCGGCTGTTGTACTGCCGAAGCAAATTTGGTCAGGATATTAGGCGCGAGTTTAATTTTGCCACCAAACAATAACGGCTGACCGGCGGCTTCCGGCGGTAAAAAAGCCAGAGTGAATTTTGGTGAAAATCCCTCTTCCCGGCGCAAGCTTGCCCAAAATGAGATATCGATAAGTGATTCGATAGTGGTACAGCTGGGGGTAGGCGCAAGGTCTATCTCATCGTTATCGGCGAGGGCTTTGGCGTGAAAATGCCTGAAATGCCTTTCGATAATGGTTGCTACTTTACCGGCTGCTTTATATGTAGGTCCTGAACTCAAAGTTTTGGTGGTGTCTTTCATTTAAATACTTATCTCAAAAGTAAAGCTAAAAAAACGGGCTTACAAACAAACGCCTCAATATTGCAATTGGATGAGCCGGCCTCTCCCCAAACCCCTCTCCAGAAGAGAGGGGTTTTAAAAATTTCAAAGGCGGATTTTTAAAGTCCTCTCCTTTGGAGAGGATTTAGGTGGGGTTGATTGTCAGATGTTTATCATACTTAATATCAATTATCTCCCTAAAGTCAGTTATTAATCCAGGTCAATTTTTTTCGAAACTATTGTAGCAATTTTGCAGCCGGAAACGATAATGTAATTATGAAGCTCATATCACACCTCATATCACTCACCCTGCCGGACACTACGCCGTTGCAGGTATTAAATCTGGGGTTAACTTACATGCAACAAGGCTTTAATAAAGTTTTTCATAAGGCAGCGCAAAACAATCAGCCCTGCAGCGAGCTTCAGCCATGTATGTAGCCGCATTTAATTGTAAATAGCGGCAGCTGTGCTTACAAATTATAGCTAAATTTGCGCTCAATTATTAAGTATGGATCAGCTAACGGCTGCGGGCAAATCAAAAATGCGGATTGCCAACAGTGTCTTCTTCTTCGTTTCGGGCTTCGGTTATTCTTCATGGGCCTCACGTATTCCATCCATAAAACATCAGCTTAATTTAAATGAAGCCCAGTTAGGGGTTGTGCTGTTTGCTATGCCTGTTGGCCTGATGCTTACCATGCCTTTAACAGCTAAAATGATTAAACATTTCAGCAGCCGTACAATGATGCTGATTGGTGCGCTGGCTTTTAGCCTTGTACTTTGCCTGCCGGGCTTTATGGCTTACATGTGGCAGCTGATAGTGGTTTTATTCTTTGTCGGATCAACACGTAATATACTGGGCTTGTCCATGAACTCGCAGGCTGTAGGGATCCAGGCTTTGTACGATAAATCGATCATGGTAACTTTTCACGGCATCTGGAGCCTGGCAGGTTTTGGCGGAGCCGCGGTGGGTTATTTGATGGTATTGTTCAACGTAGCGCCTTCATACCATCTATTAGGTGTGGGGATTGCGATGCTGATCCTCTCGGCAATATTTTATCCCTCAACATATGATTATCAGCCTGCCGAAACACCTAATAAATCGGTGTTTTCCATGCCTGATAAACACCTGCTTAAATTTTCCTTAATATGTTTCGCTTCAATGGCCTGTGAAAACACGTTATACGATTGGAGCGGTGTTTATTTTGAAAAAGTAGTACATGCCACCAAATCATTTGCTGAAGCAGGTTTTGTAGTTTACATGGTTACCATGACCATTGGGCGTTTTGCGGGCGATAGGGTAGTATCGGCCATCGGCATTAAAAAGGTGTTAACTTATAGCAGCGCGCTGGTTTTGGCTGGCCTGTTGGTATCCGTGTTTTTACCTTATACTTTAACTGTTTATTTGGGCTATGCCATGATAGGCATGGGGGTGTCATGTATAGTGCCGCTGATATTTAGCATGGCAGGTAAATCAAAAACAATGAACAGCAGCCAGGCCCTGGCTGCCATATCAACAGTAGGTTACCTGGGCTTTGTTATAGTACCGCCGATAGTTGGCTTTATTGCCCAGGCAGCCAACCTGCAAATAGCTTTTTTTGTTGTTGCCGCTTTTGCTGCCATGATGATATGGCTGGTGAGCAAAATTGAAGATGAGCCCGTGGTATCATAGTTTTGTCAAATAAGCTGGTTAGTATTTACGTCAGCCCCGTTTTAGCTTATAATTGTGTCATCAAATCGACTGGTTTGATATTACATCTGCAAAAAATGAGCACAAACATTACCGAAACCAGCATACAACCGTCGACAGAATTATTTATCAAAATGGTAGTCTCCAACTGGGAACTGCAAAACAGCCGTTTAAATGGTTTGCTTGATAAGCTTACTGACGATGCGATTACTGCGGAAACAGCTCCCGGCCGAAACACCGGTGTTTACCTGCTTGGCCATCTCACTGCTGTTAGCGACGGAATGTTTACCTATTTAGGCCTGGGCGAAAGGCTCTATCCCCAGCTCGATCAAATTTTTGTTAAAAGCCCTGAAAATTCTGGTCTGGATAAACCTTCATTAGCCGAGCTTAAGCAATATTGGGCTAAAGTTAATGAGGTTTTGACCGAAAGAATGAATGCTATGCAACCCGAAGACTGGTTTAAGCCGCATAGCGCCATTGCAGCAGATGATTTTGCAAAAGAGCCGCACCGTAACAGATTAAATATCCTAATTAATCGTACTGTACACCAGGGTTATCATATTGGGCAATTGGTTTACCTGGTAAAGAAATAAGCGTGTATCGACCGGATTTGCCTCAAAAGGTTTAATCCGTGACAATTGGATGAAACGTTTTTTACAAAGGGATGGTAAATAATCCTGAAAACCGTTATACTTTTGCTTAACACTGTTAAATGATTTAATAGTGTAATCAAAATGGCAAGTAAAGAACGAATCCAGCGCTTAAAAGAGGAAACCCGGGTTAATATCCTGGATGCCGCGCTCCACATAGTTAAGCATGAAGGCTGGCAGGCTTTAAGCATGCGTAAGATTGCCGATGTAATTGAATACACCGCGCCCATTATATATGAATACTTTGCAAATAAGGATGCTATACTAATGGAACTTACCCGCAAGGGCTATTTAATATTAGCAAAGGACATGGAGGAAGCCAAAGAAAAGCACCGACTGCCCGAAAAGCAATTGGAAGCCATGTGGCTTGCTTACTGGAACTTTGCTTTTGAAAATAAGGAGCTTTACCAGGTTATGTTTGGCGTACAGATGAACTGTTGCTGCGAACTGGTAAAATCAATGCCCGAAGCCCAGCTCCCTACCACTATGGTTAGCGAGGCTATTATGCAACTGATGGATATAAAGGATATAAACGACGAAATGATCTGCACCAAATACTATACCTTTTGGTCGGTTGTGCACGGGCTGGTATCCATCAACTTACTGAGCAGGGGATTCTCTGACGAAGTTAACCGCCAGGTTTTGAAAGATACCATAGGCGGTATCATCAGGTCGATGAAAGATTAAATTTTTCTGTGACTTGAAAACAACACTGTTAAATTACCTTACAGTGTTAGGTAATTGTTAAGCACTTTTTAAAACAAACTCTTAATACAATGAAAAAGCTCACTCACAACCCTCGTAATCTATTTAACAGTGTTAAACGATTTAACGGTGTTGTAACATCTAATTTATGCAGATGCTGTAATTAGCGCACATCGTTTTGTTATATCGTGATGAAAAATCGTGAATATCACGATATAAGGTACTTTAAATTAAATTCTATTATTATAAATGATTGATATGCAGTTAAATATAAAATTGGCATCTCAATTGAAAACAGTAGGCAACAGTAAAACAATGAAAACAATCAAATCATCATATATCACAAGCCCAACGGCTTTTTCTAATCCTATTCATTCACCACTCTTAAAATCATCACTCATGAAAACACTCCTTTTAGCAGCAGTTGCAGCTTTAACATTATACGGATGTTCATCTGCACCGCAGGCTCCAACAGCACCACCACCGCCGGCCTTACCGGTTGCTACTATAGTATCAGGTACCGAAACTACTTACCAGGAATATCCGGCTTCAATTGAAGGTGCTGTTAACGTAGAGATCAGGCCACAGGTAAGCGGTACTTTAGATAAAGTATTTGTTGACGAAGGCGCTTTCGTATCTGCCGGTCAGCCTATATTTAAAATTAACGAACAACCATACCGCGCAGCTTTAAATAACGCTTTAGCAAGCTTACACGCGGCCGAAGCAGCACAGGTAAATGCGCAATTGGAAGTTGAAAAATTAACTCCGCTTGTAGCTAATAAAGTAGTTTCTGACTACCAGCTAAAAACAGCTAAGGCGGCAGCTGATGTAGCGAAAGCCAATATCGAATCGGCTAAAGCTAATGTAGCTACCGCGCAGATCAATTTAGGTTACACCTTAATAAAAGCTCCTGTAAGCGGTTATATCGGTCTGCTTGCTAAGAAACAAGGTAGCCTGGTTGCCCCTGCAGATGTTGCTCCACTAACTCAATTATCAGATGTTCATGATGTACACGTTTACTTTTCATTGGGCGAAAAAGATTTTGTTGCCTTTAAAGAACAATATCCCGGCGCTAACCTGAAAGATAAATTGAAAAATGTACCATCAGTATCATTATTGTTAGCTGATAATAAAGAATATGCTAAACAAGGTAAAATTGATATTGTAGACGGCCAGTTTGATAAAAACACCGGCGCTATCACACTAAGGGCAAACTTCTCAAACCCCGACGGTCTCTTACGCTCTGGTAATACCGGTAAAATCCGCTTAAGCCTGAGCCATAAAGATGCCTTGATTGTTCCGGAAGCTTCAACTATCGAAATGCAGGATAAAGTATTCGTATTTGTAGTTGGCGATAGCAGCAAAGTTAAAAAACAACCTATCGACATAGTTGGTAAATCGGGTGATCACTACCTGGTTAAAGATAAAGAAGCTATTAAAGCAGGCGACCAAATCGTGTTAGAGGGCATTGATAAATTACAGGAAGGTATGGTTATCCAGCCTCAAAAGGCTGCAGATAAAGTAGCCGTTGTAGTTAAGAAATAATACATATACTTAAACTTTAAAGTCATGTTTCAGAAATTTATAGAAAGACCGGTACTCTCAACTGTTATCTCCATATTGTTGGTGATAGTGGGTGTACTTGGTTTAACAAAACTGCCCTTAGAGCGGTTTCCTAATATTGCCCCTCCGTCAGTATTGGTATCTGCTGTGTATCCGGGCGCCAATGCCGAAACTATTTTACGTTCCGTTACGCCTTCGTTAGAAGAAGCCATTAACGGTGTGGAAAATATGACCTATATGACCTCTACCGCCAGTAACGACGGTACATTGGGTATCACCGTTTACTTTAAACAGGGCACTAACCCCGATCAGGCAGCGGTAAACGTTCAAAACCGTGTTTCACAGGCTTCAAGCCAGTTGCCAGCCGAGGTTTTGCAATATGGTATTACAACTACCAAACAGCAAAACAGCTTTATCGGTGCTATGGCCATCTACTCTGAAGACCCTAAAAAATACGATCAAACCTTTGTGGCCAACTACGCACAAATCAATATCGTTCCGGAAATTAAACGTATTCCGGGCGTGGGTTCTGCCAGTATCTTTGGTGGCATAAAGGATTATTCAATGCGTGTTTGGTTAAATCCTACCCAAATGGCAGCATACAATGTTACACCTGCCGAAGTAACCGCCGCTATTCAGGACAAAAACCTTGAAGCAGCGCCGGGTAAATTTGGTGAGCGCAGCAACGAAGCATTTGAATACGTAATTAAATATAAAGGCAAGCTTACCAAACCAGAAGAGTATCAGAACATTGCTATCCGCGCAAATGCAGATGGTTCTGTATTACGTTTAAAAGATGTGGCCCGTGTTGAATTGGGTGCTTACTCTTATAATAGCGTAAGTAACCTGAACGGTCACGACGGTATCATCGTTGGTATTATACAGCTATCAGGTTCAAACGCCAACGAAATTCAGATCGCGATTGACAACCTGATGGTGAAACTATCAAAAGATTTCCCTGTTGGTATCAAATACAACCAGTTCTATCGTACCAAAACCGACCTTGATGAATCTATCAACCAGGTTGAGCATACATTGGTTGAGGCCTTCATCCTCGTTTTTATCGTAGTATTCGTCTTCCTGCAGGATTTCAGGTCGACCCTGATCCCGGCGATTGCGGTTCCGGTTGCTATTATCGGTACGTTCTTCTTCATGAACCTGTTTGGTTTCTCGGTTAACTTGTTAACGCTGTTTGCGTTAGTGCTGGCTATCGGTATCGTGGTGGATGATGCTATTGTGGTGGTGGAGGCGGTGCATGCCAAAATGGAGCACGATCCAAGCTTAACACCTAAAGCGGCGACTACTGAGGCTATGCACGAAATTACCGGCGCGATTATATCTATTACGCTGGTTATGGCGGCGGTATTTTTACCGGTGAGCTTCATGACAGGCTCAACAGGTATTTTCTATCGCCAGTTTGCGTTAACCATGGCTATATCTATTATTATATCGGCTGTTAACGCGTTAACTTTAAGTCCGGCTTTGGCTGCACTATTCTTAAAGAATAAACACAGCGAAAATGGCCACGCCGCTCCTAAGAAAAGCTTTGTGGAGAAATTTTACGCAGGCTTTAATGGTGGCTTCAATTATATGACCAATAGGTATGTTGGGGGCCTGAAAGTTTTGATCCGTAATAAATGGATCAGCATGGCAGGGCTCGCCTTAGTAGTTGTTGCTACTGTTTATATGATAAACAAAACCAAAACAGGCTTCATTCCTACCGAGGATCAGGGCTTTGTGGCGATAGCAGTAAATACACCATCAGGTACTTCATTAGCAGGGACTAACAAAACCTTTAAACAGGCTGAAGATCAGTTGAAAACATTGCCATCGGCACGATTTGTTACCGCGCTGTCTGGTTTTAACTTCTTAACACAATCCAGCAGCCCGTCGGCAGGTGTTATCTTCCTGTTATTAAAGCCTACTGAAGAAAGGGGTGAGGTTAAAAATATTGATGCTATCCAGAATATTGTGAGGGGCAAATTAGCAGGCATACCAGGTGGTACGTTCTTCGTGTTCAGCTTCCCAACCGTTCCTGGTTTCAGCAACGTGGAAGCGCTTGACGTGATGCTACAGGATAAAACCAACGGCAGGCTGGATAAATTTAGCGGTGTTGCAAATAACTTTATCATGAAGCTGATGCAGAAACCAGCGGTTGCCTTCGCCTTTACTTCATACAAAGCTGATTACCCTCAGTTACAGTTAGAGGTTGATGACGAAAAAGCTAACCAGCTGGGTGTAAGTGTGAAAGACGTACTTTCAACCATGCAGGCTTATTTCGGTACCGCGCAGGCATCAGACTTTAACCGCTTTGGTAAATACTACCGTGTGGTTGTTCAGGCTGATATTGCCGACAGGACAGATCCATCAGCAATTGACCGTGTGTTTGTTAAAAACAAATCAGGCGAGAATGTGCCAATTAATACCCTGGTTAAATTAACCCGTGTATATGGTTCAGAAACAGCTTCACGTTATAACCTGTTCAACTCTATCGAGATCAATGCCATCCCTAAACCGGGTTATAGCTCTGGTGATGCTATTAAAGCGATAGAAGAAACAGCTAAAGAGCAATTGCCTACAGGTTTTGCTTACGAGTTCACCGGCCAAACCCGTGAGGAAATTGCTTCAGGCGGTCAGTCAACCGTGATCTTCCTGTTGTGTTTGGTATTCGTATACTTCCTGCTGTCAGCACAGTATGAAAGCTATATCCTGCCGTTAGCGGTAATACTTTCAATACCTACAGGTTTATTCGGGGTGTTCATTGTATTAGGTTTAACCGGCATCGAAAATAACATCTATGTACAGGTTGCATTAATCATGCTCATTGGTTTGCTCGCCAAGAACGCCATTCTGATTGTAGAGTTCGCGGTACAACGGCGAAAGGCGGGGCATGGGCTTGTTCAATCGGCCATTGAAGCTGCTCAGCTCAGGATCCGGCCTATCATCATGACCTCAATGGCCTTTGTGTTCGGTTTGTTCCCGATGAGTATCGCTACAGGCCCATCTGCACAGGGTAACCACTCAATCAGTATCGGTGCAGCGGGCGGGATGGTTTCAGGTGTATTATTAGGTTTGTTTATCATACCTGTATTATACGTAATATTCCAGGGCTTGCAGGAACGCATCAGTGGCAAACCTAAACCGCTTGCTGCTAACGCAGGTGACCATGGTAAAGATGTAGCCGTTTTAGAAAACGAATATTCCGCTTAATCAATTAAACGTCAACTAAAACTATCATGGGTTTTAAATCCATGATAGTTTAAAAAAGATACAACAATGAAAAATATTATAGGCAGTTTGGCCCTTGCACTGGTGGTGCTGGCAGGCTGTAAAGTTTCAAAAGATGTTGCTACGCCGAAAGATGGGCTGCCTGAAAATTTCAGGAATGCGGTTACCACCGGCGATACCAGCAGCATTGCCGACTTGCAATGGAAAAACTTTTTTACCGATGCCGCTCTTCAAAAATTGATTGATAGTGCCATTGTTAAAAATTACGATATGCAGGTGGCAGTTAAAAACATTGAAGCCTCTGAGTTACAATTTAAACAGGTTAAATGGAACTACGCACCTACTTTAGGTTTAAACGTTACAGCAAGTACCAACCGTCCGTCAGACAATAGCATCAATGGTTTAAGCATTAAACAATATGGCATCGGTACCAAACATATCGAAGATTATAATGCAAATTTAGCCCTTTCATGGGAGGCCGATATCTGGGGTAAGATCCGTAACCAAAACCGCCAGGCTTTGGCTCAATACCTGCAGACTAATGAAGCTAAAAGGGCTATCCAAACCAATATTGTAGCAAGCGTATCACAAGGTTACTATAACCTGCTAATGCTTGACGAACAGTTGGAAATTGCAAAGAAAAACGTAAAATTGAATGACAGTACTTTGCGCATTATCAAATTACAATATGATGCCGGCCAGGTAACTTTTTTGGGGGTACAACAGGCGCAGGCCCAGCTGGAATCTGCCGCCCAACTGGTTCCTCAGTTTGAGCGCGATATCAACGTTCAGGAAAACGGGTTGAGCATTTTAGCCGGTAAATTGCCTGATGCTATTGAGCGTAGCGCTAAACTTAATGATATCACTTTCCCCGAAACACTTTCGGCAGGTGTGCCATCAGCAATGGTTAGCCGCAGGCCCGATGTCAGGAGCTCTGAACTGGCTTTGAACATTGCTAACGCAAGGGTTGGTATAGCTAAGGCTCAGCTTTACCCTTCATTAACCATTACCGGCCAGGGAGGTTTAAATTCATTTAAATCAAGCAACTGGTTCAATATACCCGCTTCGTTGTTTGGTACAGTGGCAGGTGGCATAGCTCAGCCTTTGTTACAGCGCAAACAATTGCGTACCCAATACGAGGTTGCTAAGGTTGATCGTGAGAAATCTGTGATCCAGTTCCGCCAATCGGTACTGAATGCCGTGGGCGAAGTTTCAGATGCATTAGTAAGGCTTCAGAAACTCAAAGAGCAGCAAACTATTGCAGCTAACCGCGTTAAAACATTGCAGCAGGCTACAACTAATGCCAGTTTATTATTTAAAAATGGCCTTGCCAATTACCTTGAAGTAATAACCGCTCAGGGTAACGTATTACAGGGCGAGCTTGAATTAGCTTCAATAAAAATGGCGCAGCTTAGTGCCAACGCCGAGCTTTACCGCTCATTAGGCGGCGGCTGGAAATAAGCTTCTATCTGCCCTATGAAAACAGAAAACGGCTGATCAGAAACCCTGATCGGCCGTTTTGCATGTTACGGGTAATGCTTTTTTGCATTTATTGTGCCGCCTTTTTTTTAGCCGATGTTATATATTTATTTATAATCAGCAATAAAACAGGCAGCAGCAAACCTGTCAATAACGCAAAAAAATATACTAATAACAATTTGGAGATCATTGATTCCCGCATGTACCACGTTTCATTTATAATGAGCCTTGGCCCAGGGTTTTGCCTGCCTGATCCATGTAATAGCCTGTTATACTGTTGTTGCTTGCTTTCAATTAAGGCGTTTATTTGGGCGATAGAATCGTTCAATTGCAACGACAAAAATGATGCTATTGATTTTGAATCTTTTGGCTGATCGACATCTTTTGGCTGCATACTATCTTGAGATTGCTCGGCATCTTTTGGTTGATCAATGTACTCAAGTTGACGGACCTCTTTAGTTTGATGAGCATTTCTAATTTTTTGTTCCTTTACCGTTATGCTATTAACAAGTGCTTCTTTTATTGAATTAAGTTCGAGTTTGAAAGCATAAACGCTTGCCTCAGCATTGTCCGAATCCTGCATTACCCGCTGTTTATTAAGTTGCGCTTTATTGAAATCCTGTATGAGTGCTTCGATACGGTAGTCGCTAATTTGATAATTATCCGGTATTATAACAAAAGCGTCATTAGGTTTCAAGGCGTATGCTTTAACGGCAGTGAGTGTATTTAAGCCGGCTCTTTCTTTTTCAGTCAATGCAGTCTTCACCGTCACCAGTACCGGAACCGCTCTCGGCTTTGGCATTTGCCTGGGTTTTTTGATGTTGTTCAGTATGGCTTGCTGCTCGTGATATTTATCGGCCACTGCTTTATAGTATGTTATACTATCGTTTAATTTAGCAAGCAATTGGGTATCAACAACCGCCGGTTTAGTGGGGGAACCGGCTTTGGTATATTCGGCATTAATAATTTCCACCAGCTTTTTCAAAAAATCCTGCCCCTTTTGAGCATTATCTGCGTTTATGCTCAATTCAAAAATGTTACTACTCAAAACTTTTGCATTTAAACTTTTACTAAAATGTTCGGTTAAGTTGGCAGAAGGAGTGAGTTTTATTACCAGCGGTGGTTGTATTGGTTTAAAGGCAGGCCCTTTTATGATGGTATAGCTTAAAGATCCATGTTTAACCGGGTGGTATAAAAGTACATCTGTGAATACATTATTCTGATCAATCCTATAAACGCTGCCATTAATTAAATTGACGGTGATTTCAACAGGAGAAGTATAGATGCCGCCCTTTCCAGGTATAAGCTTAATGGGTAATGAATCGCCGTATATCTCTTTTGTTGTAAAAGTTCCCTTACGATAATAGCTCACCTGGAGCCCTAATGCATTGACCGCTTTTTTTATCGTGGTTTCAGAACGCAACTCCTTAATTGCAGTCGTTGATAATTCCCAATCGCCGGAAGCAGTCAACTCCATGCTCACTTTGTATTTAGGGGATGAAAAAAGTAAATAAACTGAAGCTGCTAAAACAAGAATTATTACCGAAGCAATAACGAAATATCTGTTGCGGAATAACAGGCCTGAAATATTCCTTCCCGCTCCTTTGATGCGAGCCTGGTTCATAGGATATAATACTTGTGTGATGTAAATTGCTGTAATTTAGTAAATTGCAATTTATCCAGAACGCTCGTTTTGCGATTGTTCTTTGCGCTGTTGTAATTTTATTAACGCTTTACATGTTGCTATAGCTAAACTCCACAATCGTATCTCAAAATTGTAAAGCAATTTATACAACTCTCGAAACGCATTGACAGGTGATTTCATGACCTTACGAATAACAACTGCCCGGTTGCAGGAGTTAAACACTTTGTTACAAACAAATTACCCGGTTTCTCAAAGAAAATTCATATCATAGCAGCCCCAAACTATTTGAGTTGTTTTTAAATGAAATTTAAGATCGTACTTGTATTTATTTTGTTTTCCGGTTACTTGCGGGCACAAAATGTCAATATAATCCCACAGCCCAAGTCTGTTATTAATGGTACAGGGCAGTTTACTTTTAGTAATCACAGTACCGTTGGTGTAAATGATGCTTCGTTGTTGCCGATAGCCCGTTACTTCCAAAAACAGGTAAGCCAGTCGGCGGGTTTTACGCTTGCCGTTGATAATAAAGATGCAGGCAGTGTTATTCATTTGTTGTTAACCAACGGCGATCCCACCGCTGGGGCATATTCCTTAAAAATTGTGGCTAATGAAATTACCATTTCTTCGTCAAACCGTGATGGGGTGTTTTATGGGATGATCTCCTTGCTGCAAATGATTAAAGACCAGCCCCGGGGCGAAACCATCAGCTTAGCGTCTTTAACAATTGCCGATACCCCGCGCTATCAATGGCGGGGATTAATGCTTGATGAGTCGCGCCATTTTTTTGGGATGGAAAAAGTTAAGCAGATCCTTGACTGGATGGCTTACTATAAGCTGAATAAATTTCACTGGCATTTAACCGATGCACAGGGTTGGCGTTTGGAAATAAAAAAATATCCTAAACTAACGCTTGTTGGAGGGATAGGCAACTACAGCGACTCATCTGCTGATCCGCAATATTATACCCAGGTCCAGATCAAAGAAATTATAGCGTATGCTGCTGAAAGATTTATAACCGTGATCCCCGAAATTGATATGCCCGGGCACGCGACAGCAGCCAATAAAGCCTATCCGCAGTTTAGCGGCGGCAGTGTAGAAGGCTATCCTAATTTTACTTTTAATCCCGCAATCGATAGCACCTACCAGTTCCTTGGTAACATTATTAAAGAAACAAGCTCACTTTTTCCCTCTAAAATGATCCATTTGGGAGGCGACGAGGTGGCATTAGGCGTAAAAGCCTGGTCGCTTAATCCTTCAATCGCAGGGTTTATGCAAAAGAACAATTTTGCCGATGTAGGTGAGTTGGAGCGTTATTTCTTTAAGCGTGTAGCTGATACTGCTATAAATGCAGGTAGCAAAGTGTTGGCGTGGGATGAAGCAACGGGTACAAATCTCCCTGCCGATAAAACCATTATTTTTTGGTGGAGGCAAAACATGCCGGGCCAGCTTCATTTAGCTTTACAAAAAGGCTATCAGGTGGTGCTTTGTCCGCGCCTGCCTATGTATTTTGATTTTGTACAGGATGCAGATCATATGTCGGGCCGCAGGTGGAAAGGCGTATATAATACCGTTGGCAGTGTTTACGGTTTCCCGGAGAAGCAAATGCAAAATAACGAAGACCTGCAATCTAAACAGGTCATCGGTGTGCAGGCCAACATCTGGACAGAAATGATAGGTTCTGAAAAGCGTCTTGATTTTATGCTGTTTCCGCGTATAGCCGGTTTGGCCGAAGCTGGATGGACAGCCCCCGAGCTTAAAGATGAAGAGGCTTTCAACAACCGTTTAAAGGCAAGTATCAAGATCTATGATGCGGCTAATATTTATTATTTTAATCCTTTCGACAAGTTTTTCCATGACGAGGCTATTGATTTTGGCCCTAAGATCAGGAAAATGGAAAGACCGGCAGACCAGAATATCGATGAAGAGGGTTACCGTCCGCGCAGAAGGCATGGAAGGTCATCAAAAAAGAGCAGCCATTCATCAAAACATTCTTCATCAGTAAAACATTCGTCGTCTAAAAAGTCATCTTCAAAAAAATCTTCCTCATCAGGTAAAAGCAAGAAAACATCTCATAAAAAAAGGAAATAACCGACGGGTTATTTCCTTTTTGAAATTACTTCCGGATATTATTATCTATAAGAAGATAGGTGCGTGGTTTTAATGCTCAGGACAAACGATTTGCCAACACTCATTTTTACATTTTTATCTTTTAAAAGCTCTTTGATCGCGTTGTCGGCTTTAAGGAGTTCGTATAAATCTCGGGCCACTGCCGATCCGCTGATGTTGTTGGTCACCTTGCCATTTTCCATGTTGATACTAAATGTATAGCCGGATTTGCCCCTGCTGCCAGCAGCTTCAAAATCGGTTATATTTAGCTTAAACTGCTGTTCTTCCTGCAAGCTTCTTTTTAAGTGCAGGCGTATTACAGGCATGTACTTTTGCCATGTCATCAAATAATTTCTTTCGTCCATAATCGTTTTTTAAAAGCAAAAGCCCTCGTATAGTATGGATACAAGGGCTTCGGTTATCAGGTTGAGGAGCTTGTAAAATCTCCCGGTATAATGCGTTGTAATTATTGGCTTGTGATGGCAGCCAATTTTGTAACTTTTCAAAGTTAACTAAATAAATGGGTAAAGCGGTTGGTATTTATAGTTTGTTTTAGTAGGGCCCAATAAATAACTACGGTTGCTTAAATACATTGTAGTGGTGAATTAGGGGCGATGGGTAATGCTTTTTAACTAAGATCACTAACTGTAAGTTTGTAAATGCCGTAAATTGCAGGTATCAATAACCCACATTTACATGAACCTGTTTAACCGCTGCCAAATTATACTTGCAATTTTATTTACCCTGGTTTGCAGCCTTTGTAAAGCCGATCCTATTTTTTATATGAACCAGGTGGGATATGATGCGCGGGGGGCAAAAACTATTGTTGTGCGCAATGATACCAGGTTTACGCCCGATATGTTTTTTGAGCTTGAAAATTCAACAGGTAAGGTGGTATATAAAGCCAGGCTTACCGGCCCGCTTCAGATAGATGAATGGGTTAAAGGCGCGTATTTTTACCAGGCCGATTTTTCGGATTTTAAAACAGAAGGTAAGTACCGGGTTATAATAGGGAGAAATAAAGATTCAGCATCCGCCTGGTTTGAGATCAAAGAGAACGCACTGGCTGTGACCACTATCCCTTCGGTGTTGAGCTATTATAACAGGCAGCGCGCCAATACCCCAACCGAATGGCAGGCCGATGCGGCTGTTAAACTTTATGGCAGCGATAAAACAGTTGACCTGCGTGGCGGCTGGTGTGATGCATCAGGTGATGTAAGCAAATACTTTTCGCATTTGGCTTATGCTAATTTTATGTCGCCCCAGCAAATACCCCTCGTAACCTGGTCAATGATCAATACAGTGCAAACTGCGCCGGGTTTGTTAAATAAACTGGGGATTTATGATGGCATGGTGAATGAAGCACTTTGGGGGGCCGACTATATGATGCGCGCCCTGTCAAAAGACGATTATTTTTACATGATCGTATTCAGCTATTTTAATAAGGACCCTAAAGCCAGGCGTGTTGTAGGGTTAAAAGCGAACAGCGTTACTACAGATGAATACCAGGCTGCTTTTCGCGAAGGAGGGGGCATGGCCATTGCATCGCTGGCGCGGATCTCGCAATTGAAAAAAGACGGTGACTTTAAGTCGGCAGAATATCTTGCCGCTGCCAAACGGGCTTTCGCGCACTTGCTGGCAAACAATACCAAATATGATGACGACGGCAAGGAAAATATCATTGACGACTATTGTGCCCTGATGGCTGCTACCGAATTGTGGATAGCTACTGACAGTATGCTTTACCGAGATGAGGCCCGTAAACGCGCACAAAACCTTAACAAGCGGATGAGCCCCGCAGGTTATTTTATTGCTGATAACGGCGACAGGCCGTTCTGGCACGCATCTGACGCCGGCTTACCCGTTATTGCACTGTGCAGGTATTTAGATAAGGAAAAAGAAACTAATGACCGGATGGCTGCCTTATCCACCGTAAAAAAAGCTTTGGATTATAACCTGAAGGTAACCGGTAATGTAGCTAACCCGTTTGGATATGCGCGGCAGTCGTTTAAATTCAGGGGTGCTGTAAAAGATGGTTTCTTTGTCCCGCATGAAAATGAAACCGGCTGGTGGTGGCAGGGCGAAAACGCCCGATTGGGTTCGCTGGCTACGGCGGCATTAGTAGGGGGACGATTGGTATATCCCGAGAAGGGTGGCTGGGGAGTAAAAAAGCAACTTGCCGAATATGCATCGCACCAGATAGCCTGGATTTTAGGCTGTAATCCTTACCAAATGTGCTTTATGTACCAGTACGGTAAAAATAATGTGCCGTATATGAGCTCGAACTTTGGGCATGGATCGGGTAAGGGCGGTATCTCCAACGGGGTTACCGGAAAAAAGGAAAATGCTGATGGCAGCGGTATCGATTTTAAAATGAAAGACGACGGCAACGAATGGCGCTGGACAGAACAATGGTTACCACATGCTGCCTGGTATCTGCAGGCGGTTACTGCTATGGCTGTAGAGCAGTAATTGGGAGCTGTCATTTTTTATACCTGAAATTGTCATATTTACTACCCGGTGCCTTATCTTCATACTGCTAAGTTTGTATTGAAATTAAAACCTATGGATATGACACAAATAAATGTTGCCGGTAACTATGCCACCGTTAACGGCCTGAAAATGTATTATGAAATTCATGGCGAAGGCTTCCCGCTGGTATTGATCCACGGAGGAGGTTCTGATATCGGCGTTACCTTTGGCAGGGTATTATCCGCCTTTGCACAAAATCATCAGGTTATAGGGGTAGATCTGCAGGCACATGGCCGGACCCCTGACAGGGGCGTACCTACCTCATTTGAACAGGATGCTGATGATGTTGCAGCTTTGCTTAAACATTTGGATATAAAACAGGCCGATATTATGGGCTTCAGCAACGGCGGTAACACGGCCATGCAAGTAGCTATCAGGCACCCGCAATTGGTTCATAAAATTGTGATCGCTTCTTCGTTTTATAAACGCAGCGGTTTCGACTCCTGGTTTTGGGATTTTATGCCAAATGCCACTTTAGCGAATATGCCCAAACCTTTACAGGAGGCTTTCCTTAAAATAAATAATGATCCTGCTGCCCTGGAATTAATGCATAATCGTGATCGTGACCGCATGCTTGCTTTTCAAGACTGGAGCGACGATGCTATCCGTTCTATCACCATGCCGGCATTGGTTATAGCAGGGGATAAAGACGTAATCAGGCCCGAGCATACACTGGAGCTATATCGAATGTTGCCTGATGCGGAGCTTTGTATTTTACCAGCAGGCCATGGCGATTACATAGGTGAGATTGAAGATATTGGCAGGGATGGAAATTATCCTGCTGTAGCTATTATTGAGGAATTTTTAACCAAGGCAAAAGCTTAAGCTTTTGCCTTGGTTTCTTTGCGTACAACAGGCGCCACTTTTGTACCGTAAAGCTCAATTGCTTTTAAAATATCCTTGTGTTTGGTAAAGCCGGTAACCAGTTGGGCTACGAAACGGGTATTGCCAAAAAGCTCATATTGCTGCATGATCTTGTCAATGGCCTGCTGTGGGTCTCCAACTACCAATGGCCCAAAATCGCGCAGGTACTCAAATTGTTCCCTCGTCATGGGCGACCAGCCCCTGTCTTTGCCAACACGGGTCATGAGGGCTTCGTAGCTTGGATAAAACTCGTCGGCTGCCTGTTGTGAGTTTTCGGCAATATAAAATTGCGAACTGATGGCCAATTGCAGCTTGCTTATATCATGCCCGGCTTTGGCTGCCGATTCGCGGTAAAGCTCAACAAAGGGCACAAAATGTTTTGGTGCGCTGCCCAAAATAGCAATGATCATAGGGAGGTTAAGTGCTCCTGCCCGTTTAGCTGAGGCAGGAGTGCCTCCAACACCAATCCAAACCGGAATTTCCTGTTGCAGCGGACGAGGATATACACCCTGGTTCCTGATTGGTGCCCGGAAATTACCCTGCCATGAAACTACTTCCTGTTTGTTGATCTGTAAAAACAGTTCCAGCTTTTCGGTAAATAATGCATCATAATCATTCAGGTCGAAACCAAAAAGCGGGAAAGATTCAATAAAGGAACCCCGGCCGGCTATCATCTCAACGCGACCGCCTGATACCAGATCGGCAGTGGCGAAGTTTTGAAATGTACGCACAGGGTCGGCCGAACTCAATACGGTAACCGAGCTTGACAGCCGGATGTTTCTGGTAATGGCCGCTGCTGCTGATATCAATATTTCGGGTGCCGAAATCACAAAATCGGGCCGGTGGTGTTCGCCGAAGGCATAAACATCCAAACCAACCTCATCGGCCAGTTTTACTTCTTCCAATAATTCCTGAACCCGCTTGTGGGCGTTTACGGCGTTGCCGCTCGTCCCGTCGGGATGGATCTCACCAAAGGTGCTTATACCTAATTCCATGTATCAATAGTAAAGATCGGCTGCGTTAAGCTCCTTCTTTTCAAAACTTCCGGGTGCGGTAACATATACTTTAAGTGGTGCTACACGTGGCCTGTACCTGCCGGTTGGCGGAGGCGGCGCATTGTATATATACTTTACCTTTATTTGATGAAAACCTTTCGCCAGCGGCAGCGCGTATTCAGCTTCTGTTAGTTGTACGCCATCAATAAATAACTGGCTGGCGGCATAACTTGCAAGGGTAAAGTTATAAGTACCGTCGGCTAAAACGTTCACATAACCGTCATAAACCACGCCGAAGTTAGGATTGTCTTTTTTCAGAGGTTCGACATCCAGTTTATTGGTGGTTGATGAATCCTGTGCGGTAGCGTAACTAAGCTGATCGGGTGAGGTGAACGTGTTTTTTGCCCATTTATATTTAAGCCCCGGCTTATTGGCTGTATAATTTACAGCAGGCATCGGCGCTTTATTATACATTAAAGTGCGGGTGGCTATGCTCCGGCGACCAGATGGTGTGATCACCCTTGTTCTTAATTCCCGCTTTTCATTTTGCGGAATGGAGAAGGTGATTGGTTCGTCATACTGCAGGTCGGTATCCAGGGGATCGCGCCCGTTCAGGGTATAATAGATCTTAGTACCGGGCACCACCGATTTTAGCGTGTAAACAAATTTAGGGCCTACTACCATGGTGTCAATAGTAGTTAAGGCAGTTGGTACACGGTAATTGTAATTCATTGCATCAAGCCTTGCGAAATGTTTGGCCAGCCTTATTTCGGAAAAATTTGTATAGTCTTTGTTCTCCGGCTTACTCCAGGCTACTTCTGAAAGGGCGAATACCCTTGGCATGATCTGGTATTGAAGCTTGGCTACTGTTGGCACATATTCTGTCCAGAGGTTACCCTGGGTACCAATTACATATTTCTGCTCATCAGGTGTTAATTGTTTTGAAACCGGATCGTAGTTGTAAGTTTCTTCCAATGTTGCATAACGGCCAAATGATACCGGCTCCTGAGGCGAACTGCTTTGGTAATGATCAAAATAATTGCCGGTGGTTTGCGGCGTCATGATCACGTTATGCTTTTGACGGGCGGCGTTAATACCGCCTTCTTCGCCCTGCCAGCTCATTACTGTGGCATTGGGGGCGAGGCCGCCTTCTAAAATCTCATCCCAGCCTATAATACTGCGGCCTTTGGAATTGATGAATTTTTCTATTCGCTGGATAAAATAGCTTTGCAGCTCCTTTTCATCTTTCAGCCCTTTTTCTTTCATCAAAGCCTGGCAAAATGCCGATTGCTTCCAGGGGTCTTTACCAGCCTCGTCACCGCCTATGTGGATGTATTTGCTTGGGAATAAAGCCATCACTTCGGTAAGCACATCCTCTAAAAAGGTAAACGTTTGCTCGGTAGGGCAGTAAATGTTGTTGATATCGCGCGGGGCTTTCTGGCCGGCTACAGTATCGCATTTAAACTCCGGGTAAGCACGCAAGGCTGCCTCGGAATGGGCAGGCATTTCAATTTCGGGGATAACGTTGATATACCGGTCGGCAGCAAATTTTACTACCTCTTTAATTTGCTCCTGGGTATAATAGCCGCCATAACTAAGCGAGTCGGGCCAGTCGCGGTTACTGCCAAACATAGTTTGCTGGCGGAATGCGCCCACCTGGGTAAGTTTGGGATATTTTTTGATCTCGATACGCCATCCCTGGCCATCAACCAAATGCCAGTGAAAGGTATTGAGTTTATAGGAGGCTATAAGCTCGATCACCTTTTTTACCTGTGGGATAGTGAAGAAATGGCGCGATACATCCAGCATCATACCCCGGTATCCAAAACGAGGCGAATCTTCAATTACCGCGCAAGGCAATTTGTAAGCAGCCGCATTTTCAACCGGGAAAAGCTGTAATAAGGATTGGATGCCATAAAACAGTCCTGCATCCTTACCAACTATGATGATATTACGCGGGGTGATGGTTAGTTTATAACCTTCCCCGGGCAATTTATTGGCTCCCTTTGCAGTTAAGATCAGCCCCCTGCTTTTTGCGGCTTTAAGCTTTGAATTGTATTTAGCTACTTTAATATTCAGGTGCCGGTTATCCTGCAGATAGCTTTTGAGCCATAAAACAGCTTTATCTTTCGGATTATCAGCCTTGATTGCTGTAAGTTGGCTAAACGTAAACATGCCGCTATTTTTGGTAACGGAAGCAGGGGCAGGGATAATACCCAAATGTGGATCGTCGGTAGTGGCCTGGGCCGATACTTTGTTGGTTTGCCCTGAAAAGATAAAAAAGCTTGCAAGCGTGATGAGTTTTGTTAAATAGTGCGGTTTAAAATTCATACAGGCGTGGGTGATGATGAAAGGATAAATTTAACCATTATCCCATGCTGTAATGATGCTAAAGCTTATGTAACAAACAATTGACGTTTAATCGTAATCCGCGTAGTCCCAGGCGCTTTGATAACCGTTTAATTGCTCTGCATAACTGATCATGTCTGCATAAAAAGCCGAAGATGCCAGGGTTGAACTATCGCCAATCACTACCAGCTTTTTGCGGGCGCGGGTCATGGCCACGTTCATGCGGCGGATATCATTGAGGAAACCTATTTCGCCTTCGGTATTGCTGCGGGTAAGGCTGATGTAAACCACATCGCGTTCCTGCCCCTGGAAACTGTCGATAGTGTTGACTGCAATTTTATCAGCATAAATCAACAACTCCGGTGAATCCAGCAACAATTGATTTAAAATCCTGATCTGCTCTTTGTATGGGGAAATAACTGCTATAGTTGGGAAGTTTTCTGTTGAATAAGATCCTGTGAGTTCGCTAACCAGCTTATGAAGGTGTTTGAGCAGAAATGCGGCCTCTTCAGGATTTGCCGTGCTGGTGCCTTCCTGTTTTTCATCGTAACCACAGCCCGCGGTATCAATAAAGCTTACAGGCAAATCGCCGGGAAATAACAGCTGACGGGCAACAGTGGAGTGCGCCTTTAACCTGCTGTCATAAAACTCTTTTGATGAAAAGCCCATGACGGCTTCATTCATCCGGTACTGTTCTTCGAGCAATATCACCGATTCGGGGTGGAGGGCAGCACATTTTTCGAGCAGGGTAGTGCTAAGGCCATCTTTGGCGGCCTGTTGCGATTTGATGGTAGGCGGGAGCTGCAAATGATCTCCGGCGAAGATCACTTTTTGCGCCTTCGATATCGGGATCCAGCAGGCGGGTTCAAGCGCCTGACCGGCTTCGTCAATAACTACCGTATGGAATTTTAAATTGCGGATGGTATAATGGTTGGCGCCTACAAGGGTTGCCGTAATTATCTGTGCTTTACCAAGCAGGTCCTCCGTAATAAATTGTTCGGTTTTATCCACTTCTTTAATGAGCTGGTGGGCTGCATCAAAAAGTGCTTTGCGCTGGTCGCGTTCGGCTTTGCCAAAATTGCGCTTGTATTTGTGCGCCATGTTCTTATACTCCGAAGCTTGCTTTTTAAGCTTTTTAATCTCTTTCATATCGCTATGGGCACTTATCCTGCTGTCTAAGGTTAAGGCCATCAGCCTTTCGGATACTCTTGCCGGGTTACCTATACGCAGTACATTCAGACCTTCATTGCTCAGCTTTTCGCTTAGCAAATCAACCGCCGTATTACTTGGCGCTACAACCAGGATCTGTTGCTTGTTTTGCTTTATCAGCGCTTTGATAGCCTGTACAAGCGTGGTGGTTTTACCAGTGCCCGGAGGGCCGTGAACTATGGCAAGCTCCTGTGCCTCAATTATTTTTTGAACAGCCTGCTGTTGTGAAGCATTTAAGCTATTAAGCGGGTAATAAATTGTTTCTGGGATAAAAGCCGGCGTACTTTGCCCGGTTAACACCCGCGTGAGGTGGCCTTCTTTATGATCATCAACAAGCCTGGCAGATAGTTTGAGCGCTTTCTGCATCTCGTCATAACTGTTGTCATCAAACAGCAGGTCGATGCCAAGCTTACCATTCCGGCTCCAGTCGGGCAGTTCGTCGGTGTTCAAAGTTAATTTTAGCCGGTTGCCGCCCTGGTATGATACTGTGCCGTTTATACGATCGGCTTTGGGGTCATGGTTGGAGAACAATGCAACTGAAGCGCCGAACCTGAACTGGTGACTAAGGTCCTGGTGAGAAGGCCGTTCTACCTCAACAGTAAGGTAATCGCCGCGGCCTATTTCGGTGCCCTTTATCGCTATGGGGTACCATGTAAGCCCTGCTGCCCGGCGTTCGGCAGTTGAAGATGTTTCAGTTAGTTTGAGATAAGCCTGGCGGTCTTCGTTCTGTTCAGTTTGTAATAAGCTGAGCAGCTTTTTAAAATAGTCCATTTTGCAAAGGTAAAGCTTAACCCCGGTTTTTGCGTAATCACATAAAACACAAAAGGGAACTTGAATGTCCCCTTTTTCATATCCTGATTAACAATTTATTGCTGCCAGTTAGGTGCCGGTTTTAGTTCAAGAGTAACTGCATTTCTTGAAAGTTCTTCATTTATCTTGCCCAAAAAATGCCTTGTTAATGGTTTTGAAATAAAGCTTTTAACAAAGGGGTATGCTTTAGCCCGTTTCTGATCGGCAGGATCAACAGAGTTTGAAATAATATAAACCGAAACAGGTTTTACTAATGAGCTGTAAATATTATTGAACAATTTTAAAAATTCCCACCCATCCATTACCGGCATATCGAGGTCAAGAAAAATAATGTTGGGTATTTCTGCATGTTTATTCTGGTTGTTATATAATGCTTTGTAAACAGGTTCCGGATCCATATAAAAGCTTGCATTTAACCAATTATCTTTCAATATGATTTTAACCGTTTCATGAAAAATAATGTCATCATCAATGATGGCTACCGAACGGTGCTGATCGTCTTTAATAAGATTGAGTATATCTTTTTTGATTTCGATAAGTAACGGAGACAAAAGTTCGGTGCCGCATTCAATACAATTCAGGGTACGTGACAATACAACCTCAAGCGGTACTTGTATCGATAGGCAGGTGGCGTCATGATATATAGAGTTAGCACAATCTTTATTAAAGCAATAACATGTGATTTTTTCGGTGCTGGTCATAGTGTAAAGGTTTTGTTTAGTGTTCATTTTAAATTGCCTCAACATTGATGCCCTTTTGCTGATTTGTAGTTAAATAATTACAAAGTAGCTTCGAATTGTTAAGGTTATAAAATTCAATTCCCTAATGCTGAGTTGATTATAATCATGAATTAAAAATAGTTGTATTTTTAAGCCTTTATAACTGCAGTTGTTAAGCGAATTAATTTAAATATAAAAAAGATTAACTATAAATACAAGTGTGTTTTTTATAACCCATGTGTATGTTTAAACTGACAATCCGTTTCTTTTTGTAGCCGCCATCGCCAGTAAAATATTAACTTTAAATGCCTGTGAACGAGCTGTTTTAAACGATGATTATATTTTGAATTTAGACGAAATAAGGATAAAAAACCACAGCGACTTTTTTTTGTTATATTGAAATATTAAACTATTAACATGAGCCGATTAACCAGCGTTTTATTATTCCTGTTTGCTTTGGTGATGGCACAATCCTGCCAAAGTAACCGGCATGCCAATAATTATAACAAGGCCCTGGTTGATGATAACGGTTTATTGTTCATTAAAAGTGGGGAAGAATCGACCCTCGCATCTGTAAAAGCATCCGGTTTGGCAATCGCTAACTCAAAAAATCAACGCGTTATTCAGTTTGCCAAGCTCATGATTGATGACCATACCATGCTTGCCGACGACTTTAAGAAGCTCAGGACTGATAATTTTATTGCGGATTCGGTTGTTATAAGCCCTATGCATCAACAAATTATCGATGATCTTGACCTGAAGAAAGCGGGGGCGTTTGACAGGGCCTATATCCAATTGGTAATAAATGATCATACCGAACAAATAGCCCTATACAAAACCACGGCAAAAGACAGGAAAAACACAAGCCTCGCCGATTTTGCTGCTAAAATGCTGCCCGGTTTACAGGCCCATTTAGATACCGCAAAGTTTATCAGCACTACCTTAAAATAGTTTTAATTGTTGCTGTACAGGTGGTTGAGCCTTGCCAAAAACGGTACGGCCCCCATATTTCCACGAATCGTTGCGTTCCTTTTCAATAACTTTATCAAAGTTGGCATTAGGCGTGAAATCTTTTTCAGCTCTTTCGGCTATTTGGGAAAGGCGTTTGATGGCTTCGTTTTTATCAGTATTACCCATTTTTGCTCTGTGAATAGCCGTTTGCAGGGTGTTTAATGTTTCGTCATAAACTTTAACAGGCACCGGAAAGGGGGCGCCATCCTTACCGCCATGTGCAAAGGAAAACCTCGCAGGATCCTTGAACCGGGATGGTGTGCCATGGATCACCTCGCTCACTAAAGCCAGTGATTGTAATGTACGTGGCCCTAAACCTTGAAGCAATAGCAGGTCTTCAAAATCTTTGGGCTGTTTTTCATGGGCCAGCCAAAGTACAGCACCGAGGCGTTTAAGGTCGACATCTTTGGCGTACACCTCATGATGGCTGGGCATCACCAGCTTGCTGATCTCCCTGATCATGATACCGGGGTTTTCGGCGGCGATCTGCATAACGCCATTGCGTGAAACATCTGCTTCCTTATCTGTCATGTTCAGGATATAGCCGTTGTTCTTACCATAGATAAAAGTATGCGGATCATCCACAAAGGAGCTTAACTGCTCCGAATGCCAGTGGTACCTTCGGGCGGTGCTGCTGGCATCGCTCATGCCCTGCTGTACCACGGCCCATTTGCCGGTATCGCTTAAAATAAAATTATGGGTATAAAGCTGGAAGCCGTCCTGAATGGCGGTATTATCAACCTTGGCACTCAGTTTACTGCATTTCACCAGGTAATTACCGTCAAGCCCGGTAGTTTCGCCTACTTTTAAAAGCTCGGCCGGGGTTTGTTTGGAGTGTTTACCTTTCCCACCGCAAATATAAATGCCCAATTCGCGGCTGTGCGGGTTAATAGATTTTTTTAAAGCACCCATCACGGAGGTTGTTATGCCGGATGAATGCCAGTCCATCCCCATAACAGCACCTAAACTCTGAAACCAAAAAGGATCGCTCAAACGGCGAAGTACTTCATCCTTACCGTAATCCATCACGATGGTTTCCACCACAGCAAGGCCAAGCTTGGCCATCCGTTCGGCAAGCCACTGTGGCACATAGCCATAATGTAACGGTAAGTCAGCACTGCCTGATCGCTTCATGCTAACAAAGTTAGTAAAAAAAACTAAACCCTGATGCGCTTGATTTTAGGATTTCCTGATGTTGAGTTCAACCAGGCTGAAAGGACTTCTCGACTGCATCACGCTATCAAGAAATCCTTTAATCCTAAAAATCATGGTTCTTAGTCTTCCTCAGTCTCGCCAACATACAATTCATCAATATCGGCAGCGTATTTCTTTTCGATGACCTTGCGTTTGGCTTTCATGGTGGGGGTAATCTCACCTTCATCCATGCTGAAAGGGTTGCGTTTTATCTTGAATGATTTGATACGTTCAAACTTGGCCAGCTCATTGCTGTATTTACGGATGTCGGCGCCTACCCAGTCAACTATTTCTTTATCATCAATAAATACTTCAGGGCGTTCAAAGAAATCATTTTGAAGGTTAAAGGTTTCCTGCAGGGTTTCGCGTGCCGGCACAATAATGGCAGCAATGTATTCGCGTTTATCGCCTACTAAAAACACCTGTTCAATTTTAGGGCTTTTGAGGTAAGTGTTCTCTACCGGCGTTGGGTAGATATTTTTGCCGTAAGCATTCACCAGCATGTTTTTAAGGCGGTCGGTAATTTGGAGGTTGCCGCGGAAAAACCTGCCGATATCGCCGGTATGGAACCAGCCGTGCGAATCAATAACAGTAGCCGTTTCTTCGGGCTTGTTCCAGTAGCCTTTCATTACACAATGCCCGCGAACAATGATCTCGCCTTCTTCGGTCAGGGTGTCTTCTTTAAAGTTATCGTGTGTTTGGATACTATAGATCTGTTTGGTATCGACATTCTGGATAGCCACTTCAATACCGGGAATAATACGGCCAACGGTACCATAAATTACCCTGTGGCGCTCTGTAACTGCCATTACGGGCGAGGTTTCAGTTAAGCCAAAACCCTCTAAAATTACAATGCCCAGGTCGCCAAAAAATTCACCGATGTTTTTAGGTAACGCGCCACCACCCGATACCATGAATTTCAATTGTCCGCCTGTTTTTTCCTTGATCTTGCTGAATACCAGTTTTTCGGCAATGCCATGTTGTGCTTTTAGGACAACATTAGGCGATTTACCGGCTTCCTGCACCAGACGTACTTTTTTACCGATCTCAAATGCCCAAAGAAAGATCTTGGTTTTAAGGCCGCCGGCCGATGTGCCGCTTTTGATGGCTTTGTCGTGGATACGTTCCAATAACCGGGGTACACAGCAAAGTATAGTAGGTTTAACCTCGCCCATGTTTTTCGCCAGCAGTTCAAGACTTTGGGCAAAGGCGATTTGTGATCCCCGGTAAATGGCTATATGGTAAATGGTGCGCTCAAATACGTGCGATAGCGGGAGGAATGATAAAAACCTGTCTGTTTTTTCAACAAACGGAATCTGGATGAGGCTGTTGATGGTATTCTGTGTAAGGTTATGATGTGTTAACACAACCCCTTTAGGTACACCAGTGGTACCCGATGTATAAATAAGGCATGAAGTATCTGTTGTTAAGATGGCTTCGCGCGCTGCGTTAATAGCATGGCGATATTGCTCCACCAGCGTGCGGCCTTCGGCAATTACCTGTTCAAAGCTTACAACCCCGGCATTTAAACTTATCTTGTCACTAAATTTTTCAAAATCATCAAATGCCGGGATCAGGCGGATCAGCTCCGGGCAGTTGTTAGCCACTTTTAAAACCTTTCTGAACAGGAATGGGTTACCACAGATAATGGCACGGGCCCCCGAATCATTCAGAATATATTCGATTTCATTTTCGGTAAGGGTAGGGTATATGGAGGTATTAACTGCACCAATCTGTTGCAGGGCCTGATCGTAATAAACGTAATTTGGACCGTTTTCGATAATCAGCGACAGCCTGTCGCCTTTCCTGATACCAATATGCAGAAACCAGGCCGAAATAGCATCTATTTTTTCCAACGCCTCACCATAACTGATCTCAACCCAGGTGTCTTTAACTTTATGGAGCAGGAACGTATGATCTAAGGAATGAATATTAGCAACGGTATTGCGAATGAAACTCGGAACAGTTGAAAGCTCGGTATTTTTACTCATTTATGTAATTGGATGTTGGAAACAAAGCTAATTCTATTTTGCAAAATAACGAATGAAGCATAAAGCAGTTTTAAACTTCGTTAGCATGATATTTTCAAATTTTCTTTATCTTCACTTTATAATCATTATATCCACATATAAAACAAGGGTCGCTTAAGGCCACGGCCTGTTAATACAGGTTCGGAAACACGCTGCTATTTGCGGCAGTGTTTAGTATTGTCTGAAAATTTCTGATCAATTTATTTAACAGTAATGAAAATTACTCCAGTATTGGCATTGGGCGCATGCTGTATTTTAATATGCTCTGCCCAGGCCGCAAAATCACGTACCTATATGGATACCATAACTAATAAACAAAGAGTACTGTCTTTTTATAAGCAGATAGTAGGGCAGCGTAAAACCGAGCTGATCCCCGAATTTATAGTTGAAGATTATAAACAACATAACCCTACCGTTAAACAGGGGAGGGCAGGCATAATCGAAATGATCAATTACCTGAAAACTCTGCCGCCGCCTCCCGAGGGTGCGAAATCACCAATTGTAAGGTCAATACAGGAAGGCGATTTTGTAGTAACCCACCTTGATGTTCAGTTTATGGGGAAACACATGGCTGTGGTCGACCTGTTTAAGTTAAAAGATGGTATGCTGATTGAACATTGGGATGCTATACAACCTTTGCCGGATGAAAGTGGGAAAACGGTAACCTCAACTAATGGTACAGCCGAAATTGATCATAGTGCTTTGGCGGAAAATAGCAAACTTGTAGTTGCTCAATTTTACAAAGCGATTATAGCTAAGCAATCTGCTAATCAGTTTATCGATACCGCGTATGTTGAGCATGATGGTTCTGTGTTCGCTTCAGGAGGTGGATTAGTTAAATACCTTTCGCAACCTGAACGGGCTATTAAAATTTACAGGCTTATTGCCGAAGGCGATTTCGTTGTAGTTCAGTCACAGTTTAACAGAACGCATAAAACGTTTGTGTTTTATGAAATATTCAGGGTGGCTGAAGATAAAATAGCCGAGCATTGGAGTGTGGAGCAGGCGATACCTGATAGAATACAACCGGAGGATATGTTTTAGGTAATTCAGCTGAAAGCTGAAACCACGTTTAACCGCGGGCTGAAAGCCCGCGGCAGCATACTTTAAACAAAAAGAGGCGCTTATGGCGCCTCTTTTCAATTATTTTAAGGTTGAATTATACCGAAAAACTTTCGCCGCAACCGCAGGTACGGCTGGCGTTAGGGTTGTGGAAATTGAAGCCCTTGCCGTTAAGGCCGTCAGAAAAATCAAGTTCGGTACCGGCAAGGTACAGGAACGATTTCATGTCGAGCGCCATGCGGACACCCTGGTCTTCAAAAAACTGATCGCCTTTTTTCTCTTCGTTATCAAAATCAAGATTGTATGATAAGCCAGAGCAACCACCGCCCTGAACAGATACACGCAGAAAGTACGAGGCGTCAAGGCCTGCATCCTGCATCAGGTGTTCTATTTTGCTTTTTGCTTTATCAGTTACAGTTACCATTTTTAAAAGAGTCAAGATTATTAGATTCAAGAGTCAAGATTTTTCACTCGTCTCTCGTACGCCAATTACTAAAAATTAAGATACAGGGAAAAAGTCTTGTTTTCTTGCCTCCTGCATCTTAAAGTCTTTTTAGTGGTGTACTTTTTCGCTTTCAATTGGCGCTAAGCCGTTTTTAACGCGGAAATCATTGATCGCTGCTTTGATAGCGTCTTCTGCTAATACCGAGCAGTGAATTTTTACCGGTGGAAGGGCAAGCTCTTCAACGATGTCCATGTTATCTATTTTCATAGCGTCGTCAATGCTTTTGCCTTTAAGCCACTCAGTAGCCAATGATGAAGAAGCGATTGCCGAACCGCAACCGAAAGTTTTGAATTTTGCATCGGTGATAACATTGTTATCATCAACCTGGATCTGCAGGCGCATTACGTCGCCGCATTCAGGTGCACCAACTAAGCCTGTACCTACTTTGTGGCTGCTTTTATCCAAAGTGCCCACATTGCGGGGGTTAGTGTAGTGATCGATTACTTTATCTGAATATGCCATTGTTCTTTTAATTATTGAATTAGTGAGTTAGTGAATTATTGAATAATTTAAACTCGTAATATTTATTTTTTTAGTATCTGAAATGAAAAATCCGAAATCGAACCTTCCAAATCCGAAATCAAATTAATGTTCTGCCCACTCAATTGAGTTAAGGTCGATACCTTCTTTAAACATTTCCCATAGTGGTGAAAGCTCGCGCAGGTGGGTAACCGCTTTTTTGGTTACTTCAACGGCGTAATCAACTTCTTCTTCGGTAGTGAAACGGCCCAGGCCAAAACGGATAGAAGAGTGTGCCAAATCATCAGACAGGCCTAAGCTTTTCAATACGTATGATGGCTCCAATGAAGCGGAAGTACAAGCCGAACCTGATGATACGGCCAGATCTTTCATAGCCATCATCAAGCCTTCGCCTTCAACGTATTTGAACGAAATGTTGGCCACATGCGGTAAGCGGTGTTCAACGTTACCATTTACATAGCTTTCTTCCAATACTGTTAAGGCCGATTGCAATTTATCGCGTAAAGCTGAAAGGCGTTTTGCTTCACTTTCCATTTCCTGGCCGCAAAGCTCACAAGCTTTACCCAAACCAACAATACCCGGTACGTTAAGGGTGCCTGAACGCATACCACGCTCGTGACCGCCACCGTCCATCTGGGCAGTAACTTTAACCCTTGGTCCTTTACGGCGTACGTATAAAGCACCAACGCCTTTAGGGCCGTATATTTTGTGAGCTGATAAAGCTAACAAGTCAATACCATCAGCGTTAACGTCAACAGGGATCTTACCAACTGCCTGTACCGCATCGGTCATAAATAATGCACCATGTTTGTGGGCAATAGCCGAAATTTCTTTAATTGGCTGAATAACGCCTATCTCGTTATTGCCATACATGATAGATACCAGGATAGTTTCTGGGGTCATTGCTGCTTCAAGTTCAGCAAGGTCAACAAGACCGTCTTCTTTAACCGGTAAATAAGTTACTTTACCGCCCAGTTTTTCTACATGTTTACAGGCGTCAAGCACAGCTTTATGCTCAGTAACGGCAGTTATGATGTGGTTACCTTTGTCTTTGTACATTTCAAACACCCCTTTAATAGCAAGGTTATCTGATTCTGTAGCACCAGAGGTAAAGATGATCTCTTTTTCAGATGCGCCTATCAATTTGGCAACCTGTTCGCGTGCGTAATCAACCGCCTCCTCTGCAACCCAGCCAAACGCATGGTTACGGCTCGCCGCATTACCAAATTTTTCGTTAAAATATGGTAACATAGCCTCCAGTACCCGTGGGTCCATCGGTGTAGTTGCATTGTTATCTAAATAAATTGGGATATTCATAGTCCTTTTTGAAATATATTAACAAAACAAAGATACGCAAGTTTTTATTGAAATTCAGCTAAAATACTTCGCAAATAACCAAAGCTGACCAATAATTTACAATATTTGGACATGAACAAAGTGGAGCACATTGGCATAGCAGTTAACAGTGTTAAATTAGCAGGGGAAATCTACTCCAAATTGCTGAATACACCTGTATATAAAATCGAAACTGTAGAGAGCGAACATGTGGTTACGGCTTTTCTGCAAAGCGGGCCAAATAAAATTGAATTGCTCGAGGCGCTGAATGATGATAGCGCTATAGCTAAGTTTATAGCAAAAAAAGGCGAGGGGATTCATCATATAGCTTTTGAGGTGGATGATATTGAAGCTGAAATGAAACGCCTTAAAAACGAAGACTTTGTTTTATTAAATGATGAACCTAAGCAAGGGGCAGATAATAAACTGGTTTGCTTCGTACATCCAAAGAGCGCTAATGGCGTTTTGATAGAACTTTGCCAGGAAGTTAGAGATTAAAGATTAGAAAGCAGAGATTAGTTAAGTTATTTTTATTCTAACACATTTATAGTCAATTCCTTCAACTGCTGTTTTTACCCGGCTATAAACCATGAACTATCATCCATGAACAATAATAAACTATTTTTAATTTGCTTTTCCAGTTTTCACTTTTATTATTACATTTGCACCTCTTTTAAGTAAAGTACAGAAGGTAAGTTTATATAATATAATGAAAAAAGATCTGCATCCATCAAACTATAGGTTAGTTGTATTTAAAGATATGTCAAACGACTATTCTTTTATCACTAAATCTTGCATCGATACCCGCGAAACCGTTAAATGGGAAGATGGTAACGAATATCCATTGGTTAAATTAGAGATTTCTCACACTTCGCACCCTTTCTACACCGGTAAAATGAAACTGGTTGATACTGCAGGTCGTATTGACAAATTCCGCTCACGTTACAACAAAAAGTAATTTTTGTTCAATTAATATTTACAAGTCCCGGCTTTGCAGTCGGGACTTTTTTTATTTTTGCGCCATGGCAATTATCCTTTTTGACGATAACGCACACCATTCGCTGCTGCCCCTTACGTATACCCGGCCAGTTGCCGATCTTCGTATCGGGATACTCACCATTGCCGAAAAATGGGCGAAGCATTTAAACAGCGCTTATTCCTTTCATACGCTTGACTACTTAAAAGTAAAGTTCCCGATAAATATTGAGGCCGATAACGTTTTTATCAATGGGGCTGTATGTCCTGACGAAAACCTGGTTGAAGCAATTGACAAATTGCAAACCGGGCAGGCGTTAAAGTATAATGACCAGTTGGTTGCTGTTAAGCTTAATGCCACGGATGCCGAAAGTTTTGATGCAGGCGCTGATTTTGGCGATGTGGTAAACTACCCCAACCTTTTTGTATCGATCAAATACCCGGAAGATATTTTCAGGAAGAATGACATTGAGCTTCGTAAAGATTTTCAGTTGCTTACTAAGGGGCGGACAAGCGCAGCGATTAGTTCGACCAACGTTATTATAGGTGATGATTTTTTTGCTGAAGAAGGTGCTGTTGCCGAATGTTCAACATTTAACACTACCAACGGTCCTATCTACCTTTCGGCTAATACCGAAGTTTGGGAAGGTACCCATATCCGCGGGCCATTTGCTATTTGCGAACATTCGCAGGTAAAAATGGGGACTAAGATTTATGGCGCTACCACCATTGGGCCATATTGCCGGGTTGGCGGCGAGATAAACAATTCGGTGATCTGGGGATATTCGTCAAAAGGTCACGAAGGTTACCTTGGTAACTCGGTATTGGGCGAATGGTGCAATATAGGTGCCGATACCAATAACTCGAACCTAAAGAATAACTATGCCGAAGTAAAACTTTGGGATTACAGTACACAGCGTTTCCGTAAAACGGGCCTTCAATTCTGTGGTCTCATTATGGCCGACCATGCTAAAAGCGGGATTAATACCATGTTTAATACCGGTACGGTAGTGGGGGTAGGCGCCAACGTTTTTGGAGCAGGTTTTCCGCGTAACTTTGTGCCCGACTTTTCATGGGGAGGCGCGCAGGGCTTTGAAGTTTATTTGATCAATAAAATGTTTGAAACTGCGCAGAAAGTATTCGACCGCCGCGATCACCGGGATTTTGACGAAACCGAACAAAATATATTAACATCCATATTTGAACTAACCGAGGAGTATCGCCGGTTTTGACTTTAGGTGAGTAGTTGATTGGCTTAATTAGGTGAGTGGTTAATATCACCATTTAATTGAACACGCAAACTACTCTCTTAATCAACCATTCAAAATAGAATAAAACAACTAAAAATAAAATCATGAGAAAGAAAATCGTTGCCGGAAACTGGAAAATGAACCTTGATTACAATGAAGGTTTAGCTTTATTTTCAGAGATCATCAACATGGTGAAAGATGAGATAACCGGCACGCAGGAAGCAGTGATCTGTAGTCCGTTCATCCACATTCATAGCCTGGTGCAATTGTCAAAAGGTTACAGCAAAATTGCTGTTGGTGCACAAAATGCCCACCAGGAAGAAAAAGGCGCTTACACAGGTGAGATCTCTGCTAAGATGATCAAATCGACTGGTGCGGCCTATGTGATCCTTGGCCACTCAGAGCGCCGCCAGTATTTTGGCGAAACCAATGCGCTGCTTGCCAAGAAAACTGATACCGCTTTAAAAAATGATCTTCGCCCTATCTTTTGCATCGGCGAAACCCTGCAGGAGCGTGAAGCCAATACACATTTTGATGTAATCAAAACGCAACTGGTAGAAGGTATCTTCCACCTCGACGCAGAACAGTTTGCAAAGCTGGTTATTGCCTATGAGCCTGTTTGGGCTATCGGTACCGGTGTAACTGCTTCATCTGCACAGGCACAGGAAATTCATGAGTTTATCCGCAAAGAAATTGCCGTTAAATACAGCCAGGAAGTTGCTGATGCTACTACCATTTTATATGGCGGCAGTTGCAACCCAACTAATGCTGCAGAATTGTTTGCCCAGGCAGATATTGACGGCGGCCTTATTGGCGGTGCTTCCCTGAAATCGCGCGATTTTACGGATATCGTTAAAACATTTAATTAATTTTAGATGTGAGATTTTAGATATGAGATCTGAGACAATGTTCAAACTTAATTTCAAACAGAAAGAAGGTTTGTGCTGTTTATGAAAAATAAACTCTCAACTCTCATATCTCAGGTCTCAAATTAATAAGATATGAGACGTGAGATTTGAGACAGTCTCGGGCTTAATTCCAAACATAATGAGCGTATGTGATGTTTATTGAAAAAATAAAATCTCATATCTCAAATCTCATGTCTCAAATCTAAAAAGCATGAAGCTTTTAAAAGTTCTTTTACCGGTTTTGATCGACTTTGGCGTATTTTGGACAGTTGTGTATTTCAATATGCCCGATCACCCTATGCGCATTGGCGAAATTGGTAATGGTAACCTGTATAGCCTCATGGCCTACTTCAGCCTTTTTTGGGCCTTATTGCTTGCAGATGGAATCCTCACCCAGTACCTGATCATTATACCACTTTGGAATTGGGTTAAACATAAAGGAGCGAGGGCTCGCTTTATTGCCGGCGTTTGCATCGCCATGGTTTGCATATTATTTGCAGGAGCTCTTAGCTACATTATATGGCTGCCCGAAGAAGGTTATAGCCCTTTGTTAAGCTTTTGGTGGTATATGACCGAAATACAGGCTGTTTACTGGATGGTTAACTTTGTTGTACTGTATTTGCTTGACAGGAAACGAACAAATACAGAGAGCGAGCAGATTGAAGTTGAAGTTGCCGGTTAAAACCCCAGTTGGCGGGATATCCGTTGAAAGTTAATGACGAAAAAATCAAAATGAACTATTACGAACTGTTTTTTACTACCATCACTACCGAAGATTATCAGCAGGACCTGCTGATAAA
Organism: Mucilaginibacter sp. cycad4; assembly: GCF_034263275.1. NCBI lineage: Bacteria > Pseudomonadati > Bacteroidota > Sphingobacteriia > Sphingobacteriales > Sphingobacteriaceae > Mucilaginibacter > Mucilaginibacter sp. cycad4. The sequence goes on along the minus strand of NZ_CP139559.1, from coordinate 3,036,047 downwards.
TGCTTTGGGCGAGATAGGTTTTGATACTTTTGAAGAGCTTGAGCTTGGTTTTAAAGCTTATATTCCCGAAGATGTTTTTGACCAGCAGGCGCTTGATGAGCAATTATTACCCTATAAAGATCTGTTCACGTTTAGTTATGAGGTAACACTTATCCCGCAAAAAAACTGGAACGAGGTATGGGAAAGCAATTTTGAACCGATAGAAATAGGGAACAAGATTTATGTACGGGCAACTTTTCATGATCCTAAACCCGAGTTTCAATATGAGATAGTAATTGATCCCAAAATGGCATTTGGTACCGGGCACCATCAAACCACGGCCATGATGTTAGGCCTCATGCTGGAGAATGAATTTGCAGGTAAAAAGGTATTGGATATGGGTTGCGGTACGGGGATCCTGGCCATTATGGCTGCCAAATTAGGTGCCGGTGATATAACAGCCATTGATTACGACCCGGTTTGCTACGAAAGTACCATCGAAAATTCGGCTTTGAATAATGCAGACAGTATCAAACCGCTTTGTGGTTCAAAAGAGGTTATCCCTGATGAGCAATATGATACCATCCTGGCCAACATCAACCGCAACATCCTTATCGACCAGATGCAGCGTTATGCCGAAGTATTAAAAACTGATGGTGAGATCTACTTCAGCGGTTTTTATGAATCACCTGATCTGGATATCATTACCGACGAAGCACGGAAGTATGGTTTGAAATATATTACCCATAAAAAAGATAAAGAATGGGTAGCTGCTAAGTTCATAAAGTAAACCTTGATTTTTAGGATTTTAGGATGACATGATGAAAGGAAACTTACGAAGTTTTTAAAACTTCGTAAGTTTTGACAGGTCTCGCCCAACTCATGGTAATCCTGTAATCCCAAAAATCATGGTTCTGACTAATACCCCACAGTAAACCTTCTCTTCACAAACTGGTTGTTTTCCAGCTCATCCAGTATGGCAACCGCTAAGTCTTCTACAGAAATTTCGTGTTCGTGCTTGTCGTTAAATACAGGTTCATCTGTGCCGGTGCGGTATACGCCTGTGCGGGTGCCGGGATGCAGGTGTATGGCAGGGCTCAGGAAGGTCCAGTCTAACCCTTCTTCTTTTTTAATGATATTCAGATAGTCGCGGGCTGCCGTAGCGCCGGTTTTCCACTCGGCAGGGAATTGAGGGCTGTCAACCAGTTGTACTCCTGGAGCAATATAAAGGCTTCCAGCGCCGCCAACAACTAATAAACGTTTTACACCGGCCTGTTTAGTTGCCTGTTGTATTGCTTCAGAACCTTTTATAAAATCATTATATAAGTTGGGGTTTGCCCAGCCTGCATTGAATGAGTTTACTACAGCGTCATGGCCTTTCAATGCTTCGGTTAACTCATCCACATTATATACGTCGGCAGTTTTGAGTGTTAATTTGGAATTTTCAATATCAGTTTTCGGGTTGCGGGCTATGGCGGTTACTTCGTATCCGCGTTGTAATGCTTCGTTTAAAACGGCTTTGCCTACAAAGCCTGTGGCTCCAATTAATGCGATTTTCATTTTTTTTAGTTTTTATATTGTAATTAAATTTGTTACAGTTTGTTTTAAATTTTTTTAATCGAATTGATTTACAAAATCAAAAATGGTTATGGTGCTTAGTTTTTTGATAATGGCTGCTTCAACCTCATCGGCCAAATGATCAAGGTGAGCGCCAATTTGCTTGCCGACAGGGCAGGCAGGGTTGGGCTTATTTTTAGCCTGTCCCAAAGCTGGCGGCAGTTTTACAGCTTTATAAACATCGGCAAGGGTTATTTTTTGCGGAGGGAGGGCAAGGCTATAACCGCCGGTTTTACCTTCCTTGCTTTCAATAAGGCCGCAGGCGCGTAATTTGCGCATTTCTTTACGTACCAGCACGGGGTTCACATTCATGCTGCCGGCTACATAATCAGACGATAACAGCTCGCCCGGTTGCTTGCAAAGCAGGGTTAATACATGGGTCGCTATTTGAAATTGTCCGTTCATTTAATCTGTAATAAAAAATATTACAGTACAAAAATGAAATATAAATTTTAAAAAGAAGAATTTTTTACGCTTTTTTGCGCACTAAATTACAATGGGATGAAAATCCGGGCCTAAATTACTCGAAAAAATACCCTGTAGTAGGTATGTTTTAGGATGATTTATTTGCTTTAATTTAATGGATTTGCCAATCGCAACAATTAACTACACTTCTAAATAAAATATTACGCAAATTAGTTGATAATTAGCGTGATAATAAATATTATTGTAAAGTAATTAACTTTTGCGAAACCTACACTATTAATTTAACCACATGAAAACTCTCGGAAAAAAAATCAGATTATTACGTCATCAAAAGGGGTGGAGCCAGGAGGATGTTGCAAAGAGATTAGATATTTCAATTCCTGCTTTCTCAAAGATCGAAACAGGGATCACAGATATAAATTTGTCAAGGCTTGAGCAAATAGCAAATTTGTTTGAAATGTCGGTAGTTCAGTTGCTTACATTTAATGATACCGAACAGGATCAGAAATTTGTTAACGAACTGGAAACTGTTAACAAACGCCTGATGGACCGCGAGACTGAAGTAATTGATTTGCAGAAAAAAGTAATTGAGCTATTTGAAGAACTTCGACATTCAAAAGTAACCGCATAATTTTTGAGGCCCGGTTTGGCCGGGCTAATCAAAAATGTAACGCATTGTTAAATGCCTTTTGCCAAATGTAGCACCAACTGCTTCATGGATGGCTATCATTTTGTCGTTAAAATCGCCCACCCAGGATAGCTCAAGCTCGTCATAACGCTTGAGAGGCAATACGTATTCCTTTAATTTTATAAACATTGCCGACTCCAGGCCGTGCTTTTGGTACTTTTGTTTGGTGCCCATCACAATAGCGCGCATCCGGGACACGCCTTTCCATCGGTAGTATAAAAATTTGAGCTTACCTATCAGGTTAAGTTTGCCGTTAAGCGGTTTAAGCATTTGATTGGCATCGGGTAAAATGATCATGAAGGATGCCGGTTCATCATCAACGTAAGCAAACCAGATCAATTTTTCATCCATCAGGGGCTTCATTTTTTCAAAGCTTTCCATGATGGTGTTATATGTAATTGGAACAAAGTTTTCAAAATCTTTCCATCCATCATTATAAACCTCGATAAAATCGGCTGCAAATTTCTCTATCTTTTTTATTTCAAAATGCCTGAAATCATAACCCGGTTTTTTGGCTACCCAGTTGGCAATTTTTGTAAACCGCTCGGGGAAAGGCTTATGCGCGTCAACGTGGTTGGTAATTTGCGCATATTGGGTTTTAAAGCCATAGTCCTCAAAAAAAGCCTGGTAATATGGATGATTATAGTTCATGCCGTAGGATGGCGGTGTAAAACCTTCAACCAGCAAGCCCCAAAAATTGTCATTTTCGCCAAAGTTTATGGGGCCGTCCATGGCTTTCATGCCGTTTTTTTTGAGCCAGTCTTTTGCGGTATCAAATAACAGAAAAGCGGCCTCTTTGTTATTGATACACTCAAAAAAGCCCATGCCGCCGGTAGGCTGTTCATAATTGTATGCCTTTTTTTCATTTATAAAAGCAGCAACACGGCCAATCAGCCGGCCATTATCATTGGTCAGGATCCAGCGGGTACATTTACCATGTTGATGAAAGTTGTTTTTTGCCGGGTTAAATACAGCTTCAATATCATTATCAAGCGGGCAAACCCAGTTATCATCATCTTTATAAATGGTACGGACCACATCCAAAAACGCCTTTTTTGTTGCTTTGTCCTTTACTTCTGTTACTTTCATTTATTGTAAGCTACCGGTAGATAATAAAAAAAGCATCCAGAGGCATAGTCTGAATGCTTTATGAAATGTTATGTATTAAAAGAATTAATAATCGTCTTCGTCGTCGTCATCGAATGACTCGTAACCCCTGCCCAGATCATCATCTAATGGTCCGTCAAAATCATCATCATCGTCATCAACTGCCTTCTTTTTCACTTTTGGGTCAAACTCATCATCATCAGGATCATTATCTGAGTTTTCGATCTTTTTAGTGTTCGGTTTCTTTGGCGCTCCCATTGTAATGGATTTTATAAATTAAACTTTGTCAATAATAATAATTAAAATCAGATAAAGAAAAGCGTTTTTAAAATCTTTTACCCTATTGATTCAATAGTAAAAATAATGAAAAATGGTTTTTTTTAAAACAGAAATTAAAATTATTCTGATTGCTCGCCAATGGTAGCGGTATTGTTCGTAAAGTCCTTAAGTTGAGGTAATTCCTCAATACTGTTAATGCCAAAATAATCCATAAACAAAGCACTTGTGCCATAAAGGATAGGTTTTCCAAGCCCTTCTGATTTGCCAATTATAGCTATTAGCTCTTTTTCGAGTAATTTTTGGATGGAATAATCGCAGTTAACCCCCCTGATCTGCTCTATATCGGGCTTGGTTACGGGTTGTTTGTAGGCGATAATGGCCAGGGTTTCCAAAGCGGCCTGGCTCAGTTTTTTCTTTGATCGCTGCAGCTGCAAAAGGTTAATAACAGCGTGATATTCCTTTTTAGTAAGGAATTGATAGCCATTGCCAATTTTAACCAGTTCAATAGCTAAACTATGATGCTGATATTTTTCATGGATCCTGCCTATGGCGTCGGTTACTTCTTCAATATTAAAATCGCGCTCAAAAGCCGCCTGGAGGCAATACATGATCTCTTCCAACCGGATTGCCTGCTCAGATGCAAAAATTAGTGCCTCTATGTATTGTTCCATTTTTTTAAGCCTTAAGTCGAAATTCTATAGTTATAAGTTGAAAGCTTAAGTTTTTAAATATGTGGACTTTGAACTTAAGACTACGGCTTCAGACTCAAGACCTCCGACTTAATACTAATAATTAATAACCTGTTCTTCAATTTCAACGGGGATTTCGCGCCACTCGTATCGCTGGGTACGAAGCTGCGGCTCAAAGCCGGCTTCTTTTATCGATTCCTGGATGCCTTTGGCTGTAAACCTGTGTGGTGCACCTGCGGCCGAAACTACGTTTTCTTCAATCATGATGGAACCAAAATCGTTAGCACCGGCATGTAAACAAATTTGAGCAACCTGCTTGCCCACAGTAAGCCAGGAAGCCTGGATGTTTTTAACGTTAGGCAGCATAATGCGACTCAGCGCAATCATGCGGATATATTCGTCGCCGGTAACATTGTTGGTGATACCGCGTACTTTACGTAAAAGGGTACCATCATCCTGGAAAGGCCATGGAATAAATGCTATAAAGCCATAATGGCCCTCAGGTTTTTCGGCCTGTACCTCGCGGATCCAAACCAAATGCTCAAAGCGCTCTTCAATAGTTTCGATATGGCCAAACATCATCGTGGCCGATGTTGGCAGGTTAAGCTGGTGAGCGGCGCGCATTACGTCGAGCCATTCTTTACCGCCGCATTTGCCTTTTGATATCAGGCGGCGTACGCGGTCATTCAGGATCTCGGCACCTGCACCCGGTAACGAATCCAGGCCTGCTTCCTTCATCGCCCTTAATACCTCAATATGCGGCATGCCCTCTAATTTGGAAACGTGCGCAATTTCCGGCGGGCCTAATGAATGCAGTTTTAATTTCGGATAAAGTTGTTTCAGTTCACGAAACAGGTCGGTATAAAACTTCAGTCCCAGATCTGGATGATGCCCGCCCTGTAACAGCAACTGATCACCGCCGTAACGAAACGTTTCTTCGATCTTCTTTTTATAAGTTTCGATATCAGTAATATAACTTTCCTCATGACCCGGGCGGCGAAAGAAATTACAAAACTTGCAATTGGCTATACAAACGTTGGTGGTGTTAACATTACGGTCTATTTGCCAGGTAACCTTACCATGCGGAACCTGTATTTTACGAAGTTCGTTGGCAGTGTACATCAACTCGGCAGTAGAGGCGTTGTTATACAGGTAAACGCCTTCTTCAAGCGTTAAAAAATCAAACCGCAACGCGCGCTGCAACAGATCGGCTGTATTCATATCAGGCAAATATACGCAAGTTGGTAATTTGATTTTAGCGCCTGTTAAATAATTGACAAATAAATGTAGTGGTTAAAACAATAGGTTACTTAAAGCACTTCCTTTTAACCTTTAACCTTTAACCTCAAGAAACCACTTTCCCCTTATCCAACCGCAAAACCTTGTCAACGCTGTTGGGTATTTCGTGCTGATAGTGCGTTACATATATAAGTGCAACATTACCCAGGCTGCAGATGGTATCAACCAGGTTTTTAAAATGCAGTTGCTGATGATCGTCCATTCCCTGGCAGGGTTCATCAAAAATTAATAGCGCCGGGTTTTTGATGAGCGCACGGGCCAGCAGGCAGAGGCGTTGCGCACTTGCCGGGATATTTTTGAGCAGCACACGGGCATACTTTTCAATCTCTAAAGCCTTCATCCATCGCAAAGCAATTTCTGCACGGCCCTTATTACTCGGTCTGAACAGGCCGAGCGTATCATAATACCCGGATTCAATTACCTGTAAACAGCTATTATCGGTGGGGAAGTACTGGTGCAGCTCGGGGGATACGAAGCCGATCTTTTTTTTGATATCCCAGATGCTTTCGCCTGTCCCGCGTTTTTTATCAAATAAAATGATGTTGTTAGCATAAGCCTGCGGGTTATCTCCGTTGATTAAACTTAGCAATGTTGATTTGCCGGCCCCGTTAGGCCCCAGCAAAGCCCAATGCTCTCCGGGATTGATCTGCCAGTTTACATCATCCAGGATCACTTTATCACCATATTGAATACGTACCTTCTCCATTTTTACAATCTGGTTGTAAGCGGCAGGGTTTTTATCGATGTTGAGTAAGGCACTCAATTCACTTTTATCAATCGTATCACTTTTATCCTGCTCAAAAAGTTCTGCCTTAAAATCTTGTTTTGTGCTTTCATGGATAATAGCCCCTTTGCTTAATACGGCAACATGGGTAATGGCTGTTGGGATTTCATGGATGGAGGTAGCTATTATGATGTTAATGCCCGATGCTACGATTTGTTCAATAATGCCGTTAAATTCTTCGCGGGTTTTAACATCCAGGCCGGTTAGGGGGCTGTCGAGCATTAACAGTACCGGATTTTTAAACAGGGCGGCTGCCAGCATCAGGCGTTTGGTTTCACCATTTGATAGTTTGATGATCTGTTTATTAAGCAGTGCTTCGAGCCTTAATAATGAAATTACTCTTTCAAATGGCCAGGATGTATTGATGCCTGAAAATTGATGTACCGTGTTAAGATAGTTCGCAACAGTAAGTGCATCTTCCGAATCGGAAGAATTATAGCGTTGCTGATAGTAGAAATCAGTAGTGTTTGAAAGGTTGCGGAAATGATGTTTAGGCTCAACCAGGGCAATAAGCTTATGTGGTGTGGCAATATCATTGACATTGAAAAGCTGAGCGTAATCATTCCAGAAATGATAGTCTATTTCACCGCCCGTGATATTAAAACGTCCGGCTATGGTTTGTAACAGGGCACTTTTCCCCGATCCGCTTTCGCCGATAAGGGCCCAGCTTTCGCCTTTTTTTATACTAAAGCTTAAGCCGGTAAATAATGTTGTGTTTAAAAAACGTACAGTCGCTTTATTTATTGATAGAAGTGCATTTGTCATAGCTTAACCAGTAGAGTAGCGCGTAAATGTACTCATCTGAGTTAAAGCCATAAAAATTTTTTGCGGATTTATGGAATTTCCTATTCTTCTCCTTTCAATTAAGCGGTACGTTTTAATGTTTCAGTTGTAGCCGGTATTTCATTGGCCTTTTTGTTGAGCTGGTTCCAGGTGGCAAAGTCGATAGTGAGCGCTTTTACAAAATTTTTGCAGCTCTTGTTAGGGCATGTAAGTACCCAATATTTTTTATGCTGTTCAACATGAGGCCTGTTACCGCATTTAATGCAGTTTTCACATTGAATGTTTGGTTGTACCTGTATTATCATAGTTGGTTGGAGATAAATTGTTAATAAATTATTTTATAATAAAACACAACACCTAACTGCGGTCAGCCGGTATAAACATGTAATCTTCAAGAAGTTGTTGGTACGTTAAATTGGTTTATAACTAATTATGTAATGAACGATTAATAGCAGGGTTTGTTTTTATAATTCAGGGATTATTTAGAAATTATTTCGATGATCAGATTCTGTTTTAAAAACGCCAATTTATTTATTACCAGGCGGGCATGATTGTATACATACCTATACAATTAATTAACTTAAATACTCCGCTATCTAAACAGGTTCCGTTAGCTTAGCCTGATGTTAAAAAGGCCTGATTATTGCATTCCTCCTACCATAAATAATGACGGGATAAGCCGATCATTCTATTAAACATTAACCATGAAAAAATCACACCTTTTATTATTCGTTTTTAGCTTATTAACTATGAGCGGATGCTCGGTTATAGGCGATATTTTTAAGGCCGGTGCAGTAACCGGGATTATAGCTGTAATAATTGTTATCGTCATTATTATTTGGTTGATCTCTGTATTTAGAGGTAAAAATTAATTTTCATTTTGAAATAATTTTTATATAATTAATTAAACAATTTAATTTAAAAAGGGTTGATCATTATATAAAAACATCTAATCATGGAAAATACACAAGCAACCGTACAGATTTTAAATGATCTGATACAGATCAACAATGACAGGATTGAGGGTTATCAACGTGCCTCAAAAGATTTGAAAGATGGCGACACCGAACTGAAGTCGCTTTTCACAAGGCTTATTGGCCAAAGCCAGGGTTACAGACTTGCTTTGGGTACAGAGGTTAGTGCTTTTGGAAAGGATATTGAAACAGGTACAACCACCAGCGGTAAAATACACAGGGCCTGGCTTGATGTCAAAGCTGCGTTTACCGGGCATGATACCCATAATGTATTAGAGGAATGCGAATTTGGTGAAGATGCTATTTTAAAAGCATACCGTACCGCGCTTGAAGACGAAAATTTACCGGCCTACCTGCGCGAAACGATCAGTCAGCAGGAAAGTGAGCTGCTTGATGCTCATGACGAAATCAAAGCCCTGCGTGATATTGTTCACTAAATACTTATTATTCAATTACCATTATAGGGGCAGTTTTATAACTGCTCCTTTTTTATGATTATTTATTAGAGGATAGTTTTTATGGTTTAGGGACAATGTCAATATTTTCAACCTGCCAACTATTTTTATCTGCCCAGTCACCATCCGTATACAACATTTTAACTTCCCAGGCCGATTGTTCCATTTTGCCGCTATCATTCTCAATTTTTAGTGTTGATTGTACCTGGTAACTATTAGTTATTGTATCAATAACCGATTTAAAAGCGGTGTTTGGAAAAACTGCTTTTTGGGGTTGTTTCAGCTTTTCTTTTACAAATAATTTTGCCATGATAAAAGCTTCCTTTGCAGTTGGTTTTCGGTTAAGATGAATCGTGCTGTTTTTGCTTATACCAAGCACTACAATAATAAATGTTATTGCAAAGACCATGGCAAAAAGGGTAGCAGTGCGTATGTGAGGGTGACGATGCCAGCCAACGCTTCTTCGCTCATCGGTACTAAGCGTTTTCCATTCAGAATATTTCATATTTTATTACTTATCACATTAAGCAATACCAATAGAAATTGTTTGGCGATTATTGAGCAAAAAAAAACGCCCTGGAAACCAGGGCGTTTTTTAACATAAAAAGTTAAATTACTTTTTAGTAGTGTCAACTTTAGTAGTGTCAGCTTTAGTAGTATCAGCTTTAGTAGTGTCAGCTTTAGTAGTGTCAGCAGCCATTTTAGAAGAATCAGCAGCAGTTGAATCAGAACCTGAAGCTGAAGAAGAACCTTTACAAGCAGCGAAAGAAACAGCGATAGCTAAAGCTAAAAAGCCTAATTTGAAATTTTTCATGTTTAATTTTTTTAATAAGTGATTTAATAGTTTACAGCTTAATACCAGAAACAAAAAAAGGTAACCCATAATTTTTAAAAAAAAATTACAAGTCACCTTTTTTATTGATGGATAACTAAAAAATCAATAGAAAAAGATTAAAAATGATATTTAACTGCTTTTCTATTTTATCAGAAATAATTATTTCTTAGTGGTGTCTTTTTTAGTAGTATCAGTAACAGCTTTAGTAGTATCAGCAGAAACTTTAGTTGAATCGGTAACAACTTTAGTTGAATCAACTACAGTTGTAGAAGTATCGCCTTCAGTTTTTTTGGCATCACCATTACAAGCTGAAAAAGAAGCTGCAAGAACTAAAGCTACGAATGCTAATTTGAATGTGTTTTTCATTTTCTTAATTTTTAAAATGTTAACGTTTTGTGATCGTTTGTTACTTAATACGCATTAGTGGAAAAGGTAACCCATAAAAATTAAATCTTTGTAAATTCCATAGGATTTATAGTTTATGTGCCGGTTTTTGCAAGCGGTTTTTTTATTGCAGATTTGCCTGTATAGTTTTTAACATTGGGTTACTTTGCTTATGCGCCGGTATTAAACATTAATTTTAACGCAGTACACAATTGTTACAGGCCATGAAATGTAATGCTAATGTTATTAATTTATTTTAGTTTGATTTTTTTTGATAATAGTGGGTTACAATTTGACCTAAATAGTATTAAGAGTGAATAAAGACTTAAAAGCTTCGGCTCCAACAGATAGTGAAATAGTTCTTGGGATACTTAATAACTCGGAAATAGTGCTGAAGAGGCTCTATACAACCTACTTTCCGATGATATTACAGTTGATCATCAACAACAATGGCGATGAGGATGATGCGAAGGATATTTACCAGGAAGCCATTATAGTTCTTTATAATAAGATTAAAGCGGGTGATTTTGAGCTGAACAGTAAGCTTAAAACATACATATACTCAGTTTGCAGGCGGCTTTGGCTTAAAAGGCTTAGCCAAATGAACCGATATGGTGGTGATATCAGGGATTTTGAAGAACACCTGCCCGTTGAAGAAGAAGTTGATAACCATAATGACAGGGATATCCAGTTTGGTAAAATGGAAAGTGCGCTCCAGCTATTAGGCGAACCCTGTAAAACCATTATGGAAGATTTTTATATTAAAAACAGATCGATGCAGGAGATCTGTGAGCGGTTTGGCTACACCAACGCGGATAATGCCAAAACGCAGAAATACAAATGCCTGCAAAGGCTGAAGAAATTATTTTTTCAGCAGAAATAAGGAGATCAAGAGATGAGTGATAACCAACTTACGGAATTTATTGAACGGTACCTTGACGGTAGTATGACCGCCGAAGAACGCGTTCAATTTGAGTTGCTCCGCAAAAACGACGCGGCTGTTGAAAGTAAAGTTACCGAGCACATTAAATTTATAGGCTTGCTTAAGCAATATGGCGAACGCCTTGAGCTTGAAAATCGCTTAAATGCTATTCATGATGAAATTGATGTTCATGCGTTAAAAGAAGAAGTAATGATCCACCCGGTGTGGGTTGTGCGCATGTGGCGTAATCACCATTCAAAAATATCGGTTGCGGCTTCAATTGCTATTTTTGGTGTTTTAACTATCTTAATCCTCACTGGCAAGCTAAATAACGATAGGTCTAAATACGAACGATTGAGCGAAAAGATCAATAAGGTGGAGCAGACGGTAGCCCAGATAGGACATGGCCGTACACCTGTAAAGCCTAAAGTAAACAGGGCGCCGGCCAATTTCAGGGGTACCGGTTTCGCGCTTACATCAAACGGTTACCTGGCTACAGATTATCATGTGATCAAAAATGCTGATTCGGTTTATGTACAAAATTCAGCAGGCGAATCATTCCATGCCAAGGTTATCTATACCGAGCCCCAGTATGACCTGGCTATATTACAGATCAATGATCCATCATTTAAAAATCTTGGCCCTATACCATACAATGTTAAACGATCAGAAGGCGACTTGGGTGAAAATGTATATACACTCGGTTACCCGGCAGATAATTTGGTTTATGGTGCAGGGTATTTAGCTTCTGCGGCAAATTATTCAAATGATACTACAGAGTATGTGACTTCTGTTCCGGTAAACCCGGGTAATTCAGGAGGCCCATTGCTCGACGAGAAGGGAAACGTGATTGGCGTTATCACCGCAAGGCAAACCCAGGTTGCAGGTGCCTATTTTGCAAAAAAATCAATGTACCTGTTAAAAACGATACAAAATATTCCAACAGATTCATTGTCCAAAACACTTAATCTGAATACCAAGAATAAATTAGCTGGCTTAAGCAGCACTCAACAGAGCAAAAAGCTTAAGAACTATGTGTTTATGGTTAAAGTATATAACCAATAAGTATTAGCCCACTCAATAAAAATTAATATATTAAAATGAAAAGAGACGCCGTGAGGGGTCTCTTTTTTGTTTGTCTGAACCGGGATTTGGGTGGGTTTTTGGGATGAGTAGGAAAATGTTTCTGACTCGGATTAAACAGGATTAACAGAATGCAAGGAGAGGTCGATTAATCCGAATAATTTGTTTAATTCCGATTCATCAGACAATATCAGGATATAAAATCCCGTCCATCCCAAAAATCAGCTCAAATCCCGGTTCAGCTTACCTGTCCACCTCGCCCAAAACAAAGTCGATAGAACCAACTATGGCGATTAAATCTGCAATTAATACGCCCTTGGATAGCTCGGGCAGTACCGAAAGATTGTTAAAGCTCGGTCCGCGGGATTTTACGCGGGTTGGGATCTCTGATTTGCCGTCTGTCATAAAATAAAAGCCAAGCTCACCTTTGGCGCCTTCGCAGCGTACATAGTAATCCTGTGCTTTGGGAATGGTTTTGCGGGGCATTTTAGCGCGGGGATCAAAATCGGGCGTACGCTTCAGTTCTTTTTGCAAACGGTCAAGGCATTGTTCAACTATTCTTACTGACTGCTCAATTTCATCAACGCGCACTTTATACCTGTCCCAGCAATCGCCAACTTTGCCCATCAGGCCCTTGCCAACCGGAATTTCAAAATCAATTTCAGGGTAGGCAGAGTAATTGTCAATCCGGCGCAGGTCCCATTTTAAACCCGATGCACGTAACATTGGGCCCGAGCAGCCATAGTTAATAGCTACATCAAGCGGCAAAACGCCTACATTTGCTGTGCGCGAAATAAATACCTGGTTGTCGGTAAGTAATTGGTTTAGCTCAACCATTTTAGGTTTAAAGTACTCAACAAAATCACGGCAGCGTTCTTCAAAACCAACCGGCAGGTCATAAAATAAACCGCCCACCCAAATGTAATTGTATAGCATACGTGAGCCCGATGCCCACTCCAGCATCCCCATAATATGCTCCCTATCCCTGAAACACCACAGGAAGGGGGTAAAGGCGCCTATATCAATGCCGTAAGTGCCAATGGCTATCAGGTGCGATGCTATACGGTTTAGTTCGCAAACCAGCACACGGATGTACTCAACACGTTTAGGGATATCCTTATCAATACCCATCATACGTTCAACACCCATTACAAAAGCGTGGCTGTTGTTCATAGAGGCCAGGTAATCCATCCTGTCGGTAAAAGGAATGGTTTGCTGATAAGTTAATGATTCGGCATGTTTTTCAAAGCAGCGGTGCAGGTAGCCAATATGTGGGATCACCTCTTTTACTATTTCGCCATCGGTAATCAATTCCAGGCGTAAAACCCCATGAGTTGAGGGGTGCTGCGGGCCTACGTTAAGTACCATATCCTCAACGCTGGCCTCGGCTATCTTTTTATTGTACCTGAGGAGGGCTTCTTCGTATTTTGGGTTTGTGATGACCAATTTTATATCCGGTTAAATTTATATCCGGTCACATTCTTTGAGATGTATAGCCGGATACCAAAAATCAGCTTTTTTTTTCATTTATCGGGCCACTTTCGTTGTAAAAATGAAGTAAATAAAGCTGTTATTTACCTGTTTAAATGTCGGTCATTTTGCTCTGTTAATACCACGAAAGTTTATTTGCGATTAATCTATCCTGATGCCTTTATAAAATTCGGCGTTCTGGTAATCTTTACGTAAAGGGAAACCTTCCCAATCATCGGGCAGTAAAATCCGGCGAAGGTCAGGATGCCCTTCAAAGTAAATCCCCAGCATATCATAGGCTTCGCGCTCATGCCAGTCGGCGGTGCGGTAAACGGAAGTTATGCTTTTAAACTCCGGCAGTTCAGGGCTTTCTTTTGGGTGAGGTTTACTAACTTTTAAGGTGAGCTGTGTTTGATAAGGGATTGATGCCAGGTGATAAACTACCCCAAAACGGTTTGCCTCATCATTATAATGTACCCCGCTTAAGTTCGACAGGAAATCGAAATAAGTTTTTGGGTTATTACGCAGCTCCAGGCACACAGCTGTAATATTATCCGGATTAATGAACAGGGCGGGTTGCAGGCCGCCGGTTTCTTCGCCGGCAATTACAGTATCACCAAATTTTTCGATGAGCAATTGTTTAATATCGTCAAAACTCATGGTGCAAGGCGTACTTTTTTCCAGGTTTTTTTATCGGTTTTTTTATACAGGATGCGGTCGTGCATACGGCTTGGCCTGCCTTGCCAAAACTCAACCAACTGCGGGTTTAAGATATATCCGCCCCAATATGATGGTTTAGGCACTTCTTTATCGGCATATTCTGCTTCCAGTTCGTTCCATTTTTGCTCCAGCAATTCCCTGCTTTCAATTTCCTGGCTTTGGGGCGATACTACCGCGCCAACCTGGCTGCCTTTAGGGCGCGAATGGAAATATTTTTCAGATTCTTCCTTGCTTACTTTTTCGATAGTGCCTTCAATGCGTACCTGCCGTTCAAGGCCTCCCCAGAAAAAGGTTAATGCACCCTGCGGGTTTTTGGCTATCTCTTTGCCTTTACGGCTTAAGTAGTTGGTAAAGAATATAAAACCGCCTGTATGAAAACCTTTTAAAAGTACAATACGTGCCGAAGGCTTGCCGTTTATGGTGGCAGTTGAAAGCGTCATGGCATTGGGTTCATGCAATTTTGCCTCCAAAGCTTCGTTAAACCATTGTTCAAACTGTTTAATAGGATCACCTTTAGTGCTGTTTTCTGAAAGGGTGGATGCACTATAATCCTGCCTTAAATTTTGTATTTCCTGCTGATTCATTTTTATGCAAACTTACAAATTAATTAAGCCGTATATAATGATGTAAATCATTATTCATAATTGAACATATTTTTACTATGCTTGTTATGTATTTAAACGCTAAACTTTATGCTTAGTCCTATAGCGGCCGCGGCAGGCCATTTACTTATTTCGGAGCCATTTATGATGGACCCGAATTTTAAGAGATCCGTAATAATTTTAACAGAATACTCTGAGGAAGGGGCTATGGGCTTTATTCTGAACCATCAAAGCGAATATTTATTGGGCGATGTACTGCCCGATGTTTCCTATTCGGAGATGCCTGTTTATGAGGGGGGGCCGGTAGCAAAGAATACATTGCACTTTATTCATTGTGCTCCCGATAAAATAGAGGGAGGAATTGAAATAGCCGATGGTCTTTATTGGGGCGGCGATTTTGAACAAGTGAAATATTTGGTATCCAATTACCAGTTAAGCACCGAAGAAATTAAATTTTTTGCCGGATACTCTGGCTGGACACCGCAACAGCTTGACGAAGAAATAAAAGACGATAGCTGGATAGTAACCAATAAATTTGATATTGAGTCATTGTTCACTCTTGATGAACAAAACCTGTGGCGCCAGGTAGTGATCAGTCTCGGCCAGCGTTATGCCCACATAGCTAATTTTCCGGAAAATCCGGCTCTTAATTAGTGATTAGAGGTTGGAGATTAGAGGTTAGTCGGGAAGAAAGCAAACTGTTAGAAAAACAAAGAAGGCCATGGTTTATCCATGGCCTTCTTGAGTATATGAAGCTAATCTCTAATCTCCAACCTCTAATCACTATCCTCCATTTCCCTGGCCGATTCTTCAACTTTCTTTTTAAGGTTTTCTTTAAAGTCGATAAGGTTTTTTACAAGGTATTCATCTCCTGTTGAGAGGATCTGGGCTGCAAGGATCCCGGCATTTTTGGCTGCATTTAAAGCTACTGTTGCTACCGGGATGCCGTTTGGCATTTGCAATATGGATAGGATAGAGTCCCAGCCATCAATAGAGTTGCTTGATTTTACCGGTACGCCAATCACCGGCAGGTGTGTTAATGAGGCTACCATGCCTGGTAAGTGCGCTGCACCGCCGGCACCGGCTATAATCACTTTTATGCCACGGTCTGCAGCGGCACGCGCATAGCTGAACATCCTATCCGGTGTACGATGTGCCGATACTACGGTTATTTCATATTCAACGCCTAATTCGGCTAAAACATCTGCAGCGTCCTGCATTACATTCAGATCGGATTTGCTGCCCATTATAATGGCGACTTTTGTAGTACTCATGATTTTATTTTATAAGCGTCATTGCGAGGTACGAAGCAATCCCCGATTAGCTGGTTCGCCCTGTATAGTTCGCGATTGCTTCGTACCTCGCAATGACGGGTGGTTATCTCTGTATTAACTAATTACTTTTAGCGTTTTCTGCACAAACCGTGCCTTTTCAATAGCCTTCTCTCTGTCAGCGTCAACAATAGTAACATGCCCCATTTTCCGGAAAGGTTTAGTTAATGCTTTACCGTAAAGGTGGATATATACTCCCGGCACTTTCAGTATTTTTTCAATTCCCTGGTAAATAGCTGGGCCTTCATAACCGGCTTCGCCTAAAACGTTTACCATAATAGCATTGTTAAGGCAGGCGGTATTGCCCAGTGGCTGGTTAAATATCGCCCTTAAATGTTGCTCAAACTGCGATACCACATTACCCTCAATGGTTTGGTGGCCGCTGTTGTGCGGACGAGGGGCGAGCTCATTCACCAGGATGCGGCCGTGTTTATCTAAAAACATTTCAACCGCCAGCAGGCCTACAATTTTAAGGCTGTCGGCAATCTTTTTGGCTATCTGCTCTGCTTTTTGCTGTATGGCGAATGGGAGGGTAGATGGGGCAATCAAAAACTCCACCAGGTTAGCTTTAGGGTTAAACTCCATTTCAACCATCGGGAAGGTGCTGATCTCACCGTTTTCATTACGGGCAACTATTACGGCAATCTCCTTTTCAAAATCTATCCATTGCTCAATCAGGCTTGGCTCTTTAAAAGCTCCGGCAAGGTAACTTTCGTCAATTACTTTATATACGCCTTTGCCGTCATAACCATCTTTACGTAGTTTTTGAATATAAGGAAAAGGGATCAGGCTTTGTTGTAGCTGTTGCGGTGATGATATGATCTGGAAATCTGCAGTAGGGATATCATTTTCTTTGAAAAACTGCTTTTGCAGGCCTTTGTCCTGGATCAGCCGGATAATGCGCGATTGGGGATAAACCAGTACGCCCTCTTTTTCAAGCTGTTCAAGGGCATCAACGTTAACCTTTTCTATTTCAATGGTAAGCAGGTCGACAGTTTTCCCAAAGTTATAAACGGTTTCATAATCACCCAATGAACCTACGGTAAACTCATCACACAGTTTACGGCACGGCGCTTCGCGATCGGGATCAAGTATTTTAACAGTAACATTATAGTTTATGGCTTGCTGTATCAGCATACGGCCTAACTGTCCGCCGCCTAAAATACCCAGTTTTAAATCTCCGTAAAATGCTTTCATATTTTGCAACTGCAAGTTTAGCCTAAATCTTTCAAAAAGCCTATAAATGCTTTAAACAACAATGGTTCAACGCCGTTTTTTGGTCATCAGGTAATAAAAAACGCTGTGTACTACTATAAAACTAATGGCCGTAATAAAGTAAAGCGTTTTGTTTTCGGGGTTTAGCTGTAAACGGAAAGCAGTAATAACAAATACAACAGCGCCTGAAAAATAAAGCACCAATCTTATAGAAAGATTGTTGTAGTAAGCCGGGTTGGCTAAAAACAACATGGGTAAAGTCATTATTAAAATAAAGATGTTGAGCAAAGCCACACTTTCGGATAACGAAGGGAGTATCCCGTTCAGGTCCTGGCTTACACCTTTGTGCTGCAGTGAGTAATAAACCGCACTTGCTACTATAGATATGATTACCGAAAAAAGAAAAGTTTTGAAAAGTTGCCTGGCGAGTGCCTTCATAGTGATATTTATTGATATGGATTACCGCCGATGATGCGGTGTATTATGAATGCAAAGTAACGCATCCGCAGGCAAAATGCCTTAATCCCAATGTCACAAATTGATAGTGCCCGCTGAGGGATGTCCTGAATCTTGCATCTGCAAGTCTCGATTCTATCCGCAAATCTTGATTCTCTTAGCTATCTTTACGCCGCTTATGAAAGTATCCGGTTTTACCTTTATCAGGAACGCTGTACGTAATGATTATCCCGTTGTTGAAGCCATTACATCCATATTGCCGCTTTGCGATGAGTTTATAGTAGTAGTAGGTAACTCTGACGACGGCACCCGGGGATTAATTGAAGCTATTAACTCGCCGGTTATAAAAATCATTGATTCTGTTTGGGACGAATCATTGAAGGAGGGAGGAAAGGTTTTCGCTGCCGAAACAGATAAGGCTTTCGCAGCTATATCGCCCGATGCCGACTGGTGTTTCTATATTCAGGGCGATGAAGCGGTGCATGAAAAATATCATCCGCTTATCAAAAAGGAAATGCAGGACGCTTTAAATAAACCCAACATTGAAGGCCTGCTGTTTAAATACCTGCATTTTTATGGCTCGTATGACTATTACGGGCATTCAAGACGCTGGTACCGCCGCGAGATCCGTTTGCTCAAAAATATTAACGGCATCCATGCTTATCGTGACGCTCAAGGCTTCAGGCTTAACGATCGTAAAATAAACGTAAAGCTTATTGACGCCTACATTTATCATTACGGCTGGGCAAAACCGCCACAGGGACTGAATAACAAAGTGCGCAACTTTAACCAGTTTTATCATGATGAAAACTGGATGGCACAAAACCTGCCCGAAACTTATGAGTTTGACTACAGCAATGCCGACCGCCTCATCCGATTTACCGGAACGCATCCGGCGCCAATGCAAAAACGAATTGCAGCCACCAACTGGAATATCGATTTCGATTCTAAAAAGCTGAGGGCCGGCATGGATTTCCGCCGTAAGGCACTGCAAAAAATTGAAGACGTTACAGGCTGGCGAGTTGGCGAGTACAGGAATTATAAGATAGTGGAGCGGTAGATAATTAAATGCTGTTCAGAAAATAATTATCCATGCGGCGACCCGGCTTTAGCCGGGTCGCCGCATGCAAGATCGGTATTTACGCTCATAGTTTTGGTGGTATTATTTTGTCAGCGCCATTCATTGCCGATGGGATCAATTTCAAAAAAATCAAAAAAAGCTTAAAAATAGAACGAAATAAACAAGGTGTTTTAACCCGCCTGTGAAACGGATAGTTTTTACTCCTAATGGTTTTAATTGTTGATAATCAGATGTTTAATAGTGTTTCACGCAGAAGGTGATGTATTTGATAATCAGCGTGTTTCATTTTTAAGGTGTTCCGCGTTTTCACTCTCAAAAAATGGAACAATCCTCTTTTTACAAAAAAGAACAGCGGGAGTTTTTCCAATTTTTTTTTGAGAATCAAAAAATTGGGACACCCGATTTGTTACAATTGAGGAGAGGATTTTATTGGAAGATTTTTTAATTCCCTCCTTGGGGAGGGGTGCGGCGGGAGTTGTGTAGTGGCAGGGAGGGGTTTATGCACCATTTTAACGAATAGCCCTATCGGTGAAACCCCTCCCTGCACCCTCCCAGGGGAGGGAATCGCACAATCCCGCGCTTTTCCATTTCTCCCGAACACCTGTGGGCTGGATTTAAGCGACGGCAAATGGACGATAGGAGGATGATTACTTGGTTGACAATATCATCAACGAAATCAACGTAATCAAAAAAATCAACGGTCATATGTTTTGCGCAATAACAAAGCCGCTTGCCCAGGCCCATTGAAAGTTATAGCCGCCGAGCCATCCGGTAACATCTACACACTCGCCGCCAAAATATAAGCCGGGTACCTTTTTAGCTTCCAGTGTTTTGGACGACAGCTCATCGGTAGCTACGCCGCCGCGCATTACTTCAGCCTTATCATAACCTTTATCGCCGGCAGGTTTTACCTTAAAATCATGAATGAGGGTACTGATGTTTTCGATATCGGTTTTGGTGAGTGATGCCATGTTTTTTTCGGCGGGGAGTTTATCGCTCAAAGCCTCGGCAAACTTGCGGGTATATAAAGATGCTATGTATGCAAGCAGCATTTTTTTGCCGTTAGTTTCTTTTTCCTGCTGAATAAGGTCGGCTATATTTTGATTGGGGAGGAGATCGATGTTAATGGTTTCGCCGGGTTTCCAGTAGGAGGAGATCTGTAATATGGCTGGTCCGCTGAGGCCCCAGTGGGTAAACAGGATATTTTCTTCAAAACTGGCCTTATCATTCCAAACCCTGCAAAAAATACTGTTACCCGATAATTGCTCATACCAGGGCTGATCTTTGCCGGTAATGGTTAGTGGTACAAGGGCAGGGGCAGTATCGGTAACTTTTAAGCCGAAATTACGCGCCGTTCGTAAGCCGAAATCGGTTGCACCCATTTTGGGGATGGGTAAACCACCGGCAGCCATCACTACGCTGGCGGCGCTTATATACTCCTGTTTGCCATTTACTTCGGCGCGCACTGTAAAACCATCGTCAGTTTTTTCAACTATTTTAACTTCAGCATTAACCCAGATCTCCTGCCCAAGATCATCGCACAGGTTAGTAAATACTTCAACTACATCTTTCGCTTTATCACTTATCGGGAAAAGCTGGCCTAACGTTTTCTCTTTACCAGTAATGCCATACGTTTCAAAAAAGCTTAGGGTATCATCAACAGTCCATTGCGAAAAGGCTGATTTACAGAAATGTGGATTTTGCGAAATGAATTGCTGATCGGTAGCGTAAAGATTGGTATAGTTGCAACGCCCGCCGCCGCTGATGAGGATCTTAGCGCCAACACGGTCGTTTTTTTCAAGTACCAATACCCGCTTGCCTAAAAAGCCCGCCTGTACGGCGCACATGAGGCCGCATGCACCTCCGCCAATTATTATAGCGTCAAAATCTGTTTGTTTTACTAAATTTGTACTCATGACGGATGTTTCGCAAATATCAGAATTTGGAAAGATACTCATCTTTATTATTACGGGGATAATAATGGTGTGCGTGATATTTTTTATCAACAAACTTTTGGCCCCCAACAATCCCAACGCCGAAAAATTGAGCTCGTACGAATGCGGTGAAGAACCTACCGGCAATGCCTGGTTGCCATTCAATCCGCGTTTTTATGTAATAGCCCTGGTTTTCCTGCTGTTTGATGTGGAGATGGTATTTATTTTTCCATGGGCAACGGTATTTGGCAGTCATGAACTTGCAGCGCAGGACGCGCGCTGGGGCTGGGTTTCACTTACCGAGATGTTTATGTTTTTAGGTATCCTGATTATAGGTTTGATATACGTTTGGCGCAAAGGCGACCTGGACTGGATCAAGCCTACACCTGTTGTACCGCATACCGATGTACATATCCCGCCATCTTTGTACCAACAGTTGAACCAGGAACAAAGCATGTTTACAGTAAAAGCGTTCAACGCTGATGTTGTATCAACTGCTGCTGCAACTGCTATTGCTCCTGCAACTGCCGCTCCATCAACAGAGCCCGCCCGCAAACCTATGTTTAAGCCAACTTTTAAAAAGCCTGCAAATGAGTAACGATATAACAAGCGAGAATGGTGGTGTAGTGGTAACCAAAATGAACGATTTGCTCAACTGGGCTCGTTTATCGTCTTTGTGGCCGCTAAGTTTTGGCATAGCCTGCTGCGCCATTGAAATGATGGGCTCTATGGCCTCCACTTATGACCTGGACCGTTTTGGTGTTTTCCCGCGCCCTTCCGCCCGCCAGGCCGATGTGATCATTATTGCCGGTACAGTTACCTTTAAAATGGCCGAACGTATTAAACGTCTGTACGAGCAAATGCCTGAGCCTAAATATGTGATCTCGATGGGGTCATGCTCCAACTGTGGCGGCCCGTACTGGCAATATGGTTACCATGTGGTAAAAGGGGTTGACAGGGTAATCCCGGTTGATGTATACGTACAAGGCTGCCCGCCACGACCTGAAGCGCTTATTGGCGCCATTTTAGAATTACAGAAAAAGATTGAAGGGGAGCAATTGATAAAAGCCTGATACCCGATATTTATTTTAATCCTTATGAAAGTCCTGCTCGTTCTCATCATAAGCTTTATTCTTACTGCCATGGTCTCCCGCCTTTTTATGGGCGACTGGAATCTCATGCTCTGCGGTAATGTTGCCATGATGCTGATGCTTTGGTTTGCATCGTTAGGGCATTTTATGTTTACCAAAGGCATGGTCATGATGATGCCAACATTTATTCCGTTTAAAGGGACGCTGGTTTACTTAACCGGCGTGATGGAGATAGTGCTCGGACCTTTATTGATTATCAACGCTACAAGGCATATCGCCGGGATCATTTTACTCATCATGTTTGTAATAATGCTGCCTGCCAATATCAATGCCGCCATTAAACATGTTGATTTTGAAAAAGCCACTTATAACGGCAGTGGTACCGGCTACCTGTGGTTTCGTATTCCTTTACAAGTGTTATTTATAGCCTGGGTTTTATATTTTTCAATCGGGATTTAATTGTTGATTTTTAAGGATATAGATTATCTTTAAACAATTAACCAATTATGAAAAACACAGCCTATCCTATACTTATCGCTTTGATCTGTATGATCTCCTTATCAGCAAAAGCGCAAACCTCATCCCCTAAACAGCCATTTTTTCCAAAGGGCACCATATTGTATGGTGATATAAATTATGCCGGTGATACCTTAAAAAAGCACTTGTTAGATGTTTATCTGCCGCCGGCTGTAAAAGAAAGCTACCCGGTTATTATCTGGATCCATGGCGGCGCCTGGATGATGAATGACAAGTATGCCGATATGGGTTATATGCAGAAAACCGTTCAGGGTTTTATCGATAATGGTTATGCCGTCGCCTCTATCGATTATCGCTGGAGCACCACCGCACCCTTCCCGGCGCAGATCCAGGATTGTAACCAGGCCATTGAATTCCTGTATCAAAACGCTTCGAAATATAAGCTTAATAAGGATAAGTTTGGGGTAATAGGTTTTTCGGCCGGTGGACATTTGGCATCGTTGCTGGCGCTGTCCAATAACAACAATATTAAAGAGTTTTATCAGGGAGGAAACAAGCCTCATTTTAAAATAAAACTGGCGCTTGACTTTTATGGGCCATCAAATTTCCTGTCGCTCAAAGGTACTGATGTTAATGATCCTAAGAGCCCGGTTAACCTGCTGCTTGGCGCTTATGCTGTTGAGCGGCCCGATCTGGCCAACATAGCCAGCCCGGTTACCTATGTTGATAAAAACGACCCGCCATTTCTCATCGTGCAGGGCGAAAAGGATGAATCGGTAAATTATACCCAATCGGTTTTGCTAAGCTCATACCTTAAGCTTGCAGGTGTTAAAAATGAACTTATCATTGTACCCAACGCACCTCACTACGGGGTGATGTTTGATGCCGAAGAGATCAGGAAAAGGGTGATTTATTTTATGGACGAGTATTTGAAGTAATAATCTGATTGCAGAATGCCTATATTGAAGTTTTTTTGGTAATCAAGCTGTGTAGGTAAAAAATATGTTTCACACATCGTTTATCAAGCCATAAAACTATAAATTTATCCTCTTGTAATTTCTACCCATGCTAACAAAAGTAAACCCGAAGAAGAAAAGTAAACTTATCAATATCCTTTTTGCAGGGTTTATAACGGGTACGCTCGATGGCTTTGCAGCCATGATCCTGAATTATAAAGTAAATCCGGGCGTTATTTTTAAGTTTATTGCCAGTGGCGCATTTGGCCCGGCAGCCTTTGCAGGCGGGGCAGAAATTATAGTTGCCGGGGTGATTTTTCACTATGTGATTGCCTTTTTATTCAGCGCGGCATTTTTTTTGCTTTATCCCTTTTTTTATAACGGGTTACGCAATAAATATTTTGTGGCGGTTATATACGGAATAGCGGCATGGCTCATTATGAATTTAGGTGTAGTGCCCCTGAGTAAAATAACCATGAAGCCCGGATATCATATTCCTGTTAGCACTATCCTTATTGGGATGCTTACACTGGTTATCTGTATTGGTTTACCTGTGGTTTTCATTGCCGACAGGGAAAATAAGAAAATTGTATAGCCATGCATATATCTGAACTGCCTTTGCTCACTACCGACCGTTTACGCTTACGCGGATTGCTTGATTCGGATGCCCCGCAGATCCTGGCTATCCGCTCCAATGCTGAAGTAAACAAATATCTGGACCGGCCAAATAATACTACCATTGATGAAGCATTATCATTTATTAAGAAGATAAAAGAAATAGTAAGTGGGGGCGAAGGGTTTTACTGGGGTATAACATTAACAGATAAAGAGGAACTGATTGGAACTATTTGTTACTGGAACCTTGAACCTACCGATAAAAAGGCAGAAATAGGCTATGAACTTCACCCGGATTATCATAGGCAGGGCTTTATGCAGGAGGCCATTTCTTCAGTGTTAGCTTTTGGTTTTAATGACCAAAATTTTGAATTGGTAACCGCTTGCCCGAAACAGGGGAACGAAAGTTCGGTAAAGCTGTTAAAAAAGACAGGCTTTTCACTTGCCGGAGATTTTACTGACGAGGAAACTAAAAGTAAATATCTTGATTTTAGATTGACCAAAGCCGATTATTTAACAAGATCATCTTAAATGAAAAACCCGGCCTTAACAGCCGGGTTTTTCATTGATTTAAAATTAAACTAAGTATTTTGTGATTAAGGCATCATGATGCCATTAATGCCATGTACAACACCGTTGCTGGCCTCGGTGTCAAATGCGGTAACCAACACAGCATTGCCTTTGGCATCTGTGATCTGCAGGTTGCTTTTATCATTTACAGATAAATGCAATGTTTGCCCATCGATGGTTTTCAGGTCGGCCTTGCCTTTGCCGGCACCTAAGGCCTTAATGATATCGGCTTTAGTGTATTTGCCTGCTACCACGTGATATTTCAGTATAGGGGCAAATTTAGCCGGATCTTTCATCAGGGCATCAAACTGTGCTTTTGGCAATTTGCTGAAAGCAACATCATTTGGAGCAAATATGGTGAACGGGCCGGGTGCCTGCAATGTTGGCTCAAGCTGAGCTGATTTTATTGCAAGGGCCATTGGCGCGTAGTTAGTTGAGGTTGACATCACACCAACCACATCGCCTGATGCGGCAGCTGTTGATGTTGCAGGAGCGGCAGTTGCTTTAGTAGTATCTTTTTTGGTTGTATCCTGTGTTTGGGCTATTGCCTTGTTTGATAAAAAACCAATAGCTAATGAAGCAACGGCTATTAAAACTGACTTTTTCATGTTCATCTTTCTTTCTGTTTTTGTTAGTGAATTAAAGTGTAATGAGTAGCCGTTTTTGTCGATATAAATTAATTAAAAGTTATTTATTTGGTGAATTACTATAGTTTAATAACTTTTAATTATGCTAAATAGTTTTGATTTATTAACATTTGTGGTTAAACACGTGATGTTCAGGAGGAAAAAAAAGAGCGAGATAACAGATTTGGGACGTGAGAGTTGAGACAAATCGTTACGGGAAAAGTAAATTATACGTCTTTATAAACGGAAATGACTATCTGAATGTATCAGGTAGTCATCGATCGTTTTTTGCTTGATAAAGAGATTTATTGCCTTGCTTTTTGCAGTTCATCAAATTTAGCAATGAGCTTATCGATATTCTTAAGATTGAATTTATGCTCGTGGATCTGATCGACCAGGTCGGGTTCATCGCCCATGATATCGCTCATAATATCTTCAAAGTTTTCATCGGTGAGGCGTTTCATACCGGCAGTGGTTTCACCATAATAATAGGTTGTTTTTGAACTGCCGCCCCGGCCGCCGCCACCGCCAAGGTTAATACCGATGCCGCCGCCAATTCCGCCGCCGTAACCACCGCTTCCGTAGCCTGCTGATATCCCCGGTGTAATGCCAAAACCACTGCCGCCGCCGCCTTTGCCGCCCTTTGCCATGAATAATTTCACCGGCTCATCAAGCACCACTTTTACAAAGTCGGTTTCTTCCTTGCTCCATGACTCATTTGCCGGGGCATGTGCCACAACAAAGCTGTCCTGGCCAACAACAAATGATCTTAAATCGCTGGCGCTTAGTTTGTATGGATTAGTTTTTTCGTTCTCCTTAAACTCAATGAAACCTTCGCCTTTTATTGGCCCCTTTCCCGAAGGATTAGTGCGGATCAGGCCAGTTTCCCGGTTACCCTTTACATCGGTAAAGCTACCTTGCTGCCATTTTTGCGATTTTGCTGATACAAAACACAGCATAAAAAATAAAATGATTAAAATTGAGCGCATAACATGTTCAGAATACTGATACAAAGAACGCAAATTTTATAACTTTAATATGACGACTGTTGATTTCCGAAGCGATACTGTAACCAAACCAACGCCCGGCATGCTCGAAGCCATGTGGAGCGCCAGGGTAGGGGATGATGTTTTTGGCGAAGACGAAACTATAAATGCCCTTGAAGCTAAAGCCGCTGCTATGTTTGGTATGGAGGCTGCTATCTTTTGCCCATCGGGCACCATGACCAACCAGATAGCTATTAAATGTTTTACCCAGCCGCTTGATGAGCTTATTGCCGACCAAACCGCGCATGTTTACAGGTACGAGGGCGGTGGCATTGCTTTTAATTCGGGCGTATCAACCAGGTTACTGAATGGTTATAGAGGTATTCTTACGCCCGAAATGATAGAGCCTGAAATCAATGCTGAAAATATCCATTACCCGCACACCAGTTTGGTAGTGCTGGAAAATACAGTTAACAAGGGTGGTGGCAGTTGCTATACACTTGAACATATCAAACCCATTACCGGCTTGTGCCGGGAGAAAGGATTAAAGCTTCACCTTGATGGCGCCCGGATCTTTAACGCGCTTACCCATACAGGTGATGCAGCTGTTGATTACGGCCAGTATTTTAATGGGATCTCGGTTTGCCTTTCTAAAGGATTAGGTGCACCTGTAGGCTCGGTTTTATTAGCTGATAAGGAAACTATCAAATATGCCCGCCGTATCCGCAAGGTACTGGGTGGCGGTATGCGCCAGGCTGGGTTTTTGGCCGCTGCGGGAATCTACGCGCTTGATCATCATGTTGAACGCCTGAAAATAGACCATGCCCACGCCCGTATCCTGGGTGAAGAGCTGAGCCGCCTGCAATGGGTAAGCAATGTAATCCCGGTTGAAACTAATATTGTTTTGTTTGATACAGTTGAACCTGCTGCTACCGTGCTTGCCAAACTTACAGAAAAAGGCATCAGGGCCAGCGATACAGATAAAAACCGGATCCGTTTTGTAACTCATTTAGATGTGCATGCCGAACAGGTGGAATATACGATAGAGGTGTTGAAGAGATTGTAAATTTCTTCCAAAATGCACTGTCACGAAAGTTTGAAAGTATGGTGAACCCGCGAAAAAATGAATGCGTAACCGGGGACTTCAGCCTAAATATTCCATCGGAATTTTGGTTAAAGCACCTTGTTTCTCAAAATGCTAAAACGATTATGCTTATATTTGAGTATCGTTAATTAAAACCTTTCATTATGGGTAAGTTTTTTAATGAGATACTCGATCATCACAAGGATTTTATAGCTCATCAAAAGATATTTTTTGTGGCAACGGCCCCGTTAAGTCCCAACGGGCATGTAAATCTTTCGCCAAAGGATAATGCCAGTTTTCGTATTCTTTCCAATAATCGTGTAGCATATATGGATATTATTGGCAGTGGTAATGAAACTGCTGCCCATCTGCTCGAAAACCAACGCATAACCTTTATGTTCTGCGCTTTTGACGGGCCACCTAATATCCTGCGGCTATACGGAAAAGGCTACAGTATTTTACCCGATGCCGATAATGAAGAGTGGAACGGGCTTTCGTCGTATTTCAACATCCATATGGCCACCCGGCAAATTATAGTGGGAGATATTGATATGATACAAACCTCGTGCGGCTTTAGCGTACCGCTTTATGAATATTTAGGCGAGCGGGATTATGCTATAAAATGGGCTGAGAAAAAAGGCGAGCAGGGTTTGGCTGATTATAAGCAGGAAAAAAACAGGGTTAGCTTAGATGGTTTGCCAACGCCACTGTATTGATAGTCTTTTATTTAATACATACTTAATAGTTAAACAACTTTAAGAAATGTGAGCGTTTTGCATTTTTTCAAACATTTTCAATTTCTTTACAGTTATACGTTGGTTTCATCGATATAATTATTAATGCTGCAAATACTGCGAATTTTATAATATTTGCAGCACCATACATTAGCCTATGTTTGAATTTACTCAATCAAATGAGAAGGAACTGCTTATGCAAGTGGCTCAGGGTAATGAGTTTGCTTTCCGGCAATTGTTTTCAGCCTATCACCAGCGTTTAGGTGTTCATATTTTGCGTATAACCCATTCTGTCGAACTGGCTGAAGAGGTTGTGCAGGACGTTTTTATGAAGATCTGGATGACCCGTGAAACGCTTACCGGTGTTGATAATTTCAAAGCTTACCTGTTTGTAATTTCAAAAAACCACGCTTTAAATTGTTTACGTAAAGTTGCCCGCGAGCAAATGCAGCTTAAAAAATTGGAGGAAACCCGCATTGTACCTTTTATCGCCGAAGCGCAGGAAACAGACCATTATTATAATTTGATTGATGAGGCCATTGATCAGTTGCCGCCCCAGCAGCAAAAAGTTTACCTCATGAGCAGGCATAACCGTTTAAAGTATCATGAAATTGCCGATGAGCTGGAGCTATCCCGCGAAACCGTCAAAAAATACCTTCAAATTGCCACCACATCTATAAAAGATTACGTGCATGAACATATGGAGGCTATAGCATTGGTAACGGCGTTGATTCAATTTTTTATTTTTTTTAAAAAGTAATACCCCCTTTTTTAATCTGGCAGGTGTCATGTATATGAGATCTGCCCCAACTCACTGTAGCCAATTACAGTTATACCGAAAAACATTTACTATGAGCGAACTTTACGCCCGGCTTGATTATCTGTTTAGCACTTATTATAACGGCACCGCCACCCGGGCCGAGCGTGATGAGCTATTTGAGATCATCAACTCATCGGCAACAGATGCAGAGCTTGCCTCGCTCATACATCATGCCTGGGATAAGCTTGACGATAATGGGCCGCTTTTTGACCGCTCAAAAAGTGAGGATATGCTCACGCAGATTTTAAGGACTAATATTGAACAACCTGTTGCTGCACCGGTAAAGAATAATAACTTACCCTGGAGAAGGTTAGGGGTTGCCGCTTCATTTTTATTCCTTGTTGGGTTTGGCGCTTACATTTATAATCAAAAAAAGCAGGTTGTTACAAAAAAAAGTATAGTCAAAACTCATCCTAAAAATGATGCTTTACCAGGTGGCAACAAAGCTATTTTAACCCTGGCCAACGGTAAAACCATTACACTTGATAGTGCCCAAAACGGTTTGCTGGCACAACAGGGTACCACCAGGATCAATAAAACCCGCAACGGTCAACTGGTTTATGAAGCTGGCAACAATTCTGATGCTCAGGCTTCGGTTATAAATACTATTTCAACTCCTCGTGGCGGCCAATATCAGCTGGTTTTGTCGGATGGGAGCAAGGTTTGTCTAAATTCGGCATCATCAATAAGTTTTCCAACCAGGTTTACAGGCAAAACGCGTGAGGTCACCATTACAGGTGAAGCTTACTTTGAGGTTGCTAAAAATCCGCAGATGCCTTTCAGGGTTAAATCCGATAACACAACAGTTGAGGTTTTAGGTACGCATTTTAATGTCATGGCTTATAATGATGAAGCCGAAATGAAAACTACCTTATTGGAAGGCTCTGTAAAAATAAGCAACGGCACTGTAAACGGCATTTTAAAGCCGGGACAGCAGGCTGTACTCAATAAAGCGGGCAGGCTGAAAGTACTTGACGATGTTGATGTAGATGATGAAATAGCCTGGAAAGATGGCATTTTTCAATTCAGAGATGCGGGAATAGATGCCATTATGAGGCAGGCGGCCCGGTGGTATGATGTGGAAGTAACCTACGAAGGTAAGGTACCGCAGCGCGAATTTACAGGCCGGATCTCCCGAAATGTAAAAGCATCGCAATTAATGAACATGCTTGGCTACGCCGGGGTGAAATTTAAGATTGAAGCTAAGCGCATAACCATACAGCAATAGCATAATTATTATACCTACTATATTAAACAACCAATTGTTAACAATTTAAACAACCCTATGATGGAAGAAATACCTGAGATAAGTTAGCCGCCGTACAGGAGCCTTATTGGTAAAACGGTTTATCATGCGTTTAAACATGTATACAACCTCAAAAATTACCATATAAAAAACCGGGAAGTATTCGCAGTACTTTCCCGGCTTAAACATCTGGGCCCCAAAAAAGTACAATCGATGAATTGAAAGTTAATGTTTAACCCAAACTCTACAAACTTATGAATTTTAATTCTAAGGCCACGCCTTTGGCATGGCCTCAATTACGCAAATTTATATTGGCCATGAAGCTAACTGCCTTTATTATAATTGCGGCCCTTACCAATGTAAGCGCCAAAAGTTATAGCCAGATAGTTACTTTGCACCAAAAAAACACTACCGTTGAAAAAGTACTCCGCTCAATTGAAAAACAAACAGGCTATCATTTCATGTATGATAAGCAGGATGTATCAAAAGCCGGAGCAATCAACATTGAAGTTGCAAACGTATCTATAGAAAATGCGCTTGATCAGTGCTTTAAAGATCAGCCGCTTACCTACAAAATTTTTGATCAAACCATTGTTGTAAAAAAGAAGGATGAACCGGTTGTCTCGCAGGTAGCCGTCGCCCCGATTAAGGTAACTGGCACAGTAAGCGATGCCAAAGGTCCCCTTCCGGGTGTTACTGTTAAGGTAAAAGGTACCAATGTTGGTGTACAAACCGATATTAACGGTAAATACAACATTAATGCGCCTGATGGTAATGGCACGCTGGTATTTACTTTTATAGGATATACCACCAAGGAAGTACCTATTGGCGGTAAAAGCCAGATTGATGTTGTTTTGACAGAAGAGCCAAAAGCATTGAGCGAGGTGGTTGTGGTTGGTTACGGTACTGCAAAAAAGGTCGATCTTACCGGTTCGGTAGGTAGCGTAGGTGCAAAACAATTACAGGAGCGCCCGCAAACCAATCTTGAGCAGGAATTGTCTGGCAAAATTGCCGGTGTGAACGTATCAAGCAACTCCGGTGCGCCAGGCGGTGCAACCAAGATCAGGATCCGTGGTTACAGCTCTATCAACACCAATACCGATCCGTTATATGTTGTAGACGGTGTGGTTTGGACAGAAGGCGGTAACGCAATCAACCCGAACGATATCGAATCTATCGACGTTTTGAAGGATGCTTCATCAACAGCTATTTATGGTACCCGTGGTGCAAACGGCGTAATTTTGGTTACCACTAAAAGAGGTAAAAAAGGCGGTACTATTTCATACGATGCCTATATGGCCGTAAACCATATGTTTAAAGAGATACCTGTTCTTAACTCAAAGGAGTTTATGCAGATTGAAGATGTTTCTTACGCCAATATCAAAAAGTATGACCCTACCGGCTGGGCTGCAGGTGATTATACAGACCGTAACCCGGTAACGCAAAGAACAGCCCTGATAGGTAAACTGTTCGATCAAAATCTGAACCCATTGTATGACGTTGACTGGCAAAAAGCTACAACCCGTACTTCGGTAAGCCAAAACCACAACGTTTCATTCACCGGCGGCGCCGAAAATGTGAACTATGGTTTGTTCCTGAACTATGCCGACGATGAAGGTATCATCCTTAACAGTTACCTGAAACGTTATAATGTGCGCTTAACAGTTGACAACCAAATTAAGCCATGGGTAAAAGTTGGTGCCACGTTAAACTATAACTATCAGGATGGCCGTAACCAGGATCAGGGTACCGGTGGTAACAACATTCCTCGTATGTTGATTGAGATGGTTCCATTTATTCCCATTAGATACCCAGACGGAACTTATGGTAAACGTACCGATTATCCAAACCTTGAAGGCGGTGATAACCCGGTAGCACGAGCCAACGAAATTCAATCACTTACCCGTAACCGCATATTCAGTGGTAATGGTTATTTGAATTTAAACATTATCCCTGGTCTGGAATTCCGCAGCGTTTTGGGCGTAACTACATCAGCCAATTACAATCCTGCTTCGCAAAGCGGCCTTGTTGGCGGCCCTGTTGCCGGACAAAGCTATAGCTCGGCTTCAATAGAGGAGTTTAACAGAACGTTTTGGCAATGGCAAAACTATTTTACCTACAACAAAACCTTTAACAAGGTACATACCATAAACCTTGTTGCAGGTGCTGAACGTCAAAACTACCAGCAACTTCGTTTAAAAGGATCAACAGGTACTTTGTCTGACGATTTTTATGAGTATTATAACTTATCTGCCGGTATTGTACCTAATAAACCAGAGTCTGATTATGATGCATGGCAAATGCAGTCGTTTTTTGCCAGATTGAACTATAACTACAACGAGAAATATCTGTTAACTTTAACAGGACGTGAAGACGGCTCCTCACGTTTTGGTACTAACAAAAAGTACGGCTTTTTCCCTTCTGCAGCGTTTGCATGGCGCGTATCTCAGGAAGATTTTTTAAAAAACAATAAAACTATATCCGACCTTAAATTAAGGTTGAGCTATGGTTTAACCGGTAACTCCGAAATTGGCGAGTACCGTTCGCTCGCAAACATTAATACGGTTGGCTATGCCTTTGGCGGTAACAGTGCCGTAGGTACTACGCAAACCTCCATAGGCAACGAGGATCTGCAATGGGAAAAAACAGCCGAATATGACTTGGGTTTCTCATTAGGCTTATTCAATAACCGCTTGAATATCGAAGCGGATGCTTACCTGAAAAAAACAAAGGCATTGCTGTTAAATGCACCATTGCCCGAAACAAGTGGTTTTAAAACGGTATATAAAAACATTGGCAAGCTGCAAAATAAAGGTTTAGAGTTTACCATAAACGCTACTCCGATAAAAACTCAGGACTTTACCTGGAATTCTACGTTTAATATTTCATTCCTGAAAAACAAGATCCTTCAGTTAGGTGCCTCTAATGATGATATTTTCCTGGATCCAACCTTTCTGTCGCAATTTAACCTGATGCGTGTTGGCCTTCCGGCCGGTAGTTTTTATGGTTACAAAGTATTGGGAACCTGGGGTACCGCTGAGGCTACCGAAGCTGCTAAATACGGCTTGCTGCCGGGCGACCTAAAAATACAGGATACCAATGGTGATGGCAAAGTTAGCGCGGACGATAAAGTAGTATTGGGTAAATCAATACCTGATGGTTATGGTACTTTAAGCAACAACTTCCGCTACAAAAACGTTGACCTGGGTGTTGATCTGCAATTTAATTACGGTAACCAGATCATGAACCTTACCCGCCACTCGGGCCAGGACCGCACTGGCCAGGCAAACAGCTATGCTACCGTACTTAACGCCTGGACACCAACTAACCAAAACACCAGTATTGCTGAAAGCAGGCCCGCTTATGTGCGTTATCAAACCGAGATCTATTCAACCAAAGTTGAAAGCGGTAATTTTATTCGCGGCAGGGCGGTAACACTTGGTTATACTTTTAATGACAATATCCTTAAAAAGTTAAAATTAAGCCGTTTACGGGTTTACGCACAGGCACAAAACCTGTTCCTGATAACCAAATACACTGGTTATGATCCTGAGGTATCAACCTACAATGCCTCAAGCAACTTTACACAGGGTATCCAGTTTTACGATTATCCAAAACCACGTACTTTCCTGTTAGGTGTTAATGTTAGTCTTTAATTAAAAAAATGTTAAAACATCATATTATGAAATTTAACTTTAAAAAATACCGGGTAGGTGGTCTTTTACTTATCCTTGCTGCTACTACAGGCAGTGGTTGCAAAAAATATCTCGATGAAAAAAATAAGAGCAACTTTGTTAAGGATAGTTATTTTGCCAGCTCAAACCAGGCCCAAACCTTTGTAAACGGTTTGTATAACGTAATGTATTTTTTCCAAAATGGAGATGCCTATGGTGAAAGCCCTTTTATTACACTGGAGTTATTTGCCGGCCATGCCACTTCGTTAGGACAGAGCGTAAACAATGGTAACGTGATCCATCAGCGTACCGATGCAGTTAATCCAGGTTTTGAAACTGTATGGTACAACTGCTACAAGGGTATTGCCAATGCAAACCTTGCCATCGAAAACATCCCCGGCATATCGCCAATGGATGATGGGCTGAAAAAGAAACTGATAGGTGAGGCTTACTTTTTCAGGGCATTTTATTACTACCACCTGGTGCGTTTATATGGCGATGTTCCGCTGATTACCGCGTCGCAAACAGTCAGCAGCCCTGATCTGTATCCTTCACGTACACCTGTGGCAGATGTTTATAAACAAATCATCAGCGATTTACAGGCAGCTGAAGCTTCAGGCATGCCAAATACAGATGCAACCGGCCGTGTTTCGTTAGGTGCGGTAAAAACATTATTGGCCAGTGTTTACTTAACAACAGCAGGCTTCCCGCTAAAACAAACCGAAAATTATGCTAAGGCGGCATCAGAAATTGAGCCGGTTTTAGGTTGGTATTCGTTGTTTACTGACTACGCCTATCTGCATGATAACGCTCATAAAAATCAACAGGAATTAATTTTCCAGATCAACTACCTGGTGGGCACTCAAACCAACGCTATCCCTCAGTTAACTATTCCGTTTAACCTGTTGGTTGGTGCATATGGAGACCACCTTGGTGCTATGATCCCCACCAATCAGTTTGTAGCAAGCTATGAAGCGGGTGATCTTCGTACGCAGGAGCGCCAGTTTTATTTCTCAAGCTATCCGCAGTATGGTAACCCAAACAACATCATTCAGTTTGGTGAACACGCGCTTTATAAATATTTCCAGGTTGAAAGTGCTGCACAAAGCGGTAATAGCGACGAGAACTGGACTTTATTGCGTTTGCCCGAAGCTCAGTTGATCTATGCTGAAGCAACTAACGAGGTAAGCGGCCCAACTGCTGAAGCTTATGCCGCTGTTAATGCCATCCGGGCACGTGCTAAACTTGCGCCATTAAGTAATTTAACTAAAGATACCTTCCGCCAGGCAATCTGGAAGGAGCGTTATCATGAGCTTGCCTATGAAAATAAGGCATACTTTGATATGCAGCGTACCCATATGGCCTACCTGCCGCAATCAAACACCTTTGCCGATCCTACTGCTTCGCAAACAGAGCAGGGCGTAACCTTTAAAACACAATACTACCTGTGGCCTATACCGCAGCGTGAGATCAGCACTAACAGTAAGTTAACCCAAAATCCGGGTTGGTAATTGTATAATGCAAATAATACAATAAAAGACTGGCTATATCAAGCCAGTCTTTTATATTTACGGCTGGTAAAACGTTTCATCAAAAATCAAATATTTAAATAATGAAAAAAGCCCTGGTACTTATCACATCCGTGTTACTGGCCTCGGGTACTTTTGCTCAACAGGTTAATAAAGTTACCGATCCTGTTGAATACATCAATCCGTTGATGGGTACCGATTCGCACTACGACCTTTCGAATGGTAACACTTATCCCGCTATTGCCCTTCCCTGGGGTATGAACTTCTGGACACCACAAACCGGTGTTATGGGTGATGGGTGGGCATATACTTATGATGCGCACAAGATCCGTGGATTTAAACAAACCCACCAGCCTTCACCCTGGATGAACGACTACGGGCAGTTTACCATTATGCCGGTTACCAGGCACGCAGCAGTATCACAAAATAAGAGAGCGAGCTGGTTTTCACACAAGGCCGAAACTGCCAAACCATACTATTACAGTGTATACCTGGCCGATCATGATGTAACTACCGAAATTACGCCAACAGAGCGTTCGGCCCAGTTCAGGTTTACCTATCCTAAAACTGATAGCTCATTTGTTGTAATTGATGCGCTGAACAAAGGCTCGTATGTCAAGATTATGCCCGATCAGAAGAAGATCGTAGGCTACTCAACCAAATACGCGCGTGGACCGCTTAAAAACTTCAAAAACTACTTTGTTATTTATGTAGATAAACCGATTACGTATGCGCATACTTTCAGCGATACTACCCAGGCCGACGGCCTGGAGCTGAAAGCTGAGCATGCAAGTGCTCTGATAGGTTTTAAAACTGTGCAGGGCGAAAAAGTTCATTTGCGCGTAGCATCGTCATTCATCAGCATTGAACAGGCTGAACTTAACCTGGAGCGTGAGCAGGGTAAAGACAGCTTTGATGTAACTTGCCAAAAAGCCAAAGCAGTTTGGAACAAAACCCTTAACCACTTACAGGTTGAAGGTGGCTCTGTCGACCAGATGCGTACCTTTTACTCATGCTTTTACCGCATGGTGTTCTTCCCGAACAAATTGTATGAGATAGACAAGGACAACAAGATCGTGCACTACAGCGCATCAACAGGTAAAGTGTTCCCGGGTTATAAGTTTGCCGGTACCGGCTTTTGGGATACCTTCAGGGCTTTATACCCGTTCCTGAACTTGGTTTATCCATCTATCAATAAAGAAATGCAGGAAGGGTTAATCAACGACTATAAAGAAGGTGGCTGGTTGCCTGAATGGTCAAGCCCGGGTTATTCGGCGGTAATGATCGGTAATAATTCGGCATCTGTTGTTTCTGAGGCTTATTTAAAAGGTCTGCGCGGGTATGATATCAGTACTTTGTGGGAGGCATTAGTACACGGCGCAAATAATGCCGGTCCGCAGGCTACAGGAAGGCAGGGAGTAGAGTACTATAACAAATTAGGTTATGTGCCTTATGACGTTAAGATTAATGAAAATGCAGCCCGTACTTTAGAGTATGCTTATGATGATTTTGCTATTTACAAATTAGGTAAGGCGCTGGGCAAACCCGAATCAGAAATTGGCATTTATAAAAAGCGTGCCATGAACTATAAAAACCTGTTCGACCCTGAAACCAAATTGATGCGCGGTAAAAACCAGGATGGTACGTTTGAAAAACCATTCAGTCCGTTTAAATGGGGGGATGCTTTTACAGAGGGTAACAGCTGGCATTACAGCTGGAGCGTTTTCCAGGATATGCAGGGACTGATTGATTTGATGGGCGGCAGGCAAAAATTCATTGCCAAATTAGATTCGGTATTTACCATGCCGCCGGTATTTGATGATAGTTATTATGGCGAAACCATCCATGAGATCCGCGAAATGCAGATTATGAACATGGGGCAGTACGCACATGGCAACCAGCCTATTCAGCACATGATTTACCTGTATAACTACGCAGGTGAGCCATGGAAAACCCAGTTTCACGTGCGGGATGCGATGAGCAAGCTGTATAAAGCTACACCTGATGGTTACTGCGGCGATGAGGACAATGGTCAAACATCAGCCTGGTATGTGTTCTCGGCTATGGGTTTTTACCCGGTAACCCCGGCCAGCGATCAGTATGTGTTAGGCACGCCGCTGTTCAGGAAAATTACTTTGAACCTGGAGAATGGTAAAAAGGTAGTAATTAACGCTGCCAATAACAGCCTGGCTAATAGATACATCAATACCTTAACTGTTAACGGTAAATCATATGATTATACCTGGTTAAGCCACTCTGAACTAAAAAAAGGTGCGGTGCTTAACTTTAACATGGCGCCACAGCCTAATAAAACGAGAGGTGTGAAAGTGAGCGATGTTCCGTATTCGTTGAGCACCGAATAGCCTCCTAACCCCCTAAAGGGGCAACAATGGTGTGGATAAAATATAAAATGGGTCATGCTGAACTTGTTTCAGCACCTCACATGCTGGGTGTAAACCATGCATGCAGGCTTAGCAAGTGGGATCCCGAAATAAATTCGGGATGACGTTTGGATACAAAATGGCAAAAGCGAGGTAAAACCTCGCTTTTTCTATTTTAAAAAAATCACTGCCGCGGGCTTTCAGCCCGTGGTGAGCCATGATGTCAGCTTTCAGCTGACGTAAAGCAAAATCCGAAATCGAAAATCCCAAATCAGGCCTAATGCCATTCTTCCCGGTACACAAACTTGGGCATTTGCCAGTTGTATCTGATAGAGAGCAGACGCAAGGCCAGGCCAATAGCACAAGCTATTACAATGGATACCCCGGAGGGGGCACCTAAATGTTCAATCCCCAGATAAAACGCTCCGGTAACAATGGATGCACTGGC
Source organism: Mucilaginibacter sp. cycad4 (assembly GCF_034263275.1). Classification (NCBI taxonomy): domain Bacteria; kingdom Pseudomonadati; phylum Bacteroidota; class Sphingobacteriia; order Sphingobacteriales; family Sphingobacteriaceae; genus Mucilaginibacter; species Mucilaginibacter sp. cycad4. The sequence goes on along the minus strand of NZ_CP139559.1, from coordinate 2,997,697 downwards.
ATAAACTTCTTTGCGGAACAATAGGGGGACCTCATTACATAATACATCGCGCAGTACGCCGCCGGCACAGCCGGTAATCATGCCGCTTAGCAAAATGATGATAATGGGCAGGCTGATCTGTTCAGCTATCTGACAGCCTATGATGGTAAATACCACCAGGCCCAAAGCATCCAGGTACAGGAACAGCGTTTTCATTTTGGTCATGAGGCGGGCAATAATGGCGGCCAATATCGCTGCTACTGCAGTGATTACTAAATATTCGGGGTGTTCAACCCAGCTCATTGGGTAATGATTAAACAATATATTGCGAACGGTGCCGCCGCCTAATGCTGTAACCCAGGCTATGATACAAACACCAACCCAGTCCATATCCCGCCGCCCGGCTGATAATGCAGCTGTCATTGCTTCGGCAATAATGGCTATAATGTAAAGAATGTGAAGCATACAGGTAGTGTTAAAGGTTTAAGGCAATTTATAAACAATAATTGAAACATCTACAGTTCCCCCTTTAGGGGTTAGGGGGCTTCATCCAGTCCTTTCCTTCGGTAAACCGGGCCACCAGCATGGCGGCAGCCGTATCGCCGGTTGCATTCAACAATGTAGCCATCGGGTCAACCAGCGTACCGATGATAATGGCAGGGGGGAGCGCTTCGGGCGGAAAACCATATGCCGAAATAAAAAGCAGCTCTCCAATGTAACCACCGTTAGGTATACCTCCTTCAACAAGGCTTACCAAAACTGTCATGACAAGGGCTATGATAATAGTTTCGGCGTTGTCAAAGCTTTTACCAAACAGCGCAAATACCACAGCCATTTTTACTATAGATGAAATGCTTGAACCATCTTTATGCAAAGTGCCACCCAGCGGGATAGTAATATTAGCAATAGCATCAGAGATTCCCATCTTTTTTGCGGCATCCAAATTTGCCGGTATGGTAGCAATGCTGCTACAGGTACCTACGGCCGTAGCCGATGGTATAATATTATTTTTCCAGTATCGCTTAAACGCGCTTACACCACCGGCAATAAAGGCATATAAGCTAAATATTGCCAGGTAATAAAAAGCGCCTACGCCATAATATAAGGCCATGGAACGCGCATAACCTCCAAACAACTGCGGACCGAACACCCCAACCTGGTAGGCAAAATAAGCGCCCAGACCAATAGGGCCAATTTTCATAATAAGGCTAAAAATATTCTTGAACACCTCGTTGCCGCTATGCAGAAAGCCGGCAAACGCTTTACCTTTTTCGCCTGCATGCAGGGTAGCAAAGCCGGTGATCACCGCAAAAATGATCATGGCCAGCATGCTTTTGCGGGATAGCAATTGATAAAATTCGCTGGTGGTAAAAAGGCTTGTTAGCTGATCGCCGAAGGGTTTTTTAGTGATGGCTTCGGTGATAGGGCTGGCTACCAGGTGCTGATGAATAGGGAAGATCCAGATGGCAATAATGGTAACTATAGCAGCTACTATCACAGTTGATACAAACACCAATGATGTTACGCCTAAGAGTTTTCCAAGCCTTTGTGAGCTGTCCAGCGCAGCAATAGCTGATGCTATAGCAAAGAAAACCAGCGGCACAACGGCAGTGAACAGCAGGTTCAGGAAAATATCACCAATGGGTTTGATCACCCCCACTTTATCGCCCAAAACAGCCCCGGCAATGCTGCCAATGATGATACCTGTTATTAGTAGAATGATGCCTTTATAGTTTTTAAACCAGCTGTTCATTGTGCTAAGATAATTGTTAGGTTTTGCTTTTACTGTAGAGAGGTATAATTGCTTCTCCAAATATTTATTTCGATTATGCAATTTTGACCTGCATAAGGGATACGCAATTATGCGTCCCATATATTCGCATCCTTCTTAAATTAATATATTAGCGCCATTATAAATACTGAATGCAAGTAGAACAAGCCGGGGCCTTCATCCTCGACAAAATAAAAAAGGAACTTCCTGAACATTTTCATTACCACAATGCCGATCACGCCCTTGATGTTTATACCGCCGCAAAGCAAATTGCTGCAGGCGAGGGAGTGAGCGGGCACGAATTAAAGCTACTGCTCACCGCTGCTTACTATCATGATTCAGGTTTTTTGTTCGGGCAGGCCAATCATGAGGCAGGTTCCTGCAAAAATGCCCGGGAGTACCTGCCGGCTTTTGGTTATACCAGCGATGAAATTGGACAGGTTTGCGATATTATTATGGCAACCAAAATGCCGCAAAACCCTCACAATCATTTGGGCCGGATAATTTGTGATGCCGATTTGGATTATTTGGGCCGAAATGATTTTTTTATCCTCAGTAAAAGGTTATTTTCGGAACTTGTAATTACAGATCACCTTGAATCGGAATTGGAGTGGGACAGGCAGCAGGTGAAGTTTCTGCAAAGCCATCATTATTTCACCCAAACCTCGCTTAGGCTCAGGGCTGAAGGTAAAAATGAGCATTTGAAAATTATCACAACAAAAATTTAAATACTGCTATTAATGACACAACCGGGTTTAAAAATTGAAGAAATTTTAAAAGACGTAGTAACAGTAATTATCGGCATTTTATTCTGCGGGTTCGCGCTTAAAGGTTTTTTGGTACCTAACAGTTTCTTTGATGGCGGGGTAACGGGCATCTCTTTGCTTATTCATGAGCTTTATCATTTTAATATAGCCTATGTAATTATTATTGCGAACATACCTTTTATTATCATGGGGATGTTCCAGGTTAATAAATCATTTGCGCTAAAAACGCTTGCCTGTGTAATTGGACTTGGCCTGTGCCTGCAATTTATAGAATATCCGGTTATAACTCAGGATAAACTGTTGGTGTCTATTTTTGGTGGCGTGTTTATGGGCCTGGGGGTAGGCTTATCAATTCGCGGAGGTTGTGCTTTAGATGGTATCGAGATTTTAGCTTTATACACTTTGAAGCGCAGTAGTTTCACCATTAGCGAGATTATTTTAGGTATCAATATCATCATCTTTCTTATTGCGGCAGTTGAGCTGGGTTTACAAACAGCATTATATTCTATTTTAACTTATTACACTGCATCAAGAACAATAACATTTGTGATAGATGGCCTTGAAGAGTACACCGCAGTAAATATCATCTCGGGCCAAAGTGAGATCATTAAGGAAAAACTGGTTATGGAACTTGGTCGTGGTATTACCATTTACAAAGGCGAACGCGGTTTCATGAAAGAAAGCTTTGATGTTCATCAGCCGGTAGATATCATCTTCACCGTGATCACCCGTCTTGAAGTGCGCCGATTAAAAAATCTGGTGCACAGTATCGATCCCAAAGCTTTTATTTTTACCAATAGTATTAAAGAAGCTGCCGGCGGTGTGTTAAAGAAAAAGGTAAGGGATCATTAATTGGAAGTTCTAAGTATTTAGTTGCAAGTCATAAGTCGTTTACCGCGAAAAACAGCGATGCCATCCTTTTGGGATGGCATCGCTGTTATATAACAAAACTACTTCGGGTTTAGCGGAGCATAACCCGGAGTGGGCATTACTTAAGCTTCCAGCTTAAGTGCAAAAGATTAGAACACCAACAACGGCAGATTCTCGCCCTGTGTTTGTTATCTCTGCCATTGTTGGTGTTGTCACCAACAATTCTGCTTTGTTTGAGAAATCCGTTTTGCATACCATACCACATGTTGTTGGTGACAACACCAACAACGGCTCAAACTTTCGACTTAATACTAAACTAAGCCACTACCTCGTAAATCTCCACCGGATTAGCCTTATTCTTCAAACTTACCTCACCAATTTTATTGAGCGCGAAGGAGCCTTTAGCCTGTTCATATACATCGGCACTTACAATAATTTGGTTGGCTTGTGCCACGGTTTGGAGGCGCTGGGCCAGGTTTACAGCATCGCCAATAACCGTATAATCCAGGCGTTTTAAGGTAGCCGAACCAATATTGCCCGAAATCATTTCGCCCGAATTGATGCCGATAGAAACAGATGGTTTGAACGTTTTTTCACCGGCCTGGATCTCATCTGCCCCGTGCATTTTATCGCGCACGGCAAGGGCAGCGTCAATGGCGCGGTCAAGGTGGTATTCGCCACGGAAAACCGCCATTACGGCATCGCCCATAAATTTATCTATGTGGCCATTTTGAGCAATGATCTCCTGCACCATTACATCAAAGTACTTATTGATCATCCCTACAACGGTGTTGGCCGCAACATGCTCGGTAATAGCGGTAAAACCGCAAATGTCAATAAATAGTACGGTAGCTTCAATGGTTTCGTTACTCAGAAGACTGTTCTCAAACTCCTTGTGGGTCATGAAGTTAAGCACGTTCTCATCTACATACATGCGCAGGATGTTGTTTTCCTTAATGGCCTGCATGGTTTTTTTGAGCTCGATAACATGTTGAAGCGTTTTTTCAATAGTAATATCAAGGTCTTCAAAATTTACAGGTTTGCATACAAAATCAAACGCGCCGCGGTTCATAGCCGTGCGAATGTTATCCATATCGCTATAGGCTGATACCATCACCGCTTTTAATATCGGGTTGGCATCGGGTAGCTTGGTAAGCAGCGTGAGGCCATCCATCTCGGGCATATTGATATCGCTCAGCACTACGTCAATATCCGGATGGTCCTTTAGCTGGGTCAACGCTTCAAAACCATTTTGGGCAAACACAAATTCATATACGCCTTCCCGTATCTTTTTCCTGAATTTTTGCCTGATCAGTAATTCCAGGTCCTGTTCGTCATCTACTACCAGTATCTTGGCCATTATTGTTCTAAGTGTTTAAGTTTGTCTTTCAAATTGTTAAAATCAAGCGGTTTGGTTAAAAAGTCATTGGCTCCAAGCTCCATTGATTGTTTATAGTTTTCATCATCGCCGTATGCGGTGATCATCATCACTACCGGCGGTGGTTTTTCATAATGCTGCCTGATGTTGCGCAATAGTTCAAGCCCGCTCATACCCGGCATATTGATATCAGATAAAATTAGTATTACCTGCGAGTGATGGTCCTCCAAAAAATGAAGTGCCTCTTCACCTGATAGTGCGAAATTGAACTCTATTTCACCGCTTTTAATCTCTTTCCGGAAACGTTGTAAAAATAAGGGTTGTACATCTGCCTCATCATCAACAACAAGTATTTTCATAGCTTTTCAAAGTTAAACGTTTGTTAGGTTTTATTGGGGGTTAAACGCAAAATTACGGGCGTTTAACTTTAGGCAACATTGCCAACAGGTATACAGATCACAAAGCGGGCAAATTCGCCTTCGGCAGTTTCAACTTTAAGTTCACCACCATGCCCCTTGGTAATAATATCATAGCTCATGGAAAGCCCGAGGCCGGTTCCCTGACCGGTAGGTTTGGTAGTAAAAAAGGGTTGGTAAATTTTATCCAGAACTTTTTGAGGGATGCCCGTACCATTATCTTCCACCGTAATTTGCACCATATTGACACCTGATGCCGACCGAACCTTTTGGGTATTAACGGTTACTGTTGGCTCATAGCCCTCGCCCAAAACCCGTTTCTTTTCGGTAACCGAGTAAAACGAATTATTGAACAGGTTAAGCAGTACGCGGCCCAGGTCCTGCGGAATAGCTTCTATTTTACCCAGATCTGGATCAAAGCTGGTTTTCATGCCGGCATTAAATGATTTATCCTTAGCACGCAGGCCATGATAGCTTAGTCGCAGGTATTCATCGGCAAGGGCGTTGATATCTGTGGGCTCTTTTTTACCGGTTGTAGCCCGCGAATGTTGAAGCATCCCTTTAACAATGGCGTCGGCACGCTTGCCGTGCTGGTTTATTTTGCTCAGGTTTTGGGTGATGTCGTTAATGATATCGCCGGCATCTTCCTTTACTTCGTCGGGCAGTTTATCAAGCACTTCGTCCTTTAGTTCTTCAAGCAGTTCGATACTCACCTCGCTAAAGTTGTTTACAAAGTTCAGCGGGTTCTGGATCTCGTGGGCGATACCAGCGGTAAGCTCGCCCAGTGAAGCCATTTTTTCTGATTGGATCAGTTGCGCCTGGGTGCTTTTAAGTTCGGACAGCGCCTGCTGTAATTCTTCTGTTTGGCGAATAAGCTCAGCTGTGCGCTCACGAACCTCACTTTCAAGGTTTACCTTCATGGCGGCCATCATGCGGTTTTGTTCCTGCTCGGCAAAACGTTGTTTACGCTCATTTTCGAGGGCCTTAGTTTGTTTCCTGCTGATGAGCCAAAGTGAAAATGCCCAGATTAAGGAAAATACTACCAGGCTTTGTATGGTATTATCATGGTTATCATAAAAATTAGGGAACCATTTTTCCAACACATCCTGTATTAGCCCTGCGATAGCATAAGGGATCAAGGCAAAAGCAAGTTGCTTGCCGGATTTCAGATCATCGATATAATAAGGCGCCACTACAACACCCAAAAAATACAAGTGGGCAACAACAATAGCCAACTTGTGCGCATGATCAAAGCTTACATCAAATATGAAAATAGCAATGGCTATATAGTAACCAATGTTAAGGTATTTGTTCCATTTGGTTAGCAGGTCATCATTTTTCAAATGTCTCCTGTATTGGGTGATCACAAATACGGCAAGGAAAGGTTCTAAACTCATGAAGGTTGTTTTACATCTTTTATAAATGCGAAGCCGAAATTTAACAATTTTACACAGAATATTAAACTATACCCATAATTTATCAGGGCAACGTATTAAAATAACGGTTTCAGGTCTTGTATCTTCAAATTCACAAAGCAACCATTAAACCAAAAAAAACGTAATTTAAAATGAAGCCAGTGATGAACCTGGCTTTGTTATTAATATCCCCTTGAAGCAAATTTTAAAAGGTATTCTGCTTATCCTGAACCAACATGAAAAAGCAAGGCTTGTCAGGTTAATTATTGCCGATATTGTTATCGCCATGCTGGATGTTGCTTTTTTAGGCTTGCTGCTGTTAATGGTTAATTTTTATACGCAGCAGGGATTGGCGAACAATTATCATTTTTTACCGGCCGGCCTCGCGAATAAAAAATCATTGTGGCTTATTGGTATTTTCCTGGTGCTTTTTGCGATGAAAAACTGTATCGGTTTCTTTGCGCAAAATGCGCAGCAGCATTTCTTTTACAAGGTGGCGTCAAGGCTATCCGAACGTAATATCAGGAATTATCTTGATGCAGATTTTGATCAGTTTATTCACGTTGATTCATCTGTCCATACCCGGCGAATTAGCCAGCAGCCTATCGAGTTTGGCCATTACATACTCACCAATTTTCAGCAAATAGTATCTCAAACGGTATTGATCTTTTTTACTATTGGGGCTATTATGTTCTATCACCCAGCCTTGTTTGTTTTGCTGTTTGTGTTGCTGCTGCCGCCTGTCGCGGTTTTGGGCTGGTTCATCAAAACCAGGCTAAAATCCATCCGGGGGCAGATCAAAATCGTGAGCGAAAAAACGCTTCAGCATTTAAACGAATCCTTATCTGGTTATGTAGAAAGTAATATTTATCAAAAAAACGATTTCTTTAGTCGTCGGTTTTTTGGCTACCAACTACAGTTAAACCAAAATATAGCTTCACAGCAAACCTGGCAAAACCTGCCTTCACGTTTAATGGAAGTATTTGCCGTTCTGGGTTTTTTTATCCTCATCGCTGTAAATAAATTAATGGGCGATACTCCTGTGGTTAGTATCCTCACCATCGGTATTTTTGTGGCGGCCGCGTACAAAATCATCCCCGGTATTGTAAAGATCCTGAACAGCGGCGGGCAAATGAAAACCTATGAATTTATCCTGGCCGACCTGGTTGTTGAACAAAATGATGAACCCCGGGTTAATGAAGTTGTTGACGAACAGATTTGGTCATTGAAATTTGAAAAAGTAAGTTTCAGCTACCCGGACAAAACTGTTTTGGATCAGCTTTATTTTGAGATGACTCCTGGTGATATTATGGGTATTTCGGGGAACTCGGGCAGGGGGAAAACAACCATCATTAACCTGTTAACCGGTTTTTTAGAGCCGGAGAAGGGGGGCATTTATATCAACAATAAAATTGCTGCTACGCCAATGCGCCGGCTTTACCGTAAAAATATCTCCCTGGTTAAACAACAACCTTTTTTTATATATGATACCATCCTGAAAAACATAATGCTTGATGATAAAACTGCGGACGAGCAAAAGCTGATGAGTGTACTGGAGTTTTGCGGCCTAAATAAGCTGATTGCAGGGTACCCCGAAGGCACAGCTAAAGTTATTACCGAAAATGGTAAAAACATTAGCGGCGGTCAGCGCCAAAGGATCATGCTGGCCCGGGCGCTTTATCATAATCACGATCTGTTAATTTTAGATGAGCCGTTCAGTGAAATGGATGCAGATGCCGAAAATGAGCTTTTAACCAAATTGCAGCAACTGGCCCGGCAGGGAAAAATGATCATCCTGATCACCCATAACAAAGCCAGCCTGGCTATCTGTAATAAAGTGATCTCGCCCAATGGATAACCGTAAAAAAACATTGCTTATCCTAAGCCCCGGTTTTCCCGAAAATGAAGCCGATACTACCTGTTTACCGCCTCAGCAGGTTTTTGTACGGGCGTTAAAGGCCGAAAATCAGGAACTGAATATCATCGTGCTAAGTTTTCAATACCCTTTTTCTGCCGCGGAATATGATTGGCATGGTGTAAGGGTGGTCAGTTTTGGAGGAAGGGGCCGTGGTAAATTATTCAGGCTGAATACCTGGCTAAAAGTATGGCAAACTTTAGGGCATTTAAACAGACAATACCAAATAGTGGGCTTATTAAGCTTTTGGCTTGGCGAATGCGCTTTGGTTGGCCATTATTTCGCCCGGATAAAAAATATTAAGCACCGCTGCTGGATGCTTGGGCAGGATGCTAAAGCGGGGAACAAATATGCTAAGTGGATAAAGCCAAAAGGAGATGAGCTGATAGCGCTGTCGGATTTTATAGTACGGGAGTTCATCAAAAACTACCATGTGAAACCACTTAATATTATCCCGGTGGGGATTGATACCTCATTATTTGATGTTTTATCTGCCGAAAATGACATTGATATTTTAGGGGCGGGATCACTTATTCCCTTGAAACAGTTTCACCTGTTTATTGAAGCTGTTGCCATGCTGAAGCAATATTATCCGGATATAAAAACGGTAATATGCGGCGATGGCCCGGAAAAGGAAAAATTATTAGGCCAAATCAAAGCAAAGCAACTTGAAAGTAACATAACCCTTGCAGGCGAATTACAGCATCACGAAGTGCTTAAAATGATGCAGCGCTCAAGAGTGTTATTTCACCCTTCGGAATACGAAGGTTTCGGCGCTGTTTGCCTTGAAGCCCTGTATTCGGGAGCCGAAGTAGTAAGTTTTGTTAAGCCGATGGATGATGATATTACCAACTGGCATATTGTAAATAACATGGAAGAAGCCTGGCAAACTATCCGTTGTATTTTGGATAAACCAGATTGCGGGAAGAAAAATGTTTTGGCTTATGAGATCAGGGATAATGTGAGGAGGATGATGGAGGTTTTTGAGCAATAGATTTTATCCGAGACAGGTAATGGCGAGCAAGCAATATTTAAAGGCTTTGCACTATGCTCTCAATCCTCTCTGCAATAGCCTCAAATGATAAGTTTCGCTTATAATATTCGATGGATAATCTCCGTTTTTCTGCAATATCCATTTGTTTTGTTTGCATGAGAGCTTCAAGCAACGCAGCTTCATTTCCCGGTTTATACAATATACCACATTCCCCATTGTTAGTGATCATCCTGAACGAAAGGATATCTGTAACCAGCGGCACGCATCCGCATGACATAGCTTCGCAAATGGCGGTGCCGCTGCCTTCATAATGTGAGCCGGAGAGAATAAAATCAGCACTGTTGTACCAGTACAATAAATCGGCGTGCGGCACTTCGCCAATTAATTCAATCGCTTCTTTATTTGGAGACGAGTTTAACAATTGGTTGATCTTCGGCAGCAAATCTTCGGTATGATAGATCATAAAGAGTTTTGCCCCGGACGAACTTTTGGCGAATTTCAAAAAGGCTCTCACCACATTTAAAGGATCTTTATTTTCGTTTAAACGGCCTACCCATAAAAACACCGGGTTGCCTTTTGCGCCTGTTTTGGACTTGGCTTCCAGGCGGTCTATAGAGTAAAAAACAGAGGAAACTTCCATTACTTCATGTATTTTACCCGGCGATTTCAGGTTACCGGCGGCAATCCATTCCATACCCATATCATGCGATGCAAATAAGTTGGCATCAACCATCTGGTCGGCTGCCCGCTGAAGTAGTTTTTTTAAACCCGTGAAAGGCTTTTCTGCATGATTTTGTACAATGATCTTTACTTTGCGGCCAAGTATAAGGCGCAGCTGGATAACCTGCAGGGGGAAAAGCAAGCCATGAACTATTACCACATCGGGTTTCAGGCTTTTAATATACAAGTGCAAATCCCATGGAAAATATTTGAGCGCTGCTTTTGGGTATCTTCTGAAATGGTAATTAACGCCGTTTTGTGTTAGCTCACCTTCGTAATTGATTTGTTCAATGCTGATCGCCTCGTTGCTCTTAGCCAGGGCATCTAATATGCCGGTATACATGTTAATGCGCTTTAACCAGGCCTGTGGCTGATTAAACTCTTTGGTGTACACATAGCTGGCTAAAACGTATCTCATTTAAAAAACATCAATGGAGGCAAAAGCAAATGTCATTTTATTTAGCGGTATCCCGGCGTCCGGGTGTTTATGCAACCCCCAAATATGGCATGCACCACCGCTTAAATAAACCGCTTTGCGTTTCGATTTTGACCATATTTTTTTTGTGGCACTCATGCTGCAGGCAGGGCTGAATAGGGTATGGGGAAACCGGCATCCGGCTTGTATCGTTTTATTTCGGCTATCAAACCAGGGATATCGCCCATCACATATTTGAAATGATTGCCGGTAAAAACCTTGCTGTAATTTGGGGTAATGATACCGGTAAGCTGGTGATAAAGCGACTCATCAAACAGCAGGATCACGCCTTTATGCATCACCAGTAAAATATCATTTGGTGTTATATCATAAAAAGCCTGTAAACCAGCTTTGCCTTTTGTTTTAGCTATTACAATATCGGCATCAAATCCGCTGGTAATGCTGCCGGTATTCAGTTTCCAGGTTTGGGCAGGAGATGAAGTAAGAGAGCTATATAGTTCATCATCACTAAGCATTTGAGTTTTACGCGCAAGGCGAATGTGATGCCAGATGTCCCAATGCCCGGTAAGTGTGCTATCTGTGCCAAATAAAATGGTTGTTTTCGTTTTCAGCTCATCAATGGCCGCTGTTTTATTAAGCAGGAAATAGTTTGATTCGGGACACCAAAGCAGGGCTTCGAAATGTTTGGCCTGTTTAGCATCCATAGCTACTCCATGGATCCCGATGAGTTTACGCTTAAGGATATTCCATTTAATCAGCTCATTTATTTCGGCATGGGCGGTATCGTTTGTGCCCTCGCCTGTATGGATCACCGCCGGCTTATTTATTTTAAGCGGGTTATTGAGCCGTTTTTTCCAGTTTTTTTCAAACCGGACCGAGTGGATACTCTGGCAATTATCAAATATAGTGATGAGAGGATCATTTATGGTAGCTTTTTCGCCATGGTTTACTACTGTAGTAACGCCGCAAAGCAGGTTTTTATAAACACCCCAGCGTTCACGCAGGGCAATAGGGATTTTTAGCACAGATGCAATCTCACCGGCATAAACGCGGTGAATGTGTTTTCCCCATTCGGTGTAACTTTCATAGGTTTTATTGCCGAGCTGCGGAAAAAGATTAAAATCAAGATGGTCGTGCGAGTTGATCAGGCCGGGAAAGGCAATGGCATTCACAAAGGTCAGCTGTTCGCGGTCATCAGTATGTGAGGGGGAAACCTGTTGTATTTTACCCTCGCTTATACTTATGCTCACCACGGCATCGTTTCCCGGTATCATCACATTATTCAGTACCATCATTTCTCCTCAAGTGCAACCCGTAAATAATGGGGAAGCCTTTATACTTATCATAAACATGAATGGCGTTTTTATTGGCATAATAATGCTTCATGGTTTCATCTATTTTAATTTCTTCTTCGGCAACCAGCTTAAAGTTATTGTTCAGCAGCACATTTTTAATGGTATTTACAGGGTGCACATAGTTTTCTACAGCTATAAAGCTGCTGCCATGCTTAAATGTCCGCTTGCCGCCGTTTGCCAGTGTCTGCGGATGGAAATCGGTAATAATGATATCGCCGGTTGGTTTCAGGATCCGCATCCACGCCTGCAGGGCAACTTCAATATTTTTGATGTGTGCAACTGTAAGAGTTGAAACTATGGTGTCAAAACTCCCCGATGGCATGTCACTGAACAGGTCGTCGGTAATGCGGTAAATATTTGCCGATGGAAACTTTTGCTGTAAACGGGCCAGCATCCCGCCCGATGTGTCAAAGCCCGTTAACCGCCCCGGATTTAGCGCAAACATCTTTTCCCAATGCCTGCCGGTACCGCAGCCAATATCGGCCACATTTTTACCGGCGATGCTTGTACTGTTCACTAATCGCGGGAACAAGACCTCATCCAGGTCAAGCATGAGGTTGCCGGGCTGCTCATCATAGTTTTCGGCCCAGATGTCGTAGGCATCAACCGAATTTTTCTCCAGGATGTTAGGCGGGAAAAAGCACTGCCTGATATAATTTTTTACAGTTTGGATCACAGTTCCGGGGGTATTTAATTAAAACCTTATATCAGCAGATACGGCTGTTAAATAATAATGGTTGCCAGCCATTTTATTTATAAAGGCAGGCAACCTGTGTTTAAATGAGGGCGTATTCACTAATGTGAAAGCGATGTTGTAACGTTAAGTAAACGGTACTAAGTCGGAAGCCACAAGTCGGGGTTTTCTCTTTCTATACTTGAGAACTTATGACTTTGGACTAAAGAAAAGCGTTAATTTATCGATGACACGACAGTAGAGGTTCAGAGATAAATTGTTGTATGGGCAATCCCCCCGCATTTGTGATTGGGTATGGCATTGGGTATTATTTTGAATGTTTTTCTGCTTTGTGAGAAGGCGGCAGGCTATGTAAATAACAGGGGTGTATTACAGGCCGTATTAAACTGAAAAATAAACCCATTGCCGGGGGGATTAAAGACAAAAAGTATTAATACTAACAGATGAACAAAATATTATTATTCAATCCGCGCAGCGCCAATAACAAGTACCGCATACCGAATTCGATCTTGAATATAGCTGCATCGGTTGATGGGAAATATGACTGGGTTATTGTTGACGGCAACTGCGAGATTGACCCTATGGTGAAGATTGACAGTTATTTAAGCACCGGTGAATTTAGATACTTTGGATTTACAGTTATGCCTGGCCCGCAATTAAGGCAGGCTATTACAGCCGCTAAAACTATCAAACAGAAATATCCTGATACCAAAATGATCTGGGGCGGATATTTTCCCTCAAATCAGCCCAATGCGGTTTTATATTCGGGTTATGTTGATTTTATTATCAATGGCCCCGGCGATCATGCTTTCCCCGCCCTGATAGATGCCCTGGAGAAAAATGAACCATATGAGTTTATCCGCAACCTGATCTATAAAGCAACCGACGGCAAGATCATCAAAACTGCAAAGGAAGACCTTTTAGACCAGGATAGCCTGCCGCCCTTGCCATATGATAAGCTGAATACTTTTTACCCCATCACCAAATTTTTAGGCAAAACCTACCTGGGCGAAAAAACGATGGCTTACCATTCCAGTATCGGTTGCCCTTTTACCTGCTCCTTTTGTGCTGTAGTCCCCATTTATGAGGCAAGGTGGAAGGCGAAATCGGCCCAGAATGTCTACAAGGATGTAAAGTATATTAAAGACAAATGGGGTGCCGATGCTATAGAATTTCATGATAACAACTTTTTTGTATCAGAAAAGCGTGCCGTTGAATTTGCCCGTTTAATAAAGCCCGAAAACATGACCTGGTGGGGCATGGCCCGCATCGATACCATGTCGAAATTTAAAGATTCATCCCTGGCCGCAATCCGCGAATCAGGATGTAAGATCATCTTTTTCGGTGCTGAAAGCGGGAATAACGCCATTTTGGAACAGATGGATAAAGGGGGCACCCAAACCGGCGACCAGATCATTGAATTTGCCGAACGCCTGAAAAAGTTTGACATCATACCCGAATATTCCTTTGTATTAGGCACTCCGGCGCCAACCCAGGAGCAGGTACAGTCGCAAATTGATTTTGAGATAGATTTTATAAAAAAGGTAAAGGCTGTTAACCCCAAAACCGAGATCGTAATTTATACCTACAGCCCTGTACCTACAGAAGGGTCGGAATTGTTTAAACAGGTAATGAAAAGCGGCTTCCGTTTTCCCGAAACACTGGAGGACTGGATCAGTCCGGCATGGGAAGCCTTTGATCTTCGGAAAAATCCGCTCACGCCATGGCTTACGCCGGAGATGATTGATAAGATCAGGAATTTTGAAACGGTGCTGAACGGGGTATATCCAACGGTAACGGATATCAGGCTCAATATGATTAAACGCATGGCCATTAAACTGGTAGCAACCATGCGCTATAAGGCGAGCATGTACCATTATCCTTATGAAATAAAGCTGCTGCAAAAGGTTTGGCGCTACAGGCAGCCCGAAATACAGGGATTTTAATTTATGCAGATGACAGGCCAATCGTTATATCATACCTTTCAGCGTTTCCGCACACTGCAAACGCACCGCATTGCTGCGCTGCCCATAGTGATTTTGATGCCGCACAGTGCCTGCAATTGCCGTTGCGTAATGTGTGATATCTGGAAGGATAACAAAAACCTGAAGCAGCTTACCGAAGCAGATGTAACTCATTTATTAGGTGCTTTACGAAAATTCGGTACCAAACAGGTGTTAATGTCGGGCGGGGAGGCGTTGCTGAATACCAATTTTTTCAGGCTTTGCGAGATTTTGCGCGCTGAAAAGATCAAAGTTACGCTGCTGTCGACCGGCTTGTCTATCAGGAAAAACGCATTCAATATTTTAAAATGGGTTGATGACCTCATTGTTTCTTTAGATGGCGATGAGCTTTTGCATGATGCTATCCGGAATGTGCCCGGCGCATTCAATAAGCTGCGGGAAGGGGTGAAATTCATTAAATCTATCGAACCAAAATACCGCATCACAGCCCGTACGGTGATCCACCGGTTAAATTACAGGAATTGGCTGGCTATTATTGAAGCGGCAAGGCAAATGGGGATAGACCAGGTAAGTTTTTTACCGGCCGACGTTAGCAGCCATGCCTTTAACCGCCAAACAGCATGGGCCGAGCCGCGACAGCATGAGATACTGCCGACTGAAAATGAACTTGCTGAATTTCAGGAAACAGTAAGTCGGGTTCTTGCCAAAAAAAATGATTTTGCCGCCAGGTTTATCGCCGAATCGCCGGCTAAGATCCAGGATATTTATGGGTATTATGCTGCCTTCTACGGGCATAATGCATTCCCGTTTAAAAAGTGCAATGCGCCATGGGTATCGGCGGTAATTGAGGCTGATGGTGCGGTACGTCCCTGTTTTTTTCATGAGGCGATAGGCAACATCAGGGATAATGCATTGGATGATATTTTGAACAGCAAAGAAGCGATCAATTTTCGCAAAACACTGGATATGGCTAATGACCCTACCTGTGTTAAATGTGTGTGCTCGCTTAATTTATCGCCGCTGGCGAGGTTGGATTGATAAAATAGAAATAATAAAAGCGCTGGATTGTGCGATTCCCTCCCTTAGGAGGGTGTAGGGAGGGGTTTCATCTACAAGCTTAACCGTTTTGAAAAGGCGGATAGACCCCTCCCTGCCACATCACAACCCTGCACACCCCTCCCCAGGGAGGGAATAGAAATAACAATGAACAATATACTGTTTACACATTCTTACTTTTTACGGTTCGATCCAAAGCAATGGGGTATAGGGCAACCTTATGCGCCGCTGGGCACTATATATGCAGCTGCTTTAATGCGCGAACATGGCTATGATGTAAGCTTGTTTGATACCATGTTTGTGAGCAATCCGGATGAAGTGATAGCTGCCATTGAGTTAAATAAGCCCGATTTTTTTGTGGTTTATGATGATGGGTTCAACTACCTGACCAAAATGTGCCTCACCAATATGCGCGAAGCTGCATTTAAAATGTGCAAGCTGGCTAAGGAACGTGGCTGTACGGTTATCGTTTCCAGCTCAGACTCAACCGACCGGTATGCAGCGTACCTTGCCGAAGGAGCCGATTTTGTGATATTGGGTGAAGCAGAACAAACACTGGCGCAACTTACCGAACATATCCGAAATGGTAATACTGATCATTTTGAGATAAAAGGATTGGCCTATATGAACGGCAACGAGATTATTAAAACGCCCGGCCGTGCGGTAATGAAGGAACTGGATAGTTTGCCCATGCCAGCCTGGGATTTGGTGAATATGAATACCTACCGCGATATGTGGATGAAGAATGCAGGCTATTTTTCAATTAATGTGGTAACCACCCGCGGCTGTCCGTTCAAGTGTAACTGGTGCGCCAAGCCTATTTATGGCAACCGGTATAACTCCCATAGCCCGCAGTATATTGTTAATGAGCTTAAAATGCTTAAGGAGCGGTACCAGATGGACCATATCTGGTTTTGCGATGATATTTTTGGATTGAAACCCGGCTGGGTACAGGAATTTGCCAACCTGCTGGCACAGGAGGGAATTAAGGTCCGCTTCAAGATCCAGTCGCGGGCCGATTTGTTGGCCGAAGAAGAAGCCGTAGCAGCCCTGGCCGCTGCCGGTTGTGAAAACGTATGGATAGGGGCCGAAAGCGGATCGCAGAAGGTACTGGACGCCATGGACAAAGGTATCACTATCGATCAGATCCATACGGCTACACACCTCATGAAAGCGCATGGCATTAAGCCATCGTTCTTTATCCAGTTTGGCTACCCCGAAGAAACGCGTGATGATATTACGCTTACTATAAATATGATTAACCGGTTGCTGCCGTTTGAGATAGGTATTTCGGTATCGTATCCGCTGCCGGGTACCGGTTTTTACGAGCGCGTTAAAACCGAGCTGAAAAAGAAAACCAACTGGACTGACTCCGACGAAATGGCACTGATGTTTAAAAACACCTATCCGCCTTTTTACTACAAGCAATTGCACAAATATGTGCACCGCAACTATCACAAGCACCTGGCTAAAAACAGCTTCCAAAAACTGCTTAAAGATCCATTCGGGAGTTCGGTAAACAGTATCAGGAAAGCATTATCGGTGTTTTATTACGCGCCGCTCACCTATTTTGAAAAGTTGAAGCTGGAGAAATTTGAAAAGGCCATATGAACGCGGGGGCATCACATATAAACGAACAATTTGCCGAGGCGGCGTTCAGCAACCAGTCGGTGATCTTTGATGAACTTTATTCTGCCGACACCATTATCGGCTATAAACGTAAACGCGTACGCGATCATATCCTTCAATATTTAAAGCCCGGTGGTAGCATTCTGGAATTGAACAGCGGTACCGGTGAAGACGCCCTGTTTTTTGCACAAAAAGGATTTAAAGTGCATGCTACCGATATTTCAAAAGGGATGCAGCAGCAACTGCGTGAAAAGGTGGTAAAGCACAGTATGCAACATATAGTAAGTAATGAGCTGTGTTCATATACACAACTTGAGCAATTGAAAAACAGAGGGCCTTATGACCTGATCTTTTCCAATTTCGCAGGCCTCAACTGTACCGGCGAACTGGATAAGGTATTGAACTCATTTGCGGGGTTGCTTAACCCTGGCGGTATGGTAACTCTGGTGGTGCTGCCAAAATTTTGCCTTTGGGAAACATTGCTGGTATTTAAAGGGAAATTTAAAACTGCTTTTCGCAGATTTTTTAGCAGTAGAGGCCGCAGGGCCCATGTTGAGGGAGTGTACTTTGATTGCTTTTATTACAATCCATCATACATTAAAAAACGTTTAAATCCTGGTTTTGAAGTATTGAGTGTTGAGGGATTGTGTACCATAGTGCCGCCCTCATACATAGAGGGCTTTGCCGAAAAATATCCCCGTACTTACAAAGTATTGACCGGTTGGGAAGATAAGCTGAAAAGCACCTGGCCGTTTAAGTATATAGGGGATTATTATATTATTTCGTTGAGGAAAAGGTATCTAAAAACGTCATCCTAAACTTGTTTCAGGATCCCATAAGACAGGTATCACATGCTGGGTTTAGACTTAGCCTGTGGGGTGCCGAAATAAATTCGGCATGACGATTAGAAATAACCTCACTGCGCCACCCGGTCTTCCGATTCCTGGAGCAAATTCGCAACCTTATTCAGATACCTTTCTATCAGCTTAACCTGGAAATTTTCTGGAGCCGGCTTGGCGAAATGTTTGCTTGTGGCCATACTCATTATCGCCCCTCGCATGTTCAGCCTTTTCATTGCTGTTTTCTTGTTCCATCGGCCGGCAGTGATCCTCATCAGTGTATTATCCAGCCAGTTGCCGAACAGGTTGTTGAACAGCTTTTCTATCAGGGCTTTATACCATGGTTTTTTTAATGGTTTGGCCGTGGCCAGGCGCATGCATTTATTAGGCAGGAAATCGTGCATCCAGGCATTGGTCTTAAAAAAACTCTCAAAGGTAGTATCTCCCTCCAATGGGATAATAGTTGCCACTTCAATTGCCGTATAAATGTTTTTTTCAACTATCTGCAACCGGGCCTCGTCAATATAATAGTTCATGCAGTAGTTGTGTTGTTTACCAACCAAAAAGGTGAGCTTTTTGAATATATGCATAAACGTACGTGCAAGCCAGAGCCTGTTACGTTCGGTAATGATGAAAAAATCAATATCTGAATTGTCATCGGCGAAGTTTTTGGACAAAGAACCCGAAATGCCAATGCCGCGCACGTAAGGAAACCGGCTCAGGAAGGCACCCACCTCTTTAGCTTTATTGATCAGCCCGGTAGCTTTTTTGTTTCCTTTATTACGCCTCACCGCTATCATATAATCGTTTTTGAGCGAATAAAACCTGTCGAAATGGAACACCAATTTATTGGCGATAAGTTGATCAAGCGCTTCGGTGAAATCGTGCTGGCCATACTTGTTTTCCAAAAACAGGAATATTTCGCCGTAGGTTAACGGGTAGTCCCACATGTCAAAATAGGCAAGGGTAGCTAAAATATTATTCCGGGTATTTAACAATCGTTTATTGTTTTGTTCAACTAAGATGACTGTACTTTTCACGTCTTTGTATATATAATGATGACGTACCCCTAATGGCTTTGGTTGCCTGTGAATAAACTAATTACACAATATTTTTGACCGTGTTCTCAGCCGACTGTGAGGCGGTGGGAAATATTAATAATGAGAAAAATACACCGTAAAAAAATATGCCTTTATCCACATCTAAAAAGTTTTCGGAAAAGGAAACGGCGGTTATAATAACCATAAAAGCCATCAGCAATAAATCACGTTTTGCAAGGGCTGTTCTGATGCCAAATACCAGCACGCACAGGTAAACCAGTAAACCGGCAATGCCCGATTTAATAAAAAAGCTGATAAACTGGTTATGTGCATTTAACCCGGCCAGGTACGACCGGTAAAATTGATGATCAAAAAATGGGTCTTTGAGCAAACCGATTTCAGTACCTGCGCCATGACCTATAACAGGCGATTGTGCTCCTACGCTAATAGCCACGCTCCATCTCGCTAATCGCGGATCGGTGAGTTCAGCATCGGTTGATTGGCTTAGGTCTTTTTTTAGCTCGGTTACGTATCGTTCTTTAAAAGTATCCCTGGTATAAATGCCCGCCATCACCACTATAAATAGTGCCGTGCTAATGGTTATGAACCTGAACCGGCTTCGCCCTTTTAGCAGGAACCAGGGCAGCGCGATATTTATAATAAGCAGCAATGCTATAAATATCGATTTGGAACTAAGCTGCAGGATTCCCATCGCTAAAATACCACAGCAAATGAGCCAGAAAAATTTACGGGCCTTTACTGTTTCCCTTACTAAAACATACAGCAGATAAACCAGCGCTATGGCTATCTGCATGGAGAAAAATGTAGCATGGATTTCCAGCGGTTCCGAAAAATTGTGGTTTGTGAACGCAGGAGAAGCCAATGCTTTTAAAGGCAGGTGATAATATTTTATGGTAAAAAGCGCCTGTAAAAAAAGGTAAGTGATAATGATGGTGCAGCCTAATGAAAATACGAGTAAAAAATTATGCCGGTATTTTTTCAGATCGAGTGGGTTAAAGCAAAAGATTAGCGGGAAAAGCAAAATGGTAACCTGCCTGCCTAACTCCGTAAAAGCCTGTGGTTTATTGGTGGTGTAAATAATGCTCAAAAGCGTTACCAAAAAAACAGCAGCCAGGGCAAAGTTAGCCCTTGTTAATAGTGGCTTTATAGCAGTTTTGCGAATTTGTATAATAGTATGCAAGGATAAACCTATTAAAAACAGGTGACTGTAAAACAGGTTGAACGGCAGGCTCAGCAATAACAGCATCAGCAGGTAATAGCTTATCCTGTTATTCAGCGTATCATCAGGCCTTAATAGCTTTTCCATGTTGCTGATGATAGCATTCCAATATAAAATCCTCGTAATCGTTGATCACTACCTCCCAGTTAAACTGGTATTGTATTTTGTGAAGGTTGTTTTTTACCATTTCGCGTTCGGTATCCTTGCGCTGTACATTCTCAACCAAATGGCGTACCTCGTTAGCATTATCAAAATAAAAAGCATCTGAGTTGAGTACCGATTTATTGAAAGGGTTATTATGGGCGGCAATCAGGGCTTCGCTGGCCATAGCTTCAAGCAGGGACGGATTAGTTCCTCCTACGCTATGCCCGTGAAAATATAGGTAGCTGTTGTTTTGAAGCGCCCTTACAACCGAATTATCAAAATTAGCGCCTTTAAACTGGATGCGGTCGTCGTTTTTAAACCGGTGAGTTATGAATTTGCCAAAGCGGTTACTGGTATCGCCCAAAACCATAAAGCTTTTTTTTGATGAACTGTTGTTAAAACCTTCTAAAATAGTTTCGATGTTGTTTTCGGGTTCCATACGGGCCATCAGCAAAAAATAATCTTCCTTAAGTACCTCACTTTTATCAAACTGCTCACGTTCCTGGTCTGAAAACAGATCGGCGCCATAGGGGATATAGCGGCTGTCGACCTGGTACTTATCCTTAAGGTATGACCTGATCACCCTTGAATCGGAGATATAATATTGGCTATGTTTCACGGCCAGCTTTTCTGCGTATTTCAAAAATTGTTGTACCGGTTTTGAGTATTTGGAGCGTTTCCACTCCAATCCATCCATATTGGTAATGATAACGCTGTTGGACGGGTAAAGGTGCCCCCAAACCGAGCTGCTGGTGTAGCCCATAAGCAGTACCACATC
Organism: Mucilaginibacter sp. cycad4; assembly: GCF_034263275.1. Taxonomy (NCBI): domain Bacteria; kingdom Pseudomonadati; phylum Bacteroidota; class Sphingobacteriia; order Sphingobacteriales; family Sphingobacteriaceae; genus Mucilaginibacter; species Mucilaginibacter sp. cycad4. The sequence goes on along the minus strand of NZ_CP139559.1, from coordinate 2,976,297 downwards.
AAACTTACGTTTACGGGCATCCATAAGGCAGTTAAAATCATAGGCAAACTGCCCGGCAGTGCCTATCAGATACTCCGGATCGTAACAATGTACAATGTTAACGCCGTTCCAGGTATCGGCTTCATAAGGGTGGTTGTGTGAGTTATAAACGGTAACTGAATGCCCTTTTTTTACCAAACCGGCCGATACATATTCGGAAATATGCTCAAACCCGCCATAGTAGTTCGGGATGCCCCTCGTGCCTAAGATCGCTATTTTTAGTTTCATGACAATGAAAATTTGCTTGTAACAAGTTGTAAAATATGGTGCTGCTTTTTTGCCAGTGGTATTGCTGTTCAACATGCCGCGCTACCCGGCTTGTGAAGGAATCGCCGGGTGGTTGCTGTGCGGCAAGTAGTAGCTTTTGCTCAAAATCGGTATGGTTGGCCGGGTTAAAAGTATATGGTGCAAAAAAGTAGAAATTTTTCATAGCCGTTTCTGCCGAGCATAATACAGGTGCGCTACAAATGGCTGCTTCAAGCGGCGGGATACCAAAGCCTTCGGCTTTTGAGGGATATACAAACAGCCTGCAGGCCCGGTAAAAAGCCGCGAGGTCGGCCTGCTCTGCCTGCGGTACCCACCTGAAAAAACGCCGTTGCTCAGGCGTAAGGCTCTTGATGAGCCTGGCTAAGCCCGGCGTTTTTATGGATGCTTTACCAATGAACACCAGGCCAATGCCTTTTTCGTACAGTTTCAGTTTTAAATACTTTTGCAGTAACAAAAGGTGGTTTTTGCGGGGTTCAATACGGCTGGTATACAGGATGAAATTTCTTATACCGAATTTTTCTGCTACCCAATCTTCTGCCTCCTGTTTTGATGCCTGGTATTGCAGCAATGAGTTGCTTACCCCGTTTTGGATGATATGCACCTCATGGGCCGGGATCTGGTAATAATCACAAATTCGCTCTTTTGAGTAATCGGATACAGTAGTTTTGACATCGGCATTTTTAATGCTGCGGCCAAAAAGGTAATTGCGCGGTATGCTGAACAGGATGGGAAACTCCTTCCCGAAATCGTTAAACAGCATATCGTGCATGGTTACTATGTACCTGCAGCCAACTATTTTTTTAGGGCTGATGTATTGAAAATGTGCAAAATCAAACCTGTATTTTTTGATGTAGGCCGGTATATCAAAAACAAAGCGCAGGATGTTGACTCCCCGGTTTTTATAAGGCAATATGTTTTGCGGGGGCAACAGCGGGAACAATCTGCGGATATTATCGGTATCGCGGGCGCCGATGTAAATATCTATGTCCGGGCGTTCGGCCAGCAGGTGGTTATATAATTCGCGTATAAAAGTTTGCGCCCCCTGAAATTCTTTATCAAAGGAGTGCGCATCAACAAACACTTTTATCTTTTTAGCTGCCATAATTTAATTCCTTTTGATTTAAAACAGCAGTTGGCAGTTCGGCTTCAGGTAAACGGAAATTGCGCTTACCTAATTGGTATAACCTGGTCAGTGTACGTTCGGGCAAGAATGACATCAGCAGTAAAAAATAATTTTTGAGATGCAGCGGACTGATGGATAGCGTTTTGAGCAGGTTTTTCCTTGCCTTTTCCGGCTGATAATTATTCCATAGATATTTTTTGCCGAGCAGGGCATAATAAGCTCCCCTTTTGATGCGTGGAGATAACTGTTTAATACCGATCTCGGATAACTGCCTTCCTTCGGCTTCGGTAATGTTCCCCTTGCGTAGGGTATTGTATTTAATCTGCCTGAATTTTCCTGTACGCCATTTTTCATCAATGGTAACAGACTCGGCATTGAGCCTTACTTTGATGAGCGGTTGATTAAGGTTAAAAGCCTTTTCGTGCTTAAGGATACCTGCCCACAAAAAATGGTCTTCAAAAGTATAGGCCAACTCATTATAGCCACCCGCATTTAAAACGGCATCACGCTTATAAAACACACTGGAGTGAATGAAAGGACAAATCCTGTAACTGAGCTGCCTGATCTCGTTATGGCTCAGGGCATCAGGCTGCCAGGTAAATATCAGGTTGCCGTTAACATCAGTATAATCAACACCCGAACCAATAATGCTATAATAAGGATGTGATGTGATGAAATCATACTGAACCTGCAGGCGGTAAGGATAACATACATCATCGGCATCAAAACGGGCAATATAAGGTGCCCGGGCGTGGTTTAAACCGTTATTGAGGGCAGCAGCTACGCCTTTGTTTTCCTGGCTCAAAACCACTATACGCTCATCGTTAAATGATTTAATAATATCAAGCGTATCATCAGTTGAGCCATCATTTACAATGAGCAGCTCAAAATCAGTAAACGATTGTTCAAGTACCGATGTAATGGCTTCGCGGATATATTTACCGGCATTATAAGCAGGCATTAAAACAGTAATTTGAGGGTTATGCATACGCAAGTTCCTCCTGCACTGTAGTTTTTGTTTTCAAATCGGGGGGAGTAGTTTCTTTTATATTGAGGAATAACATTAATTCAAAAATTACCAGTGCCGAGAGTTGCTCAAACCAGTAATCAAGAAAAAATATGCCCGTTACCATCATCAGTACAGGCAAACCATAACTAAGCTTTTTATAATGCCGGGCAAAAAAGCCAATGTAAAATATAAGCAGGGCAAGCAAGCCGAGGATACCGTATTCACTCAGCATTTGATCGTAAGTGGAGTAGGGGTTATTACGTACCGAACGGAAACCAGCATCCTTGCTGAAAAAGCTCAGGTACAGATCTAAATGGTTATGCATAAACGCCGGGTTGATATAGATGTATTTGGGGGGATAATTACCCCTGATACCGGCGCCAACCGCCCTGAAAGCTATTTTGGATGAAAAATTTCCGGGAGCTAAGCCTACTATACTTTGTAAGGGATGACTGGTAAAATAGTTAAAGGTTTGTATAGCGCCGGTGATCTTTCCAGGCAACGCGGGGTTGAAGGGCTCAAGCCGACAAAGTGGTAGCTGAGCCTTGTGAGCAGTTATACAATCGATAAGTTGCTGTCTGTCGGACGTCATTTCGCCGGTGTTATAAAATTCCGCAAAGTGAGTATTAGGGCCGGGAATGTACAGCCTGCCATCATCGGTAAGCGGTAAGCCTTTGATCTTTTTATCAAGCTCGTTTAGTTTTTCCTTTTTTGCCTGAATCTGGCTCAGGCTGTCCAGGTAGTTCTGTGCAAATTTTCTTCTTTGTTCATCCCTGGTCATCAATTGCCCGCCGGGATTGGCAGTTGTTGCCTGCACTGGCGCCTGGCCCTGTTTTTCAATACGGTTTTCCTGCAGTGTACTTGCAGTAACCTGGTTAATATACTTTTCATTTTGCGGCGATATTTTGACCATGGAGATCACATAAAGCATCAGGGCCACTACTATCAAGCTTTTTTGATTGCGCGTGGTTTTAAAAACAAAAATGAAAATGAGGATCAGCAGTACCAAAATGCTGATGAGGTTACTGTAGGTAAGTGCCAGTGTGCTCATGCATACGATCATCATAGGCAAACTATTCTTATAAATGAAGTAAAACACACCGAAAGCACAGATAACAGCATTGGTTGATGAAATGTCAAAGCTTATGCCCATTATATCATCGCCGGTATTGATATAATAGTGTTGATGCATGCCCATAAAAGCATAGGGGTTAATGCTTTTGGTTATCCACATGATATGCATTAGGTTACCTGCCGAGAAAATTGCGTTTATGATAAAAAAAATGATCAGTGTCCGATAAATGGTTTCTGCATCTGTTTTATCAATCATCAGCTTAACCTGGTGAACCGCCAGCAGGGCCAGCGCCCAGCATATCAATGCCCAGCCAAAAACGGGTATGTAATACAGGTTGGCAAAATTTTGGTTGATGACGGCTGCAGCAATAGCTATCGGGAAAACGAGCAGATAGAATAACGGGATCCTTGAATTGCGTAGCTTAAAGCCAAATTGAAAGTTAAACTGACTTATGTAAACAAAAAGCAACGCCACTATCTTAAATGGGATCCGCACGTTGATAAACAGCAGCAGGAAGATCAGCAGCCGCCAATCGGCATAAGTTTTCCATCTCTTAATATCAAAACCCGGCAAACTGATTGTCATTATTCCTTTATATTTATTGATGTTCATTTCCCGGATTTGCCGGCCTTGTTGCAATTGTTTTGTTTAAATAGGTTACGTGCCAAAAAATAGAATGGTTGCCTCGTTATTGTGCTGATATATGCAGATATTTAACCGGCATATAAAAATGTTACAGGCAACCGGCCGGTAAAAACAATAGTATAAGAGTATAAACATATACGGCGTTGCTCAGGAGTAAAGTGTTCATCAGGTTTTTTTCATCAGGTTTGCAGGCACTTGCATTGCAGGTGCTTGGCAGTATCTTTTTTTACGTTATTTCTGTTTACCTGAGTAAAGACAGCTTTGGGGCCATTAGCTGGATGAATGCCTTATCGATATTTGTTACTACCATCCTGGGGTTTGGACTGGAGCAGGTAGTGATCAGGCGTATAGCAGCCTCACAACGGTCGGATTGGACGGCAGCGGCATTTTTGTTCCATTCACTCGTTACTTTTTTTGTAACCCTGGGCGTGCTGTTATTACTAAGTTTAGTCTTGCGTGACAATATTTACCAGGCGCTGCCTTGGTTTTTTATAGCGCAGGGTTTGCTTTTCCTGGGTATTCCGTTAAAGCAGTTTTTAAACGCAAAGGAAAAATTTACGCCCTATGGCATAATCGCAATTATAAGTAACAGCTTAAGGGTTTGTGGGGCGTTTTATCTTATTGCGGTACATCAGCTACAGGTTTGTTCTATCGTTATGGTAATGATAGGTACAGCCGGGGCCGAATTACTGGCTTTACTCATCTATGTTATCACGAAAACAGATTTTAGCTTTAAATTTCAATTTCGGGCTTATAAAAAGTTGCTTAAAGAGGCCACGGCGCAGTATGTATCAGTAATATTTGATATGAGCCTGTCGCGAATGGATTGGCTGCTGCTGGGTTTTATGGCAAGCAAAACGGTCCTGGCCGACTATAGTTTCGCTTACCGGGCCTATGAGCTGTCCCGTTTGCCCATGCTTATCATAGCCCCCGTTATTTTGCCGCGCCTGTCACGGTTAATGGCCTTAAAGCCACCTAATCAATTGCAGGAGCAGGTAAATTCCTTTAATACTGCCGAGTTGCTGTTGGCTATGCTATTACCCCTCATCTTTAATATACTTTGGACACCTGTTGTAGGAATGATAACCGGCGGTAAATATGGCGCTGCCAACGCTACCGAGTTTTTGATCCTGTCGTTGTGTATCCCCTTGCAGTTTTTTATAAACCTGCTTTGGTCGTTAAGCTTCAGTGTTAAAAAGTACAGGGCCGTATCATCTGTTACTGTAACCTGTGCTATAACAAATATTACCCTTAACCTGATATTGATCCCGCTGTTTAATGGTATTGGTTCGGCTGCGGCATTTTTAATTACCAATATATTGCAGGCGGTACTCTATTACAGGTTGGTGAATAAAAATATTATGTATATCAGCCTACGCCCATTTATAATACTGCTCCCCACTGCTTTAGGCGGCTGGTTTATAACAGCCTCAATAAACATACATTTCTTGTTCAGGCTTTTATTGGGGATAGTTTTTTATCTGTTAATAGCTTTAGTGTCAAAACAATTGAGCAGTCGTAATATTCAAAACAGCAAACAGTTTTTAGCGCAATGAACATTTTATACCTGTGTGATGAATATCCTCCCGGACCGCATGGCGGTATTGGAACCTATGTGCGGCTCATTGCCGGGCAAATGGTAAAGCTGGGGCATAAGGTAATTGTTGCCGGATTGTATAGCCGCGGATACGGAGGCGCAGATGAATTTGAAGATGAAGGTGTAAAAGTTTTGAGATATCGCTGGGGCATTGATGACAGATGGTTTGAAAATCAGCGGTCGGCCGGGGTACGGATGCTTAACAGGATATTACTGGATACGGGTATTACCCAACGGGATATAAAAAGAAGCCTTGCCGCTTATCAAAAAAAACTGGAGCATATCATTACCATTGAGCAGATCGATATTATTGAAATGCCCGATTATAATGATTATATCAGGTTTTGTAAAACATATGTACCGTTCCTTGCATTACCTGTTCCTTTAGTTGTTAAATTGCATGGTTCCATTACCTACTTCAATACCGAGGCAGGGATAACGATTGCGCCGCATGTTTTAAAAATGGAGCAGGATATTTTAAACCGCGCGGCAGCCGTCAGCAGTGCAAGCGCCTATACCGCAGGGAAAAGTGCTGATTACCTGTCGTACAACAAGCCCATCACGGTGTTGTATAATGGTATAGATACAAGCATAGCCACTGGAGGCAGCAACGTGCGGGGGGCAAAACAGGTGGTATTTACAGGTAGCCTTGTTCAAAAGAAGGGTGTTTTTCAGTTAGCTGAGGCCTGGAATATAGTTATAAAACAGGTTCCCGATGCCCGATTACTGATATTAGGGAAGGGCCCGGTAAATAAAGTAACTGCCCGTTTGCATAAGGATGCAAAAAGTAGCGTTGAGTTTAAAGGACATGTTGAGAGGGATGAACTTTATAACTGTTTAAATAATTCGGCAGTGGCGGTATTCCCATCATATGCCGAAGCTTTTGCACTTGCGCCGTTAGAAGCTATGGCATGCGGAACGGCGGTGATCAATTCAAACCGTACATCCGGTCCCGAACTTGTTGATGATGACGTTAATGGCTTGCTGGTAGATCCCGACGATGTTGAGCAATTGGCATCGGCAATAATTACGCTGCTCAATGAGCCTGAAAAACGGTTGCGACTTGCTTTAGCAGGCAATGAAAAGGTAAAACGATGTTTTGATATCGATATAGTGGCGAGGCAAACGCTGCAGTTTTATCAACAGGTGCTGGACAAATAGTCTTCAGTCGATAGTACTTAGCCGCAAGTCAAAAGTCCTATTTAATTTTTGACTTCAGACTGCCGACTAAACAATACGATATCTTTGTTAGTTAACCTGTTCTATAACTAACTCGTTGCGATAGGTGTTTTGTGTTTGAGGTAACTCTTTATATTGTTTCAGGTAAGCGTATTTAAGTCGGGTGTTTTTATAAATAACACGCGCTATAGCCAGTCCTTCGGCACCATCTAAAAAACCAAGCCTGATAATGTAATTGCGCAAAAAGCCAAAAGCAGGCGAAAAATATAGCTTGATAAATGTTGCCTTTTTACCGGCTTTGTAATATTTGGCCGCACTTAGCTGAGCATAAAGAATAGCTTTACGCTCAAAATCGTCAATATCGGTTACGGAGTGGTGATGGATATAACCCGCTATGCTTTTAATCTCGGCACCGGAAGGTAAAAACAAGGTTTCGTGTACTTCGGTTTCGCCCCATTTTACCAATGAACGGTTAAACAAGCGCAGGTGGTGATCATTCCCCCAATTACCAAAGCGGATCAGCTTTTTACCAAAGTATGATTTGAATTTGATATCGTAAACAACGTTCGGTTCATCAAAGGTTAAATTATGAAGCGATTTAATAAGCTCCAAATCCGGCACTTCATCGGCATCAATACTTAAGATCCAGTTATAGCGGGCCTGGGCTACCCCTTTATTTTTATTTGCGCCGTATCCGCTCCAGCTTTTTTGAAACACCCTGCAGCCATAACGGGAGGCAATAAGCGGGGTGCCATCGGTACTGTCATTGTCAATCACAACAATATCATCCGTAATTAAAGAAGCCATTTTTATACAATCTTCAATTAAGGCAGCTTCGTTTTTAGTAATGATCACAACAGACACTGGTACCATGCAGCAGTAGTATTAGTATATAAATTATTAAAGACCTGTTACAGCCTTTTATAATATATATCGTGCATGTTCCGGGGATGGTTGCCTTAAGATAAATAAACCGGCGAAAAAACATTATGGATTTTGCTTATTCCATTCTGTTACATTGATCAGTTTATCAGAAATGGCATTTCGACAATTTGGATTAGGGCATAGAATGGTCCATCGATTTTTAGATTGCTCAACTACCGGGCGTGTCCCGCAGGTTTTACAATTTTTTACGGGGAAATTTGGGTTTATATCGATTCTCATAAAAGGCCTTTAAAACAGGCGGGATTTATATGGCATTACGCTATAAACACACGTACCGGTTGCCTCATTATCAAAAATATAATTATTTGTGAGGATTTATTCAGGATGGATTAACTTGTGCATATTTTGTATAAATGATTGCCGTAAGTGAGAAAAGTGTGCATGATTTTATCCAACTGTGTGAAAAATTTAAATTATTTTGCACAACAGGCAACCTTTTAATAATAGTTGCCGTGATGTGCGTAGATAAGGTTAAATTTATGTGTTTGATTCTGAGTTTATAAACCCCATATGGGCGAAGAAGAGTTACATCAACTGATCAATGGCTGCGTAAAGCAGGACAGGAAAAGTCAGAAAATGCTCTATAAGGCGTTTTATGGCTTTTCTATGGGTATTTGTCTCCGTTATGCGGGTAACCGGGATGAGGCTGCAGAAGTTATGAACCAGGGTTTTATGAAGGTATTTACCCATATTGACAGGTTTGATACTTCAAGGCCGTTTAAAGCGTGGATTGGCCGCATTATGATGAATGTTTCTATTGATTATTACCGGGCCAATTTAAAAATGGCTTATACCGAGGATTTGGAGAAAGCAGAAAATGTGAGTGAAGGAGACCTGACAGATAAAAATTTAAATTATGAAGACCTGCTGGCTATGATACAGCAATTGCCGCAGGCCTATCGTACTGTTTTTAACCTTTTTGCGATTGACGGGTATTCGCATGAGGAGATAGGGGAAATGTTAAATATTAATCCGGGTACATCAAAGTCAAACCTGCACAAAGCACGTCAGAAACTAAAGCAAATGATATTAAAAGCAGAGGAAACTGCTAACAAAACCAATTACAACAGGGGTATGGATTTTAACCCGATTGTGGCCTATAATGGCATCGATGTAAGGAACACTTTTTTAAATAATGGTATCAGGGGATGAAAAGCGAAGAGGATTTAGATAACATTTTTAAGAAGGGGCTGGAAGACCCGGCAAATCATCGCGCGTTTAACGAGGATGACTGGGATGCGCTTGAGCAAATGCTTGACAAGGGCAAAAAACGCCGTGGAATTGTTTACTGGTTGCCAATTGCAAGCGGAATAGCGGCAATGCTGCTGCTGTTTTTAGGATGGTGGTTCTTTAAACCTAACGTAAAGGATGATAATACAACGGGACAACAACAGGTTAAGGTTAAGCCCGCTGCGCCTAAAACAAATCCCGGAACCAGCGGCAGGGTTACGCAGCAACCACAAGCAGACAGCTTATTAACACCCCGGTCGGCAAGTAACAGCAACATAGCTGCCAACAGCAATACCGGCAATCATGTTAATACAGGTCAAATAAACTTAACACCATCTGCCAACGGATCCCATCGTAATGTTCCCGGTGCAAACAAAAAGGGAATTAGCGGCCTTGATACCATTATGCGGCATAATCCCGCCCTGATGGCAGGTGCCGATCCGGCAGGTAATAATGGTGCTATTTCAAATTTGCAGGCAAGCAGGACGCTATCACTTGATACACGACCTTCTCCTTTAATTGTTCCCGATTTTAAAACAAATATTGAAAGGCAGCCTTTTCAAGCACCTATATCCAAACCTAATAAAAAAATAAACAGGCAAGGTTTTGGTTACCGGCCGCAATGGGCTATTACGGCGCTGGCATCATCTGACGTTAACGGTACAAATTCCTTTCAGGGTAAAGTTGGCAGTAACTATGGTTTACTGCTTTCATTTGGGCCTACAAAAAAATTAACCATTACAAGCGGCGTTGTTTATTCGTCAAAACCATATAGTACGAGCTTTGCTAACTATAACACAACATATAACTTTAAGCATGATCCAACCGAAGTAACTGCCGATTGTAAAATGCTTGATATTCCTATCAATATCGGCTACCAGGTATATGGTAATTTTCGTAATAAATTATCTGTCGGAACAGGGTTATCGTCATACCTGATGCTGCATGAAAAATATACTTACAACTATGCCGACGCTGCTAACAGCGCAGCATGGCCTCAAACCTATACTGTGCCCAACAGCAAAGGATATCTATTAAGTATAATCAATATTAACGCTACATACGAACATAAAATAAACTCAAAGTTTGGTGTAAGCGTGCAGCCATATATGAAAGTGCCAATTTCCGGGGTTGGATATTCTGATATCAAATTGCAATCGACAGGTGTAGCAGTAGGTGTAACTTATAACATCAATTCGTTTAGAAAGCCTTAAATGGTTTCCGGCACGCTGCTTCTGTAAGGGTTGTATTCACTTTATACTAAATGGAATTATTATCTTGCGCCACATTTACGCGCACAAGATCATTCGCCATGAAAAAACTACTGTTTTTTGCACCTCTGTTGTTATTGTTTTCATGCGGGCAGGGCCCGGCGCAGCAGCTCGAAAATAAGAAACTCAACCACCTCGCTGTCGAATATGTAAAACTTGGTTTAACTATAGGACAGTATGACGGTGATTTTGTAGATGCTTACTATGGCCCTGATTCATTGAAGCCTAAACAGGAAGCGCTGAAAACTTTTCCCAAGGATAGCCTGCTGGCATCGGCAAACAGCCTGATGAATGACCTGCGTACCATCGCCAATACTTCAAAAATTGATACAAATAAAATTCGCGCCAACTGGATGTCCGATCAGTTGATCGCTTTCAGTCGCCGGATCCGTATTTTTTCGGGGGAGGAGAGGCCTTTTGATGAAGAGTCGCGCGAGTTATTCGGTGTAGCTGCCCCGGTTTATACCGATGACTTTTTTAAAGGGCAGATAGCGCTGCTCGATAGCATTTTACCCGGTAAAGGCAACGTGAACGACAGGTTCCAAAAACTGGCTAATAAGTTCATTATCCCAAAAGATAAATTAGACCCGGTTATAAAAGCAGCTATTGCAGAAGCCCGAAAGCGTACGCTTGCCCATTACCAATTGCCTGCCGGCGAAACATTTACGCTGGAGTATGTAACTAATAAGCCATGGTCGGGCTATAACTGGTATAAGGGGGGATATAAGAGTACTGTACAGATCAATACCGATCTGAAGATTTTTATTGACCGTGCTATTGACGTGGGCAGCCATGAAAGCTACCCGGGACATCATGTATACAACATGCTGCTGGAGAAAAACCTTTACCATGATAAAGGCTGGGTTGAAATTTCTCTGTACCCGTTGTTCAGTCCGCAATCGCTGATTGCTGAGGGTAGTGCCAATTATGGTATTGAAGTAGCCTTCCCCGGCGATGATAAAATAAAGTTTGCCAAAAATGTATTGCTGCCGCTGGCTGGTTTGGATACCTCCGGTGCCGATCTGTATTTCAAAGCCCTCGCCATAAAAGGTACTTTAAATTATGCCCGTAATGAGGCTGCCAGAGGGTTGATCAATAATACCATGAGCCAGGATAAGGCGCTGTCGTATCTTAGAAAATACTGCCTCATGAACGATGAGACAGCTCAAAAATCAATCAGCTTTATCAAAAAATACCGCAGCTACGTTATCAACTATAATTACGGCCAGGACCTGGTAAAAAACTACATTGAATCAAACGGAGGTACGGCCAAAGCCCCTGCAAAGCGCTGGGAACTGTTTGGGAAATTGTTGAGCCAGGAAGTCGCGCCGGTTAGTTTGGTGAAAAAGTAGGGACGTATCACTTTCGGGATATTAAATCAATAATATATAAGAGGCTGTATCATAAATCAAATTGACCGGTGTTGTGTTACTTATGCATTGAAATTTAGCCGGTAATATTTAACAAAAAGGGGTTAACACATTTTTGGTATAAAAAACACTTAATTTTCTGATTATTAACTACATAACAGAATGTTAACCCTGAATTGTGTTAACCCTGTTAACCCCCCCTTGTAGAGTCAAACCAACCTAAAACTATATATCGCTTAAGTATCTGAATAAGTCAAAAAAAGCGGCTGATCATGATTTATGATACACCCTCTTTTTATTAAATGGCATGCTCAGGTAAATGAAATGAATATTTGTAAAATAATTTTTATTCATACATTTAACGGGCATCATCACCCCAACAGCTGGATACATGCTGAAAAATGATCTAAACCCAATTTAATACCAAAATTGCCTTGTAAATGATTAAGCTCCAGTACTTTATAGCCATGTGTTTTGCGGCAGGTATTTATGCGTCCTGTAAAAATCAGCAAGGCAATCAAAACAACAGTTATAGTGGCTGGCCCGCCTATGCAGGTTCAAAAGAAGGGCTGCGATACTCATCGAACCAGGAGGTCACTTTAAACAATGTAAACAAGCTAAAAGAGTTGTGGACTTTTAGCACCGGTGACAGAGATACTGCCAACCGCAGCCAAAATCAGTGTAACCCGATTATGGTTGATGGTATTTTGTATGGTACCAGTCCTAAACTGAAGCTGTTTGCCTTGAATGCCGCCACAGGTAAGCAAAAATGGCTGTTTGACCCTGCAAAAGATGATACCACTAATAACGGTGACCCGATGGCCTACTATAAACTGAGCCGTGGTGTAATTTACTGGCAAAATGAAGATGGTGGCGAAAAAAGGGTTTTCTACAGCGTTGGTGCTAAAACCTGGGCAATTGATGCAGAAAGTGGAACTCCGGTAAGGTCATTTGGTAAAGGTGGATACCTTGATCTCACTAAAGATCTGGACAGGGACACTAAATCATTTGTGGCCGGTACTACGCCGGGGGTAGTTTATAAGGATGTATTGATAGTGGGTGATCGTGTATCCGAATCAGCCGATGCTGCTCCGGGGCATGTACGGGCCTATGATGCCCGTACGGGTAAATTACGATGGATTTTCCACACCATACCGCATCCTGGCGAAGTAGGTTACAATACCTGGAAAGATACTGCTGCTTACAAAAAATTTGGCGGGGCCAATAACTGGGCAGGGATGGCTTTGGACGAAAAGCGGGGGATCGTGTACATTCCAACAGGCTCTATAGGCGGCGACTTTTATGGTGGGTTCAGGAAAGGGCAAAACCTGTTTGCAAATTCATTGCTGGCACTTGATGCGTCTACGGGTAAATTGAAATGGTATTATCAGTTTGTACACCATGATCTTTGGGACCGGGACCTGCCCGCCAATCCAAACCTGGTAACCATTGTTAAAGGCGGTAAAAAGATAGATGCCGTAATACAAATAACCAAGCATGGTTATGTATTTATGTTCGACAGAACGAATGGCAAACCTATATTCCCGATAGTAGAAACAACTGTGCCAACCAAAGCCCTGCCCGGCGAAGAGGTTTGGCCTACGCAGCCCATTCCATCTTTGCCGCAGCCTTTTGCCCGGCAAATGTTTAATCCCGAAGATGTTACCGACCGTACGCCCGAGGTGCACCGGGAAATGCTGGCAAAATATAACCAGGTTAAAAACCGGATCATGTTTACCCCGCCAAGCAAGGAGGGAGGCTGGATCTTCCCCGGTTTTGATGGTGGGGGCGAGTGGGGTGGAGCCGCCGTTGATCCTGAAAGTAAGATACTATATATAAACTGCTCAGAGATGCCATGGGCACAGGTAATGATCGATGTACCTAAAACAAATACTAACGATCATTCGCCGCAGGCATTGGGCCATGTGGTATATAACACCAATTGCATCGGTTGTCATGGCGCCGGGCTGAAAGGTAATGGCACATCCTATCCATCGTTGGTAAACATTGGCAAAAAGTATACTGCTGATCAGGTGAGTGGTATTATAGCCGGCGGCCGCAACATGATGCCTTCTTTTAAACAAATTTCGCCTGCGGATAAAAAGAACCTGCTTGCTTTCCTGCTTAAAATCCCGGAAACTAAGGCAGCGAAAGAAGTAGCCAAAGAGCCAACCGGCAATGGCGCTGCCAGCTCGGAGGCTGAAAAGAAGTTGCTTGATGAGGTACCTTATGTCATGAATGGTTATAACCGCTTTTTAGATAAGGATGGCTATCCGGGTATAAAACCACCATGGGGCACACTCAACGCTGTCGACCTGACATCGGGCAAGTTGCTTTGGAAAGTGCCGCTGGGAGAGTATCCGGAGCTAACCGAAAAAGGGATCCCCGTAACCGGCACCGAAAACTATGGCGGTCCGGTGGTTACCAAAGGCGGCCTCGTATTTATCGCGGCAACCAAAGATGAAAGGATCCGTGCATTTGATAAACGTACCGGCAAAGTAGTTTGGGAAGCTAATTTACCGGCAGCCGGTTATGCCACCCCTGCAACTTATTCAATTGATGGTAAACAGTATGTTGTAATTGCCTGCGGCGGTGGAAAAATTGGAAGTAAGTCGGGAGATAGTTATGTTTGTTTTGGATTAACCGACTAACACCTCATTATGGATTTATTTGAAGCAGTTTTTGATTTGTACGAGCAAATACGGTTAAAGGCCGAAAATGATTTTCAGGATCTGATCAAATGCCAGTACACGCAGCAATGTTACAGCGATAATGGCGCTTTTTGCCTTGTATTGGAGGTCACTGTTTTAAAAAATATCTCTGATGATGATTACGGGCTGGTGTTTGCCATCAACGCCCAAACAGAACCTAATCACGCGAATTATAAGAGCGATGCTAACGGCATATTTTTAATAGCTGATGTACACCATGGCGATAATAAGGTGATCAGCAGTTTGGATGAGCTTGTTTTTAACCCTCAAAACGATGCGGAAGTAAAGGAAGCTTATGGCAAGATTGAATATTTTATAAAGCCATTTACCGGCAGTGTGAGTGATTTGCTGGTTAATGACTATGATCTAAAGCTGGTTGATAATTCGATAAATTGATTTATAGGAAGTCTCCTTATTTACGTTTGTTTTAATGACATAGTGTATTTAGTTTCAATAATACTTATCTTTATATCATGACAACGATGATATTACAAGTTCCTTAGGCGTTGGAAAAAGAACATGATGAAACTGTTCGTCTTATAGCAACTAAGCTTTATGAGGCGGGAAAGCTATCTTTGGGGCAGGCCGCCGAGATGTGTAGTATGAGAAAATGGGATTTTGCAGAGATACTGATCAATTTTGGCATTAGTTATCTTGATCCAAGTGTAAAAGCTGATTTAGATCGTGATTAAGAAGGTCGTTGTCATTACGGATACAAGCTGTTTTATTATTTTAGATAAAATTAACGCATTACATTTACTCCCATTCCTATTCTCTAAAGTAATCACAACTCCTGAAATAGCGGATGAATATGGTAAGGAATTACCTGATTGGGTAATTGTCCAGCATGTTCAAGATTTAGATTTGCAAACTCAAATAAAAGAAATTGTTGATCCAGGAGAAGCAAGCGCGATAGCTTTAGCGGCTGAAATTAAATGTGACTATTTGTTGACAGATGACCGGGCCGCCAGAAAGCTTGCCGAGCAAAGAGGTATCATGGTTAAAGGCTCGGCAGGGGTTTTACTTTACGCCAAGCAACAAAAAGCAATTCCGCTAATCCGTCCTTACCTCGATTGCATTCAGCAAACCAATTTTCGGATATCACAAATCACTTATTGATAAGCTACTTTTAGAAGCATGTGAATAAGAGATGAATTAAATACTTTACAAACTTAAAACTGCTCCTCATAAACAGCTCCTCCGGGCGTTTGTAGCTTATAATGTTTTACCTGCCCCGGCCCTTCAAATTCAAAACGGATGCCTACAATACGGCCCATGGTATGGGCCTGTTTAAATTCAAAGATCTGTTTGTTATTAAGATATATTTTCAGGTAATGGTCTTTAACGCTGCATCTCAGGTTTTGAAATTGCGACATATCTGTGCCAAAAGCGCTCAGATCATGGTTTTTGCCGTCAACCCATTCTTCACCGGTTAAAATGCCCATATCGGCGATGCATCCTTTGTTAACTATAGGGATAACAATAGCGGTACCGTTACCTAAAATGGTAAGGTCGGCTTTGGCGCAGGCTGATTGGCCG
The DNA here is from genome assembly GCF_034263275.1 of Mucilaginibacter sp. cycad4. NCBI lineage: Bacteria > Pseudomonadati > Bacteroidota > Sphingobacteriia > Sphingobacteriales > Sphingobacteriaceae > Mucilaginibacter > Mucilaginibacter sp. cycad4. The sequence continues at coordinate 2,960,297 of NZ_CP139559.1, read as the reverse complement.
GGCGTTGATGTGTTTCGAAGGGTGCAATCCATTGTAAAGTTGTCGGCATTGATGCCTGGAAATTCGCGGATGTTGGCAAACTTTACCCAGGTGTTGTTAAAAACGGGCGTTCCTAACTTTTGCTGCATCTGTTTGGCATCAATCCCCATAACCCCTTCTCTTTTAATTTCTTCGGAAGAAAGGTAAACAGGTATAGGCTGATGATCAAGGATACCTTTCCAGCCTTTGGTCTTGATAAATACCGATGTTTCCTTTCGCACATGTTTGTCTACAATGAGCTTAGCTATAAAATAGCCTGGATCATAATAGATAGAGGTATATTGTTTGCCATCGCCGGGCACTTGCTCGCGGCGGTTAGGGTCCCAGGATTGCTGGATAAAAACACTATCAGAATGAAAAGCAGAAACATCGTAATTAAATACAACCGAGTTAGGCAAATCGTCAGAAACTTTCTTGCTGGTGAATTTTATTAAACCGGGATCAATTGGTTTATTGCGCTTGCTGCTCATGAAAAACAATGCGCCCAATACCAGCAGCAATGCGCTGCCAAACCATATATAACGTAAACCGGGTTTTGAAAGGGGAACTACAATTGGGGTATCTGAATCATTTATTTTAACCGGCTGCTCAATTACGCCGTTAACCTGGTGGTGCTGCCTGAAATCGCGCCAGGTGGTATAGTCAAGGAAACGGGCAAGGGCGTTTAGTGTAGCTGCATTGGGGAAGCTTTCGTAGCGCACCTTGCCCCAGATTCTTTTGAGGGTTGATACACTGAGCTGTACCCGTGTTTTATCAAAGATCTGCTGGCTTAGCTGCTCAAAATCATCATTACCCCAAATACTGCTATCGCCCCAGTTTAATGTTCGCTCAATAAGCTGCCGGCATAACAAAAGCAATTGTTTTTCCTTTTCCATTGATCTACAGGTAATAATGTGGTTTAAAAATACCTAAAATGCTTTGAACAAACTTGAACTTAACTTGAAATGCCGCCTGTGCTTTATTGTAATGACAATTTGCAAGTTTTGATTAAAGTTAAAATCAAAACCCATGAACAACAAGATTTTATGGTTTGCCATACTAAGCATGACGCTTGGTAGCGGCTTTTGTTACAGTCAGCAAAAAAAAGTTACATATGACATTAATCAATTGCTGAAGGAAAATAAACTGGTGAAAGCCTACACCCGCCAAACTGTTAAAGAACTTACCGATGGTAGTAAACAAGGTCTTACATTAGATGGTATTTTATGGCTTAAGGGTGTTGATTTTAAAACGGGCACCATTGATGTTGATTTGAGGGGCAAAGATGTTTTTCAGCAAAGCTTTTTAGGCATAGTCTTTCACGGGATTGATACCACAACCAATGATGTTATCTATTTCCGCCCTTTTAACTTTCAAACCACGGATACACTTCGCCGCAAACATACAGTACAATACATCAGCGAGCCGGATTTTCCATGGGATAAACTCCGTAAGGAACACCCATTGGTTTATGAAAATGCTGTAAATCCTTTTCCGCTGGCCACGGCCTGGTTTCATGCACGCATAGTAGTTAATGCCGATGATATTGTTGTGTATGTTGACCATTCAGATCAACCATCGCTTACTGTGAAAAAACTGAATAACCGACAAGGCGGGCTCGTTGGCCTTTGGTCGTCCGGGCTGCCCGGTGATTTTGCCAACCTTGTTATTACTCAATAAGTATAAATTAACCATCATCATGAAAAAGTTAGTCTTAGTATTAACGCTGTTTGCTGCTGTAAAAACACAGGCGCAACAAAAGCACCAGGTAAACAACCTTTCGGTTGTAAACCCTAAACAATGGATAATACCTAAAAACGATACGCTTGATTATGAGCTGGGCACTTTTCAGGGACAAAAGGCGCTGCTCATCAAACGGAAAATCGGCGACTACAAATCGGCCAGTTTAGCGTATAAACCGGGGTTAAATTTTAAGGATGGTATTATTGAAATGGATGTAGCTTGTGTAAACCCCAAAGGAGGCTTTGTTGGTTTGGCTTTTCATATCCGGGATGCCCATCATTATGAAACAGTTTATTTCAGGCCGGGATCATCTGGTACCATTAACGCTATCCAGTACATGCCCGAAAAAAAGGCCGAGTTTAACTGGTGGGACTATGAAGCAACAACCTACCAGGCTAAAGCTATAATTCCGCAAAATAAATGGTTTCACATCAAAGTGCTGGTTCAGGGCAGTAAAATGGAGGTGTATGTTGATAATGCCCCCAAGCCGGCTATGGTTTACACAGCACTTTACCCGTCGTTGAAAAGCGGTGCAGTGGGTTACTGGCATGGCAACTGCCCCCAGGGTGCTTATAAAAACCTTGTTGTAACGGCTTTTAACTAAGAAATGACGGTGACCGTAGAAAATCACCCTAACTACATCGATGTAGTAGAAATATATAGTCAAATGGCTGTCCGGTGCTTGTTTTTATTGAACCAAAATCTGCACTTTTATAACTTGAAATGTGCCCTGCATAAGCACTCTAACCAGTTATTTATAGTCTATGAAATTTAAACACCTGTACAAATCAACAATTACTGCATGTTTATTAGCGCTGAGCCTCAATTCTTTTTCGCAAAATAGCTTTAAACCCCAAAAGGATGTATTGGCAACCATCAAAAAAAACTTTGCCGATGCCGATGTTCAATATAAGTACATGGCCAAACAATTTGGGCCGGAGCAATTCCCGAAAACCTATCATCCTACTACCGATAAGTTTGAAACAAGCAACAGCAGCTGGTGGTGCAGTGGTTTTTACTCAGGTACGTTATTGAAAATATATCAGCAAACCAAAGATGCTGCAATGCTTAGCGATGCTAACAATAATTTAAAAGGCCTCGAAAAAGAACAATATAATAAAGGTACACATGACCTTGGCTTTATGATGTATTGCAGCTTCGGTACTGCAAACCATCTTGAGCCAAAACCAGAATACAAAGAAATACTGGTTAACGGTGCTAAATCGCTTTCAACCAGGTTTAACCCAACAGTCGGCTGTATCCGCTCATGGAATTCAAAGGCTAATGATTTCCTGGTGATTATTGACAACATGATGAACCTGGAATTGTTGTTTTATGCTACAAAAGCGACCGGCGATTCAAGCTTTTATAAAATAGCGGTTACTCATGCCAATACTACCATGAAAAACCATTTTCGCCCTGATTTTAGTTCGTATCACGTGATTAATTACGATGAACAAACCGGAGCAGTAAAAGAAAAGAAAACAGCACAGGGTTTCGCCAACGAGTCGGCATGGGCAAGGGGGCAATCATGGGGCCTATATGGCTTTACTGTGATGTACCGCGAAACAAAAGACAAAAAATACCTGGAGGAGGCAAAAAATATTGCTCATTTTATATTGACCAATCCGAACCTGCCGGCCGATAAAATACCTTATTGGGATTATAACGCGCCAAACATCCCTACCGCGCTTCGTGACGCTTCTGCCGCATCGGTTATGGCCTCAGCCTTGTTGGAACTTTGCCGTTATGTTGATAAAAAAGATGGCCAGGAGTATTTTAACGTTGCCCAAACTATAATTAAAAACTTATCGGCACCTGCATATAAAGCCGATTTGAATACCAACGGAGGCTTTATTTTAAAACACAGCGTTGGCCATTTCCCGGCAGGTACAGAAATTGATGTACCGCTAACTTATGCCGATTACTACTTTGTTGAAGCTATGCAGCGTTATAAGGCTTTTGCCAAATAATGCTATATTTAGCGCATGGCATTAGGTAAAGGCAGATTAGAAGCATTTAGTGATGGCGTAATAGCCATCATTATTACCATTATGGTGTTGGAGATGAAGGTTCCGCACGGCGAAAGCCTGGAAGCTTTGAAGCCGCTTATCCCGGTTTTTCTAAGCTATCTGCTCAGTTTTATATACGTGGGTATTTACTGGAACAATCATCACCATACCATGCAGGCGGTACGCTCGGTAAATGGTAAAATATTGTGGGCTAACCTGCACCTGTTGTTCTGGCTATCGCTGATACCCTTTGTAACCGGCTGGATGGGGGAGACCCATCTCACCCAATGGCCGGTTTTCTTTTACGGTGTGGTGCTCATCATGAACGGGATTGCCTACCGCATCCTGGCATTAATGCTCATTAAACATCATGGCGAAGGTTCATTGATTGCCCAGGCCTTTGGCAGTGATTTTAAGGGGAAAATTTCTGTGGTGCTTTATGCGGTGGCTATTTTATGTACCTGGTTAAACCCTGTTATCAGCGTTATAATTTATGTGGTAGTAGCCGGGAGCTGGTTCATACCCGATAAACGTTTCGAACGCCTCCTCGAATCGGAATAATTACCTGTATGCAGGTGATAATGTATGACAGCACTAAATGAAAACCGGTAGCTTTGGTATGTCTCCACAGTTCCAGCGATTTTACCGGCTTACTTCTTTGGCTGGTATAGCTGGTTGTAAAAGATGCTCAATCCATACTTTGCCGATTTCCATTTTTCATCAAGCGGTTCCGGAGCGGGGCCAGGGCTTTGGGCAAAGTTGCCGGTAATGATGTCCATATCCCCATCGCCGTCAATATCTGCTTTCTCGAGAGTGAGGGTTTTGATCGGTACCTCACTTTTTTGAATGCACGGTTTAAAAATAAACTGGTCTTTATTAATGTTTTCGAGATAAATGAACGATTCGTCAACCAGCTTGCCAAACCCAGGAAAAAAGGCTGTTGCCACAAAATCAATATCTCCGTCCTTGTCAAAGTCTTCGGCCAAAACCCTGGTTACGCCATATATCGGATAAAAGAACCTTTCTTTAAAAACATCGGCGCCCTGGTTTATGTGCAGCCTGATGCCATGGTATGCTTTCAAAATATTGGAGTAATCGGCATTATCGCCATGCACTGTTACAATATCATTAAGGCCATCATTGTTATAATCAACCAGGTCCATATCGGTAGTACCGTAATCAGGCGGGAAACGTAACACACGTTTAGCTTTAAATTTAAGGTTGTCCTTTTGATAAAATATATAAACGCTTTCGTCTCCCTGCGAAAACATGGCCACAATGTCTTTTTTGCCATCGCCATCCATGTCTTTTATATAGCACTTGATGGCACCGGGCAGGGGTAACAGTATATCCTCAATGTATTTACCCGATTTGTTCTTTTTAAACAGCGATAAGCCTCCCGTTTTATTGCCAAAGTTACATACCACAATTTCGGGTGTGCCGTCATTATTAAGGTCGTTAATTTTGGTACATACCGGGCGGTGCAATTGCGTAAGGATAGGGACGGCACTGGTATCTGCCAGTTGAGCGTATGAGCCGGTGCTGAGTTCGGTAGGGTATAGTTTGCCTATCTGGGTAAAGTAGGTGTTATTCTTATAAAAATTGAAATCAACAACCGGACTTTGGCTTTTTATGGTTTTTATTGCCCCTTTACCATATTGCCAGTTTAGCACCTGGTTGTAAAAATTACCTATCCAAAGGGTTTTGGTTGTACTGTTATATTTAAGTCCTGTAATGAGTGAAGGAGCTTTATTATCAATTTGCACATCCTGTCTTATGAACTGTGTAAGCGGCCCGTTCCGGGTAAGGCGTTTTTCATCTGCACTTACACTATCAGGAGCGTTGCTAATGATATAATCCCTGATCTTAGCCCAGTCGGCATCAGTACAAACCGGCTCTTCGGGGATAATATTGTGCTTTTTAACAATAGCTTGCTCTTCATCGGATAATCCTTTGAGCGGATCGTAATTGGGATAAATGATTCCCATACGGGCCGCCATAACGGGAAGCACATGGCCTGCCCAAACCTCTTTGGTAAGACCGGCTGGATCGGGTGCCAAATGGCAAACCGTACAATGGCGTAAAAACAACACGCGGCCCTCTTCATCCATTGTTGCAGCAGATTTTGTTTTTACAATGAATGAATTAAGGCCGAGGATCCCGGTAATGATGAAAAATAATAGTAAAACCGTTCCCCGGGTCCGCATAATTAAAAGCTGTTTGCTTTTAACTACGTTCTAATTACCCAAATAGTTTACTCCGGCTGCTTTTAATTTTTTTATAACCGCCGTTGCTACATCGCGCCCCTGCTGATTGCCGTTAACAATGGCGTCATTAAAATGAATACCGCCATAAAAGCGGGACAAAGAAGCTTCTTCGGCAGCTTGCTTAAATGATTTGAAGTCGCGGGGGCCAACACCGTAGGGGATTTCCGAATCATCAGTGTAAGCAAAATTGTCGCCCAACAAATAGCTCAACACACCAGCCGACGAATTTGACAGCACAGCATGACCACTTGGATATTCCGGGAATGGCGGGGTTTGCAGCATGGGCACCCATTTAATATCGATATATTTGTTAATGTAGGTTTCGGGGCGGATGCCGTTACTGCGATATTTTTCGTCCCAGCAACTAATAAAAGCATCCATTTCGGTCATGGCAACCAGTGTTGCTACCTGTATCGATTTATCAAAACTAAGCCCGGCTTTTTTTACTGCAATGCCAACAATATTCATCCAGTGCCCACCCGGACTGATTTTTTTAAAACCGATCATCATGTGGCCCGATGTGGTAACTGCAAAGGGGTTGCAATCCCAAAAGTTGGCAATCATGATTTGCTCTGCCGACAAGTTTTTGGATACCTTGTAAACAGCATAAGCCTCTTTATAAAATTCGCTGGTACTGTCGGTGCTGAAAGCGGCAGGCCTTACCGGTACAAATTGATCAGAAGAGTCAATAAACATTGGGCGAATGGTTTTCCAGTTAGGCTCAACGGCCTCCATGTACATTGGTGGGGTTGGGAACCAGTTTTTCCCCCCTTTTATGGGCGAATATCTGAGCCGACCGCTCAGTTTGTTGTAATTATCAGATTTGGAATATTTAATAACCTTAACAGTCATTTCAGTTGCGGCAGCCACAGATTGTTTGATTATATCTTCGCTGATGCCGTTCTCTTTAAGAAGGGCTATATACTTATCCTCATCGTCCTGCAGCATAAAACCCGATGGAAGCATTTGCTTACCTGTTTCCAGTATGCAATACATAGCGGCTATGCGATAATCGTACTTATCGGCCGGGATGCTGATCTGGGTATCCTGTGTGTAGCTTTTAATAAAATTACTAACCGGCATTACCTGTTTATTGTTGAGGCTAACCAAATTATAAGCCCCCAGGGTTACATAAGCATAATAACGGGAAGCGGCAGGCGGGTTTACCACATCATGGATCATAACCGCCGAAATTGCGTTTACGGCCTTATCAATATGCAGGTATGGAAGAACGTTTTTCTTACTCTTTTGCGCATAAGCTGTTGTGCCTACCAGCGCTAAAAACAATATGGATATTTGTTTGATCATTTGTTTTAATTTTTGTTTCGGGTTCCAAGCCTTAAGTCAATAGGTATTTAAAATGATAAAGGCTTTCAATTCAAGACTTTAAACTGCATACTTAAGGCTTAAGATTTAGTACTTATAAAACTGTAGCGCCTGTCCCGATGCACCAATCAATACATAATTTGCACCATTTATTTTTATTTCCGTGGCCGATTTTACGTCACCGTTTACCGATAGCCCGGCAACCGGTTGACTTTGGTACGTGAAATTGCCTTTACCGTCGCCGGTAAGCAGGCAACCATAGTTTGCATCAAAGCTTCCCAATTTCAGGCGGTTATCCGAATGGTTGCCCAGCAACAGGAGGTCTGTTTTGCCGTCATGATTAAAATCGCCGGAGAGGACCTCTGATACCGATGAATATTGGGCCTGTAAAGGCAGCTGACCTTTTACAAACTTACCACCATGGTTCAGGAACAGGCATGTTTCAACCTCATTAGCTGTAAGCTTAGTGGCTTTAGCAAGTTCTTCGGGCGTGAAAATATCCTTCATGGTAGCGTCGCAATAAGCTTTGTATGAGGCAAACCTTTTACGCATCGGGTAAATCTGGTCGTTCAGTTCGTCGCGGCTTACAAAGGGGTAGCTTACACCCTGTATATAAAAGTTAAAGAACGGATCTATTGAGCCATTCCCGTCAAAATCGGCAAAATACATTTCGGCAGGCTCTGTTTGGCTGGCGTGGATCTGCGTATTTTCGCCAAGGTTGCCAGCAATGATATCAGGCTTGCCGTCGCCATCCACATCAGCAATGGTTAGCGTGTTCCAGAAACCGCTCACGGGATGATCAAAATATTTGGCTGTTTCATCAACAAAACCGGCTTTGGTGTTAGTAAATACCATGATGGACATAAACTCGCCGCATATCACCAGGTCTTTACGGCCATCGCCGTTTAAATCAACCCATTGGGCGTCTTTGATCATCCCTATGCCGGTAAATGGCGCATTTGTAATTTCAAAATGACCGCCGCCCGTATTGGTAAGCAGGTAGCTTTTGGGTGCAGATGGATAAGAACCCGGTGTAACGTCCGATCCAACAAACAGGTCCGTTTTCCCATCGTTGTTATAATCACAAGGGCATACACATGATTTACTGCTGCCGGTTAATATCGGGAGGGAAGTACTTGAAAAACTGAAGGTGCCTTTACCATCGTTCAGGTAAAGTTTATCCTGCAGCTCATTGGCGCCGGGTTCTAATAGTGAATAGCCGCCTTTGGCTATGTACAGATCCGGGAAACCATCGCCATTGGCGTCAAAAAATGCCGCTGCTGAGGTGTTTTCTTTGTTAACATCTGATATTTCCTGAATGGTATAATTGCCGCCTGTTTTTTGAATAAATATCTTGCTCGATGTATTTTGATCGCCAGCAATAAATAAGTCTTCAAGCCCATCTTTGTTTATATCAGCCTTAGCTATTACCGGTCCTGTTTTTGAGCTCATGAACAGCATCAAAGGCTGGCGCTTAAAATCATTGATACTGTTTTCGGTATGGGTGTAATCAATGGCTGGTTTAGCTAAACTAAAAACTGATTTGGTAGTGGTTTTGCCGTCGGTTTTAAATACAGGATTGCCTGTTTTATAGATGATATTTAAGCGTTGATTTGCTTTAACGCCGGTAAGCAATTGTGAGGTTTGATCGGGCCAGATGATCCGTACTGAATCTGCCTGCTGCTGATCCCCCAATCCAAAATTTAAAACTGTGGATACGCATGAAAGATATCCCCTGTTAGGGTTAACCTCCTGGTATTGCACCTGTTTGCCATTGTATACAAATACCTTTGAACCTATGGCGTTTGTGTTCCCTTCGGGTTGTTTAAGGTTTACGGCCAGGTAATTCTTTTTGCCGGTTTCCACGGTCATATTTTGCAATATGGAAGCCTCGCTGTTGATATTGTTGGTAACCAGGTCAAGGTCGCCATCGTTGTCAAGATCGGCATAAACTGATCCGCTGGAAATACCGCCTTTGCTGATCCCCCAATCCTGTTTTTTATCGGTGAAGGTGAGGTTATGATTATTTTGGAAAATATAGTTTGACAGGGTAGTAGAGGGCATAGCTTTAACCAGGTCCATGAGCAGGAACGGTTCGCGGTTCATGGCTTTTTTGAGCTTATAATCGCCCCAGTACCGTAAAAAGTCCTTGTTGGTATAATCGCGGAAGTAACCGTTGGAGATGAAGATGTCCTTATAGCCGTCGTTGTCAAAATCAGCAATTAACGGGCACCAGCTCCAGTCTGTATTGGAAACACCTGCCAGCTGACCGATTTCGCTAAAAGTACCATCACCATTGTTAACCTGCAGCATGTTACGCATATATTGTTTGTACAGGTTCTGGTTCAGCATCAGCTCAAACGATTCGTAGTTTTCCTGTAGTTGCAACAGCTTTTGACGTCGGTTATCGGGTGGCAGCATGTCAAGCGTCATCATATCGGGAAGGCCGTCGTTATTGATGTCGGCGATATCAACCCCCATCGAAAATTGTGACAAATGCTTGAAGCACTTTTTACTGTCTTCGGTAAAAGTTCCGTTTCCGTTATTTATGTATAGGTAGTCGGGCTCGTTGTAATCGTTGGTTACATAAATATCCTGTAATCCATCTTTGTTCATATCAGCAATGGCAACGCCAAGGCCAAAGGTGAGGGGATTTTGAATGATGCCCGCTTTTTTGGATACATCAACAAAATGACCATCCTGGTTTTCAAAAAGTTTATTGCTGGCCAGTTCGTCGGTTTCGGCTTTGGCCTGTGCAAATTCAAGGTTGCTTATCTTTTTAACGTTATGGTTAAGCAGGAACATATCCAGCTTGCCATCATTATTATAATCAAAAAATACAGCCTGGGTACTGTAGCCTGGATCATCAAGGCCATATTGTTTGGCCACTTCAACAAATTTGCTGTTGCCTTTATTGATGAACAGCTGGTTACGGCGTTTGGCATTATCACCAAGGCCCGAGTAACAAACGTAAATATCTAAAAGGCCGTCACCGTTAACATCGGCCATGGTAACGCCGGTTTTCCAGTCGCCTGGCCTGCCCGCGAGACCGCTGCCGGCTTGCTGGGTAATGTCTTTAAATTTAAGGTTGCCTAAGTTGAGATAGAGTTTATTTTGACCAAGGTTACTGGTAAAAAACAGGTCTTCGAGGCCGTCATTGTTGATGTCGCCAACGGCAACACCACCGCCATTGTACAGGTACTCATAAGAGAGCACATTGAGCTTTTCGTCCTCAACCAAATCATTGCGGAATTTGATGCTGGTTTCTTCGGGGGTAAGCAACTTAAAAAGCGACTGCTGCGCATTACTGTACATACTTTGTAATGTAAGCAGGGCAACAGTACAAAATGTAAAAGTGTTTAATCTTTTAAGTTTAAAATTAACGAGGGGAGAAGAACAACACATTATCAACAGATTTTATTTTTCCGGGGCGCAGGGGATTTAAAATTAATTATTTGTATTGATAATTACCACCAGATTATTAATCCTTTTTGGTGTAAAAACTAAAAAACAAGGCTATGAAGCCATAGCCTTGTTTTTTAAAAGGAATTTATATTAGGGGTATTATTTATCCCACCATACGCGTGCTGTAAAAGTATCACCGCCTGAAAGGTTAGCAACAGCGGTTTTATAATTAGCAGCATTTGTTGTGATCAAGCTAAGCGGATACGCAATACGGCGCGGGATAGAACCGTCAGTGAATTGACCAACATATTTAACCGGCGTAAGTACCGGGATACCTGTTCTTCTCCAGTTTGCCCATGTTTCGTTATGGATAAAGGTTGATGATGTTTCAACATAATATTCCATATTAATTTGCTGTAATGCAGTTGCTGAAACAAGTGGGTGAGCCGCAACATAAGTGGCAATATCACTTGTACTGATAGCAGCAGCAGAATTAAATTGAGCTAAAGAACTCATATCGGCAGCCAAAGCGTTTGCGTAGTGTGTAGCTGCGCTACCGGTGTTCCATCCTCTGGTAGCAGCTTCTGCTAATAATAATTCAGTTTCGCCGTAAGTTAAAAGCATATTAATACCACTCTTATCAACCGGGTTAATGCTTGATGTTGATGTATAATAAACCTGTAACCTTGGACGTGAATATTTACCATCAGGAGCAGGTGCATCATCTTTAACAGACGGATCTGCAGGGGATGTACCAGGATAACCCGGAGCTTTGCTGATATCAGTAGCACCGCCATTCAGGTCATAGCCATTTGGCATACCATGTTGAACAGCAGCGGCATTATTACCAGCTACGGTTTCGTTTGAGTTAGCTGCTTTACCGGTTCCGGAGGAAATCTCAGCGATGGCTGAAATTCTTGGATCGGCAGTAGTTTGCATGTAGTCGATTAGGGTCTTTGACCAGCGTACTTCCCTAAAATCATCAGGAACGGTTAACGCATTGATGGTACTGTTGCTGTTACCGTTAGCATTATCAGTTTTTACCTTGGCATTATCAGCAATACTGGTCATGGTACCGCCTGCATAAGCTTTCTCCACATATTTTTGAGCAGTAGCCGCATCAACTTTAGTTAAACGCATAGCAACCCGCACCATTAGTGAATAGCCTAACCTTTTCCATTGCGCAATGCTTCCACTGTAAAACAGATCAGAGCTTGGTTTGTCTTTCGCTGCGTCAAGTCCGCTTGTTGCACCGTCAAGATCAGTAAGCATAGCGTTGTAAATATCCTGCTGCTTGTCAAACTTAGGGGTAAAGATCCCTTGCTTAGCCATACCTGCCTCTGAGTAAGGAACATCGCCATAGGCATCGGTAACACGCTGCATTATGAACACTTTCATGATTGTGGCAATTTTGTTCAGGTTAGCATACTCAGCTTTACCATCGGTAAGGTTTTTCATTTCCTGAACAAGGGTTTCGGCACCGTAGCCGCTGTTGTAAACCCTTGCTTTGTAATCATTGAATGAACCTTTATAGATGTATTTATCACCGTTACCATAATAATCGTAAGTTGAAGCTAACGATTGTGACCACATGCTTTGGTAAAGCAACTGATCGTAACCAGTTTGTGAATACTGGATCTGGGCTTGTGCTAAAAGAAAATTCGGATTAAACACAGTTGCTGAAGTAGCATTTGGGTTTGTGTTTATCTTGGTGAAATCTTTTGTACAACCCGAAACAAGAGCCGCGGCTAAGCAAAAGCCGCTATATATGAGTCGTTTTTTCATCTCTCTGTTATTTTTTAAGTTTAAAGTTAACATTTATACCGTAGGTACGCACGCTTGGTAAGCTTGTTCCCTCAATACCTGCATAAGCTACACTGTTAGCGAAACCTGATTCAGGATCGATGTTGTTGGTATGTTTCATGATTGTCCAAAGGTTACGGCCAACCAATGATACAGCTATACCACTAAATGGCGTACCTGTAAGGAAACCTTTGGTAAAAGTATAGCCCAAAGTAACCTGGCGTAGTTTAATGAAGCTGCCATCAAGTACGTTCATTGCTGATACTCTTTGGGCCTGGGCCTGGTAGTAAGTTTCAGCATCTACTGCTTTAGTGTTTTTCTGGCCATCTTCAGTTACGCCATCTCCTACAACACCACCTTCACGACCAGGTAAGGTTGCTTTGTTTAAACCACGGTACATACTGTAGTAGTTGGTTGCTGATAAAATTTTGTTGCCGAACCTGTAATCTACAAGGAATGATAAATTAATGTGTTTGAAGCTGAAATCGTTATTTAAACCACCATAGATCTTTGGTACTGTTGTACCGTGTGGTGTACGAACGCCGTCAGACTCCGGTAAGCCGTTTGAGTCAAAAATGATCTGACCTGAAGCATTGCGTTTGAAATCAGTTGCCATAATCTGCGGGCCTGGTAAACCAGGTACAAATGCAAGGTTTGCATTCAATGGCCTGTAAGTACCCAATGTTTGGGTTGTTCCGAGATCATCAGTTGTCAATACTTTGTTTTTAACATAAGTAAAGTTGATTGATGGCGACCAGGAGAAAGACGAGGTTTGAACCGGCGTGCCTCTCAACTCAACTTCCACACCGTTGTTTTGGAATGATTGGGTACCGATATAACGAGTGCCATAACCGGCTGCAACATCCAATGTACCTTTCAGGATATCATTTTTAGTTTTACGACGGAAGTAAGCAAAATCTAAACCGGCACGGCCGTTAAGGAATTTTAACTCAGTACCAATTTCTGTTTCGGTAAGTGTAAAAGGTTTCAGGAAGTAGTTAGGAAGTACGTTTGAAAAACCGCCTGTTACAGTACCATTAACCGGGTTATTGATGTTGTAGTATTGCTGTGTGATGTATGTATCTAACGGCTCACCACTGGTTTTAGCGTATGAAACCCTTAATTTACCAAAATCAAGCCAGTTTAGATGGGTAAATTCTGAGAATATAAAACTTGCAGCTGCAGACGGTGTAAATAATTCGCCATTACCTTTTACTACTACGGGGTATAATGTTGAGTAGGTGTCATAACGACCGGTTGTACTCAATATCAGGTAGTTTTTAATTGAGAAGTCGGCAGTGTAATAAGCTGAGTGTACTTCCCTTTGATTAAATGTGTAGTTAGCCGCATTTTTGGTTTGCAGGTTTGAGTAGCTGTAGAAGTACGGTAAAATAAATGGTCCGCCGCTTAAGCTTGTAGAAGTTAAGCTGTTTTTGCGGATGTTACCACCACCTGTAAAATCAAAAGATAACAGATCTTTCACAATGTCATGCTTCACACCAAACAATACATCATAGTTTATTTCGTATTGTTGTGCAGTTGATTGCTCATCTAAACCGCCGGCACCATTGCTTGAGTAAGCTGTACCGGTAGGGGTTACTTTAAAGCGGCTGTCATTGATGTTATCATAACCGATACGGCCTTGTGCATAAATCCACTTGGTGATATCGTAACGGGCAGTTAATGAAGTTATTAAACGTTTTCTGCCTGTGTTGTTGATGAAGTTGTTTGCAGCAAAGTAAGGGTTGGTAACATAAATGTCGTTATTCCATTGTTGCTCGGCACCTGAACTGGTTGAACCTGGCTTTAAAGCAGCCTGGTCTTCGTTGGCAGCCAGGAACAGGATATTGTTCGGGTTACCCGGACCATCGCTTAGGCTTGGCCTGTTTTTTGAATCTTCAACCAGGTAGTTCGCTACTACCGCGATATTTAACTTATCAGTAACGTTTTGATTAGCATTTAAGTTGAAAGTTTTCCTGTCTAAACCGCTGTTAGGCACAATTGCATTAGCATGTGCGTTTGACAACGATAACCGGAAAGCACCAGTTTCATTACCACCATCAAAAGATGCTGTATTGGTAAATGTATTTCCAGTACGGTAAAAATCAAGGTAATTGCTTTTGTTTGAATATGGATACATTTTACCATCAAACTGAATTGTAGGTTTACCATCCAGTTTTTCACCCCAGCCTAAGTTACCTGTTGATACTGCAGCGGCAACGTTTGCCGGCCTTACACCATGTTCGCCCTGACCATATGTGGTTTGGAAATCCTGGTTGTTAACTGGCTGATCTGCCTGGAAGTTACTGTTAAACTCAACTCCAAAGCCCGAATTCTTCTTACCACTTTTGGTGGTGATCAAGATAACGCCATTAGCTGCACGTGCACCGTATAATGCCGACGCCGACTGGCCTTTTAATACAGTCATGGTTTCAACATCATCGGGGTTGATGTTGGAAATACCATCACCATAATCCGCGCCACCCCATTCGCCCGAAGTACCGCGGGTTGTATTATCCATTGGTACGCCGTTGATAACGAATAAAGGAGAACCTGCGCCACCGCTGGTTACACCACGTAATAGGATCCTCGCTGATGAACCAGGACCGCCATTTACGCCGCTGATACTTAAACCGGCTACGCGGCCTTCCAATGAGTAGGCAATGTTTGATTCTTTTGCTTTATCAAGCAGGTCGCCTTTTACTGTGGTTACTGCGTACCCTAATTTTTTTGACTCTTTTTTGATACCTAAAGCCGTTACCACTACCTCATTCAGGTTTGTGTTGGCATTTAAAGTAATAGTTATTGTTGATTTACCTCCCACCGCAACTTCTTTGGTACCGTAGCCAATATAGCTTACAGTTAACACGGTGTTTGGTTGTACATCAAGTGTAAAGTTACCGTTTGCATCGGTTTGGGTACCGGTGGTGGTGCCTTTGATCCTAATGCTTACGCCTACAAGTGGTTCGCCTTTTTCATCAACTACCTTACCGGTAAGCTTAGCGAAGTTTAAGTTAAAATTAATGTTTGATTTAGCTTTTGCTTTTGGCGCTTCAGCAGCCGAAGCCTGCATGTTCAAGAGCACCATACCTGCAAGGGCAAATTTACACAGGTTAAGGGATTGTGATACCCACGGCCTGTGTACACCCACCGGGTGGTTGAAAAATTTCATATTTTATTGAATTTAAAGGGAGTTAATAGCGAAGTACCCTGGAAGCACCGCGCAGTTATAAACATTCAAAAATTTTTTTCGGGGCAGTAATTCCCTCCGGGTAATTATTGCCTGTAGCGGGGAGAGTAAGCTTTTTTTACATAGGCATCAGTTTTCCTGGGTTTATTAATAATGTCATATAGTTTGGTTAATGATCACCGTGCTAAAGGAAAAATTATCCATTGTAGGGGTGCACTATGGTGATTTAAAGGGAGGACAATTAAATTTCAGCGATTGCCTACAAACCCATAAAAAATATTTTGTAATTATTAATTACCAGTATTTTAAACTGCGGTAAGAAGGAAAGGAGTTCAATAAGAGGGGATTAGTACTGTCCGCTGCCTGACATGATCATGGATGCAAGCTGCTCGTCGCGGTCATAAATATCTTTGCGGAAGTTGAGAAGGTTATTCCTGTCGGTAAACGCGGTAAAATAGGCTATAAATACAGGCATTTTTTGTTTAAGCGTAACCTGTTGTTCTTTACCGAGATGCATGGCTTTATTAATACGGGAGGTTGTCCATGTGCTGTCGTATTTTAAAAGGAATGAAGCCAGTTTGGCCGGTTCGCCTACACGAATACAACCGTGGCTGAATGCCCGCGACGATTCGCCAAATAACGACCTTGAAGGCGTATCATGCAAATAGATACTGTAACTGTTGGGGAACAGGAATTTTACCAGCCCCAATGAGTTTGCCGGCCCCGGTTTTTGCTGAATTACCGGAAGGCCGTTTTCCTGACCGGTAATAACCATATTGTGCTCATTAAGATAGTTACGGTTGCTGCGCATGGCTGGTAAAACTTCATTACGAACTATGCTTTCGGGCAGGTTCCAGTATGGGCTGAATACCACATACTGCATTTCGCCGTAAAATATAACGGTTTGATGTACTTTTTGACCAACTACTACATTGCAGCTCCATAATAAGCTATCGGCATGGTAAACATGTAGCTTAAATTCGGGGATATTCACGGCAAGGTAGTCGGTAGTTAAACTTACCGGCAGCCAGCGGCAGCGCTCCATGTTTACAATGATTTGTTTGATCCGGGACTTGAGCGGCACGTTCATTTCGGCCATAGTTCCCGGACCGGGCAAGCCATCGGCGCTAAGGCCGTGCCTGAGCTGGAATTGGGTTATGGCTGCTTTAAGCTCATCATCAAACTTGTTGTTGAGCGTATCGCCTTTAAAATCTTCCAGTTTATAAAGGCGGGATTTTATGCGGGCAACTATGGCCGACGAGTCGCCGGGTTTAAGTTTTTTGCTAAGGGCAATTGGTTCCCAATTTTCATGGGCATCAAGCTGGCGGTATTTTGCCAGGAAACCTTTCAGCAGGTCGTACTGACGGTATACTGGTTCGCTTATAGCAGGGGCTTGTTTTGAAGGTTTTTTTAAAAGCGTATCCAGGTAATCATCATATGCTATCTTTTTACGCGGCAGAAACCAGTTTACTGCACGGCTAACCGAATCGCTCATACCCCGGAAAGCCAGTTTTGAAAACGCAAAATACTGGGCAGTGAGCATTAACTCGGTGCCTATATCAGGCTTTTTAACCCTGGTTTTTGAATGATTGTCAAAAATCAGGGAGTCTAAATCTTTTTGATAAGGAATGCCTTTATATATGCCTTCATTTTGAAGGTTCATCAGCCTGTCGTTCAGGTTACCGGCCTGTTCAATTAAGGTGCCTTTTTCATACCAGGCATAGGCAAATTTACGCTTACGGTAAAAACTCCGCAGATCCCGCTCATAGGGAGCCAAAGCGGGGTGATTTTGAAGAAATGTGACGATACGGGTACTGTCAAATACAAGTTCAGTTTGATCGCTGAAATTGCCGGGAATGGTCTTTGTCCACTCCTTGACCATTTTCTTTTTAAGGGAATCTGCTTTAGAAAGCTGGTGTTTTTTACCGATATTTTTACAACCGGAAAGGGCTAAAACGCTTACAATAAATATGAGGATATATGGTGCTTTTAGCCTGGTTTGCATAGTTGAGTAGTGGTTATACGGAACGTATGGAACAAAGTTATAGTTTTGATGGGAGGGATATACTATATAAACCGTTTAAAAACGAGCAGCGTGATGATGGAAATTTGATTGTAATTAGAGGTTAATGTTTTTTTAATAAATTCTACTAAGTTTATAGATATTATAGTATATTTGTCCTGTAACATTCAAAAACACATGACAGGCAACAGTTCAATGATCAGCAACAAGTATACACCGCCTCAAAGCAGGGCCGGAGTATATATACCCATGTGTTGCTGTTGTTGAAATTCTCTCCCGCATACGCTACCGCACACCTTTAAATTTACTGACCTCATTATAAATAATTAATATACTTTTATGAACACCTCCCGTAATAAACAAATAAGCAATGCTTCCCCGCTGGGCCTGCTGACGCGTTACAGGGTAATTTATGGATTATGCCGTTGTTGTTGACCAGTTAAAATTTCAGCATACAATTACCTAAAAAACATTATCCATAACATCATAAATCTATTTTAAAATGCAAACCACAAATAATAATAAATACCCTTTTTTTGACCTGCTTGAAGTTGTTGCCGAACCCGATCTTAAATTTCGTAAACTGAAATCATTGCATCCTGTAAAAGCGGGCAATTTGGTTCCCGAATTTAAGTTAAGTAACGATTATAGCCGCTGGCAGCAATTTTACAATGGCGCCGAAACACATGGCCCAATTTCACAAAGGAATTTATTGAATAAGCCGCTGGTTATTTCTTTTTATTCGCGCCATTGGGGGCAGCAAGGCCTGGCGCAGCTTAAGCAGCTGAATAACCTTCAGCATGAGGTTAAGGCAAGCGGTGGTAACCTGCTTATCATCAGCGATGAACGTACCGAAGATCTTGAAAAATGGGCGTGGGAGCAAAGCCTCACCCTTAATTTTTATCATGACACCGATAAAGAAATAGCACAACAATTCAGGGTATACTCTGATGATTATCCGGTGTGGGACAGGTTTTCGGGCATTGACGAAAACGCGCCGTTATTGGCTACCTATATTATTGAACCATCAAAGCAGGTTATATACAGTCATATCGACTGGGATTTCCTGGGCACCTTTTCGACAGAAGACATCATCAGCACGGTTTATGAATCGGCATTGATCAGCAACAGCCGCAGATCAGCATAAATAACCAAAGAGTTAAGCATCAGGTGAAAAGAGATCTTATACGTGGTTACTATGATGCACGTATAAGATCTCTTTTTTAAGTTGAAATGACCACTTTCTCTTTGCTTTTTTAATTCAAATGCCCTCTCTGCGACCTGGCTTTATAATAACTTGGCGTAGTCCCCTCTATTTTCTTAAATGCGCGGCTAAAGTAATTGAGGTTATTGAATCCGGCTTTAAAGCAAGCTTCAGAGATACTGTTTTGCGGATTGTTCATGAGCTGTTTGGCTAATTGCAGGCGCTCTTTAATAATATAGTCAACCGGCGAGATCCCCAACTCGTGCCTGAATGCCCGGAAAAAGCTGGCTTTGCTCATGAAGGCCATCTGGCTCAGGGCATCAATATTAAGCTTATCACTTAAATGCACCCTGATATATTCCAGTACATAGGCAAAACGGCTGCTGCTTGACAGCTCATGCAGGTTATCGCTGATCTCGTTGAGGTTCTGCATCTGCATGATGCGGATCAGCAATTCTTTTAAAGTGAGATTGGCAAGCACATCTTTGGTCAGTGCATCGCCGGTACTGATCCGGATCAGCTTGTTGATCAGTTGTGCCAGCTCGTAATTATTAAAAAAATGGAACTGATTATAGTTCAGCTGCCATACCCGCTTATCTTCCCTCGGGTAATTCTCATTTAAAAAATCAAGCGTATTGGTAATTTCGTCGTGATTGATAGCCAGGGCTGTACATTGAGAGGGCTGGTTAATAGTGGCCTCCGGGAAATCTATCTTCATCGTAATATTCGGTGGAACAATCACTGTTTCGCCAGGCAGGTAGTCGAAGCCAGGTTTATCAAACAGGTGCATCACCTTTTTGCCGCGCAGCATGCTGGTAATTACCAGGTCGCTAAAAGTTAAAGGCACCAGTTCGCTGCGCTCAAAAGTTTCAAAAACGTTGAGCTCACACTGATTCATGGTGTAAGCCTTGCGGTTTTCAACCAGGGTATTCAGTTCTTTTCCGTGTGAGAGGCTTAGCGGAGATAACAGGGTTTTGTTATTCATAGCCGTTTATAATTTATACCAAATTAGGTATACTTATCCTGATTAACAAGCAGGTGCAAAAAATGCGACCATTGTGCTACCATTTGAGAGCATAATGCAAATACCTTACAGCTAGGTAGCTCTACATTAGTGTTACCAAAAAACATAAAAAATTATGAGCGCTGTTTCTAAACCATCCTTCAAGGATAAGTACGACAATTTTATCGGCGGCAAATTTGTTCCGCCCGTTAAAGGCGAATATTTTGATAACGTTTCGCCTATCGACGGCAAAGTGTTCACCAAAGCTGCACGATCAGGAAAGGAGGATGTTGAACTGGCTTTGGACGCCGCTCACGCCGCGTTCCCGGCATGGGGTAAAACCTCTGCTGCGCACCGCGCATCGCTACTAAATAAAATAGCCGATGTTATTGAAGCCAACCTGGAGTTTTTGGCTGTTGTAGAATGCATTGATAACGGTAAAGCCATTCGTGAATGCCGCGCTGCCGATTTGCCGCTGGTGATTGATCACTTCCGTTACTTCGCCGGTGTGATCCGTGCCGAAGAGGGCGGGATTTCCGAGCATGACGAATATACTGTAAGTATTTGTTTAAATGAACCATTGGGCGTTGTAGGACAGATCATCCCCTGGAATTTTCCGCTGCTGATGGCCACCTGGAAAATTGCCCCTGCACTGGCTGCCGGTAATTGCTGTGTTGTAAAACCGGCCGAACAAACCCCGACATCAATTATAATATTGATGGAACTGATCCAGGATATTTTGCCGCCGGGCGTTTTAAATATTATTACAGGTTTTGGTCCGGAGGCAGGTAAGCCGCTGGCGTCATCGCCAAGGGTTGCCAAGGTTTCTTTTACCGGCGAAACCACTACCGGCCGTTTGATTATGCAGTACGCATCTGAAAACCTCATCCCGGTTACTATGGAGCTGGGCGGAAAATCGCCAAATATCTTTTTTGAATCGGTGGCCGATGCCGACGACGAGTTTTTTGACAAAGCTGTTGAAGGCGCCGTATTATTTGCCCTTAACCAGGGCGAGGTTTGTACCTGCCCGTCGAGGATATTGGTGCATGAAAACATCTACGATAAATTTATGTCGAAGGTGATAGAGCGCACCAATGCTATTATTATGGGCAACCCGCTCGATGGCACCACGATGATGGGCGCGCAGGCATCTAACGATCAGTACGAAAAAATTCAATCGTACCTGAAAATCGGGAAGGAAGAAGGAGCCGAAGTGCTTTGCGGCGGCGGGATTAAAAAGCTTGATGGTGAGCTGGAAGGCGGTTATTATATTCAGCCCACGTTGTTTAAAGGTAATAACAAGATGCGCATTTTCCAGGAAGAGATCTTTGGTCCGGTGGCCTGTGTAACCACATTCAAAACCACCGATGAAGCCATCGCGATAGCCAATGATACATTATATGGTTTAGGTGCCGGTGTGTGGACCCGTGATGCACATGAACTTTACCAGGTGCCGCGTGCCATACTTGCAGGCAGGGTTTGGGTAAATAATTACCATGCTTACCCGGCACATGCGCCGTTTGGTGGGTACAAAAAATCAGGTTTTGGCCGCGAAAATCATAAAATGATGCTTGGCCACTACCGTCAAACTAAAAACATGCTGATCTCATATAATAAGAACAAGCTGGGATTTTTTTAATCCCGGCTTTAATCCCCCCGTTCCACAGACTTGCGAAGTTTCAGAAACTTCGTAAGTCTTTATGTGTTTAAATATTTCTTTACTTATCTGCGGCTTCGCGCGAAATTTAAAAACATGATCAAAAGAGTAACTATCACCCCCGAAGCTTCAAAGCTGATAGCCGAACTCAAATCCCGCTTTGGCGACCTGATGTTCCATCAAAGCGGTGGCTGCTGCGATGGCTCATCGCCCATGTGTTTTGAAAAAGGTGAGTTTAAACTCGGCGGCAGCGATGTGAAAATAGGAGAGGTGGATGATTGTGAATTTTGGATGAGTAAGGACCAGTTTGAATACTGGCAGCATACCCAGCTCCAGCTTGATATTACCAAAGGCCGTGGTTCAAGTTTTTCAATAGAAATACCTACGGGTTTTAGGTTTATGATCCATTCAAGGTTGTTTACTGAAGAAGAGTTGAAAGATTTAGAACCGCTGAGTTTTATAAATTAGCCCCCTCCAAATCTCCCCAGGAAAGTGGTCGTTTCTCTTTCAGGATGTTGGAATAAATGGTATCCACCCTTCCCAAAACTATGGGTTGCTGCGGTGGCTGTGCCCTTAACAGGTATGCAATTGTGAGATGAATGAGTATCAGGATAAGCGTTTTCATATAGTTGCTGATTTATGATTCAATGATACAGTAACAATGCGCTCTGCAAAATTAAATGTGATGGATACCCTTGCCGGTGTGATGGAAAAGCAATTTTCAGTATTTAATGATATATAGGTAATCAGTTTGCAGATCCGGAAATAATTCCGGGTTTCTTTGCGTTTTACAGTAACTGAAAAACATGTTTTGATAAGTTTTTGTTAGTCATACATCACCTGTAAATAATTGCCGTGTTAAATACTTACAATACTGCCCGTAAAAAAAACAGTTTAACAAAGTTTGAGATCCTGGTATTCGGGTTGGCGGCCGCGTTGACCCTTGTTTCTATTGTAATGTTTTTTGTCGACAAAACATATTTCGGGATGATCTATAATCAGGACGGAGGTTTTACCGGGTATATTACAGCCTTGCTGTTAACAGGTATTTCCGGGGTGGTAATAGTGTATTTAATAATACTTTCACGCTATCGCAGTATCTCGTTCACTGTTGTTTTAGCCCTGGCAGGTGTGTTAAGTTTGTTTTTTGTTGCCCAGGTAATGAGCGGTTTGCCGGATATCATCCATACATCAACACATGAGCTTTTCAAGGTAAATAATACGATTTTGCGTACAAACGCAAGCAGCATTATCAAAATTAATGAGGCTGGCAAAATTGCTTTTCATTGGTTGCTGATTGCTGCAGGCGCTTTTTACTTTTTAATACTCCCGTTTATATACAGGAGTAATTTTAGCGCTAAACGTTTTGTTGATAAAACCGGTATTCCCATTCCGCACCGAAATCATATCATAGCGATGGCAGCATTAACAGTGCTGGCTATCCTGTTTTCCGGAGTAAATGAATCGGAGGTTTTATGGCTCAATCTTTCTGCTATATTTCTGCTGATCCTGCTTTGCCCGGAAAATATCGGTGTTTTCAGGCGATAGCCATATTTTTTCACAACGCTTTAATTTGTTTTTTTTAAGCCCTGTTAATCCGATCATTTACTGCAACTTTGTAATAAAGCTTTCAGTTACAACCTTATAAAATATGGCTACAGTTTCATTGGGCAGCCCGGCCGGCAAATGGATCATGGTTTCGGCGATATTGGCTTCGGCCATGGCGTTTATTGATGGTACTGCACTTAACGTAGTACTGCCGGCATTACAGCAAAGCCTTGATGCCAAAGGAGCCGATCTCTTCTGGATCCTGAACGCCTACCTGTTGATGCTTGCCTCTCTTATTTTAATAGGCGGCTCACTTGGCGATAAGCTGGGGCGGAAGAAGGTCTTCATGATCGGGATCTTTATTTTTATAACCGGATCGGCCCTTTGCGGGCTTTCACCGGGCGTTTTTTATCTCATTGTTTTCAGGATCATACAGGGTATTGGCGGCGCACTGATGATCCCGGGGAGCCTTTCGCTTATTTCATCTTCCATCGATGTAAAAGAAAGGGGCAAGGCTATTGGAACATGGTCGGCCATTACCACAGTAGTTACCATGGGCGGACCGGTACTGGGTGGCGCCTTAGCCGATGCCGGTTTATGGCGGTACATATTCTTTATTAATATCCCCATAGGTATAGTAGCTTTGCTCATCCTGTGGCGTAAGGTTGCCGAAAGTAAGGATGATAGTGCCGACCAAACCATTGATTTTCCCGGAGCTGTTTCCATTGCGTTAGGGCTTGCTTTGTTAACGTTTGGTTTTTTGCGGATGCCGGCGGTTGGATTTAATAGTTGGCAGGTTTATGGATCATTAGCCCTGGGCCTGTTATTGCTCATCGTTTTTATTTACATAGAAGGTACAAGCAAACACCCTATGATGCCGCTGAACCTGTTTAATAATAAAACCTTTAGCGGGATAAATCTGCTTACATTTTTTCTGTATGCAGGTTTGGGTGGCGGTATGCTGTTTATATCGCTAAACATGGTACAGGTGCAGGGGTATAGTCAGCTGCAATCCGGGTTAACGTTTTTACCTTTTACAGTGCTTATGATCTCCATTGCGCGTTACGCAGGAGCTATTGCCGATAAAAAAGGCCCGCGTTTATTGCTCATCATCGGGCCGGCTTTGGCGGGGGCAGGATTACTAATGTTGTCGTTCATTAAGCAAACTACAGGCCCTTCCGATTATTGGACAAGCTTTTTCCCTGGCGTGCTTGTTTTTGGCTTCGGCATGTCATTAACGGTAGCGCCGCTTACGGCAACGGTAATGGGATCGGTAAGTGATCATTTTTCGGGCACAGCGTCGGGCATTAACAATGCCATGACCCGGATCGCCAATGTTTTTGCCAATGCCATTTTTGGTGCCCTGGCGGTTTTGTTTTTTTCGGGAGCGATGCAGGGGGAGTTGAAAAAGTTATCTCTTAATGAAAAAGATAAAAAGACGGTTATGGAACAATCGGCCAACTTAGGTAATGCTAAAGTGCCCGCCGGTATTAACGGAGCTAACAAAAAGGCGGTCGGGATTGCCTATCACAACGGATTTATTTCGGCCTATGGCAATATTATGCGGATCTGCGCCGGCCTTGGTTTCCTGGGTGCGCTGATGTCGGTTATTTTTATCAGGAATAGTGCTGTTAAGAAGGAGTGATTGTTTTTGAAGAGACGCATATAGAGTGCCTCTACGTAGATCCTGAAAAAATCAGATTAAGGTTGCAACCATTTGTTTATCATCATCGTCTACCTTACTAAATCCATCTAAAACTTATTGTTATGTTCAAATCGATATTCTCCCGAAATTTTGTAAAACTCTTTGCCTTATGTTTTTTATGCTTTGTTGCCGTTAGCGTATCCGCCCAGGATAAAACCAAAACGATAGGCAACAAACCCCGAAGCGGCTCATCCAACAATACCTTTGATGCTGTTAAAGGTGCGCAGGTTGGTATTGAAATGAATGCTGGTAAAAAGCAGGTACAATTACTTACGCTGAACTTTCATACGCAAAACCGATCAAGCGATAGCATCCCTTTTAAAGTAAATGTTTACCAAATGGCCGGGAAGTTTCCAAATGAAGCTAATTTGGTTAAAGACGAAATAAAAGGCTACATTAAAAAATACGACAATGTGGAAAACCATCAATTAACCACTGTCGACTTATCGCCATACAATGTTAAAGTGGCCGGTGATATTGTGGTTTCCATTGAATTTTTGACAACTAAAACCAACTCCAACGTTGGATTTGCCTGCGGCTTATTTAACGGTGGTACCTTCCATAAGGACGGTGAAACCCAACCTTGGAAGAAGATTCCGATTGTTGGTGTTGATTTTAATGTCCTGGTGAAAAAGTTGAAGTAGATGCCCCTCTAAATCTCCCCTAAAGAGGAGACTTTTAAAAACTGCGCTCATTGCAACGGGCGCAGGAAAATACGCGAAATAGTCTTCTTTAAACCCAGCGAGATTTACTCAAACAATTCCTGCTCATCAGTATAATATGTTTTTCTTGAAGCTTCATTAATTATGATGGCAGCGCCCGTTGGGCTGTGTTTTTTCTTGGAATTGTGGATATCCATGAAATCGCGAACTTCTCCGTTAATAATGTCTGGGTTTGATTTCAGGATGCTTTTTTCGGCATTTTCCAGTACTGTTTTTATTGACAGAACCAGGTTTTTCAGTTTATCCTCCGGTATTTTACTGCTTACGGAGAAGGGTGAAATGCGGGCATGCCACAAAATTTCATCGGCATAAGCGTTGCCGACGCCTCTCATGATCTTTTGATCAAGCAGAACAGTTTTAATATTGGTTTTTGTTTTTGCCAGGCGCTTTTTCAAATACTCAACATCGGCATCAAGCGCGTCGGGTACGTCCTTTTTTTCGGGGTTGAGGGTAGGCGTTGCTATCCCCTGGAAATCGGTCAGCACCAATCCGCTGTTGTCATCAAAGTGCAGTTCAAGGATGCTGTATTTGTTTTCGTTTTTGGTATCGAATAAAAATAGTTTACCGTGCAGCATCAGGTGCAGACCCAGTACATCGCCCTTGTTAAATTTAATATGCAGTTCCTTACCTTCGCGATATACTTTTTCCAGCTTTTGTCCGCTTAAAACCTCGTCCAGTTCATGTACGCTAACATTTAGTTTTTTAGCGTTAGGCACTTCTATTTTTTTGACGGTTTTACCTGCAAGCATTTTTTGCAGGTTATGGCTAAACGCCTGCAGATCGGGTAGTTCGGGCATGATATCTTGTTTTTATAAGTAACTTGTTGTTGTAATTAATGTTTGTTATCCGAGACCATTAAACTTTTTAAAACGTTGCATAGCGGTTTCAATAGCCTGATTTTGCATTTTATTGAGTTTGTCAAATGGTTTGAGCTCAATATCAATATTCTTTTTACCTATGCTCCGGCCCCAGTTGCCAATCACCTGGTTATTGACCATTATGGTTGGGAAAAAGGTAATAGCCCCCATCTTATCCCGAAACCTGGCGGGTACCATTGCATCGCGGTTTTTATAGGCGATAATTAACTCGTCATAAACAGGCAGAAGGTAAGCCCCGGCTTTTTTTGCTGTATTAAAATCCACATCAGCATGCATCCAATAGTTTACCCCTTCAATGATGATATTATTTAACCGGCCTTTATTTATTTCGATCCCGGTTTTGGCATCGGCCACGGTAAGGCCGCTCCAATGTACAAAATCATTTATCGTAGCGGGGCCATGGCCTGTAAAATATCGCAAAACCAGGCGGGCTATCGCCTCGTCACGATCTATGGCCGGTACTATTGGCGCACGTTCATCAAGCAGTGCATAAGTAAATTGTTTACCCTGTCTTGCGCCACTGCAAATTAATTGCTCCAGTTCGGCTTTCATTAATAGTATCGTAAGCCTGAGGTCGTCGGTGGCTATATCTGCCTCATGCAAGGCCGAAACAATTTCGGCACGGGTTAATTGTTTGCCGCCCCGCATGGCTTTTATAAATACATCAAAACTTTTGTTAAAAATTGCATCGGTGACTTCTTGTTTTTTATACATGGCGGCATTGCCCGCGTTGATTCTTGGAGCGGTAAGGCTAAGCATCCAGCGGATGTCCTGCGGTAAAACAAAATGCCAGGTTGGCCTTAATACATGGGTTCGTAAAATAGCACCGGTGGTCATGGCTTTTTCCACGGCCTTGTCCGATGGGGATGACATACGTAATCCAATTGCCCATTTGGCATGGGCATATTCTTGTGCCTGCATGGCGCACATATAGCCAACCACCTCTTCGGGCTTTTTGAATTTATCGTGTTTAAGGTGCTGGTTATAAACCCGGATGTTAGCTATATCACGTATGGTCATGCTTATCTGCTTTGAATACTATTCAAAATAAATATATATTAATGACAACTGTTTGTCAGCAGGGAAAATGATTTAATTTGAAACATTTATTTTGATGAACGGATGAACAGGATAGATCCTAATTACTTTGCAGGCGGACTGGTTGTTGGTATCGCCATTGGTTTAGCTTTACACAGCATTGGTGCAGGCATAGCAATTGGTGTAGCCGTAGGCCTGTCTGTGGGCTTAAGAAAAAAGAAAGGGTAGGAAGGCTTTTCAGGTTACAGGCTTACGAAGCTTTTAATTACTTCGTAAGCCTTAATAGGAATTAAAAATCGTGATATAAATTCCTGAACGAGCTTCTTAACCCGAAGGTGATCATGGTGCTTTTTGAATCCTTCTGATCATTCTTTTCCTGGCGATATAATGCGCCGAGTTCCAGGCGTAAATTATACTTTGGGTTCAAAATATAGGCTACTGTGCCTTCGCCATAATATAATTGTGTGCTCAGGCCCTGCCCAATAGTGGTCGTGGTATTTGCCGAGGGCACAAATGGTTTGGTAATGATTTTACCGTTATTGTCGGTTTTTAAAGCATCGAGGCCATATTTGGCATAATTGAGCTGTCCCTGGATATCAAACCTGCCAACCGAATAATTCAAAATACCCAAAAGCTCCCTGAAGTTTGCTCCGTAAGGGTGTGCCAGCGGATCGCCATAAAAAGAATAACTGCTTATTGACTGCTGGTTACTGTAAGTGTATGGTTTAACAGTGTTATATTCAAATAAATAGTTTAGCCTTTTAACTTTGAAAATATCCGCACCACGGATACCCAGCTGCCAACCGTTGGTGTTATCGGTACTGTTGCCCGAAAAGAAATCGCTGCCTTTGAACCTGTCGAACATGATTTGTCCATACAGCGCAGCTTTATCAAAAATCTTGTATTTGGCATTGAAACCTAAAAATACGTTATCCTTTTGGTACCCGCCCGGACCTAATGAGCTTGCAAATAAAATGGGGTTTACAAAATTGACGTCAAAGCCCGACCGGCTGCCCTGGTTGTCGGCTTCGGGAGTTATCAACGCATTAAACATACCGAATGATGCGCGTTTGGTTATATTCCAGTCGATATAATGGAACAAAGCCCATTTGCGGCGGTTGCTTCCAAAACTGTCAAATTTTGGTTGTTTAAGATCTTCAATATAAGCCCAGGCTATCATATAGCGTACGGGCCCCAAATCGGCAGTAAGCCTGAGAAGAGGCATGTTGGCTGCAAAGTCAGACAGGAGCACCGACCGGTAACCATCGCCAATAAACATTTTATCCTCGCCTAAAGTAATATTTAGCTTTTTTGTTACTGAATAAGAGAGTATTGCAGTTACATACGACCAATCCTGTGAGTTCCGTGCCTGCCCTGTATATTTCCTGGCGTAGGCTTGCCCTGGTATAAAGCCGCCGGCATTAATATAATCGTTGTAATAGGAAACAAATTTCGCCGAATTTTCAAAACCGCTGGTGTAAAACGAAAACTTATCGCCAACAGTACCTCCTATCTGGTACCCGCGGGTATTTAGGTTTGTTGAACGGCTATCGTTAAAATCCCTGCCTATTTGCAGATCCGTAATATAATCGGCATAAAAAGTATATTCTTTAGTTTTTACATCAAAGAGGTGTTCGTTAAATAATTTACGTCCGGCCCAGGTTTTACGATCTTTAACGCCAACATTCATTACCGAATCATAGCTGTGCAAAATAGTACTGTCAATTAAAAAGGGACGCAATGAAGTATGGGCCGAGTTTTTTACAGAATAAATATCCGAATTGAACTTCTGATACAGCTGGTATGAATTAGGTAAATAAACTGATTGTGCCTTGCTTAACTGCGATGTGAATAAGACAATTATGGCTACTATAAATGTTTTTCGAAAACTTAAGGAGTAGAGTTTTTGCATTACAACAAAATAAGTATTAATTATTCTAAGATAAAAATTTCATTGGTAAATAAGGATATATACATAAATGCCCGGCAGGTTGTTTCTGATATATTAAAATTATGCAAATTGATTTGGACAGTCATTCAATCAGATATGCAATAAATAAGGTTTATTGTTATTAGATAATTATACTGAAATTCTGCGAAAACGCCTGTTCCTGGAGATTGGTAAATAAAATTTCTTTAATCTCAGTACCTTAAAAAGTTAATTAATGTTAAATTTTGTCACGCGGAGGTGTTTTTTTTAAATAAGTTATAAAAATCATGATATTTGCCGCGCTATTAAATCAATTGATATTATTAAATGCAGTACAAAAAAATCAATAACCTGTTAGGCTGGCTTTGTTTCGTTATAGCCTCAATAACCTATATTTTAACGTTAGAGCCATCAGTAAGCTTTTGGGATTGCGGCGAATTTATTTCATGTGCCTACCGTTTACAGGTAGCCCACCAGCCCGGTTACCCCGTTTTTGCCATGATAGGTAAGGTGTTGTCATTGCTGTCATTTGGCGATAATACCAAAGTGCCTTTCTTTACCAATATGGGTTCGGCATTGGCCAGCGGTGCAACTATTATGTTTTTATTTTGGACAATTACCGCTTTTGCCAAAAAACTGATGGTTGAAAAACGTGATGAGGCCATTGACGCTTATAAATTATATGTAATTATGGGGGCTGGCCTGGTTGGAGCGCTGGCCTTCACTTATACCGACACATTTTGGTTTTCAGCTGTCGAAACCATTGTATTTGCCCTGTCATCATTATGTACTGCCATCGTATTTTGGGCAATCCTTAAATGGGATGAACATGCCGATGAGCCCGGCGCCGATAAATGGATTGTTTTTATAGCCTATGTTATAGGTTTATCAATCGGGATCCACCTGTTAAACCTGTTGACTATCCCGGCCATCGCGATGGTTTACTACTTCCGCCGTAGCAAAAAGATTACTGTTGGCAATGCTATACTGACTTTTTTGGCCGGTGTGGTGATACTTGGCTTGGTACAATATGGTATCAGAGGATATACCATTAAGTTCGCAGCATATTTCGACCTTTTCTTTGTTAACTCATTAGGAATGGGCTTTGGTACCGGAGCTTTCTTTTTCATTCTGCTGATAGTTGTTGCACTGGTATTGGGGATCATATACAGTATCAGGAAAAAGAAGCCTGTATTAAACCTGGCTTTGTTATGCGTTGCATTTATTTACTTTGGTTATGGCTCATTCGCTTATATTCCTATTCGTGCAACAGCTAATACTAATTTAAATAACTCACATCCAGATAACGCTTTTACGCTTTACGGTTATCTTAACCGTATCCAGTACGGTGAGGTACCTTTGCTAACTGGTCCTATGTATGATTCGCAGGTTACCGATCAAAAACAGGGAAGCATCATCTATCGTAAAGGCAAAACCCAATATGAAAATGCAGGTCGTAAAACCGATTACGTTTATGACCATACTACAGCATTGCCGCGTATGTATAGCACTGATGCTAATGATGTACAGTTTTACAAACAATGGCTGCGCATCCCGGAGGGACAGGCACCAACCATGGGCGATAACCTGAAATGGATGTTTAGCTGGCAAATGTACCAGATGTACTGGCGTTACTTTTTCTGGAACTTTGTTGGCCGTTATAACGATGCCGACGGACAAACCAGCACCGAAGGTATTGACGGCAATTGGACAACCGGCTTATTTGATGGTGGCAAACATTTACCAAAATCAGTAACTGCTGCTACTACCTATACCCCGTTATATGCTTTGCCATTAATAATTGGTTTAATAGGTTTGTTTTTCCATGTTAACCGCCGCAGTAAAGATGCGTTGATTGTTGGCTTGCTGTTTTTCTTCACCGGTTTGGCCATTGTGTTATATGTAAACCAGGCATCAGTGCAGCCGCGTGAGCGTGATTACTCATACGTGGGCTCGTTTTATGCCTTTGGCATATGGATAGGCCTCGGCGTAATTGCCATTGCCGAATTTGGCCGCAAATATATCGATGGCAAAATGGCCGCCATCGGCTCAACAGTTATCGGCTTACTGGTTTGCCCGGTATTACTGGCAGCTAAAGAGTGGGGTAACCATGACCGCTCAACCAAAATGACACCGCATGATATGGCCTACAATTACCTCATATCGTGCCCGCCAAACGCCATTTTGTTTACCTATGGCGATAATGATACCTACTCGTTATGGTACGACCAGGAGGTTGAAGGCATTCGCCCGGATGTGCGGATCGTAAACCTGAGCCTGTTCACCGGCGACTGGTATATCCGCCAGATGCAGAAGAAAATGAACAGCTCCGAGCCGCTGCCAATCACCATGCCTTTTGATAAATATAAGGAGGGGGTGAGGGACGTTATTTATTTAAACGACCAAAAACTGCCCGGCTACCAGGATATTAAAGAGGTGTTTGATTTCATTACTTCTGATGATAAGGCTACACAGGTGCAATATCAAAGTGGCGAATACGGCAATTATCTGCCAACCAAAAACCTGAAAGTTACTGTTAATCCTGATGAGGTAATAGCTAACGGCGTTGTAAAAGCCGATCAGAAAGACAAGCTGGCAACTGCCATGGAATGGAAGTATACATCAAACTATGTAACCAAAGAGAACCTGGCGATGTTTGATATTTTGGCGCACAACCACTGGAAACGCCCTATCTGCTTCACTACTACCATCGGTAATGAAAACCTGATAGGCTTACAGCCTTACTTATACAAAGAAGGGTTTACCTACCACCTGATACCGTTTAAACCGGATACAGCTTTACATGATCAGTTGAGCAAAACCAATACCGATGTGATGTACGATAACGTGATGAACAAGTTTAAATTCGGCAAGTTCAAAACAGCCAAATATCTTGATCATGAGTCAACCTCTATGTTTTATCCGGTAATGGTAACTACATTCCTTGACCTGGCTCAAAACCTTGTTCAGGAAGGCAAAAACGATAAAGCGTTGAAAGTTGTTCAAAAATATGATGCCGAACTGCCTGATATTTATCCGTATGTTGACGTTGCCGGTCGTAAATTGTATTTAACCCAATTGGCATATCAGCTTCATGATGTGGTGCTGGGTAATAAACTGGCAGGCAATATAGATAATTACCTTACCGATCAGTTGGATTATAATGCTTACCTGCTTAGCCAGGATGTAAACAGCATTAACGGCCGGGATGTACAGATAGGCATGCAGGTGTTGAACGGCCTGGTGCAGTTTACCAAAGACAACCATCAAACGGCCCTTGCTACCAGGTTTGAAAACCAGCTAAAAGGTTATGAAACAAAATTCCGCGCTGTATTAGGCGGGGGACAGTAATATTTCTTGATAATATTTATTGGCAAAGCCATCCCGGTTCGGGGTGGCTTTGCTGGTTTAAGAGTTTACTCCTTGCCGTGATTTTCTCCATCAAGTGCTTTATTATCCCATATCTAACGCCCGGTTAAATATTAAAATAGTTACATTAAATTGATTCAAATTTCTTTATTTTCAAAGCCGGTATACAAAAGCTTTTAAAATGCGTTTTACGTTTTCCCTTTGTTTAGTGTTGTTGTTTTGGTGCAGCGGGGCTGCTTTGGGCGATACCCCTTCGGTACACGTTTCGGCCAGGCCAAACTGGCTCAGTGTCATAAAACCTTATAACCAAAAACCATCGTCACGCACTATCGAACGGGGATTTTATTACGCGCTTATTGAAGAGCAGGTGCAGGTTGAAAAGCAAGCCGATTATAATCATATTATCCGCGAGATAGTATCCGAAACCGGGATCCAGAATGCTTCGCAAATCTCTGTTAGTTTTGATCCGGCTTACGAGCGGCTCGATTTTCATGATATTACCGTTTGGCGCGATGGTAAGCCATTAAACCGTTTAAAAGCTTCGGCATTTAAGGTACTGGCCGACGAACAGGATCTTTCCAACTTTATTTACCAGGGAAGCTTTTCTGCTTTATATATTCTTGATGATATCCGCAAAGGCGACCGCATAGAATATTCATACACAATTACAGGGCGCAACCCTATACTGAACGGTAAGTTTTGTTCCAACATGTATGTTCAGTGGTATACACCAATTGCTCATCATTACACGGCCATTATTGCATCATCTCAACGGAAACTGAATTTTAAAACTTTTAATAGTGTGCCCAAACAAGCCATTAGTGAAGGCAATGGTTTAAAGCGCTATGAGTATGAAGGGTTCCAGGTACCGCCGGCCCATGACGATAATAACCAGCCATCATGGTACAACGAACGCGGCTTTATCCAGGTAAGTGAGTTTGCCAGCTGGGCCGAAGTCGTGAACTGGGCTCTGAGTATCAATCCTCCCTCACTTAACATTAAAGGCGAACTTGGCGAAAGGATTGCGAAACTTAAAAAGGATGCGGGTAACGATAAGGGAAAATATTTCAGGGCAGCGGTACGTACCGTGCAGCAGGAAATACGCTACATGGGTATTGAAATAGGCGAATATTCTCATCGGGCCAATAATCCCGAAAAAGTATTCAGGCAACGCTATGGCGATTGTAAGGATAAATCATTGTTGTTAGTTTCGATGCTGAAAGCAGGGGGGATTGATGCCTCTATGGTTTTGGTAAATGCTGATATGAACGAGCATGTTGAGCAGTACATACCTACGGCTTATGCCTTTAACCACGCAGTTGTAACTGCCAATGTAAACGGAAAGCAGGTTTGGATTGATGCTACTATGGATAACCAGGGCGGCGAGGGTACAGACATTTACTTTCCGCGTTATGGCAAAGGATTGGTATTAAAACCGGGCAGCGATGCGCTCTCTACTATTCCGCCATCAAAAAGCGGCAGTGTTACCGGGGAAGATATTTATACGGTAAAGGATGCGAAATCACCGGTATTGTTCACGGTAAAAACTACCTATACCGGCGATGAGGCCGATTATATGCGGGGTAAACTGGAATCATCGGGTATGGCCGAAACAGAAAAAAACTATCTCGATTATTACGCAAAGATCTACAACAAAATTGAAACCAAGGATTCAATTACAGTAACAGATGATCTGAAAGCGAACAAGCTTATTACGATAGAAACTTATAAGGTAGGCGATTTCTTTAAAAAAGATTCAACCAGTGATAAATTAACCGCTGATCTTTTTGCTAATTTTATTTATAATCAGTTCCCCTCAATTACCAGTCGCACAAAAACGCCGGTTGCACTTACATACCCGTATGATGCCAGTTATTCTATTAAAGTGGTGTTACCGGGTGGGTGGAATATTAATGAAGATCATGATGCCATCAACCGGGGTTACTATAGTTACAGGTCGGATTTTACGGCAGCAGGCGATACCTTATCGCTCAATTATAAATTATCATTTTTAAAAGATAATGTGCCGGTAAATAAACTTGCCGGGTTTAAGGCTGATATCAAAAAGCTAAACGATACCAGTTTAGCTTACAGTTTTTCGTATACGCCGCAGGGCACCACCATGCCATCAACAATAAACAATGCATTGGTTTTGGTGATGTTGCTTATAACGGTTGGGCTTATTGTACTGGGGGTATGGCTTTATCAAAGGGAAACACCGGGTATTGTATTTGCTTACGGTTCAACTTTTGTACCAATAGGGGGATGGCTCATATTAATTGCTATAGGCTTGGCTGCTACTGCTTTGGTCACCGGTTCAAATATGGTTACAGGAGATTATTTTAGCCTCCACACCTGGAATGTATATCATGGCAACCACCATGAGCTTAATTTCAGATTTTTGGTGGTTGTGGAAGCAATTGG
The DNA here is from genome assembly GCF_034263275.1 of Mucilaginibacter sp. cycad4. Lineage (NCBI taxonomy): Bacteria > Pseudomonadati > Bacteroidota > Sphingobacteriia > Sphingobacteriales > Sphingobacteriaceae > Mucilaginibacter > Mucilaginibacter sp. cycad4. The sequence goes on along the minus strand of NZ_CP139559.1, from coordinate 2,925,032 downwards.
TAATACCATACTAATGATGTACGCTATTTTTTGCCTGGTACTGCTATTGAATAAGCGTGATATACTCCCCGCTTGTATTACAGGGTATTTTGCTTTTGCCTTCGTTTTCTTCCTGACAGATTATATTTTGGCTGCGAACATCAGCAGTAAGCTTGCGGAAACTGCGCTTAACCCGCTTTTACGATCGGTAGTTACAGCGGCCATCTGGATCCCATATTTTAAAAAGTCATCACGCGTACAGGAAACCTTCATCGTGCCGCATCCACCTTATAACTATAGTTATGAAGGCCCCGGGGTTACAGAGGAAGCGGCATCTTGAATTATTTGATAATTAAAGAGCTTTTAATAATCAGGCTTTAGCTTTTGATATAGTTTTTCGGCATTTCACGATATATCGCCACTTAGCTTTGTGTTTGGAAATTCAAAGCGTTGAAATTCAGCTGTATGTTTGTGTGGCATAACGTTTGTAAAAACAAGAACAACCATTTTCTTGCCTTTTGCACAAACAATGCCCGATAAATTGATGTTTCTCCCCGGCATAGCTGCAAATAGGTATTTTTAAAAATTTGATTTACTTTTAACAACAAAAACTACGATGAAATTTCAACCGCTGTTAGAACAGGTAAAACAGTACGTTATATCCTATTTTGATGTACATCATGATCCCGACTTAATTTATCATAACCTGAGACATACCAAAGACGTTGTTGCAGCGGCCACCCAGATAGCCAACCATTACCAGCTAAGCGATGAGGATTTCTTTGTGGTGATCTCGGCAGCCTGGTTCCATGATACCGGGTATTTTACCGATAAAAAAGACCACGAATCAAAAAGCGTCGGTATTGCTACACACTTTTTGAAACAGCATAAAATTGAACAACCAGTTATTGATAAGGTTAGCGGTTGTATTTTAGCAACCAAAATGCCTCAAAACCCTGCCGACCTGCTTCAGCAAATTATTTGCGATGCCGATCTGTTTCACTTAGGCACCGATGATTTCCGGGATAAGAACAAGCTTTTGCGCAAAGAGATGGAAGCCATCAAAAAGCATGACATTGGCAAGGACGAGTGGCGCGGCTATAATATCGAGTTTTTGCAGGGGCATGAGTATTATACAGATTACTGCCGCCTGTTGCTCAATGATCAGAAACAAAAAAAACTGCAAAAGCTGGTTGAGAAGCAGGCCGAAGTTGAAGTAAATGAAACACCGGCCCTCCTTACCTCCGATATTGATAGTAATGCCATTATTACCCTGGAAAAAGAAAAAGACCATGAGGATGACCATGGTTCAAAAAAACATAAAAATGACAGGCCCGACCGTGGTATCGAAACCATGTTCAGGATCAGTTCGAGCAATCACCAGCGTTTGAGCGATATGGCCGATAACAAAGCCCATATCATGATTACCGTTAATTCTATCATACTTTCAGCTATTATCAGTTTGGTGCTGCGTAAGCTTGATGAACATTCTAATTTGCTCATTCCAACTTTCATGCTCCTGTCGGTTAGTTTGGCTACCATGATCTTCTCCATACTTTCAACCCGCCCTTCAATTCCGCCGGGATTATTTACACCTGAGGATATCAATAAGAAAACGGTTAACCTGCTGTTTTTTGGTAACTTCTACCGCATGTCGTACCAGGATTACAGCGATGGTATGGAAAAAATGATGGAAGACAGGGAGTTTCTGTACGGCAGCCTCATTCGGGACAATTACTCACAGGGCGTTGTGCTGGGCAAAAAATACAGGCTGCTCAGGGCATCTTACAACATATTCATGTTCGGGCTTATCGTATCGGTAGTAGCATTCATCATATCATCATTACTGTAGGCGGTCGGGGTACTGCCAAAAACAAAATCTACACCTATGGAATACTCATTTTTCGACAGGGACCTGAGCTGGTTACTTTTCAATGAGCGCATATTGATGGAGGCCGAAAGCGAAGAGCTCCCTGTAATGGAAAGGGTAAATTTTCTTGCTATATTTTCATCCAACCTTGATGAATTTTATCGCGTACGTATGCCTGTGGTAATGGCTTTGCACAAGCTTAACCAGTTCAACAAAACAGGGCAAAGCGAGGATGTTTTGCATAAAGCCCAGCAACTTGTAGAAGGTCAGCAAAACCGTTTCGGTAAGGTTTTTACAGGCAGGCTTATCCCATTGTTAAAAGAAAACAATGTAAACCTGCTGTTCAATGAACCCATCCCGGCTTCGATAGCAGGCAGGGTGAGCGATTACTTTTACAGCCAGGTACTTGCATTTTTAAAGCCCGTTGACCTGGTAGGCGGCAAAAAAAAATTCTTTCCCGAAAATAACCGGCTTTACTTTTTGGTAAATCTTGGTTTGGAGAAGGAGAAAGAAAGATCGGTAATCCTTAACATCCCATCCAACCAGTTACCGCGATTTTTTAGCGTTAATGAAGATGGTAAACAGTACATTGTTTTTCTGGATGACATTGTACGGTATAACCTCAACAGGATCTTTAAAACCGAAGAAATAAAAGGCTGCTACAGCTTCAAAATAACCCGCGATGCCGAACTTGAGCTAAGTGATGATTATGATGGCGATGTTCAGGAGCAGATTGAAAAACAGCTGCAAAAACGTGACCAGGGTTTGGCTACACGCTTTTTGCACCAGCCAGGTATTCCGCTGCGTATCCTGCATTTAATTGAAGATAAGCTGGGTGTACAGGGTTCAAGTATTGTTGAGGGCGGTTTTTATCATAATTTGAAAGATTTAATGGGTTTGCCGGTTGGCATCCCCGCTTTAAAATACACTAAATGGCCACCGCTGGTAAACAGGCACATCAGCGCCGATGAATCTATATTTGATTATATAGATAAAGGCGACTGTATTTTTCACGCTCCTTATCAGTCATATAATTCCATTCTCCGTTTTTTTAACGAGGCTGCTATCGACGAAAATGTCGAGGAAATCTCCGTTACCCTTTACCGGGTAGCCAGCGATTCGCGTATTGTAAATGCCCTCATCAGCGCCGCGGAAAGCGGTAAAAAAGTAAGGGTGCTCGTTGAACTGAAAGCCCGCTTTGATGAGGCCAATAATATCAAATGGGCAAAAAGGCTCAAAGCTGCCGGAGCCAATATCATTTATAGTGACAAGGCTATAAAAGTGCATGCAAAAGTGGGCCTGGTAAAGCGCCTTGTTGATGGGAGGATAAAATATGCGGGGCTTTTAGCTACAGGTAATTTTAATGAAAGTACGGCGGCTTTTTATACCGATCATATCATGATGACGGCCAATCCGCAATTGCTGCGTGAAATGGATTTGCTGTTCATCTATCTTGCTAAAAAAGCAAAATCGGCTGAGGGGTATGAGATCGATTTTAAACACTTACTGGTGGCCCAGTTTAATCTGCATTCGCGGTTTATTGAGCTTATTGACAGGGAAATTGAGCAGGCACGTAAAGGGAACCCGGCAGCTATCACTATAAAGCTGAACAACCTGGAAGAGCGGGTACTGATAGGCAAGCTTTATGAAGCATCGCAGGCCGGGGTGAAGATCAGGATGATAGTACGCAGTATTTGTTGTTTGATTCCCGGAGTGCCGGGCATGAGCGAAAATATCACCATAAGGCGAATTGTTGACCGTTACCTGGAGCATGGGCGTATTTTTATATTTCATAACAGCGGTAACCAGGAAGTTTTCATGGGCTCGGCCGATTGGATGAACCGCAATATTTACCGCCGCATTGAAGTGTGTTTCCCGGTTTATGATGAACGTATCAGGAATGAGGTAATAACCATGCTCGATATCCAGCTGGCAGATAACGCGCAGGCTGTAAATTTAAATGAACAATTGCAAAACATAAGGGTTGATAGAACTGAACCGATTGTACAATCGCAGCGGGCCGTTTATGAACTTTTACAGCAAAAAAAATATGACAGGGCTTAAAAAACAAAATGTTAGGCGAAAGCTGGTTGTTTACTTAACGGGTATGCTTGCCGCAGCCGCTGTGTTTTTGGCAATCTCCTGCAAAAATAAAGAGAAAGCTATTCCTTTAAGCCCCCCTGGGTATGACCTTAACAAACCCGTTAAATACAAAATGCCCGATGATTTGACCGAGATCTCCGGCTTTGCCTTTCACAACGGTAAAAATGATTCGGTTTATGCACAGCAGGACGAAGAAGGTTTTTTATTTAACCTGAAGCCGGGCGATAAAAAAGCAAACTATACCAAATTTGCCAAAAGCGGCGACTATGAGGACGTAGCCATTTACCGCGAACAAGTGATCATGCTTAAAAGCGACGGTACATTATTCACCTTTCCTTTTAGCCAGGTTAGGACCAAAGAAGTAACCAGCGTACAAAAAACAAAAGGCGAGCTTCCTGAAGGTGAATATGAAGCCATATATGCCGATGAAAAGTCAGGCCTTGTTTATGTATTGTGTAAACACTGTGCCGAAGAAAAGACATCAAAAAGCAGCAGCGGCTATATCATGAAATTGCAGCCTGATGGTATACTGAAGCAATCGGGCAGTTTTATGATAGATGTAAAAGAAATTGAGCGTCTTACTAATAAAAAACGTGTGCCGTTCCGCCCTTCGGCTTTAGCCAAAAATACATTCACCAATGAGTGGTATGTTCTTTCGTCGGTAAATAAAATGCTGGTAGTTACTGATGCTAACTGGAGGGTGAAAAACGTTTATCCATTAAGTGTAACCATATTCGGCCAACCCGAAGGTATGGCATTCGATAATCAGCGCAACCTGTATATCTCTAACGAAGGTGATCAGTTAAGCGCTGGTAACATACTGAAATTCAGTTTTAAGAAATAGTGCTTTGAAGCACTGATAATATAAAGAAACATACATCTCAACCAAACCTCATGATTAAAAAATTACCCCTGTTGTTTGTTTTACTATTGGGCATGCTGAATACGCAAGCCCAGGATTCGATAAAGTACAGGATGATCCTGATTGGTGATGCCGGCGAAATGGACATGCAACAAAGTGCCGTTTTAAAACATGCCGCAGCCAGTGTCCTTAAAAATAAAACTTCGGTATTTTATTTGGGCGATAATATTTACCCGCGCGGTATGGGTTTGCCGGGCAGTCCTGAAGAAGCCGAAACTAAAAAGATCCTGCAATCGCAATACCAGCCTATGCGTGCCGCCGGTGCACCTGTTTATTTTATCCCCGGTAATCATGACTGGGATAAGATGGGGCCGCTTGGTTTGGCTAAAATAAAACGCCAGTGGGAGTTTTTGGAACAACAGGGTGATAAGCTGCTGAAAATGGTGCCTGAAAATGGTTGCCCCGACCCGGTTGAGATCAACCTTACAGATAATCTAACCGTAATAGCTTTCGACAGTGAATGGTGGTTATATCCTTTCAGTAAAAACAACCCGGGCGCCGAATGCGATTGCAAAAACAAGGATGATATTGCCGATAAGATCAAGCTGATATTTGAGCGAAACAAAGATAAGGTGATCATCCTGGCCTCACATCACCCATTCCAGAGTTATGGTACACATGGCGGCTACTTTTCGCTTAAAGATCACATATTCCCTCTTACCGTGGTTAATAAAGATCTTTGGGTGCCGCTGCCGGTAGTTGGCTCGCTTTACCCGTTTTTACGTTCTACTTTTTCAAATCCCGAAGACCTCGGGCACCCGCTGTACAAAGATATGATCAGAAAGGTGGATGCAGTTTTTGGCAATTTTCCGAACCTTATTCACGTGGCAGGGCATGAGCATGGTTTGCAGTTCATCAAAAGCAAACAGGTACAGGTGGTGAGCGGGGCAGGGGCCAAACAAACCTATGCCATCAAAGGTAAATACTCGCTTTTTGCTGATGCTACCCAGGGTTATGTAACTGCCGATCTACTAATAGACAAACGGATGCGGTTTACTTATTATATCGACAGCGATCAGGGTGTTAAACAGGTGTTTGCCTATACACAACCTTATACATCGGTAGAAAACATCCCTGATACCCTGCATACGCCTATCAAGACAGATAGCCTCATGGTTAGGGTGCACCCCAAATATGATAGCGTAAGCAATTTTCATCGCCGCTGGTTTGGTGAAAACTATCGCAAGGAATGGGCTGCCGAAACAAAACTACCTGTGATCAGGCTATCGGAAATTCATGGTGGTTTAAGGACCGAAAGCATTGGCGGTGGTTTCCAAACGCATTCGCTCCGTTTGATAGACAAGGATGGTAAGGAATGGGTGCTGCGCAGTGTGGAGAAGCAGCCTGAAAAAATCCTGCCCGATGAATTCCAGGAAACGTTTGCCAAAGATTGGGTTAACGATGCAATGAGTGCCCAGCACCCGTTTTCGGCGCTGATAGTGCCGCCCCTCGCTGATGCCGCGCGTGTGCCGCATGCCAACCCGATAATCGGTGTGGTGTCACCTGATCCGGTTTTGGGGCAATATGCCAATATTTTTGCCAATAAAGTTTGTTTGCTTGAGGAACGCGAACCTGGCGGTAAATCGGACAATACCGTGAAAATGATCGGCAAAATGCTGGAGGATAATGATAACACCGTAGACGGCGAGGAATTTTTACGCGCACGCCTGCTCGATTTGCTCATTGGCGACTGGGACAGGCATGGTGATCAGTGGCGCTGGCGCGATGAGGATAAAGGGAAAGGCAAATTTTATACCGCTGTTCCGCGCGACCGCGACCAGGTATTTTATACCAACCAGGGCGTACTGCCAACTATTGCGGCACAGCCATGGATAGCACCTAATTTGCAGGGCTTTAGCGGCGAGATTTACAGCGTAAAATATTCTTTATGGAAAACCATGTTTATGCAAAGATGGCCATCTGTACAATACAGCCACGAACAATGGACAAAAATTGTGAATGATTTTGTTGCCGCCGAAACTGATGAGGTACTGGAAGCCGGTTTAAGACGCCTGCCCGAATCTTCATACAAACTAAGGCATGATGTATTGCTGAAACAATTGAAGGAGCGCCGTGCCAATATCCCGGCCGAAATGGAGTATTACTACAAGTTCATCAACAAGATAGTTGATATCCATGCTTCAAATAAAAATGAATTGGTAACCGTGAAGGATGAGCCGAATGGCAGCCTCAATGTGATCATCAACAAGATCAATAAGGATGGTGAGGTTAAAGACACGCTCATGAATCAGAATTATCATCCCGATATTACCAAAGAGCTTCGCATTTATGTAAGCGGCGGTGATGATAAGGTAGTGCTTGATAATACCACATCGCCAATAAAACTGAGGTTTATTGATAGTACCGGTACCAAAACATACAATATTGTAAAATCGCTTAATACGGTACAACTGTACGATCGGGGCAAAAAGCTGAGCATAACCGGCGATGAATCAAAAGTTAACAAACACATAAGCAAGGACAGCGCTAATACATCATACTTAAGGGTTAACCTCATGAACGTAATAGCGCCGCTGGCCAATATCTCTTACAACCCAGATGAAGGTGTACTGCTTGGCGCCGGTTTTAAATACACCCACCAGGAAGGTTTTCAAAAACTGCCATACAATGATGTACAAACGGTATTCGCCAGTCATTCTTTTAGTACAAAAGCTTTCAAAATTAAGTATAGCGGCGAGTGGATCCACGCTTTTGGCAAAGCCGACTTTTTGATGGATGCCCAGCTTGACTTCCCGGATAATATCAACTTTTTTGGCAGGGGGAACGAAACTCCATTTATTAAAGCAGGCGATTATCGCAAATATTACCGTACCCGTTTTGATAATTTTACATTTAGTCCCGCCTTTAGGTGGCGTAACGAATCGGGTACTTCTGTAACGGTAGGCCCTGCGTTTCAGTACTATAAATTAGATGTTGATGACAATATCGGTCGATTTATTACATATCCGTTACTCACAAACGCGCCCGACAGTTATACCTTTGACAAAACAAAAATGCACGCCGGTATAGTTGTTAACTTTACCAGCGATAAACGCAATGATAAGGTGCTTCCGGCCTGGGGAAGTTTTATTAATATCAAGCTTCAGGAGTTTAAAGGTTTAAATAATAACTCCACAAGTTTTGCCCAGCTTATACCCCAGGTTGCTTTGTACAAAAGCCTGAATGCCAAAAGCACTATTGTTTTGGCCGATAGGGTAGGCGGCGGTATTACCATTGGGAAAACTGCCTTTTATCAGTCGTTGTTTTTAGGCGGGCAGGACAATTTGTTAGGTTACAGGCTATACCGGTTTGCAGGCCAGCATAGTTTTTATAATAACCTGGAGCTGCGTATAAAACTGAGCGATTTTGCCAGTTATATCGTTCCCGGCCAAATAGGCGTTATGGGATTTTATGATATAGGCCGCGTTTGGGAAAATGGGCAAAGCTCAGATAAATGGCATAACGGCACAGGTGCCGGCTTTTATGTGGCACCTGCAAGACTGGCAGTTATTAAGATCATTGCCGGTTACTCTGAAGAAGGATGGTACCCTTATCTTTCAACCAGTTTCAGATTTTAATGAAGGGTAAAATTGTAATTAAAAAATGCACACCGAAGTACTCAATATAAGCAAAAACGAATGCACTATTTGCCAGGTTGAAACATGCCTGACATTTAATCCGTTCGTGGCGCATTTAAAAGAACGGATTGCCACCGAAAAAACCCTCAAGAGCGAGTTTTACCGCTATGTTTTGGAGCGTTTTGAGCATGATATATGTATTGACCTGGATATGCGGCCAACGGATGCCGAAAAGTACCGGGAAATGCTGGAGCTTATTTACTCCATACTTACACCGCCAATAGCTAACGAAAAGGAATTTCACTGGGCGCTGAGCACGCCGGTACCGGACAAGATCTTTTTCAGTACCGAGGCCTTTTATGATTTTCACTCAAGCCACCATTCAAACTTATACGCGCTGAATGTATCCAAGAACGAAATGTTCAGCGACAGGCAAAAACGCTTCATTTACAACCTGATCCTTGAACGGATGTATGGCTTTTCATCTGCAATGAAGAACGAGTTGCTGTTTTCATACCAGGATCCGGAAACCGGTCTTTCCCGGTATTTTAATATCCAGACTGATGCCCGTTTCGTGGAAATTGAATTGAATGGCGAACTGCCTGAACTTAGTTTTGATACTATTGAACCATATTTACATTCGCATACAAGCCTTGAGTTAATTGAAAAGGTAATACCGCTCAATATTTTTAAATTTAAAGGGTTTTCTATAATTACATTAACCGATGTAACGTTAACCCATGCGCTCGACAATATTCGTACCGAGCTGGTTAATCATTCGGCAAATGAGGAAGAGCAGTATGCGCACATCATCAGCTCCCTTAAAACCCTTGCCGAAAGCCCGGGTATTGAGTTTGGATTGATGCCTTTTTTAACTATCAATAATGAGCCTATTTTTGATAATGACGAATGCTCCAGAAGTATCCTGATCAAGGCCGCTAAAGATTTTAACCTTGCCGAGGAAACATTTGACGCCATTATTGATGATTATAATCAAAATCCGAGACCTATCTTTTTCAATTCCATTACCGATGAAAAGATAGGTAAATTCCCCTTTTTGCAGGTTTTAAAACAGGCCGGCATTAAATCGTACGGGATTTTCCCGGTGTACTACAATAAGAAAAATGTAGGCATCATGGAAGTGTTTTCATATAAGGAGATAGTTTTTTATGAAAAGTTGCTTTCAAAATTACAGGCCAGTATACCGCTGATTGCCCAGCTGCTGCAAAACAGCATCGATCAGTTTGAAGCCCGCATTTCGGGGGTTATCAAAAATAAATTTACCTCGTTGCAGCCATCCGTTCAGTGGAAGTTTAATGAGGTGGCCTGGAATTATCTTAAGGAAAAAAGAAAAAAGAAAAAGAACCAGGAGATAGAGACTGTAGCTTTTCAAAATGTATATCCCTTATTTGGTGCGGTTGATATCCGCAACTCCACGGTTGAGCGCAACAGCGCCCTGCAGGAGGATTTAAAAAGCCTGCTTACTATACTTATTGAAACACTTCAGGTTTTAAATGAGCATATTCATTTAAGCCTTACCGGTAAGCTGGTATCTAAATGCGAGGAGTGGCTTGAACGTATCAGTGGTTATATTACCACTAATGATGAATTGATGCTAGATACTTTCCTCCATAACGAGATTAACCCATTTTTGGAGCATTTCAGAAATAATTACCCTGCCGAAAGGGAAACCATTGACAGGTATTTTAATGCCATGAATGAGGAAACCGGTGCTTCGTTTGAACACAGGCGCAACCTGGAAACCTCCATGCAGCTTATCAATACGTCTATCAACCAATACCTGGAGCAGGCACAAACAGAAGTACAGGAGTCGTTTCCCTGTTATTTTGAAAAATTCCGCACCGATGGGGTGGAGTATGACATTTACATAGGGCAATCAATAGCGCCGCAGCGCGTTTTCGATATGCTGTACCTTAAGAATATCCGTTTGTGGCAGTTACGGTCGATGGCTGAGATAGCCCGGATGACTCATGATCTTGGCGATCAGCTTTCGCGCCCTTTACAAACCACGCATTTGATATTCATTCACTCAAACGCTATAGATATCAGTTTCAGAAATGATGAAAGGCGTTTTGATGTTGAAGGGGCTTACAATATCCGGTACGAGGTGATTAAAAAACGGATTGATAAAGTTTTAATAGCAGGAACTTTTGAGCGCCTTACCCAGCCCGGCAAAATAGCCATGGTATATTTTAACCCAACAGAAGCTGCTGAATATGACGAATACATCAGGTACCTGCAAGTGCAAGGATATTTGCTTGACGACCTTGAATATCTTGAACTGGAAGAATTACAGGGAGTTACCGGCTTAAAAGCGTTAAGGGTTGGGGTTAATTATCAGTTGCCGTTGTTGAATAGCTGAAAGCAGAAGGCTTAAAGCTCAACGCGAAAAATGTGCAAAGGCTTTAAGCCTTATGCTTTGGGCTTTGAGATGAGATTTCGCTTTACAATACTTTCTTCATTAATAAATCGGTTTGCTTGTCGCTTCCCAGGACAAATTCATGGCTGCTGAATATTTCAAAGCCATGTTTTTCATAAAAGGCAATTGCTTTTTGGTTGTGTTCCCAAACGCCAAGCCAAACGTATTGCAGGTTTTTATCTACGGCTTCTTTTAAGGTGAAATCAATAAACTGATGGCCTATCTTTTTGCCATGATGTTCGGCCAAAACATAGATCCGTTCAATTTCGACCGAGTTAGGGTCCTGGAATTCTGTTTGGGTCGGGCCGTAATTTAGCTTGAGATAGCCGGTTATTTCACCATTGAATATTGCAAAGTAAAAATGTGAGTTTGGGTTGCTGAGCTCTGTTTGTATTTTTTGCGGTGTAAAAGCAACAGATGCATAAGTTTCGATATCTTCCGGTTTATTTAAATGGCCAAAAAAATCGAAAAATGTTTTTTTGCTTAAAGCCAGCAATACATCAGCATCGGCCAATGCCAGTTTTTGAATCCTTATAGTTCCGGTAGTCATGAAGCAAATCTAAACAAACTGCCTTTTCAATCAAATTGCTCTTTCAACCTTACTAATCTGTCAATCATGAGGTTTAATTTTTCTTCCTCATTTTTGAACATGCGGGGTTTAAGATAAAACGTGGTGAACAGGAACCAGATGCCGATTGATGTGTAGGTAACTATTTTAAAAGCGAGCGATGAGTGTTCGAGTACTTCGATAAAATACATAGCCAAACCCGCACTTAGCAGCAGTATATAGGTATAATAAAACCAGCCGATAACTTTGCTGCGGTTTTTTTGATAGGCCTTAAGACTGTCAAGGTATTCGGCAGGGTTGAGGGTTGCATCGCGCTTACTCAAAATGTGGTAATGACGTACCATTAACGAAAGGTACATCAACATGGTTACCAGTACGATGAGGATCCCGATAGTAGTAACTGCAGATTTAAATGCCAGGAAAAAAGTGACGACAAAAGCGAATGCAACAGTTACAAACATGGCCACAATACTCCAGTATAACTTTTGGGTTATACTCCTTATTCCCTTCTTTACCTGCTTCAGCACCTCATCCACCGAAAGCTGATCTGGTTTTGGCTGTCCCTGCCAAACCGACATCAAATGATCAAAGTCTTTCATACTGGTTATATAACTCCGTTAATTTTTGTTTTATACGATAAATTTTCACCCTCAAGTTCCCTTCTGATATACCCGAAATTTCAGCAATTTCGGGATATGGCACCTCATCAAGTACCATGGTTATAATAATCCTTTCTGATTCTTCCAGTTTTGAAATACATTTATAGAGCAAAGCTACCTGCTCGTTTTTATCCGATAGTTCTTCTCGTTTTGTTTCAGCTAATTGTGGGGTTAGTTCGTCTTTGGCCTGGCGTTTTTCCGAGCGCAAATAGGTTAAACAGGTATTTACAGCAATGCGGTAAATCCAGGTTGATATCATGGCCTGGTTACGGAATTTCTCTAAATTTTGCCAAACCTTTAAAAAGGTTTCCTGCAGCAGGTCGTTGGCGGCATCGTCATCGCCGGTATAACCATAGCACAGATGGAATATCTTTTTAGAATTAGCTTCATATATCTGCTTGAATGCTGCTTCTTTGTTGGCCACTTCAGTTAATTTTATATTTAGACGATGTTAAGCTTTATATGTTACAACAAGTGATCATTCTTTTTAAACCAGCCCAGCTTACTTTCGGCATCGCTTATTAATTTATTGTAACTGTCCTGGTAATCAAACTGTAAGTCTTCATGGAGCTTATTAATTAACCCGCGGATCTTTTCAACCTGCCTTGTTAATATTAGCCTTAAAGGTTTGTACGAGGTTCGCCTGTCGGCATATTCAAGGTAGTTTTCGCAAAAATTGATCAGTAATTCAATTTCTGCACCTTTTGAGGCCATAAATTTAGTGTACTTGCTTAATAGCCGCAGTATCTTACGCATGCCCTTTGCGGCGTTGTAACTCAATGACGATAGCTGGCTGAACATGAAGCCAGCTTCAGCCTTTACCTTTTCAACAAAGGCAGCTTCATCATGGGCTTCAAAAAGCAGGTAGGCAAGGAGCTCTTTATTTTCCTTTTTGTAACGCGCCAAACGGAGCATCAACTCGGCCAGCTGCTCATTGGGCAGGTGCTGAATTTCTTTTTTTATATGCTGTAATCCGTAGGCAGTTGTAGTCATGTTGTAAATAAGTGGGCAAAATACTAATTGTTTAAATATTTTTTCACGAATGACCTTTGCAGTTCAATAAAATTAAAACTAATTACACGAATACAGACGAGGTTACCATTCGTGTAATTAGTTTTAATTCGAAATAATTAGTGAAGAAATTAAAACACGGCTTCTTTGAGGTGATATTTTGTTTCTTCATTAAAGAAAATCATAAAATAGAATATTCCCATGCCTGTTTAAACAGCGCGTAAATTTTGTAGTTTTGCAGGCTTATTAAATTAAATGAAAAAAAGCAGACTGACGCTCTTCATTTTTATCGCACTGGTATTGGGTGTGGTAGCCGGTTATATTTATAACACCTACGTTTTTGCCGATCTTAATAAACAACTCAGTACCGCCGGTTCTGCTATTAAAAGTATCGACAAGAATATAGAGGCGTTAGCCGATACTACGGTATCAGCCTACAAAGACCTTAAATTACAAAGAATTGCCCAGGTAAAACTGCAAACTCAGGCTACCGATGCACGGGAAGACAAGCTGGAGATGTACAATATCCTAAGCAAGATATTCCTTAATCTTATTAAAATGATTGTAGCCCCGTTAGTATTTACCACCTTGGTGGTAGGGGTAGCCAAGGTAGGGGATATCAAGGCAGTTGGCCGGATTGGCGGTAAAACCATGCTTTGGTTTATCAGCGCCACGCTGGTATCCTTATTATTGGGGATGTTATTGGTTAACCTGTTTGAACCGGGAAAAACCATGCACCTGCCGCTTCCTGATAGTCATTTAAGTACCGGCATCAAAAAATCGGCGCTGTCATTAACCGAGTTTATTGGTCACGTTTTTCCTAAAAGTTTTATTGAGGCGATGGCCAATAACGAGATCCTGCAGATTGTGGTGTTCTCCTTGTTTTTTGGCGTAGCTACAGCCGCAATAGGCGAGCAGGGCAAAATAGTGATCAAAGCCATGGATGCCTTTGCACACGTGATCATGAAAATCACCGGCTATGTGATGAAAATGGCTCCTTTAGCTGTATTTGGTGCTATAACCGCTGTAGTGGCCAAGCAAGGCCTGGGTGTACTTTCAACCTATGGTATTTTTATCAGTGAGTTTTATTTTTCGTTGATTGTGCTTTGGTCGGTAATTATATTAGCCGGTTACATCGTATTGAGGAAGCCCGTATTCAGGCTTATTAATAGTATTAAGGATGCCATGCTCATTGCATTCAGTACCTCAACAAGCGAAGCGGCCTATCCAAAGGTGCTTGAAGAACTGGAGAAGTTTGGCTGCAGTAATAAAATTGTGAGCTTTGTATTGCCATTAGGTTATTCATTTAATTTGGATGGCTCCATGATGTACATGACCTTTGCATCATTGTTTCTGGCGCAATCATATGATATTCATCTTTCATTCGGGCACCAGTTATCCATGTTATTGGTGCTGATGCTTACCAGTAAAGGCGTGGCCGGCGTGCCAAGGGCTTCGCTGGTGGTTATCGCAGGGACATTGTCTATGTTCAATATTCCCGAAGCTGGTTTGTTTTTACTGATAGGGATTGATCCGTTGCTGGATATGGGCCGCTCTGCTACCAATGTACTGGGTAATGCCATGGCAACGGCGGTAGTGAGCAAGTGGGAAGGAGAAATATAATTATTGAATTATTGAGTTATTGAATTATTGATTTAATAAGTACTTAATTTGCTGCTTAATTATAAAGAAATGGGAGAAAACGATAGAATTGAATTTGCCGAAATGTTCAAAAAACGAACAAAGAAGTTCGTTGTAGATAATATCAAATTTTTTAGAACGCTGCCTAAAACAGAAGAGGCCAAAATTGTTGGCAGACAGCTTTTAAGATCCTCATCGTCTGTAGGGGCCAACTATCGCGCTGCCTGCAGGGCCAGATCTCAAGCCGAGTTTCACTCTAAGCTATCTACTGTAGTCGAAGAAGCTGATGAATCGGCTTTTTGGATGGAAGTGTTAATTGAAGCTGAAATAACGAAGCAAGCCGATATCTCTATATTATTAGATGAAGCAAATCAGATTCTTAAAATTGCATCAGCCTCACGAAAAACCGTTTCTAAATAAGAGATAAATAAAAATCAATAATTCAGTAATTCAATAACTCAATAATTAAATATGTCTCCCCGTTTAAAAAAAATATTTTTGATCATGACTGTTGTGGTGCCGTTTATACTGTACTGCGTTTATTATTATGGAATGATGATCAAGAATGCGCCCTACCGTTTCGTTGATTTTGAATCGATCAGTTTCCAGTATGGTCATAAGGACAGCCTTGTGAATAAATATGATTCACGTACAGGCATGTTCCAATACCTTGACAGGCGCGACTCGCTGGTTAAAGAGCATTTGCGTTTAACCAAGGACGATTTGTTATACCTGCACCGTAAGGCTGCCGACCTGGGTTTCTGGGATTTTCCGTCGAAAGAGATTGGTGATACATCGGCTGCTGCTGCAAATAAGGCGGTTCGGTATATCATTGAGTTTAAGTACAAGGAAAAAACCAAGCGTGTAATCTTCGACAGCGATTATTTCGGTAATGCCAAGCTGATTGATGCCAACCAGCGGCTGATAGGCGAAATCCAGAAAAAACTTACCGACGTTGAGAATCGCAGCAAAAAATAAAATAAAGGTGTGTTGTTTATTAAATAATCAATCCCTATATTTGCACCTCGAAATTTAAAACAATATTTAACAAACATGTACGCAATAGTAAGTATAGCAGGACAGCAATTTAAAGTTGCAAAAGACCAGCAGATCTTTGTACACAGGTTACAAGGCGATGAAGGCGCTAGTATTGAATTTGACAGTGTATTGTTAGCAGAAAACGAAGGTAAATTCAAATTAGGTTCTGATTTGAAAGGCGCTAAAGTATCGGCTAAGATCGTGTCACATTTAAAAGGTGATAAAGTAATTATCTTCAAAAAGAAAAGAAGAAAAGGTTACAAAAAGAAAAACGGTCACCGTCAGCAATTTACCAAAATCGAGATCACCGGTATTACATTATAATTAAAGGTTGAACCGGAGTTGTTCTGCAATTCCATAAAAGATATAAAAAATGGCACATAAGAAAGGGGCCGGTAGTTCAAGAAACGGTCGTGAGTCACATAGCAAGCGTTTAGGTATCAAAATTTTCGGTGGTCAGCCAGCAATCGCAGGTAACATCATCGTACGTCAGCGTGGTACTAAGCACAACCCAGGCTTAAATGTTGGTCTTGGTAAAGATCATACTTTATTTGCACTGGCTGAAGGTATCGTAGTTTTCAAAAAGAAAGCTGATAACCGTTCATACGTATCAGTAGTTCCGTTTGAAGCTGCTGAAGTTGAAGAAGTAACCGCACCTGCACCAAAAGCTAAAAAAGAAGCTGTAGCTGTTGAAGCTCCTGCTGCTGAAGAAGCTCCAAAAGCAAAGAAAGCTGCTGCACCAAAAGCTAAAAAAGAAGAAGCTGCTGATGCTGCTGAAGAAACTGTAGCTGAGTAATCAGTTAACAAATATTAGGATATAAAAAATCCCGGTCAGTTTTGATCGGGATTTTTTGTTTGCCTATAATTGTTGTAAGCTAATTCAACAATTATAGGCAAACTAAATAATACTCTTACAGGTTTGCCGTGCAAAAGTCCGGGTTTCCATTTAGGCGAATTACGAAGATGCCCCAGGTAAGCCTGATCTATTGTTTGGTTTCTTGACCGGACTATTTTAAGGTGGGTTAAATTCCCGTCTTTCTCGACAATCATTTGTATAATCACACGGCCAGGTATGTATTCAGTAGTATCTAATGCTGGCATTTTCATCTTTGAGAGATAAATACCCAACTTTTCTATTCCTCCCGGAAATTCAGGCACCGCATCAACAGTATTGTAAATAGTTGTATCTGGTTTAACATGCTTCTTTGTCATTTTACTTTGGGCAAGCAGTGCAATAGGAAACATGATTAAACCAAATACAACCAGTCCTTTCATAAACTTATTCGATGATCAGTTTCTTGAGATAGTAGGTATCAGGGTCAATAACCGGCATTGCTTTGCTGATTATAGTGATCCCTTTTTTATCAACTGTATAGCGTTTGCTTACACCATCGGCAACAATATCAACAGGTAGCGGCATATCGATATTAAGCAATTGAACCTGGTACTTATCGCCGCGTAGAGCTTTTACATGCACCTCCAGTTTATTAATCGAATAGATATAAAGATCAAACAAAGGCTTAAGATCTTTGCCGGCGGCTTTGCTGAAATATTGGATAACATCATCAGTGCTTGCTAAATTGTTGTAGGTGTAGTGCGGATCAGTAACGAAACCTTTAAGGGTAGGGAAGAAGGTACTGTCACCCATAATATACCGCAACGTATGCATAAAGAACGCGCCTTTCCCATAGATATCACCATTATAAGCAGATTCTTCATCAATATCTTTCCCGATAACAATAGGGATTTTATTGCCGAATGAGAGTGCCGAGTTTTGGAAGAATTTGATATAAGCTTTTTCACCCTCAAACTCCCTAACATAAAGTGCATCGCCATAGGTACAGATGCCTTCATGGATCCAGTAATCGGCCCAGTCTTTGGCGGTAACTTTATTGCCCCACCATTCGTGTCCAAATTCATGGTGCATCAGGCCATCATAGTCTTCACCGCCAACTGTGGTGTATTTAAATTTGGCGCCATAAGCGTTCATGGTTTGATGCTCCATGCCCAAATGTGGGGTTTCAACAATGCCTATCTTTTCCTTTACCCAGGGATATTCGCCAAAGTATTTCTCCTGCTCTTTGATAGTTTTTACAAAAATATCCAGGTGATGCCCGGCTTTGGCGGCATGTTCTTTTAGTACGTAAAACTGGATGGGAACCTGGTGTCCATCTACGGTGGTGTACGGACGGGTTACCACCGTATAATCACCTACATTGAACAATATACTGTAATTGTTAATGGTGTATTTGGTTTGCCAATGGAATGTTGACGTTTCCTTTTGTTTAGTAACGCCTTTTAATAATCCAGGCCCGGCAACTACAAGGTCTTTAGGAACAGTGATAAACATATCAACACCCTCGTTTGGCTCATCGGAGGGATGATCCTTACAAGGAAAATATAATTTACCGCCTGTACCTTCGGCAGTGATAGCCATCCACTGGTGTCCGGTGGAATCTTGTGTCCAGATAAAACCGTCATCCCATGGTGGGCGACGGGCAACATGCGGTTTGCCGCCATAAATAACTTTTACGCTTGCTTTACCTGCAGGCAATTCTTTAGTGGTATTAATGGTAATCAGATTGTTTTTATAATCAAAAGGTTCTGTTTGCCGTTTACTAAAATCTTGCTTATGGTTAAAGAATCTAACAGATCAAACAATAAAATTTTGGTCGGCTTTGCCATGATCACATCGATGGTGGCAAAACCATCAATGGTTTTCTGCACCGGATCAACAGCCAATGATATGGTGTAATGCCTTACGTCCATAATGGCTTGCTCTGGTTTTAGTTTTCCGCCTGAGGTTAGGGTTTGGGCATACAGGGACGTTGACGTTAACAAGATTGCTAAAACGTAATAGATCTTTTTCATTTAACTATTTGAGCTAACTGTTTGATTCTTTATTGAATATGGTAATATAAATCAATTCTCCCGCACCAGCAAGCCGTCTGCAAAATCTCGCAGGTACTGTTTATGATCTTCGGGCAGATTAATAGCGTCGAGGGCTACGAAAGCCTTATCGGCATAGGTCTGCATCGCTTTTTCAGCATGCTGCCTGATATCAAGTTCGTTGTAGATGTCGGTTACGGCTTTCACCTTTTCAGCACTGTTAAATTCGGTTATGTTTAGCCAGTGGTTTAGCGTTTGTGCCTGGTTGTCTTTGGCAAGTTCAAGAGCGCGGATAAGCAAAAAGGTTTTTTTGTTGGAGATGATATCCCCGCCAACCTGCTTGCCAAACTTTTCCGGATCGCCGTATACGTCCAGAATATCATCCTGCAACTGGAAAGCTATACCAAGGTTTACCCCAAAAGCATCGATCAGCTGAGCATCAGTTAAAGCTGCACCGCCAATGATCGAACCGATCTTTAAAGTACCGCCGAGTAATACCGCTGTTTTAAGGCGGATCATGTTAATGTATTCTTCGATACTTACGTCGTTACGCCGTTCAAAGCTCATATCAATCTGCTGACCTTCGCACACGCCTGTGGCAGTATCGTTGAAAACATCAAGCACTTTGCGTAAAATGCTGTCGTCAACCTTCATCATCATGCGGTTAGCTTCTACCATCATGGCATCACCCGAAAGGATGGCCACGTTAGCGTTCCATTTTTCATGTACAGTAGCTTTACCGCGGCGTAGGGGCGCTTTATCCATGATATCATCATGCATCAGCGTGAAATTATGGAATATTTCAATCGCCAAAGCGGGTTCAATAGCTTTGTCAACGTCGCCGCCAAAAAGGTCGCAGGCCAGCAGGAGCAGGGCAGGGCGCATGCGCTTGCCGCCAATTGATAAAATATAGCTTATCGGTTCATACAGATCGGCCGGGTAAGCGGGGTAGCTTAGTTTGCCTACTGCATCGTTTATCAGTAACTGTAACTCTGTAAGTTGTTTCATTTATTTAGTGAGTAGTTCATTAAGTTGATTGAGTGAGTGGTTGCAGCGTGTTAACTAACCACCACTCACCCAATCAACCATTCACCAATATTAGTCCTGTACCAATATAAAATCTATTTGCTTTTTGGTTAGGTCAACCTGTTTTACTTTGATCTTTACTTCATCGCCCAGTTGATAGATCTTCTTTTTACGCTGACCTATGATGGCATAGTTTTTCTCGTCCAAAGTATAAAAATCGTCCGAGATATCGCGCAGGCGGATCATTCCTTCGCATTTATTTTCGATGATCTCTACATACATGCCCCATTCGGTAACTCCCGATATGATGCCCATGAAAGTATTGCCAACCTGGTCGCGAAGATACTCCGCCTGTTTATATTTTACGGAAGAACGCTCCGCATCGGCGGCTTTTTTCTCCATTAAAGAACTGTGCGAACATAGTTTTTCATAAAACTCGGCATTGGCTGATTGACCGCCATTTAAATAATGGAATAGTAACCGATGTACCATAACATCCGGATAGCGGCGAATTGGTGAGGTAAAGTGCGTGTAATGATCAAAGGCCAAACCGTAATGGCTGCTGCTTTTGGTAGTATAAATAGCTTTAGCCATGGAGCGGATAGCCAGCTGTGTTAAAACATTCTGCTCTTTTTTGCCTTCTACATCCTCCATCAGGTAATTAAGCGACCGGGCTGTTTCCTTGTCAGATTTGGTATTGACCTTATAGCCAAACCTTGCCGCAAACTGGGCAAAGTTAGCCAGCGCATCTGGCTTGGGCGAATCATGTACGCGGTAAACAAAAGTGTATTTGTGTTTGCCTTTGCCCATTTTACTTACGCGTTCGGCTACTTTACGGTTAGCCAGCAGCATAAAATCTTCAATTAGTTTATGGGCGTCTTTACGTTCCTTTACATAAACGCCTGTTGGTTTGCCGGTTTCATCCAGTTTGAACTTAACCTCGGTGGTTTCAAAGCTGATGGCACCGTTTCTAAACTTACGGTCGCGAAGCTTATAGGCCAGTGCGTTGAGTTTAAAAATCTCATCTTTAAAATCGCCCTCGCCGCTTTCTATTACTTCCTGTACTTCCTCATAAGTAAAACGCCTGTCGGAGTAGATGATGGTTTTGCCATACCATTCGGTAATGATATTTGCATTCTCATCCATCTCAAACACTGCCGAAAAGCAGAGTTTTTCTTCTTTAGGGCGAAGAGAGCAAAGACCGTTTGATAATCTTTCCGGTAGCATCGGGATTACCCTGTCCACAAGGTAAACTGATGTGGCCCTATCCAAAGCTTCTTTGTCCAAAGCCGAATCGGGAATGATGTAATGTGATACATCAGCAATATGAACACCCACTTCGTAGTTGCCATTTTCCAGTACACGATAGGATAGGGCATCGTCAAAGTCCTTGGCATCAAATGGGTCGATGGTAAAGGTGGTGATGTTGCGGAAATCACGTCGCCTGGCAATTTCTTCGGGCGTGATCACATCCGAAATTTCTTCTGCATCATGCTCAACCTCGGCAGGAAATGATAACGGAAAACCATATTCGGCCAGGATGGCGTTCATTTCCGTATCGTTTTCGCCCTGGGCACCTAAAATATGTTTGATCCTGCCGATAGGGTTTTTAGCTTCGGTTGGCCAGTCGGTGATTTCGGCTACAGCTTTGATGCCATTTTTTGCTCCGTTAAGCTCGCTAATCGGGATAAAAATATCATGCATCATCTTACGGTCATCGGGAATGAAAAAGGCGTAGCGCTCGGAGAGTTTAACAATACCCGTAAACTCCATCTTGGCGCGCTGCAGAATTTCGATAACCTCGCCTTCTTTGTGCTTGCCTTTACTTTTGGCGTATACATAAACTTTCACACGGTCACCGTTAAGGGCGGTGCGGAGCTTACGGGGAGCGATGAAAATATCGCTTTCAAACTCATCATCGGTAACTATAAAGGCCGAACCATCGTTGGTGAGGTCAACCACGCCTTCAATAAACGTTTTAAGTTCAAGCAGCTGGAATTTACCGGGAGAGATCTCTTTTAATACCGATTTTTTAACCTCGTCTTTTAAGATCTCGTAAATGATTTCGCGCGATTCGGGATCGCGGACGTTTAGTTTAGCAGAAACCTGCTTATAGTTAAGTGGCGTATTGCCGTTTTGTTCAAATATATCAAGTACCATTTGGGCAAGTACCTGGTGTATAGAAGAGTTGTTTTTCTTGTGTTTAGACATAGAATAGTATTTGCATCAAAGATACAGAATTTTGGGGTGTGGTGATCGCGATTGGGAATTGATGAAAACGGGAGCTATAATGAATATGGATCCAATAAATGTAGATTTGCTATCGCTTTAAAATCGTTGATATTCCTGGTAACTAATATAAGATTATTGGCTAAAGCAGTTGCTGCTATAATGGCGTCAGGCAGCTTTAGTTTGTAAATTTTCCTGATATCTATAGATTTAAGAATAACTGTTTCACTCATGTCAAATACCGAAGAAATATTGATAAAATCATTTAATATTTTCAATTGTTGCTCGGTAGCTTTCCGCCAGGCTAAAAGTTCAATTCGTGAAATTACTGAGATCTGAAATTTAATCTCGTCCAGAAGCTGGTTCGACTTCTCAGGTAGTTTGCCATCAAGGTAATCAATAATAGCGTTGGTATCTATTAAATATCCCTGTTCCACTCGTTTCTGATGTCTTTTAGATGATTTTGGAAATCTGTATATTGTCCGTCTGAAAGCTTTAATTTTCCCCGGAAATCAGATGGCTTTTTTAGAGGAGTTTTTTCCTCTTGTAGCAGTTCGTCCACAGCGTATAATAGCACTTCTATCTGTTTCCCTACGTAATCCTCGGGAATATGAATGGATAGATCCTGGTTTTGGGGCGTGATTGTCGTGCGTATCATTTGCTTACCTTTCTAACAAATTTAAACAATTAAATTAAATAAAGTTGTTTTAATCAACCAGGTATCGAAGCTATCAGCCTCTTGGTATATTCTTCTTTAGGGCGATAATAGATATCATCGGGATAACCTGTTTCCACTATCTCACCTTTGTTCATCACCATCATCCGGTCGGAGATATGCTTGATCACAGCCAAATCGTGCGAAATAAAGATGTAGGTAAGCTTAAGCTCCTCCTGCAGCTCACGGATCAGGTTCAGCACCTGGGCCTGTACTGATACATCAAGCGCCGAAACGGATTCATCACAAATGATAAATTTAGGCTGAAGTGCTAATGCCCGTGCAATTACTATCCGTTGCCTTTGTCCGCCCGAAAACTCATGGGGGTAGCGGTCAAAGTGCGCCGGCTGCAGGTTAACCCGTTCAAGCAGTTCAAGCACTTTACGTTTACGGGTGGCGTCGTTGTTGTAAAACTGATGCACCTGCAATGGTTCCATCAGCGATTGGCCAACAGTAAGCTTCGGGTTTAACGACGAATAAGGGTCCTGAAAAATGATCTGGATATCCTTCCTGATCTGTCTCAACTCATTTTTCTTAAGCTCCCGCAGATCGGTGCCTCCAAAGGTGACCCTGCCCGATGTTGGTTCTATTAATCTTAAAATGCTTCGTCCTAAAGTGGTTTTACCGCATCCCGATTCACCAACAAGGCCTAAGGTTTCGCCCGGATATACGTCAAAGCTTACGTTATTCACAGCTTTTACAACATGGTCTTTTCGTTTAAATAACCCTGAATCGGTAGGAAACCATGTATTTAGCTTCTCTGCTTTTAGTAAGGGTTGTTGCTGATATAGCCTGCGTTTTCTTTCGGTTATTTCATCGTCCGGATAATGGTATAATTCCCTGATACCTTCAATAGTTACGGCAGGCCTGGCCTCATTCAGAAAATCGGCTACAACAGGCAGTTTTTTCAGATGCTGCTGCGGGGACGGACGACAGGCCAGCAACCCTTTAGTATAAGGATGCCGGGGATTTGCGAAGAGGTCTTTTACAGCGGCTTCTTCAACAATTTCGCCTTTGTACATCACCAAAACCCGGTCGGCAATTTCTTTGATCACACCCAAATCATGGGATATAAAGATCAGGCTCATATGCCTTTCGGCTTTCAGCTTGTGCAATAGCTCAATAATAGTTTTTTGCACAGTAACATCGAGCGCGGTGGTTGGTTCGTCGGCAATCAAAATCTCCGGGTTGCAGGCCAAAGCCATAGCTATCATTACCCGTTGTTTTTGTCCCCCCGAAATCTGGTGAGGATAGCTGTTAAATATGGCTTCGGGCCGGGGTAATTGCACCTCTTTAAACAGCTCAATGGTTTTTTGTTTGGCTTCGGCTTTACTTGATCCTAAATGCAACCTAATAGCTTCTGTAAGTTGAAAACCGCAGGTAAGTACCGGGTTAAGCGATGTCATGGGTTCCTGGAAAATCATGGCTACCTGGTTGCCGCGCACATGCCGCATTTCATTTTCTGATAATTTACACAGGCATACACCATTTAAAAGCACCGAGCCATCTATTACGGCCTGATCTTCATTAAGCAACCGCATCAGGGCAAGTGAGGTAACAGATTTGCCCGAGCCGGATTCGCCAACAATGCCAATTGTTTCGCCTTTGTTAAGGGTAAAAGAAATTCCCTTTACGGCTGTGAACTGGTTTTTACCGTTCTTAAAACTAACCGACAGATCACTGACTTTAAGCATTATTGACCTACTATGGTTATAAATTCGTCTGCTATCAGTTCTTCACCACGGTAACGCCTTAATAATTGCGCTGTAGCTATCACATCTTTTTGGCAATAAGCGCAAATGCGCTCCAGCTGGTTTTCATGCCAGTATACGTGGCCAACATCGCTGCCGTCAATATCATCTTTAGGGGTTGGGATATTAAAAATTGTGGTCAGCAGATTTAAGGAAGTGTAGTGTTTGTGATCGCCGAACTTCCATAATTCCATGGTATCTAAATGGATAATCTCCCATGGTTTCTTACCTGCTATTTGCAGCTGCGACGGAAAAGGCATACCATTTACCAGTAAACGGCGGCAGAGGTACGGGAAATCAAATTCCTTGCCATTATGGGCACATAAAATAAGGTTGGGCGGCTGACCGAACAGCAGGTTGCAGAACTTGGTAAGCAGCTCCTTTTCATCATGTGATGCAAATGATTTTACCCTCAACCCAATATTTTTCCCGGCGGTAAAAATCCCGGCCGAAATGCAAACTATTTTACCAAACTCGGCCCAAATGCCTGCACGCTCATAATGACTTTCAGCGGGTTCATCTTTGCGTTGATGCCGGGTTTTTAGCTCCCATAAAACCTGCAGATTTTCGGGCAATTGGTCATGGCTGCTGTATTGCGGTACCGTTTCAATATCAATTATCAGTATATTATGCAGATCGTACTGTTCAAGCATCCGGTTAAAAAATTATCGGGCCAATATAATGATAAAGTTAGCAGATGATTGCTGCGGGTATTTAGTTTACAGAAAAATTAAAAATCGATAAGCTGTGTTTTTATTTCTTTAATACTTCAAACTCTATGCTGATAGTATTGCCATTGCCATCAACCAGGGTAAGAATATGCTTGCCCGGAGGTGGGTTTAAAGCCATCTGGTGAAGATCCCTGGTTTCGCCAACGTACTGATCATCCAGGTGCCAAAAGATCTTCATGCCGGGCTGGCGGTGTGCTGCATTGCAGATCATCCGGCCGCGGGTACCGTCCGCCTCAAGAGGTACATATATTTTGGCTCCGTTTTTTGGGTAGATAACCTCCATTGTATTTCCATTTTCGGCCTGGGCACAATCCGGGCGAAACGGTGGGAGCACATGATATTGATAGTTCCTGGCTTTGTAATAATATTCCATAGATGGCGGCAACACAAACCAGCTTTTATTGAGGATGTTATCCGGTGGCTCACAATTACCGTTTACCTGCCATTTGGCATCGGCAGATAAATGCACCAATTGATGGTAAGGACAAACAGGGGCTTTCAGGCCGCTTTTGGGTACATACTGTTCGTCAATGTCCTGGCAGTATTGTCCGGCCCGGTAACCGCTTTGCCTGCACACATTTATTTTCACCATTTCGCCGACAGGCATCTCAAACCAATCGCGCGATACGGGCAACAACCTGAAGATTTCGAACAGGGCAGGTGCCGCGGTGTTGATCCCCGTTAATCCCGGCCGGCCCTCGCCATCGGTATTGCCAACCCAAACGCCAACAACATACTTAGGCGTAACCCCAATTGCCCATCCATCGCGAAAGCCAAAACTTGTACCGGTTTTCCAGGCTATACGCTGGCTCGAGCTGAATTGCTGCCATAGCATTTCCTCACCCGGCCGCATCACTTCCTCCATGGCCTGGAAGGTGTAATAAATAGAAGCCGCATCCAATAACCCGGACTTTTCAAGTTCAGGCCTGCCTGCATCCTTCTTTTCATAAACAGGATCATGAAAATCAGCAGGGTCATACCTGCCACCGTTTTTATTGTAATGATTTAGTACACGAGCCATATCGGCATAAGCGCCGCTTAATTCCCAAAGCGTGTTTTCACCCCCGCCCAATATTAACGACAGACCATAATGATCAGCAGGTTTGGTTAAAGTAGTGATGCCTGCTTTATGCAAAAAATCATAAAAGCGCTCGTACTTGTATTGTTGCAGCATTTTAACCGCAGGTACATTCAGCGAACGGGATAAGGCCCGCGATGCAGGTACGGCACCGTCATACCCCAAATCGAAGTTTTCGGGATGGTAACCCGCGATCATGGTAGGTACATCGGGCATCAAACTGTTGGGTAATATCAGCCCGTCGTGCAGCATTGCTGCGTATAGCAGCGGTTTCAGTGTGCTTCCGGGACTTCGCGGAGCGTCTATCACATCAACATCGCTTTCCATTTGAGGGTCTTCGCGGTGGGATATATTACCGGCATAGGCAAGGGTTGCTCCTGTTTCAACATCAAGTATAATGGCGGCAATGTTGTTGATATCGTTAGCCTTTAATAAACTGTGATGCTGCTCCAGGATATCATTTACCTGTTGCTGAAGCGACGATTTGATGCTGCTTGTAATGCGGGTATCTCTGTCGGGCTTAGCCTGATGATCGGCTTTAAAACGTTGCAGCAGGTGCGGAGTAAGTTGAGGGAGGGGCATCGGTCTGTCGGGCACTGGCTCAAGCCGGGCAAGGGCAGCGGTTGTACTGTCAATGATACCTGCCTTATGTAGTTTATCCAATAAGGAGTTTCGTTTGCGGAGCAATATAGCCCTGTTCCTGCCAGGGTGTACCAGTGATGGCGAGTTAGGCAAAACAGCCATAGCCGCCATTTCGCCCCAGGAAAGTTTATCCGGGCTACGGCCAAAATACCGCCAGGAGGCAGCATCCAACCCAATAACATTGGTGCCGAAAGGGGCATTGCTGGTATATAAAGCCAAGATTTCACTTTTACTGTAAGTTACTTCAAGGCGCATGGCCATAAAAATCTCTTTCAGTTTATTCCAGATGTTGCGTTTATGCTTGGTAGCCAGCCTGATCACCTGCATGGTAAGGGTACTGCCGCCGCTGCTTACCTTTTTGGAGCCCAGGTTTTGTTTGATGGCCCGGCTAAAAGCAACAATGTCAAAGCCTGGGTGATGCTCAAAGCGTTTATCCTCAAAAGTGATGATGCATTGCTTGAATTTTTCGGGCACCGCCGGATTATAAGGAAAGCGCCATTGGCCATCATTTGCTATCGACGCACCGAGCAACTGGCCCTGATCGTCGTCAATTACGTAAGAGGTTGGGCTATTAAATAAGGGCTTGGGCAAACAAAACCAGAACATCAGGGTTAAAACAAACAAAAAGAAAAGTGAGGCGATTACTTTTGGCTTTTTTAAGTAACTTTTTGTTCGTTTTAGCACAAATTGCATTATTAAATATAAAACTATTAAGCCAGTTTAGGTTTATACAACTATAATTGTGGCAAAAATCTATCAGGCAATAATACAATAAATGACAATACAAAAATTATCAATTATTATCCCGGCTTATAACGAAGGTAATACCATACATTTAATTTTAGATAAAATTAAAGCGGTAAACCTTATCAACGATATTGAAAAAGAAGTGATCATTGTAAATGATTGCTCAAAGGATGATACTGAAGCAGCCATTTATAAATATAAACTTGCCAACCCCGAAGTTAACATTCAATACTATAAGCACGAAGTAAACAAAGGTAAAGGAGCAGCTTTGCATACAGGTATCGCAAAAGCTACCGGCGATTACCTGATTATCCAGGATGCCGACCTTGAATATGATCCTGCGGAGTACAACGACTTGTTAAAGCCGGTAATAGCGGGTTTTGCCGATGTGGTTTATGGTTCCCGGTTTATGGGGAGCAACCCGCACCGTATCCTGTTTTTTTGGCATACCATTGGCAACAGGTGGCTTACCTTTGCTTCAAACATGTTTTCTAATCTTAACCTTACCGATATGGAAACATGCTATAAATTGTTCAATACCAAAGTTATCCAATCCATAAAGCTCACTGAAAAGCGTTTTGGCTTTGAGCCCGAGGTGACGCAGAAGATCTCCAGGGTGCACCGGATCCGGATTTATGAGGTAGGTATTTCCTATTACGGCCGTACTTATGAAGAAGGTAAAAAGATAGGATGGAAGGACGGCGTAAGGGCTATTTACTGTATCCTTAAATATGGTTTGTTTAAATCAAAGTAAGAGTTTTCCTATAGCTGTAGCTTTCATAAACGGTATCTCTTCTTCACTGAAATTATCAGCAGGAACAGCTTCTAAGTTGTTCAAAATAGTTGGCATTAAAGCTTATAATCAATATTTTACTGCTTTCGTTGCACCTTTTCCCAAACAGCGCTTTGCTTCGTGCTAAAATAACGGATGATACCGGCAAGTACTGCATAGTTCATAACACAAAAATAGTAGGGGATGAAAAGAATTTTTATACGGAGCTGCCGCTTTTCCATTACCAGGCCAAGCAATGCCAGCAGATAAAACAATACCTGTGCCAATAATAGCCCCTGCATGGCTGTTTCTCCCGGTTTAAGAGCCAATACAATGTTTAAAATAAATGATAATATAAGCAGGAAGGGGGTAATAGTCCATCTCAAAACCCGGTGACTGATATATTGAAACGATAAAATTGGGTAGGGGAACGGGTTAAATAATTTTTTTAGCCTTAAAATAGATTGGATTCCGCCGGCGGCAATCCTCACTTTCCGTTTTAATTCTTCCGAAACATTTTCGGAGGCAGTTTCGGTAGCGTATGCTTCAGGTTCATAAATAATGCGGTAACCTTTAGCAGCTATCAGCATCGAGATCATAAAGTCGTCAAGTACGGTATCCGCTTCAATAGGCTGATATAACGAGCGGCGCACACTAAACAGCTCACCTGCTGCGCCAACAACCGAATATAGTTCCGAATCCCATTTCTTCAGGGCAGATTCATACTTCCAGTAGAATCCTTCACCGGCCGCACTGGCATCTGCGTTCTCATCAATATGTACCCGTTTTTCGCCCGCAACGGCGCCAACGGTTGCATCACTGTAATGCCTGCAGATCTTGATCAATGCATCTTTATTTAAAAATGTGTTGGCATCGGTAAATACAACCGCATCGGTATCAACATAGTCCATAGCACGATGTACGGCAGCTATTTTACCTGCCCGCTGTGGTTGGTGCAGCAATTGTATCTGTGGGTACCGGGCAATAATATCAGGTGTTTTGTCTGATGATCCGTCGGTAACAAAAAGCAGTCTTAGTTTTCCTTCGGGATAATTAAGCAGAAGGCTGTTACCGATCTTTTGTTCAATAAAATATTCTTCGTTGTAAGCAGCTACCACCAAAGTACAGGAAGGGAGTTCGTCCAGGTTTTCTGAAGGAAGAGTTTTCCGGCCTTTAAAAGCCCTTTTAATCCTGATGATCAGGTACAGGAAAATCCCGTATCCGGCAAAAGTGTAAAAAACAATAAAGAGGCTTATCGCTAAAATTATTTTCATGCTATGGTGTTAATAGGGTATCCTAAATTGCGGCTGTTTTTTGAGTGGGTAAAATTCCACCATACTGCTTTAAAAAGCATCGGAATAAAGCCGTATTGTTTTTCTTTGAGGTAGTTCACCAGGTTACGGGGCACCACAAGCAGCAGAAAATAAAAATAAAAGAATACTTTTTTAAGCGGCGGGGCATTCCGGCGGATAAAAAGGATCCTGTTCCGGTTCATAAAATATTCTTTAAGCTTACTTTTTTTGCCTACCGAAACAGATTCTTTATGGTAAATGAGCGCATCGGTACAAACCCAGGCCTTAAAACCCGCTCTTATAATGTGTTCGCACCAGTCAACCTCTTCATAATACAAGAAAAAGTTTTCGCTCATCATGCCCGCCTTTTCGATAGCTTCTTTCCTGATCATCATGGCGGCCCCATGGCAGTAGGCTGTAGGAGCAGTGATATGATCAAACTGGCCTTCGTCCTTTTGCTTTAAGCCTATTACACTATTACGACAGGTGTAATAATTCATGGGTGTGTAGCCTGCATATTGCACTAACTGTTTATTGCTAAAGTAGTTGATTTTTGGTGATAGCATTCCCACAGCATCGTTTTTGTCCATTACCTCAACCAGTTTTTCCACCAAACCGGGGGTAAACTCGGTATCATTGTTCACCATAAAAATATAATCGCCGGTTGCAGCCGTAAGCCCGAGGTTATTTCCGCCGGCAAAACCAAGGTTAACATCCGATCGGATAAATATTATTTCAGGGTATTTTACTCTCCAGCCGGGAACCGGATCTACTTTACTTGCATTATCAACAACAATTATTTCTATATTACTATAAGTACTTGTATTTTTAATTGATAATAACATTTCCTCGGTAACGGATGGCTGATTAAAACTTACAGTAACAACAGAAACTTTTTTCATCTAAAAGGGGTTATTATCAATATTGCTTTTTACGGCTAATATTAGTAAAAGTTAACCAATTATATCACTATATTCCTTTGAATAATAACCAACCTAATAATGATGAGTCACTGCTTACCATAAAAGCAGATGAGCTTATACAATTGCTGAAAAAGGGGAATATTGATAAAGAACTGGTTAAAGCTATACAGCAAAGAATAAATAATGCTGTTGAAAGTAATTCAAACCCACAAAAATTTGATGCTTTTAGCGGGTTAGATCAGGAGCAAAGCCGGCTCGACATGGTAACAAACCTGGAACTTTTACTTACCCAGCACAAGGTTGATAGCCGGGAATCAAAGAAGTACCTGTTGCACGAAAGATTAAAACACATGGTTTTAGTGGCCATTGCAGTTACCATGATTATACTTGGTTTAGCCATGATCATCATGCCGGCGCCGCCATATTTTGAAATGTTTACCATTTTTTATTTTTCAAAAAATGACGGTATAACTTTAATGGATGTTATATCGGTATTAATAGTATTAACGGGTGTATATTTGTTTATAAATGCCATACTCCGGAAAATTAACTCCTGAATATACAAATATGCCGAAACGTCCAAAAATACTCCTGGTTGATGATAGCCCGCTGATTTTGTTGGTTATAGGCCAGGCTTTGGAAAAAGAAGGTTTTGTTAGCCGCAAGGCAGGTAATGTAGAGGAAGCTATGATGTTGCTTAAAAATGAGATCCCCGATCTGATTTTGTCTGATTATCAAATGCCTGGTACAGATGGCTTTGCATTCAGGCAGAGTTTAATGGCTGTACCTGAGTATAAAAATATCCCTTTTATGTTTTTAACATCGATTACCGATCATGCCCACATGATAGCGGGGATCAGTCTTGATGCTATTGACTACATTGATAAGGATACGCCCATTGTTTTCATTATTTCAAAGATCAATAATTTTCTGAACAGCATCCGCGAACGCCATGAGCACACGATCAGGGAGCTGAGCAGCGCCGCAATGGCCTTAAATTTATATTCTGTTCCGCAGGAAATACCCGGTATTAATGGTTTTGAAATAGATTTCTGGCATAAATCGTTTGAGAATTACCCGGGCGGAGATTTTATTGACGTAATAACTATTAATAACAGGTTTGCTTTTATTATTCTGGGCGATGTGATGGGTAAAAAATGGGGTGCCTGGTTTTTTTCATTCGGCTATCTGAGCTATATAAGGGCCGCTGTAAGGTTATGTGTTTCGGAAGGGGATGTCTCAACCAAAAGTATCATGCAAAAAATTAACTCGGTTATTTATCATGACCCGGTTGTGAGCGAGGTGCTGTCGACCCTTTCACTCATCAGGATTGATCCGGAGAATGAAACGCTATGTTATACAGGTGCGGGCGACTTGCCACTGTTGTATTTTAGCTCTGTAGAAAATAAGCTTAACAGGATCAGCTCATCAGGATTATTGCTGGGGATTAGTAAAGAGGGCGGCTTTGACGAACATTTATTTACCATGCAGCCTGGTGATCAATTGATCATGATAACCGACGGATTAATTGATAAAGAAACACCGGCAGGAAAGAAAACCGATCTGAACAGTTTTATTGATGAGCTTGAAAAATATCTTGGTAAAGCTAATTCATTTGCAACCTTAAAATACGACGGCTTTTTAGATGAAAAGGCGAGAGAACAAATTGACGATTGCAGTTTAATATTTATTCAAAAAAAAGTTAAATGATATTACAAACACATCTGCTTAATAATGCATTAATTGCGGATATACAGCTTAAAGAGGCAAATTTGGCAAATGCCGAACAATTTAAGGCTGAACTGATTAGCCTGATCAATAGCGGAAATAAGTATGTTATTGTAAACTTTGAGCAGGTAAAATATGTTGACAGTTCCTTTTTAGGCGCATTGGTATCGGCACTTAAACTGACTATGAATAGCGGGGGAGACATTGCTGTAGTTGGTTTAAATAACGATATCCGGTCCTTGTTTCAATTGGTGCGGCTTGATAAGGTGTTCAGGATCTATACAAATACACAGGAGGCTTTAACCGGGGCATAAACGAATTTACTACCGTGAGAAAGTTTGTTTTTAACAATGAAACTGAAGGTATTTATCCTTTAACTATCCAGATCATCAACTATATCCAAAACATTGCGAAAGATATAGTTGATGATGACGCGGGTTTCAGGATAAAAACTATCCTGATTGAGCTGCTTACCAATTCGCTCAAGCACATGGGGAATGACGTTACCAGGATCGGGATCGATCTGAAAAATAACAAACTATATATAAGTAAACAGGATAAGGGGAGGCCGCTGCAAATTAATACCAGGCAGGCATCGTTAACCTGGCCGTTAGCACACAGCAAGTTTACCCAAAATGAAATTGCCATTTATGGCGACGACTTCGGTACATTAAAAGGACGGGTGAAAAACAGTAATCAGCTGGAGTTTTTTACCGAAGATTTTGATGTGAGGTATGTTAACAAGGAAACCATTATGGGGTTAAATGAACATTATGGCCTGATGATCATTGCGCGTGCCAGCGATGCGTTTAATTATAAACATAAGCCCGGTACAGGGGTAAATACATTTACCTCGGTAATTGAACTTAAGCAGCGATAGGCATCAATGCATAATTTCTGAAGGCATTTAATAGGTTAAGGGGGGGATTTATATAAGTAGCCAAACTGCAATCACCAGGGAAGCAACTTTCGGCGATGCAATTATATTATTCGGCAATTAATTATCACGCTCGTTTTCGCTATTTCGCAGTTGCCCCGTCGTTTACGGGTTCTGCAGGAGCATTGTCGTGCGGCGTATGAATAAACTTTTTGTTTGCTCCTTTTAACTTAAACAGCAGTAAAAACATGGTGAAAAATATAAGCGGCAGTTTAAGCATGGCCTCTAAAAGTTTTCCATTATAGAACGATGTGGGTATGGCAACTAAGATACCAAGATAGCATGCCACAGTTGCGCCGAGCCATAAATGCCAGTGCGGGCCTATACCCGGAGTAAAAAAGGAGATCAATAGCATACAGGGCATCAGACCAAGCATTAATACACGCGGCAGGATAGCCATCTGGTATATCTCATTCACATAATCAAAATTGCCGCGGAAAAACTGGGCCGGCGCGGTAGCCGCGTACTTTTTAAGCAGGTTAAACTGGGCCGAAAGCCAGCGCTTACGCTGCTTTTCGAACACTGCAGGGTTACTTACCTTTTCGTCATAGATATATGCTTTTTCTGCATAAGCAACATGGATCTTATCACGGGTGAGCAACAGGCCCATTTCCTTATCAAACCCGCCTACGGCATCAATACGCGACATCACATTTACAAACAGGTTGTATTCCAATGCCATGCCCGAACCGATAATGGCTGCCGAAAACTTAAATAACTGCTGCGATTTTCTGAAAATATGGTTGTTAACTTCTTCACTTACAGCATCAAGTATTGCCACCTGCGTATTTGAGTTTTTCGCTACCCTGTGGCCTTGCACCACGCGGTGACCTGCTTGTAAATAATTATTGATCTGGTGCAGGTAATCAGGCGCGGCAATGTTATCAATATCAAAAACAACAGCGGCATCAAAACCGGCTGCTGTATTTTCAATAG
Organism: Mucilaginibacter sp. cycad4; assembly: GCF_034263275.1. Lineage (NCBI taxonomy): Bacteria > Pseudomonadati > Bacteroidota > Sphingobacteriia > Sphingobacteriales > Sphingobacteriaceae > Mucilaginibacter > Mucilaginibacter sp. cycad4. Next base: position 2,890,827 of record NZ_CP139559.1, on the reverse strand, counting down.
CTTTGTTTAGCGCTTTTGATTTGGTGCTGGTTTCAAAAACTACCTCTACTACCTGCAAGGGCATCTGCTTTAATTTAACAATGGTTTCAGGTTTCATGGAGTCGGCTATCACACAAACCGTAAACATATCTTTAGGGTAATCGATAGTTAGTGCCGCCGCCGCCGAGTTTAAAATAATTTCATCTTCTTTATAAGCGCAGATATAAACTATGAATTTACTGAATGCAGTTGCCGCAGCAGGCTGTTTGATAGGGATTAATTTTCCGAGTACTGAAAAAACAAAAAGGTACAGGCTATATAAACCAAGGTATATAAACAGCAAAATGGCGATTATGGATGCTATGAATTTGATTATTTCCATGTGTCTTATTGCTAAACCCTGTTTATATTAATAAGCATCAGGTTTGTGTTATTAAAAATTAACTCTTCCGTTTATTGTTCAAATTTGTTGCCAGCAAACTTTTGATCTCTGTTATACGGTGCTCCCATGTATTTTGTGCGGCTATTTTTAATCTTTTTTGCTGTAAAAAAGGAGTGTCATTTAGTGATAAGTTAAGAGCAGCAGAAAATTCATCGACATTTTTGCAGATATATACGCTATCGCCGGTAAATTCTTCTAAATCTTCGTTAAAATCGGTGATCACTACCGGCCGGCCCGAGCCCAGGTATTCAAATAACTTAAGCGGGAAAATTGAGCTGCTTACATCATCTTTTTTGAAGGGAATGATTGCAACATCAAACCCTTTGAGCACGGCAGGCAACTGCTCATAAGGCACCGCTCCTTTTTTGAAAATATTAGGCGCGTTAAAAGCAGGATTATTTTCATAATCTTTACCAACCGGCCCTACAAATACAAAATTTTTATTCGGGTTTTGTTCCAATAACTGTGTTAATAAATTATAATCAATACGTCGTTCAATATTGCCGAAATAGCCGATTACCGGTTTAGGGATATCAGAAAGGATATCTGCTACAGGCAAGGCCGGGTCCAGCGCTTTTTGACTATGACTGATGTCGGCTGCATTCGGCACGAAGTATGAGTTGGGGTTAAGCTTTGCTTTTACGTTGCTTAACTCTTTACTGGTGCTGATCACCAGGTCCATATCTTTTACCAATATATCTTCGGAGATAAGGCCGTGACGGATTTGGTATTCCTCAATCAGCGGGTCAACGCAATGATAAACCTTAAGTAATGGTTTCAATTTCAACAACCGGTGCATGGTGGGGTAATAAAAGGCATAGGAGTTGATAAAGATGTAGTCCTTTATTCCAAGGTTCTTAATTATCTTATTGAGCCTGCCCGCTACAATCTGTTCGTTCATCTTCATAGCCAGCCGATAAACAGCACCTTCGGGCAGCGAATTGATCGACGGAACCGGAGGTGTGATGATGATCTTTAAATTGGGGATCTCAGTTTGGATAAAACTATCCTTGGGAGAAAAGAAGTGCGGTTTTCGGGCCTTATACCCAGGCGTATTTTTAAACTGGATATAATCTTTCCAGGTATATGGCCTGTCAACATAATATACATAGTTATCTTTGGCCAAATGTTTGGCCATAGTATAGTTTGTTGATTCGAGGTGGCTATCAAACTGCATTTGCGAAAATATTACGATATGCCGGTTTTTAAGCTCCATTAATTTACTATTCAGTTAGTCGTTTTTCGTTTTATTTTGCCCGTCACAACACCTATAAGTTCTTTTAGTTCGATGTAGCCTAAAACAAAGATGTCGGATATTTTAAATTGAAGATGTTTTTTTAATGCCCAATAACCAAATATAGCACCGGTAGCAAAGGTAAAAATAGAAGCAACAGCTACGGCATACAAGTTGTGGAATATGAGTATCCCCGTAAAATCACCTACAACGTTAACTGTTAGCATCAGGAACACTTTGATCATGTTAAGATGTGGTTTGTTGATGATATCAAGCGTTATCCCGAAAAACCTGTCGATAGGTAACAGCATTACGTAACACATAAAAATCCTGAAGATATTGCCTGCGTCAGAATGCTGGTATTTAGCGCCGAACAGGAGCCCAATGATAAGGTCAGCAGCAATGAAACAGATTACAGCGATAGGGGTAAGCGCTATAGTAAGCATGCCTGCATATTTTTTCATGATATAGGTGACGTATTTTTGGTCGCCCCGCTGTGCAGCTGCCGACATTACCGGCAATGCAGTAGAGATGAAAGCCCTTAGCGGGATCTCAAAAATTTCCATAAGTCGTTGCGGAATGTAATAAACAGCCAGCAGGTCGGGGCTAAACATAGGCTTTACTATAAATGTATCAGAGCTCCTGAGCAGGTATGAACTTATAGATGTGCCTACACTGTATTTACCAAAATGGGCCATTTGCTTTATTGTATCCCAGCTTTTGTGTACTATGGTTTTTGCCTTAGCCCAGCCTGTAATAATGCAAATAAGGCCGCTTAATAGGTTAGCTGTAAAGTAGCAATATATAGTTGTTTCAAAATTTGATTTGCCCGCAACCGCAACGCCAACCACCAGCGCCAGGAAACCTCCCTGGTTCATTAACTGCAGCGTGAACAGTTTATCAAAGCGTTCTTCGGCCTGGAGGGTCCAAAGGCTCACTGCCGAGGGTAGCGTGCAGAAATAAATGAGGCTAAACCATTTAAGCGTAATATCTATATCGGCATCAGGATTTTTATAAATAAGATAGATCAGGAGATTTACGATGGCAAATACGCAAGTGATCATAAAGCCCAGGTACCAGGCAGATCCTGATATATTTTTCATCCTTTCGGGTGTGGAACCCGAATAAAATTTAATGACCGATGTTTGCAGGAACCCCGTGCGAAATGTATCTGCCAGTGTAAATACAATCTGGAAGAACACATAGTTGCCAAAGGCAGGTTTACTTAAGCGGCGGGCCAGCAGTGATAGTATGACCATACCCAAAACGGGTAACACGGCGTTTGTTGCCAGTGAAAGCGTGTGTTTGTTTATTAATTTTTTAAATAAACCCATGTATTATGTTTTACGCTTTCTCCCACAATTGTGTTGTAAAATTATACTGTTTTATTACTTTGGCGGGGTTGCCAACCGCTACCGAATAAGGCGGGATATCCCTTGTAACCACGCTGCCGGCCCCAATAACCGAATGTTTACCTATAGTTACACCGGCGGTTACCACACAGTTAGCGCCTATCCACACGTTATCATCAATAGTAATTTGTTGTGTGGTGACTTTTTGATGGCGGGGCGGTATACTCACGTCCTGGTAGCCATGATTAAGGCCTGATATTACAACATGCTGCGCTGTCATGCTGAAATTGCCTATTTTAACCGGGCCAATTATTACCGTGCTGATACCAACGCCTGATCCTTCGCCGATAAATACATCGCCAACGCCGTTATTGATCACGGCAAAATCTTCCACAATACTCTTTGCACCAAGTGAAAATTTATTGAATGGAAAAAGATCCATCCGTGCATTCAGTCGTACTACACTGTTTTTACCGCGGTGATGGAAAAAGCGGTTAAGTATCAGCCTAACCCAAAGCCTTGGCCTCGACTGGCCGGATGGAATAAGCATCCAGTGGACTAATTTTTTTAATTTGGGATTTGATTTTATGGATGATACAAATGACATCTGCTTAATTAATTAGTATTGCCCCTGTACTATTATTTTTTTTAATTGTTCCTGTTTCTGGTCGTCAAGGCGCTTGCACACTACAAGAATGGATATGGCCAGGTAAAACAGGATATTTGATGGGTATTGAATGATGGCCTGCTGCGGAAAGTTACCTATGTTGAACGCAAACAGGATCAGCAACATAGCCAGGCAGTAGTTTTTAAGCTCAGGGTTTTTAATACTGAAGTAAAAATTTATCCCCGTTTTAAGCACCACAAAAAAAAGTGTACAAAAAAGGATGAGACCAATCCAGCCCATTTCAACCGCTACACGTACATAACCACTATCAGGAGGAAATTTAGCTAACATGGAATTTGGCGAAAACTTACGGCCCCAAACGCCTACAGACCCTAAACCGCCGCCAATAGGATGGGAAAGAATAAAGGGTTTGATCTTTCTTTGATTTTCGGCACGAACGTTATAAGATGCATCATCGGTGGGGTTGAACGCTGTTTGAAACCGCTTGATCAATGGGTTAGAGGTTGGCATTACTATCAATATGCCAAGCAGGCCTCCTGCCACAAGCGTGAAAATTAAAACCCGCTTGTTAAAGTTCAAAACGGCCAGCATAGAAAGCGCCCCAGGTACCAATACATAGGCAGCCCGTGTACCGGAATAGAGCATAACATATAAAAAGAAAGCAGCAATAAAGCCGAGTAATACTTTGCGTTTGACAGGTAAATTGCCCATGATAAGCACAATACAGAGCAATGCGCCTATAACCATGTTGTATGAAAATGTAACAGGATCAGAAAAGATCGCAAATTTACGCATATGCCCGTTGATGAATAACAAACTTACACGGATCGGATCGGAATACAGGGATCGGCGCTCGAATGGAAAAAAGCCGATGTTTTCTTGTTGAAAAGCAGAAATCCCCGCCAGTATATCCAGAAACAACCAAAGCTTTAAAAGCGTTTTAATAAACTTTACCGTGCGGATCTGGTAAACAAAAACAAAATACATAAGCATAATGAAGCCTATGGTACGCACAGTATAAATCCAGGCCAGTCGTGATGCGGCCGAAGGGTTTACAAACTCAAGCATATTGTAACTAAGCCACACAAGTATCATGTAGCTGATTGGATTTTTAAAATAGGTCCAGTTTTGTTCGGTACGCTGTTTGATGAAAAAACCAAGGATAAGCAGGTAGGTGGTTACGTCCATTAGCGTACCGATAGGTACTCCGCTGGGTAAAAATTCGGCAATGTAATTGATAAAAAATGCACCTGTGATCAGTGCGCAAATCCCAAATTCGGGATAAACGGTAATGGAAAACACAATAGGTAAACCTATAGTTATTGCTAAAACAGCACCCACACCTATAAATCCAAGTTTATAGGTTAAAAAACTTATAACAAGCGAGATAATCAGCAGAAAAAACAAGGCAAACGGATGCGAAAACTTTTGAATCAGAAGATTTTTCCAAAAGCTTTGCTTAATTTCAGTATTACCTGTTGGTTCAACGCGCATGAAGTAGTAACTCTTTTATAAATTTACAGGAACAAGATCTTTACAGCCCACACAAACACCCCGATAAATGCAAATACTATAGCCGCTTTGCGTGTTTTTTTTTGAAGCGGACTTAAATCTTCAAACGGATCCTTTTGTGGTTTGGGAGGGTCAATTCTCATTTTAAGTAGTATTAATATATGAACGGGTGTTATGCGCCCCGTTTAACTAAAGCCTTTTTCTTTTTTCTGATTGTATTCGGTTTTATTGAGCACCCAGCCGGCAAACCTGTTTTCGAGCCCTTTTAAATAGGTTAGGTGCTGTTTCTGAATATTGTTTATTTTCCTGTTGGCTTCAAATACCGCTATTGTTTTATTTGCAAATAATAACCATTCTTTGGATTTATTAAGTGCGGTAAGCGGGGCGGTATCAATGATCACTATATCGTATTTAGTCCGCAGCTCGTCAAATTTACTCTTAACAAAGGCTTCGCTGCCAATTTCAAGCAGGGTTACGTCACCTCCGCGGTTGCCTAAAACGGTAGTGTTTGAGCTGCTGAGCTCAGGCTGGCCAAACTGGCTGTTTTTAAAATAATCTTCAAGGTATACTTGTGGCTTAGCAGTATTACTGATCGTAGCGTTATTGAAGTTACCGTCAATTAGCAGCACCCTTTTGTTGATCATGGAGTAAGAGTATGCCAGGCTTATAGCCAGCAGGGTTTTACCTTCGGTGGGTTCAATGCTTGTTATAGCTAAAATTTTTTCCCCTTTTAATTCCTGGTCAATTTCAAACCGTATAGAACGCAGCAGTTCTTTAAAGGTTTTCATTTTTTCACGGTGCTCAACATCCCAGAGTTTGCGCAGATCGAGATTTTCACCGCTGATCTTGTTTAGATAGCCTAATAACGGTAGCTGGGTCTTATTAACCAGTTCGGTAGGGCTTTTAATGGTATCATCGATGTAAAACAGTATAAACAACCAGAAAATACAGGCAAACAAACTGCCAATACCGCTTAATATAATAAGCAGCATTTTTTTTGAAGGTTGGGCCACATCCGGCTGGGCCATCTCAACCTGGACCAGTTTTATTGAAATGCTCGAACGCAGGTTAGTTTCATTGTATTTGTTCAATACGTCAAGGTATTCTTTACCTGCAATATCAATATCAAAATAAAGGGTTTTTACTTTCGCATCAAACGGGACCAGGCGGGAGAATTTAGCATTGAGATTTGTGAGCTCGTCATTTATTGATTTAACACTGTACTTAGCCAGGTCGCGGGAAATCTCCAAACCAAGCTTTTGTTTAACCTGGTCATCTTTACCTACAAGCGGATTGGTAATATATTTATCAGATGTTAAGTTGATCTGATTTGAGAGCTGTTGCTGTAACGAATCAAGAGATTCTTTATACTTGTTATTAAATCCGCTGCGTACATACTGATCTTCAAGTATATGCAGCTGATCCTGGGTGGACGTGATAGCCTGGTTATATTTGTTGGTTATCGATTCAACATATTTTCTTTCATCGGGCGAAAACTTTTGGACGATAACATCAATGGCGCCCTGATTGGATATTACATCCTTTTCGGCCTGCAATTTTCTGTCATTGTAAACCATGATCTGATTGAAAATTGCTTTAGACTGTTCATCGAGGTTCAGTACGCCATTTTCAATCTTATACTGCTGTAATTCGCTTGTTTTTTCACTCAGTGCCTTACGTTTGGTATCTAACAGATTTGATAAAAAATTTACAGCATTTGATTCATTTTGCTTTACGCTTTGGGTGTAATAGTCGATAAATTGTTTGCATAATGTATTTACTACAAACGCCGAAAGCTGGGGGTTTTCCGAATTAAAACTTACAGAAATAAAATCACTGCTTTCTTCACGGTAAATTACCAGGTCTTTTGTGATGTTACGCTCATCGTATTTCATTGACCTGAGCAACCCAATGAGTGAGTTCTCGGTTTTATCGTAAACAGATAACGGTTGGAGGGTGGCAAATTTCTTTTTAAAAATCGCCAATACGTTGTCCTTTTCGTAAGGCCGCAATTCAAGTAATTCCTTACTTTGTTTACGAAAAGGATAGGGGTCGCTCAGGTCATGGATCATGAGCGAATAAGAAACCTGGTCAATAAGTTTCTTTAGCTTCATGATCGCCATCAGGTTACTGAATTCGCGGTAAACCTGCTGCTCTTGTACGTTCGTTTTCGCATCTTCATCAAGAAGGTGGCTGGAGGCGTCAACTATACCGGTGGCTATTTCCGCGTGCGACTGGTAATTATCAGGTAAGTTCTTTACCAGGAAATAAGAAGTGATTACCGCTACAAACGGTATTATTATCAACACACTTCTGTATTTCTTTAGCAGATTAAAAAAGTTGCCTATCTCCATCTTTTACTTAACGTCTTCTAATTTAGTACCCAATAATTCTTCAAGATTGGTCTTGGCTGTAAATGTCGATAATTCAGCTTGTACTTTAAAGGCGTTTTGACTGTATAAGGTGGTAAGCTGTTCATTATAGATCTGAAAAGTTGTTTCGCCTTTTTGAAACGCGTATTTTAATTGCTTGACAGCACTTTCGGCATCAATTACGGCATTTGCCCGCAGCCTTAGTTCGGCCTGTGCTGCCAGATATGAAAAGTAAAGACGTTTAACCTGGGCTTCAAGGCTTAACATATACTCGGCCTGTTGAAACTCTGCTGCTTTATAAATTTCTTTCGTTTGCCTGATAACTCCCGGCCTCGAAAACAGGTGCCCTATGTTTAGCGAAAGGTTTATTTGATAACCTTTAAATATGGTTGGCTGCGAAATGTTGATAGATGTTTTCGGGCTGTAAATGTAAGATGCATTTAAACCATCGAGCCATGAAAACACGGCTGAGTTATAAACGGCTTTGGCTGCATTAACCTGGCTTTGACGGGATTTTACTTCAGGGTAATTCTTTTTAGCAGTTGCAATCAGTTTTTCAAGAAAAGGATAGTTAATGTCACTTATAAATGAAGTTTGCTGCGCGTGTACGCGGCTGGTAAATAAAAGAGCAATTATGAAAAGATAAGTGGGCTTTAGTTTCAGGGGCATATAGTTATACTTTTTCTTTTTGGAATAAGGCGGGTACTGTACCGGCAATAATTTTTAAATCTAACCAAATAGAATATTTCTGAGCGTAAAAATTATCTAATTTTTTCCTTTCACGTTCAGACATGTCTTCCTTTCCGCGTTTACTGATCTGCCATAAGCCCGTTAAACCGGCAGGGCCAAGGAAACGCATTGACCACTCGTTAGAGGTAAGCATCTCGGCTTCGTATAAAGGCAACGGCCTGTTACCAACCACCGACATATCGCCCCGTAATATATTGAATAACTGTGGCAATTCGTCAAGGCTTGAATTGCGTAAGAAATTACCCAGCTTAGTAATGCGCGGGTCGTTCTTGATTTTCACAAAGGCTACTTTGTTGTCGCCCCCTTCGGCAGCATATTGATTGTTTTCGGCCGATAGCTTGGCAAGCAGTTGGTCGGCATCGGTACGCATCGACCGGAACTTATAAAAATCAAATACTTTATAACCTGTACCTACACGTTTGCTTTTGTAAAATACCGGACCTTTTGAATCCAGCTTAATTAAAATAGCAACTATCAGCATAACAGGCGACAGTACAAACATCATACCGCCCGAAATTACCAGGTCGATAAGGCGTTTACCTGCCGGCATTTTGTAAGCTGTATCAACTACTTTTGAAAGCTCAAGCAATTTGGGCTTTATCAGTTTAAAGCGTACCAAAAAGTTAAGTCTTTCGCGCAGGTCACTTATAGCAAACGGTTCGCCATAAAAGTCATGCACCTTTAATTTAATGGCTTTTTGCCTTAAAGTTTTATCATTTTGCGATGAAAGCAGTACGATAATTAAGCCATTGAGAAGAAAGCTTTGCTTAACTTCGTCAACCATTTTAATCCATTTGCCTTCAGCATCAACTTCAACCAAAATAATATCAGGAACGGATAAAATAGATTGCTCGCCTAAATAATCATTAAGCTGATCGATAGAGTTGTTGTACGCAATTTTAAAGCCTTCATTTAGTCCTGCCGAAATCATTTCCTTAAACTGAGTGCCGGCATAGGCTACCCTGATATTAGAACCTGAACTTTCGTTCCAATCAGACGTTTGGTGATTCATAAACTTGTAAAACTTGATTAATGGCTGTTTTTAATGCAGTTGGGTTAAACGGCTTGTGAATGTATGCATCAACCTTAAAGGGCATGTTGCTTACCTGCGCGTCAAGATCATGGGCGGCCGATAGCAATATAACAGGTATTTCACGATAAAAGCCACTAATCTTTACGTTTTTAATAAAGGATTGGCCGTCAAAATAAGGCATCTGGAGGTCGGATATGATCAATTCGGGCATGTGACCATCTTCAAGCCAGCTAAAAGCTTCGATGCCGTTATTTTTAACTACAATATCATATTCTTTTGAAAGAATGAAGTTGAGCAGTTTTAAGATACTCAAGTCATCGTCAACTATAAGTAGCGTTCTTTTCATATTTAATTAATTGGGGTTATTTATAAAAGAGAAGCAATTGTTTATTAATCAGTTTGTTGTATTTTTATTATTTATTGTAAATGCTGATATATCGAAAAATATAAATTTAATAAATGTTATTAATGAAAAGGAAATGATTTATCAGCTGTTTTTAATTAACAGCTAAGTATAAAATAAATAGCCTGACAATTAATGCGTTTTGTTTTTCATTGTAATTACATGCAAAAAACATTCCTTAAATAAAAAACAGCCGCAATCAAAGGCTTGGTAGGCTTTTATACGCTTAATAGATAAAATGGTTGTGAAAAATTAAGAAATTAACGGAAAGTTAATAGTCCGTCGAGGAATTTATTCCCACGGCAGGTAGTTGTTATTCCCCAAAACGGGGCTTGATTTATACCCGGTACGGGTATTTATAGCGCTATTTCTCTATCACGGATAAAAAATTCCCGGCAGGGTCTTTAAACCAGGCTATTTTGGGGCCGCCGTTAAGAAATACGCCTTTTTCGTTTGTCTTAAAATTTTCCTGGTTGTAGATCTCAAACTTAACGCCGCGCGCGCTGAGTTCATCAACAGTTTTTTCTACATCGTCAACCGGGAAATTCAAAATGGTAAAGGTAGCCGGGCTATGATTGGGTTTAGTGTATATCAATATGGGGGTACTGCCTGTAATATTAAGGTTAAGTAAGCCCTGCATTTCGGGTACATCGCTTACATCTAAACCAAGTACATCAGCATAAAACGCCCTGGCTTTAGCTGTATCATCTACCGAAAATCCGCTGAATGCTTTGCTGTCTTTTAACATGATAATTGGCTTTATATTAATGATACTACCTTGTTTTTAAATAATTTGTTTTGTAAAAGTGGGTTTAGTCTTCCAAAACCTCGGCCCGGCAGCCTAATTCATTTAAAAAATTGATGAGCGAGTGGGCGCATAATGTACCGCTGTCACACTGAACCCGCAAAATCCGGTCACAATCATCAAGATCGAAATTGGCTTTATGGTTGCCGAACGTGTTGTGAATGGCATTCAAAAGCATATTAGCCTGGCGGCGTTTATTTACATTGGTTTTAAAAACTTCTACTATCATAAGCCTGTTTTGGTTTGTATATAAAACCTTTTGGTTGAACAATAGCAATGTTTGATTTCTTAGGGAACGGCGATTGATTCATCCGTCCCCTAAAAAATCAATAAGTTATTATTTGGTGGCGTTTGGATTGTGTGTAATCATCCAGTTTATGCCAAACCTATCGGTAAGCCAGCCAAAATAATCGCCCCAAAACTCGTCACGCATAGGCGAAACAGCATTGCCGCCTTCTGCTAAACCGCTATACAGCTTATCTGCCTCTTCTCTTGATTCGGCACTGATGGTAAGCGAGAAGTTAGTACCCATAGTTACGAATGGCATACCTCCTGCGCCTATTGCATCCGTACCCATCAGCATGCTGCCGTTGGCAAGGGGGAGAGCAATATGCATAAGCTTGTTCTGGTCTTTTTCGGGCGTGTTGGCAGCCGCAGGTGAGTCTTTAAAACGCATAACCATTGCAAACTCGCCGCCGAATACTGACTTGTAGTGGTTAAAAGCTTCTTCGGTGTTGCCGTTAAAGTTTAAATAAGGATTGATAGCTAACATGATGTGATTGTTTTTATAGATTTATAATTGAGTGATTTTATGAAAGTAAAATTAAGTCTTATACCTTAACACAGGAGGGGGCTATCAAGACATGTTAAGGGGTTAATTGCGACATTGTTTCATTGCAAAAAAATACACAAACAGATCGCTAAGGAGAGTATTGCAGGCATTTAGGTATTATCCGCCGGCACTCTGTTTGAAATAAACTTATACAGGTATGGCGCCTTATGTGCGCCGCCTGTCCATTTTTTTGCTACCCGTTCCAAAATACCAAGTCCCAGCATTTTGCGCTGAAAAGCTGCGCGGATGAGCTTTTTGTTAAGGATAGTTTCGTAGAGCGATTGCAGGTCGCCCATGGTAAATTCTTCGGTCATGAGGTTAAAGCCTATGAGCTTTTGGTCAAGCTCATTCTGTAGGGTTTTCAGCGCTTTGTTAATAATTTGCTGATGGTCCTGCATCAGCACAGGCAGTTCATTGAGGCTGTACCAGTCGCAGTTATCAGATATTTCATCGGGTGTGGGGATGGCCCTGGTAAAATCGACCAGCGCATAGTATCCCACCGAAATAAAACGCTTTAATAACCAGTGATCAGCAGGCGGGTTGTAGCCACGGGCTTGCATGATGTCCCTGAGCGGCCCGGGATCATAACGGCTGTAATTGCCAAAAACATAAAACTGTTCCAGGTAGATGTTGGTTAAGGCAGTACGGCTTTGAAGTACCCGCCGCGCCGCTTCGTTCACATCTTCATTATCATGAATAAAGCCTCCGGGAAGCGCATATAGCCCGGTGTTTTTATAAGCCAGCAGCAATACCTTTAACTGGTTGTCATGAAAACCAAAAATAACCGTATCTATAGCAAGGCCCGGTAAAAAACCTTCGCCCGCAATGTTATTTTCCAGTTGGTGAAACTCTTTATTCATGTATCGTAATAAAACAAAGGCACAAGTAAATAAAAAAAATTGACAGCTATCGAAAAATAATTTATTATTGTAACAAATTGATACAATAAGGATCTGATCTCAAAAAATCTCTGTCAATTAAACCAGACTAACCAAATACCAGTAATGAAGAAACCAATTTTAGTAATGCTGCTGCTTGCACAAGTTGCCTCGGTAAAGGTAATGGCGCAGCTATCGGCAAACAAAACCACCGTTGAGAACGGTACGCTCGAGGGCACTCGCGAAGCATCAAATGTATTAAGTTTTAAAGGCATTCCTTTTGCACAGCCACCTGTGGGCGATTTGCGCTGGAAGGAGCCTCAGCCTGCCAAAAACTGGGAGGGCACTTTAAGGGCCGATCATTTTGGCCATAACCCCATGCAAAAGCCCATTTTTGGTGATATGGGTTTTCGTTCATCAGGCATGAACGAAGATTGTTTGTACCTTAATGTGTGGACGCCTGCAAAATCGGCCAAAGAGAAACTTCCTGTACTGGTTTATTTTTACGGCGGAGGCTTGATGGCAGGCGATGGTTCTGAGTCGCGCTATGACGGCGAAAGCATGGCTAAAAAAGGCATCGTAGCTTTAACCGTAAATTACAGGCTTGGTGTATTTGGCTTTTTTTCGCATCCTGAATTAACTAAAGAATCACCAAACCATTCGTCGGGCAACTATGGATATCTTGACCAGCACCTGGCCTTGCTTTGGGTACAAAAAAATATAGCTGCCTTTGGCGGAGATCCTAAACGGGTTACCATTGCGGGTGAATCGGCAGGGTCTATTTCTGTATCGGTACAAATGGCCTCACCTTTATCAAAGGACCTGATAGCAGGAGCCATCGGCGAAAGCGGTGCGGGGATCAAACCCACGCTTTTCCCCATCCCATTGGCTGATGCTGAACAAAACGGCGTCAAGTTTGCCGCTAACGAGAAAGCCAATACCCTGGCCGACCTCAGGGCCATACCTGCCGAACAATTGCTAAATGATGCTTTTAAACCCGGTACGCCGCCAATGTCGGCCACTATTGATAATTACCTGCTACCAAAATCGTTGCCTGAGATCTTTATGGCAGGCGAACAGGCTAAAGTTCCATTGTTAGTGGGTTGGAACTCGGCCGAAGTCCCTTTCCAGTTCATGATGCGCGGCGATGCGCCAACGCTTGAAAATTATACTAAAACGCTGAAACAATTATATGGTGACAGGGCCGGGGAAGCATTGAAACTATACCCCGCTGCCAATGACGGGGAAGTGATCAAAGTTGCAACCGACCTGTCAAGCGACAGGTTCATTGTATACAGCACCTGGAAATGGGCCGATCTGCAGGTACAAACAGGAGGGAAGCCAGTTTACCGGTACCTGTTTTCGCGGGTACGCCCAGCCATGGTAGCTTCTATGGGTAATGCCACCCCTGGGCTTGCCGGCGGTGTGGTTAAGGGCGATGCCGCAAAACCGGCCCCAAAAATGCCGCCGCCTGTGGGGGCTGCACATGCTTCAGAAATTGAATATGCTATGGGCAACCTTGCCGGGAACAAAACCTACGCCTGGACACCCGATGATTTCAAAGTATCCGAGACTATGGAAAACTACTTTGCCAACTTTATAAAAACTGCCAATCCAAACGGCGCAGGTTTGCCAAAATGGTCGGCAATTAAGGATAACAATAATGTTAAATTCATGAATATTGATGTTAAAAGCGAGGAGATGCCGGAGGTTAACCGTGCGCGCTACTTGTTTTTGGATAAAGATTACATGAAATAAGATTTTTTTTCAGACAGATGGGCTGGCTCCTGTGATTTTTCACAGGGGCCTTTTTTGTGGATCAATATCGCTACATTTATATAATGAAATTTCGCCCGGTAAAAAGTGTGTTATCCAAATGGTTGTTAACAGCCATTGTAATACTCGGCTTTTTTACTTTTTCGGGGATTATAATACAAACTACAAACAAGGTAGTTCCGCCTGATACAACCCTGGTTGCCGGTTTTGCAAACAGGGCCTCGAAATCTTTATCGTATAAAGCTGCTCTTGGAACAGCTAACCGCAGTAATCTTTCAACCTTAATTTCGAGAGTCATCAGCCTGCCCGCATTAAGCTTTTTGCATAGCCTGGAGGCCGATATCAGCATTAAACAAACCTCTAAATTGTTTATACCCGGCGGGCCTATTAAACGCTTTCTTTTCAATAAAAACTTCAATCCGGTTTCAGGCGATGATAGCAATCCTTTTATAGGATAATCCTTCCTTACTGATTATCGGATGTGATAATCATTTCCATTTTAATTATTTAGGTACTAATCCTGGAGAGGGTAACACCTGTCATTTATTTTCTGAGATCAAAATGAAAAAACTTAAAAAGCTCATGAGGCTTTGCGGGCTTATATTGTTTATGGTATTAGCTATTGCCGGGATAGGTATATTGGGCGTGGCGCCTACCTTAACTAAAAACAGAAAGCTTTTTGCTGATGTGCATCCCAAAACAGAATTGGCAGAAAAAGCCGAAACCGACCAACGCCTAACAGATAACTTACTTTAACATGAAGTTGATATCGGCATGGATAACCCGCTAATAGTTATCTTTGCTGTATGAACTATTTTGAATTTTACGGCATACCTGAATCTTTTAAGGTTGACCAGGCGTTGCTTAAGAAAAAGTTTTATGAGCTAAGTAAGCTTTATCATCCCGATTTTTATGCCAATGAGGATGAAACCAAGCAGCAGGAGATCCTGGAGCTTTCTACCCTCAATAATAAAGCCTACCATGCTCTTGGCGACCCAGCAAAGCGTTTGGAATACATTTTAAAACTGCACGACCTGGTATCTGAAGGGGCAAAACCACAATTGCCAGCAGATTTTTTAATGGAAATGATGGACATCAACGAGCGCCTTATGGAGGTTGACGATGCAACGCACTTAGCTGCCATAACCGCAGAAACGCTTGCTATTGAAGGAGATATCAATGAAGAGCTGGCGAAGCTGACCAAAGACTATGAACAGTTGGACGATACAGCTAAAGAAAGCCGCCGGATAGAAATTGCAAATATTTACTATAAACAAAAATATCTTTTGCGAATTAAGGAGAGTTTATCTACATTTGCAGCCCGCTTGTAAGGCAAGACCCCTTACAACATGCCCAGCTGGCGGAATTGGTAGACGCGCTGGTCTCAAACACCTGTGGGAAACCGTGCCGGTTCGACTCCGGCGCTGGGTACTAACCGGAATCAAACATATTGATTCCGGTTTTTTATTACCTTTTCCAGGCTTAAAGATCCCTCAAACTGTGTTCAAAAAGCATTTCTGGTCAACTCTTTCGTTTAGCATTGTAAACGGGGAGGGGGGCCATTTTAAAAGATTAAATATAACACCGGCATATCGCCAAATTCTTAAGGAATCTATCAGGTGTGGTTTAGAGGATTGTCTTCCTAAGAGCTAATGCCAAGCTTATTGCCTTTGCTGCGTATAACAACAATGTCGATATTCAGATCAGGCTGCAATTTTTTTCTAAGTTAAAGTAACCAAGTATTTTGACCGCTAAAAATCCGATTATTATTATTTGATAATGTCAAGTTCTTAGTTCAAAGCCATACTGGTCAAGGTAAATTAAAGAAAAAACACTTGATATACCCTTAGATTTGTTTGTCATTTTATAAACCCTTTTATTTTTAAATCATCAATAATTGGTACTATAAGTCTCAAAAAGCCTTCTAAGTGTTTAAAGTATTCCTGTTCATGGATACAAAGAGGCTGTATCATAAATCAAATTGACTATCCTTGGTGTGGTGTTACCTATGAATTGAAATTTAGCCGGTAATATTTATACAAAAAGGGGGTTAACATATTTTTCAAGGAAAACACACATAATTGTCTGATTATTAACTATATAATTAAATATTAATCCTGAATTGTGTTAACCCTGTTAACCCCCTTTTTGTAAAGTCAATCCAACGCAAAACTATATATCGCTTAAGTATCCTGAATAAGTTAAAAAAAGGCTGATTGATACAGCCTCTTGATGTTTTGAAAACATATCCTTCTTTTACAAAGAATTTTATTACACCTTTTTGTGATCAGGTCTAAAAACAACTTGAAACATAACTCTGTGTCTCGTCACGCCTGTTTTAGCCAAATCGACGCAACTTGTTACTTGATTTTTAACCGTTTGTCATTGCACGGAATGCATTCATTTTAGTATCTTTATTTTATAACCCTATTGGATGCCTGCCTGAACAGCAGTGATCGGCCAACCTATTGATTTAAATCCTTGTCTCATGAACAAAGTCACCTTTGCTATCGCACGGCAGGCAATTCTGCCCCTGTTGTTATTCAGTTTAGCTTTCCAAACCAATGCACAAAATAAATCAAATGTAAAACCCCTGCCGCCACCGGTGGATGTTTATATCTGTGGTTTTAAGCTGGATGGGCATAGTGCGGCTTATCTGAAGAATGGGATGTTGGTTAACATTGGTGATAAAGAATCAATCGTCAATGCCATGACTGTAGTTGATGATCATGTGTACGCAACGGGCATGGCGCATGGGGCTGCGGTTTACTGGAAAGACGGTCAGGAAGTGGTGCTGACGGGCTTTCCGAATCATGGTGAAGGTTTTGCGATCACTGTATTTAAAAATGATGTTTATGTGGCCGGTTACGAGCGTGTGAGCAAAGATCCCAACATGTTTGCTGGTTGGACGGACGAGGCGCGGCTCTGGAAAAATGGTACTAAAATCCCTATGGTCGTGTCGAAAGGTTTCCATTCCGGCGCCAGTTGCCTGGCAGTGGATCCGTCCAGCGGAGATGTCTACGTGGGCGGTGTTGACAACAATAAGACCCGATACTGGAAAAACGGAGATCTCAAGCAGCTGAATGATCAGAATAAACCGGTCCATCCCGCTGATCTGCTGATTTCAAAAAATCAAATGTATGTAGTAGGTACTACGCTCAGCAACACGGTTCCTGATTATTGGCAGGCTGCTTACTGGAACAATACGCAGGGTACGATGGTACTAAGTAGTCAGACGCCAATGGAGGCTAAAGCTACCGCGATTGTCATAACGGGCAACGATGTGTATGTGGCTGGTTATGCGGGAGAGAAGGTGGTTTACTGGAAGAATGGCATCATGACAGAGCTGGCTGACTTGCCGGGCTTTCCCGAGAAATACGCATTGGCCGTAGCAGGTGCCGATGTTTATGTGATGGGACGGGATAAGAATGGGGCCAAATTGTGGGTGAACGGCAAGGCGACAGTCATCGCTAATTTATGGCCAATGGATATGGTGGCTGTGCTCAGGGGCAAAAACGCGCAAAAACCAGCGGCAACATCAGCAGTGGTCAAAACTGAACCGGGGGCCGTGGTGCCGGCGCTTAGCCCGAAACAAGAAGCCGACCGGATACTGGAACGTAATAGGTATATGCCGGAGATCACCACCACTGCAAGCGGCCTTCAATACCAGGTACTGCGCAAAGGCACCGGTCCCACGCCCACGGCAAGCGATAAGGTGAATTTCAGTTATCACCGAACGATCCTGGTAGGTAAGAAAAATCAGGGTACTTCAGAGCTGATCGTGGCGGAGAACCGTAAGGTAGGTGAGTTATTCCCGGGGCTGGCGGAAGGATTGCAGTTAATGCCGGCCGGCAGCCGTTACCAATTTATCATACCTTATCACCTCAATAAGTTTTCGGTAACACCGGAATATCCTGCAGGGGCGGTAATCACCATTTTGGAGATAGAATTGCTGGCGGTGCTGAAGTAAGCTTCGTTTCACATTTCAGTACCAGGCAAACGCTGTAAAATCTTTCTGCCGGTTTTTTGTTGCTTTATCTCAATTAGCGTCGTCGGGTTATTTCTTAGAAAATATCTTTCTGCCGGGGTTGTTAATACCGGAGTTGAGCAGAAAGCTTATTTCGGGCGGGCATATGAAAAATCGGCTGAATGCTTACATTTGGCTATCTGACTATGAAAATAACCTTACTGGCGTATCCTTGCGTCTTTATTTTGATGTGCTGTGCTTTCGTACAGCAGGAACCGCTCCGCCGTTTCGAGCTGAAGGGGTATGCACAAGGTACTACTTACAGTATCGTATATTATGCGCCCGACAGCCTGGTGGGTACAGCACAAACCGACAGCCTGTTAAGGCGTTTTGACCGGTCGGTCTCTCTATATCAACCTAATTCGCTCATTTGTAAGTTCAACCGTTCTGCAACAGGTGTCCGTATAGATGAGATTTTTCGTGTGCTAATCACCCGTGCGCTACAGATTAGCCGGGCGACCGGGGGGCTGGTAGATCCCACAGTGAAACCTTTGGTTGATGCCTGGGGATTTGGTGTAATTAAACCGGGACATGACCCCAATCGGAAAGAAGTGCAAAACCTCCTTCATTATGTAGGAGCGGATAAAATCAGTTTAAAAGGAACTTTTTTACACAAAAAACGGCCGGGTGTACAACTGGATCTCAACGGCATTGCGCAGGGCTATTCTGTCGATCTAATGGCGTCTTTATTGGAACAACATTCCATTCATAACTATCTCATCGAATTGGGCGGCGAATTACGTATTAAAGGCCATAAACCCGGTAATGAACCATTTAAGGTGGGCATTGAAGGCATCAGTGGTAATGACCTGGATCCGGCCCCGATGCGTAAGGTGATCGAGCCGGGGGATGGCGCCATTACCACATCCGGCAATTACCGCAAACATCATGAAGCAGGCGGTAAACAGGTTTCGCACCTGATGGATCCGTTGACAGGCTACCCAATTCAAAACGAAATGATCAGCGTTACCGTTTATGCAAAAGACGCAATAACAGCGGATGGTTATGATAACGGGTTTATGACAATGGGATTAAAACGCACATTGAACTTCCTGAAAAACCGGAAGGATCTGGGTGCTTACATTGTGTACCGGAAGCCGGATGGCCTTGTAGCAGATACGGTTACAGCTTATTTTAAAGGATATCAACAATAAAACTGGATAAATGGAGAGAAGAACTTTTTTGAAAAATACAAGCCTGCTCACAGGCGGATTATTGTTAAGCCATAACCTGAGCGCACTGCAGCCGGCAGCTGATCCTGTTAAAATTGCGGTGATCGGCTGCGGCGACCGCGGCACCGGGATTATGAATATCCTTAACGGAATGCCCGATCAGTTCCGTATTACTGCCTTATGCGATGTGCTCGATTTCCGGCTGGCAGCGGCACAAAAGCTGGTGAAGGCCGGTTCGGTAAAAATATATACGGATTATCGTAAATTAATTGATGATAAGCAAGTGGAGGCGATCATCGTTGCTGTTCCGCTTTACCTGCACTACGCTGTGGCTGCTGATGTTATCCGCTCGGGCAAACATTTATACCTGGAAAAAACGATGACCTATACCATTGATCAAGCGCTTGAGCTTGTGGGCCTGATGCACGGCCGCAACAACCAGGTGCTGCAGGTTGGTCACCAGTACCGTTATTCGCCTTTATATTACCGGGTTAAAGAGATGATCAATAAAGGCTATCTGGGTAAAGTAACGCAAGTGGATTGCCGCTGGGACCGCAATGGCAATTGGCGCCGCCCGGTGCCCGATCCTTCATTGGAACGGGCTATCAACTGGCGCATGTACAAAGAATATTCGGGCGGACTGGCGGCCGAACTGCTTTCGCACCAGATTGATTTTATTAACTGGGTATTTGATACCCACCCGCAGGAATTTTTTGCCACCGGCGGAATAGATGTTTTTAAAGATGGCAGGGAGACCTATGATAACGTGCAACTGATGTTACGTTACCCGGATCTGGGCCTGATCGGTAATTTCGGTGCAATGTGCGGAAACGCGCATGACGGATATCTTTTCAAGATTAAAGGTACCCTGGGTACCGTATCCCTGCTAACCGACCAGGGCATGTTTTACCCGGAGAAAAAACTCTTGAAGGAAAAAGGAACGGTAGACGGCGTGACCGGTGCAACACGCATAGTATGGAATAAAGAAGGAGGTACGCCCATTCTGCCCGAAGCCACGAAAGATGGCACCTGGTATGCATTCAACGATTTTTATCAGAAAATACAGCGCAATGAACTGCCGGACAGTAATGTATTCACCGGTGCCCGGACTGCCATCAGTGTGCACCTTGGCAACCAGGCGCTATATAGCAAAAAGGTCTGCAACTGGGATAACAGTTATAAGATTGGATAATTAGAAGCCCCGATATCGCATATGTCGGGGCTTTGTATTTCTATAACTATTTAATTCATCAATTTTAAAATTTAGTCGTTAAAAAAAAACAAAATAAATTTGCGAAACCAATTAGTTGCGCATATATTTGCAACCAATCAGTTTCTTATTTAAAATAAACCAAACCAAACCATGAAAAGTAAAATCCTATTTGTTTTATGCCTGTTAACCGGGTTAATGTTTATCAACGCCGGTCTCGACAAATTTTTTCATTACATGCCGATGCCTAAAGAAATGCCTGAAAAAATGGTGAAAGTAGGGAAGGCCTTTATGGAAATAGGCTGGCTCATGCCGCTGGTGGGCGCCATGGAAATCCTTGGCGGTTTATTATTGGTCATCCCAAGAACCAGGGCGCTTGGTGCAGTAGTACTCGTACCTATTTTAACAGGTATCTTATTGGCTAATATCAGTATGGCCCCGTCGGGTTTACCTATCGTATTGGTATTGATCGCAATTGTTCTTTGGGTAATTATTGACAATTGGGAGAAATACCTGCCTATGATCAGGAAATAGTTTTATAGGGCTTGATTGTTCATTCAAGCCGGTACATGATTAACACTTCAATGAGAAGAGATATTTTTCAGGCTGTTGCCGACCCTACACGGCGGGCTATCATCGCCTTAATTGCATTACAGGCAATGACACCTAACGCTATCGCCGAGCATTTTGATACTACGCGGCAGGCAATTTCAAAACACCTGAAGGTTTTAACCGAATGTGAACTGGTGAAACAGGAATACCAGGGGCGTGAGATCTACTATCAACTGGAGATTGACAAAATGAAAGAAATAGACAAATGGCTGGAGCAATTTCGCAAAATTTGGGAAACCCGGTTTCAACAACTCGACAACCTTTTATCAACTCTAAAAAAACAGAAAAAATGAAAAACAACTTGCACTTTGATTTTATTGCAGATAAAGAAAAAAATACGCTGACCGTCAGGCGTGAATTTTTAGCCGACAGGCAATTGGTTTGGGACTGTTACACCCGGCAGGAATTGCTTGACCAATGGTTTGCCCCCGCGCCATTAACTACCAAAACCAAATCAATGAATTTTAGCGAAGGTGGCCACTGGCACTATGCCATGGTGGAGCCCAATGGTACAGAATACTGGGGCTGGACAGATTATCTGAAAATCAAACCCATTGATTACTATACATCATTAGATGCTTTCTGTAATGCAGAAGGTGAAATAAATAAGGATCTTCCCCGTGCGGAGTGGCTCGTAAATTTTACCGACAAAGGAGAAAACGCTTTGGTAGAAACCATTGTAACTTACAAATCGCTTTCAGATTTGGAAACTGTTATCCAGATGGGCATGGAACAGGGAATGATGGCAACCCTCGAAAAACTCGACCAATTATTATTAACCTTAAAAAAATAAAAAATGAGCAACAAGATCACCGTTACCGCCACAGTCAATGCAGATACTAAAAAAGTTTGGGATTATTACACCAATCCCGAACACATTACAAAATGGAACTTTGCCGATCCTTCATGGCAATGTCCTTCTGCATCAAATGATATGCGGGTAGGCGGAAAATACTCGGCAAGAATGGAAGCAAAAGACGGAAGCTTTGGTTTTGACTTTGAAGCTACTTATGACGAAATTGTTGATGGTGAAAAGTTTACCTATACTATGCCAAACGGAAGGCAGGCTTCTGTAGCTTTCAAAGCAAACGGCAACCAAACTGAAGTTGAAGTTACATTTGATCCGGAAGAGCAAAATTCCCTTGAAATGCAAAAAAATGGCTGGCAGGCCATACTTAACAACTTTAAGAAATACGCCGAAGAAAATTAACGTGTTCAGGAAAGTTACCGTTAATGGTAGCTTTGCAAAAGCTGGATGGAAACGTTCAGCTTTTGTGCTTTTTATTACATGTTAGTATTGTTACACTCATTAAGCCGCATATTTTATACATTGTACTGGTAAATCAATCAAATTATGTTGTTTAAGATCAAGGTACTTTGCGCCGGCATGACATTATTGTTATGCTCCTTGCTTTCATTCGCGCAGCAAATAAATTACCCCCCTGTTGATAAGGTTGCTGCTGATTTTAAAAAGCTGCTGGAAAGGCCCCGCGTTCCGTTAAATCCATCCCTTACAATAACACAAACAGATTCGGTTATTACAGAACACGGTTTTATTTATAGCGAAAAGAATGAGCGGGTACCTATCCTGATTTACAAACCTGTTACTGGCGCAAAATCATACCCTGCTGTAATTTTTCTCCACGGTACAGGTGGTAAAAAGGAGGACAGCAAAGGGATGTTGTACCAATTGGTTAAAAGAGGGATTATGGGCGTAGCCATTGATGCCCGATTTCATGGTGAACGCATTGCCGGAGGCGCGCATGGCGCAAAGGAATACGTAGCAGCTGCTACCGCTGCCTGGGAAAATAAAGATAAAGGCCATCAAACCCATCCATTTTTGTTTGATACCGCTTTTGATCTTTGGCGGGTAACCGATTACCTGGCAAGCAGGCCTGATGTAGATGCTAATCGTATCGGTATGGGCGGCATATCCATGGGAGGGATGGAAACATGGCTTGCAGCATCAGTAGATAAGCGGATAAAAGTAATTGTGCTGGATATTGCAGTGCAAAGTTTCAAATGGTCGTTGGATAATGATAAATGGCAGGGACGTGCAGGTACTATCCGGGCAGCGCACTTACAGGCGGCCAAAGACCTTGGCGATTCGGTCTTAAACAAGCGTAACGTACAAGCTGTATGGGATAAACTGCTCCCTGATATCACCGGCGAGTTTGATTGCCCTTCACTGCTGCGATTAATGGCGCCCCGTCCAATGCTGGTTGTAGGTACGGAAAATGATTCTAATTGCCCGTTGCCGGGTGCAGATATAGCCTATGCTTCGGCCATGCAGGCGTATACCTCAAAAAACGCGGCCGATAAAATTATGCGTGACGTGGCACCGAAGCTGCCCCATACCTCCACGCCGGCGCATTTTAAAATGACATTGGATTGGTTTAGTAAATGGCTGTAGTTATGGTACTGCAATGTTGATGGAATCCTCAGACAGTTTATTTATCTGAAAAAATAAAATTAACAAAAATTTGCTAAATCGATTTTATTATATAATTTGGTCGTGCAATAACCAATTAACAAATACCGGTCAATTTTTAATTCTGAAGGTTTATCTGTCATAAAAAACTTACGGTAAACGAAGCTTTCTGTCGATAATAAATCACGATTTCGGTCTGCCGGGTCTTAAATAATAAACCGGTACTACTATTATGAACATAACCACACTACCAGCCTTAAAAAAATATTTAATAGCCGTATTTGCTGCGGGTATGTTGTTTAGTCAGGCAGCAGTGCTGAAGGCACAAAATGCGGCTTCCTATGTTAATCCTTTTATAGGTGCCAGCACCAGTGCGGATGGGGCAGGGGTTTACCATGGCTTAGGTAAAACATTTCCGGGCGCTGCCACACCTTACGGACTGGTACAGTTAAGCCCTAACACCATAACCGGAGGTGACAATGGCTCGGGCTATAGCTATGAACATAAAAGTATTGAAGGGTTTGCCTTTACCCAAATGAGTGGCATTGGCTGGTATGGTGATCTGGGAAATTTTTTAGTAATGCCTACAGCCGGGCCAATCAAAACCAGTGCCGGTAAAATGGGAACTGCAGGAATAGGCTATCGATCTGCTTATGATAAAAGTACTGAAAAAGCATCGGCCGGATATTACAGTGTGCTGCTAACCGATAATAATATCAAAGCTGAAGCCACTGCCGCCCCTCATAGCGGGATGTTGCGCTTTACCTTTTCTCAAAATAAACAATCACGTATCCAGATTGATCTGGCCAGAAGGGTAGGGGGAACTTCAACGCTGCAATATGTAAAAGTAGTTGATGACCATACTATTGAGGGCTTTATGAAATGCACCCCCGACGGTGGTGGCTGGGGCAATGGTGACGGACATGCAGATTATACTGTGTATTTTTACGCACAATTCAGCAAGCCGCTTAAAAACTATGGCGTCTGGAGTGTCGATATTCCCAATGACTGGAGCCGTAAGCTGGACGATGTTACCGGCGATAAATACCAGGAACGCGTAGCTAATGCTGAGATCTTTAAAGGCTTGAAGGAAAAGCAGGGAAAGCATCTTGGTTTTTACAGCGAATTTGCTACCAAAGCCGGTGAACAGGTATTGCTTAAATCAGGTATCTCATTTGTAAGTATAGCCGGTGCTAAGGCCAATTTACAAGCTGAAATAAAGGACTGGAATTTCGACGCTGTTCATCAGCGAACTATTAACCTATGGAATAATGCCCTGTCAAAAGTTAGTATCCAGGGCGGCACTGCCGAACAAAAGACGGTGTTTTATACAGCATTATATCATACCATGATAGACCCGCGCATTGTAAGCGATGTTACCGGTCAATATATGGGTGGTGATGGCAAGGTGCATCATACTGTAACATTTAAAAAACGCACTATATTTAGTGGGTGGGATGTTTTCAGGAGCCAGATGCCTTTACAAACTATTATTAATCCGTCGCTGGTTAATGACCTCGTTAATTCGCTGGTTACGCTTGCCAACGAAAAGAGGAAAGATTACCTGGAACGCTGGGAACTGCTGAATGCCTATAGCGGCTGTATGCTTGGTAACCCGGCGGTAGCCGTTATGGCCGATGCTTATGCCAAAGGCATCCGTAATTATAATATACCCGATGCTTATAAATTAGCCGTGGGCGCTGTTGAAAAATTTGGCAACGGGGATAAAGGTTTTACTCCCGGCAACACCGGCATCAGTTACACACTCGAGTATGCCTATAACGACTGGTGTGTAGCTCAATTAGCAAAAGCGCTTAATAAACAGCAGGATGCTAATAAATATACGTTGCGCGGTGAGGCCTTCAAAAATATTTTTGATATGGATAAAGGCTGGTTCCGCCCAAAAGATAGCACCGGTAGCTGGCTCCCATGGCCTGCAGAAGGACGGATTAAACAATGGTATGGCTGTATTGAGAGCAACCCTTATCAGCAGGGATGGTTTGTACCGCAGGATGTTGACGGTATGGCAAAGCTGATGGGCGGTCGCGAAAAAGTGATAGCCGATCTGAATAACCTTTTTGGCAAAACACCCGATAACATGATGTGGAACGATTACTATAATCATTCCAATGAGCCGGTACACCATGTTCCGTTCCTGTACAACCGGCTTGGCGCCCCATGGCTTACCCAGAAATGGACACGCGAGATCTGCCGCCGGGCTTATAAAAACTCTGTAGAGGGATTGGTGGGCAACGAAGATGTAGGACAGATGTCGGCCTGGTATGTATTGGCAGCGAGTGGTTTGCATCCGGTTTGTCCCGGCGATACGAGGCAGGAGGTCACCAGCCCGGTATTCAATAAAGTAACGTTAAAGCTTGATCCTAAATACGCAAAAGGTAAAACCTTTACCATCATCGCCAATAATAATTCGGCAAAAAATATTTATATACAGGGAGCAAAACTTAACGGCAAAGCCTACAATAAATGTTATATAGATTATAAGGATATTGCAGCAGGCGGCACCCTTGAATTAAGTATGGGCGCAACACCAAATAAAAGCTGGGGGATCTGATAATTTAGGATATGAATGAAGGAAAGATGAGAGGGGATTTTTTATATAAAATTGCTAAATCGATTTTATAAATTGAATAATTTTAAACACCGACCAAACATCAAACCAAATTATAAACCAAACCAAATTATGAAAACAAACCTGTTCACCGGTACCATGATGGCCATGGCCTTGCTGGCATCATGCAGCAAACAAGCTGCCGTTAAGTACCCCAAACCATTTGTACGCACAGATTCCGTACAACTAACCAGCGGATCGCCGGTAAGCTCCTACGGAACCTTTTTTATCAGCAATGTTTTAAGCGGTAAAGCCATTGAAATTAATGGCAGCGGTATGCTTAATGATGGCACCGGTGCGCAGCAAAACCAATATACAGGCAGCGGCACGGCTACAGCTCCCAATCAAAAGTGGATAATTGTGCAGCAGGGCAACGGAGCCATAACCAATACCACCAAATTCAAGATCATGAACATTGCCAGCGGTAAATACCTGGAAGTGCCATTGGCAACCACAAATCCCGGTACAGGTTTGTGGCAGGATAAGGCCAATACCAATAACGCTCAGCAATGGTATATTCAATCTGTAAGCACAGGTGTTTACAAAATTATTAACGTTGGCAATGGCCTGGCGGTAACTAATCACGGTTCATCCACTACTAATGGTACACCTATCACCCAGGAAGCCTTCGTGGCAGGTAATACAGCACAAACCTGGCTCCTTAACGGCCTCGCTGCCGAGGCTTACCGCGATGATGATGTTGTAAACTTTTTTCATCGAACTAACGGTACCGTAGCTTTTGACGAAGGGAAAAGCATCCCGCTTACCTATGGCGCCAACAACGGAAAAGTGCTTTGGATAACCGAAGATGCCTATGAATCATCGCAACTTCAAAGCAATGGCCAGTTATACTGTCAGTTTTTTAAATATCACAATTCGGCATTGTTGCAACCGGCAAGTCATAGCTGGGATCAATCGCTAACCCCCAATATTACCACCAATAATTCGCCGATAAACAGTATGGAGATCATTGAAAGCCCCGGCGATCATAACTCAACTTATCGCTGGCCTGGTGCTGGTATCGAGGCCGGTAACCATGTTTACCTTTACACTTTTGAATCGGCCAATGGGGCTACACCCGAAAACCAAGTGATCTATGATCTTACCCAAAACACTGGCGGACTTAACTGGGGTACGGCTGCGCGGATCACACCAGCTGGGATGTCGGGCCAAACAGAAACCGGATTTTCGAACGGGATGGTTAAAAACGTAAGCAACGATTCAGTTTATGTTTACGGAAGCAAGAGTGTGTTCTTTAATACGTCTAATGTATTCCTGGCGCGTTTTCCGGCAAATAATCCGGCTAACTGGTCGTTCTGGACAGGAACTTCGTGGTCATCAACCCGTACAACTGCTACCGCAGCGGCTATAACCATTGGCGCGGGTAACACTACCCAACAAAATGTGATCATATCAAAAGTGAATAACAAGTACGTGATGATGCAGATGGACCTGGGCTATTTTTGCGATCCGGCAAGCCATAACATTTATATATCAACGGCCGATAGTCCTAAAGGGCCATTCACTGCACCTAAAATGGTTTTCACTATTAACGATGTTTACCAGGGGCATTTGGCTAAGTATTATACCCCGGCCATTCACCCCGAATTTGTTAACGGTCATAACGAATTGCTTGTTACCTATTGTTTAAACTACAACGGAGAGGGTGGCAGCTGCAGTACCACCACTTGCGTAAACAATAACCAGGACCCTAATTTTTACCAGGTAAAGGCCGTGAGGATCCCTTACAGCTTGGTTGGCCTATAGTTTGAATTTATTTTTTGCTGAACACATTATAATTAACAGTTAATGAAAAAGTTGATTT
Source organism: Mucilaginibacter sp. cycad4 (assembly GCF_034263275.1). Lineage (NCBI taxonomy): Bacteria > Pseudomonadati > Bacteroidota > Sphingobacteriia > Sphingobacteriales > Sphingobacteriaceae > Mucilaginibacter > Mucilaginibacter sp. cycad4. The sequence goes on along the minus strand of NZ_CP139559.1, from coordinate 2,862,925 downwards.
TATTATTAGTATTGATAGCGGCAGGGGGAGCCGTAAGTGGCCAAAGCATCGCGCCATTTCGCGCCGGCGACAGGGTGGCCTTTGTTGGTAACAGCATTACCGACGGAGGGCATTACCACTCGTACATATGGCTGTATTACATGACCCGTTTCCCGAACATGCGGATAACCTGTTATAACGCGGGCATTGGCGGTGATGTGGTAGGGCAGATCAACGACCGTTTTGAGGATGATGTGTTCAGCAAAAAGCCAAACGTTTTAACCCTTACCTGGGGCATGAATGATACCGGCTATTTTGAATGGTATCGTGCCGATGCACAGGATGTTATGGATAAAAGGATCCAGGGATCGTACGATAACTACGCATTGCTGGAGAATAAGCTTAAACAACATACCGAGATCCGGAAGATCTTCATTCTTGGTTCGCCTTACGATGAAACCAGTAAGTTCACCGCCAAAAATATCTATCCTAAAAAAAGTGCTGCTTTTTCGAAAGTGATAGATTTTCAGCGCGACGCTGCTAAGAGAAATAGCTGGGGCTACGTTGATTTTTATCATCCTATGACGGAGATTAACCTGCGCAAACAAGCTAAAGATTCAACTTTTAGCTTAACACCCAATGACAGGGTACATCCTGATAATGACGGGCACCTGGTAATGGCTTATCTTTTTTTAAAAGCGCAGGGTTTTAGCAATAAAGTAGTGGCTGACGTGACTATTGATGCTAACAGTAAAAAAGCAACCAAAGCTGTTAACTGCAAGATAACCAATTTGATCTCTTCGACTGATTCTGTGGCATTCAATTATCTTGCAAATTCCCTCCCTTATCCTATAGATACTGTTACGCGTGGCTGGGGGAACCGCAAAAAGCAATCGGACGCTCTGAAAATTGTTCCCTTTACCAAAGAGATGAACCAGGAGCTGCTTGCCGTTAAAGGTTTAAAATCGGCCAGTTATGATGTGCTTATTGACGGCGAAAAAATGGGGAATTGGTCGGCCGGACAACTGAGTGCCGGTATCAATCTTGCCGAAATCACTACAACGCCGCAATATCAGCAGGCCATCCAGATCAGGGAGCTGAACGAAGAACGCTGGGATATTGAAAGACGCATCCGGATGTACGTTTGGATGCAATTTGACTTTTTAAAAGGCAAAGGTCTGTTGTTCCATGATACTAATGCTGCGATGGATACCATAAGCAAGTACGCCAAGAGGGACATTTTTGTTAACGGCAATAAAGATAATTACACCCGCGCCCGCTACAAAAGTTTACGTGATGCCTGGCAAAAGGAAATGGATGTATTAACCGACGAGATCTATGTCATTAATAAGCCGAAAAACCATCGCATTACCGTAATCGCCTCAAAATAAAATCACTATATACAGATGAATATTAAAAAGTTACTATTTATTCCGTTATTTATTGGCCTTGCAGCCTGTAGTTTCAAAGCTGCGGCTGCAACGGTTGATACGGTACTCACGCACAGTGCTGCAATGAACAAGGATATCAAGGCGGTGGTAATAAAGCCCGCCGACTATTCCAATGCCAAAAAATTCCCGGTATTATACCTGCTGCACGGCTTTAGCGGCAATTACAGCGATTGGATTAAAAAAGTGCCTGTGGTTGCCGGTTTAGCCGATACCTATCAGTTTATTATAGTTTGTGCCGATGGTGATTTTGCCGGATGGTATTTTGATAGCCCGGCTGTCAAAGATTCGCAATATGAAACTTACGTAGGTACCGAGCTGGTAAATTGGGTTGATAAACACTATTCAACCATAACTGACAGAAAGGGGAGGGCCATAACCGGTTTAAGTATGGGCGGGCATGGCGCTTTGTTTTTGGCCTTTAAGCATTTGGATAAATTCGGAGCAGCAGGCAGTATGAGTGGAGCGGTTGATATCAGGCCTTTTCCGGATAGTTTTGGTATAGAGCGTGTACTTGGTAAATACAGCGAACACCCCGACAGGTGGGAGCAAAACAGCGTTGTGAACCTCATTTACCTGTTAAAGCCAAACTCACTTGCCATTACTTTTGACGTTGGCTATGATGATTTTCTTTACCAGGCCAACCAGGAATTGCATGAAAAGCTGCTTGAGCGTAAAGTGCCGCATGATTACACAGTGAGGCCCGGAGCCCATACCTGGGAATATTGGGGCAATTCTATCAATTACCAGGCATTGTTTTTTAGCCGTTTTTTTAATGGTATTAAATAGGAGAGAAGCATGCCTTACAATAACAACATTTTCAACCGATTGCAAATGTTGTTATTGTTAAAATTAAAGCATGGAAATTGCGATTTTGAAAAATATAAAAAATTAGCACAAAAAATTTGCTAAATCGTTTTTATAAACTATATTAGTATCAGATTTCGATATCTAAATTATAAACCAATTAACAAACAGTTTTTTAAACTTTAGCTCCCGTAATTAAAATATATCGTTGCTAAAACGATTTTATATTTTCTCTGCGGAAGCGTGATGTTAACTAACCCTATAGTATGAAAAAACTTTACTTCAAGGTTCTTGCTTATTCGGTTTTGGGGGGCTTCCTGTTTTTTACTTCGTGTAAAAAGGATAGCTTCCTGGGGCAAACACAAACATCAAACCTAACCGAGGGGACAGTGTTTACCGATAGTGCCAATACGGTATCGTTTTTAGCCGGCATTTATAGTAATGTAGGTTTTAGCGCAGCAGCGGGCAGGTTTACCTACGGGCCAATACTTTCGCCCACGCCTAACGGAGGCATTGATGCTGCTTCAGACGAAGCCGAGGTGTCTGCTTCTGCCGGTTCAACTGCGTTGGCTTTCGAAACCGGCACAATCAATGCAGCCGTGGTTACTGATGATGCATATAAAACATGTTATACCAATATCCGCTCGGTAAACCAGTTGCTCAAAAATTTGCCCAAGGCACCTATCAATAACTTTGCTAAAACACAAATGAAGGCCGAAGCCCGGTTTTTACGTGCCTGGTATTATGCTATATTGCTGAAACATTACGGCGGAGTGCATTTACTTGGCGATAGTATTTATACTTACACGGATAAGATCCCGGCTGCCCGCAACACCTATGCCGATTGCGTGAATTATATCCTTGCCGAGTGTGACGCGGCCGGACAGGACCTGCCGACTGCGCAATCGGGGGTAAATTATGGCCGTGCATCAAAAGGGGCCTGCCTTGCTTTAAAATCAAGGGTATTGCTTTACGCCGCAAGCCCTTTGTTCAATGGTCAATCTATTGGAGAGGGTAAAACGCTCGAATTGGTGGGATATCCGGCTTACGATAAAGAGCGCTGGAGACTTGCCGAGCAAGCTGCGGCCGCCGTTATTTCAACCGGCGTATATAGCCTCAACGTTGACAATGCCACTGCTCCGGGTTTTGGCTTTCAAAAGCTGTTTACCAAGCGTGTAAATACCGAATATATTTTCCAGTTGATGCGCCCAACCGGCAATGTGGATTTAGAAAACTTATGGCAGCCGCCAACCCGTACAGGCAAAAACGGTGCTTTTCCCCTACAGGGATTGGTTGATGCTTTCCCGATGAGTAATGGTAAGCCGATCACTGATCCATCATCAAACTACAATCCCAATAATCCATATGCTAACCGCGATCCGCGTTTGGATTATAGCATCATCCATGACCAAACACCTCTGCAAATCAGGCTTTCGTCAGGTACTTCACCCATAAATATTTTTGTTGGTAAATACAACGGAAATACAACAGGGCCCGATGCCGTGCATGTTGGCACTACTACCGGTTACTACACCAATAAAATGCTTGATCCGGCTGCCGTAGCAAACGATTTTATGCATCGTACGGATCGTTGCCTGCCATTGATCCGCTATGCCGAGATCCTGCTGAACTATGCCGAAGCTGCTAACGAATATGAAGGGCCAACAGCGCTGGTTTATTCTGCTGTTGAGTCCATACGGCAGCGGGCTGGTCTAAATCCGTACCAGTTACCAACAGGATTGAGCCAGGCCGATATGCGTACAGTTATTCAAAACGAACGCCGCATTGAGCTGGCTTTTGAAGAGCACCGCTTCTGGGATGTACGCCGCTGGAAAATTGCCGATCAAACAGATAACATCATCACTAAAGGTATGGAGGTTAACCGTGACGGCGCTGCCGTGGCGTACAAACAATTTGATGTGCGCAAGCGCAATTTCCGCACGGCAATGTACCTGTGGCCTTTCCCGCAAAGCGAAGTTGCCAAATCGCCAGAGCTGATCCAGAACCCAGGCTATTAAACTGACAGTATAAATAGTATTGATATGAAATATAATTACAAAGCAAAACGGATTTACCTGCTGCTGGTAGTTGCCTTAATGGTTGCGGCATCATCATGTAAAACCGAAAAAATAGTGCCCGGATCAGAGGCCCCAAAAAATATCGCCGGTAACTGGCGGGTAATCAAAGCTACCCGTAATGGCACCGATTTAACCTCCATTATTGATTTTAGCCAGTTCAGGATCAACTTTACCGACAAAGGATATACGCTGGTGAACAAGCTGCCTTTTTTGGTAAGTAAGGATGGGGCATTTGCGCTTGATGATCCGCAATATCCTTTTAAGATCACTTTTACTGCTGCGGGGGATAAGCCGGTTTCCACTGCTTTTACCTATCCTATAGTAAATGGCAAAAGGCAGCTTAGCATAACATTCAGTCCGGGTTGTGCCAATAACTCCTATGTATATGTGCTTGAAAAAGCCAATTAATAAACCAAAAGCAACAGATAAATTATGAGATCATACTTACTACATATAAAAGGTGAAAATTTATGGAAGCTGTGTGCTTTGGTAGTGCTGGGGATTGCCCTGGCCTGCTGCGGCGAGCAGATCACCAGCGTTGATCAGCCTTCTACAGCTACGGTAGGTTCAGTAGTGCCCATAACGGTACATTGCGATATCCCCACGGTAGGCGATGGCGGCCCCGATTACCTCATTTTCGGATTTTTAGTTCCCAAAGGCTGGAAGGCCGCTCAAAATACCACGATAACTTACACCAGTAAACAGGGTAACGGCACCATGACCTTGGTACCTGATGGCACTTTGCCTAAAAAGGGCGATGGACTTACCTGGTCGGCCTATATGAAAAAGACATTTGGCAACGGCGGTAACCTAATCGACGATATGGAATGGGTAGCTTACCAAACAGATAAAGCATACAGCCATACAGGTGGAGTGGAATTCATCGTAGATCTTAATATCAAAACAAAGGTTGGTGCTGATAATAACAATATGCTGGTGAAACTCGGTTACACCATTACAGATAGCGGTAACGGTTTTGTAAGTGATGGCAATGGTACTTATTTCAGCGTATTGCTTGGCAACACCTGCTTTGAAGTGACAGGCGGCAGCGGCGACCTGGTTGATTTTTGTAACCCGCAGCTTACCGTTATCGATCCGCCGAAATCATTGGACAACGATTTCGTGACCCTGACTTTTGATGGCACTGTTGCCGACACGCATTTAAGCGGTGAAGACGAAGTTTACTTATGCGCTACTGCTTACACCAGCGACGGTAAAACCATAAACGTTTGTGAACAAACCACCAAAACCCTGCTGAAGCAAACATCGGCTACCAGTAAAAAGTATCAGCTTACATTTTGGCCGCGATCATTTTTTAATGTGGGAGATGCACAAACAATTGTAAGAATGGAGTACTTCCTGACCGATAAAATGGGTAAAACGAAAGTTGGCTATGGTAATACAGATGCCCCGTTCACCTATACATTTAAATGCGGTTAATCAGTAGATAAACCAAACGGCAGATGCATTTAACCAATGCACATTTGCTAAAACGATATTTAAACCTATTGCCAACAATTTTAAACCTGAAAAATATGGCTTATTGCTACATAAAGAAATGCTTAACAGGTATTACGCTGTTATTGCTGCTGCTGGCTAAAACCGGTTATGCAGCTGTACAGCAGGATACCACCGCCGTGGCGCCTACACGCCCCGGCCAGGCCAGCGGTATCGTGCTCGATGAGTATGGTAACCCGCTGCAAGGTGTTAAGGTAACCAATAATGGAAAAAACAGTGCCCTGACCACGGGCAAAGATGGTGCGTTCGCCATTAGCGCCGCCAAAGGCGATGTACTGGTATTTACCGTTGCAAATTATAATGCCCGCCAGGTTACCATAAAAAACACTACCGGGCTAAAAGTCAGGCTTATTGATACTTATATAAAGGCTCCCAAAACTATCAATGTACTTTATGATACCATCAGCACATCAAGAAACGTGGGTGCTGTATCAACCATCTACACCAATCAGCTCACTACTACGCCTGCTACTTTATATACCTACGCTTTACCCGGACAACTCCCTGGTCTATATACCCAGCAGTATAGCGGTTTCGCCGCACCTCAAACTGGTGTACAAACTGTAAATGATTTTATTGGCGCTGTAGTGCAGCACAATAATTATTCGGCTAATGATAATACCGAATTCGGGCTGTTTTTAAGAGGACAAGCGCCGATAACTATTATTGATGGTGTTCAGCGTGAGATAGCTTCGCTTGATCCGGAAAGTATCGAATCGGTTTCGGTGTTGAAAGATGCGCTTTCAAATATGATGCTGGGCATCAACAGTTCGCGCGGTACGTTACTTATTACTACCAAACGCGGTCAGGTGGGTACGCCGCATATTTCATTCACTGCACAAACAGGCACCCAGCAGCCTTTAGGCTTGCCAAACCCGCTGCCTGCTTATCAGTATGCATATTTATATAATGAAGCCTTACAAAACGATGGTAAGCCCGCTCTTTACAGCAGTGCCGATTTTAACGCTTACCGCAACCACACCGACCCCTTAAGACATCCGGACGTTAACTGGTTTAAAACCATATTGCGCGATAATTCGCCGATGACCAGCTACAAGCTTAATGTTAACGGCGGTACCCAGGTAGCACGTTACAGTGTTTCGTTAAACTACCTTGACCAGGCCGGAATGTTCCGTACGGCATCAGCTGTACCCTATAACACCAATAATGATCTTAACCGCTATATCATCAACTCCGATCTGGCGGTTAACGTAACTAAAAAATTTACTGTCGATCTGCAGTTATTTGGTCGTATTCAGCAAAGCACGCAGCCCGGAGCAGGGTATGGAAATATATTGGGCGCACTTTACAGCACACCAAACAATGCATATCCGCTTTATAATCCAAATAACACATTTGGCGGTACAACAACGTATACCAACAACCTGCTTTCGCAAACCGAGTTTTCGGGCTATCAACGCACGAGCAGCAATGATGTACTGGCCAACCTCGATCTGAATTATAATCTCAGCAGTATAACACCAGGCTTGTCGGCAAAGGCAAAAGGCAACCTTGCTTTTTCATCGCAAAGTTTTTTAAATCGTTCATTGCAAAATAATGCGTATTCTTTTAATGCCGACAGCTCTTATTCGGCAGTAGGCTCATCAGTTGCGCAAAGCAATTCGTTCAGTACAGTTTCAAGTGCCCGCTACTCATTTGCCCAGGCATCGGTTAATTACGACAGGACTTTTGGCAAAAGCAATATCACGGGTATGGCACTGTATGATGTACGTTCGGTTGTATTAAACTACGACCTTTCGCAGGTAACAACAAACCGCGCTTTAAAAGCGGGTTATAACTACGATGGTAAGTACTTTATTGAAGCGGCCGCCAACAGCAGTGGCTATAACCGTTACCCGCCGGGCAACCAATACGGTTTGTTTTATGCAGGCGGGATAGGCTGGCAAATGGGTAAAGAGGATTTTATCAAAGATAATTTCAGCTGGATAAACTCATGGAAATGGCGCGCTACCTATGGTAAAACAGGTAATAATAACGTTGATAATTACGGTTACTATAACTTTTTGCAAACTTATGGCGCTACAAATGGCTACTCATACAGCACAGGTACCAGCAAAAGCCCGGTACAGGGAGTTTATGAAAATACACTTGCTAATCCCTACATCCGCTGGGAAAAAGCCCGCAAGCTGGACATAGGCGCCGATATCTCCCTGTTTAATACTCATTTCAATATCACCGCCGATTATTATCATGACAGGTATTATGATCTGTTACAGGTACGCGGCAATAGCATAGCATTGTTAGGCACGGCTTACCCTTATGAAAATTTAGGCATCAACCTTTATAAAGGTGCTGAACTTACTTTAACTTATCAAAACCACATCCAAAATTTCAATTACTTTATTTCGGGTAATGCCTCTATCCAGTCGTCTAAAATTATTTTTAGCGACGAGGAACCATATCCTTATCCATGGATGAGGCATACCGGCCGTTCAACCACTGCTATTTATGGTTACACGGCTATCGGTTATTTCAAGGATGCCCAGGATGCGGCCACCAGCGCAACAACTACTGGTTACACCGCCCAGGCAGGAGATGTAAAATACAAAGACCTTAACGGCGACCATATCATCAACCAGTTCGATATTTCGGCCATAGGTGGTAATCGGCCGCTGGCTTATTATGGCTTTTCGGCGGGCTTCAATTACAAAGGTTTTAGTCTGAGTTTCCTGTTGCAGGGCGTAACCAATCGTGAGTTGATGTTCAATAACTCGCAGGTGAACGGCTTTGCAGGTGTGGGTTTCCTCGGGCTTACCTACAGCGGGCAGGCGTACGAAACCATTTTAGGCCGGTGGACACCAGAAACAGCTGCTACGGCTACTGCACCAAGGTTATCAATAGGTAACGCCAATAATACCGCTAACTCAACCTTGTACCTGCGCAAAGGCAATTATGTAAGGCTAAAAAATGCCGAGGTAGGCTACAACCTGCCTTATGAGTGGGCGCATAAGCTCAGGCTATCGGGCTTGAGAATTTTTGTGAACGGCGAAAACCTGTATACACTATACGGCTACAAAGATTTCGATCCTGAGGTATATGGCACTGCTTACCCAATTCAAAGGGTAATAAATGCCGGTGTTAACATTAAGCTTTGATTTTGGCCATCATAAAAATATTACGATCATGAAGAGTTTTAACAAAATAATTTTAGCGGCCGCCGGCATCTTAACCGTAATGGCCGGCTGTAAAAAATATGAGCAGTTCCCGGTTGATAAGGTAACCATCAATTACGTGTTTGACAAAAAGGATTCGTTAGGCACCAATGCCCAAATGTTCCTTTATGGGATTTATGCAGCGCTCCAAAACGGGCATAACAGGGTAGGGAACGACTACCTTGACGCAGCCAGTGATGATGCCATGTCATCGGCTTCGGTATCATCAAATATAGTAACCATACTTTCTACAGCATCTTATAATTCATATACTATCCCCGCCGGTGAAAACCTTTGGGCTTATTATTACGCCGGCATCCGCAAGGCAAATGAGTTTGTGAACAATATTGATGTAGTGCCGGTGCTGGCACAATATCATGGTTATTCCATGAAATATGTATGGAAAAGCGAGGCCCGTTTTTTAAGGGCGCTATATTATTTTGAACTGGTTAAACGTTACGGCGGCGTGCCATTATTGGGCAACAAGGTGTTTACTATAACAGATAATGTAGCCTTGCCACGTAATTCCTTTGCCGATTGTATCAAGTATATTGTAAGCGAATGCGATGCCATTAAGGATACCCTGATGACCGCGCCGCTAAGCAACCCCAATGCCGATTACCACCGCCCTACCAAAGGCGCGGCCATGGCTTTAAAGGCCAAAGTACTGCTGTATGCGGCAAGCCCATTATTTAACGGGCAGAATATTGATGCCTCAAATTCATTAACCGGTTATACCGATTTTAGCGCCGATAGGTGGGCGCAGGCTGCTGCTGCCGAAAAAGCAGTAATGGACCTGAATGTTTATTCATTGCTGCCCAGTTTTAAAGATGTATTCCTGACTCAAAACAGCACTGAAAATATATTTATCCGCCAAACGGATAATTCATCATCGATAGAAACTACTAACGGTCCGGTTGGGTTTACCGGTGCAGTAGGCAAGGGACAAACCAGTCCGACACAGCAATTGGTTGATGCTTTTCCTATGCAAAATGGTTTGGCTATTACTGATCCGGCATCAGGTTATAGCCCGGATAACCCTTACCAAAACCGTGATCCGCGCTTAACCTATACCGTGCTTTATAACGGGGCAAGATGGCTTAACTCGGATTTACAATTGTACGAAGGCGGGGCCAGCAAACCTAATGGCTCATTACAGCAAACCAAAACAGGTTATTATATGCGCAAGTTCATGGGCAATTTTGAAAACACCAATGCCTACGCTGCTCATGTCATAGACTGGCAGATCTTGCGCTATGCTGATGTGGTTTTAGGCTATGCCGAAGCACTCAATGAATCGGCAGGTGCAACTCACGAGGTTTATAATGCTGTTATCAGCATCAGGAAAAGGGCAGGGATAGATGCGGGCACAGGCAACTACGGACTTAAAGCCGGTATGAGCAAAGTGGAGATGCGTGCCATCATCCAAAACGAGCGGCGCCTGGAAATGGCTTTTGAAGAGAACCGCTACTGGGATATCCGCCGCTGGAAAATTGCCGAAACAGTAATGAACCAGCCACAAAAAGGGATCAGCATCGTGAAGATAGGGTCAAGTCTTACCTATAACGTGGTGAATGCGCTCACTACCAAATTCGAAGCGCCTAAAATGTACCTGTACCCGATACCTTATGACGAGGTTTTGAAGAACCCGAATATGAAACAAAATCCAGGATGGTAATCTCAAAACCTCAGCCAGTTAAACCAAAAAAATTAAGCTTTATGAGAAAAATAATACTTCTCTTCCAGATATTAATGATCCTGCTCCCGGCAGTGTCATTTGCGCAAAGCCGGACCGTAACAGGTACCGTGCGCGATATTACCGGGGTGTTGCCAGGGGTATCGGTTATTGAAAAAGGCGTTCCTAATAATGGTGCAATTACAGATCAGGGCGGTAAGTTCAGGCTTGTTCTTAAAGGGCAGTCAAATGCCATCGTTGTGCGTTTTATCGGTTATATCCCGCGTGAGCTCCGCGTGTCGGAATCAGGCAGAATGGATATTATACTGCAAACCAATACCAACGGCTTGGATGAAGTAGCCGTAGTAGCTTACGGAACCAAAAAAAGGATCACCAATACGGGTGCTGTCAGTTCCATTTCGGCCAGCGAGATCCGTACCGTGCCAACAGCCAACGTGCAAAATGCTTTAACAGGTAAACTGCCGGGTTTCTTTTCGCAACAGTCGTCTGGCCAGCCGGGTAAGGATGCCTCAGATTTTTATATTCGTGGCGTGAGCTCATTGAATCCATCGGGTAACCAGCCGCTCATTATTGTGGATGATATCGAATACAGCTACGATCAGTTGCAGCAGATCAACGTGAATGAGATAGAGAGCATCTCCATTTTGAAAGATGCATCAACTACAGCCATTTATGGTATCAAGGGGGCTAACGGCGTATTGGTGGTAACCACCCGCCGCGGCAAGGCCGGTACACCAAAAGTGAACCTGCGTGTGGAAAGCGGCATCCAGCAGCCAACCAAAACACCGCAGTTTTTAGATTCATACAATACGGCGGTACTCATTAATGAGGCCCAGCATAATGATGGCATCCCGCTTAGCTTTACCCAGCAAGACCTTGACCTGTTTAAAAACGGATCCGACCCATATGGTCACCCCGATGTTGATTGGTATAACAAGATCTTCAAGAAATACACCTATCAAACTAATGCCAACCTGGATATTTCGGGCGGTACAACCGGGGTGAAATATTTCATTTCGGGTGGCGCGCTAAACCAAAATGGTTTGGTACGTGATTTTGCCGATCCGCAAAGTTTGGTGAATACCAATTACTATTTTAAACGCTATAACTTTCGCTCAAACCTCGATCTGAAAGCCAATAAAACGCTTGATCTGCGGTTAGATGTCACCACCCGCTTCTCCGACCTAAACCAGCCTTACAACGAGAACGCAGTGAGTGAAGTGTATAATTTCACCAAGGAAACGCCTTTTACGGCACCGTATCTTAATCCTAACGGAAGTTATTCATACGCTTATTCATCATTTAATCCCGATCACCTGCCAACACTTAACGCCAGGCTGGCAACAGGGGGATATCAACACTCGCGCCGTACCGATTTTAACGTACTTTTTGGCGCTACCCAACGATTGGATGCTTTAACCAACGGCCTTTCGGTAACGGGCAGGGTGGCTTATTCAAGCATTGAGCAGTTCACAAAGCAGATCTTTAACGGAGGCATTCCTGCCTATCATTATGATCCGGCTACTAATCAATATTCCTTAAGGCCGGGGGCTACTTATGTATATCAAACTTATGCATTAACAGGCAGCACTGATATCAGCACCAATAATTATAACCTGCAGCTTTACGCTAATTACGACCGGACATTCCGCGGCTCCCACCATTTTTCGGGCTTGCTGTTGTTTAACCAAACTTCGCAAACTTATTTCACCTACCCATTACTTGATGGTGCGCAGGTTGGTGTACCGCAAAAATTCCGTGGCGTATCGGGCAAGGTGGGGTATGATTTTAAGCAAAAATTCCTGTTCGACTTTAACGTGGCCTATAACGGTACCGACCGCTTTGCAGCCAATCATCGCTTTGGTATTTTTCCGGCCGTGAGCTTTGGTTATAACATAGCCAAGGAGTCGTTTTTTGAAAAAGCCTTGCCAGTTTTCAGTCTGTTAAAGTTAAGAGGCAGCTACGGTTTGGTTGGTTCGGACGCCGCGCCGGGTAACCGTTATGTATACAACCAGGTTTACAACCAGGGTGGCGGTTATAACTTTGGTGAAACTGCCCAAAACTACACTACCATATACGAAGGTTCATTAGGCAACCCAACAGTTGTATGGGAACGTGCCAAAAAGATAGATATTGGTTTGGATGCCAACTTATTTAACGATAAGATCTCCATCACTGCCGATTACTTCCATGATATCCGCTACAACCAACTGATTACTCCAGGTAGTGTGCCGGAAGTATTAGGAGTTGGCTTGCCTGCGGTAAATATTGGTAAAACCCGTAATCAGGGCCTCGACGGGCAGATCAGCTATCATAGCACCCTTGGCAAAGTACAGTACAACGTTGGTTTCGTGTTCTCGTACGCTAAAAACAAGATTCTCTATCAGGATGAGGCCACACCTGCTTATCCATGGTTGGCGCAAACCGGTCATTCAATCGGGCAGCAATATGGTTATCACTTTTTGGGATACTATACCGCAGCCGATATTGCCGCTATCAATTCGGGAAGCAAATCGGTACCGGTACCTGATAATGGTATCCCGCTGCAGCCCGGCGACCTAAAATATCAGGACCTGAACGGTGACGGAGTTATCAACGTTTTCGACAAAAGGCCTATAGGAAACCCTAACCTGCCAAATACCATACTTGGCCTTTCATTGCAGGCCGTTTACAAAGGTTTTAGCGTAAGTGTGCTTGTGCAGGGATCGTTTAACTACAGTTTCGCGGTGATTGGTACAGGTATCGAACCATTTCAAAGTCAGTTTCAACCCATTCACCAGGAACGCTGGACACCCGAAAATCCGGTTAATGCCGCCTTCCCAAGGTTAACTACCAATCCTACTTCGGTAAATAGTCCAACGGCTTATTTTTCTGATTATTGGTTATTAAATGCCCATTACGTTCGTTTAAAAACAGTTGATATCGGTTATCAATTGCCAACTAAATTGTTACCCTTCAAGATTAATAATGCCCGCATTTACATGAGCGCATATAACCTGCTCACCTTTGATAATTACAAAAAATACCAGCAGGACCCCGAAATTGCTACCAATACCGCGGGCGATGCGTACATTAACCAGCGGGTGATCAACCTGGGCATCCAGGCAGGCTTTTAAAAACCAATAGATAAACCACAAGGAGCCGGCGCTGTGGCATCGGCGCCCTTTTTTTGATTTGGCAGATAAACTTTAAATTAGGATATGTTTCCAACCATCGGCGATCTGATCTACTATCTCTTCCATATCCGGATTGGGTTTCCTATCCAAACGCTTGGTTTTTTTATCGCAATGGCCTTTTTATTTGCCTACATGGTGTTTACTTCAGAATTTAAACGGTATGAAGCCATTGGAAAGATCAGCGCATTTAAGCGGAAGGTGATAATCGGAAAACCCGCTTCGGCCGCTGAAATGATCATTAATTTTTTGCCCGGTTTTTTATTCGGTTTTAAACTTTTCGGGGTTGTTTTTAACTACGAGGTTTTTGCTGCAAACCCGCGGGCATATATCCTTTCATTGCAGGGAAATTTAACAGCGGGGGTACTTATCGGCGGTGCATTTGCCTTTTGGATTTACCGCGACCGGAAGAAGTTTGCATTGCCTAAACCGCAAGCAACTGAATACACAGTACATCCTTATCAATTAATGGGGCTGATCGTTTTCAGTGTTGGATTTTTCGGTTTCATCGGTGCCAAACTTTTTGATATCGTTGAGCATTTTGGCAGGCTAAGGTATGATCCTTTAGGTACATTGTTTTCGGCCAATGGGTTTGCATATTACGGCGGCCTGATCTTTGGCGCATTGACTTACCTCTATATCGGCCATCGGCATAACATGAAGCTGGTCCACCTTGCCGATATCGGTTCGCCGGGCATGATGCTGGCCTATGGCATTGGCCGTATTGGTTGCCAGCTGGCAGGTGACGGTGATTGGGGCAAGGTTAACCCACATCTAAAACCCGGTTTTTTAAGCTGGCTGCCCGATTGGATGTGGGCGTTCAATTATCCGCATAATGCTATAAATGCCGGTACACTGATACCCGGTTGCCTGGGTAACTATTGTAATCAACTGGCTAACCCGGTATACCCCACGCCGCTTTATGAGGCTTCACTTTGCGTTAGTATGTTTATGCTGATGTGGGTTTTTCGTAAACGGATAGTTACACCCGGTTTTATGTTTTTCCTGTACCTTGTGCTCAACGGTACCGAACGTTTTTTGATAGAGCAGATCCGTATAAACCCGGTTTATCATTTTTTAGGTTTGCCATTTACCCAGGCCGGTTTCATTGGCTTTTTAATGCTGATGGGAGGATTAACCGGTTTTGTTGCGCTGTTTGTTAAACACAAAAATCATCGTCATAAACATTTACCAGTATTATAAATATTATTTAATGAAGAAAATTAGTCTTGCTTGTTTAGCTTGTTTGGGTTTGGTTTTAGCCAATGAAGCCTTTGCTCAAAAAGCTGATACTGTTAATCTTACCGATATTAAATTTAAGGTAGAGGCCGCGCCGGAATGGTCGGCCTTGTTAAAGCGTGATTCGGGCTGGTTTGGGGGCGATGGTATTTATACTATCCCTTTGAATGGTAAAGAGATCGGACAGGCAAAAGCGAATGATAAAGTGCTTTTTATTTTCAGCGATAGCATGATTGGTGCTGTACGCGATAATACCACAGCGCCGGGAGCCATCATGATCCACAATGCAGTAGCTGAACTAAAGGGTAATGAACCCCTGGATAAACAGATGAAATTTTATTGGGATAAGAATGCTAAAGGAAAACCCGAATCTGTTTTTATCCCACGTACCCCTAAAACCGGCCCTACAGATTACTACTGGCTCGGTGATGGTTTTGTGAACCAGGCATTGAACAATAATATCTACATTTTTGGGTACAGGGTACATAATGTAAGCAACGAGGCATTTGGCTTCAGAGAGGTTGGCAATACCCTCATCAAGATCCCCGCAAACAGCAAACCGCCTTATAAAGACCTGAAGCAAATGGATACGCCGTTTTACCTAATGGATGAAAAAGGAGAAAGTGGTTCGTTTGGTGCAGGCATTTATGTAAATACCAAAGAAGCTGGTGCGCCCAAGCCCGATGGTTATATTTATGTATACGGAGTCCGTGGCATGGCCAAGCACCTGATGGTTGCCCGTGTTTTACCCGAAGATTTTGAAGATTACAGTAAGTGGACTTTCTATAGTGGCAAAGCCTGGGTAAGCGATATGGAACAGGTTGCTAATGTAACAAGCAGTGTATCAAATGAGTTAAGTTTTAGTCCGCTGCCTGATGGGCGTTATGCCTTGATATTCCAGGTAGGGGGAATGACCCCGACAGTGGGAATGAGGGTAGGCGCGAGCCCGGCAGGTCCGTTTGGCCCGATCATTAAATTATGGGATTGCAAGCCTGATCTTGTCGCCAAAACATTTGTGGTATATAATGCCAAGGCGCATCCAAGCTTATCAAAACCCGGCGAACTGCTGATCAGCTACAATATTAACTCGGTTGACTTTTTAAACGATCTGAAGAAATACCCTAATCTGTACAGGCCAAGATTTATCAGGGTAAAGTTTGAATGAGCACGAATAGGCTCGAATTAAGACGAATTACACGAATTTTAATGAACACGAATGGTTTCGAATTTTAGCGAATTGCACGAATGTTTTAATCTGAGATCAGCATTCGCGCCATTCGTTGTGATTAGAGAAATTAGTGTTTATTACCATAATAAACCAATGAAAATACGCTCCCTTGTTTGCGCCGCTGCATTTATGTATGCCGGAAGACTGTTTGCCCAGGAAAGCAATCTGGTTAAATATGTAAATACCCGGCAGGGTACTAATACCAAATATGAGTTCTCGTACGGTAATACCTACCCGGCTACTTCACTGCCTTTTGGTATGAACACCTGGACACCGCAAACCGGTAAAAATGGCGATGGGTGGAAGTACCAGTATTTTGAGCACACCATTCGTGGTTTTCAGCAATCGCACCAGTGCAGTTCATGGGTAAATGATTATGCGGTGTTTTCGCTGATGCCGGTTGCCGGTAAACTGCTTGTTAATGAGGATGAACGGGCGGCATCATTTAGCCACGATAACGAGATCGCTCAACCAGGCTACTATAAGGTAAAACTTGATAATAATATTACAACAGAAATGTCGCCGACCGAACGGGGAGCGCACCTGCGGTTTTCATTTCCGAAAGGCAAGGCCTCGTATCTTGTTTTAGATGGCTATACCAAAATGAGCGGGGTGAAGATCATTCCGGCTGAACGGAAGATAACAGGCTACGTAAACAACTGCCGCTGGGCCCCAAAAGATTTCCGGAACTACTTTGTCATTATTTTTGACAAGCCTTTTGCTGACTATGGCACCTGGGAAAATAAAAAGAATACGCTTGCCGCAAAAAACGAGGCCGCCGAAGGTGAAGGGATCGGAGCCTATATCAGGTTTAATGATGGCGAAACGGTAGAAGCCAAAGTGACTTCGTCCTATATCAGCCCGGAGCAGGCTGGACTTACCTTGCAAACTGAACTGGGCAAGTATAAGTCATTTGATGATACCCATAAAGCTGCCGATAAAGTATGGAACCAATTGCTTGGCCGCATGGCTGTTGAGGGGGCTACAGAAGAGCAAAAGGCAACTTTTTACTCCTGCATGTACCATGCCAACCTGTTCTCGCACCAGTTTTTTGAATATGGAAAAGGTGGCAAACCATACTATTACAGTCCATACGACGGTAAAGTACATGATGGTTATATGTATACCGATAATGGTTTTTGGGATACTTTCCGTGCCCAATTCCCGCTGAATACGGTATTGCACCCTAAAATGGAAGGCCAGCTTGTGCAGGCTTTGCTTGATGCACAGCAGCAATGCGGCTGGCTGCCGGCCTGGTCGTTCCCGGGTGAAACGGGAGGGATGCTGGGTAACCATGCCATATCCTTATTAACCGATGCCTGGGTAAAAGGGATCCGCACCTTCGATCCTAAAAAAGCTTTGGAGGCCTACTATCACGAAGCCACCAATAAAGGCCCATGGGGAAGTGCCAATGGGCGCCCGGGTTGGAAGGAATATTATGCCAATGGTTATGTGCCTTTTACGTCGCAAACCCTTGGCTCAACGGCATGGACGCTGGAATTTGCATACGATGATTTTTGCGGATATCAACTGGCTAAACTCACCGGCAATAAATTTTATGAAGATGTTTTTGCCCGGCAGATGTACAATTATAAAAACCTTTTTGATGCCAAAACGCGTTTCATGCGCGCGAAAGACGCGCAAGGTAATTGGATTGAACCTTTTGACCCGATGGATTGGGGCGGCCCCTATACCGAAGGTAATGCCTGGCACTGGACCTGGTCTGTTTTTCATGATACGCAGGGCTTGATCAACCTGATGGGTGGAGAGAAAAATTTCACCGCCAAGATTGATTCAGTATTTACTGAACCGGGAACAATTAAAGTAGGAGGGTATGGCCAGGTTATCCACGAAATGACGGAGATGGCTGCCTTTAAAATGGGGCAGTACGCACAGGGTAACGAACCCATCCATCATTTGCTTTATATGTACAACTATGCCGGCCAGCCATGGAAGGCGCAGCAGCATTTGCGCAATGTGATGGATAAAATGTACAACGCCGGCGAAAACGGTTACCCCGGCGATGAGGATGAAGGCCAGATGTCGTCATGGTTTGTGCTGAGTGCCGCTGGTTTTTACAGCGTTTGCCCTGGTACCGATCAGTATGTGATTGGTAGTCCGCTGTTTAAAAAGATGAGTATTGCTTTGGAAAATGGCAAAAAGTTCGTGATTGAAGCTAACAATAACAGTAAAGAGAATGTGTATATCCAATCGGCCACGCTTAATGGCAGGCCTTATACCCATAACTGGATCAGCCATGCTGATATTATGAACGGCGGCGTATTACACTTTGAAATGGGTGATAAACCGGCCATGAACCGGGGCTTAGCAGCGGATGACAAACCGTTTTCGCTATCAAAACCGCAATAAAAAGAGTAGATAATATGAAACTACTGAATACTTACTAAAACGATTTATGGTCAATATTTACAAATTAAAAAAGCCGATTCTGTTACTTGTTTCGCTGGTACTGGCGCTTAATATAGCATCAGCACAGGAAATCTTTTACCTCAACAACACCAATAAACAAATCACCTGGAAAGTAAAAGCCCAAGCCGATCTGGGAGCCGACAATCTTGATATCTACAAAAGCGGTTACGCTGCTACTGATTGGGTAAAAGCTATTGTACCCGGTACTGTATTTTCATCATACGTCGCAGCCGGTTTGGAAAAGGATCCCAATTTTGGCGATAATATTTATAAGGTTGATAAAAAGAAGTACGACCGCAATTTTTGGTACCGCACAGAGTTCAGCGTACCTTCGGGTTTTACCAAACAAAAGATCTGGCTTAATTTCAAGGGCATCAACCGCAAAGCTGAGATCTACCTAAACGGGAAGAAGATAGGCAGCTTAGACGGTTTTATGCAGCGGGGCATGTATGATGTAACAAAACTCGCAAATAAAACAGGGGCAAACACATTGGCTGTTTTGGTTTATTGCCCGCTTAACCCATTGGTAAATTATGCCAGTCCAACGTATATTCCCAGCGCCAGTTGGGATTGGATGCCTTATGTTCCCGGCCTCAACAGCGGCATTACCGATGATGTTTACCTAAGCAACACAGGTAGCCTTACTATTAATGATCCCTGGATTCGCACGGATGTGCCTACCACCGCCCGGGCTGAAGTATCCGTTGCGGTTGGGGTGAAAAACAGTACTGATACTTTTCAAACAGGAACCTTAACCGGGGTTATTAATCCGGGAAATATCCGGTTTACCCAAAAGGTATTTGTGGGTGCTAACAGCAATGCAGAGGTAAAAATCGACCCAAAACATTTTTCGCAGCTGGTGATCAACGGCCCAAAACTGTGGTGGCCCAATGGCTATGGTGATGCTAACCTGTACACCTGTAACTTAAGCCTGAAGCTCGGCGATGAAGTATCCGACAGTAAACAAATCCGGTTCGGCATCAAAAAATACAGCTACGATACCGTGGGCCATGTATTGCATTTGTATGTAAATGGCACCAAAGTGTTTTTAAAGGGCGGCAATTGGGGGATGGCTGAGTATATGCTGCGCTGCCGGGGAGATGAGTACGATACCAAAGTGCGCCTGCACAAGGAAATGAATTTTAACATCATCCGCAACTGGATAGGCTCGACCACCGATGAGGAATTTTATGATGCCTGTGATAAATATGGTATCATGATCTGGGATGATTTCTGGCTTAACTCTATTCCCAACTTGCCTAATGATGTAAATACTTTCAATGCCAATGCCATCGAAAAAATAAAACGGTTCAGGAACCACCCTTCCATCGCCATCTGGTGCGGTGATAATGAGGGTGAGCCTTTACCTCCGCTCAATAACTGGCTTCGTGAGGATATCAGCGCCTATGATGGTAACGACAGGTATTATCAACCCAACTCGCATGCAGGCAATTTAACAGGCAGCGGCCCGTGGACTAACTTCGACCCGCGCTGGTATTTCAGCCGTTTTCCTAATGGCTTTGGCGGTAACCAGGGCTGGGGGCTTCGCAGCGAGATAGGTACGGCGGTATTTACCAATTTTGACAGCTTTAAAAAATTTATGCCTAAAGATAAATGGTGGCCGCGCAATGAGATGTGGAACCTGCATTTCTTTGGCCCGTCTGCAGGCAATGCCGGGCCCGACAGGTACGACGATGGTATTAAAAACCGTTACGGTGCGCCTTCGGGTATCGAGGATTATTGTCGCAAAGCACAACTGCTGAACATCGAAACCAATAAAGCCATGTACGAAGGCTGGGAAGATAATATCTGGGAAGATGCATCGGGTATTATGACCTGGATGAGCCAGTCGGCCTATCCTTCATTGGTGTGGCAAACGTATGATTATTATTATGACCTCACCGGCGCCTATTGGGGGGCTAAAAAAGCCTGCGAACCGGTGCATATTCAGTGGAACCCGGTAAACAATGCTGTGAAAGTGATCAACACCACCCGTACTGACGAAAACAGCCTCATTGCTTACGCCGATGTTTATAATAGTGATGGACAGATTGTGAAACAATATAGCCAGTCAAAAACTATCGATGTGCCATCAAATACTGCGCTGAATTGCTTTACAATGGCTTTTGCTGATAACCGCGAAAATTTGGCACTAAACAAACCTGCATTTGCATCATCAACCACCATGGGTGAGGCCGGTTCTGTAACGGATGGTAACCCGGGAAGCAGGTGGGCCAGTAATTCAAATGATGCCGAATGGATTTATGTGGATTTGGGAAAAGAGGAGGAAGTAAACGGCGTGAAGCTAAATTGGGAAGAGGCTTATGGCAAAGCTTTCAGGATCCAGGTATCTGACGATGCCAAAAGCTGGAATGATGTTTATGAAAGCGGGGACGGCCATGTTGGTGTACAGCAAATCACTTTTGATGAAGTAAAAGGCCGCTACGTGCGTATGTATGGACTACAGCGAGGATCGGGATGGGGCTACTCGCTTTGGGGCTTTGAAGTATACGGCGGCGCGCCGAAAAGCAGCGGTCTTACGGATGTTCATTTCATCAAACTAAAATTGATTGATAAAAACGGAAAACAGGTATCTGATAATTTTTACTGGCGAGGCAATAAACGCACAGATTTTACCGCCCTTAACCAACTGCCAAAGGTTAACCTTAAAGTATCATCGATCATAAAACAAGTTGATGGTAAGTACTACGTGAATGCAGAGATCAGCAACCCATCGTCATCAAAGGCGGCTGCATTTGCCATTCGCGTACAGGCAACTAAAGCCGCCACGGGTGAACAGATACTGCCGGCAATAATGAATGATAACTATTTTTCGCTGATGAAGGGCGAATCAAAAGATATCAGGATTGAATTTGACGCAGCGTTGCTGGGCAAGGATAAGCTGAAACTATTGGTACAGCCGTATAATGATCCGGTAATAACAGAAAAGTAATAATAAGCCTTTGGTACGTTGAAGTTTTAAACTAATTTACCGGTCCAATTAACAAACAAACCTGCACAATGGATACCAAACCCAAATTCACCGAACGCAAGTTCCTTGTAGTACTCATTTTTGTAACCTCGTTATTTATGCTCTGGGGCATAGCTATGACCCTTGGTGATACCTTGAACAAGCATTTTCAAAATGTTTTACATGTTTCAAAATCACGTTCGGCTTATGTACAGCTATCATTATTTGGTGCTTACGCGGTGATGGGCATCCCGGCAGGTATGTTCATGAAAAAATTTGGTTATAAAAACGGCGTGCTTTTAGGCCTCGGGCTTTATGCTGCAGGGGCATTCCTGTTTGTTCCGGCGGCTGATGCTAAATCGTTTGACTTCTTCAGAATAGCCTTGTTTATCCTGGCTTGCGGCCTGGCTACACTCGAAACCGTTGCCCATCCCTTTGTTGCCTCACTCGGCGATCAGCGCACCAGCGACCAGCGCATTAACTTTTCGCAGGCTTTTAACGGCGTCGGCGGCGTTATTGGTCCGCTGTTGGGTGGTTATTTCGTTTTAAAAGGAGGACAGGAGCATTCTAACGATCTGATATCTGTAAAGCACCTGTATATTGTGATAGGAGCGGTGATTGCATTGGTTGGGGTAGCCTTTTCATTTTTAAAAGTACCTTCATTGCAGGATCCGCATGTGATAGCAACAGACTCATATGCGGTTGCGGGTGAAGGACATATTGCGGAAAGCCTGTTCAAAAAAAAGCATTTTGTATTTGCGGCCATAGCGCAACTGTTTAACGTGGCAGCACAAGGCGGCACCTGGGCGTTTTTTATCAATTACGGCCACGAGATCATGCATTTAACCGACGAACGCGCGAGCTACTATTTTTCATTAAGCATGGTGATGATGATGGCCGGTCGCTTTATCGGTACTTTCCTGATGCGTTACATAGCGCCAAACAAACTGCTGGCGGTATTTGCCCTGGGTAATATCCTGATGTGTGTTATTGTAGCGCAAGGCTTTGGCGTGGTGTCATTTGTGGCATTGCTGTTCATCAACTTCTTTTTCAGTATTATGTTCCCAACCATATTTAGCCTGGGGTTGAAAAATTTAGGTTCCCAAACACAAAACGCGTCATCATTTATAGTAATGGGGGTTGTAGGCGGAGGATTGTTTCCGCCAATTATGGGCCTGATTGCCAACCATAATGTTGCTACGGCTTATTACCTGCCTATCATTTGTTATATGGTGATATTTTTATTCGGGATCAGTTATCCAAAACTGAATAAAAAAGGAATATAATCAAATCAGCTTAATCGATTTATTTTTATATTTTGGCCAATAATCGCTTAATAAATCATGATTATTAAGCGATTATATTTTATATTTGATTTTAGCCAATTGTAAGCCATTGAAAAAACTATCGATTGTTGATATCGCCAATGAATTAAAAGTTTCTAAAACCACAGTATCGTTTATACTGAACGGGCGTGCAAAGGAAAAACGGATAGGTGAAGACCTGGTAGAGCGTGTTACCAAATACGTGGAAGAAGTGGGCTATAAGCCCAACTCACTGGCCAAAAGCCTGCGTACAGGTAAGTCAAATACCATTGGTTTAATGGTTGAAGATATTTCAAACCCATTTTTTGCCAGCATAGCCCGGCTTATTGAAGATAGGGCTTATAAAAACGGCTACAAAATAATTTATTGCAGTACCGATAATGATACCCAAAAAACCAAGGAACTGATCAATATGTTCCGCGACAGGCACGTGGATGGTTACATTATTGCTCCGCCCGAAGGTATTGAGGACGATGTAGAACAACTGCTGAAGGATGGCTTACCGGTGGTAATGTTCGACAGGCATTTACCAAAGGTAAATACTGATTATGTTGAGGTTGATAATCTTTTCAGTACATACAATGCCACCCGGCATTTGATACAGCAAGGTTATAAAAACATTGCCTTTGTCACATTTGCTTCCACACAAACACAAATGCTGGCCCGGGTGCAGGGTTATAAGGATGCGTTGAAGGAAAGCCGTTTTGCTCCGGTGGTTAAAGAGATTGTTTTTAACCAGGATGAAGAAATGATCATTAAGCCGATGACTGCATTTTTTAAAAAGCACCAGGATCTCGACGCGGTAGTTTTTGGTACCAACCACGTAGGTACCTGCGGGTTAAAAGTATTTAATACATTGGGTATCAAAGTGCCCGGGGACATGGCTGTGATATCGTTTGACGATTATGACGTTTTTAAGCTGTATTCGCCTCCGGTAACCGCCATAGCTCAGCCGGTTGAAGAAATTGCTGATAACGTGATCACCGTGTTACTTAAAAAATTGAACTCTAAAGGGGTTAGTACAGCCTCACATGCTATAATTCTTAAAACCAACCTCCAAATCAGGGGATCTTCATCGGGTTTAAAGATTAATTAAGAACGTAGTATATTTACAGGGACAACGGAGAGCCGCATGTAAAGGATGGGATTTCGTAAACACCTGTCCTTATCTTATCTTTAAAGAAACAATTTACTGCTATGACACGGGCTTATATTATAAAAAATAGGGCGAAAACGGCATTGGCATTAGCCGTGCTTACCGCTATGCTTTTGCTGGCTAACTGGAGTGGCCGCGATAATGTAAAAGAACTGGATAAAACGCTGGTATCCATGATGAACAACCGCTTGCTGCCCGCCACTTTTGTGCATGAAATAAGCAACCGGCTTTATGAAAATAAGCTGTTGGCGGCTTCAGGTTCAGAGAGCCAGGCTCAGATCAAAGGCAATAATGCCGCTATAGAAGTATTAGCTAAAAAGTACGAAGCAACTGAATTAACCCGGGAAGAATCTGCGAAATGGAAAACCTTCCGCACCCAATTACTAAGCCTGCAAACCCAGGAAACGGATGGGAATAATATGGAACATGTTTTTACAGAGGCCCTTAAATCGCTTGATCAACTGATGGCGATACAGGTGGGAGAGAGCAGCCGCCTGCTGCAAAGCGGGCAAAAAAGTGTTAGCTCAAGTATCCTGACCGCTAACTTTGGTGCTGTTGTTTGCATTGCACTGGTACTATTTATCCTGGTGCTATTAAGTGCAAGGGAACAACTGATTTTAAGGCCTGGGGAACGCCATCTGCTTAATTGAAAGTTGCTGATTATAGAACTTGTTTTAAAAATAGTATACACTAAAAATCGTCATTGAAGTTTTGGAATCCAACGGGGTTTTGAAGGCAGAATGACATCCTCACAACGTCGTGCTGAACTTGTTTCAGCATCCCACAGGACAGGTTCGCAACTGATTAGCAAGCGGCTTAGCGAGTGGGTATTGAAACAAGTTCAGTATGACCGTAACTTTTGTTAAATAACCATCACATTTTTACCAGCTTTAAGCGGGTATGATTTCGCTTTCCAAACCAATATACCGGATGTGTGCTGTGGTAAGCTGACCTTTATTTTCCACCTGTTATTTTCTAAAATATAAGCTACTGCAACCTTGCCATTAGGATGTGGGATCTCGCCGCTCACATTGGTCATCGTTCCCAAATGAGGTTCGATCTTGATCTTGCTGAATCCGGGCGAATAGCTGTCAATACCCAAAACAGTCCTGAAGAATTCAATGTTGGGGCTGCTTCCCCATGCATGACAATCTGAACGGCTGTATTTAAGATCGGAGTATTCGGCCCAGGTGGTTAAGCCCATTTTAATATTGTCGCGCCAGATACCCAGCCAGTTCATATAATCGTTGCCTAAACCACCTTTTACCAATGCCTGGTGCAGGTAATATTTAAAGTAAATGGTGCATTGAGTTAAAGACGTATCAGTCAATAATCTTTTAGATAACACAGGCAGATCTGCGTTTTTCACCATGCCTGTAAGTATGGCTAATGAATTGGCATGCTGCGAAAATTGTTTTTTGTCCCGGGTATCGGCATACAGCAATTTCGCGGGGTCCCAATATTTACGTTGAATGGTTTGCTTAAGCTTAGCGGCTTCTTTGTTATATAAAGTAGCATAACCCGGCATGCCCATTTTGGTTTCCATAGCAGCAGCCCATTGGTAAGCCCAAAGTAATTGCAAATCAATAATGGCTGAGCTGTCGTCGGTGCCTTTTGGCGGCGAGCCTACTTCCCAGTTTTTGCCGCTGGCCCAATCTACAAACGTCCAGTACGGAGTGTTTTTTAATGAGCCATCAGCTTGTTGGTATTGGCTGAAAAACTTTAATACTGCCCGTTCGCCATCCAGCTTACCCTTAATAAAATTACTGTCATCACGGTACATCCAGTAATCGTACAGCGTGCCTATGTACCATAATGAAAAAGTTGAAATGATCTGGGTATCATGGGTTGGGTAACGGCTTTGGGTAACGCCTTCTGTCAAACGGGAGTGATCCATTAGGTTAATGGCATTGCGGGCCAGCCGGTCGTCGCCGCTATAGTAGTAGGATATCATGGCCTGGATACGGGTATCGCCGATGTATTGCAACTGCTCATAATAAGGGCAATCTGTATAGGTTTCAAACGCATTAAGACGGGCGGTGCGCCAGCCAATATCGAGCATCTGTTTTATCTCCTTATTATCGGTATTGAAAATGGCACGTTGCTTAAATGGATAGCCGGTAAAGGTGCCGTACAGGTCATCAATAACCAAAGGCTCGCTTTGCGTATGCACAATTAAGCGGATGTACCTAAAAGTACGGAAGTTGAGCGTAGTATATGATTGTCCTTTGCTGCCATTGGAGATCAAACTATCATTTCTGCCCGAAAAATCCTTACCCTCCACATCATTACGGTTGCCTTTACGCATGCCATATTTGCTTAAATTATCAAAAAGCGACTCGGCATAGCTTAAGGAGATCCCGGCATCTTTCCCGCCGCTGAAATTAATGGTAGGATAGGCATTGGTAAGATGCGTTTGATCAAGCAGCATGGTAACGGTAGTATTTGCAGGAATAGTAAGCGTTGCTTTAGTGCCCGGAAAAGCCGGGGGAACACTCATCCCGGAAGCTTTACGTACAACAGGGATCCGCTCATAAATTAATTCCTGGTGCGGAATTGAGGATGGTACCAATTGCCAGCCGAACCCGTCCCACCGGCCTTTTAATTGCCCGCCGAAGAGGTTAGCCGCCTTTGGCCAGCTGCTATCATCCAAGTTAGGCGAATACCAGTTCATAATACTTTTATTCAGGTCCACCATTTCACCCGTGCTGGCAGCAAAATAGCCCCAGATGGGCTGATAGCCTTTATCCTGGATGCTTTTCCAGGTGTTATTGGTATTAAGGATCTCTTCGGCTGCTGAATTGCCTTGTATAATAAAGGCGGTACGGACACTGATCTGTGCTTCAGGGCGGTATTGAGCTTCGTTCCACACTAAAGCAGCTACAGTATTTTTACCGGCTACGAGATACGGGGCAAGGTCGACGGTTTCATAGTTCCAGTAAAAAGTGTCACCTCTTGCCGGGCCTAATGATACCAACGTGCCATTTACATAGAGTTTGTACCGGTTATCGGCCGATACATGAATAACAAAACTGGCCGGCTTGTTGGTAAGCTCAACGCTTTTACGGAAATAATAAATACCGTATTCATTTCCGGTGATGTTAGGCACGGAGATCCATTGTGCATTCCATGTCCGTTCCTCTGCAGTTTTATGAACAGGCCGGGCATTACTGTTTTGTGATGAGAAAAGGGTAGTTACAAATAAAATTAAAATCAGAAAATGTTTCATGCAGATTTCATTGGTTAATTGGTGATGGCCAGGTTGTTTTTCCTGCTTGCATTAAGTAGTTAATTGGTTTGACTAATATATTAAATCGATTTAGCATTTTATGATAATTTTTTCGTTTTTTATAATTAGCAAGGCTGATTTGGTTGCGCTCTCACTTGTGAACTAACCGTACGATCGGCCTGTTCCCCGGGTTGGGATAACATGCAAACAAAATCCTGAAGTTGTATTGAAATCGGCTGCTGAACTTTATATTTGTTTAAACCTACCAGTTACATCTATGAAAAAAATAATCCTGTTCCTGCTCTCATTTTATTTTATCGGCAGGGGAGTAGCTCAAACCCCGGTTCAACCGCTTGTTATACAGGGGAAACTCAGTAATTCGGCCGAAAAAATGTTGAAGATCTTTTTTGAAGATGCCAACGGTAAATTTCTGATAGATACAATCAGGCTTAATGATTTCGGTGAGTTTTATTTAAAAACAAACAAAATAGTAAGGCCTCAACGCACCAGCATCCAGCAAAACAATACGCAAATCAACCGGATCTATGTAGCGCCGGGTTATAACCTCCATATAACCGGTGATGCTGTTGATTACATCAACCTGTCGAAAACTAAAAAGATAACTGGTATAGGTGCCGAAACCAATCAATACCGTGTAAAATTAGATTCGATCCTGGTAGCCCGGAACGACAAGACAGCGTGGTATGAACTAAAGACCGATGAGTTAATCCAATTCCTCAGAAAAAGCAAGGCGTTGGAAGACTCGTTACTAAATGTGGTGTTTAACAAGCCGGCAAAGCAGGATCAATATTTCAATACGTTTAAGAAAATGATTGATTTGGATAACCAAAGCATGAGCTTTTATATGATCCTTCAGCATCTCGACTTGAGCAAATACAATGCAGCGCAGATGCAGGAACTGGTGTCAAAAAATACCCCTTCGGCATTTTCAAAAGGTATATCGCGCGACGAGTATTTAGTATCAGAAGATTATAAAACATGGGTACTGCCGCTTTACTATGTCTATGAACAGCGCCTGGATCAGCTGCGCGATTCTGCATTGGTAAAGCAGCCCGGTTATCCCCTTGAAAAAATCAAACAGCTTTTTACCGGCAAGGTTAGGGACTATTATCTGAACCGGTACGTTGAAAAAAGAATTGGTGGTGCTAACTCTCTTGAAAAGTTGAATATTGCCCAAAAGGAGATGCGCGTATTCATTGACGCAATTAGTAACCCGGCTTTAAAAAATAACATCGCCGGTAATTTTACCGAAAAAAAGCTACAGCTGATGCAGGTGCAAATTGGGAAACCGGCTCCGGCTTTTACTTTGCCCAGCGATTATGGCAAGGTTTTTAGCCTGGCCGATTTTAAAGGAAAAGTTGTTTATATTGACCTTTGGGCCAGCTGGTGCGGGCCATGCCGCCAGGAGATGCCTGCATATAAAAAACTAAGCGACAAATTTAAAGCTAATCAGCAGGTTGCTTTTGTTAGTATCGCCGTACATGACGGGGAAAAGGAATGGAGGAATGCACTCAAAGAAGAAAAGCCGGATTGGCTGCAGCTTTATGACAAAGACGGCATAGTTGCACAATCATACATAGCCTATGCAATTCCAAAATATATACTGATTGACAAAGAAGGAAGAATGCTCAGCTTTGATGCTCCCGGTCCGGGGAGCCCGCAGGCCGAACAATTAATCAATGAGGCTATCGCGAAGCCATAGCGTGTTTATGCTTTTTCCAGGGCGTATGACGCCAGTTCGGTTTTCAGGCTTTTGATCATGATCTGCATTGGCTTTGTGCTGTTTAATACCCTGCATATCGCGTTGCCGCCTTCTATCGAAAGCATCATCCGCGTTGCAAACTCAACAGGATTTATAGCGTTTGAGAGTTCTCCGTTATCAATTCCGTCCTGAATAATATTGGCATAGGTTGCTATAGCGGTGTCAACCATGTCCTTTAACTTTTTTTTGATGGCCGGGTTAGTATCATCCGTCTCTGTCGAAAAGTTAACTATTGGGCAGCCGCCTTCAATATAACTTTTCAATGGGTTTTTGCTGTTGTCTAAAGCGGCATTGATCTTGGCAATGGCGGTTTTATGCTTGCTTACTGTGTTGTTCCTTCTGTCGTTTAGTTTGCCTAAAAGGTAATCGACGGCGGCTTGTGCCAGTTCATCTTTACTTTCAAAATGACCGTAAAAACATCCCTTACTGGTATTGGCAACTTCAAGCACCTCATCAACCGAGGTGCCGGCAATCCCCCTTTCATTAAATAGAATGGCTGCCTGCTCAATAATGAATTGCCTTTTTTGCTCGCCTTTGTTCATCTTCAGTTATTTAATATGCAAATATAGACTAAATGGTTTAAAAAAGTAAAGGCGGTTGATTGGTTGTGAAAATTAACTGTGTGTTTTATTGTTTATAAATGTCTGTTAATTAATGTTTTATTTGTAGGTTCTTTTTGTAAATGTATAACTTTAGGTTGGTTTTTTTACACTGATCTTATGAATGTATAGTTTATAAGCCGATTAAACAGCGATTGACACAGTAATGTAAATATGGCTAAAAGTAGACTGAATGGTTTCATTTAATAAACCAATTAGTCTATTTTTGTTTTCAATAAAAAGCGCATAACAATACCGTTTTTACGATCTGTTAAATTTTAATATTAAGCTATGAAACTTATAAAAGAACACCACAGGGGCATCAGCACAATTTTAGCGTTCGCGCTGATCCCGCTTTCGGGTTTTGCTACTGATATTTATATACCCTCCCTGCCCTCCATGGCCAGGGAATTAGCTGTCAATAATTCGGCCGTTCAGCTTTCGCTCATCGCGTTTATGATCAGTTCGGGCGTAAGTCAATTGTTTGTTGGCAGTTTGCTCGATAGCTTTGGCCGGTACCGTATTGGTACTGTCTCTTTACTGGTGTTTGCATTTGCAAGTTTCATCATAGCTATCTGCCACAATATTGAGCTTATTTATGCTATGCGTATTTTGCAGGGCATCACCGTAGCACTTATAGTGGTAGGGAAGAGGGCATATTTTGTAGATATGTATTCGGGCGAGCAGCTTAAACATTATACCAGCCTCTTTTCTATCATCTGGGCAACTGCGCCTATTGTTGCACCCTTTATCGGGGGCTACCTTGAAGCTGCTTTTGGCTGGGAATCCAACTTCCTTTTCCTGGGGATAGCCACTCTTTCGTTACTTGTTTTAGAGTTGGTATACGGTGGTGAATCATTGAAAAATTATCACCCGTTCGAAGCCAAAAGTATTCTGCAGGTTTACCTGGCCACCATTAAAACCCGTGATTTTTCTCTGGGCCTCATCCTCATCTCCCTGAGTTATGCCATGTTGGTGGTGTATGGTATGAGCAGTCCTTTTATAATTGAACATGTATTTCATTTGTCGCCCGTGGTAACCGGTTATTGTTCGTTGCTTTCGGGGGTATCATTGATGGCGGGCGGCATTATTTCAAAAACCCTCATCAGGAAACCGCTCATCAAAAAAGTATCGGTAGCGCTTGCCCTGCAATTAGGCTTTGCTGCTTTAATGGTGTTTACATCAGGAATTAAAACAAATTTATTTACGCTAATGGCCTTTACAGCATTGGTTCACCTGTTATCGGGCTTTATATTCAATAATATATTTGCTTACTGTTTAGGCCGGTTTTCAAAAAATGCGGGTATTGCAAGCGGCGTAACCGGCGGCTCGCTTTATATCATCACTTCATTTTTTAGCTACGGAATTGTAAATATTATGGCTATCAAAAATCAGCAGTTATTAGGAACCGCTTATTTAGCGTTCGCGGTATTGGCTGTTGTTACATTGGTGCTTTTCATCAAAGCGAGGGCTTCGCACCAAAAACAAGAAGAAGCGGCTGTTATTTTAACTGCTGAGGTAGCAGTTGTATAAGGAATAAGATTCCCCGGGTTTTATATAACCTTATGGAATAATGAAAGCCGGTAAGGAATTATCGGCTTTCATTTTGTTGTGATGATATCAGCGATTTTGTTTTCTTAGTCCTTTTACAATTAATAACATAGCGAAAGCGGTTAAGCCAATGGATATGGCTGCGCTTTTTGACACGGCGCCTAAAATGGCCAGTGTGCCTCCTGCAGCCATTGCGCCAAAAACGGCTACACCTATGGCCCCCGCTGTTTGCCTTGCCGTATTTAATATAGCCGAGGCAGTTCCTGATAATGTTTTATCCACGCTTGATAAAATACCATTGGTCATGGCTGGTACAGCAAGGCCCATGCCCATCGGGATGAGCAGGAAAGGCAGGAACAGTTCAAGATACGGAGTGTGCTCGTGAGCTATGAATAAACCTGCAAAGCCGGCGGCAAACATAATAAGGCCAACAATGATAGGTGTGCGGATGCCATAGCGGTTAATGATGCGGCCGCTGATCACATTGGAGATCACAAAACCTACAGTAAGCGGAAGAAATGCCAGCCCGGCCATAATAGAAGGATAGTTAAGTACTTTTTGCAAATAAAGACTTAAAATAAAAACACTGCCGTAGTAAGATCCGTTTAAAACCGCACCCAGTATTAAAAGCGCGTTAAACCTCCCTGACCTGAACAGGTGGAATGGAAGCATAGGGTGTGCTGTTTTCCTTTCAATCCATAAAAAAAGACCGAAAATCAATGAACTCAGAATAAGCCCTCCCCAGATGAGTACATGGCCTAATCCAAGCCGGGGTATTTCAATAATTACACTAATGAGCGTGGTGACCGAAAGCATCCAGGTGAGTTGTCCGGGCAGATCAAAACTCCTCTTGCTTGTTTTTGCCGTTTGCTCCATTTTAAAACTCAGGATATAACCAATTATGCAAATTGGGATGTTAACAATAAAAATGAAACGCCAGCTGCTGAATGCGATCAGTAAACCACCAATGGTAGGGCCGGCCGCCATGGCGGCGCTTCCGGCAGCTGTCCACAAGCCTACGGCCCGCGTACGTGTTTGTGGTGTATGTGCAAACTGGTGATTGAGCAATGCAAGCGAACTTGGGATCATCATAGCAGCCCCGATTCCCTGGGCCACACGGCAAATGATAAGCGTAATGGCGTCAGGGGCCAAACCGCAGCCTGCTGATGCAATGCCGAAAATGATCATGCCAATCTGGAAGATCTTTTTTGATCCTAATAGGTCGCCGAGGCTGCCTGCCGATAGCATGAGTACTGCAAATGCAAGCGTGTATGCGTCAATAACCCATTGCAGGGTGCTGATACCGGCATGATATGCTTTTGCAATTTCAGGTAATGCAATATTAACGATCGAAACATCAAGTTGTGCTACTACAAAGGCGAGGCTGGTGGTTAACACCGCCCAGCCAAAGCCTGGAGGGTTTGAATGTGTTTTCTGGTTCATAGAAGCTGCCAAAGGTAAGGATCAGTTTGCATCGGGAGTGGTACAATTTGAGGGTTTAACAGGCTTACGTGTTTATTGACCATGGTGTGACTTATGATTTCACCAATAAAATAACCTGGATATTCAGCCGGCATATCCTTATATTTGCCCTGATAAGTTCTTTACTTTACTTCATCAACCGGTATAGGTTTTACTTAATTGTAGATTAATAGGGAATCGTGTGCAAATCACGAACTGTCGCGCAACTGTAAGTAACACAAAGGTTTTTGCCAGTGATGTCCACTGTCCCGATGAAATAGGGGTGGGAAGGACGGCAAAAATGTTACAAGTCAGGAGACCTGCCTAATACTGAATTGACAATGCTTTCGCGGTATGAAGCTTTGGTCAGGGTTATGATTACTTGCCTGTTTGGGTCCATAGCCCGTTATGACAGGCTTGTGCCCATATATTCTCTCCATATTTTATATATCACAAAACATTACGAAGCTTAGCTTAAAGGGCTTTTAACCGATTTATTCATTTAATCAATTAAAAGAAATGCTAACGCAAAATTTAGGCTACCCGCGTATTGGTAGCCGGCGCGAATTAAAAAAAGTCTGCGAAAACTATTGGGCAGGTAAAACGGGTTTAAAAAATGTGCTTACCGTTGGTAAATACATCAGGGAAGAAAACTGGCTGCTGCAAAAAGAAGCCGGGATTGACCTGATCCCCTCAAATGATTTTTCATTTTATGATCAGGTACTTGATCATTCATTGATGTTTGGCGCTATTCCTAAACGCTATCATGAAGTGATTGGGCAAAAGGGCAATACCGAGCTCGATCTGTATTTTGCCATGGCGCGTGGCTATCAAAAAGAGGGGTTGGATGTGGTAGCCATGGAAATGACCAAATGGTTTGATACCAATTATCATTACATAGTCCCCGAGTTTTATAAAGATCAGCAGTTTAAACTTTTCTCCACCAAAGTTATCGATGAGTTTTATGAGGCCAAACAGTTGGGCATAGTCAGTAAACCGGTATTGCTCGGCCCTGTATCGTACCTGTTGCTGGGCAAAGAGAAAGAGGCTGGTTTGGATAGGGTAGACCTTATTAAAAATCTGCTGCCTGTTTATTTTGATATCCTGAATAAGCTTAAGGCTTTAGGTGCCGAGTGGGTTCAGTTTGATGAACCGTTTTTAGCGCTTGATTTAAGCGAAAAACAACAGGAGGTATTTAAAGATACCTATAAGCAATTGAAGAAAGAATTTCCTTTCCTGAAGATAGTACTGGCAACCTACTTTGAACGCCTGGGCGATAATACTCAATTGGCAACAGTATTACCGGTTGATGTTTTACATATCGACCTGGTTCGTGCCCCTCAGCAATTAGATGATGTGATAGCCCATTTGCCGCAAAAAACTATCCTCTCTTTAGGGGTTGTTGACGGGCGCAACATCTGGAAAAATGACTTTGTTAACTCACTGGGCATTATAAAGAATGCGAAAGATAAGTTAGGTGCCGACCGCGTTTGGATAGCCCCTTCATGCTCATTGATCCATTCGCCATGCGATCTGCAAAATGAAACCAACGATGAAGTGCTTACTCCCGAAATTAAGCAGTGGCTGGCTTTTGCGCGCCAAAAAATAAACGAAGTGGTGTTGCTCAGCAAATTATCGGAAGATGCGGTGAGCGATAGCAGCCTGCATCAACTGGCAAAAAACCGGCAGGCAAATGAAGCCCGCCGAACATCTGCATTGATCCATAACCCGGCGGTTAAACAACGTGTAAGCGCCATCACCGAAAATGATGCAAAGCGTATAAGTGCTTTTCCTGCCCGGAAAGAGCAACAGCAGCAACTGCTTGACCTGCCGCTTTTTGCTACCACTACCATTGGCTCGTTCCCGCAAACAGCCGAAGTACGAAGCTGGCGGGCCCAATTAAAAAAAGGTGCAATAACCCCGGGGGAGTATAATAAACTGATAGCTGCCGAAACAGAAAAGGCTATAAAATGGCAGGAGGAAATAGGTTTGGATGTGCTGGTACATGGCGAGTTTGAACGTAATGATATGGTAGAGTACTTTGGCGAACAACTGGCAGGCTTTACCTTTACACAAAATGGATGGGTGCAAAGCTATGGCAGCCGCTGTGTTAAACCACCCGTTATTTATGGCGATGTATCAAGGCCACAGTCCATGACGGTAAAATGGTCGGCTTATGCGCAGTCATTAACCTCAAAATGGATGAAAGGTATGTTGACCGGCCCGGTGACTATTTTGCAATGGTCGTTTGTGCGCAATGACCAGCCCCGTTCCGAAACCTGTACGCAGATAGCTTTGGCCATTCGTGACGAAGTTTGTGACCTGGAAAGCGCCGGCATCAGGATTATCCAGATAGATGAACCGGCCATTCGCGAAGGATTACCGCTTCGCAGGGATGACATGGCAAATTACCTTGACTGGGCAGTTAAAGCTTTCAGGATTTCGGCAAGCGGCGTTCAGGACAGTACACAGATCCACACGCATATGTGCTATTCGGAGTTTAATGATATCATTAAAAGCATAGCCGACATGGATGCCGATGTGATCACGATAGAAACGTCGCGCTCGCAAATGGAGCTGCTGGATGTTTTTGCCGATTTTAAGTATCCTAATGAAATTGGCCCCGGTGTATATGATATTCACTCGCCCCGCGTGCCTAACCGGGAAGAGATGATCTGTTTACTTAAACGCGCCCAGGCGGTAATACCCGATGCCCAGCTTTGGGTAAATCCCGATTGTGGTTTAAAAACGCGGGGCTGGGATGAAACCCGAAAGGCCTTAATAGAGATGGTTGAAGCTGCAAAGGCTATCCGTGAAAATGTTATCAGCAATGTAACTGCTTAAATAAATTAACTGCTGTGTATCCGTAAGGATACACAGTAGTTTTATATACTTAGTATGACAAAGCATGAAAATAAATACTGCCCGCGGTGTAATGAGCCGTTTGAATGCAAAGTAGGCAGCATCCTGTTGTGCCAGTGCCAGGGCATCAGCTTTACCGACCAGGAGCGCGATTATATCCGCTTAACCTATCCCGATTGCCTGTGCCGCAAATGCCTGATGGTTATGAAGCATGAAATCAGTTCAACCGCAGCTAAGGAAAAAATGAAAACGATACTTGAAGCAATCAGGAAGGGTAAGCAATAGTACACGATTGTTGTTTCCAGTCAGAAGCTTAGCTTTGTGCGTTCTGCTTTAGCTTTTATTTTATTTCTCCTGCTTCAAAAAGCTCATCCAAACGCCAGTGCGAATCATTTACCCCGCGTTCCATACCTGATTGCAGCATGCCGTCACGATCAGCCGCCGACTGGAAAACTGATTGTGTAGTTACCTTTGTGCGGTTACCTGGCAGCGCTTCAAATTTTGCAGTTTCTAAAGTAACATGACCGCTTTCGGGCAATCCTTCAAACTCAAATGTTTGGATGATACGTTCAGGCGCGGTTACGTCATGGATCACACCATGAAAACCGTAATCATTACCGGCCGGGTCGGTATGAATATAACGGTAAGCGCCTCCGCTGCGGCAGTCAAACTTATCTATGCGCATTTTAAGTTCGCGTGGGCCCAGCCATCTAACAATAAGCTCAGGATCGGTAAAAGCTCTGAAAACAAGTTCGCGCGGTGCTTCAAATTCGCGGGTTATAAAAAGCTCCTGTTTACCGGGTTCGGCCTTAATTTCTGTTTGATTTTTTGTGGTGATCATGGTGTTTTTTATTTAGGTGATTGATTAATCGTTATCGTTAGCTTCCTGCAAAAGCTTGATATCCATTTTGGTCATCTGCATCATGGCGCTCATAACTCTTTTAGCTTTTTCAGGGTTCTCGTTGTTATAAAGTAATTCGCTCATAACTTCAGGAACAATTTGCCAGGTAACGCCAAATTTATCGTCGAGCCAGCCGCATTGACTGGTTTTGCCGCCGCCTGCAGGTAGTGCTTCCCACAGGTAATCAATTTCCTCCTGGGTTTTGCAGTTTATATAAAACGAAGTAGCCGGCGAAAAATTGAACATCGGTCCTCCGTCCAGCGCTAAAAACTGCTGGTCTTCTATACGAAATGTTCCGACTAACATTTTGCGGCCGTTGCCGGGATCGGTAAGTGAGCTTACTTCGCTTTCTGAGTTTTTAAATACCGAAGTATAAAATTTCATTGCTTCTTCAAGGTTGCCGTTAAACCATAAAAAAGGAGTTACTTTCTGGGTTGCTTTAAATGTTGCCATTGGTTTTTGTTTTTATTGGTTAAAATTTGTTGCTTTTGATATTTCAAAGTTAGCGGCAATAGCAAGGGGTAATAGTGTCCAAAAACGACGAGATAAGGGGGTATTAGCGACAAATTACTTTTTTATCTCCCTGGCATTTTGCTCATATCCATGTAGAGTACATTCCAGCTGTGGCCATCGGGATCCGTAAACAGGCATCCGTACATCCAGCCATCCATTTCCCGGGGTTTATGATTGCTTTTACCGCCTGCGGTAACTGCTTTTTGGGCCAGTTCATCAACTTCTTCCTTGCTTTCCGCATCGATAGACAGCAGAACTTCAACTCCTTTGGTTGTATCCGCCAGGCCGCAGTTTTCGACAAAGCCTTTAAAGGTGCTTTCGTCAAAAAGCATTACGGTAACATCCTTTTCTCCAACCTGCATGGCTGCAGAATTTGGTCCGTTCCCAAATTGTGAATTAAACCGGAAACCGAGTTTACTGAAAAACTCCTTTGATACATTTACATTTTTTACAGGCAGATTGATCCAGAATTGCTTTGTCATAATTGATTATTTTAAAGGTTTATCATTGTTTTTTAATTCTTCAAGCAGGTTATCAAGAGCGTCGAATTTTTCCTCCCAAACCTTGCGGTAACGCTCAACCCATTGGGCCACTTCGTCAAGCTGTTTCAACCGGGGTTCGCAATACCGTTCACGGCCTTGTTTCTTAATAGCGATAAGGCCGCATTCGGTTAAAATTTTTATATGCTGGGATATAGCGGGGCGGCTCACATCAAAGTTATCCGCTATGGCATTCAGGTTCATGGGTTTAAAGGCTATCAGGTTAATGATATCCCTGCGGGTTGGATCGGCAATGGCCTGGAAAACATCTCGTCTCATCTAAATCAAATATGATATGTAAGTGATTGCTTACAAATTTATATGTAAGCAATCACTTACGCAAATTTTTTCAAAATTTTTTTTGAATGAAAAAAGGGGGGAAGGACAGGGCAAACACATTTAAATATCCGAACGCGTTAACCCTGTAAAAAATTAAATAGTTGATTGTGAATTCCTTATAAGTGTTTTTTTGAAAAGTGTTAACCCTGTTAACCCCACGTATGCGCGTTTGCCCCGGGGAGAATAGCCCTTCTGTATGATTCTCAAAAAAATCATCATCTTTGTGGCTGATAAATAGATCCTAACAATATGCTGTTTGAACAAATAAGCCAAAAGCCGTTCTTTATTCTTGGTCCCTGTGTAATGGAAAGCCAGGAGTTATTATATACCGTTGCCGAAAAAGTAGCCGAAGCCGGACAGAAATATAATGTACCGGTGATATTTAAGTCGTCATTTGATAAAGCCAACCGTACATCTATTCATTCATACCGTGGCCCGGGATTAGAGAAAGGCATGGAAATGCTGCTGAATGTTAAGCAACGCTTTGGTTTACCGGTTACTACAGATATCCATGAACCGTTCCAGGCAGCTATTGTAGCCGAGGTTGCTGATATTTTGCAGATCCCTGCGTTTTTATGCCGCCAAACAGATCTGCTGGTTGCAGCTGCCCAAACAGGTAAAATTGTCAACGTAAAAAAAGCCCAGTTCCTTTCGGGGCATGATATGTTTTATCCCGCTCAAAAAGTTATTGAAGCTGGCAACAAGCAGGTGATATTAACCGAGCGGGGCAATATGTATGGCTATAATAATTTAGCTGTCGATTTCAGGAATATTTACGATATGAAAGCTTTTGGCCACCCGGTTTGTATGGATTGTACCCATTCGGTTCAACGCCCGGGCGGAGCAGGAGGAAAAACCGGCGGGGACCGCACCTTTGTGCCCATGATGGCGCTGGCAGCAAAGGCTTTTGGAGCCGACGGCTATTTTTTAGAAACGCATCCCGATCCTGATAATGCCCTGAGCGATGGCCCCAACATGGTTAAGCTGCACGAACTTGATAAGGTTTTAGCACCATTGGTTGGGTAAGTTTTTTCTTCTGAATGTCCGGATCCATGAAAGATATTGCAAAAAGGGTTTTTGATATTGAAATAGAATCGCTGCAGCATGTAGCCGGTTTAATTGATGATGAGTTTGCAAGAGTTGTTGACGCCATACTAAAATCAACGGGTAAACTTGTTGTTATTGGCATTGGCAAATCGGGACTGATTGGCAAAAAGATAGCTGCCACATTGGCCAGCACAGGCACACCAAGCTTTTTTTTACATCCGGGAGAGGCTTTTCATGGTGATTTGGGCATGGTAGGCCCCAATGACATTGTTTTATTAATATCCTATTCGGGCGAAACCGACGAAGTGCTGAAGCTTATCCCGTATTTAAAGTGGAATAAGAATGTGATGATCGGTATAACAGGCAACCCTGTATCAACCGTTGCCAAAAACTGCAGTTATCACCTTAATATAAAAGTTGAACGGGAAGCTTGCCCGCTTGAACTGGCGCCAACATCGTCAACTACCGCGGCGCTGGTTATGGGCGATGCCCTGGCTATAGCGTTAATGGAGTCGCGAAACTTTCAGCAGCATGATTTTGCGCGTTTTCATCCGGGAGGTAGCCTTGGACGTAAACTGCTGGTAAAGGTTAAAGACCTGATGCGTACCGATAAGCTTCCTTTTATCAATGAAGAGGCCTCATTTATGGACCTGTTACTGCGCATGTCCGAAGGCAGGTTAGGTATGGTTATAGTAGGCGATGCGTCCCGGATAAAGGGGGTAGTAACAGATGGCGATCTTCGCAGGGCCTTGCTTAAACACCCTGATACCTCAACTTTAACCATAGCCGAAATTATGACCGTTAACCCGGTTATTATTGATGAGGAAGAATTTGTAGGCTATGCCGAGCAGTTAATGCTTGAAAAGAAGATCACCACGTTACTCGTAGGTTCTGCACAAAACCGGTCAATAACAGGTGTTTATCAGATATATACGGCCTGAAACAATTTTGATTAGCCTAAGCCGCCTATTCTTTAGCTCGGGAAGCATCTGATTTTGGTAATATTTGATTAACTTTACCGGTATCTATCATATTCTACCGTACTAAATTAAATGTCTGATCAATCAAATCCGATCACCAATAAATTTCGCGCTCCTGCAAATATTCATATTGCAATAATAGGTCTTGGCTATGTGGGATTGCCCCTTGCTGTTGAATTTGCCAAAAAATATCCGGTAAAAGGCTTTGATATTAAACAAAGCCGGGTTGATGAGTTAAATAACGCGTTTGACCGTACCCTTGAAACCAGTACCGATGAACTATCGGCGGTTTTAGGTTCAAAGGATGAGGGCAGGGGACTCACTTTTACATCGCAGATAACAGACATTGCTTCCTGTAACGTTTATATTGTTTCGGTACCTACCCCA
The DNA here is from genome assembly GCF_034263275.1 of Mucilaginibacter sp. cycad4. Taxonomy (NCBI): domain Bacteria; kingdom Pseudomonadati; phylum Bacteroidota; class Sphingobacteriia; order Sphingobacteriales; family Sphingobacteriaceae; genus Mucilaginibacter; species Mucilaginibacter sp. cycad4. The sequence goes on along the minus strand of NZ_CP139559.1, from coordinate 2,822,513 downwards.
ACCGATCAGCATAACCGACCTGATCTAAGCCTGCTTATCATGGCAAGTAAATCAATTGCAAGTGTATTGAAGAGGGGGGATGTGGTTATTTATGAGTCGACGGTTTATCCAGGTGTAACCGAGGAGGTTTGTGTACCTGTTTTACAAATGGAATCGGGTTTGCAGTATAATAATGATTTTTTTGCAGGATACTCGCCCGAGCGTATCAATCCGGGCGATAAAATTCACACGTTAACCAATATTTTAAAAGTGACATCGGGTTCAACGCCCGAGGCCGCTGATTTTATCGACAGCTTATACCAGTCAATAGTAAAAGCAGGAACGCATAAAGCCCCTGCCATTAAAGTTGCAGAAGCCTGTAAGGTGATCGAAAATTCGCAGCGCGATATCAATATTGCTTTTGTAAACGAGCTGGCCAAAATATTCAATATCATGGATATTGACACTCATGCGGTTTTGGCAGCGGCAGGCACCAAATGGAATTTCCTGAATTTTAAACCAGGCCTTGTAGGCGGGCACTGCACAGGAGTTGATCCGTACTACCTTGCAGCAAAAGCCCAACAAATGGGTTATCATCCCGAAATTATCCTGGCCGGGCGGAGGCTTAATGACGGCATGGGCACCTACGTTGCCCTTGAAGTCATTAAACTTATGGTGAAGAATGATATTTCAGTTAAAAACTCAAAGATCCTTGTACTCGGTTTTACTTTTAAGGAAAATTGCCCGGATGTTCGTAATACCAGGGTAATTGATATTATTAAGGGCTTCGATGGCTTTGATGCAGCATGTGAAATATATGATCCGTGGGCCGATCCGGATGAAGTAAAAAGAGAATATGGCATCGTTACACTAAAAAATTACCGGCAGTTAAGCGGTGCTTATGATGCTATTGTTATGGCTGTGGCACATCGCGAGTTTTATGATTTAGATTATGCAAGTTTAAAGCATACACCATCGTCGGTAATTTATGATATAAAAGGCATTTTAAACAAGGATGTTGTAAACGGACGGTTGTAAATGTTGTTTTTACAGTTATTTTTTTCACATAGAAATCATTTTTTTCTCACTGTTAACAGAGAATTCATTTTGAATAAATTTCTTAATTTCTAATTTTGTGGCTGTGGAAATAATACATTTGTAACCGTGTCTCCATTTAATTATGACATTGTTATTTGTAAATAATTATAGTAATTTTAGCAGGGTTGCATACTACATAAGCACATATACATGATTCACAGATACGCTACTTTTATTAAAGCAGTGAACCTTACCATTGATTATATTATACTTAATATGAGCATGGTAATTTCTTACTTCATCGAAGACCGGTCATATATTTTTTGGATTAACAACAGGCAGTACCTGCCTATTGTATTAGTTTTTAATCTCATTTGGCTGCTATCAGCTAACATCACCGGGCTTTATGAACATGTTCTCAATAAAGATTCCATTAAAACTTATCGCGGCGTAATTAAAACCTATTTGCTGTTTGTAAGCTTTATTTGCTTCACTATCATCATATTGATAGGTACCAAAGCGTATTTTATAACACGCGAGTATCTTTTTTACTCGCTGGCATTATTCGGTTTCCTGCTTGGTTTATGGAAGTTAATATTCCTGAGTATCCGTAAAAGTGACCGTGCAACGCTTATTGATACACGTACTGTTATCATTATAGGCGGGGGCCGCATCGGGTCAGACCTATATAGCTTTTTTAAACAAAACCCCGAACGCGGTTATAAGCTTGTTGGCTTTTTTGATGATGGATTGAATAGTGTACTTGACCAAAGCCTTTACTTAGGCGGCACTAATGATTGTATAAGCTATGTGCTTAACAATAAGGTTGATGAGATATTTTGTACGCTTCCAAACTCTGAAGCAGAGAAAATAGAGCAGTTGATGCTTGATGCGGATAAAAACCTGATCAGGTTTAAATTTGTGCCCGAATATTACGACTACGCCAAAAAACCAACGTTTATACAAAGTTTCGGCCATATCCCGGTAATATCAGTACGGCCAGAACCTTTAGAGAACATGCTGAACCGCTCCATCAAACGCCTGTTTGATGTTTGCTTTTCAATATTTGTTATCCTGTTTATTTTTAGCTGGCTATTCCCCATTTTGGCTATCATTATAAAACTTGAGTCAAAAGGGCCTATATTCTTTGTACAGGAGCGCTCGGGCAGGGATAATAAACCATTTAAATGCTACAAATTTCGCAGCATGAGGGTTAATCATGATTCGGATAAAAAACAAGCCACACGCGGCGATTCGCGTATAACCAAGTCCGGTGCTTTTATCCGTAAAACAAGTATTGACGAATTGCCGCAGTTTTTTAACGTGATATTAGGCAATATGTCTATAGTTGGTCCAAGGCCGCACATGATAAGCCATACACAGCAATATTCGCAGCTTATTGATACTTTCATGGTAAGGCACTTTCTTAAACCTGGTATTACAGGTTGGGCACAGGTGTCAGGCTTAAGGGGCGAAACCCAAACCACACAGGCTATGCTTGAGCGTGTTGAGGCTGATGTTTGGTATCTTGAAAACTGGTCGTTCCTGCTGGATATGAAGATCATCTTTCTAACCGTATGGAACGTGTTTAGAGGCGAAAAGAACGCGTTTTAACATGCCGGTATTCCGGGATCAGCTAAGCCGAAAGGTTGAACTTTCCGGAATCCCTAAGCGGATCGTATCCATTGTCCCTTCACAAACAGAATTGCTTTTTCACCTTGGCTTAAATGCTGAAGTAATTGGCATTACTAAATTCTGTATCCGTCCGGCAGATGCGTTTAGATCAATCACCAAAGTAGGGGGGACTAAGCAGCTTGATATCCAAAAAATTCGATCGCTGGCCCCCGATTTAATTATTGCCAATAAAGAAGAGAACGACCGCCTCCAGGTAGAAGAATTAATGAATATATGCCCGGTTTGGATCAGTGATATATTTGATCTGGATTCGGCTTTGCAAATGATTGGTTGCATTGGTGATATTATAGGTAAGCCCGGGCAGGCAAACATGCTTTGCGTGGAAATCAATGATCGCTTTAACGGTATAAAACTTCCCTTAAACAGACTGAACGTAGCTTATCTCATTTGGCGCAAACCCTATATGCTTGCCGGCAAGGGAACTTTCATTGATAGTATGCTGCAAAAATGTGGGCTAAACAACGTAACCGAAGCCGAACGTTATCCGCAGATTGATGTGGCTGCTTTAGTCGCAGCTGATCCCGATCTTGTTTTTCTATCATCAGAGCCGTATCCATTTACTCAAAAACATATGGACGATTTTAAAGTGCTTTTACCAAATGCTAAAGTGGCTTTGGTAGACGGTGAAATGTTTTCATGGTATGGCAGCCGGCTTTTGAATGCACCGGCATACTTTAAACCACTGATGAATGAGCTTGTGAAAAATTAATTCCTACTAAATGAGCACGATAGAAAAAAAATGGAAATTATGTTTTTAAGTATAATTTTAAACGCTATCTTTGCAGCCTGTTAAATCAGAAACGCGGAAGTGGCGTAATTGGTAGCCGCACCAGACTTAGGATCTGGCGCTTCACGGCGTGGGGGTTCGAGTCCCTTCTTCCGCACATAGAAACCGGTCACATTTGGCCGGTTTTTTTGTTTTATATTAGTTCATAAATAGTTTTTATAATGAATGAAATAACTACCCAAATAGACAAAAGCGATTATGAGGGGTATTTTGATTTTCTAAATATAAAAATTGATGATGAATTTTTAGATGAGCTGCTGGATTTAAAATACCCCGGTGAAATGTACAAGGGTACTATACCTACTTTACTTTTTGCTATGGAAATTGATGCAGAAAGTAAAATTGTTTGGAATAGAATTTTCCCGGCTTTGAATTCCAAAACTATTTGCCCGATTTTAATGTGCCCTGATGATTTAGATTTTTCTTGTACTATCGTCGTTGCCGAAATTGAATGTCTTGAGAATATCGTAAAATGGAATAGAATAGGTTTGGATATAACAAAGGATTGGCAAGCAGAAAGTATCGGGTCAGAGGTACAGTGGTTTGACAAAATACCTCCATACGAATTTTTAAAATCCAATTATTTAGAGATGATAAAAGCTTTCGAGGTTCAATTTGGGATAGACAAAGCTGCTTGGGTTATCAAAAATGAAGAGTACCGAAATAACAACTGTTAGTTATATATGTCATTGATTATTAGTAAAATATATTCTAAGTATTCTATTGTAGTCCCCTGTGATGCACAATATAGGGACTGTGTCTAAGTCCTAAGAGGGGCACTTTAAACAATGACCCTTTCTAATTCTAAAAACCCGCTATTTTTTTTCCAAACTGAACGACAGCTTCAATTTGTATCATGAAAATTCAAAATGTTCGATAGCTGGAATATCGTTAATTGAATTGATGAACAGATCCATTTTAACTGAAGGGCCGTGAAGCTGCCATGTTAAAAGCATATAGTCACCATCTTTCACTCTTTTAACCATCTTGAATTTCAGTTTATGAGCTGTCATCATATTTTCGCACAAGATGATACCATTTACCGAGACCGGATATTTAATATAAAATGTTTTGGATTGATTATAATAGTCTATTTTCTTTTGAAAAGAAGGAAGTACGGAAAGTATGAACAGGATCATTATACTGGCGCATCCGGCAGCTAAATAGTAACCGGCTCCAATACCCATGCCTACTGCCGCAACAGCCCAGATAGTAGCTGCGGTTGTGATGCCATTAACGCGGTTTTCTCCTCTGAAAATAACACCGGCACCAAGGAAGCCAATCCCGGTAACAACGTTTGAAGCGATCCGGTCTGCATTGTTGGGCGCACCAATGGCTGTTGACATCAATGTAAAAAAACAGGCACCAAAGGATATCATAATGGTGGTACGGAAGCCGGCCGCTTTACCATGATATTCTCTTTCGGCGCCTACAAGTCCACCCCACAAAAGGGCCAGCAAAAACCTGATCAGGATTTCTATATCGAAAGCCATAAATTCAATTTTATTTGATTATAATCGAATATATGATTTTTATAGATACTTGAACCTGCAGAGTTTCATCGTCTATGTACCGGGAGTACCCAAGTGAGCCATGAAAGTAAAAGACATCCGTTAGGAAATGGTGTTCTCATAATTTAATGTGTAGGTTACCCGGTAAATTGGCTTATAAAAATAAAGCAGGATGGTTTCATTACCATTCTGCTCGTCTTTTAAATACTTAATATTTTCGGGAAATTGTTATCCCGAATTATAAAATAGCTTTTACTTGCCCTTAAGTTGAACCATCACCTTTATGGTTTGGAAGATTATGCTTAAGTCGTTATTAAAGTTAATGTTTTTTAAATAAATAAGGTCGTAACGAACCCGGTGACGCATCTCCTGAACATTTTCGGCATAGCCATAATTTACCTGTCCTATAGAGGTGAGGCCAGGTTTAAGTTTAAATAACTTTTTGTAGTTAGGCGATTCTTCTATGAGTTGTTCAATAAAATACTGCCGCTCTGGCCTTGGGCCAACGACAGACATGTCGCCCTTTAAAACATTCCAAAACTGCGGTAGTTCGTCTAGCCGGGACTTGCGCAAAAATACGCCCCATTTAGTAATTCGCGGATCTTTATCTTTTGACAGCATAGGCACAGCTTGTTCTGAATTTACGTACATGCTTCTGAACTTATACATTCTGAACGGTTTATGATTTCTGCCAATTCTTTCCTGGCGATAAAAAACCGGGCCTTTTGAAGTTAATTTAGTTATTATGGCTAAAGCAATAAACACAGGAAGCCCCGGGACCATTACCAGAAGGGAAAACAGAATGTCGAAACAGCGCTTAAAAAAAATAATCTTCAGACTTAGTTCAATAGAAGAGGAGAGCTGTATCACAGGGAGATTTTCATAATTGACGATACTGGCATAACTGTTATCAAGTACAAGATCCGAAACCAGTTTAATTTTAATGGAATGCTGATCGCCCAGGTTAACCAGTTTATTCAATAAAAGCTGATCCATGAATTTGTAGCATATAAATGCTTCGTCCGGCCTGGCATCAAGGATTTTATCAAATAATATTTCATGTGGCATGCTTTCAATCATCTCGTCGGGTATGGTGGTAACAAAATTATACCCGTACTCAGGATGCCTTGAAAATGATTTTTTTACCCGGTTAACGATATCCGCATTACCAATTATTATAACATGTTTAATGTTGTAACCTTTTTTACGAATATAATCGAGTGTGAAAAAGATCAGGGATCGCTGGGCAATTATGAAAATAAAAAACAAAAGATATGTGCAAAACATTACCATTCTGCTTACTTCATAAAGCTTAAAGAAATAAACTATCCCCAAAACCATTACCAGGTGGTAAACGATAGAGGACATGAATTTGCTTAAATTATCACTTAATATTAGTGGCCTCTTTATAACATAGTTTTTAGTTACCGAGGCAATGGTAATCCAGGTTAAGTTAACTAATAATAAAAAATCAGTTGATTGTATCTGGGACGAATAAAATGTCACTATAAGTAAGTGAGCACACTGGAGTGCAATATTTAATAAGATTAAATCACAAAAAAACGTGAATGGCTGAAGTAGTTTAGAGTAGCGCATTTGCGATCAAGGTTAAGTTGTGCAAATATAAAAATTTTTACTAAAACGAATTGTTTTTAAATAAAATCAATATTTATTAAACTTAATTACGGGGGCTTCGCTGACAACGCTACAATTAAAAACTAATTATTCTTCATTTTATTTTGTATTTTATTATTAATGTAGATAAGTAGCTCATTTTTAAATATATCTGTTGAGAAACAAGAAGCGTGTCTGGCGATTTCTTTATAATTAAATAACGATTCGTTAACCTCGAAACGCTCCACTGCGTCTTTAATGGCCCAGGCAGACTGTTCATAGAAGAATATTCCCGTTTTATTCTCTACAACACTTTCCAACGCCCCCCCTTTACCAAAAGCAATTACAGGAGTACCACAGGCCTGGGCTTCAACAGGTAAAATGCCAAAGTCCTCTTCGGCCGCAAACACAAAGGCTTTGGCATCGGCCAGGTATTTTTTGAGTATGTCAAAAGGCTGATAGCCAAGTAATATTGTATTAGGAGTAGTTAATTTGCTCACCTTTTTAAAATCTGGTCCTTCGCCAATAACATATAATTTTTTATCAGGCATTTGAGCAAAGGCCTGTACAATCAGGTCAATTTTTTTATAGGGGACAAATCGTGAACAGGTCACGTAGTAATCCTTTTTTTCATAAGCGGGTAAAAAATCTTCCGTGGCTACATTGGGGTATATAACTGTACTTTCACGGCCGTAGATTTTTTTAATTCGCCTGGCTATGTAATTTGAATTGGCGATAAAATGATCAACCCTGTTGGTGCTTATAATATCCCAGTTCCTTATGCGGTGCAGCAGGTATTTCGCTATAAATCCTTTTAAACCTTTATTCAATCCTGATTCTTTTAAATATTGATGATGAAGGTCCCATGCATAGCGTATCGGCGAATGGCAATAACAGATATGCATTTGGTTTGAATTGGTTAAAGCTCCTTTAGCCACAGCGTGTGAGGATGATATAATCAGATCATAGCTTGATAAATCAAACTGCTCAATAGCCAAAGGAAATAAAGGCAGGTAGGCCCGGTATTTAGTTTTTGCAAATGGCAGTTTCTGAATAAAAGAAGTGTTTATCTTATGCCCGGAAAGGCCAAGCTTAACAATGGTTTCCTCGCGGGCTACAAGCGTATAAATATCCGCATCGGAATATAATGCGGCAATTTCTTTAAAAACGTTTTCAGAGCCACCAATTACGGTAAGCCATTCGTGTACTAATGCAACTTTCAAGGTGGTGTAATTAAATGAGTAATGGAATTGACAATTTGCCTGGCCGAAGTTTCCCAGCTAAACCGCTTTATATTTTGTTTGCCGTTTATAACAAGAGTGTCGCGTAATACTGCATCATCAAAAAGTAAATCGATACCTTTTGCAATGTCAGTTACATTAAGCGGGTTTACATAAATACTGGCATCGCCGCAAACTTCGTGCAAACTGTCTATGTCAGATACTATTGTTGGGCAGCTATGAGCCATTGCCTCAAGCGGCGGAATTCCGAAACCTTCATATAAACTTGGATAAACAAACAACCGCGCTTCTTCATATAAACCGGCCAGTTCATGATCATTAACCCGGCCGGTAAATATAATGTCCTGGTGCGCTTTCAAATTTTCATTTCCCGCGTTGTTGAAAATGGCGTTACTATCGCCAACTATTATAAGCTTAGTACCTTTATGCTTAATTAACCCGAAAGCTTGTGCAAGGTTCATGATATTTTTACGTTTATCAATTGAGCCTACAGTTAATACATATTCTCCATAATCTGTTTTAACTGGGATTGGAGAGAGGAGCCCGGATACCCCATTATATATCACCTTTATTTTTGTGGCATCAACATGGAGGTACTTTATAATTTCGGCTTTTGAAAATTCGCTGACAGTGAATATGAGCTTAGCTTTTTTGCTGATTTGCGGAATCAGAAATTTATAAAATCTTACAAAATTTTTGCTGAACCATTGGGGATTAACTAAAAAGGCAACGTCATGTATGGTTATCACCTGGTTATTATAAAATAACGGCGCAACATTACATAAATTAATAAGCAGCGGTTTGTTAATTTTTTTAAGATACAGCGGCAAATCAATCTGTTCCCATGCTACTCCTTTATGTTTCCCAATAATGATTACATTAAGCTGTGTCGCAAGTTCATGATGAATGACATTCAATGGGGCTACAAAGACAACGCCGGGCATCATTGTTTTTAATCGCTTTGCTATTTCAATGGCGAAACGCTGTGCCCCTGTGAGTTTTTGGGTAAGGAAGCGGGCATTAACGATGATCATAATTTGTAATAAATGGTTATGATAAAACTATACCCAGAAATACCCATATAAATAACATAGTGAAAGTCGGAAATGCAAAAAAGTATATAAAAGAGGCAAGTAACCCGGCTCCGAGTATATACGATTTTTTTCTTCCATAATTAAAAATTATCCATAGTAGAAAAACAAACACAAGAAAAGTTACTCCCCCGCATTCCGACAATATCTCCATATAAATATTATTGGGGATTTTCTTTACGTCCTGTTCAAAGTCGACGCCAAGGTTATAATGTGAAAAATGTAGTCCAAAATTAGCGGGGCCAACTCCTAATATCGGATTATCCGCGACTATTTCCATAGACACTAAAACTGTATTTAAACGGTCTGCCTTTGAGAAGATATCATTTGAGTTTTCAACGGTATCTTCACTTCCAAAGACTTTATTATATAACAACGTTTTAATGCCTGGGCTAACCTGCACTAACAAAATAATCGTGGCAAAAATAAAAACCAGGGATGCAACTAGCTTGAATTTGTGTTTTTTATACTTATGAAATAAACAGATTACAAAAAACAATACAGAACAAAAAATGGCCGTTGTTGAAAATGTTGTGATGATGCTGGCAAAGAAGAAGATAGATAGTTTACTATACTTATAATAAACAGCAAGTATGCCCGCTACTAAAAGGTAAAAGCCCATATAATTTCCTTCACGAAAGGTTCCACTTCTGATTATATCTCCAAATCCAACATCATATACCTGACTATTAGCATCCATCCCGGGTAATAATAATACAGGTATTTTTAATATGCCTGATACAAACAAATACCATGCATAAGAAGCTGACGCGATAGCTCCGATAAAGAAAAAAGATATATTTCTTTGATCGGCGTTAAAGAGATGGCGGGTTATGAATAATGAACAAATTGCTAACAGGATGTAAAAAAACTTAAAAACAGTATCGAAAACAGGGCCCAACCGAGTTACATTTTGTGCCAATTCATACGGGTAACTGTAAAAAATATTAACTATCATAGAAATGATAATCAACATAACAAATGAAAATAATACCCATGTCACAGTTTTATCTAAATGCCATTTTAATATTCCCCTCGTAGTAACTTCAAAAGATATCAGGAATACCAAAAGAACTTCGGCGATCTTTAATGGAAAGGAGATATTTATTGTCAGGGCTTGTGAAAAAGGAATAGATATTAAAAACCACTTGAAGATGAGGTTTTTAATCGGCTGATCCTTCGGTTCGCTTATAACTGCATTTATTGTCATAACAAAATTTGAATTTTTTTATAGCTATTATTGCTCTCATTTATGAATCAAAGCCAGGTGCTCGCTATATATCTTCTTTATTGTTTCATCCCAATCATATTGTTGTACCCGCAAAAAGCCCTTCATTCTATATTCGTCCTTGTGTGATTCAAGGTGTTTAATAGCTTCTTCCCACTTATTTAAATCCCAGTTATCAACCGTTATACCGGCATCCTTTACTACCTCTATCATGGCAGAATTATGAGGTGTTATCACGGGGCAACCGCAGGCCATCGCCTCGAGCTGAGGTAAGCCCAGACCTTCATTTAATGATGTTGAAATGAACATAGTTGCATGTTTATATAACGCAACCAACTCATTGGCTTTTACATACCCTGTAAATACTAATCGATCTTTAGGATATCCGTTTGTAGTTATAATGTCGCTAATAATTTTGTCTTCTTTTCCCCAGCCTTTTCCGCCAACAATAATCAAACGCTTCTTTTCATCTTTTAGAACAGCAAATAATTTCAATAAGAACGAAATGTTTTTTCGCGGCTCTATGGTGCCAACGAATAAAAAATAATCAAAATCGATAGTTAGATTGCCCACCTGGAAGTTTGTTTCTGTTAAGTTGCTAACTTCATTACGTTTTTTTAGAAATGCGGAGTTAATACCGCTTCCAGCAAATACACTTTTCCCGGCAATAATTTGCTTAAAATGCTTTTCTAATCGTTGTTTTGTATACTCACTATTAGTCCATATCAAATCAGCCCTTTTTAATGATCGTTTAAAGAAAAGGCCCAAATGAGTTTTGGTTATGCATTTTACTGTTTGCGGATACTCTAAAAAAGCGACATCATGTACATAAACGACTAATTGGGGTTTTGACGGAAAGAAAAATGGTGTTATTGTAAAATTTGATTCAATAAATACATCCGGATCTAATTCCCTGATTATTTGATTTAATTTAAAAACCGACCATAGTAAATTTATAGATCTAAGAAAAGGAAGTTGCTTTTGAATTATCTTCACTTTATTTGTGATGTTAATCCGCGAAAGAACGTCCTCACTTAAAGGATTGTTTACCAAAATAAATATTTCGTCGTTTTCAAAATTTTTCACAAACGAATTTATGATCGATATTGTGATATCTGCTACACCAGTGGCTTGTTTTGATAGCACAATTCCATCAAATGCGATCTTCATATTTATCTATTTCTCTCGTTTACCAAAAAGGTTTGTTTTTCAAACCGGTTATAAATAGCAAAAAAGCGTATCATCAAATAATACTTTTTCATCCCGAATAGGTTCTTAAATATTATTAAGGCTTTAAAAACTTTATTAAAGATGGCAGGATCTTTTCCATATGTTTTTTTCAATGCTTTGTATTTGCCATCATTGTCAATAAGCATCACCTTATTCTTTAACAAAAAGTTATAGTAAGAATTACCGGTAGTTGAAAATAAATTTTCGAAACGATGCCCTTCTGTAGTTAAGCCCCTGAACAACCGCCTGTGATATTTGAGTATAGGTACTTCATTATCAAACTGGCTGTATTTATACAATAGTTTACTTAGACTGTCAACGCCATTTGCTTCAAGTGATTTAATATATGATTCAAACAGTTCGCGGTATTCGGGTATTGTTGATAAGGTATATTTTGTTTGTTTGCGACAAACAGCCTCCGGATTATCGGCGTCAAGCCCAGAAAAGTGCAGAATGACAAGGGGGGTATCCTTATCATCAACAAAGTATGTTTCGTTTTCTTTGTAAAGAGTTCTTTCATGAAAATTCCAAAACGCAAGATTAACGCCGGGGTGCCTTAATATTAGCACCTCCCGGGTGTATAACGAAGGCAGAAAATCCATCCACTTTTGATCAACATGTAAGGCGTCTTCTTTATCGGCATAGCACTGGTTGCTAAGCTTTTCGATCCACCAATTGGTAATGTGGTTACCCGTAGAAGAATTCTTTACAGCAAAAAAGCCGAGATTGTATATACCAACAAACAGTAATTCTTCTTCTGAGGTAGCCCCGGTATAATTTACGTATGGTTTCAATAAATGTGGGGTCAAGACAGCAGCATAGCTATCCAGTTGATCAAGGATAAAGTTGAGTGAGCTATAAACTACCATATCGGGGTCTATATAAAGCACTTTTTCGTAACCCTGATTAAATAGTTTCTTAATAAAATATGGTTTAACAGATGTACTAAACTCAATAACATCATATTGAAAAGCCATTTTTTCAAACCCTTTTATTCCTATATCTTTCGATTCTATGATTTGATAATCACAGTTTAAATCATTACCGTCCAGTTCGTCAGATAGTAAAATAAAAAAGTCACATTCTGGGTGAAATTTCTTTATAGAATCGGCCAATGTTTTTGCATGGGCCATATAATTTTTAGCACAAATTGTAAATATTGCGTTTCTCATTTTATTACTTTAATTAAATAAAAGCTGGTTTTGGTGTTAAAGATATCAAGTCTTTATTCGGATCCAGGAAGAAGGATAAACATCCGTATCTATATCATTTTTTAAAAAATGATTTGGGCATACAACTATTTTTTTCTCATTTTTATTGAGCCATGCGCCCCACCAACTAAATGTGCTATTTGAAATTATATTGTGTTTACATATCGACATCAAGTACATGTCCTTCCACGAATTGGCTTTCTTATTAGCTGTTACATAAGTAACTCTTTCTATATTCAAATTGATTTTGACCCAATCAATATCATTAGAAAAAATAAAAAAATGCGCATTCGGAATCCTTGCTTTTATATAGTCTATCGCTTTATTAAAGTAATCCAAAGTGCAAACTCCTCCAAACATATTAATATTTGTGGCATCCAGATAATCTCCCCGCCTGACATGGATACACACACTGTTACTGTTGAGTATATCTTTAGCAAGCAATATATTTTCCTGATCTGAAGGCTCTGTAAACCGAAAACTATCAATAACAGAATCTTTTACATCGATGAAATATTTTTCCGAATGCCAGCCACCCTCATAAAAAGTGATAGCTTCTGAAGGTTTTAGAAAATTTTCATTAAAGTTGTAATTAAAGTTTTCAGAAACAACATTAAACCCTATTGATTTTAATAAAAATTTTAAGGGTGTTGATATTACTTTTAATTTTTCAATTTTCAAAATTCGGAATAGTAAATAAAGGGGTTTAATAAACAACTTTTCTTGATAAGCAATATTGAAAATATTCTCCAATTCAAACCCGTTATGTACTTGGCATAACGATAACAGATAAGTTGATTTGTTTTGATGTCTTTTTTGTAAATAAAAAGCATATTGCGACATTTGATTACCCAAACCGTTGTATAAAATCACTATATCCATCTTTAAGCCTACGCGTTATTTTTAATGAATTTGGCTGGATTACCTCCCCAGATCTGATTGTCCGGAATACTTTTCGCTACAACTGAGCCTGCTGCAATTACTGTATTTGATCCTATAACTACTCCTTTAAGGATAATAGTATTCATCCCGATGAACACGTTGTCATTAATGATAACCGGGGCTTTCTTCATATTTATCAAATCGGCAGCGGTATGCCAATGATTGGGGTTAAGCGAATGGAAATCAGTGTCTACTATTGTAACGCCACCGCCAATCATTACATTGTTTCCTAATTTGACGGATAAGGATGCTACGATTGTAGTATTACTCATGGCTACTTTCTCGCCAATTACAAGCTTTGCTTTATTGGCAACCACTATTTTACAACGGTTATTTCTACCAAGTGTTGCAAATTTGTCTTTATTGACCATCGTGAAACTTTCGCCAAATTCACATATACAATCTTTATCAATATCAAGCAATGGAATTCCAATGGTCGAAAAACGTCTGAATTTAACACCGTTTATCAAAAAATAAATTGATGTAAAAAACCTGCAGGCCCTTTCATAGATACTTAAATATATTTTTTGATATGACTTATACATTACTTTGATCACTTGTAAATCCCGATTACTCTTCTAAAACTACATATCCCAAATGCCGTACGCATTATTATTCAGGATTTTTTTACACTGAATAGATAGGACAATACTCATCATTATTAACACTAATATGTTGGAAATAGTTACACCTATTAACCCAAACCACTTGCCCCAAAGTATTGCCAATGGAATATTTATAGCCGAACTGATGATATATAAGTATATCTGTAACCTTATCTTTCCTATTCCATTAACCAAAAAACACGGAATTGTCATCCAACAAATACAAATAACGTAAACAGTCATAGTTAATGATAACGGGAATGGCACTGCTATATTTTTACCCAGCCAGATCTTAAATACAAAAGGAGACACAAGCAAGAGTATAAAAGCGATAATAGATAGTCCAAAGAAGTACTTATACATTTTTTTAAATACCGATTTTATCCAATCGGTATCATTTTTTGCATAGGCATCAGTGAAAGCCGGCCAAAATGGATTCATAATTATTGTAAAAATAAGATTTATGATAGAAAACAACTTATAGCTTATATTGAATATCGTCACCTCATGTGGGCCGAAAAGTTGAGTTACAACAATATTGTCTGTTTGAAATAATAACAATCCTCCTATTTGTACAAAAAAGAATGCACCACCTAAGCTGAGCAGTGATTTGGCAAATTTAAAATCTACCAGTTTTAGGCTTGGCTTCAATTCCACATACCTAACATTGAAATAATATATCGTGGCTATAACCTGAACTACTATTGGTATTAATGTTAAAGCCATAACGAGGTTTAATAATGATCCCTCGGTTCGTTTAGTTAAAATATAGATGCTAATTAGGCAGCCTAATTGACCAATCGCATTTATTACAGAAATTTTTGCTATAGCATGTAGCGCAGTAAGAACGCTTGATAATATTTGCAAAATAAGTTGAACACAAAAACTCGCAAATATAATTATTACAATGGTATTTAGTTCGGTTGGCGGCACAATGGCAGAATTTAGAACTTTTCCCCAGTCTATAAAAAAATTAGCTATAAAGAACAAAACGAATACCACGCTAACAATTATAGTTATTATAACGTAAGTTGTGCTGATGTATGTTCTTGAATTAACTATGTTGCCTAATGCGTTAGCTTCGGCAAGTTTGTTTTTTAGACCATGACCTAAACCGATGTCGAAAAAATTAAACCAGCCAACTATTGAGCTCAATGTTAGCCATATGCCATATTGCGTTGCATTAACATAGCTAATAGTTAGCGGAATCATTACTAAACTTATAGCTATCGTTATTCCTTTCAGAATCAATGAAAGGAATACATTCTTTTTTGCTTTTAAAGTACGTTCATGGCCATTAATAAAAAAGCCGTTTAATTTTTGGGCAATTGCTTTTATCATTCGGAAAAATTAGTTTCATGTCTTTGGAATGATTTTTTAACAACAATCCAAAAAGAAATGAAAAACGCGCCTAAAAACAGGCCAATAATTGAGGCTATAAGTTTACTTGTTTTGGTAACAAGAAGAGGCAACACAGGTGTATCAATGGTCTGAATTAAAGGTGTTTCCTGCCTTAATGACATTTTAGAAAGTTCGAGATTTTTTACTATTTCGCCATAAATAGCAGAGCTTGCCTGAACATCAACTTGTTTGCGTTGAGACGGAGCTCTCAGTATTTGTAATGACGGATTTGCATTAGGCGCTGCGTCTATGGCCGAGGCTACCCCGTAGATAGAACTATTAAGTACTTTTCTTACACTATCTGCCTGATGTTGTAAAATTTGAATGTTTTGATTGCTTTTCTTAGTTTTTGTTTGAAGATAAAACTCATTAACAGTTTCAACAAGTTTTAAATTAAAACTTTGGGCAAATAACTCGTCTGTACTCGTAACATCAACTCGAATAATACTGGCTTTTTTGTCCGGCTTACTAACAGTAAGTATTTGTTTATTAAATAAAATAGCCAACGTAGAAATTATACTATCCTGTGTGCGGTTAAAATTATCAGGATTACCAGCAAACGAAATGTTGTTGATCTTATCCTTCTCCTTCCAGTAATTCCTTAGCTTATTAAATTCGATATATCTGTCAATTAATAATTGCTTTTTACCGTTAAAAACCCCTTCACTTAAGAATGTTTTTTTAATCATCGACCTCGATGTATATAGTTCAAGGATATTGTCGCCCTGAAAGATGCCGCTGCTACCAGATGCGCCACCTATGTCAATGCCGGCCATGGCTGCAAGGCCTGCATACTGGCTTAGTCCGCCGCTTTTATTACCATCGTCTAATACAAATGTTGTTGATGCGGTGTAAAGAGATTTTTTAAATATAGAATAACTTAATCCTATCGCTGCGCCTAAAATGCTTAGTGTTAAAATGGTTACCCATTTGCTTTTGAGATAACTGCATGTAGCGCGCACTTTATGGATAAAATCTTTTATCGATATTTCGTCGGGGCTATGTGTGGGTTTAGTCATGAATAAATGCTAATAATTTTTTACGGTTATTTATTCAAACTCAATATTCCCAAAATGATAGCACCTAATGAGGCTAAACCCGTAGTGAACCCTAAAATGGTTTGAGCTGTATTACCCTTGCTTTCTGATTTTTTAGGAACATATATTTCGCTGCCCGGTTTCACCGAAGGATGGTTGTTAAAAAACAGGAACTTGCGTGTACCTTTTACCGTTCCGTTAGGGTAAACCACGTAAGCACCGCGTCTCAGGGCATCGGGCCCGTAGCCGCCTGCATTGGAAACAAAATCGTTAAATGATTTTGACTTATCAAATACCACCGCACTTGGATAAAGTACCTGGCCGTTAACCCGTACAACCTGCTGCTGTTTCGGCACTCTGATAACATCACCATTTTCCAGAAGCAAGTCGGTTTTTGAACCAGGCGATTTCAGGATTTTATCCAGTTCGATGCCGACATAATTATTCCTTAACTGTGTGGTATCGGTCGATATGTTTGTCGAATCTTTGTATGATCGTTTTAACCTATTGATCCGGGCCGAGCGTTCGGCGTTTACTGCTGTCGTATCTGCTTTATTTTTATCTATACCCAGTATGGCGAAATTATCGCGTTTTAATGAGCCGCCGGCTGCATCCGCTGATGCTGTGAGGCCACCGGCCCGGGCAATCAGGTCGGATATTTTTTCGTTTTTACTTTTAATAGTATAGGAGCCGGGGTATAAAACTTCACCTTCAACCTTTACTGTTTTTTGCTTTTCATATCCCGGCAGGCTATATACCGAAACAATATCAAAGGGGGTAAGCACAAAGTTAGCGTCTGCTGGTTTCAGCTTACCGTCTATATTAACGCTAAAAACCTGCGATACCGAACTGTTTTTAGATGAAGGATCGGCATCGGTTACTCTCCGGGCTACTTCAATACGGTTTGTACTGGCGCCTTCAGCAAAACCGCCTGCTTTTAAAATTAAATCCTCTACCTTCATGTTTTCTGAAAAGGCAAACTTACCGGGCTTTCTAACATTACCGTTAATGGTAACAGTATACTTATCTCGTAAATCAAATATCGATGAGATATTAACAATATCTTCACGCTGCAAGGGAATATTTACAGATTTGTTGATAACGTCCTTAACATTAAATCCTATTATTTCGGTACTGTTATCCGGTTTTAAGCGGGTAATTGTACCCCGTTCGGTAAAAGCGTCTTCTTTTAATCCCGCAGCTTTGTCAATTAACTGCAGTAGTGTTAACCCGCTTTGCAATTCATAATCGCCAGGCCGGAAAACTGCACCTTTTATTACTACCCGGTTTTCAAACCTGTATATAATAGATTCTATAGTATATTTGTCGCCCCTTAATGGAATGTAGTTTTTATAATCAGCTTCCAATACATCTGTTATTTTGCGCTGCTGATCACTTACCTGCGAAACCTTGATCCTTGCGGTATATGCGCTATCGGTAAAGCCGCCGGCATAAGTTATAATGTTATCCAGGCTTTCTCCCGGTAAAACTTCAAATAGCGCCGGTATCTTGATTTCCCCAACAAGCTGTACCCTGGTCCGGTAGGTTGGTACACGTACAATATCCTGATCTTGCAGGGTAATGTTGTTTTTCTGGTCACCTTTTAACAGAAAATCATAAACATCCAGGTGCCTGATAATGCGGTTGTTCCTGATAACCTCTATCTGCCTTAAACTACCATTATCGTTAGGGCCGCCTGCCATATATAATGCATTAAAAACGGTAGCGAGCGAGGGTAGGGTATACGTGCCCGGTTTAGCTACCTGCCCTATGATAATTACCTGGATACTGCGGATGTTACCGAGGGTAACCTGTACGCTTGTACCGCGGCCAACCGCATAGTTGTTTGCGGCAAGCCTGCTTTTTATTAAGGCTGTGGCTTGTTCAATAGTTTTGCTGCCTACATTTAAAATACCAACCCCCGGAATGTTTATATTTCCTTCGGGCGATACTTCCAGTTTCCAGTTTACCAATGAGCTGCCATAAACACTTATATTAAGCTGATCATTAGGTCCAACAATATAATTTAATGGCGTAGCCAGTTTTAGGTTGGGTTCAAATGAGCTGTTTTTATTTTTAAAAATATCGGCACCGAAAATTTTAGGTTTTAAACTTTCAAATAAATCTTTATTGGTGTAAAGGGTATCAGTTGTATCTGGTTTATAATTAAGCTGCCTGCCCTGCTGTGTGAGCGTTGAATCGGACTGGGTGTTGGACGATCCGCTGTTTTTGGTTCTTAATTTTTTTACCCGAAGTTCTAACTTTTGAATCTGCGCGGCTGACATTCCCCGGCTTTGGGCTTGTTGTAATAACTCATTATCGGTTAATCCGGCTTTTTGAGCCTGTTGTAGCAGCTGAATCACCTGCTGGTCCGAAAGATCGTCGACATTAATTGAGGAAATGTTTTGTAAGTTGGTTTGGGCGGTAATATTAGTAACTGCTCCAAAACTAAGCACGGCAATTAAAAATATAAGAAAGCGAAGTCTGTTCATATGTGAAAGTTATCAGAGTATAAAATAGCACTCTAATAAATGATATTATTTTCTGCAAAAGTAAACCAATTTCCCATTTTAGGGGATAAAGTAAATTTTTTAATTGGTAATATAATTGGTGCGCTGATCGATAAACTGAAAAAGTTGTCTAAAATTGTTTGTTAATGAAAAAAATAAGTAAAGTTAACCCTGGCATGTAAATTAAAACTCGAGCCATTTCTGTATTCATAATTCAATGTATAAACCGGGGTAGCCTCGGCCGAGATCAGGTAGCTTTTAAATTTATGATTAGCGTAAAATGTACCTGCAAGATCTACCCAGTGAAGATTGCTTATTCTGGCTTCAGTAAAAGCCTGGTAATACAGATCATTGTTATGTAACTGCCTTTCCAGCATAAGGCCATATGAGTTGTAATTTTTGAGGTAACTTATATCAAAAATAAAACTGTTGCCGCCGGGTCCGATTCCCGCACCTATGTATCTGCCATAATTGGTATAACCGTCTCTCGGGCTTTGCGAATGGATATACCATGAAGGCTCGTCGCGCAGCAAATAGGTTGGCGCCCTTTGCAGCTGTGTTATTTCCGATTTAATTTGGATAAAGCCCCCCCGGCTAAGTTCAAACAATTTGCGTCCGCCAAAGGTATATCCTGATGAATGTTCAGGTTCCTGTAAAAAGTCAGAAATGCTTCCGGTGCGGTCATTACGCGCCCATTCAAAGTAAATTTCAGCTTTGTATAAAGGGAGCAGCTGCCTGATATTGAGTGCATAAGCAAAATCCTGCTGGTCGCCGTTTTGTCTGTTATTAATTTCATTAGCTTTGAGCGAAGAGCCGGTGATAACCGGGATTATTTTGCGGATAATATTTTTGTTATGATAAATTGAGTCCTTGTCAAGATAATCATAGGCAGAAAGGCCAAGATATAGCCCCTTTAACCATTTGGGTTGCCAATTAACGCTGTAAGCCGAAATATATCTCGAAACTTTAGGTTTAGGGCTATATAAATTACTTCCGTAAACGAGCTTGCTTACGTCGTCCGGGGCGAAACCGGATTGTTTCAGGTTACCGCCTATAATTTGCCATTCAAATGAGCCAATTATTGTTTTAACCGGTTTGGTTGAATTGAAGGTCCAGTGAAAAAAACCGGGTGCTGAATTGCTCATCATGATGGAATTTCTTATTCCCGGCCCCCACCATAAGTTTTCGGTAGATATACCAGCTTCTATGCTTTTATATGCTAAAGTGATTTTTGATTGCCCCGGATAAACATGTTTCAATGATGATGTACCAAATCGTTCAGGTGCATCAATTCCATTGATTTGGGTAAAGTAAGCACCCATGAGCGCCGGCGAATTATTGTGCGATTGCACATCGGCAAAAGTTGAAAAGTTTTTGTTTTGTGCATAAACCAGCTCAGGTTTTATCTGTATGTTGAGGATTCCGGCTTTTAACGAGAGGCCACCGCTAAGCATACTTTGATAACCTGCATTTGGATACAATGAAGAATTATTGTAGCCATAGGGACGCTTCACGTTGTATTCGTTTAACCAGCTAACCGGAAGGATGCGCAACCCCGAAGGGATACCCATGAAATTGAATTTTATATATTCGTGGCTCGCAATTAATGGCTGAAGGGCAGGATCAGCAACCGTTGAGGTTAAAGGCCTGATAACAAACGATGATTTATTGTCCGTATTTCCTGCCACCTGCTCTCTGCGCAATAATTCTTCAGCGTAGCTCCCAACAGGTACAGTTTGGCTATAGCCTTTTAATGAAGCAATGAGGGACAGTAAAGTAATAATATATAAGGATCGGATAGTTATATTGATGCTCATCAAAAAAGAAAGGTTTAGGAAATTAATAAATTAACCAAATGGTAATATTAAAATATCTTTCTGTTAATATTGATTAAGGCGTCGGTATTCAGATGCCAATCTTTAATCAATAGTTCGAGTTTTCTGATATTTCGATGGCAATTATCGGCTTTTTTTTGAAATTCCAAAATCTTTTTTAAAGTTTAATAAAAAAAATACAATTTGATTACCAATACGTTTAATTCTGTTAAAACATTACAATGATTTTTTAATTAAAATTATTTGGCCATTACAAAATGCAGCACCAAGAATTCGAACCTCCTGAAGAGCTAATAGATACCATAAAATGCTTTTGGTACAACAGAAGAGATTCCGGAGAAATGGAATCGGGTTTCGAGGTGCAGCCTGATGGCTATGCTGAAATTATTTTTCATTTTGGGAATGGCTGCAGTATTGCTTTCAATGGAGACCTGCAGCCATTGCCATCACCGTTTATGATGGGGCTGCTCAATCAGCCTGTTCTCTTTTACTCGAAAAATCGTTTAGAAATCATTGGTATCAGGTGCTTTCCCTGGACTGTGTTCGATTTGCTTGGATTGCCGTCTGGTAAAGGTGGAGTGCACACATTTGAGCACCCTATTGCCCGGCTTCAATCCACGTTGAATGAATGGATTAATGCCGGCAGGATAGATGAAGCGCTGGCGCATGTAATACAGTATTTCCTGAATGCCCGGTCGGGGATTGCTGCCAACAGTATGCTGTTCAAAGCCGGGTTGGCCATGAGAGAAGCAAAAGGTACCATGCCGGTAAGCCAGGTAGCAGCGGCGGCTCATGCAACAGTTCGTACATTGGAAAGGAACTTTAAGCAATCTTCTGGTTATACCGTTAAAGACGTGTCAGCTCTGATGCGCTTTGAGCAGGTAAGAAACCGGTTATGGCTCGATCCGGATGTTAACCTTGCCGGTTTAGCTTATGAGCGGGGCTATACAGATCAATCCCACCTGAGCAGAGAATTCAGACGCTACAGTGGCACTACGCCGGCGGCATTCGCGCGAAAAGCCAAAAAAGGAAAACAAGCGGTAAATGACAATTTTGTCGCATTTGTACAAGTCTGACACAGTTGCATTCCGGAATTTTGTGTTTCAATATAATGTATATGAAACCAACACTTGAAAGCAATAAAACTATACAAAATCATGCTGTTTATGATGTGATCATTTTGGGGGCAGGGCCTGTGGGCCTGTTCCTTGCCTGCGAACTGGCGCTGGCCAAATGTTCGGTCCTGGTACTGGAAAAGGCAAAAGATCCGCACTCGCCGTTGAGGCGAATGCCATTCGGGATCCGGGGGCTCTCAGCACCCACTATTGAAGCGCTTTACCGCCGTGGTTTGCTAAACGAACTTGAGATCCACAAACGTGTTAAGAATCCCCATCTAAATGCCAAACAAGGTGCCCAGCGCCAGGTGGGGCACTTCGCCGGCATTCCGTTTCTTGAAGGTAATGTTGATACCTCACAGTGGAAGTACCGCCTGCCAAGTTCTACTGATACCAGTTTGATTTCTGAAATGGAAGAGCTGGAAACGGTGCTGATCCGTCGTGCGGAATCACTGGGTGTCGAGATCAGGCGCGGGCTTGCCATTACCGGTTTTTATCAAACGGTGAATAAAGTAACGGTTCAGTCTGGTGATCAATCTTTTCAAAGTAAATGGCTTGTTGGGTGCGACGGGAGCCGTAGTGTAGTGCGCAAGGCAGGTGGTTTTGAATTTGCCGGTACCGAGCCGGAATTTACCGGCTACTCTATCCGGGCCGATATAGCAGATCCGGAGAAGCTTAAACCCGGCCGGAATGTTACATCAAGAGGTATGTATATGCAATCGCAACCGGGTTACCTGGCCATACAGGATTTTGACGGCGGGGAATTTCATGGTTCGGGCGAACCTATTACCATTGAACACGTACAGGAAGTGCTGCGCCGCATCTCGGATACCGACGTTACTATCAGCGCCCTGCATGTAGTTACCACCTGGACAGACCGTGCCAGACAGGCAACAACTTACCGTAATGGACGGGTACTTTTAGCCGGCGATGCCGCACATATTCATGCGCCGCTGGGAGGCCAGGGGCTTAACCTTGGACTGGGCGATGCCATGAACCTGGGCTGGAAACTGGCCGCAACTATTCAGAACAAAGCTCCCGAAGGTTTGCTGGATAGTTATTATACCGAACGGTACCCAATTGGAGCACAGGTTTTAGATTGGTCGCGCGCGCAGGTTGCTATCATGAAGCCCGACCCGCATGCCCGTGCGCTGTATGAAATTGTACGCGACCTTATGAATACCCGTGACGGCGCCACTTATATTGCAGGAAGGGTGTGGGGTGTTAGTACACATTATGATCTCGGCGGAAATCACCCTTTAACAGGTTACAGCGTCCCCAACATTGAGTTGGAAGACGGTACAACGGTTGGGGATTTAATGCGCGATGGCCGGGGAGTACTGCTTGACTTCGATATGAATGCTTCACTTAAAGCTTTGGCTGGGGGATTGGGCAACCAGGTAAAGTATGTTTCGGGTGAGGCGGAGGAGCAATTAGGCCTAAGCGCCGTGCTGATACGTCCGGATGGGATCATCGCCTGGGCTTCTGATAATAACCCGGATAATAGCGAACTTCTAAAGGCTGTCGCTCGCTGGTTTGTTGATAACTGATGGTAACAATAAAAGCCGTTTCCTTGTTAAGAGACGGCTTTTGGGTTTCTAAATGAAGGTTTGACTAATTTTAAAATCAAGTTTATAGTATTCAAATAAGCTATAAAATTTAGGTGTTCAACCCTGGCGAATGAGAGGCCCGCTTTTTTAACGGAATACTTATCAATGCCAAAACTGCCAGTATAACTATTGCCCAGTGAGCTTGTTCGGCCATTTTATTTACAAATGCCGAAACAAAATTAGGTGTTTGGGTGGCGCGTTCCAGGATCCATGCAATAGCTACTATACCAGATATGATAGCGCCTCCAATCCTGACATATTTATAGACCGGTGTTTGGCTTAATAAAATTAACCAGGGAATAGTAATCAGCACAACAAAAAGCTGCATAACCTCAATGCCCAGGTTAAAGCCTAAAATACTTAAAGCCATAGTGCCCGCACCCAATTTTAGGTTAGCTAATATGGATGCAAACGCCAGGCCGTGTATCAACCCAAAACCCGCCGCTACATACATTTCTTTTCCCGGAAAAATTGGTTTTACGGCATGAATTGCAGAAACTAAAATGGAAATAGCAATCAATATTTCTACAGGCTGTGCTGGTAACCTTAACCAGCCTAAAGCACCGATGAGCAGGGTAATGGAGTGGCCGATAGTAAACGAAGTGACAATTTTTAATAATCTCAGGATACTGTATTTTGTGCCGCCAAATTTTCCCCACCGCCTGCCATTTATTAAAAGAGTAGCTGGCAGTAACAGCACTATTAAAAATAGTAAATGATCAGTACCTTCTTTAATGTGCTGCATGCCTAAAGCAAGCATACTTTTGAAACCTTTAAACCAGCTTCCCGGTTGCAGATTTATTTGCAGGGGATGTATTATATTATCTTTCATACTCCGGTTGATGACCATTGCATCGGCCGAAGGGCCATCTAAATTTCCTGCCCCCCAATCGCTGCGGATGGAGACGAGGGCTGCATGGTTAATAACCTGGTGCATGATCACGTCATAATCAAGCATAAACCTCCGGGTATTTTCGCCCGGTTGAGGGATGATAACAACATAGGCAATTAACTCCCAGTAATCCATGCTATTTTCAATATATTTCCCTTTATCCATCCTCAGCGTTTCTACTTCAACCTCCCATGGGGTAGTTTTTTTCAGGTAGGCATGTATATGGCCTCTGAGGTATTCTTTTAACTGCGGTCCAAACTTTTCAATAAGTGTTTCCGGGTTCTTAGATATATTGTTACCAAAGGCAAGTTCCAGTTCTGATAGCGGCATTTGAAGCTCGAGTGCCACTCTGTTCGGGCTTGCATCTAAGAAAACAAGCGTATTGGGCGTTTGGTGTGCGCTGGAAATGGCTGGTCTTAATGCTGTAACAGCAAAAAAAGTTACAAAAATAAACAGCCGCCAACTGTTTTTATGGCGACTGTTTATTGAAAATATGTTGTGCATAATTCCCATAGTTTTATAATCCGATATAATCACGGGTATGATCCCTCATCACGGTGTGATAATGTATTTGATTACTGATAACTACACCGGTTTGGCATATAAACTCTATCCAAACACTTGGCCCGTCTATCCTTACATAGTCTGTATTGGTTGTTAAAAATGAACTTGCAGAACCTGCAACACCTGAAGTATTGCTGGCATAACACACATAAGTATTGGCTAATTCGTTTTGATAAATGGTGGTAAAGGCCGCTGCCGAAGTAGCATCAAGGTCATTGATCCATGGCATCATTGCCGCTAAAACTTTTGCCTGGGCCGCTGTGCTCAAGGTGCTTACCTGAACCCCTTGTTTCGTAGTCGGCATGGTATTGGTAGTAGACCCCGGAACCATCAGACAATCTGAAAACGAACCGGAAATTTTAGCAGATGCTAATTCAGAACTTGTAAACGAGCCCAGCATATTTTGCATAGCAGTATGCTCAGATTCTATTGGCCCTGTGTAGGTTGTACCACCGGTGGTAAATGATCCCTTTGGTTCAACGCCCTGGTGTAACGGTGTGATACTTGTAACAACACCCGCGTCATAAGTGATGTTTTGCGCGTAATGATGACCACCAAATTGCAGCATCCATTTACCGGTAGTGGTAGGGGTTCCTAAAAATGCGATGATATAGTTGCCTGAAGAGTAGCCCGAAGCCATTGTTCCCAGGTAATCGTCGGCCGCCATAATTTGAGTAAATTCGTCATAGCCTTCTCCTGTGGTTGTACCCATGGCTGCTGCTGCCACGGCTTTTGCAGCGGCTAATTGTGTGCTGGTCAAACTACTGAAAGCCAAACCATTTCTGCATGAAAGACCGCAGGGCAGATTTGACCATCTCAAAGCGTTGGTTTTATTTAAGGTTAACACCACGGAGGCTTGTTGAGAGGTAGTCAGCGTTGCTAAAAATGCGTTGGCTAAGCAAACTACTTTTGATGCAATGCTTGTTGAGGTAGAGCAGCCGGTTGATGTACTTGCGGCATCTACAGTAACTGAAAAGCTGCAGGTTTGACCGCCGAAGGTAATGGAAAACGAGGCGGTACCTGTTGACGTTGGTGTACCGGCAATGGCGTAAGTGAGGTTCCCGGCCCCACTCGCCAATGTACCCGCTGCTAAAGTTGCCGTTAACCCGGTAACCCCTGTTGAAGAGATAGCCGTACCCGCGGTATAAGTAGCACCGTTGCCGCCTGTATACGGTATTGTAGCGCTGCCACTGAATACCATATTAACGGTTGCAGTTGATGACACAACCGCCGAACCACAAGTTAAAGCCGAAACCGAAGCAGTTGTTGTGGTAGTGGTGGTTGTTGTAGTAGTTGTTGTTGTGTCGCTGCTCTTTTTACAGGCCACCAGGATACAGACCGCTATCAGCAGGCCTGTTACGGATAAGAGTATTAACTTTTTCATGATTTAAGGGTGTTTGATATTTGTTTTTTTTCCTTGATCGAAAGTATCTCCAATTTTTCCGGGCGATAAATATTATCGATAAACGGGCCTTATATGATGGTGAACGGGCTCTGATGGACACCCTTTCAGGTGAGATGTAGTATGGGGCGGCTTGTTTAGCTGAAACATAAGATGATGAATTCATCTTATGGAAATGAACCAAGCCCTCTTAAATTCCTCTAAAAAGAGCTTGATTATAGGTGCTTCTATCTTCCTGATCCGATAATGTGGCTGTTCGATATATCATCAATTATCATAAAATCACGACATATCAAAAGCTTAAAATAATCCCGTTATCGCAAATATTTGACTGTTAATTCCTTAACAAATGGCATGTGTTTGGTGTTATCTGTATACGAAACTCAAAACATCGCTAACGCTAAACAAATAAACATGTCAAAAAAAGTAGCCGAGCAGCTTGTAGAAATGCTGGTACAAGCCGGCA
Source organism: Mucilaginibacter sp. cycad4 (assembly GCF_034263275.1). NCBI lineage: Bacteria > Pseudomonadati > Bacteroidota > Sphingobacteriia > Sphingobacteriales > Sphingobacteriaceae > Mucilaginibacter > Mucilaginibacter sp. cycad4. The sequence continues at coordinate 2,795,509 of NZ_CP139559.1, read as the reverse complement.
TAAAACGCATTTACGCCATTACCGGCGACAGCTTAAATGAACTTAATGACGCGGTTCGCAAAACCCCCGAATTAAAATGGATCCATGTGCGTAATGAAGAAGCAGGTGCATTCGCGGCCTCGGCCGACGCGCAATTAAGCGGACTTGCCTGCTGCGCAGGCAGCAGTGGCCCGGGGCACGTACATCTGGTAAACGGGCTTTATGATGCCCACCGTTCTGGAGCGCCCGTTTTGGCTATAGCATCCACCTGTGCCACAAAAGAGTTCGGGAGCAATTATTTCCAGGAAACCAATGTTATTAAACTTTTTGACGATTGCAGTTATTATAACCAGGTGGCCGCCAATAACATGCAGGTACCCCGCATGACGCAAGCCGCTATTCAAACCGCTATTCAACGCAAGGGAGTTGGTGTATTAGGTTTTCCGGGCGATGTAGCAGGGGAGGACGCCGTAGAAATTGACTCGTCGGTAAATAACTTTTTTTGCAAAGCCAATATTACCCCTGTTTGGGAAGAATTAGTGAAACTGGCCGACCTGATCAATCGTAACCCTAAGGTTTGCATTTTTGGCGGCATCGGTTGTGCCGATGCTCATGACGAGGTGGTTGAGCTTGCTGCATTGATCAAAGCCCCGGTTGGCTATTCGTTCAGGGGTAAAATGTTTTTGGAGCATGATAACCCTTATGAGGTTGGCATGACCGGTTTGCTGGGCTTGCCGGCCGCTTATCATAGCATGCATGAAAGTGACCTGGTTATTCTCCTGGGTACCGATTTTCCTTACACCCCTTTTTATCCGCAGGATAAAAAAATAGTGCAGATAGATATCAAGCCTGAAAATCTTGGCCGGCGGGCAAAACTAACGATGGGGCTTTATGGCGATATCAAATCTACCATTAAAGCGCTCATTCCATTGATCAGGGAAAAAACCGACCGAAGCTTTTTAGACGCACAACTTCATGTACATGCCAAAGTGAAAGAACAGCAGCAAGCCTACATTCAGGATTACGGTAAACATGATGCCATCCACCCCGAAGCTTTGGCCGCTATTGTAAATGAAAATGCATCGGAAGATGCCATTTTTACCTGCGATACCGGGATGTGTAACGTATGGAGTGCCCGGCATATCAGCGCAAACGGTCGGCGGTCGATGATCGGTTCATTTGTTCATGGCTCCATGGCTAATGCCATGCCTCATGCTATAGGCGCTGCTTTGGCTTGCCCCGAAAGGCAGGTGGTGGCCATGTGCGGAGACGGGGGCATCTCTATGCTGCTGGGCGATCTGGCTACTATCAAACAATATAACCTGCCTATCAAGATCATTGTGTTTAATAACCGGGCCCTTGGTATGGTAAAATTGGAGATGGAGGTAATGGGCCTGCCCGATTTTGAAGTTGATATGCACAACCCCGATTTTACTTTGGTGGCCGAGTCAATGGGTATAAAGGGGATTACTATAAATGACCCGGAGTACCTTGAACAAGGAATCGCAGAGGCTTTTGCGCACGCAGGCCCGGTTTTGGTAAACGTTTATACTGATGGAACAGCCCTTGCTATGCCGCCACATATCGAATTGAAAATGGTTAAAGGCATGGCCATATCTATGACCAAAATGATGCTTGGCGGTAAGTTTGATGAGGTTTTGGCGACTGTTAAAGGTAATTATAAACATCTGCCCGAGATCTTTGATTAAATTCTTGCACGAATGCTCTGCAAAGTCAATACAATTGAATCGAATTACACGAATTAATTCCGTAATCTAATTCGTGTAATTAGGTTCAATTAGAAAAATTAGTGTGGAAATTATTTGCCTTGAATGCATGATTACTAAAATAGCCCGAAAGTGATACTACCTGTGACGAATTGTTTTTTGATTGATTTTTTTTATTATACCCATCACAAGGTTGATGATAAATAACAGTTGCCCCAGTAAAAAGGCAGCTGTTATTATTATGGAAGCCAGGAAAGTACCCTGCTGCTTTTTTTGAAATTCTGAAACCGCGTAATACCTCCGTGCTGCGCCATCCAATCCTATAAAATGTATTTGCTTACATAGCAAAAGGGTAACAACGATTGTGGTGATCAATATATGCGCCCAGCTTAGCCAAAGCGATGGCAAAACATCCATTGCCAATGCATAAATTGTCCATATCAAAATAAGTATAAGCGCTATTAACCGGTAAACTACAGCATATGAGATCACAAAATATGTATCATGCAGGTTAATATCCAGGGAGTCGTTTGCAAACAGGAATGAAATTACTGCCGATAGCAATGCGGTAATGGCCAGTAAGTTATATGGCTTAGTTTTAATATTAAAAAAGGTATAAGGTTTCAAGGCGTTGGTAATATTTGTTGCTGCTATAAAATTATAGATAAGTTGAAGCATCTCAACACCTATTCTGAAGTTAATTTAATTGCAGGTCTTTGTTCTATCCAAATGCTTGATACTTATAATTTTAGATGTGCTATAATATTATTATCCCGGAACTGAATAAAGTTGATATGTTCATCCTGCGGATCATAATCGATACTTAATACAAGGTTGCCTATCCTGTAATGATCTACCAGGAACGGTTTATCCAATATGAGAGAATTTCCTTGTTTGGTTTGCGTAGGTGCTCCTGCTTTTTTGAAAACTACTGCGCGGGCGTTGCTAAATGAAATCTCAAATGGCAGCAAATATTGCATATCCGGGTCAGGGTAAATATTCAGATGAGAAAATATCGGCCGTCCCGGTTCTAAAACTATCAGCTCATCTTCATCAATAACAGCATCCTCGTTGGTAAAACCTAAATCAATATGCAATAATTCAGATCGCATATAATCGCTTTTCAGTATATTGTATGAGCTAAGGTCAGTAAATGTATCGGCTAAAAAAGCCTGGAAATTATCATCATAAAGATAGGAGCCGAATTGATTTGTAAAATGGAGGTAGTTGAACATATTATAGTCGTCTATTCATAAAGCTACAATAAATTTTATAATGATGTTTCCCTGATATGCAGCTCAACCAAATTTCCATACTTTTAAGCCCGCAATGGAAGCAAAAAACAACAAGAAAACTATTTGGGCCTGGTGTATGTTTGACTGGGCCAATCAGTCATATAACATCGTTATCACCTCTACCATATTTCCCGCGTATTTTGTAGAGGTAACCAAATTCAATTCAAAAAATACCCAAATGGTAACCTTTTTGGGGCACCGGTATGTTAATACGGTTTTATCAAACTATATATTGGGTCTGTCATATCTTGTGGTGGCCGCCATCTTGCCTATCCTCACTTCCATAGCCGATTACCGAGGCAATAAAAAATCATACCTGCAATTATTTACCTGGTTGGGTAGCCTGGCCTGTGCGGGTTTATTTTTCTTTAAGCCCGGCACAGGATTGGAAATCCCGATGCTTTGCTTTGGCCTCGCTTCTATAGGTTATTGCGGTGGCTTTGTATTTTATAATTCTTATCTTCCCCAAATTGCCACACCCGATAAGCAGGATGCTGTGAGCGCCAAAGGCTTTATTTATGGTTATGTAGGCAGTATTGTGGTGCAGGTTTTATGCTTTATAGTAGTGCTTCAACCTAATTGGTTCGGTATCACTGATGACTGGCTGCCGGCACGGATCTCGTTCCTGATGGTTTTTGTATGGTGGATAGGTTTTTCTATTATCCCTTTCCGGATGTTACCAAAGGGGCAGCCCAATGCGGGCAAGCATAGTTATAACGTGCTTACCGGCGGCTTTAAAGAGTTGGCGAAGGTTTTTGGGAAAGTAAGGAGTATGCCTTTGTTGAAACGCTTCCTGGCGTCGTTTTTCCTTTACTCGGTGGGGGTGCAAACCATTATGCTGGTTGCGGCTAATTTTGCAGCCAAAGAATTGCATATGCCCGATGCTGCTCTCATCTCCATAGTGCTTATCATCCAGGTGGTTGCTGTGCCCGGTGCGTTGATCGCCTCTAAATCGTCGGAGAAATTCGGTAATGTGCGTACGCTGGTAGGTTTGGTGGCAATCTGGTCGGCCATTTGTCTGTATGCTTATTTTATTACCAGTTCTACCCAGTTTTATGTTGCAGCAGTGATTATCGGTATAGTAATGGGAGGGGTACAATCGTTATCACGTTCAACCTATTCCAAATATTTGCCTGAAAATATCCCGGATACGGCTTCGTATTTTAGCTTCTATGATGTTACCGAAAAGCTATCGATAGTGGTGGGCTTGTTTTGTTTTGGTTTTGTAGAGGCGGTAACCAATGAAATGCGCGATTCGACACTTGCCCTTGATGGCTTTTTTGTATTAGGGCTTATTATGCTCATCGTGCTGATGTTTACAGAAAATAAACTTCGCAAACAGCGTGTCGAAGTGGAGGCTTAAACAATTTGGCTGCATGCTTGTACTATCAATAAATAAAAGTATAAGCCATGATCCACACAGTAAACCACAACGTCACCGGCGACAACGGCACACAAAGGAATATCATTATTGAGCCGGTGCTGCATCAATCGGCAAATCATGAACTAAATTCCACCGGCTTGTATAAGCTTTATAAAGGCGGCGCCGATGGTGAAGCTATCCTTTTTGAAGTACAGGAAATAGCTCCTGAAATTGGCGAAAGCAAACCCCTGCTTGATGATAAAAAGAACCCGGATTATTTAGGACAGATCCGCTTTGAGGGCGATGCTGCTTCTAAGTGGCACTATTCGGAAGGCACTTTATCGAATTATGAGCAGCAACAGGTAGTGGAGTTTATCCAAAATACAAATTAGTTAGTTTTTCTTTTTTCCTGTTGACATAGGGCTGTCACCATGGTGTGGTTACTTTGTATTGTAATCAATAACAAAACATCAAAGCAATGGAAACTAACACAAATCAACAGTCAACCGAAACGGCAGCAGCTGTTTATACACCCGATCAACTTTTACAAAGCTGGCTTGGCCAACGCCGGGTAACCCGCAGGGTTATCGACGCTTTTCCGGAGGATGCATTATTTAATTATTCGATAGGCGGTATGCGCCCCTTTGCCGATATGGTAAAAGAGTTTGTTAGTATGGGCGGGCCTTGTGTAAGAGGTGTTGTAACCGATAACTGGACACCCATTGCCGGTCTTGATCACCACACGGGCAAAATAACAGCGGCGACAAAGGCCGAACTGCTGCAACTTTGGGATGAAGCCACCGAAGAAATCAAAACCTACTGGCCCCAAATTACGCCCGAACGTTTCCAGGAAACAGTATTGGCATTTGGCCAGTACGAAGGTTTGGTTAACTATATTTTACAATACGTTATTGATAACGAGATCCATCACCGTGGCCAGGGCTATGTTTATCTTCGCACTTTGGGTATTGAGCCACCCGCGTTTTATGACAGAAGCTAATGTGCCCATATAAAACAACCAAAGGCTTTCCGAAGAGGGAAGCCTTTTTTATCAGGGAATTGCGTTTAAAATAATTCGATCCGTTTTATTAAATCCCATCTGAAAAATTTCTACACGAATACTTTTCAAACCATTCACAATTAATCGAATTGCACGAATTTTTTATTAATTTAAGATTCGTGCAATTAGATTAATACGTAAAAATTGGTATAAAGATTTTTCATCTATCGTTTTTTCATCTTTTGGTTCGCAGACATTTTTTGCAGTTTCTGAAATTTGCATACATTTAGTGAGCAAATGGAAAATAAAAACAACAAAAAAACCATACGGGCCTGGGCTTTCTTTGATTGGGCCAACTCTGCGTACAACCTGGTCATCACTTCAACCATTTTTCCGGCCTATTATGTAGCTATCACTACCAATCATGCCAATGGCGACAGGGTTAACTTTTTCGGGAAAAGTTTTGTAAACACCGCGCTTTCAGATTATGCGTTATCGGCCGCTTACCTTGTGATGGTATTGCTGTTGCCCATATTGTCATCCATAGCCGACTATAAAGGCAATAAAAAGATCTTCATGATGTTTTTTACCCTGCTCGGTTCGGCAGCTTGCTGTGCGCTGTTCAATTTTGATAAAGACCACCTGGAGATGGGCATTATTTGCTTCGCCCTTGCAGCTATTGGTTACAGCGGTGGTTTTGTGTTTTACAATTCATACCTGCCCGAAATTGCCACTGTTGATATGCAGGATAATGTGAGTGCCAAAGGTTTTACCTATGGCTACATCGGCAGCGTGCTGCTTCAGCTCATCTGTTTTTTATTTGTGCTGAAAGGGGAGTGGTTTGGTATTACGGATAAAACCTTTGCGCCGCGATTGTCATTTTTGCTGGTAGGCTTATGGTGGATAGGGTTTGCCATAATCCCGTTCAGTGTATTGCCCAAGGGGAGTCCGAATGCGCAAAGTCATAGTCATAATATTATAAAAGGCGGGTTTATTGAGTTAGGTCACGTTTGGAAAAAGGTTAAGGAAATGCCGCTGTTAAAAAGGTTTTTGCCATCGTTCTTTTTCTATTCCATGGGTGTGCAAACCATTATGCTGGTAGCAACCGGTTTTGCTGCAAAAGAGTTGAAAATGGAAACTCCTCAGCTGATCACCATTATTTTAATTATACAGTTGGTGGCAATTTTGGGTGCTACGCTAATGTCGCGCTTGTCGGGTAAATATGGTAATGTGCGGGTTTTAATTGGTGTCGTGATCCTGTGGATTGCGGTTTGTGTAGCTGCTTACTTCACTTATACACAAACGCAGTTTTATATTATAGCAGTGGTGGTAGGTTTGGTGATGGGCGGCATTCAATCCATGTCGCGCTCTACCTATTCCAAATATCTGCCCGAAAATATTCCCGATACGGCTTCCTTTTTTAGTTTTTATGATGTTACCGAAAAGTTGGCTATAGTAGGCGGGGTTTTTAGTTTTGGTTTTTTTGAAGAAATAACCGGAAGCCCGCGAAATTCGGTCTTGGTATTGGGCGTATTTTTCATAGTCGGTCTTGTTTTATTGATTTCTTTGTTAAAGACCGAACAAAACATTAATAAAAATTCGGATTTTAGCGCCCGTTAACTAATTTGTGCCGATGAAGGTTGAGTTGTTCATACCGTGTTTTATAGATCAGTTGTTCCCCGCGACAGCTTTTAATACTGTAAAAGTGTTGGAAAAGGCCGGCTGCAAGGTTAGTTACAACCCGGCGCAAACCTGCTGCGGTCAGCCGGCTTTTAATGCCGGTTTTTGGGATGATGCCAAAGAGGTAGGCAATAAATTTTTAAGCGATTTTTCGGAGGATAGTGTCATTGTTTCGCCCTCGGCTTCATGTACGGGTATGGTGAAGAATTATTATAACGATCTGTTTACCAATACAGCCGTACACAATAAATGCAGGGCTATACAAGGCAATATCTACGAGCTGTCCGATTTCTTAGTGAATATCCTGGAGTTTGATTATTTCGGTGCCGAGCTTGACGGCAAGGCTGTTTATCATGATAGCTGCGCAGGCCTGCGCGAATGCAAGATAAAAGACGAGCCACGCCAGTTGCTCTCCAAAGTACTTGGCCTGGAATTGCTTGATCTGAAAGACGGAGAAACCTGTTGCGGTTTTGGGGGCACCTTCGCTGTTAAGTTTGATGGGATCTCAACCGCCATGGCACAGCAAAAAGTAAACAACGCACTTGATGCGGGAGCTGAATACATCATATCCACTGATACATCATGCCTGATGCACATGCAGGGGTATATCGACAAAAACAATCTGCCTGTTCAAACTATGCACATTGCTGATGTGCTGGCGCTGGGTTGGGGGAATGTGTAACAGGCAAGCTATTCTTTAATCAGTTTCAACTTTAAAGTATCATCATACACTTTGGCATCCCACCGCATTTGCCTGCCGTCATAACTGCTGATTTTTACCCTTGTGGTATCATTATTTGTGCCGCCATCAAACACGATGTTAAGTGTTTTTTGATTGGCCTTGTAAACAGAATGACCAAACCAGGCACGATTAGCCTCAAAAACATAAGGGTTGGCACAAAACGAAATCTTGCCGTCTTCTTCTATGTAAATGTAACACCAATTTTGCGCGCCGTTTATCCATTCATTTTTACCTACAGCTTTACCGTTCCTGATAAATTCATCTATTTTCCATTTTCCTGCAAGAGGTGATGATATGTTTCCTCTTACAAAACCATAAATGCTGATAAAAGCCGATAGGATCACTAATAATTTAATGGCAGGTTTGGTAAAGCGCCACCGGATTACCGGAATATTATCCGGTTGTTTGAAAAATAAGCCAATAAGATCATGCCATCGCAATAGTAAAAGGTACAATAAGCCTGAGCTGATGATGATGGAATTACCAAAAGCTCCAGGATCAATATTATAAAAAATATTAATGAGCACGATATTTAACATTACCGGTAATAAAATACAAGTGCCTAATAATGCGGTGCGCCTGAATAAAAGCAAGATGCCGCCGCCTATCTGTATTAATCCCAGAATAACTGCGAAAGTGTATGAATGGCCAAAATAATTCCAGGTAAGCTCAAAGCCGTTTAAACTGCCAACAGGGATGTTGTCCCTCATGTAAAGGTGTGCGAATTGTGTTTTTAAGATCTTGGCGAAGCCGTAAACCGTTACCTCGTATGCCAAAAAATATCGCAGTACGCCACGCAGAAACGCATGTTTTATCCCCGAATTAAATCCTTCGTTTTTACTTTTATGGTGCCAATAAGTTGCGTATCCTACGGATAGAAGACACATGACGATGCCCACATATAAGAACGAACGGATGAACGAGTTTGGATCGCTATAATTAAAAAGCTTATAAATCAGCGGTCCTGATAGCATGAACAAACCATCTGCAACTGCTATGTACAGATAAAGGCATTCAAAAAATTTAGCGAACCAAGATGAGTGGGTTGGAGTTGAATACATATCGTAACGTCATTTATTTCCGTTCGATATCCAAAATAACCCCCTCTTTGGCCATTTCCACAAGGAACGGTTTGGCAATCCCTTCCTGTGCGCTGTCATAAGCGGTATCGCCTTTTGCGGCAATATCGTCAAGCCCGTCTTCGCGGTCAACTTCGTATTTGTTCAGGGCAAGGTAAACAGAATCACCAGACACCTTGTTTACTTTGTAAAGGGTATAGTGATCATTTTTAAGTTTGATGTGAAAAATATCGTTCTTTTGAGGAGACAACACCCACTGGTTTACTTTTTTAGCTTTCTGTTTTTCGCTGATATAAAAAAGTATCGAACCGATAACGATCAAAAAGCAGCCGGCAAATGTCCAGACAGGTATCGTTGTTTGGGCTTTTACGTTATCATAGCTTAATTTGAGCGACGCGGGCATTTCCTTAAGCTTTAACACTTGCCTGCAATTGAGGCATTGTGAAACACCGGTTTTACCAATCGGGAAAAACGGGATCCAGAAAATATGCGCCCAGCGTTGAAATACATTCATCTGTATACTGTTGGCCGTACTGCAGTTTGGGCAGGTGTCGCTTGTTATTTCAGCTTTTAGGAGTTTAGCTTTGGTGCCGTATATGATCATAATATTTCCGGTTTAGATTTACGTTTTATCCGCACTGAAAGTAGGTAAATTGCCACGATTATAAAAATGAAGGTTTATGAAAACAGCGAAGTCGCTTTTAAAACAAACAGGCGACACGGGGCGCCTATGGAGCCGGTTTGCGAAATGTAATATTGCTATAAACACGATACTCCTAACGGAGTTATAGGATTTGCAGTAATCACCCCGGAGGGGTAACGTGTTTATAGGGAAAATTGAATAGTGTCTTGTCCTGAAATGAGTTTACACAAAAATAAACTACATGGAAAAGATCATTATTGATGGAAAAGGACATTATTCACTTGAATTTAAGCATTCAGTTATCAAAGAGTATTTGGCTGGCAGTGTTAGTCAAAAGGCGTTGTTGAGGAAATATGATATCAAGATACATAGTGGCATAACGCGTTGGATGCAGAAGTTAGGTTATGCAGAAGTTTCGGAAAAAGACAGATATTTGTCATCAGTAAAACCACTATCCTTGCCCGCAAAGAAGCCCCATAAAGATCCGCCTACAGGTGCCTTGTCGCAAGAACAACAACGCATCAAAGAACTCGAACGTCAGCTTGAAGATGAGCAGCTTCGCAGTGAAATGTACAAGCGTATGATCGAGATTGCTGAACGTGATCTTAATATTCCTATCCGAAAAAAGTCGGATACCAAGTGATCCATGAGATGAAAGACATGTATACAAGGATCAGCCTTGTACGATTATGTCGGTTACTTGGTATTACCCGTCAGGCCTATTATCAGCACTTTTGGCAACAAGAAGCATCTGGAATAGAGGATACACTTATATTGCAGGAGGTTGTCAGCATTCGCCAAGACCACCGGGCAATGGGTGGCAGGAAGCTTTATGAAAAGCTGCACCCTTTTTTGCTTGATCATGGCATTAAAATGGGACGGGATGCACTGTTCGACCTGTTGTCAGCTAATGGACTGTTAGTAAAGAAACGCCGCAGGCGGCATGTGACGACCTGGTCGGGTCACCGGTTCAACAGATGGCCGAATATCATACGCAGCCTGGAGGTCGTCAGGCCTAACCAACTGTGGGTAAGCGATATCACCTACTGGAAAGTAAAAGAAGAACATTTGTACATCAGTTTGATAACGGACGCTTATTCGCACAAAGTAGTTGGCTATCATTTGGCTGATACCTTAGAAACGATCGAAACGATACAGGCCTTGAAAATGGCTTTAAAAGACCTGCCTGAACAATTGCCGGAGGCACTTATACATCACTCGGACCGGGGAGTGCAATATTGCACAGAAAGCTATGTAAAGCTATTACAGGACAGATACATCAAGATCAGTATGACCGAGAACGGTGACCCATTAGAGAATGCCGTTGCTGAACGAATGAACGGCATTCTTAAAGAAGAATATCTTAAGCATCACCGGCCTGAGAATAAGCAACAAGCAAAACAATTACTGGATAGAGCTATCGAGTTGTATAACAAACACCGGCCACACTTCAGTATCGGTCTGCTAACGCCCCAACATGTGCATGATAAAAGCTTGCTACCTCAAAAATTGTGGAAGAACTATTATCGCAAAAACACTAACATTGTAAACGTATCACAGGACATCACTACACTTGTAAATACATAACAGGACTATCTCATAAAATGTAAACTTTTTTTAGGACGAGACATAGTTTCAAGGCTCCGTAGGAGCCTCGTGTTCTGAAAGCGATTTTTCGGTTTATGGAAAAAATGAAGCAATAATGGTGACATTGTTTTGTCAGCAGGCATTGGTATGACTGTTCGCATTTCAAAAAAAACTCAAAAAACATTAAAAAACGGTGGAAAGAAGTATGTTTCGTGAAACGCTGGTTTTATACTTCTTTAAGTTTTATTGATTGATAATCAGGAATTTAGATATGTTTTAATTAAGATATTAAACTGTTGATTACCAGTATGTTTCATAAAACGATCGTTCCTCGTTTCACTCTCAAAAAATGGAACATTTTAAAAATGCGGCGAAAGCAAATCCAGTTTTATTTTGAGAACGGCGATTTTGAGACACCCATAATTTTACAATTACTTTTACCATACCATGAAATTACGGAAATAGGCATTTCTTTAAAAAACATTATCTTTGCCGATTGAAATGAACAAGAAAGTCGCTTTTTACACTTTAGGCTGCAAGCTGAATTATTCAGAGACCTCATCCATTGGTCGGCTGTTTAACCAGGCCGGTTATGATACGGTGAATTTTACCGAAACACCGGACGTTTTTGTGATCAATACCTGCTCGGTTACGGATAATGCTGATAAAAAGTGTAAGAAGATTGTTAAAGAAGCGCTTAAGATTTCGCCCAATGCCTACGTAACCATTGTAGGTTGTTATGCACAGCTTAAACCACAGGAAATTGCCGAAATCCCCGGCGTTGACATGGTGCTTGGCGCTGCCGAAAAATTTCAGATCGTTGATCATATTACCGACCTGACCAAGAGGCCAAAGGCGCTGGTACTTAATCAGCCTGTGTCTGAAGCCAATGAGTTTGTTCCCGCATATTCTTTTGGCGACCGTACCCGTACTTTTCTGAAAGTGCAGGATGGCTGCGATTACTCTTGTACGTTTTGTACCATCCCGCTGGCCCGTGGCGCCAGCAGGAGCGATACCATTGAAAATGTTGTAGCACAGGCAAAGCAAATTGCCGAATCAGGCGTGAAAGAAATTGTATTGACAGGTGTAAACCTGGGCGACTTCGGCATTCGTAACGGCAACCGCGAGGACAAATTTTTTGACCTGGTTAAAGCGTTGGATGAAGTAGAAGGTATCGACCGTTTCAGGATCTCATCTATCGAGCCTAACCTGCTTACCGACGAGATCATCGCTTTTGTAGCCGAATCAAAACGCTTTGTGCCGCATTTTCATATCCCGCTGCAATCAGGTTCGGATAAGATCCTGGGCTTGATGCGCCGCCGTTATAAACGCGACCTTTACGTTAACCGTGTTGCCAAAATTAAAGAGCTGATGCCCGATTGCTGCATTGGTGTAGACGTTATCGTTGGTTTCCCCGGCGAAACAAGGGAAGATTTTATTGATACCTATAATTTCCTGAACGAACTTAATATATCATACCTGCACGTATTTACTTATTCGGAAAGGGAAAATACCCTGGCTGCCCAGATGCCGGGCGCTGTTCCCGGATCTGCACGTGGCGAGCGAAGCAAAATGCTGCATATCCTGTCGGACAAAAAACGCCGTGCTTTTTATGAAAGCCAGCTCCATAAAAATGAGGAGGTTTTATTTGAGGGCGATATTAAAGACGGCTTTATGCATGGTTTTACGCGCAACTATGTGAAGGTGCGCACCAAGTATGATCCTGTACTGGTGAACGAATTAAAAACAGTGTACCTAACAAATATTTCACCTGATGGTGATGTTGAAATAACAGAAGGCGAAGAAATATTTGTGCATTAAATTCTATATTCGCCTAAAATATAACCTATGTTTCCAACGCTCACATCGTTACTGAAATACCTTTTTGGTTTTAATCTTCCCCTGCCTATCCAAACTTTTGGCTTTTTTGTAGCGATAGCTTTTGTTGGCGCTTACTGGGCTTTCACGCAGGAGTTTAAACGCAAAGAGGCATCAGGCGTTATCCATAGTTTAAAAAAAAGGGTTACTATCGGTTTGCCGGCTTCAAATGCCGAGCTTGCGGGCAATGGTGTTTTTGGTTTTCTGTTAGGCTACAAAATTGTTGATTGTATTCTCAATTATCAGGCTCTCATTGATAGTCCGCAGGAATTTTTATTATCCCTGCGTGGCAACTGGATAGGCGGGATCCTTGGAGCAGCTGTTTTTGCTTATTGGGCATGGAACGAGGCTCAAAAGCAACGCCGTGACAAGCCCGAAACTAAAGATGTTGATGTACATCCCCACGAACTGATGGGGAGCATATTGTTATGGGCGGCTGTGTTTGGCTTTGCCGGCGCTAAGTTGTTCAACGCGTTAGAAAACTGGGGCGATTTTATGAAAGACCCCGTTGGCATGCTGATAGGCTTTAGCGGTTTAACTTTTTATGGAGGCCTCATTTGCGGTGGTGCAGCTGTACTTTATGTTGCCAATAAAAACGGCGTTAAGCCATTGGTTATGCTTGATATTGGCGGCCCGGGCGTGATGCTGGCTTATGCATTAGGCCGTATAGGCTGCCAGATGAGCGGCGACGGTGACTGGGGCATAGTTAACCTTGCACCAAAACCACACTGGTTAAGCTGGGCACCCGATTGGATGTGGAGCTTTAAATTTCCGCATAACGTGAACGACGAAGGCGTACAGATGGTTAATTGTGTAGGCAAATTTTGCCATGAGCTGCAATACCCCGTTTATCCAACCTCATTTTATGAATCTGTAATTTGTTTATTACTGTTCTTTGTATTGTGGAAAATAAGGCACATTTTTAAAGCTCCGGGCGTTTTGTTTGGTGTGTACATGATATTAGCTGGCGTTGAGCGTTTCTTTATTGAGCTCATCAGGGTTAATACAAAGTATGTTGTTGCAGGTGTTTCATTTACCCAGGCCGAAATGATCTCTGTGATCATGATTTTAGGAGGTATTACACTTATTGTAACCGGATTAAACAAAGAAAAGAAAGCGCTGCGCACAACAAATGGCTGATAATAAATCAAAAGGCAAATTAATCGATAATCAGGTATTCAGATTTGTACTTTCGGCCGGTGCCGGTTTTTTGGTTGATGTTTCGGCATTTTATCTTTTTTACCACAACCTGCTTATACAGCATACTTACCGGATATTCGGACTTACCGTTCGTAACTATACCGTTTCGCTGGCATTGTCGTTTTTTATGGGCGTTGTAGTTAATTTTTTAATTACCCGCTACATGGTGTTCAACGAATCTAAATCGGCACCGCGCAAGCAGTTCCTTCGTTTTGTAACAGTGGCTATTATCGGTTTTTTTGCCAACTTATCGGTTGTGAAAATATTGATCCAGGCTTGCAGTTTTAACCCGACGGTAGCGCGGATCTCGGCTGCGCTCAGTCTGTTCTTCGCAAGCTTTTTTATCCATAAAGTTTTTTCATTCAGTCTATCATTAAAACGTAACCATGCAAACAGCGAGCATCATAAACCAGGTAATTGAAGTTTCAAAACAAGCAGGTGATTTCATCAGGCAGGAGCGTAAAGCATTTGATCCTGATAGGATAGAATATAAAGGCCTCAACGATATGGTATCATACGTTGATAAAACAGCCGAAGAAACCATCGTAAAAGGCCTGAGCAAAATACTACCTGAAGCCGGTTTCATCACCGAAGAAAAAACAACAACTAAAATTGGCGAGCGCTATAACTGGATCATCGACCCGCTTGATGGCACCACCAATTTCATCCACGGTGTACCGGCTTTTTCGGTAAGCATAGCTTTGAAAGAATATGATGAACTGATAGCCGGCGTGGTATACGAAATAAACCTCGACGAATGCTTTTACGCCTGGAAAGATGCGCCGGCATACCTGAATGGTAAAGAGATCAGCGTAAGTAAAAACAGCACGGTTGGTACCAGCTTACTGGCAACCGGTTTCCCATATTACGATTTTACAAAGCAGGCCGCCTATATCGAATTGTTTACAGAACTAATGCGTAGCAGCCATGGCCTGCGCCGTTTAGGTTCTGCAGCTGTTGACATGGCTTATACTGCCTGTGGTCGTTTTGATGCTTTTTATGAGTATAACCTTAACGCCTGGGATGTTGCTGCCGGTATTGTCATTGTTAAACAAGCCGGAGGTGAAGTGGTGAACTTTAAAGGCGGCTCTGAAGTACTGGATACCCGCGAATTATTGGCGACTAATGGGAAGATAACAGGGGAGATGCTGGAGGTGATAGGGAAGTATTTTAAATAAGAGTATTTTTATATACGATTGATGGAATACTTGATATGGATATTAGAGACCTAGTGCCAAAACATAAGGATGATCAGAGAGTAATCGCCGGGCTTAAAAAACTTTCCTTTGAGCAGCTGGAGCCTATTATTCCTGATTTATTAGAATGGCTTCAGGATATGAACTGGCCCATCGCGAGGCCTGTTGCAGATATTCTCAAGCCATTTGCCGACAGATTGGTTCCCTATATAATCAGGATCTTAAAGACGGACGACGGGGAATGGAAAGCCTGGATATTGGGGACTTTCGCAAGAAATACCGAAAATTCGCTTTTATTGAGTGAGCTTAAACGGATAGCAAAGTTTCCATCGAGAGATGAGATCGATTGTGAAGTTAATCTTGATGCAATTTCCATTTTAAATGAAGATTATAAGTGAGTAGAGCAATTAGTTACAAAAAATCTCATTCTGACACGAGTACGAAAGGTTGCGTTGAGATGTGGGCTACTAGTGAGTTTTCGATATATGAAAATAGAATATTAAAGTTCACGAGCATACACACTTAATCGACGCAGCATACGCGCCAGTTGAGGGATGTTGCAGATGATACAGAAGTATTTTAAATAATACAACTACTTGGCGTATCCTAAAAGCAATCCTTTATAAATTTGCAATTGCCTCTTAAGCGCATCTTGCTGATCTTTTGGTAATATTATCTGATCCTGGCCATTTTTGCCCATAAAATGGATAGCGACCTTGTCAGCTGTTGCGAGTTTTAGCAACATTAAAACATCGATGCCATAAATCATCTCATGGCTGTAGTCGTTAGTTAAATGTTGCAACGTATCAGCGGAAAAGTTGGGCTGATATTGGAGATGCTCATCGTTTATGATAAAGGTTAAACCCTGTAACTCTAATGGATTTTTACTTAGATGTTGGCTGCCAAAATAAATCGAATACCCGGCATCGCTATAATATATATCGATATACAAACCACTAATCGGCTTGCCGAAAATTGATTTATTATCAATTACGTTAGTTTCCTGAATGCCAGATGATAATCCACTAACGTCTGCATTTTTATACAATTTATTGAAAAGTGTTTGATCTATATCGAGTGTAGATAATTTTTCAAGACTACTTTGTTCCATATCTGTCAACTTGGTGGGCTGAGTCCGACCAAAGCGCATCACGGTATCAATGGTAAGAGTATTGCTACGGGGGGCCTGGTCTTGGCCCATCTTTTTGACTATCGCTATTGTTATTATAATGATGACTGAAGCTATTATAATGATATTAGCTCCAAGACTCCTATTCTGCCTATCCGGAACATAATTATCTGACTGGAATGCTTCACTGGCTTTGCCATTTTCCGCACTTTCTGGTTCACGTTGTGTATCTTCTGTTGCGGTTTCTGTAGAAGATAAAGTATTATTAGTCTGCAGTTTTTGGTGATAAACTGTTCCACAGTATGCGCAGTTAATTATTTGATCTGTACTTGCCGTTAATACTGCGCCACAGTTAGTACAGTTTAGTAATCTTTCGATTTCCATAGTTTAGATAAATCAGTTGCTCTTTAATTGAAAGGAGTGCTTAGGTGCCCGTGGTGTTGAGCGCATTCCACTGTTATCATTCTTATAACCAGGGAAGGTGTGTTTTTAGTCAATTGTGACATTATTTAAGGATTTGGGTAGCTAAAGTATAAAACTTATTGAGGAAAAATAATCATAATCTGAAGTAAAAGGTATAGGTAAAAAACAAAAGCCTCTTATTGCGCAATAAGAGGCTTTTGGGTAAGCAATGGGGCTCGAACCCCAAATCTTCAATATTATAACGCTTCAGATACCACTTCGGTAACTTCGGGTACCATACGCTTAAGCAGGTTTTCGATGCCGGCTTTAAGGGTTACAGTTGATGAAGGACAACCGCTGCATGAACCACGAAGTTCAACGGTTACCACGCCTTCGTTAAATGAGCGATAAGAGATAGCGCCGCCATCCTGCTCAACAGCCGGGCGAACGTAATCATGCAGGATCTGCTGAATTTTAACCTCAGTTTCTGTACCTTCAAAGTTTCCGGCTTCTGCTTCTTCCTCTAACTGGATCTTCAATTCTGATTCGATTGCACCTTTAACAAACTCTTTCATTATCGGCTCAACATCTGCCCAGTCACTGCCTTCAGTTTTGGTAATGGTAACAAAATTACTGGCAAAGAAAACGCCGTTTACAAATGAAAACTTATAAAGCTCCTTTGCAAAGGGTGATTTTTCGGCACTTTCCTTAGTAGGGAAGTCAACACTGCCATTAATCAGCAGTTTGTTAACTATGAATTTCATAGTTGCCGGGTTAGGCGTTAATTCGGTATATACGTTGATGTTCATCGTTTCGTGTTTTAAAATCTTAATTAACAAATTTAGTGACCTTTTTTATTAAAAACTACCACTTACTTTGTTATGACATGCGGATGATTTTGTTATATCTGCAGATCAGCAAATCAAATCCCGGTATAATTCAGCGGCGTGATCTTTTTGATCTCGTCTTTAATAACGTCACTTACATTTAACGTATCAACAAACTCCGCTATTGTGTTGGCATTGATCTGTTGATTGGTACGGGTAAGATCTTTAAGCGCCTCGTATGGATTAGGGTAACCTTCGCGCCTTAATATGGTTTGAATAGCTTCGGCAACAACAGGCCAGTTAGCTTCCAGGTCGGCATTGATGGCGTCAGTATTCAATAAAAGCTTGTTCAAGCCCCTAACGGTTGATTTAATAGCGATAAGCGTATGCGCAAAAGGTACGCCGATGTTCCTTAATACTGTAGAATCGGTTAAATCGCGCTGTAACCTTGATATTGGCAGTTTAGCGGCAAGGTGCTCAAATAAAGCATTGGCAATACCTAAGTTACCTTCTGAATTTTCAAAATCGATAGGGTTAACTTTATGCGGCATAGCTGATGAGCCAATTTCACCTGCTTTGATCTTTTGCTTGAAGTAATTCATCGAGATGTAGGTCCACATATCGCGGTCAAGATCAATAAGGATATTGTTGATGCGTTTTAAGGCATCACATTGCGCGGCAAAGTTGTCGTAATGCTCAATTTGGGTGGTAAACTGTGAGCGTTTTAACCCCAATATCTCATTCACAAAATGATTGCCAAATGCTTTCCAGTCTTTATCAGGGTAGGCGATAAAGTGAGCGTTAAAATTACCGGTAGCACCGCCAAATTTGGCAGAATGCGGGATCGGTTTTAATAATTCAAGCTGGCTTTCCAAACGCTCAACAAAAACAAGGATCTCTTTGCCTAAACGCGTTGGTGAAGCCGGCTGACCATGGGTGTGTGCCAACAACGGAACGTTCTCCCAATCGGCAGCAAAAGCTTTTAAAATATTAACCAGCTCAATGATAGCTGGGTAGTAGCTGTTGTTTAAAGCAAGTTTAAAGGTGTATGGGATAGCGGTATTATTGATATCCTGCGAGGTAAGTCCAAAATGGATAAACTCTTTATATGGCTCAAGCCCTAATTTATCAAACTCTTTTTTAATGAAATATTCAACTGCTTTAACATCGTGATTTGTCGTTTTTTCAATCACTTTGATACTTTCAGCGTCATCTTCCGAAAAATTCCTGTAAATGTCGCGTAACTTTTCTGATATATTTTTATCAAACTGTTGTAACTGAGGTAGTGGGTATTCAACCAGTGCAATAAAATATTCGATCTCAACAAATACGCGGTACTTAATAAGTGCATATTCTGAAAAGTATCCGGCAAGTTCGGCAGAGGTGTTTCTATAACGGCCGTCAATAGGCGAGATCGCAGAAAGTGAAGTAAGCGTCATATTAAAAAGAGTGGGTAATAATTTTTGCAAAGGTAATGATTTTTGATGTGCCGCAGGCAGATTAAAAGCTTTGCAAATAAACCGCCAGATAACAAGCAAAAATTAAATGGATTTTAAAAATGAACAAGTATTTGTAATGGAAAAGTAAAAATGAATGGAAACTTTTTATTCAAAAAATGTTTCCTTAGTTTTGACCCGGAAAGTCAATGAGTCAAACAGAAAGAATTATAAAGGGAGCCGAAGACCTGTTTTTAACAGCAGGGATCAAAAGTATCACCATGGATGATATAGCCAGGCACCTTGGCATGTCAAAAAAAACGATCTATCAGTTTTTCAGGGACAAAAACGAATTAGTTGTTGCTCTTACAAAAAAGAAACTGAAGGAAGATGAGGATCAAATGAATGATATCATCAGTAAATCGGCAAATGTAATTGAAGAGATGATCAACATGACCAAATGCTCGGAGGAGATCTTTTCAAGGATCAACCCGATTGTCATTCACGACCTGCAAAAATATCATGCTGAAGCCTGGGACGACTTTCAAAAATTCAAGGCTGAAGTGTTGATCCAAAAAATGGAAGAACTTTTAATTAAAGGAATGGGGCAGGGTTACATCCGTAAGGATATTGACGTAAAGATAATGGCACGGATGCGGGTTAACCAGGTGGAGTTGGGTTTTAACACTTCGATATTCCCGGTAATTGAGTTTAGTCCATGGAAGGTACAAGTTCAGTTTTTAGATCATTTTAATTATGGCATTTGTACACTTGAGGGTTACAAGCTGCTTAACGAGTATAAGAATATTAATAATGAATAACATGCTGACACACAGTTGTCATTAACTGCATGAAATTTGTATCAGTTTAAATGAAGTCAAATCACTCAACCACAACATATATAATGAAATATCTATTTTACACGGCAACTGTGTTTTGCGCCATCGCCTTTAAAGGCTATGCGCAGGAAGCAGCGCCAAGCACACAAACGTACAATTTTACGGTTCAGGATTGTGTTAATTATGCGTATGAGCATCAGGATTCTGTAGTTAACGCCAAGCTTGATATCAAAAGCGCCGAATATAAAGTTAGAGAGACCACCGGTATCGGTTTGCCCCAGGTAAGCGGAACCGCGTCGTTCCAGGATTACCTGAAGATCCCTACAACTTTATTGCCAGGAGAAATTTTTGGACAACCCGCCGGTACTTTTATCCCTGTTCAGTTTGGTGTCAAATACCAATCGAGCGTTGGCGTTAATGCCGATCAGATCTTGTTTGACGGTAGCTATCTTGTTGGCTTAAAAGCATCAAAGACGTATAAAGAACTTTCAATAAGAAATCATATTCGTTCAAAAATTGAGGCCAACGTTAATGTTACCAAAGCTTATTACCAGGTTTTGGTAAGTAATGAGCAGTTAAGGTTATTAAATGCAAATATTGCCCAGCTAAAACAGCAGATGGACGAAACTATACAGCAAAACAAACAAGGCGTTGTAGAAAAAATTGATGTAGACCGGATCTCTGTTCAATATAATAATTTAGTTACCAGCCGTGAAAATACCATCCGTTTGTTAGCCTTAAATTATCAGGTACTTAAGTTTCAGATGGGTATGCCTATTGAATATGCGCTTAGCCTGAAAGATAAGCTTGAAGATATCAGGCTGGATGATAATACCGCCGAGCTCGCGACCGATACCTCCTTTTATCATAACCGTATCGAGTATAATTTAGCTGAAACAGCTGTAGACCTTAAGCAACTGGATTTGAAGCGTCAAAGATCGCTTTCACTTCCATCGCTTAAAGCTAACGCGGCTTATACCTCATCATACCAGAACAATAATTTTAGTAATCTTTATAAAATGAGTTTCCCGTCAAGTTATGTTGGGTTAACTTTAAACGTACCAATATTTAGCGGTCTTCAGCGTACCAATCAAATAAAACAATACAAAATTGCTGTAGTGAAATCGCAGAATGATCTGGAAAATGCAAAAAACGGGTTAAAGCTCCAGGCTAACCAGGCTCATATCACTTATGTAAACGGTTTGCAATCGCTTAATAATCAAAAGCGCAACCAGACCCTTGCACAGGAAGTGCTACGCGTATCGAAGGTGAAATATCAGCAGGGGGTGGGTTCAAGTATTGAGGTTACCCAGGCACAAACAGGCCTTGAAGATGCAGACAACAAATATATACAAGGCCTTTATGATGCGCTGGTTAGTAAAGTTGACCTTGATAAAGCTTACGGACGAATTAAATAATAACAACAACGCTAAACTCACTATATAACAATGAAAATGAAAAAATTTATATACATACCATTCCTGGTTTTACTGGCTGCATGCTCAAGTAAACCCAAAGATAAAAAGGCCGAACTGGCCGATCTAAAAAAACAGCAATCGGATATTAACTCAAAAATTGAGAAGCTGCAGGCGGAGATAGGTACTACCGACTCGGCCAAAAGTACTGATGTAAGTGTTACTGAAGTTAAAACCGGTAGCTTTACCAATTATGTACAAATACAAGGTAAGATAGATGCGCAGGATAACGTTACGGCCTACCCGCAGGCACAGGCAATTATTACAGCTATTTATGTAAAACCCGGCCAGCACGTGAGTAAAGGCCAGGTTTTAGCGCAACTGGACAACAGCGTTATGCAGCAAAACATTGCGCAAAGCGAAGCCCAGGTAAGTTTAAATCAACAATTGTTTGATCGTCAGAAAAATCTGTGGGATCAGAAAATAGGAACCGAAGTGCAATACCTTCAGGCGCAAACCACTTTACAAAGCAGTCAGAAAGCCCTGGCTTCCTTAAAAAAGCAATCAGCTTTATATCGTATCATATCGCCTATAAATGGCGTTGTAGATCAAATGGACCTGAAGCTGGGACAAGGCGCCATGCCCGGTCAAACAGGGATCCGTATTGTGAATGCCGACGTTTTAAAAGTTAAGGCTGATGTTCCTGAATCATATGCAAGCAGTGTAAATACAGGTAACAATGTTAAAATATTAATTCCGGATGCTAAGGACTCATTGGTTACTAAGGTCACTTTTGCCGCCAAAGCTATCGACGCAACATCGCGCAGTTTTGGTGTAGAGATAAAATTACCTCAGCGTAGCACGCTTCGTCCTAATATGACCGCTATTTTAAAAATAGCCGATTATTCTAAAACAAATACCATAGCAGTGCCGGTTAAAGCTATACAGAAATCAGAGAACGGCGACCATGTTTTTGTTAATCAAAATGGTATAGCAAAACAGGTAAATGTTAAATCGGGCGTTACCTACGGCGGGCAAACAGAAATATTATCGGGCTTGAAAGCCGGCGACCAACTGGTTGTTGAAGGTGCAACTGAAATAGAAGACGGCGATAAGATCAAAGTTGTTCAGTCAGCCAATTAGTTATTAATCAATTGATCTGTTCATTATGAAAGATGTAAAAAAAGAATTTGGCCCTTCAAGTTGGGCCATTGATAACAAAACGGCTATTTATGTGCTCATGTTCCTGATTACGGCACTTGGCCTTATCAGTTATAACCGCCTGCCTAAGGAAAATTTCCCGGATATAGCGCAATCAAAGGTGTTTATAACCACAACCTACGCGGGGCAGTCACCTCAAAACATTGAGAACCTTGTAACGCGCCAGATAGAAAAACAGCTTAAATCATTAAAGGGGCTTAAAAAAGTTACTTCAAATTCGGTGCAAAACGTATCTATCATCACTGCCGAATTTCAGGCTGATGTTAAGATCAAGGATGCTAAAATTGATGTAAAGGACGCTGTCGATAAAGCTAAGCAGGATTTACCGCAAAATGACGACAACCTTAAGGAACCGGTGATCTCTGATATTAATGTTGCCGACTTGCCTATTTTATATATCAATATTTCAGGTAATTATGATCTTAAAAGACTTAAAGAGTATGCTGATATTTTAAAGGACGAAATAGAAAGTTACAAGGAAATATCAAAAGTTGACGAGGTAGGTGCTTTAACTCCCGAGATACAGGTGAACGTTGATCTTAATAAGATGGCGGCTACCCAAATAAGTTTTGGTGATATTATTAAAGCCATAGGGGATGAGAATATTCTTTCATCGGCAGGCACGGTTAAAACTGATGGAATACGCCGTAGTATCGATATTAAGCAGGATTTTAAAAATGCAGATGAGGTAGCAGCTATGGCAATCCGTAACCCCAAAGGGCAAACGATTTATTTGAGGGACATAGCCGAGATTAAAGACTCATTTTTAGAACAGGAAAGTTACGCAAGGTTAAAAACCAATGATAACCCTAATTTCAAAAACGTAATCACACTGAACGTAAGTAAGAGAGCGGGCGAAAATCTGATCGAAGCTTCTGATAAAATCAATGAGTTAATCAAATTAAAACAGAAAACGGTTTTTCCAAAGGGTTTGGATGTTGTTGTAACCGGAGATCAGTCGGACAAAACACGCACCACACTAAATGACCTAATCAATACCATCGTTATTGGTTTTTTATTGGTTACTGTTATCCTAATGTTTTTCATGGGGACTACGAATGCTATTTTTGTGGCACTGTCAGTGCCATTGTCGTGTTTTATCGCATTCCTTGTAATGCCGGCAATTGGCTTCACATTAAATATGATCGTGTTATTCTCGTTCCTGCTGGCATTGGGTATTGTGGTGGATGATGCCATTGTGGTTATAGAAAATACGCACCGTATTTTTGCTAACGGAAAGGTACCTATTAAAGAAGCTGCAAAAATGGCCGCAGGCGAGGTGTTCTTACCTGTATTTTCAGGTACCATGACCACTTTGGCCCCGTTTATACCATTGGCGTTCTGGAATAGTTTGATTGGGCATTTTATGTTCTTCCTGCCCATAACGCTAATCATTACTTTGCTGGCCTCGTTGGTGGTAGCCTATATCTTTAACCCTGTATTTGCGGTTGATTTTATGAAACCTCATCATGATGGCGAGCACGATAACCCTAAGTTTGACAGGCCGACAAAAAGGGCCATGATATTTTTAGCAATCGCTGCAGTTATCGGTTACCTCATGAACGTTGGAGTTGGTAACCTGATTGTGCTCATTATGGTGTTATACCTAATCAACCACTTCTTCCTATTGCGGGTTATTGACAGGTTTCAGAAAAATGCCTGGCCTAAATTTCAAAACTGGTATGCCAAATGGCTTGAGCGTGCTGTACGCAGGCCGGTTACGGTTTTGGTGGGAACCATTGGCTTGTTCGTGTTTGCTATTTTCCTGATGGCGGTGCGTGGTAAAACGCCTGAATTTTTCCCATCAGGTGACCCTAACTTTGCTTACGTTTATATAACGCTGCCAATTGGTACCGACCAGGCTTATACTAACGAAGTTACACGGCAGATAGAAAAACGTGTTGCGCAGGTTGTTGAACCGGATAAGGATATTGTGTCTTCGGTAATCTCAAACGTAACTAAAGGTGTAACCGACCCTACCGACGAAGATCAGGGTGATTATCAAAATAAGGGTAAGGTTACTGTTGCCTTTGTCGAGTTTGGCAAACGTAACGGGAAAGATACCAAAAAGGTATTGGCCAATATCCGTGCCGCAGTCCAGGGGGTTCCGGGCGCGAAAATTGCTGTGGCGCAAGAAAATAGCGGCCCTCCGGTACAAAAGGATATTAGTATAGAAATAGCTGGTGATAACCTTGACACGCTTGTTGCTACAGGAAACCGGTTGAAAAATTATCTGGCTAAGCAAAATATTGCCGGTATCGAAAACCTAATTGCCGACGTGCAAAGTGATAAACCTGAAATTGTTTTTGATGTTGATCGTGAAAGAGCGAATCGTGAGGGCATAAGCTCATCTCAGGTAAATCAAACATTAGGTGCAGCCATATTTGGCGCAAAAGCTGCTGATTTCAGAAATACCAGGGAAGACGATTATCAAATCAAAGTGCGTGCGTTAGAAAATCAGCGCAGCGATGTTGACGCGCTGCGAAACATAAAGATCACCTACCGCGATATGGCGATGAATGGAACAATACGCCAGGTGCCGATATCAGCTTTCACCGACGTACACTATACCACTACTTACAGCAATATCAAACGTAAGCAGCAGCGCAGGGTATTAACCCTTGGTTCAAACGTTATTAAGCCTAATAACCCCAATGAAGTTAATGCCAACATTTTAAAAGCGATAAATAACTTCAAAAAACCGGATAATGTGATCATACGCCAGGGTGGTGGCCAGGAAGATCAAATGGAAGCGATGACTTTCCTGCTTTCTGCGCTTGGTGTGTCATTCGGGCTTATTCTCGTTATCTTGATGATCCAGTTTAACTCTATTGGTAAAACGCTTATTATTATCAGCGAGATCCTCTTTAGTATTATTGGTGTGTTGTTGGGTGTTAGCGTATTTGGCATGACCATGTCTATCGTAATGACCGGTATTGGTATCATCGCACTCGCCGGTGTGGTTGTTCGTAATGGGATTTTACTGGTTGAATTTACCGATATGCTGCTTGAGCAGGGTGTTAGTATCCATGATGCCGTGGTTGAAGCCGGTCATACCCGTATGACACCGGTACTGTTAACAGCAACCGCCGCTATTTTAGGTTTGATACCGCTGGCCGTTGGTTTCAATATTGATTTTGTGGGCTTGTTTACCCATTTCCAGCCGCATATCCACTTTGGTGGTGATAACGTTGCATTCTGGGGCCCGCTGGCCTGGACAATGATCTTCGGTTTAGGTTTCGCTACAATTATTACTTTGATCCTTGTACCATGTTTATACCTGATCCGTTATAACCTGAAAGCAAGGTTGTTTGGCAAAAAATCAGTTGAAGCTAAGCATGCTGAGGTGTTTGAAACAGAAGCAGTTTAAAACAAAGAACCATTAGTAACAAAACAGCCGCTGTCGAAAGATTGCGGCTGTTTGTTTTTGTGATAGTTTTTTAAATAAAACATAATAATGTATTTATGGTTCTTTATGCAAACATTTATCACAGTCATGAAACTTAAAATATCAAAACCGCTTTGGCCGGTATTAGGCCTTGGTACGTTAGCCGGTATGCGTACCTTATCTGCCCCTGTTGTAACTACGCATGCATTAAGTCATCATCCATCAAAGCAACTGGGAAAATCATCGTTAAGGTTTATGCAATCAACAACCGTGGCTGCTGTTTTAAAGGTCTTATCAGTTACTGAAGTTATTGCGGATAAATTACCCTCCACTCCAAATCGTATAGAGCCCGCCGGGGTAGCGGCAAGGTGTTTATCAGGCGCTTTGGCCGGTGCGAGTATCTATAAAGCAGTTGGCGGCAAAGCATTAACCGGAGCATTGATAGGAGGGGCAGCGGCAATAGCAGCAACCTACGGAAGTTATTTTTTACGAAAAAATACAGTTAAGGCAAATCATATTGCCGACCCGATAATTGGCGCAATTGAAGATGCTTTGGTAATAGGATCGGGCTTTGGCTTAAGCAAACTGACTTATGCCCCGGTTGCAGGCTGAACATATTTTTCAAGCTCACCCAGGTTGTTGATCTCATTACGTGAGCGGGGCAGGCTGCCGGGGTAATTCTTTTGAATAAAGGTTACCAGGTTTTCGCGAATATAGCAACGGAGGTCAAAGGCATCTGAGGAGGTACGTGAGCTCATTAACACCCTGATCTCGATAGTATGTTCTTTAACGTCGGTTACCTGCACTACTTTAACCCGCTTATCCCACAAGTTTGATTTAGCTATCAGGCGTTCAAATTCTTCGCGTATGGCATCAATAGGGGCGGTATGGTCCAGATATAAAAATACAGTGCCCAGGATATCAGCCGATGTCCGTGTCCAGTTCTGAAAGGGCTTTTGAATAAAATAATTGATGGGGAGTATCAGCCTCCGTTCGTCCCAGATCTTTAAAACCACATAAGTAAGAGTGATCTCTTCCACGCGGCCCCATTCGCCTTCAATAACCAAAACATCATCAATACGGATCGGTTGCGTAAAAGCTATCTGGAAGCCGGCCAGCAAATTACCTAATGAGCTTTGCGCTGCAAAACCAACTATGATGCCGCCTATACCCACGCCGGTAAGTAAACCTGTGCCTATCTTGCGCATACTTTCGAAACTGAGCAATATAATGGCGATAGTTAAAAAGATGATGGTAACCACAATGATCTTACGAATAAACTGGATCTGGGTACGTACCTTACGCTCCTTCAGGTTATCCACTTTATTAAGGTCGTAAGTGTGATAGATATAATCTTCCAGGATCCTCACCGAACGTACGAGCAGGCCTGCGAAAGATATGGTAAGCAAAATCTCAAAAGTTTTATCAAGAGGCTTGTAATAAACCGGGTTCATCCGCATTAATGGCGATAAGATATTGAACAGGAATAGCGGAATGAAATAAGCTATAGCCGGCCCAAGGTTAACCAGTATCGATCTTAAGATTGAGTAGGATGCATCTGCTTTTTTTGCATAAAATTTAAATAACCGGGTTATTATGAATTTTATAATCAGGCCAACAAGTACGGCTACCGTCGCGATGATCAGGTTCCAGGCAAATGATGGTATGCGCTGTGAAAATGTAAGCAGGTCGGGGGATAAGCTGTTTTCAATATTCATAGCAAGGCAAATGTTTTCTACAGTAAAATAGTTGGAATGTAAAATTGTTTTAGCAAATGCTGCCGTACTGGGTGTTGTGATACATGTTTAATGAATTTTTGATAGTTTTGTTAAAAAAGTCAGGAAATCGATTGTGTTGACTTTTTGTTTACCTGTTTAAATAAAACTTAACGAGCACATGGCAGCAGTGAATGACCAGCAGGATATTAAAAGAGAGAAAATTTTAGAGGCCTCGCACCAGCGCTTTTTACATTACGGTTATTCAAAAACTACCATGAACGAAATAGCCGGCGACCTCTCCATGTCAAAGGCCTTGCTTTATTATTATTTCCCGGATAAAAGTCAGTTATACATTGCTGTAATGCGCAAGCTTGCCACTGATTATCTTAAAACACTTGAAAACAGGTTAAATACATTTACCAATTTAAAAGAAGCTTTTACCTTCCAGGTAAACACCCATCACGAATTTATAGTAAACAATTATAACTTTTTTGATTTTTTCAGGCTTAACGAGCAAAACCTCCCCGAAACCATCTGGCAAATAGTTGGTGAAGTACACAGTGCCGAACTAAACCTGTTGAGCAATGCTATTAAATCGGAAGTTGAAAAAGGGGCTATTAAGCCCGTAGAAAATCCTGAAGAAGTTGTTGATGTATTGATGGATGCCTTGCATGGCATAAGGGTTGGAGCGATATCTCAAAAGAAAACCAACTTTCCCCGCAAAGAGCATCTGGAAGAGATTCACCATAAAAAACTACTCCTGCTTGATATTTTTATCAAAGGATTGATGTACTAAAGTCATCTTAAGGTATAAATACCCCATACTGTCAGTTAGCCGTCAAATGAATTGGCTATTGAATACTGTGGCTGTTATTTATGGGTACATTTGTACTTACAAATAATTTAATAGCCAGGTAATTACCTCCCTGTTCAAGTTATTTATAAAATACTTCTTTTTTAAGAGGTGATTGTTTTAGAGTGATTTAGCCTGCATAGCTTTTTGCCGTGCGGGCTTTTTTATGAGTTGATATTTGTATTGATAGCAATATTGCCGGTCAATATTTTATGTACCGGGCATGCATTTGCTATTTTCAATAACCGATCTCTTTGTTCATTATTTACTTCGCCTTTAAAGCTCAGTTTGGTTTCAATACGTGTAGCACTTAAAGTCTTAAACATTTCAACATCGGCTTTAATTTCTTCTATAGGCCACATTTTGCGGTTGATGTACATGCGCAGGGTGATAACAGTGCAGCTTGCAAGACTGGCCAGTAACAAGCTAAATGGGTTCATACCCGTATCGCTGCCTTCGGCTTCGAGGGGCTCATCCGTTATAAGGCCGTGCCCGCCGCTGTTAACTACTGTTTGATATTGGGTGCGCCCTATAAATGCAGTAGCAGATTCTATCAACTCAATTTCGGTTTCTTCCATAAAGCACATAAAGATGAAGTAGTGGTATTGGTAAATTTACGCATGGTCTTTAGCCTAAAGTCATAAGTTCTAAGTTACGAAAAGTGAGAACCCGATTTTTGACTTCCGACTTAATACTTCTGACTTTGTTTATTCGGATGTTTCATTAATATCAACTAGGGCCCAGTTCTTTTTCAGAAATTTGGGGCCTCCGTTATATTTCAGGATCACTTCAAAATTGGTACGGTTTGTTTCGCCCTGGCTACCTGTTGAAAGAACATACGATTTAATGATAAAAACAGAGTCGGCCTTTTTGCCAAACTGGTATCTGTCATCGGGGAAGGAGACATTTCCCGAACGTATGGTTGGCGTTACAAATTCCATCGCAATTTTATAGGCGTCATCGGCATTAGGCATTTTACTGAATGAAAGCACCTCAGCAACACCGCCGGATGTAGCAAACTTTACCATAATAAAAATAAACACTATACCAACGATGATAATGGCGTATACGCCTTTCATAGCACGCTTTTTTTTAAGCTGCTTTTCTTTAAGATAAGTTTGAGTCATTAGTTTAAAAAGGGTGCAATAAAAGTAGCAATTTAATTGATGAATAAAAGTTACCCTCTTTTTATATAGAAATTATGCCTGATGGCCAAAGAATAAATAAGCAATAAAGATAGCAGCAATAACGCCGGCCAAATCGGCTATAAGCCCGGCAGGGATAGCATAACGGGACTTTTTAATGCCCACCGAACCAAAATATAAGGCCACGATATAAAAAGTAGTATCTGCCGAGCCGTTAAAGATCCCTGCCAGCCTACCTGCAAACTTATCGACACCAAAATTTTGCATTACCGTTATCATCATGCCTTTTGAGCCCGAACCGCTTAGTGGTTTTAAGTAAGCCACAGGCATAGCGTCTACAAAGCGTGTATCTAAATTAAACTGAACGCAAACCCAGCGTAAACCTTCGTTCATATAATCCAAAGCGCCGCAATTCCTGAACACGCTGATCCCAACCAGCATGGCCACCAGGTAGGGGATTATCTTAACAGATGTTTCAAAACCTCCTTTGGCACCCTCTACAAAAACTTCAAATACATTTACCTTTTTTACAAGTCCGCCAACTATAAATATTACCGGAATAGTAAACAGCATCACATTGCTGATAACGGATGATACCGTGCTGATCTGTTCTTTGGTTAATTGGGTAGTGAAGTACCACACCACTAATGTAATGAAAGCTGTAACACCGCCAAGCCAGCCAATAACGACTCTGTCAAAAAGGTTGATCTTTTGCTTGATGGCAACTGCTATAAGCCCCACTACAGTAGCTACATATGTGGCGATAATGCAGGGTAAAAATACTTCGGCAGGATCCTTGGAGTTGAGGATAGCCCTTTGCGCTATAATGGTAACCGGCAATAACTGCAGGCCGGATGTATGCAGCACCAGGAACATGATCTGGGCGTTTGATGCTGTTTCCTTATTGGGGTTAAGCTCCTGCAGGCTACCCATCGCTTTTAAGCCGAGTGGTGTAGCTGCATTATCAAGGCCCATTAAATTGGCCGAAAAGTTCATCATCATTTGGCCTGTGGCGGGGTGGTCTTTCGGTACATCCGGGAACAAGCGGCTAAAGAATGGCCTCACTATCCTTGATAAAAAGTTAATTGCCCCTGCTTTTTCGCCTATGTTCAGAATGCCGAGCCAGAATGCCATGGAGCCAATCAGCGGCAAAGCGATATCCATCACTGATGATTTTGACGAATTAAACAATCCCTCAACTAATAATTTGAAAGCTTCTGTATCGCCAAAAAAAACTAATTTTATGAGTGAAACTACAAATGCAATTACAAAAAAAGCTATCCAGATATAGTTAAGCGCCATAGTAATGTTTAAGGCTTTGAAGTTAGTGCTTTTGCGGTTTAATATGAAATGCTGATATTTATATACTGCCCATATAACCGATAAATGAACAACGCTATCAGTAAATTAACCGAAACTATCCATGCTGTTCAGCAGCTAAAAGGCCGTGATATTGATTGGGCCTATAAAGCATCGGCAGCTAAATGGTCAAGAAAAGAGGTGATCGGCCATTTGATTGATAGCGCGCAAATTAACCTGCAACGCTTTGTACGCTGTACTTATCAAGAAAACTTCAGGCTTACCTATGAGCAGGTTGAGTGGGTTACAGCCGCCAGGTACCAGGATGCGGATGTTGAACAATTAATAGATCTTTGGGCGTTATTAAACCTGCAAATTGTACGGGTATTAACAAATTATCCGCCCAATAGGTTAGCTGCGCGTTGTGACAACAGTAAACAGGAGCCCAACCTGCAAACGGTTGAGTGGCTTGCCGCCGACTATGTTGATCACATGCTGCATCACCTAAAAGATATATTGTAATGGCGGGCTATTCAGCTACACCCCTGGCAAAAAAGCTCGGCATAAAAGCAGGGGGGAAGCTGTTGCTTGTTAATGCGCCTGATCATTACCTTGATCTGTTTACCGACATGCCTCCTGATGTTTATTTTACAGATAATATTTCATTTGAAATTGATGTGATCCATTTCTTTAGCAAAAGTGCAGATGAATACCGGGCTAAGCTGCCTGAACTGATGAAACAAATAAAACAGGATGGCATGATCTGGGTATCCTGGCCAAAAAAGGCTTCAAAAGTAGTTGCTGATATTACAGAAGATTTGATCAGGAACTTTGCTTTGCAAATTGGTTTGGTTGATATCAAGGTTTGCGCGGTTGATGAAGTGTGGTCGGGTTTAAAGCTGGTGATACCTGTTAAAAACAGGAAATATGTGGTATAGGTCATTTTTAGTTAAAACCCAGTTAAACAAACGGCACTGCGTTTCAGCATAAGCGCTTAATTGTATAACTTAGCACAATAATACCTGATAATATGGCTCAGATTGAATTAAAACGTGTACATGGCGATTTTGGCTTTGAAGCTGTTGACGCCAATGGGCACACCGTAAAAATGGACAGCAGTCCGGAAAGTGGCGGCCAGGATTTTGGGATCCGCCCAATGCAAATGCTTTTAATGGGCCTCGCCGGTTGCTCCGCAATTGACGTAATCAGTATCCTGAAAAAACAGCGCCAGGAAATAACCGACTATAAAATGGTTGTTAATGGCGAACGGGAAGCCGGTAAAGAACCCTCATTATGGGAGGATGTGGATATCGAATTTCATATTTACGGCAATGTTGATGAGGATAAAGCCGTACGTGCTGCCGAACTTTCTATCAACAAATACTGCTCAGTTGCTGCAACACTTGCAAAAGCCGGTGCCGAAATTAAGTGGAAAGTAATTGTTCACCCTGCTGAATAATATATTTATTACGCATTAAAAATATCAAATGGCGGAACAGGAAGTACCTATTAAAACAGTTCACCTGTTCCCCCTTTTGGATCGAAAGCTGATAGAACTGCTCAAGTCCTTATCGGCCGATGACTGGAACAAGCCTACATTAGCAAAACTTTGGACGGTAAAAGATATTGCCGCTCATTTGCTTGATGGTAACATACGTGTCATTTCTTCCTCTCATCAATTTGCCGGCGATCCTCCGTCCGGGCCTGTTAATAGCTATAGTGATTTAGTTGATTTTTTGAATGGATTGAACGCCGCCTGGGTAAAAGCTATGAGGCGTGTTAGCCCGCAGTTGCTTACCGACTTTTTAGAAACAACAGGCAAACAATACAGCGAAATAATGGCAAGGGCTAACCTGTTTGCCCCCGCACCGTTTTCTGTGGCCTGGGCAGGGGAGGAGCATTCTATTAACTGGTTTCACATAGCCCGCGAATACACCGAAAAGTTTCATCACCAACAACAAATCCGCGAAGCGGTTGGCAAACAAGGTATTCTAACCGCCGAATTGTTTTACCCCTGCATAGATACTTTTATGCGCGGACTGCCGCATGCGTATCGCACAGTTATGGCAGATGCGGGTGCCCTTATTGAGATTACGGTAACTGGCGAAGCCGGAGGTAACTGGTATTTGCTTAAAACAGCTGAGAGCTGGATACTCACAAAAAATGCCGGTTCTGCGCCGGATACAATAGTAGCTTTATCGCCCGATATTGCCTGGAAAGTTTTCACCAAAGGTATTAATCCGCAAACCGCATTGGAGGCTTCCAATATTAGCGGTAATATTAACCTGGGAGAAAACTTGTTTAATATGGTTGCTGTGATGGCTTAACAGCTTTTTGTTTAAATACGCTTTAACTGTACAAAACTGTATTCTTTTTAACTCATTAACTAATTTGTACAAAAAGTTAAGAATTTGATTGTGATTGCCTGTTTAAAGCAGCTTTAATCGTGACATAAAATATAAGCATTTGTCTTAGTTAGTCAGCATTTTATATCAAATTTCATATATGTTTTTTGTTTGATTGGCCCGCCTTTTGGTAAGGGGCTTTCTGGTTTGATACACATTGATGGCACCAATGTTGGATTACCCGGTGTACGTTACCTGAATGTTAAACGTATAATTAAACTTATGAATATGAAAACAAATTTAAAAAAAGCCTCATTGCTTCTTACCGGAGTCATGATTGGCAGTAAATTATTCGCTCAGTCAACAGATACCTCAGCTACAGCAAAAGATTACGTTAGGCCATTTTCGGGTGGCGGCGAATTACGTACATGGTCAATAGGTGTACATGGCGGTTTATTAACGCCCTTTACCATATTTGGACGCAATAGCAGACAGGATTTTACCAACCCCACCGAACAGTTTGGTTATGGCGGGTACATTAAAAAACAAATATTACCGTCCTTAGGCTTACAAGCCGACTTCCTTCGCGGTAAATTAACTTCATCAAACAGCCAGCCTGACGTAACAGGTACTTCTCCTTATGGTTCATACTCTACTAAACTTAACTGGTCGGCAGCTTTAAGCGCTAACATTACGCTGGCTAATATCAACTGGCGCCATGAAAAGCCGTTTGTTCAGCCTTATTTAACCGCGGGTGTTGGTAATTTGAACTATACGCCAAGGATTACACCGGTCGGCGGACAACAGGAAAACTTCAAGAAAACCGATAATGGCCATATCAATGAATTGTTTATCCCCGTTGGCTTAGGTTTGAAATTTGACCTTGCCCCAGGCATAAACCTTGATTTAGGTTACCAGGTTAACTTTGTACAGGCCGATAATCTTGACGGATACAACCATGGTGCAGGCGATGACAGGTTTTCATACGCACATATTGGTTTAGAGTTTGCCCTTGGCAGCAAGAAAAAGCACCAGATGGCAACCCATAATCCCGTATCGTCAATGCGTACAGAGTACCAATGGGAAAACCAGCGTACCCGCACCGAATTACAGCAACAGATTGACGCTGAAAAAGCTAAAAACGCGCAGCTGGCCAGCGACCTTGCGACAACCAATGCCAACCTGGCCAAATTAACCACAGATAGCGACGGTGACGGTGTTGTTGATGTGAACGATAAATGTCCTAATACTCCTGCGGGACAAAAAGTAGATGGTTCAGGCTGTCCTTTGGCAAAACCGGTAGTTTATGTTACCGAAGAAGATAAGAAAGTAGTTAAAGACGCTATCAAAAACCTTGAGTTTGATTTGGGTAAAGCCACTATCCGTGCACATTCATTGCCAAGCCTGGATAGGGTAGCCCGGTTGCTGGTTGATAAAAACTTCAGCCTTAAATTGGCCGGACATACCGATAATACAGGTTCGGATGAACTGAACATGCGTTTATCAAAAGACCGTGCCGAATCAATTAAAGCATACCTCGTAAGCAAAGGCGCAAATGCTTCGCGTATTGAAGCAACCGGCTATGGCGAAACCCAGCCAATTGCTACAAATAAAACTGCCGCCGGCCGCCAGGCTAACCGCAGGGTTGAATTTACTTTGTATTAACAAGTTGTTAAAACTTAAATAAGTATAAAGGGGGTTGATCAAATCAGCCTCCTTTTTTTGACTTATTCAGATACTCAAGCTATATATAGTCTTGGGTTGACTCTACTGACAAAAATCTTGTATAGTTAAAATAGGATTTACTCACAAATCTGTATAGCTATTTCCGGACGAGGCAAGGGGGTTAACAGGGTTAACAAAATTCAGGGTTAATATTTACATATGTGTTTAATAATCAAATAATTAAGTCATTTTTATGCAAAAAATGTGTTAACCCCCTTTGTGTATAAATATTATCGGCTAAATTTCAATTCATAGGTAACATAACACCAAGAGTTTCAATTTGATTTAGCATACAGCCTCTTTTTGCTTTCATATTTGGCAATTAAACCAGGGTAGTTTTGGGTAATCAGGGTTTTGATCACTTTCGCCAATATCATCATTCTGCTTAATTTCCTGCAGCGGGAAAGAGCAGCGGTTGTGACACTAAGGAATCGTCGGCAGTAATCAGGTGTTCAGTATCAGTATTCATTTTTGTTGCAAATAGGCATGTCTTTATTTACCCGCGACATCAAAAAGCACCCTTATTTAATATCAGTGTCAATTAAAACAAAGTTATTTAAAAGATTAATTAACATAACCGTTTATTGCAGTAGGTAGTAAATAATATTGGCTTTTAGTTAAAGGTTAAAGTTTATATCCTTCCGGTAATTCATGGACATATTAAACTGACTTTTTCATGACCTTTTTAATTACAAATTAAGAAACAGCTCCTGTTATTACTTGTTCAAATCATACATCTCATCATTATATCAATTAGCTATGAAAGCAATCTTAGTAGTTCACAATCTGAAAAAGGAAAGCAATTATGCACTTACTTACGCCGGTAATTTAGGCGGTAAATTAAAAACCAAAGTAATTGTTATGAACACGGTACCCGAGCCAATGAGTGTTCAGCTATTTGATGCTACCACGCAGGATATATTTGATAATGAGGATTTCAGTTTTAAAGATCAAAATAAAAGCACCGAAAATATAGTTTTCCTTAATTATCTGGATACTTTGGGAATGTCGCTCCACGCAATTACGGCTAAATATGATATAGGTTTAATAATTAAAGGTGTTAGCGGAACCGCAAAAGAAATCAATGAACAACTTGTGCCCGTTTTAAATCATTCGTGCTGCCCCTTACTGGCCGTTCCGGAAGGTGCGTCATTCAATATCACCAATATGGGGTACCTTGCCGATCTTCGGTATGCCCGAAAGGATATTGTAAGTTTTTTAAGTAAAATGAGCGAAGCCTTGGATGTAAAAGCATCGCTTTTTAATATAACTGAATCGGGATTACCCCATATGCATAATGATTATGCTGATGCTGTGTTCAGGCAATTGTTCTCGGGTTCAAGGCTGAACCTGGTGAATATTAAGGAGCGGGATATTATGAAAACCGTTGACGTACTGGCCAATGTTATGCGGGTTGATTTTTTTGTATTGAGCAACCGCAGCTCACAATTAAACGGCCTGTGGGATTGGGAAAATATGGAGAATGAAGAACATGCCCACCTCCCGGCGCTTATCTTTCCATGCTAAAAATAGTACAATATAAAGGAAAGA
This sequence comes from Mucilaginibacter sp. cycad4, assembly GCF_034263275.1. NCBI lineage: Bacteria > Pseudomonadati > Bacteroidota > Sphingobacteriia > Sphingobacteriales > Sphingobacteriaceae > Mucilaginibacter > Mucilaginibacter sp. cycad4. The sequence goes on along the minus strand of NZ_CP139559.1, from coordinate 2,758,847 downwards.
TGCTGTGATCGATCTTCCCTTTATATATTCAATTTGGTCTTTTATAAAACATAAACACCATTTGTTTTCAGTACTTTACTGAAAAACAACAAATGGCCCGGCAAGACGTTTTGCCAAAACTCCCAGGTATGGCCTCCCGGCTGTTCGGTATAGTCATGTGGGGTGTGGTTATAAACCAATCTGCGGTGTAATTCGCGGTTGGGCTCAAGCAAAAAGTCGTCAACGCCTATATTAATAACCAACGGCAGCCCGTTTTTCCTGATCTGATCGGCCATGTTTACAACTGAATATTGCAGGTAAGTATCCGGCGTCATAGGCCCCCAAATTTTATCAAGCATTTTGGTAAGCATCTCAAACCTGTCGGGAGGAAGTTTCCAGGTGGTCATGTTTGGGTCGAGGGCCCCGCTCATGCTCCCTGCTGCAGCAAAAAGTTCCGGATGCCTGGTTGAAAGATACAATGATCCAAATCCTCCCATGGATAAACCAGTGATAAGCCTGCCTTTTTTATCATTGACAGTGCGGTATTTGCTATCGATAAAAGGAATCACTTCCTTAATAATATAAGTTTCAAACTTGCTGTTAGGATCAATCGGACTATCAACATAGTAACTAAAGATTTCACCTTCTGGCATCACAATAATGATGTTGTATTGGTCAGCAAGGTCTTTTACCAGTGATTTATCCGGCGTTTTTTGCAGCCAGTCATCAAAATGACCATAGCCTCCATGCAGCAGGTATAACACCGGAAAATTGGCTTTGCTTTTTGCATATGCTTTAGGGAATGCAATGGCTGCTTTATAAGTTTTGTTCATTGCCACGCTTGGGATCTGCACCGTATCAACTTTAGCTGCAAAAACGCAGGCACTGCAAAACAGCAGGGTAAATACTAAAACTACTCTTCTCATTTACTTATGGTTTTGGTGCTGCGGCTACTATTTTTAATAATTCATCATCCGGGTGGTTTTTAACTGCGCATTGGTTATCCAGTATCATGGTTGCACCATTTTCGGCAGTGTAAGCTGGCCATTTAGGTAGTGACGGTGTATTGGGGTTGCCGGTTTTGGCAAAATTTATCCATGCGCTGCTTATTTTATCGGCAAGGGCATAGGCTTCCTTACCACCGCCGGTCATTTCCTGGCAACGGGCTATATTATTGAACTGGAAGGCAATGTCCATACAATGCATAGCCTTATACATACCACCATTTACGGGCGATTGCCAGGTAAACAGGTACATATACACCGGGGCAGCTCCGCTTACAGCTTTTTCATCAGCTTGCTTAATTGCCAGTGAACGAAAGTTGAATTCAATATCGGTATATTCTGATGGCTTTGAAATTGTTGGGTAGGCTTTTTGAGCTGCAGTAATGTAGGCATCGGTTTTATCACCGTATTTCTTTTGTAAGGCAGTCTTTAATTCATCCATGGTCTGGCTTTTAGGGCCGGGTACAAATGGCGCAAATTCATTTTTGGTGGTACCTACCAGCAGCGGAACATTTTTTGATAATTCTTTAGCTGTAGCATCTGATGGCTGGTATGGCAAAAAATCGCCATCCAAAGCTGGGCCCCATCCATTTACACCCTTACCTTCTTTCCTTAATTCGGCCGAAACTTTGCGCATAGCCTTTTTGCCTGCTTCGTTCAGTATGTCATAAGGCAGTTTCTGAAGCGAATCAACCTGCGACGGTTGAAGATGAAGCTCTTCCAGTAATGCCGCAGCTACTTTTTGAGTAACCGGTTTTTCGTTGAAGCTGGTAATATAGCTTCCGCTTTCAACAATGGCGTTTTTAAATAAACCTTTTACTGATGGTGCATTCATCAAACAGGTAACCTTACCGCCGCCGCCCGACTGGCCAAAGATGGTTACATTATCAGGATCGCCGCCAAACTGGGCTATGTTTTGTTTTACCCACTCCAGGGCCAATTTCAAATCAAGTAGGCCGGCGTTTGCAGAGCCCTTATATTTATCGCCATAGGCCGAAAGATCAAGAAAGCCCAAAATGTTTAACCGGTGATTTACCGATACCAACACCACGTCGCCTTTTTTAGCGAGGTTTTCACCATCGTACGAGGGGAGTTCAATTGATGAGCCGGCAGTAAAGCCGCCGCCATGCAGCCACACCATTACCGGACGTTTTTTGCCATCGTTCAGTTTCTGTGTCCATACATTGAGCGACTGGCAATGTTCATTTGAATAACCCAAATCGTGCTGAAAGGCAAATTCAAATTCGTCGTTAACGGTTGTGGTTGGATCGGTCGGGCATACAGGACCGTAGGTCTTTGAACTGCGCACATCTGTCCATGGCGCAGGTTTTTCAGGCGCCATAAAGCGGTCGGCTTTGGCGTAGGGGATACCTTTAAATGTAAAAATGCCATTGTGAAGATAGCCTTTTACTTTTCCGCTTTCGGTTGATGTTACAGCCACATCGTTCCCGGCAACAACTGGTTCGTTGCTGCTTTGGCAAAACGCCGTTACGGGTAAAAAGCAAATGAGTAAAAGCAGCATGAGGGTACTGTTTTTTTTCATAATTGTATTTGGTTAAATTGGTTTACACTTCGCGATCCGAAACTGGCTTCCGGAATTGAAAGATAGTTAATTACCAATTAATTGGCGAGGATATTTATCCAATGGTAATTGCTATTGTGTAAATATAACACAATGGATTAGCCAAATACAACTATATCATACTTTTTACTTTAAAAAAATTCCAGCTAAAAACGTAGTTAGTTTTATATAATCATAACCCATAGCTATCCTTATACCGTTGCATCGAAGTTTCAAATATCTCCATTGCATTACCCTCAATGTCCTGGTTTTCAAATGCGCCATAAATGGTATCAAAATCAATATTGGACGCTTTTTTGTAAGCCTTTGCAAATTCATCGCGCGGCAGCAATATGATATTTGGATAGCTGTACATGATAGCGATATGCTGTCTGCTCCGGCCTATATTAAAAGTATCGCCGCAAAGCATGGTGCCTTTGGTGGTCAGTTCCGGAACATGGAGTACACAACTGCCTGCAAAATGGCCGCCGATGTGTACTATGCTGGTCCCGTCCCAAAGCTGCATGCTGCTGCCATCCCATAGGCGGGTATGCCGGGTTTTGAATGGTACCCATTCTGCATCATTTTGGTGGATATAAATGGGGCAGTCAAACTCGGCTGCCCATTCATTCATGTTACTGTAGTAATGAGGATGTGAAAATGCTATGGCCTTTAAGCCGCCAAGGTTGTTTATAAAATCAATTGTAGGTTTATCCAAATACGGGATGCAATCCCACAAAACATTGCCGCCCGGTGAAATAAGTAGCAGCGCCCTTTGAGCTATAGCAAAATCAGGTGCTATTTTCAGGGCATATAGATGCTCATTTAGCTGAGTTATTCTAATAGTATGGCTTTTAAGTTTACTTGTATCCGTCCATTGTTGGCCGCTTTCAGGAACATACTGGCGGTCATCGGTACAAATCGGGCAAAACTCCGGCACGCCGGGATCGGCTAAAAACTGGGTGCCGCATGTGCTGCATATGATGGCTTTATTCATTGGTTGTTTTTAATTATTATAAAGCGAGCGTTCTTCAGAATGGTTTTATATCCGGTAAGCAATTTTTGCCAATGCTTTGATCTGTTCTAAATCGGAGGCGGGATTGAGGTGGTTGCAGCCATCTGCTTTTTCAACTGTGCCAATCACAGGCTTTTTAAACTGCAGTTTCCCGTATTTTGAAAGATTAACAAGCAATACGCTAAATAAGATCACAATTAACCCCAAAAACTGCATTAGCGAAATACTTTCATGTGCAAAGCAAACACCAAGTAATACGGCGATAACCGGATTTACATACGAATGCGTGCTCACCTGTGTTGCAGGCCTTACCTGCAGCAGCCATACATAAGCGCTGAATGCCCCGATTGATCCGAATATGATAAGGTAAATGATAGCCATCCATGACTGAGCCGGAACAGTAGCAAGGTCAAATCCGTTAAACTCCTGGTGAATAATAGCAGCCGGCACAAAGGCCAAACCGGCAATGATCATTTGCCAGGATGTATTTACCCTTGCCGGAGCTGTACCGCCCCGCTTTTTTGAATACAATGATCCTGCCGACCATGCAACCGGGCCTGCCAGTAATAATAGTAATCCGGTTAATTTAGCATGGTCCATAGTACCGGTAACCGATTTCAGGAAGGCTTCACCAAAAAGGAGCAGGATCCCGGCAAAGCCGATAATGAGGCCAGATATAGTTGATCTGTTTTTCAGGTTTACCCGCCAGTTAGCTTTATCTAATAGGATGAACCATATTGGGTTTACAGAAACCATAATGGCAACCATGGCGCTGGGGATATTGCGCTCAACCCAGATCACTATACCTGTAGCTACAAATAAGGTAAGCAGCCCGCAGATACCGGAGGTGATGATATCGCGCTTAACAAATATGTTATCGCCTTTAATATAGCACCAGCCAAGTAATAAAATACCCGCGGTGAAAAAACGCAATGCGCCCATCAGCATAGGGGGGAAGCCCTGAACAGCCATTTGTATAAAGAAATATGTTGAACCCCATACTATATAAACGGTAGCAAAGGCTATGATCACTAAAAGGGGCGATGCTTTTGTATTTGCTGTAGTTGCCATGATTATTTTATTGGTTAAAGATGTTTGCTGATTTTAATTGGTTTGCAATGATTGGTAAGCCATTAGCTTTTTGTTCACAATACGTGCGGCGAACCATTTATCTAAGCTCCACGAATATTGAGTCATCCCGGCCAGCAGAAAACTTGCGGCACTCAAAGTAAAAACTGAATAACCCAAAGGCGATTCGATGCCGAAGGAAACTGCCATCGCGATAGCAAAACATAAACTAAGGATACCGCTGCCGATAGCCGCCATCCGGGTGAATAAACCAAGGATGAGTAATAAGCCAAAAACGCCTTCGCCAATGGTTGCAATAGTTGCCAGCGGATTTATGATGTCATCGGGCAGGAAGCTCATCACCTGTTTGGCATAGGCTATAAAATGTTTCCAGTCGCCCCAGCCAACGTGTGGATGACCGTTTGGGCCAAACAAGCCGAGGCGGTCGGCTACTTCCCACAGGTAGCTTACTCCAATGGCTACCCTCAGGTATATAGATGATATTTTTTGATTGATATGCATAGGTTTTATTTTTTTTTGATGATCAAAAATACCATGCTTTTGGACTATACTTGTAGTCCAGAAAATAGATTAAAGATAGTCCAGTATGACGCTCATCGAAAGCTTATTAAGTGTAGATAAAAGCAGCCAGGTGCCTGTGTATTTGCAAATTAGCAATGGCATTATTAGTTATATAAGGCAGGGGACTTTAAAACCTGGTTCTGCGCTTCCTGCAAGTCGGGCATTGTCGGCATCGTTAAACGTACATCGTAAAACGGTGGTAGCCGCTTATGACGAACTTTATGCACAAAGCTGGGTTGATGTGATAGCGCGTAAGGGCATTTATGTAGCTAAAAACTTACCCGATGTTACACCCCGGCCTATTGAAAAAGCTGTTCTGAAACATAGCCTGGCAAGCAAAACCTCGTTCAAAGTTGATGATAACAGGATCAACCCTCAGCGCATGTTTGTGGACATGCCCGATGGCAATATCACATTTACCGAAGGTTTTCCCGATACCCGCATTGCGCCTGTCGACCTGATGGTGCGCGAATACAGGCGGATGGCAGGTTACCATTTTACGCATAAATACCTGATGTACGGGCTGGAACAGGGTTCCGAAAATTTAAGGAACGAACTTGCCCGTTTTTTGGGTGAAACCCGTGGCCTGCATGTAACACCTAATGATATTTTAATTACCAAAGGCGTTCAAATGGCACTTTACCTGTGCGCACAGGTGCTGATCAATAAAAATGATATTGTAATTGTGGGCGACCCAGGCTACAGTGGTGCCAATGAGGTATTTGAGCAGGCCGGCGCCCAGTTGGCATTTGTCCCTGTAGACGAATATGGTATTGATATTAATGCCGTTGAGGCTATTTGTAAAGCACAAAAGGTACGGATGCTATACGTAGTGCCGCACCATCATCAGCCTACTACGGTAACGTTGAGTTCAGAAAGGCGGATGCATTTACTCGAACTGGCTGCAAAACACCAGTTTGCCATTATTGAAGATGATTACGACTTTGACTTCCATTACACAAGCGGCCCTATTTTACCGCTGGCCAGTGCCGATTATTATGGCAATGTAATATATGTAGGTTCATTTTGTAAAACCATAGCGCCGGGTATCCGCATTGGTTTTATGGTTGCGCCGCCTAACTTTTTATTACAAGCCACCCGCTTACGCCGGCTGATTGACCGCCAGGGTGAGCACCTGCTTGAAGAAGCTATGGCGAGCCTGTTAAAGAACGGTGACATTGGCAGGCACCTGAAAAAAGCCAATAAGCTGTATCACGAACGGCGGGATATCCTTTGCAATTTGCTGCAGGAGCAATTAGGCGATTATATTTCCTTTAAAATACCGTGCGGCGGTTTTGCTATATGGGTTAAATACCTCCATGATCTGGATACGGCCGCTGTTTCAGAAAAAGCCAATGAGCTGGGACTGTCTATAGGTGCGGGACATGATTATTTTTACGATAAAACATTTAAGCACAGCTTTGTACGGATTGGCTTTGCTTCATTAAATGAAAAAGAAATGAATGAAGCAGTAAGTATCTGGAAAAAGGCTATTCTTAAATGCCTTCCAAAAGTTTAAAAGTTTGGCATAGTGGCTAAACGTCATAATAGGATGAGTTTATGAATGCCATGTCATGCTTTGGCAGTGGCTGTCAGGTTTTTAAGCGGGGGAATTTCTGCCAAAATTTGTGTTTGTCATGCTAATGACAAATTGTCGCTTAATTTTTTTCAAAATGCTAAGACCAGTAATATGTAAAAATCGGGAATGGTTTTTTTACAAAAAAATGTTTGATGAGGGATTTTCAGAACCACAAAGCAAGCTGTGAAATTAACGTGCGAAATAAATTTCTCTAAAAATAAATTTATACCCGTTTATCCATTTTTGTAAAAATAATTCGACAAAAAACGGTTTAAATATTTTTTATACCCCGATTTAAGCCTGTTTTTTTGATTCCAAAGGTAAAATCCGGATTTAAATTTGGAAAACCCCGTTTTTTGAAGGCGATTTCAAAGAAAAAACAATTTTAAAAAATGACGTTTTAGGCCCTAAAATGTTGATTATAGCGTCGAACTTTTAATGGCATGTTTTTAGCCGAAATCCTGCCAGGAATGATACAATTGTTTTTGCATCCCTGCCGCAGCATGCCTGTAGGAACGGTTGTATTTCCTGAAAACATTGTTAGTTCAGTAATTAAACATTAAAAAAATTAAAGTTATGTTAACCGTATTAGAAGTTGCCCTTTTCTTAGCTGTTATTATCGTTCCATTAATCCCTGCAAGAAAAACTGCAAAATAATTGGATATTAAAACCAGTTAATGAATGGGCGGCCCTGGGTTGCCCATTTTCGTTTTTATATAATTTGTAATCGGTCGTATGAATTGCTAAACAATTTGCTCCCGGTTTTTTCTGCCGCTTCCGAAACCTCCTTCTTTCCCGCTTTCGCTAAGTTTTTATTTATATGCAATGTTACAGGTAGTGGTGTTGTAGTGCCGTAATAATAGCATCAGATTGCATTATCGGATAGATTTGTGCTGTGATGATCCGTTGAATCTGCATCGATGCCTTATGAACCGGTTTGGCATTTGGCGGCGCAGCGAATAATATTTTATATATCACAAGCCATAATTCGTTATTTTCCGTGAAAGTTAAATGAAACCCCCTAAATAAAAAACATGCAACAGTTACCTAAGCGCCTTTTGTCAATCGATGTGTTGCGCGCGATTACTATGCTCCTGATGATATTTGTTAACGATGCCGGAGGTGTAAAGCATATTCCCGAATGGATAGACCACGCCAAAGGTTTTGAGGACAGGATGGGTTTTGCTGATACCATTTTTCCGGCATTTTTGTTCATTGTGGGCTTGTCGTTACCATTTGCAATTAATAACCGGATCAAAAAGGGAGATAGTACCAGGCAGGTGTTAGTTTATATCCTGGTACGAAGTGCGGCGCTGCTCATCATGGGTTTTTATCACGTAAACCTTGAGGAGTATAATTCATCGGCGGCATTAATTCCGAAGGCTGCATGGGCATTGGTTATTACAACTGCATTCTTCCTGGTCTGGCTCGATTATCCGGAAACCATGGCAAAGGCTAAAAGGTATACTTTGCAGATATTAGGAATTGCCATGCTGGTAGGCATGGCGGTGATTTATAAAGGCGGAGAAGATGGCGACGTACGGGGTATGGAGCCTTCCTGGTGGGGGATTTTGGGTTTGATAGGATGGGCGTACTTGGTTTGCGCTTTGATATTTTTCGCAGTTAAAGGCAAGCTGAACAGCCTTATCGTAGCATGGATAGTGCTTGCCGCTGTTAATATTTTGGCGCACTCCATATTAAAGATAAAGGTGATGCACGAAGAAACAATGGTAACCATTGCAGGAAAGGATGTTACGGGCAGTTCCTTCGGCAATGCAATTATCTTTTTAAAGCCGCTTTGGATAATCAACGATGCATCAACCATGACCTTAACTATGGGAGGTGTGGTAGTATCAGGGATCTACGCCAAATTGGTTGCGCAGGGTAAAACCCCACGTATTTGGGCTACACTGGCTGTCATCGGCATTTTGTTCCTGGTAGCAGGTTTTGTTTTGAGGCCCTATACCGAAGGGACATCCAAGATCCGTTCAACACCTGCATGGATCTTCATTTGCTCGGGCATTGCCACGTTAGCCTTTCTGATACTGATATATGTGGTAGATGTTAAAGGAAAAATAAATGCCTTTAACTGGATCAAACCGGCCGGTACCAGCACGCTAACCTGTTACCTGATCCCATATTTCCAGGTATTTATACTGGAGCTGTTCCATATTAACTATCCCGGTGTTATCAATAACGGATTGCCGGGGCTATTGCGGTCATTCCTGACGGCGGTGATCATTGTTTTATTTGTCGGATTACTTGAGAAGAAAAGATTACGCCTCAAAATTTGATTATACATGCCTATATTCTGCAATTATCAGTCAAGCTTTATTCAGTAACCATTTGGAAGCCATAACAGCGCAGCTACTGTAGCGTCATCGATGGATAGCAGCAAAGGTGACTATTGATAACAAATTGAAGTATTTAACCATGGTAGTGCTAATGTAGTGGCATAAAAATATCCGAAGGAAACTTAATCTTTTAGCTTTGACGCAGGACGCATAACCATCGTTCTTAAACCGTACGGTAATTCCTTAACTTTATATATGAGTCTGAAAAAACATATCAATATCCTGTTGAAGGCGACTGCCTTGTTCTGGTTCGGTCTGCCGCTTTTTGCACAGGCGCAAAATATTAAAGTGGTAACCAACCATGTTGGTTATGAGGACAGCAAGGCAAAACGCGCCGTTATTGTTGCTGATAGCCACCTTACATTTACTTCTTTTAACCTCGTTGATGCTGATAAAGGCAATACGGTATTTACCGGACACATCAATTACAGCGGTCCGGTGAACAAATGGAAGAATTTTGAGTTTTGGACGCTTGATTTCAGCAGTTTTACCGTGCCGGGGACTTATAAAATCCAATTCACTTCATCTAAAGGCGTAATTTCATCATACCCTTTTATCATTGGGAAAAACGTGCTCGAAAAAGCCACTATATCCGATGTAGTATATTATTTTAAAGGACAACGAAGCTCGGGCCTGTTAGATAAGGCCGATCACCATTTAGTATTATCAGGTACAACGGATACTGTTGATGCGCACGGTGGCTGGTATGATGCCACCGGCGATTATGGTAAACATTTGTCGCATTTGTCATTTTCCAATTATTTTAATCCCCAGCAAATCTCTTTAACGGCTTTTAGCCTTTTTAAAACCTACGAATTGTTAAGCGCCCGCCCAGGGACTGATTTCCGCCAGTTTAACCGGAGAATTTTAGACGAAGCCATGTATGGAGCTGATTACCTTGTGAGGATACAAGCTAAAAACGGCTCGTTCTATCGCTCTGTGTCCTCACCCGGCCCTGGTAAATTACCTAAAGACAGGGTGATCCAAGCCGATGAAGGCAATTACCGGATTAAACAAACCAAAGACCAGTCGTTTACCAAAACCACCACAGGTAAAAACTGGCGTGGTTATCAGGCCAGTTACCGTTCGGGCGCTGGGATCTCCATCGCGGCACTGGCTATGGCTTCGGCTTATCAAACATCGGGTGAGTTTAGCAATGCAGATTACCTGAAAGCTGCCGAAAATGCTTTTGCCTTTCTGGAGAAGGAAAACCCGCAAATGGACTATGATAAAAAGGAAAATATCCTTGATGACTATTGTGCCCTGAGTGCCGCTACCGAATTATACAAAGTAACTCACAAGGAAATATATAAAACCGCTGCCGAAAATCGGGCTAACAACCTGCTTAACCGCCTAAGCTCCTGGAATAAATACCAGAACTTTTGGCGCGCCGATGATATGGGCAGGCCTTTTTTTCATCCATCAGATGGTGGCTTGCCCGTAGTAAGCCTGATGTATTACTATCCTTATGCTTCTGCAGATCTGCAGGCAAAGATCAAAACGGCAGTAAGAAAATCAATGGAGTTTGAATTGACTATTACCCATGAAGTGAACAATCCCTTTGGTTACAGCCGCGAACTGGTGCAGGATACACTGGGCAACCGGCACAGCGCTTTCTTTTTCCCGCATGGCAGCGATGCCTCGCCCTGGTGGCAGGGCGAAAATGCACGACTCGGTTCAGTAGCCACCGCTGCAAGAATGGCTGCCAGCCTGTTTAAAGATGATAAGACTTTCCATGACCAGCTTTCCGGCTTTGCGATAGATCAGTTAAACTGGATCCTGGGCCTGAATCCCTTTGATGCAAGTATGCTGCAGGGCACAGGACATAACAATCCGGCTTATGGCTTTTTCGGCACGTTTGAATATACCAACGCACCAGGCGGTATTGTAAATGGCATTACTTCAGGGTTTGATAATGAGGACGATATTGATTTCAATATCCCTTATGCAGTATCAGGTAAAGATTCCGACTGGCGCTGGGCCGAGCAGTGGCTGCCGCATACCGCCTGGTACCTGCTGGCGGTGTCAACAAGTGATTAATCATAAACCATATATCTAATTATGAAGAAGTTTAAGATCAGTATATGTTTCATCCTTGGGCTGCTGTCGGCTTTGCCGATGCTTTCTTTTGCCTTTGATGAACATAAAATATTGGCGATAGGGGCACCGGCGCCTGATTTTAGTCTGCCTGGTATTGATGGCAAAACATACACATTGCAATCGTTCAAAAATGCTAAAGTGTTGGTTGTGGTTTTTATGTGCAACCATTGCCCTACATCGCAGGCCTATGAAGACAGGGTAATCAAACTAACCAGCGACTATACGCCAAAGGGAGTTAGTGTGGTAGCAATCAATCCCAATAATCCTTCCTCATTACGCTATGACGAGTTGGGCTACAGTGATTTAAGCGATTCATTTGAAGAGATGAAAACACGGGCGAAAGATAAAGGTTTTAACTTCCCATACCTGTACGATGGCGAAACCGAAGTAGCATCAAATAAATATGGCCCGGTTGCCACACCTCATATTTTTGTTTTTGATAAGGACAGGAAGCTGCGTTACAACGGCCGGATAGATGATATGGAAAACCCTGCCAAAACCCCCAAGTCACTGGATGCGCGTAATGCTATTGATGCGGTACTTGGAGGCAAAGAAATAGCAGTACCGGTTACCAAAACCTTTGGCTGCTCGGTTAAATGGGCCGAGAAAAAGGATTGGATAGATAAGGCGCAAACACAATGGGCAAAAGAGCCGGTAAAACTTGATACCATCAGCGCCGGTGGAATTGCAATAGTGGTAAAAAATCACTCAGACAGGTTAAGGCTGATTAACCTGTGGGCTACCTGGTGTGGCCCCTGTGTTGCCGAGTTTGACGATCTGGTTACCCTGAACAGGCTTTACCGGGACAGGGGCCTGGATTTTGTAAGCATCAGTGCTGATGACCCGGCTAATAAGGATAAAGCCCTGAAATTTTTACAGCGGAAGCAGTCATCAGGTAGTAACTACATTTACACAGGCGATGATAAATATAAAATGATAGAGGCTGTTGATCCTAAATGGGATGGAGCTTTACCCTATACCATGCTGGTTGACCCGGAAGGGAAGGTTGTATACAGTCACCAGGGCGCAATTGACCTGGAGGAAGTTAAAAAAGTGATCTGGAATAACCCTATGATGGGCAGGATCTATAAATAAACCATCGGCCCAAAAATATCGATATGAAAAAAATAGCCCTGATCTTCAATTTTTGCCTGTTAACCGTTATCAGTGTGTGGGCACAAAAGGCCCCGCGTTTTAAAGTAGTAGCTCTGTATGAAAACGGAGGCCATCATATTGAGTATTCAAAAGTGGCAAAAGTATGGCTGGATAAGCTGGCTGCTGATAGTAATTTTTCTGTCGATTATATTCAAAGTACTGATAGAATTGATGATGCCTTTTTAGCTAATTATCAATTATTTATCCAGTTGGACTACCCGCCGTATGCCTGGAAGGAAAAGGCCGTAAAGGCCTTTGAAAAATATATTGATGAGGGTAAGGGAGGCTGGATAGGTTTTCACCACGCAACCCTGTTGGGCGAGTTTGATGGCTACCCGATGTGGAACTGGTTCTGGAATTTTATGGGGGGAATCCGCTATAAAAACTACATAGCCACATTTGCCAAAGGTACTGTCAATATTGAAGATAACAGCCATCCGGTAATGCAAGGCGTATCACCATCTTTCCTGGTTCAGAAGGAAGAGTGGTACACTTATGACAAAGATCCACGACCTAATGTACATGTGCTGGCATCAGTAGATGAATCAACCTATGAACCTAAAGATGGTATTACCATGGGCGACCACCCCGTAGTATGGACTAACCCCGCAAAAAAAGCCCGTAATATTTACATTTTTATGGGGCACTCACCTGTGCTTTTTGATAGTAAGGATTATACCAGGCTTTTCAGCAATGCTATTTTCTGGGCTGCCGGAAATAGATGATTATATACGAAGTTAACCTGGGTTGAGTAAAAGCATTTTTTTAACGGCGGCAATATGGAGGATAGCGCTTTGTTTGATGTTTAAAGATGCTTTGTTGTGATTAGTAGTTAAAAAAATAGTAAATCTGGAAGCAGCCTTTACCCTGATTATTTAGTAACCTCTATCAAAAAATCGTATAGATTGGTTTCGGTAGCTAATCGCAGTTTTTTGCGTACCCGGTAACGGCTGATCTCCACGCCCTTCAGCGAGATGTTAAGCAGCTGCGCTATCTCCTTTGATGACAGGTTTAACCGCAGGTAAGCGCACAGCTTCAAATCAGTGGAACTTAAACCGGGGAATTTGGCTTTCATGGTGGTTAAAAAGTTATTATGCACCTGGTCAAAATACATGGAAAAGTTGTCCCAGTCATTATCACTTTTCCCGGTATCACTCAAGAGTTTAAATACGCTTCTGAAATGGTATGATGCATCTGGGATGTTAATCTTTTTGATCAATACCATCAATTCGTCTTTGATGTTGAGCAATAGTTTTCCCCTGTCAACCATTTGCATGGTTAAGGTAGCCAGCTCCTTGTTCTTGTAAGTTAGTTCGGCTTCAAGCTTTTCATTTTTAAGTGCAATTATTTCTTTATCATTCCTGTCAAGTTCAAGGCTATGGAGGTAGCTTAGCCGTTTCTGCTCCTCCTCGTGGCGTTGCTGATGTAGCTCAAAACGTTTTTGCTGTGCTTTTATGGCGATATAAACAGCGTAGGCAATGATCAGGAAATAAGCCAGGTAGGCCCAAACAGTTTGATACCATGCCGGCTCAACAATAAAAGTATAATTAACCGGTGCAGATGCTGTGCCCAAATTATTACGGGCCTTTACCGAAAACGTGTATTTGCCATAAGGAAGGTTGGTGTAATCCTTCTCCGTTTTAACCGACCATTGCGACCAATCTTTATCAAAGCCTGTCAATTTATAGCTAAACTCTTCATTGCTTTTTTGTGCGAACAGGGTAGAGGTATATTCAAAATGAAAAGAGTTCCAGTGGTTGGACAGCGAGGTAACCTGTTGCCTGTTTTGTGCTGATGCGATCCTGTTGTTTTTAACAAAATATCCTCCAAAAATCAGGCTGTCTTTTTCAGCTATAGCTTTTACTGTAGTAAGCAATACCTTGAGTTTGTTATTGGAAGATACATATTGTCGGTAATTTAAATGAAATACGCCATTGTTTGAGCCGATAAAGATGTTTTCCATATCATGGGGATAAATATACTCTGCGCCTTTTACCGTTTGCCCGGCCAGTTCAGGGAAATAAATTACCTTATAAGATGCGTTAGGCGATTTTTTACCAAAATCAATTACGCCAACCCGCTGGTTGCTGATGAACCAGATATTACCTTTACCATCTTCAGTAAGGAACTCGATTTTTGCTTTACCAAATATGGGTTTGTAAAAAACAGAACGGGTGAAGTCACCCTCGGTGATATTATACTCATAAACACCTTTTTCGGTAGCAGCTATTATTTTATTTTTAATAAAATATACATGATTATTCAGCGCCGATGGTAAGCCGCTTTTTTCGGTATATTGTGTATATCCAACTATCTTTCTCCGATCCGCAGATAGCTGCACTTTAAAAATGCCCCTGTAGGGGTGCGTTGCCCACACAAAGTTGCTCTTATCCACCGCGAGGTTCCCTAAGGATTCATAAATGCCATCTATTCTTCCTTCAAAGCTAAATCCGGTACCATTGTATTTTAAGAGCTGAAAGCCGGTATAAGTCCCCACTATCACATCCTGCGAGGCTGGGACTCCTTTCATCATCCATGCCCCCGGGCCAGGAGTAATCAGTTTAGCCTGGTTATTATCTATCTGTAAAACACCATCCTGGTGACCGGCCAATAAATGCCCGTTAATTTGTGTAAGGCTTAAAATCTGTCCTTTAGTATTTGGCACCTCTGTAAAAGTACCTGTGGCCACGCTGATATCCTTTTGCTGCGCGCCTATCGGTACGGTATATAAACCGTTTGATGTTCCGATATACAGTTTGTTGTTAAAAATGCTTACCGAATTACTTTTTACCAGGTTTTCGCGATTAGGATAAATATTTTTAACGGAAGTGTTATAATTGATAAAATCGAGCCCGTTTTCCAGTCCGAGCCATAAATTACGATCTCTGTCTAACAATACACCATGAACATTATTGTTTTGTAACCCTTGATTGTTGGAGAACTGGTCTACCAGCTCGCCTTTGCCATCAATAATAAGCAATCCTTTTGCTGATGTACCGATAGCATACCTGTCGGTGCCAATTTTTTGGATGAAGTTTATCAGGTCCGTGAACAGGATGCCATCGGTAGCAGTTGCCTTTTTTATCAGTGACGATCCTGTCATGATGAAGAGGCCATTTTTGCGGGTGGTTACCAATAAGGTGTCTTTATTAAACTCAGTAATGCCAGTGATCCTCAGCGCTGTTGTTGGCTGCTGTAGGCAGGCC
The DNA here is from genome assembly GCF_034263275.1 of Mucilaginibacter sp. cycad4. Lineage (NCBI taxonomy): Bacteria > Pseudomonadati > Bacteroidota > Sphingobacteriia > Sphingobacteriales > Sphingobacteriaceae > Mucilaginibacter > Mucilaginibacter sp. cycad4. The sequence continues at coordinate 2,743,244 of NZ_CP139559.1, read as the reverse complement.
TGCCAGCGGGAATCTTTAAAAACAACCAGTCCAACAGCTTTATCGTAGGCATATAACTTGCTGCCGGCCTGGTTTAACAGCATCCAGCCACCGGGTGCATCAAAGGTGTGAATGGTGTTGTTTTTCAGTTCAAAGATGCACTCGATGGTGCGGAAGAATACCTCATTATTATGGATAACAATATCCCAGATATCGGCAAACTGCCTTGCTTTTTGAGGCAGGAGCTTTTTAAGCGAATGAAATTTAAGGATGCCTGCATCGTTAGGAAAAAAGTAGCCGACTTCATCCTGTCCGCCAACGTAAATGCGGCCCAAAGCATCAATAGCCACAGACTTTATGGCGCTTTTGTTAGGCAGGGGATAAGTTTTCCAATAACTCCCGTCGAATGTAAGCAAACCCTCATCGTTGGCAAAATAAAGGATTCCGTTCTTGTCCTGTTTAATATCCGAGATCTCGCTGCCTGCGTTATAATCATTATGCGTGTAGTTTTTGATAGCAGGAGTACCAAGGGTAGTTTGAGCAAAAGATGTGCATATGAATACACGCAGAACAATAATAAATAGGATGCTTTTTTTCATTAACGGTTTCCTGGCAGGGTTTAAACCCCATTGATAATTAGTATTGCCCGGGCAAATGCAGGCCTAATTAAGGTCCGTAATTTAAGCAACATTTAACACATACCACATAGCTATATATTTCAAAATAGAGAGAGGATGCCCTGCCGGGCATCTTTTAAACCTGCAATGGATTGCTGTAGTTGTGTTGTAGTGGACCGCCTATAAAACCAAAACAGCATTGCCCCATTGTATAGCTATCAAATATCCCTAAAGGATAGGGTATGAGACAACCAAAGAATGCCCGGGAGTTTTCAGTATAATCTGTAAGGCTTCCCATACTTATTTTTCCAGGGATTAAGAAGGCGATCTAATTATTCAGGAGATGTAAAAATCTTTACTTAACCGAAAATTGGTATATCCCTGAATCAGTATAATTTCCGGCGTTATCAATAGTAACTATGCGCCAGTAATAAGTTGTGCCCGGTTTTACTGCAACCTGGTATTGACTATCAGATATATTTGATTTGAAAAGGGTGGGCGAGTTAGTATTGGAAAAGTAAATATCGTATCCCTTTATGGCGGCTCCCAGTGTGCTGCCCGTCCATTTCAGTGTGATATTTCCCGACGAAGCCGTTACGTTATCACCAAAAAGGGGTGCTGTTATTTCAGCCGGATAGGGCGGATAGCTTACTGTGCCTGCCCCGGCATTGTAAAACTTCCAGGTTTCACTTTGTGCTGTAGCTTTGGTTTTTGTTGAGGTAGATATCACATACCATGAGTACGGGGTATTGCGAAGCAGATCGGCTGTGGCCTGGGTTGATGTTACAGTTTGTTTTGTTTCAACTTTGGTAAGCAGGTTTTTTACGGCAAGGACATAGCCTTCAGCTTTATCGGCGGTTTGCCAGGTAAACGTTACGGTACTTTTATCGGTTGATATAATTGTACCCGTAGTACAGGGCTGATCTTTTAATGGCGATACCAGGCTTGTTGCAACAGGGGTAACATCGGGCGGAGGGGTTTTCTTGCTGCAACCTGCAATTGTTAATATTATAAATAAACTATATATCCAGGTTCTCATTTTTTCAAAATTTTAAAAGACTTGCCTTTTCCGTCCATTATTAGATTAAGCGAGTAAACACCGCCTGGCAAAGCCGAAAGATCCATTTGTAGCTTACCTGTCTGGTTAATATACTGATTGGTATAAACAGTTCTACCGTCAACTACATTATAGATAGTTACTGATAATTTGTTGATAAGCCCGGTACCTGTATTCACATTGAGGGCGCTTTGGAATGGGTTAGGATAGGGGATTATACGCTCATCCAGGTTTATTATTTTTTCAAAGATCCCCTGGCACAGCTTGTCGGTAGTAACTGATAATTTATTTGCGCCCGCTGTCAATGGCAGTGTAATTTGGGTGTCGGTAGTGGTATAAACCACATCGTTAAGATTTACGTTGTAACTGGCACCACCATTTAATTGCAGGTTCACTGTATTGAGTGTATTGTTAACTGTTGAATAAACTGATAGGTCGGCAGGTTCGGTAATTACCACGTTAAAGCATTGCTGATAAATTTTACCCTCAACAGTTATACATAAGCTATAGTTACCCGCTGTAAGCTTATCAATGGTTAGCTGTTTAGTAAACGGATATGTTGTGGTAAGGCCGTTAACTGTAAAGGAAGCTGTATAATTTAATTTTTGAACTGCTTCGATATTGACAGATCCATTAGCACTGCCTTTACATGCAGCACTGTTTAGTGTTAGTTTGAAGTTGTTAACGGGTAAGTTAAATTGTGTGTAAACTGTAGTGGCGGCAGAGGTTGCCCTGAACGATTTCACCGTAACCGCCACAGTATATTTACCGCCATCGGTAACTTTTAACGTTGATGTGGTGGCATTTTTTATGATCACGCCGTCTTTATACCATTGATAAGTATAACCGGCGACTGTACTTGTTGAAAGCGTGACAGAACTGCCATCAAAAAAAGTAGTGGAACCATTGGCTGTGATGGTTGGTAAATTGATGATGCTTAAAGTGCCGGGGACATAGTTAATAGTATAATTATCGGCTTTTGCACCGCTTAGCGTGATGGGATAATCACCCGGAGGTGAAGCTTTTGAAGCTGTATTAGCTATTATCGGAGCTGCACTTAAAACCGTTGCATTTTCTTTATTTACAAATCCTTTGTAGGTGATCCTGAAAGTTGGGTTATCAGTATTGTAAAACCTCGCTGTATCAACGGCAGCTATTGTTAATGGAGCTTTTTGAACGGTGATGGTCTGCGAAACTGGCGCCGCATTAAGGTATAAATCGTTGCCGGGCTGGGTAACAGTAATGGTAACGCTGCCCGGTTTGATAAAATAAATGCTATCCTTGTCGATTTTGGCTATTGTGGGATCACTGTTGGTGTATATTAAAGGAATTGTTTTATTTGTGCTGCTTACATTTAATGCCAATGCCTTGTCTCCATACGTTATGCGGGGTATAGGAGGAAAGGTTATCACCTGGCTGCCTTTAACTATTTGGATGGTTGCCACGTTTTCGCCCTTTCCGCCTGCATTGTAGCCTGCTATTCTGTAGAGTTTTACGCCTTGCAGAACCTTTGGGGTACCTGTTATTGTTCCGGTGCTGTCTAAAGAAAGTCCCTCAGGTAGTTTATCCTCAACCTGATAGCCATAAAGGTTCACTTTTCGTAGTACAAAATTTGATCCGTCGGATACAAGTAAGCCTCCCACACCATCATAAGATACGCCTAAGTTACCTGAGTACCTGGCTACAGTATCTATTCCTTCAATATAGCCTTTCTCTAAAAAGCCTGAAAGCGGAATATTGCTGCTTTGTGCGCCGGAGGGAAGAAACTTAGTTACGAATGATATTTGTCCGCATGCATATACATTGTTCAAATTATCTACCGCAACGCTGTTAGGCAAAAATAGTCCGCCGGTTGCAAATGTTGATACCGTATTATCCGTGGCAATTTTTCTTATGCTATTATTAAATTTATCCGCGATAAATAAATTTCCTTCCGAGTCGATGGTGATGCCGTAAGGAACCCGGAAAGCAGCAGTCGCACCCGGACCGTTGATGTTACCTCCGTTAAGGATTCCGGCCACCGTCGAAACGACCCCGGCAGGCGTAATTTTTCTGATCAAATTGTTGTATGAATCTGCCACATAAACATTTTCGGCCTTGTCAACGGTTAAGCCATAGGGCAGGTTAAATGAAGCCAATTGTCCTGTACCGTTGTCATGTCCGGGTTTTCCTGTTCCAGCCAGCGTCGTAACCGTACCATTGGGAGTTATCTTTCTGATTAGGTGGTTTCCGTAATCTGCAACATATATATTCCCTGAAGCTGCAATTACAAGGCCGGTAGGGTAGTTAAAAGTTGCATTTCTGCCATTGCCATCTTTTGCGCCCTGAACTTCACTGCCGGCAAATGTGGTTATCGCTCCATCGGGTGTCAATTTCCTGATAGCATTGTTGTTAGCATCGGCTATATAAATATTGCCGGCAGCATCTCTTGCCGAACTAAGTGGATTTCCTAAACGTGCATCTTTTTTATTCCCATCCACATAACCATATAGATTATTACCGCCTATTGTACTTGTTTGGGAAAATAAGCTGGTTAAAGGAATGGCGCCGCCGGTATTGGTTACTTTTAATGGTTCTATCGGTTTCCCAATTTCATAAATGTGAAGGCCGTTGCCGTAACTTATTATCGGTGCTGCGGGTTTTGCAGGCTCAGGCAGGTTTTGAATAATATTACGTGTTTTTGGTAAGGTTTCCGTTATTCTTGTTTGAGCAAATACATTACTGAAAGAGGTAATTACAAACAATAAGATTAATACGGCGTACAGTTTCTTCATATAGAAACAACTGGGAAATGATAAGGTTAAAGTTTAATATTAAAGGTATTTAATGCTAAATACGGCGTAAAAATAGATAATTTTTGCTAAACTACCTTAACACAAAAGGATTTATAATAAACAGGTTGCGAATACCTGAACTTTTGCAAAAAACAAAGATGAAGTTAAACTATCTTTTTTTTACATGTTGATATTCAATGGTGATGGAGTAATATTTAGTGCCTTATAATTAAGCTAAATGCATAACCGCATACAATGCTGCGCCAGATATCGCAATCCAAAGCGCTACTCCCTGCAAAAGCGGCTTTAACCCAACCGATACCAAAACCCTGCGCGAAAGGCCCGCCCCTATCAAGAATAGGGTAAGCGTTAAACCAGCTTTTGCTATGTTGATTATAAACGGGCTTACCACCTTTATAAGGGGTATATAGGTATTAGCAATCATAGCCAATATGAATAAGCCAATAAAATAAGGTACGCTTACTTTTTTTGACCGGTTCCTGAACAGAAAGGTGGATAGAAATGCTACCGGGATGATCCATAAAGCCCTTGCCAGTTTCACAGTAGTTGCTACTTCCAGTGCATGGGCACCATATTTACTTGCTGCACCCACCACCGAACTGGTATCATGTATGGCAATGGCGCACCATAATCCAAACTGAGTTTGTGATAAATTAAGATAATTGCCTATCAGCGGGAAAATAAACAAGGCTATTGAGTTGAGGATGAATACGCAACCTAACGCTACAGAGATTTGTTTTTCTTCGGCTTTAATAACCGGCGAAATGGCTGCGATGGCGCTCCCTCCGCAAATGGCTGTACCTGAAGCGATCAAAAAAGATGTCTTTTTCTCGATGTTTAGCCATTTGCCCATGAGTGTACCGAAGAGCAAAGTTCCGGTTATGGAAGCGATGGTAAACAGGATACCTTCCTTGCCGGCTTGCAATGCGCTGTGTACATTCATGCCGAAACCTAAGCCTACTACTGAAACCTGCAATAAAATATGGGTTGCTCTATGATTAACGTGCAGATAGGGGTGGCCGGAACATTGCGCTATTACCAAGCCCAAAAGCAATGCTACTGCCGGGCTCATAAAAGGCATCAGGCACAATACAATACAAACTGCGAATATAATTTTGCGGGCATTTTCATTGATATTCAATAGCAGGCCGCCGGTATTGTTTAATTGATGTGGGGTATTCATTTCCTTTGTTTTGATGATACAAAGGTGTATGAAATTATCGCCGGGTTCTTATCATAAAGTGCAATCTCTGATAACCAAAAGTTATTATGGATCTAATAGTTCAATGTACCGAACACGCCGTTTTGGTAATCGGCAAGCGCTTGCTCAATTTCTGCGGGCGTATTCATTACAAAATTATCTTTAGCTGATACCGGTTCATTAATCGGCTCTGCAGAGAGGAATAATACCTGCGAATCTTCGGTCGCCTTTACAGAGATCTTGTCATTGTCTTTTTCAAACACAATGAGGTTAAATTGAGTAACGGTTGTACCGTTTACATCAACGCTTCCTTTTATAATATAAAGTAATGTCCAGTAGCCAGGTGTCGCTTTGAAATTTACCTCTTTACCTGCCGCCATCTTTCCTACGATGGAAATAACCGGGGTGAAGTTTTGGATAGGTCCGGTTTTGCCCCCATATTCGCCGCTGGCAAGGTTAAAATCGAGGCCTTCACCTGCAAATACTTTGGGTAATTGGTCTGCATTGGCCGATTGGTAAAACGGCTCATCCCATTTTTTACTTTTGGGGGCATTGATCCAAAGCTGAATGAGTTCCTGAACGCCGCCTTTTTGCAGCAGTTCCGGAGTGGGGCCTTCACTATGCATAATGCCTTTGCCTGCAAACATCCATTGCACACCACCAGCTTTGATGATCTCGTCGTTACCCGCATTGTCCTTATGGTAACCTTCGCCCTGCAGCATAATGGTATAAGGGCTAAAACCACGATGCGGATGCGGATGGATCCGTAAGGTTTGGCCGGGTTCTATTACTTCGGGGCCCATGTGGTGCAATACAATAAAAGGATTTGCAAAGCGAAAATCCTTGTGTGGCAAAGGCTGGCGAACAGTTTCTTCGGCAGTGATCTTCTTTTCCCTGCCGGCGAGGATATGGGTAATGGCTTTCTTCATTGGTTGATTCGCTTTAGGCAAAAATAGCTTATTGATCTGATTTGGCCTCCTCTAAATCTCCCACGGTTGAGAGACTTTTTTAAGGCCCTCTCTTCCGGGGAGGGTTGGGTGGGGCTTATTTACTTTTGCGTCAACCTTACCAGGTATTGTTTAAACTCATCCTCCAGCAAAACTTCCATGCCAAAACCGGCTTCGTTAACAATAGGTTCTAATGTTTTTTCATCAACATATAACCATGGGAACCAGTCGGTTTTTTGGCGATTGTATTGGTATTGGTAAAGCAGCTCTCCGTAATAGCCGTTCTCAGGCAAGCCATCTTCGTACAAATAAGCGATATCCGATGAGTCGAACAGGACCTGCCCGCCGGGATTAAGCAACAGTTTAATGTGTTGTAAAAATACTTTCAGGTTTTCAAGCGTCCCGGTAAGGCCAATCCCGTTCATGAGCAAAAGCAGGGTATCGTACTTGTGTTCGTCATAAACAAAAATATCACCTTTAATTACTTTGTTTACATTGCGCAGTTTCATTACCTCACAGGCTAACGGGGAAATATCAAGTGCGGTGCAATCAAAGCCACGTTGCTGCAATACTAAAGCATGACTGCCCGCACCTGCGCCAATATCCAGTACGGTTCCGCGGCATTCGTTCATGGCCAGCCATTCAATATCGGGCATGTCATCCTCATCCCTAAAGTAAATATCAATGGGCATTTCCTCTTTAGGGCCATATTGATTATTGATCCAAAGTTTATGATTAGCTGATTGATGATAATGATCATGTATGGCCTGTCCCAGTATATCTTTCATGTGCCCAAAAGTATGAATTGAAAGTTTAATTTAGCGCCACATTAATCTCTTTGGTTGGCTATGTGGTTAAGTTATGGTTTGTTGACCCTTATTTTGATAGCTGGTGTAGCATACAGTATATTGGCCAATAAGCTAACTGTTATAGCAGCATTAACCGGTGCCGCTGTTGCCATCCTGGTATTCGCAGGTGCCGGCTTTACAGGTTTAGCCATGATGACCACCTTCTTTATTTTAGGCTCGGCAGCTACCTCGGTTCAAAGCAAAGTTAAGCAGGACCTAAATGCCGCTGAAAAAGGCGGAAGGACAGCCGGGCAGGTTTTGGCCAATGCAGGTACCGCTGCCTTATGCGGAATTTTGATCATGCTTTTTCCGGTGCATACTTATACATTACAATTAATGATGGCTGCCAGTTTTGCTTCAGCTACGGCTGATACACTTTCGTCAGAACTGGGCATGGTTTATGGCAAGCGTTTCTTCAATATCATAACCCTGAAGCCGGACGTACGCGGGCTCGACGGCGTGATCAGTATGGAAGGCACTTTAATTGGTATAATGGGTTCTGTTATAATAACCGCCGTTTATGTCATAGGCATTGGGTGGACGGCAAACCTGATCTGGATAGTTGTTGCCGGCACGCTGGGAAATTTGGCTGATTCTGTGTTAGGTGCTGTATTAGAAAGAAAGGGCTTGATAAATAATAACACAGTGAATTTTTTAAATACCCTGATAGCGGCTTTGTTCATGCTGTTGTTTTACTTTATTTTATAATTAGCTTTACACCTTTACCTGTCTGCAAATAAAATGGTTCCTATCCTGGTTTTGATCGTAATTGCACTTGCGGTATTCTTTTTCCTCAATAAAAAGAAAGTGGTAAATGAAACGCCTGCTGCCGTATTGAATTATAAATCGCTTTTAGAGCAGCATATTCCTTATTACCGGCATCTCAACATTACTCAAAAACTTCTTTTTGAACAAAAGGTTGTCGCATTTTTAGCTAACATAACTATCGAGGGCGTTGGCACAACTGTGAACGATGAGGATAGGATCATGATTGCCGCAAGCGCTGTAATCCCGATATTTGGCTTCAGCGACTGGAAATACCGAAACCTTACCAACGTGATCCTTTACCCCGATACCTTTGATAATGAGTTTCAGTTTGAGGGCGAAAACCGGAGCATTTTAGGAATGGTAGGTTCAGGTTACATGAACGGACAGATGATCCTTTCGAGAGCTGCTTTAACAAAAGGTTTCAGTAAATCGGCAGGAAAAGAGAATACGGCCATTCATGAGTTTGTACACCTGCTTGATAAATCAGATGGTGCTACCGATGGTGTGCCCGAAAATCTGCTTGTTCACGAATATGTATTGCCATGGCTTAAAATGATCCACCAGGAAATTCATAAAATTGAAGCCGGGCGTTCAGATATTAACCCCTATGCTATCACTAACGAAGCTGAGTTTTTAGCTGTTGTTTCCGAATACTTTTTCCAAAAGCCTGCCGAACTAAAGCACAAACATCCGGAGCTTTATAAAATGTTAAGCACCATGTTTTCGCAGAACCTGGCCGATAATGATATCGCCTGATTAAAATCCAAGCCCCAGCTGTCCTAAAGGCTCAGTCTGAATAACTGTGCTGCTGATATAATAAACCGGTGTTTCCTGGTGCCTTGAAGCAACGATAATATTGATGCCATCTGCGCAGTTGGTAAAGAGGTCTTCTACCAGTTTCGGATCGTTGTTGTTTTTAGAAAGATGTGAGAGCAATAGATGTGTCATGTGCGGCGGTCGGTGCGTCATGAATAAACCCAGCGCCTGTTTATTTGATAAATGCCCTTTACCGCCGCGAATGCGTTGTTTTAAGTAATAAGGATAACCGCCTTTATCCAGCATGTCATCATCATAATTGGCTTCCAAAAAAGCAGCGTGGCACTGGCTAAAGTAGCGGATCAGTTGGTCGCACACTATTCCCAGGTCGGTAAACACGCCTACCTTAACATCGCGGCAGCTTACCATAAAACTATGCGGTTCGGATGCATCATGTATTTTGGGAAAGGATGTTACTTCGAGGCCGCCTATAATAACTGTTTGAAATGCGCTAAGGTGATGAACTTTAAAATGATCAACACCACTAAGGTGCATCAATGTACCGGGGGTAATATACACCGGCAACTGGTATTTTTTGGCTAATACCGGTATACCACGAATATGATCAGAATGTTCATGCGATACAAAAATGGCTTTTACCTTTTGCATGGATAAGCCCAGCCTGGCCATGCGTTTTTCAGTTTCGCGGCATGAAATGCCTACATCAACCAATATAGCCTCCTGATCGTTCCCCACGTAATAGCAATTGCCATTACTTCCCGAATTTAATGATGTAATGAATAAAGACATTGAAATGCAAAGTAAACTATTTTGGTGTTATTATTTAAATCCTAATGATTTTAGCATTCAGAAAATTAGCAATTTTTTTTGACGCTATAAAAACCTGCTTATATTTAGCCCCATGGATTCACCGCAAACTTTACCCGTACTTGACGCCGAAGAACTACGTGTACTTGGTACTTTAATGGAAAAAGCCAAAACAACGCCCGATTATTATCCTATGACCCTTAACGGACTGGTGGCGGCATGTAACCAAAAAACATCGCGCAAGCCGGTTGTTAATTATGATGATGATACCGTTATCAACGCCCTTAACTCGTTGAAAAGACGCGGGTTGACATCCACCGCTACCGGTGGTTCTATCCGTAATGTTAAATACAAACACAATTTTGCTATAGTATTCCCGGTGATACCGTCGGAGGTAGCGCTGATTTGCCTGCTGATCCTTCGTGGCCCTCAAACACCCGGTGAGCTGAATACCAACAGCGGCCGCATGTACGAGTTTGATTCCATAGAAGAGGTGCAGGAGATCCTGGATAAATTAGCCGGGGGAGAAACGCCATATATAGTACAGTTGCCAAAACGCCCGGGCCAAAAGGAAGTTCGGTACGCGCATTTATTAGGCGGAACACCTGAAATTAATGACGATGATTTTGCTGATGAACCTACCAGCCGTTCGTCGACATCGGCACTGGAGATTCGTTTGGTTAAAGCAGAACAGGAAATTGCTGAATTGAAAGAGACGGTGGGCAGGTTGATGAGGGAATTGGGGGTAGAGTGATAAAAATTATTAGTCATGTTGAATTTATTTCAGCACCTCATTTGCTAAGCCGCCTACTAATCGGGCCGTCTACCTGTGCTATGGGGTGCTGAAATAAATTCAGCATGACGTTCTGTGTTTTTTATGACGATAACGCTTCCAAAAACACCTTCATTACATCCCGCAAAGCCCTGTCAGTTTCGAGGTCTGTAATATTCCCTTCAGCATCAATTTTACTCCTGATGAAAGGAATAAGCAAAGTTGCATTATCGATCATTTTTGCCGAAAGTGCCCCAAGGGTTAACTGCAAAGCCGCATGCGCGTGACTCCCAACCGATGAAGCAGTGATCAAGGCCATCGGTTTATCAACCAGCGAACTGCTCGAAACCATCCAATCCAACATGTTCTTAAGCTGACCAGGAACCCCGAATGCATACTCTGGGGTGCAAATGACAATGCCTGATGCATTTTTCATAAAACTTCGCAGCTCTGAAACAGCTTCCGGCGGGCGCTCATGGTCAAGTCCCGGATCAAACGGTGGGATGTCAGCCAGCCTGTCGTACATAAAATAGCTTATATCAGTCGGAACCAGGCCGCCTAAAAACCTCAAAATATGGTGATTAGATGAGCCTGATCTTAAACTACCGGAAATGGCGAGAATCTTGCCTTTGTAATCCATGAAATAGATGCTGCTGAACCAAACTTACGAAGTTTTGGAAACTTCGTAAGTTTTCCGAATGTCATATAAAGGATGCTAATCAAAACTCCCCCTTCAGGGCGCCGGGGGGCGGTCTATACAAAAGATAATATAAACGCTGATCCCTTGCCTTCAGTTGATTGTACCTGGATATTGCCTTTGTGCAGCAGCATGATCTGTTTACAAAGGCTCAGCCCGATGCCACTGCCGGTTTTGCGGGTACTGAAGAATGGGATAAAAATCTTGTCGAGCAGTTCGGGAGGCATGCCTAAGCCATTATCAATTACTTTTACAAAAGTTTTGCCGCCCTGAACTTCAGCTGTAAGGGTTATGCGTGGGGCTTCACGTTCTTTTACGGCTTCAATAGCGTTAACCAGCAAATTGATCATCACCTGTTCGATGAGGTTAATATCAGCTTCAATGGCAAGTGCCGGATCTCGCAGGATGATCTCCAGCTCAATCTTCTTTTTCTCCAGGGTAGGCGTCATTAAGCTGTTGAGGTTTTCAAAGATATTGCGTACCATGATCTTGTTCAGATCAAGTTTGGTGATCTTATTGAGGCTGCGATAGCTTTCGGTAAACTTAAGCAGTCCCTCGCTGCGGCGCTTGATGGTATCGATGCCGAGCTCAATATCCTCCAGATCGCTATGGGGCAGACTTTCGGCAATATCAGGGCTTTGCAGGCGGTTTTTGAGCGTATCGGCCAGCGAGGAGATAGGGGCTACAGAATTCATGATCTCATGTGTCATTACATTAAGCAGTTTCGACCATGCTTTCGATTCCGTTTCATCCAAAGCCTCATTCACGTTTTGAAAGGCTATTAACTTGTATAATTTATCATCGCTGCGCATCAGGCTGGCGTTCACCAGGATCTTAACTTGCTGCTGGTTGCGGGTAACCGTGATGATCTTGCTGTCGCCGGGTTTGAGCTTGATAAGTTCAGCATATAATGATGGCTCACGCTTTTCGAGCGAGTGTACAGTTTTAAGATAAGGGATGCCTATAATGGTTTTAAAAGCCTCATTGATCCATCCGGTTTCGCCGGTTTCTTCCTCGTAGGATAAAATACCTGTATCAACCAGTTCAAGGATTTTTTGCAGGTAATGGTATTGGGTTTCACGTTCGCGGCTTATCAGTTTAAATGTAGTATTGATATCGTTAAAACCTTTACGCAGGGGCTTAAGCTCATTAGGGGCCTTGCGTACATCAAAATGGCGGGAAAAATCACGGTAATGGATTGATTCTACAAACTGGTTTACTTCATCCTGTGCTTTTTTCTGAAAACGGATCATATCCACCACCGAATAAGCAACAAGCGGCAGCAGGATCACGAGATACAAAAGCTGGCCAAGGTTTACGATAACAAAGGCCGTAACAGTAAGTACAATTAGTAACAAGAATACACGCAGCAGGAGCCGCCATTCGTAACGGTTAAATATCATATTTGCTTAATCTTCGGTATAAGGCGGTGCGGGTAAGGCCAAGCTCTTTGGCTGCGCGCGTAATGTTGCCGTTGTGTTTTTCAATAACCCTCAGTATGGCATTTTTCTCCAGGGCGCTTAACGGTATATTATCTGCGTCAACCACGCTTTCTGTAGATGTTTCCAATATTGAAAAGATCAGGTCGTCAGGCCTCAACGTACTATCGTCGGCCATGATCACGGCACGCTCAATAGTATATTGCAATTCGCGCACATTGCCGGGGAAGTTGTAGGATTTAAGCTTGTTGATTGCCGCCGCATCAAAATCCATTGATGGCTTAAGATATTTACTTGCGTACAATTTTGCAAAGTGGCGGGCCAATATCACGATATCTTCATTACGGCGGCGCAGCGGCGGCATATTGATCTCGACAGTATTAATACGGTAGATCAAATCCTTACGAAACTTGTTTTCGTTCGCCAGTTCACTCAATGGCACATTTGTAGCGCAGATGAGCCTGATATCCACATCAACAGGTTTATTGGTGCCCAATCGGGTTACCTGGCGGTTTTGTAAAATGGTAAGCAGCTTAGCCTGTTGCTGCAGACTGATATTGCCTATCTCATCCAAAAATAAAGTACCGCCCTGTGCTTCTTCAAAGCGGCCCATACGGTCTTCACGGGCATCGGTAAAGGCCCCTTTCTTATGGCCGAAGAGCTCGCTTTCAAACAGGGTATCTGTTAAGGCGCCTACATCTACTTTAATAAAAGGTTTATCAGCACGGAGCGAACGTTCGTGGATAGCCTTTGCCATAAGGTCTTTACCGGTACCGTTTTCTCCAAGGATCAGGATATTGGCATCGGTGGGGGCTATCTTGTTCACCTTGTAAAAAATATCCTGCATCACGTCCGATTCGCCAAGGATAGAGGTATCACCAGCTGTGCTCTTAACCGGGGTTTTGGTTGTTTTTGTTCCACCTTCTTTTTTATCCAAAAGGTCTTTTATCGTGTTTATCAGCTTTTCGTTGTGCCATGGTTTTACCACGAAGTCCTGAGCGCCCTCTTTAAGCGAACGCACAGCAAGGTCGATATCGCCGTAAGCGGTTATCATAATCACACAAACATCAGGTTTCCATTCTTTTACCTTGCGCAGCCAGTAAAGCCCCTCGTTGCCCGTGTTAATAGCGCTGTTGAAGTTCATATCAAGCAAGATCAGATCAACCTCGTTGCGTTGCAGCAGCCAGTTCAGATTTTCGGGGTTCTTTTCGGTGATGATTTCCCGGGCTTCTGTTTTTAGCAAAAGTTTAACCGCGGTAAGTACATCCGGATCGTCATCAACAATTAAAACAGTAGCTTTTTTAAGTATCATTTATTTTTGGTTAATAGTTCATAGATGAATGTTCATGGCCCTCAAAATGATGGCACATGATTATTTAAGTTCAAAATATTAATAGCATCTTTTATTAAGGATGTCAATTTAACAAAAGTTATAAATTTAAAGTAAATTGTAATCCTTTTATCGAAACTACTTTTAGCATCCTTGCCATGAACTATGAACTATATGCTATGAACAATCAGCTATGAAACAATAAATCAAAGACTCGTTAATGATACCATCTGTTACAATTTTTATGCTAAATGCCTGCTTTTTATACCTGAAATTATATAAAAGGTTCACAATGAAGTGCTAACCTGCATTTGCCTGCAACATGCTGTTAAAGCGTAAAAATACAGTGTATCAATACCGTACACCTGATGTAACAGAAGCGTACGCTTTAATACTATATTTTGTGTTTAAATGATTGAAAAACAGTATTTTAATTTGTGGCATATCTTTTTGTTATAACATTTCAAAATATTATAAAAATACAGTGGACAGAAAAATTGAGAAAAAGACCTGGAACAGCAAGAAGATACTTACCATTGCAGGTATTACAGGCATTATTTTACTAATAGGCGGCAGTATTTATCTTACATCGGGTAAAAGCAAGCTTGATGTTGATACTGAACGCTTAACTATAAGTACTATTACTAAAGGCCCTTTCCAGGAGTTTATACCGGTTAACGGCGTGGTTATGCCCCTGACTACCATATATCTTGATGCCTCAGAAGGTGGTGTTGTTGAGGAAAAATTTGTTGAGGACGGAGCCACTCTTAAAAAAGGCGACCCGATCCTGAGAATGTCCAACACCGATCTGGAACTTACCCTGGCTAACCAGGAAACAGCTGTGTATGCCGAGCAAACCCAAATGCAGATCTCTCGTAATAACGCTCAGCAAAACACCATCAGCAAACTAAATACTATGGCCGATGTGGAGAATGCTTATAAAGAAGCCGAAAGGATTTACAAGCTGGATAAACATCTTTATGACCAAAAAGCTATCGGCTTACAGGAATATCAATCTGCAAAAAATACTTATGATTACCAGGTAAACCGTTACAAATTAGCCAAACAGATCTTATCTCAGGATACCTCGCTTGTTAAACAGCAGGCTTCACAATCACAGGAGCAGTATGCACACATGAAAACCACGCTTGAGCTGATGCGCAAAAAAGTAGCGGGCTTAGTATTAAGGGCCCCTACTGATGGTCAGTTAACTTCAATGGATGCCGAAGTGGGGCAGAACAAAAATAAAGGCGAACACTTAGGGCAGATAGACGTACAATCGGGCTTCAAGGTTAGGGTTGATATCGATGAGCATTACTTATCACGCATTTACACCGGCCTGAAGGGCGATTTTCAGTTTGCCGATCAAACATATAACCTGGTTATCAAAAAGGTATATACCCAGGTTAAAACAACAGGTAGTTTCCAGGTTGATATGCAATTTGTTGGTAAGGTACCTACAGGCATCCGTAAAGGACAAACGCTGCAGGTGAGGCTGGCGTTGAGCGATCAGATGCAGGCTGTGTTAGTACCTAAAGGTGGTTTCTTCCAGCAAACAGGCGGTAACTGGATCTTTAAGGTAAGTGAAGACGGTTCAAAAGCTTATAAGGTAAACATCCAGCTTGGACGCCAGAGCCCTGATTATTTCGTGGTAACAGAAGGATTAAACCCGGGCGATAAGGTTATTACCTCAAGTTATGAAACCTATGGTGATATCCAGGAGCTTGTATTAAAAAAATAACGTAACCCGGTTGCAACGCCGGGCACTGTTTAAGCGTCATTATAATATAAACCGAACTAATTAATAAATTAAAATAAACAAAAAATCAAATCATATCGCCATAAAAGGCGGGATGAATAACGGAGGCACCAATGATAAAAATTTCTAATCTCGAGAAATTCTACCGTACTGAAGAGGTAGAGACCATCGCGTTAAACAAGCTGTCGATGGAAGTGGCTACAGGCGAGTTTGTGGCCATTATGGGTCCGTCGGGCTGTGGTAAATCAACCTTGCTTAATATTTTAGGTATGCTTGATGACCCGGATGCCGGCAGCTATGTTTTTAATGAAGTTGAAGTAGCTCATTTTAATGAGCGTAAACGCGCCGATCTGCGTAAACACAACATCGGTTTCGTGTTTCAAAGCTTTAACCTTATTGATGAGCTTACCGTATTTGAAAACGTTGAGCTGCCACTGATTTACACCGGTGTAGCTGCTTCAGAGCGTGTTAAAAGGGTAGAAGAGGTATTAGACAAAATGCAGATCATGCACCGTCGCAACCACTACCCGCAGCAGTTATCAGGTGGTCAGCAACAGCGTGTGGCTATTGCCCGTGCAGTTGTTAACAAACCAAAACTGATCCTTGCGGATGAGCCTACCGGTAACCTGGACAGCAGTAACGGTAACGATGTGATGGAACTGCTTACCGATTTGAACGAACAGGGAACTACCATTATCATGGTTACGCACTCTGAACATGATGCACGTTACAGTCACCGCATTATACGCCTGCTTGACGGACAAACCGTTATGGAAAATATCATGGTGTAGTTTGTTGAGTTAATAGTCGATGGTTCATAGTTCATGGTAAAAAGGACTTTTGACTTAAAACTCAAGACTCTGGACTTAGACCAACGCCCCCGAAATCAGTTTATAGATAAGTTAATAATTGCCTCTGCTGCCCTTCTCTGCATTTGTAGAGAAGGGTGTGTTAGAGAGTTTTTGTTATTTAACAGCTATTCCTATGTTTAAAAACTACCTGAAAACCGCATGGCGAAACTTAGTTAACAGAAAGTTTTACAGTGCTTTAAACATTGTTGGCCTTGCCATTGGCGCAGCTGTTATTATAGCTTTTGTTACCATCAGTTTCCAGGCAGTGAAAGCCGCGCTGGCTAACCCGGTGAAGAGTTTGCGTTCTGAATAACAAGGTCATTGAGTCATTTGCTTTACGCCATTAAATTATTTTTAATAATGGCCTAACACAGCGTAACAAACAGGCAATGATATAATGACCCAATGACATAGTGATTAATAAAAGGAGGGGTTCATGTTAAAGAGTTATGTAGTTATCGCTTTCAGGAATATCCGTCGTAACCTGGGTTACGCCTTCCTGAACATTTTCGGACTTACACTGGGTGTGGCAGCCTGCCTGGTAATTTTCCTGGTTGTCAGAAATGAGCTTGGTTATGACAGTTATAACAGTAAGGCTGATCGCACTTATCGCGTGACCCTGCACGCACTTGATTTTAACTCCAATGTATCCATGGCTGTTATTCCTGCCATGCGCATCGATTTCCCTGAACTGGAGCAAACTACGCAGGTTTTTTACCAGGGGGATGCTATGATCAAGATAGGAGAGAACCGCTATAGTGAACACAACGTTGCCTTTGGCGATAACCAGATTGACAAAGTTTTTGATTATCAATGGCTCGCCGGCGATCCTAATACAGCTCTTAAAGAGCCTAATAGTGTGGTGCTCACCGAAAGTATTGCCAAAAAATATTTTGGAAAGGCAGATGCTATGGGGAAGCTGATTAATTTTGAAAATCAACTCGATGTAAAAGTAACGGGTATTATTAAAGATCTGCCTGCAAATACAAGTTTGCCCTTTTCATTCCTGATCTCATTAACCAGTATCGAAAAAAATTTAAAAGGGGCAATGGGCAACTTTTGGGCTATTATGGGTGGCAGTTATGCTTACATCGTTTTGCCCAAAGGCTATTCTGTCCATCAATTGAATAGCAAGATGCCGGCTTTTATTAAAAAGAACTGGGGCGCTGATATTGCAAAGGCCGCCGTTTTACCATTTCAACCTTTAAAGGACATCCACTTTGATCAGCGTTACATCAATAACATTATTACACCAACTTCAAAGGATACCTATTATGCGTTAATTGGCGTGGCTTTGCTTATTATCATTACCGCCTGCATCAATTTTATTAACCTTGCAACTGCCCAGGCCATCAAGCGTGCAAAAGAGGTTGGTATGCGTAAGGTGCTTGGTGCAAGCCGCCAGCAATTGATAAAACAGTTTTTGGGCGAAACCACAGTGCTGGTTTTATTTTCGGTAGTATTGGGCGTTGGCTTGTGCGCGTTGTTCCTGTCTGAAGCAGGTGCATGGATGTCCATTAATATTGATGCTTCACAATTGCTGCAACCAACGGTAATGGGTTGGATAGGTGCAATCACTTTAGTAGTGATCCTGCTTGCCGGTTTATACCCATCATTTGTACAATCGGCATTTCAACCGGTTGACAGCTTTAAAAATAAAAGCTCGGGCGGCAGCGGAAAACTGACATTGCGTAAAGGGTTGGTAATAGGACAGTTTGCCATTTCGCAGATTATGATTATAGGCACGCTGATCGTTGCCCGGCAAATGGATTTTTTTAAAAACCAAGACCTGGGTTTTGATAAGGATGCCGTGGTATCGGTAGGCTTGCCGGATATGAAAAAGCGGGAGGTATTGAGCCAGCGGCTGGCCGCCTATCCGGGTGTTAAAGAAATCAGCTTTTCATCAGGTGCCCCGGGTTTTAACAGCAACTTTACCAGCTTTTCATCGGCCGAACTGGGGCTTACGAAAGATGATGTTACCGAATTCAAAGCGATAGACGAAAAATTTACCGATATGTTCAGGCTGCAAATGCTGGCCGGACAAAAGATCTGGAAAAAGAATGAAAAGGACACTGTTCATAAAGTAGTCATTAATGAAACGATGATGCAGAAATTGGGTATTCAAAATCCCCAGTTAGCTTTAAACAAGCATGTAACATTAAATGGCGATCAAAAATCAACCATTGTTGGTGTTGTAAAAGATTTTCAGAGCGAATCAAAACATAAAAAGCGCCGCTCATGCGTACTGGAATATAATCCGGACAGGTTTTTTATGGCGAGCATAAAAATACAGCCTGCCAACATGAGCCAGACTATTAGTTATATCAACAAGCAGTGGTCTGCTCTTTATCCCGATAATGTTTTTCAGTTTCAGTTTGTTGATGAGCATATAGCCAATTTTTACAGGCAGGAGCAAAAGGTATATGTGGCGTTTCAGCTTTTCTCCTATATCGCCATATTTATAGGTTGTTTAGGCTTGTACGGTTTAATTGCCTTCGCTGCATCCCAACGTACAAAAGAGGTTGGCATTCGTAAAGTATTAGGCGCACCGGTGTCAAGCATTGTGGCGCTCTTCACTAAGGAATTTATTTACCTGATAGCTATAGCTTTTGTAGTAGCGGCTCCCCTTGGTTATTACCTAATGCACAATTGGCTGCAAAATTTTGCATACCATATTAACATCGGCCCGGGAATATTTATAGTTGCCATTGCATCCTCATTTATTATAGCAGCTGTAACGATATCGTACCAGGCTATTAAAGCGGCCACTATAAACCCGGTTAAGAGTTTGAGGGACGAATGACGAATTTCATTGAGCCATTTTGCTTTGCATCAAAGCCATTAATTGCAAAGCGTATTCATGACTTAATGATGTAAAAGTATACAGGCCACCAATGACCTAATGACACGAAGTAAAATGATTTAATGAAATAAACCATGATAAAAAACTATATTAAAATTGCATTCAGGAACCTTTGGCGGCATAAGGGTTTCTCGCTCATTAACATTATTGGGCTGGCTGTTGGGATGACGGCTGCCTTCCTGATCTTTATGTACGTAAAGTTTGAGCTGAGCTATGACAATTTTAATGAAAAGTCCGGCCAGATCTATCGTGTAGTATCTGATATTAAAACACCTACCGAAACCTTAAACTGGAGTTCATCAATAGCGCCCATCGGTCCGGCTTTGCAGCAGGATTATCCGGAGATTAAAGCCAATACCCGAATTTTTGGTGCCGGGTTCCTGGTTCAGCGTGGTGATTTAAAAATCCAGGAGAATAACGCGCTATTTGCCGAACCGTCGTTATTTAAAATGTTTACTTTCCCGGTGCTTAAGGGTGACGTAGATAAAGCTTTTTCTCTTCCGAACACAATTGTACTCACAGAAAAAGCGGCAAAAAAATATTTTGGTGCCGAAAACCCCATAGGGCAGTCATTGATCCTTGACGGAAAGAACCCGGCTTCGGTGGTGGCTGTGGTAAAAGATGTACCATCAAATTCGCATTTTAAATTTGAGATGCTGGTATCTATTGCCACTATAGCTAAACAAAGTAAAGACAGGTTAACCCAATGGGGCAACTTTGGCAATTTTACCTATATCTTATTGCCAAAGGGGTATGATGCCAATAAATTGCAGTCGCGTATGAAGGCATTTGTAAACAGGCATTATACCGAAGCTGATAAAAAGCAGGGAATGGATTATGCCTTCTTTTTGGAGCCACTGAAGGATGTTTACATGGTATCAAAACGTGGCGCACCCGAATCGGGCAACCTGTACAATGTGCGCATCTTTTCTATTATAGCTGTATTTATATTATTGATAGCCTGTATTAATTTCATAAACCTTACTACCGCCCGGGCTACCGAAAGAGCTAAAGAAGTAGGTATCCGCAAGGTGATCGGGGCCATGAAGCAGCAGCTTACCATCCAGTTTCTGAGTGAATCGGTTATTATATGTTTAATCTCCTTCCTATTTTCGGCCCTGTTCAGCTTTTTGCTGTTGTCGTTGTTTAATCAATTGGCGGGTAAAGTGATCAGCGATAGCATATTCCATAATGGTTATTTGTTCCAGCTGTTTTTGATAGCCTGCTTTATTGGTTTATGTGCCGGTTTGTATCCAGCCCTGGTGTTGTCAAACTTTAAACCTGTTACCATATTAAAAGGGAGATTTAGTAAATCAACCAAAGGGATTTTATTGCGCAAGGGTTTGGTGGTTACACAATTTACCATATCCATAGTGCTTATCATCGGCACTATAGTAGTTTATAACCAGTTGAGCTTTATGCGTAACCAATCGCTGGGGTTCCGGAAAAACCAGATGCTCACCATTGATTTCAGTGGGGATTCGGCTATCCAAAGCAGGCAGGATATTATTAAAAACGAGTTGAAGAAAATCCCGAACGTTTTAGGCGCTACGGCCTCTGGCGCTATCCCAGGTTTCGGCAACAGTGTGGCCTATTCCGAAATTCAGAACCAGGCTGGCGCCATGCAGCAAATGAATATGAATATGTACGATATTGATTACGATTTCATTCCGCAATTTGAGATGAAACTGGCTGCTGGTCGCGTGTTTTCAAAAGCCTTTGGTACTGATACCACCAAGGCTATAGTTATAAACGAAGCCACTGCCAAAAGCCTCGGTTATCGCAACCCTGCCGATGCCGTAGGCAGGAACTACTCGCAATGGGGGCGTACAGGTAAGATCATCGGGGTATTAAAAGATTTTCACTTTCAATCACTGCAGGAAACAGTTAAGCCGTTGAACATGCGTATCAATACCCGTGGTACAGGTGCTTTTACCTTGAAAATAGGAGCTAAGAATATACCTGCAACTATTTCGGCTATTCAAAGCAGATGGAAAGCTTTGGCACCCGAAAGGCCTTTTAATTACGTATTTGTTGACGAAACATTTAATAAACAATATGCATCCGAAGTAACTTTTGGCAACCTGTTCCTCAACTTTGCGGTGCTGGCTATATTTATCTCGTGTCTTGGGTTGCTTGGTTTGGCATCATACAGCACCATCCAACGCACCCGCGAAATCGGCATCCGCAAAGTGCTGGGCGCATCGGTATCGGGTATTGTCAATATGTTATCCCAGGAGTTTTTGATATTAGTGCTTATCTCATCATTAATAGCATTTCCGGTAGCCTGGTTAACTATGCACAGCTGGCTTCAGGATTTTGCTTATCGTATAAGCATCAGCTGGTGGATCTTCGTATTTGCCGGTGTATTGGCGCTGGTTATAGCCTTTACAACAGTAAGTTTCCAGGCCATTAAAGCGGCTTTAACTAACCCGGTGAAGAGTTTACGATCTGAATAATTATCATTAGTCATTGGTTGCGCTCCATTAAGTCATTTTGAATGGCTAATTGCGCAAGCAACAGGCAATGACTTAATGACCAAATGACTTAATGAAATAAAACATATGTTTAAGAACTATTTAAAAATAGCTTGGCGGAGTTTGATTAATAACAAACTTTATTCGGCCATCAACATTGGAGGTTTGGGTGTAGGCATGGCGGTGAGCTTTATGTTGCTGTTATATGTTTATAATGAATTTACTTATGATGGGTTTCATGAAAATAAAGACAGGCTATATAAGGTAATGCGCAACCAGCCTTCAAATGGTGAGATAAACACGGGGGACGCCACACCCGTGCAGGTTGCTGCCGCGCTGCAAAAAGATTACCCGGAGGTTGAGTATGCTGCCCGTGCAAACTGGTCATACGATCAACTGTTTAATTACAACAATAAACCGTTAAAAGTTAATACCATTGCGGCCGATGAGTCATTTCTGAACATGTTTACGCTTGATTTTGTAAAGGGCAGCAAAAAAGACGCTTTCAGGGATATGTCGTCAGTTATCATGTCCGAATCGGCAGTAAAGGCTGTTTTCGGCGATGTCGATCCTATAGGTAAAACCGTTAAGTTAAATGGTTCGCGGCTGGTAAAAGTGAGTGCTGTTTACAAAGATCTGCCCCGAAATTCTACGTTCAGGTTTAACGCGCTCATTTCATGGAAACTTTATGAAGCTGATAATGGCTGGGTGAAAACATCGGGCTGGGGTAATTATTCGTTCAAAACTTATGTTATGCTTAAGCCGGGTGCCAATGTTGATAAGCTTAATCTGGAAATCAAAAAATTAATTGGCCGCTATGACGATCATAATAAAGAAAATCAGTTGTTCTTGTTTCCATTTGTTAAATGGCACCTGCACAGCGAGTTTAAAAATGGAGTGAATACAGGTGGCGCAATCGAATACGTGCGTTTATTCCTGTTCCTTGCAATAGGTATTTTGCTTATTGCCTGTATCAACTTTATGAACCTTTCTACCGCACGGTCTGAGCGCCGCTCCCGGGAGGTTGGGATCCGCAAAGTTGTAGGGGCGCGGAGAATAGCCATTGTCCAGCAGTTTTTAGGCGAGTCAATCCTCACCGCTATAATTTCGCTTATTGTTGCACTGGTAATAATGGCATCAACGCTTGGCTATTTCAACGAAATCATACATAAGCAACTACTAATTCCTTATAGCAATGCATGGGCATGGGGGGCTGCAATATTAGTTACCCTTGTAACAGGTTTATTGGCAGGTAGTTACCCGGCTTTGTTCTTGTCGTCGTTTAAACCGGTAAAAGTTTTAAAGGGCGCCAACAAAACGGGTAGAAAAACGCTGCACTCAAGACAGATATTGGTTATTGTACAATTTGTATTTGCTACATGTCTTATACTTTCAAGTATCCTGATTTATAAACAGATTAACTACATTAAAGACCGCCCGGTAGGTTATTCACAAAATGGACTTATCGAGATCTCATTAGATGGCAATTTATATAAAGAGTATGAAAACTTCAGAACGGATATAATTAACGCGGGGGCCGCTGTTGATGCTGCAGAAACATCAGGCAGTATAGCCAGTAATGGCAGCAGCAGTTGGGGCATCAACTGGCCCGGACAACTACCTGGCGAGGATAAAATACCTATCGACCAAATTGTTACTTCATTTCATTTTATTTCAACCTATAAGCTTGAATTAATAAAAGGGCGTGATTATATACCAGGCCGCATGGCCGACACATTGTCGCTCATTATGAACGAATCGGCTGTTAAACTAATGCGCTTAAAAGATCCGCTTGGGCAGATAGTGAAATGGCAGGGGCGCAATTGTACCGTGGTTGGTATTGTTAAAGATTTTGTTTGGGGATCGCCATATGAACCTGTGAAGCCCGCCATTATTGGTTTTGATAAAGGTTGGGCAGGTCAGCTTGGTATTCGTTTAAACCCGAAAGCTCCGATATCAAAGAGCCTTGCTACAATTGGCAACATTTATAAAAAATATAACCCTGAATATCCATTTGAATACAAGTTTGTTGACGAAAACTTTAGCGGCAAATTTGAGAATGAAAAGCTGCTGGGTACATTGTCGAGTTCGTTTACGGTGTTGGCCATTATCATATCCTGCCTCGGCTTGTTTGGTTTAGCTTCGTTCTCGGCCGAGCAGCGTAAAAAGGAGATCAGTATCCGTAAAGTATTAGGCGCAAGCATCAGTAGTTTATGGTTCAACCTGTCGAAAGAGTTTTTAGTACTTGTGGTTATTTCCTTTGTTATCGGTTCGGCCCTGAGCTGGTACAACATGAGCAAATGGCTGCAGCATTATACCTACCGTACAGATATAAGCGCCTGGGTATTTATTGCCACTATTGGGATCAGTATGGTAGTTTGCCTGCTTACGGTAAGCTGGCAGGCTATTAAGGCAGCTTTGAGTAATCCTGTTAAGAGCTTAAAAAATGAATAAATCCGTCATTAGGTCACTAAGTCATTGAACGCTGACTAATGACGTAGTGACCGGTGACTTAATAATATAAGCCATGATAAGAAACTATCTGAAAACCGCCTGGCGTAATATTGTAAGCAATAAGTTTTACACCGCCATTAATGTAATAGGCTTAACCTTTGGCCTGGTGATTGGTTTGTTTATGCTGCTTTGGGTGCAGGATGAGTTAAGCTTTGATGCCTTTAACAAAAAGGGGAAAGATATTTACCGCATCGGAATTGTTGGCGGAACGGAAGCCAGCAAGCAGATCTTTACTTATATTATTGCACCGGTATCAACTTTTGCAAAAAATGAAGTGCCGGAGGTAAAGGATGGGGTGCGGATCATGAACATTGGTAACCCGTCATTCAGGTATAAAGATAAAATCTTTAACGAGGAGCGTATTGCTTTTACCGATGCCTCATACTTTTCGGTTTTTGATTTTCCAATTATACAGGGAGATCGTAAAAATCCATTTCCGGATAATAACTCTATGGTGATAACTGAAAAAATTGCTAAAAAATATTTTGGCAATGAAAACCCGATAGGGAAAACCATCCTCGTAGGCAAAACAGATAATTTTAAAGTTACCGGTGTTGTTGCCGATTATCCGGCAAATTCAAGCATTACCTGTAATGTATTATTGCCAATGAGCAGGTTTAACCACGATGCTTACATAAAAGACAGCCGGAGTTATAATGGTACCGCCCGGATTTCATCTATGGATGCAGACTGGATCAACTTCGGTTTTGAAACTTACCTGCTGCTAAAACCCGGTACTGATATTCACAGGCTTGAAAAGAAACTGCAGGCCATCCATGAGCGCAACAAGCCCGACGATGCTCCTGTACCTTACCTGGCGCAGCCGTTATTGAACATGCATTTGTATAAAGCGGATGGGGGCGATGGCGGCATTTCTACCGTACGCACATTTGCCATCGTAGCTGTTTTGATATTGGTAATAGCCTGCATCAACTATGTAAACCTTTCAACAGCCCGTTCAATGCTGAGAGCTAAGGAGGTAAGCATGAGGAAGATCATTGGGGCGGGTAAATTACAGCTGTTTTTACAATTTATGATTGAAACAACGGTAATGTTCCTGATAGCAACCATATTGGCCGTTGGGTTAATGTATGTACTGATGCCCGTTTATAATGATTTCTCGGGCAAGCAACTACAGCTGTCTATTGGTAATTACCAGGTTTGGGTTTATATCGCCTTAACATTAGTAGCTACGCTGGCGGCTTCAAGTATTTATCCGGCCTTGCTGCTTTCGTCGTTTGAGCCTTTAAAAGCCCTTAAAGGCAGGGTAACAGCGGGTATTGGCAATGCCTCTTTCAGAAGGGTACTTGTGGTATTACAGTTCACCGTATCTATGGTGCTTATTATAGGCACGCTGATTATTGGTAAGCAATTAAGTTTTATCCGCAACCGTGATCTTGGTTATAACAAGGAAAACGTGCTTTCATTTATGATGCAGGGCATGCAGGCGCACTATGATGCTGCTAAGGCCGAGTTATTAAAACAGCCGGGTGTAACAGCTGTAACCCGCGGCAGCAGCAATATTGTGGATTACAACGGCTGGACAGGCGATAACGACTGGGATGGCAAACCCGCCAAATCAAACCTGTTTTTCCACCCGATTGCTGTTGATAAGGATTTCACCAGTTTCTTTAAGATCAAACTTAAAGAGGGGGCACTATTTACCGGGGCGGTTGCCGATTCAACTCATTTTATTGTTAATGAGGCGGCTGTTGCTGCTATGGGAATGAAAGATCCCATCGGCAAAAGTCTTAGGATCCAGAAAACCAAGGGCATCATCATTGGTGTGGTGAAGGATTTTAATTATACCACGGTTCGTAAAAAGATTGAGCCCGCAGTATTGACATACCAACCGCAAAACTGCTACCGCATTTTCATTAAAACAACCGGCGGTGAGGCTCAGAAAGCTATTATTGCCACTCAAAACACCTGGAAGCAATATAATAGTGATACGCCGCTGTCATATTCTTTTTTAGATGAAAACTTCAGCCAGCTTTATAAAACGGAGGAGCGCACAGGTTCATTATTCAATGTATTTTCGGCATTGGCTATTGTGATCTCTTGCCTTGGCCTGTTCGGATTGGCCACTTATTCGGCACAGGTTAAAACACGTGAGATCGGTATTCGAAAAGTGCTTGGTTCAAGCATTGGCGGCATCATCCGCTTATTGGCCAGTGAGTTTGTACTGCTGATCATCATCTCCATATTGATTGCAGTACCTGTTGCCTGGTACTCGATGAGCAAGTGGCTGCAGGATTTTGCTTATAAAATAGACATGACCGTTTGGGTATTCCTATTGGCCGGCGGCGGTGCAACGCTGATCGCTTTGGCTACCATCAGCATCCAGTCGATAAAGGCAGCTTTGGCAAACCCGGTGAAGAGTTTGCGTTCAGAATAAGTGATTGGAGGTTGGGGATTGGAGATTAGTTTTGATATTCCAATCTCCAATCACGAAAATAATGTTCATATCCGCACTACTGGTGTTTCATTATCGTACGGTTTTAAATTGATGTTTTATATATAAGTATCTGATTTTTAATTTGTTGAATGTTTGGTACGCGTTTTAATATTTTAGTGGTATAAACCATTTACCGATGTTGCGTAACTACATTAAAATAGGCTGGAGAAACCTCCTTAAACATAAAGTATTTTCATTTATAAATATTTTAGGGCTGGCTGTTGGCGTTGCCGCCTTTTGGCTCATCGCCTTATATGTTATCGATGAATGGAGCTATGACCGATACAATGAAAAGGCCGACAGGATTTTCCGGGTTGTACAACACGGGGCATGGAACGGCGGCAAGTTTAACCTTGCAGTTACATCGGCCCCATACGCCCCCGCTTTAAAAAATGACTATCCCGAAGTGGAAGATGCTATCCGCATAGATGCCGAAGGGGGTGGTAAAATAAGCTATGGTGAAAAACAGATCAACGAAGGCGCCATGCTTTTTACCGATAAGGGCTTCTTTAATATCTTTACTCATCACTTTTTATCCGGCGATGCTGCATCTGCCTTAAGCAAACCTAACAGCATTGTACTTACCAAAACACTGGCCGAAAAACTATTTGGCAACGCTGCCGATGCTTTGGATAAAACGGTGCTTGTCGAAAATAATCCCAATAATGTTACTGCAGTAATGGATGATGTGCCGGTAAGTTCGCAGTTCAGTTTTCAGGCCCTGCGCTCTTTTCCTGATAGCTATACTGATAAATGGGGCAATGCTGGTATTTATACCTACTTACTGCTCAAAAATCCGGACGATTATAAAAAGATAGAGGCAGGTTCGGACGCTTTCTTCAATAAATATATAAAAGGCGCGCTTGGCCCCATGCAATTTACTATGGAACTGCAGCCGCTTACTTCAATTCACCTGCATTCAAACCTTGATTATGAGCTTGGGAGCGTTGGTAACATTACCTATATCTATGTGTTTGGTGTAGTGGCCCTGCTAATCCTGGCAATCGCGGTTATCAATTACGTAAACCTGACCACCGCGCGTTCATCAGTAAGGATCAGAGAGATTGGCGTACGCAAGGTGATCGGTTCAAGCAAAAAACAATTAATAACTATGTTCTTTGCTGAATCGGTATTGCTTACCGGCGTTGCTACCCTGGTGGCTGCGGTGATGGTACAGTTTTTACTGCCTTATTTTAACCAGCTATCAGGCAAAAGTTTGATCCTATTTCAATTCGGCATTAGTAAAACGGTTATTGTATTTACACTGTTTGCTTTTATTACGGGTATTTTGAGTGGTTTATACCCGGCCTTGTTCCTTTCGGGTTTTCAAACAATCACTGCTATGAAAGGGCAAATGGGCAGCCAGGCTGCTACTTTAATTTTCAGGAAATCATTGGTGGTGTTTCAGTTTGTGATTACCATTGTGATGATAGCCGGGTCCTGCATTATTTACCGGCAGCTGCATTATGTAATGAACAAGGATCTCGGCTTTAACAAGGCGCAAACGCTTACTTTTCATATTCATGATAAATCGGCCCGTACTAAAATAGCAGCTATTAAAAATCAGCTGTTACAAAATCCTGCTGTTGAGGCTGTGGGTATAGCCGGTAACCCGATAGGCAATAACGATATTGGTACAGTGAAATTTAACATCGGCGCTGATGGTAAAAATAACGCTGATTCAAAGGTGGTGGAAAGCCTGGTTGTTGATGAAGATTTTATACCGGCTTTACAGATCAGGTTGGCTAAAGGACGGAATTTTTCAGCCGCAATGGCGACTGATCAGAAAGAATCCATCATCGTAAATCAAACGCTTGTGAATGAAATGGGATGGAAAGATGCCGTCGGAAAATCGGTGCGTACCGGAATTGATGAAAACGGTAATGTAATTACACAAAAGATCATCGGGGTGGTTAAGGATTTCAATACCTATTCGCTGCAGCATAAAGTATCGCCAATGGTACTGCACCTGCCGGCTACTGCTAATGATGAGGATAATATGTATGTACGCATAGGCAAAAATAACATCCCGGCCACGCTTAATTATATCAGTAATGTGTACGGCAGGTTTGATATTGAAAACAAGGCAGAGTTTCATTTTCTTGATCAGAATTTTGCCAAACAATATCAGTCAGAGCAAAAGCAGGGCAGTATCCTGTTCATATTCACTGTGTTGGCCGTTAGTATTGCCTGTCTTGGGCTTTTCGGCCTTGTAACCTTTACTGCCGAACAAAGGGTAAAAGAAATTGGCATCAGGAAAGTTTTGGGCGCAAGTGTAACCTCCATAGTTACCCTGTTGTCAAAAGATTTGATGAAGCTGGTGGTGATAGCCACATTAATTGCTTCGCCGCTGGCATGGTATGGCATGAGCAAATGGTTACAAAGTTTCGC
Organism: Mucilaginibacter sp. cycad4; assembly: GCF_034263275.1. Classification (NCBI taxonomy): domain Bacteria; kingdom Pseudomonadati; phylum Bacteroidota; class Sphingobacteriia; order Sphingobacteriales; family Sphingobacteriaceae; genus Mucilaginibacter; species Mucilaginibacter sp. cycad4. The sequence goes on along the minus strand of NZ_CP139559.1, from coordinate 2,713,897 downwards.
TTACCGGGTAGATATTAACTGGTGGATCTTCGCAGTAGCGGGCATCCTGGCAGTGATCGTTGCTTTTGTAACAGTGAGTGTACAATCGGTAAGGGCGGCGAATGCTAACCCGGCAAAAAGCCTTAAAAACGAATAGTCATTATGTCATTTGCTTCGCGTCATCAGGCCATTAAATGATTTGATAAGCTGAGAAAATAAATGACTTAATGACTTAATGATTTGAACGATGTTTAGAAATTACTTAAAAACCGCTTTCCGTACCCTTCGTAAAAACGTGGGGTTTACGGTTATAAATATATTGGGACTGGCCCTCGGGCTGGCCACCTGCCTTATGATTGTGCTATACGTAGCCGATGAACTGAGCTACGATCGTTTTAATGAAAAAGCAAACCGTACCTACCGTGTTAATGAGGACCTTAAGTTTGGCAACAATAACATACTATATGCCGTTGCAATGCCGCCGTTGGCACAAGCCTTAAAAACAGATTTACCAGAAGTGGAGGAGGCAACCCGACTTAAGGCAGCGGGAGCTTTCCATGTTAAAAAAGGTAATGAAAGCATTCTTGAGTATGGTACCGTTTATGCCGATCCGTCGGTGTTTAACGTGTTTACACTGCCCATGATTAATGGTAACCCGGCTACGGCTTTGAAAGAACCTAATACGGTGGTGATCACCGAAACTACAGCCAGGAAATACTTTAACAGTACCAATATTGTAGGGAAAACGCTCACTATTGATAATAACCAGTTATTAAAAGTTACAGGAGTGATAAAGGACCTGCCAAAGCAATCGCACTTTCAATTTGATTTTTTTATGTCGATGGTGAGCTGGCCTGATAGCCGTTCGGGGGAATGGCTAAGGAGCGATTATAATACTTATGTTGTATTGAAACCGGGTACAGATTACAAGTTATTTGAGAAGAAATTAGCTGCTCTCCTGAAAAAATACAGCGAAGGGCAAATGCAGACGGCCCTACACGTGAATATTGCTGATTTTGAAAAAAGCGGCAGTTATTTCAGGCTTAACCTCACTCCGTTAACTGACATTCATTTGCACTCAAACCGTACCGGTGAGTTAGGCAGCAATAGTTCGGCGCAGTATGTTTATATATTTTCGGCCATAGCCATATTTATATTGCTTATAGCGGGCATCAACTTTATGAACCTGTCAACAGCGCGTTCGGCCAATAGGGCAAGGGAGGTTGGTGTACGCAAGGTTTTAGGTTCCCCGCGTAAATATTTAATAGCCCAGTTTTTAACTGAATCTGTATTGGTGACTTCGGCAGCGGCAGTTATAGCTTTTTTTGCCGTATTACTTCTATTGCCGTTATTTAATCAGGTATCGGGAAAGGAACTGGTTGTTGGTGCACAAACCTTAACCTGGTTGTTGCCGGCTTTACTATTAATTGTATTGGTAGTGGGTTTCGCTGCCGGCTCATATCCTGCTTTTTTCCTTTCAGCATTTCAGCCGATTAATGTGCTTAGCGGTAAATTAGCCGGCGGTTTCAAAGGCAGCTGGCTCAGGAGTGTACTGGTTGTATTCCAGTTTTCTATTTCCATATTCCTCATTATTGGTACCATTGTTATTTATAACCAGCTCAATTATATTCAAACCAAAAACCTGGGTTATAACCGGAACCAGGTGCTTGTTATCAACAACGCATTTGAGTTGGGCAGCCATGCCAAAACCTTTAAAAATGAGGTGAAGCAGTTACAAGGCGTGGTTAACGCTACGTTGACGGGTTATTTACCAACTGGTAAAAACAGGGGAACGTCCATTTTTTACAAAGAAGCGGCAGGCGATCAAAAAACTGCTTTGTTTCCACAAAGCTGGCGGGTAGACGCAGATTACATCAGTACGTTGGGTATGAAGATCTCTGCCGGGCGCGATTTTTCCGCAGGCATGCCAACTGATTCTACCGGATTAGTAATCAACGAAACGGCAGCCAAATTTTTAGGCTTTACTAATCCCGTTAATAAAATCCTGTACCGCAATATGGACGGCAACCGTGATCATATAAAAGCTTATCATATCATAGGCGTGGTAAGAGATTTTAATTTCAACTCACTCAGGGTAAATATCAGTCCGATGATTTTTTTAATGGATGAAGACAGTGGAAACCTGAGTATCAGGGTAAATACAACTAATTTACCGGCTCTCGTCGATCAGATAAAAAGCAAATGGCAGGGTATGACCCAAAGCCAGTTTAGCTACTCTTTTATGGATCAGGACTTTGATGCCAACTATCGCGCCGAGCAGCGTACCGGCACTATATCCATCATATTTACAGTGCTGGCTATTTCTATTGCCTGTCTTGGTTTGTTTGGTTTAGCTGCTTACGCTGCCGAACAACGCACCAAAGAGATAGGTATCCGTAAAGTACTGGGGGCAAGCGTATCAGCTATAGTAAGTACATTATCTAAAGATTTTATAAAACTGGTACTCATTTCCATTGCCATAACAACGCCGTTAGCGTGGTACTTAATGAACAAATGGCTGCAGGATTTTGCTTATCGTATCAGCATACAGTGGTGGGTGCTTGCATTGGCAGGTGTAGTTGCTATAATAATAGCCGTAGCAACAGTAAGTTTCCAATCGATAAAAGCTGCGTTGGCAAACCCGGTTAACAGTTTAAAAAATGAATGATTTTTTAGTCATTAGGTCATTTGCTTTGCGTCATCAGGTTATTGGATGGTGCAAAAATGACTTAATGACCAATGACTTAATGATATAAACCTCATGATCAGAAATTATCTTAAAACTGCTTTTCGCACATTAAAAAAAAATGTGGGTTTCACCGCAATTAATGTATTTGGTTTGGCTCTTGGGCTGGCTACCTGTTTGCTCATTGTATTTTATGTAGTTGATGAGCTGAGCTATGATAAGTTCAATGTTAAGGCCGACAGGATCTATCGTGCCAATATGCAGATTAAATTTGGCGGTATCGATCAAAGCTATGCTTCGTCGCCGGCACCGTTGGACGCTGTGTTTCAAAACGATTATCCCGAGGTTGAACGTGCCTGCCGTTTGTTGCAACGCGGCGGTTATAACGTAAAAAAAGGTAACCAAACCATCCATGAAAACAGAATGGTGCTTGCAGACTCGACCTTGTTTGATGTATTCACCCTTCCTATGATAGCCGGCGATCCCAAAAAGGCACTTGTTGAACCTAATACCGTGGTTATCACCGAAAGTACGGCTAAACGTTATTTTAACAACACGCAGGTATTGGGTAAAATCTTTACGTTTGATGAAAAGCTGCTTTATAAGGTTACCGCGGTAATTAAAGACCTGCCCAAGCAATCGCATTTTCATTATGATTTTTTCCTGTCGATGGCGTCAAGCACGGAAAGTAAAGATGGGGCGTGGTTCAGCAATAATTTCAATACCTATGTATTGTTAAAACCTGGTGTGGATGCCAAAAAATTTGAAGCTAAGTTTCCTGCGTTGATGCGCAAATATGCTGGCCCGCAATTGCAGAGTATCTTACATCTTACTTTTGATTCGTTTGAAGGTTCCGGCAACAAATACCGGCTGAGCCTTATGCCATTGAAGGATATTCACCTTAAATCAAATCTCGTGTCGGAGCTTGATCATAATGGCAATATCCAGTATGTATACATTTTTGGAGCGGTGGCAATTTTTATCTTACTGATAGCCTGTGTAAACTTCATGAACCTGTCAACCGCCCGTTCTGCAAACCGGGCCCGTGAGGTAGGGGTACGCAAGGTGCTTGGTTCAAGGCGTCAGTCGCTTATTGCCCAGTTCCTGTCCGAGTCTATCATGGTAACGTTTATCGCTACGGTTATAGCCATGCTGATGGCCTATTTCCTGCTGCCGGTATTCAATAATATAGCAGGTAAAACCATGGAACTTAATATGGGCTCATTGGTTTGGCTGATTCCTGCTTTGCTGATAATTGTTTTGGTGATCGGCTTCCTGGCCGGTTCATATCCCGCATTTTTTCTTTCGGCATTTCAACCAATTGATGTTTTAAAAGGAAAGCTTTCCTCTGGCTTTAAGGGAGGGATGTTAAGGAGCTCATTGGTGGTATTCCAGTTTTTTATATCGATAGTGCTCATTATTGGTACGCTGGTGATCTATAATCAGCTTAAATATATACAGAATAAAGACCTTGGTTATAACCGCAGCCAGGTATTGGTGATTCATGGGGTGTATGACCTTGGCGACAAGAGCAAGGTGTTAAGGGATGAAGTAAGGCAATTGCCCGGTGTAATGGGGGTAACCATGACAGGCTTTTTGCCAACTTCTGATTACCGGAACAGCAGCAGCGTTTTCCAGGAACGCGGGCTCGACCCCAAAAAAGCAGTGCTTGCACAAACCTGGGTAGTTGACGACAGTTATCTGCCAACCCTCGGCATAAAACTAACTAAAGGCCGTAATTTCTCAAACCAGATTCCTACCGATTCGGCGGCTATGATCATTAATGAAACGGCAGCGAAACTGATGGGCGTACGTGACCCGCTTAACAGATCCATGTTTTTGCCTATGGACAATATGGCCAAAACGTTTAAAGAGTATCATATAGTGGGCGTTATTAAGGATTTTAATTTCGCTTCGCTGCGTAATAATGTAAGCCCGGTGATATTAATGTACGGACAGGATACCGGCGCCTTAAGTGTAAAAGTAAATGCCGCTAATATCACCGCACTTATGGCCATGATCAGGGACAAATGGAAATCCATAAAACCGGGTAAGGAGTTTGAATATTCATTTATGGATGATGATTTTGATTCATCGTACCGTGCGGAACAGCGGATGGGTACCATATTCATCATATTTACAAGTTTAACAATTGTAATAGCCTGTTTGGGTTTGTTTGGCCTTGCAGCATATGCCGCCGAGCAGCGCACTAAGGAGATAGGCATCCGCAAAGTACTGGGTGCCAATGTAGGCGCCATAGTAGGTATGCTATCAAAAGATTTTATCAAACTGGTAATGATAGCAATAGTGATAGCTATCCCGGTTGCCTGGGTCGCCATGCAGCAATGGTTGCAGGGCTTTGCCTACCAGCAAAACATACAGTGGTGGGTGATAGTATTGGCGGCGGTTTTGGCCGTATTGATCGCTTTTGTAACTATCAGCTTTCAATCTATCAAGGCAGCACTGGCCAACCCGGTTAGGAGTTTGAAAAATGAATAATTGTCATTAGGTCATTTAGCTTCGCGTCATTAGGTCATTAGAAAGAAAATGACAAAAGTGGCCAAATGACTTAATGACTACGCAGTAATGTACACAATGATATAAATATGATACGTAACTACATAAAAACAGCATGGCGGAACCTTTATAGGAATAAGGCATTTTCGCTGATCCACATTTTGGGGTTAACCATGGGGATAACCGTTTGCCTCATGATATTTCTGTATATTATGAATGAGTTTAGCGTGGATAATTTTCATAAGCAGGGCAAAAATATTTACAGGGTAATGCGCGGTTTTGACAAGTCAAAAGCGCCTACCTCTTACCTCTCGGGGCCTTACGCCCCTGCCATGCTGAATGATTATCCGCAGGATATAAAGATGGCAGTACGCGTTTCACCGCGAAATAACCTTGTTTCTTTTGGCGAAAAATCGTTCAATGAAAAAAAGGTTTATGCGGTTGATTCCAACTTTTTTAGCCTGTTTACATTCCCGTTGCTAAGAGGGGATGCTGCTTCGGCATTAAATCATCCGGGCAGCGTGGTACTAACTGAAACCACAGCCAAAAAGTATTTCGGCAATATTGATAATGCCATGGGCAAGGTGGTACAGATGGATAAACGCCTGCAGTTAAAGGTAACCGGTATTGCCAAAGATGTACCTTCCAACTCGCACCTTGATTTTGATTTGGTGATGCCAATTTCCAATTACACCCGCGATCAGGGTTTTAATGTATGGATTAACAATAGCCTGTTTGTTTACCTGTTATTGAATGAGCATAGCAGCCCCGCCGCATTGGAAAGCCGCTTTCCGCAGTTTATGGATAAGTACATGGGCAAGGATATGCAGCGCTTCGGTACTAAATTTAACCTGAGCTTAAGGCCGTTTAAGGATATTTATTTTGAAAATGCCTCGTCGTTTGACAATGTAAAGCATGGGGATAAAACAGTGGTATTCATCTTTGTTTCGATAGCGGTGCTCATTATGATCATTGCCTGTATCAATTTTATGAACCTGGCCACTATCCGCGCTGTTGAACGCTCAAAAGAAGTAGGGATGCGCAAGGTTTTAGGCGCGCTAAGAAACCATCTGGTATGGCAGTTCATAGGCGAATCTATTCTACTGGCGCTTATTTCATGTGCCCTTTCTATTAGTTTGTTATTCCTGCTGATGCCATCATACAATAGCCTGCTGGGGTATGAGCTTACTGTATCATGGAACAGCGCGCCGATTTACCTGTTTCTTTTAGGTGTTATTTTATTTGTGGGTTTCCTTGCCGGTAGCTATCCGGCTATATTCATGTCGGCATTTTCGCCCATTGAGGCTTTAAAGGGTAAGCTTAAATTAGGTAAAGGCGGATCGTTTTTCAGGCAATCGCTGGTGGTGTTCCAGTTCAGTATTTCGGTATTGCTAATTATTGGCACTATCGTGATCGTTAACCAGATGCGGTATGTGAAAAACAAATCATTAGGTTATGACAAGGAGCAAACGGTTATTGTGAAGATTGACAATGATGACATCTATGATCACAGGCAAACATTTAAACACCAGCTTCAAAATTCGGATTATGTGAAATCGGTATCCCTGATGTCGGGTGAACCCGGCGGCTTTTTCGATATGCAGGGTTTTGAGGTTGAAGGTCAGCATGAAACCTTTAAATCCAGGTCGGAATTTGCTGACTTTGAATATGTTAAAACCTTTGGCCTGAAAATTATTGCCGGCAGGGATTTTTCACCTCAGTTTGCCACCGACACCACTAATTCGGTATTGATCAACCGTAGAGCGGCCAAAGAACTTGGCTTTACGCCGCAGCAGGCTATCGGTAAATGGATTAAAAATACAGTGCGCGATAGTAGCCGCCGCACCATCATTGGGGTAGTTGAAGATTTTAACTTCCTTTCACTCAAAGAAAATATGGATGCCCTGGTCATTTCGCCAAGCGAAGACAGGCGTGTAGCGGTAATCAAACTAAAATCCGGGAATATCCAGGCCGGTTTGACAGCTATCAAAAATATTTATGCCGAGGTTGCACCTGTTTATCCGTTTGAATACAGCTTTCTTGATCAGCAGTTTGATACTACCTATCGTAACGATATCAGGCAGCAAACCATGTTAAGCATATTTTCAGGGTTGGCCATTTTTATAGCCTGTTTGGGTTTATTTGGTTTAGCCTCGTTTACTGCGGCGAAACGTACCAAAGAGATCGGGGTTCGTAAAGTATTAGGCTCATCGGTACAAAATATCCTCATCCTGATATCAAAAGACTTGCTGAAACCAGTGTTATTAGCTACAGTGATTGCTATCCCCTTAGGTTATTACAGCATGGATAAGTGGCTGCAAAGTTTCGCTTACAAAACACCTCTGCATTGGTGGATTTTTGCTTTGGCGGCTTTGCTTACATTTGTTATAGCTGTGGTTACCATCAGCTTTCAATCGTTAAAGGCAGCGCTTGCAAATCCTATCAGGAGTTTGAGAAGCGAATAATTTTAATCATTGAGTCATTTACTTCATGTTATTAAGTCATTAAATGATATTGGCTTAATAACCAATGACTTAATGAAATACAGTAATGACCTAATGATAATTTTTTTTACCGCCATGCAACGTATTTGCTAAACGCTTGGTCTTGTATATATAAACCAAAGATCATTATTATGAAAAAGTATTTACTTGTGTTATTTGTTGCCTGTGCAGGCAGCAGCGTTTTTGCACAAAATAATCAGAAAACACCATACCTCACCAAATCCTTATCAGGACAGGCTGTGAAAAATGTATTTGTTAATACATCAGGTGGCAGTATTACTGTTAGCGGAGCATCGGGCGAAGATCCAAGGGTTGAGGTTTTTATACAAGGTAATAACGGGAATAATGACCTTTCTAAAGAAGAGATCAAAAAGCGCCTTGATGAAAATTACGACCTGAGCGTTGATGTTAACGGAGGTGAGCTGCATGCAAAAGCTAAAAGCAAGCACGATGGCAACTGGGACTGGAAACGGTCATTAAGTATCTCGTTCCGCGTATATGTACCCGGCAATGTGGCAACCAATCTGAATACCAGCGGGGGCAGTATCCACCTTGATAATCTAACAGGCGCACAACAGTTTGAAACCAGTGGTGGCAGCTTACACCTGGATAAAATTACCGGCACTATCAAAGGCCGTACATCAGGCGGCAGTATTCATGTAAGCGATTCAAAAGAAAACATTGACCTGCAAACATCAGGCGGCAGTATTGACGCCCGCAATTGCATGGGCCATATCAGGTTGGAAACATCTGGTGGTTCTTTACATCTTGATGGTTTAAAGGGTGATATCAAAGCTACCACCAGCGGCGGCAGTATCAGCGGTAATAAAATAGACGGTGATTTTATAACCGGTACATCAGGCGGCAGCATTAACCTTACCGATTTGTCATGCAGTCTTGATGCTTCAACAAGTGCAGGCAGTTTTCATGCGCAGTTTGTCCGCGTAGGTAAATTTATTAAAATTGATGTAAGCTCGGGGCGAGTTGATCTGCAGCTGCCATCAAAACAAGGTCTTAATCTTGATTTGCGGGCTGAAAAAATAGAAACCAACCTTGCCGACAATTTTTCTGGCAGCAAGGATAAAGAAAGGGTAGAAGGTAAACTTAACGGAGGGGGCTCTCTTGTTGAAGTTAGGGGCAGTAACAGGGTAAACCTTACTGTAAACTAATAACGATAATAAAGGATATTACAGAGGCCTGTTACTCAAATAGTGACAGGCCTTTTGTGTTAAATGGAGTGTATCATAACCGAACACATGGTGTTACGTCTTCGTACAGTTTTGATTGAAAATAAATTATAACTAATTGATATTTAGGCATTTGTTTTATTGGTATGGCTTTTAAACCTGTATTATAGTTAATCGTACACTCATGATCAAAAACTACATCAAAACCGCCTGGCGAAGTTTAAAACGTAACAAAATATTTTCTTTTATTAATGTATTTGGCCTGTCTGTAGGGCTGGCTTGTTGTATGCTGATCTGTGCTTATGTGTATAGCGAGTTAAACTATGATCAATATCCGGCACAGGCAAAACAGATGTACCGTGTTGGTTTACGCTCCGTTGAAAATAATGGCGTTAGCGAATATCCAATGGTGGATATAGCGGTAGGGCAGGGTATTAAAAATATGTTTCCCGAGGTCCTGGAAACCACGAGGCTTACCGGCCGCGGACCGGTTTTTATAAAATATAACGACAGGCAATTTAAAGAAGAGCATGTACAGATGATAGATGCCAATTTCCTGCACCTGTTTTCGATACCGCTAATTGACGGTGATGATAAAGCCTGTTTTACAGAGCCTAACAGTATGGTGGTTACTAAAGCCATGGCTACCAAGTATTTTGGCAATCAGGAAGCCGTTGGCAAATCAGTTACCATCGATGGCAAACCATACAAGGTAACCGGTGTAATTGACAAGGTACCAGATGATTCGCATTTTCATGGCGATGCGTTTTTGAACCTGGCACCCTTTGTAAAAAATGCAAAGCAAACCTGGAGCAACATCGGCTTTTTTACCTATGTGGTATTGGATAAAAATGCCAACCCTAAAAAATTGGAAGCTTCTTTTCCCGAAATGGTAAGGAAATTTGTAGTGCCCGAAATTGCACATGATATGGGTACAAGCATGGCCGAAGCAAGCAAATCTGTTAACTCCTTCCTGTTTTTCTTGCAGCCGGTAAGTGATATCCACCTGCACTCGGCAACCAAATATGAACTTGAACCCAATGGCGACATCCACTATGTGTATATATTTGGCGCATTAGCTGCTTTTATATTGATATTGGCCTGCATCAATTTTACCAATCTTTCAACAGCAAGTTCGGCGAGGCGGTCAAAAGAAGTGGGGATCCGAAAAGTGCTTGGCTCTGAAAAAAGCGGGCTGGTTTCGCAGTTCCTTACCGAATCGGTTATGCTTACATTTTGGGCTTTGTTACTGGCTTTAGGTATAGTGTACTTATTGTTGCCTTTGTTCAACAATTTAGCCGGCAAACATATCGATCTTGGATTTTTCCTGAGCCCTAAGGCTTTACTTATTGAATTATTCACCGCTTTTGTGGTTGGTGTTTTAGCGGGTATTTATCCGGCTTTCTTCCTGTCATCGTTCCAGATCATAGCTGTATTGAAAGGTAATGGTGCTACTAAAGCCGAAGGAAAGGGCGCTTTACGCAGCGGGCTCATCATTTTCCAGTTCGCGGTGTCAACAGCACTTATTATATCAACCTTTGTGGTATACCAGCAATTGCATTATATGCAAAACAAAAAATTGGGTTATGATAAAGACCAGGTGCTTGTAATAAATGACGCCTATACCCTTGGCCGTAATGTAGATGCCTTTAAAAATCAGCTTTTACGTAATCCGCAGGTATTAAATGCCACTATATCGAGCAGTGTACCTGGCAAGTTAACCGGTGTTGATGGTACGCAGATTGATGCTAAAGAGTTTGACGATAAAGGAGGGCATGCCGAAATCCACACCAATATTTACCATGTTGATGAGAGTTATGTGCCCACTTTAGGGCTACAGGTCATCAACGGACGTAATTTCTATCAGTCTTTCCCCGGCGATTCAATGTCTGTTGTGGTAAATGAGGCCCTGATAAAAGGCTTAGGATGGGGTAACGCTAATCCGATCGGTAAAACCATCGTGCGTTCGGCACGTACGCAATATACCGTTGTTGGAGTAGTAAAAGATTTTCATTACGCTTCGGCCAGGCAAAAGATTGCTCCATTGATGCTGTTATCTGGTCACAATACCGGTTCCGTTATTTTAAAGATTAAAACCGGTGATGTAAAATCGCTGATAGCCAACATTAAAACCGAATGGGATAACTTCAGACCGGAAGCACCATTCAGCTATTCGTTCCTCGATGAACAATATGCGTCGCTTTATGCTTCCGAACAGCAAACGGGTAAAATATTCACCGTGTTTTCATGCATCGCCCTCATTATAGCAAGTTTGGGTTTGTTCGGTTTAGCCGCGTTTATGATCAGGCTAAGGGTTAAAGAAATTGGCATCCGCAAGGTATTGGGCGCGTCAACCGGCAGTATTACGGTGATGTTATCAAAGGAATTTTTGAGGTTGATTGTGATCGCGTCCATCATATCGTTTCCGGTAACATGGTTTGCCATGAACAAATGGCTGCAGGATTTTGCATACCGCATCAGTATCCAGTGGTGGGTATTCCTGTTAGCCGGCGGCATAGCCTTGCTGGTGGCGGGTATCACGATAAGCTTTCAATCGGTTAAAGCGGCTTTGGCTAACCCGGTGAAAAGCCTTAGAAGTGAGTAAACCTCACCCAACCCTCTCCAAAGGAGAGGGTTTTTAGAATGAACAATAAGGATTACAATTAAAAATTCCTCCCCTTTGGGGAGGTTAGGAGGGGTCATGATAAGAAACTATTTACGAAGTGCCTTTCGCAATATTGCCCGGCATAAATTTATTTCGTTCATCAATATATTTGGCTTAACCATAGGGTTAACCTGTTGCCTGCTCATTTTAACTTATATAGTTAAAGAGCTCAGTTATGATAAATTTAACCATAATGCGCCCAATATTTACAGGGTTAGCCGGAGTTTTAACACGGCCGATGGTATCGTTAACCTGCATTTGGGGGCTGTAGCGCCGCCTTTTGGTCCGCTGTTGAAAAACGAGTTTCCTGATATTAAAAAGGTGACCCGGTTGTTTCCTAACGGTGATGTGGTTTTGCGTTATAAGGATAAATTATTGACCGAAAAAGGATCCTATTTTGCAGATGAAAACTTCCTTAGTTTCTTCGATCTGAAAACGGTAGCAGGCGACCCTAAAACTGCCCTTAGTGAGCCGTATACAGTAATGATGACCGAGGACATGGCGCGCAAATACTTCGGTAACGAAGACCCCATAAACAAAGAGATCAGGCTTGATAATACGGCCAATTTTAAAGTTACAGGAATTTTTAAGCCTTTTCCGCCCAACTCACAAATGCACCCCCAAATGCTGATGTCATTTAATACCCTGAACGATGACAAGGTTTATGGACGTAATCAATTAGCAACCAATTGGGGCAATAACTCATTTTTTACCTATCTGTTGCTGCCCGATAATTATAATATTGATCGCATCAGCTCCCAGTTTCCGGCCTTTATAGATAAGTATATGAATTTTCCCGGTCAGCCACGCCAGTCAAAATTCACACAGCTGCATATCCAAAGGTTCCTGGATATTCACCTGCATTCGCATCTTGATGATGAAGTAGAACAAAACGGAGATATCAAAAGGGTTTATATATTTTCGGCTATAGCCTTGTTTATTTTGCTTATTGCCTGTATTAATTACATGAACTTATCAACAGCCCGCTCAACTTTACGGGCTAAGGAAATAGGCATTCGCAAGGTGATCGGTGCACAGCAAAAAGAGATCGTTACCCAGTTTTTAAGCGAATCGGTACTGGTAACTTATTTTTCGCTTGTACTGGCCCTGATTTTAACCTGGGCATTGCTGCCGCTTATCAACGGCTTTTCTGAACTTGGGTTATCAATCGTGAGCTTATTTAAACCATCAATTTTAGTGTCGGTATTATTGCTGCCCCTGATTATAGGGCTTATCAGCGGTATTTATCCGGCTATATTCATGTCGTCATTTAAGCCGATAAAGGTTTTAAAAGGAATCCTTAAAGTTGGATCAGGAAATATTTCATTCCGCAAGGTATTGGTGGTTGTACAGTTTTCTATCTCCATAATTTTGATTGTGGCTACAACCATAGTTTTTCAGCAATTAAGATACATCCAGACAAAATCACTTGGCTTTAATAAAGATCATTTAGTAACATTAGGTGGTATCCCGGCTAACCAGTTTGAAGCTTTCAGGGCAGATGTATTACGGGATCCCGCTATTAAAGATCTCGGTCGCTCATCGCGGATACCGTCCGGGCGATTGCTGGATGACCAGGGCGCTTCTGTTTTTGACGGTGATAAACCATTACCAGTTAAGGCGGACATCAAATGTATCAACGCCGATTACGGTTTTATCCCAACCTATGGTATCAAAATGGCTGCAGGCAGGAACTTCAGCCGTGATTTTGCTACCGACAGCAACAATTTTGTAATCAATGCATCTGCAGTAAGTGTATTAGGGTGGAAAACTCCTGAGAACGCCATCGGCAAGGATATGAGCTATGGTGGTATTAAAGGAAAAGTGATAGGGGTGGTTAATGACTTTCATTTTGAGTCATTACATCAAAATATCATCCCGTTATTAATGGAGATGCCTTCATTTGCAAACAACAGCTACAGAAGGGTTACAATTAAAATAGATGGCAGTCATATCAATTCAGCATTGGCAACCCTTGAGCAAACCTGGAAAAAATATCAACCCGAAACACCTTTTGAATACAGCTTTTTAGATGAGCGGTTTCAAAAATTATATAATAGCGAGCAGGAGCAGGGCAATCTGTTTACCATATTTTCGTGCCTGGCCATATTCATAGCCTGCCTTGGTTTGTTTGGACTTTCAGCCTTCACTATATCACAAAGAGTAAAAGAAATTGGCGTACGCAAGGTACTGGGTGCAAGTATCCCGCAAATTGTTACCGAACTATCAAAAGACTTTTTGAAACTGGTAATCGTAGCCGCGGTAATTGCCCTGCCAATCGCCTGGTATGCCATGAGTAAATGGCTGCTTGATTTTGCCTTCAGAATTAACATACAATGGTGGGTTTTTGTAATGGCCGGCGTAATAGCGCTGATTATCGCTTTTGCAACTATAAGCTATCAATCAATAAAGGCTGCTATGGCTAACCCGGTGAAGAGTTTGCGTTCTGAATAAATTGTCATTAGGTCATTTGCTCTGCGTCATTAGGTCATTGAACAACACATATGAGCAGAGCAGATGATCAATGACTTAATGGCCCAATGATAAAATGACTAAGGAATCATGATAAAAAACTATGTAAAAATTGCATGGCGTAGTCTCAACAGGAACCGCGCCTTCTCCATCGTTAATTTGCTGGGGCTTACCATAGGTATAACATGTACTATTTTTATTTTTTTATGGGTGCGTAATGAGCTTACTTACGATAAAAACCATGCTAATTATAAAACAATATACCAGGTTTTAGCTAACCGCGATTTTAAAAATAATGTTTTTGCAGATCCTAACATGGTGTTTCCCCTGGCCAAAGCGCTTGAAAGCGGTTATCCGCAAATCAAGAATGCGGTGATGACATCGCATTTGGAGCAACATCAGTTTAACGTGGGTGATACCAGGCTTAAAAAGCACGGCTACTATGTTGGAGGAAAATATTTTGATATGTTTTCGTGGAAGTTTATTAAAGGAAACGCTACAACGGCCATAACCGACCCTACATCGATAGTAATTACAGAATCAACCGCTAAAACCTTATTCGGAAATTCTGATCCTATTAACAAAGTAATTAAGATAGATAACAGCGGTGTGCATAAAGTTACCGCCGTATTGGCCAATCAGCCCAATAATGCTACTCAGCAGTTTGATTTTATCATTCCTTATAACTTTTCGGATAACGATGTAAAGAATGCTATGACCCGCTGGCAGGGTTCATCATGGGAGGTATATATCCAAACTATTTACAATCCCAATATTCAGCAGTTAGAAAAATACATTACTGGTGTAATGTATCAGCACAACAAGGATAAAATAAGTACTTACTTCACTTTCCCGATGACTAAATGGCATTTGTACAGCGACTTTAAAGACGGCAAAAATACCGGCGGGATGATTGAGTATGTACGTTTCTTTATCATCATTGCCATTATAATATTGCTGATAGCCTGCGTCAATTTCATGAATTTGTCTACTGCACAGTCAGAAAAAAGGGCCAGGGAGGTGGGGATCCGTAAAACCCTCGGGTCTGATAAAAAACAGCTGATATTACAGTTCTTTTTTGAATCGATGATATTGGTTGCCATAGCCTTTATGTGTGCGGTGTTATGTGTTTACCTGCTGCAGCCGCAGTTTAATTTATTGGTAGGCAAACAGTTGAGGCTAAATCTTGGCGAACCAATATTTTGGCTGGGAGCTATTGCCATTATCCTTTTTACGGGTTTAATATCGGGTAGCTACCCGGCTTTGTACCTGTCATCATTTAACCCGGTTAAAGTTTTGAAAGGGACGTTTGTTGCGGGTAAAGGGGCCATAGCGCCGCGTAGGATACTGGTGGTGTTCCAGTTTATAGGTTCAATTTTGCTAATCTCTGCCACGATTATTGTTTACCTTCAGATTCAGCATGTAAAAGACCGGAGTATCGGCTATAGCCCCGATAACCTGATTATGGTGCCTTCAACCCAAGGTACCGACAAGAGCTTTGCTGCTATTAAAAACGACCTGTTAAAGTCAGGCATCATTAGCAACTTAACCCGTACCTCGTGGATGGTAACAGAAGTTTCCTGGCGGTCGGGCCCGCCGGACTGGGAGGGGAAACCTGCCAATGCCGATATTATATTTTCAAACATGACGGCAGATGTGGATTACACAAAAACTTTGGGTATTAGACTGCTGCAGGGAAATGATTTTACAGGGATGCCTTCAGATACATCAGGCGTACTGTTAAATAAAGCAGCCATTGAAGCCATGCAGCTTAAAAGACCAGTTGGTATGGAGTTGCGGTATGGAGGTAAAAAATTTACGGTAATAGGTGTTACCGATAATGTAGTGATGGCATCGCCTTATACTGCTGTTGATCCTATGATGGTTTTCTCTGATCATAGCAACTCTGGTTATATCGATCTAAGACTTAATAAAGGTGTTAAACCTCAGGAGGCCATCCAGCTGCTGCAGGGTATTTACACAAAGTATAGCCCCGCTGATATTTTTGAGTACCAGTTTGTTGATCAGGAATTTGGTAAAAAGTTTTTAACCGAAGTACTCATCAGCTGTATCACCAACATTTTTGCCGGCTTGGCAATTTTTATCTGTTGCATAGGGCTGGCTGGGCTGGCTTCTTTCACCATCGAAAAACGGTTTAAAGAAATTGGTATTCGCAAGGTTTTGGGCGCCAGCGTGCAGCAATTACTGGTGCTTATATCTACCGAGTTTTTAAAACTGGTAGCAATAGCTTTTGTTATTGCCGTGCCTTTAACTTGGTGGATCATGCATAATTGGCTTCAAAAGTATACGTACCACATCAATATCAGTATTTGGTTATTTGCCTCCGTTGGCATGCTTATATTATTGCTTACGCTTATTGTTGTAAGCTTTAATACCATGAAAGCTGCATTGGCCAACCCGGTTAAGAGTTTGAGGAGCGAGTAAGGCAGCTTGCAATAGTAATGGCAGTTTGCACATCAGGATAAAACACAAATGAACTAATGAACCAATATCATGTTTAAAAACTATTTCAAAATTGCGCTGCGTAATTTTTGGCGGCATAAATTTTTTACATTCATCAATGTAATCGGTTTATCTATAGGGATCAGTTCGGCGCTGGTTATTTACCTGATAGTCCATTTTGATTTTACTTTTAATCAAAACTTTGATAACGGCGACCGCATTTACCGGGTAGTATCAAATTATACTTTTTCCGGTGAAGAAGCGCACAACCGCGGCGTATCAGGCCCGGTGCCCGAGGCTGTACGGAATAATATAAGCGGTGTTGAGCTTGCCGCTCCATTCTTCACCTTAAACCAGCCCAATGTACTTGTTCCGGGAAAAGGCGGTATTCCCGTTAAGTTTAAATTACAGGATAATGTGATCCTCGCCGATGGACGCTATTTCAGTATGTTTAAATACAATTGGCTTGCCGGTTCGGCGAAGACAGCTTTGAATGCTCCTAATCAAACGGTGCTCACTGCCGATCAGGCAAAAAAATATTTTCCTAAGCTTTCCTACAGCCAGATGATAGGCAGGGTGATTACTTATGATACACTCAGCGTAGCAGTTACAGGCATTGTTGAACCACTGAAGGGCAACAACGATTTTACTTTTCATGATTTTCTTTCTTATTCAACGGCAAAAAATAACAAAGCGCTCGCTAATGAACTGAACCTTACCAACTGGGGCGGTACTACTTCGTCATCTATACTTTTTGTTAAGTTGGCGCCGAATACCACTGTAGCTAATTTTGAAAAGCAACTAAACGCTATCCTCAAAAAGAGCGATCCTCCAAAACCTGAAAACAAGGGCAATACACGTAATTTTACGTTACAGCCTTTGAGCGATCTGCATTTCAATAGCGTATATGGTACGTTCGATTCTGGTAATCCAGCTAATAAAACAACACTTTACGGTTTATTGGTTATCGCTGCTTTCCTATTATTATTAGGTTGTATTAATTTTGTTAACTTAACTACTGCGCAGGCCACACAAAGGGCCAAAGAAATTGGTGTGCGTAAAACAATGGGGAGCAGTCGCGCCCAGCTTATTACCCAGTTTTTAAGCGAAACGTTCATTATCACACTGTTTGCAGTCATCATTTCGGTGGCACTGGCACCGGCTATCTTAAAATTGTTTAAGGATTTTATTGCCGGGGGCATCAAGCTTGACCTGTTTCATCAACCCAATCTTTTTGTATTCCTGTTTTTGTTGACAATGGTGGTGGCCCTGTTATCAGGTTTTTATCCGGCCGCTTTATTATCCGGCTATAAACCGGTATTGGTGCTTAAAAATCAGGCATCGTCAAATAGCAGCAAAACACGTAATGCCTGGCTGCGTAAGTCGTTAACGGTAACCCAATTTGTTATTGCCCAGTTTTTTATAATGGCAACGGTATTGGTAAGCAAACAAATTCACTATGCCTTAACCAAGGATCTGGGTTTTAAGAAAGATGCCATCCTGATCATTAACTCACCATGGAAAAACCGTACGCTTAGCAAGAACCAGGTATTTATGAACAAACTGAAGGCGATACCCCAGGTTGAGCTGGTGAGTGCAGGTAAAGCCGCTCCGTCTTCAAACAGCACCAATTCAACAGAGGCAACTTACATAGACGGCAAAAAGGAAATAAAAATTGAATTGTATGAAAAGTATGGCGACCCCAATTATATCAATGTATACAAGCTTAAACTTTTGGCCGGGCGTAATATACAATACGGCGACAGTACCAGTGCGTTTTTGATCAATAATACCTATGCAAAACTTATAGGGTTTAAAAACCCGGCCGATGCAGTGGGTAAATATATTGATAAGTTTAATGGTGATAAAAGAATGCAGATCATAGGTGTAGTGGGCGATTTTTATTCCGAGTCTTTGCATTCGCCTATTAAACCTACCTGCATTCATATCAGCAATAGTTTTTATAATAACGGTACTTTTCATATAGCACTTAAGCCGCAAACTACCGGTGGCAATGAATGGAAAAAAGCCATCGCTTCGATGGGAAAAATATGGAAAGAGATCTATCCTGAAGATGATTTTGAATATAATTTTTTTGACGAGAGCATAGCTAAATTTTACGACGCCGAACAGCATACTTCAACATTGTTAACCTGGGCAACAGGCTTATCGATATTTATCAGTTGTCTTGGTTTGTTAGGTTTGGCTATTTATAATACCAACCAGCGCACCAAGGAGATAGGTGTACGCAAAGTTCTTGGCGCTACGGTAGCACAAATTGTTACCCTGCTTTCAACCGAGCTGGTGCTGCTTATTGCTTTGGCTTTTGTACTGGTAACCCCGCTGGCCTGGTACGCCATGAACAAATGGATGGAGACCTTTGCCGATAGAACCTCCATCAGCTGGTGGATCTTTGCAGCAAGCGGCGCGGGAATGCTGTTAACGGCCCTGGTCACTTCAAGTTTTCAAACTATCCGTGCAGCGCTGGCAAATCCAACTAAAAGTTTGCGTTCAGAATAATTTGTCATGAAGTTATTTTATTGATAGGCGAAGCTGAAGTTCAATGACTTAATGACCAAATGACTAATGATATGTTAAAAAACTATTTTAAAGTAGCATTCCGTAATTTAGGTAAGCACCGCACTATCAGTATCATTAATATTGCCGGGCTTACTATTGGTATTACTACAGCGGTATTTATAATGCTGTGGGTACAAAATGAGTTCAGCTTTGACAATTACCACCCGGACGTTGATAATATCTACCGGATAAAAACCAAATTAAGTTTAACCAAAGACGAAAGCTGGGACTGGGAATCTTCACCTTATTTGTTAGGGCCCGTTGCCAAACAGGAAATACCGGGCATAAAGAATTATACATTTTTGTGGCCGGGATACATGATGACGGTACATCATAATAACCAGTTGATATCTGAAAAAAAGTATGCTTTTATAGATGCCAATTGGTTTAAAGTATTCCACTATGATTTTATTGATGGCAGCGCCGAAAGCTTTTCAAAAAATCCATTTAGTTTAATCCTGACACAATCAACAGCAAAAAAATATTTTGGCAACGGCTCAGCGGTAGGTAAGATGCTGAAGATTGATTCCATAAACTACCAGGTACAGGCGGTAGTTAAGGATAACCCGGCAAACTCAAGCTTTCAGTACGATATTCTGATCCCGGTTGAAGCTAAATTAAGCGATGCGCATGAAAAACAGCAGGCAGGCAATTGGGGCAACTTCAGCGGGCTTACATTTTTGAAACTACAGCAGGGCGTAAATATTAAGGATGTAGGGAAAAAGCTAACCCAAATTCTCAGGAAAAATAATAAGGGTAGTGAAAATACAACCATGAGTGTAATCGGGCTTAAGGACATACATTTTGAAAGCGGATTGCTAAGCACATCATTTGAAAATGGCAATCTAAGATTGGTTAATATCTTCCTGATCCTGGCTTTTTTACTTTTGGCTACGGCGTGTATTAACTATGTAAACCTGACTACCGCCAGGGCAAACGTACGTTCAAAAGAGGTAAGCGTACGTAAAATTGTAGGTGCCGGCAGAAGGCAGCTTTTCGCCCAGTTTATGTCCGAATCATTGGTTGTAAGTTTCTTATCATTATTATTTGCCATTTTATTTATCCAGATATGCCTGCCATGGTTTAACCAGGTTACCGAAAAGCATTTTATACAACCGCTAACATCCGGTATTACATGGCTGATATTATCAGGCACGTTGATTATTTGCTTCATTTTTAACGGTTTATACCCGGCCGTACTATTGTCATCATTTAAACCATTAAGTGTTTTTAAGGGTAGGGCGCTGTTGAATTTTAAAGATGGAGGGATCCGCAAAACATTGGTTGTTTTACAGTTTGGCATATCGGTGATGCTTATCATTAGCACAATGATCATTTATCGCCAGCTTAATTTTATGCAAAACGCCGATTTGGGATATAAGCGAGAGCATGTTTTTGTAATGACCGTACCCTGGCAGGTGCTCGGTTTGGACGATAAGATAAGGGAATCAAAATTGAAGAGTATTGCCAGCGAGTTGCAGCAGCAAAGCACTATAAGTGAAGTTTCCCGCTCGGCTAATGATGCTTTTTTTAACAACAGTAACAAAGTTTCCGGGGCGATGGACTGGGATGGCCGGCCGGAAGACTACAAACCCGCGGTGTCTACTGTATCAGCGGACGAAAACTTCCAGCACATATTAAGCCTTAAAATGCGCGACGGACATTGGTTTGATAAAAGCGGAGCCGATCAGCATAATGTAATTTTAAATGAAACTGCGGTAAAGCAACTCGGCATTCATAAACCTGTTATTGGGCAGCGGTTTAAGTTTAACGGCGATTCGGGCGTAGTTGCCGGTGTGGTTAAGGATTTCAATTTCAGAAGCCTTCATGAAAAAATAGGCCCGATGGTTATCAATAACCACACTGATTGGGCACGTAGTTTTTATATCAAAACAACTCCTGGTAATACCGCGGCAGCTATCCGAATAGCTCAAAACGTTTGGGGTGAATTTGTTCCGGATCAGCCGTTTGAATATAGTTTTATTGATGACGGCTATAATAAGCTTTACCATGCCGAACAGCGTTCGTCAACACTGATTGCCGCCTTCGCCATTATAGCGATATTTATATCAGCCATGGGCTTACTTGGCCTGGCCGCCTTTGCCGCCGAGCAGCGTGTAAAAGAGATAGGCATCCGTAAAGTGCTTGGTGCCAATGTTCAAAGCATAATCAGGCTACTCTCTGCAGAGTTTTTGAAAACAGTTTTGATAGCCAATATTGTAGCTTTCCCGGTGGCCTGGTACGTGATGAACAAATGGCTGCAGGATTTTGCATACCGAACAAACGTTTCCTGGTGGATCTTTGCTGCGGCCGCATGCATTGCCCTGTTAATTGCGCTGATAACCGTAAGTATCCAATCTATTAAAGCAGCACTAGCCAACCCGGTGAATAGTTTGAGGAGTGAGTAGTGAGCTGAAAGCGAAAAGCTTAGCAGGAAATATTAGAGGCCAAGAGAATTAGATATCTTTTTAACCCTTTTGTAACAGCCTTAAGCGCTTAACCTTCGGCATTCAGCTTAACTTTAATTTTCCTTTTTGATCGGTTCCTGACTGGCGTAGAAGGCACAAGTAAGCCCCGTCCGAGCCATTGCCCGATGCTTGCGCCAGGAAAATAAACTTCTAAATCCGAAATCGAACATCCCAAATCCGAAATCAACTAATCTCTAACCACTAATCTCCAAATCCCACTGTATCAATACCGTACACAAGGTGTTACACTTACGAACAGTTGATGATTTTTATCTGGTTTAAGTAGTTGATATTCAGTTGTCTGTGATTTTGGTATATGTTTTACACTGATATTAGAAAAACAGTACAGTATGCTGAAAAATTACTTCAAAATAGCCTGGCGAAATATCGTTCGTCATAAAGGCTATTCTGCTATAAATATTGCAGGTTTAACTGTTGGCTTAGCTGCCTGCTTACTCATTTTCGTGATCATCCAGTTCGAACTCAGTTTTGATACCTTCAATCCTAACTATAAAAATATCTATCGCGTAGTTACACAGGAGAAACACGAGTCGGAAACTACTACCAACCCTGGTGTAGCAGTTCCAGCCACAGATGCTTTGCGCCTTGATATCCCGCAGGCTAAAGTGGCTGCTTTAAACAGCAGTTATGGCAGCCAGATCACTGTGCCGGAAGTAGCCGGAAGCAACACAGGCGATAAAAAGTTTACCGAAAATATAGGCGTATTATTTATCCAGCCCCAGTTCTTTGATATTTTTAGCCATAAATGGCTGGCTGGCAACCCTTCGGTATTAGCCAACCCGGACATGGTTGTTTTAGATAAAAGCTCGGCTGTTAAATATTTTGGCGACTGGAAAGATGCTGTAGGCAAAACCCTTAAAATGGATAATGTGCTAACGCTAAAAGTATCGGGTATTGTTGAAGATGCCCCCGTGAACAGTGATTTTCCGTTTAAAATAATGGTTTCTTTTGATACCTGGAAACAGCATCCTAAAGATTACAATTACAGTGCCGAATGGGGCTCAACCAGCAGCAGTCACGAGGTGTTTGTGCTGTTTCCGGCCAGCATGTCAAAAAGCGCTATTGATGCCCAGTTAAAAGCATTTTCGGCTAAACACTTTAAAAAAGGATCGGCACAAACCACGCTGCTGCCTCAGCCGCTTGCTGATATGCATTTTGATACGCAGATAGGTAACCCGCTTGGTGATCACAGCACCAGCAGGGCTACGTTGCGCACCTTGTCGTTCATTGCGCTGCTCATCATTATCATGGCCTCTATCAACTTTATCAACCTGTCGACAGCGCAATCTGTCGGCCGGTCAAAAGAAGTAGGGATCCGTAAAGTATTGGGCAGTACACGTCCGCAATTGATCGTCCAGGTAATTGGCGAAACTACTATCATTGTCATTGCTTCGGCCTTAATAGCATTAGCTGTTGCCAGGCTGGCCATGCCCCAATTGAAAAATATAGCCAATGTGCCTGATAGCATCAGCTTGTTTACTACCGGCAGTTTATTGTTTTTGGCTGCAAGCACAGTAACTATAGTGTTATTGTCGGGCATTTATCCGGCGTTGGTGGTGTCTGGTTTTAAACCGGTACTTGCGCTTAAAAATAAAATAACGGCTGCTTCCATCGGTGGCATCCCGCTCCGTCGCGGATTGGTGATTGCCCAGTTTGCCATATCTCAATTACTTATTATCGGTACTATAGTAGCCGTAAATCAAATGGACTTTGTAAACAAAGCCGACCTCGGTTTTAACAAAAATGCTTTGCTCATCATTCCTGGTTATACTGATAGTTTAAGCCTCCGGAAAATGGAATCGTTTAAGCAACAGGCGTTACAAAATCCCAGGGTAAAATCGGTTAGCTTTTCTTCAGATGTACCATCGTCAGAAAATAACTGGGGTACTAATTTTGATTTTAATAATTCAACCAAAGATGTTGGCTTTAATACCTATCTCAAATTTGGAGATGCTGATTACTTCAAAACATATGGGCTAACGTTTGCTGCGGGCAAAGCTTATGACGTAGGCGATACCGCAAAACAGTATGTAGTTAACGAAACCTTTATACATAAATTGGGGATCCAAAAAGCCGATGATGCAATAGGAAAAACTATGCGTTTAGGCGGCGGCAAATGGCTGCAAATAGTTGGTGTTGTTAAGGATTTTAAAACCAATTCGCTTCGCGAAGCTATAAAGCCAATAGTAATATCACCGGCAAAGAAATTTGAAGGCCAGATAGGTATCAAAATTCAAACTTCAGATCTGAACAAAACCGTATCGCAACTGCAAAAGATGTGGGAAAATACCTATCCCGAGTATGCCTACAATGGCTATTTCCTTGACGAAAATATAGCTAAATTTTATGAGCAGGAAAACAAAATGGCATTGGTTTATAAGGTGTTTGCCGGGATAGCCATTTTTATATCATGCCTCGGCTTATATGGCCTGGTATCGTTCATGGCAGTTCAGCGCACTAAAGAAGTGGGAATCCGCAAAGTATTAGGCGCATCGGTAAGTAGCATTGTACTGCTGTTTTCAAAAGAGTTTATAGTGCTTATCGGCCTCTCTTTCCTGATAGCTATGCCGGCCGCATGGTATATTATGAACGGATGGCTGCAAAACTTTGTATACCGTATTTCAATGAGTGCCTGGATCTTTTTATTGGCGATAGTATCATCATTGGTAATAGCGTGGGTAACAGTAGGGTACAAGGCTGTTAAAGCAGCACTTGCCAATCCGGTTAAAAGCCTGAGATCTGAGTAATCATTAAGTCATTTGCTTCGCGTCATTAAGTCATTTTAAACGCTGGCAACAATAACTTAATGATCCAATGACACTACGTAAATGACTTAATGAAACAACCATGATAGGAAATTACATTAAAACCACTGTACGAGGCCTGATGAAAAACCGGGCTTACAGCGTTTTGAACATCGCCGGTCTGGCTATTGGTGTGGCCTGTGCATCTATGATATTTTTGTGGGTGCAGGACGAGCTTACGTTCAATAACAATTTTGTAAAGCGGGACAACCTGTACACGGTTCGTGAAAACCAAACCTATGATGGTAAAACCTCCACGTTTCGCGCTACCCCGGGCCCTATGGCAGCAGCGCTAAAGGTTGATATTCCAGGTGTTAAAAATGCCGCACGTATGGCCGGCTCAGATAATATCGTATTTGCGCTGGGCGATAAAGTAATTAACGAAGAAGGTTCCTATACCGATGCAGAGATCTTTCCGATGCTGAAACTGCCTTTTGTACAGGGTGATGAAGCTAATGTTTTTCGTGAACTGCGTTCGGTAGTGATTAGCACCACCATGGCTAAAAAGTTTTTTGGTGATGCCAACCCGATGGGCAAAACTTTAAAAATGAATAATGAGCAGAACTTTACGGTAACCGGCGTATTTACCGACCTGCCCAAAAACTCAACTTTTCAGATGCAATGGTTTGCCCCCTTAAAAAATATCGATCATATGCAACCCTGGATGCAGGATTGGGGTGCCAACTGGGCCCGTACCTATGTAGAGCTTGAACCAACTGCAGATGTTAAAGCGGTCAATAAAAAATTGGCTAACTATATCGGCACCAAGAAAAATGGCAACAAAACGGTTTCATTCCTTTTCGGTATGAATGATTGGAACCTGCGTGATAAATTTACCGATGGTAAAATGGATGGCGGGAGGATTGAATACGTTCGTTTGTTTGCCGCCATTGCTGTTATTATCCTCATCATAGCCTGTATCAATTTCATGAATCTGTCAACCGCCCGGTCCGAAAAACGTGCTAAGGAAGTTGGGGTGCGTAAGGTAATGGGGGCAGGTAAAGGCAAGCTTATCGCCCAGTTTATAGGCGAGGCTGTGATCATGGCATTTATAGCGGTAATTATAGCCGTGCTATTAGTGTATGGGGCTTTACCAACGTTTAATAACCTGGTGCAAAAAGAATTGGCTATTGACATATTGCAGCCATCGCATTTAATTTATTTACTGTTGATAGGATTGATTACCGGTTTGCTGGCAGGAAGCTATCCGGCGTTCTATCTGTCGTCATTTAACCCGATAGCGGTATTAAAGAATATTAAACTGCCGACAGCAGCCGGTGCGGGTTTCATCAGGCAAAGTTTGGTAGTGATCCAGTTTTCGGTATCTATTATATTGATTATTGGTACGGTAATTATATACCAGCAAATTCAGCATGTGAAAAACAGGGAGCTGGGTTATGAAAAAGACAATCTTGTTTACATCGATACCAAAGGCAAGCTGACCGATCATTTCGCAACGGTAAATAACGAGTTGAAACAAACCGGCGTAGTGGCCGATGCTTCATTGAGCGAGTATCCTGTTTTACAGATTTGGAGCAATACCGATAATTTTTCATGGGATGGTAAGGATGCTTCAAAAAATCCACTCATTACAATTGAAAATGTGAGCCCGCAGTTTGTATCAACCATGAACATGAAACTGGTTGCCGGTCGTGATTTTTATGCCAATGCTAAGCTCGACAGTAACAACGTGATCATTAACGAAGCCTTTGCCAAACAAATGGGTAAAGCAGGTCACGTGGGCGGTATTATCAGGGATGGCGGCACTAAACCTTACCAAATTGCCGGAATTATTAAAGATTTCCTTTATAATGATATGTATGTTGCCGGTGCGCCGCTTATGTTATTCAGCCGTCCGCAAAACAACAACATTTTAACTATCCGCTTTAAACGAGGCGTTAATTTAACGGAAGCATTAGCTAAAACAGCCGAGGTTTATAAACGTGCAAGCCCCGGCTATCCTTTCGAATACAAATTTATTGATGCCGATTTTAATGAGTTGTTTAAAACGGAGACACTTACAGGCAAGCTGGCGGGAGTGTTTGCATCGCTAGCCATTGTAATATCATGCCTTGGCTTATTTGGCTTAGCTGCCTATACTGCCGAGAGAAGGATCAAGGAAATAGGTATCCGCAAAGTGCTGGGCGCATCTGTTGCAGGTTTAACCGGTTTGTTATCCCGCGATTTTTTAAAGCTGGTTGCTGTTTCATGCCTGATAGCCTTCCCGGTTGCCTGGTATGCCACTAATAACTGGCTGCAAAATTATCAATACCGGGTAACCGTACAATGGTGGGTATTTGCAGCTGCCGGCATTGCTGCAATAGTTATAGCACTGGCAACTGTAAGTTTCCAGGCTGTTAAAGCGGCCTTGAGTAACCCGGTTAAAAGTTTGCGTTCGGAATAATTTCATTGAGTCATTTGCTTTGCGTCATTAAATCATTTGACGCGGTAGCCAATGACCCGATGACTTAATGATTTAGATTATGATAAAAAACTACATAAAAATTGCCTGGCGAAATTTGGTACGTAACAAGGCTTACGCAACCATCAGTGTTATTGGTTTGGCTTTGGGTATAGCCTGCGGTGTATTAATATTTACATTGATAAATTATCATCTGAGCTTTGATACATTTCATAAGGATAAGGACAGGATCTACCGATTCTATACTGAATTCCACGATCAGGGTGTAGACCGTGTAGGCGCCATACCACAACCCATGGCTAAAGGTTATCGTAATGACTTCGCTTTTAGCGAAAAAACAGCAAGATATATTAGTTTCAACAAAACGCTGATCACTATAACCAGGGGAAGCGAAGTTAAAAAGTTTGGTGAGGATGATGGGGTAGCTTTTGTTGAGCCGGATTATTTCAATATCCTGAATTTTCCTTTACTCAAGGGGGACAAGAAAACTATGCTTGTTAACCCCAATGAAGCTTTGGTTACCGAAAAAATTGCCAATAAATATTTTGGTAACGATAATCCGATAGGCAAAACTTTTAAGCTGGACAATAATATAACCGTTACTATAACGGGGGTACTGCAGGATTTGCCAAACAATACCGATCAAAAACAGCAGATCTTTATTTCGTATGCCAGCATGGAGGCCTACGGAGGCAAGGGCCGTGAAAATAACTGGGGAGGTGTTTACAGCGGTTGTCAGGGCTTTACCAGGTTAAAGCCAGGCGTAACCAAAGCGCAAGTTGAGACAGCTATGCTGCAACTGGTTAAAAAAAATTATACCGGCCGCGATTTGCAGGTTTGGCGCTTTAAATTACAGCCCATCGCCGAAATGCACTTTGACCGTGAACTTGGCGGATATGCCGATAAAAGTTATTTGTGGGCACTGTTTTTTATAGGAGTGTTCCTGATTATTACAGCATCTGTAAACTTTGTAAACCTGGCAACGGCGCAGGCTCTTAACCGCTCAAAAGAGGTGGGTATTCGTAAAGTGCTCGGTAGTCAGCCTTTTCAATTATTCTGGCAGTTTATTGCCGAAACAGCCATTATCAGCGTTATAGCGGTTGGTGTAGCAATTGGCTTGTCAGAAATTGCCTTGCCCGCATTGAATAATCTGTTCCGCGCGCGGATGACCTTTAGCTGGTCGCAATTGAGTGTTTTCATTGTTTTGATTACTATTATTGTAGTATTCCTTTCAGGCTCGTACCCAGGCCTGGTGCTGGCAAGGTTTCAGCCAATCAAAGCACTTAAAAGTAAGCTGTCGCAAAAAGATGTTGGCGGGTTTTCGTTACGCAGGGTATTGGTAGTTACCCAATTTACTATATCGCAGGTACTGATCATTGGTACCATTATCGTGGTATCGCAATTACACTACTCACAAACTGCGGATCTTGGTTTTAATAAAAATGCTATTGTGTTGGTGCCGCTTCCTCAAAATGATAAGATTAAAATGAGCACCATGCGCAACCGCATAACCGAAATTAAAGGTGTTGAAAATTTATCTTACTGCGCTAATGCACCTGCATCCCGTTCAAATAGCAATACCGGTATTCAATATGATAACCGTGCCGAAGATGAACATTGGAGCATCAATACCAAACAGGCCGACGAAAATTATCTTTCGACTTTTGGTATAAAGTTGGTTGCCGGCAGAAATTTCTTCAAGGGAGATTCAGTTAAAGAGCTTTTGGTGAATGAAACCTTTGTTAAAAAGCTGCGCCTTAAACCGCAGGATGTAATTGGAAAACAGATGGCAATTAATGGCCGTAATTATAAAGGTACCATTGTTGGCGTAATGAAAGATTTTTATAATTATTCTTTCCATTCAGAAATTTCGCCATTATGTGTAATGCCCAATTACCAGGACCTGGGTACCGTTGCCGTTAAAATAGATATGCGGAATGCTAAAGCTACATTAGCGCAGATTGATAAGATCTGGAACCAAACCTTCCCCGAAGAATTATATTCATATCAGTTCCTGGATGATACTATTAAGCGTTTTTACGAAATGGATAATATCCTGCTAACGTTGGTTGAAGCATTTGCAGGTATCGCGATCATCATCGGTTGCCTTGGTTTATATGGCCTGGTATCATTTATGGCAGTGCGTAAAACAAAAGAGATTGGGGTACGCAAGGTATTGGGAGCCAATATAAGCAGTATACTATGGCTATTTGGTAAGGAGTTTAGCATATTGCTGCTCATCGCTTTTGTAATAGCTGCTCCGCTGGCCTGGTGGGCAATGCACAATTATTTAAAAGATTTTCAATACCGGATCAGTATCGGCCCTCAGATATTTGTAATATCGATACTATCAAGCCTTATAATAGCGTGGATCACGGTAGGTTATCGGGCTACTATGGCTGCGTTGGCCAATCCGGTTAAGAGTTTGCGGTCTGAATAAATTGTCATTGAGTCAGCATGCTTCGCGTCATTAAGTCATTTTAACACGAAGCTAATGACTCAATGATTTAATGACTTAATGATATGGCATATGCTTAGAAATTATATCAAAATAGCCTGGCGAAACATCGTCAATAACAAGGCTTATACGGCAATCAATGTTTTAGGATTGGCAGCCGGGATGGCTGTCGCGTTGATGATAGCACTTTGGGTTGCTAATGAGTACTCGTACGACAAGTTTTTGCCAAATGCAGATAGGGTATACCAGGTGCGCCGTAATTTTAACAGTAATGGCGAAACGCTGACGTTCAGTTCAACATCATTAAAGCTGGCCGATGTGTTGCGCACCCTGCCCGAGTTTGAATATGTTGCATCTACCGACTGGGGTGGTACTCATGGATTGGTGGTTGGCGATAAAAAGCTATCGATAGACGGCGTGCAGGCGGGAAGTGATTTTTTGAAAATGTTTGAATACGACTTGTTACAGGGGAGCCGGACATCCGCTTTGAGCGATCCCTATTCAATTGTATTAACAAAAGCTACTGCTATCGCTTTGTTCGGCACCGAAAATGTGATTAATAAAGTAGTAAAGGTTGATAACTCCTATAACTTAAAAGTTACCGGCGTAATACAAGATGTACCATTAAACTCATCGCTGCAGTTTAAATATATTATACCGTTCAGCCTTTCAGAACAACAACCCTACATGAGAGGAGCCCATGACAGTTTTGGTAATAATGGCTTTGAACTTTTTGCCAAATTAAAACCCGGTGTAACCTATGCGCGGCTTGCTCCAAAGATCATACATATTGAAAAAGGCGAGAAGAACGTAAACGCCGAAAATTCAGACGTGATCATGCAGCCTATGGCCGACTGGCATTTGTATTCTGACTATAAGAATGGTATAGCCAGTGCCGGTTTTATTGACTATGTACGAATTTTTAGTATTGTTGGTATACTTGTATTACTGATAGCCTGCATTAATTTTATTAACCTTACAACAGCCCGCTCCGAAAAGCGCGCACGTGAAGTAGGTATCCGCAAGGCCATTGGCTCTCAGCGTAAGCATCTCATTTTTCAGTTCCTCATAGAGTCGGCGTTGATTACCTTTATATCTTTTATTTGCTCGGTACTTTTTGTGCAGATAGCCCTTGGGCCGTTCAATGCACTTACCGGTACTACCATCGCTATACCATTTAACAGCATAACTTTTTGGCTGATAACGATGGGGTGCGTATTGTTTACGGCTTTAGTCGCCGGGAGCAGGCCCGCGTTTTATCTTTCTTCATTTAACCCTGTTAAGGTTTTAAAGGGCACTATCCAGGTTGGCCGCTCGGCATCATATTCACGAAAAATATTGGTTGTGATGCAGTTTAGCTGCTCCATTGCGTTGATTATTAGTACAGTTGTTATTTACAAACAGATCCAATACGCTAAAAATCGTCCAAGCGGGTATGATATCAACAGACTGTTAGCTACCAACGCTAATGACGATCTTGGCAAGCACTTTTCCGCATTCAAAAACGAGTTATTGCAAAGCGGGATAATAGAAAGTATCTCCACGGCATCGAGCGCTATTACCGATATAAACATGCATAACAACCTTGATCAATGGACTGGGAAAATGGCAGGTGAAACGGTTGAAATGGGTGTGATAGCCATAGCTGACGATTATTTTAAAACTGCCGGCATGAAAATGCTTGCCGGCCGCGATTTTAAAAATGTAGCTTCCGATACCTCAAATGTTGTTTTTAATCAGGCTGCTGTTAAACGCCTCCGCCTTAAGGGAGACCCGATTAGCCAGGTGCTCATTTACGATGGCAAGCCGGTTAAGGTAAATGGCGTAGTTAAAGATGCATTGATGCTATCGCCATTTGCACAGGCCGACCCAACTATGTTTGTGTATAACAATGCTCCGCATCAAAACATGATCTACCGCCTGTCACCTAAAATAAATCCCCATGATGCCATTGATAAGATAGGGCAGGTGTTTTCAAAATATAGCCCCGCTTACCCCTATACCTATCGTTTTGTGGATGATGATTATAACCGAAAGTTTGGTCAGGAAGTATTGGTAGGTAAACTGGCGGGCATATTTGCAGCGTTGGCAATTTTTATTTCATGCCTCGGGTTGTTTGGCCTGGCTGCGTACATCGCGGAGCAGCGTACCAAAGAGATCGGCGTACGTAAAGTATTAGGTGCAACCGTTAGCCAATTGTGGTTTTTATTGTCGAAGGATTTTGTGCTGCTGGTGCTTGTAAGTTGTGTAATAGCCTCGCCGTTAGCATTCTACTTTTTGCAAGGCTGGTTGCAAAAATATGATTACCGGGTAACGGTTGGCCCTGGTGTATTTATTATATCGGCCTTAGCGGCTATTGTGATTACGTTGGTAACCATTAGCTTCCAGGCAATTAAAGCGGCAATTGCCAACCCGGTTAAAAGTTTACGTTCAGAATAAATGATCATTGAGTCATTTGCTTCGCGCCATTTGGTCATTGGTATCTGAGAAGGATCAAAAAATGGCTCAGCGATAAATGATATAAGTAAGTGACTTAATGACCGAATGACATAAAGAAATAATGTGATCAGAAACTACATTAAAATCGCCCTTCGGAACCTTTGGAGGAACCGGGGTTTTTCGTTTATCAATATTACAGGATTATCCATTGGTATAACAGCCTGTTTTTTCATTTTTATGTATGTAGCCTTTGAGTTGAGCTATGATAAATTCCATACAAAGGCCGATAGGATCTATCGCTTGGTGACCGATATTAAAACTCCAAGCGAAACCATTAATACCAATATCACCTCATGGGCTTTTGCTCCTAACATTAAGGCCGACCTGCCCGAGGTAGAAGCTTTTGTACGTACCAGCGGCGGCAGTTTTTTGGTGCGCAAGGGCGATGTAAAGTTCCAGGAAGAGAACTCCATGTTTGCTGACTCAACATTTTTTAAAGTTTTTGATTTTAAGCTTTTGAAAGGTGATCCTAAGACCGCGCTTACTGCTCCTGCTACCATAGTATTTACGGAGTCGACTGCAAAAAAGTATTTTGGCAATGCCGATCCGATTGGTAAAACCGTTTTGATTTCCGGAGATGCTATTCCGGCCACGGTTACCGGTGTTATGAAAGATTTCCCCGGGAACTCCCAGATCAAGGCGGATATGCTGATTTCTATGACATCGTTAACCCAGAAGTTTAATAAAGGAATAGATGGTCAATGGGGCAATTTCGGCGCAACCACCTATCTGTTGTTAAAGCCGGGCACAAGCCAGAAAGCTTTTGAAGCAAAAATGCCTGCCTTTTTGCAAAACCGCGATGGCGATGGCATGAAGAAAAGCCAGATGTTTTATACCCTTACACTCGAGCCATTAAAATCTACCTACCTCTATTCAAAAAGAGGCGGCCAGGAAGTTGGCAGCATCAGCAATGTGTATATATTCGGCATTGTGGCTGTTTTTATTTTGCTGATAGCCTGCATCAACTTTGTTAACCTTACCACTGCCCGATCGGTTGAACGCGCCAAAGAAGTAGGGATCCGTAAAGTTGTGGGCGCCGAAAGAGGTCAGCTAGCAGGTCAGTTCATCGGCGAATCGGTAGTGCTATGTATCATTGCATTTCTGCTTACACTGGCGCTGGTTGCTTTATTGCTGCCTACGTTTAACCAACTGGCCGGTAAAACTATTAGTACAGGGGTTTTTTCTAACTGGTATTATGTCCTTATCCTTTTTGCAGCTTCAGTATGTATCGGGTTCCTTGCAGGGTTATACCCCGCAGTGGTACTGTCATCCTTTAAACCTGTTGTTGTTTTAAAGGGCCGGTTTTCGGGCAGTAAAAAGGGCGGAGCTTTACGTAAAACTCTTGTTATTGCACAATTCAGTATTTCTATTGCGCTTATCATTGGCACCATTGTGGTTTACAATCAAATGAGCTTTATGCAAAACCGGGACCTTGGTTTTAATAAAGACCAAATGGTAGTACTTGATACTAATGATGATCCTGCTAAGGATGCTTTGAAAAATGCCATCGGTTCAATTCCTGGTGTTGTTTCAACAGCCTCAGCTTCAAGTATCCCCGGCGGTGGCAACAATGGAGCTTATTCCGAGATAGAGAACAAAAAAGGTGATTTGCAAATCGCCAATCTCGATCTCTATTTTGTTGATTACGACTATGTAAACCAGTTTAAGATCAAAATGGTTGCCGGTCGCTCTTTCTCCCGCGAGTTTAGTACAGATACCGCCCAGGCCATGCTGATCAACGAGGCTGCTGTTAAACTGTTTGGTTACAGTTCGCCAAAAGAAGCCATCGGCCGCCGTTTTAAACAATGGGGCCGCGAAGGCAAAATAGTAGGGGTAATGAAGGATTTTCACTTCCGGTCGTTACAGGAAGTGATTAAACCTCTTACCATGCGTATCGAATTACGCAATCTCTCCCTGATCACTGTAAAAGTATC
This sequence comes from Mucilaginibacter sp. cycad4, assembly GCF_034263275.1. Lineage (NCBI taxonomy): Bacteria > Pseudomonadati > Bacteroidota > Sphingobacteriia > Sphingobacteriales > Sphingobacteriaceae > Mucilaginibacter > Mucilaginibacter sp. cycad4. The sequence goes on along the minus strand of NZ_CP139559.1, from coordinate 2,680,238 downwards.
ACCTAAAAATCTGAATAGCACATTGGCGCAGATAGAGGGTAAATGGAAACAATTTATCCCTAACAGACCATACAACTATTATTTTTTAGACCAATTTTTTGACAGGCAGTACCGTGCCGAGCAGCGCTTTGGTAAGTTGTTTTTCAATTTTGCCATCCTGGCCATATTTATTTCATGCTTAGGCTTGCTTGGCCTGGCCTCGTACAGCACACTGCAGCGCACCCGCGAAATAGGGATCCGCAAAGTACTTGGTGCATCGGTACCAGGTATAGTGAACCTGCTATCGTTAGATTTTTTAAAGCTGATATTGATATCCTGCATAATTGCTATGCCGGTAGGCTGGTATTTTATGCATCAGTGGCTAAAGGATTTTGCATACCGTATTGATATCCAATGGTGGGTATTTGTACTGGCCGGCATCCTGGCCATTTTAGTGGCTATAGCTACCATTAGTTTCCAGGCAATAAAAGCAGCGATAAGTAACCCGGTTAAAAGTTTAAGAAGCGAATAATTGGCCATTGAGTCGTTTGTTTCGCACCATTAAGTCATTGATAAAATAGCAAAGTAAAAATGACTTAATGCACCACTGACATAATGAAATAAAGATATGATAAGGAACTACTTCAAAACCGCCTGGCGGAATATCTGGAAAAGCAAGGTTTTTTCGGCTATTAACATTTTTGGGTTGGCTGTAGGTATGGCGGCCTGTATCGTGATAGTGCTGTTTGTTTATTATGAAAAAAGCTTTGATGCGTTGCATACTAAAAATATTTATCGTTTAAACGAGGTGCAAAAATTTGAGGGCATGGGCGCGTCGCAAAAAGTGGCCTTATCCATGTTCCCGATGGGGCCGAGCCTTAAGGCCGACTTTCCGGAGGTGAAAAACTTTACACGGGTGCGCTGGCAGCAAAAGTTTCCGCTTAATTACGGGCTTAAGCGGGTGTACATGCCCCAGGTGTTTTTTGTCGATTCGGTTTTTCTGAAAATGTTTGATTTTAAGCTGCTAAGGGGCGATAGGGAAACCGCGCTGTTAAAACCACGCAGTATTTTATTAACCGAAGATGCCGCTAAACGAATGTTTGGCGGTGAGGACCCGATGGGTAAAACCGTTACAAACTACGGGCAAGACACGATAACTTATTCGGTTACCGGCATCTTAGCCAATGTGCCTAAAAATTCACAATTGCAGTTTGATTGCCTGTTTTCGTTTAGCAGTATTTATAAACCATGGATGTTTACCAATTGGGGCGGCAACTGGTTAAATACTTATTTGGAATTGGCACCGGGTACTAATATCTCGGCACTTGAAAAGAAATTTCCAGCTTATCTTCAAAAATATAAAGGGAAAGACGGTCCTAAAAATTACGAATTATTCCTGCTATCCCTAAAAGATGTTCACGCTAATTCAGCCGATATAGGGTTGGACTATATAAATTATCAAAAATTTGATAAGCACATTACCAACTTGTTTACAGTTATCGGCATCATTGTTTTGGTGATAGCCTGTATCAATTTTATCAATCTTTCAACCGCACGGTCATCAGAACGGGCCAAGGAAGTTGGCGTACGCAAGTCTATCGGTGCAGGTCGTTTTCAACTGGCCATGCAGTTTTTGGGCGAAACCATTTTATTGTCTTTAATAGCCCTGGTATTTGCCTGTATTTTGGTAAGCCTTGCTATTCCTTTTGTCAATAGTTTAAGTCAGCGTGATATCAGTTTGCCGCTACATGATAACAAGATGCTTATAGGAGTGGTATTTATTAGCACCGTGCTTGTAGGCATTATATCGGGCATATATCCTGCGCTTTTCCTGTCGTCATTTCAGCCGGTTAAGGTGTTGAAGGGGGCTTTGGCTTCAGCAGGAGGTAATAAGGTGCCCTTGAGGAATATTTTAGTTGTAGGCCAGTTTACCAGTGCGGTAATTTTGATGATAGCCACAGTGCTGGTTATCAAACAGCTTAAGTTTATGCAGCAAAAAGACCCCGGCTTTAACCGCGATCAGATTGTGAATGTTCCTTTAGGCCTCATCCCGCAAAATAAATATGATCTGTTTAAGCAGGAATTGCTTTCCAATACATTGGTGCAAGGGGTAACAGCATCGCAGGACATTTTAGGGAGCCACCTTGATCAAACCGGGATTTCCTTTAAACTGGGCGATTCGCCATTGCGCCAGCTTACTTCAACCTTGCTGGTTGTTGATAATAATTATCTCGATCTGTATAAGATCAAGCTGCTTATGGGTAAAAACTTTTCTACCGATACCTCGGCTGTCTGGAAGCAGTACATCATCAATGAAGCGCTGGCGAAGGAATTGCTGAAAGATCATAAAGGGAAAAATATGGAATCCTTATTAGGCCAAAGGTTTGGTTTTGATTCTTTAGGGAGGATCACCGGGATAGCCAAAGATTTCAATTTCAACTCCCTTCATTACAAAATAGAGACACTATTCCTGGTAAATGGAAAAGGATTCGGCCAGATGTCGGTTAAGATCAATGGAGGCAGGGCTAAGCAGGCTGTGGCGTTTATCCAGTCAACCTGGATGAAGCAGTTTCCCGGTGTCCCTTTTGAATACCAGTTTCTTGATGATCACTTTAACGAGGTTTACGGTGTTGATAACCAGGTAAGCACGGTAGTAAGTATTTTAGCCGGACTAATCATCATTATATCCTGTTTGGGGCTATTTGGCCTCGCATCGTACTCGGCCGAGAAACGGATCAAGGAGATTGGTGTGCGCAAGGTGCTTGGCGCATCGGTACAAAATATTGTAATGCTGCTTTCGGGGCATTTTGTAAAACTGGTGCTGATTGCCAATGTCATCGCATGGCCTATCGCGTTTTATGCCATGAGCAAGTGGCTGCAGGATTTTGCGTATCGTATTGATATCAGCTGGTGGGTATTCGGTTTGGCAGGTTTTACCTCGCTGGTTATCGCTTTTGCGACAGTTAGCTTTCAGGCTATTAAAGCTGCTGTAGCTAACCCGGTTAAAAGTTTGAGGAGCGAGTAACCTCACCCAAACCCTCTCCAAAGGAGAGGGCTTTAAAAAGATCAACGTAAAAAAATATAGCAATTCCTCCCCTTTGGGGAGGTTAGGAGGGGTTTATGATAAAAAACTATATAAAAACAGCGTGGCGTAATGTTGTAATTAATAAGGTTACGTCGTTAATAAGTATTTCGGGTTTGGCAGTAGGGATAGGCTGCTTTATATTGTTAGGTACTTATTTATTGAATGAATTACGGTATGACAGGTTTAATGTTAACGCTAACCGCATTGTTCGTGTGGTTTATAATTATAAATCGTCGGATGATGCTGCGGCAAAATCAACATCATTAACTCCAACTGCTCCGGTGCCTGTATTTAAACAGCAATTGCAGGAAATTGAGGACGGCGTGCGGGTTTACTGGTATAATAACCCGGTGCAATACCAGGATAAGCTGTTTAATGAGAAACGGTTCTTATTAGCTGATGAACCTTTTTTCAAGATCTTTAGTTTTAAGTTTTTGCAGGGTAACGCTGCTACCGCACTTAAAGATCCATCTGCCCTGGTCATTACCGCTTCTACAGCAAAAAAATACTTTGGCAGTGAAGATGCTTTAGGTAAAGTTTTGAAGGTTAATAACAAGCAAAACATGATGGTTACCGGCGTGGTAGAAGATGTGCCTGAGTACTCGCAAATTAAGTTTGACATGATAGGTTCATATGCTATCAGCGAACACTCCAAAACACGTAAATGGGATTCGGCCAATGATTATTCCTATTTGTTGTTAAAACCGGGTGTTAATGCAGCATCGGTTCAGCAAAAGATGAATACTTATGTAGCCGGGATGTTTAAAGATGATTTCAGGCAGGGCCATAAAATGTGGTTCACGCTTGAACCATTGATCGATGTTCACCTGAAATCGGTGGCTACGTATCCGCTTACACCGTCGGGCAATATCAAATACATCTATATTTTGGGTGCGGTAGCGATTATATTATTATTGCTTGCCTGCGTCAATTTTCTTAACCTGGTTACAGCCAAAGCTATTGAACGCGGACATGAAATAGGGGTAAGAAAAGTAATGGGCGCCGCACGCACCCAGCTTTTTACCCAGTTTATCATTGAATCGGCTATGATTACGTTGGTGTCGTTACTTGGCGGTTTATTTTTGGCCAATGTAAGTTTTAAATGGTTCAGCGATTTTTCGGGGCAACAATTAAGTTTCCAAACCTGGAATGTTTCATGGCTGGCCATGGCTATGGTAACCTTATTTATAGCGGTTACTTTTTTAGCTGGCACCTATCCATCTTTATACTTGTCATCATTTAATCCCATTGTTACCTTAAAAGGAAAGCTGACAAATACTTCGGGTGGTAAAACCTTACGCAGGTCGCTGGTGATATTTCAGTTTGTGGTATCCGTGTTCTTCATGATCTGTACGGTTATAGCTGGCAGTCAGTTGCAATACATCCAACATTTGAATATTGGTATTAACAGATCGCAGGTTATGGTACTTGATATTGGTGGTAAATCACTAAAGGATATCCATTCATTTAATAATGAGGTAATACAACTGCCAGGCGTAATTAATGCAACTGCCTCGTATGATTCACCTGTAGATGTTCACGGCGGTTATAGTATTAATCGGGCCGATGGCAAGAATAGCGATTACAATCTTTCAGTAACTGCCCTGCCGGTTGAGCGGAACTTTTTAAAGACCCTTGGTATTAAACTGGTACAAGGTATTGATTTTACGGATGCTGATGAGCAACGATCAACCTTTGCCGATGCAAACCAGCGCACATATGGCTTTATTATTAACGAAAAAGCTGCCAACGCATTGGGTTGGAAAGCTAATGAAGCTGTTGGCAAGCATATCGGCCTTAACGGTCGAATGGGTGAAATAAGGGGTGTTGTGCAAAATTTTAACTTTGCTTCCCTGCACCAGGAAATTACGCCTATTGTAATGTTTACCGAAGATTATTTTGGTAAGATCCTCATCAAAACTTCGGGAAATAATATCGCCCAAACCATATCGGCAGTAAAAGAAAAATGGAGCGCCTTTAACCCGGCCACGCCGTTTGAATATCATTTCCTCGACCAGGAATTTGATGATATGTATAAATCCGAGCAACGTACCGGTTCGATACTGACTGCGTTCACACTGGTTACTATATTCATATCCTGCCTTGGTTTGTTTGGGCTGGCAGTATTCGCTACCAAACAAAGGATAAAAGAAGTTGGGGTACGCAAAGTTTTAGGTGCAAGCGTTTTCAGTATAGTGAAACTTGTTTCGGGCGATTTCCTGAAATTGGTGATCGTATCGGTTATCATCGCTTCGCCGATAGCATGGTACGCTATGCACCGTTGGCTGCAGGATTTTGCTTATAAGATCAGTATTCAGTTATGGGTATTCATTGCTGCAGGTGCCGTAGCTATATTTATCGCTTTTGTTACCGTGAGTGTACAGTCGCTTAAAGCAGCACTCGCTAACCCGGTGAAGAGTTTGAGGTCCGGTGATTAGTGGTTGGAGATTAGAGATTTGTCGGAAATATAAAAGGTTAGTGGTTTGGGGTATTCCTTAAAGCTAACCTTTTTGTTTTATTTTCTGGCGCGCAAAACACAAGTAGCCATTGCTCAACCCTTCGCTACATACTTGCGCCGGAAAAAAAGAAATTTCCAAATCCGAAATCAAAACCATGTCCTGTCCTGAAATAGGTTGACAAAAAAAGGTTAACAAAAAGGCAGGAAACATGACAAGAAGTAGCGTAAGAGTAGTTCGGTACAGTATTAGCTTTAAACAAAAAGTAGTCAGGGAGATAGAAGAAGAAGGTCTGAGCCTGACAGAAGCAAGCCGTCGCTACGGGATCGGTGGAGCAGAGACAGTAAGCAGATGGCTTGGTGCATTAGGTAAACAATATTTACAAAACAAGGTAATCAGAGTGGAAACGAAAGCAGAGAAGGGTCGGTTATTAGAATTAGAACAGGAAGTTAAAAAGTTAAAGCTGGCTTTGGCAGATGCTTACCTGGCGCGGGATTGCGCAGAAGAGGTAGTCAAGCAGGCAGGCAAACTATACGGGGAGGATTTAAAAAAAAAGTTTGGCGGTCAAGTATCGGAGCGCTCCGGTCAAAATACAGATTAAATGAGTTATGCCGCTATTTTGAAGTAAGCCGGAGTGGTTACTATAAAGCGGTATCTGCTGCAGACAGAAAAGCATTAAATGAGACAGTTATCTTATCATTGGTACATGAGGTTCGCAGGAACCATCCGCGTCTGGGAGGCAAGAAGTTATACTTTCTGCTAAAGAAAGATATAACTAAAGCAGGAATACGGATGGGTAGGGATATGTTCTTTGAGTTGTTGGGCCGGCATAAGCTATTGGTAAAAAGACGCCGTAAATATGTTTCTACGACAGATTCTTATCATCGCTTCAGGGTCTACAGGAACCTAATGAAGGATAGACAGCTTACCAGTGCTCATCAGTGTTGGGTATCTGATATTACCTATATTCGTACATCAAAAGACTTTGTATACCTGTTTTTGATCACAGACGCGTTTTCGCGAAAAGTGGTAGGCTGGCATTTGTCAGATAGTCTTAGAATTGCGGGGGCTATCCGTAGCCTTCAAATGGCTATCCGGCAACGACAGTTTACGGATAGCCTGATCCATCATTCAGACCGGGGAATCCAGTATTGCAGCAATGATTATACAAAACTGTTAAAAAAGGCTAAAATCGGTATCAGCATGACAGAAGAGAACCATTGCTACGAAAATGCCATGGCGGAACGGGTGAATGGAATCTTAAAACAAGAATATGGTCTTGATAGTACATTCACTTCCGAAAAGGATGCACTTAGGGCAGTAAAAGAGGCTATAAACTCATATAATATGAACAGGCCGCATTGGTCCTTAAACCTGGCAACACCGCAGCAGATACACATGGCTGCATAAGTTATTAACAAAAGAAACGCATCTTTTAAAAGAAAAAAAGAAGCAAAAAAAGAAAAGCTGTTAATAAGTCGGAAACTCGAAGAGTTTTCGACTTATTAACAGCTCAAATAAACAACAATAATGTCTACTTTTTTCAGGACATGACACCAATCTCTAACCACCAACCTCTAATCACTGAAAACCACTGTATCATAACCGAACGCATTCTGTTACATAAGCGTACAGTGAAGTTTTGGTAGAATGATTTAATGTATTGATAATTAGTTAGATATAACTTTGGTATGTTATTGATATGTTAATCGCAAAATGATGAGTATTATTGTTTAACTCATTTATTTACTAACAAACTAATTCAATAACTAAAAATGTTATCACTGCAGCATATTTCAAAGTATTTCCAGGTAGGGGGCAACAGAAACATCATCCTGAATGATCTTAGCCTCGAGATTGACGAGGGTGAATTTATTTCTATCATGGGCCCTTCAGGTTCGGGCAAATCAACATTGCTTAATATCATAGGCATGCTCGACGAACCATCAGACGGGTACCATTACTTTGAAGGCCATGCGGTGCATCAGCTCAAAGAAAAACAACGGTCGGCTTTGTACAAGCAGTATATCGGTTTCGTTTTCCAGGCTTACCATTTAATTGATGAGCTTACCGTTTACGAAAACATTGAAACCCCGCTTATTTACCAGGATTTTAAGAGCGCTGAACGTAAAGCCATGGTTGCCGATATGCTTGACCGTTTTAGCATTGTTGGTAAAAAAGATCTTTTCCCTGCACAATTATCAGGCGGGCAGCAGCAGCTTGTAGGCATAGCCCGCGCACTTATTGCAAAACCAAAATTGTTATTGGCTGATGAACCAACCGGTAACCTCAACTCAAAACAGGGGGAGGAAATCATGGAACTGTTCCGTAAGCTGAATAAGGAAGATGGGGTGACCATTATACAAGTTACCCACTCCGAAAAAAATGCCGAATACGGTTCGCGCATTATCGATCTGCTGGATGGCCGGATCGATTCATCAAGAAAACTCTGAACTCAATAATAAAATGCGATACTATAAATTACTATTTCTCGGTCTTGTTACGTTGTCGTCGGCAAAAGCGTTTGGCCAGGCTGATACATCCCTTTCGTTGCAGAAATGCATTGATATTGCCATAAAAAATAACCTTGATGTAAAGCAAAGCGAATTAAAGGCCCAAAGTGCCCGTATTGATTTTATGCAGGCCAAAGAAAACATGCTGCCGACTTTAAATGCTAATATAAACCACGGTATAAACCAGGGGCGTAATATTAACCCCTTTACAAATACCTATGTAAATCAGTCATTAACTTACGGCAACTACAGTCTCGAATCAAACCTTACGCTTTTTGGCGGCTTGCAAAATGTAAATGCTATCAAGCAAACTTCGCTCGCTTACCAGGCCGGTAAAATGGATTTACAGCAAGCTAAAGATTTGGTTACTATAAATGTGATTACTGCCTATTTGCTCGTACTGGATAATACGGAGTTGTTGGCGCAGGTTAAAAACCAGGTTGATGTTTCAGCAAAACAGGTTGAAAGGCTAACTGTTTTAGAAAAGGACGGCGCTAATAAATTGCCCTCTGATCTTTATGATTTGCAAGGTACGCTGGGCGATAACAAGTTGAATGTTGTTGCAGCCAACAGCGCGCTGGAAAGTGCCAAATTGAGCTTACTGCAAATACTTAATATCCCGTATAATAAAAATATTGTGCTGCAGCCTATTAATGCACAGGACGTGGCAAATCAAACTGCGCTTTCGTCCGACCAGGTTTACGATACAGCTTTGCAGCAACTGGCTTTGGTTAAAGCCGCTACACTTCGCCGTCAAAGCGCCGAAAAGGCTGTTAGCGTAGCTAAAGGAGCTTTGCTGCCAAATGTTTCGTTATATGGCGGTTTGTACACCAATTATTCAAGCGCAGCGCAAACCTCAGTGTTCACCGATTCATCAACTGTAAAAACAGGTGACTTTATAAATACACCAAGCGGTAAGCAATCCGTATTAACTACGCAGGCCAATTATGTAAATAAAGATATTGGCTACTATGACCAGTTTAAAAATAACTATAGTACACAGTTTGGTGTAAGCTTAAAGATCCCGATCTTAAATTATTTCCAAAATCACAATAAAGTGGCCAAAGCAAAGATCGATTTGCTCAACTATAAATACATAGAGGAAAATACTAAGATTAAACTGAAGCAAGACGTTGAGCAGGCTTATCTTAACATGACGTCAGCCTATAACAGGTATAGTGTGCTGCTTGATCAGGTTAAAGCCTATGCCGAATCATTCCGTACTGCCGAAATACGGTTCAATGCGGGTGTTTTAACCTCGGTGGATTATGTAGTAGCGAAAAATAACCTTGATAAATCAAAGATAAACATGATCAATGCCCGTTATGACTGTTATATCTACAACAAGATACTTGATTATTACCAGGGTAAATTAACGTTGTAAATACTGTAAGAGTTGTAAACACTGTAAGATTAACAAAGGTTATACTTTTATTAAAGATTATAAGTTAAATATCCGGTTGAACTTTTGCTGAACTTATCAGTTGGGTTTAGCCGGATATTTCTAATTTAGCAGTGGTTTTGCAAACAATATGGCTTGCAAAAGCTTTTTACATCATCCAAACACCTAATAAGTATGAAAAAATTAATTTTACTCTCCTTATCTATTTTTTTACTGTCAGTCGGCGTTTCAAAGGCCCAGGTAATCCCGAGCTTTTCTTTCGGCCTTAAAGGCGGTTTAAACTATTCAACATTTCCCTCAAACGGCGTTTTTAACAACGATAATAAAGCGGGTTACCAGGCCGGTGCATGGGCACGGATAGGCGGCCTGGGCTTAATTTTTCAACCCGAACTTTATTATACAAATAAAAGCGTAACTGTTAATAATGGAGGTGTTTCAAATAAACAAAGCTTTAAAAGTTTTGATGTTCCATTGCTTGTAGGAGCTAAAGTTGGCGCCTTAGGTTTAGGTGGAAGGTTTTATGGTGGGCCGGTTCTTTCATTTACCACCGGAAGAGATAGGGATGCATTTAACGACGCAACAGCTTTAAGGTATAAAGATGCGAACTACGCTATACAGGTAGGGGCAGGTGTTGATATCAGCAGCCTGTCTATCGATCTTCGTTACGAAGGTGGTTTAAATAAAATAGCTTATGGCAATGATAACTCACACACACGCGTTAGCTTGTTCAGCCTTGCTGTAGCTTATAAATTGTTCTCATTATAATTTCCCGCTCCCTCAAAAAATACTGAAAGGCCTGCCGGTAACGGCGGGTCTTTTTTGCGTTAGATCAGCGTATAAACTTTACCGTTATTCAAGTTACGCAATCGATTGTATATTTAGTATTATATTTTAGCTTTTAATTGATAGAATAGTATTATACTTATTGTACAACGTACACCTATATTTATCTGCCATTTATGCATCAGTTATCTGTTTAAACGCGGGTTTCGGATGTTTCCTCAAATTTCAGGGCAGATGAAAAAGTACCTTCTTAAGTCATTTTACAAATTTCTATTCGGGCTGCTGCTGATAGGAGGCAATGCTTCTGCTCAAACCGATACAACTTCAAGGCTTATCCGCCTCAATCAAATAGGCTTTTACCCCGGCGCTGTTAAAAAGGCCATTGTTTTAAGTGACAGAGGGGGTAACTTTTTTATCCAAACCATTCAAAAGCAAACAGTATTTACCGGTAAGCTAAAACCATCGCTTAAACCAAACTTTGCCGGGCACACTGTTCAACTGGCCGACTTTAGTATGTTTGGAAAACCCGGAAGATATGTGCTTTATGTCCCATCTGCAGGCTATTCTTATTCCTTTGAAATTAAAGCCTCGGTTCATAAAGCGGTAGCTGCCGCTGCCATCAAGGCCTATTATTTTATGCGCTCGGGTACACCGCTACCCGAAAAGTATGCCGGCAAATGGCACAGGGCCGAAGGGCATCCTGATACTGTTGTGCTGATCCATCCATCTGCCGAAAATGAGGGACGAAAGACAGGCTCAGTGATATCATCGCCGCGTGGCTGGTATGATGCCGGCGATTATAACAAGTATATTGTGAACAGTGGTATTACTACAAGCACGTTGCTTTCTTTATACGAGGATTTTCCCGCCTACATGAAAACAATTAAGCTTAATATCCCCGAAAGCGGCAACAAGGTGCCGGATGTTTTGGATGAGGTGCTTTGGAACCTGCACTGGATGCTTACCATGCAGGATCCCGCCGATGGCGGTGTATATCATAAGCTTACCAATGCTGCTTTTGATAAGTTTGAAATGCCCGATAAAGATCCGTCACCACGTTATGTGGTACAAAAAGGCACTGCGGCCACGCTTGATTTTGCCGCTGTTATGGCACAGGCTTCACGGATCTTCAAACAATATCCTAAAGAGTTACCAGGCTTAGCCGATTCATGTTTGAATGCTGCGCAGAAAGCCTGGAACTGGGCTGTTAAAAATCCGGAAGTAGCCTATCGTCAGGATGAGATGAATAAAAAGTTTGAGCCGAAGGTCACTACTGGCGGCTATGGCGATAATAACTTTAACGATGAGTTTATCTGGGCGGCCTCTGAACTGGTAGTCACTACCGGCGATGTGGACTATCTTAAAAATATTAATCTTTTGCCTGATGGTTCGATGCCGATACCTACGTGGTCGCAGGTTAGGTTGCTGGGGTATTATACACTGATTAAAAATAATATAACAGAGAAAACAGTATCTGCGATGCCGGAAATTAGGAGAAGGCTGATTAGTACAGCTGATGATATGATCAGCGGGGTTGATTCAAATGCCTATCAAACGGTGATGACTAAATCCGCCAGGCATTTTGGCTGGGGCAGCACATCCGAGGCTGCAAACGAAGGCATCCTGCTTATCCAGGCTTACAAATTATCGCACAATAAAAAATACCTGGATTGTGCTTTAGCAAATCTTGACTACCTGCTTGGCCGTAACGGTACAGGTTATTCTTTTGTGACAGGGTATGGTACTAAAACACCAATGCACCCGCACCACAGGCCTTCTGCAGCTGATGGCGTGGTTGATCCGGTACCGGGCCTGCTCGTAGGCGGCTCCAATCCCGGTATGCAGGATGGTGTCAGGGTGCCATCAAAAGTGCCCGATGAGGCTTATATTGATGATGAACGTGCCTATGCAGCCAATGAAATAGCTATAAACTGGAATGCTCCGCTGGCTTATCTCGCTAACGCGATAGAGGCTTTACAACACGAGTTAGCTATTGATGAAAAACATAGATCAACTAAATAAATATCAAATTCTCACAACATGAAAAAACTTTACCTTACTGTAATGGGACTTGCTTTACTCAATGGGTTAAGCTACACAGTGCTGGCTCAAAAGAAGCCGGTTGCCATGGGGACTATCGATAAAAAAGTTGACGCCCTTATAGCTCAAATGACCCTTGAGGAAAAGGTTGGGCAGATGACTGAAGTAACATCCGATGTGGTTTCAAAAACAGGTGCGGGTGCTCATGAGCTTGACCCTGATAAACTGAAAGAGGCTATCATGAAATATCACGTAGGCTCAATATTGAATGTTACCGGCACTGCATATGAGCGCAGCCATTGGTATGATGTGATCTCTCAGATTCAGAAAGCGGCCGACCATGACCGTTTAAAAATCCCGGTTATTTATGGTATCGATGCTATTCATGGCGTTACCTATACAGTTGGCAGCACTTTATTTCCACAGGAAATAGCTCTTGCAGCGACGTTTAATAAAAGCCTGGCGCATAAAATGGGGGAGATCACCGCTTATGAAACCCGTGCAAGCTATATCCCCTGGAATTATTCGCCGGTGCTGGATCTGGGCCGGTCGGCTTTATGGCCGCGGATTTATGAAACCCTTGGCGAAGACCCTTACGTGGTAAAAACCATGGGTGCCGAAATTATAAAGGGCTACCAGGGTAATGACGTGGGCGATAAATACCATGTTGCCGCCTGTATGAAACATTATCTTGGCTACAGTTTCCCGCTAAGCGGAAAAGACCGTACCCCTTCGTGGATCCCTGACCGTTATATGCGCGAATATTTTTTGCCTTCGTTTGCCGAAGCTGTTAAAGCAGGAGCGAAGACGCTGATGATCAACTCGGGCGAAATTAACGGTGTTCCTGTTCATGCAAGTAAATATTTGTTAACCGATGTGCTAAGGGGAGAACTGCATTTCGAAGGTATTGCTGTAACCGATTGGCGCGATATCCAATACCTGCATGATCGCCACCACGTAGCGGCCACTCAAAAGGATGCCGTAATGATAGCTGTAAATGCAGGTGTAGATATGAGTATGGTACCTTATGATTACACCTTTTATACCTACCTCATTGAGCTGGTGAAGGAAGGAAAAGTATCAATGGCCCGCGTTAATGAGGCAGTTCACCGTATTTTAAAGGTTAAATACGAGCTTGGTTTATTTGAACACCCGGTTGGTAACCCTGATGATTATCCTAAATTCGGATCGGATGAGTTTAGGCAGGCCAGTGTGCAGGCGGCTAATGAGGCCATTACGCTATTAAAGAATAATAACCATGTGCTTCCTCTTAAAAAGGATCTGAAAGTACTGGTAACCGGTCCTACTGCAAATACCATGCGCTCGTTGGATGGTGGCTGGAGCTACACCTGGCAGGGTGACTTATCGGATAAGTTTGCGGCCGGCAAAAACACCATACTGGAAGCTATCCAACAAAAAATAGGGAAGGATAACGTAACTTATGAAACCGGTGCATCTTTCGACAGCCTGCAAAACGTAGATGAAACTGTTAAGGCCGCTAAGAACGCTGATGCTATTGTGCTTTGCCTCGGCGAACTTTCTTACACTGAAAACGTAGGCAATATTGATGATTTGAACCTTCCTGCAGCACAAACCCAGCTGGCGTTGGAATTGGCTAAAACCGGCAAACCGGTGATCCTGGTATTAGCCGAAGGCCGCCCGCGTATTGTTACCGATGCTGAAAGTAAATCCGCTGCTACTATTATGGCTTATCTTTCGGGAAACGAGGGTGGGGATGCTATTGCCGGTGTTTTGTTTGGCGATGTGAACCCATCGGGTAAGTTATCCGTTACTTATCCCCGTTACCCCAATGCGCTTGTAAATTATTACCGCAAAAACTTGGAGAACGGCAATCCTGATGATAAGCATGGATATAATCCTTTATATGAATTTGGTTATGGTCTCAGCTACACTACATTCAGCTACAGCAGCCTGCATATCAGCAAGCCTGAGCTTAAGGATAATGAAACGCTGACAATATCTGTAGATGTCAAAAATACCGGTCAGTTGGAAGGTAAGGAATCTGTGTTGCTTTACATTAGCCAGCTTTACGCCAGTATTGCACCGGATACCAAACGCCTGCGTGCTTTTGATAAGATCAGCCTGAAACCCGGCGAGACCAAAACAGTTACTTTTAAAATAACTCCTAAAGATCTGGCCTTTGTGAACGATGTAAGCAAAACGGTTACCGAAGCAGGTGAGTTCAAGATCCAACTGGGCGATCAGGTGCAGAGTTTTAACTATGTGTCAAGTAAAGATCAACCTTCAAGAACAGGTAGGTTGTAAGCTTTTATTATCGCAATAAATAGAAAGCGCTTCCAAAATTAAATGGAAGCGCTTTCTATTTTTAAAGACTTGCGAAGTAGTAAAACTTCGTAAGTCTGAATTTATCGTTACTTCACCACCTCAACCCATTGTCCTTTCAATAAGCTGCTGATCTGGTTATTATACATCGCCTCGCAATAAACAGCCGGTAAGTAGTATTTACCGGTGTATGCTGCATTAAGCATTACATAATAGGTTGATTCCTGCCCTTCATACAAACTGAAATATGTGTTCACTCTGTCATCACGGATATCACGGTAATCAGAGGGAGAGGATTTAAATGCTTCATCACCCAGCAGGCGCGTGTTTAATATTTCCCAACCCGAAGGGAAGATCTGGGTAAGGGCGAGGTTATCGTATCTGCCGCGTTTTCCCGGATTTTTGATATTTACCTGGGCTACAAAATCAGTCCCCTGTTTTAACGAGGATGGATCTATCGGTTTACCTTTAAGAGAGAAATAGCCGACACGCATCTGCAATACATCCGGATTGATGATTGATTGGGTATCCTGCCCTGAAGATGGCTGTCCTTTTTGTATCAGCCTAATGTACAGTTTATTGTTACTGTTGTTCCTGAGATAAACTTTACCGCCGTTGCCCGCCAGCGCTCCCTGCCATAAATACGAAGCAGTGCTGATGGTAGCTTTGGCAGTGCCTGCTGCATAGTTAAATTCAAGTTTACCGGCAGGTTTGTTTTGACCATAGAATTGCGCCAATGCTATCAGCGAGTATGCCGTAGTTTGAGTGCTGTACCAATCGTCCTGTGATAAACGTGCGGCAACTGTATGTACCAGCCCTGCTGCTTTTTGTTTTTGGCCCAGCAGGGTAAGGGTTTCCAGTATCATAGCTTCATCCCTTAAACCGGACCCATAAGTGCCGTATAGGCTGTTATATGGTTTAACAGTGGTTGATAATTTAGCTATCATCTTTAGGCCAACTTCAGGCTGCCCGGCAAGCTTATAGGCGGCAGCAAGGCGCCAGGCTGCGGCGTCACTCAATAGTGCAAATTCACGCAGGCGGTTCATAGCGCCCATTTCGGGTGAGCGGGCGAGGGCCAGCAGGTATAAACGATAGGCCTGGGTAAGGTCGTCTTCGTAATAGTATGGCTGCTTGCGTGGAGCCCAGCTTAGGGCCTTTTCTTTCTGATATTTCTTCCAGCGGTCAATAAAGCCTATCGGCATGCTGAAGCCTTTTGCCTGGGCTGTTAACATGAAATGCCCGGCGTAATTGGTTCCCCATTCGTCGGCTTCGCCGCCGTAAGGCCAGTAGCTTAAGCCGCCGCCCTGTACCTGGAAGCCATTGAGCCTGTTAATGGTGGCTTTAATATTCCGGTCAGTTTCAGCCCTTTGTTTTGGTGAAAGGTCAAGTAACTGGTTCAGGTATAACTGTGGGAACGCCGATGATGTAGTTTGTTCCACACAGCCATGCGGATATTCGATCAGGTAATCCAAACGTTTTGAAAGGTTCAGCGGCGGGATGTAAGCTACTTCAAGCGTGGCTTTATTAGTGCCGTTGATGCCAACCGGCTGATAATCCGTATTCCATACTTCGCCAGGCGCAAGCTCTTTCTGAATAATGCGGGTAACAGGCGGGTTAGGGTTGCGGACGTTAAGATCAACATCATAAGCAGCTGTTTCCGAACCACTTTTGGCAATTATTTTTACTTTACCTACGCCGACAAAATCCTTGACGTTCAAATCAAAGGTTACCATCTGGTCGCCGGGTTTGTCAAAAGTCAGCGTTTTTTGGTTGTTGCCACCGAGGTTGCTGAAAGCATTGCTTTGTACCTGTACGCTTACGGTTTTGATATTGTTTTCCATCGCAAATACGGTGACCGGCAGCTGGATGCTTTCGGACGGGCCGAGCACGCGTGGCAGGGTAGCCAGGATCATCAATGGCTTTTTAACCGCCACGGCCTTTTCAGCAATGCCATAAGCGCCGTTGTGGCCCGCTACTACCATGGCTTTAACAGAACCTACGTATTGCGGCAATATAAAGCGCTGTGTTTGCTTTTCGCCAGCGTTAAGATGGAAAGGCCCAAGGAATTTTACAACGGGTTTAAAACGATTTACAGATACGTTTTTGTTATTACCGAGGTTCCCGTCACCGCCGATGCTTAAAATCCGCTCCAGCCCGCCGCCAAACGCGCCTATCACATAGTCGAACAGGTCCCAGGTTTTTACGCCTAAAGCCTCATGGGCATAAAAGGTATCATGCGGATCAGGTATCTTGTAATTGGTGATATCCAGCAGGCCTTCATCAACAATGGCAATGGTATAGGTCATTTCCTTGCCCGATGCCTCGGATACGGTAATGGCCGATTGTGTCTCAGGTCTGATCTTATCAGGCATGCTGATGATCGGCTTCAATATCGTTTCAGGATTTTCAACCTGTAGCGGAATAGCACCATACATGCGGATGGGCAGGTCGTTAACCGTTTGCGAATGTTTTTGAAGCAGGGTAACGTTCACGAAAACGTTGGGTGCCATTGTTCCGTCAACAGTAAATGTATATCGGGTTTGTCCTTTTTTTGTATCTATCCAGGTTGTTTTTAAAACCTTGCTGCCGTTTTCAAAACTAATCAACGCCCGACCTGCCTCGCCTGTTGGAATGGTCAAAGTAGCCTCATCGCCAACTTTATAAGCAGGTTTATCTGAAGTGAAAGATAACATCGCAGCCTCGGTAGGGTTGGTTGATTGCAGCCGTTCCGACCAGTTTGGCCAATCGACATAAATGATCTTACCGGTTGAGTGACCGGTTTGCTCATCTTTAATTTTAATGAGGTACCGGCCCCAGTCGGCTTTGTTGATATGCAGTTTCCATTTGCCCGCGCCATTAGTCAACTTTACAGTTTCGGTTTTAATGAGCTTGTTGTATTTATCCTGCGTAAAGTTGCTCATTTCGTTGCCGGTTTGATCCCACCACCAGCGCCATTGTACTTTGTACAGTTCAACCTGCACATCGCGGCTGCCCGGAAGGGCGTTTCCATTCACATCCACATCGGCAATATCAACCAAATGATCTTTGTCAGTAACCAACATACCCGACAGGTCACTGCCTTCAGGTGTTTTAATCCCCACATAGCCTGGGTAAACGTTATAAGGCATGCTCACCTGGTTGATGCTGAAATTACCGCCCGGCTCAAATACTTTAACTAAAAAGTTTGCGCGAAGTTGCCCGGGGGCCTGTTTTTCTACATTTACATTGGCATCAACATCAGCTGTGCCTGTTTCGCTCAGCTTGCCATCAAAAACGGTTTGAACCTGCGTATTAAAGGCCAGTGTAGGATCATCAAATACATAATCCTTATATTTCTTGAAGCTGGTATTTTGTGCCGATAAATAAGCATCAACCTTGGCTTTTAAGTTTTGAGCCGCACCGCCAAAAAGCCATTGGGCACTTAATTTACCATTGGCATTGTTCCCTTTGGTCAATTCAGCGGCTCCGCCGAAGGACAGGCTAAGCTTAAGCCTGTTAGGCATTATAGTTTCAACCTTTATCTTTTTCTCAAAAGTAGCACCTCCAACTTTAACCTTAGCTGTCCAGTTACCGGTAGGGGACGAGGTTTCTGTTGCCGTATGGAAACTGTAAAATCCATCCAAACTTTTTGTTCGGGTAATGCGCCTGTAAAGCTTATCGCTTGGGTCGTACAATTCAAATTCAACCGGGTGATCAGCCGGAAGGGTTTTCAGTTTATCCTCCAGAATAAATGAGGTATAAATGGAATCACCGGGACGCCAGACGCCGCGTTCGCCATAAATAAATCCTTTGAGTCCGTTCTGTACCTCTTCGCCGCCAACGTTAAATCTTGACAGAGGTAAAGAGCTACCGTCATCCAGCTTTAAGTAACCACGCTGTACGCCTTTTTTGGCTACCAGCAGGTACGGTTTGCGTTTCAGGTCGAATTTGGCAAGCCCATCGCCGTCGCTGGTTGTTTTGTAAATTACCTGTTTTTGGTAGTCAAGCAGTTCCAAATCCACGTTATTCATCGGCTGGGCGTTCAGGATATCTGTAACAGCTATTAACATGCTGTTATCATTGCCGCGTTTGGCAATAAGGCCAATGTTTGAGGATATGATGTTTCGGGTAGCCCAGCGTTGTTTACTATAGTACGAATCTGTGCACGCATCGTCGCGTTCCTGCCAGTTGTAGCCTTCGGGATAGTAATTATCATAGCGTTTCCAGAAGTCGTCGTCCTCGTCGCTTACTTTTGATGAATTGTCGCTGTATTCGCCGCCGTAGTATTCGCCTTCGTCACTATCGCCGTTATCCTTTTGAACTTTACCGCTATATATTTTACAGTTAAACAGTGAGTACGACCGCCTGAAACCGATCACCACGCGATAGATAGCGCCGGGTTCAGTTCGGATCATCTGGTCAAGATCAAGCATAAAGCGGTTTTTTTTGTGCAGGTTAAGACCTTTATCAGTATCCAGGCGGATTGTTTTTTGAACTATAGGCTTACCAACCTGCCTTAATTCAGTACTGCCGTCAAAACCATTGCTTTGAAAGTATTGAGGTACATTGTTTTCGTAGATCTTAATGATGGTAACATCTACTGCGTTCAGGTTAATCGCTTCGAAAGGCATCATAATACGGCCCGAGTCGGGGAGGATCACACCCTTGCCGGGGATAGTAACGGCAGGTAAGCGGTTTTCAAAGAATAAATTGGCGGTATAGCCCTTCGTGATCCTTTTCAGGAGCGTGTTTTTAATGCCTTCGTTCACAGATACGGTGTAATCTCCCTGTAAACGGTCCGGAGCATATACTTTGACCAGGCTACCGTCGATACTGTAAGCAGGATCAGCTATATTGTTGATTGTGATAAGCCCGTTAAGCTCCTGGCCAACCAAAATATTGTCCGAAAATTGTACCTCAACGTATTGGTCGTTATCCTGCACGGCGCGGATGTTCAGTACTTTAAAATCACCAATGGCGGGCACTTCAAAATTCTGGCTGCCTTTTTTATCCACGCCTATGCTGCTGCCATCCCAGTTAATGGCAAGCGGATTGGCCTTGCCGGCAATACGGGTTAAGCCGGTTATGGTAAAATGGTGGTTTTTGTGGGCGGCATCATGCTCCCAGTTTATTTTTACCGGAGATGTATAGTTGGGCATAAGGAGCTTATCAACAGCCGATGGATCTTCGGCATCGGCTGTTTGTACATCGCCGGTGAGTTTCATTTCGGTGTTTGAAGTATTGTTGGCGGTTTGCATACCGATGAATGAAACCGTAAAGTCGGGCTGAATAACCTGGAAATTAAATTTAAAATGCTCAAAATGATCCGACACTTCAATAAGCTTGCCCAGTTTAAAATCGGCAGTATAGTTTTTACCTGGGTCGAGCTTCTCATCGGGCCTGAACTCGATGGTACGCGCATCCGTCCAGATAGCCTTTCCCTTTATGGCTGGCGAAAAGTTGAAAAGATCCTCGGTTATTTCCTCATTTTGCTGGTGTGTTACCTGCACATCACTGGCCAGCCTGATACGAATGGGGCTCTGTTTGGAAATAACACCAGTGGTATACGACTCGATATACTTGCTGAAAGCAGGATCAACTATTGCTTTTTTATGGCCATGAGCTACCAGGTATACGATGAGTAATGCAAGAGCAATGGTAGTGACAATAGTGATTAAGGTTCGGCGTTTGCGGAATTGACTGTATCCGTTTTCCATGAATAGGTTTATTTATTATCAGGTAAATTATGAAATTTATGACAATAAATAATTTAAAGCGAAAATTATTTTATCATAACTCCGGGTTTATTTAAAACCGGGATTTTGATAAAATTCATCTCCACAATACTTTCAGGAAGGAATATAAATTTCTTGTCGAAAATATCTTTCCCTATATAGTAGCTGAGCCAATACTCGTTATTAAGGCCGAAGGTTTGCTCATCAATAGGCTCGATAAGCTTATATGCTTTGCTGTCAACAACAGGGATCATATGCCTCAGGGTAGAGGTTTTTACCTGTTCACCGTCCTTTTCCCCATAGCCTTTTGAGGTAATGAGCACGTTTTCGATCGGCTCGTTTTTAAGGTTAATGAGATATACATACCATACCTTACTTTCCACACTCTCGCTCTCCAATGCTACCGCGATAGCAATATCTTTTACATTATTTTCTGGCAGGTCTTTTTTCATTCTTTTGGTTGATTGGGTTGATTAGGTGTGTGGTTCTAATCGCACTTGCTAAACCATTCACCCCAATCAACCATTCACTATTTTTTCTTAGTTGCCGCCTTTTTCTTAGCCGGTGCTTTTGTTGCAGCAGGCTTGGCCGATGCAGCAGCTTTACCAAAGCGCCCTTTTTTAGCATCTTTTGGTGTTGCATCGGCAAGTGCCTTGCATTCTTCGTAAGTCAGGGTCAAAGGATCTTTATCTTTAGGGATCTTAACGTTCAGTTTGCCAAATTCAATATATGGTCCCCAGCGACCGTTTAATACTTTTACGTCCGGATCTTCGTCAAAAGCTTTGATTAGCTTTTCAGCATCTTTTTTGCGCTTCAGGTTAATGAGCTCAATGGCTTGTTCTTCAGTAACATCATGCGGGTCGATCTCTTTAGGTAAAGAAACGAAAGCGCTGTTGTGGCTGATGTAAGGCCCGAAACGGCCGATAGCCACTTTCATTACCTTGCCTTCATATTCGCCCACAACTTTGGGCAGCTTGAATAGCTCAAGCGCTTCTTCAAGGCTGATGGTCTCAATACTCTGTCCGCTCCGAAGACTTGCATAGAGGGGTTTCTCTTCGTTTTCGTCGGTAGCGCTTTCACCAACCTGTACAAAAGGCCCGAAACGGCCTATCCGTACAGAAACCTTTTTTCCGCTTTCCGGGTGGGTGCCTAATTCGCGTTCGCCGGTTGCTTTGTCGGCTTTTTCAATAGTGCTCTCAACTTCTTTATGAAAAGGGTTGTAAAAATCGTGGAGCATGGCTGTCCACTCTTTCATGCCCTGGGCAATTTCGTCAAATTGTTTTTCAACGCTGGCGGTGAAGTTAAAGTCAACGATATCCTTGAAATATTGAACCAGGAAATCGTTCACCACAGCACCGATATCGGTAGGGAACAGCTTGCCGCGTTCGGCACCTGTATTCTCCGTTTTTTCTTCTTTGGTGATACTGCCTGCTTTCAGTGTTAACACCCTGAAATTACGTTGCTTGCCTTCGCGCTCTTCCTTAACCACATAACCACGGTTTTGAATGGTGGAGATAGTAGGGGCGTAGGTTGACGGGCGACCGATACCCAACTCTTCCAATTTCTTCACTAAGCTTGCCTCGGTATAACGGGCGGCCGGGCGTGAAAAACGTTCTGTCGCCGACATTTCCTGCAAAGCCAAACGCTGACCCTTGGTTAATGGCGGCAGCATGGCATTTTCGCCATCCTGTTGCGGTTCATCCTCATCATCCTGCGATTCAAGATAAACTTTTAGGAAGCCATCAAATTTCATTACCTCTCCGTTGGCCACTAAATCTTCACTACGGGTTGAGATGCTCATCTTTGCGGTGGTTTTTTCAAACTGGGCTTCGCTCATTTGCGAAGCAATGGCGCGTTTCCAGATCAGCTCATATAAACGCTTCTCTGCCGATTCGCCATCGATAGAGTGGTTATTGAAATAGGTTGGCCTGATTGCCTCGTGTGCTTCCTGTGCACTGGCATTTTTGGTTTTATATTTTCTTTGCTGATGGTATTTTTCGCCATAGGCTGATACGATCTCGCTTGCTGCCGAATTTAAGGCCAGTTCAGACAGGTTTACCGAATCGGTACGCATATAAGTGATGTAACCTGATTCGTAAAGCCGTTGTGCAACTTGCATAGTCCTTGCTACGGAATAGCCCAATTTGCGGCTTGCTTCCTGTTGCAGGGTTGATGTTGTGAACGGTGCGGCTGGCGAACGTTTTGTTGGCCGGGTATCTAATGATTTAACATCAAAATCTGCCGCAATACAGTCCTGTAAAAACTTCTCAGCATCTTCCTGTTTTGTAAAGCGCTCGGGCAGTTCGGCCTTGAAAGCCTCTTTGCCTTTGCCAAATATGGCTACTATTTTAAATGCTGCTTCTGATTTAAATTTATTGATCTCACGTTCACGATCAACAATGAGCCTTACCGCAACTGATTGTACGCGGCCCGCTGAAAGTGATGGCTTTACCTTTTTCCATAAAACAGGAGAGAGCTCAAAACCTACTAACCTGTCTAAAACACGGCGTGCCTGCTGGGCGTTAACCAGGTTATAGTCAATTTTACGTGGTGTATCTATCGCTTTTAAAATGGCGGGCTTTGTGATCTCATGGAAAACAATACGCTTGGTGCTTACATCCTTCAGATCCAATGTTTCAAACAAGTGCCAGGAAATGGCCTCACCTTCGCGGTCCTCGTCCGATGCAAGCCAAACCATTTCGGCTTCCTTAGCTAACTTCTTTAATTCGCTAACTACCTGCTTTTTATCTGCGGGTACCTCGTATTTTTGTTTAAAGTTATTAGCTATATCAATTGCATCTTCCGACTTAACAAGATCACGGATATGCCCATAGCTGGACTTTACAGTAAAGTCCTTTCCAAGGTAACCCTCAATGGTCTTAGCTTTTGCAGGTGATTCAACTATCAGTAAGTTTTTGGCCATTTAATCAGTTTTAGTTTTTGCAAATAAAACATAAAGTAAGCGAAACACCAATTAGTTTTTGGTAAAAGGTGTAAAAGTTGAAAGTCAATTATGTTTTAAGTTGAAAAATTGGCGTAAAAATGCCCGTAAAAATTATATTCTTGCAAAATACCTAAACTGATTTTAACAAAATGATAACAGGCATGCATGTCAGTCCAGCTTGTCAAGTTCAAAAGATAGCAGGAAAAGAATACTTACATCAGGAAACCGCCGCCAAGCAGGTCATCTCCTTCATAAAATACAGCTGATTGGCCCGGCGCTATGCCTGATACATTATGATGGAAATCAACTTTCATATGTTCGCCCATTTGAAGAATAGTACTTTGGGCACCGGTATCTTTATAACGAATTTTGGTAATTGCCTCAAGCGGCTCATTCACAGTTTCGTATTTAATGAGGTTGAGGTTTTTTACCCAGGCCTGTTTGCGTTCAAGCTCTTCGGCTGTGCCTAAAACAACGGTATTGGTGTCAGGATCGATTCGGGTAACAAACATAGGATGCCCTAATGCTATGCCCAGGCCTTTACGCTGACCAATGGTATAAAAAGGATATCCCTGGTGCTTACCTACTACGGTACCATTGGTAAGCACAAAGTTGCCCGGGCCGATACGTTCATCAAGATCTTCAACTTTATGTCGCAGAAATGAGCGGTAATCGTTATCAGGTACAAAGCAGATCTCGTAGCTTTCGCTTTTACCGGCAAGTTCTATCTGGCCCATATCAAGCGCCATTTGCCTGATCTCGGGCTTTGAAAAGCTACCTAAAGGGAATTTAGTACGGGCAAGGTTTTTTTGAGATACACCCCATAATACGTAGGACTGATCTTTATTGGTATCCTTGCCTTTTGATATCACGTAGCGGCCGTTATCCTGTAAACGGATATTGGCATAGTGTCCTGTAGCAATAAATTCACAATCGAGTTTATCGGCACGTTTTAATAATGCTTCCCATTTAATATGGGTATTACATAAAACGCATGGGTTAGGAGTACGGCCAGCCAAATATTCGTCAACAAAGTTATCGATCACGAAATCGCCAAACTCATTACGGATGTCCAATATATAATGCGGGAAGCCATAGCCGACAGCCAAAGCACGTGCATCATTGATACTATCCAGGCTGCAGCAGCCGGTTTCTTTTGAACTTCCGCCCGATGAGGCGTAGTCCCAGGTTTTCATGGTTAAACCAATAACTTCATAGCCCTGTTCATGCAGCATTACTGCCGCCACCGAACTATCAACCCCGCCGCTCATTGCCACTAATATCCTGCCATGCTTACTCATAATGCCGCAAAGATACCTATTTGATTTTTATGTTAACATATGCTTGGTCAGTATAGGGTAAAATGTATTGAGCTAATCATCATTTTTGTATTAATCATTAGTTAATTATCATTGTTATTCAAATTATTGTGTGTGTTATATTAAGTTAAACTTCGGTTACAAGTACCGGTTTAAGCTATTGGAAAGTTCATTGTTTCCTTAATGTGATTTAAATATCACGGTGGTCATGCGCTTAACATTATATTAATACTGAATAATAAGTGCTGATATCGCAGCCTGTCAGGAGGTTACTTAGTGTAAAAGCGAAATTCGGATATTCATAAAAGCGCTGTTTGAAAAAAAGAATAAAATGGGCGTTTTAACTACTGTTTTTTCAATGAAATTTGCCTTTGTAACAGGTGTATGACATACACTGATTTCAATGTTAAAAGGTATTTGTTGCTAAAATTTTAAATAATAAATGTAGAGCTGACTATTATAAAAACAAGCAACATTATTTATTAAAAATAACGTAAAAGTGATGCTGCCTATTGTAACAGACCTATTACATTATAAATTTGCTATATCCTAATTAATAAAACAATGTTAACTCAATTGACTTTAGAACAAAAATTACAGGGCGTGATTTTAGTGATTATTTGCTTTATTGCTGCAGCCAACTACTTAATAAAGTAACGCTTAACAATTTGGAATAACACGTTTAAGGTGCTTACTACACAGAGTAAGCACCTTTTTTATGCAATATGGCTTTGCAGGATACTTTACGGAATGCGGGTTTGTCCGTTGCCTTTAACTATCCATTTGTAACTGGTAAGCTCTTCCAGCCCCATAGGGCCACGGGCATGGAGTTTTTGAGTGCTGATGCCAATCTCGGCCCCAAGACCAAACTGGGCACCATCAGTGAACGCCGTTGATACGTTGGCATAAACAGCGGCAGCATCTACATCATTTAAAAATTTAGCAATGTTTTCAGCATTTTCAGAGATAATGGCCTCGCTGTGTTTTGAACTGTTTACAGCAATATATGCTAATGCTTCGGTAAATGAATCTACAGTTTTAATAGCCATCTTCATCGAAAGAAATTCAGTACCAAAGTGTTCCGGACTGGCTTCATGCAAAAGGTTGGCGGGATAATCGCTTTTTAGTGCTTCAAAGGCCCGCTCATCGGCAAAAATCTCTACTTCTTTTGCCTTTAGGATGTGCGCCAGTTGTGGCAGGTCGCTTAAGCGGGCGGAGTTAATGATCAAACAATCTAAAGCGTTGCAAACACTTACGCGGCGGGTTTTGGCATTGGCGATAATTTCGGCCCCTTTTTCCAGGTTGCCCGATTCATCGAAATAAGTATGCACAATACCGGCACCTGTTTCAATAACGGGAACTTTACTATTGTCCCGCACAAAATCAATCAGCGATTGGCTTCCCCTTGGGATAAGCACATCAATATAACCAATGGCGTTTAATAAAGCTGTAGTAGCCTCACGTTCGGCCGGAAGCAGGGTAACCACATTAACATCAACACCGTGCTTCGTCAATACTTTATGGATAACCGAAATAATGGCCCGGTTAGAGAAATCAGCATCACTGCCGCCTTTCAGTATGCTTATGTTACCTGTTTTGAAGCAAAGCGCAAAAACATCAAAGGTAACATTGGGTCTGGCTTCATATATAACGCCTACAACGCCAAGTGGCACGCGTATTTTTGATATCGATAAACCGTTGGGCATTTCTGTAGCAGAAAGCAGTTTACCAAGCGGGCTATCCAGTTTGGCAACGCTTTGCATATCGCCGGCAATGCCTTTAATCCGATCGGCAGTAAGTTTAAGGCGGTCGTATTTTGGATCGGCCGGATCCATTCGGTCAAGGTCTCTTTGGTTTTCGGTCAGGATATATTCGGTTTGAGCGATGGCTTCGGCCACTACATCCTTCAAAATCTCATTGATGACGGCAGGAGCAAGGGGAGCTTTACGGCTTGCTTCACGTGCTTTATCAAAATAGCTGTTATAGTTCATGGTATTTAGCCTTGTAAGTAAAGATAATCATAGTGCACCAGTGCTTTCTGGTTTTTTTGGCCGATGCGTTCACGGGCCTTATCAGCACCATATTCGGCAATGCCTAAGCCAATCAGCTTATCGGTATCATCTATCAGTTTAATGATATCGCCTTTTTTAAAGTCGGTTATTACGCCCACTATGCCAACCGGTAATAAACTGGTTGCCTTGTTTGAAATGAGCGCGGCTTTTGCACCGGCATTGATCAGTACGCTTCCGGTCGCTGATTTTTCGGAGTGGGCAATCCATTTCTTTTTGCCCGATGCCGTTTTGTTGGGGATGAAACGCGTATGCGTAACCTGATTTTCCAGAACATCGGTTAACACCTGATCCCGTTTACCGTTGGCTATGTGCACCGAAATGCCCAGCTGGGCCGTTTTTTGTGCCATAGTTGATTTGGTGATCATACCTCCGCGCCCAAACTGCGAACGGCCCGATGATACAAAGGTTGAAAAATCAAGTTCATTACCGCTAACTTCATCTATCACCGCCGAACCTGCTGCTTTTGGGTCGCCGTTGTAAATGCCATCAACGTTGGTGAGGATGATGAGGGCGTTAGCGTTAAGCATAGAGGCTATGAGGCCTGCCAATTCATCATTATCGGTAAACATAAGCTCGGTTACCGATACTACGTCGTTTTCGTTTACAACAGGGATTACCTCATATTGCAGCAAAGCCTCAAGGCAGTTTTTCATGTTGAGGTAATGCATCCTGTCCCTGAAATCTTCGCGGGTGACCAAAACCTGCGAACATAGTATTTGAAACTGCTCAAACAGGTGCGAATAGGTATTGATCAGTTTTACCTGCCCAATAGAGGCCAGCACCTGGCGGGCAGCCACCGCATCTGATTTTTCTGCAACCGTGATCAGGCTGCGGCCGGATGCCACAGCGCCTGATGAAACCAGTATCACTTCGGTGCCCTGTTTTTTTATCGCAGCTATCTGTTCAACCAAATGGGTAATTCGCGGAAGGTCGGGGAGCCCGTTTTCCTGGGTAATAACATTTGAGCCGATTTTGATAACGATGCGTTGATAATTGAAAGCCATTAGTACAGTACAGGTTGAGGCTTCAATATTACAAATTTGGGAGAAATTAGGCTTTGTTTATTTTGAAATATCCAGTAAGGTGATGGATTTTATAGTGAAATGATGCGAAAATCATCAAAAATTTAAAAAAACGGAGTGGAAGGCTTGACAGTCAGTATTAAATTTATATTTTTGTCGACTAATTCTATAGACAATGTATCATAACAATGCAATTGCCATTCAGCCCATGTTAAAAATGCAGCACCTAACTGCAATGTGTTGTTGTTGAGCGTAACCTTCATCAACGACAACACAACTACTAATCACAATTTTAATTACCACCACCACAAATTACTTCATGAAAATTTTTACAAACTTAGTTAGAATAATTGTGCTCTTCCTGGTACTATTACCGGGTATAAGTTATGCACAGCTTAACGGCTCATATATATTGAGCGGAAAAGTAAACGACGATCAGGGTAAGTCGCTGATAGGGGCAACAGTATCTATTAAAGGTACAACCAACAAAACATCAACAGATACTACAGGTAAATTTTCGTTAACCACCAGTGCCAAGTTACCCTATACGCTTGTTTTTACTGCCATAGGTTATCAGCCGCAGGAGTTTTACATTAAAAATGCCAACAGCGCAGTAAATATTACGTTAACTACTCAATCATTATTGGTTAACGAAGTAGTGGTAACGGCATCACGCAAGGAAGAAAAATTGCTCCGATCACCGGTAGCTATCGAAAAATTGAGCATCACAGCGTTAAAACAGTCGCCCGGCCCAAGTTTTTACGATGCTTTGGAGAATGTGAAAGGCGTACAGATGACTACCACCAGCATCACCCTTAAAGTGCCAAATACGCGTGGTTTCAACAGCCCTAACAATTTCAGGTTTATGCAACTGGTTGATGGTGTTGATATGCAATCAGCTACTTTGGGTGTGCCGCTTGGTAACGCCATTGGTCCGACCGAACTGGATATTGCCAGTGTGGAGATCACCCCGGGTGCTGCTGCAGCCCTTTATGGCACCAATGCTATTAATGGCCTATCAAACCTGTTCACTAAAGATCCATTTAAATACCAGGGCCTAAGCTTTTACCATCGCCAGGGTTTAAACCATGTTGGTAAAGACCGCTTAGGGGCGAGTTCCCTTACCGAAGATGCTTTAAGATATGCTAAAGCTTTTAACGATAAGTTTGCCGTTAAAGTGAACTTTAGCTACATGCAGGGGCAAGACTGGCAATCAGATACCCGCCTTGATCAAAACCCAACCAATCTTAAATCTGCCAACCCTGCTTACCCTGAATTAACAGGTACCAGCAACGCGGCTTACGATGGCTGGAACAAGTACGGTGACGACGCACTTGCAGGCAGTAACGCCGTATCAATAAAAGGTATTACGGTTGATGGCAAAGCCCGGCCAAACCTTACGGTAGCCCGTACCGGTTATAATGAAGTTGACCTGGTTGATCCGCATGTTAAAAACCTAAAACTGGATGGTACGCTGGCTTATAAATTATCGCCTACTACTACCTTATCGTATACTTATCGCTATGGCAGGCTCGATGGCGTGTTTCAGCGCGGTAACAAGATCTCGTTACAAGGCGCAACAGTTCAGAATCATAAAATCGAGTTAAAAGGAAAAGACTTCCTGGTACGCGGTTATGAATCAATAGAAAATACCGGCAACTCATTCAATGTAAAACCATTGGCCGACAACCTTGATCTTAACCACGCCAGCAACTCGACCTGGGCAACTTTATATGGTAATGCTTTAAAAGCCTACAATGGAGGCGTGCTTACTTCTGCAAACCTTGCCGCGGCGGAACAAGCAGCCCGTGCTGCCGCCGATAAAGGTCGTGTTGAGCCAGGCACTCCTGAGTTTGACGCTTTAAGAAAAACTATCATCGGTATCAATAACTGGGACATTAAATCGAGCCTGATCCCTAACGCCCCGGCTACAGGCGGTGCTGCTTTAGTGCAAAAAAGCCACATGTACAACGGTGAGGCACAATGGGACCTGAGCAGCAAAGTTAAATTTGTTGATCTGTTGGTTGGTGCTGATGTACGTGTGTACAGCATAACGCCTGATGGTAATAACTTCGTAGATTTTAGCCGCCCAATAGCTGACAGAAATAGCCCATTGGCTGATGGCACTTTCGGTAAAGATGTGATCTACAAAAAATATGGCGCATTCACCCAGGTTACCAAGACCTTTTTTGACGAGAAGCTGAAATTATTCGGCTCTATCCGCTGGGACCGTAACCCATACTTCGATCCTAAATTTACACCGCGTTTAGCTGCCGTTTATACCGTTAACCAAAACCATAACTTCAGGTTCACTTTCCAAAATGGCTATCGTTTCCCCTCGCTGTTTGAGGCGTTGTCATACGTAAATAACGGTCGCGTAAAACGGGTAGGCAGCTTGCCGTTTATTAACGAAGGTTTGGGTTACCTTGGTAACAGCTATACCCAAACATCGGTAGTAGCGTTTAATGCAGCTGTAAATGCAGCAGGCGGCTCAGATCAGGCTGCTTTAGCCAATCGTAACCTGTTAAAAGTCGCGGATCTTCCGCCGGCACGTCCTGAACAAATTACCTCTTTCGAGGTAGGTTATAAAGGCATTGTTGCCGACAATAAAGTGTTCATTGATATTGACGCTTACACCAACCGTTATGACGGCTTCCTTGGCCAGGTACAGGTGTTTGTACCAAATGGCGCTACTGTTGGCTCTGATGCAGCGGTACTGTCAATGCTTGACATCAACCGCGACCCTACAACAGGTACATCAACTAATGCAGCCAGCCAGGGCCAAAGCAGGTACCGTGTTTATACCAATGCTAAAAACATCTACCATAACTATGGCTCATCTGCAGGTATTACTTACAATTTCTACCAGCATTATACGGTATCAGGAAACGTAAGCTTTAACAAGTTAAAAGCCCAAACAGCTTCAGATATCTTTGTAACCGGCTTTAATACGCCAGAATGGTCAGGCAACGTATCGTTCGGTAACCGCGAGGTGGTTAAAAATTTCGGCTTTAACGTAGTTTACAAATGGCAGCAGTCATACTTGTGGGAAAGCCCGCTGGTTACAGGTACTGTGCCATCAATCAAAACAGTTGATGCCCAGGTTACCTACCGCGTGCCGGAGTACTATGCAACATTTAAGTTAGGGGCAACGGATATCTTTAACAAAAGATATTACCAGTACGCAGGCGGCCCAACTATCGGCGGCTTGTACTACGTATCGGTAACGCTTGATGGTTTGTTAGCAGGTAACAACAACAAATAAGCGCTTTAATTACGTTTTATATTAGTTTGTAAGGGGATGGTCGCGATAAGTGATCATCCCTTTTTCGTTCAATATCACATCGTCATTGCGAGGTACGAAGCAATCCCTAACTGTACAGAGAGACCTGTTGAGCCGCTCTGCTAATTGGGGATTGCTTCGTACCTCGCAATGACGGGTTTAAGATAAAATAAAAAGGCCAACCAATCTTTCGACCGGTTGACCCACGTATAAAAAAAAGCGTCTTTAACTTATTTAGCGGTTACCTCATGCAGCCCACATTCTTTCTTCGATTGATCTTCCCACCACCAGCGGCCGGCGCGGAAATCTTCACCTTCGGCAACAGCACGGGTACATGGCATACAGCCAATGCTTGGGAAGCCTTTATCATGCAGTGAGTTATATGGAATGTTGTATTGTTTGATATAGGCTTTTACTTCGTCCAATGTCCAGTTGAAGATAGGGTGGAACTTTACCAGTTGGTTTTGCTCATCCCATTCCAGGTCATGCATATCATGGCGGTTAACCGATTGTTCGGCACGGATACCGGTGATCCAGATCTTGTTGCCTTTTAAAGCACGTTTAAGAGGCTCTATTTTGCGGATCCCACAGCATTCCTTACGGTTTTCAACCGATTCATAAAAGCTGTTAGGGCCTTTTTTGCTAACCATCTCTTCAAGTAGTGCCTGATTAGGGTAGTAAGCATGAATGGGTTTTTGATACCTGTTCATGGTGGCCGCCCAAACCGAGTAGGTTTCGCGGAAGAGCCTGCCGGTTTCAAGCGTGAAAACCTTGATGGGCAGGTTATTGGAAAATATCATATGGCTGATCACCTGGTCTTCCCAGCCAAAGCTGGTAGAAAACACGATTTGGCCAGGAAATAGTTCCACCAATTTGGTCAGGGCTTCAACAGGGCCAAGACCGGTAATATCTTGTTGTATATCTGCTAATGTCATGGTACCGGAACAAAAAATTTGAGGATAGAACGGATGCTGATCAGAATAACGATAACAGAAACAGCAACCATGATAGTTTTTGCTGAAATTTTGTTGGAGATTTTAGCCGCTATTGGCGAAGCTAATGCGCTGCCTAATACCAGCCCGACTACAGCATGCCAGTGATTGCTATTAACCATGGCAATGAAGGTTATAGAACCTATCATGGCCACAAAAAAACGTGAAAGTTTCACTGTCCCCAACGAAAAACGAGGGCTCCGGCCACCGGCTATCAGAGTTGATAGTACGATTGATCCCCAGCCGCCGCCGCCAACAGCATCGATAAAGCCGCCGCCTAAACCCAGCAACGAAATGCGTTTTACCTTATCGGCCGATTTTTTCTTTTGTGTGTTGAACGCTTTCCTGAATATCACTATACCCAATATCAGGGTGTAAACCGATACAACAGGTTTGGTGTACATGGCGTAATGTTCAAGCGATGAAAGTATGAATGCTCCTAAAAATGCGCCAAGGATCCCCGGCACAACCAAAAGCTTAAAAAGTTTCCAATTGATATTACCCATGCGATAATGCATCCAGCCGGCTATCCCGCAGCTTAGGATCTCGGATAAGTGAACACCCATACTCGCCGAAGCAGGAGGGATGCCCATAGCTAAGGAAAACGAAGTTGATGTTACACCGTACGACATACCGATTGCCCCATCTATCATCGCAAATACGAAGCCTGCTCCTAAAAAGTAATAAAAGAGAGGGTCGACACCGGTTACAAAGTTTTTGAAATTAGGCTCTTTAAAATAAAGTGCTGTTATAACTATGGCTAAGGACACTATAATGGTAGACCAGAGCAACCAGATAAAGTTTTTCCGGTTGGCCGCTTTTGGCTCGACCAAAACGGATGTTACACTGTTTAGTTTTTTTACCTTGTCGGCAAAGTCGCCTTCAAGGGTATTTCTTAGTTCACTCATTTGCTGCAAAGTAATGTCAAGCTCGGCAGGAAGGCTTTCGTTTAATACTTCTTTTAATCGTTTAGCCACAGTAGGTGATTTTCCGTTGGTAGATATGGCCAGTTTCAGGTCGCCCTTTTGCACTATCGATCCTAAGTAAAAATCACATAGCGCAGGCTTGTCAGCTACGTTGATCAGCAGCTTACGGTCATGGGCGGCATTGCGGATATAGTTATTAAGTTCGCTGTCATTGGTGGCAGCAATAACAATATCGGCATCGTTCAGGTCATCGTCAGTAAATGATTTTTGTATAATTCGGATGCCCGGATATTGCGATGCAAGCGTATGTACCTCGGGCAAAAACTCGCGCGAAATAACGGTTACCCTTGCACTGTTGCTGTTATTAAGTACAGCGGTAAGTTTTTCCAAACCAACATTACCGCCGCCAATAAGCACCGTATGCAGATCATTCAGTTTTAAAAATACAGGAAAAAGCTGATTGCCTTCCTGTTTTTTATCCTGGATGTTGGTTAAGCTCTTATCCCCGGGCAACAACGTCATAAACTTCTTTTATCAGTTGGAATTTTGGATGAAGTGATACTACCTCGCCCAAAACAATAATGGCTGGCGATGAGATCTTATTTTCTTCAACAGCAGTAACAATAGTATCAACTGTAGCAACAGCGATCTTCTCATCTACAGTCGATCCGCTTTGGATAACGGCTACGGGCAGTTTGTTCTTACCTTGTAACTTAAATATTTCAGTAATTTCAGCCAGCTTATGAACGCCCATCAATACAACTACGGTAGCATTTGATCGTGAAGCGTCAATAAGGTCGTTCGAGATCCTGCCATTTGCAGTAGTGCCGGTAACCACCCAAAAACTTTCGCTTAAACCGCGGTGAGTAACCGGGATCTGCTGCAATTCGGGTACCGCTACCGAGCTGGAAATACCCGGAATAACGGACGCTGGTATGTTATGCGCTGCCGCAATGATAAGTTCCTCATATCCGCGACCGAATACAAACGGATCCCCGCCTTTTAACCTGACTACGTGGCCGTAGTTCAGCGCATAATCAACCATCAGGTTGTTAATTGCTTCCTGCGAAAAACTATGGTCGCCAGAACGTTTGCCTACATAAACTTTAGTTGAGTTTTGCGGGGCGTATTCAAGCAGTTCT
Source organism: Mucilaginibacter sp. cycad4 (assembly GCF_034263275.1). Classification (NCBI taxonomy): domain Bacteria; kingdom Pseudomonadati; phylum Bacteroidota; class Sphingobacteriia; order Sphingobacteriales; family Sphingobacteriaceae; genus Mucilaginibacter; species Mucilaginibacter sp. cycad4. Next base: position 2,646,262 of record NZ_CP139559.1, on the reverse strand, counting down.
TCATTAACCAAAGCGTCGTACAAAACAACATCGGCTGTTTTCAAAGCTTTGATCGCTTTTACTGTTATTAGGTCGGCATCGCCGGGGCCTGCGCCAACTAAGGTAATACGCGGTTCTTTTATATTTTTATTACTATCAGTCATTATTGTACAAGCGCCTCTCTCTTATCCTTGCTTCTGCTTAAAAATTCTGTAGCCTGTGCTAAATATGCTGTGGCAAATTCTTGTGACGGCTCATTTTGGTTGAGTTGTAATACCAGGTCGTTAAAGCTTCCGTTCAATTCGAATTCGCCTTTTTCAACGTATTGTGCATCAAATTCGCGGATCACGCCTATTTGTGTACTGCTGTTAACAGCTTTGTCAAGCAATAGCGCTTTTGCCGAGCTTACAAACACATTGTAAGCATGGTAAATAGCATCAGCCCAGCGACCATCAGCATAAGCTTCGTTAGCCCAGCCCAATTTTTCTTCTGATTCAAATAGCAGGGTAGCTACCAGGTCGATGATCACACCGGCACATTCACCTACGCCAATAGCGGTAACAAATGTTTCCTGGTGGCCCCAGTCAATGTATTCGTCATCGGTAAGAGTAGTTAAATCGGCAAGTGGTTTCAGCAAACGGTAAAAATAATCTTTACCCTGCCTGTCGTAATATTCATGGTAAGTTTCACCCTCGGGCGAAAACTCTTTATAGTCGTTCAATAACCACCTTAACACATCGGTAGCGCGTTTGGTAGGTACTTTGATCACCCTTTCGGCAGCGCGGCCAACGCCGTCTCCAACGGTACCGCCACCTAACATCACCTGTACAGATGGTAATACTTTAGCACCCGCTTTAAGCGAACTGCCATGGAAACCAATGTGGGCCAAGCCGTGCTGACCACAAGAGTTCATACAACCGCTTATTTTGATCTTGATTTCGCGATTATAAATAAAATCCTCGTATTCATTATAGATCAGATCTTCCAGCACGCGGGCCATGGTCATACTGTTAGATATGCCAAGGTTGCAGGTGTCTGTACCCGGGCAGGTAGTAACATCGGCAATGCTATCAAAACCCGGCGCTGCCAGTTCAAGCTTAGTCAGGCCTTCATATAAAGCGGGCAGCGCTTCTTTTTGAACATATTTTAAAAGCAGGCCCTGGTTTTGAGTTATGCGGATCTCGTGACCAACCAATGGCTCCAGCGTTTTAACCAGTGCACGGGCTGTATCAGATGAGATATCACCTACAGGCACTTTAATATACACGCCATAAAAACCTTTTTGCTTTTGCTCAAAAACGTTGGTAGCCAGCCATTGCTCATAGCGCAGCGGATTGCTGATGGTTACTTCAGGATAGCTATCAGTTGGTGGTAAAGCCGGGGCATCAACAACATCCCGGTTGATAGGGTATGATTTTACTTTGTTGGCAGTACGCTCGATTTTGGTTAAACGCAATACTTCATCCAAACCTAATTTTTGGATAAGATATTTCATACGGGCTTTGTTGCGGTTATTGCGTTCGCCGTAACGGTCAAAAACACGGATCACTGATTCGATATAAGGGATCAGCTGATCTTCTGGTAAAAACTCTTCAACAATACTGGCTAAAATTGGCTGTGCACCTAAACCGCCACCAAGCATGATCTTAAACCCGCGTTCGCCATTGGCATTTATTTTAGGGATAGCACCGATATCATGAATGTATGAAAATGCCGTGTCCTCATCGCTTGACGAGAAAGAGATTTTGAATTTGCGGCCCATTTCCTGGCATATTGGATTACGCAGAAAATAATCAAACGTAGCATATGCGTAAGGAGAAACGTCAAATGGTTCTTTTGGGTCGATGCCTGCAGTGGGAGAAGCTGTAACATTACGTACGGTATTACCGCATGCTTCGCGCAGGGTGATATCATCCTGTGCAAGCTTGGCCCAAAGCTGGGGTGTACGGTCAAGGCTTACGTAGTGGATCTGGATATCCTGTCGGGTAGTAAGGTGCAGGTTACTGCTGCCAAATTCGTCAGAAATCTCGGCAATCTTCAATAGTTGCTTAAAGCTAACTTTACCAAAAGGTAGTTTAATGCGTACCATTTGCACGCCTGGCTGACGCTGGCCATAAACACCGCGTGCCAAACGTAAGCTTCTGAATTTTTCATCATGAATTTTACCTTCACGAAAAGCATGGATCTTTTTTTCAAGATCTATTATATCCTTCTCAACAATAGGGTTCTCCAGTTCCGTTCTGAAGCTCTGCATATTCTATGTATTAATCTTTTATAAAAAAGCCCCTTTGGCTGTGGCTAAAGAGGCATATATAGTTAAATATTACGTTTATAGCCTCGTTTTACCATTGCGCATATAGCAATAGGTCAGTTGGTTAAGACAGGTAATATTAATGCTCTCACGATTCATTTCCCAAATATATATATAGTATACGGAAAAAGTAGCATTTAATTAAAAAAAACTGCGTTATGACAGTTTTATGAAGTTTGAAAATTAAACGCTGATGAGGGTAGTTTCGCGTTTGATGATATCGGCGATACTGGTTTCGCTTAATATTTTAAGTGTGGCATCCCTTACATCAACAAATACATCCCTTATGCCGCAAGTGCTTTCCTGGTGGCACTCATCACATTTGTGATAAAAATTTAAGCTGGCACAAGGCACCATGGCAATAGGGCCATCGGTTATGCGCATGATACTCACCAGGAATATTTCTTTGGGATCGCGGTTAAGGCTGTAGCCACCGCCCGCTCCTTTTTTGCTGTAAAGGAACCCCGCATTGCGCAGATCAAGCAGTATCTGCTCAAGAAACTTTTTAGGGATTCGTTCGATTTCGGCAATCTTCGAAATTTGCATAGGCGGCTGGTCCATGTTCTTGCCAAGAACCACAAGCGCCTTTATAGCGTACTTAGTTTTTTTTGAAAGCATTTTCTAAAATGAAACTCACAAAGGTAAATAAAGATATTTTCTAAATTAACTATTTTTTCGAGTAATATTATAGATTATATAGAAAGGATATTTTATACAGACATTGTTATATAAAAGTTACAGTTGATGCCTGTCTGAATGGCCAAGGCTTTTACCCGGGTTAACTTTATCACGAACGGCCTGTTTTAACTCTTTAATCTCAGGAAAATGTCCATCGCGTTTGCGGTCAAACAGTGTTTCTTCATCAACACTGATAGTATACCTTCCACTAACTTCGCTTGGTTTTAAGGTAACGCCATTTACGTCATCGGTAAAAGTAGTAAGCAGTTCCTGCGCCATATAAGCTGCACGCATCATCCAGTTACATTTAGGGCAATATTCTATAGTTATAGTCGGTTTCATGTTGTTGTAATAGGTTTCTTTGCTACAATAAATCTTTCGTCTGTATGGGTGCTTAAAATCTTAAGCTCGTCACCCGCCGAGATTATGCCTGTATTTTCATGCACCAGGTTTTGTCCAAACATGATCTTGTTATTTTTCATGCGGTAGGAGGCAAGGGTTTTTAGAGGATCCTTGGCTTTTACAGCCGTTTGCTGATCAATGGTAGTAAGCACACAACGTGCGCAAAGTTTTGCGCCGTAAAAGGTAATGCCTGCTATATCAATCTCATCCATCAGGTCTTCGCTGTAAGCATCACCACCGGAGAAGACGATGTTTGGCCGAAAACGGTTCATTGGCAATGGCAATATCATTCGTTTGTTAAGATCATCAAGCGAAGCCTGCCCAATAAGCAGAAAAGGATAGGCATCGGCAAATGAAGTGATCATTCCGGGTTTAGCATAACGCTGATCAACTTCTCGTTCACTGTCATCCGGCATATAAACAAGGCGGCATTTCATATGGAGCGCCTTGCTGAACCATTGGTCAAACTCTTCGCTTACATATTGTCCAAAGCAGATGTCGTCCCAAACGGCAAACTGTTGCAAGGGCTTTCTTTCACCATTAAATGGAATTAATAATGATGCAGTTGAATGATGATGTACAGCTATACCATCAGTTTCTATTGTTGCCTTTAATAAGGCCATCTGCGGAAACTCGCGCTGTGTTACAAAATGCCCATGTTCGTTAACCAGCATCCAGCGCCTGTCGTATTGTAGACCACGTGTTGTAACTACTGCGCTTTGTACAGAAATACCACCAAGGGATTTGATGGGATAGATAAATAGTTCACTTACCTGGAGCATGCTGTAAAAATAAATAAAAGAACCATGATTTTCAGGATTAGAAGATTTCATGATGTTTGGGCTAATAAACATCATCGGGGTAATCCATTAATCCCGAAAATCATGGTTTTTTTTTCTTCACAATCGATTGCTATATCAATTTTTAATTGATATACTTGTTTTATCCAATCTCAAAACCAATTTATAAAACTATGCCATTAAGTAATGTAAACGGCAAGGCTAAGGCTAATAATACCTATGATGCCATTGTAATAGGCTCGGGTATCAGCGGCGGCTGGGCGGCAAAAGAGTTATCCGAACTTGGCTTAAAAACCATTATGCTTGAACGGGGCCGAAATTTTGAACACATTAAAGATTACAAAACCGCCAATCAGGATCCATGGGACCGCCATCATGCCGGTTCGCCAACCCAGGCCCAGCGTAAGCAGCGCCCGGTGATCTCACGTAACTGGGGAGCTACCGAACCTATTATGGATTACTGGACTGATGAACAGGCCGCACCTTACACCGAGATTAAACCGTTTAACTGGTGGCGCTCATACCAGCTTGGCGGCCGCTCCATTTTATGGGGAAGGCAAAGCTATCGCTGGAGCGATTTTGATTTTGAAGCAAATGCTGAGGACGGCTGGGCTATTGACTGGCCTATCCGATATAAAGACCTTGCACCCTGGTATGATCATGTGGAGAAATTTGCTGGTATCAGTGGTTCGCTTGAAGGTTTGCCGCAATTGCCCGATGGACATTATTTACCGCCAATGGATATGAACTGGGTGGAGAAAGATGTGGCTGCCCGGATCAAAAAGAACTACAATGGTACAAGGCACATGATCATTGGCCGCACAGCTAATTTAACTGCGCCTGTTCCGGGGCGTACTCAATGCCAGTTCAGGAACAGGTGCTGGGAAGGATGTCCTTTTGGCGGATACTTTAGCACGCAGTCTTCTACTTTGCCTGCTGCTTTGGCAACTGGTAATTTAACGGTGAGGCCGTATTCTATCGTTACTAAAATATTGTATGATAAGGATACTAAAAAAGCCAAAGGGGTAGAGGTTCTTGATGCCGAAACTAACCAAACTTATGAGTATTATTCAAAGATAGTTTTCGTGAATGCTTCGGCACTGAACAGTGCCTGGGTGTTGATGAATTCGGCTACCGAAATTTGGCCTGATGGACTGGGCAGCAGCAGTGGTGAGCTTGGTCATAATATTATGGATCATCATTATAATCTGGGTGCAAGCGGATTGGTTGAAGGTTTTGAAGATAAATACTATTACGGCCGTCGGGCTAACGGTATTTATATTGTACGCTTTGCCAACCTGTTTGATGATAAACGCGATTATCTGCGTGGTTTTGGCTACCAGGGAGCGGCAAGCCGTATGGGATGGAGCCGTGAAATTGCCGAATACAATATCGGAGCTCAATATAAAGATGCGCTTACTGAACCTGGCCCATGGACAATTGGTATAGGCGGGTTCGGCGAACTGCTGCCTTATCACGAAAATAAAATCACCCTTGATAAAACCCGCAAGGACAAATGGGGGTTGCCTATTTTAGCGATGGATGCCGAGATCAAGGAGAACGAAAAGAAAATGCGTTTCGATATTGTGAGGGAAGCTAAAGCCATGCTTGAAAGTGCCGGAGTTAAAAATATTGAGACCCATGACCGTGGCCACAATGTTGGCGATGGTATTCATGAAATGGGGACCGCACGAATGGGACGTGATCCTAAAACTTCGGTATTGAATGGCAACAACCAGGTATGGGATGCCAAAAACGTTTTTGTTACCGACGGTGCCGCTATGACCTCATCAGCATGTCAAAATCCATCATTAACATATATGGCCATGACGGCCCGCGCCGCTCATTTTGCTGTAGATGAATTGAAGAAGGGAAATTTATAATCACCACCAACGTCACCCCGAATTTATTTCGGGAACCCACGTGCTAAGCAGTCGACATGTATGATGTGTGCTTAGCGCCTGGGATGCTGAAACAAGTTCAGCACGACGGCCGTATTTTAATGCGTTTACTAAAAAAATAATCAACCATGAAAAAACTAATCACCATTTGCCTTTTAATAGGAACTTCAATAACCCAGGTACTTGCTAAAGATAAAGTACTGGTATTTTGTAAAACCGCGGGGTTTCACCATAACTCCATAGCGGTAGGTGTGCCTGCAATAATTAAACTCGGGCAGGAGAATAATTTTGATGTAGACAGCACCACTGATGCCGCGAGGTTTACCATGGATAATTTAAAACAATATAAGGCGGTAATATTTTTAAACACCACCGGCGATGTTTTAAACGACACCCAGCAAGCCGCTTTTGAAAAATACATCCGGTCGGGCGGTGGTTTTGTTGGTGTGCATTCGGCAACTGACACGGAATACAACTGGTCATGGTACGGCAAGCTGGTTGGCGCTTATTTTAAAAATCACCCGAGCAAGCAACAGGAAGCTGTATTAAATGTGGTTGACCGCAATTTTATCGCAACCAAACACTTGCCAGAAACCTGGAAACGCCTTGACGAGTGGTATAACTACAAATGGATTGGTAATGACCTGCACGTGCTGATCAAGATTGACGAAAAAAGCTACACAGGCGGCGAAAACGGTGAGAATCACCCAATGGCCTGGTATCACAATTTTGATGGTGGCAGGGCCTTTTATACCGAGCTTGGGCATACTGATGCGTCATATTCGGAGCCTTTGTATTTGAAACATCTTTTAGGTGGAATTAAGTACGCGATGGGTTGGAAGAAATAGTCTGAACCGTGATTTGGGGGGATTCCCCGGATAACATGCAATAGCGAGGGCTCACGAATTATCGTGAGCCCTCGCTATTTTAAGTAAGAAAATCCTGTAATCCAAAATATTCCCCAAATCCCGGTTCAGAAATTACGCATGTTGTATCGCTTCAACAAGCGCCTTATTATGTTTATACCTAAACACGAACGGGAAGATAATAGCGATTACCAGGGCATAGCCCGCAAATGTGAGCCAGATGCCATGCCAATCTTTAGCGCCGCCCGGCAGTAGAAAAAATTTATCGATGATCAAACCGCTTGCTATGCTTCCGAAAAAAGCGCCGAAACCATTTACCATCATCATAAACAAGCCTTGCGCGCTTGCTCTGATATCCGGGGTGGCCTGTGTTTCAACAAACAGTGAACCAGATATATTGAAGAAATCGAAAGCCATGCCATAAACAATACATGACAATACGATCATCCATAAACCACCGGCCGGATCGCCGAAGGCAAAAAGGCCAAACCTTAATACCCAGGCCAGCATGCTGAACAGCATCACATATTTGATACCAAATTTGCGCAGAAAGAATGGGATCAGTAAAATGAAAAAGGTTTCAGAAAACTGGGAGATAGACATGATAATAGCCGGGTATTTTACGCCGACCGAATCTTTGTAGATGGCTATATTTTTAAAGTCCTGTATAAAGGTATCACCATAAGCATTGGTAAGTTGTAAGGCTGCTCCCAAAAGCATGGAGAAAGCGAAGAAAATAGCAAACTTCGGGTCTTTAAATAATTTGAAAGCATTCAATCCTAACGAGTCAACAAATGATTTGTTGGTTGTTTTTGCGGAAAGCGGGGGGCATTTTGGAAGACTAAAAGAATAAATACCAAGGGCAAGGGCTACGGCCGATGCTATATAAAACTGGTTAGGAGAGGTTTCGTTATGTGTGAGACTCACTGTCCATAACGCGGCTATAAATCCGATAGTTCCCCAAATCCTGATAGGGGGGTAATCTTTAACTACATCTTTGTTATTACTTTTCAATGCCGAATATGCCACTGTTATTGATAGTGAAAGGGTTGGCATATAAAAGATCATGTTGATCAGCATTACCCAGAAAAAGGCGGAAGGACTGGTAATTAAAGGCAGGGTAAATAAGGATGCCGCACCTAAAATGTGCATGATACCGTATAACTTTTCGGCATTGATAAATCTATCCGCTATGATACCGGTAAGGGCAGGCATGAATATAGCCGAAATGCCCATAGTACTGAAGATAGCTCCAAATTGTGCGCCCGACCAATGTTTATCCTGAAACCAGTATGCACCAATGGTAAGCAACCAGGCTCCCCATATAAAAAATTGCATAAAATTCATCAGTATTAAGCGGAACTTAATATTCATACGGTACCTGGTTTAAATAATTTTAGTCAGTGTTAAATTAAAAGCGGAAAGTAGTGAAATAAATGTAAATCAGAAAGCTACAAGTGTAGAAATTACGATTGTTAAACAGAAACCCGGGATTGGGTTTCTGCTATATAATATTGATACAACAAATTATTATTTTAATAATAGAGCGTCCGGATAAATCCGAAATCGAAAATCCCAATTCCGAAATCAGGATGCTTTACGTTTGTTCAGCTCATCGCGAATCTTTGCCGCTTTTTCGTATGACTCTTCAGCCAGGGCTTCCTGGAGCTTGGTTTTTAACTCCTCGGTACTGATAGAAGCGTAACCGCTTACTGATGCGCTTACCGATTTTTCTTCAGGTGTTTCGTTGATATTTTCCAGATAAACAAAATCGTTACCTTCTATAACAATGCCTGCAGTTGAAAGGATGAATTCATAAGTAAAGATAGGGCAGTCAAAGCGTACAGCCACGGCAATAGCGTCAGAAGTGCGGGCATCTATCTCCACAGAGCGTTTTCCATCGCTGCAAACCAGCTTGGCATAAAATATCCCATCAACTAAATTATAAATGATCACTTCCTGAACTTCAATCTGGTAAGCCTGGGCAAAGCTCTTGAACAGGTCGTGTGTAAGCGGGCGGCTCGGGGTCATCTTTTCTATTTCGATAGCTATAGCCTGGGCTTCAAAGCTCCCGATGATGATAGGCAAACGGCGGCGGCCACTTACTTCGCCCAAAACAAGTGCATAGGCGCCCGATTGGGTTTGACTGTATGATAAGCCGACAATATCAAGCTTTATTTTTTTCATGTTATTCCCCATCACACCTGTATTTATGCTGAAGCTTTATATTCTTTAACGGCTGCTATTAATTTAGGAAGCACCTCAAAGGCATCGCCAACAATCCCATAATCGGCTACCTTGAAAAACGGCGCCTCAGGATCTTTGTTTATTACTACGATAACTTTTGATGAACTTACCCCGGCCAGGTGTTGAATAGCACCTGAAATTCCGACTGCAATATACAAATTTGGACTGACAGCAATACCGGTTTGTCCAACGTGTTCGCTATGCGGCCTCCAGCCTGCATCTGATACAGGTTTTGAGCATGCGGTGGCAGCACCTAAAAGCTCAGCCAGTTCTTCTATCATACCCCAGTTTTCAGGCCCTTTCAAACCACGGCCCCCTGATACCACAATTTCTGCGTCGGGCAGGGAAACCTTATCTGTTGAACGAACGATCTCTTTGATCATAGCCTTAAAGTCAGATGCCTTGGTTTCAACGCTGAAATCCTCAACCTGGGCAGTGCCGCCTGTTTCCACAACTTTGTACGAGTTGGGTACAAGCGCGATAACTTTGATGGCAGAAGTAAGGTCAACAATGGCAAAAGCTTTACCAGAAAATGCTGTTTTTTTAATCTTGAACGAGCCGCCGTCCTGAACAGGGAGCGCTACTGCTCCATCGGCAACACCAGCATCCAGTTTTACACCAACTCTTGGCGCCAAGCCACGACCCGAGAAGGTATTTGATAAAACCACAACAGCCGAACCCTCCTTTTTTGCGGCTTCGGCTATAACGGAGGCATAGGCCTGGTTTACAAAGTCTTTCAGCTTATCACCAGAAACATTAAGCACTTTATTGGCGCCGTATTTACCCAATGAAGCTAATTCGGCCGCATCAACATTGCCTATTGAAACCGCGGTAAGGGAAGTGTTATTTTGATCGGCAATGGCGCGGGCATAAGAAACGGCTTCAAAAACCGATTTTTTGAATTTGCCCCCGGTATTTTCCGCATATATTAAAACTGACATATTTATCTGTTAATGATTTAGATCATAATTTATATAACACGCGCTTCGGTATGCAGCAGCTCAACCAGTTTAGCAGTATCATCGGCAGGTATAAGCTTCACCTGGCCGCGCGGGGCAGGTGTTTCATAACTAATGATCTCCGAAAATGTTTTTACCTCAACCGGCTCCACAACTGTAAGTGGCTTGGTCCGGGCCGACATAATGCCGCGCATATTAGGTATTTTTGGTTCGGCCACGCCCTCGGCAGTACCGGCTACAAAAGGATAGGGGATAGTTAAAACTTCTTTACCGCCCTCAATCTCGCGTTCAACAGTTGCCTCCGTGTCTGCGGCATCTAATTTTTTGATAATAGATACCGATGGCAAATCAAGCAATTCGCCCAGCATACCCGCAACTTTCGACCCGTTATAATCAATAGATTCACGACCGGTCAGGATTAGATCAAAAGGATTTGATTTTACATATTGCGCAATCTGATACGCTACATACCAGGCATCGTGCGGTTTAGCGTTTATTCGTACCGCATCGGTAGCGCCAATGGCCAGGGCTTTACGTATAGTGGCTTCTGTATTTGCCTCCCCAACATTTATTACAGTTACTGTACCTTTACCGCCATCGGTTAGTTCAATGGCGCGCGCGAGTGCAATTTCATCATAAGGGTTAAGTATAAACTGAACCCCGTTTGTATTAAATTGCGTGTTATTATCAGTAAAAGTTATTTTTGTGGTGGTATCAGGAACATTACTTACACATACCAGAATCTTCATATCAATAGGTTTTTGCAAATTTAGTTAAAAAAGATAGAGTTTAAAATGGAGTTAAGCAGATTGAATAAGCTGTTGGAATTTATAAAAAATGAACCGGATGATGAATTTCTGAAATATGCCCTGGCAACTGAATATCTGCGTCTGAATGAGACAGATAAAGCCCTTGCCTATTATGAAGATTTAGTGAATAATCACCCGGGCTACGTTGGTACCTATTATCATTTAGGTAAGCTTTATGAAGCATTGAACCGTAAAGATGATGCCATTAAAACCTACGAAAATGGTATGAAAGTGACCAAAGAAAAGCGCGATAACCATGCTTTTTCTGAATTGCAGGCAGTATACAGGCAGGCAACGGGCTTTGAAGAAGACGATGATGACTATTAGTTTTTTTAGTTCATAGTTAATGGTTCATAGTTCATGGTATTTTTATCGGATACTTGTATTGTCGATTAAATTATTCCGGCTATGGGCCATGAACCATCATCTATGAACATTCTTATAAGATCTAAATGAGAAAACGGCAGCTTTTATTCCTTCGGGATGTGCTGATTTATACTTTTACAGCTTTTGGAGGCCCACAGGCGCACATCGCGGTTTTACTGCGCGAGTTTGTTGAGAAGCGGAGATATATTACTGAAGATGAGCTGATGGAGCTCAACGCCTTATCGCAGGTGTTGCCCGGTCCTTCGTCAACCCAAACACTGGTTGGGATAGCCTGGAAAGTGGGCGGGCTCAGACTGGCTATTATTACATTTTTAATTTGGATCCTGCCTTCGGCCACTATTATGTGTATGGCGGCTATCAGCTACAATATGGTTGCCAATAAGGCAAAATTTGCACATGTAATCACTTATGTACAACCTATAGCGGTTGGTATAGTTGCTTACGCCACTTACACGTTTGCCAATAAATTTTTGAAAACCAGGATCAGCACCATGTTGGCTATTGGGTCGCTGATTGTGACACTCATCCTTCAAAATGCATATGCCTTCCCTATACTGATATTGCTTGGCGGCATTATATCATCGGCCATGGAAACCCAGCAGCAGGAAAACGAGTTGAGGGTAAAACTGTATTCAAATGTAAACCCTAATAAGGTAGCTTATTTTATTGGTATCCTGCTATTCTTTGCGGCTTTGGGTTCGGTAGTAAATCAAACGTCGCCATTCAGCTTGCCAATCCGTTTGTTTGAAAACTTTTACCGTAATGGCATCCTCATTTTTGGAGGAGGACAGGTACTTGTGCCGCTCATGTATACCGAATTTGTTGAGGTTAAGCACTATTTAGGCCGATCGGAGTTTTTATCAGGTTATGCCTTACAGCAGGCTTTGCCCGGACCTACATTTTCATTTACATCGTTTTTGGGTGGGATTACACTTGGTAACAAAGGTTACAGCATTTGGGGGCAGGTAATTGGTAGCCTGGTTGCTGTTATCGGCATCAATACGCCGGGCCTTATCCTGATCCTTTTTATAGTGCCGTTTTGGGAAGATCTGAAGAAGATAACGCGTATAAAAAACTCCCTCAGTGGTATCAATGCCGTAGCCGTAGGCTTTATGGCAACAGCGTTAATTTTACTGGTAAGGCCTTTTGGTTTAAACTGGACAGCCTATGCATTGATGATTGGTACGTTCCTGGTGTTGCATTTTACCAAAATAAAAACACCGATAGTGATTATTATCGGTGTGGTTTTGGGAATAGTATTTTAAGCCCCCCGGCCCCCTAAAGGGGGAGCGTACTTATCGCGACTCGTTTGCTGTGATATTAAATAAGAAAGCTTTACCATGGTAAAGCTTTCTTATTTAATATCAAGATTGGGAACTCCCCCTTTAGGGGGTCGGGGGGCTAAAACGGTGGTTCATCATCAATGTCGTCCATTCTTGAAGGGCGGATAATGAAGTTGCTTTGCTTTTCAAAATCCTGTGAAGGGGCAAGGCCGGCAAAAGCATTACCTGCAGGAGGAGGGAAGCCATCCATACCTTCTTCAAGATTAGTGAACTTAACGTATTTGCCCACAAATTTTAGTCGTACTGTTCCTGTTTCGCCGTTACGGTGTTTGGCAATAATTACCTCGCCTACACCCTGTGTGGGGTTTCCATCCTCATCTTCAGTTAAACCGTAATATTCAGGGCGGTAAAGGAAAAGCACCATGTCGGCATCCTGCTCAATAGCGCCCGATTCACGTAAATCTGAAAGCATTGGCCGTTTTGAGTTGCCCGGCCGGCTCTCAACCGCACGGCTTAACTGCGAAAGTGCAATAACCGGAACACTTAGCTCCTTAGCAACTGACTTTAAAGCACGCGAAATACTGCTAATCTCCTGCTCGCGGTTACCGCCGCCGCCTTTACCTTCGGCCTTGCCGTGCATCAACTGTAAGTAGTCAATGATGATCAATTGAATATCGTATTGCGATTTTAAGCGACGGCATTTTGCCCTGAATTCAAATATATTTAGTGCGGGCGTATCGTCAATGATGAACGTTGCTTTTTCAAGTCTGCCAATTTTGGAGTGCACCTGTTGCCATTCCCATTCTTCAAGCGTGCCTTTACGGATTTTTTCCTGCTCAATTTCTGCTTCACCTGCTATCAAACGGTTAACTAACTGTACCGACGACATCTCCAGTGAAAACACTACAACCGGTTTGTCAAAATCAACCGCGGCGTTACGGGCACAACTCAATACGAAGGCTGTTTTACCCATCGCCGGGCGTGCCGCAATGATCACCAGGTCTGATTTTTGCCAGCCCGAGGTCATCCGGTCAAGGTTGGTGAAGCCGGAAGCAACACCTGTTAAGCCGTCTTTTTTATCCTTTAGGGCTTCAATATCCCTAAGGGCTTCATGAACAAGATCGTCCATATTACGGGCATCGCGGCGCAGGTTGCTTTGAGCTATCTCAAACAGGTTTTTTTCGGCCATGTCCAGCAAATCGAATACATCGCTGGTATCTTCATATGCGCTGTTGATCACTTCTGTAGAAATGCGGATCAGCTCACGCTGGATAAATTTCTGAATGATAATACGTGAGTGGAATTCGATATTGGCAGCCGAAGCAACACGGCTGGTAAGTTCAGTGATATAATAGGCGCCGCCAACCATTTCAAGCTCGCCCAGCCTGCGCAATTCGGCAGTCACGGTAAGGATATCTACGGGCTGTGTTTTTTCGAACAGGAGCTTTATTGCGGAAAAGATCTTTTGGTGATTAGTTTGATAAAAAACTTCGGGTTTTAAAACATCAATAACTGACGAAAGTGCATCTTTCTCCAGCATAAGCGCGCCTAAAACGGCCTCCTCCAAATCCGTGGCCTGCGGCTGCAATTTGCCACCTGCAATGAAAGGAGTTGGATTGGTGATCCGGCTACGGCGTTCAAAAGTGTTCGGCTTGTTATACTGGTTGTTATTCTCGAAACTCATAAGGGTACAAAAATATACAAAAAATGGTTCGGCGGGCAAAGGAAACACCTAACATAGTGTATCGGCATTTTAAAATAATCATACACAGGGCGATAATTTAAAGCTTTTTAATAAACACCGCAGTGTGGATAACTTTTTAACGAAATATGAGCCTATTGATTTACAGCTAATTGAATCAATGTTAATAAAGTTTTGCAATGTTGATAGCATTTGCACTTAAAGGATAGTAAACCCAAAAGGGTTATCAGTTCAATAACGGCTTAATCAATTAATATAGCTACTTTTGTCAAAATTCAAATCATAAAATGGCATTTAATTCAAGGCCTCAGCGCGAAAGCAATCAAATGGTTTTCGGGATCAGGGCGGTAGTGGAAGCTATTCGTTCAGGTAAGGAAATCGAGGCATTATTTATACAAAGGGGCATAAGCGGCGGCTTGATACAGGAGCTTAAAGAGCTGATGAACGAGTACCAGATAACTGCACAGCAGGTCCCCGTTGAAAAACTAAACCGCATTACCCAGAAAAATCACCAGGGTGTTATAGCCGTAATTTCGCCTATTGTTTATCAGAAGATAGAGAACATCATTCCCGAAGTATTTGAGAAGGGGGAAACGCCATTAATATTGGTTTTAGATAGTATCACCGATGTGCGGAACATGGGCGCCATTGCCCGTACTGCCGAATGTGCCGGTGTGCACGCCATTGTGATCCCGGCCAAAGGTTCAGCGCAGATAAATCCTGATGCCATTAAAACCTCGGCAGGGGCATTATACAAAATCCCTGTTTGCCGGCATGATAATTTTATGCAAACTGTACGCTTCCTCCAGGAATCGGGCTTGCAACTGGTTTGCTGCACCGAAAAAACACAGGAAAATATTTATGCGCCAGATTATACCGTACCTACGGCCATCGTCATGGGATCGGAAGAGGATGGGATCCGCAACGAGATCATAAGGATCTCCGACCACCTGGCCAAAATTCCTATGTTTGGCGAAATTGAATCGTTGAATGTATCTGTATCAACCGGGGTGATTTTGTATGAGGCGGTGAGGCAGAGAGGAGTTAATTAGAGATTGGAGGTTAGAGATTAGAAGATTTTTTTTAACTAATCTCCAATCTCTAATCTCTAATATTTAAATATACTTCGTCCCGAACTTATTCTTTACATCAGCTACAACCTGCTTGATGTTCTGTTCCTGGTCGCGCGGACAGATGAGCAGGGAGTTGTTTGATTCTACCACAATATAATCATGCAGGCCCTGCAGGATCACCAGCTTTTCGCCGGGCACATTTACCATACAGTTTGATGAATCATACATGATCACTTTTTCGGCAGGGATCACGGCATTGCCTACATAATCCTTTTCGGCCAGGTCATATATCGATGCCCAGGTGCCCAGGTCGCTCCATCCAAAATCCGACGGCAATACATACACATTATCGGCTTTTTCCATAATGCCGTAATCTATCGAGATGTTAACGCATTGCTGATATGCCTTATGTACATAAGGCTTTTCATCATTTGAATTATAAACCGGCCTTGCCTCGGCAAAAATTTCGTGCATTTCGGGCAGGTGCTGGCCAAATGCCTTAACAATAGCCCTGGCCGACCAAACAAAGATACCGGCGTTCCATAAAAAGTCGCCGCTTTGAATAAAGGTTTTGGCTATCTCCAATGTTGGTTTTTCGGTAAAGGTTTTTACCTTATGAAACTCATCATTGATAACGTTATCAGTATATTGGATATATCCGTAACCTGTATCGGGCCTTGATGGTTTAATGCCCAGGGTTATCAGGTAATCATTTGAAGCTGCGGTTTGCAGCGATTTTTCAATAGCGGCAACAAAAGCATCTTCATCCAGGATCTGCTGATCGGAAGGGGCTACAACAATGGCGGCATCGGGGTTAAGGCTTTCAATTTTAAAACAGCCATAGGCAACACAGGGTGCCGTGTTTCGCATTACAGGCTCAGTAAGGATCTGCTGATCCTCCATATCGGGCAATTGTTGTTTTACAAGTTTGGTGTAGTTTTCGTTAGTAACAACGTATATATTCTCTTTGGGGCATACTTTCAGGAAACGATCGTAGGTGTTTTGTATTAAAGTTTTACCGGTACCAAGTATATCGATAAACTGTTTGGGGTGCGACGTACGGCTTATCGGCCAAAAGCGGCTTCCAATCCCTCCAGCCATAATTATCGCATAATAGTTTTTATTCATGAGAAAGTAAAGAATTTTAATTTGTTATATCGACCGTAAAAATGTGTAATAATTTGTTAATTATCCATTAAGTGTAGCTAAATAATTTAACGGCATATGTAGTAACAAATTTGTCTGGTTATTTAAATGGTCAATTAAAGAAATTGTTTTTCATCTAATCATCATTTTTGCATAAAATTTAAAAGTAAATCCATCGTTTATTTAGAAAATTTTGTTACTTTAAACTTTTAAATACAATTTAAGAATTTGTTAAAATAATGATAGAAACAAAGAAATCGCTATTTGACAATCTCCAGAATTTTTTCGGGTTTGATAATTTTAAGGGAGAACAGGAAGCGATAATAACCAACATCCTGGCCGGTAATGATACATTCGTTATTATGCCTACCGGTGGTGGCAAATCGATGTGTTATCAGTTACCAGCTTTGATGAGCGATGGCACGGCAATCGTAATTTCACCATTGATAGCCCTGATGAAAAATCAGGTAGATCAGCTCAGGGCGTTTGGAGGATCAGATAGTATAGCCCACTTTTTAAATTCATCACTTACAAAATCAGAGATAGGCAAGGTTAAAGAAGATGTACTGGCAGGGAAAACCAAGTTATTGTACGTGGCCCCCGAATCGTTAACCAAGCAGGAAAATATTGATTTCTTACGTCTTAACCACGTATCGTTCGTGGCGGTAGATGAAGCTCACTGTATTTCGGAGTGGGGGCATGATTTCAGGCCCGAATACCGTAAAATACGCCAGGTGATCAGTAATATAGGCGAAAATATCCCCATAATTGCTTTAACGGCTACAGCTACTCCAAAAGTTCAGCAGGATATTCAAAAAAACCTGCAAATGAATAACGCAACCGTATTTAAATCGTCATTTAACCGCGGTAACCTGTTTTATGAAGTAAGGGCGAAGCGTAACGTCATCAAAGAGATTGTAAAATTTGTAAAGCAAAACCAGGGCAAGTCGGGAATTGTGTATTGTCTTAGCCGCAAAAAGGTTGAGGAAGTAGCCGAGGCGCTTAACCTTAACGGGGTAAGGGCGCTGCCGTATCATGCAGGGCTTGATCCTAAAGTGCGTGCGGAAACGCAGGACAAATTCCTGATGGAAGATGTTGACGTTATTGTTGCTACTATTGCATTTGGAATGGGTATCGATAAACCCGATGTTCGGTATGTAATACACCATGATGTGCCTAAAAGCATGGAAGGCTATTACCAGGAAACCGGAAGGGCCGGGCGTGACGGGGGAGAAGGTGTTTGCGTGGCTTTTTATTCGGAAAAGGATATTGATAAGCTTCAGAAATTCATGAAAGACAAGCCTGTTTCGGAACGGGAAATAGGCACCCAGATACTCAAGGAGGTTATTGATTATTGCGAGTCGTCGGTTTGCCGCCGTAAACAGTTGTTGCATTATTTTGGCGAAAACTTTAATGAAGCGGGCTGTAATAACATGTGCGATAATTGCTG
Organism: Mucilaginibacter sp. cycad4; assembly: GCF_034263275.1. Taxonomy (NCBI): domain Bacteria; kingdom Pseudomonadati; phylum Bacteroidota; class Sphingobacteriia; order Sphingobacteriales; family Sphingobacteriaceae; genus Mucilaginibacter; species Mucilaginibacter sp. cycad4. The sequence continues at coordinate 2,628,269 of NZ_CP139559.1, read as the reverse complement.
CACCCATAAAGAACATTTTGATGGCGAGGAGCACCTGCACAGGACATTAAGTTTAATTAAGCATATTGGCGAGAAGTTTGACGACCATCACATCATCAGCATATTAATGGGTGAGGAAAATGCTCAGATCAAAAATTATGAGCATGACCAGCTTGACTATTACGGTTCGGGCAAAGAACAAGGTAAAAATCTTTGGAACTCGCTTTTAAGGCAGGCATTACTCAATAATTATATTTCAAAGGATATTGATCAATATGGGCTTTTGAGGCTCACTAAAAGCGGCATTGGCTTTATCGAGAATCCGCACAGTATCCGTTTTGTTTTGAATAAGGTTATGGAGGCTGCTGACGATGACAGCGATGATGACGGGCCAAAACAAAGCGGCGGTGCACTTGATACCCAGTTGCTGCAAATGCTTAAAGAACTGCGTAAAAAGCTGGCCAAGCAAAAAGGACTGCCGCCGTTTGTAATATTCCAGGACCCTTCGTTAGAAGAGATGTGCACCCATTACCCCATCAACACCGAAGAGCTTAAACAAATTTCGGGGGTTGGCGCAGGCAAGGCGCTGAAGTTTGGTAAACCTTTTACCGATTTGATCCAGAAATACGTGGAGGATAATGATATCGATCGGCCAATTGATATGGTGATCAAAAGTGCTGCCAATAAATCGGCGCTTAAAGTGTTCATTATTCAAAATATCGACAGGCATTTAAACCTTGATGATATTGCCGCTTCAAAAGGCCTTACTTATGAGGAGATCCTGAAAGAGGTTGAAACTATTGTTAACTCAGGAACCAAGCTTAACCTGAATTACTATATTGATGAGGTTATTGACGAGGATAAACAGGAAGAAGTATTTGATTATTTCCGCACTGCAGAAGCTGATTCTATCGATGAAGCCTTAGCCGAACTGGGCAGCGATGATTACACCCGTGAAGAGGTGCAGTTAATGCGTATTAAATTCATGTCGGAGTTGGGGAACTAAATACAGTTTACGACTTTTTAATATAGAAAGCCTTCAGCGTTTAATCTGAAGGCTTTTTTGCTTTCCGGTTTTGCAAATTATGATGGTAGTATTTCAATATTTCTATTGAAATACTACAAGGCGTAAATAAAAAGTTTATTTATTATTTAGTTATGATCATAAATTCCGTACGCCTGTTTTTTGCCCTGTCTTCCTCTGTTGTATTGGATGCTATTGGTTGCGTTTCACCGTATCCCTTGTAAATAAGGCGGGCAGGGGCAACCCCTTTCGATACAAGATATTGATAAACAGACTTTGCCCTGTTTTCAGATAAGGTTTGGTTACCCTGGTGATTACCTGTGTTATCTGTATGGCCTGATATCTCAATACGGGTAGTTGAGTTTACCCCCAAAAACTCAATGAGCTTGGCAAGTTCGGCTTTTGATTCCTTTTCAAGGTCAAACTTATTAGTATCAAAAAAAATATTTTTAAGGATTACCTTATTGCCAATTTCAATAGGTGATAACAGGGCCACAATGTTAAACGGGCTTTTAATTTTATAATTTTTAAGGGAAAAGTTTTCGGAATAAAACAGATATCCGCTTTTTGAGATATTAAGCGCATAGTTTTTGCCCGACGTTAGTGTCGCTAAAAAATCCCCCTGCTCATCGTCACTGTAATCCTGGTAAACCGGCAAATTACTTTCCAGGTCGATAATCTCAATTGCAGCTTCAAGAGGTTGTTTCGTCTTTACGTCTTTAACAAAGCCTTTAACATAAGTTACTAAACGGGGCCGCAACTTCACAGGCAGCTCGAACTTATATATATCATAGCCACCAAAACCGTTTAAGTTATCCGATGAAAAGAAAGCATAGTCTCCGGCGGCAGTTAACGATAAACCGCCCTCGTCGCCACTGGTATTGATAGGATATCCAAGGTTTTCGGGCTTTTGCCATTTACCCTCTTTATCCAGGCGGCTAACAAACAGGTCCTTGCTGCCCAAACCCGGCCAGCCATCGCTGCTAAAGTAAAGTGTACTGTCATCAGGGTGAATAAACGGCGATAGTTCATTGTAGGATGTATTAATATTGGGGCCAAGGTTTTCAGGTTCGCCCCAGCCTTTTTCGCCCAGCGTGCTTTTCCAAATGTCATAGCCGCCATAACCGCCTTTACGGTTACTTACAAAGTAAAGCGTGCGGCCATCGGCATTTATAGAGGGTTGGGATTCCCAGCCCGACGTATTCACCGGTGGGTTCAGGTCAACAGGTTTTCCCCAGTCATTCCCCTTTTTTTGAGCGATATAAATATCGCAACGACCTAAGCCATCGGGGCGATTGCATCCTGTGAAAAACAGGTATTTACCATCCTGCGATATGGATTGTGCGCCCTCGTTATATTTTTCAGTATTAATTTGGTTGCTTAAATAAGTGGCGGTATTCCACTTGCCATTTATCATTTCGCTTTTATAAAAATCTTCGTTGTTATTGATCTTCCGGGTAAATATCAATGTGCTTTCGTCGGCTGTAGCAACCGGGAGATACTCGTCATTGGCAGTGTTTATTTCAGCCCCGATATTTATCGGTTTAAATGGCACCGGATGTGTCATCGCCTGGATACTGAATTTAGCATCGGCAAGCATTTTTTTTGCATAGGTATTGTTTTGAGGACTGATGTCGGGATAGCTAAGGTATTTTTCGAGATGCTGCTGGGCCTGTGCATAACCCGCATCATGGATTTCCATTTCAGCGGCTTTGAGATATACACCCCTGTTAAATTCAGGACTAAGTGAAATGACTTTAGCGTATTGTTCAACAGCCGGCTTGTACATGCGCCTCATTCGGTACAAATCGGCGAGTAATAAGTGTGCTTCTACAAACTTTGAATCTTCACTAATAGCTTTAAGTGAGTTTTGGATCGCTTCGTCATAAAGGTGTTCATCGAGGTTTTGATAAGCGGTAGCAAAAAATTTTACAGCTTCTTTATTGGATGACGAATACCGGGTTGGCTGCTGGGCACAAAGCAAAGCAGGTAAACACAATGCAAGCACCAATAATACTGCAATTTTCATTTGTAACTTAGGATAATTAATACCGTAAGTTACAAAGATTATGGAATATTCAGATACTTATGTGTTTGTAATGAAATTTCCCATTGCGGGTTTTCCTTTACATAATCAACAATCAGCGGGGTCATTTCTTTGGATTTTGACCATTCGGGCTGCAGGTAAAGCTTACAATCGGGCGATACCATTTTGGCATGATATTCTGCCCACTCAAAATCAGATTTATTGAAAACAATCACTTTTAACTCATGGGCGCTTTCAGCAACGTTAGGTGTAGGCGCTTTGAATTTTTTTGGTGAAAGACAGATCCAGTCCCAATCGCCCGAAAGCGGATATGCACCAGAAGTTTCGATAAATGTCTTTATTCCCTTTTCGTGCAGGTTATGGGTCAGGTAATCAAGGTTGTAAATCAAGGGCTCGCCACCGGTTACTACAACAGCTTTTGCCGGATGAAGGGCAGCGTTGCTTACAATGGTATCAGCTGCGGTAAGCGGGTGCAACTCGGCATCCCAGCTTTCTTTAACATCGCACCAATGGCAACCTACATCACAGCCGCCAAGGCGAATGAAATATGCGGCTTTGCCGGTATTGTACCCTTCCCCCTGTATCGTATAAAACTCTTCCATTAAAGGAAGCAGCGTGCCGTCGTCTGGTATTTGGTGTGCCATAGTTATTTAAGGGTGCAAAGGTACTGAAAGATAGGCAAAAGCTAAAAGATGAAAGGGAAAAGGTTACACTAATATGGAAGAGGCTTTTTAGGCGAAAGGCAAAGGGTCAAAGGCGAAAGGTTTGGTCGATGCCATCAGCTTGGTAAAAGTATACATTAAATTACCTTTCTCCTTTCACCTTTTTATTTTCATTAATAATTGTTATTATTACTTTAATTTTGAGATAACCAATTAACCTGAAATTCGTAAAATGTTATAACTGTATCAATAACGCTTAATCTGTATCCGGGTATGAAAAAACTTTACCTTCCTTTAATGTTACTGGTAGCGCTTTGTTTTAGTTCATGCGTGGATATTGAAGAGCATTATGACTTTAAAACCGATGGGACCTGTAAGGTTGCTTACGCGTTTGATATGAGCAGGGCTGTATCGGTGCTTGTTAATCTCATGTCTGATTCGGTCAAGGAAACACCTCAATTTAGTTTAGTTAAAGATACAACGCTTAATTTTTATAGCGCAATACCGGATAGTGCCCAGCAAAAACTGAAAGCTGCAGAAATTGAACTGGCCAAAAGCAGTGAGCTAACTGTTAACATGAACCTTAAAAAAAGTGTTATGAAAGTAACGCTTAACCATACCGCTAAAAACGCTGCAGATCTGCAATACTATCTGCAAAATGTATCAAAAATAGCGCTCAATACCCAAATAAGCGCTATAACCACCACTGATAAAACAAACAAGCCATTTGATGCACGGCAAATGGTAGCAGGGCCGGATTATTACTCGTATGATATAACTCCTCACAAATTTTACCGCATAATTGACAAAACCAAATTCAACGCGTTTTTAAAGAAAACCCAGGCTACTTTCATGATGGCCAAGGCTATGCTTATTGATATGCCTTATAAAGTGATCCTGAGGTTTGCCCACCCGGTAAAAAAAATCAATAATTCAAAGGCCATGCTCTCGGCCGACAGGAGGGAAGTCACCCTTGTTACCAGTATGGACGAGGTGATCAAGAACCCCAATGTGATGAATTTGAAGATTGATTTTTAAGGATCAGAACCATTTGTTTTTGATGAAGTGGCATAAAATTAAAGTTACCCAGGACATAACCAAACCTTTCATTACAAAGGAAAAGATTGGAGGTAAGAGCCTTTGCATTGTTGGTTTTGAGAATAAATTATACGCAGTATCGGCAAAATGCCCGCATGCCGGTGCTGATTTGAGCGAAGGGTTATGCGTAAGAAAGCTGATTGTTTGTCCATATCACCGGTATACCTATGACCTTGAAACAGGCAAGGGGGGCGAAGGGCAGCATGATTTTATTGAAACTTATCCCGTTGAAATAAGGGATGATGGTGTCTACATAGGTGTAAACTCTGTTTGGGATAAATTAAAGTTAGGTTTCAAGTGAGTGTTTGATCAAGTGAATGGTTAGATCTACAACTAAACCCACTCACCTAATCAACTCAATAAACCATTTACTTATTTATAAACCTCTTTATTAGCCGATGCCAAAGTGTTTTTAAGCAAACCAACAATGGTCATGAGGCCTACACCACCGGGTACCGGGGTAATCCATGATGATTTTGGTGCAACATTTTCAAAATCAACATCACCATATAACTTAAAGCCTGATTTTGTTGTGGTTGAGGTTTCACGGTTCATACCCACATCAACAACTACTACACCATCTTTAACCATATCGGCAGTAATGAAATTCTTTTTACCGATGGCTACGACCAGGATGTCTGCATCGAGAGTGAATTTTTTGATATCAGGTGTACGGCTGTGGCAAATGGTTACCGTACAGTTGCCCGGGGTTGTGTTGCGTGCCATGAGGATACTCATTGGCGAACCAACGATATTACTGCGGCCAACCACCACGCAATGCTTACCTGCTGTTTCAATGCCGTATTCTTTAAGCATTAAAGTGATGCCATAAGGCGTTGCCGGAATAAATGATGGCAGGTTGCGCTGCATCCGGCCCAGGTTAACCGGGTGAAAACCATCAACATCTTTACGGTAATCAATACGCTCGGTTACTTTTTCGGGGTCGATGTGTTTTGGTAGCGGAAGTTGTACGATAATTCCGTCGATATCGGCGTCTGCGTTTAGCTCTTCTACCTTTTTCAGTAGCTCTTCTTCAGTAACGTCATCTTCATAACGCACCAGTGATGATTTGAAGCCCACCTTTTCACAGTTCTTCATTTTGCTGGCTACATAGGTTTCGCTACCGCCATCATGACCAACCAAGACTGCAACCAAATGTGGTTTACGGCCGGTTTGCTCCAATATTTTAGCTGCTTCTTCAGCTATTTCAACTTTAAGTTTTTCTGAAACGTATTTTCCGTCTAAAAGCTGCATGTTAGATGTTTTTAACGAAGTGATCAGGTAAAGGCGGTAAATTTAAATTTACCGGTACTGATTTTAATCGTATTCTTATAAAAGGCCTGTTATCCAGGGATAATTTTAGTCCGTGATTTTGATTTATCTTGTCAATGATACTTTCAATAGTTTCTGTTTTGTTATTCAAGAGCATTTCAAATATAATCTTATCTGATCCAGCACCTTTATTGAAAGCATCAATGTAATATTTCGGTTCGTTGTGGTCATATACAACCCATTTTCCATAAACAAAGTCTCCTAAATGTATGTACTTAACAAGGCCTGTTATTGTAGAATATGTAATTAACCTATACAGAATATCTAATTTAATTGCCTGCGCTACTTTAACGAGCCAGGGCTTAGTCCAACTTCAAAACCGCCATGAACGCCGATTGCGGTATCTCAACATTACCTACCTGGCGCATGCGTTTTTTACCTTGTTTCTGTTTCTCCAATAATTTACGTTTACGGGAAATATCACCGCCATAACATTTAGCGGTTACGTCTTTGCGTAAAGCTTTCACCGTTTCACGGGCTATGATCTTGGCGCCGATAGAGGCTTGTATGATGATCTCAAATTGCTGGCGCGGTAAAAGCTCTTTTAGTTTTTCGCAGATCTTTTTACCAAAATCGTATGAATTGCCGCGGAAGATTAATGATGACAAAGCATCAACAGGTTCACTGTTAAGGCGGATATCCAGTTTTACGAGGTCAGATTGGCGGTAACCTATCTGGTGATAATCGAAAGAGGCGTAACCTTTTGAAATGGTTTTAAGCTTATCGTAAAAATCAAATACGATCTCACCCATAGGCATCTCAAAGATCAGCTCAACACGCTCAGATGTAAGGTATGATTGATTTACTATTGTACCGCGTTTTTGAATACAAAGTGACATCACCGGGCCAACAAATTCAGATTTGGTGATGATGGTAGCTTTGATATATGGCTCTTCTACAAAGTCAATTTTACTTGGATCGGGAAGATCGGAAGGGTTGTTTACCGTAAATGAATCACCTTTGGTAGTGTGGGCCAAATATGATACGTTGGGAACGGTAGTGATCACAGTCATGTTAAACTCACGCTCCAAACGCTCCTGGATAATTTCCATATGCAGCATGCCTAAGAAACCGCAACGGAAACCAAAACCTAATGCCGCAGATGATTCCGGCTCAAATACCAATGAAGCATCGTTCAGTTGCAGCTTCGCCATCGACTCGCGCAGCTCTTCGTAATCCTCAGTATCAACCGGGTAAATGCCGGCGAATACCATCGGTTTTACCTCTTCAAAACCCTGGATCCCCACTTCGCAAGGGCGCTCAACATGGGTAATGGTATCACCAACTTTAACCTCTTTTGCTTCCTTTATGCCTGATATGATGTAACCTACGTCGCCTGTTTTGATCACGTCCTTAGCCAGGGGGCGCAATTTAAGTGTGCCAACTTCATCAGCAAGGTATTGTTTTTCGGTGGCTACGAATTTTACTTTGTCGCCTTTGCGGATCTCGCCGTTTACAACCTTAAAATAAGCTATAATACCGCGGAACGAGTTAAAAACCGAATCAAAGATCAGGGCCTGCAATGGAGCTTTAGGATCACCTACCGGAGCAGGTACACGCTCAACTATGGCGCGTAAAATATCATGTACGCCCATGCCTGTTTTGCCCGATGCTGCAAGGATCTCCTCACGTTTGCAGCCGATAAGGTCAACAATCTGGTCTTTTACTTCCTCGGGCATAGCGCCGGGAAGGTCCATTTTATTCAGGATTGGGATAATCTCCAGGTCATTCTCCAGGGCCAGGTACAGGTTTGAAATGGTTTGTGCCTGGATACCCTGCGCCGCATCAACAATCAGTAAAGCGCCTTCGCAAGCTGCTATAGAGCGTGATACTTCATATGAAAAATCCACGTGACCGGGGGTATCGATCAGATTGAGCACGTATTTTTGTCCGTCAAGCACATAGTCCATTTGTATGGCATGGCTTTTTATGGTGATGCCGCGTTCGCGTTCCAGATCCATATCGTCAAGCAATTGTGCCTGCGATTCGCGCTGGGTTATGGTGTTAGTATACTCTAATAACCTATCGGCAAGTGTGCTTTTGCCGTGGTCGATATGTGCTATGATACAAAAATTACGAATGTGCTCCATTGAACCGCAAAAATAACTTTTTAAACCGATAATTTGTATCGGCTAATAAATTAACTATTTTGAAATGTTTAATTTAAATAATATCCGGACAAAATGGCTGTATCGGCAGGTGTAATAAGTGATATTGAGTGTAAGCTAAAAGCTCAGATTAAGAATGTGAACCCGGTAAGCGGAGGTGATATTAATCAAGCCTACCGGTTACAAACCACGTTAGGTAATTTCTTTATTAAGATAAATAGCCTGCATAAATTTCCGGGCATGTTTAAAAGTGAGGAGAGCGGTTTAGCTGCTATCCGCAAAACAAATACAATAGCTGTACCTGAGGTTGTTTTACAGAGCGATACCGGTGACGAAAGCTATCTTATACTGCAATGGATTGAAGCAGGGTACGGTGAGGTTATATCGTCGCAAAAATTGGGCCGGCAACTTGCCCTCATGCATCGTAACACTGCTGCACAATTTGGGTTTGAGGCAAATAACTATATGGGTTCCCTCCTTCAAAGCAACAAGCAACACGGTAGCTTAGCCCAGTTTTTTATTGAAGAAAGATTGCAACCAATGGTTAAAATGGCTGTAGATAAAAGGGAGCTTACTCAAACCGACATATACCGGTTTGACGAACTTTATAAAAAACTCCCGTATCTGTTTACCGAGGAGCCGCCCGCATTGCTGCACGGCGACCTTTGGGGAGGCAATTATCTTATTGATACCGATGGCAAACCCTACCTGATCGATCCGGCGGTTAGTTATGGCAACCGCGAGTTTGATATTGCGATGACCACACTTTTCGGTGGTTTTGACCATGCTTTTTATGAAGCTTATAATCAGGAATTTCCGTTGTTGCCTGGTTGGCAACAACGGCTTAAACTTTGGAACCTTTATCCGTTGCTGGTTCACGTAAACCTGTTTGGTAGTATGTATGCCAAACAAGTGAGGGAGAATCTTTCGGCATTTATTTAGTTTGTGCCTTGTACAAAGATTGGTGTTTCGGTTACTTTAATAATAAGTTTCCCGTTAACTGTTTTTACGGTTGTTTTAACAGCATCTTCGGCGCCTGTTTTTAGTGTGTAAACATTTGCTTTAGCTGTGCCGAGATTAAGTGTATAAGTGCCTGTACGCGCCTTGAAATCCGGAATGGTTAATACATATATGCTTTGCGGGCCCGATGAATATTTATCAACCAACGGATCGGCATTGATGGTACCTGCGTAGGTGTAGTTACCCATTAATTTTGATGTTTGAAATATAAAATCGGCAGCAGGCCTGCGTTTGCCATTTTCGGCTAAACCAGATGTTGCATATTGAACAGCAACATTAGGAGTGTCGTCAAAAAGCTGGTAATAGAATACACGTTGTATACCATGCCTGATATACAGGAGCGAAGTTCTTAAAATCCAATCGGCCTGGGTGTCTTTCGGTACCTTTTGCCCTACATTTAAAGCCTTCTGGTAACTTCTTTTGTTTATATCGTAGCCGGATTCGGTTACCCATACAGGGATTGGTTTATTAAAAGAGTTTGCATATTGAACAAACGAATCAGCAATTTGCGCCGCCATCGACAATTCGGGCGGCAGGCCAAAAGTCGCAGACTGATGGGTTAAAATATTGCCGTTATTGTTGTAATAGTGATAGTTGATAATGTCAAAACACAGGTCGATACTGCCATCGGCTTTGTAACCACGATTGGTACGGCACCACTCTACCATTTTCTTTACAAAATTTACGTCGGCTGTAGCTAATCCGCCCATTACTACTTTCATATTTGGATCGGCATTTTTTACACCTGCATTTTTACCCAACTTCCCTTTGTTGCCATCATAAAAGGCCGACATGTTAGCTGCATATTCTTCGGCGGTTTGTTGAGTTGCCGACCCTTTCCACCATTTATCGCGCTCATTATCACATTCTATGTAAGTAATAAGGCCCATGCCCGCTTTTACCTGGTTAGGCTGATCATTTGTCCATCGTATACTGGTATCAACTTTTATTAATGACCTGTTAATATTAGTATTATAGCCATACCTGGCTGCAAACTGAAAGGCCATATGAGCCTGGTCAATATAGCTTGCCGGATCAGCCTTGCTTAAACCATAAATAAGGGGCGCATTTTCAAGGTCCCGCATATTGTTGGGATAAGTATTAACCAACCATGACGGACAATTTTTTATATCCGCCAACACCAATATACCATCCTGTTTGCAACGGCTATAAATGAGATCATAGTTCCAACTGTCTTCACGAGTTGGGTTAAAGGTATAGTTGCCTTTAGTGCTTTCCATCCGGGCCCAGCCTAAATAATGCCTTACCGCGCTGAATGACTTGATAAGGTTCATGTTGGTTTCGTAAATGGCGGTTTTGACCTTTGGATTGGCAGGATCCTGCAAAAAATTCCATTCATACGCGTTTATGCCAAACATGTTTTTAAGCGGAATATTTGAAGCGGCAGGTGAAATTGCAGAAATAGCTTTATTTGTTGTAATGCCTTCTGAGCTTTTTTGCGGCCGGCAACGATTGAATGAAAAAGTAAATAACGATAACATTAACAGTATCTTATAGTTTAATAACAGCTTCATTCTTCGAGTGGTTTAGCAGTAAACTACAAATAAAATCAGGACTGATAAAAAGACTTTTTCTATAAATTTCATCGATTACATATAGCAACCCAATTAACTTTTTGCGAAGCCTTTCCAATAAAATTTGACGTATTATAAATAGGGATAATTCAGGTTTTAACGAATAGTTTAACGTAGGGGTTACGATTTATTGCTATTGCAAAGATGAAATGCTGTTAGGCCGGTTCAGCGAAACAGTGCAAATAAAAAGCCCGGACCATGCCAGGCTTTAAAAATATAAGTTTTAAGGTTTATTTCACCCTTACGTAAGTTTCAATGATCTCGTGGTCAACCTTAAGGCTGTCTATCTTTTCGATTCCTTTTTGAATTAGGGTGTCATTTTTCATAGTGAGTTTAAATTTGAAATCCCTGTTTTCCCAATCGCGGGCATCGCAATAAGCCAGGTGCTCGGTATAATCATCGCCGGATAGAATATAAGTGCCCGCGCCCGATGAATAAACCGGTTTGGCTGTTTTGCCGTGTACCAGGTCATGTGTGAAGAAGGCGAAGTTAGTGGCGTTAAACATTTTAAACATTTCCTGGTCTTTAGGAGGGGTGGTTACTGTGGTATCGCCCTTCATAATGCTTTTGCTTGATATCAGGTGCCAGGTTCCGTCAAGCTTACCGGTTGGTTCGGTTGTTTCTGTAGCTGACTTCGGCGGGTTGCCGCATGAGCATAAGGCAAGCAATAAAAAAGATGCTAAGTAATAGGTTTTCATGGTGTTAATAAAGGTTATTGATATACAATAATAACATAAAAAAAGCATCGGCTATCATATTTGCCGATGCTTTTTTAAATAATTTAAAAAGTTTATGTTATTCGCCGCGTTTAAGGCCAAATTTTTCAATTTTACTGTATAGGTGACTCCGCTGAATGTCGATATCATCTGCAGTTTTTGAAACGTTCCAGTTATTTTTCTCCAGTTTAAATTTGATATACTCCCGTTCGGCAAAGTCTTTATATTCCTGGAAGTTATTGAACTGATCAAAATCTGTTTGAGGGGCGGGGGCAGCACCACCGGCAGTAATGGCAGCCGGAGCCGAAGGATTTGCAAATGCCCTCACATCGTTATCAGTAATAACTTTATCGCTCAGGATGATCAGACGCTCAACCATGTTGCGGAGCTCACGGATGTTACCGGTCCATGGCAGGGCTTTAAGCGCCTCAAGGGCGGCATCAGAAATCTTTTTAACCGGCATGCCGTATTCGTTGCAGATTTCATCCAAAAAGCTTTGAGTTAACAAGGGGATATCGTCTTTACGCTCAATAAGCGGTGGTACGTGGATCAATATTACGCTTAGGCGGTGGTACAAGTCCATACGGAAATTACCGGCTTCAATTTCTTTAAGCAGGTCCTTGTTGGTTGCCGCTACTACACGTACATCAACATCAATTTCCTTTTCGCCGCCCACGCGGGTTATCTTATTTTCCTGTAAAGCGCGCAAAACCTTGGCCTGGGCCGATTGGCTCATGTCACCTATCTCATCCAGGAACAGCGTTCCTCCATTGGCTGATTCGAACTTTCCAATACGTTGTTTGATGGCCGATGTAAATGAGCCTTTTTCGTGGCCAAATAGTTCGCTCTCAATTAATTCTGATGGAATAGCAGCGCAGTTCACCTCAATAATAGGCGCGGCCGAGCGGTTTGATTTTTCGTGCAGCCAGCGTGCAACCAACTCCTTGCCGCTACCATTAGCTCCTGTAACCAGCACCCGGGCGTCGGTTGGGGCCACCCGGTCAATAGTTTCTTTTATTTTGAGGATAGCCTGCGATTCGCCTAAAATGGAGCGTACTTTTGATACTTTACGTTTAAGTACCTTTGCCTCAACAACAAGGCTTCCCCTGTCAAGCGCATTACGAACGGTAATGAGCAGGCGGTTTAGGTCAGGTGGTTTTGAAATAAAGTCAAACGCACCTTTTTTGCTGGCCTCAACAGCAGTTTCAACTGTGCCGTGGCCAGATATCATGATAAACGGAAGATCAGGTTTAATAGCGAGGCCTTCTGTAAGTACCTCCATACCGTCCATGCGGTTCATTTTAATGTCGCACAGTACCAGGTCATAGTCTTTTTTTTCAATTAACTGAAGGCCGTCAACCCCGTTATCTACATCTTCAACCTCGTAATCTTCATACTCTAAAATCTCGCGAAGCGTATTACGAATAGACCGTTCATCATCAATTATTAAAATTTTAGCCATGTTTTGTAATTATGTACCGATATGTAATTGTTGTTTGCTAATATATGGGTTTGTATAGAAAAACAAACACTTTTTAATGTGCTATAAGGTTTAAGGCGGATAAATGTTTGCAAGGTTGTAAAATTTATTAAAAATAAAGTGATGTAAATAAAGAAACCCCCCGCTTTGCAGCAAGGGGTTATACAGCAGCAAACCTATAAGCCGGGTTCTGTTTTGCCTTGTTAAAGGGCAACTTCTATCATTTATCTGGCCCTGTTATCACTAACAGGTTTAAACAACCTACCCATCCTAACGATTAACCCTGAGGCTAATACGGGAGCGAGCAACTCCGCTTTCAGGACCTATTTGGTTTTTCAACTCCTGAGGTTTACCGTCATATCCGGTCGCCCGGTTATGCCGTGAGCTCTTACCTCACGTTTTCACCCTTACCCACCGAAGCGGGCGGTATTTTCTCTGTGGCACTTTGCTGTCGCCGGCTGCCGGCGCCTTCCCGTTAGGAAGCAGGATGCTCTGTGTTGCCCGGACTTTCCTCCGCCAAACAAGCTGGCAGCGATAGAACGTTTTGCGGCGATAAAGATAGGGAATATTTTTGTGGTTCATGGTTGATAGTTCATGGATCATAGTAGGATAGTATTCATAGATCATATTAAATCAACATTAACTAAATAGTTGTTTGCCATGAACCATCAACTATGATTATGAACCAAAATCTATTTACAATTCTTCAAATCATTCTGAACCTCTTGCAATGTAACAGTTCCCATTTTATTACCGAAGGAATTGGCAACGTAGGTGAGCACTTTGGCGATTTCTATAGGAGAGATATCATCAGCCTGCATTTCGTCGTCGAAAGTGCGGCCTGCTACTGTAATTTTGCCTTTAAGGCCATTCTTGATAAAGCAGGCAAGTTTTCTCCTATTACTTTTCAAATAAATTGAATCTGTTAATGGAGGAATAAGCGCCGACAAACCTTGTCCTTTATCGCCATGGCAATTTTGACAATGCTGCTGGTAAACAAGGCTCCCGCCCGAGTAATAGCGCTTAAACTCAATTTGATCATCGCTTTGGCATGATGCGCCAATTATAATCAACAAAATAGCTAAAGCACCTATTACCCTTATCTTCATTTAGCAGCAATTTGGTCAGGTTCGGCTTTCAGGGTTTTGATATCGGCAATAAGTTTAGTTACCTCTGCCGGGTCTGTGCCCTCATAAGTACCGCGAATACGTTTTTGCTTATCTATCAAAATAAAAAAGCCATCATGGATGTATTCGCCCTTGGGATTTTTTTCGGATACGCTTTGCAGATAGCTTTTGGCAATTTTATATGTATCGCCTTTTTCACCATGCAGTAACCACCATGTATTGCCTGCAATCCCCAATTTATCAGCGTAACGTTTTAATACAGGTACGGTATCATATTTTGGATCGATGGTGTGTGAAATGATCCTGAAGTTATCATCAGCTTTAAACTCTTTATATACATTAAGCATATTTCGGTGCATCACCGGGCAAATGGAAGGGCAGGTGGTGAAAAAAAAGTCGGCCACGTAAATTTTACCATCCAGGTTTTTCTGGGTAATTGTATCGGCGTATTGGTTTACAAACTTAAAAGGCGGAATGGTTGCATATTCCGTATCGGCTATAGTTTTGCCATCAATCGTTTTAGTTACCGGTGTTTTATATCCCAATATTGGCAAGGCAGTCTTCGTATTTGATTTGCAGGCATTAAAAAGCGTTAATATGATAATGCCTATCCACAGGTTCTTCATTATTTTGCCGGTATTTGGGTTATATATTTAGTTGAACCGGCTACAGCTACGGTTATCTGTGTATCTATTTTACTGATGAGTTTTTTCTGGGCTTCGAGGTAATCCATAATTTCCTGGTGGGATTTGCCCTTGTTTTCCGCATCAAATTTATGCATCCAGTCGCTCATCGCATTATCAGCATCATCAACCAGTTTTAAATAAACCTGCGCGCTATCTTTATTGATATTGGGAGCGTTCTGTTTTATCAGACTATCCAGCAGCATCTTATTTTTCATCAATTGCTCGTCATTGGCCATTACTTTATCATGTACGGCAATTACCTGGTTTAGAAGATCTTTTTCCTGTTTTTTAGTGTCGGTGCAACCTAATAATAAGGCAATGCCCGCGGCTGCGAATAGATGTTTTTTCATGGTTTTTGATGCGTGATAAAACTTGGCAAATATGCTAAATGTTTAGCTGTTTAACACTCTTAAGTAATAACTATAGTCTGTAACAGGTAAAGTTTTTGTACCTGCAAACTTTAGCTGCTGCCCAATTTGGGCCCTGGTATGTGTACCATGGTTAAGTACCTGCGTAATAATATCGCCAAGTTGGTTTTCAAAATAGTCGCCGGTAAAGCTATGATAAGGAATTATCTTATCCAGATCTTTCTCATCGATTCCGTTTAAAAATGTAACCCATGTTTGATAATGCTCAAGTACCTGTTTTTTACATTGCTCAATTGTAACATTGTCGGGCCATGAGTTTGGCATGGAAGAGGGGATCAGCTTACACCTTTCAAGCCAGGCCTGTTCGGCAGCGAGTAAGTGGCCCATCAGTTTGAGGGCCATTGCCGGCGAACCGCCTGTTTCTATAGCCTGAACCAGCTGCTGATTGGCATAAAGGTTATAATTAAACATTTTCAAAAAGTATGTTTTCATAGTGTTCGTAAATTATGGCTAATGTATTAAAGCAATTTTGTATATTAGTAAAAATGCTGGTTAACAATTAAATAACATAGTTGTCACATTCAGCAAACATCTGCTTGTTACCTTTATTTTATAGCTAAAACACATAAGGTTATGAAATTTATTATCAATATCTCAAGACTGCTCATCAACTTCCGTCAGTGGATGATGCTTAAAAGTATGCGTTCATCGTTCATACATTAAGTTATCACTTATAATTTTTCATTTATAAATATAATTGCACTTTTGGGCTTTTGTAGCTCAAATTAATGGAACTTACTGACCGGGAAATAAATTTAAGCAAAGATCTTTTTGGTAACGACTTTGAATGGGGCGTTTCAACTGCTGCTTTTCAGGTAGAAGGATCTCATGATGCCGATGGAAAAGGACTATCTGTGTGGGACACTTTTACCACAAAAAAAGGAAAGATCCTGAATGGCGACCACGCACAAACCGCTTGCGATTTTTACAATTTATATGAGCACGATATCGACCTCATCAAAGAACTTAATATCCCCAATTTTCGTTTTTCTATATCCTGGACCCGTATCTTGCCCGAAGGCACCGGCAAAATTAACCAGGCCGGCATTGATTATTATAACCGGGTAATTAACTACTGTATTAAACAAGGCATTGAACCCTGGTTAACCGTTTATCACTGGGACCTTCCGCATGTGCTTGAAGTTAAAGGCGGCTGGACAAATCGCGAAGCAATAAACTGGTTTAGCGAGTTTATCACTATTTGTGCTCAAAGCTTTGGCGATAGGGTAAAGCATTGGATGGTGATGAATGAGCCCGTAGTTTTTACAGGCGCGGGTTATTTTTTTGGCATCCATGCGCCGGGCCGTAGTGGTATGAAAAACTTTGTACCCGCCATACATCACGTTACCATGAGTATTGCTGAAGGTGGCAGGATCCTGCGAAAATTACTGCCTTCAACGGCGCAAATTGGTACCACATTTTCGTGTTCGCAAATAGAGCCTTATACAGATAAGCCAAGGGATATAGCCGCCGCCGTTCGCGCCGATGCGCTGATCAATCGTTTATATATTGAACCTTTGCTGGGGATGGGTTACCCGATAAAAGATCTTCCCGCACTTAAAGACCTCAAAAAGTATTTTTACCCTGGCGATGAGGATAAGCTAAGTTTTGATTTTGATTTTATCGGCATACAGAATTACACCCGCGAAATTGTAAAATATTCATTTTTTACGCCCTATATCAATGCAAGTATGGTCAAAGCCGAAAACAGGGGCGTTGACCTTACAGCTATGCGCTGGGAGGTTTACCCGCCTTCTATTTATCATATGATCAAAAAATATGATGCCTATCCTAATGTTAAAAAGATCATCGTTACCGAAAATGGATCAGCTTTTCCTGACGAGCTTACCGATGGCGAAGTAAATGATCCTAAAAGGTTAAAATACTTAAAGGATTACATTGCACAGGTGTTAAAAGCAAAAAATGAAGGCTGTAAAGTTAAGGGCTATTTTGTATGGACACTTACCGATAATTTTGAATGGGCCGAAGGTTATCATCCGCGTTTTGGACTGATCCATGTTGATCATGCAACCCAGCAGCGCACGGTTAAAGCATCCGGCAGGTGGTATGCTGAATTTCTGAAATAAGCTGTTAGTTTTTAGGCAGCGTGAAATTAAAGGACGTGCCATTTTCAGTATCGCTCTCAAACCAGATCCTGCCGTTATGATCTTCAATGATCTGCTTACAGATAGAAAGGCCAAGACCAAATGATTTTTCGCCAGCAGTTCCGGGGCGTTTGGCATCTGTAAACATGTTAAATACCTGGTTTTTTAACTTTTCGGGGATCCCGATGCCATGATCTTTTACAGAAACCTGGATTTCGTTTTCCAGCTCAATGGCCATAACTAAAATAGCCGATCCTTCCGGACTGAATTTAATGGCATTACTGATGAGATTGCTGATCACCCGCCATATTTTTTCACGGCTAATGCAAATTTCGAGCGATGAATTTAACAGGAAGATATTGATAATTTGCTGTTTTTCAGCGGCCTTAAAACGCATCAGTTCAACACTATTGCTCAATAAAGAATTAACTTCAACTGCTTCCTTGTGTAATATAGCCGAAGCAGATTCAGTAGCTTCCAGTATTTCATTGATCAGTTCAATAGAGTTAAATGAAGTTTCCCGGATAATATTTAGCAGCTCTTTTTGTTCGTCGCTGTAATTTTCCTCTGTCATTACGCTGGTAAGCGAAGCTATTCCGCCTATCGGGTTACGCAGATCATGTGCCACAGTGCGTAAAATGCGGTCTTTTTCCTGGTTATTGAGTTTTAAATCACGGAGGGCGTTTTCAAGATGGTGGTTTTGATGGTTTATCTGGCTGTTAAGGCTTCCAAGCGTTTTAATGTTCTTTTTTGATTTTTGCCAGTTTAAAAATACCAGGGAAATAATAATGATGAGCATCAGGGCAAAAACAATGGTAACCCTCAGGTAAACGTGCTGTAATTCATTGTTTTTCTTAAGGTTGTTAAACTCATTATCTTTTTCAAGGCTTTTTACCTGTTCAGCAACGTCGGCCTCTTTCAGTTTTTTGTTTTCATTTGTAATAGTATCCTTAAGCTCATCATATTGCTTATAATGCATCATGGCCTGCTGATGATCATTTTGCTTCTCAAAATAATTTGACATCAATAATTGCCAGTCCTGCTTCGCTTCGGGGCTTTTAATACTGTCAAACTGGAGCCTGATAATATTGAGGAGGTTTAATAACGAATCATTTACGTTTTGCCGGTTATATATAGATGCAAGTTTTAATTCGGAGTATTGCGCGTCGTTATTATCGTTTCCTTTACGCAGATTGATAGCTATGCTTTTTCTAAGCAGGTCTTTAGCCTTGTTGTAATCCTTTTGCCTGATACTTATATCAGCCATATTGCCGTATACAACGCCTTTAGATACTTCGGCCATCTGGGGGCGGTCTTTAAACCTTACGGCATTATGGTTAATGTAGTCAAGAGCCTGGTTGTAAAAATACATAGCACTATCATTCATTAGCATTTTGCTGTAGCTTAAGCCTATGTTGTTTAATAATTCCTGCCGGCGATAAAAATAATTGAAGTTCCCTTCGCATGAGCTGGTTTCATCAAAGCTTTTTTTAAAATACGCTGTGGCCCGGCTGTAATGTTCCTGTTTGTACAGGATCATGCCCATGCGGTAGCTATAATCACCCATGGTGCAATCGTCAAGATTATTATTGGCAATTACTTTCCCTTCATAAAAATAACCGTAGGCTTCGTTGTAACGATGCTCATCAAACAACACATCTCCTTTAGCAAGATGGGCCTGTCCGTACTCACTGGTGAATTTTAGCTTTTTCTCAGGTGTGTCGAAAATATTGAGCATACTATCGGCATAAAGCAAAGCCATTTTACGATCGTTTTTTATATGCGAAGCATAGTTATAGATAAAATAATAGTAATTATAAACCTGTTTAAAGCTAAGGTTGTTTGAATGACGGAAGGCTGAATCAAGGTAACTTACTGCCGCTTTATGATGCCCGTTATCATACATTATGGTTGCGGTGTCAACAGCTTTATTATAGGCTGAAGATGAAAGAAAACCCTTTGAATGTTGCCGGCATGAAGTGGTTATCAGCAAAAAGCAAGCAAAAAACAAACAACCGCGTATTTTATCGGATAGCCATATTTGCCCAAAGCTTTTGTATATAAACATCAATATTAAATTATGCGGGGTTTAGAGTTGGCTGTAAAACAATGGTAATCTATAAAAAATAAAAATGGCCATGTTATTTTACTAATATTTTTAATTGTTTATTTATAATGAAATCTTTTTTATCTGTTTAAAAATAAATGGATTTAGAATAACTGATATACTTATGATGCCTGGGCCGGAAGATATACGTAAAAACTTGAACCATTGTTTGATTCACTTTTTAGCCAGATCCTGCCGCTATGTTTTTCAACTATTTGCCGGCAAATGGAAAGCCCGAGGCCAAATGATTTTTCGCCGTCGGTGCCGGGCCGTTTAGCTTCGGTGAACATATTAAACACCTGTTGCTGCAATTTATCAGGAATACCTATGCCATAGTCTTTAACACATATTTCAACGCCTTGATGTTTTTGGTTTACAATTACATAAATAACAGCGCCTTTGGGGCTAAACTTTATGGCGTTACTGATAAGATTACTGATAACCCGCCATATTTTTTCCCTGTTTATCAATATTTCAGTAGGGGCATCCAACAAGCTCAACATGATATCCTGGTCTTTTTCGGCTGCTTTAAACCGCAGCAGGTCAACACTTTTATTAATAAGGCTGTTAATTTCAACCCATTCTTTATTAAAAGTCATGTTGGCAGTATTTGCCGCCTCTAAAATTTCATTGATAAGTTCGAGGGAATTATAGGAAGTTTCTTTAATAAGGTTGATCAGGTCTGTTTGTTCTTCATCGCGTGCATCGTCAGCCATTGCTGTAGATAATGATGCTATTCCTCCGAGCGGGTTGCGGAGGTCATGGGCTACAGCCCGCAAAATCCGGTCCTTTTCCCGGCTCCCGCGGTTTACTTCGTCAAGCGTGTTTTCTAACTCGGTTTTTTGCAGCTTAATTTGGTCATTTAGCTTTTTTATTGATATGATGTCTTGTTTTGACCTTTTAAGGTTACGAAAAACAAGGAAGATAATAATGACTGCCATCACTGAAAAAAGCACAGCAAGGTAAATGTATATCAATTGCAGCTTATTATGGCCTTTAAGATCTTCTATCTGATTCTCTTTATCAAAATTGGCCTGTTGCTGATTAATATCCGTCCGTTTTAACGATGAAGTTCTTTTTGTTGCCGAATCTTTTAATGCCGAATAGTTTTTCAAATACAACAAGCTATTCTGGTAATCTTTTTTTTGCAGATAATAAACGCTCATTAAATCATTCCAGTTGGTTTCAGCATCATCATTTTTGATGGTATCGAGCTGGCCGCGCAGGCTTTTCAGTAGTTTAAAAAGGTCGTTTGGTTTATTGGTAATCAAATATAAGCGGGCAAGTTTTATTTCGGTAAGTTCTGCATCGCGGTTGTCATAACCTTGTTTTAAATTAATGGCGATACTTTTTTTCAGTAATTCGTATGCCTGGTTATAATTATGGGTTAGTAAAGCCAGATCGCCCTGGTTACCATATACTACGCCTCTTGCAACTTCAAGCAGATTTGCCCTTTCGGCAAATCTTGTACTGTTTTCATTGATATAAACAAGCGCTTTATTTAAATAAAAGCTTGAGCTGTCAATGTCACCACTGTTTTTATAGCTCTCGCCAATATTATCCAAAAGCTCCTGCCGCTGGTAAAAAGCACGAAAATCATCAGTATAAGCATAGCTTTGCCTGTGACTGATCTTAAAATAACTGGCGGCTTCCCTGAAATGCCCCTGTTTAAACATGATCATACCCATCCGGTACGTATATTCGGCCAGGATAGCATCGTCAATGGCATTTTTGCCGATAGAGTAGCCCTTGTAAAAATACCTGTAAGCCTGATCGTGCCGTACGAGGGCCGAATAAGCATCCCCGGTAGCAAAATCGGCTTCGGCAGTTAATTTAATGTGCTGATCAGGAGTAACACTTTCGGTAGCCACAACCCGCATCGTATCGGCATACAAAATGGCTTTTTTAGCGTCATGCAGTCCTTTTAAATTGTAGAGAAAATGGAAAGCATAAAAACGGAACCTGTCGCTTACAAACGGATTTTTTATAGTTCTGTAAGCTGAATCAAGATACTGAATTCCTTTGTGCGGTTGAGACCGTTCGCCATTATAAAGGTTTACCGTATCAAATACTGTTTTAAATTGACCGGAATAACCACCTGTATCATTGATGTTGTTTGTGCAGGAATTAAATATCAATAGAAAAGCCAGAGCCAACCAAATTAAATGGCTGACCAGCAGTTTGTTTAAACTAACTGGGCTATCAGGGGTTGACAACATTAAGTGGTTACGCAACAAATATAACGCTCATAATTATAATGAACAATATTTATGCGCATGAATAACATCTGCGCTGCTAAAAGTTAAAGTATATTGATTATCTATTACTTAAAAGCATCGAGTCCGGTAACATCCATGCCGGTAATAAGCAGGTGGATATCATGCGTACCCTCATAAGTTATTACCGATTCAAGGTTCATCATGTGCCGCATAATGGGGTACTCGCCGGTAATGCCCATGCCGCCGAGCATTTGCCGGGCTTCGCGGGCTATAGTAATAGCCGTTTCAACGCTGTTTCGCTTAGCCATCGATATTTGAGCAGGGGTGGCCCTATTCTCATTTTTAAGTACCCCCAAACGCCAAACCAATAGCTGTCCTTTGGTAATTTCGGTTATCATTTCGGCCAGTTTTTTTTGCTGAAGCTGAAACCCGGCTATTGGACGGCCAAACTGCTCACGTTCTTTGGTGTAACGGAGGGCTGTGTCGTAACAATCCATCGCAGCGCCCAACGCGCCCCACGCAATACCGTAACGGGCCTGGTTTAAACAACCCAGCGGGCCTTTTATACCGGCTACGTTGGGCAGCAGGTTCTCTTTTGGAATTTTAACATGATCAAAAACAAGCTCACCGGTTGCCGATGCCCTTAACGACCATTTATTATGGGTGGTAGGTGTAGTGAAACCTTCCATGCCGCGCTCAACTATCAGCCCGCGAATTTTACCTGCTTCATCCTTAGCCCAAACAACTGCAATATCAGCAAAAGGCGAATTGGAGATCCACATTTTGGCGCCGTTAAGGATATAATGATCGCCGGCATCTTTAATGTTGGTGGTCATGCCACCAGGGTTTGAGCCATGATCGGGCTCGGTAAGGCCAAAACACCCCATTAATTCACCGCTTGCCAGCTTAGGCAGATATTTCTTACGCTGTGCTTCACTGCCGTAAGCATAAATAGGGTACATCACCAGCGAGCCCTGAACAGATGCTGTTGAACGGATGCCCGAATCGCCGCGCTCCAATTCCTGCATGATGATGCCGTATGCGGTATAATCTAAGCCGGCCCCGCCATATTCCACCGGTATAGTAGGCCCAAATGCACCTATTTCGGCAAGTCCTTTTAACAGCTGCGAAGGGAACTCGGCTTTTTGAGCGTAATCCTCAATAATGGGGCTTAATTCCTTCTTTACCCAGTCGCGAACTGATGAACGGATCAGCTTATGCTCATCGGTTAGTAACTCATCTAATAAATAATAATCGGGGGCTTCGTACAGATCTGTTTTGGCCATAATATTATAGTTGGTGGGCAAATATAAAGCATTTATCGCCGGTAAAAGCAAGCCAAAAACGCCGTTTTTTGATGTGTGAGGCCACTTTATGGTAAAAAGTAGGTTTAAACGGTTTAAAGCATGTTTTTGATTGGAAAATATTTTTAGATGTGCTGGAAATCAGCTGAAATAAAAATATTTTGAAAAGTCTTTCTATAGAGAATGAGATTTAGAGAGGGCTTTTTTTTACTTTTGACCATGATCAATATAGCCTTACAGGGCGCGGAGTTTTTCGCGTACCACGGATTTTATCCCGAAGAGCAAAAAATAGGTTGCCGTTTTTTAGTTGATGTAAATGTTGGTTTTGTGCCTCCCGGCGATTTGCTGGAAGATAACCTAAGTAAAACTGTTGACTATGAACGTGTGTATATTATTACATGCGAAGAGATGAAACATCCGCGTAAATTGATTGAAACCGTTGGCCAGGCAATTATCGATCGTATAAAAAAGAAATACCCTTTTGTTGAAAGCATTGAGGTTACTATTAAAAAGCTTACTCCGCCATTAAGCGGTAAAGTAGCGCATTCGGCTGTTATTATAAATTACAAGAAATCCTGATCATGGAATTCAATAAAATATCGGCTCAAATATTAGAGGCTATAACCGCAATTGTTGGCACCGGTAATGTTTTAACCAGCCGCGAAAGTCTCGAAAAGTACAGCCATGACGAAACCGAAGACCTGGTTTACTATCCGGAAGTTGTAGCCCGCCCGCAAACACCCGAAGAGGTTGCTGCATTGTTGAAAATATGTAACGAAAACCTGATCCCGGTAACACCGCGCGGAGCTGGTACTGGTTTAAGCGGTGGCGCCCTGCCGGTTAATGGCGGTTTGCTGATAGCCATGGAGCGTTTTAATAAAATCCTTGAAATTGATGAGCAAAACCTGCAGGCCACTGTTGAACCCGGCGTTATAACCGAAGAGTTTATGAACGCGGTGGCTGTAAAGGGTTTGTTATACCCCGTTGACCCAGCCAGTAAAGGCAGCTGTTTTATTGGAGGTAATGTATCTCATGGTTCAGGCGGGCCGCGGGTTGTTAAATACGGTACCATACGGGAGTATGTACTCAACTTACAGGTTGTTTTAACATCGGGCGAAATCATCTGGACGGGTGCAAATACGCTTAAATATGCATCAGGTTATAATTTAACCCAATTGATGATCGGTTCGGAAGGCACCCTGGGCATTGTTACCAAAATTGTGGTGAAGCTTATTCCGGCTCCAACTTTAGATGCTTTAATGCTTGCCTCGTTCCCAACCAATGAAATGGCTTGCGCAGCTGTTTCGGCTATATTCAGGGCAGGGATCATTCCATCTGCGCTGGAGTTTATGGAGCGAAGAGGAGTGGAGTGGGTTAAGGAGCATGATGACATTGCTTTTGATTTGCAGGATGGTATTGAAGCGTTTTTATTGATTGAAGTAGATGGTACTAACCAGGATGTGATTTTTACCGATTGCGAAAAAATAAATGCAGTACTTGAAGCGTTTAACTGCCGTGATGTGTTGTTTGCCGACTCGACTGCTCAAAAGGAAGAGCTTTGGCGTTTAAGGCGTACCATGGCAGTATCGGTAAAATCAAACTCGGTTTATAAAGAGGAGGATACCGTTGTGCCCCGCGCAGCACTGCCGCAGCTGATTAAAGGAATAAAAGAAACGGGTACCAAATATGGCTTTGAATCAGTTTGTTACGGCCATGCCGGCGATGGAAACCTGCATGTAAATATCATTAAGGCTAACATGAGCGATGAAGACTGGAATAACAAGCTCAAATCCGGTATCCAGGAAATATTTGAATTAACTGTATCGCTTGGCGGCACCTTGTCGGGTGAGCACGGCATTGGCCTGGTACAAAAAGAGTTTATGCCGATAAAATATTCGGAAATGCATTTTGCATTGTGGAAAGGAATCAAGCAAGTGTTTGATCCTAAAGGAATTTTGAACCCCGGGAAGATATTTTAGATTCCATATGCGCAAATTATAGATGTGCAAATGTGCACATCTATAATTTGCGCGTCAAAAATTCAATTCGTATTCAGAATTAACCTTGGTTCGTCGTAATTGATCATCCTGTGCCTTTCGGGAGATGGAATAGAAACGGATTTATTGGCCGAATAATCGTAGCTGATACAAACCGTTTTGCCGGTTGTTACAATTTCTTCGCCATTGGGGGTTATTTTTACCAATACATGCATCATATCAAAACTGCTGTTACCTATACGGATGGTACGTACATAGCAGGCAATATTATCCTGAACTGTAATGGGTTTAAGATAGTTGATCTCCGACCGGCCCAGGATAATGCCGGTATTGCTCCAGTCCCAGTTGATAATTTCCTTCCAATAACCAATCCGGGCTATTTCAAAATAAGTAAGATATACAGCGTTGTTTACGTGTCCAAATGAATCGATATCCGAAAAGCGGATGGGGATAAGGGTCTTATATTTATAATCTGTAAGTTTTTCAGTCATTTTCGGTCATTTTGTCTGCCTAAAATATTTCATAGTGACTTTTTGTCGTTTGATTTAGGCGATTTTGCTGTTGGTACAGCAGTTGATCAATAGGTTACGAAGTTAACAAAAAACAAAACTTTAGGAGGATATAAAAATGACATTAGTAAAATTTAACAACGGCCTTAAAAACACTTCAGCTAACCCATTTTTTAGCGATGTATTTGATTCACTGATCAATGATTCATTTTTAAGTGATAAACTAATTGCCCGTGTACCTGCAGTTAACATAGCGGAGACCGAAAATGAGTTTCATGTTGAACTGGCTGTGCCTGGTTTAAAGAAAGAAGATTTTAAAATCAATCTCGGCAAAAATGTATTAAGCGTAGCTGCAGAAAAGAAAGCCGAAAATGTTGAAGAAGGTAAGAAATTCAGCAAACGTGAATATAGCTACAATTCATTTGTAAGGTCATTCACACTACCTGAAAGTGCTGATCAATCAAAAATTGAAGCAGATTACGCCGATGGTATCCTGAAGCTTACTGTAGCAAAAAGAGAAGAAGCTAAATTTCAAACGAGAGAAATAGCTGTAAAATAATTAAAGACTGTTTTCATAAAGTAGTTAGTTTGGTTTGAAGGCCGCCCTGTTATGGGGCGGTCTTTTTTTTTGCAAAATAACCAGGCGGTGGTTGTAAGATAATTTAATTGCATTTTTATTGATTGCTAAAAATATTAGTATTTTTGATTTGGTATGAATGTAGACAGGATAACGGAAAAGCTTAATATTTTGGCCGATGCGGCTAAATATGATGTGTCATGTGCATCGAGCGGAAGTGACAGGAAAAATAAGGACAAGGGTTTGGGAAATGCCAGTAACGGAATTTGCCATAGCTATACGGAAGATGGGCGATGTGTTTCGTTGCTGAAGATCCTGCTTACCAATCATTGTATTTTTGATTGCGCTTATTGTGTGTCGCGGAAAAATAATGATATCAAACGGGCTGCCTTCACGGTGCAGGAAGTGGTTGACCTTACCATTAACTTTTATCGCCGCAATTACATTGAAGGCTTGTTTTTAAGCTCCGGTATTTTTAAAAATGCCGATTATACCATGGAGCGGTTAGTGCACGTAGCTAAAAAACTGCGGATTGAGCATAATTTTAACGGATACATCCACCTAAAATCAATCCCCGGTGCAAGTGAAGAGTTGATGCGCGAAGCCGGGTTGTATGCAGATAGGCTCAGCGTGAATTTAGAAATGCCAACCGAGGCCGGATTAAAGCTGCTGGCACCCGATAAAAACCGGCAGGACATGATCGACCCGATGCGTTTTTTGAACCAGGAGATCATCCGGAATACAGAAGAGAAAAAGCTTTTTAAAAATGCCCCTATGTTTGCACCTGCAGGGCAAAGTACTCAGGTAATTGTTGGCGCCACGCCCGAGAGCGATCAGCAGGTGCTGCAATCTGCTAATTATTTCTATAAGAATTTTAATTTAAAGCGGGTGTACTATTCGGGCTATGTACCTGTGCTGGCCGATAAGCGGTTACCCGCCCTTAATACCGCGGTGCCTATGGTGCGCGAAAACCGTCTTTACCAGGCCGACTGGCTCATGCGTTTTTATGGTTTTCATGTAAACGAGATCGTCAATAACCAAAATCCATTGCTTGATCTGGATATTGACCCCAAACTCAGCTGGGCTATCCGCAATATGCAGGCCTTTCCTATTGATATCAATAAGGCCGATCTGCAACTGATCCTCCGGGTACCGGGTATCGGTTTGTTATCGGCACAAAAAATTGTGGCTGCACGAAAGTTTGCCAGGCTGGGCTGGGAGCAGCTTAAAAAAATAGGAGTGGCCACTAACCGTGCGCGATACTTCATTACCTGCAAAAGCAATGAATTTGAACGGCGCGATTTGACGGGCCAAAACATTAAGCAGTTTATTATGGCCCAATCGCAAAGTAAGTACATTAAAAATACGCAAACCCAACTTAACCTGTTTTGACAATGAATACACTAATTTACGACGGAACGTTTGAGGGCTTGCTTACTGCTGTGTTTGAGATTTACGAGCGTAAACTGTATCCTGTAAAATTATTGAAGGGGGAGTGGCACACCAGTGCGTTGTTTGAGGAAGTAATTCCCATTGTTACTGACGAAGCGCGGGCCAGCCGGGTATTAAGGGGATTGCGTAAAAAGCTTTCCGCAGCCGGGGTGCAGCGCCTTTACATTAGCCACATGGCCGAAATTGCCGGCGAAGATTGCAATGTGCTTGGCTTTATCCGCCATGTTTTTGACAGTGACCAAAACATCGAAGAAGACTATGGCAATAAATATGTGATGCGCCTGTCGGAAATTTTGAAAATGGTGCGGCGCGAAAAACACAGGATGGAAGCCTTTGTCAGGTTTCAAAAACTGAATGATGGTACTTTTTATGCTGCTATCGAACCTGATTTTAATGTACTGCCCTTGTTAATTAAACACTTCAAAAGCCGGTACGCTGATCAAAAATGGATGATCTATGATATTACGAGAGCCTATGGCTTATATTATGACTTGCATGATACGCAATTCATTGAAATGGATTTTGCCGAATTAAATAAACCAGTTAATGTAATTGCCGCTTACAGTGAGGATGAAGGTATTTATCAAAACCTTTGGAAAAATTATTTTGCCAGCGTAAACATCGCTTCACGCAAAAATACCAGGCTTCATGTGCGCCATATTCCCAAGCGATATTGGCGGCATTTAACAGAGAAAATTTAACGTTTATGTGATTTTACGCATTTTTTCTTTTTCGATAGAAATGGTTTTTCATATCTTTTGTTAATAACGGACAATGTTAATAATGTAAACTGTATTTCAATAAATTACCTTAATTTATACTTAAGATAGAATGGAAGTTGATGTTGATAAGTGTTGATTTATTGTTGATAACCTGTTAATAAAAACAATCAAAAATATTTGCCAAATCACGGTAATGTCCCGATATTGAAATCATCAAGAACGACGTACTTTGACAGCCTTTCAGGAAAACAGAAATTGAATCGGGTGAACCTTCGGGGGGAACTAAAGATCAAGGGAAGTCCCTGAGTCACAAGAAAAAATGAAGAAGGCGAGAGTCTTTAGAAAAAAGAAAGTGATTAAAAGAGGTACCGGAATTAAGAAGAAGAACTCTACGGAGGGAAACAACAGAAACCGGTGACATTGAAAATAGTCGACCGCTCGTGAGAGCAACTGACGAAAATCATGTCGGTTATAGATACACAAAACTTGATGCTGTTGGGCAACTACGGTTAAGCAACAGTTTGGAAACGGGAGTTCAAATCGCAAGAGATGACTCCCGTTTTCGCTTTTACAGGTTTTTTTGTTTGAGGAGAAATTTTTCTTCAAACCTTAAAATCGTTATTTTAGGCGGATATGAAGGACGGCCAGCGTAACCAGAAGAAAATATTTGTTTTAGATACTTCTGTGATCCTGTATGATCACAACGCATTTCAAAACTTTCAGGAGCACGATGTTGCCATACCCATCCAGGTATTGGAGGAACTCGATAATAAAAAGAACGGCAACGATACCCGCAACTTTGAGGCCCGAAGCTTTATCCGGCTTATGGACGAGCTATCACACAACGGACTGATCAATGAATGGATCCCGCTTAACGGCAAAACTAAAGGCAGCTTTAAAGTTGCCATGGATACTAAAATTACCGGACAGGATGCCGAGCAGATTTTTGGTTCGGATAAAACAGATCACCGCATCCTGAATGCAGCCCTCGGTTTACAGGAAGAAAACCCCGGCAAAAAGGTAGTGCTGGTATCAAAAGATATATGCCTCCGCCTCAAAGCCAAAGCCCTTAACCTGCATGCCGAAGATTATGAAACAGGCAAGATCAAAAACCTGGAGGAGCTTTATACCGGTAAAACGGATGTGGATAAGGTAACAGAAAAGCTCATTATAACCCTGAATAAAAACGAAAATGTACCGGCCGAAAATTTAAAGATCACCTCGTACACCAACAACCACTTTTATGTATTAAAGGGTAAAAAGAGTGATACGGTAGGTTTTTATAATTCGCATAGTAAGCAGCTTGAAAAAGTTATAGAACAGCCAGTGCTTAACATTTTTCCGCGCAATATGGAGCAGTCATTTGCTATTCATGCTTTATTGCATCCTGATATTAAGCTGGTAACCATACAGGGTAATGCAGGCACCGGTAAAACGCTGCTGGCATTGGCAAGTGCGCTTGAACAGCGTAAATATTATCGCCAGATTTTTGTCACCCGTCCTATAGTTCCTTTAAGTAATAAGGATATCGGCTTTTTACCCGGCGATATCAAATCAAAGATTGACCCATATATGGCCCCGATATGGGATAACCTGAAATTTATAAAAGATCAGTTTGGTGATGACGAAAAAATGCAGGCCAAAATTGATGAACTGGTTAATAACGATAAAATCTCGATAGCGCCACTGGCTTTTATTCGCGGGCGTACGCTTAGCAAGATCTTCTTTATTGTTGATGAAGCACAAAACCTAACCCCGCACGAAGTGAAAACTATCATATCCAGGGCAGGTGAAAACAGTAAATTTGTATTTACAGGCGATATTTACCAGATAGATACCCCGTATCTCGACGCAGAAAGTAACGGACTGTCGTATTTAATAGATAAAGCCAAAGGGCATCCGCTTTACGCACATATCACCCTGCAAAAAGGGGAGAGGAGCGAGCTGGCCAATTTGGCTACCGAGCTGTTGTAGGGACCAGATTTACTAAATTTTACGCTTTTATAATTTCACCTTTTAATTCCCGGCATGCAAACACCGAGCGTAATACCCGCTTTTCAATCGGGATTAATTTTTTCAAACTTCATAAGCCTTTCCTGTGTATCTTTAGGAAATAAACTCCTATCTGCTTATGAAAATATCAAAATACCTGCATTCGTGCCTGCTTTTTGAACTGGATGGCTATCAATTACTGTTTGATCCGGGAAAGTTTTCTTTTGCCGAGGGCTTAGTTACACCGCAAATGTTCGGCGATGTAAAAAGTATTGTGATTACACATATCCACCCCGATCATTTCGATATCGACATTTTAAAAAGTATAGTTGAGTTAAGCGGAGCGGTGCTTATAACTAACTCGCAGGTAGGTAAGGAATTGGATAAGATCAATTTAAAATATACACTTCTTGAAGAAGGTACCCATCGCGCAGGGCCATTTAAACTCCAGGCATTCCCGGTAAGGCACGAGCTTATCATGGATAACCCACTGCCGCAAATGACGGGTTTCCTGATCAATAATAAAGTACTGCATCCGGTTGATTCGATGGAGGATAAGCTATTGAATTTTAAGGGAATTGAATTGCTAATTATGGTCACAATGGCGCCATTTGCCAATGAACCAACAATTTCGGCCTTTGCCGATGAATTGCACCCTAAACAGATCTTTCCGGTACATGACGGCTACGCAAAAGATTTCTTTATACTCCAGCGTTATGCCGCTTACAAAAAACATTTTGACAAGCAAGGAATCAAGTTTCATGAAATTTATAAAGTAGGAGATGGGGTTAGTATTTAGTCAGAAGCCTTGAGCCCCAAGTCTAAACCTGGACGATTAGAAACCACTATTGTAACGGCTCTAAACTTTAAACTTAAGGCTTACAACTTTTAAAACCGCCTGTATAAAAAGAAACCCCCGCCGAGAGGCGGGGGTTCTTTGCGGGCTCAGCCTCCTGCTAAGCCGACCCGCGTTAACCTTAT
Source organism: Mucilaginibacter sp. cycad4 (assembly GCF_034263275.1). Classification (NCBI taxonomy): domain Bacteria; kingdom Pseudomonadati; phylum Bacteroidota; class Sphingobacteriia; order Sphingobacteriales; family Sphingobacteriaceae; genus Mucilaginibacter; species Mucilaginibacter sp. cycad4. The sequence goes on along the minus strand of NZ_CP139559.1, from coordinate 2,597,002 downwards.
CACAATGCTAAGGTGAGGATTAATAATGAAGAAAACATGAACATTAATTGCCGTTAATTTTTCATCTTAGCGAAAAACATACTTTTAGCTAATGCAGAAACCCGACAGCCTCATTTTTGATATGGACGGAACCCTTTGGGATGCCGTTGACACCTATGCCGAATCATGGAACCTGATATTCCAAAAACTTGATATTCAAAGAACTATTAAACGCGATGAGCTGCTGCACGTGATAGGTATGGACGGTAAAAAGCTTACCCGGGTAATGCTGCCCGAATTTGATGAGGAAAAGGGGATGGAGATCTATAATGCGGTAAATCAGGTAAGGCGCGAAATATTACCCACCAGCGGTGGTATTATGTACAAAGGAGTTACTGAAGGCCTGGAACAATTGGCAGGTAAATACAAGTTATTTGTATTAAGCAATTGTGCAGTGGGTATTATTCCACTGTTTTTAACATGGGCGGGCATTAATGAGGTTATTACGGATAGCATAGCTTATGGCACCAACCAGATGCCTAAAAATCACAATATGCATGTGCTCATGAATAAACACAATTTGCAGAGCCCCGTTTACATAGGTGATACTAATGGTGATGCTGAACAAACACGCCTTGCCGGTATACCGTTTGTATTTGTTAGCTATGGCTTTGGTAATACCGATGATTATGATAATAAGTTTGACGATTTTGAATCACTTACCCAATATTATTTGAGTTTGTAAGTTTAGTTTACATGAAAAGCGTATCACTGCTTATTTTATTTCTAACTACCCTGTGTGGCCCGGCATTAGGCCAGCATGCTACGGTTGAATCAGAACAGTGGATGACCGAAGATCTTGGTTACCTTTATTTTAATAGCGGCAAGGTTTATTTTAATTTGGATGGGTATAAGAAACACGAAAACAAATACAAAATAGAGCATGACACACTTAAAATAATTGATACCTATACTACCAGTGCAGATAATTTTAAACAACAGCATATTGATGTTTCTAACTTTATCATCAATTATTTCGATGGCAAAAAACTAACTATCAAAGCTGTTAATGATAATGCCATAAAATTAGCCGGTCGCCCTCCCTTACAGTTTAAAAATTATAAAGCCAGTTTCGATAGTGGGATTAAATTTTCAAAACTCCGTTTCCTGTCCTCAACCTGTTATGGCAATTGCCCTCAATTACTGATCAATATTTGGGCAGATGGCACTTATCGATTAAAAGGCGGCGAATTTGCAGATCCCTATAAAGGGGATTATGCCGGAAAGCTCACCAACCACCAACTTGACAGCCTGAACTATTGGCTGAAACATAGCGAATTAAAAAAGATGTACGATTGGAAGCAGGGCAGCCAGGTTACTGATGCCCCCAATTATTACCTGGATATTGATTTTGAAAATAATAAAGACAAACTTACGCTAACCACTAATGACCCGCCTTTCAATCTAACCGGTTTGGTGAACTTTTTAGTGGAGTCATTCAGAAAAGTAAATCTCACAAAAATTAAAGAGGGGGAGAAACAGGCAAACTAAAATAAAATGTTGAGCCTTCGCCTTCGGTACTCTCAACACCTATTTTGCCGTTGTGGCGCTGGATGATCTCGCTGGAGAGGTAAAGACCGATGCCAAATCCCGACACAGTCATTGTTTTATCACTATCTACCCGGTAAAAACGCTGAAACAGCTTCTTCTGGTCTTTAAGTTTAATACCCACTCCTAAATCAGTTACCGAAACGCTAATGTCGCAATCAGTTGTTTTGCTCATTATCGTAATCGTACTTCCTCGCGGAGAATACTTTGTAGCATTACTTAAAAAATTGCTTATAACCTGTCCAATCTTATCTCTATCGGCATACACATTTAATACGCCATGCGAGTCAAAATTTATGATGTGGCTGTTTAACGCCTGGGTAAATTCCGTTACCGTATCGCTAATTAACTCATTGATATCAAATTGCTCCGGTTTAACTGGCAGCTTGCCCGATTCCAGCCTCGAAAGATCAAGAAAGCCATGGATCAGGTCGGTCATTTTATTAATTTGCAAATTGGCTTTACTCAGCGCATTTATTACAAAACTATCATCGGTGTTAACAAGTTTTTTCGCCAGTATTTGAATATAAGATTTGATTGATGTAAGCGGTGTTTTAAGTTCATGGCTGGCCATCGCTATAAAGTCGTTTTTCCTGATCTCATCACTTTTACTTTCTGTAATATCAAGTACTGTTCCTAAAATACGCGCGCAGTTTTTCCCTTCGCCTGGTATTTGCTTTCCCCTGATGCTTATCCAGTGTAAAGAGCTGTCGGGCCAGATGATCCGCACATCATAACAGTAAATCCCGGTTTTAAAAGCTTCGTTAAAGGCGTTTACCACAGTTGCTTTATCGTCAGGATGTATCATGTTAAATACGTCGGTAGAGGTTAAAGCAGTATCGGCCGGGTATCCGAGCAGCTCAGCAAGTTGGGGGGAACAGTAGCGTTTCTCATCGTTCAGGTCCCAGTCAAAAGTGGCAAAACCAGTAGCTTCAGCAGCAAGGCGCAGGCGGTTCTCACTTTCCATAGCAGCCTGCCTGGCGTTCACTTCGGCTGTTATATCAACCACAACGTTCAAAATATAGGCTACCTTATTTCCGCAGGAAAATGGAATATTACTGCATGACCAAAAACGAACGTCGTAAGTTTGGGTATTGGCGTTGTAAACATTATACTTATAGTAGGGAATATCAACCTTAAGGCCCGTCTCGGCAACTTTAGTAAATACATGACGGGCGCTGGCAACGTCATCCGGATTGCTGTTACCATCCGGAAAAACCTCGAAGAAGCTTCTGCCTAAAATATTTTCACGAACGGATGAGGTGATTTTGAGATAGCCGTCACTCGCCGCCATGATGGTGAACCAGGGAGCATCAGCTTTAACCAATAAAGAGCCAGGCGAATTTTCAAAAATGACCTTGAAAATTTCATCGGGTAGTGTATGCTGTTGTTCCCGTATCATGACCTGTATTGTGATGTTAGCTGGTAAGTAAATTTAGTTAAAATACCATTTCATTTATTGAAGGTTTTGATATTCCTAATGGAGGCGAAAAAAGGGCTCTTATTATGATTCTCTTTGTGAGCCACAAAATATTTGCTTAGCTCTTAAGTTTTTGTAGATTAGTTAACAAATAACTATCTCTGATGAAAGCAAAAACAAAATTTATAATCGCCTTTATATTGCTGTTAATTGTGGCAGGCTTTTTTTATTATCGCTACTATTTTGTTTTTGGCGAGGGAACCAAGGCCGGCACCATGAACTATTTTGTAAAAAAAGGGTATGTTTTTAAAACCTATGAAGGCCGGTTAATTCAAAGCGGCATCCGCACGCAGGTAACAGGGGGCACAATTGGCTCAAATGAATTTATGTTTTCGGTAACCGATGAAAAGGTAGCTAAGCAACTAAGCAGTAATGCCGGTTCATTTTTAGAACTTCACTATAAAGAATACCTGCATACGCTGCCATGGCGGGGAGTAAGCGTTTTTATGGTTGATAGCATAGTTTCGGCAAAACCGCTTGCACCTGGTATGTAAATAAAAAATATTAAACTACAACCCGGTTAAGCATTAACCAGGTTGTAGTTTAACTCGCCATTTTGTTTGGTTATCTTTACCATGCCGCGGGCAAACAAATAATCAAGCACTTCAATTGTGTTTTTTTCGTGTGTAAAGCTATTTACTGCAGGCTCATACTCTCTTAACTTCCATGCTATATCAGCTGCTGTTGCCTGCTTTAACTGCGAAAGCGTATAAATTACCTTATCCTGTGTGCAGGTAGCCTTAGCGTATTGATCAGGCATGCGGCATGCCGAAAAAAATGATTGATTTGAATTGCTCATTTGCTCAATATAACAAAATTATGTTCATGCACTAACCGTATCTCTTAACGATTTAATAGTATCATGTGCTTTTTTTAAACCTTCCAAATGGTTATTAAGCAGGGTTACAACCTGCTCATCTTCCCATATCAGCTCCTTATCATCAAGTGCGGCCCGATAAGCTTTCTTAGCTATGTCTTCGCCGTACTCACAATCGGCCAGTATCCCGTGCCTGTCTTTATTAACAAAAACCGATTTTACATCCATCCAGGCATGGTAAAATTTGCCTGAAAGTGTAGTGCCATCTGCAGGGTCGCCGCCTAATACGTGAATGTATTCGCGTATTTCATTAACGTAGCTTTTGCTTTGATCAATATATTCATTAAAAAGTAAATTCAGACCCGTTTCTTCGGTTGCTTCATTAACTTTCTGATAACCGGCTATCCTGTCGTTATTTATTTTGATCAGATCATTCAATGCTGAAATCTGATGCTGTACATGCTGTAAAACTCCCATGGCTGTTATTGTTTTGTTTTAATAAATAACATTTCATATGGGTTAATGTTTTTGTATTTTAGTTAGATGAACTTCGGGGTATTAAGAAATATTTAGGTGACAATAATTCATCAATTTTAATAAAACATGTTAAACCAACGGGAAGAACCCGCGGCCGGATAAAACGGCTGCCATCAGGGTTCAACCCGAAGAGGGATAGGTACTTATTTAGCTGGTCAGTAGATCTTGTAGTTATCCAATACCCTGTTTTTGGGTAAAATGTGCCACCTTTTTCAGCAGCTCATCCATTTCAAATGGCTTGGCCAGGAAATCGTCGGCTCCGGCTATGATGGCCGATTCGCGTACATCACGACTGGCCGATATTATGATAACAGGTATGTTTTTGGTTAATTCGCCTTCTTTAAATCTTTTGCAGATATCGCGGCCGTCTTCGCCGCTCATCCATATATCCAGCAGCAACAGGTCGGGTAGTTCTTCCGCCATTCCCAGAACGGCAGCGCCATCCCTGGTTGCTGTTACCTTATACCCCTCAAATTCAAGCAGCATTTCTACCGCGTCAACAATGCCGGGGTCATCGTCCGCAATCATGATTTTTTTATTATTTGTATCCATTGTCGGCGTAAGGGCTTGGTTAAACCCTCTGAAATTAGTATGATAAACTTACCTGGCGATCCAACAAAAAATTAATTGTTAGTATCATCTACAGGTAATGCAAAGCAAAAAGTAGACCCTTTGCCTTCAACGCTGTTTACCCACATTCTGCCGCCTTCGCGCTTAATAATTTCTGAAGAGATGTATAATCCTAACCCCAAACCGGGGAAAGTATGCTGCTTATTCCCGCTTACCCGGTAAAATTGCTCAAATACCCGGTCCTTCTTGTCTTCGGGTATGCCGATACCAAAATCCTGTACACAAACAATGGCTTCGTTGTTTTCGCGGCGGGTATTGATGATGATGGTATCGGTATGCGGCGAATATTTGATGGCATTTGTAATAAGGTTAGTAATAACCTGGCCTACACGGTCTTTGTCTGAATAGATCCGGCCTGTTGGGGTAAAGTTTTGGATGAGTTTATGTTTTTGAGTGGTGTGCTGCAGATCTTCCACAGTTTCCTGCAGCACTTCATTAAAATCAAACCATGTTTTATTGAACTGGAGCCTGCCGGAGTTAATCTTGGTAACGTCAAGCAAATCACCTATGAGATTAGTAAGGCGATTAATCTGGGCATCCATCCTGAGCACCATTTCGGCCTTTTTTTGTTCGCCTTCTTTGGTAAGCATAGCGCCTAATACCTGGGCATATGCCTTTATACTGGTAACCGGGGTCTTCAATTCATGACTTGCGATACCTAAAAAATCGTCTTTTTGACGCTGAAGTTGTTTCTGCTCATCAATATCTGTATTAGTGCCAAACCATTTAATTATTTTACCATCAATGATAAAGGGTAAAGCCCGTGACAGGTGCCATTTGTAATTTTGGCCTTTATCTTTTAATCTAAATTCGCATTGATAAACATTGCCGGTGTTCACTGCATTGTTCCATGCCTCAACACAAGCATCCCTATCATCGGGATGAATACCATTGAGCCAGGATGCGGCTATTTCATTGGCCTGGGTACCAAAATAATCTACAGCACGTTGGTTAACGTAATCGAGCTGGCCATCGGTGCGGGCTGTCCAAAGTTGTACCGGCATAAAATCCGTAACAAACTCAAATTGCCTGATCTGGTCATTCAGTTCCCTGTTGCGTAATTTTACTTCACTTTCGGCAAGTGTTTTATCGGTCACATCGGTACAGGCACCTATGTACCCGGTAAATTCCCCGTGTTCATTATATTGCGGATTGCCGGTTGCTATGCACCATCTTATTTCACCATCCCGGCGTGTAATCCTAAAATCAACTTCATAAAACCGGCGGGCATTTAAATCGGTTAAAAACTTTTCCGCGGCCCGGGCCCTGTCTTCTTCTAAAAGAGCATTAGTCCACCCGCTGCCCATATTATCCTCATATTTAATGCCTGTCCAATCAACCCAGGTTTGATTTACGTAGGTAATATTGCCATCAGCATCTGACATCCAAAGCACGGTTGGCGATGCATTCGTGATGCTTTTAAGCAATTGTTCACTATCCGTAAGGGCTTTTTTATCGGCAATTTCCCTTCTCATATCCCTGGCAATTGAAGCCCGGCCCTGCGGCAAGCCGGTTACGGCATCATAAACCAGCATAGTGGTGCCAAACACAGGTATCGCCTCGCCGGTTTGGAAATGGCGGTAAAGTATTTCACCGCTCCATTTACCATGCTTCATTAAAATTGGATTTACTTTGTCTTTTAGCTTACTAAGCTCATTGGGCATTAAATATTCGCTGTTGTGCCTCCTGTGCTCATTGGCACCTTTGATACCCAACATTTTTCGGCCGGCGGTATTTACATAGGTTACATTGCCATCCAGGTTGGAAAGACTTACAAAATCTGAACTATGGTTAATGAGCGATAATAATTTATACTGTTCATTTCTTGCCGCTTTTTCGGGGCGCAGGTCGCGGGCCACGGATGCCATACCAATAGGCAAGCCATTTAACGGGTCATCAATTCTGAAACAGTTAACATATACCGGGATATTCTCTCCTGTTTTAAAATGCCGGTAGTGCATTTCACCTTCCCACTTTCCGTACTGCTGTACAGCGGGGTTTATCTCATTATTTACTTTGTCTGCTTCATGATCCGCAAAATATTCGACGCCGGGTTTTAAAGCCTCCTTAGTGCTCCCGATGCCCAATATGGTATATGCTGTTTTATTGATGTAGGTTACAGAGCCATCCATGCTGCCTACTGCAACCACATCGGCTGTTTTATCAATCAGCGCAATCAGTTTTTGTTGTTCCTGTTTATCTAATATTTCGCGGGTTATATCCTGTACGGTACCGGCAAAGCGGATAGGCTCATGATTATCATTAAAGTAAGCCTTACCTTTCAGATGGATCCAATACTTCAAGTGTCCGGTGTCATCAACAGTGCGAACAATCATATCATAATTACCATCGCCCACAGGATCATAAGCCTGAACTACCGCTGTTCGCGATCGTTGCTCATCTTCCGAGTGCACAAACTTCAACAGATCACCATATTTTATTTCATCGTCTTTTCGAAAGCCGCAAAGCTCTTTGCAGCGGTCGTCCCATGTGGCGGTTTGTAATTTGGGGTTTAAATCCCAGGTACCCAGTTCGGCTGCCTGCAGGGCAAATTGAGCACGCTGCTCACTTTCGACAAGCTTTTTACGGGTTGTTACCAGCTCGGTAACATCTGTCGCTGTATTCAACACGCCCCAAACTTCACCATGGTCGTTCTGTAATGGTTTAAAAATAAAGTTGAAGTAAAACTCTTCAAGCTTATTGTCAACCATAAGGTCAACCCTTTGCTCTTTTCCCTCATAAGCTGCGCCGCTACGGTATACATTTGATAATATTGCATGAAAGCCCTGTTCCCCGAGCTCAGGGAGCAGGTTAAAGTAGGTTCGGCCAATAACATCATCTCCCTTACCCCATATATCAATGATGGCTTTATTGGCTATCCTGATCTCCATTGTTTCGCCCATGTACAATGCTACCGCGGTTGGAGATTCCCTGATCAAAACGCGGAAAATATCTTCGTTTAATTGTTGATGAAGGTTGGCGTTGTTATTCATTATATAAATAATATGTATAAATATAGTTCATAATAATTAAGATCAAAGCCCCGGTTCATACGTCATAATATTTCCATTAATGATCATGTCCGCTATATGAATGTAAAGCTGCAATTATTGGTAAAAACAGGTTACAGAAGCATATATCTTATTTTTTCAAACAGTACACTTGTATAAATGTTTAAATCTGATTTTAGAGAATCTGCTTGTGCGGGCTTTTAATGATTTGTATAATCGGTAGGTATTTATTTTTTATTATTAACAGGGTAAGTCCGCAATGTTTTTTCGATTTTTTTACGTCACAAAATCAATTATCCCAAAACAATTTTATAAGTATTACTATTACCATACCAATAAAACAAAATCCTGTATACTTGATGGTTGTGATATGCGGGTAGTTTAAAACAGATTGAATTTATTATGACCAAATTGCATAAAAAACAGCAACTGATAACGTTTGAGCAATTGCACAAAACTCCTACCGGTATTGCCGGTTTAGATGAAATAACAGGTGGCGGTTTACCTGATGGAAGGCCTACGCTAATATGTGGTGAAGCCGGTTGTGGTAAAACACTTATGTCGCTTGAGTTTATAGTGAGGGGAGCTACCGAGTTTAATGAACCCGGTGTATTTATGGCTTTTGAAGAAAAGGCAGATGAGCTGGCTGCGAACGTAGCATCGCTTGGCTTTGATTTATATAAACTCCAGGATGATAAAAAATTAAGGCTCGATCATGTGCATATAGACCGAAGCGAGATTGAGGAAACAGGCGAATATGACCTGGAAGGTTTATTTATCCGCTTAGGCTTTGCTATTGACAGCATTGGCGCAAAAAGAGTGGTGCTGGATACCCTGGAAAATCTTTTTTCGGGTTTATCAAATCAAACTATATTAAGGGCCGAGCTTAGAAGGCTTTTTAATTTTTTAAAGGAAAAAGGTGTAACTGCCATTATAACCGGCGAAAAAGGTGACGGCTCGTCATTAACCCGGCAGGGGCTTGAAGAATATGTTTCAGATTGTGTGATCCTGCTTGACCACAGGGTTATAAATCAGATCTCAACCCGTCGTTTGCGCGTGGTAAAATATCGCGGCTCACAGCATGGCACCAATGAATATCCGTTTTTAATTGATGAAGATGGTATTTCGGTACTTCCGGTAACATCTTTAAGGCTCGAAAAAGAAGTATCATCAAAACGGATTTCATCGGGCATACCTTCTCTTGATAGCATGTTTGGTGGCAAAGGCTTTTTTCAGGGCAGCAGTATCCTGGTTTCGGGCACAGCAGGTACCGGTAAAACAAGTATTGCGGCCAGCTTTGCCAATGAGGTTTGCGGCAACAAAAAGAAGTGCCTTTATTTTGCGTTCGAGGAATCGCCTAAGCAGATCCTTCGCAATATGAAATCAATCAATCTCGACCTGCAAAAACATATTGACAATGGCCTGCTTGAATTTCATGCCTCGCGCCCTACGCTGTATGGTCTTGAAATGCACCTCGTTGCAATTTATAAGATCATTAAAAGATTTAAGCCCGCAGCGGTGATCCTCGACCCAATCACAAACCTCATTACCGTAGGTTCGGTAAGTGAAGTAAAATCAATGCTGATAAGGCTGATAGATTTTTTGCAGGATGAGCAAATCACGGTTATGTTTACCGCTCTCAGTTTAAATACAGTAGTAAGCGAACAAACCGATGAAGGTGTGTCATCGTTAGTTGATGCCTGGCTGCTTGTAAGGGATATCGAATCGAACGGAGAACGCAACAGGGGTTTATATATTATGAAATCGCGCGGAATGAGTCACTCAAACCAGGTACGTGAGTTTACTATAACCGATAAGGGGTTGAGCCTGGTTGATGTTTATCTTGGGCCCGAGGGAGTGCTTACAGGTTCGGCCCGCGAAGCACAAAAATTACGAGAAAAAACAGGCGTGGCACTGAGGGACTTCGCTATATCCCGTAAAGATAAAGAGATATTACGCCGGCGTATGATGCTTGAATCAAAAATTGCAAGCCTGCAGGCCGAGTTTGAATCGACGGAGGAGGAATTGAACAAAATGTACATGGAGGAAGAGTTAAAACAGGATATTATTGAAAGAAACCGCCAGGAGATAACCGACATCCGCCGCGGAAATGTAGATACGCCTAAAAGTAAATCAAAAATTAAAAAATGATGGAACTGGATGAAGTTATAAAATATGAGTTAAGATTATATGTAGCCGGTAAAACGGCTAAATCAGTTACCGCGCTCACAAATCTTAAAAAATATTGCGAAGAACATTTGAAAGGTCAGTATGTTATTGAAGTAGTTGACTTGCTGCAGCAGCCTCAACTGGCCGAAGGGGATCAAATATTTGCAATCCCCACGCTGGTAAGAAAAGTACCTGAACCGATTCGCAAAATAATAGGCGACTTGAGCAACGAGGAAAAAGTTTTGGTTGGATTGAATATAATACCAGTAAGTAAATAGTTAGATGACCGAGCAAAACCAATTGCCTTTAGATGACGGGGAAAGTCAGTTTTTTCGATTGCGTTTATTTGTAATTGGAGCATCGCCCAATTCTGTCAGGGCCGTAGCCAACTTAAAAATTATTTGTGAGCAATATCTTAAGGATAATTACGAACTGGAGATAGTTGATGTTTATCAGCAACCGTTTATTGCCCGGGATGAACAGATCATAGCTTTGCCATTGCTCATTAAAAAATCTCCTGGTGCCGAACGTAGGCTTATAGGGGACATGTCAAATACAGGCAAAGTTTTAAAAGGACTTGGCATATATACAGGAAGCTAATTATGGAGCCGGATAAACTTACATACGAGCAACTGCTTGCCGAAAACAATGAGCTTCGATATCAGTTAGAAGAAGCTACTGACACCATTTCTGCTATTCGTAACGGCCAGGTTGACGCCTTTATAGTTAAAGATAATGAAGGCCACCAACTTTATACCTTGAAAACGGCCGATCAAACCTACCGCGTTTTTATCGAAAAAATGAACGAAGGAGCGATTACGTTGAATAGCGAAGGCATTATATTATATAGTAATTCGAGTTTTGCGGCTATGGTTAATGAGCCGTTGGAAAAAGTAATCGGCATACATTTTAAAAATTTTGTTGCTGAGGTTTCGGCAGAAAAGTATAAGCAGATAATCAGGGATGGCTGGAATGCCGATTGTAAAGGCGAGGTTTTGTTATCAAGCCCGGACGGTAAGCTAACTCCCTGTTTATTATCATGTACCACGCTTGACCTTGATGAAGGAATAGCATTAAGTTTGATCTTAACTGATTTGACAGCTCAAAAGGAAACTGAATGGGAGCTCAAAATTAAAAATGATCAGTTGGAAGAGGCTCAGAATATTGCCGAAAGGTTGAATAATGATCTGGAAGATACTGTAAGGGCACGTACCAATGATTTGCTTATCAGCCGGGAACATTTTAAACTGCTGGCTAATAACATTCCTCAAATGACCTGGACAAATCTGCCCGGCGGCGAAGTTGATTTTTATAACCAGCGCTGGTTTGATTATACAGGCCGGCGGTATAGTGAAACAGCAGGCTGGGGCTGGCAACAGATAGTACACCCCGAGGACCTGCAAAAAACAATGGATGTTTACCTGGCATCTTTGAAAAGCGGGAGTGTTTTTGAACTGGAAAACAGGTACCTCCGCTGGGATAATACCTACCGCTGGCACCTTAACCGTGCCGTGCCTTTAAGAGATGATAACGGAGAAATTCTTTTTTGGGTAGGTACCGCTACCGACATTGAAGAACAGAAAAAGCAGCTGGATTTAAAAGATGAGTTTATTGGTGTTGCCAGCCATGAACTTAAAACACCTTTAACCAGCTTAAAAGGGTATTTGCAGCTTATTTCCGCTTATAAAAAAGAGGAAGTGCCTTCAATGGTAAAACAATATATCGAAAAAGCTGGGACCGCTTTAAATAAGCTTCAGCGTTTGGTTAACGATTTGCTTGATGTAAGCAAAATTCATGCGGGGGGGCTTGAATATGCCATGGCGGAAGTAAACCTTCGTGACCTGGTAGCGTCAACTTTGGAAAGCGCCATTCATCTTTACCCTGAATTTAATTTTATTAATAAATCAGAGAATGATTTTTTTATAGATGGAAATGCCGGGCGCCTGGAACAGGTACTCGTAAACTTCATTAATAACTCTGTAAAATATTCAACTGAAAATAAAAATATCATTATTGAAACTGGAAATATAAACGGAAAGGTACGTGTATCAGTAACTGATTTTGGCATCGGGCTGTCGGCCGCGCAGATCGAGCATATTTTTGAACGGTTTTATCGTGTTGAGGATAAAAAATTTATGACGAGCGGCCTTGGTATGGGGCTTTATATCTCGGCCGAAATTATTAATAATCATAATGGTGATATAGGGGTTGAAAGCGAGCTTGGCGAAGGCGCTACTTTTTATTTTGAGCTGCCTTTGCTTGGAAAATAGGCGTTTGTTTATTTACGCTCAAAATTGCACTTGACATAAATACTTCTGATATTGGCTGGAAAACCTCTTGATATAAAACATAAAATATGTCTGCCGAAAACGGAAATGTATCCATCGCAAATGAGCCAGATGGTGTAACTACGATTAGTTTTTATCATCCGGCGCAAAATTCCCTGCCTTCGGCGCTGCTAAAACAACTTGCAGATGCTGTGTTCAATGCCGGTAATGATCCGGAAACAAAAGTCATTGTTTTACAGAGTGCGGGCAATCGTACTTTTTGCGCGGGCGCAAGCTTTGACGAACTGTTGCAGATTAAGGATAAGGAAGCCGGTGCGTTATTCTTTGAAGGGTTTTCCAACGTGATCAGTGCCTGCCGAAAGTGCCCTAAAATAATAATTGCGAGGGTACAGGGTAAAGCAGTTGGTGGAGGGGTTGGCCTTGCTGCCGCCGCCGATTATTGCCTGGCCAGCGAGGCAGCATCAATAAAGTTAAGCGAGCTCACTATAGGTATTGGCCCCTTTGTAATAGCACCGGCTGTGATCCGTAAAACAGGGATATCTGCATTTTCCCAGCTAACAATCAGGGCTGCTGATTTTCAAACTGCCCAATGGGCAAAACAAAATGGCTTGTACAACGAAGTTTATGAAGATACCCCAACACTTGATGCAGCTGTATATGAGCTTACTCAAAAATTAGCTTCATATAACCCGGCAGCACTTGCCGGTTTAAAACAGGCACTTTGGGAAGGCACTCCCAATTGGGATGATTTGCTTAAACAACGTGCGGCTATAAGCGGAGAACTGGTTTTATCGGAATTTACACAACAGGCATTGCATTCTTTTTTTAAGGATAGGTTAAAGTAAGAGGCATAGACTGCGATTTGAGCAATGATTTCCTTTTAACAGGGTTTAACATTGCAGATTTAAATAGTATCTGTTAATCCATTAGAGAGCCATTTTATGCTGGCGTAGTTGCTATTATAAGAAGCCTCCGGATTGCCGGAGGCTTTATGGTTTTACCAGTGCCTGTAGTAACGATGAACACGGTAGTGCCTGTGATAGTATACCGGTGCGTCATAATATCTTGTTGCGTAATAGCGCGGACGGCCATAATAAACAGGACGGTCATAATAAACATCACGGCCATAGTAAACAGGTGTTCCGTAATATCCGCTTGTGTAAACTACCCTATGATAAGGACGGCCAAAATGTGCGCTTATACTTATGCTTTGCGCTTTTGCAAATTGAAATGAAAACATCATCACAAAAGCTATTATTGAAAATCGGATAAATTTCATGGTCGTAAATTTTAGTTAATACCTGAATTGTAATACACAATTATGACTGGCGATGGATAAGTTGGTTTAATTAAAATTTTATATTTTTAGACATGTATTACTTTGTCTTTTCTGCGATAGTTGTCATTATCATAATTGGAATGCTTTATATCAAGTCGTATTATGATAAATTACGCTGGGCAAAAAAGAGGCTGATAAAAATTCAGGGGAAGTGGGGCAAACCGGTTAACGCCCGCCGGAACTTTGATTTAATAAAGATTTACCTGGATTCGGCAAATAGTGAAAATAAGCTTTCGGCACAAACAGCTGACGATCTTGACCTGGTAAGCGTTTTCAATTATATCGACAGAACAAACAGCAAACCAGGTAAACAATACCTGTTTAATTTATTGCACCATCCCACAACTGACATTGATGTTTTGCATGACCTTGATAATGATGTTGAGGATCTTAATATGGATATACCCGGCCGCGAAATGCTGGAAGTGGAATTATCAAAGCTTAACCACACCCATGCTTATTTTATAGCCGATCTTTTTCTCAAGGTACATGAGCCGGTATTTGCATCAGTAATGAATTTTTATATAAAGGTTTCACCGTTTCTGATCCTGGCTACCTTATTATCGCTTATTGTTATTCCTAACATTTTCAGCTTCATTTTTTTACTGTTGTTGTTTGCGTACAACATGGTTATTTACTTCAGCAACCGCGAGGCTATTTCAGGATATACCAAATCGTTACCGCAATTATTGATCATGTATAAGGTTGCAGTAGCCTTAGTAAAAAGCGGAAAATTTGGCCAGGTACCGGTGGTAAAGCAGTCTCTTACTAACCTAATGGGTTTAAAACAAGCGCTTAAGTTTGTAACTATAGAGTGCAGCTTTGTGAATAGCACAAGTGACATTGCTTACGCAGCCTTTCACTTGTTTAAGCTGCTTTTTGTGATTGAGCCCAATACCTATGTATCATCATTAAAACAGGTTAGTAAATACCGCGATGATATTAAAGAAGTGTATAAGTTTATTGGCCGGGCTGATACGCTGATAGCTATACAATCGGTACGTGACGGTATGCCTCTTTATTCGAAGCCCGAATTTACTGGTGTTGATGGCAAAATAGAAATTACCGAACTTTTCCATCCATTAGTGGCTAACTGTGTAACCAATTCCCTTTATACTACTGATGCAGACAGGGGAGCATTGATCACAGGATCAAACATGTCGGGCAAAACTACATTTATTAAAGCACTTGCCTTAAATACGCTACTCTCTCAAACCATATTTACAAGCTGTGCAAAAGCTTACAGCGCTCCCTTTCTCAAAATACAAACCAGCATCAAAACCAGCGACAATATTGATGAGCACAAGAGTTATTTCCAGGCACAGGCTTCGGCTATTTTAAATATCATTGACAACAGTTCTCGAAAAGAAGATATAAAAAGCATGGTAATCATCGATGAAATTTTCAGAGGTACAAATACCATCGAACGTATAGCTGCGGCAAAATCAGTGCTTTCGTATATTACCGCTAACCAAAATTTTGTGTTTGTATCAACCCATGATCTTGAGCTGGCCGAACTGCTCGACGAAGATTTTGTTGTGTATTCCTTTTCCGAATCAAAAGACGGAAGGGTACTTGTATTTGACTATATTCTGAAGCAGGGCCTGCTTAAAAATACCAATGGCATCGCCATCCTCAAATCAATGGGATATCCCGAACGGGTTATTGATGAAGCTAATATCATAAGCGAGCGGATGATGAATAAGTATTTGGTGTAGCCCGCTCTATCTTCCTATAAAAGGAGAATTAATCCTCATACAAACTCAACCTGTTTTTTAAATACCGCATATCTTCCTGTAATTTTTCAACCCGCTCAAGCAGGTGGAAGATAGCCTCAATACCTGCTATGTTGATATCCAATTCGTGCAGGCTTACCAGTTTTTCCAGCTTTTGAAGTTCAGTTTGAGGGATGAAGATGGTTTCATTAATGATATTAACCTCAACCAGGCCTGCCTCATGTAAGGATGTGATGAACGTGTATTCAACATTATGATATACACAAAAATCGTTTGCTGCTATTAATTCTGCTGTTTTCATAATGCGTTTAATTTAGGTTGATGATTTTGCCAGTTCTTCAAACAATTGCTTTTGTTTTTCGGTAAGGTTGGTTGGGGTTTGGATATCGTAGGTCAGGTACAGATCGCCAAATTCATTCTCTTTTTTATAAACAGGTATGCCTTTGCCCTTGAGCTTTACTTTGGTGCCGTTTTGGGTTTCAGGTTTTACTTTCACTTTAACCTTACCGTTTAATGTATCGGCAGTTACTTCACCTCCTAAAACTGCGGTATATAGGTCAAGTTTCAGGGTGGTGTACAAATTATTTCCGTCGCGTTTAAAATTTGCATCAGGGGCAATAGTAAATTGAATATATAAGTCGCCGGCGGGGCCACCGTTTACACCCGGAGCGCCGTGTCCGGCTATTTTGATAGTTTGCCCGTTTTCGATACCTGCAGGTATGGTTATCCGGATGTTTTTGCCGTTAACGGTCAACGTTTGCTTATGTGTTTCAAGGATATCGCGAAGATTTAAGCTTAGTGAGGCGTTATAATCCTGCCCCCGGTATTTTGCCTGCCTGCCGCCGCGTGCGCCTCCTGCACCGCCAAACATTGATTGAAAGAAATCTGAAAAATCGTCACTTCCAAATCCTTCGGCTCCGCTAAAATCGCCATAACTACCAAAACCGCCATGCGTACCAGCCTGTTGGCGCGCCTGTTGTTCGTATGCTTCGCCATGCTGCCAGTTCTCGCCATATTTGTCGTATTTCTTCCGCTTCCCGGGGTCACTTAATACTTCATTTGCTTCGTTTAACTGCTGGAACTTTTTATGGGCTTCTTCGTCATTCGGATTAAGATCGGGGTGATATTTGCGGGCCAGTTTACGGTAAGCATTTTTAATGTCCTTTTCGGATGCATTTTTGTCAAGCTCTAATACTTTGTAATAATCTATAAAAGCCATGGCGGGATTTAATATAAACAGATGTGTTATTAACTACTAAATATACAGCTTGGTTTTAAAACGAATAGCTTTTTTAATGTCATTTGATATAAGTACACATACTTTAAAATTATGGCTTGTAGCCTTTTATTAGAAATCCGTAAATACTACCTTTGGCGTCCTTAATTAAATTATATGTCTGCAATAATACAAGCCACCCTTGCCGATGTTACCGAACTTAACGTTTTAGTAAATAGTGCTTATCGTGGCGAAAGCTCCAAACAGGGATGGACAACTGAGGCCGACTTAATTGGCGGTGCCCGTATAGATGAAGAAACTCTTGCCGGTTATATGAATGATGAAAATATTATCATTTTAAAACATATCGATGAGGAGCGCAATATTACCGGTACCGTTTATCTTGAAGTCAGGTCTCCAAGGCTGTATGTCGGCATGTTTAGTGTATCGCCATTGTTGCAGAATAAGGGTGTGGGCCGCGCGCTGATAGAAGAAGCGGAAGTTTATGCACGTAAATACAACTGCGATACCTTAACCATGACAGTAATCAGCACCCGTTTTGAACTGATAAGCTGGTATGAACGCCGTGGCTACCAACCAACAGGCGAAATACAGCCCTTTCACGCTCACGGCCGTTTTGGTGATGCCAAACAGCATATCGAACTGATAGTAATGGAGAAAAGTATTTAGAGTCGGAAAGTCCGGAAGTCGGATGTCCGAAAGATAGAAAAGAATAAGTCCGGAAGTCCGCAAGTTGGCAAGTCCGAAAGACAGAAAGTTTCTGGAAATAAGTCAGGAAGTCTGGTTATGATTAGTGCTTACGTAAAGCTATCTTTCCGACTCACGGACTTTCCGACTTTCGGACTCTGGCCTTCAAAACAAACTCCAAGACCTCACTGATCTTATCCACCTGTTTAAAGTTTTCGTGAGTTAAAACGGTCTCCACATGTTCGTGTGCCCATGTTGTATGATATGGGACGTGAACAGCGTGACCGCCGATATTGATCACCGGCATCACATCCGATTTTAAGGAATTACCGATCATCATAAATTCATCGGGATTGATGTCAAGGTGTTTGATCAGCTTGATATAATCATCCTCTTTTTTATCGCTCATGATCTCGATATGGTGAAAGTAATGTGCCAGCCCCGATTTTTTTAGCTTGCGTTCCTGGTCAAGCAGATCGCCTTTGGTAGCAACCACCAGCCTGTAATGGTCTTTTAGTGAGGATAGAACATGTTCTACCTCGTTTAGTAGCTCTATCGGTTGATTAAGCATATCCTTGCCATATTGCAATATGGTTTCCACTACATCAACGCTGATATTTTTTTCAGAAATACTTAGCGCCGCTTCTATCATGCTAAGGATATAGCCTTTAATCCCGTAGCCATAAAGCGGCAGGTTATCAACCTCAACCTTAAAAAGCTCTTTGGAAATGGTATGCTGAGGTGAAAAATTTTCGAGCAGGCTGCAAAATCTTTCTTCTGTACTTTGAAAATACGGCTCATTTACCCAAAGGGTATCATCGGCATCAAAGGCAATTACTTTTAGGTTCATTTGAAGTATCTATTTACTTAATGCAATAATAATACATCGGGTTCATTATATGGTATATAACGCTTTTATCCAATAATGAAAATTTAACATTTATTAACTATTTGGTTGATTTTAAGTGATTTAAAAATAAAGTAAATTTGTATGCAACCTTATTTCAAAAGCTACGTCTCATAACTTAAATGGTCAAATTAACATTCGTTTAAATGGAAGAGATACTGCCACCCTTAAAAGAATTTATAGTTGATTATTGCAACAGGTATAAGATCCATAAGGTTGATCCGCGCAGCCTGAACCTCGATACCAGTATCGATCTTGATCTGGATATTTTTGATATTGAGATAGACCTTTTTCTTGCCGATTTTGCCGAACAGTTCAATATAGATCCATCTAAATTCAGTTGGTATAAATATGGCTATCCCAAAGGTTCAACCCGGGTGAAAGTTATTAAACTGATGTTTGGCTACAATACTACGTGGGTTAAACAATTGGCCCAATATTGCTATACGCCTAAATTTAAGGTACGCAATTTGCAGGATGCTGTTAAAACGGGTAAACTGGTTTAATGATATATCATGTTTTCACTAATCTTAAGCGGTGAAATCAAGAAGCAATCAGTGAAATCTTCAAAATAAAAATCATCAAAATCAGCGAAATAAAAAATGATCAGCGGTTAAAGATCAGTAACCCCGGTATGCTTGCGTTTAATAAAATTCCTGATATCCAATACGATACCTGCGAAAAAGTAAAATATAAGCGGAAAGCCCACAGCCAGGAATGAGGAGTAAATAAAGAAAAGCCGGATCTTGGAGATCGAAATATTAAAGCGTTCGCCAAGGTAGGTGCATACACCAAAAGAGTACCGTTCAAAAAAAGTAAGTATTCGCTGTAGCATGGTGTCAGGCCAGTTTTAGTATCTTATTACCAACGCCGCATTGCAGGCATTTCTTATAATTGCAGTAATTATTTTTTAATTCAAGCAATGCCTGTGATTCAAACGCAGTATCAATTTTCACTCCTAAGTTAACAAAATCGGTGATAATATTGTTTTTTTCGGCCGGCAAATTTTCTAATAATTTAAGACTGCGGCTAATATAATATTGCTGCTGATGCTGCTTGCCGTAACTAAACAGGAACAAAACCACTGTATTAAGCAGCAAAATATCAACAGAACCATCGCCCATGTTTTTTGATGATGGTTTGGATTGTACATCAAAACGGTAATGATCTTCCCAGTATTCGTTTACTTTAATTTCTGTAAATAAACCACGCAGTGCTTTTACCTCTTTAATTTCTAATATTTTAGATAACAGGTGGTTTGCTTGAACAATAAGCGCCGCAAATTGAGCCAGCCTGATGGTTGGAAAGTTTTGGGGCCGTAGCCGCATAAACTTCCACAGATGGTTTTCTATCGGTTTAAGGTTGTATTTTTTACGCAGATATTCATACTCCTTTTGAAGTTTCAGGGGATAATCATCTTTAAATTCGCCCTCTAAAAAGCCTGCCTGCCCAAATATCAAAGCTTCAATTTGCATAGGGCTGTTTTTGTTTTTGGCGAGGATAAGCTGCGGCAGCGATTTAGCCATTAGCTCAAACGGCAGGGCGTTTACTTTAAAGCCAAAGTTTGCGGCTAAAAACTGGTAAAAAGTTTCCTCCCAGTCACCTTTATTAAGCGCCAGAGCAGCCGCTACATTGGCAGATCGTTTTTCCATCCTTTCCACCAATACACGGGTAAGCCAGTTTTGCATGGTGATGCCATCAACAGTTGCAATACCAGCTTCGCAGGGTATAAAAGTCTGGTTGCCGAAAACCAGTTTATGGTATTTGTTGTAAAGCTCTTCACTGATGCGGCTTTGCAGTTCAAGCGTCGGAACTTTGCGCCCGTTTGGTAAAAACAGCTGCGTATCGTTACGATAAACTACGTGTAATATCACATTATCATAAGCGCCATCATTGGTATGACCATGCTTTTGCCAGTCGGACGCAGAAAGGTGTACTTCTACATTGCCCGCCCAAACCGTTTCTCCAATGCGGATCCTCGCATTATGAAAATCGGGCCCCGAATCTGAATTATGCAGTCCTGCCGAAAAGACCTCCAGTTCCTCACCATCCACAGTTTGCAGGTTTTCGCGCTCAAAAAGCCTGAATTTCCAGATGTAATGCAAAAAATCTTCTGTGAAAAGCATGGTTGTAGTGTGGTGAAATGGTTGGTAGGGTTATATTAAGTTGATTAAGTTTTTATTAATGCAAATATGCCGGTTATTATATTGGTATTGCAGCTCTATTTTAAAATCCCTAATATTACGGAAACCAACAATATCCGCCAAACCTATGAATGAAATAAAATCACCAGTACCCCAAACCACGGGCGGGCGCATCAGGTCCATCATAGGCGGGTCATTGGGTAACCTGGTTGAATGGTACGACTGGTATGCTTACACAGCTTTTTCCCTTTATTTTTCGGATGCTTTTTTTCCTTCAGATAATCAAACGGTACAGCTTTTAAACACAGCAGGTATTTTTGCCATCGGGTTTTTAATGCGCCCTATAGGCGGCTGGGTAATGGGGACTTTTGCTGATAAACGAGGCCGTAAAACAGCGCTTACATTTTCGGTATTGCTCATGAGCGTAGGTTCCCTCATTATTGCCATAACACCGGGTTACAAATCCATCGGTGTTGCTGCACCTATACTGCTGGTTTTGGCCCGCATTATCCAGGGCCTGAGCGTAGGAGGGGAGTATGGAACCAGCGCCACCTATTTGAGCGAAATGGCTACAAAAAAGCACCGGGGTTTTTATTCGAGCTTTCAATATGTAACGCTCATTATGGGGCAATTGCTGGCGCTGGGTGTGCTGGTTTTGTTGCAAAGGGCTTTTTTATCCGAAAAGCAATTGCATGACTGGGGCTGGCGCATCCCGTTTGGAATAGGGGCAATACTGGCTGTCACCACGATGTATTTAAGGCGGAGCTTACAGGAATCGGCATCGTTTGATAAAGAAAGTAAAAAAGCCGATGCCTTGAATGGTACTATAAAAGCTTTAACACAGCACCCTAAAGCTGTTTTTACGGTAATAGGATTAACCATTGGCGGTACGCTGGCATTTTACACCTTTACCACCTATATGCAAAAGTTTCTGGTTAATACCTCCGGCTTTAGTAAAAGTGCCGCTACGCTGGTTTCCACCTTAACATTGGCTGTATTTATGGTGATACAACCTTTATTTGGCTTGCTGTCGGATAAAATTGGCCGTAAACCATTGCTGATTGGTTTCGGTATATTAGGAACGCTTTGCACTATTCCTATCATGACCTTGTTAAGCCATACTAAAGATGTTTGGGTTGCATTTGCGCTTATTCTTTGCGCGCTGATCATTGTAAGCGGCTATACCTCCATTAATGCTGTTGTAAAGGCCGAACTCTTTCCGGCCAACGTACGCGCCCTGGGTGTAGGTTTCCCTTATGCAATAGCCGTGTCCCTGTTTGGCGGCACTGCCGAATATATTGCCCTGTGGTTCAAAAATGAACATCATGCGCAATGGTTTTACTGGTATGTAACTGTTTGTATTGCACTATCGTTGATTTTATATATCACCATGAATGATACCCGCAAACATTCAAAAATGGAAGATGAGTAAATTTGGTAAGAATTTACAGAATTTTAGGATTTACTGAATGGAGGTGTAAATTAATTGTTATTTAATGGTTAATTATGAATTAATAAGGCTAATATTTCTGATGCTAATTCTGCTAATTCTTGAATTCTGAAAATTCTGATCAATAAAAAGTATTAATTTTGCCCGTTCATCACAAGGGATAACCCTTAAATTTATGACTGAAACAAGCAATTTATTTCAACTGGCAGTAACATTACTGCAACAACTGATATCCATTCCATCGTTTAGTAAAGAGGAAGACCGCACGGCCGATCTGATCAACGAATTTTTGCAGTCGCACGGGGTAACTACTCATCGTAAGCTTAACAACATCTGGGCCTGGAACAAACATTTTGATCCGGCTAAAGAAACTATTCTCCTTAACTCACACCATGATACCGTTAAACCCAATTCGGGCTATACACGCGATCCTTACGATGCCAAAATTGAAGACGGTAAATTATATGGCCTTGGCAGTAA
Source organism: Mucilaginibacter sp. cycad4 (assembly GCF_034263275.1). NCBI lineage: Bacteria > Pseudomonadati > Bacteroidota > Sphingobacteriia > Sphingobacteriales > Sphingobacteriaceae > Mucilaginibacter > Mucilaginibacter sp. cycad4. Next base: position 2,574,503 of record NZ_CP139559.1, on the reverse strand, counting down.
TGATGCCGGGGGGTGCCTTGTTTCGCTTATAGCGGTATTTCTTTATTTTCACGATAAGGAAAACCTGAAATATAATTTCTGCCTGGCGACTACCGCCGAAGAAGAAATTTCAGGCGTAAACGGCCTGGAACTGATCATTCCCGATTTGGGCCAATTATCTTTTGGTATAGTAGGTGAACCAACCCTGATGCAGTTGGCAATTGCCGAACGTGGTTTAATGGTGTTGGATTGCACCGCTCACGGCCGTGCCGGCCATGCCGCCCGTGAAGAAGGGGAGAATGCTATTTACAAAGCTTTAACTGATATTGAGTGGTTCCGTACTTTTAAATTCCCGAAAGAATCGGAAGTTTTTGGGCCGATAAAAATGTCGGTTACCATTATCAATGCCGGTTCACAACACAACGTTGTGCCTGCCAGCTGTGTGTATACCGTTGATGTGCGGGTTACCGATGCGTACCGCAATGAAGAAGTATTGGAGATTATCCGCGAACATGTTGCCAGCGATGTTAAGCCACGTTCTATCAGGTTAAAACCATCATCTATCCCTAAAGAACATCCCATAGTTCAGGCTGGGATAGCACTTGGCCGTATCACTTATGGCTCACCAACCACATCAGATCAATCATTGCTGGATATCCCATCCATAAAAGTTGGCCCTGGTGATTCTGCACGCTCACATACAGCCGATGAGTTTGTTTATGTAGATGAGATCAGGTATGGTATTGAATTGTATATTAAGATGCTGGAGAGTATTAATTAGCAGATAAAAAAGAGTCATGCCGATTTGTTTCGGCGCGTGAGCTGCAAGCATATCTGCAATCTATCCTGTGAGGTCCTGAAACGAGTTCTGGATGACGCGTAAACAAACAGCCCGCTTAACCGGATCGGTTAAGCGGGCTGTTTGTTTATAAGATTAAACCTGCTTTACTGGTGTTAAGCGTAATGTATTTTACCAAAACCGGATACGGATTAGCTGGCATTTAATTGTTGCCCGGGGAAACGCGGCCGTAAATTATATGATACAAGGCATTGGTTTTTGTTAAAAAAATGTAGTTTTAAAATTCGTGAACCAATAAGCTTATATATCCTTATCTTAATGCCCCTAAAACGCTCCTGCCGGCTTTCGGCGAAAACATTCTTGCTTATCATCATATGCTGTATAACCTGCTTTTATGCATCGGCTCAGAAAAAGAACGCGGGGTACAAATACCATATCCGCAGGGCCGCTTCGGCTATTAATGTTGACGGGATAATGAATGAGCAAGCCTGGATGCAGGCCGATTCGGCGGGTGATTTTTTTATGGTGCTGCCGATGGATACCAGCAAGGCTACTGTTAAAACCGAGGTACGGATGACCTACGATGATAAAAACCTGTACATCATAGCTATCAATTATAATTCGGTATCAGGGCCTTACATGGTTGAATCGTTAAAACGTGATTTCAATTTTGTAAAAAATGATAACTTCCTGATCTTCATGGACCCTTTTGATGCCCGTACGGATGGCTTTAGTTTTGGCGCCAACGCGGCAGGAGGGCAGTGGGATGGTAGCATGTATGAAGGCGGCAAGGTTGACTTGAGCTGGGATAACCGCTGGTATTCGGCAGTAAAAAATTATCCTGATAAATGGATCTGGGAAGCATCCATCCCATTTAAAAGTATCCGTTATAAAAAAGGTATAAAGGAATGGGGGATCAACTTTAGCCGTAATGATCTCAAGACTGCCGAAAAATCAAGCTGGACGCCCATCCCACGTCAATTCCCTACGGCCTCACTGGCTTATACAGGCACGCTTGTTTGGGACGAAGCACCCCCAACTGCCAGCAGCAACGTATCTATAATCCCATATGCACTCACCGGTTTATCCAAAGATTACCAGCACAATACGAAAACCGAATATAAACACGAAATAGGGGGAGATGCCAAGATCTCTGTAACGCCATCCCTTAATCTCGATTTAACAGTCAATCCCGATTTTTCACAGGTGGATGTTGATCAACAAGTAATTAACCTGAACAGGTACGAACTTTTCTTCCCCGAAAAACGGCAGTTCTTTTTAGAGAACGGCGATCTTTTTGCCAATTTCGGTTATTCTGACATCCGCCCGTTCTTTTCAAGGCGGATAGGGTTAAATGTTCCTATTGATTTTGGAGCAAGGCTTACAGGCAAACTGGATAAGGACTGGCGTATAGGCGCTATGGATATTCAAACAGGCGGCTCAGGCGGCGCATTGCAGGCACCGGAAAATTATGGGATAATTACCCTCCAAAGGCGAATCCTTGATCGGTCGAACATCGCTTTCCTCTTTGTTAATAAAGACGCTACTGCCAACATCCCGGGCACCAATACAGGCTCAACTGCTTATAACCGTAATATTGGCGCCGAGTTTAACCTTGCATCGCGCAGCAATATCTGGACGGGCAAAGTACTTGCTCTTAAATCATTTACACCAGGTGTGAGCGGGCATGACTACGTGGTATCCGATCATTTTCAATACCTGAGCAAATATTGGACGTTGTATATGCAGGAGGAGTACGTAGGTAAAAACTACAATGCCGAAGTGGGCTATGTGCCCCGTGTTGGTTATGTGAAGTTAAGCCCGCTGTTACTCCGTAACTTTTTTCCTAAGCAGGGTAATATTCTGAGCCATGGCATCCAGCTTACCTCCAATTACTTTTTTGATGAGTCCTTTCACCGTACTGATAATGAAAGTATCCTGTCATATTTGATCACATTCCGTAACCGGGCAACGCTGTCAGTATCCGGCATAAATGATTATGTGCGCCTCCTGAGGCCTTATGATCCAACCAATATCGGTAAAGGTTTATTACCTACCGGCTCTGAGCATAACTGGAATACTATTGATGTGCAGTTTGTATCCAAGCCGCAAAATGTGTTTACCTATTTGCTGGAAGCATCGCACGGGGGGTATTATGATAAGGGCGTACGCAATAGCATTACAAGTTTAATAGGTTATCGTTTTCAGCCTTATGTAAATATCGCTATCAATACCTCCTTCAATGATTTAAGGTTACCGCAGCCATTTGGCCATAATACGTTCTGGCTGGTGGGGCCAAAGATTGATGTTACCTTCACAAATAGCTTGTACTTTACCACCTATGTACAATACAATGAGCAGATTGATAACATCAACATTAATACCCGCCTGCAATGGCGCTATAAACCTGCGTCAGACCTGTTTATTGTTTATGGCGATAATACTACGCCATCACCGTATACAGTAAAAAACAGACAGTTAACATTAAAATGGACGTACTGGTGTAACTTATAACATTATTGTTATAAACAAGGACGATTAATTACTGTTGCGGGTATAGTCTATCTCTATATATCTGCCCGTAATGAAAAAACTGATCATATTTGATTTGGATGGTACCCTTGCCGAAAGTAAGGCTGCCCTTGATAAAGAGATGGCTGTGCTTTTAACGGACTTGCTTAAAGTTGCAAAAGTGGCCATCATATCCGGCGGTGATTGGCCACAGTTTAAAAAACAAGTGTTATCAAACCTACCGGATAAGAAATCGCTTAAAAACTTATCCATATTGCCAACCTGTGGTACTAAATACTATCAGTACAAAAAATCGGGCTGGAAAAAATTATATTCCGAAGATTTTACAGATAAAGAAAAACAGGAGGTCATTACTAAACTACATGGGGCGGTGGAAGCATCAGGCGTCAAGGTAAAAAGAACCTGGGGCGAACAAATAGAAGACCGCGGCAGCCAGATCACCTTTTCGGCATTAGGCCAACATGCCCCGCTTGATGAAAAGAAAAAGTGGGACCCTAAATTTAATAAACGTAAAAAGATCAAAGTACTGCTTGATAAATCGCTTACCGGTTTTTCGGTACAAATAGGAGGGGCTACTTCTATTGATATTACAAAACCCGGTATTGACAAGGCCTATGGCATTCATAAGCTGCAACACACTTTGGAGATCAGGATCAAGCAAATGATATTTATTGGTGATGCTCTGTTTGAAGGAGGCAACGATCACCCGGCGCGCACAACCGGAGCTGATTGTATCCAGGTTAACCTTTGGTTTGTAATTGACAAATGGGTCTTTATCAAACCAACCGTTTGCTAAAAAGATCAGAGTGATCTTTTTAAAGTTTTTGAGGTATTTCACTGTTGAGTTATTGTTGCACCCCCTTTCCGAACGCGGTTAAAAATCATAAGCCATAATAAACTCGTGGTCGATTGCCCGGATATCAATATCCGATGAATTAAATTTCTATTGCAAGAATGCTTGTGTATGTTTCAGGCTTGTTTCGTACCGATCAAGCGTCGCTTTCGCATATTCTTTTGCCAATAAGCGCGGCAACCTGACGGTTATGTTCCTGGAATATCGGCACCAGCATTTTTCCCGGCGAAGTTTTGCCACCAAGGAGCCTGTCTTTAAGTTAGGAGCAGTGATCAATAACCTACGTTCTATCATATCCCGGTGAACATCGTACACCTGGTGTTCTAATGTTTTCAAGTAGGCATTGATGCTTTTGTATCCTTATTGTTTCCGGTTAACTTTTGACCGTTTGTACTCCATTTGTCGGGATTAACATAGCGTTTAGAGGAGATTTCAATGCGTACGCCGTCAATAGTGATGCGCAGGTAAACGGGGGCGAGGCCTTCGATAAAAACAAAAAGCGCCGTAAATCATTTATTTACAGCGCTTTTGATCCTGATTGAATAATACCTGGCGGAGAGAGAGGAACTTGTAACTTCCTCTATTTTCCGCGTTTTTTATATTGTTAAAGCAGTTTTCAAAATTCGACTCACCGAACTACTCACCACTTTAGATTTGACTGAATTTAGTGCAAATGCTATGTTTCAAAGTTAGGAAATTAGGGTTCAGGTTCCAAATTTTTTTTAATGATTTAGGAAGCGATAATTTATCCCTGTTAACCCTTTATTTGATGATAAAAAAAGTTTAAGTTTTCATAAACCCAATGAATTGCTTCATTTACATGGTGTGTTAATACTAAGTTTTCCAATACGCCCTTAGTATTTGAAAGCCATTTAAATATTTTAGACTTGTCGGGTTTAGCTTCTAATACTTCTTCCTTGACCTTATCAAAATTAGTAATTAGGGTTTGCTTTTGAGATTCTTCTAAATTGGGATCGTTCCTTAAAAGATTTAGCAGTTCCCCGATTTTATCTGCTGTCACTTTTTTTCCATTTAAAGAGTCGGAAATTTGTATGTCATTACCAATGACGATACTTCCTGAGTTATTTTTTATATCTCCTACTTCGATTTTATGTCCCATAATTATTTCATTATTGATATGTGTATTAACCGGCTTATCGTATTGTTTTGTTTGCGATTTAAAGAAATTGTCCGTTGGTATTGAGAATTTCACATTCTGATCTTGATTGCTCATAAAACCAAGTAATGCATCTTCTATATTATCTACTTTTATCGTTTTCGCTTCAAATTCGCGAAATTCATTCTCATTAGTGTCTTTAAAAAAATCAAACAGTTCTTTAAGAATTTGATCTAAATCCTGAAAGATCATTTGCAAGGAAAGAAAGTTAGAATTAGTTTCTGCCCGAAATTCTAAGTACTTACGCTTATAGATCATAACCTGGGCGATGTCTTTTTCACCAAAATCTTGTTTTAAATCACTAATTGCACCGATACTATTATTCCAAATACTGCTTTGAGCGCTGTCTCCAGACCAGATTTCTAATTCAATTAACTTGTCCACTATCGGTTTATAGACATTATTTAAAACTGGCGCAATCTTCTCATTAATTTCTTTTTGCACCACATCGTATTTTTGCTTGTCGATATAGTTAAGCGCAGGCTTCAATTCGCGTCGCTGCTTGTCTAAAATTTTTATTTCATCGCATAAGGGAAGATATTTTCCAATATACAATGCTTTGTTTTGATCTAAAAAATCAATAAAATTAAATAATGCCAATACTCGATTAGAAATCATAACTAATATTTAGGAACTTATTGTAAAGGTAATAAAATGCGTTATTAGATTTTACGGGCCTTTAGATTACAAGAACATAGCCTCATTGTAAGTTAGCGATGTAGAGGCCAACTTTATTCATGGCAGATTCACTTTACATCCATATTTAGCAAGTTGATGCCCAGTCTTTAAAATCTCCGGATCGCTCCTGTGAACTTCATCCTTTAAAAGTTCATTCAATTTGTCAACCACAATTTGGTGATACGGCCCATTTTTTTCCATAAGGCTAACCAATTCCATTTGATCGTTAGCTCTCTTTTTGATCATTTCAACCGCCTTAATATTCTCCGGTGTCAATTCGTTGTGTTTGATTTGGTCTGCAAGGTGGGCGGTTACAGTACCTGGCTTTCCTAAAATCCAATCTTCAGCACTTTTTTCGATTTGCAAATTAGTTGTCAACGCAAACCACTTATCCCTGTCGCCGCGATGAATTGTATCAATCATCGATTCTTCTGTATTGGGAAATATCGTAAGGTAATGTTTATTGTCCAACGGCAATGAGATTATATTAGTAGGGTCAAAAAGTTGAAATGGGTTCCCTTTTACGCTATGCATAAACACGGGATTATCAGAGGTAATCAAATCGATATTGTCGTAAATTTTGTAAACGCAAATAGCGGCAAATAGCTTAAATTTTCTGAACTCATGCCAATCAGCTAAATGACCTTGAAGAAATTTTATTTTATTATCGATCTTTAACTGATCTCTTACTTCCTCAAGCTGCGTAATATGGAAATTCAGATCATATTCTTTAAACTTTAACTTTACATTGCCGTTCTTGTCTTGACAGTTTCTAACTGCGTAATCTAAGACAATATTGTTAGTCCGTTGACCGGCATTAAGGAACTTAGGCGTTCTAAAAAAAAGGCTCATGGTTGTCATAATGATTTTACCACGCTGCTCCGGGTCTATTTTGACCATTTCGGGATTAGTCAGCCAGCCATAAACTTCAGGGTATACCTCATCAATTTCCTTAGCATAGTATTCTTCCAGGGCATATTTGTTATCCCCCTCTTTAAGAGGTAGCGTATATATATTTTTATTGACGCAAATATCTTTTATGCTGATTAGGTCTTTTTTAGGAGTGAGTTCTGCCTTTAATTTCGCTTCCACAAAAAGCTTATCATTATCGTTTTGTGCGAAATTCTTCAAATATGAACGTGGAATAAAATGTTGATGCTTGGTTTTACTCATGAATTAAATATAGAAAAATAAGCTATTATTTCTCTATAAGGTCAGTAACCTAACCATAATAAGCCTATTACCAAGCTTAGGCAATCCTGTGCGATAACCTACTGCGTTTGGGGCTGATTTTCAAAGGTAAAATGGCTTGTAAAAGGCACTTTTCCGGGCTTAAAGCGCCGCATATAAATGGCCTTATGCCGCTAATTTTGGCTTTAAATTAAGCAATATAAGGCCATGTTCTTGATTGGGAATAATAATACATACCTGCATAAATAAGCCCGTTAAACGGGCTTATTTTAGGTCGTTCATTTACGGGTAATAAAGCAATTCAACTGCTATTTTAAACTTGACCTGCGCTGATTTTTCAGCATGTTTACAGATACGGTCGTTAACAAACAGAAAAGTATAATCCCATGTACTGCAAAGCTGTTCAGCGAATACCTTGCTGCTTTTCTCCATGCTTTTACGGTATTTTAAAATTAGCTTTTCGGCTTGCTCTCCTAATTGCAGCCAATTATCAAAGGTCATCAGTCGTCCCGATTGCCATTGTTCACTATAGGCCGTTTTATTAGCCCTGAAATCTTCGCAAACGGCTAAAATTTCAGCTAACAATTGTGGAATTTCATCGGGAAAAAGTTCGTGTAGCAACTTTGCTTTTTCTATATTATTCAGATTATTTAATGGTTTCATGACTGTTGTTTTTTGGTAAACGATTTAGTTCTTTCTCGAAATCATCGGGTATCACCGGTGGGTGGTCTGTTAAATTGACCTTAATTGCTGCGCCATTTTTATCAAAAGCGAATGCAATGCTCTTGGCTCTCACGTGGTTGATCGCCAATAGTTCACATTTTCGCTTTTTCAGAATGGTGTAGGCGTCAAATAAGGCGGTGCCAAAACTGATACCTATCCCGGCGATATGATGATTTTTATACAACTTGCCGTTCTTCTTTCGGACGGTAAGCGCAAAATCATATTCATAGCAGATCGTTATATCTTCCATAGCTATAAATTTTTAAATATGGCGGGACTTTGCCCGCCATAATCGGTTAGTTAAGTATCAGGGCTTCGTTGCCGCTTTTGGCAAAATCTGTACAAAGGTCAAAAGCGGTTTGTCCCCTTTGCAGACCTGTGCCGTACATGATGCTTTTAAACTTGTTTTCTTCGTCCCTGAAATTTCGGACGTTCTGAAAATATCCCGTGATACTGTTGTAAGCCCCAAACAAAGTACCTTTGGTGGTGTGTTCCTGTTGGCTGTTTGCGGTCATGGCATAGTCAAAAACACTGCTCACCATGTTGTTATAATGGCTTGACAGTTCATCTTCCCGTCCTGCTTTTAGCTTTTGGTAGGTTTCCTTGTTTGGTATCATGGCTAACTGTATCAACTTTTTCACCTGTGGGTCGGTTATCCTTACCCTTGCCCATCGGTTAAAAATGGCCTCCAGTTCAACGGTCAGTTGGTCGGTAAGCCCTAACATTTTGTGTGCGCTCTTTAGCTTTTCCTCGGCACTGGCTGTATGTCTGATATAAACGGCATTCGTGCAATTGCGTAAAGCAGCATTTAATGTATTGGAGCACCAAATACGCACGGGTGTAAATGCGATAATTATACAGCCTGTACCGTTGTGGGTAGATGTCAGGAATAAATAATTGTCGATTAGATCGTCCCTGCCGACACGTATATGTCCGGGTAATTTGGCAGTTACAAATATCGTTTCGCCGTAACCTAATGCCCCGGCTGTTTCGTACTTGATCTGATTTTTGCCCCCTGCAATATTGTCGAAAAAATCAAACGCCTGCGTATTCTGTACGACCGTATAATCACTGCCTATTTTATCTCCCAAAATGGCCTCGGTATCAGTACGGAAGGTAAAATAACTGTTATCCGAAATCATATTGATGCCACTTGGCAAAGGGTGGATATTAGAACTTTTTACGACCTCGAAGTCTAAGCCTGCTTCCTGTATCGCTTCGGCGCTGGTCGCATTGGGGGAAATGGATTTCCCTATCATCTGCCAAACTTTTGGCTTAACGATATTATTATTTAAAGCTGTCATTTTCTTAAAATTTGTGGGTTAAACATTATTTGCGGTTGGTCCGCAAATCCATAATTTTACTATTCAGTACTTTTACATTCTTACTATCCATCACGGTGTAAACCGTATTGCGCTGAACTTCGCCTATAGCATCCTGTATGTTCCTGTAGTTGGTATCAATTACCACTTTGATCAATAAATAAACTGTGTCTTTCATGGCAAACATTAATTGAACCCGTTTACAAACTCGGTGTATTCCAACTGGAACGCTGCCGGATTTTCAAGGGCTAAGTTTTCCGCGTAACCATCCCAAAAAATTTGGTTGGTCAGTTCTATAAATAATTCGTACATGGTATAGCTGAATAAGTGATTTAATAATTGCCCCCTGCATTTACAAGGGGCAATTGTGAATTATTGAGGCAATACGATTGATGCCTCGATCTCGGCCAGTTTGTCAATGCACATGCTGTTTACCATCTGTGCTACCGCCCAAATAATAGTCGGGTTCTTGGTTTCAAACTTGTTACGTTTGTCATCCTCGATAACCAGTACACACCCGGTATAATAATTGGTGTCGGTGGTGTCGGCCTCGTCCCGTAATTCAACCTCAAAGCCCTCTAAATTTTTGATAGTTTCCTGCAACTTGGTGCGCTGTTTGCTCTTGCGGTGCATTTCTTCTACCAACTTTAAAGTGCTTTCCAGATTAAGCATGGGTTTAATTGCCGCCTTAATTTCCGCTTTGGTTGGCTCGGCCTGTGGCTGTGGTTGTTGTTCTTCCGCTTTTGGTGCTTCCAACACTACCGGTTCAACTTTGGCGGATGATGGTTCGGGCGCGGTAGCTTTGGCCGGTTGTGCCACCTCTTTTGCAGGCTCGGACTTTGTAGTTTCATCCTTTTTAGGCTCGTCCTTTTTGGCAGGTGCGTTAAAGGAAGTGCCTACGGGCAGGTTGTTAATTTTTCCGGCTGTACCGTTTTGCGCTTTGTTATCAACTTTGTTGTTTTTTCCGCTTTCTATTACTGTAGTTTTCATAATTTCTAATTTTTAAATGTTTGTTACTTAATTCGTTTTAAAATCCCTGTGACGGTTGGCGGTCTGTGCTGTCCGTCATGTGTGGGGGCGCTCTGCTTTTCTGTGTATCCATGTTCGTTATGCTTTTTAGTAAAGCCGCTCGGCATACGCCTCGCTGGCTTTTTGTAAGCACCCGCACCTGAACACGCCGGGCTGAGGGGCAAGACTTTTTGGAAAAAAATACTACCCCGAAGCGCAGCGTAGGGCGTGGAGATTTTTTTCCAAAAACCGAAGGCTCGGTCTTGACCAACAGACCGGCGTTCAGAAATTTGCTTCAGAAAAAGTCAGTGGGAGAAAATACAGGGAGATAACTCAAAACTTTATTCACTTAACAAAACGGAAGTATCATATATGGCGGCAGGGCCGCCAAGTATGAAAGCGCGGGAAAGCGGCTGAATGCAGGAACGGAATGAAGCGGCTGCACCCGCTCGCGTTGGCAGATAGAAACGAAATCATTAAATTTGATCTTCAGGCTGGCATTCTATACTATGGAAGACGTTAAAACCATGTTAATTTTAGAGAAGCTTTTAACTAAAGGCTACGATAGCGATCAGGCTAAAGATGAAAAACATTTGCATGAGGTATTGCGTACCACAGATAACCCGCATTTATTTATGTTGATCTGTGTAGCCCTGGGAAAAGCCGGTGATATTTTTAGTGTGCCAGTACTTATGGCGTTAGCAGAGGAAACAAGCTTCAAATCGGATGTGGCGAAAGAAGCGATTAAAGCCTTACAAAGCCGTGTGGAAAAGGATTCGATAGCCATAATGAAAGACTTCTTTGTACCAGCCTATTGGAAAACCCTTTGGATTGGCCCGATAGAAAAGTTCATCAGCTATGTTGCTTGTATTGCCGCGTTTATTTACCCTGAAACGATGTTGGAGGGTGAGGCAATGAATAGGCTGGGCGAACTGCTGACTAAAGAAATTACGATTGATTTCTCGCCTTACCAATCGTTTCATGAACTCCGGTTATGCTCACCGAATTGGGATGTGCAAGAAGATCTGATGATGATATTAAATGACTTTGAAAGCGATTTGACGTTGGAAGGTGCCATTAAAACCACGTCGGTGCGAATGAATGAGGACAGCCAGGTTGCCGATAACATCATCAATATGTAGTGCGACTATTTGGCGACCAGATTGAGTTTGCCCGTCAACCACGAGCAGTTTCGCGCGCTGCTCAAAGCCGCCAGTGTTTTAAATCAAGTGTCGTAATACCGCAAAATGCTATGTATCCCAACCCTTACATCCTACCCAATGCAGGAATTTATTTAAAGGAACTACCTAACGATCCGTCACATTCCGAATATTTTATATTGCGGCCTGATCTCTTGGTTGAATGGTCAATAATTGCAACAGAGGGGGATGGTTTTGCAACAAAAGAAATGCGCGGAAATTGGGCGGTAAATGAAGGAAAGCTAATGATCGTTTTATTAGATGACGATAACGGGGAGTCTTATACGGAGCGTTATATCCCGGACGGCCAAAATTGGCGTTCAACAGATGATAAAAATATTTTGCTTGTAAAACGTAATCCAGCTGATGATATTAAAGACAATATGTATTACGATCTTCGATAAGTATAAAAAAAGAAAAAGCCCGGTTTTAAACCGGGCTTCAAATTCAATTTCTAACACTAAAAATTACGATTTTTTCTTGTTTGTTACATCCTGACGAATGTCTTGTGCGGCAACCTTGATCTCCTGTAAAGTTTTGCGTAACCTCGTTCCGGCAGCACTGTTACCTCTTTCATAGAACTTGGTGGCATCGGTTTCGGCTGAAGCTACCAATTCTTTCAATTTTGCGATCTTTTCCATGATTTTTTTAATTTATAAGTTAATATTTAATTAATTCTGTTTGTGCTGTTAAGCATTTTTAAACGGCCATGCCTTGTTCCTGCTCTTTGCCCTGGCCTTTGCTAAAGGACAGTTTTTGGTCTTGCTGCGGTTCTTTCAAGAACTGCTCACGTTTCTCGATCCTGCCATTCTCCTGAAAGAAATTCAGTTGACGGTAGCGTGGAGAGGTTTCCATATATAGTTTGACGTTTTGGCCGTCTTTAACGGTGGTGACCAGCGGGCGATTGCCATTCTCAACCGATTTGATCAATTTTTCAGCTTTTTCTGGGTCAGACAGTTCTTTAATGTTATACTTTTCCAGCGCCTCCTTGATGGTAAAACCATAGCTCGGGACATGGTATTGTTTGGTCGTATAGTTCTGATACTTGTCTTTTGGCGTATCAAAATCCAACTTCACCCATGCGGCATAAGGGTTGCCGCCGAAATTCAAAAGATCGTCGCGGAATACAGAGCGCCCCTGTATCAAATTTGCCGCCTGTTCGACGGTAAAGCCCCTGCCTCGGTCAACAAAGAAAGTTTGCGTCAAGGCTGGTGTGCGGAAGGTGTTGGCAAAACCTTTTTCAACATAATCGATCTTTCCTGCATTCATGGTGGCCAGATCACGGGCATGTGCGGCATCTTTACCTGCTGCGAGCTTGCTATCACCCGTTTGCGATTTAAAATAATTGATACCCTCGCTCACGTTCTCGAACGACCTGCTGATGTTCTTGCCTGGCTGCTGCTCGTTTGGAGAAATCACAAAATACTTTTGGCCTTCTTCCAATGCCTTCCCGGTATTAAGCGCCACCTCAAATTTACCGAGATAGTAATTCTCCGACTGGCCCGATTTTTTGAAATGCGCAGAAACATCGACCAGTCCTTTGTTACCTTTGATCTGGTCATGCGCGATAAAGTCCGAAACACCTTTTTCCATCTTTTGGCGCGTTTCCTCAATAGTCTGCGGACTAAAACGAAGCTGCTTCATTTCGTCCTGAATGTTTTCCCAATTGTTCCTGTTCATAACTTGTTCTTTTAAATTATTCGCTTCTTCAAATACTGAAATCATTCTATCAATAGACATACAATAAACCGGATGGTCAGTATCGAACGGCAAGCCTAAGCCTGCTCTCATTTCAAAATTGTCCAATGCCTCCTCATGGTCGTCATAGAGTTCGATATCATTCGGCCTGATCTCCATTTCAGACGGATGCCATTCGATCACAGCATGTGTCATTCCCACATCCTGGGCTTCTTGCAGCATATTAATAATGCTTTCAGCGTGTTTCGTTGTAAATTCCATTAGCTTGAATTTTAGGTTCTATAAAATTCAGATTACCCTATTCCAAGCGACCGGTCTTGTTGTGTTTCTATTCGTTCGGTTCGTACCAGGCTCAAGGAGCGTTCGATTTGATGTGCTGCATCAGGTTCTTTTTTTGCCAAAGATTCCATAGAGAGCGGTTGGCCCGATTTATCCGATATTGAAATAGATAAATCAGCCGGATTCGCCTGAAGAAGTACATTATCATATTGCCCATTGCGTAAACCAATACTGATTTGATGGCCTTGCTCCAAACCTTTCAGCGCTTCTTTTACTTTCAACCCCTCAAAAACAACCTTGTCCATTAGTTCAGTAAGATTTTTCTCTAAAGGGAAATCATCATGATATTCAAGCATTTTGAAACTGCCGGGACTTTGTTGTTGCTGAAAGTCGAGTTGCAGCCATTTCTGCGACCTTGTGCCGTCTACCAATTCAAATTCTTTTTTCACCGCCCTGCCAGCTAAAAGATTGGCGGCTTCCATTGCATTGATCGAAGCGCCCACCTCAAAAAACTGTTTTACAGGCATCTCACCCGGCTTCGTCATCGCTGCACCGAACCCATTAAATAGGTAAATGCCGCTCTTGTCCCTTGCCAGCTTAACATCTATGTCAAGTGTGCTTTTGTCGGGTAGTTGGGTAGTCATCGGAATGGTAACCAGGCTACTCTCGTAGTCGAGAAATTTGTCCAGTTTTCCGCTATACGATGCCAGTCCTAACTTTTTGAATTGCTGATTAAGTAATATCAGCCCCTCAACCTTTTGCGTTTCAAACTCACGTAAGTGTTTGGGCTTATCAAATAAGCGTGCCTTAGCCCTGTGCAGCAACCTGATCACCGGATTGGGATAAAGCTTTTTTTGCAGCTTTCTGCTAATTAAGGCTATGGCCTGCAAATGCAACTTTTCATGTTCTTGCGGCTGGGCTGATATGCGGTACAAGCCGGTACGAAAAAAATCATATTGTGTCTTTTCTAATTCCCGGATGCTGTCCGTGCCTGTTCCGATTAGTTTTTCTAATTGCCCCTGCTTCTCCATCCAAGCCTGCCAAAGTTGTTCAGCCCTGTTTATCCGATTTTCCATTTGCGCTAATGTTTATCCTGATTATTTCGAAGCAGGACGGTTTCACCGCCTTTCAACTTCACCTTAATTTTTTTCACCTTTTTGCCGAGCAAACTTTTGGCGGCAGAAATTCCCGCTGTTGCCGCCTGTGTCGTCAGGCTGTAGTCGGCGGAAAGGAATTGCATATTTTCGAGTGCGCCATTTGCGCCATCTCCGGCAGCACCAGCCAGTTCCGCTTCAGGCGCGTTGATGCCCTGTAGGCCATCGAGTGAAAAGACGGACAGATTTACCGGGACGATGGTAGTACCAAGACGGATATTTTTGATATCGAGCAACAGCCGCTGGTTGGTCACTGCGCACTGGCCTGACAGTTCCTGTCCTTTCAGATAATGTATACCATTGATGGTAATACTGTCTTTCAATCGCAATTTGACAACGCCTCCGGGCGGTACTTTTTGGTTACCATCGATGATGGCAGGGATCGCTTTAAAGGCACTGTCCGGTTTGACGTTCTCCGGCTTCTTGTCCTTTGATTTGGCCAACGATGGGTTTTGTATCTGCATGATTTTATCCAGCATGCCGCTAAGTTGCTGCATCTGCGCGTCGGGCTCATTAGCCTGCTGCTTTTGTTTTAAAAGCCTTTCCAATCTTTCGAGGTCAGCGGATTTGGTATTTGCGTTATAATCGTTGGCTGGTATTTTGTTGATGGGCACCGGCTGATTGATCTGCTTGTTGATCTGCACTAAACGGTCTTTAATCTGTGCCTCATTGTTTGATGCCGTTTTTGCAGTTGTAGCAGTTGAACTGAACCGGCTCGTGTCCCAACCCAATGCCGCGAACGCCCCGGCTGCGGAATGTGACCGTTCCGAGGCACTGTCCCGTTTGGCCCTGTCCATCAGGCTCAATTTATCCGTTGACTTATCTGCTTGCAGTTTCGCACCCGGTAAATCCGTATTGATACCTTTAGCAGTTGCTGCCGAGTGGTCGGCAGTTGTACCTTTGCCGCCGCCCAATGCATAGAAACCTAAAGCGAGGAACGGCAGCACCAAAAGCGGCAGGAACAACCATAATTTCCTTTTTCTTTCTTCTTGTGGTGTCATGATTAAAATGTTTTTTTGTTTATAATCTGTTTGTTAACTATAGACTGGCTTTGATTTAATGAAGAACTGCGTGAAGTATCAGCAGTAAGAATGCGCCGCCGAACAAAAGGCTAAAGATGGCCAGCGCAGTTATTTTTGCATTGCGGTTCCAATACTGCGTACGGCGACCGAGATAATCGGCCAATTTTTTTTGCCTTTGATCAAGGGTAATACCCAATTTGCTTAACGCCCCCTGATCGATCAGGCTGCGTTTATTTTTCCTAAATAGTTTCATGGCTGCGTGTTCTTAACTTGTTCGTCCTTATTTTCCAGTGTCTCCCAACGCTCGATCAGAAAGCCATGGGGATTATTATCGCTACGGCTGACGTTGCGTAAGAAACCTTGGGTTACCAAACTTCTGGTGGTTGTTGACGTGCTTCTTACTAACTTTTCGGTCGCATAGCAGGTAAAACCATACGGGTATTGGTTCATATCCAATCTTATACTATCTACCGTGATCTGCTGACTGATATTCCCCGAGATCAGGTTGTTATAATAACCCGATTCTTTCAAGTTATCATAAGCAGTTTTCGCACTGCCATCAGCCAGGTATAATGCCTTATTGATGCTGATCTGTATCTGCTTATCGTCAGGGTCAAGGTTAAAGAAGTCCTCATGAAACACCTTGACGTGATCATGGCATTCAACCGGGATGTTGTCTTTCCTGTCCGATGCGATAGCCTCTAATGCTTTACCGTTGGCCAAAACATAAATATGATTTTTGAAGTTGTCTGAACTTTGATAGCTCTTGAATATGGCAAAACAGGTCATGGCGACACAGGCTGCAATGAGCAGGTAGCTGAACAACTTGATATGCCTAAAAGCGGTATCAATATTTTTAAATTGCTGGAACATAGTTTAATCTCCTTTCTGATGAATGTTAAGTTTGCTTGCCGGAGAGCCTGTCTTTTTGATGTTCATTACCTGCACTGCGATAACCCTCCATAATGTTCCCCGGCGCATTGATGATATTGGCCGCGCCTCGCTCCATGCGGTCACCCAAAGCCGTACCGGCTGACGAAGCGGTCGCCATCGTATTGGTCGCTACAGTTGTGCTGACTTGGGTCACTTTACTAAGGAAGCCATTCTGACCGTGGGCATGGATAACATAGTTCGCCACGCTTGGCACCGAGAAATAGCCGACGATGCCGATACAGAGAAATATCAAATAAGCGGTATCCGTAGACGAGAAAAAGGTATCGCCGGAGCTTTGTATCTGCGAAATATCCAGCTTGATCATTTGCAGTTGAACCTGCCCGATGATGCTGCCAAAAATATTGGCGATAGGCAGCCACAAAAACACATTGATATACCGCGCTATCCATTGTTGCAAACTGTGATGCAGACCGTCGAACACGGCAAACCCGAATACGAGCGGCCCCAAAATCGCCAGCACAATGAGATAAAATGTGCGTATGGTATTGATACAAAGAATGGCAGCCGCATACAATACCTGCAAAATCTCACTCATCCATTGCTTGATATTGTTCTTGAAATTGTAGGCTTGCTTGTCCATCCAGAACTTAATATCATTGCCGATAGATTCAAAAGTGCCCTCATCCTTGTCCGTCTCGCCCGGATGCGTGTATTTATACCACTCGGCCCTGTTGCCCTCGCCATCGTCGCCAACATACATCTGATAAGAACTGCTGTGCTTAATCGCATCTTCCTTTTGCTTTAGCAATAAAGCGATGCTATTATCTGAATTATTGACCATTGAGCCGGTGGCTGAAACAATGGGTTGCATGATGCCGTTCATCAGCGATATGACCATCGGAAACAGCATGATAGCCATACCTAAAGTAAACGGGCGCAACAATGGATAAAAGTCTAACGGTTCCGCCTGTGCGATCTGCCGCCAAACGCGGGACGCGATATACCACAATGCGGCAAATCCTGCAATACCCCGTGCCGCGTCGATCAGGTTGCTGCACATGGGTATCATCTGATCGTAAACGTTGTTCAATACCGGCTGCATACCTTTCAGACTGCTGGTAATATCCTGCGCCTGAACCCTCGTCGTTATCCCGCTGACTATCAGCAGGACGGAGCCTGTAAAAAGATACTTTTTCATGGGTACAGGGACTTTAAGTTGTTTACCTCGTTTTGTTCCTGCTGTCGTTGCAGCACCAATACGCTCGTTTTCCGGTTGAACGTTCGCAGAAAGGTGAGTTTATCACTGCTTGAAGCATAAATGCGGTCAATGGCCGACAATCTTTCGTCATCACTCATGCGTAATTTGGATGCGGTAATGACCGTAGCTAAGTCGTTCACATCATTCAGTGCCGCGCTCGTCAATTTCGCATATACGTTAGCCAGATAACCTAATTCGTCGGCGTTGAACACGCCGCTGTTTTGGAACCGGCTGTAGGCTTTTTTGTATTCCGAAAGAATGTTAACCTCATCAGCTATGATATCTGCGACCCGTGCATATTTGGCCACTTCGGGATTGACTTGTAATAGTGCATCGAGGAAAACCGAATGCAGGTTGAAGTTGCCTTGGGATAGATCCTTTACCTGCTGATAACCCTGCGTCAGAATGGTATAGCCTTGTTCCATGTCTGAAAGGATGGTTTTGAACTGCGTTAACTTTTCGATATCCAATAATAATTGCTGCATATCCTGCCCGGTAGATATCTGGGCTTGCGAACGCTCGAAGCTTAAGGTTAAGATCACCAAAAAGCATGCGCCAATCCAAATTTTTTTAATTGATTCCATACTGCTGTCTTAATGTGTTAATGTCTTTAAGTTCCTGATCTCTTTGTAAAAGCAGCAACCTGACCTGGCTACAGAAATAAATGGTAAATGCGTACTTATCTTTCATCCGGCTGTAGATACCGTCAAGGCGCTTGATTCGTTCATCATCAGTCATTTGCGCCTGACCGTCGTTGATGACCGTCTGTAATTCACTGATGTCCTTGTTGCATCCATCAAGCACGGCAGCTTTAACCTGACCGACATACGCCCTGCTGTCCGCATCCAAATTGCTTAAGCCGTTCAGGTGGTCAAAACGCAGCGGAATTTTACCAGCATAGCTGATGATGCTATCTGCTTTCGCACTGCCTTTGAACTGCGGATTAACTTTTTTCAAGGATGTGTAATACGCTGAATGCAAATCAAACTCGCCTTTTACCCAACCTCCTATGCTACCTAATCCGTTTTGGGAAATTTGATAACCCTGACGGACGTAGCTGCCATACTGAAGTAAGGCTGTGATCTGTTCGTTGAGGTATTTGATCTGCGTTTTCTTTTGAGAAAACCACTCCGCAAATGTCTGAGCGAAACCTTGCTGGAAACACATCAGCGAAAGAAATACTCCAATAGCCAGAGCTTTTAATTTAGTCGATCCCATAGTAGCGTTTTAAAGTGGTCACTTCGTTTTCATCCTTAGCCCTTTGCAGACTAAGAATGTAATTTTGGTTGCTGAACCGTTTCAGATCGCTGCAATTGCTATCGATACGGTCGCCTGCTTTGTTTACCAATTCCAGCCTTTTCGCATCGGTCATCTGCGTTTTAAAGGAATTGATAACCACTAAGATCTCGTCCAGATTTTTGACGCTTTCCTGTAAGATGCCGGAGTAGACAGATTGCATGTAATTGAGTTCATCAGCAGAAAAGTGTTTGTCCGTTTTAAGCAGGCCCCAAGCGTGCTCATACTGGCTGACCAGGCTGGCTTGCTTTTCGGTCATGTCCTTGATACGCTCGTAATAAGCGATCACGGATTTGACTTCCCAAAGTTCATTGTAATAGTTGCTGTATAAGTCTTTTTGCTTTTGTGACCAGTCGCTGATCTCATTTAGCTTTAGTTTAGATAATTGATTTTCGAGCGCCTTTTGCGCGTTCTGAAGCCAGATCGTTTGGTTCTGCATGCGCTGTACTTGCAGGTCGATGGCCCGGATCACCCGACCTACCGTCTCGCTGATTACCTGCCCGACCACGATCTGTGCATCAGCTCCTTTCGGCAAGGCCACAAAAACCGTGACCGCCGACAAAGGGAGTATGACCATGTACTTTTTCATAGCTTTAATTTTTTTAATGGCATATAGGATTCCTTTAGGAATTAGCATAAGCCCCCCTTACCCATAGAAATGGGTGAATTTGTATTAGTTAATAAATCGGGTTAATTAATGGTTGGAATGCTGCTGGCCGTTATACAGTTAAGATTTTAATGGCATAAGTTTCAATATTGAAGCTTATGCCATGTTTTCATCAATTGATCTTTTGAAGAACGCGGTTATTGTTAAGCATCATCGTGTGTTTATACGGCTGGAACGTATAAACCCTGCCGGAAACAATTTCAATTAACTGTTCTTTTTGGGTGTCCCAAGTGGCTCCACGTTTGTTGCTTTCATGATGCGCGGGTAAAACTTTGCCGTCACGAATGGCCTGTTTAGTGGCTCTGCTGTCAATTTGGTAATTTGGCCCATCGAGATGCTTGATAACCAAAGTATCCATCGCTTTACCATACTCTGTCTGCGTACTGTCTACATAGGTGCCAGGAATAAAATTCTGTTTCCCTTTGGTCGCATTGTGGCAGGCGCTTACGGTCAGTAAACAAACTGCCATGATCTTAACTGTTGTTTTCATTAGCTTTAGTTTTTAGTTCTCATATCCATTGCCAGCATAGCAATTCCTTTTTGAATGCTGCCGTATTTGGCCGCATATTGATGTACTTTGACCTTTTCGCTTTCCTCGGTCGTGTAGGCCAGATATTCTTCCAAACTTACCTCGGTACGATAGACCTTAGCATATTGGCCCAACGATATAAATACCTCTTTATATTTACGACGCGGATCATTCGACTTGTTCATAGATAGGATCATCGCCTTTTCTTTTTCAGTCAATCCTAACAGTTCCTGTATGGCATCGAACTTGTTCTGATATTTACTTTGATCAAGCAATATTTTGCAATCACTATTGTTAATGATCGCTTGTTTGACAACGGGACTGCTGATAATATCTTCGACCTCCTGAGTTACAACGATCGGTTCACCGTAAAACTTACGCATCGTCTTGTACAAATACCTAATGTATTCTGCCATTCCCTCTTTAGCAATAGCTTTCCAGCATTCCTCTATCAACACCACTTTACGTATGCCGGGTAACTTCCTCATCTTATTGATAATCATTGACATGATCACCAAAACGCATACTGGAAACAAAATAGGATGGTCTTTCAGCGCATCAATTTCGAACACTATGAAGCGCTCGTGGAGCAGGTCAAGATTCTCGGTCGCATTCAGTAAGTAATCAAACTCACCGCCCCGGTAATACGGATTTAGCACATACAAAAAGTTGGCAATATCGAAATCACGTTCTTTAACCTTGCCGTCCTCTAACACCTGCATGTATTCTTCCATAAGGTATTCATAGAACGTATTAAAGCATGGAAAAATATCAGGGAATTGCTCCAGGTGCTTGTAATAGCCGGTCAAGGCGTTGGAGATCGCTACGTACTCCGACCTGCGGTAAGGCTCATCGTCTTTTTTCCAGAGTGCCAGCAATAACGTTTTAATGCTTTCTTTTTTCTCGGTGTCCAGCGTATCACCATCGGCAAGATGGAACGGGTTAAACTTGATTGGGTTTTGTTCCGAATAAGTGAAATAGTAGCCGCCAGCCAATTCGCAAAGGCCCCGGTAGCTGTGACCGATATCCATGACGACGATGTGGGCACCCTGTTCAAAATAGGAACGTAACAGATGATTTGTCCAAAAACTCTTACCCGAACCTGACGGACCTATAGTAAACTTCGAGCGATTGGTTGTCCAGCCTAACCGCATTGGCTCGTCGCTGATATCCACATGCACCGGCTTTCCGGTTAAGCGATCGCCTAAACGAATACCGAACGGGCTAACGCTGTCACGGTAGTTGGTTTCGAGGTTAAAAAAGCAGGTGGCTTGTTCGACGAATGTATCGAACGTTTCATTCATAGGAAAGTCCGCTTCATTACCGGGCAAGCCCGCGAACCATATTTGCGGCGCGCCGTCCGTCTCTTTTTTTGCGGTTGCATCCATCTGCGCCATTGCCGAGCTTACTAAATTTTTGATATCTTTAAGTTTACCCGCATCGTCCGACCATGCCAATACGTTGAAATGAGCTTTAACAGGTAAGCGCTGCTGGCCGATGGCCTCGTTCAAAAAGTCGTTGACCGCACCCCGGCTAATGGCGTTCTCGCGGGAATAACCGGATAACGATTGTAACCGAAGCTTTTTTGCTTCCAAACGCTTGATGGTTTTTTGACTATCCTCGATGAATATGTATTGGTTGAGAATGTGGTTGCAATTCAGTAGTTGGCCCAATGGTGAAGCGAAGCCGATACTGAATTTGGTACGGTCGGTGCTGTACTTGTCATAATTGATACGGCTTCCGCATAAGGCCGGTAGGTCTTCCACATCCGATAAGGTATAAAGCTCACAATGGTTCGCGCCTATCCTGATCTCATCCTTGATATGTATGTCCTGAATAAGCGGCTGCTTATCAGGCGTTGACAGAAAGCAATAGCGTTCGATCATGCCTGCTTTTTCCATTGTGCCTGCCAGATCATCATCGGTTAAGCGGGTTAACGTCGCGAAACCACTGTCTTTAAGTATCCGCTCGAATTGGCCCGCGCAATCCAGAAAATCTTTGAACAGTACCGGACTGATGGTTTGCTGTGGTACGATGCTCTTACGGAGCAGGTTACTGTAAGCTGATGAGCCTAACTTTCGGTCCTTTGGCTTTTGTGTCAGGAACACGTAGCAATGGTGCTCCAGGCATTCGCGTTCATTAAAGAAACGTTCGCTTGAACGTGAAAGGAAACTTTTACCTGCCTTTTCAAAGTTGGCCTTGAAGTTGCTTTCCATAAACCAATCCTGTTTGTGAAAGATGCTGCCTTGCGGAAGCAGGCGGATTGCTTTAACCCAAGCCTGATGATAAGCTTCGTAATCGCGGTCTGATAGCGTAAATATCTCCGGCAAGATGACCTGATAACCTACCGTGATGTCGCCGTGCGCGGATAAGATGGTGCCGTTCTCCACTTTGGTCAGCGGCAAAATTTTTTCTATATCAATTCCCATGATGTTCTGTTTTTAATTGGATGAATACCTGCCGTGAGCGAAAAATTAGGCACTCGGGTAACTGGCGCTTGGCAAAGTGCTTGGACAGGCCATGCTCACCGAACTTATGGCTTAGGCGGAAAACGCTGAAGAACAATGCAGAACCCAAACCGACGATCAGGGGAAGAATGATCCAAAGGCTTAATCCGCAAATATATAGGATAGCGAACCCGATGAGCAATACCACAAGGCCGATAGCCAGGTAGGCGATATATTGAGCTTTCAAGCCCTTGAAAACTATTGGTTTTGACACCCCTTTATTGATTTGATAAACTGACATTGTTTTTTTATTTATAAGCCAAAGAATGATTTGAGTACCGTAGCGACCACAACCAGGAACACACACGACCCGAACCACGCCGCTGCAACCTTGTTGGTATCCGGTTCGCCTGCGTTCCATTTGTTGAATACTTTGATAGCGCCTATGATACCGACAACAGCACCGATAGCATACATCAGGTTACAGCCGCTGTCAAAGTAGCTTTTTACCTGTGTGGTCGCTGAATTGATGCCCGAATTACCATCCTGCGCAAAACAGTAATTGATGGTTAACATGGCGCACGCAAACATGAGGGTCTTGGTTAGCGCAATGCGTCTTTTTTCGGCTGGTAAGCTGCGGTAAGCCTCTATCCAGTTTTTGAAGTAGCTTCCGGCGGCATTGATCAATGATTTCATGAGTTTAAATTTTAGGGGTTAATTCCAGAGGTTAATTAATTCTTCGTCTGATATAGGGAAAAGGACGTTTTCGCGGATGAACTCGTTCAAAGCACGCGCATTTGGTGTGTCACGAAGTGCAGCATATTTGTTCTTAACCAGACCAAAGAGCGAAATAAAGTCTTCTTTGCCGCCTTTGTCTCTATCGAGAATATGGAAGATCGTCTTCAATTCTTCGATAGCATCAGGCACCAACTTTTGTTGCCGCTCACGGCTTTCGTCATCTTTGGGTGCAGCTTCCGAAACTTCCGTAAAATGCTGGCTTGTTTCTCCGTCCACACTTTCTGCTTCACTTTCCGGCTCGTCCACACGTGGCGCAAAACTGAACATGCTCATACTGACCTTTGACATGCCTTCCGGCAGCACGGATTCACCAATAAGATCGTCCGCCTCCGGTTCCGGCTCGTCCTCATAATCATCTTCCCATGCATGCCTTAATCGTTCGACCGGTGCACTTTGCTGACCTTTTCCGTTCAGAATATCCTGTAATTTCTTCCTGTAAAAGATCAGGATAACGGCGACATACCAGACGGCGGTCAGAATGGTTGCGGCAACCAAAAATTGCTGCCAGGTGAAATGTTGTAATAACATAATGATTTGCTTTTTTCCTGCCGCTTCATTGCGGCAGGATTTTCAAAAGCAAATTTTCAAAGACTGCAAACCGGGATTTGTGGCTATGAGGGATATCCCTGAAATAAATTATAACTCCTTATTAATCAATGTTTTTAAAAGTACCAATTTTAAGCAGGCATAGTTATAATTTACCTTGTTGGATTAAATTCGTCCTCCTTATCTAATTTTTGAATGATGTTTTCCTTCATCTCATCGAGGTACTGCGTCCGGCTGAGCCTTTTCCTGCGGCGCAATTCCGACAGCCTTTTGGATGGGATACCGATCTTTACCTGTAGCTTTTCTTCCAACCAGCGGAAGATCTGGCTAAGTGTGGCGGTGCCGTTATTCATCTGCTTGGTTTGATAAATACCGATGCCTATTTCGGCCAGATTGATCGTATCACCTGTCCATTTGAGATCATCGGGTTCACTACCGATTTGCAACGGATTACCGGGATTGCCTTTGAGATACAAAATTCTTTCAATTAGCCAGCTTTTCAGTTTTTCAAAAGCCATGAATTTTGAAAAGAGGTAATCGCCGCTGGTCGCAAAGTCGGGGTTTACATCAGGTACATTGGGGAGAAGTACGCTTTGAATATCTTCACCGCGTATAAAGTAGAGGTTATCCAATTCATTGGCATCCAGTTTAAAGTATTGATATAAGAAAGCATACTGCTGAAAGAAGCGTTCAATATAATTCAGTTCCTGGGCAAAATAGGTGTTTTGCTTTTCGGTATCTCCTAACGGAAACCCGGTTTCAATGGTATAGAGTTCGGTGTAATAGATCTGCCATTGATAGAATGAGGGCTTAACATACTTAAAGAAATCAATTTGCTCCCGCGCATCTTTAAAAGGGTGTTTTTCGATATCTTCTTTCAGTTTATTAAGTGACAGGCGGATAAGCTTTAACGCACGGGTCAACCTTTCCAGTGGTTCATTGGTCTGGAATGACAATTGTCCCAAATCCTGCGCCAACTGCATTTGCAACCGGGCAATTTGTTCTTTTAACATAATTAGAAAAATTTAAATAAATCCTGCTGAGCCTGTTCACTGGCAATAACTTTCACTGTGGCAGGAGATGCGTAGTATTTTTCCATAGTTTAGATATTAAAGGTTCAATAATACTATGGCCAAAATTATTTTAGAACTCCTGGCAAATCAATAATCAGATTTACTAATCAGCTACTTAAATAGGGGTAGGTTTAATGACAAATGGTTATTTGTTTGGTCAATTTCATCTATTGAGCAATTTATGAATCAAACCAACGCGATTCTTGACTTCGACTTTCCGAAATGAATTTTGAATATGCTTCTTCACTGTATCTTCTGAAATGTATAAGAAATCGGCTATTTCTTTACTACTTTTTCCTTTATAAATCCATTGAACTACTAATGTTTCCATACGGGTTAAACCAAAATGCAAGCAATTGGCAACAAATTCTTTCTGTGCCATGCTATCAATTGGAGATTCATTCTGTATTTTATTGAATTCTTGTCTTGCCTTCCTGACAGATTTGGTCAAAAAAAGCAGTGTAATTATTACAATGCCAGTATTTGTACAAAGCACTTCTATGAATTGGCTTTCTTCTACTAAGCCAAAGAAAGCCAAAGCGGCCCATGGGCTGATTGCACAATACATCGCGATTTCTTCTATATATTCCTGTCGGTTCCTATTTTCACCATATTTTTGACGTATAGCTCGTAGCATAACATATAATAACACAAGGGCATAAATGAACGGCACGATCATTCCATATCGGATATCGACATCAAGTTTGCCATTAATAGTATATATAATTACAAAAAAGATGAGATAAGGAAGTGCTAAAAATAAAGGCACTCCAAATAAAGCATGCCAGCGTAGCGATTTTAAATCAAATGCTTTGTAAAAATAAAATGGGAAATAAGATGCCATTAAAAAACCGGCACCGTAGGCAATCATCTCCTGGATACTGACAGGGATATTAATTTTAGGATCTGGGAAAAGCCCTCCAGTGATATTGTATAAAAGCATTAAAAATAGCAATAACAAAAACCAACCACGATTTTTGTCCTGCGGGCGCAGAGCATAAACACTTAATTGCAGTAAGAACATACAAAATTCCAGTATGATAAAAATGGCAGTAATCTCTTCAATCTGTGTCCCGAATATCAACTTATTCATGTTTTTCAGGAGTATAGATTATTCAAAAAATATAATGGATAGCCCAATTCCAGAATATCATATATTTGCAAACCGGCGCGTTGATACCAAAGTAAATTGCCGACTGTAGATGTTTCAAGAAATACTTTTCGATTTTGCAATTTAGCATCGGCCAATACTTCCAATAATAATTTTGTGCCAATTCCCTCATGTTGGTGTACAGGGTCTACGCCGATAAACCATAAATAATACTTCGGAGAATTTGACTGCGACTGTTTCTCTTTAATTAGAGCCTCACGTTTCATGACTTTCCCTATTGATGAAATCCCAATTACTTGAAAAATCAATTTCATACTAAGCCAAACAGTTTTAAAGGTTGTTTTCTTTCGGTCTGGATAAAGAACCAATGCACAAGCCTTCCAATCATCAGATATATATACTTCTCCAAATTGTCGGCATATTTCAAAGGAATATTCCATTAAGGCATGAATACGCTGTTTGCGTCTATTGTCCTGTTTGGCGATATAGTTTACGCTCTGATTTTTCTCAAATGACAAGGCCAGCATTTCTACAACGAGCGATTTATCTTCTAAGGCTGCTTTTTTCATAAGTTTTGGCTTTCACGAAATTGTTACTCCATTGTTTAACGATTCCAGTTTATCCGGTAAAGGGTCTGATTCTTAATTGCCATTGAGATATATCCTCCTTTTGAGGTCGCAAGAAAATTGCAAATTGTATCATAGGATTGGTTGCTCATGTGTTGATTGATGATAAAATACCACTTACCACTTATACATGCTGCATAACCGGTGTTGATATTATCTGAGCTGAATAAATCGCTTAACAATCTTTCATTTAATATCCTATCACATTCCGGCCCTTCTTTTCCATCTATAACTACAATAAATTTACTTTGGTCGATTGTTTTCTTACGCTTAGCTACGAAGGCAAAATGTTTATTATCTGCGCTAAAAACGATATTGGAAACGATATCATCATATTTTTCAGATGGTTCCCCATCTGATATAACCATTTTTTGATTTCCAATTTTGGTTACAAAAGCCAGGCGTTT
This sequence comes from Mucilaginibacter sp. cycad4, assembly GCF_034263275.1. Taxonomy (NCBI): domain Bacteria; kingdom Pseudomonadati; phylum Bacteroidota; class Sphingobacteriia; order Sphingobacteriales; family Sphingobacteriaceae; genus Mucilaginibacter; species Mucilaginibacter sp. cycad4. The sequence goes on along the minus strand of NZ_CP139559.1, from coordinate 2,547,237 downwards.
ACTATCGGGACTAAATTCCGGAGACAGTATTTCCCCCTCTCGCGAAGATTCATCTTCTGACAAAAACGAAACCTCTTTTCTCATTCCTACATCTTCCACCTTAATTATCCATCTACCATTCTGTTTAACGGAATAAGCAAGGTATTTACTATTTGGGCTAAATTTCGGAAAGCCGGTCATGATGCTATCATAACCCATACCTTCCTGTCCGTTAAGGACAATTATCCATTTTTCTCCTTTTTTTGCTTTGTACGCTATATTTCCATTTTGACTAAAGGCGATATTGTCAACTCGTCTGTATTTTTTTTGCGCTACACCATCAATGATTACCTGCCAATCATTTAACGAGTGCGCTCCATACGCAAAATGGTTTGACTCAGGGCTAAAAACTAATGACTGTTCCGGAATCTCGTCAAACATTTGACCAATTTTGCCATCGAAAACAACGGTACTTCCCTTTGCGGTATAATTTAATCCGGTATAAGCAAAGTGTTTCCCATCAGGGCTTAATAAAGGTATGCCATGGCCGATGTGATCAAATTCATATCCTGGAGTGCCATTAATGGCCACCATAGATTTATTATTACTATTTTTTACAACATACATTAAAGATTTCCCGCCGGGCATGAATTCAGGAGAAAGATTTGATATGGCATCATACGTCCCAGGAAGTTCTTTGTTGTTCAATACAATGACCCAGTATTTTGTACCATTGTTTCTTTTTTTCATGGCCGCGAAGGCCACACTGTTGTCATCGTCGGAAAAAGTTATACCGGCAATTTTATCATATTCGGCACTGAATTTACGATCAATGACCGCCCGCCATTTGCCTGGGGGACCACATGTTGGGCAATCTCCTGGTTGTGTCTTATTGGTAGCAATCAGGTATCCATGTCTTTTGAAGTCATGACCCATTACAAAAGACTTTTCTATATAAATACCTTCAAATTCAGGCTCGGCTTCATTATCAAATATTATATGTTGTTTTGATCCGACAGAAATTGGATAAATAATGTGCTGGTTATTAGGAGTGGTTGTTATATTAACAGGGTTTGGTAACTTAGCTATTTTAGTTACCGAATAATTACCCTGATTTTTGTGCCGCTGACAAGATATTATAGTGAACGAAATCACAATCAGACGAGCAATTATGGAGCGGTTTGTCATATTTCACTATCTCTATCTTAATATTATAGAATATCCCGGAGCGGTTAAAAAACAATTCCGGGATATTTTAACCATGTTTAAATTTACAAGGACCTAAGCGCAAGGTTATATGAGCAACCTACTTCATTGTCAGTCCATTTAACCGTTCCATTAAGACTATATGTGGCCTCTTGTGGAAATGCTGTTCCTGTGCAAGTGCCAGCATTAGATGTACCCGATGTGGCGGTAAGTGTGTTAGTTCCTGAAATCACTTGTATTGTTGGTGGAACAATAGCCCCGGATCCAACCCAATATTCGGTTTCATATCTGCAAACATAGCTGGAAGTACCTCCATCTGAACTCAGTGTTGCATTGTCATTTCTGTGCATCATGGTCCATGAACCGGCAATAAAGCCAGATTGCCATGGAGAACATCCATTACAGGAAACATTGACGGTAGTTGGTCCTCTGTCAACAAAACTCCATTGCTGGTTATAGGCTGAAGTATTCGGGGTATTTTGTGTAAGCCCTGTGCCATTGCTTGTAGAAGAACCAGGAACTTCAATCGCTTTACCGCTTTTTACATTAATAATTTGAAAATAGCCATTGCCTAAATCTACAAGATTCCATTGCTGGTGGGTGCCGCCATTGTAAGTGTATTGATCAATTGTGGCACCATTTGCGGTAGATTCGCTCAAAACTTCTACACATTTAGCTAACCCATAAGGCATACTGGGTGTAATTCGGTATATATTAGTGCCAATCGAGGTAAATTTAAACCGGCCATTGGCACCACCGCCATCGGGCCATTGTATGATTTGAGTACCATCGCTGATGTTATAGCCGGGTAATTGGAACCCCTGGCCACTGTTACGATTTCGGATAGATACCCAACTGTTCGTTGGTGGTAAGGAGGCAAGTTTGAGATTAGTATTTATACCCGCAATTTCAACTGTTTTTGTTGCTGTTGGGGTAGATTTTTCTTTTGAGCAACTTTGTAAAATTGCCACAAGGCAAAAAGCTGCCATCATTAACTTAAGTTTCATAATTTAGTAATTGGTTTATGTGCATGATTGGTATTTGTATTTTAAAATAAACACGCTCTTGCTCCTTGAGAAAATCGTGATAAGTAATGTGACTCTCGGTATTTGACCTCCTTTTAAAGATTAAACTTTAGTTTATCATTTCCTTAATTTTCAAGAGGTTAAAACAGATGAACCTTTGATTATACAAAGTGCCTTATATGAAAATCTGGTAAATATTTTTTCGTTATTCAAAAAATACATGTCAGCTATATTTCAAATAGGGAATTGAAATATTGGTTTCAATAGGGTTTATCTCTTGGTTAAATAATTGATGACAGATTCAAAATTCTTTAAAAAAACCACATGGCGTGAGCGGTAATTAACCCAAATGGAGGGGGGCAGATCAATAAATTCGATGGTAAATAATAAAAAATGGAGATTTAATAAAATGACACGTGGTAATATTTTATTAAAATATCTATTCGTTAGCAATACTATAAATATTTGCTTCGATTACCTGGGCATGTGTCAGGCGGTGTCGCGCAATGGTTACTAACCGGGATTGTCCGAATGCAACCGGGTATCTGTTTAAGATTAATAATATCGGTGACATAATGCCATTACTGATAGGATATAGTAATAGAAATATCTTATCAAGGCTATATTTTCACGAATGCTTGATAAATATTTTTGTTAATGGCATCGCCGGTAATTTGAACCGTACAATTTTTTTGTTCCTGACAATTGCCCGTTCCCCATTAATGGTTATTGATTTATTGCGAAGTTCATAACTAAGGATTACGCTTTTCACTCGTATATAATTATCCGGAACCGATAAGGTGACCTCTTGGTCGGCAGTATAATAAAGTTGCTGATCGTTGAAGCTTAAAGTGGCAGAAGACTGTTTATCCGACCATAAACCATAACCGCCTTTTTGCAAATTGTAACCATTACCCAGGAACAGGAAATTGGGGGTTCCTGCTTTTAGCCTTACTACACCGTATGTGCCTTTTAGCGTAATATCCTGATAATTTGCCGTTACAGTGTCTGCACTGGCTATAATATAATCATTTAGTCCATTTTTATTTTCAACCAACAGACCCACAGAAGAACTATCAGTTCCGTTATTGGTGAGGGTAGATATTTTACTAATAGTGCTACCCGTTATTCCTGATGACGGTTCAAAGACCGCTGCAAATGGCTTGTTCCAAGCCTCACCGTTTTGCCGGACTACCACAGTTGGTAAAGGGAGGTTGGCGACACTATCAGGTATCATTTCATTATTGCGCCATGATCGTGATGGGGGAGCCTTAACACTAAATATTTCCCTGTCAGGATAACCCTTCATCCACATATTCATAGCCACGGGTTGTCTGCCCGGAACCTGCAAATCAAATCTCGCTTTAAAGTCATCGGACGAGGTGATAGATTTTTTATCCCACCAATAATCATAGCCTATTAATTCACTATTGGCAAAAGTGAGTTTATCTGTGGTTTTTAGCTCCAAAGTGCGGTTCAAATTATCCGACAGGATTACCTGCTGGCCTAAGTTATGATAGATGTAATCATGGTATTTATCTCTACCGAATTTCTTCCTCGAACGAAAAATATCGATATAATAGCCTGAGCTATCCCCGGTACGGATTATGCTCATCAATCTGTTTTGACAGGCATTTGTTTCTGGCTCCAGGAAGTTTAAGTCAGAAAACGTAACATTCCGAAAATAACCATCAACGCTGCCCGATTGCGGATAGCATGCAATTAATTGCAACGGATGGTTACTTTTCATGACTGGATATGATGAGATGCCGTCAACTACCACCGTGTTATGAGCCGGAAACTGAGAATAATATTCAGCATAGTCGGCTTGAAAATAACTTCCTCCTATGCCACCTTCCGGGGCCAGTATAAATCCCTTACCATAAAGCTCCATGGCAATGCCATTGGCATGTGCATGATTGCCTGAAGAACCTGCCTGCGATATCATTAACCCGTTGTTTACATCCAAGCCATTCCGTAATACCATCCAACTCACATTAGGGGACCAAAATGACGCGGTTAAATAATCGCGTGGTTTGCCGGCAGGTATTTTTTCCGAGATAGTTACTGCTTGGTTGGCGAATAATTCACTAAAACTACTCCGTTTTGGTGTTTCCTCTCGTGTGTTTTCTACACCGATCTGCTGAATGGTTTTTAGCATACGTGTGTAAATCATCTCTTGTTCTGTCTTATGATATAGCCGCGCGTTCCTGATCATATCTTCAATACCTCTGGTTGGTAGTGGGCCATAATGGGTATCGCCAAAGCCAACGATAAAGCCATTGGGATAAAGGTATTGCGCCTGTGCTAATACCGCTTTAGCCAAAACAGGTATTTTGGGGAGGAGGTCAATATTTAGAGTGCGGTCAAAAAAATCAACAAAGCCGGTAAAGTCACTCAAAACATTAACAGAATATCCAGGACATTCAGACCATATCCCCGTGTCAGGATCGTATCCTTTTTTTAAAAGATCGACAATTGCCCACTGGCGGATGCTGTTTTTATTGAGTACCTGATCGAGATAGTATTGGCAGCCTTTGCCATCCGTATATTGATTATCATCATCAAGTACAAGAGCTATATTGGCAATAAACCGGGCCTCAATTAAGTCCCAGTTGTTAAAAGGAACACCGTTTTTAATAATAATATCAGCCCATTTTTTTAACGCTTCTGCGTATAGCGGCTTTTTTTCCTTATGATTTTTATCGATGTAATTATATAACAGATCATAACATGCAGTAACCGGTTCAATTATGTCTTCATGGATCACTTCAAACGATGATAGACCAACCAACGTTTGGTCATGCCCGTGATTTAGGTCTATTGGTTCGTCGCGGTAATAGATTCCGGTTACATACGTATTGAAAATATCGTAGGCGAACTTTGCGTATTTTTCATTGCCGGTATACCAATATATCATGGCGGCATCGCGGGCCTTATTCATGATATTGATATTAATTGCTTCAATAATACGACCGGTTTTGGATTGATCCACCCATTCCCATGGTTTTCCTGGAATTGCTTTGTTTTGTAGATGAATTTTCCCATCCAGATCCATATAAGGTTTAATATCCTCTAATGCCGGGAGTGAATAGGCAGTTGATGCATCTCTCGCACCTGTAAAACGAACAGTGGGTACCGGTGCTTTTCCCGATGCATATGCATAAATACCATTCTTAATATAAATATTGGTATAATGCTCCTTCCAATACATTTGTAAGCGCGAAACTATCCAGGTACTATCAGTTTGGTGGCGTTCAACATAGGGCTTAATTTCGTTATCAATATTTTGGTATGTTGTTTTGGCCCATGCCTCGCTTTCAATCAATTTTGTCAGCAAATCTTTTCCGTTCTGCGCGTTAGTGACCAGCCTTGGGTGGGATGGGTTTATCTGGGCAGGTATGGCTATGCGATTTTGAGCCAACAGACGAGGAGCGTTAGACAAAAAAACTAATAGCCCGAAAAATATTAATAAGAAGGATTTAATCTTCCTATTTGATTCTATTGCCGTAATTGCCCCATAAGTCATCCTTTAAACTTCTTTTATCAAAATGCAAGTCCACGGCTGTAGGTTATAGTTTTGTTTCAAGTTACCTTTATGATCCGCTTTTAGAGGCCGCTTTTCGGTTGCCATTGCCAGCCTTTTCAATTCATTGGTTTGTTCACGTGTTGGAGGTTCCGGACTTCCCATTGCCTTCCATTTCGGATAGGAAAAGCCATTATCCCGATCCAGTTTATCTGTTTCAAAGACTGTTAGAGGTTTTAGGCCGGATAAATCTAAGTTAAACTGTTTCTCCTTTCCGGTATTGAGCAATTGTTCCACATTACCGCCCACTACATTCGTTACTTCGGCTGGATAATGATAAAGCAGAGCCCTGATCCTGTTTGTTTTAGTATCGCGCGTCACTATCAATCCTTCCTTTTGAGATAATATCTCATTTCCTAATTGATTAAGCATACGATAGGCGTGAAATGCCGGTTTAACGATGCCTTGATAGTTAATTAATCCAAATCCTCCGTGAAATATACTGTCACCGGCTCCTCCTTCTTCAAATATATCTGTAAATGTCCAGTATGATAATGAATTGACTATTCCGATTCCGTCAATGTTTGCTTTTATTAAATAGGTTGCTGCTTGTAATGAATCATGAGTAGCATCGCGCGGTGAAGGACTGCTACTCCATTCCGTACAATGAATCTCTGCATTTGGATATGAACTGGAGGCAACCGTTTTCTTCAGCCATTCCAAGTCTTCTTTAGTAGCATTCACTTTTCTTACTCGCCCGCCTCCTTTTTTTGTTTCGGGGTCTATTGCCCAGTCAGTAGGATAAGGGTGTGTGGAAATAAAATCAACAGGCAATTTTTCCCGTGTGCAATAATCTAAAAAGTCCTTGATCCAAACACCCCGCCATTCAAGCATATTGATATCATTAACCGTGAACGTTTTATGTTTCGACTTATCTTCAACTTCTCCATCAAACCTTTCATCGGGTACAAAGTTACTGGTAGCTGGACCACCGACTCTCAACTCAGGATCGACTGTTTTGATTGCATTGACAGACACTTTATAGAGGTCAAAATACTGCGTTTTTGTACCATCCCAAAAGCCATGAAGATCAGGCTCATTCCAGATTTCAAAATACCATGACCTTACCTCATTCAGGCCATAACGCTCAATGCAATGTTTAATAAAATTACTAATCAGCAATCCCCATTTTGTATAATCAGACGGCGGCGAAGTATTTCCCTTCCACCAAAAGGTTGTATTTGTTGTGGATGCCAGCGCTTTTGGTACAAAGCCGAACTCAACAAATGGTTTAACACCTATCTGCAATATCCGGTCAAATAAATCATCGATATATTGCCAATTATATTTAGGTGCCCCATTAACCTCCCTATATACAAACATATCATCATGAAAGAGGCCATGAAAGCGACAATATTCAAAACCACATAGTTCTTTACCTAATTTCAACTGTTCCAACCACGAGGCCCGCAAGCCCTCATTTGCACGTCCAGCACCCACGCATTTGCTCCAATAATGCACAAGCTTTTTTCCTGGCCCCGCTACATTTATAGCTGCATCTACATCGGTCGTTTGGCCAAATCCCTTAGCCTCAGCAGCTAAAATAATATTCGGTGCTAAAACTAATCCAGAGGTCGATAAAAGCGTATTTTTTATAAATTTTCTTCTTTCCATAATTTAATCTGATTAATTAATAAAACAATCAGCCTTGATTATTTTTATTTGATAGTTTTAGTGGGCAAGAAAATTATCGTAACTATCCTACGCTAATTCGATAACACGATATTAATCAAGATCGTGCTAAAATTCCCTTCTGTCTACTATTTTTCGACCTGACTGTTTTTTGTGTCGCCTGGGCCGGTATTCTGAATAAATCGAATTCCTTCAACATATTCACCAACAAGTATATTTGCCATATCACTTGTTTTGTAAAAAACGGGTTTGTCGGCCATGTCATCTGTAATAAGCTTCCCATTGATCCGTAGATTTTCGAAAAGCACATTTTTAATAGTTCGTGTTTCATCGTAGCCCGAGATAACGGAAAGATTCGCTTTATTTCCATTATAGGATATGTCTTTAAAATAGATGTTTTCAATTCCTTTTCCGGGAGAAGTGTTATACTTATGATTATACATGACACGAACATTTATCAGTTGCCCTTTCCTAATATCGTCAATGCGAATATTATCAAAAGTGATGTTCCTTAACAGGTTGCTGTCCCCTGCGTTCAGGGCCATACAGCCTTGATAATCAATTTGATTCTCATGCTGGTCGAGTATATCCACATTTATAAATTTGATTTTTTCAAGAGTATCGGGATGAGATGTATCACCATGGGTTCCTATAAGTAAAGGGTGGGCGATGTCTGCCCAAAGAACCGAATTTTGTACGGTAATATTCGTTGTGTTTCCATAATATTTCCAGCGATGACCGTATATAGCTACGCAATCATCAGAATTACGCATATATACCCGGTCAATAAGGATATCCGAACTGCAAAAAATATCGATTCCATCGGCGTTTCCTTCGGAACTAAATGATTTGATACTGCTTATGTTTACATTTTTTGATTGTCCTATGAGAACGCTGTATTTATGGGGCAACACAATAAGGCCGCTCACATCGATATTTGTTGAATATTCAATAGTGATCTGGTCGTTCCGTTCATCCGATCCTTTTTTTTGTGAGTTCACATGCGAACCATTTTTCGAATTCATTGATGCCCATTGTGTTAATATGCCATGCCCTTTGATGTGAACATTATTGACCCCGCTTACCAGCAATTGGCCCTGGACAATTGCTCCGCCATCGATATAAATTGTTTTGTTGGACGGTATTTTCAATGTCCCAATCTGATGAATCCCAGGACCATAATAAATGACATTGGGATCAGAGTCTGATGGCTTTTCGGTTTCAATGGGATTCGCAAATAATTGAAGATTATGGAAAATGTCATTATTGACTTCGATAGAAATATTACGGGGCTGTGTTAAACTAAAAACAATAGTATTTCCCACAACCTTAAATGTAATCCCATCCTTTGACGGCCTTATTTTGACCCGATGGATCGGGCCTCTTTGATAAGTAACAGCTATTTCAACCTTACCGGAAAAGTCGAAATAGCCAAAGGAAGAATTCCGAATTATATTTTTAGTGTGGGCCACTTCCGTTACGGATACATTATAAGTTGGGACGAACAGCTCCCGTTGTCCTGGTTCCCTCACTGAAATGCTGAAATCTTTATTTAGAACAGCTCCTTCAGGAGCCTTATAGGTAATGAGATGCGCATCCGCATAAAAGCATGTACTGCAAAGCATCAAAATAAGGAGATATATCTTCTTCATTTAATAATAGGTTTAAAAAGGATAAACTTTGTGTTGCCGAAAAAAGGTTATAATGTCTAATCGCGGACGGTATCCGCAATAATCAATAAGCCATTGCAGCTACTGCGTTCCGAACATCAATGCGGCTAAATTGCTGTGAAAAAATTAGAATCAAAGGCGGGCGCGGGGTCAGATAAGGGGGATATATCCTATGAAATCATTGAAACTTCAATACTTGTTTAATTAAACTCATTGTAATTGAAAATTAATCACGGTTATTCATTATCGGCTCCGTTACACATAAAGGCTAATCCTTATTTTTTAGATTGGAAATATTTGCGTTTAAATTATCCCTATCCGTAAACGTCTTCCGGTATTTACGAATAAAATCTGAAGGGTTCATTTCGAATAGTTTATTAAACTGTTCCCGAAAATGTCTTATATCCTGAAACCCAATTTTGAATACAATCTCTTTGATATGTAAATCAGTTTGGATCATTAATTCCGCCGCCTTTTTTAATCTGATATATCTGACAAATTCTGTGCTGGATAATCCTGAAATCGATTTTATTCGTCTAAACAGTTTAGACCGGCTCATACCCATTTCATTTGTAAAGGTTTTTAAAGAAAATTCAGGGTCTTGGAGATGGCTTTCAATAATTCGGATACATTTAGCCAAAAATTCACTGTATTCCACAGGGACCTTTAGATTGTTATTTTTTAGGGTTACCTCGTTGAAGAAATAATTTTTAAGAATATTTCGTCCTTTAAGCATACTCTTTATTCTCGCAACTAATAATTCATTTTCAAAAGGCTTTGTAATATAGTCGTCTGCTCCGCATTCGATTCCTTTCAGTTTAATTTCAGGAGAGGAACTGCCTGTTAAAAGAATAATCGGAATATGGCTAAATGATGGTGACTCTTTCATCTTTGAGCAAAATTCCACGCCACTTGTACCCTTTAAAACGACATCACACACAATAATATCCGGCTCATATTCAAGCACGTGCTCAAAGCCGATCTCTGTATTACCAGCTTCATAAACAGTAAATTCCCCTTGTAATAAATGCTTGATATACCTTCTCACCTCAGCGTCATCATCTATTAATAGGATAGCAGGCTTTTTATTTACAACATCTGTCATAATAACATCGACGTATTGCTCTTTTTTTACATCACTCTCCTCGAATTCAGGAGAATCCACAATAAGTTCCTGCAATAGATTTAGGCGATCTTTATCCAGTTCAGTATTTTGCTGCGGAAAATCCCCAAATGTCGTCGTATGTACCGATAGAAGCTGTATAGCAAATGTGGTACCTTCGTCTAAAACGCTTGTATACGATAATTTACCCTGATGTAGATCTACATATTTTTTGGCCAGAAAAAGACCTATCCCAAAACCGCTTTGGGTTTTTGAATCTCGTTGTAGCCGATAAAATTTTTCAAATATTTTTTCACCGGTTTCTTCGGGAATACCATATCCTGTGTCCTTTATTAGAATTTCTAAGAATTGCCCGTTTTTCTTCAATTCAACGTGTACAATACCCCTGTCTGGCGTATACTTTACCGCATTGGAAATGAGATTAAATAAAATGATTTCAAGCTTCTCCCTGTCGGCAAAAATTCGTGTGTCCTGATCAGTGCAAATAAATTGGTAGTCAATTTTTTTGGCTTTTACCTGATTATTAAAACACAGGAAGACTTCATAACAAACTTCTTTAAGATTTAATAGTGTTTGATGTAGGCTTGCGATCTCATTTTCAGAACGTTTGAATAATAAAAGTTGGTCCACCAGGCTTAGCAAACGGCGGGAGTTACGATAAACAGCACTAATATCAATCAGATCAATGTTAGCCCCGTTATTAACCAACAAGTCTTTTATCGGATTTACAATAAGGACTAATGGTGCCCTGAGCTCATGAGAAATATTGGTGAAAAAATCTATCTTCTTCTCATTTAGCTCTTTCACAAATTTCATCTCATATTGCAGGGCCGTCTGTTTATGTTGATAAAGAATGTATGTGTAAATAGCGGTAATAATACAACCGAGATATAAGAAATATGCCCACCATGTACGGTACCACGGCGGAATCACAGTAATGTAGATCAACCGTTCCTTTGTGTTCCATATACCTGAAGCATTAGTTGATCTCAGTTTTAAAATATATGTTCCCTCATTTAAATGAGAATAATTAATGCTGCGCTGATTACCAACATAATTCCATGCCTGATCCCGGCCTTTCAAAAAATAGGCATATTGGACTTTTTCTGGCAAAGAGTATTCAAGAGCTGCATAATCGAGAGAAATTATGGCTTTATCGTAAGGTAGCCTGATATGGTCAATATCATAAAAACTTGAAGCACCAGGAAAAAAATCACTGTCTATATTCACTGATGCATTGGCAATCCTAAGCCCTGTTATAATTAACGGTGGAAAATCGTGAAACTGTCGGATGCTATCGGGATGGAAAATATTGAAACCCTTAATTCCGCCAAACAAAAATTCGCCTGAACTGAGTTTGGCTGAGGCATTATAATAAAACTGATTGGACTGAAGTCCATCCACAGCATAAAAATTTTCGAATTTACCGCTTGACGGGTTTAATTTCGAAATCCCATTATAAGTGCTTACCCATATGTTACCCTTTCCGTCTTCTTCAATGTTTAGTACTTTATTATTACATAGTCCGTTTTTTTCGGTATAATATATAAATGCATTACGACTGTCATCGTAACATATCAAGCCCCTGCCATATGTACCAATCCAAAGTTTTCCTGAACTGCTTTTATGCAGAGATCTTACACTCGTTTTCAAATCGATAGTCAGATTGATCCCTTCGTTTTTGTTAACACGCATTAAACCGTTAAAGCTTCCCAACCATAAATTCTCGGAATCATTGTTTTCTATGGACAAAATATCTGTGTTCACAATAAAAGCGGCTGGAGAAAAATCATTTTTAACAGGATTATAGCAATAAAGACGATTATGTTCATTTAGGTGCTTGGTGCCACGTAAACAGGATGCCCATATTTTACCGTTTTGATCTTTAAAAATTTTCCAAACCGAATTAAACCCTGTTCGCCCCTGAATTGGAATCTTTTCAAAACGTCTGGTCTTGACATTAAATCGAATAATGCCCTCGCCAAAAGTCGCAATCCATATATTTTGAGCATCATCCTTAATAATGCTGGGAATATGATTATTACTTATCTCCCCGGCCTTCCCATTTTGAAAAACATAATTTTGAAATATATTCTTTTTCCTTTGCCAAACACTAAGTCCACCACCATCAGTGCCTATCCAAATATTTTTGTCTGAATCTTCACAAAAAGAAAAAATAAAATTACTGCACACACTTTCGTGATTATAAGGTTCATGAGAAATCGTTTTGAACTGATCTTTCTTTTCGTCGATAATGTCAATACCCCCACGCAATGTTCCGATCCACTTTCTGGATAATTCATCTTCGTAAATAGTATAAATAGCGTCACTCGACAGCATTGCTATACCATCTTGTTTGACGGTTTGATATTGTCTGGTATGAGTATTTAATTTAATAATCCCTTCTCCGTCTGTAGCTATCCATAAAAGGTTTTTTTTATCCAATAAAATATTGGTTATTCTACATTTGTTTAACGCAGAATCCTTTAGCTCAAATTTTTGAAGCCTGGCAGAAGATAAATGGTAATTATAAACGCCAACCTTGGTTCCGATCCATAAATCTCCGGTGCTATCGGGTTTAATACAGGTTGCTGTTGGCATACTGGTTGTAAGTCTGACGAACGCATTGGCTTTGACGTTATACCTGCACAAGCCACCACCATCAGTTATTATCCATATTTCATTTTTCTTACCAAAGGCGATAGCCAGCGCTGAATACTGGAATATACGATTATTATGATCGAGTAATGGGATTCGTACAGCTTCCCGAGTCCCTGCCTTGCAAATAAGAAATCCAATATCGGCAGAGGCTATATACATATTGCCTTTGCTGTCGGTTTTAATATCATTTACCCATTTGTCAAAAAAGGTTTTTTGGTTGAGATTATTCTGGTAATAGATACCCGAAAATCCCAAGCTTTTATTATCAAATATACCCAAGCCCTTTTGCGTTCCGACCCAAACATCTCCGGCTAAATCAGAGCTAATTGCCGTGATAATATCATTGGGTAAAGAAGAGGGGTTATCATAACTATTTCTGAAAGTTTTAAAATTATACCCGTCATAGCGATTTAAACCGTCGATTGTTCCAAACCACATTAAACCAAATTTATCTTTGTGAATAGCGGTAACTGTATTGTTTGATAAACCCTGCTCTATTCCAATATATGACAATGGCTGGCCAAAGGCATATATGTTCCGACACAAAATAAAAACGACTACAATTAGGAATTTATAACACTTCATTACTATCGGAATTTTGAATGGTTCTTATTAATTCAGCCTATTTAATGGTTTCGGCAAGATCGAATTAATTACCTATGTACCGATAGCTGGTATTTAGAATAGTCGAATTGCCTGTTTCAACGATTATAGAGTTAATCGTATTTATGATTAAAGTAAAGTTAAAAAACTATTATAACTAAGCAATGAGGTATAAATAGGCAGATACTTTATTATGTATAATGATTGAATAACACATACGTCATTTGTCCTGAAATCCAAATTTAGCCATGCTATGAAAAGGCTATTCAATAAATAATTGAAATAAACCTGGTCAAACTGTGTAGAATGACCAGGTTTACTTTTTTACCATCCAGGATTTTGAACCAGTTTGGAATTTAACTGTAATTCGCTGGTTGGCAATGGCAACAAATAATTTTTCTCAGAAAATTTACGTTCGGTCACCGGATCGACCAAGACGAACCCATTTAATAATGTAGGGTGCGCTGATGTATATTTAGTCTCATACTCGGTACCTGTCCATTGGACTCCCAGTACTGGCTGATTTAATTCTATATGCGCAATATACCATCGTTTAAGATCATCCATTCTGAAAGGTTCTCCCTGAAATTCCACGGCCCTTTCCCTTCTGATCTCTTCGCGCATGTCCAGTCCGTGCGCTGCGGCAAAGGCATTGCTTAATTTCGGCATAGCCGAGTTGACCCTGTTTCTCACTTGATTCAGGGATTTATCAAGGTCGGCATCGCTGATAGAGCCGTTGCGCTCGTAAACTGCTTCCGCATAATTTAAATAGACTTCTGCCAGACGAATGGTTGGATAATCATATCCTTCCTGACCGTTGGGCACCTGACGCTCCGCAGACCATTGCTGGTTCTCATAACCCGAAACACTGTTGGCCCATGTATCGGCAGCTGGCCGGGCATTGGCAATATCCGCAGGGCTCCAGTCCCAATTGATGTGCCAATTAGCAGCATTTTGCCAATAACGATAACCTGGCACCACCATAAAATAACGCATCCGGTTATCTCTGTTTTTAAATTCATCATTGAGTTTTGCCCTGGTGAAAGGAACAGTCGTTTTGGTGATTGGCAACCCATCAGTACACAAGTACATGTCCGCTATTTTTTTGCTTACATCGGCCCCAAGAGCACCAAATGAAATTTGACCTGGGATAGTTTTAAGTAAATTGGCAGATTCAAACCTCACTGAAAGAATATACTCTTGATTCCCTGCCTTTGTAATATTGGCCGGGTTTGATTTTTGATTCTCCAGTATGAAAAGATATTTTAAAGCGGAATCACCCAAAGCAGCGGGCTTGAAGAGCGAGTACTGGCCGCTCGTAATTACTGCATCGCTGTTTGCAATTGATTTGTCGAGCAACCCATTGTACTTCGTAGCATCTCCTCCTCTGAATTTTTGCCAAGTGCCCTCATACAAGCAAACCCTCGCCAGAAAGGCTTGTGCGGCTTGTTTACTGACGCGACCTTTATCGCCCGCAGCAATCGCACTTTCCAAAGGCAGATCGGTAATAGCGGCCTCTAATTCCTGTATGATAAAATCAAGCGTTTCCTGGCGCGTATTTCTGGGTAAATACAATTCCGCCGATTGTGGTGTAAGGGTTTGTTTTACAAGAATAACACCGCCATAGTTTTGAAATAATTTATCGAAATAAACATATCCTCTGAAAAAATGGGCTTCGGCTACGTACGTTTTAATTTCTGCGGGTTTGGAATAAGCAGCGGCTTTATCCAGGAAATAATTAATTGTCCTGATCCAGCTATAGGCTTCCGAATAATTTCCATCTGTAGAGGCCGCTGTGTTGGTGCCTCTGGCAAATGCACCACGATCCGCTGTTAAGTCCGAACCGCTATGACCATCTCCATTGGAAACGTTAAAAGAACGCAAATACCCGTAAAAATTGTTAGCCGCCAATTTAAATTGAGATGCATCCTTATAAAAACTGGCATCTGAAATAGCGTCCAAAGGATTGAGGTCAAGTGCCTTTTTACATCCGACAAGGCCCAATCCTAAAGTGATAAAGCTTGCAATGATCCCTATATAGATAATATTCTTTTTCATAAATTAAATTCTTTTAAAGTGTAACGTTTAAGCCAATTGAGTAAAGTCGGAAAAAGGGGTATCTACCCGCTCCGTTACCGACAATTGCTTCGGGATCGTAAGCATCCTGGATTTTGGTTGATTCCCAAAGATCACTGCCTGAAACATATAATCGTAAACGGCTGATTCCAACCTTTTTCATCAGTTCTGGCTTGAACGTGTAGCCAATCACGACATTTTTTAAGCGTATATAAGCACCATCCTGCAATGCCCAGTCCGACATCTGATAGTTATATGCGTCCGGATTAAAACCCTTATTGGTTTGGGCAGCCAGTATCGGTAATGGTGCATTAGGATTGTCCGGGGTCCAGGTTTTACCAACCCACCAATTAGTAATACCTTGCGATATATTTAGAAAGGGTACACTCCAGTCGCTTCTTCGGTAGATCAATTTTTTGCCTACACCCTGAAATATCGCTGAAAAATCAAATCCTTTATAACTGGCTCCAAGATTCAATCCAAATACATATTTGGGATCAGGGCTTCCCAGATATTCGATGTCACCATCAGCGATCGGATTACCGTTTGCATCTTTTTTTCCTAATAAATATTGGTGAGCACCTGCGTTAGTCAATGTGCCGTCCCCGTTAAGATCCTTGTAACGGTTGTCTCCCGGGATAATTTGTGTTGTGCCAGGCATACCGATACTATTACCAGATACATACTTCGCATAGTCCGTTGCTTCTGCTACGTTTTGTATCCGGCCATCATATTTTAGACCAAAAAAGGAATTGATCGGATAGCCTTCAATTGTTCTTTGTCCGCTTGCGACGATATTCGCGCCGCCATAGCTAATTACCTCATTATTGTTATTAGTGAGTGTTCCGCTTACATAATAAGCAACGCTTCCAATCTTATCCTTCCAACCTAAACTTGCCTCCCATCCCCAAACTTTTAGGCGTCCATTGTTCTCTGATGGTGCAGACGCTCCAATAATTACGGGATAAACAGGATTGACCAGAAAGTTGTTGTTTCGTTTCCAGTAATATTCAAAGCTGCCTGTGAGCTTGCTGTTGAAGAGGCCCAGGTCTATCCCGAGATTGGTCGAGTTTACCCTTTCCCAAGTTCTTGTAAGGCTTACCAATGTCCCAGAAGGACCAGCAGTTACAGAACGTGAAGTATAACCGCCTAAAATAGCCCCGGTATTATTAATTCCAACCAATTGCAAGTAATCATATAAACCGATACCGACCGGAATGCCGTTAGCCCCATTGGTATATCCGGGATTTCCTGTGGAGCCATAAGAGAATCTTGGCTTAAGTTCACTCACGAAAGTTATATTCTTCATGAACTTTTCCTGGGTCATACGCCAGCCCAATGACACGCCACCGTAGCCGATCCACCTGTTGTTTTCGCTAAATCTGGAAGTCCCGTCATAACGACCAACCAACTCCAGCAAATATTTGTTATCATAGGCATAATTGAAACGCCCAAAACCCGAAGCGAGGGCATAGTGATTGCGAATCTCTCCATTGGTGTGAGTAGTATTATCCCCTAAAGAAAGTCCAAGTGCGGGCACGTCATTACTTGCCAGGTAGGACGTGGTTGTTGAAAAATTATCAAACTCATCTCGCTCATAACTACCTCCTCCAACAAGGGCAAAGTCATGCAATTTAGCCACTGTCTTATGGTACTCTAAATAGGCGTTGGTATTATAATAAACATCGTTGACTGTTCCTTTTGTGTAATAAGATTGCGCCGGCGTTGGATTGGCCTGATATTGGTAAGTTTCTGTGTAGTTGAATATTTCAGGAATCGACTTGTACTGCACCTGGTTATCGGTGTTAGCCCAATTGTAACCAGCCAGGGCTACAAAATTCAGATCGCGCGTTAGTTTTAATGTAGCCTTTATATTCGCAAGAACCCTGTTAACGTAAGTGTTGTTATCACCCCCTAATTCAAGTAACCAATTACGAGCTGGCTGTGTTCCCCACGCGTAGGGTTTACCATTGATGGTAGCAACCGGAAAACCCGGTTGTGAGGAAACGTTAATCTGATCTGAACGTGTTGGAACTACTACATTGTTTTTTTCTAATGAAATATTGGTTTGGATATTTATACGGTCTGATGGTTTAAAATCAAGGTTTAATCTGGCATTATACCGCTTATTGGAATTGTCGCCCCATTTTAGCAAACTGCCATCATTGAGATACCCAAAAGATGCACGATATCCGAGTGTTTCCGTACGCCCTGAAAAACTGACATCCTGTTGAGTGGATGTTGCTTTCCCATCGCCCCATAATATATCGTAGGGATTTGTATTAAAATATGTGTAGTCATACACATCCGTAAAACCTATGGTTTCTCCGCCTGCCTTATAAGCTGCCGTAGTTTTATCTATATATCCACTGGCCGGCGGATTGATCCATGAGTTCGCGTATTTTGTCCAAATCCAGGTCGGGTCCGCGACACCACCGGTTGAGGAGTTGGAGATGGCTTGTAACATCAGGGTACCATATTCGGTTCCCATAAGGAAATGCGGCCTTAATCCCATTTTCTTTAACGAGAAAGAGCTATTGTATTCTATTACCGGTTTCCCGTTTTTTGCTCTTTTGGTTGTAATCAAAATTACTCCGCCAGCCGCACGCGAACCATAAATTGCGGCGGCTGCATCCTTTAAAAAAGATATATTATCGATATCGGAAGGGTTTATGGAGTTTAAGCCACTGCCATTAACCTGAGTGATACCATCTACTATGATTAATGGATCAGCAGGATTTAAAGAAGAGGCTCCCCTGATCTGGAGATTCCAACCTTCCTGTCCGGGCGCAGCGGTAGATCTCGTTACAATAACGCCAGGTACTTGTCCCTGCAAGGCAGCAAGCGGGTTGGACACTACGCCGCGGTCTTCAAAAACTTTAGCATTTACGGTTGATACAGCTCCTGTAACCGTTACTTTTTTCTGAGTGCCATAAGCGACTACAACAACCTCATCAAGGTCGGTTTTAGCTGGCGATAAAGAAATAATCATCGGTTTTTCTGCATCGGCAACAACCTCAACCATGGAGTAGCCTACATAACTAATTTGCAAAACCGAGCCGTTAGGTACGCTAATTGCGAAATTGCCATTTACATCGGTTACTGTTGTCGTTTTGATGCCCTTAGCTTTAATGTTTGCTCCGATAATGGTTTCTTTGGATAAGGCATCGATAACCTTACCTGTTACCTGCCGGCTTTGTCCCATGGAATTCAGACAAAAAAGAAGCGAGAGAAAAAATGTTAAAGCAGCAAGTGTGTACTTTGAATACAAAGTAAATTTTCTAATCATAACTGATTCAAATTAAAAGGTGATTAATAAATGATTAAGGCGATTGATACAAGGCGTATCAATACCAATTGTTGTTTATAATTATTGACCAATAATATCACTAATGCGTAGTGCTAAAAAAAAATAAAAAGGGGTGTTCGGGGCCAGATTACGGGGGGAATTCGATGAAATATTGATAGTTTGATGCTGTTATAAGATTAACGGGACTGGAAACGTTTTAAAGAGTACATATTTTTGAAAAGGTTTGAGCGTAGTTAAAGGGTCTGTCACTTTTCATTAGCTACATGAATTATCTCCTGTAGCTTTATCCATGCAAATGATTATTCTCTTTAATTTATGGTAAATCAAAGGGAATAATCATTTTGAAGTTTTAATTAAAAAAGAAATCTTCGTGAAGGACTGATTACAAAAGTTTAAAATCTGATGCGTGTTTGCCGAAACGAAAAGTGATAGAAATTTCGTGAGTAGCGTTGTTAAAACCGCCCAAATTGGCTGAAGATGTTCCAAACTGGTAGCTATAGCCCACATGAAATGAATTTACATTGATGCTAATAATCCCTGCCATTACATTGTCTGTACGATAATTTATGCCCAGTCCAAGTGTTTCTTTCGTGTAAAAGGTACCTGATATATTCGCAGTTAGCGGCACCCCTTTTGCATATGATATTAATGTTGCCGGTTTGAATTTAATATCCTCATTGATATTAGTAAGTAAAGCCCCGGAAAGGTAATAATGGCTTTTAAAATTAGTGCCATTCTGTATCGAAGCTGTGCCCAAACTGGTTATGGTTAGTTCTGGCGCTGCGATACCAAGGTAGTACCAATCAGTATAATACATCACACCAAATCCTATGTTGGGTTTCGTTCCCCTTACATCACTTTTAAAAGTTGGGTCGCTTGCATCCAATGCTGAATAGTTGGCCACATAATTTCTTATTCCTGCATTAATCGACACGCCTAAATAGCTTTCTGGAGTTAATTGTATCCCCTTCGCGAAATAGGCGTTTATTTCGGTTTGATGTTCGATAGCTAACTGGTTGTTAAAAACAATCAGACCTGCTGCGCCATCAATCGATTCGATGGGTACGTTCCCGTTGATCACGTACGTTACAGGCGCACCGTCTATACCTACCCACTGCTTTCGAGCCAACGTATGAATTGATCCCGTTTTATCCAAAAGGGAATAGGCCGGGTTAAACGGTGTCAGGTTATTCATGTACTGTGTATAACTGAATGCCTGTTCCTGCGCAAAAGCACTGTGACCTGTTACTAAAAGTAACAGGCACAGGCTTAATACAGCAAGCAGGGGTTCCTTGCAATTATAATTTTTTTTCATATCCCCGGTTATGCTCAGTTATCAATATTTAATAATGATGAAACCTGTCTTATGTTTATTTCCTTCACTTGTTTTATAGTCCAGCGAATAAAAATAAGTGCCCGGCTGTTGCATATTCCCATTTAAACTGGAATGGCCGTCAAATACTTTTGAACTGTTATCATATCCTTGGGTTTCATATACTTTAGCCCCGTTACGGTCCATGATAACTAACTTGTTTTCCGGGTAGGCCGTTAAACCTTCTATGATTAACACGTCATTAATGCCATCTCCGTTTGGTGAAAGGCCCTGATGTACGACAATTCCCTCGCTGCTTATTTCGGACTTCTGTGGGACTGTTGCAAGCGAGGCGCTTTTTAACGACATGAGTCCAGATGCCGATGGTTCTGTACCGTATATGAGTTGTCCCTGGTAATAAATTGTAATATGATTATTCTCTTTCATGATATCTTTTGCCATATAAGAGTAATCATCGGATTCGTTAAAATTAGACCAGTCGGATTTCGCAATACGATATTGAATATTGCCCGATGTACTTAAAGGATAAAGCATGCCCGCTGCCGGGTTCACAGCGATTTCAAAATAAGTATCGGCACCGGTACGTACGGGATCCACCTTTACAAAGCTACCGCTGATATTGCCGGTACCTTTTTTAGCATAATCTATCCAGTAGTTTAAGCTTTGCGTACCCTCTTCGGTAAACCAATAGCGTGCGGTGATGTCGCCAAAGGCTACCGGTGTGTTCCCGGTATTGTTGATGGCCAGGTAAGTGCTGATGGTATTGCCCGTGCCCGCCTGGTTTTGATTCTGATAAGCAACATTCAGGCTTGTAACGGCCGATGTTACGGCCGGCTCAGTTCCCCATATCAGCATGCCGTTCCGGTAAAGGGTAATGTGGTTATTGGCGGCATAGCTGGTGTTATTCTCATATGAATAATCGTCTGCCTCGTTCAGGTTAGACCAATCCTGGTTGGCAAACCTGGATTGTATTTCGCCGGTACTTGCATTGGCTGCAAGGCTGCCTGTAACGGCAAAGCTATATTCGATATAACCTAATGCGCCGCTGCGTGGCTGGGCAAGCTGAACATACTTTAGTTTCACGTTGCTGTTACCCAATTGGGCATAATCTATCCAGGTATTGATACCTGCATAATTTTCTGCCGTAAACCAGTAACGCATCGTTAATTCGCTGTAAGCCACTCCAACCGAATCGGCATTTGCTATTTTCACAAACGGGCGGGCAATGGTATTGACAAGCTGTCCGTTATCGCCATCCTTATACTGCACCTGCAGGTTATACGGAACAACAGTGAGCGTTTGGCTAATCGTGGTATCTTTATAAATGGCATTGCCCGGCTGGCTTGCTGTAATAATGGTTGTTCCGGTCCCGTTAATATGAACAAGCCCGTTTGATACCGTAGCCACATTTCCGTTGCTGCTGCCAAAACTTACAGGCAGGCCCGACGAAGCCGTGGCTGTTACCGCAAAATCAGCATCGCCAGGCCGTTTGCTTCCTATAGCGCTAAATGCAATAGTTTGTGTCTTTTTAATCACGGTTAATACTTTTGTCAGCGATGTGCTATTATAAGTTCCGTTGCCGGCCTGGGATGCGGCAACCTGGGTTATCCCAGCCGCTTTAATATTAACCATCCCGTTTACGATAATGGCAACAGTGGTATCCGAACTGGTATAAGTTACCGGCAAACCAGAGGATGCTGTGGCTCCCGGATCAAATGCCTGGTCGCCGATTACCTTTGTTCCTATTTCAGCAAAAGAGACCGTTTGATCAAGCTTTTGAATAATGAGGTTTTGATTTACGGGTATTGCCGGATTGTAGTTGTTATTACCTGGTTGCAACGCTGTAATATTGACACTGCCTGCACCATTAATGTGAATTTTTCCATTGATAATACTCGCCACGGTAGAATCCGAACTGTTATAAGAAACGGGCAGGCCGGAGCTTGAAGTCGCTCCGGGGTCAATATCGGGATCACCAATTTTTTTCTCCATTAGAGAGGCGAATATAATATCTTGGTTCTTTTTGCTAATTGTTATCAACAAAGTGTCAGTAGTCGTTCCCAATGCGTTATATGCACGTAGTACTACTGAAAATGAACCAGATACAGATGGAGATCCGGCAATGATCCCATTCCCCGCATTCATATTTAAGCCTGTGGGTAAACCGCTTGCACTATAATGATAGGTGGCGTTCGTTGATTTTATCGTATCAGCAAAAACCGTATTATATACTCCGCTCGCCGTTCTTTTACTTGTTATTTGAGGCAAGGAAGATGCGATACTCACGGTATCAAACTTTGACAAACTTACCACTGCCGAATTATGGCTGCAAGTTATAAGACCTATGTAAATATTAGAGGCCATACTTATACTCTGTGAACCAATAGGTTGCCAGGTAATGCCATCTATTGCACTGTATGCCGATAAAGTGCTACCGCTCCGTACCAATTTAACCCAATTGGGAAAAGTACCGGTTACCCCTGTACTTGCAGATGTTCCATTTGTTGATGCACGACGCAAGAACTCAATTCCAACTGTAGGGGTGACATCGACCATTGCATGCTTTGAATTGGCTGCGAGAGATTCGCGTATCATTACTCCCGCTTTTGCGTTGCCTGAAATTGCCGTTGAAGAAAGGTAATTTTGTATTGTTGCCACCCGGGCTACAATTGCACCATCTCCCGATAAAGATTGATAGGTATAATGAAACGCATCCGCGTTTCCCCAAATGTCAGCTCCTGAACCGTATATTGAAATGCCTCCGCTATAACCTGCATTTCCAGATTGCACAACTGTTCCAACGTCTGTATGCAGCCAGTTATTAACAACTGGCGTGCTTACCGGCGTGGCCGTGCCCGGAGCGCTATAACCGCTGGTTCCCGCATTATTTGTAGCTGTTATTACATAAGAAAATGGTTCCCCGTTGTCCAGTCCAGTCACACTATAGTTTAAACTACTTACAGTAGCTATAGGCGTGTAGGTGTCGTCGTCTACTCTACTAATATTATAATTAGTAGCTCCATTTGCCGGATTCCAACTTAAATCTATCCGTCCGTTCCAACTTGTAGCAATTACGTTATTTGGAATGGCAGGTGTAAGTACAATTGAAGCCTGCGGAGATGGCGCGCTTTCAAATAACCCTTTAGTTGCCGTTACCACGTAATAATAGGGTCCGCCGGATGTTGTCAGGGAATCTACATAATTCGTTTGTGTAATTCCGGTAGCTATTGTTGTATAGGCGCTTCCGTTAACCGTTGATTTTTTAATACTATAGCTTGTAGCACTATTCGAAGCGGCCCAATTTAAAGACACCTTGTTACTTCCGGACGCTGTGAGGCTTGCAGGTGCAGGGGGAGCAAGTGCATTTACTAATGCGGTTATTTCTGTTGCAGTTAGTGCACGCGCGTATATTCTAAAATCATCGACGGTACCGGCTAATTTCGGATCTGATGTGAATTGAGAACGCCCGATCCAGTTTTGAGTACTGTTGCCCAAACTTGCCGGTTTCAAAGTCATTCCTGTATTTCGACCGACCTCAGTTCCGTTAACATATAAAATACTGGTATTACCTGATTGGGTGACAGCAAGATGCACCCACGTTCCGGTAGGGATAACCGCAGAACTATTTAATTGTTGTTCACCGGAACCAGTATTTATTGCATATCGCAGAAAACCATTATTCCCGTTTTTAGGGCTAAGGTACATATACGAGGTTGTACCCGAACCAAAATCAAACAAACGCGCCCAATTAGCCGTTGCATCAAGCTTAAGCCATGTAGATATTGTGAAATCATTCAAGGTACTAACTATACCGGTCGGCAAGGTTACATAGCCATTAGCTGATCCATCAAGGCGTACACCATTATTAATTGCACCCGTTACCCAGGTAGCTCCCGAACTAAGTGTTCCATTTCGGTTGTTCCAGGAATCGATAGCCGTTGTGCCGCTGGTAGAGTCAAAGGCATAGTAACTAAAAGGACCTACAGCCGGTTTTGCGCTGACTTCAGCGGAGTTTACACTTTCCCCCGTAACATTTGTAGCTGATACAACATAAAAATAAACAGTTCCATTCACAGTGGTGGAATCTTTATAATTCGTGGTTGTTGTACTTCCGATAATTGTATAAGGCCCGCTTGTTTGAACAGAACGCTTAACGGAATAAGTGGTTGCATCTGTCGAGGAATTCCATGTTAGTACAACATTGCCATCTCCCGGTACTACGCTTATTCCGGCTGGTGCAGGAGGGATACCTGGGGCCTGGGTCATAGCATTGGCCTCTGCCGTATTCGCACTCTCCCCAGCAACGTTAGCGGCCGTTACAACATAGTAATAATTTGTGGACCAGGATAACTTGGTGTCCAAATACGTGGTATCCGTCACTCCGGTGGCAATGCTCAAATAAGGACCTCCGCTTGTAGTAGAGCGTTTTATGTTATAGGCCGCCGCTCCGGGTGTTGCATTCCAGGTTACCTTAATCTGTGTGCTACCTACACCGTTGGCGATCAGAGAGGCCGGAGCTATAGGTGCATTGCCACCTCCTATAATAGAAACATTATCGAAAACCGAATTGTTCACGGCCCCGGTACTGCTTCCTGAACAGGTTTCCATGCCAATATAAAAGGTATCGGACATGGCAATAGTACTGGTCGCGACTGTAAACCATGTAGTACCATCTAAAGATTGTGAAGCCGTAAAAACATTCCCGGCTCGTTGGATTTTCAACCAAAACGGTGTCCATGTAAATTGATCTCCATCAGTGTACGACATATTTCCTCCCGTGGTTGATCTGGAACCACATCCCGCAATCCGCCATCCCGTATCACCTAACTTCATTAAAAATGCCTTTGCCTGCGGATCGAGGGATTCACGGATCATAATCCCCGTTTTACCCAATGTTCCTGCAATGCTGATCAGCCTTGAGATTATGGTAACATCTCCACTCGCCTTGCTATAAGTGAAGCTAAAGCTGTCTGCTGTACCGCCTATTCCTGTACCGGAACCACTCAACACGTAAGTATTGTTACTTACATTCGCATAGCCAGCTGTCCCGGCTGTACTGACTGTTCCTATGTCTTTCATCGCCCATCCGGATGGTAAGGAGCCGGCTGCGGCCGGTTTTGCGTTAACTTCAGTGGAGTTAGCGCTTGTTCCTGCCTGGTTAACTGCTTGCACAACGTAGTAATAGGTCTGTCCATTCACCACGTTTACATCAATATATTGGGGAGTAGTATTACCCGTCCAGGATGCTACAGATGTGTAAGGTCCTCCGCTGGATGTTGATCGGAGCACATTATAGCCCTGCGCCGTGTTACCGCTGGATGTGTTCCAATCCAAAGTAATCCTTGAAACTCCTGCCGTTGCTTTGACATTGGCAGGAACTGGCGGAACCGGAGAAGCAGGATAAGGTGATGTGGTGGCATCAAGTGTAAATGTCAGCGTCCCATAACCTAAGTGGTCCTGGTCGCCCCCTTCCGGCCGCAGAAGTTGGGCCATCGCTTTGACACTCGGGGCATCCAAGCCATTGGAAACGTTATAATGATTATATAGTAACTCAAAAAATGGCCTGTTGCCAATCGCGCCGCGACCATTTTCAGCTATATAGAAATGGTTATTGTTATCACAATTATTATACGGTTTGAACGGGACATCTTCCCATAAATTGGTCTTAGCCACATATTCAGCCCCGGCCAAAAGTCTATTGTTGTCATAACCGAATAAATCTACACCTTGATTCCAGGCTACCTGTGCTACGTAGGCCAAAAAACCTACTCCTAACAAAGCATGTCCTTGATCTCTTCCACTTTCCTGCCATTGCCCCAAGTTACCAGGATGTACATAATAAACCGCATTCTTAATGCTGCCGTTGCCATTACCATATTTAAAATAATTTACCCCTTGATTAAATTTTGCCGTATCATCACATAATACCCCCATGGTCATAACTGCTCCAATAGAACAGGCATCCCAATTAGCAGCATAATGACTGTCGCAAGTACCACGATGATTGGTAAGAAAATCATTAACAACCGGATAAAGGTAGGTGGTCATCATACTTTTAAACTGGTCGAAATCCGGTTTAGACCACCCCGGATACATACGCAATATTTCAGCAGCCAAACCAAAGTTAAAAATTGGAATACCAATCAACCCGGGAATATCAGCACCGGTGGGCACTTGATTAACCCTTGATGACCATGCATTCAGGTTTCGGACAGCGCAAGCTGCATATGTTGTATCTCCGGAAATATACCATCGTAGGGCACAAAGATAGGCTGCACTCGCATCCTGCTGCGCACGTACCCGGTTTACCCCCATGTTGGATTGTGGTGAAGCCGCATAATTATTTTGAGCCCGACTATCTGCAATGAGCAAATTCCAACTGTCTATCCACGGATGTGCTCCCGCTGCCACTTTAGTTTTCATCCTGTCAAGATCACTTTGGCTATGCAGCCCTCCAGGATGTACAAATGTCTGCCCATGTGCTCTATATTGCGTTAAAAACAATAGGGCCAAAAGCAGCATGGTGCCATATTTAAAAATGGCACTGTTCCGGTAATCATAGCGGTGTGTTGCCGACTGTGTAATTACAAAACTACAGGGTAGAGGTTCTGATCTCATAATTCGATAAGTATTAAATTAACTGGTTTATAAATAATTAAAGCTGAAGCTTACGTGTTTATCGGGAATGAAAATACCTCCATTTGGAAAAAAGGCAAAGGGGGGATTGGGGGCTAATAAGGGGGATTTATAACCAAAAAACTGTTAAAAGTGGATAAAGAAATAAGCTAATGCTCAAAAGCTGGAAAAAGCCATCATTACTGGTTGGATAAGTACGAATTGTACATTAGCAATAAACTCAATTGTTATGACAAATTATCTTATGCAATTTGAGCGATAGCATTTTTTAAATGCTTACCGACATCAGAGCGAAGAGCGAACATTTGCATGGATTATTATCAACTGACGATCTGCGCAAATCATAAATGCTTAACTTAAAACAGCATTTTGAAAACAATTCTTCTAAAAAAATCAAGCAATCTTGTTAAATCCGTCTATTCAATAACTATATAATTTTACGTGTCGAATGCTGTACTCATCAACCGGAATGCGCACATGCCTGCCCTGATGATCCTGATCACCGTTCATGCGTCGTCGAGGCACCCATTGGTCGTTTATAAACGAGCCTTCGTCAATACTGAGAAAACCTGCCCTGCCTTTTAAAACAGGTTCGAAGGTTATCACCACCCCGGTACCGGCTACATAATATTCGTTGGGCGCTGTATTAATAATAAGGACGCCCGTTTGTGGCCATACGGGGTTTTTGGCTCCGACTTCCCATCCAAGTTTATATTCGTGCGTTATGGTTAAAACATAATTGCCCAATGTGGTTTTTTGTGCCGATGAATCTTTATTGCATAAAAAACCTCTTATTGCATCAGCGTGGTTGTACCTGGTTAAAAGCGGCGTTACCTGTTTTAAAATATGATAGGTTTTGCCAATTGGCTCGGCTTCGGGTTTTTGTGTTGATTCTATCGAGAAAGGCGAAAACGAAATGCAGTTATAATTGCCAAATGCAAAAAAGGCCTTGGCATCTACGCCTGGTTCAAAACGTATTTCGGGTATAAATAACGAGCTTGCCGAACGAGTGTACAAATCGCTCCAATGTTTAAAATCGGGGTTATAAAAATCAGGAGCAAAAATATCTATCGCAGGCGCACCGGCTTTCCATGCATCCATTACCTGTGGCAGCGGCCCGGCGCTTGGGTATTCGCCCGGTTTTTTGCCCGGCGCATTTAATGCCGCATTAAGGTACATTGGCAGGTTATACGCTTTTTTACCCGCCTGCGCAATTTCGTTTACGTATCGCGCGTAATACCAAGCCATAAATAATTCTTCGGTGGCCAGGCTTTTGCCAAATATTTCTTCCCAGTTACCGGATGTTTGATAACCATTGCCGGCCCATATCGCCTTGGTTTCGGGTAATAAATTATCTTTATTGTTTTTTAAATAGTTTAATAATAGCTGCGGAACAGTTTGCCTAAAAGCACGGTTCGCACCAGCATCATAAGTGCGTGCATTGGGTAACATGCCTATTTCGTTTTCAACCTGTATGGCAATAACGGTGTGCATCTTGCCATCAAAGGTTTTAAGATGTTCCGATAACTTAACAAAGGCCTGTTTATCGGCCAGTAAATTGTTTTTGCTAAAGGGCGTTAATATTTCCTGTTTAACGTTGTTCTTGTCTTCGGCCCGCGGAAACCTGAGTATGTTGGTTTTTACCCATGCAGGTGCATAGCACGACATGCTGTTCTTCCAGCTGCCAAACCATAGCAATGCCAGTTTGATATTGTTTTTGCGGGCGCTTAAAATAGCATCGTCAAGCAACCTAAAGTTAAATTTTCCCTCGGCAGGTTCCATTAACTCCCAATACACCGGCGTAAAAACCGTATTGACATCCATTTTTTTGAGTTTGGGCCAAATAGGTTTCATGTAATCTGCACTTGATGCGCTGGAATTGCCCAATTCGCCACCTAAAATTAGAAAAGGCTTGTTATCAACCCAAAGCTGCACCGATTGCCCCTTTTTTACCAACCGAGGCATGTTTTGATCGGTGTTTTGAGCCTTTAGGGTTGAAATGCCTAAAATGATGATAGCAGTGACGATGAAGTATTTTTTCATTATAGAAGAATTATATTATAATATATAATGTATACAAACATTAAAATGGCTGCCGTATAACAGGCAGCCATTTTAACAGAGCAGTAATAAATAATGCATGCGTTGTTATTGCCCTTTTAATGCCTGAACGACAGCACCGTAGGCTGGTTTTTTCTTGGCATTTTTATCAAAAAGTAAGGGCGCGTCGTTCTTTTTCTGGTTAGTTACAATCCAGCTATACGGATCAAGCTCGCCCCAGATGGTAATGTTATAACGCTGCGCGGCAGGTACGTTTTTGATGTACGATTGTATAATGTATTTATACATATTGGCCTGTAAATTATAAAGCGTTGGCGATGATGTAACATCCATCGATTTATTGTTAGGGTTTAGTGCCACATCCAGTTCAGATATACGCACTTTTAACCCTGTTGCGGCCAATTTTATAAACATGTTATCAATATCATTATACGAACTGTTTATATTACTGTGCATTTGCGTACCCACTCCATGGATCGGTACATTGGCAGCTTTTAAGTCGCTTATGATCTTTACCAGGCTGTCTACTTTGGTTGATCCCGCTTCGAGGTTATAATCGTTGATGAATAATAACGCGGTAGGGTCGGCCTGGCTGGCATAAGTAAACGCTTTTGCAATAAAGCTTTTGCCAAGGTACTGCCCCCAGTAAAAAGT
This sequence comes from Mucilaginibacter sp. cycad4, assembly GCF_034263275.1. Classification (NCBI taxonomy): domain Bacteria; kingdom Pseudomonadati; phylum Bacteroidota; class Sphingobacteriia; order Sphingobacteriales; family Sphingobacteriaceae; genus Mucilaginibacter; species Mucilaginibacter sp. cycad4. Next base: position 2,517,682 of record NZ_CP139559.1, on the reverse strand, counting down.
ATCAGTAGCATCAGTGCCGGCTACATATGGGCCAACACGCACTGTCCCGTTATCGTTGATAGGCTCGTTAACAACATCCCACGAGTGTACTTTGCTTTTAAAATGATTAACCATACCGGTGATAAAGGTTTTTAAAGCAGTATCAATTTTGGCTGCGGCTGCTGCCGGTGGCAATGGTGTTGATAAGCTGGCATCGGTTACCTGTATATCATCAATAAAATAAGTATTTGCTTTTAACCCGATATCAATCATTAATCTTGTAGAAGCATCTTTAGCCACAAAAGACCAGTTGATCTGTGTCCATGATGTGCTCGTTGTTTGATCACCCTGATAAGACGCGGTTGGCTGAGTTGAAAAACGCACCGAACCACCTGTGGTGGCCGATTTGATCCAGTACGATACATTGTAAGTTTTACCCACTGTGGTAACAAACAGATCGCTGGCCAGCTGAACTTTATATTGAGCGCCGGGATTATCTGATGGGTTTACCACTTTTAACGCTCTCGTGCCAGCATGTATTTCGGCAGCTGTGGTAGTTATACCGAACGCAGAACCTCCGTTATATACTGACCAGTTGGTTAAAGATGCACTTGACTCAAAATCACCATTTACCAATAAATTAGGCACGGTGTTACCTGCACTACCAGGTATCAACGAACGCAGGTAGGTACCGTTTTGATTTTGATGCCAGCACAACGTGTGGCCATGTACCTGTAAGCCAGCTGCATTTGCGTTAGCCAACAAAGCATCGGCCCGGGTAAAGTTTAACGAGCCATCGGCTTGCACAATGGCTCCGTGTTTCATAGTATAACCAAAGGTTACAGTATTGGCTTCGCGTATTACTATATTCCTGTCGCCATAAGTATTGGCGATAAAGTCGTAATCAATGGCCATGCCGATAGGTATGATTCCGATCGACTTCAGCGGGCCCGTAGTATCAGCAAAAGTATTTGTAATTGTGCTGTTCGCACCGTTATAAAACTCTTTTTTACATGATGATATTGCTGCGATGGCTATTAATAAGCCAGGTATCATTAGTTTTCTTTTCATGATTTTGTTTCCTTTAAATAATCAATTAATAGCCAGGGTTTTGATATTGGGCACTACCTGCTGGATCAACTGTTGCGTTTATCTGGCTTTGCGGAATAGGACGAACATTGTTGAACATAGCAACATGTGCTGCACCATCTGGATTATAACGTTGAACCCTGTCTACGAGCTTATTTCTAACTGCAAGATCTGGCCATCGGATGCATTCGCCGCAAAGCTCTCTTGTTCGTTCATCCAATATAAAATCAAGATTTATTTGCGATAATGTAATCTGATTTGCTGCTATACGTGCTGCCAGATCGGTTGCGGTTAAACCTGGACGGTAGGCTGCGCGTGTACGCAAAACGTTTATCAGCGTAACGGCATCGGCAGGGTGTCCATCCTGCATAGCCGCTTCGGCTGCAGTTAAATAAGTTTCTGAAAGTTTAGCAACAACGAATGGTCTGCCCGAGACATCCTGGAAATTGGCACGAACGCTATCGTCATATTTTTTAACACTTGGATATTGAAAACTTGCTTTGGTTTGGTTGTTCCACCATTTACTCGGGCCTTCACAAAGATATTTTTTGCCCGCCGCAACCAGTTGGGTTGCACGTGCATCAGTAGGAGGCAAATAAATAGCAGTATCGCCAATTTTAAAGCCAACGTTAGCAAGTTTAGTGATGAAAGTCGAAAGATCAGTACCGGTACGTAAAGTAGCCACGCGCCACATCACCCGAAAAGTGTTATCGTAACGACTGTCATTAAACTTATCGGCAAAGGCGACATTGTTAACATATAATGTAGGCGCAAGTTCGCGCAAAGGGCGCATATAGGGTAATGGCCTGTCATCTATTAATGTTACCCCGCCAACTGATGCCACGTTTTGGTACAAGCATTGAAATAGATTACCTGCAATATTTACTTTATTGGCGAAATCAGTACTTGGGTTAAGGTCTTCGTTCGCTGAGTTATTTTCGGCAAGGCGCTCAACCGAGTACAATATTTCTTTATTATAATCATTACCTTGCTGGTGTACTTGTCCGTAATCCTGTAAAAGACCTACACCATAGGTAGCCTGATTGTTAATTAACTTCATTGCCGTATTATAGGCATTGGAAAAGTCGGCTGGGTCTTTAGCGGTAGAGTATGCCCTGAACAAATAAACTTTAGCTAATAAATGCAATGCCGCGGCCTGCGATAATTTAAAGGCATTTGTTGGGCGTTGCACAGGCAGATTCTGGGTTGCAAAGGTGAGATCATCGATCATAGCTTGGTAATCTTTCTTCAGGATATCTGCAAAAGGTAAACGGTTAAAACCGTAATAAGGCACGTCGGTAAATTGCAAGTCGCCCGAACCAAGGTCAAGCGGTACGGCACCGAAGTTTTCTACCAGTAATAAATAAAGATGGGCTCTTAAATAATGCGCCTCGGCCATAATCACATTCTTTTTGGTAGCATCCATTGATACACCGGGGGCAAATTTTAAAATAGCATTACAAAGGTTAATGCCATTGTAGTTTCTGTTCCATGGCGTTAATATGGCGCCATTTGTTGCAGGTATCTGATAACTGCCTAATTCAAGAAACTGGCCCGAACTGGCCACCTGGTCACCGTAGGTAAATTCGTCGGTACCTACATTGCCCAAAGCCTCGGCACCTACAGGGCCAAAATCATAACGCATATTGGCATAAACCGAGTTTATTGCCGATTGCAATCCGTCGGCAGTTTTATAGTAATCAGTTGTAAATGAAGTATATGGATGCTCAATCAGTTGCTTTTTACAACTGGTTCCAATTATCAATGTGATAAGCAGAAATGCAATGTGTATTAAATATTTTGATTTCATGATTTGAATGGTTAAATGATTATAAGGTAATATTTAAACCTGCAATAAATGACTTGGTTGATGGGGTTGTTACGCCGATGGTTAGGGCCCGGGTTGATATATTACCTGGGTCTTGCACGCCCTGATTACCTGTGCCGGTAGCTTCCGGATCTATACCACCCGCACGTACGTATGGTGAAAACAGGATAAACGGATTTTCTGAGGATAAATACACCCTGATGTTTTGAGTGCCTATTTTTTTAGCCCATTTGCTAAGCACGTTATATCCCAATGTAATGGTTCGTACCTTTATAAAGCTTGCATCAAAATAACCAAGGGTACTGCCCGCATCGCTGGTTAACGGCGACGATATAGCGCCGCCGGCTACATTAGGCGATGGATAAAAATTGGTAGGGTTTGTTGGTGTCCAGTAATCCACAGCCACCTGGTTACGTCGGCCGTCGTTAATTGTAGTGTATCCAGCCAGAGGCTGATATACCTGGCTTATTAAGGTGCCACCGTAACGGCCATATAATACAAAGGTAAAATCAAATCCCTTGTAATTAAACCGGTTTGTTATGCCACCTTGTATTTTGGCCTGAGCATTGCCGATTACATATTTATCGTTTACGTCAAGTTTACCATCGCCATTATGATCTTCCAGTTTAATTTGTCCGGGAACGAAACCATATTTGGCAGCCTGGGCTGCTTCATTTAACTGCCATATTCCCAGCTTTTTATAGTCATAAATAGCGCTCAGTGGTTGGCCAACAAATAATTGGTTGTTTATAACCTGCGTTACACTGCCATTTAAGGCGATCAGCTTGTTTCTGTTAAAAAAGAAATTCAGATCGGTGCTCCAGGTAAAACCTCCTTTTTTCGCGGTAATATTTTGGCTTGATATGGAAAACTCCATACCTGTGTTTCTTACGTTACCAACATTGGTTAAATAAGGATCGGTAATACCCGATGTTGGAGGTAATGATACTCCATATAGCAGTTTTGTAGTATTGGCATTATAATATTCCACACTACCCGTAACGCGGTCGCCCAATACCCCAAAATCAAGACCTATGTTTGCAGTCTTTGTATATTCCCAATCCAGGTTAGGGTCAACTATACGGCTTATATAATAACCGTTAACAACCGTTGTGCCGTAATTATAACGTACCTGTGGAGTACCCGGTATGCTTGAGTTAACCGATGAAAGGCCGCCTAATGTTTGATAGGCACTTATACCCTGGTTGGCGGTAACACCAAAACCGGCCCTGAGTTTTAAATTAGAAATCACAGAAAACTGTTGCATGAATTTTTCGCGGCTTATAACCCAGCCAGCCGAAACTGCGGGGTATGATTTATATTTATTGCCCTCGCCTAAACGCGACGATCCGTCAGTGCGGCCTGTAAGCGTGATCATATATTTATCATCATAAATATAATTAGCCCTGAGCATCATGGCCACAAGTGTAGATGTTGATTCGCTGCCACTTAAAATGGGTGCCGGTGTTACCGATGATTGCCCAAGGTTGTAAAACTGGACAAAATCGGCAGTGATTGAATCTTTTCTTACATAGGTGCTATGCGATTGTTCCTGCTCATATCCAAATAAAGCAGTTACACTTACCCTGTGTTTTTTGGCAAAAGTTTTTTCATAGGTAAGTAAATTATCCAAACTATATTTGGTCGTACTGGTATTGTTTACGCTTGCCGTATTATAGGTTCCCGGTCTGAAATAACTGTCGGTTCCTTGAAATTGATCACCTTCTTCCTGTTGAAAATCTAAACCGACATTAAGGCGATATTTTAAACCATCGGTGATCTTCACTTCGCCATATAAACTGTTAAATGCATGAAAGCGACGAACAAGGTCAACAGACGCATTTGGATTACTCCGCAAAAGCAATGGATTATAGGTGTTGTTTAAATCATCGGTATTACCTGCTGGTTTAATATTGATAGAACCATCAGCATTGTAGGGCGATGATAGTGGGCTTAATGTAAGCAGCGGGAAAACGTTAGCCGGGAACTGTGAACCGTGTGTGATATTATAATTTAGTAAACTGTTAAAACCGACTTTCAAACGATTAGTAGCATTGCAGTCCAAGGTGATTTTCATAGTGCCCCGGGTAAAATCCTGTCCGGGTAAAACGGTAGTTTGTTTAAAAAACCCACCGCCAACTGAATACTGGCTTTTTTCACTGCCACCGGATATAGTGAGATTATGATCAGTGGTAAAGCCGTTTTTATATAAAAGATCTTGCCAATCGGTGTTTCTGCCGGTGGAAATACCCTGTAACTCATCGGATGTGTAACCCTGAGTATATATTGAAAGATCGCGCAGTGCCCGGTATTGATCGGCATTATACACCTTGTATTTAGAGGTAACACCGGTAATACCATAATAACTGCTTAAATTAACTCTTGTATCGCCTACAGCGCCGCGTTTGGTTGTTACCAGGATAACACCGTTGGCACCCCTTGAACCATAAATGGCCGTTGCCGAGGCGTCTTTCAAAATATCTATCGAAGCGATATCATCGGGATTAATATCATTCAATGTACCGCTATAAGGTATACCGTCTAAAACAAAAAGCGGGTCGTTACCGGCTGTTATCGACCTATCGCCACGTATCCTGATCTGGGCTCCGGCACCCGGCCTTGTACCTACAGCCTGTACCTCAACACCAGATGCACGGCCCTGGAGTGCCTGTGATATATTGGCTACAGGTACTTCGCGCAGCGTGTTCCCACTTACTGATACTACAGAGCCCGTTACATCGCGCTTTTTTTGTGTACCATAGCCAATTACCACAATCTCGTTAAGGCTTTTTGCCGAAGGTATTAACGAGATGTTGATAACAGTTTGATTGCCAACAGTAACCTCTTTTGTTTCGTAGCCGATGTATTTAAACTGAAGTACCGCCGCTGCGTTGGCTACATTGATGTTGAATTTACCGTTAATATCGGTAGTCGTGCCATTTATAGTCCCTTTCACAAGAATGCTGACACCTACGATGGGTTCACCACGTTCATCGGTTATCCTACCTGTTACGGCAATGGACTGCGCAATTTCTGTTATTATAGTTTTATCGGTGCTGCCGTTAATTATACGGTTTAATACGATTGTATTGCCCGATATCTCATACTTGATGTTTTGAGATGCAAAAAGCTCGTTGAGTATATTTACCAACGGTGCATTGTTGTAATTTAAGGTTACCTTACGCTCACTTGATATTAGCGCGGGACTATAAACAAATGTAATATCAGCTACTTTTTCAAGCGATATCAATGCTTTACTTAATTCCTGGTCTTGAATAGCAACGGATATTTTCCGCTCCAAAACCTGGCCCTTTGTATTACTTGCTACAGCCTCACCTACAAGGGTGAGGCATAGCGCGATTTGAATAAATGATATCTGCATAATTGCAAAGAGTAAATGTTTTTTTTTCATAACTTTGGTAAGTAGGATTTAAAAAATTCGACAAAAAAATTCCCAGACAACCATTTGGTCGTTATGCATAACACTGGGAGAAACTATCTTATCGGCAGTGTTAGAGCACTGCCGATTGATTTAAAGGGGCTTTTTCTTTTTACATAGTTTTCGTTTAGGTTTATATTAATTGGTTAATTATTACATCCTTTGCCTTCTATCGTAATAGTCCCATCGGCAATTTTATATTCGGCTTCAACCGCTTTGCATATTAGGTGCAACCTTTCATCAAGCGGCTGATCAACTAATGACGCGGTGAGTGGGCAGTTACCCATCACCTTTTCGTTATAATTTATTTTAACTCCATATGCCTCTTCAATTGTTGATATGACTTTTGAAAAAGGCGTGCCTACAAAATTGAAGTGTATTTGAGTTGATTGTTTAGATAACAATAAAGGTTTTTTTATATCGGCTTCTTCTAAAAGCATGTTTTTACGATACAAAACCGCCTGTTGGTTGGGGGTAAGTAAAATGCTATGGCTGTTGATTCTTGAGCCGGGAATATTAACTGTAACCAGCACCTTGCCGGTGCTCACTATTACATTGAATTTTTTATCGCCTCGATAAGCCTTAACAGTAAAACTGGTGCCTACAACGCGCACCGTCAGCTCATTGCTATGCACGTAAAATGGTCTGCGAGGATTTTTAGTAACCTCAAAAAATGCCTCTCCGGTTAAATGTACCTCCCTGCTTTTATCGGAAAATACTACAGGATAGGTTAGTTGCGCGTATGGTTTCAATATAACCGAACTATGATCGGGCAATTTCACGAGCATATTGAGCGATGTTTCGTTTATTACACGTTGCAGCGGCGTATTTGAGTTGCCTACCTGGCTAAGTTTTTCGGGTGTATTTTTAAAATGCGAATATCCCAACCAACTTACTACCATAATGGTTGCTATAATCGCGGCATAGCGCATCAGGTTACGGGCGATGCTCCAAAGGTTTTTAATTTCAGGCTTTTCTGGTTCTGGAATAGTAAACTTACGTTTATGCTGAACATTGCTGATGATTTGATCAATATCCGGGTCTGATAGATCAGGCACCGGTCTTATTTTTACCGAGAGCACAATATCACGTGCATGGTTCAAATTACCGGCTTTATCCGGATTATCGGTAATGAAATTTCTCCAATAGCTATCCAATGTCTTCGATTCGCCCAAAACCCATTCCACAAAGGAATCGTCTAATAAGAAATCTTCTACCTTATCGTAATTATTGTTAAGCATAAAATTGGGTTTATACTATAATTGGCTCTACAATAGTATATATTCCGAAAAGGGAAAAGTCTACTGTAAAAAATCGAAGTTTTTTTATTTTTTTCTTGAGGGAGAAAAAAAGAACCCAAACGGGCCTTTTAAAGTTACTTTAGAAGCAGCAATAATAAGATGGACGCCTCTTTAAACCAGTGCTTTCTTAGGCCGTTAATGGCTTCATGCAGCAGGTTATATACCGATTGGCGGTTAAGGCCCATCACCTGGGCTATACGGTCCTGATCCATACCTTCGTAAAAACGCAGGTATAAAATTTCTTTTTGTCTGCGCGGAAGATTATTTAATATATTTTCAAGCTTTGATTTTATCTCTTGTGATGATTCAACTTCTATTAAAGATGTTTCTATGTCAAATTCAATTAGAAACTCGTAATTGTCGTTCAAAGGTTCGGCGTACTTCCAGTTTGATTGTTCGCGGAATATACGCAGTCGCAATGCTTTAAATAGATATGATTTTACAGATTCGGTATGGTTTATTCGTTCGCGGCGGTTCCATAGTTCAAAAAAAACATCCTGTATGCAGTCTTTGATAAAATCACTGTTGGATACAAAGCGCATACCATATTTAAATAGCGGACCGGCAAAGTTTCGCATCAGACATGTATAAGCATTTTCATCACCCGCCCTAAAGTTATTCCATAGCTTGGCGACACTTAATTGTGGTGAAGTTGTTTGTTTATACATTTCTGATCGTTCTCAAAATAATCGCAAAGCCCTGTCAGTTTGATTTGTATTGTTATAACAGTAAACGAACAAACATCGTGAGCCTTCTGGTTTATAATTAAAATAAAAGTAAAAATTTCTTTTATAGAAACAATCGATTGCGAAACAGCGGATATTCAAAATATTTATATTACTGTACCGAAATAATATCGCTCAATTGAAATGGTTTAAAGATAGTTTACTTGTGTTCTTTTAGTCCCTGCAACTGATCTTGCATTTTTCTACGTTCAGCAGCAGGCAATCTATCAATATAAAGTATAGCTTCAATATGGTCATATTCATGCTGTATGATCCGGGCTGTAAACCCGGCAAAAATTTGAGTGCACTTTTGAAGATTTCCATCGAGATATTGTATTTTAATTGAATCCGGACGCTGTACCACACCTGACAATCCCGGGATACTTAAGCATCCTTCTTTGTCGTCATTTGTGTCAGCGGATCGCCAGGTAATCACCGGATTGATAAATACTTCTTCAATCCCTGTATCGCCTTTAAAATATATAATTCGTTCTTTGGACCGTAAAGACCGATAGCTCGATACTGTCTCTACCACAAAAACCCGCATACATACACCTATTTGCGGTGCTGCCAAACCCGCACCTCCCGCGTGCTTCATTGTATCTTTTAAATCCTTCAGAAGGCGCGATAAATTGTTGTCCGTTATATCGGCATTAACACAACGTTCCCGCAAAAACGGAGATCCATATAAGACGATAGGTCGTATCATTATTTATTTGGAGCCCAAAATTTTCGGAGTTCAAGTGTCAGTTCATCTGGCCGTTCCTCCGGGAAGAGCATTTTCGCGCTTTCCAGTTCAACCCTTTTTTCATGACCAGGTATCGTTTTCTCCAGCCATTTAGACCATTCCACACCAAAGAATGGATCACCTGTACCCCATATGATTAGTGTCGGTACATTCAATTTTTTCAGATCATCTTCGATTCTCACCGTTTGATTATTGTCAAATGCCATGATAAACCGTTCCATATTCTTTATCCGTTGCGGCGTTGTTTGGAGAGGTGTTATATAAGCGGCCACAGTATTATCTGAAACGGCTTGCGGATCTTCATAAGCTCCGGCAAAACCGTTCTCCGACCGGTAGTAATCAGGATCGGTAATCATCTTATGAAAAGTATTTGCTAATCCTCCAGCTTTTACCATATCCAGAAAACCGGAGAAATTCACTGGTGGCCAGTTATCGTGCACATCGCCATTCGTAAGGGTCAGGCTGCGTAGTTTTTCAGGGTACCTTGCCGCGAAGATGAGCGATATGCCAACCCCGCTATCGTTAGCAACTAAGTCTATCTGATCGATATGTAATGCATCCAGGAATTGTTTTAGCATTTCGGCTTGGGCTTCAAAGGATACGTCCTGTTCAGGGGTTATTTCAGTCGAACCATGTGCCAGCAGATCTATTGCGATACAGCGGCGTATGGTTGACAGATCCTCCAACTGGTGACGCCACAGGTAGCCATTGACAATAAGGCCATGCACAAATAAGCTCACTGGGCCTGTTCCCCGTTCTATGTAGGCAATTTTACCCGAGGGAGTTAAAGCGAATTTTCGTTGTTGTTCAAATTGATGCTTGTCCATATGCTAAGAATTTAAACCACGAATCTAAGTCGGTGAGATTTTCGGTAAAACCCGTTTCTTGCGGAATTAATCTGATCACTGTTATTTATTGCCTTAGCAAGAATCGGGTTTTACTAATATCCGTGCGAAGCTATGTTTGTGCTGCAAAAAAAATGGATCATGGACACAGATAAAAGCGGCATCAATTTCAAGATGATAGAACGAATTATTTCCTATTACCGGGCGCAAAAAAGTGAGTTGTTTCCCATAAAAGGTGTACAATTACAGCAGGATATCGAATTATCCGAAAATCATACATTTTTAACGGAATGGTTAAATGGAATAGCCCCGGAAATGCTCGTACCCTATCTGGAGCCAATATTTATCAAGCAAAGAATAGAGAAAACGATAGAACGACTAAAAAGGGAGAAAATAAGTAATGGACAATTGATTATTGAGAAAATGTCACCGGATGAGTACAAATCTGGTAAATTGAGTATCTCATATCACTTCTATAATACGGATTTTGGAGAAGTAATCATTGCCTCTACAGGGAAAGGAGTTTGTTACGTCGGGTTTACAAATGAAGATCAGTCTGTTGGTCTTAAAGAATTGCAGCGACGTTTCCCAGGAGCTACCTATACAAATTGCCAGGATCATGATCACCGTTTTGCTATAGCTGCATTTACAGAGCCATCTAAGCAATCGGAAAAAGTTAGACTTCACTTAAAAGGAACATCATTCCAGTTAAACCTTTGGATGAAATTACTGCAAATACCTGTCGGTGGTCTGGTATCCTACACATTCCTTGCGGGCAACAAAGAAAACGCGAGAGCTATAGGAAAAGCGGTTGGTGATAACCCTATTGCTTATCTGATCCCATGTCACCGGGTTGTACGGGCTGATGGTACATTTAATCAATATTACTGGGGGCCTGAACTAAAGGCGGCCCTGATTGCCCGCGAGTTGGCGACTGTCTTAGCAGGCGATATAATATAGACACCCCTAAAACTCCGCAAGAATCGGGTTTTCAAGTGGACTTCATCACCGTAGATTTGTATAAAAATTATTAAATAATCATGGAAACGCAACAAGAAATAGATTATAAAAGAATAGCAGATGCGATTGAATTTCTTCGGTTCAATTATAAAAAACATCCTAAATTGGAAGAAGCGGCTGAGCAAGTGAATTTGAGCCCTTTTCATTTTCAACGAATGTTTCAAAGCTGGGCGGGTGTTACGCCAAAACAATTCTTACAGTATCTTAGCGTAGAGCATGCGAAGGAAATGTTAAAAGAAACCGGCGCTACACTTTTCGATACTGCATTTGAAACAGGTTTATCAGGAACTGGCAGGTTACATGATCTTTTTATCAAAGTAGAAGGCATGACTCCTGGAGAATACAAAAACGGCGGAGAATCTCTGAATATTAACTATTCTTTTGCTGACAGCCCTTTTGGTAAAGTAATCGTGGCTTCGACAGATAAAGGTGTTTGCCACCTGGCATTTGCAGATGAAGGCACCGAACCGGCATTAACGCAGTTAAAAACGATTTTCCCCAATGCGCGTTACAGCCAGTTAGTTGACATGTCTCAGCAAAACGCCCTGTTTGTTTTTAGTCAGGACTGGAGCAAACTGGATGAAATAAAACTTCACTTAAAAGGCACCGATTTCCAGATTAAGGTATGGGAGGCACTGCTTTCCGTTCCCGCAGGAGGATTGACTACATATGCCGACCTCGCAAAAAAAGCCGGCCACGTTGGAGCTTCGCGAGCGGTAGGTACAGCCATTGGCAACAATCCGGTAGCATTTCTGATACCCTGCCATCGGGTAATTAAGTCAACCGGAGAACTCGGGCAATATCATTGGGGAGCCATCCGCAAAAATGCCATCATTGGATGGGAGGCTTCCAGGGTACATACTTCGTAAAGTTTAGTGTGAAAGAATAACATTGATAAGCTAAGGGCTTTTAATCATTAACCAAACACTATCTATGGATTTGTTTTCAGCGTATGGTGATAATTTGCTACCCTATGACGGAGAAGTCAATTATTATGGCCGATTGTTGACTAACCCGGATGACCATCTTACTTCCCTTTTGGTAAAAATTCCCTGGAAAAATGATCAGGTCTTTGTCAACGGAGAACTGCGAAGTACCAAAAGGAAAGTAGCATGGTATGGAGACCATACCTATAGTTATACCTATTCCGGGGTTACTCGCCAGGCTTTGTCCTGGACTACAGAATTACTGGAATTAAAGCAACTTGTTGAAAATAAGCTGGCATACCGCTTCAACTCCTGTTTGTTAAATCTATATAATGATGGGTCAGAAGCTATGGCCTGGCATAGCGATGACGAGGCCAGTCTCGGAAAAAACACAACTATTGCGTCTCTCACTTTGGGTGCTGAAAGAAAGTTTATGTTCAAACATAAAACATCCAGGGTTACGACTTCTGTTTTACTTGAACAAGGCAGCCTATTGGTGATGAAAGGAGCAACTCAGTCCCACTGGCTGCACAGTTTGCCGCCTTCGACAAAAACCCTGCGTCCAAGAATCAATTTGACATTCAGAACAATTATCGAATAATGATAGGTCAAAGCGCTATTTTTAAAAAGCAATTGATAGCTCCATTTTTGATAGAGGCAAGATGAGAAGATACTGCGCTTTAGGATGTTATTATGCTTTCAATACCCAATCTATAGGAGTTCAGGCCAAATCCAGTAATTATGCCTTTACAAGCGCTGGATATCAAGGATGTGTGTCTGAATGCTTCCCGTTTATGCACGTTGGATATATGGATCTCAACTACAGGTGTGTTTATACTTGAAATCGCATCGGCAATTGCTATGGACGTATGTGTGTAGGCACCCGCATTTAGCAGGACACCTGTATAAGTAAATCCTACCTCTTGCAATTTATCAATTAACTCTCCTTCCACATTGCTTTGGAAGTAATCAATATGAATGGCAGGATAGAGTTTGCGCAAATCCGTTAGGAACACTTCAAAGTCTACACCACCATATATCGATCTTTCGCGAACGCTAAGCAGGTTTAAGTTTGGGCCGTTGATAATTTGAATATTCATTCGTTTAGTAGTATTAAATGGTTTAATAAATAGGGTGACCAGACAAATGAGTTCGTGGGAATATTTATGACTGTATTGCCTAACGCATTAGGAACACACGGCAAGCAATCATCAAAATTCCCGTCCAGGTACTATAAACATTTTTTAAAATAGAACAATCCATTTACGGTTATTTCAAATGTGGTTTTATCCATAGTTTAAAAATAGAAGAACCGATTTGCATAAATATATTCACATGTTATGGCAAATCAACGGCGAAATTGCGTTTGACAAGCCGAAAATGCAACCCGTTTATTGCGATGTTTTTATGCCTTATCGTATATAGTTAGCAAGAATCGGGTTTTAAGGCGGGGAAAGCATACATAATTTTGCCTTTATCAACTACATTATACGATACTAAAGGAATATTACGATGCAAACAATAGCAGATCGCCTAAAAGAAAAGGATTGGGTTAAAATTAGAGAACAACTCAATGGGCATGGTTTCGCCGCCATCCCCGCCGTAGTTACGGACGAAGAGTGCAACACACTAATGGAAGCCTTCAAAGCCGAAAACCACTACCGCAAAACAGTGGTTATGGAACGTTATCGTTTCGGGAAAGGGGTTTATAAATATTTCACCTATCCTTTACCTGATATAATTACCGAATTGCGGGAACAAATGTATGAATATCTTGCCCCAGTCGCCAACAAATGGATGGAGGTGCTAAAAATTAACCAACATTATCCGCAAAAACATGATGAGTTCATAAAAAAATGCCGTGAAAATGGCCAGGAAAAAGCCACTGCCCTGATACTTGGTTATGGTGAGGGTGGTTGGTGCGCCATGCACCAGGATTTATATGGTGAGGTTTATTTTCCAATGCAGATCCTGATTTTTCTGGACGATATTGACACAGATTACACTGGTGGGGAGTTCGTGCTCACAGAAAATATTCCCATGGCGCAGTCGAGAACCCACGTTCTCAAACCGAAGAAAGGTGATATAATGGCATTTACTACCAATTTCAGGCCAGCCAAAGGCGCTAAAGGATATTACCGGGTTACCGTGAAACACGGAGTAGCCACAATTGCAAGTGGCAATCGCCATACTTTGGGAATTATTTTTCATGATGCAAAATCTTGATCAACTACTTAGGTCTATATAAATAATGGAGGTATAAACAACGATTTATATTCCTTTTTAACATTTATTATCATACAGGCTGACCAGTTGCATTTTAATTTTTCATTTTCTCCGTTTCCAACTGTTAACAGCTCCTGTTTTCTTATGAGAATATCGCCTGAACCCGCTTTGCTGCTTTAAAACTCGGTATTTCTCCGCATGAAACAACGCAAGAAACGGGTTTTAACCCTTCCTGGCTCACCATACCTTTGTATAAAAAATGAAGGCGATGGAAAAGATAAAAGAAATTGACTTTGATAAAGTATTAACAGCAATTGACTTACTAAGTAAGGACAGCAACAACAGCGACTTATTTAATCAGGATACACTTTCAAAGGACGAGCAACAAAAAAGAACCGGGCTCCAAATGGCATTTGAACAATGGGCCGGGATACCTTTTCGGCAATTTGAACAATACCTTACTATAGACTATGGCAAGGGTAAAATCGCCGCTTCTAAAAACTCATTGGACAATGACGATCAAAATTATAAGCAGCCTGTCTTTTTAAAGATGACCACGGAAGAATACGGAGAGGCCGGAGAAAATCTGCAAATTAATTACGGTTTCTCACAATCGCCATTTGGGAGTATAATCATAGCTGCCACAGATCGGGGAATATGTCATTTATCATTTTTTAAAAATGCCGAAGAAAGGGCATTTGCGGGTTTAAAAAACAGGTTTCCAAACGCTGTTTTTGTAAAACAATACGATGCATTTCAGCAAGCCGCACTTGACTTCCTTTCAGGTGTCAATGATAATCCTTCTTCTCTTTCACTCCATGTGAGAGGAACAGAATACGAATACAAGATATGGGAGTCCTTAATGAAGGTACCTGCGGGTACGCTCGTAAGCTATGGGGAAATTGCAAGGGCCATCGGTGAGCCACGTAAGGCGCAAGATGTTGGTTTAGCACTGGGTGATAACCGCATTGCATATCTGATTCCTTGTCATCGGGTGATCAAATCAACCGGCGAATTGGGGCAGTACCATTGGGGTGCACGTCGTAAAGCGGCTATAATTGGATGGGAAGCAACAAGAGGATAAATTGTACACACGATACATTAATAACTTAACTATGTGTTTTAATAATTTCAAACAATTGCACCAGCAGGATAGTCCTTTATTCATCGGCAATATATGGGATGCACACAGCGCAAGACTGGCAGAACAGGCTGGTTTTCAAGCAGTCGGCACTTCGAGTGCCGCTATTTCCCGTATTCTTGGCTATCAGGATGGTGAAGAAATGACCTTTGAAGAATTATTCTTCATGGCGAAACATATCATCAAAGCCGTCACGATTCCGGTTTCAATAGATATGGAAGCAGGTTATTGTAGCGATATGGAGGAACTCAACGCTAACCTGGAGCGGCTGGTGAAAATTGGCATATCAGGAATCAATATTGAGGATTCGGTAGTTTTAGGAGGTATAAGGTATCAGGTTCCTATTGAACCATTCGCATCTACATTGAAAAGCATTCGCACCTTTCTCGATAAAAAGGGGTATAATCTATTTGTCAACGCCAGAACTGATGCTTTCCTTTTAGGGAACCCCGAAGCATTAAATGTAACACTGGAAAGGATCAGCGCCTTTGAAACAGCCGGGGCGGATGGCATTTTTATCCCGGGAATAGCTAAGGAAGAAGATATTACAATTGCCGTTAACCATACCAGCTTACCCATTAACACCTATATTCTTCCTGGAGTACCTTCTTACGATAGGCAACAAGAGTTGGGCGTCAAAAGGATCAGCAGCGGTGGTGCTGCACAAGCGGCAGTGTACAATTCGCTCGAAACGATCTTAAACGATCTGGCACAACTATGGGATTTCGCGGTTTTATTTAAATAATTCAGACTCACCATTAAAAAAAACATGGAACAACCAGCTAATTTGCTATCACGTGATGGAGAAGTATATTTATATTCCGGCATATTCAATGAACAGGAAAGTGCAGCCTTATACGAGGATTTAATAAAAAACATCGCCTGGAAACAGGAGCCAATAATAATCGCTGGCAGGGAGATTATGCAGCCCCGATTGACGGCATGGTATGGTGATCCCCAAAAGCGTTATAGTTACTCAGGTATTACCATGCATCCTCATCTATGGACAAGTGAATTATTGGCCATCAAGTACCGTATTGAACAGATAGCCGGATATACATTTACCAGTGCCTTGCTCAATTATTACAGGGATGGCAATGACAGTGTAGGTTGGCATCGTGATAATGAAAAAGAATTAGGCATTAATCCCGTAATCGGCTCAGTAAGTTTCGGAACAACGCGCACTTTTCAGCTAAGACACGCAAAAGACAAATCTTTAAAAGAGAGTGTGCTCCTTAATAGTGGCAGTTTTCTGTTAATGCGCGGTTCGACACAACATCACTGGTTTCATAGCATCCCTAAAGAGGTTAAGATTACCCAGGCGAGAATTAATATTACGTTCAGGAACATTATTACCTAAAATCCCATGATTAATCATAAAGACTTAGGTAACGACCAGAACAGCCGGAAATCAGCGCTTGGAAAATTGATCAGAAATGGAACTATTAAATTAGGGGGCTACAGACCAGGCAAAATCTATGGAAAATTGAGTTGCTCTTCTGGTAAAAGGATGAAAATAGAGAACCGGGTTTTCTTCGGAAGTGAACAGGAGGCGATAAATGCCGGATATCGGCCATGCGGACATTGTATGCCGGAGAAATACAAAGTGTGGAAAGCCCAGATTAAATAAAATGCTCCTGTGATCGCTTTATTGGATAGAGAGACTTCGCCAAAAATAAAAAGCCATATAACTTTCCCACCCAGGAACTTGTTGAAAAAAATGAACTATCCCCTGTACGTCTTTTTTGTCTTTGATAAGATGATGGGCGACAAGTGCATTTAAAAGCCCGGCATCACCAAAAGGAATACAAGAGGGTTCTTTTAGACTTTTCATCAGGGAATAATTAGCTGTCCATACTCCTATACCTTTCAGGCTGGTTAATGCGTTCTGTCTGGACACAAAATCAGGCATCGCAATCAATAAATCTTTACTAATCAGCCCTTCTGCAAAAGCTTTTGCAGTTGTCACAAGATACTCCACTTTTTTCGCCGACAATTGCATAGCTCTCAAATCCTTCTCATCAGCATCAGCAAGTATTTGGGCAGTAGGAAAAGTGTAATGAACCGTGCCGTTATGTATCATATTGTCGCCATATTTTTCTACTAACCTTCTTTTGATTTTATAGGCGAACGTGAGATTGATCTGTTGTCCGATGATACACCAGCACACGGCTTCGAACAAGTCCGGGATGCCTACCAGGCGAAGTCCCTGAAAATCTTTGATCATATAAGCCAATGCATTATTTCTTTTTAGTAGTTTGTAAAACGGATCAAGGTCTTTCTCCAGGTCAAGCCATTCAATAACATAGTCCTTAATCGTATCCTGAGTTGCTGTGTCTTCAGAGCCTTGCTGGATGGCAATTTTCAGAGCGTTTTCTTCCGCTGATATTTTAAACAAGACCTGATTTTTGTCAATTTTCAGAGATTTGATGATATAATCTTTACCGATTTGATGTAAGCAGTCATCAAAATTTCGATTCAGATACCATAAGCATTCTGAAAAACTAAAAGATGCGTCTATGGGAATAGTGATTATACTTTTACTCATTATGCAAAGGTATGGTGATCTTGGAACCCAACAACCCGTTTTTTGCGGTAAAAAAATACCGAATAGCTATTTTATGAGGTTTTGCCAATACTACCAAAAGAAATCCATAATAATGAAGAAGGCCCTTATTAGGGCCTTTCTTGTTTTATTGTTTTGAAAGTATTTCGAAGTCTTCCTCGCTTAAGTTCACCTTTGTCGCCTGCATGTTTTCCTCCAGGTGCGCTACAGACTTGGTGCCCGGAATCAGTAAAATATTGGGAGAGCGTTTTAGGAGCCAGGAAAGTGCGACCTGTGCAACAGTAGCGTTGTGCTTCCTTGCAATGTCAGCTAATTTGTCTGCCATGGCAGCGGGGCCAGATGCCAGCGGGAACCAGGGAATAAATGCCAGATCATTGGCAGCGGTATAATCCAATACATCTTCCCATTTACGATCACTGAGATTGTACAGGTTCTGTACTGATACAATTGGCAGAATTTCTCTGGCCTGTTCTATCTGTGCCACCGTAACCTCCGAAAGCCCAACGTAACGGATTTTGCCCGCTTTCACTGCGGCTGCAACTGGCTCCAAGGTTTTTTCCAGTGGCACTTCCGGGTCTACCCTGTGCAATTGCCATAGGTCGATGGTTTCCACTTTCAAGCGCTTAAGACTGTCCTCAATATTCTCCCGAATAAAGCCAGGATCTCCATTGGGTATCCACTCAGCGGGCCCCGGTCTTCTAAATCCACCTTTGGTTGCTATGATAACACCGGCCTCGTAAGGGTGAAGCGCTTCTGCGATCAATATCTCGTTGGTTGCGGGACCATAGGCTTCCGCCGTGTCTATGAAGTTAACACCCAGTGCAATAGCCTGTCTTAATACTTCCTTCGCACTTTCGCGGTCCTCAATATCTCCGAAAACGCCTTTACCCGTAAGTTGCATCGCTCCATAGCCAAGACGGTTAATTTCCAATGTTCCGCCGATCTTAAATGTTAATGTCGCTTTGTCTTTTTCCATAGTTATATTGTATTAATTTAATGCATCGTGAAAAATAATACCCAATGTATGGCGGTTTCCACTGTGTAGTGGACTTACACCATGTTTCATACTGACCCTGTAATAACCCTTCTTTCCCTTAATCGGACGGAATTTGGTGGTGAACAATAGCATATCGCCTCTCTTAGGTTTAATGACGTTAGCTTTTGACTGGGCACGTGGAATTGATTCGGTGAGTACAAATTCGCCGCCTGTATAATCCTCATCTACTTCGTTTAAAAACAAAACAAGTTGCATCGGGAAATAAATATCACCATACAAATCCTGATGAAGGGTATTAAACCCCCCAGTTCCATATTTAAGTATAAGTATAGTTGGCTTGGTCTGCTCATGTTTATTACATAAAATTTTCAATTCCTCATGTGTAGGCGGGAAGCGAGTGTCCATATTTAAATCTTCCATCCATTGATTGGCAACGGGAGCGATATATGCGTATACCGTTTCGCGAATGTCTGTAATAAGATCAGGGAGGGGATATTCAAAATATTTATATTCGCCGATCCCGAAACGATACCTCTCCATTGAAATAGTTTTACGATAGTTTTCATCTTCCTTATAAGCTTCAATAAAGCTTCCGCATTCATCGGGTGTTAACACCCCACTTACCACAGCATAGCCACAACTTGTCAAATTTTCCGTAACCGTTGTCCAATCTTTCGCTTTTAAACGCTCTATTATTGTGCTCATAATTTCATATTTGAATAAATAGGGATATATGCCCTGTATCGATAGATCAAAAATAGCGTCATCCCAAACGATAGAAAACCCGATTCTTGCGGTGATAGTAAATTATTCAAATGGTGTTATGAAATACATTGAATTACATGGATATATTTAATTCATCGTTAGTGCCGACATCATCTTTCATTTTTTCTTTCTTCTCCACCTCTTGAATTTGGTTTTCTTCTTTCGGCTTCCGGACGTCAATCTTTTCCATTTCCTCCGAAATAAGCATATTTACATCAGCCTTTATTTTTTGGTAATTTTCTTCTACATCTCTCGGTGAAACATATTCAACCAACGGAATGGATTTGTACTTAGCTTCTTCCTTAGCAATCGTTGCATGATCGTTTTGGATTTCACTATGAAACATTTTATGCTGTATTTTTTGATCAGGGTTATCAGCTACAATGCCAACAAATTCACCCGAAGAAAGCATCGCTATCTTTGAAGCTGGTATCGCATAATCAAGCTGTGTCGCTTTAGAAAAGGAAGTATCGCCGCTGTTGATCGTCATGCTGTTCTTATCCTGCACGATCTTGCCGAAATTTTCTGAAAGCTTTTTAGCTGTATCACCCGTTACCTGTCCACTGATAACGTTGCCTACGATTCCGGTAATGACATCGGATTGTTCAACGCCGTAGTCCTTTTTTAGCTGGCTAAAATCCTGTACAGCTAAAGTGGTAGATACCTTGTTACTTCTGGCCGTTGCGATCAGCCCATCAATGTTATTGAAAAAGATCGTTGGAAACTCGTCGAAGATCAGACTGCTCTTTAACTGCCCGCGCCGGTTTACCAATTTGATCATCCTTGATATATAAAGTGATAATACCGCACCATAAACCTGCTGCTTCTGCGGGTTATTACCGACACACACGATCTTAGGTTCTTCCGGGTTATTTATATCCAATGTAAAGTCATTGCCGGAAAGTACATAATATAGTTGTGGTGAGGAAAGGCGAGCAAGGCTTACCTTAGCACTGGCAATCTGGCCCTCTAACTGCGCCATCGCCTTGTTTTGGTAAGCAGAAATAAAAGGATTGATCAGCACCCTGATTTCTTCTTCTTGATAAAGTACAGCAAATAATTTATCGTATTCTACCTGTGCCAACTCAATTGAATGAGGTACGGTGCAATATTTGCCATCCTTATATTTCCTTAGGAACCAGATTAATGCAGTAACAAAGTTGATGGCTGATTCTACGAAGAATTCGCCTTGTTTTTTAATCCATTCCCGGTTTAGTCCCAACATAAAGGTTCTTGAAGATTCAGCCGCGTCGGTAATGTCTTCCATACTTTGCGGATAGTAGGCATTGCAACGGTGGCTGTGGTTAAGGTCATCGAAATTAATCACAAAAAATTTAGGCTTTACCTTATAATTGTGGCGGTATTGTAATAGCTTGTTATAAGCGATCTTTGTAAGGTCGTCGAACTTAAAATCATATAGAAACATAGAAAACCCCTTTTTCAAATGTTGGTCGATGACATGTCTTATTACGAAATAAGATTTACCAGCTCCTGGTGTACCAGCCACTAACAGCCCTCTGAAAGGATTAATAAAATTTATCCAACTGCTTCTGACCTTGCCACGTAAGTTATACTTAGCAGGCAGGTTTACAGAATACTCATTTTCGAGCAGGCGTTCCTCTTGCGGGAAGGTTTCGTTTTCAGAATTGAATACATCCTTGCTAAGTTTATCTTTTAGTAAACGGGATAAATAAGTCCCGCCTGTAAGGGTAAGCAGATAACCTGTAATGGTCAGCACTATATAGGCCGCCGCTATAAAGAGTAGGGATGTGTGCAGGTAAAAGCATAATACACTGATAAAATAGATTAACAGGCCGGTTAACAGGTAAGCCAGTATCATGCGGTAATTGATCTTTTCGTCTTTTCTTCCCTTTACCCCAACTAATGATATAGCCAGGCATAACAGCGCCGCCAGTTTAGGCCTCAGCATATTGCTGAAAAGGCCGGTTTTGGCGATGTTAGCCACTATTCTGTCGGTGATGGTCGCTGTCCAGTGCCATTCAGCAAATGCCTTATAACAGCATATATAAAAGTGAATAGCTAAAATAAAAATGCTGATCAATCTGGTGAGGTCTATTATTTTCCTCAATCCATTGGTATCTTCTCCGGTTTGCATAACATTCCTTTCTGTCCGTTACGGGACTGTTTACAATTTTTAAGCCTCAATTACAGGTTTAAGCCCTGATCATTTTGCTGGCCCTTATTTCTTCGTTTTCGTTTCTTTCTATCTATGCTCGGTGCGCTTTCATTGCCCCGCCCGGCAAGGGCTGCCTGAAGGAATGATTTTGAAGTAACATAGTGTAGCGGCTGTTCCTGAATGGTTTTTATTTGCTTATCGATAGCAACAGGCGCTAATTTTTCCGACCGATCATGATTGGCCTTTTTCGCATCGAGCGCCAGCCGTTGTTCCAAGCTGCCATTTTTCTGCACATTGTGATAGCGAAAAGTTTCCATCAAGCCCCGGTCAAACTCAAAGCGGGAATCAAAAACTTTTTCGGCAGACGTTTTGAATGCCGAACGGTCAAACTGTCCCACTTTTTTTGAATGTTCAACGTTTTTGCCGCGGGACTTATTCATAGGGCTGAGTTTTATAGAGTTGGTTATGTCTTTGCGGCTCACTATCACCTGTATATGCATTTGATCGCCCTCTTTACGTTCTCCTCGTTTGCGAATGCCTTGTTTTACTTCGGGGTCTTTATGGGAGAAATAACGGTAATTCTCCAATTTGGCAAACCAAAGCAGGTTTGAATTATCCTCTATCCCCGGCCTTTTGAAATTTTGCGCATATTCATCCATCATGAGCGTTGTGTAAGCCTTCAATTGATCTTTCGCGCCATCCTCTCCATATTTTCCGATCAGGTGAGCAAGCTCTTTTTTACTTGGGCTGATATTGACCAAAAAGAATTTCGCGTCATTCTTTCCTAACTTGGCAACATTACGGTCAATAGCAGTTCGGGCTTCATCGGATGGTATGCTGTCCCGTAGGCCATTAAACCAAAGCTCCGGCTGCATGGCTGTATTGAGCCGGTTCTCTTTATCGAGATAGTGAACCAGGTCACGGCTGGAACCTTTGTTGTCCGCTGTTTCGCTGTCTGTAATATTGATAAACATTGCGCTCCTTTATAGTTTGGCAATCTGTTGCCGTGTAAGCTGTATCAAGTCGTCCTTATCCTTTGCAGATGAGGTGAAACCGAATGCTTCTCTTGTTTTGATATAGGTGTTGAGGATATAAAGAAATTTCACTTTCAGATTTTCCTTCGTATCTGTCTTTTCCACAATAAGTTTTAATAACTGTACTGTCTCCCTAAGTTTTTGACTAAACTGTTCCTGACGGTCGGCCTGATCGGTATTAGCCTTCAGAACACGCGTATTAAAAAAATCTATGATCTTTAGCTGCGATTGTATCATGCGGTCTATCTCCGTCTTAACTGGTATCAATATTTTTTCTTCCTGGGCCCGAATGAAGCGGATGTAGGTATCGTGATTTTTCAGCAATGTACTTTTCAGCATTTCATCGTTCACGTCTCGCGGATCTTTTTTAGTCCGGTGAAAATATTCAACCATCAGGTTGAAAAACTGGAACTTGCTGAGGCCGCACTTATCAGCCAGCTTACCCAATTTTTCATCTGTTTCATCGGAAAAGCGCAGTGTCTTTTTATAGTTATCTCTTGTACTCATTTCATTCCACTTATAAGTTGACTTATGGTGTTTTCCTTGCTGACGGTACTTTCAGGTGAACAACTTATACCCGGAGTATAAGTAAAACCCCGTTTGCAGGGCAAACGGCGAGCAAAGTTGGGCTCTGCCCAACTTCCGCTCGCTCCAATTTTTTTTCAAAATTGGACGCTCCTAATCCGTATATCGGGCCTTGCCCGTATGCGTTAGCAACGCCACGCTGCTTGCCTGATAGGGGTCATAGCTTGGCTGATAATCAACGTAGCCGTAGGCTACCAGTTCCTTGATACATTTATGATAAGTTGCTATCGACTTGATGCGCGAAAAACACATCAATTTTTTACGGCTGACCTGGAAGTGGTCGCCGGGTTTATCAGGGCTGTAATAAAACATGGCCATGTATAAGCTGATATGGGATGGCAGCAAACGGTCATCGTTTGCCGCCCTGCGGAGAAACCGGTCTGCCTGGGTCGCTAACTTCATCGGCTTAGTTTTTAATGGTGTTGCGTTCCAGTATTTTTAAGATGTCCTCGTATTTGTAATACAGGATGCTGCCAACTGTTGTATAGGATAAGGTGCCGTTGATACGCAGGTTCTGTAAGGTGCCGGGAGAGATTTTCAGCAGTTTGCGCACTTCGGCGCTTTTGAGCCATTGTTTGCCGGACTGTTCGGTAGTGGGGTTGATACCGAGTTTCTTTAACTCTGCAAACAGTTCGTTCTTGAACTGTTCGAGGTCTTGTTTGGTGATTAAATCTAATGTGGTCATATCTTATTTGCATTTGGCAGGCTGGTGGCCTGCGGTTTATAGTGCAAATGTGGTGAGACTTTAAAGGGGGAGTTAGGTCATTTAGGGATATCCCTAAAATAATTATCGTTTGTTAAGAATACTGGAGTAATAAGTTCAAACTCGCTTCATATAAATGATTAGATTTGCTTATTGTCTTATAAAACAGTCAATTATAAATCATACAAACATTAGTCGATGACAGAAAATTACATTCATAATTTAGATAAGAATATTTTTTTTTACGATTCCATAGTAACATTAGCTTATACTCAATTCGGGATAAACGAATTATTTTCAAGAGGTTTTTTCATTTTAAAGATGAAAGAATATCCAGATAGAAGCGAGTTTGTAAATCATATAAACGAATTTGATTTTCCAGCAGAGGTAAAAGATCAGATTTTCAGAACAAGGACATTTACGCCCCAAATCTTTGTCCCTGGCTTTCGAACAAAAGATACGGCGCGCGATTACAGAATGGACACTAACACATCAGCGGTTCAATTTGTGATTGATACAGCGGGTATAACAGATAAAAATATTGAACTTACCCACTTGACTATAATTGTAGCCTGGGAGAAAATTCTATCCTTTAACCTGGCTGATACTCCAGTATGGCAATTTTTCAGGCATATAAGAAATGCCGCGGCACACAATGGCAAATTTCACTTCACAAATAAAGTCCTTGATAGCCAAACAGGAGAATTACTAAAAGAAGCAAAATGGGGTAACTTCGAGATAAAAGCATCTTTCCATGATTTGCCCCTGATTTTAAAAAATAAGAATGATACAAATAGTTTTTGGGATCAGGGGGATTTGGTTGAATTTCTTTTGGATTTTGAAAATCACTATCCTGAGTTAAAAGCGCCACTTCCTATTATTTAGAGCAGATGTCAGCCCGTTATATTTTTTTCCCGATGCCACTCGTAAACCGCATCAATTAAAATATTCAGTTTGCCTTTAAACACTTCAAAATTCATACTGTCCAAATCCTTAATACCGCTTCCTTTGCCCATATAGACAAACATAAACCACTTGAAAAGTTCTTCTTCAATAGGGTCAAACGGTTCATCATGGAATAATTCTTCCAGTTTTTGTAAAAGTGGATGGCTATTATTCATATCCTAATGTAATTAAGTGGTTTAAACTGATTGTTAAGTCTGATTTATTGCCTATTGAGTAAAGATAGTTTTTGTTGTGTTTTGACACAACAATTTTAATGTTATATTATTTCAACTTTCCTAATCATTTACAAGGAGAAATGGTTAGCGAAACAGATAAAGGAATATTAATACAATTCGGAATACGGCTTAAATCTTTAAGACAGGCTAAAAAACTGACCTTACGGAAAATGGCTTTGTTATGTAATGTTGAGTATGCTGATATTCAACGCTATGAAAATGGAAAATTAAATGTAACGCTACTCTCTATCGCGGAACTGGCTAAGGCGTTGGAAGTGGAGCCTAAAGATTTATTAAACTTTGATAAAGAAATATAGCGGGGCTAAAATATTAAAGCTTGCCCTTACCCGGTAAGGGCAAGCTTTTTGTTTATAGATCATCTGACTTATAGCCGATGCGTTTCCGGGGCGGATTGGGCGGGTTTAACAGAAAATTTAAAGCCTCGTAAATTTCCTTGAATTTTTTGCTGTTTCCCAATTCCATTGCTTCCAGCTTCTGCATGATCTCCTTATGATTTAAGGCCATTTTCCTTAACGTCACAAATGTGCGGATAATCAGGATATTCATTTCTACCGCCTTTTCGCTTTTTAATACCGAACTTAACATGGCTACCCCTGTTTCCGTAAAGGCGTAGGGGACGGCACCCCCAAAGAACTTTTTGTGTGGTATCACATTTTGTGATACCACTTCCTCAACCTCCAGTTCCGTAAGTTCATACATAAAATCGGGCGGGAACCTGCCTAAATTTCTTTTGACGGCCTGTTTCAAGGCCCTGGTTTCCACGCCGTATAACTCGGCAAGATGTACGTCTAAAATTACTTTCTCGTTCCCGATCAAAATGATTTTTGTTAATACCCTTTCTTCGGGAATGCTGATCTCTTTACTCATATTCCTGGTTTCCTTTCTGAATTAGCAGTTGATTTGGCCTTTGCCTCGGCTTAATGGTTCTTGGTGGTGGTGCAAGCCTCTTTTTCAGCAAAGCCATATCCGCACCGACTTTAATATCCAAAATCTTCGCATAGTGCTGTGTGGTTTGGATATTGGTATGGCCTAACATTTTCGACACGCTTTCAATCGGGACACCGTTCAAAAGCGTTACCGTAGTGGCGAATGTATGGCGGGCAATATGAAAGGTGATCGGCTTTGCTATGGCACATACATCCGCGATCTCTTTAAGATAAGCATTCATTTTCTGATTGCTCAATACCGGTAACACCCTGCCACTGCTTTCACATTGCGGGTGTTCGGCATAACGTTGTATCAGGGTAGTGGCGGCAGGCAATAAAGGAATACGTGATGGGGTATCGGTCTTTTGCCTTTTAATGGTAATCCATTTCTCACCGTCAATACCGATTACTATATCCCATTTACGAAGCTTCTTTACATCAGCGTAGGCCAGCCCGGTAAAACAGCAGAACAGGAAAATATCCCGTACCTGTGTTAACCGTTCGGTAGCCATGTCCTTATCTGCCATTTCCTGTATTTCTTCTGTGGTTAAGAAAACCCGGTCAACGGTTTTGATCTTGTTCTTATAATTTAAAAACGGGTCATACGTCAGCCAGCGGTTGGCGATACAAATACGTATGATCTTGCCAAAGTTGCGGATATACTTAATCGCAGAATTATTGGCACACTTACGTTCAGAACGCAGGTAAAATTCAAAATCCATCAGAAAGGCATGATCTACCTTTCTAATATCTATATCGGTTAAGTTATGTTTCCATTTCAGGAAGTCTACGGTATGCTTTAGGGCGGTCTGGTAGCGGGTCAAAGTGCCTTTGGTATATTCCTTGCCAATAAGCGCAGCTACTTTTTGATTGTGGTCTTTAAATATTTCAATTAAAGATCGTGGCTGTTCGCCTTTGCCCATAAACTTGTTGCGGATGCTTTCCGCTGTGATCATTTCGTCCGCTTCGGTTAACTGGCTGTGGGCTTCATAGACTTTCTTTTGCAGATCGTCTAAATAAGCATTTAGCGACTTTGTTACTTCCTTAGTACCATTGGCGCGCCCGGCATGGGCATTCCAGCGGGATGGCTCGCATTCACGCCCTGTGGAGTTTTCAGATCGCTTACCATTAACGGTAATTCGCATGTAGATAGCGGCAGGGCCGAATTTGTAGTTCTTTTGCTTTTTCAAATAGAAAAGCAGGCTAAAATTAGTTTTCATGTTTTTAACATTAAAAAGTGAAACAAATTTAGCTTTGCAACTATCATTAAATCAAGATGTTCAATTTCTGAATATGCTGAATATTAGAAACTTATGCGCAATTCGGTGAGTAGAAAAGCTTCCAGAAATTACTCACCGAATTAAGCCCTTTTTTATAGGGAATTGGTGAATAAAATAGAGTTTTTACCAAAAAAACAAAAGCCTGCAATCATTTGATTTGCAGGCTTTTAATTCGTTTCTCTATAAAAATTTGCGGAGAGTTAGGGATTCGAACCCCAGGAACCTTTCACAGTTCAACAGTTTTCAAGACTGCCGCAATCGACCACTCTGCCAACTCTCCGGGCGCAAAAGTACAAATCTGAACCGAATTGCCAAATCTGAATTGCAACTTTAAGCGCAGGTTAAGTAAATGTTATAATTCAGGGCCTGTTTATCAGATTATTATAATTCTAATTTTTTTTTTAATCAATCACGTTAGGCTGCGGAATTCATTAAATGCGTTTATAAACGGCTCAGTAATTCTGCAGCTCATGCTCAAATGCCCTCATATTTTCAAATAGCATTGCAAATCCATCGGCCATTTGCCGAAACAACCGTTCATCGAGGCTGTATTTAATTGAGCTACGCAAGCCATGAGTCTTCACAATACCCATCCGTTTTAATTCAGCAAGATGCTTGGTTATTGTTTCCTGGTTAAACGGGATGCTATATAAATTTTCTTTTGATACTAAATTGCCGTTAGTCATAATGATACGGACAATAGCAATCCTGACAGGTAGGGCGAGTGCTTTTGCAAAATTAGCAAGTTCCTTATCGGTGTCTGAAAACTTTAAGTTGAAATAAGGCATAACTTATTCATGCGGTTTTTAAATGAATTAATATAACAGCGTTAATTGCTGTCAATGCAGGTAATAAAAATTTAAGAAAGTAATGTAAAGGTATCGGCAGGAGGGAAGCAGATAGCTCAGATTCTCCAGGTACGGATAATGGAAAGGATATTTGCGGTATAAAAAATCTTGTGAGCCCTAAATCTGTTTTGAGCATCATATTGTGATATGGGCCGAAATGGACATAAGTCACAAGTATGGATTAACCTGGACTGATTACTTAATACAAGTAAGTTTTTGCCGAAAATGACCCGAGGGCGGGATAAAAAAAGAACGGGTACCGATTTGCTGTTAGTTGTGCTTGAAATAACGAGACCGTTTTGTTTTACCGTTCTATTATTAAGTGTTAAAAACTTTCCTGTTTTGGCATGGCCGGCAATTTTGGGACATCGTGTAACATACAAACACGAAAAAAAGAAATATCCTATGGCTATAAATAAGCATAGTATTCTTTTACCTAACGTTACTGTCCTCATGAACCGTGATTTTCCAATTTCAAATCTACATGTGCAGTATTAATATCGTGTTGTTAAATGATTAAAATAATATTAAGTCAATTGGTGTTTAATTTGCAATTTTGTATATTAGATATAAACCAAAAAGCTTTTACCCTTCTATAAGTAAAATGATGTGTTTGCAATGAGCAGATATGTTAAAATATTATTCTATTGTTTGTTGCTTTTAAGTACAGCTAATTTGTGTGCCCAAAGCAACAGGAGGATTTGTTTTGCTTTTTATGATGGTACATTTAATGCAGATGCAGATACTTTAGCTATTGTTGACCCAACGCCTGAGCTATCCGTAAAAAATATAAAGAACTTTTATGATAATGTTAACGCTGATTATTATAAACCTTTAATCAAAGCATTGTTGAGTTATAAAGAAGATCACCAGCTTGATGATTGGCTGTATTACCAGCTTGTGCGTAAAACTGTTCAGCAGATAAGCCCTAAGGAAAAAAATTACAGTAAGTATACCTTATATAAATGGTTCCTGATGGTTAAATCGGGTTATGATGCACGATTGGCGCTGGCTGGGAAAAAGATTATCTTTTATGTTTACAATAACGAAGACATATCAGATATTCCTTCATATACAGTTCATGATAAAAAGTACATGTGCCTGAATATTCATGATTATCCGGGTACTGATCTTACAACACAGGCTGCTGTTCCTGTGGATATCAATGTACCCGGTGCAATAAACTCATTTTCATATAAGGTTACCCGAATGCCTGATTTTACGCCTACAGATTATGTTGAAAAGGACCTGCAGTTTACTTACCGGCACAAGGCATACTATTTCAGGATTAAGCTTAATCCCCTGGTCGATTCCATTTTCAGGAATTATCCGGTAGTGGATTTTGAATCCTACTTCAATATCCCTTTGAGCAAGGAAACTTATGGATCGCTGATCCCTTTGTTAAAAAAAAATGTGGGCAGCATGAATATTACGAAAGGAGTTGATTACCTGATGCATTTTACCCGATATGCATTTTTGTATGAAAACGATGATATGAACTTTGGCCGGGAAAAACGGTTAAGCCCGGAAGAGACCCTGTTTGCCCAATACAGTGATTGTGATGACCGTGCTGCTTTGTTTTTTTACCTGGTTAAAGAGATCTACAATTTGCCGATGATAGCCGTGTTATATCCAACCCATATTACTATGGCCGTGCAGTTTGATAAACCAGTGGGAAAACCTTTGTTCTATAAAGGAAAAGCTTATTCATTTTGTGAGCCTACCCCGCAATTACATGATCTTAAGATAGGGCAGGTGTCTGCTTCGCTTAAACAGGTACCCTATAAAGTTGTGTATGAATATAACCCATAAACAGGAGGGAGCATATCAGGCCTGCTGTTCCGCATTGTTAATAGCACTGAGCATATTTTCAAATTCGGCAGTATACCTGTTCCATGTTGGCCAGTTTACATCATACAATGATTTTTTACCGTCAATTGCAACCATGATCAGCCTGGCATCCATCAATTCTTTTAAATGATGGGACACCGTTGGTTGGGCTAACGGAAGTATTTCAACTATTTCGCCGCAGGTAAAATGCCGGTGCTGCGCCAAAATACGCATAATAGCGATTCTTGCCGGGTGCGACAGCGCCTTTGCTATCATTGATATATCCTGGTCTGTTGCGGCAAACTCAGTCTTTTTGTGATTAGCCATGTTTAAATATGAGTTACAAATATATAATTCATATCTAAACATAAACAACTGAGGGCTGGTGCCTTCATCTAATCTTCATGAGTTGAATAAAATCGAATCTTGTCAATTTAATTTAATATTCAAGATATTCGATTTGATAATTTTGGCTTAACATAAATTTAATTTAACGAGGATACTTTTGCCCCGTCATTAAAAATTTATGAACAGAATCAAAACTCTCCTCCTGTTAGCCTTATCTGTATTTCTCATTAACACTGGTGCTTTCGCCCAGGGTAACGGGAAAATTGTTGGTAAAATTATTGATCAAAAAACAAGCGAAACCCTTATTGGCGCTACAGTTGGTATTGAAGGTTCTCAAAGAGGGGCTGCTACTAACGTAGATGGAAGTTATGTATTAGCCGATGTGAAACCCGGAAAATATACGCTGATTATTAAATATATCGGCTATCAAAGCAAGTCGATATCAGATGTTGAGGTAAAGGCAGGAGCGGCTACTACGCTTGATATCGCCTTAAATACTGCAACTTCAACAGCGCTTAAAGAAGTAGTTGTAAAAGCTACTTACCGCCAGGCTTCGGTTGCTGCCTTATATGCAGTTCAAAAAAATAGCGCGTCTATCTCTGACGGTATCTCATCAGAGCTGATCAAAAGATCGCCTGATCGCAGTACAAGCGATGTTTTGAAAAGGGTAAGCGGTACTACTATACAGGACAATAAATTTGTTGTGGTAAGAGGTCTGAGCGATCGGTATAATACAGCTTCCTTAGATGGATCACCGCTGCCAAGTACCGAACCTAACCGTAAAGCCTTCTCTTTTGATATTGTACCCGCAAACCTTATTGAAAATATCATCATCAGCAAAACAGCTACTCCTGATATTCAGGGCGATTTTGCCGGCGGTAACGTGCAAATTATTACTAAAGATATCCCCGACCAAAACTTTGTAAGCTTTGGTATAGGTTATGGTTACAACACTCAAAGCACATTTAAAGATTTTCAAAGCGGTTTTCGCGCTACCAGCGATTACTTTGGTTTTGACGACGGAACCCGTAAGCTGGTGAGCAATTTTCCCACAACTAATCAAATTGTTAACAAAAAGTTAAGCACAACACAAACAATCCAATCAATAAGGAGCCTTAATAACGATTTTAATATTTATAAAAGCACTGCTTTGCCAAGTCAAAATTACCAGCTTACTATAGGTAACGTAAAAGAGCTTAGCGCTAATAAAAACAGGCTGGGTACTACTGTGGCTTTAACTTACCGCAACTCACAAACTATAGTGCCCGATTTGATACAACAGTTTGATAATTATAATTATCATAATGCGCAGTATAAATTTTCGACCAATGTTGGTGCGCTCGCAAATTTTGCCTATAGCTTTGGCAAAAATAAAATCACGCTAAAAAATCTTTACAATCGTGTTTTCGATGATCAGTTTACTTACCGTACAGGGTCAAATTCCAGTAACGGAAGTTACGATAGCCGTTTTTATGCTAATGACCTGCTCGAAAAATCGTTGTTTAAAACTACGCTCGAAGGCGAACATGCGCTTGGCCCCAAAAGTTCAAAGTTAAAATGGAACCTGGGTTACAGCAATATTATTAATGACCAGCCTGACCAGCGTAAAACCAATTATAGGCAAAGCGCTGCAGGGGAGTCATTTTATGCCCAGGTTACCAACCTGAGCAAAGAAAACGCCCGCGTTTTCTCGCATTTAACGGAAAATATCTACTCTGGTAAAATTGATTTTAACCTGCCGGTTAACTTGTTTAAACAAAGCACACTTAAGCTTGGTGTTAATTCACAATATCGCGACAGGAAATTTGATGCAAGATTTATTGGTCTTGTTATCAATACCAACAACTCCGATTACGATATCAATACCATATTGCAAAGGCCTATCCAAACTATTTTTGGCCCAAATCTTGTTAATACCGGTCTTTATTCGCTTGATGAAATTTCAAACCCAACAGACAGGTATAATGCCCACAGCTTAACCAACGCCGGCTATGCTATGCTGGATAGTAAGTTCAGCGAAAAAATCAGGATAGTATATGGTTTAAGGGTTGAAAAATTTAATCTAAAACTACGTACAGAAGAGGTTGCCGTACAACAGCCCCGCGCCGAGCTTGATAATACAGACTTTTTACCGTCAGTAAACTTCACTTATAGCTTAACGCAAAAAGCAAATTTCAGGGCGTCATATTACCGTACTGTCGCCCGTCCCGAATTTAGGGAACTTGCACCTTTTGCTTATTACGATTACGAGTTACTGGCAACCTTACAGGGTGAGCCTGATTTGAAACGTACACTGATTGATAATGCCGATTTGAGGTATGAATTTTATCCTTCTGCGGGGCAGATCTTATCTTTCTCAGTTTTTTATAAAAAATTCCAGAATGCTATCGAACCTAAAATAGACGATCAGAATTCTTCAACCACCATTAGCTATTTTAATTCAAAATCGGCGTATGTGTATGGTTTTGAGATGGAAGCCCGCAAAACGCTTGATTTTATAAATGGTGGTTCTTTCTTTAAAACCACTACAGCATATGCTAACCTTTCCATCAATAAATCAAAAGTGACCAACCCTGATGATGGCGTAGTAAGGCTTGAGAAAAACCGTCCGTTGGTGGGGCAATCACCATATGTGATAAACGCCGGCTTGCAGCATACTGAGCTCGACAATAAGTTATCAGTGAACGTATTGTTTAACAGGCTTGGTAAAAGGATCTTTTATGCCGGCGGCGAAAGGTTTTCGAGCGTATATGAGCAACCGAGAAATGTGCTTGACTTTCAGGTTGGTTACAAAGTGCTGAAAAGTAAAGGCGAGATCAAGTTAAGCGCTACGGATGTACTTAACCAGAAATACAATTTCATATATGAGCTTGATGGCAAGCCTTATATCCCATCCGGATCGGGTTATATATTCAGGAGTTACTTCCCTGGTTCAAGCTATGCCCTTTCATTCAACTATACCTTTTAACAACTAATACAACAAACTTAAAACAACTGATTCAAATCGAAAAAAAGCAAAATTATGAAAAAACAAGGATTATTATTAGCGTTTATCGTGGCCCTTTTTACCGCTGCATGCAGCAAAAAGGAAGCTGTTATTGACACTAATCCGCCAAAAGATACTACCGCGGTAAGCAACGTTGTTACGGTAACCGGTGATATTGCTGCTAACACAACCTGGAAAGCAGATAAAATTTATTTGTTAAAGGGCTTTGTTTACGTTACCAATGGCGCTACACTTACTATAGAGCCAGGAACATTGATTAAAGGTGAAAAATCAAGCAAAGCTACTTTAACAGTAACCCGCGGTGCAAAAATCATGGCGGTAGGTACTGCTGATAAACCAATTGTATTTACATCACAGTTTGATGCCGGCGCACGTGGAAACGGCGATTGGGGGGGGATTATTCTTTTAGGTAAAGCACCTGTAAACCAAGGCTTAAATGTTCAGATTGAAGGTGGCCTTGATGCAAAAGGCGATGCCGCAAAATATATTCAATATGGTGGTACCGATGTTAATGATAACTCTGGTACACTTAAATATGTACGTGTTGAATACGCCGGTATCCCTTTTTCTCCAGATAACGAAATTAACGGCGTAACCTTTGGCGGTGTTGGTAAAGGCACTACAATTGATTATGTTGAGGTTTACCGTTCAGGTGATGACGCTTTTGAGTGGTTTGGCGGTACAGTACAATGTAAACACCTTATTGCTATGGGCAGCCTTGATGATGACTTTGATACTGACTTTGGCTTTGCCGG
Source organism: Mucilaginibacter sp. cycad4 (assembly GCF_034263275.1). NCBI lineage: Bacteria > Pseudomonadati > Bacteroidota > Sphingobacteriia > Sphingobacteriales > Sphingobacteriaceae > Mucilaginibacter > Mucilaginibacter sp. cycad4. The sequence continues at coordinate 2,483,432 of NZ_CP139559.1, read as the reverse complement.
TAAAGTGCAGTTTGGCTTAAGCCAACGTTTCAAAACCATCGCTGATATTTCTGGTTCAAATAGCTTTGAATCAGATAATGACGGTTCTGGTTCAGATTTAACTCCTCAAACTTCGGTTGTTTTCTCAAACATGACATTGTTAGGCCCGATCACTAAAGACGGCGAAACTAACGTTAATGCTAACTACCAGCATGCAGCTCAAATCCGTCGTAATTCAGCTATAAGCTGCTTTAACTCAATCTTCTCAGGGTATGTTGAAGGTATCTATATCGATGATACAAAAGAAACTACGCCTAACTCTACTTTAGCTAACTATACTAATGGTCGTTTAGTGTTCAAAAACAATATCATTTTAGGCAGCAACAAAAAAGGAAACGAGGTTAAAGGTGAAAACAAAGCATCATTTGAAGCCAAACTTAGAGCTGATAATGTTTTTGATGCAACAAAATATGCCGATTTAGTTATTAACTCTCCATTCAAATTCTCATCCGATTTTGCTAATGCAGGTACTCCTGACTTTACTGTAAAAACCGGTTCAATTGCTGCCGCAGGTGCTTTATTTACCGATGCTAAATTAACCGATGCTTTCTTTGAGAAAGTTGACTACAAAGGTGCTTTCGGTTCAACCGACTGGACTACAGGCTGGGCTAACTTTGACCCTCAAACAATGCCGTATACAACTCCGGGCGCCGTTAAAAAATAATTTAACAACGCTTATAAAAAGGTCTCCCGGTAAGCCTGGGAGACCTTTTTATATTCATTAATATTATGCCTTTTTTAAAGCCTCTATATCATATCTATGCTGTCATTAAAATCAAAATTTACTGAAACTGATAGTGAGCTTGCCCGCTTCGCCCGCATACTTGCACTCCCGGTAAGGGTTTACATAGTAAGAATGATTATTGAAAATGGCAATTCCATTAGTAAAAAAGATATTTGCAATGTGCCACTGGAAATGGAAAATATCCTGAAGCACGTGGCCGAGCTTAAGATAACGGGTATTATAAAGGTAAGCGGAACAAAAGCCAACACAATTTACAGCATAGATATTCCTTTGTTTAACCGGATGGTATCACGTTTTTTTTCGCTGTTTGATAATTTAAACAGTACTGAACTATTGCCTGCTCCGCCTTTTTCAGATCCCAAAATCAGGAGTAATACTAATAAAATACTTAAGGAAACTTCGGATAACCTCAACTTCGGAGCGTTTATAAAAAAACATCGTTTAGCATTAAAAATCTCGCAGGAAAAGTTAAGCCGGGAAACGAATATCGACCGGGCTGAACTAAGCCGGATTGAATGCGGAAAGAAAAACCCAGGCCCGGAAAAGCTAATATTATTGTCGAAAGCGCTTTATATTGACCTTGATAGCCTTACCAAAGAGTACTATAGCTCCAGGATAGTAAATATGGTTGAAGAAAGCGGTTTTAGTGACGTAATATTAAAAAATGTATTAGCCAGGCTAAATTATTTTTGGCCCGCTGTTTAAAACTCCCCCTGATATGTGCACTGTTAACGTAAAGTTAATATAGCTTATTGTAGCACAGTTGGTTATCTATACGTAATGGCTTAGTATAAATAACCTTTAATATGAAATCAAAACTTATCCTGCCCGTATTATTATTTAGCAGCACCGTTTTTTTTAGCTCATGCAGTAAACAAAAGAGCGAAAAAGATGAAGTGAAATTGGACGACAAGAATTTAACCACATGCGCCACAGGTTCCAACTGCAGTTTCCTGTTTACTGAACAGGCCGATTTTGAGGGATACACTACCCTTAAACCAGGTACATACCGCGTATTCTGGAGCACCCAGCAAGGAAACGGAATTACTAATACCTTATACATTAAAGCCCCCATGCCTGGTAAAAGCTTTGCACTTACCAAAACTGATATCCTTGCAGGTAAAATACAGGTTAACAGTTCATGCCCGTCTTGTTACATGATTCCATTTAAGCCGGTAGACGGTTATGTTAAAGGTATTAATGCAACTCCCGGTAAACAGGCCGATCAAACAAAATGACTCATAGAGGCAAAGATATTCATGCAGGCAAATGATTATCCTCAATTAAAAGATACTATTTTTATTAAACAATATTTCCAACCGAATTTTGTAATTAATTAGTCTTTAACAGATTTAAAATCGCTGTTTTTATAGAAATATAAAATAATGATAAGGGCATTATTCACCATCTTTTAAACGAAGACAAAAGGTAAGAAGTAATGCCCTTACTTATACAGTATAATTTAAAATCCGGCTGTGAAATTGAAAAGCAGGCATCTGCCCAATAATGTGGTAACAGGAGGTTATTTATTAGCCTGCCTTATAATAAGTCAAAGAGACTATTATCCCCCTGGGGGGACAGCAAGATATGCTTTATAGCATTCAATATTCTGATTATGCGTCCCCTGTTAAAGGTGCTTTAGAACAACCAAAACAGAACGTACCGATTTTGAGTTTTGGTTAATTTATATTTACTTGAAAACCTTTACGATAAGTTTTTCGTAAAAAAAGTAACTATTGATAAATGTAGATAACTATGCGCTTGCGGGCTGTCTTGAAAACACGAAGGAAATTTTTTTTACTGCTTTTAATAAATCTTTTCTTTTGTGCAAGTAATGCCTTCGCCTCCTATACCTTTAACTGGGATGGCAGTACCTCAACGGATTGGAATACTACTTCCAATTGGACAGTAACCGGTTCCGGTACAGGAACCGCTACCTATCCGGGAAGTGGCGGAAGAACAGACGATATCGTTCAGTTTGGAGTAACCGGATCAACGTATAACAATCAACCGGTCCTTGCTACGAATGTAACGGTCGGGTCTATTACATTTGGGAGTATTCAATACATTTCAACTTATGTACTTAGCGGTACTACATTAACAGGAACCGTTTTAACAGTTAACGGAGCTACGTTGACTGTAACAGGAAATATTACACAAAACTATAATACAAGCGCCTCGGCTATAAGTATTTTTAATGATATCAGGGGGACGGGAACTGTAACCTGCACCAATTTACAGTTTGGCAGTACTGCTTCTGTAACAACCACTGCCTTTTCGTTTTTAATCCTGGAAGTATCTGCTTTTACAGTTAGCAGTAACGTTAATATTAATTTGAATGTTAAACAAATAAATGGCAGCGGTATCAGGCTTGAAGGAGGTACGATGACTATAAATGGTCAGCTCAATTTTACCAACCGGGGCGTGACGTCCAGAAATTCGGGTTACTTCACAGTCAATGCCCGTACATCGTATAAGGTAACAAACACTAATACGAATCCCACATTGGTATTAACCAATACGAATGCTATTGGTACATTGGTTACGCCGTATTCTTCAGCAAACTTTTACGGCGACCATAGCCCGGGTGGCAAAGCAACGGTCAGGTACACCGGTTCAAGTCCTTTAATTTATACTACAGCTACACTTGGGTTCGGTCCTGGTGGTGGCGTAGTTAATACTAATGCTTCGACTGATCCTACTTACGATAACCTGGTGATCCAGGGGACAGGGACAGCGGTGATTGGTGGATCTGCCAGTACAGGACAGACAAGTTATCTTAACGTCGATTCTACGCTGACTACAAATTCAAACGTATCTTTTTCAAACGCCACAAATACTATTACTACCATAGGTGTAGCCGGATCAACCGCGGCCACCTGGACAAATAATTCGGCTGCAACCGTTACCGGTGGCACAGGATCAATTGATATTAACGGAACGCTCAGCAATGCGGGTACTATGGACATGGGTACGGGCGCTTTAAATATCGCGCGTAATTACACTAATACAGGCACTTTCACGCCTAATGCCTCCGCGCTGATATCGTTTGACGGTACAACCCAAACGCTTACAGACGCAACTGTTACGGGAACAAATTTTTACAATGTTACCTTTACCACAGGCGGAACAAAGACAATGGCCTCAGGAAGTACATTTACCGTGGCACCAACTTATACATTAAATGTTAATTCATCATCAACTCTTGCAGTAAGCAACGCTACGTCGACTACAACGGCACTTACTATATTATCCACCGCTGCGGGCGATGCAAGTATCGGCAGTCTTTCGGCAGGTTCTATTACGGGCAGTATCAATGTTCAGCGTTATGTGAAAGGTACATTGCGCCGCTATATGCTGATGTCATCGCCGGTACTGAACACAACATCAACATTTTTAACAACAGGTTCGCTTAGCACCTATAATCTTTTACCGCTTATAGCTACAACATACATTACCGGTCCAGGTGGTACAGCAAATGGATTTGATGATGGTACTGCTACCGGAAACAGCCCTTCGGTATTTGTGTATGATGAAAACGCTCCGGTTACTTCAGATGTAAACCAGGTAGTGAATAATGAATACAAACCTTTTAGCTCAACAAGCCAGGGTTTGCCGCCTGCAAACGGGTTTTTATACTATTTCAGAGGGAGCAGAAGTGTAGCAAACCCCTTTGTAAGGCCTTTTCCGGCAACGGATAATGCTACGCTAAACTTTTTTGGAACTGTTATTAAAGGTACGGGAGCCAGTAATGCAACATTAACGGCCAATATTGTAAATTTTCCATCTACACCGCCAACTTATTATACCGCCACCGCAGTAAGTGCCCCGGCTACCTTGTCTTATCACACGTCAACACCGGCTGTAAAACAAGGTTTAAATCTTATTGGAAATCCGTATGCGTCGGTAATAGATCTGCATACCCTTTATACGGTAAACACAACCAACAAATTTTATTACATGCTGGTAAAGGATGCCAGTACCGGAACCAATAGTTCATCAACCAAATTCGCGTTGTACGATGCCAGTACCGGATCTATCGGGACAGGGGCAAGCCGTTATGCTTTATCAGGGCAGGGCTTTTTTACAGTGGCTACATCCGCATCCGCTATTAAGTTTGATGAAACAATGAAGGTAGCTTATTCAAGCTACAGTCTTCCATCTACCCCGGTGTTTAACGTGGTTGGTAATCCTGCAAAAAACATTTCAGCTTCCTATGCAGCAAGCAAGGTAACCAATGACATAGAAAGTGATATTCCCCGTCTTACAATGGAATTAGTAAAGGATACCATAGTACACAACTCCACCGATATCAATTTCGATGGAAACGCTACCGCCAAATTTGTTCCCGGCGAAGACGCACCGTACTACCAACCATCGGGGCAGGGTGATTTGTTTTATTCGCTAAGCAGCGATTCGATAGGTTGTTTTGCCAATTACACTGGCAATCTTGAAAAATTAAAACGTGTAAACCTCATCGTTACTTTCTCTAATTATGGAACATACAAACTTACCTCTCCGGTAAAAAAGAATATTGACGAACGGTATTCGATATACCTGAAAGATAAATATACCAATGATTCACTTGATGTTGTGCATAATGCCGAGTATGCATTTAAAGTAGAATCTAATCCGGCAAGCTATGCACATGATAGGTTTTATTTGGCAATTGGTATAGTGCCCGGGCATGATTATCGCTTGCTGAGCTTTAACGGTAAAAAAGTTATTGAAGGAATAGCTCTTAATTGGGAAACCAATAATGAGAGCAACTTTACCAAATTCGCCGTTCAGAAAAGTGCCGATGGAGGCAAAACGTTTTTAACTATCGACAGCCTGCAGTCAACAGGTGCCGGCAAGTATACCTATATTGACCAAACACCGGGCACCGGGCATCTTATTTACCGTCTTAGCCAAAACCTGGTAACCGGCGAAAATAAATTCTCTGACAACCTCAATTTTGAGATCCAGCCGGGTAAGGGCATTAATAAATTCCTGGTATATCCAACCGTGGTTTCGGCCAGTACAGTTAATATAAAGATAGAACAAACATCTTCCAGGCCGATCAGGATTAATATAGTGAGTCCTTCGGGGGCTATCGTCAGAAAGTTATCGGCAACAGGCACAAATACTATACAGGAAAACGTTAATAGTTTGAGCCGGGGACTATACATTGTAGTTGCAGTTAATGAAGGTACTGAAGATAGAATTGGGAGCGGAATGTTTTTTAAACAATAACAACATGTTTGAATTAGCTACGATTAAATTAAAGTGGAAATACATACTGGCAATCATTGCCATTAATTTACTGGCTGTATCCGTAAGCTTTGCCGATCCTGGGGATGGTCTTTGCGATGGTAATGACGGCGGGCCCGACGGTTGTCCGCTGGATACCTGGGTATGGGGATTGATTTTAGTAGCTATGCTGTTTACTGTACGGCACCTGGGCCGGAAGAATAAAATAAAGCAATCCATTTAATCCGGTAGCCTTCATTCAAATAAAGTAATAACAGGTCGGATCCCCCTCTCTTTCTAATCGACCGGCAGTCATAGTATAATAAATCCCGGAAAGCATTTTCGTAAATTATTGCATAGTGTCATAGTACCAAACCTCATGACACTTGTATTATAGTATAAAAGCAGTATGGTTGCTTATGCATGCTCATTGCTTAATATTATAAACCATTGCAGTTATATCCGCTACAAGCTGATGTGTTAGCGTGATATGCCGCATATAAACCATTTAACCAACGGGCTGCAAATAATAATTACACCACTTAAATACCTTCTTTAATCCGATATCAATTTCCTTTGAATATCAAAGGTTTATGCCGTATTAAAGTAAAACTTATGATATGAATAAATTTATACGGGTTGTTTCCCTGGCCCTTTTTTGCTGTTCGGCTATTGCGGATGCGCAAACGGGGAAATCAATATTGATAACTACAAATAATGTAAGCATGGTGCTTACGATTGGCGCAAATAACAGGATATACCAATCATATCTGGGTAAGCGCTTTTTAAATAACGAAGAAACCGGGCTGATCCCTAATGGCAAACATGAAGCATATATTACCGGCGGGATGGAAGATTTGCTGCAGCCTGCCATCCGTTTGATCCATAGTGATCATAATCCTTCGCTTGAGTTGAAATATGTTAACCATACTACAAAAAGCCTTGACGATGACGTTAATGAAACAACCGTTCAATTGCAGGACCCCAAATATCCTGTACAGGTGATATTACATTACCAGGCTTTTAACAGGGAGGATATTATAAAGACATGGACAGAAATTAAAAACAATGAAAAAGGAACGATAACCCTTGAAGATTATGCCTCCTGCATGCTTCACCTGGAGGCGAGGGATTATTGGCTTACCCAGTTTCATGGTGACTGGGCCTCCGAAATGAAAATGCAGGAAAGTAAACTTACCAGCGGCGTAAAGGAAATTGACAGTAAACTGGGTACAAGGGCAGATATGTATCAAACACCGGTGTTTTTTCTGGCACTAAATAAACCGGCAGACGAAACGACCGGTGAACTGGTAGCCGGAACACTGGCATGGACAGGCAACTTTAAGTTCCATTTTGAAATTGATGAGCGCAACGCCTTAAGAATCATACCGGGTATTAACTCTTATGCGTCGGCATATGAGTTAAAAAAGGGAGAAACTTTTACTACACCTGCCTTTATTTTTACTTATTCGGTTAACGGAAAGGGTCAGGCCAGTCGTAATTTGCATAAATGGGCCCGCAATTACGGGGTTCTTGACGGTAATAAGCCGCGCCTTACTTTGCTCAATAACTGGGAGGCTACACATGTTAATTTCGATGAAAAAGAATTGGTTAATTTATTTGACGATGCCAAAAAACTGGGTACCGATCTGTTTTTATTAGATGACGGATGGTTCGGAAATAAATATCCCCGTAATAATGATAAAGCAGGTTTGGGCGACTGGCAGGAGAATAAATCAAAATTACCCAATGGCATTGCTTACCTGGTAAAGCAAGCTAAGGCTAAGGGCCTGAAATTTGGAATCTGGCTTGAACCAGAAATGGTAAACCCTAAAAGCGAACTATATGAGCAACATCCCGATTGGATACTGAAATTACCCAACCGCGACGAAAATTATCAGCGCAATCAATTGGTGCTTGATCTTACCAACCCTAAAGTGGCCGATTATGTGTACCATCTTGCAGATGATATGCTAACTAAAAACCCTGATCTGGCTTATATAAAATGGGATTGTAACCGCAACATGACCAATGCATGGTCGCCATATTTAAAGGACAAGCAATCTGCTTTGTATGTTGATTATACTTTAAGCCTGTATAAGATCCTGGATCGGTTACGTCAAAAATACCCCCATCTGCCAATTATGTTATGTGCCGGCGGCGGCGGGCGTACCGATTACGGAGCCTTAAAATATTTTACAGAGTTTTGGCCCAGCGACGATACTGATCCATTAGAACGTGTGTATATACAATGGGGATACAGTAACTTTTTCCCTTCATTAACCATATCAAGCCATATCACTTCATGGGGTAAACAATCCATAAAATTTAAAACAGATGTTGCCATGATGGGTAAGCTGGGATACGATATCAAGGTTGGCAAAATGACGGATGATGAGCTGCAGTTTAGCCAACAGGCAATTAAAAACTATAACCGCCTGAGCAGTATCATTTGGTTCGGTGATCTGTACCGTATCATTTCGCCATACGAGGAGAACCGCATGGTGGCGATGTATGTAAATGATGAAAAAACAAAAGCGGTACTGTTTAACTATAACCTGAACACGCGTTATAAGGAAGTGTTTAACCGGGTACGTTTACAAGGACTTGACAGCCGCAAATTATACAGGGTAGAAGAGATCAACCTGATGCCGGGCGCCAAATCAAACCTTGCAGAAAGCGGTGGTACGTTTAGCGGGGATTACCTGATGACCATGGGACTTAATTTAACTCATGGAAAATTAATGCCCTTGAGCAGTATGACCATAGAAATAAACGTTTCAAATTAGAAGTATTTCACAACACTAAGCCCTTGCTTGTCGGTTAAAAAGGGTACGTACACGTTAATGTGCATTCATAATAACAACAACTCAAACGTTTGCGTATTTTGTAGCAAATTATCATTTTACTATTAAATTTTATCTCTACTTTAGTTTTGCCAATTATAGCCCGGAAATGCATAATCATAACTTTTATAACTTGGTTGTTTGATTTTGATATTGACAAGGGTATTAATAAGATAAATAATATTGCTGCCATGTTTAAGCTCAGTTAGCTTGTTAGGGCTCAGGGGCCTGAAAAAAATGAATGAGCCTGGTATAAAGTGTATTCGATACACGAAGGTGGGCTGGTGATGTTATTTACTGTTGTTTGATTTCAGCAAACTTAAGTTTGATGCTTTATACCTGAAGCAATTCAATGGTAGCATTTCAAAATGGGAATAAGGAGGCTTTTAATCATATTTTTAATATGTCGGTGGGTATCTGGCAGGTTTTAACTTACAATAATATTAATCATTACAACATACAAGCCGATACGAAATTACATGAGAACGACTAAAGGTTACATTATACTATTGTTACTTAATTTACTGGCAGCCCCAATGGTAATAGCGCAGGGTAAGACCGTTACTTTAGATTATTTTTTCAATAATGAATACCGTAAAAATTCGGCAGGTACTTTGGAACGATATCATTATACCTGGGAAGACCAACGGAGCAGCGGCTATTCTATATGGGGTGATGTTTTTAAAAAGAATGGCGCCATTCTTAAAAGCCTTGAAAATGCACCGAATGCCCCAAATTTAACCGGAACAGATATTTATATCATAGTTGACCCTGATACCAAAAAGGAAACCGCTAATCCAAACTACATTGCCCCCAGGCATATTAAAGCTATTGCCGACTGGGTTACGCTCGGAGGAATACTGGTATTAATGGCAAACGACAGTGCGAATGCCGAATTACCCCACCTCAACAAACTGGCCGAAAAGTTTGGGATCCATTTCAACGATGATTTGTACAAGCATGTAATTGGTACCCGGTTTGAAATGGGAGCGATAACCGTTCCTGTAAATGATCCCTTATTTAAAACGGCAAAAAAGATCTATCTGAAAGATATCTCCACGCTTAAATTATCGTCTCCGGCAGTGCCGCTGTTGACTGATAGTGACCGGGTAATTATTGCCACAGCCAAATATGGGGCCGGAACGGTGATTGCGGTCGGCGATCCTTGGTTATATAATGAATATACCAACGGGCGGCTCCCAGCGGCTATGGGTTTTGATAATGATAAAGCAGCCGATGATTTAAGCAAATGGCTGTTATCCAGGATTCCTGCAAAAGCTAAACAATAGGGCATGCAGTTTAAATACTTATTGTTCAAGCAAAAATCAGTTATATACCGATGATAATTAAAGTCAATTAGTTTAAAGTAATGCTTTCAGAAGTTGAATTAATCGCATTAATTAAAGCAGGGGACATAAACGCCTTCGATGAATTTTATAAGCGGAATTGGAGGGCTTTGTATCAAACGGCCTACCGTTCAACCGGCTCGTCGGATGATGCGAAGGACCTTGTACAAACCGTTTTTATTAATTTATGGAATTGCCGGTATAGCTTGCAGCCGGATAGGTATAATGCCTCTTATCTTTTCAGGAGTTTAAAAAACAGTATCATCAATTTCCACAAAAAGGATTCGGTCAGGAAAAAAAGTATGGACAACCTGTTATATGTGGAGTATGGTGACCAATACACCCATGAAGATAATTTAATAGCAAAAGAGCTTTCGGTTGTAATTGAAGGAGAGATCCGGGAATTGCCAAAAAAAATGCAAGAGGTCTTTATTTTATCGAGGCAGCAAAACTTATCCGTCAATGAAATTTCAGAGGCCCTCAATATTGCCCCCCGTACAGTTAAGAACCAGCTCTCAAACGCATTGAAAATACTGCGGACAAAGCTGGGGATATTTTGAAAATCATTTAAATGCCCTTAATTACGTTACCGCTTTTTCTGCTCATAATGGGCATCAATATTTTATTGTAAAAAAGTAAAATAAATCTGGTACCAAAACCAGTTGGCTTTGTATATACGGTATCAAAGCCCAAAAACTGCTTTAAGCGGTTGAGATAAACTTAAAATAATACTATTCATAATGATAAAATGGCGCAAGCCCGGCCGCGGCCCTCATCCCGGAGATGACCATCTTGAGGATGAAAAAGCTATGCAGGCTATAGAGAAGGAAATGCTTTATCAGATTCATAAAGAAATTTATGGCAGATGGCATTTTATAAAAATATCAGCAGCCAAATATGCCGTTGCCGCTTCACTGGTATTGATGTGCAGCGCGGTGCTTTTTTACTTCAAATTGTCGGTTAAAGATAAAGCCGCCATGATTGCCGTAACTGCAAAAAAAGGCAATCTCAAAACAATAACCCTTCCCGACGGATCAACCGTATGGTTAAACTCAGGATCAACAATTAAGTTTCCCGAACGCTTTGGAAAAAGCAGGGAGATACAATTGGTTAATGGTGAAGCTTACTTCGATGTAAAGCATGATAGCACCTCGCCTTTTATAGTTCATTATGGCCGTTTACATGCACAGGTATTAGGCACAGCTTTTAACGTAAAATTTTATAAGAACATCAGCGATGTAAGGTTAACAGTTACCAGGGGGCGCGTTGCTGTTGGTAATAGTGCCGAAAATTTCGGGGTGCTTACGCCGGATAAAGAGATTATTTACGACCAGGAAAAGGCTACTCATCATATCAGGACAATTGATGCCGAAAAGGTAGCAGCATGGAAATCAAGCGAAGTTAATTTATATAATGTTTCATTTGATGAGTTGGTGATGAGGCTTGAAAATACCTATGATATTCATGTGAACTATAACCATAAAAAGATTGATCATTTAACAACAACTATTCATTTTTCAAATAATAATACGCTGCCGTATGTGCTGGAAATCATTAAAACCATCCATCATTTAAATTATGTTTTGAAAGGAAAGGAGGTTTACCTGGCGAAAAACGAAAACAGTTAAACCCAAAAAGCCAATACCCCCGAAGCCAGGCTGCAGGGGTACAGGCAGAGAGTGCAGATATAAATTATTGGCAGGTTCCAAGCTAATCCAATAATTCATATAGTTTTTAAGAATAAAAACCTCGTAAAGATGAAAAAAAAATCGACTAAATTTTTTAATTTTTTCATGAAGGTATCAATGATTGCTATGGTTAGTTCCATGGTATTTTGCCAGGTATTGCTTGCTAAACATGCAAAGAGCCAGATTTCAGATTTCCCCGTAAAAATTGCGTTTGGCAACGAATCATTGCAAAGCTCAATTGATAAACTTGAAAAACAAACCAATATTAAGTTTTCTTATAACCCGGATGAATTAAAAGGTTATAAAATAAACCCGCGTAAATTCAATGATGAGCCGCTGGGTAAAATCCTTAATTACTTATTTGCCAAAACCCGTTTGTCATATAAAGAGATAAATACCGGAATTGTAATTTATGATAAATCAGCTTCTGTTAAATCCAGTGTACTAACCAATAAAACCAATGAGCAAAATATTGAAGCTGCTGATATTACAGTTACAGGTAAAGTAACCGATTTAAATGGCGGATTGCCGGGTGTTTCTGTAAGTATTGAAGGCCTTGGAAGAGGGGTGATCACTAACCCCAAAGGCGAATACACTATTAAAGTAGCTGCCGATGCTACGCTTATATTTTCTTCAGTTGGTTATAAAACGCAAAAAGTAGCGGTAAACAATCAAACAAGTATCAATGTAACCATGATCAGTGACTTGAAATCATTAAGTGATGTTATTGTAGTTGGTTACGGTGTTCAGAAAAAGTCAGATGTAACAGGTTCAATTGTTTCAGTTAGCGAACAGTCGCTGCGTGACGTCCCGGCCGCTAACCTTGGCCAGGCTTTGCAGGGGCAAGCTGCTGGTGTAGATATTCAGAAAAGCGGAGGTAATAGCCACCCGGGAGCATCTCCTTCTATCTTAATTCGTGGAAACAGGTCTATAAATGCCTCAAACTCACCCCTGATTGTAGTTGACGGGATCCCGTTTAATGGCAGTTTGAATGATATCAACCCTGATGATATCACCTCGTTAGAGATCTTAAAAGATGCTTCTTCTACAGCTATCTATGGTTCAAGAGGTGCAAACGGTGTTTTGCTCGTTTCTACACGCAGAGGTAAAAAGGGCGGCGCAGCTTCTATCACCTATAGCGGATATGCTGGTTTCAATAAACCAATGGGGCAATATAATATTATGAACGGACCTCAGTTTGAGGATCTGAAAAAATGGGGCCTGATCAACGGAAATCCAGGTAAATATACCGGCATTGATGATCCCGCATTTTTAACCGATGGTTCCTTTGCTCCGCAGGAGGTAGCTTCCATAAAAAGCGGGCGCAATACCGACTGGCAGAAGCTTATTTATAAAAATGGCTTTGTAACCGATCATCAAATAGGTGTTGCAGGAGGTAACGAGCTTACCCAATATGCTATATCGGGCGGATATTACAACGAAACCGGGATCTATTTCGGACAGTCATTTGTTCGGTATTCTGTTAAGCTGAGTGTTGATCAGCAACTGGGAAAATATGTAAAAGTTGGTTTAAGCAGCCTGAATACCCTGAGCTATACCAATGGTGAAAATGCAAACCCGCTTGGCCAGGCTTTAAGGGCAAGCCCGCTTTCAACACCTTATGATGATGCTACCGGCAAACTGGTAGGTTTTACCGCCGGAAGTGCTAACCAGGTATGGAACCCGCTTGCAAATTTTGTTCCGGGCGCTGCTGTTGAAACACGTAAAAGGTTTGGAACTTTTACAACAGCTTACCTCGAAGCCAGCCCTGCACCCGGTTTAAAATACAGGTTTAATGGCGGTGCTGAAATAAGGCCTGATATTTACGGTAACTACTACGCCAGTGCTACTACCAATAACCTGGGTGGTGCATCAACAGCAAATAACCAAAGTACTTACAGCTATAATTATACGCTTGAAAACATATTGACTTACGATAAAGTATTTGCGCAAAAACACCATGTTAATTTTACAGGCCTTTACAGTTTGCAGGAGAGCCAGTCGCAGTCAAACTCCTTTAGTTATAATAATATCCTGTCAGATGGAGTGCAGTATTTTAACCCGCAGTACGGAGCTAATTTAAACGGCTCGGGATCATACTCCAAATGGGATATTATTTCGTACATGGCCCGGATTAATTATGGCTATGCCAATAAATACCTGCTTACCTTAACCATGCGTTCAGATGGATCGTCGCGCCTGGCGCCGGGCAATAAATATCATGTATTCCCTTCGGCGGCAATAGCATGGAATGTTACGAAAGAGCCTTTTTTAATGAACTCAAACGTACTGTCAAACCTTAAATTAAGGGCAAGTTACGGTACCGTTGGTAATACCTCTATTAATCCTTACCAAACTTTGGGTGCTTTATCATCGGTTACCTATAATTTTGGCTCTACAAACCTTACCGGAGCTTATCCAACAAATGTTCCTAATCCAAATCTAACATGGGAGTATACTTCTACATTAAATGCGGGCGTTGATTTCGGGCTTTTCCAGGGGCGGGTTACGGGTACAGTTGAAGCTTACCATCAGTATACCAGGTCGTTACTGTTGCCATTGTCGTTACCGCCTACTTCGGGTATTCCAAACAGTATTTTAACCAATGTGGGCCAAACACAAAATAAGGGTATTGAAGTAAGCATAAGTACTATCAATTTACCCGGCAATGGCAGAAACACAGTTAGCTGGAGCACCAATTTTAACATCGCCTTTAACAGGGGCAAAGTAACCAAATTAGCAAGCGGGGTTACCCAGGATATCACAAACGGTTTGTTTGTGGGGCAACCTATTAATGCCATATTTGATTATAAAAAAATTGGTATCTGGCAAAATACTGCCGCCGATACTGCCCAGGCTAAAAGCTTAGGCCTTACAACCACCGGCACAGGTTCTGTAATTGGTACCATCAGGGTAGAGGATGTAAATAAAGATGGAAAGATCAGCGCTGCCGACAGGATTGTGCTTGGATCTGATCAGCCAACTTATACCGGCGGTTTTACCAACCGCATAGGTTATAAAGGATTTGATTTTACCGTAGTGGCTGCTTACAGGGTGGGAGGATTAATAACTTCAAAAATGTTCCAGAGTGGTAGCTTTATCAATACCTTCCAGGGTAATTATAATAACCTGAACGAGGATTACTGGACGCCAACCAATCATCAGAATTATTATCCTAAACCCAATTCTGCTTCAACCAATACGCCTTATTCATCAACGTTAAGTTACTTTGATGGCACTTTTCTTAAGATCAGGAGCCTCACTTTAGGCTATAACATGCCCGAATCCATAACAAAGCGTATCAGTGCCCGGTCGCTGAGAATATATGCTACGGCGCAAAACCCATTTATTCTCTTTTCTCCGTATCGTAATACTTATCACGGGTTGGATCCGGAAACAGCCGGAGCTTTAAACGTAGATACGCCTCCTACAAAGTCATTTACATTCGGTATTAACATGACACTTTAAATTTAAATAAGATGAAAAGGATATCTATATATTTATACACCTGTTTGTTTTTAGGTCTGATAACTACAGCTTGTAAAAAAACACTGATAGAGGACCCGAAATCAACACTTACCCCCGCTTTTTTTACAACAAGCCAGGGTTTTCAGGCAGGTCTCACTGCAGCCTATGCAGGCTTCAGAACTATTTGGGGCCCGGATACCTATTTTGAAATGACCGTCCCCGGTACAGATGAATTTATTGCCGGTAACGATGGTAACAACGGCATGGTAAAATATAACAGTAACTTTAATACTGCCGATGGTACTGTTGCCACCATCTGGAAAAATTGCTACACCTATATCAACACCTGTAATGGTTTGATCGGTAGTGTTCCGGCCGGTATTGACGCCACATCGGCAGCCAGCATGGTTGGTGAAGCCAAGTTTTTGAGGGCAAATTATTACTTTATATTAGTCCAGTTTTGGGGCGATGTAACTTTAAATAAAACATTCCAGTCGGTGCCTACAACTTCGGCCACCAGGGCCAAAATGGCCGATGTGTATGATTTCATAGTTCAGGACTTGAAAGATGCTATAGCAGTTCTTCCGGCAACCCCTTTAACCAATGGTGTGCAAACCGGCAGGGCAACAAAAGCAGCAGCCATGCATATGCTCGCAAAAGTATACTTAACAAGAGCAGGTTCATCGGCTAAACAGGCAGACGATTATAAAAATGCCTACGCTACTGCAATAGACCTTATAACCAATGTTGCACCCGCGGGCGGCATGAAATTGCAGCAGGATTTTGGAAAGGTATTTGCCGAAGGCAATGAAGCCAACAGTGAAATATTGTGGACTGTACAGCACACAACTACATTGGCTTATAACGGTTCGGCTACACAAAATAACAGCGGCCCGGATAACCTGCTATGTCATTTATTTGTGCCTAAGTATGAGGTGCAGCCCGGTATGCAGCGCAGTACCCTTTACGGGCGTCCATACATTCGCGTGGTGCCCACACATTGGCTTACCGATACCATATTTAGTGAAAGGGTTAATGACCAGCGTTATAATAAAACGTTTCAAACCGCCTGGTTATGTAATAATGCAGCCTCAATACCTACATGGTCTAATCCCCTGCCGGCCGGGGCGCCTGCCGGCGCTCAGCCCGGGGGGCCTAAATTTACTGTAGGCGATACTGCTATCTGGATGCCGGGTAAGGCTATGACTTCGGATCAGATCGCCGGTTATCGTTACCAGGTTATTCCGCCTGCTAAGTATAGCATTGCTTTGTCGCCTGCTATGATCAAATATTTTGACACCAAACGGCCCGATCAAAATTCGCCCTCAAGCAGGCCTATAATTATCTATCGCTTAGCCGAAACCTATTTAATTGCTGCCGAGGCATTAGTTATGGATGGCCGTGCCGGCGATGCGGTGCAATATGTTAACGCAATCCGCGAAAGGGCTGCTTATCCTTCGGGCAACGCTGCGGCAATGGATATTACTGCCGATAAGCTGACGCTGGATTTCATTTTGGATGAGCGTTCGAGAGAATTGTGCGGCGAGCTTGTGCGCTGGCTTGACCTGGCAAGGACAGGCAAGCTGTTGGAAAGGGTGAAACTGCATAATACCGATGGTAAAAGTAATATTAAACCATTTCATGTGCTGCGCCCTATTCCGCAAACACAAATTGATGCAACAATTACCGGTACCCCATATCCACAAAACCCAGGCTGGTAAGCCAGGGTTAAATTCAAGGTATATATTGTAAAGTGATAAAAAATACTATGAAAAAACACCACACTGTAATTCGTGTTCTTTTAATTTTTCTTTTGCCCTTTTGCTTTTTTAAAGCTGAGGCAAATGGTAGTACATCGCCGGAAACACCCCCATATAATGTAAAGTTATATGGGGCAAAAGGCGATGGGAAATCTGTTGACACCCCAAATATCAATAAAGCAATTGAAGCTGCGGCCGCAGCCGGCGGCGGAACGGTTTATTTCCCGGCAGGGAATTATTTAAGCGGTTCTATTCATCTTAAAAGTGGTATCAGCCTGTATATCGATCAGGGGGCTACTATAATTGCCGCTCCTATTGACGCTGCCTCAGGTTATGACGAACCCGAAGCTAAAATTGACAATAACTACCAGGATTTTGGGCACAGGCATTGGCACAACAGCCTGATCTGGGGCGAAAACCTGCACGATATTTCCATATTGGGTCCCGGTACTATTTGGGGTAAAGACCTGGTGCGGAGCAATAAAGGGGAGGATGATAAGCGCCCGAACAAAACCATCAGTCTTTATTTGTGCCGGAATGTGATTATCAGGGACATTTCCATATTGCATGGCGGCTGGTTTGGGATCCTGGCCACGGGGATAGATAATTTTACCATCGATGATGTAAAAATGGATACCAACCGTGACGGTATGGATATTGATTGCTGCCGGAATGTGCGCATCTCAAACTGCAGTATAAATTCACCTTATGATGATGGTATTTGTCTTAAAAGCACTTATGGATTTGGATTTGCCAGGGCTACCGAAAATGTTACCATTACTAACTGCCAGGTGAGCGGTTATGATGAGGGCTCATTTTTGGCCGGTACTTTTACCCGCAATGAAAAAAAATATTCTGACGGTAACCCTACAGGCCGCATAAAAATGGGTACAGAATCAAACGGAGGTTTTAAGAATGTCACTATTTCCAACTGTATATTTGATTACTGCCGTGGTCTGGCGCTTGAAACTGTGGACGGTGCACTTTTAGAGGATGTTACCATCACCAATATCACCATGAGGGACATTGTTAACGCGCCAATATTTGTAAGGTTGGGTGCACGTATGCGCGGGCCGGAAAGTGCACCGGTAGGCGCGCTCAGAAGGGTGATCATTAGCAATGTAGTGTGTTATAACGCCGATTATAAACATGGGGCAATTATAAGTGGGATCCCGGGCCATGATATTGAAGATCTGCGTTTGAGCAACATCCGCATTTACTACCGGGGTGGTGGTACTAAAGAGCAATCTATGCGTGAAGTTCCTAGTTTGGAAAAAGAATATCCAGAACCTTATCGCTTCGGTACGATGCCTTCTTACGGCTTCTTTATTCGTAATGTTAAAGATTTAAAAGTGAACGATGTGGAGGTTAGTTACATCACTGACGATTTTCGCCCGCCATTTATTCTTGATCATGTATCCGGCGCCGATTTTCAGCATGTTAAAGCACAAAAATCGGCAGGCTCAGCAACGTTTGTTTTAAATGAGGTAAAGGATTTTAATATCTACAACAGCCGTCCGGTAGCAGATACCAAACTGGCGAATGCGAATAAAAAAGAATTATAATTAAATAACAGCATGAAAAATATACTATTTAGATGGGTGATAATTCTTACACTACTGCCGGTAAGCATAATACTTTATGCCTTGAAACCAGGATCGGAAGTGGTGCCCGATACTGATAACGCGGGCCTAAAACTACCTGCCGGTTTTGGTGCCCTGAAAGTTGCCGAAACCGGTGCAAAGGCCCGGCATTTAGTAGTTACGCCGCAGGGCGATATTTATGTAAAGCTCGCTAAACCTAATAAAGAAGGCAAGGGTATTTTAGTGCTACATGAAACACCTAATGGTAAGGCCGAGCTTAAATCGGGCTTTGGTACCTATGGCGGCACCGAAGTTTATTTGAAGAACGGATACCTGTACGCATCATCAAATACCGAAGTTTTTAGGTATAAGGTAAATGATAACAATGAAGTGATCAACCCGGATCAGCCGGAAAAAATCATTACCGGGTTAAAAGCCGGTCGCCAGCATGAAACCAAATCGTTTGCGCTGGATAATGATGGCAATATCTACGTAAATATAGGTGCCTGGTTCAACGCATGCCAGGAAAAAGACCGTGGCTTGCATTCGCCGGGAATCCCGGGATGCCCGATACTGGATTCGATGGGGGGAGTGTGGCAATTTAAAACCGATAAGTTAAACCAAACCTATGGAGATGGCGTACGGTACGCAACCGGTTTAAGAAACATGGTAGGCTTGGACTGGAACCAGCAGGACAACCAGCTTTTTGTAATGCAGCATGGCAGGGATAACCTCAACAGTTCATGGCCCGAATTATATACCACTAAACAATCTGCCGAATTACCTGCCGAATGCTTATATGCCCTTAAAAAAGGGGACAATGCAGGCTGGCCATATATGTATTATGACCAGATCCAGCATAAAAAGATACAAGCCCCTGAATACGGCGGCGACGGAAAAAAAGAAGCTGATGTTAAGTTTCTTGATCCCGCCGCCGCCTATCCCGGTCATATGGCGCCCAATGGCTTATTGTTTTATACCGGAAACCAGTTCCCGGCAAAATATAAAAACGGGGCTTTTATAGCTTTTCACGGTTCCTGGAACAGAGCCCCTGAGCCGCAGGCAGGATACTTTGTGGTTTTTCAGCCTTTCAAAAATGGCAAGCCTGATGGTGCGTGGGAAGTATTTGTCGATGGCTTTTCCGGCTCACCTGAGAAAACAGCCGCCGGGCGTGCTGATCATCGTCCCTGCGGCCTTGCCCAAGGTGCAGACGGTTCATTATATGTAACAGATGATTCAAAAGGTACCATATACCGCATTATCTATCTTAAAAAGTAATAAACAAATGACTAAATATTTATTGACCCTTTTTTTTGCTTTTAGCTGTTTTCAGCTAATGGCACAGCTTAAAATTAAGGTGAAATCAAAAGCGAAGCCGGTTGCAGGTATGGCCACCTCTATGGCAAATGGCAAGGCCATCTATGTAAACCATTGTTTAACCTGCCACCAGGCCGATGGTGGTGGCGTGCCCAATATGAACCCGCCATTAATTAAAACCTCCTATATAACAGGTGATCATGCACGGTTAATTAAAGTGGTGCTCAACGGCTTTTCAGAAAACGTGGATATTGACGGTGAGTCATATTCAAACGTGATGCCTGCACACGATTTTTTAAAAGACCGGGAAATTGCAGACGTGTTAACCTATGTACGGAAAAGCTTCGGTAATAAGAGTGGTGTAATTACCGCGGCACAGGTAAGGGCAGTCCGCGAGAAAAATAAAAAGAAAGTGGCCATTAAAAACACATAATAATCAAATTAAAAAGAGCTAAAATGAAAACATTTTTATACTTGTTGCTTATTGCTTACACGTCGGCCGCATTTGGGCAGGACGTTAATACTGAAAATATTGTACGCCGTGTTGCCGATAATATTGTTAAGGAAACTTCTTTCCAGTTTGTAAATTCCAAAACAAATGAAAAATACAATTCTACAAAGGGGTTAGCTTCATCGACAGATATTAAGGTGGACAGTAAATACAATAAATGGGCATACGTAAATGGCGTTTTAGCCATAGGCATGGTGCAAACGGCGGATGTGCTCGGCGACAAAAGATATTCAGATTATTCCCAGCGTAATTTTGCATTTATTTTCGATAACCTCGGTTATTTTGAAACCCTTTATAAAGCTAAAGCGGGCAAAGTAGAATACGGTTCTGTATTCAATATAACCAATCTTGATGCCTGCGGTGCTATGTCGGCCGGATTGTTCGATGTTGATGCCCTCGC
The DNA here is from genome assembly GCF_034263275.1 of Mucilaginibacter sp. cycad4. Lineage (NCBI taxonomy): Bacteria > Pseudomonadati > Bacteroidota > Sphingobacteriia > Sphingobacteriales > Sphingobacteriaceae > Mucilaginibacter > Mucilaginibacter sp. cycad4. Next base: position 2,462,497 of record NZ_CP139559.1, on the reverse strand, counting down.
TCACCGGAAAGATTACCAGGCATATTTAGAAAGATCTGCCGCTTATATCTTAACTAAACAAATGCGCCTGCCCGATGGTACACTTGCCCGTCCGCAGCCTCGTTTCGGTACGCTTTGGGCCGATGATATGTTCATGAGCATTCCATTTTTAGCCCGCATGGGCAAGCTGACCGGAGATAGTAAATATTTTGATGATGCAATTAAGCAGGTTGAGAATTTCAACAAATACCTTTATGATCCGGCCACAGGTCTGTTCTTTCATAATTATTATGCCGACGATCAGACCAATGGTGTAGGCCACTGGGGCCGCAGCAATGGCTGGATAGCTATGGCACAGGTTGAACTGTTAAACAATTTACCAGCAAATCATCCTAAACGCGCTGAGCTGATTAAGTTGCTGTTGAGGCAAATAGTAGGTTACGCCCGCTACCAGGATCAAACCGGTTTGTGGCACCAGTTATTGGACAAACCCGATTCATACCTCGAAACATCCGTTACCGCTATGTACACTTACGCTGTGGCCAGGGCGGTAAACCAGGGCTGGATCAATAACAAATATATAGCCATTGCCCTTGAAGGATGGAAAGGCTTAGCCTCAAAAATAACCGCTGATGGACAACTGCAGGATGTTTGTATTGGTACCAATATGGACACAGCCATTAAATTTTATTACACCCGCCCAACCGAACTGAACGATACACATGGTTTAGGCGCTTTATTACTTGCCGGAACCGAAGTGCTTAAAGCAGAAAGAAAAAAATAACTATGCAGAGGTTAACGGGGTCATTGTTATGTACTATCACAATAGTGCTGATATCCGGCTGTAGTTTATTCGCGGCCGATGTGGATATTACGGCTTATGGCGCTGTAGGCAATGGTACAACATTAAATACCGGGGCCATTCAAAAAGCCATTGATGCCTGTTATAAAAGTGGCGGTGGCAAAGTTGCGGTACCATCAGGCGTGTTTTTAACCGGTACAATTGCATTGAATGATAATATCACCCTACAGCTAAAAAAAGGGGCCGTTTTATTAGGAAGCACCGATATTAACGATTACCGGAACCTTGATCCCTTTGTTGAGGGGCTTGGCATTAGTGTGGGCTGGGCACTGGTTGTCGCGGTTGATAAAAAGAACATCAGCATTGAAGGCGAAGGCATTATTGATGGCCAGGGAGCAAAATTAAAAGCGCAGCAGATATTAACCGATACCCGTGCCGAATCACAACGCTGGGGACGGCGCCCTTTTTTATTGCGGGTTGTACGCTGCCATAATGTTTCTGTAAAGGGTGTTACTTTAAATTACTCAGCCGCCTGGACCTCGCATTATTTTCAATGTAAGGAGGTAAATATTCAAAAAGTAAAAATTGTAAGCAGGGGTGTTGCCCATAATGATGGGATGGATATTGACGGCTGCCAGGATGTTATCATTAAAAATTGCGATGTGGTAAGCGGCGATGATGCTTTATGCTTTAAAACAACATCAAGTAAAATGGCCTGCAGAAATATTGTGATTTCGGGTTTGCGGTTAAAAAGCGGGCAGGGGGCCATTAAAATCGGCACTGAATCTATGGCGCCGTTTGAAAATATCAGGATATCAAAATGTTACATCTATGATACAACCAACGGAGGTATCAAGCTACTCTCTGTTGATGGCGCCAATATCAGGAACATCGAAATTGGTGAGATTACCATGGTTGAAGTAAAAACACCTATCCTGATCCGTTTAGGGGCAAGGTTAAGTGTGTTCCGTAAAGATCAGGATACCCAGCAGCCAATAGGAACTATTGAAAACGTAACCATTAAAAACATAAAAGCAAAAGCAGCGGATACGGCACAGTTGATGCCGCCATCGGGCATCCTGATAACAGGCATCCCCGGACACAATATTAAAGGGCTTACATTAAAAAACATCGAGCTAAACTTGGCAGGCGGTGGAACTGAAGAAAATGCCCGGCAGGTTGTACCCGAAGCTATTGATAAATATCCCGAAGTAAAAACGTTCGGTCCGCTCGTACCTGCCTACGGCGTATGGGCCCGGCATGTAGAGGGGTTAAAACTCGACAATATAAAATTCACATTGGGCCACAATGACCTCAGGCCGGCTTTTATCTGTGAAGACGGAAAAAACATCGAACTTAATTCCTGCATAATCCCTGAAACTACAGGTGCAAAGGCTGTAATAAGGTTAGAGAATGTTGCCGGTGCTCACATAAGCAATACCGTCGTTGCCGGATCTGCGGACGCATTTGTGCGTATTGAAGGTAATGCGAGTAGTAGGGTACAGCTCCTGAAAAATAAAATCCCCAGGATACAAAAAAAAGTGGAGTTATCTGCTGACCTGAAGGCCGGCACAGCCATTTTAGATTAGTCCGAATGGGGAATTGACTATAGCATATGAAGATAGATAAACATAAAATATTTTTAAGCCTCCTGGTCTTTTTGTTCCATTACATGGTTTACGCCCAGCAGGTTGCTTTACCGACACCAACAGACCGTTGGGTAATTCAACCTGATGGTAGCATTAAATGGGCCATTAACGGCCGCTTACCCCATACAGATCATATCGAAATGTCGGGCGAGAAAGTATCTGTGTGGGTGCAGTATGGATTAGATAGTGCCGGCAGCGCCTCTGTTTCAAGAACTGTTGTTTTCCCCACATTCAGGATGCTGCCTGATGGCACCCGTACGCACATCGATTATACATTTCAGGACAACGAACTGCCTCGTTTTTTTGTTAATAACCGTAAATTAAAGTCAGATCTGGCTAACGGGAAAAAATCAGGCGACCTTTCGTATAATATCAAAAGTATCAGCCATAAAGGGATCATGAGAATAGCCGCTACTGCCGGTAATCCTGAACTGGTGAAAATAGACAGGAGCATCTTTCCATCTGTTGACAAACCCCTGGTAATTGAAAAGTTTGTATTTACCAATGTAACTGATAAGCCGGTTACCGTTAGCATGGAATATCTGCGGCGTGAAGAAAGAACGGATAGCGCTAAAAGTAAGGTGAGGCCCCATTCGGTTATCATGGGCACTGTTGATGACGGCAGTAGGATAGTTCAGCCCGGAGCAAATGCCGCATTTTCAGTTTATTACCTGGCTACAGATTTTCCTGCCCAGCCGGTTAAAATTAATGCCGATGCTGAAGAAAAGGCACGCGAAAGCCGGATAAATACTATTTTATCGCCCCTGCAATTAAAAACACCCGATACTTTATTGAATACGTCTTTCGCTTTTGCCAAGATCAGGGGAACGGAGAGCATTTACAAAACCAAGGTTGGATACCTGCATGGCCCCGGGGGGCTTGCATATTATGCCGCCATCTGGGCTAATGACCAGGCAGAATATATCAGTCCATTTTTCGCTTTTTCGGGAGATAGCATAGGTAACCTGTCGGCGATGAACTGCTACAGGCTATTTGCAAAGTATATGAACCCGGAATACAAGCCTATTCCAAGTTCCATCGTAGCTGAGGGAGATGCGGTTTGGAAAGGAGCGGGTGACCGTGGTGACCAGGCTATGATCGCCTATGGTGCATCAAGGTATGCATTGGCTTGTGGCAAACCCGACTCTGCAAAAAAGCTGTGGCCGCTCATTACCTGGTGCCTGGAATACAGTCGCCGGAAGTTGAACGACCAGGGAGTTGTTACTTCGGATCATGATGAACTGGAAGGCCGCTTTCCATCTGGCAAAGCCAACCTGTCAACCAACAGCCTTTATTATGATGCGTTGATATCCGCAGCATACCTTGGCAAACAATTACATCGGCCCAAAGCCCAAACTAATGATTATTTAAAGCAGGCCGCAGCGCTTAAAATTAATATCGAAAAATACTTTGGGGCAACTATCGAAGGTTTTGAAACCTATAAATACTACGAAACCAATGATGTACTGCGTGCCTGGATCTGCCTTCCGCTTACGATGGGTATTTTAAACCGGAGCGAAGGAACCATTAATGCCCTGTTTTCACCCCGCCTGTGGACGGCCGATGGTTTAGCCACACAAGCCGGCAAAGAAACTTTTTGGGACCGCTCCACGCTGTATGCGCTTCGTGGCGTATTGCAGGCGGGTAAAACCGAAAAGGCAATGGAATACCTGCGTTATTATTCGCGCAGAAGGTTGTTAGGTGAGCACGTGCCTTACCCGGTGGAAGCTTATCCCGAGGGTAACCAAAGACATTTATCGGCCGAGAGCGGACTTTACTGCAGGATCTTTACCGAAGGTTTATTCGGTATCAGGCCAACAGGCTTCAGCAATTTTGATTGTACACCCCGCTTACCAAACGGATGGAATGAGATGGCATTGAATAATATCCACTCATTTGGGCATGTTTTTAACCTTCAGATTTCACGGCAAAGCAAAGAAAAGCTGCTTATTACCATTACAGAAGGCGGTAAAGTAATTAAATACAGTATAAAAGATGGTGGAACACAATTAGTTGTATTGTAAGCTATATAAACAAAAGCTATGAAAAAAATATTGAAATGCACATTGCCCGCTTTAATGGCCTTGATGGTACAGGGGGCTTTTGCTCAAACGCACCAATTGGAAAAACTTTGGGAAACTGATACCGTTGTACGAATCCCTGAATCGGTTTTACCTGATTTTAAAAAGAAGGTTTTATATGTATCGGAAATTGAAGGAAATCCAAGCGCAGTTGATGGTAAGGGAGGAGTTGCAAAGATCGGGCTGGATGGAAAGATCATTGATCTTGATTTTACAACCGGTTTAAACTCACCTAAAGGCCTCGGAAGAGTTGGTGATCAATTATATGCAGCCGATTTATCGGAAGTGGTGATTATTGATATCAAAACAGGCAAAGTGGTTAATAAGATCCCGGTTGATAGTGCAAAAATGCTAAATGATATTACCGTAAATAGTAAAGGAATAGTTTATGTGTCGGATAGTAAAACCAAAAAGATCCACCGGATTGACAAAGGCCGGGTAACAACTTTTTTAACAAATGTAAATGGGGTAAACGGGCTTAAAGCGATCAATGATGATCTTTATATCCTCGGCGGACCAAAGTTCCTGAAAGCGGACAGTAAAGGTAATTTAACCCAAATAACCACGCTCAGCTGCGGAGGGGATGGTCTTGAGCCTGTAGGTAATGGCGATTTTTTGATCACCTGCTGGTCGGGCCACATATTTTATGTAACTGCCGATGGCAAAATAGAAACGCTGCTTGATTCGGAGGCGCAAAAGTTAAATACTGCCGATTTAGGCTACGATACAATTAATCATATTTTGTATGTGCCAACTTTTTTCGGAAAAAAGGTAGTGGCTTACAAACTAATCACCCGTTAATATGCAGTTGAAAAATTGGAGACTGTATTTAATATTGGTTTGTGTTTTAAGTACTAATCCTTTATTGGCGCAGCAAAGTATCCGTTTAAATACAGGCTGGGAATTTATACAACGTGATTTAGGCGGCATCTGGGAAGCTATCCGTCCCGAAGATAAAGGCATCCCGCATGATGTTCCGCACTGGCAGCAGGTAACGCTTCCGCATTGTTTTAATGCTCGTGACGCGGTTGATCCTGATGTGAACTATTATCAGGGTACTGGTTGGTACCGCACACAATTAAGCATTAATAACCCCTATGAGGGAGGCCGAGTATTATTGCATTTTGAAGGCGCCGGGCAAAAAACCGACGTTTATGTATATAATACGAAGGTGGGTTCACATTTGGGCGGATACGATGAATGGACAGTAGATATTACTAAAGCTGTTGATGATTTTAAGAAAACGGCTATTTGTCAAACGCAATTTAAGGGAAATGTCCCTATCGAGATAAGATGTGATAACTCCCGCGACCTTGAAAGTATTCCATCGCGTTTATCAGACTTTACTGTATATGGTGGGGTCTACAGATATCTTAATTTAGTATATACACCCGCTGTTTCGCTCGATAAAGTTTTTGCCAAAGCCGAAGTTGATAAAGATGGCAAACAAGGCAGGTTAAATGTAAGTGTCCGGATCTATGATCCTGAAAATATAAATACTACCGAAGGGGATATAAAGATCATTGATCCGCAGGGCAAAGTTATTCGGCAATCAAAGTATAACTTATCATCTACAGCAGGGCAATTGTCCATCGGTTCATTTATGGTTAAAAAGCCGCAGTTATGGTCGCCGAATACCCCTCTATTATATACTGTTGAGGTTACTGCCCATGCAAATGGAGGCACTTTTACCCAAAGAGAGAAGATAGGCTTTCGGAATTTTGAATTTGTGGATCATGGCCCTTTCATGCTTAATGGTCAGCGCTTATTGTTAAGGGGCACTCACCGGCATGAAGACCAGGCTGGTGTCGGCGCTGCCATGACTGAAGGTATGATTCGGCAGGAAATGCTGCTGATGAAAGATATGGGCGTAAATTTTATTCGCCTGGGGCATTACCAGCAATCGCGTATTGTACTTAATCTGTGCGATAGCTTGGGAATTTTAGTCTGGGAGGAAGAGCCCTGGTGTCGTGGTGGTTTAGGGGGCGAGGTTTATAAGAACGAGGCTCGGCAAATGCTCACCAATATGATTGAGCAGCATTATAATCATCCGGCTATTATTTTATGGGGATTAGGGAACGAAAACGATTGGGAGGGAGATTTTCCGGAGTTTGATAAAGAAAAGATCAGGGCCCTTATGAGCGAACAGAATGATCGTGCCCACCGGCTTGATCCTTCGCGCAAAACCACCATTCGCCGATGTGATTTTTGTAAGGATATTGTTGATGTGTATTCGCCATCTATATGGGCAGGCTGGTACCGTGGTATTTATAACGAGTATAAGCAAACAACTCTTGACGAATTTAACAAGGTAGACCACTTCTTTCATGCGGAATGGGGCGGGGACAGCCACGCATTACGTCATTCCGAAGATCCCGATAAAGCTTTTGTGAATATTAAAGCGGGCGGTGGTGCCGATGAACGTGCAGGCGATGCGTCACTTTCCGGCGGCGACTCAAGGGTTTCAAAGGATGGCGACTGGAGTGAAAGTTATATCTGCAACCTTTTCGACTGGCATTTAAAAGAGCAGGAAACAATGCCATGGCTCACAGGGTCGGCTTTTTGGGTATTCAAAGATTTTGCTACACCATTAAGACCTGATAATCCAATACCGTATATGAATCAGAAAGGCGTTCTGGAACGGGATATGACCAAAAAGGAATCATACTATGTTTTTCAGTCGTACTGGACTACCAAACCTATGGCCCATATTTACGGGCATACCTGGCCCGTGCGATGGGGAAATGAAGGGGAGCAGAAAGTAGTTAAGGTTTATTCAAATTGCGAAACAGCCGAGTTGTTTTTGAATGGCAAAAGCTACGGTGTAAAAAAGCGTAACAGCCAGGATTTTCCGGCAGCGGGCCTGCGTTGGGTACTGAGCTTTAAAAAAGGCAGCAATAATATCCGCGTAGTGGCTAAAAAAGGAAAAGCTACCGTAACCGACGAAATTACCCAGGTTTATCAAACCGATAAATGGGATAAACCGGCTAAACTGATAGTTGATAAAACAGCCGACGAAAATGGCTTGGCTACTGTACAAGTTAAAGTTTTGGATAAAAATGGCATCCAATGCCTTGATGCCGTAAACTGGATCAGCTTTTCCTTAAGCGGAGATGGCATCTTACTGGATGATCTGGGTACATCCGGCGGGTCGAGAAAAGTGCAGGCTTACAATGGTCGCGCTATTATTAAGGTACAAACCCAAAATGGTAAAAGTGTGGTTGGCGTACAATCGCCGGGATTACAAACTGTATTTATAAATCTTTAATATGCATCAGCTTAAAAGGTATTTAGTTTTTGCAGGTTTAATAAGCGCTAAACTTACTGTTGCTCAAACACAAAGCAATAGTGCTGCTTTAAAACTCTGGTATACCAAACCTGCAGTTGCCTGGGAAGAAGCGCTGCCTTTGGGTAACGCAACTACAGGAGCTATGGTATTTGGCGGTGTTAATCACGAACGTTTCCAACTGAATGACCATAATCTTTGGTCGGGCTACCCCGAACCGGGAAATAATCCGCAGGGACCGGCCCATTTGCCTGAAGTGCGCGCAGCAGTTTTTCAAGGCGACTTCGATAAGGCGGCAGCAATATGGAAAAAATATTTACAGGGGCCTTACACTGCCCGGTATCTACCTTTAGGTGATCTGTTGCTCAATTTTAACCTGGCCGACAGCACCTCCACTGATTATTATCGCGACCTGGATCTAAATAATGCCGTATCCACAATAAGGTACAAGCTAAACGGAGTTAATTTTTCGCGTGAAACGTTTATAAGTTACCCTGATAAGGCGATGCTGGTACGTATTACTGCCGATAAAAAAGGGGCTATTAGCTTTATCGCCAACCTACAAAGTAAATTACGCTTCACTGTTACTGCTGAAGGTGGCAACAAATTGGTTTTGACCGGAAAAGCGCCGACCTACGTGGCCAATCGTGATTATGAACCCCGGCAGGTAATTTATGACGAGCCTAAAGGCGAGGGCATGGATTTTCGCATCAATCTTAAGATAAAGAATTATGGAGGCAAAGTAACTGCTGTTAACAATGCCCTGCGGGTTAGCGGCGCAAACCAGGTTATTCTTTATTTAACCGAGGCTACCAGTTTTAACGGTTTTAACAAGTCGCCTGGCTTACAGGGTAAAAATCCTGCTATCGAGGCTGATGGAAACCTGTTGGCGGCCGGAAAAAAAACATATGAGCAGCTTAAGCAAAAACATATTGCCGATTATCAGCATTTGTTTAAACGTGTGAGTCTTAATTTAGGTGCAGATGGTGCAATGGTAAAGCAACCTACAGATGAGCGGCTTAAAAATTTTAACATAGCGAAGCCTGATAAGCAATTGCAAACCCTGTATTACCAATTTGGGCGTTACCTGCTCATTGCCAGTTCAAGGCCGGGAAGCGCTCCGGCCAATTTACAGGGGATCTGGAACGACCAGGTGATCCCGCCATGGGGAAGTAATTATACTACCAATATCAATACCGAAATGAATTACTGGCTGGCCGAGAATACTAATTTATCGGAATGCCATCAGCCTTTATTTAACTTTTTGAAAGAGCTTGCCGTAAATGGTAAAATCACCGCTAAGGTTAATTACGATATTAATGAAGGATGGGTTGAGCATCATAATACCGATATCTGGGCTAAAACATCAACGGTTGGTCATTTCGATCAGGATCCTAAAAGCTCGGTGAGGTGGTCGGCCTGGCCAATGGGCGGGGCATGGATGAGCCTTCATTTATATGATCATTACCTTTTTACCGGCGATAAAAACTTTTTAAGTAAAACTGCTTACCCTGTTATGAAGGGTGCCGCGCAATTTATGCTGCATTGGCTGATTACTGATCCTAATACAGGCTATCTTGTAACAAACCCATCAACCTCTCCCGAGAATACAGTAAAGATCAACGGTAAAGAATACCTGGTGAGTATGGCCTCTACCATGGATATGTCAATTATTCGCGAATTGTTTCAGGATTGCATCAACGGCGCCCAGACCCTGGATATCGATAAAGACTTTGCCGCCCGGGTAAGGGAGGCGTATAGTAAGCTGTATCCATTTCACATTGGCAGGCATGGCCAGTTGCAGGAATGGTTTAAAGACTGGGATGATACGGCAGATACCCACAGGCATATCTCACAACTGTTCAGCCTGTTTCCCGGTAGGCAGATCTCCGTATTTAACACACCCGAATTAGCCGCCGCCGCAAAACAATCTATGATTTACCGCGGAGACGTAAGTACAGGCTGGTCAATGGCCTGGAAGGTGAACTGGTGGGCACGGATGCATGATGGTAACCATGCTTATAAAATATTGGCTGCTGCATTTAATTATATGGATCCTTTACAAATAAAAGGCCAGATGAGCAGAGGCGGCACCTATCCTAACTTGTTTGACGCACATCCACCTTTTCAGATAGATGGAAACTTTGGAGGAACAGCCGGCATGACCGAAATGCTGCTTCAAAGCCAGGATGGTGAAATAGAATTATTACCGGCCCTGCCCGATGCCTGGCCCGATGGCAGTATCAAAGGAATCAAAGCACGGGGAAATTTTGAGGTAGATATCGACTGGAAAAAAGGAAAGCTGAGCAAAGCGATCATCAAATCAAATATGGGGGGTAACTGCAGGTTACATACACCTATCCCCGTAAAGATTGCAGAGGTAAGCAGCAAGACTGCTGTTGGTACAAATAGCAATGCATTAAACGTTTCGCCCGCGACGCCGGTTTATCAAAAAGCGGATAGCGCCAGTCTTCCCGACATATCATTAAATAAAGGTTACTTAATTGACTTTGCTACACAAAAAGGCAAAATCTATACTATTATACCCAGGTAATACCATGAAAAATTTAAATTGCTGTTTGCTGTTTTGTTTATTTTTAAGTTTCGTTACTGCGGTTAATGCGCAAAACATAACTTGGACGGAAGTGGAGCCAGGGATTTGGAAAGGTGTAATTGGTAAGCCCGAAGAGTTTGATCTGTTGAGAGCTTCAGGCGTACAACCATATCATGCCGGTTTACAGCAATTGCCTGCAGCTGGTTTTCCCCTGCAGCAGCAGGAAATTACCGGCAACGTGAAAGATGGGAAAACCTATCTTAGGTTCCCTCTCGAAAAAAAAGAACAATTGTTTGGCTTCGGTTTAAATTTTCAGACTGTATTTCAACGCGGAAAGGTGCTTACCCTGCATGTTGACAATTATGCAGGCAAGGATAATGGCCGCACACATGCGCCAACTCCATTCTACGTGTCATCAAAAGGATATGGTGTGTTTATCAATTCGGCAAGATATATCAGCGTTTATGCAGGTACGGCGGTAAATCGCGATAGCAAAATCCCCCCTGATGTGAAGGATCGAAATCTCGATAAAACATGGAGCTCGCACCCGTATTCAGACGGAGTGGAAATGCTGGTACCTGCTGCGGGTACGGAGATCTATGTATTTGCCGGGCCAACCATGCTGGATGTTGTAAGGCGTTATAATTTGTTAAACGGCGGCGGCTGTTTGCCGCCGCGCTGGGGACTCGGTTTTACTCAGCGAATGCAGCGTTTAACCAACGCACAGGGCGTTGAGAATGAAGCAAAGGCTTTTGAAGATAAAGGTTATCCGCTTGATTTTATCGGTCTTGAACCAGGCTGGCAGAGTAAATCGTACCCTTGTACTTTTGAGTGGGATCCAAACCGCTTTCCCGATCCCAAAGCTTTGGTACAGAACATGCTGAAGAAGAACATAAAACTTAATTTATGGACTAATCCTTACGTATCACCTGAAGCGCCGGTTTATAAAAGTATTTTACCTTACAGCGGTTCTCATACTGTTTGGAATGGTATAGTGCCCGATCTCAGTATGCCAGAAGCCAGGAAGATCTTTTTTGGCGAATTGGAAAAAGGGAAGATAGATATCGGCATCAGCGGGTATAAAATGGATGAGGTTGATGGAGGCGACAATTATTTATGGCCTGATGTAGCTGTTTTTCCATCCGGTCATGCTGCCGAGCAAATGCGCCAAACTTATGGATTGATGATGCAGCGTTATACCAGCGAAATTTACCATCAGCGCAACCAGCGTACATTTGGCCTGGTACGTGCATCAAACGGAGGCGGGGCATCGTTTCCCTATGTGATCTATAACGATTACTATGACCATCGTGATTTTATCACAGCACTGGTAAACAGTGGTTTTGCCGGTGTGCTGTGGACTCCCGAAGTACGATCATCCAAAACCGGGGAGGAGTGGCTGCGCAGGTTCCAGTCAAATGTATTTTCGCCAATGGCCATGATCAATGCCTGGGCAAGCGGCACCAAACCATGGTCGTTTCCCGAAGTCGCCGCACAGGTGAAAATTATGGCTAACCTGCGGATGCAGATGATGCCATACTGGTACAGCGAATTTGCAAAATATCATTTTGAAGGTATCCCGCCTTTCAGGGCCATGTATATGGAAGAGGGTTTTGGAAATCCTGAAGCTAAAACCGAAAAGAAACCACTAAACCTGGAAGAAAACCCTTATGAAGAAGCGATAACTAAAGAAGTTAAAGACCAGTATATGGCCGGTGAATATTTACTGGTAGCCCCGGTATTTGCAGGTGAAACCACCAGGAAGGTGATATTACCCAAAGGTAAATGGTATGATTTTTATACCGGGAAGTATGCAGGCGGTGGTGAAGTGATCAGCGTTACGCCGGGCCTGGATAAAATCCCTGTCTATGTAAAGGATGGTGGAATTATCCCAATGATGCCTGTAATGCTGCACGCTCCGAAAGCAGGACAGAAGGTAGATCTCGAGATCAGGTATTACGGCGATAAGCCCGGTGCCTATTCTTTATATGACGATGACGGCGAAACATATGACTATGAAAAAGGGAATTACACGTTCCGTAAAATTACAGTAATTAAAAGGAATGGGAAATTAACGGGTGCTATCACACCTGCCGTAAAAGGTAAACCCGATAATATAGGAAAAGTAACCTTCAAAGCCATGACGGGGCAGTAAATTGTTAATGCCCCGCTTTTTAATGCTGAAGCTTCAAAGTCAATGGGTTAGGATAATTGTCGCTTTGATCTTCGGCCACATTATCCAGGCATTTGAAATCTTTTTCAATAAGCAGGTACATTTGGTCGGTATTGTTTTCATAACCAACCCGTTCGGTGCTTGTCCATTCAATGGCCATGGTAACCGGCATATACATAATTATGGTGTTATCGCTAAAACCAGCGGCTAAAAATTCAGTTGCAGAGCGTTGCAATGCATATTTAAATACTTGTGAACCAAAGTTGGTGCATTCTTCCAGGTAGCCATCCCTGTCAAAGGTTTCCACATCTGTTTTGGTTAAGCGGTACCGCAATGAGTTTCCTTTTATCCTGATCTTCATTTTTTTAATTTTTTACGTTAACAACATCGCCTATAATAATAATAGCGGGATAAGTAAGCTGGTTATCTGCAGCAATAGCTACGAGATCGCTTACTTTTCCTTTTGCAGATTTTTGCTGGGGCAATGAAGCATGTTGTATAATAGCTGCCGGTGTATCGCCTTTACCGGTTTTTATATAGGCTGATGCTATTTCTGCCAGTTTTTTCATCCCCATATATATAACAACTGTTGCATTGCTGTGCATGGCGCAGGTTAAATCGGCAGATAGGCTGCCATCTTTTTTGGTGCCGGTAACCATCCAAACGCTTTCGCTTACCTGTCGGTGGGTTAGGGGGATGTCTTCCAGCCCGGATGCCTGCATGCTGGTTACACCAGGTATATAATGTGTGGTGATACCATGTTGACGGGCATACATGATTTCTTCAAATCCGCGGCCAAATATAAACGGATCGCCTCCCTTTAACCTTACCACATTACCTTTAGTAAAAGCATAATGTTTTATCAGTTCATGAATTGTTTCCTGCGGCGTATAATCGCCATAAGGTTGCTTGCCAACATACACTTTTTCGCAATCATCCCGGCTTATCGCCAGTAACTCTTTGTTAGCCAGGTTGTCATATAATATCACATTTGCCTGCTGTAATACCTTAAATCCCTTGATAGTCATCAATTCTGGGTCGCCGGGGCCTGCTCCAAGTACAAAAAGTTCCGGATTTTGTATTTGTTTTTGCATTTTGTTAAATTAGTGATTAAAAAATAGACTTTTAAGCCTTTAAATTTTGATGATTTTGTGAAAATTGCAAAATCAATTGAAAAAATCTATTTAAATAGTGATATAAATTATATTAATAGCACTAATTTATGAATTTAAATGTCAATAATCATGATTTATTTAATAAAAAATTGAAATTAAATTTTTATTTGATGTTTTTTTAGTTATAATTGTGATATAAATGAAATCAAGGTCGCAGTTGATTCATTTTTAGTTTGAAAATTGCTTTAACATTTAAAAAATTTCGATATGTCAAAACCAACCATCATTGTTGTTGGCAACGGTATGGTAGGTTATAAGTTTTGTGAGAAACTTTTAGCCAGATCAACTCAGTTCCACATAATTGTTTTTGGCGAAGAGCCGCGTCACGCTTATGACAGGGTGCACCTGAGCGAGTATTTTAACGGTAAGACAGCCGACGATCTTTCGCTCTCCACTTTATCGTGGTATTCAGATAATGGTATCGCGCTGCATTTGGATGATCCTATTCAGGAAATCAATCGTACCGAAAAAACAATCCACTCTTTAAAAGGCGTAACACTTAAATATGATTACCTGGTTTTGGCAACCGGCTCATCGGCTTTTGTGCCCGATATTCCGGGGATTGAAAAAGAAGGCGTATTCGTGTATCGCACTATTGAGGACCTGGAGTTGATTAAAGCCTGCGCTGTTAATGCAAAATCCGGAGCTGTAATGGGCGGCGGTTTGCTGGGACTGGAGGCTGCCAAGGCTTTAATAGATCTTGGTATTTCTGAAACTCACGTTATTGAATTTGCACCGCGCCTGATGCCGCGTCAGATAGATTCTGCAGGGAGCAGTATGCTGCAAATGAAATTGAGCCAGCTGGGTTTGCATATCCACCTTAATAAAAGCACTGCAGCTATTACCGGCGATAAAAAAATTCATGCGTTAAAATTTAACGACGATAGCCAGCTTGCGGTAGATATGCTGGTTATATCGGCTGGTATCCGTCCTCGCGATGAGTTAGCCAAACTGGCCGGTTTGCACGTAGGTACCCGTGGTGGTATTGTAGTGAACGAAAAAATGCAAACCAGCGATGAGTTTATCTACGCCATTGGTGAGTGCGCTTTGTATGAAGGGATGATATATGGCCTGGTTGCTCCCGGCTATGAGATGGCGGATATTGTAGCTGCTCATTTAACTGAGGCTGATAAGAGCTTTTATGGCTATGATATGAGCACCAAGCTGAAGTTGATCGGCGTTGATGTGGCCAGCTTTGGTGATGCCTTTATTACTGAACCTGATTGCCGTACCATTTTGTTTGAGGATACGCATAAAGGGATTTACAAGCGCATTAATATTACAAACGATGGCAAGAACCTTTTAGGTGGTATTTTAATCGGCGATGCGGATGCTTATAATATGCTGCTGCAAACTGTTAATAATAAAATAGTGCTGCCGCCTGATCCGGAAGATTTGATATTAGGATCAAGGGGAGGTGAAGCCAACGCGGGGGCGGGTGTAATGAGCTTGCCCGACGATGCGCTGATCTGTTCATGTGAGGCGGTTACCAAAGGTGCTATTTGTTCGGCAGTGAACGATGGTGGTGTTACCGGTATCGATGGGATGAAAAAATGCACCAAGGCTGGTACAGGCTGCGGTGGTTGCGTGCCATTAGTTAAGGATTTAATTGCCGGCACCATGAAAGCAAATGGCCAGTATATTAAAAATGTTATCTGCGAGCATTTTGATTACTCACGCCAGGAATTGTTTGATCTTGTTAAAATAAACGGGCTTAAAAACTACGACCTCGTGCTTGATCATTACGGCAAGGGTGATGGCTGCGAGGTTTGTAAACCGGTTGTTGCCAGTATTTTATCCAGCTTATGGAATGATGTTATTGTAAAACAGGAAGTAATACAGGATAGCAATGATCGTTTTTTAGCCAATATTCAAAAAGGGGGTACTTATTCTGTTGTGCCCCGTATCCCGGGCGGCGAAATTACACCCGATAAGCTCATTGTAATTGGTCAGGTTGCCAAAAGATACGGACTATATACTAAAATAACAGGCGGACAACGTATTGATATGTTTGGCGCACACCTGAGTGATCTGCCTTTAATTTGGGAAGAGCTTATTGATGCCGGCTTTGAAAGCGGACATGCTTATGGTAAAGCGCTCCGTACTGTAAAAAGTTGCGTGGGCAGTACCTGGTGCAGGTTTGGCTTGCATGACAGCGTAACTTTTGCCATTGAGGTGGAGGATAGATATAAAGGGATCCGCGCGCCACATAAAATTAAAGGTGGTGTAAGCGGCTGTGTGCGGGAGTGTGCAGAAGCACAATCAAAAGATTTTGGAATTATAGCTACAGAAAAGGGTTGGAATTTATATGTATGCGGCAATGGCGGTTCTAAGCCGCAGCATGCCCAGTTGCTGGCTACAGATATTGATAAGGAAACCGTGGTTAAATATCTCGACAGGTTCCTGATGTTCTACATCAAAACAGCCGACCAGCTAACCCGGACAGCAACCTGGCTTAATAAGCTCGACGGTGGCATGAGTTATCTTAAAAATGTAATAGTGAATGACAGTCTCGGGTTGGCTGAGCAGTTGGAAGAGGAAATGCAGGCATTGGTGAATACTTATCATTGCGAATGGAAGGAAGCTATAAATAACCCCTCTATGCGCAAGCGTTTCGCTCACTTTATAAATGCACCTGATGAAAAGGATCCTAATGCGCAATTTGAGCCAATGCGCGAACAGGTTCGCGCTAAGGAATGGTAGGTTTTATTAGAAAATCCCGGATTTTTAGTTCAAAGTTAGATTGATCATTATTAAAAAGAAAACACAATGGAAGCAACAATAGCAACACAATGGATCATGGCCTGTTATGTTGATGATGTGCCTGAAAATGGCGGATCATGTATTAAGCACGGCGACGAACAGATAGCAATATTTAATTTTACACGTCGCAACGAGTGGTATGCTACTCAAAATCTTTGTCCGCATAAACAGCAAATGGCCATATCGCGTGGGATGATTGGCAGTGCCGGCGAAAGTTGCGAACCAAAAGTTGCCTGTCCTTTTCATAAAAAAACATTTTCACTGCTTACCGGTGAGTGTTTAGGCGAAGAGGAATTGGTTATAAAAACCTATCCGGTAAAAATAGCCGACGGAAAAGTTTTTGTAGGGATTGATTGAATACAGATGCATTAAGGCGGAAAATAGAATGGAATTTATATTAAGCGCCGTTGCCGAATAGGGCAATGGCGTTTTTTTATGTGTTTTTGTTTGAAGTTGCAGTGTATTTTATACACCAATGCAATAGTTGATAGTGTTATACTTGTTTTTACTATCTTTTTTGATGTTATTTTTTGATTATTTAATGTTTAAAATAAATTATGTGGTCTTTTTATTGAAATAAATGATTTTTTATGGCTGTTTTGTTTAGTTAAAATGATTTTAATTTAGTTTTTGTAATGATTTATTCATTTTTTATTTATTAATAAATTGTTAAAAATGTATTTCTGTTGTTTTTGACTGTTTGTAATTTGAGTTTTTATCAAAAAAAATAGTTTTTAATGATTTTAATCATAAAAATTCATTTTAAAAGTCAATTATTTGTTCTTAATCATTAAATAAGTTATATTTATCATAATTAAACAGATAAATAAATCAAAAAAAGATTGAGCCTATGGTAAAAATCAAAAATGCATAAAAAAGCCCTGCCGGGAGGTCGCATTCCCAGACAGGGTTAAATAGTTTTTAATCGCTTTAACAAATAAAAAACCAATTCAAATGTACAAAAATGTATCTAATCAATACACTATTGGAAAAATTCTATTAATTATATCATGTTTTGTTTCTTATAATGCCTCTGCGCAGCTGTCTTTAACCGGGCAGATCAAAACAAGGGGCGAATTACGTGATGGTTATGGAACTTTAGAACCGGTAGGTAACAAAAATGCAGCCTTTGTGTCACAACGAACGCGGCTCACCTTTAATTACAAAAGCAGCAAGCTTATTTTTCAAACATCGGTACAGGATGTAAGGCTTTGGGGCCAGGATGCCTCAACTATTACTATTAATGACGGCAGCCGGTTAAGCTTGCACGAAGCCTGGGCCGAACTGATCCTCTCCAACAAAAAAGACACTTCCTTTAAAAAATCACCTGTCGATTACTTCGCTATAAAAGCTGGCCGGCAGGAAATTAGCTATGACGATGAACGCTTGCTCGGTGCTACCGACTGGATCCAGCAGGCCCGCAGGCACGATGCCATCGTATTAAAACTTCTTCAATCAGGCTGGCAGGTTGATCTCGGCGCTGCCTTTAATCAAAGTTCTGATGCTATTAATTATAATGGCACTTATTATACCCCGGCCAATGTACCAGCTACAGTAAAGGATAGCAAAGGTAATTTGGCTAATACCCCTGCCGGGCTTATCCCGTTGGTGAATGCTTCGGGCGTTAGTGCCAAAAACGGCAATCTTTCATTTTTAAATCCTCCCGGCACTAACGGGCAAAACCAAAACTATAAAGCACTTGAATATCTCTACTTTGCTAAAAAATTCAATAAAACTAAGGTAACCGGCCTTTTCCTGGCCGATCAATTTGCCAAATACAAGCTCGATTCGGTGAAAAACACTTCTGGCGAAGATGTCGGTTACATATACGGTCGCAGGTTTAACCAGCCAGGAGTTAACACTCGTTATACAACCGGCTTGCTCATCAATCCCGTATTTGGCGGTAAAGATGAATGGGCTGCTACCGGCGGATTTTACTACCAGGGCGGGTACGACCGGGACGGTGCTGAGTTAAGCGCCTATACATATACCGCATCTTTATCATACAAAAACAGCAACATGGCTTATACGGCCGGCTGGGATTACCTGTCAGGAAACGATGCGCTGTCCACTTCAAAAACCAATCATAGGTTTGACCCATTGTATGGTACTCCGCATAAATTCTGGGGCTATATGGACTATTTTTATGCAGGTAGCGGATCCCCAACCGGCGGCTTGAGCAACCCTTACATTAAAATCAAATATCTTTCAGATAATAAGCGCTTTAGCGTTGATTTGGCCAATCATTACTTCTTGTTGGCTAAAGATCAGAAAGGGGCAAACGGACAGCCTATTGACAAATACCTGGGTACCGAATTTGACCTCACCAACAGCTATAAGCTTAACAAGTTTACCGCTGTTGACCTGGGCTTATCCTACATGGCAGCAACCCACAGCATGGAGTATGCTAAAGGTTTAACACCGGATAGCAGCAAACTGCACCCGTTTTGGGCGTACCTGCAGCTTAATATCAAACCTGAGTTTTTAAACAAGTAATACGTGGGCGAAAATCCATAAGATAATATTAATGACCTGCTTTTAATTTAAAACGATCATGGAAAAACAACTTACCAAACTCAACATATTTTCATTAAAGGGTGTACAAATGCGCACCTTTCACATCACATGGCTCATGTTTTTTGTATGCTTTTTTGGCTGGTTCGGCCTGGCGCCATTAATGCCAACTATCCGTGCCGAACTGCATCTAAGCAAAGGACAGGTGGGTAATACCATCATTGCATCGGTAGCCGCAACCATTATAGCCCGTCTTATTATAGGCAAGCTTTGTGATACCTGGGGGCCGCGCAAAACGGCAGTCAGGTTATTAATTATTGGGTCCTTACCTGTGTTTTTGGTAGGCCTGGCACATGATTATACTTCATTCTTGCTGTTTCGCCTGGCTATCGGTGTAATAGGTTCGTCGTTTGTAATTACCCAGTTCCATACTTCTATGATGTTTGCGCCTAATATAAAAGGTACGGCCAACGCGGTAACCGGTGGTTGGGGCAATCTTGGCGGTGGCGTAACCAATATGGTGATGCCTTTAATATTCGCCGCCATAGTAGGCGCCGGCTTCACCAAGGCCGAAGCATGGAGATACGCGATGATAGTTCCGGGTGTAATGATGCTGGTAATTGCCTTTGTATACTGGAAGTTTACTAAGGACACGCCTAACGGTAACTATGATGAAGTGGGCTATGCCAAAACCAATCCATCAAAAACCGACTGGTCGATATTAGCCGACTGGCGCGTTTGGGCGCTTACCCTGGCCTATGCCATGTGTTTTGGTATGGAGATCACTTTTGACAACGTAGCTTCATTACATTTTGTGGATACTTTTCACCTGTCGCAAAGTTCGGCTGGTTTCTGGGCAGGTATTTTTGGATTCATGAACATTTTTGCTCGCGCATTAGGCGGTATTGTATCTGACAAAGTTGGCGGCAAATTCGGAATGCGGGGCAAAGGTTTATTGCTTGCCGGCGTACTGCTGCTGGAAGGTATCGGCCTTGTTCTGTTTGCAAATTCGGGAAGCCTTACAATGGCTATTATTTCCATGCTTTCGTTTGCGCTGTTCCTTAAAATGTCAAACGGTGCTACTTATGGTATAGTTCCGTTCATTAATAGTAAAAATGTGGGGATGGTAAGTGGTATTGTAGGTGCCGGCGGTAACCTCGGAGGGATGCTGTTTGGATTTCTTTTCAAATCAGAGCATATCACCTATATAGAGGCATTTACCTACATCGGTATAACCGTTATGGTAATTTCCGTGATTGTGCTGATCACCCGTTTTCAAAAACAGGCCGAGCCTCAAACAGCAGATGAACCCGCTTTAGCCTTAGGAGCTTAAAGCAGAAGGCCGAAAGCGAAAAGCTGTAAGGTTAAGCTTTCGGCTTTGAATATAGAATAACGATAATAATAAAAGAGCTTTTGGCTTTCAGCCTTAAGCTTTTAGCTTAAAAAAAATGTCTAACAAACGCCCTCAAAATTCATTTAAAAGTACTTGCTGCTACTGCGGGGTAGGCTGCGGCGTGGTAATAAATAAAGAAAAAAATGGCAGTATAACGCTTGAGGGCGATAAAGACTATCCTGTAAATAAAGGGATGCTGTGTAGTAAGGGGCTTAACCTGCATTACACAGCCAATGATAAAACCGACAGGCTGCTGTATCCTCAAATGCGTTATAATAAGAGCATGCCCCTGCAAAGGGTAAGCTGGGATGATGCACTGGAGCGTACAGCAGCCATTTTTAAAACGTTCATCAATAAATACGGGCCGGATTCGGTTGCATTTTACGCATCCGGGCAATGCCTTACCGAAGAATATTATGTTGTAAATAAGCTGATTAAAGGCTTTATCGGTAGTAATAATATCGATACCAATTCGCGTTTGTGTATGAGTAGTGCGGTTGCCGCGTATAAAATTGCTTTGGGCGAGGATACCGTACCTGTTTGCTATGACGATATTGAGCTGGCCGATTGTTTTTATGTTACGGGAGCCAATCCTGCCTGGTGCCATCCTATTTTATGGAGAAGGGTTGAAGCACATAAAGCTGCAAATCCCGATGTAAAGATCATCGTAGTTGACCCTCGTGTTACGGATACCTGCAGCAACGCCGATCTGCATCTGCAGTTAAATCCGGGTACCGATATCACCCTCAACCATGCCATTGGCAGGGTATTGATTGAGAACGGCGACATCGATATTGATTTTGTGACCAAACATGCTGATGGTTTTGAGCAGTACAGTAAATTAGTATTTGAACGCACGCTTGCCGAATCATCTGTTATTTGTGGTGTAAGCGAGAGTGACATCAGGTTAGCTGCCAGTTATATCGGCGAAGCCAAAGGCTTTATTTCGATGTGGACAATGGGGCTAAATCAAAGCTCTGTTGGGGTAAATAAAAATTTGAGCCTCCTAAACCTCAGCCTGATAACAGGCCATATTGGTAAACCAGGTTCAGGCCCGTTATCACTAACCGGGCAACCAAATGCCATGGGGGGGCGCGAAGTGGGAGGCCTTGCTAATCTTTTACCGGCGCATCGTGTATTAACCAACCCTGCAGACAGGGCAGAGGTACAGAAGTTTTGGGGAGGAACGGAAATAGCCGCCAAACCCGGCCTTACCGCCACCGAAATGTTTGAAGCCCTGAATGATGGCCGCCTCAAAGCCATCTGGATCATGTGTACCAACCCCTTAACCAGTCTGCCAAACGTGCGCCTTGCCGAAGAGGCTTTGAAAAAAGCAAAGTTTGTAGTGGTTCAGGAGATCAGCAACAAGCCCGAAACACTGGCTTATGCCGATGTAATCCTCCCCGCAGCCGCCTGGGCCGAAAAGGAGGGGACTATGACCAATTCTGAAAGGCGTATCAGTTATTTGAGCAAAGTACTTGACCCGCCGGGCGAGGCTATGCCGGACAGCGAGATCATTTGCCGTTTTGCTCAAAAAATGGGGTATAAAGGCTTTGATTTTAAAAATGCTGCCGAAATTTATGCCGAGCATGCTAAACTCACCGGGAAAACCAATATTGATATCAACGGGCTTACGCACGAAACTATCATACAACAGCGGTCGGTGCAATGGCCTTACAAAAAACGTAATGCAATACCAGGAACACCCCGTCTATTTACCGACAAGCAATTTTATACAGAAACAGGTAACGCTAAGATAAGCGCGGTACCGGATGCGCACACCAGCGAAACTACTGACGGCGACTATCCTTTCATTCTGACTACCGGCCGCATCCGCGATCAATGGCATACTATGAGCAAAACCGGTAAGGTGAATAAGCTTAACCAGCATATTAAAGAGTCATTTATCGAGATCAATCCTGCTGATGCTGAAGCATTGGAGATCAGGGAAGGTGATGTCACTATCATTACATCCCGAAGGGGTGAAGTGAGGGTAAAGGCCAGGATTACCGAACAGATAAAGCAGGGTGTTGTTTTTGTGCCGATGCATTGGGGCAAGATCCTTAACAACGATCTGCACCGCATTAACAACGTTACCAATGACGCTCTTGACCCGATATCAAAAGAGCCGGATTTTAAGTATTGCGCGGTAAAAATTCAAAAATACAAAAAGCCTTTTCAACGAATTGTGGTTGTTGGCGCCGGTGCCGGTGCGCATGGCTTTGTACGATCATACCGGGAGCTGAACAAGGATGACGAGATCATCATTTTCAGTAAAGAAGATCACCCTTTTTACAACCGTGTTATGCTGCCCGATTATATCAGCGGCGAACAGCGCTGGGAGCAGTTGGTTAAAATGACCGATGAAGAAGAGCCTGAACTTAAAATAAGGCTATTACGCGGCGTAAGTGTCGAGAAAATAGACCGTGTTAACAAATATGTGCTGGATAGCCGGGGCGTAAAAACATATTACGATGTATTGCTGCTGGCTACCGGTAGCCGGGCGGCAATTCCTAAAAATGTACCATCGCTGCCGGGGATTTTCAGCATGCGTAGCCGTAACGATGCCGATAATTTTAAAAAACATGTACCCAAAAACGGGCACGTGGTTATTGTGGGTGGTGGCTTGTTAGGCCTGGAAATGGCCGCCTCATTGCGTGAAATAGGAATTACGATCACCATCATTCAGCGTACATCAAGGTTTTTAAACCGCCAGTTGGATGAATTGGGCAGCAGGCTCCTGCACGAAGAAATGGTTGACCAGGGTTGTGATATTTTTTATGACGATGAAGTACAGTTATTTTACGGCCGCAACAAGCTTACCGGGATCGGTTTAAAAAGCGGGCGCAAAATTGATTGCGATGCCATGATCCTGGCTATCGGTACCACGCCAAACCTGGAGATAGCCAAGGATTGCGGTCTTGAAATTAAGCGTGGCGTAATTGTAAACGAACGGTTGCTCACCAGCGACCCCAATATATACGCCATAGGCGAAATTGCCGAATTTAACGGTACTTTATACGGTATAACTGCCGCTGCGGAGCAACAGGCGGCTGTTGTTGCAGGTTATATGAATGGCGATATCGCCAGTTACTATAAGGGCAGCCTGTTTATGAATATTATTAAAATTCATGGTTTTGATTTGTGCAGTATCGGTTTATCTGATTGCCCTAATGAAAAAGACTATGAGGAAATTGTATTTATAGACAAGGCCAAGCGCTATTATAAAAAATGCATTATTCACCAGGACAGGCTGGTGGGCACCATTTTAATTGGCGATAAAGGCGAGTTCCAGGAATTCAGGGAACTGATAGCCAACAAAACTGAGCTCAGCGATAAGCGACTTAAATTACTTCGCAGCGGCAAAACGGCCGAGCCTGTTTTAGGCAAACTGGTTTGTAGTTGTAATAATGTGGGTGCCGATAATATCCGTAATAAAGTAGCCGGCGGCTGTACACAGCTGGCTGATGTTTGCAGCCAGACCGGGGCCGGAACAGGTTGCGGATCATGTCGCCCGGAAGTAAAACGACTGCTTGAAGAAGTGCTTCAGCAGCAATTAGTAAAAGCTTGAACTAATGGATAATAAGCAACTAATTAAGATTAATTTGCCGGGAGGTGTAGCATCTGCCGGTGATTTTTACGAGATGCTCATCATCGCGCAAAATGCGGGTGCTAAACAGGTCCGTTTTGGAAACCGGCAGCAACTATATTTTGAAATTGAAGAAGCACAACTGGAGGACCTGGAATTTGATATGCTGGGTGCCGGTATTGACCATGAAATTAACCAGGATACTTACCCCAACATCACCAGCTCTTACATTGCTGATGGTATTTTTAACCAGGAGAACTGGCTCAAAGAAGGTGTTTATAAAGACATATTCGACCTGTTTGATTATCAACCCGAACTGAAAATAAACCTGGTTGACAGCAACCAGACTTTTGCTTCGTTTTTTACAGGTAACCTTAACTTTATTTCTTCGCCGGTAAGTAACTACTGGTATTTGTATATCCGGTTCCCTAAAACTAACATCCTCTATTGCTGGCCCGTACTGGTTTATTCGGATGATATCCCTGCCATAGGCAAAGCTATACAGCAGGTAATATTTGCCAACAAGAAGCTGTTTTACGATCAGGTTGAAATTAATCCCGATGAGCTTTATCAATTGGTTACTGCCGGCCACCAGTTTGTGACCCAGGAAATTGATCAGCCACTTATTATTCCTGAATTTCAATTACCCTATTATGAGGGTTTTAACAAGCAAGGCAATAAATACTGGTTGGGTATTTACAGGCGCCATGAACTTTTTGATATTGAATTTTTGAAAGACATCTGTAACCTGTGCATGCAAACCAGGGTTGGGCAATTATATTTTAGTCCATGGAAATCTCTGCTCATTAAAAATATAGAGGCCAGGCACCGTCCATTATGGGGCAACCTGCTTAATAAATACCGGGTAAATATCAGGCATGCTTCAAATGAGCTTAACTGGCAGGTTGAAGACCTTTGCAGTCCCTGTCTTGAACTTAAACAGCAATTGGTAAGCGAATTTGAAGAGGCCGATTTGCGAACTTATGGCTTGAGCTTTGCTATTAAGCGATCGCCTAAATCGGGGATCTATGGTTCTGTTATGATCCGCGCACGGATGCCCGATGAGTTTGAAATTGTGCATACCCGCGACTTTAATCACAACACCCGCGAATTTGTGATATATAAACAAGGTGTAGCAAAAGCAGATTTAAGCAGGCACCTGACAGCGCTTTGTGCTATGTTTTATGAACAGCAAATCAATAATCTATCCCCTTTACAGGTAAGCAAAACCAATACTGAAGTTAAATCCTCGAATCAAAAAACTGTTCATCAATGTAAAAGCTGTTTCACCATTTATGATGAATTGTATGGGGATATCTTTAATAAAATAGAGCCTGGAGTAGCCTTTGAAAACTTAGGCGATTATGAATGCCCAACCTGCGGTGCCGAAAAGGAAAATTTTGCGGAGCTGATATATCAGGCTGATTAATTAGCCTCACCCAAAGAGGCTGTATCATAAATTAAATTGACCAACCCGGGTGTTATGTTACCTGTGAATTGAAATTTAACTGATAATATTTACACAAAAAGGGGGTTAACCTATTTTTAGCATAAAAATCATTCAATTACCTGATTGTAAGCAATTTAATTAAATATTAACCCTGAATTGTGTTAACCCTGTTAACCCCCCCTTTTGTTGGTAGAGTCAACCCAATTCAAAAGTATATATCGATTAAGTATCTGAAATAAGTTAAAAAAGAGGCTGATCGTGATTATGATACAGCTGCTAAAAAAGCTGCTTTCAAGTCTTCCGTTTCGGGGGAGATTTAGAGGGGGCTAATTGCTTAGATCCCCCTATGACGATTTTATTAATTTATTTTGCCGGAGTAACGATAATGTTCCTGTAATCGATAGGGCCGTGGTCTCCCTGGATCAGCAATGGCCCCGGTTCACCTTCTTTGCTATCGATAGCACCGCCGGTAATGCCCGGTATCTCCTGCTGACATATTACCATAGTGCCATTGGCTACGATGGTAACTAATCGCCCTACCAGTGTAATATCGTATGACTGCCATTCTCCGGCATTTTTCGCCATCATTTTGTTAGGCGGCAGGAAGCCATAAATAGCGCTGAACTGGTTGTTGATAGGTTCAGGTTCGCCGGTTTTAGTGTCGATAACCTGCACCTCGTAACGTCCTCTCAGATAAACACCACTGTTACTGCCTTTTTGATAGCGAAATTCGATATGCAGTTTAAAGTCGCTGAATTTTTGATCGGTAATAAGATTTGCTCCGGAGTGCTTGCTTCTTAAAATACCCGATTCAACTACCCATTGGTTTTTGCCGTCGGTATGCCAGCCTTTGGTATCTTTATCGTTAAACACTTTAACAGGCTTCCCCCAAACCGGTGCCTTTGCCCTTGCCATTAAAGGAGCCCTTACGCCGGTGAAATGGTATGTAACCCCATCTGTGTATACCATTGTCCCGGTTAATTCTTCGCCTTTAAGCTCAAATTCAAAATCCATGTTCCGGTTTCCCTCCTCCCATTGTGGGGGGATAGAAAAACTGTATTTGCCGTCATGTGGTTTAACCTCCGAAATAGGGCGCGCGCTACCGAAAGCGTAGGTAAAACGGCCAATCAGGGTATGTGTGCCTGATTTTTGAACTTCAAGCCATGAAGGCAGGCTTTTGCCGCCTTTGTCGATAGTTATATCCCATCGACCGATAATAGCAGGGTCCTTTGCCTGTTGAGCTTTGGCCCCCGAAATTATTAAAAGCAGCAATCCCGCAATCAGATGCATGCGGATAAGCCTGTTGGTTAAGTTGTTGTTAGTGGTAGTTTGGTTTCTCATAATTTTTAAATCTACAAACTATCATCCAATATTTTGTTAGACGGTTAGTTTTTTGTAACAACCGTGCAGTGATCATTTTCTTAAAGTTTAGTTAACATTAGTAATGTAGGTTTGCGGTACCCAATGATAGAAATTGCCGACACTATTTTACTTTCGCGAATCCGGGAGGACGATCATTCGGCTTTTGACCTGCTGTTTGAACGTTATTGGGAGCGGTCATACAGGGCTGCTAAGGCCAGGCTTGACGACGAAGCACAGGCGCAGGACCTTGTGCAGGAAATTTTTATCAGACTCTGGCAACGCAGGCACACCCTTACTATCCAAACTACTTTCGAGCAATATTTATTAAGCGCGGTACGCCTGAGTGTGATCAGTTACTTCAGATCGCAAAAGGTTACACATATACGCCTGGAGGATGCGCTGCAACGGGTGGAGTTGCTTGAAAATTCCATACATGACCATACCGGCTATCTTGAGCTGGAGCAAACGCTTGAACAAGCGGTTAAACACATGCCCGAAATGCTGCAAAAGGTTTATGAGCTGCGCAGCGAAAACCACTCGGTAAAAGCGATTGCCAGTGAGTTGGGACTGGCCGAACAAACGGTAAAGAATTATATCTCTGAAGTATTGCGCCGGCTGAGAATAGTTATCTCTGAAAAACACCCCGAACAAAGCGCAGCTTACTTAGCACTGATATTGTTTGCGCTTTACAATTAATTAACAAAATGTTGATGTAAATTATAAGTACCTCCAGGGCTTTTTGGCGACTTACTGTTGAAAACCCGCTATGGAGCTACGTAAATTTATAAAACAACTCGGCCGGTACCAGAAAGGTACTACTAACGAAACCGAAAAAGCCATAATTGAGGCCTGGTATGACTCGTATGAAGCCGGGGGCGAAAAACAGGCTTTATCCGCCAGTGAGCTTGAGCATGTCAGAAATGCCATGCATACAAAGATCAGCGGTTCCATCAATAAGCCTGCGCCTGCGATCTGGTTCAACTATCGCATTGCTGCAAGTATTTTATTGTTGTGCTGCTCAGCTGCGCTGGTTTATTTTTTGCTAAAGCCCGCAGCAGTTGCTCCCGAAACTTATACCACTTTACGCACACTTAGCGGCGAGATCAGGAAACTGACACTGCCGGATAGCTCGGTTATTTGGTTGAACGCACAAAGCAGTATCCGGATCCCTTCAAGTTTTGATAAAACTATACGCCAGGTTTATTTGGATGAAGGTGAAGCTTTTTTTGAAGTAAAGCACAACACCCGCAAACCATTCAGGGTTATCACTGCCCCGTTGCAGGTGCAGGTTTTAGGAACCTCGTTCAACATCAACGCATATCATAGTCTGCCTCATGTTAAAATTACGGTTGTTACAGGTAAGGTGGGCGTAAGTAAAGGGACAAAACTGCTTTCATTCCTCACACCCGGACAAGAACTTAGCTATTTGACCGATAAGGGCACTTTTGAACAAAAGAAAGTTGATGCCAGTCAAAGCCAAAGCTGGAAAGATGGTGACACCTATTTAAACCGTGTAAAATTTGAGGAATTGTCATTAGTTTTCAAAAACCTTTATGGCCTTACATTAAAAGCAGGCAGTAAGCGGGTGCATGATTATTTATTCACCTTACGCATTAAACGCAACACATCAGCCACAGAAACGCTGAAACTCATCAGCGCCATACACAACGCACATTTCAGAAAGGAGGGTACCAACGTAATTATTTATTAACCCTTAAAAAAGAAACCGGTCCCTGTTACAGCAGGAGCCGGCTTTAATTTCAGCAGGTGAAGGTTTGCCGACCCCAGCCTGCAATGCTCAGCAAAATTTGACTTATTACAAAGCAATCAAAAATATGAATTTCCATACACAGTTATGCAGACAGTTTATGCGTATCTCTTTTTTACTAATTTCCATATCAATAACCATCGGCCTGGTATCAGTAAAGGCTACTGAGTTAGTAGCCCAGGGGGTAAACACCAGGCTTGATATCAGCATCGGGAACGAAGACCTTTCTTCAGTTATTAAAAAGCTGGAACAAAAGGCCAACGTGGCTTTTGCCTATGACGAAGTTTTTTTAAAACTTGCCGATAAACATACCCGCGCGGCGAACTATCAGAACGAAAGCCTGAAAGATATTCTTACTGCTCTGTTAAAAGGGCAGGAGATAGGCTTTAAAGAACAAGCCGGTAACATTATACTATACAGGCAGCTCACAGGGCATATAAGCGGCAGGGTAACAGATGAGGGCGGACAACCCTTGCCCGGTGCTTCGGTAAGAATTATTGGCACCTCGCTGGGAATAATGACAGACATAGACGGGAAATATAACATTAGCTTGCCAGAGGGCACTTATACTGTAGCCATTTCATTTGTGGGCTATACCCGTGTTGAATCTGCCAATGTCACAATCAACGGTAACCAAACAACTACTTTAAATATCAGCCTTGTGGCCGGTAACCAGCTAAGAGAAGTCACTGTAAGTTATGGTAAACAACGCGCAAGGGAGGTTACAGGCTCGCTTACCCAGGTAGATGCTGCTCCGCTTCAGGATATGCCTGTGATGCAGTTTGCCCAGCAATTGCAGGGTAAAGCAGCAGGTGTCCAGATTGCACAAAGCAGCGGGCAGCCGGGCCGGGGTGTGGAGTTCAGGATTAGGGGTGCGGCTTCGTTTTATGCAAGCAACCAGCCTTTAGTAGTAATAGATGGGATCCCTGTTACAGGTAGCATCAATAACATGAACCCTGCCGAGATCGAAAGCTTCAGTATCTTAAAAGATGCTTCGGCTACGGCACTTTACGGTTCGCGCGCAGCCAACGGCGTTATCCTGATCACCACCAAACATGCTAAACCCGGCGATGCACAGATTGAATTTAATGCTAATTACGGTGTGCAGAAAATACCGGGCGAGCGTGTTCCAAAAATGATGGACGCTCGTGGCTTTGCCCAGTACATGAATGAAAAATTTGCCGACAGCCGTAAATATGAGCCAGGTTACATAACTGCTACCCCGGCCGACTATTTGAACCCGGAACAGTATGGTGAAGGTACCAACTGGTATAAACTGCTTACCCGTACAGCACCGATACAAAGTTATGATATCACCATCCGCAGTGCGCGCGAAAAATCAAGCTCGACTGTGATGGCCGGTTACCAGGAACAACAGGGCGTGCTGATCAATACCGGCACCAAGTTGTTTTCATTACGTATCAACCAGGATCTTTCTTTAAGCAACAATAAATTAAAAATAGGATTTAACCTGGCACCAAGCTATCGCCTTGACCACAATAACCGCCTGGGTACCGATGGTGTTGGCGGTTTATTTGAAAGGATCTTTGAAGCCAGTCCTTTAAAATCGCCTTATAACGCCGATGGCAGTTATAACCGGGATACTTATTCGCCGGGTATGGTGGCTTATATAAATCCACTGGCCCAATTCAATCTTACTAATGACGATTATAAAACTACACGTATACTGGCTAATGGTTATTTAAATTATGAGTTTTTAACAGGCCTCAGCATTAAAACTAATGTGGCGGTTGATAAAGGCGCTGAAACACGACAGTATTTCCAGTCGGGTGTGGTTACTTCAACAATAGGCCAGGCCACCGGAACAAGCAGTTCTGTGGATAATGGATCGTACACTGCCGAAGCGAACCTTGTTTACCGTAAATCTTTCGGAGATCATAACATCGAAGCATTGGCAGGTTACTCTGCTCAAAAGTATAGCGGCACTAATAATACGTTAACTGGGGTAGGGTACCCGAGCGACGACATTCCATATTTAAACGCAGCTACAAGTTTATCAGAGGGCGGCAGTTCATATAGTGCTTATTCGCTGCTATCAGGTATTGCCCGTATTAATTACAATTACAAAGGCAGGTACCTGCTGCAGGGAGCTATTCGCCGTGACGGATCTTCGCGCTTTGGTGAGAATCAGCGCTATGGTAATTTCCCTTCGGTATCAGCCGGATGGGTAGTAAGTGATGAAAAATTCATGGAGCGTTTCAGCTTTCTTAACCTCATGAAGGTTCGCGCAAGCTATGGCGTAACCGGTAATAATTTCTTTCCGGGTTACTATGCTGCACAGGCAACTATCGGAAAATATTATTATGAATTTGGTGGTGCGTCTGTGGCTGGTCAAACCATCAACCGGTTAGCTAACAGTGATCTTCGCTGGGAACGCAACAAACAGTTCGATCTCGGCCTGGACTTGTCATTGTTCAATAATAGGTTGAGTTTCACGTACGATTATTATCACAAAATATCCGATGGGCTTATCATGAATCGCCCGATACCTAAAGCTTCTGGCTTTACCAGTATTTTGGATAACGTAGGCGCGATTGAATTATGGGGGCACGAGTTTACTGTTAACTCAAACAACCTTACCGGTAAATTGAAATGGACAACCAACCTTAATGTTTCTTTTGATCGCAACCTGATCAAAAACCTGATTTCTCCGGGTTATATCCGCCGTAACAATACTGTATCGTCTGATTATTTCCGCCAGCAGGAGGGACACCACCTGGGCGAGTTTTACGGTTTTGTGTTTTTAGGGCTGTATAAAGATGCTAATGACCTGGCAAATTCGGCCAAATACGGAAGCGCTTCAGATGTAGGTACTATCAAAGTTAAAGATATTAATGGCGATGGTGTTATTGACGATGTGAACGACCGTACTTTTATCGGCGATCCTACGCCCACGTTTACCGGTGGCCTTACCAATAACTTTGTTTACAAAAACTGGGACCTGAACATCCACATGGCCTTTTCTGTTGGCGGCAAAATATTAAATGCTGCTAAATGGGCTTATCAAACCAATCTTGATGGTTCACGTGTGATGCTTGCTGCCGCAGCCGACCGCTGGAGGTCTCCTGAAAACCCCGGTTCAGGCGTTTATCCGCGTACAAAAACGGGCACTACGGCAATGGGCAGGCAAGTTAACTCACAATGGGTTGAAGATGGTTCGTACCTTACTGCAAAGAATATCTCGTTGGGATACCGGTTCAATCTGGGTGATAAATTTTTGGTACGCAACCTGAGGGTTTATACATCGGTACAACAGGCTTTTGTATTTACTAAATATTCGGGAATGAACCCTGAAATCAACTTTGCTGGGCTTGACCCTACACTGGGTATCGGCGTTGATGAAAATGCTTACCCTATACCACGCACCTTTTCATTTGGTGTTTCAGCAACTTTTAAATAATCTCCCAAAGACCATTGTATGAAAAAGACATATATCATCCTTGCTTTAACAGCGCTCACCGCAGCTTCGTGTAAAAAAGACTTTATCGACCTTACACCCAAGGATTCCTACACCGATGCTATATTTTATAAAACTGTCGATCAGTTTAAACAGGCCGACATTGCGGCTTACGCACCTCTGCGAGATGTTTTGGTAAATGATTATTTTACCTCAGAAATGCGCTCGGATAACACCATTTACCAGGCTTATCCCAGCAACCGCGGTACCGCATATCTATACCGCGAAAGCATTTCAAACTTTACAAACACATCAACTAATGATTATGTGAACGCCGTTTGGCAGCATTGCTATACTGGGATCTCTCGCACCAATATTGTAATTAACCGGTTAACGACAGCCGATTTTGATGCGGCAACTAAAGCACCGATTGACGGACAGGCCAAGTTTTTAAGAGCTTTTTATTATTTTAAGCTGGTTAGATTATTTGGCGGTGTGCCTTTATTTTTAAAGGAAGTAACCAAGGCCGAAGACGCCTTTTTGCCACGCTCGGCAGCCGATGCGGTATATACGCAGATCATTGCCGATGCAAAGGATGCCATAAGTGAACTAAGCGTTCCGGCTAAATTTCCACAAACAGGAGAGGCAACCAAAGGTTCGGCAACGATGCTGCTGGCTGAAGTTTATGCCACTCAAAAGAAATGGGCAGATACTGAAACGCTACTCAGCACACTTTCCGGCATGGGTTACGGGCTGAATGCCGATTATGCCGACGCGTTTAAGCCGGGAAATAAAAACAGCAAGGAATCTATATTTGATATCCAGTTTTTGGAAGGGACTGTTTTAGGAACCACACCAAACCCACTGCCTTTTCATTTTTTACCACGGAGTACCAATACCTCTATCGTCACCGGCATCAACATCAACAACAGCTCAACAGGCGGCTGGAATACGCCTACACAGGATCTGATCAACGCCTATGAACCAAACGATAAGCGCCTTGACGCATCGATAGGGATTGTTGAGGGTACTTATAACGCCAGCGATCTGTTTGTTTACTCGGCCAATAAAAGTATTATTGGTTATACACCTGCTGCAGGTAAAATGGGCGTTCCTTATATTAAAAAATATGAACATCCGCCACTCATTGCAGTTACCGGCTCAAGCGATAATTTCCCTGTTTACCGTTATTCTGACGCGTTGCTGTTATTAGCGGAGGCACAGAATGAGCAGGGTAAATCGCCATTAACAGCATTAAATACGGTAAGGTCACGGGCTGGATTGCCGACAGCAACTGCTGCCGACCAGGCATCACTGCGTGATATTATTGCTCACGAACGCCGGATCGAACTTGCCTTTGAAAATCACCGCTGGAACGATCTGGTACGTACCGGAAAGGCTATTGTTGTGATGAATGCTTTTGGCGCTGTACTAAAAACACAGGTAAATTACCTTACACCTGATACTTACAATGTAACAGCCAATAAGTTGCTGTATCCAATCCCGCAGCCCGAAATTGATTTAAACCCGGGTCAAATGACTCAAAACCCCGGTTATTGATCTTTCAATGCTAATATCCCTGCTTTCAGATTGCTGAAGGCGGGGATATAGTTTAATCTTCAAACAAAAAATCATGTTACTGAAATACAGAAATGCATTATCAGCAGGGCTTTGCCTTGGCTTATTGTTGCTCAATTATCATGCACAATCAAAAGAGATATTACCCTCAAGAGATACCGTTTTAAATACTCCCGGTCCTGCAGCGTTAGTTAAATCTGGTGATTTTTCAATTGCTGTAATCCCCGATTCGCAATACTACCTGGCGCAGGCCCAGCTCGGCGGCACGTTTGATATGTTCAAAGCGCAGATTGACTGGATCCAGAAGAACCAGGTTAAAGAGAATATAGCTTATGTTGCTCACATGGGTGATATTACCGAACATGGGGATAATCCGGTTACAACTAAAAGTGAATGGTATCTTGCTAAAACCGCGCTTTATGGCCTGGAAAATCCTGTTAGTATCCCTTACGGGCTGGCCGTTGGCAATCACGACCAGTTTCCATCACAACATCCGGTTACCGGCACTACAAATGGGTATAACCAATATTTTGGCGTAAAGCATTTTGAAGGCCGACCTTATTACGGCGGTCATTACGGTAATAATAATGATAGCCACTTTGACTTGTTTACTGCAGGCGGTGTTGATTTCATTGTAATGTTCCTCGAATTTGATGCTTTTAATGAAGATCAGGCAAGCTTGTATGGCTGGGCCAACCAAATTTTAAGTAAATATGCCTTCCGTAGGGCAATTGTTGTAAGTCACTCTATTTTACACTTTAACCCGGTAACGGGTTCCAACACGCCGCAAGCTCCTTTCAACGCACAGGGCAAGGCTATTTATGAAAGCCTTAAAAACAACTCTAATTTGTTCATGATGCTTTGCGGCCACGTCGGTGATAACGGCGAAGGTTACCGTGTTGAAACCTATAACGGCCATACAGTTAAAGCTTTCCTGAACGATTATCAAAGCAGGCCAAACGGTGGCAATGGGTTGATGCGTTTGTATAAATTTTCGGTTAGGCATAATGAGCTCTCGGTTAAAACATTTTCGCCGTATGCCAAAACAAGCGAAACCGATGCTGACAGCCAGTTTACGGTTCCTCTATTTGATAACCCTGTTAAATAAGCAGCTATGAAGATCTTTTTTAAAACGCTGGCAATAATTGCCTTAACAAGTCTCCATGCCCTTGCGCAAAAGCCAAAGCATGTTGTGATCATCAGTATTGATGGCTTCAGGCCCGAATTCTATAAGGACCCATCATGGGGGGCTTTCAACTTACAGCGAATTGCAGTAAAAGGTATTTATGCCGATGCCGTACGCGGGGTATTGCCAACGGTAACTTATCCTTCACATACAACTATAATTACAGGTAGGTTCCCGGCCAAACACGGTATTTATTATAATAATCCGTTTGAAACTACTGAACAAGCCGGTGAACTTGGTTATACAGATGCCCATCGTATTAAAACCGAAACCTTGTGGGATGCAGCACACAAAAAAGGTTTAACGACAGCTTCGGTACTTTGGCCGGTATCGGTAAATGCACCGATTGATTATAATATGCCCGATGCGGCACGCAACACCAAACTGGCTGATCCGCTGCAGCCTTTCAGGCGCTGGTCGACCCCCGCCGGATTATTTGAGGAAATGGAACAATACGCCACCGGGCACCTGTGTAACGCCGACCTTGATGGCGCCCTGAACACCGACGATAACCTGGCGCGCATGGCTGCCTATCTCATAGAAAAACATAAGCCCAATCTTATCACAATCCATTTAGTTTGTGTTGATCATATGGCACACAGCGAAGGCCGTTTAGGTCCCGATGTAAAAAGAGCTGTACTTGGTGTTGACCATAACATTGGCCGTATTATAGAGGCTACGCAAAGGGCTGGGATCCAGGATAGCACCGCTTATCTCATTGTAGGTGATCACGGCTTTGTGAACATTCATACACAGCTGGCGCCAAATGTTTGGCTTGCTGAAGCCGGATTGGTAAGTAAAAAACTGCAGAACGCCGATTGGAAAGCTCAATTTTTCCAGCAGGGCGGCACTACGTTTTTATATATAAAGGATAACGATGTGAAGACAGTTAAAACAGTGCGTAACTTATTAAATGAAGTACCCGCTGCACAGAAAAAATTGTACCGTGTTATTGAACGGCCCGAACTTGATAAATGGGGTGTTGACCCTAAAGTAGCGCTGGCTTTGGCAGCTATCCCGGGTGTATCTTTTAGTAATGCCACCGAAGGCAATCCTGTTAAACCCGGCAATGGCGGCACTCATGGGCATTATTCCAACTTCCCGGAGATCAGCACCGGATTTTTAGCTTACGGCGTTGGCCTGGCTAAGGAAAAGGTCATTCATGAAATGGGCCTTGAAGATATTGCACCAATTGTTAATGAGCTCCTCGGCCTCGATATGAAGGATTTTGACGGCGTACTTTACCCCGGTCTTTTAGCTCCCGCCGAAACGAAAACCAATTAATAAATCATCTTCCATTATAAATCTCATAAAATACATCAACCTGTCATGAAGAAAAACAACACAAATTTCGGCAAAGCAGCAGCCTGCTTTTTAGGCGGTTTGTTGCTTTTTTCAGGCTGTCAAAAATCGCAGCTTGAAGAATTAAAAACGATGAACATCAATTTACCGGTCGCATCCAAATTTTCGGTAACAGAAACAACTCCTGAAATCAGGGTATTATCCTTTAATGTAAGGCACAATGACGCTTCTGATCCGCAATCAATAACAGAGCGTCAGGGTAATATCCGCCAGATTATTGTTGATAATAACCCCGATATCTTCGGGATGCAGGAGTTTTCAGATAACTCGTTCGAAACCTGGTTCATTCCGCAAATGGCAAGCCTGGGTTATGGTGTGTATTACGATGAATCGGCCGGTATGGGTACGCCTAAGGTTATTTTTTATAAAACCAACCGTTTCACCATGCAAAGCAGCGGTACCGTTGTGCTTGGGCCAACCAATACCGGTACCTGGGTCAAATTGCTTGATAACACCACTTCGCTCAAATATTTTGTAAGCAACAGCCACTGGCAGTTTGATTCGCAACCTGTGAGGCAACAAAACTCAGAAGCGTTGGTAGCCGCGGTTAACCAATACAATACCGAAAACCTGCCCGAAATTGTTTTTGGCGATTTTAATGCACAGCCGGGCACTGCCGAGATCAATAACCTGAAAAGCGGTTTGGACCTGGTAGATGCCCTGGGTGATACCGACGGCGATCTTACCTTTCATGGCTGGACTGCTACAGGTACCGGCAAGATTGATTGGATGATGAGCGACAGGAGTATGTCATTTACCTCATGGAAAGTGATCACTACAAGCTATAACGGCTTTTGGCCATCAGATCACTGGCCGGTAATGGCAAATTTTGTGCCCGGCGTTTTTGGAGGCGCTCATGCCGATGCCAACGGAAAAAGTGTAAATGCCAATACCAAATTCTGGTTCGCGGATATCAACGGAGATGGCAAGGCCGATAAGGTATACTGGAACTCTACCTATGATAGCGGTCGCCCCCAGATCTTTCTTTCCAATGGAGACGGTACTTTTGCCTCTGCTGCTGTGGTTCATACCGCCGGGGCCTCCACTTTAACAACAACCCGCTATTATTATGCGGATGTGAACGGGGATGGCAAGGCCGATGAGATTCTTTGGGACCCAACATTAAACTCCGGACATACACGTGTTTATTTAGCTACAACCAACGGCAATTTCAGCTCAACGGTGATCGATAACCCTGAAGGTACAAGTGCGGGTACCACTACCATTTATAATTTTGCAGATGTGAACGGTGACGGAAAAGCTGATAAGATTTATTGGAATGGTACTTTTGATTCCGGTCATACCCGTGTTTACCTGGCTACCGCAAACGGTAATTTCAGCGGAACAGTGGTTTCCGGTACTGAAGGCGCGAGCACCACAGGTGGTTCGGTATTTTACTATGCTGATGTGAACGGAGATGCCAAGGCTGATAAGATCCTTTGGCAACCAAGCCTTAATTCGGGCAAACCCTCTGTCTACCTGTCGGATGGTGATGGCACCTTTACCGCATCCACGTCATTTACCGATGCCGGTGCATCAAGCGTTTCATCTGCAACAGTGTTTTATTTTACCGATGTAAACGGCGATGGCAGGGCCGACAAGATTTACTGGAACCCCGGTAACTATTTAGGTAAGCTGAAAATTTACTACGCTACCACTGCGAATACGTTTGACGGGCCTTATTACTCACTAAGGGGGACTTCACAAAGCGGAGATACCGATTTCTTCTTCGCCGATCTTAACGGTGATGGTAAAAATGACCAGATCAGGTGGAATTACGCTGAAAATAGTGGAGAATTAAGGAATTACTTCGCAAAGTAATTTTGATTAGTACCAGGCTTTAAACTCAATAAATATTCGGATCGCAAAGAGGCTGTATAAATCAGCCTCTTTTTTTTGACTTATTCAGCTACTTAATCGATATATAGTTTTGAGTTGGCTCCACTAACAAAAGGGGGTTAACAGGGTTAACACAATTCAGGGTTGATATTTATTTAAATATCTGAAAATCAAATAATTGAGTGTTTTTTATACGAAAAATGTGTTAACCCCCTTTTTGTATAATGACCCGTCCGGAAATAGCTATACAGATTTTAAATATTATCGGCTAAATTTCAATTCACAGGTAACACGTCATCAAGGATGGTTAATTTGATTTATGATACGGCATCTTCGCGTTTTTGTCAGGCAATTGATTATTTCTTATCTATTTTCTCAAGCAGCGCCAAAATTTTGTCGAGCTTGTCTACTTCAATAGCATTTAAGCGCAGTTGTAACTCTTCAATCTCTTTTTTTGCTTCTACATTGGTACGAAAATCCTCATTGGCCTGGGCGCGGTCGCGTTCATTCTGGCGGTTTTGGGCCATCATGATAATCGGTGCTGCATATGCGGCCTGGGTCGAAAACAATAAATTCAATAAAATGTAGGGGTAGGGGTCCCAATGGTCAACAAAGGCCATAACGTTTAGCGCCATCCACAATGCAACAATTAAGGTTTGAATGATAATGAACCGCCATGAACCCATCCCGGCCGCTACAGAGTCGGCTAATCGCTGACCAAAGTTCATGGAATCGATATGCCTTTGATACCAGTTTTTTTTCTTGTTTACCATTTTTAAGAATTAAGCTTTGTGTAATAAATATATAAATTTAATTGTCATGACTGATTTTGTTGGGCCGTACATACTGTGAATAATACGTTTTCATTTTGACTTAGCCTTTCTACATGTTGAGGCACTGTTTTATAATAATCATAATATTTAGCGAATCAATAGCATTTTCATTCCGTTGACTAAAGTCAACGGAATGATGAATGGATGTCAAACGGCTTTAGCCAAAATGTCGCATGAATAGTTGGGCTAAAGCCCCGCTGTTCATTTTTTTCCTGACCGTTGACTAAAGTCAACGGCAATGAATAGGACTTGCATTTTTATCAGCATTCTTGTTGGTAATCAAATATTTCTATTCTGTAATCTCCAAATCTCTGTAACTTTAAAATACATTTCACTATGTTAGATGACAGTGAACATAACTCAACACCTGAGTACTGGCTTACGCGCTTTGTGCTCCTGCGTTTGCTGGGCGTGGTTTATGCGGTTGCATTTCTTGTAGCTATAAATCAAATACTGCCATTAATCGGTTCACGTGGCTTGTTGCCGGTAGATAATTACCTGCAACAGGTAAGTATCGCACTGGGTTCAAAAAGCGCGGCTTTCTTTCGGTTACCATCTGTATTCTGGTTCTGGCATTCTGATACGGCATTGCTGGTGGTAGTATGGGCGGGCTTCATCATATCATTAGCCACCATCGCCGGTTATGCCAACGCACTTTCAATGGCTGCGTTGTGGGTGTTGTATCTCTCCCTTGTGCATGTAGGACAGGATTGGTATAGTTACGGCTGGGAGATCCAACTGGCAGAAACCGGCTTTCTCGCTATCTTTTTGTGTCCCTTGTTGGATATGCGGTCGTTTCCTAAACGCCCGCCGCCATTGCTCATCATTATCCTGTTTCGCTGGCTAATTTTTCGGGTTATGTTTGGCGCAGGGATGATCAAATATCGGGGCGACGAAGTTTGGCGCAAAGGAACGGCGCTGTATTATTATTTTGAAACCCAGCCAATCCCGGGGCCGTTTAGCCGCTGGTTTCATTTTCTGCCACATTCATTATTGTGGGTGGGTGTCTGGTTTAACTGGCTGGCCGAACTATTGGCGCCATGGTTTGTTTTCGGCCCGCGGGTATTCAGGCACATCGCCGGTACCGTTATCATACTATTCCAACTCGCAATCATCCTGAGCGGGAACCTCTCTTTTCTGAACTGGCTAACCATTGTGCCTGCGCTGGCTTGCCTGGATGATGGTTTTTGGGCGAAAATTTTACCGGGCATACTTGTTCGCAAAGCAACGAAAGCTGCGCAGGAAGCAGAGGTTTCGACGCCGATGCAATATACTGCGCTGATAGTGGTTTGTGTTGTGGGATTGCTCAGTTTTCAGCCGGCATTCAATCTCTTATCGTCCAAACAGATTATGAACACTTCGTTTGATCCCTTAGAACTTGTCAACACTTACGGGGCATTTGGTAGTGTAGGACAGGAGCGATACAATGTAGTTTTTGAAGGTACAAGAGACCTCAATCCCGACAGCGCAAACTGGAAAGCCTATCCTTATA
Organism: Mucilaginibacter sp. cycad4; assembly: GCF_034263275.1. Classification (NCBI taxonomy): domain Bacteria; kingdom Pseudomonadati; phylum Bacteroidota; class Sphingobacteriia; order Sphingobacteriales; family Sphingobacteriaceae; genus Mucilaginibacter; species Mucilaginibacter sp. cycad4. Next base: position 2,422,251 of record NZ_CP139559.1, on the reverse strand, counting down.
AAGGCTTGCCTGTAGCGCCTGATCAGTCGCCCCGGCAGGTGGCGCCATACCAGCTGCGGTTGGACTGGCAGATGTGGTTTGCAGCGATGTCCACAGCTGATCAGTACCCATGGACATATCACCTGGCTTGGAAACTGCTGCATAATGATCCGGGGGCGGTAGGTTTATTTGCCGGGAATCCCTTCCCCGCAAAACCGCCACGTTATATCCGGGCTGTTATTTACCGTTACCGTTTTGCCCGCCCCGCGTCCGGTGCCGGCCTTTACTGGGAGCGTGAAAGGTTGGGGTTATGGTTGCCCGTGCTTTCTGTACAAAATCCGCAATTGATAGCATACCTGAAAGGCCAGGGCTGGCTATAGGTTGCGGCTATAGATAATTTTGCAGAATATAGTATTGTTACTAATAAAGTCAATTTCCACAAACAAGCCGCAAATGTGATCAGGGGGATAAGGGCCTGCAATAAAAAAGGTGCCGCCCCGATTCAGGGCGGCACCATGATCTATATTAATTTAAACTAAAATTAATAGCCCGGGTTTTGTTTAAGTTGCGGGTTAACATTGATAATATCCCGCCCGATAGGAAAGATCTCTGTATGTTTATCCCCATCAGGTTTTTTATCCCACCAGGTTCCTGTGTTAAATACGCCCCAACGGATGAGGTCCGTACGCCGGCGGTTTTCTCCAATAAATTCTCTGCCCCATTCGTCCAGCATTTCCTGGTCGGTAAGCTGACTGCCGTCAGGGTTATATAAACTTGTTGATCCGGCCGGGAAATTACGTTTTCTTACCTGGTTCAGGTAATTAGCGGCGCCGGCTTTATCGCCTGCCCGGTAACGGCACTCAGCCAGGGTGTAGTAGATCTCCGAAAACCGGATCTCGGCATAGGCAGACGTAATGCGGTTTGGATCAGGCGTAGGATAAAATGGATATTTTACCAGGAACACTCCTGAATTGTGATCGGCATGGTTCATGTTTGATTCCTTATCAGTTATTTTTGTTCCCGGCTTTGCCCCCTGGAACATACCCACCTGGTCGCGAATGAACAATGGATAAGGGCCTTTGTTACCTTTCACGGTATCAGTACGGCTTACACCATTTACCATATGGGTGTAAGGCAGGTAGCCATACAAAAACATGCCTTCACGCTGGCTGTTGCCCAGGTTCTTGTATTTTTTTAACCGCAGATCGTCGGGGTATTTCTGAAACTTCACAAAAGGTTTACCCAACTGGAAGGTATATTCCACGCTGTCCACATCACGCCCTGGCTGCAATGCAAAGCGCGGATTTGACTGGCCTAAATCAGTGAAGCCACAATATAGCGGCGCGGCATCATAGGTCATCCCCCAAAAAAACATACCACCGTCATATTGCCAGTGCGTACGCGCAAGGGTACCCGGAAAGCCATAGATTACCTCGGAATTAAGCGTAGTATTGGTATAATCAAAAGGAGCATCCCAGCGGGTATCAAGTTGATAAGCCCCGTATTTGCCGCTGATAATGTCCCGGCAAACAGCTTCGCATTCAGTGTATTTCTCAGTGCCAATATATACTTTGGCGTTGAGATAAAGGCGGGCCAGCAAAGAGGCGGCACCTGCTTTTGTCCACCGCCCAATGCCGGTGGCACCAAGTTGCTCACGCGTAGGCAGACCATCAATAGCACCTTTTAGTTCCGACTCAATGAAGTTAAAGGTTTCCTGCGGGGTAGACTGCGGATTGCCTTGTGTTGAGTTTTTTACATCGGTAACTATCTCGATATTGCGGTAAAAATCAAAAGCCCTCAGGTAAAACCAGGCCCTCATGGTGTGCAACTCAGATTTGAAATCGGTAAGCTCAGCATCAGTTACACTTAATTTCGATGGATCTTTGATACTTTCCATGTCCTGCAATGAGTTGGTTGACAATACAATACCCTGGTAAAAGTTTGTCCACGCACCGCTGGTGAAATTATCAGTAGGTGTCCATGTATGGTAATGCATCCGCTGGTAATAGCCACCGTCCTGCCAATCGCCCTGGCGGTTGTAGGTACCTATTTCGTCGGTGCAATCTTCGCCTGCAGCATATACATCGTTACCCTGTATACTCCAGTAACCGTGTTCAAAGGGGCGCAGAAAATCCCTGATCACGTCATCGCGCCTGGTCAGGAAACCTGCTGCATCTACCTTATCATATACGTGTTCATCCAGTTTGGTACAGCTGCCGGTAAGTAATGCCGACAGTAAAATACCGCTGATATATAGTTTATACTTTTTCATGTTGTAATTTTTAAAAGGTTGCCTGCAGGCCAAGGATCAGTTGCAGTGTTGATGGATAATAACTCAGCGAAGTGTTTACACCCGGTGTAAGCCCATTAACCTGTACCAGGTCAGGGTCACCGCCGGTAAAACTTGTAAATGTGTGCAGGTTTCGGCCGGTTGCGTAAAGCCTTACGGATTTAATGTATTTGGTTTTAATCGGTTGGGTATAGCCTAATGCCACATTATCTATCTTCACAAACGATCCGTTCTCCAAAAAATAATCGGAGGCGATAGATGTTGTTGCCGGATTGGTCAGGCGCGAATATTTGCTTTTGCTGTCATAGGCCGATTTTAGCACATTGGCATCACTCTGGCTCGACGGTGTGCCAATGTAAAAGGCAGATGTATTGAAGATCTTATAACCGAACGTTCCTCGCAGGAAAACACTCAGATCAAAGCGTTTATACCTGAAAGTATTACCTATAGAGCCGTTAAACTTAGGTAACCCGTTTCCTACAAATTGTTTATCATCGTTAGATGCCTGGTTAGCCTGGACTATGGTACCGTCTTTTTTGTAAACCTGCAGGGCGCCGGATTCGTTTACCCCGGCCGAGCGTAAGGTATAAAATTCACCAATGCTATGGCCTTCCTGAATCCGCTGAATATTACCTGGTGAGCCCGGGGCCGGTAAACCGGCTACCTCCTGGAAAATGGCACCTTTATATATATTATTTGAGAAAGAAATAAACTTGTTACGGTTATAGGACAATGCCAGAGTCAGATTATAACTGAAGTCGGTATGCCGGATGATACTGCCGTTCAACGCAAGTTCAATTCCGTAGTTTTTCATTGTACCTACGTTGGTGTAAGTAGTTGATTGAGAATTTGGCGGTAAGGGTACGTTATATGATCCCAGTAAATCCTTATTTCGACGGATGTAATAATCAAGCGAGCCGCTGATGCGGTTATCAAGGATAGAAAAGTCGAGGCCTGCATTAAAATTGATCGATTTTTCCCAGCGCAGGTCCGGGTTTACATTGGATGACGGCCCATAAACCTGGTAAACCTGGCCATTGTACGGAAAATAACCTGCACCGCCATATAATAATAACGACAGGTAATTATCAAAGTCCTGGTTACCCGTAACGCCATAATCAGCCCTTAATTTCAGTTCGTTTATCCATGGAAGCGCACCTTTCATGAAGTTTTCTTCCGATACGCGCCATGCAGCAGAAGCTGCGGGGAAATTCCCCCATTTATTGTTAGTGCCAAATTTTGATGAACCTTCACGGCGCAAGCTGGCAGTTACAATATACCGGTTATTGAAATCATAATTTAAACGCCCGAAGAAAGAGATAAGTGTAGAACCGTTTTGCGTTGAACCAACAGCCGATTGACCCTGCCCGGCGGCACCGCCATTGTATAAACCCGAACCAAGGTTGTTCCATAAATAAGAATCAAACGGGAAATCATAGTTCTGTGCATGGAATTCTTTGTAGTTGTATAATGAATAAGAATAGCCGCCAAGCAGCTTGAAATGGTTAGGCCCCAGGTCAAGCGAATAATTGCCCGTCCATTCAATGTTTTTCTGGTCGTTTTCCTGTTGTTGCTGCGAAGCAAAATTGGTTTGGTTAGCTTTATTGGCGTGGATAATAGATGAAAGGGTAGAAGGCGTGAAATTCATATTTCTTGCCGAGCGGCTGATCTCTGACAGTGTTACCGTTGTGCTCAGGTTCCGGAGGATATTTACTTTTAATGAACCGTTGATGTCCATCTCTTTGATATCGGCCTCTGCTTTGATAAGGTTGGCATTTTCAACCGGGTTGTTGGAAAAGAAGCCGGTATTGATGTAATTGTATTTGCCGTCTTTATCATAGATAGGATATGTTGGATTAAGCGTGAGCGCGTTGTTGAAGTTGCCCTGGTCGGAATTGCGGGTATTCATATACCTCGGGGCGATACTTAATGTACCTACAAAAATGTTATCGTCGGTAGCATGGTTTACGGTAATCCTGGCACCATATTCTTTTTTATGCGCGCGCAGATCAACACCATCGGCGTTGCGGTAATCGGCCGATGCGAAGTAATTCGTTTTACCAGAACCGCCCGACAATTGAACGGTGTGTTTTTGAGCAAAAGCCGGCGAGTTGGTAACGTTATCCATCCAGTTGGTTTTAGCCCCATAATCCTGCCCCTGGCTGTTTTTTACACGATCGGCAATAAACTCGTCGGGCGTAAGGTTTTGCAGCCGGTTGGTAAGGTAGTCGAAACTGGCGTATCCCTCATAAAACATGCGCGATTGTGATGAACCCCTTTTGGTGGTAATGATAATAACGCCATTACTGCCGCGCGTTCCGTAAATTGCTGATGCAGCGCCACCTTTAAGCACATCAATGCTTTCAATGTCATTTTGGTTGATGTTATCTATATTACCGCCCGGTACACCGTTTATCACGTACAGCGGACCTAAGCCTGCATTGCGCGATGAAACCCCCCGAAGCTGCACGTTAGGAGAGGAGTTGGGGTCGCCGCTGGCTGTATTGGTAATGCTAAGTCCGGCTACCTTACCCTGTAACGACATTAAAGGGCTGTTTGATGCAACAGGGAGCAAGTCTTTAGATGAAACGTGTGTGATGGCGCTTGATACCTCGCGCTTGTCGAGCGTGCCGTAACCAACGCTCACAACAACAACTTCCTGAAGTGTATTGCTGGAGGCCGTTAGCACTACATTAAGCGTAGCTTCATTGGTTACCGGTACCTGGCGGGTTGTGTAGCCGATATATGAAAAAGAAATGGTTTTTGCAGATGCAGGTATGCTGAGGGTATATATGCCTTTAGCATTGGTAGTAGTGCCTACCGACATGCCGGTCACCACAACGCTTACACCTGGTAATGGCGAACCGTCGGCGGCGTCTGTTACGGTGCCGGACACTGTTCTGTTTTGAGCCAGTGCGGTACTTGTAAATATACAACAGAGCGCGAAGGCGCTTAGCCTGAGTAAAAGTTTTTTGTACATAAAAAGAAATTATAGATTGATTTTTAAAGGTTAATTAAGCCCGGGGATGATGCCGCCGGCAACGGCGGGATACAAGCCGCTAAGGCGGCATATGTGCTTTCGTCATGTTTTTCATTATAATAGATTTTAGGCGATAACCGGGTGGTATTTCGCTAATAGGTTTCATGTGCAAATAAGCCTGATAGGCGCTAAGACACAAGCCCTGGCGGGTAAGCCAAAGAAAAATCTAACTCAAAAAAAATGCAATGTTTTGTTTTGTAGTGCTTTACAAAAAATGCAGGTTGGAAAAATCCAGGTTATTGGTACTGTAACTAAGCTGTTGGAGGGGCCAACTGAATACTCATGATACGTTGTTCGAACTCATCTGCCGGTACAATTGCCTTTGAGCGGGTACGGAAACGGTAGGTATAAACTGTGCTCACAGTATATTCAAGAATTGCCGCAATCATTTCATTGCTGTTAATGCCTAAACGCATTAGTGCAAAGATCCTTAAATAAGAATTTAAGGTACCGGCTTTTTTTGGCTTTACACGGTCTTCCTCCCGAAGTAAGGCATTAAAGGCATCCGGAAAATCGGGAAATAGTTTAAGAAATACACTGTCAAATGTGCGGAACAATTGCCTGCGTTCTGAGGCTATGTCTATGCCGTCAACCATTCGCAAAACATCCTCAGGGGTGGCAGTTTTTATTTTCCGGTGAAGATTGTTCTTTAATTTATCGATTTTGAGGATAAAGCCAGACAATTCATTAAAGAAGAAACCGATATACTCTTCCTTAATACGACCTTCCTCCCAAAGCTGTTTATTGATTTTTTCAAGTGCCCTGTTGTTTTCTTTAATAATACGCTCTGCCCGGCGAACTTTCTTTAATTGAAAAAAAATGATAAAGCAAACTAAGCCCGTGATTATGGCAATAACAAATACGGATATCAGATAGATCAGGAAGCGCTCCCGCTGTTGTTGTTCCAATAAAACACGTTTTGCTGCAACCACCGGCAGGACACGTGCTACCTCATTTTGGTTAAGGCGTGAACCAAATCGATTTGCCTGTGCCGAGGCCTGTTGTAAAAAATAAAAAGCTTCTTCCAGGTTCCCTTGTTCAGAAAGGGCTGTCCCCAGCGATAACATGGCCTGGGCGCGGTAAGTTGAAGTGCGAATGTCATCGATGGCTGCTTTTGTCAGAAGCTGTATCTTTTCATCACCGTTACGATAACGGCTCAAACCGGTAACCACCATAGCTTCTTCATGAACAGACAGTTTCCTTTTCATTAATGCAAGGTAATACCCATAGGGATGGGATCCTTTGCCGGGTTTTTGCTGGGCTTGCAGTATCAGCCGTTCAAAGGTGCCGGGCGTTGTTAAATTAATGGCTGAGTCAAGATAACGATATTTCCTGTCGAGATCGTCCGGCGAGTAGAATACGTCCCGATTATATTTGGCCAGGTCTGAATAAGCCCACGAATAAAGAATATAATATTGTTTTCTTGAGTCGGAATTCAAAAGTTTGGGTGATGTTTCTCTTAAACAGTCGAAAGTCTCTTTGAACATACCCGACGCTATGAGTGTAGTACCAAGCCTGAGCCGGTTTTCGGCAAGCCGGGTGCTGTTTTTTGACTGCCTGCTCAGCCCAATCAGCCGTTGTGCATAAACAAAGGTCGAATCATACCGGTAATCTCTGAACGCCTCAAAAAGTCGTTGAGTGGCCTGATATCTTGCCTCCACATATCCTGCAGGCAACGATTTCAACAGCTTACGCAGTTGTTCAATTTGTTTTTCTTTCCGGTTGTCATACTTTGTCCTCCCGGCAATTTCCCGTTTAAGAACATTCAGCAAACTGTCTGTTTTTGTTATGGCAGGTGTTGTTACCGGGCATAATACAAGAGTGAAAATGAACAGTATCGATAAAAGCAGGTTCTTCATGGCGTCGCTTCCCTAAATGGCAGTGGCGCAAAATTAACGCAATCGGCAGTCTATTGCTACTGCCGTAAATATGTTGCGTAAAATTATTTGTGTATCTGTCCTGAGAAATTATGTCACACCTGGTGCAAAGGTTGCTGAGAACTGTAATCCCAAAACCTTCAGGGGACGTAAGGGCCGCGCACGATCAGCTTGTCACCCGAGTCATCTACTTCAAATAAATGTGGGGTACGGCGGTAGTGGCCGTTAATATCCTGGTGACTATGTACCGCCATTAACAACCTGCCCTGCAGTGTTTTAAAAATCATACCATGTCCGAAATCAGGTGGTGTGACCGGTTCTTTTTCCTGTATCCAGGGACCGTCCAATGTACCACTTGATGAGTAAGCAACCCCCTGTGTATAAACTGAATATACCCAACTCGTCCAGATCATGCCCAGACGCCCGGTTTGGGTACGGAAAAGGTATGGCCCGTCAGTCACTTTATTGGGGTGAATATTTCCGTTTTCGTCCTTTTCTCTGCTCCAGGGGGAGTCGCTGGCACGGAATAATACTTTTCCTGTCCCAACCGATCCGCTCAAGTCAGGTTTTAGTTCAATTTTTTCGATAGTGCCGTTCCAGTTTTGCAGCCATTCATAACAATATACCATGTAGGGTTTTCCGTTTTTGTCAATCCAAAAAGTTCCGTCGAGGGTTGGTTTATCAGCAGGCAGATAAGCCGCATCTTTCATCGGCACATAAGGCCCCTCCGGCTGATCGCTCACCAGGATATGAGATGCCCGGCGTTCTATAACATTGCCCCTTACAGTATCAATCTTGATATCGCGGTTAGTGAACGTAGCAAAGTAATAGTATTTACCCTTATACTCATGCAACTCGGCTGCCCAGATCATTGGATGAGGCCCCATCCATGATTGGGGATCGGTTTTGGCAACCGGGAAAGGCCCTTCCCACAATTTAAGGTCCTTGCTTTTCCAAAGCATACCACCGGTGCCGGTCATATAATACATCGCAGTTTTATGGTCGGCCAAGATAAAAGGATCGCTCAGCCTGATGGAGTCAAGGGGGACATTTTTTTTAAGGATATTTGGCCTTTCCTGTGCGGAGATGAAATGGGAAAGTATTAAAAAATATAAAAGGGCTAAAAGCTTTTTCATTTTAATATATATGTACGTGGATCCAACCGGTTTATGGCTCTTTAAATTGTCCGGATACGAATTACGGTACTTTTTAATTCAGCTATAGGGGGCAAAATAATATTTTGAAGGGGCTATAATCATTGCTACTAAATTACCGGCTGTCGTGTTTATTAATTTAACAATATAAATTTTCCTTATCATAAAAAGAAGATACGGTTCATATGTCTATAACTGTTTTTAAATTCTATTTTCGCAAAAAAATCTCTTAATGAAAGAACAATTGGCTGATTTAATTACTGCCCTAAAAGAGGGTACTGTGACGTTTAATGAAGTTATCGAATTTATAGCTAATTATTACGATCATCAACCTACGGCATTTAAAAATGGCAATATTTATAACGAAACTACGCAGAACCAGGGCAGTGCCAGGGTTTTCGCTTTTGCTCAGATCAATAACCTGAGTGAGCCGGATACGCTTTATTTATTTGCTGAGCACTATAGGGCCGTATTGGCAAATCCGGATAGTACAGATCATCAGAATATCCGCCAGTTTATGGCCTATGGCTGGCCGGGAATCACGTTTGAGGGGGAGGCCCTTGTGTTGAAGCCGGGGCAGGTCTGAACGGTAGCTTAAGATTCTGTTATCAACACGTTTAGCAACGATGCGCGTTACATCACCCAAGTAATTCGGATGTGTCCTGAATTTTAAAACCCGCATTTATTTGATATCTAATTAGCTGACCTTGTGTAGAATGTATTATTAATTGTATTCTAAACAATCATTTATTCATTTGCTTATTGATTAATTGAATAATAGATTGTTACTTTATGATTCCAATTATAATATTGCATTGTTCAACCATTTGGGTTCATCCGGTATAGGTGACGAAATATCAACTTCGTTGCACCAACGTCTGTCATTGGGCGATGAGCTCGCTTTTAAGCTATTCTTCCAAAAAAACCAACCCCGGCTTTTCGCCTATATTTATAAAGTTGTCAAGTCGCGCGAAATTGCAGAAGAGCTGGTGCTTGATATTTTTGTGAAGATCTGGTCGGCCAAAGAGGTGTTAAGTGAAGTAGAAAACGTTGATGCTTTTCTTTACCGGATGGCTGTAAATAAATCACTCGACTTTTTACGGACAGCGGCGCGCGAAAAAAGAATACAACAGCTCCTTAACCAACATATGCTGCATGAGCAGGCAACTGCAGCCTCAAATCACGATTTTAAAGAATATAACCAGCATGTTATACATTGCCTGCAAAAGCTTACTCAACAGCAGCAATTGATACTCAATTTAAGCCGGGAAGAAGGGCTTACCCATGAGCAGATTGCCGACAAACTAAATCTGTCAAAAAACACGGTAAAAAATCATATTGTTACCGCTTTGAAAAAAATGCGCGAATTTATAAAGCATGGTCAGCTATCTATTTTGCTCACAATCTCTCTTTTTTTTATTTTTTTTCAGATCTGATTAGTCCTCTCTTCTTATTTTATCGTCATGTATATGAATTGGTTTTAACCAGCCAAGCGTAGCATGTCAACAGCCTCGGTTTTTCGCATAAAATACTTATTTCAAAAATACCTGGACGCCTCATGTACAGCAGAAGAGTTTGCCGAACTTTTTGAACTGATGGCCAAAGAGGATAACCTGGCAGAAATTGAAGGTTTATTGGAAAAACTATGGGCAGATACCGAAGTTAAACCTGGTGCTGACGCAGAAGGCGACCACCAGGAGGTTTTATACAATAAGCTGCTTGAGATTGTAAAAAAGGAAAAAAACGTTTACTCATTTCAAAAAAGAAGCTCCAAAACAATTATCCGTTCGGTTGCCGCTACCATTGCATTGTTAATATGCGCGGGCTTGTATTTTTTAAACACCCGGCCCAAACCAATACCCCTGCAGGCGCGGGTGGCTATGCCTAAACCAGTCCGTCATGTGCAGGAGATCAGGCTGGCCGACGGAAGCGTCGTTACATTAAATAAAAACAGTCATTTAGATTACCCGGCAAAGTTTATCGGGAAAACCCGGGAAGTGTATTTAACCGGCGAAGCCTATTTCGATGTCAGACATGATCCGCTTCACCCTTTCCTGGTACATACTGGGCAAATTACAACCCGCGTGTTAGGTACAGCATTTAATATTAAATCAACAGGCAGTTTGATTGAGGTAACGGTAACACGCGGAAAAGTTAAAGTATCTGCTCCTAAAAAAACCTTAGGCATTGTATTGCCCAATCATCAGATAAGCTATAACGAAATCAATAATCAATCTTCAATAAATATATTGAATGCCAAAACCACAATACTTTGGAAAGAGACCGACCTGGTAATGGACCATATGACCCTGAAAGAAGCCGCTGCCGTTTTAACAGAAAGGTATGGTATAAAAGTTATCCTTGATAACGAAAAGATTGGGAGCTGCCGTTTTAGCGCAACCTTCTTAAATACTACCGGGATGGAACAGGTTGTCAAAGTATTATCGCACCTGAATAATTTGAGCTATAAATGGAATGGAGCGGGTGAAGTTATACTATCAGGTTCCGGCTGTGAATAATAACCAATTTTTTACCTCTTAATCAAAAACCTATGAAACAATGATACTTTAAACCTCCAGATTAAAAAAGCCCCGTTGCTTACGACTTCTCACATCTTTCGGCGACAGGGCAAGTATTTAACCAATTATTATTAACCGATTAAAACCAATGCAAGTTATGAAAAAAACTCTTGCGTTTAAGCAGTGGCGCACATTATCCGGTGCCTCTGCACGCCAATTATTAAAAACATTCCGAAAAGTTATGCGATTCAGTTTTATTATCCTGTTGGTATTACTGGTCTCCGGCCAATTGCTCTTAGCTTCATCAAGCAAAGGGCAATCGCTCGATAAGATCAACGTCAAGCTGGAAGTGGGTAACGAAACACTAAAATCGGTAATCAAAAAAATTGAAAAGCAAACCAATTTACGGTTTGCTTACAAAGACAATGTGCTGTCACCCAACTCCCGTGTTACTCTTTCTTCGCGGGATAAATCGGTGAAAGATATCCTGGACGAGCTTTTTGCCAACCGGGGAATTGGCTACAGCCAGATAGACAATAATATTATTTTGTTTAATAACACAACTGCAGGGCCTGCAGCGAGCAACAACAATGGTCAAATTGAAACAATAACCATAAATGGCAAAGTAACCGACGAAAAAGGCGAACCACTGCCTGGTGTATCAGTAAAGATAAAGGACACTGATATAGGTGTTGCAACTAATGTTTCAGGAGATTTTACCATTACAGTTCCCAACGCCAATACTGTATTGGTATTTACTTTTTTAGGGTTCAGGCCATTAGAACAGAATGTTAACGGCAAAACATTTTTAAAGGTGGCTTTAGTGCCCTTAAGCAAATCGCTCGAAGAGGTTATTATTGTGGGTTATGGTGCAGTAAAAAAAAGGGACCTTACCGGTTCAGTTGTTTCTGTTAAGGGCGATGAGATCACCAAAGTTGCGGCATCAAACCCCATGGAGGCACTGCAGGGAAAGGTTTCGGGTGTAGATATTGTACGCACAAGCGGTGCCGCAGGTGCAAATGTAAGCGTAACCGTTCGTGGTAACCGGTCACTATCTGCAGGTAATGGCCCGCTTTATATAGTCGACGGGATCCAGTACAGCAATTATGAAGATATCAATCAAAACGATATCGCATCAATGGAGTTTTTGAAGGATGCTTCATCTACAGCTATTTATGGTTCGCGCGGAGCAAACGGCGTAATTATTATTACAACAAAAAGAGGCAGCAGCGGGCAACCTAAAGTAGCAGCAGGTTCATATTATGGAATTTCGGACGTTGCAGGCTATCCGGTACCCATGACAGGGCCGCAATATGCAAACCTGAAACGCGAAAGCTTCAGAACTATCGGAACATGGAATTCTCCGGCCGACGATCCGAAAGTTTTTACCAGTGCCGGTGACCTGGCTGCAGTTCAAAGCGGTCTGTCATATTACTGGCCGGGGTTTCTATTACATAAAGGCTCCCAACAGGACTATAATGCCAGTGTTTCCGGTGGAAGCGAAAAAACAAAAGCTTATTTTTCTTTTGACTATTTCAAGGAAAAAGGATTGTATGCTAATGATTATTCAAACAGGTATACACTGCGTTTAAATATAGATCACCAGTTATTCAAAGCTTTTAAAGTCGGGCTGCAAAGTCAGCTTGCTTATTATGATCAAAACCTTCGTAATGATGGCGTATTATCCGTAGCTAACAAAATTATTCCCTATTTTAATCCGTACAATGCTGATGGCAGTATAGCTAAATTTCCGGGTAACGGTAACCAGGCTAATCCTCTTTTTGATGATGATGCATCCCAGTTTGTAAATAAAAACAGAATTACGCATTTGCTTTCAACCGCCTATGCAGAATGGAAGCCAATAAGCAGCTTAACCATCCGGTCAAATTTAGGTATCACCCTGTCCGGTTCACGAAACGGGCATTTTGAAAGCGCCAATACTATAAACAGGGCCTTATCTTCCGGGTCATTAGCATCGGTAACCAATTCAAATGAAACTAATTTGCTTTGGGAAAATATTATCACCTGGCAAAAAAGAATAGCGAAGCATAGCATGGTTGTAACGGGTGTTACCAGTTATCAATCAAATGTTATGGACCAATCCTCGGCACAAGGTACCGGGCAATTAATACCCGACCAATCCTTCTATGCGCTGCAAAACAATCCGGCTAACTTAAAAATATCAAGCAATTACGTTGGGCAACATTTAACTTCAGGTGCATTACGTTTAAATTATGCATTTAAAGACAGGTACTTACTAACCCTCACCGGGCGTGCAGATGGTTCATCTGTATTGTCATCAGGGAATAAGTGGGCATTCTTCCCGTCGGCAGCGGCAGCCTGGCGTGTGGTTGATGAGGGATTTATGAAAACTCAAAGCGTGTTTTCTGAATTGAAATTACGTTTAAGTTACGGGGTTGCCGGCAATGCTGCAGTAAGCGCATACCAAACCCAAAGCAAGGCGGCGCTAATTCCATTTTCATGGAACGATATAACGGCATTAGCGTATGGCCTTGATCCCAATATCGGGAACCCTCAATTAAAGTGGGAGTTAACAGGAACCTTAAATGCCGGTATTGATTTCGGAATTTATAAAGACAGGGTTTCGGGCACTATAGATTATTATGATTCGCATACTAGGGATTTGTTGTTGCCACAGCAATTACCGGCATCAACAGGGGCATTGAGAACACTGGCCAATGTTGGCAAAAGTCGTAATACAGGTATTGAGATTGCGTTGAAAACCATTAACATCCAATCAGAAAACTTTACATGGACATCTAATATCACCTATACACGCAATAAGGAGCGCATAACGTATTTACCAAATGGCGTGAATGACCTTGCCAATGGCTGGTTTATAGGCTACCCGGTTGTATCTTTTTACGATTATCAAAAAACAGGGATCTGGCAAACATCCGAAGCTGCCCAGGCAGCAACCTATGGGTACAAACCGGGTGATATTAAAGTAGCTGATATCGATAATGACGGCAAATTTACAACAACATTTGACCGTAAAATACTTGGCTCAGCTGTTCCAAGGTATAGCTTTGGCTTTAGCAATGATTTTAAATATAAAGGCTTCGATTTGAATGTGCAGGTATTTGGGCGCATCGGGCAGATGTTCGTATCTCAATATGCATTAAAGTATGAGCCTAACGCAATTGAAAATGGTGCCAATGTAGACTATTGGACACCTGAAAACCCAACAAACGCTTACCCAAGGCCAAGTGCCAATATCACAAAGGCATCCGAGCCATTTGCTTCAACATTGGGCTACAAAGATGGTTCGTATGTTAAAATAAGGAACGCCACGCTCGGGTTTACTTTCCCGGCAAGTGTAACCAAACCCATTCATGTATCTAATTTAAGGGTATATGTGAGTGCAAAAAACTTTGCGACATTCTCAAAGATAAAGGATTATGATCCTGAGGGAGGTGGTTCGTTTGACAGGCCCCTTACTAAATTGTTCCTGGCCGGTGTAAACCTTTCCTTTTAACAAATACTAATATCTTAAAAAATATATTATGAAAAATTTACTAAAAAGTTGGGCGCTGTTGCTTATAGCCATTGCCACTTTATTTAGTGCCTGCAACAAAAAGCTTGAAGAATATAATCCCAGTAATTTAACCGCCACAACTGTTTATACCAAAGCAGTGGGTTTTGAAACATTGGTTAATGCAGCCTATACTTATACCCGGTTTTGGTATGGTAAAGAGGAGGGTTACCTGGCCTCCGAAATGGGGACAGATATCTGGACAAGCGGTACCGGCGATCCGTACCCTATGTTTACCCAATATATCAATTTACAAGGTACTGCAGATCCGCTGCCGCTTTTGTGGAACAATTTGTATGCCGGCGTAAACTTATGCAATACGGGCATAGCTCAGATTGCTGCTGTTACAGATTATACGGCAACCCAAAAGCTGAACCGCGAGGCCGAACTGCGTTTTTTAAGAGCATTTTATTACTGGCATATTGTTGAAACCTGGGGCGGTGTAAACTTTACCACCCAGCCAACCGCAGGTGCCAATACAGAAGCCAATAAAACGCCTGTAGAGACTTTTTACAAGCAGATATTTGAGGACCTCACATTTGCAGTAGCTAATCTGACCCCTGCCACCACCGATTATGGACGGGCAACAGTGCCGGTAGCTAAAGCCTTTTTAGCACGGATGTATTTAACCCGCGGTATGAATGCCGAAGCATTTAACATGGCAGATGATGTAATTAAAAACTACGGCTATGTATTGCAGCCTAAATATTCTGATCTGTGGAACATGGGGAACCTGAAAAACAAGGAAGTAATTTGGGCAATTGATTATTCAACCAACCTGGCCAATAATGACCTTACCTCGGCAACATATCCAAACGGTCATTATCGCGGCTCAAACAACGGGCACTTACTGTACCTGATGGTTTATGACCAGGTAAATTCAAGCCTCCTTATCAGGGATATTCCAAACGGAAGGCCATTTAACAGGTATATGCCTACTTTGGCTTATTTAAATATGTTCGATCAGCAAAATGATTCGCGTTATGCCGGTTCCTTCCAGAGTGTTTGGTATGCCAATAAAGCCGGCACCTATAATGGCAATGCTGTTAAAGTTGGTGATACGGTTTGCTACACCCCCAATGCAACAATACCTGCAGCGTCGCAAAGCAATAAATACGTTACATATGACCTGGCCAAGGTATATGCATCAAATGGGGTGCCCATTCAGCGTAAGTTTTATGTTTCTTTATCAAAATTTAAAGATTCAACACGCGCAAGCGTAGCTGAGGCCCAAAGTGCCCGCGATGTTTTTGTGATCAGACTGGCGGAGATGTACCTGATTGCTGCCGAGGCAAAATTAAACCTGGGCGATGCAGGGACTGCGGCAACTTATATTAACGTACTCCGAACAAGAGCAGCAAAAACAGGTCGCACGGCAGAAATGCAGATCACCCCTGCACAGGTTACGCTCGATTTTATTTTGGACGAAAGAGCACGTGAGTTAGGAGGCGAACAACTACGGTGGTTTGACTTAAAGCGGACGGGCAAATTGGCAAGCCGGATCCAGGCCATGAATCCGGATGCTGCTGCTAATTTCAAGCCCTATGAACTGGTACGGCCGATACCACAGGGACAAATTGATGCTGTAACCAACAAAGATGTGTTTAAACAAAATCCGGGTTATAATTAATTAAAAACGGTATAAAAGGGATCTGATAATAGATCCCTTTTTATAATTTTCTCTCCTGCTATAAGTATGCAGCAGGCGAGAAGAACATTGTGCTAAAAAACGAAATATGATGTACAGAAGCGGTAATTTTAAAATTAGAGGCTTATTATTTATCTGCGTTTTAATGAGCGCGGTGTTGCTGATGTCTTTTCTGATCACTCCCGGCCAGACCACTGTATACCTGGCAGGCGATTCAACGATGGCCAACAAGCAGCCAAAGGCTTTTCCGGAGACGGGCTGGGGGATGCCTTTCAGCTCTTTTTTTGATAGTACGGTACTTGTTGATAACCGTGCGCAGAATGGCCGAAGCACCAAAACATTCATTAGTGAAGGCTTATGGGATTCTATTATCAGCAGTTTAAAGGAGGGCGATTACGTATTTATACAATTTGGCCACAATGATGAGGTGCCGACCAAAAAAAGCTATATTAATGAGCAGGGGTACCGGGATAATTTAGCAAGGTTCGTCCGCGAAACGAGGGAAAAAAAAGCCACTCCGGTATTGCTGACGCCTGCAGCACGAAGAAAGTTCGATACAACAGGAACTATCGTCAGTACGCACGAAGTGTATTCGGCCATAGTACGTAAACTGGCAGCAGAACAAAAGGTTCCGCTGATTGACCTGGACAGGGAGAGCCAGGCTTTATTGCAAAGGCTCGGTCCCGAAGGATCAAAAAAGTTGTTTAATTACCTTGCTCCGGGAGAAAGTATTAACTATCCGGAAGGCCGGGCCGATGATACGCACTTTAGTGAGCTGGGGGCCCTGAAAATGGCCGAAATAGTTTTAGGAGGTATCCGGTCGTTAAAGCTTGGGCTTACCCCGCATATTGCGCATTCAAATGTTAAACCTTTATATGAAAAATAAACTGCTGTTCATTATTCTATTATTAATTATAAGCGGGCAGGTTCTTGCGCAACAAAAAAAGCGAATATCCGTAGCCGGTACCAATTATATCTCTAAAGTATGGGTGGCGGACCAGGGTAACGGCACCTATAAAAATCCGGTAATAAATGCCGATTATTCCGACCCTGATGCTATTCGCGTTGGCGATGATTTCTATCTTGTTTCTTCCAGCTTTGAAGCAATTCCCGGTTTGCCTGTATTGCATTCAAAGGACCTGGTTAACTGGAGCATCTTAGGCCATGCGTTATTGAAGCAACCTCCTTTTGATCATTTCGACGTACCGCGGCACGGCGACGGGGTTTGGGCTCCTGCTATCCGTTATTACCATAACGAGTTTTATATTTATTATCCCGATCCTGATTTTGGGATTTACGTGGTAAAAGCTAAAAATCCCGCCGGCCCTTGGAGTAAACCTGTTATGGTGATGGAAGGCAAAGGTATCATAGATCCCTGTCCGCTGCTGGATAGCGATGGCAGCATGTACCTTGTACACGGCTTTGCAGGCAGTCGGGCCGGTATAAAAAGCGTAATAGCTGTAAACAAATTGAACAACGACGGAACCGGGGTAGTTGACGATGGCGTGATTGTTTATGACGGACATGAAACTGACCCTACCATAGAAGGCCCGAAGTTTTATAAGCGCAACGGGTATTACTACATTTTTGCTCCTGCTGGCGGTGTACCCACAGGCTGGCAGCTGGTACTGCGTTCAAAAAATATCTATGGGCCATACGAGCGGCGGGTGGTAATGGATCAGGGGGAAAGCGCCATCAACGGCCCGCACCAGGGTGCATGGGTGGATACACCAACCGGAGAAGACTGGTTTTTACATTTTCAGGATAAGGGTGTGTATGGGCGCGTAGTGCATTTACAACCAATGACCTGGAAGGATAACTGGCCTGTTATTGGCGTGGATAAGGATGGTGATGGTAAAGGCGAACCTGTATCAACTTATAAAAAGCCCAATGTTGGTAAAACTTTTCCGGTAAACACTCCGCAAGAAAGCGACGAATTTAACGCCACATCTCCGGGCTTACAATGGCAATGGATGGCCAACGCGAAGCCCGTATGGATGTTTATGAATGCCAATAAAGGAACTTTGAGGCTTTATAGTTATCAACCGCCAAATGATGCCGCTAACCTGTGGTTTACGCCAAATGTGCTGTTACAAAAGTTTCCGGCTGATGAATTTATAGCTACTACAAAAATCACCTTTACGCCTAATTTAAAGCTGGAAGGCGAAAAAACGGGGCTTACTATTATGGGGTTCAGTTACGCTAACATAGCCATGCAAAGTAAAAAGGATGGCACATACCTGGTATTTACTACTTGTATGGAGGCAGATAAAGGCAAAAAAGAGCAGGAGGAAGTGATTACTAAGCTATCGTCGCCAACCGTTTACCTGCGTGTTAAAGTAACGAAGAATGCCGTATGTACCTTCAGCTATAGTACGGATGGAGTAGATTTTAAAAATACAGGCAGGCCATTTACCGCCGGGGCCGGCCGTTGGGTTGGGGCCAGGATTGGCTTGTTTTGTACACGCACGAGCCAGATCAATGATTCGGGTTATGCCGATGTAGACTGGTTCAGGATCACGGCTAATAATTAGCACAACATGTTGTGGATATATATTAAAACTGATATCAATAATTTGTTAATCAACAATAAAAAAAATAAAATGAGGATGATCCGGTTGGTTTATCATCACTAAAATGAATTTTGTATGAGGAGTGATCAGCTTATAAAAAGGTGCCTGTTTATTATTGCCATCTTTTCACAGTATTCGTTAGTATTACAGGCTCAAAATAAGCAGCCTTATTCACAGCGGATGGCACAAACGGTTATGACTATCTGGAAAGATAGCCTCACAACCGGCGACAAGTGGACTTATGACCAGGGAGTGATCTTGAAAGGCATAGAAGGCGTTTGGCAGCAAACAGGCGACAAAAAATACTTCAGCTATATACAGCAATGTATGGACAGATATGTTACGCCCGACGGCAATATCCGTACCTACCGGCAAGCTGATTATAATATAGATAACGTGTTGTGCGGCCGTAATTTGTTGACGTTATATAAAGTGCTGGGCACCAAAAAATACTATAAAGCGGCAACATTGCTGCGCGAACAACTGCGGAAACAACCGCGTGTACCCGAGGGGGGCTTTTGGCATAAAAACCGCTACCCAAACCAGATGTGGCTGGACGGTTTATATATGGGCGAGCCTTTTTATGCCGAATATGCTGCTGCCTTTCATGAAGATACCGCTTTTAATGATATAGCCAGGCAATTTATCCTGATGGAAGAAAAAGCCCGCGACGCAAAAACCGGGTTGTTATATCATGGCTGGGATCAAAGTAAAAAAGAACGCTGGGCTAACCCTGAAACCGGCCGGTCGCCTAATTTTTGGGGCAGGGCAATGGGCTGGTATGGGATGGCATTGGTTGATGTGCTTGATCATTTTCCGGCGCAGCATCCCAAACGCGCGGAGCTATTGGCGATACTTAACCGGTTTGCCGCTGCAGTTGTTAAATATCAGGATGAAAATTCCGGCTTGTGGTACCAGGTACTTGACAAAAGTGACGCCAAAGGAAATTATCCTGAAGCATCAGCATCATGCATGTTTGTATATACCATGGCAAAAGCGGTAAGGCTGGGATACTTACAACCAACCTATTTGCCCGCCATTCAAAAAGGCTATAACGGAATTATCAAAAAGTTTATTGAAACTGATGCAAATGGACAGTTAAATCTTAATGGCACGGTGAGCGTATCAGGTCTTGGAGGGAAGCCATACCGTGACGGGAGTTATGAATATTATTTAAGCGAAAAGGTAATAACTAACGATGCTAAAGGGGTTGGAGCATTTATATTGGCCAGCGTAGAGGTAGAGCGCCTGGCCGATCTGCATGGCGGAATAACAAAACCATAATTCCCGGTAGCCCAAAAAGGCCTTACAGGTATTATGATTATTACAAATTACGTTGCCGATTATAGGAATGGCACCTCTGCTAATACGCTTTAGATTTTTAACTTTGATCCACTATGAAATGGATCACGCGTGCCCGTCCTAAAATTGACCGTATTGCCTGCCCATGGCTCATCAAACGCTTCATTGATCCTGAAGGTGAAATCATCTACGTTCCATATGAGGAAGTGCTGACGAAAGCGGCGGAGCTGGATGCTATCCCTTTTGATATTCCCAATGTAGAGTATACTCATTATGAAGATCAATGCACTTTTGATTATTTCCTCAAAAAACACCAGTTAAAAGATGCAGCTTTAAGCCGGCTGGCTGCGATAATCAGGGGGGCAGATACCGACCGCCACGATTTTGCACCGCAATCTGCCGGGCTGGAAGCGGTATTTTCGGGGTTAAGATATGATATTGCCGATGACCAGCAACTCCTGGCATTAGGCATGGTGATCTACGACGGGCTATACAACTGGGCTAAATATCTCCATAAACAAAAGCATACCGATGGGCCTGTTGAACAAAGGCTTATACAGGTTTATCACCAGTACCTTAAAAGTAAAGGCGATAAAAAAGCACCATCCTGGACAAAGGAACTTAAAGAGATGATCCAGGATCAGATTGATACCAATATGAGCCTAGGGCCATTTTTCCAGGATTTTTAGGCAGCATACCGGCCAAAGCCCTTCGGAGTATAAAAAAAGCCTGACCAAAAAGTAAAATCCATCCAAATGGTAAATTTTATCCAAGCTTTTCCTGTAGATTGTTTATAGCGTTGCATCATAAATTTATATGTAGTGTATTCAAAAAACTATTCGAAATTTTATCAGGGTAAAACCTCAAAAATTATACGGTTGATGCTGGCCATAGGGCTGTTTTGTCAGCAACTTCATGCACAGCAAACCGGCAGCGTTTACCTTGATTCCCTGCTCAGCACGGCGACCCGTAATTACCCGCTGATTAAAGCCAAACGTTTACAAACCCAGAGATTGCAGTATGCCGTTAAATTGCAGCAAAACGGCATCATTCCTTCTATGAATGCATCTTACCAGCTGGATTATGCTACATACAACAACATCACGGGTATGATCTATCCGCAGTACATTACACCTATCAGCGGCCCGCCAAGCAAATCCAATGATTATAAAGGTACGCCGGGAAGTGCCGCGGCTCTGAACCTGCAATGGGAGCCTTTTACCTTTGGGCAGCGCGGAGCAGCAGTTGAATTAGCCAGGGGGAAACTCCAGAATGGGCAAGCAGATGAAACACTTACTATTTTTCAGCATAAGATATTTGTGATTAATGCCTGGCTCAATTACCTGCTCACGGCCCACCTGGTTAAAGTTTATCAAAGCAATATCAACAGGGATGCTTACCACCTGAAACAATCGCAGGCTGTTGTTTCGAGCGGGTTAAGGCCTGGAACGGATTCATCTACTTTTCATGCCGAACTGGCTAAAGCGCAGATCCAACTCATTGCTTTTGAACGGCGAAGGGATTCATGCCTGATCGTTTTAAAAGAACTTACCGGTGGAAGATTACCTGGTAACCCGGTTGCAGATTCTGCAATGTTTAAGGG
Source organism: Mucilaginibacter sp. cycad4 (assembly GCF_034263275.1). NCBI lineage: Bacteria > Pseudomonadati > Bacteroidota > Sphingobacteriia > Sphingobacteriales > Sphingobacteriaceae > Mucilaginibacter > Mucilaginibacter sp. cycad4. The sequence goes on along the minus strand of NZ_CP139559.1, from coordinate 2,400,710 downwards.
CTTGCCTGTTACTATTCCTAATGCAGATAATACCGAACACCCGGAGTTAAGCCTGCAAAAAACCAATGTGCTCACCAATGAATTAACCCTGAAAACCTACAAACGGAGCCTTTTGCCTAAATTAACCATCTGGAGCGTGGGTTATGGCCGGGGATCAGGCGTAGCCGCCGATGGTTCGGCCAATAACAGTGACGGGTGGCGTTTTGAGCGGTATAATTATGGTATCGGCGCACAGCTTTCTTTTCCAATCCTGGAAGTATTTCGGCAGAAACCGTTATTTAAACAGCAGCAACTGAATATTGACGCAAGCCGGGAGCAACTCAAACAAACCGAACTGCATTTGAACACCGAGCGGGAAATAGCAGATTCTGCTTTAACTAAAGCCATACAATCTGCCCGCCTGGCACCGGAAGCATTGAAAGCTGCCCGGTATGCCTACCAGGCCACACAATACCGCTATCAGTCGGGGCTCATCAGTTATTACGATGTGATCCAGTCCCTGCAATTGCTTTACCAATCGGAAGCCTCGGTTAAGATCGCTTATTGGGCCGCCTGGAAATCTTTATTAACTAAAGCCGCCTACCAGGGCAATATAGATATCTTTTTAAATCAATACGGAAAATGAATATCATCCAGCTTATATATGGCTCATTAAGAAAACCGGTAACGATCATTGTCGCGGTTATCGCCATTATTTTCTTTTCCGTAATTTCTATTCGCAACATGCCCGTGGATATTTTTCCAAAACTGGGCACCCCGACTATTTATGTAGCGCAAACCTATGGCGGCCTGTCTGCGGAGCAATTGGAAGGTTATATCACCTCTTATTATGAATACCACTTTCTGTATGTTACCGGCATCAAATCGGTTGAAAGCAAGACTATACAAGGCGTAACCCTGCTCAAGCTGAATTTTCACGAGGGCACAGATATGGGCCAGGCCACCGGTGAGGTTGTTGCGATGGTGAACCGGGCCAGGGCATTTATGCCGCCGGGTACGATATCCCCCTTTGTTACCCGCTTTGATGGTGGCAGTGTGCCGGTAGGGCAACTGGTATTCAGCTCAACGCGATCCCTGTCTGAAGTGCAGGACCTGGCCCTGTTTAAGGTGAGGCCAATGTTCTCTACGCTGCCGGGCGTTTCCGCCCCGCCGCCGTTTGGGGGTAACCAGAGAACCGTGCTTATTAAAGCCGATCCTGATAAATTACGCAGCTATAACGTTACACCCCAGGATTTGGTAACTGCCATTGCCAAAGGGAATGTCATTACCCCATCGGGCAACATTCGTGTGGGCGACCAAACCCTGATCACACCGCAAAATACGGTTGTGGAGAATATCCAGGACCTGGCTAATATTCCCATCAAAACAGGGAGCGGCCCGGCTGTTTTTGTACATGATGTGGCCGCAGTGGATAATGGAGCGGATATTACATCTGGCTATGCGCTTATTAACGGCAAACGCTCGGTATATATCCCCGTAACCAAAAGGGCCGATGCCTCTACCTGGGATGTGGTTCAACGGGTTAAAGCGGCATTGCCGGATATGCAGGCGGCCATACCACCGGATATCAAAGTAAGCTATGAGTTTGACCAGTCAGGCTATGTCATCAACTCGATAAAAAGTTTAACTACAGAAGGGGTGTTGGGCGCTGTGCTCACCGGCCTGATGGTACTATTATTTCTGCGTGACTGGAGAGGCTCGCTCATTGTAGTGCTCACTATTCCGCTGGCTTTGTTATCAGCGGTTATTTGTTTGAAATTATTCGGGCAATCTATCAATATCATGACTTTAGGCGGCCTTGCGCTGGCCGTTGGTATTTTGGTAGATGAAGCTACCGTTACCATAGAAAATATCCATCATCACCAGGAAAAAGGCGAACCCAAAGGCCGGGCAATACTGGAAGCTTCTAAAGAGATAGCTTTACCCAAGCTGTTAATATTGCTGTGTATCCTTGCCATATTTTTCCCTGCATTTTTTATGTCAGGCATTCCTAAAGCGATGTTTTTGCCTTTATCGTTAGCGGTAGGTTTAGCCATGATCGCCTCATTCCTGCTTTCGCAATCCTTTGTCCCGGTCATGGCCAACTGGCTTTTTAAAGATCATCCTGGCGAAAATGCAAAAGAGGGGGAAAGGATGCTCAAATTTAAAGACCGGCATGGCAGATGGCTGACAAAAGCCGCCAGCTCTTCTACATTGATTGTCTCGCTATACCTGTTGGTATCTGTGATTGCCGCGGTTTTGTTGTTTAATGTTTTGGGTAAAGAATTATTTCCCAAAGTTGATGCCGGCCAGTTCCAGGTTAGGGTGCGTTTAGCCGATGGCACCCGTCTTGAACGTACGGAAACCAAAACCAAAGCTTTGCTGGCCTTGATAGATAGTTTGTCGGGCGGGCAAAAAATAGCCATTACCTCTGCGTTTATTGGCAACCAGGGATCGTCATATCCTGTTAATGCCATTCACTTATGGACAAGCGGCCCCCAAGAAGCCGTTCTTAAAGTCAATTTCATGGAGAATGCCGGCATACATCTCGAAGATTTTAAAGAAAGTTTAAGAAAAGAGGTGGCCCTTAAAATACCCGGTATGCAAATTTCCTTTGAACCGTCGGACCTGGTAGACCAGGTAATGAGCCAGGGCACCAATACCCCTGTGCAGGTTAGAATATTGGGGAAGAACCTGTTGCAGGACAGAGAATTTGGGCAACGGATCCTGGATCAATTACACAAGTTGCCATACCTGCGGGATATTACCTATGGCGCACCTCAAAGTTACCCTGCCATGAAGCTGGAATTTGACCGGGTTCGGTTAGGGCAGTTAGGTTTAACCGTTGATGATGCCAGTAAATCGCTGATTGCGGCTACGTCTTCCAGTAGGTTTACACAGCCCAATTACTGGCTGGATAAAGCTAACGCCACCGCCTACCAGGTGCAAGTGCAGGTGCCTGAGTTTATTATGAACGACCCCGGTAAAGTAGATAATATCCTGTTGGGCTCAAATGGCGGCAAACAGGTATTTATGCGGGACGTAGCCAGCTGGAAGATGGGTAGGATAGAAGGGGAGTATGACCGTTTAAACCAAAAGCGTTTTATCACGCTTACAGCTAACCTGCATGGCAAATCGTTAGGTGCGGCCATCCGCGATATCGATAAGGTTATTGCCGGTTTAGGGAAGCTGCCCGATGGCATGAAGATCCAGCAGCAGGGCCAGGCAGAAGTGTTTCAGCAAACATTTGATGAATTGCAAACCGGTGTTCTGCTGGCCATTGTCGTGATATTCCTGTTGCTGGCCGTTAATTTCCAATCATTCAGGGTTTCATTGATCGTGATCGGTATTATACCGGGTGTATTGACAGGATGTTTTTTACTTTTATGGTTAACCGGCAAAACCTTAAACATCCAATCCTATATGGGGTGTATCATGGCTATCGGGGTAGCAGTAGCCAATGCTATCCTGTTTATCATCCAGGCAGAAAACTACCGTAAACTAAGAACCGAAAATTCATTTTTGATCGGGATCAGGGACAGGACGAGGCCCATCCTGATGACCGGCCTTGCAATGATTGCCGGGATGGTCCCGATGGCATCGGGAATAGGTGAGGGCGGGGACCAAACCGCACCTTTAGGTATAGCGGTGATAGGCGGGTTAGTATTCGGGTTGCTATTAAGCCTGTTTATATTACCGTTGATTTACCAGGCCTTAGCCGGTGACCGCCCGGTTAAGCCAATCTCACTTGATCCCGACGATAAGGAAAGCAAATACTTTACCATTACTGAACCAAACGCATGAAAGCATTATATACATATTTAGGATTAGGCATGCTGCTGCTCGCGGCTTGCGGCAGCAATGAAAATAAAACGCCGGCAGCAACTACGGCAGCGCCGGCAAAACAACCTGTAGAGGTCGTTGAGCTTAAGGCAGATAAGGTGAGCAATAAACTCACCCTTACCGGAGAAATTATACCAAACGACCGTGCCAATATCTATGCCCGTACAGCGGGTTATGTGAAAGATGTAAAAGTGGATATTGGCAGTAAGGTGAGGAAAGGCCAGGTGCTTTGTATCCTGGATGCACCGGAACTAAAAGCTGGCGAGGCGCAGAGCCGCAGTAACAGCCAGGGAGCTTATTCCAAATTTCAGTCAAGCAAAAGCATTTATTCACGGTTGCTAAAAGCATCCAAAACACCTGGCGCCATATCAGATAATGAGCTAGACATTGCCCGTAACCAAATGAAAACGGATAGCTCGGCTTACGAGGCTTCCAAAGCTGCCAACCAGGCTAACCATGCTTTAGAAGATTACCTGGTTATCCGGTCGCCATTTAATGGAGTAGTTACCGCACGTAATATTTTTAAGGGCGATTATGTAGATAATACCGGAAAGATCCTGCTTTTTACGGTAGAGGATAACTCGTTGTTAAGGATTCAGGTGCCTGTACCGGAGGCTTATAATGCCACTAAAATAGAAGATAACCAGGCCTCGTTTACCGTTGCTGCTTTGCCGGGAGTTGTATTTAAAGCCAATCTTGCGCGAAAATCGGAAGCAATCAGCTCAGATACCCGGAGCGAAATATGGGAGTTTAATTTCCCCAATCAAAAAAGCCAGCTTAAACCCGGTATGTTTGCCCAGATCACCTTAAACTTAGATCGTCCTGCCCCCGGTTTTACAGTGCCTTTCAAGACTGTTGTAACCACGCAGGAACGCAAGTTTGTGGTGAAACTGGTGGATGGCAAAGCAAAATGGGTAGATGTAAAAACCGGGTTTACCGGTAAAGAAAAAGTGGAAGTTACCGGTGATCTGAAAGATGGCGACAAGCTGGTTAAACAGGCCAATGAGGAGATGAAAGAGGGCACAATCCTGCCTGTTAAGCAATAGCTAAACCAGCAGCATTCAATTTTAAACAGGGCGTTTAAATATGGCCTGACATTTAAAGAAGGAGGGTTTTGAACACCTTGGTTCAATCAGCATTTTTGCCACACCTGAAGATACTCAACGAAAAAGATTGCTCGAAACCAAATAATCTCCTGAGGATTTTCCTAAAAACACGATTCTGCGGGATGAATGGGAACCTATTAGAACACTTAGATGGTATTTTAATAGTAGTAAGAAATTGTAAAGCAGTCCTCTGATGTAAATTCAAAACAAAAAAAATGCAGAAAAGCTTGGATATATTCTAACTGTTTTAATCCTGGTATCGCACCAATTTTTGGGGATCAAAAAAATGATTCAATGGGCCATGGCCTTCACCGGTTTTAACATCCTTACCCTGCTCAATCGCCTGGTGAACATAATTTTTACTATTGGCGATGGCCGTTTGCAGGTCATTACCCAACGCGATAAAGCAAGCGATAGCCGATGACAGGCTGCATCCTGTGCCATGGGTATTAAAACTATCAATGGCGGTCGATCTGAAAATTCGTTCGTCGCCATTATAATCTAAGTAAACGTCGAAAAGATCGGGCCCCTGCAAATGTCCGCCTTTGATGAGTACGGCCTTGCAGCCGTATTGCATGATGCGCTTTGCGGCACCTTTCATGTCACCAAGGGTTTTAATCTTCATTTCAGCCAGGATAGCAGCTTCATCCAGGTTAGGCGTAATGAGTTGAGTCCGGGGGAACAAGTGTTTCTTTAAGGCTTCGGCTGTATCATCTGCTATCAGGCGGCGCCCGCTGGTAGCGGCCATCAACGGGTCAAAAATAACCGGGGTATTGGGGTATTCTCTTAAAGTCTCCGCAATGCCGATCGCCAATTCCGTACGGTGTACCATCCCGATCTTAATAACCAATGGTTTAAGATCGTCCATTACTGCTTTAATCTGAGCCTTTACCACATCAACCGGGATAGGATAAATATCACTAACCCCTAAGGTGTTTTGTACTGTAACCGCCGTAATGGCCGTTGTGCCGAAACAGCCCAGGGCACTCATCGTTTTCAGATCTGCCTGTATACCCGCTCCGCCACCGCTATCCGATCCGGCGATGCTTAATACCACAGGATACCTATATCTGCTCATTTTAAATCAACCCGTTTTTTAAACTGTACATTTCGCCTGTGAATAATGATTTTAATAGTTGAATCGCCATTTTACTGCGCTGGCCCGTTTGACAGCAGAAGATTAGCTTTTTTCCTTCGGGCAATTTTTCGATATGATCTTTAAGTTCATATAAAGGAATGTTGATCCCGCCGATATTATAATCTTCAAACTCGTAGGTTTCGCGTACGTCGATCAGCAGGATATTGTCCGGACATTCGCTTAACCAGTTATTCAACTCGTCCATCCTTATCTCAGGAACCTCAACAACGGTAGTTGCGTTTTTTGGCTGACGCTGTTTTTGCTGTTTGCCGATCTTAAAAATACAAGTTGAGTTATCAAGTGCGTTAATGGTCATTAGCTTACCCGATAGTGTTTCGCCAATGCCGCAGATGATCTTGATAGCCTCGTTAGCCATATAAGTGCCGATGATACCGGGTAACACACCCAATACACCGATTTCGGCACAGTTTGGAACTTCGTCCGAAGAAGGCGGTTCGGGGAACACATCCCGATAACCCGGCCCGTCCTGATAATTGAACACGGATACTTGGCCTTCAAACTTAAATATCGAGCCAAATACCAATGGCTTATTAAGAGCTACACATGTATCATTAACCAGGTAACGTGTCGCAAAATTATCCGATCCGTCTATAATCAGGTCATATTCCCTGCAAATGTTTTCAGCGTTTTCCGCAGTAAGGCGTTCGGCAAAAGCAGTGACAGATGTGTGAGGATTCAACAATACCAGTTTTTCCTTAGCTACGATGGCTTTAGGCCGGCCTGCATCTGCCACGGTATACAATATCTGACGGTGCAGGTTACTAATATCAACCCAATCGTCATCCACTATACCGATGATGCCAACCCCTGCCGCTGCCAAATATTGCAAAGCGGGGCAGCCCAGGCCACCGGCACCTACCATCAATACTTTGCCGCACTTTAATCTTTCCTGTCCGGATAAGCCTATCTCGGGTAAGATGGTCTGCCTGCTATACCGTTTTAACTCATCTGTTTGTAACATGATCTATCGAACTAAACTATGATCCCAATCCTTCCAAACCGGTTCATAGCCGTTTGTTTTGATAACCTGCGCAATTTGCTGCGGACTGCGTTCATCGCTAATTTCAAACTGCTCCAGCGACGCCGGTTCAACAGCATATCCGCCGGGGTTTGTTTTTGAGCCCGCGCTGATATGGGTAATACCCAATCTGATGATATTGTTCCTGAAGTTTTCAGATTCTCTCGTAGACATCGAGAGCTCAACTTCCTCGTTAAATAACCGGTATGCGCAGATCAGTTGTACCAGTTCACGGTCATTCATTTCTACTTTGGGTTCTAAACCTCCGCTAAAAGGCCTTAACCGGGGAAACGAAAGGCTGTATTTACTTTGCCAGTAATTTTTCTCGAGGTAATTAAGGTGCAATGCCGTAAAAAAACAGTCGGTGCGCCAGTCTTCAAGGCCAATCAACACTCCCAGGCCCATTTTGTGGATGCCTGCCTTTCCCAGGCGGTCAGGAGTTTCAAGGCGATAATCAAAATTCGATTTCTTGCCCCTGGGGTGATGTTTTTTATAATCTTCCTTATGATAAGTCTCCTGGTAAACCAACACTGTATTGAGCCCGTAAGGAGTTAATTGCTGATAGTCTTCCAGGTCGAGCGGCTGTACTTCCATCGAGATATGCGCGAAATGCGGGCGAACCAGATCGAGCGCTTTTTTAAAATAGTCTACATGCACATTTTCGTTATCTTCTCCGGTTACCAGCAGTACGTGGTCATAGCCCATTTTTTTGATCACGCTTACTTCCTGCATAATTTCCATCGGCGACAGCGTTTTACGCCTCACTTTATTATCATAGCTAAAACCGCAATAAGTACAAATGTTTTTGCACTCGTTGGACAGGTAGAGCGGTACGTACATTTGTATTGTTTTGCCAAAGCGCCTCAGGGTTAATTGCTGGCTAATAGTTGCCATTTGCTCCAGGTAAGGCGCGGCGGCAGGAGATACCAGGGCTTTAAAATCCTCTAATGTGCGTTTGCCTGCAGCCAATGCCCGTTCAACATCGCTGCTTGTTTTGGCATAGATACTGGCTTTAGTTTCCTCCCAGCTATGGGTTTCAAAAATATCTTTAAAACTATTCATCTAAAAACGAGGTTAAAGGGCTGCTGGCAACAGCATGGCTTACCGGCAGCGCCAATTTGGCCTGATAGGCCACACGTCCTGCTTCTACCGCCATTTTAAATGCTGCTGCCATTTGTGCGGGGTTACCCGAAACTGCAATGGCCGTATTCACCAGAACGGCATCCGCGCCGATCTCCATCGCCCTGGCGGCCTCCGATGGAGAACCTATCCCTGCATCCACAATAACGGGCACGTTGCTCTGGCTGATAATGATCTCTAAAAAATCGATGGTTTTTAATCCTTTGTTGCTGCCTATAGGTGAGCCTAAAGGCATTACGGCCGAGGTGCCCGCATCTTCCAGTCGCTTACACAATACCGGGTCGGCATGAATATAAGGCAAAACAATGAACCCCAATTTAGCCAGCTCTTCCGTAGCGTTTAATGTTTCGATAGGATCGGGCAGTAAGTACTTGGGGTCGGGGTGTATCTCCAGTTTGATCCAGTTGGTTTCCAGCGCTTCTCTTGCCAGCTGTGCCGCAAAAATAGCCTCTTTCGCATTGCGCACGCCAGAAGTATTGGGCAACAGGTTAATATGCGGATATTTAAGGTGGAGAAGCAAATCGTCCTGATCGTTATTTTTGATATCCACACGTTTTAAGGCAACGGTAACCAGTTCGGACCCCGATGCCAGCAAAGATTCTTCCATCAAAACAGATGAGCTAAACTTACCGGTTCCGGTAAATAAGCGGGAGTTAAAAGTTTTATCGGCTATTTTTAGCATGGCTTTAGTTCTAAATCAGTTCATTGATGGACGGAGCGTGCAAGCAGCAATAGCTGTAATCTACTACAGCTTTTTGGTCGGCGGCCCTGGTAATGCCGCCTGATACAGCCACACCATAAAGACCGGCGTCCATCAGTTGGGTAATATCTTCGGGCAGCACACCACCGATGGCGATCAAAGGAACTGTCATGTTTGCGGCACGCATTTGCCGGGCAATTGTTTTCAGGCCTTCTAAACCCAAAATGGGGCTTAAATTTTCTTTGGTTGTGGTAAACCGGTAAGGGCCGCAGCCTATATAATTTACGCCCTCGGCTACCCTTTGCTGAACGTGCTCAAAAGTATTTGCGGTGCCTCCAATGATCATTCGGTTACCGACGATCTGCCTGGCCTGAGCAACGGACATATCCTGCAAACCCAGGTGCACACCATAAGCACCGGCTTTCAGCGCTATCTCCGGATGATCATTAACGATGAGTTTTGCGTTATATTGATTGCACAGTTTATTGGCCCCGATGGCGTATTTCAGTATCACATCAGCGGGTTGGTGTTTGACCCGGAGCTGCACCCATTTGCAACCAGCCTCCAATGCCTGGGCAATGGCGCTCAGGTGCGACCCGTTTTCGGGCTGTTGTGAGATATAGTGTAGTTTATCGATCATGAATTAAATAGTTCGGTTGCTTTTTTAATTTTTACAAAATTGGAAACAGCTTGCTGCGGATGGTTCCAGATAGCCCCTAAAACAGCCGCTCCGTCAAAGTTCATATCATTAACCTGATGAAGATTTGATTCATTGATCCCACCTAAGGCTATCACTTTTGGCCCGGGTATGTTTTTATCCAAACAAAAGCCGCCGGGCAAGGTGCCGTGATAACCAGGCTTGGATATACTGTCGAATACCGGGCTATAAAAAACATAATCAAAAACGGTTAAGGATGACAGGTCCGACAGCTGATGTATGGAGGTACTCAATGTGTAATCATTATGAGCCTGGCTACTTAGTTTTAGTTTATCTGCTTTCGTCCTGCCTTTTTCGGTATAATGCAAATATTTCATCCCGAAAGTCTTCGCCAGTTGATGATGTTGATGAGAGGCTATGGCATGATGATGTGACTGATTTACCTGCGCAAGCAGTTCAGTACACCGGCCAATATCCCAATCCGGCTTACGCAAATGAAAACGCCTTAAACCGGCATCAAACAACCGGTTAATGATTTGCGCCTCATTTGCCACTGTGCCGGGATCGGATATCACCACCAGTTCCATTATAAATAGATCTCGCTGCCCTTTTCTGTAAACTCTTTTGATTTTTGCTCCATGCCCTTTGTTAGTGCATCCTGTGTATCAACACCGTTTTCCCTGGCATAATCCCTCACATCCTGTGTGATCTTCATCGAACAGAAATTAGGGCCGCACATGGAACAGAAATGTGCAATCTTGGCGCCGTCGGCAGGCAGGGTTTCGTCATGAAACTCCCTTGCCGTATCCGGGTCGAGCGATAGGTTAAACTGGTCGTCCCAGCGAAACTCGAAGCGGGCCTTACTTAAAGCATTATCACGGTATTGCGCACCCGGATGGCCCTTGGCCAGATCAGCGGCATGAGCTGCAATTTTATAAGTAATTACGCCGTCTTTAACGTCTTTTTTGTTTGGGAGGCCTAAATGCTCTTTAGGCGTTACATAACAAAGCATAGCGGTACCAAACCAGCCTATCATGGCTGCGCCGATAGCCGAGGTGATATGATCATATCCTGGCGCGATATCCGTAGTTAGCGGGCCCAATGTATAGAACGGGGCCTCGCCGCAATGTGCCAGTTGCTTATCCATATTCTGTTTGATCAGGTGCATTGGGATGTGCCCGGGACCCTCGATAATGGTTTGCACATCGTGCTTCCAGGCAATTTTGGTCAGTTCGCCCAAGGTTTCCAGTTCACCAAATTGTGCCGCATCGTTGGCATCAGCAATACAGCCCGGCCTTAAACCATCACCCAAAGAAAAGGCAACATCATAAGCTTTCATGATCTCACAAATCTCCTCAAAATGGGTATACAGGAAATTCTCTTTGTGATGGGCTAAACACCATTTTGCCATAATTGAACCACCACGCGATACGATGCCGGTAACGCGTTTAGCAGTAAGCGGTACATAGCGCAGCAATACCCCGGCGTGAATAGTAAAATAATCAACACCCTGTTCAGCTTGTTCGATTAATGTGTCCCTGAAAAGTTCCCAGGTAAGGTCTTCGGCTTTGCCGTTCACCTTTTCAAGGGCCTGGTAGATAGGCACGGTACCGATAGGCACCGGTGAATTCCGGATGATCCACTCGCGGGTTTCGTGGATGTTTTTGCCGGTTGAAAGATCCATGATCGTATCCGCGCCCCAACGGCAGGCCCATACAGCCTTCTCCACCTCTTCTTCGATACTTGAGGTAACGGCGGAGTTACCGATGTTGGCGTTGATCTTTACCAAAAAGTTGCGCCCGATAATCATCGGTTCACTTTCGGGGTGATTGATATTGGAAGGGATTACTGCGCGGCCACAAGCCACCTCCTGACGTACAAACTCCGGCGTAATGTAACCTTTAGGGGTATTAGCGCCAAAACTTTGACCGGGGTGCTGATGAGCCATAACCTCATACTGCCCGTTTAGTTGCTCTTTCAGCAAATCTATGCGCTGGTTCTCGCGTATGGCGATGTATTCAATTTCGGGCGTTATAATTCCCTTTTTTGCATAGTGCATCTGCGATACGTTCATTCCGGGCCTGGCCCGGTAAGGTTTGTTGATATGGGCAAACCTTAATGTATCCAATTTCTGATCATCGGCACGCAGCTTCCCGTAATCGGAAGAAATTTCTGTCAATTGCTCCACATCGCCCCGGCCAACAATCCATTGCTCGCGCAAACGCGGCAGGCCCTGTTTAACATTTATCTCAATATCAGGATCGGTATAGGGACCGCTGGTATCATAAACGGTAACAGGGCTATTGGGCTCGGTTTCGCCAAACCGCCCATGCAGTTTGGTGTCGCCGAGATTGATCTCACGCATGGCTACGGCAATGTCATGGAGTTGCCCTTTAACATATACTTTACTTGAGCCGGGGAAAGGGGTCCGGCTGATTACCTGCTCGCTTGGAGTTGTTTCAGTTTTCATTAAATGTTGTGTTTTATCCGCCCTGTGTTGCTTTGATGATGGTGAGGTTGTCGCCCGGGATTAAAAAATGGCTTGCCCAGTTGCCTTTGACAATAATTTCCTGGTTAATGGCAATCGCTATCCCTTTAGTTGATGGAATAAAGACAATATCAAGCATTTGCTGTAGTGAGCAAATCTCTGGTACAGAATAATTTTGTTGATTTACGGTTATTTCCATCCTGTTTATTATAAAAACGATAGGAATGGACCCGTAGGAGGATTGGTAAACAACAAAGAGTGTCGTTCTACTTTTCCCTTCGGCAGTACTAACTGCATCAGGTTCAAAGGGTATTTCTCAGCACAAGGCACCCCTAAAGTTTACGCAAATGTATAAAAAGTTTTGACTATTGAAACAGAATAACTATCAGATTGTGAAAAGAATTTAAACGGCCTATCCTTTATCACTGGAAGAGGGGCAAAAAGAGAGTCGTTTTAAACCAGACATCCCTTTGAATGAAAAGAGGGGGGTAGTTTAAAAATCCATCTTTCTCCAATGAATGTCCATTGGTAGTTTTTATCCGGCGACGTAACTTCAACACACCAACTATTCCGGAAGATAAATGAATTCCTTTTATTCAAAAAACTTCCGGGGTTCAGGTAAAAACCACTATATTGACTTACCACCATTCTTTGAATTATCAGCCAATAAATTATGAATATCAAACATCGCCAGTTTACCGAACACGTAAAGTGAATGAGTGAGCTGACTTTATATATTAGATTAACAGCGAGTTATGGAATTTAAAAAACCGAACAGAAATGGATTTTTCCAGTCAGTTCCAAGGAACCGCCGATTGCTGCAAATGAGGGTAATCAATTTGATTATGCTGTAGACATACATTACCTTTTTAAGCACATCCCTACTCGTGAAATTTTATTTGATAAGAGGGCAAATATCCTCAATATAACTGCCTATGCTTTTGCCATTGAAGAGAACCTGGAATGGTATGGCGATACGCTTAATCATTTCACCAATTTGATTGATATCGGCAAATTGATATGCCGGCGATTAATTATTATTATAGGTGATCTCGGTGTTGGCAGGCCCATCGCTTAATGGAAGCCAATCATGTTTACGGCGAGAAACTGGTTATGACAGCGAGTTGATTTTTTGATGACTGACCAGCTAACTTAATAGTGGAGATCATTTAACCAAAGTTGTGTGAAATTTAATTTAGGGGAATGGTTTCAACCGGGATATCCCAATGGGCTACTACCAGTTCAAAACGCGCTTGTTCGGCCTTTTTATAAGCTTCCTGATCAGGGTAAAGCTGCTTTTTTAAAGGATCAACTATGCTATAATCTAAAGCAAGGTGCTCCGTTTTAAATGTTAAAATTACCTTAAAGTCCCAGCGGGTGTCCTCACCACTATGCAGAACCGGTGCTTCGGCTTTAATATTCAGGATATCGCCTTTTTCCTGTAGCTTTTTGAGTAAGGGGTAATGGTTCTTTTTCCAAAGGGCAATAAACTCATCGGCATGGCCCCATTTTATTTTATAGTAATTTTCAATGGTGAGCGGTTTTGCGTCCTGCGCTTGCGCAATTAATCCGGTTACCATTATGAATAATATGATCAGGCCTTTTTTCATCAGAGAATAAGTTTAGACGAATGTTTACAAATAAATATAAATTATTCGACTAAATCTATGTTCTGTAACAAATTAAATATATAGTCTATAGATTTGGTAGTTTATTTTTTAATTTTTATGTTTGTCGCCGTACTAATAAAAAACAAGGGTGATGAACACTTCTTTTACTAAACAAACAGTACTTCCTGAACAAATAAAACGAATGCACGCTTCTCCAAAAGCATGTATGTGCAGTTGTTGTAAATAACGCTATCTATTCGTGAAATTGATTATAGCAGGTTAACAAACCGGCCCTGCATCGCTATGAAAAAATGTGATTTGAATTTTAAGGTACTTTAATACAGCTTATGAACTAAAATTTATACCCCTGATTAAGAAAATAACCGGCAAGGAAGCCTTGCCGGTGTGGCAATGACAAACCGGCTACGTAACGCCAATCACTCCGCCGGTTTGCATCTGAGCTAAACTAAACGCATTGAACATTTATTTTAACCTCGTTAAATATGGAAATATTTATCCGTAAAAACACAACTGTACTTTCCAAATATCTTTTCCTGCTGCTGTTCTTCTTACCCTTTGCAGCAGTGGCCCAGCAGGAGCCGCCTGCAACCGTTAATTCAATTTTAAAAGGACGTGTATTTGATGCTGCCACCCGGGATGTGCTCCCGGGTGCGGTAGTATCAATTAAAGGTACTACGCACGCTGTATCAACCAATGCCGAAGGCCGTTTTGATTTTGTTACCGGCCAAAAATTTCCTTATACATTAATCATTCGTTTTATAGGCTATGATCAGCAGGAAATTGTTGTGAATGGAAGCCCTGTTGAAATTTACCTGAAACCTATACCTCAACAGCTTAATGATGTGGTGGTTGTAGGCTACGGTACCAAAACCCGTAAAGACCTCATCAGCTCGGTAGCAACCATAAAGGCCGATGAAGTAAAGAAAACTCCGGTTGCCAGTTTTGATGCCCAGTTACAAGGCAAAGCATCAGGTGTGCAGATCAACTCCAATACAGGTGTGCCGGGCGATGGCATCTTTATCCGTGTACGTGGTACCACATCCATTAATGCCAGTAACGATCCGCTTTACATAGTTGATGGTGTATTTTTGAATAACACCAGTTTGCAAACTGTTAGCACCGGCGGAAGGGCAACATCGCCAATTGCCGATATCAATCCTGATGATATCGAGAATATTGAAGTATTAAAAGATGCCAGCGCCACAGCTATTTATGGTTCACGTGGTGCCAATGGCGTGGTTATCGTTACTACCAAACGTGGTAATTACAATACACGGCCCAAGATCAATTTCAACGTTTCGCAGGGATTGGCATGGCAGCCTAAAGACAAGCTTTGGAAGCTAACCACCGGCCCCCAGCATGCCGAGATCGTAAACGAATTTTATCGCAATTCTGAAGCTGACGCAATTGCGGCCGGTAATACAGCAGGTATCAATACTTATAGAAATGTACCGTTCCGCGCGGCTGATGATAATCCTACTGCTACGCCGGCACCACGCGGCTTACCATCCCAACAAAACACCTATGACCGTTTGAACGAACTGTTCCGCACTGGTAACCTGGCTAACTATGATCTTTCTTTAGAAGGTGGTTCAAAAGATACCAAGTACTATATAGGGGCGGGTTACACTAAACAGCAGGCTGATATCAAACCAATCGACTTTAGCCGCCTCGGTTTTAAAGTAAACCTCGATCAACGGATCAGTGATAGGGTACAGGTGGGTACAAGCAACAGTGTTTCGCGCTCGTACCGTAACCAGGCCCGTTCGGGTGATGGTCCGGCGGGAGGTTTGTTCCAATCGGCATTGCATACGCCAACTTATCTGCCCGAAACCAATCCTGATGGTACGCCTGCCCGGTATGCCGGTTTTGATAACCTGCAGGTGTTGTTGAATAACTACGATGTAAACACCACAAGCTTACGTTACATAGGCAACGTATATGCCGATGTCGAGATATTGAAAGGATTGAAGTTCCGTTCAAGCTGGAGTGTTGACTACAATAACTACAACGAATCTGAATACTGGAACGATAAAACACAGCTGGGTGCATCGCCTACAAACGGCCTTGCAACATCGGCCATAACCCAAAGCAGCGCCTGGATCAACGAGCAAACCTTAACCTATCACCATCTTTTTGGCCAAAAGCATACGTTAGATGTTGTGGCGGGTAATACCCTGCAAAGCAATATCGTACAGCTTACATCGGCACAGGGAACCGGCTTCCCAAATAATGCCTATACTGATATTTCGGCAGCGTCAACCCGTACCGCCAACCAAACCTGGACAAAGGCCAACCTTTCATCATACTTCTCGCGTATTTCATACAACTATGCCAGCAAGTATTACCTGGAAGTAAGTGCCCGCGCCGATGGCTCATCGAAATTTGGTGCTAACAATAAATGGGGATATTTCCCATCGGTAGGTGCTTCATGGCGCGCTAAGGAAGAAAGCTTTTTGAGAGATGTAAATGCTATCAGCGACCTTAAACTACGTGCAAGCTATGGTGTTACCGGTAACCAGGCAGGTATCAACAACTTTGCAGCCCAGGGTTTATGGAGCGGCGGTGCCGGTTATCCTGATAACACAACCGGCGGCGATAAAGCAGGTACAGCTCCGCAGCAATTGGCTAATCCAAACCTGAAATGGGAGCGTACAGCACAAGCCAACGTGGGTTTTGACCTCAGCTTGCTGAACAATCACCTGAATTTATCTGTCGACCTGTATTCGAAACAAACCAGCGATGTGTTGCTGCAATTACCTGTTCCGGAGATTACCGGCTATAGTACTTACTACAGCAACGTAGGTAAAATAAGCAACAAAGGTTACGAGGTAAGTATCAGTTCAAACAACATCAAAACCAAAGATTTTAGCTGGAGCAGCAGTTTCAATATCTCGGGCAATGTTAACAAGATCAAATCGCTGCCGGTGCCTATCAATCAATATAGCCGCGACTGGATCCGTATGCAGCAGGGCTATTCTATGTTCTCATTCTGGATGTATAAACAATTGGGGGTGGATCCGCAAACCGGTAACGCCATATTTGAAGACGTTAATAAAGACGGGGTTATCAATACTTCAGACCGTCAGATAGTTGGTAACGCACTACCTAAATATTTTGGCGGCTTAAGCAATACGATCACCTACAAAGGCTTTGACGCCAGCTTCCTGTTTAGCTTTGAGGAAGGTAATAAAGTGCTTAACCTTAACCGTTTCTTCGGCGAAGGTGGCGGTACCCGTGATGCTAACCGTGTGATATTTGCCAGCCAGTTGAACAGGTGGCAAAAACCGGGCGATATTACCGATGTGCCACGCTTAACTGCTTATGGCAATAACTATACGCTTGAGCAAAACAGCCGCTTCCTGGAAGATGGCTCATTTATCCGCCTCAAATCATTAAGCCTTGGTTATACACTGCCAAAGGCGCTTACCCAGAAAATTGATATTCAATCGCTGCGCATTTATGTGGTGGGTAGTAACCTACTGCTGTTCACGAAATATACAGGCCCCGATCCCGAGGCTAACGTAGGCGGAGGACAGGATGTGCAGGGTATTGACCTGGGTACGCCGCCGCAGCCGCGTTCAGTTCAGTTAGGTGTAAATATTACTTTATAAGGAGGGCAACGATCATGAAATTACTTAAAACTTTAAAATATACAATTCCGGTTCTATCGCTTGTGACGCTGGCTTCCTGCAAAAAGTTCCTGGAAGTACAGCCCAAGGATTCGGTATTCGATTCACAAACCATTGTCGACCGTGCATCTGCCGAAACCGCTGTTCGCGGTATTTACAGAGCCTTGTCTGCCGATAATTACTATGGTGTAAACTTTGTTTCGGTAGGCTATTTATCGGGCGATAATATCCAGTGGACGGGCTCGCAATCCATCGTACAGCAATTTATTGATCATAATGTAAAGGCAGATAATGCTACGGTATCAGGGATCTGGCTGGCTATTTACACTACTATAAATCGCGCAAACTATGTAATATCCAAATTACCAGGCGTTGCCGATGCTACACTGACAACAGCCGAAAGAAACCAACTGTTAGGCGAGGCATATTTCATCAGGGCCTTATGCTACTTTGATCTTGCCCGTACCTGGGGTGGTGTACAGATCGTAACTACGCCAACCATATCGGCTACTGATAAAAATGGCATCAAACGCAGTACCGTTGAGCAAACCTATGCACAGGTATTAAGCGACCTGAACGCTGCCGAACCATTGTTGCCCCTGCCAACCGCACAAAACCCGGTAAGAGCTAATAAAGAAACCGTTTATGCTTTAAAAGCAAGGTACTACCTGTATCAAAAAGACTGGACTAACGCCGAAAACTATGCTACGCTCGTGTTAGGCGATACACAAAATTATTCGCTGTTAAAGCCGTATAGCGCCTGGTTTGCCAATAATGTGGTTGGTACTAAGGAGTCGGTTTTTGAATTGTCATACAGTGCTACTTATACTAACGGTCACCGCGGGCAATGGCAGCCGCCTGCCAACAGCGGTACCCGCCAATGGGCGCCTAACAGCACGTTCTTAGCGCTTGTAAATGACCCTACGATAGGCGGCAACCGCAGCGCTTTGGTTGCCAAAACATCAGCAGGTTTATGGTACGGTAACCTGTACTACCGTAGCCCGGCAACTGACCCGGCTTACATTATCAGGATTGCCGAAGAATACCTGATCCGCGCTGAAGCCCGTGCCCAGCTTAACAAACTTGGCGACGCCCTTACCGACTTAAACACTGTACGTGACCGCGCAGGTTTAACAGCTACTACCGCCGTTTCGCAAGCTGATATTTTACTGGCTATCGAAAACGAACGCCGGATTGAGTTTGCATTGGAAGGCCATCGCTGGTTCGACCTCGTGCGCACCGGCAGGGCAGCTGCGGTATTGGGTGTAACAGACACTAAGAAAAACATATTGCCTATCCCGGTTGATCAGCTGAATGTTGATCCCGCATTAACGCAAAATCCGGGTTATTAACAGGACATAAAGCCGGGTGACTGAGTGGCTAAGTAGAGGTCTGCAAAACCTTGTACGGCAGTTCGAATCTGCCCCCGGCGTCTTCTGAACAATCAATTTAAAAACATAAAACAATGAGCACATTAACCACCAACCAAACCAAATGGAAGGAATACGAAAAGGGGGCTTTTCGGTTCTTCTTCATTTACTTTGTGCTGCAGGCCCTTCCGCTTGATTGGAAGTACTTCGGCAACCTGTTCCGCATTCAATGGGGCAGCCTTAGTTTTGGCGATATTTTTTACATCAGCAGGTATACGCCGCAATTTATATCGGGCAGTAGTACACCCGGCACGTGGGGCATTGGCACCCTTGCCGACTGGGCACTGATAGCCGGTATTGCACTGATCTGGGCGATTATCTGGAGCATTCGCGATAAAAAGAGCGAGAATTACAATAAGCTATATTACTGGCTGCGCGTGATCCTGCGCTATCGTTTGGCTATCGGCATCATAGCCTACGGCTTTATTAAATTCTTCCCGCTGCAATCGCCATTGCCTTCATTAAGTAACCTCAATACATCGTATGGCGATTTTAACCGTTGGAAACTGTTCTCGTTGAGCCTGGGTATAGTGCCGGGTTATGAGTCGTTTTTGGGTTTGGTAGAGATAATTGTCGGAGTGTTATTGCTATTCCGTAAAACAACAACTTTTGGCGCTGTAATTATCCTGGTATTTACCGGCAATGTGTTCATTTCCAATATTGCCTATGACGGCGGCGAGGCCATTTATGCGCTTTATCTCATCAGCATAGCGCTGTTCTTAACTGTTTACGACGCACTGCGCATTTACAACCTGGTTGCTTTACGTAAACCAACAGCGCCCAATACAGTGAAAATTTCATTAAGCGGGCAATGGCGTACATCACGTTTGGTGCTAAAAAGCTTGTTCATTTTCTTTTTCGTGTTCCTGTACGGCTATAAAACTTATGCCGCCTATCACCATGATATTTACCAGTATCCAAAGGCTAAGGGGTTAGCGGGCGTTGCCGGTTTATATAATGTAAGTGACTTTAAAGTTAACAACAAACAACTGCCATATTCGCAAACGGACACTATACGCTGGAACGATGTTGTTTTTGAAAAATGGGCTACCATTAGCATCAGTTCGTTAAAAAGATATAAGGCCGATACCGCTACTACCGAAGAGATCAGCAGCAGGGATAAAGACCGCAGATATGAACTTGACGGCACAACCGGTCGCGCTTATTATAGCTATGTAGCCGATACAGTAAACCAAGTTTTGCTGCTCAAAAACAGAAACAGCAATTACAAGGCCGATCAGTTTACACTCCACTATACCAAACCTGCAAACGGCACTATTATCCTGACAGGCGTTGATCATAACCGCGATTCGATATACGTACAGCTGGACAGGATCAACAAAAAATACCTGTTGCAGGAAGCCGCACAGGGCAGGAGCAAAGCACTTAAACTTTAAGATCTGAACTTTTAAAGATATTTATCATGGCAACAACAGTAATAAATCCGGAAGCAGAGCAAGTTGGCAACGCTGCACCGGAAAGCAAGCCCGGTAAACCGGCCCCTGCAACAGAACCGGCCGTAAAGAAGGAGTGGACAGCAACTCAGTGCGTGGCTTTCCGCATTGCTTTTATCTTTTTTATCATCATGTGTATCCCGGTAACGGGCGAGTGGTGGAATAACCTGGTTACTATCAACTGGTTCCATTTGCATTACCGCGATCTGTATGATATAGCGCGGTTTTCACCAAGCATTTACAAATTTCAAAACCCTGCATATAACCTGTTAGGTTATGTTGATTGGGTTGAAGCGCTTGCTATAGGTATCGTCGGTGGCCTCATCTGGACAGCCCTCGATAGTAAAAACAAGCAATATCATAACCTGTATTACTGGCTGCGCGTGGTGGTGCGGTACAGGGCAGGTATAGGCATAATCGGGTTCGGCTTTACAAAGCTGTTCCCGGTTCAAATGCCTTATCCTTCATTGGGCGTGCTCAACGCGCATTTCGGCGACCTTACCGCACAGAAGATCTACTGGCTTTCGGTTGGTATTGTACCCTGGTACCAGGTATTTGCCGGGGTTGTTGAGCTGGCGGCAGGAACCATGCTGTTCTTCCGCAAAACCACCACTTTTGGCGCGATATTATTGCTGGGCGCTTTAGGTGATATTACCTACGTAAACTTTGCTTATGACGGCGGTGTGCATGTTTATGCATCATACTTTGTGCTGTTTTCGGCATTTTTATTATGGTACGATGGTGTGCCGGTTTATAACCTGATCGTTAAAGAACGTTTCACCGTGCCACCGGTTTTGATCCCGGTGTTCACCCAAAAATGGCTTAAAACTACCCGCATTGTTTTAAAAACTGCTACCATCGGTATTTTCCTGGTTTGGTTATTCTATTTGCAATATGTAAACTTTAAATATGATCCGTACAAGCAACCAGGTACCAGCGGCGTAAAACAATTGCGCGGTAACTACAACGTAAGCGAGTTTAAGCTCAACGGGCAGGATATTCCTTATTCACCATTGGATTCTGTTCGTTGGCAGGGGGTAACGTTCGAAAAATGGTCGTCATTGACATTTAACGTTAACAAACCATTAAATCTCGATCTATCCAACGGCGGCGGCTCGCCAATGCGTGATATCAACCGTAATTTCGAGCTTACGGGAGTAGCCGGCGGCAAGCGGGTGTTTTATTACGATGCCGATACCGTAAACAAAGTACTTTATTTACAGGATAAATTGCCCCAGTTCACCAAACGCAAAGGCAAACGCGAAAACCGGGATGGTAACAAAGCAGGCGATAACAAACTTGCCAAGTCGTTTATCCCTGCCGAAGCAAAGGCCAATATCCGCAATGAGGTAACAGCAATTGATCCGGCAGCCCAATCAACCCGCCGTGAGCGTGGTGTGCCCCAGGAGCTGAAAGACAAGCGTAAACGCGCCCATATGGTGCTTAACTACACTGCGGATGCAACAGGATCGCACATTGTGTTGACTGGCAAGGACGACAAGAAAAATGATGTGTATATTGTGCTTGACCGCATAAACCGCCAATATGCGCTTACCGACAGTAAGTTAGTTGCGGGCAAATACTAAAAACAGATACCAATGAAACCGGAAAAACGTGATTATGATGCAGTGATAGTAGGTTCAGGGCCAAACGGCCTTGCGGCAGCCATATTGTTGCAGCAAAACGGGCTTTCGGTTTTATTGCTGGAAGGTAAGGACAAAATAGGCGGCGGCCTACGTACCGAAGAGCTTACCCTGCCGGGCTTTAAACATGACGTTTGTTCGGCAGTTCATCCACTGGCTGCAGGCTCGCCTTTTTTTGAAACGCTGCCCTTGGAACAATTTGGCCTGGAATATATTTATCCGGAAGTAGCGGCCGCCCATCCTTTTGATAACGGAACGGCGGCAGTACTCAAAAAGTCGATCATTGAAACTGCTGATTTGTTGGGTGCCGACAGGGATGCCTACATCAAACTGATGGCGCATTTAGTGAAATCATGGCCGGGTTTGGCACCTGATGTATTGGGGCCGCTTACCTTTCCTAAGCACCCGGTTGATCTGGCCATTTTTGGTCTGGATGCTTTAACCTCGTCAACCCATTTAGCTAAACGCTTCAAAACCGAAGAGGCCAAAGGGCTTTTGGCGGGTATGGCTGCACATAGCATTCAGCCTTTAACCAATCTGACAACATCAGCTATTGCTTTGGTGCTGATGGCTAACGGCCATTTAAAGGGCTGGCCGGTGCCTAAAGGCGGATCGGTAAAAATAGCGGATGCACTGGCTTCCTATTTTACATCAATAGGGGGTAAGATTGAAACCAGTACTTACATTACCTCTTTTGATCAGCTGCCATCAGCAAAGGCGGTTTTGTTTGATGTTACGCCAAAGCAGTTATTGCAAATTGCCGGGCATAAATTTTCATCGCTGTACAAATGGCAGTTGGAACGTTACCGCTACGGAATGGGCGTGTTTAAGGTAGATTGGGCGCTTGACGGTGTCGTGCCATTTAAGGCCGAAGGCGCAAGACAAGCCGGAACGGTTCACATTGGCGGTACACTAAAAGAAATTGCCGCAGGTGAACAGGAGATCTGGGAAGGTTTGCATCCCGAAAAGCCGTTTGTATTGCTGGCCCAGCAAAGCCTTTTTGATAGTACACGCGCACCCGAAGGTAAGCACACCGCATGGGCCTATTGCCATGTGCCTAACGGATCAAATAAAGACATGACCGACATTATCGAGAAACAAGTGGAGCGTTTTGCCCCCGGCTTCCGTGAACGCATCATCGGCAGGCATACTTTCAATACCCGGCAATTGGAAAACTATAACCCTAATTACATCGGTGGGGATATTAACGGTGGGGTTATCGATATCGGTCAGCTGTTTACCCGGCCGGTTTTGAGGCGTTCGCCTTATCGTACGTCGGCAAATGGAATCTATATCTGTTCATCATCCACTCCGCCGGGAGGAGGGGTGCATGGCATGTGCGGTTACCATTCGGCCAAACGGGCTTTAAAAGATGTATTTAACATCAGCATAAAATCATAACATATTATCACATTATAAAAACTAAAATTTATGTCAACCACCACTACTAAACTAACCCTGCACGAAGACTGGGCAGTAGTTATTTTAGGTTCATTGATCATTATCCTTTCATTAGCGGGCCTGCTTTTACCCGTGCCAAGTTTCGGCTGGAAGGACAGCGCGGAGCTAACCGGTAAAGTACTCGGTTCAGCCAATTTAATTAAAGTGCTTATCCAGTTTGGTTTTGTTATTATTATTGGCGGGATAGGCGCGCTCATCACCGGTAAATCCATCAAAAATTATACTCTGGGGTTCCCGCTGGTATACATTATTACAATCATTGCTTTAATACTTGCAGGAAGCAGCCAGGCTAAATCACTTAATCTTGAAGCCGTGATCTTCAGCCTTGTTTTGGGCTTATTGATCAGTAATTTCATCAAATTGCCCGAGTGGCTTAAATCGTCCCTTTCAACCGAGTTGTTTGTTAAAATAGGCCTGGTGCTTTTAGGTACAAGCGTTATTTTTGGTGATATCTTGAAGGCGGGCTCACTGGGCCTGATCCAGGCGCTATTGGTAGTAACCTCGGTTTGGTATTTTGCGTTCTGGATTTGCAAAAAGCTCAAGGTTGATGACGAGATAGCCATGATGATCTCAAGTGCGGTATCCATTTGCGGGGTATCGGCTGCTATCGCCACAGCAGGTGCCATCAAGGGCGATTCAAAAAAGCTTTCGTATGTGATTTCGATGGTGTTGATCACCGCCATCCCGATGATGATCTTCATGCCTATCATCGCCCATAAATTCCATTTTTCGCAGGAAGTTACCGGCGCATGGCTGGGCGGTAGTATTGATACTACCGGCGCGGTTGTGGCTTCAGGCTCGTTAGTAGGCGAAGTTGCCCTGAAGATCAGTACCATCGTGAAGTTTTCGCAAAATGTGCTGCTTGGTTTGGCTGCATTTGCTATCTCCATTTACTGGACATATACCAAACATCCATCGGCTCAGGATAAAGATACCAAACCAACGCTTAAAGTGATCTGGGAGCGTTTTCCCAAATTTGTGCTCGGTTTTATCGGGGCTTCACTGTTGTTCTCTTTCTTCCTGTCGCCGGCTGCAGCTGCAACGGTTAAGGATAGCCTGAAGAATTTGCAGGGGCTTTGGTTTGCACTGGCTTTTACCAGTATCGGATTGGAAACCAATTTTGCCGACTTGTTTAACGAAAACAGCAAAAAGCCATTATACGCATTCCTGATAGCACAAACTTTCAATATTTTCATCACGCTGGCTATAGCGTTTATACTGTTTTAACAGGTTATTACCATGTTCAAAAAATTCAAAGTAAGGCGGAGCCATGTCCTCATTTTTGCGGGGATCATCATTATTGGGGTGATGATTTGGCTTTGGCCTGCTTTTTTGTCGGGCCGGGAAAAATGGCCTCAAAGCTTTGGATACGGAAAAACGGCCACAAAAGAAGAGATTGCCGCCCTCGATATTGATGTACGGCCGGATGGTAAAGGTTTACCGGCCGGAAGCGGCAATGCCGAATTGGGCGAGGTGATCTACACAAATAAATGCGCATCATGCCACGGTGCCGATGGTAAAGAGATAAAAGGTGTTAAACTGCCGGGGCCGCCATTGGTTACCGGGAAAAGCAAAGCTAAAACCATAGGCAATTATTGGCCCTACGCCACCACTTTATTTGATTATATCCGCCGGGCTATGCCTTACAACGCGCCCGGCTCATTAACCAATGATGAGGTTTATAGTTTATCGGCCTGGTTACTAAGCGCCAATAAAGTGATTAAACCCGGTGAGGTTATGAATGCACAAACGCTGCCCAAAGTGGTGATGCCGGCACAAAAGCTATTTATTGTTGATGACCGCAAAGGCGGCCCGGAAGTAAAATAATATGGAACAGCAACAGGATAAACCGGTTAAAATTACCCAAAGAAAAATCAGTCGCCGTACTTTATTGGGCGGGGCTTTGGCGGCGGCTATTATCCCGGTAACGTCCGCATTTGCCAAATATGTACAGGTGGGCGTACCGCTGGTTTCCGATCCAACTAAACAACCCGGTCCGTTGCCGGGTACGCTGGGGAAACGGTCGTTGTTTGAAAACCCTGTTAAAAAACCCTCGGATATCTCTTCCCGGACCCCTTTGCAGGGCATGTATAGTACCATTACGCCTTCCGATCTGCATTTTGAGCGGCACCATGCCGGCATCCCAACCCTCGATCCAAACAAATATGAACTGCTGATCCATGGCATGGTTGAGCGTCCAATGAAGTTTAGCCTGCATGACCTTAAACGTTTTCCATCAGTAACCCGCACCTGCTTTATTGAATGCGCGGGCAATTTCCGTACAGGTAAAGAGGAAATGACGGTACAGGATATCCTCGGCCTCACCAGCCAAAGCGAGTGGACGGGTGTGATGCTTTCAACCCTGTTTCGTGAATTGGGTGTTGACCCCAAAGCAACCTGGTTTTTAGCCGAAGGAGGCGATGCCGCCGTACTTACCCGAAGTATCCCCATGCACAAAGCCTGGGATGACGCCATGATCGTATACGCTCAAAACGGCGAGGCTATCCGCCCGGAGCAGGGTTATCCTGCCCGTTTGTTGCTGCCCGGATGGGAAGGAAACACCAATGTAAAATGGATAAGGCGGATAGAAATCTCCGACGCGCCTTATTTTACCCGCGAAGAAACTTCAAAATATACCTATCCGGTTAAGGATAAGATCAGGATGTTCAGCTTTGAGATGGATGCCAGGTCTATCATTACTTATCCATCCTTCCCCCAAAAAATTGAGCGTGGCTGGATCGAGATCCGGGGAATAGCCTGGAGCGGCAGGGGAAAAGTGGTAAAGGTTGAAGTAAGCACCGATGCCGGCAAAAGCTGGAACGAGGCGAGGCTGCAAGGCCCTGTGCTGGAAAAAGCGCATACCTATTTTCGTCACCTATGGCAATGGAATGGCTCTGAAACGGAGATTTTAAGCCGTGTTACCGACCAAACAGGATATACCCAACCAACCCTGAAACAATTAATTGATGCCCGTGGAAAGGATATAGGCGGTTACCATATGAACCCGGTAACAGCATGGCGGGTTAAACGCGACGGTAGTGTAGCATTTAAACCGGAGAGCTATAAATAGTTGTTCCTAAATTCCGTAGACTTATGCAGGGGTGGAAATCGGAGATTGCCGATCTTTCAGAAGATTTGCCAGCTAAGATAAATGAACAGACTGTTTTTAATGCCTGAATTTGTTTGGCCTCTGACAATATTTGAACGAGCTATTCTGAACCAGCGACATTCAATTTGAAAAGGGTGCTCAAATATGGCCTTGCATTTAAAGAAGAAGGGGTTAGAACAGTTTGGTTTAATTTGCATTTTGGTCATAACTATAAGATATTGAATAGAAAAAGATTGCCCGAAACCGAATAATCTCTTGAGGGTTTTTCTAAAATTCCATTCGGCGGAGATAGGGAGCCGGATTGAACACCTTTGGAAGATCTGATTTCTATGGATTGTTATTGCAATAACCGATAGGCAATTGATCTGGCAGCTATCACAGCACCTTCCATATAACCTGAATGGATCTTAGCCGTCTCGGTTCCGCAGAAATACAATTTGCCGCCCAAATATGGTGAGTGTAGTGCAGGATGGCCATTATTTTGATGAGGCCGGCCAATAGCTGAGTGGCCATTCAATATGAATTCATCAGTCCAAGCTTTGTCCAGGTAAGTGGCGGGTTGCAGGATTTCCGGTCCAAATAGTTCGCTCAGCTGTTTTAATACCAGTTCTCTGCGTACTTCCTGGCTGTATCCGGCAGCAGCGCTGTTCAAAAATCCGGTAAACCCGAATTTATCTTCTTCGAGGTTGGTGTGATCATACATTTCCATTACGATCCCCGCATGGCTATATAGCATCCCCGAATAACCCGCCTGACGCCAAAACGGCTTACTATATTCCAGCGTGAATTTAACCGAACCGGCCATCCAGGTTTGTACAGCAGGTAATATTTCACTCACAACTTCCGGTAAATCCGGAACGAAATCAATCGTCGCTGATACTTGCGGCGAAAGGCAGATAATTGCACAATCAGCTCCATAAATATTACCGTCAGCTGTGTTTATTTTCAGGCCGTCAGCTATCTCGTAAATACCAGTTACTTTTTTATTTAAGTGAACCTGATCGCTGTTCAGTTGCTGAGCAAGTTTTTCGATCAGCAATTGTGTACCACCGGCAATCCTGTAGGATGGCTGGTCTGCCGCGGGTACGTAAAATTTTTGAGGAGGCTCAAATGACTTCGTCTGAAAAAGACTGATACCCTCTGAAAACTGAGGGTATTTGATCAATCCCAGGTCACCAATCAGTTCCAGCAAATTAACGTGCAGATCAGAAAACCAGGTGGCTCCAATTTCTAAAGGGGTGCCCAAAGCCCCGGTAATAGTTTGAATACGGCCACCAAGTCTGGGCGAGGCCTCCAAAATTGTTGCCTCAAGCCCTTTTTTTAACAGTAACCAAGCAAGAGTAAGGCCGCTTAAACCTCCGCCTATAATTATGATTCTTTCCGCAGATTTCATTAGGCGAAAATCCTGATTGTAGAATCGTGATTTAGTGTAGATGTCGGAAAATTTATGGTAAGAATCAGCAAATGGCATCTTAATGTCTGTAATTACAAACCCATTACCCCGAAGACATCCACAATCTTAATATCTTTGTAAGGATTTGACCCACATGAAAAAAACAGATGTTATTTCAGAATATCATTTAAATCATCATCAGCCAGATAAGGCCCAGTTTGCGATCTATGATCTGTATGATTATGTGAAAAGAAATATGGCTAATACCACCCGGCCGCACATTCACAGTTATTATCAGGTCATCTGGTTTAAGGCCGGACATGGAAATCATTTTGTAGATTTCCAATCTTATGAAGTAAAAGACGACAGCATTTTCTTTGTATCTAAGAACCAGGTGCATTACTTCGACAATAATTCAGATTACAGGGGGTATCTCATCCATTTTAATGAACCGTTTTTGATTCAAACCGACAGTGAAATGGAATTTTTTCTGAAATGCAACTTTTTTGGCAATCCCTATCAGTCACCGGTAAACTATATCGGCTCAAACTGCCATCAGATTTTAGAAACTTATATTAAGCAGATACAAGCTGAACTTAATTCGACTGATAGCCTGGGGCGAGAGGAATTGCTGCGCGGTTACCTAAAAGCCTTTTTGATACAGGTGCAACGACTTAAAAATGGCAGTGACTTAACAGCTTTTGTTAATGATGAGAAAAGGCTGCAACTGCTAAAATTTATCAACCTGGTGGACGAAAACTATAAAAAAGGGCTTTCTGTAAGCGAATATGCGGCCTTGATGTATATCTCTTCGCGAACACTATCTGATGTCACCGGGCAACTGATCAAAAAAACCCCTTCGCAGATCATCCAGGAAAGAATTATATTGGAAGCGCAACGGCTTTTACTGCATTCCGAACTCAACATTAATCAGGTTGGCTACCGATTGGGCTTTGACGATCCTTCTTATTTCGTAAAATATTTTAAGAAGCACACGCAACTATCACCTTCCGATTTTAGGAAATCCATTTCCTGAACTTACCATCTCTTTTCCGGGTTGACCATTTTGTGCCTACAGATTGTGCTGAACTTTGGGGACCGCGTCCTTTAGATGTGCAAATACAGATAAATGAAATGAAAGCCGCTCATGCAACATTTGAAAACATCAAGGTTTTCCTGCAGAACTGGTTTAATCGAGACAAAGGAACTTCCTTTTGCAACGAATTGCTGCAGTGCTGGAATGTATTAGAATAAATATTGAAAAACAAAGAATTGTGTGTTTAGGTAGGCGCAATGTTAAAATTTCAACCAGAAACCTCAACAGCAAGATAAATTACTGATAGATGAAATCCGGCCGGCGCACCATTTAATGGGCGAATTAAAAAAGCACAGCAATGTTAAGTATTACTTTGTTTTTCAGGTATTTATGTAATCAATCAACGAAAATTCTTTTGGTTATTTATGGTAGCAAGAGGAATAGGAAGGGTCATTGCTATTAAAGCTGCATGCGCTGCACGGGCGTTATTCTTGCGTACAATAATCATCCCAAACAGGGCGAAGCAGTTGCTGCAGAAAATAACCCAAGGTATCCGGGAAGATCTGATCAAAAGGATAACAATACCCCATTCTCTAATCCTTCATCATATTTCGGTTTATTGAATTTATATAAAAATGGCGAACGATGCCCGCCAATACTTTTAGTTTCATTAAGCTTTTCAATAATTTCTGTCGCTAACAGCCTGCGCAGAAAATTCCGAATATCAAGTTGCCGTCCCAGAATTGTTTCATACAAACTATGAATTTCAGGTATGGTGAACTTGCCTGGTAACAGTTCATAACCAATGGGATAATGGGCGATATGCAAGCGCAGCGCCTTTAACGCCTCCGCTATTAAAAGTTTATGGTCAAACATTAGCGGCGGTAAATCATTAACGGTCCACCAGGCACAATCCGTTTCAATTTCTGCTTTTTTTAATTCAACGGCAGAAAACTCGGTAAGCGTATAAAACCCAATGGATACGAAATAATCAAATATCCAACAATCGTCGGGCATTTGTGCATTTGTAAGTTCATTGATTCGGCGGGCATTAAAACCACTGTCAACTGTTCTTTCCGGATTTCCAAAGGATCGGAATTGTTGAAAGAATAAGTTCTTTAACCCTGTACGCGAAAACGCGATACGATCTGCCGCATCCTCAATTGATTCGGTTTTAAGAATATAGCCCCCGGTTACCGTCCATTTTTCTAAGACAATAGGCTTTTGTAATAAAACCTTCAATTCCTTATCATGATAGCCGAATATTACATTATCGACAGCGACATTTCTAAGATATTTATCCGGCTCCCATAAATATGGTTCTAAAATATTCAACTCCATTTACCTCAATTTTAAGCAAAATTAATCATTAATATCCATTATGTCTAAAAGACGTAATGAAATTTGGAAATGTCAAATCATACGCATATTTTTATTCCGTCAAAATGACATAATGAAATTTGAGACTAATTAAAAATCGACAGACATGAATAAGCTAAGTGTAATGCTAACCGTCATTGTGGGTACCTTATTAACCCTAACTGTAAAAGCCCAAACTAAAACTGATTATTACCCCGGAAAATGGAATGTATTGGTGATGGGTACGCCCAATGGTGATTCCAAAATGACCTTCGTACTTGAAAGAAAAGACGGCAAGCTAACTGGGGCCGTTCAGGATTCAACAGGAAAAGAACTGACTAAAATCACCCGGGTAGATGAAAAAGATAAGACGATAACAGCTGCTTTTACCGCTCAGAATTACGATGTTACCCTGACACTTGAGCCTGTAGACGATGACCATGTAAAAGGCAGCCTGATGGGCATGTTCGAAGCAAAAGGGGTTCGCGTTAAGGAAACTGAACAAATCCGGAAGTAAACGAATTTTAATTTTCATTCTTTGAACCCAAAAAACATGATCCCATTTTATTTTCGGTCAATCGGTTTGACCGTATTAACACTCTTCACTCTGGAGGCCCAGTCTCAAAGTAAATTACCTCAGTTTGGGAAAGACCCGGTCCCTGCAATCGTCAAAGCCATGACATTGGAGGAAAAGGTTAAGGTTGTAGTAGGAAAGGGCTTTTCGATTCCTGGGATG
Source organism: Mucilaginibacter sp. cycad4 (assembly GCF_034263275.1). Lineage (NCBI taxonomy): Bacteria > Pseudomonadati > Bacteroidota > Sphingobacteriia > Sphingobacteriales > Sphingobacteriaceae > Mucilaginibacter > Mucilaginibacter sp. cycad4. Next base: position 2,369,735 of record NZ_CP139559.1, on the reverse strand, counting down.
AGTATGGGAGCAAACGATAATACACCCGATAAACTCATAACTATATCCGGGCATACTATCCCGATTCCCAAATATGGAATACGCTCAATAGGCATGGCTGATGGCCCTTCAGGCATTCATCGCTGGGCCATGACTGCTAAGGACTCTGCAAATAATTTGTTTTCCACCGCCTGGCCGGTCGGGACACTTTTAGCTTCAAGCTGGGATACAGTTTTAGTAAAAAAAGTGGGGCGTGCCTTCGGCGAAGAGATCAAATCTTATGGCATCGACTTTATACTTGGGCCGGGTGCTAATATCCACCGCAACCCTTTAGGGGGCAGAAACTTTGAATATTATTCTGAAGACCCTTTGGTTTCGGGCTCAACAGCTGCTGCAATAATAAACGGGATCCAGTCGCAGGGGGTTGGGGCTACACTTAAACATTTTGCAGCAAATAACCAGGAAACCAACCGCAGTTCCGTAAACGAAATTATCAGTGAACGGGCTTTACGGGAAATTTACCTGCGGAATTTTGAAATCGCGATAAAGAAATCACAACCCTGGGCGGTAATGAGTTCCTATAACCTGGTTAACGGCACCTACACGTCGGAAAGCCATGATCTTATAACCAAAATATTACGTCAGGACTGGGGCTTTAAGGGCTTCGTAATGACCGACTGGTTTGGCGGTAAAGATGCAGTAGGGCAAATGAAAGCGGGAAACAACCTGCTGATGCCAGGTACGCCGACTCAGATAAAGGCAATTATGGAAGCTGTAAAAAACGGGCAGCTTTCGGAGGAAGCGCTGGACAAGAATGTGGAAGGTATTTTGAGCGTATTGCTGCACACACTGACCGCAAAGGGCTACGCCTTCAATAATAATGGCAATCTGAAAGCACATGCGCAAATTGCCAGGCAGGCCGCCGCAGAAAGCATGGTTTTGCTCAAGAACGATAACGCCACCTTACCTTTTTCTAATAAAGTGTCAGCCATTGCACTATTTGGTAATCACGGATATGATTTAATTGCAGGTGGTACAGGTAGTGGGGACGTTAATAAACCGTATGCGGTTTCTTTGGCTGAGGGATTAGCAAATGCCGGATATAAGATTGACAACGACCTGGCACAGCGCTACAAGAGTTTTTTAGCCGAATACACAGCAAAACATCCCAAGAAACCTTTGATGCAGGAGATCATGAACCCTACGCCATTCGCATCCGAATATAAAGTCGATGAGCGTACTGTTGGCCAAAAAGCGGATGCTGCCGATATGGCTGTTATCTATATTGGAAGAAATGCCGGTGAAGGAAACGATCGAAAGGTAGCAGACGATTATACACTGACAGATGTTGAAAAAGATATGCTTGCCACAGTAAGTAATGCTTTCCATGCCAAACATAAACGCGTAGTCGTTGTCCTGAATATCGGTGGCGTAATAGATTTGACACCTTTGCGCGACGAGGTAGACGCTATATTGCTTGCCTGGGAACCAGGTGAAGAAGGCGGTAACGCAATAGCTGATGTACTTAGCGGAAAAGTAAACCCTTCAGGCAAGCTGGCTACCACTTTTCCAGCAGCCTACGCTGATGTGCCATCGGCAAAAAACTTTCCGGGAAAAGAGTTTCCGGAAAAAGCAACCGTTGGTATGATGGGCCGTATGGTGCCCGCCGAAGTTACTTACCGGGAAGGGATCTATGTAGGTTACCGCTATTTTAACACGTTTAATGTAAAGCCGGCATATGAGTTTGGCTATGGCCTTTCGTACACTACTTTTGCCTGCACTAATCTTAAATTGAGTGGGAAAACATTTGCCGGAAAGCTGATCGCCACTGTAACGATTACAAATACGGGCAAAGTAGCAGGAAAACAAGTTGTGCAGCTATACCTGAGCGCTCCGGTAAAAAAACTGGATAAACCCGCAGAAGAACTGAAAGGGTTTGCAAAAACAAAACTCTTGCAGCCTGGTCAGTCGCAGACGCTGACTTTTACGATCATACCGCGGGACCTTGCTTCGTTCGATACTGCTTCGTCATCATGGGTAGCCGACGATGGAAAGTATACCGTAAAGATTGGGGCATCATCACTGGATATCAAGCAGACCGCAAATTTCACACTGGGCAAGGGATTGACCGTGGAAAAGGATCACAGGGCTTTAGTGCCGGAGGCTCAGATTGATGAATTGAAACCCAAGGCTGCACAAACTCCGCAAAACAACGGATCAGCGAACTGATTGGCAATTATGATAACACGTGAGTGGGTGCCAGACGATTTTGGCGGGCCAGGGCAAAAGTAATGGCCAAATTAAACTGTTTGCAGATCACAACTTAGCGGTATGGAAATCAGCCTTTAAACCCGTTGATGAGACCTGAATGATTCGGTTTTTATTGTTTGTAAATAGAGTATCAGAAATGGCAAGTGGAGTGTTTTTTTGAATGCTGTTTTGATGATATGTTTGAGGCCATAAACAATTATAACCCCTGCTATCCTAATCCTCTGTTATTTACCTGATGTTTAGGGCCGGTTGATATTAATGAAAGCACCGGACTTATAAAGTTTTTATTGAACATGTGATGTTGTTTAAGCAAACAATACTTTCGAATATAAAGGAGCAACAGTCAGGGGCTATTAATGTGTAGCTGACAGTCGGTAGCTATTTACCCGTAATTTTAATATGAAATTGAACGTGTCTGTGAATATTGTTTTTTTTAACGTGTTGGCAACAATATTTTTGTCTTTGGGTGCTACCCGTAGCGTTGGCCAGATAAAAGTTCAGAATATGTTGATTGAACATATGGCCAATCCAATCGGCGTGGCAACGGTAAAACCAAGATTCAGCTGGCAGCTCGTAAGCGATAAACGGAACCTGTTGCAAACGGCCTATGAAATTCGCGTTGCCAATGATTCTTCTGCGCTGTTTTTAGGCAAGGCCCTCGTTTGGAATTCTGGAAGGGTTTTTTCTGATTCTTCCATCAACGTTTCCTTCAAAGGAAGGTCTTTGCAGTCCGGGAGGCGTTATTATTGGCAGGTAAGGGTGTGGGGGAATTCGGGTAAAGTTTCTGATTGGAGTACCCCTGCCTTTTTTCAAATGGCGTTTTTGAACTCTTCCGATTGGAAAGCGAAATGGATAGCACCAGGGTTTACGGAAGACAGTCTTCGGGCCTCGCCTTTGTTCAGAAAACAATTCAATAGTCCCCGAAAAATCAAGTCTGCCACAGCTTACATTACGGCTCATGGATTATACGAAGCGCAAATCAACGGTAAGCGGATAGGAGATGCTTATCTCACCCCCGGATGGACCAGCTATCATAAACGTTTGCAGTACCAGGTATATGATGTCACCGATAAAGTGATACAAGGGGAAAACGCCATTGGTATTACACTGGGTAGTGGATGGTACCGCAGTCACATGTCGTGGGATAATATACCAGACAGTTATGGAAAGGACATTGCGCTACTTTTTCAACTGAATATTCTTTATGACGACGGCACAACAGAACAGATTATATCTGACGAAAGCTGGAAATCTTCAACTGCCGAAATTCGTTACTCAGAAATCTATAATGGTGAAACCATCGATTCACGTAAGGAAAAGAAAGGGTGGAACATGGCTGAATTCAACGACAATGATTGGAGTGGTGTAAAAGTTTCGCGCAATGCCATGAATATATTAGTAGCTACCGTGAATGAGCCTGTAAAGAAACATGAAACGTTTAAGCCAGTGAAAATATTGACTACACCGAAAGGCGAAAAGGTCATTGACTTCGGCCAAAACCTTGTAGGTTGGGTTGTTGTTAAAGCGTCGGGCCGAAACGGCGATACTATTAAGATTAATCACGCAGAAGTGCTGGATAAACTGGGTAATTTTTACACGACAAATCTACGATCAGCAAAATCTGAAAATAATTATGTGTTAAAAGGAGGAGGTGAGCAAACATTCGAACCGCATTTCAGCTGGCAAGGCTTCCGTTACATCAAAATAAGCGGATATACAGGGCAACTAATACCCGAGAACTTTACTGCTGTTGCGCTGTATTCGGATATGGAGCCAACCGGTACCTTCACAACTTCCAATCCGCTTATCAACCAATTGCAACGAAATATTGAATGGGGACAGAAAGGCAACTTTCTGGACGTGCCGACGGATTGTCCACAGCGGGATGAGCGGCTGGGATGGACGGGTGATGCTCAGGTGTTTTCCAGAACGGCTTTCTTCCTTCGCAACGGAAATAACTTCTTTGCGAAATGGCTCAAGGACTTAGCAGCAGACCAGTCCCCAAATGGCAAAGTTCCGGATGTTATTCCAAATGTATTAAATTATCCTAACGGTGGCGCTACAGGATGGTCTGATGCTTCTACAATTATTCCGTGGAACCTATATCTTGCTTACGGAGATAAACGTTTACTGAAAGAACAATATCCGAGCATGAAAGCCTGGGTAAGATTCATGACAGATTCCAGCCGGAATTATATATGGGCCAATGGCTTTCATTATGGCGACTGGCTTTCATATATGCTGGATAACGACCTGTATGGCCGTTCGGCCGTTACCGATAAATACCTTATTGCCCAATGTTTTTATGCGCATTCAACACAACTGTTAATTAATACGGCAAAGGTTTTGGGTAAAACTAAGGATGTAACAGACTATCAAAAACTGCTCGTTCATATTAAGGATGCCTTTATGAGGGAATATGTTACAGGTAACGGCCGCCTTGTTTCTGGCACTCAAACAGCATATGTTCTGGCGCTGAACTTTGATATGCTTCCGATACATTTGAGAAAACAAGCGGCCGACCGCCTGGTTAAAAATATAAGAAGTTATGGTAATCACATTACCACGGGCTTTTTAGGAACGCCCTACATTTGTCAGGTACTTTCCCGATTTGGCAAAACAAATGTCGCGTATGATCTGCTTTTGCAGGAAAGTTTTCCTTCCTGGCTATATCCCGTAAAGATGGGCGCTACTACAATTTGGGAGCGCTGGAACGGCATTCGTCCCGACGGAACATTTGAGCCGGCTTCGATGAACTCTTTCAATCATTATGCCTATGGTGCAATTGGCGATTGGATGTATAGTCAAATGGTTGGGTTAGATATTGATGAAAATGGACCCGGGTACAAAAAAATAAAAATACAGCCACATATTGGTGGCAACCTAACCTATGCAACGGCCACACATATCACACCATATGGCAAGCTAAGTTCGGGTTGGAAAGTGGAGAACGGCAAGTTGATAATCGATTCTGAAATTCCTGCTAATACAACTGCCACCATTTACATTCCTGCTAACCGCGCTGATGCGGTTACTGAAGCAGGAAAAAGTATAACAAAATCCAAAGATATCCGGGTTGGGAAATTAAGGAATGGGTATCTTGAATTACAGGTTGGGTCAGGGAGATATATTTTTTGCGGGGAATGGCCCCTAAATACAAAGAAAGAATCACGTTGATTCTTTTATTCTCAAAGCAGGCCCTTTAAATAAACTGTTCCTATAGCAGTTGATGGCCAATGTTAAATGGTTTCTTAATCAGGCATTCTTTTGCTGAAATTATGGTGTTCGTTTATGCTTTATTAATAACGATATGATAGTTAAAGATAATATGGCAATTGGATTGGTATTTAGGAACAGGTACAGGAAATCTATAACTAATCATATAATTTCCTGTATTCAAAGGGCGATTTATTCGTGAATTTTCTGAACTGTCTGTTAAAATATGAAAGGTTATTAAATCCGCATTCGTAGCAAATATTCGCTATACTTCTATTTTTATCTTGTAGTAATGAGGTAGCGTGGGTGACTCGCACCTTATTGACAAATTGGGAAAATGTATTTTTAGTCTGCCGCTTGAAATACCGGCAAAAAGCAGTTTCATTTAAACAGGCAAGTCCCGCAGCTTTTTGGGAATTAACGTCCTGTTTAAAGTTTTCGAGCACATAACGGTATACAGCGTCCAATTTGGAAAAACCCTTAGCGTTTTCAATAGTTTTTGGAGCATCGATCGTTAGTACATTAAAGCTCTTTTTGGGTAGTGATGCCATGTAGTCAAGCAGCTCCAGTAAAAGCAGGATTTTTTTGACCCCTTGCTGTTTTGTCAGTTGTACAAACCTTTCCTGGATCTCATTACTTGATATTGTAAGTTTAAGACATGCCGACTGGGCAAACTTCAAAAGGTCCTTTATTTTACCAAATTCCGGTTTTTCATAGAGCTCTTTACCCAGGAAATCTTCCTGAAACTGTACTGCAATTGAATGGGCCATTTGATTGACGTTTTCGGAATACTTTTCGTTGACAAAATAGTGCGGGAATAGCGGTCCGAAGAAATACATGTCTCCCTCTCCGAAATTCAATAACTGGTTCCCTCCATAAAATTTCCCTTGCCCACGGATAATAAATGTGACCTCAAAACCATCATGAAAATGGAAAGTGTTGACAAATTTCGTCGTGATTTCCTGCTTTACAATAATACTGGAATCAACGGGATGGGGAAGTTCGCTGAAGATCTTTTTCATTAAAAATGGAACAAAAGTGTTGAGAATGGCTGTGAAAAATTCAGTACCGGGTAAATATAGGTAAATAGTGTATCGGAAATGGCAAGCGGAGTGTTTTTTTTAAGCCTGTTTTGATCACAATTTTGTAATACACAACCAATTAAGCGAGTAACCCAACTTCATACTGATAAGGATTTCATTTCGAAAAGTAGCGATTAAGAACAGAGCGGGGGAGGGTTACCAAAACATAAAGAGTGTCTGAATTTTAAACCATTTGGACATCAAAAAATTCGTGTTACAGCTTTATAAAAGGATAAATACAACAAAACTCCAATCATAAACCTGTGCCGTATTATCTGAATAAATAAATTTTCACCTCTTCAAAAAGAGATTTCACCACCTTAATTATAAACTATTTATGTATAGAAACCTCATCCAAACAACAAAATTGCCCGATAAGTTGGAACAAGAACCAATAAATTATCGGCTATGCCGGGCGTTTGCAAAGAAGACGCTTATTCAAATTATGTTCTTTTTGTTATTAAGTTTTTCTGCACTTGCACAGGTTAGCATTCGCGGGAGAATAGCAGATGAAAAAGGAAGCCCCTTGCCCAATGCAAGTGTTCAGATCAAGGGGACCAGGACCGGAGCACAAACAGATCAACAAGGAAATTTTACAATTAATGCACCTTCCTCTTCCTCCGTATTGGTCATATCCTTTGTAGGATATGAAAAAAAAGAGGTAACTATTGGCGGGCAAAATAACTTAAATATTTCACTTTCTCCGGTGAGCGGAAACATGGCAGAAGTCGTTGTGGTTGGTTATGGCACCCAGCGGAAGTCTGACTTAACTGGAGCAATATCCTCCGTAAGTGCAAAGGACCTTCAAAAGGCTGCACCGATTAACGCAACAGAAGCAATCCAGGGAAGGGCATCCGGCGTCCTGGTAACTACTAATTCCGGGGCTCCCGGCAGTGAGGGCACTATCCGAATCAGGGGTATAGGCACTGTCAATAATAATGATCCACTATACGTGGTGGACGGTATGTTTGTAAACAGTATCAATTTCCTGAACCCTTCAGACATTTCAAGGATTGAGGTGTTGAAGGATGCATCCGCCACGGCGATATATGGTTCAAGAGGCGCTAACGGAGTGGTGTTAATTACTACCCTAAAAGGAGCAAGCGGTAAGCCTGCAATTTCATTAAACGCAAATACTGCTATAAGCAATGTAAGTAATCTTCCGGTGACCTTAAACCGTGATCAGTATCTTGATTATAAAAAGACTGCATATTTAAATGGTTACCTGCGTTCTATCGCTAATCCCAATCCCAATATTGATCCATTTACCACAAGCGACCCTTTTTTTACCTATGTTAAAACTGTTAAAGAGCAGTACGACAAAGGCTACAATACCAATTGGGCAAAGGAACTACTAAAAACGGCCGTCGTTCAGAATTATGGTGTTGCCATACGCGGGGGAACCGATAATGTCCGCTATTCTGCCAGTGCCGGATACTTCGATCAAAAAGGGATAATTGAAAATAGTGGCTATAAGAGATACACGGTTCGCCTGAATACCGACTATACAATTAACAATCGCCTGGTAATAGGGGAAAATTTAAATATCACCCACTCCATTACATCGGGCAGGTACGGCGAAAATGCGCCGGGAGGCATTGTGAATGAAATTTTGAATGACGACCCTTTATCACCGATTCTTAAGCCCAATGCTGACCCAAACGATCTTAATTATCGCTATAACAAATACGCCTACTCGGCTGTTACCGGCAATTTCAATCCGGCGGGCATAATTTCCAGGATGAATGACCGGACCTTTCTGGTACAGCTTGTCGGCAATGTTTATGGTGAGTTAGAAGTTTTAAAGGGATTGAAATTAAGATCAAGTATGGGGTATGATTACAACAACAACAGGAGGTCTGCTTATACTCCTCAATACTATATTGATGCGCTCGAAAAAAACGATTTAAGCACTGTAACGGAGGAAAATGCCAATTTTTTTGGCCAGGTATGGGAAAATACTTTGACTTATAACAACAAATTTGGCGAACATTCTATTACCGGTCTTCTGGGCTATACAGAAGAATTGTATAAAGGCAATTTTGTAAACGTGAGCCGGCAGGGTACTGCTAACAATGACCCCTCGTTACAAGTACTGAACGCAGCAACGGGGGATATTTCATTAACTGGAAATAAGACCAATTATGCACTCAGATCATATTTTGCAAGGGTTAACTATGCCTATGCCGACAAGTACCTGTTGACGGCCACCGTGCGGCGGGATGGATCCTCGAAATTTGCTTCTGATAAACAATGGGGAACATTTCCCTCTGTGTCGGCAGGATGGAAAATAAGCAGTGAAAAATTCTTTCAAAACCTAAATACCCTGTCATTCATTAATATGCTAAAATTAAGGGCCGGCTGGGGACAGATAGGAAACCAAAGCATGCCTGGCGGAACTAATAATCCATATTTATCATTAATTGAGGGTGCTAATGGTTATCGTTATGTTTTTGGCGATGCTGTTACCAACGGATATTATTTAAGCTCCCTGGGTAACCCAAGCATTACCTGGGAAACATCTGAACAAACCAATATCGGATTGGATCTCGGATTATTGAATAATAAATTAACGGTTTCTGCGGATTATTTCATAAAGCATACGAAAAACATGTTATTACAGGTCCAGTTACCTTCGTATGCGGGATTCCCGGGAACTCCTTATACCAACGCCGGGGAGATACAAAACAAGGGGTTTGAAATAGCAGCTGCTTACCAGGGGGCGGTTGGCAAGTTTTCATATGGAATTTCAGCAAACGTATCCAGATTTATCAATAAGGTACAAAGCCTGGGCACCGGCAACAATCCTATTGTTTCCAGTGATTATATAAGCACCCTGACAATTAACCGTACGGCCGTCGGAAGATCTGTAGGCGAGTTTTACGGTTACGTAACCGATGGTATTTTTCAGAATACGGCGGAAGTGAGTGCTTATAGTAAAAATGGTACGAAGATTCAGCCAAACGCTTTGCCGGGCGATTTCCGGTTTAAGGATTTGAATGGTGATGGCGTAATCGATGCAAACGATCAAACCTATATCGGAAACCCTCTGCCAAAGTTTCTTTATGGCTTTAACCTGAACCTTGCTTATAAAAATTTCGACTTGGCTGCACTCTTCCAGGGTTCTTATGGCAATAAACTTTTTAACCTTAATAAATACTACAGAGGTACACTGAACGGGGCCTATACCGGTGATTTAGCAAACTATGAAGCAGCGTGGAGGGGAGAAGGCACGTCAAACTCCCAGCCAATTATATCAACCGTTGACCAGAACCAAAATTTCAGGGTTTCAAACTGGTACGTTGAAGATGGTTCCTATCTGCGATTGAAAAGCATTCAAATTGGCTACAATATTCCTTCTGGCTGGCTAAAAAGAGCGGGTATCAGCAGCAGCCGGATTTATTTGGGTGGTACAGATCTTTTTACCATTACAAAGTATACAGGGATTGATCCTGAGGCTGGTTTAGCAGCAAGCCCAATTCAGGCAGGCTGGGAATTATCAAGTTATCCGAAAATGAAGAGATACATCCTGGGCTTAAATGTGACTTTTTAGTGTTTACAAAAAATATTCAGTAGCGATATGAAAAAGAATTTACTTACAAAAGTGTTCCTGGCGGCACTTGTACTATCCACTATTTCCTGTAAAAAGGATTTACTTAATCAACCGCCATATGGCGTGCAAACTGACGCAAGCTATTTCAGGACATCGGATGATCTGAACAAGACATTAACTGCAGCTTATAATTATTTGCAGCAGCCGGTTTTTCCTCCTTATGAATCAGGCAGATGGGTTTTTGGCGATGTAGGCTCGGATGATGCGCTGAAAGGTGCCGGCGGATCAACCTTCCCGATTGCAGGTATTTCCGAACTTTCTTTAAATCAACAAACATCCGGTAATTACATCATCTCAATATATTGGACAAACCTGTACAATATGATTGCCATTTGCAACCTTGTTTTGGACAAACAATCGATAGTATCAGGTGATGCCGACGAAATTAAAAAAATTGCCAACCAGGCCAGGTTTCTCCGGGCTTATGGTTATTACGAATTGGTGAAATATTTTGGTGATGTCCCGATGCCCTTAACATATTTAGATCCTGCCAAAGTAAACCTGGCAAGAACGCCCAAAGCTGGGGTATGGGCACAGATCGAAAAGGATTTAACAGACGCTTCCGCTCTGCCGACAAAAGCGCAATGGGGAAGTGCCAATGACGGAAGAGCGGCATCTGGTGCAGCGTTTGCGCTATTAGGAAAGGCGTATATGTTCCAGAAAAAATTTGCAGATGCGGAAGCCACCTTAAAAAAGGTTATTGATCAGGGTTCATATTCTTTATTGCCGGATTACGGTGCCATCTTCAGGAAGACCGGTGACAATGACAACGCGGAATCTGTTTTCGATATTAAGCACAAGGCTAATACAGGCACATTTCCTGGTGAAGGTTCGTTCAATTATGCGTTTCTGCAACCATCGGACGCCCCAATTGCAGGATTTGGACAGGACGAACCCAGCCAGGACCTCCAAAACGAATTTGAGCGGGGAGATCCACGGGCTATTTATACGATCCTGTTCAGCGGAGACAGCGTCCCCAATGGTGCATCCCCTTACGTTGTAGCTAATTCGGGAACTGCCGCTGGAAAAGCAAACAGGAAGTTCTTTATCCCTCCAAGTGAGAAAGTAGCTTATATCGGGTCTCTCGATGAAGCTAAAAGCAATCATATTATTCGGTATGCGGAGATATTGCTTTTGTATGCTGAAGCATTGAATGAAAATGGCAAATCTTCAGAAGCGCTTACCTGGATAAACAAGGTGCGGCAGAGGGCCCGGACGACACCTGCAAAAGACCCCCAGCGTATCTCGACCGTATATGATTTAAGTTATACGGGTCCTTTGCTTCCTGACATAACTACTACTGACCAGTCAGCACTAAGAACTGCAATTTGGCATGAGCAAAGAGTAGAACTTGCCATGGAAGGACTTCGCCGCGAATATCTTTCCCGAACCGGGCGTCTATCGCAGAGAATGGCGGCGGCCAAGGGCATCGCAGCGTTTAATGATAAGTACGTTTTATTGCCAATCCCGCAATTAGAAGTTTCTTTATCTAATAATCAAATAACACAAAACCCCGGCTATTAACGGACTGCCCCTTGCCGCCGCAGGGGCAGTCGCTGCCTCTGTTAGCTGATAGAGTTCATTAATACAATGACGTACTAATAAAATATGAAAGAACAAAATTTTCGAAGTAGTGGATGGTTTGGCCGCACAGGAAAGGACGGATTTATTTATCGCGCATGGATGAAGAAAAGTGGCATTCCGGAACATGCATTTGACGGGCGCCCTGTTATTGGCATTTGCAATACATGGTCTGAACTTACACCGTGCAATTCGCATTTTCGGGAATTGGCAGAACACGTGAAGAGGGGTGTATATGAGGCAGGGGGACTGCCGGTTGAATTCCCCGTTCTTTCCCTGGGCGAAACTTTAATGAAACCGACGGCCATGCTTTTTCGCAATCTTGCAAGCATGGATGTGGAAGAGGCTATTCGGGCCAATCCATTAGATGGGGTAGTGTTACTTTGCGGCTGCGACAAGACTACTCCTTCCCTCGTCATGGGGGCCTGTAGTGTGAACCTGCCCACGATTGTTGTTTCTGGCGGGCCTATGCTAACAGGAAAGCACAAAGGGAAAAGTATAAGCACTTCTGATCTCTGGCGTTTTTCTGAAGCTAACCGGGCAGGCCAGATGGACGATATGGAATTGAGCGTGGCGGAAGCAGGTATGTGCAGAAGTGACGGTCACTGTGCAGTAATGGGTACTGCTTCGACGATGGCATGTATGGTAGAATCACTTGGTTTATCTCTTCCGGGGAATGCGGCTATACCTGCGCCCGATGCGGCAAGGAAGGTTCTGGCACAAATGTCGGGACACGAAATAGTCCGGATGGTGAAAGAAGATATAAAGCTTTCTGATATTCTGACAAGAGCTGCCTTTGAGAACGCAATTATGGTCAATGCGGGCATAGGGGGATCCACAAATTTTGTTATTCACCTTTTAGCCATCGCAGGGCGTATGGGGATTGATCTGTCTATAGATGATTTCGATACATTCTCTGCCAATATCCCACTCATTGCGAACCTGCAACCCTCGGGGGATTACTTCATGGAGGACCTTTATTATTCCGGCGGGTTGCCCGTCGTTATAAAAGAATTATTACCTTACTTAAACCAGAATTGTATTGCCGTAAACGGAAAGTCTGTCGCTGAAAACGTGAAGCATGCGGAATGTTACGATGAAAACATTATCACCACGATGGCTAACCCGTTTAATCGCTCGTCTGGATTTATTGTTTTAAAGGGTAACTTATGTGAAAGTGGGGCAATAATTAAGCCCTCTGCTGCTTCTGCGCCGTTGATGAAGCATACAGGTAAAGCAGTGGTGTTCGAAAATATTGATGATTATAAAAAAAGGATAGACGCCCCCGATCTTGATGTGGACGAAAATAGTGTGCTGGTATTGAAGAATGTTGGGCCCAGAGGTTATCCCGGAATGCCTGAAGTGGGTAATATGGGGCTTCCGGCAAAGCTACTGGCCAAAGGTGTCACTGACATGGTTCGGATTTCTGACGGCAGAATGAGCGGTACCGGATTTGGTACAGTTGTGTTGCATGTTTCCCCGGAAACTGCGGACGGCGGTACTTTGGGGGTAGTTCAAAATGGAGATTTGATCACGCTTGACGTTTATGAACGCTCATTGCATCTGCACCTTTCAAACGATGAGATTGCAGAAAGGAAAAAAAACCGGAAGACCGAAATTAAAATTGAAGCACGCGGCTACGTCAGGTTATATCAACAGCACGTGCAGGGGGCCCATTTAGGGGCAGATTTGGATTTTTTGCGCGGTAGTTCGGGTAGTAAAGTAGCTAAAGATTCACATTGATGTTCCCTATATCACAATATAATTTTAACTAACTAAATATATCCAATAGCTGTAATAATAATGACCGGAGATTTAGCATATGAGGTTGTCGTCCCGCATCGATGCCTGCTTGGTGAAGGCCCCGTTTGGGATGCGCAAATGAACACGGTGTGCTGGGTAGACATACCGAACGGCGAGATTCATGAATTTTCGTTAACTGATAATGGCTTTCGGACAATGGCTATTAAAGATAAGATCGGTGCTATCGCCCTCTGTACTGACGGCCGCTTTCTTGCTGCTCTTAAATCCGGGTTCGCTTTTATCGATAGGCAAAACGGGAAAATTAAGCTCATCGATCATCCTGAGGCCCATTTGCCGGGAAACCGGTTTAACGATGGAAAATGTGATGCAGTCGGACGGTTTTGGGCTGGTACAATGGCACTTTCTGAGGAAACCGGGGCCGGCAGTCTTTACATGATTGAGAATGACCTGTCAGCCACTGTCAAGATCAAAGGTGTTAGCATCTCTAATGGCCTGGCCTGGAGCCCGGATAATAAGATAATGTATTACATTGATACCCCGACTTTTGAGGTGGTGGCATACGACTACGATATTCAAACAGGAAATATCGCCAACAAAAGGGTTGCGATACAAATTCCGGAGAAAGAAGGCTTTCCGGATGGTATGACGATAGATATGGACGGTATGCTTTGGATTGCACATTGGGGCGGCTCGCAGGTTGCCCGCTGGGACCCGGATACAGGAGCAAAATTGCTGACAGTTCAATTGCCGGTGGCCCATGTTACATCTTGCACTTTTGGCGGAACGCACTTGAATGATTTATATATCACATCTGCAAGGGTTGGCCTGTCAGAAAAGCAACTCATTGAACAGCCGTTGGCCGGTTCATTATTTGTTGTCAGGAATTGTGGATTCCGGGGAATGGAAACCGCAGCTTTTCATTATAAAAACAATATTTAGATTGTATGAAATTAATACGTTACGGAAATAAAGGATCTGAAAAGCCAGGAGTATTTGTTAACGGAAAGCGATTGGACCTGTCATTATTTTTTAATGATTGGGACAGTGCGTTTTTCAATAAAGACGGGCTTGTGCACCTCCGGGAAATCTTATCTGGTCGTACCGATCTGCTTGAGATAGCGGAAGACGTCCGCTGGGGTGCCCCTGTAGCACGGCCTGGCAAGGTACTTTGTATCGGACTGAATTATTCAGACCATGCCAGGGAGAGCGGGATGGCTATTCCGGATGAGCCCATATTATTTCAAAAAGGATCGAACACTGTAGTCGGGCCATATGACGATATCATTATTCCCAAAAATAGCCGGAAAACAGACTGGGAAGTAGAACTTGGAATCGTAATCGGGAAGGATGCGCGCTATCTTTCTTCGGTAGCTGATGCCGAAGCATATGTTGCAGGTTTTTGCATTTCGCACGATGTGTCAGAGCGGGAGTTTCAGTTGGAAAGGGGAGGACAATGGACTAAAGGAAAGTCCTGTGATAACTTCAATCCTTTAGGGCCTTTTCTGGTTACCAGGGACGAAGTGGAGAATGTCCATAATATAGCAATGTCCCTTAAGGTAAACGGCATGGAAAAGCAACGGGGTAATACGAATACAATGATTTTTGACTGTTATTATTTGGTACACTATTTATCACAGTTTATGACGCTGGAAGCCGGAGACCTCATCAATACCGGGACTCCGCCGGGAGTAGGTCTCGGAATGAAGCCCCAACAATTTTTACTGGCCGGAGATGTTGCGGAGCTTTTCATTGAAGGCCTGGGTACCCAGAAACAACATTGTGTAAATGCCTGATTTCCTGCTTTATCGTGCGGGAAGTTGAAAACGGATAGATTGTTAACTGGGAAAATCCCGGAGATATTGAACTTATACAGTTTGACTGTGAAAAATTCTTAGGTTTAAATAAATACAAATGAAAAGATTTGAAAATCAGGTTGCTGTAATTTCCGGTGGGGCTGAGGGATTGGGTTTTGCAATTGCCGAACGCATAGGATCGGAAGGAGGGAGCCTTGCCTTGTTTGATATCAATGGTACACTATTAAAAAAAGCATTGATGCTGCTTAAAGACAAAGGCTACATTGCAGAGGGCTACCAGGTTGATATATCATTGGAACCAGCTGTTGAACACGCCATTGAACTTGTTAAGGCTACTTTTGGCAAGATCGATATTATGATAAATTCTGCTGGTATTGTTGGCCCCACCAGTACCAGGATCACCGATTATCCGGTTGAGGAATATGACCGGATCTATGCGATAAACCTCAGAGGAGCATTTCTTATGACTAAGTATACCTTGAAGGTGATGGAACAGAATAATTACGGTCGTATATTATTACTGGCTTCAATTGCAGGTAAAGAAGGCAATCCGTTTATGACCGGATATTCGTCTATGAAAGCTGGTGTCATTGGCCTTGTAAAGGGCGTAGGAAAAGAATATGCTCAAACCGGGATCACGGTGAACGGCCTGGCACCAGCTGTAATTAAAACTGCAATGAACGAACATACGGCACCCGAACAATTGGCTTATATGACTTCTAAAATACCGATGAACCGCCTCGGTACGGTTGAAGAAGTCGCATCCATTTCTGCCTGGATCGTATCCAATGAAGCGAGCTTTAATACGGGTTTTGTGTTTGATATCTCAGGTGGCAGGGCTACATATTAAAAAAACTGTCTTTTGCTATGGTCAAAAAAATTATTGTACTGGGTGGATCTTCGGGTATAGGAAAGGCCACTTCACAACGCTTTGCCCGGGAAGGCTGGCGTGTTCTTGTAGCTTCTCATGATTTACAGGAGTGTGTCGAAACTGTAAACGGGCTGGAGGGTAAAGGTCATATAGCTTGTAAGGTAGATGTACGGGACGAAAAGGACCTGATCAGGTTGCAGCAACTCGTTAAAGCAGAGTTTCTGACCTTTGATACCTTAGTGAACACTGTGGGTATTTCTCAAAGTTATCCGGCTATAGATTCTGATTTTTCTGCCTGGGACGAATCTCTGCAAGTCATGCTTTATGGTTCGGTAAAATCCTGCCGCTTATTGATTCCCTTGATTAATGACGGGGGGAGGATCATTCACGTTACCTCCATTCATTTTGAAAGGGTTGCTTTTGGGAGCTCTGCATATGGGATGGCAAAAGCAGCCATCACCCAGTTTACCCGTTCATTGGCAATGGAACTGGCTCCGCGAAATATATTGGCAAATACCATAGCCCCCGGATTTGTAAACACCCCGATGTCTGTTAAAAAAGATGGTAAAAATGAGGTTGAAACGGAATGGTTCAAAGATAATTACATCAAATATGATCACCTGCCACTCAAAAGGGTAGGCAGACCGGAGGAAGTTGCAGGGGTTGCCTGGTTCCTATCAGGGCCAGATGCTTCTTATATGACGGGTTCAGTTGTTGTTGTTGATGGCGGCCTTACAATCACCTTTTAAAAGGTAAATACCCATGAGAAAATGCATATACCTATTTTCATGGTTTACTTCCGCTTTGTCATCACTGATGTTAGTTCGTGTGCCTGTTATGATAAGATACTTTCGCTTTACGGAAAAAAATAAGCCTGGAAAAGTTTTCCATAATGACATGGAACCGCTTACCTAAAGTTGTTTTTTAAAAGCATTTTTTTTGACTGATAATTATTTTTTAAAACAATGTAACAAACTGATATAGAATTATTCTAAAGGAAAAAATAACGTTAATAAAATTTTCCTTGGAAAATTTTTATATTTAATTTTTTTCCAATATGTTTGAATAATATACACAGGAAAATTTCCAGAATATGAAAGAGAAGATAGTAAAAACAGCTTTGAAACAATTCCTGAAAAAGGGCATCCGTGACATAACCGTTCCGAAGTTGATCGCGTCACTAAAAATATCTTCGAAAACGTTGTATAAATATTTTGAGAACAAAGAGCAATTATTACAGGAATGCGTTGACCTTTTATATCGTAAGCTTTTTCAGGATTTCCGTGAGGTTCTCAGTACAAATGCCGATCCTGTGAGCAAAATCAAATCGATATTCACAATTGCGCTGGAAAGGGATTTTGGCGTAAGCAGTAAATTTTATCACGATCTCAATTACTATTACCCCGAAGTACAGAATAATGCAATAAAACATATCGCAAAAGAATCAGGCCTGTTGCTTGTCCCGGTGGTTGTTGAGGGCATAAGGGAAGGATATTTTCTAAACGGCCTGGACCCTGATACGTCCTTGCGGGCCATCAATATCCTATATACATACATCACCCGAAATAAGGAGGAATCCGGAGCTAACCATGATCCGCACCTCATGTTCAAGCAAATGGTAATGATCCATATCCGCGGGATGTGCACCGAAAAGGGATTAAAACATCTTGAATTAGACTTAACGCCAAAATCATTATGAAACGGTTATTGATCATAATTCTCGCTTGTGTTTCATTGAAATCAATAGCGCAGGGCACAGGCGAAAAGCTGAATGTAATGCCCTATCCCATGAACCTTCGGCAAACTGAAGGAAAATTTCGTATTGCAGGCAAATTTACCATAGCGGTTAAAGCTACAGCCGGCGACTCTTTACTTTACCGGGTGGTGAACCGTGCATACCAGGCGCTAAACCGTGAAACCGGATTGGTTTTCCCTCAGCAATATATTTTGCCAAATGACACAATCAGCCAGTATGCTGTTAAGGTTACAGTTTTAAATAAAGCAAAAATGTTTATCGGGGCCGATGAAAGTTATAAGTTACTCATCGAACCTTCTCATATCAAACTTGACGCTAATAATACGATTGGCGCATTGCGGGGACTTCAAACGATGATCCAATTGTGTATGAGGGACCGGGAAGGATACTATTTTCCATGTGTATCAATTAGTGATGCTCCTCGTTTTCAGTGGCGTGGGCTAATGATAGATGTCGCCAGGCATTTCGTTTCTGCTGATGGGATCAAAAGGAACATCGATGCTATGGCAGCAGTCAAAATGAATGTTTTGCACTGGCATCTTTCGGATGATGAAGGCTTTCGCGTAGAATCAAAATTGTTTCCAATGCTCCAGGAAAAAGGCTCGAATGGAGATTTCTATACACAGACACAGCTTAAGGAGATAGTTGCCTATGCTGCCGACCGTGGTATTATCATTATTCCGGAGTTCGATATGCCCGGACATTCTCAAAGCTGGTTCGCGGGATATCCGGAGTTGGCCAGTCAGCCCGGCCCTTACCGGCCTGGTCCACGGCCTCAATGGCAAAATGAACATCCCGATCCGAACCGGCCACACACAGGTGGAATGGCAGATATGGTGGTTAACCTGGAAGCGTCAACATTTGATGCGACCAATGAAAAGGTGTATAAATTTCTCGACAATTTTTTGGGTGAAATGACGACAGTTTTTCCATCACCTTATGTTCATATCGGAGCCGATGAAAATAATGGATTAGCCTGGAAGCTTAATCCGGCAATCGTAAAATGGATGGTAGCTCATAATATGCAAAGTACCGAAGAATTGCAGCGTTACTTCGTAAACCGCGTTCATAAAATCCTTACAAAGCATCATCGGGAAACTATAGGATGGGAGGAACTCTTCAATGAAAACATACCCAAAGATGTGATTGTGCAGAAATGGATACCTGCCACAATGGGTGGTATTATCAAATCGCACGGCAGCCCTGCGGACTTTGCCGCACATGGTAATAAATCTTTGATCTCTGAAGGCTTCTACCTCGATACCTTCATGCCTGCTGTCTATCATTATAACAATCCTGAATTTGAAAATGTGGATTTAACTGGCGTTCTCGGTGGAGAGGCGGCACAATGGACCGAATTAGCTGATAATGCAAATATTGATGCAAGGATTTGGCCGCGTGCGGGAGCAATAGCAGAACGCTTATGGTCGCCAGCTTCTGTTAAGGATGTTGATGATATGTACAGGCGCTTATCCACTTTAAATCTTCAGCTTGATCTGCAAGGCCTATTGCAAATAAGTAACTATGAACGTGCTCTTCGCCGCCTTGCCGGCACGGAAGATATCGCACAGGTAAAAACATTAACTGATGTGCTTAGCCCTGTTCGTGGATACCAGAAAATGATCGCCGGATTTTCAAAAGGACCCGCTGCAGCCTATCAAACCACGCCATTCACTTCTGTGTCGGATATCTTGTTTGTGGACTCCGATACCAAACGCAAATTTCGGGAATCAGTTAAAGCATTTCTCAAAAATCACGACAAAAAAGCAGAGGGAGAGATACGCAATTACCTTGCTGCCTGGCAAATCAATGACAGTCAATTACAACAGCTGTTCCTGGGAAATAAGCGATTGGCGGATGTAAAGGACCAGTCAAAAAATTTGTCTTTAGCTGCTGCTATTGGCCTTCAGGCATTAGACCGGCTTGCTGAGAATACCGCTGCTGATAAGGACTGGGCTGGAAAGCAATTTAACGCCCTCGAATCCTATAGCCGGCCGCGTGCCGAAACCCAGATTGCGGTTTTGCCGGAAATAACAGTTTTAGTAAGTGCAACATTAGGGACCAGCAGTGAGGTTTCATTCGGCGGGTATTAAAAAAAGATCAAACACATAGTTGAAATGTCAATGAATTTTGAAAATAAAACATTTGTAGTGACAGGCGGCGGTGGCGGTCTTGGAAGGGAACTGGTATTAAATTTACTTTCAAAAGGCAGTACAGTTATCGCATTAGACAGGAATGCTGCCGGGCTTGAAGAAACTAAAAAATGCGCAGGTCAGTTATCGAAATTTTTATTCATCCACCAGGTCGATATTACGGATAGGGAAGCCGTGATATCACTAATCCATCAGGTGATTGCCGGGCATGAGCGGATTGACGGTCTTTTTAACAATGCGGGAATTATCCAGCCATTTATTCCGCTAAAGGATTTGGATGAGGGCATAATAGAAAAAATCTTTAATGTCAATTTTTTTGGAACACTTAATCTGACTAAGGTCTTGTTGCCGCATCTGCTTACCCGGCCTGAGGCAGTTATAGTCAATATCGCAAGTATGGGTGGTTTCCTGCCGGTTCCAGGTCAATCTATCTACTGCGCATCCAAGGCGGCTGTCAAATTAATGACGGAAGGACTACAAGCTGAATTGAAAAAAAGTACAGTACAGGCTTCTGTTGTTTTTCCAGGCGCTATGAAAACGGACATCATGACTAATTCGGGTTTGGCAACCGGCAAAGGAGAAGAAAAGGCAAAACAAGCCGGGAAGATATTGTCGCCAAAGGATGCAGCAGCGCAAATATTAAATGGGGTAGCTGCCGGCAAACCAAGAATATTTATAGGCACTGATTCGAAATTGATGGACTTTTTGTATCGGCTGAGCCCAGCGTTGGCAACGAACATGCTTTACAAGAAATTACAAAGCAAGTTGCCGCAAAATTAACATCGATAGTTCAGGAAGATAACCTATACCCCGGGCATGATCGGAGTTAAGAGGTTGACATAAAATAAGTAAATAATTGATAGTAAATAATTAAAAATTTAAAACAACGTGAAAAAATTTAAGATAATTCTCCTGGCCTTTTTTTGCATGGGCGCTGCAATGTGCGTAAGGGCTCAAACAAAAGACTACTACCCCGGCAAATGGAACGTCATAGTATTGGGTACTCCTAACGGTGATGCAAAAATGATATTAGTTATCGATCGGAAAGACGGCAAATTAAGTGGAACTGTTCAGGATTCGACAGGCAAAGAAACCGCGAAGATCACACGGATGGACGAAAAAGATAAAACCGTAGCCATCGCCTTCATATCACAGGGGTATGATGTAAGCCTAACGCTGGAGCCAGTTGACGAAGATCATGTAAAGGGTGCCCTGATGGGGATGTTTGAAGCAAAGGGCATTCGCAAAAAAGAGAATTAGGGGTCGAATGAATAAATCTGCAACTACAAAAATTTAAAAGCAAGAAAGTCTCAAAGCATTATTAAAAGTATTGACATGAAAAGAGTTTTATTAATCATTATCGTCTGCCTGATGGCTATTACGAGTGTATTAGCCCAGTCTTCGATTAAAAAGCAAACCATAGCATATTCTGTAAAAGATACCATTCATTTACGTTTGGATAAATATGTGGACAACAGTGTTCCTTATCAAGGTAAACGCCCGGTATTGGTGTATGTACATGGCGGCGGGTTTGCTACAGGGAGCAGGATTAATGCCCTCCAAATAAAATACCTTAAACATTTCACGGCCCAGGGATTTGTTGCAATTTCAATCGACTACCGTTTGGGACTTGCGAACAATAAGCAGCCGGATCAGGAAACCATAATGAAGGCTGTTTCTTTAGGATATGGTGACCTTATTGATGCTACGGCATTTATACTTTCAAAGGCGAATGAGTGGAACATCGACACAAGCAAAATAATTATTTCTGGTGGCAGTGCGGGAGCGATAGCCTGTTTAACCGCGGAATACGATATCTGCTCGAATGGCGAATTTTCAGCCCGCCTTCCGAAAGGATTTAACTATGCCGGCGTAATATCGCAGGCTGGTAATGTTATAATTCACCAGGATACACTTACATGGAAAAGACAGCCCTGCCCGATGCTCCTGATGCATGGCTCTAAAGATCAGCTTGTGACATTTAATTCAGCCTCTTTTGAAGGAAACCTCTATGCCGGTTCAAATTATATTCATAACCAGTTGGTTAAATTAAATTATCCGCATTGGCTGTATGAAGAGCAGGGTGCAGACCATATTGTCGCGTTAAAACCCCTGCAATACAATTTTGGCGAGATCGACACCTTTATTGACAAGTTTGTAATGAAAGGCTATCAGTCTATTGTACATACCGTTTGGGCAGATTTTAAGCCTGACTCCATGCAAGATATGATGAAAGTAGTACCACTCTATATACAAGGTTGGGACAAGACCGATGTCGAAATAAAGTAAACGAATGCTATCCACACAAAAATTTGTAACAGAAAAATTTAACCCCATGTCAATTCATCGATTCAATTTAATTTTGGCTTGCCTAATTTTCGGCTTGTCAATAAGCCTGCAGGCTCAAAGCAATCTGGTAAAATACAGCGAAGAATTAGCCAATAAATTTGTAGTAAAAGACACGCTATTTAAAAAGCCGTATATCGATATTGACGAGTGGCGGAACGTTCCGGTTAGGCATCGTTACGTGCACGGCGGATTCAAAGGAACCAGCGCACGCTTTTCTTTTTATTTTCCGTCAAAGGAACAGTATCAGGGACACTTTTTCCAATATATCACACCATTTCCGGATAGTGAAAATGGTTCGCAGGGAAGAACCGGCGAGGAAGACAAAATAGGGTTTTGCGTTAGTCACGGTGCTTATTTCGTAGAGACAAACGAAGGTGGAAATTTCAGCTTCACCAATCCAAACCAATCAGATCCATCATTGGCAGCTTACCGTGTAAATGCAGCAACGGCCCAGTTTTCGCGCAGTGTGGCTGAGAAGATCTATGATGGTAAACGCCCATATGGTTACGCTTTTGGCGGAAGCGGCGGTGCATATCGTACAGTAGGCGGTTTCGAAAGCACCGATGGTGTTTGGGAAGGGATTGTTCCTTACGTGATGGGGTCTGATGAAGCCATCCCGAACGTATTCACCGTACGTATGTTTGCGATGCGTGTTTTAAGAAATAAGTTTGCCCAGATTGTAGATGCTTTAGAACCGGGCGGAAGTGGTAACGTGTTTGCGGGTTTAAACGATGAAGAAACAGCAGCCCTTACCGAAGTTACCAGGATGGGATTTCCATTGAGGAGTTGGTTTGGTTATAAAACTATGGATATACAGGGGTTTCCGGTTCTTTACCAGGCGATCGTGGGTATTGACAAGGCTTATTTTGACCATGATTTTTGGAACCTTCCCGGTTACCTTGGCCACGATTCTCCTGCATCAGTAATAAAGGACAGGATTCAGCAACCAAATGTTATCAAGGCTCCTATTAATATGGAGCAGGCGGTTAGCCTGGGGCTTAAAAAACCAATATCTACGGCAGACCGCGGTACAGCCGGAAATGCCTCAAAAACCATTGGCGGGGTGCCGGGTGGTATGCCCGTCGCATTTCAATTGCAGGATATGCTTAACGATGTTTATTTCCTGGGTGGCGATTTGATCATCAAAAGTGGTGCCGCTGCCGGAAAAGTTTTGCTGATAACGAAAATTGAAAACGACAAAGTGGTTCTCGGCCCGGTAGACGAAAGCATACTAACGAAGATAAAACCAGGTGACTCCGTGCAGGTTGATAATTCAAATTTTCTTGCCATACAAACCTATCATCGACATCAGGTGCCTGGGAAAGAATATTACGTATGGGACCACTTCCGCAATGCTGATGGAACTCCTAAATACCCGCAGCGTCCATTTTTGCTCGGACCATTATTCACCAGGGCAACCGCCGGCCTGCTACCAACAGGTAAGTTCAAAGGCAAAATGATCTTACTGGAATCCGCCTGGGATCGTGAGGCTTTTCCATGGCAGGCTGACTGGTACCGCACAAAGGTAAAGGCAAACCTCGGGGATAGCCTCGATAATCATTTTCGGGTATGGTTCACCGACCGGGCTTTACATGGGGACGTTGCAATAGAGGATGATCCTACTGAAACGGTTAGCTACCTCGGCGTTTTACAACAGGCGCTTCTTGATCTGAGCGCCTGGGTAGAAAAAAGTATTGCACCTGCGCCCAGTACTAACTATAAGATTGTTGATGGGCAGGTTGTGCTGCCTCCAGCGGCAAATGAGAGAAAAGGTATTCAGCCGGTAGTTTTCGTAAAGGCAAACGGCGGCACGCGGAGTGAAGTCAGAGTTGGCCAAACGGTAACTTTTACCGCAGTTATCGATGTTCCGGAACATGCAGGGAAAGTGGTTACGGCGGTTTGGAATTTTGAAGGTTTGCCGAAGGGTTTTGAACAAAGGATCAGTGAGTTTCATGGATGGAATTTTGTTACCTCCGGGCTGTTCCCGGTTGCTGCAAAATGGAAGGCGATCGGTAAAAATGGTTCGCGCGTTAAGCTGACCACAACCTATAAGTTTTCTAAACCGGGCACCTATTTCCCAACGTTAAGGGTTGCGTCACAACGACAGGGCGATATAAATACGCCATTTGCGCGTATTCAAAACCTGGGCAAGGTAAGGGTAATAGTTAAATAGCAAAACACCTTACATGTGATAATTATCCGATAACAATCAGCCTGTACTGAATCAAATATGACGACACAGACAAACTCACGGTTTATTGCTCTCGACGTTTTTAGAGGGATGACAGTTTGCCTTATGATAATTGTAAATACCCCTGGAGATTTCGGTAAAGTTTTCGCGCCGTTGAACCATGCAGACTGGAATGGGTGCACACCAACCGATATGGTATTTCCCTCATTCCTTTTCGTGGTTGGTAATGCGATCAGCTTTGTCATCAACCGGTGGAAAGGTGAATCAACAAGCAGGGTTCTTTTTAAGATATTTAAGCGTACGGTTATCATTTTCGTTATTGGGTACTTGCTTATGTATCCGTATGCGGCAATGATGAAACCACAATTTCATTCGTTTTTCATACCCTTTTCGGAAACACGGATATTTGGAGTGCTTCAGCGCATTGCGCTGACATACTGCATTGCGTCGTTAATGTTTTATTTTCTTAAGCCACGAACGATCATCACGGTTTGTATTGCAATTTTGGCGATATATTGGCCGGTTTTGGTTTACTTCGGCAGTGGGCCAGACCCTTTAAGTCCGCATACCAATGCAGTTTTAAAATTAGATACCTTGCTTTGGGGTGCCGGACATCTTTGGAGTGCCGAGGGATTTCCATTTGACCCCGAGGGTTTTTTAAGTACTTTCCCGGCAATTGTCACCGTCGTGGCTGGCTGTTTCGCCGGAAGATATATTCAATCAAAAGGCACCACCTGTGAGGGCCTCTCCAAATTATTTATGGCAGGATTTGTTTGTTTTTTCATAGCGTATTGGTGGAATTTCGGCTTGCCGATCAATAAAAAATTATGGACCAGTTCATTCGTGCTGCATACAGTGGGACTTGATTGCATGATATTAGCCTGCATTATCTACCTGCTCGATTTTCGCCGCCTGAATTATGGCGTCTATTTTTTTCTGGTCTTTGGCCGCAATCCGCTATTTATTTATTTGTTGTCGATGATTGGGGGGTTGCTGTTGCTTATTATTCCGTTTCATCACATGCCAATATCTTTTTGGCTTTATCAGAACCTCTTTATATATGTGGGCGCATATTTCGGATCACTTCTTTTTGCCATCGTATTTATGCTTTTGTGCTGGTTAGCAGGACTTGTTCTCGATCGCAAAAAAATTTATGTGCGGGTATAACTTATAGGATTTTAACATTTTAAAATACATAAAACAATGAAGCAACTTTTTTTACTTGTCGCAATTTGTTGGTTCTGCTTGCCGGCAAGAGCGCAGGATTCGCGGGGGATTCCGTTTGATAAGGATTGGAGATTTAAAAAGGATAGTGTTATAAGGGCAGAAAACCCGTCTTATAACGATGCAGGCTGGCGAAAGTTAGATCTTCCGCACGACTGGAGCATTGAAGACCTTCCAAATCAAAAAATGGGAGAAGTCCAGGGGCCTTTCTCTAAAAATGCCATGAGCAAAGGCGCAACGGGATATACAGAAGGTGGTATCGGTTGGTACCGCAAAACTTTTACCCTGGAAAAAAGTTATTCGGGCAAGCAGATTTATATCA
The DNA here is from genome assembly GCF_034263275.1 of Mucilaginibacter sp. cycad4. Lineage (NCBI taxonomy): Bacteria > Pseudomonadati > Bacteroidota > Sphingobacteriia > Sphingobacteriales > Sphingobacteriaceae > Mucilaginibacter > Mucilaginibacter sp. cycad4. The sequence continues at coordinate 2,343,549 of NZ_CP139559.1, read as the reverse complement.
CGTTTGACGGCGTGTACATGAATAGTGACGTATGGATCAACGGTCACCATCTTGGTTATCGTCCTAATGGTTACATTTCCTTTTTTTATGATCTTACCCCTTACTTAAATCCCGTTGGGACGTCTAATGTAATCGCTGTACGTGTTAAAAATCGGGGTGTCAATTCCCGCTGGTATTCCGGTTCTGGTATCTATCGGCATGTGTGGCTGACACCTGTGAACCTGGTGCATGCCGAAATATGGGGTAGTTCCATCACAACCTCTGAGGTGTCGGGGAAAACCGCCCTGGTGAAAGTAGAAGGCGTTATAAAGAATGCTTCCTCACAAAATAAAAATGTAAATGTGCGTATTGATTTGATAAACCCCGAGGGCAAACTCATCGCCGCTAAAACGGAAGCAGTTTATCTGGACGCAGGTAATACACACCTTATTTCCCAGCAACTAACGGTTACTAAACCATCTTTGTGGTCGTTAGAAAACCCTTCATTATATAAGGCGAAAGTGACGGTGATGGGTGGTAAATCGATAGATAAAACGATTACTTCTTTCGGGATCCGAAAAATCGAGTTTGATGGAGCAAAAGGTTTTCTATTGAACGGAAAATCGGTCAAATTAAAGGGCGGTTGTATTCATCATGACAATGGACCTCTTGGGGCAACGAGTATCGATAGGGCAGAAGAGCGAAAAATAGAACTGCTGAAAAAAGCAGGTTACAATGCTGTCCGGTTAAGCCATAATCCCTATGCGCCTGCGTTGCTGAACGCCTGCGACCGGTTAGGCATGCTGGTTGTTACCGATTCTTACGACATGTGGGAGCAGGAAAAATCGCCTGTGAAAGATGGGTATAACCTATATTTCAAAAAATGGTGGCAAAAAGATTTACAGGCGTTGATCTTCAGGGACCGGAATCATCCTTCTATCATCATGTGGGGGATTGGTAACGAAATTCCGGAGGCGGCCGATACATCGGGTTACCGGATTGCAAAAGAACTGGCTGACGAGGTACACCGCTTAGACCCTACACGTCCGGTAACAGAAGCAATTGTTTACTTTCCGGGGTATTCATCTGCAAAAAACTGGGAACAATATAAGCCGCATTTAAAGGTATTGGATGTAGATGGATATAACTATGCTATAGCAGGAAAAGCCGGGCCCCTTTCAAACAACAAGGCACCCGACCGTTATGAAACGGAGCATGCCAAACACCCGGAAAAAACCTTTATGGCAACTGAATATTTCCCGGTAGCCGCCCTGGAAAACTGGGATGCAGCGGAAAAGCATCCTTATGTATTAGGCGGGTTTAGCTGGACCGCCATGAATTATATCGGAGAGGCTTTTATAGGGGGAGCATCAAAGGTACCGGATACTGCTAATTATATGAGAGTTATGATGAACGCAACAGTTAACCCATGGCCGGTATATGGGGCCGTTTGTGGAGATCTGGATATCATTGGAAATCGGAGAGCGGCTTCCTATTATCAAAATGTTGTTTGGAGAAATACCCCCGTAGAAGTATTAGTGCACCGTCCAATGGCTGCCGGTATGAAGGAAATAACATCGCCATGGGGGTTCCCGGATTTATTGAAAAGCTGGACGTGGCCGGGAAAAGAAAGCCAAAAAATGCAGGTGCAGGTTTATACGCGAAGCAAACAGGTAAAGCTTGAGTTGAACGGTAAAATTATTGCCGAACAAACAGTTCCTGACGGCTCTATTACCGCCACCTTTGAAGTGGAATATCAGCCAGGAACGCTTACAGCCAAAGGATTTACCAATGGAAAGGAAACAGGGGAAAGCATGCTACATACAACAGGTAGGCCCGTTGCTATCCGTTTAATACCAGATAGAAAAATCATAAAAGCTGATGTAAATGATTTGTCGTTTGTAAATGTGGAGGTAGTTGATGACAAGGGGAATGTTGTGCCGGATGCAGATGATATAGAAATCCGCTATGAGCTTAACGAGGCAGGTAAAATAGCCGGAGTTGGTAATGGTAATCCGGCTGATGTATCCAGTTTTCAGCAAAACCATAAAAAAGTATTTCAAGGACGGGGACTGGTTATTGTAAGGCCAAATGTTAAACCGGGTGCTATAGTACTTCATGCTTCGGCTGACGGGCTGCGATCCGCCAAAGTAATCATCGAAGCACGTTAAACAGAGACTTAATACTTTATAGATCATGAAAAGGTGCAAGATATTATTGATAGCCCTGGCTGTCAGTTTTTCGATAACCGCCGCGGATGCACAAAGCAATGCCAAACAGACTATCATCTGCAATCCGTTGAACTTAAGTTACCGATTTCAATTAGATAAGCCTTCGCGTCGTGAAGCTGCGGACCCGGTCATTATCTTATTCAAGGGAAAATATTACCTGTTTGCATCGAAGTCAGGGGGCTATTGGTCATCCAACGATTTAATTGATTGGAAGTTCATTACGTCTAATGATTTGCCGTGGGAAGATTATGCGCCGACTGCCTTGGTGATGAACGATGCTGTTTACTTTATGGCGCTGGATAAGCGGATTTATAAATCTATCGACCCATCCACAGGTCGTTGGGAAATTGCAAAAGAAGGGTTTTCTATTAAAGCGGAGGATCCTGATTTGTTTTTAGATGACGACGGCAAACTTTATCTGTATTATGGCCTTTCCCCTTCCAAACCTATCTCTGGAGTGCAGTTGGATAAAACGACTTTCAATCCCATTGGTGAGCCGGTGGCATGTTTAAATACAAAAAGCAGCGACTATGGGTGGGAGAGAACGGGCGAATACAATAGTGATAAAGGATGGACATGGTTAGAAGGTGCGTGGATGATGAAACACAATGGTAAATATTACCTGCAATATGCAACACCTGCAACTCAATTTAAGAGCTATAACGACGGCATTTACGTAGCTGATTCGCCATTGGGGCCTTTCGAGCTTGCCAACAACAATCCCTTCTCCTATAAGCCGGAGGGCTTTATCGCCGGCGCCGGGCACGGGTGCACTTTCAAAGACAAATATGGCAATTTCTGGTCTGTGATGACGATGACAATTTCCGTAAAAGAACATTTTGAACGAAGATTAGGATTATTCCCGGCATTTATGGGCAAAGATGGAGAATTCTACACTTATACAGGCTTCGGCGATTTTCCCCATGTTATACCACAACGGCGCATGGGCGGAGAAAACGACTATCAACCGGCGTGGATGCTGCTTTCGCATAACAAACCGGTTCAAGTTTCGTCGGCTTTGGAAAACCATCAAAAGGAAAATATTACGGGCGAAAATATTCGTAAATATTGGAGCGCGGCAACCGGCGAAAAAGGTGAATGGGCTATAATTGACCTTCAACATCCTTGTGAAATAAACGCTCTGCAAATTAATTTCGCGGAGGAAGGTTCTACTATCCTCGGACGTCCCGATTCAATTTATCAGCAATACATAATTGAATATTCGAATAATCAATCCGATTGGAAAAAATTAGCTGATAAAACAAAAAATTATACCGATAGTCCTCATAATTACGTCCAGTTACCGGCGGCAGTTAAGGCTCGTTATGTTAAAATTACCAATTATCATACACCATCCGGAAAGTTCGCTTTGTCAGGACTTAGAGTATTTGGTAAAAGTACGGGTAAGTTTGCTGTGCCCGTCACTGGCTTTAAAGCGGTCCGCGATTCCTCGGATAAAAGAAATGTAACACTAACCTGGGATAAAGTTCCGGGCGCTATCGGTTACAATATTCGCTATGGTAGTTCGCCAGGAAAACTATATGAAAATTACCAGGTGCTTGATAATAGTTCGATCACTATTCATAGTCTTAGCAAACTGCAGAAGTATTATTTCATTATTGATGTTTTTAATGAGAATGGCATTACAAAAGGCGAAGACGTGGTCATGATCGACGAATAGCCTTGAAATGAACAATTACTTATACAATGATTAAGATATAAAATAGAACCAACTAATATTTAGTATCAAAATTTTCCAATAAACTTCGAACACTTTTTGAAAGAACGATAATAATCTGTTATCAGTTTTTTATAAGCAAAAAAAAGAAACACATGCAATATTGTGTTTCCCTGCTTCAAAAGTTCATTGCGGAGGTGCCGTGGAACCAAACCAAAAAGAAGATGTGGGACAAAGTATACCTGACGCCGCGCTTAACTTCGCGGCATGGGGATGTGGGTACAGATTATTCGGTATCCGGCAAAATCTCGAATCCTAATCCCTGGACACCGGAGCTATTGATGCTCAAAGAAAAAGCAGAGGCAGTGGCTGGGATCAAGTTCAATAGCGTGTTGCTGAATTATTACCGCAACGGCAATGATTCTGTTGCCTGGCATAGCGATAGGGAAAGCGTATTGGGCATTAACCCAATCATTGCTTCCGTAAGTTTCGGACAGGTACGCAGCTTTGATATCCGCAATAAAACGGATCATAAAAATTATTATTCGGTCAAACTGGAACACGGCTTTTTTTCTCTTGATGAAAGCCGGCTTACAGGAACATTGGGAGCATCGCATTGCTAAATCCACCAGGCCGATGAGAGCCCGGGTCAATCTTACTTTTCGTGTGGTGATCTAAAAACCGGAACAGTTGTAGTTTGTTAATAAGAAACAAATAATAAACCGGTTATGATCAGGAAATTAAAATTAGGGGAGCACCGCATTTATTCCCGGAAGGTCTCGAGCCCGACACGAAAAAGCGTAAAAACTTAGGGATTTTCGATTCATTGGAGGCTACGAAAAAACATGAAAGAAGATTCAATATTTTAAACACCATTGATTACTGATAAGATTAATTTGATGAAAGCAATTGTTGTAACAGATCAGGATGCGGGATTAGCAGGAATGAAACTCGTAACGTTGCCTGAGCCCGCGGCAGCGATCAACGATGTCATCGTTCAGGTTTACGCATCCAGTATTACCGGAGACGAACTGTCATGGCCGTCGACATGGACCGATCGCGCTCTGCATGACCGGACGCCGTCGATCCCGGGCCACGAACTGGCCGGAGTGGTAACGGCGTTGGGATATGGCACGACGGGGCTGTCGGTGGGCCAACGGGTGTTCGGTCTTCAGGATTGGTATCGCAACGGCTCGCTGGCAGAATATGTGGCGATTGAAGCGCGCAACCTTGCCCCGCTGCCGGACGATGTTGACTTTAATGATGGCAATGCGCTGGTGATGCCGGGTCTGACGGCCTGGCAGGGGCTGTTCATACACGGACAAATCAGGGCGGGACAAAGAGTCCTCGTACATGGCGCGGCTGGTATCGTAGGTTCGATGGCTGTCCAACTCGCACGGGAGGCCGGTGCGCATGTTATCGGCACCGGGCGCACCGCGCACCGTGAGGCCGTGCTCGGCTTTGGTGCAAATGAGTTCGTCGACCTCGATCATGATCCGTTGGAAAATATCGACCAGATCGATCTTGTTTTTGATGTCCTCGGCGGCAACATCGCGAAGCGCTCTTTGGGCATCATTCGTTCTGGAGGAAGGTTTGTGACCATTACCGGCCCAATCGATGGACAGCCTACAGGCGTGCACAACATCGACTTCGTGGTCGAAGCTGACCGCACCCAGTTAATGGAGATCGTGCAGCGGTTCCGCGAGGGACGTCTAAAAACGAACGCCGGAAGCGTTGTTAAACTCGACGATGCGATTGCCTCCTATAATTCGACCCAGCGGATCAAGGGCAAAACCATTGTCCGCGTTCGGCAATAAGGATTTGGTACCCACACCAGGTTTTTATGCTATTGTATTTTATGGCAGAAAAATTGCGGTTACCAAGGAACCCAAAAAGTTAAACGATGGAAACGAAGCAAGCCGTCTTTAATAAAGACATTGAAGGAAAGAAAATTGCGGCGACCCGGTCTTTTGATGCGTCGTTGGATCAGGTCTGGGATGCCTGGACAGATCATATCATACAGGAACAATGGTGAGCGCCGAAACCTTACCGCGCGGAAACGAAAAGCAAACGCAGAGTTGGGTGCACAAACGGCCTTTACGATATCATAAAGGCCGTTCTTTATTTTATCGATTTTTCAATCTGCGTTCTAAGCACCTGGACGCATTTTTCGGTTCGGGCGCAACTGGGTTGCATATCTTAAAATAGCCGTTTACCAGCAAAGAGTTTTCTATTTGCCGTTCATTGTCTAATTTCGATCTTACACTATTGGGCGTAAGTTACTCTATCAGTCTCTTTGGGAGTTAAAGCCACCTCATATTTGCAATTCCATTCCTTTATACTTTCCAGGATTGGTAAAAAAGCTAAGCCTTTTTCAGACAATTTATATTCTACCCTGGGCGGTAGTTCCTTAAAGGCTATTCTTTCCAATAGTCCGTCTTCTTCCAGCTCTTTAAGTTGTTCGGTCAGTACTTTCCTTGAAATGAGCGGTATAATGGAATCCAGCTGACCAAAACGAACGGTGCGGGTGCCAATCACATTAATGATGATCGGTTTCCATTTATTGCCAATAGTGCCGATAGCTCTCGTAAAGGGGCAGTTCGAAGCGCAAAATCTCTCGTCTCTCATATTTTCAAATTTGTAGTTACCTCGCAGTAACCAGAATGATCCATGTTGGTTACAAATATAAACTAATGATAGTAACTTTGCGAAACAAATTTAATATTAGATTAAAAATGAGCAGATTAACAAATAAAGTAGCCGTAATTACAGGGGGTAATAGCGGCATTGGATTGGGTATCGCACTGGAATTCAAGAAAGAAGGTGCAAAGGGAGTTATCGTCGGCAGAAATCAGGAAACGCTGGATAGTGCTGTAGCGAAACTTGGGAATGATTTTATCGCCATCAACGCCGATGTAACCAATCTGGCCGACCTGGAAAGGGTATTTTCAGCAACCGCTGAAAAATTCGGCAAGATTGACGTCATTGTTGCCAATGCGGGTGCCGGAGCGGTAGGAACTGTGACAACTTTTAACGAAGCAGCGTTTGACAAGACCATTGACCTGAACCTGAAAAGTGTTTACTTCACGGTTCAGAAAGCACTGCCCTATATGAATGACGGTGGTTCGATCATTCTGATCGGGTCTAATGCGGCACACCGGGCGTATGCGAATTTTACGCTTTATGGCTCTGCAAAAGCGGCAGTGATCTATTTAGCCAAAGGGTTTTCAAGCGACCTTTTAGAAAGAAAGATCAGGGCAAATGTCATCACGCCAGGCACCACAGATACACCGGCATTTGACAAGTTTGTTCCCGCTGAACAAATGGAAGCGGTAAAAAAACACTTTGCTGATCAAATGCCGATAGGCAGGATCGGGCAACCGGCTGACATTGGTAAAACAGCGGTTTTCCTGGCCTCTGATGATTCCTCGTTTATGTTGGGTGCCGAAATCCTCGTGGATGGCGGCATGACCTATCTATCAAAATAATTTAAAAACTTCAAAATGAATAATTCACAAAACAACGCAGCCAAAAGCTACGCAATAATCGGCTTTGGCAAGATTGGCAAGGCCCTGGCGAAGGCGTTCGCCCGTAAAGGCGTCGAAGTATCTGTTGCCACCACGCGTAACCCGGAAAGCTTTGCATCCGAGACCGCTGCGATCGGAACTGGGATCACTCCCACGACACTGGCGGATGCAGTTAAGGCGGACGTCATCTTTTTGGCGGTGCGTTTTGAGTCGCATCCGGACGTCGCAAAGGCACTGCCCGAATGGCAGGGAAAGATCATCGTCGATGTGACCAATGCCTACGGTGTGCCCCCCGAAAAGTTGGGAGGGCTGCCTTCTGCCAAATTTGTAGCGAAGGCTTTCATCGGTGGGAAACTCGTTAAAGGCTTCAATCATTTGGGCGCTGCTATCCTTGACCAGGATCCGGCTGTACATGGCGGCAGTAGGGTCGTGTTTCTGGCTGGCGACGATGAGGGTGCAACTGTGGAGATCGCGGCGCTTGCGGAAGATCTCGGTTTCGCGGCAGTCAAACTTGGCGGCCTGTCGGAAGGCGGACTGCTGGTACAGGCGCAGGGAAATACCTGGGGACAGCTAATCTTCCAGGACCTGATCAGGTTTTAATGTTAAATAATATAAATAATGAATAAATTAGAAAACAAAGTAGCGGTAGTTACCGGTGCATCGAAAGGAATAGGCGCAGCGATCGCCAAGCACTTTGCCGCAGCCGGCGCGAAGGTAGTGGTGAATTATGCCACCAGTAGAGAAGGCGCAGATAAAGTAGTTAAGGAAATCACGGATAACGGCGGCACGGCCATCGCTGTACAGGCCGATGTTTCGAGCGAAGCCGACGTAACCAGGCTATTTGAAGAAACCAAAACGACTTTCGGCGCATTGGACGTTTTAGTAAATAACGCGGTAGCTCAAGGATACGCGCCTATTGAACAGATTTCGGGGGAGGCATTTCACCAAAGTTTCAATGTCAATGTTTTAGGGCCTATATTGACTATCCAGGCGGCGCTGAAACTTTTCGGCGATAAGGGCGGAAATATTATCAATATCAGTTCCGGTGCGAGTAAGTATCCGCTTGCGAATGCATCATTATACTCTTCAACTAAAGCAGCACTTGATGCCTTCACTATTGCTTTATCTAAGGAGTTGGGTGTTAAAAACGTTCGGATCAATTCTATTTTACCCGGCGCTACGGATACGGAAGGAGCCGCAAGTGCAGGCGTCACTCGGGGCAGCGACTATGAAAAAATGTTTATCGAAAAAACGCCGCTTGGCCGCAGGGGCCAGCCCGCAGATATCGCGAAAGCTGCTGTCTTTCTGGCTTCCGACGATGCTGCCTGGATCACCGGTGAGCTAATTTCCGTTTCTGGCGGTATGTATGGTTTTTAAATTCATAAACCAGAAAAATGAAAGACAATGAAACCCAATAATTTGTTGACGGTGGTTTAACCAACTATTAAATAAAAGAAATGTTTCGAAATATAAGTTTCTTTCAATCCCTGTTTCTTCCAGAACAGGGATTTTTTGTTACTTCAAATGACCTATAGTACCTTACAAGTAAGGAGTAGAGAGTTGAAATTTCTTGTACCATATTTCTACTGCCCCAGTTTTTTGATATATAAATTAACCAATCGACTGTTGCTTAGCTTTGATGCAAATCTTCAGGGCCTGACAGGCGTTACCTTGAGATTATCCAGAACCAATGTATAAGGGTATGTGCCTACACTTCCTGAATTCTTTCCTGTTACCTTGAATGTAAACTCTTTCTTGCTACTGCTATTAACTTTCCAGTAACCTAAATTAAAATCCAGATACTTAGCACTCGTATCATATAAATCAACCGTATCGCCAACGGTTGAGCTGTAGGTACTTCCATAAGCGGATGTACTCAACTGAAACTTTCCGCGTGGCATATATTTTTTGGCGTGTACAGTTACGAAATAAGTTCCGGGTGACAAAACTGTTGGGGTCGTATATTTTACAAAATCACCCACAGCAGTGGCGTCAAGAATACTTAGTTTCCCGTTTACCGCGAGCGGGTCATTATTAACATGCACAGTTCTGCCCGCAGTATGGGTTTCGGCTAACGAATCCAGCTCAAAGGTTTTAGAAGTTCCTTTGCTGCCAAGAGTTATGGCGTAACTGTCTTTGGGATCGAGCCATTCGAAATTAATATCCAGTTGATCGTTGATAACTGTGAAGTTACCTGTACATGAAGCTACGGTATCGGTTTTGCTTACTGCCCCATTGCTGGCATAAGGGATATGCTCTACGATCACAAAAACCTGCTGCCCTTCCATTGCATGGGATGAACTTACATGATTTAAATGAACAGTTATACCTCCGGTAAGCTGCCCTTTATTTCCCAATACAATCTTTGCCAGGCTGCTGTCCCTATCCGCTGTTGCAATCAGGTCTATGTTAGTGCTTGGTGAGGTGGCTACTTTTTTCCCGGTCATATTTCCATATTTTTTCCACCACCACCACTCACCCCGTGTATACCATGTCATAGCTGCGTCCTTAAAGACCATATTATCGAGTTCATTATCAGTACTAAAAACGGCATGTACTGCTCCTTCAATCCCTGAACGCTCCAATTGACTGGCCAACCAGCCCACTCTTCCTGGATTTGCCTCAAAGCTCGGACTGGAATTATCAATGTACTCATTTATAATTACAGGCGGAACCCCGGTTCCATACAGGGCTTTTACCGCAGCTATTTGAGCAGATGGTGTAGTGCCGCCTGTACCTGGAAAATGCCAGGTAAGAAAATCAGGCTTGAGATTGTGTGCCTTTAAGGAATCTATCAGTTGTTTTAATGCAGGATAATCAGGCCCCGAAGTTTCCCATGAATATTTGTAGGCTATGTCAGTCATACTTGGCCCCTCTACAGTGATCTTTTTATGGAGGGTATCACTTAACCGCTTTAAATATCCCACTGCAAACAAAAATGTTTGACAAAATCTTTTCCTGTTAGAGTCTACGGCTGCATGACTCGGTGAGCTTAACGATCCGCCGGCCGGATTCCAGAATTGCGGTGTATTAGGTTCATTCCAGATATCAAAATGAACACTGTCCTCTTTTATTCCTGCGTTGAAAATGCTTACTACTTTGTCATGTAAATACTTCTGGTACTTCGCCCAATCGCTTCCTGATGTTCCGCCAGGCCATGTGGTCGATGAATAGCCCCAGCCTTCTGAAAGTACAACTATTACTTTCATTTTAAACTGTGCGTTTCTGGCTTTTCGCAAAATAGCATTAGTAGCTGATAAACGATGGAACTGCGCTTTTATAGGTTTTATATATACATCCGGAGGGGATGATGATGGCATAAAACCTAAAAGTAAGCCACTTGCATGATAAGCTATAGAATCTCCCTGAGAGCCAAAATCGACACTGACAGTTTCCAGACTTTGAACAGATTGCGAGATAAGTGACCTGCTTTTTACTGAAGCAGTCTGATATTGTTCCGGCGACATCATTTTTTTACATGAAGTTAAGCCAAGCAACAAAAGCGGAAGATACAGCTTTTTTAGGTTTAGGTTAAGGTAATACATAGGCTTGTGGTTTAAAAGAATATCAATTAATGCATTAACAGCTATAGTTCTTTAATTTATTTATAATTAACAACTTACGTAAAATAATGTTTCATTGAACCATAGAGATATTCTCGTCTGGGTAAACAGCATTTGATGAGGGGCTGGCATTAAAGAGTAGGGTGTTCCATTGGCTCATTATCCGGTTCAGCTATACACCTAACAAACTGTTGAAAAAATGCTAATAGCAGGTAAAACAGTAACACCGATCAGTTAATACTTCGATTTATAGTACGGTTTTCGAAATCGGCTGCTAATCTTTCTGGCATGCCGCAAAATTAAAAAATAATGGCGGAATGCCGCCCTAAGGCTCCGCCTGCCGGTCAGGTAGCTGATTTGCTGAACATCTGTATTAAATCGTACATCATTTCAAAAAGCTCTTTTTTCCCCGGGAGCCCGGTACCATAAATCATGTTTTCAAGCATGTCGCGGTAATCCGTCTGAAGGGCAGCAATAAGCTCCTGGGTGGGCGAATAGAAGTTGATATGTGCAGGTTAAAGCGAATCGTTATCTGAAAAAATAGCGCAAACGGTTGCTTTGCCCAATATTATGGCATAAGCATACGATCTTCGTCCTTTTTTTTGTTTAAGAGATAAATATCTTCCCGGGGAAGTTTTCAATTATAAATAATCTTCTATATTTGTGTGTGCGCACACATTTATTTATTGGTCTTATTTTTCCTCCTAATTTATCAACTATGCTAAAAAGACTTTTGTTTTTAATTTGTATCGGCCTAACGAGCGTTGCTAAAGCTCAGGATGTTTTTCTTTCGGGCGTAAAACCGGGGAAGGCATTGGTGTTTGCGACTAAGGGCGCATTAGTTTTAAAAAATAATTGTCTATCTGTAAAGTGGCTTGCCGGTAAATCGATAATTGCTATAAACGAATCTGCCGTTCTGGATAAGAGAGAAATTAACTTAAAAGGCTCCCCTTTATTTGAGTTGGAATTTAAGGATGGTACTGTAATCAATTCTTTCGGTTTTCAATTAAGTGCCACTCCTAAAATTGTTCAGATCAAAGGAGATCCTGAGGCTGTTAAATTTTCTGAAAAAGAAGATGGTGTGGCAATTTCAGCCGAATTTTTGAATGTGAAATATGGTGTTCGTGTAAAGTGGGAGGCTATTTTGAAAGATAATTCCAATTACATCAGACAGGTTTTTGGCGTTTTTGCTTTGAAAGACTCTTTAAAGATCAGGAAATTGAACCTAATCAGTTTTCCGGCAGAAACGGGCATTAAGCCGTTAGGGGTTGTGGATGGATCGCCCATGGTATCGGATGATTTCTTTTTTGCATGTGAAAGTCCGATAAGTAGATACAATAATCAGAATGGCCGGGTCAGCAGTTATATTGAACGGCTGGCGCCAACTCTTGATTTCGAGGTATCTACCGTATGGGGCGTTGCTCCTAAAGGACAGTTACGGAGGGGCTTTCTTTATTATCTGGAGCGGGAGAGAGCGGTGCCGTACCGCCAGATGCTTCATTATAATTCGTGGTATGATCTTTCCTGGGCCGATCGTAAGTTAACTGAAGCTGGTTGTCTTGATCGTATTCAGGCATTCGGTGACAGTCTTACGGCGAAACGTCATATTAGCTTAAACGCATTTTTGTTTGACGATGGCTGGGATGACAACCAAACACTGTGGCAGGTCAGCCAAAAGAACTTTCCTGCGGGTTTTGATAACATTAAAGCACTGGCTAACAAATATGGAAGTTCATTAGGGGTGTGGATGTCGCCCTGGGGGGGCTACGAGCAGGCAAAGGAACAGCGGTTGCAATATGGTCGAAGCCAAAATCCTCCTTTTGAAACCAATTTACATGGGTTTTCGCTTTCCGGACCTGTTTATTCGTCCAGGTTTAAAAGTACTGCAGCTGAGTTTGTTACTAATGATGATATCTCGATGTTTAAATTTGATGGCGTAGGGGCGGGAGATCAGTCGACTGGTGCTACTATTGATTATCAAACAGATATGGAGTCTTTGCTGAATTTGGTAACGGGCCTGCGTAAGGTAAAACCGGATCTGTATTTTAGTCTTACCATAGGTACCTGGCCATCGCCTTTCTGGCTTAAATATGGTGATGCAATTTGGCGGAATGGCTGGGATACAAATATGGAAGGGCAGGGCAACAGCCGTCAGCAGTGGCTCAATTACCGGGATGGTCAGGCTTATAAAAATATCGTAAAGCGCGCTCCTCTTTATCCTCTAAGCTCCCTGATGTATCACGGAATTTGTATTGCAGATAACGGTGCGCCTGCCAAATTTGACATGAATGATAAAGACATCTCTGATGAAATTTGGTCGTTTTTTGGATCTGGAACCAGTTTGCAGGAGTTGTATATCAATCCTCATAAGTTAAACAAGACCAACTGGGACTGCCTTGCCGCTGCTATAGAATGGTCGCGCAAAAATGCAGATATTATGCCGGATGTTCATTGGGTAGGAGGTGATCCATCTAAAGGGGAGGTTTATGGTTTTGCCGCCTGGTCGCCCAAAAAAGCTGTAATTACCTTAAGGAATCCTTCAAATACAGCTAAAACCTATCTGGTTGATACCCGTAAAGTATTTGAATTGCCATTAAATAGCAATGTAAACTACATGTTTTATAATGCTAAAGTTGGTACTAAGGGAACTAAGTCATATGTATTTAAAGGAGCTGTTCATGCTGTTAAGCTTGAGCCGTTTGAAGTGATGGTGTTAAACGCCGCGCCCTCAAAATGACGATTTAAACCGCTTGTTTTCCTTTGATTGTATAAATGAGTTTTGTTGAAAAGTGTGTGCGTAAACGCATGATGTGTTGTATAATAAAATCGTCCTTAAAGTAAATTAAAAATGAAACGTATATCCATAGTAATATTACTAATCATTTGTTTTTTTAATAAAGCATCCTTTTCGCAAAATATACCTTCATATAAATGGTATGATCCGGTTAAGGCTGATTTTCCGGTTATAGAAGGGCAGGGCTGGTCAAAAGAAACGGCAAGCGGTTACGAGCGGTTCCCGGCGCGGGCTGAAAAGACCCTCAATCCCAATGTGTGGAACATCTCGCATAGCAGCGCCGGCTTGTACATTAAGTTTAAAACAGATGCGCAGAACCTGGTTATCCGTTATAAAGTTAAAGGTGATTTTGCTATGTGGCACATGCCGGCCACCGGTGTAAGCGGCGTGGATCTTTATGCTTTGGATCCCAATGGCAAATGGTGTCAGGCTCCGGGTAGTTTCTCGTTTAAGGATACCATTACCTACAAGTTTTCGAATATTAAAGTAAGTGCTGCTTTCCCGGGGAGGAGTTATGAGTACCGGCTTTTCCTGCCTTTGTATAATTCGTTATCATGGCTTGAAATAGGTGTTCCATCAAGTAGTGCATTTAACTTTATGCCTTTATCCAAAGAAAAGCCGGTGCTTGTGTATGGAACATCCATTGCACAGGGCGCTTGCGCTTCAAGGCCGGGTTTGGCCTGGACTTCTATTTTGGAACGTGCATTGGATCGTCCTTTGATCAATCTTGGTTTTTCAGGTTCCGGACTGCTTGAAAAGTCTGTCATCGATTTGATGGCAGAGGTGGATGCAAAAATATATGTGCTTGATTGCATGCCCAATATGGCAAGTTTTTCTGACCAGGAAATCGAAACACGTTTATCAGTATCAATACAAACTTTGAAGGAGAAGCACCCGCTGGTTCCGATATTGCTGGTTGAGCATAGTGGTGGCAATGCCGATGGATTGCTGGATACAGGTAGGAATGCAGGCTATGGTCACGTTAATAAAATACTCGGCCAGGCTTATTCCAAGCTGATGGCAGCCGGAACAAAGGGGCTTTATTTATTAGCCGGCAAAGAAATCGGTTTTGATATCAATTCAACAGTTGATGGCTTGCACCCCAACGATATCGGTATGGAGCAATATGCAGTTGCGTATGAAAAAGCCATCCGAACCATAATTAATGAGCCAACCGGTAGCTATTCAACTACCCGGCCCGTAGTGCAAAGCAGGGATGGCTATTATGATTGGCGAAACAGGCATAATGAAATATTATCGCTCGTTAAAACTGGTGCACCAAAGATTGTATTCCTTGGTAATTCTATCCTGAATTACTGGGGCGGTGAACCTAAGGCGCCTTTAGCACGGGGAGCTGAGTCATGGGATAAATATTTGGGACCCCTGGGGGTAAAAAATTTTGGTTTTGGCTGGGACCAGGTTGAGAATGTTTTATGGCGGGTATATCATGAAGAAATAGACGGCTTTAAGGCTGATAAGGTTATGATTATGATAGGCACCAATAACTTGTCTGCCTGCAATGATCAGGAAATAGCAGAAGGATTAAAAATGCTTGTGCAGGCAGTAAAGAAGCGTCAGCCTGAAGCGGAGATTCTTTTATCGGGTTTGTTGCCCAGGAGGGCAATGGAAAGCCGGATAAAGGTGCTTAATAAAGTTATTGCAAAACTGGCAGCTCAAACTAAAGTTGGTTTTATTGATCCGGGTAAATTATTGCTTGATCATACCGGGAAGATCAATG
The DNA here is from genome assembly GCF_034263275.1 of Mucilaginibacter sp. cycad4. Lineage (NCBI taxonomy): Bacteria > Pseudomonadati > Bacteroidota > Sphingobacteriia > Sphingobacteriales > Sphingobacteriaceae > Mucilaginibacter > Mucilaginibacter sp. cycad4. Next base: position 2,328,039 of record NZ_CP139559.1, on the reverse strand, counting down.
AATCGCTTTTTGGGGATGGCCTGCACCCCAACGAGGTCGGTTATCAAAAGCTGGCGGTGGCATTGGTGCCGTATCTTAAAAAATAATAAAGATGTCGGTATGAAATGCCCTTAGCACGTGCAGCGCTGAAACAAGTTCAGTATAGCAGAATTGTTTTAAAAGTAATTTTTATCAAATTATAGTCGATATCGATGGGATAGGCTATATTAAATTACTTTTGCTATCTTTTCTACGCTAAAGTTTATTATGAAGAATAAAATTGTTCGCATTAAAGATATTGCTGAAAAAGCGAAGGTTTCGACAGGCACGGTTGACAGAGTACTGCATAAACGCGGGCGGGTATCAAAAAAGGTAGAAGAGAAGGTGCTCAAAATTATTGAAGAGATGGATTATGAGCCCAATCTTATGGCGAGGGCGTTGGGATCCAATAGAATATACCAAATAGCGGCCTTGATACCCGATCATGAAATTGATTCCTATTGGCACGCGCCTAAAGCCGGAATTGAAAAGGCCGAAAAAGACCTGAAGCAATACGGTATTATTGTACAACAGTATGTGTTTGATCCTTATGATGTAGATTCATTTATAAGCAAGGCCAATAAATTAACCAATGATAAACCGGATGGCATAATTTTATCGCCTATATTTTACCGGGAAACACTACCTTTTTTCGAGAAATGGAAAGCTGCCGAAATTCCCTTTGTGTTGTTTAATACACAAATTGCCGAATGTGAGCCCTTAAGTTATATCGGCCAGGATTCATACCAGAGTGGTTTTTTGGCTGGTAAGCTTATTCATTACGGGCAACCCGATTCCTGCTCTGTTTTAATTGCACACATTGATGAAGAGACGAGCAACGCCGCTCACCTCTTAAAAAAGGAACAGGGATTTCGCAATTATTTTTCTCAAAATAACCTTGAGCATCAGTACAAAATTCTGAGGGTTGAGTTAAACAGGTCAAATGCCGCTGTTTTCATGAAACAACTGAGTGATGTTATTGACAGTACCCCTGATTTAGCCAGCATTTTCGTAACAACCTCTAAGGCTCATGAAATTGCGAAGTATCTGGAACAGCGTTATATAAAGCATATCAAAATAATAGGATATGATTTGCTTGCCCCCAATCTGTATTTTCTGAATAAAGGAACAATCAGCTTCCTGATCAATCAAAACCCTAAGGGGCAGGGTTATTGGGGTATATATCAATTAACCGATAGCCTGGTATTCAAAAAGGAAGTACCTGTTATCAAATATCTTCCGCTTGATATCGTTACGAAGGAAAATGTGAACTACTACGCTGATGATGACGATGCCGTTTTTTTAGATATCTGATTACTCTCCAGTCATCTGTATTTCATGCGCAATCTTGCTTTGCTTGTGTTCATTCACCTGATTTAAATTCCTTAGGCTAATCATTTTCCGCTAAAGACCAATATTGTCAGGTTTAGGAAAAAATCTGCAATAAATTATTTTATCCCCCGCAGGAATGCCATGCTTTTGAAGTTTTTACTTCGTGGTTTGGTGCCATTGCGTGCAGGAAAATAGTTAGCAACATTTTTTCGTATGGAGCCGAAGGCAGTTTGGTCCCGCGTCGGCCGGATGAGTTCTCCCTGGCTGATCTGTCCCATTCATATAACTCTCAAATTTTCCGATACATTTTTCCCATTTTAAAAAATATTAACAAAAATTTAAACAAATGTGTGCGAACACACTAATATAATTATATTTGTATCAAGGTGTTTATGATAATTTAATGTGTTCGTAAACATTTTCTTGTTCGCCATGTATAAAAGAAAAGAAATGTCATATAATATCTCTGAAATAGTATCCAGTTTTTGCATCGAAGGAAATGTAGCAGCTATCACTGCTTACGGGTCTGGTCATATCAACGATACCTTTCATGTTAAAAATGCAGATCCCGGATTGCCCGGTTATTTGCTTCAGCGAGTCAATCATAAAGTATTTGAAAATGTTCCGGCACTGATGGGGAATGTGCAGTTGGTAACTGAGCATCTTAAAAAAAAGCTTGCTCAAATCCCCGGCGCAAACCCTGCTAAAGAAGTGCTCACCATAGTGGGGACTAAAGATCAGCAGTGTTTTTTTTGTGACCCAGCGGGGAATTACTGGCGGATGTTCTGCTTTTTGGCGGATACTAAAAATTACGACATGGTACTTACTGAGCAGCAGGCTTATGAGGGCGGTAAGGCATTTGGGAAATTTCAGCTACTGTTGTCGGATCTTGATGCAGGCTTGCTTTACGAAACTATCCCCGGCTTTCATAACATAGCCATGCGGCTTGATCGTTTAAATAATGCGGTATCGGCCGACCCGAAAAACCGGATCAAGGACGTATTGACTGAGTTGTCGTTTGTAATTGAAAGAGCAGGCTCAATGGTTGCAATCATGAATTTGGGAAAAGAAGGGAAGCTACCGCTACGTATTATCCATAACGATACCAAATTCAATAACATATTGCTTGATATGAATGACCGGGCACAGTGCGTAATAGATCTGGATACAGTTATGCCCGGCTACGTTGCTTATGATTTTGGTGATGCTATCCGCACCATTATCAATACCGCGGCCGAGGATGAGAAAGATGTTACAAAGATAGACCTGAACATTCCCTTGTTTAAAGCCTATGCCGAAGGTTATTTTGAATATGCCGGTAGCTTTTTGTCAGAAACGGAGGTCAAATCGCTTTCAATGGGAGTTTTATTAATACCCTATATGCAGGGCGTGCGTTTCCTTACAGATTATATAGAGGGCGATGTTTATTATAAGACCCACTTTCCGGAACATAATTTACAGCGAACCAGGGCCCAGTTCGAGTTGCTCAGCAAGCTTGAGCGAAATTATGATGTTTTAGATCAGATAATTTATAACGCAGCAAAAAAGTACGTACAAATAACAACCGAAATTAAACAATGGCACTTACAGTAGCATTTTTAGAAGATGTGGACAAAGGCAGTCCTATTGAACACATGTCTGTTTTGTTAGACGAACAGGAGAAACATCTTGTTGGAATTGTACCATGGCCCGATTATGAATATAAACCCGATGTTCATTTTGCAATAGCCTATAGTACTGATTGTTTTATGTTGAAGTACTACGTAAAAGAGAAAGCGATAAAAGCTTCCTATTACAGGCCCAATGAGCCCGTTCATCAGGATAGTTGTGTGGAGTTTTTCATTGGTTTTGGCACCGAACTGGAATATTACAATTTTGGATTTAACTGTATCGGTACTTGTTCGCTTGGCTTTGGAAGAGGCAGGGAAAATCGCGAAGTATCGCCGGAAAAACTAATAAGGCTTATAAAGTCTCAAACCCGGTTAACACAGGAAATCAATCATGGAAACGGCGATATAAGTTGGGAGCTTACGCTGATGTTACCGTTAGATGTGTTTTATCATCATTCATTTACATCATTAAAAGGGCAGCAATGCCATGCTAATTTTTATAAATGCGGCGATGAACTGCCGGAGCCGCATTTTTTAACCTGGCATAACATTGAATGTGACGATCCTGACTTTCACCATCCTGAGTTTTTTGGCGAAATAAAACTGGAAGTTTAGCATAGCTATGAATCAATGATGTGTTCTTGAGCCCATTCATACAAAAAAAGGTATTGAGTTTATTGTTTTTATTATTAGTACTGTATATCCGGAAAACTACGAGATTATGAAAATGAAGTTTACATTAATGCTGTTATTGTGCAGTGCCGTTGCTTTGGCGCAGACTAAAGCTGGCGGAGTTTACCAGGAACTTCCAGATCCAAAACCTGTAAATCAGGCAAGCTGGAGTACACTGAAGCCCGGTGTTTACGTAAGTTTTGCCACAGCCGATATGCGTTATGATAAAAATAATGCTCCTGCCATATCTCCTTTGCAGGCTCAATGGAAAACCAAAGCATGGAAAGGAGAAAAGGTGCATACTCAATTCCTGGTATGGACAACCCGAAACCTGAAACAATTGAGCTTTGTATGGAGTAAACTTAAAGATGATAAAGGGCATGAAATTTCCGTAAAAGATATCAATGCAAGCTTTGTGCGCTATGTGATGGCCGATGGACTAAACAATGAAGGCGGTGGCTGCGGTATCCCGCCCGGTCATGATTCCAGTCTTGTTGAGGATGTTATTGACCCTGTAAAAATGCTCCCGGCAGGTAAAAATACCACCCGGCCGGTTTGGTTAAGTGTTAGGGTTCCGGCTAATGCGGTGGAAGGCCTTTATCGGGGGAGCGTAAAAGTAATTGAAGGAAATGATAACCCTCCTTTAATTTTGAATTATTCCGTACAGGTACTTGATCATACTTTGCCGGCACCGGAACACTGGAAGTTTCACCTGGATCTGTGGCAAAATCCTTATTCGGTGGCCCGGGTATATGGTGTAAAGCCCTGGTCAAAGCAACACTTTGATATAATGCGCCCCTACATGACGATGCTGGCAAATGCCGGGCAGAAAGCAATTACGACCACACTTATCCATGACCCCTGGAATAGCCAAACCTATGATATTTATGGGTCGATGATAAAATGGACTAAAAATAAGAATGGCTCATGGCTGTACGATTATTCGGTGTTTGATCATTGGGTGTCTTTTATGATGTCATTGGGGATTAATAAGTTAATCAACTGCTATAGCATGATCCCCTGGAACCTGAAGTTTTACTATTTCGACGAAGCTTTGGGAAAAGACACAATGATTGCAGCTAAGCCAGGCTCGGCAGAGTATGAAGCACATTGGCGACCTATGCTGACTGATTTTGCCCGTCATCTGAAAGAAAAAGGATGGTTTAATAAAACCACCATAGCTATGGACGAAAGATCTATGGCTGATATGCAAAAAGCTATAGCTTTAATAAAAAGCGCAGATAAAGATTTTAAGATTTCATTAGCGGGCAATTACCATCCTGAAATTGAAAAAGACCTGTTTGATTACAGCATAGCCTCTAACCAGGTAATGGATGAAGCGACAATACGTTTGCGCCGGGAATCGGGCTTAAATACTACGTATTATACCTGCTGCACAGAAGGACATCCCAATACATTTACTTTTTCGGCCCCGGCCGAGTCTGTTTGGCTAGCATGGCATGCTGCTTACAAAGGATATGACGGGTACCTGAGGTGGGCGTACAATTGCTGGACCAAAGGTGCTTTACGTGATACCCGATTTGGATCATGGTCATCGGGCGATGCTTATTTGGTTTACCCCGGCCCGCGCTCTTCTATTCGCCTGGAACGATTGATCGAGGGCATCCAGGATTTTGAAAAAATTAATGTTTTAAGAGAGCTTTTTATAAAAAACAACCAGCAGGATAAATTGCTTCAGCTAAAAAACATATTGGAAGGTTTTGACATTGGGGAGTTAAAAAATAAGAATGCCGCCGAAACACTTCAGGCTGCGCAGGAACGACTGAATAGCTTATAAATCAATAAAAAACGTTTTAATTATTTATATTTATTGTTTGCCTGCTTTCGTTTCAGCTTTTTTTTGACTTTATTTACTACCTGCCGATTATTTTGAAAAGCTTAACGTAAATGGCTTATACTAAGCCCAGGAGGAATAGCTTTTTTAATTTTTAACAGTAAAAAATAAATATTGATCATGTGGTAAATTTGGTGGCCGGGGAGATTTGAATAATGCAAATTGCCCGGTGAGAGCGGGTCTTCACCGGCGTTTATGGCCGGTGTGTTGAAAATAAAACCAATAAACAACAATAAGTACATTCTTTGGATGATGCCAATTATAAATTTATAATGCAGAATGAATAGCCTGGAAGTTCAGCTGATGACGGATGAGGATCTTATAGCATTGATCAGGGAGAATGACCTTGGGGCGTTTGAACGTATTTATAATAAATATTGGTCAAAGCTTTATCTTTCAGCATATAACATCATCAGAGATCGCCAGGTAGCTGAAGATGTAACTCAGGAAGTATTGGTAAACTTGTGGATGAAACGGGCCAATCTTAAACTCACTTCTTTAAATGCCTATTTATATACATCTGTTCGTTACCAGGTGTTTAATGTTATCCGTTCAGGTAAGGTAAGGGCCGATCTTTTTAACAGGCTGGAGGAACTTTTTAGTCACAACGGTGGTGAAGATCTCCTTTCTGAAAAAGATATCAACCGTTTGCTGGAGCAAGGTGTTGCCGGGTTGCCTGAAAAATGCCGCCAGATTTTTATTATGAGCCGCAAAGAGCATTTATCAACCAAAGAAATTGCCGAACGGTTGGGTATAGCTCCAAAAACAGTCGAAAATCAATTAACTGTAGCCTTGAACCGCTTGCGTAAAACACTGGGCGATTTTGTTTGCATAACCGCTATTATGTTATGCAAACACTGGTTTTAAGTGCGTAAGCGATTTGCACTCTTTTCTTTACTTGTAGTTTTAAAAATGTTATTATGTAAGTGTTGCAAAGCTGCTTGAAACCTAAGACAGGAGCATTGTAATTTTCCCCATCGATTCTCTGTGGCCTGTCTCAACAACGTCCCTAATACGTTCTTTTAACGCTTATAGATGGCGCTTTTTTGAATGGAAAAAGTGTGTTGCTTCATCTAATCAAATCTGAATATCCCGGTTCAATTACTGAAAATTTAATAATTGCTTAATGATATAGAAATATTTTAAAATTCTTTGGGGGTAGGGCCTGTTCCGCGTTACTTACATACAATAACTACCCAAATGGAAAAAGAAACACTAATAAACTTAATAAACAAATACTTAACAAACCAGGCTACTCCCGAAGAGGAGGCCCGTTTGTTAAGCTATTATGATGCACTCCAAAAAAACAAGCTGCAATGGGACGAGCTTGAAATGGGCAATGAAAATGTAACTAAAAATGAGCTGTACAGCAAGGTACTATCGGAGATAAAAAACCGTGAATCTGCATCGAAAAAAGTTATTTTTCTGAGAAGATGGTTTGTGGCGGCGTCTATTGCAACGTTGCTGATTGCGTCGGCTTTATTGGTTTTTTACATGAAGCGTAACAGCTCATATTTTATCGCTAAAAATAACACTCAACCAGTAAATAAGCACAGTATTGCCCCGGGGGGGAATAAAGCATTGCTGACTTTAGCTGATGGTTCAAAAATAACCCTTGATGACGCCGCATCCGGCGAATTAGCCAAACAATCGGGCACAAAAGTATCCAAGGCGGCAAATGGTCAGTTGGTTTATACGGCAGTAAATTCTGCATCCCATGCAACTGCTCCGGGTTTGCCCGAATATAATACTATTGAAACCCCAAAAGGGGGGCAATACCAGGTTGATTTACCGGATGGTACTAAGGTTTGGTTAAATGCCAGTTCTTCACTCAAGTATCCTACAAATTTTGACGGTAAAGTACGCCGGGTTGAATTAGCGGGAGAAGCCTACTTTGAGGTTGCAAAAAATGCGCATAAGCCATTTAAGGTAATCAGTAACAACCAGGAGGTTGAGGTTTTGGGCACGCACTTTAATATCAGTTCCTATACCGACGAAACCTCTGTTAAAACTACTTTATTAGAAGGCTCGGTTAAAGTATCAGCACTCAAGGCCAATCAATCCAAATTACTGAAACCGGGTCAGCAATCTGATATCAATTACGCAAATAACTCCATTTTGGTGCAGTCGGTTGATACCGAAGAGGTTGTAGCGTGGAAAAATGGCTATTTCCTTTTTATCGACGAAGATTTGAAAAGCATCATGAACAAGTTTGCCCGCTGGTATAATGTTGAGGTTGTATATCAGGGCAACGTGGATAATTTAAGATTTGGGGGGATGGTGTCGCGTTCAAAAGACCTGGCGCAGGCATTGAAGATAATTGAACAGACAGGAAACGTAAAAACCAGGATCGAAGGAAGGAGGGTTATCATTATGCCGTGATCACTACCCAGCATAAGGTAACCTAAAAGGAAAGCCGGAAGTGGTGGAACACTTCCGGCCGGAGAGTTAGGGCTTACCATGAAATTAAATTCGTAGTCCAATTACACCTTAAACCCAAAACAAGTTCAAATGTATGAAATGTTATGAAATAAGTTTATACACACCACCCCGTATAAAAAATAAAGCGTTGTTGATCATGAAATTATCGATCATCTTGTTAGTGGCAACGATACTGCAGGTAAGTGCAAAAAGCTATGCACAAAAAATTACATTGTCAGAAAAAGATGCTCCGTTAGAAAAAGTTCTGAAAGAGATCAGAAAACAAAGCGGTTACGATTTTTTTTATAATTCAAAGCTGATTAAAGAGGCTAATCCGGTTAGTATCAATGTGCAGAATACTGAATTGGAAGAAGTGTTGAAACTGGCACTTTCGGGTCAGCCCTTTATTTATAGCATAGATGATAAAACAATAATTATAAAACCTAAACCTGCGCCTGTTAAGCCACCCGTTGAGGCTGTGCCTGTTATCAAAGTTTCGGGTGTTGTCACTGATTCAAAGGGCGTTACTTTACCCGGCGCAAGTGTGCGTATCAAGGGGACTGATAAGGGGGTAATAACTGATAACCAGGGGCGGTTTACTATTGAAGCTAATAATAACAGCACCCTTGTTATTTCATTTGCCGGTTTCATTGCCAAAGAAATTACAGTTACCGGAGCAACATCTTTCCTGACGGTTCAGCTACTTGATGATACTAAGGGCATAAATGAAGTAGTGGTAGTAGGCTATGGTAAACAAAAGAAGTTGACGATAACTGGTGCTGTTACAACGGTGAATGTAGCCGATATAACAACTCCAAACCGCTCTCTGTCTAATGCACTGGCCGGAAAGGTAGCCGGGGTTATATCGATGCAAAGAAGCGGGGAGCCTGGTTATGATAACGCGTCATTTACCATCAGGGGCATTGGTACCTTTACAGGTAATTCAAACCCGCTTATTATTATAGACGGGGTACAGCGCGATGACGTAAACAGTACCTATGGAGGGGCTTATAATAACATCGACCCGGAGGACATTCAAAGTATTTCCTTGTTAAAAGATGCATCATCAACTGCTGTGTACGGTGCCAAGGGTGCCAACGGGGTTTTGATCATCAACACAAAAAAAGGTGTCGCCGGCAAGCCGAAGATCTCCTTTAAAACGGAAACATCCATGTCGGGCCTTACCCGAACGCCTAAAATGCTGGATGCCGTGTCATGGATGAGGCTACATAACGAGGCAACTACAAATGACGGTAACCCGGCTGCATATTCTGAAGAAACTATCCAGAAAACAGCGAGCGGACTGGACCCATACCTTTATCCAAATGTTAACTGGATAAAGTCTGTATATAAAAATTGGGCCCCCGGCTATAATACAAACTTAAATGTTACCGGCGGTGCTTCAACGGTAAGATATTATGTTTCCGCTTCTTTTTATGACCAGGAAGGGAGTTATAAAGTAACCAAACAAAACGGCTACAATCCCAACCTTAATTTTAAGCGTTACGATTTCAGGTCAAATCTTGATATCGATATCACCAAAACTACTTTATTGACCATGAACCTGGACGCGATGCTGGTGAGCAGCCGCTATCCCGGCATTTCGGCAGGAAATATCTGGTATGAATCGTACTTAACCCCACCCAATGCATTCCCGATAAGATATCCGGATGGTAAATGGGCGGGCCCTTATAACAATGGCGGCTCCAATCCGGTAAATGATATCCAAAACTCAGGTTACAACAGCGAGTTTCGCCCTACCATCCAGTCTGTTTTTTCCCTTAACCAGAAACTGGATGCTATTACCAGCGGACTAAGCGCTATGGCCAGGTTTTCGTTCGACTCATACAGCGAAAATGACAATGGCAGAACAGGCACCAATGATCTTTACTTAGCAACTTCAAGAGACCCGCAGGGTAACCTGGTATTAGGTCAGTCGAGATATGGAAGCCAATTTTTGGGTTATACCCAGTATTCATCTGCCGAAAAAACCATGTACCTGGAAAGCAATATTAATTATGATCAGTCTTTCGGCAAACATCATGTTGGCGGGTTGTTTTTGTACAACATGAGGTCAAGGGTGCAGAGTACAGCAGGTAGTGTTATAAACTCTATTCCTTATAACAACCAAAGTTTGGCCGGCAGGGCAACGTATACATATGCCGATAGGTATTTGCTTGAATTTGATGCCGGTTATACCGGTTCGGAAAACTTTGAGCCGGGCAAAAAATTTGGTTTTTTTCCTGCTGTTTCTGCTGGTTGGGTAATTTCAAGGGAGCCTTTTTTCAAGGGTTTTTCAAAAACGTTTAACCTGCTTAAAATAAGAGGTTCTCATGGTCTTGTAGGTAATGACCAGATTGGCTCAAACTATCAAATCACCAGGTTTCCTTATATCAACCAGTATGGCAGTGGCGGCTCCGTGGGTTTAGGCCTTAACGGAACCATATATGGCGGTACTAAAGAAACTGTTATAGGTGTTGAGAACCTGACATGGGAAAAAGCCAGGAAAGATAATATTGGCCTGGAAATAGGGCTGTTTAATAAGCTGAATATTACTATTGATGCCTATAAAGAGAGGCGGACAAATATTTTAGTTCAGCGAAGCTCATTATCAGGGATACTGGGTGTAAGCGGGGTTGTATTTGCCAATTTGGGCGAAATGAATAACCATGGTGTTGAGGGTAACATTGAATATAATGATAATATAGGCAAGGTGGGCTTGCGTCTTTATGGTAATTTCACTTATAACAATAATAAAATAGTACAGCAGGACGAACCTAAACAGCTGTATGCTTATCAACAGTCAACAGGCCGCAAGTACGGTGATAACCTGATGTACGTTGCGGAAGGGTTATTTACCTCGCAGGAAGATGTTGATAAAAGCCCTACCCAGTTTGGCGCTGTGTTAAGGCCCGGCGATATCAAGTACAAAGATGTAAACGGCGACGGCGTGATCAACAGCTATGACAAGGTTTATACAGGTAAATCCGACATACCTACTATATTGTATGGCGCAGGGTTTACGGTTGGTTATAAAAAGTTTGATCTTTCTCTTTTCTTCCAGGGAACCGGTAATGTAATTATCATGGCAAACGGTTCTTCTATAACCGGTGCGGGTGCAGGCGGCGCGGGTATTGTACCGTTTACAGGCATGGGCACTTACCCGTCGGGTATGCTTGCGATCCTTGAAAACAGGTGGACAGTTGATAACCCGAGTCAGAATGTATACTATCCACGTTTAGGTATTGCTAATCAAAACAGTAATAATTATCAGCCGAGCACATGGTGGTCAAAAGATGCGAGTTTTGTTCGTTTAAAGCAGGCCACATTGGGTTATACTTATAAGCCCCTGTTTCTTACCCAGGCGGGTATAAACTCAGTTTACCTTTATTTAACGGGGCAAAACCTGTTAACCTTCTCCAAATTCAAACTTTGGGACCCTGAACTTGGCTCTAACGGCGCAGGCTATCCACCGGTACGAATACTTGCCTTGGGATTAAGGGTTGCGTTATAGAAATCGTGAATTTAAATCAGTTTCAAAAGAATTTAAAGTGTGCCAAATGAAAAAAAACATACTAATAATGGTAGTTGGGATATGCTTCCTGAGTGCCTGTTTATCGTCCTGTAATTACCTTAATAAAAAACCTGATAACCTGCTGACATCAGATCTGATCTGGAGCACCAGGGCTAATGCCGAATCTTATCTGTATAATATTTACGGTTCTATTGTAGAAACCGACGGGGGGGATTATAGCGCAATGGGAGCAAGTGACGAGTCGTCCGTATCCATTCCGGGCACCAATGTAAGGCAAATGGTTGTTGGCAATTGGAGCCCTGTAAATGCTTATTTTGATTATTGGGGCACGTATTATACCGGCATCCGGTCGTCCTTTATTTTTGAAGCCAATATTGACAAGGTTCCGGCTACCCAATTGAGTGTCAGCTTAAAAAATCAATATAAAGCCGAAGCCCGTTTTTTGCGCGGATGGTTTTACTGGCAGTTAATGAAACAATATGGTCCTGTTGTTAAAATAACAGAAGCGTTAAGCTTAAATGACGACTTCAATAAGTACCCGAGAGCATCTTTTGACGAATGCAAGGATTACGTTAATCAACTGATGGATCAGGCAGCTTCGGGCTTACCTGCCCAGTGGCCTTCAACCAGCAACTATGGCCGTCCAACAAAAGGCGCGTGCCTGGCAGTAAAAGCTCAGCTGGCATTGCTGGCAGCAAGCCCGCTATGGAACGGTAACCCATCATTTGCCTCTTTTAAAAATCAGGATGGTACCCCACTGGCGCCTACAGCATTTGATGCCGGCAAATGGAAAATAGCCGCCGACGCAGCCAAGGCTGTTATTGATTTGAGTGCATACAAGCTATTTACAAACCTTGATAATGGCGGAACCCAGTTTGATCCTTACCTCTCTGTCAGGGACCTTTTCTTAACAAACTGGAACAATGAGATCATCTTTTCAAGAAACTCCTGGAGTTATTGGGGATATACCAAATGTGTATCGCCGGGGCCGGGAGGATATAGCATGTACAATGCCACCCAAAATGTTGTGGATGCGTTTTATATGAATAATGGCCGCACCATTGATGACCCGCTTTCGGGATATACAGCTACCAGTTTTGCTCAAAGTAACGGCACAAAATATTGGGAGCACAGCAAAGGGCAATGGAACATGTATGCCAACCGCGAACCCAGGTTTTACGCCTATATCCAGTATAATGGCCGGCCGGTATTGCCAGCGCCAACTGTTGATGATAAAAACTATTATTCATCAGATGCCAATATCGACGGAACAGGCCGGGTTGAGTTTTATTATAACGGTAAAGCCGGCGCAAAAGCCAGTGGTGCAAGTAATAATATTACCGGATATGATGTATTGAAAAACGTAAGTCCTGCCGATAATATAAGGCAGGATGCTACCAATTACAGGCCTTTTATACTTATGAGATATGCCGAGATCTTGCTGGATTATGTGGAGGCCTTGAATGAATATGATCCCGCTAACTCTAATATCGTGCTTTATCTTGATCAGATCAGGACAAGAGCGGGCTTGCCCGGTATAGAAACTGTTTATCCGGGAGCTGTTGGAAACAAGGATTTAATGCGGAAATATATTTTAAGAGAACGCCAGGTCGAACTTTGTTTTGAAAGCGACAGATACTTTACCCTTGTAAGAAGGCTGTTACTGGGTGCCGATGAAAATCAGACTATCTATGGCCTTAATGTCAACGCTGATGATCAGGGCCAGGGATTTGCGTTTACCGGGCTTTACAACAAAACGCTTTTTCAGAAAAGGGTGTGGAACAATAAAATGTACCTGTTCCCGATATCGCAGTATCAATTAGATCGCGATAGGGCACTGGTACAAAACCCGGGTTGGTAATGCCGGCTCTTATTTGCCCAAGAGGGTGTAGAAGGTCTGGAAATAAATAATTAAATCGTAATTATTCAAATGAAAACATTCATAAATATATTGGCAAAAGGTATCAATCAATACCTGCTTGCCGGGGCGCTTTTTATAATGGTAGCTTTTATGAGCTGTAAAAAAGAAAAAGTTCCTGCACATGATCCTGCATCACCTGTCAGCATCAGTACGTTTATTCCCGCACAGGGTGGCGGCGGTACCGAAGTGCTTATTTCCGGTACTAACTTTTCAACAGATACCTCGCAAATTTCAGTTACCCTGAATGGGTTTAAACTGAAGATCATCGGTGCCAATACCAAACAAATGATGGTAGTGGTGCCTAAAAAAGCAGGTTCGGGACACATTATGGTGGCTATAGGAAACGGAACCGCCACCAGTACAGATATTTTTAATTATCAGTATACACGTACGGTGACGACATTGGCCGGGTCGGGCAAGGCCGGTTTTGCAAACGGACAGGGTACAGATGCCATGTTTGATTTTAGCGGCGAGAATTGGTACAGAAGCTGTGGAGTAACTGTTGATGACAACCTGAATGTTTATGTTGCCGATCCGGGAAATCATTGTATCAGGAAAATTGATACGGCCGGTAATGTATCTACACTCGCCGGTAATCCCCAGGTTTCGGGTTACGCGGATGGTAAAGGAAGCGCGGCAAATTTCTCCATACCTTATGATGTTGCCGTTGATGCCCAGGGAAATGTATATTCCGTTGATCCGGGAAATTATGATATCCGTAAAATAAGCCCCGATGGTACTGCAACCACCTGGGCTTGGGGAAACCAATCGCCATGGAGCGTTGCTGTCGACAGAACAACAGGTTTTGTTTATTACTCCAGTTGCTCCAGCCCCGGAAACATCTACCAGGTATCCGCTCAGTGGACTACTAAGGAGGTTATATCCGGACTTAACTATCCCGCAGGGATCAAATTTGACAAAGCCGGCAACTTATACGTATCGGTTAACGGCGACCAGGTTATCAGGAAATTCAATGCAGGCGACTGGAAGGGTAGTATCATAGCAGGGCAGCTTGGGGTTTCCGGTTATTTAAACGGAGCGGCTACAACTGCAAAATTTGCGTATCCATGGGGTATCGCGGTTGATAACAGCAGTAATATTTATGTAGCAGGCAACGGAACCTGGGACGGTGGGAGCTATAACCCCGACCAAAGCATTCGCTTTATACAGGCCAATACTTTTGATGTAAGCACCTTTGCAGGCAGCGGTACAGCAGGATACGCTGATGCCATAGGAGGATCAGCACTTTTCAGCGCGCCAACGGGTGTTGCTGTTGATAAGAACGGAACTGTGTATGTTCTGGATAAAAACAACAACCGGATAAGAAAAATAGTGTCGGAATAATGAGGGGCCGCATTGAAAATACTATCACAGTTTGGTTTTAACCCTGGCAATGTCCCTTTATTGCCGGGAGGAATTTGAGTAGTAGTTAATAATTGTTTGGTTTATTTAAGAGTACTCCGTAGCAGAAAACATGTTTCTGCTACGGGCAGGTACTGCGCGGTTTTAATTGCCGATAAACTTAATGAACGGCAAACAGCGGGTATGTTAATTTTTAGAATAGATTTAATGAAACATTATATAAATATCTTATTAATACATCTTTTTGCCATTCAGGCTATGGCTTGCAGCAAAAAAACGGTGGGTAATGATGCAATCCCCTCAGCCGGTAATACACATATCTACTATGTATCGGTTAATGGCTCCGATGCTAATTCGGGTAAAATTAATGCACCTTTCCTGACAATCAACACAGCCCTGAGCCATGCTATACCCGGCGATACCGTAATGGTAAGAGGAGGTACTTATTATGATAAAGTGACATTCCCCCAATCGGGCATTATGAACAAGTTAATTACTTTAAAGGCATATCCCGGCGAAAAGCCGGTGATAGACGGGAGCAAAATAATTGTTTCGGGCTGGGTGCCGTTGGTTACGCTGAGCAATGTAAGGTATATAACATTGGATGGCTTTGATATTTGCAACCTTACGAGCTCAACTTTTAATACCGATCCTGAAGGGATCGCTATCAATGGTAATTCGCACGATATCACTATTAAGAACTGCAATATTTATAACATAAAAAACAATGCATCCCTGAACGATTGGCGAAGCGGGCACGCCATCCTGGCAATAGGCAACGGAACAACAGCCATTACTAACCTGGTTGTTACGGGTTGTACTGTGCATGATACGCAAACAGGTACAAGTGAAAATGTAACGCTGGCCGGTAATATTGACGGTTTTGTTTTTAGCCATAATAAAGTATATGATACAGAAAACATCGGGATAATTGTTGCCGGTGGTGATGGTTTAAACCCCAAAGGAGATGTGGTTACCAACTATGCCCGCAATGGTGTGATAAGTGATAATATTTTTCACCATAATACCATGACCAGAACCCCGGAAACCTGGGGCTCCGACAGGTATGGCGCTATCTCCATTTACGTTTGCGGCGGTGCTAATACCATTATTGAACGAAACAAGGTGTACAATAGTGACAGGGGGATAGGATTGGTAAGCGAAAGCAATGTGTATGCAACCAGAACTACTATTGTGCGAAACAACTTTGTGTATAACTGTTATCGCACAGGTATATATATGGGCGATTATTTGAATTACACCTCGGGCGGAACCAAAAACTGTTACATCGTAAACAATACCTTATATCAGAACGACCGTGTACCGGGTGCGTTTGGCGAAATTGAAGGGGAGATAAGACTTACGGGGCATTGCGACGATAACGTGATCAAAAATAACATAGTTTATGCAAGGCCGGTTGATGTGTTTATTCATAAGTATACCACAACAGGCAGCAATAACATTATCGACAATAATTTATACTACACTACAGGTACGCCGCAATGGATCTGGAACAGTACCAACGGCGCACCATATACCGGGTTGAGCGCCTGGAAAGCAGCCTGTGGTAATGATGCCGGTTCAACAAACGGGCAGGACCCACTTTTGCTGAATACCTCTTCGCCTGACCTTCATATACAATCGGGCTCTCCTGCAAAAAACACCGGAAATGTAATCTCTGCCGATATAAATGGAACCAAAGATATTGACGGAAATACACGCATTGTAAATAACAAGATAAGTAAAGGCGCACAGCAGTAAGATGTTTAATTAAAAAAGTAAGCTTATGAAATGTAATGTCAATGTTTTTTTAATGCTTGGTTTTGCTGTACAGGCATTTGGTTGCAGCAAAAAAAGCGATGCGGGTGGTAATGTTACAACTACCGGCAATACTCATATTTATTATGTAGCCGCCAACGGGTTAGAGTCAAATAAAGGAACAATAGATGCGCCTTTTCAAACTATTAATAATGCACTCTCCCACACCATTCCCGGCGATACCGTTATTGTAAGGGGTGGCGTATATAGCGAAAAAGTTGTATTTCCCAGATCGGGGGTAATGGATAAATATATTACCTTAAAAGCATACCATGGTGAAACCCCTGTAATTGACGGGAGTGCTTTTAGCGTTAATGGGAGGGAAGCCCTGATAACCATTGATAAGGCAAAGTTTATAGTGGTAGATGGCTTTGAAATACGTAATCTTAAAACCTCTACCGGCGATCCCAAAGCCATTATGGTTGAAGGCGGATCTGATTATATCACCGTAAAAAACAACACTATATACGGCATTGATTATACTCAACTTCCGCTCAATGGAGGTGGGAATGCCATTCTGATCATAGGGAATACTGCCGACCCCGTAACTAATATTACGGTTACCGGGAATACCATACATGACTGTAAAACCGGTTATGGCGAAAATCTAACCATCAACGGCTATGTCGATGGTTTTACCGTTACCAACAATACCATTTATAATGCCCAAAATATCGGTATCGACGCTGCCGGTGGCTATGCGGCCAACAGCGATCCCACGCTTAACTATGCCCGTAACGGAATTATCAGTGGTAATACCCTCTATAACATTGAAAGCAAAAGGGGGCCGCTTGGTGGGCACGGCGCTATAGGTATTTATGTAGATGGCGGCAGAAATGTGATAGTAGAAAAAAACAGGGTGTCTGTAACAGACAGGGGGATTGGTGCGGTAAGCGAAACCAATGGATTCCCTACCGATCATATTACCATAAGGAATAACCTGGTATATAATTGTTGGTGTTCCGGAATTTATATGGGGGGATATTTAAACTATACAGGAGGCGGCACAAACAGTTCGGCCATTGTGAATAATACCTTGTACAACAATAACCAAGCCCTGGGCGCTTTTGGCGAAATAGAAGGGGAAATCAGCATCAGGGAAGATTGCACTAATAATGTTATAAAAAATAACATCATTTACGGCGGGGCATCAGATATGTTTATTCATAAGTATACCAACCGGGGATCGGGCAATATCATCGATTATAACCTGTATTACACAACCGGCCAAGCGCAGTGGACATGGAACGGCGTTGCCTATACCGACTATAACTTATGGAAGACAGCCTGCGGCGGGGATGCCAGTTCAACATATGGCACAGATCCTTTATTTATAAATACATCCGGCCTCGATTTTCACCTGCAGTCATCCTCAGCAGCAAAAAATAGCGGGCAGGTGATATCTGATGAAGTTAACGGTACGGTTGATTTTGATGGTAACACCCGTATTGTAAATAAGCAGATAAGTAAAGGGGCATATCAATAATCAATACCCGTTGTTTTTAATCTTGATTACAAAATGGAAAAGATTCCCACAATTAAAGAGATAGCTAAACGCTTGAAAGTAAGTCCTTCAACAGTGTCGCGTGCTCTTCATGGCCATCCCAGCATTGGCCTTGTAACCACCATGCGGGTTAATAAGGTAGCAAGCGAATTAAATTATGAGCGAAATCAAACAGCTATATTTTTTAAGCAGCGAAAAACATTAACTATTGGTGTAATTGTTCCGGATTTTTCTGACGCTTTTTTTTCTTCGGCCCTTAGCGGGATAGAAGATTACGCCAGCAAAAAGAATTATAACGTTTTTATTGGGCAATCATTAGAAAACCCCGATAAGGAAAAACGTATCCTGGAAACCATGAAAAACCATCGGTTAGATGGCATTATCATATCCATAAGCAAAAACACCACGGATTATGGAGTGTTTGAACAATTGAAAAAATATAATATTCCTGTTGTGTTTTTTGACCGTATTCCTGGTATGGAAGATATTCATTACTCTGCCTGCAATTTGCAATCGGGGATGTTACAGGCCATTGATTGTTTAATAGATAAAGGCCATCGCAGCATAGGGCTAATTAATGGTCCCCCGCAACTGCTTGCAAGTAAGGATCGCCTGGATGGTTATAAACAAGGGCTCGATAAGCATAAAATAGATATCAATACCGAGCTTGTTGTTTCATCGGACCTGTCATCGGCACAAAATCACTATGCCATGAGAAGACTACTATCTTTAGAGCAAAGGCCTACTGCCATTGTTACTTTTAACGATTATGTGGCACGAGATGCAATGGCAGTAGTTAAAAATAGCAACCTGGTTGTTAATCGCGACATAAGCTTTATCAGTTTTGCAAATTCACCTATCTGGAGCTTTATGGATAATTCACCGCTTGCCTCCATTGAACAGTTCCCTAAAGAGCAGGGAGTGAAAGCAGCTGAAATACTTTTCAAACTAATTGACCATCTCATTGAAGAAACACCATCAACTGCTCCTATTTTCCATCGGGCGGTATTTGATTCCAGTATGGTATCCCACAAGGTGAATTTTATGGCTTAGACGTAATCCCATTAGTATTCCAATACAAAAGCACCACTATACTTTAAAGTGGTGCTTTTTTGTAAAGCCCCGGGGATTTGAATGTTTAACAGTCCGTTTTCGTAATTCCACTTTAGTTTTTGGACGCTGCCCAGCAAACTTATCTTTTTAATTTGTTTGATACTATTTACCGGGAAGGTTACATTGGCCGGAAGGTTTACAAGATCCTTTTCAGACAGCCAAAAAGCGTATAACTTTTTTTCAGTTTTCGATTTAGTAAAATAAATATTACCCGCCGAGTAAGGGGCCACCGGTTCCGAGCCATAAATGCCCTTGCCATTAATTTTTATCCAGTCGGCAATATCCTGTAGTCGTTGATAGGCAACAGGGCTCCAGTCACCATCAGGTCCCGGGGCAATATTAAGCAGCAGGTTACCTCCCCGTGATACTATTTTTATGAGCGTTTGCACCAGCTGCCGGCTGGGTTTAAATTCATCATCAGGTACATAGCTCCAGTATTTACCAATGGTCATACAGGTTTCCCAGGGGTAGGATAGTGGCTTATCCGGTACCTCCTGTTCAGGCGTTGTATAATTTTCAAATTCACCGGCAACTGTGCGGTCTACCATGATTAGACCGGGTTGATAACTGCGGCTCATTTTCGCAATTTTAGCCATATCAAGGTCCTGGTTATAATTACCCTTTTCATGAGATGGCCTTACCCAACCGCCATCGAGCCATAAAATATCTATTTTGCCGTAACCACTCATTAATTCCTCGATCTGGTTATAGGTGAAGTCTTTAAACTTTTGCCAGCGCTCGGGGTAGCGTTGCGGATCGTAGTTAACGTTGTGGTCTTTTGGGGGATAGTAAGGCCACCAATAGTTTTGATTATGCCAGTCGGGCTTGGAAAAATATGCCCCAATCATAAAGTTATCTTTACGAAAGGCGTTAAATATTTCTTTGGTTACATTGCTTCGCGGATTTTTTGAAAAAGGCGTTTTAGGGTCTGTAACTTTATAATCAGTTTGTTTGGTATCAAACATGCTAAAGCCATCATGGTGTTTGGTTGTAAATACCACATAATTCATACCCGCGGCTTTGGCTGCTTTAACCCATTTTTCGGGATTAAAGTTAACAGGGTTGAAGGTGGTTTGGAGATTTTCGTATGCCTTTTTGTAGGTGAAATAATTATCACTATAAGGCCCGGTCCGTGTAACCCAGTCATCAGGGCAAATAGTCCAGCTTTCTGCTACTCCCCACTGGCTGTAAGTGCCCCAGTGCATAAACAAGCCAAACTTTTGGTCTTGCCATTGGGCAAGTTTTTGCCGTACCAGCGAATCTTTAGGTACCTGGTAGGTATTTGACATTTCGTGCTCGTTTTGCGCGAGTGCTACCTGGCTGCATACCAAAAGGTAAAGGCCAAACAGAAGTTTCTGAATCATGATTAATATAAACTATTGATGATGAATAGATTTAGTTCAGTATCAGCTCAATTACAGGGATTTCGCTATCGGGTTTAGCTTCAGGAAGGTTTAACACCAGGTCATTTCCCTGCTCTGTTGCTTTGCTGTTTGCCTGTATCTCTGATGCATCGTGCAAAAACTGAATGTATTTTACCTTATCCTTATAACCGGGTAAAGTGATTGTTTTGCCCGGATACTCCAACAAATGAACATACAGTCGTTTGGTAGTTGCATTATAGGTAAGCATGGTGTGCTCCGGGGCTACAAAGGTTTCCGGCGCTTCTGTACATCCATAAATGGAGCGGCTGTTATATTTCATCCAGGCGGCTATACCATCCAGCCTTTCATTGGCACGTTTATCAAATAAACCACGAGCTGTGGGGCCAACATTCAGCAACAGGTTACCTCGCTTGCTTACGGCCTCTATGAGCATTGTAATTAATTGTTTGGTGCTTTTCCAGCTGTTCTCATCGCGGAAATAGCCCCAGGAACCAGAGAATGTTTGGCAGGTTTCCCAATAAGTTTTGTAATCGTTTTTCTTGACCCACTCAGATAAGTTTACCTGTTCGGGGGTAAGGTAATCCCAACCGTCCTGGTATTCATTTAAATCAAGGCGGTTATCAATTATAATATTGGGTTGTAATTTTCTTATTTCTTTAATCAGTTCAACAGATCCCCAATCTGTAGCCCCTTTGCCGTGCTTGCCATTATCAGGGTACGAAAAATCAAGCCAGAGCATATCAATTTTGCCATAATTAGTAAGCAGCTCTTTAATTTGGTTGTGCATATAGGTGCGGTACCTGGCCATATCGCGGCCTTTGTTCAGCTTATCATAATCTTCATCTTTTTCACTTGCCGGTTGCAGGGGGTGTAAAACATCAACGGTAAAGTCAGGGTGGTGCCAATCCAACAGTGAATAATAAAAACCTATTTTTATACCCTCTGCTCTAAATGCATCAGCAAACTCCCTTACAAGGTCTCTTTTAGCAGCGGTTTTGGTAGCCTTATAGTCAGTATATTTTGAATCAAACAGACAAAACCCCTCGTGATGTTTGGTGGTAAGCACAGCATATTTCATTCCGGCCGCCTTAGCTTTCCTTGCCCACTCTTTAGGGTTAAATAAATCAGGATTAAACTCGTCAAAGTAAGGCTGGTATTGCTCATCTGTCATGCGCTCCCACCTTTTTACCCACTCATGTCTTGCGGCTTGCGAATAAAGACCCCAATGAATAAACATACCAAAACGGTCGTTTGTCCACCAGGCCATACGTTTGGCTTTTTGTTCGGGTGTTTCTGTTCCTATTTTCTTTTGGGCATATAATGGAGAAAATGTAATAAGGATCAATAAAATAGCTAAAGCGTTTTTTTTCATCGGATAGATATAGGGCCGTTATTTTTAAATAAAAAGGATGTTTTGCGGGTAAACTGTTTTTATATCGATAAAATTTCATCAACCACTTCCTGCAGGGGCCTTTGAGGTTTTTCAGGTTGTAGCTTTTGATTATCGTTCACCCATTTACGCTCCCATGAAAAGTAATCGGGTTCCTGAAGATTTTTGCCCTGCAGGCTACCGCGCAGATAGTCAAAATAAATTTCCCAACGGGGCAGATAATAGCCATCCATAAGGTCAGCCCATTCTTTGTAGGCATACTCATGCAGGTTATCTTCAGTACGGACATTTTCGCCCCAATAGGTGATCTGCATTAACTCGTTTTTTAAATTGTTTGCTTTTTCCTCCGCTGTATTGCCATTATCTACAGCTTGTTTGAGATAGGTATTGAGCCTGAAATATTGATCGGTATTTAAGAGATCATCTGTTAGCCTGATCATATGCAGGAATTTTGCGCTGGATGTGTTAAATGTCTGCAGGTTCTTGTCGTTATAGGCACTTACCATCTCATTAAAGGTAAGCGTGCCTTTATTGGCCAGCAACTGCCGCACCATATTGATAAGGTCTATTTTATAAGTAGCCGAATTAATAAGGGCAGGGGAGGCTTTAACAAATTCTCTTACGGCATTTTCGAACTTTACAGTATCATAATTACGGGTAAGCGTGCCCCAACTTGATATTGATTTAACTTTGAGTGCCGGGCGCGCACAAAAAATAGATTCACCTGCCCCTTCCTGGTAACCGGGAAGGCTTTGGTAAATGGTTTGTAAAAATCCCTGCCAGGCAGCATCGGCATGCTCGTTGCTTACACCGTAGCGGTATTTGGCATATCCGTTGATCCAACTGCGGGTATCTACCTTTTCGCTATGCCAGCCTAACTCAAGCATTAAATCATAATCAGGAGGGTTGTTATTAATGCCTTCGGGCATTATTCCCACACCTTTAAGATAATTGCTGTAATTGCTTTTGCGGGCCCGGTATATTTCATCAGCAAAGCGCTGTAGTTTGCCATAAACGCCCGGACGCTCGCCAAAATTGTTAACGCTGCACCATATAAACGGCGTATTATCGTAAGCCTTACGTTTTTCCCAGTTGTTGGTGAACTCGCCAAAAAGCTCCTGTACCAATACCTTTGATTTATCGAGGCCATCAAGCATGGCCTGTTTGGGATTATCCTGCCAGCCCTGCAATACCCATGTTGAACCAGGGTAGTACTTTTGCATAGAGGCCTGTATGGCAGTACCCGCTTTTTTCAAATCCACGCCTTCGGTTTTACCGCCTTCATGAAAAGGGTCGCCGGCGAAAAAATGGATCTCTTTGCCGTATGATTTTTGAATTTCACTATAATAGATGCCCGCGATGCGGCTAAATTCAGGATCAGTAGGGTCAAGTATATCAGGTCTTTTAAAGGCCCCCCAATTACCCTGATCAATGATATGCGCTTTACTTTTGTTTTTTAATGAACTGGGCACCATGCCGTAAAAACCTTGCAATACGGGTTGTATACCCAACTCCCGCATCCGCTTCATCATTTTCTGTTGGATCAGCTTCCTGTTGTCTATCTGGCTTTGAGGCATGGGGCCTCCCCAGCCTTCAATATTTCCCATCAGCCACCATGCTGTATAAGCAGGCCCGACAATGAAACTGTTAATTTCACTTTCAGTGTATCCTATTTTCCTCAATGTGCTTTGCCATACCGCTTCCATACCTTCAACAGTAAGCATGGTGTTCACCCCATTTAACGCCATCCAGTCAATCTCCCGCTCCCAATCAGGCCAACTATAAAAGCTCATGGTATAATTATAGGTACAGTAATTTAACGCATAACGATAGTTAGCTTCGGCCTGTACGGTTACTTTTTTGTTAACATTAGGGATAGGAAACACAGGCGACATGTTATCACCCATGTGCGACATAGAACGATGGCAATAATATTTAAAATACCAGTTTACGCCAACAGCCGCGGCATTGGCTCCGGAAGCATGGATAACCAGTTTGTTTTTGATGGTTTGAAGTTCAACTATTTCTGACCTGGTGTTTTTTAAAGGCTCAAAAACAATATGGTTGCTTAACCATGGAGCACGCCTTTTAACCAGAGCTTTCACAGGATCAAATTGTTGGGCTAAAAGCTGCATAGGCAATAATAAAAGGAGCAGACATGTTAGTTTTCGCATAAAATGTATTGGTTTTTCCATTAATATGCCCGAAACTACCTAAACTTCAACAAAAAAATAATGTGTAACCTTATGGCTTTGTGCTAAAAAAATTACGCAAACGTTTGTTATAACCAAGACAAACGTTTGTGTAACTTTTTAATATTTTTTTCGATTAGCATTTTGTTAGCGTCGCAACTCTAACCATATCAATTTGATATTCAGGATTGATTTTAATAAATTAGACACAGCATTTGCGGCTGATAAAAAAATAAAAGTGGTGAGTAAATTGATGAGTCCGAAAATGAAAACCCTTAAAATATCAATCAAAACTGCGAAGAGAAAGATATATAGATAAAGAAAGCGCCTCGATCTCATTTAAGCACTTAATTATCAACTAAATCGCTGATCGCACCTGCAATATTTTACCCGATTCAGCCAAGTATGTAGTATCCTTTAATGCCTTATTATCATTTTGATGTCAGATAAAAAATAAACGTCAAATAAATTTTCTATAATTGAACAGTGTTCAATATTTTTGTGGTGTTTAAATTAATGAACAAAATCATGAAAAAAGTATTAATAACCGGGGCAAGCGGCGGCATCGGGCTGGAAACGGCTAAACAGCTGGCCGCGCTTGGTTACCACTTGACACTGGTAGCCCGGAATGAGGACAAATTGAATAAGGCTGCAAAAAGTTTGTCCGGTACCGGCCACACCGTTTTTGCAGCAGATCTGACAAGCGAAGAAGACCTGCAAAAAGTGGTAAACGATTTGAAGACGGAAAAATACGACGTCCTGATCAATAATGCAGGTGCCGGACTTTATGGAAAATTCATTGAAATGCCATTAGCTGATCAATTGGCAACCATGCATCTCAATATGGATGCTTTGGTCACATTGTCTTATGGCTTCCTGCAAAACGCTTCGGCAGGTGACAGCCTGGTAAATATTGGTTCATTGCTTGCCCACTCGTCTCTGCCGGGAGCATCGGTTTATGCAGCCGCTAAAAGTTTTGTTGCCAACTTTTCAGAATCATTGTGGTATGAGTTTAAACGAAAGGATGTTTTTGTACTGGGTTTTAATCCGGGTGCCGCCAACTCCGACTTTCATGCACACGCCGGCGGGCAAACAAGTGACTTTCCCAAATTTGTAGTTTCATCGGTTGAAGACGTGGCCAGCGAACTGGTGAAAGCTTTGGAAAAAAGGCAGAAGCCGCGAGTTGTGCAAGGCTGGAAAAACAGGTTCATGCTTTTTGGGTTCCGCCTTTTGAACCGAAAATCGGCTGTTAACATCATGGGGAAGATTAGCCCGGGAATGCACAGCTAAGCCCCAGAATTCTTATACGAAATTTCGCCACATGGTTAACCATCTTATATTTGTAACTTATATCATCTTATAATGGGCATAGCAGAAAGAAAATTGAAAGAGAAACAGGAAATGCATCAGCGCATTTTGAATGGTGCGCGCAAGATATTCCTTGAAAAAGGCTATGAACAAACGAGCATGCGTAATATCGCGAATGAAATAGATTATAGCCCAGGCTCGCTCTATTTCTATTTTAAAGATAAAAGTGAGATTTTTCATGAACTGCATAAAGAAGGATTTAGGCTTCTGCTTAGTCAGTTTAAGGTTCTTGAAAAAGTAGCCGACCCATTTGAGCGTTTGAAAGCGATGGGCCGCATCTTTATTCAATTTGCACAGGAAAATAAGGACTATTATAACCTGATGTTTATTGTTGATGAACCGGTAAAAATGTCTGAAGATGGTGGCTTCAAAATAGCACAGGAAGCAATCAATCAACTGTCGTCGGTTATTAAAGAATGCCAGCGCCAGGGGAAGTTTAAGGACATGAATACCGAATACTTCACGTTTATGATCCTTTCGGCGGTTCACGGCATATGTGCCCTCTTTTGCAAAGACCGCACGGCAAGTTTTGTGGGCAAAACGAATGAAGAGCTGATGGAAAATGGCTACGAATGCTTCGTTGCTTTACTCGAAAAGAGTTAGCTATTTTTTTGGCTTATTGTTAAACAGTGTTTAAATTAATTACAGTGATTAAATTTGATTTTAAAACCAAAACAATTTCCCGTTGTGCAATGGCTGCAATAGCGATTCTTGCCGGTCATACGGGAAAAGCTCAGAATAGACTGGATGAATATATCCGGCAAGGACTTTCATCCAATCAGAGCATTACACAGCAGCATTTCCTGCTTGAAAAAAATGTGTACGCGTTACAGGAAGCCAAAAGTATGTTCCTGCCAGACATCACTTTTTCAACGACCTATACCAAAGCTCAAGGCGGACGTACAATCGATTTTCCGGCAGGCGATCTGTTAAACGGAGCCTATGCTACGCTCAATCAATTGACCGGGACAAATTCATTCCCCCAATTGCAGAACCAGCATATCCTGATCAACCCGGACAACTTTTATGACGCGAAATTCCGCACAACGCTTCCTATTTTAAATGCGGAGCTGATCTACAACAAACGGATCAAGCAACAGCAAGTAGACCTGCAAAAAACCGAAGTGCTGCTTTATAAGCGGGAATTGGTTAAAGAGATCAAGACGGCATATTATAATTATTTAAAAGCTATGAATGCCACTAAGATCTATGAATCGTCGCTCCGGTTGGTGGAAGAAGGGCAGCGTATCAACACGAAACTTTTTGAGAACAGTAAGGTAAACCGCACTGTGGTACTTAGAAGCCAAAATGAAGTATCGAAGATCAATGCTTCATTGATAACGGCAAGCAAAAACGCCGAGTCTGCCCGCTATTATTTCAATTTCCTGCTGAACCGCCCGCTGACAGACAGCATACAAACCGACGAGATTTCTACGCTACCTGCACAGGAACAACTGCAAGATAATAATACCGGCAACAGGGAGGAACTGTCTAAGCTTAGGATCGCAAAAGACATCAATGGCAGCCTGACCGGTCTTGCCAAGTCCTATCTCATACCTAAAATAGGCACTTCTCTGGACCTGGGGTCACAGGCCTTTGATTGGCGTTTCAACACGCAGAGCCGTTATTATTTGCTGGGCATTTCGCTTGAATGGAACCTGTTTTCCTTTGGCAAGCACAATTACCGGATCAAGCAGACGCTTTCTGACCAGCAGGCCCTCGCAGCGCAAACTGACTATGTACAGCAACAGCTGCTTACCGAATTGAAGGTTAAGCAGGCAGGTATGCAAAGCGCGCTGGCAGAATATAATGCGGCAGAATCACAATTATCTACAAGCAAAACCTACTATAGCGACATGTTGAAATTATACAAGCAAGGGATGGCTATTTACATTGAATTGCTGGATGCCCAGAACCAATGGATCGACGCCCAACTTCACGCAAATATCGCCCTTTTTGACACCTGGATTGCTCATACCGCAATCGAACGGGCCAATGCAAGTTTCACTATTCAATAACAAAATCATGAAAAAGATCTATTTATTCTCTGGCATAATCGCAGGCGCACTCCTGATCGCGTCGTGCCAACATGAGCAAAAAGCTAAAAATCCAATGGGTGAACCCGATATTATCCCTGTGAAAGTAGCCACGATAGCTGCTTTGGAAATACCCGGCCAGATCAGCGCTACCGGCTTGGTAAATACTGAAGATGAGGCCAAATACGCCTTTAAAATAGGCGGCGTGATCAGTCGCATTTTTGTAGAAGAAGGCCAATTTTTCAAAAAGGGCCAGTTGCTGGCTACGCTAAATTCGACGGAAATATCAGCCGGCCTGGCCCAATCGAGCCTGGGCGTGGAGAAGGCCCAACGAGATTATGCCCGCGCCGTTAACCTTTATAAAGACAGTGTTTTTACGCTGGAACAATTACAGAACACTAAGACTGCGCTGGACGTCGCCGCCAAATCCAGGGAGGCAACCGCTTTTAACGAGCGCTATTCGAAAATATACGCGGCCACCGATGGTTTCGTAAGCAAAAAAATCGCGAATGAGGGTGAAGTAATCGCTCCGGGGATGCCGGTGTTGCTCATCAATTCAACGCAGCAGCACAATAGCTATACACTGAAAGTTGGCGTAACCGACCGTGAATGGGCCGTCATCAGGCCTGGTCAAAAGGCGAAGGTAGCGTTGGACGGTTTTGAAGGTCAGCAATTTGATGCTGTAGTATTCCGGAAGTCGCAAGCTGCGGATAGCCAGCTTGGTTCTTTTCAGGTAGAATTAAAGATCAATTTAAATGGCAAAAGACCTGCCGTGGGCATGTTCGGTAAAGCAGAAATAACGACCAGCCAGGGCGAAAATGTGATGGCCATTCCCTATGGTTCATTGGTGGAAGCTGACGGCAACAAGGGATTTGTATTTACCACCATTGGACCCGATAGAGTAAAAAAAGTACCTGTGACCATTGCGAGGTTTGATAACCAGGAGGTTTACCTTAAAAACAAACCAGATGGCGTGGATCAGATCGTGATTTCCAACAGCGCCTACCTGAACGAAGAGTCAATTATTAAAATCATCAAGTAAGTACCATAGTTATGAAGATCACAAATTTTGCGGTTAAGAACTACCAGTTCACGCTCATCATATTCCTTCTTGTTGCCGTGGTGGGTGTACTCACCCTGTTTACGATGCCGCGGTCGGAAGACCCTACCACACATCCGCCACAATACCTGATTACTGTGATCTATCCCGGTACCAGTCCTAAAGATATGGAAGAACAGGTGGTAAAGCCTATAGAAAACAAAATCTATGGACTGGAAAACATCGAAAAGATATTGACTACGGTGGAAGACGGTGTTGCGGTTATTCAGCCGAAGTTTAAATACGGTGTAGATGTAGATAACAAGTACCAGGAGATATCCACAGAAATGAATGCCTTAAAAAGCAGTGAGCTTCCGAAGGATATCTATCTGATCAAAACCGAGAAGATTTCCT
Source organism: Mucilaginibacter sp. cycad4 (assembly GCF_034263275.1). Lineage (NCBI taxonomy): Bacteria > Pseudomonadati > Bacteroidota > Sphingobacteriia > Sphingobacteriales > Sphingobacteriaceae > Mucilaginibacter > Mucilaginibacter sp. cycad4. Next base: position 2,299,054 of record NZ_CP139559.1, on the reverse strand, counting down.
CAGCCGATGTAAATATACTCCAGGTGGCCTTAGTTTCCGATAACGCTTCGGGTAAATTGCTTAGGGACGAGGCTGACATACTTAAAACACGGCTGGAAAAAATTACGGCATTGAAAGATGTCAAGTATTCGGGCATGCCGGAACAGGAGATCCGCGTCGACATGCAGCTGGATAAACTTGCGCAGTACAAAATTCCGCTAAATGTCGTCATCGGAAGCCTTCAAAGCGAGGCTACAGACATACCCGGCGGAAGTATCAACCTGGAGAGCAAAGTCTTTAATGTTAAGACCAGCGGAAAAATCCGGACGGTCGACGATGTCGCCAATACGGTGGTTTATAATGCAAACGGCAAAATCATCTACCTGAAAGATGTGGCAGATGTCAGCTACAAAGACGGAACAATTGATCAGATCACCCGCTTAAATGGGCATCGTTGTATCCTGGTCAATGCGCGAATGAAGGATAATGTGAATATTACCAAAGTTCAGGGGGATTTCCTTCCGGTATTACAGGAGTTTTCCAAAGACCTGCCATCCAATATCCGCATGGTCAAAAATTTCGATCAGGCCAATATGGTATCCAAGCGTTTGGGCCACCTGGGATTTGACTTTGGATTAGCAATTGTTTTGGTGATCATCACCTTGCTGCCGCTGGGGTTCAGGGCGTCACTTATCGTGATGATCTCTATACCGCTTTCCCTTGCGCTCGGCCTTATCGCCATGAATTTATTAGGGTATTCTTTAAACCAGCTAAGCATCGTCGGGCTTGTAGTGGCGTTGGGGCTATTGGTAGATGATAGTATAGTGGTAGTAGAGAACATCGAACGCTGGCTCAGGGAAGGTCATTCACGAAAGGATGCTATCCTGAAAGGCACCAGGCAGATCGGTGTCGCGGTAGTTGGATGTACAGCTACTTTGGTGATCGCGTTTTTACCGCTTGCATTCTTGCCCGATCTGGCCGGGGAGTTTATCCGTTGCCTGCCAATGGCTGTAATGACCAGTGTTTTAGCCTCTATGATTGTAGCCTTAACACTTGTTCCTTTTCTGGGAAGCAGGATGCTGAAGACACATACGCATGGCGAGGGTAATTTCTTTCTGAAAAACTTACAAAAATTTCTTACCTACTCGTACAGGCGCGTAATGCCTTTAGCCTTAAAATGGCCGAAGACGACCATAGGGATATCATTGGGTTTAAGTGTGTTTGCTTTTTTCCTGTTTACCAAAACCGGCTTTAAACTTTTCCCTACTTCTGAAAAACCGATGTTTCTCATTAATATCAAAATGCCCTTACAGGCAGATATCCCCGAAAGCGACCGGGTAACCAAATTGGTAGAAAGTGAGTTGAAGAAACATAAAGAGATCGTTTATTATACGGCAAATGTGGGTAAAGGCAATCCGCAGGTTTATTACAACGTGCATCAACAGGACATCAAGCCGGACTTTGCCCAGGTTTTTGTGCAACTGGATGAAGAAGCCAGTCCGAAAGAAAAAACCGACCTGATCAAACAGTTAAGGCAGACGTTTAAAGATTTCCCTTATGCAAGAATAGAAGTGAAAGACTTTGAACAGGGAACGCCGATAGAAGCCAATATTGTGGTCAGGGTCTTTGGAGACGACCAGGAAAAATTGCGTGTGCTTTCTTTCCAGGTGGAACAGATACTGAAAAAGAATCCCGGTACTTTTTACGTCTATAACGAATTGAACACCTATAAATCGGATGTAAAAATAAAAATTGACAAAGAAAAGGCGCGCACTTTAGGTGTTCTTACCAGCGATGTGGACAAAGTAATCCGGATGGCAGTAGCAGGGCTAACCGTTGGGGACTATATTGACGACCGGGGCGATTCGCGGAACGTTGTTATCACGCTTCCCAGGGAGAAATTCTCGAACCTTGATGTTTTTAAGAACCTCTATGTAAATAACATCCAGGGTACTCCGGTACTGGTTAATCAAATTGCAACCATTTCATTTGAAACATCGCCCACAGCGATCAATCATTTTAATAAATCCCGTTTTGCAAAAGTTACCTCGCTGACGAAAGACAATATTTTAGCCAATGATGTGCTGAAGGAAGTCGTTCCGCAGTTGAATAAATTAAAAATGCCGCAGGGATATTATTATAAACTATCCGGAGAGGCGGAATCGGAAGGTGATACATTGGGCGGAAATTTTCTTTCGGTTATACTACTGAGCGGCTTTCTTTTCATAGGTGTTTTAATCTTACAATTCAAAACCTTCAAAGGGATCATCATCGTACTATCAATTATACCGTTAGGCATACTCGGCGGGGTGGTATTTCTTCTTTTAACCGGCAATCCGATGTCATTGGTATCTATCATTGGGTTCATCGGTTTGTCAGGCATACAGGTTAAGAATTCGCTGCTGCTTGTCGACTTTACCAATCAACTGCGTGCGGAAGGGCATAGTATTGATGAAGCAATCGAGATGGCCGGCGAGACGCGCTTCCTGCCGGTCGTGCTTACGTCAATAACGGCCATCTGCGGACTGCTTCCTATTGCCCTCAACCCAAATCCGCTTATTGCACCATTAGCCATTGTGTTGATCGGCGGACTAATAAGTTCTACCATACTTTCAAGAATTGTTACGCCGGTAATGTATAAGTTGATACCGCCAAAGCTGGAAAGCGACGAGGATTAAAATACCAAAAGTGCTGTAGCTGCCGTGACGAAAAAATACAACTAACAGCACTTTTTGGTATATTAAAAAATCAAATTAGTTGCGCTTATAAATTGGTATTCCCTTTCAATATAGCTCTAATAATTGCTAAAATTGTAGAAAGGTGTTCCAACTGGTTCCCTTTATCCCCTGAAATCAGACGCAGCCTATTCACTCCGTAAGCTCTTCACCGGGTTTATGAGTGCGGCTTTCAAACTTTGATAACTTATGGTCAGCATGGTATTAACAACATCAGCATAGCCGCCATGGCAAATATCTACGGGGCCAATTCGGTATGATAAGTATAATGCTGGAGCCAGCTTTTGCATTAAACTATACGCCACCGGCGTGGCGATCAGCAAGGCAATCCCGACCGGAAATACCAGGCCTTCCTGGATGGATTCGCTTTGGTATTTTCACCCGGGAGATTTGCCAGGCGGAAAACAGTCGGCAACCGGTACAACCGGCTGGGATACCCTGCATCATACCGTTTTTGGCAATGCGGGTGCGCCACGGCAATGGCGGGGCATGGGCTGGTTTGGCTTATGGATAAGAGCCGATACCCTGCTGCTGAACAGGAAACTTTTTCTCAGTATCTTTCTTTCAGCTTTTTAAACCAATACCATCATTTCCTTTAAGGCATTATCATAAGCTTCTTTATCAAACTTGTAAAGTTTTGGTGACCGATGAGCCCCAATGCTCTTTTGCTCGCCCAATTCTTTAATAATACCTGTAGTAACCAGCTTTTTTGCGAAATTTCTGCTGTCCAGTGATTTGCCTAAAATAGTTTCATAAAGTGCATGGATTTCCGGACGTGTAAACTTCTCTGGCAAAAGCTCATAACCAACAGGGTAATGATAAATATGCAGGCGCAAGGCCTTTAAAGCTTCATCTACAATTTCTGCGTGATCAAAACTCATCTGCGGCAAGTCGCTGACGGGCCACCACTGACATTCTTCCATATAAAAGCTCCCGTTTGGTGTAACTAATGAAAATTCAGTAAGGGTATAGAAACATACAGAAACAAAATAATCAAACATCCAGTGATCTTCAGGGACATCGATGCCCGATAATTTTGTAAAAAGTTCTGGCGTGAAATCCACATCAATAGTTCTGTGTGGCGTTCCGAACGACCTGAATTGTTGGAGGTACAATCTATCTAAGCCGGTTCTTTCTCTCGCAACCCGCCGAGCGGCTTCATCAATGGTTTCTGTTCGCTTGATATACCCTCCCGGTAACAGCCATTTTGAAATTCCCTGGGGATGTTGGAGCAAAACTTTTAATTCTTTGTCATGATAGCCAAAAATAACATTATCGACTGACACATTTTTTAGAAAATAAAGATGTCCGTTTATTACGGGATTGATTTCTTCGCTTTCGGTATGCTTCATATACAAAGGAAAAAAATTATTCTGTAAAAATTACAGAATAATAAAAACTTTATTTATCATTGTGTAAATTTTACAGAATGACTCATTTGAGCGTGCTGTGATAAACCAATTGTTAGGTTCCGAAAAGAAATCCTGTATATTGTTAACCCTCTGATTATAAACATATGCAAAGAAAGTTTGGCTATAAATTTTTTCAGGCATGTATCGCAATGGCTATTTGCTTATGCTTTGGGCTGCTGGCTTTTAAATTAATACCAGCAGGAACTGTAAAGCCTTACGAATTGAAAAGATTCAATTTTGATCCAGCTCAATTCAAAAACCCATCTTCACAATTTGGCCCATATACGCGGTGGTGGTGGCCTGGTAATGACGTTACAAAGGAAGAACTTACCCGGGAAATTAATTTGTTTGCTGACAACCATTTTGGCGGTGTGGAAATACAGCCCTTTGCGTTAGTTTTTCCTGCGAAAGGCGGAAAAGAGCAACAGGACCGGATAACGGGATACGATAGTCCCGAATATTACGATAACCTCAAAGCTGTGTTAAACGAGGCCAACAAAAGAGGGCTAACGGTTGATTTAACGGATGGCAGTGGCTGGCCTGCTGGTGGCCCGCACCTTACCGAAGAAGATAATAACCTTACCCTTGAATTCGGTGTATTGAATGTAACCGGAGGGAAAAACATAGAGGTCATTATTCCTCGTGCGATACGGGGAGACAGGCCTTCAGCAAGATTACAGGTGGTTATGGCGGCAAAGATTATTAAAGATAATTCGGACAAGAAAGGGAGCGTTTACCTGGATCCTCAAACAGCAATGGATATAACCAGCCAGGTAAAAGATAATAAGCTCACCTGGGATTGCCCGGAAGGCAGCTGGAAATTGATTGCTTTTTGGGGAATACCAGATGGGGAGCAGCCGAGCATTATCGCCAAGAAAGATGCCGGATACGTCATGAACCACTGGGACTCGACGAAAGTCCTGAAAAATTACAACTATCTGTTCGGGGCTCGCACAGGTTTGGAAACCTATTTCGGCCATCCTTTGCGTGCCATATTCGATGATAGCTATGAGTTTAAAGCAGACAGGGATTATACATGGAACTTTCTTCCTTATTTTAAAAGAAAACGGGGATATGATATCAGTAAATGGTTAGGGGCAAACATGCAATTAGGCTACAATAACCAGTATGCCCGGGCAGCTCATCCTGACGCTCCAGTTGATTTCGTTTTCTCTGATGAAGATTGGCGTTTGCGCTATGATTATGACTTAACATTAAGCGACCTCCTGGGTGAAAACTTTTTGGATGCTACAAGGCATTGGACTGAAAGCCGGGGATTATTGCATCGTACCCAAACTTATGGCTTCAATATGGATATGATTGGTTCAGCAGGTCTTGCTTCTATACCCGAAACGGAAACCATGATGCAGGGCATGGGTTCAGAAGGCTCTATGAAATTAATTACTTCAGGGGCTCATTTATACAATAAACCTGTTACATCTGCCGAGAGCGCAGTCTTTATTAACCGCGCATTTATGACCACCCCCCAAAAGTTGCGTATGGTTGTAGATAAATTGATGGCTGTAGGTGTTAACCAGGTCATTTTTCACGGAACCAGTTATCATTACAAACCAGAAGGTTACGGGAAAGAAGGTTGGTATCCATGGAGCAGTAATATGATCACCAGTATTAATTTCTCTTCAAATATCAACGAAAGTGACCCTTTCTGGAAATATCAATCATCAATCAATCAGTATATAACAAGAACGCAGTATGCCCTTAGGGCCGGAAGGCCTCACGCGGATGTGTTAATTTATTACCCCTTTTTAAATTTTGATGATAATGCCGTTAATCCCGAAGAAATATTGACAGCAGGCTATTTAAAGGGAATCGAGCCGCCATTACCCGCCAAACCCATGGGATTAACTAATATGGATGACCAAAAGAAATGGTATGAGCGGACCTGGAAAATCATCAACAAACTGGAGGCCTCCGGGGTTTCCTGGGAATGGGTAAATGACGCTTCACTTCAACAGGCGAAACTCAATTCGCATCAGCAAATTGATATAAGAGGCAACTTGTACCAGGCAGTAATTCTGTCAGATGTACCCTATATCCAATTAAATACTGCTCGAATGCTAAGTAAGTTATCCGGACGAGGTATGAAATTACTGATGATCGGGGAACAACCAAAGAAACAACCAGGTTTCCTCGATTATCAGGTAAACGATAAGTTAACGGCAGATCTGATCAAAACATCGATAACAAATCCAAATGCTAAGCAGTTGAAAGACGCCGATAACCTGCTCCCCTGGATCAATGGCCTGGATTTAAAAGTGAAATATACGTCGGATTTTGGCTTTGTACGTTCCAGCCAAAGAGAAATGGAAGATGGCAGCCGTATTCAGTTCATTTGGAATAAGAGTGACAGCTGGAAAAAAATAACCATCCAACTGGATAAAGGATTTAAAAACAGTTATTGGCTAAATGCAGAAGATGGAAGTATGGTAAGAAACACCGGGCAGCAAATAAGCTACACGCTGCCGCCTTATAGTTCGCGGATATTGTATGCTTCTACAGGGAAAATAGTTCCGGCCAATTTATTATCCACCCCTAAGGCCCCGCTATTAGCTAATCGAAAACTGATCAGTTTAGATAAATGGGAAGTAAAAGCAGATAGTATATCCGTAAAAAATGCCGCGTTATTCGATTGGAGAGATAATCCCGCTTTTAAGTTCCTGGGTAGTGATGGAACATATACAACTTCTTTCAATTTAAAAAAGCAAACGGGCAAGAGATATTACCTGGATCTTGGCAAAGTATATTTCACCGCAGAGGTAAGTATAAACAGGAAGATGGGCGGCACTTTGCTATACGCACCTTATATCCTGGATATCACAAGTATGGTAAAGAGTGGGAAAAATATCCTGGAAATAAAATTAACAACCGGCCAACTCAACTATTTTATTGGCCGGGCCCATAATGGCGATAAGCTATACAAACAATTTAAAGGCCAGGAAGATAAACTGATGGCAGCAGGGATAGTTGGGCCTGCTGCCATTCAAGTCGCTGACAATTAGTATTAATCAATTCAAATAAATAAATAAAAAACCAAAATGAAAATTATGAAAAAACTAAGTATGCCGTTGGCCATGTTCGCTTTTCTATTGTTTTTTTTCGTGAATAAAAGCGAAGCTCAAACAGCTGATGCAGCCAAAGTAGTTCCGGCAACCGAAAGTTATTTTATCGGAAAATGGAAAAGTATGTTTAAAGGTGTACCGCAAGGGGATACCGAAGTAACTATCGTATTTGAAAAAAAGGAAGGGAAAATTTCAGGTTCAATGATTGATCCTAAAACAAATGCCATTACAAATTTTGATGCAGTTGAAGTGAAAGATGGCATATTGAGTACAAAATTCACAGCTCAGGGTTACGAAGTGAGCTTGTCCCTAAAGAAGAAGGACGACGATAATCTTGAAGGTTCCATGATGGAACAATTTGATGTGACAGGTACACGGATTAAATAAATTTTATAAATCTCCGGTTAAAATGAAAAGGCACATCCTTTTATATCTGTTGTTATCAATAGCCTATTTTGCTTCAGGTCAAACAACTGATCAAAATGTTCCTCAGTTGGGTAAAGACCCCATTAAGAAAGTTATGGCAGCTATGACTTTGGAAGAGAAAACAAAATTGGTTACAGGTATGGGCTTGGGGGCATTTGGCCATGAACCTGTGGCTGGAAGAACAGAAGTCAAAGTAACCGGAGCGGCCGGGGCAAATCTCATTCCATCACATTTAAGATAGCCGCTGAGGATTTGGCTTCTTTTCAAACAGTTACAGAATCATGGGTCACAGAAAAAGGGAATTATGAGCTGAAAGTTAGCGCTTCAAGTACTGACATCAAAAGAACCGCTTCATTTTTCGTAAAAAAGGATTGGGTTATCGAAAAAGTTCATAGAAGCATATCACCACTTGTTCCTATTAATGAATTGACAAAGTAAATTCAAGTATGCTGGGTTAGAAGTGTTAAAACCAGTAGCAAGAAAGGAGGATTAGATGAAGAATTATTTGAAGATCGTTAAAATAGATGAGAATTCAATTACACCTAAGTACCTGCAGCTGATCAATTCCATTCTGAGCGGTGTAGAATCCGGAAAAATTGCAGAAGGCGATATTTTACCATCAGTTTATGATTTTAGCATAGCACTGGAGACATCCCGAAATACCATAGAAAGAGCCTATAAGGAACTAAAGAAACTAAATGTCGTTAAATCGATCACGGGTAAGGGATACTTTATTGCCAACACGGATTTTAGCCGGCCAACAAAGGTTCTGTTATTATTCAATAAATTAAGCAGTCACAAAAAAATCATGTATGATGCTTTCGCCGACGTATTGGGAAGCAATGCTGCCATCGATTTCTATATTTATAACAATGATTTCAGTGCTTTTAAAAAGCTGATCCTTGAAAAAATAAATAGTTATGCCAAATTCGTCATTATCCCTCATTTCATTGAAAGCCCTGTAAATACTTATGATGTGATCAATAGTATCCCTAAAGAGAAACTGATCCTTATGGATAAGTTGGAACCAGGAGTCACAGGACGTTTTGGGGCTGTTTATGAGGATTTTGAGCGGGATATCTATAAATCTCTGGAACAACTGTTGAATAAACTAAATCGTTACAATACGATCAAAATTATATTCCCGGAACACTCGTATTACTCGAAGGATATTCTGACAGGTTTTCTTAAGTTCTGCACACAATATGCATTTGAATACGAGATACTTTCTTCTTTAGATCACGAGACAATAGTTGAGGGGACTGTCTATATTAATTTAATGGAGGATCATCTGATCGAATTATTAGAAAAGATCATATCCATAAATTTAAAAGTCGGCTCCGACGTAGGGGTCATATCCTACAATGAAACGCCTGTCAAAAAAATTATTCTGGATGGCATAACCACCATTTCAACCGATTTTCAATTAATGGGCGAAAAAACAGCTGAATTGGTTTTAACCAATTCCACTGAGCATATTGCCATTCCTTTTAAGGTAACCAACAGGAAATCACTTTAATCGGGATCGAATTAAACGAACCTCCGTTCAACGAGAACCTTTGCTAAGCTATTAGAAACGGGTCATGGAGGTTGGGGCAGGTTGAACCATTTCTTCTAAATAGATTTGAATATAAATAAGAGAAGGGCTTGGAATCTTCTTTTATAACGAACCAATATACCGATAAGCCATTTTTTGTTTAACCTTTTGAAGTGCGAGCTTCAAATACCCTAATTATTGAAAATTATGAGAAAAATTTACAATCTTCTCAGCAGGATCTATTTACCGTTGACGGTAATTTTTTTGCTGCTTTCGTTATCATTTGATTCATTTGCACAAGTACTGAAAGTGTCAGGTACTGTAAAAGATGAAAAAGGCGTTACGATGCCCGGCGTTTCAGTTACTGTAAAAGGGACTACTCAAGGAGTTAGCACCGATCCAAATGGTAAATTCAGCCTGACGGTATCCGGTACAGCAACACTGATTTTTAGATTTGTGGGATATACCACTAAGGAGGAGGCGATTAATGGTAGGTCTGTGGTTAATGTATCACTTGTATCCGAATCCAGTAGTTTAAGTGAAATAATTGTCACTGGTGTTTTTGATAAACGGACCGCAATGAATGCCTCGATTGCTATTTCATCAATCAGCGCTATCCAGATAGAAAAGCAGGCTCCACTCAGCTCCGCCGATCTCCTGAAAAACATACCAGGTGTTTACGTCAATTCTTCCCTTGGCGAAATCAGAAATACCGTTTATTCCCGGGGGGTATCAGTGGGATCTAACGATGGCGCGTCTGGTTACTATTACGTGTCAATGCAGGAAGATGGGTTGCCGGTTACAAATGCAACATACGGAAATTATGGCCCGGACTATTTTTCCCGCCCGGATGCGACTTTGGGAAAGCTGGAGGCCCTTCGGGGCGGTACTGCATCTATCCTGGGTAATAATGCTCCTGGTGGGATTTTTAACTATATTTCAAAGCAGGGAGGGCAAGCGTTTGAAGGCGAAGCCAGGATAAAGTACGGACTTGAAGGCGATGGCCGCAATCCATATTACAGAGGAGATATTGACTTTGGGGGGGCCTTAAGTAAAGACGGCAGTCTTACTTATAATCTTGGAGGCTTTTACAGAAACAGCGTAGGCGCCAAAGATCCCGGATACCCCCTCAATAAAGGCGGCCAGATAAAAGGTAATATTGTTAAAAAGTATAGAACGGGCTCTATTAAGATCTACGGAAAATACCTTAACGATCACAACGGTTGGTTTGAATTTACGCCAACTACAGGTTTCACATATCCTAAACCGGCTACAGGTTTCACACCGTACTCATCTGTGCTTATTCCGAACGTAACACAATCCTATCCGGTTAACGATAATGGTACAGCCACATATAAATCCAGCAGCTTGATCCATTCAATTGACCGTTCAGCAGGAGCAAATTGGACGCAGCACCTGGATTCGGGTTTAACTTTTAACAATGCTATCAGGTATTCAAATAAACAAGCCGATTGGAACACCACCGCGATAGTAAATCCGTTAGCTCTGAATGATTTTGTAACCGCTTCAATTTTAGGATATCTTGGAAGAACGGGCACAACAACACTTACCAATGCCCGCACAGGTGCACCCCTGGCTACAATTTCATCATTTACCGGCTACGATTACAATATAACTAATACTGGTCTTCCCGGTGGAAATGTTTCTCCTAATTCTGTGTTTTTTGAACCATTAAATGTTAATAACAATAAAGTTAAAGAGCTACTTGATCAGTTCTCTTTTTCTAAGAAGGTTAAAAACATGAGCTTTACTTTAGGTGGTTTCTATGGATATACCCTTGTTAATGAAATTACCGGTATTGCCGGCGTCGCCGCGGGCACTATTCAAGACCATCCCGATCTTGTTAATATTAGTTTTGCCGACCCTTCAGGCAAGGTTTATCAGCTAACAAATCCTAATGGGGTAAGTGGTGTCGGAGGGTCAGGCTTGACGGTAAATAACGCTACTCAAAATCAGGTGGCCTTATTCTTTGGGCATAACTGGCAAATAACGAATAAACTTAATGTTGATTATGGATTCAGGTTTGAATCGATGCATCAGAAAGGATCTGTCAGGCCAAATGTTGGCAACCCAAAGAGTTCAGACCCGGCTTACGGCGGTGCTGATGGTAACCCTTTGACTGTTTATGACAATTATGGTGGAACTGCAGGTACCCCACTACCGTTTAACAAAACCATCAATACATTTTCCTATTCAGCAGGTTTAAATTATACAATAGATAATCATTTCTCTATTTATGGCCGATACTCCGAGGGAAACAAGGCGCCAGATTTAAGTACATATTTCGCAGCCAACACGGTATTTGCAAACAGTTCCTTAAACCCGCAGGCCCAGAAAGTTGATCAGGCCGAAATGGGGGTTAAGGTAAGAGATGGGAGTTTTACAGCCTTTGTGACTCCATTTTACAGCGTGTTAAGTCATGTTCCCAATGTTCAGACGTTCACCCTGGCTGATGGAACTACAAGCTACTCTCCGCCGGTATTATATGAAAAAATCAAAACCTATGGATTAGAGCTGGAAGCCAATATTAATATTACAAAGGATTTCAGTATAAAAGGCGTTGGAACGTTTCAGACCTCGAAAGCGTCTACTTATAAAGTATGGATAGCTAATCAGCCAGGACCGCAGGACGATGCGATCATGGATTACTCAGGGAATAAAGCCGATAATAGCCCTAATTTAATACTTAACGTTACACCATCATACAACGTAGGGAATTTCTTTTCATTTGTAACATGGTCTTACCTCGGTGCACGGGAAGCCAATGTAGCCAATGCTTTTAAATTACCCGGTTTTAGTCAGTATAACCTTGGGGCAGGCTACAATTTCACTAAAAAGTTCCAACTAAGTGCGAACATTAATAATATTTTAAATAAATATGGCGTAATGAGCTGGTCAAGGCCCGGTACGTTCTTAACAGCATTAGATCGCGAAGGGTATACAAAAACAATGTACGAGGCTGATGTAAAGGCAAATACGCCTTATTCAACTATTGCTATTCCGCCGAGGGCTTATTTTTTAACACTTACATATAAATTCTGATCGTATTGTTAAAGGGCTGATGCAAGGATTTATCCCGGCATCAGTCCCGGGATGCCATAAAGTCAATAATGTTATCAAACAAAAATGCATGTACTTATCCGGGCTGATAAAAGATCATATTAGGTTTAATCAATGAATCTGCTGTGATTTAAGCTATAGAAAAGAATTGACCGGGTTTAAAAAAATATCCAATGAAAAAATCACTTCTGTTTTGCTGTATTTGTGCCGTGATAACGGTAACCATTTGTATGGCCTTTAACATTAAAGGAACATTAACCGTGCGGCATAAAAAGGCATGGTTTCCACATTTTGACTTTAATGCAGCAGTTTTTAAAGAGGCTCCGCGCGAGTTCGGGCCTTTAACCCGCTGGTGGTGGCCAGGTAATGATGTTAACAACCAGGAACTCCAAAGAGAGGTCAGGATGTTTGCCGACAACGGTTTTGCAGGAGTTGAGGTGCAGCCTATTGCAAACGGCTTGAGTCCTAAAATGCCCGCGGAACAGTCTGACAGGGTGTATAGTTGGGATACACCCTCATTTTACGAACACCTACGGGCCGTAATGGAGCAGGCGCAAAAATCAAATATAATTGTAGATATGAATGGGGGCAGCGGATGGCCTTTGGGAGGTGCATTTATAGGGCCGGATGAAAGTATGCGGACTCTTGCGATATCAGATACCGTCATCGAGGCAGGAGCGGTGTTTAACGATCAATTACCTGCTCCGCATAATCATGACATGAAAGCAGGCGGAATGATGGACGCACTGTTACGGGGAAATGTCATCGATAATAAATGGGCCAGAATTAAGAGTGTCGTTGCCGTTCGCTCAATTGGGATGCATGGAACACAAACTATACTTGATCCCAAAACAATAATAGATCTGACTAAAAAGGTAAATGGGAAAAAGCTGAGCTGGCAGGCCCCTGCAGACGGAAAATGGAGATTGATTGTATCATGGGATATCCTTACAGGTGAAAAACCATCTTGTATAGCATCAAATAAGACAAGTTATGTCATTGACCATATGGATCCATTGCTTGTAAAAAAAGCCTACGACCATTTATTGGTCTCTGAAACAGGCCTTCCTGCTTATTATGGTAACCCTTTGCGGGCTGTTTTTAATGACAGCTATGAGTTTCATGTGGATAGGATCATTTCTCCGGATTTTTTGGATGTTTTTCAAAAAATGAACGGATATAATATAGCTCCATATTTAGCTTCTGTTTTTCAGAAAGGGTATGATCATCCGGCTTATTTAGCTGCAGCATATTTTGGGGCGAAACCCGCTTTTATGTTTAACGAAAATGAAAACTGGCGGATGATGTATGACTATGACCGCACCGTAAGCCGGGTTTTCCAGGATAATTTTATTAAAACGAGTAACAGATGGATGGGGGCCCATGGCCTGTTGCATCGGACCCAGGCTTATGGCTTTCCTGGTGATCTGATAGGTAACGCCGGAGCGGCTGATATACCTGAAGCGGAGCAGCTATTTGCAGAAGGATCAGAAGGGTATCTGAAATTGATTACTTCCGGTGCTCATTTAAATCATCGACCGGTCATTTCACAGGAATCGTTCGTATCCATATACAGGGCTGAAATGACTACTCCTCAAAAAATAAGAGTATGGGCAGACAAATCGTTTGCCTGCGGGATTAACCAGTTGATCTATCATGGATCGCCCTATAAGTATAACAATGGTGAATTTGGCAAAGAAGGTTGGAATACATTTTCATCTCCTTACATGCCCTTTGTTAATTTCTCCAATGGGATGAATGAGTCAGATAATTTCTGGAAAGATATAAAGGCCGTAAATCAATATCTTACAAGGTGCCAATATGCATTACGGTCCGGAAGGCCCAAAACCGATGTGCTGATCTATATGCCGTTTGTTGATCTTACCGAGGATCAGATACCCGTAAATCCAGAGGAAATATTAAACAAAGGATACTTTAAAGGCGTGGAACCGGACATTAAGGGCTTTGGTATTTATGACGGCCCGAAAAGCCTGATCAACGTGTGGTATACAAAGCTTTGGAAGACGGTTAATGAGCTTGAAGCCAAAGGAATTTCCTGGGAATTTGTAAATGATGAACGCCTTCAGAAAGCCACCTGGCAATCGGGTAGGATCAATATTGCAGGGAACCAATACCAGGCACTGATATTGGCAAATCTGCCTTATGTCGATCTTGGTACTGCGAAGCACATCAATACTTTAAGTAAAAAAGGATTGCGGCTGTGGAGTGTTGGGGAATTACCCCGGAGGCAGCCGTCGTTTCTCAACTACGAAGCCAACGACAGGTTGACCAAAGAGTTGATTGCCGAAGCAATTTCACAAAAAAACAGCAAACAAATAAATGGACAGTTACCGCTGCAAACTATACATCAAACAATAAAATTTTCACAGCCGGTTACATTTTCCAGAGGGATTACCCGCCAGATGTCTGATGGCAGCCAGCTTAAATTTATATTGAATAAAACGGACCAGTGGCAAACTATCGGGCTTACGGTAGATAAAAGTTTTGACAATACCTATTGGCTGAACCCGGTAAACGGAGCTATTGAAAAGGATAACGGGAATACCGGAAGCTATCAATTGCCTCCCTATGGTTCGATTTTTTTTTATGCGGCAGCGAAATCCATTCCTTCTAAATTGATTACGCCTGTAATATTAAGCAGTTATAAGGCCGCGGATATCGTAAAGATCGATAACTGGAAAATTAACGTTGGGGATGAGGAGCTCGAAAACAGTGCCTTATTGGATTGGCGCAGTAATGATCGGTTAAAATATAAATCAGATAGCGGTCTGTATACTTCAACATTTAATTTAGACAAGGTTATGCCAGGTAAACACTATTTCGTTGATCTGGGGCAAGTATTTTATGTTGCAGATGTAAAAATCAACGGCAAATCAGCAGGCAACTTGCTTTTTTCACCATACAGTCTGGATATAACCAATTTTATTAAAAAAGGCAGAAATGCTATTGAGGTAACCATCACTACGAATAGGAGGAACAAATTTGTTGGCAACGGAGCAAATGGTGACCCATTTTACAAGCAATTTAAAGGGAAGGAAAAGACATTGGTACCCTCGGGTTTGGTAGGCCCGGTAATTATTAAATCTTTATAACGGCAGGTCAAGCCATTAAATGACCGTACGGGGCCAGGAAAGGTAACTGAAAATTCATAATAAAAGTTGCTGGTTCGGATAGCCAGGCTGATTTTAAATGGCGTAATAAAAATACGCACAGGTAAACCTTACACATAAACCCGGATGAGCCGGGCAAATTCAACAAAAAAACCTGTTAAACTGCTAAATTGCTTGATCAAGCAACATAGAAAGGGGGAGCGCAAAAATACGCTTGCAATTAACAAAAAAAGGCCTTTTTCAATACGAAAAGGCCTTTTTTTACTTGGTGATCACTATGGTACAAATTTCGAACTCTTTTATTGAGGATTGTAAGAAAATTGTGGCGTTGAATCGGATGATAAACTTAAATACGATTAATATTCTACCTGAATAAGGTATATTCAAGGAAAGTAACTTATTTTGAATAATGCACAGTACCTTAGAAAATAAACAGTAATACTTGCAATGATTTTTGAATTTACTACAGCACCAGGTTTTGACTTTATCACACTCTTTGCAAAACAGATCAATGCTCCTGTAAGAGATAATTTCCTGGAAATCCCGAAAACACTTGGAACGGGTTATGTACGTAAAGTTGGATTTGGCGATGATTTCAAACTAACGATCCATCGTTATAATTTGAAAGAAGATCTAATCATCAAACGTAATCCGGCTGCGAGCACTAACGATGTCCGGACCATTTTCTTTTATAACAACACTGAAGATCTTGAAGTGAGGTATAATAACGAGGAAAATAAATCATTTTCTCCCAAAAATGAGTCCTCCATACTCCTATCAACGAATGACTTGCGCACGGAGATCCGTTTCCCTGCCGGCAGCAATATTCATTACGTGGTCGTTGGGATCACTGCTAACCGGTTACGCTCCGTCCTGTCTATTGAAAACCCTAACGGTACGCTACAAACCATTATAGCAGAAAATGCATCCTTTCTTTTTTTCGAAAGCCTGAACGCGGAAATGCAGCTATTGCTTAAAAATATTGTATCCGTAGACGTGAGCAACTCGATGAATAATTTCTATTTGCAGATCAAGGTACTGGAATTAATGTACCTCCTTTTCAGTAAGTTGTCGCTCCGGGAGAACACGACCATTAAAAATATCAACAGCAACGACGCAGAAAAATTGCTCGTCGTCCGAAATGAAATACTGATCGACCTGAGTACTCCACCGGTGATCAGTGAATTAGCCGCTATTGCATCGATGAGTGAAACGAAACTCAAGCAGCTTTTTAAGCAGACATTCGGTGATACGATCTATAATTACTATCAGAAAGCCAGAATGGAAGAAGCCGCCTTTTTGTTAAAACAAGCTAAACATTCCGTTGCAGAAGTAGGCTACGAGTTAGGCTATTCCAATCTCAGCCACTTCAGCAAGTTTTTTGAAAAGCAGTATGGCATCACCCCAAAAAAATTCTCCACCACTTAATAAAACAGGTGCCCTTAAATAAACCAGTTGTCGGATAGGGGCTTTCTTACGTCTTTTTGGGTTATTTTACCCATGTAATAGCTTCTACTTTTGGTCATAGTAAATAAATGACGAAAGTGAAGAAGTTATTCGCGCCATTTCAGAAAGGCACCTTCCAATTGAAAAATCACCTGGTGATGGCGCCGGTCACCCGAAGCAGGGCTATCGGTAACATCCCCACTAAAGTGATGGCTACTTATTATGCCCAACATTCCGGCGCGGGCCTGATCGTTACAGAAGGGACTTCCCCAAGTCCCGAAGGGCTGGGCTATCCGCGGGTTCCGGGGATCTATTGCAAAGCGCAGGTTGCGGGCTGGAAAAACGTTACCGATGCGGTACATCTGAACGGATCAAAAATATTCCTGCAACTGATGCATACCGGGCGCATTGCCAATGTTGCCAACCTTCCCGCCGGCCTGCAACCCGTTGGCCCTTCAGATATCAAAGCTGCCGGTGAGATTTTCACAGATAGCCTCGGTATGCAGGAACATTCTGCTCCGGTAGCCCTTACGCTGGAAGAGATAAGCCGTGTTATTGCTGATTTTATAAAAGCTTCCGAAAATGCGATCCTTGCCGGTTTTGATGGTGTGGAACTTCATGGCGCCAATGGGTATCTCCTGGAGCAATTCTTAAACCCGAATGTTAATAACAGGACAGACCTATATGGCGGCAATATAACGAACCGAAGCCGGCTCGTTTTAGAGATCGCTGAGAGCATTTCCGCTGCTATCGGGCCCGATAAAACAGGCATTCGTTTTTCTCCTTTCTCCCGGGCATGCGGCCAACAGGCCTATTGTCAGGAGGAGGAACATCAGACCTACACTTATCTGAGCGAACAACTGGACAAAACAGGGATCGTTTACATACATATTTCGCGCAATCCTGACCTGCCTGAAAAAACATACCAGGCAATCCGCGAGGCATTTCATCATACGCTCATATTTTCCAACGGATTAACCATGGAAATAGCAGAAGCTATACTTCAGGAAGGATCGGCCAACCTCGTTGCGTTTGGGCGCGGATTCCTGGCAAATCCTTATTTTATTAAGCGTATTGAAAAGAACGGCCTTTGCAATGATGAGGGTCCCGGTAGTTGCCCCTTGCAAAAAGAATACACAGATAATTTACTTAACAAATCCAAATAGTGAAAGCAATACAATACAAAGCATTCGGTAATTCCGATGTGATCGAGTTCGCTGAGATCCCTCAGCCGGAAATCAAAAATGAAAATGAAGTTTTAATACAAGTTAAAGCAGCCAGCGTAAATCCTTTAGACATCAAATTCCGCAATGGCATGATGCAAAAGATGCGGCCCATCAATCTGCCGTACGTACCAGGTGCTGATGTAGCGGGAATAGTGATCGCAACCGGGAACAAGGTAACCAACTTTAAAGCAGGTGATGAGGTGATCGCGGTGACCCGAGAAGGCGGTTATGCCGAATATGCACTGGCATTAGAAAGCAATACAGCTATTAAGCCCGAAAACACCTCTTTTGAAGAATCAACTTCGCTGGTTGTGAACATAGGCACCGCCCAGGCCTTATTGTTTAACGAAGGAAAATTAGCAGAAAGGCAGAAAATCCTGATCCAGGGAGCCGCAGGCGCGACAGGGACCGCCATGGTACAAATGGCCAAAAATACAGGTGCTTATGTCATTGGTACGGCATCCGGCCCCGGCATTGCATTGATCAAAAGCCTCGGTGCAGATGAGGCTATAGATTATAGATCGGGAGATGTCAGCGTATTGATCAACAATGTTGACCTGGTGGTGGATTGCGCCGGTGGCGAATCTCAGCATAAACTTTTCAAAGTCTTAAAGCCCGGTGGTAAACTATTCAGTATCGTAAGTCCGCCTTCTGCCGAACTGGCGGAAAAGTACCAGGTTGAAGCACGGTTTATCAGTTCCAATATTTCAGCGGGTAGTTTGACCGGTGGCCTGGCTTTGGTCAGGGAAGGGAAACTCCGTCCCATCGTTGCCAAAACTTTCCTGTTAGAACAAGCCGCCCAAGCGCAGGATTACGTATCAGCTGGAGGCGTAAACGGTAAAGTTGTGCTGGTAATATCACAGTAACAAAATCAATCAAAAAATACTAACATAATTAAAATGCCTGCAATCAGGCTTAATCAAGAAAATAAAATGAAAAATAAAAAAGTTATCGTAGCCGGTGCAACCGGAATGCTGGGTAGCCAGATCGTGAAAGAACTGCTGCAACAAGGAGCAGAAGTTACCGCTATGGTCAGGGCCAGCAGTAATAGAAGTGCACTCACCCAAATAGGTGTTAAAAATTTTGTGGTGGGCGACATGATGGACCCCGCTTCTTTAAAGCAAGCGCTTTCCCCTGCACATGGGTTTGATGTCATTGTAGCCAGCGCTGCCGGCTATACCCGCCGAAAAAAGGGTGATGGCCCCACAACAGACACTGTTGGTTACCAAAACCTGGTGGACGCTACTAAAGCAGCCGGAATTCCGCGATTTGTATTGATCTCTATTCTTGAATCGGATAAAGCCCGATCTGTACCTCATTTCTATAATAAGTTCCTGATCGAAAAATACCTGAAAGAAAAGGGCCAGCCCTATATCGCCCTCAGGCCGGGTGCTTTCCTTAACCAGACACCGGATTTTATTCTCCCGAAGATCACCAAAGGCATATTGCCTACCTTCCTGACCGGGACTTACGGGATCATTTATACGCCCCAACTTGCCAAATATACCTCTTTAGCGGCGGTAAGCTTACCCGACTCTGTGTTAAACACTTCCATAGACGTCGGTTGGGACCACCCAGTTAACGAAAAGATACTTCAGGCGGCATTTGCGGGCGTCCTTCAAAAAAATATCGAGGCCAAGCCGATTATACCACCATTTGTCGTGAACCACGTACTGCCGTTCATAGGCCGCTTCAGCGAAAAGGTCAAAGATATGTATGAAATGATCAGGTGGATCGATACGGGTGTGTACATCAGCAAAAACCAGCAAAGACAAAAAGAACTTTTTGGCGAGTTGCCTACAGTTGAAGAAAGTGTGGCGCAATACTGCCGGGACAACGGCCTGATCTAACAAAAATATCTTCCATTTCAAACAGTACCATTTACAATAAAACAAAATAAAAATCCAAAAGATCATGAAACTATTAGAAAAGGTAACATTAGGAAAACAAACATTACAGAACGCCATGGCGATGGCACCAATGACCCGCAGCCGTGCCAATGGCGAAGGTGTTGTATCTGACCTGACTGTATTATACTATACACAGCGTGCCAGCGCCGGCCTGCTGTTGACAGAGGCCATTAACATTTCGGAGCAGGCCCTGGGCAGCCCCCTGACACCCGGTCTGTACAGTCAGGAACAAATTGATGCCTGGAAGAAAGTGACGAAATCCGTTCATGACAACGGATGTCTGATCTATGCCCAGCTTTGGCATACGGGCCGTGTAGGGCATTCCGTAGATAGAAATGGGAAACTTCCGGTAGCACCGTCCGCGATCGGAATCAAAGGGCAGCAGCATTTTACCTCCAAGGGAATGAAAGATTACGAAACACCCCGGGAATTGAGGGTCGCAGAGATCAAACAGATCGTAAAAGATTACGGCCAGGCGGCCAGGAATGCTATCGAAGCAGGTTTTGATGGTGTTGAACTACATGCCGCGTTCGGGTACCTGCCAAACCAATTTTTATCAGAAAGTGCTAATCTGAGAACGGATGAATATGGTGGCAGTGTGGAGAACAGGAACCGCTTCGTGTTGGAAGTTATGCAGGAACTGGTTGATGCTGCGGGAAGTGATAAAGTTGGCATTAAACTTTCACCGACTGTCTATTATAACAATATAGAGAACAGTGAGCCTGTCGCTCAATTCACACCTTTGATCGAAGC
This sequence comes from Mucilaginibacter sp. cycad4, assembly GCF_034263275.1. Taxonomy (NCBI): domain Bacteria; kingdom Pseudomonadati; phylum Bacteroidota; class Sphingobacteriia; order Sphingobacteriales; family Sphingobacteriaceae; genus Mucilaginibacter; species Mucilaginibacter sp. cycad4. The sequence goes on along the minus strand of NZ_CP139559.1, from coordinate 2,278,338 downwards.
GTTGAATGAATTACCACTGGCCTATATCCATCTGATGAATGGCTTGTTTCCATTGGATAACTACCCTCAATACCCTAAGAATGCTGTAGAAACATTCGGAAATATAAGTAAACACCTGGTTATCGCCAATGGCGGGTTTAATAAAGATAGCGGAGAAGCAGAACTGGAAAAGGGGATCGCTAAAATAATCTCTTACGGCTCATTATTTCTGGCTAACCCGGATCTGCCTAAACGTTTTGAACTGGGAGCTGACTTCAATGCGCCGGATCAATACACTATGTATGGTGGAGGCGAACATGGATACACAGACTATCCTTTCCTGAAGGATTGATCTTCATGTTAATTTTTACATTTTTTTAAATAACTCAAAACTGTTTGCCTTCTTTGCCTGTACTTTTTATAGCTCTATACCTGATTAATAATAAATTGCATAAAAATAAAAATGGAACAGAGTACGATTTTACGTCTCTGTCCCACTGGGTGACCTAACGAAGTTCGAACTCAAAAAGTGACTTCATTGTGCAAAAAACGCAGAATCTAAAAATCGCCTAAAACAAAACCGCCTCTAAATGCATTAGAGGCGGTTTTTTAAATTTTGTGACCCCAAAAGTACAGATGTCGAACACTTTTATTGAGGATTGCAAGAAAATTGTAGCATTGAAATATGGATAATGCGGTCTGTTAATTTAACAAAGGTGTCAATTGAGTGGGATAATCGAACATTTGTTATTTGCTGTTTTAGAATTGGAGTTACAAGTATTCTTCCAGTTTAAAATCCAAAAATTCACTTTCCTAGTGGTATTGTATTAATTCATTTATATCTTTCATAATGCTAGGGACGCAAATATTTCCATTGTTTTTACGTTAATGTTGGCGTTTGAATTACCGTCTTTCATTGTTATATACTCTTCCTTTCAATTACCTAAGCGTGGCGATCTTTTGTTCATCAATAAAATTACTTATACCAGGCATTCTGCTATGTGAATTTGAATAGCCGCTCTGCGCACTTTTCTTTTCCCCCAAGGCAACGATCTTTGCAGTTAATTCCTCCGATGTGTCAATATTAAAAATACCCTTAACTTTTTCAAAATGACGCTTTGAAAGCAGTTTGTTGAGAATTGGCAAAGAATCGGAATCCTCATCCCGGTAGATGTAAGTGCGGGGGAACCAATTTTTGCCATTCAATTGAGCAATAAAATAACAAAGAATATCCGCGTCTGTAAAGTCTTTCTTACTTAACGTATCCGGTAACCGTGAAATTAGAAAATCCGCTTGTGGATTCAGGAATGGGTGATTGTGGATTTTAACATAATACTCATTGAAATCGGCTATATTATGACGGAAAGAGGAATAATCAACGGGAGTGTTACCGGTCTTGTATTTATCACGAATGAAATACGAAGCATGTAAGAGTTCTGACATTAATTTATAATTTTCCTGCTTTAAAAGCAGTGCAATTGTATAGGTAAACAATTCGTCAATGATAAACTTATAATTGACAAAATCACTTCCATACCAAGATCCAACAGTAACATCGGGGTATAACAATATTGGGAGTCGCTCAAAAAAGCCGATTAAAATATCGATATCAAACTCTTCTCCAGTTTTGGCCAATTTATCAATAAAAATAATAAAATCGTTGCGTAAGGGCGTATATTTAACCAAGTTGTTATAAAGGGTTTCAGGAAAATCACGGTTATTGCAACTTCCAAGTTGCAATTTAAATTCTTTTAGGTCTTTGAAAAATTCATCAAAAAAGTCCCTTGCGAGTAAATTAATCCGTGACGGGTGCTTATCGATTTGAGTCTCGAAAGCTCTTGCCATGGTAGTGGTTTTAAAACTCATCGGAGTTTCCTCCATTAAATATTTAGGGGGTGAACCTAACTTGGGTTTAGTTAGTCGGGGTAACTGGTAAATATTTCTTAAAAGTTGCTCATATCCACTTTCAAAATGCTCTTCCGTTGAAAGATCAATGTAAATTTTGCTGGTAAGGTAGACGGGTAAGAAAGGATTTCTATTTTCGTCCTTTTTCACAACTATAGGAATGAATTTTTCCTGTGTTGTGCTTTCATAGACCTTGGAGCTGATGATGGTTGTTTCCGTACCGACACCTCCTGATCTACCATCAGCTTTTTCACTATACTTCTTATCCAATATGATTAATACTTTGTCAATATCTGCAGCATGTACCATGCTTTCCATAAAAGCAAATTTGTCATGCCCTTCTTTCAGATGCCATTTGTCCAAAATAATATCGACACCATCATGGACAAGTCTTTGTGCAAGTTGTAATACCCAAAGTTCGTGAGCCGGATTACTCCAACTGTAAGATATAAAAGCTTTCTTGTTAGACATTTTTTTTAGATATAAGGTTCAGATGAGTACGTTAACAAAGTTATCAAAAATACTTGTTATCAATCGGCTTGAATAGTCAACTTGTACTCCGATTTGATCAGCTTTTAAAAGCCGCGAAATCATGAATTGCTGGAGGATAATTAAATAGTACTTAATATGTTAAAAACATCCGCCAGTTTACTTGCCACTTGGCAATTGTACAATTGATTGAATCTTTCTTGATTAATAAGAGTACCTAGCTCATTTTCGGTGAAGAAATAGTCACAATATGGAAGCGCACCGCAGGCGTGCATAACATCTAAAGTGTCGTTTCCATCTTTATATTTCCGGTTTTTATTCCAACGGAATTTGCCAAACAAAGTAGAGTAAATATTAAAAAACGGTAAATAAGCGCCGATCTGATTTGCTATGAAATTTGAGAATATAGCCGCCCTAAACTCATGGATTAGTTCCGGGTTTCTTTCTTTTTCGGCAGGATAACGGCCTGTCTTGTTGAAAAAATCCTGCAACAAAGCCTTTTCTAATAAAGGATTACAAGCATCAAGATGTCCGGCCAGTTCGGATAAGAACATCTGGACCGGAGTTTTATTCTGATCCTTATATAGTTCTTTATTTAAATTCAATTCCACTATATTGTCCTTATAGTGAAAAGGGTGCTGTAGTAGAAATTCGTTGTTGACTGCATCAGGGATTGAGAAGTTACTCCAATAATCAAACATGGCGTTTTGATGCGTCGCGTTGTTAACTGTGAATTGAAGAGTCAGTAGCTCATTGTATTTAATAATTAGCTGGAATTTTGCCCAGATGGATTGTTCAATTGGTTGTGTCGGTTTATTTAACTTATTATTCAGCCAAAAAATCAATTCATTTACTATACGGGTTTCCATGCCGACCAATGAAATTCCTTCCGAAAGTTGTTCTATAATCTTTAGGGTGTTCGTTCTGGTTACGGCATCACTTTGTTTAATAATCTCATAGTAAGTCATTTCGCTTACTATAAAAATACATTTTTTTGACCTGACAAGATCAATTGCCTTATCTAAAAGTTCCCTGCCTTTTGAATAATCAAGAGCACCTTGGTCTCTTAGCAAAATCCAATAGTTCATGTCGAGATATATGGTTTTACGGGTCCCAATGGTTGCATTAATGCCGGGACTTTGATTGGCTATATATTGATCTATAGGACTGACTGGAAGCATTGTTTTAAAAGTCAAATGCGGGTATAGATTAAACCTGGATTTCGATTAAGATAATATACTGTAATATTTATGGTGTTATTACTCGGTTGACGTAATATCTCCCAAATCTACTTGAATATTATTAATTTGTATATTTGATTTCCAAGTGACCTATTTTAACGCTTAAGTTACCTCATAAGTCAATGTCAGAACCTAAATCCAATTTTGAAGAAATCCTCGCGGACGTAAGAAAAACTCAAAAGCCTGTTAGAACTTTTCCCTATATAGCTACCCAATATTTAAATGTTTCCCGGCGAGGATGGCGCGTAATCAAATCCGTAAACGACTTATTGGAAAAATATGAACTAATATGCGAACCTGAATTTGGTAGTGCTTGGTTCTATGGGGAAATCGAGATCAAGCCTAAACCGAAAGTGGGCTATGGCAAATCAGATAATTCAGTTGTAGAAACTGATCCGACGCCGCGACTGAGCTTATTGAAAGCGGCAAATCTCAATAAAGTAAAGGAACTAGGGACTGGAAACGGTTTGATTAGCGTTAACCGAAATACAACAGTCATTGAGGCTACTACGCTAATGATCATGCATAGCTTTTCCCAGTTACCTATCTTGAATAATCAAAGAGATGTAGATGGAATCGTAAGCTGGAAATCTATTGGCCGAGCGCTCGCACTCGGCAAAAGTTGTACTACTGTTTCCGATTGCAAGGAAGACGTTACCATTTTGGATCATGATGAGCTTTTATTTAACGCAGTGAAATTTGTGTTAGAAGAGGAAGTTGTACTCGTCAGACAAAAAGACCGTACGATAAGCGGGATAGTTACAGCGACAGATATTGGGGAACAATTTATATCAATGGCGGAGCCGTTCCTGATAATTGAACAAATTGAGAATCATATCCGAAAAATGCTAGGTAATAAGTTTGAAAAAGAAGATTTAATTTTTTCGGAAAAATTGGAGGAAAAGTCAAGGGAAATCAATAACATTTCTGATTTAACATTTGGCCAATATGTAAAACTAATGGAAGATCCCAAGAAGTTTGAAAAACTTAAAATAAATGTTGATAGAGGGGTGCTAGCAAAGCAATTGGAAGAGGTGCGAAAAATTCGCAACGATGTAATGCATTTTAATACCGATGGAATTAACTCCCAAAATCTGGAATTATTAAGGCAGACGGTAAATTTCCTGCATGTAGTAACGTCAACGTTAAAAACTTGACAATTAGAATAATATTAATGCCGGGTTGTAATAAACACCAAACTGTAACTGCTGGGAATTAATGAATGAAGTGTAGTGGAACACCACATTCAATGGTGAATATGATTATGAGTTGCTTTCTCCTACAGTAAATAGAATATGATATCGGCAAATTTTGTTTGTAATTTATTACTTGTGGTGGATCGAAAAGAATTTTAGTATTTAAACTATTTTTTTGCATATTACAATAACCAATAACCGGTAACCAAAATCACTATGGAGTCACGATTTCTATCGCTTTCTAACTATTCGTTTGAAAATATAATCCTGGGTGTATTTCTATGTAAAAGAAAATTAGGCAATTGCAAATGAGTCTGCTTCAACAATATCGCAAGAGTGATAAGCTCAGCATCGTTATAAAGTCAATTGTAAATAATATAGTATTGGCAAAAATAATTAACGAATATAAGGAGTTACTCCAGCAAAAGGATAAAGAAGGCTTTACATTTTTAGAAGAATTGAAGGAGCTGGAAATTAGGTTTATCGCAAACTCAAGTTTTGATGAAACAAACGAGGCATTTGATCTTCTTTTTCTTTCTTATTTAGCCTTGTTAAAAGCAGATTTTCCCAATATTACTATAAAAATATACTATCCTTATTTTGACGAAAAAGAACGAAATAATTATTTTTTCAAACTGAACCAACACCGTCTACACTTTATCATTACTGCTAAGCAAGAGGTATTTAGACTATATAAGAATAATATAGAATATAGAGTTAGAAAAATTTCCCAATCTATATCTTATATCCCTCCGTTGCCCATTAATCTTCAAACGATAGACGATTTGTTTAGTAAAAAAAATAAGAATAACGATTACTTGTCTATTTTAAATGCGACATTAAATGGAAGTGCTCATGATCTTTTTACTGCAACAGACAGAGAAGTTGTTTTTTCGAAAATGCAGCATTTGTACAAGGAAAAGAGGGGGCCTTTACAATACTGGACAGCAAATGAGCTTAGTGGATTATATTTCCTGAAAGCACTTTATGACCTCTACGTCTTGCGCTGGTATATCGATCTGCACCATGGTGTTGTTAGTGATTATCAGATTGGCTCGTCGATTGTCAATTCGAAGGAAGATACAGAAAGCACGGTGGTTTTTAGAAAAGCGGTAATTAATGTGCTTAATGAGACAGGGGCGTTTTACTTCAGTGATGTAGAAGCCTATTTTTTTTCATTGATTATCAGTAATAGTGAACTTTTTAAAATTCCAACAGGCAGAGACGATATGTTAGCTAAGGTTTCTCTTTTTTTTCAAGAACATGAAGTCGAACAATTGGCCGCAGACAACAAGCATTTAAAAGTAACCTACATCAATATATATCAGGAAAATCTGGAACGAATTATTGGATATGTTAAGGATATAGCTTATGGGCTCGAAGAATTAGCCAAAAATGTAGTTGAGCACACAAAGGCGAGGCATGATGTCATAACTGCTAGAATATACAAGTATCAGTCTATAGTGAGTCTCAAAAGCATTGATAAGGACTGGCTTCAAAAGTTTGATTCCAGCCACCGGTTTCTAGATATTAATGTAATAGATTCTGGCACTATCAGTGTCAAAAAATCTTATAAGCAAAGCCTATTAAACGAAAGAGATCTTTTTACGGTTTCGGTCACCGATGATATGTTGAATGAGTCATTGGCGAATGAATACAACGATGACATCGAAAAGATCGAGCATTTTGGATTAAGTGATTTCTTTAATTATAATTCGATAAAATTATATCATCAGATTAACCGAACTAAAGCTCGTCTTGGCCTTTTGATTTTTTCGCAAACAATTTTGCACGAGAAGGAAGCTTTTGTTGGTTTTTCTTCCAATGACCTTGAAGAGAATGTTCCGAAGGGCTGCTATATGTTTGTGGGGGAGACTGGGATCGTAAAAAGGAATACTGAAAAAATGATGCCGCTTGGCACGCATTACAATTTTATTATTCCAATGAAAGAAGTTTTGCAAACGCGCCGGTTGGAGGACGATATGATCTATAAAGAAACAAGCATATCCTCATCGGTATTCCTTGAGCTACATAATTATGGAGTCAATGAGAATGCCAATAGAAATCTTTCTCGTGTAAATTTCGACAGTACCAAAGTCTCATCAGATAAATATGCCAAATTAGATGAACTTAAACTTCAAATGGCCAGATATCCCAGAGATAGCATTATGGTCATTAATGCGGATGACCTCAATGAAATACTAAACAATTCTAGTGACTGGATTCGCTTCTTAGCCAACATACAGTTCTCGTCTGACTTTTTTAGGGATGTCATTATCTATGGCTTAAACCCAATAGTCTACGTGGAAATCATAAATATTCTTAAACTTTTTGACAGCATTCCAGATCAAGTTGTAGGGTTCTGGAAAAAAGGCAGGTTTATTTTATGTTATCTGCCAATTGATTACAATGAGGGTGTCTTTTGGTTTAATCATCTATTAACGGGTGCGAACTACCAACAGTTTGTCAAACTAAATGACGAAGTCAGTCTGTATCATTTGAATTTCAACAGTGTTGTTGATTGCAAGCGCTTTCCGGTTGCAGACATGCGTGATTTAGATACGACAGAAAGCTACTTTTTCTCAAAAAGTAAAAAGCTTTTAAACTTTGAGTTACTGATTAAAGGCAATGCCAAAATCAGTCTGTTCGAAGAGACAACGCGCTCATTGATTAATGTTCCTATAGACAATAAAATCCATGAAATTTAATAAGGATAAATATTTTAGGAACATTACGGGATATAAAATCCCCAATGGACATTTTGAGCTTGGTTCTAACCTGCATATCAAAGATTACTATTATGCAAAACGATTATTTTATAATAGCTTTTATACAAACAGATTTGCATTTTTAATAGTCAAATACATTTTATCCCAGTTTGATGCCCTTATTCAGAAAACGCTGGGAAGTGATCGTTCCAATGCAAAAGAATCGATAATTACACTGTTGGGATACGAAAATTATTCAGAGTTGCTTGTGAGTAACGTAAGGAAAATGCTCAATGATTATTTGGCCGAGAAATATAAGCTCAAACGGGAGATCTTCAACCACGATATTTATACCAAAGAAGGGATATTTTTGAAGAACCCGGACAAAATAGGGCGGAATATATTGTCACTATTTCCAATAAGCACAACCTTTTCAACCTCAATCAAGATACAGGGTGAAATGAAGGAAATATTGCAGCATGAACGCTTTGGAAATTTGAATCTGGTCTTCCATGATCCGGTTATCAACTGTATCATCATATCCAACGAGGGATTGGACGGGTATCGGGAGTTTAGCCAGGGGGATATTGAGAAGCAATTTGGGTGGGAAATCTACGATCATGACAGACGGTACATCGAAATGCAGCATTTTGATAACCAATTGGGCGAATCTGACGACACCTGGTTCCAAGGTTTTGAGAGACCTTCAAAAAAGATCCTTCAACGGTTTTTTATATCTGTTAGAACCGAATGGCAAAAGATAGACGAGTGTTTGCAATGCTATCCTCAGGTACCCACTGTCGAAGAATGCCTGGTTGAAACCAAAGCCAGTGCAGTAACGCCGAATTTGATATTTGGATACCCTAAAACATTTGACTATGCAGAAGTCAATAATGCTTATAAGCTCTTTAGCATAAAAAAAGTATCCGGGAGGCAAGAGCCGATCGTATATAGACGGCATTTTACCAAGGATAATAAAAATTATATTTATTATATCCGAGTAGGCAAGTTTTTGCAGGAAAACAATAAACAAATTAGGGCGTGGCTTTCTGATTTGCGGAAAAATGACATGAAACCCTTGCTGGATCAGAATATTGTTATCGTTACACCAACTATTGGGTCGAATTCTGGTTTTGTCAATCTTGTAAACGATCAGCTTTTTTCAGATACAGCTACTATTATCCAATATAATCCAAACGAAGAGTTTTTACAGAATTTTAAGATCTTCTATGCTGATATCTTAAATAGTGCGGATGCAGTCATATTTGTGGATGATGTTGTATCCACCACGAATTCGCTTTCCGATATTAATTTTTTTATCAAGAATGCAAGGAGTGATAATAAAGGTATCGATTGTTGTATCAACCTGATCAACCGAGTGGGGTATTACAATTATACAAAATTGCAGGAAAAACTAAAAAGTGGGTCTACACCTAAGCTGACAGTTAAGAAATTCTTCAGTTTTGTAAATGTCAACGTTACCCCAGTTGTTTACAGAAATAAATTTCCTTATATAGTGCTCGGAGAAAAATTTAAAGAGCTGGCTCAAAAATCCGTTTTGGACAGCATGCGAATACATTTTAAAGAGAAAGAGCGACTCTTTGAGCCATTAGATATTGGACGTCAATTTGATAAATTAGAGGATGATGATCACCCCAAGGCCCTGTTTCAATTTCTTTTTTTGCATGAATTCAATAAAATATTTACCGTAAAAAGCCGGGGCGATGCATATGTTCATGCCGAACTCATTGAAAGAGCATTTGGGCTTAACCGTCAGGAATCTTATGAAGCTATTATTGAACAGATACTTACAAAAGATCAGAATAATTCTCTAACTAGTTTCCTATCGGACTATCCCGTTTTTCGTCACGAACTACGAAATGCACTATTTAAAATATGCACCCTCGACCCTTATATTCATCATCACTTTATAAAGCAAAGCGTTTTTAAATGGGTACTCAATTCGCTGATTGAAATTGTTGATAAGATTTTGGCGGACGGAAAAGTTGAGGATGTATTCTTTCAAGCCAGAAAGGGAAACGAGTCGACCGCATATTCCGCCTTCCAAAACTTCAAATTTCTATTGAAACGAGGAGCAAAATTAAAGATGAATTACATCTATTCCATTGATATGCTTAATGCCATCAGGTTCGTACTGATAGGTATTGAGCGGGTCAAAGAAAACAGACATTTTCACATCTCCGAAAATAGCATTTCGTTGTTAGAAGAGCCGCAATACCGCGTCTTGGTCGACCCGATTCGTACAAAGGCAATCTTTCCCGTGGAGTTTATTACTTATTACGTTGGGTTATTAGAAGAGCTTATAATCGAACATGAAGCCAAGGCTCTGCAACTGGTTGTCAATATTAAGAAGATTATTGACCGTAATTTGATAGCGACTGGCTCTGGCAAAACACTTAAAAATTCTTACAACGATCATTTTACCCAGTTATTACGATTACTTGTTATAGAGAATACTTTTATATTCCATACCTCGAGCGATAAATTCTTGAATAAGGCTGAACGCCTGATTCTGTTTTCAGACAGTAATACTGATGAGTTTATTGGAAAGTTGAACGCTTTTGAGCGTACTTACTCCTTTCAATTTGCCAATAATATGCTATCCCGGTTTGACTTTGTCGACGGACGTACAGTATACAAACCTGAGGCTTCGATATTTATGTCTTTTCAATATATGATATTATTGAAAGCCTTGTTGCGGAACGACCTTCAGGAGAATAAGAACTCGGTTTCGATAAAGGACAAATTGACTAAGATTTTGGAATTAATCTGTCAGATTCTGGAAGTAAAAAACGGAGGCACGTTTCTAGCAATCAAACACAAAAACAGGAGGCAGCTCACGCAAACCGATGATGTTGTGCTTGTTGGTGAATATCGAAATGAAGAATCATTTGAATTTATGGGTGATGATCTTAGCCAGGAAAGCTTGCTTTTCAAGGTTTTTGATGGAGTTTCCGAGAAAAAAAATAGATACATACTCTCTACCTTTGAGCTTTCATTGGATAGTAAAAGCAACTACCACTTTAGAGAGAATGAACAAGTTCATCAGTATAACCTGAGCGCACTTTACGAATTCCAGGTAAAAAACACCTATAAAAATATTTTTTACCTGCGTATAGCGGATATCGCGATCGACCAGCACAACGGCGGATTTGAAACGGCTTCACAAGCCGTAATTTGTGTTTATAATAATATGTTAAATGAAGATGAGCGGCAGGCGCTCATTAAGGTACTAACTAATGCCCCGAATCTTGCTGATCAACGAGCGATTCCTTTTGGACGAAAGGAACCAGATGTGATTATTCCACCTTCTTATGAGAGGTTCGATCCCAAAAAGATCAGGCAATTGTTGCTTTTACGAAACGATTTGAATGATTTTATCAACCACCATTTGAACAATGACAGCCTCAGAGCTTACATCGAAATACTTAACAAAAACAAATACTATTACACCTTGAAACACGGAACCGTCGTTTATGAAACTCTGGTAAAAAACTATCTGAAGAAATTGCAGACAGCAGATACCATCAGCGGGGTAAAGGAAAACGCTAACTTTTTGAAAGTAGCTATAACCTATCTCATGAACAAAGTAAACTTGATGACCATCGCTGCAAAATTGTTTGACATGAAGGATGACCAGTATCCGGTACTGGTAAGACATAAGCTTAAAGAATTTGCGGATGAAATCGAACAGTCTTATAAGTATATATTGACCATGGAACAGGACAACCTTAATTTCTTAGAGGATGTTGGGTTGGTTGTCTTTGATCGTTCCGGTATACCCGAAGAATTTGCAGAAAGAAAATTCTCTTTTTGCAAGAATCTGATGAAAGAGTTGGTGTTCGAAATCCTATATAATATCAAAAAACATGCAGTCAATCCTAATCCTTTTGAGATAAACGATGACAATAAATTGATAATTACTGTAGCACTCGTAGAAATAAAGAAAAATTATTATGTGCAGGTGACTAATAACTTTTCCGATAAATCCGAAACTTTCATCAAAGGACTAAGCGATAATTTGTTAAAAAGGCGTAATACCGATGGGCTTAATTTAATATACAACATCATAAATATCATATCAAAAAGAATGATCTTTCTGGAAGAGCAGGCAGATATTTTTAAAATTTACATACCCTTATCATTTGATTAAATATGGCCAATATTATGATTATTGAGGACAACATCAGCCATTACCGGTTCTTTTCCAGCATATTGATGACCGAGCACAGTGTTTTCCCGTCAGACGAAAGCGAGTTTAAAAAATTTCGCTCGTTGCTTTCTAAAATGTACAGTAATGGAAATAGTACAAGCGTTAAGAAAAAGGCTATCGCTGCAATTACCGATATTATAAGTAATGTGCTCCCGGATCTTTATATTATGGATTACCAATTATTAGAAGGAGAAGATGCTTGCAATGGGCTGAGCTTTACGCGAGATTTTATACGCGCAAGTCATATTTTATTTGTAACGGGTATAGATAGCAATAAAACGATTAACAAAATTAATTCCTATACTAAAGATCAACAAGGCAATAACATTATGGAATCTATTTTAAAGGAAGAGACATTGGATGACGAGTTTGCCGAAGAGATAAGAATGTTGGTGAAAAAATTACTTAAGACAAAATTTTCAGATGATAGGCCATTAGATGTTTCGAACTTATAATTATGGCAACAACGTCAAATTTCAACGACCTAGCAGAGGTTTTTACTCAAAAGAACAGTGATTTTAAGCTCTTTGAAACTGAATATACGACATTGGGACGGAAATTAAAAAGAGCGGAAATTGAGGATTATATTAACAAGTTTCAACAGTGGTTATCGATATTTACAGGGCTTTATAGTGAGATATCGAAAGAAGCATTGATCGAAGATGTAGCAGGACACCGAGCAAAGTACGTAAACTGGCTAAACGTCCTAATTAACCGGATACAATTTATTTATTTAACACAGTTGTCTTATGAACTTAGCTATTCATATAACAAGCATAATCTTTTTGTAGCGCGTGTTTCAATCTTTATTGGTCTTGGACTTACTATATTTTCGCTAGCCTTCCCATACATGATGCCCAATCAATTTGAATCTAATGTAAAGGAGTTTCAGAAGAACAATAAAAAGCAACATGAACGCATCATCGAACTCGAAAATAACGTCCTCAAGTTACAACAAGAATTGAAAAATAGGTTGAATAATGAGGGTGTTTACCAATCCGCTGTTAAACCCACCCAACGAACTGTTCCGGTCAGGCGTTAATCCCATTCTTGCTTCTCTGTAATCTTATAAAAAGAGCCGTGATCGGTATGAGGGCACTGAAAAAGTTCCCGAAATTCGGGTAAGAGAAAGGGTATTGAAGATGTAAAGAAAATTGTGGCTTTAAAGTCAGATAATAAACTTAAAATACGATAACTATTGACACTTCGATTTTCACTGGTAATTAAGAGATAATTTGATAGGTTGGAAAGATTCTCTTTTTTGCAGTATGAACGGGCATCTATTAGAACACCTGGAGGGTGTTTTACAGGTGATTTAAGCAGTTTTAGAGGTTAAGGAATTTTTAATTGAAATCGCGGGGCGGAAACCAGAGATCGCCGATCTTTCAGAAGGTTTGAAAGCAAAGATAAATGAACAGGTCGTTTTAATCTCCGAATTGTTTGGGCTTCTGACATTATTTGAACGAGCTATTCTGAAAATGCCCATTTCTTGGCTTGGGTCATCTCCGGATGAAGCGCCGTTGGTGAGTGATTTGACACTGTTTATAATCAGTTTGTTTTTGGAGATATGTCATATTTTCAATATATTCGATCCACCTAAAGCTACACACTAAATGCCTGAACTTTCAAAATTTAATTACATCAATGTCGGCCCCGGCGGCACCTTCAAACCATCCAGTATTGCAGCGTATAATACTACTCCTCAGGATGTAGATGCGATCTTTAACCAGCTGGGCGATAATCAAAAACACATTTTGCTGTATTTTCATGGCGGTCTCGTCAACGAGCACAACGGGATGAATACCGCGGAAATCGTTACCCCTTTACTGACAGCGGCTGATGTGCATCCTGTTTCCTTTATTTGGGAAACAGGCTTTTTCGAAACGATTGAACAGAACCTGGGATCGATCTGGGGAACAACTTTTTTTAAAAAGATACTGGAAAAGGTGATCAAGGTTGCCGGCAGCAAACTCGGTATCGAGTTGCCGTCAATTGCCGGCTCCCGCGGCGTGGGCACGCTCAGCTATGATGATATTCAGCGCGAATTGCAAAACGAGGCGCCTTTCCAGAATTATGTTGTGCAAACCGGTAGCCGTTCTGTAAACGTCATCAGCGGAAGCGATCGTTTGTTGAGTGATGAGATCGAAGTTGATATTGAACAAGAGCTGCTGGCCGACCCTTATTTTCAGAATAACCCTCTTAACCAGCTTGATGACCACTCGCTTGCCATGATCAAAAAGGATCAGCTCGTCAATGTTCCTGACGCGGGTAGTCGTGGTATTTTGTCTATCGCGGGCCTGATCAAAGCAGCAGTGACCATCATTTTCAAGGTTATTAAACGCTTTATCGCTAAACGTGATCATAATTTCTATCCTACCATAGTTGAAGAGATCCTGCGGGAAGTATACCTCGCCGATTTCGGCACCTGGCTCTGGAGTGATATGAAAAATAAAGCAGAAGAAATGTGGAAGACGGATTCCTCCGTTGCAGACCCGCTTGCTCAGCACGCAGGCGGTTACCTTTTAAAACAGCTAAAAATATTTGCCGATACACATCAGGGGATTACGATTGATTTGGTAGGTCATTCTGCCGGAGCCATTGTTATTTGTCATTTTATAGAGGCCTTCAATCAGCTCGGCATCAATGCCAGGATCCGCAATACGGTCTTTATGGCCCCGGCCTGCCGTTCCGATCTTTTTTATGAAAAGGTGATCAAAAGCGGCGCGGACATCGGCCGTTTCCGTATGTTCACCATGGACGATCATTATGAGTGCCTGGATTTCTGCGTCAAATACGTCTATACACATTCTCTGCTGTACCTTATTTCCGGCATTCTCGAACCCAATGAGTATGACGCTTATATCCTTGGTATGCAGCGCTACCTGAGCGGAACGGCGCCTTATGATCAGGATGATATATTAAAAGCTGTCCGGGATTACATGGCCGATAGTACCAACCGTACCATCTTTGCAAAAACAATAGATGGGGCAGCCCGCGGCCTGCAGTGTATAGCGGAGCACCACGGTGGTTTCGCAGACCCGGCCGCACTTGCTATTGGTAGTATCACTTATTTACTAGAGCACTAATTGACCATGCCCAATATCGGTGATTTTGCAATAGTTATAGGGGTTGACGAGTACCTTAGCTTACCGGCTTTGCAGGGGCCGATTAATGATGCCAATCAGTTTCATTACTGGTTGCTGGACGCTCAGGGTGGAGATGTACCTGTACGTAACTGCTACCTGATTCCCAATACCCGTAACCCGGCGCGCCCGCTACAGGATGATATTGATGACGCACTGGCAGCGATTGTAACACAGGACATTACTTTCCGGCGCTTTTATTTCTTTTTCGCTGGTCACGGCATGGGGGTGACCTGGGACCTGAACGGATTGTGTTTACCAAAATGGAGCCAGATACAGCGCAATTATGCGCTTTCTTCCAAAGGATATCTGAATTACCTAGTTGAATCTTCCTTGTTTCCGGAGATTTATTTCTTTATGGATTGCTGTCGCTCACGCGAGATCAACGTGGTACCCTCCAACACCCGGCTCAACGCGATCCGTCCCCGTGGCGGCGATGTTGCCAGCATAGTGATTTACGCGACGCCCTTTGAAAATACAGCAGGTGAAGCGCCGGTTGGCGGGGCCGATAATTCGCTGGTACGCGGTTTTTTTTCACGTTCGCTGGTTGAAGGCCTGGGCGGAGCGGCTGCCGACAGCAATAATACCGTTACAGCAAAAAACCTGATCGATTACTGCCGGAGGCGTACCGAGGAACTGGCACGCGCCAATAACCGCGTCCAGATTATCCAAACTGTGATCAACGACGGTGGCAGACCATTGGAGGAACTGGTGATATGCGGCGTACAGTCGAAGCCAGGTGTGGCGGCAACGGTCAGTTTTGCAACCGCCGGGGATTTTCGCCTGTTGGGGCCAGACCTTTCCCCGATAGCCGCATGGACGGTAACCGCGGGAGCAGAAGAAGGGCCTATACCGCTGCTGCCCGGCCTTTATTGTATAGAAAATACGCAAACTAACGTTAAACAACTTTTCCTCATCGATGGCAACGCAAACACTTTCCGCTTCAGCGCCAATTGAGCGCTTTACGCTTTCTGCTTTCGCGAGCGGTCCTATGGCGGAATTTGCACGCCTTACGCTGTACGATGGTCGTATGCAGGTCATTGCCGACGATTATGCTTCGATCACCTGTGAGACTTCTAAAGGTCTGTATAAACTGACGCTTAAGCTGAACGAAGCCTATACCGAGCAATATATCGTATTAGACCAGGACCGCTATGAAAATATCCCCACGCCCCAGACAGCGTCAGCAACGCTGGCAGCCGGATTTAATACGACGCATGAATATTACAGCCTCGATGCAGAAACCATAAGCCGGGAACCAACGGCAGACTTGCCCGCGGAAAAAGGTAACGGGGCTTTGTTTCTTTTTTTTCGATATCCGGATGAACCGACATTCAGTAATTTTTATTTACCCGGCCAACGCCTGACAGATCACTTCAAATTACTGGACGCCGATCGGCGGATCATCTGTGATTTTACAGAAAATTACGTTCGGGAAGAACTGGATAGGTTTGGCTGGACCGGTTTCCATGCAAGCCTGAAACCGGGTATTTACTATTTATATTATGAAGGCCGTAAAGCTGAGAAACTTTGGCAGGAACGGCAGGGGCAACCAGCAAGGGAAATGCCCATACATGTTTTTGAGGGTTGGCAGACGCAAGGTTTTATGACCTTTCGAAATGGCCCGGTGTTTACTTCATTGATCTTTTCATTGGCTAAACTGGATCACCGGGAGCGTTTAGGTTTCCGCATACAGGAAGAGTTGACCTTACTGGAGGGCGTATTGCGCAAATTTGCGAATGGTATTTACTACCTGCCTAAGGATATGCTATCCAATCTAGCTTACGGGAAATTTGAGAACCCCTTTCTCGGGCTGGTTGCTGCCTATTCTTATTTCAAAAGTCGTGGAAGCGGGCAGGAGCAGTTTTTTGCCACTGTTGTCCGTAATCTCAACCAGCTTTTGGGCGCGGAAACCCCGGATGTCTCTGCGCTCAATGCGTTGGCCGCTGCGCATTCCAATGCTCCCGTAAGAATACCTGTTGCGCTACGTACCCCTGCTATGTTTGCTCCCGGGTTTTCATTAGTGCTTCGCCAGCAGGGAACCCGTTTTTATCCAGGTGTACAAGCAGGCAGTATAGCTGAAAAGTGTATTGAGAAATTGTTCCATGACCTGGTATGGACCTCATATAAGCCGCTGGGTAAGCCTAAAGAGCTATATGAAAAGGAAGTTATTCGTGCCCGCAAGTTAGATGTCCTGTTGGAGAGCGTCCCTGATCCAGATCTGGATTACGAGATACCGTCCGGCGTTCCGGCTCCTGCGAAACGTGCAGCACCAGGAAAGCCCCGTAAACCAGCGATCTTGAATTCCTGGGTAGCCAACAGCCTTGTTTATGCTTTACAAAATAATGAAGGGTTAAATCCAGTTAATCTGCCACAGCTGGCGGCGCAGCTCCAGGTAACCCCAAACATGCTAATGGATACTGCTCAAAAACTGTCGCGCGAAAGTGACAAGATCAGGGCTTATCTATCTGTACAGCAGGAATCGGAGTTGTCTCAAACCTTCAGCGGGCAGAACCTCGATAAAGTTGCCCGCCTGACGGGGACCTACCTGCCGCCGGCAGCCGGTTGATTAGGCTATCGGGGCATGATCAAGGCCATCCCAATCATCCTGTAACAAGCGTTTGGCATTCAGGCTGGTGATCTTTTTGATACGCCCCTCCATAATTCGGGGTCATTTTTCATGTCATCATATAAAGCGTTGAGCTGATGGTTCAGGAACAGGTCTTTTGGGGTTGGTTGCCAGACCGTCGAAACCGGTTCCGATCGCAATATGGTCATAATCCTGGCCGGGTGTATGCCGGTTCAATTCTTTCATCTTTTCGTTAATATATGGATATACCGCTGATATTGACCACTTGATTTCGGCGGAATGACTGTAAACAAGCAGAAGCGGAAATTCACGAAATCCTCGCAAAATACAGGGTTGACCCTCGAAGAGAGTTTTTTAATCTGGACATGGAATCGATTTGCGAGACCATACAAACGGTGATAGAAAAGATCAATAAAGATGCCTGAAAGCAGGGGATAGTAGGAACCAATCACAGGGAAAGCCTCCGGCAAAAAAACTCTTAAAATGCATAGGGGGATATATTAATGTCCCTTAATGAAAATATGAGCCGAAGAGTTACTCAGTCTAATCGAACATATCACAAGTCGGAATTCGAGTGATGACACACCAGTCTTTATAACATCTAATGTCATTCACGTCAGACTGAAGGCCTTCCGATTTTCAGTTTTTGAGAACTTATTTAGCTCTAAAATGAAAGATATCTAAATTTAAAAAAAGGAGAATGATTTTGTCAACATAAATAAACAGTTTTGCGAAACAAATACTATGCATGGTATTTGTTTCGCATTAAAGTAAATATGAAATCTTTGCGCCTTGGGCCGTTGCAAGTTAGTGTTGCTTTTTTCAAAAGTGAGAGCTTTTACGAAGGACTGCGAACAACTATTGGGATTGTTCTTCCAGTTTGGTTATTGTTTACCACAGACCAAATACAGGCAACCACTGACACCGGATTGGGCGCATTTATGCTGGCATTAAGTGATACGCCCAGGGATTTGCGAAAGAAGATGGTTTCGTTGTCCCTGAAAATTTTACCTGTATATGGGATCAAAAGACAGAGATGATACACATAAATTCGTTGAATTTTACAATGCTTTTTCATTATCTGCGAGACCTTCCAGGATCAAATGCTAGCTGTAACGGTACTCTGATCTTTAAGGAAGATATCCCCTGCAAGTATTCTCGGTTATTCTTTTATAGGATGGGTATTTAATTCTGGCTATCCAAAATATTGATTTAGCAAAGTTTTTTAGTTGCGTAATTCAAAGCCACTTCTGAACGCGCAGGTATTGCGAATTTATAAATAACAATCCGGCTGCCTGCCGAAGCCCAGGATTTCTACTACTGCTTCGAACGAGTGGAAGCGTGGGACAATAAAATTGTATTAATTCAATTTTGATCTCATTTTTTTGTAGATCATTTGCGCGGCAAAACGTGGTGAGATCCTATAGAGCCAGTCCATAAATCTCGAATCCGAACCAACGAAAACACGTGTTTTGCCTGCCTCCATCGCATTGATAATCTGGATTGCCGCCATTGCAGGTGTCATTGTTTTCGGCTGTTTTTTATCTGGTTCTGAAGTTGGCTGTTTTAAACCTGAATTGGCCATAATATTGGTATTCATGGCGCCGGGAAAAACAATCGTAACCTCAATATTACTTTCTGTAAGTTCAGAGATCAGCCCCTCTGTCAATAATTTAACGCCTGCTTTGGCCGCACAGTATATTGTTTGACCGGGTACGGGAAGGAAGCCACCCATACTGGCAATATTGATAATATGCGCCTGCTGTTGCGTTATTAAATGAGGTAGAAATGCCTTGGTTAGGTAAATCGTGCCGAATAAATTGATCTTAAACACTCGTTCAATGGTTTCATAGCTAACGTCATTGAATTTGACGAATGGCTGTATGATGCCCGCATTGTTAATTAATCCATCCACATGCTTGTGTTTTGACAAGATGATTTTTGCAGTTTGTTCTACAGCTTCTTTATCCGCAATGTCTAATTGATAAGTGAATATGACATCACTGCTATGTTGGCTGTGTACAACCGTTTCTTTTAAACTGGCGGCATTAATGTCCAACGCAATTACCTTGGCCCCCCTGTTAAGCAAGATTATCACTAAAGCCCTACCCAGGCCGCTGCCGGCACCGGTAACAATTATGGTTTTATCTTTTACTTTCATGATTTATAATGTTGGGTTGTTCTTTTATCGAGGAGAAAGCTGGCGCAGGGATGATGTTGAAAGCAATGCAAAACACCCGTCTTGACTACGTAATGTGTTTGCATTGCCTTTTTTAAAGGGTCAATATTTCTTTGTATGGAAATTTATTTCGAATCCATTTTTAATTCTGTTATGGATACTTGCGGAACCAAAACATGCTGAACTTTCTCGACGACCACAGATTTGACCAGTTTAAATTCCTTGTTGAGTTTAATATCTTCACTCGAAGCACCGATTCTAACGATGTATTTTCCTGCATCCGCCACCCAGGCCGATAAAGCGGTGTTAAATGACGCCAGATCTTTTGGTCGAATCGTAAATGTAAGTGTTTGTGTTTCTCCTGGCTCGAGCAGTCTTGTTTTCGAAAAGCCTTTTAACTCCTCCAGGGGTTTGTCAAGCGTGCCTTGTGGGGCGCTCAGGTAAAGTTGAACAATTTCTTTACCGGCCTTCGAGCCAACGTTGGTGATATTGACACTAACGGAAAGCTTCTTGTCGAACTTTACTGATCCAACTTTTAAATTGCTATAGTTGAATTTGGTATAACTTAACCCAAAGCCAAATGGAAAGGCTGGCTTTACGCCAAAGGAATGAAAATAACGGTAACCGACGTAAATACCTTCGTTGTAGATCGCTTCTGTTGGTTTATTTGCGGGCGACCCGGGGAAAGTTTTTGACGAAGGACAATCTTCGTATTTGACCGGAAAGGTTGTTGCCAGTTTGCCCGAAGGATTCACAGCCCCGCCAAGGATATCCGCGACTGCGTTTCCCGCTTCAATACCTGGCTGCCAGGTCAATAAAATGGCATCGGCATTTTTTTCCCAGGAACCAGTTTCAATCACTCCACCGATATTCAGGATTACAATAAGCTTTTTGCCTTTCGCGTGAAATGCTTCACTGATGTTTTTTATTATATCCTCCTCAATTGGCGACAAATTAAAATTGCCTTTGACTACCCTGTCAGCGCCTTCACCGGCATTTCTGCCGATGCTGAAAATTGCAACGTCTGCATCTTCAGCACATTTATTGACTATATCTGCAGGATTCCATTCGGCGGCCATGTGTGGTGTTCCAAGCGTTAATTTTTGGTGTTGTGGATGGTCCAATTTGTCCTGTTGAAGGTGGGCCGTATATTTTTGCCACAACTCCTTATTTACCTGGTAGCCTGCATTTGCAAGTCCTTCCGCGATTGGAACACTATAACGCACATTTACCTGTCCACTTCCGGTGCCACCAATGACCGTTTCAAAAGAAGTATTACCGAAAAGGGCTACTTTTATGTTTTTTCCTAATGGCAGTGTATTTTGGTTGTTTTTTAGGAGCACCATGCTCTCGGCAGCGGCATTCATTGCCAATAATGCATGGGCTTTTAGATTGGGTGTATTGGAATACCGGTATTTTAGGAAAGTCGGCATTTTTAGGATAATATTCAGGATATGTTCGACGTTGCGGTCTAAAACTTTGATGTCAAGCGAGCCATTTTGGGCAGCAGCAAGGATCTGAGCCAACTGCGTACTTGAACCTGGCATGATCAGGTCGTTACCCGCCATTACCTGAGCTACTTTATCTCTGCCGCCATACCAATCCGTCATTACGAAGCCATGAAACCCCCATTCGCCACGAAGAATTTTTGTGAGCAGATCATTACTCTCAGAAGTATAGACACCGTTGATCTTGTTGTACGAGCTCATTACTGTCCATGGTTGGGAGTTTTTGACGGCTATTTCAAATCCCCGCAGATAAATTTCCCTGAGGGCACGTTCACTGATAATTGCATTGATCGTATTGCGGTTTGTTTCCTGGTTATTTGCCGCAAAATGTTTAATGGAGGTTCCCACACCGTTTGACTGTATACCATTTACAATTGAAGCAGCCATAAAACCGGATAGGTAAGGGTCTTCAGAGAAGTATTCGAAATTTCGGCCGTTAAGGGGATCCCTTTGGATGTTCATCCCGGGTGCCAATATAACATCGGTTCCATACTCTTTTACTTCGTTGCCGAAAGCCGCGCCAACCCGCCTGATTAATACTGTATCCCAGGAAGAAGCCAGTAGGGTGCCGACAGGCCAGGCAGTTGCGAAAAATGTTTTAGTACTGTCTCTATTGCGATATGGTTCAATGCGTATGCCTGCAGGACCGTCTGCATAAACAGCGCCCGGGATACCGAACCTATCGATATTGATGGAATTTCCGGCAGCGCCCGGTACGCGGCCATCAGCTTCGCCGATGATTGGCCCGCCGCTTCCGAACCGCATTCCGGTTCCAATCACCAACCTTGCTTTCTCTTCAAGTGTCATTGATTTAACAATATCTTTTACCGGGTTTTTCCCCAGTTGTGGTAATTTCTGCTGGGCTTGGGAAGTTCCAATTGTGAGCAGGCCAACAATCTGTAGAATAAACAGGAAGGATTGGAATTTCATGTCTTATAATTGTGAATTGAATAGGGCTGTTGTCGTTCTGATTATTTGTTTTCTTTCTTTTCATCCTTAATACGGATGGCCTTTGCATCAAACATGCCCATTATATTGCCTTTGGCGTTGTCGGCGTCTACCGGTGTAAGTTCAAGTGTAACATCATAACCCTGCGTATTGAAATAGGCAGTTATAGTTTTATCTTTTTCGTCGATCTGTGTAATTTTTGAAATTTCCTTATCGGTTGAATCTCTTAGAGTACCGGTCAATTTTCCGTCTTTTTTTTCGAATACGAAATCCATCTTTGAGTCACCCTGTGGTGTTCCGGTTACTGTAACTTTCCATTTGCCTGCAAAATAATCGGCATTGGTTTGTGCTTTGGCACCTGCACATAAAAAGATGAATACAACTGTTGTGAAAATTAAGCTTAGCTTTTTCATGATTTTTTAATGGTTAGCAATTGATTTTTAATTTAATGAATTTTTATTCCGTATAATGGACGGAATAAAAGTAAATAACAAAAATGGAATATCCAAATATTAATCCGTTGTTTTTACGTAATGTATTTTTCAAAATTCCTATTTAGGTTCGGAAAAAACCTCCGTTTCGACGGTTGGCTTATCGGTTTTTTTATTATGTTGCTGTACAATAGGTATTTATGGTCATATTCTCTGTCTGTAAATAGATTATCAAATGACTTAGGCGCACAGAAAATAGTTTTCTGTATTAATGCTGGTCTGTTTTTGACAGCGGAATGACACGTCTGGTTTTTATTGTTAATAAAACATTTAATCGGGAAGGTTCGGGAAGGTAAAGGTAGGTCGGGGAGGCTTTTCTAAAATGATTCGGATAGCTTTGATTTCCTTGTCGATCTATAGGACAAGAGCCAATTATCTTATTAACCTGAGGCATTTACCTCATAACTTAATTTTATGCGAAGTTTTTACAAAAAATTATCATTTGGCATTCTTTTTTCATTATTGCTCTTTGTTTCACTGGATTCCGTTGCCCAGACAATTAAAGTGTTTGGTATTGTAAAAGACGAAAAGGGGGTACCGCTACCTGGCGTGACTGTAACAACCAAACAACCTGGAAGAGGGACAACAACGGACACTGATGGGAAGTATTCAATCTCAGTTGGCGCAGAGAGCACCCTTATCTTTCGTTTTGTAGGATACACGATCAAAGAAGTCGTTGTCGGCGGAAGAAAAACCATCGATATTTCTTTACTCCCAAGCAGCGCTGATCTTGGGGAAGTTATCGTAACCGGGGTTTTCGACAAAAGGACTGCGTTAAGCTCCTCAATTGCTATCTCCACGCTGAACGCTGCACAAATCTCCAAGCAGGCACCTCTAAGCGCCGCTGATCTGCTGAAAAATATACCCGGGGTATATGTCACCAGCGCAATCGGCGAGATTAGAAACTCGGTATATTCCCGTGGTGTTTCCGGGACAAGTGATGGGGGGGCAGGTTATTATTATGTTTCTTTGCAGGAAGATGGCTTGCCGGTATCAAATGTCACCTTCGGTAACTGGGGGCCAGATTATTTCTTAAGGCCAGATGCTACTTTAGGCAAGCTGGAGGCTGTACGTGGAGGGACCTCGTCTATACTTGGGAACAATGCTCCTGGAGGGATATTCAATTACATTTCCAAAACAGGGGGAAGTAAATTTAGCGGGGAATTCAGGGCGAAGTACGGCTTGGAAGGAGATGGGCACAATCCCTTTTACAGAGGTGATCTTGATCTGGGAGGTCCTTTGAATAGTGATGGTTCCTTAACTTACAACCTGGGGGGCTTTTACAGGTATGCGATCGGTGCGAAAGATCCCGGATATGCATTTAACAAGGGGGGGCAGGTAAAAGGAAACATCCTGAAAAAATATAAGACCGGATCAATCAAGTTTTACCTGAAATATCTGAACGACCACAATGGATTTTATCAGTACACCCCGACAACACTTGATTATAAACCAGCCCCAGGCTTCACGCCACGGTCATCCGAAGATCCGAGAGCTTTTAAATCGCCCTATCAGTTCGAGGGACAGACTAAATTTTTCAACCCTGAAAACCTGATTCATTCAATTGACAGGACGATAGGTGTAACACTTATACAACATCTCGACAGTAGTTTAACATTCAATAACGCAATTAAGTACAGCTATAAAACGGCGGATTGGAATACCACTACGCTCGTAAGCCCATTGGCGATGGACAACCTGATTACCTATGCGGCGTTAGGCCTGCTTGGCAGGCAAGGGACTTATTCATTTACGGACGCCGTAACCGGTGCCAAACTTGGAAACGTAACCTCGCAGTCGGGGTTCGATTATACTGTTTCGAACAGTAACTTCCCCGGGGGCAATATTCAGCAAAATTCATTGTTTATTCAGCCCTTCTTTGTAAACCTGAACCGTTCAAAGGAAATTATTGACCAGGCCTCTTTAACCAAAACGCTCAAAAATATGAGTTTTACATTTGGTGGTTTTTATGCACACAGCGATGTGCATGCTTATAGCGGTACAGCGGGATTCGGATTGGGGACAATGGTAAACCAACCGCATCCTGTATCCGTTACCTTGACCAGCCCTGCCGGACAGGTCTATCAGCTAACAAGCCCTGAAAACGTATTTCAACAAGGCGGGGGCGGCTTCACCGAAAATAAAGCTACGCAGAATCAGCTTGCATTCTTCCTTGGTCATAACTGGCAAATATTGCCAAATCTGAACCTCGACTATGGTGTACGTTTTGAAACTCTGCATATTAATGGTTTTGCGGGTTCCTCAATCGTAAATCCAAAATCGGCGGATCCGACTTATGGTGGTGCAGATAATAATCCGTTGACCGTTTATGATAATTATGGAGGTTCTCCGGGGACCCATTATGATTTCAATAAGACAGTAAATACTTTTTCCTATTCGGCTGGACTAAATTATGAACTATCAAGTCACATGTCTGTATACAGCAGGTTTTCGTCGGGTCGCAAAGCGCCTGACCTAACAGTTTATTTTGCAGCCAATACCCCTTTTACTTCGAGCAACTTGTCGGTACAAGCGCAGAAAATTATCCAGGCGGAAATAGGTTTGAAAATCAGTGACCGGAATTACGGTTTATTTATAACACCATTCTACAGTAACTTAAGCCATGTGCCAAATATCCAGTTATTCGTAAATGCAGATAACATGACGAATTATAATCCGCCAGTGCAATATGAGTCTGTTAGAACGTTCGGTTTAGAACTGGAATCCAAGATCGATTTTACCAAAAACTTTAATGTCAGGGCGGTTGCGACATTCCAAAATTCCAAAGCAACGCATTACACGACTTGGGTGCCTAACGCAAATGGGCCGGCAGATGACCAATTGATCAGTTACTCTGGTAACAAGCAGGATAATAGCCCTAATATTATTGTCAACGTGACCCCTGCTTATAATGCCGGTAGATTTTATTCGTTTCTGAGCTGGCAATATTTAGGTCAAAGGCAATTTGGCGTTAGCAATACCTTCAAAATACCCGGTTACAGTCAATTCAATTTAGGTACAGGTTATGATTTTAATAAAAAACTGCAATTGGGCTTTAACGTCAATAACCTGTTAAACACATACGGTATTGCGGCCTTTAACCGGCCAGGAGACTTTTTCACTTTGCTTACCGCGGCAAATTACACCAGGGAGCAATATGAGGCTGATAAAAAAGCCAATAGGATCGCTTCTGCAGTCGGAATCCAGCCAAGGGCATATTACCTCACATTAACCTACAAGTTTTAATAAGTTTTATTTAAAGACAAAGGGCTGCTTGGTGCAGCCCTTTGTCTTTAATGCGGAAATATACAGCTTTAATTACCAGCCCCTTAGCATTTTCTTTATTTGCTCCACCACGTGCTTTTTTTAATTGCCGACAGGTGATTCATTGAAGCGGATGGTCGGGGAAGTAGGCATCTTATATCACGGAAAAAAAGCTCATTTTTTTCATCAATTAGAAATTGTGAATCGTTTGTCTCCTATTTTATTGGCACTAAAGAAAATTCAGCTACCTATTGTTGGTTTACAAGTGTCGTTTCTTTGATGAATATCGGCCCGACAAGGCCCGCCGACATAAGTTGATCTTCTTTTCCTTTAAATTGTTTATAGTGTGCATCTCCTTGGTTCGCTTTGCCGATAAACCCGTTCAATTGGCCGGTTGTGACGCGTACTTCAATTTTGTTAAACCCTTTTACCAAAAATGGGGTGATTTCCAATTGATAGGGCGCAAAAATTCTTTTGCCTGCAGTTTTACCGTTCACGTAGACTTCTGCCGTGAAATATACCTTGCCTAAATCAAGGAAATAATGAGTATTATGCTGTGTTTTTTCCCATTGGAATGAGGTAGTATAAATTCCTTCGCCAGACACAAATTTAAGCTGATCATTAGTTTTCCAGTCGAATAAGGGACTGTTTTTAAGAGACACATTGTCTGCATTTAAATCCCATTTTACGAGCGCAAGGGTTTCTTTTGCGTTCTGATCAACCTCTGTGGCTACCATTGTTCCAACGATGCCTTGTTGATCTTTAATTTGAACCGATGCATACAGGATCACGGATGCATATGGTGCCATATAGTAAGTAACCACCTGCCCCCGGTTTTTGATAATCGCGCCATTTTCGGCATCCAGCCAGCAGCTTGATTTATAGCCTTTGCCAAGTGTCAGGGATAACGTTTGCCATTGGTCACTTTTGTTCCAGATGAAGCGGAGCATATTACCATTATCCATTTTTCGTTGAACCTGTCTTGTAAAGTGGTACTCACCGTTGAATAAAACGTCCTGATGTAGTCCTTTTATCCAGGTAGTCAAATCATGCTGGTCACTAATATATCTGCCGGTTTTTTGTTTTAATGCAGCAACAATCGCTTTTTTCGTTTGGAGATCGTTTGATTTCCAATTTAAATATGATGGCTGCATGTAAGGGAGGGTTCCCGTAGCGATCAGATTCATACCTGCTTTAGCCAGCTGATTTATTTTTTGTGCAGTCGGCAACTGGATAATGGAATCATTTGCCAGGACGAGGGCCTGATAGCTATTACCGCGGATATTGATTTGCTTTTTTATATCCAGTTTCGCATCAAGTATAGAGAGATCGTTTACCCATTCCCAGGTAATACCGTTTGCCTCCAGTTGATTGATAACCGGGTATACTTTTTTTGCCCACAGTTCCTTCGCTTCATTCTTAATTTCTTTAGTAGGAGGCAAAGGGCCTTCGATGCCGTCAAGTTTTCCTTTCGTCAGGATCTCCTCGGGGTTATCGGGCATACCGTCCACATCCATAAATGGGAAATAAATAAGCACATCTGCTTTGGGTTTACCAGAACGTAGTGCGTATTGGTTCCTGTTGACGTAATCGTTTATAGTTTTTTGATATTTCCAGAATATATTACCCTCCCCTAAGTTTGACGAAAAATTTACAGCTGCTACAACTGGTGTGGAGAAAGGATACCAGCCTTCAGGGCCCAGCTCATCCGGTGTGTAACGGTAAGGTACGCCATGATAAATGATTTGATTTACGCCGGCGGCAAACAGTTTATCCACCGCGATCTTAATTTTTTGAGGCGTATTGGTGTATGCCCGGCCATTGAAAACAACTGACTCGGCAGATTCAACCGGCCGGTTGTAGAGATGCCCGCCGGATGTCATGATTTTAAGATTCGCTTCCTGGGCGAGCATACTTTCCGTTTCTGGTATCGAGGCGAGGCCGGCCTGTGCAATCATATCCATATTCAGTCCGTAGGCTTGCGTGCGGTGGAGCAGCCCACGGGGTTCAAGCCATTTTCGAGTGGCAGTCAGAAATTGCTCGCCAAGCAATTCACTTACCGTCAGGTCATAATCATATTTAAGGCGCCAGTCCTCTTTTGAAAAAGAAAAATCAGGATCTGTGTTTGGCCGCATGTAAGAAACGTAATTATACCCCCTTTGCATCTCAGCGGGTAACCATGGTGTAATATCATATCCTCGGTGCTTTTTAAAATAACTGATAAACCCGGTAGTAAAATGACGGTCTACGGCAAATTCATAACTGTCGTCAAAAACAGCTCGCATCGGGTTACCGAAATATGGGCCCAAACCCGTTCTTTCACCGAAAATATGACGGTAATGTTTCAAAACCTTGTTGGAATCCAGGTGATTCATTACCGGTCCCTGTACCGCGCTGGCGGTCATGGTCCGTTGGGAGGCTGGTTTGCTCCAGAATGCTATGACCTTCCATTCGCCAGCCGGCCGTTTCCAATTCAGAGAATCCCCCTTAACAAAGGTGGACAGGTTAAGCACAGATTTGGGATCCAGTAAAATTGTTTTGGACTTGTCGTCTGCTGGTTTCACCGAAGCTTTCGCCGCAATAACTGCTTCCAAGTGAAGCGGGACCGGCGAAGAACCAGCTATAACGGGAATGGGGATCTTTTGCTTGTCGCCGGTTTTAACATCTGCCGATGCATATTGTAAACTCATGAAGCCATCCTCAGGAGCAAGGTGGCTACCACCGGGAGGCCAGCCACTTCCATCAGTCATATCTACGGTCATCCCTCTTTTACGGGCTTCTTCCATTGCCGTTCTAACATGCTCATAGTAGTCGGGAGTGTCCCATGTCAATGCTTTAGCTTTAGCTTCTTTCGTACCGGGAACAAATAAATTCAGAGCCTGTATCTCGACCCCGCCAAAATTATGGTCTGCAAAAAGATTGATCTCTCGTATTAATTCTGCGTTGTCCACATTGTTGCCCGGCCACCACCAGCGGGCAAACGGAGCGAACGAAATAGGTGGTTTGGGAAATACGCTGCTATTAAAATTATAACTTGGGAACCATTTCGTTGCTTTATCAACCTTTTTTACAGCGCGCTGTTGGGCGGTAAGAAAAAGGGGGAGGGCTGCCAATGAAAGGCAGGTAGTAAAGGATTTAAAAATTTTCATCTCGTTAGTTAATTGGTAGTTATGGAAATGGTTATTCGATGGTTATCTTAGCGAAACCAGCTTTCAGACCCGTTGCCGTAGCTTTAAGTATTACTATACCTCTGTTGCCTTTAGGCCTTATAATGGCCAGCGCCCTGCCTTGATAAGCTCTTTTATGAAATTCCTGAAAGCTTGACATATCTGCATGGTTCCCGTTTCCTATACCCGCAATTGTCGCGTCGCCCGAGAGC
This sequence comes from Mucilaginibacter sp. cycad4, assembly GCF_034263275.1. NCBI lineage: Bacteria > Pseudomonadati > Bacteroidota > Sphingobacteriia > Sphingobacteriales > Sphingobacteriaceae > Mucilaginibacter > Mucilaginibacter sp. cycad4. Next base: position 2,249,084 of record NZ_CP139559.1, on the reverse strand, counting down.
TGGAACTGCACCTCGTAATCACTTGCATCAGGTACTACCTGGCCATGTTCATCAATAATTTCAACGCTGACAAATGATAGATCATTCGGCATACGCTTGATGACCGAACGATCAGGTACCAGCCTGATTGCATGGGCTTTCCCGGTAGTTGAAAGCGTGTCCGTACCTGTTTCCCGGCCGCCATCGTAGCTTTTGGCAACGAGTGTCCCCGGCTGGTAAGTTATTTCAAAAGTGGTGGTGATCGACCCGCCCGGAATATCCTGCCTGGCGATCATTTTGCCGTTCAATTCTAATTTGACAGTTTTGCTTCTTGAATAAACATTCACCTGTATTTTTTTTCCTTCCTCACCTGGCCATGTCCAGCTTTTTAATTCGTCAGGGAAGCCCCAGGCTGCCACGACTTCCCTCATCCCCGCCGGAACAGGGCGGTGGACCAGCATTTCGACTGGGCTTTTTCGCCATACAACATCTTTGTAATATAACGCAGCTTTAGGATTGCCAATCAGGTCCAGGTCCCCGCAATCTGCAGTAAATACCGGCCATGAATCACGGTAGAACAAGCCCATGCGTATCAGCCCCTTAGGTAGCTTTTGTGCTTCGGGAACAAGCAGCGGCCTTCCAATACCGGCTTCGCCGATATAGTCCATGGCAGTCCAGCAAAAGCCTCCTAAAATATATGGGTATTTTTCGACGACTTCCCAGTTTTCCAGTGCGGCATCAGGTACATATTCCGTTTGGATAAAAAGCTTCCCAGGATATTTTTTCTTATCTTCCTGGAAACGCTGCATGGTAGTACTATCACGCTGAAAATAGGGCGACTTGCTTTCAAAAAAGTAATTGTAGCCCACTACATCGAGGTTTACAAGGTTAGGCCGATAGGCGTCCAATGGTTTTTTGGTATATGGAGGGAGGTAAACAAACGCTTCCGTGACCGCGCGGGTGGGGTCGAGCCTCCTGACCTCATCACTCAGTAATTTCGCATTCCGGTATCCTGAGGAATCCGGTGCTTCATAGATTTCATTTCCGATACTCCACATCATTACCGAGGGGTGATTGCGGTCCCTGAGCATCATTGATTGCAGATCCTTTTGCCACCAGTCTTTGAAGAAAAGGTGGTAATCCTGCGAGCTTTTTGATAATTCCCACATATCAAAAGCCTCGTCAATTACCAGCATGCCCATACGGTCGCAGGCATCCAAGAAGGCTGGGGCGGGTGGGTTATGACTTAAACGGATGGCATTATACCCTGCTTTTTTTAATAACTCTACCTTTCGTTCTTCCGCCCGGTCGAGGCTCGCTGTGCCCAAGGGGCCGAGGTCACTATGAACGCATCCTCCTTTTAATTTTATTACCTTCCCGTTCAGCAACAGGCCTTTTTGGGCATCAAATAAAAGGCTCCTTATCCCGAAACTGTTAACCGTCTGATCGATGATTTTACTGCCTGCTAATACGGAAACACGCGTCTTATATAGTATCGGCTTTTCCTGAGTCCATAACAAGGGTGAAGTAACCTTTAATTCAAGGGTAGTTGTCGTTTGCTTACCGCCTTTTAATGTTAGCACACTTTTTTTACTTGCCACAACCGTTCCGGAGGGGTTGATGATATCTGTTTTAATGCTGATATTATTGTCAGCAGGTGAGTTGTTTTCTAATGTACTTTCCACCTTAACTATTGCTTCCCGGTTACTGACTTGCGGCGTGGTAATATAGTTTCCCCACAACACTGTGTATACCTGATCAACCGGCAATAGCCATACATGCCTGTAAATTCCAGATCCGGCATACCAGCGGCTATTTTTTCCCTGATTTTGAACTCTTACCGCGATCACGTTCGTTAACCCTTCACTGCGAAGATATGGGCTCAGGTCAAAGGAAAAGGAGGTATAACCATAAGGATGATTACCCAGGTGATGTCCATTGATCCAGATATCAGCGTTCATATATACCCCGTCGAACACGATAAAGGTTTTCTTGCCGCTGTACTGGCTGCCCAGTTTAAAGGTTTTCCGATACCAACCGGTGCCCCCTTCCGTAAAGCCGGTGGCGCTTTTTCCAATTGATGATTTTGTAAATGGCCCTTGTACACTTCCCGGCTGTTGGCCGGGAAGGTCTTCGATACTCCAGTCGTGCGGTAAATTCAGATTCCGCCAGCCTGAATCATCGAACCCCACGGCTTCGATGCCTTTTAATGTGTCTTTCTTAAAACGCCACCCATAATCAAATGAAATTGCCCGGGAGTCTTGCGCATGGGCAATTGTTGCTGAAAAAACAATTGCAATGGTGATCGCAGTTAGTTCCCGCCTTTTTAAAATCAAACGAAGGACGCATGTTATTGCTAAAAAGCGGTTGTTCGTTGCAGTTTTTCGCGGTAAATTCCTGGTTTTTAAAAGTTTATTAAATATTCTCATTTTATTCCGTATAATTGACGGAATAAAACTAATGCATAAATGTTAAATTAGCAAATGCTAATACGTAATTTTTACGTATTAAATTGTAAGTTTGCTAAAACGAAATTTCTTGATCAATTAACGGATTGTTATGGTTAAAATAAATATGGGGCAACCGGAAATAGACGATATTGTTAATCATTCTCAACATTACCTTCGTAATGTTGCGGTGGATAATGTGATTTTTGGTTATCATGATAAAGAGTTGAAGGTGCTTCTCCAACAACCCTTTGCGGTCGATAAATGGACCGTTACGGGCGGATATATAAAAAGGACGGAAAGTATCGAAGAAGCTGCAAACAGGGTCGCCCTATCGAGGACCGGGTTGAAGAATTTATTTCTACAACAGTTCCGCGCGTTTGGCAATCCTCAGAGAGTTGTTGACAATGGGTTTACCGCCAAACTCGTCAGCGAGATGGCAGGTATGGAAATTCCTGAGGATCTTTGGATCTTCGATTATTTTGTGACCGTAGGATTTTATACCCTGACCGAGTTTTCCAAGGTTGAATTAAAAAAAGGAATATATGAAGCTGATATCCAGTGGTGGCCGGTATCTGAACTCCCACCAATGATGTTTGATCATCAGCTGATCATCGCTGAAGCCCTGAATGCCTTAAGGCTGCACATCGCGCATTACCCGATCGGTTATGAGCTTTTAGAGGAAAAATTCACCTTGCCGGAGATTCACAGTCTGTATGAAGCCATACTGGGTAAAACGCTCGATGACAGGAATTTTTCCAAGCGCCTGCTGGCAACAGGTATCATTATTAAATTGAGCGAAACAAAAAAGATCGGGGCGCATCGCTCCCCATTTCTTTATAAATTTGACAAGGCTAAGTATGAGGAAGGGCTTAAAACCGGCGTTGAACTCGCATTTTAACCGTACTTTTCAATGATCCTCATTTCGGGGCTAGTTGCCGCCCGGACCGTCGTAACGATACTTAAACCAATCGAAAAGTGCCACACCGCCGTCGCCAAGGGTATTGTAAGAATATAATGCCGGTCTCATTCCTTTCCAGGAATTAAACCGGGATAATTCACAATTGACCCCCAGTTTAGTGAAGTTTCGTCCGTCCAAACTGTATTGCAGGCTCGTATGGTCACCATCTACATCTATTGATATCCTCAGGTAAATATTTGCTTGCCGGAGGACAGGGCCAGCTGTTTTGATTCCCCGGTTTTCTGTATAGAGTTGTATTATGCTGTCAGTCTTAAGCAAACCGATCTCATGCAGGTAATTGCCAAATAAGCATAGACCCGCTTTTTGTCCCGGGGCCATTTGTGAAGTATTCAGCAAAGTGGTGATTTCACCCTGATTTCCCATCAATTTTTGGGTGATGGTGTTCCTGGCGTGTTTTGTATCAGCGCCGCCCATCGCATGCAGGCTCAGGAAGCCTTTTTTCTGACTTAAAGACCAGTTCGCGTCTACCGGGTTATGGTTCCATTGCCATTGTAAGCCAAGGGACTTCCCGTTAAAGTCATCCGTGGTAGCCGGTGCAGTAATCTTTCCTGGAAGGGACACAACTGGCTTACGGTTGATGGTTACCGGTTCACCTACTCCGTTCCCGTCGAGGTCTTTGCCAATGAATGGCCAGTCATCTTTCCATTGTACCGGTTCCAAATGACAGATTCTGCCTATGGCTCCGACATTCTGAAAATGGATAAACCATGATTCGCCGGATTCCAGTTCAACCATCCCTCCCTGATGGGGGCCGTTGATTTTTGTTTTGCCCCGTTCTAAAACGATCTTTCGTTCATAAGGCCCGTATATATTATTTGCTCGTAGCGCGGTCTCAAAGCCATTGCCTACACCGCCCTCAGGAATGATCAGGTACATTAAGCCATTTCGCTTATAGATCTTTGTTCCTTCCGCGGCCTTTCCCGTGTATACTGTTTTACCGGAATCTAATAACCGCTTGCCGTCACTGGTCATTTTATGGATAATGATTGGTCCCGCCCCGACTTTGCTATGCCCGAGATAGGCCTGCCCGTCGTCATCCCAAAAAGGGCACGGATCTTCCCAGCCTTTTACCCGCTGTACTTCGGTCAAAGGAGACCATGGACCCGCCGGATCATCAGCACTGCTCATATACAAGCCTTCGTCCGGTGTACAGAAGAAGACAAAGTATTTATGATCGTGGAAACGGATGGAGGGCGCCCAACTTCCGCTGCCATACCGTGACATCGCGTCATAGCTGCTGTCGATAAGAAGGCTGCGATAGATCTGACTAATCAGGTGCCAGTTCACGAGGTCAGTAGATTCAAGCACTTGCATACCCATAAAATGAAAGTCTGAGCAAACCATATAAAATTTCTTGCCAACACGGATTACATCCGGGTCTGAATAATCCGCATTTAGGATAGGGTTTCTAAAAGTGCCGTCCCTCTGGTCGCCCCAACCGGCTTGCCGGCTTCCCGTATATTGAGCCTCGCAGCTGATGTGTATGAAAAAGGTTAACAAGCAATTAGCTAAGAGCTTGTATGTAATATGGCGCATCGGAATTCTTTTATAATTGTTCTGCGGGATACCGCATAGGGATAAAAGTAGTACACCATAATCACGAAACCCTCCTGTACCTTCCCTTAATTAAGCGCCGCCCGGATTAATTTGAGTAAGCATTAGGATTTTAATAAAATTAAAATTACTTTTATTCCGTATTTAGGACGGAATAAGATGAAGAATTATTTGAAAATTGTTAAGATCGATGAATTTTCGATCACACCGAAATATATACAGATCTATAATTCTGTACTTCGTGGAATTGAGGATCAGGTCATTGAAAAAGATGACATTCTTCCCTCTATATATGACCTGAGTATCGCTCTGGAAGTGTCAAAAAATACGATAGAGCGGGCCTACAATGAATTGAAAAAGGTTAAAGTGCTGAACTCGATCAATGGAAAGGGATATTTTATCTCCAATGTTCATTTTGAACAACCTGTTAATATTTTGCTGTTGTTTAATAAATTAAGTAGTCATAAAAAGATCATTTATGATTCGTTGGCCGAAACATTAGGTCTAAACGCTACAATTGATTTTTATATTTATAATAACGATTTCAACTGTTTCAAAAGGCTTCTGCTGAAAAATATAGAACAATACTCAAAAATTGTTATCGTCCCTCACTTCTTTGAAAATGAGGAAGAAGCTAAAAAGATCATTGATCAATTACCGAAAGACAAGCTGATATTGATGGATAAACTAATTACCGATATTTCAGGCCAGTTCGGTTCTGTGTATGAGGACTTTGAACAGGATATCTATTCAGCTTTGCAACAGTTGGTAGAGCAACTGGCGAAATACCATACACTGAAGATCATATTCCCGCCGAACAGTTATTATTCCAAAGGGATACTGAGCGGTTTTATCAGTTTTTGCCAGCAATATGCTTTCGATTACGGTGTCATCGGCTGCCTTTGCGGTGAAAATCTGGAGCCGGGAACAGTTTATATTAACTTGATGGAAGATGACCTGGTGGAGTTGATCGAAATGGCGATAGGTAATCATCTGGAGGTCGGGAAAGATATTGGCGTCATTTCATACAACGAAACCTCGCTCAAAAAGATAATTCTAAAAGGTATAACAACAATATCGACAGATTTTAGAATGATGGGGGAGAAAACAGCGCAAATGATTTTGGAAAACCGAAAAGAGCACCTGGCAATACCATTTAAGGTCATTGTGAGGAATTCATTGTAAAAGCCTGGATGCAGTTAATTACTCATTGCTCAACAGCCTGAATTAATCCTGTTTCAGAGTAGCGTTAAGCTTATCAGCGCGATACCGAGGGTAAGGGATAGTATTATTATTATAATTGTTGAAATTTGTCGTAGTATTATATTTCGAACGTTTCGAGCCGTTATTCTTATTTTAAATTAATGTTAGTGCAACCAATAGGTGCTATTGTTATATCACGTTTACGCGATGGTGATGCCGATGCATTTCGTTTAATTTATGAAAATCAAAGTCAGAAGATTTACGCTTTCGTTTACAAATTCCTTAAAAATAAAGAAGGCAGCGAGGAGATAGTACAGGAAACGTTTTTACAGCTTTGGTTAAAGAAGGAAACCCTGGAAGACCAGTATCCTATAAACGCGCTGCTTTATACGATTGCAAGAAGGCTAACGCTTAATGCTTTGCGTAAATCCGTTAACCAGCATGCCGCTTTCCGTGATTTTTCTCGTGATTTAAACGATATCCATAACGATACTGAAGAAAGGATAATGCTTGATGACCTCAGGCGAGTAACTGATGAGATCTTATCGAAACTGCCGAAGCAACAACAGATGGTTTTTCGCCTAAGCCGGCTCGAGGGGCTGAGTCACGACGAAATCGGGGAGCGCATGCATATTTCACGGAACACTGTAAAAAATCACCTGGTACAAGCCCTCAAGAATCTCAGAGGGCATTTTGATAAAAACCACATTTTATACATAATTGCTATTCATACATTGCTTAAGCCATGAGCTTCGCATGGCTTTGATCCCGGTTTATTCCTAACCGCTTATTATTCTTTGAGTGCCGGCAAACCGCAATTCTATTTTTTTAACAAAACATCCCACGTGGCATGGTGTCTTGCAGTCATTATTGAATGGTCAGTTTTAGTAATGCAGCGGTATTGAAAATTTATTTTTAAATGACTAGTACGATGACTTACATCGCGTGTATTCTCTTATATAAACCACCAATAAGCCAGTTTGAATGTCTATAAATAAGGAATATTTATTTAAGTTGCTTTCCCGGTTCGCAGATAATTCGATCTCGGAAAAGGAGTATCGTGAACTTAAAAAATATATAGCAGATTCCTCATCCGACGACGAGTTGTTTGAAGCTATGGATAATATTTGGGACAAACTTGAAACCGGAATATCTTTCATTGAAATTGACAGGAGCCGTGTATTTGATCAGATCCTTGCTGACCCCCGTTTTCAGACCGATAAAACAGCGGTAAAGGAGCTGAAACCGGCGAGGCATTGGCTGCGAATTGCAGCAAGCCTGTTAATGGCATGTTCGTCCGTTATTGCTGCATATTTTATATACCGGGCAAACCAGGATATTCCACAGATAGCATACCTTGAAAAGATTGTTCCGAAGGGCCAAAAAGTAAAACTCAGGTTGCCTGATGGTTCGATCGTGTTTTTGAATGCTGACAGTAAGATCCGGTTTCCAGAAAAATTTGCTGGTAAAACGAGGGATATTTTCCTCGAAGGAGAGGCCTTCTTTGACGTGGTGCATGACCCTGATCAGCCCTTTATTGTACACGCCAGAGGGATTAATACCCAGGTGCTCGGAACGGCCTTTGATATTGAGTCATATCACAGGGACGAAGTAAGCGTGGCCGTTCTCCGAGGAAAGGTCAGCGTAGCTGACCGCGTTCAAAAGATCTGCGTGCTGCTGCCAAACGACAATCTTGTTTACAATGCCGAAACTAAAAGACTGACGCTGGGCAAAGTGAACGCAAATGATTTGGTTGCCTGGAAGGACGGGGAATTGATACTGGATAATGTGACTATGGAGAAAGCTGCTGAAATAATCGGCCGCTGGTACAATGTCGAATTCAGGTTTGAGACCCCCGAACTTAAAAACTACCGTTTTAACGTTTCGTTCCTCAAAGGAGAGAAAATAACAAAAGTGATGGATGTGATCAGTCATCTGAACGGCTTCAAATATCGGATAGAGCGTAATACCATCATATTAAGCGGAAGGAAGCATAAATAAACTGCTGTGCAGGTTTGATCCTGAATGAGAATATATACGAATTAACCTTCGGTGTCCGCCAATACACCGTTTTATATAAACCAGATAAATTTAAAATTATGATGCAAATTCTACGCCTTCCGTAAAACTTCTTAAAGAAAATAACCGCTGTGGTGGTAGCCACAAGCGGTTAGTAATTGCATTAACGTACCGCCAAGTGCGCTAATGCGGCTGTGCATTTAAACGAATTTTCGAAAACATTTAAACCAAGTAAATCTAATGAAATTTTTATTGTTCGCCAATTCGGCCGTTCCTAAGGGATGCCGGATGCCGATTATCTCTATTGTGCGTATTATGCGGTACACAACCATTACACTTGCCATAATCTTTACTTCTTGCGGAATTTTAATGGCCGGAAGCAGCAAAGGCCAGGATATTGAAACGACAGAGGTCCAGATGTCCATTACCAACAAGAGCCTGGAATATTCTTTTAAACAAATTGAAAAGCAAACTACATTTCGCTTTGCCTATAAACGTGAAGATATCAAATCCTATAAGCAGCTGACCATCAAGGACGGTACCTATGCCGTTTCAAAATTGCTGAGGCTTCTACTGGCCCAAACCGAACTTGAATTCAGGCAGGAAAATAGTTATATCCTGATCGAGCCGAAACTGCAAACGGCAGGCATTATCCAGTCAGGGCAGGCTCAGGATTTAACGGTGAAAGGTAAGATCACAGATGTGAAGGGAATCCCTTTAGCCGGAGTTACGGTCAAACCCAAAGACGGCACAGGTGGTGTAGTCAGTGCGGCGGATGGCACTTATTCCATTAAAATAGCCAATGGAGACGGTACCCTGGTGTTTAGTTTCATTGGTTTTGTTACCCAGGAGCTCCATGTTAATAACCGTACTACGCTTGATGTGGTTTTACAGGAAAGTAACCAGGCTTTAAGCGAGGTGGTCGTGGTAGGTTACGGTAGCCAAAAGAAAAAGGATATCACGTCTGCGATTTCAACGGTAAGTACCAGGGATATTTCCAGCAGGCCCATTGTCAGTGCTGTTGAGGCTATAACAGGCAAATCAGCCGGTGTCCAGGTATCAATCCCTTCCGGTGCGCCGGGCGGTGACCTGTCCGTAAAGATCCGCGGTATAGGATCACCAAACGGGGGGGAGCCTTTATATGTAGTTGACGGCGTACTGGCAAATGATATCAGGGCGATCGACCCGAATACTATTGAATCTATGAGTATCCTCAAGGATGCATCCGCGGCTGGTATTTATGGTGCAGCAGGTTCAACCAATGGGGTGGTGATCATCACCACCAAACATGGGACCAAAGGAAAACCGAGGACGGATATTAACTTTTATACGGGTATGCAACAAATTGTTAAGAAATTGTCTGTACTTAACAATGCCCAGTTCCTGTCCTTGCAAAAGGAAATTACCGGTGCCGACCTTAAGATTCCGGCTTATTATGATCTTACAAATACCAATAATAACTGGCAGGACCAGGTTTATCACAACGCTATGCAGACAGGGGTGAATATGAGCACTTCAGGCGGCTCTGAAAAAGGCACATTTTACCTCGGGGGCGGATATTTGAACCAGGACGGTATCATTGTCGGTTCAAGCTACAAAAGGTATTCAGCCAAGTTCAGCGCGGAACAAAATGCAACCGACTGGTTGAAGATAGGGGGTGATTTCAGCTATAACCGCACCACTCAAAGAACAGTTACCGATAACGCGTCGGCTAATTTTGGCGGTGTTGTCATAGCAGCGCTGGTAACACCACAATATATACCGGTGAGGATGCCGACAGGCAGCCCTAATCCTGGAGTTTACGGTACCAGTAATTTCTATTCCGGTGAAAACCCCATATCGGATATTTATAATAATACAAACAAGACAATCGGAAACAATTTGCTGGGTAACGTGTACACCGATGTGAAACTACCATTCGATTTGAAATACCGCAGCCAACTGAACGTTATTGTGGAAAACTCAAAATATGATTATTTTCAGGATCCCTATAGCAGTTTGAGCGGGCTGTCAAATGCCGGTACCGGCAGGACCAATTATTCCGAAGTTTCACGTTGGGCATGGGACAATACGCTGACTTATAACAAGATTTTAGGCCGCCATTCTATTAATGTTGTAGCAGGAACATCTGCATTGGAAGAAAAAATCGGTACATCTAATGCTTCTGGTAATGGTTTTTCCAGCAATGCGGTACAAACCCTGAATGGCGCGAGCTCTAATTTTGTGATCGGTTCCGGCAATTTTCAGTGGTCTACGAATTCGTATTTCGGAAGAGTAAATTATTCTTATAATGACCGCTATCTACTGACCGCTACTTTTCGGCGGGACGGCTCGTCAAGGGTTGGAAATAACGTCGTATGGGGCAATTTCCCGGCGGTATCCGCAGGCTGGCGGGTATCCAGCGAAGACTTTATGAAGGATGTGACCTGGGTTCAGAACCTGAAGATCCGGGCTGGTTGGGGCGAAACAGGTAACCTGCCGCCTTTTACCATGTTATACCCTTCTTATAGCTTGTTGAATGCTGGCTCGCCTTACGCTTACGGCGGCGGTGCGGCAATCCCGGGCATCAACCCAAGCGGCCAGTTTGGAAACCCAAACCTGAAATGGGAATCAGCACAACAGACTAATATTGGTTTTGATGCAAGCTTTTTTCAAAGCCGCGTAACATTAACGGTCGATTATTACCACAAAAAGGTCAGGGACCTCATCTTTACGCAACAATTACCTTTGACAACAGGCGGTTCATTTACCGCGCTGAATTTGCCGGGTAATGATATCAATAAAGGAGTTGAACTTGGCATCGAGGCTGATGTTCTGAAAGGCAGCAGCTTTTCCTGGAGTACCAATTTTAATGCGTCATACAATAAAAACCTGATCTCCGGGATAGATCCGACAATCTCTTTTCAAACAGGCCCCTTGACCATCGGGGGCAGCAAGGCTCCTATTTACACCCAGATTATTAAGAATGGTTATCCATTGGGTACATTTTGGGGATACCAGACCAAGGGTGTTGATCCGCAGACAGGTAATTTTGTTTATAGCGACAACCCGCAAAACCTGGGTTCTGCTATCCCTAAATACAATTTCGGATTTTCGAACACCTTCACTTATCAAGCACTTAGTCTGTCTGTCCTGATGGATGCCGTGCAGGGAAATAAAGTTTATAACGCGACCAGGATGGAAACGGAAGCACTTTCCGGGTATACCAACGAGAGTACAGATGTATTAAGGCGCTGGGAAAAACCCGGTGATATTACCGATATTCCGAGGGCGCTTGGTAACGGTACGACCAATACCGCGGCCGCTGCATTATTGCAAAGCCGTATCGCTTCTAATTACCTGGAAGATGGCTCCTTCATTCGCATGAGGAACGTAACGCTAAGCTACCAATTTGATAAAGGTTTCCTGAAAACCCTTGGTTTGGCTGGGGCGAAATTTTATGTAAGCGCCCAGAACCTGTTCATCATATCTAAGTACAAAGGTTATTATCCCGAGGTGAACGGATATGGATTGGGAACAAATAACCAGGCGGTGAACGCCGGGGCAGGTGTTTCCTTACTTTCGCTGGGAGTTGACAGGGGCACTTATCCGCCAGCGAAAATCTTCACGGCTGGCATCAATGTTCAATTTTAATAAAGACATTATCATGAAAAAATATAAATCATTATTCAAGTATTTGGTAATCCTTGGAGTAATCTTCTCTTCCTGTAAAAAGAGCTTTTTGGAGAAAGCGCCTGAATCGAGTTTAGCAGCAGGATCTATCAAATCGGCCCAGGACGCTGAGAATCTTTTGAACGGCGCATATAACAAACTGGCTACTGTTAGTTATTATCAATACGATAATTTTATGCTGACTGACGGCAAGTCGGATAACTGCTATGTCAACGGGGATAATGTGACTGCAGAACAACCCCTGGAAAATTTCACCTATACTTCATCAAATGCGGCGATACAGGGCGCTTGGACTTATCTCTTTGGCCATGTTACTGCTGCCAATGCGGTTACCGATAACATTCCGCCGATCAATGATCCTTCATGGGCAGGAACAAACAGGAAAGAGCAGATCCTGGGAGAGGCCCGCTTCCTGCGCGCACTAGCGTACTACAACCTGGTAACTGAGTTCGGCGGTGTTCCGATCATTTTGTCAGTGACCAATAACGGGAACTTCTACCCGGCAAGAAACACTGCCGCTGAAGTTTACGCACAGATCATTGCTGATCTGAAATTTGCTGAGGGTGTATTGCCTGAAACGCCATTTAACGGACAGGCCGGGCGCGCTACAGCAGGTGCTGCAGATGCATTGCTCGCAAAAACCTATGCCCAAATGGGAGATTATACGAATTGCCTGACCTATTGCAATAAGGTGATCAGTGGCGGTAAATATTCCCTGGTTAGTGATTATTCCAAATTGTTCGGTAGGACAAACAAAAATACACCAGAATCGATTTTTGAAGTTCAGGCCCCTTCCGGCGGCAGTCCGTATAATTTTTTTGGACCTGAACTGTTCGTCTGGGTTGCTGCCGATCAGTATCCCAAACGCGATATCGGGTCCTTTGATCTGATCCAGGCATTCAAGGCAGCCGGGGACCAGGGCATACGTTACAAGTCTACATTCAACTGGCAGATTGCAAATGCTTCTTTCAATATGCCGCTTAATGCGTGGGATGCGGCAGCACCGATCCCATTCATCGTCAAATTGCCGGATGCCGAAGGCTTTGCCAGCTCTGATAATCTTTTATTGATTCGTTACGCCGATATCCTGTTGCTTGCCGCGGAAGCCAATAACCAGCTGGGCAACACCGGTACTGCCATAACGCTAATGAATCAGGTGCGCACAAGGGCCAATTTGCCGGGCACTATCGCAACGACCAAAACCGAACTGGCGCTGGCCATACTAAATGAGAGAAGGCTCGAACTTGCGCATGAGCAGGTTCGCTGGAATGACCTCTTGCGTGCTGATGCTAACGGAACCATAAACCTGGTAACACTGATGAACAGTCAGGTCAATTCCCACGGCGCAAATCTGAACTACAACCTGAACGCTGATAAACATCAGTTCGTATATCCTATCCCACTTCAAGACATTCAGCTCAATAAAAATTTAACCCAGAACCCTGGTTATTAAGTAAGTAATTTACCCTATGCTCCGCGACACAGTCAGGCCGGCCGGTTTTTTAACCGGTTGGCCAACGCGGCCGGGGCATTAAAAAACAAGCCATTCTTGAGAAAAATGGCTTGTTGAGATCAATAAACACATCGTTGATCGAGATTTAGTTGATGGTGTTCCGGCATGAGATCCGGAACACTTTTTCCTCAACCCCAACATTTCTAACGCATAAAATTCTATGAAAAAGCGATTCATTTTTGCCTTGTGTCTCTTTTGTTGCTATGTTTTTTTTTCAACCCAACTTTGGGCTCAAAAAAGGTCGCTTCATCCGGCAGGAAACCAGGTTAAGCTCTGCAGAACAAGCGGAACGCAAATCCTGGATCCTGATAATCGTCCGATCAGGTTAAAAGGTGCGAACCTTGGAAATTGGCTGGTACCCGAAGGCTACATGTTCAAAACAGACCAGGTGGGAGCTCCAGCCCAGATTAACCAGCTTCTGTTGGAGCTGATCGGCCCTGACAGTACCGCTGCCTTTTGGGACAGGTACCTTAACAACTACATAACTCATGATGATATAAGGTTCCTTGGAAAAATCGGATGCAATCACATCAGGCTGCCGTTCCATTACCAGCTTTTTACCGGCGATCTGTATTTGGGAAAGCGAAATGCCGGGTTTGAGTACATCGACCGGGTGATCAATTGGTGCCGGGAGGAAAAGCTTTATGTACTATTGGATATGCATTGCGCACCCGGGGGTCAAACAGGCTATAATATCGATGATAGTTCAGGATATCCCTGGTTGTTTTTTAGCCGATCAAGCCAGGACCAAATGGCAGGTATCTGGACGAAAATTGCAGCTCATTATAAGAACGAACCTGTAGTAATAGGTTATGATGTTGTTAATGAGCCGTTCGCCAGTTATTTTAACGACGTGGTGAAAGATTACAACCATCGATTGTTTTTAATCTATAAAAGAATGGTATCCGCCATCAGGAAGTTGGATAAAAAGCACATCATATTTTTGAGCGGTTCCAACTGGGCCCTGGATTTCCGGGTTTTCGAGACCCTGCCCGATAATAACATCGTTTATGAATTTCATAAATACCATTTTACCATCAAACAGGAAGCCATCCAGCAATACATAGATTTTGGAAACAAAAACCATGTGCCGGTTTATATTGGGGAAACTGGTGAGAATACAGATGAGTGGGTTAAGCAATTTACGAAGCTGCTTGACGAAAATCAAATGAACTGGGCTTACTGGCCTTATAAGAAAATGGACGATTCGCGCGGCATCATGAACTTTAAACAGCCTGCGGACTATGCGCTGATTTCCGCTTATGCTAAAAGTGACAGGAGTTCTTATGAAAATATGCGGAAGAACATGCCCGACAGGGAAAAGGTACGGAAAGCCCTGAACGAATTTTTGGAAAATGCCCGGTTCAAGAATAATTTTCCAAATAAGGGCTATATCGAGGGATTGGGGTTTTAATCAGATCGCCTTTTTTCTGTTGCCTGGCAGCAATTAGTTCATTTACTGCTTTCGGTGAGACCTACGTTTTCCACAATGAATTTATCAAATTATAGCTATAAGTCCGGTTATGCCAAAATTTAAACTCACCTGTATTTTTTTTGTTGTCCTGTCATGGGCGCAGCCCTTAACTATCCTGAAGGCTCAGTCCTCAAAAACTAATGTAGCATTTAACGGGAAAACCGTTCCTGAGAAAATATGGCAAGCTTCCTGGATCTGTTCATCAGCCGATCCGGGGAAAGAATATGGTGTTTATTATTTCAGGAAAAAAATTGAACTCATTACGAAGCCTGAAGCATTCATGGTTAAAGTTTCTGCTGATAACCGGTATAAATTATATGTAAATGGCACGCTGGTTTCCATCGGTCCTGCACGGGGGGACTTATTCTATTGGAATTATGAAACCGTTGACCTCGCTCCGTATTTAAGCCGGGGAGTAAACGATGTATGCGCGATTGTTTGGAACGATGGGGACTACCGGCCCGAGGCCCAAATTTCGCTGAGAACCGCTTTTATCATACAGGGAGAGGGCCCGGCTGAATCGGTAGTCAATTCGGGGCGTTCGTGGAAATGTTTGAGGAGCGCTGCCTATTCGCCGCTACCCGGCATTGGCTACCCGGCCTGGTATATCGTTGATCCGGGCGAAATCGTTGATATGAAGAAAATGACAAAAGGATGGTTGGAGCCTGCTTTTGATGATAACGACTGGCCTGCTGCAAAATCGATTGACCGGGGAAAACCAAAAGGCACTCCAGACGCAGCTGGTTGGATGTTGGTCCGATCTTCCCTTCCGCAGATGGAACGGACTTTACAACGGACTCCGGCACTGAGGAATGCCGAAGGTATTCCTTTACCGGATTCATTTCCCCTTGTTAAAAAGGCGGTTACGATCCCGCCTCATACTTATGCAACTTTATTGCTTGATCAGACTTTCCTGACCACTGCATATTTAACTTTAAAATTTAGCGGTGGAAAAGATGCCGGTATTTCCCTCACTTATGCTGAAGCCCCTTTTGATCAGTTGAATGCATTCGGGGGCAAAAAGGGTAACCGTAACCAAATACAGGGGAAGGTGATCGCAGGAAGACGGGACAGTATCGTTTCGGATGGTTCTGAAGGCCAAACTTTTGAAACCCGCTACTGGAGGACCTTCCGGTATATCCGGTTAAGCGTGTTTACGCAGGATAGTCCGCTCATAATCGATGATATATTCGGCACTTTTACCGCTTACCCGTTCCGTTTGAATTCCAGCCTGGAAACGGAAGACGAAGAAATGAAGAAGATACTCGATATCGGCTGGCGTACGGCAAGGCTTGATGCTTTGGAAACGTATATGGATTGCCCTTATTACGAACAGCTCCAATATATTGGGGATACACGAATACAAGCCCTGATCTCCTATTATAACAGCGGCGACGACCGCCTTGCCCGGAATGCGATCAATCAGATGGACCATTCCCGTATCGCGGAAGGCCTTACTTTTAGCAGACACCCTTCTTTTACCCCTCAGGTTATTTCAACCTTTTCACTTTGGTATATAGGGGTTCTTCATGATTATTGGATGTACCGCCCAGATAATGATTTTATCAAGGATAAGCTGCCCGGCGAAAGGTCCGTGCTCGATTTCTTTAACAGGTACCAGCAGGCAGACGGATCTTTAAGAAATGTGCCTTATTGGAATTTTGTAGACTGGGCGAAGGGTAAAAACTGGAAGCAGGGGGTGCCGCCCATCGGGAAATCCGGCGGCTCTGCGATTTTAGACCTACAGCTATTGCTGGCTTATCAACTTGCTGCAGATATGGAAGCGAAGCTCGGGTTGGCGTCATTTGCAACATTATACAAAGGTAAAGCCGAGCAGCTTAAAAAGTCCATCCGCGAGCATTATTGGGACCGTTTCAAACAA
This sequence comes from Mucilaginibacter sp. cycad4, assembly GCF_034263275.1. Classification (NCBI taxonomy): domain Bacteria; kingdom Pseudomonadati; phylum Bacteroidota; class Sphingobacteriia; order Sphingobacteriales; family Sphingobacteriaceae; genus Mucilaginibacter; species Mucilaginibacter sp. cycad4. Next base: position 2,232,359 of record NZ_CP139559.1, on the reverse strand, counting down.
CTTTATGCAGATAATGAAGATAAGGATCTGTTTTCTCAGCACACCAATTCGCTTGCGATTCTTGCTGGTCTCGGAAATAAGTCGGAATGGCTGGCAATCAGCAAAAAAATATTAAAAGATTCGTCATTAACTGCGTGTACTATCTATTTTAAATACTATTTGCACCAGGCGCTTGTGAAAGCGGGGCTGGGTAATGATTATATGAATTGGCTGGATATCTGGCGTAAGAATATTTCTAACGGTTTGACCACCTGGGCGGAAACTTCAGACCTCGATTACACCCGGTCCGACTGCCACGCCTGGGGCGCAAGTCCGAATATAGAATTTTACAGAACTGTTTTGGGGATAGATAGTTATGCCCCTGGATTCACAAAAGTTAAAATTGAACCACATTTGGGAAACAGCTCGTGGAATGATATCGGCGGTGAGATCCCGCACCCTAAAGGAAAAATTTCAGTTAAATACCTGCATAAAGCCAATTATCAGGATATTAATATTGTTCTACCGTCAGAAACTTCCGGAATCTTGATATGGAAAGGAGTAGCTTATCCATTGGTGTCGGGTGAAAATAAATTTAAATATGTCGGGCATGTGATGAAGTCATCTCAAAAAATTATCAGGTAGGCCAGTAATCAATTGATTTCTTCAGGAAGGCAGGAGAAGGTAGGGGTAGGTCAAGGAGGGTATATCAGCGGAAATAAAGCACATTTGTTCGTCTGGAATTTAATTCCGAACACCAATATAGATCGGTATTGCCAAATGGCATTAGAATCATTTCAATTACACAATAAAAAATGAAAGCGTATTACTTTATAGGAACCGGATTCGTTATCCTATGTATTTTGATGATCCACGTCTCATTTAAGCCAGATAATGAAAAGTCATATCAAGGATGGAAAGTTTACGGCGGGAATAATGAGCATAATCATTATTCTTCTTTAACGGACATTGATACCAACAATGTTTCAAAACTGCAGGTAGCGTGGCAATACCATACGCAAGATGCTGGTAACCTTACACAGATACAGGTAAATCCGATAATCATTGATGGGATTTTGTATGGGGTATCCCCGAAGTTAAAATTATTTGCGGTGGACGCTGCAACAGGCAAAGAAAGGTGGTCATTTGATCCGGTGCCGGTGAAGTCAGAAGGTCCGGTGGGTGCTTTTTTTAATATGAATGTTTGTCGTGGAGTCACTTACTACAAGGGAGGAGAGAATGATCAAAGGATCTTTTATTCAGCATCGTCAAATCTATATTGTATTAATGCCTCTACGGGGAAACCCGTTACCAGTTTTGGTGAATCAGGAAAGATTGATTTACATGATAACTTAGGCCGAGATGTAAAGAATCTTTACGTAGCATCAACCAGTCCCGGCACTATTTATAAAAATTTGATCATTGTAGGTACAAGAGTATCAGAAGATGCAGCAGCGGCACCCGGTCATATCAGAGCTTACGATGTACACACCGGAGCGTTACGCTGGATATTTCATACTATACCACAACCGGGAGAGTATGGGTATAACACATGGGATGATAAGGAAGCATATAAGCATATTGGAGGCGCCAATTCATGGGCTGGTTTTAGCCTGGATGAACAAAAGGGGATTTTATTTGCCCCCATTGGTTCGGCTTCTTTTGATCACTATGGTGGCAGAAGAACAGGTAATAGCCTTTACGCTAATTGCCTGGTTGCGTTAAATGCAGCGACAGGAAAGCGTATCTGGCATTTTCAAACAGTACATCATGATGTTTGGGACAGGGATCTGCCAACTGCTCCGGTATTATTAACAATAACAAAAGGTGGAAAAAAAATAGATGCTGTAGCTCAAGTCACTAAAACCGGCTTCGTTTTTATCCTTGATAGAAACACCGGTTTGCCAATTTACCCGGTTGAGGAAAAACCGGTACCGGCGGTGAGTGGATTGCTGGGAGAGAAATTATCACCCACACAGCCGGTTCCAACGCTTCCAAAACCTTTCGTTCGTCAGGTTTTTTTAGAAAAAGACCTCAATAATATTGTTCCGGCATCTTCCTATGAGATGATTAAAGAAAAGCTCGCGGGGTACAATACCGGAAATATGTTCAATCCTCCCTCCTTGCAGGGAACGATAAGTTTTCCAGGTACCGATGGTGGTGCTGAATGGGGTGGACCGGCATATGATCCCACTACTGGGCTACTCTATGTAAACGCAAGTGAAGTACCCTGGGCGGTGGCCATGCGGGAAACGGGGAACCCGATCGTATCAGTGAGAACAAAGCAGCCCGCGGCGATAAAGCAGCCCAGAAAAACGGCACCATCTAATGAAACCATCAGGATGGCCGGAAAAAGACTATACATAGCAAATTGCATGGGATGTCACGGTGCAGATAGATCAGGCGCAGGCAATATTCCATCACTTATCGCAATCAATAAAAAATACAAGCAAACCGAATTCTTGCAACTTATAGCTGCTGGACGAAGAATGATGCCGGGTTTCGGCCACTTGCCTGAAAGTCAACGGAAAGCTATTGCCGCGTTTGTACTTGATATCAAGACGGATCAAAACAAAAAATTTGTTCCATCGGGACAAGCCGAAGACGAATGGTTTAAGATGCCTTACCTGACCCGTTTAAATAATAAATTTTTAACAAAAGAGGGGTACCCAGCTGTCGCGCCACCATGGGGGACATTAAGTGCAATTAACGTAAACACCGGTGAACTGGTTTGGAAGGAAACGTTGGGAGATTATCCCGAACTTAAGGCAAAAGGCATACATTCAGGAACCGAGAATTATGGAGGACCAACCGTTACAGCTGGTGGCCTTTTATTTATAGCGGCAACAAGCGATTCAAAAATGAGGGCTTTCAACAAGAAGACCGGTAAATTATTGTGGGAGTTTGATTTGCCGGCTTGCGGTTTTGCGACACCGTCCGTGTATGAATTACAGGGGAAACAGTTTTTAGTAATAGCTTGTGGCGGAGGAAAGTTAGGGAAGCCTTCGGGGGATTCTTATATGGCTTTCGCTCTTCCTGACAATAAATGAGTAAATAGCGGGTTCGAACCGGGTTTTACTGAAAAAAATAAAACTGATCGCGGGGATGATCAGTCTTTCCCGTAGTTGTTGCCATATACGGATAGGTTCGTGATAGGAGGCAAAATCCGCGTATCAGCCGGGATCATAGCTGCCCTGTTTACTTCAAATATCAATGGGATTTGGTGATACGGTCGATCGTTTGAAATATACCAAACCAGAAAGAAAATACATATTAATCGATATGAAAAGAATTAAAAGTTATACCATAATTGCGATTTTGTTATCTAGTGGGTTTTTGGTGGCATGGATTAATGATTATTCCCAGGTAAGTAACAAATGGAAGCTTGGTGTTGAAATTTATACGTTCCACCGATTTACACTGGCAGAAGGTATTAGTAAATCGGACAGCGCCGGGGTTCATTACATAGAAGCTGCGTCTTTTCAAAAAATCGGCGACGAAATAGAGAAAGGGTATATTTCACAAATATCTGAACAAGGACTCGTAAAGCTTAATAAGTACCTTGATAAGCATCATATAAAAATCAGGTCTGTTTATGTTTTTGGAGGAAGCTCATTAGATAGCTGGAAGAATGGATTTTTGCAGGCCAAAAAATTAAAATGTGAATTCATTACTGCGGAACCTCCCAGGAATCTTTGGGACAGCATAGACAGTTTAGCCGGAGTTTTTCATATTAAAGTTGCAATTCACAACCATTGGAAAGGAAAAAGTGCTTTCTGGAGTCCAGACTCAGTTTTAGCTGCGATTAAGAATCATCCTAATTTCGGCGCTTGTCCCGATTTGGGGCATTGGCCAAAAAGTGGCGTCGACGCAGTCTCCGGATTACAGAAATTGCAAGGACATATCCTCGCCATACATCTTAAAGATGCCAGTCAAATGAACGATCCAAATGCACGTGATGTCGATCTGGGTACAGGAGTTGTAAATTTCAAAGCCGTTTTGGAGGAATTGAAAAGACAAAACTATAAAGGATTTATATATATTGAGCGCGACGCAGATGTCAGACCGAGTAATCTTCCTTCGGTGATTAAGGAAATCAGTTATTATAACGACCTTCTCCGTAATCTTTAATAACCTCTTATTTTACAAATGAAGAACACTTAAGGGATCGCAACATCACTGAATTTATTCGAAATTGCTGATGTTTTCCACTTTTCCAAACATCTTGCCGTTTTAATCAGATATTGGTTTTTTCTTTATAACTTCCTTACGACATCACCAGCCAATGCCTTTAATTGATACATGGCCTTACCCGGCTGGAATCCGGCTGTTTTTTTTCCTATAAAAGCTTTTCGGTAAGCCCGTGAGTTAGCTAAGCATTTTAGTGAAATTAAGATAATACCAATAGGGGTTCTAATGGAATAGTGTACATATTGTCGCCGGATGGTTTAGTATTATAAAAATGAAATATATATTTGAGTTAATAAATAATCATAATCAATGCATGAAAACCTTATAGCCTATATTAACCAACGTGCCACCTCGCCACTTACGAAAGAGGAAGAAGCGTTGATTATAAGAGCTTTTCAACCCAAAAAGTTAAGAAAAAAACAATACCTTTTGCAGTCTGGTGATGTGAGCAAATACGTTGGTTTTATTGTAAAAGGTGCTATGCGACAATACAGCGTTGACACCAAAGGTGTAGAGCATATTGTTTATCTGTACCTTGAAAATTGGTGGGCGTGCGATCGTGAAAGTGCTGTTATGCTCACACCATCGAAGTATAATATTGATGCCTGGGAAGATACCGAACTGCTCATTGTCACAGTAGCTGATATGCTGGACCTGATCGAAAAAATGCCTGCATTTGGACAAATGACAAGATTCATGGACCAAAGAAGTTTCATCTCCTCTCAACGAAGATTAGATTCTACCATTAGCAATACGGCGGAAAAACGTTATGAAGAATTTGCTGCCCACCACCCCCAATTTATTCAACGATTTCCCCAACATATCATTGCTTCTTTTTTGGGCATAACCAAAGAAACTTTAAGCAGAATTAGAAAACAGGCGATGAAATAACTTCTGTTTTAAATTTTGATTTTTACAAAAGCGTTGACACTTGTCAACGCTTTTTTTTATCATTTATCAACGTAGAATAGCTTGCTTTCGATGCAATTTTGTTTTGTTATCCAAATGACGGATTAACATAACAATTTAAACTAAATGAATAATATCATTAAAAAAGTGCTTTGCGTTGTTACCAGTAATAATGTCAAAGGCGCAAGCAGTCAACCTACAGGATTTTGGTTTAGTGAATTAACTCATGCTTTGGAGCAATTTGAAAATGCGGGTTTACAATATGAACTCGCGTCTGTAAATGGCGGTGAACCGCCGATTGATCCTATGAGCTTAGACTTGAATGACCCGGTAAATACTCATTATTGGAATAATACGAAGTTCCGGGAAGCATTGAAAAACACTACAAGTATAAAAGCAATCAAATCCTCAAATTATGATGCGGTGTTTTATGCCGGTGGTCTCGGCGCCATGTGGGATTTTACGGATAATGAAAAAATCCAGAGCGTAAATCGTGAGATTTATGAAACTGGCGGAGTAGTTTCTGCAGTATGCCATGGACCCGCTGCCTTGATTAATGTAAAATTAAAGGATGCTTCCTATTTAGTTTCGGGTAAAAATGTAGCGGCTTTTACAAACGAAGAAGAGGCCGAAGTGCAAGCTACGGATATAGTTCCTTTTCTTCTGGAAACAGCATTGATAAATCATGGAGCACTATATAATAGAGCAGCCAATTGGTCAAAAAACGTTGTCGTGGATGGTCGCTTAGTTACCGGACAAAATCCAGGTTCGGCAGGAGGTGTGGGGGAAGAGGTGTCCAAAATACTTTTGAACAAATAAAGTAACCCAAAACCTATTAGAATACAATCAGATTCAACTAACATTAACAAGTAAGGAAAAATGAAATCAGTATTAATAACAGGAGCCAACAGAAGTATCGGTTTGGAAATTGCAAGGCAACTTTCAAACAAGGGATTGTTTGTTTATTTGGGGAGTCGTGATCTTGAAAAGGGAAACGCAGTTATAAAAGAACTAAAAGAAAATGGTTTTAAAAATATCAAGGCGATCGAGATTGATACTACTAAACCTGATACTATTTTGTCTGCGAAAAATATTATTGAAAAGGAAAAAGGTAAATTGGATATTTTGATAAATAATGCAGGCATACTCGGACCTCAGCCTCAAACTGCCGTTGGCACACCTATCAACGAGATTCATAAGGTGTTTGATACCAATTTTTTTGGAGGAATCAGTGTTACACAAACCTTCTTAGAGCTACTTAAAAAGTCTGAAAGTCCACGTATCAGCAATGTCACTTCAGGTCTCGCGTCTTTAACTTTACACAGCGATCCGAGTTGGAGATTTTATGATGTAAAATCGATTGCTTACGTAGCTTCAAAAGCAGCTTTGAATGCTTTCACCATTCTTTTGGCCTATGAACTAAAAAGTTTGCCTTTTAAAGTAAATGCAATTGATCCTGGTTTTACTGCAACGGACTTCAATTATCATGCAGGGACAGGAACAATCGAAAGTGCAGCTGCTTTTATCATTAAACATACACTAACTGATGATAATGGACCAACCGGTAAGTTTTTTAGTAACGATATAACGGATGCAACCGAAATAAGCCCTTGGTAAAAGTAAAATCATTTTTTATCAGAGTTGTGCTTACTTCAAGAGTTGCTCATCAACTGAAAACGATAATTGGTGGAAGTTTAGCTCTCAGAAATATGCTTCGGGCTAAATTTTACTTCAGATAAAGCCATTGACATTTATCAATGGGTTTTTTTATCATTTCTCATCGTTTTATGACTTGGTTTTGAATCAATTTCGCATTGTTATTTCAACAACAAAATAGCACAAACTAAGAAACATGAAAATTTTATTATTTGGAGGAACTGGCAATATTGGCCAGAGGATTTTAAACGAAGCCTTGAATCGAGGACATGAGGTAACGTCTGTGCAACGCAAGCCGGAACTTCTAAAATTGAAGAACGCAAATTTAACGGTTGTTAAAGGGGACTTGCTAAATGAGGTAGAACTACCCGCATTAATAATGGGTAAGGACGTTATTGTATCGGCAATATCACTTTATACTGGGCTAACGCCGGAACAGTTCAAAAAAGCTCATCAAAACTTAATCAATGCATTAAAAGGCCAACAGCAAACAAGAGTTATTGCCGTTGGCGGAGGTACTAATAATGAGATTGCACCTGGTGTAAGGATGCTTGATAATGCCGACATTATGAGTAAAATACCAAGTGAATATTATCCGCCAATTTTTGCGCATGGAGAAGTGCAGAAGTTTTATGAGAATTCAGGATTAAAAAACTGGACTTATTTTAATCCGGCTGCAATGATACAGGCTGGCGAACGCACCGGCAAATTCAGGTTAGGCACTACCAACCTGATTGCTGATAAAAAAGGAGAAAGCACGATTTCATTCGAGGACTACGCGGTTGCATTGGTCGACGAGATTGAAAACCAACAATATTTAGGGCAACCGTTTACAATTGGCTATTAAATCAACAAAAATAAATAGTATGAAGCAAAAATTAGAACAATTGATGGTAGAACATTTAAACCAAGTTTGGAATCAACGTGATGAAGTACTTAGAATGAAAGCCATAAAAAGCATTTATGCGGAGGATATCGTAATGTTTGACATGGACGATGAAACTTTCTCAGGATATGATGCAATCAGTCAAAAAGTTGCCAGCCTGTTAAATAGTCTCCCTCCTGATTTTTCAATAAATCAATCAATACCCATTGTCTTGCACAACGATGTTGGTAAACTGGAATGGGGTGTTGGTCCAACAGGTGCTCCATCGGTACTAACAGGTACAGACATCGTTTTTTTTAAAGATGACAAAATAAAATCTTTTTATGTGTTTGTTAACATACAAAAATGAAAGAACGATCAGTGGTTACAGCGGTATTTTTTTCTGCATTATTACTGTCGTTTTAGACAGTTGATCTTCCTAAGCCGAACAATCTCTCAGGGACAAAGCATATCGCTATTGTAGTTTCAAATCCAGCTTTTTCGGAAATAGTCCTGCATATCGGCTCTGGGACTATTCTTCTGTGCTTTTAAGTAGTGATGTTCTTGGCGGAGATCCAACACACGACTGGGCTTATAAAACCGAAAAGGGGGCTCTCGGACGTGTATCGGATGCACCCAGGGCAAAATTTTAGGCGGAAGTTCTGCGATTAACGGTGCAGTTGCCTTGCGCGCCCGCCCCTTCGCGCGTGCAATTGTACATAAGATAATTGCCGTGGATGATTATGTATTTGCTCATGTTAATTTCCTGAACCTTTTCGACGATGATCCGAACGACACGGGAATTGCGGATGTCGATATATTTCTTATGAATGACGAAGGCAAGGCTCTTGAACACTGAGATTGTTTACAGCTTGTCGGCACACCTCAAAACGCCGCACCCTGGCTTGCACCCAATATTCCTGCAGCCAATCCCAATGGAATGTTTTAAGCGCTCTATTGACCTTTAAATTTCAGATCGAAGAAAAACCGTTGATATTTATCAACGGTTTTTTTTATCAAACATCATCGCTTTAAGGCTTCTTTTTGATTCAATTTTACACTGCAAATGAATTACGAATAAAGAATGAATTAAGTATTCATAAGGATAATATGTCAATTAATACCCGTTGTTTTTTATTGACTTTGAAAGGATTGTATTCCTATCATCATAAATGAAAAGCAAACAGGTTTTCTGAAAAAAATAATTATAATGGAAAATCAAATAAAAAAAAAGACAATTGCAGTAATTGGTGCAACAGGATCACAGGGCAATGCTATCGTAAACACTCTTGTGAATGAGGGCTCTTTTAATGTAAGAGCAATAACCCGTAATCCGGAAAAATATTCTGGTAGGGCACAGGAAGTAGTTTATGCAGATTTAAAAGATTTACAATCATTAAAAGATGCCTTTATTAACGTTTATGGTGTATTTGCGGTGACCAACTTTTGGGAAGGTGCTGATGAAATCGTCCAAGGTAAAAATGCCATTAAAGCAGCTAAGGCGACGGGTGTCCAACATTTCATTTGGTCAACACTTCCAGATGTTGAAATCATTAGTAAAGCAACGTTTGAGGTTCCCCATTTTACCGGCAAAGCTAAAGTAGATGATTTGGTAAAAAATGCTGGCTTTAAATACTCAACGTTTGTTCAACCCCCATTTTATTTCCAAAATCTTGTCGGAATACTTGGTCCACAGCCCAAACAGGATGGTACAATCGGTTGGACACTGCCGATAGACCCCGCGACAAAAGCGATTCACATGTCGGACATTAATGATCTTGGTAAAGTTGTCACAGGTGCATTTTTGCAACCCGAAAAAGTTGGAAATGGTGATTACCTTTCAATGGCAACAGACTTGTACAGCTTTAATGATATTATTGAAGCATATAAACATCATGGCAAAGACTACACCTTTTCACAAGTGACACCTGAAATGTTTTCAACCTTTTTTGAAGGAGCAAAGGAATTAGCAGAGATGTTCGGGTATTTTGAAAAGCACACATATATGGGACCAAATTCAACTTCACGTATCGAATCGGCAAAAGAGATTTCCGACCGCGAATTTGTGACGCTCCGAGAATGGTTAAGTCAAAACAATTGAGAAAATGAAAAAGAAAACAAGTTTCACTACAAAAGGCCATGAAGCTGCAGTTGGCTCGCTATCGATCCAACGTATGTTACCCAATCGGTACGCTAACAAAGTTGGTCCATTTGTATTTCTGGATTATGTTTCGCCCGTGGTTAAAAAAATAATAACTAAAAATGGTATGGGGGCTCATCCGCACCGGGGCATTGCAACATTAACTTATGTTCTTCAAGGCGAAGTAGAGCATTTTGACAGTGCGGGGAATGAGGCGTTAATTCATTCAGGAGGGACACAGTGGATGAAAGCAGGCAATGGAATAATCCATGATGAAAATTTAAATTACGACTCGCAAACAGAGAGTAAATTTATTCAGGCCTTTCAATTTTGGATAAACCTGCCCGCGAGAAACAAAGCCGAAAATCCTGCTCATATAGCGATTCAAGCCAATGAAATCCCCAAAAAGTCATTACCCAATCAAAACGGCTGGTTAAAAGTAGTTGTCGGTACTTACGAGGGATTGAGATCTAAGATCCCCAATTATTCCGAGCAGTTTTTGTATCATATTCAATTGAATGCAGGTACACAATTTTCTATAACAATGGAAAATGAGGTAGAAGTTGCGGCCTTTTTACCTATGCAAAATGTGATGTTAAATGACACCGAGTTTCAGGCGGGTGAATTTATTGAGTTTGACAAAGTGGCCGGAGAAATTGAAATCAAAAACAACTCTTTGGCAACAGTCGACATCTTATTATTTGGCGGTGAAGAATATACTGAATCTATGGTAGCCGAAGGCCCCTTTGTAATGAATTCGGCGGCGGAAATCGCAACTGCTTACCGAGACTTTTATGCTGGAAAATATGGGGAAATAAATTTAGCAACGTTAAAATGAATTGTTCAATGACGAATACTATATCGTAAAAGCTATTAACGTGTTTAAAACCAATGATTTGATTAGTAATAAATAAAACCAAGTATGAATAACAATACAAACATTATCAAGGGCTTTGCCACAGTTACGGGCGAGGGCGAACGTATCTGGTTTGTTGCCGATACTTTGACACTTAAGGCGACCGCTGCGAGCACAGGTAGAAGCTTTACAGTGGTTGAGTGCCTGACTTCCCCCGGCGGTGGCCCGCCGCCGCACATCCACACCAATGAGGACGAATTTTGGTATGTGCTAGACGGGACCTTCGAAATCCACATTGGTGATGAAGTGCTTGCTGTCGGCCCCGGGGACTTTGCCTTCGGTCCGCGTGGCATACCGCATTACTTCCGCAACACCGCGGGAATTCCGAGCAGGATACTCTTGACCTTCACGCCAGGTGGGATCGAGGACTTTTTTCGTGAGTCCGGCCAGCCCGCGGCCAACGACGGTCTAGCACCCCAGGTCGACGAGGCGGAAATCGCCCGCATGAAGGCGGCGGCGCCGAAGTACGGCATTGAGCGCGCCACCAACTGGGACTAGGTGCCAAGTATCGGGAAATTCATTGGAGATGTACGGTACAATGGCGATTCAGTAAGGATACTGTCAAAACTGTTAACAACATTTTTTTCAGATGGCGGAGAGAATTTACAAGCATGATAGTGATAACATAAAAAATAAGGAATTCACCAAACGCAAGTTGGTGATTGCGGTCGGCGAAATACTTAAAAGTGAGGGGTATACGGGATTAGGGTAAATCGTATAGCTAAACAAGCAGGCGTGAGCAAGAAACTGATCTACCGATATTTCGGTAACGTCAACTACCTTATTGAAACTTATGTTATCGAAAATGATTATTGGCTGACCTTCTCGAAGAGGCTCCTCGAACGTGTTGAACAAGGAGTTCCGCCAACCACCCAGGCTTTTATCGCGGATGTGTTAAAAAATCAGTTTAGTTATTTCCTAAATGAAAAAGAAATGCAGAGATTGATTCTGTGGGAAATATCAACCAATAGTCTGTTAATGAAAAGTATTCATAATGCCAGGGAGGCTGCAGGGCAGGGTTTGTTGGAAATGACAGACGAACACTTCAAAAATAATCAGGTAAACTTTCGGGCAATAGCAGCGCTTTTGGTTGGCGGAATATATTATATTGTTTTGCATATTCAGTCGAACGGTGGTATGTTCTGTGATCTTGATATCAATTCTGAAAAAGCTCAGGGTGAGATCAGGCATGCAATTGAGCAAATAGTTGGTTGGGCTTTTGAAAAAGCTTGATAATATCAAATGAGCTGGTTCATAAACTTTACTTGCGACAGCAACGCCCGTCTGTTGCGGAGCAACAGCGGGCGATTTTGGATTTTATTGCGCTTTTAGATCTCAATTATCACAGCATCCTGACAGTCAGTAGCTTCTTTCTCGGCTTCCGAACGTTCATCAAAAACGAGATTGTTTCCTTCTTCGTCGGTCACAATGATGGCATATTCAGGGCCACCATGCCTTTCTATAATTATATAACTCATCGTAGTAAAGTTTAAAAGTAATAGGGGGATTTATCCCCCTTATTATTTAATTGAAACTCAATACCATATTGCCGTTTTTAGCAAAATCGGCGCATAGGTTAAAAGTGGTTTGGTTCTTTTGTAAACCCGTACCATACATAATAGATTTGAATTTACTTTCTTCATCTCTGAAATTACGGACGTTCTGAAAATAGCCAGTTACCGCATTGTAAGCACCAAATAATGTTCCCTTAGTAGTATCCACCTGCTGGGTCGGGTTGGTCATGGCGTAATCAAATACACTGCTTACCATATTGCTGAACTGGCTTGACAGTTCTTCCGTTTTACCGGCTTTTAGCTTTTCGTAGGTTTCACGGTTAGGTACCATAGCTAACTGTATCAGTTTTTTTAATTCGGGGTCAGTAATCCGAACCCTTGACCAACGATTAAATACGGCTTCCAGTTCTATTGATAGCTGATTAGTGATACCGAGCATCTTATGCGCTTCTTTAAGCTTATCGGTTGCACTTGCTGTATGCCTTATTTTGACGCAATTAACATGATTATTCAAAGCTGCATTAAGTGTATTCTGACATACTACACGCACAGGCGTAAAAGCAATAGTTATACTTCCTGTACCATCGTGTGAAGTAGTGAGAAATAAATATTTCTCAATGCAATCTTTCCTGCCGACCTTAATATAATCGGGCAGTTTAGCGGTAATAAAAATACGTTCACCATTACCCAATGCCCCGGCGGTTTCATATAGGATGCCATCTTTACCACCCACAATATTGTCAAAAAAGGTAAAGGCATCGACGTTTTGCACAATTTCATAATCTTTGCCAACTACGCCTAAAACCTGTTCGGCATCTGTGCGAACGGTTGCAAAGAAATTGGGTACTTCAAGTTCGGGAATAATAATATCCGTATCTGGGTTACCTGTATAGTTTTCTGTATCATAAGTAAACAAGGGACGCTTTTCAACGGTATAATTTAGTCCCGCGTATTTAATTGCTTCGGCACTGGTTGGGTGATCGCTGATGATTTGCCCTAAACCATGCCAGGGTTTTTCTTTTACGCTGAAAAAACTATGTTTTTCAGTCTGTTCATTATAATTGATATTGTGTGCCATTGTCTTTAAGTTTTTAAATTATAGTGCATTATTTTTAGTTCCTCAATTTTTACGTTTTTTGTGTCGGTAATGAGGCAAACCGCCTGTTGCTGTAGTTCATTTATGGCGTCATGCACCTTGACATGCGTATGGTTAACTATCACTTTGACCAATAAAAAAATGGTATCTGTCATAGCCTCAAGAATTATAAGAGTTGAGAAATTCAGCCAGTTCAAACTGAAAGGCTGCGGGATTATCTATTGCCAATTGTTGTGCATAACCTTTCCAAAATATTTGGTCGGTTAATTCGATGAAAATTTCTAACATTACTTTAGCTGTTTAAGATTAAACCATCTTAGCAAAACGCCCTGTGTCCCACGAATACACAGGGCGTTGCCATTATATACTTATAAAGGGATTATGATACTTGCTTCCACCTCTGCCAGTTTATCGATACAAAGCTGTTTAACTTCGTGTGCGACATAGGCGATAATGAAAGGGTTTTTAGTTACAAACTCGTTGCCGTCATCATCGGAAATAACCAGTTCGCAACGTGCAAAACGGCTGTCGCTTGCCATATCGTCCTTATCATCGCTTTGGGCTACGGTAAAGCTGTCAAGGTTGCTGATGGTGTTTTCAAGTTTGTTTTTTTGAGCAATTTTTTTGCCTAATGCCTCTACCAATTTTACGGTTTCGGCTAACTTGCGTTCCTGCTGTGCGAGAAACTGCTCTTTTATCTCTTTCTTAGTTGGCTCTGCCTGTGGCTTGGCTTCCTCTGCCTGACTTACTGCTTCGGCTTTTGGGGTTTCCGCAATGTTAGCGGGTTGGCTATCCGCTGCAATGACATTAAACTGCTGGAGTATGAGATTAAATTCTGCCAATGAAGTAAACTTATAGGTGTTTATGACAGCATTTACAATATTGGTAATTGCCCTTTTGGTAGGTGTTTTACCATAAATGGCCTTTTCAATATTGACGGCTTTGATATTTAAAGTGTTGCTGTTTTTCCGCCCCTGAGCCTGTACCAAACCATATTCCTTTTCCAGTGCTATACGCGCTGGTTCTGATAATCTCCAACCTATGCCATGTGTATCAATGCGGTTGCCGTCAGGTTTAATATTAACTGTAGCAATATGAACATGGGTATGTGCAGCATCGTTGTGTTTGTAAACCAAATAGGGCTGGTCGCCAAAACCTATTTTTTCCATATAGGATAAAGTGATCTGCTGTAATTGTTCATTGCTCAGTTTATCCTGTTCGTCAAAATTGAGGGTGACATGTACGGCATTGGTTTTAACGCGCGTATTCAGCATAGTTAAATACTCAAAACGTTGCAGCTTTTGCTCCAGGTTAAATTTGTCAATGTCACCTGCAAAGCCGTTGGCTAATATTAACCTGGCTTCACCGGCTGCTACCTTGTTTTCATTGTAATGTAACATACCCCTTATATTTTTTCCGTTTACGAACCTCGCAACCATTTTTCAGCCAAGCGGTGAATGATGCTTAATAGTTCCTCAACCTTGCCACCGACACTTTTATATAACTCTGCTGTTTTAAGAGTGAAAAATGCGCGATGTGCATCGCTTTTGCCCATGTGAAAGAACTTGGTCTGCTGGTTGATATTGATACCAATGGCTTTAAGTTCTTTCCTGATGAGTGCCATTTCTTCCATCGGTGCGTTTAGCGATACGTCCTTATAAAAGCAGTTAATCTGTTCACCGGATAATATCATGCGTGCAACTTCGCCTATACTTTGGCAGCCACTTTCCTGCTGGATGGTTTCAAGGCGCTTAAAAACTTTTTCGGTTACCCGAACAATAATAGGTTGACTTAGTATGTCTTCAGGGTTATCCATTTTCTTACGTGGCATATAAGTACATTAAAGAGTGTTTCAGACTTCGCGAGTTCCGAGCGAAGTCCCGACCGTAAGGGCGGCAAGATGATTTTCGTATACGAAAATCCATCTTGCTGCATTCTGACGAATGCAGAACTGTCGTTGAAAAAGTGCTACCGCACTTTGGTTAATTAGTTTAAAATGGTACTGTTCTTATTGGCGAGTTGGCTCGTCTTTACCGGGATTTTGTTCGGGCTGCTGGTAAGGTTGTTCAGGTAAGTTGATAGAAACAATGGAGCGCAACAAAGTCCGTATCCGCTGGCGCGGTTCGGTGCGTATGCGTTTGATCTTCGGGTAGTAGTTGCCGTTGAACGGGCGACCTTGAAGGTCAGGGATGGTTCGCTGATTTTTCATAGCTGTTCAATTATCTACAGCAAATGTGGGGAGACGAGATTTGCGGCATTAAGGAATGTTGGGTAGTACTGTAAAATTTATTTAAAGTCGTTCAGGCGCTATTAATTACCCTGTAATACCTGTAAAAGGAAATGTTAGTAACTTTTTTTTATGCGTTTATGACGTTTAAAAACACTTTTTTATCGGGTTTTGACTTTAAAATAGCAGTATTGACAAAAAATAGAACATCGGGTATGATACATAAACCTCTTAATGCCCTTCCCAAGAGAAGGATAAAACATTAGGAACAATATTATGGAATCATTTTTTGTTCTATTAGGTTTAATTTCAGGTGTTTTCAGCTTTATTGAGTACACGATAAAAGCTGTCAAATGGTTGTTTAAGAAAACGAGGTAAAAGGCAAATTTTAAAACCCTGCTCATTGCAGGGTTTTTATTTTAAATAACTGCGATTTTTATAATGGGGATTATTCGCTGATTTTTATGGTTGTTCATCTGCTTAAGGTCAATATGGGCAACCAAGATTGGGAGTTGGTGAAAATAAAGATTATTACTTTAAATTATTTATTTCATCTCTTTTAAAGGGCCAGTTTCGGATTCGCATTCAATTGTGTAAAGCTTGTTTTCAGGTATCCAGATATGATCAAGGAGTATGAATCTACCATTTTTAATATCTACTGCTTTGGAACAGGGAGTAGCATAAAAGGTGTTTTGATTATCTAGCATAAACCTGTACATAGCTACTTTGTCTAGTCTAAGATATTTATCAACCGCATCTGTCGTTAAAACAACGTTTAGTCCCTTGGCTTCTGTCATAGCGCTTGGATATATTAATCCATAGACTATTTGGTTAACAGACTTCTGGTAATAATATTTAACGGCATAAAAGAGGGCTGTCAAAATGTAATACTCATTTTTAGTTGGTGTCTTACGACCACTCATTTCAGAGAAATAAGTAAAAAAACTAATTATAAAATCGGATGCTTCTTTGTTCAAACAGTCCTTAATTGTCTTTATATATACTTCAGTCGCATGTTTCAATGACCTGTTTCCTTTAAGATGTTCTTCGTCAAAACAAAGATTCACTACAAAAAATGGAGATTGAATTTTCCAGCGTCCGATTGTAAAATCTTTAAGGTGGACAGGATAGTGCTGATCAGTGAGGCCTTTACAGGTTTCGAGGCAGGCAGCCATACTTGGGTTGATATCACCGTCATCAACTGGTAAGGATGCATAAAAGACAGCTTGATTTGGCCCGTTAAATCTCCCTGCCCTAATTACTGATTTGTTTGTGCTGTTGTAGGATATTTCTGTTTCCTTAGAGAACAATACATTTTTTTGGTCATTTGGTCGAGCCCTGAATAAAGGCATATCGAATGAATTTAAATGCGAAGTTAGCAAGGGGACATATTGGAAAATTTGGTAAACGGAATTTATTGCACTGTTAAAGTTTTCATCGTTTACGGTTTGGTTTCTTAGCGATTTAATATTTTCAAATTCACTTTTTAGGTTAGGTAGTTCTTCATGGATTTGAGCTATTAACTCAGAGTTTTTAGCCAATAGGTGCATATTGTCATCCATACTTTATTTTTTTACTGAGGACATAAAATATTTATATGCAGCCATTACTCTTTCAAGAAGTCCTTTGTCATGAAAAATAATTCTACCTACTATTTGCATTTTCCCATCCTCTTTTAAGAAGACTTCTTTTTGACTTTCAGATATTGACTTTGAGTTTAAATAGAAGCTATACATAAATCCATCAATGAGAATATTAATAATATCACTTTTTGCATTTTTTGTTAAAAAGGGTTGTAGTATAAAATTTCCCATAATTTCACCCTTTTTATATTTTATAACTTGCAATAAACAGCCAAAATCGTCGTATTCCAATGGGTTCTGACTTAAAATAGCAGCTCTCAACTTTTCTGCAATTTCCGGCGCAACATCAGGTGTTTGGAATGAATCTGATATAATCAATCTCCATAACAAAGACATTAAGAAAATTTTAAAGTCGGGGTAAGAAAAACCTGCATATTCATATAAAAATCCATCCTGGTTAATCGTTTCACTTTGGTTTACTATATAAGCCTTATTCCCCTTATTTTTTGCGTAAATAGTTTCCGCTGCATAATTCTCATATTTACTCAATAATCCCTCACACTCAGTACATAATAAGTACTCTCTAATACCTTTCTGCTGAATCTTTGAAAATGATTTTTCCTCATCACTAAGATCTATATTGAGAGAATAAAACCGCTTGGGTTGAGCATCATAAATATTTTGATACATAAATTCAGGCAAAATATGAGAATGTCTCAATTCTCTTTCTCTTAGACATAGCTTACATATTCCCTGCATAGCAATTCATTATAAGGTTATTTCCCAATTTATCACTTAAATTCCACATTTATTTCCCAAATGGTTCCGTTGTACGAGTTTTTAATATTTGTTCCCTGAACTTCTAATTCCTGATGAATATTATTGTTATCGATTTGTACAGCAAAACCAGTGTCTGTCATTTCCATGAAGTCTTTCTTGGCGGAGTATATTCTTCGATTGCCCTTTGGTATGGTGATCTTAATATCTCACTTATCGTAATAGGACGTGATAAATTATAGTAATATCTTGCTTGATATGCTTTGCCCAATAATGTCATAAAGCGTTCGTCAAGGAATTTAGATATATCAGTGTAACATTCTGTAACTAATGTCTTTAGTTTATCCCATCTATCTAAATGAACGCCCATTTCCTTTTTTGTTTTTCGATTCACTGCAAGGATTACTTTTAAATATTTTTCCACGGCTGAACTTGCTAATGTCAATCCCTGCCCTGGGTAGCCATTGTTAATTAAAACCCGACTTGCTATGTAATCTTTATATCCTAAAGACAAAAGTGAATAGGCTAATTGTTGTTCAGTCATTGATCTAAAATATACAAAGAAGTTTTATTCTAATGTATTGAATTATATTAAAGTATTACTGAACATTACTCAACTCTCATTTTTTTAAAGCCACACTATTGCATCCCAAAAGGAGATGCAATATGGAACAGAAAAAACACCCAGTTACACCTGAAAGAGCTGTTCAGATATTGAAAAAACACAACGTTATTGTAACGTTGGAACAAGCAAAAAAAATTCTTGAATTTATGGAGGTGTTTGCTAAAATGGCAGTTGAACGATATGTGCAATGAGTATTGATTTTATCAATCAGTAAACCTTAAAATATAGAAAAATAGAATTGAAAAACGCTTGCTTTTAAGTAATTATTTAACTAAATTAATTGATAGTCAATTTGTTATATACTAAGTTCAATGTGAAATTAGCGTTACAGTAGGAGGGTGTTTTGAAAGTAGCGGATTTATATATTAGAGTAAGCACAGATGAGCAGGCGGATAAAGGTTATTCCCAGCGCAACCAGGACGAGCAATTAAAGAAGTATTGCCGAATAAACGATATCAAAGTCGGAAAGGTAATTTTTGAAGACCACTCAGCAAAAAATTTCAACCGCCCCGAATGGAAAAAATTACTTGTGGCTTTACGTAAAGAAAAGGGCGGACAAACAGATTTTATCTTGTTCACAAAATGGGATAGGTTCAGCCGTAATGCCGGTGATGCTTACCAAATGATTAATGTGTTGCGTAAGTTGGGAATAGAGCCTCAAGCCGTGGAACAACCGCTTGATTTATCCATACCTGAGAATAAGATGATGCTGGCCTTTTATTTAGCGGCTCCCGAAGTCGAAAATGACAGACGTGCCCTAAATACTTTTTTCGGTATGCGCAGAGCTAAAAAGGAGGGGCGTTGGATGGCGACAGCGCCGCTTGGTTATGAAAACCGGGTCAGTCCCGATGGAAGGAAATATATCGCGCCCAAGCATCCCGAAAGCGATATTATTAAATGGGGCTTTGAACAACTTGCCACTGGTATTTATTCCGTTGCTCAAATTTGGCGGATGGCTAAACAAAAAGGTCTTAAAAGCGCAAAGAACGGTTTTTGGATAGCGATGCGTAATCCGGCCTATTGCGGAAAGATATTTATACCTAAGTACAAAGATGAAGAAGCCTGTTTTGTTCCGGGGCAACATGAACCCATTATATCAGAGGCTACATTTTATGAGGCACAGGATGTGCTCAATGGCCGTAAAAAGGTGAACTTAGTAAAAGTAACGTCATTGGATGAATTGCCTTTACGGGGCTTTTTAAAATGCCCAAGATGTGGCCGTAACCTTTCAGGTAGCCCGTCAAAGGGAAAAACCCAATGGTACTTCTACTACCATTGTCAGTCGTCCTGTGGCTATAGAATGAACGCCCAGGTCGTTAACGAGGAATTTATCGAACATCTTAAATATTTCTCTCCTGAACCTGCAATGACCGAAGTTTATGCGGAGGTTGTGGACTTTCACTATCATCTGAAAATGAAAGATGGTGGTTTGTATAAAAAGCAATGGTTGTCTGAAATTGAGGAAGTAAATAAGCACCTGACGAGAGCGAGAGGCATGTTGGTCAATGAGGATATTGATCCCAGAGATTACCGGTTAATTAAAGCGGAATGCGAGGAAAAGATTAACAGATTAGAAAAGGAATTAGATAAAATCGCCGCAAAAGAGGTGGATAGTTTAGCATTATTTAAAAAGTTAGTGAACACCTTAATAAACGTTGATTTGTTCTATTTAGAGGGTACTACGGAGGAAAAAAGGCAAATAATTGGCACGATTTATCCCCAAAAGCTGGAAATCGAAAAAGGGGTTTACCGAACACCTAAAGTGAATGAGGGAGCTGACTTTATATATCAGATTAACAGCGAGTTATGGGATAAAAAAAACGGGACAGAAATGGATTTTTCCAATCTATCCCGAATAGTGACCCCGGAGAGATTCGAACTCTCGACCCAATGATTAAGAGTCATTTGCTCTACCAGCTGAGCTACGGAGTCATATTTGCCGGGTTGCAAATATGCAAATTATTTTCTTTTTAGCAGGCAGAATTGCCCTTAGTTACCAATTATTTTAATCTACTTATTGTAAAATTATGGCTTGGAGTAATAGCCTTGTTTAAATCTTCTTCATGTTTGTTTCGTTTCAGATTAGGCTAACAGGCGGTGGTTATAGTAACTTCGTAACAAAACCTCATTTTCTTTGTTGGAATTCCAATTAAACTACATAAATTATAAAACTTAATATCTATGTCATGAAAAAAAGAAAATTACTCAAAATTAATAAGCTGCTGTACGAAAGCGTTGTTAAAGATTTTATTACCGAAAACGGCTTAAATGTTCAATATTCGTACACGAAAGATCATTTTTACCTGTTTAGCGATGAATCTACTATTAATCGGCTCGAAACGCAGGCCTCCGGGTTTAACTTATTATAAGTTATAAAATATAAAGGCCCGGTAATATTATATGACCGGGCCTCACTAATTTTTGCTTGTTATTATACAGCGGCGTATAAATCTTCCTGCTGTTTTTGTACTACAGGGCTGTTGATGTATTCATCATAGGTCATGAGCTTATCAATATAACCGCCCGGTGTTAATTCAATAATCCGATTGGCTACCGTTTCAACCAGTTCATGATCTCGTGAGGTGAACAGGATAGTGCCGCGGAAATCTTTCATGCCATTGTTAAGCGCTGTGATGGATTCCAGGTCGAGGTGGTTGGTTGGCTCATCGAACATTAAAAGGTTGGCTTGCTGTAGCATCATGCGGCTAAACATACAGCGCATTTTTTCGCCGCCTGAAAGTACACTGCATTTTTTCATAACTTCTTCGCCGGAGAACAGCATCCGGCCTAAAAAACCGCGGATAAACTGATCGTCTTTTTCGCCCGGTGAATATTCGCGCAGCCAGTCAATCAGGTTGTCGTTTTTACCATCGAAGTATTCGCTGCTGTCGTTAGGGATATCGGCCGCGTTAATGGTTACGCCCCATTTGAAAGTGCCGGTAAAGTCTTTATCACGGCCCGTCAAAATATTATAGAAGGCGGTGGTTGCCAAACTGTTTTGGGACAAGATGGAGATCTTATCGCCTTTGTTTACCGTGAAAGTGATATTGTTGAACAATACTTCACCGTTAAGCGTTTTACCAAGGTTTTCAACGGTCAGGATCTGATCGCCGGCTTCACGGCCCAGGTTGTTGAATATAATGCCCGGATACTTACGGTTTGATGGCTGAATTTCATCCAGGTTAATCTTATCTAATGCCTTTTTACGGCTGGTTGCCTGTTTTGATTTGGATGCATTGGCACTAAACCTGCGGATGAACTCCTGGAGTTCTTTAACTTTATCTTCGGCTTTCTTATTTTGTTCGGCGCGTTGTTTAAGGGCTAACTGGCTCGATTCATACCAGAAGGTATAGTTACCTGTATAAATAGTCATCTTACCAAAGTCAATATCTACTACGTGCGTACATACGGTATCAAGGAAGTGCCTGTCATGCGATACTACCAGTACAATAGCTTCGTATGATGCAAGGAAGTCTTCCAGCCAGCTAATGGTATGGATGTCCAAATCGTTGGTAGGCTCATCCAGCAGCAGGATATCTGGTTTGCCAAAAAGTGCCTGGGCTAATAACACACGTACCTTTTGCGTATTATCAAGGTCTTTAACCAGCTGGTAGTGAAATTCTTCTTTAATACCCAGGTTGCTGAGCAGGGTAGCTGCATTACTTTCGGCATTCCAACCGTCCATTTCGGCAAAAAGGTTTTCCAGCTCACCGGCGCGTTCGCCGTCAGCATCGCTGAAATCCTCTTTAAGGTAAATCGCATCCTTTTCTTTCATGATGGCGTACATTTCCTTATGGCCCATCATCACCGTTTCAAGAACTGTAAACTCATCAAAGGCATAGTGGTTTTGGCTCAAAACGGCCATACGCTCGCCCGGGGTAAAGCTCACCGAGCCGCTTGTTGGGTCAATATCGCCCGAAAGGATTTTCAGGAATGTGGATTTACCCGCGCCATTGGCACCAATAATACCATAACAGTTGCCTTGTGTAAATTTCAGGTTTACGTCTTCAAACAAAGTACGCTTACCGTAACGTAAAGAAAGATTGGATACCGTGATCATGCTGCACCTCTAATTTGGCGCAAAAGTACGGTAAAATCTTCATTTTAACGATATATGGTGCCGATATTATAGATGGGGATTTTATTGAGCAGTAATTTTCCCCACAAATTAAATCCATGGGTATACAATTACACAGAAATGATAATGGAATGTAAACTAAAAGTATATTTAATACGTTTTAAAGCTACATCCAACTAATTATAATATAATGGTACAGCCTTTGACTAACATACAATATAACAATTTATTTAAATTATTTAACAATGGTCATGGGAGCATTAATTATAGGTTTAATTATCATCAATGTGGTAATAGCCATCAACAATACACAAAAACGCAAAGTATATTAATATATAAGCTTTACTGCAATGCTGCAGGCTTAGTTTAAAATATTAAATAAGCTTTGTGTTTCATGGTCGGCTAATTTTTGAAGCGGGCCGGATGCCAGCATTTTCATCATCATGCTAAGCTCTGCGCCAATGGTGAATAAAACATCAGTATGGTCGTTATTGAAAGATAACGACCATTTTAGTTCCAGGTTAAATGGTGGTTTCTCCGCCGGTATGATCCTTATCAGTTGATCTGGAACACGCTCCTCAATTTTCAAAGCAAGCTTGGCCATATTCTGGATACTGAAGCGGGCTTCATCCCGGGTAGATGTCCACTCCTGGATATTATCGGGCATCAGTTGCCGGTGATTGTTAAAATCGGCCAGGAAATCGTAAACCTCTGTTAAAGGCTTGTTAATGCTTATCGTACTGGTGAATGTATTCATAAACAGATGTGAGATATTAGATGTGAGATTTGAGACAAATTATACGTTTTGTAAAAAAATCAACGTAATCATATAAATCTAAAAAACTCAGCGGTGTTAACTTGCAGCTATTTCGCCCCAGGTTGATGGGTTTTCGCGCCATTGTTTGAGCAGGTTTACATCTTTTTCGTTAATGAACTGGTGCTCTTCTGCGTATTTAATAAGTGCGTTATAGTTTGATAGGGTTACGTAAGGGCAGTTAGCCTGTTTAAAGTTTTCGTCGGCAATGTCAAAACCATAAGTAAATATGGCAGCAAGGCCGGCAACGTCGTAACCTGCTGCACGCAGGGCTTCAACAGCCTGCAGGCTGCTTTTACCGGTTGAAAGCAAGTCTTCAATTACTACCACACGTTTGCCGGATGTAGTAGGGGCGTCGCCCTCAATCATGCTGCCTGTGCCATGCTCTTTTGGTTTTGAACGCACATAGATAAAAGGAAGGCCTAATTCTTGTGCCACTAATGCGCCTTGCGGGATGCCTGCAGTTGCTACACCTGCGATGCAGCCAACCGAACCAAATTTTTCCTGTATGGCTGCAACTAACTGCTGCCTGATGTAAGTGCGGATGGTTGGATGAGAAAGTGTAACGCGGTTATCGCAGTAAATTGGAGATTTCCAGCCCGATGCCCATGTAAAAGGATTATTGGGTTGTAATTTAATTGCTTTAATTTGCAGCAGGAATTCGGCTACTTGTTGTTCGATCTCATTATTAGTAAACATGGCTCAAAAATACAGAATTTATATTAACGAAAAGGTTATCCTGCTCACAGAATCTGAACCAAAGCATGCAGATAATTTTGAAAGGCTTGATGCAGAGACCTTTGACCTCAAAATTATA
The DNA here is from genome assembly GCF_034263275.1 of Mucilaginibacter sp. cycad4. Classification (NCBI taxonomy): domain Bacteria; kingdom Pseudomonadati; phylum Bacteroidota; class Sphingobacteriia; order Sphingobacteriales; family Sphingobacteriaceae; genus Mucilaginibacter; species Mucilaginibacter sp. cycad4. The sequence continues at coordinate 2,208,172 of NZ_CP139559.1, read as the reverse complement.
TACACCTGGATCCTCGCTAACCCCAATAAATTGTTTTATATAAAAACAGCCAATGCCAGGGTATATTTTAAAGCTGTTAAGAAAAACATTACACTTATTGAAGCGGCGGGCGGCCTGGTTATGAACACTAAGGGGCAGTATTTATTTATTTACCGCAATGACAAATGGGACCTGCCCAAAGGCAAAATAGAAAAAGATGAAAAGGTAAAAGAAGCGGCAGTGCGTGAGGTAGAGGAGGAGTGCGGTATAAAAGTAAGCGAACTGGGAGAAAAAATTTGTAAAACCTACCACGTATATGTGAACCGCGGCGAAGTAGTGCTTAAGAAAACGCATTGGTTTGCCATGAAAAGCAAGGGTAAAGAAAAACTAAAACCTCAAAAAGAGGAGGGTATTACCGATGTGCGCTGGTTTGAGCACGAGCACATTGAACCAATAGTTGAAAATACCTTTCCATCTATTATGGACGTATTGCACAAGGAAAAGCTGGTTACAAATAAGGTAATGCCTCTTTCGGAATAAACTGGCTTACATCGCCATTATAACGGATGATCTCCCGCACAATGGTTGAACTGATGGATGAATAGCCCGGCTTGCTTACAATAAAGATACTTTCAATATCGGGCGCCAGCGAATGGTTCATCTGGGCGATCGCTTTTTCGTATTCAAAATCAGATACAGTACGGATCCCCCTGATCATGTAGGCAGCGCCTATGCTCTTGCAAAAATCCACGGTAAGGCCTTCATAAGCTATCACATGGATCCGTTCATCGTGCGCAAAAACGGCCCTGATCATTTGTTCGCGCTGCTCAACACTTAGCAACCCCTTCTTACTGCTGTTTACACCAATGCCGATATAAAGCTTATCAAAAAGTTCGACGGATCGTTTCACAATATCAACGTGAGCTTTGGTAAGCGGATCAAATGAACCTGGAAAAAGGGCTATTTTCATGCAGTAAAATTAGCGATTAGTTGATTGGGTTGCTTAAGTGAACGGTTGTTTTTTGCCTTTTATCGGCATTATTTTAATAAAGCGGCAGTGTATCTAACAAGATGGACCATTCACCTGATCAACTAAACCAACGAAGCTAATTGAGCATACTGTAAAAGCATAATTGTTTTGCCATCTTTTATTTCCCCGGTTTTTACCATTTGCAGGGCTTCGCTGAACGGGATTTCCAAAACCTCAATATTTTCATTTTCGTGAGCAAGGCCGCCGCCATCGCTAACTTTCATTTCTTTGGCATATTCGGCTACAAAAAAGTAAAGGATTTCGGTAACAGAGCCCGGCGACATGTAAGCTTCATAAACCTTTTTAACATCCGTTATTTTATAACCTGTTTCTTCCTCGGTTTCCTTGCGGATACAATCTTCCGGATTGTCCTTATCAAGCAAACCTGCGCAGCATTCAATCAGCATTCCGTCAGGATTTCCGTTGATATAAGTTGGCAGCCTGAATTGCCTGGTTAATATTACCGATCCCTGTGCTTTATTATAAAGCAAAATGGTTGCACCGTTGCCGCGGTCATAAGCCTCACGGCTTTGCACAGATTTGCTTCCATTGCTTTCGGTAGCTTCATAAGTTACCTTTCTTAATACGTACCAGTTATCCGATAAAATTTCTGTGCTAAGGAGGTTAATTTGCTTCATTTTTATTTGATCGTTTTTGATTAATATTGATTATTTTTGAACGAAAATAAGATTAATAAAATGAATTTTCCAAAAAGAAAACAAAAAATAATTGAGCAGCTCAGTCAAAGCGGAGAGGTAGATATAAAGCAATTGGCTGTTGCACTGAGCATTTCAGAAATTACAATACGGCGCGATCTGAACCAATTGGCAGCAGATGGATTGCTTTATCGTACTCATGGAGGAGCAACAAAAGTTAATCCCCATGAAAAACCACATAGCTTTGTGAACAAAAGCGCACAAAACGCCGTAGTCAAAGATGCTATTTGCCGCCGGGCGGCATCACAAATCAATGACGGTGATATTATTTTTATGGATTGCGGTAGCACTGTTTTCAGGCTTTGCCAGTTCATTAAAAACAAGAAGATAAAGGTTATAACAAACTCATTACCTGTTATATATGAGCTACAGGATAGCGCTGTGAGTATCAATATAATAGGAGGGGAGCTGGATAAGGAGCGACAAGCTGTACATGGCACCATTGCCATTGAGCATATCCAAAAGTACAGGGCAACCAAAGCTTTTTTGGGTGTCGACGGTATTTCGGAAACAGGGTTGTTTGCTAATAGCGAACATGAAGCATCCATTACAACTGCTTTCGCAGCAAACAGTGCTTACACCTATATTCTTTGCGATTCCGGTAAAATTGGAAAAGAAACCTACCTTAACTTTGCAGGCTTAGATATCATCAATGCGATCATCACAGATGCAGATCCCGACCAGCTAAAGGGATTTAAAGAAAGCGGGATAGTTGTTTTAAAGGCAGATATCTAAACCGGCCTAAAAAATGAAAATGAAGAATGCCCGTATTTTCTTTGCTCCACAAAAGCCGGATGATTGCTCAAATTTTGAAGCGATTGGTGTTCAACAATTAACAGGCCATCAGGTTTAAGCAGGCTCTTTTCAAAAATAACTTTTGGCAAATCGGGGATCCTGTTCAGATCATACGGCGGATCCGCAAATATCAGATCGTACTGTTCCGTTTCAATATTCAGGTATTTGAATACATCCTCACGGTAAGTTTTTATTTGTGTAAGCTTATGCTGACGTGAGGTATCTTTAAGATAATTAACGCAATGAATACTCCTGTCAACAGATATAACTTCCGAAGCTCCGCGTGAAGCAAACTCAAGTGAAATGTTGCCCGTGCCGCTAAACAGGTCAAGTACTTTAATGCCTTCAAACTCAATTTGATTAAGCAGGATATTAAATAAAGCCTCCTTTGCCAAATCGGTTGTAGGGCGAACGGGAAGATTTTTAGGTGGATTAAGCCTTAAGCCTTTTAAACTGCCTCCGATAATGCGCATAATGAAAGAGCCGCTATTGATAACACCCTGTGAGCTACCACCTCTGCAGGTAATTGTAATACACGTAAATTATTAACTTCGGCCCCTCTAAAAAATTCGGCCAGGCGGCTTAGTCCTTTACTGTTGGCTTCAATGTTACCGCTTACATATAAGCCGGTATATTTAGCATCAAGGTTAAGTTCATTGGCAACCAGCACGGCAAAATAAACCAGTTCATCATCCCCAATAAAATCAAATGAATTATAAAAACGCAGTTTGTCGGATGCAAAATGAGCTATCTCCACCTTTTCTTTTTCAATATTGAGGTAAAGGCAGTCATTGCCGGGATTGTTTTGAGCAATGGCAGCTAACCAGCCTTTTGATGTAAAAACCGTATTACGGATGCCAAATTCTTCTGCGGCATTCACAATGGTTTCGCTGGTATTGTACACAATAATATTTTCCTTGTCCAATACCTGGGCTACAACCTTGCTGTTGGCTTTCACATCCAGGAAACGGGCCAGGTTTGGCAGGCGTTCATCGCTAAACAATTCTGCAGGCATAAGCGTAAAGCTGTGGGCTGGTAAGCCGATAATAATTTGCCTGTACTTGGCCGATAGAAGGTCAAGTAGTTCCTGCGGATCACTTAGCTCATCAAATGGATAATTTTCGGCCCAGGCTATTAGCTTGCCGTTTTCAGCAATGGCGTACGAAAACGAATTGCTTTCTACCTGTATTAATAAGGTATAATCTTCAGTTTTATCCAAACTAAAGTTATCATCATGGTAAGTATAATTGTGTTCGTTCATACCGGTTTTAACAAAAGTAATATTTTTTGGCAGATAGAGTAATTACTGCAGCCCAAATTGGTATGCTATTATAAAATGCGGGTTAACAACATCAGGAGGATAAATATCAGGATTGGCAGCCCTACCGGTTTGGGATAATAATCATTATCCGGAAAATACCTCCTGAAAAAAAACTGGCTAAGGATTAATGCACCAATCAGCCCAAAACCTATATTAAGGCCTGCTACGGAAAGCATTGCAGTAATTTGCGCAGGCGTTGGCTGGCCACCTTTTGCCGTTGCGTTCATGGCATCAACAACCTGTTGCAGGTTAACGCCCGAATGCAGTATTACAAAATAGGAGAGATATGAAAAGAACAAAACAAAGGCCAGCACTGCCGGAACAGCTTTTTTATACCCGGCATTGTATAAGTTAATAACCAGCAGCACACCGCCAAATATCAGGTTAAAAAACGAAAACCAAAATATCGCCCTTTTGGAGTAAATATCTACATAATCATCTTCGTTGTATTTTTCTTCCTCTTTGTTTTCGTCAAATTCCATGGCCCAAATGTAAAACTAATCTTACTGAATTAAATTACTTATCAGCATTTTTGCAGGGTGTCAAGTCCCGATCATATCCGCCAGTCATTTCCGCATGAGCCAACAGGCCAGCAAACGGAGCTTTTTAGCAAGCTGCATACTTTTTTAAAAAGTACCGAAGGCGACGAATGCTTTATTCTGAAAGGCTATGCCGGCACCGGGAAAACCACTATAGTAGGTGCGCTGGTAAAAGCATTGAAGCATTATAATTATAAGGCCGTATTGCTGGCGCCAACAGGCCGTGCCGCCAAAGTGATTACCAATTACTCCGGCCGCAAAGCCTTTACTATCCATAAACGTATCTACCGTAAAAAATCGGCTTTAACTATTGATGATGGTTTTGCCCTTGCCGATAACCTGGCCAGCGATACCCTTTTTATTGTTGATGAGGCCTCCATGATCTCGGATGAGGCAATGGGCAGCAACCAGGTATCATTGTTGTTCGATTTACTGCGATACGTTTATAACGATAAAAACTGCAAGCTGATACTGGTAGGGGATACTGCCCAGTTGCCCCCCGTAGGTGCCGATAGCAGTCCTGCGCTTGATGAGCAGGTAATGAACGGCAAGTTTGGCGTTACGATATTTAAATATGAGCTCACTGAGGTATTGAGGCAGCAAAAAGATTCGGGCATATTATTCAATGCAACCAATATCCGCGACCTGATCCGCACCGAAACCATCGAAGCACCTAAAATTGTTACCAAAGGGTTTAAGGACGTTTTCAGGATGACAGGTGAGCGGTTGCCCGAAGGTTTGGAATATGCCTATCGTAAATACGGCTATGACCGTACGCTTATCATTTGTCGCTCAAATAAAAATGCCAACTTGTATAACGGGCAGATCCGCAACCGTATTTTGTACCGGGAGGAGGAACTTACCGGCGGCGACCAGATCATGATAGTAAAGAACAATTACTTTTGGCTGCAGGATAAGGATGAGAACAGTACCGCATTTATTGCCAATGGCGATATTGCCCGCATTGTAAAAGTACGCCGTACTGAAGAGATGTACGGTTTTCGTTTTGCCGATGTGCAGCTGGAATTTATTGACTACGCCGAAGACCCAACCCTTGATTGTAAGGTGCTACTTGATACGCTCTATGCGGATTCGCCCGCATTGAACCAGGAAGATCAGAAACGGTTTTACCAGGAAGTAATGAAGGATTACGAACATTTACCTAATAAAAGGGCCATGCACAATGAGCTGAAGCTCAATCCTTATTACAATGCCTTGCAAATTAAATTTGCCTATGCCATTACCTGCCATAAAGCCCAGGGCGGCCAGTGGGATGCAGTTTTTGTTGACCAGGGCTATGTAACCGATGAAATGATCAATATGGATTTTTTGCGTTGGTTTTATACAGCTCTCACCCGCGCTACTACCGAACTGTTTTTGGTTAACTTTGACAATAGGTTTTATAAGTTAAAGGAAGAATAATTAATAAAAACGAATATGATTTTTGTATTTTAAATTATTGATAATTAGGTTTTTAATTACTAATATTAAGCAATTAAAAACCCAATATCATGAACCTAAACTTAAAACTCGAACGCAAAATCAAAACCAAACAATCAACCATTGGCGAACTATCAATAAACGGTGTATTTGAATGTTTTATACTGGAGGATGTAGACAGAGGATTGAACAGCAAAATGACACCCGCCGAAATTGCTTCGATCAAGATCAAAACGCAAACAGCCATCCCTACAGGAACCTATAATGTAGTCAAATTTTTCAGCCCCAAACACAACGAAAACCTGCCATTATTAGAGAATGTACCCGGTTTCGCCGGAATTGAGATCCATGTTGGCAATTTTGCAAAAGATACCGACGGCTGCCTTCTACCGGGTGATGACAAAGGAGTTGATGCTGTTCTGCATAGTACAGTTGCTACTGCTAAACTCCATACAAAGATCTTTGATGCACTTAAGGCAGGTGGGGTTGTTACTATTGAGGTTGTTTAATATAACAAATTGAAAATGCCTGAAGGTGAAATGACACCCCACACCGTCATGCCGAACTTGTTTCGGCACCCCATAGGACAAGTAGACGATTTGCTCAGCGTGATTACATAGCGAGTAGGGTGTTGAAACAAGTAATCAACATGACCACAATTTTATTATGTTCATAGGTAATTTGTTTCAGCGCCCCACAAGAAAAGTTGGTGATTTGCTTAGCATGTGAGGTATTGATCCGCCAGCCGGCGGACAACATGACGATAATTTAATATTCTAAAGCGAATTAACTGCCGGCAGCGTGATCCTGAATGTTGATCCTTGTCCTTCGGTACTGGTAACGCTGATGGTGCCTTTATGCTTTTCAATAATCTGGCGTACAATACTCAAGCCAAGCCCGGTCGACTTTTCGCCACGTAAACCGGTTCGGCCTGCTTTTGAAAATTGGTTAAAAATCTCCGGCAGCATAGCGGCAGGGATGCCCATGCCGTAATCCTGAACTTCAATAACTACGGTATCATTTTGTTTAAGCAGGCGTACATCTACATTATCCCGGTCTTTTGAAAATTTCACCGCGTTACTGATCAGGTTATCAATAACCCGGTGGAATTTTTCGTGGTTTATGAGTGCATGGGCAACACTTACCGAACTGCTGAACAGTACATTAACCTTGCTTCCCAGTTGCAATTTCCATTCATTTACGATGGTATTAAGCCATTGGTTAAGCTCGATGTTTTGAGTTTCAATAACTGCGATATTCTCATTGCGGGCGGCCTCCAATAAATCATCAATAATACTCCGGGCTTTTACGCACGATGCCTTCATCATATTGATGTTGTCCTGCGTTTCCTCGTCAACTTCATCAAGTTCCATCATCATGGCAATTGACTCAACGGCAGCTATCGGGTTACGCAGGTCATGGGCAACCATACCCAACACCTGGTTTTTAAACTCGCTTGCTTTTTCTATTTCCGCGTTTTTTTCGCGGATCTCTATCACCTGAAAATAATAGTTGGCTTTGTAGGAAAAAAAGTACCTTGATATAAAATAAAAGCCTGAAAGCAAGATAGCTGAAATCAACTGGTTATACAACATATCCGTGGCCGGCGTCTGACTGTAAAATAGCAGAGAAGTAAAAAAAAGCTCAATGGCAATAAGCAGCAATACAGTTTCATAATATTCCAAAACAACTATCACGCTGATTAAGCTTAGTGCAACAAGATATAAGGTGAGGGCATTACTCGGATTGGAGGTGGCTATAAAGCTGGAATACATGCCGCAAACAATAATATAAAGCGCAAACAAAAACACAAGCAATGACATGCCTGTTGTAGCGTTTTTATGGCTTTTAAATCTAACGATAAAAAGGTTACTGGCTATCAGGAAAATTGGGGTTACAATAATGAAAACCCAGTTACTGAAATTAAACTCAGGGAAATTTTGTGCTTTGGTTAAACTAACCGGGAATACAAGGTAAAGGATGCGAATGATGACATTAAGCAGCAAAAATATCATACTGGCGCCCCTGATAGCCACCAGGTTCTGGTAAGTATAATGATCGCGGTATTGCGACCGGTATTTGATTGGAAGACTGTTAAAAAAGAAATGGGTATTCAATTATATTTTATGGATTAAACAAAATTATGAAAATATTTTCAAATAATGTAACAAAAATGTGACAAAGCATGGTTAACCCTATTACTAAATATTGGGTCAAAGAACATATAAGCCTATTTTGATGAACCTTAATTGTTTTTTAAAAAGGGATAAATAATTTACACATCATAAACCAAAATCACATGTTAATGAAATCTCTTAAATCTATCGCAATTCTAATTACTGTATTAACAAATTTTTCCTGCAAAACTGTAGAAAGGGCTAATCAGAAGGAAATTAAACCGTTTGTAGGTATTTGGAAGGATACAACCAATCCGGGATCTCAAGTCGTATTCAGGTCGGACGGCAGCTTTTATAACATTGCAAAAGAAAATAATGTGCAGATTGTTACACACAGCGGTACTTTTAAAGTCTTATCCGACAGTATTTATGTATTGACGATTATAGATGCGAGGCCCAACGCCACATATGATCTCAAAGGAAGGCAGTATGCCAATTATTACACGTTAAGCAGCAATAAAAAAACGATGAAGACAAGTGGCGTGGTTGACGGAAGAAATGGCGGAAAAGGACTTGCCTGGACCTGCAATTTAGTTAAAGTTGATAAATTGGATAATTAAACCCGCGGCTGGCTGACTAAAAGCCCTCGTTACATTATAAGCCCTCCATTTATAGACAACAAGAATTGCACCCTCGCAATTATCTTTATCCGTTACACAATATTTCACTAACAGGCAAGCCCACGCCTGTCTGTTAGTGAGGTGTTTGTTAAGCTCATCTGCGCTATTTAGCGTCCTTAATATCTTCACTTGACGCATACTTTTATTATTATTTTACTGTATTAAACGACAAATTGCCTCGTACTATTGTTAATATTAACGCCTAAATTGCTAATAATCATGGCAAAGTGTCATTGTTGTTTAATTTTAAACGACAATTTTTCACTATGGATACTATGGCCGATAATTTGATCAACACTGAGTACTATGAATTTTAACAACTTTACCATAAAAGCTCAGGAAGCCGTACAAAAGGCATCTGAAATTGCTGTTGGTAACCAACAGCAAGCTATTGAGACCGCGCATCTGCTTAAAGGCTTATTGCTGGTTGATGAAAACGTAATTACCTATTTATTAAAGAAACTAAATGTTAACCTGAACAGGTTAAATGATACGTTAGATGCGCAAATTGCATCCTTCCCCAAAGTAAGCGGGAGTAATGTATATCTTTCGTCTGAAGCAAATTCAGCTTTGCAAAAAGCTTCAGGATATTTAAAAGAATTTAAAGACGAATTTGTATCAGTTGAGCATGTACTGTTGGGCATTTTGGCAGCTGGTGGTGCGGTAAGCACTATTCTGAAAGATTCGGGCGTTAATGAAAAAGACCTGAAAAAAGCCATTGTTGAACTACGCGGCGATAGCAAAGTAACTGATCAAAACGCCGAAGCAACTTACAATGCCCTCAACAAATACGCCCGTAACCTGAACGAATACGCCGGCTCGGGCAAGCTCGACCCGGTTATTGGCCGCGACGATGAAATTCGCCGTGTTATCCAGATCCTTTCGCGCCGTACCAAAAACAACCCGATTTTGGTTGGTGAGCCCGGTGTTGGTAAAACTGCTATTGCCGAAGGGATCGCCTTCAGGATCATCAAAGGCGATGTGCCCGAAAGCCTGAAAACCAAAGTAGTATACTCATTGGATATGGGTGCACTGATAGCAGGTGCCAAGTACAAGGGGGAGTTTGAAGAACGGTTAAAAGCAGTTATAAAAGAAGTTACTCAAAGCGATGGGGAAATCATACTGTTTATTGATGAGATCCATACCTTGGTAGGTGCAGGCGGGGGAGAAGGCGCTATGGATGCGGCCAATATCTTAAAACCTGCCCTGGCCCGTGGTGAGCTTCGTTCAATTGGTGCTACAACTCTTAACGAGTATCAGAAGTATCTTGAAAAAGATAAAGCTTTGGAACGCCGCTTCCAAAAAGTGATGGTTGAAGAACCTGATGCTGCTGATGCTATATCTATTTTACGTGGCCTGAAAGAACGCTATGAAACCCACCACAAAGTGAGGATTAAAGACGAAGCGATCATCGCTTCTGTCGAAATGTCACAGCGCTACATTTCCGACAGGTTTTTACCGGATAAGGCCATCGACCTTATGGACGAGGCTGCTTCAAAACTTCGGTTGGAAATGGACTCGGTACCGGAAGTAGTTGATGAGCTTGAGCGCCGCATTATGCAATTGGAAATTGAGCGTGAAGCTATTAAACGTGAAAAGGACGACCGTAAGGTTGCCGAACTGAGCGAGGAAATAGCCAACCTCTCGCAACAGCGTGATTCCTTACGTGCCAAATGGAAAGGCGAAAAGGATCTTGTCGACGGTATTAATACTAAAGTTGAGCTGATTGAAAATTATAAGCTGGAAGCTGAACAAGCCGAACGTGCCGGCGATTATGGCAAGGTAGCGGAGTTACGCTATGGTACTATAGTAGAAGCCCAGGCCGAGGTTGAAAAGCTAAAAGCTGCCCTGCTTGAAAATCAGAGCGACAGCCGCATGCTGAAAGAAGAGGTTACTGCCGATGATATTGCCGGTGTAGTGAGCCGCTGGACAGGCATCCCGGTAAGCAAAATGATCCAGAGCGAACGCGAGAAACTGCTTAACCTTGAAGATGAACTGCACAAGCGTGTTGCAGGACAGGAAGAGGCTATAGAAGCTATAAGTGATGCTATCCGCCGTAGCCGTGCAGGTTTGCAGGATAAACGCAGACCAATTGGCTCGTTCATATTTTTGGGAACAACCGGTGTAGGTAAAACCGAGCTGGCAAAGGCTTTGGCCGAGTACCTGTTTAACGACGAAGGCGCGTTGGTGAGGATAGATATGAGCGAATACCAGGAACGTCATGCTGTGTCAAGGCTGATAGGAGCGCCTCCGGGCTATGTTGGATATGATGAAGGCGGGCAGTTAACAGAAGCCGTTCGTCGCAAGCCTTACAGCGTAGTACTGCTGGACGAAATTGAAAAAGCCCATCCTGATGTGTTCAACATCCTGTTGCAGGTTTTGGATGATGGCCGGTTGACCGATAATAAAGGCCGCGTGGTGAATTTTAAAAATACCATCATCATCATGACCTCGAACATCGGTTCAAATATCATCCAGGAAAATTTCCAAAACCTGGAGGATGAGAACCGCGATGAACTGGTGGCAAAAACAAAGAACGAGTTGTTTAACCTGTTAAGGGTAACCATTCGTCCGGAGTTTTTGAACAGGATAGATGAGATTATCATGTTTACCCCGCTAAACCGCGATGAAATTCATGATATTGTTAAACTGCAATTTAAACATGTACAGCAAACCCTTGCCGAGATGGGCGTAACTATCGAGGCATCCGACGAAGCTTTGGATTGGCTGGCGCAATTAGGTTATGATCCGCAATTTGGCGCACGTCCGTTAAAACGTGTGATCCAGAAAAAGATCCTGAACGAGTTGAGTAAACAGATCCTGGCCGGTACGGTAGATAAAGACAGCGTTATCAAAATTGATATGTTTGATAATCAGTTTGTGTTCCTTAACTCGGCTAAAGAAGCCGCGGAACCGGCTAAATAAGTTTATAATAACAAAATAAATACATAATAGAAAAAGGCTTCCCAATTTGAGAAGCCTTTTTCTATTATTAACAACCGGAGAATCTATTAAAAAACTTCGGCTGTTTGTTGTTTAGTTACCGATGCCAAGCTGACCCCCGTAAGCTGATCGGCAAAGGCTACGAAAGCCTTACTCTCAGATATACGATGTTGATTAGCGATCAGATTTTGCAAATTGATTTTTCCTATCACAAATTTATAACTACCTGAATAATAACGCTCATTAATGTGTTCAAAGTTCAATGCTTCAACCAGTTCTTCATCATCATAACGCAGATAAATGGTTAATTCGATGTTATTGGTAAAATTAAGATCTGTTTTTTCTTTAGCTTTTTTGTATTCGTACTGGTAGTTATAACGCAATGCGGCAATATCCGACAGTACGGCCGAACCGGTAGGGTGGCCACCTGCGCCTTTCCCGAAAAAGAATTGCTGATCGGCAAAGGCAGCCTGCACAGTTACACCATTGTATTCGTACTCAACGTTGTATAAAAACTCTTTATCGTTCACAAATTTGGGCAATACAAACAGGGCAACGTTGCGGTCGTCAAGTTCTTTAGCTACGGGTACCAGTTTAATTTTGAGGTTTTTCTCACGTGCATATTGCAGATCAGCAGCGGCAAGGTTTTGGATGCCCAGGTTAAATACCTCGTCAGGCTGTACAACAACGCCATAAGCGTGGGCAGCAGCAATAACCAGCTTATACTTGGCGTCAAAACCGCCGACATCACTGGTTGGGTCAGTTTCGGCAAAGCCGAGGTCCTGCGCTTGTTTCAATGCACTGTCGTAATCAAGCCCTTCAATAAAACCTTTTGAAAGAATATAGTTTGATGAGCCGTTGAAAATGCCGCTTATCGAGTGCAACAATTCATTATCATAGTACTCTTCTAAATTGCGGATAATAGGGATGCTACCGCAAACTGCGCCTTCATACAATAGCGATGTGCCATATTGATGCTGGATGTCGATCAGTTCGTCCAAATGCAGGGCGATCATTTTTTTACTGGCAGATACCACGTTCTTGCCCGATTTTAAAGCCCTTGAAACAATTTCAAAAGCGGCTTCAGTATCATTGATGAGCTCAACTATAGTATTGATCTCGGGGTTATTGAGCAGTTCTTCCTTATCGGTAGTAAATAAATGTGCCGGTAAAGAACGTTTTTTATTTGGATCCTTAATAGCAAATTTTACTATCTCGATATTTAAATGCTTTGTTTTGATGATATCATATAAACCCTGGCCTACAACTCCAAATCCGAAGAGGCCGATATTTAACTTTTTACTCATTACGCTGTACGTTGCAGTTCTATAATTTTTCCTTTCACATCGGTTTTAAAAAACGATGTAAATATGTTTGTTAATGCTTCTGTTTCAATTAAAAATCCGTCATGCCCATAAAACGAGTCCAGTTCGGCAAAGGCAGCTTTGGGGATATGCCTGAACAGGTATTGCTGCTCCTCAACAGGGAATAAAACATCTGATGAGATACCGATAACCAAAGTTTTTGCTTTGATGAGGCTCAAGGCTTTATCAACCCCGTGACGGCCGCGGCCTACATTGTGCGAATCCATCACTTTGGTCAGGTACCAATAGCTATAAGCGTTAAAGCGGTTCACCAGCTTTTGACCCTGGTAATTTTGGTATGATGAAGAGCGGAAATTGTCCTGTACATCGTCGGCTTCTTCCTGCTGGGTAATACCGTAAGTTTTATAAGTACGATAACTTAAAAGCGCAATACTGCGCGCGGCTTTTAAGCCTTTCTGACCGCCTTCGGGCGTATTGGCATAAAAGGTGCGGTCGGCAGTAATAGCTAAACGCTGCGATTCGTTAAAGGCAATGCCCCATGGCGAGTGTTTAGCGTTGGTAGCTATCAGGATCAGATTTTTGATCCGCTCTGGTTCAATAATAGCCCATTCCATAGCCTGCTGCCCACCTAATGAACCGCCAATCAATACACTGATATTATTGATGTTTAAATGTTCGGCAAGCAACTGGTGCGCTTTAACCATATCTCTTGTAGTAAACTGGGGATATGAAAGATAATAAGGCTGCCCGGTAACCGGGTTAATGCTCAACGGACTGGTAGTACCATAAGGCGAACCCAAAATATTGGCGCAAACTATAAAATGCTCTTCGGGGTTGAAAAAGTAGCCCTCACCAATAAGTCCCTTCCACCAGTCAAACACATCGCTGTTGGCTGTGAGCGCATGGCAAACCCAAACAACGTTATTTTTTTCCTTATTTAACCTGCCGTATGTATGAAAGCCTATCTCTAAGCCCTCAAGCTGCCGGCCCGATTCAAATTCAAAAGTATCAGTGTATTTAAATATCTCTGCGTTCATTCTTGTTATTTGTCACGCTGTGTTAAGTCGAAAGTCTTTAGTTTGAAGTCGAAAGTCAAACATTTTAAAGATTTGACTTCGGGCTGTAGACTTAGAACTTAAGACTTAACTACACGTAACGTTTACTATATCACTTAAAAAAAACTATACATTGTTAAACTAATTCACCCTCACTTGCCCTAATCTTCGCAAAAGCCTGCTCAAAATCGGCTTTGATATCGTCAATATGCTCAATGCCAACAGCTACACGCAATGATGCTGGTGTAACACCGGCAGCTAATTGCTCTTCAGCAGATAATTGCTGATGTGTGGTTGCCGATGGCTGGATGATCAGCGTTTTTGCATCGCCCACATTGGCTAAATGGCTTACCAGTTTCAGGTTGTTGATCACCTGGCTGGCCTGCTCTTTACTCCCCTTAATCTCGAATGACAATACGCCGCCAAAACCATTTTTTAAATATTTTTTTGCAAGCTCGTGGTACGGTGATGATTCCAGTCCCGGGTAATTTACGCTTGCCACCTGCGGATGCTGCTCCAGCCATTTGGCTAATTGCAGGGCATTGTCAACGTGGCGCTGTACACGCAGTGACAGCGTTTCCAGTCCCTGGATATTCAACCATGAATTAAATGGCGCCTGAGAGGGACCGAAATCTCTCAAGCCCTCAACACGGGCGCGGATAATAAATTGAATATTGCCAAACGGACCGCCGATACCAAATACATCGTTAAATATCAGTCCGTGGTAACCTTCAGATGGCTCTGTAAATTGCGGGAACTTGCCATTGCCCCAGTTGTAATTACCGGCGTCAATTATAACACCGCCAATACTGGTGCCATGCCCGCCAATCCATTTGGTTGTCGACTCAACAACTACGTTAGCGCCATGTTCGATAGGGCGGAAGAGGTAACCACCCGCGCCGAAGGTATTATCAACAATTAATGGCAGATCATGTTTTTTGGCAACTTCGCTCACCTTGTCAAAATCGGCAATGGTAAAGCCGGGATTACCTATGGTTTCCAGGAAAATTGCTTTTGTTTTATCATCAATAAGTGCTTCAATGCTTGCCGCGGTATCATCTTTGGCAAAGCGCGCATTGATACCCAAACGTTTAAATGCTACTTTAAACTGGTTATAAGTGCCACCATACAGGAAAGGGGAAGTAACAAAGTTATCGCCAACCTGTAAAATATTATTCAGGGCAAGAAACTGTGAGGCCTGGCCCGATGCTGTTGCCAGCGCAGCCACCCCGCCCTCTAAAGCTGCGATGCGTTTTTCAAATACATCGGTAGTGGGGTTCATGATGCGGGTGTAAATATTACCAAACTCTTTTAATGCAAACAGGTTAGCACCATGCTCGGCACTGTTAAATACGTATGAAGTAGTTTGGTAAATGGGCACAGCGCGTGAACCTGTGGTTGGATCAACTTCCTGGCCGGCGTGTAATTGTAAGGTTTCGAATTTTAAGGCAGACATAGTTGTAATTTTTTAATGTGTTTAATTTAGATTTTTAATGTTTAGATGGATTTGGAAAGCCGGTTTAAAAACAACCGGTTAACAACACGCTTTTCAGAGAATGAAAAATAGGAGCGTGCTAAGCATCAACAGCAGCAACACATACAAATACAGCCAATAGGGGAGCTAATATATTGTACGTTACCGTTTAAGGTGTAAAAAGTGTTGCGTTGCGTAAATTTAATTAAACTTTTCATGGTTATAAATTTATATTCCCCGGTGTTATTTGCCGGGACAGGAATTGGCACCTTCTTCAACATTGAAGGGTTGCCAGCGGGTCATTGAGCCTGATCTCTCGCCGCTTCTTTATAAATCAAAACCCGAACTATGTGCGGAGTATTGATCGACCTTGGTATCGCTACCAAATAATGTTGCGAATATAAGGGATTATGGGATAATGTACCAAATTTTATTTTTTTTGAGGTAAAAGGTTAAAGGCAAAAGGTAGTAGCGTTCGTGTAGATCGAAAATCCTTTTCTCACAAAACCTTTAACCTTTTGCCTTTTACCTCAATAAAGCCTGTTCCATATCAGCTATCAGATCATCAATATGCTCCAGCCCAACGGAAACCCTAAGCAGGTTTCGCGGTGTTTTTGTATCAGGGCCTTCAACGGTAGCCCGGTGTTCTATCAGGCTTTCAACACCGCCCAGGCTGGTTGCTTTAATGAATAGCTTAAGTTTATTAATAATGTTATGGGTATCGTTCTCATCACCTTTAATAGTAAAGGATAACATCCCACCAAAAGCCAGCATCTGATCTTTGGCAATATCGTGTTGCGGGTGCGATGGCAAACCAGGGTACATTACCTGTTCAACATTCGGATGTTGTTCAAGATATTCGGCAAGCAATTGGGCATTTTGTACATGGCCTTTTACACGGTACGGCAAGGTTTTGATACTGCGTACCAGGTAATAGCAGTCCATAGGCGAGGGGATAGCGCCACCCATTTCCTGCACCTGCCTGATTTTTGTCCACCAATCGTTCTTTTCGGCAGTAATCAAAACGCCGCCCATCAGGTCGCTGTGCCCGCCGAAGTATTTGGTGGCCGAGTGCATAACCATATCCGCGCCCAGCTCAAGCGGCCGCTGGCAAATTGGTGTTGCAAAAGTATTATCGCATAAAACTTTAATACCCTTTGCTTTGGCAATGGCAACTACCTTTTTAATATCGGTTATTTTAAGCAAAGGGTTTGAAGGCGTTTCTATCCAGATCAAACCTGTTTCGGGTTTAATGTGCTGCTGCAAAACTTCCGGATCGTTCACATCGATAAAATCGAAGGTAAGGATCCCGGCGAAAAGGGTTTTAAGCTGGTTGCGCAGGCCGTGATACATATCATCGGGCGCAATTATATGGGTGCCAGGCTCCAATGATTGAAATACCGACATCCCGGCCGCATTGCCCGATGAAAAGGAAGCCGCTTCAACACCGCCCTCTAACTTAGCCAGCACATGCTCCAATGCATGGCGGTTGGGGTTTGATGAACGGCTGTAAATATAACCCGCCGGGAAACCGCCATCCTCACCGCGCTCAAACGTGGTTGACATAATAATGGGTTGTATCACGGCCCTTGTTGCTTCATCAACGTGGTTACCGGCGTGTATGGCTATAGTTTCAGTTTTCATGGTATTGTATTATGATATCGGCCAAAATAAACAAGAATATTTGTTTTTAGCTGTAGCGTTTTTATATTTTTTGCCGAATAGGTTTAAAAACCAAACCACATGAAAAAATGCCTTATCTTCCTGTTTGCTATTATAGGGCTATATGCCTGTAAAAAAGATGCCAATGATACAGCCTACGACAAAAGCTATAAAGCATGGCAAAACTTTAAGGCCGAAAGCAAAAACTCTTATACTTACACCGTTAATGCCGGTTCAATTTTTGGCTATGGCTCCGAAACAAAGATCACCGTTCAAAATGGCGCGGTAGTATCAAGAGATTATCTTTCATATACTTTAGAATATACAGCTGCAAATACTCCTCCAACAAAAAAAATAGGGGATCAATGGTATGAAGATAAAAATTCGTTAAACCAGCACGCCGCCGGTGCTGCGCCAATAACCCTGGACCAGGTTTATCAAAAAGCAAAGAACGAATGGCTTGCAGCAGATAAGAAAAAGAACACCATTTATTTTGAAACCAATAATGATGGTATGATCTCAATAGCCAGCTATGTACCCAATGGCTGCCAGGATGATTGCTCAACAGGCATCGCTATAAGCGAAATCAAGGCTCTGTAACTTTATTGTAATTTACCGTGAAATTTGGCCGATATGTGTCATAACGCATATTACTTTTATGCTTTTTAGTACCTTTGGTCAAATTTTTAATTGATGCATAATTCAGATAATTTACAGTTTTTACTTAACGATCCGAATTTATCTGCTGATTTAAAGCATATTGCTCAAAAAGTTCTTGACAAACAACGCATCACTTTTGATGAAGGCGTTTTGCTTTACGAGCAGGGCGAACTTGGATATCTTGGCACTTTAGCCAATTACATTCGCGAGGAACGCCACGGCGATAAAACTTATTTTAACCGTAATTTTCATATTGAGCCAACCAATCTTTGCGTTTACGACTGCAAATTTTGTTCATACTCGCGCCTGCTGAAACAAAAATCAGAAGGATGGGAATATACCATGGATGAGATGTTCAACATGGTTGCCAAATATGACGGCGAGCCCGTTACCGAGGTCCATATTGTTGGCGGTGTGTTGCCGCAATATGATGTGCCTTTTTACCAGGAGCTTTTTGCCCGCATCCGTGCCCACCGCCCGGAACTGCATATCAAGGCGTTAACTCCGGTTGAATATCATTACATATTTAAAAAAGCAAAAATTGATTACGCCACTGGCATGCGCCTGATGCAGGAAGCAGGGCTGGACTCAATCCCCGGCGGCGGCGCGGAAATTTTCGACCCTGAAATAAGGGACCAGATCTCGAAAGATAAATGCACTGCCGATCAGTGGCTGGCTATTCATGAAGAGTGGCATAAGCTTGGCGGCCGTTCAAATGCAACCATGCTTTACGGGCATATTGAAGCATATAAACATCGTGTTGACCACATGGAGCGCCTGCGCCAGTTGCAGGATAAAACAGGCGGGTTCCAGACATTCATTCCGCTTAAGTTCCGTAACAAGGATAACCAGATGTCGCACGTACCCGAGGTTTCGGTAATTGAAGATTTGCGCAATTACGCTGTATCCCGCATCTACCTGGATAACTTTGATCATATCAAAGCCTACTGGGCCATGATCAGCCGTACTACAGCACAGCTTTCGCTTAATTTTGGCGTTGACGATATTGATGGAACGCTGGATGATACCACCAAAATATACTCAATGGCCGGTGCCGAAGAGCAGCATCCCGGCATGAGCACCAAACAGGTGGTAGAGTTAATTAAACACGTAAGCCGCCAGCCCATCGAACGTGATACATTATATAATGTAGTAACGGATTATACCAACTTTGAGTTTGGCGATGAGCCAAAGCCCCAGTACTACAAATTACCGGTTATTAATTGAAGCTAAAAGCTTAAAGCCGGAAGCTAAAAAGAAAAAACACAACAAGCAGGAAAGCTTTAAGCCTTGCGCTTTAAGCTTAAAGAAGAATGATACAAAAAACCTTATATATAGTACGCCACGGCCAAACTGAGTATAACAAACTTGGTATTATACAGGGCCGCGGAGTAGATACCGATTTAAATGACGAAGGCCGTAAACAGGCCTGCCAGTTTTTTGAGGCTTATAAAACAGTCCCGTTTGATAAAATTTATATATCGGCATTAAAGCGCACCCAGCAAAGTATCCAGCCTTTTATTGATCTGGGGATTCCTTATGAAAAGCTTCCGGGTTTGGATGAGCTGGCCTGGGGCATTCACGAAGGCCAGTCGCCAACTACCGATAATAAAGCCGCTTTTCTGCAGATTATGCGCGATTGGCTGGATGGTAAACTCGACAGCAAATTTGAAGGAGGCGAAAGTCCGCTTGAGGTTGAGGTACGCCAGCGCGAGGCCATGGAGGTGATCATGAGCCACCCTGAAGAAAAAAACGTGCTTATTTGTATGCATGGCCGTGCTTTACGCTTGTTGCTTTGCATCCTTACCGGCAAACCCTTATCCGAAATGGATACCTTCCCGCATCAAAACCTGGTATTATATAAGGTAACCTACAATGGCGAAAAATTTGAGATCATCGACTTTAATAACGCCGAACATCTAAAACATTCCGAAGAATAGAAATAGCGAATTTGTGAACAAGATCAGAATATCAGCAGTAAGCTACACTAATACCAAACCCTTTTTATACGGCATTCAACATACCGACATTATTAACAAAATTGACCTGAGCCTTGATATCCCGTCAGACTGTGCACAAAAGCTCATAGACGATGTGGTTGATATCGGTCTTATCCCGGTTGCAGCGGCATTGAGTTTGCCAAAATGGGAAATTGTTTCTGACTATTGCATTGGCGCAGTAGGCGCAGTAAACTCAGTTTTTATTTTCAGTAATTGCGATATTAAGGATGTAACCACTATTCAGCTTGATCCGCAATCGCGCTCATCAAATAACCTGGCCCGTGTGCTGCTTAAAAACCACTGGCAGGTAAATCCACAGCAGGTAATTAATGCGCCGGATTATGCTCAATCTACAGATGAACAAACCGCCTTTGTGCAAATAGGCGACCGTACCTTCGGCAAGAAGCAGCAATACAGATACGTTTACGACCTTGCCGAAGAATGGCAAAAAATGACCGGCCTGCCGTTCACCTTTGCAGCCTGGATAGCCAATAAACCTATCCCGCAGGAATTTATGGATGAGTTTAATGAGTCGTTAAAATACGGCCTTGACCACCGGGAAGAGCTGTTTAAAGAATTAACCATGCGCGATGATTTTGACCTGGTTGACTACCTGATGGTTAAAATAGATTATGATTTAACAGCGGAAAAGAAGAAAGCCCTGTACATGTTTCATGATTATATAAAGGCGTTGTAATTTGTCGTCCGTTTCTTCAAAAGCGTCATTGCGAGGCACGAAGCAATCCCCGATTAGCAGGTTCGCCCTGTATAGTTCGCGATTGCTTCGTGCCTCGCAATGACGGGGAGAAATCCCGGTTCAGACAAAAACAATTCCCCTCTCAATTCAATTGCTTATCTTAAACACAAAAACGTTTATCTATGAGCAATAACCCCCAACTATTAAAAGGACAAGCGGCGTTGGTAACTGGTGCCGATAGCGGCATTGGTAAAGGCGTAGCGTTGGCAATGGCCGCTGCCGGAGCCAAACTACTGATTAACTATGCCCATAATAAAGCTGCCGCCGATGATGTGGTTGGCCAGATCAGGGCATCAGGCGGCGAGGCATTTGCATTCCGGGCTGATGTGAGCCACGAAGAAGAGGTAAAAGCCATGTTTGCCGAAATATTTAAGCAATACGGCACTATCGATATCCTTGTAAATAATGCCGGTTTGCAAAAAGATGCCAGATTGGTTGATATGACGCTTGATGACTGGAACAAAGTGATCAGTATTAACTTAACCGGCCAGTTTCTTTGTGCCAGGGAGGCTGCCAGGGAGTTTATAAAACGCGGTGTTGTTGAAGGAGGAAGCAAAGCCGCGGGCAAGATCATCTGCATGAGCAGCGTACATGAAGTAATTCCCTGGGCGGGCCATGTAAATTACGCAGCCAGTAAGGGCGGTATTATGATGTTTATGAAAAGTATAGCACAGGAACTTGCCCCGCATAAGATAAGAGTGAATGGGATAGGGCCGGGTGCTATACAAACACCTATTAATAAGGAAGCCTGGGAAACCCCGGAGGCTATGGATAAGTTATTGACCCTTATCCCTTACAACCGGATTGGCCAGCCGGACGATATTGGAAAACTGGCAGTTTGGCTGGCATCCGACGAGTCGGATTACATTACCGGAGTGACAATTTTTGCGGATGGGGGCATGACTTTATATCCCGGCTTCGCAGATAACGGCTAAATGACATTTCAGTGACAACATAAATCGGTTTAGCAAAACAAAAACGCCATTAATTGGCGTTTTTTCTTTTAGATATTGTAAAATATACACTAAGGTAATTGACAAAATTTAAATTTTGAAGCTATAAAAGGCTATAATTATTAAATATTCATAAAAGTTCAACAAAATTTTAAATATTGATAAGTATATTATACTTTTGTTATGGATTTAAAATTTAAACGAACATGAAAAAGATATTTTTAACAATAGCAACTGCTGCATTATTTACTGTAAACGCTTTCGCTGATGGCGGCAAAAAATCAGATGGTGGTACCAACGTTTCTTACGTAGCATTACACGGCTTTACTGCTGACTTTGCTGAAGCTACTAACGTTAACTGGACTGTAACCAAAAACGTTCAAAAAGCTACTTTTACTGTTGATGGCGTTCAAAAAACAGCTTTCTACAATCTTCAAGGTGAGTTTTTAGGTACAACTCAACGTGTTGACAACAAAGCTATTCCAGCTAAAGCCCTTAAACAAATCAACACTGAATACAAAGGTTACGAAGTAGGCGAGGTTATCGTTTACCAGGCTAACACTTCAATCAATGACGCTATCGAGCCAACTTCATATTTTGTTGACTTGAAAAACGACAAACACGAAGTTTTAGTAAGGATCACTCAACAAGCTAACATCGAGTTTTTCCAACAAGTAAAATAATCCCGAAAAATTATAACAATGGAAAGCCGTCCCGAATATCAGGACGGCTTTTTTTATGATTATAAATCACACTTTTATGTCATAAAGCCTCATTTCATAAAACAAAAACGTTGTTTTCGCCTTTTAAATATTAATTAATATTTACTTCATATGTCGAAAACAATAATTGTATCAAACCGTTTGCCTGTTAAAATTTCCAAAACTGATGGTGCATACCATTCATCACCAAGCGAGGGAGGATTAGCTACCGGTTTAGGTTCAATATATAAACAGGGCGATAACGTATGGATAGGCTGGCCCGGAATAGAAGTTGCTGAGCAGGAAGATAAAGACCAGGTTACAAAAGAATTAAAAGAGTTAAGCCTGATCCCTGTTTTTTTAGATCAGGAAGAGATCAACCAATACTACGAAGGTTTTAGTAACGAGGTTTTATGGCCCGTATTTCATTACTACGCTTCAACTTATGCTGCATACAAACAATCAAACTGGGATTACTATAAAGCGGTAAACAAAAAGTTCAGGGATATGATCCTGAGCATTGCCGAACCCGGGGATGTGATCTGGATCCATGATTATCAGTTACTGTTACTGCCTCAGTTGGTTAGGCAGGAGATGCCGGATGTTTCAATCGGCTTTTTCCTGCATATTCCTTTCCCTTCAAATGAAATGTTCAGGTTAATCCCCTGGCGTTCGGAACTGTTGGATGGAATGCTGGGCGCCGATCTGATTGGTTTACACACCTTTGATGATGTGCGCCACTTTTTAGGTGCGGCCACACGCTTACTTCCGGTATCATCCAACGCCAACGTGATTAGTAATGGCGAGCGTTCGGTTGTTATTGAGTCATTCCCGATGGGTATCGATGAAAAAAGGTATTCCTCATTACCACTGCAGGACGATGTAAAACAGCAGATCGAACTTATTAAAGAGAATTTTCAGAACAAAAAACTGATCCTTTCTATAGACAGGCTTGATTACAGCAAGGGGATCCTGCAAAGGCTGGAGGCTTTTGAGCTCCTGCTTGAACAATGCCCGGAATGCATTGAGCACATTACGCTTTATATGATCGTGGTTCCTTCACGTGATACGGTGCCGCAATATGCACACCTCCGTGATGAAATAGATAAAAAGGTAGGCAAGATCAATGCGCTGTACCGTACTATGGACTGGAGCCCTGTGCATTATTATTACCGCTCATTCCCCATCGAAACCCTGTCGGCACTCTACTATTCGGCCGATGTTTGTTTGGTTACACCCATGCGCGATGGCATGAACCTGGTAAGTAAAGAGTATGTAGCCAGCCGGATAAATAATGATGGCGTATTGATTATGAGCGAAATGGCAGGATCATCTAAAGAACTTATAGATGCCATAATTGTCAACCCTAATAACACCGGGGAAGTTTGCCGGGCCATTTTACAGGCCATCAATATGCCGCTTGAAGAACAACGCCGGCGCATGATCCCGATGAGGCAGCTTGTTGCAAAATTCAATACATCGCACTGGGTTAAAATTTTTATGGACAGGCTGAGGGAAGTAAAACTCATGCAGCGCTCCATGCAGGCCAGGCACGTAAGCAACACTACCGAACAAAGCATTATTAACCGTTATATTAAAACTAAAAAGCGGATCATCTTTTTGGATTATGACGGTACGCTGGTAAGTTTCAAATCAAACATCGACCAGGCCAGCCCGGATAAAGAGCTTTATAATATCATCAATAAACTCGCAGAAGACCCTGCAAATCAATTGGTTTTAATAAGCGGCCGCAAGCATGAAAACCTTGACAGCTGGTTTAATGGTAACGATATCTATCTTATTGCCGAACATGGTTCGTGGTTTAAGCAACCCGGGACTACCTGGCATAAAATAGCGGGGCTTAGCGATCAGTGGAAACATGATATTTATCCTATACTGGAAACTTATGTAGACCGTACGCCGGGTTCTTTTATTGAAGAGAAAACATATTCACTTGTTTGGCACTACCGTAAAGCCCAGGCTGGCCTTGGTGAACTAAGGGCCAACGAGTTAATGAACAACCTTAAATATCTTGCAAGTGATAAAGGATTACAATTGCTGCCAGGGGATAAGGTGCTGGAAGTGAAGAATATGGATATCAACAAAGGTAAGGCCGCTTTAACACTTACCGAAGGCCGGGACTATGATTTCATTATAGCATTCGGCGATGACTATACCGACGAAGATATTTTTAAAGCCCTGCCCGAAAGTGCTATAACCATTAAAGTTGGCAGCAATCTTTCGGCAGCTAAGTTTTACCTGCGCAACCCATTGGAGGTTAGGAAATTGCTTACCAGTTTTGCTAAGTATACACCGGTAGAAGAGGGGACGCAGGTTTAGTGTTCAATAAGGATATCGTTAGTATTCGGAAGAAATAAAAAAGCGTGGGGTTGTGCGATTCCCGCCCTTGGGAGGGTGCAGGGAGGGGTTTCACCAATAGGGTTATTCGTTTGAAATGATGTATAACCCCTCCCTGCAACTACACAACTCCGCCGTTGTTGGTGTTGTCACCAACAATTCTGTGCTCAAATTTCATTGGTGTATTTGTAAAATGTAATTATTGAAAAAGTTGTTGATGACAACACCAACAATGGCGCAGAGGGGGGACGGGGCGGCCGGGAAACGATCCGTGCGGACACGGATCGGGGGGATTCCCCGTATCCGTGTCCGCACAGGCGCTCTACAAAAATATCGGCCTGTCCAATTTCATGGCAATCCGGTAGGCTGCATTCATCAACCCTACATGGCTGTAAGCCTGCGGGAAATTGCCCCATTGGCTGCCATCCCGCTCGTCAACATCTTCGCTAAAGAGCAACAGGTGATTGGAGTATTGCAACAGGTTGCCAAACTCACGCTGGGCATCATCCAAACGGCCAACGGCAGCCAGCGCTTCTACATACCAGAATGCACAGATCAGGAAAGTAGTTTTAGGCTTGCCAAAATCGTCGGTGTATAAATACCTGTAAAATAATCCATTAGGGGTTTTTAACTCTTTCTCTAATGCAACTAAATGATCCTTTGCTTTCTGCGAATTTGGATCAAGATAGTTCATCATAATCAGTTGTAAAGTGCTGGCGTCAAGGTTACTGCTCCCGGCCGAGTTGGTGTAAACTTTGCGCACCGGGTCATAGCAGCTTTCAATATGCGCGGCGGCACGTTCTTTGAGAGCAATAGCCTTATCAATCAGCTCCTGATTTTGGATAGTGCGCGCCATTTTTTCGGCGGCAGATGCGCCGGCCCATTGAAACAGGTTGCTGTAACAATGAATATTGGCCATATTCCTGAACTCCCAAATGCCGGCATCTTTTTCGTCGATGGTATGCTCAATCTTACTCAACAGAAACGCTATCCAGTGAACCGAATCTTTTCGTTCCGAAAAAACAAAGCGATGATCGGTATACAGTGGGAGCAGGGAGATCAATACCTGGCCATAAATGTCATTCTGAATGTGTTCGGATGCCTGGTTTCCAACCCGCACCGGCTGGTTGCCCATATAGCCTGCTAAATCAGTTAAAATATTCTCTACAAGGTCTTTTTTACCGGTAATGCCATAAAGCGGCTGGTAGCGTTCCATTTCAGAGAAAGTAATATCGGTAACATAACCGAAATACTTTTCCATCTCCTCAAAATGGCCAATGTGGTTTAGCGCGGTTATTACGTAATAAGTATCGCGCAGCCAGCAATAACGATAATCCCAGTTACGGCCGCTCCCCGGCGATTCGGGCAGGCTCGTGGTGCTTGCGGCTATAATAGCACCGGTATCCTCATACTGGTGTATTTTAAGGGCCAAAGCAGAGCGGATTACAAAGGGCTGAAAATAAGTAGCAATTGATGAGTGTTTGATCCATGTACGCCAGTATTGCACGGTTTCGGCCAAAAACCGATCAGATGTGCTGATGAGCGGCGCTTCAAGCGGTTCGCCGTAGGTCATGGCCAGGTATTTGGTTTCGTTGAGCACAAAAGCCTGCCCGTCAAAAACATAACTTATAGGGATATTGGTGGTAAGGCGAATACTTTCTTCGCCGCCAAGGTATTGGATATGATTGCTGCCACGGTTTACACTCAATTTAACAGCGCCGTATTCCGACACGGGCGTGCATCTGACAATGATGCGCGGTGAGCCCTCAATAACCTCAATCTTCCTGATCAGCATCAATGGTTTATAGTAACGCTGATGCTGGTAAAACCTTGGTGCAAAATCGGTTATGCGGTATTTGCCACCACTTGCCGGGCTTATTTCAGTAATTAAAATATTGGTATTTTCCAGATAATGTTGTTGAGAAGTATATCCCCCTTCCGGGCGGATCGAGAATTCGCCACCCTTATCTTTATCGAGCAGGCCGCCAAAAATAAAGGTGCTGTCAAACCGTGGCCAGCAAAGCCAGTCAACATTGGTGTTTTTATTAATATGGGCTAAAAAGGCGCAATTGCCAATTATCCCGGTATCATAGGTGTGTTTGCTCATAGATAGCTGTTATTAATTTCAAACTTCAACAACACAGCGTTTGTAATGTTGGCGTAAATAATATGATTATTTAAAGTTTGTTTGTATTTGTTTATGAATGTATAGTAACTTAGTCGTATTAAGTAACCACAAAAAATCTATTATTATGAGTTTAAGACTGGGCGATAAAGCGCCAAACTTCAAAGCAAAAACATCAGAAGGCGAAATTGATTTCTACGAATATTTAGGCGATAGCTGGGGCGTATTATTCTCGCATCCAGGAGATTATACACCTGTTTGCACCACCGAGCTTGGCAAAACAGCTGCTTTAAAAGATGAGTTCACCAAACGCAACGTTAAAGTACTGGCACTTAGCGTTGATTCGGTAGAATCGCACCACGGCTGGATCCAGGACATTAACGAAACCCAGGGTGTTGAAGTTAACTTCCCGATCATTGCCGATGAAGACCGCAAAATTTCTGAAGCTTATGACATGATCCACCCAAATGCTTCGGTGAACGCAACAGTGCGCTCATTGTTTATTATTGGCCCTGATAAAACGGTTAAGCTCATCATCACTTATCCTGCATCAACCGGCCGTAACTTCCAGGAGATTTTAAGGGTTATTGATTCATTGCAGTTAACCGCTAATTACAGTGTTGCCACACCGGCCGACTGGAAGGAAGGAGAGGACGTTGTGGTGGTGCCTGCAATTAAAACTGAAGATATCCCTGCCAAATTTCCAAAGGGTTTTACAGCTGTTAAGCCCTATTTGCGCCTGACACCACAACCAAATAAATAATTTTATTTGGTTTATTAATAATTTTATATATTTGAGGGAAGCTGGATATCTATTCCTTCTGAACCAATAAGCCTATTTTGTTTTCAGTTTGGTTTTAGTTGATCTTAACACGAATTTTTTAATACGATTATTATAATTATGAAAACTGGAAAAGTAAAATGGTTTAACACACAAAAAGGTTATGGCTTTATTATTACCGAAGAGGGTAAGGATCTTTTTGTACACTTTAAAGACGTGCAAGGCGGTGTAAATGCTATTAAGGATAATGACAGCGTCACGTACGATGTAGAAGAAGGAAGAAAAGGATTACAGGCAGTAAACGTTAAAAAAGCATAAAACATATAAAATTATTGAGCAAAACTTACTTACAAACCTCTGTAACAACAGGGGTTTTTTTGTGCCGATTTTTTTGCTTTTATCTGCATAAATCTCCTACATTAGCCAACCAATTTTTATAGTGTATGACCGATGCCACCAACGCCAAAGCCACAAGGAATGCTGTATTCTTAGTACTTGTTGCTTCCCTGGGTTATTTTGTTGATATATATGACCTTTTGGTTTTTTCGATTGTACGGATCCCCAGTCTCAGGGATATTGGCTTAAACGCACAGGAAATAACTGATAAGGGCCAGTTTATCATCAGCATCCAGATGTTTGGATTATTGCTTGGGGGGATTGTTTGGGGTATTATAGGCGATAAACTGGGGCGTATTAAAGTGCTTTTTGGTTCTATATTACTTTACTCCATTGCCAATTTTGCCAACGGACTGGTTCATGATGTAAATACTTACGCTCTTGTGCGGTTTATTGCAGGTCTTGGCCTGGCGGGTGAACTTGGTGCGGGCATTACTTTGGTTAGCGAAACATTAAGCAAGGAAAACCGTGGATACGGAACCATGATGGTTGCTGTTATTGGTTTATTTGGCGCTACAGCTGCTTATGCAGTAGCTAAGTTTGGCTGGCGTAATGCTTATTTTGTAGGTGGTGGCTTAGGTATATTATTGCTGTTGCTTCGTATTGGCACCTTTGAATCGGGTATGTTTAAAAATGTAGAGAAGAGCGACGTATCCAAAGGCAATATGCTCATGTTGTTTACTAATTGGGAGCGCTTAAAAAAATACCTGTTTTGCATCCTGATAGGCGCACCGCTGTGGTATGTAGTAGGTGTACTGATCAGTTTTTCGGATAAGTTTGGAGCCGCGTTAGGTGCCAAAACGCTGATTAAACCCGGTGACGGTATTTTTTACAGCTATATTGGCATTGCCATTGGCGACATTGTTGCCGGCTTGCTGGCCCAGGTTACCAAATCGCGAAAACTAACGATGGCTGTATTTTTAATACTTTCATTGGTAAGTGTGCATTTTTATTTAAGTGATAACGGCATCACGCCCGAGCGCTTTGCGGTATTAAGCTTTTTTATGGGTTGCACTGTAGGTTATTGGGCAACTTTTGTTACGATAGCATCCGAGCAGTTTGGTACCAATATCCGCTCAACAGTTACTACTACAGTGCCCAATTTTGTACGTGGTTCATTGATCCCGATAACTATAGCTTTCAACGCCTTTAACATCAAATATGGTTATATTAAATCTGGATATATCATGATGGGCATACTTACCGCAATAGCGCTATTGTCTCTAAGTCAGTTGAAGGAAACTTTTGGTAAGGATTTGAATTACGTGGAAATAAGCTAATAGCAGGTGTTCAACTTTTGAAAAACAGGTGTTCAAAAATGTTCCGTTTTATGTAAAGCCAAAAACACAAGTATTGATTATCAGCTACTTGAGTTTTTTACATTAAAATCATGAACATATAAAACACTGATTATCAGTCTGTTTGTTTTTATCGGGTGTTCACACCTAAAAAAGTTGAACACTTTCCATTATCGTTTGTTTGATATAAGCAGCGTGGGATTCGACGTTAAAAAGGTCGTCCCCGGCAATTCCCAAAATTCATTACTTTTACGGCCTATGATCAGCAAAGAACAAATAGCCGAAGATTATAAGCAAATACAGGATGAGATCTGTGCCGCACTTGAACAGTTGGATGGCGCCGCAAAATTTGAGGAGGAACTTTGGGAGCGCGAGGGTGGAGGCGGAGGCCGCACCCGGGTTATCCAGAATGGCAGCATTCTTGAAAAGGGCGGGGTTAATTTCTCGGCGGTTCACGGTCATTTGCCCGATACCATGAAGCGGGCGCTGCAGGTTGAGCAGGATGATTTTTTTGCTACCGGTGTATCTATCGTGATCCATCCCAACCACCCGCTGGTGCCAATCATCCACATGAACATCCGTTACTTCGAAATGCCATCAACTATGGGCGAGAGCCAGAAACCGGTCCGCTGGTTTGGCGGAGGCATTGATTTAACCCCTCACTATGTAATTGAAGAAGATGCCCGCTTTTTTCATGGAGGTTTAAAAGCGGCCTGTGATCAATACTATGCCGATTTTTATCCCCGCTTCAAAAAATGGGCCGATGATTATTTTTACATTAAACACCGCAATGAAACCCGAGGCATAGGCGGTATATTTTATGACAGGCTCACTGCCAATGATGAGTTGAGCTGGGAAGACATTTTTGAATTTTCAAAATCGGTCGGCCGCTCTTTTGCGCCACTCTATACCGAGCTGGTTAACCGCAACCGCGATAAAACATTTACAGAAGCCCAGCAGCTTTTCCAATACCAACGCCGCAGTCGTTACGCCGAATTTAACCTGGTTTATGATGCAGGTACCAAGTTCGGACTGGAAACCAACGGCCGCATCGAATCGATTTTAATGAGCCTGCCGCCTACGGCCAAATGGGTTTATGACTATCACCCGGTGGCTGGCAGCGAAGAGGAAAAAACACTATCTTTACTAAAAAAAGGTATTAACTGGGTATAAGGTTAAGCTTAAAGCAGAATGCTCAAAGCTAAGTAAAGGGGAAAAAAAGCTTTCTGCTTTGGGCCTTTAGCTAAAAATATCACCAATGAAAAAATCTATTTTGCCGGTTATCGGTATTTTGCTGTTATATGCTTTCCGTTTTGATGATAGTCCGCTGAAAGGCGTCTGGGAGTATCGCGGCGGTATAATAAACGGCAAGCTCGATGCTGCTCCTACAGCTTATAAACTACAACGGGATTACGACAACGAGCATTACAAAGCGAAAGTGATAGAGGAGGGGGAGAAAACCCAGGTATATGAAAAAGGCGATTACCAGTTAAAAGCTGATACCTGCTTTGAAACCCAAACGTATTGTATGCAGGAGTCGAAACTGCTTAACAAAACCATCAAATACAACTATACAATCAGTAACGATACACTTAAACTGCTTTCGGTTTTGCCTAATGGCAACAAGGTTGAAGATTACTGGGTAAAGGTGAAATAAACCTGTATTAAGTAACAAAATTGTTGTACCCGGGGCAATATGTGCCGCGCTTTATTGTTACTAAGTTGGCGCAATCCCAAGTATTTTTTTAACTTCGCAGGTCGTTGAAAAATCAATTTTAACACGCAATTATAAGAGAAGGTTCTACAAATAATTAAAAATGGCTGAAGGAACAGAAAACGATAATTCACACGCAGAAGACAGGATAATTTCGATAAATATTGATGAGGAAATGCGATCGGCGTACATTGACTATTCAATGTCGGTGATTGTTTCCAGGGCGCTGCCCGATGTCCGCGATGGACTGAAACCCGTACACAGGCGCGTACTTTACGGTATGCTTGACCTGGGTTTAACAAACAACAAACCCTATAAAAAATCTGCCCGTATTGTGGGTGAGGTAATGGGTAAATATCACCCCCACGGTGATAAATCGGTATATGATACCATGGTACGTATGGCGCAGGAGTGGAGTTTGCGCTACCTGTTGGTTGAAGGCCAGGGTAACTACGGTTCTGTTGATGGCGACGAACCTGCGGCAATGCGTTATACGGAAGCACGTTTGCAAAAGCTTGCTGAAGAAATGCTTGCCGATATCAACAAAGACACCATTGATTTTCAATTAAACTTTGACGACTCGCTGCAGGAGCCAACTGTATTGCCATCTAAATTTCCTAACTTGCTGGTTAACGGGGCTTCGGGTATCGCGGTAGGTATGGCTACCAATATGGCGCCGCACAACCTTTCGGAAGTTATTGATGCTACCATGGCATTAATTGATAACCGCCAGATAGAGGTTGCCGAGTTGATGAAATATGTAAAAGGCCCCGATTTTCCTACAGGCGGTATTATTTACGGCTACGATGGCCCGCGCGAAGCGCTGGAAACCGGCCGCGGCCGGGTTGTAATCCGTGCACGTGCAGAGATCGAAACACATAACGGCGAGCGCGAACGCATCGTTGTTAGCGAAATACCTTACCAGGTAAACAAAGCGTTAATGATTGAGCGTACTGCCGAACTGGTTAACGAAAAGAAACTGGAAGGCATCTCGGCCATTCGTGACGAATCCAGCCGCGAAGGGATCCGTATCGTATACGAGATCAAACGCGACGCCAATGCAGCTATCGTATTAAATAACCTGTTTAAATATACAGCGCTTCAAACTTCGTTCAGCGTAAATAACATCGCCTTGGTTAATGGCCGGCCCATGTTGCTTAACTTAAAGGACCTGATCCATCATTTTGTTGAGCACCGCCATGAGGTTGTTGTACGCCGTACCAAATTTGAGCTTAACGAAGCTGAAAAGCGCGCGCATATCCTTGAAGGCTTATTGATCGCTTTAGATCACCTTGATGAGGTGATCCGCCTCATCCGTGCATCACAAACACCTGATGAGGCAAGGGAAGGCTTAATGACCAGCTTTGGTTTAACTGATATCCAGGCACGTGCTATCCTCGATATGACCTTAAGAAGGTTAACAGGACTTGAACGCGATAAGATCAAAGACGAATATGCCGCTTTAATGAAACTCATCGAACACTTAAAAAATATCCTGAGCGACGAAGGTTTAAGGATGCAGATCATTAAGGATGAGTTACTGGAAGTTAAGGAGAAATATGGCGATGAGCGCCGCACCGAAATGGTTCACTCATCGGCAGAAATGCAAACTGAAGACTTTATTGAGGATGAGGATGTAGTAATCACGATCTCGCGTGAAGGCTATATCAAGCGTACCCCGCTTACCGAGTACCGCAGACAGAGCAGAGGTGGTAAGGGGGCTATTGGCAGCAACAGCCGTGATGCGGACTTTATTGAGCACCTGCTTATAGCTTCGAACCACAACTACATGTTGTTCTTTACCGAATCAGGACAATGCTTCTGGCTCAGGGTATTTGAAATACCGGAAGGTACGCGTACCTCAAAAGGCCGTGCAATCCAGAATATCATCAATATTCCGAAAGAAGAGAATATCAAGGCATATATTAAACTGATTTCGCTTAAAGATCAGAACTACCTTGAAAACAACTTCATCATCATGTGTACCAAGAAGGGTACCATCAAGAAAACTTCGCTCGAGGCTTACTCGCGTCCGCGCTCAAACGGTATCAACGCTATCAATATTAACGAAGGCGATTCATTACTTGAAGCAAGCTTAACCAGCGGCAGCAGCGAAATTGTTATGGCCCTTAAATCAGGCCGCGCTATCCGTTTCAATGAATCAACGGTAAGGCCAATGGGACGTACCGCTACCGGTGTTCGTGGTATTACCCTTGACGGTGAGAACGATGAAGTAGTTGGCATGATTGCTATTGATGATGCTGAAACAACTGTACTGGTAGTATCAGAAAAAGGATACGGCAAACGTACCGACATTGAAGATTATCGTGTTACGAACCGTGGTGGTAAAGGTGTAAAAACATTGAATATTACTGAAAAAACCGGAAACCTTGTTGCCATAAAAGGTGTTACAGATAAAGAAGACCTGATGATCATTAACAAGTCAGGTATTATTATCCGTATAGCTGTAAGCGAATTAAGGGTAATGGGCCGCGCCACACAGGGTGTAAGGCTAATAACGCTTAAAAACAATGATGAGATAGCTTCAGTAGCCAAAATTGAGCACGACGAGGATGAAGTAAAAGAGGGTGATGAAAATGCTGAAGGCTCTGATACCGCTGCCGAAAATACGGGTGACGGTGATACAGCTGAAAATGGTGCAGAACCATCAACTGACGATACAACAGAATAACAAATATGCACTACCGCAAGATCATTTTATCGGTTTTAATTACAAGCTTTACTACAACTTTTGCCTTCGCACAAAAAGAAGCGCTGAAGGTTGTAGTAAATAACCTGGCATTTTATAAACAGAAAAACGACCTGAAGTATTTGGCCGCAGCCAAAAAATCTGCAGATAGTTTGATCATTACCAAGTCGGACACGGCTGATATTGAGAAAAACCTGTACAGGGCTATTGTAAATTCAAGCATCCTGTATATTGATTCTTTAAACAAACTCGGGATGCCTGCGGATATGCTTGACAAAACAACCAAACTGGTTGATCGGCTATCGGGTATGAGCAAAATTTTTAAGTATCAGTCCGAACTTGATTATACCAGGCGCTGCCTGGCAAACGTTTATATCCGAAAGGGGTTTGATGCAGTAAATAATTCAGATTTCGCCAATGCAAGGACTTCGTTTGAAAACGCGAAAAAGTATGCACCGGGAATGAACCAGATTAATACTTATATCGCTTTCGCGAACAATAAAGCCGGTAATTTGCAGGATGCCGCTGTGTATTATAGCAATATGCTCAAGGTTGACAGTGCACGTACTGAATATATTGAAACGGCATCAAATATCTACAAATCATTAGGGGATACGGCCAAGGCTTTGCAGATTCTCCAAAAAGGGCGAAAAATTTTGCCTAATGACAGATTTTTATTGCTTGATGAAGCCAATATTTATAACAATAAAAAAAATTACAAGGCCTTAGAGCCTCTAATTGGCCCCTTGCTTGATATTAATGCAAATAACGCCGACATTGCATTTGTTGCAGCTAATTGTTACGATCATTTAGATAAATTTGACCAGGCCGAATCTCTTTACTTACACGCCATTGAACTAAGCGGAACAAACTTTGATCCGGTATTTAATTTAGGGTTATTATATTTAAAACAAAGCACAACTTCAAAAGGGGAGAGGAGCATTCAGGACCTCGGACGGGCTATACAATGGCTTGAAAAGGCGAATGAAATTTCACCCAATAATGTGAATAGCTTGCAGGCCCTGCAGTTGGCATATGCAAAAACCAATAACCAGGATCAGTTAGACAAAATAAACAATAAACTAAAACAGTTAACCAATCAATAATATCATGAAAATCAAACTTTTGATGGCAGGCCTGTTAGGCTTGGTTTCAGCAACAGCTTTTGCACAAAAAGGTGAGTTAAATACCGCGAAAGAAGAATATGAAAAATATTCGGGCTTAAGGGGTCAGCCGGCAATGGCAGCAATGGCAGGCAAAAGCCTTACTACTGCAAAAGAATCAATTGACAAAGCTTCAGCCAATGAAAAAACTGCTACTTTACCGCTTACATACGCTGTAAAAGGTTCAATTTATTCAGCGTTAGCTGTTCAGGATACTGTACCTGCTACTTCATTACCATTGTTTACCACAGCCGATGAAGCCTTGAAAAAAGCGAAAGAAGCTGATACCAAAGGCGAAAACAAAAAAATGATTGATGAGGCATACTTAAACCTGGCTCAATATCAGTTAACTAAAGGTGTAAAAGAATATTCAGCCGGCAAATACGATCTTGCTTACAAATCATTTGACTTTTACCGCACCGTATTGCCCGAAGATACCAACGCCATTTATTATACCGGCCTTGCAGCAGCAAACGGAAAAAATTACCCGGCAGCAATTTCGAACTACAGCAAACTGGTAACCACAAAATATTCAAAAAATGCCGGGGTTTACCTTGATCTTTCTTCATTGTACCTTGCCAGTAAAGACACCGCGGGTGCACTTAAGGCAGTATCTGAAGGCGTAGCTAAATATCCTGCAAGCAGTGAGTTGCGTAAACGCGAAATTGAAATTAGTTTGCAAACAGGAAAAGAGAAAGAAGTTACCGATAAGATCCAGGCAGCTTTAGCAAATGACCCTAAAAACAAAACTTTATATTACTATGCAGGGTTAACTTATTCACAAACAGCCGATAACTATGCAAAAGAGGCGGGAGCAGCTAAAGATGCTGCTACAAAAGCAAAACTACAGGCATCAAAAGCCGAAGCTTATGTTAAAGCTGGTGAAATGTATAAAAAAGCTTTAGAAATTGATCCGAATTATTTTGAAGCTAATTTAAACTATGGCTACGTAATACTTAACCCGGCTATCGACGCGTACAACGCTGCTAATAAATTGCCGGCTAACAAACAAAAAGAATATGATGCTGCCATTGCCAAAGCTAAAGCTCAGTTTGAACAAGCTAAACCATATTTGGTAAAAGCTGTTGAACTTCAGCCAAAATCAATTGATGCGCTGCAAAATCTAAGAACTTATTACTTAGGTGTTAAAGATGACGCAAATGCTTCAAAATTGAAAGCCCAAATCGATGCATTGCCGGCCAATCAATAATTAGATAATACAATATAAAAAGAGGGGCCTTGAAAAAAGGCCTTTCTCTTTATATTGCTACTTAACATAATGTTAATTATGAGAATTATTTATAGCGTAATTTTCAAATGTTGATGTCCCGGATATTTACTTAAACCTATGCCGGATTGCACGAATGCACACCTGATATTTACAGCCATTCACATGAGTGTAAACTAAATGAAAAGTAGTTTACAATTTCGGAGTCAATAAAATACATCGGGCTGCTATTGGATGTGAAATAAATATATTTGACATAGCAAAATTGCTGTATTAGCCGACTCGGAATTATTGATTTTTTGATCGAAACTCATTGGAAATTAAAAGCTATTTGACACAATAGACTTTTTCGATTAAATAGATAATGTGAGTCATATGGCGAAGCATTGCGCGATATCCAAAATGGATGCCTGGTTGGTATTTTATTAAAATGCTAAACCAGGCATCCAGGAAACTCACCTATAATAAGCCTATAAATAAATTTTACCTTTTATATGATAACAGATCAGAACCTGATGGTTAGCGTTTGCTGTACTACTTATAACCATAAAGATTTTATCAGTCAAACTATTGAAAGCTTCCTGATGCAGGAAACTAATTTTCGATATGAAATTGTTATTGGCGATGATTGCTCAACCGATGGCACAACTGAGATATTGAAATTATACAAGGAAAAATACCCGGATAAAATCAAGATAATTTACCCGGAAAAAAACCGTGGCGCTCATTTAAATACAATTAATACTATCAAAGCATGTGAAGGAAAATACATTGCACTTTGTGATGGAGACGACTACTGGACGAGCCCGCAAAAGCTGCAAAAGCAAGTCGACTTTTTAGAAAATAATCCGGACTATATTATTTGCTGCCACTACACGCGGGTAATCGACATCCATGATAATACACTAAATTTAGATCCCAACCCGGTACCGCTTGAGTATACCTATCACGATTTGCTGGTTGGCAAGCAGGTAGAAACCAAAACGGCCACTGTTGTTTATCATAATATCCCTGAAGTTCACGAATTATTTGAAAAACAATGGTATTTGAGCTGTTACGCAGCCGATAAGTTTTTTAAGATTTTCGCGACATTTAATACAGGGCGTAAAATATATGTAATGCCCGAAGTAATGAGTTGTTATCGTAACCATGTTGGAGGTATTTGGAGCATGATAAGGAATGAAGCCCGTATGGAAATGGTTATCAGCGATTTTAACCTGATCATCAGGCGTTTCCATTATCGCGGAATGCAAAAGAAAATGCTCCTGCTGTTGTATGTTAAGAGATATATACTATTTGAGTTGGGCCGGTTTCGGTTACGT
Source organism: Mucilaginibacter sp. cycad4 (assembly GCF_034263275.1). Lineage (NCBI taxonomy): Bacteria > Pseudomonadati > Bacteroidota > Sphingobacteriia > Sphingobacteriales > Sphingobacteriaceae > Mucilaginibacter > Mucilaginibacter sp. cycad4. Next base: position 2,170,930 of record NZ_CP139559.1, on the reverse strand, counting down.
AAAGCTTTTGATACTGTAAAATACCTGCTTTAAACTAAATTTATAGTCTTATCTTTCTGGTATACCATTAGTCTGTGCTTTATCGCCTCACTTGAATAATTTTTTCATTTTTTAAAAGCTATTAGCTGTCCAAACACCATCGACTGCTGTATAGCTCCTGCCCTCCCCCCTGGCATATAATCAATAACCCTTTATAATAATAAAGATTCACTTATGAGTTATCGAAGTATCACTATACGTAATAGAAAAGATTGGGACGAATATATAAACCGGTCATGTGCACACGAAGGGTTTCATACCTGGTATTATCATTCTTTAAATACCGAGGGAGAACCACTTTTATTTGTCTATGAAGAGAAAGAACTCTTCATAGCGTTGCCAGTGATCAAAAGAAAGATCGAAAGCTCCGAATACTTCGATATGACTTGTGTGTATGGTTATTCGGGGCCGATATCCAATATTATCCTTACCAGTCTGCCGGCCTCAACAACCATGCAATTTAAAGCTGCATTTACAAATTTCATGAGGGAAGAATCGACCATTTGCATCTTTTCAAGATTACATCCGTTTCTTAATCAGCATCATCTGTTAGAAAATATTGGCGGTATAACGGATAATGGAACAACATTATATGTTGACCTCTCCGTAACTGTTGAAGAGCAGCAAAGTAGATATGATAAAAGGCTTGGCCGCCAAATAAGAAGCCTGCGAAGAATGGGCTTTGTTATCAAGGAAGCAGATACGGTTCAGGAAATCGAAGATTTCGCTGAAATGTATTATAAAAATATGGACAGGTTGAATGCTTCATCCAATTACTATTTTGATGTTCAGCATTTCATCAATCTTCTTAATGAAGAGTACATGAAAAACAAGCTCATTTTAATATACGACGGGCCTAACCTCATGTGCGGAGCGCTCATTTTATTATCTGATAATATTGTCCGAAATCACCTTTCAGCCACTTCACCCGATTACCTGAATATCTCTCCGAGTAAATTGTTAACAGATGAAATAAGCATGATTGGCAGAAGATTGGGAAAAAAGATCTTTCACCTTGGAGGTGGCGTGGGCGGAAAGGAAGATTCTCTTTTTAATTTCAAAAAGCTTTTCTCTAACTTACAGGTAAAAGACCGGATCTGGTGCTACATCAACGATGAACCTGCCTACAACGATCTCGTTTTAAGATCGGGTGTAGATACCAACCCTGAAATTAAATTCTTCCCTTTATATCGTCATCCAAACAGAAAAACACAGGCAGCTACCTCTGAACCCGAAACCACCACAATTGAAAACCTTAATTAATTACAAAATGAAAAATAAGTTTAACTATTCCGATGCTGACCTTACCGTGTTCGACCAGGTAATGGACGAATACGGATGGATTATATACGAGAATGCCCTGGATGATGCCTTCGTTGACGAAATAAGGGATTCATTGGTACCTGCATATGATGCCAGGCGAAAAATTCAAATTGCAAATGGTATAGGCGACAATATGAACGGCACGCTGCACCACCTGGTTGAACGGGAAAGATTTTCACTGAAGTTTCTTGAACGAAAATACTGTGCAGATCAGATGAAACATTTTTTAAAAGGAAATTACATTATTAACTCACTGGGCGCAGTCATTAACTTAAAAGATGAAAAACCTTATGTTCAGAATATCCATCGGGATATAAGAAGTTTTACCGGCGATTTTAAAGTAATGATCCAGATGATGATCACTTTAGATGATTTTACTCCGGAAAACGGATCGACTTATTTTTTATCCGGATCTCATAAAAGCGATGAAAAGCCAGAAAGCGATTTCTTTTATAAAAATGCAGATCGCGCCAATACAAAAAAAGGCAGCATTATTTTATTTGACTCCAATTTGTGGCATGCAGCCGGTAAAAATTACACTGACGCAACAAGGCGGACATTAACCATGGCTTTTACGAAACCCTTCTTTAAGCAACAACTTGATTATCCAAGATTTTTAGGATATGAATTTGGCGAAGGATTGAGCGACGACTTAAGGCAAATTTTAGGTTATAAATCCCGCGTACCCGAAAACTTAAATGAATATTATCAACCTGTTGAAAAAAGAATGTACCAACCCGGCCAGGGTTAAATTTAATTATATTCAAGATTTCGCATTAATTGTCAATACTGTTTAATCTTTGATTTTAAAATCTGCCTTAAGCTAACAACAGTGCTACACTTGTGTTATTAAAGCAAAATTAAAAATCATGGATCTTAAACTTAATGATAAAACAGCACTTGTAACCGGATCAACAGCCGGCATTGGTTACGCTATTGCAAAAGCATTAGGTAACGAGGGTACTGCGGTATACGTAAACGGCAGGAGCCAACCCAAGGTTGATGAAGTTGTTAAAAAATTAACTGCAGAAACCGGGAATAGCAAGATTTACGGCATTGCTGCGGATTTTTCAAACATTCAGCAAATTGAAGCACTCATAGCCCAACTGCCGGAAGTTGATATCCTGGTAAACAATGTTGGTATTTTTGAGCCTAAGCCATTTGCTGAAATTACCGATGCCGACTGGCTGAAGTTTTTTGAAGTTAATGTATTAAGCGGCGTACGATTGTCAAGAGCTTATTTCGATAAGATGATCAACAAAAACTGGGGACGTATTATTTTTATTTCCAGCGAGTCGGCATATCAGATCCCTGAAGAAATGATCCATTACGGAACAACCAAAACTGCCCAAATTGCGGTTGCCCGTGGCCTGGCCGAACTTACAAAAAGTACAGGTGTTACTGTTAATACCGTTTTGCCCGGGCCAACTTTATCTGAAGGTGTTGGTGACTTTATAGAGGCTTTGGCAAAAGACCAGGGCTTAAGTAACGCAGAGGTAGAAAAAGAATTTTTCACCAATATGCGCGGCACATCATTAATAAAGCGGTTTATTACAACAGATGAAATTGCCAGTTTGGTTACATATGTTGCAAGCCCGTTATCGGCAGCAACCAACGGCGCAACTTTGCGGGCCGATGGCGGTGTTATAAAAACGGCGTTCTGAAATTTTAAAGAAAAAGCATAAAAAATCCCGGTTTGGTGAAATACCCAGACCGGGATTTTTTATGCTTTACTAAATTACAAGTTCTTGGTAGTATCCTTTTTGGCAGTATCAGTCTTAGCAGTGTCTGTAGCTGCCGGTGCCGGTGCACTTGTTGAATCCATTTTTGTGCTGTCAGATCCGTCGCCTGCTTTTTTTTCTGAGCTGCAGCTGGTTGCAATAGCGCCTATCATTGCCGCGACAAGTGCGAAACTTAAAAATTGCTTTTTCATAGTTATTTACTTTTGATTAAATGATCAATTTATGTTGAACCATACTATAAACCAAACTTTGGGCTTATTGTTTACCGGTTATTTTGGATTGCATCATCTTTTTTATTTTTGAACATACACTCATTTGATCCACATTTACTATCCTTTGTTTAATTTTTTCCGATATTTAAGCGCTATGGTAGTATCCGAAGGATTATTAAAGTGGGTAATGCGCTTCTACCCCCCTCTCCTTTTCCAGCGCATCTGGGTAGTTAAATTCAGCAAAGGATACCGTGGCGTTGAAGTAAGGATCAGGAAGAGTTTCCTTAACAAAAACTATAATAACTCGATTTTTGGCGGTACGCTTTTTTCGGCTGCGGATCCCTTTTATCCCATACTCTTTTATCAAATACTTAGTCATAAAGGCTATAAACTAATGGTTTGGTCAAAATCAGCAACTGTAAAATATGCAAAGCCGGCGGCAACAAATTTATTTTTTCATATTGAACTGACTGATAGCGACATAGCCCATGCGGAACATGTTTTAAACACCTCCGGTAAATTTATTCGCTCCTTCCCTATTGACATTTACAATAAAGATGGCGAAATATGCGTATCCCTCATGATAGAGGTTTATGTACGAAACTTAAACTTTATTGATACTACTATATAAATATACTGATGACTGTAATTATGAATGACGAGGCTTTTGAAAAAAAGGGCTTCACAATCTCAACCGATAAAAATTTGCTTAACGTTGATATTATTTATGATTACCTGAATAATGAATCGTACTGGGCAAAAGGTATCCCACGGCAAAAAATGGCAAAAGCCATTGAAAACTCCATGTGTTTTGGTATTTATCTAAACGATGAACAGGTTGGTTTTGCACGTGTTGTTACCGATAATGCCACGTTCGCTTATATCTGCGATGTATTTGTTTTACCCGCTTATCGTGGCAAAGGCCTTTCCAAATGGCTGGTACAAACAATTGTTAAGCACCCCGACCTGAAAGGCTTGAGAAGGTGGTCGTTAGCTACCAAAGACGCCCATAATTTGTATAGCCAGTTTGGATTTTCGCCACTCTCCCGCCCGGAAACATGGATGGAGATCTTCACACCTTATATTAAGCCCCAATAATTAATAACAGGCTATGAGTAGAACAAATGTTAAGAAGCTAATTTTTGATGGAGAAGGCGTAACTGTCGACTTTAAAAAAACAATAACCAGCTGCGAAAAAATAGCCCGGACGATGGTGTCATTTGCTAACAACAAAGGTGGTAAATTACTTATTGGCGTAACTGATGATGGAACAATAAAAGGTGTAAAATCTGACGACGAGGAAAGGTACATGATAACAAAGGCAGCTCATTTATTTTCGAGGCCGGCTCTTGAACCTGTTTTTGAAGAGGTGTATTTTGATGATAAATTAGTCCTCGTTGTAGAGATAACCGCAAGCGAGCTAAAGCCCCATTATGCTCTCGCCGAAGATGGCAAATGGTGGGCTTATGTACGCGTTAAAGATAAAAGTGTATTAGCCAGCAAAATTGTGCTGGAAGTTTTAAAACGTTCGTCAAATGATCAGGGTGTTTTAATAGAGTATTCTGAAAACGAAAGCACCTTGCTTGGCCATTTGGAAAAGGCTGGCCGAATCACCATAAAAGAATGCAGCGAACTGCTTAAAGTTGGGCGCAGGCGTGCTCAAAATGTACTCGTTGACCTGATATTATCAGGCCTGGTCAAGATCAACACAACCGAAAAGGAAGAATATTATACAGCCTGCTGACTTTTCTGTGTGCCCGAATGGTTACTTTTGCGCTCCTGTTGCCTGAGTAATTATGAGAGCCGTTTACCAAAAATACAAACCTTATTATCTTGAAAGCCTTAAACTGGCTATCCCGGTAATTATATCAAACGTAGGGCATACGCTCGTTCAAATGTCTGATACCATTATTGTTGGTCACTTTGCAGGTACTGTTTCTTTGGCTGCGGTGTCAACCGTAAACAGCCTCTTTATGGTTCCGCTGGTGATTGGTATGGGTATTTCTTATGGCTTAACGCCACTTATCGCCCAAAACAATGGCCGCAAAAATCATAAAGAGTGCGGGCTGTTACTTTCCAATAGTTTATTCCTGAATATCCTGAGCGGCATTATTCTGTTCTGCGGAATTTATTTTGGCACCATGTTACTTATTGGTCACCTTGACCAATCGCCCCAGGTTGTGAAGGAAGCTAAGCCATATTTATTTTTGCTTAGCCTGTCCCTGATCCCGCTGCTTATCTTCAATACATTCAAGCAGTTTGCCGAAGGCCTGGGCTTCACCAAACAAGCCATGATGATATCCATATGGGGCAACCTTATTAATATTTTGTTCGGGATAATTTTTGTTAAGGGCTTGTTTGGCATCCAACCAATGGGCATCAGAGGTGTGGGCTATAGTACACTTATAGATCGTTGCTTAATGGCAACCGTTATGGGGATCTATGTTTTCCGGTCAAAGAATTTTAAAACTTATTTAACAGATTTTGCTATTAAGAATATCGACAGACTTCGGGGTATCCAGATCATGAAAATCGGGGCGCCTGTGGCAATGCAATACACGTTTGAGATCAGCGCATTCGGCGGTGCTGCATTATTGGTTGGCACCATTGGTGTAGTTGCGCAGGCCGCACACCAGGTAACCATAACCATGGCATCCATGACTTATATGATGGCCAGCGGCATTGGTGCGGCTGCAGCAATTAAGTCGGGTAACTATTTTGGTGTAAGTGATCATCGTAATTTAAGGCTTGCGGCTATCTCCAACTATCATATTGTACTGTTGTTCATGAGTTTTACGGCGGTAGTATTTGCTTTAGGCAGGCATCTTTTACCATGGATAATTACTTCGGATAAAGAGGTAATTGCTATTGCATCACAACTACTTATCATAGCAGCATTTTTTCAATTATTTGATGGTGCGCAGGTTGTTGGGCTTGGCGTGCTAAGGGGCATGGGCGACGTAAATATCCCAACCGTTATTACTTTTCTGGCTTACTGGATAATTGGTTTGCCTGTTGGTTACCTACTTGGTATTAAATTAAATCTTGGCGTATATGGGGTTTGGTATGGCCTTGTGTTGGGCCTGGGAACTGCTTCGGTACTTTTATTTGTACGTTTTAACCTGCTTAGTAAAAGCCACAAGATAAAGCCTGTAATGCCCATAATAGCCAAAGATTAAAAATAAAGGTCGATAGCTGCTTTGAATGTATTGCAATGCGCTTCAACAATATCTTTAATCTGCGGTGAATAGCCTCCTCCCATACTTACCTGTACCGGTATATTGCGTTTGATGCATTGTTCAAAAACAAACTGATCACGGGCTTTGCACGCTTCTTTGCTCAGGGTGAGCTTGCCCAGCTTATCGGTGGCCAAAATATCAACACCCGAAAGGTAAAAAATAAAGTCAGGCTTACGTTGCTCAATCAATCGCGGCAGGGTTGTTTTAAGTATGTCGAGAAACTCGTCATCGCTTACGCCATCCTGTAAAGGGATATCCAGATCAGAATGTTCCTTTCTGTATGGAAAATTGTTGGCCCCATGCATAGAGAAAGTAAATACCCTGGGCTCATTTTCAAAAATTTCGGCAGTGCCGTTACCCTGGTGCACATCTAAATCAATTATTAAGATAGAGGTAGCTAATTTATTATACAATAAATAATTAGCTGCTATTGCCTGGTCATTTAACAAGCAGAAACCTTCGCCCCAGTTACTGCCTGCGTGATGTGTTCCGCCTGCAACATTGAATGCAACACCATCCTCAAAAGCATACCGGCAGCCATCGATTGTACCCTTTGCTATCCTCACCTCCCGTTCAACCAACCGCGCCGATAAAGGAAAACCCGTACGGCGTTGTTCTTTTGGTGAAAGCGTGAGATCGCGAAGCTGGCGCCAGTAATTTACATCATGGGTACGGATAATGATATCTTCTTCCAGCAGGCCGGGCGAAAACAGGTTACCCGTACTTATCACGCCTTCATGTAATAACTGGGCCGGGATCAGTTCATACTTCAGCATCGGAAAGCGGTGGCCTTCGGGCATCGGATGGGCGTATATCGGATCGTAAGCTATTTTGAGCATGCGTTTTATCCTATCAACTCCCCTACATGTTTTTGAATGTTTTCGCAAATGCTATCCAAGGGTAAATCATTGGCATCACGACCAAATGGGTCCTCAATTTCTTCGGCTAATAATTCAATACTCGCAAAAACAAAAAGTACAAAGCAGATTATCGGGATAATAAAATACTTGAGATCAAAGGCCCAGGTAAACGGCAGGGTCATGATGTATGTAAAGATAAATTTCTTAATAAATACATTGTAAGAAAACGGAATAGGTGTTTTCTTAATTCGTTCACAAGCGCCGCAAATATCTGTAAAAGAAGTAATTTCGGCTGTTATGCTAAACAATTGCTCCGGGTTAATAACACCTTCTTTATTTAACCGGTAAATATTTTTGATCATTTCGGAAGCCACCTGATTAGGCACATGCTTTTGAGCATCAACACTGACGAACGACTGCTCCTCCGGAACATATTCATCCCGTAAATGATCTCTCAGGGCCCTTGCATAACGGGGAATAGCATAGTTGAAAAAAGCCAGTTCATCTTCGCTAATCAGGTGCTTTAATTTAATTGCGAGATTGCGGCTATTGTTCACCAGGCTTCCCCAGATCTTGCGGCCCTCCCACCAGCGGTCATAAGCCGAATTGATACGAAAGGCCAATAACAATGAAAATACAAAACCGATAGTCTGATGAATAAAGATTACCTTCTTGAGTATGCTTGTATCGGGCAGCTGCCAAAAGTCGATCAGGAAATAAGTAACCACGCCTGCATATGCACCTACTGCAATCATCAGCGGAAACAACTCGCGAAGTGTTTCGGCCTTATTTATTTTAAAAATGAATGAAAACCATTCTTTGGGATTATAATAAACCATATCTGTGCAAAATTTAAACAGCTTTTAATGCATCAGCCATCAATCTGACTGCTTTGTAAACATCCTCAAATGTATTGTAAAGTGGTACAGGGCTCAGGCGGATCACATCAGGTTCGCGCCAGTCGCCTATAACGCCGTTTTGTGCCAGATAGTTAAAAATTGCCCGCGCATTTCGCTTGCAAACTACCGAAAGCTGGCAGCCACGGATTGCCGGATCGCCAGGTGTAATGATTCTGTAGATCTCCTCACCTTCCTGTTGATTGATTGCCTGGATTAAAAACTCTAAATAGCCCGTTAAACGAACGCTTTTCTCTCGAAGGATGCCTAAACCGCCCGCATCATCAAAAATAGCCATAGAGGCTTTAAACAAAGCGAGAAGCAATATTGGACTTGTGCTTACCTGCCAGCCGGCTGCGCCAACCTCGGGATCGAAACCCGGGGCCATCAGAAACTGCTTATCCCTGCGGTATCCCCACCAGCCGGCAAACCTGTTCATCTCTTTACCTGTAAAATGTTTTTCGTGTACAAAAATACCGCTTATGCCGCCCGGCCCCGAGTTCATGTATTTATACGAACACCAGCAAGCAAAATCGGCGCCCCAGTTGTGCAATTGCAATGGGACATTGCCCGCAGCATGGGCCAGATCAAACCCGGCATAAGCTCCTGCCGCATGAGCAGCATCAGCTATCGCTTTAAGATCGAAGAACTGCCCGGTATAATAATTGATCCCGCCAAACAGCACTAATGCAAGTTCATTTTGGTTTTGATCAATGGCCTGGATGATATCTTCAGTACGTAATGTAACCTCGCCCTCCCGCGGAAAAATCTCAATTATCGCATCTTTAGGGTTGAAGCCATGAAACCTCACCTGGCTTTCCATTGCGTATTGATCTGAAGGGAAAGCCCCTCCTTCCATGATAATTTTAAAACGTTTATTATCTGGTTTATAAAAACTTACCATCAATAAATGAAGGTTTACTGTAAGTGAATTCATTACGGTAACTTCATTTTCCCGGGCTCCTACGAGGCGGGCAATTGAGCCGGTAACAGATTTATGATAGTCAAGCCAGGGGTCATTGCCCTGGAACCAACCTTCGACAGCAAGGTTTTCCCAGGTGTTTAATTGATCGGCCAGGTATTGCTGTGCTGATACGGGTTGCAATCCAAGTGAATTACCGCAAAGGTAAACTGCATCTTCGCCGTTGTGCTTTGGAATTAAGAAGCGGCTTCTAAAATCTTTTAGCGAATCCTGCTCATCCTGCTGCCGGGCAAATGCCAGATCGTTTTGATAGTTCATTCGCCAATATTACAAAATAGCAAGCTTATTTATTGGGCTTGCTCACGTAAATATTGCCTTTTACATAGAAACGATAAGGCAGTAAAGCATCTTCGGCGGCATAATCTACCCCTATCCTCGGGCCCGCTTTTATCTGCTCATCAGGAAAAGTTAAACCACGATCTTCGAGCCAAATAGTATCGCCTTGCAAGCTATACGCATTGATATTGCGCGAAATCCCTAAAGCCTTAGCTAGCGAACCGGGGCCTGCCGTAATATTAGGCTTTAGCACTGCCATATTACGCCGTACTTGCATAGCCTCGATACCATCAGTAGGTTGGATGGCCCTGATGAGTATTGCCTGTGGATGCCCTTCAACAGAAGTAACGATATTGAACATTTCGTGAATACCATAACAGAGATAAACGTAAGCTATGCCGCCCTGCATGAACATGGTTTTAGTCCGGGATGTAAGTCGATTACCAAAAGCGTGTGAAGCTTTATCTGCAACGCCATTATAGGCCTCTGTTTCAACAATATAACCTCCTGTAATTACACCATCTATACAAGTAAATAAATACTTGCCTAACAAATCTTTACTGATACTTACAACATCATCGCCCAGATAATAACTTTCAGGTATTTTCATTTTTTCAGTATCCCCTTCAATAATTTATTGATCTCTTTTGCCTTATCGAAGATCATGATATGCGTACCGCCCTTAACAATGGTAGCATCTTTTATTCTTTTATAGTTAAACACCAGGTCTTTATCACCAGTAATGTGGTAGAGATTTGGTGGAATAATGTCGTTTTTCCAATGCAGGATAGCATACATGGCCCATTTCATAAATACCGGCGACGATTTTTTGAGCATGTCGCCGAATAACCACGCGTCCTCCCGGCTCATGTTCCCAAACAACGGTTTTGCCATACCTCCCATCGAATTAAATATCTTACCCGGAATGAGTTTGTAAACAGGCAACGTGCGGAAAAGACTAAAATACCGTGGTGCCTCATCGCTGGTTTTAATACTGGAGATTAAAATGACCTTTTCAACAGGTATGAACTTTGCCATTTCAACAGCGATAACCCCGCCTAAGGAGTTGCCGATCAGTACTGAGTTTGGTTTGATATTGTATTGATAAATAAGTCTTTGCGCGTAAGTAACTAAAGTATCATTTAAATCAGGTTCAACCCAGTCGATAGTTGTTACTTCGTGCTCATCGTTAAGGTTGATATTGTTGTATACGCGCGTATCGGCGCCAAGGCCGGCAATCAGATAGATCCTGCTCATTAAAAATTAATAAGCTTTACTATTTGCTCAAGATACTGTGCGTCGGTTTCGTTGAACTGATCCAGCAGTTCACTATCCACATCAAGTACAGCCACTACTTTATTATCTTTAAACACAGGCACCACAATTTCCGAGCGGGAAAGTGAGCTGCAAGCAATATGCCCCGGAAATGCATCAACATCGGGCACAACCAGTGTCTTTGCTTGCTGCCAGGCCGCTCCGCAAACACCTTTCCCTAAGCCGATGCGGGTACAGGCTACAGGTCCCTGAAACGGCCCTAAAACCAGCTCATTTTCTTTTACCAAATAAAATCCCACCCAAAACCATTTAAACTGTTCCTTTAAAGCTGCAGCGACGTTTGCCATATTGGCGACCAAATCGGGCTCACCATAGAGTAAAGCCTCAATTTGCGGGATAAGCGCGGTGTATTGATCGGTTTTATCGGTTGATGTGGTAATTGTTAAATCCTCTGCCATGGTACAAAAGTAAGGATGTGGTATTGAAAGTAAATAAGGCAAATATCATATTTAATCTTTTATTTAGCATTTGCATGATTGTTAGCCTCACTATAATCCGCTACCGTAAGCTGTTTATTCCTTTTGCCCTGCTGGCTATGGCTATTCATCGCCTCCCATTGTTAATGCAAAAAGGATGCAGCTTTTACAAGCTTCTGGGCTCAGGCAAAAACGGAACTTTTGATCTTGAACCCGATTGGCAGCAATGGGGTTTATTGGCTTGCTGGGATAACCGCAAAGATTTCGATGAGTTTTACAGTAAATCTTTCGTAACCTCCTGGTGGAAAACATTGGGTGCCGAAAGCTGGACAATGCTTTGCCAACCCCTGCAAAGCCATGGAAGCTGGGATGGCAAAGAACCTTTTGGTAAGCCCGAAGCGAACGAGATCAATGGCCCTGTTGCAGTACTTACCCGCGCCACCATAAGGTTTAACAGGTTAAAGAATTTTTGGGCTAACGTTGACGCGGTTGCAGATATGATGAAATCTGTACCTGGGTACATCAACTCGTTTGGCATTGGCGAAGCGCCGGTATACAGGCAGGCTACATTTTCTGTTTGGGAAAGCCTGGATCATGTAAAAGCTTTTGCCTATAAAAGCCCTGAACATGCCGAAGTGATAAAAAAGACAAGAAGTGAAAGCTGGTATAGCGAAGAGCTCTTCGCCCGGTTTAAACCTGTTACAAGCTTTGGTACCATCAATGGAAAAGACCCCTTAAACGGTTTATTGGATAAATAAAAAAGACATGAGAATTATTGCAGAACTCCCGCACCTGGATTTTAAGATCTCTATCCTGAATATGAACAATAAATTTATTGTAAAGATAGAGCAGGGCTCCCTTGAGCAAAGTTACAAGATCCCCGAGATGGATTTAACCGACGGTGTTAACAGTGTTTTTGAATTACTTGATGACGAGTTTTTAAAGAAAGTAGCTACCCGCTTTAACGATATGCGCACCGATTATAAAGATGCATATTTCAGATACAATTATTGAATTAATCTTGTTAATAGTATTGATAATTAGATATTTATAAATCTACATTCCCTAAAACAAAATTTAATTTGGCAAGATGGTGCCTTTTGAGTAAATAATTCCTCTTGGTTTATTACTTATATGAATAAAAACTTGAATTATTATATATTAACATATTGATAAACAAGATATTTATAATATTAAACAAAATTTAATTTTGGACGGTATTTAGCCAAATAACACAAGGTTAAGCCGGTAAAAAGTCGCAATACCAAAAGCCGGAAGGCTTTGAGTCTGAAATGGAGGCACATGAATCATCAGCATTTTTTGGTGCGGCATATTCCTTAAAAATCTTTACGCTGGTTATATATTTTATTTCATGCGCAAATATCGGCCCCTTAAAAGTAAAGGTGTGAAACTCCCCGTTCTCGCCGCATACATCAACATTCTCAGGCAAAGCGTCAATTAGTTCTCTGCTGATTTCTTTTCCAACTATCCTTTCCAGGCGCTGCTGGGTACAGGCTATCACAGTTCCGAAACCGAGATCTAAAAACTCATTGATAAGCTCGCAAGTGTCTCGTTTCCACAATGGGTAAATACCGGTGAGGCCAGCTTCGCCTAACCGGGCATCACGATAATCCCGCAAATCCTGTAAAAATATATCGCCAAAAATTGAATGGGTTATGCCTTCAGTTTTAAAACGGGTCAAATGATGGCGCATCACATCATCGTACTCCTTCATACCGGGCATTTCGGGCAGGCGGATCTCGTACAATGGAATGCCGATAGCTTTAGCCTGTTTGATCAGCAACTCCGTCCTTACTCCATGCATCGAAATCCTGTCGGCCGCGTCATTAATGGTGGTTACAAGATACGCTATCTCAATCTCCGGATTTTGCAGGCAATAGTATAAGGCGAGGGCGCTGTCTTTACCGCCGCTCCAATTGAAGATGCACTTCATAAATAGTTATTGATTTAGTAAGTTAGCGAATTAGTGATTTCAATCTTTCAATAATTCGTTCACCAGCGCCGGCACGCCAATTGTAGCCTTTTCCTGGATCTTAATTAGGTTTCCCCTTACATTTACTGAAGGGATATTGGGATCAATAATATATTTCGGCACTTCAGGGTCAACATAACCTATCAGTCCCGCAGCCGGGTAAACTGCCAGCGAGGATCCAACAAGGATAAATAAATCAGCGCCGGCGCAGATCATAGCTGCCTGCTCTATCATTGGCACAGGCTCACCAAACCAAACAACATGGGCGCGCAATTGTGAGCCTAATTCACATTTCTCGCCCATTTTAATTTCCCAGCCATCAATTGGATAAGTAAGCTCCGGTTTGATACTTGATTGCGACCGGGTAATGATGCCGTGCAAATGTACTACGTTAGTTGAACCTGCCCTTTCATGCAGGTCGTCGATGTTTTGTGTAACAATGGTTACTTTATATTTTTCTTCGAGCGCGGCAAGGGCAAAATGCGCCGCGTTAGGCTTTACTTCCAATACAGTTTTACGGCGCTCGTTATAAAATTGCTGTACCATAACCGGGTTATGTTCCCAGGCTTCAGGGGTCGCAACATCTTCAATATTGTAGCCCTCCCACAACCCATCGCTGTCCCTGAATGTTTTTAAGCCGCTTTCGGCGCTGATACCTGCTCCGGTTAGTATTACTATATTTTTCATATTGAATTAAGTAGATGGCTGGTAGCCCACAAAAAAAGCGGATCGTTTTTCAACAATCCGCTTTAAATTTAAGTTCATTTATCTTATAAAGCCAATTGCTTTTTATCCTGCAAAAAAGTATACTTATTCTTAGCTAACTCAAAGCTACCAAAAAGTATCGCGCTAAACACAAATGTTCCGTATAGAAGATTGTATTCAAATGGTATGGCAGCTACTAATGATTGACCATAACCTGCAAGTGTATGCGGATACAATTCACCTGGCAAATCGGTGAGCAGCCAATGGATAAGCACCGGGGCTGTTGAAGCTAATAATATATTTAAAACATTAACTTTTTTAATCAAACTGCCAACCAAAACCATTAATGCAAAGCTTAAATACACCCAAAAGGTTACACTGTAACCAAATGTAATTGTTGATGTACGTAGATAGTTGATCACTAAATCAGTGAAAAATAAAGTCGCCAATACAACGATATAGCCTTTCCACTTGTCCTTAAAGTACACTCCTCCAAATAGGGCTATTGCCCCAACAGGGGTGAAATTATATAGTGATGGAAAATAAAGAGCAAGCACCCTAAATATCGCGGCTATTGCTATCATTATAATCAAAAACAGATTGCGGTTGGTGTTATCTTTTGCGGTCATGATTTTATATATGGCGTAAAATTACTTAATAATCCGTACAATAAACAAACGCTATTTAAATTGATACCTTGCGCCAAGCATAAAGTTAATACCGCGTGTATTGTATCCTAACCAGTCTACGTACTTAGTATCCAAAACGTTGTTCAGGTCGCCAAAAACATTTAAATTTTTTGTTGCTTTATATTCCAGGTGCAAATCAACCAGGTTGTAATGCTTCAGCGTAATCACACTTGATTCAAAGTTTATAAAAGCCAGATCGGTACGGTTGCCTGTATATTTGTAGTTAACGCCAACCTGAAAATCGTTTAAAACATCATAACTGATGTTGGCACCCAAAGTATTCTTAGGCCTGCGGTAAAGATTGCCGGTTTGTGCACCAGTTTCATCAGTAAGCTTACCTGTTACATAAGCGTAATATGCAGATGCATGAATTTTATTGTCGTGATATTTCAACTCGGTTTCAAAGCCTTTATCTTTTTGCTGTTGCCCGTTTGCATATTGACTATAAGGGGGGCCAGGCAGGTTTTTAAAATAGATGACATCTTTGGTATTGCGCTTGAAAAACTGGGTATTAAATGAAAGTGTATTCTTAACAATTTCCCAGTCAAAACCTGCTTCGTACGATGTAGTGATTTCAGGGTTTAATTTAGGATTACCATATTCTGAAAACAACTGGTATAATGAAGGAGACCTAAATGCAGAAGCTATTGTACCAAAGATCTTAAACTGATCAGCAAGGAATAATGATGGATTGATAGTGTAGGTAAACTTATCGCCGTATTTGCTATGATTATTATACCTACCACCCAATTCCATGTGGAAGATATCATATTTGAAAAACAACGATGTATATGCACTAAATATGTTATTAGCAGCATCGCCTGCTTTGATAATGCTTGCAGGTGACTGGTAAGCTGTCGACTCATACAGACTGTACTGGCTTGTGTTGCTGTATTTAAAGGCCGCACCACTGGTGATATCCAAATACTTATTCAATTCATAATTAAACACAGCTTCGGCATTGGTTATACGGCCTGTATTTTTCGTAACCTGGTGGGTTCCGCCATTATCGGATGGCAGGTTAGTAAAATTATTTTGGACTGTATTTTGTGACAGGTTCACATTAAGGTTACCTTTAGGCAAAATCCATTTTGCACCTACACCACCAAATAAGAATGTGTTTTTATAAGTGTAATCATTATCACTTATAAAAGCGCCATATGGTAAATCGCCCGTGTTATGGCTTACCTGCAGGTTTCCGTTCAGAATAAATTTTGATGAAATATACTGGTTCAGATTTACACTGGCCGAGCGTTGGTGAAAACCATCTTTCTTGAAACCACCTTTGCCCGTGGTATCTGTAGCTGCTGCAAAACCTTTTGAATCGGTATTTGAAAGGTTAATAGCTATACCTGTATTTTTTACCCGCCCAATTAGTGAGGCCGACTCTTTAAACGTACTGTAGCTGCCGCCGGTTAGCTGCAGGCCGCCGGTCAATCCTTGTTCTTTAGCTTTTTTGGTGATGATATTGATAACACCCGCTACAGCATCGGATCCATATAGTGTTGAACCGCTTCCTTTTAAAATCTCGATATGATCTACCATGTCCAGCGAAAAGGCGTTAAGGTCATAACTTCCATCGATGCCCGAAGCATTGTTTACCGGGAAACCATCAACAAGCACGAGCGTGTTACCTGACGAAGCCCCGCGCAGGAAAACCGAAGTGCTGATGCCAGGGGCGTTATTTGCACCTGAAAAAGTTATACCGGCAACGGTATTTAATAATTGAGGTAATGATTTGCCCTGCGATTTATTGATCTCATCCGCAGAGATTATGGTAACAACGCGGCCAATATCTGACAGCTTTTTGGGCGACCGGCTTGCAGTTACTACTACCGTATTTAATGTGCGTGTGGTATCCTGTGCGTATGCGCTTGTGGCAGATAAACCAACTGCTAATAAGCCGAAACCCAAAGTAATTTTAGCGTACTTTTTTTCCATGTATAATGTATATGTGTAAAATAATAATGCATACGAAATAGCATACACGGAAATGAATAAAAATGAAAACACGCCAAATGAAGAGCATTCACATCCAAGCTTCAATCCCCGAAAGCTATGAATAACATATAATGCCTTGGCAGGTCTTCTGACTTACTCCCCTTTTTGCCTGGCCTTCCCTCCTGTTTACAGAAAGTGACCTTATAGATTTGGCAACGGTTACGGAGCTTACAGCTGCGGGACAGTTACGGACTTACACCGTATTCCCTTTTAATTCATTAAAAAATAGTTTAATGAAACCTAAAGCGCTGCAAAAGTACAATAAGTATCTGTTAACCTCAAACTACATAACTATATTTATCATGATGAAACATTGCTGCATTTTATTATTGATGATGAGCGCACTTGGCAGTTTTGCCCAGCAACCTGATACCATTTTTCTGAAAGGCTTACTATATAGCCATCCCGAACTATTTTCAGGCATTTTGAACCATCCTGCACAAAACGAAATACAGATCATGTATACCCGGATCGACAGGGATAAAGACAATGTTCCGCACTTTACTTCATACAGCTATCGCCTTAATGCGCGTCATTATTTTTACCCGGCAAGCACGGTAAAGCTTCCTACAGCCATATTTGCCATTGAAAAATTAAACGAGTTAAAAATAAAAGGCTTAAGCCGCAAATCGGTCATGATCACCGATAGCGCATTTGCCGGCCAGACTAAAGTTAAAATAGATACATCATCCTCAACAGGTTTGCCGAGCATCGAAAACTATATTAAAAAGATCTTGCTGGTAAGCGATAATGATGCATATAACCGGCTCTACGAGTTTGTCGGCCGTGCTGAGGTTAACCAGAAGCTTAAGAAATATCATCTTAACAACACCCGTATTGTGGGCAGGTTAGCCATCGGCGATGCCGGTGAGAGTACAAGACATACCAATCCCATCGATTTTTATGACGATGGCAGGCTGGTTTATCATAAGCCGGCATTATATGATGTTTTGAATTATCCTATGCACCTTGAAAATATGCTGCAAGGCAAAGCTTATTTAGATAGCAGCGACCGGCTGGTTAATAAACCGCTTGATTTTTCTGAAAAGAATGTTTACCCCCTTGCTGATCAGCAAATGGTGCTTAAGCGATTGCTGTTCCCCGAAACTTTCCCGAAAACACAGCGCTTTAATTTAAAGCAGGACGACTATCGCTTCGTTTACCGTTATATGAGCACCTTCCCTACCGAAAACACAAAACCCACCTATAACCGGCCTGAATATTTCCCTGCCTATTGCAAGTTTTTGTTTTATGGAGGTGACAGCACCGCTATTATTAACCCCGATATCAGGATCTTCAATAAAGTTGGTGATAGCTATGGTTATGATATTGACAACGCCTATATCGTAGATTTTAAAAACAAGGTGGAGTTTATGCTCAGTGCCGTTGTACAATCAAACGAGGATGGGATCCTGAACGATAATAAATATGAATACGCTACCGTATGCCTGCCTTTCCTGAAAAATCTTGGCCGGGTGATATATCAGTATGAATTAAATCGCCCTAAAAAGCACCTGCCCGATTTAACTAAATTTAAATTCACCTATAGCAAAAAGAAATAAAATTCACTTCAGGAAAACTTAGTGGCGCAATGGGTGTTTTAAAAACGACAACTATTTAAAAACCTATGGCAACTACAATAGTAAAATATACCGACAACTTCCCCGTGCTTTATGGCGATGACCGCATAAACCTGAACTGGCCCGAACGCTTTACCTCTATTGCAGGTGGCATGAAACTCGGTTTTTCAGGCTTTAAAAACATTTTCAAAAATCCGTTTGCAAGTATCGTAAAAATAGGCGCCGGTGGTTACTTGTTAAACCGGGGCATTACCGGGCATTGTGAGCTTTATAAACGCATTGGCAAGCTATCAACCAATCCCATAAATGTAAATATCCGCTCGTCTTTTGTAGTAAATAAACCTCGGCAAAAGGTTTACGCATTTTGGCGCAAACTTGATAACCTGCCCCTTTTTATGAAACACCTGGAAAGTGTGGAGGTCATCGACTCAAAATACTCGCATTGGGTGCTCAAATTACCTAAAAACGTTGCTACGGTTAGCTGGCATGCTGAGATTGTTCATGACGAACCTAATGAAGTAATCGGGTGGAGCTCCCTGTCCGATTCAATGATCAATAATGCCGGTAAAGTACGCTTTCAGGATACTGTTGACGGGCAAGGCACCATTGTTGATGTAGTGATCAGTTATCAGCCCCCGGCAGGCGGTGTAGGCGCAGGCATAGCCAAAATACTAAACCCGGTATTCAAAAACATGGTTGACAAGGATATCCAGAATTTTAAACAGTATATGGATATTAATAACGATCCGGATGAGTTTGTTGAGGTGATTGTTGTTAAATAATAAAATTACGACATTTATTCCAAGGTGTTATTAGCTTTCATTTCCTTTTAAATTTTGATTTAAGTTTTAGAAAACGCCGTTCGTAAAGGTAATATGATAATAAAGGGACAGCAATCAAACCCAATAGATTGTAAGGAAATATGCTTAATGGCATTTTACTATCCCGGCCGGTAAATAACTGTTGCCATATGTATATGCCATACGATAGAATACCAATAAATGACAGTAATTTATTGTTTAATACTTTAAAAATCCAATCATTTGCCGGTACGATATTGCTTAAAATTAAATAGCCCGTAGTTAGCGAAATCACCAGGTTTACGTACAGTGATCTTAAGGAGTAAAATTCGTCAAAATGCAATCCAAACATCAATATTATAGCCAAAATATTGCCAGCTACCTTTGTTTGTTTGAGCCAATTTACATTCAAAGTTCCTTTAGAGGCAACCAACGCAAAAAAACAGCCAACACCAATTGACTGAAATTTTATAAAATAATGAGTAAAACCGTAAATAATGCCACGGTTCAAAACCGGAACAAACTGTTGCACCGTACACAATAGCGGCAATGCGAATACAATGCTGATAATGATATAATAAAATGCAGTTCTGTTGATCTTTAAAATAAAAGGAAAAAGGAGATAAAATTGTTCCTCAACCGATAACGACCAATAGTGACTGAAGTAATAAGTGAAATCATGGCTCCGGAAATAGCTGAAATTCATTAGATATAATGCTGAACCTGCAAATTGAACCCACGAAATGTTTAATCTGTAGAAATGGTTTAATAAAAACACCACCCCGATATACAAATAGGCTAAGGGAAAAATCCTCAAAAGGCGCCTTATATAAAACCTTTTTAACGACAGGTCACCGGTCGCTTCTTTTTCTTTTAGACATAAGCTTGTGATTAAAAAGCCACTGATGACAAAGAAAATGTTTACCCCTAACCCTCCGTTGAATACGGTGGTATAAAAATAACTATCAGATAATTGAAGGTGATAAAATATAACAAGGATAATTGAAATGCCCCGAAATCCGTTTAAGGAGTGATAATAATTGCTGCGCAATAAATTAGATAAGGCAGGCTGCCCCTCCTTGTTTGATGTCATACCGTAAAAATAGCCACTCAAACAATTAAATTAAAACAAAAAAAGGCCGCAATTTGCGGCCTTTCATGCATTTACAATGCGATATTATTTTACTGCATCAACAACTGCTTTGAAAGCATCAGGGTTGTTCATTGCTAAGTCAGCTAATACCTTACGGTTTAAGCCAATTTCTTTAGCGGCTAATTTACCCATTAACTGAGAGTAAGAAATTCCATGCTGACGGGCACCAGCGTTAATACGTTGGATCCATAAAGCCCTGAACTCTCTCTTTTTGGTTTTACGGTCGCGGTAAGCGTACTGTAAACCTTTTTCAACTGTGTTTTTTGCAATGGTGTATACCTTGCTACGTGAACCCCAATAACCTTTGGCGAGGTTCATGATCCTTTTCCTGCGTCTTCTCGACGCTACTGCGTTAACTGAACGTGGCATCTTGTGTGTTTTTTGGTAGTGAGTGCCTGCATCTCGTGTGCCGGACTTAAAACTCTAATACCTGGTTTTAAAATTTGTGAATTACTTTCCGATACAAAGCATACGTTTTACGTTACCCATGTCGGCATCAGATACTAAGCTGGTTTGACCAAGGGCACGCTTACGTTTTGTCGACATCTTGGTTAAGATGTGGCTTTTGTATGCGTTTTTTCTTGCGATTTTACCGGTTCCAGTAAGCTTAAAGCGCTTTTTAGCACTGGAATTGGTTTTCATTTTTGGCATAACTCTATTTATTTGTGTTAGATATTAACGTTTCTCAACGTTTTCTTTTAAAGCATCTGTACAATTATAAATGAACAGATGCACTTTTTGTGTTATTTTTTCGCGGCCTTTGGAGCAAGGGTTAAAAACATCCTTTTTCCTTCAAGCTTAGGTAATTGTTCTACTTTACCTACTTCTTCTAATGCCTGGGCAAAACGAAGTAATAAAATCTCGCCTTGTTCTTTGTAAACAATGGCGCGGCCTTTAAAGTGTACGTAAGCCCTTACCTTTTCGCCGGCTTCCAAAAACTTAATGGCATGCTTTAATTTAAATTCAAAGTCATGGTCGTCAGTGTTCGGTCCGAAACGGATTTCTTTAATAACCGTTTGCTTGGCATTGCTTTTTATCTCTTTAAGCTTTTTCTTCTGCTCGTAAATAAACTTGTTATAGTCAGTTACTTTACAAACCGGTGGTACGGCGTTTGGAGATATTTCAACCAGATCCAGTTCCTGCTCCTGTGCAATTGCAAGGGCATCTCTTAATGAGTAAACTCCCTGCTCTACGTTATCACCTACAAGGCGAACTTCCTGAGCCCTAATGAATTGGTTTATGTTATGTTCGGCTTCTTTTTTCTTAAAAGGAAGCCTTGGTCCTCTATTGAAAGGTTTGTTTAATGCCAAGTTATACTGTTATTTCTTTAGTTATCTGTTCTTTAAAATCTTCAATGCTCATACTTCCCAAATCACCGGTACCGTGTTTACGTACAGAAACCAGCCCTTCGGCAGCTTCTTTTTCGCCCACAACCAGCATGTAAGGGATTTTTTTGACTTCAGCATCTCGTATTTTTCTGCCTATTTTCTCGTCCCTGAAGTCGATTAGCCCGCAAATATCGGAATCTTTTAATATATCAGAAACTTTTTTTGCATATTCTTCATATTTTTCTGATATGGGTAGTATAATGAACTGCTCGGGCGATAACCACAGCGGGAAATTACCTGCGCAATGCTCAATTAATACTGCTATAAAGCGCTCCATCGAACCAAATGGCGCCCTGTGGATCATTACCGGGCGATGCTTTAAGTTGTCGCTGCCAGTGTACTCCAGTTCAAAACGCTCGGGCAGGTTATAATCAACCTGTATGGTACCCAACTGCCATTTACGGCCAAGAGCATCTTTTACCATAAAATCAAGCTTCGGCCCGTAAAATGCGGCTTCACCTAATTCAACAACGGTAGTTAATCCTTTTTCGGCAGCCGCTTCAATGATCGCGCTTTCGGCTAAAGCCCAGTTTTCATCTGTACCGATGTATTTAGCCTTATTTTCCGGATCACGTAATGACACCTGTGCAGTATAGTTTTCAAAGCCTAAAGCTTTAAATACATATAATACAAGGTCAATTACTTTTTTAAACTCATCCTTCACCTGGTCCGGACGGCAAAATAGGTGGGCATCATCCTGAGTAAAGCCACGCACGCGGGTTAAACCGTGCAACTCGCCGCTTTGCTCGTAACGGTACACAGTACCAAACTCAGCAAAACGTACCGGCAGATCTTTATATGAACGCGGTTTTGTTTTATAGATCTCACAATGATGCGGGCAGTTCATTGGTTTCAGGAAAAACTCCTCTCCTTCCTGCGGTGTTTTTATCGGCTGGAACGAGTCGGCGCCGTATTTCTCGTAGTGACCGGATGTTACATACAGGTTTTTATGACCGATATGCGGTGTAATTACCTGCTCATATCCTGCTTTAACCTGTGCCTTTTGTAAAAAGCTCACCAGGCGTTCGCGCAATGCAGTTCCTTTAGGTAACCACAATGGCAAGCCCATACCTACCTTTTCTGAAAAAGCAAATAACTCCAATTCTTTACCCAACTTACGGTGATCGCGCTTTTTAGCTTCTTCGATCATGTGGAGGTACTCAGTAAGTTCGCTGGCCTTAGGGAAAGTAACGCCGTATATACGGGTTAACTGTTTGCGGGTTTCATCGCCACGCCAGTATGCACCGGCAAGGCTCATCAGCTTAACCGCCTTTATAAAGCCTGTGTTAGGGATATGAGGCCCGCGGCACAGGTCGGTAAAATTGCCTTGTGAATAAAAAGTAATAGCACCATCGGGCAAATCCTTGATCAGGTCAAGCTTATACTCGTCACCTTTTTCGGTAAAGTATTCAATAGCATCAGCCTTGCTTACCGGTTTACGGATGTACTCCTCTTTGGTTTTAGCAAGCTCAATCATTTTATCTTCTATCTGCTTAAACTCGTCAGAAGATAAAACCTTGTCGCCAAAATCAACATCGTAATAAAAACCGGTTTCAATTGCCGGACCGATACCAAATTTAGTACCCGGATAAAGGGCTTCCAAGGCCTCGGCCATTAAGTGGGCCGATGAATGCCAGAAAGTTGATTTGCCGTCAGCATCGTTCCAGGTCAATAATTTAACGTGGGCATCCTGCTCAATAGGGCGGCTTGCGTCCCAAACCTGTCCGTCAACTTCGGCTGCTAATACGTTGCGGGCTAATCCTTCAGAAATCGACTGCGCGATTTGCATAGAAGTGATCCCTTTGTCATACTGACGAACGGATCCATCAGGAAGTGTAATGTTAATCATCTACAACTATGATTTAAAGTTTTATAAAATTACGTTTAAACGGTCACCTACAAAGTGACCCTCATTTTGTGGGTACAAAAATAGAATTTTAAATAGCATTTAACATCAAAGCAGTTTCAAATTTTTAATGGCGCAAAAAAGGCACCCTTACTTTCATGTCAATTGAAACAAGGATGCCCTCGATTATTTTATAATAAAAAACCTATTTAAAAGCCTCGTTCGAAGGATTGGAATTGACTGATGTTTCCTTAACCTTAAACTCAATTGGTTGTCCAACCAGGATTGTTTTTATGGAGAATGGAATTTTAATCCCCCCGTTTATACCCTCATAGTTGCCAAATTCAACCGACAGGTCATTTGCACCTTCAATAGTTTGCTTAAGCTTTAACCCCGTTTTTTGGCTGTAATAATTATGGACATGAACATCGGTACCTATATTGACATCGACCCCGTAAGCGAGCTCACCGTTTACAACACGCAATATGGGCTGTAAGGTCATATTTTGGTTTATGCGTTCGTAATCAAGTTCAGGGAACGGACGGCTTTTAAGTTTGATCATTTTTTTACCTGCATCATCAAGCTGCACATCCCTGTTAACCTGCCTGGCTTTTATGCTGTCGCCATTAAGCGTTACGTGGGATACAACCAGGTTATTATATGAAGGTACTATTGCTTCCTGGAAATACTTATCAGGCATTTTGTACCGGGTCACCAGTTGAACTTCAGCACCTTGTACATTACCAACTGCCGATGTTTGCAGGTCGTGAACGTTCTTTAGCTTATCGGCACCGCCAATGGCATCCAAATACGCTTTGATAACGGTACCTGCAGTTGTGCCCTGTGGAATTGGCAACCCGCTGTATGAGTTGTTTTCGGGGTTAATATCGGGCAGGGTATGGTCAGGATCGATAGTGGCATAAGCAATTTTTGAGGTTGATTTGTATGGGAATGTCCAGGTATCGCCGCGCTGCCAGATCTCAGCCGGGAGTTTTACAGTGCCGGTTTTTCCGTTCTCTTCTTTAATAGATATAGTAACAGGCAATGCCATTTCTTCCAGGTTCACAATGGTGATCATGGCGCCCTTTGCGGCATCATTATCAGGATATGAAATATCCTTTATACCCTGGTCAACTTTCCATGTGGTGAAAAACCATTCGTTCCAAAACCAGCTCAGGTCCTCACCTGCTGCATTATCCATCGTATGGAAAAAATCCCATGGAGTTGGGTGTTTAAAAGCCCAGCGTTTGATGTAGGTTTTAAATGCATAATCAAAACGTTCCTCACCTAAAATCTGTTCGCGTAAGATAGTTAAACCTAACGCTGGTTTTTCATAAGCGGCAACTGCTAAAAAATCTTCCTGTATTACATCAGGTACATTCATAATGGCCTCGGCACCGGGGCTGAATAAAAAGCCGGCGCTTTTTTGCTGATCGGGCTTTTCGTAGTATTCGCCTTTGTTAAATACCTTGGTATCAACATTATTTAAAAAGGTATTAAAACCCTCGTCCATCCAGGCGTATTTACGCTCATTTGAGCCAACTATCATCGGGAACCAGTTATGGCCAAACTCATGATTGGTAACTTCCCATAAACCTCCGTTTTGATTATTTGAACCACAAAATACTATACCGGGATATTCCATCCCGCCTACTATACCAGCCACGTTGGTAGCAACAGGATAGGTATATTCAAACCATTTATCGCTATATAATTCAATGGCGGCTTTAACATATTCGGTTGAGCGGCCATAAGCGTTATTCCCTTTAGCTTCCACCGGGTAAACAGATTGCGCAAGCGCTTTTTTACCGCTTGGCAAATTGATCCGCGCCGCATCCCAGATAAATGCTTTTGAAGCTGCCCAGGCCACATCACGCGCATTTTTACACATGAAATGCCAGGTAAGCGTTGGCTTTTTCGGGTAATCATTATTGAGTAAAATATCGGTCGAATCTTTAATGGTAACTGTTTTATCGCTTTTACGCGCTTCGGCCAAACGGTTTATCGAGGTGGGTGATAATACTTCGGCGGGGTTAAGCAGCTCACCCGATCCTGCTACGATCAGGCTTGCAGGTGCGGTAATGGTATAATCAAAATTACCATACTCCAGGTAAAATTCGCTTGCGCCAAGATAAGGTATGGTGTTCCATCCGGTTACGTCATCATAAACTTCCATGCGCGGGTACCACTGGGCAATTTCATAGATCCAGCCATTTTTAGTGTGCTGCCGGCCCATCCGGTCGGTACCATATTCAGGAACATCAAAACCATATTCAATCTTGATCTGCAATTTGTTTCCGGCTGCACGTAACGAATCTTTCAGCTTGATCTGCATGCGGGTATCGGTGATCAGGTAATCAGCTTTCAGCGTTTTGCCTTTGTTGATGATATAAACCGATTTTATTTCGGCACCCTTTGTATATGATTTATTTGCGAACCTGCCTCCCGAAACATTGCTCGTGGCTTCGGCACGTGAGTCATCCTTGTAAATATTCTGATCTACCTGGAGCCATAAAAAGCCAAGTGCATCCGGGCTGTTATTGGTATAAGTAATTAAAGTACTGCCTTCTATCCGGTGTTTAGCGGTATCAAGCGTTACATCAAGTTTATAATCGGCCCGGTTTTGCCAGTATTTCGGGCCAGGAGCACCGCTGGCCGATCTGAACTCAGCTCCCCTTTCAGGGTAAAATATGGGGTTAAATACTTTATGCTGATCATACTTAGGCGCTGCCTGATCTGCATTTTGGGCATTTACTTCACCGGCATAAAAGCCTAAAACCAATAACAACGCGGCTTTGTAGAATTTCATTAATTGTGTTTTAATTGTGAGGGAAAGATATTAAAATATATTTGAGTTGAAACGTAATTGCTTGGTTACGTAGTATCAGGCTTGTTTTTTTATAACAGCCCCCTCTAAATCTCCCCCCGGAAGGGGAGACTTCTAAGGCCCTCCCTTCCGGTGAAGGTTGGGTGGGGCTTAGCGGCAATTTGATTTGCTCCCATGTTGCAAACCATTCCCTATTTTTTATATTTTTGCGGATGATTTGCGGCATATGCAGCCGTTTATCACAGCCCTATAAATGAATATATCAGTTGTAGTACCTCTTTACGATGAAGTAGAATCGTTACCCGAATTAACCTCATGGATTAGCCGGATAATGGATGAAAACCGTTTTACTTACGAGATAATTTTGGTTGACGATGGCAGCAAGGACGGATCATGGGAAATGATCAGAAAACTGCAAACCGGCAATCCTTTTATAAAAGGCATTAAATTCAGGCGTAATTACGGTAAATCTGCAGCCCTTAACACAGGATTTATTGCCGCCAAAGGCAACGTGATAATTACTATGGATGCCGATCTGCAGGATAGCCCGGATGAAATCCCTGAACTTTACCGCCGGATAACCGAAGAAAAATACGACCTTGTTTCGGGCTGGAAAGCAAAAAGGCACGACCCGCTCAGCAAAACCATACCAACCAAGCTATTCAACGCGGCCACCCGCAAAATGAGTGGAATTAACAACCTGCACGATTTTAATTGCGGTTTAAAAGCTTATCGGAATGTTGTGGTTAAAAACATCGAGATCTATGGTGAGATGCACCGTTACATCCCGGTGCTTGCCAAATGGGCAGGTTTTACCAAAATTGGTGAGCAGATTGTTGAGCACCGCCCCCGTAAATATGGCAAAACCAAGTTTGGCTTAAGCAGGTTTATCAATGGCTTTCTCGATCTGCTTTCGATATTCTTCGTAGGTAAATTTGGCAAGCGCCCTATGCACTTTTTTGGTACGCTGGGCACATTGAGCTTTTTTACGGGTTTAGTTATGGCCATCTGGATAATTTGGGAAAAGCTTTATAATATAGCACATAACCTAAAATACAGGGATGTAACTACAAGCCCGTTGTTTTACATAGCATTGGTGGCAATCATATTAGGTTCCCAGTTGTTTTTGACAGGCTTTGTTGCCGAGCTTGTATCGCGCAGCGCAAGCGAGCGCAACCATTATCAAATTGAGGAAACAATTTAATTAGATTTTAGATGTTAGATATGAGATTTGAGACTTTTTAATTTTCAGCAGGGTTCCAGAGTCTCATATCTAACATCTCTAATCTCACATCTATCTGCAAAACATGTTTTTTTCCATCGTCATTCCTTTATATAACCGCCCGCAGGAAATCAAAGAACTGCTGGAAACCTTAACGCTGCAAACGTACAGGGATTTTGAGGTGTTGGTTATTGAGGATGGTTCTGTAAATGACGCTGAAGCCATAGTAAATACATTTACCGATAAGCTTAACCTGCGCTATTTTAAAAAACAGAACGAAGGCCAGGGCTTTACCCGCAACTTTGGTTTTGAGCGTGCTAAAGGCGACTATTTTGTAATTTTTGATTCGGATTGTTTGATCCCTCCTGCCTATCTGGAGATTGTAAACAACTCGCTGGCTGCAAATTACCTTGATGCTTACGGAGGGCCGGATGGTGCGCACGAATCTTTCACGCCTACGCAAAAAGCTATCAGCTATTCCATGACCTCTCCCTTTACTACCGGGGGCATCCGCGGCAATAAAAAGGGTATTGGCCAGTTTCATCCGCGCAGCTTTAATATGGGCGTTTCAAGACAAGCCTGGGAAAAAGCCGGCGGCTTTATTATCACCCGCCTTGGCGAGGATATTGAGTACAGCATCCGCATCCATTCACTGGGTTTTAAAATCGGGCTGATCCCCGATGCCATTGTATACCATAAACGGCGCACCAACTTTTACCAGTTTTATAAACAGCTTCACTTTTTCGGCCGGGCGCGTATCAACATATCAAAGTTTTTTCCGCAGGAATTAAAGCTGGTTCATTTTTTTCCGGCCGCTTTTACAGTGGGCGTTATACTAACTATTATTCTAAACCTGTTTGGCTCTGTATTAGCACCGATAGGTAATTTTATACTGTTGATTTTCACTTTGTTAATATTTTTCCATGCCTGGTGGAAAAATAAATCGTTAAAAATCGCATTTTTGAGCATTATAGCTGCCTTCACACAACTTATTGCCTACGGGTTAGGATTTATACAGGATTTTTGGAAGCGGAAAGTTTTAAGTAGATCATAAGCAATATGTACCACCCTTTTTCTGTAGCGGAGACCATTAAAACCGCATGGAATATTTTAAAGAAGAATTTTGCCATAATCTCGGTCTATTCGGTAGTTGCCATGATAATTGTATTCATATCTGGCTTTACCGTATTTTATTTTGATGACAATGCAATGGTGAGTTCTATTGGTTTTGTTGTATTGCTGGTTGAAATAACTTTTATATTTCTTGCATTTATAAAACTGGTATTCAGGCTAATGGATAAAGAATACTATGACTTTGATTTTAGTGAGATCATTCCTAAAATCAGGATGCTGGTAAGCTATCTTACGCTACTGGTATTGGTTAGTACATTAGCTGTTTTTGCAACACACCTGGTTGAAGGTTTAAAAGAAGGCTTCGCCCAGGACTTTTTCAAATTTATAATCGGACTTGTCGTTCAGTTCTTTTTTCTGTTCTATTTTCCTATTTGCACCTGCTTCATTGTCGATGACGCATCGGGCCCGATAGAATCAGTACAACAAAGCTTTTATTTGATTAAGGGGAATTTTTTTAAGTACTTTTTGATCTTCATAATAATCGAAATATTGATGCTGGTAGCCGCTATAACTGTTGTGGGGCTAATAATAGCCATTCCATTTGCAAACATTATTTTGATGGCAGCCTATCGCAAACTGGTTTACAGCCACCTCGATGTGGATGATGACCTATCTGAAACCAATTGAAATGGGATTTAAATCTGCATTAAGTAAGGTATTCGCCGCACTCGTTAACCGCGAGCTAAATAAGGTACGTAAAAACGCTGTTTCTTTACAGCAAAAAACTTTTACCGACCTGGTACATGCGGCAAAGAACACCGGCTTCGGTAAAGATCATCAATTTGAACAGATCAACAATTACGAGGATTTTAAGCGCCTCGTACCTGTACACGATTACGAAGACCTTCGCCCATATATCGACCGGGTAGTTAACGGAGAGGAAAATGTGCTGTGGCCAGGCAAACCGGCTTACCTGGCTAAAACCTCCGGTACAACGTCGGGTGTAAAATATATCCCTATTTCCAACGAGAGCATGCCTGAACATATCAAAGCTGCACGTAATGCGCTGCTGAGTTATATTTACGAAACAGGTAAGGCCGATTTTGTAAATGGTAAAATGATATTCCTGCAGGGCAGCCCCATTTTAGCCGAAAAGCACGGTGTATCAACAGGCAGGCTTTCGGGTATAGTTGCCCATCACGTTCCGGCCTACCTGCAAAAAAATCGCTTGCCCAGCTACCCAACCAATTGTATTGAAGATTGGGAAGAAAAAGTTGATGCCATTGTTGAGGAAACTTTCAACGAAGATATGCGCCTGATCAGCGGGATCCCGCCCTGGTGCCAGATGTATTTCGACAGGCTTTCCGCCAGAGCTGGCGGAAAAAAGATAAAAGACATTTTCCCCAACTTTAAGCTTTACGTTTATGGTGGGGTTAACTATGAGCCATATCGTGCGCGCATGGAAGAAAGTATCGGTTTTAAGATCGATTCGATAGAGACTTACCCGGCATCCGAAGGTTTTATCGCCTTCCAGGATTCGCAAAAAGAAAAAGGGCTTTTATTACTGGTTGATTCCGGGATCTTTTATGAGTTTATCCCGTCCGAAGAGTATTTTAACGAAAACCCAACCCGCATTAATATTAAAGATGTGGAGTTAGACAAAAACTACGCGCTGATCATGAATACCAGCGCTGGTTTATGGGGATATAGCCTGGGCGATACCATTAAATTTGTTTCCAAAAACCCATACCGCATCATTGTTACCGGCCGCATCAAGCATTATATCTCGGCTTTTGGCGAACACGTGATAGGTGAAGAGGTAGAACATGCGTTAATGAGCGTAGCTAAAAAAGAAGGGGTTGATATAGTTGAGTTTACGGTAGCTCCGCAGGTTAATCCCGAGGCAGGGCAATTACCTTATCATGAATGGTTTATTGAGTTTGGCTCGGCTCCGGCCGATCTTCAAACTTTCGCCATAAAAGTGGACAAAGCGCTTCAGAATAAAAATATTTACTATTTTGACCTCATAGAAGGTAACATTTTGCAACCTTTGGTGATCCAAAGCCTGCAAAAAGATGCGTTTATAAATTATATGCGTTCGGAAGGCAAGCTTGGCGGGCAAAACAAAGTACCGAGGCTTTCAAACGACAGAAAGATAGCCGAAGGATTAAAGAGTTTTATTTAGCCCCTATCCTTTCCCCGGGAGGGAAAGGACATGAAAGAACAAAATTATAATGATCATAATTCAATTAAGATATATAAAATTTCTCCCTGCCGGGGAGAGATTTAGAGAGGGGCTTTATTGGTGAACAATATAAAAAACATTGCCATTCTTGGCTCTACAGGCAGCATCGGTACACAAACACTTGATGTAATAAGGTGGAACAGCAATTTATTCAGGGCATTTTTGCTCACCGCACATACTAATGCCGAATTGCTCATTAGCCAGGCTATCGAGTTTGTTCCTGAATATGTTATTATATGCGATCAAAGCAAATACCAGGAAGTCAAGAAAGCCTTAGCGCACCTGCCTATACAGGTACTTGCCGGTCACCAAGCCATCATTGATACAGTAACCCATCCCGAAATTGCAGTTGTACTGACGGCTATGGTGGGCTTTGCCGGCTTGGAACCTACCATAGCGGCCATTAAAGCAGGTAAAGATATTGCTCTTGCTAACAAGGAAACGCTTGTGGTTGCGGGAGACATTGTAACAGCATTGGCTAAACAACATGAAGTTAAAATTTTGCCTGTTGATTCGGAACATTCGGCTATTTTTCAGTGCCTGGTTGGGGAAGACAATAACCCGATTGAAAAACTAATTATCACTGCTTCAGGCGGACCGTTTCGCGGCCGTAGCCTCGACTTTTTAGCCAACGTTACCCGTGAGGATGCCCTTAAACACCCCAACTGGGTAATGGGCGCTAAAATAACTATCGACTCGGCATCGTTAATGAACAAGGGGCTTGAAGTGATTGAAGCAAAATGGCTGTTTGATGTTGATGCCGGTCAAATTGATGTTGTGGTTCACCCGCAGTCCATTATCCACTCACTGGTGCAGTTCAGGGATGGATCTATCAAGGCACAATTAGGCTTGCCGGATATGAAGTTGCCAATACAGTATGCCCTCACCTATCCTGAACGGGTACAAACCGATTTCAAGCGCTTCAGCTTTACCGACTACGCTAACCTCACTTTTGAAAAACCGGACCTGGAAACTTTCCGTAATCTAAGCTTAGCGTATACCGCTTTGAGGCAAGGAGGTAATATGCCATGCATCATCAATGCTGCTAACGAGGTGGCTGTTGCCGGCTTCCTTGATCGTAAAATTGGCTTTTTAACCATGAGCAACATCATTGAGGAGTGCATGCAGAAGATAAATTTCATTGCAAACCCTACCTTAACCGACTATTTGAATACTGATAAAGAAACACGCATCTTTGCGCAAAATTATATACAGCAATTGCCCTCAAAGGCATTACAATTTTAATATTACATAAATATAGATAATGAGTATAGTGATCATGGTGGGCCAGCTTATACTGGGCCTTTCAATTTTAATAATCCTGCATGAACTGGGCCATTTCCTGGCAGCACGCGCCTTTGGCATTAAGGTAGAAAAATTCTACCTGTTTTTTGATGCCTGGAACGTGAGCTTATTTAAATTTACACATAAAGGTGTTGAGTATGGTATTGGCTGGCTACCGTTGGGTGGCTATGTAAAAATAGCCGGTATGATTGATGAGTCGATGGATACCGAGCAAATGGCCGGTCCGCCGCAACCCTGGGAATTTCGCTCAAAACCAGCCTGGCAGCGCCTTATAGTGATGCTTGGCGGTGTTACGGTGAATATCATATTGGGTATTTTAATATTCTGGGTATTAACCATGCGTTTTGGCGATAGCTATATCCCTAACTCGGCAGCTAAATATGGTATTGTACCGGGTGAAGTTGGTAAAAAGATAGGGCTGCAAATTGGCGATAAAGTAGTTGCCATTAACGGTAAACCATTTGAACGTTTTGACGACCTTACAAGCCCGCAGGTGTTATTGGACAATACTGTGTTTACCATATTGCGCGGCACTCAAACTTTGCAGATTAGCATACCACGTACCATCCTGAATGATTTGAACGACGATATAGAAGGCTTTATCAGCCGGTTACCGCGCTCTAAATTTGTAGTGGACTCATTAGAACCTAAGAGCAATGCTGTAAAAGCCGGTTTAAAAAAGGGTGACAGCATTGTAATGGCCAACAATCATCCGATTGTATTTTGGGACGAATTACAGGCCCAGCTTTCAGTCAATAAAGGCAAACAGGTTGAACTTGGTATAAGACGTAATCACGAACTGGTTACTTTAAAGGCACAGGTTACGCCTGAAGGCAAATTGGGCTTTTACCGTGCAAAAACTGATTTCCCTGACATCAAAATTATAAAGTATGGATTTTTTGAGGCCCTTCCGATAGGAGCGCAAAGGGCCTGGGGAACTTTCAGGGATAATGCGAAAGGTATTGGTAAAATTTTCAGAGGCGATGTTAATCCGGGCAAAGCTGTAAGAGGACCGGTAGCCATAGCCAGTTTATTTGGCGGTACTGTAGATTGGGTTCACTTTTGGACACTGGTAGGCTTCCTTTCGATGGTATTGGCATTAATGAACCTGTTACCTATCCCGGCGCTTGACGGCGGCCACGCGGTATTCCTGATCATTGAAATGATTAAAGGCAAACCATTGAGCGATAAGTTCCTTGAACGCGCGCAGATTGTAGGCTTTGTAATTTTGGTAACCCTGATGGTATTTGTTTTTGGTAACGATATTGTGAAGCTGGTAATGAAGAAGTAGTTGGTTAGTGATTAGCGATTGGAGGTTAGCGATTAGTTGCCTCCCGGAATCAAAATAAGATACAACACAAAACAGGCCTTTCAATTGAAAGGCCTGTTTTGGTTTAAATAGAATTTATCAATCAATTCACTTAAATAACCGAATCGTATTGATAGTCAGCTCCTTATCTTTAAGCTTTGTGCATTCCGCTTTTCAGTGCCTGGTTTATACCGCCGGGTCAGTTGGTTTGGGGTCTTCGTAATTGTCTGAAACGGTGTCAAAGGGTGATCGTTCATTTTTAAACACCGCTGCCGAGATCAGGCTTACTATAGCACCGAAAATGGCGTATATAAATACCACGCTTACTGTTGCGATAACAGCAAAATATTTACTTACCATGCTTAAGGCATTGTCTATTTGGTCTTGCGACAGGTTTCCTTTTGCTTCCATTTGCGCGCGTGAAGCAGCAAGGGCTTTATTAACCATTTCCGGACTTAATATCGCATAATAAACATAAGTGAATATCGCAACGAAAACGCCTGTAAAAATTGCATATAAAAAACCGGATAAAAAACCTTCCCCGTAGGTAATATATCCGCCAAGCTGATCTTTATATTCTTTTTGCGTTAACAGCAAAAAAGCGATAAAGGGCAAAAAGCTGAGGTATTTAAGAGATGAGTTGGGATCAAGATCCAGGAACTGAAATGCATAAGTTATAACTATTGAAGTTACCAGGTTAATTAACGCCCACTTCAGGGCTGGTTGCGACGGGCTCGCTTTTTTTACTTCCATGATATAGGTTATTTAGTGTTTGGTTAAAATTAACTAATTATCTTATATCATGTATATGTTTATTTTTTTACCCCGGCAAACGCTTTTCAAATATTTATCGCCGATGGCTTGTTGTTACTATAGTTAAGGAAAAAGATTATGGTGCGGGTGAGCTACTAGCACCAAATGATACTTGTTTTATGATCTGAAGCAGGTTAAACGCCCAGGCTTCCTCGGCACCTATTTTTGCAAATAACAGGCACAAACATTCGGATGTGCTTAATTACTCAAAAATATTAGTTAGTGCTAATCCTGTAAAACACAAAGCACTGATTATTAGTTATTTGTAATCTTTATATCTCAAATATGTTAACCCTATTTAGATGTGTTTGTCCTGGTTTTTATTCCGCAAATCTGCTATAACAAAACAGGCCTTTCAAAATTTGAAAAGCCTGTTTTGTTGTTGATTTAATCGCTTTACTGTCAGGAAACCGATCCAACGGCTTCCCGCTTAAAGAAGGCTGCAAAAATTATCGATAAAACAAACAAAAATATAATGCTTATCCCTAACGACTGAATTTGCTGCCCGACGGTAACCGTCCTTTCGGCATCAAAAGCTTTTTTCATTTCCACTATTTTAGCATCAGCTTCTTTCTTTTCCTCCGGCTTTGTGGTTTCTTCCTTCAGTTTGTTAAGCGCATTAACCATGGCAGTCTCTGTTTTTTTAACCATGTTGGGCTCAATTACTTTCGCAAACAGCTGATCTTTAATAATAAAAACCATTAAATACGATACAAAAAACATGATAAAAATTCCGGTACCGGCCTGCCGCATTGTCCACAGCCCTCCTATTTTGGACCGCAGGCTCAGTGAAAATAAAGCTGCGGCAGTCAACGGCAGCAGGTATGAAAACACTATTGAGCCAAAAGTAATGACCACTGCCGATTTAGCTACCGTAACCATAAAGTAAAAGTAAATAATGCTTATGGCCGATATTACCAACCCTAAGAATATTCCTTTGATCAATCCTTGTTTCTTTATCTTTTTATCTGTTTCTTCACTCATTTGGTGACTTATATTTACTTACTAAATGCTATTTGTATTATTGAAAATTTACCAGGATTTCTAAAACTGCCATATCAAATTCTTTATTGATGGCATTATCAGCGATCTCCTTCTTCTCTTCATCAGACGGATCGATATTTTGAAAAAAGCACATCATTGGGTAAAACAATTCCTTTAGTTCTGAATCCTCAGGAAGCGTTGTTGCCACTTTACTGATCTCCGATACGGGGCTTTCAATCAGGATCTGGTTTGCAATAACCGGTTCATAAATGCGGTACTCGTCCTGGAACTCATCCTCATCAACTAATAAAAACTCTTTCAGGTAGTCTTCCAGTTCCGGCTCAATATCTTCGTCTTCGCACTCGTTAAGGTAAAGTAAAAGATTAAGGAGTTCGGTACCACGGTCAAGGGTTTCTTCTTCAATGCTCTCCCATTCCGGTGTGTCGAGGTAATCTTCTTCCAGTTTTTTTACGTCGGCGCTAAAGAAGTTGATCATCAGCAGGTCGAAAAATATTTCACGAAGCTCTTCAACCTCTGGGTTTTCATCAAAAACCGCATCGAGTTCATCTACTTTTGATAAAAAATCTTCGTCGGATGCAAATACATCGGCAAACTCATCGGTTAGCTGGGTTGCATCAAAGCTGTTGTATTTGGAGAAGGCCTCAAGCGCTGCTATAAAGGCGGTTTCTATTTTTGGATCGATCATAGGTATGTTATTTAAAGATTTGTTGATTGTTGTAAGTTAACAATACTTTACCTTTTAAACCCTGCCCGATATAAGGAGAGTTTGCAGATTTAGATTTATTATTAGCTGCGGTATATTCCCATTCGGCATCGGTATCAAAAATTACGAGGTTAGCATTTTCGCCCTCAGCAATAACAGGCAATTCAACCCCCAATATTTCGCGGGGATTGATGGCCAGTTTTTCAACTATCAGTTCAACCGGCAGGCCTGCTTTCAAAGCCAAAGCAAAGGCCGTTTGCAAACCAATTATGCCGTATTCGGCAACTTCAAACTCCACATCTTTAAATTCAATTTCGTGTGGGGTGTGCTGTGATACAATGGCATCGATAGTGCCGTCTTTTAAACCTTTTACCAGTGCGGCAACATCATCGGCAGTACGCAGCGGGGGTTTCACTTTATATAAGCTGTCAAAGCCTAAAAGGGCTTCATCGGTCAGCACCAGGTGGTGTGCGGCTACATCACAGGTAACTTCAATACCCTTACGTTTAGCTTCGCGGATCAGTTCGACAGAACGGGCTGTTGATATAGTGGTAAAGTGAATGCGTGATACAGTGTATTCGGCAAGATAAAGATCGCGGGCAACCATCAGTTCTTCGGCCAGGGATGGAATTCCCTTCATGCCCAGCAGCGTACTGATCTCGCCCTCATTAACCTTTGCTTTACCGGCTATAGCAGTATCTTCAGGATATGAGAAAACCAAAGCGTCAAAGCCTTGTGCATATAACAAAGCCCTTTCCATTAAACCGGCATCCTGTACAGGCCGGTTGCCGTCTGTAAAAGCTTTAGCGCCGCTTTGGTACATATCGTACATCTCTGCAAGGTCTTTCCCTTCGCGTTTTTGTGATATGGTTCCTAAGGGATAAACATCAACCAAATTACGTTTCGACCGGTTAAGTAGGTATTCCACCTCTGATTTGGAGTGTACAGGCGGCTGACTGTTAGGCATCAGCGCTATGCCCGTAAAGCCACCGGAAGCAGCGGCGTTGGTACCAGACCTAAGGTCTTCCTTCGTTTCCATGCCCAATTCGCCTATGTTACAGTTAAGATCGAAAAAGCCGGGCGAAACATATTTGCCTTCGGCGTCAAAAAGTTCGGCATCGGCGTCAATATCGTCGGCTATGCGGGTGATAACACCATTTTCAATTAAAATATCGGCAACTTGTTGATGAAAGGATGATCCGGGATCAATAATAGTGGCTGATTTGATAAGCAAATTCATTAGCACTGCTTTATGTGTGGATTTGTATCGAACTATCCCGCTTGAATAACACCTTGTTGATCAGGCTTATAAAACCTGATCAGTAATATTTCTGCAAGCAGGAAGATCAACGCCAAAATTATACAAAGTTTCCATAATTGTGTGCCAAAATTTGATTCGGCAATAACGCTTTTTAATGAGCCGTTTCCTGCTGTTAATAAGGGCTTTGCATTTGGCAATAATTTTTCAAGATCGGCTGCCGTAAAATAACTCATGTCTGATTCGGCCCTGTTATCATTAAATGCAAGCGTAGCCAATGTGCTATCCTGTTTCTTCAGCGAATAAATTCCGGGATCACGTAACTGATCCGAAACATATAATAGCGTACTCCCCTCCTGCTGTTTTACATCGGGGATAATGCTTTGATCGTCTTTGCTCAGTTTGAGCAACTGCTTTTCGGTGATTTGCACCGGCGGCATTTCAAAGCTTTCATCAGCACCAAGGGTATAAAACAGCGGCTGGTCATGTTCGCTTAACAAGGCCATTCTAAATAGTACCGGCACAAACAGGGCATGCCTGGGCAAATTGCTGAATTCCTCGTTGAGTGGTACAGCACATACATATACATTTCCCTTTCCGCTGTTATAACCCTCCCAAAAAGGTTCGCCGGTAGCAAGGTTCATGAGGCTTTTCTGTTTAGTACTGCTTTTGCTTAACTGGTAATATTTTTTAACCAGGGGCAGATCGGGGTTTTGAGGAAAACTTTCAAACACATTTTTAAATACCGGGCTCTGCCTGTTGATGGAAGCTACTTTTACATCCTGAGTTACCAGCTTTTCGGGATAACCTGTGTTTAAGGCCAATAAAAAGGATTTATAATTTACCAAATCAGCTTCGGCCGATGGGAACACCACCAGCGTTCCTCCTTTTGCTACATACGTTCTTAGCTGCTGGGCCAGGCCGGTAGCTATAGTTTTAACATCGCTGATAATAATTATAGGATAGCTATTCAATGCTGCGTAATCAACATTGCCATCAGCTACCCGGGTTGCGGCAAAAAAACCATCAGAAGCAAAAACAGCTTTTAAGTAAGCGTTAGGTGTACCTCCGTCAATCAGTAAAACCGGCATTTGCTGCTTTACATTAAAGCTGAAGTAAAACTGGTTATCAAATGTAACCGGGTTATCCTGTAGCTGAACCTCGCCGCGCTGCCATCCGGCTTTTAAACCCGAAAACGATAAAGTATCGTTTTGAACTTCACGGGCATTGATACTGAAACTGCCAAGCGCTTTCTGTCCGCCATTGATCAGGATCTTGAGGGGGATTTTTTCGGCCTTTTTTGCTGCATAATTATGCAGGCGTACAACCAGCTTTTCACTTTCGCCCGGGCGGTGCACAGCACTAAGCAGCCAAACCGAATCAACCGCCACATTAGGCAGGTTTCCGGCCTTAAGCTGAACAAGGCTAATGGCTATATTGCTATCAGCTTTTACAGGTTTATCATTTTTGCTTTTTTGAAAATCTGAAATAATGAATATCGACTTAACTACCCCAGCTTGATTTTTCAACAAGTTTTCCTGCCTGCTGATCACCTGTTGCAGGTCCCTGCTTTGCGGACTTACCTTAACCGCATCAACAGCATCATTAAACTCATCGCGACTAAGCAGTCGTTGATGTTTACCCTCAAAATCTTGCGTGAGTAGTTGAAAGCGGTCGTTTATATTGTAAGCCGAAACTATTTCTTTGGCGCGGCGTTTAGCCTCATCGAGCAATGAGCCCTCGCGGTTAAGGGTTTCCATGGAGTAGGAATTATCTACAAAAACACTGATCGTCCGCTGTTTACCCGCATTAGCATCCTGAGCGCCGGGGATAAAAGGGCGGGCAAATGCCAGTATCAGAAACAACAAAGCAAGCAGGCGCGAAGCCAATATCAATCGTTCCTTTAAATTACGACGCGATGCCTGCTGCTCCTGCACTTCCTTTAAAAACTGCACATTGCTAAAATAAACCTTCTTGTACCTGCGAAAATTGAACAGATGGATCACAACCGGGATAGCCAGGCTTAGCAACGCGAATAAAAAAGCAGGATATAAAAAATACATATTTTATATAGGTGGTTGTGCTATTTACAAATGTGGCAATTAATTTTTTAATATGCTGATAAGCAAATTCCAGATATGCAGATTTTACTCAATCCATAACCACAGCTTTCTATTTATTACAACAGTTAAATTCTTATCGATGAGTCGGAACCCTTTCAAATCATGTTTAATTAAATATATTTGAATCGAACATCAATCTACTTTTAAAATGGAATACAGAAGATTAGGCGAAAGTAAACTAAGTGTATCGGCGATAACCTTTGGGGCATGGGCTGCAGGCGGCTGGATGTGGGGCGGAAACGATGACCAGGAAGCTATTGATGCCATGCGCGCGGCTTATGATCTTGGAATAACATCAATTGATACCGCCCCGGTTTATGGCCAGGGTAAAAGCGAAGAATTGGTTGGCCGGGCAATTAAGGACCTGCCACGTGACAAAGTGCAGATCCTCACCAAATATGGTTTGCGCTGGGACCTGGCTAAAGGCGAATTCTTTTTTAAAAGCAAGGATAACGGCGGGAAAGATATTGATGTTTATCGGTATGCCGGTAAGGATAGCATTATCGCCGAGTGCGAAAGCAGCCTCAAACGGCTTGGTACCGATTATATCGACCTTTACCAGATCCACTGGTCGGACAAAACAACGCCTATTGAAGAAACGATGGAGGCTATCCTGCGCTTGCAGGAACAGGGGAAAATCCGCGAGGCAGGCGTTTGCAATTACGATGTAAGCCAAATGCAAATAGCTGCCAAAACCATTAAACTGGCTGCAAACCAGGTTCCGTTCAGCATGGTTAACCGTGCTATTGAGGATGAGCTGGTTCCCTATTGCATCGAGAACAGGAAAGCGATACTGGCTTACAGCCCGCTTGAACGCGGTTTGCTGACCGGGAAAATGAAACCCGGCCAAAACTTTGGTGAGGGCGATCATCGTGCGGGTGTAAAATATTTTAAAGATCAAAACATCGAACGTACAAACGCTTTCCTTGCCAAAATAAAACCATTGGCCGATGAAAAGGGTGCTACGCTTGGTCAACTGGTTATCCGTTGGACAATCAATCATCCGGGTATAACAGTTGCGCTGGTTGGTGCCCGCAATGCCGAACAATCCATCCAAAACGCCAAGGCTATCAATATCCATATCAACGGAGAAGAAATGGAGTTTATCAATAACCAGTTAAGTGACCTGGTTATTGTTGGGTAAAACCTAAGATGTTTTTATGAGAAAACCGCTATTAATTTTCCCGTTATTGCTTGCATTGAAGCTATCAGCCCAAAACGCTCAGCAAATCCATCAAAAGGCTATTTTAATTGATACGCATAATGACGTTATTTCAAACGAACTGATAACCAAAGCCGATTTGGGCAAGCGTCAAACCGAAGGAAATTTCGACCTTGTTCGTGCTAAGGAGGGCGGCCTTGATGCCCAGATCTTCTCTATCTGGTGTGGTGAAAGCTATGGCAAAGGGACGGCGTTTGCTTTTGCCAATCGTGAAGTAGATTCGTTATATGCACTCATAAAGCGTAATCCCGATAAAATAACTTTAGTACACAATACCAAAGAGTTAAAAAAAGCGGTAGCCGATAAAAAGCTGGCTGCGCTGATAGGTGTTGAAGGCGGACATATGATTGAGGACAGGATGGATTATATCGACAGTCTGGCCAAACGCGGCATGCGCTATCTAACCCTCACCTGGAATAACAGTACCTCATGGGCTACCTCGGCACGTGACGAGGTTACCAAAAAAGATAGCCTGAAACATTTAGGGCTTACCGATTACGGCAGACAGATTGTGAAACACCTCAATGAGCTGGGTGTGATGGTTGA
Organism: Mucilaginibacter sp. cycad4; assembly: GCF_034263275.1. Lineage (NCBI taxonomy): Bacteria > Pseudomonadati > Bacteroidota > Sphingobacteriia > Sphingobacteriales > Sphingobacteriaceae > Mucilaginibacter > Mucilaginibacter sp. cycad4. Next base: position 2,129,803 of record NZ_CP139559.1, on the reverse strand, counting down.
TGTATCGCACGTGGGCGAACGTACTTTTTATGATGTACTGGCTACTACCTCCAAACCGGTGATCGCCTCACATAGCTGTGCTTATAGTATCGATCCATTTCGTCGCAACTTAAAGGATGACCAATTAAAGGCACTGGCTAAAAACGGCGGTGTAATATGCCTCAATTTTTACAGCGGCTTTGTTGACAGTACTTATACGCCAAAAGTTATCAAGTTTTTGAGCAAGCATAAGGTTCAACTTGATTCATTGACTAAGGTCTACAATGATGTCGATCTTGCTAATATCAGAATAAATACCTTGTATAAAACTGAATCAGACAAATTGAGACCACCGCTTGAGTTGCTGATCAAACATATCGATTACATAGTGAAACTGATAGGCGTTGACTATGTAGGAATAGGCTCTGATTTTGACGGTGCCGAATCATATCCCCTTGGTTTGAACAGCGTAAGTGATTATCCTAAAATAACCGAAGAACTCTTGAAACTGGGATATAAACAAAAAGATATAGATAAAATATTGGGCGGAAATGTGATGCGGGTACTTGCTGCCAATACAGGCAAATGATGTCACTTTGTTGACGATATGCGCTTTGCCTTATGCGCTTAAAATTGTAAATTCGCAACTCATTTATAATAAAATGTCTCAAGAAACTGAACACGTAAAATGCCTGATCATTGGATCAGGCCCTGCAGGTTACACTGCAGCTATATATGCTTCCCGCGCTGATCTTAAACCAGTTATGTACACCGGTTTATTAGCCGGCGGTCAGCTTACTCAAACTACCGAAGTTGAAAACTTCCCGGGCTATCCGCAAGGTATTATGGGCCCCGAACTGATGGAAGATTTCCGCAAACAGGCCGAGCGTCTGGGTACCGAGATCCGTTTCGGATATGTTAGTTCTGTTGATTTTTCAAGCCTGCCACATAAAGTAGTGGTTGATGATGTAAAAACCATCACTGCAGATACCGTGATTATCTCAACCGGTGCTTCAGCTAAATGGCTTGGCCTGGAATCTGAACAAAAATACAGCGGCTTTGGTGTTTCGGCCTGTGCTGTTTGCGATGGCTTCTTTTTTAAAGGCCAGGATGTAGCTATTGTTGGCGCCGGTGATACCGCAGCCGAAGAAGCTACTTATTTAGCTAAACTGGCCCGCAAGGTATATATGATTGTTCGCAGGGATGAGTTCCGTGCTTCAAAAGCGATGGTTCACCGCGTATTGAACACGCCAAACATTGAAATTTTATACAATACCGAAACCAAGGAGATTTTAGGCGATGGCCAAAGCGTTACCGGTGTTAAGGTGATCAATAATCAAACGAATGCCGAAACTGATCTTGACGTTACCGGATTTTTCGTGGCAATTGGTCACCACCCTAATACTGATATTTTTAAAGGCTGGTTACATATGGACGAAACCGGTTATATTATTACCCGTCCCGGCTCAACCGAAACCAACGTTGAAGGCGTATTCTGCGCCGGCGATGCACAGGACCACATTTACCGCCAGGCTGTAACGGCAGCGGGCACCGGCTGTATGGCCGCCATCGACGCCGAGCGCTACCTGGCTGCTAAGGAGCATGTGGTGACAGCGTAATTGGAGCCCCACCCAAACCCTCCCCTAAAGGGAGAGGGCTTTAAAAAGCGACAAGTAACTACTTGTCGTTTTTTTTTGTTTTCAAATTATCTCCCCCGTTGCCGTGTCCTCACGGCAACTTATCGCTTCAAAATAATGCATGGATATTGTCATGAGGGCCACACAACGGTGGAGCTTCTCCTGAAGCTGAATTAAACAGATTATAGTAATTTATTGGCTTATAGTAGTAGGTTCAGATAAGCACCTGATCACCCAATCAGTTAATGAACTAATTTTTTACATACCAAAACTTCTTATATTTTTTTAAAAAGATTTATCTTACGGGCTCATACTAACCTGATCGATAAATTATGTATAAAAAGGCTCCTTTGATACTGCTTGCCGTGCTTGCAGTGTGCACCACCACTGTGAACGCGCAGGATACCGACCCAAACCTGGGTATCATCCCCGCTCCTGTTTCGCTGAAAAAAGCTCCCGGCCAATTTGTTTTGAGCCAGGAAACTACTATCCAAGCGGATACACCTTCAAACAAAGCAGTAGTATTTTTTAAAGATTATCTTGCCAATAACCAGGCTTATAACAAACCCGTTGTTGTTGCTAAAAGCGGCACGATTACAAACGTTATAACCCTAACAGCCGCCGGCACCGATGGGTTACCTGCCGAAGGTTACCGTTTAACGATCACACCTCAACAGGTAATTGTTGCAGGTAAAGGTTCCGGGTTATTTTATGGCGTACAAACCCTGCTTCAACTGATGCCGGCCGAACATGCTGCTACCATTAAACTGCCATGTGTGCAGATTGAAGATTATCCGCGTTTTGGCTACAGGGGGGCCATGCTTGATGTTGGTCGCCATTTTTTTGGGGTAGAGATGGTTAAGAAATACATTGACCTGTTAGCCGCCTATAAGCTTAATACTTTTCACTGGCACCTTACTGAAGACCAGGGTTGGAGGATTGAGATAAAAAAATATCCAAAACTAACCCAGATTAGCAGTATGCGTGCGCAAACACTGATTGGTGGCTATCGCGACCGTACCCCGCAGCAGTTTGACAATACTCCATATGGGGGCTTTTATACACAAGACCAGATCCGCGAGGTAGTAAAATATGCGTCGGACAGGTTCGTTAATATAGTGCCCGAAATTGAAATGCCGGGCCACTCACAAGCGGCGCTTGCCGCCTATCCGGAATTAAGCTGCGATCCCGGCAAAACTTATAAACCTGCCGAAACCTGGGGCGTTTTCCAGGATATTTATTGCCCTAATGAAAAAACGTTTGCCTTTTTGCAGGATGTTTTGACCGAGGTAATGGCGCTTTTCCCGAGCAAATATATTCATATTGGTGGTGACGAAGCACCGAAGGACGCCTGGAAAAAATCGGCTTTTTGCCAGCAACTGATCAAAAAATTAAAACTAAAGGACGAGCATGCGCTTCAAAGCTATTTTATACAACGGATTGAAAAGTTTGTAAACTCAAGAGGCCGCAGTATCATTGGCTGGGATGAGATTTTAGAGGGCGGCCTTGCTCCCAATGCTACAGTAATGAGCTGGCGTGGTGAAGACGGTGGTATTGCTGCCGCGCAACAAAAACATGATGTGATCATGACGCCGGGAAGTAACGGTTTATACATCGACCACGGCCAGGGCAAACCAAGCCAGGAGCCATTAAGCATTGGGGGTAATGAACCGCTATCAAAAATTTACAGCTATAACCCTACCCCTGCTGTATTATCGCCTGATGAGCAAAAATATATCAAAGGTGTACAGGCCAATTTATGGACGGAATACGTAGCAACTGATGCTAAAGTTGAATTTATGCTGCTGCCAAGGCTCTTAGCTTTATCGGAAGTAGCCTGGTCGCCGCTGGCTAACAAAAATTATACTGATTTTGCCGATACACGTTTACCAGGGCACTTGGCATGGTTGGATAAAAATGGTTTTGATTACCATGTACCAACAGCTATCGGCGCAAAAGATACTGTAATGATAGGCAGCAAGTTGACAGCTGTTCTGAAAACTTCTGTCGAAGGAGCTAAAGTTCATTATACTATTGACGGTTATACCCCACGCGAAACAGACCTGATTTATACTATTCCTTTAAATTTTGATGTGCCCCTTGACCAATACCGGGAGTTGCAAACCATTGTAATAACCCCATCGGGCAAGCGAAGCAATGTAACCCGCACATTGGTTTATAATAAAGCGCCAATGGCTGCCGTTAATTATACAGGTACAGCGACCGGCGTTAAGTACCAGGTTTATCCGGGACTTTATACCAGCACTAACCAGCTTGGCACAATGCCTGCCGATAGCGGTGTAAGCAAAACCTTCAATACAGCCGATCTGAGAAAAAATAAAGGTAAATACGGTGTTATTTATTCAGGATTTATTAATATTGATACCGATGGCGTTTATAGCTTTGCAACATCGTCGGCAGGTGGTTCGGTATTACTGATTGACGACCAACTGGTAGTTGATAATGACGGAAAACATACCATGAACGAGCAGATGGGTGCTGCGCCGTTATTAAAAGGCTACCATAAAGTAACTGTAAAATATTTTGACCAGGGAACCGGGCCTGTGGCGTTAAAAGTATTTATCACCGCGCCGGGCAAAGCCAAAGCCGAGTTAACACCAGATGCATTGTATAATTAAAAGTTGAATCATAAAAAAATATGACTAACAGGTTTTACCTTTTTGTGCTTGCGATAAGCGCATTAATGGCAGGATGCGGCGGGACGGAAACAAAAAAACCCGCTACTCCAACGGTACCTAAAAAGCCGGAATTAATGGCGCCTTTCAGGTTTCACAAACTGATAGAGGTATCGCCGGGGCAAAGCTATGATGTTTTGAGCTGGGGCCGCGGTTCAGAAGAAGCCGGGGCCTTCATGATATTACATTCGGATTCATCGGCCATAAAATATACCACAACAACCGGTGATTTGGATGGTGCTATTATTGACGTTTACAATTCAGACATGGATGTAGATGGCAACCCGGAGATCCTGATCCAGGCAAAATCAAAAGATACAACCAATTATACATCTATCTACGCTTTTGAATTTAACGATAATAACAGCAAGCCTGATAAGCTCGATTTTCCAAGATTAACCAGTTCACAGCGTAAAGGCTATCGTGGTAATGATAATTTCTATATCAGGGATGGTAAGCTGATGCGGGAATTCCCGATATTTAATGGCACAGGCAAAGAGGCCAAACCTTCAGGGGCTAAACGCCAGCTGGAGTATGGTTTACGCGGTAATGAGTTTACTGTAAAACAGTTGAGTAAAGATTCGACTGATGTAAGCAATAAAGCATCCGATAATCAACCGGTTAAAGTTGAGGAGAAAAAATCTTCGGATAAAAAAAGCTCATCTTCGTCAAAATCACCAAAGAAAAAGCATAAAAGACATAGAGGTTAGTTTTATTTGCGTTACAAATGAACGCAAGATAATCTTAAAAACGTCATTGTGAGGTACGAAGCAATCCCCGATCGGCAGGTCCGCCCTGTAAAGTTCGCGATTGCTTCGTACCTCGCAATGACGTTTTATCTACAACTTATCTTTAAGTATCTTCAAATAAGAGATTTTACTAATCCCCTATCTCCAACCTCTAATCACTAAAAGCTACGTTTGTATCACCCCCACATTAAATGCCTTTTCAATAGGCGCATGATTAGCGGCCTCGATGCCCATAGATATTACCTTTCGGGTTTCAAGCGGATCGATGATCCCATCAACCCAAAGCCTGGCTGCTGCATAGTATGGAGTTGTTTGGGCGTTATACCTGTCGGTTATCTGTTTTAACAATTCAGCTTCTTTTACAGCATCAATCTCTTCACCTTTGGCTTTGAAGCCGGCTGCCTGGATTTGTAACAGCGTTTTGGCTGCTTGTCCGCCGCCCATTACTGCAATTTTGGCCGATGGCCAGGCATAGATCAATCGCGGATCATAGGCTTTGCCGCACATGGCGTAATTGCCTGCCCCGTAGCTATTGCCTATAACAATGGTAAACTTAGGCACAACAGAATTTGCTACTGCATTCACCATTTTAGCACCATCTTTAATGATGCCCCCCTGCTCCGAGCGGCTGCCCACCATAAAACCGGTGACATCCTGTAAAAACACCAACGGGATCTTCTTCTGATTACAGTTCATGATAAAACGGGTAGCCTTATCTGCCGAGTCGGAATAGATCACACCGCCAAATTGCATCTCCCCTTTTTTTGATTTGATCACCTTGCGCTGATTAGCAACAATGCCTACGGCCCAGCCGTCAATACGGCCTAAGCCGCAAATAATGGATTGTCCGTAACCATCTTTATAGGGTTCAAACTCTGAATTATCCAACAAACGGAGCATGATCTCCTTCATGTCATAAGCCTTTTCCCGGTTATCGGGCAGTATGCCATAGATTTCTTTTTCACTGAGTTTTGGAGCAGAGGGTTGGATCCGATCGAAACCGGCTTTGGTATAATCGCCCGTCATGCTCATGATATTGCGGATGGAATCAAGCGCGGCCCGATCATTAGGCTGCTTATAATCGGTAACGCCTGAAATTTCGCAATGGGTGGTGGCACCTCCGAGGGTTTCGTTATCCACATCCTCACCAATGGCCGATTTTACGAGATATGACCCCGCCAGGAAAACCGAGCCCGTACCTTCCACAATCATAGCTTCATCGCTCATAATTGGGAGGTATGCCCCTCCTGCTACACATGAACCCATAATGGCAGCGATCTGGATAATCCCCATACTGCTCATGATGGCGTTATTGCGAAAAATCCGGCCGAAGTGCTCCTTATCCGGAAAGATCTCGTCCTGCAAGGGCAGATAAACCCCGGCCGAATCGACGAGGTAGATGATGGGTAATTTGTTTTCAATGGCGATTTCCTGGGCACGGAGGTTCTTTTTAGCCGTTATCGGGAACCAGGCCCCTGCTTTTACTGTAGCATCATTAGCCACAATAATACATTGCCTGCCCGATATATACCCGATACCGCAAATAACACCACCGGATGGGCAGCCGCCGTGTTCAGCATACATCCCGTCTGCAACAAAAGCACCCACCTCCAGCCATGGTTTATCTTTATCAATCAGATAATCCACCCGTTCGCGGGCCAGCATTTTTCCTTTTTCTTTTTGTTTGGCTGCTGCTTTTTCGCCACCGCCCTGGTATACTTTGTTAAGCCGGGTGTTTAGTTCGTAAACAAGCTGCTTGTTAATATCTTCATTTTTATTGAATTCGATATTCATAATTGGTTTTAGATAGGACAGGTAATTTAGAAAATTTCCTATCTAAAAAGGGAATTGCAAACGGTTTTGTTTTAAAGAGATAAGACAGTTAGCAGTAAATAGTTGGCAGCAGGCAGTTCATCAGCTTATAAACCTTCGCAAACACCAAAACTTTTGACTAAAACTTCGAACTTAAGACTTAAGTAAGATTTCTATCCTTAAACCATACATCATCGGGTTTGGCATTGAAATTATCCATCAGGTTTACCAGTTCTATTGGATTGCCAGAGGTAAGGATCAGTTCGCGATTGGTTGGCTTTAGAAAACGCTGCTCAACCATTACGTCCATCTGTTTAAGTAACAGGTCGTAAAAACCATTGACGTTTAGCAAGCCGATCGGGTGATTATGCAAACCTAATTGCAGCCAGGTTAATACCTCAAAAAATTCTTCAAGGGTACCTAAACCTCCGGGAAGTGTGATGATACCCTCACAAAGGTCATTCATCATTTGCTTGCGCTGGTGCATATTTTCAACTATATGCAACTCCGTTAAACCGGTATGCCCAACCTCTTTATCCATTAAAAATTGCGGAATAATGCCTATGGCCTTGCCTCCTCTGCTTAACACGGCATCTGCTATTAAACCCATAACACCAACTTTACCGCCGCCAAATACAAGGGCGATATCACGACTCACCATTACCTCCGCCAGTTGATCAATAGCTTGTTTTAATACAGGGTCGCCGTTGAAATTAGCGCCGCAGAATACACAGATAGATTTCATGCTCAATAATAGTAAAATTTGTTTGATGGCCTATTAAGGTTTTGTTACCGGTTAATTCTATTACAACAACATTTATATTATTGATATATTTAAAAAAATTATCACATGAAAAAACCTATTTTAACCATTATCACCTTTTTTATTATTGCAGCGCAGGCATTCGCGCAAAACATTACAACTCCTAACGTTGAGCAAAAAGACGATCAGTCAACAATTATCAAAAAAATTGAAACCAATAGCCAGTATACTATTGTGACTTTTGAAAACTACGCCTATCAGGATAATGCTTGGGTCCAACTCAATAAAGAGATCTTTATTCAAACTGATTTGAGCAACGAGCATTATGACTATGTTAAGTCGGAAAACATAGCCATGGTGCCCAATAAAGATGTATTAAAAAAGGCTGGTGATAAACTTGAATTTAAAATCTATTTTAAAAAAATACCGGCTGCTGCAAAATCCATTGATATTATTGAACACGCCGGGTTACACAAATCCGGAATAAGTTATTTTAATTTTTATAATGTTAGTTTAACCGAACAAGCTGCCGTAACCAAGCGTGTTAAGGTAACAGACGTAGTTTTGCTTCCACCGCCACCAGTTGCCGCCGACTCAGCCTCTACAGGTTCATTTTATGGAAACTCCTCCAATGATATGCAAAACGCGATGAGTTCTATGGGGCCGATGTATGCCTCGATGGCTAAATCAGTACTCGATGCTCAGCTTGCCTATTTTAAGCAACCAGGCAAAATAGCCGAAATAGCTAAATTAAATAAAGACTATTTTGACGCGCTCGTTAAAGTAGGTTTCAATTATGATCAGGCATTGAAGATCATTACAGCCAACGGCTTAATTTCAAAGTCTTCATCTATGACCGGCCAATAAGGTCATTAAAAACAAAAGAGTCTGAAAGATGCTGCATCTTTCAGACTCTTTATTTTATGCAGTTTATATAAGAGTTACCTGCTGGTATAGTTAGGAGCTTCTTTGGTAATAGTGATATCATGCGGATGGCTTTCGCGCATACCGGCAGCGGTGATCCTCACAAATTTGGCACGTTGCAGGTCTTCGATATTGGCGGCACCACAATAATGCATACCGGCACGTAAACCACCGATGTATTGGAATATCACTTCGGCCATGCTACCTTTAAATGGTACGCGGCCAACAATACCCTCAGGAACCAGTTTGGTTACCACGTCGGTTTCATCCTGGAAATAACGGTCTTTTGAACCTTTAGCCATCGCTTCAACCGAACCCATACCACGGTATGATTTAAATTTACGGCCTTCGTATATAATAGTTTCGCCGGGTGATTCTTCCACACCGGCAAATAATGAACCTGCCATGATTGAGCTCGCACCGGCTGCTATAGCTTTAACGATATCGCCGGTTTGTTTGATACCGCCATCGGCAATTACCGGGATACCGCGGCCTTCAAGGGCTTTGGCACATTCGTAAACTGCATATAACTGCGGTACACCTACACCTGCAATGATACGGGTAGTGCAAATTGAACCAGGGCCAATACCTACTTTAACCGCGTCTGCGCCGGCATCGGCAAGGGCAATAGCAGCATCGCCTGTGGCAATGTTACCGGCAATTACCTGCAGGTTAGGATAGAGTTTTTTAACTGCCTTAACCATATCAATAACTCCTTTTGAGTGGCCATGTGCTGTATCAACCGTAATCACATCCACACCGGCGTTAACCAGTGCAGTTACACGGTCAATGTTATCGGCGGCTACACCAACAGCTGCACCTACGCGTAAACGACCGTACTCGTCTTTACAGGCGTTAGGGAAGTTTTTAACTTTCTGAATATCTTTATAAGTAATGAGGCCTACCAGTTTCCCATCTTTATTCACAACCGGTAGTTTCTCAATTTTATTGCTTTGCAGTATGTTGGCAGCGTCAGTTAAGGTTGTCCCTTCCGGTGCAGTGATCAGGTTAGTTTTGGTCATTACTTCGCTTACAGGAACGCTCATATCCTTTTGGAAACGAAGATCGCGGTTGGTGATAATGCCTTTCAGGTTATGATCGGCGTCAATTACCGGGATACCACCAATGCTGAATTCTCTCATGATCTGGAAAGCATCTGCAAGTAAAGCATCTTCAAGTAAAGTTACCGGGTCCTGGATCATACCGCTTTCTGAGCGTTTAACCTTGCGCACCTCATCGGCTTGCGCCTGTATGGTCATGTTTTTGTGCAACATACCTATACCACCTGCCTGTGCAATGGCAATAGCCAGATCAGCCTCGGTAACGGTATCCATGGCGGCCGAGATAATAGGAATGTTTAACCGGATGCTTTTAGTTAAGTAAGTGCTGGTATTCACTTCGCGCGGTAACACTTCTGAATAAGCCGGGAGTAGTAAAACGTCGTCGTAAGTTAATCCTTCGGCAACAAATTTTGATGGGTCTAACTGCATAGCAAATAATTATTTTGGAGTTATTATTTGCCGGGCAAAGGTAATAAAATATTTCGGATTTTGGAATTTCGATTTCGGATTTATTTAAAATTGCCCTGAGATGATAATTGGCGGCACCCTTTAATCTCCCCGGTTGGGGAGACTTGTATCTTTTAGCCCTCCCCATCCGGGGAGGGTTGGGTGGGGCTTAATATTTCCCTACAATCACTTTGTAAAACTGATCGAAGTTGAAATAAGTATTAGCCAGTTGAATCAGCTTATCTGAAGTGATATTTTTTACGGTTACCGTGTACCTGTCATAATAATCATAATCCAAACCCGCAAAATAGATGGTTTTGAACTTGTCGGCATGCGAAAACACATTTTCAAGGCTGCCCAATAATGAGCCAAGCATATAATTGCGCACTAATGATAATTCTTCTTCAGGCAACAGTTCAGTTTTCAGGATGTTTATTTCTTTTTCAATTTCGGCAACCGCCGGCTTGCAAACATCTGCGCCAACTTCAGTCGCTATAAAAAATGACCCGCCCTGCTTAAATGAGGCCAGCCCCGATCCTATACCATAGGTATACCCTTTATCCTCGCGGATGTTAGCCATTAGCCGCGATCCAAAATAACCGCCGAATACCGTATTTAAAACCTGTAACGCCTGAAAGTCCTCATGCGAACGGTTGATGATCGGTGTACCTATCCGGATTGCCGATTGCAATGCTTCCGGTTTCTCTGTAAAATAAAACAGGTTGGCTGCTGCTTTAATATCGGGCTGTATTGTAATAGCCGGGGGTAGGTTATTTTCCCAGTTTTTATCAAAGGTATCTGTAAGCAGTGTTAGCGTTTCCGGTTCAACCTTACCCGCTATAATGATAGTGCAATTTGAAGGCTGGTACATTTTTTTGTAATGTGCCAGCATATCATTGCGCTGAAGGGTTTGATAGTCGGTCATCTCGGCAGCATATCCAAAAATGGTAGCTCCATAAACTGCCCTGTTAAAAGCCCTGCGGGCCACAACATCATTTTTTTGCAGGCTAACCTGCAATTTTTGTTGTTGATTGCGCTTGAAAGTCTCCAGTTCCTTTTCCGGAAAAATGGAATTGTTCAGGATATCGGCAATAACCGGCAGCGTGTGATGCAGGTGCTTGTTCAGGCTATACAGTGTTACCTGCGAGTTTTCGTACCCATAATCAACTTGCAAAAACGCGCCGTAAAAGTCAATTTTGTCGGCAATTTGCGCAGCTGTTAAAGTTGTAGTACCATCGGTAAGCATGGAGTTTACGGCCATATTAAGCAATGGCTTCGCCGGATCAAAGCTCAGGTTGCCGAAGATCCACTCAATACGCACCAGCTCCTGGTCGCCGGAGTTGAAGCAAAAAATATTGCAGCCATTGCTGAGTTTCCTGTGCTCCGGCCTAATCAGATTAATATTATCGATAGCCCTGAATTCGGGGGCTAATTTTCTGTTGATCATATGTATACTATTTGACCTTGATTTTCATGATTTTAGGATTCTTAATTCAATAAGTACTTTGTATCAGGGCAATCCCAAAATCAGGCAAATCAAGGTTACTTCTCTGCTAAATAAATAAGCGTGGATGAATTATCTTTTCTGAACAGTTTATTGGCTTGTGCTTTTACCTGAGCAGCGCTTACAGCAAGATATTTTGCTGTTTCATGGTTAATCAGGTCAGCATCGCCAAGCAACTCAAATGAGGCCAGGTTCATGGCCTTATCCAATAATGACATTTCTGAGAAAATCATGGTTGATTCGGTTTTATTCTGAACTTTAGTAAGCTCATCTGCCGGGATCTCCTCAGCTTTTATTTTCTCCAGCTCTTCCCATAATGCCGCTTCCGCCTGTTCAATGCTGATGCCTTCAAGCGGCTTGCCTTCTAACACAAACATTCCTTTATCTAAACTGCCGGTAATGTAGGCATGAACCTCGCTAAAAATCTGTTTTTCCTTGATGAGCGATTTGTACAACCGTGACGAGTTACCGCGGGAGAGAATATCCGAAAGCAGCTCAACCACATAATAATCCTCGTCGGTACGTGTACCCATCTGGAAAGCTATATACACATCATTAAGCGGCACTTTGGCTGTAACAGTTTCACGCCGGGCTTCCTGTTGTTCAGGTTCCTGGGGAAGGCTGCGGTGATATTTTTCGCCGGCCGGGATCGGGGCAAACCATTTTTCGGAAAGCGCTTTTACCTGTTCGGTGGTTACATTACCGCCTACCACTACAATTGCGTTTTGAGGGTTGTAATGTTTTTTGAAGAAGGCTTTTACGTCTTCGATTTGTGCATCCTCAATATGTTTGATGGTTTTACCAATGGTTGCCCAGCGGTAAGGGTGTTTTTTGTAAACCAGCGGGCGAAGCTTTAACCAAACATCGCCGTAAGGCTGATTTAAGTAACGTTGTTTAAACTCCTCTATAACCACGTTACGCTGCACCTCAAGGCTTTTTTCGCTAAAAGCAAGGCTCAGCATCCGGTCACTCTCCAACCAAAATGCGGTTTCGAGGTTGGCCGATGGCAGGGTTATGTAATAGTTGGTAATATCGTTGCTGGTAAAGGCATTATTTTCGCCTCCTACCCTTTGCAGTGGTTCGTCATAAACAGGAATGTTTACGGATCCGCCAAACATCAGGTGCTCAAATAAGTGGGCGAAGCCGGTTTGTTCCGGATCTTCATCGCGTGCGCCAACATCATACAGAATATTGAGCACTGCCATTGGCGTTGTATTATCTTCATGCACAATAACCCTGAGGCCATTGTCAAGTGTAAATCGGTTGAATTTAACCATGTATCTATTAAATTGTTAATACGGACAGCAAATGTATAACTTTTGGTGACATTGAAAGTGAATGCCAAAAATGAGCAAGTGTTTTAGGTTAAGTATCGGCATTTATTTACTTTTAAGCTACTATAATGACCCGCGACGAACTCACACAAAAAATAGCGAACACCATAGGCAAACTCAAAGTGCTTGAACTAAGCCGTATTTTGACCGAACAACAGTTTGATTTGCGCGACCTGATAGACACTACCTTTCATTCCGACAAGCCTCTCGCTTTCCGCGCGGCATGGCTGCTTGAAAATATGTTTTTGAAGGATGCTGATGTTTTTACCGGCAACCTGCAATATTTTATTGAACGGTTACCACAGGTTACGAACCCCGGCTGCCAAAGGCATTACGCCAAAATACTGATGCACGCAACCGAAGAAAAAGAACACTCCCCGGTAAAACAAAAACTTAACAGCCTTGATCTTGAACCTGCTGTTGAGCAGCTTTTTGACTGGATGATAGATCCAAAAGTTAAAATAGCGGTGAAAGTATTTGCGGGCTGGGCTTTGCTTAATTTGCGGTATCGTTACCCCTGGGTGGCCGATGAGTTGCCTGCCCAGCTTGAATTCCTGATGCGTAACGGTACTGCAGCCATCCAGTCGGCGGGGAGAAAAATGATGAAAGAATTGAGCCGTAAACCTCTCTGAATCTCCCCTAAGCAGAGATTTTTAAAGATTGACCATCATAAAAGCCAAAAGCCGGCAACAAATATCCCGCTGTCCCTACAGAAATATTTGTCACCGACTTTTAACTTAAGATTTTCGACTTAAGACTTACTCCGTCGGCCTGTCTTCACCGTGCAGGTTATGACTTACCTGGCCATGATGCAACTTGGCAGCCAGGGCTGATGAGCTATCATCAGCATAAGTGCCATAAGCATTTACCAGCACGCCTTTTAAGTTATATTTTGACGATGATACAGCGTATACTATCGACATATCCGATGGGTTACTTGGGCCTTCAAAGCGGTAAAACTCATCAATCTCAAAGTCATCGGCAGTCATCCTGATATCTTTTTCTTTATCATCAATAGTATCGCCATCAAGGCTAAGGTTGGCCGTATATCCCCTCTTCATGAGGTCATTAGTGGCATCCACTAAGGTTTCATAATTTTTCATGGTGATGTTTTTGTATAGGTAAACAAGAGACGACCTCATTGATCACCTCGTACTATGATAACTGCAAAAGCAACTAACTTGTTTGAAGCAGGGAAATAAAAAAAGTCCTGTTGCCGGTGGCAACAGGACTTAAACTAACAAATGTAATTCTCCCTTTCGGAAGAAAGGTCATGATATACTTACTGGGCTTTAGCCAGCCAGAACGACGCATTTAAATGAAATGACGAATGCGAGGTATATCCTGATGGAGCATCGCCCGACCAGCCGTTAAACAAGTTATCGCCGGTATCGCCTGTGCCGTCATCAGCATCTGAACTATCACCGATCCAAACCACGCGACCGCTTCCATAGGTTGCCAATAATGCCATAGCATTGGCATTGCCACCATTGGTAGCGCTGTTACGCCAGAATAATCCTTGTACGCTTGAGTTGTTGGTCGGGAACAGGGTTGCTGTTGAACCATCGTAGAAAGCCATTTTTGAAGCAGTGCCTGCCGCACCGTTCAGTACTTTCTGTGCATCGGCATTGGAGCCGGTATAAACGTTGGTTGACGGGCTTTCGCTGATATCAACATAATTTACGCTAAAGCCGAATGGGTTATTGTTATTGATACCGTTGTTGGTCATCAGATCATTCCAAACCCTTGGCGAATCATAACCATCACCGTCACGGTCTGAAGGGTTGTAGCCATTGGCATCAGTACCGGCGGTTGTTGCCGCGGTATGATCAGCTATCATGAATAAACCGCCACCGTTAGCCACAAAGTTCATCAAAGCAGTTTTTTCGGCAGCAGTAAATAAACGGTTAGGCTCGCAAACAACAAATACATCGTAGTTGCTCAGGTCCTGCGCGCCACCGCCGCCGTAGGTAATTGCTGTACCTACGGGAAGCGATTCAACCAGCTCACCACGTTTTACCAGTTCTACAGCCCAAGCTGAAAGAGCACCTTTCCAATAAGTTTCGGTAGTAGATGAAGTAATACCTGTGTATGAAGGAGTAGGAATGCGTTGTGCCTTGGTTTCGGTAGTTGTACCGCCTGTGTAAATAGCAACCTGCTCAGTGCCATCAGCATCTATCTGCCAGTCGGCGCTGCCTGCGTTTTCAAGGTGACTTGCATCAAACAGGAATTTTTTGCCTGTAAGCACGGTACCGCCGCCTGTACCGCCGCCGCTGTTATCATTAATGGTGATATCATCAATATTGATACGGTTAGTACCGCCGGTTAGCTTACGGATCTCTAAACGTACAGTACCGGTTTGTGTAACTGTAAATGTAGATACTGTTAATGTTGATGTAGTAGTAATTGCCGAACCCGACTGTGTCCATGACGAACCGCCGTTAACTGAATAAAACAATCCCCAGGTGCTTGGGCTGTCGCCGCCGTAGGTAGCGCTTTTAATGGTAACTGTGCTGACGCCTGTAGTAACATCAAACAGCATAGTAATTTTACCGGTATTGCGTACACGGGCACTCCAGGAACCCGCTTTTTGGTCGGCAGAGAGATTGCCGATCAGGGCATCATACATATTCCATGAATTGCCCGACAGGGTAACATTGTCGCCGCTTGATGAACCGGTTGGCGATACGTCATAAGCAGTTTTAGGGCTGGTTGCGCCAACTTCAAAACCCTGTGTTAAGGATACAGCTAAGGTTTTAATTGTTTTTGAACCGGTAGCAGTTTGATCAGCATCTTTCAATGCAGGCATCTGGCCATTTTTTTGACAGCTTGCCAGCATGCCGGTTGCGGCAGCGGCCAATACCCACATACGCAGATTAGTAAGTTTTAGCATAATGATTTTTTAGGTTTTAATGTATAAGTTAATAATGTTAAATTATACGGTAAAACTGCACAAAGGTTAATTCGTAATTATTTCTATTTCATTAACTTATTGTTAAGTAAACCTGGTAAAACTTACAATCCGGCTGTATCATAAATCAAATCGACCACCCTTGGTGCTGTGTTACCTATGAATTGAAATTTAGCCGATGATATTTATGCAAAAAGGGGGTTTACACATTTTCTGCATAACAAACACCCAATTATTTGATTATTAATTATTTATGTAAATATCAACCCTGAATTGTGTTAACCCTGTTAACCCCCTTTGGTTAGTAGGGTCAACCCAAGACTATATACAGTATAAGTATCTTAGTAAATCAAAAAAAGAGGCTGATCATGATATTCATGATACAGCCCCCTTTCACTATTAAAAATCATTCAAGCCTATCTGGCAAAATAAGCTCCTATTCGCTTAGCAAAAGCTACGGTAAGGATCCCGATGAATATTTTTGCACCTGCCAATATTACACTGCTTTGTTCATTAACATTAGCAAGCGTATACAGGTGATATAAAAAATCGGGAATAGTGCCAACCAACAATAATCCTCCTATTATTACCAGGGATATTTCGTAGATGACTTTCCGCTCGGCAAAAAGTTTCGCGTTTTCCTGGTAATCACTTTCATTGGTGATCCAGCGGGTAATCTTTTTTGTGCCGGAAATAAGCAATACGGCTAACACGATCAGGAAAATAAAGTTTAACCCATTTACGATTAAAAGGCTTCCCTGGTCGGCAGCTTGCTGCTCGACAGGTGAACTTGCATGGTTACCGATAAAAGTAATCAGGCCGGGAAGTTTAGAGATATCGGCCACCAACAGGTATATACCCAGTATTTTAATGGCGACCTCATAGATGTCGGATTTTTTCATTCGTATTAATTAGGGATTAATTGGTTTATGGCTTACAAGATAAACAATTGTACTACAAGTAAAAGAGAAATGAAGGTCCGGAGGGCAAATTATTCCAGGTAATAATGCCTGATCCTATTTAAGTCGCCATCAAGTTCATAAACCCAGGGGGTAGCGGTAGGGATTTCCAGCGCAGTTACTTCCTCATCACTTAAATTATCAATGTATTTTATAAGCGAACGAAGGCTGTTACCATGTGCTACTACAATAACCTTTTGATTGCGGCGCATAGCCCTGACAATTCTTTCGTTCCAAAATGGCAATACCCTGTCCATAGTTTCGCTCAGGTTTTCGGTTAGCGGGAGCTCACGCTCGGTCAGGTCCTTGTATCTGAGATCACGGCCAGGGTATCGGGCGTCATCTTTAGTTATAGCAGGCGGGTGTTCATTCGGGTCACGCCGCCATTTTAACACCTGCTCTTTGCCATATCGGGCAATAGTTTCATCTTTATTTAACCCTTGTAAGGCACCATAAAAGCGTTCGTTTAGCCGCCATGATTTTTCAACCGGGATCCATAGGTGATCGAGCTCCTCCAGTATGTAATGCAATGTTTTGATTGATCGCTTTAAATAGGATGTGAAGCCGATATCGAAATTGTAGCCATTCTTATTAAGGATCTTTCCGGCATGATGGGCCTGTTCGTAGCCTTTTTCTGACAGGTCGACATCTTCCCAGCCCGTAAATCTGTTTTCCTGGTTCCAGGTACTCTCGCCGTGGCGTATTAATACTAATTTTTGCATAGGTAGGCGTCTCTAAATCTCTCCTAAAGAGAAAACTTTTATTGTTGTTGTTTAAAGCCCTCCCGCCGACAGGGTTTGGGTGGGGCTACCGCAAAAGTAGGTTAAGGGTGTGAAAAACTTGCTTAATATTTATAAATCAGTTAGCTTGCGGTACAAACCAAATAAACTAAAACCTATTATGATCCCTACTACACCAGTACCAGTGAAGGATGGCATTGCCAACCCGGCGCCGCTTGGCCTTTGCGCTTTCGGAATGACCACCGTTTTATTAAACATTCACAATGCCGGTTTTTTTGAAATAAACACCATGATATTGGCCATGGGCATATTTTACGGCGGTTTGGCGCAAGTTATTGCCGGGGTTATCGAAGCTAAAAAGAACAATACCTTCGGGCTGACAGCATTTACTTCCTACGGATTTTTCTGGCTTTCATTAGTGGGCCTTTTGGTAATGCCTAAGTTTGGCTGGGGAGCTGCACCATCTGAAGGAGCCATGATCGCTTACCTGAGCATCTGGGGTGTATTTACCCTCCTGTTGTTTTTTGGTACATTAAAGCTTAACCGCGCGCTGCAATTTGTTTTTGCATCGTTAACCATATTATTTTTCCTGTTAGTAGCCGGCGATGCTACCGGCAATGCAGGCATTAAACACCTGGCCGGTTATGAAGGTATTATTTGCGGGGCATCGGCCATATACACCGGTATCGCTAATGTTTTGAATGAGATTTACGGAAAAACCGTTTTGCCAATTGGCCCGGTGAAGGTTTAAATTATTTCAGCTAAATTGCGCGGGTGAAAGATTTTAAAAAATATTACAGCATACCGGCCACTCCCGAAGAGATCTATATGGCCATCACCAACCCGGTTACCATTGAATTGTGGACTGGCGACGTCGCCGAAATGTCAACAGAGCCCGGTACCGAATTTTCTATGTGGGATGGCAGTATTGTAGGTAAAAACATTGAGTTTGAACCCAATAAAAAAGTAGTGCAGCAATGGTATTTTGAAGGACAAAGCGATAATTCTATCGTTACGATCAAACTGCATGCTGATAAGCAGGGCACTTCGGCCGAGTTAAGGCACACCAACATTCCCGATGATGATTATAATGATATTGTTGACGGGTGGAACGACAGCTATTTTGGCGGCCTGATCGATTTTTTTGAAGGAGCTTAAAACGCCGGTTATTCAACATCGCCTCTTTAACAAAACAAAACATTTATAACTTATACTTATGAAACAAGGTCTTTTAATTGATATGGATGGGGTAATTTACAGCGGGGAAGAACTGATACAGGGCGCTGATAAATTCATCAAACACCTTATTGATAACGATATACCATTTGCCTTTATGACCAACAACAGCCAGCGTACCAGCCTGGAGGTTGTACGCAAGCTTAAAAGATTGGGAATAACTGTAGAAACAAAACATATTTATACAAGTGCCATGGCTACCGGGAAATTTTTGGGCGATCAAAGCCCCAATGGTACCGCTTTTGTGCTGGGCGAGGGCGGCTTGCTGAGCAGTTTGCACGAAAACGGGATCACACTTGTTGACTCCGACCCGGAGTTTGTTGTTTTGGGCGAAGGCCGCAACTTTACTTTGGAAATGGTGCAGCGCGCGGTCGACATGATCCTGGCCGGCGCTAAGTTTATAACCACCAACAGGGACCCCTCTCCTAAAAAACCGGGCTGGAACAATTTAGGTATAGCAGCTACAACAGCCATGATTGAGGAAGCTACCGGTCGTAAGGCCTTTGTAACCGGAAAGCCAAGCCCTGTAATGATGCGCTCGGCAAGGAAATTCCTGGGCCTTGAAACCGCCGAAACCACTGTAATTGGCGATACGATGGAGACTGATATCCAGGGCGGTGTGCAAATGGGCTATAAAACAATCCTGGTGCTGTCTGGTATCTCCAGTAAAGACCAGCTGAGCCATTATGCGTTTAAGCCGGATATGGTGGCAAGCTCGGTTGATAAGATAGTTTTTCCGCTTAAGTGGTGGTCATAAAACAGATTCTGTATCCTCATCAAAAGCGGACGGTCCACAAGATCGCCCGCTTTTTGTTTTTAGCGATATTGTCAATTAGCTCATCGAAGGATGTTTGATCGAAACGTAATTTCATTAAGTTTTTATTAAGTATTTTTTAATCCTACAATGGTTATTTGCCTCCAACCAATTAAAACCGATGCCTTTTCCTAAAATGGCTGCGGTTAAACCATTAAACCAATATTGCTATTTATGTCTGTTACCGTATTTAAACCTCCGTAGGTTTTTTAGCAGGTTATGCCTGTATCCCGTCAATATACCAATCTATCAAACAATCACATCTAAAATTATGAACTTAAAAAAACTTTATGTTTTAAGCTGTGCGCTTATTATAGGTATTGCAAGTGCCTGCTCAAAAAAGGACCTGGCTGGCAATTCAATCAATACATCAAATAATAATCAGTCAAAAATAAAAACAGCAGCTTCGCCGGTTGGTGATGTTGTGGGTAAAATTACCGTAGGCTACCAAGGCTGGTTTGCCGCTATTGGCGATGGTTCGCCCATTAATTTATGGTGGCATTGGTCTAACCCCAATAACCAGGCCCCTAATTCCAATAATATCGGCGTTAAATCGTGGCCTGATGTACGGGAGTACACCAGCACTTATCAAACAGGGTTTGCCAATCTGAATAACGGAAGCCCGGCAAAGCTGTTCTCTTCCTTTAATGACCAAACAGTTAATGTTCAGTTTCAGTGGATGCAGCAAAATAATATTGATTGCGCGGCGCTGCAGCGTTTTAATCCAACTGGCGGCGAAGGTCCGGTACGAGACGCTATAACTGCCAAGGTAAAAACCGCCGCCGAGGCTACAGTCCGTAAATTTTATATTATGTACGATGTAGGTGGCTGGACAAACATGCAGTCGGAAATTAAAACCGACTGGACAAATAAGATGTCGGCCTATACCTCATCATCGGCTTACGCCAAACAGAATGGTAAACCGGTAGTCTGTATCTGGGGTTTTGGCTTTAACGATAATGATCATCCATTTTCAGCGGCGGTTTGCCTGGATGTGATCAATTGGTTTAAAAGCCAGGGTTGCTATGTTATAGGAGGCGTACCTGCTTATTGGCGCGACCCTAACGCCACTGAGGTACGGCCTGATTTTTTGCCAACCTTTAATGCCCTCAACATGATCTCGCCCTGGATGATCGGTAAAATAGCTAATATAAGTGAAGCTAATAATTTTTACAACAATACGCAGGTGGGCGACCAGGCTTATTGCAACGCTAATGGTATTGATTATCAGCCATGCGTACTGCCTGGCGATTTGCAATTACGTCAGCGTGTGCATGGCGACCTGATGTGGACCCAGTTTTATAACCTGATCCGTGGCGGCGCACAGGGACTGTATATATCGATGTTTGATGAATACAATGAAGGCAATCAGATTGCCAAAACATCAGAGAATTCATCATTTGTTCCGGCGGGATCTAATTTTTTATCGTTGGACGAGGACGGTACTGTTTGCTCTGCTGATTATTATTTGCGGTTAACAGGCGATGGCGGCAGGATGCTAAAAGGACAAATTGCGCTTACTGTTGTACGCCCTACCGCTCCTGTAGCGGGTGGCAGCAATCCAACCACCCCTCCAATAGGACAAACGATAACCCTTAAAGGTTCAAACAATAACTACGTAAGCAGCGAAAACGGAACACAACCTATGAATTGTAACCGGGTTACCGCCGGTGGCTGGGAACAATTTACTATTGTTGATGCAGGCGGTGGTAAAGCTGCCTTGTTAAATTCGGGTAAATATGTATCATCTGAAAACGGTACCCAGGCTCTTACCTGCAACCGTACGTCTATTGGCCCGTGGGAACAATTTGACTGGGTGAGTAATGCCGATGGTACCGTTTCCTTCCGGGGTGGTAACGGAAAATACATTTCAGGTGAGAATGGCACACAAGCCATGACCTGCAACCGGGCTACCGTTGGCGGCTGGGAATCATTCAGGGTCAACCAATAAGTTTATTTATCTTTTTAAGGAAAGAGGCTGTGTTTACAGCCTCTTTCTGTTTAATCTGCTGTCTTATTTCATAATATATTTATTAAACATAAAAAACATGTGATATGCGATTAATCATAAGAATTTGTGTAAAAATTTAACTGCCTTATTGTCAAAACAAAGCATACTTGCCTTGCCGAACCCAAAAGATATTGAATTGCCTTTACTTACTATATTTGCTGTATGGATACACCGCTCCAACTTTCCACCTTCGAATCTGAGTTTCGCGTACGCCCTGATGATATAGATATGTTTCAGCACGTACATAACAGCAAATACTTTGATTATGTACTGGCTGCGCGCTACGATCAGATGGAGCGCTGCTATGGGATGGCCATGGAAAAATTTATGGAACGCGGCTTTGGCTGGGTGGTACGTACCGCCCACGTGGACTATAAGCGCGCCTTAACCATGGGCGATTACTTTATTGTAAAAACCGGTATTGAAAGTATTGACGACAAAGGCTGCAGAGTAAAGTTCAGCATCACCAATAAAGCTACCAAAAAGATCTGTTGTGATGGCTGGTTTGATTACGTGATGATTGATATGGCCACCGGGCGTGGGGCAAAGATCCCGCAGGACGTAATTGATCAGTACCTGATCTGACCTTAACTGCGGGGATGAAACTGGCTTATCGTACTTTTTAAATATTCCCTATCCAAATGAGTATAAATTTCCGTTGTGGTAATACTTTCATGGCCCAGCATCTCCTGCACCGCCCGCAAATCTGCGCCCCCTTCTACCAGGTGTGTGGCAAAGGAATGCCGAAAGGTATGGGGACTTATCTTTTTCTTAAGCCCTATAGTTTCGGCCAAGCTTTTGATGGTTAAAAAAATAATTTGCCGGCTTAATCTTGTACCGCGCCGGTTCAGGAAAACATAATCCTCCTCGCCTCTTTTTATAGGGTTATGTACCCTTACATTTTCTATCCAGATCTTCAGCGCTTTTATAGCTTCACCTCCTATAGGCACTAATCGCTCTTTGTTGCCTTTACCGGTTACTTTTATAAATTCAATATCAAGGTACAGGTTGGAGAGTTTCAGTTCGGTGAGCTCAGATACACGCAGGCCTGAACCGTATAGGGTTTCCAGGATGGCTTTGTTACGTATGCCTTCGGGTTTGGAGAGGTCCAACGCAGCTATTATTTTGTTAATTTCCTCGTAACTTAACGTATCCGGCAGCTTTCGTCTGATTTTTGGCGATTCGAGCAGTTCTGACGGATCTGTTTTGATAACATCTTCCATCAACAGGTACTTATAAAATGCTTTGATCCCCGAAAGGATCCTGGCCTGGGATGACGGGATCATCCCCAACTCATTTATCCAGTTGATGAACTCTCGTAAATTAGTTAAAGTAATTAATTCGGGTTTCAATTTAAGCGGCTGTGAATCTGAATATTGATATAGCTTTTCTATATCCCGGCTATAAGCTTCGATGGAGTTGTCGGACAGCGACTTCTCTAATTTTAAATATGCCTGGAAACCTTTTATTGCCGAACGCCAATCCAATTGATTTTAGTTTTGATGATTTATAGCTAAGTTTGAACTGATGAAGATACAAATAATAAACGGCCCCAATCTGAACCTGTTAGGTGTTCGCGAAAAATCAATTTATGGCGATGCCAGTTTTGAAACCTACCTCGAAACCCTGCGTCAACGCTATGCAAACATCACCATTGATTATTATCAAAGCAACATTGAGGGCGAAATTATAAATAAACTGCATGAAGTTGGCTTTAGTTATGATGGTATTGTAATGAACGCAGGGGCATACACCCATACGTCAATTGCCATTGCCGATGCTATCGCTGCTATCAACACGCCGGTTATTGAAGTGCATATTTCCAACGTACACAAACGCGAGGAGTTCAGGCATAAATCAATGATTGCGGCTAATTGCCGCGGCGTAATTGCAGGCTTTGGGATGGATAGCTATCGCTTAGCCATTGAAAACCTGTCGCTTAAATAATATTAAAATATTTTATCGTTTTGATAAAACGCTTTTGGCAAAAAAGCGTTTAAACATTGCTTCCAGCTTATTGTTACAGATGCTTAAAATATTCAGAGTTGCCGCGCTAAGTTTGCTTTTTGTTACACTGTTAAGCAGTGTTAATACCTTTGCCCAAACCAAAAAGAAAAAGCCAAGATCGGTAAGAGACTCGCTTCGCGCCTCTATCCTTTCGCGCGATTCGATGATGCGGGCGCTTAAACGCTCGGATACATCGGTAAATAACCTGCTGCAAAAGGTTGAATATTATACATCTGCCTTTAACCAGATCAAAAGCAATCTGTCAAAAAAGTTAGATACTGCCGATATCAGTACCAAACTGCCGTCGTTTGAAAAAAGGGTTACACTTATCAAATCGCTTATTGACAATGATAAATCAAGCACGTTAAGATATTTATATACCATCAGGGATGTGCTTACCCGAAGTGATGATCAGCTTGACTTGTGGCAGGAACAGCTTGCCGATATCAATAGTAAACTCGTTCAGAATCAAAACGATCTGGACGCCATATCGCGCGATAGCGTTTTAAAGATCCTGCCCGCCGATAGCTCACTGGCCACTACTTATCTTATCCAAAAAATAGCTATCGACAGCAAATATCACCGTCTGGACACCACCAACAAAAAGGTGATGGTGAAGGTAGGCCTGCTGCAAAACCGCACTTCGGCTGTTTATATTACTATACTCGACCTTAAAGACCAGATTGATACCAAGATCAGGGACTTTAGTATCAGGGCCATGTCGCAGGAATATAACAACATCTGGAGCATGAATGCCGACGAAGGCAACGATTTTGGAACAGCTACAAAGGCTACTGCCAATATGAACGCCAAGCTTTTTAGCTTTTTCTTCGGTCGGGATATACTTATTCATCTTGCGGGATTAGTAGTATTATTTGCCTTTTTTGCCTGGGTGCGCGCCAGTCGCCGTAGGATCATACGTGACAACGATACGCCCGAAAGTGTATTTAGCCAGGCCAATTACGTTGTAAATTACCCGTTCGCATCCTCAATTATTTTAACCTTTACATTGCTGCCTAACGTTTATGATCATCCGCCTGTGATTGTATTGGAGATGTTTTTATTGGTGTTGATGATCGCCTTGCTTTACCTGGTAAAAAAGGCATGCCCGGCAACCATGTTCCGTTACATGCTGCAGTTATTTGGGATCACTATTATTTACAGCCTGAGCAATCTTTATATCCAGGTAACCAATATCGACAGGGTGGCTATTTTGATTTTAGGCATGGCTGCATCGGTAATAAGTTTCAGGTTTTTATCAAAAGTGCGTAAAGCCAAGGACGATTACCTGCCTTATACCGGTTTTATATTGAAGGTTTTTATATTTCTGCAGGGCTCATCTTTTGTGTGTAATGTTTTCGGCAGGGTGAGTTTGGCTAAGATCATCGGTATTAGTGTGGTGTATAACCTGTGGCTTGCCCTGGCTATGTATTATATAGTGCATATCATTATGGAAGCCTTGTTCCTGCAACTGGAAGCCGGTAAAAAGAGCAACAATCTTACCTCTTTTATCGATTACAAATTAATGCAAAATAAGTTCAGGAGCGTGCTGAGCATATTGGCTACCTTGTTGTGGCTGGTAATGCTTACGCAAAACCTGAACGTTGAAGATACCGTATTTGATTACCTGGGCGATTTTCTGACCAAAAACCGCAGCATTGGCGGTACCAATACCCAGTTCACGTTTCAAAGCGTAATCATATTTGTTGCCGTGATCTGGCTGTCATCTATCGCGTCAAAGATCATCAGCTATCTTTATGATATTGCGGCCAAGCATGCCAATGATATTGACGTTGCCAAGAAAAAGAACCGCACCTCTACCCTGCTTATCCGCATTGGTGTGATTGCTTTAGGATTCTTCCTTGCCGTTGCTGCTTCAGGTGTACCTATTGATAAAATCACCATTATTATCAGTGCCTTTGGTATAGGTATCGGTTTCGGTTTACAAAACATAGTTAACAACCTTGTATCGGGTTTGATATTGGCTTTCGAGAAACCTATCCAGGTTGGAGATATTATTGAGGTAGACAGTCGCTCGGGTACTATAATGGATATCGGCATCCGCGCCAGTAAAATTGCTACTGCAGATGGCGCAGAGGTAATTATCCCTAATGGCGACTTAATATCTCACCACGTAATTAACTGGACACTAAGCAATAATAACCGCCGGGTTGAACTGATTATTGGGGTAGCATATGGATCCAATATCGAACAGGTAAAAGAGGTGCTGATCAGCTTGCTCCGCGATCATGAAGACATCATGACCGAACCTCCTCCCTCGGTGTTTCTGCATAACTTAAATGAAAGCTCGGTTGATTTCAGGGTGTTTTTCTGGGCAGCTGATATCAATACCTGGCTTGGGCTTAAAAGCCGTGTATTGGCAGATATCTATGATGCCTTCAATAAAGCAGGCATCGACATACCATTCCGCCAGCAGGATGTGCGTGTAATATGGCCAAAAGGCTTGCCTCCCATTAAAGTAGAAGCGCCGGGCTTAAACGACAAAGCAGAAGAGCCGGAACAGGGTGTAGATGACGCTAAAACTCCGAAGGATCAAGATCAGTAAAATGAGTTTTCTTTTTCACAAAGAAATCCCAAACGATACTGCCCCTGTATATACCTGCAGTATTTTGTTTCCTAACTTCCCGACTTTCGGACTTTCGGACCTTCGGACTTCCCGACTTAAACAGACTCAACACAAAACTTTGGTGCGCCCTGCTTACCGCCCAGGCGTCTTTACGCTTGCCTTCCATCAAAAACCTGAACAAGGCAAGCAGATCCATTATAAAGCGGATACAGATCACCCAAACTGCGCGCCAAAAAGGAAGGTTCTTTTTTATAAGCAGCAGGTTATTCCTGAAGTTGAGATAGGTCTTAAACGGATTTTCGGCATTTAGTGTACCACCACCAACATGAAATATGGTTGATTGCGCGCAGTACATTACTTTATAACCCATATTTTTTAAACGCCAGCAAAGGTCGATTTCCTCCATGTGGGCAAAAAAGCTTTCATCAAAACCACCGGCTTCATCCCAGATACTTTTTTTGATGAACAGCGATGCCCCCGACGCCCAGAACACTTCGCCCGATTGCTCATACTGGCCAGTATCCTTTTCCAGTTCGTAAAAGATCCTGCCGCGGCAAAACGGGTAACCATGCTTGTCAATAAAGCCCCCGGCGGCGCCAGCATGCTCAAAATAATCTTTTTGTGCGTATGACCTGATCTTTGGCGCAGCAGCGGCAATTAAACCATCGCTTTCCATTAATTCAATTACCGGGTCAATCCAACCGGGGATAACTTCCACATCCGAATTAAGGAGGATATAGTAATCAGCATCAACCTGGGCCAGCACCCGGTTATAACCGCCTGTAAAGCCGTAGTTTTTATCATTTTGGATGATCTTAACTGATGGATAATGCTCACGCATAAATGCCGTCGAGTCATCAGATGAGGCATTATCGCCCATCACAATCTCCAGGTTGGGATACGTTGAGGATAATACCGAAGGAAGAAATTGTTTAAGGTATTTTAGGCCGTTCCAGTTTAAAATAACTACAGCAACTTTAGGTGTATGGGTCATCTATGTAAATCCTCCGGCTTAAACTTCCATCTCCGGTGCGACCATAACCAGTATTGCGGTTCTCTCCTGATCATCCCCTCAAGGTATTTCACGTGCATATCTGTTATTTCGTGTTCGGCAGTTTCTTTTGGTGTTTCGGTAAGCGGGATTAGCGTATATTCATAATATCCGCGTTTTACCCTTTTCATGTCGTAAAAAACAACAGCGGCATCAATTGTTTTGGCAATCTTTTCAATCCCCAAAAATACTGCAGTCGGCTGGTTTAAAAAATTGGTGAAATAGTTTACCTCATGCATCACAGGAGTTTGGTCGCCAACCAATACACTAACGGTAAGTTCCTTGCGGTATTCAATCATTTTACGCAGTGTTTGCTTCATAGCAACCGGCTGCCCGCCAAACCTTGACCGGATCTTAATAAAAAAATCATCAAATGTTTTGTTCGACAGGTTTTTGTAAATGATCATGAACCTTTTATCGGTAACAAAGTTGAAATTGAGGGCCGCCATTTCCCAATTGCAATAATGGCCGGCAACTGCAATAATACTTTTACCTTTAGCAAAGTAGTCAAACACGAGATCGGAGTTGGTAGCCACTACCCTTTTCCGGATCTGTTTTTCTGATACGGTGATCATTTTAATGGTCTCTACTATCAAATCGGCCAGGTAACGATAATACTTTCGTTCAATATCGTGGCGTTGCTGATCTGTTTTTTCCGGAAAGGCATTGCGCAGGTTTTGCTGCACTACATCGCGGCGGTAATGAATAATGTAGTAAATAATAACAAACGCGATATCGGATAAAATGTATAAAAACCAAAAGGGAAGCAGCGATATAAGGTATAAAATTAATATCCCTAACTTAGTAAAACCCTTTTTTATCATTATTTTAGCCAATTTTGAGCACAAACATAAAATATATGATTGAAAAAGGCGCTGTGTTACCTATGTTTTATCTTCCGCCGGTAGATTATTTTGTACAGTTAAATACGTACAAGCCTGATATACAGATAGAAAAAGAAGAACATTTCCCTAAACAAACTTATCGCAACCGGGCTAATATCTACTCGCCCGATGGTGTGCTGGCATTGGTGGTGCCGGTAATTAAAGGTTCAAAAAATCACACTAAAGTTAAAGATGTAAAAATCAGCTATGATTTTATGTGGCAGCGCCTGCACTGGCAAAGCTTACAAGCCTGTTACCGCCGTTCGGCTTATTTTGAGTTTTATGAAGATGACTTTGCACCTTTTTATGAAAAACAAATTACCTACTTGTTTGATTATAATCAGGAGCTTTTGAACCTGCTGCTTAAGCTCACCAAAATAAAAACAGAATTAAATTATACGGATGAATACCAGGCCGAATATCCTAACCTGCATGATTTTCGGTTTTCTATCCATCCCAAAAAAGAAAGCGATATGCAGCAGAAACCATATTTCCAGGTATTTGAAGACCGTGGGGGCTTTATGAAAAACCTAAGTATCATTGACCTGCTGTTTAACCAGGGTCCGCAAACCATAAACTATTTGTAGATGAATGGCAACTTTAAACGCCTGCGCCTTAAAAAGCACAAACAAGCGGGAAATGTAGGCGACCGACCGGGTACTATCAGGATAGCCGAGGATGCACTGAAACCCATTATATCCGTTTACTCATACAATAAAGATGAACTCGTAACCTGTGAGGGCAAGGATATCAAAACGGCATTAAAACAGCTCAATAAATGCGATAACCATACCCATTGGATCAAGATCAATGGTTTGGGCGATGCCGCGCTCATTGAGCAAATTGGTGAGCATTGCAATATAAACCCCCTGGTTTTGGAGGATATTGCCAATACCCACCAGCGCCCCAAATTTGATGAATACGAATATTATGCTTTTTGCACCAGCCGGATCATTCATTTCAATAAAGATAACGAGATCATTAACTGCCAGTTTTCGGCTATTATTAAGGATAATATCATCATTAGCTTTGAAGAAGATCATACGGAACGCTTTGATGCAGTTAAGACTCGCTTAAAGGCTGGAAAGGGTGCTATCCGCACTGCCGGTCCCGGATATATGTGTTATGCGCTTACCGACACTATAATTGATACCTACTTTGTGCTGCTGGCCGAAATTGGCGATCATTTGGATGCCCTTGAAGATAAGCTTTATCTCAGCGCCGATAAAACCATCATGTTTAATGCCCAGCAATTAAAACGTACATTGATTGTTGTACGCCGTGCCAGCTGGCCCGAGCGGGATAAGATCAATGACATGATCAGGTCTGAAAGTCCGCTGATAACTCCCGAAGTTAAATTGTTTTTGCGCGATGCCTATGACCATTGCATCCAGGCCATGGACCTTATTGAAAACTATAAAGAGGTGACGTCAAGTATCATCGACCTGTACCTATCCATGGTAAGTAACCGCATGAACGAGATCATGAAAGTGCTTACCATCATTTCCGTGATCTTTATCCCACTTACTTTTATAGCCGGTATATATGGGATGAATTTTTCCCGGCAGGATGATAAAGGCCATATCCTTCCGGATAATATGCCCGAATTGTACTGGCATCATGGTTACATTTATGCTATCGTATTTATGTTTTTGATAGCCATAATACAGGTGTTTGTATTTTGGAAGAAAGGCTGGTTTAACAGATTATAGCGATGGAGGGTATAGATAAAATATTAGATCCTAATACAGGGAAAATCTTCTTATCTGAAAAGTTCTACATTAATTCAAATACCAAACCTAATGACCTGAAGATACATTTTGGACAAAATGAACTCAGATCATTAAGTATGGGAAATGGCTGGATTCATTACTCAATTAAAAATGCCCAAATAGCAGGTGAATATTTCATTTTTATCTTCCTGTTTTATAAAGACTTCTTAAAGACAGTCAGTTTTGCTATTTCAGAACTTCCATTTTCTGAAACTTCATGGAATGATTGGAATAAGGAAAAAGAAATAAAAAACAAAAGCATCTTTGAAAACTGGTTGTCGAAACAAATAGGTACTCAAAGAAGTTTTGCGTGGGGTAATATCAGTACTATCCTTGATGAAAAAAGTGGCAGCTCGGCTATTGTACTAAATTATAGAGAATGATTATCTCTGAAACTCCGGTTTAGCCCATCTTTATCGCTATCGGTTTCCTTGCCGAAAAAGCGATTGCTTCACCATGAAAAGGATCTCGCCCAAGCCATTGGTTTTAATCTCGAACGTGGTTGATAACAACATCCCCATTTTATCTTTAGTAAAACCCTTGCCGGCCATCCACTCCAGGTATGATACCGGGATATCAGCTATAATAGTGCCTTTATATTTACCGTAAGGCATTTTGGTTTGTACAATATCGATGAGAATTTTAGGATCTGGTTTTAAATTTTCCACGCGGTAAAGGTAAGCACAAACCGATGGGATTCTCCTCCTATTCCTGCAATCCTTTTATAATAAAAAATGTCGCGAGTGCAGCTGCGATACCAACTGTTGCTTTTAAAATACCGCTGCTTACATAAGGCGGAATATAGGTTACGCCCATTTCATCAGCGACAGCCGGATGCCCTACATATCGGCCTTTTGCCGGTATTGCTACCTGCTCAAAGTTATCGGCCAGTTCATGTAATTGGTCATGCAGCTCACGGCCGCGCATTATGGGGCCATGGCCTGCCGCTACTGTACGTGGTTCAAGCGCGGCAAGCCGGCGTACCGATTGAGCAGCCGCTTCCCAGTCGGAAGTAAAGTACCTTGGCGGGCCTGTTAGTTTCTTAAGCGAACTGAATGAATATAAAGCTGATTCGGCCTTAGTGGTTGAAAACGCATCGCCGGCTATAAGAGTTGAATTTATTGGCAGGAACAGCGAAATATGCCCCGGTGTATGGCCTGGTGTGTGAATGATCTTCCATTCGGGCAGTTCGGGGATCCCTGCTTCCATGTCGATGGCCTTTACCTTTGTGCCGAGGTTTATAGGCGCAGTAGGGAAAAATACAGATAACAGGCTCATCATGCCATCAGCCAATGAAGGATCGGCCGGCGGATATGATGATAGGCCGGTTAAATAAGGTAATTCAAATGCGTGGGCATAAACCGGTACATTCCAGATCTCCAAAAGCTCTGCCAGGCCGCCGGCATGGTCGGCATGCCCGTGTGTAAGCACAATAGCTGCTGGTCTGGTTCCCGGTCCAAAAAGTTCCTCGGCCATGGCTATGATCTTATTGGCCGAACCTTTTAACCCCGTATCAACCAAAACCCAGCCTTTGGCAGCACCGGGACGGTTAGCGATCATGTAAACGTTAACAAATAATAATTTGGTTCCCCATACCCTTTGCGATACCTGGAAATATTTTGTACTGAGCCTTCTGTTCATGGTTTATAATTATTAACAAAACGTAACTCGTGTATTAAAAGTTTTAGCTACCTTAAATTTAAGCACAATTTTATCAGCCTAAAAACAAACAACATGACCGCCATCTCAAGACTGATGCAAACAGAAATTGCCCGAACTATGTTAGGTTAATAAATTATAAACACTATGGAACAACAATTTGACGCCACACTTACGGGGACTGATAGCATTATTGAAGGCACGGCACAACAAGTAACCCTTCAAGGGTATACAAACGCTTATGAGTTTAAGTCAATAGATGAAACACTGCATTTGGTAATAGCCAAAGATGAGGACGGCGAATGGATCAGGATTGATGGTACAGAGCCCTACCTTTCAAGCTGGATTGATGAACTGGCCGAACAGGCGGCGAGTCACTCTTTATAAAAAAGAAAGCCGGGTCAAAATGATCCGGCTTTCTTCATATTATTTTATATGGTTAATCCAATTCAATTGGTTTCATTTTAGGCACTAAAAAATGCATAATGAGCCAGGCTAAAATGTAAGCGCTGCCACAAACAAAAAACATAATGTAATAGGCTATCTCAATCTTACCGATTGACCGATAATACACAAACAGGTTTTTCTGCACCGCAAGCGATAGGAATACTCCCCCTATCGAACCAAACATACCACCTAAACCGGTTACCGAACCTATGGTACGTTTTGGGAACATATCCGAAACTGTGGTGAAAATATTAGCGCTCCATGCCTGGTGTGCCGATGCTGCTATACCAATTACTATAACCGCGAGCCACATATTAACACCACCCAAAATCTGGGCGAATATGATGGGTATTACTGCCAGCGCATAAATAAACATGGATGTTTTACGGGCTTTAAACACCGGCCAGCTATTTTTGATGAGGTTCATGGGCAGCCAACCTCCGCCAACACTGCCAAAGGTAGACATAGTATAAACCAACGCAACAGGAATGGCTATTTCTGTACCTTTTAAATGATACTGACTTTCCAAAAAATCAGGTAGCCAAAAGAGGTAAAACCACCATATAGGGTCGGTAAGGAACTTGCCTATAACAAATGCCCATGTTTGTTTAAACGAAAGCAGCTTGCCCCATGATATTTTCTTTTGCTCAACAGGCTGCAAAGCCTCGGTTTGGCTGTCATGATCACTGTTGATGTAATCGAGCTCGGCTTTTGAAACCTTGCTATGTTTTGAAGGTGCACGATAAATAACCTGCCAAAGCACCAGCCATATAAAACCAATAGAACCTGTGATAATAAAGGCCCATCGCCATCCCCAGGCAACCGCAATAAACGGGACTGTTAAAGGAGCAACTATGGCGCCAATATTTGCACCTGAATTAAAGATGCCTGTAGCGAAAGCACGCTCCTTTTTCGGAAACCATTCGGCCACGGTTTTAATAGCCGCAGGAAAATTCCCTGCCTCGCTGAGACCTAATGCAGAACGCACTACGCCGAAGCCAAAAGTGCTGCCAACAAAGGCGTGGCATACCGCCGAAATACTCCATAGTAGTGTTGAAAGGAAATAGCCCAGCTTGGTGCCTATCTTATCGATGATCCTTCCGGCAGCCAGCAGGCCTATAGAATAGGCTATTTTAAATGCAATCTCAATATTGGCATAATCACCATCATTCCAATTGAACTCCTTGGTAAGGTCTGATTTAAGCAAACTGATCACCGCCCGGTCAAGGTAATTAACGGTTGTTGCGAAAAACACCAGCGAGCAGATCACCCAGCGGTAGTTTCCAACTTTTTCTTCTCTCATTATAATTTAGGGTTAACAGGCTATTTAATGGTTTGTACTATTTCCAGCAGCTTGAGGGTATCGTTATACAGCTTGTCGTACTCCTGGTTTTCCAGTACGTTTTTGCTGATGAGCTTGCTGCCCATGCCCACCGCGCATACCCCTGCTTTAAACCAGGTACTGATGCTGTCATGGTTCAATTCAACCCCACCTGTTGGTATAAACAATTGGCCGGCAAACAAATCCCTGATTGAGGATACAAACTCGGGCCCCAGTATATTGGCCGGGAATATTTTTATTAAAGCAGCTTCATTTTGTTGAGCTGTGTAAATTTCGGTTGGCGTCATACAACCGGGAATCCATAACAGGTTGTGCTGCGCTGCCAGTTTACCCACTTCAGGGTTAACAATTGGCGACACGATGAAATCGGCTCCTGCCTCAATAAAGGCCTCAGCCTCCTGAGCACTTTTAATGGTACCGATACCTAATTCAAGTCCCGGCATTTCGCCATTGGCCAATGCTTGTTTTAACACCCTGAAGTTTTCGAGGGCGGCAACGCCCCGGTTGGTATATTCAAATACCCTTATGCCTGCTTTATAAAGTGTGCGGGTTATTTGCAGGCTCACTTCCGGGTCTTTGTAAAAGAACAGCGGTAATGTCCCTTGCTTTAGTATCGCGTCAAGTACTATGTCTTTTTTGCTCATTGTTTCATTGCGTTATAAATTTTATCAACTGTTTTGGTGGTCGCATCGCCTTCAATAAACAGCTTTTCGAAAGCGGCTGCAGTTGCAAAGTCCAGTAGTTGCTGCGGATCCTGCTTGTTATAAAAGCCGTAGATAAGTCCTGCCATAAAGCAATCCCCACTGCCTACTTTATCAACCACAGTTTCGGTTGTATAGGTTGGCGAATGATAAAAGCGATTGCCCGCATAAAGCGAAGTATAATATTCAACGCCTTTACCGGCATCAAAACGGAAGGTATTAGCAACAGCCCGGCAACGCGGGTAAGCCTCCATAATCCTTTCGGACGAGTAAAGCCCTTCCTTAAGGTAAATGCTTTGCTGACCCGATTCATGAATATCCGGCGTAACGGGAATGCCCAGCATAGTTTCCTCGGCCCAAACATTGCCCATAATTATATCGGCGTATTGTACCAGCTTTGGCATTATCTCCGTTGGCTTTTTGCCGTACTGCCACAATTTAGGGCGATAATTAAGATCAACAGATATGATGATATGTTTCCTGCTTGCCGCCTGTAAAACCTCCTCGCAAACATCGGCAGCCTGCTGGCTTAACGCCGGGCATATTGCGCTGAAATGAAACCAGCTTACCCCTTCCAGAACAGCATCCCAGTTAACCATGCCCGGTTTCAGATCGGCAAAGGCCGAACCGGCACGGTCATATACAATGGCATTGTTCTTTACATCTTTACCACGGGTAAGGTAATAAAGGCCTATCCTGTTACCACTATGATGTATTGCTGATGTATCGATGTTTTTGCTTTCCAGGTAGCTGATAATCTGTTCGGATAAGGCATTATCAGGCAAAGCGGTAAAATATTTTATTGGCTGCTCCCAAAGGGCTAAAGCATTGGCTACGTTAAGCTCGGCGCCACCCATAAAAAATGGCAGCTTATTGCTTTTTAGCCATTGCCCTTCGCCATCGGGGCACATGCGTAACAACAGTTCGCCAAATGACAGGATACTTCCCTTTGTATTTTCGATATTGCTCATTTAAAAATTGAAATAGTTTTTGGCGTTAAAATAGCAAATATCGCTCACGATCTTGCCAGTCCATTCAATATCATTTGGCAGTTCGCCGTTTTCAATATCATCGCCCAACAGGTTACAAAGCAACCTGCGGAAATATTCATGCCTCGGGAACGACATAAAGCTCCTCGAATCGGTAAGCATACCAACCAAACGGCTCAGCAGCCCCATATTTGATAAAGCGTTTAATTGCTTGATCATGCCATCCTTTTGATCCAGGAACCACCAGGCCGAACCAAACTGCATTTTTCCTGCTACCGAACCATCATTGTAATTACCAACCATGGTAGCAAACAGCTCGTTATCGGCGGGATTTAGATTATAAATAATGGTTTTAGCTAACTGGTTAGTGGTATCCAGCCTGTTCAGGAATTTAGATAGTGCCCTGCCCTGTGCAAAATCGCCGATAGAATCCCAGCCTGTATCGGGACCTAAGTTGGTTAAAGCGCGTGCATTATTATTGCGCAGCGCACCAAGGTGAAATTGCTGTACCCAGCCCTTTTCATGATCCCAAATGGCAAAATAGTACAACATAGCCGATTTAAATTTCAGGATCTCCAAAGGAAGGAGTACGTCGTTATTTCTGATCTTACCGAAGATAGCGGTAATCTCCGCATCGGTATAGTCTTCCGCGTAGATCTGCTCCAGGCCATGGTCAGATAATTTACAGCCATTCGCCGCAAAATAATCATGACGGCTTTTAAGAGCTTTCAGATAATCATCAAAATTTGAAATATCTACATTAGCCACAGCTTGTAGCTGATCGATGTATTTGTTAAGCCCGGCAATATCATCGGCATTCATGGCTTTATCAGGGCGATACGCAGGTAATATTTTTACGCTATATGCGTCCTGCTTCAGTTTTTGATGATAACTGAGATTGTCCAGCGGATCATCAGTAGTACCAACAACTTCTACATTTTTATTTTTGAGGATATTGCGGATGCTAAACTCCGGCGATTGCAGCTTTTCATTGCATTGAGCGTATATTTTTTGCGCCGATGCTGGCGAAAGCAACTCATCGATACCAAAATACCGTTGCAATTCGAGGTGTGTCCAATGGTATAGCGGGTTTCTTAGCGTATATGGTACGGTAGCAGCCCATTGCATAAACTTTTCTTCGTCGGTTTTATTACCGGTGATATAAGCTTCATTTACACCATTTGCCCGCATGGCGCGCCATTTGTAATGATCGCCATAAAGCCAAATTTGGGTTATGTTTTTAAAATTGATATCATCTGCTATCTGATCTGGTGGCAAATGGCAGTGGTAATCAATAATAGGCTGATGGCTCGCAAACTCGTGGTATAAGCGCTGCGCCGTTTTAGTTTGAAGTAAAAAATCCTGATCTAAAAAATTCTTCATTGGTTGTTAACAGATGAATACCATGGTTATTGGTATAGTAGTTTATGCTTGTAAGCGGCAAATTACACATCATATAGGCAAGTTGGAAGTAATAAGACCAAACAATCCACGCAAACGTTTTCGTTAACCGGTAAATGCTATCAACTACGAAGCAAAAAGGCGATGAGTATTAACCCATCGCCTTTTTTTATCTGTTGGTAAAATTTATGCTACCAGAAAATTGAGTACAATGCAACTACAATACCGGTTACAATTAATGCACCTGCTAAAAATCCTCTTGACGTTTTAAACATCGAAGCTTCAATTTCAAGGCCATTTGTTGTAACGCCCCTGGCCTGGTCAATTTTTGATATAATGTACATACCGATAACGCAGAGAATAAATACAAAACCCATACGGTCAAGGAAAGGGATTTCGTATAACTTGGTTACCTTATCATCCTGCAAGGCTAATTTTGAGAAGCCATACGGCGACAGGAAACTCAGATCAATAAACCTTGGGCAAAGTTTAAAGAAGCATGAGAATATGAACCCGCCGATGGTTGCAAATAATGCAGCATTTGAAGTCGCTTTTTTCCAGAAGAAACCAAGGATAAACATGGCAAAGATACCCGGAGATACGAAGCCCGTATATTCCTGGATATACTGGAAGCCCTGCTTACCTTCGCCCATTAATGCTTTACCGATAAGCTCAGATAACAGGATACCTAATAACAAGGCAACCAGTACGGAGATTTTACCCAGGTTAACCAGTTTCTTATCGGTAGCTTCAGGATTGATTGCTTTTTTGTAAATATCCAAAGTAAAGATGGTAGCGATACTGTTTGCTTTACCTGCCAATGAGGCTACAATTGCAGCAGTTAACGCGGCAAATGAAAGGCCTTTTAAGCCGCTTGGCAATAAGTTTAACAGTGACGGATATGCTTTGTTAGGATCCAATACACCTGATGAGCTTGCCATTTCCTGGTGGAACATACCTTTTTGATATAACAGGTAGGCAGCAATACCAGGCAGCACTACAATAACAGGCATCAGCAACTTAAGGAAAGCCGCAAACAGAATTCCGCCGCGGGCAGTTTTAAGGTTTGCGCCCAAAGCCCTTTGCGTGATATATTGATTACAGCCCCAGTAATTAAGGTTAGTGATCCACATACCGCCAATCAGTACAGATAAACCCGGAAGGTCCATGTAATTTGGATTATCCTTTTTAAAGATCATATGGAAGTGATCTGTAGCTTCGCTATGGAGGATCTTGAAACCGTTTAATAAGCCTGTGGTGCCTTCTTTTTCACT
Organism: Mucilaginibacter sp. cycad4; assembly: GCF_034263275.1. NCBI lineage: Bacteria > Pseudomonadati > Bacteroidota > Sphingobacteriia > Sphingobacteriales > Sphingobacteriaceae > Mucilaginibacter > Mucilaginibacter sp. cycad4. The sequence continues at coordinate 2,092,112 of NZ_CP139559.1, read as the reverse complement.
TAACAAAGTAAGTGCAAGATAAGATGCCATTAAACCGCCCAATATCAATACCGCCACCTGAATAACGTCAGTATAGCCGATAACCTTCATACCGCCCAGTGTAATAACTGCCGAGAATATCGCAAGCAACCAGATACACAGGTGAATATCCAGGCCTGATATACCGCTGACAGCTAATGCACCAAGGTAAAGGATAGACATTAAGTTAACCACGATGTACAGCAACAGCCAAAAGATGGCCATGATCATAGCTACTGTTCCGTTATACCGCTGGTGCAGGAACTGCGGCATGGTAAAAATCTTATTTTTAAGATATACCGGGATAAAGAAAACCGCCACAATGATGAGGGTAATAGCAGCCATCCACTCGTAAGTAGATATCGCCAGACCCATTTTAAACGCAGACCCACTTGTACCTATAAATTGTTCGGCAGAAATATTTGAAGCGATGAGCGATGCGCCGATAGCCCACCAGGTTAACGACCCTTCGGCCAAAAAATAGTCTTTTGAGGTGGCATCGGCGTTGTGTTTACGCTTATACACCCACCAGCCGTAACTGGCAACAATTACAAAGTAGATAAAGAAAACAGCATAATCGCCATTCGAAAGGGTTTTGAGGTTCATTGTTTTGGTTTGTCTTTGGGTTTAATATGTATGATTGACAATTATAAACTATATATATCGATTTATCAAATTTTCGATGTATTCTTGTTTACCGCTTGTCACTTTAGGTTCGCCATTAGCTATCGCATAGTTACGCAAATCTTCCAAAGAAACCTTACCCTCTTCAAAATCTTTCCCGGTGCCGGCATCAAATGAGGCATACCTGTCGGTACGTAATTTTTTATATTCCGATTTTTGCAAAATATTATCAGCAGTTACCAAAGCCCTTGCAAAAAGGTCCATACCGCCAATATGCGCATAGAACAAATCGGCCGGATCAGTTGAGTTACGGCGGATCTTGGCATCAAAGTTAATACCGCCACCCTGGAAACCACCTGCCTCAAGAATGATCAGCATGCACTCGGTCACTTCATTGATATCGTTAGGGAACTGGTCGGTATCCCAACCGTTTTGCGTATCACCGCGGTTGGCGTCTATCGAACCTAATAAACCTGAGTCGGCAGCTACCTGAAGCTCATGCTGGAAAGTATGGCCAGCCAATGTGGCATGGTTAACTTCAAGGTTCAGTTTAAAATCGTTGATCAGATCGTATTTCTGTAAAAAGCCTAACACTGTGGCGGCGTCATAATCATACTGGTGTTTGGTTGGCTCGCATGGCTTAGGCTCGATAAAGAATGTACCCTTAAAGCCTTGCTTACGGGCATAATCTTTAGCAGTATGTAAAAACTTAGCCAAATGCTCCTGTTCGCGTTTCATATTGGTATTCAGCAGGCTCATATAACCTTCACGGCCACCCCAGAAAACGTAGTTTTCGCCACCTAAAGCAATAGTTGCATCAAGTGCCGCTTTTACCTGCGCGCCGGCATGTGCCAATACATGAAAATCAGGATTGGTTGATGCACCGTTCATATAACGTTTGTGGCTGAACAGGTTTGCAGTACCCCAAAGCAATTTTACACCGCTGGCAGCCTGTTTTTGTTTGGCATAATCAACCAAAGCCTGTAAACGGCGATCGTTTTCGGCAACATCATTGCCATAATCAACCACGTCAACGTCGTGAAAGCAGTAATACGGCAGGTTCATTTTGGTGAGGAACTCAAATGCCGCGTCCATTTTGTCTTTTGCGCGCTCAACGGCGTCAGATTTTTCATCCCATGGGAAAACATGCGTAGCGCCGCCAAACGGATCGGCACCGTTACCGCAGAACGAGTGCCAGTAAGCTCCCGCAAAACGTAAATGATCTTTCATGGTCTTGCCGGCCACTACCCTATCCGCATCATACCAGCGAAACGCCAGCGGGTTATCTGATTCAAGACCTTCAAATTTTATCTGGCCTATTTCTTTGAAAAATTCTTTTTCGCCTGTTACTATCATTTTAATTATTGAATTAGTGAGTTATTGAATTAATGATTTTTTTATTGGGTAATTGTTGAATTATTTATTTGGATACACGGGCAATACCTTTCGCCTTTAACCTTAACCTTTCACTTCAGTTTCGCCTCTAAAAGAGTTTTCCACTCCTGGTAAACCGGTTCAAATTGGTCTGTAGTTGGTTCAACCAGTTTAATGGCTTTGATATTGCTGAATGCTTCGGCCGGTGATTTGAAGATACCCGCACCTATGCCCGCGCCTAAAGCTGCGCCTACGCTACCATCGTTATTATAAAGTTCAACAGGCACACCCGTGGCATTTACAAAGGTTTGGGTGAACAGATCGCTCAGGAAAAGGTTGCTTTTGCCTGCGCGGATCACGGTAGGGTTCATGCCGTTGCCGCGCATAATATCAAATCCATAACGGAACGATGAGGCTATCCCCTCTTGCACCGCCCTGAAAATATGTGCAGGTGTATGCAGGTTAAGGTCGATATTTTGAAAATGTGCACCCACTTGTTTATTATTTAACATACGCTCTGCACCGTTGCCAAATGGCAATACCTGCAGGCCCTCGCTGCCCAGGGGCGCTTTTTCGGCTTCTGCATTCATTTGGTTATAGCTATAGCCTGTACCGAAAGCGTTTTTTACCCAGCGATACAAACTTCCGGTTCCGTTAATACAAAGCAGTACGCCAAGCCTCTTTTGCTCATCAGCATAATTAACGTGTGCAAAGGTATTGATGCGTGATTGCTGGTCATAAACCAGTTGGTCATCCACGCCATATATAACACCCGATGTGCCGGCTGTGGCAGCTACCTCGCCGGGGTTAAGCACGTTTAATGAGAGGGCATTATTGGGCTGGTCGCCGGATTTATAAGTAACCGGAATGCCTGCCTTTAAATTCAGTTTTTCGGCAACGGAGGCCTGCAAAGTTCCATGCGAGGAAAATACGGGGTTTATAACCGGGAAGAGGTTTTCGTCAAAACCAAAGTAATTGATAATTTCTTTAGAGATGCCGTTAGCCTTAAAATCAAAGAATACACCTTCAGATAATGCAGAGACCGATGTGGTTATCTCGCCTGTAAGCTTCATGGCAATATAATCGCCGGGCAGCATGATCTTATCAATTTTACTGTAGATCGCCGGTTCGTTCTCTTTTACCCAGGCCAGTTTTGAGGCCGTAAAGTTACCCGGCGAATTGAGCAGGTGCGACAGGCAGTGTTCTTCTCCTATTACACCAAAGGCTTTATCGCCTATTTCAACGGCACGGCTGTCACACCATATAATACTATCGCGTAAAACATTTTGATCTTTATCAACCAATACCAGGCCGTGCATTTGGTATGCTATACCTATGGCTGCTATATCTTTTGCATTATAATTGCCTTTAGCATGACAGCGCTCCAATGCTTTTTGTGCCTGCTGCCACCACATGGAGGGAGACTGTTCAGCCCAGCCGGGATGCAGTGCTTTAATTGGCGACTCCTGGTCGGGGTATTGTGCCGAAGCGATTGTATTTTGCGTTGCGGCGTCAACAACACTTACTTTTACCGACGAAGTACCTATATCAATCCCTAATAACAGCATAGCCTATTCAGATTTTTGTATGATTTTTTGGTTGTATTTATTAATTGGTAACTTAACGCAACGAAAATAAAGAAATAAATAAAAATTGCAATCGATTGCGTAAAATATTTTTTCCAACTTGCACGCTATAATGAAGAAAGTTAAACGCACCACCATTTATGACATTGCCGCCAAGCTCGGCATAACCGCGTCTTCGGTATCAAGAGCGCTGAATAACAGCAGCCAGGTGAACGAAAAAACCAGGGAGCTGATCATCAAAACCGCCGATGAGCTCAATTATAAACGCAACACCCTTGCCTCCAACCTGCGCAAAGGGCATTCAAAAACCATTGGTGTGGTGGTACCGCGGATAAACCAGAACTTTTTCAGTAACGTGATAGCCGGCATTGAGGAAACAACCTATCAAAAAGGATACAACCTTATCATCTGCCAATCGGGCGAAGTACATGATAAAGAGATCCAGTGCGTTAATACGCTCATTAACCAACATGTGGATTGTATAGTAATATCGGTATCGGCGGATAGCTACGACTATCAACACCTGCAGAATGTACTTGACCATGGCATTCAGCTGATCCAGTTTGACCGTGTTGCCGAAGAGCTGGAGACCCTCAAAGTGATCAATGATAACGAGCAGGCTTCGTTTGAAGCGGTATCACACCTGATAGAGAATGGGTACAAACGCATTGCATTACTTGAAGGTCCGCAAAACCTCAATATTTTTCGCCAGCGAAAAAACGGGTACCTGAGGGCATTGGAAACGTATAAGATTGCAGTTATTGATGAACTGGTAGTTGAAAACGCCTGGACAAAAGAACTCGGCGCCGAAGCTACGCGTAAACTGCTTAACCTCCCTCATCCTCCTGATGCGATATTCGCTTCAACGTCCGATTTTTCGGCTTTAGGTGTTCTGGAAGTGGCCAATGCGATGAATATTAAAGTACCATCTGAACTTGGCATTTGCGGTTACTCTAATGAAGCATTTACGGAGATCACAAGTCCGTCGATAACTTCGATAGACCAATTCAGTGTTTATATGGGTAAAACTATAGGTAACTTATTTTTCCAGGAGATTGCCAATACTGAGGTTTCAGTTAAACCCAAGATCATCAGTATAAAACCGGAATTGATTATACGGGGCTCCACAGCAAAGAAGGGATAAGGCCCGAGCCCCTCTAAATCCCACAACTGGCGCAAGTATGAAGGGCTGGAAATGTGTGTAAGGGCTACTTGTGCCTGTCTCAGTATCTTACATTTCTGAAAACACCGCTCACGAGTTCCTAACCTGGCGCCGTAGCCTTTACGAACTCGCACCGCTTTTGTTTAAAGAAAGTACCTATCCCCCAAACACATAAGTAATACACAGAGAAGCCCTGCCGGCAAAATGCTGACAGGGCTTCTCTGTAATGAACAGTTTACCTAGATCCACCTCCCCGACTTCATTGATTCGAAGTCGGGAAAGTGATTGCTAAAATTTGAAATAATGCTCCTTTAACTTAGTTAATTATGCAGACCTAACTGATTAGCGGCTCCTGACAAAACAATGTACTGAGCACAGCCGGCAATTGTTACTTCATTCTCCCCCCAGAAAAACGGCCAGTCTTCCTTGTTTTCCGGAAAATCAGGTTTGAGCAGCAGTATACCAGGCACAACCCCACCGGCAATAAACCTGAAATCGGCCCGGTTATTACCATAGGTTACTTTTTTTGAACGTACACCTACTGATGATACAAAGGAAAGGTTTGAATAAGGATGGCACCCAAAGATATAATTCAACCCTTTGTAAACATATTCGGGGCCGATTATATTAGGGAAATACTTATTTGCGTAATAGTTGGTAATGGCGTAGTTAATAACCTGTCCGCTACCGCCCCATCCGCCCGGTGTAACGGGTACACCATAAGGGTTCTGTTTATCATACTCATCGCACGTGGCTTTGTATTTTTGCATGTAGCCCGCTATTTTATCCTGGTAATCTTTATCCATATAAGGGTAAGCGTGCAGCGCATTTATCATCACAAAGCCCGGAAAACGATCAAGCATCGGCATGATCAATTTTTTGAAATGATCGGCATACAGCTGATCTTTGGTTGTGATATACAATTGAAGAGCGGCAAGCATTTCGTTACCTGCAAGGAACCTGTTACGTGCCCGGGCTGCCGAGTCCATGTGCATTTTCAGGCTATCGTCTTCATGCCAAAGTCTTTGGGCACATTGGAGGCTTTTTAAGGCCAGGGTATCATTATATCCTTTAAGCGCCCTGCTGGCAGCAGCAAGTGCAGCAGCTGTCTGGTAATCCAATGCTATGTTCCTTGTGGTGAACGCCCACCGGTCATCCATGGTACCGCTTGATTTACCGTCGGTTTGGTAGGGCTTCAGCGAGGCGTTATAAGGCAGGTTATCTGTTTCGTTAACGGCGTCCCCGAGGTGATGGTACTGGTGCAGATTCGGCACTATGATTCCGCGCGCCGGATGGCCAATGTTCACCACCTGCGCCACCAGGTTAAGCGTGCCGTGTTCTATTTGCTGCAAAAGATCAGGCTTACCATCGGGGCGGTGTATATCTACGTACCGTGTTGGGTAATCTACATATGTTTCGTCGCGATCGATTTTAAAATTCTCCCAGGCTTCAACAAAACTCAATACAACGCTGCAGTGCGATGGCGTTTCAATGTCAAAGTCGCCGGCATCAAACCAGCCGCCAACGTTAAGCCCGGGGATCCGTTCAAGCGGTTTATATTTGGTATCAGTAGTTGGCCCCATCTGGTAAGTGTCAAAGTGCTGGTGGTTTGGAGGTGCCTGCAAGGCATCGTCAAGGAAAGGCGCACCGTGCCATACACGGTAGGCTTCGTTAACCATCATGTGATCCATCTGAACCGGAAACCAAACATCCATTGTGGGATGCCCTATATTTTCATAAATATTTGCATTTATGGGGAATGCATTGGTTTTTTGGTCGCCATAGGCTATCACATATAATCCGGCCTTTTTTACACTGCTGAAATCAAATTTCAAATAATTGTAACGGGTAAATTGCCCCCAGTGCTGTGCAGCTGATTTAAGCCGCTCAAGGTATTTCCCATCGGGTGTTACCTCAAAAAGCGTCGCGGTTTTTAATGGTGTATCATTTTTATCCAGCTCTATTACGGCGGTCTTTTGCTGATCCGGGCGATAACCTACCTGCGAAAACTCTATTACCGGCGCACGCTTCCAACCAGGAACGGCGTTAGGCTCAATATACCATGTTAACACCTTACCCGTTTTACCGGCCGGCAACAAACTGCGGACGATAAACCATCCGTTTTGTGCAAGGCTCCGGCCGTCAAACAACTTAAGGTCTGCATCCAAGGATTGAATTTTAATGGTGCGCTCGGGATCTTCAGGTGCCATTAACAGCGTTTTACCGGTAGCAAGCGGTGCCGGATCGATAAATTCATTACGGCCGCGATCGTCAAATGTGGTATGACCGGCAAACTGCGGGATTTTTTGGCTTGATGGAAGCATTTTTGTCAAACCCGCCGGATACAGCGGAAATTCGCCTGGTTTTCCATCAATCAAAAATGTTTTTTCAAAATAGGCTGATGGTATGATCTCAAGATTAAACCCTGCCTTGCCCGCTAATTTTTCCGGCACCGGTTTATCCAGATACAAATTCAGCTCAACACCGTTGCCCTTAGGTGTTACGCTGATCTTTGAATCAAAATCGTAGCCTTCATAACGCATGGTTACGTCAATACGATGATTAACGCTATCAACCGTGCGGTTTACCAGCGTGGGCACCAGGTCCCACTGCTCGGGCGTATTTTGCAGGCGTACCGCGCCGCCGGTAATGGTACGAACGCCGTGGTGTATCAGTTCAACACCGGCCGTTTTCTCGTCCTGAAAAATTCCGTTGTATTGGTTACTGAATACCAGTACGTTTACGCCGGGCGTTTCGAAATAGCCCAGCTTGTTTAATTTTAGTTTTTGAGCCATGACATGGATAGATAACAGGCAAAGGATCAATGCCATCGCCACCATAACCGGCTTTGGTGAGTAAATTTTTAATTGCATGGTTTATAATATTGATTATAGAAGTTTATGATCGGGCATACCGATTACGGACCGTACGAAAGTATCCGTACAAAAGCTGGTTTGCTACCACAATCCAATATTTTGATACCACGAATGTATCTACACTCCTCTGCGGTAAAAAAGCTATATGATTGTTACAATCAATGCAGGTAAACCACTATCCGGGAATTCATAAACCTTCAAAACAAACTCACAATCAATAACTTAACCAAAAGTTCCATCAATCAACAGCAAACAGCCGCTACATTTACCTTTCGCCCATTTATTTTCGCCAACCTGGTTTATTAGTTATTTTTTTGGCCTTAAACATTCGTGCTATCATTATCATGATTTGTGTTAACCACAGCAAAGTGCTTGCCCTACTTTCGGGTATTCCTCAAACGAGCAAAAACTAACACAATTTAACCCGCTTTAGCCTCTTTAATCCGAAAGACAATCAGTTTAGCGGATTAACTGACAACAGAATTATGAAGAAGATAGCCTACCTCACCGTCATTGGCATTTTGCCTGCCCTACTGGCCCTTTCACAGCCGGCTCTTAAACATTCACCTGCCGGCTTCGACACTTACCGCGCTGGGATAGCACACGGAAAATTAGACACCGTCACCTATGATTCAAAAACAGTTGGCTCCAAACGCCGCGCGGTAGTATACCTGCCGCCCGGGTATACTGCAAAAAAAACATATCCTGTTCTTTACCTCCTTCATGGCATTGGTGGCGATGAATTTGAATGGCTTAACCAGGGCAAGCCCCAGGTGATATTGGATAACTTGTATGCCGATAAAAAACTGGAACCAATGATTGTGGTGTTGCCCAATGGCCGCGCAATGAAGGATGACCGCGCCACCGGCAATATAATGGCTCCGGATAAAGTAGCCGCATTTGCAACTTTTGAGCATGACTTGCTGGATGACCTGATCCCATTTATCCAAAAAAAGTATCCTGATTATACCGATCGCGAACACCGGGCGCTGGCCGGATTATCAATGGGCGGCGGTCAGTCACTTAATTTTGGACTGGGAAACCTGGATAAATTTGCCTGGGTTGGAGGCTTTTCATCGGCACCTAATACCAAAAAACCGGAAGAACTTGTACCTGATCCCGATGCCGCGAAAAGTAAACTTAAATTGCTCTGGATCTCCTGCGGCGATCATGACGGCTTAATGTCATTCAGTAAACGTACCCACGACTACCTGGAACAAAAAAACGTACCGCATATCTTTAGTGTCGAGCCGGGGATACATGACTTTAAGGTTTGGAAAAATGACCTTTACCTGTTCTCGCAGTTCCTGTTCAAACCTGTTGATATCGATAGATATAATGCGATGATCAAGGGCGGCCCTGCATCTACCAATATCAGAGGCTCAAAATATCCCTTTATCCAGCCCGACCACCGGGTGATTTTCCGCTTTAAGGCACCGGATGCACAAAAGGTGCAGGTTGACCTTGGCAAAAAATATGATATGGTGAAAGACACTGCCGGCTATTGGACAGCCACAACAGATTCAATTGGCGAAGGCTTCCATTATTATTCGTTGATTATAGATGGTGTGGCTACAACTGATCCTGCCAGCCAAACCTTTTACGGCATGGGACGTATGGCAAGCGGCATAGAAATACCATTTGACGGAGGCGGCTATTATGCTGTTAAAAACGTTCCGCACGGCGATATCCGTATCAAAACTTATTTTTCAACCGTAACTAAATCATGGCGAAGGCTATTTATTTATACCCCGCCGGGTTATGATGCAAGCCAGGTTAAATATCCTGCGTTGTATATACTACATGGCGGCGGTGAGGATGAAACCGGCTGGGCAACCCAGGGCAAAACCGATATGATCATGGATAACCTGATTGCAGCCAGGCAAGCCAAGCCCATGCTGGTGGTAATGCCCGATGCCAATTTCGGCGGGGGTTTTGGTGAAGCCGGCCTCAAAACCTTTGCAAGTGAAATAAAACAATGCATTATCCCCTTTATAGAAAAGAACTACCGGGTTGACCGCACCGCGCAAGGCCGTGCCCTGGCCGGGCTTTCCATGGGCGGACTTAATACTTTATATACCGGCATCTACAATACCGATACGTTCAGTTACCTTGGCGTATTCAGCTCGGGGTGGATTTTACCTGTACAAAATACCATCGCTGGTACACAGTATGACTTTATGAAGAAAAATGCCGCCAAAATCAACAGCAACCTGAAAGCATTTTGGATAGCCATGGGCGGCAAGGAGGATATTGCTTATAAAAATTGCCAGGTTATGCTGGGTAAGCTGGACGAGATGAAGATAAAACATACCTATTACGAGTACCCGGGAGGCCATACCTGGCCTGTTTGGCGAAATGATCTTTACAAATTTGCCCCCATCCTATTTAAATAATTAACGATCAAAAATCAGATCAATACATTCGTTTCATGAAAAATATTAAGTTCTGGCTATTGCTATTCGGATCAGTACTGAGCTTTGCCGGGCGATCCGTGGCACAAAATCCATTGATCAGAGACCAGTTTACGGCCGATCCATCGGCCCGCGTTTTTGGCGACAGGGTCTACGTTTATCCATCGCATGATATTAAGGCAACACCCGGCCATGGCCGCCCTGGTTGGTTCTGCATGGAAAATTACCATGTTTTTTCATCAGCCAACCTCACCGATTGGACTGATCATGGCATGATCATCAGCCAAACCACAGTGCCCTGGGCCGACCCGGCTTCGTACAGCATGTGGGCTCCCGACTGCATTTTCCGCAACGGCAAATATTATATGTATTTTCCTACAACCGCAAAAGGCAGCGAAAACGGCCGGGGCTTTACCATAGGTGTAGCGGTAGCCGATAAACCTTACGGCCCGTTTACCCCACGCCAAGAACCTATAAAAGGGGTACACGGCATTGATCCAAATGTGTTTATCGATAAAGACGGGCAGGCATACCTGTATTGGGCGCAGGGTAACCTGTATGCCGCAAAGCTTAAGGAAAACATGCTCGAACTTGCTTCAGAACCGGTAATTTTAACTGAGCTGCCGGATAAAGGGCTAAAGGAAGGCCCCTACCTGTTTGAACGTCAAGGCGTTTATTATTTGACCTATCCGCATGTGGCAAATAAAACTGAAAGGCTGGAATATGCTACCGGAAATAATCCGATGGGGCCTTTTAAATTTGCAGGCGTGATTATGGATGAGTCGGCTTCCGGTTGCTGGACCAATCACCAGTCTATCATCCGGTTTAAAAATCAATGGTACCTGTTTTACCACAACGATGACCTGTCACCTAACTTTGATAAAAACAGGTCGATAAGATGCGACAGCCTGTTTTTCAATGCCGACGGAACAATCAGGAAAGTTATCCCAACCCTGCGTGGCGTGGGAATAACCAAAGCCTCAGAAAAAATACAGATTGACAGGTACAGCGATAAGGACAGTACCGTTAAAATCTCTTTTCTTGATACCGCAAAAAGATTTGACGGATGGAAGACTACGTTCAACAATACCGATAGCTGGGTTCGTTACAATCGTGTTGACTTCAATGGCAAAAAATTTAAAGAATTGCAGGTTATGGCTAACGCGGAAGGCCCGGCAACTATAGAGGTGCGGCTTGGCAATACCACCGGACAATTACTGGCGACAGCGAAGATTGGCAAAGGAAGCGATTGGCAGGTTACGCAACTCCCTCTCACTTCGCCTCCTCCAAAAATTGCCGACTTGGTAATCGTATTAAAAAGCGGTACGGCTGCCAACATTGACTGGATAAGCTTTAAATAAATCCGATTACATTAGTCAAACTGTTCCTTACTAAAATGAAACTTAAAACTTTGATATCTTTTGTATTTCCGTTATTGCTGATGAGCTCTGCTGCTTTTATGTCGTTCACAAGCCGGCAGGCATTACATCCTGGGACAGGAGAAAATCGGGTTACCCATTCGCTATACAAGCCGGATAAAGGTTTGAAAGATTATTACCGAAAATATTTTCCTATCGGTGTTGCAATAAACACGGCTGCACTTAGCGGGCCTCAAGCAGAACTAATTGCAAAGGAGTTTAACAGTGTTACGCCGGAAAACGATATGAAAATGGGTCCCATTCATCCGCGCGAAAATGAATATAACTGGAAAAACGCCGACGCCATCGTAGCATTCGCGCAAGAGCACCACATGAAAATCAGGGGCCACAATTTGCTTTGGCATGCCCAGGCACCTGCATGGATGTTTAAAGACAGCACGGGCAAACAGGTAAGTAAAGATGTGTTACTGAAACGGCTTAAAGATCATATCACCACAGTAGTCAATCATTTTAAAGGTAAGATCTATGCGTGGGACGTAGTTAACGAAGCCATTGATGATAAGCCCGATAACTACCTGCGTAACTCGTTATGGTACCAGATCTGCGGCGAGGATTTTATTGCCAAAGCGTTTGAATACGCCCATGAAGCAGACCCAGACGCCCAGCTTTTTTACAACGATTACAATAGTGAAGTTCCATCCAAGCGGGATAAGATCTGCAAATTGCTCAGGAGCCTTAAAGATGCGGGCGTACCTGTCACCGGAGTAGGCCTGCAGGGCCACTGGAAATTAACTGACCCCAGTTTGCAACAAATAACTGAAGCTATGGATAAGTATGCAGCGCTTGGATTAAAGCTGCAGATCACCGAATTGGATGTTACCGTACGTACCGGCCCGCCGCATAAAGCAGGCGATCAAACGGTGCCGGATTCCGCATATACTGAAACCATGGCCGCCCAACAAGCCGAAAGGTATAAGGCGATCTTTGAGATCTTCAGGAAATACAAAAAAGTAATAACCGGGGTTACTTTTTGGAATGTATCAGACCGGTACAGCTGGCTTGATTTCCGTGGTGGCGGTATTGCCGGCGGCGCAGCTGCCACCGAGGGCACAAGCCGCAAAGTTATCAAAGCCTACCCTCTCCTGTTTGATGAAAAACTTCAGCGAAAAAAGGCATATTGGGCTGTGGTTAACTTTTAACATAAACTTGAATGAAAACAAAAAACATCGCATTTCTTAAACTGGCAGTTACCTGCCTTTTATGGCGACTGGCAGTTATGCCTTTAAACGCGCAAACAGCACAAAACCCCATTATCTATGCAGACGTTCCGGATGTATCGATGATCAGGGTTGGCGATACCTATTATGCAAGCAGCACCACCATGCATCTTAGTCCCGGGCTGCCTATCATGAAATCGAAAGACCTGGTAAACTGGCGCATTGTAAGTTACGCATATAATACACTTGACAGTGGAGATGCCCTTAACCTGGCAAACGGAGCAAGCGCATATGGCCGGGGCTCATGGGCAAGCAGCTTACGTTATCATAACGGTACTTTTTACGTTTCAACATTTTCGGGCACTACCAACAAGACATATATCTACAGCACAAAGAACATCGAAAAAGGCCCATGGAAAGAAATGTCCTTTAAACCGGCATTACATGACCACTCACTTTTTTTCGACGATGACGGCAAAGCTTATATGATTTACGGGAGCGGCAGGATCATGCTGGCCGAACTGAATGATGACCTGTCTGGCGTCAATCCTGATAAAAAACCGCAAATCCTGATCGAAAATGCCAGCGCCGTTGCCGGTCCCAATATTGGTTTGCCTGCCGAAGGCTCGCAACTGTTCAAAATTAACGGCAAATATTACCTTTTCAATATCAGCTGGCCTAAAAGCGGAATGCGTACCGTTTTAATCCACCGGGCCGACAAGCTGACCGGACCTTACGAAGGCCAGGTAGGGCTTCAGGATAAAGGCGTGGCCCAGGGCGGGCTTATCAATACCCCGAAGGGCGATTGGTATGCGTATTTATTTCGTGATTTTGGCGCCGTTGGCCGGGTGCCGTACCTGGTACCGGTTACCTGGACAGATGGATGGCCTGTATTGGGTGTTGATCACAAAGCGCCTGATACGCTGGACTTACCTGCAAATAAAAGCCTGATGCCGGGTATTGTATCCCCGGATGAATTTAGCCGTAAAAACGGGGAGCCAATGCTGCCTTTGGTGTGGCAATGGAACCACAACCCGGATGATCAGTTATGGTCGTTAAAAAAGCGGCCCGGTTATTTGAGATTAACCACCGGGCGACTGGACAGCACATTCCTATCGGCACGTAACACGTTAACGCAACGCACCATTGGCCCCCAATGTTCAGGAACAACTTTAATTGATGTTTCCAAAATGAATGATGGAGACTTTGCAGGTTTGGCTTTACTACAACAAAAGTATGGCTTCGTCGGTGTTAAATCAGATCATGGCTCCAAATGGCTTGTCATGTATAACGCGCAATCCGGATCGGCCACAGAAACAACCCGTATACCTTTAAAGCTGCCTGCAGTCTATCTTAAGGCAAGCTGCGATTTTACTAACCGGACAGATAAAGCCTACTTTTTTTATAGTTTCGACGGGCACAAATGGGAACCTATTGGTACGCCGTTGCAGATGGCTTATACAATTCCCCATTTTATGGGATATCGATTCGGCCTGTTCAACTATGCAACCATGTTAACGGGTGGTTATGTCGATTTCGACTTTTTCCATATCAGCACTGCACCATAAAATAGTTATGCCCCTGATGGTCTTTACAGAATAATGCTGAGATTAAGGGGCCTTTAACCAGCATGATCCGGAAAGGCGACTAAGTATTCTTTGCACTTCGCTTAACGCCCCGGCCCATTGATCTGATAAACACAGAATCGAATGGGTCAAGCATGCCGGGATATTCCACAGAGCGGGCGGTTGCCCATTAAGCAGCTATGAATTGCCACCAAAGGTCATTGACAGCCTACCAACAAAAGAGGGTCGGATTTATGCCAACGAAAGTCTGATTAATATAATCCTGATACGTGGGTTTTACCTAATTTCGCGTAACCAGATAAACATAAGACAACCCCTGCCGTAAGTTATTGCAAAGAACCTTTGTAAGCGAGAAGATGCCATGTTGTCAATTATATAAACTAAAATCATGCTCAAACAAAAAATAAAAATTATTGGCACCGGGCTTATATTAATTCTCATGAGCTATTCTTTTGCGGCAAAAAGCCAGGAAATGGGCGACGCAGAAAGAAAATCAATGGAAAAAGGTAAGGTCTACCCCTCATTAAAGGGTGTAGGGCAAGGCGTATCGGGCCCGGGTTCCAATCTTCCGCCCGAAAAGATGCAGTGGTGGGAAGATCAGAAATTCGGGATGTTCATACATTGGGGCTTGTATTCAATCCCGGCCACGGGCGAATGGACGATGTTCAACCAAAAGATACCTGCTGAGGAATATGCCAAATTAGCTGATCAGTTTAATCCGAAGCATTTTAACGCTGCAGAATGGGCTAAAGTAGCGAAAGAGGCAGGTATGAAGTATATGGTAATGGTGAGCAGGCATCATGATGGTTTTGCCCTTTGGAACAGCCCTTCAAGTTATAAGCATTTTGATAGTTGGGAAACTATCGCTCACCGCGATTTTGTAAAAGAGTATACAAATGCCTGCCGTAAAGCGGGTTTGTATGTTGGTATTTATTACTCCCCGCTTGACTGGCGTTTTCCGGGTTATTTTGATCCGAAAGGGCTTCCTGACAATGCAGCCTTGCTCAAGAAACAAACGTATGGGCAGGTAGAGGAGTTAATGAAAAAATATGGCAAAATAGATATTTTGTGGTACGATGGCGGCTGGCTGGCGCATCAAGGTACTGATGCCGACGCGGCCTGGTTTTGGGAACCATTAAAACTTAATGCCATGGTACGTAGCTATAACCCG
Source organism: Mucilaginibacter sp. cycad4 (assembly GCF_034263275.1). Taxonomy (NCBI): domain Bacteria; kingdom Pseudomonadati; phylum Bacteroidota; class Sphingobacteriia; order Sphingobacteriales; family Sphingobacteriaceae; genus Mucilaginibacter; species Mucilaginibacter sp. cycad4. The sequence continues at coordinate 2,076,705 of NZ_CP139559.1, read as the reverse complement.
GATGTGGTCATTAATCCAAGATCGGGAATGGTGGGAGATTTCCAGACAGATGAAGGCGGTGGCGATGTTAAGGGCCCCATTATTCCCTTCCCATGGGAGAAATGCCTGAACCTTAACGAAACAAGTTGGGGATATAATAAAGCTCAGCGACTGATGCCGCTGAAAAAAATTATAAATATGCTTGTTAATACTGTTGACCGCGGCGGAAATATGTTATTAAATGTTGGGCCAGACCCGGATGGTGTTATTCCTCCAACGCACGTGGACCGGCTGAAAGAAGTGGGAAACTGGTTAGCAAAAAACGGGGAAAGTATTTATCAAACGCGTCCCGGGCCTTTTCAACCCGTTGATGATTTTTATGGTGCTACTTACAAAGGCAGTAATATATACATCCACCTGCTCAAAATGCCGGAGGGAGAAACCGTAATTAAATTGCCGCCAATTAAACAGACTATTACAACGTGTTCGGTGCTTCATGGTAAAAAGGTTAAATTTCATCAGGATGCAACCGGTGTCAATCTTGACCTGGCCACAGTAGGATTAGATTCGCTGGTAACCACTTTGGTATTAAAAACAAAAGGCAACTAACTAATCCATATCCGAAAGATTGAGTTAAGTAACTTATAATCAGCACACTGACGGTTATACCCTTAAGTGGTTATATCCAAATTGGCGGGTTGGGTCAAAAGGTAGTGGCTTATACGGTAAAATAATACTTATGCAAAAATGCAAGGCTGCAATGTTGTTGCAGTTTTAACATAGTGGTTTTACCGCAACCACTCATGCCAGCAATTGCTATAATCTTAGCAGTATTTAAAGTTCAAGTTGTCAGAACTTACAGCTCACGCTTTTCAACCGTGGGTATTGTTACGAGAATTCATTCCTGAAATTGTCAAGCGTTAGAAAATATATATTGATATATGAGCCTTAGATTACATTACATTTATTAATTTGCCCGGCCCCGATCTGTTCAATATGGTTGCTATTATAAATATCATTTTCTGTCTTTCTTTCCTGGTCTTCGCTTACCTTAACCTCAACGATGTCGATCCATGGCTTTGGGTACCGATCTACCTTAGTGCGGCGGTATGTTGCGGGCTGGTAGTTTTTCACCAGGTTTATCCGAAGTTGTATCTATGTTTGATCGCGATATACCTTGTTCACGCATGTATCATTTATTTTTCTAAAGATGGCGTCCGCGACTGGATAACGAAATATAACAAGCCAAGTCTGGTAGAAACGATGCAGGCAGACAAGCCCTATATAGAAAAAACGAGGGAGTTCTTTGGCCTGCTGATTATTGCCGGCGCATTGCTCATCAATTATATCGTGGCCTGAGCAACACAGATCGGCCAACCCTGATGATTGAAGATATGTTCACTTATGATATAGAAAAATTTAAGTCCCTGCTCACAGATCTCATTGCAAGGCATATAAGCCCGGATGCCAAAGACTGGCTGCTGGCCCAGGGAGCTCATGCTGCATCTGCCGTGGCATTTAACACTGCCTTTGCCGCTTTGCCGCGCAGGACAGGAAAAGCACCGGTTAATGCCGGTCCAGAAAACGAAGCTGGTTTATCGGCTATCCGTAAAGATTTTTCGATCGCAGGATGGTCGGTTGACAGGCTTGCCAGGGTATGGTTGTTGTTAACACTTGATACCACCGATCAGGAGCGTTATCAACGGAACATTGAGAACCTGTTTTTAGCTGCTGAAATGAACGAATTGGTCGCTTTATATTCGGCTTTACCTCTGCTTGATTATGCCCCGATATGGGTACAGCGCTGTACGGAAGGGAACCGCAGTAATCTGGGCGTTGTGCTCGAAGCGATCATGTACCACAACCCCTACCCGGCAGAAAACCTACCCGAGCCGGCCTGGAACCAAATGGTATTAAAGGCCCTTTTCACCGAAAAAAGGCTAGACCTGATCACGGGATTGGACGAGCGTGCCAATGCCAGCCTTGCACATACATTGATCGATTACGCGCGCGAGCGCAAATCTGCCGGCCGGGATACAGATCCTATGCTATGGCGATTAGTAAGTCCCTTTATGGATGATGCGATACTGCAGGACATTCGGGAAGTATTAACGGGCTTAGGCGAACTTGAAAGGGAAGCGGTGGCATTAGCTATTGCTGAAAGCAGCTTTCAGCCGGCAAAAGAATTATTGAAAGCTGGTGCTTTAAAGGTGGCGGCGGGCAGAAAAACGAGTTGGAACGAATTTATTAACGGTACAAAAAATTAACTTTGGGATATGTGTTGCAGCAATTTTGAAAACAGAGAGCAAATACCTGGCGAAAAACCAGAGTCATTTGATATAACGACCACAAAAGGTATGCGTTTTTTTGACCCGCATGTACATATGACATCCCGTACTACTGATGACTACCAGGCTATGGCCGATGCGGGTGTGGTGGGGCTGATAGAACCTGCTTTTTGGCTGGGACAGCCCCGGACGGGCATTGATAGCTTCCGCGATTATTACAGCAGCCTGGTTGGCTGGGAAAGATTTCGCTCATCGCAGTTTGGCATTAAACATTACTGCACCATAGGGCTTAACTCCCGCGAGGCAAACAATGAAAGCCTTGCAGAACAGGTGATGGAATTACTTCCGCTGTTTGTTTATAAAGAGGGTGTTGTGGGTATCGGTGAAATAGGTTTCGACGATCAAACCGCGGCTGAAGAAAAATATTACCGCTTGCAACTGGAGCTGGCTAAGGAAGCCGGCCTGCCGGTACAGGTCCACACGCCGCACCGCGACAAGAAAAACGGCACGCGCCGTAGTATGGACATCGCGATAGAACATGGCATCGATCCTTACAAGGTCATCATTGATCATAACAACGAGGAGACTGTTAAAGAGGTCCTTGACCGGGGTTTTTGGGCCGCATTCACGATTTACCCATTCACCAAAATGGGTAATGAGCGTATGGTTGAAATCGCCAGGCAATATGGCCCGGAGCGGATCATGGTCAACTCGGCTGCTGATTGGGGCATCAGTGATCCCCTGGCCGTACCGAAAACTGCTGCACTAATGAAAATGCGCGGCATCAGCGACGAAGATATCCAATTGATTACCTACGGCAACGCGGTTGCTGCTTTTGCCCAGAGCGGACAGCTCGATGAAACTGATTTCGCGGCGGTCAGGAACGTTGATCAAAGCGTAAAATTTGAAGGTAACAGTATATTGCGCGGCGGCCAGCAACCGAGAATCGATAAATCATCCATCATCATAAGCTAACCGTGATCTTCAGGAAACTGTACATTTATCTTCAACTCATGCGGCCGGCCAATATTGTCACCTCGGTCGCTGATATTCTGGCGGGGACCGCTATTGCCTGTGTCCCGGGCAGTTTACCGGAAACAGCCTGGCCGGCAACCCTCCTGCTTTGCCTTTCCACAGCCTGCCTCTACGGCGGCGGTATTGTTTTTAACGATATTTTCGATGTGGAGCTTGATAAAATTGAACGGCCTGAACGGGCCATCCCCTCAGGCAGGGTTAGTTTACCGGAAGCTTCAGTGCTCGGCACATTGTTGTTAAGTGCAGGCATCCTGTTGGCGTTTCTCGTTTCGGCGGCATCGGGTATGCTCGCGGCAGCTATCGCGCTCTGCGCACTGTTCTACGACAAGTTTGGCAAACATCATCCCTTTTTCGGGCCGCTTAATATGGGGATGTGCCGGGGATTAAATCTGCTGCTGGGAGTCAGCATAATACCGGATGCGCTCAACCATTGGTCTGTGTTGGCATTAGTGCCTGTGGTTTACATATTCTCAATCACCCTGACCAGTCGTGGCGAAGTTCATGGCGGCAAAAAGAGCAACCTGTATATAGCAGCGTTTCTGTATGCTGTGGTCATCGCTTTTATCAGCTACTTTTCGTACGTTAATAACCGGCTGCTATGGTCACTACTTTTCATCTTACCATTTACCTGGATGATATTCAAACCGCTGCTCATAGCCATAAGAGAGCCGATTGGCAAAAATATTGGTAATGCCGTAAAGGCCGGCGTAATCTCCCTGATATTGATGGATGCTTCCTGGTCTGTCACATTCAGCTCGCTTACATTCGCCCTGATGATCGCCTGCCTCTTACCGCTCTCAATGTGGCTGTCGAAAATATTTGCAGTCACCTAATCAATTTCAATAACAATAGATCTTTCCTTTATGGAACATTTGCAACAGAACTTCAGCGTAAAATATAGTTACAACGTATTTTTTACTTCGGCCTTATTCGCAAACGACAATCCCCTTATGAACGGTTTTCTGACAAACGTTGCTACTTCAGGCGCGTCAAGGAAGATCCTTTTTGTGGTCGATCAGGGGGTTGCTGACGCCCATGAGCATTTATGCTCCGATATCAGTTCCTATTTTCAGGCGCATACTGCTGTTCAACTGGTGCCCGATATATTGCTGATACCCGGCGGTGAGTACGTAAAGAATGATGAACGTTATTTTGATTTGATCCTTGAAGCGGTAAATAATTACGGTATTGACCGGCATTCATACATCGCCGCAATAGGTGGCGGGGCCGTATTGGATATGGCAGGTTATGCCGCTGCTGTAGCCCACCGGGGAGTAAAACTTATCCGTATACCAACAACTGTGCTATCTCAGAACGATTCAGGAATCGGGGTAAAGAACAGCATCAATTATTTCGGGAAAAAGAATTTTCTGGGCACATTCGCGCCCCCTGCCGCTGTTTTTAATGATGAACAATTTTTGACCACGCTGACCGACCGTGACTGGCGTTCGGGGATATCAGAAGCGATCAAGGTTGCCCTGATCAAAGACCCTGTTTTTTTCAGCTGGATAGAGCGGAATGCCCCCGCCCTCGTGAGCCGCGATGCGGCAGCAATGAATTACCTGGTTTGGCGCTGCGCGCAGCTGCACATGCAGCATATTGCCGGTATCGACCCCTTTGAAAGCGGCTCATCACGCCCTTTGGATTTCGGGCATTGGAGCGCGCACAAACTGGAATATCTCAGCAGTTTTAACATCCGACATGGTGAAGCGGTAGCCATGGGAATTGCCCTGGATACGGTTTATTCCTGCCTTTGCGGCCGTTTAACCGCTGCGGACAGTGAACGCGTGGTAAGCCTGATCCAAAGCTTAGGTTTTGAAATCAGTCACAGGCTCTTAAGGATCAGCGGAGATGACAGCCCTGTATTGCAGGGCCTGGAGGAGTTTCGTGAACATTTGGGCGGAGAGCTCACCATAACGTTACTCAATGCTATAGGCGAAGGCGCCGAGGTGCATGAAATTGATACCCAGCTTTTGAAGCAAGCGAGTATTGACCTGTACAACCGGCAATTCGAACTTCAGCAAACGCAAATTTAAATAATACAAACATCTGCCATCATGAAAATAAATGCAGCACACCTCACCTATTGTACCAATATCCATCCCGCGGAGAACTGGCCGGAAACTTTCGGGGCCCTGCAAAACCATTTCCCTGCAATCAGGACCGCCCTTGCGGGGAAGGAACGAATGGGTATCGGCCTGCGCCTTTCCAATATGGCCAGCCTCGGTTTGCTGGCAGAGGAAGATAACTTAGCGGAGTTCAAACAATGGTTGTCTGATCATCATGCTTATGTTTTCACGATGAACGGTTTCCCCTACGGCGGTTTCCATAACACCATAGTCAAGGACGAGGTGCATGCGCCGGACTGGACAACAGCTGAGCGCGTGGATTATACCTTACGCCTGTTTCATATATTGGCCGGATTACTTCCTGAAGGCTTGCAGGGAGGGATTTCAACCTCACCCTTAAGCTATAAACCATGGCATGCGGCCGGTAAGGCCAGGAACACTGCAAGGACGATCGCCACGGAGAATATTTTAAAGGTGGCGGCTGCACTTTTTGAAATACACCGTTCGGCCGGGATCCTGATGCACCTGGATATTGAACCCGAGCCGGATGGCTTCCTGGAATCAGGCCGGGAGTTCATGGATTGGTTTGAGAACGACCTTTTACCGCGTGGTGTCTTAATGCTGGGAGACCAGTTCAACCTGTCTCCAGCTGATGCCGAAGCAGCTGTAAAACAACATATTAACCTGTGCTATGATGTTTGCCATTTTGCTATCGGCTATGAGGAACACGAGCGCGTCATTGATGAACTGGCCGCGAAAGGTATACGGGTAGGCAAGATACAGATCAGTGCTGCCTTAAAGGCCCAGCTTCCGGTGGAATTGGCGACGAGGGACGAGGTGAGCGACGCGCTTGCCAGATTCAACGAGCCAACGTATCTGCACCAGGTGATCGCCAAAACCGCAAGTGGAGAATTGATCCGCTATCCCGATTTACCGGAAGCCATGGCAGATAGCCGGAACCCGGTAGTTAATGAATGGCGTGCGCACTTCCATGTACCTGTCTTTGTGGAGGATATGGGTGTGGTGCAATCAACACAAAACGACATTGTCAGGGTGCTCAACAAATTCAGGAGCGCTGCTTTTACACAACACCTGGAAGTGGAAACATATACCTGGAGTGTATTGCCTGATGAGCTGAAGGCCCCCCTAACGCAATCGATCATCCGGGAATTGGATTGGGTTAAAGCGCAAATATCATAAAAGAGAAGCCAATATGAATAAAACGGTAGTTATTGATGTAGTGGGTTTATCCACATCTCTGATCGGCGAGCATACACCATTTCTTAAATCATATATCAAAGACAGGCATCTGACGCATATAACGCCTGTATTGCCTGCTGTTACCACCGCTATGCAGTCCGCCTACGTCACCGGTAAATTTCCTGTTGACAATGGCATTGTGGGTAATGGGTGGTACGACCGGGCGGATTGTGAAGTAAAATTCTGGAAACAATCAAACAAACTCGTGGGGGGTCAGAAAATATGGGATAAGGCCAGGAGCGAAGATCCCTCTTTCACGAGCTCGGTAATGTTTTGGTGGTACAATATGTACTCCTCTGCAGATTACTCCGTGACACCCAGGCCGAACTACCTCGCCGACGGGCGAAAAATGCCGAATTGTTACTCGGAGCCCGCCGGCCTGCGTGACCACCTCCAGGCAAAGCTCGGGCAGTTTCCGCTTTTTCAGTTTTGGGGGCCCGGCGCCAATATCAAATCAAGCCGTTGGATAGCTGATGCTGCAATGGAAACAGATACGCTGCATGACCCAACGCTGACGCTGATCTACCTGCCTCACCTGGACTATTGCCTGCAAAAATTCGGCCCGGATTTACCGGTTATCGCCAAAGACCTGAATGACATTGATAAAATTATCGAAGACCTGGTTTCCTTTTACCGGGAAAAAGATGCCGGGATCATCATCCTTTCCGAATATGGGATCTCCCCGGTAGACCGGCCGGTTCATTTAAACCGGGTGTTGAGGCAAAACGACCTGTTAGGCATCAGGATTGAACGTGGACTGGAGATACTTGACCCGGGCGCTTCCAAAGCCTTTGCGGTAGCTGATCACCAACTGGCGCATGTCTACATCAACGATGCGAGCATAACGGCAAAGGTCAAAGCACTGCTTGAAGCCGTGCCTGGTGTTGAAAGGGTGCTTAACCAGGAAGAGCAAGCCGCGTATCACATCGATCATCCCCGGGCCGGAGACCTCGTTCTGATTGCTGATGAAAGAAGCTGGTTCACTTATTATTTTTGGCTGGATGATGCGCTTGCCCCGGATTATGCCCGCGTAGTTGACATCCATAAAAAACCGGGTTATGATCCTGTTGAAATGTTTATGAGCTCAAAGCTCCGCGCCGGCTATAAGTTGCTGCGCAAAAAAGCGGGTTTCAGGTATGTGATGGATGTTATTCCCCTGGATGCTACCCTGATAAAAGGCTCGCATGGCCGGGTGGACGTACCGCCAAAATATCAGCCGGTGATCATTACCGATAGCCCATTGGAAAAACAGGACCTGATAGCGACTGACGTTCATGATATCATCTGGAGGCATCTGAAAAATTGATTAGCTCACCTGCTTCTATACTGATTCAGCGTGTAAAGCCATACGTATTGCCCCACCCTTTAGTTATTTGCAAGGATTAAAAAGCTTTCATACGCTCCGTCCCTGTTCATGCTAAACACGTTGTTGTTGTTATAGCGATCGATGTAGCTCTTCGGCGTTAGCCCAATTAAACATTTAAATACCCTGTTAAAGTTTGTAATACTTGCAAAGCCGCATTTGTAAGCCACATGATTAATGCTTTCAAATTTATGAGCGATGAGTTTCTTACAGGCTTCATTTATCCTTACCTCATTTAAAAATGAAATGAAAGTGTGGCCTGTATGTTTTTTAAAATAGCGGCAAAACGAGCCAGGCGTCATATAAGCTATATCGGCCACATCCTCAAGCGCAATAGGTGTATTATAATGTTGCATAATGTAATTATAAATTTTCCCAATCCTGATCCCTTCATTTTCCTTAATAGACGGGAGCTTACTTTGGGTAGCTAAGGCACTGAATTTACATTTGGCAGTTGTAAAATGGCCAATGAGGTTAAAAAAATGTATAATCTGGTCCGGGCCCGATGCATTATCGAGTGCAATCATGGTTTTAATCACCTTATCAACAATTGCATCAGGCACTTTAAAACCATTTTTAAAGTGCTGAAAAAAGGCTAAAGCAGGCTTCATCTCCGGCATAGAAAAAAGAGGGAGCAGCGTTTCTTCGGGATTAAAGAAAAAGCTCAGCGCTTCAACCTTTTTTTCGGATTTGCGTTCGAAGTATTCCGGGCTGCTTTTAAAAACATGCGGTAAATTTGCTCCCATTAAAAATACATCGCCTGCACAATAATCATGTACATTATTACCAACAATCAAGGTCCCCTCCCCACTCCTGATCCAGGTTAATTGTATTTCCTTATGCCTGTGCAAATATGGATAATGATGAGGCAAACTAACTCTCTCAACAATAACACTTCTATCGTGAGGAACCGGGATAGTAAACTGTAAAACTTTCATGATCTGGGTTTGATTTATCATGAAATTACAATTGCTTAAATTGAAAAACTAATTCTGCTCCCTTATCAGATAATATCTAACCACTACTTGTTAATTTGCTGCAAGTACCCGCTTAAATTAAGTGTTATTTACACAATAAAATAAGGAAAAACACGAACATAAGTAACCCAGTATGTATAAACACTATTTATTAGTGTTCAATTAACACTAATAAAGAAACAGGTAAGCGCCTGAATAGCATGACAATTCAAAATGCCTTATAACTGCAAAAAGCTGATGGTTACTAAACCATCAGCTTTTTGCAGTTATACTTTAAAGAAAATACTATGGAACCCTTACAATATCTTTTATAGTAACAACAACAACAAACGTTCCTTTTGTAAGGTTATAATTTATGGTAAATGTAGTATTTGCGTTGGAGCCCGAATCATTATGCGTACCGGCTACGCTATAGTAAGTAATTGCAGTACCAAAGCCGGGGTACTTTTTCGCGGCACTAAAAACAGGCATTTGAGGCACTCCGGCCGGATATCCGTATTCTAAAGAAGTATCCGTTTTTAATTGCGGGTAATAAGGATCCCAGTCTGACCAGATGGGACGAGCCGGTCGTCCAATCACTTCACCTTTTGACGGGTTAAAGGAATGGCCGTTTTTATCCTTCCATACATAAATGATCTTATTAGGGCCGGCAGCATTATGGGTTATTTTCAGATCCAGCAACGAGGCTGCTTTGGTTACAAAGGTTGTAAATTTATTATCAGATTGATTGTAGGCCAAATAAGTGAGTGTATCTGGCGAGGCACCCTGAACAATTATTTTACACGCGTTGTTAAGGATTTTTGTTCCGCGGATATTGGAAACCTGGATATCAAAATTATAGCTCCCTAACGGAACAAATTTAGTGGCTTGTGTAAACTGGAGCCGCCCCCCTATTCCGTTGATACTAAACGGTGCAAGGGTGCTGTCCTTTAGTTTAAGGTTTAACAATGCTTCGGTTGAGTCATTGTAATCAACAGTGCCTTTAAATACCCTGATAGTATCCAGTTTCAGCAAAACACCGGAAGCGTCCTTACCCGTAGCCATATCCCTTACCGCTAATAGTTTAACGTTGAGGGGTGTTGTTGAACCATCAATTACCAGGCCGGTAGAAACCGTCGTTATCCCCTGCGAAACAGTGAAAGGATTAATGTTGTAAAAAATATTATCGCTTATAAAACCCTTGGGTACTTTTTGGCAACCATATATGATGAGCAGGGCGACTGTCAATAACAATGACGCCAGCATCGCTTTTTTATTTTTGAGCATGTTGTTATGATTTTAATATAAAATAAACCAATACTATAATTTATTGAGTGCCGCGTTATTTACCAGCACATGCAGGGTAGTTCCTGTACTTGTTTGTACCCCTGTGGTTTGACATTGCAGAACCAGGTCTACAGGGTCATCGGCAGGAGCGCCCGGCGAACCATCAACCACACTATTTACTTTTACATATTCAAGCGTAAAATAATTGAAGGTAGGCGCGCTGTTGGTAAGGTAAACCGGTACGCCCGTGCTTATTTTTTTAATAGCCGATGGGGCAATTGCACCAACCTCGTTGGTATACAAAACAGAGTTTACGGTAGCATCATCAAGCGTAATAGTTTTGTTGAACATATACTGGCTAAACAGCTTAGAGCTCACCGAATCCTTAAGCTGTTCAATACTGGTAACTTTCAATGTATTCATAAGCCCGTTCACAGACATATCTGTAAATGCGAAAAAGGTTTTGGCGCTGTTCACCGCATCTTTCAGCTTATAATGGTCAATCAGCATAATAACTGTATCAAACTGGTGATACTGGTTATTTTTAAGATAATCATAGGTAGAATATGAAGTATAAGCCTTACTTACGCCCCCATCTGTGAGATACCCGTCCTTTTTGCAGGCAGCCATACTGCAGGCTATAAAAAGGCCCAGCATGATCAGGATATTATTTTTTATACTGTGTTTCATGTTTTCTGTTTATTTAATTAAGCGCGTTATCAATTCATTACCTTGCCTACCCAAAACGCGGTTTGCGTAAGCTGGGAGTTGTTAATAAACAATGTTGGGTCAAGCGGCCAGTAGTATTTCCCCGCAGCAAACTCGCCGGGAGATATATTATCAAATTGCTGCAAATGATTTATCCTTTCAAGACGCACCAGGTCATAAAAGCGGTGCCCCTCCAAAAACAATTCCCTTCCGCGTTCGTCAATTACTGTTTGTAAAACATCGGCACCTGCTACACCCGTAATGGAGGCTGCATTGCGGGCAGCACGAACCTTGTTTACTAATGATAAAGCAGTGCCGTAATCAGGAGACGACCTGGCGCAAAGTGCTTCTGCTTTTAATAATTCAATATCGGCAAGCCTGAAAATGACGATATTATTTAATGATACCTGGTAATTGGCATTACCATTTACATTTTGAACATTAACGTATTTGATACATTCATAAAAAGAGGTTGTACCGCTTGATAAACGCAGGAAACCTTTTTTTAGGCGAACGTCATTAGTATCGGTGTAAAGCGCATTAACCTTGCTATCATCAATAACCCAGGCAGGTACCGCACGTTTATTATAAGGAGCCGTAAGTGTTGAGCCTGCAAGTGTATAATAAGTGTTTGCATCGCTGCTTTCAGATATATTATTCTGCGCAATTTCAAAAATACTCTCCTGCGACTGCCCTTTATAGATATCCATAAAATTGGCAGCACTCATTAAACTGTATGACCCTGAATTGATCACCGCGTCGCAAGCCGTATTGCAGTTGTCATAATCGCCCATCCAGGCATAGATATGTGCAAGCAGCGCATAGGCTGCACCCTTATCCGCACGTACTGCTCTGTCTGTTGATGAATTATCTTTTAAGTTTAAATACTGCGTGGCTTTGGTTGCATCGGCAATAGCTTGTTTTAATACCGTAGCCTGCGATGTCCTTCCGTATTGTTTAGAAACCGTTTCTTCAGTATTTTCAAGCACCAGCGGCACATCCCCCCAAACACGGCACATAATAAAGTATGCAAAAGCCCTGGTAAAATAAGCCTCGCCCAGGTACCTGTTTTTCGATGTTGTTTGAGATGCTGTATTATCGCCGGTAAACGCAGTTACAGGCATGTTATTGATATAAGTAAGGCACCGGTTGCTTTGTGCTACAGCGGTATAGAAAGGAGTGTAAATCCTTAGCTTTAAAAGCGGATCATAAGTAAACGAGCTTTGTACGGCAGTCCCCCAGCGCATATTAAGCACATTGCTAAAGGATGGGTCTTCGGCCGTTAAAAACTCACCGGATGTAAGGTCTCCATAGCTGTAATAAGCAATTGAAGCATTAAAGGCCGATCTTAGCAACGAATAACTTGCGGCTACACCGGCATTAGCATCTCCCTCTGTTTTCCAGGTAGTTTGATCTGTTGCGGTGCTTACCGGGGTTTGATCAAGGAATTTTTTACAGGAAGTAAACAACAGCACCAGCACTGTCATATATAATATTTGATTTTTAACTTTCATTTTCACGTTAGTTTAATTTTAATGATTTGACTTAAGGAGATTGGCGAACAATCCCCAATTAAATCCGGCTTACAGATCGATATTTAAACCCAGTGTATACTTTGCGGCAGTTGGATAGATCACATTTGACGAACCGGTTGTAGCATCAACTAACTCGGGGTCGGCTATATCTTTCGCCTTTTTCCAGATAGCCAGGTTATCGCCCATTACATACACATTAACACGTTTAAGCCCCAACGATTTAAGCCACCTGTCGGGCAGGTCGTAACCAAGCGTTACGTTCTTTAATTTGATAAAGCTGCCATCCCTTATAAAATAATCGGTACCGATATTCCAGGGATCAGTTTGGGAACCGTTAGGGTAAACAAGGCGGGCGTAAGTTGTCTGATCGCCGGGAACCTGCCAAAACTGGTTAAGCGTATTGGTAAAGGTTGCCACGCCAGCTGCTGGTCCCCAGCTGCCAAGATTGCGGGTGCCATTAAGCGCATCAGATAAAGCACCATTTAATATTTTCCTGCCCGCAACAAACGAGGCAAAAAAGCTCAAAGTAACACGTTTGTAATTGAAGGAACTGCCAAACCCGCCTGTATATTTAGGGTTCGGGTTACCTGCAATGTATTTATCATCATTGGTAATATTATAATCGCCGTTTACGTCAACATATTTGGGGTCGCCAGCCTGGAGCGGCACTCCATAATAAGTCTCTTTTCTACCTGTAGTGGGGTCTGAAGGCACATCGGCATTGGTTGCGTAAACACCGTTGGTATGAAACACCCTGTAGCTGAATAAAGGCTCGCCAAGGGTAAGGGTTTTATAAAACCATGAGTCGCCAAAAAGAAAGTCCCTATTGTTATTTGGCAGCTTGGTGACAAGGTTTTGGTTGATAGATACATTAAAATTAAAATTCCATTTAAATGGAGATTTAGGCCCCATAACGTTGATGTTTGCGGCAAACTCGAGGCCATGGTTACGGATATCTACATAATTCCCTGAGTAGTATTGATAACCGCTTGTGGCCTGCGCAGGCACGTTATAAAAAAATACATCTTTCGCATCTTTCTGGTACCAATCAACAGTTATATTAACACGGCTGTTAAACAGCTCCATATCTGCACCGAAATCAACCTGGTGGTCTTTTTCCCAACGTACGCTATTGCTTGATTTCACCCCAAAACTGTAAAAGTTGTTATAATACGGGAAAGGGGAAATTACTGTAGTGCCATTATACGTGCTTGGGGAACCACCTAAATAACCGTTAGGGTTAATCGTTCCGTTAGTGCCTGCCAAACTACTGGCATCGGTACTCAGCGTTTGGTATTTTGAATACCACTGGCCGGGATCTTTACCGTCGATACCGTAACTGGCCCTAAATTTTAAAAAGTTAACTACTTTTTTTATCGGGGTAAAAAACGGCTCGTCAGATGCTATCCACCCGATAGCCATAGCCGGGAATGTGCCCCAACGGTACTGCGGACTATAAATAGACGTAGCATCGCGCCGGAAACTTGCCGTAAACAGGTATTTGCCCGCATAATCATAATTAAGCCTGCCATAATATGATTCGGTAGTTTTACGCGAATAGCTGGTATTAGTATTGAGGTTGATACCCGCAGGTACGGTTTGCACAGAGTATATTCCTGAAACATTGATACCTGCTGCAGACGAGTAATTATAATTATTTTCATAACTGTACAACGATGCGCCCACTGCAAAAACAAACCGGTGTTTCCCAAAATCCTTGTTGTATTGCAATAGGTTTTCAAATGACCATGACGGGCTGCTGCTTACGGTACTGTAAGCGGTGTTCAACGTACCATTAAGTATCTGCGGCGAAAAATAATCGTATTTGTCGGTATAATTTGTTGACCCGTAGGTACTGTTGAATGTCAGGTTTTTTGCTAAAGTATCTGTCAGGTGAACCGAACCAACAATGGTAAATGTCCGGTTATCATCATAATAATGGGTCTTCCCGCTGTAAACAGCAACCTGCTCCGGACTAAGCTGCAACAACGAGCTCGGAAAGTTCCAGGCTGTAAACAAATAGGCGCCCGCGCCGCCTACACCATGGCTCTGTCTTTGTGAACTCATCAACAAGTCAACCGCGATAGACATTTTTTTGAGCGGCTGGATGGTAAGGTTTAAATGAGGCGTAATTTTTTCAAGTCCATAACCGTTAAGTACACCCTGCTCGTTGTAATGGTTTACCGATAAACGGTATGATGTTGTGCCAGCGTAACCCGCGACAGCGGCACTCTGGCTATTCACTACCGTTGTTTTCCTGATCAATAATCCCTGCCAGTCTACATCATTGTTAAAAGCAGGATTTAAACTATCTGTTAATGCCCTCGGGATTACGCCTTGCTGTATGTTATTATAACCCAGCTGCCCTTGCAGTAATTTTAGCTTTAAAGCGCGTTCTGCCGCACCGGTGGTAACTTTAATTAAATTAGGCGACGTTGTTACGCCTGCAAATGCCGAAATTGATACCTGCGGCTTACCTCTTTTGGCTTGTTTTGTTTTTACGATAATGACACCATTACCGCCTCTTGCACCATAAATAGCGGCAGCCGATGCATCCTTCAATACATCTATCGATTCAATATCGGCGGGGTTAATTAATGCAAGCGGGTTATTATTGCCATATGCTGTTCCTATTGCGTTTACATCAAATATAACCCCGTCAATAACATATAATGGGCCTGAATTGCCCCCATTGGCATTGCCAAAGTCAACATTGGTTGATCCGCGGATAACGATATTCGTTTTCGCTCCTAACTCACCGGTGCTTGACAACACGCTCACACCGGGCAGCCGCCCCTGCAGCATCTGGTCAAAGCTGGCTTGCGGTATGTTGGCAATATCCTTGCCTTTTATCGATGATACCGCTGCGGTAACTTCCCTCCTGCTTTGACTTTGATAACCAACCACAACTACATCGTTTAATGACTGTTCATCCACTTGTAGCGTATATGATGTATTTTTGTCGCCCGCTTTGGCTTCAATCCGTTTGTAACCTATCAAACTGATAATAATTGTATTTGAATTGCCTTTAAGTTTAAGTTGAAACCGGCCTTCCATGTCAGTTACAGTCCCGTTGGCCGGAATTCCTTTTTCGGAGACTGTTGCGCCGGCTATTGCTTTTCCTTCTGTATCTTTTACCTTTCCCTGCACTATAACGCCATTAGTTTGAGCGTAAACAGGGTTAAGGAAACTACAGGATATGCAGCACAGCATAAGGTATAGTATAAGTTTTCTCATGTGTTTGGGGTTTATTGTACGTTGAATGTTTGCTAAATATTAGTGATGTGTGCGGGTGCAACGTTCGGTTCATTGCGGATCCGCCTGTTTGTTTTGTTCATGTCATGTATTGCATTTTTAGTGGTTTTTTTAATATTTCAAAACAGTTTAGGTACAGGGCATCGCAAACAAAGGGCATAGCTTATCCAATCCGCGCTATCGGTTAAATGAGTTAAAAAAATCTTTGTGAGCTGCTGTTTTATATTGACAGAACAAGTGCGTTAAAACGCCTGTATTTCATCTGCCCTACAAATTTAATTCCTGAGGGCTTCCTACTTTTTTATAAATTATCTTTATATAAGCCGATTTTCGCTGATATTAAAATATGCAACGAAAACGGGCAGCCGATTCTGCTTAACTTCAAATCATTAATATTTGCAATCGCTGAAAATGAAATGTCAAAAGCGCAGGCATTTATATTCTTTCATAACAATGATCGGACTATTACCTTCATTCGTATTTACAGAATTTTGGAAATACAAGGCCCTCTCACTTGCGATATTTGGGAGGTATGTGGGCCTTGGTCTCAAAATCCCGATTGAAATATTTTTTATTAACATCCGGTTGAAGATCATCCGGCGTAATCCTGCGACTAACGAATTTAATATTTTCAAAAACTGAACTGTTTTGAAGCGGCGTTTGCGGTTTTATGGCCTTGCTCAGGCACATTGATGGGATATAAAGTACCGCCTAACGAATTAAAGTACCTTGAACTAAATCACCTCGTTACAAAACGGTTTGTGATATGCGACCGGTAAGTGTTGGGTATGAACTTGCACAAGTTGGTCATCAACTGGAGCCTGCGATCCTGACAACATCTTAATAGAGAATATTATATCGCAACATCATCGTAAACAATAAATAATAACAATTAAATAATTGCGATCCTGCTTTTATGCCAAATGTCTCTAACAGTCGGTAGCAATCACTTGTCCTTACCCAATGTAATATTCAATATCTGACGGCGTTACACCGTTAATTTCACTTCGCTGGGCAAAATGCCGTAATATTTTTTGAAGGCACTTGTTAAGTGCGCCTGGTGTTTAAAACCGATGGCATGAGATACCTCGCCGATACTTTTATGATCGTCGATGATCATTTTTTTGGCGGTTTCCATCCTTAATCTTGTGATATATCCGTAAATTGTTGTACCATAGTAAGCTTTAAAACCCTGCTTCAGTTTAAATTCGTTCAGGCTGATGAGCCTTGAGAGTTTTTTTATGGTTGGCGGGTTAACATAAACTTTATCCAATAATTCCTTTGCCTGGTACAACTTTTCAAGGTCATCGGTTTTTATCTGCAAACTGTTTTCGTCCTCCCCTTGCTTCTGCATTTGCTCAAGCTGCAGCATCAGCAGTTCAAGAACTTTTGATTCAGTGTAAAACTTTTTAAGCTCACCTGTTTTTTTGCATTCGCAGATATCGGTGATCACCCTTTTCATTTCGGGAGTTACGGCCAGGTCCTGTGCGGCAAGTGATGTGTATTTACCCTCCATAATGGCCGATACAAATGATGAATGGATAAGGGCATGCCTGTCGATCAAATGAAAATAATACTCTTTGGAAAGCACCATTAAAAAGTAGCTATACTCCATATCGGGCACAACTTCATATTTGCCTTTTGATGAGGGTATGTAGCGAATATTGTGGCGGTTATTGCCATAAATGCCTTTCTTTAATAATTTTGGAGGCGTGCTACCCGATTCGTAAAATATAAATTGCGAGGTAATGGTTTCGCCCTCCACTTCCGATAAGATGCGTACATGCTCATTAAACTGCATATTGGAATGAAGCAAAAACAACCCACCCGAGCTTAGCTGATAATAAAATAGTTTTTTTACAGGCTCGCGCTTTATCGAGATATGTTTTTCTGAAAGCTGTGAACCGGGCGAATAAGCGTCGGGCAGTTCCTCAATAAACAACCATTCATCAAAACCTTCAATCTTCGACTTTATCTTCATTACAATTTCAATACAGGTAAACTTAAAATGGGTTTAATATCCAATATGCAGCGCAACGGCCGGTTATCCGTTAATCGGCTGTTCTTGTTTCGGCAAACACTGCAGCGAAGTGATTAAATGTATCATTTGCGGTATGCGCAGCAGTAGTTTCTTCTTCATCGTTGGCGGCGCTTGCATTCAATATCGAAATAAAAGCACCCCACATTTGGCCGGTTGCGGGTCCGTAACCTGAAAAGAACGATACGCCCCCGGTAATGCCGCCTTTGGCCAGCATCTGTACAATAATGCTTCCACCCATAATGGAGCCTTCCATTACGTACAAAGCGCCAAGCGCCTGGATCAGGTTATTAATTTCAGGGACTGTTGTTTCAGGCAGGCTGTTGATATCTCCACCCAATGCTTCTATATCGCTTTTAAGGAATGATGAATTTCTGCGTTGTGCATGATCCGGTAAAACATCAACGGTAATAAAAGGCGCAATTACTTTTTCCAGGTGATTGAAGTAGGCATAAAAATGCCTCAGTAAATCGGCATAATCCTGGTTACTGCGGATCGCTTTTAATTTCTGAACTACTTTTTTTTCTAATTGCTGATGGGCTTCTTTGGTAGCCTCTTTAATAGTTGTGCTTAACATATGTCATTTTTTTATGTAGGAGTTTATCTCCTGGTGTATTAATTATTTCTTTAGTTTTAATCTGTTCTCGATCATTCCGTCCTGTTTTATTATGCTACCAGCCGGACTTGATTTAAATACGGAAGCTATTTGTACCGTTTTATTATTTGCCTGTTGTTGCACTGTGCTTAACGACGTACCATTAATCAACTCCAGTACAGCGCTCAAACAGGCTTCATTAGGGTCCCCCAGCACAGGCCCTCCTTCCGGCGTTATTTCAACATCTGCGGGGATCCCCTGAAAATATTCAGACCAGCCCTGCGCGTTACGGATCAGGAAGCCTGATAAATAAACATTGTACACATCTATCTTAACCGGGAAAAAACCAACGGGCTTTCCATAGGTGGTGCCGCCGACAAGCTTCACATTAAAATAAGGCTTCAGGGCGCTGATGAGCAACTCACTTGCCGAAGCAGTAGCAGCAGAGGTTATGAAATAAATATCCTTTACCGTTTCCATACCGCTTTGCTTATTGAAATGATGCGTGTTTCCCGCTTCGGTGTAGTCAACATCGGACAGGGTAGCCGTACGACCTTTGTAAATTACCGTATTGCCGTTGGCGTCATAGTAAGTTTGATTTTTAAGTGTGGTAGCGCCTGATGCCTGTAGCAAGGCATTATATTGCTCAGAAAACATCACCTTTCCGTTTAATGCTGATGGTGCTATCAAGTTGGCAACATACTCGGCTGTTTCAACAAAACCGCCGCCGTTGTACCTCAAGTCAATTACGAGCTGCCTGGGGTTAGCGGTTTTAAGCGTAGCGAACGCAGCATCAAGCAAGTCCTTACAAGTATTTAATTGGGGAAACGAGCCCAACGCAACATAGGCGACATTTTTGCTAACCACTGTATCTTTTAACACAGCATTCAATACCGGAGCCCCGACAGCAGCCAGCGAACCGTTACTGCCCAGCTCCGTAAGGAATGAATATTTTGGCGAACCCGGGGTTACCGGCTCCTCATATTTAAGACTGGTTTGCGGGTTAACCTTTAATTGCGATAAATCAAAAAGTTCGGCATTAAACGCGTTCAATACTTGCAAATCCGATGCGTATTTCCTCGGATTAAAGGCAGCATATGATGGTAATGCATCACTCCAGAGGTAAATTTGTTTGGCATACAAATAAATAGAATCAAGTGTAAACTGGGCGCGGGTACCTGTAGTTGGCGAAACAGGAAGCTCAGGAGTAACAACAGCACTTTTTCTGCATGCCGACAAACCGGCAGCAAGTACTATAATTTCGAGAGCTTTTAATATCCGCATTTTATGATTCCCTTAATTTATAATAGAGGTAGCAGGTTCTGTAGCGGCATCCCATACATATGCAGCCGGCCTCTCTCCGTTTTCCAATTCAAACGGCAATATGATCAGGGAGATCTTCCCATTTGAAACGTCATCCGGCAGTTTAAAATGAATTACGTTTTGGGTTAGCCGGGTAAGCGGTACTTCATAAAAGAGATCTTCAGAGCCATCATCTGCTCCGTTTGGAGGCCTTACCAAAAGCTGTGCATTCACGAACTTACCCGTAAAGTATTTTTTAGCTAAATTGGAAAATGTATAGTTGAAACTTATTTCGTTTCCGGCCTTAAGCGATTTTCCGGCTTCGTTAAATGTACAGGTAACAAGGCTTGACAAAAATTGAGGACGGCCAAAATGATAAGGGCCTTTGGTAATAATATTTTGCCCGCTTACTAATTTTATCTTATAAAAACCCGTATCTATACTGCCATCTACAGGCAGGTTGACCACAATGCCAAGAGAATTGAACCTCGAAGCGTTTTTCAAGCTAAGGGGAATGCTTTTATTGCCGCTATTGACCAGGTATAATTTAGTTTGATTGGTATCAGGAATAAAATATTGCCCCTGTATTGAAAAATAAGGTATGGTAAACTCATAACCGGCAGCAACTTCAAAAACCAGTGCAGGCTGATTGATCATCGGCAATAGAAAGTAAGTTTTTTTACTGCCATCCTGTGCAGTAACCGTATAGGCAGTTCCTCTTTTAAAGGCAACACTTGTGCCCGATGCAGGACTGATACCGGCTCCCGAAGAAACCGAAATTTGAGGCGTAACATTAACAGGAACAGTTTGAAACGGAGGCCAGTAAACCCTTATACTGTCGCCCACAATGGAAGCTTTGAGTTTATTTCCGGCGGAATCTGCAATGGTAAATTCTTCTACGTTGTTGTATGCTGTTTTTACATACTCTTTTTTACAGGAGGCCAGCAAGAGCAAAAGCGAAACGACAAGAGATAAATAAAGTATTGGTTTGATTTTAATCATTTTTTAATAGTGATAATCATTAAAGAGAAGCACCTGACCCGGATCAGATGGCCAGGCACTATCTCTTTGATGTTATTTACAACAGGACTTTTAACTTAATTGATCAAAGTACCTCTACGGAACCAGTAACGGCCCCTGTTTAACGTAGCTGAACCCTGGCCATCAGCAGCATAGCATTGGAAAGCATAAATGGTGGTTCCGGTGCTAAGGAACAATACTACATTATGTGTGTAGTTTACCGCATGGGTAGTGATGTTGTAATTTAACCATCCGTTTGCGCCAACCGGGTTATTAAGGGAATCGGTAGAGGTATTTAACCCCAATGTGGTTGATACAGTGGTTGCAGCGGTATAATCACTGTTGTTAATAGTATTAAGTGTTTTAGTAGTATTTAAATATTTGAGTGTATAGCCTGATTTTGCTGCCATTGCCAGGTTATTTGTTGAAGTAAAAGTTAAATGATAAGTAATAGCACCGGTTGAGTCCTGTGCACCATTGGCAATATTCAGATATTTTGTGCCATATGTGCCTGGTGCAGGTGTTGGGCTTCCATAGTCACCGGTTAATAATGTTGTAGTAACGCCGGTTACTGTTGCACTTTGGTTTGCAGCGGGCAAAGGTTTTACGCTATCGCTATTGTTTTTTTGGCAAGATGAAAATATTACTGATACAGTGATTACAGCAACAGCTGTTTTTGACAGGTTTTTGATTATTGAAATCATGGTAATTGTGTTTTTAAATTAAATTTTTATTTAATTCGCATGTTGAACGCTGTAAGGCCTTCATTATCGTCCAGGATAATGTTTTACAAGTCTTATAAAGCGCATTGATCTTGACCGGCAGGTGGTTTGCGAGAATTTACCTGCCGGTTTTTGTGTTTTTCGGGGCTTTGATGTTTACATAGGCTTCGGTTTTATGGTTAAACATAGGGTTGATTATAATCCGCCTCCGTGTGCGCAGCGTTTAATGTTTTAACCGCCGGTGTTGGATTTAACCACCAGCGGCACATTGGTTACTACCGGCTGCCAGTTGCCAAACTGAAAACTAAAAGGCGTGCTGCCCCAGCTGCCGGCAGGCAAACCTTCAGGAACTTTGATCACAATCTTTGTGCGGGTGCTGGTTTGAACAGGGAAATCATAAGCCTGTCCGCTTATCGTAGCTTTCACCGATTTCAGGTCGATAAATACATCTGCCTGGTTAATAAAACTGATGGAATCACCGGCTGCTACAGTTTGCGTATTAAACGTAGTTGCAATTTGCGGGCGGTTGTAGTAAACCCTTAGCGGTTTATCCATTTTCACCGAATGGCCAAGATAATCTACCTGGACATTATAACGGCCACTATCAATATCCAAAGGCGCTTTGATACCCAGTATATAAGTGTCGCCGTAACTATCGGCGTTGGTAACGATCTGCGCAGTGCTCAAATCGCCAAATACAGTTTTATTAGTAGCAGTGTTTAAGAGTGTTACTTTTAGCGATGCTGTACCCGTACTCAAAAAATTACCGCTGATCAATGTGAGTTGACCATTAGGAATAGCCCTGGGGTCAAGCTCAAACCAGTTTAAGGTAAGGCTGGCAGTATTTTGCTGTATAATATTCAGCTTGTAAGTACGTGTCGTGCCATCCCCTCCTTTTACCGTGTAGGTTTGCCCGTTGTTATCAACACTCACTGGCTGCGCTGTAGCTGTAAGGGCAGCGTTGGCATCTAAAGTGATTTTAGGTTCAATAACCGTTAGGCCATAATAGTAAGGAATGTACACGGTTATGGTATTTTCAATATTATCAACCGAACCGTAGATCACCGTATCCTGTACGTTCACCACCTTATATTCCAGGATCTTGTTTTGGGGCAGCGCATCGGGATAGATTGTTTTTTTACAGGCAGCAAATACGGTAATAAGGCCGGCGAGCAATAAGTAGAAGTATTTGATTTTCATAGTGTAAGTATAGGGTCTATTTGATCTCAAATTTTGTGCTTCCGGCAGGTACTATTACATATTCAAAAGTGAAGTACATGTGCGGGGTATCGGTAAACATCTGGTCGGGCGTAAAAACGTCCTTGTAGCAACTGATCATTTTGATCTTCGCATAATCGCCCGAAGCGGTTTTAACAATGATGGTTCGTGCAGCCAGGGTACTACCGTCGGCCAGCTTGAGCGGATTGCCCAGTGCATAAGCTACATGTACTTTGGTAGCGCTGCCATCGCCAACCACTGTTCCGCCAAAATCATACAGGTACCAGCCGGTGCCTGTACCGAAGCTTCCCTTGTCATCTGTACCTATCAGGCCTTTACCTGTGTTAAAATCAGCAGTCGCAGGGATAGCAGTTACATCATCAAAGGTCTGCTGCACAATGGTGATCCCCCCTTTGCCAGGTCCCTGGTAACCGGAGTTTGTTGCATCGGTATTATTGTTACCGCCTAAAAAGCTGTTATAAAGTCCACTTAATGAGATATCCCAAAATGAGGTTTTAGCGTAGCTTGCCGGCTGTTCTTTTTTATAATCAAGGCTAAATAGGATTTCTGTTTTAGGCGTTGTAGGGTTTTGATCATCGGTTTGTGCTGCCAGGTTTTCAACCCGCTGCAATTTGTAGTAAGGCACCTTGTCGGCATCCCTTATTGGGGCAACAGGTGTGGGATCAGGCGTTACCGCATCATTTTTTTTGCATGCAGTAAAGGTTAATGCTAACACAGCAAGCATTAAAATACTTGTAGCAGCACGCTTTTGAAATATATTTATGACTTTCATGATTAATTGTTTTAATTTTTGGTTGATAAATTCCTGCTGCCATCCTGCTGAACAAAGTAGCGGAACGTGAAATAAGGAGATGGCCAGTTTAAATCGGTTACTACAGCGGGCGCACCTTTATACATACTTACCAGTTCAAGCTTGGCGTATTTACCTTCGGCAGTGCGCAATACAAAGGTTCGGCCTTTTACAGGGACTGCTATGTGTGTTTTTAGATCATAGAAATACCATCCCGAGCCGTTACCCGGATCCCAGCCAACCGAGGTTACACCTTTACCGGTGAAATCGGCATCAGATGGCGCTTCCTTCACAAGATCGTAAGCCTGGTTAACAGCGATTAAAACCCCTTTTCCTTGTCCGCCAAATCCGTAGCTTCCCGGGTTGGTACCGTTGTTAATCCCTATATATGAATTGTATTCACGTCCAAAAGAGAGATCCCATAAGGAGCTTTGCTTGGCTGTACTATCAACTTTACCATTAGTAGAAAAGCTGAAATAGAAAGTTTTAAAGCCTGTATTAATGGTGCTGCCAACATCACCAGGCAAATCGGCAACTACCGTGCTGCTGCCATCCTGGAGCTGTGGTTTTACCTGCTCCTTTGTGCATGAGCTAAGAGCGGTAACCACAGCCAGGGCGATGAGCAGCATTTGATAATGGTTTTTATAGGTTGATATTAGTTTCATCATAGTTTATTGTTGTTTAAAAAATCGATAGTTAAGGCCAAGCATAATGGTACGCCCGCTTTGGGCCGGCATCAGTTGATCACGGTAGTTAAAGATGTTGTCGGCAGTCAGCTGTACCGAAAAGTGATTGTTCATCAGTTTTTTTTGCACCGATGCGTTGAACAGGAAAAAGCTGGATACATAGGTGTCATACGGGTCAAGAAATCCGTTGGGCAGGTTTGCCTCCTGGAAACCATACTTGCCCCGGTAGTTAACCCTGAAAGTGCCGGTGATGCCTTTGGGTTCGTATTCATAAGTAAACTTTATGTTTGCCATGTGCCGGGAACGGTTATTCAACCCGAAATAGTCGGATGTTTTTGAGCGGCGGGTTTGACCGGTATTGGTATCATATACCCCGGCATAATTGCCTCTGCCTGCTTTGATCGAATCAATAACGCCCCTATCTTTCGCATAAAGCAGTTGATAGCCTGCCGACACATTAAACCCGCGAACCACCCTCCAACTCAGACCAACATCGGCACCGATCAGAAAAGCACGATCTATATTAAAATAAGAGAACACCTGCTGGCCGCCTTTTTTTGAAGCCACCTGGTCGGTATTGATAAAGTTGCGTACGTTATTATAAAAGCCATTTACATCCGCCTTTACACTGGCGCTTAGCTGCAAAGTAAAGCCGGCGCTATAGGCCACAGACCGCTCGGGTTTAAGTGTGTTTACTTTAGCTGCATTGGCAAATACTGTTGCTATCTGCCCGGCATCCTGTAGTTTCTGAAGTTCGGCGGCGAAAACATCGGTACCTAAAACGGTATAGCCACCGCCTGCCAAATTGGTAAAATTGAGGTATAGCTGTCTGAAATCGGGTGTTTTAAAGCCGGTTGCTATCGCCGCCTTTAAAGTGAGTGCTTTCGCAGGCCGATATTTTACACCAAAACTTGGGTTGAGGCTGCTACCGTAACGGCTATGGCGCTCACCTCGCACACCACCGGTTAGGCCCAGTTCATCACTCAGTTTCCAGTCGGCCTGCCCATAAGCAAAGGCTGTTGACTGGCTTTTAACCCCGCTGTACAGGTTGTTATTCATCGTTTCGTACTGGATACCCGTACCACCTGTAAGCACCATAGTACCCCAGTAGGTTTGGGAGGCCTGTAATTCGCCGCGATGCAGGTATTGCACAAAGTTGTTGGCAGGTATAACCTGGCTGTTGGCCAGGTTGGTAATGTTTTGATCGGTAGCGTAACGGGTAAGGTAATATTGCGTTTTTAAACGCAGGCCACTCTTAAAATTTGTATTTAAAATAGCCGACGCATTCAGGTCCCTTTCAACCAGCACATCGCGGGTTGGCACCGTATTGTAAGCAGTTTGATTAACCGAATTACGCACCGCATACCTGCCTGTTATATTAAGCGCATTCATTTTACTTAAAGTGTACCTGCCCCTTCCCTGTATGGTATAGCTATCATAAGGTGGTGCCGTTTTACCTTCGCTCAGGTAAGGGTTGGCGTTAAAACCATCGGTACGGTAATAATTACCGGATATATAACCCGAGCCCCTGCCGCCTGTAAAAGGTGTTTCACCTTCCAGTGTTGCATCCAACGTATTAAAACTGCCATAGCGTAAACTGGCCAATCCCTGGCTTTGTGATATATTTTGGCGGGTAACTATATTGACTACCCCGGCCAATGCCTCGCTGCCAAACAGGCATGATGACGCGCCTTTAATGATCTCAATCCGTTCGATATTAGCAACTGTTATACGCGACAGGTCAAAATTCCCGGAATTACGGCCTGTCATCGGCTGACCATCTATCATGATCATGGTATAGCCGCTGTCAAAGCCCTGCAGCTGAAGGCCTACCGCCCTCGCACCCGAACCTATATCATTCACAATAGCCAAACCGGTTTGCTCTTTCAATACCTCATCCAACCGACGGCTCCCCATCATCTCAATCTGTTTTCGGCTGATCACTGTTGAGGGCATCGGTGTGCGGGTAAACTCGATCAGGTTATCGTGGCTTTCCTGTTTGCCCAATACGTTTACCTCTTTAAGGTTTTGTGCCGATACCTTTAACCGGATACTTAAATTATTAACAGAAGCTTTATTGATAACAACCTGCTGAAAGCGCTTTTCATACCCCACAGCTGAAATGATCAGCGTGTATTCGCCCTGCTTTAACTGTTCAATCATAAAACGGCCAACCGTATCAGTTTGGGTGCCTCTTAAGTTTTCTTTGATAAGGATAGTAGCTGCATTAACCGGCTCCCCCAGTTCGCTCTTCACCTGCCCGCTTATTTTATAAAGGGGTTCGGCAGCGGACTTTAAAAAGCAGGAGAGATAAAGCATCAGGTAAAATTTAAACATTGAATACAAATTACATTTGCTTATTTTTAATAAGTCTAAATAAACAAAAGCAAAAGTCGTTTATAGAAATGAGAAATCATTTACGCAATCGGGATTTTCTTTTACTGTTTAAGGATAAAGTTTTACCCTTTTTGGAGGAGCAGATAAACTACGACAAGAACCGGGGACATTAATAAAGAGACAGGTAATATACAAACAACTAAAAATCAAATATTTGCACAAACACTATTTAGAAACCAAAAAGCCAACGATTAGCTTTTTCTTAAAATACCAAGTCCATAAAAACCTGCTTATTATTTTGAATTAGTCTAATTAAATAGTTGATTTGCATAATCAATGCCACATTCAAATTAATTTCAGATCATGATCAACCTTAAAAAAATAAGTTACAGGCTCCTGCTAACCGGCTTAATAATGCCAATTGGCTACGCTTTTTCGCAAAGCTCTGCTATAAAAAAAATCCAAAATCTTAATGCGGCTGATAAAATGGCCTACTTTAATTTCGAAAAAGGAACTGAAGTAAACGAGGCTGATACCGCGAAAACCGGCTGGGATATCTCTTTTCAACACACCGGCATTATTGTACAAGGTGCAGCCGAAGGGCAGATTGTTTCAGATGCGTCATTTGATAAGATCGATAAAGCACCGGCATCGGGCTATAAAAAAGGTAAGCAAGCTATTCCGTGGGGAAGCGGCAATGGTTGGTATACTTATAATATGGATAACCACCAGATCAGTCCTATCCCAGGCAAGGTGATCTTTATCCATACAGCCGCCGGTAAATTTTATAAACTAATTATTGATAGCTACTATAAAGACGGACCGGATGGAGCTTCGGCTAATTATACATTCCGTTACAGCGCTCTTTAAAACGGACCTGCACCCAATTACTATGAATTTATTCACCAAATACATAAAAGGCATTGCCTTCCTCCTACTGATAGGCTTCAGCATAAATGCCAACGCAGCGGCACCTAAGCGAATCATTACCCTAAGCGGGGCTTTAACCGAAACTGTCGATGCCTTAGGCTTTGGAAAAAATATCGTAGCTGTTGATGTAACCAGTATTTACCCGGCCTATGTTGTCGCCTTACCCAAAGTAAGCAAAAATCGTACAGTATCTGCCGAAGGATTGATCTCGTTCAAACCCGATTTGATACTTGCCCCGGAAGGCAGCGTGTCAAAAGAGATAGCCTATCAGCTGCAATCAGCCGGTATCAATCTCGTTAATATCAAACAGGATTATTCTGTAAGTGGCCCGATAGCTTTTATTAAAGCGGTAGCCGCTGCGCTCCAGGTTCCGGCTAAAGGTGAAGCTTTGGCTAAACAAACACAGGCCAAAGTAGGTAAGGCATTGGCCGGTGTTAAAAAGAGCGCTAAAATACCGAAAGTGTTATTCATTTATGCCCGCGGTACTGGTGTAATGCTGGTTGCCGGGCAACACACCAATATCGATGCTATCATATCGTTAGCCGGCGGTAAGAATGCGGCACAGGGTTTCGACAACTTTAAGCCATACACTACCGAGTCGTTAATAGAAGCAAACCCCGATGTGATTTTGATGTTCGATTTTGGATTGAGCAGCCTTGGCGGAGCTGAAGCCGTATTAAAAATGCCGGGGGTAGCCCAAACCAATGCTGGTAAAAACAAAAAAATCGTGCAGATGGACGGAGAGCTTTTGATCAACTTCAGCGTAAGGCTTGACCAGGCTATTACAATGCTGAACAAAAACCTGCAATGAAAAACGGACTGATCTATACATTATTAGGCTTAGGCGTTTTTTTTACAGCAGCCCTGTCGTTAAGTTTGGGCGCCATGAAAATACCTTTTCAGGATGTGTTACTCATATTGGCAAAAAAAGTTTGGCTATTTAAAAACATAGCTGTTGATGAGCAGTACGACACCGTATTAACCATTGTGCGCATGCCGCGTGTAATCATGGGCCTGCTTGTTGGTGCGGCTTTAGGTATTTCAGGCGCGGCCATACAGGGTATTTTTCGCAATCCCCTTGCCGAACCAGGATTGATAGGGATCTCATCCGGAGCATCGTTGTTCGCGGTACTCATTATTGCTGCCGAAACGGCTTTGTTAGCCGGTTTGGGCAATTTACCGGGTTACTATTTACTTGCCTTTGGCTCGTTCGCAGGGGCTGGGATTGCCACATTTGTTGTTTATCAAATCTCCCGTAATGATGGCCGGCCCAATGTAGCCACCATGCTGCTGGCCGGCATAGCTGTTAACGCGCTTGCGGGGGCTTTAACTGGTTTAGTTACTTATATGGCCAATGATCAGCAGTTACGCAATATTACGTTTTGGTTGTTAGGAAGCCTTAGCGGCGCTACATGGCAAATTGTTTTATGCCTTGTACCATTTGTGTTTATTCCATTAATACTTCTGCCTGCCATGGCCAAAACGCTTAATGCCTTCGCCCTCGGCGAAACACAGGCGCAGCAATTGGGCTTGCCTGTTGGGCGGGTTAAACGATGGGTGGTAGTATTGGCCACCATGGCAGTTGGCGCATCGGTAGCTGTATCGGGCATTATCAGCTTTGTTGGTTTGCTGGTACCACACATGGTGAGGCTTATATTTGGGGTGGATAACCGCCGCGTACTGCCGGCATCTGCATTATTGGGTGCCCTGATCCTCACTTTGGCCGATATGATAGCCCGCAAAGCGGTTGCCCCGGTCGAGTTGCCTATCGGTGTGATAACCGCTTTACTGGGCACGCCGGTCTTCCTGTATATTTTAATAAAAGACAAAAAGAAAATTACCCGATAAGATGCTTACAGTCGAAAACGTAACTTATACAACCGGGAAACACACCCTGGTAAAAGATGTATCGTTTATGGTGCACCCCGGCGAGGTTATGGTGATCCTGGGCGCCAACGGGGCTGGAAAATCATCGCTGATGCGTTTGCTCAGCGCCGAAAAAAAACCATCAACCGGATCGATCTCCCTGTCGGGAAAACCTTTAATTCATTATTCGGCAAAAGAGCTGGCATTGAAACGTGCTATCCTCAACCAGCAAAATATTATTAATCTTGATTTTTTGGCGATGGAGATAGTGCAGATGGGCCGCTATCCGCACTATGGTAATAAACCGGCAACGCACGACCTGGATATTATTGACGAGGTAATGGCCATCACCGGCACAACGCACATGGCCGAACGCTCATTTCTGTCGTTATCCGGCGGCGAGCAGCAGCGCGTTCACCTGGCGCGTGTGCTGGCCCAGATCTGGGACACGCCGGAAGCGTTATTATTATTGGATGAGCCGGTATCAGGCATGGATATCCTGTATCAGCAGCAAACGCTATCGCTGGCTGCCATGCTGGCAAAAAAAGGTTTTATGGTAGTAGCCATTTTGCACGATATTAACCTTGCCGCTCAATATGCCGATCAAATCATGATGCTGAAAAACGGACGTAAATGGTACCACGGCTCCCCTGCCGAGATATTGAATACCAAAAGCATTTACGATGTTTTTGAAACCGAGGCCGATGTTTTCACCAATCCCAACACACTTAAACAACTCATTATGCCTAAGGTAATCGAACACCAGGCACAAGCTATAGTTAGAACTTTATACAATTAAATATGGAAACCATATCATTAAAAGAACAATATCTTGCATTCAAAGCCGAAAATCCCAGGAAAAGGATCAGGGATATAGCTGCCGCACTTAACGTTAGCGAAGCCGAATTACTGATGACCGGTCTTGGCGAAAACGTGACCATTCTTGAAAATAAATTTGAGGACCTGCTAAAAGAGATCACCTCCTTAGGTTATGTAATGGCCCTCACCCGTAACGAATATTGCGTTCACGAGCGCAAGGGCATTTACGAGAAAGTTTCATTCGGCCCGCATGCTGGTTTGGTTTTAGGCCCTGATATCGATCTCCGCTTATTCATGAGCCATTGGAAATTAGGCTTTGCTGCAGAGGACAACAACCTTAAAAGCTTCCAATTTTTTGATGGCAACGGTGTGGCGATACACAAAATATATCTTACAGATAAAAGCAATACCGAAAAATATCCGGAACTGGTCGCTCGTTTCCGCAAAGCAGATCAGCAAGCGGTTGCCCTATTGCCAAGCCCTGCCCCTGCCAAACCTTCATTGCCTGACGAAGAGATTGATGTTGCTGAATTTCAACAAGCCTGGACAGCTTTACAGGATACCCACGAGTTTTTTGGCTTATTGAAGCGTTTTAACCTTAACCGCACACAGGCCTTAAGGCTTGCCCCTGCCGGTTTTGCAAAGCAAATAAATACCGGTGATTTTAAAACCGTAATGCAAAGCTGCTCGGCAAAACAAGTGCCAATAATGGTATTTGCGGGCAACCAGGGCTGCATCCAGATCCATACCGGTACGGTTACCCGTTTGGTTGAGATGGATGTTTGGTTTAATGTACTTGATCCCGAATTTAACCTGCATTTGCGTATGGATGCTGTGACCTCGGTATGGCATGTGGTTAAACCTTCAAGCGATGGAGATATCAACTCCCTTGAGCTTTTTGATGCCGGGGGCGAAATGATTGTGCAGCTATTTGGCAAACGCAAACCTGGTTTGCCCGAGCTTACCGGCTGGCGAGAAGTGCTAACCGCGATTTCTTAATGTTCTAATTATTTTCTATAAAGGAACTTTATTGTGCCGAACCGCGATTGTTGCATGGGTTGAACATACAACGGCGTAAGGCCTTTGCCAGGTTATTGAACATTTTGTTGTCAACAGATCAAAAGGCCGAAATTTTGAATGTTCTTGAAAATACAACCTAACTAACAAAGGCAGAACACAGCAGCATATCAATGACCCCGCAATAGCGAACATCTCTAAGCTAACATGTCCTGCTCTCTCCAGGTTTTTGAGACAATCTTTCAAACTAAAAACCTGCTTAGTTCTTCAAAACAACCCACTTATTCACAATATTATCCGGTGCCTCAACAATAATTTTATAAAATGCAGAAGGATAGTTTTTCACATCAGCAAAGTAATGTTGTTGGGCAAGGTCAACCTCTGCCAGTAAGTGATAATTATCTTCCCCGCCGGTTTTAAAATAATTGGTGGTAGCCAGCCAAATTTTGGCTTTGCCGGTTTTTCCAAGTGCTTTCCAGCTAATGTCGAGGTGATCTTGTACATAGTTGGCTTTAAGTGCGGTTACCGATACAGGGCCCATAAAAGGTGTGCCGTCAATTTCCCGCGCAACGTTTTCAGGCAGTTTCACGTCCAGGTAGCGGGCAATGGATGGCATAATATCTACTATGCCTAAATCAAAATACCGCGCGTAGATATTTAGGTTTTTATAATTGCTAACCATCCAGGTTGACCGTTGCCTTTCGGATTGACCGCCGTGCCCTTTGCCAGTCCTTTCATCCCGGCCATGGTCAGTTGTGATCACAATCAGCCAATCTTCTTTAAAGTTTTTTTGGCGGTAAGTGATGGCATCCCAGATCTTACCCATCTGCGTATCCAGCATACTAACTGCTTTATAAAACTCAGGGCTATCACCATACCGGTGGCCCATGTCGTCCGTGTACTCGAGGTACACCCATGACAGGTCGGGACTGTTAGTTTTGATAGTATTAGCTGCCTGTTTAACAACTTCCTCATCAATCAGGTGCATGTAATCCGATTTTTTATCATGCTTAAACCGAACGGTATCCAGTTCATACCCATCAAAAGCATAATCGGGTTTGAAGTTGCCTGTGGCGGGCAGGCCATCGCCCAGTAATTTGGTACGGTTATCTGTCCAGCTGGAAAAGATCGCTGTTTTTTTATTGGGGTATTGATCTTTAAAAATTCCGAAAATATGGCGGTAGTTGTAGTTGGGGGCCGTGATATCATTATCGGGCACATTGTGTTTATTTACCCAGGTACCAGTAAGCAAACTGTTATAACCTACTGCCGATATGGTTGGCGTTTCATTATAAGTTCCTTTATCGCCTCCCACATGGATACGCAGGTACGATCCTGCTTCAATAATCTTTTTAAAATTAGGCAGATCCACACGTTCCATTACGTCGGCGGGGATCCCATCGGCAATAACATAAACCACCTTTTTTTGCCTTTGGGCTAAGGCTGCTGCCGATAAAGAAAGCCAGGCTGCAACGCAAATAATTATTTTTAACCTCATTGTTTTTTTATTTAAAAAGTGTGCGGATAGTATTCATTCTCCACAGTGCCATCTGCGTAAAGTTTCAGGATGGCATATCCCGGCGGAGTTTCCAGGTAATAGCCCGGACCGGCCGATTCGGCATCTCCTTTACCCCACCAAAAACCGCTCATTGCGCCGTTACAGCAGTACAGTATATCATTGTAAACCGTATGATCCGACAGGTGGTTATGGCCGCTCAGGCAGATCCTTACTTTATCTTTATGTTTATAAAACAGGTCTTTCAACTTTTTACAGTCTGAGTGGCCGCCGCCCACCAGTACCTGTGTGGTACCCAGGATGGGATAATGCGACATTAGCAGGGTTGGCGTTCCGGCAGGTAGTTTTTCCAGGTCCTGCTGCAGCCAGGCGTACTGTTCGGCATCCAGCGAAATATTGCTGTTATTGCCATCCAGGATAATGAAATGCCAGTTCTTTTTGCTGAAGCTGTAATAACGGTTCGGGATTTTGAGGCGTTTTACCACGTAATCTTTTCCGAACATTTCATCGGTTTTTACCGGGGCTTTCCACCAGGGGTCATGATTGCCTATGCAGCTGTATACTTCATATTTGCTTAACAATTGCAGGCAGTCATCCCATATACCCCATTGTTCGGTAACCTGGTTCCGCACTACATTATCGTACGAGGCATCGTTGATCGAGTCGCCGCCGTTTAAAAAGAAATCGGGCTTGTATTTGCTGACGACCTGCTTTAAGCAGTTCTTAAACCTATCGGGGGCGTTATCACCGGCCCTGATGTGAACGTCAGTAATATGAGCTACCGTCAACACCGGTTTGCCTTTGCTTCTTTTTTCTGCCGGCGATAAAGCCATGGCGGGCATGGCGCCGGTGGCTGCCACACCCGCAGCTATGCCTGCAGCGGCCTTTAGTAATGCTCTTCTTTTTATTTCCATGGGATGTTACCAGCCAAAAATTTGTTTCAAATTAGGGTTCAATACAACCTGCTGCTGCGGGATAGGGCGATAGTAAAATTTCGGCTCCTCAAAAGTCCTTACAACATTTTCGGTTACGATGTTACCGCCGCTGTTCCCGTTTTTCAGGTAAACCGTAGCATCGGTGCCAATGGTTCCGGCACGATAGTATACCAGTTTTACGCCGAGCGGGTTTTTCTCTTTCTGTTCTTCGGCCGGAATGGTAGCTGCCCTGTCAATCAAAATGATGTCATCTACGCCATCTCCGGTCAAATCATATTTACCCAAACCTTTAAAGTACATACCTTCAGGGCTTTTAATAAGCAGTTTACCAACCTTCCAGCGCATCAAATCATCAAACCTTAAATTTTCAAAGGCGAACTCCACCCTGCGCTCACGCCTGATCTCGAGGATAACACCTATGTTGGATGTTACATTCGGGTATTGCAATTTCAAAGCCGGATCGGGATTAGCATTCGCCACGGCGAGGTTAAGATCAGGCAAACCGGCCCTCCTCCTTAATAAATTAAGCGATTGATCTAACTGGCTTTGGGTTAAAGTACCCAACTCGGCCAAAGCCTCGGCATAAGTAAGCAATATTTCCGCATAGCGATATACCGGGAAATCCACGCCATTCAGTGTATTGTTATCCGTGCTGTTTACATAGCCTTTTAGCTGGTGATAACCGGTAAAATTTTTATTTAAACGCTGGATATAAGGCGTTGCATCAGGAACCCGTACCCAACCTGGATAAACCATAGTTTGCGACATGCGCGGATCGCGGTTTTTAAATTCCTCAACAAATCCCATCTGCGCGTAATTGGCAACATCAGTAAAACGGCTTCCGTCTTTCATGAGGTAGGTCTGAATCAGATCTTTAGCAGGCGCCTGCTCGTAATCGCCAAATACGGTTGAGTTAACGTTTTGGCCTTTGCCTTTTGTTAAATCAAAAATATTGGCCAGGATCACTTCGCTGTTGCCGGTAAGGTCCTGGCTCGAAAATAAAGCCGCGTAATCCTGCTCTGGCTTTCCTGTATTGTAAATCGTGAATTTACCGCTGGCGATAATCTCACCGGCAACCCTCGCGGCAGTTTGCAGGAAGGTATTAGCAGATTCTTTTAAACCCAATTCGTCATGATATTTGCGATACGTGCCTTCATACAGCGCAGCGCGGGCGTACAAAGTAGCCACCGCCCATTTACCCGGCGTACCGGTTGGTACACTTTCCCTTACGTTTTTATAAGCAAAGTCCAGGTCAGCCATAATACTATCAGCAACCAGCTTGCGCGGGTCACGGCCTTTATACAGGTCTTTATCCGCAGGGTCTAAAGTGCCCGAATACCATGGCACATCAGAAAAACGCTTTACTTTATCCAGGTAAAATTCAGCTCTATAGTACCTGGCCAAACCTGCATAATGATTTTTAATGGTCTGGGTAACCTGGGCCTTTGAATAATTTTCGAGTAAATAATTGATGTTGCGCAATCTTGTCCAGCTCCATCCGGTGGTGATGTTTTGTGAGTTGGCGCTTCCAACCATAATATTTTTTACTTCAACGGCTGCTGTGGTGGCAACGTTATCGGAGCTCTGATCATTAAGGTAGGTACCACGGTCGGGTTGGGATAATAAACCGTTTACGTATAAAGCCAGGTCCTCCTCGGTATTAAAAAAAAGATTGGGCGAAATGGAAGTTTGGGGAAAACGGTCGAGCCCTCCCTTTTTGCAGGCCGCAAGGGTGCTTACTGCCGCAATAACTAATATATATAGATACTTTTTCATTTTACTTTGATTTGAAATGTAATGAAACATCAGGTTAAAAGTCCAGGTTTAAACCCAAAGCATACCTGCGCTGGTAAGGATATGCCCAGGCGCTTGGCCCCTGGTTAACAGCCTCCGGATCGATATATTTTTTAATGGCCGAAAACTCATACAGGTTCTCGCCGGTGGCGTAGAAACGCAGGCGGCTCACGCCGATCTTCTTAGTCCATTTAGCCGGGATGGTATAACCAATTGATACGTTTTTGATGCGCAGGTAAGCGCCGTTCAACAGGTATTTGGTTTGCGGGATATCCAAACCACTGCCATAATTGGCATCGGCAAGCCATGATTGTAATACAGGATATTCTGAATTGGTATTGGCATCGGCAAGGCCGGCGGCAATATAAGAAGCGGAGTGCTTAGCCCTTTGCTCCGGCGAATCTGCCGCACCACGATAGTAGTTCAAATTCCAGGGGTATACGTTGGCATAAGGCTGTTGGTACGGGCCCCAGAACAGGTAATGATGCGGATAGAAATCTCTTTTCAAAACACCCTGAAGGAATACGGCCAGGTCAATGCCACGCCAGTCCATATTGATATTAGCCCCAACAGTATAGCGATCTGTACTGTTACCTATTATTTTTAAATCCTTAGGATTTTTAGTGCTTAAGCCTGTTTCTATCTTTCCGTTTCCGTCAAGGTCCTTGTATTTAGGCCAGCCTTCTACGATAGATAAAGCGCCCCATGGAACAATCGCCGATTCATCAAGAGCGGCAATTTCTTCTTTGCTGCGGAACAAACCGTCGTTTTGAAGTCCCCAAATCTCGCCGATATCCTGCCCTACGCGATAATTGGAAAACAAACCCTGGTCGTTTTTAAATTTAGTGATCTTAGATCTTGAATCGGCAATGAATATTTTAGCATCAAAGTTGAATGGTTTTGAACCAAGCTCAAACCTATCCCGATATGATATTGATAACTCCCAGCCTTTGGTGCGCAGATCGGCAGCGTTTTGGCGTGGCACCCCGGTGCCCAATACGCCCGGAAGTTCCTGGCCGGCGGTCAGCATTCCCTTGGTATCGCGGATGTAGTAATCAAAAGTAAACGACAACTTATCATTCAACAAACCGATATCGGTACCAAAGTTACGGGTTGAAACCCTCTCCCAGGTATATGTTTGCGGGTCAACATTCAGGCCGGGTGCGCCTGTAATGATCTGGTTTTGGCCGGCACCTCCAATCAGGTAACCCGAAGTTCCTGTTGCAAGCGACTGGATATAACCAAAGTCGCCCACGTTCTGGTTGCCAAGATCGCCGTACGATGAGCGCAGTTTAAATGTTGACACAGCAGGTGCCAGCGGTTTAAAAAAGTTTTCGCCGCTTACTATCCATGCTGCAGAAGCCGAAGGGAAAAAGCCCCATCTTTTTGAAACCGGGAAACGTGACGAACCATCGTACCTTCCGGTAGCCTCAAGGATATATCTATTTTTAAAAGTATAGTTCAACCTTGAAAATACACTATTTGTGGCGTATGCCGAGTAGCCGCCGCTTGCAGTAGCCGTACCGCTGGTAAGCGATAAATACGGTAATGAAGAAGAGATCAGTACATCTTTACCCGCATTAACGGTAGAGTAGCTGTAATCTTCACTGTTAAAACCCACCATGGCGCTAAAAAAATGATCGCCCAATGTTTTTTTGTAGGTTGAGTATACGTTAAAAGCGTTGTTATATAAATAACCGTTGCCTTCGCTTACCGATCCTGTCCCGCCTTCTTCCCTGATATCATTCGGGCCGTAACCAATTTTATATTTTTTTGTGTCGGTATGTGTCTTCCACAGCTCTCTTTTAAATGAAGCGTCGGCATTCACCTGCAAGTCGCCATTTAGAAATAAAGCGGCGGCGCTGGTAATATTCTGAAAACCGAACATATTTTGGAGGCTGTTGCCGCCATCAGTAAGCTTAGCAGCCAACCTGCCGGCCGATGTATTTGCCCATGTACCGTCGGGGTTGGTAGCCACATCGGTAGGCATCAGGTAGTACAAATCGGTTATGCTTGAGTTTGGCAGCGCGCGTTTGGTTTGATAGATGCTCAGGTTATTATCAATCTTTAGCCATGAAACAGGCGAAAAACCCACTTTAGATCTCAGCCCGTAGCGGCTCCAGTAATCATCGGTAAGTTTGTTTAAGCCGTTATCCTTAGTATAATCGGCAGAAAGATAATACGTAAGCGGCTTATTGTTTACAGTGGCGCCGCCCGAGAATGTTAAGGTGTGGCTTTGAGATGAACTGGCGTTATTGAAGAAATATTTATACCAGTCGTTACTCCCCATGTATTCCCATTTGGTTGGGTCTGTTGGATTAAGGCGGGTATCGGCAATTGATGGGTTATCCGATCTTTCTTTTGCCCAGCGGTAATACTCGTCAGAGTAGTTGACATAATCCCACGGGGTATTATCGGTAGAGGTTTCCAGTACCCTCGAAAAAATATAAGGGTCGGTTACGGGTTTTGGCAGCAAGGTTGGTTTAGCCCATGATGTATAAGTGTTATAGCTGATGGTATTATGGCCTGCAATGCCTTGCCTGGTGGTTACAAGGATCACACCAAATGCCGCCCTTGCGCCATAAATAGCCGCAGACGCTGCATCGCGGAGTACCGTGAACGACGTAATATCAGAGGGGGTTAACCTTAGCAGGTCGTCATTGCTTGTTGCCGGGATACCATCGATAACGATCAGGGGCGAACCGCCGTTAATTGACGTATAGCCCCTGATATTAATGGTTGGCACTGTACCAGGCGCACCACCCGGATAGGTGATATTTAAACCCGGGCTCAGGCCCTGTAAACCCTGAATTACGTTAGCAAGCGGCCTTGATTCCAGTTGCTTTCCGGAAATCTGGTCGATGGCGCCGGCGATGTTGATCTTTTTCTTGGTACCAAAGCCTACCACTACAACTTCGTTCAGGTTGGCGAAGTCATCTGATAAGGAAACGTCAATTTTCGTTCTCCCGTTCAGCGGGGTTTCTACGGGCTTATATCCCATAAATGAAAAAACCAGCACGGCATCTGGTTTCAAATCGGTAAGCGTATATGCACCATTTTTGTTTGTGGCGATACGCAAATTTGTGCCCTTTACATTAATGTTTACACCGGGCAGCGTCTCTTTTGTTTTTGCATCAGATACTACACCGTTTACGGTGATTCCCTGGGCAAAGCCGCTGCTTATGGTAAACAGGAGCAGGAAGATCCAAAGTAGCTTTTTTTTCATTTGCTTGATAGTTATTTTTAATTAGACGAGGGTTTAAACCGCCGACTAAATTCCCTATCCGATATTAATACGAAGTTAAGCAGGGATTAATAAATTGATTGAACAGTCAATCAATTTATTAATAATTTGATTATGCAGATTTCTTTTTAGTAGTTTGCAACAAAATCGCTACAAAAGATGGGTCGCAAAAGTCTTAAGGAAACAAGACAACTGGAAATAATCAAGATGTTTTATGAAGTGGCTAAAAAGGAAGGCTACGAAAATACCTCGATAGCTAAAATTGCCAAGGTTATGGATATTAACCCGAGTTTGATTTTACATTATTTTGCAACCAAGGAAGACCTCACCTACGCACTTATCGATCATATCCTGGAAAGTTACTTATTGATATACACTGTTAAAGATAAAGATCAGGCAACTTTAGAAAACCTGCAGCGTACTGTTGAAATGCTGTTTTCGAAAGAGTGGAACCTGCTTTTTGACGACGGGCTTTTCTACACTTTTTATGCCCTGGCTTTCCGCGAGGAAAAGATCAAATCGAAATACAAGGTCATCCTCGATTCATTGCGTCAAGGTTTGGCGGCGATTATTGAACAATGCAACGAAAAAGGGCTAACCACAATTAAGGCCCCGCAAACAGCCGCCGACTTTATTTTTGTATTAGTTGATGGTGCTTATTTCTATCTCTCACTGGAGAATGACATGGCAGCCTACATCCAAAGATTGAACTTTTACAAACAAAAAGCTTATGAGTTTTTAGAGATCCCTCAATTAACGGTTGCGTAACTGCCGGCCCAAAGCATACATACCAATAAACATCCACAGTACATTTGCAGCTGCGTTGGGAAGGTCCTGCGAATTAACGGCTGTTGCTGCCAGGCACAGGCCGCCAAGAATATTTAACATCTGAAACAGCCATGATTCGGCTTTAAGTACCTTTAAGCTTAATAAAAGGTAGCCGAGTGTACATAAAACTACGCCAAGCCAACCTATACTGGTAGAAATAAATTTTGACATATAAATCAATAACCTACTAAATTGAGTTGAGGTGTACAAAAATGCGTTAATAAATTTAATTTAAACACGACATCTGAAGATTCCGGTGTTTGATCATTTTACTCTGAAGTTGAAAAGCAACAGCTCCATGACAGCTTGATTATTCTATTAACCTTATTGCAAGCGCACTTTAAACACTACCGGGCGAACCGGGGACCCGGAATCGTGTGGTCAGTGACTCCGGAAAATCCATTAAATCATGGAAGTCAACCAGTTGCAGTTTAGTTTACCGAGTTCTACGAACAAGAGATATGCTATTTTGTATGGTGAGATGGTTTAGCAAAACATTATTGTTCCTGGGTTTTGCCCCCCTGCTGCTATATCATGGCATTACGCCGCACCACCATGCAGATGAGGACGGCACACTTCCTAAACACGCGGGGCATCACCCGCTTGAGCGCGTAAGAATCGAGTACATTTTGTTTTGTTTTATTTTACCGTAAAGAGCTTACGCTCAGCATAGGGGATTTGCCGGTTTAAGGCTATATTTGGTATAAAACATAGTAAAAAAACAGATGCGGGATAATACAATGCATATTGTTGAACACAATACTTCCTTTTCCGATTCATTGCTTTGGAAAATCCATCGCGACTATTATACAAACGCCGGCATAAAGGCCTGGCGGGATGGCGATGTGCCGCACTATATCACTAATAATTCGGCCGTGGCTGCTGCCTATGCCGAACTTATATTTGCTTTCCTCCGTGACCGTGTACGGCTTTTTCCCGCTCAAAAAGAGACCATCTATTTGCTTGAACTGGGAACCGGATCCGGGCGATTGGCCTATCACCTGCTAACACGCCTGGAAACGCTATGCGAAGGTGCAGCCTTTGAGGTGCCGCCCTTCACTTATATCATGAGCGACCTATCCGCTAACAATATTGCCTTTTGGAAAAATCATCCTAAACTTAAAAAATTCACCGACAAAAACTGGCTCGATTTTGCTTTTTTTGATGTGAAATGTACTACAGAGCTTAACCTGCAAATGCAGGGGCTGACTCTAAAAAAAGGTCATCTGCAAACACCGTTGCTGGTAATAGCAAACTACCTTTGGGACAGCGTACCACAGGATCTTTTTTACATTACCGGACGCAACGTTTACGATGGAGAAACAGTACTTTCCGTTCCCGAACCGCATGACGATACCTCTACTCCAACCCAGTTGATGCAACAAATTGAGGTAACTTACCACAGTAAACTTACAGACGCGGCCACACGATACGCCGAAAAAGAATTAAACCTCCTTTTAGATCATTACCGCCAAAACATCAAAGATTCGTGGGTATTGTTCCCTCACATTGCCATTGGCTGCCTTGAACGTTTACACCGTCTTTCTGCCGAAGGTTTTTTGCTGATCTCGGCCGATAAGGGAAGACATCAAATACAGGACCTGGACGACAAAATGCCACCCCAGATTATTAAACATGCCGGCGGTTTTTCTTTAAATGTCAACTTTCACGCTATCGACACATATTTTACGGCGCAAGGGGCGTTGTCGCTCACTACCCGTCAAAATCATCAATCAATTAGTATATGCACCTTATTGGCGCTTAAGGTACCTGAAGATTACGCCGAAACAAAATCAGCTTTTCGTAACCAGGTGGAGCGTTTCGGCCCCGATGACTTTTTTCGCCTGAAAAGGCATTTTGTAGATAACTGCTACGATATGAACCTGATGCAAATGGAATCCTGCATCAGGCTATCGTGCTTTGACACCAATATATTTAAAAATCTTTTGCCGTGTTTGCTGTACATAGCCGAAGAAGCCAAACCCGATGAGATAGCTAATTTTAAATTACTTTTATACGAGGTTTGGAACAATTATTACAGCATGGGCGAGGAAGGCGATTTAGCTTTTGATATCGGTTCGGTATTTTATCAGCTTTGCTGCTATCAGGATGCTTTGTTTTTCTTCGGGCACTCGTTGGAGGCACATCCGCCGGATACTGCGGTGCTTTACAATATCGCCGGGTGTTATTACGTACTCAAGAATGATGAACAGGCCTTGAAATTTATTGCCCGAACGTTTGCTTTAGACCCTAACCATAAGGGTGCCGCCAGCCTTATAGAATCCATGTTAAAGCAAACTCAGCCCGGTGTAGCACCAGGGGCATAAAATCAGTTTATTTTTGACAAAAAATACAGGAAACGATTTATTTGACTGCGAAACAATAACTTCCCAAAAAAGCTGATCTAATTTTTTAAATTGCCCTAAGCTAAAGCATTTCCATAAACCTCCGCATGAACAGAGAAACGAAAGCCGTTAAAGAACAACCATCGCATTTAGCGGTTAAGGATAGCAGCAAGGCAGCCAAAGGTTTCGCTGCCGTAACCCGGTTTATGCACCCGGATAAATCAGGCCAAACCCCGGGCAACGCTCTACCCGCCCAGCTAAAAAGCGGCGTGGAAGCGCTTTCGGGCCTGCCAATGGATGACGTGCGCGTTAGCTACAACTCACCGGCACCCGCCCGCGTAGGTGCGCTGGCTTATGCCAAAGGCAACCAGATACATATCGGCCCCGGTGAGGAACAGCACTTACCGCACGAAGCCTGGCATGTTGTACAGCAAAAGCAGGGCCGTGTTAAACCCACTTTACAGGCCAAAGGGCTTGCTATAAATGATAACCCTGCGCTTGAAGC
This sequence comes from Mucilaginibacter sp. cycad4, assembly GCF_034263275.1. Taxonomy (NCBI): domain Bacteria; kingdom Pseudomonadati; phylum Bacteroidota; class Sphingobacteriia; order Sphingobacteriales; family Sphingobacteriaceae; genus Mucilaginibacter; species Mucilaginibacter sp. cycad4. The sequence continues at coordinate 2,034,442 of NZ_CP139559.1, read as the reverse complement.
AGAAGCGGATATGATGGGGCAGCGTGCGGCGCAGCTGAAAACGGCAGGCGATTTACACGTAACGCCGCTTTATAATCCGGTTTCGCAATATGCGGGTGTAGTACAGCGCAAAATAGGCCTTGAATTTCAGGCAGTTAATAGTATTTTTTTAGGGAATATAACTGAAAATAAGGAGCGTTTAGGAGGAATTAAGGGTGAGTTTAACGTAGAGGGTGATGACTTTGCCGACGGTAACAAACCTCTGGATTTAGAAATTGTGACAGAAGCGGTTGACGAAAACCCTGCCGGGCGTGAACAGCTTATGAAAACCATGGTTAATATAGTGAAGTTTTTAAGCCAGATAGAAGATAATTTACCTTTAGAAAAAATTAAGGGTTTAGACTGGGAAGAAAAAATTTCTGAAAGATTTGAGGCTAATGTGACCATTAAATTTGCTGCAGAGATGGCAGAAAATGAAAGAACCAAACCTGCAGAAAAAGAAATAGTAGATCCCACGCCCCCGGATGTCGATGCCGATTTCGATTTCGATGTCGTTTTCGGTAAATACGAAGAACTTAAAGATCAAGCAGATAAATCACGGAAAGAGAAAGAACAAGTAGAAGCTGAAAGAGAAAAAAAGAGGGTAGAATTGCCCCAAAAGTATAAAGAAGATTTGTTAGAAATTCCAAAGTTTATTGTAGACAAAAGCGGAAAAATGTTCTCTCCTCAAGCTACTGTGGGTGTAAAGTTTGAAAATGTAGTTGATTTGATTGAGCATTTAACCAGCGCCCCCCTTAAAACCGGAGGTATTGAAGAAGCTTCCAGTGCTACTGAAACAAAAGATGAGGAAAAAAAAATATCGGAGCCACAAAAGCATGCAAATCTTATTGGATGGGGCGGCGGCCCAGTTCGTAAACCATTTAAACTAACATCCAGGCAGGGCCTGGAGCAAGCAAAAAGCAATATGGGGATAACATCGACCAAAGTTAGAGGAATTGCTGCAATTGCTTATGGCTTAGCAAAGAACCACGAAAATCCGGATATTAACGTGATTGGGGATCCTATGCCGACAAGGGATACAAAGGACCCTAAGGACATTAAGTCAACAGAAGCGCCGAAGTCGGCGAAGCGGCAGCAGGCTTACATAAAAGACATGATGCCTTTTATGTTGAGGACCGGTCTTTGGCCGTTTATTAACAATCTTAACCCAAGTGAAATATTAGAATTAAAGCAATTACTTATCGACGACACTTTAAATTTAAAAGTTACGCCAATTCCCAACAAAGATGACATAGCCCCCGATAACGTACCTACTGTTAAAGCAATACTTCTTGATTTGATCAAGAAAAAAGAGACGCCGGAACATAGACAAGATGAAGAGGACAAGGAGGAACAGAAAGACGTAAGCGACCTACTGCAAGATGAAGAGGTGGCGGGCTACGGCGAAATAAGAATTGGTGAGACCATGAAAAAAAAATATAAAATGAAGAGCCTCGATGATATTGGCCCTTCGCAGGCAGGCCCGGGGTCGCCCGTTGAAAAGATACGGCAGGGAGCAATTATCGAATTGAGAAAATTAGGTAGCCGAATGCCGATAGGCGGGCTTATAAATTACGCCCTGGCTGTTTTTGACCTTATTCATGCTATACATCATCCCGGTTTATCTTCAGAGCCATCGCCGGCAGTATCCTCGTCGGCATCTGTATCATCTTCTTCCTTGTAACTGCTTGTCAAATTACGTTCCTGCGGAATGTATCATTTGAACCGGGATGTTCAATTATAGGATGTTATTTTTTATAAAACCCAATATCGCGTGATTATCATGCAATGCATCAGCTAATTTCATTTAGTTACCTAAATGTTATGCACACAATAGTTATTGCACCGGGCAGTTTTATCGTGCTGTTTTAAATTACGATATACCAGGGCGGCACACCCGGATCAGCGGGAAAACAGAATTGTTTTTTAAATTGCACTAAAGTATCCCATAATAATCACATGAACAGGGAAAAGAAAGTCGTAAAAGAAGAATCATCGCATTTGCCGGCCGAAGGTGGCAATAAGGCAGCCAAAGGCTTTGCCGCGGTAACCCAGTTTATGCAGCGGGATAAATCCAGCCAAACTACAGGCAATACCTTACCCCCCCGGCTAAAAAGCAGCGTGGAGCATCTTTCTGGTGTGCCGCTGGATGATGTAAAAGTTAATTATAACTCGGCCGAACCGGCACAAGCAGGTGCCCTTGCTTTTGCTAAAGGTAATCAGATCCACGTGGGGCCGGGTCAGGAACAGCACTTACCGCACGAAGCCTGGCACGTTGTACAGCAAAAGCAGGGCCGTGTTAAACCCACTTTACAGGCCAAAGGGCTTGCTATAAATGATAACCCTGCGCTTGAAGCAGAAGCGGATATGATGGGGCAAAAAGCCATACAACTAAAAACAGCGCGGCAGCTACCGGTAACCATACCTAACCACCTCCCCTTGCCAACAACAGATGTTATACAAAGAAAGATAGGGTTCGAATTTCAGGCTTATGACAGTATTATTTTTGAAAATTTAAAAGAAATTAAACAAACTGCAACATTAGGTACCGACAAAGAAAAATTATTTGACGTGATAGCCGATGGCGGTGCAGACAACCTGCCTGAATTAGAATTCAAAACAAAACCCGTTGACGAAACCAAAGATGGCCGCGGCGAACTGGTGCGAATTATAAAAAGGATAACCTCATTTTTAAATGAAGTGACGGATGGCGGCGAAGTAATGGGCATAGAAACAGTTAAATGGGATCCGGATTATGAAGTGGCACCCATAATGAAGCTGATTATGGAAGTTTTGCAACAGGACAGCGATGAGAAAAAAGAGGAAAACAAAGCTATAAGTTTGGGGGAAAAAGCCGGAGAGGATACCAGTGATGATGATGACGATGATGACGATGATGACGATGATGACGATGATGATGATGAGCATGAAGGAGAAAAAGTGCATAAAGTAGAAGTAGAACATAAAAAAGAACCAGTTGAGCAAAATGCCCTGGAAACATTTCGTATAAAAGGAAGTAAACATTTCCATCCGCAGGCAACAATCGGGGTGAAATTTGAAAAGATTGCCCAATTGATTGATTATTTAACCAAGGCGCCGTTTAAAACATTTGATGATGACAAAATGGCTATCGAAACAAAACATAGCGACGAAGTGGCACTGGGTACCGGTACGGCTTCAGAAGCGAAAAACGAAATGCTACGAACACCAATCACGGAAATAAACAGGAGTGCCCCTTCAGCGTTGGTAAATTTGTTTGGCTGGAGTGGAAAAGAAGACCAAAGGGCATTTAAAGATGCATGGGCCACTGCGCAGCGTGAGGCCAGGAGTGAAATTAAATCAGGGTCAGAAAAAACAATAAGTTTCGCAGCAATGTTATACGGTTTTGCCCAAAATATAACGAGCGAAGTAAAGCCGGCTGATGGCGGATATTTTAAATACTGGATGCCGTTTATGCTTCGAAATGGCTTGCTCCCTTTTTATAATTCTTTGTCTCCGGAGGAGAAAGAAGAAATAGATGCCCTAACAGGATTAGACAGACGGGTTATTCCCGACGGCTTAACCGAGGAAAGGAATATTAGCGGATCCGATAGTTATAAAACTGTTACCATTCAAACTATTTTAACATTCTTAAAAAGGAATGTAGATCTGTTTCAAAAGACCGTTGTGAGTGGTTATGGAAAAATTAACCCTGAAAATTATATGTTTTGGGGAGATATGAAAGCTATTGGCGACATCGGCGATTCTGAGACTGAAAAAAGCCCGGAAAAGATAAGACAAGGCGCTATTATCGAGCTACGAAAATTAGGTAATAATGTTCCACCGGAAAAGCTTGAAGAATTTGCGCTTGCCGTTTTTGACCTGGTTATGTTGATAAACTCGTCCGGTACCCCCGCAAGCACTTCAACATCTTCAACATCCTCATCATCGTCGCACACGTCAACGTCATCCAGTTCCTCTTCGCTGCCATCCCCAACTCTCCCGGCTACTGATTAAAACAAACCGCATTAAATTAAAGCAAACATTGTTTTCCAACCTGCTATGCCAAAACATCTTCGATGTCCGCACCGGACAAAGCGAGGTCAGCAAAAGCTGGTAGCCATCCGGTCATCCACATTGCCCCCTGCAATGCCTTAACCGCTTGTAGAAACAGTGTTTTTTTGTAATTATCGACACGATACTTCAAATAATTTTCCCCTCTTTTTGCAACTCCCTACGTATGCCGTCGTCAATATCTTTTGCGGTAATAAAAATGGCGTTATTCTTCACAGCTTTCAGGCAGCAATAGCGCACCACGTTAACTATGGAGCCCCCCGAAAGTGCATATTTTTCGGCCAGCAACTGTAATTCCACTTCCTTTGCAGGCTGCATTCCTTCGGAGAAGGCATTTTTCCAAAGTAAATACCGCTCATCCGCACCCGGAACAGGGAAATAGATCAGGGATTGAAACCTCCTTAAAAAAGCCTTATCAATATTATCTTTTAAGTTAGATGCCAATATAACCATACCATTATGATCTTCTATCCGCTGAAGCAGGTAAGCAACTTCCTGGTTGGCAAAACGATCATTCGAGCTGTTTACATCCGTACGCTTGCCAAAAAGTGCGTCGGCCTCATCAAAAAACAGTATCCAATCCTTACTCTCGGCCCTATCAAAAACTCTGGCAAGGTTCTTCTCCGTTTCGCCCACATAGCGCGATACGATAAGCGAAATATCAATACGGTACACTTCGTTGCCTGTCGCTTTACCAAGTAATGCGGCTGTAAGGGTTTTCCCGGTACCCGGCGGACCATAAAATAATGTTTTGTACCCTGGCTTTAAACGTTTTTGTAGTCCCTGCAAACTTAACACATCTTTTCCATGCCTAATCCAATCCAGTACTTCTTCAACGCCTTCCCTGCTGGCGGTAGCGAGCACAACATCATCCCAATCAAGGCCTGTTGTTAGCAATTTTGCGGGGAAGCTTTCACTATACATTGGTTTTTTATGCGTGCCTGTGATAAGGGGGCCAATATAGTCGTCCTGCACGTGTAAAAGGGAGTTAAAAAAAGAGTGCTCATTATGTGCATCCTTCAGTTCAATAACCCCCAGTTTAATGAGCAACTCATCAGGATCAAACAGCTGATGATATTGAAAGCGCAGCTGAAGGTTGTTTCCTGCCAACAAAAACAGCGCCGTTTGAACTGTGGGGATAAAGTTGTTTGCAGTTGCCGAGCTTATGCCGCCAAACTCCGAAAATTTTTTATCGTAAGTAATATTTTTGGCAAAAAAAGCGTCAAGTAGTTCGGGCTTTATGCCGGGTGCAATGGCCAGTGCAAGCAATACACGCTGTGGAAATGATAATTCATTAGCCATAATAAAGGCAGGATAGGGCCCGTCCTCCGCATTTATTGCAGGTGGCAGTATTTCAGTTATAGATTTGTTTGAGGTATTTTCGTTAAAATACAAGCGTAAGCGAAGATCAATGATCTGCCTCAGCCACTCCATTTCTAACGTTAAAAACGCTGCGTTTTTTTCTATTACCGATTTTAGCTTAGCTGCCATTCTACAAAAATTAAATTGTCCATCCACGGGAGTTTAACAATTTGGTTTGACCATGGCAACCTATCTACAAGGATGTCATAGGTTTCTCTTTTTACCTGTAGCAGCCAATTTCCATCGCGCGTGCTTAAAATCCCTTCGCGTTGCAGGTAGGCCTGCCGCAGGCCTTCAACCGACAAGGTTTTCCACATTGGTGCATTAGCTATCACAGCTGCAAGTAAGTGATCTGCTTCATCAAATTCGTGCTGCATAATCTCCATCTGAATGTCTACCGGTTCAAACAAATCCATACCGCATAATAATTTATTCAGTGGAAGAAAAGGTTCAAAAGGTTGGCTATCGGGGCCCATGGCAAGATATTGGAGCAAAAGGCAGGCCTTGTACTGATCCAAACGGTCTGTAAAAACATTGTCGGTTGTAAGCCCCAGTTTTGAAAAAAAACGTGAAAGAAAAGGCCAAAGCAAAATTAGCCCGGCATGATGGATGTAGAGCTTATCGGTATCGTTAAAAGAATTGATGACCTGTGCCAAACCCGCCTGGTATGCTTCTTCCTCCCGGGATTGACCGGCATTTGTTACCGTAGTGTTTTGCTCTGGTATTTGTTGGTTCAATTGCCTGTTAACCGTTGCCGCTATATCTTGCGTTGGCGCCTGTTCATCCAATTGTCTATCTGTCTTCATCGTCGCATTTTGCGGTGAAGTTTGTTGGGCAGACTTGTTGTCATCAGCCGTCACCGGTAGTTGCGCCGGGCCAATTTGTTGATCTGGTTTTATATCGGGGGGCGTAACCGGTTTTTCCTGTCGCCTAATTTGTCCGTTTTCGGTTAAATCAATAAACAAGACCGGAGGCGCTATTCTATACTTTACCAATTCCTGTTTAAGCAATGTCCTGATTTCATTTAAAAGCCTTTGAATGTTAGCGATTATAGCTCGCGGGGTATCGCCGTCCTGCGTGGCAATGATGGTGTTGCCCGGATTGTTTGCCGCGGTACCTGCTATCAGCAAGGCGAGTGTTTCTGTTAGCTGTTGCGAATAAGCTTTCCCTAAGTTTTCTACTGCCATTGCTAAGTTGCGCACGCTCCTATTGTAAAAAAACATTAACTCAGCATACAGTTCATTCTTATCCTTTTCATTTATCAGTATGGCTTCATTTTTATTAAATCCTTCAAAAAAAAGCTTTATTACCGGCGATATGCCTCCTCCAGATAGCCGGCTGTTTTGCGAAGCGTTTGTAAATAAAGCTATCCAACATTTTTCCCGGAAGTATCTTTCATTTTGACCCGCGCTCAGGGCCTTGTATAAGTACCGGTAATTTTTTTCAGCAGCCTTGTTGGGCGGGTCGAGTTTCTCAATTATCAGAAAAAGCAAATCATCAGTGCATGTGTAAATTAAGCGCTTAAGCGATACCATTTCAACAGCAACACGGTCAAACAGTTCACGATAGCTGACTGAGGGCTGAGTTAATAAATCTCTTATCGCCTTTTCAAACATAGCCGGCTCAGTTTTTTTAGCCCACCACGGAAAGGCACCGGTTTGAAGAAAATAAGCGACAAGCTCAAAATCTGCCCCCCGCACGATGGGCAAATCCTGATCAGTTGCCACAACGGGAGTTGGTGTACTGATTAACGCCGGTTTACCCATGCGTAACTGTTCCTCCATACTTGTCTCCAATAAATGCTGCAGGTTATCTGCGTATATCAAACCAAGGTCAATTTCCCAGCGGTCTATCCGGTTCGTTTTATCAGGATCGCCTAATGTGTCAAGGTAGCTGCCAATTATCGGCATCAGCTTATCTTTTAATATTTTTGATACATTATTTTGGATCAGCTCAGCATCAAGCCGGTCATCAATTTGAAGGTCAAGTAGTTGCCTTTTTATCACATGACTTTGTTGTACCATATCAGATGCTTACCTTTACGGTATCTATAATTACAGAAAAACCGGTGGTAGATTTAGTAGCTGTTACCTCGAATGACGCTGTATCTGCTAAAGGGCCAACGGGCAACAGCGCCATATCCTTTTCTGCTTCGTTGTTTTGGTTACATGTATCAACAACAAACAAGCTTTTTGCAAACGTCCTATTACCTTTTAAATCAATTTTCTCCGTTTTATATAGCCGTTCAATCACATTGGCGCTGACACGGGTATTACCAATGCCATAATTGCGGTGGTAAAACACGGGAGGATCAATCATTTCTTTAGTGCCGGGATTGCGCAGCTGGTATAATATACCACGTTGCGGCTGATCTAAACGGATAGCCTTATCGCCCGAGCCGGTAACACTCACCACGCTCAGCTTTTTATTTTCATCAGGATAAACCGGTATTATTACTTGTGAAGTCAATTGACCGGTATGTGATGCGTCCGATAGTTTTTGTGCTGTGACAACTATAACCATATCCTCTTTTGCGGGTATATTTAAAAGAATATCAAACGTATCGCCGTCGCCGACAAACCAATTACTTAAAAGATTATCTGGTGGCAACAATGGTTCGTCGGAGTCTATTGCCTCCAGTTTTAACTGGTATTTTACTGATTTTTGTGTATTACCAAGTCTCAATCCTACCTTACTCCCGTAATCAGCAGCACCGGTTTGAGTTTTAGATTTTTGCATAAACCAATCCAACGGTAAATTAAGGTCGGGCATTACGCTTATGGTGGTAACCTTTAACAAAACACCCGACAATCCGGTGTTTTCATCAAAAACGGCTACGCTGAGTTCCATATCCTCCCGCAGTCCGTATATTGTTTCAAGCCGGATGTCGGCATCGTTACCTAATACCAGGGGGCTTATGCGAACCGCAATTATTTCATCGGCTCCTGTAGTTTTAACGGCAGGATAGGGTGTGGTTTCAAGCTCCTGTTTGTTGTCAATGCACATTAACTGAGAAACAGATAACGCTTCGCCTGATTTGGTATAATAGATAATGGAATAATTGGCGTTCTTTTGCGCATTTTTTACAATCAATACCGCTTTATCACCATAATTTAACAGGTTCCTCCCGGCCACAACTTCGAGCCCCGTGTTTACACCAACCCGTATATTGGCCCCCTGTAGCAGGACGCAGCTATTTTGCGGCGAATATATTTTAGTGGCAAGTACCCTGAACGCATGCACCTGGTTTATCAGCAAACCGGTTTTAAGTATCAGATCTGACCGGCTATCTGTATGCAGCCCTTCGCCGGGATTGTTTATGTCTTCAAAAACGCGGTATAATACGTCAGGCTGGCTGTTACTAACTATCAGCTCTGCTGCATTATTGTAAAACACCACATCACTAACCGCTTTTACCGGCAGGTCAAATAATGGATAGGTGCCGCCTATCGGGTCTAAGAGCATATCAAGCAGGGTGTTCCGCGCTCCTCTTAATAGGTAATTTTCTTCGGCCATTGTAAAAATGTGCTAAGTTCTTTTAATTCGCCAAGGAAAATCCGGAAAACATTTTCAAACCGGTTTAGCGCGTCATCATCCATCCATTTAATATAAACGGTTAAATGAGCGGGTGTTTCTTCGCGAATGGTTGTTTCAATAAATTCCCTGAACTTGCTGTCTTTAAACCTCCTGTTGCTGTCGGCAAATACAAATGTAAGCTGAAAAGAGTAAGGATCGGGTATTGGGGATGTTTGCTTAGCAAACGCGAATATAGTTGAGTTAATATCGTTGCGTTTCCACAACAACGCCGGTTCGTTATTTTTTTTGCGCTGCGCAATCGTATCCTGATCATAACCAGCCATTATCCGGAAACTGTCTACAAGAACCTCCGATACCGTATATTCTGTTTCTATGCCCTTGTCGGCTATTACAATCACATCTCTATTTTGCAACCCATGCACTGCGGACTCGCAAATAACAAAACCCTCAGTATCTTTTTTAAACCCAGAGAAACTATGGGTATCCATAAAGCGATCAAGGATCGTTTTATCTGAAAGCATCGGACGTAGTAAGATATGCTCTATCATATGAAAACCGTCCCGGTTATCTGTTAAGCTTCCCTTTGTATAATCCAATATTCCCAATTTTCCCGCTATCCGTTTTTCCAGTCCTGATATATTGTCATTTCCCCATGTTAGCTGTGAATAATTGAACCCCTTCCCTCTTTGGGCACTTATGACCGGATAGTTATAAAGAAAATTCAATTTGCTTTTTATCAATACATTTTTATATAGTTCCAACCTTTTTTTTTCCTGTACTATAGCATCCTTTTCCTTTGTATTTGGCGAGGGAAAACTATCGTTTAACCATACGGAGAAATCATTTAGGCTTTCGCCGAACCTGGCGAGCAGGTGATTTAAAAAACGGTCTTTACGTTCAAGCGCCTGCGCTGGTGCCTCGGTTAAAATGGCCATATTTTCATCGTTATAACCGGGGTTTAATAACTCTTCTACGCCGGGTATTTTGCCAACCAGCGATTGATGAAAATAAGTGTGAATATCATGATTATCAAAGGCAAAGAGGTTTTTTATTCCTGCTGCCTGCTGAAAATAATTAGCCAGTATTTGTTCAAAAAATAACAAATAAGCTTTAAGCTGTTTTGCCTGTGCCTTTCTTAATGGCGGCGCCGACCCTGGCAAGCCAATTTCGCCGATGCCATAAATTTCGGGGAAATGATTCTGGATAGAATAATAGCCGCCAATGTTGCGCACATCTGGTGTATCGGGTATAATATCCCTTTCATTTTGTGGCAGCTCCGTAAAAGCGCCGGTATTTCTCAATTGCATCAAATAATCTGATACAGCTTCTTTATTGATGTTAAGCGCATGTCCGTTTTTCTGAAATTTTAAGGTATCCAGGCAAGCATCTTCGTCAAGTACGGGAAAGCGGTTAATATCCAGGCTGATTGCCCAATTGTTCTCCTGTTCCTGGCTTGTTACTCTCATCCAAAGCTCATCGGTCACTCTAACATCAGGTTCGCTCATTATTTCGCGGATCAGATCTGAAGCATATAGTTTTGACCGGCGGGACAACTGTTTTAGCTCATCATCATCAATAAAGCCGTGGTGAAGTGCAGGCCCGTCCATAATTTCATCTATTGCTTTACCTTTGGCCAACATTTGGGATAAAGTATAAAATTTAACGGCAGGCGAAACCCAATCTGCGATGCGGTATAAAATATTAGCAGCCAAAACATTAACATCTTTGGTACTGCCTATTTCAATATTGCCCCTAAGCGTAACCCTATCCTCCTCCATTACCTTTATATCATCAAAGTCTTCACACAGGTTACGGCATTCATATAAGCGGGCACATACTTTATTTAATAGTTCGGTATTTGATGCATTTCGGCTTGTTTTAGCAATCAACACCCGGTATAAGCCCTTGATTTTAACCTGGCTCAATGAGTTTGAGCTATGACCTTTCAATTGCTTTTCGCCTTGGTGCAACGAGAGCGTGTTCTTTTGGGGGTCAAAATAAATGGCTGGCTGCGGGTTATCTATTTTTTCAACCCAGGCGTTTTTTACGCCCGGTATGTCCAATAACATTTTCCTTAAATCGGCTAAGGTAACCGGGTTAACGGTAAGAATGGTGGCCGGGCTGTACAGGCTGCCATATGTGTGCCCATCAGGTTTAGCAAGCAGTTCCCGGGCATCAAAACTAATGCGATAACTTAAATCGGTAAGGGCGTAGCAAAGTTGATCTAAAATGGTAACACCCGGATCATGTGTATTATAGTCAGTCCAGGTGCTACCTGCAAGCCGCTGCAAATAACTGATACCCTCTTCACGGAGCGTATCAAAATCGAGCCCGGGAGATTCGGGTGCCTCGCTATTTAGCGTTACAGAGCGGTTAAGGATATCCATCGTGCGGCCAAATCTCAGTTTTTTAAATTTTCTATGGTGCTTAGGCGCAGTTCAAAATCTGCCAGCATTGCTTCTAATATCTGGTTTTTAGCTTTCAGTTGTTCATTTTCAATTTTAAGCTGTTGTGTGGCGCTTATGTTAAGCACAAACAGGCGGTTATAATCAAGCATTTTGAAATCATCTACTTGTTTACCGTAAACCAGCGCATCCTTGTATTCATCGGCCTGGCCTTCAATAGTAAAGCTATACTCACCGGTTACGGTTACCACTTTTTCTTTTTCTCCTGATGAGGTAAGGAGTTTCAGCGTATTGTTATTTTGCAGCCCGTGCGGCTTACCCATTGTAAAGGTAACGGTATTACCTGCTCCTGTCACGTTTTCGGCGGCCGCGTAAATATCGGGTACAAACTCCTGTTTGCTTAACACGGCTTCCGGGAATACCTCTTCTACCTGTTGGGCTATCAGGCCTTTTACCGGTTGATTGTCTGTTTTTTGGGAGTCGATATGTTGATAGTTGGTTACCTGTAAATTACACAATATGTCAAGGTCGGCCACATTGTTAGTACTTGTTAAATTTTTTTTGATCCGGAGATCAGATGTTACCCTAACCGTACCGTTTATCCTGATGTCGCCAAAAAAATCAACCGATTGATCAGCCGTGAGATAAAGAAGCTTTTTATATCTTGGCAGTATGGGCTGTAAAGGGGCCTCTCTCCCATCATAATTATAAAACATAAAACCACCGGGGCCTCTTCCGCTATTGTTGATAAAGGTGGTTTCCCCGGTTCCGTTGTTAACGTTCCAGTTCATATATCCGCCTTGTTGTTTTGAATAAAACTCACTTACTATGGGTCCCCCTTCAAAATAAACAGTGCCGTGAACATCCAACTTCACAGGCGGCCTATCGTTTGCTTCTCTTACCCCTATGTTTACGCGTCCGGTTGCCTGAATATTTCCGTCGGCCTGGATATCTCCCTTCGTGCTGATAAGCCCTTTAGCATCAATAGCTCCATCAGCGTGAATATTTACTTTTGTGCTAATGAGCCCATTAGCATCAATAGCACCGCCTGCATGAATATTTCCATCGGTGCTAATAACCCCTTTGGCCTCAACAGCACCACCAACAATTACCTTATCTTTCACGCTCACAACGTTAGCCTCTACAGCACCACCAACAATTACCTTATCTTTCACGGTAATAACATTTGCCTCTACAGCACCACCAGCAGTTACCTTATCTCTCGCGATAATAACATTAGCTTCAACAGCACCATCGGCAGTTACCTTATCTCTCACGCTGATAACATTTGCCTCTACAGCACCACCGGCAGTTACCTTATCTCTCACGATAATAACATTAGCTTCAACAGCACCACCGGCAATTACCTTATCTCTCACACTGATAACGTTAGCCTCAACAGCACCACCGGCAGTTACCTTATCTCTCGCGACAATAACGTTAGCCTCAACAACACCATCAGCATGAATATTTGCTTTTGTGTTAATAAGCCCGTTAGCATTAATGTCGGCCATGGTACTAATAGTACCGGTGACGTCAATAGCACCTTTAATATGCATTTCTCCGGCTACATCAAGCCTGGCTTTGGGCATTTTATTTCCAATGCCCACGTTGCCTGTTGCTTCGTCTATAAACAGACGGCTTTCGCCTCCGGCGTTGGCAATATTAAACCCTGGGTTAGCGGGCGCGTCGGCCGGGGCCGGGTTTAAATTAATTTTCCAGGCAGGCGGTTGCTTAGGATCAAATGATTTGGATAAAGACAGCAGTTCCTGCGTATCACCCACGGCCATAATGGTTAGCGGATCGCCCGGAGTTCTTTTAACTCCATCATCAAGCTGATTAATGCCCGATTCGATCAAGTCTTCGAAGTCGGCTTGGGTGGGGATACAGTTGGCTTTGAAACGAGCTTTCAGATCTACTTTATTCTTTATCATGACTTCCTTTTTTATGTAATTATTAGGTTGGGGGGTATTATAAAATCGTTGGCAACTTCCATATAACCAATTCCAATCATCGAATCGGGAGAAAAATCGTCGTCCTTAAGGAGCGTTATTTCGTGATGAGGGGCTGATATCAGGACCACATCCGGACTTTCGGGCTCGTCATTTCCCGAACCGCCGTCCGTCCGGTTTATATCTATAAAAGGGCCGCCATTTATACTTTGCGATAACCTGATGGTAGCCACGTGATCGATGTACGGTTTTTTTGCAATAAAATTGACAACGACGTTGTTGTACATTCGTCCGCCAATGATGATATCGGCATCATCGTTATACGCCCATGGCGACAGGAATTTTTTAAGATCGGCTTCTAATTGGGTCAAATAAAATTCTTCGTTAAACCCTTCCCGTATTCTCACCCTTGTTTTAATCTTCAACGTTACATAAACAGCGTTCCTTACTTTAACGGTTGCAAAAGGCGGAATACGTTCGTTGAGATATTCGGTTATTGAAAGCAGCAGGCCTGGGTGTACTTTTGGCTGAAACTGATCAAAGGCAAACTTCCCTTTGATATTGGGCAGTACAATTATATCTACCTTACCCATATCAGCCGGCTGCGCCGAATAATTTCCGGGCATACATTTTACTTTGTATATCTCGGGAAATTGCTGCAATACCAGCCGTTCATAGTCCCAAAGCGTAAGCGCCCGGTTTTTATGCCTTAAGCGCTCGCTAACACGGTTATAAAATTGTTGATCTGTTTCCCCGGGCCTCCCTTGTGCCGAAGCGAAGGGCTGTTCCAGCCTTTTTATACCTGGAGTAATTTCGGCCAGGCCCTTTATGCTTCCTGGTCCCAATAAATTCACAAAGTGATCGGCAGCATTGCCCTGATCGATAAATATTGCACCAGCGCTTTGTGCAATAATGTCTATTGCATCGGGCATGGCAGCGGTTTGCTCATTTACCGCGGCCCTTAGCCAGTAAAGGCCTTCGCCCAATAATGTGTTTTGATTGGTGATACCTGCAGGAAGTTTCAATTCAATAATACCGCTGTTAACCAAGCCATTGGTGGTATCAGATACAATAGTTGATTGCGGCAACGCCACCCATCGGTTATCGGTAAGAAAACTCCAGGATACGGCGGGCTGAACCAGTTCAGGGTCTGCGGTTCCTTCGGCAAGTTGAAACAATAATGATAGGTTTTGTTGCCTGTTGAGGTTTGTTAAACCAATATAAAGTTCGCCGGCATAATTTAAAGTTGGAATTAAACGGCCACCGGCGACCGCTAACTTTGAATAACCAAAGGCATTAATGCTGTACAAACATCCCGTACTACTTTCCTTTGCTGCAAAAATTTCGAACGAGGTGGTATATCCTGCGCTTAGTCGTTTTAGCCTGGGCGTGTATGGCATATTTAAAACGGCTGTCCTTTTAACATCATCGGCGTAGGCCAGCATTTGTATTGCCTGGAGCGAAGGATAAGCAGCGTGGTTAAAATCATCCATCAATTCAAGGATGAAATACCTTTTTTGGTTAACTATTGCTTCCTGGTTATTAAATTCTGTAGCGGGTAGATCGACGTAGTTATCGGGTACGATTACCGGTTTGCCTTTTTCAAAAAGTTTAACTTCACCAAGGCTCAATGGGTTTCCATTGCTCACCAGTTTAAGCTCAGCTTTAAAATGATCGTTCCCTGTAATTTCTTTGTTCGATCCGTTCAGTTCCTGGTCATATACTTTTCTATAGGTTTCGTAGTAGGTTTTAAACGATAAAGGAGCGTTCATCCACTCAAAGTTTAGTGTTAATGAGTTGATGGGCGCGGCTACCAGTTCGGGGTGCGAAAAATAAAGCCGGTCGCCGGATAGCGGTGCCGGGCCAAAAGGTTGAAACGGATTTTTGGAATCAAGCCACGAGATATCGTTTTGAAGTGAGAACGACTTGATACCGCTAACCGTAATATCCGCCTTTACTTTTTCAATAAACATACTGTTAAAAAGCCCGTACCACTTTTTGAACTGTTGTGCGCTATCAGTTACCGCACCGCCGGCCAATACCATTACTATCGCCGGGTCAGTAACTTTTAAGTTCAATATCTGCCCGGCTATGGCGTTGTCTGTAAGCACCAACGGCGCTGATGCGTCGAGATCGAGCTTAATACATAAGGTATTGCTTTTAACGGTTTCGTCGCCGGCATCAGGTAAGGAATCTGTCAGGGACGCATCTCTTCCAAAGCGTGCCGGGTCGTCAAACTGAAGATGGGCGCTATATATTTCATTCCAACTTTCGGCTCTGCCCATAAAAAAACGGAATGGACATGGTTGTTTTTTATCTTCAAGTGCTTGTTTTAATTGACTGGCTTTTAATTGATCAATGGGTTTGAATGAAATGCAAAGATCGATTTTACAGCTCCCTTCGCTTAATGCAAAGCGCGGCGACGAAATTGCTAAACCTAAAGCCGGTTCTATTGTATTGGCGGCATGAGGATTGGGTTCGCCAAACATGCGGAAGCGACCGGGCGGCCCATCAGGCCTGTCCGCCTTCACGTCGGCTGATGCTAAAATGCCAAGCCATTCTGTATCTGCCGGAATTTCAGGCAGAATACCTCTTTTTTGTAAAGTAGTTTCAAGTATCACATACGCTGTCGCCCAATCCGGATTCTTTGTATCTTTTTTCGCGATGAGGTTTGCAAGCCAAATAAAATCGTCTGCCGGCAACAGCAGTTTTCCTTGCACATATAAACCTGCCTCGGTCTTTTCGTCGCTATTATTTGTTTGCAGGTATTCCTTAATCTGTAAAAATCCTGTCTCGGTTACAGTTTTGCCTTTAAATTTAGGTAAACGCTCATCGGCACCAGCTAATATCAACTCAATGAACTTAAATCCAGACGCATCGCCTTCAAGTTCCATCCGTTTTACATGAAGTTGCTGTCGCCTGTAAGCTCCGGTGAGCCAGGTTGATATTATATCAGCGTTTTGCCCTCCAACGTTATCTGTAACAAAATCAACTATCCCGTTAAGTTCGGAGCTTTTTAGCTGATATTTTATGGCCTCAGCTTTAACCACATCGTTTTTAATACTTTTATCCCTGTTCAGAAAAAGGTCGGGGTTAAAGGTATCATACCCGAGTGCCATATTCAGCATCGCCCTAACTGAAGCCAACACATCCTTTTCGGTCCATTTTTCCTTCAGCGAAATGAATTTTTTTTCGACGAAGACCGACTTGATCCTGGCTACAGTGGCTTTGGTTATTAGTGTATCTTTCTGTATCTTATATACCAGATCTTTGCCAAGCGTATCTTTACCGGCGTTTACAGCCGTTCCTTTTTCCAGCAGCAATTCCTCAACATCATTGCTTAATTCAATAATGATATTCACCACATCAGGAATCGGCTTCTTTCGGCTTAAGCCCAGTAACTCACCGTAATAAAGATCAAGGTGTTTTTTTGTAAATTGGTTTAACTGTGTTTTTATCGTTTCCAGCAGCTTCAAAAAAGCAACAAACAATGCCAGGTGCGGGTTAGCGTACACTTTGGCTTTTTCGGGCTGTTGTGCCGCAAATAGTTCAGGATCATTAATATAAATAAGCAGATCGGCAAGCCATTTGTCCTGTGGCAACCCTTGTGCAGCGCCACCGGTTAAAAATGCCCCCCAGTTAGTTGAAGACTCATTATCTGTATTATAAAAACGCAGGTAATGGGCAAAATCCCTGGCAAATACAATAAAATCGCCGAGGCTACGATCCTCAATATTGATATAGGCAGGGTCAAGTTCGGCCATCAGCCTCTGCGACTGGCTAACGCCATCTCTGTATAAAAGCTTTTTCGGGTTTAATTCGCCTATCATACAACCGCTGGCTATTCAGCCTTAACTTTAATATTGGTACTTATAAAATTTCCGGAACCCGAGTATTGGCTCAATGGATCCGGTTTTGGCGGTACCGCCAAATCTTTGGCCGGGCTTTGCACCTCAAATTTTGCCGTAAATACACTTCCTTTCAATATAATATACTTGCCTGAATCCTTTGCTATCTTAGACAACTGACTGGCATCCAGGGCGGCAATTTTCAATGTTCCCGTTCCCGGTATAACAAACTGTGGGGTAACATATACGCAACCCGGCACCTCCACCTTTTTTTCGTCGCCGGCCAGACATACTTTTTTGCCATTAACGGTAGTTTTCCCCGAAGCCATGATTTTGCCAGGCCGCACTGCAACTACAGCAGTTCCAAATACGGGCATAAATAAGGCATTATCCCCATCGGTGATGATGATATCAATCATAAAAGTTAAGCAATTTTAAATTCTTCATATTGTGGCTTCGTTGATATAAAACGGGTAAACCATATTATAGCGGTTATTGGTAGCCCGTATGGTATACTCAATAGCTATTAATAATTTCCCGGGGTCATTATTATCAACGCTTACCCGCACCCCTTCTGTTTTTACCCGGGGTTCATTATTCAATATCGCGTCTGATATGCTTCCCTCTAACGCATTGATGAGCGCCTGCCCCATTTCCTCAAAAATATAATTAGAAATATCGCAGCCATAATCCGGAAACATTACCCGCTCCATCAATGACGTACCCAATAAAATACAAAGGCTTTGCTGAATATCTGCTTCTCCGGAAACCATGCCGACACCGGCGCCTGCCGAGAAGAATTCAGGAGGGAAACCCCAGCCCCTGCCTAAAAACGCTTCATTATTTTCCATACGCTTATTGTATCATTCTTTATCATCTGCTTTTCGTTTTCAGGCAATAGTAATTTTATTTTGCAATGGTGTATTATTAATTATCTGTAAACGGCTACTTCATTAATGGATAATATTTATCTCATCCTTTAACCAGGCTGAAGATATCTGTCGTTTAAATCATGTCAATTGCCGATCCTTTTATTTTTACATTTTTACCTTCGATGGCAATATTGCCGGCCGCGCTTACTGTAATATTTTTATCGCTTTGCAGTGTAATTCCGTTATCGCTTAATTTTACAATATTGCCGGTAATGTCTTTTAGTTCAATAAACTTATTCTCCTCATCAATCAATACTTTGTTATTCTCAGATGTGAGAATACTCAATGTTTTCTTCTCATCGTCGAACAGCACTTTCATTCCTGAGCGTGTAGCAAAGCCCTTTTCAGGATTTTTTTCAACGGGGCTTATTGGTGGCGTGTTTTTTTTGCCGTACAACGATCCTAAAATTACAGGGTGACGCGGATCGTCATTAATGAAACCCAGTAATACTTCATCATTTGCATCGGGCCAAAAAACAGATCCGTGGTTTACCCCCCCGTCTAACGCAGCTAACCTTGCCCAAACCGTTTTGCGTTCGCCATCTACTGCCGGTATTTCAACTTTTACTCTGAACTGTTCTTCCGGATCAGCTTCAAATGCCTGAACAATACCTATTTGAAGACCGTTTACTCCGGGCAAAAGCCCGGCAGCTTTTGAATCGGAAGTATGAACCACAGACGAAAACCAATCAGCCGAAAGACCGAACTGAATCGTTGTGAACCAGCCTTGGGGGTTAAACCGGTGCCTTACACCTGTAACCAGGTTTTCCCCGGAAAATTTTGCGCCAGCCCCTTTTAATTCAAAGATATCGCCGATTTTAACTGCTGTCGACCCATCTATCCTGAAACTGCCCTTTAGCATAGAAAGCCTTGTTTTTACCATCCACGCATCTGCCCATGCCTTTGCTTCGCCGGGAGACGCGGGTATGGTAGCTATCAGGTCATTGTCGATACCACCCATTGCCGACGCAACAATTGATGCGCTTAAATTGCCTTGCTTTAACACCACATCCGACGCATTCGATGTTTCGGTCATTTGATTGGCCGAGGCGTCCCAGGTTCTGCTTTTTATGGAAGCGTATTGGTTTCGGCTGTCCATTTGCAATTCGAAATCAAATACCTCGTCTTTGCCAATCTCAACAGCGTATTTAGCCGCGGCATCTAAATCCGGCCGTTGCGCCGAAATAACACCGTTTGTTGTTTTAACCAGCAAACCGTTAACTTCTGCCCGACTTAGCATCATATCCCAATTAGTTGTATTGTATTGGACTATTTGACGATGCGATGTGCTGGTGGCATCAACGCTGCCTACTGATAGCCCGCAGTCTTTGATCAGTTTACTGATCACGTCCTGATCTGTTATATCGTTAAATACATAACTTTTTCTTTTGCTGGTCATTTTAACAGCGCGGTCACTAATCTCCACGCTTAGTACGCCACTTGATCCTGATTTTTTTAGCGAATGTTTTATAACAATCCCCTCGAAAACTACTTTTTCCCCGGCAGGTTGATCGGCATACCATAATTTAATTTCGATGGGCTTACCCGGGTTAAAAAAACTGGTATCGCTGATGATAAATGCCTGTTTAGCAAAGTCGCCATCTAATAAAGTCAGTTCCGCATAAGCAATGCGGTTAACATCATTCACAATATCAATATTTACCAGTTGATAATAAACCGGCATTATTTCGCCTTCGCTTTTTACAGAAAATGTTGCCGAACTCATATTTATTTTTTAACGGGCGGAAAAAAGAGCTCTTGCCCTGGCTGAAGGCTCCGGAAATTATCGAGCTTGTTGGCCCTTGCAACTTGTATATAACAATTCCCGGTGCCATAAATCTCTTTGCACAGTAATGGCAAAGTATCATGCGCTTTTACCACTCTTTTGTGCGTAAGATCGGGCGAGGTTTTATTTTCAGATTTAACCCGCTCACTGTCTTTCAGATCACTTATAAAAGTAGTATCCAATTCAGCACGCAATGGTTTACCGGCTTTATCAAATAACGTATAGCTAATGTTAACGCTTTTTAACCGGCACTTAAAAATAAGAGTGCCCCATTCTATTTTTAAAAATTTGGGCTCGTGGATATTTCCATCCATGTACGCTGCTAACTCTAAAAATTTATTAACTTTTTTTGAAACATCAAGATTGGCATTGGGTGCAGATGCTACATAATCAGATACGCCTGTACCGTCAATAATCAACTTAAAACCCAAATCGGATGGCTTGCTTAAAGCGTACTTAGCACTTTTCCCACTGGTGTTAATGCCCTGTGCCTGACTATATACATTTTCATATTTCAATGCATACGACTCGGGATTGAACATCACATCAAACGTATCTACAGGCACACCACTTCTTTCAATGGTACGATAAACTTTTATCTTTAATTTCTCAAGTTTATTAAGACTGATCGAGGCCATTGCTATCTTTTTTTGTTATTTTCAATAATCCTGATCACTTCTTTTACGCACTCTTCAACCAAAAGGGCATGCTCCGTTGCACTTATTGCAGGCGCGGGTGTCATCTCCCCCTCGTCCCGAATGATGGTGGCCCTTATTACCAGCTCTCTAATTTCAACAGCCATATTTTATACTTCAACATTTTGAAACATCGTATATGCAAGCTCCATAGTTTCTATGATTACGCTGCTTGCATTGGCGTCCAGGTCGCCAAATGACCATTTAACAGGGAACGCTTTATGAAACAGCCAGCCGGTAGCTGGTTTATTTTGATCATTATACACAGTAACCAATACGCTGGCGGGCGAAAACTTAAAGAAAGTAAACACATCATTAAAAGATGTTTGCACAGAAGATTTGATAACAATTCCCCTCTCCAGGATCAGGTTACCATAATCGGCACGTTTCGGAATGCGGTGTGTGTATAAATTCTCCCCCCCCTCGGTTATACTTCCCATAGTCATGTCGGCCCGAAGCCCGGAGACTTTTTGAAAGCGGATGTCCACCATGTTGGGTTGAACGCCACCTTCGAAAAAGAAAACCCCAAACCGGTAACTTAAAATAAGATCAGGATCCTTTAGCTTCATCAGTTTATAAATATTCGATATTGAGGTCGCGAACAATAAGCTCCATGTGCTCTATTGCCAATTCATTGCTGGAGGCGCTGAACGAGGGCGCATCTATTTTTAAGGGCATTGCACTTATCAATTTCCATCGAATAACCGGTATTCCCATTTCATCGCAAAGGTCAATAAATATGTCTTTTAATGATTTTTCCTGTAGCCACATATTTAGCTCTTTCCTATGGGATGTCATGCCCCTTTTAAGACTGATAGTTGCCTGGTTTTTTTGCGCACGAATAATAGTTGGCCCGGTTAAGTGGCTCATACCATCCTTATACACCACCTTTTCGTAACTGATATTAAGTCCGGATACTTCCGAAAATGACATGGTTCGCGTACCTATCGAAACCTTATAATTATAGGCCGGTAGCAAATAGCCGGTTTTTATGGAAATCATAGTAGCAGGTAACTCAATGTGCATTAGTTTTCACTCATTTCCAGGCTGCTTGCCATCAATTCCATCGATTCGATAGCCACTTCATTAGAGTTTGCGTTGAAACTTGGAGCCGACAACTTGACCGGGAATGCGTTGATCACTTTCCAGCGCACTACCGACTCACCTTTTTCATCACAAAGGTGAACGGTTACATCCTTTTTTTCGGTACGGTTCAGCTGTGTTGCATTAACCCAGTGGTATAACGCCTGCATACTTTTGCCTTTTACATAACCTTTTTTAAGGGTAATATTAAGCGGTTTTCTGGTACCGGGCATTAGCATAACGTTGGGGCCGGCAATGCCCGAACCAACCTGGCTCTCTTTATAGGTTATAGTTTCGAAAGAAAGTTCAAGTCCTGATACTTCGGAGAAGGCAATGGTGTCGGCACCAATATCTACTCTGTAGTTATATACCGGAAGCGGATAGTCTGTTTTGATTTGATCTTGAGATAAAGCCATGATTGCTATATTGTATTGGTTAAAATATTTGAGTTAGTTATGCTTCCTGAAGTTTATGCGAAAACCTAAGGACGATAAACTCGGCCGGCCTTACCGCTGCAATACCAATATCAATTATCATTCTTCCTTCAAGTATATCCTGTGTAGACATTGTTGAACCCAGGCCTACATTTACAAAGTACGATGATTTGGGTGTTGAACCGGCCAAGGCGCCCTGTTGCCACAGGTTATATAGAAAACTCTCTATCATACTTTTGACTTTTAGCCAAGTACCGGAATCATTTGGTTCAAAAACCGCGAAAAAAGTTGCTTTCGCCGCCGAATCTTCTATCATGTTAAACAGCCTGCGTACCGAAACATACCGCCACTCATTATCGTTACCGGCAAGCGTTCGTGCACCCCATACTATGGTGCCCCTACCTGTAAACGAGCGTATAGCGTTGATAGACTTGCCACTTGTCGTGTCTACATTTAAATCCTGCTGGGCCTCTGCCGTGATCTTTTCGAGCGGGCCTATCACTGCATTTAAACTGACATTGGCGGGGGCCTTCCAAACGCCACGTTCGTTGTCCACTGTAGCATATACCCCGGCTATAGCAGGCGATGGGGGAAGTTCGACCCTAAATTTAAGATCATTTAATTCGAGTTTAATCTTACTGTATAAAGCGCTATCCCTGGCTTTAAAAGAATCCAGGTTAGTTTCTTTATTAACCAGTTGTTCCCGCACCTGCATAGCTGTGTTCCAAACGGCTGTCGCGCTATTGCTGATCACTGTCTGGTCAATAGTGGCTTTTTCTAATTTTGATGAAACATCAAGCGCAGCCTGCTTTTCTGCAGTTGCTTTTTTCGCTGCAGCAGCGGCAGCGTCCTTTTTTACAGTTGCAGTTTTTGCCAATTCATTTAACGCTTCTTTTTCGTCGTCTGACGCAGCTGCTGCTTTTTGTTTCGCGGTTGCTTCCGAAGCAGTTGCGGCATTTAAACTTTCTATCGCTGCTTGCTCTTTGGTTATCGCTTGTGCTGTTTTAGTTTTTGCCTCTTTTTCTGCTTTCTCTGCTATTGTTACTGCTGCTTCCGCATCGTTCTTTGCTTTTTCGGCGAGATCTAACTTTTTGTTCGCAGCAATTACTGCGTCAGTTAGCGGGATGGCAGTGCGTGTGTCAATAACTGTTACATCAGTATCCTCTACCACGTAACTTAACGAAGTTTTAAGAAAAGGATAGTAGGCCGCGCCGGATTTTAGATTATTGGCACCAATGGCACTTCTGAATACAACATCAGCAGCTTCTCCCCCATCCACTTTTTTTAATACGTCTATAATACAAAACCTGTTTTTAAATTTCTTACAATGATCTAAAGCAGTACTGCATAAACTATAATAATCAACAGTACCCAGCGAACAGGCTTCAGAGAGTACAATAAGTGTTGGCTCCTCCTCTTTCGCAAGGGCCTTAATCCCGTCTTCAAATCGTATTTTTTCCTTTTCTGCGGTGTGAGAACCCAGTGACAGGATATAGCAAAAGCTCCCGCCGTTTTTAAAAAACAGGTCGAGTGCATAATACAATTTGTGGCGTGGCTCAACAACTGTCGCCACCGGCTTTTCGGCGTTGTCTTTAATGGTTACATTAAACCTGGTTTGATCCGGACCGCCAAAAATCTGTTTGTATTCCAACATACTACTGATCCGTATTGGAACTATGTCGTCTGTGTCACTATTTTTAGGTACAACCTTGGTATAGCCCAAAAAGGCGGGTATAGCTGTTGATCCTTGTACAATGGATGGTGGGAGCGTTGAAATTTCATCAATATAAACACCGGGCGTAGCATAATTGGAAACTGGCATAATTGGAAAAGGTTTAACTAATGTTAAAGGTAAAACAAAAGGTTAATATTTAATTGAATAGGTTAATAATTTTAATACCGTTTTCTTGAGCATTAGGGTTGGGTAAATGGTTCATGACGATCACATTATTGAATGAGTTTCTTAAACGGATGTTTTTTTTGCCGGTGCGGCTTAAGACAATCTCTTTATCTGATTCAAATACCGAAATAATTGCGGCCGGAAAACCGGCCGCCAATGCGCCGGCTATCGAATCGTTTGTTTGACTATCTGAATTTTGCTTAATGAATGCTACCCCGGGTAAGCTGCTATCGATAACCGGATGGGGAAGATTAGTATTAGTAAGCACGTAAAATTTCCACTTTACAATCGGAGCTTCGAATTTTAAGGTGACAGAAACAGGCGATGGTGAATTAAAAGTAAGCCTCATCACGCCAAATACCTGAGGGCTGTTTTGGAGATTAAACTGTGATTTAGAAACAACGGTTAATTTTAAATCGGGTTTATCCTTTTGATTAATGAACAAATAAATTTCGTCATCCTTTTTGGGAATCAGCCGGGTATAGGTTGAAAATTGATTATCAGTTGCTGAAATAAGAAAATCAAAAAATTGACTGGCTGCCGGTTTGATCTGACTTGAGGCATCATTTTCTTCCCCGGCCGAAAAAATTATAAATTCTATTCCATATTTTGTCAGTAGTTTGAATTTTTTCAGCAGCCGCCCGCATTGCGGCGTTGGGCTGATACTAATTCCGGGGGCCTGCCCCTTGTCGAAGTAGTCGTGCTGAATATTGATGCTAAGTTTTTTGTCAAATACCATTATTGAGAAACGAAATTAGTCTGAATTCCGCGAACACTCCCTGAAACTTCCATGGATTGATCATCTTCAAACACCAACAGGCTTACTTTGTATAATGCCGAAGGCTGGTAAGGTGCTTTTAGCGAACTCCATAATTCGTTCCGTTCGTTAAAAGGTAATGTTATCAATTCCATTCTTAACTTATCAATGCCGGGGCTTAAATTCGGTGTATTGTGATGATCGTGTACATTATTACGCTGAAAAAACCTGATAACCAATGATAAGAATTTCATGGTTTGTTCATAGTCGGAAAAACGAACGACAAACAACACCATCAGATTAAGCTGGATAGCGGGGTTCCCTCCTGTTTTGATACCTTTATTTACTGTGCCCTCAAATCGGTTTGCGGCACGCATATTTTTCTCCTCCTCAAAATTAACCAGAATAGGTGTGACAGAATTTACAGGAAACTGGTCGGGATCTAAATTAGCACCGTCAGGGAACATAACCTTGTCTTCAGGCGAGCTGGTTGTCAGCCTGCAATAATCGTTAAGCTTGTCTTTGAGCACAACCAGCACATCGTTGATCATCTTACCGGAATTAGGTTAATGTAGAAAATTTGGTTTTTGGTATAAGTTCTAAATATAGAAGATAATTATAATAAAAAGGCTTTTTTTAAAAAATATATAATTATCACCATCATCTGCATAATAAGCCATATTGGTTGAGCTGTGCGACGTTGTACTTGCAGGAGACGAGCCAGTGCGGCTGCTCGGGAAATAACTCAAAAAAACGGCAACATATCGTTTTATAAGCGGTTTATTATACTGCCGATAGCCTATGCTTACCGGCAGGCCATGATCATATGTTCATTGCCTGCTTTCTTGGAGACGTTAAATCCAATGAATAGCCATTTAACTCGATATTTTCGTATATTGTAAATATTAAATAAATTGTCTTACTATGAGTACAAACGCCGGCAAAATCCAACAAAACAGAGGCCCGTCAGCCGGTAAGGTAACTGTTCAAAAACAAAACAGCGATTGCGCGGCTTTTAATTTGGTTGACAACAGACCGGAAGCTATGGCGCAAAAAAACTTGCAGGATGTCATAAATAACAGCCCGCGTGTACAGCAATTGAAAGCTTACCAGGAAATGGCAGATAATACCACTCTGATGAATCAACGGAAGGCCTGTCAGCCCGCGGCGCATAATAACAGGGCTAACACAATACTGCAACAGAAGGAAAATATATTACAGGAACCTGCACAGCAAAAATTTGAGCCGGTACAAAAGCAAGCCAATAATACAGGCCTGCCCGAAAATTTAAAACAAGGTTTGGAGCAACTTTCGGGTTATGCCATGGATGATGTAAAGGTGTATTATAATTCGTCGCAACCAGCCCAGCTAAATTCTTATGCATATGCCCGCGGAACCGATATACACATTGCGCCCGGGCAGGAAAAACATTTACCGCACGAGGCCTGGCATGTAGTGCAGCAAATGCAGGGCCGGGTGTGGCCCACCTTACAAATGAAAGGCGGCCTTGCGGTAAATGATGAGAAGGAACTGGAGCGGGAGGCTGACGTAATGGCGATGGCGGCCATTCAATTTAAGAAGGATGTGCCGGCTAAGGAAATATACCATACTAATAAAAGTCAATCTGCCGGGCCTATCATGCAGATGAAAAAAATCTCTATAGATGACATTTGTATTTTGGGGCGAAAATTCAATCCTGATTTCAAAGATATAACCAGGGTAAAAGCCATAAAAGCGTTAAAAAAATTCGTCGATTACGCTGAAGATGGTTATGATGAGGAAGATGTAAAGAATCTAATGGAATTGAATGTTTTTTATCTTAATTTGATAAAACATCAAAAAGCCATTTCAATGATTGACAGCTCACTTGTGTTGGCCGCTAATAATGCAGATGGCAGCGTTGAAGCAAATACTGCCCGATATATAAGAGACAGGAATGTTAAAGTATATGCGCTGAACAAAATTGGGCGAAAATATTTCCCTGCTATTCCGAGCCTTTTCTTCTACCTGGGCACACCTCTTGCGATTGAGAATATCATGGATGAAGGAAACAGAACTATAGAAGCCGGTACAATGCAAGGATTTAGAAGAGGCGATGCTATAGCAGTTGTAAATGCTGAGTCGTCAACCAAAGAAGATGTCTTAACTACCCTTATTCACGAGTTGCAACATATTGTGGACGGTACCATGAACGAAATTGATGATGCTGACGGTAAATTAGCAAACAAAGAAATAAGACGCAGAGCAGGACTTCTTTATTTTAAAACTGAAATCAGAGCACATATTATTTCAAAAGAATTCCGTCCCGATCAATTTAAGGAATTATATAATTACTTAAAAGAAAGTTATCCCTTGATAAAGAAGCTTGTTAAGGAAGATGAAGAAAATAGACATTATAACAGGAAATATAAAAAAAGATGGAAAAGAAAGGGAATAAAATCAAAACCGACACCTTTTCTTGATATTATTGAAAGTAAAGAGGCTGGTCTTGAAAAAATTCTTGCCGAAAGCCACAACAGATATAATGAGGCGCCGGGAGCACGGGAAGAAAAAAAAGCTAACGAACAGAGAAAGGAAGAGAAAAAGAGAGCGGACGACCTACAGAGAGCTGACCTTAGTAAGTCGATGGAACAAATAGTAGCAGATATAAGGGCAAGGAGAGCGGAAGAGAAAAAAAAGGAAGCAGATGAGTTGGCAGACCGCATTATACCACCACCTCCTAATGAGGCAACGTTGGAAGAAGAGCCGCCACCGCCGCCACCACCTAATGAGGCAACACTTGAAGAAGAGCCGCCACCGCCGCCACCACTGCCTGGTGATACAACGATTGAAGAGCCGCCACCGCCGCCGCCGTCAGATGATAATCATTAAGAAAAGGCAAAACCGCCCTGCTATTGACGGTACCACCAGCTTTTAAGTGATTTAAAATATAAAGGATTTGGTGTATTAAATGTTATATAACACCAAAGCCCGATACTGGCGTGGATCGGGCTTTGGTAGCTAACCGGGAAATTTTCAGAATTTAGAGGCGTTTTTACGGCTCATTGGGCCCACTATCCAAAATTTAAAAATCAAACAGTGTCAGTGCCATCTATTTTAAACCTTATTTAGTTGCGTTTTGCAGTCTGAAAAGAACGTTTTGCAGATTCTGAATTTTGCTTATTTAATCGTTACGTCCTGCGTGGCTGTGTTCAAGCCTTCTCCTGAAGCAGAAAGAAGGATTTTACCTGGTTCCAGGCCCTTTATCAGAAATGCAGCAATCCCGGCTTCAGCTTTCATTTCTTTTTCTCCAATCACATTCCCGCTACCGCTTATGTTTAGCCTGATCAAATTGGTTGCAGTTGGAACCTCAGTACCGTTTTCGTCAGTTACTGAAGCATAAACAAACGCCACATCGTTTTTGCCTGCAACAAGTGGCTTGCCACTGTAATCAACCGATAATTTAATCTGTGCAGGCTTTCCGGGTGTCTTTCGTTCGGTGGTAATTACGGGTTGCCCGTCGATATAACCTTTTGCGGTTAATGCACCAGGCTCATAAGCTACATTAAATGTAAATGGCGCATGTTTAAGATTATTGCTCATGACGCCCGTATCTGGTTTTTGCTTACCTATCAACCTTCCGTTCAGCAGCAGCTCCACTTCATCACAATTGCTGTAGATCTTTATACCATTGGTCGACTGGCTATTCCAGTAATTAGCGATGAATAACATTGGCTTGCTTTCGGCAACATCCCTTTGACTTTGGTAAAAGTAATAAGCAAACTTAGGCAGCCTGAAAATATCCATAATCCCCGATGATTCAATATCGGGTGCATAACCTCGTTTATAATCAAACATGAGCCAGTTGGCATCGCCGGCAATGTTCCCGTTAAGGTTATCGTTATGCGATTCCTGGAAATTTATCGCTTGCTGCAACATTCGCTTTTCGCCATTACCGCGTAGCTGACGCGATGTTTTTTCTTCGTCGGTAAGGTCTTTATACTGGGTTTGGTTAAAACCCGCGTTCTGGGCGTAATATTCCCAATCGCCATATTCGGCTATCAGGATAGGTTTTTGGTTAAACTTTTTCCAGTAATCAGGCGCTTTGGCGTGCTGGCGGGCGGGGATAAATACATCATAAACCGCATTCATCCAGCCACAGGTATAGGTATCGGCATAAGGCAATTCCTGATGAACAATGGCCTGCGCCTTTTCCATATAATCGCGCTTCATTTCGGTTTCATTAAGCGAGGCTTCCCACAGGATAATGGAAGGATGGTTCCTGTCGCGGTGCAGCATATCGGTAATAGCCTGTAAACTGTTCTTCTGAAAAGTTTCATCGCCAAAAAATTGCCAGCCGGGGGTGGAATCCATCACAAAAACACCCAGCTCATCGCAGGCATTTAAAAACGCAGGTGATGGCGGATAATGCGAGCAGCGCACAAAATCAAAGCCCGCCTGTTTTATTTTATAGGCATCGCGATATTGGGCATTATCGCTCATGGCATAACCTATATAAGGGTATTCCTGGTGGCGGTTGGTGCCGCGTAATACATATTTGCTGCCATTAAGGTAAAAACCGTCGGCTTTAAAGCTGATTTGCCTGATCCCGGTTTTTATCGATACCGAATCAGCCAGCATACCATTACTTTCAACACTTACCACCACTTTATACAATTGGGGGTGTGCAGGCGACCATAACTCTGGATTTGCCACCGTAAGGCTTTGCTCAAAAGTATTGTTGTTGTTTGGCTTGATAACAGCAGCAGGCATGCTAACCGCAGCAACAGATTTCCCGGAAGCATCATAGAGTGTAGCTTTTAATTTAACAGCTTTCTTTGCAGCATAATCATTTCGCACCTGGACCTTAATATTCAGGCGTGCGCTTTTTGATGAGATGTTATCATAATGCAGCAGTACCCCGCCACCGTTCACCTGTCCGGCGCTAACGGCATCGGTTATATAAACCTTATTTTTTTTGATAAGCCAGGCATTGCGGTAAATGCCGCTATAAAAGTTAAAGTCAAGGTCTTTAATGGGCTTGCCCGGCGGAATCACCGGGTTGTCCTGGTTATTGAGCCGGATGACAAGGCAATTTTCTTTGCCATACAAAGCCTTATTGCTGATATTGATATAAACAGGCAGGTAACCGCCAATATGTGTTTGCAGGTGTTTACCATTTAAATAAACATCAGCCAGGTTCATGGCCGCATCTATACGGATGGCGATGTATTTGCCGGCGTCTTTTTTATCCAGGGAAAAAAACTTGCGGTAAAAACAAATGCCCTGCCATTGCTGTGCGGTTTTAATAACCGGCTCAATATTGGCAGTATGCGGCAGGCTCACCTGCTGCCATGATGAAGCGCCTGTGTGGCTAAAAAGTTGATCATTAATACTGGTATCTGCGTTTTTCACAAACTGCCAGTCATTATTGAAAAGGGCAACAGCTATTTTTTTATCGCCTTTGCTTTGCGCTTTCACGGCTGCAACCGTGCAGGCAGCGGCAAGGGCCAACAGAATAATTTTCTTCATTTAGTGGAGCTTACTGGCTAATGTGGTATTGATTTTTGATGCTATCATAGGTGGCCATGTGTCCGTTGGTATTGCCTTGTTTATCAACAAAGGTTTCGCCCCAGCTAAAGGGCTCCCAAATAAAAGTGCCTTTAACTTTATTACCGGGTAATGAAAAGGCTATATCATTTACCTCGCGTTTGTGCTGTGAATATTCGGCAACCATCACATCCTGCTTATAGCGGGCGGTGAGGCTGGTGAGGTTATTTTTTAAACTATCGGGGGTGCCATGCCATTCGGGATAGTATGATTCGCCGATGATGTCGAAATTTACCCCGCGTTTAAGCATGTTATCAACAAAGTAAATTGATTCGGCATTTTGCCCGCCGCAGGCTATGTGCAGCATGATCCTGATGTTACCGCTCACCCCTCTTACACCGCTGATGCCTGCTTTTAAGAAACCTGCTAAGGTATCCAGATTTTTCAGTCGGCCATCGGGCCATAAAATGCCGTGATTAATTTCGTTTCCTACCTGCACCATATCGGGCAGTGTGCCCTGCTTTTTAAGAGCCAGCAGGGTAAGCTTTGTAAATGCTTTGATAGAATCCTGCAATTGCTGGTTGTTAAGTTTTTTCCAGGCAGCAGGCTTGTATTGCTTACCCGGATCGGCCCAGGTATCGCTATAATGAAAATCAAGTAAAAAGCCCATGCCGGCTTCTTTAATCCGCAAAGCCATCTTTTTGGTATCCTCCAAACCGCAGTAGCCTTTTGCCGAGTAACCGCTATCGGCCTGCGGGTTATTGAATATGCGCAGCCTTACATAGTTAAAGCCATGATCTTTCAAAATGGTGAATGGATCCTTGCTTACACCGTTATCATAAAACTTGCGCCCTTCGGCTTCCAGCTGTGGGATAAAGGAGATATCGGCCCCCATGATCTGCTTAAACTTAGCCGGAACATTTTTTGCCGGCGAAGGCTTATAAGCCGATAGTACCCCGATGCTTACCAGGCCAATTGCTATTAATACCAGTTTGCTTGTACTGATCTTCGTTTTCATATAAATTGTGTTAATAATCAAAATTACATAGTAAAATTGGTTGGGTGTGTTTGTTGCTGCAATCAAAGTTTCGCCGTCGCTCGCCTCCAGGCAAGTGGCCATTTCCCAGGCCTCTGGCCTACTTGTATCACGGCGGCCGGAGGCCGCTTGATAGTCGCCACTCGGCAGGAGCCGAGCGGCAGCGGCATATCTCAATACACCCAACCAATTAAATTTTAATGCACAAAGGCATCCATGGCAACGGTTGGTTTGCCGCTGCTATCAAACGCGCCCATGGTATAACCCTGCCAGCTGCCATAAGCTTCCGGCTCCCAGTAAAACACGCCCAGGCCGCCCGATACCGATTTTGTTTTAGTTATCAGATCGGTTAAAAAGGCTTTGCTGGTTGTTGCTGCCGATACATCCATACCGGCCTCACAAATCATTACCTGTTTGCCATAACGGGATACCATATCCTGCATATTGGCCAATACCTGGCTGTTAACTGTCGACCAGGTGCTGGTTGACGGATATACCGAAAACCCGCAAACATCCCAGCTGGCACCGTTTGATTTAAGGCCGTCAAAGATCCAGCGCGTGGTGGTGTTGTTAAAGCCATTAGCCACATGCACAATAACTTTTGCCGATGGAAAAATGGCTTTGGTGGCATTGTAACCGCAGTTCACCAGCCAGGCAAAGTTTTTAAAGTTTGTTGCCGATACCGAAGCGCGGCCGTCCTGCCATAACATGCCATCGCTGGTTTCATTACCTACCTGCACCCATGTTGGGGTTATCCCGTTTGATTTAAGAGTATTTAAGGTATTGTAAGTGTAATTGTACATGGTGTTCATTAAACTGGTAAAGTCAAGACTGGCCCATGCAACAGGTTTGGTTTGATTACCCGGATCGGCCCAGGTATCGCTGTAATGAAAGTCAATGAGGATACTCATGCCTGCCGCCGCGGCCCTTTTGGCTTTAGCCACCACATCGGCGGTTGAATTATAGGTTGATGAGGGATTTACCCATACCCGTAAACGGATGGCGTTAATACCTTTACCACCTAAAACGGTAAACAGGTCCTGCTGAGTGCCGCTGCTGTTGTAAAACTTTTTGCCCGACGCCTCCATCTGCGTTACCCAGCTCACGTCCGAGCCGTAGGCAAATGTGGAAGTGGCTTCGGTTTTCAACTTTCCTGCGTCCGTGCTTTGTGTAGCGGCAGTTTGTTTGTTAGCTTCTTTGGTGCAGCTCATGCTTAGGCAAAGCATTACGGCTGATGACAGCGTGATGATTTTTTTCATAATTAAATTGATTTATTGGTATTTGTAAAAAATTGGTTTCGTGCTGAATGGCATAAACTATTTAAATGCATCAAGTGCCACGGTTGGCCTGCCCGATGCGTCAAACGCCCCGAGACCATAACTTTGCCAGTTATAGGCCTCCGGTTCCCAATAAAAAACTCCCAATCCCTGCCCGCCATTCACTGCACCAACCTTGCTTAACAGATCTGTTAAAAAGGCTTTGCAGGTTGCTGCTTCGGCTACGGGCATTCCAACTTCAACTATCATTACCGGAGAACCGTACCGGGTAAACATATCATTCATGTTAACCATGCATTGTGCATTATAAGTTTGCCAGTTAGTTGTTGAGGGATATAAGGACATGCCTATAATATCCCATTTGCCGCCATTGGCTTTAAGGCCATCAAACATCCAGCGAAACAGGCTGTTGTCATAACCATTTGCCAGGTGTACAATTAGTTTTGTAGTACTGCTTACTGATTTTACCGCATCATAGCCTGCAGCAACCAGCGCCGCAAAATTGGCCATGTTTTTTGAAGCGCGGCCGTCTTCCCAAAGCATGCCATCATTGGTTTCGTTGCCAACCTGTGCCCAGTCGGGCGTAATGCCTTTTGCTTTAAGGGCATTCATTACGCTTATGGTGTAGTCGCTTAGTGCAGTTTTGAGATCGGTAAAACTGAGGCTTTGCCATGCAGCGGGTTTAGGCTGTTTACCCGGATCGGCCCAACTGTCGCTGTAATGAAAATCGATCATGATCTTCATGCCCAGTTTTTGTGCACGCACAGCCTTGGCAACCACATCGTCGGTATTGCACCAGCCATCGGTTGGATTAACCCAGGCACGAAGCCTGATGGCGTTCATCCCCTTATCCTTCAGGATCCGGATCAGGTCCTGCTGCGTACCGTCTGCATTATAAAATTTATAGCCCGATGCTTCCATTTGGGTAAGCCAGCTTACATCGGCCCCTTTAACAAGGGCCGATGTGGTGGTTTTTGTAGTATCGCCCGTATCAGGTTTTTTCGTGCTGGTTGAGCCGCCATCCTTTTTACATCCTATCGCTACCGTTAACAGCATCATTCCGGGCAATACAATATTCCTGATCTTCATAGCAATCAATTAATAACCTGGTGTTTGGGTCAATTTGCCTTTACTGGCGGTAATTTCATAAGTTGGCACCGGGAACAGGTATGGGCCCGCAGTTTTACCTACCGATGTTAAAGCACTTTGCCACTGGCTATGCCTTACCAGGTCCATCTTGCGCTCGCCTTCAAAATAGGTTTCCCAACCTTCTTCTTTTAGCAGCCAGGTATCAAAAGCCTGTTTGGTAGCAGTGGCCGATGAAGGTACATTACCTATAGCAGCGCCGCCATGAGCTAAACGCACCTGGTTCACCAGGCCAACAGCTTCGGCGGTGGGCCCGCTGTTTTGGTTAATGGCTTCGGCAAGCTGCAGCATTACATCTCCTAAACGTGCTTTAGGAATGTCATTACCCTGGTAAGCGTTTAATGATGCGCCGCCAAGATCAGGATATTTAGCAATGACCGGACCCGATAAACCGTTTGCCTGGTTGCGTACCACACCACTTTTGTTGGTATAGCTTGCCACCAGCAGGTTGCGCCTTTTATCAGCCGCATCAAACGAATTGTAAAATGCCCAGGTTGTTGATAACGGTGCATCGCCGCCTGCAAATGAATCTTTTACACGGTTGCCCGGATAATCTTTTGGATAGGTATAAAAAGCCCACGGATTAAAGCTGGCGTGGTTTTCGTTGCCGTCCTGGTCGGGTACGCATGATACTGCCCACATGGTTTCGTTGTTTCTTTCGGTAGCTTCCATGAAAAGGCTTGAATAGTTATTAACTAATGAATACCCCATGGTCATGATCTGTCTGCCTGTTTTTTCGGCATTTACAAAATCCTTTTCGTTCATATAGGTACGCATCAATACGGTAAGCGCTATAGCCTGGTTAAACCGACCGTAATCTGATGGTGATTTTGGCAAATTTGCGGCTGCATAACTAAGGTCACCAACTATCGATGCTAAAAATGCTTCGCGAGTTGGACGGGTCAGGTCAGTCTCTGCCGAGGTATTGATCTTTGATGCATCCAATATCACCGGCACCGGGCCATATAATTGCAGCAGGTAATACATATTCCATCCGCGCGACATGCGGGCTTCTGCAGTCAGCTCCTTTTTTGCAGCGTCGCTGATGGTTGATTTGTTGATATCGTCAATGATCTGGGTGATGCGGGTTACAAACCTGATCTTTTCAAAATGATTATTGCCCGTGCCCTGGTTTGCCAGGAAAGTAAAACTGGCAGTACTGAACTGGGTAAAAATACCTCCCCATCCTGTAAAAACGTTCATCTGATCGGTAGGGTAATCAAACATCATGATATCGCCGTACTCGGGGCTAAACCAATCGTTCTGATAACCCGCCGGGTCATTATATCCCCATTTCGACTGAAATGGTTTGTAAACCTCGGTAACATAATTTACAAAGTCAGTCTCGGTTTTAGGAAAGTTGGTGGTCGATAATGAGCCATAAATTTGCGGCTCCAACCCTTTTTTACAACTGCTTACCGTTACAGCAGCAGCCATTAAGCATATGGTTATAATTTTTTTCATGTTGATTGCTGTTTTAAGATTAAAAACCGGCCCTTAAGCCAAATGAGAACGTCCTGAACATTGGATACGGAGCATAGCCGCCTTTAACACTGGCATAGCTCACTTCCGGGTCAACACCTTTGTATTTGGTAATGATGAACAGGTTTTGCGCATCGGCAAATACGCGTACCGATTTGGTGAACTTATTTAACCAGGGCGAGTTAAAAGTGTACCCCAGCGTAAGATTGCGGCAGCGCACAAAATTGGTGCTTACGAGGTTTATGTCCGAACCTTGCGGCAAACCGGTGGCGTTTTCAATATAGTTTACGCCCGGCCTTGTACCACCTTGATTAACCGATGTCCAAACGTTAAGCGCCTGCACGGTACCGCTCTGGGTACTTGATACGATGCTGTTAGGATCGCCCCAGGCATTGTTGTAATTGGTTCCTTTACCACCAAACTGGCCGTAAAAGAAAATGCTCAGGTCAAATTGCTTGTAGTGAAAATCGTTACCGAAACCAATGCTGATCTTAGGATCAGGGTTCAGTTTGGCGATATCAGCACCTGTTAATTTGCCGTCACCATCGGCATCAACATAAATTGGTGAACCTGGCAGGTTGGCACCACCCGCGGTTGGCTGCGATGCCGGTACAGTTTGGCCGGGCTGTAAAAGGCCTTTTGTTTTAAAATAATAGATCTCATTTACCGGGTCATTAACTGCCTGGTAAGTTACGTCCTGATAGGCAAGCAGATTATCATACACAAAGCGGCTTTTCCACCTGTAGGTATAATGAGATACGTTTATGGCCGAGTTCCAGGTAAAGTCATGTAATTTCAAATTTTGCGTGCTCAGCGAAATATCATAACCCTGCCTGTACTGGTGGCCGCCGTTAACCGGCTGGGTTGACAGGTACGAAAGCGGAGCGGTTGGGCCTGTTGTACGTAAAAGGTTGGTGATATCATCCTTAAATACATCAACCGAACCGGTTATCCGGTCTTTAAACAAGCCGAAATCCAAACCAATGTTCTTGTTCTCCGTTTTTTGCCAGGTTAATTCCGGATGATCAATAGCGTAACGGGCTATGGTTGCATAGTTTACAGCTCCATTGGTGAAAAAGATGGTGTTACCATCAGGAGCATAACCTCCATAACCTGCCGCGCCGATAGTGCTGCCGGTTGTACCCGCGCTGGCACGTAGTTTAAGCAGGCTCACAAAGCTTACATTCTTCATGAAATCCTCGTTGGTGATCTTCCAGCCCATAGATGCTGAAGGGAACGAAGCATATTTTGTATTAGGGAAAAACAAGCTGTAACCATCATAACGGTATGACAGGGTTAGCAGGTATTTATCCAAAAAGCTGAACGAGCTACGTGCAAAATATGAGCGCGTTTTGCTGGCTGTTTTTACCGAAGTGATGCCGATATTGGCAGTTGAGGCTGAAAGATTGGTTGCACCAATTACATCAGCACCGCCGGCACCCTGGCTGCCAAAAGCATTGTAGGTATTTTTATACTGGCCTACACCTGCAACCGCATCGATATTTAAAAACTTGGCTATGTCTTTTTTAAAGGTTACCGTGGCCTCTAAAGTCTGGTTTTCGCGGTTGTTATAGTTCATGGATGCCCGCGACAGGTTTTGTGAGAAATAGAAAACCGTGCTTGGCACAAAAAAGGTGCGGTTAGCAGCCTCATAATTATCACCAAACAACAGGTGACCGGCTAACACACCGGGGATAATTTTCAGATCGGCAGATAAATTGGCGTTTAATGAATGATAGCTGGTATTATCCTGCACATCCAGTAATGACACCGGGTTGGCAATTACACCGTAACGGGTATAAGCACCGCTTGCATCACGTACAGCTACATTTGCAGGATAACCCAAAGCAGCCTGAATGATACCGAAGCCTTGTGTTCCCGAACCGCCTGTTTGCCCGCCCGATGACGAGTTTAAATAGCTGTTTGTATTACCGGTGAAGTTTGCATTCAGCGTTAAGAATTTAGCCGGGGTAAATGACAGGTTAGCGCGACCGGTGTATTTATTCAATCCCGCGCCTTTTAAAGTACCGTCTTCATTATAATATCCGCCCGAAAAATAGTAGGTAGCTTTTTCGCTGCCGCCGTTGATGTTTACCTGGTGGTTATTGATAGCGCCGGTACGGAAGATCTGGCCCAGCCAGTCGGTACCGTTTCCTGCTGCTGCAATATCGGATGCACTGTATTTTGGCGTTGGCAAGCCCGATTGTGGGTTAGGTCCGTAAGGCTGCTGTTGTTTGCCTGCCAGGTATTGATCAACAATAAGCTGGTTATATAAGGTTTCGTACTGGTTGGCTTTTAGCGGCTGCAGATATGGATAATTTTTCTCGAACGAATAGCTGCCGCTGTAAGTAATGTTCAACCTGCCTGCCTTACCTTTTTTGGTAGTGATCAGGATAACACCATTTGCGGCATTTACACCGTAAATGGCTGCGCTGGCGTCCTTCAGCACCTCAATAGATTCCACATCATCAGGGTTTAAACCGGCCAGGCCGCCACGGCTTACACCATTGGTTTCGCCGGCAATGGTGCCGTTGCCCGGTTCAAGGCCATCACCCGGAAATATCACCCCATCAACCACGTACAGGGGGTTACCACGGCCACGGATAGACAGGTTGATATTACCGCCCGGCTGTGAACTTCCCTGCGATACCTGCAGGCCCGAAGCCCGGCCAAACAGCAACTGCGGAATGGAGCTATTTGCTGCCTGCGGGATCTTTTTAGGATCGACCTTGGTTACGGCAGTGGTAATGTTTTGGCGGGTAGTTGTACCATAGCCGATAACCACCACCTCGTTAAGGCCGTTTTGCTTAGTATCTAAGGTTACATTTAAGGTACTGCCGCTTACGGTTACTTCTTTAAGATCGTAACCCAAACCACGGAACAATAATACCGTACCGCTGGCTGCTTTAATGCTGAATTTCCCGGCAGCATCGGTAGCCGTTCCCTGCGATGTACCTTTGATACTGACAGCAATGCCGGGCAGCGTTGTACCGTCTTCCTTTGAGGTAACCGTACCCGTTACGGTTTGCTGGGCATAAACACCGGAGACTGAAAGCATAGCCAGTGCAAACACCAGCAGGCATAATCTTCTCCAAAATTGAAAAGTAGAGTTTTGCATATTTGATTTTTTAATTGGTTTAAAACAGGCTTCTTACTCCCAATACTGATGCATGCGACAGCGATTTAAGCGTGCGGAATTAATTGCTGCAAAAATCAGCGGCCACACACAACATCATCATGAAAGGAAAAAAGCAATTGGTTTACTGTACAAATGACAGGTTTAAATAATGATTGGCTTTGTGCAGATGTTCATTTTTTTGGTTCAAACTGTTATTTATTGAGTTAAAACCATAAGCGGTGGCTGGAGAAATGGCTTTTGAAACATGTATACAAATTAGAAAACGATGAATGAAAAATTTTCACATTAATTTTTCCGAATTAATCGAATTACACGAATTAGAAAACTGGGCAAATTTGACATTCGTGTAATTCGATCAATTGTGACGAACTTGAAAAGCATTAGTGTGAAAATTTTTCTTCACGATTATTAAAGCAGATCATACTATTTATTTGAATGCGCTCTTTTTTAGCTGTATTTTTAACATTTATTATTAATATTGCTCAATACCAGTTGAAACCCAATAATTGCTATTGTTTTTTTAGTTCGAATTACCCGTGCCTCGTAATAAGATATTTAAGCTAAACAATTGGCCGTGCAGCATAGGGATGCTTGCCTGCGGATTGGTCACTGCTTTATTTTGTTTTATACAACCGGCATCGGCCCAGGCGCCCAAACTAAAATTCAGCCATATTAACAGCCTCCAGGGCTTATCAAACAGTACCATCGAAGCCATTTACCAGGATAACCGCAAGTTTATCTGGTTTGGTACCCGCGACGGGCTTAACCGGTACGATGGTTACCAGATCACCATATTTAAAAACAACCCTGCCGATGTTAATTCCATCAGCGATAACTACATCCGCTGTTTGTTTGAGGATAGCCGCCATAATTTGTGGGTGGGCACCAGCAACGGGCTAAACAAGTTTAATCCGTTCAAAAACACTTTCACCCGTTACAAGCATAGCAATACCGATAAACAAAGCATTTCAAACAATGCCGTAAACTGTATTTATAATGATAAAAAAGGTAACCTGTGGATAGGCACTGCCGATGGCTGCCTCAATAAATATGACACGGTAAGTACCCGCTTCGGCCATTTTTATGATGACAGCAGCATAACCAGGAATGAGGGAAGCAGGCAGATCAATTGTCTTTACGAGGATAGCCATAATAACCTTTGGGTAGGCACCGGCAGCGGCTTAAAGATTTTTAACCGCCGTAATAATACATTTAGCACCGCAATAAACGGGTTCGGGGTTATCAACAACCCGGTAAACCGCGTGCAGGAAGATAGTTTACATAACCTTTGGCTGGGCGTTGAGAACGAGGGTCTCATGGTATTAAACTTTAAAGATAAAACGCTTAAACATTACCGCCACGAACAGCAGGTTAACGGCAGTTTGGCAAACGACCAGGTTAAAAGCCTATTGGTGGATAGGAAAGGCAATATCTGGGCCGGGGGGATCAACGGTGGTTTAAGTTTGTTTAATCCTCAAAATAACACTTTCAGCAACTATCAAAACGTATCCGAAAATTCAAGCAGTTTATCGCAGCGTACGGTATCGGCCATTTTTGAGGACGACCAGAGTAATTTGTGGGTAGGCACGCATCGTGGTGGAGTCAATTTGTACACGCCTAAGGCCTACAAGTTCAGGTTGCTGCAAAACGAGCCGGACAACAACAGCCTAAGCTATAACGATGTGCGGGCCTTTTGCGAAGATGAAGCTCACAACATATGGATAGGAACCGATGGCGGCGGGTTGAATGTTTTCGATCCGCATAAAAACACATTTAAACGCTACCGCTATAACCCGAACAATAACAATAGCCTTGCCGCAGATGCCGTGCTGGATATCATGGTAGATAAAAATAAGGTATGGGTGAGCACCTGGGGCGGCGGTTTGAACTGCCTTAATAAAGCAAGCGGCAACTTTACACGCTTCACCGCCAACCCTGCTGATAAAAACACCATCAGCTCAAACTACGTTCAAAAATCATTTAGAGATAGCGATGGCAATTTTTGGGTGGCAACCTATTATGGCGGGCTTAACCTGTTTAATGAAACTACAGGCAGGTTTACCCGGTTTACCGAATCAGTCGATAAAAAGGGCCGCATCCTGGGTAACAATATTGTATCTATCAATGAAGATCGCAATAAAAACCTTTGGATAGGCACAGATGATGGCGGGCTGAACTGCTATAACCTCCGCACTAAAAAAATCAGTCATTACTTTACTCATCTCGAAAAACTGCCCGACCTGCGGGTGATTTTCGTTGACCACATCGGCAGGCTATGGCTTGGACAGGCGGGGCTCTATTTGTTTAACCGGGCAAAAAACAAATTTGAGATCTATACCAGCAAAGCCGGGCTCGGGAATGAATTTATCAAGAGCATGGAAGAAGATGCCGCCGGCAACTTCTGGATCTCCGGCTCAAATGGGATGATCAAATTTAACCCCTCAAACCTGCAATTTACCCGGTATAATGCCGCCGACGGTTTACAGGGACAAGAGTTTGAAGCCAACTCATCGTTAAAAGCAAAAAACGGCTACCTGTATTTTGGCGGGGTTGATGGCTTTAATATTTTTAACCCTTCGGCCATTGTTGGTAACCATTATATTCCGCCGATTTATATTACCGGGCTACAATTATTCAATAAAATAATTGAGCCCAACACGCCGGGATCACCGCTTTCGGGTGATATCAGTCTTACCAAATCGGTTACGTTAAGCCACGGGCAATCAACCATAGCTTTGTATTTTGCGGCCCTCAATTATACCGCTGCCGAAAACAATAAATACAGCTACCGGCTGGAAGGCCTCGACCCTAACTGGTACTATACCAATGAGCGCAAAGCTGCCTACACCAATTTAGAACCGGGCACATACACCTTTACAGTAAGAGCTGCCAATAACGATGGCTTATGGAACCGTACCGGCACATCGCTGGTGATTATCATCACCCCGCCGTTTTGGGCAACCTGGTGGTTCAGAACACTGCTGATCGCCGTTATTATGTTCAGTATCTATGAAATACTACGGTTTAAGAAAAACCTCGATCTGCGCAAGATAGAAGAAAACAAGCGCGAGGAGATCCACCAGTTGCAGCTGCAATTTTTCACCAATATTTCGCACGAGTTCCGTACGCCATTGTCGCTGATATTAGGTCCGCTGGAAACATTGCTGGAAAAAGGAAAATCGGCGACAAGCCAGTATTACGAGGTAATGTACCGAAATGCCAACCGCCTGCTGTTGCTTATCAATGAGCTAATGGATTTCAGAAAAGTTGAATCGGGAGCACTGAGCCTGAAAGTGATGCCTGGTAATATAAACTCCTTTATTGAGGAGCTTGCCGCCGAATTTAAAGAGGCAGCCCTGCAAAAAGGTATCACCTTAAATGTGCTTTTGAACAATAGCCCGGACAATACTTGGTTTGACAGGCAGGTTTTGGAAAAGATTGTATTGAACCTCATCAACAACTCGTTAAAATACACTCCTGCAAATGGCGTAGTTACCATTGAGGTTTTGGATAACAAGGAGGCTTTTAAATCCGGCTTTGAAAATGAACTGGTATTAAAAAATAACTTTCGGGCGGGCCGTTATGCTTATATCAGAATTTCGGATAATGGCATCGGTATATCTAAAGATTCCATCCAGCATTTATTTGAACGCTATTACCGCATCACCGAAACACATTTAGGCTCAGGCATAGGTTTGGCCTTTGTAAAAAGCCTTACCGTTTTGCATAAAGGCGATATTTATGTGTATAGCCAGCGATATGCCGGTACCGAGATTATCATCGGTTTGCCTGTGGCCGAAAGCGATTACGGACCGAAAGAAAAATGGAGCGAAACCACAGAACCGGGCGGTACAAGGCTGGAGAGTATCCAGATGGAGCCCCTTGCCCCCACCGGGCCGCTTTATCCTGTAAAAGCGACATCAGCCAACAGCAACCACAAATACCGGATCCTGATAGTTGAAGATAATGACGAGATCAGGGCATTTATCAAAAGCTCGCTTGAGGGAAATTATGCTATTATCGAAGCTATTGACGGAGCCGATGGCTTAACCCAAGCCAAAGAACAACTACCCGACCTGATCATCAGCGACGTGATGATGCCGGGCATGAACGGTATTGATTTTTGCCATGCCATAAAAGAAGACCTGGATACCAGTCATATCCCCTTCATTATGCTTACGGCCAAAACCAATTTACAGGCCGAAATAAAAGGTATTGACTCAGGCGCCGATCTGTACCTGCCCAAGCCCATCAGCATTAACCTGCTTACCCTAAGCATCCGTAATATTTTTGAACAACGGCAAAAACTGAAGGAGCGCTACCTTAAAAATCATCATATTGAAGCACGGGAGCTGGTTCATTCATCAAAGGATAAGGAATTTATGCATAAGCTGCTATTAATCATTGATAAGGAATTGAGCAACCCCGACCTTGATGTAGACCAGCTTTGTAATACCATTGGCATGAGTCGCACCAAGCTTTATCACAAGATCAAAGAAATATCAGGCCAGGCGCCAAACGAGTTTATCAGGAGCATCAGGCTGAAGAAGGCCATTGAGATCATGACCCATGAGGATGTACTGTTAACAGAGGTAATTTATCGTGTAGGTATCCAAACACAATCGTACTTTACCAAAGCTTTTAAAAAGGAGTACGGAAAAACACCAACACAATTTTTGCAGGATCTGCAGCCGGTCAGGAAGAAATAAGCTTTTACCTGTGCCTGAAAATAAAACCTAAAAATACCCGCATATAGAAATCAACCCAACATGAAATTAAATTAGTAACCACTATCTGTTAAACTGACCATTTCGCGTCGCTCGCCGGCCCATCAATTCAATAAAAGCCCCCCCGGAACCCAGGTATGTTGGCCCGGGTTCCGGGGGGGGTAGCACAGAATTGCGTATTTACTGTTCGCGATTCGAAATATCCGGGAAACGCCTTTTCCTTTGTCTTTCTGGTCGCTTATCTGAACTATAGGAATTATATTTTCACAAAGCCCCATTGCTGATTACGGCTTCCGGAATAAGTCCATTGCTCAACTGCAATGCCGTTGTTAAGCGAAGCTCCGGTAACGTCCAGGGCCTTCCCGCTATTTGCGTTGATAATTTTATAATATCCGTTGTCGGTTAGCTGAATTGACCATTTCTGATTTGCGCCGCCGCTGTAATCCCATAACTCTACCTGACCGCCGTTTCCGGTGTTCCAGCCATAAACTTCCAGGCACTTCCCGGTGGCATGCATAGGTGTTAATCTATAGTAGCCGCCTCCTGCATCTTCTACTTTAAATTGTTGGTTTGCACCTGCTAAATAGTCCCATTGGTCGGCCTGCGTTTGATTGGCCGTTCCCCAACCCGCAAATTCCAGGGCTTTAAAACTGTTTCTGCTGTAAATCTGGTAAACCTG
This sequence comes from Mucilaginibacter sp. cycad4, assembly GCF_034263275.1. NCBI lineage: Bacteria > Pseudomonadati > Bacteroidota > Sphingobacteriia > Sphingobacteriales > Sphingobacteriaceae > Mucilaginibacter > Mucilaginibacter sp. cycad4. Next base: position 1,990,665 of record NZ_CP139559.1, on the reverse strand, counting down.
CCCAACCTGGATGGTTGACGAGGTATTATTTTGCACTCCTTGCGCCACAGCAGCATAGCCTTGCTGATCAGCTATATTATTGTTTTGCCTGCTGATGATCCTGAACGCGTTATTACCTGTAGCGCCGTCATCGAAGTAAAACGGACGTAAGCCATATTGCAGTGCCTTATGTGTAACATAATTAAGATAGTATGCCCTGCCTGCCAGATGCAACGTCAATGCATCCCCCGTCAGCGTTGTTGACCGGCGGATAGCTCCATACTCGCCCAATATAACCGGAATACCTTTATCGATAAACTTAGATTTCATCAAAGGAAACTCTGTAACAGCATCCGACTCTTCACCATAAGTGGGATTTCTTGAAGCATCAGTTGTAGAATGATAACCATTGCCCCAATAATAGAACATATTGCCCCAGCTTGCATCCGCAGACAAACCTGCAAAATTAAAGGGAGTATAATAGTGTACTTCAACCATCAGGCGATTGGATGCAGGATCTGTAGGCAGAGTATTCATTAAACTGTTGGTGTTGTCAATATTGGTACCTGGACCCTGAACAAGAAGAACCCTGTAACTATTATGCCCCCCGGTTGACCTCACTGCATTTACAAACGTTTGGTGATAGGAAAGGAGCACACTCATTCCTGTCGCATCTGATACATTTGGTTCATTTGCGCTGGCAAAAATCACGTGTTCATCAAAACCACGCATTTGAGTAGCTATTTGCTCCCAAAAAGCTTTTTGTTTGGCATTAACTGCGGCCTGCGCGGCGGTTGTACAATTATTCTCCAGCCATCCCCCATCCCAATGTATGTTTAATATCACATATAAACCGTCGTTAACGCAATACTGAACAACTTGCTGCACCCTGGTAAGCCATGATTGTTGGATTTGCCCGGTATTTTGGTCAGAATACTGATCCCAATCGCAAGGGATACGAACTGCGGTAAAACCTGCTTGTTTTACTTCGTCAATAAGCGCCTGGGTAACCAGTGGGTTTCCCCAATTTGTTTGGCTGCCTGTTGCCTCAAGTGAATTACCAATATTCCAGCCCAATTGAAACTTTGCTGCAAGCTGGGCGGCTGTACTGCCTACTCCGGTTTGATCTGGCGCAAGGGGCGATGTATTGTAATTTGGATAACTGGTTATAGCCAATGTTTTAACTGTTTTGGAAACAGGCGGCTTAACACCCGGGCTGTTAATTTGTTGCTTTTGGCACCGGGTAAACAATAAAATTGCGGCAACGCCGAAAAAATAGTTAACTGTTCTCATATTTAAATATTAATTGGTTTATAGCAAAAAAGAACAATTAAACAGAGCACATAAACAAACGCCTTGTAGCGATTGTGCTTCTGTTTCAAATCCGTGCAGGTTGTTTTTTGGTTTAAGCCACTCTTCGGCTATTGGTTTGGGAGCCAAATATATAGGCCGGTAAGGCCACAAAAGTGAATAAATAGGGTAACGAATGTTTAATTTAAAAGAAAATCTACCACTGGGCTGCTTTATTCCTTATACTATCGATACAATACAGGATAAAATATAACGAAAATTATTATTGACTGAGATTAAGACCGTTCTAAAGCAATTTAAATAAAATCCATTCGTTTTATTCCCGTAAGTTGTAAATAGTAGTAATTTAGAAGTTTCATTAATACCTCAACCTATTTCAAATGATTAACAAAATAGAAAAAACAGCCGTGACGCTGTCCGTAGGTTCGCCACTGCAAAATTTCGAGTTTTATACTTCTCTTACTTTGATAACGGCAATAGTGATTTTTCAAATCCGGTCTTCAACGAAAAAAAAGAAACCCTGAATACCATTTAAGTATCTATAAATTATTTACAAAATATGAGGCCAATGGTAAATATTGTACATCGGCATGCCAAACCATTTGCCAACCTGAGTACAGGCGGATAATATTGCAGATTGAATGTCTGCATTAAATTAAGTAAATATGCAGGCAGCTCAATTTAAGCTACCGAAACGAAAACGACAGGCTAATACGTTTCCTTTGCGAATTGATATAACAAACCATACCGGTAATATAATACAGGGTGATACTTTTAAATTAGTACCACCCTGTTCTCAATATTAAAATGGAATAACCGGAGATTTATTTAAGCTTTATGATATTGATAAAAGAAACATCATTCTCCCTGATAGGAAGTTTCTTTAAAACTTTACCCGAAGTATTTACTGTGATGTTCCCCTGCCAAACAGCTGCACCATTATTCTCTTTTTTAAGTTTGTCGACCTGTGCCTTTGTCAGTTGATTGGGTTTATTGAAAGACAGGTAACTTGTGTACGGATCATTTACTTTATAACCTGTTTGATAAATCTCCATTCGGTATTTGCCGCCGCTGGGCATACCGGATATAACCAATTCAACCTCCCCTTTTGATTTAGCGGGAAGGTTGCGGACATAGTAAGCCTGGTTATTGACAGAATCAGGTAAGGTATAAGTATAATCCCATAACAACACCTGAACATCACCTTTTTTGTTTTTACAGGCCCAGGATGAATTGTCCTGATCCACTATTTCCGTTTCACCTAATTTATTTAAAAAAGAATAAGCAAAGAACGCTGGTTTTTTTATCCCCTGAGTATTTAATAAACCGAAACCTCCGTGGAATGGCGTAAACCGTGGCCCAGCCTCTTCAAAGATATCAGTAAACGTCCAGTAAGACATGGAATTGGCTGCCGATCCGGTTTGCTTCAATTTTTCAAGGATATATGCAGCTTCATGATAGCTATCGTGTATGGGATCTGACGGAGTATAAGATGAGCTCCATTCAGTATAATGTAATTCGAGGCCTGGAATTGTGTAATTTTCTATTTGCTTGCGTGAATTCCGAACATCACCGCTAACGCTTTCATGGTTTTTGTCAAGAACGGTACCGGTTGAACCGTACTCATCCAAAAAGCCTTGTTTTACACCATAAGCGTGGGTACTTATAAAATCAATAGGAACTGAATTTTTGCTGCAAAAATCTATCATTTCAGGTACCCATGCCGCACCGGCAGTAGCCGGCCCTCCTACTTTATAGGCCGGGTTTACGCTTTTTATCGCCTTCGCGCTATATTGATACAATTTAAAATAGTCTTCTTGCGAACCAGTCCAGAAACCGTCTTTGAGGTTCGGCTCATTCCAAACTTCAAAGTACCATTTTTTAACTTCATCAGTTCCGTACCGCTCAGTAAAATGCTGGGTAAGGTTACGAATTAAATCCTCCCATTTTTTATAGTCTTTAGGTGGTGTTACATTTCCCCTCCACCAAAAAATTGTTTTACTGCCACTCGCCAGCGCCCCGGGCATAAAACCTAATTCTACAAAAGGCTTCATGCCAATACTCAAAATGTAGTCATACAAAGCGTCAACATATTGGTAATTGTATTCCGGGTTTCCATTGCGGTCCTCCCGGTAAACAGCCATATCATCTGTAAGCAGGCCATGCATCCTGATGTATTTAAAGCCACATTCTTTTCTTACAACGGCCAGTTGTTGTTGCCAGTCGGCCCTCAAGCCTTCATTTGCACGCCCCGCTCCTACACATAAATTAAATGAGGTGTTAAAACTTCCTTTTTCTTTTTTAAAATCGATGTTGATAACCCTTTTAGCTTGATTTGCTTTCTCAGGGCCGCTACCCTGGGCAAAGACGTTACTAAAAAACAGGCTTCCTAAAATAATGGGTAAGATTTTCATATTGATTTTTATATCTCCGTTTACAAGACTTGTCTGATAATTATGATATGGAATACAATATTGGTACGCAGCTATAAACGAAGCTAAACAATATTATATCAGAGGCGGCAAATTTATGTTGCAGCACGCTCCTTATTGTTGGTAAATAGGGATACAAATGTTAATTTTCAAATGATGGTATCTGCAATAACCTGCGCCCGCCTCTTCAACAGGTTTTAAAGCTGGTATTATTTTCGCATTTGTTAGCACTTTTCGGCGATTTTACCTTCAAATTTAAATGTCGATATCTGTCCTTAAACGCCTCTCTTTAACTTTTTTTGAGAATATTGCCGGCTCTGCAATGGCATTTTGTCTCCTATTATCGATAATGACAACTTTAACCTACTCATAATCAATTAATTAATTTCAATTAACATTTGTACCCCTATTTGGAAACAATCGATTGCGTTGCATCTCATAATTTCATCCTCCATAAAGCGGCATATTCTATACCAATGCCGTATGCCTGGTACCAGAACATGGAACAGGCGAGATAACCAATTTTATGAATACCCTAATTTAAACTAAGCATTATGCCAAAACGCGTATTGATACTTGTGTCATTCACAAGGTAAACCATTAAAAAATCAATTCAGGATTTATTGTAAATATCCCCTTAGCAATTGCGCCGGTGTGCTGTATAGCATTGGAAATCACCGGATGTGCACGCGCTGTGAGTTTTACTTCAGGATGCCAGCAGTGAAAAAGTACGTTAAGTCCAAATCTACAGCATCAAGTGTGAAACATAGTGGATAAATCAATGCCAAAACCAAACAAACAAACCAATTAACCAAACAATTATGAACCACAATTAACATGGAAAAAGATTTACGAAAAAGATTAAGACATGTAGTACTCCTGTTTACAGCTTTGTTGTTGTTAAACCTTACAGGTTACGCGCAAAGCACAAAAGTTACAGGTAAAATTACCAGTGCAGACAATAACCAGCCGCTGCCCGGTGTAACCATTAAAGTAAAGGATTCACCAACAGGCACGCTATCCGGTGTAGATGGTAGCTACACTATCAATGCAAAAAATGGGGACGTGCTGATTTTTAGTTTTATAAGCTACAATTCCCAGCAAATATACGTAGGCTCATCTACAGTTATAAATGTAGCCCTTAAACCTGCAACCAGCGATTTGAACGAAGTTGTTGTAATTGGCTACGGCACCAGGAAAAGACATGACCTTACCGGTGCTATATCGTCAGTAACAGCGGCAGACCTGTTAAAAGCACAGCCTACCACATTTGACCAGGCTTTGCAGGGAAGAGTAGCAGGTGTGGTTGTACAGCAGGTATCCGGTCAACCAGGTGGCGATGTGAATGTCCAGATCCGCGGTTTGGGCGGCTTTACAGGTGCTCCCCCTTTATATGTAATTGACGGGGTACAGATACCGCCGAATGGGCAGTCGGCCATTGCCGGCAACGGCACTAACCCTTTATCCAGCATCAACCCTTCAGACATAGCTTCGATAGATGTGTTAAAAGACGCTTCGGCTACCGCTATTTATGGTTCGCAGGCATCTAACGGTGTAATTATTATCACCACCAAAAGAGGTTCTGCCGGCCCTCCGCTCATTAGCTATGATGGCTACCAGGGCTGGCAAAAATTACCCAAGTATTATGATGTAATGGATTTAAGGCAATACGCCACTTTCATGAATGAAAAATCGGCAATTATCGGTTACGATATGCGGCCGCAATTTGCAAATCCTCAATACCTGGGTGTCGGTACCAACTGGCAAAAAGCGTTGTTTCGTACAGCACCTATGCAAAACCATAATTTAGCCATCAGCGGCGGTGATGCCAGGACAAAATATTATATATCGGGTACTTATTTTTCACAAACCGGGATAGCTTTAGGTTCAGATTTTAAAAGGACTTCTGTAAAAGCAAATATTGATAATAAAACTACCGACTGGCTAAAGGTTGGTATCAACCTGAATATGGCACATGTGGCCGAAAATGTTACTACTTCCAATACAGGCGTGATCTTGCAGGCGCTTAATCAAACGCCCGATGTAGCTGTAAAAAATCCTGATGGTACATGGGGAGGTAATGACCCCAATATTTATGGTGCTGTGGGCACTAACCCATTCGCGATTGCAACTATCGTGAAAGATTTTAAAAGCCGCTACCAGTTATTTAGCAATGCTTATGCAGAAATTCAATTCACTAAAGATTTAACATTGCGAAACGAAGTTGCCGGAAATTTTGACTTTGCAACTGAAGATTACTTTAACCCAAGCTACGTTATGGGGGCTTACACCAAGGCCAATAACAGCGGAACAGCTTCAAGCGCGCAAAATTTCTATAACTCAATCTCAAATTATTTAACCTACCAGCATACGTTTGCTAAAAAATATTGGGTAAACGTAGTGGCAGGCCATGAAGCCCAATTGCTCAAAAGTAGCGGAATATCAGCAACCCGCACCAATTTCGCGAGTAACAACGTGCAAACAATCAGCAGCGGCGATGCCACAACTGCAACCAATTCGGGCGTTAAAGGCCAGGGAGCTTTAGAAGCCTACTTTGGAAGGGCTAATTTTACCTACGATGACCGTTACTTATTAACTGCAACAGTACGGCATGACGGTTCGTCGAAATTTGCCGAAGCCAACCGATGGAATACCACATACTCTGGTGCCCTTGCCTGGAAGATTAACCACGAAAGCTTTCTTAAAAGTGTAAAAGCAATCAATGATCTCAAACTGAGGCTTGGTTACGGATTGGTAAACAATCAAAACATTGCTGAATATGCTTACGGTTCAACTTTAAGTACAGTATCCACCGGTTTGTCTGGTAATTCGCAAATAACTACAACAACAGGAAACCCGAACATCAAATGGGAAACTACAAAATCATATAACGTTGGCCTGGATGCAAGTGTGTTAAATGGAAGGATCAGTTTTTCTGGCGATGTTTATTACCGCAAAACCAATAACCTGTTGCTTAGCCTTACCTTACCTTACTACTCGGGCACGTTTGCTGCCGGCGGTTATTCACCGGGCGCTGTGCAGGCTCCATACGTAAATATCGGTGCGGTGAGCAATAAGGGGTTTGAGTTTTCACTTTCTACTCAAAACATCCGGTCAAAAAATTTTAATTGGACCACGAACATTAACTTTTCGCGAAATATCAACAAAGTGCTTGCCTTGGTTGATGGCACTCCGGCAATTTACGGTTCTGTTTCCAAAACCGTTGTTGGCCGCTCAATCGGCGAATTTTACGGGTACCAGGTACTGGGCATTTATAAAAATGCAGCCGACTTCACAAAATACCCCGCCTTGCCCCAAAATGGCAGCGGCGCTATACCTATAACGCCTGGCTCAGGCGGTGTTTGGGTAGGTGATGTTATTTTTAAAGACATTAACGGCGATGGTAAAATTGATGCCAACGATCAAACCTTTTTGGGCTCGCCCATGCCTAAATTTCAATTTGGCATCAATAACAGCCTCAACTATAAAAATTTCGATCTGAATATTTTTATGGCTGGCAACTATGGCAATAAAGTTTATAACCAGTTAAAGGTAAATGGCGATAACCCTAATCAAAACTTCGGCTATTTCCCATCTGTGTTTAACTATGCCAAAATTGGTTTGATTGATCCGGCCGGTTCTACTTCGGATATCAACAATGTATTTATTACAAATCCTTCAACCAATATTGTCAGGATTAGCCAGAGCAGCGGTAATGATAACCAGCGCTTTTCTGATAAATACGTCGAAAACGGTTCGTATTTAAAGTGCAAAAGCATCGCTTTAGGGTATAGCTTTTCAAATAACCTTTTAAATAAAATCAAACTACGGTCACTAAGGGTATATGTCAACGTAACCAATGTGTTCACCATTACCAAATATACCGGCTACGATCCTGAGATTGGCTCATGGAACCCATTAGCAGCTGGTATTGATAATGGATATTACGCCCAGCCGCGTGTTTACACATTTGGCCTTAACGTATCCTTAAACAATTAAAATCAAGATTCATGAAACGCATCAAAATAAATATAGTCTTGCTGGTTATCAGTATAATTATGATAAGCAGCTGCAAAAAAGATTACCTTAACCGCCCTCCTTTAACCGGTATCACCACTGATAATTTTTACAAAAGCGGTGCTGATTTAAGATTGGCTACGGCTACCCTTTATGCCCAGCCCTGGGCCAATTGGAACAATTTCCCTCTGCTTGGTGTAGGAGATATCATGAGCGGCAATATGTTACAGCCTTATAACAGCGATCTTGTTCAGCTTACTACCTTTTCCATCACGCCGCAAAACGGAACGCTAACGTCGGCGTGGCAGAGTTTCTACAATATTGTAGCGCATTGCAATATCAATCTAAAAGCCATTAATACCAAGATGCCCGATAGTGTAGCCGTAAAAAGTAAAACAGGCGCGCTTGGCGAAATAAGGTTTATCCGTGCTACTTCCTACTTTTACCTTGCCCAGTTATGGGGCCCTGTACCTATTGTAGAAGATAACGACAAGCTGATTGCTAACCCGTTGGTACCTCGCCATAAGCTTGAGGATGTATATAAGTTTATTATCAATGATTTAAGATATGCAGTTGTTAATTTGCCCAGAACTGATCAGCCCGGCCGTGTTACCACATGGTCGGCCCAGGGTATGCTGGCAAAGGTTTATTTAACCCGGGCCGGTTTAAATCAAAAAGGCTCACGCAACCAGTCTGATCTGGACAGCGCTGCGTACTATGCCGGTAATGTTTGCAAAACCAGCGGTTTATCTCTTTTACCAAGCTACTACAATCTTTTCAGGACGCAGTATAATGACAATTCTGAATCATTATTTGCCTATCAGTGGGCGCCTGGCGTACCTTACGGACAAGGCAATTCCATACAAGCCCAGTTTGCACCAAGCAGCAGCCTTGTTACCGGCGGCGGCGGCTGGGGCGGAGCAATTGGCCCAACGATTGATCTTGCAAACCAGTATACTGCCCAGGACTCGGTACGCCGCAAAGCGACATTTATGCTTACCGGTGATAAGTACCCTGAGCTTAACGCGGCAGGCGGAGGCTATACAGCAACAGGGGTAAATGTTAAAAAACACATAGTTGGTACCGCAGCGGATAATAATTCGCCGACTATGGATCTTTGGTCATCGATCGAGCATAATACAGTATTACGCCTTGCCGATGTATACTTAATTTATGCCGAAGCTTTATTAGGCAACAACGCATCTACCACCAACGCGGATGCATTGCTATACTTTAATCAGGTACGCAGCAGGGCCGGTGTTGATGTTGTTACCCAACTTACTCCTGATATCATCATGAAAGAAAGACGGATTGAGCTGGCGTTTGAAGGTCAGTACTGGTTTGACCTGGTGCGCCTTTCTTATTACGATCCTAACAAGGCAATATCAATAATTAGTAAACAAATAACCCTTACAAATGACCCTGATCCTAATAACAGGTATGTGCCGCGTTCGCAATTTAGTTATGATCCGGCCACCGGAGTAAAAAAAGCATCTAATAATAGCCTGATCATAACGCCGCCGACCATTAACACATTTACGCTGCCTATACCGGCAAATGAGCAAACGGCAGACCCTAAGTTGTTAGAGGCCCCTGTACCCTATTATTAATTGCATTCAGAATCGTTTAGATAATTCTTAAAATCATGAAAAAATTAAATCATATTAAAAGCTGTTTGCTGCTTGTCTTGCTTGCTACAGCCGCATTTATGCAATCCGGCTGTAAAAAGGATGCGACATCATCATCAAAAGGGACTCCTGTAATTACCTCTATTCGTAATTATGTGGCTCATCCCGGGGATTCGCTGCTGAGCAGTGTAGGCACCGGCCAATGGGTAGTTATTTCAGGTAAAAATTTAAAAGGTGCACTTGCTATCAATTTTGACGGCGTAAAAGGCTCTTTTAATGATGCCTGGTTTTCAGATACCAGCGCTATCGCCCTGATCCCGGCTGTTATTGCGTTCCCGACGGTACCTTCAGATAAGCTGAATACCATACAATACATCACCAATCACGGTCAAACTACGTTTTCGTTCCCTATAGTTGCGCCCGCTCCTACTATTTCAGGCGTTTCTAACGAAGACGCTAACCCGGGCGATTCGGTTAAAATAAACGGGCTTAGCTTTTTCTTTGTTAAAAGCGTCATTTACGGCGGAATTAATATTACCAATTTTAAATCGTCAAATGATGGTACAAGCATCAGCCTTGCTGTGCCTGCAGGCATTACGCAAACAGGTGGTATTGTAAGCGTTGAAACAAAATCAGGTAAAGCTGCCACTGTTTATTCGATACACAATTTAGTAAACGGGGTATTGAATAATTACGATAACATTAATAATTTCTCGTGGGGTTCGGGAACTTCTAATAGTGCTGCCTCCTACCCTGGTAACACCGGTTATTATGGGATCATGAAAGCATCAAATGTTCCTGCCGGCGATGGTTCGTGGTGGAATGACGGCAGGTCGATCAATACAAACTCGGCGCAGTGGATACCTCAGGCCAACATGAAAGATACATTAAGCCATTATGTTTTAAAGTTCGAAATATCAGTTACCAAACCATGGACAAACGGCTCGATCCAGATAGTAAAAGATTACTCATGGACTTATTCAGCTCTTTATCATCCATGGAAAACCTCTACAGGGGCAACAGTTCCGTTTACTACCAAGGGCTGGCAAACAGTTACTATCCCATTATCAAATTTTGTTGACAGTAAAGGCTTTCCGGCACCAACGCTTTCAGATCTGCTTGGTTCAGCAGGAGCCGGGGCTATCAACGTTACATTTACTAATGATGGCTCAAGTACTGTTCAAAATTTTGAGGCAGCTATTGATAATATCAGAGTCGTAAGAATTAAATAAGCGAGAGAGTTAGTTGATTATAAATGAATGCGCGGGGCCTTAACAGGTTCCGGCATTTTTTTTCAATCGATGCTTTTGATATTAAAATTTAGGAAATCCGCGATACGGAACTAATTCCGGTAAAAAATTTAATATGGCTGCTCATCACATAAAGCAGTTAATTTAAAAAGTAAAGTTAGTTGAATATAAGTGAATGCCTGGGGCCGTAACAAGGCCCCGGCATTTTTTAACGACGAAAAGCTAACAATGCTATGTACATCATGATTTTTATAAACTACTCTGTGTGCATCATATGACTACATCATAGTTGTTTAAATACATACCTAACCCAAACCAATAATCGCATGCAAAAACAAACAAAGAATTTATTACCAACCATTTAAAAAAAATGAAAAGAACATTTTTGTTAAAACCAGTATTTTTAATAGCAATTGTATTGATTTCGTTTTTTTCGTGTAAAAAAACGAATAACGCCCCGCCAGAACTTACTGTAAACCAAACAGCAATAACTTTTACACCCCAAGGCGGTACGCAGGATTTTTCTATTTCCTGTAATGCAACATGGAATATCGTTAATCCAGGCTCCACCTGGCTGCAGTTAAGCACTACCTCAGGCAACAGCGGCAGTATCGTTATTCATATCAAAACGTTATCAGAAAACGGTACAGGATCAACCCGTTCCAGTACCTTAACCATAAACTCCTCAAACGGACAGGCACGAACCTTAAAGGTATCTCAAACATCTAACCTTTTTCCCAACTACAATACATCGCCAATCGCCCCTGATGCAACCGGGATGAGCAGCAACGCCGTTCAGCTCGCCGCGAAGATCAAACTGGGGTGGAATATTGGTAATACGCTTGAAGCCTCTGGCGGCGAAACAGGCTGGGGCAACCCGCTGATCACCGAAGATTATGTAAAATTTGTAAAACAGCAAGGATTTAATGCCATACGCCTTCCCTGTGCCTGGAACATGGGGCATTTAAGTAATACGGCAACTGCGCAAATAGATCCAAACTGGCTAAAAAGGGTAAAAGAAGTTGTGGGCTATTGCGTAAACAATGATATGTATGTGTTGCTGAACATCCATTGGGATGGTGGCTGGCTTGAAAATAACATTACCCAAGTCAAACAGGACTCTGTTAACGCTAAACAAAAGGCATTTTGGGAACAAATTGCAACGGCTATGCGCGATTTTGACGAACACCTTATGTTTGCCAGCGCCAATGAGCCGGCTGCAGATGATGCCGCGGCAACAGCAATACTTTCTACCTATCATCAAACCTTTATCAATGCGGTTCGATCAACCGGTGGTAAAAACGCCTACCGTGTATTGGTACTCCAGGGCCCTTCTACTAATATGGAAAAAACGAGTGATTTTATGACTACTCTTCCGCAAGACCAGGCTACGGCCAAGTTGATGGTTGAGGTGCATTACTACTCTCCATTTCAATTCTGCTGCCTGCTGGACAATGATGCGAGCTGGGGTAAAATGTTTTATTACTGGGGTACGGGGCACCACTCGGCCATCGAACCTGAACGAAACGCTACCTGGGGCGAAGAAGCCGATGTCGACGCCTCATTCAACCTGATGAAGACAAAATTCGTTGACAAGGGAATTCCTGTTCTTTTAGGTGAATACGGCGCCTACAGGCGCGACAACACAGCACATGTTCCTTTAGATTTGCCAACACACGAAAGTTCGGTAGACTATTGGAATACCTATGTTACAAAACAAGCGAAAACCCGTGGCATGCTGCCATTTTATTGGGATACAGGCGGCGCTCTGGACAGAAGAAATTATACTGTAAAAGATCAGCGTACGATAACCGCTATCAAACAAGGAGCAAATTAAAGAAATGCCCGGGACTTAACAAAGGAGGGCACTGAAATAGGGTCATTTTTCAAAAGAGGCTGTTTTTGTGTCAGCTCATTTTTTTTGACTTATTCAAATACTTAAGCGATATATAGCTTTGGGGTTGGATTGGCTCTACTAACAAAAAGGGGGTTAACAGGGTTAACATAATTCAGGGTTAACATTTACTTATATTATTAACAATCAGATAGTTAAGTGTTTTTTATGTAAAAAACATGTTAACCCCCTTTTTTGTATAAATATTACGGGCTAAATTTCAATTCACAGGGGCGGTCAATTTGATTTATGATACAGCCTCGTCTTTGCCTAAGTTAAATTAAACTATGTTATTTACTTACCGGGCCGTCTAATACAGGCATGGTTACCGTAGTTATCTCAGTTTGTTGGATATCATTCAGTTGATCAAATACAACGATACTGTTTGTACCCTTTTTAAGCCAGCAGCCTGGCAAATAAAGCGTTTGCTGCGGGCCAATTTTCCAATAGCGGCCAATGTTGATCCCGTTTACGAATACTATGCCCTTGCCCCAATTCTTCATGTCTAAAAAGGTATCCCCCAGCTTAGTAAGGTCAAATGTTCCCTGATAAAGTGTTGGATGGCTGATTGTGTTCGTTGTGCCTGCCCCGAGCGCCGGTACTTTATCCATAGGCAGCTTATACATTTGCCAGTTGCCGGTAATTTCATGATCGTCAATCTTCACCGGGCTGATAATTCCTTTAAGATTGTGAATGATCTCGCCTCCGTAATTGATCCGGCCAAGGTTTTCAACCAAAATATCCAAACGCGCATTAAACGGAATGTTTATAGGGCAGCTGAATTTGTTACTTTGCCTGTTAAGCTCCGCAACTTTTTCACCATTTATATATATAGTAGCATAATCCCGCACACCTTCCAGGTTTAAAGTGCCGCTGATGGGCTGGGTAAATTTACGGCTGTATAATACATAGCCATGGCCCTGGTTAAGCGTTTCAAATGTTTGCGGAGTATCGCTTTCTACCGCCTGCTGATCTTTCGCCATTTCCAGCAAATCGGCCGTTTTGGTAAGCTTAATAGCCGGGATCTGGATCACAGGGACCTGCACAGGCACTTCCGGAATAGCATAGGCTGCATACTTTTTCATTAGGTTGCGGATAGCTGTAAACTTGGGAGTTACCCATCCTGCCTCACTGATAGGAGCGTCATAATCATAGCTGGTAATATCTGGCTGAATTTGATGTTCCTTGTCATAATTGGCACCGCTTGTGAAACCAAAGTTGGTGCCACCGTGCGCCATGTATATATTAAATGATACGGTATCTTTCAGGTACTTCTCCAGGTCTTTAACTACCGAGGTTTCCGATACTTTTTCAAATTTTTCGCCCCAATGGTCAAGCCAGCCGGGATAGTATTCGGCCACCATATAAGGGCCTTTACCGTCGTTATATTGGTTAATGAGTTTCTTCAGATTTTTGGTATCACCTTCGCCATTGGCAGTTGGCAATGCCCCTTTAATTACGCCGCCTTCAAACAGCCAGTCGCCATCTGAAGTAAACAATGGCACATCAACGCCGGCTTTTAAAAGCAGATCTTTTATAGCTGCGCTATAAATTTTATGATCGGCAAGCGGCACATCCTTACGCTGGGCTACATATGATCCAAATTCATTTTCGGCCTGAACCATAATTATCGGCCCGCCATGGGTTATTTGCAGATCTTTAACCTGCCCCATCAATTTATTAATGTAAGTTTTGCATGAATCAAGGAAGCGATCGTTTTTGCTGCGGATAACCAATTGCTTATCATTTTGGAGCCACCAGGGATAGCCGCCAAATTCCCATTCGGCACAAGCGTAAGGGCCCGGCCTTAATATCACCATTAAGCCCTCCTGCTGTGCGGTTTTTACAAACTCGCGGATATCGCGATTATCAGTTTTAAAATCCCATACACCAGGACTAACTTCATGATGGTTCCAGAAAACGTAAGTGGCAACCGCGTTCATGCCCATTGCACGAAGCATTTGCAGGCGTTGCTTCCAGTAAGCTTTAGGAATTCTTGCAAAATGCATTTCGCCCGAGTGGATTTGGATAGGTTTTCCATCATAAATAAAATTACCATCAGCAATTTTAAAACTATGTTTCGCCTGGCTAAAAACCTGTGAGGTAATGAGGGTTAACAGTAATAAAGAGAGAAGTATTTTTTTCATTTGCATTTGTAGGGTTGAACATGATTGACCGCGTATTAGGCGTACTAACCATTATATTTTTGAGCTCCTAAATTATAAAGGTTAAATAGTAATGCCTAATTTCCTGCGATCTTAATTTAGCGCAAACGTTTGCTGAACTTGATACGTGCAAGATAAATAGATCGGGAGAACATGTTAACCTAACCAATGGACTGATGAATAATGAGGAATAAAGTACCGAAAGAGATTAAGACGCCGGAAAATAAAAACCATCACCAGCTTATCTTAAAGTTCAAGCCTTTGCAAATCAGCATTTTCCCTAAGCTTATCAATTGCCCGGTTTCTTAGCTGCCTCACCCTTTCCGCGCTAACACCGAGCCGGTTACCGATTTCGGGGGCTGAGAGCTCGCTGTGCCCATCAAGGCCATAATGATACAATATAACAGATCGTTCGACATTGTTTAGCTTGCTGAGCAAATCATCAAGCTGTTGTTTAAGTTGGAATGCTTCCAAAAGGCCCTCTATTCCGGGTTCATCAGTATGTAAACGATCAAGCAGGCTATATCCGTCATTGCCGGGCGTATTGGCTTTATCATACGAATGAGTAAAGGGAGCTGCATGCAAAGCTTCTTTTACTTTCCATTCAGCAGTTTCCAGGAATGCGGCGATCTCATCCTGAACAGGCAGTCGTTCAAGTTGTTGCTCCAAAACGCCTGTTGCCCTGTTAACATGTACTATCATATCCACCTGGTTGGCAGGCAGGCGGATCATCCGCGTTTTATCAAGGAGAGCTTCCATGATTCGCTGCCTGATCCACCAAACTGCATATGATATAAACTTGAAGCCGCGGGTTTCGTCAAACCGTTTCGCGGCTTCAAGTAAACCCAAGTTACCTTCGCTTATCAGGTCGCCCATGGGCATGCCCTGGTGCTGATATTTTTTTGCCACAGAAACCACAAAACGCAAATTGGCCTTTACCAACTTATGCAAAGCCGACAGATCTCCCTGCCTGATCTTCCCGGCTAACAGAACTTCTTCTTCCGCATTGATAGTTGGCTCACGAACAATATCACTAAAATACTTCTCCAGCGAAGCAGCATCCCGGGCAGTGATTGATTGGGTAATATTCAGGTCTCTCATTAAACCCTTATTTAATTCACTGGAGCAGTATTGCTGTTATTTTTATAAACAGGTGTAAGATGATCAAGCATTTCTGCAGTCATAGTAACAAGATCATATTCAGGACGCCAGTTCCAGTCGCTCCTCGCCTCGGTATCATCGACACCGGCCGGCCATGAGTTTGCAATGGACTGGCGCTTGTCTGCGTTATAGTTAATGGTAAAATCTGGCAGGTGCTTTTTCAGCTCTATGGCAAGTTCGGCAGGTGTAAAGCTTAGAGCGCCAATATTATATGCCCCGCGTTCTTTGAGTGCTTCCACCGGGGCGTTCATCAGTTCAAGCGTAGCCCTTACTGCGTCATCCATATACATCATAGGTAATGCAGTATCGAGGTTCAGGTAGCATTCGTAAGATCCATTCTGCAAAGCTTCGTGAAATATAGCTACCGCATAGTCTGTAGTACCACCTCCAGCCGGGGCGCTGTAACTAATTAATCCGGGGTAACGCAGGCTGCGTACATCCAACCCGTAATGCTCCCTGTAATAGGCACACCATTGTTCGCCGGCCTCCTTGCTGATACCATAAACCGTTTGCGGATCAAGTACAGCATCCTGCGGACTAATTTTGCGTGCTGTTGATGGCCCAAATACAGCTATACTACTTGGCCAGAACACTTTATCTAATTTATGATCTTTAGCTGTTTCCAATACATTAAGCAGGCTTTGCATATTCAGGTGCCATGCCTTTAGCGGAGACTCTTCTCCTTTGGCTGATAAGGTAGCTGCCAGATGATAAATTTGAGTTACACCATAGGTAGCAACCAGGTTTTCCAGCTCATCTTTATCCAATACATTTAACTGATGATATGGCCGCTCTAAATCCGGGATTGCTGCAGCATCATGCAAGTCGGTGGCAATTACCTGTTTCCGGCCATAAACGTTCCTTAAAGCGGCAACCAGTTCCGTACCGATCTGTCCGCGGGCGCCGGTAACAAGGATTACCGGTAATGGTTGATTTTTGTCGTGTTTCATAGAATTATGATGTAAAATTGTATATTCACAACCTCATAATCCATACAGTACTTAAAATTTGGTTTTTTAGACTAAAAACTTATTTAAAAACAGGTTTTAAAACTTTCGGTAAATATTTAAAGCTTATATTTTAGTTTTTATAACTTTTATGCTTAATCAACTCGACGAAACAGATATCCGCATACTCCAGCTGTTGCAGGAAAATGCACGGCTTACCGGCCAGGAAATAGGCCTTAAGCTTAACAAAACCACTACCCCTATCAATAACCGCATCCGCTCATTGCAGGAACGCGGCTATATCAAAAAGTATGTTGCGGTACTTGATCATGAAAAGCTTGAGCTGGATTTCATGACTTTTACCCATGTGCAACTGAAAGACCACAGTCAGCACAGCTTAAGCCATTTTGAAAGCGAGATCATTAAACTCCCCGAGGTGCTGGAATGCTATCACCTCACCGGCGATTTTGACTTCATCCTTAAGGTTACCGTAAAAGATCGCAAAGAGTACTATGATTTTTTGATGAACCGACTTTTCGCGGTGGTCGCCATTGGCAAGGTAGAAACCAAGCTGGTGATGAAAGCTGCGAAAACAGAAACTGCACTGCCAATCGGCAAGCAGTAATTTCAGTGCATTAAAAATAGGTCTCTGTAGAAGCAACAAGCGTAAGCAGTTCAAGTTTAGGTTCAACCTCTAAATCGCTGGCCTCAAGCTCTTCAGCAAATTTATGGAATGAAGCCAGCCCCTGTAATACGAGGTGGGCTTCTTCATTTTCGAGCTGATCAAAATGCATAAATGTTTTTCCATCGGGTAATAGCCATGCGGTATATTTAATACCGGGATGATTTAAGGTTTTCAACTCGTCAACAATAGCAGCGATGTTCCGCTGATTGGTGGCTGCAAACTCCGGGCGTGTGGTGTATTGTACTCTTACTACTTTCATATCATAAAATTAAGACCAGCACTGTCACTGTTAAACAGGCAAAAGTGCCAACAAACGGGGGTGTTTGTGACAAAACTGAAAACATCACGGAAACCTTCCTACACTAAGGCGCATCCATTTATATCCTTTTAATGTCATTTATGCGCTTTAAACACATAGAAACATTTCTATATGTTAATGTTATTTTACCTTTGTACTATATCGTTGATTATATATCATCGATGGCAAAACAATGGACAACAAAAAAATAGAGAAAATATCCAGGGCGCTGAGCGATGCAAACCGGATAGCTATTTTACAACAGTTTAAAAAAAGGAAGGACTGCCTTTACTGCGCAGAGGTAAATGATCTGCTTGACCTTACGCAGCCCTCCGTATCACACCATCTTAAACAGCTGGTTGACGCCGATTTATTGCTATCACAAAAAGAAGGCCGCAACCTTAAATATGTATTGAATCAACAAGTGCTTGACGAGTACATTGCCTGTCTGAACGAATTGAAAAGTTAAGCATTAATATTTCAAAATTTACCCCGCTATTTCAACTTCAAAACATCGAAATATTCAAATATTTAAATACATCTACTCATGAATAAATTAATCTACATTATGGCCTTTGGCGCCTTCGGTATCATAACCACGGAGTTCGGAGTTATCGGCATCCTGCCTGACCTGGTAAAAGAATTTCATATTTCGATTGATACAGCAGGCTGGCTGCTTAGCGCCTTTGCATTAACTGTGGCGCTTGCGGGGCCATTTACCAATATGCTTACGGCGCGTCTTAACCGAAAATTTGTGATGTGCCTGGTATTGGGGATCTTTGTTATTTCTAACCTGTTATCGGCAATAGCGCCAAACTTTACAATACTTATGATAGCCCGAATTTTACCGGCATTTCTGCACCCGGTATTCTGGGCTGTATCCATGACTGCCGCTGCAAAACAGGCGGGGCCGAAAGATGCACCAAAAGCTATCTCCATAGTAATGGCCGGACTTAGCGTTGCTACCGTACTGGGGGTGCCATTAACCACCTATATGGCAGATCTTTTTAATTGGAGGGCATCTTTTATCTTATCAGCCGTTATTAACTTATTGGCCTTTGGTGCGCTGACGCTGTTTGCACCGTCAATGCCGGTTAATGAAGAGCAGGCAAGCCCCAAAAGCCAGGTAAAGCTGCTGCGGAGTGCACACTTATGGGTTAAGCTGCTGGCTTCAACCATTATACTGGCGGGCATGTTTGCCACCTATGGTTATCTTGCCGAATACCTGGATAAGGTTTCGCGTATGAGCGGGGCCCAAATTAGCATCATGTTACTGGTATTTGGAGGTACAGGGATAGCAGGCAACTGGCTTATGGGTATAGCGCTCAGTAAAAACGTAACGCTTACAACGCGGCTGTTTCTACTTTCATTGGTTGCAACCCATATCCTGGCCTATCTATTCGGTGGGAACTTTATTCCAATGGTTATTATCCTTTCGGTTTGGGGATTTATACATACCGGAGGATTTCTGGCGGCCAACATACAGCTTACCCATGGCATTCAGGAACCAGCGCTTGATTTTGTAAACAGCCTGCTTCCCTCCTTTTTTAACGCAGGTATTACATTGGGCACACTATTGGGCGGTTTTGTGATTGCCCACTATGGCATTCACCAGGTAATATGGATGACAGTACCGCTGCTTTTACTTGCATTTGGTATGAGCTTTATCACCTCAAATGCTAAGCAAAAAGCGGCGTCGGCGCAAATTGAAGAAGTACCGGAGGGTGAACCTGTACAGGTAGCCATTTATGAATAAGCTCAATTATAAACTACAACCATATTTACAACCATATTAAAGTAAAAAGTCCCCGGCTAACACCAGGGACTTTTATCATTCTTAATTTTTAAACAGTTTAATATTAAACACCGTAAAATAATTACCCGGGTTTCCGTTACCAACCAGGTTACCCAGAAATCCAATGGATACCACCTGTGGCGAAGAAAGTGTAAACGTGAAAGTTTTCACATCCCTTGAACTCGGACTGGTTGTACCTGCCTTTGCGCCGTTATACATATTTACAGACCCCAGCGCTGTTGAAAGGTCTGCAAGTATCGGGATGCCGTTACCTCCGGCAGCTGCGACACAATAAACCGATGAATTTGATTGAACTTCCGAATAGGCATCAAATGACACAGTATAACTTCCTGCCGACAGCGGCGAAGATGTAGCCTGGTACACTATGCCGTTTACAACAGGCGTATTATTCCATGTTTCCCAGTTAATAGTGCCCCCGCCATCGGAGCTATAGCCCCCATTGGTACCGCCATCTTTGTTTTTGGCTGCCGCGTTGGTTATCCATGGCGCAGCAAGCGTTCCCCAACGCCCGTCAAAGGTATTTCTTTGAAAAGGCCCTGTGTTTGATAGGTAAGCATTGGTTACATCGATTACTTTCTGATCTGTGTAATCTACATAAAAAGTATCAATAGCCGTTTTATTGGGTTTAAAACCTGTACGGTAACTAAGCGCTTTTCCAGCGTTAAATTTAGGCAGGGATGTGCTTAAACCAGTTGGCTGCGATACAATTATTGTATCACGTTGTTTGTTGGCAGCATCGGTGTATTTGAGTTCTATTGAAACCAATCCGTCATCGGCATTCACATCCGCCCAGTTAATTAAGGCCGATCCATCTGTTTGTAATTTGACCCCGATTATACCCCGGTTGATAAGTGAACTTTGGTAAAGACTACCATATACGTTGGCAGCTAATGTAACCGGCACGGAAATATGCCCTCCATTATCAAAAGTGCGGACTTCGAAGGTCATTGTACCTTCGGGTAAATTAGGTATAAACAATTTAGCCGTATCAACCCCCGGTGTACGGGTAACCGGCGTTTCTATCGAATCCTGTTTACTATTCCAGTATACCCGGTATTTCACAATTTTAGGATCGGATGTAAACAGGCCGGTTAGCAAAACGCGGTTCCTGCCCGAAAATACCTGTACCGAATCCATTTTACCCGGGTATATAATTGCCCCATTGGGCTCATATTTCTTTTTATAATCATCCATTTTAGTACAGGCGCTCATAATGAAAGCAGCCAGCACCAACAGATAGTATGATGTTATTTTATATAATTTCATGATTGTAATTAAATTGATAAATGCATCGGCCTTACTACTTTCCAAACATGGTAAATTCACTGATACTCATGAAGTATGAACCTGTCCAGTTACGCAAACTCCTGATTCTGATGTACCTGTAAGCACTTAACCCGGCCGGGAAATCAAAACCCCATCCATCATGTGCATATTTGTAATCGGCAGCGGTTTCTGTACCTGAAGGCGAACCAGATGGTTTTACAATATTACAGGTTAACAATTTTGTCCATGAAGCATCAAGTGCACCGTTCACATTCGGCGAGTTCGACCCCCAGATCTCAAAATCACGCAGATTCCCCCTTACATAGTACACATTACCTATCTCAATGAAAGGATTAAGGATAAAACGGCTGAATACCCGTTGCTTACCAAGATCGATCGTTACCATTTGCGGGCTGCCGGCGCTCTCAACTGTAAAGAGACAATTTGGCCAGCCGCCGGTAAAGTTTCCATCAAAAATTTTGGTTACATCGGTATATGAATACAGGTTGGTGGCATCACCAGGCAAAACATAAGTTGACCAATCCGATTTTGAAAACTGTTCCTCATAAAACGGTGTGAGCTTTAAAAACAAAGTGTCGGACTTATTTAAAAACCTATCCCGCACAAAAAATGCGTACTTACGCTCAATAGCCGGCTGCCCTCTTACAGCAGCCTTTATTGAAATACTGCTGCTGTAAACATTGTCCATCCCTTTTGTCTGTATATATAAGCCATTGTTAGCGGTGTCAACCATTGGCACAATAACCAGGTTGTCCTGACTGATGTTATCACAAGCAATGTTAAAACCGCCAAAAGTAGGAGTTATTTTAAGCGACCGGTAAGCAAGAAGATATGGAGGAGTTAACGGGTTTGCTGTAACACTAACAGGTGCCGAAACCTTTTCGCTTGAATTTACAGCGTAAAGCTTTATCACATGCGCCAATGTATCACCAAAGCCATCAACAGTTAAGGTATTGGTATAGCGTGATGCTATTACCTCACGTGTTTTACCAGGAGAAGTTTCATAAACAGCTTTTACGTAAAACAGATCATTATCACCCGGCAGGCTATATGTTAAACTGGCTTTGCCATTTTGGTTTTGCACCTGCACATTGGTAACAACCCCGGGCGCATTATTATTGGTTATAGTAGGTTTATTAAGTGTTTCCTGCTTACAGCCTGTTATTATTATTGCTAATAACCAGATCCAGAAAGCAGCTCGTAATTTCATTGTTTCCATGTGAATGTTTTTATTGTTAAACATTATTATCGCTATATATTTACCAGTTAGGGTTTTGAACCAGGTTTTGGTTAACCAGTAAATCGCTTTCTTTTATTGGCCATAAGTAATCGCGCGGAATAACAAAGTGCCTCGAAAAAATCAACCTTTCGCGGTAATATAGCTGAGGTGAATTTTCGCTTATTGTCCATCCTGTTACGTTACCGTTGAGTTCAATTCCCGCTGTTTTCCAGCGTAATAAGTCCCAAAAACGGTGACCTTCAAAACAAAGCTCAAGGCTGCGCTCGCGCTGAATGATTGATCGCATTCCTTCTTTTGTAGTGTATTTGGTTGGATTAATGCTGTAATTAGTCCAGGAATCCTGAACGGTGGACAGCCCTGCCCTCGCCCTTATACGGTTTATGTAAGTATATACATCAGCTACCGGGCCCTGAGCTTCATTTAATGCTTCAGAATAAAGTAAATACAAATCAGACAAACGCATTTCGGGCCAAGGGTAGTTGATATAAGTAACTGTTGCCCATTCATAATGCCAGTTAAGGGCTTTTTTCATGTAAAAACCTGCAATTGGTATAGGTGAAGATTGGCCTACTTCGGCACCACGGGCCTTCATCCACCAGGTATCTTCATCAGTTTTAGTTGGGCTGTTGGCCATGTACCAAACTCCTCGGTCAAATCCAAGATCGGCATAATAACGTGGTTCACGGTCAAAATTGAGCCTTGCGGTTGTTTCGCCCTCTTTAATGTTAAAGCGCTCATCATGAGTGCCAATCCTTAACTGTGCTATATCGCTAAAATCAAGCGTTTTATCTTCATTAATAGGCACCCCGTTTTTAGTATAAAACATTTTAGCCATTTTTAACGTAGGCCCAAGTAAGGGACGGTTTGCTGATTTAGCGGCATCGGCATTGTTAAAATCATACTGGCCCGCGCACATCGACTGGAAAAATGAATTGAAGTTGATGTTATTATTAGCAGTCAATCCCCAAATCAGCTCCTCATTCCACTTTTCGCTCATCGCGTTCCTGATACCCATTTGTGTCATAGTGGTTTGACTAAGCGGATTTGTAGGTACGGGAAACGTATACAGGCGTATATTTTGCGATTCGCAAAAATCTATTGCCTCTTTGCAGGCATCAGCTGCACGCTGCCATTTCTCAACGCTAAAAGCCGGGTTGAATAGCTGCTCCCCATCTTTATTCTTAAATGAGCTATAATCCGGATTGCCATTAAACAAGGGGCTCGCTGCGGTCACTAATAATTTGGCTTTCATACTCAAAGCTGCTGCTTTGGTAACACGTCCAAGTTCACTGCCTTCATTCCGGATTGTTAAAGGTAATTTTGCAGCTGCCTGATCATATAATCCGGCTATATAATTAACCACTTCATCAACCGGGCGGCGCTTTACCCGTATATCATCAATAGATGCGTCAATAGGCAGGTTTTTATCAATAATAGGTATAGGCCCGTAAGCCCTGAAAAGCTGAAAATGATAAAAGGCTTTTAAAAACTGCGCTTCTGCTATCCAGCGCTCTCGAGTGTCAATATCCAAATCAAGCACTTTGCTTTTGTCGCTTACATTTTCAATAAAAACATTACAATCACGTATGGCTTTATAATTTGCGGCGGCATCCCTGGTGCCATTCATATAATTGGCAATTGGGTCTGAAGAAGTTTGAAAACCTCTCGGCAACTGGAGTACATTTGTTGACCGTATGTGATTTGCAGGGTCTTCTACCCAAACTTCATCACCTGCGGTAAGCCCAACGTTATAAGTGGGATCTGTTTCCGTCGGCAGATATGAGTAGCAGGTAAATAAATATTTTTCGGCCTCAGTTTGTGAAACAAAAGCATTAGCTATCGTTGATACGTTATCAGGAACAACATCCAAAAACGATTTTTTACAGGATGATACTGGCACAATCATTATTAAGATCATTATTACCAGGGAGATATTCCCTTTCGGCGTGTGACTTAATACTGAATGCTTGATTTTTTGTATAAAATTACTTTTCATATAATTAATTTGAAAGCTTTTAAAATTCTACCCGCAGGCCCACGTTAAATACTTTTTGAATTGGATAACCCAAGCCAGATGTTCCCATTTCGGGGTCCCAAAGCTTAAAGCTACTGAAGGTCAGTAAGTTTAAGCCGTTTAAATAGATACGTGCGCTATTCAAATGGATAAATTTGAGCTGGCTCTTATTGAAATTGTATCCAAGTTCTGCCGACTTAAGGCGCAGGAACGAGCCATTTCTTAACCACCACGTTGATGTTGGAGAATTTGGTGTTGCACTGTTGTTGGCTTGTATGGTATTGCTTAAGCGTGGCCAAAACGCATAAGGATTACGGTTATCTTCCGACCAATGATCATCGGCAATTGATTTTAACAGGCCGCTTTGGTTACCGGTGTTAAGACCGTTATCCTGCCGGCCGCTCACTAAATAAAAAGGAGAAATGTCTGCCGAATTGATCACGAAAGAAGATCTTGCCGAGCCCTGGAAAAATGCGCTGATATCAAAGTTTTTATACCCAACAGAAAAACCGAAACCGTATATAATTTCAGGCACTTGCGGATACCCTATTGGCACTACGTCTGAGCTGGTTATTTTTCCATCGCCATTCATATCGCGGTATTTGATGTCGCCGGCTTTGTAATCGCCAAAGCTTTGTACAGGTGAGTTGGCCACATCTACGTTGTCAATAAATAACCGCTCGGCAATAAGGCCATATATCTGGCTTAAAGAGTTACCTACCTTGCTCAGGTATTGCAGGTTACCGGGATAAACAGGTTCTTCATTTTTCAACAGCTTACTTTTAGCATAGGTAAGTGTACCGCGCGATTGGATCCAGAAAGAGTTGGTGAAATTTTTCTTATAATCCATCGCAATATCCACCCCTTTACTGGATGATTTGCCAGCATTCGCGGATATATCGGCCTGTAAACCCATGGAGGTGGGGATGGTGCTGCGCACCATCAAAATATTATCACGCTTTTGTTGATAGGCATCAACAGTTAAGGTAAAGTTTTTGGCAACAGTTAAATCCATACCTATGTTGGTTTGCCTTGATTGCTCCCAGGTAATATTTTGATTTTCATAACGATTGGTAACTACGCCAGGCCTGCTATACAGGTAGTTGGTACCAAACTGACCGTAGGAGCCGTTATTTAAATTTACATCAGAAAGGTAGAAGAAACGATCTTCCGCCTTTCCTATCTGATCATTACCGACTAAGCCATAGGTAAATCTGAATTTAAGGTTATCAATAGTTGAAAGTAATGGCTCAAAAAATTTCTCGTTAGATACTACCCAGCCTGCCCCAACTGACGGGAAAAAACCGAAGCGGTGATTACTTGCAAAACGCTCAGACCCATTGTAGCCAAAGTTAAATTCAAACAGATAGCGGTTATCATAACCATATGTAAACCTGCCTGATACCCCCTGGTTGCGTGATGGCAGTGATAATTGTAATGTTTTGGCGTTACCGGTTAGGTAGTTACGCATAGTACCAATCAACAGCCCGCTAACAGCGTGTTTTTGAGCAAAGGTGCGATTATAGGTTACCGCCGTTTCAACATATGTTATAGAGTTTGAAATATTTGCAGCGGGATCCTGATTGTAAGTCAAGTACTCGGTTGGTGTATTACCAACACTGCTGCCTACCAACCCATTATTAAGCAATGTTAAACCATTAAATGTTCCGTTAAGTACGTCTGATTGATAATAATAAGGGCTATACTGGCGTGAAACGGTGAAATATGAATATCGGGTTGTGTATGCCATAGCCCTTGCCGATAATCCCTGGGTAATAAAATCAAGCTTCTGACTTAAGCTTAATTGCGCTGTGAGTGTACTGGTATTTGAGCTTTGGAAACCGGACAGCGATTGCGCGTATGGGTTCATATACAAGCCCCCTCCGGGTATAATAGCATTCCCGAAAAGCGGGTGGTTTACATATGGTAATAAACTACCCGGATAAATTGCCGGAAAAGCCACCGGGTTACTCCAAAGGGCGTTTAAAAAAGTGTAACCGCCACCACCGATAGGGCCGTGATAACTATCAAACTGGCCTTTTAAGCTCACCACCGCCTCGGTGGTTTTAGTAAGGTTTAAGGTAGTATTTGATAAAATAGAGTACGATTGCAGCTTAATATTATTACTGAAATTGTTAAGGCTATTCTCGGCCAGGTTGCCATTGTCAATATTGTAGGTCATGGCCAGGTAGTACTTAGCTTTTTCAGAACCACCGCTGGCGTTCATGTTATACCTTTGGTTATTGGTTTTAGTTTTGATAAGCTGCTTAATCCAGTTGTTGCTGGGATATAATAGTGGATCATCACCTTTTGCCGTGTGATCTATTTTATTTTGAGAGTAAGGCAGGATACCCAGTGGGTTACGTGTAAGCACCGCCTCATTGGCCAGTGTCATGTAACTAATATTATCGGCCAGATCGATATTCTTGACGTTTGATGATGTTGAATTTTCACCACGGATATTGAATTTAACAGCGCCAGTCTCACCGCGCTTAGTTGTAACCAATATTACACCGTTTGCCCCCCTTGCACCATATAGTGATGAGGCTGTAGCGTCCTTCAGCACTGAAAAGCCCGATATGTCATCTGGCTGAAGCCTTGCCAGATCGGTGGTGCCCATTTCAATACCATCGATCAATATCAGCGGATCAACCTTACCAGCTCCAAACGTACCCACGCCCCTGATAAAGAACTGGGCATTATCAGCACCCGGTTCACCGCTTCTTTGGTAAGAGATCATCCCCGGTACAACGCCCGCCAACATGGTGGTAAGATTACTTGATGGCCCTTTGAGCTGTTTAGGGTTTATAGAGGTAATCGAACTAACAAGGCTCGCCTTTTTTTGCGTACCGTAGGCAACTACGGTAACTTCTTCAAGGCCATTTTTATCAGCGCCCATTTGCACGTTAATTTTATAAACGCCGCTGGCAGATAAAGGATAGTTTGAAAGATCAAATTCCTGCGATTTTGACCCCACAAATGAAAATACGATGATTGAACTTCCCCCCTCCTTCAAATTAAGGGTATATTTACCATCAATATCTGATTGTGTACCATTGGTGCTCCCCTTAACCTTAACAGTTACACCAGGTAAAGTAAGGCCCTTATCATCAGAAACAATCCCTTGTACTTTTTTGGGGCCCACGGTCCCGGCAGGCTCTTTTTTGGCAGGAGTTACAACGGGCGCCGGTTCACCCTTCTCAATAACAATGAGCTGGTCGCGTACTACATAGTTCAGGTTTTTCCCTTTTAAAAGTACACTGAACACTTCTTTTAGCTCAGCGTTTTTAAAATCTACAGTAACAAGTTCTTTGTCGTTCAAGAGAGTGTTACTGTAAAAAACGGTTAGGCCTGTTTGCTTTTTGATTGATTTAAACACTTCGGCCAAACTGATGTTAGCCTTTTTAAGTGTTACTGGTCCCGTACCCTGCGCCTGCACAGCGCCATACCGGGTTACCAACAAAAGAAAAATAAAGGGCAGTATAAGCCGCCGGCTGAATAGAATTCTCTCCATATTTATTGGGTTTACGATTTGGTTTTCTCTAAGACCTGATCCTGCTGAAACGGGTGAACGGAAATAAGAAAAATTGTATTTTTTTTATTACAATCCGGGAGCACACGGCTAATTATCAACATTTCAGCACATTATCCGGAATATCTATTCGATTCATGAAGGCAAACAAATCCTGTAAAGCTTAAAAGCCAGGCATAAAATGATCCGGAAAAACAAGTGTACTTTAACTGGAGGTTGTTGCCTTTGTTATATTACTTTATATGCAGAACGCCTTCTTTCAAAATAGCGGTAACACCAGCCGATGCTTTAATATTTTGAATAAAAACATCAATTGGTTTATTTTTTTGAATGGCTCCGCTAAACGCTTCATCCGCTTTTGCCGGGTTGTCAAAAACTACTTTGACATCAAACCAGCGTAACAGCACATCACTTATATCATGAAGCTTGGTATTATGGAAATAATAAATATCATTCATCCAGGCCAGTTCAATAGCAGGATCAAATGGCTGGGCCAGAAACCCCGCACCGGAGGTATAAACAGCCTGGTAGCCAGGCTGCAGATGTATGTTTTGTTTATCCCTGCCACTTGTTGATACCGAGCCTTCAACCAAAGAGGTTACCGTTTCATCAGCCTGGTAAGTATTCACATTAAACTCCGTACCTAAAACTTTTACATCAGTTTGGCCGGTATGTACAATAAACGGATGGGCAGCATTTTTAGCAACTTTAAAAAAAGCTTCGCCTGTTAAATACACTTCCCTGGTTTTGCCTAAAAAGGAAAACGGGAAACGCAGGCTTGATACCGAATTTAGCCAAACCTGTGTACCATCTGAAAGTACTATCCGATAGTTTAATTTTGAAGGAATAACAAGTGTGCTCCACTCTTCGCTTTTATTATTATCAACCTGATAACTTAACCCGTTAGCGCCTTTCTTTAAATGTGCAAATGGCATATTGATCACCTTCCTGCTTGTATCAGACAAGTCGATTTGCTGTCCGTTTGCCATCCGCAGTTGGATGACCGGTGCTTTAAAATTCTTTTTAGCAATAGCAGGTTCATTAACAGGAATTTGACGCCAGTAATAACCCAAGGTGAAGGCAATACATAGTAAAGCCGCTACCGAAAGCCATTTCAAAACCTCTTTCCGACCGGAGCTAATTGACCTCACCGGCTTTATTTCGGACTCTATTTTATCCCAGGCCTTGTTTTCATCAATACTATTAAAGAAAGTTTGGGCTTTATGTGAAGTTAGTGTATGTTGCATTTCATCCCACAGTTGTTTTACCTGGGAATCATTTTGTATAGCCTCATTAAGCAAATGGCTTTCTTCCTCACTTATTGTGCCCGCAATTTGCTCAATTATTAGCTCCTGAAAATACGCTTTATTGTATGTCATTATTAGTAAGACCTCATTATGGATAAAAGGGTGAACTTATTTGGCACTTTTTAACCCCTCTTTTAAAGTTTTTATTGCTAATTTTAAATGAGTTTTTAAAGAATTTATGCTAATCCCCATTTCAAGGGCTGCATCCTTATACTTTTTATGCTCATAATGTACCAGGGTAAAAGCCTGCATCCGTTGTATCGACAAATCAGCCAGCACTTTTTCAGGATAAATTTCTGGTACAGGTACCTCTTCCTCTTCTATTTCGGTAAGTGTGTATTTATAATCAACTAATTTTTTTTGCGTTCGTGTTTCGCTTTCAACTTTTTTCAGGCACCGGTTACGGATTGCTGTGGTTAAATAAGCCTTTAACGACGAATTAATATTGGCGTATAATTGTCTCTCCCAAAGATCAACAAAAAAACCCTGAACGGTGTCCTCGGCTTCCATTTCATCCCGTAAAATGTAAAAAGCCGATACATTAAGCAGCTTATAGTATTTTTTAAATACTGCTTCAAAGGCCTCCTTGTTCCCCAATTTTAATTGCTCAATAATATGAGCATCGTTCAAAATTTCCATGAATTGGTCTTAACTGGTTTATAATTAAATAGGTTGGGCTATTATAGAAAGCTAAATGTAAAAACTTTTATTGTCAAAACAACAATTATTAAAAAAATATTGAAAGTCGCCTCTTTATTCAAAACCAGGGCCTCTAAATAAGCCCCTTCTTATAAAATACGCTATTTAAAAAGTTAAAGTTTATAGCAGAATCATCCTAAGTTTATTATGGCACACAGATATTCGTCGGTTTTAAGAAAAATAACCGAAAGCAATCGATATCGCACTGTAATTAATGTAATAAAAACAATTAAATAACAGAATACCGTTCTTTTCTTAAAATCTGCGTTTTCAACTTACCCCCCGCTTAGAAGCAAAACTTACCCTCCACGGTTTCTTATTTGCAAAATGGGCAAAAACGCAGGCTGTATTTCACATTTCGTTTAATCCGTTTTTTGTTTTTAATTTTGTTTTGATGATGAACGACTTACAAATTAAACTTCACAAAGGGCAGCTTGATGAGCTAAAGGATGAACCTGCCAGCTTATTGAAGTTTTTAAATGTTTTATTTGAGCCTTTTTCAGAAAACTGTAAACAACTTAAATATGCCCTCGAGCGGGAATTCAGACCCGAAGGCTCGCCCGAAGTGGTCAGTTTAAATTTTGACCGGATCAAATTTGATCAGCACACAGGCCAGGGAAGTTTCCGGATAGTACTGGATATCGACTATGCCTTCGGATGTGAAGACCTGGTTACCCATAAAAAAAATCAAACATCAGAATGGACCTTCCTTGTTGATTACAAGCTTTTAATCATAAGTTTTTATAGTTCCCCTTATACTGACAGCCGCACAACGGCCGATGAATTTTAATTATTCCTATCAACTAACTCAAACAGGCTGGTATTAGATCTTTAACTACATGATTGTAATTTTTTTTAAAGACCCTGGTGTTTTTCACGATGAATCTTTTTCTGCCTTATAACTTATGGTTAAAATAAAAGCTCTTATTTCCATACTTCCTATAGCGTTTAACATATGCGAAAATCAGCCAATAAAGTATAGGTTACATATTTAACCTTACATTAAAGAAACAGCCATTCAATGGTAATAATCACTGAATGATTCTATTGTTTTTATCATTATCATTGTTCTTCAAAACCATTAGTAGCAGATGATATTGATTTTAAATTGATAAAGTCCGGCACACTGATGAAAATAACTATATGAACGTTTTATCAAGGAAGATCCTGCTTGCTTTTTTAGCATTTACTATAATTTTAGTCATCGCCGCTCTTTTTGTAAGAGACAGGATCACCGAAAGATTAGCCCATACGGCTCAGATCTCTCACCTTATGGACCTTAACAACTCCCGGCCGCAACAAGCACTGTTGTTACTTCACCAGGCCGAAGATTTGTTTCAATCATCGCTTATAGATGTCAATGCAGCTAAAGCCCATGCCTACCAGGCTAAACTTTCATCGGCCTTTGCCGAAATTGATACGCTGCTTAATATGCAACATGACACCACCAGGCTCAACGCGGAGCAGCGTGTACAACTGCATGCCTGGCACAATCAAAAGGTAAAACTATCTGCCGACCTTCTTTCGGCCCGCCACGATTTTGATTCCCTACTGACAACATACTCAGACTTCGGCACAGCGACCGTTCAAAATAAACTGGCTGTTAAAAGCAGCCGCACCGTGCAAAACAGCAGCGATACTTTAACTCAACCCGGCCAGCTGAAAAGAAAAGGTTTTTTTGCAAGGATAAAAGAGGCAATAAAAAATAAAAATGCCTATGCTACCGGCTCAGGCGGTGTTGTTATCAATCACCGGACACGGATTTATGTTGACTCCGTTACTCAAAAGCTTCGCACTAAAGATAAATCCAGCTACCTTAATAAGCTGAAGCAGTTACAACAAAGTAATTCAAGGTTACAGGAAACGCAAAGGCAGCTCATCGCCCTTAATATGCGTATTACCAGTAAAATGGAACAGTTGATTGCAGCCATTAAGGATATCAATTACAACATGACCGATGCCTTTAAAGGTTTGGCTTTTAACAGTTACCTTGAAACAACAAGCTTACTGAATAAACTTTACCTCATTACGCTATTATCGCTTTTGGCTTTTGCAATATTGCTGATTGTGTTTGTTATTAAACTGGGAAAATCCGAAGAGCTTTTACTTAAGGAGAATGAACGTGCCGTAATGATAGCCCGGCAAAAAATGGACCTGCTGCTGCACATGAGCCATGAAATTCGCAATCCGCTTACATCAATAAATGGCTTTCTATATATTTTCAGCAGAACGACACTCACACCAAAACAATCGGAGATGCTGGGTACAGTGAGGGCATCGTCCGATCTGCTGCTGCAAACACTCAATGACACCCTTGATGCTGCTAAAATGGAAGGCAGTGAGCTGAAGATCCATCAGGACCCTTTTTGCCCGGATAAAATATTGAAAGAGGTTATTGAAAGTATGGCATTCAGCGCTGATAAAAAACAATTGGAATTAAGCTATCATTTTGAAGGCGACCCGGAAGCTGAAGTTTTGGGCGATAGCTTCAGGCTTAAACAAATTATGGTGAACCTCATTAGTAATGCTATTAAATATACGGATACCGGTAGCGTAAAGATCAAAGCAACCCTGAAATCTGCCGATGGTAAAGGTGGATTAACAGTTAATATTACCGATACAGGAGCAGGTATCAGCCAGGAACAGCAGGTTAACTTATTTTCAAAATATTATCAAACCAATTCGGCAAAAGGAAATACCGGTACGGGGCTTGGTTTGTACATCTGCAAGCAATTGCTCGAACTGCAAAACGGAAAAATCAGTGTAAAGAGTGATGCAGGTAAAGGAAGCACTTTTAGCTTTGAGATCCCCTATGAGAAGTATGAAATAGATTAACTGCGGCGTTATTGTTGTTTTTTATAGGAATAGGGTATCACAAAAGGTTGAGAAACTTTTTATCCTCCAGCCAATAACAAGGCATAAAATGAAACCTAAAAATACCATACCCATGCTAAACGGGAAAATGTATAACATTCCAAAATGACTTGCAACTCCTCCAACTAATGGACCGGTAAGCCCAAGCGAAATATCGAGGAATAAACCATAAGCGCCCAGTGCAGCTCCCTTGTTTGAACCGGGCACTAACTTTACAGCCTCCACCCCAAGCGCCGGGAATACAAGTGAAAATCCGAGCCCTGTTATTCCAGCCCCAATTAGCGCTATTTGGGGCATATTGGCAAGCCAAAGGACCATCAATCCCACCGACTCTAAGGCCATACACGCGATGGCTGTTTTAAGTCCCCCGTAATTATCAATAGCCCCGGCGAAAATAAGCCGGCCAAGGATAAAAAATACACTAAAAACAGACAGGCACAATACAGCATTCGTCCAGTTCAGGTAAGCATAATACAACGTAATGAAGGTAGAAATAGCGCCAAAGCCTAATCCCCCGAGCGTGAGGCAAATCCCATAGGGCATCACAGTTTTAAGTACAGATAAAAAAGACTTTCCGGGCTCATTGCTATTATTGCGAAGTCCTTCTTTCCTTTTGGCATATAAATGCCCGATAAGCCCTATTACAAATACTACAGCCCCCATGCCTGCAAGCCCATAACTGTTATTAAGCAGTATGCCCATCGGCGCACCGGCAGCAAGAGCGCCATAACTTGCAACGCCATTATATGATATGGCCTTTGCTGTATTTTCTTCCCCAACGGCATTTATAGCCCAGTTAATTGGGCTTGCACCAATCAGGCCCTCTCCAAAGCCGGTAATAAGGCGTGTTAATGCAAGCAACAACAAACAAACCTCCCGGTGTTCTTTAAGTAAAAAGGCGGCGCACAAAAATAATCCGCTAACAGCAAAACCTATCATACCCGTCATAACGGCTGGCTTTGGCCCTTTTTTATCGATAATATTTCCGGCGTATCCCTGAATAAAAAAGTGCTCAAATACTGCAGACTGATCACAACCCCGGCAATCACGGCACTGTAACCTAACTGATTATGAATAAAAACCGGAAGCACCCCAAGGCTTAAGCCAATAGTAAAATATCCCATAAAGGTAAATTTTACAAATCCGGCTATGGTTAAAACTACGCTTTGTGATGTGCTTTTTATACTCGAGCCTGCTTCCATGGCGCAAAGATAGGCTGTTTTACCGCCCGGTTTAGTGTAAATTATACACTTTACTTTTAATTAACATTTTGTGGCAATTAAAGCAAAGAGCAAAACCCGCATTCACTCATCATTTCAGGCAAAGGGTTATCCCTTCAATAACCCGTTTGGTTTCTTCCGGGTTATGCACGAGGTTAAACGCGACTTCTTAAACGCTGAAGAATTGGAAGTGATGGCAAATAAGAAACTTGTCAGCGGCCGGGGATCACAGGTAAGGGATACTTTTCTTTTCAGCTGTTACACCGGCTTAGCTTATGCGGATGTTAAGAAATTAAAATGTTTAGAGATCGTGACCGGAATCGATGGAAAAAAATGGGTTTATACGAGTCGTCAGAAAACAGCTACTTCTTCCCGCATTCCTTTACTTCCCCAGGCAATGGAATTAATGGCAAAGTATGGAGACCACCCTCAATGCGTGAATGATGGTTTATTGCTTCCTGTGTTGAGCAATCAGAAAATGAATAGCTATCTGAAAGAAATAGCGGACGCCTGCGGCATTAATAAAGAATTGACCTATTACGAGCCCGCCACACTTTTGCAACGACTGTAACACTTGCAAATGGTGTTTCTATTGAAAGCGTTTAAAAAATGCTTGGACATTCTAATATTAAGACTACACAGCACTACGCAAAAATATTGGATGCGAAAGTCAGTGAGGACATGGTTAAATTGAAACGCCGTTTTGCTGAAAGGTAATTACTTATCGGATAACCATCTGCGTTTTCCAAGGCGGTGAATAATTTATCCCTTATTCATCATGGCCGCAAAGGTAGGCCATGATGAATAAGGTACAGTTTTAGGTCGAAGTTGCAAACTTCGACCAGTGGGAGCGAGCCATCCCCGGCATGATAAATACTAATTGCTCCATAGGCAGCTGCAATAATGATTCAAAATATCATCGATTAAATTCAATTTGCTGTTCTGTTATACGCTTTATTAACTTATAGTAAAAGAACCTTTTTTCTTTATAATTGAGTCCCCACATCCATTTGATGATCAGTGTTATATCCTGCACCTATGTAATAGCTACTATCTCTTACTTCGATAGTGGGAAATTGTTTAATATCATAATCTACCCGTTGCACATATCCAGAAAATTCGATATTAATAATTTCCTTATCAACTTGTTTATTCTCACCTACTAAATAAAATGCGGCACTACTAATGATAAAGCTCGCTACATAATTATAATTAATAAATTTCGTTTTAAAAACTGTTCTATCCATGATTACCGTCGGCTGGATAATCATGGATAGTCGAATTGATTCCGTTAGCTGCCTTTCTACAGGATATTTATTGCCTTGAGAATATATCAAGGTTTTATTCAGGCTATTTTCGGATTATCGTCGCAGCGTTCAACAAATCAATCATAACTGCCTTCCCAATCGTCAGGCTCGGGAAATAACAACTGATAAGATTCTTTTCCGTATCGATTCACATATGTTGACCATTCCCTGATATAATCTTCGCCCCAGCCCATATTCCAAAACATCCCGCCGGGCTCATTATTGGGAAAAGCAATCCATGGAGGAAAAATCAAATCCGGGTCTTTCGAGACTTCAAAAAGTTCATTCCTTACGCGCATTAGGATTTCGCCAAGTTGGTTCTTTCCGGTGCCGTCACCTCCGTCGGCCCAATGGAAATCATTGTTCGTATGTTCAATAAGTACAGCGTCGCCAGTTTCCATCAAAAGCTTCTGTAAGCGATGATGCTGAAAAAACTTCGATCTCACCGCTTTAAGCATAACTGCATCCTTCACCTCTTCCCAGTCGGCCCTGGGCTTATCTTACGATTCCTCCCCTCATTGGCAGCTTCCATAGGCATTCTCATCGCCTTAATCTTATCCCATAAACTGACTTCTTTAAAACTTCATCGACTGAAAATAATGCTCTACGGTAGGCCAGATTTCGTTCAATAAAATAATAGGCGCAGCATAAAAGTTAGAAAACTCGCCGTAACGATCTGACGTTCTATAAAATTTAATTTCTTCCATTGTTCATATAATTGCTTCAGGGTGCTTTATTTTCACGGTCAGTTCGTATAAAGATTATGGGATAAGGTTTTGCTGTTATTTTCCTCGGGGTGCGTGTTCCAGCTTTCGGATACGCCGCTCCTGACTGCGCAGTTTTTTATTCTGCTGATCAAGCTGCCTGTCTTTTTCGATAAGGTATAAGGTCAGTTCCTCTATCTTTTGCAGTAATATTCTATTCACTTCGCCAAGGTTTAACCCTTTTTCTGCGATCTCCTGCGAGGAAGGTATTTCCGGTAAATGGCCGTTTTCGCCTATAAAAGCTTGGACTTCCATTAAAGGTCTTAGTTTATAGCTACTCTTGAAGACGTAATCAGGCCAGTTAGCGATCTCTACTTTAATCTGTTTAGCACGGATACTGCCGTTAACTGACAGTTCTTCCCGCGGTGTAGTGGTTCCTATTCCGACAAAACCGGATGACAGGATGGTCATCTTGGTATCGGCTAAGCTTACGCTGGAATTATCCGTTGAGTTATTGACTAGGAATTTCAGACTGCCGACCCCATAAGCGCCCATCCGTTCATGGACGATCGCGGCCTTCCACCAGTTCCCCAAAGCCTCGTTCAGGAATCCGACCCCGACCGCGTTACCGCCAGTTTCTGTACCATTGCCGTTCTGAAATCCCCCGACAATATTTAAACCATTATTCGCCACATAAACATGCAATTTCGACGCCGGACTTATGGTTCCGAGCCCCATATTTCCGGCAAAATAACCCTGACCATCAGCCCTTACACTGAAATTTGTCGTTCCATTTGTCACCCCATCATAATAGAAGTTGGCTGAGCCGACAGGCTGATCCGTCCAAGCTCTAAAAATACCGGCGCCCGGATAGGAATAAGTATTGCCCAACTGATGGCCTACAAAAAAAGATTGGCCGACAGAGGTCTGTGCAACAATCTTGGTATTATTGTTCAAGGCGTCATTCGCATCGACCGTCACCGTCTTCGTTTGCGCAAACGCAATATGTCCCCCCGCCGAGATCGCGAATGCCATTAGTAAAGTTCTTTTCATCGTTTATTCTGTTTACTTTTTAGTTGTTTAACCTCTTTTTTCAAAAGTGTTATCTCTTCTTTAGCCTCAATCATGTATAGCGTCATTTCTTCCATTTTTTTTAACAAAAGTTTATTAGCCTCGCTAACATCAAGCCCGGTTTTGATCATCTCGGCTTCCGACGGAACTCCAGGTAGATGCTTATTTTCCCGGATATAGCTTTTAACCTCATTCAGGGCCGGTAATCTGTAATCCTTTTTGAACACATAGTCGGACCATCCATTCAGGTCGATCACTACAGACTTAGCATGAACGGTACCATTGACGGACAGCTTCTGATCAGGTGTTAGTGTTCCTATGCCAACATTCCCGGCTCCGTCAATAATTAGATCATTTCCATAATACCATTGTGCTCCTGTCCCGAGCTTATCAAACATCCGTCTGGTGCCCAATATCATTTTCCCGGTAGCGTTACCATTGCCTGCATTTCCTGCCACAGTTATAATTCTCGCTTGCCCCCAGGCATTTGTGCCATCTGTATTTGCGGGAATGACGAATTCCAACTGAGCTCCTAAAGTTGTTGATCTACCTCCCGTGTTGGCCTGAATGGCCAGATCATTATTATTGATGCTAATGCTGTTGCCACCGTCTATAGAAACACCATTTCCAACTAAATGTAAGCGCGCAATTGGAGTCGTCGTACCAATACCCACGTTCCCATTGTAAGTCTAGGTCATGGCGTGCTGATCGGGGATGTCATTTTGATTACTGCCACCATTAATAAATAAATCTAACTGTGATCCCCAAACATTGGGACCTCCGTGACCTATTCTGAATTCCGCACTTTCGTTATAAGTATAACCGGAAGTACCTAATCTGGAAAGTTTAAAAACCGATTTGGTTGGTGTTAAAACGCCACCCGGTTTACTTGTTGACGGCTCTACGACCTGTAGATTACTTGCAGGTGTTCCCGTGCCGATGCCTATTGCATTTGTAGTTGACGTAATAGTATTTGCTCCATTAGTTATCCATTGAGCGTGTACCAATGATGAACAGCTTAAAAATAGGGATAGTAAAAAGTTGCCTTTCTTCATGATATTTGTAGTTAACGACTATTGATAGATTTAGGTCCGTGTTCTGTCTGCAAGAGATAGATTATTGGGATTTACTGGTTAGTTAAGACATGCAATAAAAGGTTGGCAAATGATTTTTCCTCTTTTTGCAGCAAAAAGCACTACTTCCCAAAAAGTGTAGCATGGGTATCTATACTGAGCCTTGATAATGTTGTACTATAATTGAAAATATCGATTAATATTACTCCGGTTGGCCGACATAATGATGTGCTGATAACGAAAATTTGCCCCATTAACAAAGAATGATACCTTGGCTGGTTTAATACCGATGAGGGAGCATGCCGAATTTAGCACGGTAAGGTTTAATTGTTTCATTATTGTGATGGTTTAGATAAATAATATTTGTTACAAAGATATTATTTAAACGAAAATTGCAAGCGATTTCTCATATTGTTCTTTTCAACAATTATTTTAACGACCTTCTGAACAGCTGGTAAAATAGCCCACACACTGCTTACCTCACAAAAAAAGTTGTTAATAAAATTGACAACTTGCCTAAAATAGTATTAAACCCCGATGTCTACACGAACCAATTCATTAATGATCTAAAGCGGTTTGCCACTCTATTTGATGAATAAGACCGATATCGCAATATCTAACCTGTTTTTAAATACTGTTCAATTTAATAATTGCTCCGGAGAGCACAGAGCAGGTGATGAAAGTTGTTTAATGTTTTAGATAAGTTGGAGAAGCGCTTGACGGACGATTTGCGTTTATTATCTTCATTATCCGCCTAAAACAAGTAAGAGTTTATTTATAATATTTGCTCTTTTAGATAAACTATTTGCTTTCTGTGATAGACTGGCGTTGTGTTGATAACCCCACATGTATAAATTGATCGTATTATCTTTAGCGCCAAACCATTGTTCGACAGAATTGATAAAAAACTTAATCCCCGCATTCTGTTGGATGTTTTAACAGATGAAAGAGACGACCGTCATCCAATTTGTCTGGAGCCTGAGGATTGCGGTTTTAGAGTAGAACATTTTTCAGGTTTCAAAAAGCTTGCTTCAGAATTAGAACAAGTAGATCGCGAAGGTAGAATGTTCCACACACATCCCATGCCCAAGAAAATCATAATCGACGAAAAACCGCTGAATCATTCATGGAAGGGATTAAAAAGATTTCTATCAGGGAAAACAATTATGATAAGGATGAATATTTTGTAGCTGCTCCTACCTATATCGATAGTTTCGCCGTCTTTACAGTTTTGTCTTTAGATAAAATTGCATTGCAAGAACATTATTCATTGACAAAGGGGAAAATGGACAGATTTACAATCTACCGATCTTTCATCGATAGTTGCAGTAAATATAATCCTAAAAGAATGTTCATTTGCTTTGAAAAGTCCGGATAACGCAGTTGGAGCCATTGAACGAAGGACTGAAGAATTATTCCGGGATACAGGAAGACAATTTATGTACACAATATCCGGTGCAGGAAAAAACTTTGAAGGGCTACATGGGCTATATGATGCTTGCAATGAAATTGCTTCAATGAAATACGAGGGAGCAAAGGGGCATTCAGCCCAATCCGCTTGCATAGTTTGAGCTAAAGCCAATTAAGAAAATGGCATGTTATGTCAGGGCTTTTACGGGTATTGCCATCTGGATATTTATGAAACTTGTTATTATTCCGTTCAGTAAAATTCAGCAGGCCGCTTTGAATTAAGCGCTGTTATCATCAGGATCACCTTGCATATAGTGTTGGCTGGCTTGCCTGTTTCTTTAATAATCAAAAGGCATTTTGAAAGCAACCGCCTACTTAGTTAGCCATTTTTATTTTTAAGAATTCGATGTTTTTTGAATCGTAGCCTGATCTGAAGTGGGGGTTGAACGGTTCAAAGCAGCGTGCTAACTGCTTAACGCTTTACTATCGCTAACCCGTGGATTTTTTTGCAGAATTGCTGAACAGGATAAAGATTATTGGTAATATTCTGTAAATGACATCGTTAAAGGTGTTGCCGCCCGCCGACTTATCGCGTTGCTGACCGGTTTTCACAGCTATACTACGCCGGCGTAGGTTTGTTTCATGCACGAACGGGTGGAAAGTGCATACCCATTACAACATCCTCGATAAGCTGGCACCCGTCATCTTCGTTACGGCGGGTGGCAAGCTATCCTTAAATATATTTTGTTTAAGACGTCTCTATAATGTTATCTTCATAGCAAGGTAGTTTTCTGCTTTTCGATATCCGCCTGAAAACACGCTCGTCATTTTTTTATGAAAGTGCAAAGGTTTTACCGCCGTTTGCTTAAAATTTACCCAGGCCGGTAAAACTCCGGTCTGGGTAAATTCAGATTAATCAACCAAACTGGCCTACCTGATAGGTGCCTGCAATTTGAGGGAAAGCAAGGTTAAACCTGTTCCAGGTGTTAATGGTTGTAACGGCAAGTGTAAGGTCAATTAGTTCTTCTTCGGTAAAATGAGGTTTTACACGCTCGTAAACGCTGTCGGGTATGTCGCATTTGGTTACAGCCTCGGCCCAGCCTAAAGCCGCACGTTCACGGTCGGTAAAATAAGGTGTCTCGCGCCATGCGCTGATTCCATATAAACGCTGTTCGGTTTCACCATGCGTGCGGGCATCTTTGGAGTGCATATCCAGGCAATATGCGCAACCGTTCATTTGGGATACTCTGAAAAATACCAATTCCTGCAGGGGTACTTCTATCTTTGAGTGTTTTAAGTAAGCTCCTGTCTGAAACAGGGATTTCAGGGCGTTCTGCCCTTTGGCAAATAGATTAACTCTTTGTTCCATTGATAATTAAATTAAAATTGTTATTTATTCGTAAAGGTGTAAGCTTTCGGGTTTTTGAAGGTCATCGATCCAGTTTTGAATATACAGCAACAGGCCTTGCTGATCTGGTTTGGTGTCCGACTCACCGCAGCAGCCAAATACAATAAGACCCAGGGCGATGCAATGCGCAATGTCAAGATGTTTTAACAGGCCGATACTAAAACCGGCTATGAAGTTTTGCCTGGCATCTGCGCCTATTTCAATATGATGCTCAACTTTTTTTCGGCTAAGAATAAATTGCTGGTCGCGGGAGAATAGTATTGCATTGTTGGCCGAGTATATCAGCAGGCGGCTAACATCCATAGTCCTGAAAATGGAGAAGTATTTTTTGTTGAGATCGGAAGGTGTTTGGCCTTCCAATGGTGTATCGGGGTTTACGCCGTTCAATACCATCCACAGCTTCATTGCCTCACTTGCGTCAAGCGCGAAGGTTACCTGACCGTGGTGCGAAAACTCGCTGATAAGATCAATCGCTTCATCTACCTGAAACGAAAGTTTGTTTCCGGGGTCGCCGAGGTAAAAGATAAATTCAAGGTCTTTTTTACCCAGCGGCCTGATCACATCGGCCAGTAAACCGTTCCAAAGATTGGAAGCCCCCGTAATGGCTGCCCAATCATCAAATGCAATAGTTCGGCAATTGCTAAACAGTGAGCGAAGCTCCGCGATAACGGATTCATTCTTAAAAAACGTCCATAGATGTTGTTCAACCTGCGCGGGCGGCAATGTTACCGATAGTTTTGAAAGCGCGGTGAAATCATGACTTGCATTTAAGGTTATGCTACGGATACCCAAAAGCTTCAAAATTTCGGGAAGCGGAGCTTCGGTAACACCCAGTTTATTTATCCTTAAGCCGGATGAAGATTGATCTGGCTCTTCGTCAATAAGTGTAAGGTAAATGTTTTCTGAAAGTAAACCGCTCTCCACAATCTGTAAAAGATTGGTTAAAACAGGTGCGGTGTTTTTAATTTCCATGTTTAATGTTTCCATCTTCAAATTATTTTTAGGTTCATTAATTGTGTTTCCGGGTTTGAAAGCGCAAAACACCTACATCACAATATTATTTTGAGCTGTTAACTCGATAGGCAAATCCTTTTCTTCCAAAAACTCTCTCAATTCAATTTCAATACTTCGGCTCATTTGCGAAATGGGCACGTCATTGGGACTGCCTTCAAACGGGTTTTCGGTGCTTTCGCCAACTTGTTCAAGGGATGTGTAGATCCATGATATGAGCGTGCTGAAAGGTGCTACGAGCCAAACCATGTATCCTTTCATTATGCCTTGTACCTCGTTATTGAGCTGGTCAAAATCCTTTAGCATACCAAAAGGAAGGATGATGCAAAACAGCCAAACAAAAAAGGTATTGATAATAGCATACTGGCGGGGGTATGGCGAATTTTTTAATTGTTCGGCTTTAGCCTGCTGCATATAAAAATCGCGGATGGCGCGTTCCATTTCTACAAATTGCAGTACAACAATTTCACCCTGCTCATATGATTGCTTAATGGTTTCACTTTGTAAAGCCAGGAGTTGGGTAGCTTTATTATTGGTGCCGAGGATATGCCTTAGGTCATGATCTGAAAGATAATTTATAAGCTCACTCTCCAATGTTGTCTTCCATTCGGGCACGGTGTAGTATTGCTGGTACTCGGCATTATGCTTTTTATTTACACTTTCCCAAATGCGCTCTTCCCGTAACTGATAGCGCAGCACCGTGAGCCAAGCCATGTGACGATAAATCAGCAGTTTGCTTTTTTCGGGATTATTAAAAAAATCGCGACTGATTAGTCCCCACGCCCGGCTTTGACTAAATATGCTGGTCCATATTTGTTGCCCGTCGTCAGTTCGCCGGTAGGTTTGAGTATTAGTGAAACCAACTATAAAAGCGGCGCTTGTACCAACCAATCCTATAATTGCCCAGGGAATATCAAGCCATTTAAATCCCAACACCTGGTAAAGCATAACAGGTACCAGGCCAAGAACAAAAAGCTTGTATATTTTCCTCCTTGTCCAAACCAGGAACTCTGGTAGTTTATATGATTTTCCGGCGTGCATAATTCAATAAATTGTTAGGCCGGTTTCAGGTATCGTTTTAACTCAGTAGCCACCTGGTAAAAAGCAGAACGTGTTTGAGGCAAGCTTGCAAGGGCATTTAGTAATCCAAAATCGTGAATCATACCATTGTAGCGAACAGAGGTTATTGGCACACCCGCAGCGTCAAGTTTTTGTGCATAAGCTTGTGCGGCATCACGTAAGATATCGCTTTGCGCGACAATGAGTAATGCCGGTGGAAGCCCTTGTAATTGCTCAAGGGTAGCATTTAATGGCGAAATGTATATTTCTTCGCGCTGTTCTTTATCCGGAGCATATTGATCAAACATCCACTGCATCATCGCGGAAGTTAAAAAACGGTCGGTCCCAAACTTTTGGTACGATCTTGAATCGAACTTTGCATCTGCAACAGGCCAAAGCATTACCTGGAGCCTAATTTGCGGGCCTTTTTTTTCTTTAGCCAACATAGCGATTACTGTAGCCATATTACCGCCTACACTATTGCCCACAATGGCCATATTATTGCCGTCAACATTGATCTGGTGCCCGTTTTCGGCTACCCACCTCGTGGCTGCGTAAATTTCATTAATAGCCTGAGGGTATCTTGCCTCGGGAGAGGGGGTATAGTTTACAAACACCGCGGCAAATCCGCTTAGTACAACAATGTCGCGCACCATGCGTTTGTGCGTTTGATAGTCGCCCAGGATCCAGCCGCCGCCATGTAGAAAAATAAATACAGGGAGTTTTTCGTTATTGCCAGCAGGCCTTACGATATTTAATTTGATGTTGAAGCCATCGGCGGTAATTTGTTTTTCAGTTTCGTCAATACCTGATAAATCAACATCTACCGATGCCTGCGCGTCTATTAATACCTGCCGGGCGGCTTCCTTAGTCATGCTTTCAACCGGTGGGTTCTCCGGATTGTTCAATATTTTCAAAAAGTCTTTTACCTGCCCGGATAGCTTGCTGTCGGTAGCATAATCCTGAATGGTTTGTTTGGGTTCTTTAGTTTTCATATCTGTAAATGCTTGTTTTTTGTAAAGGTTTATTTGTTACCGGGTTTCAGGTCCGGCCGTGGGTTGTAGTTCTTTGGCCTGATAATCTCTGCGGAATGATAATAGATACTCGTTCATGGCGGTAACTTTTTTAGGATGATATAATCAGTTTGCTTTATTCATCCTGTAATGGTTGTTCAACCATCCGTAAAGAGTCGTCCATATATTCGCCCCCTTCGCTAAAGCTTTCTTCATTTGGATCGTAATCCTCTGATGGCATTTCTCCCGATTGATCGCCCATTTTGTGTGGATCGCTGTGCGATCCGAATAGCCA
The DNA here is from genome assembly GCF_034263275.1 of Mucilaginibacter sp. cycad4. Taxonomy (NCBI): domain Bacteria; kingdom Pseudomonadati; phylum Bacteroidota; class Sphingobacteriia; order Sphingobacteriales; family Sphingobacteriaceae; genus Mucilaginibacter; species Mucilaginibacter sp. cycad4. The sequence goes on along the minus strand of NZ_CP139559.1, from coordinate 1,946,558 downwards.
GTTTTCGATTTTCATTTTTTTTAGTGTTTAACCTGTGTACGCCTGATTTATCGCCCGGTTCCGATCTGTGTCGCTATACTGAACTACCAGCGGGCGGCTTTTAACTTTTTGCAAGCATTGTGCCATTTGGTAATTAATTGATTTGTAATTATTTGTAATTTTTATTAAGCTTTAATTGCACCTTATTTCGCCGAGCAAGCCGACTTTACACCAAATACAGAGCCTTAGATGGAAAGGCGGTAATTTTGGCAAGAACAAATTGAAGTGCGGGGCCTTTTCGAATGCCGGATATGGAAAATAAAAAGTAGGTCATTTTATTGCTCAGTAAAATGTTATTCGGATTGGAAGAGTGTTTAGAAACTGAAATAACCACAGCAATAGAGTAGTATCTACTGTTGTGGCTATTAAATTGCAAGGGCTAATAGGGGTAAGTATCTTGCCCTTACGAATGAAAGATAACAAGCCTTACCGAGGCAAAATACGGTTCTATGTATTTTTTAATTACGAACCACTGCCGATTCTTTAACCACCTGCCATCTGCCCGATAGATATTCCCAAATAACAGTGAAATATTTTCTGTTCAATTTGCCATCAAATACAAGTTCGCGCGTAATTACCACCATGCCCATGCTCTCATCGCATACAGCGTAATGATATTCGGTTTTGGTAGAAAACGGCCCGGTATTTAAATCTTTGTTTTGCTGGATAAAAGCCATGAGTTGCTCCTTGTTCATGGTATCAACAATGCCATCTTCATCAACTTTTACTATAAGCAATTTATCAGCATAAGCTTTATCAACGTATTGCACGTCAAAATGTGTTGCATGATAAATTAGTTCCCGGGTTAATTCAATTAATTGTTCGCTGTTCATCTTTTAATTTTTAAGGATTAATTATTTTGTTTGTTGAAACTGTAGTTAAACCGGATGTGTTTAAGCTATAGTTATCAGGGATGAGCAGGAACAATACTTATACCGGTGTTTAAAGGGTTGATTTACAGACTTAATAAGTGTTTAACAGACGAATTTTATACCTTATTTCGAGGATGGAAGGACTTGTTGGCGAAATACAGCGTCACAAATAAATTAACAGGTGACGTGTATAAATGGCTGAGATGCTGTTTAAAACGGTTCAACATAATTCGTATGGAGAATAACTTATGGAGGATAAATGGACAATGGCTACACTTGTAGAATTAAATCGTTCATAATTTTTAGCTGCTCTTCGATTCGTATCAATCCAGGCAAACGTTCGCTCCACTATCCAGCGCTTAGGGAGTACTTTAAAGATGTGTAACTCGCTTCTTTTGATCACTTCAAAAACTATTTTGAACATGTTCTTTACTTTCTCAATTAGTGCGCCTCGGTAACCATTATCAGCAAATATCTTAATGACCCCGTTCCATGTTTCAAATAACTTAGTGATCACCTCCATCGCTCCGTCTTTGTCCTGAACCGAGGCGCCTTGAATAACTACGGCAAGCACCATTCCAAGTGTGTCCACAATGATATGACGTTTGATCCCTTTTATCCTCTTTCTCGCGTCAAAGGCCCCTGCTTTCACTGCTTACCAACGTTGATTTGACAGATTCGGCATCGATTATGCCAACAGTCGGTTGCTCCTTTTTCCCTTGTTTCAATCTTGTCTTTTGAACAAGACTTTCCTGAATTATCTCAAAAACATCCTGCCTTTTCCATGCGTTGAAATAATAATAGACCAGTTGCCAGGGGGCAAAATCTTCGGGAGCATGCGCCATTGACACCCTGTCTTTACTAAATAGAGAATTGCATTTATGATCTCTCGTAAGTGATATTTACGGTTACGTTGTGAATCAAAATGTTTTGATATAACTTACCATTGGCCGTCGCTTAAATTGCTTGGATAATTTGTCATACTAATCGGTTTGTCGTTATTCACAATTAGTATTTATTCGCGCAAAAAGCGATGGCCTTTTTATTCACTTTTTAACACATAACACTTTTTTTCATCCGTTTTTAAACAGCTTCTCAGATTGCCAATAGTTTTTCATTAGTTTTTATCATCAGTAAAATTGTTATACCAGTGTGTTCCATCGCAAAACGGTTTGTTTTTTGAACCACCGCAACGGCACAGTGTGTAGTGTTCCTTTGATGCGCCTGCCAGAAATCCGGCGTCGAGTTTTATGCTCCCTTTTATACGATATGGGCCATTTTTTGAAACCGTAATGGTAGGTTCGTTAATTACAGGCAGGTTTAAGCCCGGCTTAGCAAAGTTGAAACTCAGTGCACCCGAAGGGCATTTTTTAGTTTGCTGACTGATCCTTTCGCCGCCGGCTGCGGTTTGATCAACAAAAGGTTCTTTTCCAAGTCTAAAAACTTCGGGCAGTTCATCTGTACAAAAGCCCGAATGCTGACAGATACCGCGGTTATCGCACACCGTAAAATCAGTAGCGGGATATTTATCAAGTCTGTCCGGCGTTCGTCCGGGTAGTTTGCTGCTATCAAAGCCTATGCGGGCATGGGTTCCGTCACAAAACGGTTTATTTGCCGAGCCGCCGCAACGGCACAAAGCCATTTGAGGCTCGGCAGGTAGCCGCTCCCCTTTCGAGTTCAGCAAATTGTCAACTCCCTTTACAAGGTACGGCCCGTTGGCAGAGGGATTAATTTCGGGCTCGAGTTTTGCAGGTTCGGCAAATTCAACCTTCGGAATTATTTTTTGTGCCTGCGCTGTCTTCTTTATAAAAAGCTCGGAAAGCGCCTGCAACGCGGCCGAAGCCTCTTTAACTTCGGGCGGTGAAGTTTTTTGTTCGGCCAATGCTGTAGCTTCTTTGGCAAGGTTAAAAAGTCGTTCGCAGAAAAACACCCATGCCGATTCTTTATGCGGCAACAAGGTTATGTCCCGGTTATACCCAAATCCCGGACCGGCCATTAATGCATCATTCGCCGGATCGCCGAGAGGCATTTTGGCAAGCGCCTCGCCCATTGGGCGTATCACGGTGGTCATGATCCGAAGCGTGGCCCTTGATAACATTTCCAGTTCCTCCTCGGTTTCGTCCGTATGGGCAAAAAAGCGGAGCAGCATCTGCAACATGGTATCATAACTCATGTTAAAAATATCGGCCGCACAATGCGTATCTCCATCAAGTATCAAGGTCCCTCCAGTAGCGTCGTCATAAAACCGGGTCATGGGGTTTGAGGCCATTTTTCTTACCGGGTCAAATATGGCATTGCTATTCGCGGCTTTTTCCATTTCGTTGATGAACTGATTTCTGACGGTATCAAATACCTCAAAATGACAGTCGGGGTGCTGTTGTGTTGGGGCCTCTCCCTGCTCCACAATCATTTCAATGGCCTGCAATGCCGATTCCCGGTTTACCACCGAAATCAATTTCCCGCTCAGATCAACATAGCGGGCATTTGCCTGCGCTTCCTTTGGTCCAATAAACAGCACGTCTTCTGGTATACATTTAAAACCTGATGCTACCTTGTGGTAAAACTCTCCTACAGTTGTAAAATCAATTTCATAGGGTTCCTGAAATTTAAATGCCTCGGGGCCAAAACGTGCTACAAGTTCCGGCTCGGCCTTGAACTGCCGGGGTTTCAATTCAGCGTATTCCAATTCCTGTTCTCTGACAACTTTATTACGGAGCTCATCATACTTAGCGTGTAAAACCGGTTCCAATACCCCCTCTTCGGGAAGTTCAAATATTACCAGCCGTTCAATTGTTGCAAGCGAAAAGGGTTCGAGTGTTAACTTAATACCAAAGGGAAAAGCAGATATGGGCAACGGGAAATTAGCCCGCTTAAAATTAGGCGCACCGCCTATAGCCGTAAGCATATTGTTAACCTGTGCAAGGTGCAGCATCTCTTCAACCGCCACCATGGCCAGCTTTCGTTTCCAGGTTTTAACCATGGTAAGTTGCTCTTCTGTCATTCCCCCTTCGTCAATGTTCGATTTTAGGGAATATGCCGCGTAGAGATAAACGCAGGCCAAACCATGTTCCAATTCAGCTGCCCTTGAGAGTAAATAAATAAGTTCCTCCCTGCTTTCTACGTCTTTAACTGCCGATTCACGTTGACTTGGGTTATTCATATTTTAGATGTTTTAATTAGCAAAATTATTGAAGCCACTCCTGCCAAAAGGGGACCAGATGAATACCTCCAGGTAATCCACGCATTTGTATTAACAGCGATAGCAAATGCTTTATTCGCATTTGCAAGTCAAAATCAAGAAGTTAACTTGACCAGGATATCCACAGCTTTTGAAATCTCTTCTTCGGAGAGCGAGCCAAACCCAAACCGGATCCCATTATCGTTCGGATTGCCCGGAAGTCTGAATGACATACCGATCATACAAAGCCCTGCATAAGCGGCATCGTTAATTATTTTGTTTATAGGATATTGGGGCTTAAACCTTAGCCATATGGCCATCCCGCCAAGCGGTCGGGTAAATTGGACAGCGTGCGATAATTTTTTGGTAAACAGATCACAAATAAAATCGCAACGCCGGGCGTATAGCTTATTCGACCGGTTAATGTGCCGAACCAGATCTCCGTTGATGATCATCTGCGCCAGCATAAACTCGATAAAGGTATCCCCTCTTAAATCAATCAAACGCTTTAAATCGGTTGCTTTTTTTACTATATCGGGCGCAGCTATCATATAGCCAACCCTTATTGACGGAGCAAGCAGCTTCGTAAACGACCCTATGTAAATTATTTTACCGCCATGAGGGCCGCTGGCCAACGGAAGGATGGGATTATTGGTGTAATGAAAATCGTAACCGTAATCATCCTCAATTACATAAAACCCGTACTGTTCAATCAATTGAAGTAATTGCTGTCTTCTCCTAGCCGACATTGTTATGGTAGTAGGATGATGCAGATGAGGAACTATATAAAGCATTTTTACCGGCAACTTTTTAAGGATCTGCTCCAGTTGTTCCAGGTCGGGCCCCTCATCGTCAATTCCTATTTTTGAGATGCGGGCTCCTGTGTTTTCAATGATCTCATCAGCATAACGATAATTAGGTTCTGTCACTACTACATGATCGCCTTTGGTAAGCAATACTGTAGCCGCTATATAAATAGCCATCTGTGCCCCTCGGGTAATTACCAGGTCGTCCTTCCTGATATTTAAACCCCTGGTTTCCTTTAAGAATAAAGCGGTTGCTTCTTTGAGTAGCGGAAGGCCGCCCTGATCTCTCAAACACATCAACTGTTTAATTCTCGAACTGGTGGTTTTGTCCCGGTAAACTTTACTGATCTCATTAAAGGGTGCAAGCTCCGGGTCCGGAAAGCCGTCATTGACAACAATATCCGAACTTTTGGTTGCCCGGTGCTCCGGTTGCAGCGGATTTTGTAAGGCAAGGTTTCTGGAAGTAATGCTATCGGTAGATGAAAAAGGGTTTGGCGGCTGAAACGATCGTGGCTTAATTACCGGAAGCTCCGGAGTTACCCTGTAACCTTTCCGGTCTACCGGTTCAATCCAATCCTCAGTCATTAGCTCTTCGTAGGCATTGATAATTGTTTTGCGGTTAACGGTTATAAATTCGGCCATTTGCCGTGTGCCGGGAAAGAACGTGCCGGGCGGGATCAATCCTTCCCGTATCAAACCTATCAGGCGATTGGTAATTTGCCTGTAAACAGGCAGCTGGTTTTCTTTATCGATAACAATCAGGCTGTGGTAAGGAAGCATTTTATTTTTTAATTAAAAGTTATCTGCCGCCTTTCATTAAATGTCTGAACAGACTGGCTTAAGCAGGGTAACATTACTTTTGCAACTCACATACCATAATACAATAACCTAATAATCAGAAAATTACAATAACAAACGCATTTAAATCACTCCATATTTGGTAGCCGGGCGCTGTCTTACACTATATAAAGCGGATATTTTTTAAAAAAAAGCACCCGCCATTTTCAGTATGACGAGCGCCTAAACCATAAAACAAAAAAGATGAACTACGCCTTTTTAGGCTGATTGATGTACCAATTTTCGAAGTTAATATTGAAGATTTTTGCGTCCTTGCCCGGTACCAGCATATTGTCATTCAGTTCTACTCCATAATAGCTTGCGTGTACATCAGCAACAACTTTACGCGGATCGCCATTTTTGACTAAATATTGCTGAACAAGATCTGAAAGATTGAACTTATCAGGGCCAGCTATTTCTACAATGGCATTAAGGGGTTCCATCAACGCTACTTTAGCAACCGCGGCAGCTACATCGGCAGATGCTATAGGCTGAATATGAGCCGGCGACAGGCGAACAGTATCGCCGTCTGTTGCCGCATTGGCTATCCCACTCAAAAACTCAAAAAACTGTGTGGAGTGTATAATTGAATAAGGAACACCTGAAGCTTTGATCAGATCTTCCTGCACCTGTTTTGCGCGAAAATAACCGCTATCCTGTAAACGATCTGTCCCAACAACCGATAACGCGAGGTGATGCTTAACGCCTGCCGCAATTTCGGCGGTAAGTAGGTTTTTGCCAGATGTTTTGAAAAACTCCATTACTGCGTTATCTTCAAACGAGGGGGAGTTTGCAACGTCTACAACAACGTCTGTTCCGTTCAAAGCTTCGGCAAGGCCTTCGCCTGTTATTGTATTTACACCAGTTGCCGGCGAAGCAGCTATAACTTCATGGCCAAGCTGGGTAAGTTTGCTAACTACCTGCGAACCTATAAGCCCGCTTCCGCCTATTACTACTATTTTCATGATTTGTTTTTTTAATGGCCGTTGCCGGCCGTTTTATAATTGTTAATTTAAAATTCTGCTGTTATGTGCCTGAGCCATGTTTCTATTTTGGCTGATCCGGGTTATGCTATCGGTTATGCAGAAAATGATCCTGATAAACCTCTTCATCAAACCAAACAAAAGAAAATCTCTATCTTCAATAACCGGCCGTTTGATAATGCCCGGCTCCTCAACCAATAATGCAAGTGCATTTTCACTGGTTTTTATTGACTCCCTTATTTCGGCAGCCAATTTTTTCCAGGTAAGGCTTTTTTTATTGAGAAATGTGGCATAACCTGACTTTGCATCCCAGTCTCTGAGTTTATCTGGCGACATGCTTTCCGTTTTAAAGTTCTGAAATTCAAAACCCACGTTATGAGCTTTTAGCCAGGCTAAAGCCTGTCGTGTACGTTTGCAGGTGGTTAAACCGTAAACTTTCATAAAGCTTGTTAATGGTTGATGTAGTTAATCAATGCTTACTTTGCAGCGGTTATGAATGGTAATTCTTTAGGGCCAATAAAATAAACCAGCAATTTAGCTTCCTTCGTTTTACTCATATTTTTGCTCTCGGCATGCAAGCCGTTGGGGTCTTCCCAAAATGCTTCACCTTGTTTGTAAATATGGGTTTTGCCGTTAAACGTTGAAGAGATGTTTCCCTGCAGTACATAAGCTATAGTAGGGATCGGGTGCCTGTGTGCTCCGGATACTTCGCCCGGTGCAAACTTTACAATCACCATTTTAACTTCCTGACCCTTAATTTCGGGCGTGGTGATGATCCTTTTAAAAATAACTTCGGGTTCGTACTGTGTTACATTCACATTTGCGCATTTTGGGTCTTTTTTCGCCTGGGCGCTAACGCCTAAGGCTGCACAGAACGCCAACAAGGTTAAACTTATTTTTTTCATAATAGAATAATTATACCCAAACCCGTTATTGAGTTTGCAAGGCAAAATTATGCTGAAAAAAAGGGCTTAAACTGGTCCAGGGGGCAATCTGAAGGGGGTCCAGGCTGCATTGCCCGGAAGTGGGGTACCGAAATTAATTAACCATTTGAAAGAAACAGCAACAAAGTTTCACAATAGCGAATCCTCACTGCCAGGTATTACAGCGGAGGATTTTTCGATTTTGAACTGTATAGTCATAATTACCCCCCGTTCGCTTTTTATATCAAAACTTCCCCCCAACTGTTTACTAAGGGCTTTCATCATTTCCATGCCCAGGGAGGAAGTCTCAGCCAGTTTGAAATCTGGAGGCAGGCCCCTGCCATTATCCGTAACGCTTAGGGTAACTGTATCTTGAGATGACAACCGCGCTTTAATAAAAATCTCCCCACCCTCCTGATCAAACGCGTATTTAATACTATTAGTAATGGCTTCGTTCAATATGAGGCCCATCGGCACGGCCTGTGATATATCCAGGTTTACGGCATCCAGTTCTTCCCTGAATCTAATTCTTCGCCTGTTACAATCATAACTGGTGTTCAGGTACCGTGCCAGGTCATTGATATAATCGGCCATTATAATAGTGGCAACGTTACTTTTATTATAAAGCTTTTGATGTATAATAGAAATGGCCTGTACCCTGTTGCGACTGTCCTGTATAGCCTCAATTGCATCGGTATTTTGCAGATAAGCCGATTGTGTATACAATAAGCTCATCACTATTTGCAGGTTATTCTTAACCCGGTGATGTACCTCCCGGAGCAGCCATTCTTTTTCAGTAATCAGGTCCTCTTGCCTTTTCAATAAGGCATCCTTATCGGTAAGCAGTTTTTCCTTTTCTGAAAGCAAGGCCGATAATTTATGATTTTGCCTGTCAATCTCTTCCTGTTTGGTTTGCAAACGCACATTGCTGCGCTGTTTGGCGCGATATGCAATATATATTACCACTGCAAATACTACAGAAATAAGCACTGCGGCAAGGGTAATATTTCTTTGCCGGTTAGCTTTTTCCAGCTTATCTTTTTGTACCTGGGCATTATTATTAAGTGTCTGGATGGTTTTATCTTTTTTAATCGAACTATAGTTGGCCTCTAATTCGTTAATTTGTTTAACCGTGGCGGCATTGGTGAGCGAATCCTGCATGCGCCTTATATATTGAAATTCCTTTAACGCGATATCAAAATTCCCGCCTGCTGAATCAATTTTAAATTTATAGGCAGAAATAATTATACGGGAAGGCGCTGACAATCTTTTCAAGGGAAGGCGCTGAAGAAACTTTAATTCATCCGTTAATTTGGCCCACTGTTTTGTTTGAATAAAGTGCTGGGGAAGGGCATCGTAATTTTTAACAAACTTGTCTACCGCGTAAAATAAGGGATCATCGTTAAGGGTATTATATAGATTTTCAAATACTTTCCTAAACGTTGGCACCAGGTTCTCAGCCTCTACATTCCTGCTAAGGAAATTGTACAATTGCATTTTTCTGGCAACATACCTGCTTTGCTCTTCAATGGTTTGTGTTGGAAATTTCTTCGGCGTGTTGTTTAAATAAGCAAGAGCAGTGTTATATTTTTTTATTGTTATACAACAACCAATAGCCCCGTCAACAGCAGTGTAATAATAATTTTGGTTTCTGATTTTTAAAGCCAATTCGGCCCCTTTGATAAAATAAGATAATGCTATGCTGTCCTTATTATTTTCGCGATATGACATTGCCAACGTAATATTGAAAAACGCGGCATCATAATCACTCCTGTGTATATCCGCGTCACAACTATTCATGCACTCAATCCTGGATAGCAATTCTTTTTGAAGCTGGTCTTTACGTGAGTAAACTTCGGCCAAAAGGTAATATCCGTAATATATCCTTGGAAACTTTATAGCCTTGTACTCTTGTATCACACTTAACAGCTCTTTTTCTGCCTTATCAAACCGCCCCTCGTTAAGGTCGGCATCCGCAATTTTACCAAGCGCATCAGCTATCTTAAGGCGGTCCGTTCCTTTTTTATAGAGCTCATATGCCTTTTCATAACATTTTGCACGAGTGGAGAGCAGACGCTTATCATTAAACGACAGGTTGTTTCCATACAGTGTCCAGTATTCAGCTTCCTTTAAATAGTCACCGGTTTTATGGTAATGGCCGGTTATTTGATTAAATAGTGAGTCGGCATTTTTAAAATCTTCCTGTACAATAAAAGTCAGTGCTTTTTCAAATAATGCACGGTGCAACAAATCCATCGATCCAATGGCCCGGCTTAATGTTATTGCCGAATTAAAATAGGAACGGGCCGTATCAAGGTTTTTGGGATCCCAAACAGGCTTGTCTTTAAAATATTGCCCCAATTTTATAAGCGCCGCAGCCCGGTTGGTGTCCTTTTTAGTTTCATTGAGTTCAGTTGTTAAAGTTTTGAAATCCTGGGCATAAGCTGATAGTGATACACAGCAAAATGATAACGGAATGAAACAATATCGTATCAGTGAACGGATCATGAAAATATATTATAATCGCGGCGTTTGGCCGAAACAGATGTTTAGCATTAAAAGTAGATATTTTTCATGATCGAAGCAGGCAATCCCCAAACTTATGTTTATACTTTTTGCGGAAAATAATCCTGCTTAACTATATTAAGTTTCTTCATTTTGGCATGTAACGTAGTGGGTGGTACGCCCAGCCAATCGGCAGCTCCTCCTTCGCCGGCAATTTTACCGCTGCATTTTTTTAATACAGTTATAATGTGGCTCCTTTCAACATCGATAAGCGTTTTGTTCCTAAAAACCTCCTGGTCGCTGATGTTCTTGTTTGTATCGTTCGGCAAACAGATCTGCCTTAGTACGCTATCGTCAGATAGCAGGATGCTTCTTTCAATCAGGTGTTCCAACTGCCGCACGTTTCCGGGCCAGGAATAGCTTTTAAGCTGCTGGAGTACTTTATTGGATATGAAATTGATTTTCTTACCGGTTATTTTGCTGTAACGTACCAGGAAAAAATTGGCCAGTTCGGCAATATCCTCCTGCCTGTTGCGCAGGGGAGGTAAATTTATTGGAAAAACATTGAGACGATAGTACAGATCGGCCCTGAAACGGTTGGCATCAACTTCGGCCTCCAGGTCACGATTAGTCGCCGCAATGATCCGGACATCAACCTTTATGGTTGTTTTCCCCCCTACCCTTTCAAATTCGCGCTCCTGGATAACGCGCAATAACTTCACTTGCAACTCCAGCGGAAGCTCCCCAATTTCGTCGAGGAAAATGGTACCCTGATGGGCCAGTTCAAATTTACCTATCCTACGGTCTGAAGCTCCGGTAAATGATCCTCTCTCGTGCCCAAAAAGTTCACTTTCGATAAGATTTGCCGGAAGCGCCGCGCAATTTACCGTAACCATTGGCCTGTTTTTCCTTGGTGATGACTGGTGTATCCCCCGGGCTATAACTTCCTTACCTGTACCAGTTTCGCCAAGCAGCAAAACCGTCGAATTGCTTGGTGCTACTATAGTCATCAGCCGATAAACTTTTTGCATCTCGGTACAATTACCAATAATGCCCGGGTATTGATTGCTGAAAACAGATTTCCGGGCCGGACTTTCTTTATCTGTATTTATGGCTGGGCCAATCGGTGTACCTTGAGGTAAGCCATAATGTAAATTCAGGCTCTGCATTTCGGGGTTGGGTGTTATTTTTTCAGTGACCATTTCAAATTTGTTAGGGAGATTTTCACTTTAAACGCTTCGAATTTTATGCCACTGCTGTAATGGTGAAAAAAAGGGCGTTTTGGTCATTTACCCGACGATATTTCGGCGGTTTCGTTTTTTTAAATTTTATTTCGTCGGCATGCGTCGCGGGTTCGGGACACATCACTACGGCTAACACTGGTAAAAATAACCTATACCCCGGAAATGCGTTGGTTTTCAGAATACATTTGGCAGATTATTTAAATAGGCGGAAATTGCATAGCGTTAATTAGCGTACGGCACGCATATTGGTTCAAATTTTTATAACCGAAAGATTATTTAACTGAATTTTCGGTGGTTAATGAGTTTTGACGGGAAGCCTGGCACGCTGAAACAGCCTTATTTTTGTATAGTATGTCGATAAAGAAAATACTGATAGTAGAAGACGAATCTCTTGTTGGTCATCATTTAAAACTGATTTTAATATCGGCCGGATATAAAGTTACCGGCATATCAGAATCAGTTAACGAAGCCTTAAGTTCTATCGACGAACAAAGACCCGATTTGGTGTTGCTTGATATTCATCTTAAAGGTGCACTAAACGGTATTGACCTTGCCAGGAAACTTACCGAAAGGAACATGGCTTTTGTATATCTCACTGCCAATTTTCAGGGTACTTTACTGGAAGAAGCTAAATCGACAATGCCTTTCGGCTTTATAGTTAAGCCATTTCGCGAGGACGACCTTCTTACAACGCTCGATGTTGCCTTTTACAGGCATCAAAACAGTATCGAAAGCAGTCGCCAGCAAGAAATGGAACTGAATCAGAAGCTGAAGGAGATCCGCAATTATGATGGCGATAAGATGCAAAAACTGCTTCGTGTTGTCTACAACCTGCAGGCACATATCCCGTTTGATTACCTGAATTTTATACTCAAAAACACAAAAGACGGAACCGTAACCAGCATTAGTTTTTTAAGGATAGGTTTTGATGAATACCAGGTGCTGGGAGAACAGGAATTAATGAACATAACCGGTACCGATAATGCCACATTGAAAAACATTTACACTTCATTGTCTGCAGTAAATAAAGCCAAATACTTTGATGATGAAGAACTTGATCACCTATGCAATCAAAATCCGCTGAGCAAAATAATTGCCGATACCTATGATTTTGAGTCAGCACTATTTTTCCCGGTTTTACGAAACAGTTCAGCATTGATAAGGTATGAGTTTTACAGCCGAAGAGGCAATACTTATTGCCAGCAGCATATCGCGCTATTAAGCCGTTTGCTCAACGCTTTGAGCAGTGTACTTGAAAGTGACAGGCAAAGCGCCATCTTAAATAACCTGCCCTTAGCCAATGCCCCCGAGCCGGTAATGCCCAAAGAACGTACCCGCGATTTTGACGGAATTATAGGGCAAAGCCGCCCCATGTTAACTGTACTGGATCATATCACTACGGTATCGCCGCTGGACACTTCCGTACTTATCCTTGGCGAAAGCGGCACAGGTAAAGAAAGAGTGGCTAAAAGCATCCATACGCTATCGGGCAGGTCGGGCAAACCGCTGGTGGTGGTAAATTGTGCTTCTCTCCCGGCAAATCTTATCGAAAGTGAGCTTTTCGGACATGAGAAGGGGGCTTTTACAGGGGCACTTGAAAAACGAACTGGTAAATTTGAAATGGCCGATGGCGGTACCATTTTTCTGGACGAGATAGGCGAGTTGCCGATAGATCTGCAGGTGAAGCTGCTTCGTGTGTTACAGGAGCAGGAAATAGAGCGCCTGGGCGGCAAAGGCCCTATAAAAATAGATGTCAGGATCATAGCTGCTACCAACCGCGACCTTGAAAAGGAGATGGAAGAAGGGCGGTTTAGGCTGGATCTATATTACCGGCTTTTTGTATTCCCGATTGTTATCCCTTCCTTAAGGGAAAGAATTGACGATATACCAGCGCTCACCGATCACTTTATTTCATATTTTTCAAGAAAATATAAAAAGCCGATCAACGGAATATCCCCTGAAGCCATGGCCCGAATGCTTGATTACGGCTGGCCGGGAAATGTGAGGGAGCTGGAGCATTTTATTGAAAGAACGATATTGTTATCAAAGACTTTAATCATAGAAGAAGTTTCACTGCCTAAACACCCGGCTGATAAAACAAATGCTGAACTGCAAACAGGCACAAGAATGAAAACCATTGATGAGAATGAAAGGGATTATATTATCACCGTGCTAAAAAACTGCAACGGCCGAATAAGGGGCGCCGGGGGCGCTGCCGCCGTAATGGGATTACCTCCAACCACCCTTCATTCAAAAATGAAAAGACTGGGCATTAAGTAAGCCAGGGTGCTAATATTATTACAACAGCTATTACAATTTACATCAGCCCCGCTCCCATGCCGACTATATATCGGACGATAGTTCAACGCCCGTCCGATATATCGCTTCTTTTACGCCTTAAAAAAAGTCAAATATTTGTTTTTCAAACACTTGACTAACTGGCACAATCTTTCGTTGTCGGTATTTGATTTTAAGAGAAGAGATTCTGAAAATGGCAATCATCATCGGCAAAGCCGCTTCAGTTTTTATCCTCTTTTGAATCATAACGAAAACCAATTTAGTTAAATCCCATATCACGACGATGAAAAAGCTTACCATTTGCGTTTTTTTGATAAGCTATGCTTTCATCGCTGATGGTCAAAATATAGGTGAGCTTCTTCAAAAACTTCAAAATACCCAAAATGATACCAATCGTATCAATGTGCAACTTCAATTAGGCCGGTATTACTTAAATAAACCAGGAGAGCTTCCCAAAGATCTGGATAGCTCCTCATATTACTTAACACAGGCCGAAACACTCAGTAAAACTATTCTTGCTGCAGGCCATCTGTATCGTACGCTTTTTAGCAAAGGAGAACTTGATATAGAACAGAACAATTGGAGCGCGGCAACCCAGGTTTTTACCCAGGTAGCTAACTATTACCAGGCACGCCACGAACCGTTAAAGGAAGCAAACGTTTGGCATTATTATGCCGGCCGTATGCCTGTATCAGATAAGGCTGAGGTTGCCCGTAAATTAAATGTCCATAATAAGGCCTACGAAATTTATTTAAAAAATGGCTTCAAACTTCAAGCTGCTGATGAGCAATTTCGGATTGCATTTACATACCAAAATGCTGATCAATTTGATAAGGCCGAACAAGGTTTTATATCTGTAGTTAAGCAATACCAGCTTTTAAAAAGCCCACAGATTGCATTAGCTTATTATAGACTGGCGGATAACTATTATCGAAAGGGCGATATGCCGAAGGAGTTACTTGCCCGTATTAATTGCGTAAATGCCTATGAAGCCGCCCCCAAACATGATCTTAACTGGGGACAATATTATTACTTTACACTGGGAGTAGCCTATTACAACAAACGTCAGTTTGAACAGGCGTTGATTTACCACCAAAAATGTGTTGATATTGCAGCTAAACTGAATGACAAGGAAATGTACAACCTGGGCGTTCACGAGATACTTACCTGTTATATCAATCTAAAAAAGTATTCAACGGCTTTCGCATATCTAAAAAAAACGTCCCGGAGGTATCCTCAAAAAACTGTCGTTCAGGAAGGTATGTTTCTCTCGGCCGAGTTGAAACTATATAATCACATGAACAACAGCAACGGTGCCGAAAAAATGATTCCGAGGTTTAAAAAAGTATTCCAGCAGGTTTATAAAGCTGTCCCCGAGCAAACAAAAAGAAACTATTACGCCATGGATAATTTTATTGCTGCGTACGATCCACTACCTAAGCATTATCTGCTTACCAAACAGTGGGCAAAGCTGAATGATGAGTTGAAGATGCTTGAAGCACTGCCTACCGGTAAAATGTCGGTGCTTTCAAGAATGACCATCTATCAACACAGATTCAAAGTTGATTCGGCCAAAGGCGATTTTCTGGAGGCATTAAAAGGCTTTCAGCGACTTAAAATTATCAAAGATTCCCTTAACAATGTTGCAACAGGCAAGCAAATCAATGAGCTTGAAACGAAATATTTGTCAGTGCAAAAAGATAAGAAGATCCAGGAATTAAATAATCAGTCAACTATACAAAAAAGCAACCTCGAGAAAATTCATCAGCAACGAAACATCACTTTTGCCGGTGTATTGATAGGTTTTATATTAGCAGGAGTATTATACTTCGCTTATCGAAGCAAACAGCGCGGCAACTTCAAGCTAAAAATTAAGCAAGAGGAAATCAATGCCCAGAATAATTCTCTTTTCTCCCTGCTGAACGAAAAAGAAAAGCTACTTCAGGATAAGGATAACCTGTTAAGTCGCCAGCAAGATTTAATTACTGAAAAAGAATGGTTACTCCGGGAGGTTCATCACCGGGTTAAAAATAACCTGCAAATTGTAATGAGTTTACTGTACACGCAATCCGCCTATCTGCAAAGTACCGATGCCCGGGATGCCATAAGGGATAGCCAAAACCGGGTACAGGCCATATCAATTATCCACCAAAAACTTTATAGTAAAACTAATGTAGCCACCATTGTTATGGCCGATTATATTACTGATTTGGTTAGGTATCTATACACCTGCTATGACTGCGGGCACCGGAAAATTAGGTTTAAAGAGAATTTGGACCAGGGCAATCTTGATATATCGCAGGCTGTGCCTATGGGGTTGATATTAAATGAAGCCATTACCAATAGTATTAAATATGCGTTTGGAACCGACGGAGGAGAAATACTTATTGACGCGAAACTATCGGCGCCCGAAATCATTACATTGCGTATAGCCGACAGCGGAAGAGGGCTGCCTCCCGATTTCAATATAGCCGAGACATCATCACTGGGGATGGAGATGATGAAGGCACTTAGCAAACAATTGGGAGGTAACTTTGAGATTAAAAGCGGATTTGGGGTAACAGTACTGGTCATATTTAAAGTTGAAAACCAAATGAGGTTTGATAAAACTTCAGATCGCCCGCAGGACGCCGGGTGAACGCAGTTTTCCAGTCTTTTAGAGTACTTTTTAGTGAATATCTAATATCATAAATTAACTGTATTTCAACTCATTATATAGTTTGAGCGACCCGAATATAAAAACGGATAGGTGTTCCATAGCGTGTGTTCGCAAAGGTCGGAATAGAATAAAAACCCTATAAATCAGCAACTTGATCAAAACACGAAAAAGATCATCGATTACTTCATATACCCTCCGTGGTAGAAAATCAACCACAGAGGGTACTAAACAGAATTCAGCCTCAACCACAATTCGGTATATTCGTTGAGTCTATATAAACATTTCCAATTGGTGCCCATCTGGTATTTTAATCGGCCTTTTGGCAGGCTGTTTTGTATGATCAGGCTCTTACCAATAGAATCAGTATACTCATTGCCAATCCATCTGGAAGTGAATACGTCTTTGGTTTAGGACTTGCTATTATCCTTTTGGGAGGGCTGGTTTGTTTTGTCCTCCACAGGAAATGCAAAAAACAAACATCAGGAACAAAGCATATACGTGACGTGTGTGTATTTCATAATTTATTTACTTGTACTCAGCAACCACCTTTGCGAGGGGCATGCTTATAAATTATTTTACTATCTCGTTCTACATATTCGCCCGATACTATTGGATAGGCATACTTGGGCGCGTACGATACACTATGGCTTTTTATGATTATTTTGTCGTTAATCTTCAGGCTATTTAGCTGCTGAAGCTCATTGTCAAACCTAAGAATATAATCGTTACCATTAATCCTGGCCATCACTCCGAAACCTAATAATGAGCCTGGCGGAAGAGAAAGAGAGGTTACAACAGCCTCCATATTGGTATAATCCTTAATGTGCTCCCTTATTTTAGCAGCACCGGCATATACTTTTTTACCTGCGGGAGACGCTTCCCATTTTTTATACTTTATACCATCAGGGCTCGCCTCCCATTTTTTTAATGCAGCTTTCCTTTCAGCAGCAGAGAAAGGCTTTAGGGTTGAATTTTTAGAAGTTTGATTTTTAATTTCACAATTTGCAAATACTAATCCGCTTACCACAACCAGCGGTAAGATCAGCGCATAAATAACTTTTTTCATATTTTCTGCAGGTTTAATTAAAATAGATATGTCTTTTAAATAAATGGGGCCGTTTAAGGCATTCTTTTTATTTTTCATGCCCTTTTAAAGTTTGGTGCAACAAAATTACTTTGATGTCCTTCAACACAAGGAATTTGGATTGTAAATAAAAATGTAAACTTTGTAAATAAACCGTAAATAGTATGTTTGATAGCTGAAATCTACTGATTGGGAACGCAAGCAGAGCAGGGATGATAACTAAACAGCATTAGTTTTGTATATCTTATTTAGTGCTACTGGCGGCAAAACCTCCGATATAAGTACATCGACCGAGAGTTGCTGAAATAGGATCAATTATGATTTTTATTCCCACACAACTTTCCTGCTTGATCCGGGATCCTGACCCGCATGTGTAAGACGAAAAAACCCGCTCTACATACGTAAAAAGCGGGTTTTGTACTCTGTGCGCCCACCTGGGCTCGAACCAGGGACCAAAAGATTATGAGTCTTCTACTCTAACCGACTGAGCTATAGGCGCGGTTATTTTGTTTTTGTTTGCGGGTGCAATTTTACATATTTGCGGCCATATCTCAAACTCTTTTTATGGAAAATATTAAAAATATCATCTTCGATTACGGTAATGTTATTTTCAGCATTGATTTTCACCGGGTTCAACAATCATGGAATCAATTAGGTATCAGCAATCCTGAAACGTTTTTCGGCCACAAAACCCAGGATGAAATTTTTGATAAATTTGATCGTGGTGAAGTTACTGCAGCACAATTCAGGGATTACGTAAGAGAAAAAACCAACGACTCCTCCCTTACCAATGATCAGATTGATGCGGCATGGAACAGTATCCTGGTCGGAATTGCCGAAGGGAATCACGAATTACTATTAAAGCTGAAAGATAAGTACCGTACCTTTTTGCTCAGTAATATCAACGCCATTCATTATGAATATATCATGAACTATCTTAAAACCGATTTCGGTTTTGAAGGTAACGATCACCTGTTCGAAAAAACATATTACTCGCACCTTACAGGCAAACGCAAACCCGAACCTTCCATTTTTGAGCAGGTACTTAAGGAAAACAATTTAAAACCCGAAGAAACCTTATTTATTGATGATAGCCCGCAGCATTTGGAAGCTGCTAAAAAACTGGGCATCCAAACCTTTTTAATGACCGCCCCCGATACTATACAGGCCTTTGCCGAAAGAGAGCATTTAATTTAATAAATGCTCTCTTTCCATATCTCAATACATTAAGCGCTTCGGCGCTTTCTTTCTTTTGTAATTAAGCTTAACTCGCGGCTCATTTGCCCGGCTATAGCCGTATTCTCCTGCGCACGGCGAAATAAATATGGCAGTACAGCCTTTACCGGTCCATAAGGTACATATTTGGCTACATTATAATCGGCATGGGCCAGGTTAAAACTCAGGTTATCGCTCATACCAAGCAATTGCGAAAAATAAACATGCGGATGTTTATGATCAATGCCTTTGTTATCCAGTAGTTCGGCCAGCAGGCGGCAGCTTTCTTCGTTATGTGTACCTGCAATAAAAGCTATTTCATTGATATGACTGGTGCAATAATCAAGCGCCGAATCATAATCAAGGTCAGCAGATTTTTTATCGGGCTGAATTGGAGAAGGATAGCCCTTTTCTCCGGCACGTTTGCGCTCTTTTTCCATGTAAGCACCGCGTACTATTTTTGCCCCCAGTATAAAGCCTTCACTTTGAGCAATGGCATGATCGTTTAACATCGAAGCCAGTTTATCATGCCTGTACATTTGATAGGTATTATATACTATCGGCTTTTGCTTGTTAAACTGTGTCATCATGGTAAGCGCTAAAAGATCAATGGTATCCTGGATCCAGCTTTCTTCGGCATCTATCATTACAGGCACGTTATTTTTAAAAGCTCTAT
The DNA here is from genome assembly GCF_034263275.1 of Mucilaginibacter sp. cycad4. Lineage (NCBI taxonomy): Bacteria > Pseudomonadati > Bacteroidota > Sphingobacteriia > Sphingobacteriales > Sphingobacteriaceae > Mucilaginibacter > Mucilaginibacter sp. cycad4. The sequence goes on along the minus strand of NZ_CP139559.1, from coordinate 1,927,239 downwards.
CGCAGATAGCCAGTACACGGTTTTGTACCCTTCTCCACTCCTCCTCTTCGGTCTCATTTAATTTAAGACGGGCATCAAGTTTTTCAAGCAGGCCAAAGCGGCCTACACCAGTTACTTTAAATACGGTAAGGGGAACGGCTTTGTCTTTGGCAGCGCGGTCAATGGTACGAATGATCTCATCACGGGTATTATCAAATACGGTTTCTTCTTCCTCCCCCTCTACCGAATAATCCAGAATAGTACCTACCCTGCCGCTGTAAAGGTTTTTGATGGTATAATCACATTCGGCGATGGTTTCACCGCCGCAAAAGTGTTTAAATATGGTAGCTTTGATAATACTCTTTATCGGCAAACCAATTTTCATGGCAAAATTGGTAACCGGTGGGCCTATTTTTACTAAAAAGTTAATATTGATCATCCTGAACAGCCAGTAGGCCCGGTTCAGATCGGTATTGGATGAATGGCGAAAAGCTATTTCTGTATTTTCGAACGAGGGCGTATTTCGTCCTTGGTTATTGTTAGTTTCAAAAGAGGTCATCTGCAAAATTATAAAATGATAACTCATAATTGCATGAATAGTTTATTTTTGCCATCCCATGATCGAATTTAAGTTAGAAGGGGACTTTATCCCAATGATCCAGCTACTCAAGGCTGCGAACTTAGTGCAAACCGGCGGCGAGGCGCAAATAGTTGTAACTGAAGGCCTCGTGAAGTATAACGGCACGGTTGACTACCGAAAACGCCTCAAAGTAAAAAGAGGTGATACGGTTGAGTTCGATGGAAATAAAATTATAGTAATATAATAATGAACACTATTCAAAGCGATAATTACGCGGTTTATTTTAATAATAGCCTTAATGAGTTAGTTGATTTTATTAAAAAAGGCAACTACTCCAAATTTTTTATTTTAACCGACGAAAATACAGGCGAACATTGCCTGCCGTTACTTACCAGCAAACTTACAGACTTTAATAATTACGACCTGATCGAAATTTCATCAGGCGAGGAAAGCAAAAACATTGATTTTTGTGTGGGCGTTTGGAAAATGCTGATTGATTTTGGCGCCGATCGTAAAAGCCTCATGATCAACTTAGGTGGCGGTGTTATTACTGATATGGGGGGCTTCGCTGCATCTACTTATAAAAGAGGGATAGATTTTGTGCAGGTGCCCACTACCCTGCTCTCGCAGGTTGATGCATCTGTTGGCGGCAAAACAGGTATCGATGTTGATGGTATCAAAAACATCATCGGTACATTCACCATGCCTAAAGCTGTGTTTATAGCACATGAATTTTTACAAAGCCTTCCGCCGCGCCAAATCCTTTCCGGCTTGGCCGAAATGCTTAAACATGGTTTAATTGTTGATGCCAATTATTGGAATCAACTTAAAAACAGCGACCTTAAAAACCCTTCAGTTGAGCTTGTCCATCGTTCTGTAGAAATCAAGAATGAAATCACCATCGAGGACCCGCACGAGAAAGGCATCCGTAAGGCCCTTAACTTTGGCCATACTATCGGGCATGCGGTTGAAACCTACTCTTTATTGCATGATGAAGATAGCCTTTCACATGGGGAAGCCGTAGCTATCGGCATGATCTGCGAATCATACCTCGCCCACAAAAAAACGGGATTGCCTTCAGAAGAACTTCATGAAATTGTAAAGGTATTGACCGATCTTTATCCCAGGTATATCATCAACGAAGACAGCTTCGACGAACTGCTGTTGAACATGAAAAAGGACAAAAAGAACGTTGGTGATGAAATTAATTGCACCTTATTAACACATATAGGTGAGTTTAGTATTGATAATGTGTGCACTGCCCACGAACTTTGTGAAAGTTTAAGATATTACATTAACTTGTAACATGCTTCAGCATTTAGATCCGCGAAATAAGGCTGCCCTGGTTTTGATGGGCTTGCTTGTTGTTTTAACGCTTGTTGAAATGGCCCTGAGCTATTGGGAAGACCGCAAGTATTATGAAACCCGCGATACACTGACCAATATTTACCTTACTTCCCTCGCTGTTGTAATCAACCTTTGCGTTAAGTTTTTTACCTTTTTTATTTTAGATTATACATACCTGCATTTTAGGTTATTCCAAATCCATAATATATTTCTGTATTGGTTTATCCTTGTCGTAGTTCAGGATTTCTTATATTGGATTTTGCATTATACAGGACATTACTGCCGCCTGTTTTGGGCCATGCACGTTACCCATCACTCGTCCGAGCATTTTAACTTCACCACGGGCTTTCGGTCAACCGTATTTGAACCACTTTACCGGGTATTCTTTTATCTGCCGCTGGCTTTAATGGGTTTTACTGCTTTAGATATCCTGTACGCATATCTTATTACCCAGCTTTACGGTAACCTGGTACATACGCAATACAAAATCCCGTTGCCAAAATGGTATGGTTGGATTTTCGTAACGCCCGCGCATCACCGCGTTCACCATGCTTCAAATATCCCTTATCTTGATAAAAACATGGGAATGGTGCTTATCATCTGGGACAGGCTATTCGGCACTTTCCGTGATGAAGATTTGCCCGAGCCTGTTAAATATGGTATCACCAAGCAGCCCGAAGATATGGGACCTGTGAACGTGCTTTTTCATGAGTGGAAGGCCCTGTTGCACGACGTAAAAAATGCACCCGATCTTAAATCAAAAATAGGCTATTTTATGCACCCTCCGGGTTGGAGCCATGATGGAAGCACCCAGACAGCACGTGTATTGCAACGGGAATATAGGGAAATGGAAGAGGCGCATAAAAAACACGAAACTGCCGCTTAGCAATATCATTTGGGGCGCGGCTTTCAAACATACCTAAAACAACAACACAATTAATATCTAAACTCGGGCACAACAGTTACAAAAAGGCAAATGTTCTGATGAGCAAACCTGTAACTTTGATGAAACTATCCGGAAAAATTGGGCATTAAGATAACTTACATCCGGAAAACAACGTTTGGTGAATTAAAAACCAACTTCCACCAAATTTAATTTTGTTGACTATTCTTTTTTTACAAAAAATAAAATTTTCTATTGACAAACTCTTTTTTTACCGTACATTTACGTCGTAATAAAAAAACAACAAATGAAATTAACAGGTGCATACTTCTTTGGCTACTACTTTTACTTTACCAGTGAGAGCCGGGACTAATATGTACAAAACAAACATATAAAGAAACTAAAAAGTCCCGGCCTACAAGCCGGGACTTTTTGCTTTAAGCAGGTTTATGAAAATAGAAAAACCAAAAGTCGCGATTCAGGGTATCCGCGCCTCTTTTCACGAAGAAGCTGCATTGAAATACTTCGGCGAAAACACCGAGACCATTGAATGCAACTCTTTCAAGCAAACATTTGAAAGTTTAAAGAACCGTGAGGCCGATTATGTTGTAATGGCTATCGAAAACAGTATTGCCGGCAGCATCCTGCCAAACTATACCTTGCTGCTTGATTATGGCTTCCCCGTAGTTGGTGAAATTTACCTGCCCATCCAACTGCACCTGATGGCTTTACCCGGAGTAAAATTCGAGGACATTAAATATGTAACCTCCCACCCCATTGCCTTACGCCAGTGTGTTGATTTTTTTGACGAATATCCGCACCTTAAAATTGTGGAAAGCAGCGATACTGCTGCCTGTGCTAAACGCATCAGGGACGAACAGCTAACAGATACGGTTGCTATTGCAAACTCTTTAGCCGCTAAACTTTACGGCCTGGATGTTTTGGAGCGTCGCATCGAATCGAACAAAAGAAACTTTACCCGTTTTCTGATCCTTACCCATCATGATAATATCGAGAAGAAACCGGCTAACAAAGCTTCGTTATGTTTCCAGGTAAGTAACAAAGTTGGTGCATTGGCTAAAGTGCTTAATATTTTTGCCGAAGAAGGCGTAAATATGAGCAAAATTCAGTCGATGCCGATTTTGGGCAAGCGCAACGAGTACAATTTTTATGTAGATATAGAATGGGAGGAGCAAAAACAATATGACGCTTCTATAAGGCAGATTCTTAAGTACACCCATAACTTCAACATCCTTGGCGAGTATGAAAGGCACGATGATGAGCATACGGTAAGCCCAAAACCTAACCGGGCCCAACGGAGCATCCGAAAGTATATCAATATCAGGCGTAACGTATAAGCTAAAGTTAATACACAAACAGAAACCAAAAAAACTAACATAATTTAAATTATTAACTAACATTCCCGGCTACCCCGGACAAACAAAAAACGATGAAACTAAATTTAAACATACAGCCGCTTAACACCTGGATCAAAACAGGTAAGGAACCTCTGGTTATTTCAGGCCCTTGCAGCGCTGAAACAGAAGAACAATTAGTAGCCACAGCTCATTTATTAGCCCAAACAGGTAAAATCTCAGCTTTGCGTGCAGGTATCTGGAAACCACGTACCCGCCCGGGTGAGTTTGAAGGTATCGGCAGCATTGGCTTGGAATGGTTAAAACGCGCCAAGGAAGAAACAGGCTTGCCAACCGCTGTTGAGGTTGCTACTGCAAAACACGTTGAAGAAGCTTTAAAAGCGGGTGTTGATATCCTTTGGGTAGGTGCACGTTCAACTGCAAACCCTTTTACCGTTCAGGAAATTGCTGATGCTTTAAAAGGTGTTGATGTACCTGTAATGGTTAAAAACCCGGTAAACCCTGATCTTTCATTATGGGTTGGCGCTTTAGAGCGTATCAATAATGCAGGCATTACTAAATTAGCTGCCATTCACCGCGGTTTCTCATCTTACGAAAAATCTGCTTTCCGTAACGAACCGATGTGGGATGTTGCTATCGCCTTAAAAACACTTGCCCCCGAATTACCTCTTATTAATGACCCAAGCCATATTTCAGGGAACCGCGATCTAATCGGTTATGTTTCACAAAAAGCTTTAGACCTTGATATGCAGGGCTTAATGATCGAATCACATATCGATCCGAGTGTAGCCTGGACAGATGCTAAACAACAGGTTACGCCTGCAGCTCTTGCTGATATCATTGACCACTTAACTTTGCGTAAAGCGGAAGTTAGAAATTCTGAAGTAAACGATAAACTTGCTGAACTACGTAACCAGATCGATAAGATCGACGACCTGGTAATCCAGAAAATTGCTGAACGTATGCAGATCGCCGAAAAAATCGGTCAGTACAAAAAAGACAACAACATTACCATTTTACAGGTTGGCCGTTGGGACGAGATCCTGCAGAAACGCACAACCTATGGTAAAGCTTTAAAATTAAGCGCCGAGTTTACTGAAAAATTGCTTGAACTGGTTCACAACGAATCTATCCGCAGGCAAACAGAGGTAATGAACGCAGACGCTGCTCAAGGCCAGGCAGCAGAAAAACTTACACACGCCTAATATTTTAATGATGCATAACATCATTCTGAAAAGAAACAACAAGCTCATTAATGGTACGGTTAACCTCACCGGTTCAAAAAGTGAGTGTAACCGTGCCCTGGTCATTGAAGCGTTAAGCAAAGGTAAAGTAAGGGTTGAAAACGTATCTGACGCCGCTGATGCTGTTTTACTGGCAGGTATTTTGAGGGAGAATCAAGAGTCAAGAGCTCAGAGCCAGGAGGTTCTGGCAGGAAACGCTTCTCCTGATAATTCCGAAATCGAAAATTGCAAATCCGAAATCGTAGATATCGGTCCGGCGGGAACAGCTATGCGTTTTTTGACGGCTTACTATGCTATACAGGAAGATGAAGTGATTTTAACCGGCAGTAAACGCATGAAGGAACGGCCAATAGGTATATTGGTTGATGCATTGCGGGTGCTGGGTGCCAATATTGATTATGAAGAGAATGATGGCTATCCTCCAATTAAACTAAAAGGGGGCTTTAAGCAGCAAACCGATAAGATCAGCATTAAAGGCAATATCAGCAGCCAGTATATTACAGCTTTATTACTGATAGCAGCCCGGCTTCCTTTAGGTTTGGAATTACATATTGAGGGTGAGTTAACTTCACGTCCTTATGTTGAAATGACCCTGGCTATGCTTGAAACTTCTGGCATAAAGCATACGTGGGTGGGGAATGTTATCGCAATTTCAAATCAGGAATTTACCACAACATCATTATATGTTGAACCAGACTGGAGCGCCGCTTCCTACTGGTATGCCATCGCTGCATTGGCTGATGAGGCCGAACTGTTTTTAACAGGTCTTACCCCGTATAGTTTGCAGGGCGATAGTGTGATCACCGAGATCATGGCTAACTTTGGTATTACTTCCCAGTTCAGGGATGGTGGCGTTCATTTGAAAAAAGAGAACAAACCTATCTCCCGCCGCGAATTTGATCTGAAAGAATGCCCCGATCTGGCACAAACGGTAATTGTTGTTTGCGCGGCCCTGAATCATGAAGCATCATTTACAGGCCTCGAAACCCTGAAGATCAAGGAAACCGACCGCATACTGGCTTTGCAAACAGAGCTTGGTAAAATGGGTGTTAAACTGATTGAAAAAGATGAAGTTTATACGCTTGATTGCAGCGGAAAATTCATCCCTGATAGTATATTTATCAATACTTATCATGACCACCGTATGGCAATGGCCTTCGCACCGCTGGCTCTAATCCTTCCGCAAATGGAATTTGAGAACGGACCGGTAGTTGATAAATCATATCCTGCTTTCTGGAGCGATCTGGAAAAGCAAGGGTTTGAAGTAGAAGAAGTGGTGGCGAAAGCCTAAAAGCAATATTAAACCACGTCATTGCGAGGCACGAAGCAATCCCCGATTAGCAGGTTCGCCCTGTATAGTTCGCGATTGCTTCGTACCTCGCAATGACGGTTATAAATACTAACATCTCATATCTAAAACTATGGCAGGCAATTCATTCGGGCAATTATTCAGGATCACCACTTTTGGCGAATCACATGGCGAAGCCATTGGTGTGATTATCGACGGCTGCCCTGCTGGTTTACAAGTTGATCTTGACTATATCCAGGGCGAGCTTGATAAACGTAAACCAGGTCAATCAAAGATTACTACGCAACGTAAAGAGAGTGATACGGTAAAGATACTTTCAGGCGTATTTGAAGATAAAACTACAGGTACCCCTATTGCTATGCTGATCCCCAATGAAGATCAGCGTTCAAAAGACTATAGCCATAATGTAGATGTATTCCGCCCCTCCCATGCCGACTATACCTATCAGGCTAAATACGGTATTCGTGACCACCGTGGCGGCGGTCGTTCGTCGGCCCGGGAAACTGCGGCCCGCGTTGCGGCAGGCGCTTTAGCTAAACTGTTACTAAAAACTCAGGGCATCGAAATTGTTGCCCATGTGAGCAGCGTAGGCAAGATCAATGCGCCTAATGTATTTATCAGCAATCCGCTTGAGTTTATCGAAGAACGCGAAAAAAACATCGTACGCTGTGCAGATCCGGCAACTGCCGAAGAAATGATCGAATTTATTGACAGCGTACGTAAAGATGGCGATACCGTTGGCGGTAAGATCAGCTGTTATGTAAAAAACTGCCCGGTTGGCCTTGGCGAACCTGTATTTGATAAACTCCATGCCGATTTAGGCAAGGCCATGCTCAGCATCAATGCCGTACATGGTTTTGAGTTTGGATCCGGATTTGAGGGCAGCGAAATGCGTGGTTCTGAACATAACGACATTTTTGTAAAATCACACTTAGGAGATATACAAACCATTACCAATTTTTCGGGCGGGATCCAGGGAGGCATCAGCAATGGTATGCCTATCGAATTTAAGGTTGCCTTTAAACCCGTAGCCACCATCATGAAAAACCAGGCTACTATCGACAGCCAGGGCAACGCTGCAGAAATCTCGGGCAAAGGCCGTCATGACCCTTGCGTGGTTCCGCGCGCCGTACCTATTGTTGAAGCCATGGCAGCCCTTGTTTTAGCCGACCATTGGCTCAGAAACAGAAACGCCAGATTGATTTAATAGTATATTTTTAACTCAAAGCAAAAAGCCGAAAGTTTAAAGCGTTCTACTGAGAAGCATTGAACTTTCGGCTTTTTATTTATCATATTTTTTTGCTTTGGGCTTTCTGCTTTAAGCTTTCCGCTCAATAACCTACCTTTGCAAAGCTATGGCTACCTCTCTTATCCAATTATACAAACAAGCATACAGCGGACTTTCAAAAAACAGCTGGTACCTGAGCATAGTAATGCTTATTAACCGCAGCGGTACCATGGTTGTACCTTTCATGACCATTTATACCATCAGGCAGCTGCATTTTACCATTGAGCAGTCAGGGTATATCATGGCAATTTTTGGCGTAGGTGCTGTGTCCGGAGGTTTTATTGGTGGTAAGCTGATTAATAAAATAGGCTTTTATGATTTGCAGGTGGGTGCATTACTTACTGGTGGCTTACTGTTCCTGGTCCTGGGTTATCAAACAAGTTTCATCAGTATGGCTATCTTCACATTGGTGTTGAGCATCTGCAATGAATCATTCCGACCGGCAAATTCAACTGCTATAGCCCATTATAGTACCGAAGAAAACAAAACGCGCTCCTACTCGCTTAACCGGCTGGCTACAAACCTGGGCTGGGCCTTTGGCGGTGGTTTAGGGGGATTGTTAGCTTCAATAAATTATCGCCTACTTTTTTGGGTAGATGGTTGTACCAATATCGCAGCAGGTATACTATTACTAACTTTGATGCCACGTTCAAAAGTGGCGAAAACCATCAAAGAAGCCGTTGCCGGTTTTGAAGAGGTAGTATCATCGGCTTATAAAGATGGCGTTTACCTGTTGTTTATCTTATTAGCTACTTTATTTGCGACCTGCTTTTTCCAGTTCTTTATTATGCAGCCTGTATTTTATAAAATACAATGGCATTTTAATGAGCGTTTTATCGGTTTCCTACTGGCGTTAAACGGGATACTTATCGTTTTGATTGAAATGATATTGATCAACTGGCTTGAAGGCAAGCGCCATGCTTTAACATATATTATATCCGGCATTTTGGTTACCGGCAGTGGTTTTATATTGCTTAACCTGATGCCACATGTGCCTTTGGTAGCCATATTAATTGTCTGCATGATAACTTTAGGCGAAATGCTTTCCATGCCATTTATGAACACGTTTTGGATAAGTCGTTCAAACGTACGCAACCGCGGTGAGTATGCTGCGTTATACAGCATGTCATGGGCCGGCGCACAGATCATAGCACCTTTTTTGGGCAGCCAGGTTATCGCCTACGGAGGGTTTGAGCTTTTGTGGTGGTTACTTGGAGGTGTTTGCCTGTTTGTGGCCTTAGGTTATTTTATCATGAAGCGATCGATACATATCAATAAACGAGTGCCTGTTTTACCTTAATTTGCTGCTATGAAAAAAGCTATCATATTAGATCTTGATAATACCATATATCCGGTTAGTTCCATAGCCGATCATTTGTTTAACGAACTGTTCAGCTTTCTTGATCTGCATATTGCCGGCGAGGGTATTGAGCATATTAACAGGGCAAAAGAAGATCTGAAGCGCATCCCATATCAAAAGGTAGCAGACAAGTACCAGTTTGGCGAAACCGTTAGAAGCAAGGGGTTGGAGCTATTAACGAATATTGAATATAACCTGCCCATGCAGCCTTTCGACGATTACAAACAGATCCGCGAAACAAACGTTACCAAATTCCTGGTTACCACAGGTTTTACCAAATTGCAATGGAGCAAGGTTAAAATGTTGGATATTGAAGCTGATTTTGAAGCCATCCACATTGTAGACCCGGAACTTTCGTCATTAACTAAAAAAGATATTTTTGCATCCATATTGGAGCAATACAATTACCAGCCCAAAGATGTGCTCGTTATTGGCGATGATCCTGAATCGGAAATAAAAGCTGCAAGCGAATTGGGGATAGATACATTTCTATATGATCCCGAAAATAAACATCCCAACGCGCAGGTAACCCACCGTTCACAAAACCTGAAGGATGCAACTGCTTTTATTGCTTAAGCACCTTTACTGTAACAATAAGCTGCCCCAAATGCCGCATCGTGTGCTCTGCCGAATGAGTGTATAAACCGATCACAGTAGATGGTAATTGCACCCGCCCCACTCCTCGCCAATCGGTTAAGGTAGATTCATCAGTAGTTTTGAGCTGTTGCAACACAGCGTCGATCTTTTGATTAAAAGCATTAACCAAAGACCCAACGCTTGTTTCTTCTTCACCCGGTTTTCCCTCTGCCGCGAGATAGGTTAATTGCTCATCGCTCAATAACCCGCCTTTGGCATAAGTAAAAAGCCTGTCGAGCACGCCGGTTAAATGCTGCAAATGAAAGCCCGGTGAAGCCATACCGGCAAGCTTCTCCCATAATAAAACCTCAGGAAAACCAATCATCAATTCATTGAGTTCTTCCCTTGCCTGTAAAAGCGCGTGTGCTACCGGTTGCAGCAAAGCAGGAACATCCGCCAGCGGGCCGCGGAGCCAAACTTCAGGTAATTTTGTTACAGACATTAGTTTTTATTTAACTGTGCTTTTACTTCTTCATGATTAAGCGTTTGGGGAAGGCTATATATTGTCCTCACCCTCTCGTGTGTATTATCAGTCCAAAGCCAGCTTGTCCATACCATAAACCAGGCCCATTCGGGCTGGGCTGCCAGAATTTCGGGTTTTGGCAGTTCACCGGTTTCTGTCAGCGCAATGATCTTGCCGTTAGCTACCTTAAGCAGATCGTTATAATCCCGTTGTTCATAATCGAAGTGATAGATATCAGCACCTAAAATATCTACATAATCAGCACCGGGATAAAAGTCCTTATAATCATAGGCTTCATCCAGGGGCAGATCGCGTAAACCGTTCGGCCCCCACACCCAGATCAAATTATTTAAATGGTGATAATTGGTATAGCGGTCATACATCATCTTCCAAAGTTTGATAATTCCGTCATTTCCTTTTTTATTTCCCCACCAAAACCACACGCCGTTCATTTCGTGGTATGGTCGCCATAAAACAGGTACATGAGCATCCCTTAGTTGTTTAAGGTAGCCGGCGACCACATCAATCTGGGCCAGCCATTTTTTGTTCAAATCGGTATTAGGTGTAGTTAATTCTTTCCATTGTGCATCGGTCATTTTCCCCTGAATGCTTTGTTTCCAATCATATGGCGGATTGTCTAACGGCCGGCCCTGGTGCCACATGAGTGTTACGAGATAACCGTCCTGCCATTTCTGCTTAGCTTCATTAACAAGGTCCTGCCCCAGGTCTTTATCTCCCCAAAGCATGAAATCCGAACCCCACACGGCGGGATAATGTCCTGTAATAGCCTTAGCACTGTCTGAAAAAACGTCACGGTCGCTATTGTAATTCTGTTGGCCCGACAAAGTATGTTTGCCTTTTATACTATAAAGGAAAGCAAGCAATTTATTTACTTCAGGCGATGCTTCTTTATTTACGGGTTTAAAACCCTGTGCTAATACCATGAAAGGCAATGATATAATCAAGGCAAGTGATAGTAGTTTTTTCATTTTAATTAAAACAGATTATGCAGCTTAATGGTTATAGAGCGTTATGTTCAAAAATAAATAAAAAGCATAACCCTTTATGGTATAGGTATTGCTATTGATATGCAATATTTAACTATCTTTCGTGTATATGATACCTATCCCGTTTAAAAAACACTTTATCCCGATTATACTTTCCACGTGTTTTGTTTTGCTGTTTGTGTTTCAAAGCTGTAAAAAAAAGCATGAGATGATTGCTGAAGACATGTTCAGGATCACCCACAATGAGATTTTCAAAAAGGCCGATACTGAAGAATATATTCCCGTTTTTAAAAGAGTATTCGCAAAATACAGATCTAAAACGGCCAACCCATTAGTTATTGAATCATTTTTTAGAAAGAACGAATACCAGCCACTCTTAGTTATAAACCACTTAAACAATGGCGACCTGGAGGCTCTACCAGAATATCTGGATAAGATCAACGAACATGGCCTCGACCCTACTGTATACCCATCGGCAGAGATCAAAGCGCTTGTTGCTAAACTTAAAGACAAAACAGCTATAAAAACAATTGATGAGGCTTATGAAACTGTTGCCAAACTTGAAATTTTAGCGGCCGGAGCATTGGTAAAATATTCCAATGCTTTGCAATACGGCGTGATCAATCCTAAAAAGATCTATTCGAGATATTTTATGGCCACCCGCCGACCCGATAGTACAACAATGCTTGCCACTTTAAACCGGGCAGATTTTAAAACATTCCTTGACAGTATCCAGCCCAAAAGCCCGCAATATTTAGCTTTGCAAAAAGCTTACAGGGATAGCGCTACCATACAAGGCCTTTCAAAAGAGGAAAGCAAACGCTATTTATTGGTTAGCCTTGAACGCTTACGCTGGAGAAATAAACCTTTCGAACCCAAATACGTGATTGTAAATATCCCTGATTTCAGGCTTGACGTTATGGAAGATGGCAAATCGGTTTTAAATATGAAAGTTTGCGTAGGCCAGGGGCGTAACATGAAAAACCAAAACACGCTTGAACACTTTGATGATACCGCGAAGGCTGATAAGCCTTTCCCCAGGGAAACACCTATATTAAACAGCCTGATCCACAGCGTTCAGGTAAACCCCATTTGGAATATCCCGCGCAGCATTGCCACTAAAGAGATCATTGTTGAAGCTGCTGATGACCGTTATTACCTCTCCAATAAAAACATAGATGTTTTTAAAGATGGTAAAAAGATTGAAGACCCGGAAACGATCGACTGGTCACAAGTTACGCCCGACAATTTGGAATACGAGTTTAAACAACGCCCCGGCGAAGACAATTCATTGGGTAAAATAAAGTTTCTGTTTAAAAACCGCAGCAGCGTTTATCTGCACGATACACCTAATAAAGAAGCATTCAGGCATGCTATGCGGGCCGTAAGCCACGGTTGTGTACGATTAGGCGATCCACTCGGCCTGGCGCGAAACCTATTTGGTGAAGGTGCAGACCTCGATACTATTTCAAAAGATATGATTGAAGATAAACCAGAGCCTACCAATATCGGTTTACCAAAGAGAACGCCTATTTACATCACGTATGTAACCTGCTGGGCTGATGAAAATGGTACTATCCAATACAGGCCAGATGTTTATGGTTTAGATATAGTGCTTTACGCACACCTGCAAAGCTTTATGGCCAGGTAAAAAAAGCCCGGCAAACTTTTCGGTAAGCCGGGCTTCATGATTTGGTTTATAGTGGGTTGGATTTAAAACTTAGCAAAAGTAAATGAAGTATCAGCGCTCGCCATTAAATTAAGCGGTCCCGCCTCATCCAGGTATTTTGAATAGTATGATTCATCGTTTCCGTTAATAAAGAAAACGGTTTTGCCTGCAATAGTATTGATAACTTTATTAACCACTTTTGGCGATACCGCCGGGCAACCAAAGCTTCTGCCTATGTATCCCTGCTCATTTATGGCCGCCTGGCCAACATAATTAGCACCATGTACAACAATGCTGCGCATCCGCGCACTGCCATTAAAACCGGGGTCCATACCGTCAAGATACAACGAACGGCCATGTTTACCTATGTATACTTTATCGGTAACATAAAATCCAACACTGCTTTGATGCGAATCATTAGTATCTGAAAAACGACTGGCCATTTCTTCGCCGCTACCGGATCCGTGTGCTACCCAAGTGTTAAGCACCAATTGTTTACTGAACAGGTTGATAATCCACATGCGTTTTTCACGGCTGGATTTGGTAAAATCAACCACCGTAAGCACGTCGCTGTTTTGAGGTACCTGGTGCGAAAGTTTCAGGTTGGTATAGCCAGTTACAGCTTTTTCAAATACATTAAAAGCTAAACCAGCCTCCTGAAGGCGAGCTGCCTCGTATAAATTATTGACGTATTGCCCGAATAGTTCCTTTGTTGTAAACGCTGCATTTTTTCTCTTTACACTCACTGATCTGTTTGCACCATCCGATCTCCAGCTTAAAATTGTTGCCGAAAGGAAAAAGATCGCCATAGTAACCCACAAAAAATGTTTCCTCATACGCTTGCCTGAGTTTAATTTAATTTTAATTAATTAGGGTATAGTAACAGGGTTTGGATAAAAGGTTAACCTGCTATTAACAGATTAATGCAAAAATATACTTTAAAACTTAAAATCCAAATCAGCAACATGATATTTTTTACTAAAATGAAAATAAATTTAAAACTAAGCAATATTTTAAACTGTTATACGGAGCAAAAAAAGGAAAAGTTATAGGTTAAATTTATTTAACCCATTTAATTTTATTTTCAAGAGGAATGGTGCGTTTACCTTCGGGATATTGATCAGCATAACCAAGATATAATACTCCCATTACATTATCCTCATCCCGCAAATTCAAAAATTCTTTAAAAGCAGGTTTCAGGATAGCGCCGCCGGTGCTCCAGAAGGAGGCCATATTTAAGGCCGTAGCTCCCAAAAGGATATTCTGAATAGCGCTCGATACAGCTGCAACTTCCTCGAACGGCGGGATCTTAGGCAGATCGCCGCGCTGCATGACCGTAATGATCACATGCGAAACCTTGTTGCCAAGGGTTTTCAGATTATTGTACGCAGCCTCATTAAATTCTTCGGCAGATACACTCTGTTTATAAACTTCGGCATGTTCGGCACAAAACTGATCGGGGTTTTCATAAACAATAAAGCGCCAGGGTTCGGTAAAACCATGGGTCGGCGCCCAGTCGGCAAGTTCCAGCAGTGCGGCTATATGACCGTTCGGTGCCTTATGACCATTCATCATGGCTGGTTTTACGGTACGGCGGGTTTTGATATTCTCGGCAACGGTTAAAAAAGTATTGTCCATTTCAGATAAAAAACGGTTGTTGAAATTAGGATGATGAATCACTGATTTCAACAACCTGTAGTTATGTTATTAATAAATAGCAGGATATTTGGACGGGTTAGCCTCATTCATCATAGCGTAAATGGTTTCAACAACATCATCAACAGATGGCTTGCTGAAGTAATCACCGTCCGAACCATAAGGCGGCCTGTGCTCTTTTGCGGTAAGCGTTTTCGGCTGGGCATCAAGTGCATAATAGCCATTTTGGCCTTCCATTATCTTTTGCAGGATATAAGCTGAACCTGCACCCGGTAAATCCTCATCAACTACAAGCAACTTGCTGGTTTTCTTTAATGAAATGCCACAAACATTCTCTGTATCAAAAGGATATAAAGTTTGCGGATCAATAATTTCAATATTGATACCCATTGCTGTAAGCTCTTCGGATGCCTCCTGAACTATGCGCAGTGTTGAACCGTACGATACCACAGTAATATCATTGCCTTCGCGCAAAATCTCGGCCTTACCAAGCGGTACAGTAAATTCGCCGACATTGGCAGGTAATTTTTCCTTTAAGCGATAACCATTCAGGCACTCTATTACCAGCGCAGGTTCATCACCCCTTAAAAGCGTATTGTACATACCTGCTGCCTGGGTCATATTACGGGGCACACAAATGTGAAACCCACGCATCGCTCCTAAAATAACACTCATTGGCGAACCTGAATGCCAGATCCCTTCTAAGCGGTGGCCACGGGTACGAATAATCAGCGGAGCTTTTTGCCCGCCCATCGTACGATAGCTTAAACTTGCAATATCATCGCTGATAATGGTTATGGCATAGATCAGGTAGTCAAGGTATTGGATCTCAGCGATTGGCCTTAAGCCACGCATAGCCAGGCCCATTCCCTGCCCTATAATACTTGTTTCGCGAATGCCGGTATCGGTGATGCGGATTTCCCCATATTTTGCCTGTAAACCCGCAAAACCCTGGTTAACATCGCCTATAGCACCCAGATCTTCACCAAACGCAACAATACTCTTATCGCGTGCAAAATTGGCATCGAAAGCGGCGTTCAATACTTCTCTTCCGTCTATCAGCTTTGCATCATCGCTATAGATAGCATCCACAACAGGTACATACAGAGGTGATTCCGGGGTTCCGGTAAACAGCTTTGAGTTGTAACGTTCTGTATTTTTTGCTTTCTCAACTTTTAACCATTCTGTTAAAAGCTGGCGTTCAACATTATTTTCGGTAGTAGTTAACCGTAATGTTTTGCGGATGGCTGAAAAGATTTCGCGACGCCCGGCATCAATACCGGAGCGCAAACCAGCTGATAATGCTGATATTGCTTCTTTTTTATCCGGCACTGTTTCGGCAAAGGCATCGATCAATGCTGCAGCTTCTTCTATTTCGCTTTTTATTACGACAGCCAATTCATTAGCCGCCTCACGCTGACATTCGCGCACATATCTTTTTGCTTCAGCTTCAAGCTCCTCCAGTTCTATTTCGGTCGAGATAGCCGATGTAATCATCCATTCGCGCATTTTTAGCAAACAATCGTGCTCATCTTCCCAGGTAAGGCGTTCCCTGCTTTTATAACGCTCATGTGAGCCCGACGTTGAGTGTCCCTGTGGTTGGGTCATTTCGGTAACGTGGATCAGTACAGGCACATGTTCTTCACGGCAGATATTAATGGCACGTTCGTAAGTTTCGCAAAGGGCGATATAGTCCCAGCCACGAACTTTAAAGATCTCGTAGCCGTTGCTTCCGTTTTCGCGCTGAAAACCTTTTAATATTTCAGAAATATCTTCTTTGGTAGTTTGCAGGTTCGCCGGCACCGAAATAGCATAGGCATCATCCCAAATAGAGATGGCCATAGGTACCTGTAATACCCCACCCGCATTGAAAGTTTCAAAAAACGCCCCCTCGGATGTAGCCCCATTACCAACACTGCCAAAAGCTACCTCGTTGCCATTAATCGAAAACTGTTTTAGGTAATCCAGCTCTTTATTTTGACGATAAAGTTTTGAAGCATAAGCTAAACCTAACAAACGGGGAATCTGGCCGGCAGTTGTTGAGATATCCGATGAACTGTTCATCGTTTCAACCTGGTTAACCCAGCTGCCGTCGGTATTCACAAAACGTGTGGCATAATGGCAATTCATTTGCCTGCCGCCTGATGCAGGATCTTTTTCAATATCGGGGTTAGCATATAACTGAGCAAAAAACTCTTTCATATTGCTCATGCCGGTAGCAAACATAAAAGTTTGGTCGCGATAGTAACCCGCGCGCCAGTCGCCGGCGCGAAAAGCCTTGGCCATTGCCAGTTGTGCAACCTCTTTACCGTCGCCAAAAATACCGAACTTTGCCTTGCCCGTTAGTACTTCCCTGCGGCCTATTAAACTAGCCTGACGGCTCTCATAACCAATGCGGTAATCATCAATAACAATCTTCTTGAAATCATCAAAACTGAGCTCGGCAGTATTAAATTTACTGGTAGCGCGTGTTGTAGTTTCAGGCATATAAAATTTTGTTTAGACGGTAAAAGTATAAAATTCTATTCTGTATTAAGCAAACTAACAGATAAAACCCGGAGTTTGAGTAATAGTTTTGTAATTACATTAAACCTTTTATATTTGTAATAATCAAATATAACGTATGAAAAAGATATTAATGATTTGCGCGGTAATATTGGGCTTTGCCTTCACCGCATCAGCACAAGATAGCGGAAAAGCTGAGTTTAAATTTAACGAAGAAAAGCATGATTTTGGTAAAATACCACAAGGCACTCCCGTTACTACCGTGTTTGAATTTACCAATATTGGTAAAGAACCACTTATTTTAACAGAAGTAAGACCAACCTGTGGCTGTACCATTGCCGACTATACAAAAACTCCTGTAAAAAGTGGCGATAAAGGCACAATCAAAATTACTTATAACGCTGCTGCTGCTGCCCCGTTTAACAAAACTATCGTAGTTAAATCAAACGCAGTAACACCCGAAAAATATTTGAACATTGTTGGTGAAGTTGTAGCTAAACCCGCGGCAAGCAAGTAGTTGATTGCAAGCTTGATATATCCCCTATATCAACCGGGGGTATTAAAATAATATTTAAAGACCCGGTTTCGGGTCTTTTTTCGTTTACAAAGGTTTTACAAAACAATATTTTCATTTTTAGTAATTTTGCAGGATGCCAAAAATATCTGAAAAAGGGCAGCGAATGCCCGCATCACCGATACGTAAATTGACACCTTTTGCTGATAAAGCAAAGCGGGAGGGAAAAAAAGTGTATCATCTCAACATCGGCCAACCCGATATTGCAACACCCGATGGCATGCTTAACGCCATTAAAAATATTGATTTTAAGGTTTGGGCCTATACCCCGAGCGAAGGCACATTAAGCTATCGCAAAAAGCTTACTGAATATTACAACAAACTGGATTACAATATTACTCCCGAAGATATTATTGTTACCACAGGCGGCTCTGAAGCAATTACCATTGCCATGATGGCCTGCCTCGATTCGGGTGATGAAGTGATCATCCCGGAGCCTTTTTATGCCAATTATAATGGATTTGCAAGCCAGGGCGATATTGTGGTTAAGCCTATATTATCATACATTGATAATGGTTTCGCGCTCCCTCCTATCAGCGAATTTGAAAAACTAATAACCAATAAAACCAGGGCGATCATCATATGCAACCCTAATAACCCCACAGGTTATTTATATTCAAAAGAAGAAATGGATGCCTTGAAAGAATTGGTTTTAAAGCACGATCTGTACGTTTTTTCGGACGAAGCATATCGTGAATTTTGTTATGACGGGCGCTCCTTTATATCACCAATGCATTTGGATGGATTGGAAGAAAACGTTGTAATAATGGATACTGTAAGCAAACGCTACAGCGCATGCGGTGCCCGATTAGGCTGTCTCATCACTAAGAACAAAGAATTACATTCAACAGCATTGAAATTTGCCCAGGCGCGCTTGAGCGCAGGCATGGTTGAACAAATTGCGGGTGAAGCGGCAGTTGATACTCCAGACAGCTATTTTGAAGCCGTAAATAAAGAATATACCAGCAGGCGCAATACACTTGTTAGTGCATTGAACAAAATGAATGGTGTTTACTGCCCTAATCCCGGGGGGGCATTTTACGTGGTTGCAAAACTACCCATTGATGATGCCGACAAGTTTTGCCAGTGGATACTTGAGTCCTTTAGCCTTAATAACGAAACCGTTATGATGGCCCCAGCCACCGGCTTTTACAGCACACCCGGCGCTGGCTCAAATGAAGTGCGTATGGCTTATGTTTTAAATAACGATGCCCTTAAAAAGGCTATGATTTGTTTGGATGAAGCATTGAAAGTTTATCCGGGCAGGATTGAAGCTGAAAACTTAAAGTCAAAGGCCGAAAGCGTTTGAGTAAATTTGGCGGAGTAGGTAAAAATTCGTAATTTTGGAAGCTTTTAGCTTTATCCTTTCAGCTTTTAGCTCCAATAATGGGGTCGACCGGAATTGACAGGATGGAGATAAGTAGGTAAGCATGCAGCGCGTTGGGTGAATTAGCGCTTAAATCTGAACGCTCAAACTTACAAATGGCGAAAATAACTACGCCTTAGCTGCCTAATTTAGAATTAGCATAGCTTTTGTCCCGCCGGTTTTCCGTTTCATCGGATCGGCAATCGGGGCATCGAAAGATGAAACTGGTTTGCTTAAGGTGTGCATAGCGAACGAGATAAAGCACCTAAGGAAGACGGTACAGGTAAGCGACTGACCTTCCCCTTCCCTACAATTAAACAGAAGCTAAGCATGTAGAAAGCTTACCTTATACCATGTTTGGACGAGGGTTCGAATCCCTCCGGCTCCACGAAAACGGTATCAAACACCACTAAAACCCTTCAAACGCTACGTTTGAGGGGTTTTTTGTTGCATTTTGATGTCGTTTGCTCACTGTTGAACGGCCATTTTGGTGAGCATTCTGGTGAGCACCGAATTTTAAAACAAGTGCTCACCAGAACGCTTGTAACTAATTGACAAACAAGATGTTCAGCAAGTGAACATCTTGTGAGAATTATGCTGTAAAGGTAAATTTGTTTAACTTTTTAACAGCTTTTTATGATCAAAAATGTGGCTGTTCTCTTTTATCTGAAAAAGAGGACGAATTCAAAAGAAGAAAAAGTTCCGGTTTACGTACGCATCACCTGCGATGGACAGCGTGCCGAATTGGCAACCGGTCAAAAAATTCAGTCAAAGCTCTGGAATCCAAGTGAAGAAAGAGCTAAGGGCAAAACAGAGGCAGTGTACAAATTGAACTCTGCCCTCAATGATGTCGAACTAAAGATTAATGATACGATCCGCTACTTAAAGGACTGTAGTGAAGAGCTTACAGCGGAAAAAATTAAAAATCGGTTCCTTGGCAAAACAGAAAAGCCCGTTATGCTGGTTGATGTATTCAAGGAACATAACCGCAAGGTAGCCGCCTTGGTGAATGAGGAATTTGCTCCCGCTACTGTTACCCGGTATGAAACAACGCTAAAGCACACGCAAGACTTTATGCAATGGAAATACAAAATCAGCGATATCCGCGTCAAGCAAATTGATCACCGGTTTATCAGTGAATTTGAGTTCTACCTCCGTTCGGTTCGTAAATGCAACAATAATTCAGCATTAAAGTATATCAAGAACTTTGGTAAGATTGTTCGCATCTGTTTGGCGAGTGGCTGGATTACTGTCAATCCCTTCCTTAACTACAAAATCAAAATAAAAAAAGTTGATCGGCCATTTCTGTCGAAAGAAGAGTTGGAAATCATGGCTTCAAAATCTTTCGTTAGTGCTCGTCTTGAGCAGGTAAGGGATATATTTTTATTTAGTTGTTATACTGGATTGGCTTATATCGACGTGCAAAAACTTAGGCGCTCTGAAATTGTCAAGGGCCACGACGGTGAGCAATGGATCTTTACAAGTCGCCAAAAAACTGACACACCCTCTCGTATTCCACTTATGCCTTATGCGTTGAGTGTAATTGAAAAATATCGGGATCATCCACAATGTGAGATTGAGGATAAGTTATTACCCATACTAAGCAACCAAAAAATGAATGCTTACTTAAAAGAGATTGCAGATTTGTGTAATGTAAATAAAGATCTGACTTTTCATATTGCCAGGCACACTTTCGCAACCACTGTCACCTTACTGAATGGTGTACCAATTGAAAGTGTTTCTAAAATGCTCGGCCACACTAATATCAAGACTACACAACACTATGCGAGGATTTTGGATTTGAAAGTTGGTGAAGATATGGGTGTGCTCAGAAAAAAACTACAATCTCACTAAATATTCAACCGCAACTATTGTACTAAAATCGATAGATAACTATTTTATGAAAGAGTTGAACGCTGGCGATCAAGAAATCGCTGAAAAAATATACATGATAAGGGGGCACAAAATTATGTTGGATAAAGATTTGGCTGAGATGTATGGAGTAGAAACTAAACGGCTAATTGAACAAGTCAATAGAAATGCCCTTAGGTTTCCCCCAGAATTTATGTTTCGTCTTACCAACGAAGAGTTTGATGTTTTGAGGTCGCAATTTGCGACCTCAAAGAGAGGCGGCCGGAGATACGCCCCATACGTTTTCACAGAGCACGGTATTCTCATGCTTTCAAGCGTGTTAAATAGTAAGCAGGCTATTTCTATGAGTATCAAGATCATTGAGGTATTTGTTAAATTCAGGGAAATGCTTATTTCTCATAAGGACCTTCTCCTTAAATTCGAACAGCTTGAAAAGCTGGTCATTCACCATGACGATGATATTCAATCCATTTTTCAGGCATTGAGGCAATTGATACAGCAGAAGAATGAGCCGCGTGAGCCAATCGGTTTCAAGTTGAAAGGTAATTAATTCCCAAACGTCAAACTACAAGGGGGTACAATTTGCCCCCCTTGTAGTTTAACGTTTTTATATTTTCCTGAAGAATATTGATAATCCACCAATTAACAAAACGTTGTTTTATCGACATTAGAAAAAAAATTCCGTTGGTGGAATTCTGATAACCCTACGTTTCCGGCTAAGCGAGCAAGGTCGTGAGATACTCACGTCCCTGCATTTGCTTTCGCCGGGGCTACTTGGTCGGGCTCCTTGATTTCTTGGCGGTACATTACAAATTTCACAATGAAAATCCGGATAATCTATTTTGTGTGTTTCTAAAATAGGCTTTGCCGCGGCATATTAAAGTTTACAGCATTTGCTCATGAAAACTTACCCAAAGAATACTCGAGAAAGGCGATTTGTTGATTATATAGCTCTTCAGTTCTCGACAAATACTGTTCAATCTTTTTTACAGCAGTTTCTAAAACAGATTTGTCGGCTTTGAAATTCTTCTTTTTACCTTTTAAGTTTCCTTTCTCGAATAGATCGTAGAAAACGGACTCCGTATCGTCATTCGTACCTTCAAAAAGTATAAATTGATAGTCATTGGTAAACAGACTTATTATCTGTTGCAGTTTGGCAAATTTTCCGTCCTGTCTGTTGTATCCCAGCTTAAGCTCTATCGCACATCGTTGTACAGTTTCAATCGCTTTAATCATAAAGGATATTGCAGACTTGTATTCTTCCTTCTTCAAGTGGGTTTCTATTCGTTTTAACAGGCTACGGCACGCTTTATGAGAGTTCTTCCAGCACCTTTCCAACACTGCCTGATGCATTTCGACAGTCACATATTCAGGGTTCGGAATCACAAGATCCTGGTAGGTATATAATACAGTCCCAGCATAAACTACCCATTCCCAAAAGCGTGGATTCGTTTTGATTTCATCTAAAGCGTCTTTGACTTTATAACGAGGGGAATGATAAATGTTTTTCCAAGCCTATCAGATTGAATTTTATCTGATATCTCATCTTCTGTTATCCCAATCTGGTCATCGACTAAAATCAGCAGGTAAATCCTGTCCGCATAGGGTATAGCACCCAGGTGGCATACATGTCGGATAAATGGAAATTCTTTTACGAGAGCCCCGGCCATTTCCCCAAATTTAAACTCTTTCTCCAATCTGTTTTTGCGTTTGAGTGCCCGCGGCAACTTCCAATCAAAAAGGTTATAATTTTCAGTGTCTTCCATAATGGTGATTACCTTCCGGCCATCTTTAGTATAAGAAAGGTGATGCCCATTATTGGTAGTGAGGGTTTCCCATACCGCGCCAATGGCAAGCTGTTCTACCATATAAGCTGCCGAATGGAGTTTTAAAAGGTCGTCGAATAATTTTGGCATATTGCCTTCGAATTCTTCTACTGTCAATGCCTTATTGCTTAGGGCTGCATAAAGCCAGTAATCAAAATAGTCACGCAGGTCCTGCAAGCCGATATAACCGAAGATTCGCCTGAAGACTATATATGGATTCCGCTCTTCGTAAAACGACAGATCATCAGGAAAATATTTCCAGGTATTTTTGGCAAAATGCAATTGCCAGCCCTCAACAAGTTCAGCCTTATCCCAATCATCCGGGGTTTTCCTGTCAAGCCACAAAATATAGCAGATTTCAATCATCCTGACCCACTCGCTTACCGCCTGCACCATTTTAGCAGGGCCTTCTTTGCCCCCCTGGTAATGTGTATCGCTTAGCGCAAATGTTTTTAATTGCTCCAGCAACCGTTTATTCCTTTCGGGTTCGCCCCAAAAAGCATCGCGTAACGCGCGATAGGGATCACGGATTTCGTTAAAAAACAGGAACTTAGGATAGTTTTCCCATGGTACATAATGTTCGTCACCTCGCATAGCTTAAAAGATTGATTGAGTAATAACTTGACATACGAAATTGATGATATCCGCCTGTATACCCTAATCAACCATGTTCTATCTTATCTTTCCGGCTTACATATTTCACCGGTTATTATTTCTATTTTAGATAAAGCCCAGCTTTTTATTATTTTGTTTAATTTTGAGCAAACTCTACATACTGACTTATGAACACTACCGAAACCCCAAAGAACATCCATCAAGGCCGAAATGTTAAACGTTTTCGTGAAATGTTGGGACTAAAACAAGAAGCTCTTGCGCTGGAATTAGGGGATGACTGGAGCCAAAAAAGAGTATCATTATTGGAATCTAAAGAAGTATTAGAACCGGAATTATTGACACAAGTTGCAAAGGTCTTAAAAGTCCCGGAAGAAGCAATAAAAAACTTTGATGAACAGGCTGCCGTGACATATTTCAATACATTTAATGACACAAGTGTCAATCACGGTCCTTTTATGGGAAGTTTTAGTACTTATAACTTTAACCCTATTGAAAAATGGCTTGAGGTCATAGAAGAAAATAAAAAGCTTTATGAGCGTCTTTTGCAAAGTGAACGTGAAAAAATAGAAATATTAAAGAATAAGGGTTAATGGCAAATTTCATTGGTAAGAGGAATTACCAGGACAGGTTATTTGCTTTTATAAACGATAGTGAACTTGCCGTTATCGATACAAAGTTCGAACCTTACTTTGAACTTCACAAAATCGAGGACATTTTTGATTTATTCGATGTTGTTCAATCCGCACCTGATGATGCAATTACCGGCAAACTCGTTTGGAAGATGCAGCGCGATTTACCTATTGAACTTAAAAAAGCTGTTATAGCGGTTTACAACAAATATTTTGTTGATTAAGGTAGACCGCCCAGATCAAGCCGACTTACGAATAATTACAAACACACTAAGTCATTCACCGCTTAAACACCCGGAGCTGTTAGCAGGAAAACTGTCAAGGGCCGGCGATAGCCGGTTTATATACCCTTGACGGTTTTCCTGCGTAGCTATCTTTGTGACTGCGGTGCTGTGACTAACCGATCATCCGTGGGCGGGAAAGGCAGGTGTGTATGAGGAACGAATACACTCCTGCACGTGCGGCGGCAGCGCTGACGGCGTAATGGAACCCGGAGCGAAGCAGTGGTGTAATGGAGCCGCCTGCCGCAGCCG
This sequence comes from Mucilaginibacter sp. cycad4, assembly GCF_034263275.1. Classification (NCBI taxonomy): domain Bacteria; kingdom Pseudomonadati; phylum Bacteroidota; class Sphingobacteriia; order Sphingobacteriales; family Sphingobacteriaceae; genus Mucilaginibacter; species Mucilaginibacter sp. cycad4. Next base: position 1,902,522 of record NZ_CP139559.1, on the reverse strand, counting down.
CATGGCCTTTCTCTACTATCAGAAAATCAAAACATAAAAAAGTGTACTTACTTGGCCGACCTAACTTTCTTCAGGTTATCCCTCGCCGCTTTCTGATCCTTGTCTGCCTGTTCGGCAAGAGCTTTAGCGGCAGCTATTGCCTGCTGTTTTTCCATCGCCTTTTCCGCCCTGGCAATAAAAGCATTCGGATCATCCTTTAACCCTCTAATAATGGTTTCCGCCATTTTAGGATACATCGCCCTGACCAGCCAGAAATTATAAGCTTCCTCATTTAATCGGTCGTTTTGATGATTGAGATATAAAGCTGTACCAAATGATCCGGCTGTAATAACAAAAGCGACCACCACTCCGATAATCAGGCTTTTTGACCATGCACCGAAGTGATGATGATTTTTGACACCGATCACTTTAGGCACCCGTGACACCACATCTTTTAATTCATCCATCTGTTGCTGGATCTTTTTATCATCGTAACGCTTGTTAGCCGTCTCAATCCTGCCGCCGATCCGGTCTAATGTTTCCTTATATTGCTGTAAAAAGGTCTTTAGAAATTCCGGCATTTCGGTTTCCACAATCGTTATCCTTTGGATAAAACCCTGTATCAGTTCCTCCAGCATCGTTACTTTTTCTTCCAGTTCTTCCTGTTGCATAATCCCTGAATTTTAATTGTTAAATAATCATTTGTATAATCACCCTACCTGCTTATCCCTTGTGACTGGGATTGTTCCGCTTCACGTTTCTTTCGTTTTCTCCGGGCTATATCAGCATCCCCCACCGGGTCGGGTGGACCGCTAACAAACTGCGGTTCCAGCAACGTTTCCAATATACTTTTGCCGCCACCTGGAATAGGTACCTGATCAGCCTGGGTACGCTGCCGGATTACCTCCCGTAACTGGTCGGCTAACGAAGGTTGATTGACCACCCTTGCTGCATGTTGCTGCTGCACCTGCAAGTTGCGGTTTAGCTGCGTATCTATGCTTGCATAACTTAAACTCCGGTCAATTGCAGAGCCTTTCATTTTAATATCGCCTTTTTCAAACGAAATGCCTTGCACTTCATTGGTACCACTGCGAAATTTATAGGCGATGCTGATACCCTGCTTTTGTAGTTGACCTTCCAACTGCTTCCAGTTCACTGATTGTTTGAGCGCTGCTTTTATGGTATCAAACAGTTCATACCGGATCTTTTCCTTGCCTTTTAAGGCCTGTCTGTTCACTTGGTCTTTGCCATCCCCTAAATGATAATCATACTTCAGCGTAATCTCCTTGCAGGCTTTAACATTCTTTGCAAAGTTATTTTTATCAGTAATGGTGTTGCCGTTATTATCTACCCGGTTATAGATCACATGTAAATGCGGGTGTTCCCTGTCATTGTGGCGGACTACAATAAACTGTGTATCACGGATACCCACTTTATCCATATATTCTTTTGCCCGCTCTGCCATTATCCCATCATTCAGTTTAGATAGGTCTTCCTTGCTCCAGCTTAAAACCAAATGCCCTACGGCTTTGCCTAATTCCGGCCTCATCTTTCGTTGCAGATTAAAATCCTGAATGATCGCACCTGCATTCTGTATCCGTACGCCTTCGGCAGTAATGATCTTTGCATCCTGCTTATTTACCACATAACGGACACAACCGCCAAAGCTTCTCCCGGTGATTGGTTTACCTATCATGGCTGTTGATCTTTGTCAAGAGTTCTTCAATTTGTTTAAGCAAAGCCTGACATTTCAAAGCCAGGGAAAACAGCCCGGCCACATGGGCCAGGTGTGTCAGCTGATTAAGGTTATTGGCAAGCCCCGCCAGCATCCTGAACCAACTTGTTTCCTCTACAGAAAATCGTGGGAAAACTTTCGCGCTTTTTGCAGCCCTGCGGAACCATTCACTTGATTTCAAACCAGCCCTTTTTGCCCGACCCTCGATCAACACCCGTTCAGTCGGCGTTAACCGTACCATTAAAAAATCACTCCGGCTGACCGTCTTTTTCGGTCTGCCGGGCAACCTCCTTTTTTGTATTTTATCTTTTTCAATTAGTCCTGTCATGAAATTATCTCTTTAAAAACCCTTCCCCACATCGACCAACGGGAGCGAGTTACCGGATCACCCCAACGGGGTGTATTCGGGTTTTTGTGAAGCAAAAACATTAACTCGCTCCCTTCGGGTCGTAGATTTCTCCGCCATATAACGCGCTATCTGTTTAATCGCTGCATGCCGCTTGCGGTATGTTATTCCAATGTTGCAAAACGAAGTTTTGCGCGGATTTAGAAACCATCTTTTTAAACACTGCTTAATGAATCCGGCCAGTAAACCAGGCTACCCTGCTTCGGATGATAGGACGGCTGATACCGGATATAACCGTACTCATCCAGTTCCCTGATGCACTTATGATAAGTGGCAATAGATGCGACCTTGGAAAACGCCATGAGCGTTTTCCGGGTCACACTGAACGGACTTATAAAACCGTTCCGTTGCCAGGAGACAAACAGACCGGTAAACAAGCTAAGATGCGTTGGCAGCAACCGGCTATCTTTCTCCATACGCTTAAGCAAGCTGGTATACCCCGCCAGCTCTTTAACAATTTCCTTTTGCAGCTTCATTTACCTTCTCCTTCCAGGATCTTGTTGATATCTTCCAGTTTGTAATACATAATACTGCCTACTTTGGTAAACCGCAGCGTGCCGTTGATCCGTAAATTCTGAAGTGTGCCGGGTGATATGCCCAACAGTTTTCTTACTTCCACACTCTTCAGCCATTTTTTTGTACTGGCCTGGCTGGGCTGTATGATCCTTTTGATCTCGTTTAGCAGATCGCTTTTAAATTCCTGTAAATCCCGTTTGGTGATTAGTTCCACATTCATCATTTCCTCCTTGTTTAATCGTTAATGGTTTGTTGCATTGCATTAAGTACTTCACTTTTTCTGAAGTACACCCTTTTATGCAGGCGCAAATAGGGTAAGCCTTTTTTCATCCAGTCAGTAAGCGTAACGAGGGACACACCAAGTTCGGCGGCGAGTTCCTGCTTGGATAAAAGTTTTTCCGAGTTAGGCAGTTGGCTGCCCTCTGTTTTAAAATGTTCCTGTAGTTCTGTCCTCACTGCCTGGCGTATGCACTGGCTAAGAGCTTCTTGATTGATTATCTGCATAGCATTTGTTTTGGAACAAATGTGTGCTGTATAGAATAGATTTCCTGACCATGCAGAACTGCATGGTTAAAATGGAGTGGTTTGGAGAAAGCTAAGAATGCTTATAAGCTACTGATTGACAAATTGATGCTATATTGACGAATAGCTAGTTATATTGCCGGCAAAAGAAAAAATCAACTCCTCTTTTTTGCGGGATTGATCGTAAAAAGCTTTGATTTTGCAGGGATATCGGCGTGTTTATCTCCCGGCTCCCGCTTGTCACTTGGGAAATAACGGCGTATAGTTTCGTAATTGATCTCTTTATCTCCTTCACGGAAATACTTGCAAATCATCTTCATCCAGACGCTTTGCGTCTGGGAAAACATGAGTTCTTTCCCTTCAGGTGTTTTGAGTTCCTGCATCTGTAAATGCAGGTGCAAAACGGCATTTCGATATCCTTCCGGAATATTGATATAACCTTCGGTTTCAAGCGCTGTGGCTTTCTTGAGATCGGCTTTTAATTGAGTTACCTCTTGTTTAAGTACTAATATTTCTGACTCCTGCTGTGCTATCACTGCATCATTGGATTTGTGAATATTCCAACGGTCAAGCGAGATCAACATTTCAGTAAACTTTTGTAATCGTACTATTTCCCGCTCATTTCTCAAATGATTCTTGTCATAAACAGTAGTACCTAACAACACCTTTAATTGCCTTTCAATAAGCGACCAAAAATATTTAAAGAAGATTTCTTCTGTACCATCGGTATGGTGAGATAAATAATAGCCCAGGTGGCGCTGATAAAATTCATTTATGCGGTCCTCTGGAATGGCGAACACTCTTTTAAAAAAGTGTTTTAAAAAATGAGACCTGTCCCATTGTAATGGATTGCCGATATCCAGGGTGTCCTTTGAAAAGTCAAAGCGATCACGCGGTTTAAAATATGTTACGCTCATAGGTGTGTTATTAACCCAAAAATAAGCCTTTATGTGATTGGCAAACACCCGAAATAACTAAACTTGTCTCAACTGCATATATGCAGGTTCAAATCTGAAACTTCAAAAGCTTGACGATAGCGAAAAAATATAATACTCCCCCTATTCCATCTTATAAGCTCTGGACTCTGATATAGACTTTGCTTGTATGAGGTAATATTATTTAGGATATGTACCTTAGTAATAATATGTCAGGTATATCAGCGCTCAAAGGTTATCGTACACAATTTATTTATTCTCTTTACCATATTTTAAAGGAGAATAGTCCGACTTCATCTTTCTTGTTGGAAGGCGTTGAAGATTTGGATCAGTACGATGGTAATGGCCAATTAACAGAGGTTATCCAGGTGAAAAATCTAAATAAACCACTTGGCTTAAGCGACCTCATTTCCAAAGAAGGTACTTCTTTTGTCCGACGCTTTTTAAACATCATATATACCTCGCCATCCACTAATGCGATCCTGATCACCTATAGCCAAGCCGGTGAGGAACTGGAACGCCTGATGAAATCAGCAAACATAGGCTCTAAAGACAAACCGATCATCAGGAAATATGGGATTACTGAAAAGGAATGGGCGGAATTTAAGGCAAGAACCACAATAATAAAAGTAGAAGAAGAGCAGCTAAAAAATAATATCCTGCAACAACTAAAAAATATTTGGGCAACGGTTGATCCTGAACCAACGGCTGAATTATTGTTGCAGTGGCTGGCAAATTGTGCAGAGAAACAGGTTGTCATCAATCACCTGATGCTGCACAAGAAAGTCGAATCGATAGCCATGTATCTTACTGAGCGAATTGCTATATCAGCCCAATTAGGGAAATATTTAATGCCGTTGATTTTGGAGTCGCCAGCAGACGTCAGTAAGCTTTCTGAAGAGTTTTACCAAGGTGTGAGCGCTCGCTTCGAACACATTAATTTGAATTTAGATGTACATCGTCCACAGCTTTTATCAGATATTGATTTGATATATCAGACCAATAACATTGCTGTGCTTTTCGGCGCATCCGGACAAGGCAAATCAACTTTGGCCTATCGTTATATTAAAGAAAATTCAGCGTCAACGCTCGCTTATGAATTACATGTCGTAGATGATAATGAAACCACGCGCGAAGCCGTATTGACCATCGGAAGTATTGCAAAAAACTTAGGATTGCCGGTGACCATATTGATCAACGTTCCTCCAAATAACCTGAGCTGGATGAGTGTTGTATCACAAAGTGCCCATCTTAATTTTATCAGGTTCCTCATCACTATCCGCCAGGAAGACTGGTTCAAATCACAAGCAGCCGGAATTAACTTTCTTCACCAACCCATCGAACTTTCATTTCACAAAATCGAAGCAGCTGAAATATATAGCCGTTTGAATCATAAGATAACCGACCTGAAACATATAGACTTTGAAGAGGCCTGGATCCAATTTCAAGGCGCTGGTCCGTTATTAGAGTTCGTGTATATGGTTACTCAAGGTGCTCCATTGCGAAATCGACTGCAACAACAAGTTGCCGCTCTGCAAAAAGAAGCTGATCATTATCCGGAAGCACTCGAAGTTCTGCGGCTGGTCGCTTTGGCTGATGCATTCGGTGCAGGCCTGGATATCCAGCAATTACGCACTATATCCGGGCTCTACGCGATAACTGCCAGATTAGAAAAAGAGTTTTTACTTAAAGTAAGTTCTGATCAGAAAATAATCACAGGTTTTCATCCTTTACGCTCAAAACTTTTGCTGGATTTTCTTTTTGACGAATTTATTATTGAAAAAAGGGCGTATGTCTGCAATCTTCTGAAGGTCGTCACAGCCGCTGAAACTTATGTTTTTTTACTAAATATATTTCATGAAAATATTATTGATCCAACGTTTTTAATTCAGGAGCTACGGGAAAGCCCTGTAGACTACAGCTGGACAAAATACCATGGAATCGTGCGCGCTCTATTATGGAGCGGATTACGAAAGTACGTTGCTAATAACAGCCGCATATTTGAAGAATATTATGATAAGCATAAAGATGGCTGGTATATCTTATTAGACATTTATTTCGGCAATACTTTAAATCATGAACAGTTACTGGGCAACTTGCAATTTCCGGAGGAGGTGAGACAAAAGTCAAGGGAGGCGAATAAATTACTTATCAAGAAAACAGCAATTTTTGATGATACAGTAAAATTCGTGGATAGTGTCCGCCCGCCCATGACCCAGCCAATTTCTGGTAACGACGCTGCAGGTTATGGTGGAATGCTTTTTTGGGTGAGTCAGTTTGATCGAACTTCGGTTATGCCAGTATATGAAGGCGATTTACTATCAAAATGGTCCGAACAAGCCACGACTGAACAGATGGCGACACTTATGCTGGGCCTTTATACCGCAGCGGGCGCATGGGAGGAGTGCAGAGAAAAATTAGAAAGTTCTTTTTTTACAAAAATCAGAAGATCACATGCCATAACGGATTTGACCATAACAGACGACCAAATCACTGCCATTTATTTAGTGGACATTTTAAGTGAGGAAAGCTTTACCGCCCTAAATGATCGTTCTTATGAAATAGCCGAGTTGCTCAGACGAGCAGTTCCAACGAAGGAATTGTACGCGATCAGGGCAATGGGGCACCATTTGGATTCGATCCCAATGATGAATGACGACTCAGTAAAGAACATGCCGATCAAAAACATACACCTGTCGGAATGGACAGGCATGAATTATACACTTAAAAATTTATTCGAAAACAGATACAGACCAAAAGACTGGAGTGATTATCTGGCCAAGTTAAGCCAATGGGAATCACAAGCCACAGAAAAAGTCAACCTTTTCAGTACCTTATTGACAAAGTTCATGAATGGGAAGGGTGATTGGGAGATCATCGCACCTTTGACATCAAATCAGATAACTGGTTTCGAGGCATTTATAAGCGCGCCGGCATCTATACAAGACCCGCTCGCCCTTCATATTCCGGAAAAGAAATTTGTTAAAAATACCACCGCGACAAAGCCCCTTGATCGCAGTGAAAAGATCGGTCGCTTACAGTTAAAGTTTAAAGATTTCAATAAAAGCCTGAACGATTATAAATCCCATATTGAAACATTTCTTACCCAGTCGAGCACCGCAATATATGAACGGGCGCGTCAGCTCTTAGATCCAAATAATGCCGAGAATGAAAATAATGTTCGCCTTTCCCAGTACAATCTACAGGAAGCTTTGAAATCCGTGAGCATTTACCACGAGAAAAGGCAGCAGTACTTTTCTAAGTATGTCGAGGTTAAAACGCCTGAAGTTTCCCGTGCCGACCTTTTTCAGATCATGTTATTGTGGAGAAATTTTCTTTCCCGAACGGGCAAGAAAAAAACTCCGGCAGTAACGATAAAGCAAGTTGAACAGATCAAGGATGATTTGATATCCCGCGCCATAAAAACTTTCCGAAATTATTCCAAAGACCAGAACTTCAGGATCACCTTTAAAATGGACAATGATACCGGCGGAAAACCGGTGATATTTCTTGATTCTGATCATACCGTAGTCTCGCTTGATGCATTAAATCGGGTTTACAATTTGTTGCCTGAACTTTTCACAGCAGAAGCCGGAAGTCTTAAACAACTTATTTTAGAAAACTTTTACGATCCGCTTTTTATCTTTTCAACTGTTCAGGGACATACCATTAATAGTGGCTGGTATCAGATCCCCCTTTACAAATTGCAGAAAAAATTCAATGATCTGAATTTATTTGATTTGGTTCCCAAGCCAATCGATGCTTCTTTATTCGCCAAACTGAACCTCGTAGATTGGTCGGTACTGATACCTAAAATCAATCAGCTTCAGGTAAGTATCGGGGAATTGATGCAGGTTCAGTTACTGGTTCAGCAATTAAAGGATGTTGCCGGTTTGCAGTCTGATGAGATGGATGAAATGAAAGAAAAACTGTTGCAAAGCAATTTTAATGAGGCCGCCCAGCGCATTGCTGTGGGTTTTCAGAAAATATTGGATGACTTGGCTTTCATTCTGGAAGACGTTGGTTATGATCAGGAACTTTACAAAATTGATCTGCCTGAAACCGAATTCATAGACGCCTTCCTGGCGATAAAAGATAACCTTTACCCGGAAAATGGTTCTGGCGGAGATTCACAATCCTTACGCTTCAACTTACAGGACACGATCGCCTGGGTACCGCGTTTGCAAATATGCCACGAAAAGCTCTCAACAATATTCTTTCTGGTTGTACAGAAATATATCGACGCTTATAATGAAGAACAGGCGATTGCCCTTTACCCGCATTTGAAAGCAAAAACATTACGTGAAATCTCAGATTTTTTTCAGCTTGATTTTACCGGGATTCCGGATATCAGCTGCCACAAAGGTAAAACGGAGATAAATAAGAGTGGCTCGCGCCTGACCAATTATTACAAAAAGCTAACCACACGCGAATGCGCTATATTTGATGCAGCCAACATTATACTCTTTGCTCCCCGCTCATACAATATCATCTTTGAAGGTTTGATCGACACGCCGATGAAGCTGGTTATGCTCAAATGGCTAATCAACCAGTTTACCCGATTGAATGGTGTTGATTCACTCGATTACGGAAAAATGACATCAGATGAAATGATGGACGTTATGGCCGGCAGATTTTGGACCGGTCGGATGTGGACCAAGAATGAAGGATCGAAGCTGCCGGATATGATGATACGTGCGGAAAAAAATAAGGTCTTTTTAACAATATTCAGTCCCATAAAGTAATGCGGCCTGGCCGTTTAATCGTTAGCAATAATCGTCAATCGAATCCCCACCATGCCATTCCAAACCCTGGGCCAGCGTATATCCTTTCTCCACCCCTTCGGGTGAAAAAAATTTGCGCAGACTCGTATGCACAAACAAGCCATCTTCAAAAGTTATTTTAGCAAGGCCATAGGGCTTGACTTCATGCTCGCCCAAAGACATAACGAGAATAGATTCTCCATTACCAATCCATGCGTATTTTGATGTTACCGCCGAATAAAGATGATTGCTGCAAAACAAAGCGCCTTGTTTGAGATTTTCAAAATAGGCAACGAGCGGATCACCTAAGTATGCTGAGGGACAACACGGAAATTCGGAAGGCGTGAGCCAGTCACGCTGAGCGGCATTAACAGTTATCGCCATAACGAGAACTGGTGCTTCTCCATCGGTGTCTGCCGGTTCATATTTCGGAAGCCCTCTGTTATTTATCCACTCCGCTAAAGAGGCATCAACAGGATCGTCTTGTTTAGCCCAGTTTAACATTCGCGCCAGGCTGGCTTTGCCATCTTCGGCACTTACCGTACACATCCATGAAAAATTAGGATCCGGAAACTTGTCTTGAAATTCCGCCGGATTAGCCAGAAATGCTTCAACGCTTCCGCATATTCGTGAAATGCGGCTGGCTGTTATCGGATTGAGTAAAATATTTTCTAATCTGGTGACCCATCGCAGATTTTCAGGGCGATTATTACGTTTATTGGTATCTATATGATCTACTACGTATTGTACACTCGTCGGCACACCTAAAAATGCAGTTGCCACAATCCGATGTACCGATAAACTAGCAACATCCATATAGCCAGTATTTTCATTCGGGTTACCAAAAGTCCATTGATCATCTATAGGACGTTTAGCTTTACCGTGACGGCGATAACGGTAAATAGCACCATTGTCGCGGACTCGAAATTGCTCTCCTTTGTAAGTGCACTCGATTTCCCTCTCAAAATCATTAACGGATACTCTATTTATTTTCATCATCACTAAACAAACAATTAGTTGATAACCTACTGCTTCGGCCAATTCGGATCTTTTTTGAAGTAAGTTTCGAAATTTTGGGGATCGTTAAATCGCTTCTCAAGCAAGTTTAATATAGCCAGGCAATAAGCTTTATAAGTTTTAGTCTTAAAATGCTGAGATGTGAGTTTGTCTAATTTTGTTGCACAAATAAGTTTGATCGATCCGTAACCGTGTTTTTTACTATGCCCGCTACCATTATGAATAGCCGTAATGCGTAGTTCGAAAAAGTTTTCTCTAAAAATCACCATATCCCGGCGTCCGGAAAGATCTAAAGATGGATCGTAACTTTGAAGTCTGATTTGCACATCTTTGGGTACAGGAATGGCCATATCACGAGAGTTATACTTATACCACTCAAAATCATGGTCCTGCGTAATAACGGAGGATGGATTTGTAAATTGAACAGCCAGGTCTTTGATACTTAAATCCTCACTATATTCTGTTCCCGTGAGCTTCGCATACATCAAATTAGAATTTAATTCTTTGATCGCGATAAGGATATTTCCTAATACCCTGGCGTTGGCGAACCCCCAAAACTGGAATTGCTCATCACCTTTGAGATCGGCTATTTTAATAGGATAGCTTTGCAGTGCTGAGTGATTATCACTTCTATTAGGACTGAAAAGCTTTTCGTAGTTTGAAGATAAGTTAAATTCCGGCGGATTTAGTATCTCATTGGTTGCGGGATTTACGAAATAAATAAACTCAAATGTTTTTTGCGAACTGCTTTCCTTAGCACCGAAAGTGATAGTCGCCACCAATGCGACAAGGCCAAATAGCACACTCGGAACCGTTTTTGCTAAAGTTTCATTACTCCAGTTATTGACCAGCAAATAACCTGACAGGGAAATTAAAACAGCAAGAACGATAAATAAAGCAATAAGGGTTAAGGGGACGGTCATTTTCACAGCCAAATAATTATAATCGAAGTTATTGAATATCCGCTAATTGATTGTTACCTAAAGCGTTGTTTCAATGAAATTATACGGTTTAAACGCTAATAAATTTTCTCCTTCCGGTGCTTCCATGGAATAGTATCCCTGAATTTCAATCCTAGCCAGGAGATTTGCAATTTCTTCTCGCTTAAGATTACTCAGATAGGCCTGAACTCTTGCGCTGGCTTTTTCTATTTTCTTTTTTACTTGTTCCTGAACATATAAACATAGCGATCGGAAATCCTCCAGATTCGGCGTCATTGTCATGACATGAGACATTTGGCAATGTAGATCTATGCCGATCGTACCCACTACAGTTCCCACTACATGCCCCAAGTCAAAGTCACTACCGGCATGCGCGATATAGCCGTTTCTCAGATCGATCATACGCGCATGTTCGTCCTTCAAAGATTGTGGAGCACTTTTGAACACATCATTATAATCCAATTTCGACCTTCCGCCTTCATTAGATGCATAAAGCTTGGCGTATGTAATCACCGAAAAAAACATGAGGCTCTGCTGGATAATTGAAGAATGACCGAGATCCTCCATTTCCTTAATGGACTCTAATAACAAATCGATATCCTTATTCATCATCGAAAACCCAGCAAACCTTTTCGCGTCATAAAAAAATTGAATAAATTATTTCTAAAATCTCATTTCATAGATAAAATTGTGCTTGGACACCGTCGATCACGTCATCGTAGGTAAGAATCTCCAAATCGCGATAATCATTACAAATTTCTTTCCACTCACTCGTCGAAAAATGCCAACGGCGACCGACTATCAATATCCTTTTGGGGTATAGAACATCGAATGAATAATTGTTTTTAAACCAGGAACGGTTATTTGGATCCTCAAAATACTTTCTATAGTTTCGGGTTTGGGATATATAGGAATTGATTTCTGCTGAAAATGTTTCCCGGTTTGCTTTACCAACTACACTACCGCCCTTTAGGGTCGGTAATTTAAATTCAACGATGTCGGCATAACCATTTGGCCGGAGCACAAAAAAGTCCGGGATAATTGCAGGATGACTTTCCGATTGCCATTCGCATTCCAATTGATCGAATATATTATTTGATAGAATACCCATGGTCAAAATGAACTTATTCTCTGGAAGAGAAAGGAAGCGAGTGATTTCAGGTTCCGTAGTATTATGGTTACCAACAAGTTCGATAAAACGATTGAGTTGCGGCAGTTTAGAGTATTTATAATCAGACTTTGGTGGGGACGGGTAAACGTATTTGGCATCGATTGGAACCAACTGTTTCATAAAACCTATGTCAACCGAAAATTTATCAACTTCAGGATCTGTTTCATCATAAATAAGCGGAAGAAAATCGATCCATTTGATGTGCCTGGTTTTTAACCCATTTTCATCAGCATCAAAAAATAAAGAATTGACCATTCGGCCAAATCGCTTTTCGGGTATGGTAAACCCACTGGAATTAATGCCCAACATCGAATTCTGGGCATCAAAATTCCAGTTTAGATCCAGCAATTTATCAAACCCTTTGTCTGTAGGGAGTATTAAATCTTCAGTAAACTCCGGAAGATGCATTTTAATACCAGTCGAGTTACCGTCACTAAATGTAAATCCAACGATGCTTTCGAAAAAATCGGCGTCCTTATTTGTATAATCATGCCAAGTGATCGGTAGCACACTACTCTCTCTTATTTCTTCAACATGCTCCGGCCCGGTATACTCAATCGCCAAATGGTTCTTTCCAAAATATAATACAATTTGGTCGGGGTTCAATAAGAAGCCAGGAAAGGTTTTTATTAGTTCAGGATTCTCTTTTAAGTACTGGTAAAGTGGAAAGGAATAAAACTTCGACATGAATTTGAAGACTGTCGAAGCCATTTCGCTAACGCTACTCGCTGGTTTTGCCATAAATCGCAATTTCGGTTTAGAATTATAAAAAGATGAATATAAAAGTCTTTCCGAATAAAGGCAATTGATTTCCTTCGGATTTCCCAGTAGCTAATCTATAAGTTACAAGTATTCACAAAATTTCTCTTTTATTTATTAGCATTACCTACGTTGCCAAAAGTCAGCAGACGGGAAGGATTGCTTAAGTGCGTCTTTAAGTTGATCAACCATTCCCTGCCCGACGAACTTTCCGCACACGACTTCCACAATTTCCAATTCAAAAAAGGGATTTTCGACACTATTACCTGTTAACGGCAAATCGATAAACTTTCTTCCGGATTTACTGTCCGTTTGAATTGGAAACGTTCGATCTAGGAAACCATTTAAACCAACCATATTAGGAGCATCGTAATGAAAACAAAGGCGTGTTTCGTTCTCCCAATTATATCTTGCCCGTTTGTAAAATTTAGAAAATCTATCAACACCGTCAGAAAAAAACATTTTATTATACTTACGAAGCTGATACTCAATTGCGTTGTAGAAATCAAAAGAATAGCCGCGATCATAAAATACATCGCGAAAATCAAATAAACGTAACCCCTCATTGTTGAAATTTGAAAATCTAAAGCCAATGGCTACGCCGTGATCTTCATTTGCATAATTTTTCCAAAACTTCTCATTATGATTATCTTGGGTAAAACACAATACAAAAATATGGTTACGTTCTACATCTGATGGACGTGTATCTTTAGGGTTGATATTGTTGTTAAATGCTTTTTTCTGAAAGTCCTCAGGTACTAGCGGGTGAAATAAACCGATCCGTTTATAGAATTCCGTATACTCTGCAAAATCATTTGAATCGTTCGAGAACAAGCTGCTTACTTGAATAGATTGATTTTTGATAATGTCTAAAGCTATATGAGCACTTTTAAAATGATGAAAGCGTCCGTAATCACCTACCCGGTTTTTAGATAACTTATCAAATATCTGTGTTATAGGATTTTTGCCTTCTTCAAAAACCAACACATTTTTCACATCATATTTATTGTGAAACCTAATATCTGAGGGTTTCACCTCATCGAATTTGAAATCAAATTCAGCTGATTTGATGTTGCTATTGATAATTTCCGCTATTTCCTGCTGTTCTTTTATTGTAATTTGATTACTTGCTGAGTTCGCCATTGAAAAATAATGTGTCGAGGTTGTGAAAATTGTTAGTTGCCTGCAAAATACCGCCGCAATAAGGGGTTTCGCGGCAAATGGTAATTATTGTTGCCCGATCAATCAGGCGCTCCACAAAATCCCTAGGCGTTGTATTTAATTCATCAATTTCTGTAAGAAAAAGTTCTCTCATACGAGAATACGGCCACGAACTCGTCTTTCCTAGTAAATCAAAAGAAAACACGTCGCAATCAAAATCTAATATGTACGGCGTTTCTGGTGTATCAGTAAACGTATACCTGTTTCGTGGATTGTTAAACTCCAATATCTCACGAATGTTCTTGAAGTCATCAGTTATCGCGGCCTGCTCGCCAAGGCAACCATTCCGATCAAGACTGTCCCAAAGATGAGGAATCGAGTATATTCGGTGGTCAATACCAGTGTGATCCGAATAACGATTGTTAATGCGAGCTATATTATCATCCTTTTCTGCCCCAATGACAACGGCATCTTTAATAAAGCCTAATTCCATTCCGTTAAGTACCCAATCATCATCCAGCGTACTGATATTAAATTCTGTAAAGCTCCAAAATTCCGGCATTGTTGGCAAAGTAGCACGAAACTTCTTTGTTATTTCTATTGATGACTTATGAGGCTTCACGGCATCATCGTGAAAGTCGAAGTAAATTATATTAAACGGATTTTTGAAATTTTCCTCGGCCTTGAGGAAATACAACACGTTCAGCAAATATCTGTGGTCTTCATAAACAATAACATATTTCTCTCCATATGAGATCACATGCATATTTGCACGGTGATTGAGTTTAAGTATCTGATTCATTTTTGGTTTAATCAACAAAAGCTAAGATATCCGATTGCATCTTATTACTGTTAATCAATGCAACTCCAAAGCCGACTTTTACAAAAAGATTACCAGTTCGATAAAATTCTATCATAATCGCCAATATAAATATCGTCTGACATAAGTTCATCGAAGAAAAAAACTGAAATAAAGGAATAGCTATGCGGATATTGAAAGAAATTTATCTTGTCGCGGATTTAAATATTGAATGATATTAAGCATTTTCTTTTTGATCATTGTAGCGCTTACTGTATTATTCTTCATCGCCGCCACCGGCAAGTTACACCCCATCATCCTCGCTTACCTGATCTGGAACATCATCATCGGCGTGCTATCCTACAACCATTTCTTTCAAAACACAAGTACCCTGCCGCCAAGGATACTGCTCGTCATTATCCCGGCCGTCATCTTCGTAACCCTTGCCTATAAAAACATCACCGCCACGACCATCAAAACCAAATGGCTATATGCCATCCATGCCCTTCGCCTGCCCGTTGAAATCTGTTTATTTCAACTATATCAAAACGGGAAAGTCCCCAAACTCATGACCTTCGAAGGCTGGAACTTTGACATCCTCACCGGCATTACCGCCATCATCCTAATATTTACAGCCGATAAATTCAGCAAAAAACTAATCAGATACTGGCATTATCTCGGCCTCACCCTGCTATCAGTCATAGTCATCCTGGCCATCTTATCAGCCCCGTCCCCGATACAGCAATTGGCGAGATCACAGCCCAACACCGCCATATTAATGTTTCCATTTACTCTGTTGCCCGGTTTAGTGGTACCGATCGTATTTCTTTCCCATCTCCTCTCCTCGCATTGCGCGAGTTAATCAAATCAGATGGCCGGAAATACAAACCTTGTAAAGGTTCATCTAATTTCCAAATGCAAAAACTTTGAAACTGCACTGAAACAATCCAGGCATCTTCATTTCAACCAGGATTTACGCCAGTGGTGAGCGAATAATGTGAAAATATCTTAACTTGCAACAACCTATTCACAATCCCAATGCCCTTAAATAAAATCGTTGTCAAATTAGACAGCTTGTTCAATACTATCTCTGATGCGATAGTCATTCCCAGATCAACTATAGGGACATTAAATGACAAGATCAGACAAGACCTCGCTTACGTATATCGATTGGAGCTGCCGGAAAGACTGGAGTACCGGCCATTGGGTGCAGTAGATATTATGCAACATACCAATCAAGATCGCCAGAATAATTTAAAGCCGGTATTCCATATCTTGATGGCCACCTGCGTGGATAATAATACGAGTACGTACGAGGCAATCGAGGACATAGCTAATGAAATTTCCGATTTCACCAAACGCAATCCGACGGTAAGAGACGTTGCCCTGCCTTTGTTAGGAACCGGTGCCGGAGGCCTCGATCACATGCGGGTTTTCCAAATCCTGACCGAGAATTTCATCAAAAATTCGTCGCCTGATGCTGTTATGGAGATTTTCGTTACTGAGGAAAGGATCTTTAGTCTGATCCGACCGCAAATCCCCCAGGATCGCACCAGCGAACTACCGAAGATCGAATTAACTTCAGAACAATCGGCTATCATGGAGCAGATTCTTGACAGGATTTCCCGCGACCATGATTGTTACCTTGCTGGTGCCGTGTGGGACGGTAGTGACAAGGCGGATGATTTTTTCGCAGCCGGTATTTGGCAAAATGGCCATGAGGACAAATTTGTTGAGTTAGTTAAGAAAATTAAGCCAGGCTCCCTCATTCTTCTTAAATCCTCTTTTGCCAGTACAGGCGTCAGCTATCTGCGGATCAAAGGGATTGGCATTGTGACATTAAATCCCGGAAACGGGCAGGAGCTTTCGGTTAACTGGAGGGCGCATCATACGCAGTACGATATACCTAATAAAGGAAATTACAGAAATACCATCACCAAAGTTGCACCGAAAACCTTTTTGGAAATTATCAGAGCGATTCCAGAATGGCAACAAATCATCTTCAAGATCTTCCCGCCCGATTCGTCAGTATATGAACCAGAATTTGCAGCGCAAATTTCTCAACTTGCGGGATTGTTAAGTGATTCTGACGATGCTGACGACCATCTAGATATTAATGCGGACGTTGATGCATTTGCGAAGATCATATCCGCAAAGACTTTCAAGCCACCATTGGCGATAGCATTGTTTGGCAAGTGGGGAACCGGTAAAAGTTTCTTTATGAGGAAACTGAAAGATAAGATTAGTTATTATACCCAGCAACAAGATGACATGGTCTGCACGGGTATTGCACACATCCATTTCAATGCCTGGTCATACCTTGATGCAAACCTTTGGGCTAGCATGATCAGCAAGATTTTCGAGGGTTTAAATCAATATATCAGCGATAACAAGAAATCCGATGTGGAAATCAATGAGGTCAAAACATCATTAATGGACCGCTTGTCCCTGAACTTTCTCCAGATGGAAAAAGTAAAAAAAGAACAGGCTACGCTGACAAGTGCAATCACTGATCTTACGGAAAAGAAAGAAAAACTCGCATCAGAACTCGAAGGTAAGAAAAAGGAAATCGCTAAAGATTCTTTTACCAAAGCATTGCAGATCGTCGATGAAAAATTGAAAGTCCGGGAAAAAATATCTTCGGCTTTTAAAGAAAACGAATCGGTCACGTCTGCAAGCAAAGAGCTCCGCGAAATTGTTCCGGAAGAGTACCTTAAGGATCCAGGGGCAGTCTTAAAAAAAGTACAGAGTATAGAAACCTATGTCAAGGTTTTCTTTAGTCGAAAAAAGCTTCTAAGCAACATTTTGTGGCTGGCCGGCATTATTTTATTCGTCTATTACGCACCATTGGTTTTGCATTGGCTCGTAAAACTTATAACGAAAACAGATTTTTCTTTTCCGCCCGTTGATCTCCTTATCAAAACTCTTGTAACGGCAGCCCCGGTCTTACATCTTATCAGAAAAACCTACATGCAAGTTCAACCGCTTGTTAGTTCTCTTTGGAAAATAAAAGTTGAATATGATACCGCAATTAAAGATGCACAGGCCGCATTGGAAAAAGAGGAGGCCGAAATTGCCCTGTCCATTGCACAAAACGAGCAAAAACTGATAGCGGTAGATAAAGAAATTAAGGAAACAGAGCGTCAGCAACTATTATTAACCTACAAAAAAGAACATGCATTATCTACTGAAGCGCTTTACAGCTTTATCGGAAAAAGGACTATCAGTGAAGATTATCAACAGCATTTAGGTATTGTGTCGTTAATCAGGCGTGATTTTGAAGCTTTGAGTGATTTGTTCTACGGTCACAACGTAGAAAATAAACACAAAGACTTCGCAGAAAATTTTAACAAGCCATTGCAGCGCATTGTGTTGTACATCGACGATCTTGATCGCTGCCGTGAGGACCG
Source organism: Mucilaginibacter sp. cycad4 (assembly GCF_034263275.1). Lineage (NCBI taxonomy): Bacteria > Pseudomonadati > Bacteroidota > Sphingobacteriia > Sphingobacteriales > Sphingobacteriaceae > Mucilaginibacter > Mucilaginibacter sp. cycad4. Next base: position 1,884,408 of record NZ_CP139559.1, on the reverse strand, counting down.
AGTTGTTGAAGTTTTGGAAGCTGTTAATTTATTGATGGCCTTTCCACTTTTTGTTGTTGTCGTTGGCGTTGACCCGAGATGGGTAAGAAATGCCCTCATTACCCGTTACGGCTCGCAATTCGCACCGGAAGGCGATAAAGAATTAATAGAGGCTTCGGATTATTTGGAGAAAATATTTCAGGTTCCGTTTCATTTAAAAGCAGCCAACGACGGGCACATTCGCCATATGATCAGAATGCTTAGTAAACCCTACGAGGCTTTTGATTTTGAAAATGAAGTGCCGATTTACGATGAAAATTCGCCAATCGTTAGGGAATATAATGAAGAACAAAATCAGGAACGGCATGAAAACATTATACCAGAGCCGCCAGTGACCGCGCCTGTTGAGCCTCGTAGCCAATTGCAGCATGTGAAACTGCAAAGCTGGGAAATAGCGCTGATGGAGGATATGTCGGTCATTTTAGGTAATAATCCGCGCGCAATAAAAAGGTTTGTTAATATATATCAGATCGTAAAAGCCCATTCAGGCTTGACTTACATGGTCGGCCAGGAAAAAACGGAGTATTTGATTATCCTATTTTTGGACGCTTTATACAATGGTTGTTACCGGAAGCTCGCTCCCTGCTTTATCAAATTTATGCAAAAGAATGAGACAGCAAAACTGGCTCAATTTCTTCAGGATTTTGAAAAACAGTCATCTGATATCGTCCTGTTAAAAAAGCAATTGGATGTTGCTTTAACAACCAAACCAGCATATCAAACACTACAGGATACGGTTATGACGCATTTTAAAGCACACAATGGTTTTATCCAACGGTTTTCATTTGATGAAATATTACCCGAATCCAGTATATTTCTGAATTGAGATGGCAGACCGCCTTTTAAATAAAAGATATAGACGCAGGTATAGAGTACAAATATAAGAGCCGCGGTAATGTAGTCGGTAAATTAAAACAGTTTTACAACAAGTTCAACAAGCCATTGACAAATAAATAAACTAAAACGACTGCATACCATCTACTTTTATTCGGAATTGCCGTAAATTGCACCCAACAGATGAATAGCCATCCATTCCATACAACCATCCCTGCTGCCAGGCCGACAAACCCTGGAGTGATCAGCGCTATTATCGTCATTATTATTACTGTCATTGCTAACCAATGGAGGGTAATCTAACTATTTAAAAAAGTACCATTAAATATTACAGCCCTCCGTAACCCGGAGGGCTTTTTTTTTGACCAAATTCAAAATGAAAAAGACAACCCCGACCAAAGTGATCACCGTTTATGCCGAAGACAAAAAAGGATTGCTCGGCCAGATCCTCATGTTCCTGAACCGAAAGGATTACCCCGTACACCAGGTAAGCGCCGCGCGCACCGATATCGCCCACATGGTATTGATCACCCTGGAAGTAAGCATTCCCGACGACAGGCTACCACTAACCATAGCCAAGCTGGAAAACATCATCGAAGTCTACCACGTATCCGGGTTTACCGGGTTTGAAGCAGAACTCTGGCAGGCCGGGTATTTCCATTTCGCCAAAGATTTCGCCAATAGCCGATTCTTCGCCCTGATGCAAAAACACGGCGCAACCATCGCAGGCGTAACCACAGAAGGTTTTGTGATTCAGAAAACCGGCACCGCGACCGACCTCGAAGTATTTTACAACCTGCTCGATGGCCCCGGCCTGATCAGCTATTGCCGGAACGGTTTGATCGTACCGGAAAGCTTAAAAATGCTGCAAAGCTTGTAGCCGTTTCCTTTTTACCAAATGTTAACAGAACTGCCAGAATTAACACCGAATTTTACCCCATGGAAGCATTCGTCAACTACATCCTGCAATTCGGCAACCTGAACCAGCAGCAAATAGACCTGATCTTAAGCAAAGCCCAAACCCTGGAACTGCGGAAAGACGACTATTTTTCAGAAGCCGGTAAAGTACCCAGGTACGTCGGTTTCCTGCTGAAAGGCGTAGTCCGTTTTTGTTACTACAACAACAGAGGCAAGGACGTCACCCATTCCTTCGTGGAAGAAAATAACTTTGTATCCGATCAGCAGCGCTTCGAAACGCAGATCATCTCCTCGGAATATATCCAGGCCGAGACCGATTGCGAACTGCTCGTCTTTTCCAAAAAAGGCTGGGATGAGATCGGCAATACAGTCGTCAGCTGGAAAGAGATCGAAAACCTGATCCTGAAAAATTGTTTGCTCAAAGCCATCGAACGGCGTAGCCCCCTCGTCTCCGAAGATGCCACCAACCGTTATTTACTGTTCAACGAACATTTTCCGGGCCTGGTGAACCGGGTACCGCTTTCCCACGTCGCCTCCTACCTGGGCATCACCCAGCCCTCGCTGAGCCGCATCCGGCGGAATGTCCGCTGATTGTCAGGTTTACCGGGCCAGCACCCTTTTTAACATATGGTAAAGGTTTCCTCCCCATCCTTAGCAACCTTTGTCTCATTAAACAGAAAAAAATGAGCAAAAAAGTAGTCCTGATCACAGGAACCAACAGCGGCTTCGGCTGGCTGACCGCGCACAGCATAGCGGCCCTCGGACACCAGGTGTATGCCACCATGCGGGATACCCAGGGAAAAAACAAAGATAAAGCCGAAGCTTTATCAGCAGTACCCAACGTAAGCGTATTGGACGTCACGCTAACCGATGATGCCAGCGTTCAAAAGGCCGTCGACCGTATCCTCAGTGAAACCGGCCGTATCGATGTATTGGTCAACAACGCCGGTTTCGCACTCAACGGCGTTGCCGAAAGTTTTACCACAGCAAACGTACAGGCCATCTTCGATGTGAACACCTTCGCCCCATGGCGTTTCATCAAAGCCGTATTGCCCGCCATGCGTCAACAGGCCGAGGGCCTGATCGTCAACGTCACCAGCGGTTTTGGCCGCGTGGCCTTCCCTTTCGCCACCATCTATGCCGGTTCCAAATTCGGACTGGAGGGCATCAGTGAAGGCCTGCATTACGAAGTCAAACGTTTGGGCATCGATGTCGCCATCCTGGAGCCGGGCGCATTCCCTACAGAAATGAACCAGAAAACGCAGTACGCCTCCGACCAATCCGTCTTCGAAGCCTACCAGGCCATCGCAGACCTGCCGGGCAAAATGATCAGCGCACTGGGCGGAGCCATGCAAACACACCAGCCTGATCCGCAAATGGTCGCTGACGCCATCATTAACCTGATCAATGCTGAAAAAGGAACACGGCCACTCCGTACCGTAGTCGATCCGATCACCGGCAAATATATCGAGGCGGCAAACGAAGCCGTTGCAGCACAATTCGCACCTGGCCTGACCGTATTTGGCATGGGTGAGCTGCTAAATTAAATTTCAAAAGGCGGGAGACATCAAATACTTTCCCGCCTTTTTTAGCCCTTATAGGAGATTTGGCTACGAGAACAATAGATTCGGTTCGGTCGTCTTGAGCCACGCGTTTGATCTTTGTATCATGAAACTTCTTGAGGGAGCTTCATCATCCTTAAAAAGGAAAACCATCAAATGAACATCATTGTAACCGGATCATTAGGAAATATCAGCCAGCCATTGGCTCAGGAACTGATCGCAAAAGGTCACGAAGTGACCATTATCAGCAGCAAGGCAGATAAGGTACCAGCCATTGAAGCCTTAGGTGCCAAAGCAGCTATTGGCGCAATTGAAGACACCAAATTCTTGAGCAGCACATTTCAGGGTGCAGATGCCGTATACGCCATGAACCCGCCAAACTTCGCGGCGTCCGACCAGATCTCCTATTACACGAACGTCGCCCACTCCTATGCCGAAGCGATCAAAAACACCGGCGTTAAACGATTGGTTTATTTAAGCAGCTATGGCGCCGACCTGGAAAAAGGGAATGGGATCATCCGGGGTTCGCATCTGAGTGAAGATATCCTGCGCCAACTGGAAGGTGTTAACGTTACTTTTTTGCGCCCTGGCTATTTTTATTATAACCTGTATCATTTCCTGGGGATGATCAAAAGCCAGGGCATCATCGGTACCAATTTTGGTGGTGAAGATAAACTGGTCATGGTTTCACCCCTGGATATCGCCAGCGCAGCCGCAGAAGAACTGACCGCCGGGTACTCGCAAGCCATTCGTTATATAGTAAGTGATGAAAGAACCTGTAACGAGGTAGCGGCTATGATCGGGGAAACCATCGGCAAACCAGGCCTGCAATGGCTTACTTTCAACGACGAACAAGTGCGTCAATTCATGCTGGATCACGGCCGTCCGGCAGAGATCACCGAGCATCTGGTGGAATTGGGCGCATCCATCCATAACGGGCTGCTGCGCAGCGATTATGAAAAGCATAAACCAGCTTTAGGAAAAACAAAATTGCCGAAGTTCCTCAAAGAGTTTAAATTGCAGTATGAACGAGCTGCTGCGCATTAAAACCATTAGCGGGTTCCATGATTACATGGGCTTGCCCAAACCTGCACACCCGCTGGTCAGTCTCTGGCGCTTCGAGGATGTAAACCGGGAATGCCTGGCACCCTTCAGTCGGATCATGGATTTCTTTTCGATAGCCATCAAACGGAATTTCAACGTCAAAATGAAATATGGACAACAACCCTATGATTTTAACGCAGGGATCATGTTTTGTATGGCACCGGGACAAGTCCTGCGGGTCGAAATGGATCACCACACAGCAAGCAGGCCGGCAGGCTGGAACCTGCTGATCCATCCTGATTTTCTTTGGCACACGTCCTTAGCCAAAACCATCAAAAAATACGCCTACTTCGACTATGCTATCCATGAGGCTTTGTTTCTTTCTGCTAAAGAAGAAGAATTGTTGATCAGCATCATGCAGCGTATTGATGAGGAATGCCGGGCGAACCAGGACCAATTCAGCCAGGAAGTAATTATCGCGCAGATCGAACTCCTGCTCAAATATACCGACCGCTTTTACCATCGGCAGTTCCTGACTCGCAAAATGGGGACACACGAAATACTCGCCCGTTTGGAACAAATCTTAAATGTATATTTTACAAACGACCATATGCGCTTGCCCAGCGTCAACGAGATCGCGGAACAATTGCACATCTCACCCAATTACCTGAGCGGCCTGCTTAAAACCCTCACCGGTCAAAGCACGCAGCAGCATATCCATGACAAGCTGATCGAAAAAGCCAAGGAAAAACTTTCAACCACCAACCTGAGCATCAGCGAGATCGCCTATGCTTTTGGTTTTGAACACCCCCAATCCTTCAGTAAGCTATTCAAAGCAAAAACTGAGATCTCTCCCCAGGATTTTCGTCAAGCATTCAATTGATCATTCTTCAGGCTTTCTCCTGCGGTGAAAGAATTCTACCTGATGCTGTGGTTTGACCTGTATTTGAATAGCTTTATTCAAAAGGTTTGATTTTTCGAGTTCATCTAATATCCCTAATACAAAGTTTTCAGTGAACAAATGATTGGTTATGTAGGGTATAAACAGATCAAAATAACTTATGCCTCCTTTCATTTTAGAAGTAGGTGTGCGAGCTTTTACATAATAATTACTTTTAACAACGAACCCTCTATCTTCAATTTTATTAATCAAGTGGATACCATTAAATAACGACATTACGACCGTTTGCCCAAAGTAGACCTCTTTTAATAAGTCATTGTCAATCTCATGCCAAAATAATGGTACTGTGCCGGGAATATCTTTATCGCCCGGTTTCGAATCATAAAGCAGCGAGCTTATCAACACGGCATTATCGTTAGAATTCACGTCGATTAAACCCCGTACGATTTCCTCCAACTGCTTGCTGATTTTGGACCCTAAATTTTTATAGTCCCTATGTGAAAGATGCTTGTACAGACTCAACTTTTTCAATTTCACGCAAGAGAAGGCGACTCCGGAACTAGCTTTGATAAATCCAACCGTATTTACTTTGGTTTTGCTTAAAAGCGATTGAATTTCCGATTTATAGGAGGGATCAACCAAATTACTTTGGGATGAGTTTGGATCGTGTTTCCCTTTTAAAAGATTTGCAATTCCCAGTTGTTGCCGCCCTGTCCTATTTTTCTCTAATTCAGGAATTATTATCCGTTTATTATCAGACACTCTTCCAGGTTTCTTTCTGAAAAGTGTTATATTGGTTTCCAATCTATCTTCTGCAACCCAACGAGTTTTTAATTCACCTATTTGAGTAACCTTCATCTTTCTTAAATCGATAAAACTAAAATCACCATATCGGAGAATATTAGTAATGCCGTGGAATAACGTAAACTCGCCTTCGATGTGTTTTATATTTCTCAAAAACTCCAATTCGCCTCTTTCACCGTTACCGGCAGTGTGATTAACCACTTTTTGATGGGATAAATGATCCGCTAATAGTTCGAGATCATTATGATAAAAGAAATAGGCGTAAGCATCACCAATTGCTTTTGCGATATTAACAACGTAATCGATACCTTCTTTATATCCAGCCAATTGCCTCATCTTTCCTTTAAACCAACGCTCGTTAAAGGTTTTTCTTCGAGTGACATAATCTTTTTCTTTTATTATAATTTTGTCTCGCAACGAATGCAATCGAAATATAGCGGTTGCTAGGCGCAATTGAAATGCGATAAATCTATCGGTAAATTGGTTGTCCTTTATGGAATTAGTCTTGAGATCAACCAAAAAATCCCAACAAAATAACAAATCATTTTCTGCCGAGTTGATTGCATTTTCGATTGTCGCGTTCGTCATGTCCTTAAGTTTGATTTCTCTTCAATTTAAATGAATATTACTAATATAAAATTAGTTACGTTCAAAAGATTAGATTAAAAAAATCACAAAAAATAACCACCCCAGCAGTTAAGGCTTTGCAACGAATCGTTTGAATTATTGAATCTTTTATGGCTCTACAATCCGGAACCATGAAAATAGTTTATATCTTTGCTAAATAGGTGCAAGCGGTCTGACTATTTAAGAGTGATTTATTATGTGACCTATAATTGAATGAAAACACAAAGCATTGGCATATAGCTGAAATTGAATCGGGTATTGTTCCCTAACTAACCAAGCCCGAGAATTTAAAATGTCTCATTGCTACCCTATATCATTCCATTTCTTTGTCTACATTTTCACTAGAATACTTGCTCAACACATCTATAAATCCTATATTTATAATAATAAACTAAGTAGCATAATAAGGTCTATTAGTAGCGATTTGGTGAGCACATAGTGAGCAGTGTCAAAAGCCAAAATCTTGATATTGAAAGTGAGCCTGTTACGTGATTTTTTACGTTCCCTCCGGCTCCACAAAATCACTTACCGTAAGTTGAACGTATGTTTGGCTTGCGGTTTTTTTGTTATAAACTACAACATATAATTATATTCGTATTATAAAGAAAAAGCCAACAATAGATACTTAAACCTTGCACGAACGTATATGAGTTACGATTTATTTTTTTACAAACAAAAAGGCAAAGAAATTTCAACAGATAAAATTTCTCAATATTTGTCAGAAAATTTGGTTCATGTAAATGAAAGTGGCACACAATGGTTTTTTGAAAACAAAGACACAGAGGTTTATTTTTCATTTGACTATAACGAACCCGATGGTGATTATCAATCTGAAGAAGATATAGTGCCTATTGATGATTTTGATGACACAAACTTTTCATTCAACCTAAATTTTATGCGTCCAAGCTTTTTTGGAAGTGAGGCTTTCTTATTTGTGGAACAATTTTGTAAAGACTTAGATCTGTTTGTATTAAATCCCCAATCTGATTCTGAGAATCCTTATAAACCCAATAAACAAGAGCAATTTGGCATCTGGAGCAAGACAAATTTGTGGGCAAGTAAAGATCACTTCAATGAAATGCAAAGTTGTTACCTAAGTGAAAAGGAATGTTATAAAGTTTGGGAATACAATTTAAACAGACAGCAATTGCAGCAAAAACTTGGGGACGGTTATTTTGTTCCTAAAATCTTTTTTTTTAAAATCAAACAAAATAATGAGCCAATTACGTTAACCACTTGGACTGAACACATCCCTATTATCTTGCCAACCACGGATTATATTTTATTAGTCAGACAATACAAGAGGCTTTTCCGAACAGTTAAAGACACCGTTTTAGTTTCCCGGGAAAACCTTTTAAATGAGTTTGGTAACTATTTTGACGAATATGATTTTCCTGACTGTAAAATAATACATCAAGGCAAAGCCGATCAGGTTAAAAACAAGTTCAATTCAATAAAGTCAGAAAAGGAACTTGGCGAATTTGCGGAAAGATTAGCGATGGAACACTTATTCAATGCAAAGCCGGAATAAATTAATCATCAATTGTGGCTTTCATCTGCCGGTTTTTCCATTGCCTCAACCGCATCAAGCAAGTCTTTAAGCAAAAGCAAATAATCTTCGTTTCCACGTGATAAAGGGGGATTCGGTTCTAACTCATTAATCCCCTTGCCTCCACTGAATTCAATGTTAAAACAGACTGAAAGCCTGCAAATCTAATGACTGCAGGCTTTTGTTTTTTAGTCAAAAGGCTATATTATTCATCAATTCCCATTTAAAAGGAGAGTAATTCGGTGAGTAGCTTTTTTAAAATCACTACTCACCAAAACGGCTTATTGAACTGAATGGGCACGGCCGCCGTACGGGTTTTCGCGTTTGATCGGTAGCCTCACAGTAACGGTGGCGTGATATTTAATTGGTTTACGAAACAATTTGGTGATTTTCGGGAAGCTTTTGATATCGACCAATTCATCCTACCGAAACCACAATCGCTAAACACCTTGAAATTATTAGTATTACAAAAGCCGGAACCAAAAATCCATCCCTTTCTGCCATTAAGAATGGTTAATAAATACTTAGTCTTTCAAAAGCCGTAATTCATAAACAGGTCCGGCAACTGAACCTGCATCCGCCTGGAACTTTATCATGAGCGTTTGATTCGAACCGTATTTCAGTTGTTTAGGAAGCTCATATTCGACTGTATAAAAGGAATCACTTTTACCTCCCTTCAGATCAACTTTCACCAACTCTTGTCCGTTAACAAAAATTGTAAACTTATGGTTCCATTCCGTGCCGAAATAAGTGACACTGATTTTTGTTGCGGCTTTATTTTTATCAGTGAGTTTATAACTGAACCAACCTGATGCAGACCGGAAATGCCTGTTGAAACGAACACCGGCAAACGAATTATCACTTTCCATAAAATGATCAGATTCCGGTTGCTGTTCTCCCGCTGTTGCCATATCAATTGTATTGGCAGCAAGTTTTGCTTCCCGGGCATCATCTTCCGCAAGTTTCGCCTGCAATTCGCCGAAACCCCTGGCCGATTCTTTTCGCCAGTACACAACATAACGGGCATCCTGTATTTTGTAGAACGGCACCAGTTTTAAGCTGCTGTATTTAGCCGGATAGATGAGCTTTTTCGCTGTAAAAGACATCGGCGTGCCCTCGTCCCTGATTATCATTGCCGCGTCGTTAATGGAATCACTTACAAAAACGGGCATATCTGCAAGTTTGTATAACTCGCCAGCAGCAATATGGCCCATCCTGCTGTCGTCGGCTTCGCGGCCTTTTTCTGCAAGCGTATCAATCACAGAAGCAAGTACGATCGGGCCGTGCAACACGGCTTCATAATTAGCCCCGTCGGGAAGTTTCTCTGTTGTTGTTTGCATTGGCAGCCGCACGCTAATGATATCCCCCTTCTGCCATTTTCTATTTAGCTGTACATATGATGACGGCTTGGATTTAACAGTTACAGGCTTGCCGTTGATAGTAATTCCCAATGCCCCTGCCTTAACCCATGAAGGGTACCGGATATTTAACCCAAATGAATTACCACCGGTTTTCAGCACCCTGAGGGTTGTTGCTTCCTGCTCCGGAAAGTTGTTTTCCTGTTTCAGTATCAAACCTTTTTCTTTCCAGGTTAGCTCAGATGGGATAAAAAGATTAATATACAGTTGGTTATCTGTATGGGTATAAATCATTTTTCCGTACTTGGCGTGATTTTCCATACCAGAGCCAACGCAGCACCACATACTGGTTTGCGGCTGGGAATAAACCCTGTAATGCCCCGGGCGCATGGGCGTAAAGTACACAAAGCCACCTTTCCCCGGCCGCTGTGTTGTGAGGATATGGTTATACAATGCCCTCTCGTAATAATCTATATAAGCTATTTCCGGATCTGATAAGTACAAATCTTCGGTAAGCTTAAGCATGTTATAAGTATTACAGGTTTCCGGCCCCTCTACACTTGAAATCATGGTAGAGAAATCTGTAGCCGGATTGAAATGTTCCCTGACACTGTTCCCCCCGGTGGCAACGGTGCGATGGTTTACCACAGTTTGCCAAAAGAATGCCGCAGCATGATTATAGGCGGTATCACCGCTGTAATCGGCAATTCGCTTAAATCCGATCACTTTCGGGATCTGCGTATTGGCGTGTAAATTATCAAGCTTGTCCTGGTTGTTTTCAAGCGGCTGAAGGATGGCCTGATGAGAAAAACTATAGGCCGAATTAAGGTATTTCTTATCGCCGGTAATGCCATATACATCGGCCAGCACCTCATTGACACCCCCGTGTTCGTTGCCCAGCAGTTGCTGCATTTGCTGCTGGGTGAGCGCAGCACTGATTTTGCAAAACCAGTCGGCCAGTTTGATGAGCATAGCTTTTGCAGTTTGATTATCCTCGTACCACCAGGCATCGCGCAGCCCGGCGAATACTTTATGAATATTATAGAAAGGCACCCATTTTTTATTGAAACCTGCAAAGTTGCCTTTCATTACCTGCGGCCACAGCTCGCGGCTCCCCGGCACACCGCCAAGATATCCATCGCCATTTTTATCCTGGCATAATTTAAGTTCATTAATCATGTAGTCGAGGCGCTGGCGGATGCGGCTGTCGCCGGTAGAAGCGTACATCATAGCCAGGGCCGAAAGATAATGCCCCCCAATATGCCCATCCAGGCCCGAATTTTCCCAATTAGTATAGCTTTCAGCTTTTTGCGGCAGCCCTGCTTCCCGTCGAAAAGGTGCAAGCAAACGGTCGGGCTTTAGGGCGAGCATATAATTCAGGTCGGTTTGTTCCTGTTCCTTAAAGATCCCCGGCAGCAGCCTCACATTTTGCAGAGGAAAGCTTTTAACAGCCTGTTTTTGCTGGGCCTGCAGCAAAAATGGATAAAGAATTAATAAGAAAGAAAGATGCTTCATAATTGGTTAGCAACCGGCAAAATGCGGGTATTAATTGTTAAAACAACAATAAAAAACGAATGTACGTGCGGACAGGCTTTAAAGCAACTCTTTTTTAAATTAAATGCAATTAATTAAGCAGCTTGTTTAACAGCAGGTACGCTCACCAACTTAAAAAAACAGAAGAATAAAAAGTGATTTTCTCCCGGGGCGCGGGTATGCAGCGCGGCTCAATTTCAACATATAACCGGGCAGTCACGAGTATCCGGCCTCTCCTATCCGGGGCTGCGACACCCGCACCGGGGGGGGGGTTAACAGGGTTAACATAAATTCGGGTTATTTTTACTTAAAATACTGATATTCAAATATTTAAGCAAAAACTAATGTTAACCCCCTCAATTGCTGAAATAAATTCAGATCAACAGCATTCAAATTACTGTAAATCAATTATTTATAAAAAAAACAATTGCAATACATTTTAAATACTAAAAATATTAGCAATTGTAAAAGTAATTCCCTATCTTTATTTGAAAGATCACTAAACCTAATGAAAGCCGAAAACGCCTTGACAAATTCACCCCCTTCGTATGAAAAGATTAGCAGTGTATTAGCGTTGGAAAAGATCACCTTAGCTGATATCGAAAATTTTACCGGTGCCGAACGTGATTACCTCGGGGAAATTACAACCGAAATGTTGGAACGGTTAAAAGGAGAAGAAAGGGACAGCTATATAAATAAAATTGCGGATATCGTTCATCCAAGTACTAATGACCAGATCTGGGAGCAGAACCACTTTTTAATTGGCCGGGCTATCTCCAAACTGATAGGCCAATATGGTTCAATGCCCCCTAAATTTATAATAGCACGCGAAACCGGCCTGAGCAGGCAAACCGTTGCCAAACACCTTGCAGATTATAAAGCACATCCGCAATACCATGCCGAAATGGAGCAATTTAAATATCTGGCCCCTAACATACTGGCCGGCGTTTGTAAGCGTGCCTGCAACGGCGACGTGAAGGCCGCCCGGCTCTATTTTGAAATGGTTGGCGCATTAAATAATCAACAGCCCAATACCGTTATCAACGAGCAAAACAACTACATACAAATAAACAATACCATATTAAGCCAGGAAAACCTGAAACAGTTAAGCAAGGAACAGTTGAATCAAATTGAGGGGATTATCAGCGGGATTGGTGGGAAGTGAATTTGGGTTAAATGATGTGATTTGGGTTTTTTGGGTTGGCAAAATTATGCCCTATTGAATTGCTTGAGGTAGTATCTGTAGATTTGTATAATATCTGCTCACAATAGGATAACCCCATTCCTGGTGCGGAGGGAAATGGCCTCCCTTTGGCTCAGGTATTCGGAGTGTTGCATTGAGAAGTCACAAGGATCCAACCTACTACAGCCGGCTCTGCGATATTCGGGCCGGTTGAATGGTTGTATTTGAGCTATGTTACGTTAAGTTTCTTTTGCATTACCTGATAATGGTTACGGTTCCTGACAAGGGAGTTGATCCATTTTTGAGGTTGATAACATAATAGTAGACGCTACCGGGGACCCCGGAACCCTTAAACCTACCATCCCACGCTATCCCATAGCCTACAGAACTAAATAATTTCTCGCCATAGCGGTTAAATATTTCAACTGTGCATCCCGGATACGATTCAATATTTTTAATTACCCAATTATCGTTTACCCCATCGCCATTAGGTGTAAAAACATTTGGTATGACCAAAGGCGATTCGGTACTGTTAACAGTAAGTATACCGTCGATATAAATAAATTTATAGTTAACGGCCTGCGCACCATTTACTATTATGGGATATTGCCCCGCGGCAGATAGCATAGTGGCCGTTGTGGTTATAAACGGCTGTATGCTCAATTGTAAAGTACTTTCGTTGTTTACAAAACCGTTGTAAGTTACTGTCAATGTGGGGTTTTGATCGCCCGCTATCTTGCTTTTGTTATCCGCGGTAATGGTTAGCGTAGCCGGATCAACTATGATATCATTTGATACATAGGTTATAGTATAATTAGCAGGGTTAAAACTGCCACCGATAGCGGCTGATGGTGTCACCGAACCGGTATATGTGTTTACGGCAGCATTGCTGGCAGCGCCAGTATTATATGTGATATTCACGCTGCCAACTGTTTCTGCATTTTTTAAACCAAAGGAGTTAAAAACAGAAGAGCCTGTTTGGTTTGTAAGTGTTGTGCCGTAATTTTTTGAAACACTATTTACGCTTATTGTTAATGGAACTGGTGATACCGTGCTGTTAGGCATAACAATATTAACCGTTTCTGCACCGCTGCTGCTTAGTACAATATTACCTGTATAGTTTCCTGTTGCTGTTTTGTTAGTTAGGCGGATATATACCGGCAAATTGGTTAATTGTGGGGAATAGGGAATGGAAACAACGCTTGTAAATATCACATTATCCATGCTTATTTCAAAACCCTGAGGTGCCGCCACAGAAACAGCTGATGCTAAATTAATACCGGATATGGTAAATACTGCCGGCGCTGATACGGTTCCGTAAATTGTATTAACAGGCGCGGGCGCATCTGCTGTTGATAGGGTTGGTGATAAGGCCGCATCTACCGTAATGGTAAAAGTAATGGGGGATCCGCCGCAATCCGCCCCGGGCGTTATAAAATTGCCAAGTGATACCGGGTTAACGCCCACCTGAATAGTTTTAATTACAGTATTGTTGGTAGCGTTAATTACAGAAACGGTATTATCATCAAAATTGGTTACATAAATATTGCTGCCATCCGGGCTTACTGAAACTCCCTCCGGATTTTTGCCGACTGATATGCTACCTTCTACACTGTTTGTTATGCTATTAATAATCGATATTGTATTTGTAGTTGAATTTGCAACATAAACATGACTTCCATCGGCGTTTATAGCCATCGCTGTTGGATTGGCACCCACAGGAACTACAGCGGTTACCATTGCTGTTGACAAATCAACCACCGAGACACTGGATGCTCCGTAATTGCTTACATAAAGTCGTTTCCCATCCGGGCTTATCACTATGCCCTGTGGCAGGCTTCCTACCGTTATGGTGGCCACAACGCTGTTTGTTACTGCATCAATAACCGAAACATCGTTTGAATTTGAATTTGCAACGTATACCCTTCCTCCATCAGGACTCACTATAATCCCATCCGGAAAAGGACCTACCGGAATAACAGCCACCTTTTGATCAGTTAAGGTATTGATGACAGTAACGGTACCCGGTCCGTTATTTGTTACATACACGCGGCTACCATCTGGATTTACGGCGATACCATAAGATGAGTTTACTTCTATTGTAGAAGATACAGTATTACTGGCAGTATTGATAACGGATACCGTATTTGAATAATGATCAGTTACATAAACCTTTTTACCGTTGGGAGTGGCAACAACGCCTACAGCGCCTGAACCTACTGGCACTATAGCTACTACTGCATTGGAGGCAGTATTGATAACAGAAACAGTACCATCGCCCGAGTTTGCGATATAGGCGTAACTATTCAAATACGGAGTTACTGTAATAGTTGCCTTAATCGGACTGCCGGTAGCATTTTTTGTTATAAATGAACCGATATTTCCTACGCCACTTGCGGCCAGCCCAATGCCGGGATTATCATTAATCCAAGTGTAAGTATTAGCGGTGCCGGTGAAAGTTATTGCAGTGCTGGCCGCTCCTGACGCCAGCGACTGATCCGCAACCTGCCCCATGTCCGGTAACGCTTTTATAATCCCACTAACTGCAATTGCTTTATTTGAAGCGCCTGTTGAACTTAATATAACATTACCAACTATATCACCTGCCAATTGTGCCGCTGCGGCGCGTACATAAACGATAACATTATCAACAATTCCTGCTACCGGTGAAATAGTTAAATTATTACTGTAGCCGATACCCTTGTTGAATGATACTTCAAAACCAACTGGCGGTTTTACAATAACATTTGCGCTTAGGTTATGTGCCGAAACAGTAAACTGCTGAATGTTTGGACTGACAGAAACTGAGCCCGCACAGGCAGAGATATTGCCTGTTACCGCACCGGCAGATAAAGATGGAAAAGTTGAATTTACTGTTATTTTAAACCTGGTTGGTACACTACTACAAATACTGCCGCCCGTCACAAAATCACCTATTGTATTTGGTTGTGCACCCACCTTTACTGATGCAACTACCTGATTGGAAGCGGTATTAATGACCCAGACATCGTTAGACCGGAAACATGCCACATAAGCTAAATCGCCATCAGGGGTAAGGGAAATACCCAAAGGGGCCTGCCCTACTGTTATTACTGCAGCAACAGCTTTGGTTTCGGCATTAATAACAGATACAGTGTTTGAGGCCGAATTGCTGGTATAAATCCATTTACCATCGGGGCTTACTGTTATCCCCTGCGGATGCGTGCCACCCGCTGAAATCGCCTCAAAAGTGTTGCTTTGCGTATTAATTATGCCAATTGTACCCGTGTAGGCGCTGCCAACGTAAACACGGCTTCCGTCGGGGCTTATTGCCATACCCCAGGGCTCTGTACCTACACCAATCGTTTTTACACTTGATCCATTAATCGTATTAATGATGCTTACCGTTTTGGCATCATAATTTGCAACATACAAACGGCTGCCATCAGGGCTTACAACGGCTGTTACCGGTTTATCTCCTACAGAGATTGTACGGGTTACGGTATTGGTACCCGCATTTATAACGGATACGTTATCATCGTTATAATTTAAGGCATATACGTTGGTTCCATCGGGGCTCGCTACTACATAATAAGGGTACGAGCCTACTTTAACGTTGGTTATAAGCGTATTATTTACAGCGTCGATAACCGATATATCGCCGCTGGCCGAGTTGGCTACATATACTCTTTTTTTATCGGGGCTTACAGAAACCCCTATTGGGCTGTTACCAACGCCGATAGTTGATACTACCTTATTGGTTGCTGTATTAATTACCGAAACAGTATTAGCACCAACGTTTGAAATATAAGCCATACCCGATATCATCGTGCTCACCGATAAATTGGCGGTAACCGGATCAGTGCCGGTATTTGTAGCAATAAATGAGGCGATATTTCCCGTGCCGGTTGCCGACAGCCCAATGCCGGGATTGTCATTTGTCCATTTGTAAACATTGCCGCTCCCTGTAAAGTTTATGGGGTTAGTAGCGGTCCCGTTGTCTTTGATTTGATCAGCTACGGGATTTACCGTGGGGAGACCGGTTATAACACCTTTTACAGAGATATTATGATTTGCCGAACCCGAAGACGATAAAACGATATTACCGGATATAGCGCCGGCTGTAGATAACGCAGCCACCCGGACATAAATTTTTGTATCATTTACTATTCCACCAGTTTGGGTAAGTATTACTGTATTTGCATAACTACCTACAGCGTTAAGCGATACCTCAAACCCTGGCGGGGCTGTAACCTTAATATTACCTGTGAGATATTTTCCCGAAGCAATAAACTGCTGAATATTGGGGCTTGTTGAAGGCGTACCAATGCAGGCGGTAGCGGTACCTGTAACAGCACCCGCGGTAATTACCGGTGGTGGGTTTACCGTAATGGTAAAGGTAACAGGCGGGCACGTCGGCCCCGAAACAAAGTTTCCTAAAGATTCATGATATATCCCAACGGTATTTGTGGAAATCACCCTGTTAGTGGCGGTGTTAATCCTCACCACATTATTATCTATTATATTGTTTATTACATATAAAATGCTGCCGTCTCCGGTTAACGATACACCTAAAGGAGACTCGCCAACAGGTATTGTAGCTACAATGGCATTGTTTGATATATCTATAACCGATATACTTCCCGAGCCGGTGTTGGCAACATATAGTCTGTCACCGGCATTGTTTATTGAAATCGCTGTTGCCGCTGTACCAACAGGTATGGTATTTACAACTGCACCCGTAACTGTGTTTATAACAGCAATACCACTAAGCGTAGTAACGTACAGTCGGCTGTCATCAGGACTTAAAGCAATACCCCATCCTGCCATGCCGGTATTAATGGTTTGCAAAACCGTATTGTTGGAAGTATTTATAACGAAAACGTTGCCGCCACCATGTGAAACATACACACGACCACCATCCTTAGTAATTGCCAACCCATTAGGATCCCTGCCTACATGGATAGTTGCCTGTACAGTATTTGTAATAGTATTGATAACTGAAACAAAATCAGCCCGCTGATTTGAAACATATAAACGGCTACCGCCCGGACTCACTACAACCTGATATGCCGGGCCCGCCAAAATAGGTATTGTAGCAATTATGGCGTTAGTTGCCGTATTAATCACAATTACTGTGTTATTATCAAAACTTGTAACATATAAACGGCTACCGTCAGGGCTTAATGATGCTGATGATGGAAACCGTCCCACCGGAATAGTAGCTATAACCGTGTTATTAGCAACATTTACAACCGATATACTACCAGAAGGCTCTGAGTTCGGTATGTACGCGAAGCCCTTAAGGGCAGGCTTGGCCGTTATTGTAGCTACAATTGGAACGGTAGTGTTATTAACCGCTGTAAATGAAGCAATATCACCGTTGCCGCTGGCAGCTAAACCAATACCGCTATTATTATTAGTCCAATTATAAACACAGCCTCCTGCCGAAAAGTTGACTGCTTTTGTAATTGCACCAGCGGTTACTACCTGGTTAGTTTGCGCCTGCGTACCCGCACAAAGTAATAATTCTATAACTATAACAAGTAAAAATCTGATCATGGTTTAGGATGTGTCCCTGAGATGAGCGTCGTCAATGCCCCCTCATCTTGACTGATTTTATTAATGCCCGAATATATTAATTTATCGTTTAAGGTTTCTATATCTAATCAGTGAGGGAGGCGAAAAATAAAAAGATATTTGATGATTAAAGTTGAAATGGTAAAAACCAATAAAGCATATTAAAACCGCGATAAAACCAGGTGCAATCACCAATTCACGCAGCGAGATAAAAAAGTGATTTTCACCCACATTTTTCGTGCCTTTAATTACAAACATCCACCTCAGCCTAACTATCTTACGGGATTATTAGGATTGATTGAATGACCCGTACACTTTTACTTTTTCTACTGGCCCTGTTACCCTTGGGCGGCTTCGCACAGCAATTTACGCTGATAGTTGTTAAAGAAAATGCCCAGCCTGCTGATGATGCCACCGTTAAACTGATCCGGGCTAACCGGCAAGTAAGCCTTAACGTAAGTAATGCCCGCGGGCAGGCCAGGTTTCAGACATCCCGCTGGGAACATTTAGCTTCTCGGTAACTTATATGGGTTATCAGCCTCAAACCACCCGCAGCTACTCTATTGCGGAAAATGTAAAGCAGGATACCATCCGCATGCAAGCCCTTAGTACGGTACTGAAAGAGGTAAGCATCACTCCCCCCACAAACTGGCGCAAGTATGTAGCGCCGACAAAAAAGCGTAACGTACTCGTGCCTTTCAATTTATCTTGTCATTGCCCCGTTCTCGTTAAACAACAAACAAAACTGCGCAGACAAGACAGGCTTCGTTAAACGTTAACGAAGCCTGTGCTTTTTAATGAAACCGGCGAACTGCGTAACATAGCTTGCCGTACAGGCCATTCACTACCGGACCATAGGAAAATATTTCTCCCTGTTTTCAATAATCACCCAGATAAGCACCGCCCAAAGTACGAGCACCATCGGTAATCCCGACGATAAAGAAATAACGGTTAACAGGATGCCAACCATAACGGGGAAAAGGATCACCGCACCTAAAGCCCTGAAACGGGGAATAATCACCAGGATGCCCCCGACGATCTCGGCAATGCCGATAAGCGGCATCAGCCATTTGATCTGCATAATAGCACCGAACATGGCCATGGCATTTTTCGGCATGTCTTTGGGTACGGGCATGTAATTTAAAAACTTGTTCAGGCCGGCATTGATAAACATCAGCCCGAATAACAGGCATACAATAAATAGGATTGTCTTTTTCATCATTTATGTGGTTTAATTGTTTTTTAAGTTATAATGAGCAGCTTACACCTTCACCTTTTTCCAGTTCCCTTTTTTGAAATAATACCAGGAAACCAGGGCTAAAAGCGCTTCGGCTGCCGGCACTGCGGCGATTGCGCCTGCCGAATGCATACCAAAGCCTTTGGCAAGTATATAAGCTAAGGGCACCTGGAAAAGCCAGAAGCAACCGAAATTGATCCATGTAGGCGTTTTGGTATCGCCGGCCCCGTTTAAGGCCTGGCTCATGACCATGGCTATGGCGTAAAAAATAAATCCCGAACCAATGATGCGGAGCGCCGTACTCCCGAAGTCCAAAATAACGGGGTCGGTTGTAAATATGCTGATTATGGGACGGGCGAAGAACAGGAACAGCAGCATAACAAAACTCATTAATACGGCGTTATATCGTGCCGTAAGCAGCACACTTTGAGCTGCCCTGTCAACATGGCCTGCACCTAAGTTTTGCCCTACTAAAGTAGCGGCAGCATTACTTAATCCCCAGCAGGGTAAAATAAAGAAAACAAAATTCCGGAAAGCGATCTGGTAGCCGGCCGAAGCTGCTGTACCACCGGTTTCGGCAACCAGCCGGGTCAGGATAATCCAGCTGCCGCTTGCAATGATAAATTGAAAAGTTGCAGGCCAGGCAACAGTGATGATGGTTTTTACAATCGTCGGATCCCAATTAAAGTGGGCCCAGCGAAACTTCAGAATGCCGCTGCCTTTAAACAGGTGGTATACCTGGAAAGTAACCCCGCAGCTCCGCCCAATTACGGTGGCCATGGCAGCGCCTTTCAACCCAAAAAAGTGAATGAAAACCGGGCAAAGAATAATGTTGATGGTGCTTGCGATCCAAAGACTTTTCATCGCCATAGCGGCATCGCCCGCACCGCGAAAAATTCCGTTGATCAGAAACAAAAGGATAATCACAAGGCTGCTGCCCAGCATGATCCGGGTAAAAACAGCTCCGTCCCTAACCACTTCTTCGCTTGCCCCCATCAGCTTTAAAATTTCCGGTGCATATAAAACTCCGGCCAGGCTAACCAAAACAGTGGTGATCAGGCAGATTACCAGCGACTGGGCGCCGGCATGGGCCGCAGCTTCAGGTTTCTTTTCGCCGATCCTTCGCGCTACGATTGCTGTTGCTGCGGTGCTTAAACCGATGGCGATAGAATAGACGATGGTGATAACCGACTCTGTTAAACCTACCGTAGCTATAGCGTTTTGCCCAAGTTTACTTACAAAAAACATATCCACCACCGCAAAAACGCTTTCCAGGCTTAATTCCAGGATCATTGGAATAGCCAGTAAAAAGATGGCTTTCGGAATACTGCCCTGCGTATAATCCTGTTGCTCGCCATTAAGGGAAAGCTTAATGGCGTTCCAGAGTTTCGAGCTTGTGATCTGTAATGTACTCATCGTTATTTGCTTATTTAAAAATTTTGTACGGTTGCCGGTTTACTTTGTTGTTTTTCGTAACACAATCCTAATTGATCATAAACTTAATCAACGATACAAAGATGTGATGCACGCCGGTATTTCGCAGTGTGCAAAAGCGACAATCCCGGGGGTAATTCGCGACAAGATTATTTCCGCCGCATGTCCGCTCCGTTCATAAAAGTGATTTTCACCCATAATTTCGCGCCTTAAATTGCAAACATCAGCCTCATCCTGACTATCTTACCGGATTATTAGGATTGACTGAATGACCCGTACACTTTTACTCTTTCTACTGGCCCTGTTACCCATGGGCGGCTTTGCACAGCAGTTTACGCTGGTAGTTGTTAAAGAAAATGCCCAACCCGCCGATGGTGCCACCGTTAAACTGATCCAGGCTAACCTGCAGGTAAGCGTAATCATAAGTAATGCCCGCGGCCAGGCCAGGTTTCAAGACATTCAGCCAGGAACATTTAGCTTCTCGGTAACTTATACCGGTTATCAGCCCCAAACTACCCGCAGCTACTCTACTGCGGAGCATGTAAAGCAGGATACCATCCGTATGCAACCCATTAGTACCATATTGAAAGAGGTAAACATCACCGCCAAAACGCCGCCGGTGGAAGTGAAGCAGGGAAAGGTGATCGTGAACGTGGAAGCCTCGGTAACCAACGTGGGGGCTACTGTATTGGAGGTATTGGAGAAATCGCCTGGTGTGATGGTCGACCGTAATGGCGGCATTTCTTTGCAAGGCAAGCCCGGGGTGCTGGTGATGATAGATGGCAAGCCTACCTATCTCTCCGGCGCCGATCTGAACAACCTGCTCAGTAGTATGAGCTCCGGCCAGGTATCACAAATTGAGCTGATTGCCAATCCCACGGCGAGGTATGATGCCAGCGGAAATGCGGGGGTCATCAATATTAAAACCAAAAAGAACCGGCAAAAGGGTTTTAACGGATCGGTTTCGGCCACGGTGGCGCAAGGTGTTTACTTCAAAACCAATAATACGCTGGTGCTCAATTACCGCGCGGGGCGCATCAGCACTTTCTTTAATTACAATATCAGCCGTCAGCAATATCTTACCAACCTGTACGCGCTGCGCAAATACACCAACGCGAGTGGGGCAATCACTTCAACATTGGAGCAGCCGTCACACTTCACCGGTACGCTGCTGAATAATACGGCCAAAGCGGGGCTGGATTATGACGTTTCGCCCAAAACCACGGTCGGCATTGTGCTTGGCGGAACCATGATCCACCGCAAGGGTAACAATACAGCTTCGGCGCGCTGGCTTAACCCGGGTGGCACAGCAGATTCGGTCATCGCTACCGACAACGCCAACAACAGCCGGTTTAAAAACGGGCAGGTAAGCCTGAGCCTTCGCCATGCCATCAGCAAAACCCAGGACCTCAGCGCTGATGCCGACTGGCTGCACTACAACATTGCCAGCAACCAGAATTTTAACAACCGCCTGCAAACCACAGGCGGTTATAACGAATCAACGCGCGCCAGCATCCCCACAGGCATCACCATACTTACAGGTAAAGCCGACTATACACTTAAAACCGACAACGACAGCCAATTACAAATGGGCTGGAAATCGGCACACAGCAGTACCGATAACTCCGCCGGTTATCAAAACTTCATCTCGGGCCAATGGACGGACGACCTAAACCGCAGTAATCATTTCCTTTACAGCGAGAACATCCACGCGGCCTACACGCAATGGGAGCGCAAGCATAAAGCCATCTCCTACCAGGTAGGTTTGCGTTATGAGCATACTGATTATCATGCCCATCAACTGGGTAACGCGCTGCAAAAAGATTCGGCCTTTTCGCGCAACTACGGCAGCCTTTTTCCCAGCGGCTATTTCAGTTACCAGGCCGATACTGCCAATAACTTTACTTTAACCCTGAGCCGTCGTATTGATCGCCCGGTTTATCAAACGCTCAACCCGTTCTATTTTATCATCAACAAGTACACCTATCAAACCGGTAACCCTTACATTTTGCCGCAATACAGCTGGAACCTGGAGCTGAGCCATCAATACAAAAACCTGCTCACCACCACAGTATCTTACAGTAATATCAACAACTACTTTTCGCAAATCTTTTTGAGCGATCCAACCCTTGCGGGCATTTTGCTGTATACACAGGGAAACGTTGGGCGCACGTACATTATAGGCCTGTCTGAAGCTGTTACGGCATCACCTACCAACTGGTGGACGCTAACAGCACAGGCGCTGTACAATTACAAAAAACTAAGCGGTTTTAACGGCAATCATTACACGTCAGATATTAACCAGCTTAACCTCAACGCCAATAACCAGTTCACCTTCGGCAAACGTTTTACGGGCGAGGTATCGGGCTTTTATACCACCCGCGCCCGTAACGATGTGCAGGAACTGCTGTACCCTACCGGGCAGCTCTCGGCAGGGTTAGGCATGTCGGTATTTAAAAAGAAGGCTACCCTGAAGCTGAGCATGCGGGATATATTCTATACCAACGCTATGGAAGGCTTAACGCAGTTCCCCAATGCTACCGAGTATTTTAAGATTAAGCGCGACAGCCGCGTAGTGGTGCTTGCGTTTACCTATCGTTTCGGCAAAACCTACAAAACGGTTAAGCGCGATAACGGTGCTGCCGATGAAATGCAGCGTGTAGGGAACGGGTAACGAAGGGGAATAAGAATAAAAAAGTCGTCATTGCGAGTAGCCATCAGGAAAATCCTGAAAAAAAATGTAATGACGTACAAGCTATACTTTAGGGATGTTGCGCGGGGGCGCGTTAGGGATAGCAGCGTAAAGCCCACAGCGCGGGTTGGGTTTGCGGGCAGGCAAGGCGAGGACTTGCATCCGCCAGCTGGCGGACCAGCCCGTTAGCTAACGGGAACGCCCATATCATAAAACGCATCGAAAAAATATCTTAATAATTAACAATTTACGATCACGTCATTATAAGGCACTAAGCAATCCCCTACAGGCAGAGGAGCGGTACAAGTCCGCCCTGTAAAGCAGGCTATTGCTTAGTGTTTTATAATAATGCAAATGTAAGTTACTGATTATTTAATTGATTTATAGACATGGGCGTTCCCGTTAGCCAACGGGCCGGGCTCATACGCTCATACTGCACAGGCCTTAATCACAGGCCGGTATCCGCTACTATCACTAACGCGGCCCGCGCACATTGTTCCTGAAATTTATTTACTCGTCATCACGATTTTTTCAGGATTTTCCTGGTGCTTACAGTAATGACGTTGGGAAATAAAGCGCTAAAGAAATGTAACCTGCTGGCCTGATTCGGCCCATGCATCAATTCCTCCTACTAATGGGCGGATGCGCTTCAGGCCAACTTTGCGTAATTTCTCTGCATATCTTGCAGCGGTTATTTCATTGGGGCACGAACAGTAAATAACAATCTCCTTATGTGCTGCGTACCGGTCGGCAATATCATTAAAACTGCTTTCATCTATGGGGACTGAACCCGGTATAAATCCATTTCTTGTGCGCTGATCTATTGGCCGTGCATCAAGTATCACAGGATCCGATTTTCCATCTATCAATTCTATCAAATCATTCACAGTTACCCTATCCGTTTCAAACTGCCTGATAAGGCGATAGCGGCGAAGCCATTTGAACAAAAGGTATAAGCCGAATAAAACGACGACAAATAAACCTCCCAGCTTACCATAATGGCTTAATGCAGAGATCAAACCGTCAACTTCATGCCTGAAAACTGCACCCAGCGTCACCGCCGCACCAAGATAAATAAGTGCTGCGATGGATGAAAATAATACAAATAATGTCAGCCGCATAGCATAAACCCCGGCAACAACGGGTGCAAGTGTTGACAGCCCCGGAATAAATTTCACAATAGTTAACGCAGGGGCGCCATAGCGTTCAAAAATATCACCGGTGCTGCGAACACAAGTATCCGGTGAAATAGAAATTTTACATAATTTCCCAAGGATCCCCGTTCCGTATCTCTTCCCGGCAAAATATAATATGAGGTCGCCTGCTAATGTACCCAATGATCCTGTTAAAATTAGTATGATGATATTCGCTTCAGTTGCCGGCGTGACAGCTGTGGTTACGATCAGCACTGCAAATGCAGGTAATGGTAACCCTACGCTCTGTAAAAGCGTGATCAGGAATACCAGCCAGAGCCCATAGGTTTGTACTAAATCAACTAATGCATTCATACTTCAGTTGCAGCTAAGATAAGACACTTATTATTAATGATCGGTCCGATTTTACTGATTAACCATTATTTTACATCAAAAGTACGAACGGAAGGAGTTAAGTAAATATTAAATAAATTGTGTTAAGGGAATTATATTTTAACCCATGCAGAACAGCCATTTCACCTGTTTATTGCCACCGGCATACCCGCCATTTCATTGAAATTTAGCTTTTTTAATTGAACCGAAGCAGGTTTTCCGTTTCCTTCGGTAATGCGGTAAAACTGGTTTACCTTCAAATTATGAAACCGCTGAACGGCATGGCTGCCAGCCCATGTAATTTCAAGTTCTTCGATAGTGCCGGCATGCCCCACGCCTACTTCCGCTTGTATTGGCGATGAGCCAAAACTGCCGCCGGAATTAATGTCCCGGTAAACAGTTCTTTTAACTCCGTTATCAATAAATGTTACTTTTAATTGACTGCCAATGGCAGCCTTATTGCATTTCACACCTTCGGCTTTTATGCTTATCCAGTTGTTGTTGTTTTGACCGGGGTTTACATACAAGGCGCTGGTGTAGGCATCGCCGGCATAAGCCCCGCCCATTTCAATGAAGATATCCTGTAAACCACGGTTCCTGAAATCGGCAAAGGCCACGCCGTGTCCTTTTTGCAGGTTCCCCGTCCCGGAGATACTTGTGATATCTTCAAACCGCTGTCCAGCCATGTTCCTGAACATCTTATTGGGTATAAGAGAGCCAAAATCCGGGTTGCCTGTGCCAAAATAGAGGTCGGGAAAGCCGTCGTTATCAATGTCGCCAAAGTTTGCCCCCATGCTAAACACTACTTTATCAAGGCCCGTGTGTTTAGAAACATCGGTGAAAGTGCCATCGTGGTTATTTTTATACAGGTAGATATTTCCGGCGTTGGATATGGGCTTTCCGAGCGCTTCAGCAGCCGAATAATAACCCAGCGGGGCCTCGAATTTGTAATCGGCAATCAGGATGTCCTGCCAGCCATCATTGTTGTAATCAAAAAACCAGGTGGTAAAAGTGCTGTTGGTGTTTGCCAATATCCCCGATTGTTTGGTAACGTCTTCAAAGTCGGGGGTATTTCCGCTGCCGCCTTTATTTTTTAAAAGATACTTGCGCCCGTCCATTGTTGAAATAAAAATATCCGGCCATCCGTCATGATTAAAATCTGCCGATGTAACCCCTTTCACGTATGCCATCACATCACAATGAGCTTTATAGCCAACTTCGGTAAAGGTGCCATTGCGGTTATTCATGTAAAGCATACTCCGGTGGATATTAATGCTATCGCCATTGTTAAAACCCTCTGCCCCTACAAATACATCAAGCCATCCATCATTATTAAAATCGGCCCAAACTGCTGCTTGTGTAGGGTGATAAAAAAGTAACCCGCCGGGTATTGTTACATCCGTAAATGTGCCATCGCCATTGTTCCGCAGCAGGGAGGCGGGCTGGTTGCCAAAGCCGTTCTTTTTCCATGCACCCCGCAGTACAAAAATGTCCATCTTCCCATCGTTGTTGTAGTCGGTTTGCTGGATATTGAGCCCGCCGGTAAACTTCAGCAACCCGCTTGTTTCAGATTTGTCAGTAAATGTCCCGTCCTGGTTATTTTGAAAATAATGCATATGGTCATCAAGCTCCGTTCCGGATGTCACTATATCAAGATAGCCATCGTTGTTAAAATCGTCGGCTATAACGCCACCTGCCCTGCTGTTCAGTTTAATACCAACGTTGGCAGCCATATTGGTAAACGGTTTTATTTTTGCCGCTGATGTTTTATCGAGACCGGGGATTAAAAACGGTTTAGGCACACTATCCGGGTAATGTCCAAGTGTCATGTAAGCGACATTAAGCATCCAGCGTGATTCCAGATCGGCCGGATGCTTTTTCAAAATGCGCTCATAAACCTTAATCGCGTTCCTTGAACCGGTTTGATTTACGTGCACCGCGTTATCCCTTATTGGGTAGGTACATGACATCCGGTTGTGGTTCAACATACAATTAGTCCGTTCGCCTAACCGCATGTAAGCCAGGGCCATGTCCGGTTCAAATAAATCGCGTTTTGAACTATCAGCACCGCTTATTATTTTTTTGTAGATAGCAACAGCCTGCTTTTCATCTCCCGTTTCCAGTAATAACTTAGCCTTGGTGTTTAAAAGATAAAAGTCATTTTCCCTGCCCGGCAGCTTCAGTAAGCTATCGCATTGCGCCACCTTTGCTTCGGGGCAAAACGAATTGCGGCTGTTGTGATCTTTTACTTTAAGATCTGCAATGATCTGCATCATCTTCCGCTCCGATGATTCCCGGCATGATGAAACCATTGACATTACCGGTATCAAAAGCAAAAACTTCGCGTAAATATTTAACCGTGTTTTTCCGCGGGCAAAACTCAAAGCAAAACTGACAATTACATTCTTTGGCATTCTTTCTATTATAATTGGCTGCACATTAAAGCTTAATTTCCCTGCCCCGGCCATCGTTAGATACAATCTTAACTTTCTGCACGTCCGGACTTACTTTCAAGAACCTTGCCGATTGTGATAAAAAAGACGAGCCGTAATAAAACTCCTGCCGGGTAACCGAACCATCTTTTGCAGATACTTCTGCGTAAGCATCCTTTGGCCCAATCCTGATTGTTCTTACCGGCGAATTAAGCTTCAATAACTGCAGTTTCCCATTATGTTGACTGGCAGCCAGGTAATACCGGTTATCTTTACCCCTAAGTTTTACAAGTGCTTTACCGTCGCCGGGAAAATAGATGCCGCTTTGCACAATCGTTAATGGCTTAAATCCCCCTTTACCATCGCCTTTTAAAAGCAATCCATTTAAAGCATCGTACCGGCCTACCGAAACATTTGTGCCGTAATCATTCCCGTTTATGGCGAGATCTAAATTTCCATCGCCGTCAAAATCATCCACCACCATTCCGTTAATGGCGGAAACCTGTGCATAGTTTGGCAGGGGATACATTTTAAACTTGCCATTGCCAAGGTTTTCCAGATAGCATGAAGTAAGCGTATTGGCTTTTAACCGCAGAGCGTTTTTCAATTGCTCGGGCGACAACAAATCCTGCAATGTCGCGTGTCCAAAGGAGCGGTAATTCACAAACTTTTTTCGGAGGCTGATCATTTGCTTAATGGCATCGTCGCGAACAAATGATGGAAATTCGCGCTTGACGCCATCGGTGTCCGGAAGAAAAATGGATGGTAAGGCATCGGTGGTTTTACGTTTGTCGAAGTCGCCCGCTGTAATATAAACCGGCTCGTTATCGCCGGCTTTGAAAAAGCTATTCTTTCCCAGGTTACCAACAATATAGTCTATCCTACCGCAATGCCTGAAGTCGCCGGCTGCAATAGAATTCCACCAGCCGAACTTATCAGCGATGCCCGAAGCAATTGTGGAGTTAATAAATTTGCCACCAACATTTCTGATAAAAGTTATGGGCATCCATTCGCCGGCAATAATAAGGTCGGGCCAGCCATCATTATCATAATCTGTAACTAATGCATCACACGTTAACCCCAGGTTTTTCAAACAGGGGGCAACTGACGCTGTTACATCCGTAAACTGCAGTTTCCCGGGTTTACTGTCGTTGCGTAAAATAAAACTGGATACCGGGTTGGGATAATGCCATGGATCAACCCGGCCGGTTACCAGCAAATCCAGCTTACCATCCTTATTGTAATCAAATGCCCTGACACATAGCTTGCTTGTTAAATTGACAGGCAAGGCGTCCTTCTGCTGTTTGAAACGCCCACGTCCATCATTAAGATAAATGCGGTCTGCATAATTTTTTGAACCCGTCGCGCTTTCATATCCGCCACTGGCCATGTACAGGTCCTGCTTCCCATCGCCATCAGCATCAAAGAATAATAAACTTTCATCCTTATAATTCGCGCTATCGGGTTTTCCATTAATTAAATTTCGCTGATTAAATTTACCATTTGCCTGTTGCAGAAAAACCTGGGCGGGAAATTTCCTGTTACCGCTGATAGCAATATCATCCAAACCGTTACCATCAATATCCCCTGCGGCAAGGGCCGGAACATATGCGGATAACTTATGAGGCAATAGCTTTTGGATCGTAAAATCTGGAAAATCATCTTCCTGGTGCTGATAATGAATGCCGGCGGCGCCTGTAATTTCTGTAAACAGGGCACCTTTGTTTTTTTGCGGTATAACCCAGTTATAGGGTTGACGTGCATCATCAATGTTCACTTTCAGCGTTTGGTTGGCCCTTATATTTTTTAAAACCTGCTTATAATTATTCGGCCATCTGACTACAACAGAATCGATCTTATTGATTTTGCCGAGGCCAAAATGAGCAGTGTTTTGAATAGATGATAAATATCCGCGATAAGGATTGTTCTCGTATACCTGGTGCTGCATACCCGCATAATAAATATCCACCCACGCACCGAAACCGTCCCTGTTAAGGCTGTTACCAATTAATTTGACACGCAGGTAATTTGATATTTGTGGATTAAGCACCCGGCTATCGTTTTTATAAATAAGCGCTTCATCATTGATGTTATTGATCACCATATCTATCGCGCCGTCATTGTTCAGGTCTGCATAAGCAGCCCCATTTGAAAATGTCGGCAAATCCAGTCCCCATTGGCCGGAAACATCGCTAAAGTTTAAGTCGCCATTATTTTTAAACGCGTAATTATGGATCTTGACTGTAGGGATCTGATCCATAATAGTTTTCTTTGAAGCTGTAGCGTAAGGATTATTTCGGTAAACGATAAAGTCATGATCAGTAACATCCTTCGGAAAGCCATTAGTTACAATGATGTCGCGGTAACCGTCGTTGTTAAAATCCGTTATCAAAGGCGTCCAGCTCCAGTCGGTCTCTGTAACCCCGCTCAAAAAACCGGCCTCACTAAAAACCGGGTTTTTGATAGAATCATTCTGCCCCAAGCCCGGCCCCTGGTTTATCTGCAATGTGTTACGCGCATATTGATATTGATAAGCATAATGATTAAACATCTCGTACGACTGGTAACTTTCCGGCATCGACATCATTTTTTTCCGGTAATTATCCGGTGGCGACATATCCAGTTCAAATACATCGGCTAAACCGTCGTTATTCAAATCTTCAATGTCCTGTCCCATCGCATTCATCGAAGTGTGTTTAAAATACTCTTTTGATCTGTTGGTGAAAGTACCATCACCATTATTGATGTAGAGGATATTGGGCGATATAAAATCGTTGGTAACATAAATATCCTTCCATCCGTCTTTATTTATATCCACAATGGTTGCCGCGTGCCCGTAACCTTCAATGGATATACCGGCCTTCTTTGACACATCGCTAAATACAAGGTGCTTAAGTTTATCATCCCATTTACCCTGATATAATCTCCCGGTGCTTTTACCGCTGCCATCCGTAATTACCGGTCGGAACTGATTGGCATAATAGCCCTCGCCGGGGCGGTTAACGGTGAGGTACATATCCAGCTTACCATCGTTATTGTAATCAAAAAAGGCCGCCATAGTTGAGTAAGATTGAATATCCAAACCGTACTCCTTCCCTTCTTCCTTAAAGTGCGGTATCCCCTCTTTATCTGTCCCTTGATTAATGTAAAGCAAGTTTTGCCGTTTAAGGCTATCCTGCAGCAATGAATTGCAAACGTAAATATCCTGCAAGCCGTCGTTATTGATATCGATAACGGCAATCCCTCTGCCCCATTTTCCTAAACCATTAACACCTGCCTTATCGGTGATATCGTCAAACCTGAAGTCGCCGCGGTTGAGGTACAGCCTGTTCGGCACCATGTTGCCTGTAAAATAAATATCGGGCAAGCCATCATTGTTAAAATCGCCTATGCCAACCCCTCCTCCATTATAAACGTTGGCGTTATCAATGGGGTTGATGGAATCATTCTCGGTGATTAGATTGTTAAAAGTAACACCAGAATGCGATGACGGTATCAATTCGAACAGTGTTGTCTTCTTTTTTGCGCACGAAAAAAAAACAACCGTAACAAATAATAAAGCCGGATAAAATTTCTTCATCTATAAATTGGTTTATATGGAAAAGATAGGCTGTTATGCACAGCCTATCTCTTTTAACAAGTCCGAAAGTCTATACTTTTAACTGCTATATATAAACAAGTTAAGTATTAATAACCAGGATTTTGATGTCCGTTTACCTTAGGGTTGTTATCCAGTTCGGCCTGAGGAATTGGCAATAGTTCATCCCTTCCTTTTTTGAAATAAGGAAACGGATCGGTGGTGAAATATTGCTTTTTCCTCCAGCGAAGGATGTCGATATTCCTTACTTCCTCACAACCCATTTCCACCATTTTTTCATGCATAATGGCTTTTACAATATCGGCCTTTGAGCCAACCGGATATTGAGCGGTTGGGTAAGGCGGCATGGCCACATCTGCACGTGCACGTAACATATTGAGGTAATTAACTGCAGCTGCGGTATTGCCCAACTCGTTTTCGCACTCGGCCAGCATCAATAAAACCTCGGCATAACGAATAATGCGCTGATTGTTGCCGCCCGGATGGAAACTTGCTGCTGGTAGGCCTTCTTTGTAAATGATCATGAACTTACGGAAGCTGATCTTTTTGGTAACGCCGTTCATCACCGATGAGTTGCCGTTCTGGTCGCCATCTGTAAGCACCGATGTACCTTTGTTATAGACATCGCCCGATTGATAACAGGTGTAGTGGAACCTTGGATCAGATTTGGTAGCTCCTGTAGCAGTATTCTCAAACTCGTTAATTAATTTATTTGAAGGGATAAGGTTTCTCCAGGCAATTGGGTTATATTCCTGGTTACGTACGGTGGATTGTGCTTCGGTAGGGCTGTCGCCCCCCCAGTTAAAGCCGCTATCACCTTTATCAACAAATACGATCTCGAAGATAGATTCGCTGTTGAATTCGGTCTCCTCCTCAAAGTTGTCAAGGTACCTGGCAGTAAGGGTATAACCATTTGCACCAGTTGTTGGGATTTTTAAAAGCGCGGCCTTTGCTCCGGCGTAATCGCCTGTTTGCATCAACACACGACCCAGCATAGCATTTGCTGCCGAAGCAGTTGCCCGGCCTTTATCAGTACCGGTTTTTTCAGGCAGAACAGCTGCGGCGTCCTGAAGATCTTTGACAATCAAAGCATAAACTTCAGCTTCAGAGGCTCGTGGCTGAAAATCACTGGGAGTTTTAACAGGTACTGTATGAAGCGGTACCCCTCCCCATTGCGAAACAAGGTCAAAATAAGCCCAGGCACGCAAAAATTTAGCTTCGCCAACCAGTCTGTCGCGTAAGGCAGTATTATCTGTTACGGTTGGTCCGTTTTGAATAACCACATTCGCTCTAAAAATCGCTGTGTACCATGTATTCCACACTGAGTTCAATACCGAGTTAGCGGGGTCGGCATTGCCATTAAGCATCTGTCCTCTTGGAGCTTCAAGCTGTCCGCCGCCTGCTGCAACTTCATCACTCCTAAGGTCGTGAATAAAAAACCACTCTCTTGACACAAGTCCTAAGGAATGGATAGCAACGTAAATAGCGTTTACTCCATTGGTTAACTGAGCGCTGGTTTTATAATATTGGTCTGTTGTTACGTTATTTGGGTCGCTGGTATTAAGGGACCCCTTTTTGCAGGAATTCACTGTTGCCGTTACGATAATAGCTGTAAGGGCCGACCACAGGTATATTTTTTTAGTTTTCATCGCTGTATCTTTTTAAATTAATCGTTAAAAGGTTGCCTGCAAACCCAGTTGAACTACTCTTGGCTGCGGATACTGGCCGTAATCAATACCGTTTGTTAGCGTACCATTACGTGAACCGATTTCGGGATCAAGGCCTTTATATTTAGTAAACGTTAAAAGATTGGTTGATGCCACATAAATCCTTAGCCTGTTAAGCGCGTTGTCTGTTTTTGCCCTTAACCATGATGCAGGGAAATTATAACCGATCTGCATGTTTTTAATGCGCAGATATGAGCCACTTTCAATCCACCTTGTTGAAGGCCTTTTATTGCCATTTGGGTCGCCTGAGAAGGCACGCGGAACATTAGTACCGGTATTTGTAGGTGTCCATGCGTTTAAAACATTAGTACCCGCGTTAAAAAGCCTTGGCATGCCCTCAAGAATAATCCTTTCAGCATTGAATATCTTATTGCCATAAACACCCTGAAAAAACACCACTGCATCGAAATTTTTATAGGATGCGCTGTAGTTTAATGAATAGGTGAATTTAGGCAGGTAGCTGCCTATAAAGGTACGATCGGCATCATTGACAACACCATCGTGGTTTACGTCCCTGAATTTGATATCGCCCGGAGCCGCTCCTGTTTGCGTGGGCGAATTAGCAACCTCGGCTGCGTTTTGAAAAATCCCGTCGACAATAAGACCATAAAAAGATTGAACAGGCTGCCCAACTACTGTGTTGGTTAAAGGGTTCCCACCGCCATAGTCAGCATCGCCACCAGCAGTAATAGAAGCGTTAGCAGTATTAAGTGTTAAAACCTTGTTTCTGTTCAGGGAAAAGTTTCCGGTAATATCGTACTTAAATTCGCCTTTGGTTTTATGGTAACCTAAAGTGATCTCAAAACCACGGTTACGCATCGACCCAACATTAGCTAAAGTTCCGGCGCCATTAAAACCAAAGCTGGGCGGTGTAGGTACGGTTAATAAAAGATTATCTGTTTTCCTGGTATACACCTCAGCGGCCAAAGTAAAGGCATCCTGGAATAAGCCCAGATCTAAACCGATGTTGGTTTGTTTGGTTGTTTCCCACGACAGATTGGGGTTACTTAAACCACTGTAAAATGAGGCGTTTCCGAGATCGGCTAAAGAACCGTTGAATGGATAGGTAGCAATATTAGACGATATAGGTTGCAAATAAGGATAATTTCCCAACACGGTTCCGTTAATACCTGTTACACCATAGCCGGCCCTTAGTTTTAATGAAGATACGGATTTGAGCCCCTTCATGAAATCTTCCTGGTCAACCTTCCAGCCTAACGACGCGGCAGGGAAACTTTCATGTTTGTGCCCCGGCGCAAATACTGATAAACCGTCGCGGCGTATAGAGCCTGATATCAGATATTTGCCTTCAAAATCATACCCAACGCGGGCAACTTCTGAAACAAGGAGGTTGGTCCCGTAGGTATAATTAGTGAAAAGATTAGTCGCGCCATTTAGTGTTTTCACCGTGTTGGTATTTTGGTTACCCGATGAAATCT
The DNA here is from genome assembly GCF_034263275.1 of Mucilaginibacter sp. cycad4. Classification (NCBI taxonomy): domain Bacteria; kingdom Pseudomonadati; phylum Bacteroidota; class Sphingobacteriia; order Sphingobacteriales; family Sphingobacteriaceae; genus Mucilaginibacter; species Mucilaginibacter sp. cycad4. Next base: position 1,850,412 of record NZ_CP139559.1, on the reverse strand, counting down.
GGTTATCGCCGCGCGAACTTTGGGCTTCGTAAACTAAAACAGCATTAACGTGATGCTGGTTGCCGAAGGTTTTATCGAAAGTGAGCTGTTGCGAGAACAACTGCGTGGTGGTGGATCCCCTGGTGTAATTAATAACCGCAGTTGGCGAACTTGAAGTACCACCGTCATTATAAATAGGCGTGTAGGTATTGTTTTTGTTGGTGCCGTAATCAATACCATAAATTGATTTAAAGTTAAGCCATGAAGCAAACTTTAACGTTGCGTAAGCATTACCATGGATGGTGAAACCGTGATTGGTATTATTGATCAGTTTGGCTGCTTCAATCGGGTTGGTTGGATCCGAACCATCGAAGCTGTTTTGCGGCCCCATGAACCCGCCGGCGTTATTTGGATTGTAGATTGGCAGATATGGCTGCATCCTGACAACATTTGTTATAGCAGTACGGTTACCCGCGTCTACGCCGTAAAGCTGATGATTAACGGTGGCGTTGAATGTTTCGCCAAACGACAGGAACTTGCTGATCGTATGATCGGCGTTAACACGAATTGCCTTGTGGTAGGCGCTCAAGCCCTGGGCAATACCCTGCTGATCAAAGTAATTTGCCGAAGTATAAAAGCGCGTTACAGCGTTACCGCCGCTCAATGCCACATTGTGCTGCTGTATAGGTGCGTTACTTCTGAAATAAGCATCCTGCCAGTTGGTATTGGTTTGGGCAAAGGTTTGAGAGCTACCTGCATAAATTGGCTTATTAAAGTTTTCTGGCTGCAGGCGTGGCGGTAAGGCTATGCCGGCTGAACCGTTAAGCGCGCGTTCATATTGCAGGTATTGCTGGGTATTAAGCAGGTCATATTTTTTGATAACGTTTTGTATGCCATAATATGAGTCGATAGTAACCTCTGTCCGGCTATTATTGTTACCTTTTTTGGTGGTTATGATGATAACACCATTTGTACCCCGGGAACCATAGATTGCCGCGGCACTGGCATCTTTCAAAACGTCGATACTTTGGATATCTTTAATATCAACGCCCGTAAGACTGCCAGGATAACCATCCACAATATACAAAGGATCAGATCCATAATTCACGGAACTTATACCGCGCAATGAAATAATGGCTCCCGTTCCCGGACTGCCGTTACTGGTAACGGTAAGGCCGGCCACACGGCCTTGTAAACCTTCAATACCGCCCACTGGTAATGATGCCAGCGTTTTACCGCTAACCGATGATACTGCCCCTGTTACCTTAGCACGTTTTTGCGATCCGTAACCAACCACTACAACTTCCTCCAGGTTCTTAGTATCTTTTTTCATTTGCACTTTTAGCTCGGCACCATTGGTAACCGTGATCTCTTGCTGGGCAAAGCCGATTAACTTGAACAGGAGCACCGCCGAATTTCCGGGCACTGCTATTTTAAAGTTACCGCTGGCATCAGTTGTTACGCCTTGTGTTGTGCCTTTTATGGAAACCGCTACGCCGGGCAGGGGTTGGTTATCCTCATCAGTAACTTTGCCCGAAACGTTGAAGGCGGGCTTCATTTTCAAAGCACCATTTTTGTTAATGGTAATGCCGCCTGATGAACCGCTGTTATGTGCAATTGACACCGACGGCATTGCGAGCGCACATCCGGTTAAGATGAGCGTAGCGTAACGCCACCTGTTATTATAAATTTTTTGTAAAGAATACTTCATGTTATTAAGGTTTAAAATTTTCGATTCGATGGGGAAAACGTTGGCCTGATTTGCTCTCAGCGCAACATTTACCGGCATCGTTTAAGCTGCAAATGCCTAAAATTATCCAGATGTCACCTTAATGGTAACTACCGGATTTAAATGAACGACGAAACCTGCCGGTTAGCTGTTCCGTACTTATCCCGGATCTGAAAATCTCTTTTTTGTCTTTTCATAATTTTCTTGTTGATTGATTGATAATTGATAATTGATATTTAGGTGTTATTAATTTTCAAATTCAAACGGTATCCCACACCGGATCCGGGCAGCAAACACAAATGCCACGAATGCTCCATTATTGGTCAACATGTTTATAATTGGTAATCCGTACGTTGTAATGCCAACAGTACTTTTTGTTACAGCCGCTAAAGGCAGCTTGTAATAACAGGGGTAAAATTATCTTTCGCGGTTGGGCAGGTAGCGCAGTATTTATCTTAATCTTACAACATTTGTTTAAGCCGGTCTCGCTGAACAAAGTTTTCTTTCAGGGTTACAACAGCTGCCTGATCAAATAAAAGAAGTAATCCAATCAAAAGTATCTGATTAGTTAAAAACTATTATATATTGATTTACAACTAATTAAATAAAAATAAAAAATAAAAAATAAGTTAGGGATTAGTGTTTTTCTTTATCAAAACCTGGTAACGGTTTGTTAATTTGGGGATGATTCACAATCGAAAACAATCGATTGCGAAATCTGCTAAAAACACCATGTTGGGACATTGTTAAACAATAAATTTTGTTGATTTATAGCGATAGAAACAATAAATATTTAGCCATGTAAAGCGGAACTGCTTAGGAAAACAAATAAGGACAGCCTCGCGCTGTCCTTACAACCAATTTTAAAAAAAGAAAAGTAATAAAGGTGAGGTAATTATTCTTGTTTATGACACTTGATAAAGCATTCACGCATTGACGCAAATAATTATTGATCATATTAGTAAACTTTGTTTAAGGTTATATAGTTCACGATTACACCTTTTGTAATCAAAAGTATTGAGGACTGTAAACTTTAAATGACACGCATGTTGAAAAAGTTAACACATTGGTTTACTAAACGAACAATTGCTCCTTTATTCCCAACTTACCGCTATTCTTTGCAGGCAATAACAAAAACGGCATCAACAACTGTTATAACACTTTCAACAATTGTTGTAATACCATATCTGATGGTTCAGGTATTTTTATTGAGTGGCGGCCGGGCTATTTATCGGCTATAAAAGCCTCAAAAAGATAAAATGAAGACAAAACAACTTTCTATTTCCCTATTGGTAATCAGTGTTTTAAGTATTAGCACAGCCTCTGCCCAAAACAAAAAGTTTTACATTTTTTTGTGCTTCGGCCAGTCAAATATGGAAGGCAATGCCCGCATACAGCCACAGGATACTGTTGTTGGTCCGCGTTTACAGGTATTGGAAACTGTGGACTGCCCTAACCTTAAACGCACCAAAGGCAACTGGTACACAGCCGTACCACCACTGGCACGCTGCAATACCGGCCTCACCCCTGCCGACTACTTCGGCCGTACCCTGATTGCCACCCTGCCCCCTGATGTAACAGTTGGTATTGTGAACGTATCGGTAGCTGGTTGTAAAATTGAATTATTCCAGAAAGACAGCTATAAGGACTATGCAGCCACCGCACCCTCCTGGATGGTGAACATGATTAACGAATACGGCGGCAATCCCTACGGCCATTTGGTAGAGATGGCTAAACTGGCTCAAAAATCCGGTGTGATTAAAGGCATCTTACTGCACCAGGGCGAATCTAACCCAAATGATACGCTTTGGACACTAAAAGTAAAAAGCATTTATGACATGCTATTAAAAGATCTTCGCCTGAAGGCCAGAAGAGTTCCGTTGCTGGCGGGACAGCTTGTTAACGAAGACCAGGGCGGCAAGTGCGCTGCTATGAACCGTATAATTGATAAACTCCCCGAAATTATCCCCAATGCTTATGTGATCAGTTCAGCCGGCTGTCCGGCCGCACCGGATAAACTGCACTTCACTGCTGAGGGCTACCGGAGCTTAGGCGCACGATATGGGCAGAAAATGTTAAGCTTATTGGGTTACAAACAGCAAGCTACCACCAATCCCACGACTGCCGGGCCAACAGACAATACAGGCAGGTGATGGCCCGTCTGCATTAGCCATAAAACTGGTTCTCCTATGCCACACTCTTAACGCTTCCCTTTTTCACCCGGTACTCGGATGGCAGAACATTATATTTTGCCTTGAATGATTTGGTAAAGTAATGCGGCGTTGAAAAACCAATGGAGTAAGCGATCTCGGCAATGGTCAGGTCGGTTTTTTCCAGCAGTATAGATGCCTTATCCAGCTTTATGGAGCGGATAAATTCCACAGGCGGCTCGCCGGTTAGTTCGGTGATCTTGCTATAGAACGATCCCCTGCTCATACTAAAGTGATGGCTGATCTCTTCGACTGAAAATTTAGGGTTGTTGATGTTTTTCTCAATATATATCACTACGTCTTTAATAAACCGCTCTGACGAGGATTCGATATCCATGTCTGCAGGGATAACTTTTATCTTTTTCTGATAGGTTTCTTTAAGCGACGTGTTTAAATGAAGCAGGTTTTTGATCTTAATATTCAGGATATCGAAGTTAAATGGCTTGGTCAGGTAATCGTTTACGCCAAGTTCCAGCCCTGCAAGTTGCTCCTTCTGGCTGGTCATTGCGGTTAACAAAATGATGGGTATATGGCTGGTCCTTTTATCAGCCCGAAGTTTACAGCTTAGCTGGATCCCATCCATATAGGGCATGCTGATATCACTAACTATCAGGTCGGGATGTACGGCAAGTGCTTTGTGCCACCCCTCACGGCCATTAGCCGCCTCCGACACTTTGTATGTTACGGCCAGGCTTTCGGACAGGTATTGCCTCATTTCATCATTATCTTCAATAACCAGCACATGGAGCCGGTTAGCACCCGGTATAGCTGTCGTCTTGGGTTTCCTGTCTTTGTCATCGTCGGTAACGCCGGGGGCTGCCTTCGGTGTGCTTTGATCAAATATTGCCGTCTCCGATAAATTAATCACAGGCAATGAAATTGTTAACGAAAATATTGAACCTTTACCCGGTTCACTTTTCACACCGATCTCGCCGCCGTGCAACTGTACAAGCTCACGTGTTATGGATAAGCCTATCCCGCTTCCCTGGTTAAGTATGGCAGGCTGGGCATCTGCCTGATAAAACCTGTCAAAAACATGGCCAACCTGCCCGGGTGCTATGCCCGTACCTGTGTCCGAAACCGAAATACCCAATTGGTATGAATTACCATCTTCCGAAATAACAGGAGCGGTAACTTCAACAGTAATTTGCCCGCCGGGCATGGTAAATTTAAACGCGTTGGATAGCAGGTTAAATAATATCCGCTCAACCTTATCATGATCAAATTTTACAAATAACCTTTCGCCGGCGGTTTTAAATGCCGTAACGATCTTTTTTCTACTCGCCAGATCGTAAAACGAATCGGCAACTTCGCGAACGAAAGAAATAAATTCTCCTTCAACCAAATTCAACTTAAGCTCATTCTCTTCAAGCTTTCTGAAATCAAGCAATTGGTTAACCAGGTTAAGCAGCCTGCGCGAGTTTCTTTTAATAACGCCTAATTGTTCGGTAACGGGCCCGCTGTTAGGCTGCTCAAGAAGCTTATCAACCGGCGCCATTATCAAAGATATCGGTGTTCGGAATTCATGGCTCAGGTTGGTTAAAAACTTAATTTTCATTTCATCCAGTTCATGACGGGCTTCGGCGGCTTTACGTTCCTGCTCATCGTGCAGTTTCTTTTTAAGCTTTTTAACCCCTTGCCTGCGGATGAGCAACAACACGCCAAAGGCCAGCAAAACATACAGCACATAAGCATATATGGTCATCCAAAAAGGCGGCTTCACTATAATTTTCAAGGATGTGCCGGTATTATTCCATTTTCCATCGTTATTAGATGCCCGCACCCTGAACGTATACTCTCCCGGATCAAGGTTGGTATAACTGGCCGTTGTTGATGTGCCCGCATTTTTCCAGGTATTACTAAATCCTTCTAAAATGTAAGCATAGTGATTTTGCTGCGGCAGCGTATAATTAAGCGCCACAAAGTTTATGGAGATGTCTTGCTTATACTTAATGGTGATTTCTTTTGCCTCACTGATATTAACAGGCAGGGGGTTATCGCGGTTGGGCGAAATACGTTTATTATCTATACTCAGGGTAGTTAATACAACCGGCGGCAGGTTTTTATTAAGCCTTACATCTGATCCCTTAAAATAATTGAACCCGTCTACCCCGCCAAAGTAAAGTGTACCATCTGCGGCAATAATACCCGATCCATTTAGAAAAACATTGTTCTGAAGTCCGTTATCGTTACAATAAACATAAAGTTTCTGATCAGCAGGATCAATTCTTCCAATCCCCTGGTTTGTACTGAACCATATATTATTCGTTTTATCCTGCAAAATTTTACAAATTACACCGTTCGGCAACTGGTTATTGTATTTAAACGCAGTTATTTTTTTAAGCCGATGATCGTACAAGAAAAGGCCGTCACCATTAGTACCTATCCACATATTCCCGTTAGCATCTCTTTTTAAGGATAAAACCTCTGCAATGGGAAGGCCTGTATTGGTTGGATTTAACGTATCGAACAATTTGGTATCGGGGTTATAAATAGCGATGCCGGTACCATATGATCCAACCCACATATTGCCGTCTTTATCCTCTTCAAACGCTCTGATATAGCCATTTGATGGCAACTTATAACCTCTTACCGCCACAAAGGAAGGTTGAAATCTGCGGAAACTATCAGCCTTCGCGTCAAAAATATCAATACCGGCGCCGTTGGTACCTATCCATACATTACCAGAGCGGTCTTCCTTAAAGCAAAAAATGTTATTTTGACTGATGTTTAGCTTTCCGGTACCGCCGGTGAATTGTGTATAGGCATTGTTTGTGGTATTGAACTTAAAAAGCCCGTGGCCAAATGTTCCTATCCAAAGCTGTTTTTTATGGTCCAGCAGCATAGCCAGAACAGGCAGGCCCGCCGAGTTTATTTTTTCCTTCGGTTTGATAATAATATGAGTGAAACGGTTGGTTTTGTTGTTGAAAATGCTAAGCCCGCCGCCGTCCGTCCCGACGTATAATTCATTATCATTTTTTTGCGCGAAAGATGATACGATTGGCGCACGTAAACCATAAGGGTCTAACTCGGTAGGTTGCACATAATTAAACAAAGTGAGGTTTTTGTCGTATTTATTTATACCGCCCATATACGTACCAACCCAATAAATGCCTTTAGGATCGATATAAATGCTGCGGATGGATTTACTGTTAAGACTATACGGATCGCGCGGGTCATGGCGGTAACGAATGGATTGACCTGTGTTGATATCCATAACATTCAGACCGCCTTCTGTACCAACCCAAATGTGGTCTTTATCATCCGCAGCAATGCTGTAAACAATGTCACCGCATAACGACTGCTCATCCTTATCATTATAGCAATAATTGATAAAGTGTTCACCATCCTTCGCCAGGCGGCTTAAGCCATTTGATGTACCTACCCACAAATTGCCCGCTTTATCCTGCGAAACCGTCATTACAACATCCGAAGGTAAACTGCGGAGATCATTTTTTTGATGGCGAAAGGCTTTAAAGCGCTTATGCGTATCATCATATAAATACAAACCTGCATTGGTGCAAACCCACATCCTGCTGTAACTATCCTGAAAAATATAGCCCATGCTTTTAACCGGGATCTGCCCTGATTTGTCTGTCCCGGTTTCAAAATGACTGATATGCTTACGATCGGGACTGATCACATCAAGGCCATTTACCGTCCCCACCCAAATAGCGCCTTCGTCATTTGCACAAACAGCGGTAATAACCCCCTGGCTTAAACGCTGCCCTTTTAAGGCCGAACTAAAGCTTTTGAAGTCATCTGCCGCCTTATCGTAATAATACAACCCAAAACCGATAGTGCCTACCCATAGCGTGCCGGTACGGTCCATACTGATACTGCTTATTTCATTGGAACCTGGCTCTACCTGTCTTTTGGCACCCAGCGGATAAACTTTAAACCTCTTTCCGTCGTACCTGTTCAGGCTTTCTGATGTGCCTATCCACATCATCCCGTTATGATCCTTCACTATTGCGTTCACGGCGTTACCCATTAATCCCTGCCTGGTGGTTAAGGCGGTAAATTTCAAGTTAGGCTTTTGAGCATGTGCCTGGAAACAGGGCCCGGCTAAAACGACTAACGTAAGTATAACACGCACAGTGCCGGCCAGCACCATATTAATCTTTCTGCGTATACACAAATCGGGTACAGAATGCATCATAACAAACAGGTTACTAATTTCCGGCGCGGTAACCCACAGGAAAAAATTGTTGATGAACTATGGTTTTAAAATTGGTATGGTTGATGTTTTCGAACAACATCATTATCCAAATTTACATTTTGTGACGATGAAACAGGCAAACTTTTGTTCAAAGAAATAACACACTGGTTCAATTGTATCGGTAATTATTGTATAAAAGTGCATATCGACCAGTTTGCGGCGACGATATCGCCAGGCCCGCCATTGACAAACGTTGTAAAATTATGGTAAAAACTGCTTGCCTTGTTTTTGGTATAAAAATACTTTTATATTAAAAAAAGCTGCATAAAATAACAGGATAGCCATTATAAATTATTCATAAGATTTCATCGCGTATCTGCTTTTTTTATAAACAACGGAAACAGGCCTGGCAAAAGTCAAACGAAAACAACCACTCAAATATGTGTAATAAAAACAATTAATCACAATTTAATCATTTATCACTGTCCGGGCGTTTTGTAGCATTAAAACATCCCCGGCACTTACTACATCCGCAATTTATAAACCTCAATATTCAATTATGAAACCCAAACGTTTACTTGCCTTATTGGCTTTACGGCTCAAGTTGTTACTAAATAATCACTACTAATCCAACTTTTTCCCAATAAAAATATATTTTAAATTCAATATCGATAAGCATTTAGTTACAGATTTGTTACATTAAGCTTTAATTTCAACCATTATTTAAGTATAACACGTATGGATGATTTTTTAGCGGCCAGATCTCAAATGGCCTTATCCTTAGGTTTTCATATCATATACTCCTGTATTGGTATGGTGATGCCTGTTTTTATGGCCATATCGCATTTCAAATGGATAAAAACGCAGGATCCCGTTTATAAAAACATCACTGTTGCCTGGAGCAAGGGCGTGGCTATATTTTTTGCTACCGGCGCAGTATCCGGTACTATGCTTTCATTTGAGCTCGGATTGCTTTGGCCGGGCTTCATGAAACACGCCGGACCTATCTTTGGCATGCCATTTTCGCTTGAAGGTGTAGCATTTTTTATCGAAGCGATAGCACTTGGCCTGTTCCTTTACGGTTGGAACCGGCTGAACAATTGGGTGCATTGGACAGCCGGGGTCATTGTTGGACTTAGCGGTATAGCATCGGGCATCCTGGTAGTATCAGCCAATTCATGGATGAACAGCCCCTCCGGGTTCGATTTTGTGAACGGCCAGTACATCAATATCGATCCTGTAAAGGCCATGTTTAATAAAGCCTGGTTTTCCGAATCGCTGCACATGACCATTGCGGCTTTTTCGGCCACAGGTTTTGCTGTGGCAGGTATACATGCACTCATGATCTACCGTAAAAAGAATATCGCTTTCCATACTAAGGCTTTTAAAATAGCCATCATTTTCGGTGCGGCCGCAGCTATATTGCAACCTTTCAGCGGTGATCTATCTGCCAAAAACGCAGCTAAACGCCAGCCAGCGAAACTGGCGGCAATGGAAGCTTATTTTCATACCCAGAAATACGCACCATTGGTTATAGGTGGTATTCCTGATACCGCGGCTAAAAAAGTAAATTATGGCTTGGAAATTCCCGGTTTATTAAGCTTTTTGGTGCACGACAACTTTAAAACGCAGGTAAACGGATTGGATAAGATCCCTGTTAAAAACCAGCCACCGGTAGCCGTTACGCATTATGCTTTCCAGATTATGGTGGGTATAGGCGTTTTAATGATGCTGATAGGGATCATTTATTTCTACGAGCTCTGGAAAAAGAAGGATCTGCTTTCCAAAGCCTGGTTTCTAAAAACTTTTATTTGGGCTACTCCGCTGGGTTTTATAGCCCTTGAAGCCGGTTGGACAGTTACCGAGGTTGGTCGCCAGCCCTGGATAATACAAGGGGTTATGCGTACCAGCGAGGCTGTTACCCCAATGCCCGGCATCCAATATTCTTTTTACCTGTTCAGCTTTATTTATTTTACACTAAGTGTGGCTGTTATATTTTTACTAAAAAGACAGATCCAGATGGTGCCTGAATTGTATGACCCTAAAACCGCCTGACCATGATGCTATATATTGTAATCCTTTTCCTTTTTGCGGCTATCACCCTCTACTTTTTATTAGGCGGGGCCGATTTTGGTGCAGGTATAATTGAACTTTTCACATCTACAGATAACAAGCACCGTACCCGCAAGATCATGTACCAGGCCATCGGCCCTATTTGGGAAGCAAACCACATGTGGCTTATCATTACTGTAGTGGTACTGTTTGTGGGCTTCCCGGTTATTTACAGCGAAATGTGTATTTACCTGCATATCCCGTTACTGGTGATGCTGCTTGGTGTAATTGCCCGGGGCACTGCCTTTTCGTTCCGTAATTATGATGCTATTAAGGACGAAAAAACACAGGCATTTTATACCCACATATTTGTTTATTCAAGTTTTGTTACGCCTTTGTTTTTAGGCATTATTGCCGGCAGCGCTTTATCAGGGCAAATTGATCCTAAGGCAACTGATTTTCTGCATGCTTACATCTTTAGCTGGTTCAACTGGTTTTCGGTCTCCGTTGGCTTTTTTACCGTGGCGCTTTGCGGCTTCCTTGCCGCTATTTACATAGTAGGCGAAACGGAGGATGTAGACGAAATTAAACGCTACATCCGCAAAGCAAAGATCATGAACATTGCCGCCGTGATATGTGGCGCACTGGTGTTCTTAGCTTCTCATTTTGAGCATGTTCAACTGGCTAACTGGATTTTTGGCAACCCTGTAAGCTTAGTTGCGGTAATTGCCGCAACCATTTCATTGGCAGTACTTTACCTGATTATATCACACCGCCGCAACAGGCAATGGATCAGGGTGCTTGCCGCTTTCCAGGTGTGTATGATATTGATATCGGTAGGGTTTTCGCGCTTCCCGAGGTTTGTCATTTTTAAGGATGGCAGTTCCATGTCCTTACTTAGCGAACATGCAAATAGTAACAGTATCGATGATCTGGGGATCGGTTTGTTGGTGGGCAGTTTGTTTATACTGCCGGCGCTGGGGTATTTGTATTACGCGTTTAAGAAGAGAACTTAACCATGATGCGCTTGATTTCAGGATTTCATGATATCGTATGTTAAATCAGGTCAATCGTGAAATCAAACGCATCACGGTTCTAATGATAAAAAAGTGCTGTCAAATATTACATTTGTGTTGTGAAGAATTATTTAAAGATCCTGTCAATCGACGAATACTCCATTACGCCTAAGTACCTGCAGCTGTCCAACGCCATTATCAGGGCCATTGAAAGCGGGCAGATTGTAAAGGATGATATGCTCCCCTCCATCAATGATCTGAGCTATGCACTGGATACTTCACGCAATACCATTGAACGCGTTTATAAGGAACTGAAGGAGAAAGGCATAGTGAGTTCCGTTCCGGGAAAAGGTTTTTTTATTTCCAATACCGATTTTCAGAAGCCGCTTAAGATTTTCCTGTTATTCAACAAACTCAGCGCACATAAGAAGATCATTTATGATGCCTTTGTAGCTACTATCGGCGAGCAGGCTGCTATAGACTTTTATATTTACAACAACGATTTTTACTTTTTTAAAAAGATCATTGCCGAAAGTATCCAGAGCGATTATGCCAAATACATCATTATCCCGCATTTTTTGGATAATGAAACCAAAGCTCATGAGATCATCAATACCATACCTAAAGACAAGCTGATTTTACTGGATAACATGGTACCTGGTGTAAACGGTAAATTTGCAGCGATATATGAAAACTTTGCTACGGATGTTTACGAGGCGCTGAAGAGCATGCTGGATAACCTCAGTAAATATCATACGCTTAAGCTGATTTTCCCCGGCAAAACCTATCACTCTAAAGAGATCATGAAGGGCTTCCTGAATTTTTGCAGGCAGTATGCTTTTGAGTATGATATTGTTGAAACACTATCGACAGAAACTATCCAGAAAAATACGGTATATATCAGTCTAACCGAGGATGACCTGGTTGATCTCATTAAAAAGATCATCGCTTCCGATTTAAAAGTAGCTAAAGATGTAGGCGTGATTTCCTACAATGAAACAGCGCTAAAAGAGATCATTCTTGACGGCATCACCACCATATCAACCGATTTTAAATTGATGGGCAGCAAAACTGCCGAGTTTGCATTGAACAACTGTCATGAACATTTCGCGGTTCCGTTTACAGTGAGGTTGAGGAGTTCATTGTAGAGCCCATGCCCCCTAACCCCCCTGAAGGGGGAACGATAGTGGTAGAAACTAAACTTCCAGAAAAATCATGCAGCGCCTCTTGAGGTGAAGACAATGTAGAAACCAGCTTACGAAGGTTTAAAGCTTCTTAAATCTGGTTTCTACAATAGAAGATTATTTTATTTCAACTCCCTAAGCTTGATACTTCTGAAAAACACTTCATTGCCATGATCCTGCAATAACAAATGCCCTTCTGCAGCTTCGCCGAAATTTTTCCAGATGGTGTACTTGCTAATGGCTACCAGGTCGCGGAAGGCTTTTGAACCGCGTTCGTATTCCAGCACTTTTACGCCGTTTAAGTAATGCTCAACATGGTTGTTTGGATATACCACCACACGGCCGGTATTCCAGGCTCCTATCGGATGTACAAAACGTTCTTGTTTATTGGCCTTGATAAGGTCATATAATGAAGCTAAAGTACGGTCGCCATCACGGCCTAATTTGGCATCGGGATGCAGTTTATCATCAAGTACCTGGTACTCCAGGCCAATAGCCGACCCTTTAGTAACTTCAGACAGGGTGACAAAATACTTAACACCGCTATTGGCACCCGGCGTAAGTTTAAATTCAAACGACAGGTCAAAAGCGCTGTAATTATCATTGGTCACGATATCACCGCCGCCAGATTCTTCCTGTCCGGCAGATGGCAGCACGTGCATGGTACCGTTAGCATATTCCCAGCCTTTTTCAGGAAAACCTTTGAGGGTTGCACCGCGCCAGCCTGTATTGGTTTTGCCATCGTATAGTAATTTCCAGCCGTTTGCTTTTTCAGCAGCAGTTATGCTGTTTGGGGTAAGGTTAACCACATAAACATCCTTTGGAAACGGCTTGGGTTTTAAATTATTGGTTTGCAGGTTCAGGTTTTTAAAGTACACCTTTTTACCGGCTTGCTTTTCTTCGCTTACGGCATGTACTTGTAAAGCTATAAAACCTTTGGTGTCGATAGTATCTACCACATCACTGGCAGGTACACCGTTTATCCAGGTTTTCATTTCGTTGCCGATACATTCTATCCTGATGTGATTGTATTCGCCTACTTTAAATGCGTCTTTGGCCTTTGGGTTCAGGTCAAGCGGATATAGCCAGTCGCGACGGCCTTCGTCATAAATACCACCAGTCCATTTGCGCGATGATGGATCTATTTCAAATTGCCTGCCATAAACTTTTCCTTTACCCTTATTACCTGCCGGGTCATAATGGCTGCGGGTTTGAACGCCCGAATTGCTCAACTCACTTTCAATTTTTGCATCCAGCTCTAATATAAAATTACCGTATTCCTTTTCGGTAACTAAAAATGAATTGCCCGAGTTGAGTACAGTGGTGCCTACTATGGCTCCGTCTTCTATTTTATAATCGGCATTACCGGCAAGTTTTTTCCAGCCTTTAAGGGTTTTACCATCAAACAGTTTGGTTTGCGCACTTACAGGCCCGAATGCCGTTGACGCCAAAAGCATAATAGCAGGGTAGATTATTTTTTTCATATTTGATATTTTCTTGTTTGATTAAACTAAACGAGCCCCTCTAATTTCTCACAGAAGAGGAGACTTAAGAGCTTTTAAAGCCCTCTCCTCTGGAGAGGATTGGGTGAGGCTTACACCTTCACCTCCCAACCCTTTTCATACTCCCTGCTCCAAAGCTTTTGAGCTTCGGGATCATTTAAAATATGACCATTATCAGGATCGATATGCAATACGCGGTCAACGCGGTATGATATATTACCCAATTGCGGTAACAGGGTTGACTTGAAGCCGATCTCAATCGGGCAGTTCAGTTTATCAGTTCCCCTTATCGAATCCGTAAAGTTTTTCATGTGGAAGCCATCCAGCGCTTCTGTTGGGCTTACCTTGTTGGTGCCGTCCACTTTGGTATCATCCTTAACTTCCTTTACCAGCTTGTTGTCACCATCGTAAACACGATAGCTGTTGCCGCTATCATAAAACAGGGTTCCTTTATCTCCATAAAATACTACCCCCCTGCTTAATTTTTCGATCTCGAAACCATTACAGCTGCGGCACTCCCATTCGGCAGCGGTATTGTTAGGGAAATTATAAAGGATATTTTGTGTATCCGGCGTTTGCCAGTCATCATTAAAATGGAAGCGTCCGCCTGTTGATACTACCTTGTTCGGATAGTCGGCACCAAGGCCCCAGCGGATCACGTCCAGCTCATGTGTACCGTTGTTCAGCGCTTCACCTGTTCCCCAGTTCCAAAACCAGTGCCAGTTATAATGGATCAGGTTATCCTGGTAAGGCCTTCTTGGCGCCGGGCCCTGCCACAAATCATAATTTAAATTGGCAGGTACAGGAACCTGTTTGCCTTTACCAATGCTTAAGCGATGATTGGTATACCAGCCTTTAGCGTAATAAGTACGACCGATTACCCCATCATGTAATTCCTTCACCATAGCCTGCACATTAGAGAATGAGCGGCGCTGACTGCCCATTTGCACCAATCGTTTATACTTATTTGCTGCTTCAACCGCCATTTCCCCCTCGTGCGGATTATGACTGCAAGGCTTTTCTACATACACATGTTTACCGGCCTGACAGGCCATGATAGTTGCAGGGGCATGCCAGTGATCTGGTGGGGCAACCACTACCGCATCAAGATCCTTTATCTCCAGCATTTTGCGGATATCCGTTAAGCCCTGTGGCTTTTTGCCTGTTTGTTTGTAAATGGCATCAATCGTTTTAGCAACCACGTTTGAGTCAACATCGCAGATATAACCGATCTCCACATTGGGTAATTTGGCAAAACTTTGGGCAAGATATAGCCCGCGGCTGTTAGTGCCCATCATCCCTAATACCACTTTTTCGTTGGGCGATCCTTTAAAAAATCCGGACGCTTTTGATAGTTGAGGTGCAAGCAGGAAACTTGTACCAGCTACGGCAGTGGATTGAATAAACTTTCTACGGTTGATCATGTTCAAAACAGGTTAATTGGGTTGATAAGCACGCCCCGGCGGACTGCCCCGCAAATTAGCTAAGTTTTGGAAAGGGCTAAAGCTATCCGGTCATTTTTTTATGAAGCAATTGTAATTTAACTGTTACTTAATCGAGCTTAAAGCGGAAAGCTGAAGGCTCAAAGCGAAAAATCAGCATTAGGCTTTCAGCCTTGAGCTTTTAACTTTTTTAAAGCAGAAAGCCCCTGTAAAGGGGCTCCGGGAGTATTAATTTGCAGGACATGCTTTAAACAAGAGGTTGTATCGAAAATACATCGAGCTTTGAAGTTTGAAAATTACGTACACGTTTGTATACGCCGTTGCCGTTGCTGCTTCCATCGGTATTGGTATTTCCTTCAATGGTATCAAATAAGTCGCCATGTACGCCAATAACAATACCGGTATGTACCCAGTCGTTTGGTGTTTTCTGAACCAGGAAAATGTCGCCGGGCCTTACTACAGCAGGATTGGCCCTTACTGTTGCAACACGGCTTAACAAGCCTTTATTAATGCCGGTAGCTCCTACAGTATCACAGCTGTAGGTTAGCGGCATAAGAGTACGAAAATCTTTTCCTAATTGGCTTGCGGCCTGATCAATGATGGTTTGTACAAACCCCATACACCAAAACCACTCTGTTCCTTCATTATTATCCATATAAGCCCGCACCCAGGGACCGCAATTACTTTGCCCCTTAACAGTAAGTTCAAATGGTGCGTTACTTAAATGCTGAATGGCCGTATTAACAACCAATTCCCTTAAGCCGGTACCTGCTACGGGGCTTTTAAATGCGTTTATCATGGGCTGGCATAGCTGGCCGAAAACGCTGCTGTCAACAATGCCGGTTTGCGACAGGTTTTTTGCCTTCTGGAAATTTTTAACTGCTGTTTCGGTGCCCGGGCCAAAGCTGCCGTCAATGCCTGTTGCTGTACCTGCCGAAGGGTTGGTAACCGCATACAGATTAAGCCAGCTTTGAATTTTACTTACTTCTTTTTGATTGTTTGAGGCACTGCCTTTTTGTTGGGTAGCCGATATAGCTATTTCTTTGAGGTATTGTTTTTTGATCATAAAGGAAAGGTTTAATAGTGATAAGGTTTAGATACCGTAATAACAGATATCGCATTACCTTCAAAAGCAAAGCTAAAGCAATCATTACAACTATAACAGCGTACTGTTACGGGATTTAACAGGAAAGCTTACGTAAAACTACGTAAGCTTTCCTGTTAATGCTTTTTAATATTGTATTGGCAGCGGTACCAGCTTTAAGTTCTGGCGCTGGTGCCAATATGGGTATATGGGGTCTACCTCGCTGGCGGCATCCAGTTTCTTAACCTGTTCAACCGTCAAATTCCACCCTATGGCGCCGAGGTTTTGCTTAAGCTGTTCTTCGTTACGTGCCCCAACTACGAGGTTGGCAACCGTAGGCCTTTGCAGTAACCAGTTCAATGCAACCTGTGCCACAGATTTACCTGTTTCTTCGGCAACTTCGTCAAGCGCATCAACAATATTATATAAATGATCAAAATTTGTGGCCGGGCCGTGGGCACCGCCCTGCACCGTCCTTGAGTTTTCGGGGATTGGCTCTCCTCTTCTGAATTTTCCGCTTAGCTGGCCGGATGACAGGGGGCTCCAAACAATAGTGCTTACTTTTTGATCGATACCTAAAGGCATCAGTTCCCATTCAAACTCGCGGTTGAGCAGGGAATAATATGCCTGGTGCGCAATATAACGGCTCCAGCCATACCTTTCAGATACCGAAAGCGATTTCATTAAATGCCAGCCCGAAAAATTGGAGCAGGCAATGTAACGCACTTTACCGCTGGCAACCAGGTCGTCCAAAGCTCTTAATGTTTCTTCCACCGGGGTACTGGCATCAAAGCCGTGCATGTGATAGATATCAATCCGGTCGGTATTTAAACGGCGAAGACTGTCTTCGGCCGATTTAATCAGGTGATAGCGCGACGAACCAAAATCATTAACGCCCTCTCCCATTGTAAAAGTGGCTTTGGTTGAGATCAGCACTTCATTACGGATGCCTTCCAGGGCTTTACCTAATATTTCTTCAGAAATACCACGCGAATAAACGTTCGCGGTATCAAATAAGTTAACACCTGCATCAAGGCAAATATTAACAAGCTTTTTTGCTTCATCAACCTGGGTATTGCCCCATGCCTTAAAAAATTCATTGCCACCGCCAAATGTAGCAGTGCCAAAACTTAACACCGGCACCCTTAAGCCGGATGCGCCTAATTGTCTGTATTCCATAGTTTGATGTTTTTATAAAGTAAAGGCCTCAGCCTGTATCGCAAATTTATGCGGAATGGTTACTGGCAGGGATTTTTACACATCATAAGTTTGTCATTTATAGCTAATGTTTCCTTGCAGAGCAGTAAACAAATCTTAGTTTTGGGTAATGATTGCAGATCCGCTAAGCGTTTCCCTTTTTGAGATGAGGCTGGAAGAAATCCATCGCCGCGACCCTATGCTAAGGTATGAGATCAGCATTCGCGATTTTATTGCCTTATTCCCGCTTAAAATAAAAAACGGAAAAGCTGTAAAACCCGAGCAGCCTTCTTCCTTTGCCTTAGACAGAGAGGTGTTTTTGCAGGTGCTTGTAGCGTTTAACCAGTCATTCAACTAAATTAATCCCCCCCCCGTTGTTTCGTCCAATCAGGAACACTTCTAAATAACAAATAAACAATTTTGGCGGCTTATCAAGTTTTAACTTTGGCCAAAATTTAACACATGGAGAAAACTAAACTTACCATTAATAATAACGGTTCGGTTAAAATAGAAGGCGATTTTGAAATAGTTGATATGCAGGGCAACGCTTACGGTTTACAGGGCCGTACGGTACTTTCTATTTGCCGTTGTGGTTTATCGGCAAACAAGCCATTTTGTGATGGTTCGCACAAAGGCCATTTTGAACATAACGCTATCGCATTTGATCTTCCGCCAAAAAAAGTGTAAACAATTGTTTTAATATACATAAAGCCCGGTGTTTAATTACATTGGGCTTTTGTTTTGTACAGGATTTTAAAATAATCTGCATTTTTGAAAACTATGCTTAAAACAATAAGGCGGCACTTTTTTCATATAGGCTATCACGGTGTAAGGTATTCGGGCTGGCAAAAACTCTCGAAGGCAATTACCGTGCAGGAAGTAATTGAAACGGCCCTCTCCAAAATCCTGAAACAACCTGTCGCCATTAACGGTTGCGGTCGTACAGATGCCAAAGTGCATGCAAGTCAGTATTTTTTTCACGCCGATATTCCTGATAATTTAGATTTCGATCTGTTGTTTCGCCTTAATAAACTGCTCCCTGATGATATAGCTGTGTTTGATATTATCCCGATGCAGGGAGATCCGCATGCCCGTTTTGATGGCGTGATCCGTACCTATGATTATTTTATCCATAATTATAAAGACCCGTTTCTTAGTAACTTCAGTTCACTTTATCCGGATCAGGATCTTGACCTGGATGCAATGAAAAAAGCCGTTTCAATCCTTCCTAACTACACTGACTTCCGCGCCTTATCCAAAACGCCCGACAAGGTTGAGCATACTATTTGTCACGTAAAATCTGCAGGGCTTTACATTGATAGCAAAGGTGATAAGCTAAGGTTTAACATTACCGCCAACCGCTTTTTATATAGGATGATCAGGATCACTGTTGGACGCCTGCTTGAAATTGGCAAAGGGCAGATGAGCACAGATGAATTTGAGTTTTATATCGCCAGCAAACAAACGCCCAAAATCATTATCCCGGCTCACCCTCAGGGTTTATACCTTTCAAAAGTAACTTATCGCTATCTTGATCTTGAACCGCGGTCGGCATTTTCACTGCTCAACAGTACAGACTGGCATCCTTTATAACGTTTATCTGCTGATTTTTAAAAAAATGACGCGTTAATTTGGTACTTTTGCACCCTCATTTTAATTTTTAATAGTATCCTGATGGCGTGGTCTGATAAATTGAAGCTTAATAAACAATTGTTGCGTTCGGTAAACGAAGCCGGTTTTGCAAACCCTAAAGAGCTTCAGCTTAAAACCATCAACCGAATAATTGGCGGGCAGGATATTATTGCCATTGGCCCCGAGGGCAGCGGGAAAACCACCACTTATGTATTAGGCGTATTAAACCGCTTTAACTATGCCCCCGAAGGTGTTCCGCGTGTATTGGTGCTTGTGCCCGAAAAAGAACAAGTGTTTGCTGTTATGGAACAGTTTGACCGGCTTAACAAAAATAAATCTATCCGTATAGTTGGCTTATACGTTGCGCCTGGCTTCGAAAGCCAGATGGATGAGCTTGCCGATGGTGCCGACATTGTTGTAGCCACTCCTGACAGGGCAAGGGCTATCTACCTTAAACTGGCCTTAAATTTAAATAAAGTTGATTTACTGGTGGTTGACGATGCCGACCAGATAGTAAAGAAAGGCTTGCAATTACCGGTTGTTGAACTGGCTAACAGTATTGACAAAGGCCAACACCTCGTGTTTACTGAGGTGATGCACGCCAAGCTCGAAAAAATGCTTGATCCGTTTATGAGGCAACCCACTGTAATTGAGGTTGATGAATTAAGCGAAATAGCTATCGAAACCCACGAACAGCTTTTATATAACGTACCAAACTTCGGCACCAAGCTAAACTTGCTTAATTTGTTTATGTACGATGAAGAGCTGTTTACCAAAACAGTTGTATTCGTAAACACCCAAACAACTGCCGAAAAGCTTTTTCAAAGCCTCAAAAGCCGTTTACGTACAGGTGTGGCATACCTGAACCCCAAATTTTTCGACACAAAAGGGTTCAAAACCATTGAAGAGTTTAAAGCAGAAGCAGGTGCAAGGATCCTGATCGTGACTAACGAAAATGACGAAAACCTTAACCTGAGCGGTATCCCCTTCCTGATCCATTTTGATTTGCCTGCAGATAATGAACTGTTTATTAGCCGCGTAGTAAACCATAACCCCGGCAATAACGACGAAACGCTGGCAATGACCTTTGCTACTGATATTGAGTTAAGCCAGGTGAAAAAGATTGAGCAGATGATAGGGAATAAAATTCCTGTAGCCGAGCTGCCGGATGATCTGGTGATCGTAACCGAGTCGAAGCCTAAAAAAGCGGATACTAAGGAAGATGTTAAACCCGCAGGTGTTGGCGAAGCTTTCCACGAAAAAAAAGCATCAAATGCTAAAACTTATAATTTAAGTGCCAGTACTAAGGCTAAAATGAATAAGAAGAAAAAGCACGGGTAGTAATATCTCCCATGTCATTCAGAATTTGTTTTGGCACCCCATAAACCAGGAAGCCGATTTACTCAGTGTGGTTGCTTAGCGCGTGAGGTGTTGAAACAAGTTCAACATGACATTTTTTATAACCATCACACTATCTCCAAATACAACTCTTCCACTTTTTTCCTTGCCCAGTCTGTTTTCCTTAAAAACTTGAGGCTTGATTTAATACTTGGGTCATCGTTAAAACAATTAATCCTGATCCGTGTGCCCAGTTCTTTCCAGCCAAAGTGAGCTACCAGTTCATTAAGGATCATCTCAAGGGTTTTGCCGTGTAAGGGGTTGTTGGGCTGTTGCTGCATATGGCAAAAGTAAATGTTTGTTTTGTTAAAATAGTATAACAAAATTTGTTGCCCTCCCGTTTAAATACTAAATGATATTAGCTGATATTTAATAAACGGTAAATTTTATTAAATTTAATGCAGCCAATCATGCACGATTAAACCACTTCTTCAATTTGCCCAAAAATATTTTAATGAATAGCTATAAGTGTTATCTTGTTTTATTGTTGCAAGCTATTTCGTTATGCGTGTTCTCACAAAACCGCCCCATTCATTTTCAGCATATCGGCAGCCGGGAGGGGCTTTCTGAACTAAACGTCAATTGCATTATGCAGGATAGCCGTGGCTTTATATGGGTGGGCACGCGCGACGGTCTTAACCGTTATGACGGTAACAAATTCAAAGTTTTTAAAAACATCGTCAACGATACTAACAGTATCAGCAACAGCTTTGTTCAGGATGTACTTGAGGACAAAAACGGAAACCTGTGGATCTCGACCAGCGGTGGCGGTTTAAACATGTACGATCGCAAATTTGATCGTTTTATCCATTATCGCCATAATCGAAACAACGCCAATTCAATAGCGAGCGATATCTTAGTTAAGATAGCACTTGATAAAAGCGGCAACCTGTGGATCTCGAATCAAAAAGAAGGCCTTGATCAGTTTAATATTGCGAAAAAAAAGTTTACCCATTACCGGTATAATGCGGCCGATGCAGCCAGTTTAAGCGATAACAATGTCCGCACAGTTTATGTAGACAGCCAAAATAAGTTATGGGTGGGTACAACCTATGGCGGATTAAATCTTTATAAGCCTCAAAGCAATAATTTTACCCGCTTTGTTCATGATGAAAGCATCTCTTCTTCTCTGTCAGCCAACAGGATCAATGTTATTTTGGAAGATAGCGATCATCGTTTATGGGTTGGCGTGAGTGATGGGGGCCTTAACTTGTTTAATCCGGCAACCCAAGCTTTTACTCATTATAAGAATGATCCACACAGTAATAATTCCCTTTCGTACAACACGGTACAATGCCTGGCCGAAGACAGTAATCACAACTTGTGGATAGGTACGGAAAATGGCGGCTTAAGTATTTTTAATTATGCCGAAGGTAAGTTTAACAACCACTTTGAGGATGATGTAGATAACAGCAGCATCGCCAATAACTCAGTTGATGTGATCCTGAAAGATAAGAGTGGGAATATATGGATCGCCGCGTTTGCCTCAGGACTTAACTTTTATAAAAAAACAAGCGAAAATTTCATACACTACCAGCACAGCGCACAGCCAAATAGTTTATCAAACAACTTTGTACTAAGTATTTACGAAGACAAAAATAACAACATCTGGCAAGGCACCGATGGCGGCGGCCTTAATCTTTTCGACCCGGAAAAGGGCGAATTTAAGGTTTATAAAAACAACAAGAATGACGATGCCGGTATTTGCGGTAACTATGTTTTGGCTATACAGGAAGATGCCAAAAATAACCTTTGGATTGGCACCTGGGGCGATGGGGTTAGCATGATGAACCCGCAAACCCGCAGGTTCAGGTCATTTAAACATAACCCGGATGACAGTACAAGTATAAGCGGTAATAATATTTACGCCATAGCCAAAACACTTAATGGAAAACTGTGGTTTGGTACCCTCGGAACAGGGCTTGATTTGTTCGACCCTAAAACCAATAAATTCATTCATTACCGCCATAATGCCAATAAGCCGGGGAGCATAAGCAGCGATAACATCAACTCGCTGCTTGGCGACTCAAAAGGTAACCTTTGGGTAGGCACTAATGATGGAGGCGTAAACCTTTATGATGCTGCAACTGATTCATTTAAGCCGGTACAATACGAAAAACTGAACAGCGCGGTGGGCAATAACACCGCGCTCGATCTTTTTGAAGACCACCTGGGTAATATCTGGATCTGCACTTATGGCGGGCTTTATCGTTTAAACCCTGCTACCGGTAAGGTTACAAACTTTAAAGTAAAAGATGGCCTCCCCAATAATTACATTTATGCGGTTGAAGAAGATAACAGCGGTAATTTATGGATCAGTACCAATAAAGGCATTTCCAAATACAACCCTAAAACTAACAAATTTAAGAATTTTACCATTGAGGATGGTTTACAGGCCGACGAGTTTAAACCTCACTCTGCTGTAAAAAGCCATGATGGCACCATGTACTTTGGCGGTGTTAACGGGTTTAACATGTTCAATCCCGAAAATATCCGTGAAAACATATATAACCCTCCGCTGGTGCTTACCGATTTTCAGATTTACAACAAATCTATCCGCGTAGCACAAAACAGCGATGATCCTTCACCCCTGAAGGAAGATATTTCCGAAACAAAATCGATAACCTTAACACATGATCAATCAGTTATATCGTTTGAATATGTATCGATGGACTTTGCCCTGAGCAATAAAGAATCGTATGCTTATTTGCTCGAAGGCTTTGATAAAACATGGAATTATGTAGGCAATAAAAATACGGCCACTTATACCAACCTATCGGCGGGTAACTATATATTCAGGGTAAAAAGCCGCAGTGCCGATGGAAAATGGTCTATCCGGCAGGTAAGTCTGAATGTCACTGTATTACCGCCATTCTGGCTCACCTGGTGGTTTATCAGTCTGCTGATTTTACTGATTGTAACGGCCATTTATGCATTTTATCGATATAAAGTAAATGCCATAGTGAAACAAAAGAACCTGCTTGAAAAGCAGGTTAGCGAACGTACTGCCGAGGTTATGCAACAATCGGAAGAACTGAAGGCCCAGTCCGAAAATCTGCAAACCTTAAATATCGAACTTCAAAATCAATCAGAAGAGTTACAAGCTTTGAACGAAGAGCTGCTTTCCCAGTCGGAAGAGCTGCAGCTACAAAAAGAACAGGAACGCGAGGCCCGGGAAGAAGCTGATAAAGCCAACCAGGCTAAAAGCATATTTTTAGCCACAATGAGCCATGAGATCAGGACCCCAATGAACGGTGTTATTGGCATGGCCTCTCTCCTGGGCGAAACTGAACTGAATGCCGAGCAGCGCGATTATACGGATACCATTATTTCATGTGGTGATAGTTTGGTAAATGTGATCAACGATATCCTTGATTTCTCCAAAATCGAATCAGGAAAAATGGAGATGGAGCAGGAAGATTTTGACCTGCGCCAGTGTATTGAGGAGGTGATGGATATCTTTTCGCAAAATGCAGCCAAACGTGAACTGGAGCTGGTTTACCAGATCGATCCTGCCCTGCCCCGGCAGATTATTGGCGATAGCCTGAGGTTAAAACAGGTGCTTACCAATTTAACGGGTAATGCGCTCAAGTTTACCGAGCGCGGCGAAGTATTTATTAAAGTATTTTTATCTAAAAACATTGGCGATAAAGAAATTGAGATTGGTTTTAGTGTGATGGATACCGGTATCGGGATTCCGGAAGATAAACTGACAACCTTGTTTAACGCTTTTTCGCAGGTTGATTCATCTACCACGCGCAAATACGGAGGCACTGGTCTTGGACTTGTGATTAGCCAGCGCCTGGTAAACTTAATGGGGGGTGAAATCTGGGCTGAAAGTGTTTATGGAGAAGGCTCTGTTTTTGTATTCACCATAAAAACAACTATCAGCAACAAACAGTCGAAACATGTACCTATTATTTTTAATGCAGAAGAGCTTGATGGCAAAAAGGTGCTTATCATTGATGATAATAAAACAAACAGGTTTATCCTCCAAACACAACTTGAACAATGGGGGATCCAAACGGTGGCGGCTGCCTCGGGCAGGCAGGCTCTTGAGATCCTTACTGCCAACAATGGGTTTAACCTGGTTATAACCGATATGGAAATGCCTGAAATGGATGGTGTGGGATTGGCCCGGGAAATCAAAAGCAATTATAAAGAACTGCCGGTAATTATGCTGAGCTCCATAGGTGATGGGTCAAAGAAAAAATATCCGGGCCTGTTTTCAACTATTTTAACCAAGCCGGTAAAACAATCGCAATTGGGTAAAAGCTTACAGGCCGAGTTCCAGGGAAAAACACAGGCGCCGGCCCCTGAAGCAAAGCCGGATAAACTGCTTGATGTGAATTTTGCGAAGGAAAATCCCCTTAGTATACTTGTGGCCGAGGATAATACGGTTAATCAAAAGCTCATTAGCCGTATGTTGGAGAAGCTGGGCTATAATTTTGAACTGGCCCATAACGGACACCAAACGCTTGATAAGTTAAAGGCTAATCCAACGTTCGATGTGATTTTTATGGATGTGCAGATGCCTGAGATGGATGGCTTTGAGGCAACCCGCCATATTCGCCAGTATGCTTTTAAACAACCCTTTATCATTGCTATGACCGCGAATGCCGGTCCCGACGACAGGGATATGTGCATAAGTGAAGGCATGGACGATTATATTGCCAAGCCAATGAAAACCGAAGCATTGATCAACGTTTTAAAGGGCGCTTATAAAATGACCAAAAATGTAAAGGGTAAATATGTTTAGCTGCTGGAAAGCAACAAGCTAATTATTGTGATGCCACACCCCAGTAACAACTATTGCGGATTTTTTTAAGAATTGCAGGTGTTATGCTTGATATTTCATGCTGATATTTATTTTGACTGTTGAGCAGGTACATGGTACCGCTGGTATTGTTATAAATATATGAGCATAAATGCGTGTCCTCACCGTCTTCATCTTTCTTTACATCAACCCTTATACCATTGGTTTTATTACTTGTATCGGGCGTTAATGCAGGGGCCGACGCTTTTACCCAGTTAATAGTATAATTTATATTTCGCTGCGAAATGCCATTGGTGTTTTCTTTATAGCTTTTGCTATCCTGAATAACTGCCAGCAAACATTTTACACATGGATCGCCCACAGTTGCCTCGCCATATTTTTTGTGCGGATTGTTGATCACGCTATCTTTTTTACCGGCTATGGTAACTGTTGTTTTTGAAATATCATTTGATACGGGCCTGGGTTTGTTTTGTTTGCAGGCAAATACGGTCATTGCCAAAGCGCAAAAACAAATACATGGTTTAAACAGAATCATGGTTTATAAATTAGCTCTTAACTTATATACATCATTTTAACTGTTTTGTGTTACTGTGTTTTGATATACCAAATGCAGTATTAATCTATAAATTGAGTTTAAACAATTTAAACATAGATTTTATTGCATTTATCGGACAGGTTAAGGACAGTTTTTCTATAAAAATTTCTTAAAATTGCCTGATTTATTTTGCCCCGCCCGGTTAATTAACGGCAGGACTTAAACCATCATAACAATTTTTCAAAAACGGGGTTTACCTTGTTATAAATAACACTGCAGCTTATGCAGGATATCATAATAAAATGACTAATAGCGGTACAGGTTCAAATTTAACGGTTGATGTGGTTTTAATTGGTGCAGGTATTATGAGCGCCACCCTTGGTGTAATGCTGAAAGAGCTGCAGCCCGATCTGACGATTGAAATTTTTGAACGCCTGGATGTCATCGCTGCCGAAAGTTCGGCCCCGATGAACAACGCAGGTACCGGTCACTCAGCGTTTTGTGAGTTAAATTACACTCCCCAGCTTCCTGACGGTAGCATTGAAATTAAAAAAGCCATTAAAATTGCCGAACAGTTTGAAACCAGTAAAGAGTTTTGGGCTTACCTTATTGAGCAGGGGCTTTTGAATAATCCACAAAGTTTTATTCGTAAAGTGCCGCACATGAGCTTTGTTTGGGGCGAAGAAAATGTTGAATATCTAAAAAAACGCCAGCAGGCCCTTACCAAACATCACTTTTTTAAAGGGATGGAATACTCGGAGGAAAAAGCTCAAATAAAGAAATGGATCCCGCTGGTGATGGAAGGCCGCGACCCTAATGAAAAAGTATCGGCAACGTTTATGGATATCGGTACGGATGTAAATTTCGGCAGCCTTACCAGTGCGCTTATAGACGAGCTTAAACAAAAAGGAGGCGTAAACATAAGCCTTAACCATGATGTAAGGGATATTAAACGCAATGCCGACAGTACCTGGAAAATTACTGTAAAAGATAAAAACACAGGCAATAAAAGAAAACTGAACGCCAAATTTGTTTTTGTTGGCGCCGGTGGTGGTGCCTTGCCCCTGCTGCAAAAATCGGGCATCCCTGAAAGTAAAGGCTTTGGCGGCTTCCCTGTGAGCGGCCAGTGGCTGGTGTGTAACAACCCGGATGTGGTGAAACAGCACGAAGCAAAAGTTTATGGTAAAGCATCAGTAGGTTCGCCGCCAATGTCGGTGCCTCACCTGGATACCCGTATGATTGATGGTAAACGAGCTTTATTGTTTGGCCCTTATGCAGGCTTTTCAACCCGCTTCCTGAAAAAAGGGTCGCTGCTTGATCTTTTTGGATCTATTAAACTAAACAATATCCTTCCCCTGCTTGCTGTAGGGCGCGATAACTGGCCTTTAACCAAATATCTTATCTCGCAGGTATTACAATCACCTGCCGACAGGCTTAATGCCCTTAAAGATTACATGCCAACAGCCAAAGCCGAAGAATGGGATTTGGACATAGCCGGTCAGCGTGTACAGGTTATAAAAAAGGATGCCAAGCACACCGGTGTACTTGAATTCGGAACAGAGGTAGTAACTTCTGCCGATGGCAGTATCTCTGCCTTGTTAGGCGCCTCACCCGGTGCATCAACTTCGGTGCCTATTATGATCCAGCTTATTGAACGCTGTTTTAAAAACCATGTCAAAACAGATGCCTGGCAGCAAAAATTCAAGCAGATGATCCCTTCATATGGTGAGTCATTGGCCAATAACGAAACTCTGAGTGATGAGACCAGGGCGAGGACAAGCAAGGTGTTGGGATTGGTTTAAAGGCTGCTTAATGGCAGGTTAACTGGCGTAGGGTAACCTAAGAAATTACTTCTTTCGGGTATAGTTAAATGAATCCTTTTGCAAATGACCTTTTTTATCCTTTTCAATAAGGATCACATCCAATTTATCGGGTGCTATTAACTGGTAAGTGATATGAACAGATTTATCCTTTAGCTCAAAATCCGCTTTATTTTTTCCGATGCCGACCAGGTAAAATAAAAGAGGCTTGTCTTTATCTTCCCAGCCGATGCTGCCACGGTTAAAATGGCGCATCTTAAAAACCGGCACCTGGTTTTGTTCTTCAATAACTACAAACTCATAAAATACGGCTTTACCATCCTTAACCACCCTGAAGCTGCTGATCATGCTATCGCCCATCGGCTCGCCCCAAAATTCTTCCATATCACCCCATGCATGTTTTTGCGTCCATGTACCGGCCATAAAAGCCAGTTGGCTAACTTTAGCTTCAGTTACTTGTGCACGGCTGTTGCCAAATATTAAAACAAAGCTGATGATTGCGGTGAGAAGGCATTTAAAATTCATGATATGAATTTAGCAATAATTCAGCACCTAAAAGTTAGTTATGTGGGACTCAGATTCCCTTCCACTCATAACTTTTGCTTTCCAGCCCTATCAAATCAATCACCCGGTTTACTACAGTCATAGCCAACTCTTCTATAGTTTGGGGTTTGCTATAATATGAAGGGATTGCTGGGCAGATGATGCCGCCTGCTTCCGTAACTGCCGCCATGTTACGGATATGGATCAGGTTGAGCGGGGTATCACGGGCCACTAATACCAGCTTACGGCGTTCTTTAAGGATCACATCGGCAGCACGGGTGATCAGGTCGTCGGAAATCCCTCCTGCTATACGGCCAAGCGTACCCATGGAGCACGGTACAATTACCATAGTATCAAACTTTGCCGAGCCCGAGGCAAAGGGCGCCATAAAATCGTTTTTAGCATAAAATTTAAAGGGAAGCCGGGTGTATTCTTCATTATCGAGCTCAAATTTCCAAACATCTTTGGCGTTGTCTGACATTACAACACCTACTTCGGCAATCTGATCCTGTAATTGGGTTAGTTTTTTTAGCAGCAGACTGGCATATATTGAACCACTGGCGCCCGTAATAGCAACAACTATCTTTTTCTTCATAATTACTCCTTCAACAACCCGAACACACAAAAAGTTAGGGGCACAAAAAAGGGTCGAATAACTTGTACCCGACCCTACATCTACCTATGAAAAACATGCCCTTGAGAGGGCACTACAAATATAGTAACACTTTTTAAATTATTAAACAATTTGTTAAAATAATTTTAACCTGTTTATTGAAGATTTTTCTCTATTAAAGTTTGGATAATTCCGTCAACCATACCTACCCTTGGCACATAGATGTTTTTGATGTTGGCGTTCTTCATTAAGGTAAGGTAAATTTCACATGCGGGGATAATAACATCCGCCCTGTCTTGATTAAGGCCAAGCACATTGATCCTGTCTTTTAATGAAAACGAGCTCAGGTAAGTATATAAGGATCTTAGTTTAGTAAAGGTTAAGGGCATATCTTCTTTTTCTTCGGATAGCCTGAACAGTTTATTGATATTACCGCCGGTACCTATGCCTGATAATTGCTTAAAATTACGGGTATTGTCGCGCACAAAATCCTTCATTTCATTCCAGGTTTCTTCAGTGTCCTGGTTATCCAGAATGCGGATAGTGCCAATGTTAAATGAACGCGAAACGATCAGCTCTCCTGCCGAAAACAGCGAAAGTTCTGTACTGCCGCCGCCCACATCAATATAAAGGTAGTTTTTGCTTTTATCGATGTTTTGCTCGGCATGACTGGCATAAATGATACTGGCTTCTTTCGATCCATGTACAATCTCAATATCAATGTTGGCCTCATCCTTGATCAGCTTCACAACATCTTCCCCGTTTTTGGCTTCGCGCATGGCCGACGTTGCACAGGCTAAATAATCGGTAACCTTATATACATCCATCAGGTTGCGGAAAGCAACCATTGATTTAACCAGCTCTGTAGTTTTCTTCTCAGATATATGCTGCTGTATAAAAGCATCATCACCCAAACGCAACGGAACACGGATCAATGTATTTTTTTTGAACGACACCGATCCGGTGTTTTGAATTATGTCGGCAATTAACAGCCTCACGGCGTTTGAACCTATATCAATGGCGGCGTATCTCAATGTTATTTTGTTTTATTTTTTAAATAATTATATATTTCAATTTGCGCCCTGTGGCTTTCGGGCGAGTTTGTTTTGTGATATTTGTTGGTATTCTGGCTGTTGATCTCGCGGGCTTTGGTATTATCCTCAAGCTGTATATCGATAATGTCCCTTACCTCCTGCTGCAGCTTTTCATCATAAATAGGGAAGCCAACTTCAACACGGTTATCAATATTCCTGGTCATAAAATCGGCCGATGTAAGGTAGATGAGCTCCTTGCCGCCATTGCAATAAATATGCACCCGGGCATGCTCAAGATATTTATCTACAATGCTGATCACCTCGATATTTTCGCTGTAGCCCTTCACTCCTGCAATTAAACAGCACATACCCCTGATAATCATCTTGATTTTCACGCCGGCATTGCTGGCCTGGTATAACTTGTTAATGAGGTCCTCATCAGCAAGGCTGTTCATCTTCAGGATCATGTATGCCTGTTTGCCTGCTTTTGCATTTTTAATCTCGTTGTCAATCAGCCTGTAAATGGCAGGCCTCGAATCAACTGGCGATACGATCAGGCTTTTAAGGCCTTTGGGTAATAATCCCCTGTTAATGGCTTTAAAAACATTCACCAGGTCATCGGTAATTCTCTTGTTGGCTGTAAACAGAGTGTGATCGGCGTAGATCTGCGCTGTTTTCTCATTAAAGTTCCCGGTTGAAAGACAGGCGTAATAAGCCAGCTTACCTTTTTCGGTACGGCTAACCAAACATATTTTTGAGTGTACTTTATAGCCGGGCACACCGTACAGTACCGTTACCCCTTCCTCTTCAAGCCTGTTGCTCCAGTGAATATTGTTCTGTTCGTCAAAACGCGCCCTTAACTCTACAAGGCAGTTTACCTTTTTACCGTTTTTGGCAGCATTGATCAAAGCGTGGATCACTCTTGAGTTTTCGGCCAAACGATATACAGCGATGCTGATCTCTTTTACCTTAGGGTCTATAGCAGCCTCGCGCAAAAAGTGGATCACATAATCGTATGATTGATAGGGCGTACTTACCAGGTAATCTTTTTTGGCGATAAGTTCGATAAGGCTTTTTCCAAAAGAAAGATCGGCGACAGGCAAAGGCACATATTTGCTGTATTCCAACTCCGGCCCGCCAACATTAGGGAACGAAATGAAGTTTTTAAAATTATGGTACCTGTTACCGGGGATCAGGCTTTCACCATGCAGGCCCATTTTATTTACCAGGTATTTCAGCATGTCCATGGGCATGTCTGAATCATACAGCAAACGCATCGGTTTACCTTTTTTGCGCTTTTGAAGGCTCTTGGCCAGTGAGTCGACAAATTTTTCACTCACTTCTTTATCCAGGTCAAGCTCCGCGTCGCGGGTGAGCTGAATGGAGTAAGCTTCGATACTATCATGTTCAAAGATGAAAAATATATCTTCCAAACTATACCTGATAATATCATCAAGCAGGATAATAAACTTCAGGTTATTGGTATCGGGCAGTTTAACAAAGCGTGAAAGGTTATCCGGGAACTCGATGAGGGCAAACCTTGTTTTTTTATTGGTGGTAAGCTTTACAAAAAAGTAAATGGCCCTGTCCCTAAGCTCTGGCAGCGGTAGGGTATCATTAAGCATGATTGGCACCAGTGTAGCCAGCAACTTCTCCCTGAAATAGTTTTTCACGAAGGTACCGCGGGTAACGTTAAGCTGCTTATCATTCAGGATAAAGATCTTTTCTTCGGCCAGCTGCTTAACAATGATGTTTTCGTACAGGTTGTTAAACTTACGTTCCTGCCTTACTACAATATTCTTGATCTGGTTAAGGACTTTTTTAGGGTTATAACCAAGTATTTCTTTTGATTTTTCGTTAAGTGCGGCTAAACGGCTTAGTGTGGCAACCCTTACCCTGTAAAATTCATCCAGGTTGGATGAAAATATCGCTAAAAAACGAATCCTGTCAATGAGGGGGACGGTTGGGTCGGCCGCTTCCTGCAAAACCCTATCGTTAAAATATAGCCAGCTTATTTCTCTGTTAATTAAGGGAACCTGTTTATCCATAAAAATTTCTCGCTTTACAGCCAGATGTTACAAATCTGCTTATTTATTTGTTAACTTAATATTAACTCATGAGGAATTACCTGTTTTCGTTCATCATTATTTATTGCAGAAATTAAACAATTTGTTGCAATATTGCGCTGTATGTTAACAATACATTAGTTTTGCAAAACATTTATAACCAACACACTACTTATGCCAACATTTGATATAGTTAGTAAGATAGACGGCCAAACGCTTGATAACGCGATAAATACCGCTAAAAAAGAGATCCTGAACCGTTATGATTTTAACGATTCAAAAAGCACTATCGACCTGGACAAAAAGACCAACGAAGTAACTATTGTTACCGAAAACGATATGCGCCTTAAAGCCATACAGGACAGTATTATAAGCCGGATGGTTAAACAACATCTTGATCCCAAAGCGCTGGATTTTGGCAAAGAGCAATATGCATCGGGCAACATGATCCGCAAGGAAATCAAGATCAGGGAAGGTATAGATAAGGAAGCTGCTAAAAAGATAGTAAAGAAAATTAAAGATAGCGGCCTTAAAGTGCAAGCCTCAATCATGGACGACCAGGTGCGGGTGCAAGGAAAAAAGATTGACGATCTGCAAGCTGTTATCAGTCTTTGCCGTGCCGAGGATTTTGGCCAGCCATTGCAATACATTAACATGAGGGATTAATTAGTTCCGGGTAAGAATTTAAGAAATCCCATTAAAACAGAAGAAGCCGCAGCGCAATGCCCGGCTTCTTCTGTTTTTATCTCAAAGCAGTGTTAGCCTGCTACCTCAACTTCTTTATTAACTTCATTAGGGCGGCCATTTTTGAAGGCCTTACGCGGCGATAAACCCAACAATTCAAACATAGCCATATCGGTATCAAATGACGGGTTTGGTGTGGTAAGCAGCTTTTCGCCTGCAAAAATAGAGTTAGCACCGGCCATAAAACAAAAAGCCTGTTCAACAGTGCTCATCTCGGTACGGCCTGCAGATAAACGAACCACGGTTTTAGGCATAATGATCCTTGTTGTGGCCACCATCCTAACCATATCCCAAACAGAAACACGGGGCTGATCAGCTAAAGGGGTTCCTTCAACTGGCACCAGGGCATTAATTGGCACCGATTCGGGGTGTTTGGGCAGGTTTGACAATGTTTTCAGCATTGATACCCTGTCGGCTACAGTTTCGCCCAGGCCTATGATACCACCGCTGCACACGGTGATCTTAGCTTTACGTACATGTTCAAGCGTTTTAAGGCGTTCATCGTAAGTACGGGTAGTGATAATCCTTTTGTAATCTTCTTCAGATGTATCGAGGTTGTGATTGTAGGCGTACAAACCGGCATCGGCCAAACGTTGCGCCTGACTTTCGGTAAGCATGCCAAGGGTACAGCAAACTTCCATATCAAGGCTGTTTACAGCTTTCACCATATCAATTACCTTGTCAAAATCGCGATTATCGCGTACCTCGCGCCAGGCCGCACCCATACATAAACGTGATGCGCCACCGGCTTTTGCCTTCTCAGCAGCAGCGATAACTTCATCTTTCGGCATTATGGCGTGTACATTTACGCCTGTATTATAACGGGCGGCCTGCGGGCAGTAAGCACAATCTTCAGAACATCCGCCTGTTTTTATCGAGATCAGTGAACTGATCTGCACTTCTGCATAGTCTTTATTCTCGCGGTGGATTGTAGCAGCCTTGTATACAAGGTCAAGCAATGGTGTATGGTATATTTCGGCAATTTCTTCTTTAGTCCAGTTGTGTCTAACTTCAGTCATCAGTTTCAGATTAAATTCGTCCCAACAATGTTATTAAGTTATTGTAAACACGCAAATATTCAAAGATTATTTATAAATATAACATTTTGACAGCTCTCAAAAAGAAACTTACTATATAACAAGGTTTTAAATATTTGTCAGTTTATCCTTCCCCCGGTTTGTGTCCTCACGAACCGCTTATATAAGTTGCCCATGAGGACACGGGCAACTGGAAAATATTACTTCAACAAAAGCTTGGTAGCCAGCCAAAGCGGTAATAAAAACCCAATACAATCGGTAAAAGTGGTTATGATAATGGATGATGCGACAGCGGGGTCAATCCCTACCCTTTTTAATATTAACGGAATGGAAGCGCCCGTTAAGCCCGCTATGATCAGGTTGCCTGTCATGGCTAAGAACAGCACCAGGCCAAGCAGCGGGTTGGCATCGTAAAAGAAAGCTACTATAAAAACAATGAGCCCGTTGGCTGCACCGTTGATCAGGCCTACTAAAAACTCTTTTAATACCGTATTATAAGCTTGTTTGTCGGAAAGATCGCTTAGTGAAATACGCCTTACAGTTACCGCTAATGCCTGCGTTGCCGCGTTGCCGCCCATACCTGCGATAATGGTCATATAGGCAGAGATAATGGAAAGCTTAGCAACTGTCGAATCAAATGTCCGGATAATAGATGCTGCAAGGAAGGCTGTACCCAGGTTGATCACTAACCACGGCAAACGGCTTTTTACAGCCTCCAGCCAGTTACCACTCAGTTCCTCATCTTCAGATACACCGGAGATCTTCAGGATGTCCTCGGTGTTTTCCTCCTCCATTACGTCGATGATATCATCTACTGTAACGCGACCGAGCAGTTTCATATGATCATCAACAACCGGGATACTGGTAAGGTTATATTGCTTGATAAGGCGGGCTACTTCTTCCTGATCGAGCTCGGCTTTTACGTAAACAAAATCAGTAGTAACTAAATCGCTGATGCGGGCATCGGCGCGGGCTTTGATAACTGTTTTAATGGAGAGGATCCCTTTCAGTATATCGTCATTATCAACTACGCAGATGGTATAAAACTCTTCCATCTCTTCAGATTGACGGATGATCTCATCAAGCGCGTCTTTTTTATCCATGTTGATGTTTACCTTGATGATCTCGGAGTTCATCAAACCACCGGCGGTATCCTCGGCATAGGTCATCAGCGCACGGATGCTGCTGGCATCTTCATGATCGAGGTCTTCTAATATCTCCTGCTGATCTTCTTCATCCAACTGGGAAATGATATCGGTAGCATCGTCATAATCCAGTTCCTCAACTATCTCGGTACGTTTTTCGGGATCGAGGTTCACAAGCAGTTCGGCAGGGCCGTGCTCTTCATCCATTTCGGATAAAACTTCCGAAGCAACATCGGCCGGGAGGATATTGATGATCCTTTCTTTTTCTTCCTGCTGAAGTTTTTCAAATAGAATTGCAATCTCCGAGGCGTGATATTCCTTCAGAACATTCTCTAACTCAGCATCATCGGCTTCGAGCGCTGTTTTAATGCGGAGCAGGTCGGTTTTATCTAAATCAAAAGATTGCATACCCGACTAAATTAAGACAATTACACCACAATTAAGGAATTAAATGGGCACAAAAAGAGTGCCTAAAGTGGTAAAGTAAAGGATGGTAACTATTAGATGCTATGGTTATACTTAACCTTCGCACCGCTTACTTTGCTTAATTTAAAAAGTGATTGCTCAACCTGCGTTTTACGAATAGAAAGCTGGATACTGCAATCGTTGTCAAATTGCTGGTTAAGTATGAGAAGGTTCTCCTCCTTAATGATCCGCATTACATCGTTCATCTGCAGGTAATCAAACGAGACAGTGTAAACGTCATTTACTGTTTTCGAAATGATAACCGATTGGTTTAATGCCTCTTCAGTTGCTACTTTATAAGCATTAATTAAACCCGGAACACCTAATAAAGTGCCTCCGAAATATCGGACTACCACAATCACCAGGTTGGTAAGGTCTTTTGATAAAAGCGTATTCAGGATCGGTCTGCCGGCAGTACCTGAGGGTTCCCCGTCATCGTTAACCCGAAATACCGAGCGGTCGATGGTTAAACGCATAGCCCAGCAATGGTGATTGGCTTTTGGATGTTCGGATTTTAACCGGGTAACAATAGCCTTGATATCGTTTTCAGAACTGATGGGATAAGCATAGGCCAGAAACTTGCTGCCCCGGTCGCGAAAAATACCTTCGGCAGGATTTTCTATGGTTTTATAAGTATCGTCAAAAAGCATTCAAAAATATTACAAGTGCAGAAAGCCCAATGTTTGCGGGAAATAAATAATAACAATAGCCAGCACGGCTATAGCTATGCCGATTTTATTAAGCAGGCTCAGCTTCTCTTTAAATACAAAGATGCCAACCAGCGTGCCAACCACAATAACACCAATATTTACAGACGAAAACACTGCAGACGGGCTATTGGCCAAAGCCTGGTGTGCCTTTAAGTAAAACAGGATGTTACCAAAATTGGCTATCCCCAATACCCATCCTATGAGGATATGCGGCAATGAAAATTTCATTTTTTTTGTGGATACCTGGTAAATCAAACCTGCGAGGGTTAATATAAAGGCAATAATGAAGATGACAAATATAGCTGTGGTAAAAGGTAAATTACTAACTTTGGTAAGCTGTTTTAACAACACATCAATAACCCCAAAGCCCAGGAAAACAATTAACAGGTAAATCCACGAACCTTTTTCTACCTTATTACCAGCTGATTTTTGCCAGGGAATGGAGCAAAGGATAGCGATGAATGCCAATATGATACCTATCGCTTTAATTGCCCCTGTAGCTTCGCCAAATAAAACAAATGCTGCCAGTATAGGGATAAACAGGGATAAGCGCTGCGCAACGTCTGTACGAACAATACCGGCCTTGCGCACCGATGTTGCCATAATTACAAATATTGTCGGGAAAAGGATCCCTAAAGCCAGGTAATTATAAACAGGCGCGTTTTGAATGATACTTAACTGCGGTTTAAAAAAGAACCAGGTGAGCAAAATGGTCATGGAATAATTCCAGGTGATGGCCTGGTAAACATCCACATGGTAACGTTTTGCCAGTTTCAGCAAAATAGAAACGATAACACTACAGCAAATACTTAAAAAAACGAACAGCATTTATATAACCGGCTTATTGTATAACAATTGCAGGCGGTCGGCGCCCACGGGATATTCATCAGCAAGTATACCTGTTATTTGCGGTGCTTTTATGCCTTTGTTCAAAACTTTATCACCGGTAAATATCCGGGCTTCATCCCAAAGACCAGCCTCAATAAAGGCATCAAGCGTACGCGCACCGCCTTCAATAATAACCGACTGGATATCCTGAAGATATAGCTGATATAAAATATATTGAGGCACAAAGCGCTCAAAATCTTCCAGTGCTATATACCTGTTTTTACCGTCCATGTCAAATTTAACCTCATTAAAGATCAGCGTTTCTACAGAGTTATCAAACACATTCAACCCTTTATCTAACTCCAGCCTGCGGTCTATCACCACACGCTTAGGTGATGGGCCATCCCAGTAACGGGTATTTAACTGTGGATCATCACTGAGAACTGTGTTTTTACCAACCAGTATGGCGTCTTCTTCACTGCGCCATTTGTGCACCAACTTGCGCGATTGGAGGCCGGTGATCCAGAACTGGCCGCCATCTGCCGGGGCAAAAAAGCCGTCCTGGGTTTGCGCCCATTTCAAAATAATATACGGCCTGTGCTTTTGTACTTTGGTAAAAAAGCGGCGGTTGAGCCATTGGCATTCCTGTTCAAGCACGCCGGTGATTACTTCAATACCGGCAGCCTGCAATTTTTCGATACCCTTGCCATCAACCTGGGCAAAAGGGTCGCGGCAGCCTACTATTACTTTAGGGATCTGTTGTTTGATGATCAGATCGGCGCAGGGAGGTGTTTTGCCGTAGTGTGCGCAAGGCTCCAATGAAACATATATAATGGCGTTTTTGAGCAGTTCGGCATGGTTATCAAACTTTTGGGTAACCTGCGCAATGGCATTTACTTCGGCATGGGCCTGGCCATATTTTTGGTGATAGTCCTCGCCTATTATACGGCCATCGTGAACTACAACTGCGCCAACCATGGGGTTCGGACTCACATAGCCCGCCCCAAGCTGGGCAAGCTCCAAACAACGGCGCATATATTTTTCATGTTCAAGCATGCTGCAAAAGTAGCTTTTATGTTACTTTGTTGCATGATTACGATTAAGGATGTTTTTGAAGATTACAGGCAGCAGATAAATGGCGTTTATGATATTAACGAAACCGAAGCTATAACGCTGCTTGTTGTTGCCGAAGTTACCGGCTTATCAAGGGCATCCGTCAAGGCATTCCCCGAACGGGAATTAACTGCTGAACAGTCGGAACGCATGAAAAACATCCTTGCCGAACTAAAAACCGGCAAACCCATCCAGTACATTTTTGGTATCACCGAGTTTTATGGCTTGCCATTTAAAGTAAACCCATATGTGCTGATCCCCCGCCCAGAAACAGAGGAACTGGTTGAATGGATTTTAGAAGGCGAAAGGTTAAAGGCGAAAGGCGAAAGGTTTTCTGTGCTGGATATAGGTACGGGCAGCGGGTGTATCGCCATCAGCCTGAAAAAGAATTTGGCAAATGCGGATGTATTCGCGATAGATGTATCGGAAGGCGCTTTGGAAACTGCTAAGGAAAATGCAGTGTTAAATAATGTTAAGATTGATTTTATGCAGGCTGATATTTTAAATATTAAATCCGGCAGCGAAGGCGTACAATATAACATCATTGTAAGCAATCCTCCTTATGTTACGCTTGATGATAAAAAGCAGATGCATGGTAATGTCACGGATTTTGAGCCTCATACCGCTTTGTTTGTACCCGAACATGATCCGCTGATATTTTACCGGGCTATAGCCGATTTTGCCCTAAGTAATTTAATTGCCGGTGGCTTGCTTTTTTTCGAGATTAATGAAAATTTAGGTAAGGAAACTATCGAACTATTGATAGGTAAAGGATTTAAAAACACTGAGTTAAGAAAAGATATGAGCGGCCGTGACAGGATGGTGAAAGCACAGCTTTAAAGGTCACAGCTTATCACTTACTACTCCCTCAAACTTGTAATAGTTATTGTAAAATAACCAATAAGCAATACCCAGGTTTAAAGGAATAAGCATCCAAAGGAGTTTGAACATAATGATCCAGAACAATACTATAAATAAGCCTAAGATCCATTGCAGGTACTTATCCATATTAAGGCCAAACCAGTAAAGGAGGCAATGAAACAGCA
This sequence comes from Mucilaginibacter sp. cycad4, assembly GCF_034263275.1. Taxonomy (NCBI): domain Bacteria; kingdom Pseudomonadati; phylum Bacteroidota; class Sphingobacteriia; order Sphingobacteriales; family Sphingobacteriaceae; genus Mucilaginibacter; species Mucilaginibacter sp. cycad4. Next base: position 1,811,349 of record NZ_CP139559.1, on the reverse strand, counting down.
TCGCAGTGCTTAATCCAATAAGCAGCAGTTCAACAGCCATCGGCGGGTTAAACCTGCTGAACAGCCAGATACTTTCAGGAATAAGCAAAAAGAAATATACACCTATAAAATTCAGAAATAACTGTGGCCTGTTATAGGGTAAATTGCGGGAAAAGCCAAGGCCGTTCTCCTCAAATTTCCTTTCTTCAAATATCAATACAATATGTGCCGTTATTACAGCAAGGATTGCTATACCGGCAACACGGACATCAGTTTTAACATCAGCAAACACGTAAAACACCCCGGTGATGATAAGCCAGGAAAGCGCCTTGGTAATAAGGTATAGAACCTTGCGCTTATCAAACAGGTGGTAAATGTAAAGGCTGAAATAAGGTTTGCGCCATTTACTGCTTAACCTCAATAATATAGATTGACTGTTGCCATCAATAAGCCCATTAACTTGCCCCGTATAAATAACTGAGCTTAAATAAGTTAAGGCTATTAAGTACAGCAAAATACAAACCGGAAATATATAGTAATGGTTAGCAAAGCCAACGCAAATTGTAATGATTGCATAAGCCGTTATTGGCGATAATATAGCAGCCTGTACCCAAAACCAGCTTTTCAATTGTTTCCCTTTGCTCAAGGCATTGCTGCTATAAAATAAAAAATGTTGACCGGGGGCAAAGATTTGCCCGGATACGTAATGCCAGCTTTTAACGGCATAAATGAACCAGCTTATAAACACCAGGATCATCACAACCGAACTGCTGTTCATAGCCAGCATGAGCGCTTTGTGATAGCCTATTAAATATTGGGGAGGCACTACGCCAACCATTGCCAAAAATATAAATAGCAAAATCCCGGCATGTACCCGGAAAAAACCGTTTGCAAAAATCTTTAACAATACATTGGTTAGCGATTTCATCAACTGATAAACTTTAAAGTTTGCTCTTCAACCAATAATTCACCTGATACGGGTAATGAGCCACCCTCAAGTATCTGGTGTGATGACAGTAGAAAGCTGGTTCCCTCCTGCTCATACTTTTCCTTTATCCAGCTGTTTAATATTGCTAACGAGGCTGTATCAACAGTGATCAATGGCTCATCAAGCAGGATTAGTTTGGGTTTGCCTAAAAAGGCAAGTAATAACGAGAGCTTTTTCATCATGCCGCTACTGTACGTACCAACCGGACGGTCGACAAAGCTTTGCATACCCATGCTTTTAATATACTGCTGCTCCTGTTCTGCCGGCGCGTCTTTAGCAGCAGTAAACAAAGCGATCATTTCTGTACCCGTTAAAAAATCGGGAAATACTGGTTCGGCTTCGGCAAAATTCACCAGTTTACGGTAGGCCACCGGTTGTTTTTTCATGCTGATACTTTCATCAAGCATGATATCCCCATCAAATGCCAATATGCCGGCAATAGATTTTAGCAAAGTGCTTTTACCCGATCCGTTTACCCCTTTTATCCAATAAATGCCGGTTTCAAGCTTGAGGTTTTCAATTTTTAGAGCCGGGTAATTATCGTATGATTTTGTAAAATTTTGAAATTGCAGCATCGTTGGTTTTGACGGTAGAGTGATCCTGTTGTTACACTAAAAGAGACGCATCAAAGGCGCCTCTTTAAAATATGAATTCAAAATAAATCCGAAGTCGAAGATCCCAATTCCGAAATCCTATAAAGCCGCACCTTCAATCAGCGCACTGTAAAACTCGCCAACATCCATACCTGCTGCCCTCACTTGCTGTGGTATTAAACTGGCAGCCGACTGGCCCGGCGTGGTATTGATCTCAATGAAATAAAAATCATTACTGCCTTCCAGCAAAATAAAGTCGATCCGGGCCATACCGCGGCAATTGAGGCGGGTATATACCTCGGTCACTATCCCGCCAATTTCTTTAACCTTTTCAGCCGAAAGATCGGCGGGAGTTATCTCCTGGGTTACGCCAGAAGTATATTTAGCCTCGTAGTCAAAGAAATCTTTTGAAGTGATGATCTCCGTAGCTGGCAACACTTTTATTTTGCCGTGCAAGCGGGCAATGCCAATGCTGAACTCGCGGCCTTTAATAAATTCTTCAACCAATACCTGGGCATCTTCCTGAAATGCCCTGTTCAATGCCTCGGGTAGTCCGGCTATGTTTTGCACTTTGCTCATACCCACGCTGCTGCCGCCATTGTTCGGCTTAACAAACAGCGGAAATTTCAAATTAGCCGCTATGGTAGCCACATCATGCACATCGCGCTCAAACAAACGCATGGAATGTGCGGTATGCAACCCATGGATACCGTTTACGATAGCCTTGGTATAAGCCTTGTTCATAGTAATGGCCGATGTTGTAGCATCGCATGTATTATATGGGATATCCAGCATATCAAAATAGCCCTGCAGCTTACCATCCTCGCCCGGGGTACCATGAATTGTAATAAAGGCAAAGTCGAACTTTATTTTTTCATGGTTAAGGGTAATCGTAAAATCGTTCTTATCTACATCAACAGTGGCGTCATCTGCTTCAAAAAACCACCTGTCGCGGGTGATTAGAATGGTATAAACTTTATAGTTACTATTAACCGCAAGGTTAGCAGCAATATTTTTAGCACTGTTCAGGGATACTTCATATTCGCCGGTAAAGCCTCCGGCCAAAAGGGCAATATTTTTCATGTTCTTGGTCAGAAAGTCCGAAAGTCGGTAAAGTCCGAAAGACGAAGCAGACCCCCAAATTTAGTAATTAGATGATGCTGTCATAATTTTTTCTAAACATCTCCATCAATACAACCAAACTATAAACTAACTATCTGACTTAGGGACACTACCGACTTGCGGGCAACTTTAAAACTTTACGGCTAACAAAATAATTCCTATGTTTGATACTTAATTAAAAGGTTTACCCTTACATATACTGATGAGCAAATTTGGGGCTTACTTAAAATCAAAATCATTCCGGAATAACTTATTAATGGCTATTGTGACAGTAATAGCCGTTGTTTTAATAGCATTTTTCAGCCTTGGTTATTACACCCGCCATGGTTCGGGTATACCTGTACCAAAACTCAAAGGCCTTACCATTGATAAGGCTATGGATATTTTAAAAGAACAGGGGTTTGGCTATAAAATTGACTCTGTTTACGTACAGGATGTGGCCCCCGGCACCATCGTTGAGCAGGACCCCGATCCGGGAACCAACGTTAAAGAAAACCGTGTTATTTACCTTACTATGGTAACTCTTCAGGCACCACCTGTAAGCCTCCCCGATCTTGAGCAAAGCAATTACCGTGAAGCCGTTGCAACCATATCAAATTATGGCTTGAAAGTTGGTGATACAACTTATCGGTCAGACATCGCCCGCGACCGGATCCTTGAAGTACGTTTTGGCGGCCAGGTTATAAAACCGGGCACTAAGCTCCCTAAAGGATCAAAGATTGATCTTGTTTTAGGTGATGGCGAAGGCGCGAGTGAGGTGGAAATACCCGAGTTGGTAAACCTCGATCTTGATGCTGCCCGCTTTGCCATTAAAGGCGCGGGATTAACCGTAGGTATCATTACTTACCAGGGTGCTATTACCGATTCGACTAACGTTGTTGTGGTTTCGCAATACCCAATGAAAACGGACTCGTTAAGCAAAACAAGTATAGGTACCCGTATAAACTTAACTGTTTCACAAGGCACAAAAACAGATGCAGCTCCACCGGCAAATTAAAGCAACCGAACTGCTTGAGCGCTTAAATCAAGGTGAAAGCCTTAGCCTGATTGACGTACGTGAGGTAATTGAATACCATACCTATAACATAGGTGGCAATAATATCCCGCTTTCAAATTTAGAAAATGCGCTTAGCAGTTTACCTTACAACAAAACAGATGAGATAATCGTTATCTGCAAGGTTGGCTTAAGGAGCGAAACGGCGCAAGCCATATTGCAACAATACGGTTACAGCAACGTAAGGAATTTAAGCGGCGGGTTAATAGCTGTTCAAAAATTAAAATAAACACAACAAATACTATCTATTCAATATCATGACCGCGGAAAAACAAGGATCAGGCATATTCAAAAAATTTATCATAGCGCTGGTAATCATCATCGTTGTGCTGTTAGGCTTTACGGGATTCAATTATTACCTTAAATACTTTGGCCCTAACGTTACCGATAAGCAGGAATATTTATATATACACACAGGTGCAACTTTCAGTGATGTTTTTAAAACCATCCAGAATGAGGGCATTGTAAAAGATACAGCATCGTTTGCCTGGGCAGCCCGTAATATGAATTATACCACCCGTGTAAAGCCGGGTAAGTACCGCCTGCATGAAGGCCTGGGCAACCGTAAGCTCATCAACATGCTGGCTTCCGGTACCCAGGAACCTGTTAAGGTTGAATTTCATGGATTAAGGCTTAAAGAACAGTTTGCAGGTTTTATCTCAAAAAAAATCGAACCAGATTCAATGTCAATCATCAGGCTGCTCGATTCGGCAAGTTTTGTAGGTAAATATGGCTTTACTACCGAAAACGTTTATACGGTGATTATGCCCGACTCATACCAGATGTATTGGAATACAAGCCCCGAAAAATTCTTTAAAAGGATGTATGATCACTATGAGGCATTTTGGACTCCCGAGCGCAAACAACTGGCTGCCGCGATCAACTTAACTCCGCAGGAAGTATCCATTCTCGCATCGATAGTTGATGCCGAGGCCTTGCATGACGATGAAATGCCTGCAGTTGCCGGTTTATACCTTAATCGTTTGAAAAAAGGCATGAAATTAGAAGCCGACCCTACTGTCATCTTCGCGCTGAATGACTTTACCATTAAACGTGTACTGACGCGGTACCTTTCCTATAATTCGCCATACAATACTTATCTGCATACAGGTTTGCCTCCGGGCCCTATCATGATGCCATCGGTAAATGCCGTTAAAGCGGTATTGAACTACCAAAAAAGCGACTATACCTACATGTGTGCCAAAGCCGATTTTTCTGGTTATCATGCTTTTGCAACCAACGTTGCCGACCATTTGGTTAATGCGCATAAATTTCAACAGGCCCTTAACGAGCGTAACATCCGCAGGTAATGTTTGAGCATACCACCAAAATACGGGTGCGCTACGGCGAAACTGACCAGATGGGCTATATGTATTACGGTAACTACGCCGAATTTTATGAAGTTGGCCGTGTAGAGATGCTCCGCAGCCTTGGCCTTACTTACAAAGGCATGGAAGATTCGGGCATTATGATGCCGGTACTTGAGCTTCAGTGCAAATACCTGAAACCCGCTTTATATGACGAGGAGATCAGCATTAAGGTGATCATGGATAAATTGCCTGGCATCCGTATCCATTTCAGGTACGAGCTAACAAACCCTAAAGGCGAGCTTATTAATACCGGCGAAACACTGCTCGTGTTCATTAACATGAAAACTAACCGCCCATGCCTGCCCCCGCAGGATTTTACCGATAGATTAATGCCCTTTTTTAAGTAGATTTGGTGTAAATGAAATGGCTGCACCGTTTTTTACTCCGGTTTAGGTTCTACAGGTATATCATCGAGTGGACAAAGTCTGTCATTATTCCAGGTTTCAGGCCATTGCCCCTTTATACAGTTATAGACTTTTTTGTAAAGGAGATTGCCAATAACTCACTCATTAACAGGGCTTATGCATTAGCATATAGTTTCATGCTGGCCGTTTTTCCCGCTACCATTTTTTTGTTCACACTTATTCCTTATGTGCCTATAAAACACTTTAAAGGTAACCTGATGATGGTACTGGCCTCTGTAATGCCTACAAACGCCTATATGGCATTCAGGGAAACCCTTTTTGATATCGTAAGCAACCAAAACGGCAAGCTCCTTTCATTCGGGTTCCTGACAACCTTGTATTTTGCAACAAACGGGGTTATTAACCTTATGAAGGCTTTTAATAAATCTTCATTAATTGAAGATAAGCGGAGCTGGCTTAAACGGCGCCTGGTAGCAACAGGGATTACCGTAGCTATAAGCTTTGCGTTATTACTTGCAATTTCCATACTCATCCTGGGCCAATCCATCATCCGGTTTATCCAGTCACACGTGGCATCTGAAAATCACTTTTGGGTTTATCCGGTTATGCTGTTCAGATGGGTGATTATCGTGATAATCATTTTTGTAACCATAGGATGCTTGTACCGTTACGCCCCTGCACATAAAAAGAAATGGAATTTTATTAACCCTGGTTCCATACTGGCTACGGCACTGGCAGTTTTAACCTCGCTGGGTTTCTCCTATTACATCAATAATTTCTCCTCGTACAATAAAGTTTATGGCTCGATAGGTACGCTCATCGTTGTGATGATCTGGATGTATATAAACTCATTAATCTTGATAATTGGGTTCGAATTAAACGCGTCGGTAGAGCTTTCCAAGCGCACAATTCGCATTGTAAAACCAAGATTTAACACTTTTCGGGCAAAAAAAACCGACCAGTCAAAAAATTAACTTTTTGTTAATCAGTAATTTATATAGATTATTTAATTAAATTAAAAAAAGTGAAATTCAAATTTGGCAATTCGCCCCGGATTTGTACTTTTGTCCCCGGAGAGTTGGCAGAGTGGTCGATTGCGGCAGTCTTGAAAACTGTTGAACTGTGAAAGGTTCCTGGGGTTCGAATCCCTAACTCTCCGCCAAGTAGTATTCAATCAGGATCAAAAGCGCTGTAAATAAATCATTTACGGCGCTTTTTGTTTTTATCGAAGGCCTCGCCCCCGTTTACCTTCGCATCACTATTAATGGCGTACGCATTGAAATCTCCTCTAAACACTATGTTAATCCCGACAAATGGAGTACAAACGGTCAAAAGTTAACCGGGAACAATAAGGATACAAAAAGCATCAATGCCTATTTGAAAACATTAGAACACCAGGTGTACGATGTTCACCGGGATATGATAGAACGTAGGTTATTGATCACTGCTCCTAACTTAAAGACAGGCTCCTTGGTGGCAAAACCTCGCCGGGAAAAATGCTGGTGCCGATATTCCAGGAACATAACCGTCAGGTTGCAGCGCTTATTGGCAAAAGAATATGCGAAAGGGACGCTTGATCGGTACGAAACAAGCCTGAAACATACACAAGCATTCTTGCAATAGAAATTTAATTCATCAGATATTGATATCCGGGCAATCGACCATGAGTTTATCATGGGTTATGATTTTTAACCGCGTTCGGAAAGGGGGTGCAATAATAACTCAACAGTGAAATACCTCAAAAACTTTAAAAAGATCACTCTGATCTTTTTAGCAAACGGTTGGTTTGATAAAGACCCATTTGTCAATTACAAGCCAAAGGTTAAAGAGGTTAAACGCGACTTCTTAAATGCGGAAGAACTGGAGGTGATGACCAATAAGAAACTTGTCAGTGACCGCGTATCACAGGTAAGGGATATTTTTCTTTTCAGCTGTTACACCGGCTTAGCTTATGCAGATGTTAAGAAATTAAAATGTTTAGAGATCGTGACCGGAATCGATGGACAAAAATGGGTTTATACGAGTCGTCAGAAAACAGATACTTCTTCCCGCATTCCTTTACTTCCCCTGGCAATGGAATTAATGGCAAAGTATGGAGACCACCCTCAATGCGTGAATGATGGTTTATTGCTTCCTGTGTTGAGCAATCAGAAAATGAATAGCTATCTGAAAGAAATAGCGGACGCCTGCGGCATTAATAAAGAATTGACCTATTATGAGCCCGCCACACTTTTGCAACGACTGTAACACTTGCAAATGGTGTTTCTATTGAAAGCGTTTAAAAAATGCTTGGACATTCTAATATTAAGACTACACAGCACTACGCAAAAATACTCGATATGAAAGTCGCGCAGGACATGTCTAAACTTAGGCAGCTTTATTAACATACTACCTAATTAAATAACCACAGAGCCATAAGTGGCTCTGTGGTTGAGCATTATATTTTCAATTAACACATAAATGAGCAATACAACATCTGTACCTGACGATATCATCATGACTAAATCTATTATATCAGGGATCAGAAAATAATGCTGGACAGCGATCTCGCCGAACTTTACCGTGTAGAACACGGCGTTTGAAAGAACAGGTAACAGGGAATATCAACAGGTTCCCCACCAGCGTTATAAAAACAAATAGATCTTTACGAGATTCTTTTGAGCGCTTTTTGTGCTTCTTTTCTAACAAAGGCGCTCGAATGTATGGATAGAGTCTCAATTTTTTCTTTCGCCCTCTTCGATTTCAATTTTCCCAGAGCTTCCATGGCATGAGTCATAACATCATCGTCATCAAGCAAGCCAATTAATACGTCTTCTATCTTTTCGCCTTTCATTTTACCCAAAGCCATAACAAACATTTGCCTTGATGTACCATTTTCTTTATCTCTAACGATAGATAAGACACCTTCCAAATCATTTTCCCCAATGGTTTTATAAAGCGTGTTTCCAATAGCCCATCGCAATCCCATTTTTTCCTTCGGAAGTCGGTTATATACGGCTATCAAAACAGTACCGGTTTTACCATTCGCTTCCTTTACGGCCAACGCCCTTACTAACCCTTCTTTTAATCTGGCGTCATCTACGCCTTCATTCAACAAATCGAGTAAAACCGGTATTGCACTCGGATATGATTTGTTGGAATTTACTAAATCGTAAATATCGTCTATATCAAGTCCAACACTGGCCAATGCCGATTTTATTCTATGTTTATCGCCTGTTAACATTATTTAGTTGGGATTGGTTTAATTGTAATAGTTCCTTTATTTATTAAAGTTTGCAAAGGCTTCGTGAAAGTGGTTCCCACCTGGTATACTGTTGTCGGTCTGACATAGATAATAAATTTCAGGCCTTCACGCTGAGAATACAGGTGAAAATCTTTTATCTGATTTGTCAGACCCAGTCGCTTTACGTTCTTCACTTCTTCAATTGTTGCGGTAGTCAGCGCTTCAGGTATACGGTAGTTCGCGGTTTTGGTTATAGATTCTATTCTTATTTTGGGAGCCGTTATACCAACAGCATTTTCCCCGGATATTCCAGCGGATCTTGCCGCCTCAAGCGGAGGCAGTGTACTCCGCCCGTTCCATAAACCAAGATTATTTGCTTTTGCGTATTGATATCCTCCGATTGAACCACTAACCACCCCGGTTCCAAAACCGTTGACTGCACCACTTAAACCAGAACTGAAGGCGTCATCTACGCCTTTCCCGCTTAGCAACGTAAAGCCGGCGCCTAACACGAACCCTGAAGCAGCATTGGAACCGCCCTGTACTAATGCACCTTTAATCAGAGGACTTGCTATTTGCGATGTATAACCAGAGATATATGGAGAAATAGCAGAGCTGAGTTGGCCTCCGGCCCACGCTGTTACAACACCTGTTGCGCCAGAAACTGCGATTTGTCCGCCGTTAATATTTCCCCATCCATTTTCTTGTACCTGAGTGACTAGATTATTCCCGGCTCCCATTATTCCTGCTCCTGCTAAAGGATTCCATAATGAAGAAGCCCCAGCTGCAGCCCCAACCCCAAAGTAGGAAAAACCTGCCGACCAGCTGTGTACGTTACCCTGAATCGCATTCATAACCAAATTAGTCGTTCCGCCTATTAAAGCTGCGATACCTACGGCTGCAATGACTGGCAAGATTTTTCCATCCGGGTCTGTATTTAGAACAGGGTTATTTCCTAATGCCGCGTAAGGGGATTCATTAGTAAACTGATTAGCTGGATCGGGGGCGTTCCACCTACCTGTCGAAGCGTCATAATTTCTGGCACCAAAGTCATATGTCTCGACACCATTTTGCAGTTCTTTTCCGTTGAAAAGATATTTATTCTGAATACCACTTGTATAGCTAAACAATGAATTTAGATCGTCCGATCGATAATCCATGCCATACGGATAAAAATTGGTTACCTGAATTACGTCTGCTGTTGTTTCGCCCGGGTATACGGGTTGGATCACGACACGTGTATTTCCAACCTGGTCTTTCAGAAAATATTGATAAATGTAATTTGGGTTACCATTAATTTTACTTGCTATACCTTCGTTAGTGGTTAAAAGCGCGATCTGTCCTTGTTCGTATTGTATTTCCCCGATATAGTCCGTAACATAAACATTCGTTCCCACTTTATAAGTTCTTCTGAGCTTTTCACCGGTTCCATCGTAATCATAGGTCATTGCCCTACCGTCGGCCCAACTGATACTGGCAGGCAAATTGAAATTGTTATAAATAATTGATGTAATACCTTTATTTAAGTCTTTGGATAAATTGCCCGCTAAATCATAAGCATATTCTCCTGCCTGCTTGCTGCTGTTCCCTCCGCCATTATCCTTAAAACCGTAAACATTATTACCACTATCATCATCGATCTCGTCGACCTGATTTCCATTAAGATACGTATATTTCAGATTATCGATCTGAGTTTTCCCTGCGCTTAATTTAGCCCATCTGACAAGGTTTTTAATATTACCCATCTTATCATAGAATACGTTTTCTGAAAAATTCCCGTCTTTTGTCGCTCCGGTAGAAGATGCAGCTGCAACCATGCGATCGGCCTTGTCATAAGTATAATCATACTTCAGAACAGGAGATGTCAATGAACTACCAATTGGTTTTCCTACCGCCCACTGCATCGAACCGATGTTTGTTCCGTATTGTGCCTGGTCTGCACCTTCATATTTAAGGATCATCCCAAATTTATCGGGATCGTTGGAATTAACATCGTCCGGATTGCTGGTGCTATTGTTAGTTAACGAGGGATCATTAATAGATGTAAGCGCTCCATGAATGTTATATCTGTAATCTATGCTTTGTATGAATTTGGAATTGCCACTTTTTTGATGCAGTTTTCGATCGATAACCTGGCCCAAATCGTTGTAAGTAAGCTGGGTCATCAATACTTCCGGATCATTCGCAATCTGTTCGAAATGCTGTAGCTCTCTCCCTTGGTGATCATAGGTAAATTTATTAGTGATGTTTAATGAGCCTGCGGAACTCGAATGCTGATGGATAGTTTTAGTAACATTTCCATTAAAATCATACTCATTGTTGTAAATATCTTTTCCTGACAAATGATTAGCGCTTTGAACCTGAATCAATTTGCCTTGGGAATCATAATAATTAAATGTCCATAATCCTGCGTTAAGATTTGAGACGAGGCCGGTTTTCGAAATGGTTGGAAATCCCTGCACCTGATTACTATACCCTGATGGGTTACCCGAATAGGGTTGATAAGCAAAACCGGAGGGTGCTCCTGGAACGTTATAGTCGTCAAAATAATCAACAGTATAAAACACTGATAGATTTTGCGGCCATGCATCTGCGGAATAGCCATTCCCGGTTGATATCCTGTTTTCGTAGAAGGCAGTTTCTCGATTCAGGCTGGCCTGTAAATCATCTCTTGTAATTGCTCTATTATCATTATTCCAGGTCCCGGAAATGATAGTTCTTCCTAATGCGTCATATTTTTTGACCGACCACTCCTTGTTTAATCTTTGATTGCCATCCTGCGATGCCACGGGCTGATCCAGTAAATTATATACTGTGTACTCCCAATCCTTCCCTGGAAGCAAGGTGGCGATAAGACGTTGTCTCTCGTCATAACGGTATTGGTAACAAACACTGTTTAGTGCCGACGGCGATATGTTAACACTATTTGAAGATGATAACTGGTCCGGATTCGACGCCTGTGGCAGGATATAACAGAGATTTCCTAAATCATCGTATACGAAATAGGTGGAGACAATCTCCAAAGTGCCGGACGGATTTTTAATAAAAGACCTTTTCAGAACATCCTTTCCTCCCTCATCCGTGTAAATTTCATGCGTTCCGTTTCGCCCATCTGTAGCAGTCCAGTTCGGGTCTTTTATTACTTTGACATGCAGATCATTAGCAGCATAATAACCTGTAGAGCCGTATACATATAGGCTTCGGTCTCCGCTCGCATTAATATTTACGCCATATGCTACCACGATACGGGTATTCTCCACATCAGTGATCGCAATCTCATTGTTTCCTGTATAATCAAATTTGATTGTGTGTCCACTGTTCGGAGCCGAACTTCCTGTTAATTGCCAGCTATCTCCAACCGCACCCTGTTCGACTGGCCTGTTTAATAGCGAATTATCAAAAGCAGCTTTTGAAGCGGGACTATTGCTTTGCGGGTTTATTGTACTGCCAGATTGATAAAAACCCGCCTGCTCAGCAACCGCGTTAACTCGATATGCTCCATTCCCTGAATAAGAGTAAGGAAGATATTGATTAACCTGCCGTCCGAGATTATCATATTCGTAAGGTTGAATCATATCAGTTTTATTGACAGATTGCGCTCTGCTAACGGTCTGAATGACACGCCCGAGATTATCCGAAAATGTCGTGGAAATATTTAGGTTGGAACTATTGTTTTCCTGCGCCTTCAAGGTAGCGGCTGTTGCAATTGCCATCTTTGGGGTCCAGGTGGAAATAAAGTTTGCCGGAGATCCGGGAGTGAGATAACCAGGCTCTATCATGGCGACGAATGCGCCATTTGCACCATCGGCAGTAAAATTAGGTCCCAGTGTAATACTGTACGGATCTTTATAGGTGCCTTTAGTATTAGGAGCGTTCAGTGTAATCTGACCTGAAGCATTCAAACCGGTTAGGGCGACCAAAACTATGATAAGAATGTAAAAATTTGGAGTGCGAATCGAATAGTTAACCCGCTGCTCATTGAAGTTTTGTTTTATTTTCATTTAAAATTTTATAGCATTTTTTTCCCGCATTGCTTTTCGTCACCCTCGAATATGCAAACTGACGTCGATTTTCAGTTCTGCTCAGGGGTTGAATACTCGACGGAAGTCACCTTTGTTCCTGAAAGCATGCAGGCTTCTCTTTCCTTTAATCGCGACAAACTATCTCTGCGTCCAAAATGACCTTTTCCAATGTGGTTGAAAATGGACCTGGAAAGTGTTGCCAGTTGATCCGGTGTGAGCAATGCCTTTACTTTTTCTTCCCGCTGCCGGATCAGCATAAGAAACTGCCTGTGCCTTTCTTCGGGTCTCAGGTTCTTTTCTTTCATCAGCATGCGGATCTGCGTTTCATTGAACTGCATAGCATCTGATACTTTTTCGGCCAGGGCTAAATCAATATTTAAATCTGATTTCAGCTTGAGAATCTTTGCGGAATCAGTTACGGCACGTGTCTGAGCCGATATTCTTCCAAACGGTAGCAGGATGGTTGTAATGAAAATAACGATAATTACACTTTTCATAAATACTTGATTTAATTGGCGTTTGTAGTTAGGGGTATGTAATCGTTGCCGTTAGCAACAACATTATAGGAGTAATCGCTGCTCTCATATATTAACCCGGATCCGGAATAGGGGTCTATATAACTTCCATAGCTCGAAAGCAGATGACGACCCAGTGATAAAGTAGACTGCCCAGCTGCGACCGTGTAATTTAAGAGATTAGACCCCGAACTTGTGCCATTATAAGCGGTAACAACATTGAAATCTTCAGTAACATTAACTTTAACAGGTCTGTCGACAACGTAGGGGATAGTTCCCGCAGCATCAGAGTAAAATCTAATATGCACATCCGCCATTGAAGAACTTCCGCCTTCTCCGTTTGGACTGCTCCAAGAGTCGTACGTAAAATTCGTCAGTTCTATTTTTGCGTAAAGGGTTAACGATGAGCAACTGGCGTTCGCATTAGCGTATTCCTGACCGTTCTGATCAATTTCGATTTGAGCCAGGGCATTCGCGGCAAGTTGTGAACCCGCACTATACCTTCCTGCAGGAACTTGGTACGTAATCGCCGTTCCGGCAATACCCGGTCCGCAATCATTCTTATAAAATAACCTCGACTGTGCCTGGTTACTAAATGTGATAAAGCAATTTCCCGGTTCGCCGTAAAGGTTGTAACAGTAAGCATTGATAATATTTTTATCAGCGCCTCTTACATATTGCAATCTGTTGAACTCATCGTATTCATAATAAGTTGTTTGATTATTTTCATTTGTTGTACTGGTCATACCTACCAGCGGCTCATAAGTATAAGTGACCATTTCCGAACTTAAGGGATGTAATCTTACCTCGTCGATATATCCCGCGCCCGAAACGGTAACGCTTGTCTGATTGGAGACTAAGTGTTTATAACAGCGCCATCCGTTTCTATCAGCCAGTAATATTGGCGTGCCCTGGGTTCCGTTAATGGCATAATAGGAGGTATTTTTGGACCAATATGTAATAATATAGGTTAAAGCCGGATCTAAACCATTTTTTATCAGACCGCCTTTGGAAAGGTTATACAGTTTTTTTCCGGTTATCGAGGACAGGTCAAATATGGGCGCTCCCGCGTATAACCAGTTCCCGCTGTCGGCTGATTCAAAACTCGTATAAGCTATATTGCCCTGCGCAGCATTGCTGACTTCGGCGATTTTATACAATCCCCGATACCCCACGATATTCGAATTATAATAGGCCCGCGCCGTATTAGTTTGGGATTCTAATAAGTTAGTATTTGCATCATATTTGTTGTATATATTAAACGTCTTTAATCCTGGATCAAAAGTATCGACCTCATTGCCATTGCTGTAAGAAACTTTATAGTTCAAATAACTTGTCTTATTTACGGGACTTTTTACTTCCAGTTTCAGTTCGGAACTTGGTGCTACGATATTAAATGCATTAGGTGCATACTTCGTCACGTTAACAGAAACTACTTTAGTTTGATAATTTCCGTTGACCACATGGACAACCTCTACAGGATTGGCAATGTTGTTTGTATAAACCAAATAGGTGAGTGCTAATTTCTTGTCCGGTTCTGTAGTCGGAATAGATGGTATAATATCAAAAGGATAACGAAACGTTACCTCATCTGCTCTGCCGCCACTTCCGGTTGTAACAATTGTCTTAATGATATTTGGTGCATAACTTGTGTAACGGTAGCTTTCTATTGTATTTTGTTGGGCACTCCTCGCCTTAAAAAACTGTGTATTTTTCTCATCAAGTCGTAAATCCTGCGTAGAATAACTGAAACCGGTGATGTTATACATGTTATTGCTCTGGTCATCTGTACTCCATAAATGCGGCTTTACGCCTGTTACTAAGTCTGTCGCAACCGTTAGGGAATATCCATAAGTTGTTTCCTTTACAGGCAGTCCGTCAGGCCCCAATAGTTCTTCTTTCAATACTTTCCCTCGGGCAAATGCAAATGATGTTTTGGGTATATTACTGGTATAGTTACCATATGACAAGTTTGTCTGAGCATTGAAGTTTAAAGAAACACTACTTGCCCAGGTCGCATAACTGGTAAAAGTCGCCTTATCCGGATAATTGGAAAAATTGCTAAGCGTATATCGTGTTACGCTACCATCGGCGCGCTGCACAGCTGTCGAGGAATAACCTACGTTTACACCATTACCGTCGGTTACAGATTCCAGCGGTTCCGAACTATAAGTCCAGATTGTCGCCATATCTGACCCGCACATTACCGTACACTGGTCCCCCCACGAAGGCACATAGGCGCTGTAAAGCTGACCACTTGACGTACTTCCACCCGGAAGGTTGTATGAGAATGTTGTTTCGTCCACCAGTTCACTGTCGGAGTCTTTTTTCTTCTGATAAATACGCTTTACCCTAAGTCCCGCACCTGTTTTGTTTTGATTGTCTGCATAATATCTGTTCAATTCATATTCAAAGTTTACTGACCCTCCGAGCAGGTCGGTTACTTTTTGCAGGATATTTGCGCCGGTATTTGTCAGATCGGGCGTTTTATCGGAATAAGTATAGATGTTGGAACTTTGCGCGTTGTTATTATAATAGCCCAAATAATCAGTTTTGACAGAATTGCGCGCGGGTAAGTTCACACTCTCGTTATAATAAAAACTATACAGGTTTTTCAAGATATTCCCGGGATAAACCTGTGATATTCCCGATAGTTTAAGCCTTTTGGTATTGGAACCGTCACTGGAAGTGAAATAGCCGTAATTAAGCTTGTAACTGTGGACCGCCCTGTTGTTGTAATTTATTGAAATATCCGTTAAAGCTTTGGCGCCGTTGAGGTCAGCCCTCGATAGATTATAGGTTAAATTGATATCGGTCCCGTTACCTGATATTTTGGTCAGATACTTTTCCTGATAACTTATATCGATGTTTTGGTTATAGGTCGTATCGCCCGTGTGCTTACTGCCTAAACAACCGAGCCGTGTTGACGTACCATCAATCTTTTTATCCACCCTTCTAACGTTCAGGTAATTTGTATAGCTGATATTCGCCTGATCTCCGTAGGTAAAATTAATTTGCTGGCCATTAGTCGTGATGATCCTGGAGATGTACCATGCGGAAGTATAATTTTGATATTCATTTTTGACCGGTCCATGTACGACGCTGGCCATCGCCTGACTGATCTCGAAAAAATACTGATTACCTCTCTGGTCTCTGAGTACCCATTTCGATGTGCCGGCAGCCTGCCCGCGTTTAAAAGGACAATAATCGATCCTGATGCCAGTTTGATTAGATTGCAATACGGGCTTGCCGTCAGGATCCATCACAAAATAGCCTGAAAGTCCAAGAAATGAATAATAAAATTTATCTGGTTCCGCGTCCCAGGTACCGTCTGATACCTTATCCATGTATTCCCTGTTAAGTAAGCCGGTATTTCTGCCGCCAGTTCGGTTAGCGCCCGAATACCCGTAATAATATTCATCAGGTATCCCATGTACTTCCCGGGTAATTGAGCCGCCCAGGGAAGGGCCCCAGCCCAAACCGGCTATTCCTGCGATGTCCTGGACCTTAATGCCATTCGTTGAGTAGGTCAGCGATATCGGGAACGTAATGCCGGAAATATTGACGCTGTTTAGCGGGGAACAGTAATTGAGACGACCTGAATAGTAATCGACCCCAAAATTATTTGTAAGCGTTGCAGTTTGAGAGGGAGCAGGGATATACGAGCTGAGACTGGCATTACCCTGGCCATAGCCCTTGATTGTGATAATTAAAAATGTTAGAAAAACAAAAAGAAGATTCCTTTTCATAAAGTGTTGCTTGATTTTTGACTGTTTTCAAACGCCGGGGATAAACTAACCTTCTGGTTGACTTAACGACCTGCGTTTTGTAAAGCAAATGACCGGTTAATTAATTTCCTGTTTTGCCATGCCCTGATAATGCGCTTAGCCGCTTGTTTAACCGGTTAATTTGTCGTTGCTGTTGCTTATTTTCTTTATGCTCCTGTATAAGGTATAAGGTCAGTTCTTCAACTTTTCTCACAAGCAGCCTATTCATTTCGCCAAGGTCCAAACCCTGTTTGGAAACTTGTTCTGCTGATGGGATTTCCGGTAAGTGTTGATATTTATTGATGTATCTTTTCACATCCTGCAAGGGCAGCAACCGATAGTCCTTTTTAAAAACGAAGTCGGGCCAGGGATAGGCTTTCACGGTTACAGCTGTAGCGATGACCCCGCCGTTTACTGCTAATTTATAGCCTTTGGAATCAAGCGTTCCAATGGCAACATTACCCTGAACAATAGCCATATAAGTATTAGCTGAGGTTCCCCATGATTGTATATCCTGGTAGGGGTCTCTTTCCCACCAGGTCCGGGTATTTGTTTGTGGATTTAAGAATGAAACATCAATGGAAATGCCGTCATGTAGCCTGGCAGTTAACCAGTCAGTCCCAGCAGCGTTTCTCACCAGCCAGATATTATTTTTGAAGTAGTTTGAGCCCGATGGCCCTCCAACCGAACTAATCAAAACAGCGTTTTTGGCGGCACCACCTAATGGCGAGGATGCGAACACGGTCAACTTTGCATCAGGATTCACATTTCCTATACCCAAATTCCCGGCAAAATAGCCTTGCCCGTCTGCTCTTACGCTGAAGTTGGTGGCACCGTTAGTGATACCGTCAAAGTAATAATTGGCTGCATTGTTACTATTGTCAGTAATGGCCCGGAAAATGCCCGCAGGGTAATAATAGCCGGCGCCCAGCTGATGGCCTGTAAAAAACACCTGTCCGACAGAAGTTTGGGAGACAAGTTTGGTATTGTTGTTTAATACATCGTTCGCATCAACTGTGACTGCTTTCGTCTGTGCCTGTACCATATACAGGTTTGCTACACTTGTGATAATAAGTGATAAGATTTTCCTCATTTTATTTATTTTTCCTTTTTAAATACCTCACTTGTTTTTCTAACAGACTGATTTTTTCATGTGCCTGGATCATGTATAATGTCATCTCCTCCATCTTTTGCATTAATAAGCGATTCATTTTGCCCAAATCAAGTCCAGCATCAGATATCTCAGGTTCAGAGGGTACCTGAGGCAAATGATGATTGCGCTCAATAAAGGCCTTTACGCTGCTTAAGGGTGGCAGTTTATAATCCTTCTTGAATACAAAGTCAGGCCAGGAACCGGTTGCCTTTACCGTAATGCCAGTAGCGATTACACTTCCTCCAATGGCTAGTTTATAAGTTGACCCGGCTAGTGTCCAGTTGCTGTTGTCGGTCGTTCCTATTCCGACATTCCCCGTGCCGGATATAACAAGCCTGTCGGATAGCGTACCTGCGTTATTAGTTAAAAAATGAAGAGAAGTAGTAGGCGATGCATTGATGCCATTGTCCCTAAAGGAGTAAATTTGCGCGCCGAGAAGATCAGGCGAAGGATTCATCGGTGTGTAGAAACTTATCGCAGCTCCCTCTCCCCCGAGTTCGTTACCACCATTCCCTCTTTGTTCCAAACGCAAAAGTTCTTTGACAGAGCCGGGTATCATGACTGAACTGATTTGTAAAGGTGCTCCGGGGGTTGACGTGCCTATTCCTACGTTGCCGGCGTTGCTGTTAAAGATGTCGTTGCCTCCTGTTGTCCATTGGGCACGTGACGAAAGGGAAGAAATGAGCAGAAAGACGAGAGATAAAATGTAATTTTTCATCCTGGGGTTGTTAAAAAAACTGAATGGAGTTGTTGATAAATGGATTAAGTAATCAGGTTATAGATAAGCAGAATCCGCGCGAAATTTCATTACACTATACGCGCATGACTTATGATCCGCAGGGTAAGCAAATAGTGTTATTGTTGTTTAACCAGGCAAAGGCCACTATTCACTGCTGATTTAACAAACAGTTAGTGATTCTGAGTAAACCATACTTGAGGAATCCATTACCTGTATTAAAAAAATAAATGGCGGGCGATATAGGTTAAATGATTCAAAATATCGTTTTTTAAAAAAATCGCCAAGCTTATTCCCTAATTGGGGCCGCGGTTCAAAGGAGGTTAAGTTCTTTTGTGATAAAGTATTCATATTGCAGTAGTTCAGGTACTACAAATATAAAAATTTTATTGGCAAATGCAATTTTTAGCAATTCTTAAAGTCTATGTTTTTTTCTTTTTGAACATTCGTGACAAACATAAATTCATGCTGGACTGTAATTTTCCAGGGAACTTCATTAGTTTTCATTCGGCACTTGGTTCCGCCGGGGAGGGTAACTGTATTTTTTTGCAGGCGATAGAAGCACTACAAATTACAAATAATGCGTCATTGGGCATTAACCGAATGGAACGGAGGTGCGACCATGCGTTATTTATAAGAAACAGGTTCTCTTGAACTCCTGTAGTTTGATACTTCCATTGTTATCCAAACCCGCCTGGATATAGTGATCGAGTGACGTTTGCACTTTGAGTAGTGGCTTAAACAGCGGAGATATTTATTATACCATGGAAATATCAGGCTTTACCACTACGTTGGATTCTCTATTTGATTATTCAGGGCGATTTCGAAATATCTATGCCGTTTTTAGTCGAACCAGGAAACATCGTTAAATAGCGTTATAGTAACTCCTGGACATACTTATTATTGGAAGGTTATCACCAAAGATGGCCAGGGTAATACTTCGGGCTCTGGTTTGTTCCATTTTGAGGTAAATTAAGCAACAGCCCTGATCCGTTAACTAATGAAATTCCCCAAATACACTCGAATCAAAAAGAGCTCATATTTGCGTTAAACGAAGGTTACAAAACAACAAAAACTAAAACGGCCCTTACACATCGTCTACACGAACCAGTTTATTGATGACTTGAAGCGGCTTTGCTTTATTTGATGATTAAGGCAGATTAGAAATATCTAAGCCGTTTCTAATCGACCGGTAAAAATTATTGCATGTGAACTATACGCTGTCGAGCACGGAAACAGAAAAATTTGTTATTTAATATTATTTACAAGTTCGAGGCCATTAGGGTAGACTGAAAATTCCAGCAAACGTCTTCAAATGGTTTAACTCATCTGGCTAACAAGTCCGATGAAGGAAACACGTCCAAAACGATTCATCAAGGCTGAATCTTTAAACCCGTCCAAGTCAATTCTTTTCTCGAAGGGCACACGGCTCTGTTGGTGAAGTGCTGAGCGAATCGAACGATGATCTTTAAATAACAAAAAAATTACAATAAGCGTTCATTTCAAGCTTAGGCGGTTTGCTTTTGCTTGCTGGAACAAATCCTTACGTTGATCTTTTCAATCTAATGCCCATAGCAACCTATGGTTTTCAAAGCTCGTTTACGTGAAGTTCAACAAAAAGAATTATGCAAGTCCTGGCTTTGTCCAGATTTACGATGCCAGTGCCTTTCACTAAAAACACTAAAATGTACAAAAAAAGGGCATTTTGAACGCTGCAAATTTCACATATGATCTATTATTTCTCAAAAATCAATCCATCATCACAATATCCATTGTCATACATGTATTTAAGGGTTTCCAAGCAATCAGCTACCGGTAGTTTAATTTCCAACGAAGGAATAGTCAGATATTTGAATTTATCAAGTAACCCCAAAAACATTTCTACAGTAATACCGCTTACATTTTTGAGGTGATGTGGTACAAATTCGATGACCAGCATTTTGGTTTTCTCTAAAATAGAAGCCATTCCTTTTAGCGCAAAATATTCTGAACCTTCTAAATCCATAATAATCAAATCATATTGTTCATTAACTAAGAGCCGATCTAAGGTGTTTGCTTCTATAGTTATTTCTTTCGGATTATCATAATAATACATGATGTCATCATGTAAAGGCTTTCTTTTGCTTCCCCCGGAATTGATCCTGTTTTGCAGAAAATTTATGGTTCCGGGAGCTTCTCCGGCAGCGATATTAATCGCACGACAATTTTCCAGATCATTTAATGCCAAATTGAGTTCTAACAATTGAAAAGTATTTGGATTGGCCTCTATTGCCGTAACATGTTCAGCTATTTTGGCAATCGGTACAACCAGCGTACCTATATGAGCGCCCACTACTAAAACGTGGCTATCGGCATTGACAAGTTTTTCTATCCGCTTAACTTCACCCGAACTGTAGTTTCCTGTAAACCGTAACGACTTACCAACTACGGCATCCTCCGGGTCAACTGCATATACGCCATTTTGGCCATTTACGATTATAGAATAAGCAAATCCCCCTACAACCGATCTTGTTAAACTTCCAAACTCAAGCATTCTCAAAAAATTTCGTTGCTGGTCTTCACCGGTACCATTTGCGTGTTCTCCATATTTGATCAATGGATCAATGATATCCAGTAACTTGTTTACAGCCTCATCGGGCATTTTCTGAATTATATCTATGGCTTGTTGTAGTCTCGTTGTCATTTGTGGTAGTATAGGCCAGCTAGTGACTGTGGTAATGAAAAGCTATAATTGTGATCAAAAATGATCGGTAAATTCAGGAGAACCGGTTAACATGAAAATAATAATTCAAAAGTTCATTTTTATAAAAACGCGACACCCTTAACTTATTTAATATATTCAGACACTCCTGCTCAAAACCAGGGAACACTGCATCGAACGACTTCTCTTCTATTTCGCCTCCTATGTCAATTGCATGATGTTTGTTCATACTCCGTTTAAAATAATGCTTTTTTTCTTTAGCGTTTTTTGTAAAAACTTTTATCGTTTGCCATATGCTTTCATCTTTGAGTGTTATATCCCATTTCAGCAGGTTTCTATGCAAAAATATTATCTCGTTATCGGTGTCATGCTGTACCATCGTAGTACCGTTAAAGGAATTGTCCCGATTATCTTTATATCCACAGGTACCGGCAGCATGTTCAATCATGTAATATGGGGTTCCTAAAGCCAACCATGCAAACCTGAATGTATCCTTATCTCCATACAAAAATTTATAATACACATCTCTCCTCATATTAAAATAGGCGCAGAGTTGTAGCTGGTTCCAGGATTTTGCTTTGTCAATTAATATTTGCCCACTATCTTGTTCATACGACTTAGAATATTCAATTTCCAAAATCTCCCAAATAGGATTTGTTACTGAGGTTTGCCAGTAATCCGGCCAAAACATACATCCATGCTTTTTATACGCGGCATTTTCAAAAAGATAAGTGGGATCTTTTACACAATTATTATCAGCATCCAAAAACAGGACCTCTTGAAAACTACTATAAAGGATAGAAAGCGGCTTCATTAAAAAACCATGAGGAGCATTGTCCATAAACTGCCTCAGGTCTTTGCATTGAACCCCCAATTTAGCCAATTGTCTCTTCATTCCCCTACTAATTTCGTTTCCATGAAACCAAATTTCTATCGGCAAATTGCAACCAAAATTTCGCAAAGTATTTATCAATACCCACGCAGATGTAAAGTATCTCAAACCACCGGCACTGATTACTATACCCTTTCCTTCACCTACCTTTTGACCCAAAAATTGACTGGGTTTAGTCACCTGCCTTTTCCATTCTTCTTTTAGTTGGCAAATTTCTTCTACGCTTAATTCACCTTTTATCTGGTAAAAGCTTTGCTGGGCTGTTTCGCTCATAGGGAAGTCTCTGTTATTTTAATTGATTGGGGCAATCCTGCAAGTTGATTTAGGCATTATATTATGCAACTAAGGAACGCCAAAAACATATCTTAACAACCTATATTTTCTCTGCTGCCGAACTCGGTTTTCGCAAGTTAAGCTAATTTAATTTAACCTTTACGAAAGGTAATGTCAACATTTCACTTTCACATTTTTTTCAAGATTGATGATTTTATCGAAAAGAGTTTCGTTAATAAGAAGAACAAATTGCCTTTAACCAATACCATAATGAGTTGAATAATTTTGTTAGTTTATCAACGTTACATATATTATATGATAATTACAAATTTTTATTGATGGATAAATATATATATTTATATTTGATAAAATCATTGAGTAGACTTGATTGGTTCAACGTATTCAGACAGGTAATTTTGGGAATTTCGGCTAATAACCTTTATGTAAAAAATAATTTCATGAAAGGTTAAACCCTATAACCTGAATGGACTGAAAAATCAAAATATTGATTTTAATTGAACCTGCATGAGACAGGAGAGAAAACCTTATCAGAGGTTATTATTTGATAATCAGCATACTTTTATGTATTGACTATTAATCGTGCGTGGTATTTTTATATTACAAAGTTCTCTATAATCATTTCTAAAAAGATGGAGGTTCTGGCAAAATTGTCGTGACCAGTATCAGTAAGAAATTATTTTGCAGTAGGTAACACTTAAAGAGAAATTATAAACCCAAACCTTCATTTTCACAATGACATAACAAATTACAGATATTAATCATAAAAACAAAAGAGAATGATATAACGATCAATTATAACAATTAATACCTGTGAGTGACTTATAAACGAAGCATTCAGATTCCAGGTAAGTACAAAACAATAAAGTACAACTTAAATAACTTAAACCTATGATTACAATTAAATTGTCAAAAACCAATATTCACTTTTTTAACTGCCGGTCACATATCCGTTTTCTTTTCATGAAAATTACAGAAGGAGCCGATTTAAAGATTCTATTTGAGATTATAACGAATTCGTGAAATTCCCATTGGTGAAATATATTGTATTGAAAGAGGATTGAATATTCAAAATCCAGAACTACGTTAACTCACTTGAATTACGACGTCCAATTGACGCTCGATAAAACTGCTACAAAATCATGATAAATTGTATTGTAATCGACGAGGAAAAGTTGGCTCAAAGCACTTTGTTTAACCATTTAAAACAAATAGGTGACCTGCAAGTACTGGGTATATTTAACAATGTTTTAGATGCCAAGCCTCTAATTACTTCTGAAAAAGTAGATCTCATTTTTTGTGATTTCCAGATGTCCGATGTGGGCGGGCTTTCATTTTTGAAAAGTCTAAAAAAAACTCCCCTATTTATTTTTGTTACAGAAAACCCAAGTTACGCTATTGAAAGTTTTGAGTTGGATGTGCTTGCTTATATCATGAAGCCATTTAAGGAGGATAGGCTACTTAAATCTATAAATAAAGCGCGGGTTTTATTGGATGCCGGAAAACCCCATTTACATGATAGGAAATCTCTGATATTTAAGGATCGGAACTCAAACATCATTATGCCATATGACGATATATTTTTTATTAAGAGTGATAAAGACTATATCAGAATTGCAACCAGGGAAAAAGAATATATTATTTGGCGAAAGATTTCGGACATAGAACGATCTCTGGACTCAGCCAGGCAGTTTCTTAGGGTTCAAAAATCTTATATTGTTAACCTTGATTTTGCCAAAATAGTGGGAGGAAGTCATATCAAAATGAAAAGTGGTATCGAAGATATCCCAATCGGGAAACAATATAAAGCCGAGTTATACAAACGACTTGGAATCTCTACTGATTATAAACTGCGAAATGATACAGTACAGAATTAATTGCACGATGAATATCGCTATTTAGTAACGGAAATCATGATTACAAAAAAATTTAGTTCTGTACCAAAAGTACTGCATCAGATTGTTGGGAAAAAAACAACCCTACAAATAGATAAATGCCTGCAATCCTGGCACGTAATAAAAAAATCCGGATATGAAATAAGAATATGGAACGATGATTTGATTGAGGAATTTCTGAAGGAACGCTATTCATTTGCTTTAGATGCATTCAAAAATGCAAGAAACCACGGAGAAGCCGCGGATATAGCGCGCTACCTGATTATTTATCATTTTGGCGGCCACTATATGGATTGGGATGTGGAGTTACTTTCACCCGACAAATACCTGGAGTTAAGCGATAAAAACCCGCGTGGTTTTTTGGTTATTGACCCGTTAAATGACACTCTTGCATCCGAAACATTTGCCGCTCTCCCAAATGAACCGTATTTGCTGAGTTTATGTGAAGATATTGTAGGATTATATAACTCGGGGCAAAGGGAGCTGTTGAATACACCAGCCTATTCCGGACCATTCAGAATGCGGGACACCTTAAAAACACATGCTAATTCATCTCAAAGCATTATACAAGTTAAAGATTTAATGGCTTATGATTATTGGGAAATTAGAGAATTGCCTGAAAAGGTTATTACACAACCACTAATTCATTACTGGTTGCATACCTGGATGCAATAGAGTAACACTTATTATAAAGCCCAAACTTACCGGTAGTACAATAACTTTTTTATCGGCCCCCCAGATGTCATTTTAAAATATGCTTTTTTGTTCTAAACTGTTATATTTTTCAAAAGCGTTTTTGATTTGCGATAACCTTCTCTCGGTATTCGAAAACATGATATCAACCAAATCAGTATCCATTTTGTGCTGTGGCGTAACATCCGAATAACCAAAGTTGTGTTGTTTAGAAATAAATGGGAATAAAATCATTTTGTTTTCGGCCAGGTTTGACAACACAATATCAGCTACCACATCCTTTGAAAATTCATAACTCAATATTTTTTCAAAAAGCCGTTTATATATTATCATAAACTGTGTAGCCCTGGTTAAATCGACCCAAAATCGGGTTCTCGATACGGGTACCACAACATTGATTGAACTTGTTCCTCCATTTATATAATCTATATTTTGTTGAAACCCTTCAAAGATATTTTTGAGTAGTTCATGTTTAGCATAATCATCCGTAAATTCATGATCATCTTCACAGATTATAATTACATCGTCGTCATTTTCTATAGCTAATTTTATAATTTTCCGTATAGTGATCCAAAGGCCAATGGCGCCAATGGAGTGCCTGTGTGCTTCTATAATTTTAAAATCAAATTCAGACCGATCTTGAAACTGTTTAATGATATGTGAACGCCGGTCATCTCTTTCCGGTAAATTAATGACATAGGTTGGAATGGAGAATTCATCATCGGGTGGCGTCGAATTGGTGCTTTCTACCAAGTTTTGCAGGTTTCCATAATACTGATATATTGTATCAGATAGTTTTAGTTTTCTGAGGACAGAACTATTTTTATTGTTATCAGAACTGTCATTGTTCTCTATCTGGCCGTTCGAATTTATATTTTTATTAATTGAGAAAAACGGAGTTAGAACTATCTTATTTTGGCTTAACCTGGATATTCGCGATTGAATATATTCGTTGGGTATTGTAAGTGATGCCCGAAGCGTTTGATAAAACCGCTTGAATATTACGATAAATTGCGCAGACTCTATTGATTCTACCCATGATAGGTTTTCATTAATTGGGATAGAACAGCAAAAATAAGATAAACCGGGTACCAGAACATCGGCTTCTAACGCTTCCGCCCTTTTGATGCTTTCATCAAAAGTTATAGCGTTGTAATCTTCGCTAAATTCGTGATCGTTAAGACAAAGTATCAGGAAATCCTTTTCACATTGTACAGGATCTTTTAAGATCTGCTTTATTGAGTTCAGTACCTCAAAGTGATAACTTTCAGCTTCCAAATCGATTAACTGACAACAAAACTCTTCGCGGTTTTCAAACTGGTGCTGTAATGCGTGGGTACCATTTTTTTGTAAAACAATAGTTGTAAATCTATTATTATCAAAATTTATAATTTTATCCATAAAATCGATGTTTAATCACTGTGCCTGGAAATCAATCTATCTAAAAGCCTCCGATGCCGGATAACAATACTTGCGTCTATAAAATATTTAGGTTTATCTGGAATTTGCAACATTTTTGTTGTTAGCAGTTTTTTACCGATAGATATGTTCACGGTGTATGCCGAATCGTTATGTAGATTATTTATTTCAGAAACCGTACCGGTTAACAATCCATATTTCTGATATGGGTATTCTTCAACTTTTATAAAACATTGCTGCCCTTTTTTAATGTAAGTGGCTTTAGCGGGTAAAACATCAACCTGAATTGAATAACTATAAGTATTAAGAGACGATTGATATGCCCTGATAACACCCTTACCTTCAATAGTATCCGGGTATGGCATAAAATAAGCGCCAACTATTAAAATAATAAAAACGACGATCATCAAGATCATTCCGTTTCGTATCAACCAACGGGGTGGTGCTTTTATAAAGTCATCCGTTTCCTGGTCTCCTATATTGCGGGTTTCAAATTCCGGCATTTTTAAGTAGCTAATTCAAGTTGATTTCTAACTAATTCGTAATACGCACCCTGCTTTTCAATTAAGGCTAAGTGCGTCCCTTGTTCTATTAACCGTCCTTTTCGTAAAACAATGATCTGTTCGGCTTTTTTTACTGTACTCAACCTATGGGCAATTACTAAAACAGTACGGCCCTGAGAAAATGTTTCCAGGTTGTCAATAATTTCGCTCTCATTGTTAGAATCCAATGCGCTTGTAGCTTCATCCAGGAATAAAAAGTTTGGGTTTCGATAAATTGCCCGTGCAATCAGGATCCTTTGCTTTTGGCCAGAGCTTATACCATTGCCGGTGGCCCCAATTTTTGTTGAAATACCTAATGGCAAACTATTGATAAATTCCTCCAGATTTGCCCCACGAATAGCCTCCCATAATCGCTCCTCATCAAAATTCTCTTTAACGGTAATGTTCTGACTAATGGTATTAGAGAAAATAAACCCTTCGGCCATAACAGTACTGCACTGGTTTCTCCACCATTTATGAGATAATTTATCTACAGGTATATCGCCAAGAAATAGCTCTCCCTGTGTTGGCTGATAAAACTTCAACAGGATTTTCATTAAGGTACTCTTACCGCTGCCGCTTTCGCCAACTATCGCGGTTGTTTTACCGAACGGAATAGTAAAAGTCAAATCATCTAAAATTAATGGAGAGCCGGGGCCTCCGTACTGAAAAGTTAAATTCTTAACATGTAAATCCATTTTAGCCTCGCTATCCAACACCGGGCTAATATATTCGTCTGAAGCTTCCTCCTCTTTTTGGTCGTGAATTTCATTTAGCCTTTCCATACTTATTTTCGCATCCTGAAAATTTTGTATAAAAGATAAGATCTGGCCTATAGGAGAATTAAGCTGGCCAATGATATAGGATACACTCAGCATCATACCCAGGGATATATTTCCAGCCAAGGTTTCTTTGGCGGCAACAAACGATATTAAAATATTTTTAAATTGCGTAAGAAGGTTAAAGCCTACATTTTGCGACTGCGACAAGCTTAAATTAGAGATATTAATTTTAAAAAGCTTCATCTGCAGGCGCTCCCAATCCCACCGGTGCTGAATTTCGCTATTGTTCATTTTGATATCCTGCATGCCGGTGATAATCTCATACAGGCTATTCTGATTTTCACTCAGGTTCTGAAAACGTGCGTAGTCCAGGTTCCTCCTTTTCTTTAAAAACACGATGATCCATCCGAGAGAAATTATAGAGCCGACAAGAAAAATCAGAAATATAGGTATGCTGTAAATTGCAAGTACAGTTAAAAATACCACCATGCTTATTAAGGAGAACAAGGTGTTCAACGACGTTCCTGTTAAAAACAACTCTATCCGGGTATGATCAGAAATCCTTTGAGTGATATCGCCAACCATTTTCGTATCGAAAAAGCGGATTGGAAGCCGCATCAATTTAACGAGAAAATCGGATACGATCGAAATATTTATCCTGGCGCTTATATGTAATATTATCCAGCCCCGCAGTACCTCTATAGCTGTATTGCCGAAAAACAATACAATTTGAGCAATAAAAATCAGGTATATAAAATCGAGGTTATGCTGATTGATCCCCACATCAACTAAACTTTGCGTCAAAAAAGGAATGATCAGGGTTAAGATACTCCCCACCAGCATTCCGGCAATTAGCTGAAATAAAAGCTTTTTGTAAGGTTTTAGGTAGCGAACCAGGAAGGCCAAGCTGGGGGATTTCTCTTCCTCTCCTTCTAAAACGTAAAAATCATTTGTTGGTTCCAATAACAGCGCAAAGCCACAGTTTCCATCTTGTACCGACCAACTTTTCAAAAACTGTTTTTTATCAACCTTAACCAAGCCAATTGCGGGATCGACTATTGATATTTTCTTACTGGCATCGTTCCTATCGTAGTCTTGCGGGGGTAATACAACAAAGTGATTCCTGTTCCAATACAGTATACATGGAAGCGTTACATCTTCATCCAATTGATCGAAAGTTAATCTCGTCCCCAGGGTTTTAAATCCAACTTTTTCAGCAGCTTCACTTATTCCTTTAAATGAAACCCCATTGCGGGTTAAATAAGAAAATTCCCTTAAGGTCTTTAACGGATAATGTTTACCATAGTATTTGGCAATCATTCTCAAACATGTCGGGCCGCAATCCATTTGATCTAATTGTCTGTATACAGGGAAACTCTTTTTCAAAATATTGGAGGTAGATAGTTTATATTAAATTATGACAATAGAAAGTTTACAAACATGTCACTACAACTGTGCATGAACCTTTATTAAATCCAATCTTTCCGACGGTTTTTTGTGCGTCATGAGCGAAAGCCTGGTATAATTTGGTTCATCTTCATTTATCCTGTTAAAATCAACTATGTAGGGATAAAGTAGTAGTTTATTTGAAAGAGCAGCAGCAATATCCAGTTCTTCCATAGCCGTATTTGCCGGTCTAAAATTTAAAATTTTGTCAAAGGCATTCTTAAAAATTACAACTAAGGGAGCGTTGAAAAAAAAATTGATCCAAAATAAATTTTCAGTTACAGGTACGGCTATTTCAAAATCCTGGGCCCCTCCGATTAATACCTCAGCAGATAATTTATGGGCCAAAGAAATATTGCCGAAAAGATCCACTGTAGAAAAGAACTGAGTAAAACGAACATCATTTCTGCAAACTATAATTGTATCTTGATTTCTTTCATAGGCCATTTCAACTGCCTTTTTTAAATTAGCCGGGTAAATAACACTTTCATACGGAGAAATTATATGATCTACTAAAAACTCGTTTCGATTGAAATGATCTTCGTAGCCTGACTTTTCTTCGCCTGATTGGGTAATAATGAATACCTGCAAACGCCCGGCTTGGGTTCCGGTCTCCGATAATTGGCGCAGGGGCGGGTTTTCATAAAATTTGTACAGGTACTTAATAACTCTGGTTTTTCGTACACTATTATCAAAAAGAGCATCAACCCTTCCCAATACGGAATTCCTCGGGGTAACATCGGAGTATCCAAATTCTTTCTGTATGGAAAGAAAGGGAGAGATAAAGTATTTTTTGTCGGTTAAAACCGAGATTTTAGTATCGGCGGAATCATAATCTCTAAACGGAGCGTTAATAATTGCACTAAAAAACTCTTTAAAAATTATCATGAATTGTGTTCCTGATGATTTTTCAACCCAGTAGATATGCTCAGTTACCGGAACCGCGTTGTTAAACCAACTTACACCTGCAAATAACACATCCCCTTTCTTTTCGGTTACATAATCAATAGCAGATAACAATAAATCAAATGAATATTCGCCGGTAAACTCATGATCGTCTTCACAAATCACAATACAGCTATCCCTAAAAAGCCGGCCTTCCTGAAGGATTTTTACAATCGTCATCCATAACCCCACCGCACCCTCCGAACACTCGATTGCTTCGATTATGATCGCTTCAAATTCCTGGTGTTTTGAAAACTCATTTAAAACATGTGCTTTTCTTTCGACCCTTTTTTTAAGGTTGATAATATGAACAGGTATTGTTTCCATAAAATTTATTGTTTCACTAAATTTCTCGCGCTTAAATCTGAGTTTAAATAAAACACTGCATTCAACTCTCTGAACATAAATTCTGTCAGGCTCTCCTCTATTTGTTTTGTTGTTGGCGTTAGCTCTGAATTGTTCAGAAGATTTTGTACATCCAGAATAATGCTGATTTTTAGTATATCGTAGATCTTACTTATCGGAGTGGACATGAAGGCAACAAATTCGTTTTTGAATTTTCCATACTCACCCGAAAAGCATAGCTTTTTTAATTGTAACCATTCATAAATTATTTGCCTATCCGGTGTATTGATTTCAAAATCAAGGTTTGAAAAAATATGTGTGAACAGATCCTGGGCACTAACGCCCAATTGCTTTTCTGAATGAATAGCCAAAGAGACAATCGAGCGGAAGCATTCATAACAGTACCCTTCGCGTACATACTCATTTTTTTTCCAGAATTTCTTTTCAAAAAATATCTGTCCGTTTTGAAATTCGCAATTCCCGTTGAATAGATACATCAAAAAGTCGTGAGCATAACTTCCGGCATTTTTCCAATCATTTGATCTGAAAAGCACCCTGATAACGTTTTTATTCTGTTCTGCAGCTCTCATCAGCAAAGTACTTACTCCACTACGGATCAAATATTCATTCAATATGATGCATTCCAGGCTTTTATTAATGGCGTTGTGATAATCGCCATTCTTATAATACAATAAGGCAATAACAGAATACCCCCATTGTGTTGCGAAAATGTAGAGGAGGCCGGAAAGCTGTTGTCCAATTTCCTGTTGTATTTCCTGATATAGCAAGAGAATTTGATCATTGCTAATAGACTTTTGTAATATTTGCTGCGTTAACGGATTGAACTTACTGGATAAGGTATGTGCCAGTTCAAGCATCTCACTGTCTTTGACTAAATTGCTCAATTCCTTTTCCCGCAGAATCTGGGCGAGCTTATTATAGTCGTACAACATGGTCGACTCATTCAGAGAAGGCGGAAACTTTTCTACTGCCGATAACAATTCGTATAGTTCACTATCGCTCAAAAAATTTTTAACACTTTCCATATTTTAATACTGGTTAAGCAATTAATGTTAAGGAAGAAATATCCGGGAGTTCCTGGTTTAAAGAACGCATTAGCGCGGCACCTATGCCTGCAATGCCCCAGCTAAAACCAAGATTACCAAACTCATCCTCGTTAGAAACCCTGGATTTATAACCAGCGTAATTATTAGCATATGTTGCATACTCGACAATTTTCTCATACCAGTAATGAGACGCCTTGAGGTATTGCTCATCGTTTTTGTATTTAAAAATCTTTTCAAAAGTTGTTGCAAGGCCGGCTGCACCATAGGTAATACTGGCGTCGAAAGTTAAGTTATCCTCCTTCTTTCTAACCAAGCAGTCAAGTAAAATACGGTCTGCTATTTCTTCAATATTTTTATCTCCAAGTAGTATCCCCGTTCTCAATAACGCATATCCAATTCCGAGATCTCCATAGCATAAAGAAAACTGCTTTGGCCCGGGCTCATGGTCTTCTAAATAGTGAGGAAACAGTCCTTTGCCAAAATCAGCTTCTTGCTTTATTAAGAAATTGGATGCTTTGCGCAGAATTTCGACACAAGTATCAACTTCGATCTGAAGTTCCATTACATTGCAAACAAAAGACATTATCAACGCACTTCCGTGAGATATGCCAAGATATACCCGGTCGTGCAATGCGGGAAGTGTCCAATAAATGCCAGCATCTGAATCTGATATCGATTTTTCTTTAATTTGAAACAATAAATAAGATAATTTTTCCCTGATACCATCAGCTTCGTCCACTCGGCCTATCAAATAAAAGCCCGCCGCCAGCGCCCCGCTTTGGTAATCAAAATTGCCCGCCTCAACTTTGCTTTTCATTAAATCAAACAAGATCGAATCCAAGCCTAACAGATATTCGTCAACATCAAAGGCAATTAAGTTATTTTGCTTGCTGAACTTTATAAATCTTCCAAAGTGGGCCAATTGGTTATCTATCGTATCCGTTTTGTAGGTTCTTTGAAATTTTTCGGCCGTCAAGTTCCCGAAAGCCTTAAAAATTAATTCTTCGGCTTTATCCAGGTATTTTTTATCATCAGCAAACACAGAATAAAAGATGTAGAACAATGCCAAACCTAAAATTCCTGTTTCAAATGAAGGATCGTCAATGAGATCGCATTTTAAATCAATTGCTTCCCGTATCTTAACAATTTCAGCTTCTATGCGCTGACGTTCGTTATTATCTTTTTTATTCATGTGATAGTTATCTGTTTAGATTAGACCAACTGATTTTGAAGTTTAATTTCCATTGTATAGTATTTTTTTAAAAAATGATATACAACCAATTCATGATTCCTCGCCCTGGAAAGAAAAATCCTGTTTAAATTCATATGGATATAACTTTTAAGAAGATGAGCTTTCACTTTGTGGGTGAAATCGGGGTTCATCCTCATCCGGTTTATTATCAGCTCGTTATCTTTACTCCTTTTTCCAAAATCTGCAAAAAGTTCCATTAACTCCGGGTTCATATCAGCTGTTAACAGGTTTTTGATTAGGGAAGATTTCTCGCGGTACTTGTTATTTAATGAATAGTTCAGCGCTTTTGCATTAGTTTCGGAGGCAGCAAATTCCTGGAAAAAGGTATTACTCAGACCCTGTATGATTTCCTGCTTTTCTGCAACGCTACAATCAAAATCTGAAAGCAACAGGTCCACGCTGTACAGGGCGCCTATCCATCGATTCTCTTCACCCTCATCGCCATCCAGTTTGCTTAAAAAGTTTCCGACCGCCTCGCTATCTGCAAAAAATAGGTCTTCGCTATCTTCCATAAAGGTTGCAGTGTATCTTTCCACCTCCCTTACATAGCTATCTATTAATACTTTGCTGATTTTATTATCGGCAACTTCAGTGTCAATTATTTTATTGAATTTCAGTAAAATTGAGGAAAAAGGATCTGTGCCACCGGATGTGTGAAACCGGAGACGAATGTGCCGATCTGGGTCGTCATACCTGATAAAGAACCATTTATCGATGTAACCGCTTTTAAGTAAATCATCGCAAAATGGTATAAGCTCGGTTTTCAGGAAATAATCCAGACATTTGTTCCCGCCGTATATTTTCAAAAAAAACCATTCGCTGCCAGGTAAAAATATGCTTTTAATATTTTTATGATTCTCGCTCTCATGAGAATATGAATCCGGGTAAGCAGGCTGTTTTGCCCCATACGGGATGATAATTTCATTGCAATATGCCCCGTCTTGATCTTTTATGAAACAGTTATCTTCTGTTTGCAAAAACTCAAGTAAAATAGCATCCTCGTTCTTTAAATGTCGTTGAAGTTGCCGCAGGCAAAAATCATTATTCAGGTCAAGACATAATTCATTGTCAAAACTCTGAACCAACGTTACATACCGTGGGATATTTAAACGATTGCGGATAACTTTAAGATTTGCTTTAAAAGATTGTATTGTTGAAAAGAGCTGCTTTTCATTTTTCTTTATACGCCATCTTGCCCTGGTGAGTATTATCTTTTTAAATTCAACACGGGGCAGGTATTCTTCTTTATAGTATTCCTCCCAATTCCAGACAAAATAATTTTTGATTTGTTGACTTTGAATGTCAGATAAAAATTTCAACAGGGGCTCTCCCCTCTGAACATTAAACGCGTTAGTCATTTGAGGCAAAACCTCTTTATTTAATGACTTTGAACGAAGAATTACGCGCCCCTTTTGAATGGAAACCAACAAATCTTCTAAAAAGATCACATGGTCCTTATCTACCGAAGGAGAACAATTGATAGGAATTTCATATCTCCTCAGGCTTGGTCTTGATACTACGTTTGTAGCATGCCCACCCGGGTTATGCAGAACTTCGGCCAAAATAAATTTATTGTTAAGGTTTTCTTCATCAAGGGTTAATTGACTTAGTTTATCGTTCAAAACGGGATCACCGCAGGCAAACCGCCCTAACATCCGACCTGCAGAATAGTTGAACAATTGTTTAGCTAAGAATTTATAATTCCCATCGTCCAGTTCGGCGGTTGACGAAGCAATAATACTTCCAAATATAAATTTACTGCTATTTTGATGGACCGATTTGCTTTTTTGCTCCTCATTTTTTTTAAGATCCAAGATATCACGCTCATCAATTTCGATAATTGGGCTGCCGGTTTTA
Organism: Mucilaginibacter sp. cycad4; assembly: GCF_034263275.1. Classification (NCBI taxonomy): domain Bacteria; kingdom Pseudomonadati; phylum Bacteroidota; class Sphingobacteriia; order Sphingobacteriales; family Sphingobacteriaceae; genus Mucilaginibacter; species Mucilaginibacter sp. cycad4. Next base: position 1,776,335 of record NZ_CP139559.1, on the reverse strand, counting down.
TAGAATGTTTTAACAACCTTTTGAACGATGGCGGTAATGCCGCTTAGGTTTTTCGATTCATCACTGTCGACAGCCCGTATTACTATATTCTTTAGGAGAGGCATATGCTCGGTTGTGCCGTTTATTGCTGAACCATAACCTACGCCCGCCTCAGTGTCCAACGCAATAAATAAAGGAACCTCCTTCCCTTCAAATTTCTTGTCAAATCGTTGTTTAAAGCTTTTTAGGTCGGCAGAACTTTCGGGGGTTTGCAGTTCCCATAATATCTCGGAATGCTTTGAAATCTCCCGGACTACATTTGCATTGATGCTATTTTTATCTGTATTAAAAAACAGTGTCTCCTGCAACGTGTCGCCATCTTGCCGATGCGTAAAACACGCTCTCAGTTCATAGTCTAACTCTGTTAGGGAGTTGAGGTTAAGGTTTTCACTCTTTAATTTATGGTAAACATCTTTCAGTAAAGCTGAGGTTTTAGGATTTTGCCCCGAAGCCCCTATAGTTTCAACCAGCCTTTTTACATTGTTATCTCCGGTAACCTGCGGATTAAATTCACTTATTAATATCTGCGAAGAAATTAAGTCACGGATAAACTGCTCAATACGCGTAACACTGATCGAAGCATTTTCGGATCGTACAGCTTCTACAAGCTCATCGAATCCCGTTAACTCCTTACCGCTAGCTAAAACTTTATTGATGTATGAAGATTCCGATACTGAACTTAAAATATTCTCCGAGCGGCCGTTTATGGATACGGATTCGGTAAATAATAATTGATCGCCTACTTTGTAAAGTGTATCATTTGCCCTGAACTTAATATTCAATTGAGCATCTGACTTTTCAATAATTTCTTTGATGATTTCACTTAGAAATCCCATATCAAATTCGGCTGTTTTTCTGAACTTATTATTTTGAAACTGTATTTCTGAGGGTTCATTGGTGATCAATCCGGTTGTTGTGCCCGCGAATGTTCCAAAAGGAGTACACCTCGAACACATTCTGATATAATATTTATGTGAAGCCAATAATAGTTTAATAAGCTCCTCCCTGTTATATTTGCTTCCGCTCAACCACTTTTTCAATTCCTTAAAAAGTACTGGTGAGGCCAGAAAAAGTCCTTCTAAAAATGTCTCATCTGAAAGGATATTTTGCAACTCTCTAATAGCATTGCCATTTAAGTCATCTTCCCGATTAAGTTTCTCTAAGACAGCGTTCATCTTTGTCAACTTATTGACAGAGAAGGTTGGGATTCTTAGCGTATAGAAATCATAAGTGTACAAACTATCACCTGCCATATTTTTAATATCATGTTATCTTTGAGCTCTTCTCTTTTCATCAAAAGATATGTTCTTGTTATTTCCAGAAACTTTAGATCTCCCGAATAAATAGGTAAGCCCAAGGTTGAAGGTTCTATAATCGTAATCCGTTTTTATGGTCTGGACAAAATCATTAAAACGGATATCATATTTGTTTACCGTACCAAGAAAATAGCTTGAGCTTATTATGAAATTGTTGTTAATTAACTTTAGCCTGGCCCCGGTTGTCAAATTACGCTGAGCGTAAGTGTAAACGTTTCCATTAGTAGAAGGCAGAGACTGGCTGTAATTAATGTAAAAACTAAGCTTAGACGTTGCCTTGAAACTATTATTGACACTAAATGAGGCGGAAACCCCATTCTCAGTAGGGATGTTCTGGATTTTGGATTTTGGGGATACTAAGAAAAAAGTGGCAGACGTGCTGTTGTCCCACCATTTAAAAAAGGCGCGATTAAATGAAACGTAGGTCCCTAAGTTATCCTGAGATAAATAGTTTTGTATTGTTGAAATAACCGATGGACCGTTAACGGTTGTAATTGATGAAAACAGATCGCTGGTATGTTGTGCAAATACAGTAAAGGAAAGCATGCCTTTGTATAGGTAGCTGAGTTCTAAATTATTACTGAAGGAAGGGAGCAAAAGTGGATTCCCTACGGAATAACTATAAAGATTGGAATAAAACGCGAACGGGTTTAAGAAATTAAGACCGGGGCGGTTAATCCTCCTCGCATAATTTAACGAAAAAACATTATCCTTATTGGCTTTGTAAGTGATATAGGCTGTAGGAAATAAAGCCCCATAATTTCGTTTATTACGTTGGTTTAAAGTAGGCGAATAGCCATCCATCATCGTATACTCATACCGTAATCCAGCCTTGGTGGTCCATTTTTTGGATAATTCCGATTCCATGCTGAAATATCCGGCAAGGTTATTTTCTGTATAGTTGAATTTGTTACTACGTGTGTTATCTAAGACAAAATTTTTGTTGGCATAATTAAAGTATTCCACATCGGCACTATTATCAAAAATGGTGTATTTTGCGCCGGTCTCTACGGTTGCCCCTTTATAAGGCAATGTTAAATCTGATTGGACAGACCAGATCTTATATTCTGAAAGGCTGTTATTCCGTACAGTTGCATCGGTAGTTTCAGATTCAGAAACAAAATTATTTCTTACTTCGGGCCTGTTTGTAAAAAAGTTTACCGAGCTATTTAATTTCTTCCCGGTCGAATCAATGTTTAAATCGTGGTATACGTTTAAAGTTTGAGTGAATACAGGCCTTAAAATTTCGGCATTAGTGTTCAAAACAGAGTCGACTGTACTGCCGGTATTAAAGCTGCTACTGTTATTTAAAATGGTGTGCGCTTTACTGTGTGAAATGTTGTAAATAACCCCGACATTATTGTGTTTGTTTAACTCATAATCTATACTTAAACCGGCCTGTAAATTTGGGGTAGTTGTTACGCGTCGCCCTTTGCTAAGTATGGGGTTAGGCTGCCCGGTTATATCATTCGACTCGACAATAATATTATGATAATTTGATTGGCTAAAGGTGAAAGTGCTGTTAATTTTTTTTGACCGAAAAAATAAGGCCAAACTGTTATTATATGAGCTGTAGGTTTGCTGCATCAACGACGAACTTATTGAACCCCGCCATCCCAATGATTCGTTTTTCTTTAAAACAATGTTAATCAGGCCAGCATTTCCCTGCGCTTCATACTTTGCCGGAGGAGTAGTTATAATTTCAATTTTTTCCACATTTTCTGAGCGTAGCGTTTTAAGGTAATTGGTCAGATCTACTCCGCTCAGATTTATCAATTTCTCATTTATCATAACCCCCATACTTCCTTTGCCTACCATCGAAACACTGTTATCTGAAACTGTTAAAAGAGGCGCAACGCGCAAAACCTCAAATAGTGAGGCCCCATTCGCCATTATGGTGCTATTTAGGTTAAAAATTAGTCGATCAACTTTTCTTTGCAGGATGGGTGCTTTTTGAGTGATTTTGACTTCTTTTAATTCTTTTAATTCTGCCCCAAGAACGATATCTGTTAATTTAATAGAAGAACCGGTAAGCTTAATATTATTTAACAGCCGGGTGTTGTAGCCTATGCAACTAACCTTAATAACAAATATCCCATTGGTTAAATTGGTGAGTTCGAAATAACCTTGTTTGTCACTTACTCCATATTTTACTGCACTCGAGTCATTAGCATTTAAAACTGATATGTTTGCATTTTCAATTCCTTTGCCCCCGGTTTCGACTACCCTGCCAGAAATAACCTGTGCCGCTACGTGATAAATAATGCCGAAAAACAAGAGAAAACTTAATATACCTCCTCTATAATAAAGACACAACTTCATATAAATTTTTGATTGATTTGCTTATTAAGACACTATCAAAAAGGGAGTGTTGCACCAAAGCAATCCTTTTTAAGAAAAGTATCAGGTACCAAAACCTGTACCTGATACTTTAGATGAAGTTTAGCATTGGCTACTTCCGGTATTGCAGCTACCAGAATTGCCGGTTGTTCCGCAACTTGAACTACCGAGGTTGCAGTCGCCAGAGGTTGCCTGAAAGTCGGCAACAGCTCCCCCTAAGATTTCCTGAAGTTGTCTTTCGTCCAGTTTAGCGATTGTTTGTTTGTCCAATGCTAATGGATCAAGTTTGATCTTTTTCATTTTTTTATTAGATGTAAAATTGTCCCTACTCTATTAAATGGGATTTTCGGGTTACTCCCATTGCTACGTAACAATTTCTTAGTTATCTTATTGATTTGTGTGCTATTTGCTTATTAACAAAGATTTTCACAAATTCAATAAAAGGGTTTTCAAAGTTGGATAGAACGTTGGCTTATAATCTTAAGACACCTATAGGGAAGATATAAATCAATACCTGATTAGAAAAATTATTTCGACCAAATTAAATTTCACCCATACCAAAGGTTAAAATTCCTCGACATCGTGAAAACAAATGAATGGAGGAGCATTGCGGGCACAGGACAAAAAAGTACTAACTTGCAATGAAGGATTTAGAGTCTATTATTAGGATTACTGAAAGTTGCCCGGCGCATCTGTCAATCCCTTTACCTTGGCTTTGTAACTACTTATATTTCAAAATAGTCTTTGTTAAATAAGCACAGGCGATTTGATTATTTAAGGGTGATCCATTAGGTGACCTCTAATTGAATAAAAATACAGCGTATTGAATTATAGTGGAGACTAAACTGGTTATTGTTCCCTAACTGTCCGCTTAAAGAGATGTTCAATCATGAACATCTCTTTTTTATTTGAGACATATCTCTTATATCAGATAGTTAAAATAAAAACTGGCCTTATTAAGAGTGTTCGAAACAATTTAAAATCTCTTCTCTTTAATTCTATCATTCATAAAAAAGGCCTTAATTTCACCGGAAATGTTTTTTTGGGTGTTCGATTTCCCCAAAAGTATCTATTCTTCCCCCCTCTCAAAATACTGTTGAATTAGTGTATGTTTTCACAATTGCTTTTAGAAAACCTCACGGGCTGGCAGCCATAGATTTGGAGCCAAAAGACGGAAAAAGCTAAAAGAAAACTATAAATTATTTAACAATAAACTTTGGTTAATGAGGGTTAAGCGAAAATATCTGAAATAGTACCCGCGGTTGCATAATCTCTCATGAAATAAAACACAGGGCAATGCAAATTAAACAGCTATTTAAAACATTTGTTCAATTTAATATTAATTGCTATGTTTGTTCCGCAATGAGTAAACAACAATTGGACGCTTCCACAGAAGAAAAGATATTGGCGACAGCCAAAAAGATCTTCACCCAAAAGGGTTATGAGGCGACCAAAGTACGTGATATTGCCGCCGAAGCAGATATCAACCTGTCTTTGGTCAATTATTATTTCCGCAGCAAGGAAAAGCTGTTCGAGCATATCATGGTCGATAATATCAATAAGCTGTTTGAAAAGGTGGGGCCAGTGTTGAACGACGAAAAATCCAGCCTCCAGCAAAAGATCAGTTTTATAGCTGAACATTATATCGATTTATTACTGGAAAATCCTGACCTGCCAAGATTTGTTGTGAATGAGGTGCTTTCCGGCTCCAATAAGATCGAGGCTATTTCCAGCAAACGCGCACTGTTCCAGCAATCACATTTTGCCAAACAAATCTTTGCTTTGCAGGCCGAAGGAAAGATCAAATTTGAGCCGGTACAGGTGATGATGAACCTTATGGGCATGCTCATATTTCCGTTCCTCGGGCAAAAATTGTTTAACAATATTGGCGTACAACCTGCTGGCTTTCGTGAAATGATGGAAGCGCGGAAACAACTGATCCCGGTTTGGATCGATGCTATTATTAACAGTTAAATTTTTTTGCCCCTATATTAAACAACTGTTTAAAACGATTTATCAAATAAAAACGATATGAATAGTAGATACCTATCGTGCCTCGCCTTGGTGTTGACCATTACTGCCGTACAGGCTCAGGAAAAACTGACACTGGCCGAATGCTATCGCCTGGCACGTGAGAATTACCCGGTCATCAAAAAAATGGACCTGATTTCTCAAACCTCGCAGTTCACTTTAGAGAACGCGAACAAGCGCTATTTGCCGCAGATTTCGTTCTCGGGCCAGGCTTCTTACCAATCGCAAACCATCGCCTTTCCATCCGCGCTGGCGGGGGCCTTACCACAGATCAGCAAAGATCAGTACAAAATACAGGGCGAGGTTGATCAGCAGCTCTATGACGGCGGTGCAGTTCATCAGCAAAATGAAGTGACCAAAGCCAATACCGATTTGCAGCGTCAAAACCTGGAAGTGAGCCTGTATACTTTAAACGACAGGGTGAACAATATCTTCTTTTCCATTTTGCTGGTGGATGCGCAGTTGAAGCAAAACGAACTGCAAAAAGGAAACCTGCAAACCCAGGCGCAAAAAACGCAGGCCTCGTTTAACAACGGCGTAGCCTTTCAAAGCAATGTGAACGAGTTGCAGGCCGAGGTGATGAGTACCGATATGGCCACTACAGAATATACTGCCAACCGTACGGCCTACCTGCGGATGCTGTCGCTGCTCATTGGTAAAGAAGTAACTTCCTCTGCACAGCTTCAAACACCCGGCGCAATTTCCCATACCGGCGATATCAATCGTCCCGAGCTGAAAGCATATGACCTGCAAAAGTCAGTTTATGATGCCCAGGAAAAACAACTTCGTTCAGATTACCTACCCAAGTTCAGCGCCTTTTTCCAGGGTGCTTACGGCAGGCCTACCTTAAATATCGTCGAGAACCAGTTCGGGGCCTGGTATATCACGGGCATCCGTTTAAACTGGTCGCTGGGCAGCTTATATACTTTAGGCAACTCAAAGAAAATACTGAACCTCAACCGCCAGTCAGCCGATGCGGATAAAGCAACTTTTTTATTGAACACCAAAATGGACCTGGCGCAGCAGGATGAGCAGGTGAAAAAATATAACGACCTGATACAGCAGGATGAAAAAACGATCGCGCTACGGGAATCGGTCACTAAGTCGGCCACTGCACAACTGGAAAATGGCGTGATCACCACCCACGAATATGTCCAGCAGGTGAATGCAGAAAACCTGGCCAGGCAAAACCTCATCCTGCACCGCATTCAATTAGTACAGGCACAATATAATTTCAACTATAAATCAGGCAATTGATATGAAACGCACCTTATACTTTTTAACGATAGCGCTGCTGCTAAGCGCCTGCAGCCACAAAAATGACTTTGATGCTTCGGGCAATTTTGAGGTTGACGAAGTAATCGTTTCCGCCCAGCAGAACGGGCAATTACTTTCCTTTACCATACAGGAGGGATCACAGTTAAAAGCGGGTGAACAGGTGGGTCAGATCGATGTAACTACCGCTACACTTCAAAAACAGCAAACCGAAGCATCGATAAAGGCATTAAAAGAAAAGATCAGCAACCCTAATGACCAGGCCGAACTGGTACGCCGTCAGCTGGCTGTACAGGAATCACAACTGGCACAGCAGATCCGGGAGCGCGACCGCACCGCCAACCTTGTCAAAGCCGATGCAGCTACCAAAAAACAACTGGACGATGCTAATGCCGCACTGGATCAGTTGCGCAAGCAGATTGCCGTTACCCGGCAGCAGCTCAAACTGAACACCACAAACACTAATACGCAAAACCGGAGCATTATGAGTGAGCGTGCCCCGATGGAAAAAACGGCCGCACAATACCAGGAGCAAATTAATAAAGGGCAGGTCATTAACCCTTTAACCGGTATCGTTTTAGTGAAATATGCTTTGCAGGGTGAAATGCAAACCATCGGCAAACCCTTATACAAGATCGCCAATACCGATACGCTGACACTTCGGGCTTACGTTACCGGTACGCAGTTGCCGCAGATCAGGATCGGCCAGCAGGTCAAGGCCCGCATCGATCAGGGCGAAAAAAATTATAAATCTTACGACGGGCAGATCAGCTGGATCTCCGACAAATCGGAGTTTTCGCCTAAAACCATTCAAACCAAAGATGAACGCGCCAATTTGGTTTACGCGGTTAAAGTACGTGTGAAGAATGATGGTTACTTAAAGATCGGCATGTACGGTGAAGTGATCTGGTCAAAACCTTAATATGATGCCCGCAGTCTCTCTTAAAAATATCAGTAAAAATTACGGCGACGTAAAAGCTGTGGACAACGTATCCTTTGAGGTAGAAAAAGGCGAACTGTTCGGCCTCATCGGCCCGGATGGTGCCGGCAAGACCTCGATCTTTCGTATACTGACCACTTTATTGTTAGCCGATAAGGGCGCTGCCATCGTGGAAAGCTGCGATGTGGCGAAAGATTACCGCGCCATCCGCAACCAGGTAGGTTATATGCCGGGGCGTTTTTCTTTATATCAGGATCTGACGGTTGAAGAGAACTTGAATTTCTTCGCTACGATATTCGGCACCACCATCCAGGAGAATTATGACCTAATCAAAGATATTTATGAACAGATCAAGCCCTTCAGCAATCGCCGGGCCGGTAAATTATCGGGCGGTATGAAACAAAAGCTCGCCCTGTGCTGCGCGCTGATCCATAAACCAACGGTATTATTCCTTGACGAACCGACCACCGGCGTGGATGTGGTATCCCGCAAAGAGTTTTGGGAAATGCTGGCGAAGTTAAAACAGCAAAACATCAGTATCCTGGTATCTACGCCTTACATGGATGAAGCCAAACTATGTGACCGCATTGCTTTAATGCAAAGCGGCAAGATCATGTCGGTAGACAAACCGGGCAATATTGTACAAAGCTTCCCTAAACCCTTATTTGCCGTCAAAGCTGCGGCTATTTATCAATTATTGCAGGATCTGCGTACTGATGAATCCGTGGAAAGCTGTTATGCTTTTGGCGAGTATCTGCACCTGACCTTGAAGGACGACACCAATGATAGACGAAAAGTAATTGATATGGTAGCTAAGTATCATCATGAAGAGCTGGAAGTGAAGAACGTAACCCCTACCATCGAGGACAGTTTTATCCGCCTGATGCGGGAACAAAATTTAAAGGAGGCCCCTGATGGAAAATAAGGCGATCATCTGTAAGGATCTCACCAAACAGTTTGGTGATTTTAAAGCAGTAGACAAGGTCACGTTCGACGTGAACCAGGGTGAGATCTTCGGTTTCCTCGGTGCCAATGGCGCGGGCAAAACTACCGCTATGCGCATTTTGTGCGGCCTTTCTTACCCAACTTCGGGCGAGGCTACAGTAGCCGGCTTTGATGTATATAAACAACAGGAACAAATCAAACGGAACATCGGCTACATGAGCCAGAAGTTCTCTTTGTATGATAACCTGACCATCCTTGAAAATATAGAATTTTATGGCGGAGTGTACGGTGTATCACGCCCCGAGATCAAAACGCGGAGCCAGGAACTGGTTGCTACGCTTAACCTGGAAAAGGAAGCCAAAAAACTGGTAAGCGAGCTGCCTTTGGGCTGGAAACAGAAGCTGGCTTTTTCGGTAGCGATCTTTCACCGTCCCAAGATCGTGTTTTTAGATGAGCCTACCGGCGGGGTTGACCCGCTTACGCGCCGGCAATTCTGGGACATGATCTACGAAGCAGCTGCCGGCGGTATTACCGTATTTGTAACCACGCATTATATGGATGAGGCCGAATACTGTAACCGCATTACTGTGATGGTGGATGGCCGCGTAGAAGCAATGGATACGCCTGCTAAATTAAAGGAACGGTTCAACACCCATTCCATGGACGATGTTTTTTATGAACTGGCGCGCGGCGCCAAAAGATCGGGGGATTAAATGAAGCAGTTATTAGCCTTTATCCGCAAGGAATTTTATCATGTGTTTCGCGACCGCCGGACCTTGCTCATCCTGTTCGGGCTGCCCATTGTACAAATTGTGCTCTTTGGTTTTGCCCTGAGCAGCGAGGTAAAGAACATCGGCATTACGGTAATGGATAACGCTCATGACATCAATTCGCAGCAGATCGTGAATAAGATCAATACCAGCAGCTATTTCAAAATGAAAGAGCCGGCCAAAAGTTATGCAGATATTGAGCATATGTTCAAAGCAGGCACGGTGAAATGTGCGCTGATCTTCCCGGTCAACTTTGGTGCAGACCTATATCATACCGGCAAAGCCGATGTACAGGTTATCGCCGATGCGTCTGATCCGAATACAGCTACCATTCTTACCAACTATCTTACTAATATTATTACTAATTATCAGCAGCAGCTCAATCCAAACGCCGTCAATGCATACCAGATTATTCCGGATGTACGGCAGCTGTATAACGAGGAGCAGAACGGTTCATTGAACTTTATTCCCGGGGTTATCGCGCTGATCTTCATGATTGTCAGCACTGCGCTTACTTCCGTGTCCGTAGTAAAGGAAAAGGAACTGGGTACGATGGAAATATTACTGGTATCGCCCTTTAAACCCATTATGGTACTGGTTGCCAAAGCGGTGCCTTATTTGGTATTATCGCTGATCAATTTTGTGATCATCCTGCTGTTATCGGTCTTTCTGCTGGATGTGCAGATCAAGGGGAGCCTGATCTTACTTTTTGCCGAAAGCATTTTGTTCATCATCACCTGCCTGTCGCTGGGGTTACTCATCTCCAACCTCACCAATTCCCAGCAAACGGCTATGCTGATGTCGATGATGGGTATGATGCTGCCTACTATGCTGCTCACGGGCTTTATGTTTCCGCTGGAAAATATGCCCTTAATCTTCCGGATTATTTCGCACCTCATCCCATCCCGGTATTATTATGATATTGTCAAAGCGGTAATGCTGAAAGGGCTTGGGTTCAGTTATGTCTGGAAGGAAACACTGATCCTGGTGGGGATGGCAACGGCGCTGTTAACGCTGGCATTGAAAAACTTTAAGATCAGATTGTCATGAAAGTATTAAGGTTTATATTACAAAAAGAGTTCCGCCAGATCTTCCGCGACAAAACGATACTGGCTATGATGTTCGCTATGCCTACCATCCAGCTGATCATCATGCCGCTGGCCGCCAACTTTGAGGTGAAGAACATTAATGTGGCTTATGTTGACCATGACCATAGTACCTATTCAGAAAAACTAATCAATAAAATCGGTTCTTCCGGTTACTTTAGAATTGCAGGCTCGCCTGATTCTTACACCAATGGCCTTAAAATGATTGAGGACGGGGATGCCGACCTGGTATTGGAGATACCACCCGGCTTTGAGCGCAACCTCGTACGCGAAGGCATCCAGCACGTTAATGTCTCGGTCGATGCCATTAACGGCACCAAATCATCCATCGGTGGCGGTTACCTGATGGCGGTTATCGGTGACTTTAACAGCAGCCTGGACGTCAATATCAAATCGCCGCACGGCAGCGTGTCCTTAACTACAACCAGCATTGCGGTCAAAAGCGCCAATTGGTATAATCCCCGCGCCGAGTACAAATACTATATGGTGCCCGGCATTCTGGTTTTGTTGCTTACACTGATCGGCGGCTTTATCACCGCGCTGAACATTGTACGGGAAAAGGAGATCGGCACCATCGAGCAGATCAACGTAACCCCTATCAAAAAATGGGAGTTCATTTTAGGCAAACTTATTCCTTTTTGGATAGTCGGCATGATCGTTTTCACTGTAGGCCTGACCGTCATGTATGTGGTTTACGGCATTTTTCCTAAAGGCAGCTTGCCATTACTTTATCTGTTTGCAGCCATCTATCTTATCGCGCTGTTAGGACTGGGTTTATTGATCTCCACCTTTGCCGATACCCAATTGCAGGCTATGTTCGTCGCTTTTTTCTTTATGATGATCTTTATGCTGATGAGCGGTTTTTTCACGAGCACCGACAGTATGCCGGGCTGGGCGCGACAAATCTCCGACTTTACCCCGGTTACGCATTTCATCAGCGTCGTCCGGCTCATTGTGCTCAAGGGCAGCGGCTTTGCAGAAGTAGGCACCGAGTTGCTTTATCTCGTTGGTTTTGCCATTCTTTTAAATTCGCTGGCTATTTTAAATTACCGGAAAACAACATAATTATGAATTTATCTAACAACAAAATACTCATTACCGGTGGCGCTACCGGGATTGGGCGGGGTTGACCGAACGATTTGCAGAGGAGACAACACATCGTTGCGCGATGAAAATACCCGGTACGCTGTCACCTTCAACAACCAAACAAAAGTTTGAATTAAATACGATCAGTTTCGATAATTGAATAATTATTATTTGATTTTCAGCTCATCCAGATAACTTTTGTAAAATTTGGCTATCCTTACGTCGGGCGGTCCTAATGAATGAATGACGAACTCTTTGGGAAGCACGGCCCAGTTATAGAATACACCCAAAAGAATAGCGCTTGTCAGTTCTACATCCACCAACCTCATCTCCTGAGCAGCTATAGCTTCAGTCATAATAGCTTTGATCAACTGGTATTTTTTTTCCAAAAAGAAATTGATGGCTACGGCTGAACCGGTTGAGCTTGGGAAAAACCGTTCATGCAGCAGCAATCTGAAAAAGCTTTCATGATTTTTAATGAGGTAAATATGCTGATCCATGATCGCGTCAAGCTTTTGCAGGGCGCTAAGATGGTTGAGCTTCGCTTTTTTATTAACTTTTTCGAAGCGGGCGATACCGCGCTCCAGTACCATTTCCAGCAGTTGTTCTTTCGAACCAAAGTAATAAGACAGCATGGCCGGATTAACACCTGCTTGTGTTGCGATGGCCCGGGTTGAACTTTCCTGGAAGCCATGCAAGGCAAATAGGTCTTCGGCAGCGTCAAGGATCAGTGTTTGCTTATCGTTCATGTCAGTTATAAATTATACAGGTATGGACTGCGCCACCTCTTTACCATAAAAAGGTTTTTTCCAATCAAACACCACACGTTTATCTGAGCCGTGAAAAGGAAACACGATCAGAAAGGCCAGCATAACGAAACCCACCAGGATCAGCAATCCATAAACGTCCCGGATTGCCAGTAGTGTAGCCTGCGTTTTAACATTGTAAAACAGGCTTGCATTTCTGGCCGCCACAAATGGACTCAAGCTATCCATATTTGCCGCAAGCTTATCCGTATAGCGTACGGTACCACCGTAAATCATATTACTATAAAATGCAGTTCCGATGGCAGGCGCAAAAAGTGAACGCATGGTGATGATAAGCAGCGTGATATCATTGATAAGCACATAGGATATATTACTGGTCACATAGATCCCCACACTGATATAAGCGATAACAGTAGCCATAGCGCGCAGGAACATCGGCAGGAACAGATCGCCCGGCGCAGTATAAACGCTTGTGAGGCGGTACATCAGTAAATTGGAAAGCAGGTACGATGCGCAGCATACCGCGGCCATGGTGTTGAACCTGGTAAATTTCCGGTAGTATAAAAAACATAAAGTCGTACCTGTCAGATAGCCGGGAATGACATAGGTATTGATCTGCGCGCTTTCAACCGGATTGTTCCTGAATACAACATTTAGAAAAGGTGAGATCAGCGCGCTGGTACTAAAAAACAAACAAAACATCCCCAGGATACTTACCCCAAGCATAGGTTTCCATTGCTTTAAAAAATTGAAGTTCATTAATGGCCTTCGTACAGCCAGGCTTTGGCGGATAAAAAGCATTCCACTGATAATCGCGCCGGCTGAGGCCAATTTAACTTTTACAGAATTGAACCAATCTTCGGTAACGCCATAAGCAAATACATAGCAGCACAGGATGAGGGTTATGCTATAAAGCACAGTGCCCAGCCAGTCATATCCGTACAATGGTACTTTTTTAGATTGCCGGTTAGGATGCACCAAAAAAACAATGATGAGTAAGCCTGTAAATAAAAAAAGATTTTGGGTGTGTAAACCGAATTTCCAGCCCCAGTGGTCGGCTATAATTGCCGATAAAAATCCTGATACCGGGCCAAATACCAGCGAAAGCGGATAGTAAATGCAATAGAGCTGATAGCGTTCGCCACGTGGCATAAGGATCGGTATCAGGGAAATGACGACGATAAGCGTTGCGATCATTTTGATGAACCCGATAGTAAAGGAGATCATCACCATGGCCAGAGGCTGATCAGTAACCGTGTACAGGAAATTCAAGAAGATCAGTACCGGAAAGATGAGGCAAAGCAATGTTTTCTTTGCGCTGAATTGCTGTAGCCTCAAAGTGAGCGGCAACACACTTGCCATGCCGGCGGTATAAGCAAAACTGGCCATGGTGAGGTCTGCGGCAATGGAATTTTGGGAGCCTACCACATAACCTGACACGGTGGAAGGAATGCCACCATTGAAGGAAAGCATGATACTTAGAAACAAGAGCAGCCAAAGATCCAGACACTCGGGCACCCAACTGTGAAACACGCGGTTGTTCATCGATTTAGTCTTTTATTAGTTTTACCTCGGCATTCATACCGGCCCGAAGTGCAGCCAGGTCTTCATGGTTGTTTTCGCCGGCAAAGTCTATTTTAACAGGGATCCGTTGTTGCACTTTAACAAAGTTGCCGGTGGAGTTATCTACCGGAACAGCTGAAAAGCGGCTACCGGTGGCCTCCGAAATGGCAGCAACCCGGCCGCGAAAAGTTTTACCGGTAAGGGCGTCAATCCTGATCTGCACCGCCGAACCGACTTGTAATTTGCCGATCTGCGATTCGGAGTAATTGGCGGTAACCCATTTGCCGTCACCACGCACGAGACTGACAAGCGGTTGCCCTGCCTGCATCAGCTGGCCTTCTTCAATGATCTTCCGGCCCACAACGCCATTATAAGGAGCTGTAATTACAGTATAAGACAAGTTAAGTTTGGCCATGTCTACGGCTGCCCGGGCTTTTTGAACGGCAGCGTCCGCCACGGCTACCCGTTTGCCGGTTTGGCTGGTAGTTAAGGATGATCCCTGTTGCTGGGCCTGCAATGCCCTGTACTTTGCCTTAGTCGCATCCAGATCTGTTTGTACCTGGTCAAACTGAAACTGGGTCACAATATCTTCTTTCAGCAGGTTTTGGTACCTTTTATAATTGATTTCCATATTATCCAACCTGGCTTTCAACTCATCGAGGTTAGCCCTGGAAACGGCAATACCATTAGCTGCAACATCTGTTCCCGAATTAGCAACAATTTTATTCGCCTGCGCATCGGCCAGCGTGGCTTCAGCCTGCTCCAGTTGGATCTTGTATTCCCGGTCGTCGATCACCACCAGGGTATCGCCCTTTTTTACCTGCTGATGTTCCGAAAAGCTGATAGTTTTGATATAACCGGCCACCCGTGTGTTAACCGGGTTAATATATGCTTCCACCTGGGCGTCGTCGGTAAAAGCCGAACTGTCAAAGTGAAAGAAAACGGTGATCCCCCAGGTGACCGCACCTAAAATGACCAGTGCCGAAAGCACATTAAATATGATGGCCTTTTGCCTGCGCTTATTTGTTTCGTGATGATTTTTCATTGCTGTTGCTTACTTTTATAGTGATTATAATTTTCCGGTTGCTTTTTGGAGCGCGTACCATTGGTAAAGGATATTGATGCCTGCGTTGGCCCGGTTCAGTTCTGTTGTTAATTTGGCCGAACTGGCATCCAGAATGTCGGTAAGCAGTGCCAGCTGATTGAGGTATTTTTTTTCTACTATGCGGTAATTATCATCTGCCAGTAGTTGTGCCTGCTGACGGCGAACCATTTCCGTTTTGGCCTCATTGAATTTGATAAATGCAGCGTTGACGTCCAGTTCGGCCTGTTGTTTTACCTGTTCCGAATAGGATTGCTGCTGTGAGCGTTCTATCTGTGCCAATCTGATCTTGTCTTTGGCGTGGTATAAAGAGGAAACGTTATAGGTTAGCCTGATACCGGCCTGATACACATTATAATAAATATCCTGAGGTGGCAGTATGTTCAGGTAGGGACGTGATAACCCATCACCTGCGTAAAGGCCCAGCTTAGGTAATTTCTCGGCCTTAGCCAGGCTGATATTCTTATCCGCGATACTTTCGTTAATGGTATTGGCCTTTACCGCCGGTCTGAACGCATAGGCCCTATTAAGGTATTCGTTGAAATTGACAGTTTCCAGCTTGTTAGCTGCAATCGTGGTATCTACACCAATCTGCAGGCCGTCGGGCAGGCCTAAAGTTACGGTTAGCTCTTTGTTGATGATAGCAATATTATTATCAACCTGTTCGGCTAATACATCCAGATCGGTGATCTGCAGCTGACTGCGGATCATATCATTTTTAGTGACCATGCCTTCTATATGCAGCCCCTGTATGTTTTTCAACCTGGCTTTGGCCAGCTCTATATTTTTTGCATACACTTTTTTCTGATTGAAAAGGCGGTACAATTCCAGGTATTTACCAACCAGCAACAGGCGTATCGTTTCGCGGTTCTCTTCATAGGTCAGCCCGGCCAGTTGTTCCTGCAGCTTAGCTTTTTTGATGTTGTTGTTGATACTGCTACCGCTGTAAAGGACCTGGCTGGCTTCCAGCGTATAATCATTGGTAAAGTGCGGGGCTGGCACCGTTTCGTTAAAACTGAAATTCGGGTTCAAAATGGTGATGTTGCCGATATACCCGGCGCTGATGCCTGCACTGATCTCCGGCAATTTTGCTGATTTGGCGATCTCCGTGCGTTGTCCGCTTGCTTCAATATTCTGGCGGGAAATTGCTAAGGTCTTGGAGTTTTTTTCAGCCAGGTCAAAAAGATCATTTATACTTAAGACATGGAGGCCCGTACCCTGGGCAGCTACCCGGGCCGGTAGTAATAAAACGAAAAGCCCGTATTTGATTATTTTTTTCATTTGGTTTAAACACATACCGTTCGTGATTGAACTATTAGGGTAAATTTTTTAATTGTTAACCTGACTTAAAATTTTTGATAGCATGATAGTCGCCGTCTGGATCTCCTTTTCGGAAAGCCCTGCACCGAACTGTGTATAGAAATCGTTAAAGATTGGATCCATCTTCTTTTGAAAGGCCTGACCTTCTTTAGTAAGTGTAATGATCTTGTTCCGACGGTCGACGCTGTCTTCCGTCCGGGTAACCAGTTGAAGTTTTACCAGGTTATCGATCAATGGGGTAAGGCTGGCTTTACCTTTTTGCACCGCATTCGCGATCTCCTGCTGGTTCACTTCGTTTTTACGCCACAATACATTTAGTACCTGGAACATTTCATAGCTGATATCGCTGTCCAGTTCTTTGATCCGCCGCTGAAAAAAAGTTTTAACCGCCTGGCGAACGGCAATCAGGTTATCCATAAACGGTACCATCAGATTATCAAATCCCTTTTCCATGATACAAAGTTAATACACGTACAGTTTAAACACGAACTTTTTTTTGATAAACTTCATTCTTCTCTAATTGTTGACAGATCAATGACGTTTAAAGATGTATACAGGCTCTTCTAAACGTCATATAAGCGATATGATCATCATTTAACGCTCCGCCGCCCCAATAATGATCGCCGGCATTTAGTCCGTTCGAAGCAAACAGATCCCCATCGGGTCATTAAACATATCGGACTATTCCCTGCATACTGATACCTTGTCCTCGAGTTAGACACTTACAGCTTTTTGTTAGCACGCATACGTATTTACATACAAAATTCCAATCCCCCTTGTTAAGTGCTTTTTTCAACTAAAAACTCCCCTTTTGTCCCCTCTTTTTTGCTGGTTAGCCCCTTTTGTTTTATGTGTTTTTCAAAGACTTTGCCCTCTTGAATAATCATGCCAAAAATGATCATTCATGTTAACCAATTATTCCAATGAATTAAAAAACATCATGAGAAAAATTCCGAAAGTAGTGGATACTCTTAAAAAAGGGGAACCGCCAGCATCTTAATTGAAAAACACCTCAACGAAAATGCCAGGATAAATTCCTGGTCGGGCAATGATAGGTTATTGTTAACTCCGGGAACTATATGAGCGCTTTAAAATTATGCTTTCGGTTCCCGCTGCGTCATCGACAACAGCATATAATATAACTATCCATACCGGTCAAACCAAACAATTAAATTATTAACAACCCAATTATGAAACGAAAATTACTTATTTCAAATTATTTGTATTCAAAGGGGTTCCGCGCTGCACTTAAAACCCTGGCACTATTTATACTGCCAATAGGTGCTAACGCGTTAACCCCCAATTTAATAAATCACAACAATGGCCCGATAACCGGGCAAATAGCTTCTGATAAAGCAGTTATTACCGTAAAAGGATCCATTATAGACGCTTCCAATGGCCAACCCCTGATAGGTGTCTCTATCAGTGTTAAGGGAACCAACAAAGGTACGCTGAGTGATATTAAGGGCAACTTTCAACTTACTAATGTACCGGATAACGCTGTACTCGTTGTAACCTACATCTCTTACGAAAAAGTTGAAATAGCCGTAAGCGGGAAGACTGATATTGCTATAAAACTTCAGCCCTCAATGAAAACCCTAAACGATGTGGTAGTAGTTGGTTACGGAACGCAGAAAAAAGAAAACCTGACAGGATCTGTAGGTATTGTAAATACACAGGACCTGGAAAGCAGGCCCTTGACAAATACCAGCCAGGCGCTACAAGGTACAGTTTCAGGTGTTTTTGCGCTGCAAAGTTCGGGTAAACCCGGAGATGATAATACCGTCATCGACATCCGAGGGGTAGGAACTTTCGGAGATAATTCCCCCCTGGTATTGGTTGACGGTTTTCCGGGAGCTATCGGAGACGTGAACCCTAATGATGTTCAATCAATCTCGGTGCTTAAAGATGCGGCGTCGTCTGCTATTTATGGTAACCGTGCAGCAAACGGGGTTATTTTAATTACTACTAAACGAGGATCAGCGGGTAAAGTTCGTGTAAACTATAGCGGCTATGCAGGTGTTCAGAGCCCGACAAGGCTACCCAAGGTATTAAATTCTGTTCAATATACAACGCTTTACAATGAGGCAGCCGTAAATTCCGGTTCTGCTCCCCTATATCCTGATTCGACAATTCAAAAATACGCCGCTTACAACAATCCATTATACCCTGATATCAATTACTTCGATGTATACTATGGTAATGCTTATATGCAAAATCACCGTGTAAGCGCTACGGGTGGAAGTGACAATATTAACTATTCATTTATGCTGGGCCATTTGGATCAGGACGGGATCCTGGTTGCTACCAATTATAAGAAAACAGACTTCCGTCTTAATCTTGACAGTTATCACCTAAAAGATAAAAAACTCCGTGTTTCCGGCAATATATCCGGAAACTTGGGGATAAAAAACGAACCGACAGATCTTTGGAATGCTGAATGGTATGCAACCTTGGCGCCAATACATCCGCTTAAAGATGCAAATGGCAGCTGGGTTTCTGTTAACGGTGAACGCAACTATTACGGTGAAATTAAGGAAGGCAGTACAAACCTTACAAAACGTTACAATTTTAGCGGCCAGGCCGAAGCTGAATATAAAATTTTGCCCGGTTTAAGCGCGCAGCTTACCTACGGTTATAATGTTATCTCTACTAACGGAAATGCCTTTCATGCCAATGTAACCTTGCAAAACCAAAATGGAACGGTTACGCAGTTACCTTCAGACCTGACTACAACAAGCGAGATTGACGGCCACTCGTTGCTTACCGGTTTACTGAAATATAATAAGACGATCAATCGTCATTCATTCAATTTATTGGGCGGTTACAGCGAAGAGGAGTTTACTTATGACTGGCAAAACGGCTATCGTGCACATTTCGTAAATAACTCGCAACGTATATTGAATCTTGGCGATGCAGCCACGCAAACCAACAATGCAGGCAGCTATGCCCTTGGCCTTCGCTCTTTTTTTGGTCGTTTTGGCTACGCTTTTGACGAAAAATACTTATTCGAAGCCAATATCAGAAGAGATGGTTCTTCCCGGTTTGCACAAGGCAAGCAATGGGGCACATTTCCATCATTTTCAGCGGCATGGGTAATATCGAAGGAAGGTTTTATGAAAAATATGAGCTGGCTTGATTTTGCAAAAATCCGTACTTCCTGGGGCCGTTTAGGTAATCAGAATATTAGCAATTACTATAATGGCAGCGATATCCTGAGTTCAGGGCAGAATTATTCCTTTGGCGGAACACTTTACTCGGGTGTTGCCATTACGGCAATGACTAACAAAGATCTGACATGGGAAACAGCCCAACAACTTGATTTGGGCCTCGACATTTCCTTGCATAACAACATTGAAATTACCGTAGATTATTTTGATAAAAGAACTAAAAACCTGTTGTTAACTCAGCCCATCCCACTAACAATTGCCCAATCGGCCCCAATGGCTAATGCAGGCGAAGTGCAAAACAAGGGCTTCGAGCTTGGAATCTCGTATAGAAAAACGTTTGATAATGGCATTAAATTAAGGACTTCATTAAACCTTTCACACATTGTTAACAAAGTTACCCAACTGGACGTGCCTCAGCAGCTGACTTCCCCAAAAGCAGTTGTTGTTGGCTCTGCTATAAATTCATTCTACGGATATCAGATGACCGGGATCTACCAGATCTCCGACTTTACATGGCAAAATAACAGCGATGCATCTATCCCTTACGCAAGTCGCACCTATACGCTTAAACCCGGGGTTGTTAAAGTAAGCGATTTCAACGCCCAACCAGGTGACATTAAATATGCAGACCTTAACGGTGATGGTATTGTTGACCAAAATCATGACCGCAAAATTATCGGGAAACAGTTTCCAAGCGTAACGTATGCTTTCAACTTTAATGTGGCCTGGAAAGGCTTTGACCTTGGGGCATTTTTACAAGGCGTACATGGTATGCAAGGTTATACCTACTATGAAATAGCTTCGCCTTTCAGCGGTTTTGCAAACCTCGGTACCTGGTGGTTAAACAGGTGGACTCCACAGAATCCGTCTAATACTTATCCGCGCCTTACCTTGGATGGTGTAAGGAACAATATCCACTCTTCCTTTTACGTGGAAAACGCATCCTATCTGAGGATCAAAAACATCGAATTAGGATATACTTTAAATCCGGCAGCCCTTAAGAAAATAGGCTTAAGCTCACTTAGGATCTACGCGAATGTGCAAAATGCCTTCACGTTCACCAAATTCAAAGGCTTTGACCCGGAACAAACCTCAGACCAAACAAGGGCCGAAGCATATCCGCAGGTTCGTGTTATGACCGCAGGTGTAAATGTTAATTTCTAAATGATAAAATCATGAAAAATATATATAAAGTCTTAACCGTGTTATCTGTTATTAATCTTGCAAGCTGCAAGAAAGGCCTTTTGGACAAGACGCCAAATGACCGTTTATCGCCTTCCACATTTTACCAAAATGAAACCCAGGTAAAAATGGCACTGGTTGGTATTTACAATGCCATACAACCTAATGCAACGCCGGCACAATTTTTTCAATTTGATTTTGAATCAGATAACGCCTATTGCCAGGATGCATGGCAAGGCTCGAAAGAAGTAGGAGAATGGCAAACAACATCCAATAGCTGGGCCCCATACGCTAAGTGGACACAGGATTATGCTATTATTTCAAGGGCTAATGAGTTTCTTAAGGATGTTGCCGCTGCAAGTATTGATGCTACAGTAAAAAGCCAAATGGCAGCGGAGGCGAAGTTTTTACGTGGTTACGCATATGTTGATCTAATCGCTTATTTTGGTGATGTGCCATTAATTACGCAGGTTCAGTCACTTTCAGACGCATATGTTTCCAGAACGGCCAAAGCCACTGTGTTAACACAGATCGTAGCTGACCTTACAGACGCCGCTGCGGCGCTGCCAACCTCCTATTCGGGTTCTGACGTGGGCCGTGCAACAAAAGGCGCCGCCCTGGCCTATAAAGCAAAAGTGCTTTTATATAACGGAAAATGGGCTGATGCCGCACAGGCAGCGCAGGATGTTATTGACCTTAAAGCTTATAGTTTATATTCCAATTATGGTTTGTTGTTTGATGAAACGCATGAAAACAACAGCGAAGTAATTTTTGATATCCAATATATACCAACCACCCAACCACAACCCTGGCCGTCATCTGCGTTATCTTTAAGCGTTTGGCCAACACCAAATGTTACCGCCGACTTGATAGATTCATACTATATGGCCAATGGGTTGCCAATTACTAATTCGGCTTCAGGATACAATGCTCAAAATCCTTATGTCAATCGTGATCCAAGGTTGGCTGCTTCGGTGGTGCTGCCGGGCTCTCAGTGGGGTTCAACCACCTATATTCCAGCCAATGATGTGGTTCCATCAGGGGCTCGTCCGCGCAAGTATGCGGCGATTGGCATTGCAGACCCCAATAATTGTTCCCTGAATACTATCCTGATGCGTTACGCTGATGTATTGCTGATCCGCGCCGAAGCCTTGATTGAATCCGGAAGCACTGCGGCAGAAATCTATACACTTATTGACCAGGTGCGGGCACGGGTAAATATGCCAACGGTTGAAAGTGTAGAAGGTTCCAGCTTGAGCCAGGCGCAATTACGTGCGGTTTTACGCCATGAACGCAGGGTTGAATTCTTTATGGAAGGTACCCGGTATGCCGACATATTACGATGGAAAGACCAGTCACTGGTTCATGACGTGTATGGTTATGACAAATCATTACTGAGTAACCCGGCAAGTGCATCTACCTGGAAATTTAGCCAGGTTAAGTTAGAAACCAGGACATTTAATGCAGCCAAAGGATGGTTATGGCCAATACCCCAGGCTGATATTGATATTAACAACAAATTGTTACCTAACAATCCGGGATATTAAGGCGCCGGAGATCACATCATAAAATGATGTGATTGGTAACCTATCTTAAAACATAACCCTCGGTAAAACTTCCCATTTGTGGCAGTTTATCGAGGGCTTTGTTTTAAGTAAAACACTGTCTGTCTTGCGCTTAGTTTAAAATCTGCTACGGTCGTGAAATAGCTAAAAGTATTTTCACTATACAGGATTGTCTTCCATGAATAATAGCAGATGAAAAGATATAATTGTGAAAATTATCCGGTGCATCAACTCGCCGACTTCACTGCACCCGTCACCCCTCTTTGCTTCACAAAAAGAGGGTCTACTTTTTTAATTTCCTGCCTCTTTACGCGCGGCGTAGAGAGCCCGGCGTTGCGTATACCGGGTGAGCCAAACACAACGCCATGTTATTTATTCTTCAATTTGGGCTTAAACAATTACTTATGCAGCAAATAATTAATAAAAAAGGTCGTCTTTTTTGGAGACAACCTTTTAAGCACGGGCTTGGGATATTAGATAAACTAAAGCAGGGAGCTTCTCCGGGCTATTAGCATTGTGATTTTATTGAGCAATAAGCTTCCATTGTTGATTGTAGCTTGAGCCCTGGTACCATTGTTGTACAGATGACCCGTTGGCAGTTAAACCACCTGTATCAAGGCATTTACCCGTCGTAAGGTTAATTACCCGGTAATAACCATCTCCGGTTGATACAAGCGACCAACGCTGGTTAGTACTTGTGCCTACCACGTACTGTAAAACATTTGACCCATCGGTAGTATTGGTACCCACATCAAGGCATTCTTTTCCTGTAACACAGCTTAAAGTATAATAACCTGCAGTATAGCTTATATTCCATTTCTGATTGTTGCTTGTTCCCGATGCCCATTGAGCTACCGCTGCACCATCGGTAGTACTGCCCAAATTATCAAGCATAAGGCCCGAGGCGCGGTTCTGAAGCTGGTACCGCCCGTCGGCAACCGGCCCTATCCATACAGGTGAGGCTGTAAGTTTCCATGACCACTTGAACATGTTGGCAGTGCCCGGGCTAACCTCGGTGAGGTTATTGTTTGCTGTGTACCAACGATAGGTATCAATATCATTAACACCCGACCACGCAATTGTTCCCATTGAATTATCCTTGGCATAAGCAAGTGATCCGGTCAGAAATGCCTGGTCAACATATACGCCGGTATCCCATTGCCACCAGAAACTCATGTTCCTGAATGTTTCGATACCGACCTCGGTAACTATGGTACGCGAAGCATAAGAGCCTGTCCTGGCCGACATGATACTGTAGTAGCTTGACCAAACATTGTACGAGCCCCAGAACCACCAGTAGCAATGCAGGCCAAGATATTGATTGGCTAATCTCGAATCGGCGCCAACAGCAGTTACGTCTGCAGCATAACCGGTACCATCCAGGATACATTTTCCATCGGCCGGGCTATAAGTGGTTAAGAAACCGGCATATAGGTTATTTAAATCTGTACTTGAGTAATCAACCGGCTCGTTGATAGGTTCATATAATACCGATGTGTTGTTTTTATATACATTATTTACAGTTGTCCACATGGTATGCCATTGGGCGGTATCAGGCACGTGGTGTACACCAACCGGCCAGTAGCACAGGATCACCTTGCAACCATTGGCTACAACTGCGTTAATAGCAGCCTGGTAAACCGGCCAATAGGTTGAGCTTGATGCGGTCCAGGGATTAATGGGCATCCTGATGGTGGTACCTCCGCTTGTTTTAACGGCACTGGATATACTGGTAGCCAAAGTGGCGGCCTGTGTTGCGGTGAGGGATGTTGTCATACCACTGGGCAATACAACCCTTCCGTCGCCCTCGTTTCCATTAGGGTCGGCCCAGTTTATACCCCTGAAACCGTTTGTATTGGTGGTTGAGAGGGCAAATGATTGTTTTCCAAACTTTTGACCTGATAGATCAGCGCCTTTTTGAATAGAATCTTTAGAACAGCCCATAGCCAGGACTAACAGGCAGCATAGTGCCCCGGTAGTTAAATTTTTTCTCATAATTTTATATTAGGTGTTAAATAAGTAGCTCTTTTTGATCAATCGGTTTTGATTTTTAGTACGGTGGGGCCCTTCCCTGCTTTAACACAAAGGGGATTCTATCAGTTAGTTGTAAACTAACCGATAGAATATTCAGGCACAAATCGAATATTCTCATGGTAGATGTCTTGAAAAAATTAGATTTTCCCGGCCAATAATTAACCCTCAATCACTGCTGGATGTAACCGTCAGTAATTTAATTAGCCAATAAAAATGGCTGTGAGTAACAATGGCAATTGAAAATCCGTGCTTATATGGTTGACCTAAATTTCTTTTAAAAAGCATGAATTGAAAAGGGGGTAAAGCCTCAATATTGAGGGGATAAAGTGGCACTTTATGAAGTTTTAACACAACAGCTTAGATTTTTATCAATTTTTTCTTCTCCGATTTAAATCACGCATCAATGCTTTCTGTTTATAATTATTGTTATAAATACAATTAATAATTTATTTAAATTTGATTGCCTTATAAACTTAATGCTTCAGGATTATATGAGAGGTTCTGCCAAAATTTAAGGAGACTGATGGATCATTTAATGAGTATTAAATGAGGTTTGAGCATTATCAATCCGAACATGAAGAATGTATCAAACCAAGATTTAATACTTCGACATTAAAAGACCGTTCGTCGGCATTTGTAGTACAGCTAATGTTTATGTGCGTACATTGCTGAATTGCCTTTATCCTGAAAAATATAAGTGTATTAAGTACAATATTTTAGTGGCTAACCTAACGAAGCAAAGGTTGTGATGCCTAACTTATACTGTAAAATTATTAGTGATAATACTGTATTGTATTTATCTAATTAAAAGTGATAACGGACTTATGTATAAAGCTGTCTTGTTTTTCCTGACTAATCTCCTGTTTGTAGCTGGCCTGAATGCACAGATTTCGACAAACTTTTCAACTAATGATGTAAGGAACTTTGCGTTGAAATCATATACCACTCATGATGGGCTGCCATCCGAAAATGTAACAGTGGCACTTAAAGACAGCCGTGGGTATATGTGGATAGGAACAGATAATGGGCTTTGCAAGTTTGATGGCTACACCTTTGAAAGTTTAGTAAATATTCCCGGAAACACGGCAAGTATAAGTTCAAATTTTATCAGTGCGCTGGCAGAAGATAAAAATGGAAAGATATGGGTTGGGACAATGGACGGCTTAAATGTTTTGGATCCCAATACGGAGAAGTTTGAACGATTTTATCATAGCGATAAGATCAACGAATCGGTAAGTAACAATAAGATTTTTTCCATCTTCTGCGATAGAGAAGGAACGATCTGGATAGGTACAGATGATGGTTTTAATCAATATATGGCAAATAAGCAATCATTTATTAGCTATAAACCCAATCCGGACGATCGATTTTCAATAAGAGGGAAGTCGGTAAATGCAATTGTCGAGGATGATAAGAAAAACCTGTGGTTGGGAAACTGGAACGGCGGATTAAATAAATTCGATAAAATCAGTAAACACTTCAGCAATTACCCGCAGACTGAATCCCAGCTTAAAAAAAGCCCTAATGATATTTGGAGCCTTTTTTACGATCAAAAAAACGGTTGTATTTGGGTGGGCACCTATTGGAGCGGCCTTTTTTGTTTTAATCCTAAAAACCAGCAATATATCCGATTTTCAAGTCATGATAATATTAATATAGGAGCTTTTAGCATTGATAAGGCTAATGACTCCACCTTAGTTGTTGGAAGCAACGGCGGGTTTTATTTTATAAATAAGGGCAATGGCCAATGGCGAAAAATTGGCAATGTTAATAGTACCGCAGATGGCTACGTTTACAATGATGGAGCAGGGATTATGTGGCTTTGCGGCAAAGATGCTTTAACAAAAGTTGATTTTACACAATATAAATTCCACTTCATTCCCTTATCAATCGCACCTCGCGAAGCAAAAAGTATGTTATTGCAAGGCAATATGCTGTGGCTGGCTACCAACGAAGGGCTTTATAAGTTTGATTTACTGAAGAGGACGACAAGGTTATTTCAACACACCAATGATCCCTCAAGTATTAGCAGCAATCAGGTTGGCAAAATATATTTAGACAATAGTGGCGTGTTATGGGCAGCAACCGAAAATGGGTTTGATAAGTTTGACAGCAGGAATAATAGGTTTATACACCACTTTCACCATTCAGCACTGAGCAATTTCTTTAATGAAGATGTTTTCAGGGACATTCTTGAAGTAAGCCCCCATAAATATTGGCTCGCTACAGATGCCGGTTTAAAGATTTATAATGAAGAAACACAGCAATTTAAACATTATTATAATGACGACAGAAACCCTAATTCAATTGCCAGTAACCATATTTATAACCTTTTAAAAGATAGCAAAGGCAATGTATGGATTGGAACAAGCGGAAACGGAGTCGATCGTTTTGACCCCAAAACCGGGATTTTTCATCACTATACTTATGATGATAAAATTGCAAGTAGCCTGAGCAATAATATTGTGCATTGTGTATTTGAGGATAGTAAAAAAAATATCTGGATCTGTACTGCCGACGGATTAAATAAATACGTTCAGGAAAGCGATTCTTTCGTTGTTTATTCACGTAAAAATGGATTTTCAAGCAACGTTTTCAGTAATGTGGTTGAAGATGAGTCGGGAAATCTTTGGATCAATTCTGCCACCGGGGTATCAAAGTTTACACCCCAAACATTAGCCATAACTAATTTTGATGAGGGCGACGGCGTGTTTTCGCATTCGCTTATTTACAAATCAGCAGATGGGCAAATTTATTTAGGAGGAAATTCAGGTGTAGTGGTATTCGATCCTTCAAAAATTAAGTTGAACGATAAAATCCCGCAGATTTACTTCACCGACTTCCAGGTGTTTAATAAATCTGTGAAACCGGGTGCCGATTCACCGTTGAAAAGGCCGGTAGGCGCAGCTGATACCGCCTTTCTTAATTATGATCAAAATGTATTTTCCATTGAATTTGTTTCGCTTAATTATACCCATTCGGAAAAAAATGTTTACCGGTATAAACTGGAAGGCTTTGATGAAAAATGGAACTTTAATGGTAACCAGCGAAGGGTTACTTACACCAACCTTAATCCCGGAACTTATACGTTTAAAGTTATAGCAAGCAACAATGATGGTATCTGGAACAGGACGCCTAAATCCCTGATCATCATTATTTCGCCGCCATGGTACCGTACCTGGTGGGCATATACAATTTACGTTATATTTATTGGAGGGATAGTTTATCTGTATCTTTTGTACCGTGACCGCCAGGCCAAATTAAAATATGAAATCCAGATAGCTCATTATGAAAGCGAAAAGGAAAAGGAACTCAATGAACGAAAGCTCGCCTTCTTTACCAATATCTCGCATGAGTTCAGGACACCTTTAACATTAATCATTAACCCTATTAAGGAACTTTTGTATAATGAAAAAAAGGCTGTGGACACCTCAAATTTAACCATCGTTTACAGAAATGCGCGCAGGTTATTAGGTTTGGTAGATCAGTTGCTGCTTTTCAAAAAGGCCGAATCAGAATCTGATCAGCTGAGAATAAGTAATGTTAATATAACCGATTTGTGTAAGGAGGTTTATTTATGTTTTGTACATGAAGCAAAAAGGAAACAGATCCACCTTGAGTTCGAGTTATCAACCGATTGTTTGAATATTTATATAGACCGGGAAAAAACAGAGATCGTACTGTTTAATTTGCTCTCGAACGCCATGAAGTTCACCCCAAAACTCGGGAAAATTCGTGTTTGTGCAGAAGAATCTGAACAGGCGGTTTCAATAATCGTCGAGGACACCGGTTGCGGGATTCCGCCAGAGGTGGGTGACAAGCTTTTTAGCCGGTTTTACCAGTTATCTGATTTGGCCAGTACGTCAAATGGAGGATTTGGCCTTGGGCTTTACCTTGTAAAAAATTTTGTAGAGCGTCAGGCCGGAATCGTTGAATATCACAGTCAGGCTGGAAAGGGAACAGCCTTTACAATTACTTTTAAAAAAGGAAAAGCGCATCTAAAAGATCAAATTATCTCAGAACAGCCAACGACTGCTTCTGAGTTTTTAAAAGAATTGATAGATTCTGAAACTACAGCCAATGATATAGTACCTGCAGCAGACCCTGGAGAGGAAGTATCAGTGTCTGAACTCAAAACACTGTTAATTATCGATGACCACGAGGATATGAGAGAGTATCTCCGCCAGATATTTAAACTTGAATATAATGTTCTTGTAGCGCCGAATGGTGAGGATGGAATCAAAATTGTTAATGAGCAGTGGCCGGATATCGTTATATGCGATGTCATGATGCAGGGTATGACCGGGATAGAAGTTTGTGCCGCTACTAAAGGGAATATGACAACTTCTCACATTCCTGTCATCCTTTTAACCGCAAGTGCGTCAAACGAAATCAAACTAAAGGGTATTGAGAGGGGCGCCGATGATTATATCGGAAAACCTTTTGACAAAGATATCCTGAAAGCACGGGTTAGCGGGCTGCTTAAAAGCAGAAACACACTTCAGCAATATTTTTATAATGAAATTACACTGAACAATAACCCGCACACTATCTCGATAGAATACAAAAGGTTTCTGGATTCCTGTATCCGGATTGTGGAAGAGCATATTACTGATCCGGATTTTAATCTGCAATCCTTAGCCTCCGAACTAAATATGTCTTATTCGGGGATTTACAAAAAAATCAAGATGATTTCAGGTCAGCCAGCCAATAGCTTCATAAGGGTTATCAGATTGCGAAAAGCTGCACAGCTATTTGTACATAGCGATCTAAATATATTAGAAACTGCTTACGCTGTTGGAATAAAAGATATCAAATATTTTCGCGAGCAGTTTAAGAAGGTATTTGATTTAAAACCTTCTGAATACATTAAAAAGTTTAGGAAGAATTTTAAAAACGCCATGGTTTACCAGGGGGCCGAAAGAAAGTAAACCTGTATTGCTGTATTGTTTATCCCTGCCTGAAAAAAACTACCCGCCCCCCACTCTTGAGCTGGCAATTTATTGATGTTGTCTTTGTTAAACGGGTGAATAAGTAGCTATTTTATCGCCAACCCAGTGCAGGGGCAACTTGCTCCAGAATAGCCGACAACACATGAACATTGTAATCGACGCCCAAAGTATTGGGTATAGTCAACAGCAGCGTATCGGCTTCCTGGATGGCTTCGTCCCGGGCCAGTTCCCTGATGAGCTGATCCGGTTCGGCAGCATAGCTTTTTCCAAAGACCGCACGTTTATCGGCTTCGATATAACCGAAACTATCGGCAGCTTTTGCTTGCTGTCCAAAGTAATACCGGTCCTGGTCGGTGATTAGTGCAAAAATAGACCGGCTTACGGATACTCGTGGCCCCCGTTCGTGTCCCGCTTTTTTCCAGGCGTCTTTATATAACCTGATCTGCTTAGCCTGTTGTACATGAAAAGGTTCACCGCTTTCATCATACTTTAAAGTTGAACTTTGCAGGTGCATGCCGTGTTCGGCCGCCCAAATAGCGGTAGCATTAGAGGCGGCGCCCCACCAGATACGTTCATGCAAGCCTTCCGGGTGCGGTTCCAGGCGCAACAAGCCAGGTGGATTGGGAAACATCGGGTATGGGTTGGGCTGCGCGAACCCCTTCCCTTTCAGTTTATCCAAAAACTCCAGTGCTTTGCGGCGTCCCATTTCTGCATCAGTTTCTCCTTCAGCAGGCTCGTAACCGAAATATCGCCAACCGTCGATCACCTGTTCCGGCGAACCCCTGCTGATTCCTAATTGTAAGCGCCCGCCGGAGATCAGATCGGCGGCACCGGCATCCTCTACCATGTACATCGGGTTCTCGTATCGCATATCAATCACTCCTGTTCCGATCTCTATTTTACTGGTTTTTGCGCCAATTGCAGAAAGCAAAGGAAACGGCGATGCTAACTGGCGCGCAAAATGGTGCACCCTAAAGTAAGCGCCATCCAAACCGATCTCTTCGGCCGCAACAGCCAGGTCAATCGACTGAAGCAAGGTATCCCCTGCCGTACGGGTGTTGTAGGAAGGATGGTCGGACCAATGTCCAAATGATAAAAATCCAATTTTCTTCATAGATGGCTTGCTTTATTTGCAACAAATGTACGCATCATTTCAATTCGATCCAGACGGGTGCATGGCTGCTGCTGCCTTCACAGCCACAGAAAATGTTTATCGACTTGCGCTGCTACTAAACCTGGGGCGATAATTAATTGATTAAATCATTTTACTGCGCAGTTCTTTATATCGTGACCGGCCCACCGGCAGCAATCTGCCATTTGTTAGCCGAACAGCATACTTACCGCCGGGTTCGATGACCAGCTTTTCCACTTGTTTCAGGCTGACGATATACGAGCGATGGATCCGGGTAAACTCACCCGGAGGCAGGAGTTGTTCCAGCGCATCAAGGCTTTTGTCATGTAGTTCCTGGTTTCCGTCCTCCAGATGAAGTTCGCTGTAAATACCGGCGCCTTTAATATAGTTGAGGTGTATGGCTTTTATCATTTTGATCATACCCCCTTTTCTCACCGCTAAGTACTTTAGCCCGTTATCGGATATTTTGCTTCTGGTATTCAGCCGTCCAAAAGCCTGGAACAACCGGCCTTCATCAAACGGCTTGGGCACAAAATCTAATACACCATAAGAAAAAGCTGTAATAGCTTTATCGGTATAGGCCGAAACGATAATGGTATGGAAAGGCCGGGCCACCATAGTCTCCAGCACTTCAAAACCGTCTTCGCCATTCAGGTTCAGGTCCAGTAACAGCACATCAACGGGTGAATGTTCCATGAACTCCAGGCCTTTGGACAGCGTGTCGCATAGAGTTAGCGTTAGCTGCTGCTCAAAATATGCCCTGGCCATGCGCGCCAGCCGTTTGGCTATCCGGGCCTCGTCTTCTATGATCAAAACATTCATAAGTCAATGCGGATTATACTTCGCCAGCCTCCTGCAAAAGGTTCTGAAGTAAAGCCCCACCGGTCACCATAACTTTCTTTCAAGCGCGCTTCAATATAACGAAAGCCGTTGCCGCTTTTACGTCCGTTTTTTATCCGGTTCTCTGCAAATACCTCAAAGGTATACTGTTTATGAGTGTTCATGTGCAAAAATGCAAGCAGGAAACGTATGCTGCCGTCATGGAACGGGGCGCTATGTGTTATCCCATTCTCCAGCAGGGTATGAATAATTGCCGGCGGGATCAATTCATCATCCTGTATTCCCTTCTCTTCCCATATATACGTAACCTCCTTACGGAACTGCATAACCAACAAGTGTTGCCTGCAAAGGTCGATCTCCTGCCGGATGGAGATAAGCGAATGTTCAGCAATTTTGTTCATCAGGTCAAATTCCTGCGAGAGTGCCTGAATGAACTGAACACCCTGTGCAGGAGATTCTTCCACCCAGTCCATAAGGGAAGTGAGGGTATTACGCAAAAAGTGCGGTTGGATATTTTTTTTGATGAGTTCCAGTTGCAAGCGGGAAGACAACAACAGCGATGCATGGTGCGCTTCCTCCAGTTGTTTTGCCCCGAGGGTTTGCAGGTAAAGGATGCAAAGCAGGATCATCGTAAAGGCGATATATAACCCAAAATCGTAAAATATATACTGGTTAATGACCATAGAAGCTGCAAAACCGCACAGCACCAACACGCTTCCCCGCTGCCTTTTGGCCAGGGCGTACAACAAGAGCAGTACCGATGCGATCCATAGTATCAGACTGTATAAATGGGTTGTCAGATCATAGTGACCATACTCAAGAATATATATGGATGACAAAGTAACAAGCAATATGACTATGAGCGGTAGCTTGTACGGCACGTTAAAGTAAACCGCGAAATACAAAGGGATGAGAACCGCTATCGCAAAGGTAAGCCAGCCTACAATGATTAGGCGGGTATAAAACTGCGTATAGGGAATATCGATATAATATTTCAGATATTCCATAGCCAGCAGTGTGAAGAACAGAAAGCAGACCAGCGCGAAAAGTAAGGTTGTACGTTGCTTGTGCCTGCTGTTGGCATACAAAAACGTGTAGTAGATGGCGGCGATAAGAAAGGCGCCCGCCATCAGGTTGACCAGGGAAAGTTCGACAAGCGGCTGACGCAGCATTTTCAGGTAGCTGTCTGGTTTGGCCATTACCTCACGCTCGGCTTCCAGCAGGTATTTTTGGGTTCCCCTGATCACGACCTCGTGTTTGCCGAGGCCTGAAAGTTTGTCCGGAACCTGGTAATAGCTTGTTTCCGTACCGGGTACTTCAGGCCGGCCCGGAGCAGCCGGCACCCCATTCTGTCCAACCCTAACACCATCCCAATATACCACAAAGGCGCCGAAACTGTGCACAAGCAGGCCCAGGGGTGAACTGAACTTTTTTTCCTGCAGATTGATCTCCACACGTGCAGTAAAAGTGGTATCTGGCCGGCTGATTACCGCATCCGATGCTTCGTAACGGATCTCCCGCTGGCAGGAGGTAAAAACAACAAGCTGCAGGAACAGAAGAAAGATACACCATTTTTGCATACGATAAAGGTAGGCAATCGCCTTTTACTTTTTAGTGCAGCAGGAAAGCCGCTGGTGCCGTTCGCATGTTTTTTTGAGCCATACCCGTTGCCGCTCTTTAATCTTGTGGCATGAGAACCATCCTGATCCTTTTTCTTTTTATTTGGCTGAGCAGGCCCGGCACTAAAGCCCAGACCCTTAGCGGAACATTAGCCGACCGCAATACACATCACCCTATTGCATATGCAACGGTAAGCCTGCTGGATACAACCGGCAAACCGGTTTTAGGCACTATGACCGATGTAAAAGGCAAATTTGTACTAAAGCTAAATAAAGAGGGCGTTTTTATGCTGAATTGTAGCTTTGTAGGTTATGAGCCCCTTTCCCAAAGCGTGACACTTACCGGTGCCGGCACTGATCTGGGCAATTTGTTAATGATACCAGATGCACTTCAGCTCAACGAAGTAACGGTTTCCGGCCAGCAACTTGCCCTGCACCTACAGCCTGATAAAAAAGTTTTTGAAATAGGCAAGGATGTCCTTTCTCAAAATGGTTCTGTCAGTGACGCGTTGAACGGCATCCCCTCAGTTGCCGTTAGCCCGCAGGGCGAGGTTAGTTTACGCGGCAATACAGGCGTTACTGTATTGGTGAACGGGCGGCGCTCGGGGCTCACACAGGGGAGCGCCTTAGAGCAATTGCAGGCCGACCAGGTAGAGCGTATCGAAGTGATCACCAGCCCTTCAGCGCGTTATGATGCTTCGGGCAGTGCGGGTATTATTAATATTGTCCTGAAAAAAAATAAAAAGTCGGGCTTTAACGGACAACTGAAGGCAGTGGCAGGGGTACCCAATGATACCCGGATCAATCCCAGTCTGAACTATAAGTCGGATAAGTTTAACTTTTTTTCTACCCTTGGTATGCGTAAGTCAGATTATAAAGGGCTCTACACCACCGATCAGGTTACCGGTGCCAGCAGCCTGAAGATGGGGCAGGACGAGAAAAGGCACGACGACGGGAAAATGCTATACCTCGGTGCCGATTACTTTATCAGCGACAAGCGTACCATGACCGCTGCCTATCTCTGGAACGGGACGCATGATCACGACAAAACAGTACTGAACTATAACTACAGTAGCCCGGCGCCAGACAGCGCGCTGGTACGGAACGGCGAATCATGGGAGCAGCGAAACTACAACCAACTGGAATATAATTATACACAGTTGTTTTCCCATGCCAAACAAAAGTGGACTGTTGACCTTCAATACGATTGGTGGGACAGTAACAAGGACTGGGCCTTGGCTACCCGGAAGATTTATCCCGTATCTTTCGGCTATCCAAACATCCGTACGAATACCCGTAATGAGAACCGCGACCTGCTGGTTCAATCGGATTGGGCGCAGCCCATAGGCAAAGAAACCTTGCTCGAACTGGGTATCAAGACCGAGAACCGGCATGTGCAGTACGATTTTTTTGCCCAACAGCAAACCGGGGACGATTATCTGATTTATAAAGGCCTCGATAACGGGTTGGATTACAGCGAACGTATCCATAGCGGTTATGCGCAGTTGGAAAGTAAAGCAGGAAAGCTCAGGTGTCTCGGCGGGCTTCGCCTTGAAATCACCGGCATCCGTGCATCCGGCCGGGATGGTCAATATCAAAGCCGCAAGGACTATGTACGCCTGTTCCCGACATTGCACCTGGATTATTCCCTGAGCACCGTTTCAACATTGCAGGTACATTACAGCCGTCGCATCAGTCGCCCTTCGCTCTACCAGCTTTCTCCTTATATGGAATTGACGGACCTTAACGCACAAAATACCGGCAACCCTGATCTGAACCCTGCCTATTCAAACCTCTACGAATCCGGGTTCCTTTACCGGGGCGGCACGTTGACAGTTAACCCGTCGTTATATGTTCAGGATTCTCAGCACCCGATAACGGATTACACCTTCCGTAATACAGAGGGTACGTTTATTACGCTTCCTGTTAATATAACCCGTGAGACCAGACAGGGTTTTGAGTTGAATGTGATGTATAATCCGTTGAATGTGCTGCAACTCAATGCCGATCTTAATTTGTATCACTTCCGGCAATCGGGGACTTATCGTGGCTTTGATTTTGGCTTTTCCGGCGGTTCTTCTTCAGGAAGGTTCAGCGCACAATGGAAGCTGGCTAAAACGCTGAGTGCCCAGGGACGTTATTATTATAACGGCCCTTCGGCAAACGCGCAGAGCCGCAACCGGGCCACCCACTGGGCGGACTTCGGCATCAGTAAAAACCTGCTTGCTGACCGGCTTTCTGTGGTGACCGATGTTACCAACATCTTTGATTCGCGCCGTTATCGTACCACAACCACCGGGCCGGGTTATGTATTCTCTACTATGAGCCGCTTTAATGGTGCTCGTTACCGCCTGAGTATAGTTTATAAATTTAAGGGTAATACAACGGTGCGTGAAGCCAAAACCGGTAATCGGAATTGATTATATGAAAAGGGAATGATTTTTCCTTTTCTATGTCGATCAGGGAAAGGCAGGTTTTGTTACCTCCGAAACTGTAACCTGATAACGCCACTCCAGTCTAATCATTAAAAGCGGATAAATGAAAACTTTAAGGTCAACTATAGGGATGCTGACCATGGCATGTGGATTTGTAACTGCTCTCCTTTTAACGTTAGGGCAATTCGCCTTTGCGCAAAGCCATCTGCCTGTTGTACGGGCTTCTTCCAAAACCGCCAGCATCAGGGACGGAAAGCACTTTAAGCCGGGTTACTGGGCGATTATGCCTGAAAGGAAACCTGATTATTACTACCCTGAAATTCCTGAGAAACCCCATAAAGTGACTTTCATCACAGATCTTGATTCCATTTCATTTGATGTCGCCTATGGAAAGAATTATGACTTTATCATTTTACTGAACGGAGAAGACAGCTGCTATACCCGCATTTCAGCCCGGTACAAAAACCTTAATGCTTCCACAAGAAAAATTGCCGACGCCGGGCCAGATACCATTCCATTTACATTGGGCGACAATCGTAAAATATACGTAAACGCAAAACTAAATGGCTCGAAGGTCACCAATATACAGCTCGATCTGGGCGCAGGAGGAACCCTCATCAATAAAACTTCCGTTGGGAAAGTAAAAATGAATTTTGATGGGAAGGTTACCCTTACCAATTCGGATGGTGTAAACCAGGTACAGTCGGCCAGTAAAAATCTTCTGCAAATCGGGAACCTGGTTTGGGACAGCGTGGCCATCGCTGTAGCCGGTAATATGAAAGATTACGAAGACCTTTTAATCGGCAATTCTTTATTTAGAGACAAAATCCTGGAAATCAACTACAACAAGAAAATATTAGTTGTTCATGATGTCATACCCCCTCAAATAACCGCTTATTCCCGTCACGACATGGTACTTGATGGCGGCGTTATACCGTACATAGCAGTAAATCTTACCATTCGTAACAATACACAAACAGGTTGGGTCATGTTTGACACAGGTGCG
The DNA here is from genome assembly GCF_034263275.1 of Mucilaginibacter sp. cycad4. Taxonomy (NCBI): domain Bacteria; kingdom Pseudomonadati; phylum Bacteroidota; class Sphingobacteriia; order Sphingobacteriales; family Sphingobacteriaceae; genus Mucilaginibacter; species Mucilaginibacter sp. cycad4. The sequence goes on along the minus strand of NZ_CP139559.1, from coordinate 1,739,800 downwards.
CGCACCTCTATTTTAAATAGCTTGGATGCTCCAATGGCTTACCGGATAATGACCGAACTGTCAGGCATGATCGGTTTGGATGAGACGATTACCCCAAAGCTACGCATCGGCAATTACCAGCTTTCAGGATTTGAATATAAGACACGGGATATGGGTAAAGAAGGGCTGCATATGATCCTGGGCAACGATCTGCTAAAAAGGTTCAACCTGATACTCGACAATAAAAATGGCCATTTATATATGCAACCCAATTCGCTTATAAATGCACCATACCGAAAACGTGATGAATATTATGTGGTACGGATAGTTACGGGATTGGTAATCTTTTTGGCCGGCATCCTGGCGTATGTAAAAATGAGAAAGAAATAAATTAAAGAAACCGTTCGCTCAGTTTATTATGCGCTAAAGGATACCGGCGCTGACAGAAGCTATTTTTGATCTTACCGGAAAGTGGATTAGGAAACTGCCATTTGATATGAGTAAAGTTTAGGCTGACTATAATTCGGCATCAATGGTTGTATTATTACGAATACCTGTTAGAGACAACGTCTAAACCTATTGCAAATTAAATGTGTTATTAATAGATACCCATAATTTTCAAATATTCATCAATCCTTGAATTCTGAAATGAGTTGATGCCTTTGCTGATATGTAAAACAAGGATCTTTATTGCATGTCCGACATTACTATTATTCCATCATAGTTGTCATGATTTGGGAATTCAAATAAGGTATCGCAATTTTTCTTTAGCCTTGTTTGATGTTGCTGTGCGATTTCAATTAGCCAAAATCTTCAATTTTTTTGGGACATGCGGATAAGGGCTATCGTCTGCATGATATCGAACTATATAAACCTTTGATTTTTGATCCCTAACTGTCCGTAACCGGGACTATGCGTTAAGGAATTCGATTCATTAAGTACATTGGAGCAGTTTTAGCTTTGCCCGGGCAGCTGAAATCAAACCGCCTCATTGGGCAAACGAATCTTCTGAACTCATATTAGCAAATTTAGAGAGCCCTGATTGTGCGTAAATAGAGTCAATCCCCGGTTTTAAAGTTTAGTCTTTAATTTAATTCACTCTCCGTCCGTTTGGAGAAACTACTACTAAAAATACAATTGCTTTCCTTCGCCCGGTTTTGATCCTTATTTTAATAAAAAAAAGAAAAACATTTAGCAAGAAGCACCAATAATATTTTTCTTTTTTATATATTACGAACTGTAACTTAGGCATATAACGCTCATTATTAGACTATTATTTTTTTTAAAAGATATTTTTTTAACCTAAACACAATTATCATGTTCGACAATGTCGCTTTTAATGTATTTATAGGATTAGTATTTGTTTTCCTAATTTACAGCCTGCTTGCAACTATAATACAAGAGATCGTTGCGCGATGGTTGACGCTACGGTCAAGAATGCTTCAAAAAGGAGTTCGGAGAATGTTGCAGGACCAAGAAGTCAAACATACTGCCACATTAAAAAGAGTATTTTATGAAGTGAAGCAGAATATTCAGCGCTTTTTTTTCCCATACCTGGGCATGGATAATTCCCTTTTTAAGGCATTTTATCAATACCCAACCATTAAATACCTCACCGAAAGTAGTTGGAATAATAAGCCCGCCTATATAGACCCTACGGCATTTTCGCAAACAATAGTGTATTTGCTTCAGGGCAGCCAGGCAAGTGGTACAGCAAATGCTGCTGATCGAATTAAGAATGTACTTTTTACTACTAAACTCACTAACGGCCCCGCAGGCAACTCGATAAAAATCCAAAAGGAAACATGCGAACATATGGCCCAGCTCTGGAACGATGCGTCCGGCGATATTAACCAGTTCAAATTAAACCTGGAAGGTTGGTATAATCAGACTATGGACCGTGTTTCTGGTTGGTACACTAAACAAACAAAACTGATCCTGTTTTTTATTGGCCTTTTTATTGCCAATGCCTTTCATGTTGATACAATTGCGATTTACAAGTTACTTGCAAAAAACAGTACTGCCCGAAATGACCTTGTACAGCTTGCAATCAGCCGGGGCACCAAAGAGAATACTCAAACTGCTACAATGGATGATGAAACGCTCAAGGCTGCGAGCACTACGGTCAGAGCAGATATTGCCCAGGCCTCACAAATCCTATCAATAAATAATCCTGAGAATGATAGCTGCCTGGTCTGCCGCATTTTTCAAAAACAACAGTCGGAACTAATAACGGCAGAAAATGACTTGAAAAAAAAGAAAGATTCGACATCCAACGGTTTTAAGAGAATTAAACAACAGCAGGGGCAATTAAATTTAATGATAAGGAATTATTCGCCGGCATGTAAAAATGCTACTCATTTTAAATATCCAGGCAAGCTATCGCCGGGATACTTACTCACTGCTCTTGCGATTTCCTTAGGGTCAACATTCTGGTTCGATCTGTTAAACAGGCTGGTACAGCTGAGAGGCACGGGGGCCAAGCCCGACGACAGCAGTAAAAATACCGGCGGTTTAACCAATCCCCCAATCAAACCCGTTGGATAATGAAAATCACCGTAAGCAAATATCTAAATGCCCGGATTGGATCACCATCCGTAAATGCAACAATAAAAACCTATAAAAGCCCCGGCGATGTTTTAAGTATTGACGCAGCAGTCATTGGCGATGATATCGAAGGAAATGCAATTTGGTACCATAATAGCGAAGACCTTTGCTATTACTGGAGCGGAGGTATAGAGGAGATAGAATTCGCCATGGCTACAACTGATATTGGAAAAAAAAAGGAAAACACTATGTTGCTTTATACAGAGGCAAAAGGTTATTTCTGGCGAAAATTCCGCGAACTTTATCCAACAATTAATGGTGTGGGAATTGAACATGATCCTATTTATCTCCTTAAATTTCAATCTGCAAATCTGACGTCAGTAAATATTCCCGCAGCATTGTATTTCAAGGGTTTTAAGATCAACACATCGATTATATTATCCACCAACAGTATATTTAAAAGCCATGCGCTCGGAGATAGTATTTCCAGGGCAAAATTAAACGAGTTTGGAAGTTGTGGGATCAGGGTAAAGGGTTCTGCTACTAACAATTCCGGTGATTACATCCTTACTAATTACCACGTCGTAGCGCCAGACCTTCTTTTAAAAAAAATATTTAATTACTCAGCTGATGATGACACCGCCGTACTGGACTGTAACATGCCTTCATGGACGAAGGCTCCAAACCTTAACAATAGGATCGGCTTTTTGTATCAGGGCCAATTCGACGAATGGAGTGATATCGGAATCATAAGGCTAAATCCAGGTGTTTCCTTGTTCAACACAACGTTCAACGGCAAAAAAATCAACGGGCACCTGGACGTGTTCGGAGATGTAGATTACGAGGCCAAACCGGTTGTTTTATATGGCGCCCAAAGCGGTGAAAAGTTTGGTATAATTCAATCAGTTAATGCCTCTCAAAAGTTTGAGCTTTCCGGCCAGACGTACTTCAAGGACAACCTCATACAAATAAGTAATGCAAGCGATCATGGAGATTCAGGCTGTCCTGTAGTTCTCGGAAGCAAAATAATCGGCCTTTTAATAGGATCGGATGCATTGTCAAGCTATGTTATCCCGATTCAACGGATGCTCAATCATTTTAAACTTAAGCTTTAACAATATGAAACGGCCCCTCGCCTTTATCCTCCTGTTGTTTTCTTTGACGTGCAGTGCTCAAACAACTAAAAAAATTAATTACGACCTGATAACCGCAAAAAAATTACCTGAACTGACCGCGGGTGAGATCCTGATCGTGGAAAAAATTCTTTCCATGAAAAAAGCCAATGAGCTGACAATGGAGTACAATGGCGGAAATCCTTTAACCGGAACAACAGCCGGAAGTGGAAATGCAATTTCCAAGAAGTTTAAGATTCCAAATGGCGCGAAAGAATTGACTGTTAAATACGGCACTGATGAGGATAATGAAATTACTGTTCAATTAGCTGGCGCTAACAGCTCAAACGAAAATCATGATTCAACTTCTCCTGTAGATTTAACCGTTATTGAAGATGATGACGCCTTGGACAGGGCGATCTGGGCTGCAATAAAAATTGAGGCCTACTGGTTTCACCAGGGCAACTCAAAATCGGTCAAAACCGAACAGATGAAGAAAGTCCTGGTGCGATTTATTGACGCAGAACGATTGAAAAACATTTACGGTGACAATTATGGAAACTGGAAGGATAAAAATCCATTTGTCAAAGACATTGATTTCACTAAATTATATCCGGCGCCAAAGTACAGTGAACTGAACGCAGGCATTGGTGATTTAGCAGGCAGCTTTGATGTAACGAATTACGTACAGGCATTTGCAGATTTCTTACGTGACCGTATTAAACAGGAATTGACCATTGCCTACCTCCAAAAATTCAAGCAAACTTTGGACGAGAATAAAGAAATCCGGGAATTATTGCCGAAGACCTGGTCCACTTTCAAAGACAATAATATTTTCAATCTTCCGAGTATGGGTGCGACCTATAAAGATGCATTTGCGGATGACCTGGCAAATTTAACGGACAACTTCTTCTACTATATAAAGCGCAATCATTTCGAGGGGATGCCGGATGCTAACAAAGATGCCTTTACTATTGGCAGTTCAATGTATGCCTTCATTAACCAGATGGCTAATGGAGATCATCCCTCTACCGCATTACATACCGTTGCGCTTCAGAACCCTTATAATAGTTCGGCTAAACTAAAAAGCACCTATATCATCGCACTTACTGATATGCTTTCTCAAAACTTAATGGGAAAGACGGGGGATAAGTGGATTGAGCTTAAAACCGTTTCAAAACTAAATCCCGACATTATCCGAATTTTTTTCGCGTTGCTCTACGATAAATATCCGCAGTTATTTGACAGCAAAGAATTTAGCAATAGTTTGCTTGATTTAGCTAAAAATGATAAACTCCAACAGCGTTTCAATGACATTTACAACTTCGTTGTTCTGGCTCAAAACATCGATAATAAAATATCAGATTTCCAAAAACTTAAAGCGAATCCCGGCGCCATTTCCCTTGCGGATCAAAAACAAACCGCGCTGGATTTTTTCTTGAGCAATTCCGAATTACTTACCGGTCTTATAAAATCAACCTTTTCTATCGTTAACCCCGATGAAGTCAATAAAGAACAATATACGATGATGCTTTCGAGTCTTAAAGATGCGATAGATATTGCGAAAGCCATCCGATCAAATAGCCTGCCTAAAGCGACAAACGCTGCAATCTCTTTGATTACGACTGTTGTGGGTTCAGAAAAGAACATAAAATGGCTTACGCCGCTTAAAAACATACTGGCTTTTGCCAATGATATGGTTGCAGCAAAGTCATCTGATGAGATAAAAGCGGTAATTGAAAATTACGCTGCACCTGTCCAGTCCTACCAGGTAATCCGGAAATCCAACTTTTCAGTCGCTTTAAGCGCATACCCTGGTCTTTATGTTGGCACAGAACGAAACAGGCAAACGAATACTAAACTATTTAAATACGGAACTTTTGGTGTGACAGCTCCGATCGGTTTCGCATTCAGTTTCGGAAGCAGTGCAAAAGACAGCTGGTCAAAAACATTGTATTTAAGTGTTTTGGACATTGGCTCGGCTTTAAGCTACCGTTTTAATAATACAACGACTGATATCCCGGATAAGATAAAGCTTGCCCAGATTTTTTCGCCCGGAGCCCATTTTATATGGGGAATAAAGAAAAGTCCTCTTGCTATTAAGGTAGGCTATCAGTATGCACCAGAACTGAGGGACATTACTACTCAAACCGTTACTGTAAATGAGGCCGGGGTATGGCGTTTAAGTGCAGGGCTTTCTGTTGATATCCCGGTATTTATTTTTACAAGCAAACATTAGCAGACAGGAAGATGAAAAGATTTTTAATGCTGTCTGTGTTAACGTTATGGGGTTTAAACGTTTACAGTCAAAACAAGATAGATTTTTCCGGTTGGGCGCCATCGAATCTCGATCAATACAAAGGTACCTGTTATGCCTATGCCACTACTTATACAGCCCTCACAATTAAGCTTGCTATTAAAATAAACTTAAGCTCAGCACAGGACATTAATGAAAATGCTTTTTCGCCCGCATTTACCGCTTCAAGGTTACAACAACATAAATCTTTTTTAAAAAGGATTTTTACTTCATGCAGCGTCGGCGGAAATATAGAAAAAGCGGCAGAGATACTGAAAAACGAGGGTGCCGTCCCCGTCAAAAATTTCCGAAGGCATACAAATACAACTGAAACAGAGCTGAGCAACGCCGCAGGTTCAACTGCTGATAAATCACTACCTATCAGCAGTTGCTGTTATGCAGTTCAACCTGCTGAGTTGGCCGATGCTGCCGCATACAGGATCCAAGGATTTGAATGTATTATCGACACCAATACTTCCAGGGAAAATACCAGCACGATTGTTGAAATATTGAAAAAATATCTTAAAGTGAAGGAACCTGTTATTTGTGCCATAAGGCAAACCTCAAAGTTGAGGAGCAATACAGATCTCATCTACCACATCGAGAGCGACGTTGATGCCAATAATAATTATAAAACATCTAATCATGCAATCTGCATAGTAGGGTTTAATGATGAGATTAACGGCGGCTCTGTTTTAATTAAAAACAATTATAAAACTTTTGGCAGCAATGGTTTGGCATGGATCAATTATGAGGACTTCAAAAAGTATCTCAGTTATGCCATCGTATTGAAAGCTTTCAACGCTGATACCTTTCCGATGCCATTGAAATATGATAAAGCAGAATTATTCTGATCCGGAATTGAAACCGAATAGTGGCTGTTTTATGTGAAGTTAACAAAAAATCATGTGTCTTAACTCTCCGCCAAGCACTATCCAATTAAAACAAAATAGCTATAAATGAATTATTTACAGCTATTTTTGTTTTTAGCCCACACTTAAATACACAATAACAGGATGCCCCCGGGGCCCTACCTTTACGCAAAGGTTCGAACGCCTTCAGCACATCGTTTATTTTATTATAATTGCCGGAGGCTATTGGTTATTAAAATAACCTTCACTTGCCCACCTGACATGACTTTCAAGGAAGATAATTTCCTGATAAAGAAAGCCCCCCTAACTTTTCTGCAAATAAAAATCCTGATTTATGCAGGATTTTTATTTAATATTATTTACATAAGTTACTGACCTTCATAACTAATCGTCAAAAACCAAAACATCTGGTCTTCTTTATTTGCCCACATCCATGTCCCTCAAAGGCGCCTCAGCATGAAGATGGTGCGTTTTTTGGATCAGCACATGGGCTTCGGTCCTGTTATGGCCCGGAGGTGCTAAAAGCAAACTTGTTTTGGACAAGCCCGACCACAAAGTTTGATTTTGAAAAGCGATAGTGCAACCGCCACGTCTCCTTTGCGAAATCATGCGGTTAATATCGCCCACACAAACCCAGGGGGTATGTAATGTAACTCCCCATTTGGCATGATCATGTGTTTCGGGCCAGGCCCAGTGCGCCCCCATGAAACCTAAGTTGATGTATTTGATATCGAAAGTTTTATGAATGCCATCGCTATCGGCAATAGGTGGAATAGGACCGCGAATCCATGTTTCAATGTCTAAATCATCTTTTAGGATGGGCCCTACCAATTCGTTCCAAAAATCTTTATTCCATTCCCGGTTCTTGGCTATGACTTTGAAAGGCATACCCCCAATAGACTTTAAGTCGATAAAGTCACCCAGGGCAACCGGATGGCTCGCCAAAGGCTGTGTCAGCGAATGCAGATCGGCTGTTGTGGGCAGGTTGGCGATATTATGGAGATAGATCTGCGGCTCCTGATGGTTCAGCATTTGTTTGGCAATAAGATTAGCGGTATCTAAATCCAATGAAATACACAGGTAGGTTTGCCCGTATTTGGGCGTAGGATCTTTGATAGCACCAGGATCTGCAAACTTTGGCCATGAGTGAAGTAACCAAAATGCAGTTTTAGATTCGGTATCAAATGCCAGCACCCCCTTAGTATGCCCTTTGGTTCCATCATCATGTTTATTGACACTTTCGGGCATCTCGTCATTATAAAGAACCCATCCGGTACTTGGGGCAGGTGATTTGAAGTTTTTGAACACAGAATCCATCGTAAGATTAAGTGCCCCTTTGTCGCCATTCAAAACATTGAGTGATTTGGTAATTGTTCTTTTTCGGGGATCAGTATTGGCATCGATAGTGGAGTCGTAATAAACATATTCGTACCCTGTAGCTTTGTCATTACCCACACCTCCGTCAAGTTGCGGAACTTTGTAGATAAACCACCAGTCAACTGGCGCGCCATTCTCATCAAGCGCAGAAATTTTCATACTTTTTTTGGTTAGGTTGAAAAATTGATTGATTAATTGCTTGCAGGCATTGATGAGGTTTGCAATAAAGATAAAGTAATACCGAGCATAGATGCCCACGTAATTTCACGGTATTTTCAGAAGAGATTCCCGTATTTTTACGGATAAAAATACTATGAATCCATAGTTGGAGATTTAAGGCAATTAGCAAAAAAAAACTCGCTATCTGATAGAGACAACGAGTTTTAAGCATATATCATAATATGATATGGTTAATCTCTTGGAAAGATATTGAAGTCAGAGCTATTTTCCCGATCAATCTTCATCTTCATCTTTGCCGGCCAGTTTAGCAGGATAAGCTTTTTTGCCTTTAGCAGCAAACCATAATATCCTGTTCATCACATCATCATTTCCGCCATCAATGTGGTCGTACTCGGGCCTTGATGATAACTGTGCAAAATGTAAAGCAGGGCCTTTGAGTGAAGAAAAAGGCAGGCTGATTTTATTGAGCGGCACCCTGTTTTTTAAACTGGTATAAGTATAAGGAGACGGTTTGCTGGTAAAGCAATCAAACATCGGCAGTGCGGTTGCATCAATAATATTCATTGGTGGCAAACCCAATATTTGTTCAATAGAACGCACTACACAGGTTTGATTATAGTTTTTGCTCACCTTATGCTGCAACCTGCTATACGGACTAATCACAAATCCTGTAGTACGATATGCAGATACATGGTCCCACCCTGCCTGGGAATCATCTTCAGTAACAAATATCACCGTATTTTTCCAGAAGCGGCTTTTTGAAATTGCTTCAACAATCCGGCCGAGCGCCAGGTCATTGTCAGCTACCATGGCATCAGGTGTCGGATAGCCTGGCCGGGTGCCCACCGTATGATCGGCCGATAGGGCCATGATCATCAATTGCGGTAACTGATCGCCGGGCTTTTGCTCATATTCATGAAGCTCTTTGATAAAAGCGGTGGCCCTTAACTGTTCATTGATCTTATGTTCATCAGATCCCGGGAAATTCTGTGACAGCATTGGCCTTACCCGCGATATGGTACTGGTGTTTTTAAAGGCGAATGGTTTGCCTGCTGTATAATTGTTATAAATATCGCTCCAGCTTAACTTGTCATCAAAATGTACAGCACAGGCTTCACCATAAATTCTGACTGTTTTGCCGTGATCGGCAGCATTATTCCAGATAAAGCCGTTCCCGTCATAAACCAAAGCATCTTCCTGCACATGCGGATAGCTTCTAAACCATGAGCGTACGCTTTTTTCAACGTAATCTGTTACCATAGCGGCATCCGTCCATTGATGCCCTTCAGCCGAGCATTTGCCGGAAACGTAATAGTTATCAAGCAATAAAAAGTTACGCGCTAAATTATGCTGATTTGGCGTAACACTATCGCCATAAATACAAAGCGATTTGTTACCATCACCTTCGGGCATATCGCCCAAAACCTGGTCGTAAGTACGGTTTTCTTTGATGATATACAATACGTGGTTAAATACCGATGGTTCGCCAATACGCTCCGGTATTGGTTTTGGGGCAATGTTTTTACGGGGCAATAACTGTGCAATCTCCTGGCGGAAGCTGAGGTTTAGGTTTTGGACTTTCTGAGTATACTGTTTTAGCAAAGCATCGTCAGGAATAGCTATCATTGATACGGTAGCCTTTGAATGGTGCGAGTTATAAGCTGTGCCATCTGCTCCTGATGGTAAATCGCCTTTTAGATTACTTTTACCTATCTCATCGGTGCCTATTCTTGAGCCCTCTCCTTCCAGATTGGTTACAAATAAGTTATTACCATCAACAGCCAGGCCACCGGGGTATGCTTCGGTTGGGATAAAGCCTTTCACCTCGTTATTGCCGGTTCCTTTAAGAGATGTTTTACTGCCCAATTGTACCATGGCTACAGCGTTATCCAAACCGTTTGCTACATAAAGTGTAGTACCATCGGCATTAATGGCCAAAGCATTGGGTGTATCTCCTATATAACTTTTTTTACCCGGATTTAATTTAACATCAATCGCAGCCACATTTTGCAGTGAACTTGTCGAAATTACCGATACCATATCGCTGTTACCATTCGCCACATAAACAAAAGCTTCATCGGCGCTGTTGATAATAGCATTAGGATGCAGTCCAACAGTAATTTCTTTGATCTCATCTCCCTTAGCCAGATCCATAACCATTACTGTGCCCTGCACTGTTGCCCCGGTTTTGGGATCGATATAAGCCTTGCCGTAGGGTACGCCTGCTGTTTCACGTTTTAATGTATCAATAGCCTGCGGCCCGGCCCAGTTGGTTAAAAATATCTTATCCCTTGCAATCGTCAATCCATAAGGTGCAACACCGGTTGATCTTGTCCAAACGGTTTTTTCATTAGTTAAATTAATCTTTACCAATTGGTTATTCCCATTTAAAACTACATATAAGTAATTTATGCCATTTTCTTTGTTGATGGCTAAATCGTTAGGCAATGCCAATGGGGATTCGCCTTCAGCTTTAAAATTGAAAGTATTTTGTATGCTGATGTTTTCATCTTTCCAAACAGCCTGGAAAACGTATGATTTGGAATCCTTCCCCTTGCCCGCTGCAGCACTCCAGTAGATTTGAGTTTGACCGTCAATGTTTACAACTTTTAAACCGGAGTAGGTACTGGTAAGCCCGCGGTAGCGGGGATCTTGTTTATAGGTCCAGCGGGTAGTTACTTTTTTTGCGGCTGTATCAATTATGGTAAGCCCATACCGGTCTTCGACAGCGATAAATTTAGTACCGGGGATCAGCCTTACATCCATACTATGATTTTCGTCAGAAGCATCACCAAATGAAATCACTGTTCCTGCCGGGTCAATAATGCGGTTATAAGGCATTAAAACTGGTAGTATATGACGGTTAAGCGTACTGTCGTCATAAGCACTATGCATATTAACCTGTTCATTATCGGAGGTTTGCTTATTACCCGAAACGGTGTGACATGCATAAAGGCAAAAAGAAAGCGCCGATATGGATAGATGCGATAGTAATTTGGAATACTTCATAGTACTGAACTAAGTGGCTAAATTAAGGCAGATACGTTTACTAAAGGTAAATATTTGATAAAGAATATAATTTTTACATAGTTCACGAAAATGCGTTGGTGATTGTCTTCTTTTCTATAATTGTTATGATATTTACCGGGTAACACATCAAAGCAAGAGTGATCAGGATAATCAGCTACCAGGAAGGCGAAAGCAACCATAATGTCATCATCAAAGGCGCAACCATAACCGACCTTAGCGAAAGTGTTATTGCCGTTCACGCTGCTGTCAGCATTTATTTTGATAAGCAAAGCTACAGGCAAATACTGGCTAAACACCTTGAAACTAATCATGGGGCTTTTACCAACCAATCGGGCACGGTAGCTTTTCCTGAGGTGATTGTTACCAGCCATGAAGGGCAGCTGGCGCTTTCATGCGGATGCCATGCTACAGGTAATAAACTGTGCGAACACCAGGCCCAGGTGCTATCGGCCATAACACAGCGCGATGAATTACGGATATTTTTTGATGACGAACTAAGACATAAACAATTAAAAAAAACAGCAGCCGATTATGGCCTTGAAGAAGAGCCTGATCTCGACAAGTTTTTCGAGGTAAGATCACTGTCTAAAAATTTCGAGATAGTCCCCCGCTCCGCTGCGTTAACAGCCATTACTAAAGAGAGCCTTGCCAATTTGCAAAATATCATTGTCAATGACAACGCCGAACCAATTGAGCAGCCCGGAGATATAGCCGATAAAACAACCTGTATTGTACTAAAACAACACAAATATTATAAGTATTTATTTGTTGAACTATATACAGCACAAAGCACCAAAGATGGAAAAATCAAGAACCCTTTGCTGCCCATAGCTCCCTTAGACCTGATATGGGGAACCAATGACGCACAACAGCTCAAGTTTTTTACCGGGGTACACAAGTTTCAAAACCATATTAACACGCAAAGGACTACCGCCGATGTTGCAGCGCTAAAAGCTATTGTTAAAAACCCGTTATCATACAATTTTTATGCTCATGACAATAGTATTTCGGAGAAGGTAACAGCCGGCTCGATAAGCCCGGTATTGGTTAAGAGTTTAAAAAGCGATCTTGAACTGAAAGTAAATACATGGGATGAGTTTTATGAAATAAGCGGCATTTTTAATATAGATGGTTTGCTGTACGATGTAAAAGACCTGGATATCAGGTACGCCTATTTTATTAGCACCGGCAATGTATTGTATCTTGTTGAAAGTTTGCAGGTATTGAATGTTATTGATCTGCTAAAAAAGAAACAAGGCAGCCTGCAGGTGCATAAAAGTAAGTTCGGCGAGTTAAAATCGCACCTGCTTAATAAGCTGGAAAACAAGCTCCACATCGACTACACCTACATTAAGCCTGCGACACAAGAACAAATAAAGAAAGAGGGTTTTGACCGGCCTGCCGAAAAAATCATTTACCTGTCAGATTTTGGTGCTCATGTCATGATCATTCCGGTGATGCGCTATGGAGAGGCCGAGATCCCTGTGCGCACGCAAAGGCAGATTTACGGCACCGATGAAAAAGGTAATCAGTTTTTAGTTAAACGCCGCGATAATGAGGAAGTAGCCTTTACAGCCCTGCTTGTAAAACAACACCCCTATTTTGACGAGCAACTGGATAACGATCTTGATTATTTCTACCTGCATAAAAGGCACTTTTTGGATGAAGAGTGGTTTTTAAATGTGTTTGATGAATGGCTTAGCCATAACATTGAGATACTTGGTTTTAACGAACTGGAAGGCAACAAGTTAAATCCACATAAAGTAAAGATCACCATCAATGTAGTGAGCGGTATTAACTGGTTCAATACGGTTATCGATTTAAAATTCGGCAAAAAAAGGGCCTCATTAAAACAGGTACACCAGGCAGTAAAAAACAAAAACAAGTACATACGGCTTGATGACGGAACCCAGGGAATTTTACCTGCCGAATGGATTGAAAAGTTCACTCATTATTTTAATTCGGGCGAGATCTCTGATGATGATACACTGCATACCTCAAAAAGCAATTATACAGCTATACAGCAATACTATGACGAGGAAATGCTTGACGAGGATGTGCGAAATGAACTCATAGTATACAATAAAAAGCTCTCCGGCACCGGGATCATTAATGAAGTACCGGTACCTGCGGGGTTAAACGGAACACTCCGGGCCTATCAGCGCCAGGGCTTAAACTGGCTAAACTTTTTGGATAATCTTAACTTTGGCGGCTGCCTTGCCGATGATATGGGTTTGGGTAAAAGTATCCAGGTTATTGCCTTCATCCTTTTACAGCGTAGCAAAACCGAAAACAATACTAACCTCATTGTAGTACCAACCTCGCTCCTGTTTAACTGGCAGCAGGAAGTACAAAAATTTGCACCATCTATCAGCATACATACTATTTACGGTGCAGAACGGCATAAGCATACCAAACACCTGCACCAGTACGAAATTGTGCTTACCTCCTACGGTACTTTGCTCTCGGATATTAATTTTTTAAAGGATTTCAATTTCAACTACGTTTTCCTTGATGAATCACAGAATATAAAAAATCCAGAATCGCAGCGTTACAAGGCTGTTCGGTTGCTAAAATCGCGTAATAAAATCACTATCACAGGTACCCCTATCGAAAATAATACGTTTGATTTGTACGGGCAGCTTTCATTTGCCTGCCCCGGCTTGTTGGGGAGCAAGCAATACTTCAAGGATATTTATGCTGTTCCTATCGATAAATTCAAGGGCAGCAAACGCGCGGCCGAGCTACAGGAAAAAGTGAAACCATTCATTCTTCGGCGTACCAAACAACAGGTAGCTGCCGAACTTCCCGAAAAAACTGAAATGGTGTTGTATTGCGAAATGAAGCAGGAACAGCGCCACATTTACGATTCATACGAAAAAGAATTCAGGGAATACATTTCCGCAACAACAAACGAGGAACTGAAAAAAAGCTCCATGAACGTATTGAAAGGGCTGAATAAACTAAGGCAGATTTGTGATTCGCCGATGTTAATTAAAGGCGAAAAAATGCCGGGCGATGCATCGGCCAAGCTGGAGATGCTGATTGAGGAAATAGAAAGCAAGAAGCATCAGCATAAGATCCTGATATTTTCGCAGTTTGTATCTATGCTGGATCTCATCCGCAAGGAATTGACATCCCGCGAGATCCGCTTTTCATACCTCACTGGTCAAACCCGCAAACGAGAGCAGGTTGTTAATGAGTTTCAAAACGATCCCGGTATCAGGGTGTTCCTCATTAGCCTAAAAGCTGGCGGCACCGGTCTTAATTTAACAGAAGCCGACTACGTATATCTTGTTGACCCGTGGTGGAACCCGGCTGTCGAAAACCAGGCTATAGACCGTTGCCACCGCATAGGTCAGGACAAAAAAATTGTAGCAGTAAGGCTTATTTGTCCCGGTACTATTGAGGAGAAGATTATGGTGATGCAGCAATCAAAAAAGGATATCGCCAATACCCTGATCAAGCCCGACAGCGCTGTTACAAGTTCATTGTCAAAAGATGACCTGCTTGATTTATTGAATTAGTTAATTACCGTTGAGCCTTCAAACTACCCATCATTATTGCGTTTTAGATTTTCTTAATAACGGGAGGACTAAAAAAGTAACAATAGCATGGGCAACTAATGACAGGCCAAAAGTAAACAGCAGGATATATGATTTCCTCATCCAGGTATCAAAATAATCAAGAAAGCCCGACTGGTTTGTACCGCTATACAGGGCAGCTAAAGCAAACACAGATAAGCCGGTGAGCCAAAGCGTTAGATGTGAGTAAAAATAGCGTGATGAAATAACACTGGCATTTGAAAACGAAGTGAATAACAAAAAGACATGGGCAATAAAAAGAATAATTGCCACTGAGATTAAAATATAAAGCATGATCAAAATTTTAACTATAAAGATAAAATTTCAGCTGTCACAACCAAACGTTTTAAGTTATATTATTTCTTTTTAACAGTAAACAAATGTCAAATACTATTCAACAGGGTCAGGAGGTGCCGGTTTGGATGGATCATATACAGCTACAGCTACCCGCGAATCGGCACAGCCATAGTAAAGGAACCACTTCTTTTTAAAATAAACCATTCCTTCAATAAACACTGTTCCGTTAATATATTGACCGCTTTTCTCGAAAGGTTCCATCGGTCTTAAGAAAGGAATATCAAGGCGCGTTTTGAATTTAGAAGGATCTTTTGCATCAAACAAGGCTTGCCCTGCACAGTATGAATTGGCGTTAAACCTGGTGTCCCTGCCTTCCGCGGGTTTGTTTTTACCGTTATAAAACAAGATTACACCATCTTTGGTCATCAATGCAGGCGGGCCGCATTCGGTTAAGTCGCTGTCAAAATAACCATCACGCGGTGACATAAGCTCTTTCAGCTCTCCTTTATTATCAACCAACGGGGTCCAATCCACCAGGTTTGTCGATGTTGCCGCATATACATGATGTTCGCCCCAGTACAGCCAATATTTTCCATTTGTTTTAATAATCACTTGTTTACCGTTAATCACCCGGGTTAATATAGAAGCCGATTTACTGGCGATATTGAAAAACTTGCCATCATAGGCAGTTTTAAATATCGGCCCGCGCTTTTTCCAGTGGATGAGGTCTTTTGATGTGGCCACACCTAATCTTGGCAGATCGCGGTTCCATTCAGTGTAAAAAACAACATAGGTCCCCCCGGCAGTAACAGCTACACGGGGGTCTTCACAGCCTCCGGGCCATTCGTACTTTTTGGCAACATCATTATCGGGATAAAGAACCGGGGCTTTCCTTCTGCTAAACTGAATTCCATCAGTACTTTCGGCATACCCAACACGTGAAGTACGGAAGCCAATGCCTATGCCGTAAAGGTCCTCAGCCCGGTATAGTACTATTATTTTATTGTTTTTTATGGTTGCAGCAGGATTAAAAGTATCATTAGCTTCCCATTGCACCTGCTTTTTACTCATCGGATCAAGAAAGCGGGAAACCGTATCCGGCGAGATAATCGGGTTGATGTTTGCCGGCCGGGCAAAGCCGCCAAAGGCCCAGGAAGGCAGGGTATTAACCCGCGACTGCCCATAGCATGGCTGGGCAAGCAATAATGAAAATATAATACTTCCCTTCCGTAAAAATTTGATCATGATGAATGGCTTATGTATTTTGTTTATAATTGGCCTATACCTTGATATCTAATATTCCCCTGCTATAATATCGAACAAAAAACCTTGAAAACAAAGCAGATATCAGTTATATTCTTTTCAAAAATAGTAAATTTAAATCCTGTTATAAACCAATTACCTATCCTGCAACAGGGTATAATTTTAGGCTATGAGAAAACTTTTTTTACTCGCATTTTTATTCTTTGTACTTAACGCAAAATCACAAACGCCTACACCCCGGCAACAATTCCCGGGATTGTTTGAGGCAGTTCAAACTTCAACCATTTTCCCGGATAACAAAACTTTTGTTGACGCTGTACCCAAACAGGATCCGGTGCTGATCATGAAGGCTTATAACGAACAGAAAAATCAGCCCGGGTTTAACCTGCAGGCATTTGTATTGGCCAATTTCAACGTGCCTGTATCGCACAACAATTTTCAAACTGATATATCGGCCGGCATCCGCAAACATATTGATACCTTGTGGCAGGTTTTACAACGCCGCCCGGATGAAACAAAACCTTTCTCATCAACCCTGGCGCTGCCCAACCCTTATATTGTGCCAGGCGGCAGGTTCAGGGAAATTTACTACTGGGACTCGTATTTTACGATGTTGGGTTTACAGGAAAGCCACCAGGTTAAAGTGATCCGCAACATGGTCGAAAACTTCGCTTATCTCATCGATAAATATGGCTTTATCCCCAACGGCAACCGCAGTTATTACCTTACCCGTTCGCAGCCACCATTTTTTGCTATGATGGTAAACCTGTTGGCAAAAATTGAGGGAGAGAAAGTATTGGTACATTTCAGACCGCAATTGATCAAAGAATACGAATATTGGATGCATGGATGGGAAGCTGTAAAGGCTAACCAGGCTGCACACCGGGTTGTACGGATGCCGGATGGGCAGGTAATGAACCGTTATTGGGACGAAAGTGATGCCCCCCGCGAAGAGTCATACATAAAAGATGTTGATGCGGCAAAAGAAAGCAAACAACCGGCAGCACAATTTTACCGCAACGTGCGGGCAGCTGCAGCTTCAGGTTGGGATTTCAGTACGCGCTGGTTTGATGCTTCGGGAAAATTGCCAACTATACAAACCACCGATATTATACCTGTTGATTTGAATTGCCTGTTGTATAATTTAGAAATGACTATTGCACGCAGTTTGAACCAGATCCAAAATGCCAAACTTGCTAAAATGTACCTAAAAAGGGCCCGTGATCGCAAAAGCACTATCCTGAAATATTGCTGGAACCAGAAAACAGGCTGGTTTGACGATTACAACTGGCAGCTGAAAAAGCAATCCGAAGTAGAAACACTTGCCGGCGAATTTCCGCTGGAGTTTAAAATTGCCAGCGATGAGCAAGCCCGTTTAGTGGCCGATGGCCTTAAAAACAACTTTCTGAAACCCGGGGGATTGGTTACTACCCAAAACTTTTCCGGTCAGCAATGGGACGCTCCCAACGGTTGGGCCCCGCTGCAATATATGGCAATAGATGGCCTTGAAAAATACAATTACAATACACTGGCTAAAGAAATTGCCACCCGCTGGCTAAAGCTTAACATCAGGGTGTTTAAACAAACCGGCAAGTTGCTTGAAAAGTACAACGTAGTTGATACCCAATTAACAGCAGGCGGCGGTGAATACCCTTTGCAGGATGGTTTTGGCTGGACGAACGGGGTGCTGCTACATTTGGTTAACAGGTATCATATCGATACCCAGCAATTGGAAAAGGCACCAGCGGAAGTTCAGAACTGATTGCGTTGTTATTTATATGATATTGCCGTATCGTGTTGAGTGATTTAAATCTTGGGCCTCTGAAGGCAAAATGACACCCCCACCGTCATGCTGAACTTGTTTCAGCACCCCACATGTTGAGTTTATGCTTTGCATATTGACCTTGCGTGTAGGATCCCGAAATAAATTCGGGATGACGTTCACTTATTTATCGTATAAGTTGCCTTATCCATCCCAACGCCGGTAATTTTAAGTGATTTCCAGTTAGCAGGCAACGTGCTTTTAACTTGTACTATGCCGGTTGGTGTAATATCCAAACCACCAAAACCCATCAGCAAACTTTGAATAATACCACCAGCACCTGTAGCAAAGTAAGGGTTTGTCCCGCCTTTTGTTTCGGCAATTACCCGGAACGGCGGATTGAGGTTGGGTTCATAAGCATCCTTAAAAAAGTGAAATGCCTTATCTCCATTACCCAACCGCGAGTATAGCAAAGCAAAAACAGCCTGTGTCATGGCGGGAGTGCCTTCGTTAGGTACCCGGGTTTCGTAGTATTCAAGATCTTTTTTTATTTGTGCCGGATCGGTTATTGTTTTAAGGGGATAAGCTAACAAGTTAACATCAGCCTGCTTAATCCCTTCACCCTTATATGTTGCGTGTTCGCGGGTAACGCCATTATCCAGCTTCAGGATCGGGATGTTTTGGGCAACATTTGCCCAATCGGCATCGGCCTTTTCTCCCAAAATTTTGGCAGCGGCGGTGGCATTTAACAAGTTAGCTTTTGCTGCGGCATTGGTGAAAGCATTATTGTCAATGTTTTCGGCCCATTCATCTGCAGCAACTACGTTTTTAATATCGTAATGACCGGGTCCATTGCGTTCAACTCTGCTTGCCCAAAAATCGGCAGTGGCTGAAAGTATCGGCCAGCCTTTTTCTTTTAACCATTGCTTATCCTGAGTTACGCAGTAATAATTCCATGCGGCCAATGCTACACACGCCGTAATATGGTGTTCAAACGGACCACTCAATGCCCATACCGGTGTTTCCTCTACCCCACTGTCAGCACTTTCCCAGGGAAACATCGCTCCTTTATAACCATGCGAAAACGCATTTTTACGCGCGGCATCCAATCGTTCAAACCGGTATTCAACCATTGATTTGGCAATCTCGGGATGTAAAACCAGCATGGCAGGATACATCCAAACATCACAATCCCAAAACACATGGCCATTATAGCCCAACCCCGAAAGCCCCATTGGTGACGGTGAGTATGCTGCGCCTGCCCTTGAGAACGAGTATAAATGGTATAACATGCTGTGAATATCCTGTTGTGACTGGTCATCACCCTCAATTTGGATATCGCTTGTCCACAGCTCGTCCCAGGCCTTGTTATGGAATTTGATCAATCTATTGCGACCTTCCAGTTTGGCAAAAATGGTGAGGCGCTCGGCTTCATTCAGCGGGTCGGCATGGTGGGCCGAGGTTATGGATGAGCCAGTTACCGCGTAATTGTAAGTTTGCCCGGCAGCTATCGCCTTGCTAAACTTCATGAGGTGCATGTTATTATCCCACATCTCATGAATAATGCGCGGTTCCTGCCCATGCGGCTCGCCGAATAAAAATGAAGTGGATGCGCAAAGCTGCATTTTGCCTGTCGGGCTTTTTGCCGTTGAAGTAAGCAGGCTAATGGTTACATGCGGGCGGTCAATTTCGTTATAATAATTCTGAACCTCTTTAAGTGCGTCAGGCGCTTCCATTACACTGGCTGATGTGATGTTGATAGCCTGTTTTGCCGTTACCGAAACATCCATCAACACCGTAAATGGCAACTGACGAAGGGAATAGTAAGTGTATTTTATGGTTGCTTTATCGGCATAATCAAACGTGGTGGTGAACGCGGCGTGCTGCATATCCAGTTCCTGCTTAAAATTGCTGATGTTTTTGGCATCTATGCGCTTACCTTCAATTTCAAGATACATATTAAGCAAGTTAAAACTGTTCAGGAAATTGCTTACCCGCCCGCGGCCATACAGGTCATACGCTCCAGCCAGCACCACATTTTTAACCTTGAAAGGCTCTGGTGCTGATACTATCCCGATCATCCCATTAGCTACCGTGATTCCGTAATAATTAGCGGGATCAATTTTGTCGGCTTTAATTTTCCAGAGGTCAATACTTTGTGCTTCCGATAACGAAGGAACCAACAAAATAAAAAGCAAATATAAATTCAATATCTTATTCAAAATCAATATTTTAAAATACAATAACTAAAATATCACTTAACCTTTAATTGCAATTTTTTTACAACAAGTTGCCCAATTTCAGCGCCTTGTTTAGTACCTATTATGCAGGCGTTTTTAAAGTGGATCCCTCCCATTACCCTTGACATAGCTGCTGATTTAGCGGCTTCACGGAATGATTTAAAAGATAGCGGATCGATCCCAAATTCCATTTCCGACGAATCTGTATAGGCAAAATCATCGCCTATTCTGTCAGTAAGCACTTCAGCGGCAGCTGATGAAATAACCGCGTGACCGCTGCTATACTCAGGGAACGGCGGCGTTTGGATATAAGGACGCCAATCGGCGTCAATGTATTTGGTAATTATAGTCTCGGGGCGAACGTAGTTTGAGCGATATTTAAGGTACCAGCAATTGATAAACCCATCAAACAAAGCAATTGAAGCTTCGGTATAAACGCTTACCGTAGTACCAAAATCAAACTTTTTGCTACGGGTACCTATTGCAGTTATATTCATCCAGTGCCCCCCGGGCGAAAACTTTTTGGTTGCAAACGATGCATGGCCAACTACATTAAGTTTAAAGGCATTATCATCCCAGAAATCAGCCTGGTGTCTCTCTTCTTTGGTTAAGCTGTCTACCATTTGTTTTACCTCAAGCGCCTGCTTATAAAACGGGCTGTTATGGTCTTTAACATTGAAGGCTGGTGGATCTGGCGGAATAAATTGGGCCGTAGAGTCCAGCACCATCGGCCTGATCTCGCCCCAATGCGCTTCCAGTGCCTGGGCATACATAGGCGGCGTGGGGATCCAGCGGCCATCCTGCTGCTTTACCGTATATTTACTTGCAGAGCGGGTTTGTGCATAATGGTCACCCTTGCTCCACTTCAATATAAATTTGGCTACTTTATTGGCATAGTTTACAGAACCCTCAAACAAAACCGATGGCATGCCTGCATCTTTGGCTTTCTTTTTAAGCTCATCAACATACTGATCCATACTACCTTCGGGAAACGTTACCGCGTTGCCAACTGTGCAAAAGGCAAGCAATGAAGCAAACTGGTAATCAACAGCAGTATCTTTTGATGCTTTTGGCACGGCCGGCAGGTGTTTGATTTGGCCGGATAACGACTTAAAATGCTTAGGGTCGCCGGAGGCTATGACTTCGTATGCAGCAATATTGGCATATACATAATTACGGGAGGCAGTTACCGGCGGAAAGTTATTTTCCAGTACAATATCATTAAGTTTTTTAACGGTTACCCGATAAAGTTCGGGATCGTGGAGTACTTTTTCATAGTAGGGCTTTTTACAGGATGCAAATAAAAATAATACACCGGCAAGGCAAAATAAAAAGGATCTCATAAGTTATAAAATAGGTTAAAAACCGGGCAGATGTACAGGGAAAAATCCGCTCGTTTTTCGATTGATCAACAGCCAATATAGGCTTTTTTTAGTATGCTACAGCATATTTCCATTAGTTTTTTAGCCTGGTCGGGCATTTTTTTTATTTAATCAAAAGGCAAGATATTTTGTAACAATATACACCTGTTAATCCGTCTGATATTATTAAATTTATCACCCCGGGTATCCGTTTTTTTATAAACTAAATGAAGAAGATCTTTTTTATTGTACTTACCATTATCGTAGTTATTGTAACGGCTTATATTTTACTCCCCGAAAAACCTGCTATAGCCCTGGAACTCTCTATTGATACTTCCGATGTTATTGCTGCAAAATTCCTGACCACCGAAAGCGGGTGGGATAAATGGTGGCCTGGCACCAAAACCGGCGACAGGCAATATAATTTTAAAGGTACAAAGATCAGCATCGATAAAATGACCAATAGCAGTACCTATCTTAAATTAAAAAAAGATAACCTGACCTTTAGTGGCGAAATAAGTTATTTTGCCGATGCCGAAGGCTCTTTCAAATTTAAATGGGATGCTGTTGATAAGAATAATACCCGATTTTTATCACGGATAACAAATTATTTCAAAACCAGAGACGCTGAAAACCAGGTTGCGGAAATTTTACTAAACCTTAAACGCTTCCTTGAGGATGAAAGAAACGCATATGGCTATAGAATCTACCTAAACCATGCTAAAGACACAGTTTTGCTCGTTTCAGCTAATACCTATCCAGAATATCCTTCATTGCAAGCCACTTATGGTATCATTAAAATGCTGCAACAACAGGCTGCCGGACAGGATGCCAAACAAACAAACTTCCCCATGCTTAACGTTATCCAAACAGATGAACACGAATACCAGGTTAACGTTGCGCTTCCAATCAACAAAAAGATCACTCCTTTTCAACAAACAAGCATAAACAACATACCTAAGGGAGGTAATTTATTGGTGGCTGATGTACGCGGAGGACAAAATACCGTTAACAACGCCCTGGCACAAATAAAGATATACATGAAAGACCACAGGCTCGTGTCCCCGGCCATGCCATTTCAATCACTTGTTACAGATAGGCTGGCACAAAAGGACACCTCAAAATGGATCACTAAAATATATTATCCGATATTGTGATGTTACACTACTTACTTAATAACATTAACCGGCCATCATAGGTAACCACGAGATAGGTATTCAAATTGGTTGCTGTTTTCACAGGCGCCAGATAAGTGATTTCCTGTGGATTGATAGCCCCGTTTATTAAATAAGCTGGTGCATCAAATTGCTTATGCTGTTTGTCGTAGTGTAAGCCAGCCAGGCCGAGCGCGTCATACTTCCCTTCATAAGGTACAACGCCCCAAAAGTTTCCATTCAGCAATATATCGCCATTGCCATATTTTAGCATCGACTTAATGGGGGCCTGCTGATAAAGGTATGGCAACGCGGTAACCGAAGCAGCGTGCAATACATCACTCACAAAAATACTATTGAACTGATTTACACTTAAACGATCATTATCATCCAGTTTGTCCTTAAATACCTCGGCGGTAGTTTTATCGGCCATTTTTTGATAGCTGAGCCATTCTTTTTTTAAATATGGCAGTTCCTGTTCCAAATCATTTTTAGGGCGAAACGGGTAATACAGGTCTTTATAAAAATATGATAATATCAAATCGTTTTTGCCATCCTTATCCAAATCAGTATTATAGGCATAAAGCGGCTGGTCGGCAGTAACATTATATTTATTGTTCAAACCCCAATTGCCGGCAATAAGATCAGCCTTGCCGTCGCCATCTATATCGCTTATCATAGCCGACTGCCACCAGCCTTTTTCCTTATCTAAAACCGGTGATGAAAAACGATTTAATTTTTTTCCATCATTCAGGAAGATATAAACCGGCTGCCACTCGGCTGTTATAAGCAAGTCGGGCTTGCCATTGTGATCGATATCAGCAGTTGTTATACTGGTGACATATTGCAGGTTCGTGATTTGATCATATCGCTTGTCGCCACTTATTTCAAACTTTCCGTTGCCTTTATTAATTAATATTGAAGAAGGGATAGTAGCTGTATAATCCTTAAACGAAACGGCGCTGGTAAATAAAATATCGTTCAGTCCATCTCCGTTAAAATCAAATAGCGTAATTTTTGATGCCTGATAATTGAGCTTTGGTAAAGACTGATATTCAAACTGAAAATTGCCTTTGTTGAGATATAGTCGGGGCTGTACCAATTTCTCCGTTTCAAGGAAAGGATGGTTAGCGCTAATCACGATCAAGTCGGGTTTGCCATCATTATTTACATCGACCCATGTGGCCTGCTCATCTGCAGTATTTTTATATTGATCAAATAATGGCACGCTTACTTTGGTAAATCCCCCTGATTTATCACCTGCCAGTATGTATTTTTCTTCGTCGGCAATGCCTCCTATATAAATATCATCAATGCCGTCATTATTGGCGTCGGCTATGGCAATTGCTGGGGTGTGCTGCAAATAAGTATGTGGTAAGAGTGAATAGTAATTAAAATCGGGGGTATCGAAAGTTTTAACGTTAGCTAAAAGCTTTGCCTGTATTGGTTTGCTGTCAAACTGCTTCTTATCGCTGATGAAAGCTTCAATAACCTCAGCTACTGGTTTACGATCGTTAACTATTTGAGGGTTATATCTTAAAATGGTTTTCTGACCGGGCTTGAAGTCTTTCACCACTTCATAACTATTATCAGGCCATACCACCAACAACGATTCCGGTTTATCGCCGGGGGCAAATGTGAAAAGCAGCTCGTTATTCAAATTACTTTCGTACGCATTACTGGTTTGTATTTCCTGGTGATCGATATGATCTTTTGATTTAAGGAAAAATTTGGTGCCAATGCCGTCACGGTTCAAAAGGTTGTATTTTACAGCGTATTTAAGATAGCTTGGCTTGTTTTCTTTGCGGCCCTCTATCGTGGCATTATTATAAATATATGCCGGCTCATCCATGTTATTGGTAACTATATCAAGATCACCGTCATTATCTAAATCAACTGCCACAGAACCTGCCGATATAGATGCTTGCTGCATATCGTTGCCTGTAGATACATCAGTAAATTTCAATCTATCTTCACCATGATAAAGGTAATTATGCACACCGCCTTCGGGCATTTTATTGATCTTGTCTTTATCAAAAACGCGATTTTCTTTGTATGCCTGCATAACCATGGGGTCACCAAGATATTTCAGATAATCCATATCATTAAGGCGGCGTTTGATACCATTGGAGAAGAACATGTCTTTCTTTCCATCCATATCAAAATCCTGCACCAGCGGCGACCATGTCCAATCTGTAGCCGAAACCCCGCTGTACAAACTCAGGTCGACAAACTTATTACCATTGCCCACGTTCAACTGCAGGCAATTTTTTGAGTATTGGTAGTAATACCCGGCATTAACTTCCTGGTTATAAATATCCAGCGGTTCATCATTGATGGTTGATCGTAACACCTTCATTTCTTCGGGAAGCATATCGGTGCTAAGTACATCCAAATGGCCATCCTGGTTAATATCACTGATAGTATTCCCCATCGAAAACAGGCTTGTATGGCCGAAAGCGCTTTTCAATTGCTCTTTAAAAGTGCCGTTATGCTGATTGATGTAGTAATAGTCCTGCTCAAAAAAATCATTACTTACATAAAGATCGTCCCAGCCATCGTTATTCAAATCACCTACACTTACACCCAAGCCGTAACCAATTGGTGCTGAATAAATACCTGAACCTGCCGTTACATCTGTAAAATGCCCATTGTCATTCCTGAAAAGGTGATCGCCGGCATCATGACTATATTTGAACCGTTGGGTAGAATCGCCATAAGTATCATTACTGTGTACCGATGAAGTAAGGAGGAACATATCCAAGTCGCCATCCTTATCATAATCAAAAAACGAAGCCTGGGTAGAAAGGCCGGCAAAATCAAGCCCGTATTTAGCTGCACTTTCGGTAAAAGTTAAATTACCGTTATTTATGTAAAGCTGATTTTTACCTTTAAAGGTTTTATACCCCGATACCACACTTACATAGATATCCTTAAATCCATCACCATTGATATCAACTACAGTTACACCGGTCTTCCAGTTACCGGCACCGGCAACACCTGCCCTATCAGTAATATCCTCAAACTTCATCCCGCCTTTGTTAAGGTAAAGTTTGTTCGGGCCCTGGTTTGATACAAAATAAAGATCGGGCAGGCCATCGTTATTAAAATCGGCAGTTGCCACACCCGCACCGTTGTAGAAATACAAATAATCTAAAATATTAACAGAATCGGATACTATGTTCTTGTTTATAAAGGTAACCCCTGTTTCATTAGCTGGGAGTAATTTAAATATACCTTCACCTGCCTTTTTAGGCTTACAGGAAAACAAGCCCATCACACCAATACAAAAAAGTATAAAGAAATATCTAAGAATATATTTGGTAAACAGCATTAAATTGGTGTTAGCGTAATTCATAAGCTTTAAGCGGTTCATCATTAATACCAAACAGGTAATAATTTTTACCGGCTGTATTTTTAATAGCCACCGATGAGCGTACCTGTCCGTTTAAATTCAGGCCCGTTTTGGCAGCTGGAAAATAAGTAAACCCATTTTTTGTGTATTGATAAACAAGGCCGCGATTAGCATCAAGCCGGCCAACTTCAGGTTTAAAGCCGTAAAAGTTGCCTCCTAATACGATCTTCTTAACGCCTGTATTATCAAGATCGGCACACAAAATAGTACTTATCATAGAGAGCTGGGCATCCGTAGGCAAAGGTTTACACACAAACTTTCCGTTTTTATTTAAAAACACCGCCGATGCCAGGAAGTTCATTTGATGGGTTTCGGCGCCCTCAAGCATATCGGCAGTAAATACCTCGTCAAATGGTTTGCCCGCATAGTCGATATAGCGCAGAAAACGTTTTTTGAGGATTGGCATCTGACCCACTAAATCCGGCTTCATATGAAAAACATAGTTTACGCCATCGCTTTTATACATAGAGGTTACACACTCTTTGGTACCGTTATTATCAAAATCCTTTATATGAATTTCCATAGGCTGCTCAAACGAAGCCCTAAATTTTGAGTTAAGGCCGATGTTACCGCCAATGATATCAAGGGTACCGTCGCCATCTACATCAGCAATTTCAAGGCAGCTCCACCAGCCTTTGTAGTTGGCCAGTTGTTTATCTTCGGTAAATTTTCCTTTGTTATTTTTGAAGATCTTAATCCCCATCCAGTTGCCGGCAACTACCAGATCGGGCGAGCCATTGTTATCAATATCGGCCCATTGGGCTGCCGTTACCATGCCCAGCTTTGTATCGGTACCCAATACTAATTTTGATACATCGGTAAAATGCCCGTTTCCATCGTTATGAAAAACAAATGATTGCGGCGAACATCCGTAAAGTCCGGGCACACTTCTACCTCCAACAAAAAGGTCGGGCTTGCCATCGCCGTCATAATCCGCCGGGACAATTACCGAGGCATTAACAGCGGCGTGCAATGTTCTTTCGGGATCGCGGTGAAAATTACCTTTACCATCGTTCACAAAAAAGCGCGGATTGTAAACCGGAGTTTCGGCCTCATCAGCATTGCCCCCTACTCCTACTATCAGGTCCTGGTCGCCATCGCCATCAAAATCACCAAAAACAGCCCCGGCATTTTCCAGGTATTCCTGCTTTTTAAAATCTTCGGGAATGGTTTGTTTAAACCTGCCATCCTTTTGTTGGATATAGATGCTCGCAAAGCTATTTTTTGAGCTCCCGAAATAAAAGTCAGTCAACCCGTCGCCGTTAACATCGCCGGTTGCCATGTACGGATTCTCTGTCGATAACATCTGGAGCATCAGGCGCTCGTTATCGAAATCGATAAAATCATCCTCCTTATGCTTAGGGATACTATCAAATATTGATTTGGTAACATCGGCGAACATTGTTTTAACAGGAGGTTTTGTCCAGTTATATTTCAGATTGGCATCGGTTTGCTTAACTACGTAAACTTTATCCGCGTTTACGTTTTTTAGCAACTGGTAAGTATTGCCGGGCCAAATTACCTGTACCGAATCAATTGATTTGTATTTGCCTATACCTATTGTAAGTAAATTGGGCGATGTGCAACTTTGGAAACCACGTGTAGGCTGATTATAATAAATCAGCGAACTGCCCTTCATAAATACTTTTACCGTAGTACCTATTCCAAAAGTATTCAGGCCCGTTCCTTTTAATTTTATCTGGATATGGTGGTTTCCATTTCTTTCGGCATTATTTTTAAAAATAGATACCGGAGCGTTTTCATTATTTACGATGAGGTCATTATCCCCATCATTGTCGAGATCTGCATAGGATGATCCATTGCTAAACCCCGGCTTATCCAAACCAAAATCAGTCGATTTATTGGTGAAAGTAAGGTTGTGATTATTAAGATAGGCATAATTAGATAAGGGTGATGAAGCCATTTTATCAGTAAAATCCTTATAATCAAATTTCTTCCGGCCTTCGGCTATTTTGGCCATGTTATCGCGATTGCCTAAAAATTCGATATAATCCTGATCGGTTAGGTCTTTATAGATCCCGTTTGATACAAAAATGTCCTTCCATCCGTCATTATCCATATCAAACATCAGCGCGCCCCAGCTCCAGTCGGTTGCAGCTACGCCCGAATAAAAGGCGGTTTCAGAGAATGTTCCATCGTTGTTACGCACCTGCAGGCAGTTTTGCATATACTGGTTATAGTAACCATCGCGCTGCTTGGCTTTGATCACATCATACGATTCAAACGAGGTCATTTTTTTCAACCGCAGATCGCCTTCGGGCAGCATTTCTGTAGTGAAAATATCATACTGCCCATCGTTATTTATATCGGCAATATCCGATCCCATTGAAGCCAGGCTCAGGTGCCCCGTTTCATTTTGAATATCCTCTTTAAAAGTTCCATTTCTTTGATTGATATAAAGATAATCACGCTCAAAAAAATCATTGGAGACATAGATGTCAGGGTATCCATCCTGATTGATATCAGCCACAGAAACACCCAAACCAAAGCCTATATCGCTTGAATATATGCCTGCTTCTTTGGTTACGTTAGTAAAATGGCCGCCATCATTACGGTACAAGCGCGCGCCACCCAATTCGTCAACAACAGCTCGTAAGTTTTTACTAAAATCAAATGATTCTATTGGTCGGAAAGAATTATTTAGTACAAAGCAATCAAGATCGCCGTCATTATCATAGTCGAAAAAAATGGCCTGGGTGGATAATCCATTATCTACCAGGCCATACTTTTGGGCTTCTTCCTTAAACGTACCATCATGCTGATTAATAAATAGTTCATTACCCTTTTCGCTGCCGCGGGCATTACCGCTGTGGCAAACGTAAATATCAAGCCAGCCATCGCCATTGATATCAACCATAGTAGCGCCTGTGCTCCAGTATTTAGTACTCTTAACCCCTGCCTTATCGGTTATGTTTTCAAACTTCCAGTTCCCTTTATTGATATAAAGTTGGTTACCGCCCATGTTTGATGTTAAATAAACATCATTTAAGCCATCATTGTTGACATCGCCAATGGCAACCCCGCCCCCATTATAATAATTACGAAAAGTAAATACATTGGTACGGTCCTGGTCATTGAGCTGATTAGCGAAATTGATGCCGATAGCTTCGTTATTTTGCCGGGTAAACAGGGTTTGTTTATCACCACCATTACAGGCGCAAAGAATAGTAAGGATTAAGATAAGCAGAAACAGGGGTATTTTTGGTTGCATATACTTTGCGAAAAAACAAACGTAGCGGAAATTTCCGCTACGTTCCTTTCAATCAAATAAATCTCAAATATTAATAACCTGCGTTTTGTTTAAGGTTGGGGTTGGTATCAACCGCGCGTTGAGGAATTGGATAAATAGTTTTGCTTTTATCTGTTTTTGCCGGGCGCTGGTCAACCGGATCATTAAATTTCTCAAAGCGGATCAAGTCGTTCCTTCTCCAGCCTTCCCAATACAGCTCACGGCCCCTCTCGGCAAGCATGGCAGTTAAATCAACTGTTGCCATGGCAGTAGCACCACGCGGAACGCGAACAGAGTTAACAAGCTGTAACGCTGTTTGGCCCAGTGGGTCGGTCCCCCCACGCAGAATGGCTTCGGCTTTTTCAAGCACCACATCGGCATAGCGTAGTATCACGTAGTCATTATCTTCTCCAGAATCGGTCACAGTTCCATCTGCATTTGGATGAGGGAAATATTTGAACACCCTGATACCTTGAGCTTCCGTTGAATAATTAAGGTTAACATTTTCGGTAAACACTAGCGGCTGGCCGCCCCTTTGTTTCAAAGCAACGTGACCCGGACCGTATTGCTGACCAATTGCAAAACCGGCACGTAAGCCAACTTTATCAGTTAAACCAGGATAATCTACGCCCCGGCGTTCATCTGTAGCCTCAAATGATTTATAGAAATCGGCCAAAGTGGTAAAGCCGTTCCATCCATCAGGCGTCTGATTATAATGCAAACCCATTTTCCAGCGGTTTTTTGATGATGCCGGGACATTCGTAGGTGTATTGTAGATACCAAAAATATTTTCATGCGATTTTTCAGTATTATCCCAGGCAAAATCCTGGAAATACTTACCTGCAGGTTCCAATGTATATCCAGCCGATGTAACTTTATTGGCATATTCAATTACCTTATCCATATCGGCTTTGGCAAAAGTAAAGGGGCCTCCTACAGTTGTCGCGGTATAAACAGCTTTATTAAGGTATATTTTAGCAAGCAGCGCGTCAACCGCGGCCTTACTGGCTACACCGATATTTGGAGAAGTAGTAAGATTGGCTTCAGCAAATTCAAGATCTTTGATAATGAATGCAGTAGCGTCGGCACGATTGTATACAATTGGAGTAGTTGAGTTTGGTGCATTAGGGTCACGATATGGAGCCTGACCATATAAGTCAACTACCTGAAACATAAAGTAGGCCCTTAAAAAGCTTGCTTCTGCTTTGATCTTGTTATCAGTAGCCCTTGAAATAACCTGGCTTGCCCGGTATACTCCAATATTCAATTGGTCCCAGGTATCGCTAACCTGATTGTGCGACGGTGTCCAGGTATGGGTATGGAGTTTACGCCATGTGCCAAAATCGCCCCAGTCGGTACCACGGGTTGGACCCATCATTTCGTCAGTTGAGTGTTCCTGCAACGCGTATGTATTTGCCTGATCAGTTTGACCAAATAATTGCGAGTATACTCCATTAAGATCGGATGGAGTTGCGGCACCACCTTGATCCAGATATACGGATCCATAAGGTGTTTCCTTTAATTTTGCACAGCCTGCAGCGGTTAATAGAATAATCCCACTTATTGCAGCTATTAATGCTCTTCTTTTCATGTTAATATTTTTAAAAACCTGCATTTAAACCTAATGTAAATGTGCGTGAGCTTGGATAAGGCGTATAATCGATACCACGTGAAGGTACGCCATTCCTTTCCTTATTTGTGTTTACCTCTGGGTCAAGACCACTGTACCCTGTAATCAGGAACAGATTTTGTCCGGTTAATGATACACGTAAAGTTTTAATGGCTTTACCTTTTAAAGGTACTGTATAGCCAAACGTAGCGTTGCTTAAGCGCATAAAATCACCTTTTTCAAGAAAGCGGGTAGATACCTCACCTGAGTTGAGCGGATTTTCATTGGTCGCAGCTACATCTTTAGTTACGTTACGACCGCTAACAAGGTTGCCCTTATAGAAAAATGCATTAGCTGTGTTGTTGTATATGTAGAAACCTGTTGCACCATTTAATAAAAAGCTCAAAGTGAAGTTTTTATAAGAAAAAGTATTGGTTAAGCTTGCTACAAATTTAGGCAGCGGGCTGCCTTGTGGTGAAGCAACGTCGATACCCTGAGGATAGATACCAAAACCATTGGCATCAAGTCCTGAATAATTAGGTACGTTAAATGAGTAAAGCGGGTACCCATCTGCAATGAACTGGGCATAAGCGCCTGATAAACCCTGCCCATCAATATTACCGGTAATGATATTGCGCTTGCCGAAATTCTGTACCTGGTTTTTAATTGTAGTCATGTTATATGATACGTCCCAGCTAAAACTCTTATGATCAATAGCGGCAAAGTTTAAACCTAACTCTATACCTTTATTTACAACCTCGCCAGGTAAGTTAATCCAGATCCTCGGGAAAGCAGCAGGCTGGGCTATGTCTTGAAAAAACAATATGTCTGTTTGAGATTTATTATAATAATCAATTGTACCGGTTAAGCGGCCTTTAAATAGTGAGAAATCAATACCTGCACCATATGCAGTCTGCGTTTCCCATTTCAAATCGGGATTATAGGCATTTAATGCAGAATTGGCAGTACCCGCGTAGTTAGTTTGCCTAAGTTGTTTGGAAGCATAAGATGGGAAATCCTGGTTACCTGTTTTACCCCAGTTTAAACGTAAGCTTAAATCATCAAATATACCTTTAGGGCCAAAGCTTTCCTGGCTTATACGCCATTTAAACGCTGCAGCCGGAAAGTTTGCATAATGATTGTTATCACCAAAGCGGGATGAACCATCGCGCCTGATAGTACCGGTTAAAATATATCTGTCTTTATATGTGTACTGTACACGCGCGAAATAAGATTGCAAAGTATAACTGCTGCTATCCAAACCATTACGATTACTAAAATCATGAGGCATGTGATTTTTAAACTGGTTAAAATCATGCAGAAATTGGCCTGCGGTTGGTGTTCCCCAGGCAAGATTACCCCTGTTGAAGTTTTTAAAGGTTTGATATGAATAACCTACCAATGCTGTTAATGCACTATTGTTAGTCCACTTTTTATCATAATTTAGGGTATGCTCTGTGGTTAAATTGGTGAGCTTGTTGTGGATCAGGATACCGCGACCGTTACCAGTTGCAGAAGGCACTTTAAAATCGCCAATATTAGCTTCGTCGGTGTAGCCCACAATTTTCGAGTCATAATAAGTTTCCCTTTGTCCCCTTGATATATCTGCGCCGAAGTTGCCTTTGTATGATAAACCTTCAACTAACTTTAAGGTCATAGTTAAGTTATTCAGATACCGGTTGATATTATCAGTGTCATCTATCTGATTAAGCATTGAAACCGGGTTTCTGAAACTGTTGCCTTTCGGGAAACCATTTTCATAACCATTGATATCATAATATCTGCCCTCTGAATCAAATACAGGGATGGTAGGATTGGTTTGGATCATTGCACCTATCAAACTACCGTTAAAACCTGCGTTATTGGTAATAGGCGCAAACCTGTCTTTTACATTTGAAAACAATGATTGCAGATCAAATTTTAGACGTTGATTGAAAAACGATTGTGAAGCGTTAATACGAGCTGTAAGACGTTTCAAGTTACTTCTTTTTACGATACCTTGCTGATCGTCATACGCAACTGTAGCCCGGTAGCTTCCTGTACTGTTTCCTCCGCCAAAACCTAAGTTATAGTTTTGTGATACAGCGGTACGGAAAACTTCTTTTTGCCAATCGGTATTACCACCATAATCAATCCCTCCATCGGCAAGTGGTCCTGCATTTGAACCGACGCTGGCGACTCCTTTTAAAAACGCAGCCTTATCGAGCAAGTCATATCTTTTGGCAGCATTTGCTATACTGGTACTTGCTCCAAATTGTATACCTTGCCCTTTTCTGCCTTTTTTAGTAGTGATCAAGATTACACCATTAGCACCACGTGAACCATAAATAGCTGAAGCTGAAGCGTCTTTTAAAACCGAAATATTTTCTATATCGGCAGGGTTAATAAACGCCAGCGGGTTACGGGCCGATGAACTACCTGCACCACTGTCAAAACCGCCCGAAGTACCGCCATTGTCAAGAGGAACACCATCCACAACATATAGCGGACTGGTACCCGACCTGATTGAACTTGCACCGCGAATGTTAATGGTAGCCCCTGCACCTGGCTCACCGCTTGAAGGAGTTACCTGAACACCGGCTATACGTCCTTGCAGTAATTGCTCAGGTGTAGCGATAACACCTTTGTTAAAGTCTTTAGCACCTAAAGTAGCTACCGAACCGGTTGCGTCCTTAACTTTTTGAGTACCGTAACCGATTACCACAACTTCGTTCAAGGCCCTGTTGGCCTCTGTCATCTGCACATCAATTGATGTACGGCCATTCACTGGCATTGTTACATTTAAATAGCCCACATAGGTGAACGTAAGGCTTGTTACATTTGCAGGAATGGAGATTTTGTAAGAACCATCTGTTGAAGTAATGGTCCCCCCCTGTGCACCTACAGCAGTTACTACCGATACTCCTATTAAAGGGGAGCCATCCTTTTTGTCGGTTACTTTACCTGTTATCACCTTATTCTGGGCCATAGCGGGCTCCATCAAAAAGAGAAAAACAGCAAAGAAACATACGTTGAGTAAATGTTTAATTTGCATAAAACTTGAGATTTAGTTGAAATTGGTTGTTGTTAGGGTTTAGTTTTTAATCCGTACAAAGAGAGCCCCAAGATTTTATACGAAATCATGCTCATATGGTTTCAGGTTATCATAATAAATAATACCCAAAGCATACGCATAAATGCTACGAAAACATTGCCCGTACCACCGGATTAGCAAGTTAGTACAGGGAAAAGGTTAACAATAACTGATCGTTTAAAAATGTAATGGTTTACAATTATTACAGGTTAAATTCTAATGCAATTTAATTATAAATAAACTCAGAAAAAGAGTTAGAGCGGGCAGCAAAGGTGAAAATGGCTTATTTTAATATTTTTATAAATTTTTTCGACGTTTTTAAAAGTTAAATGTTTAAAAAAGAGATAGTTATATAAAAATCCGCTACAAAAAATATAATGTTTTTTTAATCATTTATAATACTTTTTTGCTAAAAACCCCGTAAGATTTGGTAACCTTACAGGGTTTTTCAGGATGTATTTTCTTAAAAAATCAATCGTAGTCAAAAGCCCTGATATCCATAATCCGTTGTTCAAACTGATCCGGATGCAGCGATTTTGCCTTGATCCTCATTTTGTAAACGTAGATTGTATTAACAGAATACTCCAATATTTTGGCAATGGTTTCATTATCGGCAATACCCATCCTTATAAGTGCGAATATCCGGAGATCAGTATTTAATACTTCATCCTCATCGGGCCAAATCTGATCTTTCTCCGCAAACAGGCTGTTAAATACCGTAATAAAATCAGGGAAGATCTTCAAAAAAATATGATCAAAGCTGTAGTATAGGTTCTCTCTTTCCTTTTTAATATCAATATTATTTACAAAAGTATGAATGGCATCATACTTCTTCATCGAGAGCTTGGCATCAATGGAAATCTTCAAATTTTCGAGCTTAACTATGTATCCCGAAATAGCTTTAAAAAACTGCCCGATATATTCCTCCTTAATTTTTGCATCTTCAATCAGTTTCCCGTTTATGTGGTTTAACTGCACATTTTTTCCTTCAATTATGGCTTCTTTGATTTTCAGTTTTTTTAATTGCTTAACGATCATCACCAGGAAAAAGACTACCAGTAACGCAAGCGCGGTAATAATTAACAGGAATACCAGGAAACGATTTTTTTGATGCTCAGTGTTATTTAGCTCGGCCGCAGCTATTAATGGTAAAATTGCCCCTATTTGTATTTTACGCTGGCGGGCACCGTAAAAGTCGGCATCAGCTTTAGCCAATTGAATGAAACTGTAAGCATCTTTGATGTTACCCTGTTTATATAACAATTCGGCCAGCGTATAAAGCGCAACCGTTTCACGGGTTGATGATTTAATATCGGCTATTGCAGCCCTCATCATTAAATTAAGGCCTTCTTGCCGTTCATTATCTTCAAGACAGATAGCTCCCAATGAGCATGACACCATTGCCCGCAGGTGCATGGAAATTGGCATGTCCTTTTCCAGTAGTTTTTTAAACCTTATCCGCCCTTCCTTGTAATCCTTTTCCTGATAATCCTGCAAGCCAAGCAAATAAGTATGCATTATATGGTCGTTGCCGCAAAACGAAACTGCCGAATCAATATATTTATTACCGGCCTTAATATAATCAGGACTAAAATATTTGTCATTACTGTAGTTTGCCAGGTCATAATTGCATCTGGCTAAAAAAAAATAGTAATCAACCTTATCGGCATTGCTTAGGGCTTTCACATTTACTTTACGCAAATAATCAAATGTTTCGTTAAACATTCCTGACGAAAGGAGAATAAAAGCCATTCTCACATAACTATAATATTCCTTTGGCTTATTCCCTGTTACCTTGCTCAGCGATATCATTTTATCGACATAAACATAGGCCGAATCAAACTGATATGATTTATATTCGTTGTAAAGCTTGTCCCAGGTATCAAACCGCGCATCATAATTGGTTTGCGAAAGTTTTAACTGGTATGCCTTCAATTTTTGGATCCTTACCTCTTTACTGTTATCATATATATTTTTCTTTGCTATTTCATTCTTTAATTCTTCGAGTAAGGTATTAGTATCAGTTAGTGCATTTGCTGAAAGATTAATTAATGAAAAAAGCAAACAGAAGATGTATTTCATTTTTGTTATTAAGGTTTTAAAAATAGCGTACCTAACCCAATGATATCTAATCAAACACACAATTTCGGCAGGATCAAAATACTTATAAATTAATTAAACGGTAACTAACAAGGCTATCATTTTGGGACAATTGCGAACCTATCCCCGGTTTATCCTTCTCAAATATATGGATTTGCAGTATTGCTAATGCGTTTTAGTTTGTTTTTTAGTCATTAAGGATTACGCTGCATCAACCTGAAAAAGATTTGGATCATGAGGATTCGAACGGCAAGGCTTGCTTTTAACTTTTAATTAACAAAACCAGACAGTTTCATCAGTCTCTGCATCCTTTTCTATACAAGTAATATACAATCAATTAAAACAATTGCAATGATTTTAATTATATAAACTCATTATTTCAAAATTTAAATAAAAATTAATATAAATAAATTTTAAGGCAGGTATGGCATCGGGCTTGTTTTGGTATTGTAAACCCTGACTTATGAAAACATATCATGAAGCACTAAAAACAGGCGTCAAAACATTATTGATTGCAATAGCCTGCCTTTTACCATCGCTGGTTTTCTCTCAGTCTAAAACACCAGGATCGGTTGAATATTTAAAATTTTGCAACGGCATTAGCGGGCTGACACTCGGTGAGGATATCAGCCAGATTCCGGCCTATAAGCTTGCCTATTTAGATAATGATGATAAACCCGATGCAGACAGTTGTATACGTTATCAATATAAAGACAGCAGTTTATTAGTGCAGGGGGATAGTTTATTATTGGATGCAATAGGTTTTCGCACCTATAAAAACAAAATTGTAAATATTTATCTCTTTTTCAAGATGACTGACGCATATAAAATCCTCGGCGATTTCTTAAAAGCATATGGGCCGTTTACGGGGCGCCCGAATAATTATGCCGACATTTACAATTGGGATACAAGTGCGCTGAACCTGTCACTAAGATACCAGGTAAAAACCGAAATGGGAGTAGCTATATTTAGCAGTAAACACCTCGAAAGCGAAATTGCAGCAAACAAACCGGCAGTGATCCTCAAAGATGCATACCAGTCGTTCTCGGTTTTATATTGAGTCATTTACATTTATCAATGGGCACAAAACGCCCCTTTTATATCATTTGCAGCTTACAAAGACCGAATTATTAAAATAAACTTTGGTTTTAACCCGAAAACATCCTTTATTTAAAAAAAATCAAACGAAATTTGTATACGGTGGTTATCTATCATCTTTAATCTCAATTTATAAATGGTCAAATTATTTGTAGGCGGCTTTCCTCTGGAAATGACAGAGCTGGAACTTGTTAAAATGATAGGTCCGCATGGCGATGTGGAAACGATTAAAATTGTGCGTGACAAAAAAACAAGAATATGCAAGGGATATGCATTTCTTGAAATGAAGGATCGCACCGGTGCCGAGAACGCGGTGATAGCCTTAGACGGTACGCCTATTGCCGATCGGGTATTGAGTGTAAAAATAAACGACGACTTTGTTAAGAAAACCCCTCCGCCGCGCAAGTCATTTGGATACGGCAATAACAATAACAGGGGCAGCGGTGACAGGGCTAACAATACCCGAGGCTACAACAGCCAAAGCAATTACCGGAGCAATAATGATCAGTCACCTGCAGGTGACAGGCCAAGGCGCCCCAGAAAAACAATGTAATAAACACCCGCTAAATCACCCATAAAAAAATCCCGGCCGATTGAGATCTGGCCGGGATTTTTTTTATCATTATCAGTACCTAAACACCAAGGTCCTGCATAATTGAGGCAATCTTGGCATCAAGCTGTTTATCTGTTTCATTATAAACTTCTTTACTATCAAGTTTACCGTTCACACTGCAATAAAACTTAATTTTGGGCTCGGTACCTGACGGGCGGGCCGAAATGATACTTCCATCTTCGGTAATGAACTGTAAAACATCAGATGCCGGCAATTCAATTGGTTTGCTTGTATTGGTAGCCAAATCTGTTTCAATGCGCTTTTCATAATCCTTAAGTGTACTTACTTTTGAGCCGCCTAAAGTGGCCGGAGGATTGGTACGGAATTTCTCCATCATTTCCTTAATTTCTCCGGCACCGGTTTTACCTTTTTTAGTCAGGGAGATCAGCTTTTCCTTATAAAAACCATATTGTACATAAGTATCAATCAATGCTTCAAATAAGCTACTGCCTTTATCTTTGTAATAGGCGGTCATTTCGGCAATAAATGCGCTTGAAACTACAGCATCCTTATCCCTTACCAGTTCGCCTATCAGGTAACCGTAGCTTTCTTCGCCGCCGCCTATAAAGGTTTGTTTACCCTCAAAATGGGTCATTAGCTCACCGATATATTTAAAGCCTGTAAGCGTGTTATAGTAAGTAACATTTTTTGCCTCGGCTATACGCTCAATAAGGTTTGTGGTAACAATGGTTTTAACAATATACTCCTTACCTGTAAGCTTGCCTTTTTCTTCCCATGCACTCAGCAGATAATTGATCAGCATAGCGCCGGTTTGGTTACCATTAAGCAGGATAAACTCACCATCGGTATTTTTTACGGCGATACCTACACGGTCGGCGTCAGGGTCAGTAGCCAAAACCAGGTCGGCATCAGTTTCCTGTGCTTTTTTAAGGGCAAGGGTCAATGCTTCCTTTTCCTCGGGGTTTGGGTAAACCACTGTTGGGAAATTGCCATCGGGTGTAATTTGCTCCTCAACCAGGATCACATTTTCAAAACCAAAGCTTTTCAGGGCCTGCGGAACTAAAGTAATACCCGTACCGTGAATTGGAGAGTAAACTATTTTAAGATCTTTTTGACGGGCAATAGCATCGGGCGAAAC
This sequence comes from Mucilaginibacter sp. cycad4, assembly GCF_034263275.1. Taxonomy (NCBI): domain Bacteria; kingdom Pseudomonadati; phylum Bacteroidota; class Sphingobacteriia; order Sphingobacteriales; family Sphingobacteriaceae; genus Mucilaginibacter; species Mucilaginibacter sp. cycad4. The sequence goes on along the minus strand of NZ_CP139559.1, from coordinate 1,700,489 downwards.
AGAAAGTTCGGTGATCTTGCTCAGGTAAAGCTCGTCAATATCCTCTCCTATTTCTTCGATATTAGCATCAACGCGGTTAAATTTGATATCATCAATGCTGCTGATGGCGGCAACCTCGTCCATTACAGCTTTATCGTGCGGAGAAACAAACTGACCGCCGTCAGCTCCGTAGGCTTTGTAGCCGTTGTACTCTTTAGGATTGTGCGATGCGGTAAGCATTACACCGCTTTTGCAACCTAAATGGCGTACGGCAAACGAAAGCTCCGGTGTAGGGCGTAATGCCTTAAAAAAGTAAACGTAAATATCATTGGCCGAAAAAACCTCTGCGGTAATGGTCGAAAAGAAATCGGCGTTGTTACGACTGTCATGAGCAATAGCTACTTTGATTTTTTCGCCAGGATAGGTTTTCTTCAGGTAATTAGCTAATCCCTGTGTGGCGGCACCTATAGTATACTTGTTGATTCGATTTGAACCCGGCCCCATAATGCCGCGAAGGCCTCCTGTACCAAATTCCAGATCGCGATAAAATGAATCTGTTAGTTCAGTATAAGCCTTATCGTCAATTAACTTTTGAATTTCCTGCTTTACATCAGCATCATAATTTCCTTGAAGCCATGAGTTTGCTTTTTGAAGAATGGTGGGGTCTAATTCCTGCATAAGTGGTTGTATATTTTCAAATTATCTGGTTCGGTTTTGTTTCAAATATGGCAATAAACAGCCAAAACGGAACGCCTTAAAGTTAAATCATCTTTTTAAATATGCCAGCCCAATATGCAATAAGTTTTAAACTAAAATATACAACAAGAGCAGTGCCCGGCGAACGTTATGTGAACAAGATATAGATGTAAAAGTTTTATAAATTTTACAGCAGTACATAAACCCGATTTCTGATGATTAGCCTGATTTATTATGGCTATAACTGTAGGAAGTAAAATAAGGATGAAATAAGTAATATCTGTTAACCGACCTGCACAAAGCAAGCCGGCATTAACAGATGGATATATAAGAGTTGGTAATTGTATGCACAATTCAGCCTGTCAATAAACCCCTTATTTTTACTGTGGCTACCCTATCTATCCAGTTCGAGTATTACCTTTTTGGCATTATCATTCGCAGTATCGGGCTGTAGTGGCTTTTTAAATTCAATAGCGCCAACGGTTTATTACCCTCCTTATATAGGCTTCGCCAAGGCGGTCAAACACATTGCCCGGTTTTGGGAACAATTTGGTATTATATTCAAAAAGATAACGAGACTACAACCAACGTATTCATGTTACCTACCATAGGATATTAATTTTAGCCCTCCCGGTCATAGATAACCGCAAGTATAAAGGCGCATGACGCAAGCCCGGTATCTTTCAGGGCATTGGTTATTTTGCCAGCATCAAAATGACTGTTGATGAGTAACGGGATATGTATAGTTAAAATAAACACCCATATCATACACCCTAATAAAAAACATCCCAATTGGGCATATAGATTAACATAGATACTAACAGCAGCGGCCATAAGCGCAACTGCCGTAAGATATACCCAAAACAGGTGGAACGGGATCCAGCCGGGCACAAGCGTGGCCACAAAATCGGCATACATAAAATGCTGGATACCGAATATGAACATTACTGTGGCATAAATGTATGCGCTGATCCTGCTTAGTATTTGTTTCATTGTTGGTTAGGTTATGGTATATTTAGGTTTAATTTTCGAATTGCTCATAAAATTAGTTTGCCCGCAAGGCTATTGCAATTCACAGTTTGTACAAGTTGGTACAAGCCTGTACAAATAATATTTGAACTGATTTACCGGCTATTTTTGACCAATGGATATGCCTGCACAAGAGTTGCTTATTACCGAACTGATAAAACAATACGAAGCCTTCACCGGCTGGGGCGACAGCGGTAGCTGGAAGAACCAGGATTTTATAAACTTGAGCGAAAAGATAAGGGAGAAAACCGGTGCGTCCATAAGCCACGTTACGCTGAAGCGCATCTGGGGGTAAGGTTAAATATGATAGTCTGCCCAATACCTATACCATGGATACGCTGGTGCAGTTTTTGGGTTATGAAAACTTCAGGGTATTCAGTATGCAGTTTGTTCCTGCTGACAAACCGGTCACTCCCCCTCAACCGAAACCGCGGCCCGTAAAAAAACATTTCAGATCGATGCCTTATGCTTTGGGCGTTTTAACGCTGATGGGTATTTTATTGATTGTGATAATCGCCTCACGTACCGAGCATCCGAAACCACCCATAATACCCAAAGATTATACTTTTAGCAGTAAAAAGGTGATCACATCAGGACTGCCTAATTCGGTTGTATTTGATTTTGACGCAAGTAAATCTCCATATGATTCGGTAACTATTCAGCAATCATGGGACAGGCACCTGCGGGTTAACGTTTCCAAAAACGACCGTCAGCATACGTCCATTTATTACTTCCCCGATTTTTATTACGCTAAGCTCATTGTCGGCGGAAAAATTGTAAAACAGCATGAATTGTTTGTTAAATCAAACGGATGGCTGCCAATAGTTGAAAAGCAGCCCGTACCGGTTTATTATGAAAAAAAGGATGCCCTGACAGATGGCAAGCTTTCCCTATCGCCCGAAAAGATCAAAGAGCGGAATATTGCCATGCAGCCCACCCCGCCTTTTGTGGTTTATACCAACGTTACCGATTACGGCGAGATTTACAGCGATGATTTCACGTTTGAAACAGCCGTAAAAAACAGCTATCACGAGGGTGCAGCCGCTTGTCGTTTAAGCACCGTTTATATACTGTGTAAAGGCACAGCCATCTGGATTCCCCTAAGTGCCAAAGGCTGTGTATCTGATCTCGACATGTTTTTTGCGGGTTACGAGATATCGGGTAAAAAACATGATCTCTCAGCCTTTGGGGTAGACTTTGAAAAATACATACCGCTTAAAATTGAATCACACAATGGAAGGGCACAAATTTTTATTGATGATAAACCTGTTTACACAGTGAATAAAGGAATCAGCCGGGCTAAAATAATCGGGATTGTTTTCCGGTTCCAGGGTACGGGATCGGTAGATTATGTGCGGCTGAAAAATGGAAAGATAAACTATGACGATGAGTTTTGAGGATCATTATTTACCGCCCGCGGGATAATTGTTAACACCTCATTTTTTATGGCCGGCGGAATAACCAGCATCGGCTGAGAAACGATCTCACTTTTATTCCCCGGAGAAGGGCAGCTTGCAACTAAAACAAAACAGCCTTTTTCAGCTTCAAATGTTACCGTTATTTTTAGTTGCTTTAGGCCCTCAATATCCTGGTAGGCTGTACGGGTACTGATACGGAAATACGATTTCAGCAGGTCGATAGAAACCACATCCCTGGTTTGCAGAAGCACCAATACCCTGAGCAACCTGTCGGCTCTGTTCATAACGGATCACATTTTTACATACAAAGGTGTAACACCTTATTGACAACAGTATGTCAGCAATAAAAATGCGTTTTTAAACCGGTCGGTTTGATTCTGTTGCCTAAGTTAAATATGTGATTGATAAACCATCAAAATAACACCCGATGAAAAAACTTTCTTTAAAACCAGTTTTAAAGGCAAGTTACTTTTCAACCCCTTGAAAAGTGATTTACCACTGCCTAAAATCACCGGGTGGATCCAAAGCTGGTACTCATCAACCAAATTCACAGCCACCAGCTTTTTAACCACACTGATGCTTCCGTATGTAAGGATATCACGGCCATGTTGCTTTTTTAAATGCTCAACAGCCCTCTTTATATTTCCTTTGAGCAATAGCGAATTATTCCACCGTACGGAGGTCATTGTTGAGGATAGAACCACTTTTTGATAGTTGTTCATCATATCTGCATAGGCAATGTCCGTACGGGGAAAGTTCATGCACTTAGCCTGAAAGGGCCAGTAGGCGGCCATAGCCTGATATGTATTTTTACCCAATAGAATAGTATCGGCCCTGCAAAGGAGTTCTGTTGTCGTCTCGGCTATTTCATCCGTCCAGTATTGATAGTGCCAATCCAGGCCCTCATCCTCTGCCGCTACAAAACCATCCAGCGTAATATTTAAGGATACGATTAGTTTGCGCATGGTAATAAACAAAGCAAACCGGGTTTATTGATAAACCCGGTATTTAATAATTAAACTTATAACATTAAGCCAGCTCGGTATTTGCGGCAAGTTTGGTGTTGGTTAAGCCCAGTTCTTTTACCTGTTCATACTTTTTCCATAAATAGTAGGTAAAGAACATAACAAGCAGCATAACTACAGGCGGAATGAGCATGGCAACACCAGCCCCCACTGCTACCCATGATAAAAATGCACCGATAAAACTGATAGTAAAGCCAGAATAAGCCCATTCTTTAATAACCTGGTACCTGGTTTGTGCTATGGCCAGTACACCTGCTATTTTTGCCGATCCCATAATAACCATGAGGTAAAAGGGGTAACCAAGTTTAGCTAATGAATCTTTGCCAGCCTGCTGCATAGTGATCCCTCCGTAAGCATCGCCAAGCATAGCTAATAAAAAAAGTACAGTAAAGATCCAGTACAGGGTTTTAATTGTTTTTGGTTTCATGATGATATTGTTTTTGAGTGGTTACATATTTGTTAACGATACAAAGTTATCCCCGGGAATAAAACCGGGTAGCACGTAAAAAGGACTTGTTAAGGGGTTGTTTGCGACTTTAGTGTTCACTATCTTTATCCCAGATAACCAGTTATACGAATAATAAAATGAAACATGTTGCCATCCTGATACCCAATGAAGCTGTTTTAGCCAGTATAGTTGATGCCCGAACCATTTTTACAGGCGCCAACGATTTTTTACAATCGATGGGGAAGCAACCTGTTTTTGATGTACAGATGGTTGGACTTTCTAAAGAAGTTAAAGTGCATGGCGGCATGTTTTCGGTTCATACGGATATTTTATTAAACGAGCTGCCAAAAAGCGATATGGTGATCATCCCTGCCATAAGCGGTGATCTTCAAAACGCGGTAAACGTAAACCGGGATTTTGTACCGTGGATCATTAACCAGTACAACAACGGCGCTGAAATAGCAAGTCTATGCATCGGCTCATTTATATTGGCATCAACCGGGTTGTTAAACGGTAAAGAATGTTCCAGTCATTGGATTACAGCTGACGCGTTCAGAAATATGTTCCCGGAAGTGAAGCTGGTTGACGGACGTATTGTTACCGAGCAGCAGGGCTTATATTCAAGCGGAGGGGCCACCTCGTACTGGAGCTTGTTACTGTTGCTGATTGAAAAGTATGCCGGCCGGGATATAGCTATCATGGCTGCCAAGATCTATGCCCTGGAGATCGACCGGAAAAGTCAGTCGCCTTTTGCTATGTTCACGGGGCAAAAAAAGCACGAGGACAACCCTATTAAGCAAGCCCAGGAATACATAGAAAATAATGTTACTGAAAAAATTTCGGTTGAAGACCTGTCATCAATGTATGCCATTGGCCGCAGGCATTTTGAACGCCGGTTTAAAAAAGCCACCAACAATACCCCGGTTGAATATATACAACGCGTAAAAATCGAAGCAGCAAAAAAACAATTGGAAAGTACCCCAAAAAACATCAACGAGGTAATGTACGATGTTGGTTATACCGATGCCAAGGCATTCCGTACAGTCTTTAAAAAAATCACCGGGCTCTCGCCAATTGATTACCGTAATAAATATAACAAGGAGGCAGCGGTAGCGTAATTATGCGAGCTGAATCTTGCGCATCTATCAACACTCCGGATCACCTATATTACAGCTTCATTATTATCGAAAATATCTATTGATTACCAACCATTACCTGCTGTATTACAGCAGGTAATGGTTAATCGGCCTTTCATTGCAAAAACATTACATTCTGTCAATAAAATTAATCCTAACAAATAGCCAAATATTCCGTTTAAAAATTACATTTTTGCCCCAAAATTTTTAAGGATGCAGAGTTACCAGGAATTTCTTGACTTAAGTGTAGGCTTTCCACAGGATGGTTTTGAGATCATCGATGATGAACTATACTTTCAGGACCTAAATTTGATGGAGATGATTGAAACGTACGGAACTCCCCTACGCTTTACTTATCTGCCTATGATATCCAAGAAGATTCAGCAGGCCAAACTGCTGTTTCAACAGGCTATTATCAAAAACAATTATCGTGGCAGCTATAAATACTGCTATTGCACCAAGAGCTCGCATTTCAAGCATATTGTTGAAGAGGCCCTGAAAAACGAGATCCACCTGGAAACATCATCGGCATTTGACATGCCTATGATTGATGCGCTGGAGAAAAAAGGTACCGTAACAAAGGATATAACAGTAATATGTAACGGCTTTAAAACCTTTCAGTACAAAACGTATATTATTGATATGCTGCATGATGGTTTTAAAAACATCATCCCGGTATTAGATAATAAAGAAGAATTTAACCTTTACGACGACGAAATTGAGATGGACACCCCTTGTAACCTGGGTATCCGGATAGCAGCTGAAGAGCAGCCTGATTCTCAGTTTTACACTTCACGTTTAGGTGTGCGTATGGAAGATGTTATTGACTTTTATCATAACAAAATTGAGGATAACCCTAACTTCCAGGTTAAGTTATTGCATTTCTTCATCAACTCCGGTATCTCTGATACACCGTATTACTGGAACGAGCTTGAAAAATATGTAACCCTTTACTGCAAATTCAAAAAAGTAAACCCACACCTGGATACACTTGATATTGGCGGCGGTATGCCATTTAAAGACTCGCTGGTTTTCGATTTTGATTATGAATACATGATCAACGAAATTGTAAGCCGCATCAAAGAGATCTGTGCTGAGCATGACACCATGGAACCGGATATCATTACCGAATTCGGCAAGTATACTGTAGCCGAAGCTTCGGGTATCCTGTACAAGGTATTAGGCCGTAAACAACAAAACGACCGCGAACGCTGGCTGATGCTTGATGGCTCATTTATTACCAATCTGCCTGATGTGTGGGCACTGAATCAAAAATACATCTTGTTGCCGGTTAACAACTGGGATTCGGAATACGAACGTGTAAACCTTGGCGGTATCACCTGCGACGGGCAGGACTATTACAACCAGGAAGCGCATATGAACAGTGTATTTATGCCTAAAACCCGTAAGGTGCAATATTTGGGATTCTTTAATACCGGTGCTTACCAGGAGGTATTAAGCGGTTATGGCGGCATCCACCACTGCCTGTTGCCATCGCCCAAACATGTGATCATTCGCCGTAACAGGGACGAAACGTTTAACTTTGAGGTATTTGGAGAAGAACAAAACAGTAAGCAGGTATTAAAAATCCTGGGCTATACTACATAGTATATCTAATCATAACAGCATAAAAAAGGTGGCCATTTTGGTCACCTTTTTTGCTTAACGGCCTATTGTGCCATCTCCTACCCCCGCTCCTTCAACATTTGGATCCGGAAGATCGGCCAGGCTGCCATCCTCATGTAAAACTTTGAAGTGTTTTCTTTGAGGACCTCGTGTTTCAAGACAGGGATTGTTTCGGGCAGCATAGTTATAGCTGCCTGTCATGTTACTTTCCCTTGTCTCCTTAATATTATCCCGCCGGGAAGCAGGATAGTCATTTTTATAATCAATCATGATTATACCTCCTTTTATTAAATCCCTTCAGTTCCGGGTTCATGACCAACCATCCTTCCGGTGGTGCGTCCTTGCGGACGGCTCTCGAAATCGGTTTTAGCCGGGCCTACCGATGGAAATTCTTTTTTATTCGGCGGCGTTACGTCTGTTTGCTCACTGAATGATGTATCAGCACTTCTGTTGGGCTGATCAACCTCCGATTGACTATGGCTACCCACCTGTTCTTCTTCGGTTTTTTCTACCTCAGGGTTTTCATCATAGTCAACTATATCGTCTACTTCATCCAGATCATCATCGTCGCTTTCAAGATCACGGTTTGGATAGGCTTCACCACCATTTACAGAAAATGAATTGGTGTTGTTTTCAAAATTATCACGGTCATTATCCTGGTTTCCCCAGTTTTCATTATTGGTATTCATAGGTTTTAATTTTAGTTGTTATTAAATAAACCCATGAAACAATTGTATTGTTTTATTTTTTATCCTTTTAAGAAACTAAATATCGTAAATTAAAACTGCTACAGCTACAGTTGATTAGGAAATTATCAAAATGGTTTATAAGTGTTTACGCACAGCAGCATAATTGCATCTCCATAGGCCAAACCGAATTACAGAGCTTAATCCGGAATAATTTCGAACGGTACGACAATTTGTGCCAGTATACTAGAAACGCTTTTAAGAATTAAAAAGTATGCTGAGGACAAGTTACTTTATATCGATTATTAAGCAGGATGCCTAACACAATTTCATGTGAGCCATGGCTCACCGTGTTTAAGGCAGATGTTGTAAAATCATATGAATACCCGACATTAATAAGCGAGTTCAGGTTAAACCCTACTAACGCGGCGTATGAATCATTACGACGGTATGAACCCCCTATCCAGAATTTGTCTCTAAACGACATTTTCATGTTCACATCAAAAGTTACCGGAACAGGAGCTATAAATTTTAATAAGGCAGAAGGCATCAGCGTAATATCATCAGATACGAAAAGCTTAACGCCACCGGTCACAAAATAATGCGGCACGGTTTTATTTTGTACAGCTGTTGTAGATGTAGTCACATATAAATTTTGCGGCAGGATTTGTTGTACTGATGCACCAAAGAAATAATTTGACGAATATGCCCATACACCTACACCTAAGTCGGGTTTCCACTGTGAACCCGCGATGCCATTAATGGTCGGGTCGTTTTGATCAACATAGGTAAGTTTACTTTTATCTATAATATTATGACTTACCCCGGCAGATACCCCAACAGCTAAGTTTAAAGTTTCGGTAAGCCCAAGGTGGTAGGCATAAGTTGCATCAATATTGGTTTGTGTTATCGGGCCGGTTTTATCAGATACCACCATTAAACCCACCCCGTGGTGCGGTTCTGCAGCCATATAATTTTGTGTATATGACCTGCTTGACGGGTTTAGCCCTCCTCCTGCCGGAAACGCGGTAGCATCGCCCTGTAAAAACCTGTTACCTATAGGCGCGTTTACTGAAAAATAGGATGTTACAGGTGCTCCTTCAAGCCCTGTCCATTGGCTCCGGTAGCCCAGTTTTACATCGGTATAGTTTTCAATACCGCTTAACGCAGGGTTTAAAAGGTAATTATTAAATACGTATTGAGTGTACTGCGGTCGTTGCTGTGCTTTTGCCAGTTGAGTTGTTACAGCAATAATAAGTAGAGTATGTAAAATTCGCTTCATTTTTATCTGATAATGGTCACATTACCTGCAATAACCTCCCGGCCATTTTTGGGGTCAATAATATAATAATAAGTTCCGGGAGGCAAATATAAGCCTTTGTATTTCCCATCCCACGGTACACTATAACCAATTGACGAATATACCTTTTCTCCGAATCGGTTGTATACATCAACCTTATTATTTGGATAACTTTCTAAATATTTAACACTCCAAATGTCATTTATCCCATCTCCATTAGGCGTAAACACATTGGGAACTACTAAAAACTTTAAAACCTTTACCGATACAGTAGCCATAGCCTGGCATCCATGTGCCGATGTAACCACTACCTGGTAGGTTATATCCTGTGCCGGGCTTGCCACAGGATTAGCTACATCGTCATGATCAAGGCCTGTTGCCGGTGTCCATTTATAATTTAAGTTATTATCGTTCACTGTGGGTTTTAAAATGTGCTTTGTGCCTTCAAGCATGGTAAAATCCGGCCCTAATGAAACAAGAGGCGATGCATCTACCTTAACCTGTTGTATAACTGTATCAGCACAGGCATCCGCAGTTGTGTAGATGTACCTGATATCAAATATGCCTGCGCCGGAAACAGCCGGGTTAAACATACCATCCGCATTAATCCCTGTTCCTGAAAATACGCCTGAACCGGCAGGGCCATCAAGTTTTGGCAACATTTTTTTTGGTTCCGATTCGATGCAAAAAACAGGCGCCTGATCAAAGGTCACCATAGGCGATGCTTTTAAATTAACCGGGATTTCTGTAACATCAGAACATGATGTGCCTGAATACGCTACTGCCCGCAAGGTAACCAGGCGCGATCCCGTGGTAAACAAGGGATATTTATGTCGCAGTTGTTGTCCTGGTATCGGATGATCATAAACCACCATAGTTGATGGATCGTTGCTGTCATAAGTAACCTCAAGCCGGGTAATCTCCCCGAAATTAACCGATGACCGGTTTTCAAAAAACACTTCCTGAGCGCTGCATAAGCCTGCCAGATCCTTAATAATTACTGTAGCCTTTGGCTTACTGCCGTTAATTGTTAATGACTTTGAAGCCGATGTAAAAGAGCATCCGTTTTTTGAAGTAACCTTAAGTGTAACCTGGTAATTACCGGCCAAAAACTTGTGCCTGGGGTTTTTCTCGTGGGAAATATTCGGGTTAGCTGGTGTTGCTGCAGGATCGCCAAAATTCCACTCGTAGGTAAAATCTGCTTCTGTGGCATCAGCAATTGTGCTTTGATCAGTAAACAGAGCAAAGTCATCTTCACAAGCATCGGGCAATAAAAAATCAACTACTGGCACAGGATAAATGTTAACATGCAACGGGGCTATATTACTTGCGCAACCATTATCATTTGTGACGGTTAGTTTAACCAAATAATCTCCCGGTTTATTAAACGTGTGGTTAAACGGATTTTTGCTTGTAAGGGTTTCAACCGGTGTACCATCGCCAAAGTCCCATTGCCAGCTTGTGATACTTCCTCCGGCAGATGTTGAATTATCGGTAAAGGTAACGTCCTGCCCTGTACAGCCAGGTGTTGAGTAGCTAAAGGACGCAACAGGAGGCTTTGATATATGGATTTTTATTGGATCAGATGCAGCCCCGCATCCATTTTCATTGGTAACAAACAGGGTAACCGGGTAATCGCCGGGTTGGGCATATTTATGTACAGGGTTTTGCACTATATCAGCTAAGCCATCACCAAAGTCCCATCGCCATGTTTTAATTTGCCGTGTACCTGAGGTTGACTGATCGGTGAACTGAACATCGCCGCCAAAACAGGTATTTGAAAAATTGAACTTTACAACCGGCGGCACCGAGATATTAAAATCAAACTGCACGTCCTCATTTGATCCGCATTCATCCGCAATAGGGTTAAATACAGTTGCCACCACACTATAATCGCCATCGATATAGGTTTTATCTACCGGACATTCATAAGTATAAAGCACCTTCGAATCCTTTATGATTGAACCGGTTGGTATTGGGTTGTCTACAACAACAGCAGCACTGCCATCCTTAAAGTCCCAGCTTATTTTATTGGTTTGAAATGGCAACGTAAGCTGCAGTTTGTAATGTGTATCGGCGCAGCCATTGGCCTGTACCGACTTATCCAAAGGGTTTAATAATGCAATAAACTCATTCAGGTTTTTAAGGTTGGTGCCTGCAGCATAACCGTAGGATTCAGTTTTGCCAAACCCATAAGCAATTGCGTTGAACCCATCCGATGCTTTGATATTATGTACGCCTGCATTTACACTGATTTGTGCGTAGGAATAAATGCTGTTCGGCACCGGAGAAAACTGGGTATAAGATTCTCCGTCGAGCGAAAACGTTGGCACCGCAGCTGTTTTAATAATAACATTAATAAAATTATTCAGGATCCGATAGTTTCCGGTTGAGTTTAGTGTAACGTGATCAAGTGTTTGTTCAATCGGGGTTAGATATATCATTTCAGGATCGCCCGTATCACCTTGAATAAGCTGGCAGTTTAAACCTTCGCCCTGGGTTACTGCATATTGCGCTACCTGAATTGGTTTATCGGCAGCGATAACATTAGTTGCAGTTGATGTAAACTCGTAATACAAACCATTGTTCAGCCCTCCCTGTGGCGCTACGCCATTTACGGTAACCTTTGTATCGGGCGAGCTAAGTACTATTCTTAAAATATCGTAATTGCGCCCTTTTAATGGCGCAGTTATATAATTTTTACCCCACACTGCTAAAGGATAAACCTGCTGAAAGAGGTTATCTGATGAGCCTTTATCGCCCTGGCACCCAATGCTTATTTTTGAGCTACCCGAAAAAACAGCTATTTTTTTACAGGCCCCGGCAGTACTCACAATTGAACGGATACGGGTACCTGTAAGATCAGTAGCCGATAATCCCTGGTATACTTCGCCTTTTTTTAAATTTACGGTAAAGGGTTGGTTTGCAGGAATCCCGTTTAACAATGGTTGTGCGGGTGTTATTTCAACCGTGGTATTATCTTCTGTAGCTATTACTGCAAAGGTTGAATATGATGGCACGCCTTCAGTATTTTTTGTACCGTTGTTTGAGTTTGATATTTGTAGATAGTTAATGGAGAGGTAATCTTTACCGAGCGTGTTAACCGGCAGCAGAAGCGTTGCACCGGATACGTTCTCTGCAAAAATATGCGCGTAAACTGCGATAGGTTTCAACGATGTGATATGGATCCCCTTTAAAAACTGCCCCTGGCTCCCGATAAAAGCTCCGGGAGGGATATCTACCGTTAATATGTCCTTTGCCTTAACCTGGTAGGTGCTTGAAAAGCTACCATCTGCAACCTCAACAGTTACAGCAGTATTTACGTCGGCAGTTATGTAAAGCTCCATCTGGCTACCCCTGCCCAGCGCAGTAGGACTGCCGGCCGCGCCATCAATATGGTCGGTATATGCAGTATAAAATTCTGTACCCTGGTTTGATGAACCCTGCGCAGAAGCATAAACAGCAAAGCATAAGAAAGTAAACGTGAGGCTTAGCGACCGCAAAAAATTTATACTGCTCAAAAGTGTTTAGTTGAATTGGTTTTGATAGTATTAAACTAACACTTTAAAAGTACAAAAACCTTTAATTGATACGGTATGGTAATTATATAAAATTAACCATGCTGTTTAATTACCCGGTCAATTTCATAATTAGCTATGTTTAATTTACAGGTAAGGGCAAGGTCGTTTTCCCGCTGATCATAAACTTCAGGGGCATTTGGATGGTATATTTCAGATAGTTTTGTTGCTACGGTTTGGCAATGGTTTTGTGAACTATCCCCCTTAACAGCGTCAGCAACAATATCGCTATCTAAAAACCCGATCAGCAGGATCTTGATGTAAAAAAATTAACCCACAGGCTAAACATGGCAAACGCATCTGAATGGGGGTTAACACGACTTAACATCGTCACTAAAATATTAAAATGCATTTGCCCTGCATGCTAAAAAAACTTATCCGGGTTAGGCACCAGGTTCAGGAACGATTCAAAGTTTTCTTCGTAATGTGATTGATCAAGCTTGTAGTAAAACGCCCCTTTTTTTGATGACAGCTTATCCTTTTCAGGAAGCTTTACAAGCAAACCTGTTGAAAGCAGCTTACGGCTAAAGTTCCTGTCATCAAATTTGGTTTGATAAACACCTTCATAAAGTGCCTGCAATTGCGGAATCGTAAACTTTTCAGGGAGTAACTGGAATAATATCGGGTGAAGCGCGGCCTTGTAACGCAGCTGCCTTTTAGCCAGGCGCACCATTTCATTGTGGTCAAATATCAGGTCGGGCATTTCATCCAGCAAAAACCATTCGGGATGGTACTCTTCACTTAGCTGTGCCTCATACTTGTGGATATCGATAAGCGCGAAATAAGCAACGGAAAGCGTTCTTTCTACCGGGTCACGCTCTGGCTTACCAAATACCTGGAACTGCTCCATGTACACATTTTTAAGCCCGGTACGCAATTCAAGAACACGGTTTGCAGCATCTTCCGGTGATTCGGTTGGCTTTATAAAACCGCCTATCAGGCTCCACTTGTGTTTTTCGGGCTCAAGGCCACGCTGAACAAGCAATAACTTAATATTTGCCCCGTCGAATCCGAATATGATACAATCTGTTGCAACTAAAATGCGCGTTTCGCCGCTGTACTTATGCATAACTTAGGTTAAGTTTATATGCAATGGTAAAAATAATTTAGCAATTATTTAGTGTTGATCGGACAACTATTTTATAAGTTGGTGATTTATCAGCCCCAATTAAAAGGATTTATCAAATTGTGATAAAAAAACAGGCATTTTCTGACAGGCGAAGTGATCAAAAATCCGGTGGCCTCTGAATATGTGATGACAAAAAGCAGGCCTGTCCGTCTGAATAAATAAAACCCGAAGCCTCTGAAGGTATAATGACATTGCGTGGAGAGCTTGTTACCCCGATGCTGTCGAAGGGCCGCGCGTAAAAGCCCACCATGCTACGACAAGGCTACCCATAACAACTTAAAAAAAGCGTCAGGCCCCGGATTTTGCCTACTCAGCATGACATTCATTTTTTATCATGTTATGGGTAAATTAACTCACCCTTTTCCCCTGCAACAATAAATCCATAGCATCATCAAATGATCCTGCCCTGATCACCTCTCCTGAGTTTACGAAGAAAATCTCATCGGCATTTTCAATGGTATTTAGACGGTGCGCTATGATTACCCTTGTAGTAGTTTTAGGGAGGTTATCCAAAATATCGCTCAACAATTTTTCAGTAATGGTATCAATGTTGGCCGTAGCTTCATCCAATATCAAAATTTCGGGATTACGCAAAACAGCCCGCATAAAGGCAATCAATTGCTTTTGGCCTAAACTAATACTATCTCCACCTGACAGAACTTTGGTATCCAGTCCCTCTTCAAAAATTGCCAGCAGGCTGCCCAGGTTAACATCCCTGATCACCTGTTCCATTTCTTCGTTAGTATGATCTTCAAATAGCTCGTTGCCATAAAGGATATTATCCCTCACCGTGCCTGTAAAAAGGAACGGCTCCTGCAAAATAAAGCCTATTTTTCGGCTGCGTTCCTCCGCTGTGAAGCTCCTGATATCTTTCCCGCCAAGTAACACCAGGCCTTTAGTAGGGTCATACAAACGTGCTATTAGTGAAGCAGTTGTTGTTTTGCCGCCACCTGTGGGGCCAACTAAGGCATAGGTTTTGCCGCGTTCTAACTTAAAGCAGATATTATGGAGGATCTCCCGGCTTTCATCATAACTGAAATGCACATGCCTGAACTCTAATAAAGCAGCATCAGGTTCGCTAATGCCTGCCTGCAGTACCGGCAAATCTGTTTCAAGGGATAAGATCTGCGAGATCCTGTCCCAACCTGCCATTGCCAATTGAAAGTTTGTCCATAAGGCAGCTAATTGCCTTAACGGATTATAAAAGTTGGTAGCATATGACAGGTAACTAACCAGCAACCCGATAGAGAACATACCTTTACTGATCAGGTAGATACCAAAGCACAGCACGGTAAGCTGGGCCATGCTGGCAAATAAACCATATACCGGCACAAAAACGTTATTAGCCAAGCCCGATCCAATAGCAGTTTTATAGTTTTGATTGTTGGCGATATCGAAACGTTTCCTGAAATAATCGCGCCGGTTAAAAGCGATGATCACTTTAAAATTATTAATGCTCTCCTGGATCTCACCGCTCAATGCACCGGTACTTTTCAAATTCGCGGCATTTTTCCTTTTTATCCATGGTGATAATACCAGCGTTAAAAACAGGATGACCAACGCGGGAGATAAAGCAGCGGCCCCCAGTTCAATATTGATAGCCAGCAAAAAAATACCGGCGCCAATCATAATAGAGATATTGCCGATAAACTGCATCAGCGATTGGGAGAAGAATTGATTAAGCTTATCGGTATCGTTATTAACTCTCGATATCAGATCGCCGGCTTTGTTCTGATTAAAAAAGGCCACCGGCAACTGCTGTAACTTATTAAAGATAGAATTACGCAGGGTAAACAACATCCTTTGCCCCACCCCGCCCATTAGCGTGGTTTGCTTATAGCTGGTAAATAAAGCTACCAGGTACATACAAAATAAAATAGCTGCATTATGTAAAACCCCGCTAAAATCTTTGTGCTGCACATACTTGTCAATGGTATGGCCAATAATAAGCGGCCCAAGCAGGTTAAGTGTGGAGTTAACAAGGATGGCAAAAAAAGCAATAATGAGCGTACGCTTTTCGTGGGCTATAAGCTGGAACAGCTTTTTTAACCCGGCCAGCGTCGAGGTTTTCTGCTGATTTTTACCTAATTGGTTAAGATCGTAGTTCATTGTAATCAATATTTTTTAAGGTATCAATGTAATTTAGTGATTAACACCCTGTTCGTAATTGCTGGTACTTTGCTGTGAATTAAAGATCTGTACATAATCCGGGCTCGTTTTCATCAACTCATCATGCACACCGCTGGCTACTATTTCGCCCTGCATCAGCAAAATGATCTGGTCGTAATGTTCAACAGAAGCAATCTTTTGGGTTACCGATATCAGCGTTAAACCCGGATAGTTCTTTTGAATATTTGCCAGGATCTTTCTTTCTGTATTGTTATCAACCCTTGCAGTAAAATCATCAAGCAGCAAAACCTTTGGATTAACTGCAAGCGCCCGGGCCAGCATTATACGTTGTTTTTGTCCGCCCGAAAGGCTTGATCCCCGTTCAGATACTACGGTACTCAATTTATTGGGCAGGCCGTCTATAAACGTGCTTAACTCGGCCGTTTCAATAGCCTTTTGAAGCGATTCATCAGTTACCGTATCGCTGAAGGCTATATTTTCACGGATGCTCATGTTAAAGATGATACTGTCCTGGAAAACAAAGCCAACCTGCCTGTGAAAGGTCTCACTGTCGTATTCGGTAAGCGGTTTGCTATCAAACAGCACTTCGCCTGTAGTTGCACTAATCAAACCCGTAAGCAAGTACAATAACTGTGTTTTACCTGCGGATGTCGGCCCGATAATAGCGATCTTTGAACCCGCCTTAACTTTAAATGAGATGTTTTTTAGTGCCGATTTTTGCCCATAGGTTATGGTAACGTCCTTAAGTTCAACATCGCCGTGCAAAGTATCTTTCAGCGGACCGCCGTCGGTAACGTCAGGCGCGTTCAAAACCAGGCTGATCCTTGTAAACGAAGCCGTGGCCTGCGCTATCAGGTTGCTCATGAAACCTAAAATGAATATCGGGAATATCAATAACGACAGGTAGCTGTTAAAAGCCGCGAAACTGCCCAGGGTCATGCTGCCGCTGATCACGAAATGCCCGCCCATTACCAAAATGGTAAATGCAGCCATGTTAGCCGTAAACGTTACAATGGGAATGAGCCCGGCAAAAAAGCCAAGGATCTTTAAGCCGTAATCCTTCGCTTCAGTATTGGCAGCAAGGAATTTATTGTACTCCAGTTGCTGCGAGTTGATCACCCTGATAAGTGCCGCGCCAAGTATGCTCTCGTTAATTACCTTGTTAAGCTGATCGATAACGCCGCGGCTTTTCATAAACAAGGCACGCACGTTTTTCAAAACATAAAAAAACGTACCACCTATAATGGGAATAATGGTGATCACAACCAGCGCAAGTTTCCAGTTAATGGTAAGCAGCATCACACTGCAGCCAATAATGATAAACAAGGATGATACAATGGAGACCAAAGCTTGTGATACGAATAGTTTGATCGAATCGATATCCGAAGTAAGGTTGGTTAACAGTTTTGAAGGATTTGCCTGTTCGATAAAAGCATGGGTTTGGCGGGATATTTTGTCAGCCAGCTGCTGCCTGAGATCGCGCGCTACTTTTTCAGACGCATATATTTGAACAATTGCCTGTAAGCCTGCAAACAAAAATACTACAATCGTTGCTGTCAGGAATTTGACCATAACTTCGTTTATCACAAAATGGTGATTGGAGTAGGCATCGATACCATTAGCTATAATTTTAGGCAGCCAAAGGTTCATGGCATTGCCCAGTAAGGCAAATAACAACAAAAGTGCCACAAGCCCTTTATATGGTTTCAGCAAACTAAATACACCGGGAGGTTTACTGTTTGTTTTTTTTGTAGGATCAGGTTGCATAGTGATCTTTGATTTATAATTCTCATTTCGCGAATGTAAATCGCACCTTTATTAGGGTTGACGATTGAGGCCGAAAAACATTTTTATTTCAATCTAAAATTATTGAAATAAATCAGAACGGAACGTTAAGCCATTTTTATTTTCTATATATTTCAATTTCGACATAGTTTTACAAATATATTCCTATTCGGTAATAATTAAAACATTTTAGAAATAAGTTTATAATTTTACGTCCAAACCGGAATAAAATGAAACCGATAGTGCAATTAGTTGACGAGTGGGCTGCTTTTGAAGCAGTAAGTGAACAACCTACTGTAGAAGCATTTTGCAGATATTATCTGCAAAAACAACGCCCAAAGCCTAAACACCCCGACAAAAAAGGCGAGCGTATCATGAACGGCGCCTATTTACTTAAAATCCTCGGCCGTATTTTAAGTGCTTATTCGCTTTATTTCCGATCGGCAGTTAACCACATCGGCGTCCCTCCTGCCGAAAGTTTTTATTACCTGAATGGATTGCTTCATCTTGGTGAAGTAAGAAAAAGCGACCTGATCAATTATATGTTCGCCGAAACAACTACCGGCATGGACGTCATTAACCGGCTCATTCGTGAAAGTAAGATAGATGAACGCACCTCGCCCGATGACAAACGGGCTAAACTGATCAAGATAACAGAAAAAGGTATTGCGGCACTTGACGATTATTATAAGATCTCGGGCAAAGTGGTGGAAATGACTTTTAAAGGAGTTGATGACGATATTTTAACCGATTGTTATGAGATGCTTAAATATTGTGAGCAGCGGAACTCCACTGTTGCCATCGAACTAAAAAATAAACCTTTTGACCAGATGTATGAGCTTGCAATGGCCGATAAAGCTTAACTTTCATACCAGGCAATAACAATTAACGATGAGCACTGCATTTAATCCCGAAGCAACCTATGTTTTAGAAGATGACAGGGTACTATTACGCCCTTTACAGAAAATTGACCTTGACTACCTGCTCCCTTTTGCCATCAACGACCCGATACCTGGAATTATTCGCTCACAAGCGCTGCCGGCGAGGATGGAATGCGGGCTTACATCAAGGCAGCTGCTAATGGCCGTGCTACAGGTAAGGAATATCCTTTTATAATTTTTGATAAAGAGTGCGGCGAGTATGCAGGCAGTACCCGTTTCTATGATATTCAGCCTGCCTATCAAACCCTGCAGTTAGGGTATACCTGGTTTGGCGAAAAATTCAGAGGAAGCGGGCTCAACAAACATTGTAAGTTTTTGCTGCTGCAATTTGCCTTTGATACACTTGGAATGGAACGCGTGGAATTCAGGGCAGATGCCCGCAATCAGCGAAGTATAGCTGCCATGAAAAGCATCGGCTGTACAGTTGAAGGCGTTTTGCGAAATCATACGCCTCTTGCCGATGGCAGCCGCCGCGACTCGATTGTGCTGAGTATTTTAAAAGACGAATGGGAAAATAAGATACGGGACGATTTGAAAAGCCGTCTTTAAACTCAATGTCAGTTAAAAGTAAAGATGGCATAATACTTGGACATTCAATGACCGGGCGTGGTAACAACCCCGGCTTTTTTGTATCTATACCATAAAAAAACATCTGTGGACAATATCCTCAATATCTCTGATTTAAGTAAAACATACCAAAGTGCCGGTCGTACGCTCAACGTGCTCGATCAAATAAATTTCTCAGTAGCAGTAGGTTCAACCAATGCCATTGTTGGGCCTTCAGGCAGCGGAAAAACCACCTTGCTTGGCCTTTGCGCCGGGCTTGACCGTTCAACTTCAGGCACTGTTGAGCTCAATGGGATCAACCTCAACAAGCTTACAGAAGACCAGCGTGCACAAGTACGTAATCAGCACGTAGGATTCATATTTCAGAATTTCCAGCTATTACCTACACTAACTGCCCTCGAAAACGTGATGGTACCGCTCGAGCTCAGAGGCGAAAAAAATATCAAGGTACGGGCTTTGGACCTATTGGATAAAGTAGGCTTATCAGAGCGCGGCCATCATTACCCGCTCCAGCTTTCGGGCGGCGAGCAGCAGCGTGTTTCACTTGCCCGTGCCTTTTCAAATGCTCCCCGGATCTTATTTGCAGATGAACCAACAGGTAACCTCGATGCAGAGACCAGCGATAAGGTGATCAAACTTATTTTCGATCTGAATAAGGAGGCCGGCACTACCCTCGTAGTGGTAACGCATGACCTTGAGCTGGCAGCCAAAACGCAGCGCATTATCAGGATAAAAGGCGGCAAATTGATTGCCGACGAAAAAACCATCAATGGATAAGCTAATGGATAGTACCGCTGTTGATTTTAAAAGAAAGATAAATATCCCCTGGCTGTTCAGTATGGCCTGGCGCGATAGCAGGCGCAACCGCTCCAGGTTGTTCCTTTTTATATCGGCCATTGTATTTGGCATAGCTGCATTGGTGGCTATTTATTCGTTCAAATACAATGTACAAAATGATGTGAACGATCAGGCAGCAACCCTCATCGGCGCCGATCTGGCCATATCAGGCAACAAACCGGTTGACGATAAATTGAAGCATCTGCTCGATTCATTGGGTGATGAGCGCTCACAGGAACGGAGCTTTGCATCGATGCTTTATTTCCCGCGCACAAAAGGCACACGGTTAGTGCAGATCAGGGCTTTACAGGGAGGTTTTCCCTACTATGGTACTTTAGAAACCACACCCGAAGCTGCCGGGCTTAATTTCAGGCAGGGCAAAATGGCCCTGGTTGATAAAACCCTGATGCTGCAGTTCAATGCCAAAGTAGGTGATTCGGTTAAAGTGGGTAACCTCAATTTCCTGATTGCCGGCATCCTGAATAAAGCACCCGGGCAAAGCGGTGTAATGGCAGGTATAGCACCGGTGGTTTATATCCCCATGCAGTACCTGGAGCAAACCGGGCTTGTAAAAATTGGCAGCCGGGTTAATTACAGCTTTTACTATAAGTTCAATTCATCTGTAAATGTAGATAAGCTCAGCAAAAAAATTGACCCGATACTTGACAGAGCAGGAATGCGCTTTGAAACCATCGAAACAAAAAAAGACAATACAGGTCGGGCATTTGGCGACCTGAGTCGCTTTTTATCGCTGGTTGGCTTTGTAGCCTTGTTACTGGGTTGCGTTGGTGTAGCCAGTGCTATTCATATTTATGTAAAAGAGAAAATTGCATCAATAGCTATTATGCGCTGTTTGGGCGTTAAATCGTCCGAAGCATTTTTAATTTACCTGATACAAATTATTGGAATAGGCATCATTGGTTCTGTTACCGGGGCTACATTGGGTACGGCTGTTCAACATTTACTGCCGCTGGTATTTAAGGATTTTCTGCCTTTTACCATCTCCGTACAAATATCGTGGATGGCTATAGGACAGGGCATTTTGCTGGGTGTGATTATTTCTATCCTTTTTGCATTACTGCCATTAATCTCTGTACGAAATATCTCGCCGCTCAATACACTCCGAATTTCGTTTGATGAAAGCGGGAACAGGCGGGATCCTTTGCGTTGGCTGGTTTACCTGCTGATACTAATCTTTATAATAGCCTTTACTTATTTGCAGTTAGACAGCTTGATAGGTAGTATCCTGTTTACACTTGGAATCTTAATTGCGTTCATGATCCTTACAGCGACAGCATGGTTACTGATGCGTGTTACTAAAGCCATTATTAAAGGCTCCTGGAGCTATTTGTGGCGGCAGGGATTTGCCAATTTATATCGTCCCAACAATCAAACAATTATCCTCATTGTATCTATCGGCTTAAGCACAATGTTTATCTGCACACTTTATTTTGTGCAAACGTTACTGGTGCAGCAGGTTAATCTTTCAACCAGCGGCAATCAATCAAACATGATCCTGTTTGATATCCAGAACAGCCAGGAAAAAGGTGTTGTTCAGTTGACAAAGCAACAGGGGTTGCCGGTACTGCAGCAGGTACCTATTGTGACCATGCGGATTGAACAGGTCAACGGTAAAACCGCAGCTGATCTTACAAAGGACAGTACCATCAAAATACAGCATGGCGTATTTGCCTGGGAGTACCGGGTAACCTTTAGAGATTCGCTAACCTCGTCAGAAAAATTACTGGACGGCAAATGGATCGGCAAAGCTGATCCCTCTAAAGAAATCCCGGTATCTGTGGAAGAAAACCTATCCAAACGGGGTAGCTTAAAAATTAGCGATAAAATAGTATTTAATGTACAGGGCGTACAAATGCCTGCATATGTAGCCAGTATCCGTAAGGTTAACTGGGGTAAGGTACAAACCAATTTCCAGGTGGTTTTCCCTAAAGGTGTACTGGAAGATGCTCCACAGTTTCATGTATTGATGACGCATGTGCCCTCAAACAAAGTATCGGCAGCTTTTCAGCAGTTGGTAGTACGCACATATCCCAATGTTTCTATTATCGATCTTGGCCTAATTTTGAGTGTGGTTGATGAGTTGTTAAGCAAAATAAGTTACGTTATCCGTTTCATGAGCGCGTTCAGTATTATCACAGGTATTGTGGTGCTGATAGCATCGGTGCGGATCAGTAAATATCAGCGGATCCAGGAAAGTGTGTTGCTACGCACCCTTGGAGCCAGCCGCAAACAAATTTTTACTATAACCGCGTTGGAGTATTGGTTTTTGGGTAGCCTATCTGCCCTAACCGGAATCCTGATAGCTTTTGCAGGCACTTATTTCCTGGCAAAATATAGTTTCGAAATACCATACAGTGTGAATATATTGCCGGCACTTGTACTATTTTTGATAGTAAGTTTGCTGACTGTTATTATTGGTTTACTGAATAGCCGCGGGGTACTTAACAAGCCACCGCTTGAGATTTTAAGAACAAACGCCTGAACGCATTGTATTTATTTTATATGAACAAAGTTACATTAAGCGGTATCTTGCTTGCGGCCCTCACTATGGCAGGTTGCGGCGATGGTGCTAAATCACCAAACAATGATCAGCCGCAAGCTGCTACAGAAACTGCAAAAACTGATTCGGCATCAAAAAAAATAGTTTTATTTTTTGGCGATAGCCTCACTGCCGGGTATGGTCTTGATGATCCGGCCGATGCATTTCCGGGTGTGATCAGTCGCCGGGTTGACTCATTAAAATTACCGTATAAAGTAATAAATGCCGGATTAAGCGGCGAAACTACCGCCGGCGGCAATGCCCGGATAGACTGGCTGTTAAAGCAAAAAATAGATGTTTTTGTACTGGAGCTTGGTGCTAACGACGGCCTTCGCGGGATCCCGGTAAACGAAACCGCCAAAAATCTGCAATCAATAGTTAATAAGGTAAAAGCTAAATATCCCGATGCCAAACTTGTTTTGCTGGGCATGCAGGTACCGCCAAACATGGGCGCCGATTACACCGGTAAGTTCAAAAACATTTTCCCCAATCTGGCTAAAAAAAACAATATGGCCCTTGTTCCCTTTTTATTACAAGGCGTTGGCGGTATACCATCACTTAACCAGGGCGATGGCATCCACCCTACCGCTCGGGGTGCAAAGATTGTAGCCAACAACGTATGGGCAGTTTTGCAAGATGAATTGAAATGATCAATCGTTCAGGACTTGTACACCATCACCCTGAACTTATCCTGCAAAACATTTCATTAGTTTGATGAATCCCTGATAATTAATTCTGTGGCTAATGTTATGTGTTGATTTTTTTCTTCGGGGGTTGCAGCGTTAAGCCTTTCCATCAGCAGCTTGATCACATTGTCGGCTATTTCATCAATTGGCTGAGCTATAGCGGTAACAGCCGGGGTATATAATTCAAAAAGCTCGTAATCATCAAACGCGATCAAAGCAATATCACCCGGTATATTTTTACCTGCCTTACGGATGGCCTTCAAGCCGCATTTGCCCAAATGATTATTGGCGAACAGGATGGCATCGACATCTTTATTTTTTTCCAGGAAGTTTGTCATTAATTTAAGCAGTTCCTGATCGGAAGTGTGAAAATCAACTTCGGTTATATTGGATTTCAATTTACTTTGGTGCATGGCTTTTTCATAACCTTCCAGCCTCTCTATCATTTGGGTTTGGATAGAACTGTAAGTTATAAAAGCGATGTTTTTATGTCCTTTATCAATAAGGTACTGTGTGGCGTTAAAAGTGCTGAACAGGTTATCAACCACTACATAATCGGTGGCTACTTTAGGCAGGTAGCGGTCAAAAAGCACCACCGGGAAACCATCTTTAATCAAATCGCTGATATCCTCTTCAATATTATCGGGCGGGGTAATAATGTAACCGTCAACATGCCTGTCGCGAAACATAGCTATTAGTTCGCGGGTTTTTTGGGTATCATTATCAGTACTGCTATAAATGATCTTATAACCGTTTTGGTAAGCAAGATCCTCTATACGACGGGCTATTGTGGCAAAAAAATGATTGGAAATATCCTGTACCAGCAAGCCAATGATATTTGATTTGCCGGTCCGTAAACTTTTGGCCAACGAATTGGGTTTATAACCAACCTCTTTTACATACTGTAGTACGCGCTTCACCAGCTCATCGCTGATGCGTTTTTCCTGTGCGCGGCCGTTCAGGATAAAAGATACCGTAGTTTTAGATATATTGAGGCTATTGGCAATGTCAACTATAGATAATTTCTTCTTCAAGGATTTAGTATTTTTAAAACCAAATATATAATATAAATGGTAATGCTAAACAGGTTTAGTAGATAATAAATGGTTTATATTGCTCATTAATTAACGCTTATTAGATATCTGAAAATCACCGTAACCATTAAAATAAAAAAAGATCGCCCGTAACAGGCGACCTTTCAGTTAATATATAGGGAGTTAGAATATTAAAACCTACGCATGCCGCGACCGGAGTTCCCATTTTGAGAGAAACGTTCACCGCCATTGCCCCTGTCATGCCCGCCACCGTTTGATGGCCGGCCACCCCAGTTGCCACGATTGTCATGGCCGCCATGGTTATCATTGTTGCCATGGTTAGGCTGCTGTCCGTTACCCCATCCGCCATGATTGCCATGGTTGTCATTGTTAGATTGATTTCCATTACCCCAATTACCACGGTCGTGATTACCATTGCCCCAGTTATGATTATCCCTGCCACTTCCCCAGTTACCACGGTTATCATATGGGTTAGGCCTTCTGCCCCAGTTTCCACGGTCAGCACCCCAGCCTGGGCGATAAGCATAACCACCTGCTGGCCTTCTGTCAAAACGGTGGCCCCAGTTACCACGGTCTCCCATGTAACCGCCCCACCTTTGCCTGTAATAGTCATGGCGCATGAACGGACGCGATGCCCTTACTTCGTAACGTACAGCGGTACGCCAGTTGTAGTCTCTGTATGCGCCGGGCAGGTAAGCACAACTTACCCAACGGCTACCATCATTATAATAATAGCAACCTGCACCCACATTATAATAAGCCTCAACCTCGGGCAGATAATAGTAATCATCGTCGTCGCTAACATTTACATTATCGTTATCATCGTAAACGGGCTGTTCTTCAACCACGGGTGGAGGAGGAGCAGGTACATAAACACGGTGAGCCGGGATATTGATACCAAATTGTATAGATACCTGGGCGTTGGCTTTGCTGATAAATAAGCTTCCGGCTGCTATTGCTGATAATATGACTAAGTGCTTCATAATTGTAAATTTTATATAGTTAGGACGTGATCTATCAGCAATGGTTTAATCAAACACAGCATTATATGTCATGACATTAGTTAGTTGATACTATGTTTTATCAACAGGGTATTTAACCAAATTTTATTTCAAACAATTGCGCCTGCACTCTATTGTCGCCAAATTTTATTAATGGATCATGCTTCGATAAAAAAACAACAGTGTCACCTGATTACTACAAAACAGATTTTAGGATTATCGGTATATTTACTTAATTTGATAACCATTAATCTTTACCATGAAAAACCGCAAATTATTACGTTCCATACTGCCTGTAGTTGCTATGGGAGGTATCATGTTTATTACAGCCTGCAAAAGTAATAACGACTCAAAGAAAACTGCCGACAGCACTTCTACCCCTGCTCCATCAACAGAAAACGCGGGTCTTAAAACTCCAGAAGGCTTTAGCGCCAGCATTATTGCCGAAAAGCTTGGTGGTACCCGTCATATTGCCATCACTCCACAAGGCGACATCTACGTAAAACTCACCAATGTCAAAAACAATAAGGGGATATTAATGCTCCACGAAGATGGCAGCAAGGCTACCGTAAAGAACAGCTTTGGCGCTTATAGCGGCACAGGCATGTCGATTAAAAATGGGTACCTGTATGCCTCATCAGACGAAGAGGTTTTTCGTTATAAAATGAACGATAAGGGCGAGGTGATGAATCCTGAGCAGCCCGAAAAAATAGTGACCGGTCTTATTAGCCGTCATGAGCATGAAGCTAAAGCCATAACGCTTGATAACGATGGCAACATTTACGTAAACATTGGCGCTTACTCAAATGCCTGCCAGGTGGAAGACCGAAAAAAAGGTTCCCCGGGCCAAAAGGGCTGCCCTATTTTAGATTCGGCCGGCGGCATCTGGCAATTTAAAGCTGATAAATTGAACCAGCATTATGGCGATGGCGTACGTTATGCCACCGGTCTGCGGAATGTTGTAGGTATTACCTGGAACCAGCAAAACAACCAGCTTTTTGTAATGCAGCATGGCCGCGACCAGCTTTTTGAATTCTATCCACAATATTTCACTGCTAAGCAATCTGCCATATTACCTGCCGAGTGTATGTACGCGCTTAAAAAGGGTGATAACGCGGGCTGGCCTTACATGTACTACGATCAGGAACAACATAAAAAAATGCTGATGCCTGAATATGGAGGCGACGGTAAGATTGAAGGCGGAAAAGATGCTATCGATCCTGCAGCTGCTTATCCGGGTCACCTTGCCCCTAATGGGCTGTTATTTTACACCGGCGATCAGTTCCCGGCGAAGTATAAAAATGGTGCGTTCATAGCTTTTCATGGCTCATGGAACCGCGCACCTGAACCGCAGGCTGGCTACTTCGTGGTATTTCAGCCGTTTAAAGATGGCAAGCCCGATGGCCAGTGGGAAGTTTTTGCCGATGGATTTTCTGGCTCCGCTGCCAATACTGCTTCGGGCGCTGCGGCCCACCGTCCATGCGGCTTAGCGCAGGGCCCGGACGGCTCACTTTATGTTACCGACGATGTGGCTGGAAATATTTACAAAATCACCTATAAAAAATAATAATGGACTTTAAAAAAGCCCTCATTTTATTATTCATAACCTTATTTACAAGTATTGCCTCACAGGCACAAACAAGGCATAAAAAACCGGCGGCAAGGAAAGCTGCCGCCGGTTTTAAAAAATCAATGGCCAATGGCCAGGCCCTTTTTACTCAATATTGTGTGGCCTGCCACCAGGCAGATGGTTTGGGTGTACCGCACATGAACCCGCCGCTGGTTAACACAACTTATGTTTTAGGCGATAAAAGCAAGCTCATTAAAGTAATACTTAACGGTTTTGATGAGGATGTGGAAATAAACGGCGAAACCTATTCAAACACCATGGCGGCACATGATTTTATGAAGGATCGGGAAATTGCAGATGTATTAACCTACGTGCGCAACAGCTTTGGTAATAAAGCCAGCGCTGTTACTATTGCACAGGTAAAAGCTACAAGGGCTACTAATAAAAAGTAGTTGGGCTCATAATAATACTTACGAAGTTTTGGAAACTTCGTAAGTATTAATATATGTCACTTCTTTTTGATAACAGCTGTCGCTTTTATCTCAATTAAAATATCATCCCTGAAAAGCTTACTTACCTGCACCAGTGTACTTGCCGGTGGCTGCTTAGTATTCACATATTTATCCCTGATACTACGAACCACCTGCACCTGCGATGCATCCATCAGGTAATAATTCAACTCAACCAGGTCATTCATAGTCCCGCCTGCGGCCTCAACAATGTTTTTGATATTAGTAAAAACCTGTCCCGTTTGGCTGGCCAGATCACCATTGCCGGCAAGCTTACCAGCCTGATCTAAACCAACCTGACCCGACATGATCACCATTTTATTTTTACCCAGATCAACAATTACAGCGTGCGAATAGCCAAAAGGCTTCCCAACGGCAGACGGGTTTAAGAAAGCCACATCTTTATTCGCTTCCTGGGCAAAACAAGCCGACGATGCGCAGAGCAAAATGAGATAAAGGAGTTTTTTCATCAGGTGATTATTGGTTGACGCAAATTTGGGCATATTAAAGCAAACTTACAATATCGTGATACCGGCCGACCAGCCGATCCAGCCTTTTGTACGGTTGCCCCAATCAATCAAACCGGGTTTGTTTTTTATGATCTGCTGAATATCGCTGTCACCGGGATGATCGCCGTAGTTGGTGTAAACGTTAAATGACGGCCCCGCAAAAAAACTAACTTTTGAACCTGCCTTGAAATTTATCAACGCACTTACGCGGTTTACTTGATTTTGATTTTTCCATCCTTTAGCCAACAATAAATGCGTTGAGCCCTCAACCGACAGTGATATATTATTATTGAAGATAAAATCGTGGCCCAAACCAAAACCTGTGCTGTAATAAACATGCTTATCCGTAAAATTAACGCCGCCTGATATGATGGAATACAATTTAGCATTCCCCGATTTAAAGGCAATGTTTGTCGTAGTGATCTCGTTACTATATGCCTCAATTTTAGCATATCCATTACGCGAAATATTTAGTAAGCCTATGCCATAACCATCAAGCGTATCGGCAATATTTACGATAGCAAATGACACGCCTTTTATAACCCGGGCTTTATTAAAGATTCCTGCTATCTGCATTCCGCTTGCTTCGTTACCCGTAACGTTAGCTATCCCCGCAATACTAAAACCTATGTTGTTTTTCCGGGTGTAATTGTAAATACCTGCCGCTTGAATGCCTTTACTATTGCTCACGTGGTTAAAGATCCCGGCAAGCTGAACGCCCTTGAGGCTATCTTTTACCATATTGTATATGCCTGCCGCCTGGATGCCTTCCATGTTTTTCTGATCGTTATTATTAATCCCGGCAAGTTGAACGCCTTTGCTGTTACCCCCAACAATATTAAAGAGCCCGGCCGCCTGTACATATTTAACTTCCTGTTTGTTGATATTAAACAGCCCCCCAAGTTCAACGCCATTAACGCCACCGTTATATCCCCCTAAAATATTGAGCGAAAAGTTATTGACTATTTGCCCGCTCATCATACCATGGCTTCCCAAACTTGGTAAAAGCGAGGTTTGTACCGGAACAGTAGAAAGATACCCGCCTAAATTAAGGTTCTGTATTTTCTGGCCTGATGACAGGAACATTCTTCCCAGCCAGCTCCTGTCTGATTTTGAATTTGCGGCATCGGCGCTGTAATAATATTCGCGTGGTTTTATAGATACGTTTACATTATTTAAAAAATTGATGCTGGTATCACGATATAGCTCCTTACTCACATTAAGCGTGATCATACCGTTAGCTTTTATCTTGAGCTGGAAGTAACCGTTCTGATCGGTAAGGGTTGATTCCAAAGAATTTTTTTCATACACACTGGCGTTGTAAAGTTTTTTGCCGGTGATATCGTCATACACATAACCGCTGATGTAATAAACATTACCAGGGCCGGCCAGGGTATCAGGTACGAGGGTTAACCTGTACGGCGTAGGCCGGAGTATAATATACCCCGGCGATTCCTTATAATCAACCTTACCATGAAACAGCTCATCAAGCAGGTTTTTGATCGTTTGCCCGAATGATACCATGCTCACTACGCTATCGGTTTTGATGACATCGTTGCTGTATGAAAAATAAAATTTGCCTTTTTCGCCAATAATGGAAAGGATCTCGGCTATCTTTTTTTGTTTAACATTGAGCGCTACAGTACGGTTCAGGTTATCCTGCGCCAGCGCATTGGTAATGAGCAGGCAGCCCGCCAGTACGAGCATTATATAAAATAATATGTTTAGTTTCTTTTCCATCAGTTTTTGATTATGATGAGATGAGGTTTTTTGATCACTTTAACGTCGCCAAGGGTTTTGCTTATGACCTCTAATATCCCGTCGAGTGAATCTGCTTTAAATGTGGTTGTAATAGTCCTGTTAGCCAGTTTTTTATTATCTATCACAATATTTGCATGATAGGCTTCATTAAGCACATCAACCAGGCGCCATAGCGGAGTTTTATTAGCCACAAACTTTTGGGTGCGATAATAATTATATAGCTCATCCTGGCTGCTGCCTTTTTGCAGGCGACCGCCCTGTACTGATGCTTTCTCTTTCGGCTTTAGCTTTACAATGATCTCCTGCTGAATTACCTGCACTACGCCGGTTTCAACAATAACCTCAGTATTAGGGCCGGTAGCTTTGATATTGAACGATGTGCCAACCACCTTTACAACCACATCATTCACGTGGATCATAAATGGTTTTGATTTATCATGAGCTACATCAAAAAAGGCTTCCCCTTTTAGGGAGATCTCCCTGGTATCGCCGGTAAACCTGTCCGGGTAATTTAATACCGAGTTTTTATTCATGGTGATCAATGATCCATCAGATAAGGTAACCTTGCATACTATATTGCCGCTTTGCAGTGTAAGTATATTGACTTTAACCGGCTTGAACAGGGTGTACAAGCCCGCCGCGCTCCCTAATATCACCAGCCACATAGCAGCCATTTTAAGCCAGCGGTTTGTCGGGTTCAAAGATCTTATTTTAGCCGATGCCTCTCCCCTGTTTTGTGCCAGCTGTTTAAATTCGGCCCATGAGGCATCGGGATCAAGCTTACTTTCTATCTTAAGTTCGCGGCTGGTATCCCAGATCAGTTTAAAATGATCAAAATACTTTCGGTTATCGTCATTTTCGCCAAGCCAGCGGTTGATGGTTTCATTCTCAACCGGCGTGGTCTCGTTCAGCATGTATTTGGTTAATAAATCGTCCATCATGTTAAATAATATTAAAAGACCGGCTGATAAGCCAAATGATCAACGGCAGATAATCAACTAATTTGAGCCGTAATGTTTTCAGGGCTTTGCCCATCTGATTTTCTACTGTTTTTATGGAGATGCCTAATTCGTCGGCAATTTCCTGGTATTTTAAATCCTCAAACCTGCTCAGCTGAAACACCGTGCGGCATTTTTCGGGCAGGTCATTCAATGCCTGTTGTAATTTTTCTTTGAGGTCAAGCAGTTCCATACCGGCGCCTCCATCAACTTTATCCTTCGTCATATACAGTACATGCTGCTGGTGATTAACCTTTACTTTCTGGTGCCTGAGGTTATTAAGGCATTCGTTATAAACCGCGCCATACAAGTAGGCCTTTATCGAGCCGGTGAAATTCAGCCGCTCCCTACGCTCCCAGAGCCGCATAAAAACATTTTGTACCATCCCCTTCGCGGTATCTTCATCTCTTAAAATAGAGATAGCATACACATGCAATGGCCTGATGAAGTGCTTATATACCTTTTCAAAGGTTGCTTCATCGCCCGAGAGCAGCAGCGGGATCAATTGTTCGCTATTTATATCCAAAATATGATCAGTTTGGGTTAACATTCAATTAAATCTTAATGCGGTAATTAATGGCTGTAAGGATGTTTATCCATTTATTTTCTTCAATTATCCGCCTGCCCCGGTTATTCCCGGGAGAGTAAATAAAAGCAATAAGAAGTAATAAGGAAGCTATTCTGTTCATTTTAGTAAAATTTATCCTGAAACACGCCAGGATCATTTTACCCCTATGAGCAAATGAAATTTTTATTTAGAAAATGAACAGAAAGTTTGATTCAGGAAGGTCTTATACATGCTCCTGCTTAAAAACGTGATGTAATACTTTACTATGCAGCTCATCGGGTAAAAAAGGTTTCATCACAATGTCGTCAAAACCTGTTTTATAAGCTTCGTCTTCCACATCTTTGGGGAGATTGGCGGTAAGCGCTATAATGGGGATATTTACGCCGTTCATTCTCATTTTCTTTGTGGATTCATACCCATCCATCACAGGCATTTGCAAATCCATCAACACGAGGCGATGTTTTGATGTATCCAGCTTGTCAAGTGCTTCCTGTCCGTTGGTTGCCACATCGGTAGTAGCACCCCAGCGTTTTAAATAAGTTTGCGCTACCAGCACATTCATCGGGTTATCATCAACCAGCAAAATAGAGATCCCATTCAGGAGCTTATCGGTTGCATCGGGTTTAACGTTAACACTAACCGCCTCTGTTATTTTATCAGCTTTTTCAAAGGTTTTAATAAAATAAAATACCGACCCCACTCCTTCCTCACTAATCAATTGTAAGGACGACCCCTGTAATTCCAATATTTTTTTACTGATTGCAAGACCTAAACCTGTTCCACCAAAACTGCGTGATATGGACGAGTCGGCCTGGGTAAAACGCTCAAATATAAGTTTCTGTTTGCCGCGGGGGATGCCGATACCTGTATCTTTAACAAACACCATTAATGTAGCCGTAGTTTCGGTTTGTTCTTTCACCTCAATCCCTAAAACTACCTCGCCGCTTGGGGTAAACTTTATGGCATTATGAACAAGGTTAGTAATTACCTGCGATAAGCGGGTAGGGTCGCCAAGCAGTTTATGCTGCAATCTCTTATCAAAATCAAGTTTCAGGGTTATATCTTTATCATGTGCTACTGTTTGCAAACCACCTACTACATTGCGGGCAATTGCAGCCAGGTCCATCTCAATACTTTCAAAAGTTATTTTCCCGGCTTCTATCTTGTTATAATCCAATACATCATTCACTATAGCCAAAAGGTTATTAGCCGAAAAAAGCATGACGTCGAGATGTTCGATCTGATCCTTTCGTGGCTCGTTCTTAAGCAGCAAATGGCTCATACCTATTACCGAATTAAGCGGTGTCCGGATCTCGTGGCTCATCGTGCTCAAAAATTCACTTTTAACCTTTAAACCCTGTTCGGCTTCGGCCCTTGCCTTTTTCAATACAAACGACACCCGGTGCGCCAACACAAGCGACTGCAAAAAGAAAAAAGCGATATATCCTAAAAAACTAACCAGCTGCAGCGGAGGTATAAGTGCCCAGTAATGAAAAAGCGATATCGCAAATACCGACATTAAAGCAAACGCGCTCATTAAAGCATAAACAGATCCGGGCCTGTTATTGCGCCAGGCTTTTGAGTATACATAAGGGATATAAACGAGGCAAAAAAGCATTACTGCTAAAAAGGGGTTCACCAGCTGGGTAAAAATCCAGGGAGGACTAAATAATGTCATTAAAGTGAACGAAAAGCAAATGCCATTAATAATATTTACAACCCGGCGATTTACATCTGCCGGATACAAGTATAATGTGTAAAGGCCAAACAAGCCTATTCCTAAAAATAAGCTCATATATTCCAGCCGGGCCGTTATGTACCAGTTAATATCGGGCAATAAGGTGTGCAGCACATAATTATCTGTACCTATGATCCGGTAACTATAAACTATTGAGAACAGGGCAAAAAGTAAAATGGCTTTATCACGGCTGCCCAGCAGGTATAAGCCAAGGAAAAATAATCCACCCATCAATAAACAGCCTGTCAGCATCAAATCGATACCTTCGGCACGGTGCCTGGCCAGGTCAATTCTTTCTGCCGGACCTATAAATATGGGTTTACTGATGCCTCCTTTACTGTGTATAAAATTGGAAATTTGTAATGTAATATAGATGGTATCACTGTTGGGCAAATCAATGGCATGATACTCCCAGTGCGCTTCAAATCCCTTCCCGGAAGTGGTTACCTTCCCGTTTGATGATACTAACTTTTTGTTAATATAAAGCCTGTACGCACTGTAAACATCGGGCATAGTTAGCTTTAATTCGCCATGCTTTTGGGGAAGTAAAACTTTAAGCCGGTAAGTACCATAGCCAAATGCAGGCAGCCTTTTGCCCCGCCAGGTATATCCGTTCCATTTAAACGGAAACTCAACCAAAAGCCTGTCTTTAATAGCGGCAGTATCATTTGGGTTTATCAATTGGTTCCAGTAAAACAGCCAGTTTCCTGTCAGTTCAATTTTATCGTTAACAGGCTGGTTGCGAAGATCAAGTACACCGTGTACCGCAGCTACATAGTTATTTTGTGCAGATCCCCTTGCCAGGAATCCAAATAATAAAATAAATGTAACATATATAACCTTGCTAACCTTCATTGGTTTTACGGTACTTATTAAACATCAAAGCTCATAAACTGATTCTTTTCCGGGATGTGGCAAAAGCTATTTTACCATAAATAAGTTCGCGGATATCTATAATTAAATGTGAAGATAACAACCGATATGAATATTTTGAATTATTTATTATGGCCTATTGGTTGATATAAACAATAGGTTAAATTGCCACAAGGTTTAAATAGTAATAGTTAATATTAAAACCCAACCCTGCTGAATAACAGCCATAAAAAAGACGAGGCTGTATCACAAATGATCAGCCTCATTTTTTCCATGACGATATCAATAGTTTAAAATATCAGGCAAACATTTACCTTGGTCTATTCCCGGCTGTTTTGATGGCTATAATTGCATCAGATAACCTCGCCGAACTGACAGTGAGCTTAATATCGCCGGTATTATGGGTGCTCCTGATTACCACCATGGCCCGGCCGTGCCAGGCTTTGCGTGAATTGCCTGCATATGGGTCAGTGTCTTTGATGTCAGCATTATCCACTCCGGCTATTACACCAGGTCCTTCGAGCTTAAATTGAAGGCGATCTGATGCGTTTGGTTGTAATACATCATCCTTATCAGTAATTTCAATTGCAACGTAGGACAGATCCTGCCCATTCGCCAATAGCTGATAACGGTCGGCAACGAGCCTGATCTTAGCAGCGGACCCTGAAGTTTGAAGGGTAGTTGATTCAATTTCTTTATCATTTTCAACGCCTACAGCTCTGAGGGTTCCTGGTGTATAGGGCACTGAGAAAATAGCTTTAAACTCCTGATTTACGGTGGTAGACTTTTCGCCAAGAAGTTTGTCATTGAGGTAAAGCCTTACTTTGGGATATTTGGAATATACCTCTACGTCCAATTTTCTGCCCTCAAAGCCCGGCCATGTCCAGCTTTTCCAGGTTGGCCATACCGACCACCAGGTTTCTTTAATTTCCAATGGTTCAGGGTTGGGTTCGCGGACAGCCATGTACAACTTTTCCTTATTATTGTACAACATACTGCGGTAATGTGATATAGGTTTTCTCCATCCGGTTAAGTCTATATCACCGCAATAAGCGCCGTGCCATGGAAAAAGATTATTTTCCCAGTGTTCTCCGGGCACTTCGCCCGAATAATACCAGCGGCCTATCCCCGCCTCACCTAAATAATCTATCGCTGTCCATACAAAATCTCCAATAATATAATTATTATTCTGTACCAACTTCCAATTGGCAAAAGCATCCCGCGGGTATGATTCTGTCTGAAAAATAACACGTGAAGGAACCCTTTTATGATCAGCAGGCGCACCTTGCAGTTGGTAATTATAGCCGCAAACGTCATGAGCTGCCATAAGCGGATCTAAAGATTCCCAGTCGTTGCCCCACTTTACAATTGCCGATGTTACCGGCCGTGTGCTATCTATACCTTTAACAATGCCTGCAAGCATTTTAGCAGTTACAACAGCTTCAGGTTTATTCCTTTCAACAACCTCATTACCAATACTCCACATAAAGATTGAGGGATGGTTCCTGTCGCGCAGCACCATTGTTTCCAGGTCACGTTTCGAGCATTGATCAAAATATACAGAATAATCGTACTTATTTTTACCAACTTTCCAGCCATCAAAAGCCTCATCAACAACCAATAAACCTAATCTGTCGCAAGCATCCAAAAAAGCCTCAGAAGGCGGATTATGAGAAGTTCGCACAGCGTTGAAACCTGCGGCTTTTAATAACTCAACCTTACGCTCCTCGGCCCGGTCAAAAGCCGCGGCGCCCAGGCAGCCATTATCGTGATGAACACATCCGCCGCTTATCTTGATAGTTTTACCGTTAAGCTGGAAACCATGCTCAACTGTAAACTTTAAAGAGCGGATACCAAATGTGTTTTTTGTCTCATCTACAAGATCATTGCCCTTTAATACCTGGATCTGAGCCCGGTATAAGTTGGGGTTTTCAGGTGTCCATAGCAAGGGCTTTGATACTTTTATAGTTTGTGTAACCTCTTTTTCGCTGTGGGCCGGTAACGCTAACTTTGTGGTGTTATTTCCCGCATCTTTAAAACTTCCGGATAGCAACCGGGTGTTGACAGCGATGCGCTGCGGAAAGTCGGTTTCATTTTTTATCATAGCCTTAACCTGTACCGAAGCCTGTTTTGAAGAGACTTCGGGTGTTGTAATGGCTACTCCCCAATTGGCTACGTGTAAAGGATTGGTCACATCTATCCAAACATGGCGGTAGATCCCGGAACCACTATACCATCTGCTGTTTATTTGCTGTGAATTATCTACACGTACGGCTATCACATTCTCTTTGTTAAAATCCAGGTAGGGCGAAAGATCATACCTAAATGAAGAATAACCATATGGCCGGATACCAAGGGATTTGCCATTAATAAACACCTCCGAATTCATGTAAACGCCTTCAAAATAAATGGAAACACTTTTTCCCTTCCATTCAGGAGCGGCCCTGAATGTTTTCCTGTACCAGCCAATGCCTGCCGGGAAATAACCACCGGCACCTCCTGTCGGGTTTTTGAGGCGTACGCTTCCCTCAATGCTCCAATCATGCGGCAAGTCAAGGTTACGCCAGGCATTATCATTAAAATCCCGTAACCTTGCCAACGAATCATCACCCAGATTAAATTTCCAATTATAATCAAACAACTGTTTTCGCCCGGAGCCACCCGGAGACTGGGCAAAACTTACAACATTGTAAGCCAAAAGCAAGATGGCTATTGCTATTCTTTTCATAAAAGTGGTATGCTTAACACAGTTATTTAACTGTAATTTTCGTTTTAAGAATTATATTACGGGATGAATTACCTAACTCAACAACGTATTTGCCGGCTTCCGTGTTCCAGCCTTTTTTTGCTTCATCATAAAATGCCAGATCTGCAACTTTTACCTGCATTTCTATGGTCTTAGTTTCACCAGCTTTTAAAAATATCTTTTTAAAAGCTTTGAGCTCTTTTTCAGGGCGCTGTACCGAACAAACCGGGTCATTCACATACAGCTGCACAACTTCGGCACCATTTCTTCCTCCTGTATTTTTGATCGTAAACGTCGCATTGATCGTTTCGTCTTTTTTATAACTTGACTTATCTGTAGAAAGCTTGCTAATTGAAAAATCAGTATAGGAAAGTCCATAACCAAAGGGAAACAGCGGCTCTATTTTTTTTGTGTCATACCAGCGATAACCAACCAATATTCCCTCTTTATATTCGGCTGTAAGATTGTTACCCGGATAGGTATTTAAATTAAACGCTGGTGAATCATTTAATGAAGCAGGAAAGGTAAATGGCAGTTTGCCGGATGGGTTTATAGTACCCTTTAATACATCGGCCAACGCGTTACCAGCTTCTGAGCCGTTAAACCATGACCAAACAATGGTGTGATTTAATTTCTTGATTTCGTTCAGGTCAAATGGAGCACCAGCCGTTACAACAATAACGGTATTGGGATTAACGGCACTTACTGCATTAACCAAAGCCTGCTCTCCAAAAGGCAGTTCCAGGCTTTTACGATCATGTGCTTCACTTTCGTATTCACGGTTTGAACCGATGCATAAAATGGCAACATCACTGCTCTTAGCAAGTGCTACGGCTTCATTAATCAGGTCCTGATCGGGTTTATTGTAGTGGCCATTTTGTTCAGCAGTTTTATTTGCCTGGTAATTTGCCCTGTAACCCTGAGCAAAACTGATATCAGCAGTTTTACCGAACCTTGATTTTATCCCCTCTAATGCTGTAACCTCCCGTTTTGCCTTTACACCCGCGCCATATCCTCCCAAAGCGAATGTACGTACGGCATTATCCCCTATTACAGTGATGCGTTTGATCCCATTTGTTTTTAAAGGCAATAATTGTTTATCGTTTTTTAGCAGAACGATAGATTCTGAAGCGATGTCATACGCGGCTTTAGCATGCTCCGGGGTTGCTATAGATCCTTTTGGATGGTTGGCACTCATGGATGTATGGTACATGAGCCATAAAATCCTGCCCACTTTATCATCAATAGTTTTTACTGAAACCTGGCCCGCTTTAACAGCGGCAAGCAAGGGCTTAGCCAAATACCATTGATCATACGGCCCGCTTGATCCCATTTCAATATCAAGGCCATTGTTTGCAGCAGCAACAGTATGATGCGTACCGGCCCAATCGGACATAACCACGCCTTTAAATCCCCAATCACCTTTTAAAATTTTGTTTAATAAATACCCATTTTCAGAGCACCAATAACCATTTAACTTATTATACGCCGACATAACGGTATAAGCATTCCCCTGCTGAACTGCGGCTTTAAAAGCAGGGAAATAGATTTCCTGTAAGGCCCTTTCATCAACTATCGTGTTTACACTATCGCGGTTAAGCTCCTGGTTATTGGCGGCAAAATGTTTAATACAGGCGGCTACATGCTGACTTTGAATCCCCTTTACAGATTGAATGGCCAATTGGCTGTTTAAAAAAGGATCTTCGGAATAATATTCATATGTACGGCCGCAAAGGGGCATCCTGCAGATATTAAAAGCCGGCGCAAGCATCACATTTTTTTTACGGGCATTCGCTTCCTCTCCTATTACCACGCCATATTTATTGGCCATTATAGGGTTCCAGGTGGCAGCTATTGCAGAACCATTGGGTAAAAACGTGGCCGAATCGGTTGTCCAGTTAGCCGACGCCCAATCAAAACGTTTAATTTCTTCGCGCAGGCCTAATGGCCCGTCATCACATGTCAATTCAGGAATACCTAAACGGGGCACACCTGCCGAAGAAAATAAAGCGTTGCCATGCAGCATTTCTATTTTCTCCTCAAGTGTCATCTTTTTGATGGTGCGGTTGATCTTTAATTTAATGGCCGCCTCATTTTTGTTTTGTGCAGATACACCGCCGAACAAAAAAAGCGTAATAACACAGGTAATTATATATTTCATAAACATTATTTCTTCAAATCTTTTGTTTAACATTATTTATCAGCAGCTGTAATTTCAATAACCGACTGCTTTAACTCCGGCGAGGTTGCTTTTAAAACTATGGTGCCCGGCTGCCCGGTTGACTGGACAATAACCTGGGCGTAGCCGCTAAAGAGTTTTCGCTTATATTGCGCTGCAGGGTAAACCAACTGGATCAGGCCGGGATCAGTATTAACGCCTGCCCAGATGTTGGCTTTAAGTAATGGGGTAGCTACAATAACTATCGTATTATTGCCGGGGTGTAGTAATGAGGCATCCAGCTTAAACTCAGTGTTTCCATCGCCCGCTTTGATTTCATGCCCTACCTCCCTACCATTGATGTAGATATTTTGAACTTTGCCAATGTTTTTACTAAATAAGGTGACCATTGCGGTTGCCACATCAGCAGGTACAGTAAAACCAGCCCTGTAGACTACGGCTTTTACCTTTCGGCCAAATGCATCGTCGCGTGTGTCTTTGAAAGCATTTTGCCAGTTGCTATCGTCATAATCCGCCGCAACTTCAGCTTTTACATTTAAATCGTCAACAAACTTCTCCTTAAATTTCCCTATATGAACAAGGTCTATCCGTTCCAGGTATTGATCAGCTTCCAGTGAAGTTGGGTCTCCGTTGCCCACACCTATAATTTTACCAGGACCAGTAAGTGAAAAACTAACCTCGTTTTGGGCAGTCGGCACACGCAGGTTGTTTTTGTCATCGGCCTGCACGGTAATTATGGCAATATCTTTTTTATTGGCCGTAATCGCTTTACGCTCGGCCGTTAATTTAACCTGATATGGCGTAAGCGTGGTTTTAACAACGTCATTGCCGACTTTAATGCCTTTTTTATAACCTACAGCTTCAAGCGTGCCGGGCTCATATTTTACCTGCCATTCCAGGTGCCCGTTTAGTTCCATAGTTTTTTTGCCGAGGCTTTTTTTGTTTAGAAAAAGTTCTACCTCGTCACAATTGCTATACGCGCATACCCTTATTTCCTGTCCTTCCTTGCCATGCCAGTTCCAATGCGGCAGCAGATGCACTACGGTTTGGTTAGTCCACCATGACTTTAGATAGTAGTAATCGTCCTTTGGAAAACCACAGGCATCAACCATTCCAAAATATGATCCTACTGAGGGCCACCCAAACGGTGTTGGTTCTCCCCGGTAATCAAAACCGGTCCAAATGAACATACCGGCCAGGTACGGACGTGCCGCATAGTGTTTCCAACCTTGTTCCAGGCTGTAAAAAAAATCGTTTTGTTTTCTGTCATAGGCTACAAGCTGTTGCTTGCTCATATCATCCTCATAAATTCCCCTTGAGGCAACCGTCGAACCCTCCTCGGTACCCCAGCTAAATTGATTCGGGTATTTTTTATGTTGCTCATCGGTGTTTTTGGTAGCAACGTAGTTGTAGCCTAACACATCTATCACCGTTGAGATCCCGGAGCCAATACCGCCGCTTATAGCGGCAGTAATATAACGCGTAGAATCGACCGACTTGGCAAAGGCTTGCATAGTAGCGGCTATCCGTGCGCCGGTAATATTGCCTTCAATGCCCCATTCTTCATTCCCTATCGACCAACTGATGATGCTGGGGTGGTTACGGTCACGCAGGATCATCCTTTTCAAATCATTTAATTGGGTAGGTGCCACACCCATTAAGCGGTTTTCATCGATAACCAGCATACCTAACCTGTCGCACGCGTCAAGTAATTCGGGCGTTGGCGGATTGTGTGAACAACGGTAGGCATTACAGCCCATGCCTTTTAAAGTCCTGATCCTGAATTCCTGTAAAGCATCGGGCATAGCAGCGCCTACGCCGGCATGGTCCTGGTGATTATTGGTACCCTGTATTTTAACGTGCTTTCCATTCAGAAAGAAGCCTTCATTAGCATCAAACCTGATGGTACGGATCCCAAAAGTGGTTATATAGCTGTCAATTACTGCTCCATTATCTTCAACCGTGGTAATCAGTTTGTGTAAGTTGGGCGCTTCTAACGACCAAAGTTTTGGGTTGCTAACCGTCAATGTATTTTTAATATCCTGCGATGCAAAAGGCTTTAAAGTAATCCCGGTGGTTGTTTTTGTCGCAAGGGCTTTTCCATTATCGTCAATAATAGTTTGAGTTACATTATAGTTCCTTGATTTTTTATCGTCATTGGTGATGGTGGATGTTACCGCAACATCGGCAACATTGTTTTTCATCATGGTTGTAACAAAAGTTCCGTCGGGAACAATATGCAACTGGTTTGTTTTGTTAAGCCACACATGGCGATAGATGCCCGCGCCTTCATAAAACCAGCCTTCTTCCATGGTTACATCGGCCCGTACAGCTATGACATTATTACCACCATAGTTTAAGTATTCGGAAATATTATACTCAAAGCCATTATATCCGCTGGGTTCGGTGCCTAAATAGTGCCCGTTTACCCAAACTATACTATTTCGGAAAACGCCATCAAACGCTATGGATATGTGTTTACCAAGGTCGGAAGCCGGTACTGCAAAGGTTTTACGGTACCAACCCACACTTGCCTCGGGGAAGTTACGGCCAATGGCTTTCGATCCGTGACTGAAACTGCCTTTCGGGCTAAAAGGTTGTTCAACTGCCCAATCATGCGGAAGGTCGATCTTACGCCATCCCCTGTCATCAAATTCTGCCGATGCGGCGCCATCGCCATACCCTGTTTTGGCCAAATAGGAGAACCCGCCGGTTCCGTTATAAAAATCTTTCGTAACATCGTATGCATGGCCCAAAGCAAAGCGCCAGTCATTATCAATAGACAAATGCTCCCGTTTTGAAGCTATGTCAGGGGATTGGGCTATAGTTTTCCCTGTAGTAGCGAATACTAAAATCAAAAAATACAAAAAGTAGGTTGGTTTCATTTTTTTAAACAAGGTTTGGTATGAGACACTAAAAATGGAGACACATGATAATCAGTGGATTTATCATCATTGCAGAAATTTTTAATTGGCACCCCCTACCAGGGCATTAATTGTGCATTGATCAAGTACTTTATTATTTCGCCTGTCCAGGGCAATGCCTATATCCCAAAAAAATGGCTTGAGGCCGTTGGCTATAGCTTGTTGGGTTGTAAACTTTATCCAATAATCTACAGCATCATTATGTACCGCCAGATCTTTTGGGGCAGTACGCCTGTAGGCGCCATATTCTCCCATCACAACAGGGATTCCTTTATCAACAAATTTTGCTTTCATGAGTTGGAAGGTACTCTTAACTTCAGCCTCTTCTCCATAGGTAGGGTTTCTTGAAGTATCCAACAACGAGTGGTGCCCGCTCCCCCAATAATAAAACATGTGGCCCCATGGTTCATCTTTTTCCATAAGACAAAAGTTGAAAGGTGAATAATAATGTACCTCGACCATTAGCCGGTTCGCTATCTGATCAGTTGGTAGGGATGTCATGAAATCACTTGTTTTTTCCATGTTAGTAGATGGACCCTGCAGTACCAATACACGGTAGGCATTTTTGCCCCCGGTTGATCTAACCGCGTTAATAAAAGTTTGATGATAGGTAGAAAGTATTGCTGTTGCCGCGGCATTATCTGCAGCCGGCTCATTGGCACTGGCAAACATCAAATGTTCGTCAAAATCGCGCATGGCTGTTGCAATTTGTTCCCAAAACGCCTTTTGTTTAGCGTTAACCGAATCTTGTTTTGCCTGGGTAACATTATTTTCAAGCCAGCCGCCATCCCAGTGAATATTGAGCAACACATACATATCATTTTTTACACAATATCGCACTACCTGTTTTACGCGGTTTAACCAGGCATCCTGTATTTTGGCAGTTTTTTTATCTGAATATTGATTCCAGGCACAAGGGATACGAATGGCGTTAAAACCGCTCCGCTTAACCAGTTTGATATAATCTTCAGTGATTAAAGGGTTGCCCCAGCCGGTTTCGGCGCCGGGTGCTTCCATTGTGTTACCGATGTTCCAGCCCAATTTGATGTTTGCTGCCTGTTGCACGGCAGTGTTATCCATTCCCGTTTTATCAGGAGCTTTGGGCGATATATTGTATGACGGATAAATTGTCCTGACAACGGCTGTATCCTTTATTGCCTTTTGAGGATTATTGCAATAAACAGCCTTGAGCGGCGAAGCAATCGAAAAAATAGTAGCAGTACACCAAAGTATACGTTTTAACATCGTAGTAAATTAAACAGGTTTGAAAATTGGCTTAAGCAATGCCAAACTTTGATTGCGTTTTACAATAAAGAAACATTGAATTAAGCTGCTAATCTAAATGCCGGGGTGCAATCGATTGTTCACAAATGGGGACACAAATGTTAAAACCACATACTGCGCTTATTTACAATATGTTAAAGCGAATTCACACCTAATAATCGGTCATAACTGAAACAGATGTTGTACTAAATTTAACAAAAAGGGCCAAAAAGCATTCAATTAAACCAATAGCAAAATCAGATAAATCGTTTTAAAAAAACAATAAATGCGATTTCGCGCGCAGACTAATGCTCCGTGCCCAAAGGAGAGGGAGCACTTTTTCTTAAAGTCCTTGTCCTTTGGAAAAGGTTTAGGTAGGCCATAAGCGATAAATTTTAAAAGCGATTGCGGTAAAACCGGCTGAAGGCTTATAAAAAGCTATTTATTCCTCTTACTGACATATGCAGACGGCAGGCAATTAAATTCGGCCTTGAAGCATCGTACAAAATATTTTTGGCTTTTAAAGCCAACCTTATAGGAAATCTGTGATATGGTTAACTGTGAATTCTCAAGCAACTGTGCGGCCCGTTTGAGGCGGATGGTACGGATCAGATCTACCGGGGACTTTCCTGTTAAAGCGAGTGCTCTTTTGTATAGGGTTACACGGCTTACACATAATTCGCTGCTCAATTCCTCTACCGAGAATTCAGCGTTGTCAATGTTTTTTTCGATCAGTTGTACCGCTTTTTTAATAAATGCTTCATCAAGTGATTCGGCTTCTACTTCCGTTGGCTTAACATCAAGCTGCTTTTGATAAGTTTTGCGCATATCTTGCTGCATAGCCAATATGTTTTTCAATTTGGA
Organism: Mucilaginibacter sp. cycad4; assembly: GCF_034263275.1. NCBI lineage: Bacteria > Pseudomonadati > Bacteroidota > Sphingobacteriia > Sphingobacteriales > Sphingobacteriaceae > Mucilaginibacter > Mucilaginibacter sp. cycad4. Next base: position 1,656,375 of record NZ_CP139559.1, on the reverse strand, counting down.
GGTCAGGATCTCGAAATTAAAAGGCTTGGTCAGGTAATCATTAGCGCCGGTTTCAAGCCCCTGCAATTGCTGTTCTTCATCTGTAACTGCGGTAAGCAGTACAACTGGTATATGCGATGTTCGTTTATCGTTACGTATTTTCCTGCAAAGATCTATGCCATTCATTTCAGGCATGCTGATATCGCTAACTACCAGGTTAGGATGAAGGGCCAGGGTTTTTTGCCATCCTTCTTTGCCATTAACAGCCTCGATGATATTAAAAGTATCATTTAAATTGTCTTTCAAATAAAAACGAAAATCCTCATTATCCTCAACCAGTAAAACGGAAAGCTTCTTAATTATATTACCGCCTCCCGCCTGTACCCAGTCCGCGCTTTCGGCTATTGCAGTAATCGGTAATTCAGGTTCATTAGTGGATACCTTTTCCTCTGTAGCTAAATCAACCGGTAAAAGTATCGTAAAATAGCTGCCCTGCCCAGGTTCGCTCTCTACTGATATTTCCCCGTTATGCAGCTTTACAAACTCCTTGGTTATTGACAAACCTATGCCGCTGCCCTGGTTAACCATAGAGCCCGGTACGTCGTTCTGAAAAAAACGTTCAAAAATTCTGTCCTGTTTATCTAACGGAATTCCAATACCTGTATCAATAACCTTTATCTCAAGCTGCCGCCCTCCGGTTGCCTTTTCAAGTATCGCCAGTAAAACGCTTATATGCCCGCCATCGGGAGTAAATTTAAATGCATTGGAAAGCAGGTTGAAGATGATGCGTTCAATTTTATCATGATCAAAGTTGATGATCATGTTTTGAATTTCCGAATCGAATACCAGCCTGATGTGTTTTTTTTCAGCTACATCCGAAAATGAATACACCATTTCCTTAATAAAATTGATAATATCCCCGCTCCGTGCATGCAGCCTGAGTTCCTGCACCTCCATTTTCCTGAAATCGAGCAACTGGTTTACCATATTTAGTAAACGTTTGGCATTGCGGTTAATTAATTGCAACTGGTTCCTCTGCTCTTCGGCCTCAGTTTGCTTTAAAATCTTATCAACAGGTGCCATGATCAATGATAATGGGGTCCTGAATTCATGGCTTATATTGGTAAAAAACTTAATTTTCATCATATCAAGCTCATGCATCCGCCTGGCCTCCTGCCGCTCATTTTCAATTAACAATTTAGCCTCGCGTTTCTCCTTTTCGATTTCAAACTGCCTCCTTATTTTTTGAATCCCCCGCCGGCGCATCAAAAAGAGAATTGCTGCTAATAGCAATATGTAAACAAAATAGGCAACCGTCGATTTCCAGAAAGGGGGCAGTACTTTGATCTTTAATGCTATATAATCCGGCTCCCATCTTCCTTCCTGGCTAATCGCCCGTACTTTAAAAGTATAATCGCCGCCGTCAAGGTTAGTGTAGGTGGCTTTTCGCGTAGCATTATCCGCGTCAAGCCAATCCTTATCAAACCCCTCCATCATATACTGATGTTTTACTTTATTGGGGTTAAAAAAATTAAGCGCGGCAAACTCAATGGTAAATACGTTTTCACTGTGTGTCAGCGTCAGCTCATGGGTTGCCGAAATAGCTTTTGACAATACAACATGCCCGTTAACTTCTTCATTGGCCCGGATACTTTTGTTATACAGCAAAAAATCAGTAAAAGTTAATTTAGGTTTATTGATATTGGCATGTATTGCCAGGGGGTCAAAAATGTTAAACCCATGCCCCCCGCCAAATATCAATTCGCCCCTGGTGGTTTTGAGTCCCGAATGCGTGTTGAATTCCCGGCCTTGCAGGCCATCCGTTTCGTCAAAATTTTCAAACCTGAAACCATAACCGGCCTTTTCGGGGATAAGTGTTACCCTGCTTAAGCCATTTGCAGTACTTAACCAAACTCTTCCCCTGCTATCCTCCAGTATATCCAATATTGAATTATCTGGCAAGCCGTTTTGTTTTGTTAACGATTTGAAGTTGTTAGTTTCGGGATTGAGTATGCTCAACCCATCGCGTGTCGCTATCCAGATCAGGCCGCGCCTATCCTGATTAATGCAGTTGATCGTATTACTGATCAAACTATTAGCATTATCTTTATTTATGCTGTAATGCACAAACCTGCCTGTATTTTTCAAAATCACATCGATACCAAAGTACCCTCCTACCCATATATTGCCCTTGCGGTCTTCAAACAGCGCTGATACATAAGGGCACCTGATATCAGTTTGTTTAAAGGGAGGGGAAAATTTCTTTTTTTCCCTGTCAAATATCTGGAGCCCGGCTGCAAATGTGCCGATCCACAACCTGTGCGAAGAATCTTCAAGAATACTCCACACCCGGTTATCAGCAATACTGCCGGCTATCTTATCATCATGTTTATAATGGGTGAATTTTTTTCCGTCAAAACAATCCAGGCCGCCAAAATATGTACCTATCCATAATTTTTGGTCATGGTCAATGCATAAACTCACAATAATATCATTGCTGAGGCTGTTTGCATTTCCAGCCTCATACTTATTCTGCTTAAAACTGCCGGTTTTACGGTTAAGGTAAATCAATCCACCTCCGTTTGTGCCAATCCACAGGTTGCCGTCTTTATCTTCAACAAACTTGTTAGCATCTTCGAAGGCTAAACTTTTGGGGTCCGACGCGAAGTGTCTGTACAATGGAAACCGGATGATGTTTTTATGATAATAGCTTACTCCTTCTTTAAACGTACCAGCCCACATAATACCCGAATCATCTTTATAAAGGATAACACTGTTTTGGCTTAGCGATTTGGCATCGTCCTCCCTGTTCAATAAATAGTTAACTGTAAAAGTTTTTTTATCCAGCACGTTTATCCCGCCATGATCGGTGCCTATCCATACCAACCCGTCATCAGCCTGAATAATGTTGCTGATGATGTTGGACTTTAATTTCGGCCCGGCAGATTCTTTACCGATGAGCCTCAATGCGCCGGTTGAAGGACTATAATAATATGCATTGGCGTAGAAATTAGGTGTATAAAACCATAAATCGTTATCCTTATCGACAGTAATGGCATAGTATCCATCTTTATTACTAACAGCTTTATTAAAAATATCAGTACGATAAGTAATTTTATTTTGTTTGACATCAAACTTTTCAACCATGCCGTTACGGTAAACTAACCAAATATTACCGGTAGCATCCTTTGTTATATCTGAGATGAAGTTTGAATATAATGACGCGCCTGAACGGTGATGATAATACCGGCGGGTTGTTTTGTATATTTCATTATGCCTGTACAAACCAGAATCCGGGCACAAAAGCCAAAACTCGCCTTTACCACTTCGGATTATTTTAGAAACGTTAGGATATCCCGGAAGTTTTAACGAGCGTGTCATTAATGACATATCACTGTCAAACTGTTCTGTCTGGGGATCATAAAAACAATATCCGCCGCGTGTTGATACCCATAATTTTTTGCCGGGTCCTTCAAAGATACCGGTTACAAAATCATCATTAAGCGACTTTTTATTATTAGCATCGTGTTTAAATATTTTAAAAGTATAGCCATCGTAACGATTAAGGCCCGATGCAGTGCCGAACCACATAAAACCTTCGGAATCCTTAAAAATACAGTTAACCTGGTTGTGGGACAAGCCATTGCTTCTGTTTAGCTGTGAAAATTGGTATTTGCCATTTTGTGCAAAAACAACACGAAGCATCAACAATAAAGTAAGTACGCTTAGGGATAATTTATATCTCATAGCTTAAAGATCGGGGTATTTATAAATACAATCAATAGATTAGGCTAATTGCAACAAATGGAAGATTTTCCGGATATGGCTTTCGTAAATATCGAATTTTGAACATATAAATCCAAGGGAGCTAAAATTATATGGATGATAAACCATAAAAAAGCTAAACATGCTATAATCGGTCATATTGGTTCATTCAAACCTACGGTAAACCATATTTCAAAATTTGATTGAAATAGACTTTTTTTTGTAAAAAACCGACTTTATTGAATTTAAAGTATTCATATACACTATAGTATATCAAAGCATTTTGCATATTTGTGATCCAAAATGATTAAAAGAAATTTAAAACACACTTTCTCGCTCCTTAACGTTGACTATGTAAAACTTAACGCGAAATGGAATTACAGGAATGTGATTAGTCCTTACTACCGAATTTATTATATCGATGATGGAGAAGGTGAGATATCGGATGCAGCCAGCATACTAAAGCTCGAACCAGGCTATTTGTACATCATTCCAAGTTTCACTCTATGTAATTTAGGCTGCAGGGATTACCTCGGACAGTATTTTGTACAATTCTTTGAGGATTCGACAGATGGCAGCTCACTTTTTGCCAATAACAGGGCTGTGTTAAAAACAAAGGCCACCGAAATGGATATTTACCTGTTTAACCGATTGCTTCAAATTAACCCGGGAAGGGGAATTAACCGGTCGGACAACCCCAAGGTGTATGAAAAGGATATTTACTATAAAGAATACCAGGAACTTAACAATCAGCAAAACACTTCAATGTACATGGAAACTCAGGGTATCCTGATGATGCTAACCGCCAAATTCCTCACTCCCCAGTTATTCAAACATCCGGAACATAAACTTATCCCGGTAAAAATTGCAGAAACCTTAAATTATATCCTTGTTAATTTACACATGGATCTTTCAGTGCACCTGCTTGCTTCCCGCGCAAACCAAAATGTCGATTACTTTTCAAGACAGTTTAAGCAATATACCGGAACCAGGCCGTTGAATTATATAAATGAAAAGCGTGTTGAGCGTGCACAATACCTGATGGCGACGAGCAGGATGTCTTATTCGGAGATTTGTACTCAAACCGGCTTTGATAACCTTTCTTATTTTTCCAAAACCTTCAAAAAGCTGACCGGCATGTCGCCCAGCGAATATAAAAAACAGATGTACCAGGTTGGCTTTAATCATTAGCCCAATACGGCGATGATAACGCATTTTGATCATCAATTATGATGCAGCTTTGAAATCAGCATAGTCTGAAATAAGCACCGGTAACATTTTAAATTCCCATTCAAACGCTGTAAATCAAATGGGCAACCTGTAATGGTACAAATACAAAACCCGGATCAACACAAGCAACAACTTACATTAAATGAGCTATTTATAACCACGCCTTCTTTTACGCGTTACACTTTATATCTTCGATTTCTTTTACCAATTCACATTTCCGTTACTATAGCATCACCCAAAAAGTCGGTTTTGTATAAAAAAAAGTCCCATTAGGTCAACTATTTGAATATTATTTCAAGGAAATTTGATTGATGATCAATTGCTGACAGACGTAACGTGAATTGCTGATCAACCAATTATAGATAATGACATATTGAAACTTACTTAAAGCCCCGGCTACCCGTTTACATAGCTGATCCGCGTAGGTACTTTTCAAAATCTCCAAACACAATTATGAAAAGAAGAACATTAATAAAAGGCATGGCCACGGGGCTCTCATCCCTGTACCTGTCGAGGGTTTTTGGCAGCAGTTTGCTGCGTACAAATTCAAACGCTGAAATTAATTCCGGCCCTTTTAAGCCTGATTGGAATTCATTAGCTCAATACCAGGTACCTGATTGGTTTCGTGATGCCAAATTCGGAATGTGGGCACACTGGGGCCCGCAATGCCAGCCGGAACGCGGCGACTGGTATGCACGAGGCATGTACCAGGAAGGCAGCGACCAGTATAAATACCACGTTCAAAAATATGGTCATCCTTCCAAATTTGGCTTTAAAGATGTTATTAACGAATGGAAAGCCGAGAACTGGAACCCCGATGAATTGGTTGGCCTGTACAAGCAGGCTGGCGCCAAATATTTTATGGCACTGGCCAACCACCATGATAATTTTGACCTTTACGACAGCAAATACCAAAGCTGGAACTCTACCAAACTCGGCCCCAAAAAAGACCTGATAGGCGGCTGGGCCAAAGCAGCTAAAGAACATGGGCTCCCTTTTGGCGTAACAGTGCATGCCTCCCACCCCTGGACCTGGTACGAGGTTGCCCAACGCGCGGATAAAACCGGGCCGTATGCCGGCGTACCTTATGATGGCAAGATGACCAAAGCTGATGGTGCCGGTAAATGGTGGAATGGCTATGACCCACAGGAATTATATGCACAAAACCATCCTTTAAGTAAGGACAGCCTTGATAACAACAGTATGGGCAGCCATTGGGACTGGGGCAATGGTGCAAGCGTACCCAGCAAAGCTTATTGTGATAAGTTTTTAAACCGCACTATTGAGCTGATAGATAAATACGGCCCCGAACTGATTTATTTTGACGATACTGCCTTGCCCCTATGGCCGGTAAGCGACGCCGGTTTAAAAATAGCGGCGCATATGTACAATACCAGCATTAAAAAGCACGGCAAACTACAGGCTGCGCTGTTTGGTAAAGTATTGAATGAGCAGCAGCGTAAATGCATGATATGGGATATAGAACGCGGACAGAGTAACCAGATAGAACCTTTACCATGGCAAACCGATACCTGTATTGGCGGCTGGCATTATGATAGGCGCATATTTGATAATAAAGGCTACAAAAGTGCCAAAACAGTGGTACATACCCTGGTTGATATTGTAAGTAAAAACGGCAACCTGCTTCTAAATATCCCATTACGGGGAGACGGAAGTATCGACAGCGAAGAACGTGCAGTAGTTGAAGGTATAGGCGCCTGGATGCAGGTAAACAGCGAGGCAATTTATGGCACCCGCCCCTGGAAGGTGTTTGGAGAAGGTCCCGCAACAGATTCAGCGGCTCCAATTAGCGCGCAGGGCTTTAATGAAGGCAAAGGCAAACCATTCGGAGCTGAGGATATCCGGTTTACTGCAAAGGGTAAAACCCTTTATGCTACTATGCTGGGTTGGCCAACCGGGAATGAAGCCATTGTTAAAAAATTAGCAAAAGGCAATGAAGCAGGTAATATAAGCAGTGTGAGCCTGCTCGGAAACGACAAGTTGAGTTTTGAGCAAACCGAGGCCGGCCTCAAAGTAAAATTGCCCGAACAAGCCCCTGGTAAAAATGCATTTGTTTTAAAAATTGAAGGAGCTATTTAACCTGTATCATGAACCTGAAAATTTGTTATGTCTTTATTACTGCCGTTTCATTGGCAGTTCCTTCCGTTGCGCAAACTTTTAAGCTTGTATCGCCAGATAAAAATACTGTTGTCGAAATAAACAACACCGGTAGCTTACAATACACTGTTTCCAGCAATGGTTTAACCATCATCCATCCTTCATCACTCGGTTTCGAATTTAAAGATGAACCGGCTATCGGCATGGGCATGACCGTAACCGGCCATGTGGAGCATTCTGTTAACCAAACGTGGACACCGATAGTAAAAGCTAAGCACAGCATTGTAACTGATCATTACAATGAACTGGAACTATCACTCGTAGAAAAATCGGCGCCAATGCGCCGCATGAACATATGGTTCAGGGCTTATGACGATGGTGTAGCTTTTCGTTACCAATTATTCGGGGCTGATAAAATCGGCGACCGGCAGATCGTACGGGAACTTACCGGTTTCAGCTTGCCGGCAAAAGCAAAGACCTGGGTGGCAGACTATGGCAGTTATACCTCCTCCCAGGAAACCGAATTCAAACCGAAAAATCTAAACCATATCACAGAAAAAACAATTGCCGGTTTGCCGCTGCTGATAGAATTAGACCAACGTCATTACGCGGCCATCACAGAAGCTAACATTGACAATTATCCGGGGTTTTATATCGGTTCGCTGAAAACAGACACCGGTGCTACTGATAAAATCAGCTTGATCACGAAGCTATCACCCTTACCTGGAGAAAGTGAAAATGGTGTTAAAGCCCGCTTCACTAACAACCTGCTTACCCCATGGCGCGTAGTGATGCTGGCTGGCACACCGGGTAAACTGATTGAATCGGAGTTGATACAAAACCTGAACCCGCCTAACGTATTGAAAGATCCCAGCTGGATCAAACCTGGCATGAGCGCCTGGGATAACTGGTGGAGCGGAGACGTAAAGGTAGACATGCCAACGATCAAAAAGTATATAGACCTGGCATCGGCACAACATTGGCCTTATATGCTTATTGACTGGCAATGGTATGGGCCATTTAACAAGCCGGAAGCAGATATTACCAAAGTGGCCCCGCAATTAAATATGCCGGAGATCCTGGCCTATGCTAAAGCAAAAAAAGTTAAATGTTGGCTTTGGTTATATAGTTCTGATGTTAACCGCAATGATAATTTTGAAAAGGCTTTTCCAATTTACGAGCAATGGGGTATTGCAGGGATTAAAATTGATTTTATGGACCGCGACGATCAGCAAATGGTTAACTGGTACCGCCGTATCATTCAAACAGCTGCAAAATATCATTTGATGGTTGATTTTCATGGTGCTTTTAAACCCGATGGCATCGAGCGGACCTATCCCAACATGATCACCCGTGAAGGTGTTTTAGGTGAAGAATATTCCAAATTTTCGACCAGGATAACAGCCGGGCACAATACCACCCTCCCATTCACCCGTATGCTGGCCGGGCCGATGGATTATACTCCGGGCGGATTTTTAAATGTAAAAAAAGATGAGTTCAGAAAAGGTAGCCCCACCCAGGTGATGAACAGCCGGTGCGCCGAGCTGGCCAAATTTGTGATCTATGAAAGTCCGTTTATGGTTTATTGCGATGCGCCTGAAAACATTTTGGGTAAGCCCGGAGCCGATTTTTTAAACAATATACCAACTGTTTGGGATGATACGAAAGTACTCGGCGGTTACCCGGGCCAATATGTCATCATCGCCAAAAGAAGCGGAAAAGACTGGTATATCGGCGCGATGACCAACGACTCTGAAAGAACGGTGCAGTTGAAAATGGATTTTTTACCCATGGGTAACTATACATTATCCTCATGGGCAGATGTGTTATCATCTCCTCAAAACCTAACCCGGTCAGAAAAAAAGGTATCGGCTAATTCGATAATCAATGTCCGTATGGATACTGCAGGCGGGTGGGTAGCTAAAATTACTCCCAATAATTAATTGTGAACCTTTAATCCGCCAAACAAAAATTTAATACAATGATCCGATCATGACAAAGAATAAAACTCTTTTTCCATTTATATTAATAACCAGCTTATTCTTTCTATGGGGCTTCGCGCATAACCTTGACCCGATATTGATACCGCATTTAAAAAAGTCGTTTACACTAACAACGGTGCAGGCTACGCTGGTGGATTCTGCGGTATTTATTGCCTATTTTTTGATGGCCTTACCGGCAGGTTTTATTATGAAAAAATATGGCTACAAAACAGGTATTATAACCGGCTTGCTTGTTTTCGCGTTTGGCTCTTATCTATTTATACCGGCCGCCAATACACAGCAGTACACGTTTTTCCTGGTAGCATTATTTATCATCGCCTGCGGATTGACCATTTTAGAAACAGCCGCCAATCCGTATGCCTCCTCATTGGGTGATCCGGCAACCTCAATTCAAAGGCTTAACTTTGCACAATCATTTAACGGGCTGGCAGCCACGCTGGCCCCGATAATTGGCGCACGTATTATACTTACCAAAGGTTATACGCCGGCACAATTGAGTGCGATGACAGAGGAAGGACGAAAACTGGCGCTCGCCGCCGAAGCATCATCCGTAAAAATGCCTTATTTTATATTGGGCAGTGTGCTGATATTTATTGCTATCCTTTTTGCTTTTACACGTCTGCCCCGGATTCAGCAACATGAAGGACACACGGCCAGTAAAAACATTTTCCATGCTCTCAAGCATTCTCATTTAGCCTGGGGTGTTGCCGCGCAGTTTTTTTATGTAGGTGCGCAGGTTTGTGTATTCAGTTTATTTATCCTGTATGCAACAAAATCTGCCGGTATTACCGAAGTAAAGGCGGCAGATTATTTAGGCTTATGCGGTTTTGCATTTCTTATTGGCCGGTTTATAGGCACATTTTTGATGCGTTATTTTAGTTCGGCAAGTTTACTTGCTGCCTACGGGGGCATCAACGTCCTGCTTTGCATAATCGCCGTTTTAAGCCATGGAATGATCACCGTTTACACAGTCATCGGTATATGTTTCTTTATGTCGATTATGTTCCCAACCATTTTTGCACTGGGTATAAAAGATTTAAAGGGCGATACAGAATTCGGCAGCAGTTTGATCATTATGTCCATTGTTGGCGGTGCTGTTCTGCCGAGGATGTTCGGTTACATCAGTGATATAACCGGTAATATTCAATACGGATATGTAGTACCGCTGGTTTGTTTTGCGGTAGTCGCATTTTTTGGCCTAAAAGGCCATCGGATAAAAGTCAAGCCGGAAAGCTTACCGGTTTCAGCTATCCTTTAACTATAACTCTTTTTCAATATGCAAGAAATCAATCTGCCTAAAGTTATTTTTGGAACCAGCGGATTAGGGAATTTATATGTAGCTCTTTCTGAAGAGGTTAAACGTGCCATTGTTGCTGAAAGCATCAAACATTCTCCTAAACCGGCTGTATTTGACTCCGCCGGTAAATATGGCGCCGGGCTGGCACTCGAATCGCTGGGAAAGGCTTTGGCACAATTAAATGTAAATCCTTCAAACGTGCTGATCAGCAATAAACTGGGCTGGCTGCGTACGGCCTTAAAAACTCCCGAACCTACTTTTGAACCGGGTGTTTGGCGTGATCTGAAATATGACGCCGTTCAACGGATAAGTTATGAGGGAATCCTGGAATGCTATGAGCAGGGTAACGAGCTGCTGGGCAATTACGATGCAGGGCTGGTATCGGTACATGATCCTGATGAATATCTCACTGCAGCAAAAGATGAGCAGGAACAAACACAACGGTACCAGGATATATTGGAAGCTTACCGTGCGCTATATGAACTGAAGCGGGATGGTAAAGTAAAAGGCGTCGGAGTAGGTTCGAAGGATTGGAGGATCATCAAAAAAATAGCTCATGATGTAAAACTGGATTGGGTAATGATTGCCAATAGTATGACGGTCCACAGCCACCCTCCGGAATTGATAGAATTTATGCAGGAGCTTGAAAAACAGGGAACCTTGATTATTAATTCAGCTGTTTTTAACGGAGGCTTTTTAACCGGATCGGATTATTATAATTACCGGTTGACCGATCCGGTAAAAGACAAGCATTTATATCATTGGCGCGAGTTGTTTCGTAAATTGTGTACAGATCATCAAATAAAACCAGCGGATGCATGCGTGGCTTTTGGACTAAACGGACCTGGTGTTAAAAGTATCGCCCTCAATACCACCAATCCCGACAGGGTATCACAAAATGTTGCTTTAGCCCATTTAAAAATCCCGGCGCAATTCTGGAAAGAAATGAAAGAATACGGTTTAATTGAAAAATCTTATGCCTCGTATTACCTATAAAACTAAATAAACTATGAAAAGATACTGTCTCGCCCTTGATTTAAAGGACGACCCGCAATTGATAGCAGAATATGAGCATTGGCATAAGGCAGAAAATAGCTGGCCGGAAATACGCAAAAGCATACTGGATGCAGAAATCCTTGATATGCAGATTTATCGTACGGGAAACCGGTTGTTTATGATCATGGAAACAAGCGATCATTTTGAGGCAAAGAAAAAAGCGGCAATGGATGCATCTAATCCAAAAGTACAAGAGTGGGAACAGCTCATGTGGCTATTTCAACAACCGCTACCCTGGGCCGAAGAGGGAGAAAAATGGGTGATAATGAAACGGATTTTTCAGCTTTAACAACAGACAGCATGCAGGTAATAGTTTGCGAAGAACCAGGTAAATTAATATTTAAAGAACAGGAAAAGCCTAAAATCAAAGAAGGCTATGCTCAGATCAGGATCAGGAGAATAGGTATTTGCGGAACTGATTTGCATGCTTTTGAGGGCACCCAGCCATATTTCAGTTATCCCCGTGTTTTGGGGCACGAACTATCCGGCGAGTTGGTTGAAACCGGCGGTGCAAAGGGATTTCAAAAAACGGATATTGTTACATTTATCCCCTATTTCAACTGCGGCTCTTGTGTAGCCTGCAGATCAGGCAAGCCAAATTGCTGTGCAAATATTAATGTTTGTGGCGTGCATATTGACGGGGGCATGGCCGAATACCTGAATGTACCGGCATCCTCACTGGTACATGGCGATGGTTTGGGCTATGACGAGCTGGCTTTAGTGGAACCACTGGCAATAGGCGCACATGGCGTTAAACGTGCAGATGTTAAACCGGGTGAATATGTCCTGGTTATAGGTGCAGGGCCAATAGGCTTGGGGATTATGGAATTTGCCCGCATTGCCGGGGGCAGGGTTATTGCAATGGATTTAAATACCAGGCGGCTTAAATTTTGCAATGAAAAATTAAAGGTTGAACATACCATTAATGTATCGACCGAAAACGCATCGGAGCGATTAGCTTCAATAACCAAAGGCGATATGCCTACTGTGGTTATAGATGCTACAGGCAGCTTAAATGCAATTAACAATGGATTTAATTATATAGCACACGGAGGCAGATATGTCCTGGTTGGCTTGCAAAAAGGTGAGATCAAAGTCAGCCATCCGGAGTTTCATAAACGCGAGGCGACGTTGATGAGCAGCCGCAATGCTACCAGGGAGGATTTTGAACATGTAATTACAGCAATGAAACAAGGTTTAGTGCAACCTGCTGATTATATTACACATCGGGTGCGTTTTAACAAAGTAAAGGACGAATTTGAAAGCTGGCTTGATCCAGATAACGGAGTGATTAAGGCGATGATAGAGGTGTAAAAAGAATCATTAATAAAGTCATAATGTTTAAACCAGGCTGCTGATACCTTAAATTGTGAAAAGAAAAACAAACCCGGAACTTTCTTAAAAAAATAAAACTCATCAGATGGTAATTAATACACTTCACCCATAATTGAAATATTGATTTTAATACGCCGGCAGTGAAAACTTGTATTGAAATTCATAATCCCGCAACACAAGTATTTGGGCTTTTCAGCAATGGGCAATAGCAATAACCAACTAATCCAAATTGTTAAGTGCTTTTAGTTTCCCGAAGGCGCTCCCTGAACATCGTCGTTACTGATACCCCGTTTGTTTTTCTTAACTGATTCTTTCAGCTTGCCGAAGCGGTAATTCAGGCTGGCGGTAAAGCCCCTGAAGTAGGCGCGGTTGATATTTGTTTGGGTAAAATCGGGCCCGAATGAGCTCCTGATATTATTCCTGTATTTGCTGAGGGGGTTATTTGCCGTGGCCGAGAGCGAAAGTTTATCCTTCACTACATCTTTATTAACCGTAAAGGATACACTGGCATAAGGATTTGAAGTACCCTGGATAGAAAGGTTAGGGCCATTCAGGAACACGTTGGTGCTAACACGCCAGCCCTTCTCTAAATTATAGCCGCTGTTTAACGATGCACCATACATAAAGCCCTGATTTTTGACCAACTGACCATTCACGATACCCTGCACACGGCCATGCGCAATCCTGCCGTTGAATGATGAGCTCCATTTTTTGGTGATGGGGTAATTGATATTGCCGTTGAAGGTAAACAGGCGGGCCTTGCCGGTGTTATCAAAACTGCTGCGGGTAATATTCGTAGCCGGATCAAAAATTACAACGGGCATGATCAGGTCGTTAAAATAATTATAGCCAAGCATCAGGTTTAAGGATGCTTTTTTCGTTCTGCTATAACCCAATTGAATACTATTCGAAACCGCAGGCCTGAGGTTGGGGTTTCCCGACGATTCGAAGTTTGGGTTCGAGCGGTCTACAAAGGGGTTTAGCTGGTATATACCCGGGCGCTGTATCCTTTGCGAAAACCCGAAGTTCAGCGTACTGGAGTTTTTAAACCGCTTATTAATACTTACCGAAGGCACTATATTAAAGAAATTTTTGTTTAGCTGCGATGAGGTGGAAATAAAATCAGCATCAATCAGCGTCTCCTCTACCCTGGCGCCCGCCTTAAAGCTCCAGTTTTGCAGGGTGTAGCTATAGCTGTTATATGCACCCAGCACGTTTTGGTTATTTTCGAATTTATTGCTTCGCGATGGGTCGGCCTCGAAATTACCAGTTGCTGCATTATATCCGAGATATTGAAAGTCACTCTTGTTATCACGTATAATTGCTTTCACCCCCATTTCGATATTCAACTTTTTTACAGGCTGAACGTAATCTACCTGGAAGGTTTGTTCGGAAGATTCGCCTTCATTGTGTTGCAGGTAATCGGGCGTTGTATAGTCCACACGGTTTGAGGCCGTCAGCGCCGCATTCTGCCTGTTGTTGAATGTATAATACTGGTACGAAAAGGTGAGCAGCCTTTGCTTGCTGCTTTTGAAACCCAGTTGGTAATTTAAACCCATATTCAGGCCCCTGCCGCCTGCAGTATTATTATTGTACAGGTCGTACTGCTGAACCACGTTGCCTGCTTCGTTCAAAACAGAATTTTGTGTATTGATGCCGTCCTGGTTATTTCCATTAATATTGAATTGCCCCGAAATAAGGTTAAGGCTGTCAATTTCGTAGCTGACCCCAACTTCCGCATAGCCATTTTTGCCGTCCCATTTCGCCGTGTTATTCTGGTTAAGGCTTGTAGGGTTGCTCCCGGTAGTAAGCCTCGAAATGGAACTAAGCACTTCGGGCGAATTGGAGATATTGCCGCCAAAATAGCCCGATAGCTCCAGCTTGCCCTGTTTAGACGAAAACGACCCGCCTAATCTTGGGCCGCCTACCGGAAATACATGGCTAAGATTTAGCGTGCCATTGTACCCGTTACTCATTTTTTTATTGGTCACAATATTGATGATCCCCGCCATTCCCTCGGCATCATACTTCGACGAAGGGTTGGTAATTACCTCGATGCTTTGAATGGTTGATGCAGGCATGCTTTTGAGGATATTCTTCGGATCGCGCTCCATCATACTTGATGGTTTGCCGTTAACAAATATCCGGTAGCCGCTATTTCCCTTCAAAAGTATATTATCGTCACCGTCTACTGTTAACAAAGGCACTTTACGCATCATCTCCAGTACGCTGCTGCTTTTGCTGTCAGGGTCGGCTTTTAAGTCGTAGGTGAGTTTATCAACCTCCTGTTTAATGATAGGTCTATCGGCCGTAATAGCCACCGTTTTAAGCTGCGTAGTTTGTGTGCCCAGGGCAATGCTCTCCAGATTTATGGAGGGTTTCTTATTATCTGTAAAATCAACAGGAAGTGTTTTTGTCTTAAAACCGATATTGATCATCGAAAGAATATATTTTCCTGATGGCAGCTTTTCAAACCGGAACGTCCCGTCGGTTTTAGTCACGGCCGTGCGGACCAACTGCTTTGCTTCGTTGCGCAGGTTTACTGTCACATAGCCGAGCGGTTGCTTCGATAGCGAGTCGGTTGCAATGCCGTTTACTGCGAATAACGTCTGCCCTGCTTGCCCGAAAGCCGGGGCCATAACGATTGAAAATAAGATGAGGAGTAAAAACTTTAGTTTCATGCCGGTGTGATAGTGAAATGTTTGACCATTAATCTTTTTGAGCCATCCTAATTAGTTACAAAATATATAATACCATGCAATACATAGTACTATAAACATATGACTACACCCTGAATGAATTTGTTACACCTATTTGAAATAAAAATTTCAATAATCCTGCCGGCCGAATCCAACTAACATATTAGGCTTAACAGAAGCAATCGTTTCTGTTAAGCCCGATAATTTGAGAAGGTGACCATCAATTGAGATCCCGGAGGGCTTGACCACTCTATTCTGAATTTGAAAAGCAATAGTTGTAAAATAGCTATAATCGTATGATCACTGCGTTTAGCCTGAAAATAACAGGAAAGTTAAATCTAACAACAAAAAAAGGTGCTGTTTCCTTGAAAACAGCACCTTTACCGGGGTAGTTACCCTTGCCTTTAACAATAATGAGAATGCAACAGTTCTGGTTATAAAGGCGCTATTCCCCTTTCAAACTTTTCACCGGATTTGTTAATGCAGCCCTGATTGCCTGGTAACTTACTGTCAAAACAGAGATCAGCAATGTCAACGCAGCAGCGATTACGAATACCCAGATATTAATGGAAATCCGGTAACTGTACCCTTTCAACCATTGGAACATTAAATACCAGGCTATTGGCGCAGCGATGCAAAATGAGATGGCGACCAGCTTCAGAAAATCCCTGGAAAGTAGTGTGGTGACGCTGGCTACCGACGCCCCGAGAACCTTTCTGATGCCAATTTCTTTGATCCGGTTTTGCGCCATGTAAGCTGCCAGGCCAAAGAGGCCAAGACAAGATATGACTATTGTCAATCCGGCAAACAGGCTGGCCAATGTTCCAATCCGCTGCTCGTCGCCAAACTTCTTGGCATACTCCTGGTCGACAAAGCTGTATTCAAACGGATAATCCGGGTTGTATTTTTTAAATACAGCTTCGGCGCGGCGCAGGTTTTCTTTCGTCGAATTGGCATTATTGAGTTTGTAGTGAACTATATTGAACCAGGAACTGGGGCCTTCGATCAGCATATGTTGTACGGGTTCGTAAGGCGAGCTGATAATAAAGTCTTTGATAACTCCAACAATATGCCATGTTTTGATGTCTTTACCCTCGCCCTGGGTAACTAATTTACCAACAGGATCTTTCAGGTTCATGATCTTTACCGAAGCCTCATTTACCAGCATGGCCGTTGAATCCGTCGGGTAATTTATCGGATCGATATCCCTGCCTGCAACAAGCTTAAGCCCCATGGTTTTAATAAGGCTTCCGTCTGAACTGTAAATAATAAAGTCAACCTTGTTCTTGGGCTGCGAACCTGGCCAGTTAAAACCCCAGCTATCGCTGTATCGCTGAGTTATAGGCGAATTTGTTCTGGACACCGAAGTTGCAGCGCCACTGGAAAGCAATTCATTTCTGATGGATTGATAGTGCTTCGCGATCTCGCCGGACATAAATGTGTAAACAAGGTTATCTTTCTTATACCCTGTATCCCTATCCTGGGCATATTGTAATTGTTGGCGAATAATGATGGTACAAATGATGAGCACCACAGCAAAAGTAAACTGAATGACCACCAGCAATTTACGTGGTGTAACCAAAGCATTTGCCGCCTTAAAAGTACCTTTCAGTACAGCTACCGGCTTGAATGAAGACAGGTACAATGCGGGATAACTTCCCGAAATAATACCGGTAACGAGTATAAATCCAATTGCGGTGAGCCAAAAGTAGGGATTGCTATATGGTACATATAATTGCTTTTGGGTAAGCTGGTTGAAACCCGACATACTGATTTGTACGATGACGATGGCAAAAATACCGGCAATAAGTGCAATCAAAACAGATTCACCTAAAAACTGCCAGATTAACGAGCCCCTCAATGCGCCTACAGTTTTACGGATGCCTACTTCCCTTGCGCGCGTCTCGCTCCTGGCCGTACTTAAATTCATGAAATTTATACAAGCGATGACAAGGATCAGTACAGCGATCAGGGAAAATACCCTAACCCGTTCAATTCTCCCGCCTACTATCACCCCATCCTTAAACTGCGAATACAGGTGCCATTTGGCTGCGGGGTGCAAAAACTGCTGAATATCCTTGGTATCGGAATGGTTCCTGGTAAAGTTCAGCACAGCAGCATTAGCATGGGCCTCCGTTACGCCTGGTTTTAAAAGAACAAATGTTTGAATGGAGTTATTGCCCCAGTATTCATCATCCTGCCCTATCTTTTTTAGATACGACCAGGGCATCAGGTATTCAAAATCAAACCGGGTATTATTCGGCAGGTCTTTCATCACGCCGGTCACTTTGAAATAGGCATTGCTGTCTATTTTAACTGTTTTGCCAATCGCATTTTCCTCACCGAAAAGTTTCTTTGAAAATTTTTCAGTGATAACGATATTATGAAGGTCGCTCAAAGCAGTTTTGGGGTCTCCGTTGATTAATGGAAAACTGAACATGGAAAGAAAGTCCGGATCAGTGAAATCACCTGTTGCAGTCAAACGCTTGTCGCCAATGGTAAACAAAAAACTGGCATCTGTAACCCTGGCTACTTTTTCCAGTTGCGGCAACTCTGCTTTCATCACCTTACCCATAATTTTAGGTGTGGTTTCCCAGCTCCATAATTTACCATCAAATTTCGAGCGGTTATAAACAGAGTAAAGGCGTCCCCGCTTTTCATGGAACTGATCAAAGCTTACCTCATTCTGGATCCACAACAAAATGAGCGCTGCGCTTGCCATGCCGATAGTCAATCCCAGGATATTGATCAGGGAGAATGTTTTTTGACGCAAGAGGTTGCGCCAGGTAATTTTTAAGTAGTTTTTTAACATATGATCGGGCTTTGATAACCATAAGACGCCGGCATTATAGTTTTGGTTGCACCGCTTTCCCTTTTTTTTAAAAACAAAAACTTGTGGTGTTTGGCTTTGGCGGATACTTGCTATTACAAGATAACCTGCCTTGATCCGAAAAGGGGTAAATTTATCTGATTAAAGGAAGCCTATAATTCCTCTGTTTTAACTTTTGTATCCCGATCTGCAGCGAATCGAAAACATCACTCATCTAAAGTTTCAAAACACACAACTCCTTGTTATTATCTTTTTTGAAATAGTAAATCTTATAACGATTAGTGTCCTTTAACTCATAAGATACTGTGTCGGAGTTGATCTTCATCAACTTTTGGTTTATCAACCTGAATTCTACCTTCGCCTGTAAATCGTGTTCCTCCAGGAAATCTTTGAGCTTCGAGAATTCGCGCCTTTTAAATTCAAGGAAGCCCTCTGATTTCCAGAACTCCACACTATTAAGCATTCCGTCCGCATCAAATCTCTCGATAGTTTTTACCACATAAACATTACCCCTGTATTTAATGATTTCACCCGTGCCCGGTACCGGAAAGTGGCTCTCGATTTTTCTCGTGGTTAACCGCTCCCTTACTCTAATTCTCTGATGAATACCCAAACACAGGATAATCAATATTGATAATAGTGCTTTTTCCATGGTTTAAGACCCGGTGTAACGGTCCAGTCGTCTGAAACGTTATACGGGGCTCATATTATAATTTCAATTTTAGCTGGTACGTCCTTATTTCCTCAAAATCTTATCCATTGACTTCCCCTTTGCTAATTCATCGATCAACTTATCTAAATAACGGACCTTTTGTAATAATTTATCTTCAATTTCTTCAACACGATAGCCGCAAATTACACCTGTGATTTTTGACACATTGGGATTAAGTTGCGGTGCCCGGGCAAAAAAGGTTTCAAAATCAGTTTTATCGTCGATATGGCTTTGCAATGTTTTTTTTTCATAGCCGGTTAGCCAAAATATAATATCATCCACCTCAGCTTTTGTGCGGCCTTTTTTCTCCGCCTTTCGGATATAATGCGGATAAACACCCGCAAAAGACATTTTATATACTCTTGAATTATCCATTTTATCTATCCCAATTGTTAAAAACAAATGAACATTGCGGTATGGCTATATAATTGATTTGCAATTTATGCTTCGAAATGACTATTAAATATTGAACATCAGTAAGAAAAACAACATAATACCAAATAAGCAGCCATTATTTTCGGCTGTTTTTAATCATAGTTTCCACCAAAACCCTTAGTCATTATTAGGGTGACGGTAATCCCCCCAGGGATGTTTAACCGTACGTTTAAGTGGAATCTGCATCCCTCCTGTTTTCTCCAGCCAGTCATATAAATCATTGGCCATTTTCTTTACCGTTTGTTCATATTCAGGCCTGTCAATAAGGTTAACACTTTCGGCAGGGTCTTTTTCGAGATCGTAAAGCTCATTGGTATCCCATACACCCTGGTTCCTGATGTATTTGAACTTATCTGTCCTTACACCATAAATAACCGGTGTCATTGGAAAATCGTATTCCCAGTAATATTCATAAAAGATTTTGTCGCGCCATTTGGCCGAATCGCCTTTCAATATCGGAATAATAGAGTTACCGGGCATTGCGGCCGGTTTCTGAAGGCCGGCCGCCTGCAGAATCGTGGGCGCTACATCCACATTCTGGATCATTTTGCTGATGGCCTGGCCTCCTTTAAAAAGTTCGGGGCAACGGACCAGGAACGGCACTTTTGCCGATTCTTCATAAAAATGGCGTTTATCGATCAGCCCATGCTCGCCAAAGCTGAAACCATTATCACCCATATAAATGACCAGGGTATTCTGATCAAGGCCCTCCTTTTTAAGGTAATCCATCACTGAGCCAACACTTTCATCAACGGCCAGCAAAGTTTCACAATAATCCTGAACCAATTCTTCGATGGGTTGGTGCGTGTGGTAGAGATAATCCACCCCATGCCAGCTATAACGCTGTTGTTTTACCCATTCGGGCCAGCCCAATTTTTTATAGGCATCGGTTTGGGTTTGATAAAATGTGGACGGTAAAGTATACTTCAGGTTTTTATACAATCCCCGGTGCCTTTTGGCAGGCTGCATAGGTGCATGTACTGCTTTGTGCGACAGGTACAAAAAAAACGGTTTCGATTTGTCCCTTTTTTTAAGCCAGCCAAGCGCGTGTTCGGTAAGCAAGTCCGTAATATAAGTAGAATCACTATAAGTTACGCGCTTGCCATTAATATTCAACGTGGGGTTGTAATATACACCCTGTCCGCGAAAGCTTTCCCACTGGTCAAAACCAGGCCGCGGGTGATCGTCATCATCACCCATATGCCATTTACCAAAAAAACCGGTTTGATAGCCCGCTTTCTGAAGGTATTGAGGAAAATACGTTAAATTAGGTGGCTCCGGTGCATTATTATCTACTATGGCATGTACATGAGAGTAGGCACCCGTCAATATTGAAGCTCGGCTGGGCGAACACAATGACGTGGTCACAAAAGCATTTTTAAACCAGGCGCCTTCGGCATATAACCTGTCAAGACTTGGCGTTTTGAGCCAGGGCACCCGACCGGTAAAACCCATGAAATCATAGCGGTGGTCATCTGTCAGGATAAAGATTACATTTCTTGGTTTTTCGCCTTTTATTTTAGGCAAGGCCTGTACCTGCTTTTTTACCTGTGCTACTGCGTCCCAGCCTATCGCTATAAGTACGAACACCAACATCAATGTACTGAACATCGTCAGTGCGCTTTTTGCTTTTGGATTTATTATATGCATGTTAGTCCTTTTATAAAAACTTCAAGCCGGACAGGCAGCTCCTCATTACCCGAATCTAAAGTACTCAGAAAGAATTTAATTATACTTGCCTGCCTGCTATTTTTTATAGGGACTTTATGTACGCTAAATGCCTGTTATCTTCAGGCAAGCATTCAGCAACATTTTTAAAAAAATCACCTGTAAAATAAACAATGAATTTTCGATTGAAATAAATCTTTATTATCATGAATACAAACATCGTCCGGGATACTGTAGCGTTTAAACCTCGCTGATCGTAATGTATTAAAAACATTGTCATGACCAGAAAGATCTCGTTTATATTGTTGATGGTTTCATTAGGCGCCTGCACCAAAAAAGCAAATAAGCCGGCCTGTTCAATCAGCGAATGTACACAGGAGTTTCGTTCTGTGGGCATCCGTTTTACAGACAAGGCGGGCGCAGGAGTAGATGTACAAAATTTCAGCGTTAAAAACCTTCGTTCCGATTCGATTATCGCCGGCCAGGGCGTTATCGATCCTGGTTTTTCGCCGGCGTATCGAACCATCGCTACCGATGGCAATAAAGCGCAATTATCTGCAGAGGGCGATAATCTTGAGATTTCCGCCACTCATCCGGTCACGCACCAGGTTAAAACGGCAATCGTAAAAATTGCAGGGGGCTGCGCATGCCATATTTCTAAAATTTCGGGGCCAGATACGGTGGCGTTTGATTAACGTGTTATTGTTCAACAGGTCTGTCATCTTGAATAAAATGGTTAGGGATTCCGGAACCTCCTATTTAACTGATATTTCTATACCAGTCCTTTATCATTAAAGCTAAAAGGACCTGCATGCTAACGACGCTACCATCCATAGGCAGCTCAGCAACGATTTAACGCCCTATTGTTTGCCGGCGCAAAACATTGCCGCCTGCAGTATGTTAATGATTAATGATCAGGAAATTAAAATCAGGCCAATACCGGATCTACTCCAAAAAAGTCGATCCGGAAACCCACAAACGTAAAAACCTTGGCACTTTCGATTCTAAAGAAGCCGCGAAGAAACACGAAAAAGATATACAGTATTTTAAACATCATTAAGCTGTAATTGCTTTTCCAGATAGCGATTGTCGTTAAAGGCGATCTCGAGTGCCTCTTCATTATTGTAAAAAAAGATGGTGATCAGTTCGTTCCCCTGGCCGGATGAATTGCGCTTGATCACCAGGTCCTCCCGTAATGTATAACGGTGCAGGGTAATCTTAAAATCAGGCCCGAAGGCCAGTTTACGGATATAACCTTCGCCCAATGCCGCGGGTATCGGCAGCACATTTTCTGCTACCGATGCCCCAATATGGCGGGCAAAATGTGTCAAAAAGTCAAAATCAGGCGTGGCGGAAAAACTGAAGATCATCCGGTTGATATTTTTACTGTGGTTACCATCGAAGATAAAATTAAAAGATATGATCAACAACAGGTGATCATAATCAATCCCGTGATCGCTATGAACAACAATGCTGCCCGCAGGCCTATCACCCTATCCCAACGCTGTTGTAATTCCCTGATGTTATTGACCATGCGCCCGAATTTTACACCTTCGGTCATCACATTATTAATCGGCCTGGCCACCCTAAGGTATACGGTGAGGTGCGCCAGCAATGCCATCAACGAAAAGGCAGCCAATTGCCCCTGGATGTTAGCAAAACCGAAAATAATTACCTGCAACAAGGTGCTGAATGTTGCGGTTGCACCAATAACCGGCATCCGGGCATCCGCTACTTCATGCAAATGGCCCATCACATCAGCAATCGAAGCGTCCTTACTTTTAGCGGCAGCTTTTTTGCCTACCAGCGCAAAAAAGACGTCGGTTCCGAACACAACGGCGGTAGCGACTATCGCTGTGCCGTTTAAGATATGCATAATTAAAGTGATCATGGTTTTAGCGGTTAGCTTTTGCTTTAAATAAAAAGGCTGTGACAACCATCATGTACACTGCTGTGATGCCATGGATGAGTATGTGGGTTAGGTCTTCAGGACCGTTGACCGCCAGTACGCTGAGACAATCAGATATGGGAATGATGGCCGCTGCTCCGAACGTGATAGCCGTAGCGCGGGATTGGCGGGAGATGAGGAAGATGAGCACCACGACACCCGAAAAGATATCCCGGATGCCTTTGATCCAGCCATAAGCCACTGCCGCTTTGACAGGCGCCAGCGGAATACCGAATCCTTTGGCACCAGCTTCCGGATCAAGCATGAAGCGTGCTCCCAGAAAAATAATTCCCACAGCTACCAGGGTGGTAAGCCAGTATGAGACCGAACGCGGACCCCAGAGATTGATCGGTTGTGTTTTCATTTGCTTTTACTTTTTTGTTGAAGCAAATGTCGCCCTGCCCGATTTTTTATTCATTCACCCAGGTTAATAAATGCTGCTGGTGGCTCTTTTTCGTATCCGGGATAAAGATTGTGGTTTAATACCTACATAAGACGCGATATAGTACTGCGGCACCCGCTGACTGATATTAGCGAATGTTTTGAGAAAACGCCGATAACGTATTTCGGGTGAGTCTTTGTAAAACGAGGATAGTTGCTGTAAAACACTGACGAATACCTGTTCAATACCGAGCCGGCCCAGGCGTTCACCTGCTTTTACTTCCCGGTAAATTTTTTGCAAAGCATCATAGCTGATGACGTAAAGCAAGGTATCTTCCAGCGCCTGGATGTTTTTATCGGATGGCAGCTGCGGAAGAAAGCTTTCATAGTCACATACAAAATCACCCTCGCTGCCAAAATAATAGGTGCCTTCGTTACCGTCCTCGTTCACATAATACCTCACCAGGCCGGTACCGATCAACGCAACCGAACGGCAAACCTGTCCCTCCTGCAATAAATACTCCCCCTTTTGGAGCTTCTTTTCGGTGAAAAGCTGTTTGATCAACAGCGCCTCCTCATCCGATATACTGATAATTTGTTTGATCCTGTCGATAAGCATTGCAAAAAACAGCGGTGGCCTTACCAATACTAAAAGTTTATTACTCCACGCTAATCCGAAGTTACTAATAAAGAATACGATTCGACGCCAATCAGGCCGGTTTTAATCGCAGATTTTTATAAAAGACGTCACGCCGGCGAAGGACTGCACATCCATGATATATGCCCACCCGCCTGTATTGTGCTCAGAAAGCAAACAGGAATAGAGATTGAAAATTGTTTCGGGGACTTTAAACATAATATGGGTTTCAAAAGGTTCCATCTCCGCTGAATCAAAAAGGTCGAAACGGAAATCTCGATGGTAGCGATGGCACATAACCTGAGAAAGCTACACTTAAAAGGGATGAAAAAGGTTGCATAAGTACCTTTTTCATCCCTTTTTTTGACTGTTTTGACAACAAACAAAGCCGCTTAAATATTAACCTGGCAAACCTTGACCGTTTCTTGTTTATTTAGGAAAATCTTATTCAGCCTTTTTAGTCAGCCCCATCACGGTGAATAATTAATATCTGACCTTTGTCCGGGTTTTGGCGTTCACTTTATTGATAGACAGCCTTTGGTTTTTAAGTTCCAATTGCTATTTGTAATCCGGATTTTGTATAAGCACGCCTCCGCTCTTATCAATTTCTGTTTGAGGCAGCGGCCAATGATAAAACTTATCTTCAAAATGATAATTGATGAGGCTGGTTTTTACCGCGTTAAGCACCGGACCGGCAATGTGCCATCTTAACAGATCGTAGTGACGCAAGCCTTCAAAAGCAAGCTCAACACGGCGTTCATGCCTGATGCGTTCACGCATCTGATCTTTGGTATACCCGGCGGGGAAAGCGGGCATATTTACCCGTGCACGCAAATCGGCCATAGCTTTATAAACTGTTGCATCAGGGCCGGCAATTTCATTTTGAGCTTCAGCGTACATCAGCATTACCTCGCCTAAACGCAGTATAACCGCATCCTGCTGGCTAAGAGTTGAAAAACCATAGGGTATATTATTCGGTTCCAGGAACTTTATAGTTCCATAACCTGTAGGCCTGAGGTTTGAAGGATGGTGAACTTTGCCCGGGCCAAAATAAACAGAATCCGCGTACACGGTTTTGGCCAGCCTTGGGTCGCGGTTTTTGAACTGATTTTTGGTATCAGTTAACGGCGAAGTGCCATATGGCTGCCCATCTGTGCATTCAAAGGCATCTACCATATTTTGCAGCGGTGCGCAAGCATCCCAATCGCCATAATACATATCCCATGGAGCTGTATTGTTTGGCGCGAGGAAGTTAACTGAGAAGATGATCTCGGTGTTGTTTTTCTGGGTAGCATCCCTGAAAATATCTTCAAAACTGGTACTGAGTTTATATTGCCCCATAAGGCTAAGACAAAGGTCCCTTACCTGGGTGAGCATAGCGGCGTCCGGCGTACCGGTGCTGCCAAATGCTGCAAATAATAAAACCCTTGCCTTTAGCGCCTTTGCAGATGATGCCGCAGCATGGCCGCCGTTGGCGTAATAAGCTGCTGCATTCAGATTGGCAATGCCAAAATCCAGGTCGGCAGTGATCTGAGCGAGTACTTGTGCGGCAGGCACCTTAGGTTGCTTCTGATTGCTCAGATCAAGAGGCTGTACCACCAGCGGCACATCACCATAAATGCTGTATAACTGAAAATAGAGAAAAGCACGGATAAACCTTACTTCGCCTTCATATGCTTTACGCTGGCTATCAGAAATATCCGAGCCTTTATAATTGCCTAAATTTTGTAAAAACAGGTTTACCCTGGCAATACCGCTATAACTATGATTATAAATATCGGTTTCGTAACCGCCGGTTGTAGGGTTAAAATTGCCCTGCACAAAATCTTTAGCAGCACCCGAATTGAACTGGTTATAGCCGTTGTCGGTAAATCCATCCCTGAAGCCCATGCCATAAGAAAACTCTTCTTGTTGCAGGGAAGCATACACAGCTGCCAAAGCGGCATCAAAATCCGCCTTCGTTTTATAGAAAGTTGAAGTGGCGATCTGATCCGCAGGGTTAAGATCAAGTGCCTTTTTACACGCGCCTAAAAACAACGATGTAATTAATATGATGGTTGTTATAATTCGATTTTTCATGTGGGCTAATTAAAAAGAAACGTTCAAACCAAAAGAGTAGATTTTATTTTGCGGGTACTGCACCTGGTCTCCACTGCCATAGCGTTCAGGGTCAAGGCCTTTAAATTTGGTTATGGTTAACAGGTTATCACCGGCAAAATAAATCCGCAACCGGTTAACACCTATTTTTTTGGTGAGCTGTGCCGGAATGGTATAACCAAATACCAGGTTTTTAAGCCTTAAATAAGATGCATCCTGCAGAAAGAAAGTAGACCTGCGACCGATCTTATCCGGTGCGCTTTGCCCGAAATAAATGCGCGGCATTGTGGTTGAAGGATGCTCGGGCGTCCAGGCGTCTAACCAATCGGTGGTTGGCGATGATCCTTGCACAAAAGGTATAGTGCCCCATCCCGAAACGTATGATTTCACCCCATAAACCCCCTGCATCATGGCCGAAAGGTCAAAGCCTTTAAAGCTGGCCGACAAGTTAAATGAGTAATTTAATTTTGGATAAACACCGCCGATAATGGCACGATCATTCTGATCAATTTTACCATCGCCATTTACGTCCTTATATTTTAGGTCGCCGGGTAAGGTAGAGTCTGAAAACTGTTTAGGGGAATTAGCTACCTCTTGTGCCGACTGGAATATGCCGATAACCTGAAGCATATAGAATGAATTCCATGGCTGCCCGTTTTGATTGATCTTATAATCATTGATTTCAGTTTGACCAAATTTTACCAGTTTATTCCGATTATGATCAACATTTGCCCCTACATTAAAGGCTAAGCCTCTTAAAGCGCCATCGGTTATTACGTTATTATATGATATACCAAGCTCAATACCCCTGTTGTTCACCGAGCCATCATTGATAGTAGGCGCACTTAAGCCCACAGCTGCGGTAACCTGGGCCTGCCTTAAAATATCGGATGTTGTTTTGTTATACCAATCGGCGGTTAAATTAAAATTTTTGAAAATGGTAACATCCAAACCGATATCGGTCATAGTGGTGGTTTCCCACTTAATAGCCGGATTGTTCAGGTTTTGCTGAGCTACACCTGTTATCAGTGTCGAATTATCAAAAGAATAGTTGCCGGTGAAATTTAACAATGCCTGATATGGATAATTGGCTCCATATCCGTTAATTACTATATTCTGATTCCCCAACTGCCCCCATGAACCTCTTAGCTTGAAATTATCCAGCCAGGTTAAGTTCATGGCCTTTACAAAAGGCTCTTCGGTAACCCGCCATCCTGCCGAAAAGGACGGAAATATGCCCCATTTGTTCTTGCCCGAAAATTTTGAACTTCCGTCATCACGCACATTAGCTTCTAACAGGTAACGACCCTTATAATCATAATTTAAACGACCGAAGTAAGACATTAAGGCCCATTGATTGCTGCTGCCGTAAGCGTTTTGTATATCCGAACCGCCTGCATTCAACTCTTGTAAATCCAGGTCGGGGAAGTTTTTGCGATAGCCTTGTAAGTATTGATATTTACTTTGCTCAATGCTGTAACCAAATTGCGCCTTAATGTTATGCCCATGAAAATTATGTGCATAGTTTAAGTAGCTAAATAGATTGGTGTATACAGTTTGTTCGTCCTGGTCGGTTAAACCTTTACCAAGATCAAGCGATGTTGCCAGTTGATTTGTTTTAAAATTATACTCATCAAGGGTGGCTTTAAAATCCTTGTATTTATTCATGTTAAAGTTCACCGCGCCTTTGGTGTACCATGAAAAATCTTTATTAAACTGAACTTCAACCCAACCCTGCGCGTTTACGGCGTAATCATTAGTGATCCTCCTGAAGTTTTGATCCAGTACGGCTATAGGGTTTTTGTTGTTGTACTCAAAGTCGTAAGCTTTGTAGGTGTAATGTCCGCTGCCATCAGTTAAATAGGGGCCGTAAGTAGGCGCTTGCGACATGGCCGAAAGGAAAAGGTCCATCGAAGAGCCATCCCATTGGCTGGGTGATGAAGGATTGCCGGCCACAGCACCCCTTGTGCCTGATTTTAATAATACATTGGTACCAAATTTTATATGATCGTTAATTTTTGAAGTTAGATTGATACGTGCACTATATCGTTTATAATCAAAGCCCCTTTCAATACCATCCTGATCAACATACCCTAACGACACATTGTACGTGGTTTTTTCATTACCGCCGCTAAAGGTTAGGTTATGGTTTTGGGTAGGTGCAGTTCTGAATATCAAACCCAGCCAATCGGTATTTGGATAGTGTAGTTTATCTGTACTGGTACGATATAGATCAATCTGATCCTGCGGATAAAGAGAATTAGGGTCCGTTGTTCCGCTGTTAATGCGCGCCTGATTAAACATCTCCATATATTGGGCGGAGTTAGTTACCAGTTTAAACATTTTAGTAGGGCTATAGTAGCCTAAATTACCATCATAAGTTACAGACATTTGTCCGGCTTTACCTTGTTTGGTTGTTACCAATACCACACCATTGGCAGCCCTTGAGCCGTATATAGATGCAGAAGCAGCGTCTTTCAATACCGATACATTGTCGATATCGGTTGGGTTAAGGTCGCTAAAGTTACCGGGAACACCATCTATCAATACCAGTGGATCTGAACCTGCGCCGCTGAATGTGCTGTTACCACGGATGCGGATAGATACGCTCTCATTTCCCGGCTCGCCCGAACCTGTATTAACCTGCACACCCGGGGCCAGGCCTTCCAGCATTGAAGCTGTATTAACAACAGGGCGTTTATTCAGCGTTTCACCGGTAACCGATGATACAGCACCTGTAAGGTTCACTTTCTTTTGTGTACCGTAACCAACCACAACAATTTCGTTAAGTGCCGATGTTTGTTCCTTTAGTACAATATCAATTTTGGTTTGATTACCAACGGATACTTCCTGGTTAACGAAACCTATAAAGGAGAAAACCAACACGGCACTGTTGTCATTTACTGCGATGGTATAATTACCATCTAAGTTGGTTTGTGCACCTGTATTGGTTCCTTTTACCTTTATAGTTACACCCGGCAAAGGCAGTCCTTTCTGATCTTTTACCGAACCTGTAACTGTGATAAGCTGTACCGGTTTATTTTCGGCCGGCTTGGGTGTAACCACAATGGTGGTATTGTTGACTACGTAACTAAAGGGCTGATCGCGGAAACATTGCTTCAGCGCTTCATCTAAAGCGGCATCTTTAAGGTCGACATTTACAGGAAGAGCTTTTTTTAGCATTTTGGAATTGTAGAGCACGCTATATCCGCTTTGCCTGTGAATGTCTTTAAGCGTTTCAACAAGCGAGGCGTTATTTTTACTAAGGCTTATCCTTTGTGCAAATGTTGTTGAGGCACTTACCTGAAGTATGGAAACCAAACACAAAAAGAACGACAATTTCATGATCAGAAATATTTTTGATAGAGCACGGGGTACCTGCCCGCGCTTTAATGCAGTAGAATTTTTGTACATTTGAATGTTAGGTTAAATAATTGGTTGTGAGAAAAATGATCGTTAACTGACCTGATTGCTATCCGTAGCATTGTGCCAGGGGCGGTACGAACGCTCCTGGTTATTTCATTAAGGATAGCATTATGTAAGTATGAGGTTACTTCATAATGATAACCCTCCTTCCTTCAATTTTGTAGTGGATACTGCCGGTAAGCTTAATATTATCAAGCAACTCCTTAATATCCTTGTATTTTGATATTGTACCGCCAAATTCATTTTCCCGAACCTGGCTATCCTGATACTCAACATCCACGTCATACCACCGGCTCACCTGCTTCATGATGTTCACTATGCTTTGATCATGAAAAATAAAAAAGCCGTTTATCCAGGCCATATTAGCTTCAACATCGGCCTGGCTCACTGTTATTAATGAACCATTTTGGTTTACTGTTCCCTGTTGTCCCGGCAAAAGCATCACGGCAGCTTCACCTTTGCTCATTTTAACCGAGCCCTCCAGCAATGTGGTGGTGATATCACTGTTATCGCTATAGGCGTTAATATTAAAGTGAGTGCCCAATACCTGCACCCGTGTACCATTGGCTTTAACTATAAATGGATGGGCCTTGTCTTTTGCTACCTCGAAATAAGCTTCGCCGTTCAATTCTATTTCACGGCTGGCCCCGGTAAAAAACTCAGGGAATCTGATATACGACGCTGCATTGAGCTGTACTTTGGTACCATCTTCCAATATAACCTGGTATTGGCCGCCGCGGGGGGTTGTAATCGTATTGATCTCCGGAACATCCTGATACCTTTGTTCATCAAGCTTTTTGTCAAATTTGTAAACAACCACGCCGTTGGCCGCTTTACTCACTTTTACGCCGGCCCCCGCCATCAGCTGGCCATCCTTGGCGTCATCAAGCACTATTTTATCGCCATTTGCCAAAGTGAGATATGCCTTGTTGCTTCCGGGTAGTATGGTTGTTTTAGTATTCTTAGCTACGATACCTGTGGCATTATCCTTTTTAACAGGCATAAACAGCAAACCCGCCAATACAGCTATGGCAACTAATGAAGCAGCAGCCCATATCCATTTGTAGCTGGTTTGTTTAAGAGGTATTATGACAACAGGGTTCTGCCTGCTTTCACTTAATTTTTGCCAAATCCGTGCATGTACATCGGTTTCACTAACCTCTTCATCATCCCAAACCTCGTCGGCTAACTGCATTTCATCGCGGTATGTATCCAATAGCTGTTTTTCAGCATCGGTACATTGGCCGCGCATGTATTTTTCATACAGCACAAGGAACTCGTTTTTAGTTATCATCAGGTTGCAATTGCAGGTTTATATTGTGTTAGTGTAAATTTTATGCCGGCACACACATACGTTTTTATTTTTTTTCCCACCCAGACTTAAATGTTGAATAATTTTGATCGGCTTTTCCTAATTTTATCCAACCAATTGTATGTACAATTCTCATATTAGTGATCAGGAGCTGTGGCTTGCCGTACGTAATGACGATGAGCACGCATTCGCCGTACTTTTTGACCGGTACTGGGTAAGATTGTATAAAACTGCCCTCCGTTATCTGAAAGACCGTGAAAATAGTGAAGAAACAGTACATGATGTTTTCCTGAATATCTGGGATCGCCGGCATCAACTGGAAATAGAATCTGTCCCCAATTTTTTACTCTCGGCCATCCGATACCAGGTTTATAATCGCATGCGTGCGGCGAAGCCCCCGGTTATCCTGGAATTGGATAATCTGGAAGCAGGCAATTGCCCCGACTACAACCAGGGCGACTTCCGTATCAAAAACCAGGAATTGTTACAGGAACTCAGTTATTACCTTGAAAAATTGCCTAAGCGCTGCCAGGAAATATTTTACATGAGCCGCATGGATAATTTGAGCAACCAGGAAATTGCCGTCCGCTTGGGAATATCCAAGCGAACGGTTGAAAACCAGATAACCGTGGCATTGAAACATCTCAGGGGCTGTTTCAAGCAGGTTTCAACGATGCTTTGCCTGTATTATGTGTTGTTTAGATAGCGCGAGCTTTTCGGCAATTTCTTCATAGCTCCCCCCTTCCCTGCCTAACCCGAAAACCAATTGCTGTGTGCAGGCAGACTACTAAAAAACCGTTTCTGCAAACTCGATCAGGTTGTTTACTTCAACCGCTTCTCCTGAAATACATAATCTTGTTATGATGTTTTCTGTAGTAAGTCTTAAATAGATTATATCCCTCTGATTAAAAAAATTGTCGTTGGGTGGTGCATTTCATTAATTCTTTTCATATACCGGGCATAGCATGTCAGACATTTGACATTTCTTGGTAATTATTCCAATTCGGGACAACATTATAGGATCAATTGGATTTAATTTTAAATAGCGAACAATCTAAAATATTAACTATGAAAAAAATTGCAGTTTATGGTTTCGGACGCATTGGCCGTCAATTGTTACGGATCGGCTTAGACCGGGAGCTTTTTGTTCCGACCGCGGTAGCGGACGTAAAAGACCTGAAAACGCTTACCGCGCTTTTCAGTGTAGATACCAACTACGGCCACTGGAAAGGTAAAGCGGCATCAAATGACAAAGGGTTTGTCCTCAATGATCATGAAATCGCTTATGTTGACTCAGCGGGCGGTGTTCCCAACTGGGGCGATTTAGGTGTAGACCTGGTGGTAGACTGCTCCGGCCGGGGAACTAAACGGGAAGGCGCACAAGTGCACCTGGACCGTGGCGCCAAATATGTATTAGTCAGTGCGCCGAGCAAATCCCTCACGGATTGCGACGCAGTTCTGTTAAAGGGCATTAACCTGGAGCACTTTGATCCTGCAAAACACCATATCGTTAGCATGGGGAGCTGTACAACGAACGCGCTGGCAGCGCCGATCAAAGTGATCAGGGAACAGTTCGGCATCGAATACGGGCTTTTTTCTACCGTGCAT
The DNA here is from genome assembly GCF_034263275.1 of Mucilaginibacter sp. cycad4. Taxonomy (NCBI): domain Bacteria; kingdom Pseudomonadati; phylum Bacteroidota; class Sphingobacteriia; order Sphingobacteriales; family Sphingobacteriaceae; genus Mucilaginibacter; species Mucilaginibacter sp. cycad4. The sequence continues at coordinate 1,623,839 of NZ_CP139559.1, read as the reverse complement.
TCCTATACCAACTCGCAGTCGCTTACCGACCAGCCAATGAAGGACCGCCGCGACTCCTGGGCAGCAGCAGAAAATATTATCCCCTCCTCCTCCGGAGCTGCCAAAGCCCTGCAGTTTATCTGGAATGATTTGAAGGTTACAGGTAAAGCTTACCGGGTACCAACCCGGACCGGCAGTATCGCCGAATTGAACCTCATTACCACAAAGCCGTGTACCGTAGATGAAGTTAATGACGCCTTCCGCAAGGCGGCAGCAGCAGGCGAACTGCAGGGCGTAATGGATGTACTGGAGGAAGAATGGTCATCGGCGAGGATAGTTGGTGATTCACATTCAGCGTTAATGGACCTTCCTTTAACCTTCAAACAGGGTGATCTGCTTTCAATTGCATCATGGTATGATAATGAATGGGGCTTCAGCAACAGGCTGGCCGAGGTAACTCAATTTATTGCATCAAAAATATAAGCTCAATACATCAAAAGGAGCAGCCGACCGCAGACCGGTTGCTCCTTTTTTTCATGGTTAAAATCATTATTAAATTTACATTCGGGGTGTTTATAATGACAGTCATAGCCGTACGATAGACGTTCCGGCAACGCTGGTCATGCTCCATGCACTTATATCACATATGAGCAAATCTTAAAGCAGATACGGCAGTTATTCATATGATTTTGCCTTTTCATTATCATTTATAGCAGAACATTAGTTTAACAAAAGCTCAGAACCCGGCATTTTGCAAAACCAAAACAATTTAGTCCATGCGTTTATCAGGTCTGTCCATGTTACGGCCCGGGTTTTAGAGGGAACTTTGTCTTAAATCAGAAATAAGATGAAAAACGAAGAATTAATACCACCTTTCAGTAAGGAAACAGCCACCGAAAAACTACAGTTTAATGAAGATCAATGGAACACGTGTGATGCCGGGAAAGTGTCCCTTTTGTATTCCACAGATGTTGAATGGTCAGACCGTACTACCTTCCTTAGCGGCAGAAACGCCGTGAAAGATTATCTTGCCGAAAAATTCGGTACACAGCAAAATTACATCATCAAAAAGGAGCTTTGGGGAGCTAAGGCTAATCGCAACGCCGTACGGTTCCAGGAAGAATGGCAGGACGGCAACGGTCAATGGTTTCATAGCTATGGGAATGAACAGCTTGAATTTAACGAAGCGGGTTTAATCACCAGGCGGTTTGGCTGTATAAGCGATAAAACAATTGAACCTTCCGAAAAGTCGCTTTAATAACCGATAACGATCAAAAGCCCGGCGCTTTTGGTCGTTATCCAAGGTTTTTAATATTGGGCCATTGTCTTTTTTTGAACTTAACTTTGCTTTTTATATATAATTACCGGCCCCTATTCCGAATGCCTGGTAATTTTTACTTTTTAAGGAAAGATATGGACGACACCAGATTGGAGCTTACTGATCAAAATAGGCAGTTATTGTTTAGCATCAGCCCTTTTAGTAACAACACGTTTCCTGATTTTAACAGGTTTAATACTTTTTCGGTGATGTTGGTCATGGAGGGGGAAGGTACCGTTGTTGCCGATTTTTCCGAATATAATTTTAACAAAAGTTGTTTAATTTGTTTCTCGCTTTACCAGGCCTTTTGTATTAAAAGCAAAGGAAACCTGAAAGGCGTAATGATTAATTTTCATCCGGATTTTTTTTGCCTTCATCAGCACCGGCACGAAGTTTCCTGCAACGGAATCCTCTTTAATAATATTTATGAATCGCCGGTTACAGACTTATCTCCCTCTAACAGGAAATCGATCTTAACATGTATCGATGGCATGCGATCTGAAATGCAACAACCCGGCATTGCGCAGTCTGAAGTACTGCTATCCTATTTAAAGATTTTGCTGATAAATGCATCGGGAATAAAAATTGAAGGACGGAAAGCTGACCAGGCAACAATCATAAAAGAACCACAGCACATATATACCCTAAAAGAAGCGATTGAAAAAAACTTCAGATCTTATCACCGCCCCGGGGATTATGCCCGCCTGTTAAACACCTCAATTACAGTGCTCAATAATATCAGCAAGCGTCATTTTTATAAGAATTTATCAGATCTGATCACAGAGCGGGTCATAACAGAAACCAAACGGGAGCTTTATCTTACAGCTAAACCCGTCAAATTGATTGCACATGAAATGGGCTTCACTGATGAGTTTTATTTTAGCCGTTACTTTAAAAAACATGCAGGCGTTTCTCCTTTACATTTCAGGGATGCCGTAGGCTTTAACAAAGGAAACTCCTGACTTTCAGGCTTAAAATATTTCTCCGGGCCAACTTCTGTGTATCGAACGACCTTATGTCCGACTATTTCGTTTTTATAGATGTTGCAAGGTAACCATATAATAAATGGTTGCCCTTTGATTATTAGTCAGGTCTCCTGTTAATTTATTCACTCCTTAAACTTTTCACAGGATTAGCCAGTGCCGCTTTTACAGCTTTATAGCCTACGCTTGTCCAGGCAATGGCCACTGATGCTAATATCGCCACAATAAAAATATCCGGGCCGATATTGATCCTATAAGTGTAATCCTGCAGCCATTTATGCATAAAATAGTAGCCGATAGGTGCAGATATGGTAAACGCGATGACAATAAGCACCGTAAATTCTTTGGAGAACAAATACACAATATGCCCTACGGTGGCTCCTAACGTTTTACGTATCCCCACTTCTTTAGTGCGTTGTAAAGCCATAAACGATACCAGGCCATACAAGCCAAGGCACGAAATAAATATGGCTATGCCAGCAAATATTTTATAAAGTGTAGATAATTCGTCCTCGTTCCTATAAAAATCAGCGATTGTTTTGTCGAGGAACTGATATTCATATACGCCTTCCGGGAAAGTTTTGTTCCATAGGCTTTCAATACCGTCAAGGGTTTGCCTTACGTTTTGGGGTTGGATTTTGATATTTAACTTTGAGTATTGCCTCTTCCAAGGGCCCATCAATACAGGTGGGATAGCATTACGCAGTGAGGCTACATTATAATCTTTAACCACACCAGTAATCTGCGCATTTAATTTTTTATCATCCCATAGCATAATATATTTGCCTATGGCTTGCTTTGGGTCGGTAATACCCAGTTTATGTATCAAAGTTTCATTAACAACATAGCCTGATATGGTATCTGTTTTTTTGTATGGACTACCGGCTAAAAATTGAATATCATATAGCCTGAAATAGTCAGCGTCGGCCCATTTCAGGCAGGCGGCAAAATCGACCTGTTTTGTCGAATTATTGAATTTAAAGTCGCTAAACCAACCACTATTATCGGACGGGCCGTATAGGCTAACACTCACATCTTTTATGCCCGATTGTTGTAAAAGCTGATTTTTTAGCGCACTCACCCTTGCCCTGCTGATGCTATCTCCCGGAAAGGGGACAGTAATTACAGCATCTTTATTAAACCCGAGCGATTTGTTTCTAAAATAATTCATTTGATAAATCATCACAAGGGTTCCGATCACCAGAAACTGTGCTATACAAAACTGCGCCACCACCAAAACCCTGCGTAATGAGATGCCGCTCGCACGGCCGGCGTTGATCTTATTTCTCAATGCCGCTATCGGGTTAAATCCTGATAACACAAGCGCCGGATAGAACCCGGCTAAAAAAGTAACCCCGATAACCACACCTGCTAAAAACAAGATCACCATAGGATCCGCCAGGAAACTCCCGCCCAGCTGGATCTCAAGCAGGTTGTTCAACATCGGTAATGCCACAAGTGAGATTATCGCAGCCAGTATAACCGCAAATAAAGTGATGATCAGGGTCTCGCTAATAAATTGCAGAACCAATTGATATCGGTTACTACCCAATACCTTACGTATACCAACCTCTTTTGAGCGGTTTACAGCCTGGGCGGTAGCCAGGTTGATAAAGTTAACGCAGGCAATGATGAGCAGGAATAAACCAATCAAACTGATAACACTGATCAATTGCTTACTGAATGGGTGGCCGCTGTATACCCCTACATTGGTATCATAATGCATGTCTTTCAATGCCTGTAGTTGAAAGATCTCATTTTTATTATAAGGTGCCGGCACGTGCTTTTTTGCGAATGCTGCAAGGTCGGTATTAAACCGTTTTTCGTTCATGCCGGGAGGCAAAATGATATAGCAATTCCTGTCGCCGAAGGTACTAATCCAATCCTGTGCATTGCCGCCAAGGTCCCCTCCTTTTTCGATAAGTGTTACCCAGGAAACGGCAAGCTTCATCGGGAAATCAGTATTGACCGGGGTGTTCTCAAAGATCCCGGTCACTTTAAGATCGCGTTTATTTTCGTATCTTATTGTTTTCCCCATCGCCTTATGCCAGTCGCCGAAAAATTTATCAGCTTCATCACGGGATAGTGCAATGGTTTTAGGCTCGGCTAAAGCGGTGTTTTTATCTCCTGCCAGCCACTTGAAATCAAAAATCTGAAAAAACCCCGGATCGGCATAATAAGCCAGATCTTCTTTAAACTTTTTCAATGGATTTCCATTACGCCCATCACCTACAGTATAATGCGATCCATCGTTCTTCATAATGTTAGCCAACTGCTTTATTTGTGGAAAATCAAGCTTCAACCCTTCAATTAGCGGCAATGGCGTCCCTTGGCCGGCATGTGTTCCATCAGGGCCACTGCTCACCGTCACAATACGATAGATCCGGTCTTTATTGGCATGAAAACTATCGAAACTTGTTTCATACTGAACAATTAGGAATATGAGCAGGCAGGCTGCTATCCCAATTGCCAAGCCGGTAATATTAATAGTAGCATAGCTTTTATTGCGTATCAGGTTACGCCAGGCTATTTTGAAGTAATTTTTAAACATAACGTATCGATTTGGTTTATTAACGGTCCAGCCCGGAGCTGTTTCCTGGTTTAAAATTACTGCCGTAAAATGGGGCTGGCGTTCCAAATTATAATATGGTCGCTCTTTTTTTAGTTCAAGTTTATATTCGGCCGGACTTTTACCGGTCATTTGTCTAAAAGTGCGGTTAAAGGTGGTTTTCGAATTAAATCCTGATTCGAAGGCTATACCGAGCAGCGTTAGATGATCATAAGCAGGATCCTGCATTTTCCGGGCCACACCGGCAACGCGATACTCATTAATGAAATCATTAAAACTTTTTTTGAGCACCGTGTTAATGATCCGGGATAATTCATTTGGATGCAAATCGAGCCTTTCGGCCAGCGAACGTAAATTAAGTTCCGGATCCTGGTAATACAGGTTGGCTTTCATGACTTTCTTCAGCCAGGTACCCTTTTGCTTTGACTCTCCGGGTAACGCCACTTTAAAAACCCGCGAAGCACCTGGTGATAAGCCAGCCTCCGGCCTCAAAAAAGCGATAGCCGCCATCCGGATAGTAAGTATCACTAAAAAGAGATACAGGGGGTAATAAACCTGCATTCCTAATTGATGATGGTAATAAAAGTAATCTGTGGCCGCAAGGAGCATCCAGCATAGCCACAAAATGCCGAAACCAGTTAGCAAACGATGCAGCCATCCCATTTCGTACCGATACCTGTCACCCCTATTAAATTTAATACCCCGGTAAAAGTTTTCTATCAGTTTATGGGAGGCATACAGATAAATAATGACCGAAATAAATCCAAGCAATTGAAATGCAGGGTTCAACCGGTGAAAGGTCAGTGTATCATACGCAGCTTTGCCTGTTTTAATACTATCATTGATCTCCAGTAGCTGAGCGCAAAGTTCGAGCAATAACGGGATGAAATGCAGCAAATCTCTAAATCTGAATTTATATTCCGGCCGGATTATTTTAAGTACATAAAAGAAAATCAGGGGGCCAAATGCCAGCGAAAATTGCAGCGGCAGTCGGCTCCAATAAGGAATATAGGTTGCGAGCTGAATGTCAATGGCTAATATGCGGGTTATGTACAAAACAACTGTAACTAATACCAGGGCAAAAAACCGGTTTGCTGTTTCGTTTAGCCTTTTGCTGAACCACAAAAGCACGGCGGAGGCCAGTCCGAGGAAAATAGCCCCAAAAAATACCAGGTCGTAGGCGTTAATATGGAATGTATAGGTTTTCAATTCGTACAAATGGCTCAATCCTTGTTCCAAATTTACAATCTATTTATATACAGATAATTATATAAATTTAATACATAAACTGTAACACAACCGAACACATAGCTGTTCGCTTTCGGATGGCCGAAACGATTAACTTTCCCCGTAACATTGAAATTGAGATTAATTGAAGATCATCATTGGGATGGCAGTGATCAGCACCATCGAATTACGTAGGAAAAGTTTTTTTGAATCGACTTTGATAGCACCTGCAGTAGCAATGGCTGCAATATGGCCGCCACAAGGTCATTTGGCCCCGAACCTGTTATTGTATCATAATCACGTTTTCCGGTTTCACAGGTATCTGTATTTTGGTATTTGCCCGCAATAAAATTTGCTGTCAGTAAACGTATTCTGACGGCTCAGGCGATCAAGCACAATATACACATCATTTTCTTGTCGTCTTTACCTGTTTATTAAGTATGTTTTTCGATCAATTTTATAACATGGGCAGTTGCCTGCGGCCCGGGCGTTTATGCTACCCGGGGCCTTACCAGAGGGCGATATCCGCTCCCATCCAACGCAACCCCGTGTACCATTGCTAAAATATATTTTAAACGTCATTACGATTTTTTCCGGGCGTTGCCCTGGTGTTTCCGTGCAATGACGCTTTTATTTGTTTTTAAACAACTTAAGTTATATCTGCTAAACCTGCAGCCGCTCTTCTTCATTCCTGGCCTACATATAAACTATTAATTATACTTTCCGTATACAGCCAATATTTACATGATTTTTTGAATATTCGCAATATGAACCGGAACCTGCAGTTGGAATTTCTTTTTATTCAAAGACGAAGAGATTTATATATAACTACCAAAGTATCATTTGCTTTTTTAAATGAACCGAACTACCATTTATGAGATGTCCTCTTTTACGATTAATTATTAGCTGCCTGATACTTTGTTTTTCCTCTATGTCTTGTAACCGGTCACAACCTGGCAATGCTGTTAAAAATGGGGTTTACATCAAAAAGGAAAATGGCAAATATTCACTGTATCGTAATGGTGAGCCATTTTTCATAAAAGGGGCTTCCGGCTTTACAAACTTAAAACGGCTGAAAGAGGCCGGGGGCAATACGATAAGAGTTTGGGACACCTCAAATTTAGGGAGTGTTTTAGATTCGGCGCAGGCCAATCATTTAGCTGTAATAGCAGGTTTGCCAATGCCTCCAAGCGAAAGTATAGATGACTTTTACAAAACCCCGAAGGCCATTGCCCATGTGAAGACGATTGCCGGTATTGTAAATAGGTTTAAGCATCACCCCGCGCTTTTGAGCTGGTGCGTGGGCAATGAGCTCGCATTCCCTTACAAACCGAAATACAATCAGTTTTATACCGTATTTAATGATGTGGTTGACATGATCCACCTGGACGACCCACAGCATCCGGTTACCACAACCATTATGTCCTTTCAAAAGAAAAACATCATCAATATTAAGCTACGCACGAAGATTGACTTCATCTCGTTCAATGTTTTTGGGTCGATACAAACATTAAACGAAGACCTTCAGAAATTCAAGTGGTTTTGGGATGGCCCGTTCTTAATAACAGAATGGGGAATTGAAGGCCCCTGGATTGCGGACAATCAAAACGCCTGGGGGGCTTATATTGAAAATACCAGTACAAAAAAGGCGGAGCAATATCTTGACACCTATGAAAAGTATATGCCGGTTAATAACTCCAGGTTTCTGGGGTCGATGGTATTTTATTGGGGTCAAAAACAGGAACTAACGCCAACCTGGTTCAGTCTTTTTGACGAAAATGGCGCTGAAACTGAGGCCGTTCAGGTGATGCATTATATCTGGACCGGCCAAAAGGCACCAAAAAAGGCCCCTGTATTAAAATACATGCTGGTAGATGGAAAAGGTGCTAAGGACAATATCATATTTAAATCAAACATAACCGTAAACAGCAAGGTGTATCTTGAAAATCCTGATACCACCGGCTTAACATTTAAATGGAAAATATTTGCGGAAGACTGGTTCAAACCCAATGGCGCTTTTAACCAAAACAAACCAAAGGAAATTAAAAATTTAATTATCGGGCACAGCGGGCCGGACTTGACGTTTAAAGTACCTGATCAAGAAGGCCCTTATCGCTTATTGGTTTATGTATATAATCAAAAGGGCTCTTTTGCTACATCAAACACCCCTTTTTATGTATTAAAAAATCCATGAACAATATTATAAAACCACCTTCCAAACTACAATTATTTTATTTAAGGCTGATGATTATCATCGGTTTGCTTTGTATGTTTTTTTTAATACACAGCCTGCTCAGAAAATCAGTTATTGGTTATCAGCCGCTGTATTGGCTATTAATATCAACCTTTGTTTATACCTTTTTCAAAATAATATATGAGTGGTACCACTATTGGTCAATAACCGTTCCGCCCGCTCCGCCTATAACAAAACAGTATACGGTAGACATATTTACCACGTTTTGCGCCGGCGAACCATATGAAATGATTGTTGAAACACTTACTGCCATTCAGGCTATACGTTATCCCCATGAAACCTTTTTGTGCGACGAGGCCGATGACCCTTACCTGAAATCGGTTTGCAAAGAACTGGGGGTTCACCATATAACAAGAACTAAGAAGATAAACGCCAAAGCAGGCAATATCAATAATGCCTTAGCCCAGTCATCGGGCGAACTATGTTTGATTCTTGATCCTGACCACATACCTGTACCCGAATTTCTGGATCCTATAGTCGCTCATTTTGATAACCCGGAAATTGGTTATGTACAAATTGTACAGGCCTATTACAATCATGACATCGGATGGATAGCTAAAGGCGCGGCACAACAAACCTATCAGTTTTACGGCCCGATGATGATGTGCATGAACAGCTATGGAACTGTTCAGGCCATAGGTGCCAATTGTACTTTCAGACGAACAGCGCTGGAATCCATTGGCGGACATGCTGCCGGATTAGCTGAAGATATGCATACGGCAATGCAGCTCCATGCGCGCAATTGGAAATCCATTTATGTTCCGGCTGTATTAACCCGGGGCCTGGTTCCTGCTACTTTATCAGCTTACTATAAGCAACAGTTGAAATGGTCGCGGGGGGTTTTTGAGCTCCTTGTGACTTCCTATGTTAAGCTTTTTAGAAAATTCAACTGGCGGCAAAAACTTCATTACGGCCTGTTACCTCTATTTTACTTATCAGGTTTTGTTTTTCTTATTAATTTTTCAATCCCGGTCATATCCCTGTTCACGGATGCTTTTCCGTTAAGAATGGACTTTTCTGAATTTTTAATTATCAGTGTTCCTTTTATAACTTCAGTTGTTCTGATCAGGCATTTTGTTCAGCAATGGGTAATGGAGGATAATGAGCGGGGATTTCATGTAGTGGGCGGCTTACTGCTTATAGGTACATGGTGGGTTTTTATATTGGGCTTTATTTATACTATTATCAGGAAGAATGTTCCGTACATAGCCACCCCCAAGGATATCAAAGATGAAAAAAATTTAAAAAACAACTTACCCAATATTGTAGTGTTGGTTGTATCCATTGCCGCTATTGTTTACGGCCTTTACAACGACTGGAACCCCTTTACACTTTTCATGTCCGGCATTGTCGGCCTGAATTGTATGTTCATGATATTTATGCTTATCGCGAGTTCAGAACTCAAGTTTCAGGCCTATCTGGATAAACATGCAACGCTATTTACCCTCGTTTCAAAAATACACCGCGTTAAAATATTTTTTTGGCTGTTAAGAAGAAAGATCTATTTCGGTTTAAGGAAGGTTAGTCTGATTCTTAGCATAGTAGTGGTTTGCATATGCATATATGCCTCTCAGGAGTCGGATGAAGATGCAGGCTTTAATTTTACGCGTGGTTTCGATGCAAAAAATGAAGTCAGCAAAAAGTCTTTTGCCGACTTCAGCTCCTCATCAGATACCGCCGGGTTATCCCAATTGATCAGGCAATCGCGACTTTACAATAGCATTTCGAAACCATCATCAGATACTTCGATAAATATTATTGAACAAGATCCAATCACCGGCCAAAAACATTTATTAATAAACCCTCCATTTTTTTCTTCAGTAAAAGGCGTAATCTACTCTAAGGGAAACTACTGGTATAAAAATATAGCCCCGCTCACAAAAAAAATTATAGTTAATGATTTCGAAGACATAAGGAAAGCGGGAATAAATACCATAAAAATATATGGACCGAATATTTACGACCACTCAATTTTTGATGCAGCGGCACAACAAGGCTTAAAAATTAATTATAGTTTTTGGATGCCCGCTCCATCGAGCTTCGTCAATGATACCACCTATCTGCACGAACAATTCAATATCATCCTTAACACCATAAATAAAAATAAATCAAACCCTAACATCAGTGCCTGGAACTTAGGCAATAGTACCTACCAGCAGCTATCCCAATTTTATCATGAGCCACAGTTGTACCGGGCTCAACAGCATTATATCAATTTGTTAAAACGTTTGGTAAACGAAATTAAACTTGCAGACCCAACGAGGCCATTAACCATTGACCTTTTATCCGCCCCCACACTTAGTCCTGCTATGCAAATACTAAAAGGGCAAATACCTGCAATCGATGCCTTTGGACTAATCGTTAATAACAAACAGTCATTAAAATATATTAGCCGGGATTTTAAAACGCCTTATTTTTTCAGTTGCACTGATCCCCGCGCACTCCAGGATATACAGCACTCCGGCGGGATTTTTTACGCTAACTGGCAGGATCAGCAAAGCGGAACTGCTGTTACGTTTGACGGTTTGAAAGACGTATGGGGTAGGAACAAACGGTATCTTTACAAAATAAGCAAGAACTGGAATGGCAATATAGCTATCTATAACTTGCCTGTTGTTAAAATATTAAAACCTGCATTAACAACTACTCCGGGGACATCCCTGCGTTATAATGCACTGGTATTTTCTTACGGTCACTGGAACATTGCCGCATATTTAAAAACCGGATTGAAATTTGAATGGTATCTTGTCAAAACAGACAATTTGGGTAATGCTACCGGCATGAAAAAGGTAGGAAACAGCCCGGACGTATACGTTACAATCCCCCAAAATGATAACAGGTACAGGCTGTACCTTGTTGCAACCGATGGCGATAATGTAACTGTTGACTACGCAACATTAAATACCCCTCTTCAAAATTAATCGTCAATGAAAAAAAAGTCCGTAAAGATTTATTTAGCGATCATTTTAGGTATAGTCTTCATTATATCCTTTTGGGGCATTAAATTTTTGCATAATGATTATTTTACAAATGACTACTACCGCAGCAACGAGCAGGTCGTGGGCATATTTGATGGCAGCAATTTAAGTAATAGCTTACCGGCCAAGCCCATTATTTGTTATACTGCAGTGTTTAAAAATACGGCTATATGGTCAAGCCGGAGCAATGTGGAAACAGCTTTAGCTAATGATGATGTATTAATCACCGTAGAAACCTGGCTTAAAGGCGTAGATTATAAAAACAACGTTTTAACTGAAGTGCTCAATGGTCGTTTTGATAAGCAGATCCATGAACTGGCTATTTTAGCGGCAAAAAGCCGGCATCAGGTCTTTATCCGCTGGAATCCCGATATGGAAGTACCGGCCAATGTATTTCCGTGGCAATTTAAATCACCAAAAGACTATATTATTTCATTTAATTATTTTTCAAAAAAAATTAAAATGATTGCCCCAAAGGCACAAATCATCTGGGGCCCCTCAGGTTATCCCGGTGATACGGAATACTGGCCCGGAAATAAGACCGTTGATTATGTAAGTATAACGCTCGGAAGCACGTCTGAAAATACCACCAACTTTTATCCGAAAGATAGTACAGTTTCTTATATGTTAAAACATAAGCTCCATCGCTTAAGGTTTATTAACAAACCGGTATTGATCATAGATAATGATACACAAAAAACACCTTTTAAATATAGCTGGTTAAGCGAACAGAAAAACTACTTTAACAAATACCGGCACACCGCCTACAGTCCCAATAATTATGTGGATAGTGCTGATACAAAGCCTGTCAGGTCCTCGTTAAAGATTGGGGTATTTGATCCAAATAAAAAACTACTCAATCAACCGGAAATTGGCGTAGAACATCTTTTTACAGATTGGGGCGAAGTTGAAAGAGGCGATTTTGAAAAAAAATTCTCGGAGGTCATTAACCGCCGCCATGAAGTGATTGTAACCATGGAACCCTGGCGGGATATTAGCGGAAAGCCGGACACTGCTGTTTTGGAAAGTATCTTAAATGGCCGTTATGACAAACAGATCAAAAAATTATTTAGTATAATTTCTGCCACAAAGAACATTGTTTATCTCAGATGGATGCATGAAATGGAAATCCCGATCCACCGGTACAATTGGCAAAGCCAGGATCCGGTTACCTATATCAATGCCTTCAGGTATTTTATGCAGTTTGACGGAGGGCCGGGCAAAAATATCAGAAAGGTTTGGGGACCTGCCGGTGACCGTGGCTCTGCAGATTTTTGGCCGGGAAGCGACGTAGTAGATTACATCAGTATAGCCATTTATGGTTTGCCCGATAAAAACATTACCGACCAGGACAAGCAGGAAGCCTTCAGCACCATATTTAACCGAAAATATTTTAGGATGAGGTTTCTTGATAAGCCTTTATTCATAACCGAGTTCGGTGTAAAGGGGTCAGAAAGCTTCCAGAACAAATGGCTTACCGATGCCGCCGAAACAATAAATGCGAACCCTCATATTTTTGGTGTTTGCTACTTTAACTTATATGACAACCCCAAGGCCTGGGGTGATATTAAAGCCCCCGACTGGAGTATCACTCCTCAGTCTATGCTCAAATTTTGCAGTTTGTTGAAAAAGTACCCGCATTAACAATTTGTAAAATAGATTGCTTCTATTTTCATATTAAATAAATTTATTAAATTATAAAACATTAAACCTTACCCACGGTTGTATCATAACACTATCTACCAAAATCAAATGTTATGTTTCACCATGTAAAAGAACTACAATTTAATGCGCGCGTATCGCGCCCCGATCCCCGGTTTGCCAATTTATTACTGGAACAGTTTGGCGGAGAGAACGGCGAACTGGCCGCAGCCATGCAATACTTCACGCAGGCCTTTGGCGCCAAGGTGCCATACCCCGACAAATATGATATGCTGATGGATATCGCCACCGAGGAATTCAGTCACCTGGAAATTGTGGGCGCTACTATCCAAATGCTCCTCAAAGGCGTGAACGGCGAGCTCAAGAACGCTGCCGACAGTTCCGAGATCATGCAGGTTTTGAACGGTAAGGCTGCCAAAGAAGATATAATTCACCAGGCTGTATTCGCCAATCCACAGTTTGGAGTTATTACAGGCGGTGGTGTTACCCCCCGCAACAGCCAGGGTATACCATGGTGCGCCAGTTACATCCATTCAAACGGCGACCTGACCGTTGATCTCCGCAGTAACCTTGCTTCAGAATCACGCGCCAAACTGGTTTATGAACACCTCATGAAGTTCACCAATGACCCTTACATCCACGAAACACTATCTTTCCTGATGACCCGCGAAGTAGCGCATTACAAGATGTTCGAAGCGGCTTTAAACGATATCCAACCAAACTTTCCGCCGGGCGTACTGGCTGCCGATCCACGCTTTACACAGCAGTATTTCAATATGTCTAATGGTGCTGATGTTCACGGCCCGTGGAATGAAGGCGAAATGCCCGATTTAGGAAAAGAGTTCGTTTACATAGCCGACCCGGTTAACCACGTCAGGGAAACGCAGGGCCTTACCCTACTTGAAGACGATAAGGGAAGGGAACTTAAACAGGCAGAAAAACTGAACAAACAAATGAGCCAGGAAAAAAGCACCGAAGTGAAAGACTCTGAGCCCGAAGGCGTGGCGCAATGGAGCACCTATCCTGATCACAATAACGGAGCCCGAAATCAGTAGCCCCTCAATAATATCACCTGCCGTCATCCTATTGATGACGGCTTGTACGGAGCAGCTGCCCGAGCGTTTCGATATTTGGAATGGGGGCTGTAAGTTATTCACACGTATTTATTGCAATGTTCCCTATTTCTCAAGTTTATATTTTACGGAAATAGCGGGTGAGGCGCCCGTGTTTCGTAAAATCAGTGAAGTATCCTTGCCTAATGTGACTTGCCCTTTCAGATCAGCTCTCGAGTTACCGTTCTTATCCAGGAAATAAACCGTATCTGACAATAATTTTAATGCAAAGACTGAATCTTTTTGAATTGCATAAACAAAATCAGTTTTGATATTTGCCCGTTTATTATAGATAGCAAAATTACTTTTTTGAACTTTGCCATCCTGGGACAGCCATGAAAACAAATTACCCTTTGCAACCTTTGTCCACGCGCTGTTATCTACCTTTATCGAATCTTCCATCCAATTGAATTTGGCCGCATAAGTGTATGGATCTATGACTACTTTACTCTCCGTACTCTCTTTTTTACAGGATTGGAATAATACCAAAGCCATAATTGGGCACAAAAACTTTAAAAACGTTTTCATAGGTAAATGATTTATCTGTTCGTGAGGCACCCGCGCAAGCTGGCGGTTCAGCGATTCCTCTGTCCAATTAATACGCATCAAATTAACCGTCCGCTACAATACTTAATAACTATTTAAGTTGCGTTTTTAGGTCTCCGTTTTTATAAATTTTCTAATTTTTTAAATATCATAAACATTTAAGAAAAAAAATCATTATTTAATTAAACACTTTTTAATACGCGCCGGCTTTGCCGGTTTCATCTTGTCAACTCAACGATAACATTTTTTAAAAGGATTTATGATAACAAAAGAAGAAACACCGCAAAAACAGGATAGGCAGCCGGGCATTGAAGCAAAGATGAATCCCGCTCCGGAATATATTAAGGGCAGCTATAAAGCGGCCGGCAAATTGCAGGGAAAAATTGCCCTGATCACCGGGGGCGACAGCGGGATTGGCCGCGCTGTAAGCGTACATTTTGCTCAGGAGGGCGCTAATGTGGCCATCGTTTACCTGGATGAGGACGAGGATGCCGAAATCACAAAAGACCTGGTTGAGTTAACAGGCCAGCGGTGCCTGCTTATTAAAGGAGATGTAAAAGAACCGGCCTTTTGCAAACACGCTGTAGAACAAACCATAAAAGAGTTTGGCAAGCTGAATATCCTGGTTAATAATGCCGGGATGCAATTCCCGCAAAAAGACGTTAGGGCAATTGATCCCGATCAGTTGGATACCACTTTCCGCACCAATATATTTGCCTATTTTTATTTTGCAGAAGCTGCATTAGATCACATGCATGCAGGCGATTGTATTATTAATACCACGTCGGTAACTGCCTACCGCTCTTCGCCTTCGCTTATTGATTACTCATCAACCAAAGGGGCTATCACCACTTTTACGCGTTCACTGGCTACCAACCTGACAGAAAAAGGCATCCGGGTTAATGCCGTAGCACCCGGCCCTGTCTGGACACCGCTCATTGTATCCACTTTCGATGAAGAAAAGATTAAAAAATTCGGCAGTGAAACGGCTATGAAACGTGCCGGACAGCCTTCTGAGCTTGGACCAGCCTATGTTTTTCTGGCTTCAGACGATTCATCCTTTATTACAGGCCAGGTAATCCATGTTAACGGCGGCGAAGTAGTAAACGGATAAACCGCAGCTGGTTAAAACCAAATACATGTATCTATATCCTCCTAAGAGGATTTCCGGACCCGGGGCGTTTATCTGCAGCCAGAAGGGCTTGACCGGAAAAGACTAAAATATTATAACAACATTGCCATGAAAACAACAAATCTAATTATTCCAGTCGCCCTGCTGCTCTACCTCACTACCGGCTGTAATCCTACCGATCGAAACAGAAAAATAGGCGGCTCTACCGATAGCAGCAGCGTAAACAGAGGTGGAGGGCCATCTATCTCCGATACAAACACCATAAATAGGGCAAGGAAACAAGGCTTGCAGGATTCCTTAAACGGAGATACTACTTCGAAAGGGAATGTACCGCCGAGCGGCCAGGTGCCTAAAAAGTAAGATATTATCGGTACAAAGCTCCCGCCTCAGTTAAGAAGCTTCAAACTATTTGCCTCCCATTTTTATAACCTGTAAATTAAATATTTCAATTTCTTTAATTTATATTTAACTTACATTCATCCAAAAGAAACCACCCATTATCCATATGCAAATCGCCGGCGAGGGAGATTTATATTCGATCATGCTTCACGCACCTGTGGGCATTTGTATACTTCATGCGGAAAGTATGACCATTGAAACAGTGAATGTTCATTTACTGAAACTGATCAATAAACCGGGTGAAGACCTGTCAGGAAAGTCTTACCGGGAAATCTTTGCCGTTGCAAAACCTGATGATGAGTCGGCTCTGAAAATAGCAGGAAAAGGCACGCAGCACCAGGATGATAAAGGAGCGATCATACAAACGCTTAACGGGAAGAAACAGATTGTACCCGTTACCTTTGTTTATAAACCCGTAAAGAACGACAAAGGCAAAGTTACTCACATAGCTATATGGGTATTGGAAAACACCAAAGAGGCACTGGACGAGGAACTGGCGGCCATCAATGAAGAACTGGCCGCTACAAATGAAGAGTATGCTGCGGCCAACGAAGAGCTGGCAGCTGCCAACGAAGAATTGGCCACAACCAATGAAGAGCTGCTGGAAACCCAGGAAAATCTCCGGCGAAGCGAAAAACTTTTCCGCTCCATTGCCCTGAACATTCCCGGTTCACTGATCCTTGTCGTCGACCGGAACCATAGGTATATAGCCATTGAAGGCGATATTATGGAAAAGATGGGTTATAACCGGCGCGATTATGAAGGCAAGCACCCATCAGAGATTTCGCCCGAACGCTACGAAGCGTCCAGGCATTTATATGAAAGGGTTTTATCCGGCGAAAAGTTTTCTATAGAGCGAAAAGCCGAAACAGGAGAATTTTATCTTATCCATTTTGTGCCGCTCAAAAATGACGATAACATTGTAGAATCCGGACTTATCATAACCCTGGACATTACCGAGATCAAACAAGCTGAGGAAAAAAGTGCGAAGCTTGCGGCGATTGTTGAAACGTCGGACGACGCCATTGTCAGCAAAACGCTGGAAAGTGTGGTCACCAGCTGGAATGCTGCGGCCGAACGAATGTTTGGCTATACGGAAAAGGAGATGATCGGGCAAACAATCTACAAGATCATTCCCGAAGACCGGCAGGACGAGGAACCACGCATCCTTTCCAGGTTAAGTACAGGTGAGCGGGTTGATCATTTTGAAACCAGGAGACTGACCAAAGACGGGCGATTACTGGATGTTTCCCTGACCATTTCTCCCGTTATGGATAAACAAGGGAAAATTATCGGCCTGTCCAAGATCGCGCGCGATATCACTGATAAAAAACAGGAAGAACAACGCAAAAACGACTTTATCGGTATGGTAAGCCATGAACTAAAAACGCCGCTGACTTCATTAGCCGCGATTATCCAGGTAGCTCAAAAGAAATTGATGCAAAGTGAGGATCAATTCCTTTCCGACGCGATGGAGAAAGCAAATCAGCAAGCCAGGCGGATGGCTGCTATGATCAACAGTTTCCTTAACATTTCGCGCCTCGAAGCCGGTAAATTGTTAATTGAGAAAAGACCGTTTGATCTGGGGCAATTACTGCAGGAAATATTGGAAGAAACCCGGTTAACGGTGACGAGCCATGTCTTCAGCCTTAAAGAATGCAACAACCTCAGGGTTAACGCCGACCGGGATAAGATCGTTTCTGTTATTTCCAACCTCATTAGTAATGCTGTAAAATATTCACCTAAAGGCCGTTTGATCGATATCAGTTGTAAACTCAATGGCGACATGATGGTGGTAGTAAGCGTAAAAGATGAAGGAATGGGCATAAAGCCCGAGGACCTAATCTACATTTTTGACCGGTACTATCGCGTTGAAACCAGTCACACACGCCATATTTCCGGTTTCGGTATCGGCCTTTACCTCAGTGCTGAAATTATTAAACGACATGGCGGTGAGATCTGGGCAGAAAGTGAACTGGATAAGGGGTCTACTTTTTATTTTTCACTTCCCCAGACAGAATCATCAGATAATTTGTAAGTTCTACAACCTATCCAGCCTATCCCCCATTCCACCAGTGTATTAATATCTGAATTATTCGTCAAACAGTTTAATGCGGCGATAAATTTTTCATATTGGATTATCTTCCGGCAAACGCCCCTTTTAACAAACACTAAGGATCAAGTGAGATTGTTGCATTTAAACGGCAATTCAATTCGGTTAGCAGGGGTCAATTCACAATAGATTATTCTAAAAAATAAAGCTTGCATAAATAAAACTTTAAATTTAACTTTGAATAACAAAGTACTTTTAATCTACAATATAAGCCATGACAGAAATAAGACAATTTACAACAAGACCTTTTTTTACCGACGCTTTGGGAAAGCGTATGTTAATAGGCGCGGGTATCGGTTTACTGATGATCAGCTTTTTTGTGATCAGTGCCGGTAAGGGCAGCCCTGCCTGGAATGAATATTGGCGGGTAAAGCCCTTGCTGTTAACCCCTTTTTTAGGTGCGTTGATTGGCGCCTGCTATGATATGACTGAACCGCTTCGCCGCCTTGATGGCTGGTTGGGAAGACTATTCCTGGTATTGAGCTTTGTGGGTTATTTCATCGGCTTGTGGATGGCCCTCGTGCTGGGCCTTGCCGGTACGATGTGGAACTGACCTGTAACCATGAGCTGAAACATTGGATTGATAAAAACTGAAAGCAGAATGCACAAAGCTTAAAGCTGATTTCTGCCCCAGTTATTTGGAAGTATTCACATGACATCGGTTTTCCGGGGTATCTGTGGTGCCGGATAATAGAATTTTGCTACACGGATCCCGTTGTTTATCGAATCTGTCCTATATGTCGTTACCGTGTAGATAAACGGCTATCTATATGGTTAATACTATTGAATTATTCGCCTTTTGCTTTTGCTAATTTATCAAACTCCACCACACCTGCCCGGGTTGCCCATGCCTTATACATTGCTTCAAGCTCAGCTACTTTTTGTGGGTATTGGGCACTCAGGTCATTTAATTCAGAGCGATCGTTTTTGATATTATAAAGTTCCCATTTGTTTTCGGGCCGTTGGGATACCAGTTTCCAGTCGCCTTGCCTTACAGCGCGGTTACCTTCGTGCTCAAAAAACAATCCCTCATGCCCTTTCCAGTTTTGCCCTTTAAATACAGGAACAAGGCTTATACCTTCTGTCGGGGTAATGCTATTACCATGATAAACTTTAGGATAGGTTGCCCCTGCCAAATCAAGGCAGGTTGCCATCAGATCAATGATATGGGCAGGCTTATTAACTATAGAGCCCGGCTTAATCATATCGGGGTAATAAGCTATAAAAGGCGTAGCTGTGCCGCCCTCATATTCCCAGTGTTTAAATAACCGAAAGGGAGTGTCACTTACATTAGCCCCTAATGATCCGTATGATGTAAAAGATGTTGGATCACTTGCAGGCTTACTGTTCGCGGCTAATACTTCAGGCGTAAAACCAGGGCCAGAGATAGTTTCATTGCTGGCTCCATTATCTGACAGGAACATAATCACCGTATTTTTATCCTCCCCCAATTCTTTAAGCTTTTTCCTGATCCGGCCTATATTTTGATCCATCCTATCGACCATAGCTGCATATACGGCCATTTTGGTATCAAACTGTTCTTTTTCTTCCGGGCTTAGGCTATCCCATTCGGGTACGCTCTTATCCCTTGGCGAAAGCTTTTCATCTTTGCTGATGATGCCCGACTGCTTTTGACGTTCAAGCCGTTCCTGCCTGAGCTTATCCCAACCCTTCAGGTACTTACCTTTATATTTGGCAATATCCCCGGGCAGCGCCTGAATTGGCCAGTGCGGACTGGTAAAAGCCATATACAAAAAGAATGGTTTGCCGGTACTTTTATTATCATCAATAAATTTAACGGCATAATCAGCATAGGCATTTGTTGAATACCAGTTTGGCCCGGGTGTAAATTCCTTATCATCTAAAGCGATGGTAAGCTTTTGATTAGGGCGATAAGGCATAGTTGGATTAAAATAGCTGCTTGCCCCATCTATCAAACCAAAATAATGATCAAATCCGCGTTTAACCGGCCAGCGCGACGGGTCTGTACCCACATGCCATTTGCCCGCCATTAACGTATTATAGCCGCCTTGTTTAAGCGCCTCGGCTATGGTTACGCAGTTCTGGTTCAGGTAGCCCTGGTACGCCGGCACATCCCGATGGTTCACCATATCACCAACACCCGCCTGGTGCTGGTAAAGCCCGGTAAGTAATGATGCGCGGGTTGGGCAGCAGCGCGATGCATTGTAAAATTGAGTCATACGCAAACCGCTTTTGGCCATTGCATCGAGATTGGATGTTTGGGTTTCGGAGCCAAAACAACCAATATCCGAGTACCCCATGTCATCTGCCAGGATAATAATAATATTCGGCCGTTTGTCTGCTGCCTTATGCTGAGCAAATATTGGATTACTTGCTACTGCAAAAAGCAAGATGGTTTGAAGGAACTTTTTCATAGGAGATGATTATCGTTATCTATTTAAAGTTAAGGGTAATATCATCACTATTGCCATGCGATGTTTTTATCCAAAGCAAATGAGTTGTTTTATCATAATACCAGCCTGCTGTTTTAGCTAATGCATCAGCGCTCTCAGCCACTTTTAATGTTTGATTATTTTCCGCGATTAAAGATGGTTCCTGATTATGAGGCCAGTGTATTTTTGCCAAATAGGAATGCGGTGCCGGAATAAAGCTACCTACAGGCTTTTTGATCTGCAACTCCCGTCCACCGGCAACATTTGCCATCAAAATTTGAGTGATCGCCTTCTCGCCCTTTTGGTATTTTAGGCTGATACCATCATCTTCATACAATTTAAACTCGGATGCCTGCCCCGGAAATACATCCAGCGTGATCACATCTACCGGTTTTTCATCCATATATTTCATGGCCGGCTGCATCGGGATGATACTGCCTGCTTTTACAAAAATGGGCAAATGATCGGTCGGGGTTAGGATATGTACGTACTGCTTCCCGGTATATTTTTCACCTGTCCAGTAATCAAACCAAACTCCCTTTGGTAAATATATCGTACGTGTTTGCGCACCTTTTACAGTCACCGGACAAACCATCATGTTATCGCCAAACAGGTATTGATCGGCTATATTGTAGGTATTGGGATCATCCTGGTATTCCAATACTAAAGCACGCATGAGCGGCATACCGGTTTGATATTGTGTGTAGGCGTTGCTATAAATGTAGGGTATCAGCCTGTAACGCAGATCATCGTATTTTTTGAAGTTGGCTAACGCCTCGGCCCCGTAGTTCCAGGGCTCTTTATAACCCGGGTGATCCATGCCAAATACCATAGCCACCGGGCTGAACATCCCAAATTGTACCCAGCGCATATATAATTCAGGATCGGCGGCATGTTCAAAGCCACCCATACAATGTGCCCAATAGCCAACACCCGATAAACCAATATTTAACCCGGCCTTGATAACGGGCGCAAAATATTGCCACTCGCTTGGCCAGTCGCCTGCAAAAATGAACGGATATCGCTGGATGCCGGAATACCCCTCGCGGGTTTGGTTTAAGCCACGGATGCCGTTATACTCCTGGAATTTCAAATATGGCGCTTTAGCATACGCAATAGGGAATACGTTATGCAGCTGGGTTATTTCCTTACCTGTAGGCCCAACTTTTTCACTTTCATTGGCTAATGAACCAAATGCGCTGCCCTCATCCGTTTTCAGGAATTTAGCACCGATGGAGGCCACTTTCATAACGCCATTATCCCACCACCAGTTTGCAGCCTGCTGATCAAAAAAGTTCACAAACTCGCCCGGTTTTCCGTTTTCCGGATAGGTAAATCCCTTGGCCTGTGCCAGGTCAAGCAGGTTCAGGTTTTTGGCGTTGTCAAACCGTGGACGAATATGCAGCCCCACCATTTTAAAGTTCATGGCATACAGGCTATCAAACATGGCTTTGCGGTCCTTAAATGTTTCGCGCCATTCAAAGGTGGTAGCACCTTTGCCTCCATTTTTACCAAACAGCCGCCAGGTAGAATCAAGGAAGAGAATATCGACCGGGATCCCCATTTCACGCATTCTACGGGCAAGTTCAATCACATACCTATCTGAAGTCATTTCCTCATGCCCCCACGTACCGCCGCTATAAGTACCCATGTGCAAACCGAAAGCAAACCGAGGCAGCAATGGCGATTTGCCCGTAATGGTTAAATAACTGTTTAAAATAGCCGGAAATGTTGGACCATAAATAAAGTAGTAATCCAATTCGCCATCATTTGCTTTAAAATTGTACTCGTTATCAGTTTTGCTGCCCATATCCCATTCGGTAGCCGATGAATTATGCAGGTATATGCCATACCCCTTAGTGCTCATAAAAAATGGTACAGGGCTATAATTGGCCTCGTTGATGTTATAGGCACCAAGTAAATTATTTTTGCTTTTCCCCCTGCCTACATTGAGTTTTACCAGCTTATTACGCTGATCTGTAAAGTCCATACGCTCGCCAAAGCCAAAGAAATGCTCATCGGGCAAGAGATTTTTAGTGCACATTACCGTATCGCCCATATGATGCAAGCCGCCGTTCTGCTTGCTGTTCGGTACATATTCTGATGATAACATCACACCCTTACTATCAGCCACGTTGATAATAAAAGGCGATTTAAGAACCGTAATGATCAATGCAGAGGTTTGAATAACATATGCCGACTGTCCGTCAGTTACCTTATAATCAACTGCAGGCCATTTATAGTTTTCCTGCATTAGATGTTCATCCGGGGCAAATTTGCGGCTCCAACTGGCCCTTACGCGGAACATGGAAGGCGAGCAAAATTCAATCTTAACATCGCCATTGGCATTATTAAAATACAATGTATTGCCTTGCTTTTTATAGCCGGATTTATTGCTTCCAATACCCGTTTGGGCGAAGGCATCCACCACAACTAATAAAACAAAGGCCAAAAACAGGGATAGTTTCTTCATTACTTACTTAGTTTATAAACTTCGCTGCCTGCCAGCAGGAAACAGCCCAAACCATAATCTTCAAAATCCGGGACATTGTTATAACCAACAGGCTGGCCATCTTTAGGCTCCTTGCCGGTTCCCTGTACAAAGCCAAGCATACCATCAGGGTGCAGGCATTCCTTTGACATGGCGTTCCAGGCTTTAATAATGATTGGTAAATAGGTTTTCTTTTTCAGGATGCCATGATTAATACCCCAGGCCATGCCATAAGTAAACAGGGCCGTACCCGACAGTTCCTTCCCGCCGAAATTGGTCGAATCTTTTAAGCTCACGTTCCAGTAACCATCAGCACGCTGCAGCGGCACCAGAGCTTCAATCATTTCTTTATATACCGATAAGTACTCATTGCGGTGAGGCGCGTTTTTAGGCATAACTTCCAATACACGCAGCATAGCGGCCACTACCCAACCATTACCGCGCGACCAGTAACAATCCGCACCGTTTGGTTCTTTATATGGTGGTACAAAATCTTTATCGCGCCACCAAAGATGATCTGCTGTATTGTACAGTCCTTTGCCGCCGTGCACGGTTTTAGTATAATTATAGACATCGAACATCTTTTCATAATACTTATCGTCATTGTATATTTCGCCGAGCCTTGCATATACCGGCATAGCCATTTGCAGCGCGTCTATCCAGTTCCAGTCGTCTTTTTTTTCGCTGTTCACCATCAGGTCGATACTTTGATTTATTTTTTCAATGCGCTCGGGCTTTTTATCTATGAGGTAAAGATCGATATAGGTTTGTCCGCAGCATTGATTATCCGCATTGCGGGTATCAACAGCGCCACGGGGGCTCCATTGGTGCTTCTCGCCCCAGTCAACCGCGTAATCATAGTACTTTTTTTGAGGATCGATCTTGTACATCGCCATCAGCCCTTCGTAATAAACTGCCCTTGTCCATAAATTACTGGTGCGGGTTGTGCCCTTTACAGTAACAGAAGCTCCCGGATCAGGCCATTTTTGCATAAAATAATTGTTGGCCAAGGCCATATCAGCCAATACTTTGCTTTTTACAGGTTGTTGTGCATATGTGTTGCTGGCCATTACCATGACGGCACCGGCGCACACTACCGTTTTTATCCTTATAAATAATTTATTCATATTGTAGATTTTATTAGATCAGGTTCATAAAACATACTTTCCCTTATGGCATTTTTTTAAGTCCCTCCCACCTTACTTTCCATTTTCCATTTTTAGGGAAACCCGGATTAACAGTGGTTGAGCCATCCCAGCCGGCACACATCATGGCTACGGTTGCCAGTAAGCCGCCATTGCCCGGCAGGTACATCCGCAATCGCCCGTCCTGGTAATTGTGGCCATTGGCCAAGTAAGTGTTGGTTTTTATGGGCATAAATAAAGCATCAACAGCATTTTCGGGCATATTTAAACGGGCCGCGGTCATGGCGGTCATCGGGAAATCCCAGCCCCAGGTATCCTTCCAATCCCATACATCCCAAATCAGGTTAAAGGTTTTTTTCATCACCGCGGTATCCAGTTGAGCATTATAGGGCAGCATACCATAAGCAGCTAACACCGCCGGGTGATCCGTTTTTAATTTAGGATTGGTATACGCATCGGGCGAGCTTTCCGCAGCGAGGTAAACGCCGTCTTTTTGAGGTAAAGCTGCCAGTTTTTTCAGGATGAGTGCATACTTTTTATCCGGCTGTAAGCCCAGTCGTTTGCGCCATTGCTGGGCAGTATTTAAAGCCCACCGCCAGTATTGCAGTTCGTAAGTTGGGTTATATGTTTCTTCGGGTTTATAACGTTCCTGTGCCAGGATAATTCCCTTGCCTAAATTATACCGGTCATGCTCTTTATCATAAGTTGGGAACGAGGCCATAAAATCCGCGTCGGCCAGTACAAGGTCTTTATACTTATCCAGGGTTTGCTTGTTTGGATGGGCACGATAATCCAGCTCGGCAAAATAAATAAAGTGCGGTTGCTGCCAGATCAGGAATGCCCCTACCGACGATGGACTTTCGTTACCATCCGGATCGGTCATTTTTTGCCAGCGGATACCATCATATCCCTGCCTTTTAGCAATGGCCCTTGCATTGGATTTTACATGTTGGTACCAGCTTAAACTGTTTTCGAGCAGTTGCTCCCGGCCCCAGAGCGCAAAATGAATCCCATGCCACCAGTGCATTTCAAGGTGCGGCTTACCGTACCAGCTATTATAAGTTAAACCCGTTTCCTGTGGAGGCTGATGGCCTGAGCATTGTATTTTGGTAAGGTATTGGGACAGCACCACCCTGCGTTCCAGTTCCTTTGCGCGGGGATCAGTGCTACCGCTGAAATCAACCGCGCCGCCGCTTTGCCAAAAGGCTTTCCATTGCTGTACGCTATTTGTTTGCGTTTGCACAACGCCGGGCAAAGGCGCTGTGGTTTTCTGTGGAGCAAACAAACAGGTAAATGTCAGTTCAGCGGTTTTACCTTGAGGCGATAACACAAACTGATGAGCAACTGTATTCTTAACCGACGCAGCACCATCCCAGGCGAGGTGTACAAAATATTGATTGGTATCTAAACGATGAATGATAGTAGCCTGACGAACATCAGAGGCAACAATAGCCGAATAATGCTTCTGCGGATCTTTCCAATTGTCGCCATAATCGGCAAATTGATTAGTCGGAAAAGGGAAACGCAATCGTACTTTAAGTCTGCCCTGGGCTAACAACGGCGACTGTACTTTCACCGCTATCAGGTCCTTACCCTGGTGCGCATAGGTTTGAACTTTTACCGGCTCGCCATCAAAAGTGAAAGAGCTGTTAATAGCGCCCGTCCACATATCAAGTTCCTGTCGGATATTTTGGATGTCACTTATTTGAGCCTCGCTCCCATCTTTGTGCAACAACAGGAAACCAAGATTGCCCAATTGCAGGCGATGTACATTTTCCCGGAACCAATTGGCAGCATTCCTGTTACGCCCGGGCTGGTTCCATTGTACCGAATAGCTTACATCGCGGCCATTAAGCCTATAAGTTTTTAATGTTTCATCAAATTGATAGCCTGCTGTATCTTTAAAGCTGTGCCAGCCCCATTCAGACTGCGTACCCAGCGGAATGCCTTTATCATAATGCTCAGGAAAGGTTTGCAGGCCCGTAGCGTCAACCGTAAAAGCAAAACGGCCATTACCAACAGATAGGGAAGACAGCGTGTCTGTGCCGTTATTAATTACATTGTGCCTTTGCACCAAAGCCTTACGGTCTATTTTATTTTGCGCCCTTAGTACAACCGGCCAAACAACAGTAAAAAATGCAAAATATACAGGCAGTATTTTTTTCATGTCGAGGGCGTTATGATTCTATTTTAAATATAAATGGCGATGCCGTCATGTACTTACCACCCTGCGAGGTAGTGAACATGTAGGTTGCTTTCCCATTTTGAAATAAGAGCTGGGGCCTTTCAAACCGGCCGTATTTGTTCAGGTATTTTGGGGGCGGCGGTTGATCAATATGATAATATTCGGCATTAAAATAACCGATCTCCGGTTCGCTCCATTTTTTACCGGTTTTTGATTCCATGTACAAACCATACTGGTGATTAAAAACTCCCATATCCCGGGCCAGCATTTTAAAGCGGCCCTTGTCCAACCAAACAAATGCATCTTCCAGTTGTGCGTTGTTTCCCCGCCCTGAAAAATCTATCACCGGGTTGCCGTCATATTTGATATAAGGCCCCTCCAGTTTATCGGAAATGGCTAAACCGTATTTACGGTTACCCTTTACCAGCGGGTCGGTTGAGGTTTCATATTCTTTGGTGTTCCATGATTTATAAAACAGCCAGTATTGCCCGTTGGGATGTTTAATAAATGCGGGGTTGGTGGTGCAATGATCATCCCATGCCCCTTCGGGGCCCGGTAAAAGCAGCGGTTCATCCGGGCGTGTCCAGGGGCCATCCAAAGAATCGGCGGTAGCCAGCCCTATCCGTTTGGTATTGGTTTTACCGTTAGAATTGCCCATAAAGAACAGGCAGTATTTACCATCTACCTTTTTTATAGATGGATTATGGCAGGTGGTTGCATCCCAATAACCTGGACCGCGTGGGGCAAGGATTGTTCCTAAAAACTTAAACTCGCTTTCCGGCGTATCGGCTACGGCGTGACATATTTCGGAGCCATTGATCCATCCGCCCATTTTTTTTGAAGCAACCCACCTTGAAAAAAACACATGGATCCGGCCATCCGGCCCTTCAATTGGACTGTTACACCAAACATAATACCCTTCCATTTCCAGCGCACGGCCAACAGGCTTTAGTTTTTTGGCAAAAGCAGAAACGTGATCTTTTGATTTACCGAAAGCCAAACCAGGCAATAATGCCATTGCCGAAGCCATACTTAACTGTTCAATAAAATCTCTTCTTTTCATTATCCAAACACAATCATTTACAGAACCTATTACTTTAGATATTTATTGAGCGCCAACTGATTGAATGACCGGATCCCCTGGATAACAAATTTGGCATTTAGCTGTGCACCCGGCTCAAGCGTATGCGTGGCATCAGTGCCGAAGTAGGTTGATTTAACTTTTGCTTCGCCCTCCTGGTCATAATCGTCGGCAATCAGTTTGTTTAAGTCGATGAAAAAGGCTCCGGTTTGCTCGCTGATCTCACGCGCCCATTGCCCATAGCTGTTTTCATTGTTGCGCCCTGCGGATTTGCCATCTTTCCAAACATTACGTGGTATCGGGGAGCAGATGATTGGAGTTGCGCCTTTCGCCTTAATATCAGCAACAAACTTGCGCACATACCAGCCGTAGGTATGTACCACCTCTTTTATTTTCCGTATCGGGTTATATATTTCCTGCTGCTCATCGCCAATACCTTTGATTGTTCCGCGGGCACGGGCCGTATCATCCAGCGCGCCGACATCGTTATGCCCAAACTGCATAATCACAAAATCGCCGGGTTTGATTTTAACCAACACCTTATCCCACAAACCCATAGTTTGGAAGGTGCGGCTGCTGGTACCGCCAAGCGCGTCATTTTCAACCGCAATTTTTGTGGTATCAAAATATGGGGCTATATAATTTCCCCATCCCCATAAACCGCCGTCGCCTTTACCTTTGCCATTTTTTACAGTTGAATCGCCTATCAGGTAAAAAGTTGGCTTATCGGCCGGTTTCATCAGCATAAAAGAAGATAACAGTATAACCAGCATTAACAATAAGCCTAAACCTGCATGTGCACGCATCATTTTTTTCATAACACCTAAAAATTAGTTTTTAAGATATTTATTCAGAGGATTTGCAGGATCAGCTTTAATGCCGTCAACTACCGATTCGGCATTTATGGTTGCCCCCATTTTATTGGTATGGGTATGATCTCCGGGGAAGAACTTTTTAACCGAATCAGCTCCCCATTGGTCATATTTATCGGCTGTTATACGGTTCATATCGATAAAGATGACACCTTCTTGCTGCGCCACGTCCTTTGCCCATTTACCATAATCATTATCAGCGCGGATAACTTTACCATCACGAAATTCATTGCGGGGGATCATGGATAGTACGACTGGCGTTGCTCCCTTTGCTTTGGTGTCCCTTATAAATTTGTGAAAGTACCAGCCATAAGTATGCACTGTTTCTTGAGTACCGTTAGGCCAGGTAAGTTCAACAGTTTCGTTACCGGTGCCTTTTAATACACCGCGATAACCTGCTTTGGTGGTATCAGGTTTGCTGCCTTCATTATGTCCGAATACCATTATCACATAGTCGCCAGGTTTTAAAAGCGAATCAACCTTGTTCCACCGGCCTTCCTTGATAAATGTGCGTGTACTGCGACCGGCCATGGCATGATTTTCAATATTGATCTTTGAGAGATCAAAATAGTATGGAATGATGCTTCCCCAGCCCCATGTTTCCTTATCGCTATTATGTGTTGTTGAATCACCTATCAAATAAATGGTTGGCTTTTGCTGATTGATAAAGGCCAGGCCAGCAAAGGCTATAATCAATAAAACTAAAACCGGTTTCAATGCTTTCATATTATTTTTTAATGTTTTTGGGCTTCAGTTCATCCGGCGCACCATTGGTATATGATACAAACACCTCCTTTGAAGCCGTTTTAAAAAGACCTTCAATAGTCTCCATTGCTATCACATCAGCAGGTTTAAACTGCGGTGAAGACATATATTTTAAAATACTGTAATACAATTGCTTCGCCGCCGGCCTGTCATCGCCGGTTGTTGGCGAAAGATCGGCGCTGCTCACCATCAGGCTCCCCTTACCTACCTTTGCTTCAAATAATAACGCCAAACGCCGGTTCATGAACCAGGTATCAATAGGCTGAATGATGGGCCTGAAGGCCGCCGGAAAATCTTCCAGGTGCATTACCTGGGCGTTCGACAGGATATCCCACCATTGTATTTCGCTGTATGATGATGTTGGGAAATCGTTAAATGCAGGATGCTTAGGATCGCATACAAAACCCAACGTATGCGGAGGGCGCATTTTAAACCAGGAAGTGTTCCAGAAAACCGGCGTGAAAGACTGAATAATTTCCTTACCCTTTATTACCTTACCCGAGGCGTTCAGAAATACTTTGCCGCCATTATTGAGTACCTCTTTGGCCTTATCATCCAGCGCAGTAGTATAATACACATCGGTTTTTACCGCAGGCAATGTTGCCGGGTATACCCAAAAATCCCAGTCGTTTACATACTGGGTATTAGGCTCAGCAATTTCCAGGTTCAGTTTTTCGGGTGATTTTATTTTTGACAGCGGCACACTGATATTACCTGCCTGCTGACAGTTACCCATTACATAGCTCTTCTTATCAAGCACACCCGCGCTAACTATTTTATGCTGTGCATCGGTTAATTTCCAGCTCAATGCAGTGGTTATAGGTTTGCTGTAGTTAAACAGCTCAACCTGCGCTTTTAACGTTTCACTGTTTTGATATACAAACTTTTCGGTGCGGATAAGTGGTACGGTGGCATTACAAAACCGTGCAAACTGCTTTGCAGTTATATAACCCTTGCTATCCCAAAAGGCATTAAGTACCCCTACAAGTGCAGTTCCCTGGCCCGGATAGTCATTGAGCGATAGCAATTGAAAGCCCGAATACCCTGGCGTACGCATGGCTTTTTCAATTTCATGTTTATAGCATAAGGCCTGTAATTTCCCGGAGGCTACCAGGAATTTTTCGGCTTCATCGGCCATGCCGTGATCTTTAAGATCTTCCTGAAAAAGTTCAAAATTTTTGGCTTTGTAGATCCCGGTATACTTTTTAATTTCCTTAAAATCGGGGAAGGCGCAATACTGTCCCATTTCGTGTGCTACAAATGGCACATTAAACTGGGCTATCTGTTTGCTGTAATCTGAGTAACTTTCGGGCCGTTGGTTCCAGGCCAGGCCTCTTGCCCCTGCGCGGGCCATATACTCGTTATTGGGGATCACAGGCCAGCTCCCGCCTACCGCAGCCCCGGTATACAACCTGCGCGGGTCTTTAGACTTCCAATAGTCAACAAATTTGGTAAGGTATTCTATTTGTTTACCGCTGGGTTCATTGCCATAAGCCATCATACAAAATGAAGGATGATTTCCGTACCATTTAACCATGCGGTTGGTTTCGTCATAAATATATTGATCAATCGGTCGCCCCAAGCCCAAACCGCTACCGTGGTTTGCCCATGAAGGCCCTTCTACATGCAAATAGAAACCGGCTTTATCAGCTGCATCGAAAGCAGCCCCGGGCGGGCACCAGGAGTGAAACCGCATATGGTTAAGCCCATGCTCACGGCAAATCTTAAAGATCCTGCCCCATTCTGCTTCGGTAGTGGGCGGGTAACCTGTAAGCGGAAACTCGCAGTTATTTACCGTACCACGCAGGAAAACGGGTTTACCGTTTATGGTAAATGTTTTTCCATCGGCCTTAAACTCATGCATGCCGAAGCTTACCTGCCTGGTATTTAATGCTCCATTGGCAGTGCGTAAAGTGGCAGTAAGCTGATATAACACAGGATTAAACTCATCCCATGTTTGCATCTTAGCCCCCATTGGCAACTCAATAGCTAACTCGGCCACACTATCTTTAACGGTAACAGGCCTGCTGACAGTAGGTATAACCTGTGAAATTGTGGTATTAAATGCTTTGGCCGAAAGTGTAATAGTGCCGACAACAGACGCCCGTTCTGTTTTTACCCGTATTTTGATGTGGGCTATTTTTTGTTTCAGATCAGGATAAACCTGGATCTCATCCAGCCATGTCTGACTTTCAGCTATCAGCTCCATTTTACCGATCACCCCATTCCAGTTGCCTTGTGTATGATCGGTAATACTATGAGAATCTGGACCTACGTTGATGGCTTTAACGCGATTATCAATGCACAGTGTAATTTCATGTTTTCCGGGTGAGAGTTTGTCTCCCAGATCAAACTGATGCGGGGCTACCAGGCTGTTTTGCATCCCGATTTCAGTGCCATCTATCCATAACCTGGTTTCGGTATGAGCTCTTTCGAGGAAAAGTACAAGGTGTTTATTTTTCCAATCCGCAGGAATAATTACTTCCTTTTTATACCAGGCCGCGCCTGTATAATGCTTGGGTGGTGTAAGCCAGAAAGGTATTTTGAGATTGTCAGGCACCCGGTACTTTGCCATATGCGGGTTGTAAAACCACGAACTATCGTAAATGCTACCAGTCCATTTGGTTTTAAGGGTTATATCATCACCTTTTAAGTTTTGGGTCATTGAACCCGGCAAATGAATAGTATCGGCCAGTGATTTTAAGAACCACTTCTCTTCAATCCCCTTATCAGCAGGATCCATTTGAAACTGCCATTGCCCCGCCAGTGAAATAACATTCCTGCTCTTCTGAACCTGAGGAACTGACCAGGCGCAAAAAAGCATTCCTAAACCTGCAGCTACGCAAACCAGTACCTTTTTTAAAAGCTTATATTTATTATTTACCAGACTGGGCATCAGTTAAATTAAGTTTGGTATTATCCTGAGTTATGATCTGTGAGTTTTTCCACTCCCATGCCTGTGCAAACTGCACATCGCCTGCCGTGCCCGACTCAATATTAACCTTATCAAAATGAAAATTTTGCATAGTTGATTCTTTAAGTCCGATGGCATTAACGGCTTTTTTTGCACCTGTCACTTTAATGTTTGAAATATAAACATCTTTAAAATGAGGGATCCCTTTTTCGGCAGGCTCTACTTTGTGCAGGATCTTTTTCCAATGATCGGGCAGCGTTGCTTCATTATATCCATCGGGTAATTTTGAATAGCTATAACTCGGGTTCCAGTTCATGGTGATTTGAAAAGCAGTCCCCACGCCATTCATGGTTATATTGGTAAAGTGGATATCCTCCACCGTTCCGCCCCTCGTTATGGCCGATTTAATATTTAACCCGTTGCTGGTTCCGTTACCTATGAGGTCTGTAGCAAGTACATGCCTGATCCCTCCCGAGGTTTCGCTTCCACAGGTAAGCAATCCCGCGCCTGCCCTTGAGATGCATTTGCGGATCACCACATATTCAGTGGGTTTATTTACCCTCAATCCGTCCCAATCGCGACCGGCTTTAAGGCAAAAATCATCATCGTTGCAATCAATATCGCAGTTTTGTACCAGGATCCAGCTTGATGAATCTATATCTATCCCATCTGTTGAGGGCCCATGCCCATCAACATTATTGCGGATGATAATGCCATCAACCGTAATATGATCTGAGTAAAGCAGCTGCACAGTCCAGAACCCAGCCTGCTGCAGCGTAATATTTTTGATGGTAACATCTGCCGAGTTGGAAACCAGCAGCGTACGTGGACGTTTGGCATCATAATCAACTATCCAGCGTAACCCTTTAGGATCATATTCCGAACGCATTTTGCGGTAAATATCCCAAAATAGCTTACCCTGCGCATTTACCAATCCTTTTCCGGTAATTGCCACATTGGTTTGCCCGGCTATGTTGATCAACGCAGCTGGCCATTTCATTTCAATACCGGCAACACGGGTATCAATTTCGGGGTAATCTTTTAGATCCTGGCTGCCCAATAGTTCCACCCCCTGATCAATATTCAGGCAAACATTATTCTTTAAAAAAATGGAGCCGGTTAAATATATACCGGGTTTAAAAGTAACTATGCCGCCGCCTTTTGCCGAGCATTGATCAATAGTTTTTTGTATGGCAGTTGTGTTTATGGTGTTGCCATCGTTAGCTGCGCCATTATCATTTACATACCATACCGTTGTTTTTTGCGGAGCACGCCTGGCCCCAACCTTTTTTGCCCAATCCAGGTTAGTTTGCCCGTTTACGGCATTTGCGGTAATAACTATCAGAAAAACACAATAACGTAATAATTTCATAGGTAAGTTTATTCTTTAAAAGGCCTACCACTCAGAAACACCGAGGGGCAAGCCTTTTTATGATGACCAAGATAATTCTTTCATCATTCCCCAGGATCAATACCCCGGGTTTTGTGTATATAACCCTGGTGCAGCATCCAGTTGTGTTTGCGGTACAGGGTAAATAACATAATTAGCTATAACCGGTTTGATAGCTTTCTGAGCATCTTCCTTAGCAATCCAGCTGTTCATAATAGTTAAAAGGTTACCGCTCCTTTGCAGATCAAACCAGCGTGAGCCTTCATCTGCAAACTCCCTGCGGCGTTCATCAAACAACTGTGCAAGCGTTACGCCTGATACAGATGGCAGCCCCGCCCGTGTACGAACCTGGTTAACAATAGCGTCAACATCAGCCTGCGAACCACCTGTTGCGCCATTCAATATACACTCCGCTTTCAGCATTAATACATCGGTATACCTGATGGCGATGAAGTTAATTCCCCAGTCAAAGCGGCTGGCAGTTGGAATTTTAGTTATATCGAGCCATTTTTTAAAGAACGGGCGATTTTCTGTACTGCCCGCGTTGGTATAACCTGCGGTATAAATACTAAAAGCCTTACGTACGTCGGCAGCGTCATAACTGTTTGCCAGATCGTTTGATACAGGGATAATCTCCAGGCTTCCATTTGATTTGTTGTCCTTAAAAGGTAAAAAGTAGCCGCTGGGCGCAAGCGCCCATGGAAATGAAGCGCCGTAAAGATCGCTTGTACCGCTTATGCCACTGGTATACATTACATCAAAAACAGCCTCTTTGTTAACCGCAGGACTTTGATTGGTATATGAAAACACATTGCTGTAAGTAGGTTCAAAAGCAAACTTGCCACTGCTGATAATATCCTGCAATAATGGTAAAGCTAAATTCCATTCATTTGAGCCCGTCCCAGGGCCTTCGATACCGTAATTTGGTGCCGATTTAGCCATGTAAACCTGTGCCAGCAGGGCTTCTGCCGCGTATTTGGTAGCACGGCCTACATCTACACCGGTATACGTGGTGGGTAGGTTAGCTACCGCCGATTGCAGATCGGCTATGATCAGTTTGTAAACATCGGCAACAGCACTACGGCCTATTGCATTAGCTTCGGGCGCTGTAACCGGATGGTCAATTACAGGGACTTTACCGAAATACCTAACCAGGTCGAAATAATAAAATGCCCGCAGAAACTTAGCTTCGGCCTGCAACCTGGTAGCTAATGATGCAGAGCCGATATAGCTGCCATTTTTTGCAACCTGGTCAAGCAGGGTATTAGCCCTGAAAATACCATTAAAATCGGTACCCCAGGCTTCGGTAACATAAGCGTTTGCAGCTAATGAGGGAGAGAAATCGTTCACCGGGTCCCAGTCACGCACGGTAACCGACACACCATAAATATTATCCGAACGGATTTCAGACATATTGGCTAATCGTACCGGGTAATTGTGCAGATCGGCATAGATAGCGTTTGTAGCCTGCAAAAAATCACTTGGCGATTTGTAAAAAGTTGCTGTTGTTGAAGCGGATATAGGCACCTGGTTTAAATCTTTGTTACAGGAGGCCATTAAAAATACAGCCGATATGGTTGATAGAAAAAATATCTTTTTCATTTTGATAATGTTGAAATAATTAAAAAGTAACATTTAGCCCGAAGATCAATGATTTAGCTAATGGCAAGCCGCCGTAATCACCAGCTTCCGGATAGTTACTGTCAGAGCTGATAGCTGTATTTTGCGCCTCCGGGTTGAAACCTCCATAATATTTATCATGTCCGAAGAAGTTTTCGGCGGTAACATACAGTCGTGCTGCCCCTAAAACCCTGGTTTTAAATATATTTTTAAGATCGTAACCTAAGGTGATATTCCTAACCCTCACATAATCTGAAGAATACAGCCAATCGGTATTAGCTACGAAACCGAATGTAGAATAAGCTTTGCTAACCCGGCCGGCTCCCTGATTTTCAGGTGATCTCCAGCGATTGTCATAAAATGCAGGGGCATTATCTGTAAAGCCCTGGCCTGTACGGGTTATGGCCCTGCCCAGTAAGGAATAAATTGAGCCGCCATTTTGACCCTGAACTAAAACAGTAAGGTCGAAACCTTTCCAGCGTACAGTATTGGTGATACCCCAGGTATAAGTAGGATTTGGATGACCAACAATTTGTTTATCGGCTTCGGTTATTACACCATCACCGTTCAGGTCCTGGTATTTTGGATCGCCAACTGTTTCGCCGGTACCATAGGTTGCCACATGGTTATCAAGATCTGCCTGTGTAAGGAAACCTATTTGTTTTACAACATAAATACTGTTTATCGGCTGGCCTACACGCAAAATGGCATCAGAAACATCAAATGAATTTGGAATAATAATTTGTTTCTGGTTGCCGTAAAGACTTACGATTTTATTTTTATAATGACTGACATTAATTGATGTGCTCCATTGAACCTTGCCTACTAAATTACGGCTGGTTAATTCCAGCTCCTGACCAATGTTGCGTACCGAACCTGCATTACGCAGCTGGCTGCTGAAACCGGTAGATTGAAGGATCGGTACATTCAGCAATAAGTCGGTATTTAACTTGTTGTAGTAGTCAAATGAACCTGTTAAACGGTTGCTGAATAAGCCGAAATCAAGTCCCACATCATAAGTTTGTGATTTTTCCCATTTGATATCCGGGTTTGGTAAGTTGCTTGGGGCCTGCCCGATAGCCAATGCCTGCGGCGAACCCAAAACATATCCGTATGAACCTATTTGTGAAATGCTTCCGTAATCGGCGATGCTATTATTACCATTTACGCCATAACTAAAGCGCAGTTTCAAATCGCTCATTACAGGCAGCCTTTTCATAAAATCTTCCTGTATGATGCGCCAGCCTACGGATGCTGATGGAAAAACACCATATTTGGTATTGCCGCCAAATCTTGACGAGCCATCCTCCCGTAAACTTGCGGATAAAAGGTACTTATTTTTATATGCGTATTGCGCTCGGCTAAAGTATGATACCAACACACTTTTGGTTCCGGTTGTGTTACCGGTTACAGTGGCAGCCGCGTTTAAGGTTTGAATAACGCTGCTGGTATACCCCCCAACCGATGATAGCGTAGATTGATCTAAGCGATCCGTATTGTAAGACTGGCCTAATAATAAACTCAAGCTATGGTTTGCGTGAATGGTGGTATTATAGGTAAGCGTGTTTTCATTAACAAAGGTTTGTCTTTTAAATGTGCTGTATGATCCTGAAGTATTAGCTGTTAAATTAGGATTTTTCGCAGCATCAAAGGTTCTGGTAGCCAAATTCCCGGCAATGGTGTACGGTGTATAACTATTAGATGCATTATCAACATTATCAAGGTTCAGTGAGCTTCTCAATGTTAATCCCTTTATAATTTCGTATTCTGCATATATGCTGCCCAGTGTGCGGTATTTTTTGGTTTGCCCTACTTTGTTCTCCAATTTAGCAATAGGGCTGTTTGCTGAGTTGCCCCAGGTATATTGTCCGTTTTTAAATGCATTGGGATATAAGCCTACCGTATCTTCCTGTATAGGGCTATAGCTTATGGCCTGGTGAAAAATATTATCTTTTCCTTCAACACCAGGGTCCTGCGAAATGGAATAGGTAGGTGCCAGGTTTAAACCTAATTTTAGATTTTTTGCAGCATGCACCTCCACATTAGCCCTGGCCGAGTAAGCTTTATAACCCAAGCCTTTCACAAAACCATCCTGATTAGCATAGTTTCCTGAAATAAAATAATTTACAAACTCATTGCCGCCGCTTGCGCTTAATGCCTGGTTTTGCATGGCTCCTTTTTGCTCAATAGCTTTTTCCCAGTTTACATACTGTAACCCCGGATGACCCGGCATAGCCCATCTTGGGTCAAGCATATAGGCAGCGCTAAATGCACCGCCATTTAGTGCCTGGCGTGTTGCATTATCATCACTTGCTGTTGCTCCCTGTGCCCCAAATTTAAGTACGTAAGCCGCATTGATCATTTCTGTAGCCCGGTCAATCCATTGATCGCCATTAAGCATGGGCAAATACTTGGCCGCAGCATTATAACCATAATAAGCACTGTAACTAATTTTTGCCTTACCCGATTTGCCTTTTTTAGTGGTGATCAAAACAACACCGTTTGATGCCCTTGAACCATAGATAGCCGCTGCCGCCGCATCTTTTAAAACCTGGATATCTTCAATATCATTTGGATTGATATTATCAAGCGGGTTTCCTGAGCCAAAACTACCGCCGCTGCCTATTGCTGACACAGACAAAGGAAAGCCATCTATTACATATAATGGCTCATTACCTGCACTTATAGAACCACTGCCACGCACGTTAACGCTAAAAGCTTTACCGGGTACGCCTGTTGTTTGTTTAACGGTTACACCTGCCATCTGGCCTACAAGTGCCTGGTCAACACGCGTTATAGCCCTCTCGTTTAAATTATCTGCTTTAAATGTGGCTTGCGATCCGGTAACATTAGCCCGCTTTTGTGCACCGTAGCCAATAACTACTACTTCGTTCAATTGCGATTCGGCCTCAGTTAGGGTAACATTGATGGTGTTACTTGTGCCTACGGTAACTTCTTTAGCGTCAAAACCGATGGATTTAAATACTAATACCTGTCCTTCGGAAGCCTTAATGGCATATTTTCCGTCAAGATCGGATGTGGTACCCGATTTTGTGCCTTTTATTTGCACGGATGCAGCCGAAACCGGTTGATGCTTACTATCTGTAATGGTACCCGTAATGCTAAGCCTTTGTGCAAATACACTATCTGCCCCTGCCACATTAAATAGCAGTAATAGCAATAGCATTTTACAAGAATGAATAAAAATTCTTTTCATAAAATCAAATTAAGGGGTTTACTGTTTGGTACAGTTTGGGTTATAATTGTATATACGAACATAAAAGTTAATTTCAATAACACCATCCTGTAGTGTCCTGCTATCAGCAGGATAGACACAAAAAAAGGCGGCCCGGAACGACCACCTTTTCGAAATAAAACCCTTAAATAATTACTTAATAAGCAGCTGTTTAACCGGCTCAAGTGTTACCGGCCCAATCAAGCCTGACGACTTAGGCTCCCAGTTTATAGCTGTAAAAAGGCCGTCAGGACCTTTAGAACCTGCACTGTGAGACTGGAAATTAGTATTATAGAAGATCCGGTAAGGGATATGCTTTTTATCCATATCGATAATCCTGTTGGCCATCAGGTTGGCTACCCGGATTTGTAGTTGATTAACTGTCCTTAACTGTGCTGAAGGTATGGTAACCACATACTGCGGACCGATGAGTGTTGCCAGCTTTTTACCGTTCAGATACACCTCCGCACTTTCATTAACTTTTCCCAAATCAAGCTTCCAGGCAAATGCATTTTGAACCGGCTTTTTAAAGCTGATAGTATAACTACCGGTTCCGGAAAATGCCTTGAGGTCATCGCCGCCTAAATCCGTCCATGATTTAAGCTCTGCGGTTTTTATTGGATGCGGCAACGTTGGGCCGCCTTCGGTAAAACTAAGCGTCCATGTACCGCTTACAGGTATTGATTTACCCGCGGCCTGGTAATAGGTATAGGCAGCTGTTTTGGCTTTTACAGGCAAGGTTTGTAAAATACAGCTCTCGCCGGGTAGTAATTGCAGATATACACTGGTTTTGCCATTGGCTTGCTTCCGGGTTTTTGCCAGCCCATAATTTTTTGTCATAGGATCAAACACGACTACAGATGAAGCACTAACAGACAGATGCACCCAGCCATCAACCTGCTTGCCGCCGTTATTTGTTATAAAATAACTGTTACCATCTTTGTAGGTACAGCGTACAAATTGCAAGCCGTTATCGGTCATTTGTTCCCGGTTTATACCCGCTGCATCCAGTAAAGAGGCAATATCATCAGCAATTAAAAAACGGCCTTTGCCAACTGCGGCAATTTTAACACCATTGTTTTTAGCGGTAAAGCTAAGTTCGGCAAGCATGTCTTTAAACGTTTTTTCACGCTCCTCCAACCTGGAGTATCCCGGTACATCCGATGGCAGATTTTTGTACACAACTACCGTTGCCCCTGCCCTTGCCAGAACCATTATCTTATTAAAGGTTTCGAGCGGGATATATTTATTGCCTGGCAAAAGGATGGTTTTATAATTAAGACCTCCGGTAAGCAGGTGGCTACCTGCGGCTTGCAGACCTATTATTTGCTTATCTGATATAAAATCAAATGTATAGCCTTTTTTAAGCATTTCTTCGGCTGATGACTCAAACCCTGTCCCCTTGAAATCGGGCTTCATCGCATCATAATGCTTGAGCAAGCCCCTGTCACCCGGTTCAGAAAAGCTGTCGAATAATGGATAATAAACCAATACATCATTATCGGGCTTTCCTTGTTGCAGAAAAGACTGGCAATTGGTTATGTATTGATTTAAGGTCGAAAAATCATTCCAGAACGGGTTGGTTTGGTTAAAATGGACTGCAGCATAAAATAACCAACCCGGCCATTGAGCATTTTGAGGCGAATAACTGATACCGTGATAAAAGATATGGTTTACACCACCTACAAAATATTTATCAATGGCCTGTTTAACATCTCCCAGAGACGACAAAAAATGATCATTAAGCCATGTTGCCGACTCGGATGATGCAAGAGGTTTACCCATCACATGTGCTGCCGAGGTAGCAAATTTAAATCGCAGTACATCGTCTCCTTCGGTTTCAGGAATATCAATAGCGGCGTACAGATCCAGTATGTTTGATGGCGAACCATGTGATTGATTGCGGATTAATGCGCCTTTGGTTTTGGCCCAGTTATGCCATGGTTTGGTAAAATCATCAAGCAGCAGGTCGGATATGGTTTCGCGGTAGTCACACAGGATACGGTTATTTTTATCCTTAGCATCGTTACTAAATAAAGCCGGCAAATGATCACGCAGATCGTAACCACGGCGTTTAATAAATTCGTCAAAAAACAGCGGGGTAAAGTTTGATTGTCCGCGGGCATCATCCACCTCGTACGAATCATTAAAATATGCCCTGACCCCGCTTAAATCCTGACCTTTAAACGCCTGGTCAAATCGGGCAAGATAATGATCAAGGGCAGGCTTTGAAAAATGGTCAATAACATAACCTTCACCACCCGGAGCTGCGCGCTCAACCATTTTACCGTGCCAACCCTGGAAAAGCGCGTATAGCTTCCATTCGCCCGCAGGCGCTGTCCAGTTAAGGTTTCCGGCCGCATCAACTTTACCGGTAAGGTTCAGCGCCTGTCCCTTGCCATCATAAGCCATTAAAACGGTTAAGGGAATCCGTTTCTCAAACCGTACCTGGTCAAGGGCCATCAGCTGCAGGTTTTTATTGCTGCTAATGGGTTCAACAAGGTCGGTGATCTTTGGGGCCTGTCCATCGGCCCTTACCAAAGGCTGTTGCACAAATACAACTGGCTCGCTTAGTTTTTCACCTCCTTTAACATCATAGTTTTTCCAAAACAGTTCTTTACTGGCATCTTCGTTGCTAACCCAGGGGCCACCGAATGGCCAACCTGTAGCATTGGCCAAATCAATGCCCATATTCAGCCGTTTTGCCTCCTTTAGCGTATATTTCAGCATATCCACCCATTGGGGCGACAGGTATTGTATAAATTCATTTTCGTGTCCTTTTACGCCATAAATAGGTGTAATTTCCAAACCACCCAAACCGGCTTTATGGTAGCTCTCCATGTTCCAGGTAAGGTCTTTTTCATTTACGGCGCTTCCCTCCCACCACCAACGTGCCCAGGGTTTGGTCTGTTTAGTAGTTGCAGGCCAGCCAATTTGCGCAGATGCTGTTTGCGAACCTATTGCCAGAGCGAATGCAACAGCTATTTTTAAATTATTTTTGATTAATGACATCTGGTTGAAATTATTAATGTTTGGCAATTTCTACAGCGTAAACGCCCTCACGGCCTTCAAAGTTGGCCCTGAAGATAACCCATTTTTCATCGGGCGAGAAATGCACGTTAGGTTCCAGGTGATAATTATGGTGTTTCATATTTACCAGTTTCTCTGATTTGAAACGATCGCCATTGGGCTTAAATAAATAGATCCACATGCCATCAGGTGCTTTGGCTACCTGCCCGGAATTACCTCCGTCGCCGGCAAATGTTTGCTCATCTTTAGTTACATTAAAATGGATCGACCACTCGTTCCTGTCCATTTGGTAAACACGGTCTTCTTTTCCTGTTTTCATATTGATACCTGCCAGGAAAAAGGTTTGCCCTTTAGGTTTCTGCAAATCAAACCACTCGGTATTACCCAGCGGCGAAAAAAACTCATGACCGGCTATTTCATTTACCATGGTACGTTTATGTAATAGCCTGTTTTCGCCGGTTTTTATATTGATGTTCCAGATCCGGTCGACCTTTTCCCAGGGGCCCTCATGACAATACGAAAGGTTATCAGGATCTGTCGGTGAAAAAAGCAGGTGATTAGTCCATTCGTTTTCCTGGTGTATTTGTTTTAATGTTTTGTGCTTAACTTCAAGCACGTATAAAGTATGCTGGATATGCGCATCATAGATCCGGTTAAAGAAATCATGCTTTTCCGGATATTTTGCAAGTATTTCACGTTCCTGTTCGCCGGTAGCCTTAACACAGGCCATATAAGTCCCATCGGCATTTACTGTACCTACCCTTCCTTTAAAATCGGGTGCAAAAGCGTAAATAAATCTTGTTTTATGGGTGTTAACATTTACAGCGAATATGCTGTCGCCACTTTGATAAAACGCTTCGCGGGTTTTGGCACAAACCATTTCGCCGGATACTTTCGCCCGGTTTGTTAACTGCTCTGTTTTCTGCGTTTTTAAATTAACAGTAAATAATTGTTCTCCCTTATCCGTTTTGCCATAAAATACCATCAAATCTCCTTCATTCTTTATTTGAGGAACAAAGGGCGTATTATTGAAATAAAAGCTGCCGTTATCATTTTCGCGGTTCACGAGGCGGACCACCTTATGACCGGTTTCACTATCGATCCACTGTGCGGGCATCGGTTTTGTGCCTCCTGTTTCCATTACTTCCTGGGCTTTTACGGTGATTAGACCGGTTTGTAGAATACCAAGTGCAAGTAATAACATTTTTTTATTCATCATCATTTTACTAAAATTTATATGCTTCGGCATCCATACCGCCGGTCAATTTCCATCAGGTTTTACAGTGCTGTTTTTAGGGCTGGCAGGTTGGCTAAATGTTTCTGCCGGATCAGGATGGGCAGGGTCAAAAGGCGGTGCA
This sequence comes from Mucilaginibacter sp. cycad4, assembly GCF_034263275.1. Classification (NCBI taxonomy): domain Bacteria; kingdom Pseudomonadati; phylum Bacteroidota; class Sphingobacteriia; order Sphingobacteriales; family Sphingobacteriaceae; genus Mucilaginibacter; species Mucilaginibacter sp. cycad4. The sequence continues at coordinate 1,581,067 of NZ_CP139559.1, read as the reverse complement.
CCAATAATATACCGATCAATGCCCAAATGATTGCTTTTGATCCCTTCTATAACACATTTTGCAAGTTCATAGGCACCATAACTGTTGAAATGGGTATTGTCGGCCAAATCTTTTGGTTGGTTTGGGAATGAGTTTGCCGGATACCACACAAAAGCTTTTTTTGAGCCCTCGTTACCCAATGCCTCATAAAACCTGGCAGACATGGCATTAAGATCAATCAGGGGAACATTCAGCTCTATGGCAACTTTCCTGGCAGCATCGGGATAATCGCCCAGGGTATTTACTACTTTATTGCTGTCATTAAAAGCCCGGCGACTGGTAGAGGTTACAATTACCGGGATAGCTTTTTTCTCCCGCGTTTTGTTGATAAACAACTTAAAGCGTTCGGTGTATGACTTATAAGCGCCGTCATCCGGCCCTTTCTCTTTCTGATCATTATGCCCGAACTCTATAAAAAGATAATCGCCAGGCTTAATTACACTTAAAACTTTATCTAAACGGTGACTATTTAAAAAACTACCCAGGCTAAGACCGGATTCGGCATGATTGGCAATGGCCACACCGGGTTTGAAAAAACGGGGGATCATTTGGCCCCATGAGCACCAGGGCTCGTCATCCTGGTCAACCACGGTCGAATTTCCTGCCAGGTAAACGGTTATTTGGTCATCTACTTTTTCTATTTCCAATGCATCAACACAGGGTTTTGCACCATTAAACTCAAGGCTAAGCTTATCATCCCAGTCGTACTTTCCAAACTCCCGCGGCTTAAGCGCTACTTTGCCGCCGGTGCTGATTTCCGGCTTACGGATATTTACGATGAAGCTTAACTTCTTAGCCGAGTTATTAGTCTTTACCTTTTCCAGCATTAACCTCCGCGATTCGGCACGTACCGTAATATCACCGCTGCCTTTGATATCGCCAACCGTTAAGGTAACCTTATAATTACCCTCAGGCACATTTACCGAAAAATAAAAGGGCTGATCATTGGTTACATAACCGCCGGTAAGTTTTCTTCCGCCATCGCGTGTTACGGCTATTATTTTAGAGCCAAAATCAAAGCCATAACCTTTAGCGCCATCAAAAACTTCATCCGGACCCACCTTTTGATACCCAGGTGCTGCTTTTCCATTGCCGAAATCAAACTTAAAGCTGGTTTTCACCACCTGAGCGAAAAGCTGCCCGGGTAAAATGAGCCGCAACGAAACGCAAACAGAACACAGCAAGATCTTGTAAGGCAGCTTGATCATTATGGTATAATTTATCTGGTTACTGGCCGGCTTATATGGGCCCAGGTTTATAATCGATAAAGTTAGAGCATGTTTATACCAACAGCGTCCTGCACCATCCTGATTGAAGGCGATCTTCTTGTAACAAATTCATCACTTTATTTATTTTAGCTGCTTATTAAGCTTCCCTGGCTTACCCGCGCCAAAAGGGGAAACCTTATCAAACCTAATTTGATTACCTTTAAGTTTTTGCCAGCAGCCAATTCAATAGTTATGAAGTCTTCACGATTTTTAGAGTACATCTATATTGATTATTATTCATCTACCCCGAAATACATCCAGTTAGCCAACTCCATCATCAAAAGTGTACGTGAAGGAAAATTGGTGATTAACGAAACGCTCCCCTCCATTAATGAGTTAAACTGCAATTTTGAAATATCGCGTGATACTGCCGAAAAGGCTTATAAACACCTGAAATCAATCGGTTTGCTTGGCTCCGTACCGGGTAAAGGGTATTACATTAAAAACACAGAAGCGGGCCAACAATTTAAAGTGTTTTTAATATTTAATAAGTTAAGCACCCATAAAAAGCTGGTTTATGACGCCATAGTTGATGGCCTTGGTCATGAAGCAGCCATCGACTTCTATATATACAATAACGACTTTGAGTTTTTCAAGAAACTACTTCAAAACAACAGCAACGATTATACCCATTATGTGATCCTGCCCCACTTTATGCACGGCGGAGAAAATGTTCACGACATTATCAATACACTGCCCAAAGAGAAGCTTATTATACTTGATAAATTGGTGCCGGGAATAAAAGGCGATTTTGCTGCCGTCTACGAAAATTTTGAAAAAGACATTTTCCAGGCCCTGGAAGAAGCTCTGCCGCAACTAAGAAACTACCATACCTTAAAGATCATATTTCCCGAATACACTTATTTCCCGGGTGAAATATTAAAAGGCTTTTTCAGTTTCTGTATCCAATATGCATTTACTTATAAAGTAGTTCATGACATACAAGGAGAGCCTATAAATGAAGGCGATGTGTTCATCAACCTGATGGAAAACGACCTGGTGGTTTTGATTGAAAGGATCCTGGCCACGGAGTTAAAAATAGGGAAAGATGTTGGCGTGATATCTTACAATGAAACCCCGTTAAAAAAAATCATCCTGAATGGTTTAACCACCATATCAACAGATTTTGAGCAAATGGGAAAAATGACCGCAGACATTATTAAAAATGGTTCAACAGGGCGTTACGAAGTACCTTTTTACTTAACACTCAGAGCCTCCTTATAGCGATTTTCTGATAATTATTTTAAAGGCATTTTTAATAACAGCTGCTTTGTTTTGCAGCATCAACTCAGCTGTCTTTCTGCCCATTTCTTCAAAATCGGTTGTAATAACGGTTATATCCAACAATTCTTTAAATACGGTTTCATTAAAAGATATGATTCCTATATCCTTCCCTAATTCGTAACCGCTTATCCTTGCTCCTTTGATCAAATCGGCCAGGTCATTTTCGGTCAATACAATATAAAGAGTGCCTTTTTTGAGATCGTCTGTTTTAAATGCGTCTATTACTTCAAACTTTTTGTTGTTCTCTTCACAAAACTGCATTATTCCGTCCTTAATTTCGGGCGGATGGTGGCGGTCTAACGGATATATGATAATTAGTCTTCCATATTTGGCAATCAGGTCTGTAACCACGTTCAATGCGCCGTAAATATCGTTACGAAAATCCTGGAACACTGCTGATTGCTTAGGTAATTTAGGCAAATCTTTATCCAGCAATATCAACTGATCAACCGGGATCTTCTTTAAAATGGTTAAATATTCCTGCTCGTTACTATAATCAAAAAAATGTGGCATTACCACATAGTAATGGTAATTGCCCAGGTTAGCATCTATACTTTCCTCAAGCAAAGCAGGGTTATAATGATGAATATGAAGATCAACCCTGGCCTTATCGCCTAAAGTGCGAACCATAGTATCATAAACGGTTTTCTTATAGGAGCTTAATTTATTAAACAGCAAAAGCACCTTGATCCTTACATCCGGCTTACCAACCACAAAATAGCCTTTGCCGGAAACCGAGCGGATATAACCATTATTTTTAAGTATCAGGTAGGCTTTTTCAATGGTATCCCTTGCTACACCGTGCTGCTTGCTGTAGGTATTTATTGACAGCAGCTTTTCATTTTTCCGGTAAACACCCTTGTCAATATTCTTACTGATAGATCCGACAATTTGCTGTACAAGGGATTTCACCCCGTAATTAGCTCTTTGTTTTGTTTGCATTATTGCTTGTTTATAATTGTTTTACAACGGCGATTATAAACATAGCTTAAATTTATCAAAGCCGTTATAGGCAATGAAAATATAAAATATGTTATTAAATTGAATTATTGGGATTATGAAACAGTGCCGGTATTTTCTTTTTTATCAGATACTTAAGGGTATCGCCCCGGTAAATTTATGTTAAATAAGGCCATTTTAATAAAGCAAATGCCGCGCCTGAATGATTAAAACTATCGAACAGGTACAAAAAGCACTGCATCAGCCACAATCACGCCATCGGCGCTTTTATTGGAAATTTCTACATATCCCTTCTTTTCTTCTGAAAAGTTATATAACCCCAGAGGAAGCCACTCACCTGAAGTTTGGCCCTCTACCTGCAAGTCAGACTGATTGATTATCTTTTCTGTGGCCTTCTCACCATCGTAAATCGTGATGTAAGTTTTTGTTGCCGGATTCATAACCTTAGGAAAATAGGTATAGACATGGTAAGCGCCTTTTTTTAAATTTTCAGGAATAAACAGTACGGATTTCGCAGTTTCCGCTTTGGAACCATCAGTGAGATAGGTGGGGCCATATCCGCCGGATTTTTCCGTTTTCCAATCGCCTGTTATGTGACTGTCCTCATTATCAACCAGTACTTCGGGAGTGCTTCCATCTGCAAGAGGGTCTCTCCTGAGCAAGCTTTGTACCTCTTTTACATCAACCTCCTGTATTGCCATTTTTTTATCAATAGCCTGGCATGCCGCCACGGCCGAGGATTGGCCTAATACCATAAATACCGGCTCCATCCTGATTGACCCGTAAGCTATATGACTTGCAGACAAGCATACCGGGACAAACAAATTAGCAGCTTCCTTTTGCTTAGGAATTATAGCCCTGTATGAAACAGCATATGGCGCAAAACCATGTACCTGAACATCTCCCTCATTTTTCACCATGCCATTCACTACCAGCCTTTCACAATTATGCGAGTCCATGCCATATGCGGCCATTCCTACACCATCATCAACCACTTCCCGTCCCTGGCAGTGATGCTGGGTCATGACCAGTTCACCAATCATTCTGCGGGCCTCCCTGATATAAAGCTGGGTTGTCCAGTTCCCGTTATCCGTATATTCATCCTTAGGATAGCCCCATTGTTTCATTTCGTCCCTGATGTTTCCGGGTATGCGGGTGTCATTGCCGATAAAATAGAGGAAGCCTTTGGTATAATCTTCATGCTCCTTCCATATTTTGGCCCTTGTATTATAATCGGCCTCCGGATATTCCCGGTTCATCCCGATCATATCCGTAGAGAAACCTCCATTATTGTTGATATCCGTTTTGCCGTTAGGCATTTTACTTATAATAAAAACATCAAAAATTGATTTCCAGGGTTGTTTCTCTTTTAAACGCAGCAGCAATTCATACTTTTTGGGGTCATAATTTTCGGGTTTTGAAATTGGGATCCGGTTTCCTGGCACATTGGTTAGCGTAATACGAAAATTATAGGCCTGTACTTTTTTATCCCCTGCACCATTTGCTTGTAATACTTCCTTACTTATACCCCACAATAAACCGCTTTTAGGATCGCCCGGCACTTTATAAGGGTCAACATTATCCGGGAACTGGTGTTTATCCAACAACTCCACTCCGTTTATAGTTTCATCATACTGGCTGTTAGCTTCTCTCCCAACAGTATAAGAAACACCTGAACGGGCCATCAGGTCCCCTTCGTAAGTACAATCAATAAATATTTTAGCGCGAATAGTTTTATTGGTAGCAGCCGATGGTTTATAGCTGTCCTCCACTGCAATTTCCCTTAGCTGATTTCCTTTCTTTGTTACTTTTATAAGCCTGTTCCCGAATAAAACAGGGAAACCTGCCCGTTTTACATAATCATTAAAAATGCCCTCTGCTACCTTTGGCTCAAATATCCATTGTTCAAATTTCCCGTAATGCGTACCTACACGGCGGTAAAAATCCCGCGCTAAACCTGTCACCACATATTTGTTCCCAATATCAGTATAACCAAGGCCTCCTGAACTCATGCCCCCCAAATGTTTTCCCGGTTCAATCAAGATCACCGTTTTCCCCATCTTTTTTGCCGTATAAGCGGCAATTACCCCTGCGGATGTTCCGCCATATACACAAATATCAGCAGTGATTAATTTGCTGCTTTGCGCATTAGCCGGAGCCCCGGCAAAAAAACCGGTTATTATGATTGCAAGGATGATCGCTTTAATATTTTTCATAACTGCTTATTAAACATTTCAATTTCCGGAAAAGATATGCCACCAAATCTTAAAGCATGGGGAGTTAAGATCTGTAAATTTTAATTATTTAATTTTAAACTTAATAATTGACAATTTTCAAAAAATATATGAATGTTTTTCAGGTAGCAGCGGGTGTAACCCCGAATTGCCACCGAAAGCTATTGCCCTGAACCTTCTTAATTTTGCAGGAGAGTTGCTGAGGCTTCATCTATTTATTTAGCGGCGGCATTTTTTTTAAAACACGCGGTTATTTCGCCTTCCGCGGTTGCCTATGAATAATAGGGCTGACAGTAAGCTTCACTCCCTGTCTTACTTTAGATCTGGCTCGGCTTCAGGTTTAAAAGTTGCATTTGCAGGGATTTCAAATTGCTACCGGTCGCCTTTGTTTAAATGAGAAGGCGTTTCAATAACTGAAGATTTTCCAGCGCTGCACCGGCTGTATTGTTGAAGTACACATAAACTGTTTTGCCTTCCTGCTGCCATTCATTGATATAAGACGCATATTCAGAAAGGAAACTTTCGCTGTAACTTCCTTTATAATTGCCTGATGGGCCATGAAAACGCAGGTAAACCAGTTCATCGGCGGTGAATTCCATGGGCGTAGCTGATTTGGGCATATCCTGCAACACCGTTGCTGCCTGGTGCCGGTTCAAAAGTTCAAAAACTTCGTCCCTGTACCAGGACGGATGACGAAATTCGACGGCCATAGGCCATGTATAAAGTTTAAGAGCTTCCAGTAATTTCGTTAATTGAGGAAGGGCCCCCACCTGCAGGCCGGGCGGAAACTGAACGAGCAGGCAACCACGTTCAGTTTCCGGCAAATGGATAGCCTGCATAAAACGGATAACATCTTCCTCATTGAAAAACAAACTTTTTTGGTGCGTGATCCCCTGCCACAGTTTGAAAGTAAAACGAAATCCTTCGGTTACTTCAGCGGCCCAGCGGGCTATGGTTTTTGCCTGCGGAATTTTATAGAAAGAGCTGTTAACCTCGATGCTGTTTTCCTGCAAAGGGTAATAACCCAGCCGCGACAAATGACTGTATTCAGGCGGGAAATCCCGCCGGGGCCTGTCGATCTGTAAGCCGCTGGTCCCTCCAAAAAACGTTCCTGTCATAGGTCAAGGATGATATACCAGTGATTGTCATCACCCAGTGCATAAGCCAGGCCGTCGCTCATTTCATAAACATCACGACCGTGTTTTTGACTAAAGTAGATTTTTTCATCACGGATAATAGTGCCGTTATTTTCCACACGCAGAAAAAAAAGCAGTGCGCCGATATTCGGTGCAACATCTTTAAGATGCCTGGCCTCCCCCTCTTTTACAAACGCCGAACTCATGCCTGTTTGAGTTTGGCTTCCATGCTTTGGGTAGTGTGCGGAACAGCAAGCAGCCGCTCTCTTGGTATGAGTTTACCGGTAGAACGGCAAATGCCATAAGTTCTGTTTTCGATACGCATCAGCGCAGCTTCAAGCTGCTCGATGAATTTTTTCTGGCGGGCGGCCAGTTGGTTGATCTGTTCCTTTTCAAAGGTCGCCGAACCATCTTCCAGCGTCTTGCCGGCAATCGCGGCATCATCTCCATTGGTGTTTGAGGCGCTAAGCGTACCCGCCAGTTCCTGCAGCTCTTCGCGTGCCACGCCAATTTTTTCTTTGATCAATGTTCTGAATTCATTTAATTCGGCATCACTGTACCGTGTTTTAGTAGTTTCCTGTTGCATGATTGGCTTAACAAATATCTGTATAAATGGTTGGCATAAATATAATAAACAAACAATCGGTTCAAACGGCACTTCGAAATTGAACAGGTTACCGCGAATAGTTTTTCATTTTCGCTTTTCAGAACCTCGCCGTTTTCATAACATTTGCAAAAACTTCGTAAATCTATATTCTACAGCCCCTCCCCAAACGTTTCGAAATAAGACCCTAACTGCACATCCGTACGGAAAAGCCGGTTATTCCAGCCGACATTTCCTTTAATTTAATTAAATAATTAAAAATATTCCTAAAAAGAAACCATTGCTCATTTGCGCTGTATTAATGATAATAAAAATCTATACAATGACGCTAATGAACATTAAAAGGGACGGTGCCAGGAACAGCCCCTGGCAGTCTCTCAGCAATCCGGAAGCCAGCGCCGGATCCGAAGATAGAATATATGACTGCCTCATTGTTGGCGCCGGGATCACCGGCCTGACAGCGGCGTTGTTATTACAAAAAGCAGGAAAGGTTACTGTTATTGCAGAAGCGCGTAATCCCGGTTTTGGCACAACCAGCGGCACCAGTGCGCATATTAATACCTTTGCCGATACTACTTACAACGAAGCTGCAAGCGCTTTTGGCGAAGAAGGCGCACAGTTTTTTGCAGATGCGATCAATGAAGGGTTCGGGCTGATTAAAACCAATATCGATACCTATGGCATCAAGTGCGATTATGAACCGAAAACCGGTTACCTGTATGCCGAAAATGAAGATGAAGTCAAAATGCTGGATGACATATACCAGGGCGCGATTAAAGTTGGCGTTCCTGTAAAATATACAGACGAAGTACCCACACCGGTTCCTTTTCAAAAAGCTTTGGCTTTTGATGGCCAGGCACAATTTCACCCCATAAAATATTTAAAAGGATTACAAAAAGCTTATTTGGAAGCCGGCGGCACGTTATTAGAAAACACGCTTATTGAAAAAACAGTCACTGACGATGAAATACATATCGCGCAAGCTGGTGAAAATAAGATCCGGGCAAAAAGCGTAATCTATGCCACTCATATGCCGCCGAATATCAATGTATTCAATTTTGAGTGTGCACCTTACCGGAGTTACGTACTGGCCGTCAAACTCCATAGCGAAAAATATCCTGACGGACTTATTTATGACTGCCAGGAACCTTATCATTATGTGCGGACACACGTAATAGACGGGCAGGAATTATTATTGATTGGCGGGCTGGATCACAAGACAGGGCATGAGGACCCGGAGAAGGCTTTTGCCAACCTTGAAAAATATGCACATAAGTATTATCGCGTATCATCGGTTAAATACCGCTGGTCAAGTCAGTATTATGTGCCCGTGGATGGCCTGCCCTATATCGGCCGGATGCCTATGGCTGCTAATGGTATTTATTGCGCAACCGGTTATAACGGCAACGGCATGATGTTCGGAAGCGTTGCCGCCAGGATTCTTGCCGACCTGGTAAGCGGCAAGGGCAGCAAGTACGAAAAATTGTTTAATCCGGGTAGAATAAAGCCGATAGACGGGTTTAGCGAATTTGTAAAAGAAAATGCCGATGTAGCCTATCATTTTGTAGCTGATCGCCTGAATATTAAAAGCACCGACTCGCTTAACAGGTTAAAGCCGGGCACCGGCAAAGTAGTTGAAGTTGATGGAAAAAAAATCGCCGCTTACCGTGATGACGACGGCACCATACATGCCCTAAGCCCGGTTTGCACCCATGCCGCCTGCATTGTTAGTTGGAACAGTGAAGAAAAGAGCTGGGACTGCCCTTGCCACGGTGCGCGCTACGATATTAATGGCAAAGTATTAACCGGGCCTGCAACCAGGGGCCTTACCAGGATAAGCAATGATGAAAACTAAAGAAATTTTGATTTCGGGACTCACCGGTACTACCTTCATGACGCTGTTCAGCTACCTTGTATCGCTGGCCGACGGCGAAAACTTCAGCGAACCCGAGCGCCTGGGCCAGCTAACCGGTCGCCTGATCCCTAAATTAGATAAGCAGCAAAGCCAGGCTTTGGGCTGGTTGGGGCATTATGGTGTAGGCTTACTGTTTACACTCGTTTATGTAGAACTATGGCACCGCGGTAAATTAAAACCTGATCTCAAAACAAACCTTTGGCTGGGTGGGCTAAGCGGGCTATTAGCCGTGGCTGTCTGGAAAACAACCTTTAAAATGCACCCGCTGCCCCCATCACTCAATTTTAAAAAATATTATCTGCAACTGGTGCCCGCTCATATTGTGTTTGCGGTTTTCGCCGGCATAGGTTATCACATTTTACAAAAAACAACAAATTATGCTACAAATAATTAATAATCTTCCGGAGCATGTGGTAGGGATCTATGCCAGCGGTGAAGTAACCCGCAACGATATGGAGACTGTACTGATACCCAAGATACAGGAACTCAAAAACCGCCAGGGCGAAATCAATTATTTGCTGGTATTGGGAACCGGTGTGCAGAATTTTACACTGGCCGCCTGGTGGGACGACCTCAAACTTGGGCTGACGAACTTTACAAACTGGCACCGCATTGCGGTAGTAACCGATCAAAAAGGCGTAGAATGGTTTACAGATATCTTCCAATTCATGATACCGGGCAAGTCGCGCGGCTTTTCACCTGATCAGTTGGAAGAGGCTAAAGCCTGGGTTAGCGGGGAAGAAATATGAAAGACCTGGCACAACGCTTTTCGGAAAACCCATTGCTGCTGCCAAAAGATCTTGCTCCCAGCCGCGAGGGCTTACAAATTATCAGCCTGCTTAATCCCGGCGTTTTTAGCTATGGAGGTAAAACCTGGCTCGTTGTAAGAGTAGCCGAAGGGGTTATGCAGGAGGAAGGCGTTTTGTTTTTCCCGGCCCTGGATGCCACGGGCAATACCGAGATCATTAAGGTGCCGCTTAACGATCCTGACCTTATCGCTACCGATGCCCGGGTCATTAGCTATAAAGGGTTGGATTATCTCACCACAGTTTCACATTTACGCTTACTGGCCAGTGACGACGGGATCCGTTTTACCGAGCAGGAAGGTTATCCCCCATTATTCGGAAAGGGGTACCTGGAACGTTTTGGTATAGAGGATTGCCGGGTTACGCAGATAGATAATACTTATTACCTGACCTATACCGCCGTATCAGACAGCGGCGTAGGTGTAGGCCTGCTAACCACCACCAACTGGCAGCACTTTGAAAGCGGCGGGATGATCCTGCCTCCGCATAATAAAGATTGTGCAATTTTCGAGGAAAAGATCGCCGGTAAATATTACTGCCTCCACCGGCCAAGCAGCAAAGAGATTGGCGGCAACTATATCTGGCTGGCAGAGTCAACAGACAGCCGGCAATGGGGCAATCACCAGTGCCTGATAAAAACCCGGCCCGGAATGTGGGACAGCGGCCGCGTTGGTGCCGGCGCGGCGCCTATCCGCACTAAACGCGGCTGGCTGGAGATATATCATGGCGCAAATGCGGAACACCGTTATTGCCTTGGCGCTTTTTTAATGGACATTAACAATCCGTCAAGGATCATTGCCCGCAGTGGCAACCCGATCATGGTGCCAACCGAGCCTTATGAGCTTAGCGGCTTTTTCGGTTATGTTGTTTTCACTAATGGCCATATTGTAGATGGCGACCGTTTAACCATCTATTATGGCGCGGCCGACGAGTTTGTTTGCGGTGCGCATTTTTTCATCAGTGATATTCTCGAAACTTTAATTTATTATTAAAATAATCAATTACAACAAAACAAAACTGTATTTCGGGTGGTTTTTATAGAGCTTGTAAACCGGCGGACCGGGGTCAATAAATCATGGCAGAAAATAAGATTGGAGAATGCAGTAAACTGATAGCTCAACAGGGGATGACAATTGCCTTTGCCGAAAGTGCTACGGCCGGCTGGCTTTGTTCGGAGTTTGCACTAACTGAAGAATCCGGTCAGGTGCTTAAGGGAGGGATCGCCTGCTATGACGCCGATCTCAAGGTTTCCCTGTTAGGAGTACCGAAAGGATTGATTGATCAGTTTACGCCAGAGTCGATGGAGGTGACGAGGGAAATGGCGTACCGCCTGGCCCATCTTATCCCATCCGACATCCAGGTAACCGTTACCGGGCTGACTACACCCGGTGGCAGCGAAACCCCGGAAAAGCCGGTCGGAACTATGTTTGTATTTGCACTGATCCACGACAAGCACCTCAGTTTTCGAAAAGTATTTCGGGGATCATGCGAAGAAATTATTCAGCAAACCATCCAGGCTACCGCGGAGATGCTGATCAGGGGTTTAACTCAATTTAATTATCATCAACATATATCTACTATGGCAACAAAAAACAACAAAAAGACCGCAGCAGCGGCCAGCCGCAGCCCGGAAGCCGAGAGCGCGCTGAAAGAATTATTCATTGACGAGATTAAGGACCTTTATTGGGCCGAGAAGCATTTGGCCACCGCCCTGCCAAAATTGATCAAGGGGGCTACCTCAGAAGATCTGAAGCAAACCATCACCGCTCACCTGGAAGAAACCAAAAACCACGTTACCCGCCTGGAAAGCGTATTCGAGTCCATTGGTGAGAAAGCTTCGGCTAAAAAATGCCTGGCAATGGAAGGTTTGCTGAATGAGGCAACAGAATTGCTGTCAGATACCGATAAAGGCACAGAAGTACGTGACGTAGCTATTATCTCGGCGGCACAAAAAGTGGAACATTATGAAATCGCATCATACGGCACTTTGCGTACGCTGGCCGGTACATTAGGCTACAGCGAAGCGCAGAGCCTGTTGGAGGAAACCCTGACCGAGGAGAAAAATGCCGATGCCCTGTTAACCCAGGTAGCCGAAAACTATGTAAATGAAGCGGCAGCAGCGGAAACAGAATAAAACAAACCGACTGATAGGGCGGCTTTCGCCGCCCTATTTGTTAACATTTTACATTAGTGCTTAACCGAAAATTGCAGCAGGGACTTTGCATTGGGAATAGCTGCTACTGCCGCGTCGTTGTTAAAATAACACCAAGCTTCCCTGACTTCCGATTTTGAATTAATCTCATCAGCAAACTTCCGTAATTGAGCATCACCATAAGATGAGCGATATAAGTCCGGAACACCGTGAAAGCGATAATATACCACCGGGCCGGTTACAACAGGTTCATCCGGCAGTTCGGGATGGCTCATGCCGCAAAAAGAAACACCATGCCCCCTAAGTTGTGTATAAACATCTTCCCGCCACCAGCCCGGATGCCTGAACTCCAATACATTACTAAAACCCGGATCCAGTTGCGCCAGTACGCGTGTCAAACGTTCTTCATCATAATGAAAACGCGGCGGAAACTGGAACAATACAGGTCCTAACTTTTCCTGTAAACCATTGCGGATGGTATCATAAAAGCTCGTAATCATATCCACAGTACCGTGAAACTGCTTAAAATGGGTAATAGCCTTGGGGGCTTTTACCGCGAAGCGAAACTCTGCCGGCGCCTTTTCATACCAGGTACGCAGCATGGGTAATTGCGGGAAACGATAAAAGGTCACATTCAATTCCAGGGTGCGGAATTGCCCGGCATAAAACTCAAACCAGCGCTTTTGCGCCAGCCCCTCCGGGTAAAAAGTATTTTTCCAGTGACGATAGTAAAAGCCTGAACATCCTATATGCCATTCCATAGGTATCATTTTTTAATGGCGCTGATATCACCATTCCTTTCCATATACACCTTGTCTATCTTTTCTAAATCTTCGGTAAGTGCAGATTTGCGAACACCCTGCATCACATCTTCCCGGCAAACCAGTGCCCGTTTCATCCGGTCTTCATCAAAACGGCCGCCACGAAAAAGCGGGATCTTCTCCCCTTCTACCCAATTAACTAAAGGGCTGTTACGGGCAATAAGCCAGCCCAGCAGCCGGTGCAACAGAACAATCACAAAGCAGCATACAATCACCGGCAAAAAAGCCGAGGCGCCAACCACCGCCCTGCTCATAACAGCCCCAAGCGAAATACTGACGATATTATCCAGCGGGGTACGCAACCCAAAAGACCGGCGTCCTGAAATGCGGATCAGTATAAGTGCGATAAAAAAGATAACAACGCCGCGGCTGCTCATTTGCAGCGCATTCAGGTCCTTCCCCTCTCCAAAAACAGTGATCAATAATTTTTCCATAACTCAATTTTTTAAAGGCCCGCTGCAGAGAACCGCGGGTTTGACGTTTTGGGCCGAATGATGCCTTACTGCCAGCCAAATGCCCGCTGCAACAAACCCGATGATGATCAAAAATCTTATTTTGCTTATCATAATCTCAATAACTGACGCGCCGCCGGCGCTTCCAGGCATTCAGTTACTCTGAATTCTTATTACTCCTGGTATAACGTTTTGATTTATTTTGCTGATTTGCCCTCGCTGCATCAATAGAATGTGTTTTAGTAATATCACTTTCTTTTTGCGCCAGTTCGGACAAACGGATATAAAATTTGTACAGGTGATCCAGCTCTTCTTCAGTCAAATCCTCAATATTAACCATCCTGTTACTGGTACCTTCATGAGAGGCCAGCAATTCATTCAGTTTTAAATGGACAGCTTTCGAATCTTTATTCTGCGCCTTCTGGATAAGAAAGACCATTAAAAAAGTAATGATGGTTGTGCCGGTGTTTATAATAAGCTGCCAGGTTTCCGAATAATGAAATACCGGCCCGGTAACAGCCCATACCACTATGGTTGATGCAGCGATAATAAAAGCCGCCGAACTGCCGGTTGCCGCGGTGGCCCAATTGGAGAACCGCTCAAAGTAATTTATTTTCTTTTTCATTTTCATTTCCAGTTGATGGTGATTTCCGCATTGCCAGGCACCAGATATTCAAGGTGGCCGCTTTTGACTTTTTTACCGTCGATAGGTTTCTGATTAATACACACTTCTACCCCGGGCAATTTATCACGGCCGGTCTTGACCACCATCAGGCGACCGCCAAGACGGGCATCACCCTCCATCCGGAGATGGAGATAACCTTGCTTCCGGGTGGAAAACCGGTAGACAGGGTAATCTGTAAAAATCATAAAAGGCTGATCAGGTATACGGATATAGTGACGCGGCAGGATCCCGAAAGCATTGCCTGCCCCATATACTTCCTGGCCCACCTGACCTGATTTTTCCCAGCCATCGTGTAAGTCCTCAAGTGCAATCCACAGGTTCGGATCAACCTCACCTATCTTAGGCTCGTCCTGGAGCATTTCTTTCGGAAGCATTGTCGGGTAGTAATAAGCGGCACGGTCTACAAGGTAACGGACATACTCGGTTATCAGCAGGCGTACAGAAGGTAAAATTTCAATATCCCCGGCATAACGGAGGTAGTCATGCAGTGCGCAGAATACTTCCTGTTCTTCGTATACTGCCGTATAAGGGGCATCATTCAGCGGAAACAGCGCAAAAAATGTCGGAAAGTTTTTTCCATAGCCATAGTTACAATCCCAGAGCTTCACATTTTTAAACACACCTGCCAGGCACAGATAGCTTAGCTCGCGGTATATTTCTTTTTTGGTGATTTTATATAAGCGCAGCATTGCACCGGAAGAAAAGGCGGTATTGTTGGCCTGGTAAAACAAATCGAAGCCCTGGCCGCGCAAATGCATGGCTGCTTTTTCTGCTTCGGTTAAATAGCGTTTTTTGCCTGTAAGTTCCCAGGCCTGCAGCATAACATGGGCATATAAGCCCGGCACATCCTTTTCGCCTCCTTTGCCCGGCTGCGTTTCGGCTTTCACTACTTCAAGCGTATCCACTTTATAAAAAACCGGCCATTTATAATCAAAATGATGTGCTACCCGTATCGAAAATTCCAGCGAATCCAAAAATAACTTTTCGGCTACCATGTCTCCCTTCAGCGCAAGGCGGGACAGGTTTAACAAAGGATGGTGCAGGTACCAGGAATCCATCACCAGCGGTTGTTTTTGTTCTTCCTCACCTTCCAGTGTATCGGCTGCTTTTGGGTGCCAGCGCATTACAGTGCCGTATTTTTCACTAAAGAACGACGGCAGGCCGTCTTTAACCTTTTTCATTACTTCCAGTTCCGCGCCGCTCCATTCCACATAATCAAGTAAAGGCAGCAGTACCGCCAGTTGAACCATGATCTCGGGAGGGGTCACATAATCTGATACATACGCGTTGAAATACTGATGGCCGTCAAGTTGTACCCAGCAGCCGGGATTATCTATCAGGTCTTTTAACCCTTTACCAAGTATGTCGGGCCAATGGATATAATTCGTTGCCGGCCTGGGTAAAGCCAGGTAAACTTCTGCCAGCAGGTTAAGGTATTGCCGGACCATAGCCGCCTCATCTGCAGGTACCTCTTCCGAAAAAACAATAAAAGCATCGCTCAATGTATAGCTTGTCCCAGCTTCCAGCGGCTTGTTTTTAATTGTTGGCGGCAGGGCAAAGCCAATTTCGGGCCATTCACCGCCGACACAGTCCCCCGCAGAGGTTTCGGTTTGCTGGTTGTAATCGGCCAGTGCGGTTAGGTTTTGCAGGTATAAAACCGAGCCTGCTTTTGGCCGGTTCAGGCTAAAGTAAAGCTGCCCCGAACGTGTACCCACCTGGCTGACATGGATTTCTCCTTCGGCCATGTTTTCACTGCCTTCAGGGCCAAGCGGTACAATATCACGCGGCCAATAAGGGAACAACAAGGTAGAGGCCGGCGTTAGCCTGGTGGTGTGATGAAGTACAGGCCTATCTTCTGTGGGGAGCGTCAGGATAACCTCATAGTCGCCCAGCAGCGAGCCGATATTCAACCGCACGTCGTTTTTTCTTTCTTTTACTGTGATCTGTAACCGGTCGTTAGGTGAGTAAGCCAGCCGGAAAGCGATCTGACTGCCATTAGGCCAACCGGCCACCAGCCAGCAGCTGTCGCCAAGCTCATATATTTTAAAATCGTAACTGCCTGCTGTGGTTTTATACACGGGAATATGGTCAGACAAATGCAGGGCGGCTTTGGTGTTCCTGAGCCAGGGAGATGCGTTCATAGGTTTGAATCGGGTTAACAATTAAAAAAATCTCTAAAAAAATAGCTTTTGAATGATAATTAAAACATCGCTTACTGTTTTAAGTTTTAATTATAAAAGTATCAATATATGAAAAAGTTAATCATACCCGTATTCCTAAGCTTTTGCCTGTTGTTAAGTAGTTGCGATGCCATTGTCGGTATTTTCAAAGCCGGTGCTGCAGTCGGTATTTTCGCGGTCATCGTTGTTATCGCGGTCCTCATCTGGATCATCTCATTGTTTCGCGGCCGCAGCAATTAACAGGTAAATCATGGAAAAAGAACTGCAGAATTTCAAGAATGCACGTTTTGTGCTCAACTCCGGCTATGGTTAAATTGGAGAGGTTTCCATCGAACACAAAAGCGTTGCTTGTCTGACACAACCGGGCCACTAATCCGTGCCGGCAACAAACCGGCATCTAAAAATCATGGAAGATTGCGGGCTATGGGAGAATAAGGTAAGTATAATTGCTGCTCATCGAAAGCTTGCCCGATGATTGGACACCATTGGGCATCCATATAGCTGCCGGGACATGGCACACCTGAAAGTTTGGAGCAGGTCAGGCGGCAAAATGGCGTACATGATTAATGAGGTCATTCACATCAAAAGGCTTGGACAGGTAATCATCGGCGCCGCATTGCTTCCCGTGTATTGTATGCAGCCCGTGACTTGCAGAAACAATGATTATAGGTATATCCTGCATCCCCGGGTCATTCTTCAAATATTTACAAATATCACGGCCATCCATATCGCCCAGCATAACATCCAGCAGCACAACATCCGGTCGTAAAGCCTGTATAGCTTCAAGGACGCCATGACCATTATCCAGTTCGGTCACCGCATATCCCTCCATCTCCAGGATCAGGTGCATTAATTCACGAATGTCCTTATCATCATCAACAACCAGGACTCTCTTCTGATAAGAGGCAATCATTATAGTTCTAAAAGCTACGTTTTAACATAGCTCTTTTCACACAAACATCATGCCCTGATATCGGAGGATTATTGAAGAATAAGTAGACATCCCATCTTCTGACCTGTTTAAAACAGCTTTAAACAGCAACCAACTCTTCGTTTTCTATTGGCACAGTAAAATAGAACGAGCTTCCGATGCCAGCCTTACTTTCAAACCATATGGTGCCATTATTCCTTTCCACAAGCTCTTTACATAATAAAAGTCCAAGCCCGCTCCCTTTTTCACTGGCAGTGCCAAAAGTGGTATAGGAAGTATATTTGTTAAATATCTTTGATTGCGCCTCTTCGGGAATCCCCTTGCCGTTGTCCTGGATCTTCAATATCGCAAAGGCCTCGCTTTTTTCGGCGGTTACGGTAACATAGTCACCCGCTTTTGAAAATTTCACGGCATTCTCCAATAAGTTCCTGATCACAATATCAATCATGGTTTCGTCTCCGAATACCATCACAGGCTCAGCCATCTCCGCACCTGTTACTATCACTTTCTTTTCGGCGGCCCGTTGTTTAAGCAGCATAACATTTTGGTCAATTAACTTTCGCAGGTCAAAGCCGGCAGGGTTAGGCTGGATTCCGTCTAACTGGCTTTTTGCCCAGTATAGCAGGTTTTCAACTAAGCTGGAGGTTATAATCAGGGTCTCATCTATCTTTTCAATCCAGTAATCGCTTTCTTCTTCCGACAGGCTTTTTTCCTTTACTATATCCATCATATGGCTGATGGTATGGATCGGGCCTCTTAAGTCGTGCCCGATAATTGAAAACAGGCGGTCTTTTACGTGTACAAGCTCTTCCAGGTGAAGGTTTTGCTCTGATATGCTTTTATTTTGCAAAGCCAGCTGCTCACTGAGCTTCCTTTTTTGCATATAATTTCTGAGCAGGATAAAAGCGAGCAACAATAAAAGGATGGTCCCCGCGGTTAAAATATCCCGCTTCAGGCTCACCTTTTCCAGTTCTTTCTGACCTATAATTTTATTTTTATTTAGCAGATCAATTTGCCGTTCCTTTTTTTCCAGCTCATAAACAGACTGCATATTCCTGATAGTTTTCAGTCTTTGTTCGGTTTTCAAACTATCGTTCAAAGCAACTTCAAGGTTGCGATAATATAGTGCCTGTTTATAATTACCTGTTTTTTGATGGGTTAAGTATAATACATTATAGGCAGTTTGAATAAGCTCAACAATGCCGGATCTCTTGCTTTCTTCAAGGGCTTTTTGCGCATAAAGCATACTGGAGTTGTATTTACCTGTAAAATAAGATGTAAGTGCCAGCCCACTATGACAGTATGCAACATCTTCATCATCACCTGCTTTTTGCGCAATATCAAGCGCCTTGTATAAATATTCTTCGGCCAGCCGGTAATTTTTCTTAGTAATATAATTTTCGGCGATATTATACATTGTGGCCGCCATGTAGATGGGATTTTTTACTCGTTGTGCTATGGCTAATGCCTTTGAATTATAGGCAATAGCCGAATCAGGCTTTCCTTTTTTCTTAAATATTTCGCCAATATTTACCAACGGGCTAAAAGTACCTTCATGTGCAGGGTCATTTTGTTTCAGCGCTATGTTATAAGCCTGTTGGTTATAATACAATGCTTTGGGATAATCCTCCATAGAGGTGTATAAGCCGGCTATATTATTGTATTCGTTTCCGCTTAATCCTTCCATTCCCAGTTTTTCACTTATACGCAGGCACTGTAAATGACTGTTAAGAGCTTCGGGCCATCTTCCTTTGTATCCAAGGGCCACCCCTTCTGCAAGATATGCCAGGGCAATGCCTTTTTCAAAATGAATCCTTTTTGCAAGCTCGAGGGATTTTTGCGCCATTAACAATGCACTGTCTGCATTTTTACTCCAATACAACCTTGAAATAGAGTAATAGATATTTACCCTGTCGGTGTCGTGCTTTGCTTTATCGAGGTTTTTAATTTGCGTATTTATGCTGTTAACCTGAGCCTGGCAGTGGACTGCACCAATTATAATTCCAAAGCAAGCCAGGATACCATGCATAATAATACACAGCGTATATAAACGAAGTTTGCGAATCGTTGCAAAGCCGAACATTTGATATGTTTTCTAAATGTTATATGATGTCTTTATTCCCTGGCGCTTTATCAACTGCTCAATACCTCCGGGTGTTAACGACCGGAGACCATTTGCTTTTTGTGCAGGTGGATAGCTGTAAGAATAAGCGCTAATATGAATATATAAATAATCCACGTATCCAGCGGACAATTATTATCCAGCGGGTCGCTGTCATCACACGGTGCGCCCGGATCATCAGCAAAAAGCAACATGGGGCTTATTACCAGATAAAAGGTCAATAATATCCTACCGACCCGATAGATTGTTTTGCAGAGGTAAAATTTCATCTTTTGTTAAATTTTTTAATTCCAATCAGCCTTTTGGTCGCCTTATCCGAAATCTCAACAATGTAGTTTCCGGGCAGGAGACTGCTTACGTTCTGTTGTATATTATTGCCATCTGTTTCCTGGTAAAGCATCACCTGGCCGGTTATGCCGGTTACCTTAAGTAGCACCCTGTCTGGTGCATTTCTATTGATCTTAATATAAAACTCACTGTTAACGGGATTAGGATAAAGTGTCATTAACTCATTAATGATGCCAGGGGCATTAAAGTTTACCGCTACTATTTTGCTATAGCTGATAATATTAAAAGGATCATTTTGCTGTAAGCGATAGTAATTGGTACCTGTTAACGGAAACCTGTCTATATAGGTATAAGACCCGCTGCCATTGCTTAACATCGATGTTAAAGAAATAAATTCTTTAGAGCCGTCCTGCCTTTCCAGTGTAAAGCCGGACAGGCTTCCTTCATTCTTTGTTTTCCAGGTTAACTGAACCCCACCCTTAACCGGGCTTGCCTCAAAACTCAGCAGCCGGTAGTTTAATGAACTTTTTTTATGAAATACTATTTCAAACCTGTTTGCCCCGTAGCTGGTGGTGTCAGCTTTGTCGATATTGAATGGATAACGTTTATGCTGGCTGAAAAGCAAAGAATCTTTTTTATAATGATCAAGCAGATAGATTTCATATCGTGAATCAAGCGATTCAAATCCAGAGCCGGAAATTGTATCTGTGGTTGCCGAATTATTAACATTCACAAATAACTTTACCCGGGTAGTGGAATCTATAACATCCATCCTGTTAATGGCCAGCATGTTTTGGCTTTTGTATCCGTAGCTGGCCAGTGTCGAAACATTCCCGATGCCGTTTAACCGGTCTGAATCGTAAAAAGGCTCATATTCATTTTTGGATCCGGGATCGAATAATACCATGATCTCGTCCGTATTAACCGAATCCGTTGCAAGCCTGATCCGCATTAACTGGGGTTTGGCTATCGCCTGGCTTTTTTTGCTCATCAGCATATACAGGGTACTCCCCAGGGAGCTGGGCTGTACAGTTGTTTTAGCTACTTCATTAAAAGTCAATGACGCCGAAGTTGTGGTAGCCTGCACAAAAAAACCCTGCCCGCTTGCTATGTAACGGGTTGCATTATTGGTGCCAATGCCTCCCGGGATCAAAGCAGTATAAGCGCCGTAGTTTTTATTAGTATAATTGAAAACATATATGGTAGCAGATACACCGGGGCCGTAAATACCATTTGTTGAACCGCTTTGCGAAAAGGTGTCCCAATCAATAGAAGAGGCATATGGATTGCCTACCAGGTTATAACCGGTTTGTGCTTTGCTTAAAGTGGAGCTGCTGCTGTTCCACCATAGTTTTACCGGGATGCTGCCCTGGTTAAGTGTACCAACGGCTACCATCGTTGAAGCATCCGGGTCAATATAGCTTCCGCCAAATCGATACTGTTTATTCAGTGCCGTTGTGGAGGTAACATTGTTAACATTATTTCCGGCATAATATAACATGTAGCCATTACCTACCGGAAGCGTTGTTGTTGCAGTTGTGCTGCCGGTGCCGGTATAATAAGATATCGTATTACCCGAAATATCTGTTAAGCCCTTAAAATTCCCTGAGTTAAATGTGGTACTGCTTGCCGGCAGGTTCTCTTTGTATAAATAAACCGTAGACGCGGCGTTCGTGACAGTAAATCCGCCCGCTGTACCTGTTGGGCCTGCAACAAAAACCCCGGAGAAATTGCCTGAATTGGCATTCAGGTAACTGAGATTGTAGGCACCTGTAGTCGTATTAACCGGGGAAGACAGAAGCCGGTAATTGCGGGTATTGGCAGTAATAGTCCCTGCCTTGAAATAGCGTTCTGCATAAACCGTTCCGGTGATGCTGTACCCGGTCGGGATTGGATCGACAGAGGCCGTTTGAGATACACTGCTTTTGAGCACCATAATACCCCCGGGGGCAACCGCCAGGTTTCCCTTGGTAATTTTGAGTTCGCTGTAAATATCAAGTGTATCACTATTAACTGTTACTGTTCCGCCCACGGAATTATTCACTTCCATAGTGCCCACATGAGCATATCCTGTTGAGGTAGCGCCATTGTAGCTTTGGGCAGCGCCGGTTCCGTTCCAGGTTATCTTTGATGTATTTAAATTGTTCCAATCTATTTTTCCCGTACCCTGGTTATATATATTGCAGCCAACGCTCAAATTCGCACTCAGGCTTATTGAAGCTGTGCCGTTTAGGGTAAGCCCGTATACCGAGGCATTAGTATTAATTGTAATACTTTTTCCCGTTGGAATAATTAGGGTGGCCGTGCCGTCAAAGGCAGGAGCCTGGTTGGTAGTGCCGGCGGTGGTATTATCCCAGTTGCTGGCGTCGGTATAAGTTCCTGTAACGCCTTTATAGGTATAGGTTAAAGCGCCCGGTATGGCTGCGGCGTTAGTAGTATTAACAGCGGTAGTGCCAACAGTAGTAAATGTTACCGGGTTATTTTGATTTACATATTCAGCCTTAAGCCAGTCGGCCGTTTTTGCAACATTTGAAACGCGCGGTTCATCAATTACCCCGTTAAAATAAAATCCGGTCCCGCCTTCCCCTACTCCTATGTAAAAGTTTGAATTAGCCGAGGGATTAATGATAGACGGTAATATCTTATACTGCGTTCCATCAACATAAGTACTTAAACTTAATCCGGTATAAACACTTTGTATATAATGCCACGCACCGCTGGCAAAAGCGGTTGGATTAGGTATACTGAGCCTGTTTGAAGCAATACCTGACTCCGACTCAGGAATGTTATTAGTATAGATCCCCATTTTATAACCACCGCTGAACCCGCCGGTAGCATCCTGGTTTGTCATCACTTTTTGATCCAGGCCCGTAGCCCCCAATTTCACCCAGGCCGATATGGTAAAGGCACCGGTAACAGATACGGCATTGGTTGTAATTTTTTTACTCGATCCGTTAAAGCTGTAAGCTGTGCCGATTTTACCGGTAACAAGATCTGCCGAAGTCATCCCGCTGGCGGTGCCCGTATGCCCGCCTGCAGTACCATCGGCAACCGAACCCGTGTAGCTTGCCTCATTAAAATGAAACACAGCCAGGTAGTTACTTGCCCATGTATTTGCAAAAAAAGCGGCATTGTGTGTAACCGTAGGCGATTTTGAACCATAATAAAACGTTATAACATTGTTGGCTGCGTAAGTTAAAGTGGGTATTTGTACCCAAACCAGCAGGGTACCGGTAGTTTGGTTATAGCTTTCTACCTGGTAATACAACTCACTGCCCCCGCTTACAAAGGCAAAATCATAATTTGGCCCGTTGGGGTTCTGCACCTTATCGGCACAGGTATTTGAAATAATCAAATTATTATCCTGTATACTGAGCAATGCCGGGAAATTGGTAAGATTTGAGGTAATACCAAGAGAGGTTGTATTTAATGTAACGGTTTCTCCAAAGGCATAATTACCGTAGGTGGCCAGGTTCACAGTTACATTTTGCGTTGATGATGAGGAGCAACCGGCAGCATTGGTGACAGTTAATGTAATGGTTTTTGTGCCTTGTGTTGCCCACTGCACCGAAAACGGCCCCTGCCCGGTGCCGGTTGACGGTGTGCCCCCATTAAAATCCCAGCTATAGGTTGAGGTTGAAGGATCTGTTCCTGTATAGGTAATGGTAGCATTTGAGTTAACGTTTACCGAAGATGTTGCGGTAAATGTTGTTGAAGGTAAAGCATTTACTGTTGCGGTTACATTTAATTGCGAAGTACAGCCGTTTGAACCGGTTACGGTCAGCACATAAGTACCGGCGTTGACTGTTGTTGCATTACTGATAGCAGGGTTTTGTGAGGTAGATGTAAAACCGCCCGGTCCCGACCAGGAGTAGGTTGCGCCGCTTACCGTATTGGCCTGAAAAGTAAGCGTACTCCCTGAACAAACCGGCGTACTACCCGCACCATACAATGCATACACTTGAGAAGCGGTTAATTCTGTTTTATAAACAGCTATATCATCCAGCGATCCGTTAAAATAGTAGCTGCTTGGTGCATTTGTCCAGCTTAGCAGATTATCATAACCGATACGCCAGTAACCGGCATAAGATTGCGAAGCAGTCATAGTGGCATCTGTAGCCTGCAGTGCCCCATCAACATACAGGTTGGCCCCATTGGTTGTTGATTCAGTGGCCACTACATGGTGCCAGTTACCATCCGCGTAAGTTGTCGTAGTATTTATGGTTTTAAGAGTTCCCGGGAAAAGGCCAAAATAAAGTTGCCCGCTGTTACTCATATAAATATGTCGGTCATCGGAAATACTTAGCCCGGTTTGCGATGAGCCAAAACCTACCAGTTTCCCCCCTGCCGAACTGGTTTTGAACCATACGCTAATGGAGAAGTTTTGGGGGCCGGGAAACGCTACAGCAGTAGTGGTAGAAACATACTGACTTGAACCATTAAAGCTATAGGCGCTGTTTGCGGCCCAATAACGATCCGCCACAAGCGTGGGGGCGTTTTGGAGCGTTCCATTATTTGAATTGCCTGAAACATCGTTGGCATTACCGGTAAACGGATAGGAAAGATATAAACTGCCGGTTGGACTTGTGGGGGCAGTAGCAATAGCCGGACCGGCATTTACAGTTGCAGTTACGGCGATGCGCGGCGTGCTTGTTGCTCCGTTTTGGGTATAGCTGACATAATAAGTGGTAGTTGCCGTTAGGGTTGGTGTAGTAAATGTTGAACCCGTTCCCAAAGATGAACCGCCTGTAAGGGCAGCATACCAGTTATATACCCCGCCCGACGGTGAGCTTCCTGAAGCTGAAAGTGTTGCTGTTCCCGAAGCACATGTTGAGCCGCCGGTACCCGTAGGGGCGGTAGGATTAACTGTAATAGTAACCGTGTTACTACCTGAACCAGTGGAATTATAGGCCGTAACAGTATAGGTGGTCGTTGCCATCGCTGCTGTCGGGGTGCCACTGATGCTGCCTGTTGAACTGTTAAAGCTTAAGCCGGCAGGTAAGGACCCGCTTAGGAAAAAGCCACCCGTTGGGGTGGATTTGTTCATCTGGTTGCTAAAATAGGCCGATGTAAATATGACGCCCTTACTGTCGACAGCTATCCCCTGGGGGTCGTTAATGGGTTTACTGGTAAGCAAGGTGCCACTTTGATTGTAAACATAAACCGTATTGGTAGCTGCATTATCGCTTACGTAAAAATTTCCGGCACCATCAATGGTTATGGCTTGCGCAGAGGTATATCCGCTAAGAAAAGTAGATTGAAATGTTCCGGCCGAATTATATTTTGTTACGTTCCCTGTGCCGTTGTTTAATACGTAAATGTTACCCGATGCATCCACAGCTACCCCAAGGGGAGTGCTTAAATTAGTAGTAGGCAACGAAAGCAAGAGTGTACCGCTGGTATTGTATTTTTTTACTGTAACAGCGCCCTGGTCGGCGATGTAAATATTATCTGATTGATCAATGGTAATTCCCAAAGCATAATTTAGGCCGCTAAGTACGGTAGACTGGTATACACCGCTCGAATTATATTTATACAGGCTGCCTGTGCCTGGGGTAGCACCAAGGTTTAATACGTAAGCATTACCCGATGAATCAAAAACCAGGTCTTTAGGAAGCGACATGGTAGCGCCGGTGCCAAAAGTGCCGAGGTAAGTACCGCTTGAATTATATTTACTGATGGTATTGTTACCCGTATTGGCTACATAAATATTGCCGGCTGCGTCGATAGCCACGCCGCGGGGATTGTTTAAAGTGGCGCCCGTAAGCGCTGTAGACGCGCTATAGCCTATCGCGCTAACTCCGCCTCCACCAACTGTAGGTGTAAGGGTTGTAATTGCTGTGCCTACGGTATAAACATTGGGTGAAGTATAGCTAATGGTGGGAGGAACAGCAAAGAGGTTGTTCCCCAACAATATTAAAGCAACCGATAGTAAAAAGTAAGCATGACGCCCTTTCATATTCACAGGTAAAAAATTTTATCAAATAATATTTTTAATAATATCTCGCTTTTATACGAACGGACAGCTCAATTGGTTTAGTTATTTACAGAAAATCAATTATTTGAACCAACTATTACAAGTACACGAAAAACACGTAAACATCGGCTTTAATAATATGGAAGCTAATCATTTCAATAGACGCGCAGGAAAATAAGCAGCGGAAACGCTTCCGCTTTACTACCTGATGAGGAGGGCAGCTATAGCCGTAATTGCGCTTCCTGGCAAGTCTATACCCGGGATAAAATAGAATTGCCCGATAAAAGAAGATCAAATATCAGGTCCTAATTACATGCAGCCGTCAAAACTGATGCGTTTTTAATTACCAGGATTGATTATTAAATCCTCATTATACAGGCAAACGATAACCGTTTCAACAGTAAAAGTCATTAAGCCAGAGTATCAACCAATTTTTTTGTTGTCTATAGATATTACTGTCTCTATTCAGTATTTATAA
Organism: Mucilaginibacter sp. cycad4; assembly: GCF_034263275.1. Classification (NCBI taxonomy): domain Bacteria; kingdom Pseudomonadati; phylum Bacteroidota; class Sphingobacteriia; order Sphingobacteriales; family Sphingobacteriaceae; genus Mucilaginibacter; species Mucilaginibacter sp. cycad4. The sequence continues at coordinate 1,554,735 of NZ_CP139559.1, read as the reverse complement.
ACCTATAATTTACTTAAAATGAAAACAATACTTTACGCAGCCCCTGTGGCTCTGCTTCTATGCGCCCTATTTTCGTGTAAGAAAGGCGGCGTTAACGCTAACCAGTCACAATCCCAGGCTAACACGGAGAATGCCGGTAAGGTGCATCTTGCTACCCAGGCTACTACCTTCGCTCACCCCGGCCTGTTGCATAACGCTGCCGATTTCACCAGGATGATCAGTAAGGTTAATTCAAATACACAACCCCAAAAATCTGGCTGGGACACACTTGTGGCCAATTCCCATTCTTCATCAACCTATGCAATGAAAGGTCCTGTGGCCATTGTTTACAGGGGCAGCGGATCACCCGAAAACTATTCAAAACTTTATAATGATATCGCTGCTGCTTATCAGAATGCGCTGCGCTGGAAAATAGCCGGCACAACCGCAAATGCAGATAAGGCCATCCAGATCATGAATGCATGGTCATCCACGCTAACCTCCATCCAGGGTTCGGCAGATCGTTTTCTTGCGGCGGGTATTTACGGCTATGAATTTGCAAATGCGGCCGAAATAATGCGTTCATACAGCGGATGGGCAGCTGCAGATTTCACACAGTTTAAGAATATGATGCTGAACGTATTCTACCCTGTGAACCATGATTTCCTTACCAATCACAACGGCGCCTGTATTACAAATTACTGGGCCAACTGGGACGCCTGTAATATGGCCAGTATTCTCGCAATTGGCGTATTATGTGACGATACTGCCAAGTTTAACGAAGCAATTGCCTATTTTAAAAGCGGGGCCGGAAACGGTGCTTACGGGCACGCGGCGCCATTTGCTTATGCAGACCAGGGCGGCATTGCCCAATGCCAGGAAAGCGGCCGCGATCAGGGTCACAGTTGCCTGGATGTTTCTCTTTATGGTGCATTTTGCCAAATGGCCTTTAACCAGGGGCAGGATCTTTTTGCCTATAATCCCTGGAATGACACACGCCCGCGTATACAGGGCATGTGTGAGTATATAGCCTCATACAACCTGAATAATACAGTACCGTTTACTACCTATAACTGGGGCAATGGGACAAATTGTACAGCACAGTCGCAAACGGTTATTTCAGCTTCAGGCCGCGGCGACCGCAGGCCAAGCTGGGAACTGCTTTATGCACACTACGTACAATTAAGAGGACTAAGTTCGCCCAATATTGCCGCGTACGCTGCCAGCATGCGCCCTGAAGGCGGCGGGGGCAACTATGGCACTACCAGCGGCGGCTATGATCAGTTGGGTTTTGGCACACTAACCTATACCAGATAACATTAAAACACTGGCAGAGACAGTATAGCCGCATAAGGCCATCCAAAATGTGCTTTATGCGGTTAATTGTTACTAATACAAAAAGCTATTACAGAATTACTCACAAGTCTGTATAGCTTTTTCCGGACGGGTCATTTATCGTCACCGGTTTTACTGCGCTTGTCATCACACTGCTTACGGTGAGTATCCAAACGATAAAAGCAGCGTTAACAAGCCCGGTAAAGAGCCTGAAAAGCGAGTAGCCGGGATTAAATTCCGGCTACGATATATTGGGGTAACGCTAAAAAGACTGTTGTTAATTTTATTTAGGCAGGTTTTCGCTACAGCGATAAATAACGTGGTAATGTTAAGTTTTTACTATGTCTTTATGCTAACCATTAAATTACCGGTCTACAGGTCACGTGCAATTTGCAGGACTTTTTCGGTTTCGATGCGGCGGTGGATCTCATGTACCATGCTGTCCATTTCCCGGGCGCATTCACGGAGTTTTGAAAAGATCTCTTTTCGCTCATTCTCATCTTCGGCCAGATCCAGCAGGTTTACCAATCCGAGCATAGTTGCCACAGGACGCCTGATCTCATGCGAGCTCATCCACGCCACTTCACGGAGTAATCGGTTCTGCCTGTTTATCTCCTCTTCTTTTTCCTTGCGGTAAGTTATATCCTGGCAAACGATGATGTAACCCTGAAAAGCGTTATCTTCATCATATGCAGGGGTTAACTGGGCTGATACCCAAACCGGCGTTCCGTTTTTGGTATAAATGATCGTGTCTATACCAAAAGCTTCCCTGGCCTGCTGCTTCCGGATAAGCGTTTGGATGACGGGATCGTCTGGATCTGTCAAAAAATCACCCGGCATCTTATTTCTTACCTCTTCCATCGGGTAGCCGGTAAGCTCCACAAAGGCATTGTTCACCCATTGCACCCTGCGCAGATCGTCGGTAATAAGCACCATGTTATTTACCTGTTTAATGATCCGTGCCAGCCGCTTATTTTCCTGGGTGCTCCGTTTAAGGGCATCGATATCTCTTACAGCCCCTATCAGCCTTACAGGTTGCTTTTGGTCGTTATATATGAAATACCCCTGGTCCATCACGTATTTGTATTCACCTTTGCCGCAATTGAGCCGGTATTCACATTCCCAGTTAGTTAAACCGGCGCGGCTGATCCTCTCCTGGCTGCTCACTACTTCTTCCATATCATCAGGATGGATCAGCGACCTCCACCATTCCAGCTCATAACTGATCTCTTCGTGCGGGATGTGTACCAAATGGGTAAGGCTGGTGTTATAGATCAGTTTGTTTTCAACAATATCAAGATCATAAACAACATCCCTCGTTGCCTGGGCCACCAGTTCGTAACGTTCAACGGCTTCTTTTAACCGTTCATCTTTAAGCCTGTCTTCGGTAATGTCGGCGAAGTATACTGCAACGCCTTCATCAGTAGGATAAGCAGCCATCCTCAGCCAGCGCTGCAGGATAACCGAGTAATCTTCATGCCTTACAATAACGCGTTCTTCAAGTGCTTTCTGGTAAACCTGGTAAAACTTATTTTCGCTTTTAGGAAAAAACTCAAAAATACTTGTGCCTATAATCTGGCTTCTGTCGGTTTTAACCATCTCCCGGAAAATGTCGTTTATCCGGGTTATCTTCATTTGTCTGTCCAGCTCAAAAAAGCAATCGGTGATACTGTTCAGGGTATGCTCAAAGCTATACAGGTACCGGTTACGCTCCAGTTCCAATTGCTTGAGTTCTGTGATATCCTGTAATGAACCAGATATCTTCAATTCCTGCTCTCCGCTGCTTTCCAGGCGTGCAAGCTGGCGGATATAACGGGTAGTACCATCCAGGGCAGTGATCCGGTGCGTTACATCGAGCTGTTTACCGGTACTGATCAGCTCATGCAGGGCATTGATCATCAGCGGCCGGTCTTCCGGATAAATGTGCTGTACATAAATATCGAAAGCTTCCCGGTCATCATCCGGGTTCAAACCGGCAATGCGATAAACTTCATCTGACCATATCAGCTTGTTTTCCCGCGGATAGAATTCCCATCCGGCTACCCGCGACAACAGCTGCGTTTCACTGAGCTTATGTTTTTCTTCCACAAGCTCCCGGTTTACTTTCTCAAGGGCTTGCTCAAATTCTACCCGTTCGGTCATATCACGCACCATAACCATGATATGGGGCTTTTTATTAAACCGGATCTTATGCGAGGTAATATTTACGTAAATCAGTTGTCCGTCCTTTTTAATGTGGCGCCAGGTACCGCTGTGGTTAAGCTTACTGTCCAGTCGTTCTGATGAAGAAACCACATTTTCCCGGTCTTCGGCAGGCCTGATGTCCAGGATCGTCCGTTGCCGGAACTCTTCTGCACTGTAGCCATAAACTGCAATGGCAGCATCGTTTACCGAAATAAACCGAAGGGTCCCCGGCTCGTAAATCCACATGGGGTTTGGATTGGATTCATACATGCTCCGGTACTGCTTCTCGCTCTGCTTCAACTTCCGGTCTTCTGACCTGATCAGGGCGTAAAGCGCAATTGCGGTAACCATCACAAACAGGGCACCCTTCCCTAAACTCAGCCACAGGTACTGGCTTGGGCTAAGTATCCCTTCAAAATAAAATAGCAGCCGGTCACTGAACATGATCCATAGCAGGCTAATCAGCAAATAGGCAAAGGCAATTCCAAACGCCCCTTTTCTCATATATAGTTAGTAAAATCAATCAAGCTCTTAAACGTCATTGTCAATTAGTAAGTTACCAATTAAAAAAATTAAGCCCCGGAGTTAAAATTAAACTGTTGCACAAATAACAGGCACAACGGCTATTGTAACATCTATGTTACCCGGAACATTTATTAGCCGCAACGCCCAACTATCACTGTAGTTTTTTTCGTAAAACCATAACTTTATTGCGTACCCCTTAAACCATTGATACCAGGTATCTCTATGCGACTAAACTTTATCCGCAATTTACAGCTCGGCTACGGGTTTTCAATATTGATCCTGCTGCTCGTCGGAATTTTTTCTTATAATACAATTAATAACTTACTGAACAGTAATAAAGCTGTTGGCCATAGCACATTGGTGATTCAGAAACTTGAGCAGGCTATTTCGTCGATGAAAGATGCAGAAACCGGGCAGCGTGGCTTTCTGCTCACGGGCAAGGCAGCCTTCCTGGGCCCCTATAAGGGCGCCTATCTCAAAACACAGAGCCTGATTGAAGAGGTAAGTACCCTAACCCTTGATAACCCCGGGCAACAAGCCAACCTGGCAGACATTCGTGCAATACTAACCCGGCGAATGGCCATCCTTGAGGAACTTGTTTCAAAAAAACAACATCAACAGGTTGTTTCCACAGCCGACCTGGAAGAAGGAAAATCTGCCATGGACGCGTTGCGCCTTGCCGTTGACCATGCAGAAGACACCGAACGCAAACTATTGGATGAGCGCATGGCAGTTTTAGAACGTTATACCTTCGTGGCCCCGGCAGCCATAGTCACTGCCCTGATACTCGCCGTTGCGATCGCTTCGCTATCTTATTTCAGTGCAATTCGTGATGTGAAGATAAAAGACCGCCTGCAGCGGGACCTCCAGCTCAAAGAACAAGAGACTGCGGCTTTTAACGAGGAGCTCACCGCGGCTAATGAGGAGATTAGCACCGCAAATGAAGAACTCGTTTCGATAAATGGAGAGCTTTTGGAGGCACAACAGGCACTTTCACTGATGAATGGATCACTGGAGGAACTGGTAGCTGCCCGCACCAAATCCCTTGCAGAAAGCGAAGAGGAAACACAGGCCCTTAATGAAGAACTTACAGCGATTAATGAAGAACTTGCAGCATCAAACGAAGAAATGCTGGCAAGTAACGAAGAGTTGCAACGAAGCAGGGAGGAAATACAAAAGAAGGAACAGTTATTCCGTTCAATAGCAGTCAATATCCCCCGCTCCCTGATCCTTGTTGTGGACAGGAAGCACAACCTGGTAACGATGGAAGGCGACCTGATGCAAAAATTAGGTTACCACGCGGAGAACTACGCAGGTTTACATATGGCCGAAGTTAACTCTCCCGAGCGCTATGCCGCAACGAAGGAGTACTATGACCGAATGTTGAGCGGTGAGCAGATCAGGACCGAATTTAAAAGTACCGGCGGGGATGACCTGCAGGTGGATTTTGTGCCATTAACAGACGAGCGGGGAATGGTTTATGCCGGATTGGTGATTGCACTGGACATATCCGACCAGAGAAAAGCAGAAGAACGCAGTGCCAAACTGGCCGCCATCGTAGAATCATCGGATGACGCGATAATCGGTAAATCACTGGAGGGGACAATCACCAGCTGGAACAAATCGGCAGAAAGGATTTTTGGTTATCCGGCCTCCGAAATGATAGGACAATCCATTCTTAAGCTGGTGCCGGAAGACAGGCATGATGAGGAACCGCAGATTATAGACCGCTTGAAAAACGGCGAACGCATGGAACATTTTGAGACAAAAAGATTGGCAAACGGCGGTCGTGTCCTGGACGTATCCCTGACCATTTCGCCTATACGTGACAAACAGGGAAAAATCACCGGGGTTTCCAAGATCGCCAGGGATATTTCGGAACAGAAACAGGATGAGCTGCGAAAAAATGATTTTATAGGTATGGTGAGCCATGAGCTTAAAACGCCGTTAACCTCGCTGATGGCGCTGATCCAGGTAGCTAACCTCAAGTTGAAAAATAACCCTGACAATTTTCTCGCAGGGGCTATGGAAAAAGCGGATATACAGGCTAAGAGGATGAGCAGCATGATCAATGGTTTCCTGAATATTTCCCGCCTGGAATCGGGTAAGATCGCTATCGACAAAGAATTATTCGATCTTGACCTGCTGATCAGGGAGGTGGTTGAGGAATACGGGCTCACTGTTTCCACTCATACTATCCACATCAATATTGGTGATCATGTGCAGGTTAATGCCGACAAGGAAAAGATCGGCTCCGTGATTTCCAACCTGATTAGCAACGCCGTTAAATATTCGCCTAAACGCAGGGAAATTGAAGTAAAATGCGCCCTGGTCAATGGCTTTGCCGAGGTTAGCGTAAAAGATGAGGGAATGGGGGTTAATTCCCAGGACCTGCCCAGGATCTTTGACCGTTATTACCGGGTTGAAAGCAACCATACCCGTCATATTTCGGGTTTCGGTATCGGGCTTTATTTAAGTGCCGAGATCATCCGCCGGCACGAAGGCCAGATCTGGGCGGAAAGCGAAAGCGGTACCGGATCTGTTTTTCATTTCAGTTTACCATTGGCTTAAAACTAAGCAATCAATAGGCATTGCGGGTTAACCGCGAATTTTTCACTAATTTACCTTATCGCACCCGTTAAGGCTTAAAGCAGTAGACAATGCCCGAAAAGAACACTATTCTGTTTACATTACATTACCTGGGCAATAGTGAATGCATACATACGTTTCCCGGGCAGTATCACAGTTTAATGTCACTCATATGTGATAACCTGGCAATTCCGGGCTTTGGGTTGTGCTGCGGAATGGGGAGCTGCGGCACCTGTTTGGTACAAATTACCGGCCATCAGTCAACAATCAAAAGAAATGTGCTGAGCTGCAGCATCCTGATAAATGATGATTTATCAAATACGGATATATTTATACCGGATAAAATATACTAAAAGGATTGCTAAATAAAGATTTTTTTAGCGCTGATATAGCCTTGTTAATGTTTTTTAATATTATTTCTTTTTCGATGCCCCTAATCATTTCTTTTAAAACAAAATTCAAAAACAGCTGACTACTAATAAATTACATCAGGCAGTATCGCTTTAAGATTAGCAGATGTACTTGAATATACCTAAATTTAGAAAAAGATTGATGCATACAGGCTCCCAACCGAAGATGAAACGGGCTGATACGATACGGAAATGCAAACTGATTATCCTTTGTTTTCTTGTCGTTATTTCAGCAAACGCGCAGGAAATTACCAGGCGCCATGTTGATTCTTTGCTTTTACAAAAGAGCTTCCCGGGCCCTGCTGTCAACCGTATTAACTCAGTGCTGCAACTCGCAGAGTTTTTCACCCACCTGCGCCACCCTTCCCCGGCACAATTGGATAGTGCTTCTAACTTTATTAACCAGGCCAAACAACTTAATCAACGCTCTCCGCAAGCCGAAGTCAATTTTCGCATTGCATTGATCCGTTCGGCATTTTACAAATCAAAAGGCGAACCCAAAAGCGGCCGGGCGTTGCTTGAACAAACCATACAGGAAATTAAGCAGGCACATAACGGGCCGTTGCTTGGTAAAGCCTACTTTGAGCTATCTGAATATTACAGCCAGGATCTTTTGCATGAAACCATGGTTTCCCGGATTTATTATCTGAACCTGGCCGTCAGCGCTTTTGAACATACAAACCAACTGGTTGAACTTGCACGGTGCTACCGCTTACTGGCCGACCTGCATCAAATGATGAATAATTATACCCTTGCTTTTGCCGAAGCAAAAAAGGCGTTAGCCTATTATGGCCAGGCTCACTACACCGAAACGCAAGGGCTTTACGCCTTATTGGGAAGGCTATATTATACCCAGGGCGACTATAAAACAGCCATCAGCTATGAACTAATGGCCCTGAAAATTGCCACTGCAAGCCATGCGGATAATGTGAGGTTAATATGCCAGATCAATAATAACCTGGGCTATGATTTTATAAAGCTTGGCGATAACCAAAAGGCTATCAGTTATTTTTCACGCGCTTTGGAAATTGCCAAATCAGAGAAAGATAATGCAACCATATACCTGCTGGCAGGCAATATAGTTGATGTTTACCTCCGGATGCATCAGCCCCAAAAAGCCAAAGCCTTTTTAACGCAGGTGACCCAAAAATTTGTACAACCATCCGGAAAACTATATGAAGGAGGCGATGAGGTAAGTCAAACCTATCTTAAAATTTACCTGGCATTAAAACAGTATGATACAGCTAAACTTTACTGCGACAAACTGATACAGCAAACCAACAATCCTAACCTCAATTTATATGCCCGGAGCAGCTATTATGAACTGATCATTAAGTTTTACACCGCTACTGCCAGGTTTGCCGAAGCATTAAAATATCTCAAAATGAACCAGGACTTATTGAAGAAGATTGGTAATGACAATGACCTTGGCACCAACGAAACTCTTTGGTTTGGCCTGGATACCAGCCGGCGGCAGTATCAGTTGGCTATTCATCATCTTATTTCAGCCAATACCATTAAAGACTCCATATTTAGTACCACCAAAAGCAAACAAATTGAGCAGCTGCAAATTGAATATGAAACCCGGCAAAAAGAAGCACAAATTACACTTTTAAGCCAAAAGAGCAAGCTTGAGCAGGCCAATTTACAGCAGGCCAACCTGGTTAAAAACCTCACTATCGGCGCCATATTTTTATTGCTGGTGATAGCAGGTTTATTATTCCGGCAAAATGTACATAAACAAAAAAGCAACGAAGTGATCACTTCCAAAAACGTTTTGCTGGAAGATTTGCTGCTGCAAAAAGAATGGTTGTTAAAAGAAGTACATCACCGCGTAAAAAACAACCTGCAAATTGTAATGAGCATTTTGAACACGCAATCGGCTTATTTACAAAACGATATCGCACTTGAAGCAATTCGCGGCAGCCAGCACCGGGTAAACGCTATTGCGCTTTTACACCAGAAACTATACAGCAGTACAACTACTGCCCTGGTATCTATGCCCGCTTATATTGGTGAATTGATCGATTACCTGAGCGATTCATTCGATACAGGGTTCAGGCAGATTAAGATAAAGCAGATGTTAAATCCGCTGAACCTTGATCCGGCCCTGGCAGTACCTATTGGTTTAATATTAAACGAAGCGATTACCAATGCCATAAAATATGCTTTTGATCATAGCGGCGGGGAAATCCTGGTGAGCCTGTCAACATCAGACGGTGAAAATGCGATTTTAAAGGTATCTGATACCGGGCGCGGCCTCCCTCCCGACTTTGACTTTAGTGAAGCTAACTCCCTTGGCATGGAAATGATGAAAGCACTTGGCAAGCAGTTAAAAGGGAAATTTGCAATTGAAAACGCCCGGGGCGTTACGTTAATGATAACCTTCCCTATTGAACAAAACCGGGAGGAAGTTTTTGAAGAAAAGGATTATTTGTAGCTGATCCTAAAAGAGACACAAGTGATGTGTCTCTACGCAGAACACTTACACCCTTTTTACACAGATTACAGATAATCAGGCGGATATAGTTTTTGACCATATTTTTCCGCAGCAGCTTTCAACCTGGCCAGATCTTCTCCATTTAAAACAGCCGGAGATAAAAATGTGCCCGCAGCAACCGGGGTACCTATCTCCTCAAAAAACTCATCCAGGCCGGAGGGAATAACCGTACATAACATATGGGCTATTGTATTGCTCACATTCCTGAAACAATGCACCTCGCCGCCTTTTGGAATATTTACAAAGGAGCCCTTTTTGGCTATATATATTCCACCTTCTGTTTTAAATTCAACCTCGCCCTCAATAACATAAAATGACTCCTGGATATCTGCATGGGCATGTGGCCCCGGACCACCACCCGGCGGCACAAGCATATCAATAACGGCATAAGCCCCACTGGTTTGCTTTCCCGAAACAATGACCCGGTAGGTATCACCAACTACAGAAAGCGTTTGCCCCTCGTTTTCGTTTACAGTTATTATATTATGCGCCATTTTAGAAGCCTTTTAAAGTGTATACCCATCTAACCAATATTAGCTGCATTAGTTTGATAAAAAGCTTAAATTGCATATACCTAATCAATGTACACAATGAAAAACAAACTCCTTTTAATCAAAAGCTTTTTTGGATTGATCGTTGTTTTTTTCACGGCGCAGTCCTTTTACTACCGTTATCAAAAAAACACCGCGACATCAACGGCTGTCTTTTACAAAGGTACCGTTAAACGGGCAGTGGTATGTGGTTTTGTGTATAACGGCGCAGATAGCATCCCGGAGATCCCGGCATTAAAAGGCTGGGGGAATTATCAATGGAAAATCACCGCATCATCAGATAGTGCACAATTTTATTTTAACCAGGGCATAAGCATGTATTATGCTTTTCATTCTATTGAAGCAATAGCATCTTTTATCAAAGCTACCCGTTTTGATCCCGACTGTGCGATGGCCTGGTATGGTAAATCATTGGCTATGGGCCCAACCATTAATTATCCTAACGGTTATGCCCCGCCGGCTGATGCCTATGAAGCATCAGAAAAAAGCAAGAAACTGAGCACCAATTGCACCCCGCTCGAAAAAGAGCTTATTGCCGCTATGCAGCATCGCTACAGTAAAGACAGCGGCCTTACTGTAAAACAGTTAAGAACCAATTATGCCGGTGCCATGCAGGCAGTATATTCAAAGTATCCTAAAAATGCCGAGGTATTGACACTATATGCTGATGCTTTACTGTTGCTCCACCCCTGGGACCTGTATGCCCATGACTTTACGCCCAAACCATGGACGCCGCAAATCCGCTCGCTGTTAGAACAAGCCTTAGTCATTTCCCCCAAACATCCCGGGGCCAATCATTTTTACATCCACACTATGGAGGCTTCGGCAACACCGCAAATGGCATTAAAGAGCGCCCATTTGTTGGATACCCTGATGCCGCAGGTATCGCATATAACACATATGCCTTCACATATTTACATCCGTACCGGCAATTATGAGCAGGGCATTACAAATAACACAGCCGCTGTTGCAGGTTTTAATACTTACCTGGAACAATACAGCCCCGTAGCAAACGGAGATATCTTATATAAGATCCATAACATCCATTTAAAAGTAAATTGTGCGCAAATGGCCGGCAATTATCAAATGGCCCTTGCCGCCGCTAATGATGCCAGGGCAGCATTGCCCTCCTATTATTTAGCTGCAAAGGGTGCCGATGGTAATTTTTTCCAGTATGTTTATATGCAGCCGGTATTAACGGCAGTTCGTTTTGGTAAATGGGCAGATATTTTAAATATCAAACCTGTTGATTCACTTGTTTACGCATCGGCATTACTGCATTTTTCAAAAGGGCTGGCATGGTGTAACAAGGGCAATATTATCAATGCCAGGGATGAGCTAAAAATGCTGGAAACCAAAATGCAGGATCCATCATTAAAGGCGCCGATTGATAACTTCAGCAGTGCTTATGAATCTGCAGGCATTGCCAGCCTTATGTTACAGGGTACTATTGCCGCCGCCGAAAAAAAATACAGCGAAGCCATTAATATCTTACAAAAGGCCGTTACCACCGAAGATCACCTGATCTATAACGAACCGCGCGACTGGCCCCTGCCTGCGAGGCAATACCTTGGTAATGCTTTGTTAAAAGCAGGCAGGTACAATGAAGCCATAGCTGTATTCAATAAAGATCTTGTAATTAACCCCAACAATGGCTGGGCATTAACCGGGCTTCAGCTGGCCTATCAAAATACAAGTAATGCCACAGCTTTAAATAAAATAAAACAACAATTAAAAACTGCCTGGAAAATAAAGGATATGGAAATTGATAAGCCCGTATTTTAAGCAAAAACCGTTAACTGAAGCAATTAAACGAATAAAGGATTTTAAAATCCCCTTTTGAGAGGAGAAATGAGCGGTAGCAGGGGTGTGTTTCTGCGGTAAGCTTATCAAAGCAGAAACACACCCCTCTCAAGAGTAATAGCCTTTCGTTAGACATAATGACTAAAATCATCGCGCATATCGACTCACCCCGACATCGCTGCGCTCGTCACCCCTCTCTACGCAAGCGTAAAGAGGGGATTTTAATTTGTTTTTTCTTACCCTCTTTATCCGAAGGATAGAGGGGTGATCCAGCGTAGCGTAGACCGGGTGAGTCAACTATACGGCCTTACATTTTCCATTGCTATCTAATAATGGGCTGTTACTCTCTCAAGAGGGGAGCCGCACATTCTCCCCGCTTTTTATCCTTAAGTTGACGACTATAGTATTTTAGCTAACAACATGTATCAATCAAGCCCAACACACCATCATTCAATTAAAAATCAATTAATTACAAAATTTACCCACTAATTAACAAATACTAATATTTTTAGCATTATATTTGTCATTCAAATTCATCAGCAGTATTTTTGATACGGTATTTAGTATAAAAGCTGTGATTTTAATTAAATGACAACGTAATGCCGGGAGCTCAAAAAGATATCATCAGCCGTTTGCAAAAAGATATTTTGCTTTGGCAGGGCTTTACTCCGCCTTTGGCGTGTCAAGTTAAAGGTATTGGCTTGGGCCCGCTTGAGTCTGCTTTTCCAAATGGTGTTTTTCCTACCGGTACAATACATGAAATGATATGCCCCACTCCCGAGCATGCTGCAGCTACCGGGGGACTGATAGCAGGTTTGCTTACCCGGCTTATGAAGCAAGGCGGTGTGTGCTTGTGGGTAAGTATGCACCGTCAGCTATTTCCGGCGGCTTTAGCAAATTATGATGTAGAACCCCACCGGATAATTTTTATTGATGTTCAACGCGAAAAAGACCTGCTTTGGGCCATGGAAGAAGCCTTAAAATGTGAAGGCCTCGCCGCGGTAATAGCCGAAGTACAGGAGATCAGTTTTGCACAATCACGGCGTTTACAGCTTGCAGTTGAAAACAGTAAAGTAACCGGATTTTTGCTGCGTAACGATCCGCGTAAACTTGGTTCAACAACCTGTGTAGCCCGCTGGCAAATAACGCCCCTGCCAAGTGAGCCCCATGATGATTTACCAGGTATTGGTTTCCCCCGATGGCAGATTGACCTGTTACGGGTACGCAATGGCAACCCCGGCACCTGGAAACTGGAATGGACCGATGGCCATTTTATACCTGTAGAAGAAGAAAAAGCTGCACAAATAAATTTACACGAAAGGATAGCCGGTTAGTGAGATATGATGAACAGGCGTTTTATTTCTTTATGGTTTCGTCATTTACTGACAGACTGGCTCACACTTCGCCGGCCCGAGCTTAAAACAGTTCCTTTTGTTTTTGCCTCACCTGTTCGTGGCCGTATTATCATTACGGCTGCCAACGCACTGGCCGAAGCGCAGGGTGTAACCACCGGCATGACGGCTGCCGATGCAAAAGCCATTATAGTTAACCTTCAGGTTATTGATGATATACCCGGTCAGGCTGATAAGCTGCTTCGTGCTTTGGGCGAGTGGTGTATCCGTTATTCGCCGCTGATAGCTGTTGATTTGCCCGATGGGTTACTGCTTGATATTTCAGGCTGCGCTCATTTATGGGGTGGCGAAAGGGATTATTTAAAAGAAATTGTTACCCGTTTAAGAAGCAAGGGCTATGACGTTCGTGGGGCCATGGCCGATACACCGGGTGCAGCATGGGCAGTAGCCCGTTTTGGTAAAATAAAACCAATTATCCCATCCGGTGAACAAGCCGATGCATTGCTCCCGTTGCCTCCTGCCGCCCTGCGCCTTGAACCACTGGTTATTGAAAGGCTGCAAAAACTTGGGTTTTATACTATCAAAACCTTCATAAACATGGGCCGCTCGGTATTGCGCCGTCGTTTTGGGCAGGAATTATTGTTAAGGCTTGACCAGGCCTTGGGCAATGTGGACGAACCTTTGCAATTATTACATCCTGTTGAGCCCTATTCAGAAAGATTACCCTGCCTGGAACCTATCCGCACAGCTACCGGGATAGAAATTGCCATTAAAACCCTGCTCGAAAAACTTTGCACCCGTTTACAAGGTGAAGGTAAAGGCTTGCGGACGGCTATTTTAAAATGTTACCGGGTGGATGGACAGGTGATCAGTGCTGATATCGGTACTAATCGCGCATCGCATCATATTGGTCACTTGTTCAAGTTATTTGAACTCAAAATCCCTACACTGGAACCTGCATTAGGCATTGAACTTTTTACACTCGAAGCACCAAAAATTGACGATGCAGAGCCCGAACAGGAAGTATTATGGCAATCAGAAAGCTGCGGCCTTGACGATACCGGCCTGGCAGAGCTATTAGACAGGTTAGCCAATAAAATTGGAGCAGGAAGTATCCACCGTTATCTCCCCCTGGAACGTTACTGGCCCGAAAGGAGCATCAAACCGGCAATCTCCATTAATGAAAAACCGCAGACCAACTGGCGAAAAGACCGCCCCCGTCCGTCTATTTTACTCCCCCGCCCACAGCCGATAGAGGTAACCTCTCCTATTCCCGATTATCCGCCAATGCTGTTCATCTACAAAAATGAAACACACCATATTAAAAGATCTGACGGCCCTGAGCGTATAGAACGCGAGTGGTGGCTTGACGAGGGTGAGCACCGCGATTATTACCAGGTTGAAGATCAGGATGGCAGACGTTATTGGTTATTCAGATCGGGACATTATACGGGCAGCCAGGCAGGGCAATGGTTTATTCACGGATTTTTTGCATAGCGTATTATGAGTTACTCAGAATTACAGGTAACCACCAATTTCAGTTTTTTACGGGGAGGATCGCACCCCGAGGAACTGGTAACCCAGGCAGCGGCGCTCGGGCACACTAAAATTGCCATTACCGACCGTAACAGTGTAGCCGGTGTAGTACGGGCGCACTTAGCTGCCAGGCCAGACAATGTCGATATTAAAATTATCCCGGCTTGCCGCCTTGACCTGCTTGATGGAGCCAGCCTGCTTGCTTACCCAACAGATATGGATGCCTGGTCGCGCCTTTCAGGGCTGCTTACAAAGGGAAACCTTCGGGCAGAAAAGGGTCAGTGCCACTTGTATAAACAGGATGTGTATGAATATGCTAAAGGCATTAAATTTATAGCGGTTCCACCCGAAGCGCTCAACAGCCGTTTTGATTTTGACGAAACTTTTAAAGCTGATTTAAAAGAGTACCAGGAAGCATTGGGCCATGAACTTTATCTTGCTGCTTCACGTGCCTATAATATTGATGATGGCAAACGGCTTCACAGGCTGGCACAATCAGGCATCCCCATTGTGGCTACCAACGATGTACATTACCACGAACCTGCCCGCAGGCAACTTCAGGATATTGTTACCTGCGTACGGGAAAAGTGCACTATTCATAATGCCGGTTTTAAGCTTAATGCCAATGCCGAACGGTATTTAAAAAGCACCGAAGAGATGGAACGCCTTTTTCGCCAGTACCCTGATGCCATAGCCCGCACTGTCGAAATAGCCGAAGCCTGCCAGTTTTCATTAGATACCCTTAAATACATTGAGCCCGAAGAACCCAGCACCGACGGACTTACCCCACAACAGCGCCTAACCCAGTTTACCTGGCAGGGTGCCCGCCAGCGGTACAACAACAATGTACCTGACAAAATTAAACAACAGATAGAATTTGAGCTTGCCTTTATTGGGAGGAAACAACTTGCCCCCTATTTTTTAAGGGTTTACAAGTATACCCGCAAAGCGGCAGAATTGGGCATACTTTACCAGGGGCGCGGTTCGGCGGCTAACTCTACAGTATGTTATTGTTTAGCCATTACCGCTGTCGATCCTACAGAAACCCAATTACTTTTTTCCCGTTTTATGTCGGATGCGCGTGATGAATGGCCCGATATTGATGTCGATTTTGAGCATGAGCGCAGGGAAGAGATCATCCAATGGATCTACAGTGAATATGGCCGCGACCGCTCGGCCATTGTAGCTACTGTTACACAGGAACGGCATAAGGGTGCCATCCGTGATGTTGGCAAAGCCATGGGCCTATCTGTAGATACCATTAACCGCCTGTCGGGCGCCATATGGGATTTTTCGGAAGAAGCCTTTGACCGTCAACGGATCATTGATCAGGGATTAAATCCTGATGACCCGGCATTGCATAAAGTGTTAGTGCTTACCGAACAGTTAATGGGTTTTCCGCGTCAGTTAGGCCAGCATACCGGTGGTTTTGTTATTACCCAGGGCAAACTATCAGATATATGCCCGGTAATGAATGCCCGTATGGAAGAGCGCACACAACTGGAATGGAACAAGGACGATCTGGAAGCGCTTGGTATCCTTAAAGTAGATGTACTTGGCCTTGGAATGCTTACCTGTATTCGCAAAAGCTTCGACCTCATTAAGCAGCATTATGGCATTGCATACGATTTAAAGAACGTTCCGCGGGAAGACCCTAAGGTTTACGATATGATATGCGATGCCGATACATTGGGCGTTTTCCAGATAGAAAGCCGTGCCCAAATGTCGATGCTGCCAAGACTTAAACCACGGGAATTTTATGATCTGGTGATTGAAGTTGCCATCGTACGCCCCGGCCCTATCCAGGGCGATATGGTTCATCCTTACCTGAGGCGCCGCGACGGGTTAGAAGAAGAAAGCTATCCTAAAGAAGAACTTCGGAGAATATTAGGCCGAACTAAAGGCGTACCGCTGTTTCAGGAGCAGGCTATGGAAATAGCAATGGTAGCGGCAGAGTTTACCGCTGCCGAGGCCGATCAGCTACGCCGGAGCATGGCCACTTTTAAGGCTAAGGGATTAGTGAGCCAGTTTCGCCAAAAACTGGTAGATGGCATGACAAGGAGAGGTTACGAAGAAGATTTTGCCCATCGCATTTTTAAACAGCTGGAAGGCTTTGGTAGTTATGGCTTCCCTGAAAGCCATGCAGCATCGTTCGCGCATTTGGTTTATATTTCCTCCTGGCTTAAATATTATTATCCCGATGTATTTGCGGCTACCTTGTTAAACAGCCAGCCCATGGGTTTTTATCAGCCGGCTCAAATTGTTATTGATGCGGAAAGACACGGTGTAATAGTACGGCCTGTAGATATTAACCACTCGTTTTGGGATAACACCCTTGAAGAGCAGGATGGCGATTACCGGGCATTGCGCTTAGGTTTCAGGCAGGTTAAAGGGCTTAACGAAAACGATATGCAAGCCCTCGTAGCCCGTCGTGATACGGGGTATACCAGTATCAGCCACTTAAGCGACTCCGGCGTGCCTCAAACCCAAATTGAAAAACTTACCGATGCCGACGCATTCAGGTCGCTTAACCTTGACCGCCGTGCTGCACTCTGGGAAGTGCCGGCACTTAGTGATAAACCAATTGGCTTGTTTGCCGGACAACCATCAGAAAGCACTAAAGAAACCCAGATTAGTTTGCCGTTTATGACAGATGCCGAACATGTGGTACAGGATTACGCCGCTACCGGTTTATCCGTAAAAGCACATCCGGTGAGTTTTTTACGACAGCAGCTTAATATGCTGCAGGTGACCCCAACCGCTCAATTATCTAATCTTAAAAACGGGGATAAAATAAAAGTGGCCGGCCTGGTAACTGTGCGGCAAAGACCGGGTACAGCAAAAGGGATCCTGTTTATCACTATTGAAGATGAAACCGGCTTTGCCAATTTGGTAGCCTGGGAAAAGATTTTTGATAAGTACCGTAAGGATATTGTTCAATCTCGTTTACTCATGGTTGAGGGCGTTTTACAAATTGAGGGCAAGGTGATCCACGTTATCATACGGCGTTGTTTCAATTTATCAAAACTGTTAAGCACACTCACAACTGTTGGCAACGATGATCAGCCGGTAATGACATTATCCCGAAGCGATGAAACAACTGCACCTCATCCGGCAGGTTCAAACAAAGGGCAGGTTCAGCAAAGCAAACAAAAAGAGGTATTTCACAAGGGGCGAAATTTTAAATAAAAATTTTAAAATGTTTTTGTTGCTGATTCGTCTGCATTAATATAAGATGAACTAAGCAATTGCAGCGATCTTTTAAAAATAACAGAAGTATAAAATATAACGATTAACATAACATGAAAACGCATATAATATCAACAGTACAAAGTCACTTGTGGGAGGGCATAGACGACTAAAAGAGTAAATTGACCAAGGTTATTAGCGGCAGGTGCTGTATCTTAGCGCCATGTCGGATTATAAACTGGAAGCAGCTAAAGCCGCTTTAACCTTGATTACCCCCAATCAGATTATTGGTTTGGGCGCCGGGAGCACCATAGCTCATTTGGTTAATATGTTAGCCCAAAATCCTGAGCTTGCAGCTTCGTTAACATTTACCTCGTCATCATTCAAAACAACTCAGTTGTTAAGTAAACACGGGCTACGGATCCAATCGCCCGCCCTGCTTCATAAACTTGACATCTACTTTGATGGCTGTGACCAGTTTGACAGCGAGCTTAACGCCCTGAAAAGCGGCGGCGGCATCCATACTACCGAAAAAGTATTGGCTTCAATGGCAAAGGAATTTATTTTGCTGGGCGATGAAGGAAAATTCTCAGCCCAACTTAACGCTACATATCCGCTGGTTATAGAGATCCTGCCACAGGCCTTACAAATTGTACTGGCAAAACTGGTAGCCTTATTTCCTCAAGCTACGCTTACCCAGCGCATGAGCACACAAAAAGACGGCGCTTTAATATCAGACAATGGCAATATGCTGGTCGACATACAATTTACAGAACTGCCCGAACCGGCCACATTAAATACCCTGGTTAAAATGATACCGGGTGTTGTTGAGCATTCCCTATTTTATCAGATAGCAGCTAAAGCAATTATAGCAGGAGAAAATGGCATCCGGACCATAATGCCTCAACGGTAACTGATTAGTCGGGATTATTTAAAACGGCGATACCCTTTAGCGTACACACGCCGTAGTTAAAATGATTTAAAAGCTGCAGCTGAACATCCCATAAATTAAATTCGGCATGGGGATATACAGAGGCGTTAAAACCAAGCTCAATCTGGTTAACCCGCATAATGGCTATGATCCTGGCATCAATTTCGGGACGGACATAGCCCTGATCAATACCCTTTTTTAAAAGCTTCCCGATAATATTTACCAGGAAACCCGTTTTAAATTGCAGGTACAGCTCCCAGCCTTCGTGATGGTGTTTTTGCAGGTCATGCAATACAACAGGATGCACCCTTGAAAAGATCTCTCCTGTGCACCTGGTTAACTCAACCATTTCATCCATCATATTGCCAGCATCACTGATGATAGCGCAAAGATTTGCCTCATCACCGGCAAGCCTCTTTTTTACAAGGGCGGTAACAAGCTCATTTTTATCTTTAAAATGCTGATAAATTGTTTTTTTGGAGATCCCTAAATGCCGGGCAATATCATCCATGGTAATGCTTTTTATTCCCGCTTCAAGAAAAAGCCCTTCACTGCCGCTTAAAATCCGCTCCTTATCAATCATAGCTTTAGGTAGTTATCAACGCTGTGATCCCTCTTATAGCGCCAATCAGGATCTCCTGGTTCATTTTTTCATCCCGGGTGAGCTGGATCATGTTAATGGCTATCAACCCATGAATTACCGCCCAATAAGTGTAATATTTTTTTTGAACCTCTTCATCACTTACTTCGCGGGGTGCGTATAGCGTGCGGATCACTTCAGAAACCGCCTCCGGAAAAACCAGTGCTTCTGCTATCCGGTTTTCTATCGGGCTGCAACCCGTACCAACAGCAAACATCAATTGGTAAAGCTCTTTATAGGCAATTGCAAAGCTCCAGTAGGCCAGCCACATAGCCTCCATCTGTTCAATGGCGTCTGTAGATGCTTCTTTTGCCAGTTTTACCATGGCGGCCAGCTTCAGGTGCCCCTTGCGGGCAAGCTCGGTGTACAAAGCTTCCTTGCTTTCAAAATACTCGTAAATAGCGGGAGCCGTGTACTCGATATGCTCAGCAAGTTTCCGCATACTTAACGCATCACAGCCCTCACATTTGATCATATCCAACGCAGCATCAAGTATCTTTCGGCGGGTATCATCCTTTTGCCTTAATATCCGTTCTTTACTTCCCATGTTTTAACCTCTCAATCACAATCAGAATTCACTTTAATTTACTCATTAATAAATAATTAACCATAATTAAATTATCAATTTGGTTTAGATGATTGTATTATAACAGGTTTTACAAAAATCAATTAGTTGGCATAGATAATAAATGTTTAAACAACTTCAAAATATGTCAAAATCACCACTGGTAATAAATAAGCCCGGCAGCTCAATTGCAAACCGGGCTTCACGATTAACAGGGGATTAATGCCTTCTATTTCCAGCCGCCGCCCAAAGCGCGGTAAAGGTTAACTATAGCCTGCAGTTCCTGCAAATGATCGTTAACGCCGCTTAACTGGGCAGCAAGTAAGTTTTGTTCTGAAGTTAAAACGTCGGTATAATTTGTAGCCGAACTATACCGCAGCAACTCTTTGGTATAATCAACCGATTTTTCGAGCGCCTGTAACTGTTTAACCCTTGAGCCTTGTTTTTCAATGGCATTTTGGTAGGAGAACAACGCATTGGTTACCTCCTGCCCTGCCGTGAGCAACGATTTTTGATAAGCATAATATGCTTCCTGTTGCTGGGCTTGTGCCGTTCTTAAACGTGCCCGGTTTTGACCTTTGTTAAAAATGGGCTGGGTAATGCCGCCAACAAAATTGTAAAAGATGGAATGATCAAAAAAGTTCTTCAGCTGCAGGGTTGATAAGCCCGCCTGCCCGGTAATGGTAAGCTGCGGATAAAAATAGGTACGCGCCAGGTTGGTATTTTCAAACGCGCTCCTGAACGCAAACTCGGCCTCCTGTACATCCGGGCGGTTTTTCAACAGCTGGGATGGGATGCCCGTCTTTAGGTCTGCTAGCGGTTTCTGATCGCCCAGTGTTGTGCGTTTGATAGTACCGGGGGCCCTTGCCAATAAAATGCTTAATGCGTTCTCGGCTTCACGGATGCTTTGTTTAAGATCGGGTATGGTAACTTCGGCGGCATAGCGGTTAGCTTCGCTTTGT
This sequence comes from Mucilaginibacter sp. cycad4, assembly GCF_034263275.1. Classification (NCBI taxonomy): domain Bacteria; kingdom Pseudomonadati; phylum Bacteroidota; class Sphingobacteriia; order Sphingobacteriales; family Sphingobacteriaceae; genus Mucilaginibacter; species Mucilaginibacter sp. cycad4. The sequence goes on along the minus strand of NZ_CP139559.1, from coordinate 1,533,684 downwards.
ACCACAGCCGCGCCGTTTACAACAGCGCCTTCCTTCAGGGCTTTTACGGTCTCTACATCTTTTACCCTTATGGTAAGCGTTTGCTGAGTGATAGCCAATTGCTCATCAAGCGCCAGCAGGTTATAATAAGCGTTTGCTATATCAGCTATCAACTGGGTTTGAACCGCTCTTTTAGCCGCATCACTTTGCAGCAGTGATGCCAATGCCGCTCTTTTCGAACTACTTAATTTGCCCCAGATATCAGCTTCCCAACTGGTGCTCAAGGCTGCCTGGTAAGTAGTTGTTTTAAGATTGAACGAGTTTGCAAACTCAGGCGGAAAATTTAAGCTTGCTGCTGATGTTTTTGCCCTTGTAACGGTTCCGCTTCCTTCAAGGCTTGGCAGATATGCCGCCTTGCTTTGGTTAAATGTTGCCTGCGCCTCGTTAATGCGCTGTACAGCAGTTTTCAAATCGAGGTTTTCACGCAGGCCTTCCTTAATCAGGTTTACCAGTACCATATCAGAAAACAGCTGGTTTACCGGCATGCCGGCCATTGATGTGGTATCGCTGATGGTGGTATCACGGTACAGCTTATCGGTATTTACCACCGGCTGCTGGTATTTTTTTGTAACACATGAGGCAAATACCGCCGTTGCTGCCAGCGTGGCCAATATTTGCCGTTTATATGAATGGATCATTTTTTTGCTTGTTTATTGTTCTTAAAAGTTTTGCTCTCAGGCTACCGTTTCGGTTTCAATTTCTATTTCTTTATCCGCAGGTTTACCGCTTATCCGTTCCTGAAGTGACTGGAAGATGATGAACAGCACCGGGATCACAAACACACCGAATATGGTACCGATCAGCATCCCGCCTACAGCACCTGTACCTATAGATCGGTTACCTTCGGCACCTGCTCCTGATGCAATCATTAGCGGGACTAACCCCAGTATAAATGCGAAGGATGTCATTAAAATTGGCCTTAAACGGGCAACCGAACCATCAATAGCGGCCTGCACAATGCTTTCGCCGTTTCGCCTGCGGGCTACCGCAAATTCAACTATCAGGATAGCATTTTTGGCTAACAGGCCGATGAGCATAATGAGGGTGATCTGCAAATAAATATTGTTTTGAATACCGAAGATCTTAGCGAATATGAATGCACCGGCCAAACCTATGGGCAGTGACAGTAATACTGCAAATGGCAGAATATAGCTCTCGTACTGTGCACTCAACAAGAAGTACACAAACACCAGGCACAGCAGGAAAATAAAAATGGTTTGGCTGCCACTGGCAATCTCCTCGCGGGTAAGGCCCGAAAACTCAAACCCATAACCGGCAGGCAATGTTTTTGCACCTACTTCCTGTATGGCTTTAATGGCATCGCCCGTACTGAAGCCCGGTTTCGGAGCGCCGTTTACCGAAATAGAAGTAAACAGGTTAAAACGGTTAATTGATTCAGGGCCATATACTTTTTTCAGCGTAACAAACTCAGATATAGGGGCCATCGTATTATTGGCATTACGTACATACATGTTGTTCAGGCTGCCTGTGGTACCCCTGTAAGCTGCATCTGCCTGGATCATTACACGGTATTGCTTGCCAAACTCATTAAAATTAGAGGCATAAACACCACCAAAATATCCCTGTAAAGCGCTTAACACCGAGTTTACGGTTATACCGGCATCCTTACATTTGGCTACGTTAACATCAACCAAAAACTGTGGGAAGTTGGTGTTAAAAAACGTCGACGCGTATTGAATTTCCGGACGCTGGTTTAATGCGCCCAGGAACTTGCCGTTTATTTCGGCAAATTTCACAATATCGCCTCCTGTTTTATCCTGCACCTGGAACTCGAAACCGCTGCTGTTACCAAAGCCCTGTAAGGTTGGCGGAGCAAAAAACAGGACGGTAGCACCTTTAATCCCGGCGGTCATGCCAAATAGCTTACCGATAACGCTATTTACGTCTGATCCTTTGGCTGTACGTTTGTCCCAGGGTTTAAGCTTAACCATGATTAAGCCGTATGAACCGCCTGCGCCGCTCAGTATACCCTGGCCGGCAACCCTGATAGTCGATTCCACTTCGGGCAAAGACCTTACCATGCCTGATACCTTATCGATAACTTCGGTTGTACGCTCCAATGATGCAGCAGGCGGTAATGAGATATCGCCAATAATAAAACCCTGATCTTCATTAGGCACAAAGCCTGATGGTGTTGTTTTTAGCAGGAACCAGAATATCAACCCAAAAACTGCAATGCCGGCAATGGCGAGCCATTTTTTGGCCGCAAGAAAGCTTACAGATTTTTTGTACTTGCGGGTAATTGTATCAAAGCTGGTATTAAAGGCTGTATAAAATCTTTGTAAAAGGCCTGTTTTATGATGCTCGCCTTCGGGATGCGGTTTCAATAACAGCGCGCACAATGCAGGGCTTAATGTTAAAGCGTTTACTGCTGATATAAATATCGCGACAGCAAGCGTTAAACCAAACTGTTTATAAAACACCCCGGTTGAACCGGTAATGAACGTAACCGGGATAAACACAGCAGCCATTACCAAAGTGATGGATACGATAGCCCCGCTGATATCATTCATGGCGCTGATTGTAGCCGCTTTTGCCGATTTAGCCCCATGATCGAGCTTGGCGTGCACGGCCTCAACCACCACAATAGCATCATCCACCACTATACCAATGGCCAGCACCATAGCAAACAGGGTGAGCAGGTTAATGGTAAAGCCAAATAGTTGCAGAAAGAAAAAAGTACCTACAATAGCCACAGGTACCGCAATAGCCGGGATCAGCGTAGAACGGAAATCCTGAAGGAATACAAACACTACGATAAACACCAGTACAAAGGCTTCGATCAGGGTGTGTACAACTTTTTCTATCGAGGTATCTAAAAAGTCATTAACACTAAAAAGGGATGTATAGCTAATACCCGCAGGGAACGTTTTTGAAGCGGCCTCAATAGTCTGCTCGCAGTTTTTAATTAACTCGTGCGCGTTTGAACCTGCGGTTTGATAAATGGCTATAGCTACTGCAGGTTTGCCATTCATGGTAGTAGCATTGGCGTAACTTTGCGCGCCAAGCTCAACCCTCGCTATATCTTTCAGGCGCAACAGCTGCCCCTTGGTTGATGAGCGGATCACAATATTTTCAAACTCGGGCACACTGGTAAGCCTGCCTTTGTACTTTAATACATACTGGAACGACTGGTTATCGTTCTCTCCTACTTTACCCGGCGCAGCCTCAATATTTTGCTCGGCCAGGGCGCTGTTCACGTCATCGGGCACAAGGCCGTACGTAGCCATTACATCGGGCTTTAACCAAATACGCATGGAGTAATCCTGTATGCCAAATGAGGAGGCATCACCTACACCACTGATACGCTTGATCTGCGGCAGCACGTTAATATTGGCATAGTTTTGCAAAAATTTCTCGTCGTAGCTTTTATTATCGCTCGACAGGGAAAATACCATCACCATGCTGCTTTGACGTTTACTGGTGGTAACACCCGCCCTGGTAACCTCGGCAGGAAGCAGACTGGTGGCTTTTGATACCCTGTTCTGCACGTTTACTGCCGCCAGGTCGGGATCGGTGCCTTGTTTAAAATAAACAGTGATAACAGCGCTGCCGTCATTACTTGCAGTAGAGGTCATGTAAGTCATGTTCTCCACACCGTTAATTTGCTCTTCGAGCGGTACGATAACACTTTTCATTACCACTTCGGCGTTTGCGCCCTGGTATGATGCGGATACCTGCACTGTAGGCGGTGCTATATCGGGGTATTCTGATATGGGCAAGGTTGTAAGGCCCAGGATACCCAGTATGACTATAATTACCGATATTACGGTAGATAATACTGGTCTTTCAATGAATGTACGTAACATATTGTTTATGTTGGTGCCGGATGAAAAGGAATCCGGCCGGTGTTGTGAAAATTATTTTAGATCTTTATATACCGCGGCACTCTCCTGTACTTCCGGTTTGATAACCATGCCGTCTTTTAAACTGCCGGCTCCATCGATAACAATGGCATCACCGGCTTTAAGGCCATCAGTCACTACATAATATTGGCCTGTGGTGAGGTCCATAACGCTCACTTCGGTATTTTTAACTGCTCCTTTGCCGTCAACCACATAAACAAAATGTTTTCCCTGCAACTCATAAGCGGCCTTTTGAGGGATCAGCACGGCATCTTTTACGGCTTGGGGGATCTGTATAGTAGCGCTTCCGCCGCTGCGGATCAGGCCAACAGGGTTAGGGAATGCTGCCCGGTAACTTGCCGATCCGGTTTCGGTATTTATTAAACCGCTGATGGTTTCCACCTTGCCTTTTTCGGCATAAGTGCTGCCATCCGGTAGTACCAGTGAAACAGGGGGCGTGTTGGCCAGCTTTTCATTCATGGTTTTTCCCTTTACCGTTCTTGAAAAATCAAGCAGCTGCTTTTCATTCAGTGCAAAGTAGGCATACACCTTACCGATATTGGATACCGTTGTTAAAGGCTGTGCAGTTGAGCCGGTGATGAGGCTACCTAATTTATAAGGGATAGTCCCTACCACGCCATCAACCGGGCTGGTTATTACGGTATAACCTAAATTGGTTTTGGCGTTGGCCAAACTGGCTTTTGCCTGGGCAAGGGTGGCTTTGCGGGCTTTTAGCGTATACTCGGCCGATTCAAGCTCATAATGGCTGATGATATCTTTTTCAACCAACGGCCTGGTCTTGTTAACCTGCAGCTGGGCAGCGCTTACATCAGCTTCGGCACTGGCGATAGCCGCCGTCGCGGTGTTTACGTCCTGGGCATATTGGGGTGCGCTGAGCTTAAAAAGCAGCTGGCCCTTTTTTACAACGCTGCCCTCGTCAATATAAATCTTATCTACATAACCATCAACTTTAGGACGGATCTCGATATTTTGCTGCCCCTGGAGTGTAGCAGGGTATTCGCTGTTCAGCGTGGCGTCATGTAAACTAATCTTAAAAACCGGGTAGCTTTGCGGTGGCTGGGGAGCTCCCGCAGCCATGGCACCGCCCTGGTTTTGGCTACCGCCGCATGACGACAATAAAATTAAGGCGGCCCCAAAGCCGGTTAGCAGTTGAACTGTATTTTTCATAAATATAAACTTGTAGTTATTGGAGTGAATTGATATTAAAGACATTGTGATATGTGTTAAATTATTTTGTTTGACAATTGCGTTAATCACCGGATAAATTTTTTACTGGAAAATCATTTTACAGATCATCTTCTTTCGCTCGTTAATGAGGCAGGTATAATTTTCATTGCTCAGGTTAAAAGCCTTTTTATATATGGGCCCCATGATAAGCGGGTATGACATCAGCGAAAACAGGTTCAGCACAAAATGCATGGGGTTCATCTGTTCAATATTGCCTGCTTCCATTTCGGCGCTGATCTGCTCCATGAACTTATTGATATGATGCGGCCCGGCCTCATTGGTGTACTTACAAATGTTTGAATTGATCTCGGTGATCAGGAAGGTTTCCTGGTAGGGATAATTATTGGCCTCAGTTAAAAACAATTCTATAAAGTTTTCAATCTTGCTTTTAAATGGCATATCGGATGCCATAACGGCGTCGAGGCGGGTAGTTAAAGCAAGCATAGCTTCTTTAAACACCTGTTCAATTAAAACATCCTTGGTGCGGAAATAGTAATTTAACAAGGTGCGGCTTACACCAGCCGCGTCGGCAATATCCTGGGTATTGGCATGGAGCCGGCCCTCGGCAAAAAAAATATGTTTAGCGGTGTCCTTAATTAATTGTTCGGCACCTGTGTCCCTTATCGGCATAAACAAACCTGGCGTTTAACCGGGCACACTATTACACCCGGCTGCATCAACAATTGATGACAGGGCAAAAGTGGCTCAATTATCGTTTTTGCAGAATGTTTAAAGGATGGCGCAATATGTCAAAAAGTCGTTTTCACTAAAAATATTGTAATAGAATGGTAATAATAATTACAGTGTTGCAACGATACTTTTCATTTGCAATTAAAATTATAACGAATAGAGTAGTAACTAATGAACCAATGAGATCGGGCTGAAAAGAATCCTCCAAGGAGGTTATAAGTTTATTAAGGCATTTGACGGTATTTACTGGGACTGATACCGCATTGTTTTTTGAAAAACTTGCTAAAAAAGAACTGGTCGGCAAAGTTAAGATAGGCTGCTACCTGGGCTACGGTTAACGCCGGATCATTCAAGGCTACTTTAGCCTCCATCATCACTATCTCGTCAATAAACTCGCCTGCGGTTTTGCCGGTTATTTCCTTTACGGTTTGTGAAAGGTATTTAGGGGTGATATTCAACATGGCAGCATAGGCCTGTACGCTTCTTTCCTCTTTAAAATGATGCGGAAGAATTTTCAAAAAACGGAATGTTAATTCTTCTTTACGGGTGCCTTTTACCTCTCCAATTTGTTGTTGTTGTTTGAACAACGCACTGATTTCATATATAAAACCGGTGAACAGGTTTAACAAAACTTCATCCTGAAAAGCCAGATCATTACGAATGTCCATTTTGCTTTCAAGAATATCGAGGATTGACGTAAGCGGGGCCATCGATTTTTCATCAATTACAAGCAATGGGCTAACCTGCGACGACAAGAAATCAAATGCGTCAACATTTTTAGTGTGGATACTGGTAGCAGATAAATATGCCGAGGTAAATATTACCGAGGTAAGCCTGCAGTTTGGCGAAACATCAAGAAACTGACGAACGGTATTAGGCGCTATCATCAGTACATTGTTCTTCTTTACACTATACTCTAAAAGACCTACTTTAATGGAGAAATCGCCCTCGTGAACCAGTGTAAAAGAGAAATGATCTGACCGGAACGGATGCAGAATGGGCACCTCAATATCACCCGGGCTAAATGAGGTTACATACAGCCCCTTATGCTGACTGGTAATACCAAGCGGGGCAAGTAATTGCTCCATGGTATGCATCTGTACGGGCTGGATCTCTTTTGGCATAGGGCAATAATAACTATTATTTGCACGAATTATTACGAATTGAGTCGAATTACGTCCATTGGATAACCTCAGGGTCCTCTGCGAGAGACCCTGAGGGGACAGGAAAAATCGCTAATTCGTGTAATTCGATTCAATTATAAACGCCTCGCCAAGGCATTTGTGTATATCAGCTCATCGACGGAAACGAGATCCCCTTGATTTTTCTGAACAACTCAACCGCATACAGATCTGTCATGCCCGAAACAAAATCAAGAATGGTCTGGATCTTTGAATAATCGTCATCAGCTTTGGTTAAAAATTGCTTAGGAATTAACTCGATTAATTTTTGATGATACTTTGAGCTATTTTTTAAATAGGCAGGAACAAATTCTTCCAGCAAACCACCCATCACTTTATAACCCGCAACTTCTTTCTGTACTACAGAACTATAGTTATAGATTTTTTTGACCGACACATCTTCAATAGCTTTCATGGCAGACCGGAGAGGTTCTTCAATCGCGTCCATCAGCGCAGAATTAAAATCACCATTCATGATCTCTTCCTGTTTGTCATAAAACAGGTTTGAACATTGGGTTACCAAAGTATTTATGGCTATTGCTCTTAAATATCCCACTTTGGCGTCAGTATCGTCAAACTCTTTTAATCGCTCTTCCATTCTGGGAATAGTACACAAAGGCATTAGCAATGCCTTCACTTCTTCATATGAAAGTATTTTAAGACGATGAGCATCTTCCAGATCAACAACGTTGTAACAAATATCATCAGCAGCCTCAACCAGGTAAACTAAAGGGTGTCTTTTGTAAACAAGCTCATCACCTTCTGCCCTGATCAAACCTAAATCGTTGGCAATCTTTTCAAAATCCTGTTGCTCGGAAGCAAAGAAACCATACTTCTTTCGGTATATAACACGCTTGTCGTGCCCCGCTATAGATGAGCATGGATATTTTGCAATAGAAGCTATGGTTGAATAGGTTAATGCCAGGCTACCTTTCCCCTTACCTGCAAACTGGTGTGTTAATAGCCTTAGGGCATTGGCGTTACCCTCAAAACTGATGAGATCCTTCCACTGCTGTGCAGTAACAGTTTCCTTATATTCTTTACCGGCCCCTTCTGCAAAATAGTGTGAAATGGCCGATTCGCCTGAGTGGCCAAAAGCCGGGTTACCCAGATCATGGGCCAGGCAGGCAGCCGCTATCATATTACCGATTTCGCTGATGAGCGGATATTTTTTTTCTACCTCAGGATCTGCTTTAAACATCCGGTTGAAATGCATACGCCCCAGGGAACGCCCCACGCTGGCTACTTCCAAACTATGTGTAAGCCGGTTATGTACAAAAACACTCCCCGGCAATGGAAATACCTGGGTTTTGTTTTGCAACCTTCTGAAGGGCGACGAAAAAATTATCCGGTCGTAATCTTTCTGAAATTCGGATCGTGCATCAACATGATCAGCTATATATTTATCCTCGTATCCCCAGCGTTTTGCCGATAATAGTGTATCCCAGTTCATGATAAGTATCTGTGTATAGAGCGGCAAAAGTAGCTATTATAGCCGAAAGAAATGCCTGCCTGTTTGTTATGCCGGCAATTACTCCACCGCAAAATGCTGCCTGAGCTTTTCCTCTTCCAGGTCAAGCAGATCTAATTGCTGCCTTATAATATCATCGTTTATATTTTCTTTTTTATTGAGGGTTAACAATAATGCCCGCTGTTGCCCCAGTACATCGTTCATGATCATCCTGTAATCATGGTAAAAATCATCGGCACGCTGCTCACTCCCCTCCTTTTCCCAATCTTTAAGTAATTCCATATCGGCGGCAAGCCTTAACTGAAATGCCTTGACCATATCGTTATTGGCCAGGTGCGCTGCATATTTATCTTCCAGTAATTGCAGTGCCAAATGGCATAACTTTTTCCTTACGTGCTGTTTTTGCTGCTCAAATGAAATTGTAAAGTCAGGATCGGGCATTTTCAGCAGCCTTATAAGCGAAGGCAGGGTGAGCCCCTGCAAAACCAGGGTAACCATGATTACGGTGAAGGTGATAAAAAGGATCATATCGCGCTGGGGAAAGGGCGCACCCGAGTGCAAAGCCACCGGGATGCTCAACGCGGCTGCCAGCGATACAACACCGCGCATCCCTGTCCAGCCCAATAATAAAGGCCCTTTCCAACCGGGGTTTGGATCGGCAGTGGTAATATACCTGCTGATGAAAATAGTAAACACCATTGCTCCAAAAGTGCTCAATAACCGTGTTACTATCAAAACGCCGCTTATGATGAGGCTGTATTTAATAGCCGGGGCCAGGCCGCCGGGCCCAAGATCTTTAATCACCACCGGCAACTCAAGACCAATCAATATAAACACAAAACCATTAAGCACAAAAGCCACTACCTCCCAAACATTCACGCCCTGTAAACGGCTTGTATTGCTTAATATCACATGCCTTTGAGACGACAGGAAAAGCCCTCCGCTCACCACCGCCAGCACGCCCGAAAAATGAAACTCCTCGGCTACCATATACATGGTGTATGGTGTAATAAATGTAAGGATGATATCAATATTGGTTGTGGTTGGCAACCACCTGTGGATGGCGTAAAACACAAGCCCCACCGCCAGGCCAACTATTATGCCCATCACAATAACCAGCACAAAACTGAGGGTAGCCTCCCCAAATGCAAATTTACCGGTTAATATAGCCGCGAGCGCAAACCTGAATACCACCAAACTTGATGCATCATTCAGTAAGCTTTCGCCTTCGACAATGGAAATGAACCTTTTGGGCACTTTTATATTTTTCAGGATGCTGCTTGCCGATACCGCATCCGGAGGCGATATAATGCCGCCCAGCAGGAAACCTATAGATAGCGTAAAACCCGGGATAAGGCTATGCGATACAAAAGCGATTACGCATGAAGTTACGATCACGATCAGAAACGCAAAGCTGGTGATCACCCTGCGCCATTTCCAGAGATCTTTCCAGGAGGTAAACCATGCCGCTTCATAAAGCAATGGCGGTAAAAAGATAACGAAAATGAGTTCGGGCTGAATTTCAATACCTTTAAAAAAGGGCACAAAGCCCAGCGGCAGGCCAATAAGTACCAGTAATATGGGGTATGCTATTTTGATTTTCTGCGCCAGCATTACCACAAAAAGGATAACTATCAGCAGGCAGGTACATTGAATAATAAGGTGATGCATATAGCTAAAATACAATTATTCGTTGAGGTAAAGCTAAATGACAATTTCATTTAGTTAACATTAACTAAACATGAACAAATAATCGTTTTAGCGGTTGTAAAAGCATATAGGCCTGTTATTAAAGCATAATGGAGAGATAAAAAGATAAAATCCTAAAGAACAGCGATAAAAAATAAAAATAAAGTCATTTTATATCAAAAAAAATACAAACTCATTTCGATAGCTTCAAATATTTTAGTATTTTCGCAATCATGGCGCCGACGATAAAAAAAATATTCTTTGCATTATTTTTTTTCCAGCTTGCAATAGCTGTAGCCCCTGCTAACGCCGAATCAATTTTAACTCACTACAAAAAATCGGGCCCGGCGGCCGATTTAATTTCCCGTACCCATCATAGGATTATCGGTCAGATTCAGCAGCAGGAGGTTCAGGATGATTCGCCCGATTCGGATACTAACGAAGCCCACCATAACCGTAACATCATACGCTTTTTACCCAGCCGGGTAAATTATTCGTCAGCACTAATGCCTGGTCAGCAGGCCTCACTTGCAGATGTTATATCAATAGTCGAAAAACGACAAAACCAGAATAAATCCATCAAAGGCTTTTTGCCTGCATATTACAATTTCCTTTTCAGGCTCAGCCCGTTCTGATCTTTTTTCCGTTTCAGATGCCCATTGCGGCAAATCCACGTTTTTAAAAATCAAATTTTAACATTGGCTAACAGTACGTGATTAGCACTGCTATGCCATTAATCTATCCGGAAAAAATGAAAAAGATCATCATTTATATACCCCTGCTGGCCATGGCTGCCGGCATATTTGTCACGGGTTGTTCAACAAAAGCCCAAACTAATAATGAAGCCGCTGCTTCTGATACGCTTCAGTTGCCTGTACTTACTTTAAATACACAGGATACTGTTCTTCAAAAATCATACGTTGCCGATATCCAGGCGCAAAAAAACATCGAGATCCGCTCGCGTGTTCGCGGCTTCCTCGAAAAAATATATATTGACGAAGGCAAACAGGTTAAAAAAGGCCAGCTGCTATTTAAACTTAACGACCAGGAATTTAAAGTAAACCTGTCGAAAGCTAAAGCTGCGCTAAGCAACGCTATGGCCGATGCCAAGGCAACAGAACTTGAAGTAACAAGGGTTAAACTACTGGTTGACAAGAAAGTAATATCAAAATCAGAACTGGAAGTTGCCGAATCAAAAATGAATGCCGATAAGGCAACCATTGAAGAAGCCCGCTCCATGGTGCAAAGTGCCGAAGACCAACTGACCTATACTTACATCCGTGCACCGTTTGATGGCATCATTGACAGGATCCCCCTTAAATCGGGTAGTTTAATTGACGAAGGCACATTGCTTACCAGCCTTTCGGACATCAGCTCAATGTATGCCTACTTTAGCTTCCCCGAAAATGAATACCTGCAATATATCCGCAAAAAAGAATCGGCACCGGGCCTAACAAGTGATAAGGTTAAGCTGGTATTAGCCGATGGGCTGGATTTCCCCTACCAGGGCGAAATAGAAACTGTAGAGGCCGAAATTGAGCAGAAAACGGGTTCTATCAACTTCAGGGCAAAGTTCCCTAACCCGAAAAAACTGTTAAGGCATGGTGCTACCGGTAAGCTTTACATCTCAACTAAGGCCGATAGTGTGATTATGGTGCCGCAGCAGTCGGTATTTGACATCCAGGATAAAAGTTACGTATACATAGTTGATAAGAATAATAAACTGCACATGCAGGCCTTTTCGCCGCAAACCCGTTTTTCTACCTATTACATTGTAAAAGACGGCCTGAAGGCAGGCGACAGGATCTTGTACCAGGGGGCGCAGAACGTACGTGACGGCATGATCATTAAACCAAGGAAACTGGCAAAAGACTCGCTGCTGGCAATGAAGTAATTATTGCTGATGTTTCCTTTTTCCGGCCGCGTAAACGCGCGGCGCGGGTTTATTGTACACTTACCCTAACAAACTATGTTCGAAACTTTTATAAAGCGGCCTGTGCTGTCGCTTGTTATCTCATTGATTATTACCATGCTGGGTGTGCTGGCGCTGATCACGCTGCCCGTTACCCAGTTTCCCGATATTGTGCCGCCGTCGGTAACCGTAACCGCCAACTACACGGGCGCCAATGCCGAAGTGTGCGCCAAAGCTGTGGCAACTCCGCTGGAGCGTGCCATTAATGGTGTGCCGGGGATGACCTACATGTCAACCGTTTGCAGTAACGACGGTTTAACGGTGATCCAGATTTACTTTAACGTGGGCATTGACCCCGACCAGGCTGCAGTGAATGTTCAAAACCGCGTAGCCACCATTATAGATGAAATGCCGGAAGAGGTGATCAAAGCCGGCGTTACCACCGAAAAAGAAGTGAACAGCATGCTGATGTACCTCAACATCATGAGCCAGGACACCAGCATGGACGAAAAGTTCATTTATAACTTCACCGATATCAACGTTTTACAGGAGCTTAAACGAATTGATGGTGTAGGCAGGGCCGAAATCATGGGCGCCAAAGAATACTCCATGCGGGTATGGCTTAAGCCCGACAGGATGATGGCCTACAAGGTATCAACCGATGAAGTTATCGATGCCATCCGCGCTCAAAACGTTGAAGCTGCACCGGGTAAAACCGGCCAAAGCTCAGATAAAACCCCGCAGATGCTGCAATATGTATTGCGCTATCCGGGTAAGTTTTTTGAGCCTAAACAATATGAAAACATTGTGATCCGCGCCGAGGAAGATGGCTCGGTATTAAGATTGAAAGAAATTGCTGATGTTGAATTTGGTTCCTTAACCTACAGTATGGTATCCAATACCGATGGTAAGCCTTCGGCATCAATCATGATAAAACAACGTCCCGGCTCAAATGCCCGCGAGGTGATCAACAACATCAAAACCCGCATGGCCGAGCTTAAAGAAAGCTCATTCCCTGCCGGGATGACCTTTAACGTAAACTATGATGTGTCACGTTTTTTGGATGCATCTATACATGAAGTTTTACGTACCCTGGTTGAGGCTTTCATCCTGGTTTTCATTGTAGTATTCATTTTCCTGCAGGATTTCCGGTCGACACTGATCCCGGCTTTGGCGGTCCCGGTGGCACTCATCGGCTCACTGTTTTTTATGCAGATGCTGGGATTCTCCATTAACCTGCTCACACTTTTTGCATTGGTATTAGCCATCGGTATTGTGGTGGACAACGCGATAGTGGTAGTTGAAGCCGTGCACGTAAAGATGACAGAGAACCACATGAGTGCCATGGATGCCACCATAAGCGCTATGCGCGAGATCAGCGGTGCAATTGTGGCTATTACGCTGGTCATGTCGGCGGTGTTTGTGCCCGTGGCCTTTATGTCGGGCCCGGTTGGTGTATTTTACCGGCAGTTTTCGCTTACGCTGGCTATTTCCATTGTGATATCGGGCGTTAACGCCTTAACGCTTACCCCTGCCCTTTGTGCTATCATGCTGAAGCATAACCACGCGCCTAAAAAGAAAAACCTGATGCAACGCTTTTTTGGTGGCTTTAATGATAAATACAACAGGTTACAAGGCAGGTATGCAACCTTCATGACCTGCCTGTCGCCACGAAAGGGCGTTACTTTAATACTGCTGGCAGGCTTCTTTATACTTACCTGGGGAACCAGCGCTATTTTGCCAACAGGCTTTATCCCAACCGAAGACCAGGGTATGCTTTACGTTAACGTTACCACCCCGGCAGGTGCTACAGTTGAACGTACCGAACAGGTTTTGAAGGAGATTGAAGCCAAAACCAAATCGATGAAATCTATCGAATCGGTTTCAACCCTATCGGGATATAGTTTGGTGAATGAGATAGCCGGTGCCTCATACGGCATGGCCATGATCAACCTTAAACCATGGGATGAACGCAGCGAATCATTAGACGATATTATTGCCGGGCTAACCGCAAAAACAAAAAACATCGGCGATGCCTCTATCCAGTTTTTCCCGCCGCCTACGGTGCCGGGTTTCGGCAATGCCAGTGGTTTTGAGATCCGCGTGCTTGACCGCAGCGGGCAGGGCGATTTGCAAAAAGCGGCGGAAGTGACCAAAAACTTTGTGGATGCGCTTAATGCTTCGCCGGAGATTGCAGGGGCATTTACCAGCTTCGACCCTAACTTTCCGCAGTATATGATCTCAGTCGATCAGCAAACGGCGGCTCAAAAAGGCATTACAGTTGATAAAGCCATGTCGACATTGCAAACGCTGATGGGTAGCTTTTATGCTTCCAACTTCATCCGCTTTGGGCAAATGTATAAGGTGATGGTACAAGCCTCGCCTGAATATAGGTCGCGCCCCGAGGATGTTTTAAACCTGCAGGTTAAGAACGATAAAGGTGAAATGGTACCGTTCTCTACCTTCATTAAAATGGAGAAAGTATTTGGCCCAGAGCAGCTTACCCGTTATAACATGTACACATCGGCCATGGTTACCGGCGATGCAGATAAAGGCTTCAGCAGCGGTGATGCCATTAAAGCCATTGAACGTATTGCTGCCGAAAAATTGCCGAAAGGTTATGCCTTTGAATGGTCGGGCATGACGCGTGAGCAGATCCTATCGGGCAACCAGGCCATTTATATTTTTGTGATCTGTTTAATCTTTGTTTACCTGTTGCTGGCAGCCCAGTACGAAAGTTTCCTGCTGCCGCTTTCGGTGATCCTGTCGCTGCCGACCGGCATTTTCGGTGCGTTTTTCTTTCTGAAAATCACCGGGCTCGAAAACAACATTTATGCCCAGGTGGCATTAGTGATGCTGATAGGCTTGTTGGGTAAAAATGCCATCCTGATAGTGGAGTTTGCCATCCAAAGGCAAAAAGAAGGGTTAAGCATTGTAAAGGCAGCTATTGAAGGTGCAGTATCCCGTTTACGGCCTATTCTCATGACATCGCTGGCGTTCATAGCCGGTTTGATTCCGCTTTGTGTTGCCAGCGGCGCGGGTGCTATGGGCAACCGGTCGATAGGTACAGCCGCCGCCGGAGGTATGCTGCTGGGTACCATTTTCGGTTTGATACTTATTCCGGGTTTGTATGTGATCTTCGCAGGTTTGGCCGAACGCAATAAAAAGCAAAAACCGGCCACAGAAGTAGCTCATCATGAACTGGATATCGTTAATAATTAATCAAGATCTGCAATGCTAAAAAAAGCAATTTTCTATATACTCAATACGGCACTTTTGATGGTGATCATGGCCGGCTGTAAAAGCTATAAACCGGTCACGGGCCAGGAAGTGGCCGCCAATCTGCCACCGTCATTCAATAACAGTACCGATACGGCAACAATTGCAGCCTTACCAATAGGCCAGTTTTTTGCCGACCAAAGGCTCGTTAACCTCATCGACACGGCCATTAAAGCCAACCCTGATCTGTTAAGCGCCCTGCAAAGGGTTGAGGCCGCGCGGGCCAATTTACGGTTCAATGCCTCAAAGCTTTTACCTACCATAGACCTTGCCGCCAATGCCGGGGTTGAAAAATATGGTGATTATACCCAAAACGGCGTGGGTAACTACGACACCAATTTTTCAAACAACATTAACAGCGATCAGCATATCCCTAACCCGGTGCCTAACTATTTCCTGGGCTTTCAAAGCTCGTGGGAGGTTGACCTTTGGGGTAAGCTAAATAACCATAAAAAGGCGGCCTTTGCCCGTTTCCTGGCCAGCCAAAGCGGCTATCGTTTGGTTACAACCGCGCTTACAGCCCAAATTGCAGGGCTTTATTACCAGCTGCTGGCTTACGACACCGAGCTGGGGATCATTAAAAAGAACATCAAGCTACAGGAACACGCGTTGGAGATAGTTAAGATTCAAAAGCTTGGTGGCCGCGCTACGGAATTGGCTGTGCAGCAGTTTGAGGCGCAGTTAGCCCGTACCAAAGGTTTGCAGTTTACCACCCGCCAGCAAATCACCGAAACTGAAAATCAGCTTCGCTTTTTAACCGGGAGCTATTCGGGAAATGTAACACGGGATACTTCTATCATGAAAATTAAACTGCCCGTGGTAGTTGGTACGGGTGTTCCATCGCAAATGCTGTTGAACAGGCCGGATATCCGCAGCGCCGAGCTGGAACTTACCGCCATGAATGCAGACATAAAAGCGGCCAGGGCAAACTTTTTCCCCACTTTAACTTTAACTCCATATGTCGGCTATAACAGTTTCAGGGCTAACCTATTGTTTGATCCTGCTTCGTTTACTTATGGCATTTTAGGGGGGATTACCGCGCCTATATTTAATCGCAAAGCCATCAAAGCCGAGTATGAGCGGACAATAGCTGAGCAGAAAATAGCGGTGTATAATTATCAAAAAAGTATCCTTTCCGGTTTCCAGGAAGTGAAGAATAATTTAAGCGGCATAGAGAATTTTAACCGTGCCTTTGAATTTAAACAGCAGGAATTGCAGTCGCTTAATAATGCGCTATCCGTAGCAAACGATCTATATCTCGTTGGCCGGGCCAATTATTTGGAGATCATTACCGCACAGCGCAGCGTACTTGACGCCGAACTTGAGCTGGCCGGTATTAAGCGGGATATCTTCCTAAGCTCGGTTAATTTATACCAGGCTGTGGGGGGAGGCTGGAGATAGGCAATACACTTAATTTTAATAAAATGGGTACTTGTTTGGGTACCCATTTTTTGTTTCAGATTTTCCATAAAAGAGGGCAATGTGCGGTTCCCTCCCCTGGGAGCTACAGTGTGTACACATCTTTTAAATAAAAGAAAATGTCATTTCGATTGAGCAGGGGCGGGCTAAGAAGTGGGGCGAAAGAGAAATCTTCTACATCAGGCTCTACAATCATACTTATAAAAGCAGGGCGTAGAAGATTTCTCCTCACCCCCTGCGCGCAAATTCTCCCACCAGGTTCGTTCGAAATGACATTTTTTTCAATTATTGATAGAATTTAAAAGATGTGTACACACAGTAGCCCCTGGGAGGGTGTAGGGAGGGGTTTCGTCGCCATACTTATTAGCGGTCAGGGCGTATAAACCCCTCCCTGCCATCGCGCTTGCCCATCGCGACCCTCCCAAGGGAGGGAATTGAAAAACCCCTGCATCTTGGTTACCAACACTTATCAGTCACAAATCCGTTACACAAATCAAATTATATCTTAACAATATTAACCTGTAGTATAAAATTGCTTAATATAGTAGCTTTCGGTGTTTACTGAAGGAAGCGCCGGTTGACTGACTAATACTTAAACAATTAACACAAATGATCAAACTTTTAAAGCATGCATTGATCACTCCATCAATTGCTGTACTGGCGCTTAACGCGGTTGCCCAAACCGTTGCACAACCTAAGCTTATTGAAAAGGTTACCCGCAAAGGAACCGAGCTGGTGATCCCCTATGAAAAATATGTATTGCCCAATGGCCTCACGGTTATTTTGGCCGAAGACCACTCCGATCCGCTGGTTCATGTGGATATCACCTACCACGTGGGTTCGGCCCGCGAGGAGATCGGTAAATCCGGGTTCGCTCACTTTTTTGAGCATATGATGTTCCAGGGATCAGATCACGTAGCCAACGGCGACCATTTTAAGATCATTACCGAAGCCGGTGGTACCTTAAACGGCTCAACCAACCGCGACCGTACCAACTATTATGAAACTGTACCCGCCAATCAACTGGAGAAAATGCTTTGGCTGGAGTCGGACAGGATGGGTTTCCTGCTTGATGCTGTTACCCAGCAAAAATTTGAGGTTCAGCGTGCAACCGTAAAAAACGAACGCGGTCAAAACTATGATAACCGCCCATATGGTTTAGTGAGCCAATATGCCTCAAAGGCACTTTATCCATACGGCCACCCCTATTCATGGCTTACCATTGGCTATATTGAGGAGCTGAATAAAGTTGGGGTAAACGACCTTAAAAACTTTTTCCTGAGATGGTACGGCCCTAATAATGCCACGCTAACCATTGGCGGCGATCTTAACCCAAAACAAACCTTAGCTTGGGTGAGCAAATATTTTGGCAGTATCCCACGCGGTCCTGCGGTGAAAAACATGTCCTTACCGGCACCGGTGTTGAAGGCCGACAGGTATGTATCCTACACGGATAATTATGCCAAGTTCCCCTTGTTATCGGTAAGCTATCCCGGTGTTAAGATCTATGACAAGGATATGTCGCCGCTTGATGCCTTATCAGCCATCATCGGGCAGGGCCGAAACTCCATCTTTTATAAAAATTTTATAAAAACCCGTAAGGCGGCGCAGGCTACCATGGGGTCATTAAATACAGAACTGGCCGGCGAAATCAGCATGAGGGTTATACCTTTCCCCGGTCAAACTTTAGCCGATGCTAAAAAACTGGTTGACGAGTCCTTAGCCGAATTTGAGAAAAAAGGTGTAAGCGACGATGACCTGGCCCGTTTCAAAGCCACCGCCGAGGCTGATTATATCAATAGCTTATCGAGCGTGAGCGGCAAAGTATCTGAACTGGCACAAGCACAAACCTTTACCGGTAACCCCAACCAGATTGGCCGCGAACTTGCTGCTATCCGTGCGGTAACCAAAGAGGATGTAATGCGGGTTTATAACCAGTACATTAAAGGCAAACCGGCTGTAATACTAAGCGTATTGCCTAAAGGCGGCAACCTGCAGCCTGTGGCACCTGATAATTTTACTGTTGATACCACCGGGTACAAAGCACCCGATTATGGCTACAGTGGTTTAACCTATCACAAGCCTAAAGATAGTTTCGACCGTGCGGTAAAACCGGGTGTTGGCCCTAACCCGGCTATCAAAGTTCCGGTTATCTGGTCAACCAATACGCCTAACGGTATCAATATTATCGGCACGCAAAACAGTGAGATCCCGGCTGTATCAATTTCTATGTCGATAAAAGGCGGCGGTTTATTTGCCATTAATAACCCTGCCAAAGCCGGTTTAGCTGGCATTGTAGGTCGGATGCTGAACGAGGATACTCAAAACTACACCAGCGAACAGTTTAACTCCGAACTGGATAAGCTTGGGAGCAGCGTTAGCATTTTTGCAAGTTTTGACGAGATTTCGGTTGAAGTATCCTCCCTTACAAAAAACCTGACCAAAACCATGTCGCTGCTCGAAGAAAGGCTTTATCACCCTAAATTTACGCAGGACGCGCTCGACAGGATCAAGAAACAAACCCTTGAAGGTTTTAAACAAGCTAAAACCCAGCCTGCCGGTGTGGCAAATACAGTTTATAGCAAAATCCTTTACGGTACCGATAATGTACGCACCTATGCAGCAGGCGGTAATGAAGAAACCGTTGCAGGCATTACTTTACAGGATGTTCAGGATTACTATGATAACAACTTTGCGCCGTCAGTAACTAAAATTGTTGTTGTGGGCGATCTTAGTGAGGCCCAGGCAAAAAGTGCGCTCGCCTTCCTCAACACCTGGAAAGATAAAAAAGTGCCCCTCCCCGCTCCCGTTGAAGGTAAATCATTCGACAAAACCACATTATACCTGGTTGATATCCCGGGCGCGGCACAATCTGAAATCCGTATCGGGTATTTAGACAAACTGAATTATGATGCAACCGGCACTTATTACAAATTAAGCATTGCCAATTACATTTTAGGCGGCGCTTTCAACAGCCACATCAACCTCAACCTGCGTGAGAAAAAGGGCTGGACCTACGGTGCCCGCTCCATATTCAGCTCGGGCAAATATGGGGGCGACTTCACAGCATCAGCCGGTGTATTGGCTACTGCAACCGATAGCTCGGTGGTTGAGTTTATGAAGGAGATCACCAATTATCAAAAAACGGGGATCACACCCGAGGAATTGAAGTTCACTCAAACGTCAATAGGCCAAAGTGATGCCCGTCGTTATGAAACCAATGCACAAAAAGCGGCGTTTTTATCGCGTATCCAGGAGTATAGCCTTAAACCTACTTTTGTCGATGAGCAAAGCAAGATCTTATCTACCATCACCCCTGCCGAGATCAATGACCTGGCTTCAAAATACCTCAATCCCAACAACATGGTCATTCTGGTTGTTGGCGATAAGGCAAGGATCTATCCGGGCTTACAAAAACTGGGGTACCCTATTGTTGAACTTGATGCTGATGGCAAGCCAAAGCAATAAATTAACATAACAACAAATAATTAAAAGCCTTTATGCCTTAACCGGCATAAGGGCTTTTAATTTTGAAAATCAATCGTTTACAATCAATCTCCGGCCCTGAAAGTGTTGTTTACGCCGCCGCTCTGCAACTGAAAAGTTACCATTTAAAACTTATTTATTAACACAGATTTAACCTAAATTGAACACATAAAGTTCAATTTTGAATTGAGTTTTTATCGGCACAAAGGGGTGCTGCTTTGTTGGGTTCAGGTTTTATTTCTGCCAGAAAAATAAATGAGCATTGTAAAGGGAATTTTTGGGCAAAAGAATAACGCTACCGCATCAGCAGAAAATGTTGATCTGGATGTTCTCTTCAAAGAATATTACGACCGGCTGGTATACTTTTCTCTCCAGCTTATTAAAGATAAAGATCAGGCCGAAGATATTGTACAGGACGCTTTCATCAAATACTGGAACCAGCGCGAAAGCGTAATGCAGGATAAGATCGCCATCAAAAATTTCCTGTACAGCACCGTCCGCAACGCAAGCCTGAATATCATCAGGCACAACAAAGTTGTCGAAGCTTATATGGGGTACCTGGGCAACGCCGAGCCCGAAGAACCACCGGTAATTGAAGCCATTATTACCGCCGAAGCCGTAGCCGAAATTCACGCTGCATTACATTCCCTGCCCGAAAGCCACCGTACCATATCTATCATGGGGTATTTTGATGGTAAAAAGAACCAGGAAATTGCCGACGAACTCGATATGTCTGTAAATACCGTTAAAAAACAAAAGCAGCGCGCCCTTGAGCTGATGCGGGTAAAACTTTCGCCCGAAATGTTTACTGCGTTTATCATGTTTGGGATTGGCTTTTTTAAGCGGTAAGCTTCTTCAATAACTACCTCTTCTATTTAAGATTTAACAAAAAAAACAAGTAAGAAAAAAGCGTCATTGCGAGGAACGAAGCAATCCCAAACTATACAGAGCGACTCTGCTAATCGGGGATTGCTTCGTTCCTCGCAATGACGCATCTTATTCTACAACACCTCTTTGTGAATCTAATTTTCAAACGCTCAAAAAAAATTAAAAAAATCTACACCCACCTTTATCCACTTTTAAAATGAAGGTGTCTTTATGTACGAAAAGGAAAAATGAATAATTACAACTCATACTTTGACCTGGGCCAGCTGATCGCAAAATACATGCGAAACGAGCTGAGCGACCAGGAAAAACTCCAGCTTGATCAATGGATCCAGGCTGATATACGCAACCAGGAATTATTCAAAAAACTCACCGACGAACAATTGCTTAACAAGGAGCTGGAAACCTTTTCGGCAACGGATAAGGCGCTGGCCTGGCAAAAGATCCGTAAAGGCACGGGCTTTAAAAGCAAAACCAGCAAACCACGCTGGATAGCTTATGCTGCTGCCATCCTTTTATTGGCTTCATTAACCATTACCCTGAATAAACGCCGCACCGCCGAGCAGCCTCAAAACCTGGCAAATCAGCGTAAGGACATCCCGCCGGGAACAAACAAAGCTACGCTAACACTTGCCGATGGCTCAACTATAGTTTTAGACAGTACCAAACACGGCCAAATTGCCAGCCAGCAAAATGCAGTGATTAAAGAGGATGAAAATGGCAAGGTTGTTTATGAAGCTACTGATGCAGCTCAAAACCCGGCTGGCTCCCTTCCTACCGAAACCATAGCCATGAATGTGCTGGCTACCCCTCGCGGCGGCCAATACCAGGTTATTTTGCCCGATGGTACAAAGGTTTGGCTGAATGCAGCATCGTCATTGAAATATCCAACCGCTTTTACCGGCAATGAGCGCCGTGTTGAGCTTACCGGCGAGGCTTATTTTGAGGTGAGTAAAGATCCCTCAAAACCTTTCCATGTAAAAACCGCCAGCCAAACAGTTACTGTTTTGGGCACTCATTTTAATATAAACAGCTACACCGATGAGGGTGCAACAAAAACTACCCTGCTGGAGGGCAGCGTAAGGGTTACCGGCAATAATGGCCAGTCGGTTAAAATAACACCGGGCCAGCAGGCTGTCACTACTTTAAACAGCATCAATATAAATGAGAATGCCAATATCGATGAGGCGGTAGCCTGGAAAAACGGAAAATTCCTTTTCAGCAATACCGACCTGCAAACCATTATGCGCCAGCTCTCGCGCTGGTATGATGTGGATGTGGAGTACCAGGGCAAAACAGCATCAAAACATTACATGGGGCGTATCTCACGCAATGTACCTGTATCACAAATATTTGAGATCCTTAAAACAAGCGGCTTAAACTTCACAATTAACGGGAGGAAGATTATAGTAAAATCATAAAACTCAACACCAGGTAAACGGCAAGGCCGGTTTACTAAAAGTTGACCTCATAAAAAAACCGAAAGTGTTGCAACCACTTCCGGCTAATTTTTTCGGGTTAACAATATCAAAATCATATCTACTAAATACTTTTTAAACTAATCAACCCACAACAAAAATATGGATTTTTCTACATTTCCTGTGCCTTTTAATGAAGGTGGCCGGGTAAATAAATTCAAGAGCATTACCAATTGTTTTTCCCGGATCAACCCGGATACAAAAAGGAAATTTATTATGCGGATAAAGCTTATCGCCGTCCTGTTATTTGCAGTTTGCATGCATCTCAGCGCTAAAAGTTTCAGCCAAAACATCACTTTAGCCGAAAAGAACAGCAGCCTCCAAACCGTATTGAACAAAATTGAGCAGCAAAGCGGCTATGACATTTTTATGCAAACCGAACTGCTTGCAGGCAGCAACAAGGTATCGTTAAATGTAAAAAACGAAGCTTTAACCAAAGTGCTCGACAGGGTTTTTAAGGGCCAGCCTGTTACCTATGCCATAGTAGGGCACACCATTGTTATAAAAGAAAAAAACATCAAAACGGCCGAAAGCAATACCAGTGCACCCGCCCCCGTATACACCGGTAAAGTTGTTGATGCCGATACTAAAGAGCCTTTAATAGGTGCCTCAATAGGGCTTAAAGGCACAACTAAAGCCACTACCACCAGCTTAAACGGTACCTTTAAACTTAATACCGGCTCAGATCAGGGTACTGTGCTTGTGATATCATACATCGGCTATGTTACCAAAGAGGTAACGCTTTCAGGTGTCAGCGACCTTGGTGTAATTGCGATGCAGTCAAGCGCCAACTCCATGAAGGAAGTAGTAATAACCGGCGATGTGGCCATCGACCGTAAAACACCTATTGCCGCGTCGACCATTAACCAGCAGTTTATTGAAGAAAAAATGGGCACAAGGGATATCCCTCAGCTGTTGCAGGGTACTCCGGGCGTAATGGCTACTGCCCAGGGCGGCGGTTATGGCGATTCACGTATCAGCATCAGGGGTTTCTCAAGCGGCTCGAAAAAAGGTAATGTCGCCTTAACCATCAACGGGATCCCGGTTAACGATATGGAGAACGGTTCAATCTTCTGGTCGAACTGGTCGGGGCTTACCGATGTAACTACTTCCGTGCAAATTCAACGTGGCTTAGGAGCATCAAAAATTATTGTTCCATCATTTGGCGGTACCATTAATATCACAACCCGTAATACCGACATGGAAAAAGGCGGTTATATAGCCCAATCATATGGTAGCAACAACCTGCAGAAAACTGCTGTGCTGGTATCTACCGGTTTGAATGATAAAGGCTGGGCCATGACTTTTCAGGGAAGCCGTAATAAAGGCGACGGTTTTGCCGATGGCCTTAATTATTTAGGATACAATTACTTCTTCAATTTGTCAAAAGTATTAAGCCCGAGCCAAACTTTGTCGTTCTCAGTAATGGGTGCTACGCAAACTCACGGTCAAAGGCCGCAACGTTCAATTGCCGAGTATCAAAACGCACCACAGGGAATTGAATGGAATTACTACCTGGGGGTTAAAGATGGCAAACAGATCAATCCGTACAACAACAAATTCAGCAAACCTGTATTTTCATTAAACCACGAGTGGACCATTAATGAAAAGTCAAGTTTATCAACCGTTTTATATGCAACTTATGGCACGGGCGGCGGCGGTTCGATAGGTGGAAACACCAACCCGGTAAGGGTAAGCAATTTTTACTCGCCGTTTGATTTTACCGCGGTTGAAAAAAGCAATGCTGCAAACCCCGACGGCTCTGCCAGCACCTATTTTTACTCGGCACATAATGACCATACCTGGTATGGTGTACGAAGCACTTACCGCACCCGTTTTGGTAACGATATCGATTTTTCGGGAGGTATTGATTTAAGGTCATACAAAGGTACGCACTATGAAGAAGTAACCGATTTATTAGGTGCCGATTATGTGTATGCCCCATACACCGGCAATACAGCCACAGGAAGCGCTTCGGGCGATATTAATGATCCTCAGAAAAGAGCGGTAGTTGGCGATAAATTCGGCTATTACAATAAGGATTATGTACAATCGGGCGGTGCATTTATGCAGGCGGAATATTTGAAAAATAATTTCTCTGCTTTTGTTACCCTTTCGGGTTCGGGCACTGCCGATAAACGCGTTGACTTGTTTAACTACCTGAACAGCGATCCAAACCAAAAAAGCCCTTACGTTAGCTTTTTCACCTACCAGGCCAAAGCCGGCGCAAATTACAACCTAAACGATCAGATGAACATATTTGCCAACGTAGGTTATATTACCAAACCGCCGTACTTTGATAACGTGTTCCAGAAGTTCACGAACAACATTAACCACAGCACGGTAAGCGAAAAGCTGTTTAGCTATGAATTGGGTTATGGTTATAAGATCTCAAACTTCAGCGCCAAATTAAACCTGTACAGGTCAAACTACAGCGATGAGTCTTTCTCAAACTCATATGGCGATACCAAAACCAACCAGTTGTATAGCGTAAACATCTCTGGCGTAAACGAATTGCACCAGGGTGCCGAGCTGGAGCTTACCTATAAGCCGGTTAAAGCTGTAACTGTTGGCGGTATGTTTTCATACGGCGACTGGCATTATACCTCAGATGCAGGCCCTGCTACGGTATATAACAGCCAGCAGCAAGTTGTGGCTACAGTTGGCAAAGTTTACCTGAAAGGACTAAAAGTTGGCGATGCCGGACAAACCACCGCAGGTTTCCATTTGGATATCGACGTATTGCCGGCCTTGAGATTAGGGACAAACTATAACTACATAGCCAATTACTATTCAAACTTTCTTTTTTCAAACATCACCAAACCTGATTTAACTCCTTATAAACTGCCAAACTATTCGGTTTGGGACGTAAACGGTGTTTTTAAATTCAAAATAGCCGGGCTTGACTCATACCTGATCGGTAACGTAAATAACTTACTGAACACCAAATTCATCTCTGATTCTTTTGATACAAATGCTACCGGTTTGCCAGCCAATGTTAACGTTTATTACGGCTTAGGCAGAACATTTACATCAACCATAAAAGTTAAATTTTAATACCGACAAAAATGAAAAAGATATATTATTCATTAACGTTATTGGCGCTGGCATTTACGGCTTGTCAAAAGCAACCGGTTATTCCTAATGCACAACCGGTACACAAAGCCAGTTTAACCCAAACGTTGGCCTCTGCCGATTATGGAAAGCTTGATACCTCTACTTATGGTTATAAAAATCATGCGTTTAAATCAGACGATGATGGCAAGCAAAGCATCCCCGCCATACTTGCAGCCGAATACCCGCGCGTTGACGATGGCTCGACCGCCAGTATAACGTTTAATGTAGGGACCCCGGTAGTAAAAGTGGCCGATAGCCTTTACAGTAAGGTAGCCTATACGCTTACCAATGCCGATTATTTACTGTTACCAGGCAACAAATACACCGACTTCAGCGCAGCGCAAATACTTTCGTGGTTACCTTACGGGCCAAACACCTCATCGCCAAAAGCAAATCAGCTTGCTGTGCTTACTTTTAACTATTATGCGGGGAGCGTATCGGTACAAACCTTTGGTTACCTTTACCTGAATAGCGCGTGGCAACAAATTTACCTGCTATCACCGGCTCAATATCTTTCTATAGGTCGTTCAAATCATAATGAGTTTGTTGCCGCAGACAAGGATAATATCAATACTTATATCAATGCCCTTTTAAAGGCCGATTTAACAGTTTCGGCAACAGCTAAAGTTGGTGATATCTTATATGTAAGCTATAACTATTATGATGGCACCGATTATCAAAAAGTTACCGCTTACGCCTTTGATGGCAGTAACTGGGTTGCCGGCGCAACGCCAAGAACGTTATCGTTTGAACGTGTAGCAGGCAAATGGGTTGCAAGCAGCACCGTAAACTACACGCTTGCTGCTGCCGATTATGTTTACATCGGCACACAAACCACGGTAGGAACACAAGCCGCAAGGGATAACGTAGCTAAATACCCTGATTTTAACATCAGCGCTGCTACTGATGCTACTTATTGGAGCCCTGACGACTTAAACGCGGCATTAATTGCTGTATTGACAGAGAAATTTAAGGCTACCGCCCTTCCTAATCAAAAATTTGTGGTTACCTATACAACTTATTTTAAAGGTACTACTTCAAACACAAGCAAAACTTTTGTTTTCGACGGAACAAACTTCACCGTTCCTAAAGTGTAAGATCTTATAAAAACAGGCCCTGCGAAATTGCAGGTCCTGTTTCCTTTCATTTTCCCTAAATCTTTCCGGTTTAAAAAATTTGCACAGCGTAAACGTATTGGCTGTGCTTTGTATTTATCTATCATAAAAAACAACACTTATGAAAATTAACAACCTGCTTATCGGCCTGGGTTTAGCCTTAACCTTCGCCGGATGTTCCAAAGACCTTAAAAACTCGCCTACGCCGCCTAAAACAGGCGATACTACAGTAACTCCCCCAGTCCCGGTTCCTTATACTATTACCGAGGATTTTGAGCAGGGCAGTAAAACTGCCTATGCAGCCGCCGATGTAACCCTGAGCACAGGAAGCTGGAATTTTACCGACGCGCTGATAGGCAACCTGGCTGCCGATTTGAAAGATGGCAGTAAATCGGTAAGGCTCCGTACCGGGGATATCGCGATGAATTTCGACATCAAAGGCCTTACCACTTTGTATATTAAACACGGTAAATATGGAACCGATGCCACATCAACCTGGCAGTTGTTGATGTCGACCGATGGCGGGGCGAATTACACGCAGGTAGGTACCGATATTACCGAAACCAATACCACACTGGTAACCGACTCATTTAAAGTAAGCGTTACGGGTAAAGTTAGGTTTGAGATCAAGAAAGCAGGTACAACCCGTATCAATATAGATGACATTACCTTTAAAGGCACCGGCGATCCTGGTATAACCATTGGTACTCCTGATACCGGCGGCAGCGATACTACCGGCACGTCAAACTCATCAACACCAAGGGACGTTACCGCCGGCGCCGATGCACCGCCAACAAGCGGCGATAACAGCAACCTGCTTTTCGGCAACCCGTCAAACGCGCTTTCAACGCTGGCCTCAATGGATAACTACCTGGTTGATCAGAAGTATTATGTAGAATCATACAACGCCACCAAGGGCGAACCCAACTGGGTAAGCTGGCACCTTGACGCAACCAATACCACAAATGCTACAAGCCGCCTTGATAATTTTGCAGGCTGGAGCGGCTTGCCTGCTGGCTGGTACCAGGTAGAGAGCAACAGCTATTCGGGCAGCGGGTTTGACAGGGGCCATAACTGTCCGTCGGCAGATCGTACCAGCTCAACCGCCGCAAATTCGGCAACCTTCCTGATGACCAATATGATACCACAGGCTCCGCAAAATAATCAGCAAACCTGGGCCAATCTTGAAAATTACCTGCGCGAGCAAGTAGCTGCCGGCAACGAAGTTTATATCATTATGGGCAGTTATGGTACAGGGGGCACCGGTTCAAATGGTACAGCTAATACCATCAATAACGGCCACGTAAACGTACCAAGCAACGTTTGGAAAGTTGCCCTGATCATACCTAAAGGTGATGGCGACGTTGCGAGGGTTACTGCTTCAACAAGGGTTATTGCGGTAAACACGCCTAACATCAACACCATCAACTCCGACTGGACTAAGTATATAACCACTGTTAAGGATATCGAAACAGCAACAGGTTATACCTTGTTGTCAAGCCTGCCTGCTTCGGTTAGGGCAGCACTTGAAGTTAAAGTTGATACCGGTGCTTCAGGGTCGTAAAAGCTAATAATCTGAAAAAAAAAGCCGGAGGTACTGCATACCTTCGGCTTTTTTGTTGGCGTTTTTTGGGGTGTTCAATTTTTGAAAAACAGGTGTTCAACTTTTGAAACCCAAATATCACAACTCATTGATTATCAACATAAAAATGTTCAAATTAGTCTATTGGGCATTTTTGAATATTTGTAAACAATTGATTATCAAGTAGTAAAATTCAGACAAAAACAACAAGTGTTCACACTTTTAAAAATTGAACACCTGCTATTTTGCGTTTATTTTGCTAAGCCTGATGCCATCGGGAAACAGGATCAATTCACTCCCTTTACGTTCATCTTTAAAACGTAAACCGCTTTGGAGGCTGTCATAAATAGGATATCCTTATTCTTACCGCCAAAACAGATATTGGCCGTCCATGGTTCATCAATATCTATATGGCCTATCTTTTCGCCCTGGGGATTAACTATGGTTACGCCTTTTCCACACATATAAATATTGCCATGCTCATCTATCGTCATGCCATCACATCCCATAGCTATGAACAGACTACGGTTAGATAATGTACCATCTTTATTGATGTCATAGCGATAGGTTTTATTATCCCCGATATCGGCTACGTACAACGTTTTGCCGTCGGGAGTGCCGATTATGCCATTGGGGCGTACAAATTTATCATCAACCATAACAGCAGGTGCCTTGCCTTTAGCCAGGAAGTATAATTTTTGTCCATCGAGGTCAGGCTGCTTGCGGGTCCAGTAGTCTCGTTGGTAATAAGGGTCGGTGATATAGATCCCCCCATCAGGGCGCACCCAAACATCATTAGGGCCGTTAAATTTATGCCCCTGGTAATCCTTCAGTAAAACTGTAACCTTGCCTTTCGGGCTGATAGACCAAAGCTGATCATCAGCATCGGCACAACTAATCAGGTTGCCTTTTTTATCAAAATACATCCCGTTTGAGCGGCCTGCACTATCCAGGAAAACAGAGAGCTTGCCATCGGTATCATATTTCCAGATCTTGTTGTTGGGCTGGTCGGTAAAAAACACATTGCCTTTTTTGTCGACAGCCGGCCCCTCGGTAAATGAAAATTGTTTGGCGATTAGTTGGGGTTTGGTATTAGGGTCATATAAACCGGCATCGGTTTGGGCGAACACTTTAATAGAGAGTGCAGATACCAATAAAATGAGAGCAGGTAGTTTTTTCATGGTTACGGAGTGTTACAATGGTTTTGCTAAAGTAATATGTTTTTGATAGTGATTATTTTAAAGGGGTAAAATATTTGATACAAGTGGTGGATTTTATGGTTGAAAAATTGGATCAACCTTCATTTATCACTATTCAAAATCTATTTAAAAAGAACTCATTAAAAACGCTATTTTTGCACCTTTATTAAAATACCGTACATCACATGAGTATTGCATTATCCGAACAGGAGATCATTCGCCGCAAATCTTTACAAGAGCTACGTGCACTGGGTATTGACCCTTACCCTGCCGAAGCCTTTAATGTTAACGCCTGGGCACAGGATATAGCCGATAATTTTAAGGATAAACCCGAGGCCTACCAGGACGTTGTAATTGCCGGCCGCATCATGACCCGCCGCATTATGGGAAGTGCATCATTTGCCGAATTACAGGATTCAACCGGGCGAGTGCAGATCTACCTGAAACGCGATGATATTTGCCCTGATGAGGATAAGACCTTATATAATACCGTATTTAAAAAATTACTGGACATTGGCGACTACGTTGGCGTAAAGGGCTATGTGTTCCTAACCCAAACAGGCGAGATCTCAGTTCACGTACGCGAGCTGGTAGTACTTTCAAAATCATTGAAACCGCTACCGGTTGTTAAACGCGAAGAAGACGGAACCATCCACGATGGTTTCACCGATCCCGAATTACGTTATCGCCAGCGCTATGTTGACTTAACCGTTAATCCTGATTATAAACAGATTTTCATCAACCGTTCAAAAGTGATCAGCGCTATGCGCAGTTACTTTAATACCCAGGGATGGATGGAGGTTGAAACCCCTATCCTGCAGCCGGTGCATGGTGGTGCAGCGGCCCGTCCGTTTGCCACGCACCATAACACGCTGGATATGCCCTTGTTTTTACGTATTGCCAACGAGCTTTACTTAAAAAGGCTTATCGTAGCCGGTTTTGACGGTGTTTATGAGTTTGGTAAAATGTTCCGCAATGAGGGCATGGACCGCACCCACAACCCTGAGTTTACCGCTATGGAAATCTATGTAGCCTATAAAGACTATATATGGATGATGGCCATGGTTGAGGAATGCCTGGAAACTGTTGCCAAAGCGGTTCACGGAATCCCGGTTGTGCAGGTTGGCAGTAATGAGATCAACTTTGCAGGCCCGTACGAAAAACTATCGATGTATGATTCGATCCTGAAATACACCGGCATCGATGTATCAGCCATGGATGAAGCAGGCTTGCGCGAAGTTTGTAACGAACTGAAAATAGAGATAAACCCAAGCATGGGCAAAGGCAAACTGATCGATGAGATCTTCAGCGCCAAAGTTGAGCATCACCTGATCCAGCCTACTTATATTACCGACTACCCTATTGAAATGACACCGCTTGCCAAAAAACACCGTACCAAAGAGGGCTTGGTTGAGCGTTTCGAATTATTTGTGAATGGTAAAGAGATAGCAAATGCTTACTCAGAGCTAAATGATCCTATCGACCAGCGTGAGCGCCTGGAAGAACAACTTATCCTGGCCGGTCGCGGTGATGATGAGGCCATGGCAATGGACGACGACTTTTTACGCGCGCTTGAATACGGTATGCCGCCAACATCAGGCTTAGGCATAGGTATTGACAGGCTGGTGATGCTGATGACCAATCAAAGCACCATCCAGGAAGTGTTATTCTTCCCGCAAATGCGCCCTGAGAAAAAAGCTAAAGTTGCCAGTGCAGATGATTTTGTAAATATTGGCGTACCTGCCGAATGGGTACCTGTGCTCAATAAAATGGGCTTTAACACCGTTGAAGAACTAAAAGCAGGCAACCCTAACAAGGTTTTCAATGACCTTGGCGGGATGCGTAAAAAATTAAAACTGGATATTACCATGCCAACTAAAGAAGTAGTAATGGCATGGTTTGCAAATGATATACTATAATGGTAACTTCCTTTTTTAATTCTGCATTTTGTGATATATTTGAGATAGGATTTACCCAGTGATAAAAATCATTGGGTAAATCCACCTTGATCATATCACATTTTAATGAAATTAAACCTGCGCGTTCTCAGTTTTAAAAGAGGACATTTTCCCCAAAAGGCCATAATGCGGCCAACCTCTAATTTTACCGGATATTTTTCGGGCGAAGGAGAACTTCCGGAAACCAATGAAAATAGTGTGCCGGCTCAAGATGCCAAAACTCCTGAAGAAATAGCAAATCCTGATACTGTATGCGCATTCTGCAAAACGGATTATGGTACACCACTTAACAAACTTTCGGTTTACCCTATTTGCGACAACTGCAGCGTTGATCTCAAAAAAAAGATCTTCCCGCAGTGGGTTAAGCTATTTTTTGGCGGTGTAATATTGCTGGTTGTATTTTCCATATTCTGGAACTGGCGCTTTTATGCGGCGTACAACAATTTAAATAAAGCCAATGAGGCTTTTTCAAAATCAGATGTTTCAAATGCGGCGCAATTGATGACCAAAGCGGCCGAAGAGGTACCCGAAACCCGTGATCTTGTACAAATGGCCGCCTATTTCCGTGGTATTGAATTTTTGTCAAAAGATAAATCAGCTTTTGCTTTAGCCGAATTTAACAAATGTACAGACCTGGGCGCTGACTTTCACATTAACCAATGGATACTCAACTCCGAAATTGGCGTTGCTTATGACAAAAAAGATTACCCGATGTTTTTAAAAACATCAAGAGCCGTTTTAGAGCTTGATTCTACAGTAGCCCAATCATGGGCAGGAGTAGCTTCGGCTTACGCCTGTTTATATGCACAAAACGGACAGGATTCGCTAAAACAGCTTTCGCTACAATACCTTCACAAGGCCAGAAAAATGGATGATACCAGCGCTATATCAAAAGATTATACCGGCCGGATCCTATACAGGATTGATAGCAAACAAATCATCAGCCGTGATGAGTTTCTGAAAAAATTTCCTAATGGTTACACTTCTGCTTTAAACAAATAAATATGTTCATTCCTGGTATTCTTATCTCTATTGCTACCTTTCCCGGCATTATTGTACATGAGTTTGCACACCTGTTTTTTTGCAGGTTACGCAAAGTGGCCGTTTTTGATGTTTGTTATTTCAGATTTGCCAACCCTGTAGGTTATGTGATCCATGAAAATACAAACAATTTTTATACAACATTTTTGATAAGCATGGGCCCGTTTTTTGTAAATACCTTATTATGCCTGCTTATTTGTATCCCGGCTTATATCCCCATTAGTTATTTCAATGTCGATCACCCATTATCGTACTTTTTAATGTGGCTTGGCGTATCGATAGGAATGCATGCAATACCATCAAACCAGGATGCCAAAAATTTATTTGACCAGGCAAAAGTGAAAGCCAGGAAAAAAAACGTATTAGCCATCATATCTTTTCCTATTATCGGACTGATCTATTTATTTAACCTGCTACGTTTCTTCTGGGCAGATTTTTTCTATGGCATTGGTATCGGCGTTGGCTTACCTTCGCTGCTTTTTAGATAACGCCAACAAACCAAAACCCGTTATAATTTCTTAACAAAAGCTTAAAAAAAATAATACTTTCATTTAAAAAGAGTTAGCTACTATTGTAATAAACATATATTACAAATATCATGACCAACTCAATATTGGAGATCACCGAAAACGAATACCTGATCAAACTTAACAGGAGCAATTTCAACCTGTCGTTCATCAGGAGTTTATTGAAGCTTGTTGAAGTGGCCAACCCGTCTGAAGAATCTGAATATTCATCATACACAGACAGCTACGTTCAGCCTTATCAAAACCATTCAGCTACGCCTGATTATTTCAGCGCCATTGAAGAAAAATAAAAGGGACGCGATTTTCGCGTCCCTTTTATTTTTTATCCCTTTTCTTTTATCCTGTTTTAGAATTGGCGATACCCTCCCCTTACTACTTGCTTATCCATCTGGGCTAATTGACCTTTCATCATTTTAATTTGTTCGGTAAGCAGTTTGTTCTTATCATCCTTCGAAGCTTCCGACAAATACATTTGCGCCTCGCGCTTGTTGCGCTTCGCCATTGAAATACCGGCCAGGCTCAACTTTGCCAAAGCTATATTGTGCGACATTTTCATCCCCAACGACAGGGCCTTTTTGAAGTATTTTTCTGATTTCATTGGCGCCTTGCGTGACTCGATCAAACCGATCAGCAAGTTGTAGTAACCGTGCTGGTTTTTGTGCAGTTGTTTTTCGTAATCGGTAATTTTCAATAACCACACTTCTGACTTTTCAGAATTTTCCTTACGCAAAAAATACTGGGCAATGATCATATTCTCGTTAAAGAAGAAGCTAAGCAGTATAATACCGCCCATTAACAAAACAAAAATCCCCCATCCCCAAAAACCGAATGCACAAAGGGCAACCGCCGCACCCATCACTACACAAGCAATAACTAACCGAACAATATTTGACATAATTTGTGATACTAATATTAGCGCAAATATCTGTTTATTTGTACGCTAAACCAACTTCTATATAAATATTTATGGCGATTGCATTACCACCATCATGGCTCAAGGTTTTACAGCAGGAATTTGATAAACCTTACATGGTAAAACTTAAACAATTTTTAAAGGAAGAGCAGCAATCAGGGCAAGTTGTTTACCCTAAAAACGGCGAGATCTTCAACGCTTTCAATACTACACCTTTTGATGATGTAAAAGTAGTGATATTAGGGCAGGACCCTTATCATGGTGCTCATCAGGCCCACGGCCTTTCATTTTCGGTGCAAAAAGGTATTGCCATTCCCCGCTCACTCATTAATATCTACAAAGAGCTTCAAAACGACATTCCGGGTTTCACCCTTCCTTCACATGGCAACCTCGAAGAATGGGCCAAACAGGGTGTTTTGTTACTGAACGCCACTTTAACCGTAAGGGCGGGCGATGCCGGCTCACACCAAAAAAGAGGCTGGGAAGAATTTACAGATGAGGTGATCAAAACCATTTCCGATAAAAAAGAAGGCATTGTATTTATATTATGGGGCGCCTTTGCCCAATCAAAAGCAGTTTTGATTGATGAAAAGAAACATTTTATTATTCGCTCTCCACACCCCTCACCTTTCTCGGCTGATCGGGGCTTTTTCGGGAGCAAGCCTTTTTCAAAAACTAACGAGATCTTGAAAAAAGAAGGTAAAAAAGAGATTGACTGGCAAATACATTGAGCGAGAGACAAGACGCCAAGAGTCAAGAACCAGAGGAAAGAATCAAGACGCCAGGAGTCAAGAAACAGGGGAAGCATCAAGACGCCAAGAGTCAAGACACAAGATTTAAAAAGCCTGAAAATAAAAAGAGTCAAGAAATGAAAGATATCTAACCCTTCTTCTTGACTCTTGATTCTTATAGTCTTGAATCCCTTCCTGACTCTTGATTCTTATAGTCTTGAATTCCTTCCTGACTCTTGTCTCTTATAGTCTTTACTCTTATCTAATACTCCAGCGGTACTATAGGCTCCTTTTTACTGGTAGACATGATCATCATGGTTTGGAATGTTTTTACCACGGTAATGCGGCTGATCTTTTCCATGATCAGTTGTTCATATGATTTAATGTCGCGTACGTATACCTTCAGCAAAAAATCGCACTGGCCGGTTACGTGATGACATTCGGTAACTTCCTTAATGTTCTTGATCTCATCCAAAAAAGTTTGAATGGTATTTTTCTGATGAAAATCAAGGGAGATCTGGATAAAGGTTTTGATTCCTAATCCTAACTTCTCTTCATCTACCAGGGCATGATAGCTTTTAATGTATTCTGCGTTCTCAAGTTTACGCACTCGCTCAAGGGTAGGTGCTGGCGAAAGCCCTATCTCGTTAGACAACTGGAGGTTGGTTATCCTTCCGTTTTCCTGTAAAATCTTGAGTATTTGTAGGTCTATTTTATCTAATTCGGCGGCCATAGTTGTATGCAAATATAGTATTTTCCTCGCTTCGCAAAATTTAATTTTTCTTTAAAGTACTTCAACGAAAACATATTTCCTAACGTTTATTTTTTTAGATTAGTCTAAATTTTTTATTAGATTTGTTTAAATGAATACTTTAGCCGAGGAAAACTACTTAAAAGCCATCTATCATCTTGCTGTAAATGATGGAAATGCAAGTACAAATCAAATTGCATCCTCGCTAAATACCAAAGCATCTTCGGTTACCGATATGCTAAAAAAACTTGCTGATAAAGCGCTCATCAATTATACCCCTTACCAGGGCGTGAGCCTCACCCCCTCCGGCGAGAAAATAGCAATAGGTATTATCCGTAAACACCGGCTATGGGAATACTTTTTAGTTGAAAAACTTAATTTTAAATGGGACCAGGTACATGACCTTGCCGAAGAGATGGAACATATCTCATCCGAAGAGCTGATTGACCGTCTCGATAAGTTTATGGGCTATCCCAAGCATGACCCGCACGGCGACCCGATACCTGATTGCAACGGCCGCTTTAACACACATGAGTTAAAACCAGTCTCGGCCGTAACAGTTAACCAAATCGGTATAATTTCAGGCGTCCGCGACCATAGTTCATCCTTTTTACAATACCTCGATAAAAAACAACTTACCATCGGCTGCAAAATAATGATCACTGATATTATTGAATATGACCATTCGGTAGTGGTGCAAACCGGCAATAAAGAAGTGCACATTAGCCGCGAAGTAGCCAACAATCTGCTTATAGCCCTATGAACAATAAACACAACGAATCTTTAGGCAACGTACACGGATCTGTAACCACCGAAAATAAAACCGGCTGGCGCAAGCTGGCGGCATTTTTGGGTCCGGCTTACCTGGTGAGCGTAGGCTATATGGATCCAGGAAACTGGGCAACGGATATCGCAGGCGGTAGTGCTTTTGGATATAAGCTTATCTGGGTGTTGTTTGTATCTAACATGATTGCCCTCCTGCTGCAATCACTGGCAGCCCGCTTGGGAATAGTACGCGGGCTCGACCTTGCACAGGCCTCAAAAAACGCTTACCCACGTTTTGCGAATTTTTGCTTGTATATATTAGCACAGATAGCCATTGTAGCATGTGACCTTGCCGAAATTATTGGCATGGCCATTGGTTTAAAACTGCTGTTTCACCTTCCGTTAATCTGGGGCGTATCGCTTACCATCACTGATACCGTACTGATGCTCTACCTCATGAACAAGGGCATGCGCAAACTCGAAGGTTTTATTATTTCGATGATCTTTATAGTGGGGCTCTCTTTTTTGGTCGAAATGTTTATTGTTAAGCCCAATGTAATAGAAGTAGCAAAGGGTTTCATCCCCGGCAACTTGTTTAAAGGCGACAAAATAAGCCAGCAAATGCTTTATATAGCTATAGGCATTATTGGTGCTACGGTAATGCCGCATAATCTATATCTTCATTCATCGCTGGTACAAACCCGTCAAATAACCCGTACCGAAGAAGGCTTCAGGGCCGCTATTAAGTTTAACCTTTTTGATACCGTTATAGCCCTTAATCTTGCTTTTTTTGTGAATGCGGCTATTTTAATATTAGCAGCAAGCGCCTTTTTCAGGAACGGCTATTTTGAAGTAGCGGAGATCCAGGATGCATTCAAGCTACTGGAGCATATTTTCGGTGCAATAGCCCCTACTTTATTTGCTATAGCGCTCATTGCTTCGGGCCAAAGTTCAACCATTACCGGTACACTTGCCGGGCAAATCATTATGGAAGGGCACATTAACCTGCGGATAGAGCCCTGGTTACGCCGCCTGCTTACCCGTGTACTGGCCATCGTGCCGGCTGTGTTTACCATACTTTTTTATGGCGAGGGCGGATTAGGAAAGCTCCTGATCTTAAGCCAGGTTGTATTAAGCCTGCAACTGGGTTTTGCGGTAATTCCGCTTATCCATTTCACGTCCGACAGAAAAAGAATGGGGAAGTTTGCCATCAATTTCCAGACAAGGGCATTGGCATGGGGAAGTGCACTGTTAATTGTTGCATTAAACGCCAAACTGGTATATGAACAAATTGGCGATTGGATAAGTGGAAATCCGTCATCAATATGGATCTATGCTGTAGTAGTTCCTATTGTCATTGGTATAGCACTATTACTGATCTATGTTTTTATACGACCGTTATTATTTAAACATTATGACAGGCCTGCTATTGTACCACATGGGATAGCCAATGCCATTACCGAGCTCGATGCGATAACTTATAGCCACATCGCCATAACTATAGATTTTTCAAAGAATGATACCGATTGTCTGCGGCATGCTATTATGCAGGGAGGCAAAAAGGCCGATTATACATTGATACACGTTGTTGAAACAGCCGGCGCGCGTTACTATGGCGGAGAGGTGCTAGACAATGAAACCCAAATTGATTTTAATAACCTTGACAAATATGTTTGTGCTTTAAAGAACCTTGGCTACAATGCCCAGGGACAAATTGGCTATGGTAACCCGGCCAGCGCCATAGCCGAAATTGTAAAGGACGAAAAGATTGATTTCATTGTCATGGGTTCGCACGGACACAAAGCTTTAAAAGATCTTATATTTGGCACCACCGTAAACTCTGTAAGGCACAAGGTTAATGTGCCGGTACTGGTGGTAAAGCCACAGTCAAACTAATTTTGTAAGTTTGCGGCTGAATAATTATGAGCCAGGATAACATCTATATAAAAAATAAAAAAGCCTACTTTGAGTATCATATCCTTGATAAATACGTTGCAGGCATACAGCTGCTTGGTACCGAGATCAAGTCGATAAGGCAGGGAAAAGCTAACATTAACGACGCTTTTTGTACATTCATTAACAACCAGTTGTATGTACGCAACCTGCATATCTCTGAATACTCGTTTGGCTCGTTCTATAACCATGAAGCCAAACGCGACCGCATCCTGCTGCTAAATAAAAAAGAGCTCAAAAAACTCCAGACCCGCGGCGAAGAACGGGGATTAACCATAGTCCCGCTGGCGTTATTTATTAGCGAGCGGGGATTTGCGAAACTGGAGATAGGTCTTGCGCAGGGTAAAAAAACATTTGATAAACGCGAAACATTAAAAGAACGCGATACGAAGATAGAACTGGACAGGGTGATGAAAAGGTAAGCCCCCCAGCCCCCTAAAGGGGGAGCTTTTGATTTGCATATTAACAACAAGGCCCGGGTTTTTAAATCCGGGCCTTGTTGTTATTTAGATGCTGATCGATCATGCTAAGAAGCTCCTCCTTTAGGGGGCCGGGGGGCTTACCACGCCTTATCGCCTACCAATGGCACAAACCTAAAGGTATCCAGCACAATCTTTTCATAGTCATTATCTCCCACTTTTAGTATTGTAACCATTTTTTGGGTTTCCTCATCGCCAACCGGGATAACCAGGATGCCGCCTATCTTTAATTGCTTTAACAGCACTTCAGGCACGGTCGGCGCTCCGGCGGTAACAATGATCTTATCATAAGGTGCGTGTTCCGCTATTCCAACAGAGCCGTCTCCCAGAAAAAAACGGGCATTGTAACCCATTTCATTAGGCAATACATATTTAGTGCGGTGATAAAGCTTCTCCTGGCGTTCAATAGTGTAAACATTAGCTCCAAGCTCAAGCAGGATACAGGTTTGATACCCCGAACCTGTGCCTATTTCAAGTACTTTATCCCCTTTGCGGATATGCAGCAGTTCGGTTTGATAGGCCACAGTATAGGGCTGCGATATGGTTTGCCCCTCGCCTATCGGGAACGCAATATCCCTGTAAGCCTGGTTCCAGAAAGTTTCATCAAAAAAGCAATGACGTTTTACCTTGCCAATAGCCTCTAAAACGTGTTCGTCGCCAATTCCCTTCTTTCTTAAAACATCAACCAACCTTTTACGGGCGCCCTGTTCGCGGTAATTATCAGTATACTTGTAAGCCATTTTCAAAGGCAAAGTTAATACGAATTTTCACACAATTTACCCAACAAGCATCATTTACGGAGCTTTGCCCTCCTGTAGTTATTTATGTGCTTCATTAGTACAAATTTAAAATTCAGTTTTTACCAATAATGAAGGGTATGGCCTAAAACACGACACGCCGGACAATTTGCCCGGCGTGTCGTGTTTTTATGTGGTTAGGAATCTACACTTCCCTGCTATTGTCCCATTTCTCCAAATAATCGGCAACACGCCTTACAAACGAGCCTCCTAAAGCACCATCTACAACGCGGTGATCATATGATAATGACAGGAACATCATGTGGCGTATAGCGATCATATCGCCCTCTTTTGTTTCAATAACAGCAGGCTTTTTCTTGATAGCGCCAACAGCTAAAATTGCAACCTGAGGCTGGTTGATTATGGGCGTACCCATTACATTACCAAACGAGCCTACGTTGGTAATCGTAAATGTACCTTCTTTTACATCATCGGGCAATAACTTGCCGTTGCGTGCACGGTTTGCCAGGTCATTAACGGCCTTTGTTAAACCAACAAGGTTAAGTTCATCTGCCTTTTTAATTACCGGCACAATCAGGTTACCATTTGGCAAAGCCGTAGCCATACTAATATTGATTGCAGCTTTCTTAATGATCTGGGTACCGTTAACAGATACATTGATCATCGGGAAATCCTTGATGGCTTTCGCTACTGCCTCAATAAATATAGGTGTAAAGGTTATTTTTTCACCCTCACGTTTTTCAAAGCTGTTCTTTACTTTTTCGCGCCATAATACCAGGTTGGTAACATCGGCTTCAACAAATGAGGTAACGTGGGGCGACGTTTGTTTGCTCATCACCATATGGTCGGCAATCAAACGGCGCATCCTGTCCATCTCTATGATCTCATCGGCACCGGATACAGAAGTAACCGAAGCGGGCTGCTGCTCAACAGGCGCAGCTTTTGGAATTTCGGTTTTTGCAGGTTCCTGAGTTGCAGCAATTACCGGTCGCGGCGCCGGTTCAGCAACCGGCTGTGTTTCCTTAGCCAACTCAACGGCTTTTACAGGTTGTTCGACAGGTTGAGCATTAAACGGCTCAACCGGGGCTGAAGACTGGGTATTTTGAACAACAGATGAAGTTTTTGCCTGCAAATAATTCAGCAGGTCATCTTTGGTTAAACGGCCATCCGAACCGGTTCCGGGGATGCTATCTAACACATCAATACTGATGCCTTCCTGTGTGGCAATATTTCTTACAAGGGGCGAATAAAAACGCCCTTCAGATTTAAATACCGGAGCAACAGGCGGGCTTTTTTGCTCAAGCTGATCAATACCCGGAATACCCGATAAATCTGCAGACTGAATTTCGCTTATTTCAGGCTCGGGTGCTTTTTCAGCTTCTTTAAAGGGAACGGCTTCCTGGTATGTTGGTTCTGTTATTTTCGGTTCTTCGGCAGGTTGAGGAGCAGAAGCTTCTTCCGGCTGAACAGTTACCGGTGCAGCTTCAGGTTCTTCAGTTTCAATGATCGCTATAACCGCCCCAACCTGTACCACATCGTTTTCCTGATACAATTGTTCAACTAACTTGCCGGCTACCGGCGAAGGCACATCCGAATCAACTTTATCGGTAGCAATTTCCATTACCGCATCGTCTGCATTAACCTTATCACCCGGTTTTTTTACCCATTTGATAACGGTTGCTTCAGCAACACTCTCCCCCATTTTTGGCAATAACAGCTGGTATTTGGCCATACGTTGAATATAGTTTGACCCCAAAATTATGTATTTAAATCTTTACTTTTTAATTTCAGTAAGTAAAGTATTCAACATTGACAGGGCCATTACTGCACTCCGTTCAATGTTTTGGCGGCGCTTACTGCCAAATGTGTATTTCTTCAGGTATGTTTTTTGCTTTCCGGCAACTGCAATCCACACAGTACCAACGGGTTTATCTTCTGTTCCGCCCCCCGGGCCGGCAACGCCTGTTATAGCTACGGCAAGATCCGATTTGAAATTCAGCAGCGCCCCCTCTACCATTTCTTTTACAGTTTCTTCACTAACGGCTCCGTGTTGCCATAAAGTTTCGTTCTTTACCCCTAAAATGCTCTCCTTTAACTCGTACGAATAGGAAACCGCGCCGCCTAAAAACACCTGCGACGAGCCCGGATGCTGGGTAAACAAATGTGAAAGGTAACCACCTGTACAGCTTTCGGCTACTGATAAAGTAAGGCCGTTGCTTTCCATCAAATCAAGGATGGCTTTTTCAAGCGGTATATCCTGGTCAATCACAAACGGTGCACCTATGCGCTCAATAAACCGGGTGGCAAATGCTTCAACTTCTTTTTGCAAAGCAGTTTCATCTTCGCCAAAAGCACTTAACCGTAATCGAACCTGGCCTAACTTGGGCAGGTAGGCCAGTTTAATATGCGATGGCAGATCATTTTCGATATCCGCAATCCGTTCGGCCAAAAATGATTCACCCTCGCCAACGGTTAGCAGCGTTTTATGAATGATCACCGGTAGCTTTAAGGTAGCCTTAATTTTAGGTAATACCTGCCCTTCCATCATATACATCATCTCAAACGGCACACCCGGCATCGACACATAGATAACCCCATCGTGATTAAACCACATACCCGGGGCAGTGCCGTTTTCATTAAGCACAACTTCGCAATTGGCAGGAACAAGCGCCTGTTGTTTGTTGATCTCCAGCAGCGGGCGGTTATATTTGGCAAAAATGCGTTCTACATTGGCAAATGCATCCTTGTTTTCAACAAGTTCAACACCAAAGTATTCGGCTAATGTTTTTTTGGTGATATCATCTTTTGTTGGGCCAAGGCCACCGGTAATAAAAATGATACTGGCCCGGTTTGCAGCTTCGGCTAATGCCTTCAGGATATGTTCTTTGTCATCGCTTATTGATGAGATCTGTTTTACCCTTATCCCTATCTTGTTAAGTTCGGTAGCCATCCAGGCCGAATTGGTATCAACAATTTGTCCGATAAGTATTTCGTCGCCGATGGTAATTATTTCTGCCAGCATTATTATATCAATAAAAAGATGATTGTGGATTGTAATCGCTTTTCTTGCTTAGTTTCAAATCCTGCAAAATAGAAGCCTTCACCTTTAAAGTTACGTTATACATTTTGTATACACCGAAAGGGATCCACTGAAAGGCCAGGTCCCAGCAATGCAGATCGCGGTATATTGAAAACGAGGTAGCGCTTGCAAATTTAGCCGCCTTGATATCATATGTGGTAGAGTATTGGATCTTCCACTTTTGCGTAAGGTTCACATCGCCCGAGATCTGGAGCGTATTACTGGTTGTTTTGGTGTTTAAATAGTTTTGATAGCTAAAACTGTAGTTAAGCGAGATATTCCACGGCACGTTAAAGTCAACATATGCATTCGGATCGCTGTTTACCAGGGCCAGCCTCTGGGCCTGGGTGGTGTTCATGGTTGCAATAGTGTTCAGGGCCGCGTTACCCGGTGTTGCCTTGGTTGAATTTAAACTTCCGCCCATGGAGATGTTTAAGCCTGTTAAAGTTGGAAACTTGCCATCCTGCCAAGCATACCTGTTTATGTAACGGCTTGTTTTTACAATCTGATTATTGGCGATTGAATCGCTTACCTTGGTCACATACGGGCTAAACACTCCCGAAAAACTGATACTTAATTTTTGATTGAAAATGGCGGTATGTCCCGAAAATGAGATATCCGAAAGCTTCATTGAGTCGGCCGCAAAATTATAAAAGGTAGAGAACGACAAGCCCTGCAAAATCGTGATCTTTCTGTCGGTGCCGGATGTATCCGTACTTTTAGCTTTCACCTTCGCCTCTATCGTGTTATCTACCGAGAAGTTTAAACCCGCCTGCTTACCCGCCGAGGGCCCGCCGTAAACCCCGTTCTGAAAAATAGAATATTTTTGATAAGTATACGGATAAGGCACCGTAGCTGTACTTACAGCTGTTTTATAATAACCGAAGCTTGGGTCACTGAAGTCGGGACGATAGCTGAAACTTATGGAGGGTGTAGCTACGTGCCTGATTGCTTTCAGGTTACCATGTTTAAAGTTTATCGTACCGTACAATTTGGTTGATATACCGGTGCTGATGCTATACTCCCCGGCACGTTTAAACCCAGGTATGGTATCAATAATTAACTGATTTGAACCGGCAATACTTCCCCTTTCAAATCTTTCATTAATGCTTTGAAAATACCAG
This sequence comes from Mucilaginibacter sp. cycad4, assembly GCF_034263275.1. NCBI lineage: Bacteria > Pseudomonadati > Bacteroidota > Sphingobacteriia > Sphingobacteriales > Sphingobacteriaceae > Mucilaginibacter > Mucilaginibacter sp. cycad4. The sequence continues at coordinate 1,489,949 of NZ_CP139559.1, read as the reverse complement.
CGTTCGGTATAGTTTATACTGTTATTAAACTGAAAGTACTTTAGCACATTTAAGCCCAAACTAACCGGGATGGTATGCTGAAACCCGTTTTGTAACCGCTTTGATAAAGTTTCGCTCTTAAATAATTGGGACTCGGGTATATCGTTAAGCTTGTTGGTACCTACTAAATTGTAGCTCACCGTAATTTTTTGATACCATTTTTGTTCGCCAACCCTGTTTTTAGAGTCGAATGGGTTTATTGACGACATACCAAAAGCAATGGTGGGCAACTCGATGTTCACCGTTTTACGGGCTATATCCTGGCTATGCGAAATACCTACACTTAAGTTAAAGGGCGTACCGGCCCAGGTTTTACCGTAAGCGATACTTGAGCGCAAACTACTTTGAGCAATTGAATTAACATTATAGTTACTTGCCGATGGCGTATTCCTGAAGAAACCGGAGGTACCCGCATCAACCGAAGCGCTGAAAGTTGAACCGGGGTTAGCGTTGGCATCCTGCACATGCGACCAGTAAATATGCGCATCTTTAGTGGCTGGGTCTCCCTCCAAACCATAGTTATGCGAGCCAAAGCTGAGCGTAACGTTACCTGTATATTTATAACGTTTCAGGTAACGGGCTGTACTGCTCAGTTCATACGAGCCTTTTGAATAGATGGATCCCGTGGTAGTTAAATCAACATAATCACTTATACCGATATAGTATCCCAAGCCTTTCAGATAGAAACCGAGTGTATTATCCTCGCCAAAAGTTGGCAAAATAACACCTGATGTCCTGGTATCCGGCTTAGGGAAAAAGCCGAAAGGTATGGCAAGCGGTAAAGGGACCCCTTCAATTTCGAGGTAAGCAGGCCCGGATATAATACGTTTCTTTTCGCCGATACCACGGGTAATCACTATACCAAAGTGCGTATCAGGATAAGGCAAATCGCAGGTACTGAAAATTACGTTACGGTATGCAACCTCATCATCATTGAGTTTTTTTGCCTGCCCGCCCGAAATAAAGTTACCCTCCTGCTCAGATGCCGGGTTATAGATCTTTACCTTTTTTGTTTGATAATTAAAAATCAGGGAGTCGGATGCTACCGGCTTATCCGTTTTTTGCTTCATGATAGGCCTGCGGACATATTGGTGTGTACGCGGGTCAATGCTTCCCCGTGCAAATATGAGGTGGTTTTTATCATCTACCCTGATATAGTCTGCATCAAGCTCAAAATCTTCATAGGTTACACGGGCCTTGCCGTAAAAATAGGTAACCTGGTGCTCCCGGTCTGAGTGGGTCGAATCCTCGGCAGTTGCCTTTACTTCCGATTGCAGGCCGCCTTTATTCTTTTTGGTGGTATCATTTGCGGGTAAAGAATTTACCGGTTTACCATTTCTTAGTGGCGTAATTGAGCCGGATTTTTTACCTTTAAGAAGTTTCTTATCACGAAGCGAATCAAGTTTGATAATAGTATCAGTTAAAGGCCTCCTGCCATGGCTGTTATTTAAAACAGTGCCAGCATTAGCAGCAAGTCCGTTTACTATTAATATAATTGCAAGCAGAAAAAAAAAGGTTATGAATTTCAAAATTGATTATGAATAGTATTTTTGCAGATATAGTTAACAGCGTTCAAAAATAATGAAAAATAAGGCATTGAAAAGATTGATTTATAGTTTGTGGGTGTTGCTGGTTCTCCTTTCATTTTTTCCTTTTAAATCATACAGTTCTATTTTAACCAATAGTCTTCCTCATCAAACGGATACTGTCATCAACAGTACCGGTTTTAAGATCAAAACCATTATTATCGACCCTGGGCATGGCGGCAAACCATCAGCTTCTACAGGTCATTATTCACACGGTGCATCGGGTTCTTATTCGTCAGAAAGGAATGTAACGCTGGCTATTGGCTTTAAATTGCAAGCCGCTATAGAAAAAGAATTAAGCGGCGTAAAAGCTGTAATGACCCGTACTACCGAAGACGATGTTTCGTTTGAACGCAGGGCCGAAATAGCCAATGAAAACAAAGGGCAGCTTTTCATATCCCTTCACTGCAACTCACTATCTGACAGAACAATTCGTGAAAGAGTTGGCACCAAACGTCATAAAGCAGTATACCATACAGTTCGGGTTCCGGACAGGTCGGGAAAAGGCGTACTTATTTTGGTTTACGGTTTACACCGTACCCGCGAAGAAGAAAACGCCATTCAGAAAAACCAGGTTGGCGAAGAGACAGAACTTGACGGCGGCGCATTGGATCCGAACGATCCCATGACCATCATTTTAACAAACGAGTATAAAAGAAAGTTCAGGCAGCAAAGTATCAAGCTGGCTACTTTAATTAACGGTGAGTTTGTTGATACCGATGGAAGGCGCAGTGAAGGGATCAGGGAACAGGGCATTTACGTACTTTGTCACAGTGCAATGCCATCAGTGCTGGTTGAAACCGGCTATATCAATAACCCCGACGATGAAAAGTACCTTAATTCGGAAGAGGGACAAAACGAGATCGTAGCTTCCATTATCCGTGCATTAACAACCTATAAAAAGGAGATGGAACAGATTTCGCAATAATTATAAAGCCAAACTGTTACCTTCTGAGCAAATAAAACGTACATCATAAAACATATAAGCCTGGTTACAGGTTTATAGCCTTAAACACAATTAACGCATAAACTCTACTTAATGAAAATCTCTAACGAAACCAAAATTGGCGCACTTACGGCAATAGCAATTACCATACTCATATTAGGTTACAGTTATTTACGCGGTAATGATGTTTTTTCAGGATCAAATAAATACTACGCTATTTATAACAGTGTTGAAGGTTTAACCGTTTCAAAACCTGTATTGGTAAACGGTTACCAGATAGGCCGCATCTCTAAAATGAAGCTTCAGCCGGACGGGCGTACCGTGGTTGAATTTAAAATTGAACCGGATGTTGTTGTACCTAAAAATACCCTTGCCAAGCTTGAAAGTACCGATCTGCTGGGCAGCAAAGCCATTGTTTTTGAGTTAGGCAACAGCAATGTGCCTGCCGAAGACCAGGATACACTTAAAGCCGATATCCAGGGCAGCCTTGCAGAAAGCCTGCAGCCGATACAAAAAAAGGCAGAAATGTTGATGTCTAAGCTCGATTCGTCACTGAGCGCTGTTAACAAGATCCTGAACCCCAACTTTCAGAAAAACATCGACCGCAGCTTCATGAGCATCGCCAACTCCCTGCAAACACTTGAAGGCACTACTAAAAAGATAGATCACCTGGTAGGTTCACAAACCGGCCATATCGACGCCATACTTACCAATGCCGAGGAGGTATCAGGCAGCTTAAAGACCAGCACAGCCCACCTAAACGGGATGACAGCTAATTTTGAAAAAGTAAGTAATGACGTTGCTGCTGCTAACCTGAAACAAACACTTGATAATGCAAATAAGGCTATGGCCGATTTGCAGGCTACTATTGCCAAGATCAACGCCGGTCAGGGTTCTTTGGGCTTATTGCTTAACGATGATAAAATGTACAAAAACCTCACCGATGCATCAAACAACCTCAATAACCTGTTTATTGATTTGAAAGCGCATCCAAAACGTTACGTAAGCTTCTCGGTCTTCGGCGGTAAAAAGGATTAATAAGCAGAAAGCCTAAAGCTAATAAGCTTTTTGCCTTAGGCTTTCAGCTCTAAATAACTATTCTATAAAAAAGGTTTTCCCCTCAATTGCAAGTTCAGTTGAGGGGAAATTTATTTTAGCCTCATCCAGTAACTCGTTCAGGGTTTTATAACGGGCCGAAAAATGGCCTATGAGCAGTTTTTTCGCGTTGGTTTTCAGGGCTATCTCCCCTGCTTGTAATGCTGTGGTATGATGGGTTATAACCGCCCGGTCAAGCATATCATTTAAGAAAGTAGCCTCGTGATAAAGCAATGTGGCGTTGGCAATTTGGGCGAAATAGTTTTCATTATACATCGTATCGGAGCAATAAGCGTAGGTTTTTGGCTCCGCCGAATCGATAGTCAGCCCTTCGTTTTTATAAACGGTGCCATTTTCATCTGTATAATCTCCCCCTTTTTTTAATACCGAATAATAAGCAACAGGGATATCAAGACTTTCTATTTTCTCCTTAATGAGCTTGCGTAGCCGTTTCTTTTCCTTAAACAAAAAGCCGGTACAGGCAATGCGATGGTCAAGCGGTATAGTTTCAACAACAACATCATTATTACTGATCACCACTTCGCTTTGCCGGGCATTAGTAAATATATATTCAACAGGGAACTGCAGTTCGGTATCTGAATATTTTAATTGCAGATCGATTATTTCTTTCAACTGCACAGGGCATACCAGTTTAAGCGCCTTTTTACGCCCGTTTAGGTGCATGGATGATAATAAACCAACCAAACCTAAATAATGATCGCCGTGAAGATGACTGATAAAAATATGATCGATGCGGCTGGCTTTGATATCAAAGCGGAGCATTTGTTGCTGCGTGCCTTCGCCGCAGTCTATTAAATACAGGCGCTCATTGATATTGAGCACCTGTGAAGTGGGATTTCTGTTAAAGATGGGGGTCGCGGAACTGCTGCCAAGTATTGTTACCTCAAATTTCATAATAGGTAAACAAATAAATGGTTTATCTTGCTTCCTTTTTTAACTCTTTTTCAATCTCTTCCATAAAAATAAGATCGACACCTTCTTCGGCAGTTGGAACAATAGTTAACACATTGTCCAATTGTGATATAGTTACCAAACGTGCAACTGCATCATTTAAACCCGCCAAAATAAATGAACCTGTAGCATTTTTACACAAGCGGTGACCAACCAGCAAGCTGCTTAAGCCCGATGAATCGGCATATTTCACCTGCGACAAGTCGAGAATGATGTTACGCTGGCCCTCTGTATTGATCAAAATCAGTTCTGATTTTAACTGAGGAGTTACTATTGAATTTAATTTTGACTCATTAAGTTTCAATAATATATATTTCTCATGTTTATCTACAGTAAATTTCATTCTTATTAAATTTAATAAGCTAAGATAAATATTTTATGGATATTTTAAAATTACATAACACTCAACGCGTTATTAATTGCTGTTTCAACGCGGGCTAATACACTGCCTTCGGCAGGCTTAACAAATGCCTCACCAATAATCTGTTCGTAAAGCTCAATATAACGTTCGGATATCGAATTAACAATCTCTTCGGTCATAACCGGTACTACCTGCCCCTCTTTACCCTGGAAACCATTTTCGATAAGCCATTTGCGTACAAACTCTTTCGAAAGCTGTTTCTGTGGCTCGCCTTTTTGCTGGCGTTCCTCATATCCTTCTTTATAAAAATACCTCGATGAATCGGGCGTGTGGATCTCGTCTATGAGATAGATTTGGCCGTCAACCTTACCAAATTCATATTTGGTATCTACCAGGATCAAGCCCTGTTTGGCTGCAATTTCGGTACCGCGTTTAAACAGCGCATGGGTATAGGCTTCAAGCTTAACGTAATCTTCTTCAGATACGATGCCCCTTGCCAGGATCTCTTCGCGTGAAATATCTTCATCATGCCCTACCGATGCTTTGGTAGTTGGGGTAATGATAGGTTGAGGCAGGATATCATTTTCCTTTAAACCTTCGGGCAAAGCTACACCGCATACATGGCGCCGGCCGGCACTGTATTCACGAGCGGCATGACCGGCCAGGTAACCACGGATCACCATTTCCACCTTAAACGGTTCACAAATGCGGCCAATGGTAACGCTCGGGTCCGGAACTGAAATAACCCAGTTTGGAACAATATCTGCTGTGGCTTCTAAAAAGCGGGCAGCAATCTGGTTAAGCACCTGTCCTTTAAAAGGAATTGCTTCCGGTAGTACAACATCAAAGGCCGAAATACGGTCGGTAACAACCATGGCCAGGTATTTATTATCTATCGTATAAACATCGCGTACTTTCCCCTTGTAAAAAGCCGTTTGCCCCGGAAAGTTGAAATGTGTTTCTTTTATTGAGTTCATGTTGAGAATAAAGAATATAGAGTCAAGAAACAAGACAGAAACACAATTTCCTGCATCTTGATTCTTGACTCTTGTATCTGTTTTTTACTGTATATCCCCGTAAGCTTCCAATATCTTACGTACTAATTTGTGCCTTACAACGTCTTCGCCGCTCAGGTACACTATTTCGATACCTTTAATATCGGTCAGGATCCTTAAAGCGGTGTGCAGGCCCGATTGTTGTTTTTTAGGTAAATCGATCTGTGTTACGTCGCCGGTTACAATGAATTTAGCTGATGGCCCCATACGGGTCAGGAACATTTTGAGCTGCATATCGGTAGCGTTCTGGGCCTCGTCCAAAATAACAAAACAATTATCAAGGGTACGGCCGCGCATAAAGGCCAGCGGTGCAATCTCAATGGTGCGGTTCTCCAGGTAAACCTTCAGTTTTTCGGCCGGGATCATGTCATCAAGCGCATCATACAAAGGTCTCAGGTACGGGTCGATCTTTTCTTTAAGGTCGCCCGGTAAAAAACCAAGGTTCTCCCCTGCCTCAACAGCCGGTCGGGTTAATATGATACGTTTAATTTCTTTGTTTTTGAGCGCCCTTACCGCTAAAGCCACCGCGGTATATGTTTTACCGGTACCGGCAGGGCCAATGGCAAACAGGATATCGCTTTTGTTGATACTATCAACCATGCGGCGCTGGTTAGTAGTACGGGCCCTAACCATAATACCATTAGGACCAAATACAATTACTTCGCCGCTTGCAAATTTATCAACAGCGGTTGGGTCTGCAACTGGTGTAGCATTGCTGGCTCTTGAGCCAAGAATCCGTTCGAGGTCGGTTATGTTAAGATTTTCAAATTTCTCAACATGATTTATCAGGTGGGTAAACTTCTCCTGGAAAATATTGATCTCATTTTCATCGCCCAAAATCTTCACTTCACTGCCGCGGGCAACTATTTTAAGCTTGGGGTATTGTTTCTTAATGATCTCAAAATGATCATTATTAGGACCCCACAGTACTGCAGGGTTTACGTTTTCAATTGATAGCTTAAGTTCGTTCAATACTAATTTGATTTTTTAGTTACAGATTTTTATGAATTAAAAATTGAATATTTGTAGCTTCAAATGCTACTACAAGATTAGCAATAAATATTTATAAAATTAATGGCAATTATAACATTAACTACTGATTTAGGCGATAAAGATATTTACCAGGCTGCGTTAAAAGGCAGTATCTACAAATTGTTGCCTACAGTAAATATTGTTGATATTACCAACAGTGTTGCGGCCTTTAACGTACAGCAGGCTGCCTTTATACTTAAAAACAGCTTTCATTATTTCCCGGAGGATACCGTACATCTTATCGGTATTGATACCGTTTATAATGACCATACCAAATACCTCGCTATCCGCTACAAAAAGCACTATTTTGTGGGGGCCGATAATGGCATTTTTTCGCTGATGTTTGACCAGGAGCCTGAAGAGATCGTGGAGATCAACATTATGCAGGACCTTAAATTCCTGCACTTTCCGCTTGCCGATATCTTTGTAAAAACGGCTTGTCATCTGGCCAAAGGCGGTAAACTGGATGAAATAGGTTTGCCGGTAAGCGATATCGAAAACAAAATGAATTTGCAGCCTGTTATTGAAAAAAACCTGATCAAAGGCGTGGTGATCTATATCGATTCATTTCAGAATGTGATAACCAACATTACCAAGGAGTTTTTTAACAGCGTGCAGCAAGGCAGGCGTTTTGTGCTCAACTTTAAGCGCAACGAAACCATAAACCACTTAAGCTGGCATTATAACGAAGTGCCTGTTGGCGAAAAGCTTTGCCTGTTTGGCATTAGCGACCATTTGGAGATTGCCATAAACAAAGGTAATGCAAGCGGCCTGCTGGGGCTGAACCTGAATGATAAGGTGATCATTGAATTTCAATAAGGTAATTGTATAAATGAAAAAAATAGCACTGCTTTTTTTATTTTGTTTGATAACAACTGTTTGGGCATCGGCCCAAAGCCCTGTTAACTCTGATTCTGTAGCTTACCAGCTTCAGCGTAAAAAAATAAATAATATGCTGGCGGCCCGTAAACAAAAATTTGGGCAATATGAACAAAGCCTCGGTCAGCATACCGGTATTTTCGGTTTTCAAACCAAAGGTGATGTCCGACGTTCGGCCGGCATCCTGATGGATATCGCTAAAACAGATGATGCTATTTTTAAAGAGCTTAAGATCCTGCTTGAATATCGTGATTTTCAGCAAAGGCAGATTCAGAGCCATAGCAAAGAGGCAGAAACTACGGCCGCCGGCTACATGCAGGTAATTACCAGGTTAAGACAACAAAATGCCAGCCTTAAACAGCAGTTAAACACTTCAGAACAGCACCTTAGGACCCGGCAAAACATATTTGTAGTGGCGATACTTTTCACGATTGCGTCAATTTTGTTTCTGCTTGTTAAAAAGAACCGTGTTAAAGCGTAAATTCGCGGCTTATAACATTCAAACGCATACATGGCAAGAGGACGACTGAACAGTGGCAGCAAGGCCGAAGCAGAATTACCTAAAGCAAAAATAAACCGGAGCAGCCTGCGCAACGTAGCGAAACTGCTCACTTACTTAAAACCTTACCGGGTTAAATTCATAGCCGGATTAGTTTTCCTGTTTCTGTCAAGCCTTGTAGGTTTGGCATTCCCAGCCATTCTGGGTGCATTGATTGATGCAGCACAAGGCATTTATAAATACAAATATCTGCCGCACGGCTTAAATGCCATAGCCATCATGGGCTTCATTATCTTATTTGCCCAGGCTTTTGTGTCGTTTTTCAGGGTGGTTTGGTTTGTGCAGGTGGCCGAAAAATCTTTGGCCGATATCAGGCGTGATACCTATTTTAAGCTTATTACCCTGCCCATGAACTTTTTTGCCAACCGCCGGGTTGGTGAATTGAACAGCCGCATCTCTGCCGATCTTTCTCAGATCCAGGATACATTGACCACAACTTTTGCAGAAATGATCCGTCAACTGGTGATCATGGTGGGGAGTACCACCCTGCTGGCCATTGTATCCATAAAACTTACCCTTGCACTGTTAGCTATATTGCCTTTTCTTGTTGCATTCGCGGTATTCTTTGGGCGTTTTATCCGCAAATTATCACGCGAAGCGCAAGATAAACTGGCCGAATCAAACACCATAGTTGAAGAAACATTGCAAGGCATTGCCAACGTAAAGGCTTTTGTTAACGAAGCTTATGAGGCTAATCGTTACGACAAGATCCTGCGCAAAGTGGTGGACATCGCCGTTCGGGGTGCAAAATTCAGGGGTACGTTTGCTTCGTTCATTGTATTTTGTTTGTTCGGCACTTTTGTGGGCGTTATCTGGTATGGATCGGTATTGGTGGCTAATCATGAGATCTATGTCGGCGATCTTACCACGTTCATTATGTATTCGATATTTGTAGGGGCAGCCATGGGCAGTTTCCCTGATCTTTACGCTAATCTGCAAAAAGCCGTAGGCGCAAGTGAGCGTGTATTGGAGATCCTCGCCGAGCAGGGCGAAGAGATTTCCATAGTTGAAAGCGATAATAATATCAAACAGGCTATCAAGGGTGATCTTGCTTTTGATAATGTAGTGTTTGCCTACCCTTCCCGCCAGGAGATCACCGTATTAAAAGGCATTTCATTTAATGCCGATGCCGGGCAGCGCGTGGCTATTGTTGGGCCAAGTGGTTCAGGTAAATCAACCATGGCTTCCCTGATATTACAATTCTATCATCCGCAAAGCGGCAGTATTTTATTTGATGGCAAACCTGCCGATAATTATTCTCTTACCGATATCCGTAACCAGGTGGCTATTGTTCCGCAGGATGTATTACTTTTTGGCGGCACCATTATGGAAAATATCTCCTATGGCAGGCTCGGTGCATCCAATGAAGATATCATACAGGCAGCCAAACGCGCCAATGCTCACCAGTTCATATCTTCCTTTCCCGAAGGTTATGAAACTATTGTGGGCGAACGTGGTGTTAAATTATCGGGCGGACAAAGGCAGCGGATTGCCATTGCAAGAGCCCTGCTTAAAAACCCCGCTATCCTGATCCTCGATGAAGCCACCTCTTCATTAGATTCAGAATCGGAACGCCTGGTACAGGAAGCCCTTGAGGAATTAATGAAAGACCGTACCTCTATCATCATTGCGCACCGCCTGTCAACCATTCGCGAGGCAGATAAAATAGTAGTGATAGAAAAAGGCAATATTGTTGAAAGCGGCAGCCACCTCGAACTCATCAATAATGAACAGGGCCTTTACCGTTATCTGAGCCAGCTTCAGTTTGAAAGCAGCCAGGCTTAGCAAACGCTCCTTAAAACTTATTGGTTTATTACTAAACTTATAAAGTAAAGCATTAATCCGTTTACACTCGCGAAAAACGAGTGTAAACTGTTATATTCACAATTTAAAGATTACTTACAACGTAATATAATACTGGTACAGGCCGCATGCCGTGTATCGCGTACATAAAATGAAACTAACTATACACGGGGCGGCCCGACAAGTAACCGGGAGCATGCATTTGCTCGAGGTTGGACAATATAAAATTTTAGTGGATTGCGGGCTTGATTATGAAAAGGACCACAGCATCATATCTAACGAAAACTTCCCATTTCGCCCCGAAGACATTGACGTGGTAGTACTTACTCATGCGCATATCGATCACTCGGGCAACCTGCCTACCTTAATCCGCTTAGGTTTTGAGGGGCAGATACTTTGCACCCCTCCGACAGCCGATTTGACAGAGTTACTCTTACTCGATTCTGTAAATATTTTCATGCGTAAAGCAGCAAGTAAAGGTGGTCATCATAAACGCGGCAGGGGCAAATTCAACACTCACGCGCAGCCGCTGTACATGCAAAAACATGTTATGGATACAGTGGAACGCTTTGTCACCATAGGTTTTAACAAACCGTTTCGCATTACAGGTGATATCGAACTGACGTTTGTACCTGTTGGCCACTTGTTGGGTGCAGCAGCAGCAGTATTTAAAATAAACGATAAAGGCGAAGAAAAAACTATAGCTTTTACCGGCGATATCGGCAGGAAGAATTACCCGGTTTTAAATGATCCGCAGCCCCTCCCTCCGGTTGATTACCTGGTTTCGGAAGCTACCTACGGCGGGCGTTATCACAGTAAAGACAAAACCGTTGAACAAACCCTGATAGAAGTTATTGAGAAGGCTTGTATTAAAGAGCAAGGCCGTTTAATTATCCCGGCGTTCAGTATCGGGCGTACGCAATCATTGGTTTATACTTTAAACAAGATCTTCAGCACCGGCCTGCTGCCGCCTGTTAAGGTTTTTGTTGACAGCCCGATGGCCACCCAGGCTACCGAGGTATTCCGAAAGTACCATAATCACGTTAACCAGGAAGCGCAGGAGTTTTATCAAAAACGCGGCGATGAATTTGAGTTTGACAACCTTACTTACGTTGAAACGCTGAAAGATAGCCGGCAAATCTCCAATTACTGGGAGCCCTGCATTATCATATCATCGGCAGGAATGCTTGAAGGGGGCCGCATCCAGGACCACCTGTTTTATAATATCCAAAACTACTATGCCACTATCCTTTTCATTGGCTATTGCGCCAAGGGGACATTGGGGCATCGTTTGCTACGGGGCGATTCCATTGTTCATATCAAAGACCGTGAACTGTCTGTTTACGCTACTATTAAACAAACCGACGTACTCAGTGCCCATGGCGATCATGACGACCTGATGGGTAATATTAAAGCTATTGGCCCTGATAAGCTAAAGCAGGTATTCCTGGTACATGGTGAAGGCGAAAGCATGCAATTGTTAGCCAACGACCTGGAGAAGGAAGGCTATGGTGTTACGATGCCGGAGAAGGGTATTTCGTATATTATATAACACGAATATTCCCGAATTGAATCAAATTGCACGAATTCGCTTATATACAAGAAAGACACTAACCGGTAAGATTAGTGCCTTTTGTAATATGAAAGCATTCGTGTAATTCGCTCTAATCAGAACTAATTCGTGTTATGCTTTTTTGAAATGATCGATGATCAGGCTTGCAAGCTCAACACCAATCCTTTCCTGGGCCTCGTTGGTAGCTGCACCAATATGAGGGGTTAGGGAAATTTTTGGATGAGTTAAGATCTCAGCACGAGGGGTTGGCTCATTATCGAACACGTCAAGTGCTGCAAATGAAACCTGGCCGCTGTTTAAAGCATCAACCAAAGCAAGCTCGTCGATCAAACCGCCGCGTGAAATATTTACCAGGCCAACACCTTTTTTAGTTTTAGCCAATTCTTCGGCACCCAAAAGAGCTTTGTCGATAAATGGAGTATGCAACGTAATGAAATCAGCAGTAGTGATAATTTCATCAAGTGTAGATTTTTTAACAGATGCTTTAACAGCAATACCACCGCCTAAAACAAGATCCAGCTCAGGGTTGAAATCAAAAAGGTCATAAGCTAAAACATCCATACCAACACCGATAGCTATTTTAGCTACTTCCCTGCCGATACGGCCAAAACCTACGATACCTAAAGTTTTACCGCGAAGCTCAACACCTTTGGCATAAGCTTTTTTCAGATCGTTGAATTTAGTGCCGCCATCAACCGGCATTTTGCGATTGCTGTCTGGTAAAAAACGTACAGAACCAAATAGGCTGGCAAATACCAGTTCAGCTACTGATAAAGAAGATGATGCCGGAGTATTGTAAACACCGATGCCTTTTTCTTTGGCATAATCAACGTCAATATTATCAACACCTACACCACCGCGACCGATCAGTTTCAGGTTAGGCGTAGCGTCGATTAATGCTTTGCGTACTTTAGTAGCACTACGTACGGTAATAGCGTCATAGTTTTTCAATTTTTCAGGAAGCTCGTCCTGTGGGATATTGTTGGTATCAACAAAAAAGCCGGCATCTTCCAGCATTTTTTTACCTATCGGGTCGATACCGTCATTAGCTAATATTTTGATCATGTCTAAAGTTTTGCCCCCCGGCCCCCTAAAGGGGGAGTGATTATTCCTCATCTTCAAGGGCCGGGGGTAATTATTTTAAATTATTGTTCCCCCTTTAGGGGGTTAGGGGGCTACTTATTCTTTTCAGCAAATTCCTGCATTACGTCAATCAGCGCGTAGATGCTGCTTATTGGCAATGCGTTGTAAATTGAAGCGCGGAAACCGCCTACACTTCTATGGCCTTTAATGCCTACTATACCGCGTTCTTCGGCAAGTTTCAGGAATGGTTTCTCCAACTCAGCATTTTCCATCACGAAGCAAACGTTCATTTTTGAGCGGTCTTCAACGGCAGCTACTGCTTTAAACAATGGGTTACGGTCAATTTCCTCATAAAGTACACGTGCTTTGGTGATGTTTTCCTGCTCAATTGCCGGTACGCCACCTTTTGCTTTTAACCATTTAAGGGTAAGCATTGAAACGTAGATAGCAAATACCGGAGGGGTATTGTACATTGAACCACCTTCAATTTGAGTTTGGTAGTTGAACATTGCAGGGATCTTACGACCGGTTTTATCCAGCAGGTCATTCTTAACAATAACCAATGTAACACCGGCAGGGCCCATATTTTTCTGAGCACCGGCATAAATCAAACCAAAATCGGCAACATTAACCACGCGGCTGAAAATATCTGACGACATATCGCAAACCACCGGGATTGGCGATTTAAAGAACTCCTGTAACTGGGTACCGTAAATGGTATTGTTAGAAGTAATGTGGATATAAGCAGCATCAGCCGGGATTTCAAAATCCTTAGGGATGTAAGTAAAGTTGGCCTCTTTTGAGGTAGCTACAACCTGTACTTCGCCAAAATACTTAGCTTCTTTTAAAGCTTTATTGGCCCAAACACCGGTTTCAACATAAGCTGCTTTGCCGCCTTCAGGTAACAGGTTGTAAGGGGCCAAAGCAAACTGGGTGCTGGCACCGCCTTGCAAAAACAATACCGAGTAACCTTCAGGAACGTTGAATAATTCTTTTACCAGGCTTACAGCTTCGTCTAAAACGGCTTCAAACTCTTTCGATCGGTGTGAAATTTCAAGCAAAGAGAGTCCAGTACCATTAAAATCAATAACTGCTTCTGAAGCTTGCTTTAAAACTTCGTGTGGTAGAATGCCGGGTCCGGCACCAAAATTATGTTTCATATAATTAACGAATTGTAGGTTCTAAATACACTATTAGGAAGTTTGTATTTTGTTGGGCCGAAGTTAATTAATTTGACAAAATATATAGACATTATTTACATTTTTTGAAAAAATATACAATTAATCAACAAACGGGCCTTTGATTGCAAATAATTAAACTAACCCCACAGGGCTGGTTTAATTATTATCATTATAATAACTTTTAGGCATGTTTGAGTTTTGATATCGCGGCCACCTGGTTGGCCGACGAGAACACTGAAGTGCCCGCAACAAACACATTTGCTCCGGCTTCTATCAGTTTTGCTATATTGTTAGCATCCACCCCACCGTCAATTTCAATTAACAGTCCGGGATTTTTTTCGGCACTTAGTGTCCTGAGTTCTTTAATCTTTTTATAAGTGTTATCGATAAAAGACTGGGCCCCAAAACCGGGGTTAACAGACATGATCAAAACCATATCCAAATCGGCAACAATATCTTCCAGCATAAATACCGGGGTGGCCGGGTTAATAGCAACAGCTGCTTTACAGCCTAATTGCTTAATGGCCTGAACCGTGCGGTGCAAATGCGGACAAGCTTCCTGGTGCACAGTGATACTATCGGCCCCGGCATCTTTAAAAGCTTTCAGGTAACGATCCGGGTCAACTATCATCAGGTGAACATCAAGTGGTTTGGCAGCGTGTTTTTTTACTGCGCTTACAACCGGGAAACCAAAAGAGATATTGGGTACAAACATACCATCCATAATATCAACGTGGATCCAGTCGGCTTCGCTGTTATTGATCATTTCAATATCGCGTTGCAGGTTGGCAAAATCGGCTGCTAAGATAGATGGTGCTATGAGGTGATTCATATGCAAATATATAAAAGCAGGTAATCTATGGGACTGATAGTGTAATTATTTTTATGGGAGAAGTGTAAAAATATGCCTGTCCCAAAATCGCCGTTCTCCATAAAAAAATGAAATCATACCGACGCCGTTTTTCAACTGTTCCATTTTTTAAGTGTAAAAACACGAAACACCTTAAAAATAAAACACACTGATAATCAACAGCTTAAAATTTAACCTGAAACACAATTAATAGCTGATAGTCAACTAATAAAACATTTAAGAGTAAAAAACAATCGTTTCAAAAAGCAATTTATTTACCCTTGTTTTTTGGTGATTTTTTGGTTGTTTTCTTGAATTTTTCGCTCAAACTTAAAATTGACCGGAAGGTACTGACAGAACTGAGCCACCAAAAAATGCGGTTAATTTAGTTAAGCTGAAAGCTTTAACCATGCTTACCACGGGTTATGCTGCGCTAAACCCGCGGCAGTTATTTTAAAACCTAAACCCAATGGATATATAAGGCAGTGATCCTTCTTTTGAGAAACCCATTACCGCTTCTATCAGCACCAATTGAGCCGGAATAATGTAGAGGCCGCCCCCGTAGCCGTCATGCCAGCGGTCAGATGATTCGCCGGGAACCCATACCCTGCCAACGTCATTAAAGCCAATTAAACCGAATGAACCAGGCAACAGGTACGAGGTAAAATCAAGCACTTTTAACCGCAGTTCAAGATTGTTATAAGCAATTGTACGACCGGTAAACCTGTTGGTATGAAAGCCCCTGAAGTTTTGCGCACCCCCGAGCTTCATCTGCTGGAAATATGCGGCATTGCCTACCGTAGTTCCCAGGCCTGTACGATTAGCTATTACCAGTACCGAGTCTTTATCCGGATTGAGATAGAAACTAAACTCTGATAATATCTGCCCGTAAGTATTGTGGCTTCCCGAACCGCCACCACTAAAGCCACTTACTGTGGTTGTCCATAAAATGCCTTGTGTCGGAATGATCAGTTTATTCCTGGTATCCACCGTTGCGTTGGCTGTTAAACCGCCGTAAACTTTGGTGCCAAATACTTTCTCATCCGGAAAAGCCGCATTATAACCACTCAAAAATCTTTCGGTATTATTTGATGATTTGCTGTTATAAAACTGACCTGCAACCCCGGCGCTTACATGCAGGTTTCCAAAATCGCGGTGGAGGGAAACATCACCGGTAACATAGTCATAACGGTTACGATAGTAGGAGATCTTCCTGTCATCCTTATTTTCAAAAACGGTATTATTCCCTATCCCAAAAAAGTTGCTCAGGTTGCTCGGCCCGCGCGAAAGCAGGTTGATCCGCAGATCATTTTCGCCGATGGCTTTTTTCCAGTCGGCCATATAAGTAAACAGAAATGATTTGCGTTGCAACGAATAATTGGTTAGAAACTCTTCGCGGAAAGCATACGGCTCTTTGCGAAAGCCGTGCCGTTCATATGAGAAACCTCCTATCAACAAAACACCGATATCATTGCTGTAATTGGCTAAAATGATGGGTTCAAACCTGTCGAACTTAAAGGCGGTTTTATCATAGTTATTTACAGCGGTATCCGTCGAGGTTCGGTTTTTGGCAATGGATGATGAAGGCAGTACATTCTTCTGATCCGAACGGTCATAAATATAAGTTTTGCCTTTATTGTTCAAACTGCTGTCAACCGCAAATGTATCCATACCCTCCCCGCCTATCATCCGTACGATTATTGGCGATGGCGTTGAGCCGGTTACATTAAAAACATCATCACCATCAAAACCATACATCCTGATTTCTTTGGTAACATCAGGTTTAAAAGTACGCTGGTACGTAACCTTATCAACGCTGCCGTCTTTTTTTATTTTGTTTACAGTAAGGGTGATATCGCCATTACTTTCATGGGCGATGGTGAACTTATCCGTTTTATCACTCGCCGGAACATCTACATATATCGAGATAAATTTATAATACTCAAGCGCCTGTTTTTGCAGAATATTACGCCGCGCTATCATTTTGCCGATGATCTCCGGACCCGAAAGTTTGTAAATAGTATCGGGCATTAAATGCACCGCTTTTTTGATCAGGTCATCGGTCAATTTGCTTTGCACGTAGGCTATCTGCTCTTTCCAGTCCTCTTCGCTCAATTGGTTCAGGAAATAGCGGTCGAAATAGCGGGCATTGAAATTCCATCCATTGATATCCCTGATCTCATCGCTATAACCCTGAAACTTTGATTTAAGCCATTGGTGCGCTACGATCCAGGGCAATACGCCCGATGTTTTATAATATACCTGGTCACGATCACGCGGAACAGGTTCGTAAACGGTTTCATGTTTTCCGTCGATCTTCTCCCAGCGCCATTGATCTTCATGCCTGTCCCAATCGCCCAAAAGCATATCCAGCAGGCGGGCGCGGAGCACTATCTTTTGATCGACCCGGTTATCATTATCATTTTGTAGTTTGCGTTGTACCTTTTCGGTATTATCTGTTTTTTCGGCATCGAGCGGCTCACGCTCTTCAAATAAAAACACCTGGTTGGCAAAATCCTTTTGATACTCACCAAAAGCAGGATCATCAGGAACATAAACAATTTTAGGGTTTGAATGCGGAACGCCCAACGCCTCAGCCAGCGGTGGCACGGTGAGTGCCGAGAATGGATGTGCAGCCGACACCTGGTCTTGCAAAATATCTTTAGCTACCGTTTGCCGCAGATCAACAGGCAAGCCTTTTTCGGGATATTTTTGAATGGTGCGCAGTACCCATTGCTGCCCGGTAGGATCCTGCAGGCGTAATGATTTGGTTTGCTTGCCTCCGCCCCTTTGCAGTATCTTGAGACCGCCTTTTTCGCCGTTAAGATGAAATATAGGAAGAGTAACAGGCGCAGCCCAAAGTTTGCGGTAATTATCCCCCAGGAAAAACTGGTGGGTACCGCTTACATTATTATAAGACGGCTCGATAGCAAGTTTAACGCTATCGGCACGGGTTTGAGCATATGAAATATTGGCGGCTAAGCATAGGCCTGCCGTTAAAAAAAAGGATAAAGCTTTGAACAGGTTTTTACCGCCCATGAGGTTTTGTAAGTAATGCAACAGTAGAATAATGCATATTACAAAATAGTTTTAATTATATACAGGGAAATCACTTTAAAAAATATATGCTGAAAAGAAGCGAACAAATAAGAAATTTCCATACTAATTTTTCCGAATTAATCTAATTACACGAATTTTAAATTTACATCATTAAAAAATTCGTGTAATTCGATTAATTGTAGCAAACGTCAAAAGCAATTCGTGTAAAAATTTCTGATTCTGATTATTTAAAACCTGATGCTACCTTGATTGATTAATAAGGGTATGCATTACCTGGTCTTTAAGCTGCCTGCTGATCGGGACCTCAAACGTGCCAATATTCAGCATATTCCCCTCTATCGATGTAATTTTATTATTGGCAACAATGTATGATTTATGCGTTTGCATGAATTTACGCGAAGGCAGTTTTTCGGCAAAGGCCCGCAGAGTACTGTGGGTTATGATCTTACGCGCAGGGGTATAAACCTCTACATAATTTTCCATGCCTTTGATGAACAGCACATCGTCAAAAATTATCTTTTCGAGCTTACCATTACTTTTAACAAACAGGTAGTCAGCAACTTCTGCGTTGTTTCTTAAATCAAAGTAATCCTTAGCTTTAAAGGCAGCCTTCATAAAGCGCTCAAACGGAATGGGTTTAAGCAGGTAGTCGAGCACATCCAGATCAAAACCATCGGTAGCATATTCTTTAAATGCCGTCGTGAAGATCACTTTGGGCGGATTGGGCAGCGAACGAATAAATTCAACGCCGGTTAAGTGCGGCATCTGGATATCAAGGAACAGCAGGTCTACCTGTTGCCGGGCCAGCAAGGCCCCCAATTCCATTGCGTCTTCACATTGTGCTTTCAGGTCAAAAAAACCGGCTTTTGAAACATAGCCTTCCAAACCCTTACGGGCAAAGGGCTCATCGTCGGTAATAATGCAGCTAATTAATGCCATCTTTTATATATTCAATTCAAGTATCGCTGTGTAATGATCGTCTTCGCGACCTGCAGTTAGCTTATGTTTACCCGGGTAAAGTAGCTGTAACCTACGGCCTAAATTTTCTAAACCAATGCCGCTGTAGCTATCAGGGGCCTTCATATTAACCGGCACATCGTTATAAACTTTAAAAACAAATTTATCGTCAATAATGCATCCTTCAATAGCTATTTTATATTCACCTCCTATATATTTAAAGGCGTTTTCAACCAGTGGCAGCAAGAGCAGCGGATAAATCAGCTGATCGGTTAAACATCCTTCAAAATTAACACTAAGCTGCATTTTGCTGCTCGCCCTGATCTGCTGCAGGCGGATATAATTTTCAAGATACTCCAGTTCCTGCTTAATGGGCACTTGCTGGTGTTGGTCATAAAGCTGATAGCGCAAAAGGCTCGATAATAACTCGGTACTCTTTTTGGCACCGGGCACATCATCATCCATCTGGAAATAAATAGTGTTCAGCGCATTAAATAAAAAATGCGGATGGTACTGGGCTTTCAAAAACTTCAACTCCGTTTCCAGTTGGTCATTGGTTAACTTTTCCAGTTGCATCTTATTATTTACATAAGCCTTTAGCCAGGTGCTGCTACGTGCAATGCCATAATAAACAATAGCGTACAAGGTGGGGATCATATTAATATCGGCCACATCTGCCCATGGCAATAACTCATCTATGCCCTGGGTTACGTGCAGGGCCATTACCATCGGAACAAATACTACGTTCACCAATATCAAATTTGCTCCCCCCAATATGGCCAACTCCCGCACTACGGCCCTGTAGGATAGCTGTACGGTCCGGCGCCTGTCATAGTACGTAAAAAGCCTTTCAAAAATGTAGATTGCCAAATAGCCCACCAATATTGAACAGGCCATTTCAATGCCATTAACATAAAAATCCCTTTCCCAAAAATGCTGGCCAATGTCAGTATCATGCAATAGCCGTATGGTAAAATATACCAATAAGCCATACAATGCCGGAAAAATGTACTTCCTGAAAAATTTCATACTGTTAAATTAAAAATTTCATGTAGAAAGCGCTTCAACAGGCTTTATTTCTTCTAAAGGTAATTCGATAATTGATTTACGTTTATCCCTGGGTTTCATACCGAATAAAAACCGGGTTAACGCGTACGGGCGAACCAGTAAATGATAGATAAGCACCGTTACAAAAAAGGTAATGCCCACGGTATAAACGTATTTTGAAAGGATGCTTTCATTTTGCGTTTGCACAATATAATAGGCCAATAACACAATAACGGTTTGGTGCAATATGTAAAACGGATATACCGCCTGGTTTAAATAATTAAGTACCCTGTGGGTACGGTTAAGATAATGCTTGCCATAGCCAACCAGCGCCAGCACCCATCCCCAGGCAATTATTGGCCGCAAAGCCGTAAAGGCATACGAAAACGCGATATTTTGAAAAGGCCAGAGGGGATGCAATGGTTCGATGCCGTTCCAGCGCATTACTTCCCATGTCATCAGGCTTAAAAAACCGATGGTTAAGGCGAAACGGCGGTTCCGCTCAAGACTGTCCATCAGTTTAGGCTGAAGGATACAGATAAAGCCAGCCAGCAGAAAAAACAGCCAGTAAACAAAGTAACTACCGTCATGGATCAGGTCGTTGGTTTCGGGCAGGTCCCAGCTGGTAAAGGTAAACCACAGGATTCCGGGTAGCATTAGTAGGTATACAAATTTCCCTTTAGCCAAAATGGTAAGTCTTTGTTTAAAGGTATTGCTTTGGGGCGAGATCATCCAGGCAAATAAAGGCGCAAATATCAGATCATAAAGAAACAGGTAGGCGATAAACCAAAGGTGGTGCCAGCTGAAATTACCTTTAGGATAAGGCTGAAAGCTAAATGTACTTGGATAAAAATCCAGGAACGACCCTTTGTAGCCATTGGCCAAACGTTCCATGTAGATTTGCGGCGGCACAATGATGAACATGCCCACCAAAAGCGGAATAAAAAGCCGGCGGAAACGCAAACCTATGAAACTGAGTGTAGAACGCCGCTGCATCATGTAGTAACTCACGGTACCTGAAATAAAAAAGAGCAGCGGCATGCGAAAAAGGTGCAAAAAATGATTTGATTCCATCATCAGGTTGCTGGTTTCGTGATTTTTGATGTGCCAGCCATCCTCGGCAACAAAAGGCATTGCCGAATGAAAAAATAACACCCCCAATATGGATAAGATCCTCAACCAATCGAGGTAAGTTTGACGTTGTGTGGTTTCCATAATTTCTTCTTTTTGATCAAAAGAAGTCACAACCCATCGCTCCATAAAATTACTTTGACCAACGGTAAAAAACCTTTGACCATTGGTAGAATATTTGCGGCGCGGTGATAACACCGGCCACAGGCTTTTCTAAATTCCCTCCCTTGGGAGGGGTGTGGTTGGAATGTGTTATGGCAGGGAGGGGTTTCTACATCATTAAAGCGAATAAGTTTGGCGATGAAACCCCTCCCTACACCCTCCCAAGGGAGGGAATCACACGATCCCCTGCTTTTTTTTACTAAACAAACATCAGCGAAATCAACGCAATCAAAAAAATCAACGCTCAGCCCCGCATAAATGGATTAAAATTCCTTGTCCCGATCTCCATCCCCGCAGCCCGGCAAACGGTTTTATCGCCAAACTTAAAGTTGATCTGATCCATAGCCTGGTAAAGTTTGATGCGTTCTTCATTGTCCTCAAACAGGTTGATCTGATAGCTGCCGGTACAAAGATCGCTCAGCCTTACACCTATCAGCCTGATGGGACGATGCTGGTCCCAGGCCATTTTAAGCAGGTTTTTCACACCAGGAATCAGGATATGTTCGGCCGCTGTAAGTGCTATTTTTTGCTGCTGGGTATGTGTTTCAAAATTGCCATAACGCAGTTTGATAGCCAGGCATGATGAAAGTTTGTTCTCTCGCCTGAGTTTTGAGGACAGCTCCTCGGTCATGGACACTAAAGTAGTTTCAAGGGTACGATGGTCGGACACGTTGGTATGAAAAGTATGCTCTGTGCTGATGGATTTCCTGTCGGAGTTAGCAACGATTTCACCATGGTCTATCCCATTAGCTTTTTCCCAAAGTGAATGCCCGTATTTCCCGAAAATGGTTTCAAGGAAGCGGATATTGGTACGCTGCAAATCGCCTATCTTTTCAATGCCATATTGATATAACTTATTGCAGGTGCTCTCTCCCAAGCCTGGGATCTTACCGATATTTAGCGGGGCCAGAAATTTCAACTCATCACCATGTTTTACAAACATTTGTCCGTTGGGCTTGGCCTGGTTGGTGGCCATTTTAGCTATCGTTTTGCCGGATGCCATGCCAAATGAAATAGGCAGACCGGTTTCCTTTGTGATCTTCTGCCTTAGCTTACTTGCTTCGTGGTAGCAATCATAAAAACGATCCATGCCGGTATAATCTATATAAAACTCATCAACCGATGTTTTTTGGTACAAAGGCACCGTATCGTGAATGATCTGTGTAACCTCCCGCGAGGCCTCCCCATACCGCCCGTGCGATCCGCGGATAAGGATTGCATGCGGGCAAAGCTTAAGTGCCTGCTTGGTAGGCATTGCCGAATGCACACCAAATGCCCTCGCCTCATAACTGCATGAAGCTACCACTCCCCTTTCGGGCGAACCACCGATGATCACAGGCTTACCGATCAGCTCGGGATGAAACTTTCGTTCCACCGAAACGAAAAACGAGTCGAGGTCGATATGTACAATATGCCGCTTAGCTTCCACACAACAAATATGAAAATTAATTTGGTATTTTACTAATTTTTTTAGCAAATTTGAAATAACAAAAATGATACGCCCAATGAGTATATATGAAGATTATCTGATGTTATTATCCCCTCCCGAAATGGTGAAGCATGAGATTGCGCGTTACAAAAAAGCATCGGCAAAGCTCATTGGCAATTATAAAAGTATGGATTCGCCTGCTCATATCTCTGTACAGCATCTTGAAAGGCAAAAGCCTTTTATGGCCGATAAAAACCTGGACTTGATGGAACAGGGACTGAATACTATGCCCCCGGTATTATTGCACATGGATGGATTTTATCATTTCACCCACCTGCATAACCGCATGACCATTTATGCCAATATCCGCGCAACGCCCGCTACCGACGAATGGTTTAACACTTTAAAAAAGACGCTGCGTATCAAAAAGAATATCGTCCCGCACATAACTGTTGTGCGCGATATCCACGAAAAAGATTTTGATACTCTTTGGCCGCATTTCAGGCATAAAAAGTTGCTGGAGCCATTTTGGGTTAAAGAACTTACCATTTTAAAACGGGATACACTTGATGCCTTTGCCAAATGGAATAAGTTTAAAGTTTTTGAATTTAAAAATATGACCGGCCCCGGCTATACCCGCGATGAGCTGGAAATGCTTAAAGCCGGTGATCCCGATCAGATCAATTTATTCATTTAAAATAATAATCATGGACTACGCATTTTATCATTTTATCCTCCCGATACCTGATCATGTAGATGTTATGATCCGGAAACTAAAAAACGAAGCAAAGCGCGTTATAGGCAATTACCCCAGCATGCATGCCCGGGCGCATATTACTATAAATAATTATCCGCGTAAACCGCTTGATGTAGACGTTCAGGGTTTCTCGTTCCTGAGCAGGAAACTTAGTTTGCTGCCTCCGGCTATTTTTGAAATAGATGGGTTTGATTGTTTTAATGAAGGTAATAACTACAATAAAACCATTTTTGCAAAGCTTAAACTTACCGGGCAAAACCAATACTGGCTTAAATTACTAAAAGATATAGTTGGCGATAGTAGTACTATACCTCATATTACCGTAGCAAGGGCCATAACACCCGAACAATTTAACCTGCTTTGGCCACATTTTCAAAAGAGGGAAATGAAGGTAAAATTTGTTGTTAACCGGCTTACTATTTTGAAAAATTTGTTGCTGGATCTCGACCAGCATGCCAAAACTTATCGGGAATTTGAATTTCGGGGAGATGAAAACGTGTTAACGATGTACGATAATCTGGCTATAGCAGAGCAAATTAAAAATTATCCATCTATAAATCAACAGATAAGCCTTTTTTAACATTTTCTTAACCATAAACGCTACCTTTTTCTATATTTGCGCCGGGGTAAGTCTTTTACGGCCAGCTCCTCTTGAACTCCCCCAGGGTGGGAACACAGCAAGGGTAGAGAGTTGAGCGGCGCGATAAAAGTAGCTTACCCTTTTTTATTTTCTTATTTTTGCCGCACCGGCAAACATGCCCCGACCCCGCACCGGTTCATGATTTCTTTAATTTCTTAACTGTATATAAATGCTCGATATATTCATTATTGGTGGTGGCCCGATAGGTTTAACTTGCGGACTTGCTGCTCAAAAAGCCGGTTTAAGCTTTGTAATTGTCGAAAAAGGCACGCTTGTAAATTCATTGTACAACTATCCTGCTACCATGACATTTTTCTCAACTTCCGAGAAACTGGAGATTGGCGGCGTTCCATTTGTTACCGTACATAACAAACCTACCCGTAACGATGCATTGGAGTATTACCGCCGTGTAGCACTGTCAAATAACCTGCCTATTCATCTTTTTGAAGAAGTTACCGAAGTAAAACCCGAAGATGGCTTTTATACTATTATTACAAAAAAGGCAACCTACCAGGCTAAAAAAGTGATTCTGTCAACCGGCTTTTATGATATTGCGGTAAACCTTGATATTCCCGGCGAAAACCTCCCCAAAGTAAAGCACTATTACCAGGACCCTCATTATTATACCCTGCAAAAAGTGGTGGTAGTTGGCTCAAGCAATTCGGCTATTGATGTGGCGCTTGAAACCTACCGTAAAGGTGCCGAAGTAACATTGGTGATCCGCGGCAGCGAAGTGAGCAACCGGGTTAAATACTGGGTACGGCCCGATATTATTAACCGCATTAAAGAAGGCAGCATTAAAGCCTATTTCAGTTCAAATCTCGAAGCTATTAGGGAAAACGAAGTCGACATTAAAACCCCGGAAGGATTAATTACCATCCCCAACGATTTTGTAATGGCGATGACAGGCTATAAACCTAATTTTGAGTTCCTTAAAAAGCTTGGTATCATCCTTTCTGAAGATAAATTTATCCCCCAA
This sequence comes from Mucilaginibacter sp. cycad4, assembly GCF_034263275.1. NCBI lineage: Bacteria > Pseudomonadati > Bacteroidota > Sphingobacteriia > Sphingobacteriales > Sphingobacteriaceae > Mucilaginibacter > Mucilaginibacter sp. cycad4. The sequence goes on along the minus strand of NZ_CP139559.1, from coordinate 1,464,773 downwards.
TACAATCCCGAAACCATGGAAACAAACATGCCCGGTTTATACCTTGCGGGCGTGGTTTGCGGCGGCCTGGATACCCACCTTTGGTTTATCGAAAATTCAAGGGTACATGCTGATATGATTATCGCCGATATTGTGGAAAAAAGGTGAATGGTTGATTAGGTTGATTGGGTGAGTAGTTACGCTTGCAGGCCAGAAAGTTACGATAAAAATAAAACCATTCACCCAATCAACCTAATCAACCACTCACCAAACAACAAATAATCACATTTTTTTCTTGTATAAATAAAATTTTATAGCCTATTTTGCAGCGAAATTAAAAACACAGTAATTCAATAAAAAAAATGAATACACCAAGCTTAAATAAGCCCGCAACAAGAGCAACATTTGCTCCGGCTGCCGCTGCCTTGGGTTCAACTGTTTTTTTAAACTGCCCTCCCCGACGAAGGACCTACATGCCCCGGGTTTGAATTAATTTTTCTCCTGCCCACACAAAAAGAGTTTTTTAAACTTCTTTTTAAAAAAACCATCTAATTATTTAAGGCTGATAAAGCCAATTAATTTCACGGTAATTATCTATTTAAATGACAATACAAGATTTTGATATTCAGGTTGCTACTGCACAGCATGTAGATTATGCCACTATGATTTGCGATGAGATGGCCGAATCGGCCAAGGCACGCGGAACTGGTATAGCCACACGTTCACCCGAATATGTTGCCAATAAAATGTTGGAAGGCAAAGCGGTTATAGCCTTGCATAAAGACGGCACCTGGGCCGGTTTTTGCTACATTGAAACATGGAGCCACGGCGACTTTGTTGCCAACTCGGGCCTTATTGTTAATCCGCAGTTCCGTAAGGCGGGATTGGCAAAGGCCATCAAGCACCGCATTTTCCAGTTATCGCGCACCAAATATCCCGATGCCAAAATATTCGGATTAACAACCGGTTTAGCTGTAATGAAGATCAACTCGGAGCTTGGCTACGAGCCGGTTACCTACTCCGAACTTACCCAGGATGAAAACTTTTGGGCAGGCTGCAAAAGCTGCGTAAACTTTGATATTTTAACCAGCAAAGGTCGCAAAAACTGCATGTGCACTGCTATGCTTTTTGATCCCGCCGAAAAACAAAAAGAATACGAAGAAAAGATGCAGCGCATAACCCACAAGGCGACACTTTTAGAGCGCATTGAAAACGCCATCAAAAAACGTATAGGGCACGTGGAAAGTTAAGCTGAAGGCTTAATGACAATTAACAAAACAGATCACCATAATTGATAAGTAAAGCTTTAAGCCTTATGCTTTTAGCTTTAAGCTCACCAAAAACATGAAGAAAAAAGTAGTATTAGCTTATAGCGGGGGTTTGGATACCTCATTTTGCTGTATTTATTTAACAAAGGACCTTGGTTATGAGGTTCATTCGGTTATTGTAAATACCGGCGGTTTTAGCGAGGAAGAGTTAAAAGGCGTTGAAGAACGCGCTTATAAAATGGGCGTAACTTCACACCATGTGGTTGATGAAACCGAAAACTTTTACAATACCTGCGTACGCTTTTTAATTTACGGTAACGTATTAAAAAACAACACCTATCCGCTATCTGTAAGTGCCGAACGCGTAAGCCAGGCAACTGCTATTGCTAATTACGCTAAAGAAATTGGTGCCGAATTTGTTGCCCATGGCAGTACCGGTGCCGGTAACGACCAGGTGCGTTTTGATATGATCTTTAACATCCTTGTTCCGGAAGTAAAGATCATCACCCCTATCCGCGACCTGAAACTGAGCCGCGAAGAAGAGATCGAATACCTGAAAAAACATGGTGTTGATATGAACTTCGAGAAAGCTAAATACTCTATCAACAAAGGGATTTGGGGCACATCAGTTGGTGGTAAAGAAACACTTACTTCAAACCTGGGCTTGCCTGAAGAAGCATGGCCTACACAGGTAACTGCATCTGAAGTAAAAGACCTTGTGCTTACTTTTGAAAAAGGTGAATTAGTAGCCATTGGTGATGAAAAATATGATCATCCAACCAAGGCTATCCAGGCTTTGCAGGCTATCGCTCAGCCTTATGGCATTGGCAGGGATATTCACGTTGGTGATACTATTATCGGCATTAAAGGTCGAGTTGGCTTTGAAGCCGCCGCCCCTATGGTTATCATCAAAGCTCACCATACTTTAGAGAAACACGTGTTAACCAAATGGCAGCTTTCATGGAAAGATCAGTTATCATCTTTCTACGGCAACTGGCTGCATGAAGGCCAGTTTCATGATCCTATCATGCGCAATGTCGAAGCGTTCCTCAACGACACCCAGAAAAATGTTACCGGTAAAGTATTTGTTCAATTGCATCCATATCGCTTCCAGGTAATAGGTATCGAATCACCGTACGACCTGATGTCGAACAAGTTTGGCAGCTATGGCGAAATGAACAATGCATGGAGCGGCGAAGACGTTAAAGGTTTCTCCAAAATATTTGGCAACCAGGTAATGATCTATCATAAGGTTAACGCCGCCCCCCAGCCCCCTGAAGGGGGAGCAAATGCTCAATAAAGAAAAAATGGCCGATCCAACAAATCAATCACACGTTCAAGTCTCTCCTTCAGGGGGCGGAGGGGGCATCGTTTTTTCAAAAGGCGAATGCTTAAAACATTATAACTGGGGCGACGATTGCCATGGATGGACTTTCATTGATACTGACGTTTTATCCGTTAAGCAGGAGCTAATGCCGCCAGATACTGCTGAGCAATTGCATTATCATGAAAAAGCCACACAAGTATTTTTTATTTTAAAAGGACGGGCTACGTTTTCGATAGACGGCGAGGTTACAGTATTGAAGCCCGAACAGGGCATTGAGATCCATCCCGGTCAAAAGCATTTCATCAGCAATAACGACCGGAGCGACCTCGAGTTTATTTTATATTCATATCCATCTACAAATAATGATCGGATAAATTTAGCCCCCTAACCCCTAAAGGGGAAACAATAGTTTGAAATTATGACAGAATTTAAAGATAAGAAAGCCACCAATCAGGCATCCCCTTTAGGGGGCGGGGGGGGCGTCCGTGCAGGTATAGTTGGTGGTGCAGGGTACACCGGGGGCGAAATGCTTCGGATCCTGATCAACCACCCTAACGTGGAGATAGTTTTTGTGCATAGCAACAGCAATGCCGGTAACTATGTTTACGAAGTGCATACCGACCTGTTTGGCGATACCGATCTTAAATTTGCATCTGAGCTATCCACAGATATTGATGTACTTTTCCTTTGTGTTGGTCATGGCGATGCTAAAAAGTTTTTGGAAGCGAATGCTATTCCCGATTCAGTTAAGATCATTGACTTGAGCCAGGATTTCAGGCTTAATCAAACCTCAACTTTAAACGGTAAAAGCTTTGTTTACGGATTACCTGAATTAAATCGCGAAGCCATTAAAACGGCTGCTAACATTGCCAATCCGGGTTGCTTTGCTACCTGTTTGCAATTGGGGCTGCTTCCGCTGGCATCAAAGGGTTTGCTGAATAATGAGGTTCATGTTACAGCAACAACAGGCTCAACCGGTGCAGGCCAAAGCTTGTCGCCTACTTCGCATTTTACCTGGCGTAACGATAACCTTTCTGTTTACAAGGCTTTCAGTCACCAGCATTTGAATGAGATTGGTCAGTCGTTAAGGCAATTACAGGCGGGTTTTGATAAGGCCATCAACTTTATTCCCTATCGGGGTGACTTTACCCGCGGCATTATTGCTTCAATTTACACTGAAAGCGATTTGAGTGAGGAAGAAGCTTTAGCTCTTTACCAAAACTATTACGATGGCCATCCATTTACGCATGTAACCAACCGTAATATCGATTTAAAGCAAATTGTGAACACCAACAAATGCTTTATCCAGGTAAAAAAACACGATAACAAAATATTCATTATCAGCATAATGGATAACTTACTTAAAGGCGCTTCCGGCCAGGCAGTACAGAACATGAACTTATTGTTCGGGCTGGACGAGCGCGCAGGCTTACGACTTAAAGGAATAGCTTTTTAGCCCCCCTGCCCCCGCCAACTGGCGGGGGAGTAATAGTTTAATATTAATTTTAATTGCCTTTTAGGCTTCAACAATATGAATCTGTTCGACGTTTATCCTATAAATCCCATCAACATAGTAAGAGGACAAGGCAGCTTGGTTTATGATGCTCAGGATACTGAATACCTGGATATGTATGGCGGTCACGCTGTAATCTCTATCGGTCATACCCACCCGCATTATGTGAAGCGTTTGGAAGACCAGCTTCATAAGCTTGGCTTTTACTCTAATTCTATCGAGATCCCAATTCAAAAAGAATTGGCTCAAAAATTAGGCAAAGTTTCGGGTAAGGAAGATTATCAATTATTCCTGTGTAACTCAGGTGCCGAGGCTAATGAGAATGCATTGAAACTGGCTTCTTTTTACAACGGTAAAAAGAAAGTTATCGCTTTCAGTAAATCATTCCATGGCCGTACCTCATTGGCGGTTGCTGTAACCGACAATCCAAAGATCGTTGCCCCTATCAATGAAACTGATAACGTGATCTTTTTGCCATGGGCTGATGAAGCTGCGCTGGAAGAAGCATTCAAAAACAATGAAATTTCTTCGGTAATTATTGAAGGCATCCAGGGTGTTGGTGGTATCCAGGTTGCTCCTGAAACCTTCCTGCAAAAGATCCGTTCATTGTGCGACGAATATAATGCCGTTTTCATTGCTGATTCCGTACAGTGCGGTTACGGTCGTACAGGTAAATTCTTCTCGCATGATTTTGCCGGTGTAGATGCCGATATTTACAGTATGGCTAAAGGGATGGGTAATGGTTTCCCTGTTGGAGGCATCATTATTTCGCCAAAAATACAGCCGGCATATGGCATGTTAGGTACAACTTTTGGTGGCAATCACTTAGCTTGCGCCGCAGGTTTAGCTGTTCTTGAAACTATGGAACAGGATAACCTGCTGCAAAATGCTGCCGAGGTTGGCGGCTACTTAATAAAAGAGCTTAACAAGCTGGAGCAGGTTAAAGAAGTTCGCGGTCGTGGTTTGATGATCGGTATCGAATTACCTGAAGAATTAGCCCATGCACGTAAAGAATTGCTGAACAAGCACCATATATTTACCGGCGAAGCTAAACCAAACGTGATCAGGCTGTTACCTGCCTTGAATTTGACTAAGGCCCACGCCGATAGGTTCCTGGAAGCTTTTGTAAATGTATTGAATCAATAAGAAGCCCCCTCTAAACGGCGTAGCCCTCATGAGCGCTAAAAAATAATAATTGCGAATAATCTCCCCCTGAAGGGGGAGACTTAAAAAATAAATAGCAGAACAACTCACCCAATAATTGTAAAGTTCATGAAACTATTCTCTTCTGTTAATGATGTTGCCGATGTTAACGCACTTGTAAAAGAGGCATTGGCACTTAAGCAGGATCCCTTTGCACACCAGCAACTTGGTAAAAATAAAACACTGGCCCTGGTGTTTTTAAACCCAAGTCTGCGTACCCGTATGAGCACACAAAAAGCAGCCCTTAACCTGGGCATGAATGTGATGGTGCTTAATATCGATAAAGAAGGCTGGGCACTTGAACTCCGCGATGGCGTGATCATGGACGGTACTACCGTTGAGCATATCCGCGAAGCAGCAGGCGTTATGGGGCAATATGCTGATATTATTGGCGTACGTTCGTTCCCCGGCTTAAGGAACCGTGAGGAAGATTATAGCGAGATGATTTTTAACAAGTTTGTTGAGTTTTGCAAAGTACCGGTTGTGAGCCTGGAATCGGCCACACGTCACCCGCTGCAAAGTTTGGCCGACTTGATCACTATTGAAGAGCTGAAAACAACAGCGCGTCCTAAAGTGGTTTTAACCTGGGCGCCGCATATCAAACCTTTGCCGCAGGCCGTACCTAACTCATTCTCTGAGTGGATGTGCAAGGCCGATGTCGACTTTACAATTGTACAACCTAAGGGCTATGAGCTTTGTACCGATTTTACACAGGGTGCAAACATCACTTACAACCAGGATGAAGCTTTGGCAGGCGCAGACTTTATCTACGTAAAAAACTGGTCGGCTTATGAGCCTTATGGCAATATATTAGGCAAACATGAAGAGTGGATGCTTACCAATAAAAAGCTGGAGTTAACCAACAATGCTAAAGTAATGCATTGTTTACCGGTACGCCGCAACTTAGAGTTATCGGACGAAATACTTGACGGACCAAATTCTATTGTGGTGCATGAAGCAGGTAACCGTGTTTGGGCCGCGCAGGCTGTACTTAAACAGATGTTGGAGAGCTTATAATTAATAGCTATTCATTTAAAGGCAAGAGTCAAGTTGTACTGGTCTTGGCTCTTGCTTCTTCCCTTCTTAAATCTTTCCTCAATGTATACTCCCAAACATTTCCAGTTAACGGATGAGCAGGAAGCGATCAGCTTTATGCAACGTTATAGCTTTGCAACAATTGTTACCGCTACTGACAATGTTCCGTTTGCTACCCACATCCCATTCCTGGTAAGTAAACGCGATGATAAAATTGTTCTTTCATCACATTTCGCCAGGGCTAATCCGCAGGCTGCCGAAATTATAGGCAAGGACATCCTGGTGATCTTTACCGAGCCCCACGCCTATATCTCGCCCAAACATTACGAAAAGGAAACCAACGTACCTACCTGGAATTATATCGCGATACATGCCTATGGTAAAGCTACAATACTACCCGAAGGTGAACAAACTGCTGGTCTGTTGGTGCAAATGATAAGTAATTATGAGGCCGATTATCTTATCCAATGGAATAGCCTGCCTGATGAATACAAGCAACGAATGATGAAAGGGATTGTAGCTTTTGAGATCATTGTTGATGACCTTCAGGGTAAACAAAAGCTTAGTCAAAACCGCACCGAAACCGAACGGGAAAATATCATCACAGCGTTAGGTAATAGTGAAGATACCGTTGAAGCTGAGATTGGCAAATACATGTCGCGCCTAAAATAATTGACTGCCGGGGGTAACTACCGCGGGTTTAGCGATAGCGTAACCTGTGGGGCATATCAGTTAAGTTTTCAACTTAACTACTGAAGTTAAAAACTTCAACCATGGCTAACCACGGGTTACGCTATCGCTAAACCCGCGGCAGAATTATAGAATGTTTTACTCTTCTATCTTTTTGGAAGCACTGTTGATCATTTTGTTTAAGGTTAGCCCTTGCACAATCACTGAAAATATCACGATAAAATAGCTTCCCGACAAAATCAGGTGCCGGTATGGCGTATTGGGTAATGACAACGCAAGGGCTATAGATATGGCTCCCCGTAAGCCTGCCCAGGTCATGATGTTGATATTGCCATAATTTACTTTAAGTGTATGCCTTAAAAACGTGAGCGGCAGCATGATACTCATCCAGCGGGCTATTAAAACAGTAACAATAGAGATGCTTCCCGTTACCCAGTAATTATTTACAAAAGGCAGGTTAACCAGTTGCAGGCCAATCATCACAAATAAAATGGTGTTGAGGATCTCATCAACCAGCTTCCAGAATTTTTCCAAAGCCTCGTGCGACCGTTCTTTATTATCCTGATTGATGGATTGGCCTCCGGCAAATAATCCGGCTATAACAACTGACAGTGGAAGTGAGAAACCAAGTAATACCGCCAGCACCGATAAACCCATTACTAAAGCAAGCGAGATCAATACGATAGTCTGAAAATCTTTAACCGAGTGCATCAGCCGATGAGCAACATAACCTAAAATGCCACCGGCTACCATCCCTCCTATAATTTCTTTTACGATAAGCATCGTTACTTTAGCTAACTCAATTTTCTCTTCTCCCACACGGGCTATCTCCAGGATAATCACAAACAGGATCAGCCCTATCCCATCATTAAAAAGGGATTCGCCCGAAATAATGGTTTCAAGATTGGCAGGTAATTTTGAATTACGGATAATGGCCGCAACCGCCACAGGATCAGTTGGTGAGATCAAAGCGCCGAACAACAGGCAATAGATCAGCGGCATATGGATATGAAAAACCGGGGCTACGTAGAACAACAAGAACCCAAATACCGCGGTTGAAATAATAACCCCCAATGTACTCAATACAAATACCGGGCGCATCTCTTTCTTCAGCTTCCGGCCATCCAAATTAAATGAACTTGAAAAAAGCAGGAAACCAAGCAGCACATTCAATACTGCTTTTGAAAAATTGATATTTTTGGCGAGTGTCCCCAGGTAATCGGCTATCGATGAATCAATTTTATCAACGATAAGTATGGTGATAGAAGTAATGGTTGCCAGTAACACAATGCCAATGGTACCCGGCAGCTTGATAAAGCGGGCGTTAAGGTACGAGAAAATCGCGCTGACAATAACCAGTAAAGCAATTACAACAAACAGATCCATAAATACTTACATTTAAGGATTTAAAAGGCCTATTGTTTTGTTTTATCTCGATTCAGGATCGGTCATCCGGGTTTCGGTATCAAAATAGCGTACGATGAGTCGGTTGTCGCTGTTTTTGGTGAAATAGTTGATGGCCCAGCTAAAAAATATAATACCCTTATTGGTAAAGCCGGCCAAAGACATGATGTGTACAAATCCCCACACCAGCCAGGCAAAAAATCCCTGAAAATGGATCTTCCCCAAATCCGCCACCGCTTTATTACGTCCTATGGTTGCAAGCGAGCCTTTATCCCTGTATTTGAAGGGCACCAGCGGCTTACGCTCAAACATACGGTAAACGTTTTCGCCAAGGTTTTGCCCCTGCTGGATGGCCACGGGCGCTACTCCGGGATGCCCGTTTGGATATTCGTCGGTGATCATGGCGGCTACATCGCCTATGGCATAAATATTTTCGTAACCTTTTACCTTATTAAATTCATCAACCAGGATGCGGTTACCGCGGGCTATATTATCGGCAGAAATGCCTTCAGGGAATTCGCCCTTTACCCCTGCCGCCCAAAGTACGTTGCGGGTTAACAGTGATGTACCGTTATCTATCTTAAGCTCGTATCCATTATAGCTTTCCACGTGTACGCTGTTATAAATGGTCACGTCCATATCCTGCAAAAACTTCTTGGCCTTGGCCCTCGCCCCGGGCGAAAACGCGGCCAGCAGCTCCGCTTTACCTTCAACAAGGTAAACACTCATGCTATGTTTACGCAAACCATGGTAATCCTTCATTAATATCAGCTCGCGCATTTCGGCAAGGGCGCCGGATAACTCCACACCGGTTGGGCCACCGCCTACAACCACAAAGGTCATTAACGCCGCTTTTTCTTCCGGGTCTTTAGATACGAGCGACATCTCGAGATTTTGCAGGATCAGGCTCCTTAAGTTTAATGCCTCCGGGATATTCTTCATCGGCATGGCAAAATGCTCTATCTCTTTATTGCCGAAAAAATTGGTATTGGAGCCGGTTGCTATCGCGAGGTAATCATAATAAATGGTGCCGATATCGGTATCAAGCGTATTAGTTTCGGCATTGATCTTCTTCACCTCTGCAAGCGCGAAGCGAAAATTCTTTTGCCTCGTGAAGATCCGTCGCAACGGAAAACCAATTGAATCGGCTGCTATGGCGCCTCCTGCAACCTGGTACAACAAGGGCTGAAAGGTGTGATAATTGTGCTTATCAATCATCAGCACATCAACAGGTGCATCTTTTAGTTTTTTAGCTAAATGTATCCCGCCAAATCCACCCCCAATAATTGCCACCCGTGGCCTGGTATTCTTTTTTTGCTCCATAGATAGATATAAGCAAGGATAATGCCTTAAAGTTTTTCAATATTACTAATTCTTTCATAATCAAATTGTAAACTTAAACTGCAAATTCAATTATCCATTTTTAAATCAATATTTGAAAAAACACACTATATTTTCGTAATTTTAACAGTTTTCCGCTTAAAAAAGTGGAAATTTGACACTAAAAGAGTTATATTAACAGCTGGAATGAATAAAATTGATACAGATCATATCAAAACGGGTAAATTACCATCAAATAAGAGCCTTTATATAATCAAAATAGGTGGAAACGTTATTGATAACTCTGAAAACCTATATCATTTTTTAAAGGACTTTGAAGCGCTTGACGGCCTCAAGATCCTGGTACACGGAGGTGGCAAAGTGGCCACTCAAATGGCCGAAGATTTAGGTATCGAATCAAAAATGGTTGATGGGAGGCGCATTACCGATATTGAAACGCTGAGGGTGGTTACCATGGTTTATGGCGGCCTAATCAACAAAAATATAGTAGCGCAGCTGCAACGTTTTGGCAACAACGCCATTGGCCTGACCGGTGCCGATGGCAACTTTATTAAAGCGGTTAAACGGCCGGTAAAAACTATTGACTATGGTTTTGTAGGCGATATTGTTAAAGACTCTATCAACCCTGAAAATATAAGCCGGTTGATGGAAGCAGGCTTCACTCCCGTTTTCTGTGCTATAACGCACGACGGCGAAGGTCAGTTGCTAAATACCAATGCCGATACCATTGCTTCGGCGCTGGCGGTATCGTTATCGGGATTATATGAAACCACCCTCATATACTGTTTTGAGAAAAAAGGTGTGTTAAAAGATATCAATGACGAAGAATCGCTGATAAGGGAAATTAACCCGCAGCACTACGAAGAATTAAAAGTGGAAAGGATAATACATAGTGGTATGCTGCCGAAGCTTGACAACGCTTTTACCGCAATTGCCTGCGGTGTAAAAGCAGTAATTATTGGCAAGTCAGATGATCTTGGTCAATTGAAAGATAACAAACCATTTGGAACACGTTTAACTAAAAACGCATGAACGCACAACAGCACATTTCAATATTAGGCTCCGGTAACATAGGCCTGTCATTAGCCAAAGGTTTAGTTAAATCGGGGATTTGCAAACCCCAGCAAATATCGTTAACCCGCCGCAACGTAGCCGCGCTGGCCCAATATGCAGAGCAGGGGTATCATGTATCGGATAATAACCTGCGTGCCGTACGCAAAGCCGATATCGTTGTGCTGGCCGTACTGCCACAACAACTCAATAAACTGTTAGACGAAATTAAACCTTCGTTAAAGCCGGATAAGCAATTATTAATATCTGTTATTTCCGGCGTTAGCTGTGCAGATATCCGCCAGCATCTTGAGCTCAATGTACAGGTGATCAGGGCAATGCCGAACACCGCGATAGCCATAGGCCATTCCATGACCTGTATTGCCACCGATAACGGCACCAATAAAAATATCAACATGACCAAATCACTGTTTGATACGGTTGGTGTAACTATCCAGATCAATGAAGAATTAATGACCTCGGCTACTGCTTTGTGTGCCTGCGGTATCGCTTTCTTCCTGAGATCTATCCGTGCGGCTTCGCAAGGTGGTACCGAAATTGGGTTCCATGCACATGATGCCCTTAAAATGGCAGCCCAAACTGCCAAGGGAGCGGCCGACCTGCTGCTGCAACTGGCATCGCACCCTGAACAGGAAATTGATAAAGTAACTTCGCCAAGCGGCTGTACCATTGCCGGTTTAAATGAAATGGAGCACCATGGTTTTAGCTCGGCTATGATCAAGGGGATCCGTCTGTCGGCAGAAAAAGCAGGCGATTTGTATAAAAAAGACAATTAAAGCTAAAAGCCAAATGCTTAAAGCGGAAAGCATTAGTTAATTAAGCTTAAAGCGGAGAGCAAATAATCATTATATTTCGATCGTTTTGATAGGTTATATCAAAATGAGTTATTTTTAAAAAAGCAGTTTGGATACAAACTATTTGCATTCAATCAATTACCAATAGTTATAACCATTGGTACAGTTATGGTATCTGGCTGCCGATCTTTCAATATAAAATGTTAACAGTAGAAAAAATTGGCGGTACATCCATGACCGCTTTGGGTGATGTGATCAAAAACATTATCCTGTTTGAACGCAGCGGGGAACAACTTTATAACCGCATATTTGTAGTATCGGCATTTTCGGGGGTAACCAACCTCCTGCTCGAAAACAAAAAGACAGGCGCACCGGGCGTATACCACAAGCTTGCCAACTACAAGGATTTTCATACACCGCTAAAACAACTCATCACCCGTTTAAAGCAGATCAATAAAACGTATGAAGGGCTTGGTTTGAACATAGCCGAAGCTGATAAATACATTGAAACAAGGATAAAAGATGCACAAACCTATCTGGAGAACCTGGCTAATATCCTGGCTTCGGGTTACGTAGGTAAAGAAGGTATTTTACAGGCCGCACGCGAGATCCTGGCTTCGATAGGTGAAAGCCATTCGGCTTTTAACTTTACCAATATCCTGCAAAATATGGGGATCAATGCTACGTTGGTCGACCTGAGCGGCTTTCATGACCACCGCGCATTAACCATTGATCAGCGTATCAAAAAAGACCTTGCCCATATTGATTTTTCAAAAACCATCACCATTGTTACCGGCTACGCCAAAGGTACTGAAGGTATTATGCGCGAGTTTGATCGTGGCTACTCTGAAGTTACCTTCAGCAAAATTGCCGTTGCTGTACAACCGCAGGAAGCCATCATCCACAAAGAATATCACCTTTGTACTGCCGATCCTCAATTAGTTGGCGTTGAAAACTGTTTCCCGGTAGGTAATACCAACTATGACGTTGCCGATCAACTGGCCGACGTGGGCATGGAAGCTATCCACCCTAAAGCATCAAAACCGCTGGAAATAAATGATATCGACCTGCGGATCAAAAACACCTTCCAACCGGAGCACCCCGGTACGTTAATAACCCGCGAATATATTTGTGATAAGAAGCGTGTTGAGGTTATCACCGGTACCGATAAAGTGATCATGATCGATATTTACGATCCCTCAATGGTTGGCAACGTTGGTACCGATTTTCATATCATGCAGTTGTTTTACAAGTTTGGCGTTAGCTATAGTTTTAAGGCTACCAGCGCTAACAGTATTTCGATAGTGATATGGGAGAAAGATTACAATAAAAAACTGATCGGCGAACTGGAAGACAATTACGAAAAGGTTGCTGTTGAAAAAATGGCAATGGTTTGCCTGATAGGTTCCAACATGGATCAGCCGGGCTTACTGGCCAAATCGGCAACAGCATTGGCCCAAAAAGGGATCAATATCAAAAGCTGCGGCTTTGCATTAAGAATGGTCAACATCCAGTTTTTGATAGCCCGCGAAGATTTTGATGAGGCAATCCGCGCTTTGAACAAGGCGATGTGCTAATTTTTGAGGTGAAAGGCGAAAGGTTGTTTTATATCTCTATTTAACATAATGCCTTTCGCCTTTCGCCTTTCGCCTTTCGCCTTTCGCCTTTCGCCTTTCGCCTTTCGCCTTTCGCCTTTCGCCTTTCGCCTTTCGCCTTTCGCCTTTCGCCTTTCGCCTTTCGCCTTTCGCCTTTCGCCTTTCGCCTTTCGCCTTATAAAATGTAACTTTCACGTTGTTTATTTCATTAAGCCGTAAGTTTTCAGCATATTTAGGTTTTGACATCTTTCCTGTATGCGTAAACTTTTACTCTCAACCAGCCTGCTGTTGGCTACCGGTTTTCACGTATTTGCTCAAAGCCCGGGTAAAAAACCATTAGATCATACTGTGTTTGACGGATGGCAAAGTATAACCGGCCAGCGCATCAGCAACGATGGTAAATGGATAGGTTATGTCATAAAGCCGCAGCAGGGCGATGCTGAGCTGATTATAAAAGACTCAAAAAACATCACCTCAATTAAAATCCCACGTGCAGATACGCTTAAAATAACCGGGGATTCAAAGTTCGCTATATGCCTTATCCGTCCGTTTTATAAGGATACCAGGCAGGCTAAAATAAAGAAGAAAAAACAATCAGATTTCCCTAAAGACACATTGGGGATAATTACTTTAGGTTCATCGTCCGTTGTTAAAGTCCCGGCTATCCGCTCATTTAAAATAGCGGAGGATGCAGCTGTTATTGCTTACCTGGCAACGGCCGACACGCTTAAAAAACCAGCACCAAGCGATACCTCAAAAAAAGCCATAGCTGCAACGGTTGCCCCGCCTACGCATGAAGGCGCAGACTTAACAGTTAGAAAATTAAAAACCGGCATAGCGCAAACTTTTAATTATGTTACCGAATACCAGGTAAGCAAAAACGGGAAATGGCTGACGTTTGCCGTTACGGCCCCAATAAAACAAAAAGGGACTGTATCCGGTCTGTATTTATTTGATCTGGAAAAGAACACCCTCAAACGGTTAAGCACCGGCAGGGGTAATTACCATAACATCAGCATTGATGATGCCGGGCGCCAGGTAGCTTTTACTGCCGAGAAAAATCCGGAAAAAGCACTGATAAAACCCTTTAAACTTTATTATTACAGCGCTGCAAAAGATAGCGCAGAAGTTATCGCAGCTGCCGGATCTGCTGGTATACCCAACAATTGGGCAGTAAGCGGAGATGGCAAGGTAAGCTTCAGCAAAGGCGGCAATAATCTGTACTTTGGCACTGCCCCTATCCCCAAACCTGTTGATACTACCCTTGTTGATTTTGAGGCAGCCAAACTGGATATCTGGAACTACAAAGACGATTACCTGCAGCCCCAACAGCTTAAAAACCTGCAAGCCGAATTAAAGCGAAGCTATCTTGCCGTCATAAAACCCGAAGAAACGAGCAGCAAAGTTGTGCAGTTGGGCGGCAAAGCTATTCCTGAAATATTAACTGCCGAAAATAAAGATGCCCGCTATGTTTTAGGGCTTACAGATACCGGCGCCCGCGTATCGGCCCAGTGGGAAGGCGGCACCAAACAGCAGGCTATTTTAATTGATACCCGGAGCGGTAACCACCGGTTTATTAATGCCTCTCTGGGGCGTTATTACATCTCTCCGCATGGCAATTATGTGCTGTGGTTTGATCTCAAAGATCAGGCATGGTATTGCTATACCATTGCAACGGGGCAAAAGATAAACCTGAGCAAAGCAACCGGCACTAAAATGGGCGATGAACTGAACGATGTACCAGGGTACGCTTCGGCCTATGGTGTGGCCGGCTGGACGGCGGGTGACAAGGCCGTATTTATTTACGACAGGTATGATATCTGGCGTTTTGACCCGGCAACGGGCGACGCGTTTAACTTCACTAAAGGTATCGGACGCAAAAACAAGCTGATCATGAGGTATGATCAAACCGACCCGGAGCAAAAATTCATCCCGCTAAAAGAGCCGATGTGCCTTTTAACTCAAAACGAGGAAAATAAGCAATGGGGATATTTCCGGAAGTTCCCTGAAGTAAACAACCAACCCGAAAAAGTGGTCATGGCCCCAATGAGTTATGACAATCTGCTGAAAGCTAAAAATGCTGATGCCTATATTTATACCAAAGCAAACTATCAGCATTCGCCTGATTTATATCTTTCATCCGATCTGAAAAAGGAGGTCAAACTAAGTAATATCAACCCGCAGCAAAATGAATATAACTGGGGCACTGCCGAGCTTGTGAGGTGGACAACACCTAAAGGCTACCAATCGCAAGGGATTCTGTATAAGCCTGAAGACTTTGACCCGGCCAAAAAGTACCCGATGATCGTTTATTTTTATGAGAAACTTTCGGACGGCCTTTTTAACTATATAGCACCTGCTCCTACTCCTTCCCGGCTACCTATATCATTTTTTGTGAGCAACGGTTATCTTGTTTTCGCACCCGATATCAGCTATCAAACCGGTCATCCGGGGGCTTCGGCGGTTGAGTTTGTAAATTCAGGCGTTGAAGCTTTAAAGAAAAACACATGGGTTGATGCAGCGCATATTGGCCTGCAGGGCCAAAGCTGGGGTGGTTACCAGGTGGCTTACCTCATTACCCAAACCAATATGTACGCCGCGGCCTGGGCCGGCGCGCCGGTTGCCAACATGACATCGGCTTATGGAGGCATCCGTTGGGAATCGGGCCTGAACAGGCAATTCCAGTACGAAAAATCACAAAGCCGCATTGGCGCAACGCTTTGGGAAAAGCCTGAACTGTATATCGAAAATTCGCCCTTGTTCCAGTTGCCCAAGGTAAAAACACCGGTAATGATCATGAGCAATGACGCCGATGGTGCCGTGCCGTGGTACCAGGGGATTGAAATGTTTACAGCCTTGCGTCGCTTAGGTAAACCGGTTTGGCTGCTGCAATATAATGGAGAGGCTCATAACCTGGTACTACGCCAAAACCGCAAAGACATTACTATACGTGAGCAACAATTCTTCGATCACTTTTTAAAAGGCGCGCCAATGCCGGTTTGGATGGATAAGGGAGTTCCTGCAGTTGATAAAGGGAAAGACTGGGGCCTGGAACTGGAAAAATAGAAACTCTTATGCGGAAATTAATTTCACATAAAGTAATAGCATTAATAATCTACAACTCTTTCAAAAACCCCAGCAGGGCGATGGCTACACCGGCCAATACCGCCATCATTTTACGCATATTGAAACGGTGATCGGCACTCGATTCAAAGAGTATGGTAGTGGAGATATGCAGGAAGATGCCGATAACAACGCCCATGATCCTGTTAAAATAATGTTGCAGGTTACCGATGTTTCCGCTGCTTAACGCGTCGCTGAAAAAATAACCTGCCGGTGCCATTACCGCGAATACTGCCACAAAAAGTATGGTTTTGTTTTTACCCTGTTTGTTGGTTAGCAATACTGTTGCCAGTGCAAATGCGGCCGGGATATGGTGCAATGCAATGCCATAAACCAACTGGTCCTGGTTGCCTTGTGCAAGCGGCATACCCTCCAAAAAAGCATGCAGGCAAAGGCTTGCCATAATACCTATTGGGAAAACTGCCAGGTCATGCGGGTGTTTGTGCATGTGGCCATGCTCAATCCCGTCCGAAAATTGTTCAAGCACAATCTGGAACAGGAAGCCTATCAATATGAATACGCCAACATAGTTATCATTACCGTGGTAGGCATCAGGAATCAAGTGTAAAACGGTAATGCCAAACAGGTAAGCCCCGCTGAACGACAGCACCAGCTTCAGCGTTTTATGGTTATCGCCCTTAAATAAAAATACAGAAGTGCCGCCAAAAAAGGCAGCAAAAAAAAGCAGCAGAATTTTCCAATATCCCATTAAAAGGCAGGTTGTAATTTTTTAAACAATAATGAAAACAGCCATCCAACAAAGGCCCCATATAAAGCGCCGCATAGTACATCTATCGGGAAATGTACCCCTACGTATACCTGTGCAAAGCAAACGCTGCCTGCCCAAAGTATCGTCCAAAGCCATATCCATCTCCATTTTCTAAAAAACACAAAGCCAAGAAATATCGCCATGGCAAAATGGTCGGTGGCATGGGTTGATGGAAAACTATATCCGCTACCACAGGGTACACGGCTGATATCGGTTGCAGATACAACCGGATCACGGCAGGGACGAAGGCGCTGGATATTATGTTTGATAATAACGCCGCTGGTGAAATCAGCAACACCTGCCGATGCCGCCAGCAGCACTATAATGATAGCGCCGGTCTTCTTATATCGCCATAAACAAAAAATGATGATGAAAATATACAGCGGGATCCAGAATTTGGGGTTACGCAACAAGGGCATGATCCAGTCGAAAAATGAATTGGACAGGTCATGATTAATGAAATAAAATAAATGCCGGTCGAGGTTTAAAAGATAATCGGGCATTGTTTTTTACTATAGGTGTTTTGTTTGCTGTAATTTCCAAAGTTATCAAATAGCTTAAAAAATCCTTTAAATTTTAATACTTAGCAGCAGCATTATCCCGTTAAGCATAAAATAATGCGCAGGGATGACAATTGAAACCACCCTGCACCGTATTAAAAAACAATAAATTAACCGTAACCTTATATGCAAGCGTTTGCGTAAATCCTTAAAACAATATCATTTGTAGCTTATATTTTTTACTTTTACCACACCAAAAACTTCGCATTTTGACATTAATAAAATCTATTTCAGGAATACGCGGCACCATAGGCGGTGCCGTTGGCGATGGTTTAACACCGCTTGATATTGTAAAATTTACTTCGGCCTACGGATCATGGGCTGTGAAAAAATCAGGGATTAAAAAGATTGTAGTAGGCCGTGATGCCCGTTTATCGGGTGCTATGGTGAATAATCTTGTTATTGGCACACTGCAGGGTTTGGGTATTGATGTTATTGATCTTGGTTTATCAACTACACCGACTGTTGAGGTTGCCGTTACCGGTGAGCAGGCGGCGGGTGGCATCATCCTTACTGCAAGCCATAACCCAAAACAATGGAACGCTCTTAAACTGCTCAATGCCGATGGCGAGTTCATCAGCGATGCCGATGGCAAAGAAGTGCTAACAATTGCCGAATACAGCGACTTTAAATATGCAGATGTAAACGATCTGGGTAAAGTTACCCCTGATGATACCTGGCTGCAAAAACACATCGACCTTGTGTTGGCTTTGCCATTGATTGATGTTGAGGCTATAAAGAAAGCCAACTTTAAAGTGGTAATAGATTGCGTTAACTCAACAGGTGGTATTTTTGTACCGGCTTTACTGAAAGCTTTAGGCGTTGAAACTGTTCACGAATTGTATTGTGAGCCGGATGGTAATTTCCCGCATAACCCCGAGCCGCTTCCGGAAAACCTGATTGCACTATCAAAAGAAGTAGTTAGCAAGCGTGCCGATTTGGGTATAGCAGTCGATCCGGATGTTGACCGCCTTTGCTTTGTGTGTGAAGATGGCAATATGTTTGGCGAAGAATATACACTGGTTGCCGTAGCCGATTATGTTTTGAAAAACAATGTGGGCAATACGGTATCTAACCTGTCATCAACCCGTGCGCTGCGTGACGTTACTGAAAAAGCAGGCGGCGAATACCATGCAGCTGCAGTTGGAGAGGTTAACGTTGTTAACAAAATGAAAGAAGTTAACGCGGTTATAGGCGGCGAAGGTAATGGCGGGGTTATTTACCCTGAGTTACATTACGGTCGTGACGCTTTAGTTGGCATAGCGTTGTTTTTAACCCATTTAGCTAAGTATGGCAAGTCGGTTTCAAGTTTACGTTCGTCATATCCGGGTTATTTTATTTCGAAAAACAAGATCACTTTAACGCCCGAGATGGATATTGATGGGCTATTGAGCAAAGTGGAAGAGAAATACATCAAACAGCCCCACTCAACAATTGATGGCCTGAAAATAGAATTTGATAAAGAATGGGTACATTTGCGGAGATCAAATACCGAGCCTATTATCAGAATCTACTCTGAAGGAAATTCTGAAACCGTGGCAAACGGTTTGGCTAATAAGATCATCACTGATATTAAGGAGATCTTACAACTGAAAGGTTAATTTACTGGTATTAAAAATAGCAGGCAACCAGCGGTAAATACCGTTGGCTGCTTGCCTATATATAATACCGGGCATGTGTTTTGAAGTTACTGATCCATTAATTTATAAATTTAAAAGAATGCGCGTTTATTTTGATAATGCCGCCACTACACCGCTTGACCCTGATGTAATGAAGGAGATGTATAAGGTGATGGAAAACCAGTTTGGTAATCCGTCGTCAATACATGCCCATGGCAGGGAAGCACGTACTTTAATTGAGCGTTCGCGAAAAACGATTGCCGGTTTACTGCACACCTCGCCCGCCGAGATCTTCTTTACCTCAAGCGGCACCGAAGCCGACAATACGGCCATCAGGTGCGGGATCATTGATCATAACATTACCCACGCCATCACCAGCCATACCGAGCATCACGCAGTGCTCCATACGCTGGAAGCGATGGAGAAATCGGGCTTAATTAAATTGAGTTTTGTAAATATTGATAGCAAAGGCACCGTTGATTATGATCATCTTGAAACCTTGCTTAAAGACAATGAACGCAGTTTTGTATCGCTGATGCACGCTAATAATGAAATAGGTACACTATCGGATATGGAACGCGTGGGCGACCTCTGCGAAGCATACAACGCCATTTACCATTGCGACACCGTGCAAACTATGGGCCATTACCAGCATGATCTGAGCAAACTTAAAGCCCACTTCCTGGTATGTGCCGGTCATAAATTGCATGGGCCTAAGGGTGTAGGTTTCCTGCATATCAATCATAAAATAAAGATAAAACCATTTATTTATGGCGGCGCGCAGGAACGCAACATGCGCGGCGGTACCGAAAATATTTACGGCATAGTAGGTTTGGCCAAGGCGCTTGAACTGGCTTATGCCGAAATGGAGCAGCACCAAAATCATATTCAGGGCTTAAAATCATACATGATGGAGCAACTGATTACTAACGTACCGGGTGTAAGCTTTAACGGCGAAACAGATCCCGCAAAAAGCTTGTATACAGTGCTTAACGTAGCTTTCCCCGAAATGGAAATGAGCGATATGCTGCTGTTTAATCTCGATATTGCCGGTATCTCGGCTTCAGGCGGTAGTGCATGCAGTTCGGGCAGCGATATTGGCTCACATGTGCTAACCGCTATCGGGGCCAGTTCATCAAGGCCATCGGTACGTTTCTCCTTCTCGAAATATAACACCAAAGAAGAGGTTGATTTTGTAGTAGCCAAAGTTCGTGAGCTTTGCGCTGTAAATGTGTAAGCTTGAAAATACGCTAAAGTAAAACGCCTTAAGGACTCGGTTCTTAAGGCGTTTTACTTTGGTAGGGTTATGCTGAACTTGTTTCAGCACCTCATACGCTAAGCACACTGCCAGGCAAATCGCCCACCCGTCCAGTGGGGTGCTGAAACAAGTTCAGCATGACGGTATGGAGGATTTTTCATTAAGGATCGTAATTTGTAACTATGTCCTGTCCTGAAATAGGTTGACAAAAAAAGGTTAACAAAAAGGCAGGAAACATGACAAGAAGTAGCGTAAGAGTAGTTCGGTACAGTATTAGCTTTAAACAAAAAGTAGTCAGGGAGATAGAAGAAGAAGGTCTGAGCCTGACAGAAGCAAGCCGTCGCTACGGGATCGGTGGAGCAGAGACAGTAAGCAGATGGCTTGGTGCATTAGGTAAACAATATTTACAAAACAAGGTAATCAGAGTGGAAACGAAAGCAGAGAAGGGTCGGTTATTAGAATTAGAACAGGAAGTTAAAAAGTTAAAGCTGGCTTTGGCAGATGCTTACCTGGCGCGGGATTGCGCAGAAGAGGTAGTCAAGCAGGCAGGCAAACTATACGGGGAGGATTTAAAAAAAAAGTTTGGCGGTCAAGTATCGGAGCGCTCCGGTCAAAATACAGATTAAATGAGTTATGCCGCTATTTTGAAGTAAGCCGGAGTGGTTACTATAAAGCGGTATCTGCTGCAGACAGAAAAGCATTAAATGAGACAGTTATCTTATCATTGGTACATGAGGTTCGCAGGAACCATCCGCGTCTGGGAGGCAAGAAGTTATACTTTCTGCTAAAGAAAGATATAACTAAAGCAGGAATACGGATGGGTAGGGATATGTTCTTTGAGTTGTTGGGCCGGCATAAGCTATTGGTAAAAAGACGCCGTAAATATGTTTCTACGACAGATTCTTATCATCGCTTCAGGGTCTACAGGAACCTAATGAAGGATAGACAGCTTACCAGTGCTCATCAGTGTTGGGTATCTGATATTACCTATATTCGTACATCAAAAGACTTTGTATACCTGTTTTTGATCACAGACGCGTTTTCGCGAAAAGTGGTAGGCTGGCATTTGTCAGATAGTCTTAGAATTGCGGGGGCTATCCGTAGCCTTCAAATGGCTATCCGGCAACGACAGTTTACGGATAGCCTGATCCATCATTCAGACCGGGGAATCCAGTATTGCAGCAATGATTATACAAAACTGTTAAAAAAGGCTAAAATCGGTATCAGCATGACAGAAGAGAACCATTGCTACGAAAATGCCATGGCGGAACGGGTGAATGGAATCTTAAAACAAGAATATGGTCTTGATAGTACATTCACTTCCGAAAAGGATGCACTTAGGGCAGTAAAAGAGGCTATAAACTCATATAATATGAACAGGCCGCATTGGTCCTTAAACCTGGCAACACCGCAGCAGATACACATGGCTGCATAAGTTATTAACAAAAGAAACGCATCTTTTAAAAGAAAAAAAGAAGCAAAAAAAGAAAAGCTGTTAATAAGTCGGAAACTCGAAGAGTTTTCGACTTATTAACAGCTCAAATAAACAACAATAATGTCTACTTTTTTCAGGACATGACACTAATCTCCGACCTCTAATCTCTAAAAGCTACAATTCCTTCCTCAACCTTGCCACCGGAATGTTCATTTGCTCGCGGTATTTGGCTACGGTACGGCGGGCTATGTTGTAGCCGGCGTCTTTGAGTATTTCGGTCAATTTTTCATCAGCAAGCGGGTGACGTTTATCTTCTTTGCCGATATGCTCTTCAAGAATCTTTTTAACCTCTTTGTTGGATACTTCCTCACCACTTTCGGTTTGAATTGCTTCAGAGAAGAAGGATTTCAGCAGAAAGGTACCGAACTCTGTTTGTACATATTTGGAGTTGGCAACGCGCGATACTGTTGAAATATCCATGCCAATCCTGTCGGCTATGTCTTTCAGGATCATTGGCTTCAGGTTTTTATCATCACCGGTAAGGAAAAACTCATACTGGTACTGCATAATGGCATTCATGGTTTTAAGCAGCGTTTGCTGGCGCTGTTTAATGGCATCAATGAACCACTTGGCCGAATCGAGCTTTTGCTTTACAAATTGTACAGCTTCCTTCAGTTTTTTATCCTTTTGGGAAGCTTTGTCATAATGCTGGAACATTTCCTGGTATGAGCGGCTTACCCTAAGTTCGGGTGCGTTTTTGGAGTTGAGGGTAAGGATGAGCACACCATCGTTATTAGTGATATGAAAATCAGGGATCACCTGCATTTGCTTGGTGTTGATCTCGTTTGAGTCGCCGGGTTTAGGATTGAGTTTTAAGATCTCATTAACCACTGCGCGCAACTCCACCGAGTTCATATTTAATGATTTTTCAAGTTTATCGTAATGTTTACGGGTAAACTCGTCCAAATAATGTTCAACAACCTGTATCGCCTTTTTGATAATCGGGTCGTTCACATCTTTTTTACGAAGCTGGATCAGCAGGCATTCCTGTAAGCTGCGTGCACCAACGCCGGGAGGGTCAAAGCCCTGTATCACCTTGAGCATCTCTTCTACTTCGTCATCTTCAGCCAATACATTTTGTGAAAATGCAAGGTCGTCGGTTAGCGACATGATGGGGCGGCGCAGATAGCCGTCGTCATCAAGGCTGCCTATGATCTGCTTGCCAATCATGAAATCTTTATCACTCA
The DNA here is from genome assembly GCF_034263275.1 of Mucilaginibacter sp. cycad4. Taxonomy (NCBI): domain Bacteria; kingdom Pseudomonadati; phylum Bacteroidota; class Sphingobacteriia; order Sphingobacteriales; family Sphingobacteriaceae; genus Mucilaginibacter; species Mucilaginibacter sp. cycad4. The sequence continues at coordinate 1,441,542 of NZ_CP139559.1, read as the reverse complement.
GGGGAAGCAGGTCTAACTGAACTTGCAAGCTTTCAAAAAATGAGCTTTGCACAGCAATAGGAATCTCTTTACGCTCATCCTCGTCATCACCATTTTGATCATAGCGTGATCCGTAATCGTTTACGTTATCTTCCTGCAGGTAATCATCAATATTAAATTCATCCATCTCGCCCTTTTCCTCGTCATTGTTATAATTATCTTCGTCGGGGTCGCGGTCGGGATATTGTTCTTCGGGCTCGTTTAGGTTGGTAAGGCTCAGATCTTCAAGTGCGGGGTTTTCTTCCAGTTCTTCTTTTATCCGGGTATCAAGCGAAACAGTAGGCACCTGCAGCAATTTTATAAATTGTATTTGCTGGGGCGAAAGTTTTTGTAAAAGTTTTTGTTGAAGGTTCTGTTTAAGCATAATTAAGATGTAGCCAAAAATACATCAAATTAATATTAACTAAAAATTACTTGAGGTATCTGCTTTAAAGTTGTTAAATGATTCAGGCATGCCAATTGTTTTAGGGCAAACAAAAAAACTATATAAATAGATAGTTTGAGTAATATTATTAACTTTAAGTAACCAAACTTTAATTTATGGCAATAGTAAAAGAGTTCAAAGAATTTGCAATGCGCGGAAACGTGGTTGATCTTGCGGTTGGTGTTATCATCGGTGCCGCTTTTGGTAAAATTGTCACCTCGCTGGTTGCAGATATTATTATGCCGCCTATTGGCATGGCAACCGGGGGCATAGATTTTAAAGATCTAAAGTATGTACTTAAGCCTGCCGTTGATAAAACACCCGAAACTGCAATTAATTACGGTTTATTTATCAATAATGTAATTGATTTTTTAATCGTTGCTTTTTGTATCTTTTTAATTGTTAAGGCTATCAACTCGTTGAAGAAAAAAGAAGAAGTAGCTCCGGCCGCAGCGCCCGAACCAACTAAAGAAGAACTGTTACTTACCGAAATCCGCGATTTGCTGGCTAAGAAAGCTTAAGTAATTTAGTTCAAGGCTGATAGTTCAAGGCTCATACCTGATATGGCTGTGAACCATGAACTATCAGCTAAAAGCTTTTCGGCAGCTTGGGGTCTGTTAAAATAATATAGTCGGCCATGCCGGCTAATTTGTTCCAGTCGGGGTTGTCAAAACTATCATCCATATACGTTGCTATGTTAAGCACGCGTAACTTGGGAGCGTATTTTTTAAGCTGGGCTACTGCTCCCAGTTTTTCTTCACTGTGAAAGCCGCCGTTTACCTGCAATACTTTAAAGCCGGAATGACTTTTCAGGAATTTCGCTATCGACCAGCCCATCGTGGCATCCCAGAGATTTTGCGATTGGTAGATCTGCATGCCCGGCATTGAGGCATGGCCTCCCATTATTTTAGCAAATTTATCGTAATAAACCCCTGTAGCGGTATCAATAGGTAGTGGTGCCAGATAGCTTTTGGCCTGGGCATCAAGCTGCTTTAAAACATCAAGGCCGCCGCGTGTAACCATGTTGGTATAACGTGTTGGGGCATTTGCTGCTATTACCGGCAGGTGATTGGTTTTGGCCAGTTCAATCATCGGTTTGTAATCCTTATAATTTGGCCAGGTGTGTGCATCGGTGACCAGGTTTTTTTCGCGGATGAGCCCGGCAAGGTATTCATTTAAAACAAGCTGGCAGTCAGTTTGAAACATCTCCATGGAAAGCGCTGTTTTCTGCGGATATTTTTCCGAGAGCTTTTTAAATAAGCTAAACTCCAGATAATGCGCCGTTGAATCATTATGCTCTTCGCCAAAGAAAAGCACATCAGCATTGGCCATATCACTAATAATGTCGTCGGGCGTGATGATCTTTTGTGCCGATGTACTGTAAATTTTATAATGTGTTGCAGGTAGCTCCTGAGCTATGGCAACAGCTGACAAGAATATTAGTAGTATAGTGGGAAGTAATTTCATGCTAAAATCAAAGATAAACAAAATAAAACCGCTGTTTATTATGTTCAGGATGCCGGCAAATTTGAAATTGTATCATTGCTGAACAATACTTATCCTGTTACCGCCAGCCTGAAAAATAGCGGATCGTACGCTATCCCTTTTCAATAAATATGCTTCGACGAGTTGTAGAATCCAGACTTATGCCGGATTTAAACATTCCGCATGCCCCATTAGGGTAGACGCAATTATTAATTAACAAAGGATAGTTAGCCAGGATTTGTTAACCGATCAAAAATATAGAAGCTCAATTAGTTATTGTCAATAAAAGCTGCTAATTTGCTGCTGTTGAGCAGGTACGGCGATGTTGTTATAAATACAAAAAATAGTATTTGAATTATTAAATAAAATAACTACATTTGCGCTCTTGTTTTAAAAAGACGAATAGAATAAAATATAGCCATGAAAAGAACGTTTCAGCCTTCTCAAAGAAAAAGAAGAAATAAACACGGTTTCCGTGAACGCATGTCAACTGCTAACGGTAGGAGAATATTAGCAGCCAGAAGAGCTAAAGGCAGAAAAAGGTTAACTGTTTCTGACGAAGGCAGGCACAAAGCATAATTGAGGTTGCCCTGCCCTTATTTATAAGGGGTTGGAACCGCTTATCTGCTTTATCCTTCGGTTCAAAAATGGCAACTATGTATACTTTTAAAAAAGAAGAACGGTTATGTAACAAGAGGCTTATTGACAAGCTTTTTCATAACGGTTCTTCTTTTTTATGTTATCCCTTCCGGGTATCCTGGCTTGTTAACCCCGAGCCACAGCCTTATCCTGCGCAAATTCTTTTTTCCGTTCCTAAAAAGCGTTATAAGCACGCTGTTGACCGTAATTTGGTAAAGCGACTCATGCGCGAAGCGTACAGGCTGCACAAACAACAGCATCTTTATAATATTCTGCAGCAGACCGATAAAAGGATAATTGTTTCGGTGGGATATGTGGGCAAAGAAATTGAACCATACCTTTTCATCGAAAAAAAAATGCTGAAGATGCTTGCGCAGCTTGCCGGTGAGTTAACTGCTGCAATACCGCTCACAGCTAATTAACATGAAGAGCTTATGGATACAATTGCCAGGTTTTTAAAAGCAATAGTGGGAGGAATTTTCATCATCCTGATAAAGTTTTACCAATATTTTATATCTCCGCTTTCGGCTGCATCATGCCGGTATACACCCACCTGCTCACAATACGGTGTTGAAGCCATCAGGAAATACGGCGCTTTCAAAGGCGGTTGGTTAACCATTAAACGCATTGCCAGTTGTAATCCATGGGGTGGTCATGGGCATGATCCGGTACCATAAATTTGTAATATGAGCCTTATACTTCAAATAGAAACAGCAACAACATCCTGCTCGGTAGCACTTGCCCGCGATGGCAAAGTTTTGGATTTTAAGCAAATAAACGCGCGTAACATCCATGCTGAAGTTATTACTATATATATAGATGAGTTGCTGAATAACACGGGGGTAAGTTATAACAACCTTGATGCTATTGCCGTAAGCAGCGGCCCGGGGTCATACACCGGGTTACGGATAGGGGTATCTACCGCCAAAGGATTATGTTTCGCTCTTGATAAGCCTCTCATAGCTATTGAAACACTTGAGGCTATGGCTTATGGTGTTATTAACAGCCCGGGGTTTGTTGCTGATGGTAATATGCTTTTATGCCCGATGATTGATGCCCGCCGAATGGAAGTTTATACCGCATTATTTGATGCAGCCGGCAGCAGGGTGCGTGAAACGGCCGCTGATATTATCGACGAAAACAGCTTTGTTAACTATTTGAAAGATCATCAGATCCTGTTTTTTGGTGACGGTGCCGAAAAATGCAAAGGCGTTTTAAGTAAAAACCCTAATGCTTTGTTTTTAGATGATTTTGTAAACTCGGCAACGTACCTCACCCAGAAAGCAGCTCAAAAATTTGCTGACGGCGCTTTTGAGGACGTAGCTTATTATGAGCCTTACTATCTTAAAGATTTTATAGCCGGAAAAAAGGCTCCTTAATTATTTATTGGTTTTAAAAATACGGCCAAATAAGCGGCCCAAAAATCCTTTTTCGCCCATTGGGATATAGCTGGAGTTCATGGGGTGTTCAATTACCCGTCCAAATTTTAGTGAAAAACCCAGGAAAATATCCGCTCCGGTATAGTTGCCTACCCGGTTTATTTGATTGGTATTATTTAAAGCTGCTAAGGTAAGACGGCCTGTATTTATTAAGCGTTCGGAGCCGATAAAAAACTCCACATTGGGGGATTTTAGCATAATTTGCCCACCGAGATTAAACAATTTATAATCGTCATAAGTGCCCGTTAAGGAAACTATCAGGTTGTTTTTTTGTACCGAGTTAACCATTGCACCTGTAAAACCGGAAAAGAACATTTCTTTTTGGGCTACAACTGTCGGGAAATATCTGAATGTTTTTCCCTCATCAAGCCAGTAGCTTTTGGATACGCTCAATTCGGCTTTGGCATTGGTTTTTGTATTAAATGAAGTAACAGCTCCGTTGCCTCTGAACAAATCATATACAGCATTATAAATATTCTCATCGCGGTGCTCAGATGTAATATCTGTTATATTGGTTGTGCTATTAAAATCAGTAATGGTTGAGCGCTTGTTCCAGTGTATAAAGCCAAGGTCTTTTATATTACCTTGTATCAGGATCCCATCCTCCGTTCGGTAAGTTGCACCCATTGATATCGATGCTCCGGGGTTGCGAAAGGTTGGTAAAAAGTCACGCCCGTCCAGTCTGCCGGGCACATAGCTCCTGTAATACCGTCCCTTCATATAAACGTCGGCATTGTCATTGTCAGGATTTGCCGGGTCCCGGTTAATCTGCAGACTCGACTCGTCTACATCTATTTTATTATATTGAATACCGGAAAGGTAGCTCAGCTTAAAGCCTAACGATAGTTGTTTATTAACCTGCTCCCTGTAGGTATAACTTAACTGGTCGTACATCTGCACTTTATAATGGTTGTTGAATATATTATCATAATTGTCACGCGCAAAATTTGACGGACCATCAAGAAAAGCAACAGATTCATCGGTGACTGTACCTTTACTTTCTACCTTAGTTTGTGCCGAAAAGCCCATCTCAACATTGCCGTTCAGGCTGGTGAAAAGTTTAACCATTACCGCATAAGCGTTGCCGTTAATATTGAAATGATTTGAAGCATTTTGACCGATGTGCAGCGATGAGGTATTATAATACGAAGGCTTTGCAAATGCGCGGCTTTTTAGTGGCCTTTGTATATGGCCGGTTATATAAAAATTAGTATTAAAATTAGGGATTAAAAAATTGAATGCTATTTCCCGGCTCGAATCAGGAATAAAGGCCCTCTGTGAAGGGTTTTCAAATGAGTCATAAAGGGTGCCGGTGTTATATTGCGAAAACTGTTGAGCCGATACGGATAAAGAATAAAAGATAAAGAAGAGAATAGTAAAGAAGATCTTATTCATATAATGGCTCACATATCTTGCCCCGAATTTTCTTAAAGATAACTCAAAGCTGATTGTCGGTAAATTTTTTTACAAATTTCAATTTGTAATGTTCTACGAAATTGGGCGGGTATTGTTGTGTAAACGCTGATAAATTTATTTTTTTACTGTGCTTGTATCCGGCATATTTAGGCGCATGCAAAAATTGGTATAAAAATTTTTATCCGATGCGGTGAGCTGGAAGGCCGCACCATAATAATTTTTCCAACCGGGGTCGCTGTTTTCAAAAGCATCGTAAAAATGCTTTTTTAAATCGCGCTTTAATACAGGTTGCATGTTTTTAAAGTTAACGAAGAAGGCTACATTGCTCCTTTCGGCCAGCAAATTATCAAACTGGGTATACTGATCAGTTTTGCCGATGAATTTGCGGTTGAAGTAGGTGTCATTATAACTCTCCAACTCGGATACCGATGTGGCAAGTATGAGGTAATTATCAATGATCATAAAGTAAGGTTTTCTGAAAACGCTGAATGCATCGCCCAATAAAAAGAAAGGCAGTTTTTCGTAATTAAACTGGCCTACTTTATCGGTAACCATATTGCTGATATTCATCATCAGCGGAAAAAGCTTTGATCCATCCTTAACAGAAATGATGGCAAATTTTTCAAAGTAGCGCGTTGTAACTATCGCGAACTCATTACCGAGCAGCTTTTCAAACTCCGGCTTTATAAACAGGCCTGCTTCTGATTTTACTTTGTTTAAGAGCTCATTTTTTTCTTTGCTTACGCCTGCCCTATCATGCCATTGCGAAAGGTCGGCTTCAAACTTTTTAGGATCTGAAACGGCGAAGCTTGTGCTGTAGGCTGTTGTAGCCGGGAAAATATCCTTTAAATGATTTTCCACCGGCTGCTGGGCCGAAAAAATATTTAAATAACTTGTGGCATTATTTTGCTTAGTGGTGAACCCGTTAAACATCAAAGCATCGCTTTTATAATTTAAGTTCAATGCGGCATAGGCCGGCAGCATTCTGAAGCTTTTAAAAAGATCAGTAGTTTTATTAAGGAACAACTGATCAAAAAGTGGGTTAAGCTCGTTGTAATTAATATAAAGGTTGGCAAGTGAATTGGCGTTTTGCTGTTCGGGCAGCGGAACAAAGCCATTGTGGCCTTTATCCTGCTGGTAGATGGCGCTATGATCAACCAAATCCTTTGAAAAACTGCCCGAAAATATATTGTCGCCCGTTTTTATGAGGTAAAAGTGTTTGTTGAGCGATTTGATAAATATATTATAACCCGGACTTGCGGCTATTTGCATTGGCGCTATTTGTAAAGCGTTTTTAGCACTGCCTGTTAAATGATTAAACATGGCCGCCGAAAAAGCTTTTGATGCCGAGGTAGTCACAAGTAAGTTTATTTCATCATTATTTGTTGGATGAAGGGAAATGAAAATAGTTTGGCCGGTAAAAAACTGATCAAGCTGCGGAGAGGCAATGAGCAGCTTGCGTAATGTATCAAGTTCATGTAATTTGTCGGGACCAACAAAGGTGCTCAGGAGCTGGTTGCCGGCAAAAATCTCATAAAAGCCCTTTTCATTAGTGAACTCAAATACCGCCACGGCATTATCCGGAATAGCGCGCATAACCTGCCCGGTACGCACTCCCGGCGGACTCAAATTTTTAAAATATAACACCGTTACAAGCACGGTAGCTATAATCAAAAATATAGTGGTTACTATCAGTCGTTTCATAGCAGGGGCGTGCAGCAAATATAGAATTTTACCCCACGGCGTTAAAGTAATACTTTCAATTGGTTAACTTAGCTTTTTATATCTGCATGAACAAACAAATAATTATTACCGCTTCGTTTTTAGGGATGCTGGCCGTTATAACCGGCGCTTTTGGCGCCCACGGTTTAAAAGCAGTGCTTGCCCCAGCCCAGCTTGAAGTTTGGCACACTGCTGTACAATACAACTTTTATCATGTATTTGCTTTATTGTTTCTTGCTGTTTTTGCGCGGGAGAAAAGCGGGGGCTTAATATCGACAGCTTACTACCTGTTCACTTTTGGCATTATATTCTTTTCGGGGTCGTTGTACCTGTTATCATGCCGCGAGCTGCTTGGCTGGAACTGGCTTATAGCTATGGGGCCGATTACACCTATTGGCGGTTTATTGTTCATTTTAGGCTGGTTGATGCTGGCATTAGCTGCTATCCGCAACAAATAATAAAGCATGTTAGAATTTGCCGAAATTGAACATACCGACCGTGAAACACTTTTTGCCGAAGTGATTTTGCCATTGGCCATTTCAAAAAACTACACCTACCGGGTTCCTTATGATCAAAACGATGCTATTGCCATTGGCAAAAGAGTGGTGGTGCAGTTCGGCAAAAGCAAGCTTTATACGGCAATTGTTAAAGAGATAGGTAAACTGGCCCCCGAAAAATACGAGGCCAAATATATCATCGAGATATTGGATGACCGCCCGGTTGTAACCCTTAAGCAGCTTGAATTTTGGCAATGGCTGGCAGATTACTATATGTGCAACATAGGCGAAGTTATGAACGCGGCGCTGCCATCGGCACTAAAACTGGCCAGCGAAACCCGCATTATGCTTAACCGGGAGTATGAGATAGATAAAACCACGCTTCACGATAAAGAGTTTTTAATTGTTGAAGCCCTCGAAATTCAGCCGGAGCTTACCATAAGTGATATTACCAAGCTTTTGGGGCAGAAAACTGTAATGCCGATATTGAAGCTGATGTTTGAGAAAAACATCATCAATATATCTGAAGAGGTGAACGAACGTTATAAGCCTCGTAAACGCACTTTTATTACGCTCAACCCGGTTTATAATAACCAGGATAACTTGCGGGAGCTGTTCCCGATATTGGAAAAGCGTGCGCCTAAACAGGCTGATGCTTTATTAGCTTATATCAAGCTTTCCCGTCATCAAAAAAACATCACCAAAAACGAGCTTATTGAAGAGAGCGGGGCCGGAGAATCGAGCATTAAATCGCTGATAGAAAAAGAGATCTTTTTTTCGGAGGACAGGAGCGTTAGCCGTCTGCATTTTGAAGAAGAGGGAGAAGAAGGAAATAACTTTGAGTTGAGCGAACAGCAAACGGATGTACTTCAAAGTATCCGCCGTCAGTTTAAAGAAAAAGACGTAACCCTGTTGCATGGCGTAACTTCATCGGGCAAAACGCAGTTGTACGTAAGGCTGATAGAAGAGATAGTGCGCAGCGGGAGGCAGGTACTTTACCTGCTGCCTGAAATCGCCCTCACAACCCATATCATCGAACGGTTACGGATGTATTTTGGAGCCGATATCGGTGTTTACCATTCCCGCTTTAATGATAATGAGCGGGTGGAGGTTTGGCAGAAAGTTTTAAGCGGAGAGTATAAGATTGTGCTCGGCGCGCGTTCATCCGTGTTTTTACCTTTTGCCGATCTGGGATTGATCATTGTTGATGAGGAACACGAAACATCATACAAGCAATTTGATCCGGCGCCGCGTTACAACGCACGCGACGCGTCAATTTTTTTAGCTAACATGCACCAGGGTAAAGTACTTTTGGGTTCGGCCACGCCATCGTTTGAAAGTTACTATAACGCCCGCACACATAAATATGGTTTTGCAGAGCTCACCGAACGCTTTGGAGGTGTTGAGCTGCCCGATGTGCAGGTGGTGAGCATCGCTCATGAAACCAAACAAAAAACTATCCAGTCGCACTTTACCAGTGTGTTGATGGAGGGTATCAAACAGGCGCTTGAAAATAAAGAGCAGGTGATTTTATTTCAGAACCGGCGCGGATATGCGCCTATCCTGATGTGCAAGGTTTGTGCCTATACACCAAAATGTATCAATTGCGATGTAAGCCTTACCTATCATAAAAGCAGCGGCAAGCTGCATTGCCACTACTGCGGTTACAAGGAAGATACACCATCCATTTGCCCAGCCTGCGGATCTACCCATTTAGAATATAAAGGCTTCGGTACCGAAAAAATTGAAGATGAACTGAGCGTTTTATTGCCCGAAGCCCGGATTGCCCGTATGGACCTGGACACTACGCGGTCACGAAACTCCCTGCAAACTATCCTTAATGATCTCGAAGAAAAAAGAATAGATATCCTGGTTGGCACCCAGATGGTGGCCAAGGGGCTCGATTTTTCGGACGTAACGCTGATCGGTATTATTAATGCTGATAGCTTGCTGAAATTTCCTGATTACAGGGCCAATGAACGGAGCTACCAGTTATTGGCGCAGGTTAGCGGCAGGGCCGGCCGGCGGGGCAAACAGGGCAAAGTAGTGGTGCAAACCTATGATATTTATCACCGGGTGTTAAAGCAGGTGATTGATAACAATTACGCCGATCTTTATTTTACCGAGATGGAAGAGCGGAAAAGCTTTAAATATCCGCCGTTCTATCGCATCATCAACCTTGATATCAAGCATAAAAATCCCGATGTGCTCCATAACCAGGCCGAATATCTTGGCGCGCGCCTCCGGGAGCATTTCGGCGAACGGGTGATTGGCCCGGAGCAGCCACTCATTAGCAGGATCCGCAATTATTACATCAAAAGCATTATGCTCAAATTTGAGAAGGACGGGATCTCTATCATAAAAGCAAAAACTGTTTTAAGGGATGTGATCACTCAGTATTATACAACCAAACTTAGTACGGGCAGTATTGTACAGCCCGATGTTGATCCGTATTAAATGTACCACGCAAACATCTTAAGCCGCGCCAATAAGTTGGCAGGCTAAGCAATAATCTCCTGCTTAACAAATTCTGTATCTTAGTTAAATGCATATTGAACGCTTTACGCCCGGCGAAATACTGAAGCCTTTTATCCGGCAATACGTTTTTATCCAGGCTACAAATGATCTGGTCAATCGTATTTTGCCCGATACATCGCTGGTAATGGCGTTCAGGTACGGCGGCAATATCAGTGATGTTACCCAGGCACATAGCAGTAAGCTTCCCTCCTCTTTGATCACCGGCTTAAAAAAATCGCCCAGGCTAATTAATTATGAACCCGGCACGGGCAATATGCTGGTTTTATTTAAAGCAGCCGGAGCGGCAGCGTTTTTCAAAAATCCGCTTCATGAATTGTTTGAAGCAACTGTACCGCTTGATAATTTTATTGCGCAGGATGAATTAGCTTTAATTGAAGAACAACTGGCAGAAGCTGCCAATAATCAACAACGGGTAATCATCACCGAACAATTTCTGCTTAAACATATTGAAAACCACAAACAGGACCAGTTGATTATATCTGCCCTGCAAAAGATCCGTTTATCAAAAGGCATGATCAAAATTAAAGACCTTGCCGATACTCATTATATAAGCCGGGATGCGTTCGAAAAACGCTTCAGGCGGGTGGTTGGTACTTCGCCAAAGCAGTTTTCCAATATCATTAAAATCAGGTCGATAGTTGATAGCAAACCTCAAAATACTCCGCTCGGTCAAATAGCTTTGGAAGCCGGGTACTTTGACCAGCCGCATTTCAATAAAGAATTTAAGCTATTTACAGGATTAAACCCTACCGATTTCTTTAAAATACCGCAAGCCTGGTAAATCAATGATTTTTTACAAGTATTGAGTTTCAATTACCCCGATTTTTGAAGAAAAAACGAGGATTATCATGAAACAGATATTTATAGATCAATTTATTGTTCCCGCAACTGCTCAACAGGAATTTAAAGAACGGATGAAGATCAACAGGGACTTTATTAAAAAACTCGACGGCTTTATTGAAGACAGGGCTTTTGAACGTTATGACGAACAAGGCAACCTCATTTGCATTACAACTGCCATTTGGCAAAACGAAGATGTTTTACAAAAGGCTAAGGAAGCAGTGCAGCAGGAGTATCAGCAACAGGGCTTTGATATGAAGGCGATGCTGCAAAGATTAAACATCAGGATGGAAAGGAACACTTACCGGGAGATCATTGATTGAGAGACCCATCTAATATAATCAACATATTCACGTTCTGAATTAACAATAGAAACAGGCAAATATTACTCAACCTTAATTTTGCCGGGTAAGCCCGTTTTGTAATTTAATTTCTGATAGATTTGTGTACGATTATAGTACTATATGACATTAACCAACTCCGATTTTAAAATAGATGTAACCTCCGAAATTGGCACACTACGTTCACTGCTTATTCATAGTCCGGATAGTGGCCTGGGCAAAGTTGTGCCTTCAAAGGCGCAGGACTGGCTTTTTGAGGATATAATCCACCTGGATACTGTGCGCAGGAATGAATACGATTATTATGTAAAGCTGTTACTCTATTTTCTTGACCCGGATAAAATAAAAGGAAAGCTGCAGCAAATTGATGATGAAAGTACGCGCCGTTCATTTTTTAAACCTGATAATGCAGGCTTCCATTCCTCAGATAAAGTTATCGAGATCCAAACGCTGCTGGCTGATATTTTACAACAGCCGGATATCCGTAAAAAACTGGTAGCCTCTGTATGCGCCGTTGAAAGCTGTAATTACCGTTTACAACAGCAGCTTACCGATACCGACCCGGTTGAGCTGGCCAAGATCTTTATTTCGGGTTCATTAACAACCGAAGAAATGATCTTTGCCCCTATCCCCAATCTTATTTTTTCGAGGGATTTGGGCATAGCGGTAAATAATCATATGCTGCTCAACAAACCGGCAAAAAAGGCCCGTTTCCGCGAAACGTTGCTGATGCGGTATATTTTTTTCAACCATCCGCTGTTTGAAGCTTATCGCGATAACATTTTGGAGATTCCCGAAACTGCCCAGCATTTTTTACGCCCCGGCGAAGATGCAGAAGGCCGTACAACTTTAGAAGGCGGCGATGTGATGATGGTAAGTCCCGATCATTTAGTGATCGGCTGCAGCGAGCGGACCTCTGTCAGCGGCGCTAACGAAGCTATCAGGCTATTGTTTGAACACGATGTAGTAAAGAAGGTAACCATCGTAAAAATCCCGAACAAGCGTGATTATATGCATATCGATACTGTTTTTACGCAGGTAAAACGCGATACCTGGGTGCTGCTCCGTTCACTTGCTAAAGCCGAGGCCCCTATTGAGGAACGAGAGCCGATATCATGGTTTGCTGATAAAAAACAGAAAGAACGGGCAGAAATTGTTCAGTTTGAAAAAGATGAAAAGCCAAGGCTGTTCGGTTGTATTGAAGACCTGTTGGCAGATATCAGCGAGAACGACCTTAAAAGCGGCGTAAAAACAAAGTTCATTTACTCGGGCAACAACACCTTCCCCTTTGATGCCCGCGAACAGTGGACAGACTCCTGCAACCTGCTTGCGCTAAAAGAAGGCGTAGTTGTTGGATATGATCGTAATGATAAAACCGTAGAGGCGTTTAAAGAAGGCGGTTTTAATGTGATCAGGGTGGCCGAGTTGCTTCAAAAATTTGAGAATAATGAACTCGATCCGCAAAGCTTAACCGATACGTTAATATTAATGCCTTCGGCAGAACTTTCCCGTGCCCGCGGTGGTTTTCATTGCATGAGCATGCCGGTATTCAGGGATAATATTCTGAACCTGGATTAAACAGATTCGTTTGATTTATGGGATTCGATTAGCAAATCAATACCCAAAATCACAACAATCTAAAAATCAAAAAACAAACAAAAATCCTGAGAATCCATTAATCCCATAAATCAAGGTTCAGACATTATGAGTCAATCAACATCACATATACTAATGATCTGCCCGGTTAATTTTGGGTTTAATGAGGAAACTGCTGCAAGCAATGCTTTCCAAAACCCTGATGCCGAAAAAAATGGTGTACAGGAAAAAGCGTTGAATGAGTTTAATGGCATGGTTGCTGCTTTGCGCGATAACGGCGTGGAAGTTACAGTTATAGATGACACGCCACAACCCTACACACCCGATTCGATATTTCCTAACAACTGGGTTTCTTTTCACAACGATGGCGGCGTTTTTCTTTACCCCATGCAGGCCGAAAACCGCCGGCTTGAACGCAGGGAAGATATCATAACTAACCTGGAGGATAAATTTAAAGTAGCTCATGTAATTGACCTGAGCCGTTTTGAGCTTGAACACCGCTTTTTGGAAGGCACCGGCAGTATGGTGCTTGACAGGGACAATGAAATAGCATACGCTTGCCTCTCGCCCCGAACAGATAAAGATGTGCTTAACTATTTCTGTGAGCAATCAGGGTATCAACCCATCAGCTTTGAAGCCGTTGATGAAAAAGGCAAGCCTATTTATCATACCAATGTGCTGATGTGCATCGGCAGCCGGTTCGCGGTGATTTGTTTGAATAGTATCCCTAATCCGCATGAAAAAATAACGGTTATCGAATCATTAAAATCATCGCACAAGGAAATTATTGAAATCAACTTTGAGCAGATGAACCAGTTTGCAGGCAATATGCTCGAGGTGAAAAATAAAGCCGGCGATATATTGATCGTCATGTCGCAAAACGCTTTCAACGCTTTGACCGAAGTACAGCGTTCGGCTTTACAACAGTATGGAAAGTTGGTTTATGCTGATATTAATACCATCGAAATCAATGGCGGCGGCAGCGCAAGGTGTATGATGGCAGAAGTGCATTTGCCTGTTGTTTAACTTACCGGTTGATCGCGTAAAGTGCTACCAGATATCTCAAGAGGAGAACAATTATAACTATAGCAACAAGTAATAACGCTTGCTTTACTAAATATTTAGGCATGGCTAATCATGATCAATATATAAAGACGATAATTTAATTATTACAATGCAATGTACAGCCTCCGCACATTTTTCACACAAATTGTACCTCAATTGTATAACCGCAGCTTACACTAATAACTTATCTTTAAACAGACGTTATTAATTAGGATTTTTTTACTAACGAATAAGCCCCTTCATTAGGGGCCTATTCGTTAAGTATCCAATTAAACAGCTATTCAAGTTTACTCTGTAATAAAATACAGGTAAGCCTGTTTTTGCTTCATTTTTGAGCGTACGCGTTTAAAGCTATCTTCAATGTCTTTACGCTCGTCTTTTTCAGTTACTTCCATAAAAGCTTCCTGGTAATAACCTAAGGATTTATTCCAGTCCTTTTGCTTTTCATAAAACAAACCAAGCAGCTCAAAGGTGCGGGCCTTGTTCACTCCTGGTGTGGTTAAAGCCTGGGCCGAAATGGTTGAAACCAGCTTATCCATCCCCAGGAAAACTACCAGGTCAAGATAATGGGTATAATTATCCGGGAACGATGGTTCCAGTTCCATACAGGTTTTAAAATGATAACCTGCGGTTTGGTAATCCTGGATCTTGTAATAGTAGATCATCCCTAACTGGTAATGCGCCCTTGCAAAAAATGGCTCATCCGCAATGATCTGGTTTAATATATTTAAGCCTTTAGGTGTTTCTCCGAACGATAGTTCATCAACAGCCTGGAGGTATTTTTCTTCTATTGAATAATAATTGTCCATATAAAATTTCAAATTCAGTTAAGCTTACGTTTAAGTAATGCTTAATGTTATACTAATGTGGTAAATGCAGGATCGGTTCGGGTGCTTCGAAAGCACTACACCGGAGTAGAGAAGAGAATTATCGACACAAAACCCTTCTGCTGTGACACCATGGGCCACATTACTGTTGAGCAGATTGATTTATTAAACAGCATCGGTTTGTACTTTGTTAATGCAAACGTACAATTATTGAACGAGAAAAGCAAGAGATGAAGTGCTCATGCACGAGCTCAATACCTTGTGCATGAGGTTTATTGCCTTTATATGACTTGAAAAGGCAATGTAAAAAATAGCAGCTTGTTTATTAAGCTGCTATTGCATTTTGTTTAACCGCCTCAATCAGGAAGTTATTTTTTAGTTCTTTTTCAGAGATCATTACGCTGAAATCATCAAACTTTACGCCATGTTCAAGCGGATAAAGCACATAGCCGCGTTTAAGGGCATCGTATGCTCCAAGCTCAAATATTTCGTCGTGTTTTTTGCCTTTTATTTTCGCGCCGCTTACTAACTGGTAAGCGTCGGATATGGTTACAAAATTATTGTTTTTCATAGTACAGGTAGCAATACAATTACTCTGCCAATTTTTATGCGAACCAGTCGAACACGTCGTTTTGTTTTAAAGAAGCTTTGTCCGTACCCGATAAGTCATTAATAATCAACCCTTCTCCCATTTGTATTATTCGTGTACCATAATTAAAAGCATCCTTTAAATTATGCGTAATGAATACGGCCGTCAAATTAAAATCGCGGATCAGTGTATCAGCAGTCCGCATCACCACATCGGCCGAGCGAGGGTCGAGGGCCGCGGTAGGTTCATCCAGCAGTAAAACCTTACAAGTGTCCATCACACTCATCAGCAGGGTAAGCGCCTGCCGCTGCCCGCCTGATAAAGTACCCATTGGCTGATCTATCTTATCCTGCAAACCCATGCCAAGGCCGGCCACTTTTTCTTGTACCTGTTTTTTAAAAGAATCATTTACCCCAACCGATAAACCCTTTGTTTTGGTGCGGAGCGATGCAAGGCGGAAATTATCCAAAATGCTCAAATCGGGCGCAGTGCCACTCAAGGGGTTTTGAAATACCCTTGCAATCCACCGGCTGCGTTTATAATCGGGGAGTTTCGTCACATCGGTATTATCAATACCTATTGTACCCCTATCAGCTAATACGCTGCCGGCAATTAAATTAAGCATGGTAGTTTTGCCTGAGCCATTCGAACCAACTATCACCAAAAACTCTCCATCTTTGATCTCCAGTGTAATGCCATTAACCGCGTTTATCTGGTTGGCTTTACCTTTATTGAATATTTTATGTACGTCGGTTATCGTTATCATGATGATCTTAATAAGGATAAACGCGGCAGGCTTACAATTACCAGCACAAAACCGGCAGTAACTATTTTAAGTAATTTAGGGTCGACACCTACTGAGAGGGTAAACGCCAAAACCAGTTGAAATATCACCGCCCCTGCTAACACCAATACCAGGCTTAACCATACCGAGGTAAGCTTAAACCAGTTAATCAATGTTTCGGCAATGATCACCGACCCTAACCCTACTATCACAATCCCAATCCCCATGCTGATATCTGCAAAACCCTGGAACTGCGCCACCAGATAACCGCTCAATGCGGTGAGCGCATTTGCCAGCGCCAGCCCGGTGATCTTCATCCTGTCGGTATTTACACCTAACGAACGGATCATGGATTCGCTGTTACCTGTAGCCCGCATGGCTATACCAAAATCGGTTTTGAGTAAGTAGCCGATCAAAACGGTGATCACGATAACAAAAATGGCGAGGATCCAGAATGTATTCTGATTAGGGTCGCCCACTACATTTACAATAGTAAATAGCGAAGGCAAATTGATGAGCGGCAAATTTGAGCGGCCTAAAATAGTAAGGTTAACCGAGTAAAGTGCCGTCATGACCAGGATGCCGGCCAGCAAGGCATTGATCTTCAATTTAGTGTGGATAATACCTGTAAGCGCCCCCGCTGTTGCCCCTGCCAAAATCACAGCAGGTAAAATAACATAAGCAGGCTGATGATTTGTAAGCAATACTGCCGTAACCACACCACCCAGTGTATAACTGCCATCGGTTGTGATATCAGGAATATTAAAGATCTTCATGGATATATAGATCCCCAGCGCTATGGCCGAAAAGCACAGGCCTTGCAGTAAAGCGGTAAGGTAAAAATCCATTTATTTTACAGGCTCAAAATTTGGCGGAATGGTGATGTTATATTTTTTAGCAGCGGCCGGGTTATATACCCTTTTCCTGATCTTTACCATTTCGGGCTGCAGGCCATCGGTTTTATGGGTTTTAAGAAATTGGGCGGCCTGTTCGCCTGCCTGGTATCCCCATTGGTAAATATCGGCTCCAAAAGCAGCCACAGCACCGCGCTGAACCAAGCCTGCTTCGCTGGTAAAAATGGGAACATTTTTTTGATTACAGTTTTTAAGGATGGTTTCAAAAGACGCAAAAACGGTATTATCCGGATTAGCAAAAAAGGCGTCTATGTTTTTGCCTAACAGCGACTGGGTAACCAACTGCGCATCGGCTGAGGTATTTAGCGGAAGTGCTACAATATCAACATTTAGCCCTGCAGCCAATGATTTAATGCGGTTTAAGGCATCGGCCGATTGCGGCTCCGATTGATTATAGATCATCCCGATTACAAGCTTCGGCCCCTTTGGCTTAAGCAGTTTGGGAATAATGCTAAACGAAGTATCAATATAGTTTAGCTCTTCTACCGCGCCAAAAAGATTAGTGGGTGCTTTGCCGCTTGCGTCAACTACCTTCATGCGTTCGGCAGTTGGGGATACCATGGCAAAAACCGGGATATGTTTTGTTTTTTGAAGCGCTGTTACTGTCGATAATGTTGTACAAGTTGCCAGCAGGTTAACGCTATCGGTAACAAAGTGGTTAACTATCTGTGTAAGCGTTGGGATATCGCCCTGGGCATTACTGTACTCAATCTGCACGGTCTTTTTTTCTTCGCTGAAACCATTTTTGTTCAGGGCATCTGTAAAACCTTTACGGGCCTGGGATATGGTAGCATCTTCAAAAGCATCAACAAAACCAACCACAGGTACCTGCATTGATTTGGTTTTGGGTTTACAGGACACAAAAAAAACAAGCAATATGGCTACCGGCAGATATTTGATAAACTTCATTTTACTAAATTAACTTTTTAGCTGTAAAGCTGAAAGTACAATGGCAAAAGCCGAAAATTGTTTTACAATAGGATTATAACATTCGGCAAGCTACAGCCCCTTTCAGGATAGCGGACTTAGCCCCTATCCTGAAAGGATGCGATAAAAAAACAATAAGTTTAAAACAGCTCTTTAAGTTCGGCAAAATTACTGATAGTTGCTACCATGCCATCAGGCACAACGCCAAAACCATAATTTGCAAAAATGAAAGGTACGCCGGCTTGTTTGGCGGCATTATAATCGCCCATGGTATCACCTACGTAAACCGGAGCTTTCAATTGGTGATCGCTAACCACATCTTTGATATTATCGGCCTTAGGGTTTCCTTTTGTGCCGAAACACTGGTGCCCAAGAAAATGGCCATGCAATTGGTTCAGATCCAAAAACAGTTCAATATAACCGTTTTGGCAATTACTTACTATATAAAGCTTATAATTTGCAGCGAGATATTTAAGCGTTTCAACCAGTTGCGGATAAAGCTCTCCTCCTTTGGTGTGCAGTATTTCCAATTCGCTAACGGCGCAAAGCGATTGCACTTCTTTACGCTGCTCATTATTGAGGCTTGGGAATAATTTATCAAAAATGGCGTCATAGGTCATGCCGGTGATAGAGCGCACACGTTCCTGTGTCATTTCTTCCTGAATATAATCTACCTTGCTTAAAGCCGCTTGCCATGCAAGGGCAACATTAGCGGTACTATCCCAAAGGGTGCCATCCAGGTCAAAAATTATGCTGTCGTATTTGTTTTTAAGCGAATCATTCATATCGCCGGCAAAAGTAAAGGTTTATTAGCCGCCTTGCACAATGATGTTAATTTATTTACTACTTTAACGGAATAAAACCATGATCACAATTAAAACGGTTTCTTTAAGCCCGGATGAAAAGGCTGAATTGGAAAAGGCTTTACGCAAATTCGCGGCAAAACGCGAGACCAATTTCGATTTTATATCATCAGAAGTATCTATGGGAACAGATAAAATCCTGTTAGGTTATGAGGGCAGTCGCAACATACATTTTACCCGCCCACGCACGTTTATAGATCGCTACCTCCCAAAGCTGATCATCAACCTGCCCCGTAACACAACTGATTTATTTTATAGGTTAAGGCTGAGTAACGTGAGCACCGCAGTGTTAGTATTGTTGGTGATTGGTGTTGCAGCCGGTATTATTTCCGTATCCGTTGGCGAGGGTACGACCGAAGCTTTGATTTATCCGCCTGGTTTTCTTTGCATATTTGCTTTGGGTACCTTACTGGAGTATAAACTTTCTGCTTTGAAAATAAAAAGGGCACTATCAAAATATCGGCTGTTAAAACACCAGCCTGCTGAAAAGGCAACCTGGTAAGTATCTTCCATATCGCAAATAGCGCCCGGGCCTACTCTTGCTAACAACCGGGCATAAATTCTTTTAAAGAATTTGCAACATAATGGAATTTTTATTTGTACATTTAACTATTCGCCGCCATCTCATTTAAAAATGCGTAAAACTACGTACGCAAAACGGTGAAATCCCTGATTATTTTTTATAAAGCGTTGGTTACTTTTGGAGCATAATGTGCTTCTGAACATCCGGAAGCATCTTTTAAAAACTTATACCTTGCTTATGAAATTATTCTACCATTTTCTTGTTTTGGTTGCAGCATCCCTCGTTTTAGTAGCTTGTGCCAATATGTTTGCCTCAACACCTGAAAAAAGGCCCGACAAACCAGCACAACGCAGCGGTATTTATTTAGGCAAAGATTCATTGTATAATTCAGGAATAAACACCCTGCTGATATTCTCAGATCCCCATTATTATGATGTTTTAAACCGGTATGCAAGCGGCAGCCACCAGGCCTGGCACAAGATCAATAATAATTTATTTGTCGCCGCAAATTACCTGGGCCTTAACCCCATCGAAAAGTAATATCGTTTAATAGTTAGTTAATTAGTTAGGAACAGTTGTAAACAGTCGTCGCAGAATGCTCCGGCTGTTTTTTTATGATCAGAATTTGGGGAATGAGCCCAGGCCAAAAAATATAGCGAATAAAGGGATAGCCAACAAAAAATATGCTTTTGCCAATTGTCTGTCATCGGCATTACCAACTACAAATACATTATACAGATCGGCTTTTAGTGATTTAAGTTTTGCTTTCATGATAATAGATTTTAAGTAATCATAAACAGCTTAATTTCAAATACTTATTTAATTTATATAAATCAAGCTTGTTATTATTATGACTGCAGCCGCGGGTTTTGGTTTAAATGAAAATGCCCTTAATTTTTCAATGAAGGGCATCGCTGTGTATTTCAGTCAATTAAATTATTTTGCTTTATCCTCGCTCATCTCCGGATGATAGTGTAAGCCCGGTGTGAGCCAGTGCAAAAGCATCACTCTTGAATACCTGTAATTAAATGGCGCTAAAACTACGGCTACCCCTAAAATAATAGTTACATACAACCAGGGGTTACTGCTGCCGGTTAAAACACTGATAGCAACCGCCAGTGTAACCATCTCGGCAACATTAAGTGCATAACTGGCAAACATGGCTACATAAAAATAACCGGGCTCACGCTCATACACCAGGCCGCAGTGTGAACATGTTTTATGCATCTCCTGTCCTTTAAATTCATACATGCCGGTAGCAAACAGATCGCCGCGCCTGCAACGCGGACATTTGGCGTTTACAAAGGCAGACCAGGCGGATAATTTATATTTAGGGGCTTCCATATTATTATGATTTATTGTTTAAGGTTTTCTTTCTGAACTCTTCGGGAGTGATACCCTCAATTTTTTTAAAGAACTTGGTAAAATAGGAGTTATCGCTAAAATTAAGGTTAAAGGCAATCTCGCTGATACTAAGCCTTGGGTTGGTCAGTAGCCTTTTTGCTTCAAGCAAAGTACGGTTACGGATCACCTCACCTGCCGACAGGCCAAGCACATCTTTACATACCGCGTTTAAATGATTAGGGGTGATATAAAGCAGTTCGGCATAATCTTTAGGGAGCTTTACATCGATATAATGCTGTTCAATCAGTTTTTGAAAATTTCGGATCAGGGTTTGATTATAGCCTTGTTTTCCGAAGTTATCGCCCTTTCCACCGCAACGGCTTATGAGGATAAAAATCTGCAGCATAAGCAGTTTTACCATATCGCTGCCCAGAGTGGCCGGTTTTTCAACCTCGGCTATTATTTTTTCAAAAAGAGAAATTATCAGCGGCAATTGATCTGCAGGTAAATCAATTACCTCATCCTTCGGGTTACCGTTCAAAAAGTAAAAGTTGTCAAAATAACCCGACCGCAATAAAAACGACTGAATAAACGAACTTGAAAAATTAATGATATAACCATCGGTAAAACCTTTAAAATCCCATGAATGTACCTGGCCCGGAATCATAAAGTAAACCTGCCCCGGCTTTACATCAAAGCTTTCAAAATCTATGGTATGCCAACCTCCTCCATCGGTAAACAATACCAGGTGATAAAAAGAGTGGCGGTGCGGAAAGAAAAGGTTTTTGTGGGCATCCAGGTAAGGCGCAAACCTGCTGATCAGGATCTCATCCTGCTTTATATCGTCAGCTAATGTGCAAATATCAATTGTTGGGATGCTTTGTAACATGTCACAAAACTACACACAAAAGCATCGCCCTTAATGGTACTATTTTTATTTTGTATGGTACTAATCAACGATTGACAAATTTTTGATAAATCATGTCCATTTTTGGATGATATCTTCCAGGCGCTCAAAAGTAAAAGGCTTACTTACAAAATCTTTCATACCGGCCTGAGTGCATTCACGTTCATTTTCGCTAAGCACGTTGGCAGTCATGGCAATAATAGGCGGAGCACCTTTACCGTGCCTGGTTAATATATGGCGGGTAGCCTGTAAACCATCCATTTCGGGCATTTGAATATCCATAAATATCAGGTCATAGTTACATTGCTCAACCATATTTACAGCGGCCAATCCATTTTCGGCAATATCAATATTATAACCAACCTTTTTAAAAATCTTGCTGGCTATCAACTGGTTCATTTTATTATCCTCGGCTAATAAAATGCGTAAGGGGCGGTATTGAAACGCTTCCTTTTCATCTTGCTGCATCTCCGGTTCGGTAATGCCATACGTAACATGTAAAGGCAAGGTAAAGCTAAACAATGAGCCCCGGGCCTCCTTACTCTCTACCCAAATCCCGCCCTGCATCATCTCTACAAGTTTTTTGCAGATGGATAAGCCCAGCCCGGTACCGCCGTATTTGCGCAAAGCAGTAGTATTTACCTGGGTAAATGGTTTAAATAATTGCGCTAATGCCTCCTCGCTTATTCCAATCCCGTCATCTTTGATACTGAAAGTAATTTCCTGTACGTTGTTCCTTATCTCAGATGCGGTTACCCGTAAACTTACCGAGCCTTCGTCGGTAAACTTAATGGCATTTCCTATCAAATTAACCAGGATTTGCTGAAGCCTGCCCTCATCTGCAATTACATAATTTGCTACATTATCATCAACATGATAGGTTAAGCTTAGGGGTTTGTGAAGGGTAGTAATGGCCGGTTCGGTAATTTCAATAACTGTTTTTATGCAATTGCGCAAATGCGTTGAAACCGGATGAAGGATCAGTTTATCGGCTTCGATCTTTGAAATGTCAAGAATATCACTGATGATATTGATCAGCAAATTACTGCTCGATTGTAAGGTTTGAAGGAGTTCCATCTGCTCGGGCTGTAAATTGGCGCGTGATAATAGCTGGGCCGTACCAATGATACCATTAAGCGGCGTACGAATTTCATGGCTCATATTGGCCAGAAAGTTCGATTTGGCAAATGTAGCCGCCTCGGCCTGGTCACGTGAAGACGAAAGCTCAATTTGTGACGCTTGCAGCTCTTCACTTTTAAGGATCAGGTCGCGCTTATCGGTTTCATGGCTTTTTTTAATAAAACCTACCAGCAGCCCAACGGTCAATATATTTACTACAGCCGATGTGATCAGGTCAGATTCTTTTGATGCCGTACTATCGTAAGGTTGTACTAAACCAGGAAAACGTTTTTCAATGAAGTAGCATCCTAAAAATATAGCTACCAGCGCGCCAATAAAGATATAATGGTATCGCTTTTTTACAAGCAGTGTTATTAGTACAATAAAAAAAACTCCCGAAAGGGTTGTTGATCCGTTGATACCGCCATTGTAAAACCAGCCCGGAATAATTGCAGCCAACCCTAAGCAAATGTAAATGAGGGTAGCATCTTCCTTATATTTAACAAACCGGCTCCTGTAAAAAGCCCAGCCCGACATCAGGATCACAAAAAGCTCAACAAGCTCAAGTTTATAACTTAAGCCTAAAAACAAATTACAGATCAGAGAAAAAATGCTGCTGGCACAAATGAATAATGAGAGCGCATTAAACAGCTTGTTCTCCAGCGACAAATCAGGCATCCCGTAGCCAATAATCCGCTTCAGCTTTTCCATTTAAAATAAAAAATTAATTAGAGAAAACTCTTTATACTCAAAAACAGAGAGTTCGGTTTAGTAAATAAACTATTTTTCAGGAAATATTTAAAACTTTAGTGTTTAAAAAGGCAAAAAACAGGATATTATTGTTTAATAATTAAATTAAAAAATCAATGTAATTATTAAGTAATCCAAAGTAAGTGATTAGAATGTTAATCAGGCAACTAAAAACAAACAGCCCACCTTCATTTGAAAAGTGCGCTGTTATATATAGTTAAATATAAATGAATATTTAATAAGCGCTGGCGATATTCAGCACTTCTATAGCTTCATTACTCAATTTCAATGTAGCTGATTCAACAAGATCATTAAGCTGCTCCAAACTGGTGGCACTAACAATGGGTGCTGTAATGCCCGGCCTTGCAATTAACCAGGCCAGTGCAATTGCCGACTGACTGGTTTTATACTGCCCGGCAAGGTCATCCAGGGCTTTTAATATCCTGTAGCCCCTTTCGTTAAGATATTTTTTAACCATCCCGGCGCGGCTGCTTCCCTTCAAATCGTCCTCCGAACGGTATTTGCCGCTTAAAAAGCCGCTTGCCAACGAAAAATAACTGATCACCCCAAGGTTTTGCTCTTTAATAAAAGGCTCGTAAGTGGTTTCATATTTTTCCCTGTCGAACAGGTTATATTCGGGCTGAAGCGTTTGATAAGCTATCAGGCCTTTTTCAACACTTGTTTTGAGCGACTCATGCAAACGCTCCACAGACATATTTGAAGTTCCTATCGCCCTCACTTTACCATCCTGCACCAGCTGGTCATAAGCACGCAAGGTTTCTTCAACCGGGGTTGAGGGATCGTCGTAATGGGTTTGATACAGATCGATATAATGAGTTTGCAAACGCTTTAATGAAGCTTCGGCCGCTTTAATAATGTAATCTTTTTTAAGGCCCTTACTGCCCGAATCCATTTCGGAGCCTACTTTAGTGGCTATTACCACTTTATCGCGTTTGCCGCTTTGCTTAAGCCAGTTACCAATTTCGGTTTCTGATTCGCCGCCTTTATTGCCTTCAACCCAGCGCGAGTAAACATCGGCAGTATCGATAGTGTTAAAACCGGCATCTACAAATGCATCCAGTAAAAGGGCCGTATCTTTACCTTTAACAGTCCACCCAAACACATTGCCGCCAAAAACCAATGGCGCTGTTGATATGCCGGATGCTCCTAATTCACGATTTTCCATAATAATTTATTTAGGGTGTTACTGGGATAAAGCGGTGTTAAGCTTATTTGTTTGTCAGCCTAATGAAATAAAGGTTTAACCCATAATGATATTACAAAACGTACAAAACTTAACAAATTAGAGATTGAGAAGACATATCCTCAATCAAAACTAAGTACATTTGCCCTTTGTTAACTTAATATAATGGCTAAAGTTTCTATCAACCTGGCAACAGGCTCATTACAAAAAGAAGAGATCATTGTAGGCATCGACCTGGGTACCACCAACTCGCTGGTAGCATTCATCAACCCTGATAAAAATCCGCAGGTAATTAATGATGCCGGTAAAGGTGTACTGGTTCCCTCCGTAGTTCATTTTGGAGATGCAGGCGATGTTTTGGTTGGTAATGAAGCAAAAGAGTTTCTGATAACCGATCCGCAAAACACCATATTTTCGGTTAAACGTTTGCTGGGCCGCAGTTACCACGATATTGAAAACTACAAAGACTTTTTTAGCTATAAAGTAATTGACGATGATACTGAAAGCCTGGTAAAGATCAAAGTAGGCGATAAATTCTACACGCCGATCGAGCTATCTGCCCAGATATTGAAAGAACTTAAGGCCCGTGCCGAACATGCCCTTAAAACCCCGGTTAACCGTGCTGTGATCACTGTTCCGGCATACTTTAATGATTCACAACGCCAGGCTACCCGCGATGCGGGCAAACTTGCAGGGCTTGACGTGTTACGGATAGTTAACGAACCCACTGCCGCAAGTTTAGCTTATGGCATTGGCCTTAACCCCGAAGAAACCAAAACCATAGCTGTTTATGACCTTGGCGGCGGTACGTTTGATGTATCGATACTGCAAATCCAGAACGGCATTTTTGAAGTGCTGGCCACCAACGGCGATACTTTTTTAGGCGGCGATGATTTTGACCGCATTATTGTTGATTACTGGATTGAGAAAAACCAACTTAACAAAGCCGAAGTGCTTGCCAATACCGAACTGGCTCAGCAATTACGCCTAAAAGCCGAAGAAGCTAAAAAAGCTTTTGCCCACCAAAGCCTGGTTAATGATAAAATAGGCGAGATCTGGTGCACCCTTGACCGTACCACTTTCGAGGAGCTGATATTACCCAAAGTACAGCAAACCATTACCAGCTGCCAAAACGCGCTTAAAGATGCCAAATTAACTATCGATCAGATTGATGAAGTGGTTATGGTAGGCGGCTCAACACGTACTGCTTTGGTTAAACGTATGGTTGCCGAATTTTTCGGTCGCCCGGTGCATGATGATGTAAACCCGGATGAAGTTGTGGCCTTAGGTGCCGCTATACAGGCCGATATTTTGGCCGGGAACCGTAAAGATATTTTATTGCTTGATGTTACCCCCCTATCCCTGGGTATTGAAACCATGGGCGGGCTGATGGATGTGATCATCCCCCGCAACTCCAAAGTGCCAACCAAGGGCGGCAGGCAATATACTACATCGATAGACGGACAGGTAAACATGAAAATTGCCGTTTACCAGGGAGAGCGCGACCTGATCAAAGAAAACCGTAAACTGGCCGAATTTGATTTAAAAGGCATCCCTTCCATGCCTGCAGGTTTCCCTAAGGTTGATATTAACTTTTTATTGAATGCCGATGGGATCCTTACCATACAGGCTATTGAGCTTCGTTCGGGCGTAAAACAGGAAGTTGAAGTAAAACCAACCTACGGTATTACCGATGAACAGGTAGAACAAATGCTGATGGACAGCATTACCCATGCCAAGGATGACGTAAGCCAGCGGATGCTTATTGAAGCACGTACCGAAGGCGAGCAAATGGTTTATACTGTTGAACGCTTCCTGCAAAAAAACGCCGATTACGTTTCGGTTGCGGAAATTGCAGATACTACAAAACTTGTTCAGAAATTAAAAGAGGCGCTAACCAGCGGCGATAAAGACCTGATTTTAAAAACAATTGATGAGCTTAACGAGTTTACCCGCCCGTTTGCTGAACGGTTAATGGATCAGGCTATAAGCACAGCCATGAGGGGTAAGAGTATAGAATAGGCACAGATATTGCTGATCAACCCAAAAAATCTTAAAATTTGAAAAGGACAATCTCTGCTTTAGCCCTGTTTATTTTTATTGCCGTAACCAATACGGCCTGTGCTGTAACCCATAAGCACTTTCGCGACACCACAGCAAAATCATCATTGCTGGATACTTTAAAGTACGATTCCTTGATGAAAAAATTGGCCAATGGAGATAAAAGCGGACGCTGGCCGGTGAAAACGAAAGAGTATCCCCTGCCCGGTGCTATTTTACCATTTAACCGTATTGTAGCTTTTTACGGCAATATTTATTCAAAAAACATGGGCGTACTTGGCCAATACCCACGTAAAACCATGCTCAATAAATTAAAGGAGGAAGTAAAAAATTGGGAAAAGGCCGATACCGCTACCAATGTGGTGCCCGCCCTTCATTATATCTGCGTAACTGCCCAGGCTGATGCCGGGCGTAAGGGTTTACATAACCTGCGGATGCCTTTTAGCCAAATAGATACCATACTAAACTGGGCAAAAAGCATCAACGCCCTTGTATTTTTAGATATACAGGTTGGCTTCAGTACGGTACAAACCGAGTTGCCTTTATTGGAAAAATATATGAAGATGCCAAACGTTCATTTAGGCATCGACCCGGAATTTTCTATGAAAGAAGGCAGCGTACCCGGCAAACGCATTGGCACTTTTGATGCTGATGATATTAATTATGTAACCGGGTATCTGGCCAAACTGGTAAAAAAGAACGACCTGCCACCCAAAATATTTGTGGTACACCGTTTCACCAGGCCTATGGTAACCAACTATAAAAACATTAAACTAAGGCCCGAAGTACAGGTTGTGATGGACATGGACGGCTGGGGCGGCCCGGAATTAAAAAAAGGGACTTATAAATATTTTATTTCAGAAGAGCCTGTTCAATTTACGGGATTTAAACTCTTTTACAAAAACGACATTAAGAACGTGCCTCACAGGATGCTTACGCCTAAGGAAGTTTTGAGTTTAAAGCCGGCACCTGTTTATATTCAATACCAGTAGTGATGAATTCTATTTGTTATATTGGTATTATGAAAGATGAAGTAGAAGAAATAGATTATGACGATCAAATAAACTTTGCCGACCAAGAAATTGAAAGCGGGAATTTTGTTAATCACGAAGATGTTGAAAATCTATTCCAAAGAAGAAGAGAAAATCTTTGATTTAAATGTCGATTCGGTAAAGAAAATCCCCGGAGAAACCGAGGATTTTCCTTTTTAACTTATTTTCCTAACGCTTCCTGCTCTTTCAGGGCGGCTATATTGTTGCTGTCACTATAGCTTGCAGTTTGATTGGCAAAGTCTTCAAGGATGGCTGCTATGGTATCCAGGTTTTCTGATACGCGTTGGTGCATATCGGGCAGGTCCTTCTCAAGGCGTTTATCGCCAAGGTCAATATTATCAACTTCTATCTTTGTCAGCTTAGTGATGATAGCCTGCTGGCTATTTTTCAGGTCTTCCAGTTCATGGACAATTTTTTCCATCAGTCCAAACTTCTTTAGCTTATCCATAATATGCGGTTTTAATTATTAATTATAAATCTAACCCCTTTAATAAAAAATTGTTTCAGATTTGGATTTGTCTACAATAACTAATACTTTAGTTCAACTAAATGCTTAGTTATGAAAAACCTATTTATAAGCCTGCTCCTTACCTTATCTGTATTGCAATTACACGCTCAGCAAGCCGCCAATGACTCGTTGCTGCTTGAACATTACCAAAACCAGCGTTTTGCAGATGCAGCCGATTATCTCAAAAAAACTTATCCCGAGCCGGTTACCGATATCAAAGTGTTGGCCAAGCTGGCATATACTTCAAAAATGGCTTCCCGCCTACCCGAGGCAGAGGGTTATTATCAACGCATCTATGCTACAGATACTACCAACCTTACTAACCTGTATAACATGAGTGAGATCATTAAAAGACGGGGTAATAATAAAAAAGCATTAATCTATGCAAAGAAGATCCTCCTAAAGGATACTACTAACTTTGATGTGTATAAACAACTGGCAGACCTATCACAAAATGTAGGCGATATAGAGGGAAGCATCGTGTACCTGCAAAAAGCCAACAAAATTAATCCTCTTAATGCTGATGTGGCATATGATCTGTCATCCTTTTATATCAATCTTAAACTATATGGCAATGCCGAAAATGTCATTGACAAAGCACTTGTTGCTGATACAGCCAACCTGCTGTTACTGAAAGGGAAGGCACAAGCATCATACGCGTTAAAAAGATATCCGGTAACTATAGCCATTACTAAAAAGCTGACGGATGCAGGTGAACAGGCCGGCAGCATTGTATCTATGCTGGCCACTTCCTATTACATGACCGCCAACTACCCGGATTGTATCAAAACTTTTAAAACATTGGAAGACAGCAATACCGGCACCGAAGCTTCATATTATTACACAGCCATGAGCTACAAAGCCCTGCACAATAACTCAAAAGCAATAACCTACCTGGATAAGGCCATTGAAGAGGCTATATCTACAGGGGTAAGCTCCTATTACAGTGAAAAAGGTGATTCGTACGATCGGCTGCACCAGCTTAAAAACGCGGTTGAAGCATACCAGAAAAGCTTGTTTTATAAACCGGACCCTCTCACCTATTATGCCCTCGCCACTTTGTATGATACTGAGCTGAAGAACAAAGTAACAGCGTTGAAATATTATAAAAAATACCTGGCCAGTAAACCCAAAGATTCACAAAAAGCTTATATCGCTTACTCCAAACAGCGCATTAAATCATTAGGGATTTAGCGCTGCATCAAGCGGGCAACATACTTGCCGATAATATCAAACTCAAGGTTTACCTGGCTGCCAACCTTCACATTGTGCAGGTTGGTATGCTCAAAAGTATACGGAATAATGGCTACAGAAAAACCATTGGCATGTGAATTAACCACGGTTAGGCTGATACCGTTTACACAGATAGAACCTTTTTCGACCGTCACGTTACCACTTGCTGCATCATATTCAAAAGTGTATTCCCAGCTACCGTCAAGTTCTTTAAAGGCGGTACAAACAGCCACCTGGTCAACATGGCCCTGAACAATGTGGCCATCAAGCCGGGCATTCATTTGCATGCAGCGTTCCAGGTTCACCGGGTCGCCAACTTTAAGTTGGGCAAGGTTTGTTTTATTTAAGGTTTCTTCAATAGCGGTTACCACATGCAGGCCATCAGCAAGGGCTACCACAGTAAGGCAAACACCATTATGTGCCACAGATTGATCGATCTTTAGCTCATGCGATATTGCTGATTCGACAGTAATATTAAGGTTGCCTTTTTCCTGTTGCAGATCCGTGATCTTACCTAAAGTTTCTATAATTCCTGTAAACATATGCCTCCCGGCCCGTTGAAAGGGCTATTTTGATTGGCTCAAAGCTAAAATATTTTACACTACGGTTTGTCAGTAGTAAATGAAATTATTTAAAACTCGAGAAAAGGTCTTTACGCTTATTACGAAGGTCTTTGCCGCCCTCCAATACCGATTTCAGATTAGCCAGATAAAATGTCCAGCCAAGTTGGCATTGCACATAAAGATTTTTTTCGGGGTCGGCTTCTTCGGGGATATTTTCCTGCACCAGTTCAACAATAACAACACCCAGTTTACAAGTGATAGATACACTCACTATACTACCGCCTGTAAAAGTAAATTTTATAAAATCGGCGCCGTTGGCTTCCAGCACCTGCCCGTTTTCGACAATGCTATCATCAAACCCATGCCAATGCCAGGTATAAGTGTCCTCTTTTTTTATAAACTCCTGCGGTTCGCGTTGACGACCGGCTATGGCAAAAAAATCAGCCTTGCGTAAAAACCAGGTTTCAAGGCCCTCGGGGGTAGCCCAGGCTTCATACATACTGCGTACGTCAGTGTCAACATCAGCTGTCACTTTAAATTTGCTCCATCTGTCGTCTGCCATAATAATTGTATCTCGGTTTGGGGTGTTTGTATCAAAAATAACAATTATAATTAAGGCTTTCATTAACTTGCCTTTAAATCTTAAACATGCCAAAGCAAAGCGCCGGAATCTTATTATACCGCAAAGCACCCCATGGTTTACAGGTATTTCTTGTACATCCGGGCGGACCTTTCTTTAAAAACAAGGATGAAGGCTCATGGTCGGTACCCAAAGGTGAATATCTTCCCGATGAAGATCCTCTCGCGGCAGCAAAGCGTGAATTTCAGGAAGAAACCGGACATGAAATAGCCGGAAATTTTATAGCGTTGAGCCCTATCAAACAAAAAGGTGGTAAAACAGTACTGGCCTGGGCTGTTGAGGGCAGTATTGATCAGGAAAATATCAAAAGCAATACATTTGAAATAGAATGGCCACCGCGTTCGGGCAAAAAACAAACTTTTGATGAAATTGATCGTGCTGAATGGTTTGATATAGCAACAGCAAAAATAAAGATCAACCCTGCTCAGGCAGCTTTGATAGATGAATTAGCCGCGATTAACAATCATTAAATCTGCTTCCTGTTCTTGATCCAGTTACTTGAATTATCTGCCTCAGCCGGGGCTGCAATTGAAACCTTTTTTTTACTCAAGAGTTGTTCCATCACGATTGCCGCTACCTTAGCTTCATCCCCGCAACTTTCCTGCAGTACCTCGGGCGTAAAATATTTTTTCACAAAATGGGTATCAAAATTGCCCGAGGTAAAGGCTTCGTGCTGCATTACAAAACGCCCGAAGCCGAGCGTAGTAGTAATACCGGTGATTTGATATTCATCTATAGCCCGTATCATGCGCGCAATAGCTTCAGCACGGGTATCCGCATAGGTTATCAGCTTGGCTATCATCGGGTCGTAATAAATGGGGATCTCCATGCCCTGCTCAAACCCATCGTCAACCCGCACGCCAGGCCCTTTGGGCGTTATATAAGTTTGCAGTATACCAATATCAGGCAGGAAATTATTAGCCGGATCTTCGGCGTAAACGCGTAGCTCAACAGCGTGACCATGAATCTCCAGATCTTCCTGTTTAAAACTGATAGCCTCTCCCCTTGCTATTTTGATTTGTTCCTTCACCAGGTCAATGCCGGTTATCAGTTCCGTAACAGGGTGCTCAACCTGTAAACGGGTGTTCATCTCCAGGAAATAAAAATTCAGCCCCTCATCCATGATAAACTCAACCGTACCCGCACCTGTATAATTTACAGACCGGGCTACATCAACCGCACAACGCCCCATCTTTTCCCTGATCCCGGGTGTTAGTATTGCGGATGGTGCCTCTTCAATTACTTTTTGATGGCGCCGCTGTACAGAGCAGTCGCGCTCAAACAGGTGCACAATATTACCATGCATATCACCAAGTATTTGGATCTCGATGTGCTTGGGGGATGATACATAGCGCTCGATGAAAACAGAGCCGTCGCCAAAAGCTGAGGTAGCTTCAGATACAGCTAACTGCATTTGCTCTTCAAAGTCAGCCGCGTTTTCAACAATCCGCATCCCTTTGCCTCCCCCGCCTGCAGCTGCTTTTATCAATATCGGAAAGCCTACCTCAATAGCCCGTTTTTTAGCTTCATTAACATCAGTAATGGCTTCCTCTGTTCCGGGCACCATCGGGATGTTATATTTGAGTGCCGCGGCTTTGGCCGATAGCTTATTACCCATTACTTCCATAGCTTCGGGAGAGGGGCCAATAAGGATAAGTCCTGAATCCCTAACCAGCCTCGCAAAAACGGCATTTTCGCTTAAAAACCCATATCCCGGGTGAATGCCTTCGGCCCCGGTTTGTTTGCAGGCAGCTATGATCTTTTCCCCAACAAGATAGGATTGACTGGATGGAGCTTCTCCAATATTTACCGCCTCATCAGCATAGCGCACGTGCAGGGCATCCCGGTCTGCGTGTGAATAAACCGCAACGGTTTTAATACCCATTTCGCGCGCCGAGCGCATAATTCGTAAAGCTATTTCACCGCGGTTGGCAACCAGTATTTTCTGCATAAAACAAATGTAATTGATTTACTTAAAAAGATACTATATGCCCAATGCTTATAAAAAGTATTGCAGTATTATTTAGGGGCCCACCTGTAGGATTTACGGGAGCACTTATAACAGATATATTTTTTAAAGGGTAAACCCAACAGTAAAAATTTGGCCAGGCTGCTCCGTTTGATACGGCTCAACCTCTTTTTGCAGCTCCGGCAAATTAATTCGCTGGCATTTGTTGAGGTGTTAGTTTGCTCCTCTGGCTTGATCCGAAACTCTGCAGTCATTTATTAATTATGATAATTTATTAAAGGTTATAACAATTAGTCCCCGGCTTCATAAATCAACATCGCATATTTGATGATAAACCAACCAGCAATTTTTTCAATAAAACCAACGAATTATTATTACGCATAAAAATAGTGTTCAAGCATGAATTTTTCATGAACACGGTTTAAAGCTATTTACCAAAAAGAATACATATTCAACAGTTAAATACACAACTCATAACCTAATTTTTACTTGCAGGTAAAACTATAACTGATAATAAACCATTATAAAAACAAAAATGCCCCTGGGTTACCAGAGGCGTTTTATATAGAAGTTATTTAATTACGTTATAAGCTTTATGCATTTCTGCTTTCAGCTTTTGTATAACTCATTGCAATACGCTTATTAATTATGGCTTGGTTGGCGCAGGGCTGCCCGGTGCAGGGCCAGCAGGCGGCGGACCCGGTTGGCCACCAGGGCCTGGCCCCATTCCCGGACCACCCGGACCTTTTCCGTCCGGTACCATAACCTCAGGATGAGCTGTACCACGGTGACAGGTATTGCAGTTAACACCACTTTGCATAATCATACCTAAAGAGTCCTTTTTGGCATGAAAATACTTCTGGTTAATTTTGTTCATCATTTTATACATATCGCGCGCCATTGCTTTTTCAGGCTTGGCATCGCTTGCCCAATCCATCTTTTTAGTTTCTTCATT
The DNA here is from genome assembly GCF_034263275.1 of Mucilaginibacter sp. cycad4. NCBI lineage: Bacteria > Pseudomonadati > Bacteroidota > Sphingobacteriia > Sphingobacteriales > Sphingobacteriaceae > Mucilaginibacter > Mucilaginibacter sp. cycad4. Next base: position 1,407,769 of record NZ_CP139559.1, on the reverse strand, counting down.
ACGGGCATGGCAAAAGTTGCAATGTACTCCTAATGAATGCTCCCAATCCTCCATAACCTTATGCAGGTTCTCGCCCGAAATGTTTTTAGGCAACACTTTAAGGTTTTTAAAGCCTTCGTCCTGTGGTTTACTTGTGGTCATAGCGCCAAACACTACTATGGATAGCAGGCCAAGCGTAACTAATAATTTTTTGTTAACAGGCATAATTGTCATGTTTAAGTCATCTAAATTAAACCATTGGTTTTAATGTTGCAACATTTTTAAGCAAATGATTGAATTATTCACGGTAACTTCATCATTACAAAAGCATATCTGAAGTTTAAATAACTGATTTACTGATCAATTTTTCACTTATCAGCCAGAGTTTTTCCTGTGCAGCAGCATCTTGTGCTATAACAGCAGTTTTAGCAACCTTCTTCTTTTTAAAATAACAGCCATTAAATTTATCAAGCCGGGGTGCTGTTGCAAGATATATGGATGTTTCGGCGCCTTGCTGAGTTGTGATCATAAACGGCCGGGCCAGTTTCATCAATGTTTTATCAAAGCCCTTTAGTTTATCAGCAAAGCTGCTGTTTACCGCACCGGGGTGGAGGGAAAATGCCAGGATCCCCTTGTCGCCAAACTTTTGGGCAAGCGACCGGGCAAAGTAAATATTAAACAGCTTAGCCATGCCATAGGCTTTAAATGAAGAGTAGTTTTGTGCCGATTGCAGGTCGTCAAAATTGGGTTTACCCAATTTATGCCCTTCAGAGCTTACATTGATAATGCGTGCTTGTCCGCGTTCAAGTAATGGCATCAGGCCGGTAGTCAATAAAAAATGCCCCAGATGGTTAATAGCGAAAGTCATTTCAAAACCATCCCTGCTCACCTGTCTTTCACTAAAACCAGCCCCGGCATTATTAATAAGAATATTGATCGCCATCAGCTTTTGCGAAAGCTCAGCCACGGCATCACGAACGCTTTGCAGATCGGCCAGGTCACATTGGATTATGCAGACATGTTTATTGCCTGTTTGGGTGATAATCTCCTGTTTAACTGCCTCGTCTTTAATGACATTACGAACCAGCAGGTAAACCGCATGATCTTGTGCTGCAAGCGCCATAGCGGTTGCTTTCCCTATGCCGGAGGTGGCCCCGGTGATAACTGTTGTTTTTATTGGCATAGCCCTGTAATAGTGGTTGATGCAGAAGGGCAAGATACCTGTTTCTGCTATCTACACACCCGGGTAATGGAGTTTTTACTTTGGACTTATCATCTTCCCAAACTTACGAAGTTTTTGAAACTTCGTAAGTTTTTTGCCATTGTTGTTGTCACCAACAACTACCAGGCTAAACATCATAAAACAGGTTACTTCTGCATCACCATTACACCATTCATGAGCAGGGTGCTGCCGCCATCGGCAACAATGTTATATACTCTTTGTACCCCGCCGGCATGTTCTGTTTTTTGCAGTACGGTGAAAGTTTCATATTTGCCAGTTTGCTCGTTCAGGCAAAGTACTTCCTGTCCGGTTGCCACCTCCCCTATTTTAATGTTACCTTGCTTGGTTAACATAGGGTGATTTGGCGTTGCCTGTAACACCTTACTGTTCAGTTTTACCTGCCTGCCTTCGGCCGTATTTTTTGTTTGGGCAGATACCAGCACCAGTTGGGTTAAAGCATAGTTTTTGGCTTCATGTATGGTAAGCTCCTTTACTTTTACAGCAGTACTTTTTTTAGTTAGAGGGTCGACCGTTATTACTGCATCACCGCTTTTTACGGCTTTCAGCATCTTTTTATCGCCATTGGCCATGGTAACCAGTTCTTCACCCGGGAAACAGATGTCATTGCCATAGGTTGCGGCTTCTTCCTTCAGGTCCTTGCCGGCGTTAAGTACCTTATATTGTTGAAAGCTAACTTCCTTTGAGAGTACGTACGACAGCTTCAGGATAAAGTTTTGCTCTGCTTTGTTGATATTATCAATATCCTGGAAATACTGCTCCCAAACCTTGGCATCGGCAGTAAAATCGGGCACAAGGGCTTTGTAAAGCTTGCCTTTTTCGTTGGTATAAAATACCATCAGGCCTATTTCCTGCATGCCTTCTTTAGCAACCAGTTTATACAGATCGATACGTTTTTTCAACCCGTCGGCCCCGGTTATAAAATAAGGTTTACGACTTTCATAACGGTCAAGCACATAAGTATTGTCAAATTTAACGTAGGTGTCATTATCCAAATTAGCAATCGTGAATGATTGCGCCTTTTTATACTCATCCATAGTAAGCGGACGCGGGTTTACGATTTGCCCCTTGGCAAAATAAAGTGATGAGCTAAGTAGTAGTGTTAGTGTGAGTTTTCTCATTTTAGAGATTGGAGGTTAGAGATTAGAGGTTGGTTGTTTTTGTCATGTCCTGAAAAAAGTAGACATTATTGTTGTTTATTTGAGCTGTTAATAAGTCGGAAACTCGAAGAGTTTTCGACTTATTAACAGCTTTTCTTTTTTTGCTTCTTTTTTTCTTTTAAAAGATGCGTTTCTTTTGTTAATAACTTATGCAGCCATGTGTATCTGCTGCGGTGTTGCCAGGTTTAAGGACCAATGCGGCCTGCTCATATTATATGAGTTTATAGCCTCTTTTACTGCCCTAAGTGCATCCTTTTCGGAAGTGAATGTACTATCAAGACCATATTCTTGTTTTAAGATTCCATTCACCCGTTCCGCCATGGCATTTTCGTAGCAATGGTTCTCTTCTGTCATGCTGATACCGATTTTAGCCTTTTTTAACAGTTTTGTATAATCATTGCTGCAATACTGGATTCCCCGGTCTGAATGATGGATCAGGCTATCCGTAAACTGTCGTTGCCGGATAGCCATTTGAAGGCTACGGATAGCCCCCGCAATTCTAAGACTATCTGACAAATGCCAGCCTACCACTTTTCGCGAAAACGCGTCTGTGATCAAAAACAGGTATACAAAGTCTTTTGATGTACGAATATAGGTAATATCAGATACCCAACACTGATGAGCACTGGTAAGCTGTCTATCCTTCATTAGGTTCCTGTAGACCCTGAAGCGATGATAAGAATCTGTCGTAGAAACATATTTACGGCGTCTTTTTACCAATAGCTTATGCCGGCCCAACAACTCAAAGAACATATCCCTACCCATCCGTATTCCTGCTTTAGTTATATCTTTCTTTAGCAGAAAGTATAACTTCTTGCCTCCCAGACGCGGATGGTTCCTGCGAACCTCATGTACCAATGATAAGATAACTGTCTCATTTAATGCTTTTCTGTCTGCAGCAGATACCGCTTTATAGTAACCACTCCGGCTTACTTCAAAATAGCGGCATAACTCATTTAATCTGTATTTTGACCGGAGCGCTCCGATACTTGACCGCCAAACTTTTTTTTTAAATCCTCCCCGTATAGTTTGCCTGCCTGCTTGACTACCTCTTCTGCGCAATCCCGCGCCAGGTAAGCATCTGCCAAAGCCAGCTTTAACTTTTTAACTTCCTGTTCTAATTCTAATAACCGATCCTTCTCTGCTTTCGTTTCCACTCTGATTACCTTGTTTTGTAAATATTGTTTACCTAATGCACCAAGCCATCTGCTTACTGTCTCTGCTCCACCGATCCCGTAGCGACGGCTTGCTTCTGTCACGCTCAGACCTTCTTCTTCTATCTCCCTGACTACTTTTTGTTTAAAGCTAATACTGTACCGAACTACTCTTACGCTACTTCTTGTCATGTTTCCTGCCTTTTTTGTTAACCTTTTTTTGTCAACCTATTTCAGGACAGGACATTTAGCGATTGGAGATCAGAGATTGGATTGCTTTTTTCCCTAACCTCTAATCTCCAACCTCTAATCACCACTTAAGACAATTGTTTAAACGCATCGGCAAAGGCTTCCATTTCGTCCATGCGGCCAATACTTACGCGGCACCAGTCTTTGCCGTTAAATTGCCAGTTACGAATACCTACGCCGCGCTTCATCATTTCGCCGACAAATTTTTTGCCGTCCATTTTAAGCGGGAACATGACAAAGTTCGCCGATGAAGGAATGTATTCATATCCTTCTTTTTTAAGCACCGAGTACAGATATTCCTTAGAAGCATTTGTTTTTTCCAGGGTTTCTTTCAAAAATGCTTCTTCGCGGTAACCTGCTATGGCAGCGGCGAGTGTAGTTGCGCTGATACTCCAGGCCTGGGTAGTGTATTTTTCAAATGTTTTGATGGTATCCGACTGTGATATAATATATCCAAGCCTTAAGCCTGCAAAGCCATAAAGTTTTGAAAAGGTACGTGCAACTATCACATTATTACCCGATTTGACAGAACTGATCATACTTGCAGCCTTCGGATCAGGCAGGTAATCTATATAAGCTTCGTCAACAAAAACGGTCGTTTTTTTTGATACCCGCTCACAAAAGGCCTTTAACTTTTCGGTATCAACAACAGTAGCAGTTGGGTTGTTGGGATTGCATATATAAACCAAGCCGGTATTGTCATCAACCTTTGCTTCCATGGCATCCAGATCGAGTTTATAATCGGCGGTCAGGGGCACTTTTACCCATTTCCCTTCAAGTTGCTGTGCCCTGCCTGGCAGGTCATCATATGAAGGGTCGCCGGTGATTACACTTTTACCACCCTTAGTAAAATGCATGGCAGCCGCAAGTAAAAGCGGGGTTGAACCCGCATCCATCAGTATATTATTTGAGTTTACACCTTCATACGCAGCAATTTTCCCATAAATCAGAGACAGCTGCATAAAAGGATACTGATAACTTTTATCAATAGCATCCTGAATGGCTTTTTTAACCGTAGCCGATGGGCCAAACGGATTTTCGTTGGCCAGCAGCCTTGCTTTTAATTCAAAGCCCGCATTAGTAACAGCTTCCTGGTCCGTTAGGCCGCGGGGTAAGGGTTTAAATACACGGGCCGGCATGGCTGCCAGCTTACCAATTGTTCCTGAAAAAAAGGCCAGTCCCCCGGCCATAAATGCGCTGGATTTAATCCAGTTTCTGCGGTTAATTGTACTTGACATGATGGTGGTATTTAATGTTTTTTAACGTCGTTTTATTTTTGAGCCGGATATTGGGTAAGCTGACCTGTAACCCTTGCATGTACAGCAGCAACCGTGCTCCTGGCCGATTCAAAGGCCCCGGCCATCCAGGCATTGAGGTATGTTAAATGCTCACCAGCAAAATATACCTGCTTATCGGGTTTTAACAGTACCGGGTATTGTGTTTTGCGGGTTTCGGTAGTATACACCGCCCAGCCTCCTAAATTATATTTGGTTTTATGCCAGCTTACCGAAAACGAGTTTTCAAACTCTTTGTCATATTGCGGGTGGATGAGCCTGCCTTTTTCCAGTGCGAACTTCTCCCTTTCGGCGTAGCCTAAAGCGCCGATCTTCTGCGCTTTTTCGTTAAAGTTGTAATATCCAATCAAGATACCCTTTTTTCCTAAATAATCATAGGATGGATAAAAAATCTGCGTTAAATCGTTGTTAGTGTGCGTTATACCGCCATAAATATGTTCATCCTCCTCCCAAAACCTGCGTTTAAACTGTAGGCCAATTTTGCCGGTTTGGTTATAGCTGATATAGTCAATAGCCCTGCTAACATCACCGTTAAAATTATTGCTGATATTACTCAAAACCGGCAATGGGATGGTGCAGATACACAGGTCGCCATTTAACACATGCTCGCCCGTAGCATCTTTGTAGGTTATTTTAACCCCATCAGTCACATTATTAATAGCAGTAACCTCCGCTCCCGTTTTTATTGACGGGGCTACTTTCTTTTCTAAAGCTTTGGCTATCTGATCCATCCCGCCCACGGCCTGGAACATGGTCATCTGCAGCTCGTAGGTATATTCGGCCACGTTATAAAAATCGGGGTCCATTAAGCCGGAGTGCAGCAGATCAGCCAGTTTATGCGGATCGCCTACTTTACCTGCCTTGTCACCTGCGCCGGGCGATTCCGTATAACCACGCCGGGCCGACGCTTTGTACAATTTATCAATATCCAATCCACCTTCAGCCTGCAAATATTCGATGATTTTTTCGCCATCCTCTTTGGTAAAGCTGCTGTCGAGACTGCCATGATCAATGCTTTTAGCCAACATTTCGGTCATATAACCACGGATATCGTTATGAACCTCTCTAACCTTTATCTTTTTGTTTGATAAAGGCCCTTTACCTTCAGCAAAGTAATATGCCCCCTCGTTTACGTTATTATAAACCTGGATAGGCACACCCAACTCTTTACAGTAATGCAGTGTAAGTTCATGATTGTGCGGAATGCGCGAAGGGCCGGCATTAAAATACTGCCCTGCATCAAAACGGGCTGTAGCGGTTGGTTTATCAATTTCGGTATTGGTACTCCCATTGCGGATACTAAAGCAACGCCCCCCGGTACGCTGGCGTGCTTCCAGGATGGTGCATTGATAGCCGAGCTTACCAAGCTCATAGGCACAGGTCATGCCGGCCAAACCGCCACCTAAAATAATAATATGTTTTCCTTTGCCGCTGCCTTCAAGGTTAAAGGCATGTGCGGGCGACGGTTTTAATAAGCCAAGTGCAAGCATGGCGGGATATGCCCCACCAGCCAGCATGGCACCTTTACTTAAAAAGTCCCTGCGGGTAATAGTTTTCAATAAGCGCGTATTTATGTTTTACAATCAACTCAGGCCTAAATATAACTTTTTCTTTGTTTGGTATATTAAGGCAAAATCAACTTTTATTGGTGTTTATATAAAATTAACAAGATTTTTTAAGCGGTTGATGGATTTATGTTAAGATATGGTTGGGGAGGAGCAGTGATTAGAGGTTGGGCTGTTTGGCGCGCTAAGACGCAGAAGCACTAAGAAGAAAGCGTTGCGGCTTAGCGCCTTTACGTAACTTAACATCCGTTATTTGTCTGAACCTGGATTTGGGGGATTTTTAGGAGGACAGGATTTTTCTTTGATTTGATTCAGACATCGTGCCAATCCCTTAATCCTAAAAATCATGGTTCAGATTATGGGCGTTCCCGTTAGCTAACGGGCCGGGCTATCCGCCCAGGTTGGAGATTAGTGATCAGAGATTAGTTGGCTTTTAAAACCTCTAATAATTCTTCTTAACCTCTAACCTCTCCAACTAAACATCTAATCTCTAATAACTATTGTTAAATTCTGTTAAAAACTGAAAATAAATTTGCATTACTACGAACAATTCGTAGATTTACGAAACAATCGTAATTACAATGGAAAAACTATCGCAACAAGAGGAAGAAGCTATGCAGGCGGTGTGGCAATCGGGGCCCGGATTTATCAAGGATTTTTTAGATCAGTTAACCGAACCAAAGCCCCCTTACACCACCCTCGCCTCTACCATAAAAAACCTGGAACGTAAAGGATTTTTGAAAAGTGAAAAACTGGGCAACTCCTTTCGTTACCTGCCTATGATACAGGAAGAGGAATATAAAAAGCGCTTTATGAGCGGTTTTGTAAGCGACTATTTTCAAAACTCATATAAAGACCTGGTAACGTTTTTCGCCAACGAAAAAAAGATCAGCGCTACCGACCTGAAAGAGATCATTAAACTCATTGAAAAACAATAAACCCTACGATCATGCCGGCTACATTTGTTTTTTTATTAAAAGTTAACATAGCCCTGTTGTTGTTTTGTGCGGGCTATTACCTGGTGCTGAGGCCCCTTACCTTTTATACGCTTAACCGGATCTATTTGCTTGCAGCCATCCTGTTTGCAAGCATCTACCCGCAAATCAATTTTTCGGCCTTTGTGCAACGGCACGAAGAACTGGCAAAACCTATGGAACAGATCGCTATTAACTGGCAGTCGCAGGTACAACTGGTAAACCAGCCGGTTCAGGCAATTGATTACTGGTACTGGCTGAGCGTTATATTCTGGACAGGCGCAGGTTTGTTGCTCATCCGCCTGGTGTTGCAGCTTTTATCCTTGTTACGGTTATATAAAAACTCCAAACCTCAATACATAGGCGAACATCTGGTTAGGGTTATGGACAAAGATGCCGCGCCGTTTTCATTTTGGCGGAGTATTTATGTGAACCCCGCCAAACATGAACCTGCCGATTTGAAATCAATCCTGCTGCATGAGCAGGTACATGTAAACCAATGGCATACCGCCGATATTTTGTTAGCCGAACTGAGCAGTATTTTTTACTGGTTCAACCCAGGCATCTGGCTTATAAAAAGGGCGGTAAGAGAAAATATCGAGTTTATTACCGACCGCAAGATCCTTAAAAATGGCATCGACAGTAAAACTTATCAATATAGTTTGGTAAACGTAAGCTTTAATAACCCCCAACCCGGCATTGTAAACCATTTCAATATTTCAACCATAAAAAAACGGATAATCATGATGAACGCGAAAAGATCGTCGAAACTTAACCTCACCCGCTACGCTTTTGTAGTGCCGGCCGTTATGGCCCTGTTGCTGGTATTCAGTATTTCAAAAGCTGATTTTGCCAAACCTGTGAGGATCACCATTGCCAACGCTGTACAGCCTTTGGCCAGGATCATTAATATTAACCCCGACGAGGTTGTAAAACAGGACGCTAAACCCGTCAAAGCTCCCAAACCAACATCAAAAGCAAAGGCCCCTAAAGCTGCAATTGCTGCTGCTCCGGCGGCACTTCCTAAAGTTGTATTAAGTCCACTTGCGGCTGCCACTCCATTAATCGCCCCAAATGATACTATCAAAAAGATCAGAATAATAAGCGACATTAAAAGAGATTCGCTGGTATTTGTGGTAAACGGCGTAGTTTCTACGGGCAAAAGCCTCGACCCTACCAAAATCGAGAACATGTATATACTTACAGGTGACAACGCTCGGAAGTTTGTAAAAACAGAAGACGACAAACCGGTTAAAGTAGCTTATATAATTACCAAAGACGCTCCTAATAAGGACGAGCTCGAAAAAAACGTACCAAGTATTACCTTAAAAAAGGTCAGCACTAACCTAAGCGGCTATACTGTGCTAAATGATAATGACAATATTAACGTAGTGACTGTTGGTCCGGTTAGTAAAAGTGTTGATGTAAAACATGTTAAAAGCCTTGTTGTAGTGAAAGGCGTAAGCAGTTCGGCAACTGGCAGCAGCAACAGTACAATAACTATTAATGGTGTAAAAGCCAAACCGACAGCTCTTTCATACAGCATCAAATCTGACGATGATGCCATAGTAGCTCAAGGCGGTGATGTTATTGTTACCGGGTACGGTAAAAAAGCAAACGTTAAGGCAATAAAGGTGAACGGGGTGAGTGTTATGGCTAATGGAGATAAAGAACCCTTTATAGTTATAGATGGTAAACGCAGTGATATGGATGCCTTCAAAAAAATTGATGTCAAATTAATAGAAAGCATTTCGATATTACAAGGCGACGATGCTACCAAAAAATACGGCGATAAAGCTAAAGATGGTGTAGTATTGGTTACTACCCGCAAAAAATAAATGGTTGATTTGGGCCTGGGTTTTACAGAGATCAGTTAATAGTTAAAACGTTCTTTATACCACTCTAAAATCAACCCGGTAAACATACTCAACCATCTAACTGGCTTCGGCCAGTTTTTCCGTTTCCAGCAGGTTGAGTAAGGCTTTCTCAGCAATATTAAGTTCGGCAGCTCTTACGTCTTCGCGTTCATCAAGCTGGCTGATATACTTAAAAATAGTTCCTTCTTCATAACTTTTAATAACCGATGGGTGCACGTAATACTTTTTACAAACTGTACGCGTGTTCCCAAGGTTTATCGCCACTTCATCCAAAACACCCACAATCTTCTTTTTACATTCTGTTATACTGTTAAACTCCCCGGCTTCTTTAAAGGCATACAGCGCGCTCACGCTGCCTGCCCAGGTACGGAAATCCTTGGCAGTAAAGTCCTCGCCGGTTATTTCATGTAAATAGCTGTTGATATCGCCAGACCCTACACTACACCTTGTTCCATCCTCGTTATAGTATTGAAAAAGTTCTTTCCCCGGGATCTCCCGACATTGTTTTACCAGCCTTGCCAGCTTACGGCTTTGCAGCGATACCTTATGAAACACACCCTTTTTACCCTTAAACTCAAACCGGAGGTTAGAACCTTCAACTTTTACATGCCTGTTTTGCAAAGTTGTTAAACCGAAAGACCCATAAAGTTTTTTGTAGGATTCGTTACCTACCCTGATACTCGTCAATTCCATCAACCTCACTACCAATGCTACTACTTTTTCGTGGTCGAGGTTGCGCCTTGCCAGGTCTTTATCCACCTGCTCCCGGATGGCAGGCAAATGCGCTGCGAAAGTTTGCATGCGGTGATATTTGGATTGATTACGGATCTGATTCCAGTACATATGATAGCGGTATTGCTTACGTCCGGCGGCATCAACTCCCGTAAATTGCAGGTGACCGTTTTCATACGGCGAGATCCAAACGTTGGTATAAGCCGGCGGAATCACCAGTTTATTGAAACGGGCAATCAACTCCTTGTCTTTTACAAGCGAGCCGTCGGCATCATAATAACTCCAACCCTTGCCCGATTTTTTGCGGGTATATCCCGGTGAGGAATCGGATACGTAACGCAGGCCAACTGCTTTTGCAGTGATCTTAGGATCGCGGCCAATTTTTTCGAGCTTTTTGAGGAGACGGTTCATGGGGAGATAACATGTGGAATGGAAATTAAGTTTTAATTAGGGATTTATCTTATGGAGATATTTTCTACAAGTTCAAGCCTAACAACACCAGCCACAAGCTGAATATTTTGGAAATCTTTCGTGTAACCCCCTCTGTTTTCCAAGTATCTGATTATCAATTATATAAACCACTCTATTCAAAATTGTGTTAACCCTGTTAACCCTGTCGTTCCCGTACGTGGCCGGTGTTATCACGATACCGCATGATTTGATAAATGTTGACTGATTGGAAGGTAGCGACCGAGTGATCCGTTGATGACACCAACTTTGGCAAGTTCAAGCGTCCACGCTTGAATTATTCAAAAAGTAAGCGTCCACGCTTACTGCCACGTTAGAGCATAAAGCAGCCATTAACAAAATACCCGGGAGCGTGGACGCTCCCGGGTATTTTGTATTCAAGCGTGGACGCTTGAACATGCTGTAGAGATATCGAAACGACGAATTACTTCAACACAGAAACCGCTCTATTGGCTTCACCAACGCCCCAAACTGTACCAGGCTTATCTCCCATGGTAATCACCAGTTCACCGCCTTGCATAACATCAGTGTGCTTGATATAAGTTTTGGTGTAATTAGCTCCGTTAAGCGTCATGGCCTGGATATACTTATTTTTAGGGCCATTTTTTTTAACCACTACGTGGAATTTTTTATTACCCTGCAATTGCAGCGTAGCCTCATTAACTACCGGACTGCCGAATACATACAAACCGTTGGCCGGGTTAACAGGATAAAAACCAACAGCAGATAACACATACCAGGCCGACATTTGCCCTACGTCTTCATTACCAATAATACCATCCGGTTTATCGGTATAAAAATCATCCAGAATAAACCTTACTTTTTCGGCTGTTTTCCATGGTTTGCCTGAGTAAGCGTAATAGTAGCTCATCGGGTGGCTCGGCTCATTGCCATGTGCATACTGACCGATCAAGCCTGATACATCCGGCGATTTAAATTTACCCATATCGCCCTGCGCAATAAACAACGAATCTAATTTTATGTTAAACTTATCAACGCCGCCCAGCATATCAATTAAACCTTCCACGTCCTGCGGAACAAGAAAGGTATACTGCCAGCCATTGCCTTCGGTGAAATCGCCGGTTTCATGGATAGAAATGAATGGGCTGTAAGGTGTACGCCAGGCATCCTGCGATAAACGGCCACGCATAAACCCCGCCTTCGCATCATAATAGTTTTTGTAGTAGGCACCACGTTTGCTGAAGTAAGCATAATCTTCCGTTTTGCCTAATTTTTTGGCTACCTGCGCCAGGCTCCAGTCGTCAATGGCATATTCAAGACCCATTGAAACTGATTCGCGGCTGCTATCTGCCGGGATATAACCATATTTTTTAACGTATTTAATACCACGGTCATCGCCCATGGCGGTGGTTTTCATGGCCTCGTATGCTAAGTTGGCATCAAAGCCTTTGTAACCTTTTAACAAAGCATCGGCAACAACCGGCACCGCGCTGTAACCCACCATGCAATTGGTTTCGTTAGCCATTAAATGCCAAACCGGTAAGCTGCCCTGCTGCTGATAAATAGCCAGCATGGAGTTGATCATATCGTTCACATGCTCCGGGTGGATAATGGTTGACAGCGGGTTGTTTGACCTGTAGGTATCCCATAACGAAAATGTGGTTACATTATTAAAACCTTCGTTTTTGTGGACTTTTTTATCGGTTCCCCAGTACTCGCCATTCACATCGTTAAAAATAGAGGGCGCTATCATGGTGTGATAAAAAGCGGTATAAAACTTCTTCATTTGTGATAATGAATCTGCCTTGATCGTGATCTTTTGCAATTGCTTGTTCCAGGCTGCATCTGCATCAGCAACTACTTTATTAAAATCCCAGCCCGGTATTTCGCCTTTGATGTTAAGCATGGCATTCTCAGCGCTTACCGGCGAGATCCCTACTTTAGCATAAACAACCTCACCTTTGGTGGTAGCAAAGCTGATTACACCTTTTACTTTTACACCTTTAAGCTCGGTGCCTTTTATATTAGCGGTGCTATCGTAAACGGCAAACGTCTTAATAGGCTTTGAAAATACAGCGGTAAAATAAATACGCTGATCATCTGCCCATCCTTTGGAAAAACGATAACCGCAAATGGTATTCTTATCCACCTGTTTAATGTAAGTATCCACTGGCCTGTCCCAGCCAATGCCTTCCTGCAAATCGATGAGGATATGTGCATCTTTTGAAGCCGGGAAAGTGTATTTATGCATCCCGACGCGGGTACTGGCGGTAAGCTCAACGCCGATATCGTATTTCTTAAGTTTTACTTTATAGTAACCCGGTTTTACAACCTCATCCTTATGGCTAAATAACGATACATATCCGCTTTTTAGGTTTTTATTGCTGCCTTTATATACATTGATAGCTCCGGTTGTAGGCATAAAGGAAATATCGCCCAAATCGCCAATGCCGGTACCACTTAGGTGGGTATGCTGGAAGCCGATGATGGTAGAATCAGAAATGTGATAGCCAGAGCACCAATCCCAGCCTTCAGAAATATTAGTTGGGCCTAACTGCACCGCGCCAAACGGCACACTGGCACCCACAAAAACATGACCGTGGAAACCGGTACCGATGTATGGGTCGACGTATTGGGTTAAACCGGCTGCTTTCTTCATAGGCTGCGACCTGTGCCTTTGTGCCTGGGAGCTTAAATTAGCCAGGGCCAGTAAACCGGCCAAAACGAGTTGTTTTTTCATTCTTTATTTTCGATGATGGTATGGAGGTTTATATCGCTCACAAAATAAACCTCAATACTTAATAGATTATTAATAAACGCTTAATTCGGCCACGGTGATACCATTACCGGCAATTACATGTGCCGCTTCAAATTTAAAATAACGGGCCCTTACCTCTTGCTTTAAAACAACAGGCTGCTCAATAGGGTTCGATTTGATATTGGCAAACTCGCCCGAAGCTATCTTTTCCCAGGCTTTGCCATCATTGCTGATGTAAAACACATAGCTATCTACAATACCCCCGGCTTGCTTGTCCTGCCTTGGCAGGTAGCCGAATGCTTTTATCTTTTGCTCCCGGCCCAAATCAACGCTGATCTGCTGCGGGAATTGTGCATCTTCCTTTTTCAGGGTACTGTAAAGGCTGCGTGTGTTTTCGTCGAAAGCATTTTCGGCCTTGTTCCACTCATCACCGGCAGCGTTAGCGTCAAATACATTCCAATCGGTTTTAGCATAGCCAAAAGAAACATAAGTACTTTCACTTTGCTGACCCTTACCTTCAAAGCTGCGGGCCTTTACCACTCCACCGTCATTAAGCGTAAATGGTTTGCTGTAAACCGGCGAACTCAGCGTTGGCTCATGGCCATCAAGCGTATAGTGAATAGCGCTTACCGGCGCTTCGGTTGTGATGCTGATTTCGCCTTTTTTATTGCGGGCTACTTTTGGTGCTGTTAAGTGAACAGGTTCTTTATAGATCCCGAAATCGCTCAAAGCTATAGCCACCGGCGATGCAGTAACTCTTAACCTTAATTTACTTGCCGTTATATTTTGTGTTAAACGGATCAGCCTGTTACCGCCGATGCTGGTAGCCGAGCCAATCTGCCCCCATTTGCCGTTCAGGTAAGCATCTACTTCAACAGCCTCAATACGCTGCCCGAGTTTGATATTTTCGCGCAGGCGGATCACGTTAAATGTTTTTGGCGAATGCAGATCGATAGTTAATTCGGGAGTAGTTACTTTATCATCGGTAGCCCAATAACTGTAGCGGTTATCATCCAATAAAAACTGCGGACCAAATTTGGCTTTGTTACCGCCTCGTACATTACTTGCCGTTAGCGTGGCGCCTTTTGCCAAATTAACAGCAAAGGTTTGCTTAAGCAAATTGCCGAACTCGGTTAATGATTTAACGTCAATCTCATTAATAATACCACGCGGATCAGGTGATAAACCCAGGTCAAGCGCCGCGCCACGACCTACACTTTTATAATACAGATCAAGCAAGGTATAAGGAGATTTTACGCCTTCATCCTGTGTTTTATGATAAAACCATCCCGGACGTAACGATACGTCACACTCGGCCGGCATCCAGTATTTACCGTTGCGGGTACCTTCTGTGCCTTCATAATCTTTTACGTAACCGTTGGCCGGAATTTTTCCTTCATCAGGTGCATGCGGCGTATAGGTTGCCCAGCAGGTTTCACCTGCATGGCCTTCCTCGTTGCCTACCCAGCGCACATCCGGACCAACATCCCCAAACAGTACAGCATTAGGCTGCAGTTTACGGGTAATGGCCCAGGTAGTATCCCATCCGTAATAAGTTGAGCGGTCAATTTTCCTTACTTCGCGTTTGCCGCCATAATAGCCATCGCCCCCGTTAGCACCATCGTGCCATGAAATAAACAGCGGGCCATAATTGGTATACAGCTCTTTCAATTGCGCACGATAAATCTTTACATATTCGGCAGTGCCGTAATTAGGATTATTCCTGTCCCAAGGTGAGCAGTAAACACCCAGCTTCATGCCCAGCTTATCGCATGCTTCGCGATACTCTTTCAGCATATCGCCCTTACCGTTTTTATAGGGACTCTTGCTGATGTTGTGCTCTGTAGTTTTAGTTGGCCAAATGCAAAAGCCATCATGGTGTTTGGCGACCACAACAACCCCCTTAAAGCCTCCCGCCTTTGCGGCAGCTACAATCTGTAAGGCGCTGAATTGTGATGGGTTAAAGATCTTTGGGTCTTCGTCGCCAAAACCCCACTCCTTGTCGGTATACGTATCAACGCCATAGTGGATAATGCAATACATACCTGTTTCCTGCCAGTTGAGCTGCCCTTTTGTAGGTAATACGCAATATGGCTTGGGAGTTGTTTGGCTAAAAGAATTTAAACCGACACCCAGTAACAACAAGGCAATGCCTGTAAACTTATTCATAATTGGTTATTAGTTTTAATTTTTAAACCATGATGCTGGCACGTCCGCAGGTGCCGAACCATTAACACTATATTTCAACAACAGCTTAAAGCCGCCGCCGCCTTCAATAAAATCAAGCTTAAACGGATGCGCTCCCGTCTTTAGTGCAACCTGCCCGCTGCGCTCCTGCGCCGAGTGGTTACCATCGTTATCAACAACCGTTTTATCGCCAATATACAGCACGCCGCCGTCATCGCAGGTCAAATAAAAGCTGTAAATACCATCAGTCGGCACATCGATATAACCTTTATAAGTAATGCCAAATGACGGAGCCTTAACAGTAGCAGACACTTCTATCTTATCAGTAGTGAAAGTGCTATCAACTTTCGCATCTTGCATTAAAGCAGTTTTTTTGAAAAAAGCTTTATAATAAGTAGCTGTAAGTCCGGGTTTTGGCTGAGCAATTTTAACCGGACCAAGCATTTGCTGCTGGGTATAGTTCAGGTTGTAAACATCACCACGGGTACCTGCCGGCGTAAATGCCGCAACTCTTACCAGTTCTGACTTTGTGATAGCTAACGGAGATGGCAATACCGGGGATTTAACATCCGGCAATGTGCCATCAGTAGTATAACGGATAGTGAGGCTTGGCAATGGTGAGGTTATACTCAATTTGCCTTCATCGATGAAAACGTATTCGTTAAGCAGGTTTGGCAAATCGGGCAAGCGATAGTTGATCTTCAGCGCGTCCATCCTTTTGTATTGCTCAGTCAAACGTTGCAGGTATGAATCGTATTCAGCTTCCTTGTGCGTCCACAGCATTTCGGACAAAGCGGTTAAACGCAGCATGTACATATAATCGGCACGTTTTTCGGATGGGATCATTTCCGACCAAAGGTTAGCCTGCGCACCGATGATCGATTTTGCTTCTTCCGCGTTCAGCACTTTAGGCACAGGGTTAAAATGATAAACCTTACTGATTGAATATTGATCGGGCTGATTATCAAAATAAAGAGGCTCGCCCGGGGTCATGATCACTGTATTGCCATTCTTGACGGCTTTTACAGGCGCATCGGGCACCCAGGTTCGCCAGTACATAATAATAGCCGTTGGGCTGATGCCACCTTCAATCACCTCGTCCCAGCCAATCAGCTTCCGGCCTTTAGAATTGAAAAACTTCTCCATGCGGTTAATGAAATAGCTATGCAGGCCGGCCAGGTCTTTGATACCTTCTTTGGCCATTAAGGCTTTACAGGCGTCTGATTTACCCCAATTGGTGCGGTCAACTTCATCGCCACCGATATGGATATATTTTGACGGGAAGATCTGCATGATCTCGGTAAATACATTCTCGGCAAACTCAAAAGTAGTTTCGTTACACGGACAGATAGGCTTGGTGAACAGCTCGCCCCATTTATTTTCTCCATCGCAGGTTAAAAACGGATACGAATTAATGGCGGCCATCATGTGGCCCGGCATATCAATTTCCGGAACAATGTCGATGTGACGTGCTGCCGCATAAGCTACTACACTTTTCATTTCGTCCTGGGTGTAAAAACCACCGTACATGGTTTTACCATCTTTTTGGATGATATGCTCTTTATCGATCACAAAATCAGGATTATCCTTAGCTTTTTTCATACAGGCCGAATCCTGGTTATTGAATGTGCGCCACGCACCAGCTTCTGTTAGCAAGGGATATTTTTTTATCTCGATACGCCAGCCCTGATCGTCAGTTAAATGAAGGTGCAGCTTGTTCATCTTGTACAAAGCCATCCTGTCGATAAACTTTTTCAAGTAGCTTACCGAAAAGAAGTGCCTCGATACATCCAGATGCATACCTCGCCACTCATAAACAGGCGCGTCCTCAATAGTTACAACCGGCAGCGTGAGTTGCTTTTGCACAACACCGGCTTCGATGCCTACAGGTAATAATTGACGAATGGTTTCCACCGCATGAAATACACCCGCGGGATCTTTTGCACGGATAACTACCTGTTCCTTAGTAACGCTCATACGGTACGCTTCGGGAGTAGTTATGCTTGCGTCATAAACAAGGTTAATAGCATGAGCTTTCTTTACCTCGCTAACTTCAACAGGCTTACCCAAACCTTTACGCAGCAGGTCTTTCAAGGCATAAGCCTCGGTATTAAAAGCATTAGAAGTTACTATGCCGGTTTTAGATGTAATAGTAAACGAACCTTCACCCGCAGTTAACTGAGTTGGGTAAGGGATCAAAGGAAATTTTGCCGCGGTTTCCTGTGCGTTAACACCAGCAACACAGGTTAGCATTAACGCTGCTGCCGACAAATATTTTGAAATGACCTTCATTTTCTCCTGTTTGTTATTTGTCGATAGATATGGTTCTTTCTGTTACGTTCCAGCCGCCGATGGATACTGCAAGGTTTTTATCGGCGCCAGGGCTATGGTCTATAACAACTTTTTTAGTTTGACCTGGTAGTACAGTTACATAGTTATCGCTGTAAAACGCCGGAAGGATCCGCTGTTTGGTATCAGCATTAACCAAAGACAAACGGTTAAAGAATGCCAGCGCGCCACTACCTTCATTAGTCAACGTCACTTCTACTTTGCCATTTTTTAAATATTTAGCAGTAGCA
Source organism: Mucilaginibacter sp. cycad4 (assembly GCF_034263275.1). Classification (NCBI taxonomy): domain Bacteria; kingdom Pseudomonadati; phylum Bacteroidota; class Sphingobacteriia; order Sphingobacteriales; family Sphingobacteriaceae; genus Mucilaginibacter; species Mucilaginibacter sp. cycad4. The sequence goes on along the minus strand of NZ_CP139559.1, from coordinate 1,389,591 downwards.
CTCAAATTACCGGCAGGCATTTTCTGTAATCCGGAGAAATCGCCATTGGCATCAGGTAACCAGTAAATATTTTCACTGATCACCTCTTTATCTGATTTGAGCAACTGCAGGCAAAGGAAAATGCCTTTGTCTTTTGCCTCTTTCTCAATTTCCTTTTTCAGCGATAAATAGCGTTTGGTAGTAGTCGGCGTTACATCGGCAAAAACCTGGGTTAACACTTTCTCTTTGCCATCCATGTCATAAGTTTTGGCTACCAAAAGCATGTTGCTATGCGTTTTAAAAGTATTGTTGGCTACCATTACCATACCATCGGTTTGATTATACATGATGTGCAGAGGTTCGCTGCCGTTATGCAAACCGTAAAGACAAGCGTTAGGATCAAGGTAATAGTCATACATCTGGCCGCGCATGGCTGTCCATGGGTTTTGGGTTTTCCAGATGATAGTGCCTGTATACCAATCCCACATATGTGAACTAAAACCTTCCATCAGGGCACGATACTGGTCATAGTTTACCAACTGTGCTTTAGTGGCAAAGTCTTCAACGTTTTTCGCTTTACCATATTTATCAATAAAACCGTCATAGCCAATATATTTATGATACTCCCAAACCGGGTCGGTTTTAGTTTTACCGGTAGAGGCATCAAACTCAGGTACAACCATATTTTCGGCAGGGATAAAACGCTTTAACGATTCATAATCACTAACGCCAACTGAACCGACTTCCGAATTGAACGGATATGTTTGGTGGTCCCAAAAAGTTGAAAGGCTTTGGATACCGTAAGGACCGTCGCCATTCCCGCCCTGTACATTGCGCGACATCTCTTCGGAATTCGAATACGGGATAAACCAGCGGGTGTTATCCAGTTTTGGCATAATGGTATCGCGCAGGGCCGCGAAGATATCCTCGGGCGGGGTAATTTCGTTACCACCACACCAGATTGCCAGCGACGGGAAGTTACGCACCAGCTTAACCTGATCAGCAACCGATTTTAAATATAAGTCATGATCATCCGGGTATTTGCGGCGTGTCCATTGATCGTCAAGCTTCATCGGATCAGTCCAGCGGCCGTTACAATCGCCTGATCCCCACATATCCTGGAAAACCAGCATACCGTATTTATCGCAGGCCTCGTAAAACTCAGGGCGTTCAATCAACGCACCACCCCAAACCCGGATCAGGTTCAGGTTCATATCGCGGTGAAAACGAACTTCGGCATCATAACGGGCATCGCTAAAACGCAGCATTTGATCGGAGATGATCCAGTTGCCGCCTTTAATAAAGATCTTTTGGCCGTTCACGTTAACCTGGCGGCTTTCGGTTTTATTGTTCCATTCGGTAGTGATCTGGCGTACGCCAACTTCTATACTTTTTTGGTCGGATACTTTGCTACCGGCCACAAATTGCAAATTGAGCTTGTACAGGTTTTGCGGACCGTAGCCGCTCGGCCACCAAAGCTTAGGGTTTTTAAGGCTGTAATCGGCCAGTTTAACCTCCTGTTTTGAGTTGGCTTTAAGGGTAACCTGCTGTGATACCAGCTTACCATCTAAATTATATTGTAAAGTACCGCTAATTGTGGCACCTGTAGCATTTTCAACTTCGGCAGATACCTGTATAATTGCAGGTTGCTGTCCCCCCTCAGGCATACGAACACCCGGTACCAGGGTAACCACATGCGGATCTTTAATAATCACGGCACCGGTATGCTCAATGGTTACCTTATCCCAGATACCGGTATTACGGTCGCGGATGGGCTGGATCCAGTCCCAGCCTGCGGTATACTGGATGCCTACTCCACGGGCAATAGTACCGTCACCACCCTGGCCGCCGTTAGGGTTGCCAACAACATCCGGAGGGTATACCACAACGGCTAAACGGTTATTGCCGTTTTTATTGAGCAATTTAGTAATGTTATAGCTTTGGCGTAAAAACATACCCTTGTGCAGCTTACTGTTAAGTTTATGGCCGTTCAGGAAAACATCACAGCTGTAGTTTACACCGCGCAAGTTAAGATAGGTTTGGTTGCTGCCCGTTGGTGCGGCTTCTCTAAAATCTTTGGCAAACCAATAGGTATAGTAATCGCGGCCTACCTTATATATATCAGGGATCTTTTCATTGTTCATTCCATAAAATGGATCAGGTACCTGTTTATTAGCAAGCTGGGTGGTTAATACCGTACCGGGAACAACTGCTGGGTTCCATGCAGCCAGATCATAATTAGTTTGAGAAATAATTGCGCCGTTATCCTTAACACTATTGATGGTGGTACATTTCCAGCCGCTGTTGAGCTCATAGCTGGTTTGTGCCTCTGCATTTTGGTAAACACCTGAAGCAAGAACGGATAACACTAATGAAAATTTAAACAATGCAGATCTGCCTGCCGAACGGGTTGTTGTCATTTATTTGGATTGGATGAATAATCAAAATTAAAAACTGCCAAATCAATTTAGCTGTAAAAACTTGGCTATATTATGTGGTATTTTGTCTGGGTATAATGTTAAACCACTTGTCATTTCGATGAGCATGAGAATGGAATGCGCGGTAGCCGCGAAGAGGGATCTTATACAAGCGGTATGAAGATTCATTTCCATAGTGAACATCGCTTGTATAGGAGATTTCTCCTCCCCCAATGCTTTACCCTAACCTGTTCGTCGAAATGACACGGTGATTATTTTTTATTTATAATTTAGTAAACTATTTTAAAACCAGCCGCTTCATTCAGTCCACTTACCTTTTGCAGCTTTGCAGGGATGCTGATGTCAATACCATCGGCTACCTGTTTCCATTTAAGGCTTTGTGTGCTGCCAAGCAACGTAACTTTCTTTACCTTTTTAATATCTTTTAATTTTACAGATACAGTTGCAGGTAAAACAACCTTTTCCTGGTCGCTCAAAGCAAATGCGTAAATGGTATTACTGTTTTTGGCTTTGGTATAATATATATTACCTGTTGAGTACGGTGCTACCGACTGGCTGGCATAGATCCCTTCGCCGTTAATCTTCATCCACTGGCTGATACCTTGCAAGCGCTCATAAGCTACCGGGTCCCAATCGCCATCAGGACCGGGGCCTATATTCATAAGCAGGTTGCCACCGCGTGATACGATCTTCACCAACAATTGTACAATTTGCTGTACCGATTTATAATGATCGCCCGGAACATAGCTCCAGGAATTACCCATGGTTATGCAGCTCTCCCAGGGATGATCAAGCGGTACTTCGGGTACTTCCTGCTCCGGAGTAGTGTAGTTTTCATATTTACCGGCTACAGTACGGTCAACCACTATTAACCCTGGTTGTTTTTGCCTGCCCATCGCGGCTATCTTAGGCATATCGATATCCTGATCAAATTTGATTCCGCGCTGCCATTCTACAGTAGTATCAACGCTGCTTTTGGGGCGTACCCATCCTCCGTCGAGCCATAAAATATCAACTTTACCATAATCGCTCATCAACTCGCTGATCTGATTATAAGTAAAATCTTTGAATTTCTGCCAGCGTTCAGGATATTTTTGGGGATCATAGTTTACATTGCGGTCTTTAGGCGGAAAGTATGGCCACCAGTAATTTTCTGTATGCCAGTCGGGCTTTGAGAAATAAGCCCCTATCATAAAGTTATCCTTCCGGAAAGCGTTGAAAATTTCCCTGGTTACGTTGCTTCTTGGATTGGTTGAAAAAGGGGTTTTGCTGCTGGTGATCTTATAATCAGTTTCTTTGGTATCAAACATGCAAAAGCCGTCATGATGCTTGGTGGTGAAGATCACATATTTCATACCTGCGTCCTTAGCTGCCTTTACCCATTTTTCGGGATTGAATTTGGTTGGGTTAAAAGTGGTTTGCAAATTTTCGTAAGCCGCTTTATATCCATTATAAGTAGCACCATACGGGCCGCGGCGTTGCGTCCAGCCCTCATCTTCGGGACAAATGCTCCAGCTTTCAACTACACCCCACTGGCTGTAAGTACCCCAGTGCATAAACAAGCCAAACTTGAGATCCTGCCAGTTTGCAATTTTTTGCTCAACTGCCGGGTCACCGGCAGGAACATATTGCTTTGACATATTATGCTGTTGCCCAAATACTTCAAAGCCCCCGAAAACCAAAAGAAATACTGTAAATAAACGTCTCATCAAGCTATTATTTTATAAATTACTGACAATTTTATATGGTGTATTGCTTACACACTTTTTAAAATTTTTTAAAAAACATTGCAACTTACATCAATTAATTTCATTTTTCGATTTTAATATGTTATTATTGTTACACCATTATTAAGTTTAAATTTAGTTGATTAATTAAAAATTCTTCGGTTTGAGAGATAGAAAAGTTGATACGCTAAAATTATGGAAACTCATTTGCAACAATGACGATGAGAACGCCTTTGAGTTGTTTTTCCATATCCTCAACAACTCGCTCATTAAATTTTGTGTGCTGTATGTACATCAACGGGAGATTGCCGAAGAAATAGTTTCGGATGTGTTTGTAAAATGCTGGCTTAACCGTAAAAACCTCACCGAAGTTCAAAACCCTGAAACCTATTTATTTGTAGCGGTAAAAAACCAGTCGCTAAACCATATCAAAAAATACTCAACCATTCACCTTGTACAAATTGAAGAAACCAGTTCGGTTGAATTTGTAAACACCTATAACCCTCAAAAGGAAATAGAAAATAAAGAGCTGATTTTTAGGATGGATCAGGCAATAGCCGGTTTACCGCAGCAATGCCGCATTGTTTTCAGGCTGATAAAAGAAGATGGCATGAAGTATAAGGAAGTGGCCGAAATTCTTAATATTTCGCCCCGTACAGTACAAACCCAGCTTTTCAGGGCAATTAAGAAACTTAGTGTTGTTTTGACGCAATATAATAAACATCACGAAGTACTCTTAAAACCAATACAATCAACATTTTAGGAGCTACAATTGTAATTTTCAATTATTTTTTTTAACCTTGTAGGTAATTAACCTAAATAAGTTGTCCTATCATAAATAAGGATGCAATTATACGATGGGCAATGATAAATTTATAGAGCTGGCGGGCAAAAAACTGTCGAATGAAATCAGCTCTGATGAAAATAATGAATTTCAGCGTTGCTTAGCTAATGATGCTTCCCTTCGTGAACAATACGAGGCCCTTTCTGCTTACTGGAAACATAGCGATACCCAATATGCCGACAATGCTCTCTCCTTTCAAAAAATAAAGTCAAAAATTAAAGCGCAGGAAGTTACTGAACCTGCAATGGCCATTACCCCCATTAAAAAAAGCGCAATACATTATCTTTGGCGCGCTGCCGCCGCTATTGTTTTAATAGCAGGTTGCTCGTACCTTTTTTATTCAAAAAAGGTTTCTTCTGGTAAAGAAATTGCAAGTACAACATCCGGCGCCTGGCAAAATAAAAACACTTCTGCCCGTGATAAATCAACCATCGTATTAACTGACGGCACACGTATTACCCTTAACTCACAAAGTTCGTTACGGTACCCAACAAAGTTCACAGGCAAAACCCGCGAAGTTTATTTAAGCGGAGAGGCCTTTTTTGATGTACATAAAGACCATGAACATCCTTTCATTATCCATACCGAAAAAATGAACATCAAGGTGCTGGGTACCGCTTTTAATGTTAAATCATATCCTAATGATCCATCAAGTGAAACAACCCTCATCAGGGGGGCCATTGAAGTTACTCTTGACGACCGCCCATCGGACAGGATCATTTTAAAACCAACCGAAAAACTGATCGTTAAAAAGGGATCGTTTACTACTATACGTAAAAACCCGGCTAAGCTTTCACCAGCTATGGACAGCAGTGCGGGTACACAGTATGTTTTAACCAGCTTTACCCGCCTTCACCAGGACGACAGTGCCGTTTTAGAAACTTCATGGACAGAGAATAAACTCATTTTCAGAGATGAAAACTTCGCCGATCTTGCAGCCCGTATGGAGCGCTGGTATGGTGTTGAGATCAAATTTAAAAATGATGAAATGAAGAAGTACCGTTTTACCGGCACTTATGAAAAAGAAACTATTACGCAAGCACTTGATGCGTTACGCATTACCGAAGATTTTCATTATAAAATTAAAAACTCCATCATCTATATTTATTAATCAAAGTGTAAAGCAACACGCCAAAACGTACCGCCTTTCTTCAATCTCTCCCTGGTATTGCTTACAATATTTATAATTGTTACACACCAATCCGTTCATTTTGCACTATTACCCGCGCTAATTATAAAATTTATGTAAATTTAGGCATCCCCAATGGATGTTGGCGACAGGTTTAGGTTATCAGTATAAATGAAAATACGGTTTACGTTAATATTATTCTTCAATTTACTGGCTATATTAACTGTATATTCACAAACCCGCGTCACTATCAATTTAAAATCGGCCGATTTTAAAAAGGTGATATCAGCCATCGAACATCAAAGCATTTATCATTTTGTTTATAGCGAAAGGAAGATTCCCGCGTTAAATAAAGTTGACATAAATGTTGATAATGAAGACGTTAAGATTGTTTTAGATAAAGTGCTGGCCAATTCGGGTTTCGCTTACACCGAGCTTGCCAATCACCTGATAGTAATTGCCCCGGTTGATGAAATAGTTAACGTAATTAAAGTAACAGGCATTGTTATTGATGAAAATGGCGCACCGCTTGCCGGCGCTACAGTCAGGGTAAGGGGTTCAACATCGGGCTCGCCCACCGATGCGAATGGGTCTTTTTCACTCGAAGTACCAGCCCGGTCAACGTTAGTAGTGAGTTTTGTAGGTTACGTTACAAAAGATGTAAAACTTAACGGTGCTGCACCATTAACTATTCCGCTTACAGTAAGTAACGTGCTAAACGAGGTGGTTGTAACGGCACTTGGCATTAACAAGGAACAAAAAAGGGTGGGCTATTCGGTAACTACTATTAGCGGTGAAGCGCTTGATAAAGCCAAAGAGTCAAATGTAGCATACTCGTTAGAGGGACGCGTGTCCGGCTTAAGTATCAATGGCATAAACGGCGGACCAGGATCTTCCGCACGAATCTTACTTAGAGGCGTTACGAGTTTTGGCGCAAGCGCGCCACTGTTTATTATTAATGGTGTGCCCATGGATAATACCCAAAGGGGGTCAGCTAATGAATGGGGCGGGGCCGACTTTGGCGATGGTATAAGCAATATCAATCCTGATGATGTTGAAAGCATGACTGTACTCAAGGGCCAGGCTGCATCAGCCCTATACGGAGCAAGGGCGGCTAATGGCGTAATTTTGATCACTACTAAAACCAGTAAAAAAAATTCGGGGTTTGGCATTGAGCTGAACACTAATTACCAAACAGACAAAGCTATTAACACTTTTGATTACCAAACAATTTATGGGCAGGGCTTGTATGGCATAAGGCCGGCAACCGTGAATAACGCCGTAACATCAGGCAATTTTGGCTGGGGCGAAAAGCTGGATGGTAAACCAACCATACAGTTTGACGGTAAATATTACCCCTACTCGGCAGTTACAGATAATATTAACAAATTTTACCGACGCGGTTATACCTACACCAACACCGTGGCTTTTAATGGCGGCAATGAAACTGGTGCTTTCCGCCTGTCAGTTTCCGACCTCAGGAACGGCTCCGTTATTCGCAACAGCGGCCTCAACCGTAAAACGGTAAACTTAACCGCAACCCAGGGAATTACCGACAAATTCAATGTAAATGTTATTGCAAATTATATAGATGAGTCATCAAGCCTGAAGCCCAATTTGAGCGATGGCCCACTTAACCCCAATAACATTCAATACCTTGCTGCTAACGAAAACCAGGCAGCCCTGGCACCGGGGTATGATTCAAGCGGCAACGAACTGCGATGGACCGGCGATACATTTGTCACCAATCCTTATTTTGCTGTTAATAAATTCATCAACAATATAAGCCGGAACCGTTTGATATCTGCTATAACTGCCCGTTACAATATTCAAAGCTGGCTGTATGCTCAGGCCCGCCTGGGTGATGATGTGTTATACGATAAACGGTTAACTATTACCCCTACCGGCACAGCATATTCTCCCGGAGGTGCCGGCTCAATGGATGAACAATCATCTACAGAACGCTCTGAACTAAATGCCGATGTTTTGATAGGCGCTAAACATGATATTATAAAAAATCTGCTCAGCTTTGACTTATCAGCCGGGGCCAATCTTCGTAAAAACAGCTATGAGTATACCCGGCTTTATGGCGGACCGTTTATTATACCTAATTTTTACAGCTATAGTAACCTGGCCGCCAAAAGCAGCAGCTATGATTTTAAAAGCTCTGAAACTCATTCAACTTACTATTCTGTTGACTTTTCGTTTAAGGACTTTCTTACATTAACCACTACAGGCCGTTACGATACCTACTCAACCCTACCCGTTGATAACCGCAGTATTTTCACCCCGTCGGTATCAGCCAGTATCCTGTTTTCGGACCTTGTACATATACCGGGGCTTGACTTTGGTAAACTCCGTTTATCATATGCCCAAACCAGTGGTGAACCTACTGATGTATATATTACATCCCAGTATTACACCATTAATAACCCTGTAAATGGTATACCCACAGGTGGTTTCAGCGATAGCTTACCTAACCTTTTTTTAAAGCCTTACACGCTTACAGAAACGGAGATTGGTACCGATCTGAAATTTTTAAACGGGCGACTGGGGCTTGATGTGGCCTATTTTCATCGAAAAACAAGGAACGAGATCATTAAGGGAGATCTTGACCTGGCAACCGGTTTTGCCCGGCGGTTTATCCCAACAGGCTCAACCCAAAACAACGGCATTGAAGTTTCGTTAAGCGGTACACCTTTTAAAACCGTTAATTTTAACTGGTCACCATCGTTCAATTTCACCTACGTACAAAATAAGATCCTTCAAACAGACGGTACGCCCGAATCGGCCAACATCAGTTTTGGTACTTATCGTCCGCTTAATGCTGCCACCGCATTGGTTAAAGGCTTGCCAGGTCCCCAAATTATGGCCAATGATTACCTCCAGAACGATAAAGGACAGATCATTTTTGATGGCAATGGATTACCACAGGCCGGGCCGCGGGTACCAATGGGCAGCGCGGTGCCTAACATTTATGGCGGGTTCAATAATAATTTTACCTATAGAAAGTTTAGCTTATCGTTTTTAATCGATTATCGGTTTGGTAATAAAATACTTTCAGCAACAAATTACAACAGCATTTACAGGGGCTTCAACAAGCTTACCCTGCCAGGTCGGGAAACCGGCGTCGTAGGTGACGGCGTAAATGCCAATGGCGATAAAAATACGGTTGTTGTACCCGCGCAAACCTATTACCAGGCGCTTGCTCAAAGTGTTTCGGCATTGAATGTTTTAGATGGCAGGTTTATTAAATTGCGGCAGGTTACTTTTGGCTATACCTTTTCAAAGGGCTTTCTTAATAAAACACCGTTTGAAGGCATAACCTTTTCACTGGTAGGCCGAAACCTGTGGACGATTATGAAACGGTCAGCCAATATCGACCCCGAATCGGGCTTTTCGCCGGATATAAAATATGCCGGAATTGAAGGAGCAAGCCTTCCGCCAACCCATACTTACGGAATAAATATTAACTTTAAACTCAAAAAATAAATCATCTAAAAATGGCTTCCACCATAAAACACAAACTCCTATGCTGTTTGGTAATGCTTGCGGCATTACTAAAGTTTTCGACCGCAAATGCGCAGGTCCCTTTTTACAAAGACGCTTCGCAATCGATTGATTTACGTGTAAAAGATCTCGTATCCAAACTAACACTCGAAGAAAAGATCTCCTTATTGGGCTACCGCAGCCAGGCTGTACCCCGTTTAGGCATCCCAGCCTATAACTGGTGGAACGAGGCCTTACACGGTGTAGCCCGTGCCGGTGAAGCAACCATATTTCCGCAGGCTATCGGTATGTCGGCTACATTTAATGAAGATCTGTTAAAGCAGGTATCAACGGCCATATCAACCGAAGCCCGTGCAAAATATAACCTGGCCATAGCACAAGACAGGCACCTGCAATACATGGGCCTCACCTTTTGGACACCCAACATCAATATTTTCCGCGATCCGCGCTGGGGACGCGGGCAGGAAACTTATGGCGAAGACCCTTTCCTGACCGGTCGCATGGGTTCTGCCTTTGTTAAAGGTTTGCAGGGCGATGACCCTAAATACCTGAAAGCATCTGCCACGGCCAAACACTTTGCAGTGCATAGCGGCCCGGAAGCTACCCGCGATAAATTTGATGCTAAGGTTGATGAAAAAGACCTCCGCGAAACTTACTTATATGCTTTTCACCAGTTGGTTAAAAACCACGTTGAATCGGTAATGAGTGCATATAACCGGGTTAACGGTGTACCAAACTCTATCAATAAAATGCTGCTTACCGATATATTGCGGAAAGAATGGGGCTTTAGCGGCCACGTAGTAACCGACTGTGGTGCCCTGGATGATGTATACCTTACCCACAAAACGCTACCAACCGCTGTTGAAGTGGCAGCGGCTGCCATTAAGGCCGGTGTTGACCTTGATTGCTCATCCATTTTGCAGAACGACGGTGTAAAAGCCATTAAACAAGGTTTACTTACCGAAAAAGATGTTGACCAGGCCCTGGGCGCTATCTTACGCACCGAATTTAAACTGGGCTTTTATGATGATCCGGCCGCTAATCCTTATCATAGTTACGGTGCCGATAGTGTCCACAATGAACAGCATTTGGCTTTGGCCCGTAAAGTGGCCCAGCAAAGTATGGTATTGTTAAAGAATAATAACAATGTTTTGCCATTCAAAAAAAGCAGCTACTCCAGCATTATGGTGGTTGGGCCAAACGCCGCCTCACTTGATGCCATGATTGCCAACTACCATGGCACCAGCAGCAAAGTGATCAACTTTGTTGAAGGTATTACCGGCGCAGTTGATAAAGCTACCCGCGTTGAATATGACCTGGGTTGTGATTATAAAGATACCACGCACTTTGGCGGAACCTGGGCTGCGGGTAATGCTGATGCTACCATTGCAGTGATAGGGCTCTCCCCTGTTTTGGAAGGCGAGGCTGGCGATGCCTTCCTGTCCGAAAGCGGCGGCGATAAAAAGACACTAAGTCTTCCTGCCAGCGAAATTGCTTTTATGAAAGAGTTGCGTAAAAGTGTAAAAAACAAACCCCTTATTGCTGTAATTACCGCAGGCAGCGATGTTGATGTATCGGCCATTGAGCCTTATGCCGATGCTATCATATTTGCCTGGTATCCCGGCGAACAAGGCGGTAATGCATTGGCTGATATTATTTTTGGCGATGTTTCGCCATCAGGCCACCTGCCGCTTACTTTTTATAAAGACATGAGCGATTTGCCCGACTACAGCGATTACAACATGAAAAACCGCACCTACCGCTATTATACAGGCCCGGTGCAATATCCTTTTGGTTTTGGTTTAAGCTATACATCGTTTAGCTACACCATGGGCAGCAAATTAAAAGCTACTTACAAAAAGGCCGATACCGTTGTAGTAACAGTAAACGTTAAAAACACCGGTAAATTTAATGGCGATGAAGTAGTGCAGGCATATATTAAATATCCTAACATCAACAGGATGCCGGTTAAAGAATTGAAAAGTTTTAAACGCATCAGCCTGGAGCAGGATAAAGAAGGTTCGGTTACATTGAAGATCCCTGTTCAGGATTTGCAGAAATGGGACCTTGCCACACACAAATGGAAGCTTTATCCCGGCAGCTATAAGCTGGTATTGGGCAGCAGCTCGGCAGATGAAAAATTGACGGCAGATTTTAAAATAGCTAATTAAGAAGCTGTTCAAAGAAATAAGTTGTATAAAAGCGTCATTGCACGAAGCAATCCCCTATTAGCAGGTACGCCCTGTATAGTTTGGGATTGCTTCGTACCTCCAATGACGCTTTTTTGAAAGATGGTATTGTCATTTATTTCATAATAAGGCCTTTAAATCCTTAGCAATCCTGCTCCTATCCCCCGGGGTCTTAGCCAATTTTAAGGCAGTTCGTAAATGTGATGCCGCCTTTTCATTATCTACCGATGTGTAAAGAAACCCCAACAGTACATGGTACAAATGATTAGTATCCAATTTTAATTTCTCGGCCTCAATAATAGCTTTCTCCTTTCCTTTTACCTTTGCCAGGGCATAAGCCCTGTTCAATGCAGCGGCCGGCGAATATGCAGCGATAAGTAACCTGTTATATAACATCAGTATATTTTCCCATTTTTCGGCAGTATCTATTTTAACGGTATGCCAATAGGCTATGGCTGCCTCAATATGATATTTGCCTGCTTCATTCCCTTTAGATGCAAGATTGAGATAGTGTCTTCCTTTCGCTATCAGCTCATCGCTCCAAAGCATTCTGTCCTGATCATCATAGCGGATCATCTCGCCGTTTTTATCTATCCGGGCATCAAATCGAGAGGCATGAAAACACATCAGTGCTAATAAAGCATTCACCTCGGGCAGATTGGTTTGTTTATTTTCGATAAGTAGATAGTTAAGCCGCATGGCTTCCAAACACAAGTCTTTTTGTAATGTAGCACTCTGACAACTGGAGTAATAGCCCTCATTAAACAACAGGTATAAAGTTTTCAGCACAATGCCAAGCCGGCTAACAATATCATCAGGTTCTGGGAAAATGATCTTCACTTTCTGTTCCCGCAGCTTTTCCTTAGCCCTGAACAATCGTTTATTAATGGTTTCTTTATTTGATAAAAAAGCCTCGGCAATTTCATCAATCCCGAAACCGCAAAGGATGCGTAATGCCAGACCAATCTGAGCCTCGGCAGGTAACACCGGATTACAAATTGCAAACATCATTTGCAACTGGCTATCGCTAATGTTTTGGTCAGAAAGATCGATCTCTACCTCGTAATTATCCGCTGTCGAAACCCCTTCGGCTATTTTTTGCTTAAACCGGGAGCCACGCCTTACATAATCGGTTGCTTTATTGCGGGCCACGGTATATAACCACGCTTTAGGGTTGCCTGGTAATCCCTTGATCCCCCATGTTTCGGCTGCCGTAAGAAAAGTATCACTGGCGATATCTTCGGCGGCTTCTATATGTTCAAAGCCGAAATAATGGCATAATACCGCGATTATCTTTTGATATTCGGAGCGGAACAAATGTGGTAGAAGCTGATCTTGTTGCATAAAAAAGCAGCCTCCCGCATATGGGAGGCTGCAAATTACTTATACTTCCATTGGGATAATAGGGCGAACCTCAACACTGCCCCCTACCGATAATATCGGGCAGCCTTTTGATAACTCCGTGGCTTCTTCCAGCGATGATGCTTTGATAATGCTGTATCCGCCTATGGCTTCCTTAACTTCAACATAAGGGCCGTCTGTTACTACATTGTCGGGTTTTACTACGCTGCCGACGGTATCCAACCTGTTACCTACAGCAACCAGTTTGTTTTGTGCGGCAATCCCGCCAATCCATTCGCGCCAGTAATTCATCATGGTTTGCATTTGCTCGGGTGACCGTTTTGCTGCAGTAGCTTCTGCATCTCTTCTGAAGATCAATAAGAACTCGTTCATGTTTTTTGAATTTAATGGTTAAAAACCCAAAGACGATCAGTTTTGGTTGAATTGGACAAACACTTGATTTTTTTTTCAAATTAACCAGAAAAACTTAATCTGCAATGTATAACCTTACATAATACTTATAAATTGAGGTTGATGTGCTTTTGTTATTTCACGTACTTTGATAGTATAACAATACTACCAAATCATGAAATACAGAAAATTAGGAAACACCGGCGTTGAGCTTTCGGCCATTGGGCTGGGTTGTATGGGCATGAACCATGCTTATGGCCAGCCGGATGATGATGAATCGATAGCAACGCTTGAAAAATCAATAGAAATAGGCATTAACTTTTGGGATACCGCCGATGTTTATGCCAATGGCCGTAATGAAGAACTGGTATCAAAGGTATTGGTACCCAATCGTGATAAGATCTTCATTGCAACCAAATTTGGTTTCAGGGCAGGTGCCGATGGCAGGCTGACCGAGTTTGACGGCTCACCTGCTTATATTAAAACGGCAGTTGAACAAAGTCTAAAACGCCTAAAAACAGACGTGATCGATCTTTATTATGCACACCGCATAGATCCGAATGTTCCAGTTGAAGATATGGTTGGTGCCATGGCCGACCTGGTAAAAGAAGGAAAAGTAAAATATCTTGGCTTGTCTGAAGCTTCAGCAAACTCTGTTCGTCGTGCTCATGCTGTACATCCCATCAGTGCCTTGCAAAGTGAATATTCGTTATTAACCCGCGATGTTGAGACTGAGATACTGCCTGTTTGCAAAGAACTCGGAATTTCATTTGTGCCGTTTAGTCCGCTGGTGCGCGGTTTGGTGACCAACGCCCTGGATGTAACCAAACTGGCCGATAACGATTTCAGGAAAAGCCTTCCCCGTTATCAGGATGCCAATGCCGAAAATAATATGGGGCTGGCGCATGAGTTTGCACAACTTGCCGCTCAAAAACAATGCACACCAGCTCAGTTGGCGCTTGCATGGGTATTAGCGCAAGGCGATAACATTATCCCCATCCCCGGAACAAAAAGACGAAAATATCTGCTGGATAATGCGGGCTCGGTTGATGTGGAATTAACAGCTACTGATCTGCAGGATATAGAGGATGTTTTAGCCAAATACCCAAACACCGGCGACAGGTACAATGAGGCTAATTATAAATTCGTTGATAAAAACTAACAACAAACATTTCACGCAAAGACGCCGTAGTCTGTTAAATTTTGCGGCTTAGTGCCTTTGCGTGAAATAATATAATCCTTATGGCTTACAACGAAAAAATGGCCGATCGCATCCGTGAAGCATTAGTGGATCTGCCCGTAGTAGAAGAAAAGAAAATGTTTCAGGGAGTTTGTTTTATGGTTGATGACAAACTTTGCGTTTGCGTACGCGATAATAGCATCTTATGCCGCATTGGTGAACAACAAGCATCTATTGAACTTGAGAAAGGGAACTGCAATCAAATGGTGAGCGGAGACAGGGTGATGAAAGGCTATGTATATGTTGAAGATTTCAACCTGCAAACCATCGGCCAACTGAATTATTGGATTAATTTGTGCCTCGAATTTAATCCATTGGCCGAGGCTTCTAAAAAGAGGAAAAGTAAAAAGCGGTAATGTTCATCTATTCCTTCCTGCCGGTCGAAGTTTAGCGGTGCCATAACTTCGTCCCAAAACAGGTTAAGCTTTCAGCTTAACTCAACAAATGATTACTCCTTCTTACAATCTTTATACGGGAAGCACAATGCTTCCATTATTTTAGGACGAAGTTACGCTATCGCTAAACTTCGACCAGAGGTATTTTTAAACAGCCGCCGACAAAATGACTTCTTACTTCTTCACCATCTTATAATGCTTAATCCCGGCTTCTTCAAACTCCGGTCCCGATGCTTCAAAACCAAGTTTTTTATAAAAGGGCACCGCATGAGTTTGTGAGTTAAGGTAAATATAGTCAGCATCAGCCGGCAAATCAGCCAACACAGCTTTCACCATTTCTGCCCCCAAACCAAACCCTCTGAATGCCTTCAATACAGCAAACCTTTCAAGCTTATAGCCATTTTCGGATTTACGCCAGCGGCAGGCGGCGGCCGGTTCTCCATCAACAGTAGCTAAAAAATGATGTGATACATCTTCATGTTCCCATTCCAGCTCGGGCGGGCAATTTTGTTCAACAACAAATACTTCACGCCTTATGGCATGTACTATATCAAGATCAGCTTGTTCCGTTACTTTTTTTACTGTGATTTTTGCGGGCATTGATGTAATGCGGTTTTGTTTTGAAATGATTGAGTTTTGTGGTGTGATTTTCCCTTGCAGCATCAATAGAGTGCGTACAGGTGATATCATCTTCCTCTTCGGCAAGTCCGGCCAGTTCTACATAGAACTTGTGCAATTGATCAAGTTCCTTTTCGGTAATATCCTCAATATCAACCATCCGGTTACTTGCCCCCTGGTGCGATGCAAGCAGCTCATTCAGTTTCAAATGTATAGCTTTCGAATCTTTATTCTGTGATTTCTGGATCAAAAAAACCATCAGAAAAGTAACTACAGTAGTACCGGTATTGATAACCAGCTGCCATGTATCTGAATAATGGAATAATGGCCCGGTTATTCCCCAAACAATGATGATACCAAAAGCCGTGATAAATGCGCCCGAACTACCAGTAGCTATAGTAGCCCAGTTGGCAAAACGCTCAAATAAATTCTTTTTCCTGTTGTGAATTTTAACCATATAGCAGACTTTATCTTTTTTGAGTGAAATCGCCCGCTGCCTTTAAACAACAAAGCGCCTGTACAACAAATGTACAAGCGCTTTGTTAATTTCTGATGAATATTATAATTTGCTGTATACGTCGATACAGTTAAGGTCTTCAAATGCTGCGGCAAGTCTTTTTACAAAGTTTTCTTCGCCTTTACGTAACCAAACACGTGGGTCGTAGTATTTTTTGTTTGGAGAATCCTCACCATCAGGGCTGCCGATCTGGCTTTGCAGATATCCTTCTTTTGATTTGTAGTAATCTTTAATGCCTTCCCAGTAAGCCCATTGCATATCGGTATCAATGTTCATTTTGATAGCGCCATATGAAATAGCTTCGCGGATCTCTTCCTGGCTTGAACCAGAACCACCGTGGAATACGAAGTTGATAGGTTTTTCGGCAGTTAAACCAAATTTTTGTTTAACATACTCTTGTGAGTTATGCAAAATAACCGGTTGTAACTTAACATTGCCTGGTTTGTAAACACCATGCACGTTACCAAAAGCAGCAGCTACTGTAAAACGAGGGCTTACTTTTAAAAGGTGCTCATATGAATAAGAAACTTCTTCTGGTTGAGTATATAAACGTGAGCTGTCAACATCAGAGTTGTCAACGCCATCTTCTTCACCACCGGTTACGCCTAACTCAATTTCAAGGGTCATGCCCATTTTAGCCATACGCTCAAGGTATTTGGCCGAAATTTCGATATTCTCTTCAATAGGCTCTTCCGAAAGGTCAAGCATGTGAGATGAGAACAAAGGTTTGCCTGTTTCGGCAAAAAATTTCTCGCCATGATCCAGCAAGCCGTCAATCCATGGTAATAATTTCTTGGCAGCATGGTCGGTATGCAGGATAACTGCTACACCATAATGCTCAGCCAACAGGTGAACATGCTTTGCAGCAGATACACCACCTAAAATACAGGCCTGAAGCTTTGAATTATCCAATGATTTGCCGGCGTAAAACTGTGCACCGCCATTTGACAGCTGAATAATAACCGGTGAGTTAACAGCTTTAGCTGTTTCCATAACTGCATTGATAGTGTTAGTACCAATAACATTTACTGCCGGTAAAGCAAACTGATGCTTTTTTGCTGCTTCAAATAGTTCCTGCACCTGATCGCCGTGCAGAACACCTCTATAATTTTTTAAATCCATTAGCGTTTATTTGGGGCTCGAAGTTATAAAATTTATTGAAATAGGCTAAGCAATCTTAAAAGTATATTAAAACGATAGTAAAAATAGGGTTAATTTGAAAATATGATATAATTAATCAATAATCCATTCCTTTTATTACGAAAATAACATTAAAAAAGTATTTCAAATTTCGACAAACAATTTACCCCGCCATAACTTTTTATATCCGGCACCACATGTTTAATATTTTTTGTTTCTTTGTACCCAATTGAAAGAGTTAGACACAGATATGGCATGGTTTAAACGAGAGTTGAAAGGGATAATTACGACTACTGAGGAAAAGAAGGAAGCCCCCGATGGCATCTGGAATAAATGCCCTAATTGTAAAAAACCTTTACACTATTCAGAACAGGTAGAAAATCAATATGTGTGCCATTACTGTGGCTTCCACCTGCGCATAGGTTCAAAAGAATATTTTTCGGTACTATTTGATAATAACGAGTTTACAGAACTTTTTCCTGATCTTACCTCGGGTGATCCCCTTCACTTCGAGGATACTAAAAAATACACCGACAGGCTTAAGGAAACTCAACACAAAACAGGTTTAAAAGATGCAATAAGGGCAGCCGCCGGTAAAATTGACGGTCAGGACCTGGTTATTGCCTGTATGGACTTTAACTTCATTGGCGGATCAATGGGATCGGTAGTTGGTGAAAAGATAGCACGCTCTATCGATTACTGTATCCAGCATAAAGTTCCGTTCCTGATGATCTCAAAATCGGGCGGTGCGCGTATGATGGAAGCCGCGTTTTCATTAATGCAGATGGCTAAAACATCGGCCAAACTGGCGTTGCTTGCACAAGCAAAAATCCCTTATATCTCATTACTTACCGACCCTACAACAGGTGGTGTAACAGCATCATACGCTATGTTAGGTGATATTAATATTGCCGAGCCGGGCGCACTGATAGGTTTTGCCGGACCACGGGTAATTAAAGAAACCATCAAAAAAGATCTTCCAAAAGGCTTCCAGACTGCCGAATTTGTGCAGGAGCACGGTTTCCTTGATTTTATTGTTGACAGAAGAGAAATGAAAGAAAAATTAGCCTCATTCATTAAGATGATGGGCAACTAAGAGATATCATCAACATTGATGTGGTAAGGGATAAGCTTAAATGTTTATCCCTTATTTTTTTTGCGCTTTTAAATAAAAAAAATGTCCTTTCGATTGAGCGGGCGATGGTCACGGGCTCTGGGGCGAAAGAGAAATCCTGTACGCCATGTAAACCCGCTTTCAATGGCGTAGAAGATTTCTCCTTACCGCCGGCGTGCATTCCTTCCCTGGTTCGCTCAAAATGACACATTCTATTTATTTATATAGGATTTAGCAGAAACGCCCTTCCTATCCATCACCCGCCTGCCATTTTGACAATACATTAACAATTGGAACACACATTGATGATGCAATTCCGACAAACATTAAATCAACCATATTAAAATATAGTTATGCAAGAAAAAGGCAGCATTTCGATCCACACCGAGAACATTTTCCCGATCATTAAGAAGTTCTTATACTCTGATAACGAGATATTTTTGCGAGAGCTGGTATCAAACGCGGTAGATGCTACCCAAAAAATTAAACGTTTAGCTTCATTAGGCCAATACACCGGCGAACTTGGCGACCTGCGCGTTGAGGTAGCTTTTGATGCAGACAAAAAGACCATCACTATTAGCGATAACGGCCTTGGTATGACCGCCGAGGAGATCAAGAAATACATCAACCAGATCGCTTTTTCGGGTGCTACCGAGTTCATGGAGAAATTCAAGGAGGCTAAGGATGCCAACGAGATCATTGGCCGTTTTGGTTTAGGCTTTTACTCAGCATTCATGGTGGCTGATAAGGTGGAAATCCAAACGCTATCGTACCAGGAAGGTGCTGAGCCTGCTTTTTGGGTTTGCGATGGCAGCACCGAATTTGAAATTGGCGAAGGCGTTTTAGAAGAGCGCGGCACCGAGATCACGCTGTTTATCAACGATGAATCGGCTGAGTTTTTAAGCGAGCATAGGCTTCAGGAGATCCTTGATAAATATTGCAAGTTTTTACCGGTTCCAATCAAATTCGGAACTAAGACCGAATCTGTTGAAGATGGCGTTGACGAAGAAGGCAAACCAAAGTATACTTCTGTTGAAGTTGATAATATCATCAACACCACCAACCCTATCTGGACAAAAGCACCGTCTGAATTAAAAGACGAGGATTACCTCGACTTTTACAAACAGCTTTATCCTTTCAGCGAAGATCCATTGTTCTGGATCCACCTTAATGTTGATTATCCTTTCAACCTTACCGGTGTGCTGTACTTCCCTAAGCTGAAAAACGATTTCGAGTTCCAGAAAAATAAGATCAAATTATTTAGCCGCCAGGTATTTATTACCGACGAGGTGAAAGATATCGTTCCTGAATTTTTGATGCTGTTACATGGCGTTATTGATTCACCGGATATTCCGCTTAACGTATCACGTAGCTTTTTACAGGCCGATAGCAACGTTAAAAAGATCAACAGCTATATCACTAAAAAAGTAGCTGATAAATTGTCAGACCTTTTCAAAGCCAACCGTAAAGCTTACGAAGAAAAATGGACAGACATTGGCCTGTTTGTAAAATACGGTATGGTAAGCGAAGACAAGTTTTACGACAAAGCCAAAGATTTTGTTTTGGTTACCAATACCGAAAAACAAAACTTTACCCTCCCCGAATACAAGGATAAAGTAGAAGCTAACCAAACCGATAAAGACGGTCAGCTGGTTTACATTTATACCAATGACCCGGCTAAACAGGATTCGTTTATCCAGTCGGCCAATAAAAAGGGTTATGATGTGTTGGTGATGAACTCACCTATCGACAATCACTTCATCAGCCAATTGGAGCAAAAGCTGGAGAAAACATCATTAAAACGTGTTGACGCCGATGTGGCCGATAAACTGATTAAAAAAGATGATGCGCCCGAAACCGTACTTACCGAAGAGCAAAGCACCCAGGTAAAAAGTATTTTTGACAAAGCCATCAACAAACCGGCTTACAACGTTCAAATTGAAAGCCTTAACCCGGATGGGTTACCTGTTACTGTAACTATGGACGAGTTTATGCGCCGTATGAAAGATATGGCAGCTATGGGCGGTGGCATGAGTTTTTATGGCAACATGCCTGATAACTACAAAGTTATTGTAAATGGTAACCACAAACTGGTAAGCCGCATTTTACAGGAAGAAGACGAAACTGTACAGGCACAGCTTTCAAAACAAGCCTTTGATCTGGCCTTGCTATCACAAGGTTTATTAACCGGCGCTGAGTTAACTGAATTTGTTAAACGCAGTGTTAGTTTGATATAATTTTTCCAAACGTCATGCCGAATTTATTTCGGCACCCCCACATGCAAGGTCATCCGATTGTCTTTGTAACGTTAATATCTGGTGGGATCCTGAAACAAGTTCAGGATGACTAAATCACCTTAAAAAGCCATCCAAAACGGATGGCTTTTTTGTTTAAAAGATTGCTTAAATTTGAGTGTAATTAAACCTAAATAACCTACTATCGTCTAACCACTTAAACATTTATATCATGAAAATATTAAATAAAATAGCCCTCCTGGCTACATTCATATTTATTGGGACAAACGTAACCGTTGCTCAAATCAAACAAACCAAAACCGAAAAAAAAGCAGCTAAGCAGGCTGAAATAAAACAAATGGTGGAGGATCAAAATTTTGTGTTTAAAGCTAACTATGCCTTGCCAATGCGGGGCGGCAGCAGATCGCTTACTTCTGATTATGATCTTACAATAAGTAAAGATACTATAGTATCATTCCTGCCCTATTTTGGCCGCGCGTATGTAGCCCCGCCTCCCGGAACAACTGATGGCGGTATTAAGGTAAATACTACAAAATTCACTTACTCGTCGGTAAAGAAAGGAAGTGGCTGGAATATCACTATCAAACCCAAAGAAAAAAACATAGCCGACTGGCGCGATGTACAAACATTTAACCTAAGTATCTCGCAGGATGGTTATGGCTCACTACAGGTAACCAGCACCAACCGCGACCCAATATCATTTAACGGATATATTGAGGCGAGAAGGAAATAAGTCTCAAGTACGAAGTCTTAAGTATAAAATCAGAAAGTATTATAAAGAATCGTCATTGCGAGGTACGAAGCAATCCCAAACAAAGCAGGGAGACCTGCATAGCGGCTCTGCCAATCGGGGATTGCTTCGTGCCTCGCAATGACGCCTTCTTTATTATTAAGCAAGTACCTATGGTACTTAAGACTCTATCAACCCCGCGTTATCCTTCAACTCCACGCCTGATAACTTCCGTTTGAAGGCTTCGTTAATTAGATAGAAAATCTTTTTTGCGGCTTTCTTATAGGTTAGCCCCTTATGCCGAATATTGGAAACGCAGTTCCTTGATTCATCGGTTAAGCCGGGTTTAGGATTATAGGTGAGATAAGCCCCTAAACTATCGGCCGAGCTGAGGCCAGGGCGCTCGCCGATAAGGATCAGCGAGAGTTTAGCATTCAGTCCGTGACCAATATCATCACCAATGGCTACCCTGCCCTGCTCAACCAGGCTTATAGGTGCCAGCTTTAAACCATTAGCAACCAACAAGGGAATAAGTGCATCCAGCAACCCCACGGCATTTTCATTTACTGCTGTTGCCGAAAGTCCATCAACTATCATGATAGCGACATCGCTTTCAGCACTATAACCATTTAGTTCGTTCAATGAAGGCTCGTTAAGCTTACGCCCAAGGTCGGGCCGTTGCAGGTATTGTCGTCTGTGTGTTACCCTGCTATGCAGCTGTAAAACCGGAACGTCGAAAGGTTTAAGCGCATTGGTTAGCTTACCCAGATCCAATTCAGAGTATACGGCATCCCGTGCATGTGCATGCGCCAGCTTAAACTCAAGCGACTGCTTTAACGGGATACTTGTCCCCACGCGGCCAATAGCTATCCTTGCCGAAGTAAACTCCTGCAAAGCCTTCAATGGCCCAATTTCATGTGGGATGTTTCGTTTCATTAATTTGCAGTCTGTTATCGTCTTCGGTCATGCCGAACTTGTTTCCGCACCCCACATCCTATGTCTACCGCTGCATAGCGCCGACTTGTCTCGTGAGTTCCTGAACCAAGTTCAGGATGACATCGTATTTTTTATTTTCTGCCAGTTCAAAAAACCTTTCACCTTTCGCCTTTACCCTTTCACTTTCAATTAAATCCTCTCAACAATCCATGCTCGTTAACCGGCAGCATATTCCCCCTATTATCAACTATGCCTTGTTTTATCAGCCATTGTTCAAACTCCGGTGCGGGTTTCAATCCTAACACTTTACGCAGGTATAACGCGTCATGAAAGGAGGTTGACTGATAATTCAACATAATATCATCTGATCCGGGAATACCCATCACAAAGTTGCAGCCCGCCACGCCCAGCAGGGTAAGCAGATTGTCCATATCGTCCTGATCGGCTTCAGCATGGTTGGTGTAGCAAACATCTACGCCCATGGGCAAGCCCAAAAGTTTTCCGCAAAAATGATCCTCGAGCGCAGCACGAATGATCTGCTTACCATCATACAAATACTCCGGACCAATAAAGCCTACCACTGTATTTACCAGCAAAGGGTTAAACTTTCGCGCAACAGCATATGCCCTCACTTCGCAGGTTTGCTGATCTACCCCAAAATTGGCATTGGCCGATAGCGCGCTGCCCTGCCCGGTTTCAAAGTACATCACGTTATTACCTGCCGTACCTCGCTTTAATGATAATGTAGCCTGATAAGCTTCCTCAATTAAGCTTAAATTAACCCCAAAACTGGCGTTAGCCTTTTCGGTCCCAGCTATTGATTGAAAGCAAAGATCAACAGGCGCACCCTCATTAACCAGCTGTAGTGTAGTAGTAATATGGCTCAAAACACAGGTTTGCGTTGGGATCTCAAACCTGTGCCGCAACTCATCCATTAACGTAAGTAAGCTGCTCACCGCCGCCGGACTATCCGTTGCAGGGTTAATGCCGATAACTGCATCCCCGCTGCCAAATAATAAGCCGTCGATGATGCTGGCCGCTACCCCCCGCGGGTCATCTGTTGGATGATTGGGCTGCAAACGGGTACTGAAATGCCCCTTTAACCCAATGGTATTGCGAAAGCATGTAACCACCTGGCATTTATTGGCCATCGCGATCAAATCCTGGTTACGCATCAGTTTAGAAACCGCAGCCACCATTTCGGGCGTTAAGCCGGAAGCTATAGTTGTTAAAGTAGCACAGTCGGTTTCGTCACTTAGCAGCCAGTCGCGCAATTCACCAACCGTTAAATGGCTGATATGGCTAAAAGCCGCCTCATCATGATCGTCAATGATAAGGCGGGTAATTTCATCATCCTCATAGGGGACCACCACCTCGTTCAAAAAGTTTTTGAGCGGCACATCGGCCAGGGTAATTTGCGCGGCCACCCGTTCCTCATACCCACCAGCACAAAGCCCTGCCAGTTCATCGCCCGAGCGATAAGGCGAAGCCTTCCCCAGCAATATTTTCAGGTTGGGAAACTTATAAACCCGGTGATGTATATTGTGGCGGTACATTTGTTTATATCATTATTTCATTGATCATTAAGTCATTATTACTTAGCAGACTGGCAAATGCCCCTACTTTATATCATTTGTCATTATTCACAAAGCGAACAAGCAAATGACTTAATGATTAATGACCTCATCAATTGGGGCACTCATCATATCTTCGGTTAAAGCAACTTTATGTTTTCCCATCGCTATAAAAACCAGCAGCACAATTGCCAATCCTCCTGCAAAAATGAGGCTCATATCAGGATTAAAATATATTGTCGCTATTAAACATACTAAGCAAATTATTAAAGCTATGGCCGGAAAAACCGGGTATACCGGGGCTAAAAACGGTCGGCTTAAGCGTGGTTCTTTTTTACGCAGTATAAACAGGCTCGCCATGCTCATGATGTACATAACTACGGCACCGAGCACCGATAGCATGATGATCTGATCTGTTTTAAATTTATAAATGAAGATGGAGCTTACCACGCCGCTAACCACAAGCGCCCAGTGCGGTGTTTTAAATTTGTGATTAATATCCGACAGCACCCGCGGTAAATAACCACTCCGTGCCATGGCAAACACCTGCCGCGATGATGCAAGGATAATACCATGCAGGGATGCTATCAATCCAAACAAGCCTATACTGGCAAATATTTTGGTTAAGCCGTTACCCTTACCCAATACTATTCCGATGGCTTCTGGTAAGGGATAATCCAGATGACTTAGCTTGCGCCAATCGGTAAGCCCGCCGGTAATGACCATTACACCCAGCGCCAGTACTACCAGGGTTATTATAGCCGAAATATAGCCGCGTGGAATGTTCTTTTTAGGGTTTTCCACTTCTTCGGCTACCATAGCAACGCCTTCAATGGCCAGGTAAAACCAAACCGCAAAAGGCAGGGCTGCAAACACACCTGCCCAGCCAAACGGCATTGGATTGTTAAGGTAGTTTACTATTTTAAAATGCGGTGAAACAATACCCAGATAAAGTAGCAACTCAATTATGGCAAGTATGGTAATGAATACTGAAAAAGTTGCCGATTCCTTTACGCCCAGCATATTCAAAAGAATAAAGAGGATATTAAAGCCCATTGCTGCCTCTGTTATAGGAATGGCAGGATACAAAAAATGCAGGTAACTCCCTAAAGATACAGCCACAGCAGGTGTAGCTACCAGGAAGTCAACAAGGGTAGCATAACCGGCAATTAATCCGCCAAACGGGCCCATAGCCCGGTATGCGTATGCAAACGCGCCACCGGCATGAGGTATGGATGCGGTAAGCTCGGTGTAGCTAAAAATAAAGGTGATGTACATTAAGGTGATAACCAGGGTAGCTATCAGCAAACCTATTGTGCCCGATACGGCCCATCCCAAATTCCACCCAAAATATTCGCCCGAAATAACCAGCCCTACGGCTATAGCCCATAAATGGATAGGTTTTAAAACCCGTTTTAAATGTTCTGTAGATGTTTCCGCCATAAGCCTCCGTTAAGGAAAGTGTTTCGCCCCTTAAATTACTTAAACACGGGGTTAAATCAAAATTGGCAAATGTTATGGAATTGTTAACGTGGGATAAGGCTTGAAAAAATAATATGTTCATAACGTCATTGCGAGGTACGAAGCAATCTCCAATGAGCAGAGTAGCTATGCATATTCGCCCTGTAAAGTGGGGGATTGCTTCGTACCTCGCAATGACGATTTGTATAAAGATATTTACACCATCAATTTATCCTTCAAATAGCTCATGCTTGAAGTTATACTGGCAAAGGCATCTTTAGGCATATCATGCTCTACAAAAAAGTGTTGCATACCGGCTGATTTTGCCGCGGCGAAAATTGGTTTAAAATCAATAGTTCCACCTCCTACAGGTTGTATATTCTGCCTGCCGGCGTCCAAATCTTTCACGTGCCAAAGCGGGAAACGACCAGGATGTTCCTTAAACATTTCCACCGGATTTTTACCGGCCTTAACAGCCCAGGCCAGATCAAGCTCCATTTTTACATTACTGGCATCGGTTTCGCTCAAAAGCAGATCATAAGGTACTTTACCATCAACCGCGTGAAACTCCATATCGTGGTTATGATATGCAAACTGGATGCCTGCTTTTTTAGCAGCTTCCCCCGTTTTGTTCAGCACTTCAATCGTACCTTTTATTTCATCAAGCGTGGCCGTAGGTGAGTTGGCGCAAACCAGGTATTGAACACCGCCTTCGGCAACTTCATCAATTACCTGCTGCATATTATCACGCAGGTTCAGCACAGGAGGCAACACCATCGGTTTACCATCTGCACCTGCGGGCATTTTTGCTCCCGGGGGCAGTTTAAACGGAGCGCCAAGAACGTGGTGCGAAGTCCAGCTCATACCCAGGTCATTCACCATGGCCTTAAATTCTTTAGGCTTCATACCATAATAGCCGCCTTTTTTACTAAAGGCCGATTCTAATTCCTTGTATCCTATAGCTGCAATTTTGCTCAGCGTGCCCTTTACATCTTCGTCAATAACGCCGAAAAAAGTAAACAACTGCAGCCCTACAGGATGATGCTCCATGTTACTCAAAAAACTTGCCGCTTTACCCGATAAGGCCATGCCGCCGAGCACCAATGCACCGGTGCCCTTAATAAAATTTCTTCTGCTGTAATTCATGCTTTGATAATGGTTAATAATTAACTGGTTCAGTAAAGCTAATTAATTAATAATGAGCAAAGAAATTTATTGTGTCTTTTTTACACAATAGTTTTATACAAAGCTAAAAGCGTAATACTGAAAGCTTAAAGCCGATAAATAGGTGAAATCAGTATTGGTTAATGTTATCTATAATCCTTGTTAGTTAACTATTACATGGTATTGTTTAGTTAAAAAGCTGATGAGAGGCATATAAGTTTTACTCCAGATACAAACAATTGGCTATCAAGCCTGTCCAGCCGGTTTGATGTGCAGCACCCAGTCCCAGGCCGGTATCACCGTCAAAAAACTCATAAAACAGGATATGATCTTTAAAATGCGGATCGGCTTGCAGCTTTGAATTTCTGCCATACACCGGCCGCTCACCATTTTCGTTTTTCATAAACAGTTTGGAAACCCGGGCATAAAGTTCGTTAGCCACCTCCTTCAGGTTCATGAAATTACCCGAACCGGTTGGGCATTCTATTTTAAACTCATCGCCATAAAACATGTGGAACCTGTGCAAACTATCAATGATCAGGTAATTGATCGGCATCCAGATAGGGCCGCGCCAGTTACTGTTACCGCCAAATAAACCGCTGTCACTCTCGCCGGGCACATAGGTAATGCCAAATTCAACTCCATTTACCGAAACATGATAAGGATGTTTAAGGTGATACTTTGAAAGTGAACGGATCCCATAATCGCTCAAAAACTCATTTTCATCCAACATATATTTGAGCAATGATTTCATCCTGTAACCACGCAGCAAACTAATCAGGTGTTTGCCGTTGCTTCCCTTCTCGTTCCAACGGGAAACCAGCGATGCAAGATCAGGGCGATTTTCAGCAAACCATTTCATGCGGTCTTTAAATACGGGGCTTTCCATAATGTCTTTTTCATCCAGCACTTCGGTAGCAAACAGGGGGATCAGCCCCACTATGCTCCTCACCCGCATTTTTATAGAACCGTCATCGGGAAACCGGATCTGATCGTAGAAAAAGCCATCCTCGTCATCCCAAAGGCCTTCATTATTTTCGCCCAGGTTTGACATGGCCCCTACAATATAAATGAAATGTTCAAAAAACTTAGAAGCAATATCAGCGTAAGCTTTGTCGGTTTCGGTAAGTTCGGTGGCAATGCGCAGCAGGTTAAGCGAATACATGGCCATCCAACTGGTACCATCGGCCTGTTCCAAATGCTGCCCGGAAGGTAAATGCATGTTACGGTCAAAAACACCGATGTTATCCATGCCCAGGAAGCCCCCTTCAAAAATGTTATTCCCCGATTGGTCTTTTCGGTTAACCCACCAGGTAAAATTGAGCATTAGCTTATGAAAAACCCGTTCCAGGAAATAAGTATCCCCTTTGCCGTTATTGTTTTCTTTATCAGTTATATAAACGTTCCATACGGCCATGGCATGTACCGGAGGGTTAACATCCCCAAAATCCCATTCATAGGCAGGCAACTGGCCATTAGGATGCATATACCAATCGCGGGTAAGCAAAATCAGCTGATTTTTGGCAAAGGCCATATCAACTGTTGCCAGCGGCAAACAGTGAAAAGCCAGGTCCCAGGCAGCAAACCAGGGGTATTCCCATTTATCGGGCATCGAAATAATATCGCGGGTATTAAGATGCGTCCACTTACTGTTGCGGGCCTTTTGCCTTTGTGCAGGCGGAGGCGGCATCCCTTTATCACCGCTAAGCCAGTGGCGAACATCTGTATAAAAAAACTGCTTGTTCCAAAGCATACCTGCAAAAGCCTGCCGCTGAATAAGGCGGCGGTCAGGGTTCATGGTAGCTCCGTGGATATCATTATAAAACTGATCGGCCTCTGTTTGGCGAACGTCAAAAACCTGGTCAAAATCTTCGAAGCTATAGTTAGCATCTTCAGACAAGCGCAGGCGTAAGGTTACGCTTCGTTTGGCCGGGATATTCAAATCGTAGTTTATAGCTGCCTTGGTACCCATGTTTTTAGGGTTTACCGTATCGGCACTATGAACAATATAATCGTTTATACCATCCTTATAAAACTTTCGGCCATCGTCATAATTATAAAGCCTGCGCGAGTTGGTTTCATTATCACAGAACAGGAGTTGAGCTTCTCCTTCGGTGTGCAGCCACATCTGCCCAAGGTCTTTATGAAAAACACTGATCACCTTATCCGAAGAAGCACAAAGATCAGGTTTGCGTGAATCATATCCCCAACCCCAGGTATTGCGGAACCATAAAGTAGGCATCACATTAAGCGGCGCATCTTTATCACTGCGATTATGGATAGTTATTTTTATCAGGATATCTTCCTGGGCGCTTTTGGCGTATTCAGTAAAAACATCGAAATATTCGTTATGATCAAAGATCTTCGTGTCCATTAGTTCAAACTCCGGATCCTGGCGACCACGGCGTTTGTTCTCATCAACCAACCGTTTGTACGGAAACTCGTTTTGTGGATATTTATATAACGTTTTCATGTACGAGTGCGTGGGCGTACTATCCAGGTAATAGTACATCTCCTTCACATCCTCGCCATGGTTACCTTCAGGGTTACTGAGGCCGAAGTAACGCTCTTTAATTATAGGGTCTTTCTTATTCCATAATGCAATTGCAAAGCAAAGGTATTGCTGCCTGTCGCAAATGCCGGCTATGCCTTCCTCGCCCCAGCGGTAAGCTTTACTGCGGGCCATGTCATGGGTTATATAGTTCCAGGCATCACCATTGGCGCTGTAATCCTCACGTACGGTACCCCACTGGCGGTCGCTCACGTAAGGCCCCCACTTTTTCCAGCCTGTATCCTTTAACCTTGATTGTTCTGCATTCATAGTATAGATGGCAATTTACACTATCCCCAATTTAAGGTAAGCGTTTTGCAAAGTAGATTTAATTAGGTAAAAATACGTTAACCTAAGGTTTGTTTTACCTAATTATGAAGAATAGGCAGGATTTGACGGTTGTTTATTCGTTTAGTTATGGTGGGTACAAAACATAGCTGCGTTGAGCTATGTTGCATTTTAAAACATTAAGCTCTTATTCGTTGTCGAAGTTGGCGACAGCGTAACTTCGTCACAAAATGAGTTAAGCTTTCAGCTTAACCATGATACCAGAAGACGATTTACATCCGCTAACTTACAACCCTGATACGGAAGCAAGATGCTTCCACGGTTTTAGATCGAAGTTAGGCTGCTGCTAAACTTCGACCAGGACCTGCCCACCGCAAACTAAAAACTGCCAACTGAACTTACGCCCAAGCGTTCCTTAAAAACCGCAGCCAATTACCATGCATCATATTTTGGATATCCTCATCAGTATAACCGCGTTTTTTTAACAGGTCAGGAACTTTTTGCAGATCGGCAATAGTTTCCAGGTCATAAGGACATTGCTCACGACCGAATGCACCATCAAGATCGGTACCCATACCTACATGCAGGGCGTTTCCGGCTATCTGGCAAATGTGGTCGATATGATCAACCATAACTTCCATGTTACAGTTCATACCTTTTGGGTTGGATACGCCCCTCACCCATCCCGGCACCATCATCCAGGCATCAAGGGCGGCTCCTATCACCGCTCCGCGGTCGACAAGGGCTTTGATCATTTCATCGCTGTACTGGCGGTTATGGTTTACCAGCGCACGGCAATTGTTGTGGCTTGCCCAAACATGGCCGTTAAAATGATCGAGTGCTTCCCAAAAGCTATCATCGCAAAGGTGGGTAGCATCTAAAATAATATTCAATCGCTCCATTTCCTTGAGCAGTTCATGCCCTTTCGGTCCCATGTACCCGGTAGCATCTGTACCCTGGGCATACCTGCCGGGGCCATAATGTGCCGGACCAACAGCCCGTAAGCCATAATTATAAGCCCGCTCCAAATGCTGTACGGTCACTATCGAATCGGCACCTTCCAAACTTAAAACATATCCTATAGGCTTTTTATCTGTAGATGCGCCGTCGTTCCAAAGCTCCAAATGCTTTTCGAGCGATGACAAGTCGTTCACCTGTACCATTTCGCCGGCATCCTCCATAGCCTTATACCAGGCTACCTGCCCCTGTGTTTGCGCCCAGGCTTGCTCTGGCGAGTGCCAGCCCGGCAAGGGATTACCAGGTGCTACGTAACGCCCTATCTGGGTGGCTACTACCAGGCCAATATTTCCTTTGCGTAATTCAGGTAAAGTAACAACAGCCTTGGCGCGGTCGGGTTTATCGGTTAACCCTTCTTCACGTTGATTTATCTCAGCCAGCGGACGCGTAAGATCGCGGTTCCACTCCAGGGCGTTCATACTTAAATCTAAGTGGGCATCTATAACAAACATGGTCAGGGGTATTTAAATGGTAATTTTGCGGTCGCGGGCCTTGTTAAGCCATTCGCCGCTGATGTTTTCATTTTCAATAGTATAAACGCGCTCATACAACGCCACCGTAGGGCAAACATGGTGCGGAATGCCGTAAAGCACATCGCCTATATTATATTGATGATTATCACCTGCCTCAACCACCAAATGTTCTTCACTTTGGCTTACAGGGTAAAGCCCGGGCGCATTTAAAAAGTAAATGCGTTTGCTCAGTTCGTTCTCGGCCGATATCGACTTATGCCCTACATCCAAACAAATCTTTGTTGGGCCGGGCAGGGAAATCACCCGGGTAACAACCAATGCGGCAGGTAAAAAGTCCTGCTCAGGCATCCCCATCTGGTAACCTTTATCCCAGTAAACAAACGTACCCGGGCTGCATTCAACATAATTACGTTTGGCATGAATAGGAAAAGTTGGTGAGCCTCCTGCTACGATAACCGGTTCGGGGTAACCTTTACTTTTTATAGTTTGCTGTAATTTAAACACCGGATCAAACGCAAAATTACAGCGTTCGGCCCGTTTCTGCAGATCCACATCATGAATGTGGCCATCATAGGCATGCAAACCCACGGGGTTAATACCCGGCAATACGCCGCAATCCATATAAAGCTGAAGAGCTTCAAAACCCGGGGTTATACCTGTACGGTTCATACCTACGTTCAGATCGAGGTATACATCGATATTAGCATTAAATCTTACTGCTTCATCAGAGATCTCCTTTGCAGACGCGGAGTTATCAACCAAACACGAAAAACGCGTTTGCGGATAAGCATGGATCAGCCTGATGAAACGGTGCAGCTTCGGCCCCTCGGGCTGGTAAGCCAGCAAAACATCGGGAGCTTTGCCCATGGCCAGCAATTCGGCCTCGGCAATGGTAGCGCATTTGAATTTACTGATGCCTGCGTTAAGCAGCAAAGCGGTAACCTCGGCATTTTTATACGTTTTAACATGAGGACGCAAACGGGCAACATCATCAATCATGCCGGTAAGCATGGTTATGTTTGTTTTAACCCTATCGGGATAAACCACCAACGCTGGGGTATCCAGCTTATCAATATCCTGTATATTATACCAGTTAGTGATCATGGTTAAGTCGGGAGTATTAAGTTCTAAGTCGTAGCCAGGCAAGTTTTTCAGAGCTGCATAATTGCGTCTCTACGAAAATGGTATTGAATTATTTTATACTAATTCAAACAGCGCTTCAATTTCAACAGGGATATTATCAGGTAATGAGCCCATTCCTACCGCACTGCGTACGCCTATGCCGTTCTCTTCGCCCCAAATTTTGGCAAAAAGTTCGCTGGCTCCATTGATGATAAAAGGATGTTTCTCAAATTCAGGCGTGCAGTTAACCATACCCAGCACTTTTATAACACGTTTTATCTTATTAAAACTGCCGATGTTGGCTTTAATGGTAGCCAGCATGGTTAAACCAACCTGCTGTGCGGCAAGTTTACCGTCTTCCTGAGTTACTGTTTCACCAATGCGGCCAATAATGAGTGAAGCATCATCCTGTACCGGACCATGGCCCGACAGGTAAAGGTATTTGCCATCAACTAAACATGGTTTATAAACGCCAAGTGGTTTTGGGGCAGGCGGCAGGTTTAAACCCAGCGCTGCAAAGTTTTCATCGGGAGTGTTCATGGGCATAAAACTATTGTTTTTAAATAAAAAAGTATCATAAAAAATAATTTTACACTAATGCTGTCCCGCAGGAGAGAATTTAATTCGGAAAAATTAGTGTTAAATAAAAAAAGCCGAGGATCTCACTCCCGGCTTCACCAAATCAACTAAGTAGCATATATAATCTCAAAATTTAAACGACACTCCAAAATTGATAGCGTAATCGGCAAATGCCGCGTCGCCGATTACGTATTTACCGGTGGCTACCGAGTTTTCTTTATCAGTAACACTTTGTGTACGGTCACGTTTCAGGGCGATAGGCACGCTGGCAAAAATATTTACCCTTTTAAATGCATAGCTCAGAGAAGGCTCGGCAGAGATGATATAACCCGGGCGGCGGAATGCATCGCTTTTACCTATCAGGTCATGAACTGGGATCCCCTCAATACGGCCACCTGCCGATATGGTGAACACATGCGCTATGGTATAGTTAACACCTAAACGGGCCAGGTACTGATCGGGCACACTTGAAATGGCTTCGTTAGCCAGCGTTGCGCTCAGGGTTTCGCGGTAAGTGCGGGTACCATTGGTATTACGCGGATTGCTCATATAGTACAAGTTAGTATACCCGCTAAACCCGCTGCCAAAACCCAGGTAACCGTTTGCTTCGGCAATGATACCCAAACCGCCATCACCTAATTGGATGGACTGATCAACAGGGCGCTCGGATGGAATAACATTGTAAAAGTGCGATTTGTAATTAAAATCGCCGGTAGGTAGCTTGATACCTAAACCAACCTGGATGTTCCCCTTGGTTTTACGGCTATCAAACAACCACCTGTTCACAACGATGCGGGCATCACCAATACCTTGCGAATATGAGTTGCGGCGCTCTTTACCGCCATGCTCATATAATGAAGAACGGGTATTAACAAGGTACGGTACACCAACAGATACAGACCAATACTGGTTAAAATTACGGGTAAGGTTTATATCAACAGTATGCTGATGATTGATCACCTCGTTACCTATTACCAGGCGCTGCTTCTGCTCGTCGCTGCCCTTAAAATGACGAAACGATTTAAAATAACGCCATGAAGCGGTAAGTTCCCAGCCTTTGTATGAAGTATCCTGTGTAGTATGTTCCATGTTACTAAACGGGCCATCGCCTTTAATGGCAACGCAGCCTTGTGCATGTACACTGGTATAGGTAAGCAGCAGGCACATTGCTGTACAAAAAAGAAATTGTAAAATATGTTTCATAATATGTTGTTTAAATGTAATTGCACCTTATCAGCGGCGGTTAAATGAAGCCGGGGCTCTCAATCCCGGCTTTAAAATCAACAAAACCAATTCTCTATTTAATTCTAAAGGTTATCCCAACGTTAATGGCATAATCTGCAAATGCAGCGTCGCCCTGGGTATAGACACCAGTTAAGCCGGTTGAAATTTTATCCGGTACACTTTGCGTGCGGTCGCGTTTTAAGGCTACAGGTACAAATGCATAAATTGAAAATGATTTAACACGATAGGTAATACCAGGCTCGGCAGAAATGATATACCCCGGCCTGCGGAAACCGTTACTGCCACCTACCAGGTCATGCACCGGCAGGCACTCGTAACGCACCCCGGCCGAAAAATCAAACTTGTTGATACCATAACTTGCACCACCGCGGATCATTACCTGGTCTGGCACGCTCATAATATCGCTGCCATTAGCAACCGCCTTGGAACTTGGCACACTACCGCGGGCTGATGACACACCATTTTGTTCCCTTGGGCTGATGAGGTAGTAAAAGCCGCCGTATAATCCAAATCGTTTCGTAAAATTGTAATAGGTGTTAATCTCGGTAGTGATACCTGTACCACCGTCACCCAACTGAATAGACTGATCAACAGGGCCAAGCGTTTTGGCATCATTAGCAGCTGTATGATAAAAATAATCCTGGTAATTATAGTTTCCGGTTGCCAGCTTTATGCCCAAACCAACCTGGATATTTCCGCGACGGGCTTTTGCCGGGTTTAACAACCAGGCATAGGCAGTTAAACGAACATCACCCAAACCAAATGAATGTGTTTGCAGGCGTTCTTTACCACCATGTTCATATAATGATGAACGGCTGTTGTCAACTATAGGCAAATCCACAGCAAACGACCATCGGTTATTAAAAATGCGTGTTAACGTTAAATCCTGCGTATAAGAATGGTTAATAACATTGGTTCCCTGCGCAATACGTTGCTTTTGCTCCTTGGTGCCAACAAAGTGTTTATATGAACGAAAGTAGCGGTTATTGCTGTTTAACAGCCAGCTACCGCTGCTGGTAATACTGTCCGGATGCTCATCCATTGTACATAAACCACCTGTGCTCCTGATAGCTACGCAGCCTTGTGCATTTGCTTTTGCAAAGGTTGCAAACATGAAGATTGTGGTAATGTAAATAAGTTTTAGTAAAAGGTTTTTCATAAAATTAGTTGTATTATTAATATGCATTTGCAATTGTTTAGATAATAGATTCACAAGGCAGACTGAATTTTCGCCCTGGACAATAAGTTTTTTTATGTTTTGATGATTTAGCTTACTCTTAAATGTGATGTATGTTTAAAAGGCCAAAGTATATAGCCAGCCGGTGCTTTTTTAACTGCAAACCATAAGGCCAGCAATACACCATAGCTCCCGCCGCGTTCTATCCACTCAAACATTTCGTATTTTGGATAAAAGAGCTCGCTGGATATTTTCCATATAATAAAAACGAGGATTATATTTTTAAAGGGACGAATAAGCACCGTTAATGCAGCCAGCACTTCAAATAAGCCAACAAACTGCGCCGTTTTTGCCGGATTGGCAAAACCAAGTGCATGGTATTGATTTAATAAACCTTGCTTTTGGATAAGGTTAAGCCAGCCGTG
Source organism: Mucilaginibacter sp. cycad4 (assembly GCF_034263275.1). Classification (NCBI taxonomy): domain Bacteria; kingdom Pseudomonadati; phylum Bacteroidota; class Sphingobacteriia; order Sphingobacteriales; family Sphingobacteriaceae; genus Mucilaginibacter; species Mucilaginibacter sp. cycad4. The sequence goes on along the minus strand of NZ_CP139559.1, from coordinate 1,354,002 downwards.
GCCCGTTAACAACATAAATGCAAATACCCTTAGCCAGGTAATAACTTTAGCCAGGGTTTCGGCATTGATACTAAGGTTATCATCCATACGGGCAAACCATTGTTTTTTGCCTGTTGGGAACCCTCCCTGTATCAACAGCAATGCAAACGGTGCACCGTAGTTGCCTGCACGTTCAATGAACTCGGCAAAAGGTTCGCCCGACAATGGGCGCATAGATGCAGTAGCCAATCCCCAAACCACCAGCCATGCGGCTATGGCGCGGGTTGGATAAACCAGCATGGAAATACCCATTAATATATCTACAGTACCAACATAAGGCATGAGGGTGTAGGCCATTTCTTTACCTATACCGAAAACACCAAAGTAATTACACCATATTTGTTTGGTAATAATACCGAAGCAACCGTGCCCTATAAAACACATGGCTACTGCCAGGCGAAGCGTGTGATATATTTTTTGATCGTTTGTTAAGCTGCGCATTGTTTATTCGTCCTCAATTCAACATCCTGTTATTTTGCGTCGGCCCCATCGGCCTTACCCCTGTTAACTGCGTACTGTCCAACTTTATTGCCGGTTACCAAACCAACTTCGCAATCGCTCCGGTAGTGAATAGCCCCGTACAATCTTGACATAGCCGCCGCATGTGCCATATCTGTAAACTTAGTCCCCCTATCAGGCAGCAAATACGTTAATACAGTGGCCGCCGCGCCGCTAAAGTTAGAGTGACCTGATGTATAGGCCGGAAAATTTGGCACACCTGTTAATGTTTTGATATTTGGATTAGCCTGCGACGGACGCTGGTTAAAATAAAAATACTTGGTATCCCAGCATACAATAGCGGCGTCCATTTCGGCCATGTTCAATAGTGCAAAGTTACGGGCCCAGCGTATTTCGCTGTAGTTTTGTTTTACAAATTCATCGGCCGCAATAGCGTTCCAGTGACCTGTAGGTGTATAAGTACCGGCGCCATCGGCCCAGAAAGCAACCAGCTCTTCATGATCGCGGCTATGGTCTTTACTGAATGACAATACCTCTTCTGTTTCTTTTTTAAACTCAGCCGAATTTGTTGCATATGGTGCAGGCGGCCTGATAGCAGCGACGACAGTCGAATCAAACAGAAAGGGAACAACCTTTGAAAACAATGGCAGCATCGGCGGCCTTTTGGGGGTTTCCAGGCTCACCCAAAATTGCTCACCTTTTGCAGCGGTGATAGTTTCAAAATTTTTCCAGATAGCAGGGGAACCACCAGCTTTGCCTGCACCGTCATTACGGGCGCGGGTGGCAAATATGGCAGCTACCTGCCTGCCCAACGATTCGCCGGCAGTAAATTCGCCACGGGTATTAGCTCCTGACGCCATCCTGTATAATCTTTCTTCATCAACCTTTTGTTGTATATAAGCTACATCCGCAGGGAATAATAACTTCATAATCTCAGATGTGGCACCAGATATTACCGCATCCTCGCTTGGGTACGATGGCAGTTCGGATGCCGGGATCAGCGCTTTAATACCCGAATCGTTTTTATACGGTGCGGTACGTTTATAAATGTTTTTGAAGTGCCACGCAGCTACCAGCGCATCATATTGTGCAGCACTTACATAAGCGTAGGCACGTGCAGCATAAGGCGGGTTAGAGAACGGAAACTCAGGGTAGTTAAAAGGATTGGCTGAGTTTGGAGCAGGATAAGTACCATCAGGGTTTTGGTATGGCGGTATGTTATGTTTGGCTACCAGTTCGCGCAAAATCTCGTTCCACCTTAATACAGAGCCAGCACTCCAGTATTGGATCTTTGACTGCTGATCACTGGTCAGGTTTTTTTGTAATCCTTTGATCTCGTTCAGATCGGCCACATAGGCCGGCGATGTAACTGCATCAGGCGCGGACACGCTTAACACACTAAAATCTTTAACCAGCACGGGGTTCCAGGTATCGGCAGTAAGGTCCAGGTTTGATGGCTTAAGCGCCGGGTACAGCGCAGTCCGGTCTAAAATATCTTTCCTGCACGAACTAAACGTTGCCGCAGCCAACACTGTTATTGTGAATATATTAAGTATCGTTTTTTTCATTTCATTGATCATTGATTGTCCAACCGCTAATTACTTCTCCTTTTTGGTGCTAAACACATAGTACACACCTGCAAATCCCGACCGGGTTTGGCCTACATTACGTCCGTTTAAAACATAGTTACCGCCTGCAGTAAACTCAAGTCCGCTGATAGACTGGAAGCTGTATTTCAATATTAAACCAACAGCAGTGCTATTCATGCGGTTACTTGGAAAAGGCATATCGTTTTTACGGATATCAAAGCCGCTTGTGCTCGTAATTTTTGTAAACGTAGCTTCGGCATTAAATTTAAGGCTGCGGTAACCGCTGCTAAACATAAAGTTGGTAGCGTTTGGTAACTGCACCTCGTTGGTGTAATGCATTTCGGTTGTATAATATGAGTTTCTGTCGATAGTAATATTATCACGACGAATGTACTGGCCTGAGCCTGCCACAAAGAACCTGCCTGTTTGATAGTTAAGCAAGGCACGTAAGGCTACGCTTTTGCTATGCAAACCTACAGATAAAGGCAAAAAATCGGCTTGATAATTGGCTAAAGGCAATGAACCCGTAGCTATAGCATGAACGCTAAACAAACCGCTGCCTATCTCCTCTTTTACGGCCATCCATTTAAACGAAACCATAAGGTCCTGAAATGACTTTTCACCACGTAAAGTACCGGCCGAAGCATTGGTGGTTACGTAAGGCACCATGAACAGCAGGTTGATGCGGTTTGAAAGACCATAATTACCACCCAGGCTGTAAACGTTTGTGCTTACAGTGCCCAAATTTGGATTATCCCGTTTAAAAGTACCTTCCCAGTAATGGTCCCAACTCCCATGGGTATATACTGCGGCAGCACAAAAATAATTTTTAGGGATCATCAATGCATCAGCATCGGTTTGGGCTTTGGCACATTGCGCAATAGCCAATAAAAAAGAAACTACTATACAACATCTGTAAAAATACAGCGACATAAATTTCATTACGTTTTAAATAATAAGGGTAATAGCTAATAATAAAGTGGTTTAACAAGCCGGTTTAGCACTATCAAATCGGTTTTAACCGATGATTGACAATGCATCAGCATTAAGGAGCATGATCAAAGCCGTAAAGAAACTGTTGTACCTTAAATCAGCACAGGTGATGTGCAAGTTCAAACAGCAAAATGATAAAAACGGTTTGTATCCTTAAAGTGCAGGCACACAAATCAATTTAACTCATAATTTACAGGCAACAATCAGCAGGCAAAGTTTGGCGGTTTACCGGGCGACTCGATGAAGGGTGAATTTACATGGTAGGCTATAGGGCGTGGTTTTACCTTTAATATCCTTCCGTAAGATAAGAATTGGTAGTGCATAACCTGGAAGCTGTATTCGCCCCCGGCGTTTATCTTTTTTTGCGATGAATCATGTGCCTTTTTACTTAGGGGCACATCGCTTATTTCTTTGGCAATAATGAGGTTTGCATTAACCAAACGGGTTTTAACGCTATTGGCTATACAAATAAATGACATGGTATCCTGTGTAACTTTATACCGCAGATAGTTGTAGTAAACACCTTTTAACTGCAGTTGCCCCTGATCGCGGACATAGCCATTCCAACTGTGGATTTTTGGAAGATGTACAGGGATCTTGATCTCAACAAGTTTGGTAGCGTCAACCTTGTTTTCATAGATCTCCTTAACAATTTGCACTTCGGACTGATGAATAAAATACTCAAATACTAAACTATATCCGCCCAAATTGAACAGATGTACATTTAATAAGAGTATCGCTATAAGCTTCTTCACCAAAAGAAATTTTGTCAGGGTATATAATTGCCAGTAAATATATGTAACAATATTGTTAAAACAAATAAAAAGTAAAATTGTATGAATCACAATTACATGCCAACCTGATTGGCATTTTGCCAATTTACATTAGATATATTTGCGGGTATTAACTTGTAACTATGGATCTGATAACCCAACCCTGGCCATGGTATGTAGCCGGGCCGCTGATAGGCCTTGTTGTACCGGCCCTGCTCATTATCGGTAATAAAACTTTTGGTATCTCATCATCATTAAGGCATATCTGTGCGGCATGTATTCCGGCCAATATCCCCTTTTTTAAATACGATTGGAAGAAAGAAAGCTGGAACTTGTTTTTTGTTGCAGGGATTGTTCTGGGAGGCCTCCTGGCTGCACAATATCTTTCTGCTAATCATCCGGTTAATATCAACCCGCAAACCCGTGCATTGCTGCAACAACAGGGAGTTAAAGATTTTAATGGCTTATTACCGAAGGATATTTTCAGTTTTGATGAGTTGCTTACCTTAAGAGGTTTTATTTTTATAGTGGCAGGCGGCTTTTTGGTAGGCTTTGGGACAAGGTATGCCGGCGGTTGTACATCAGGCCATGCCATCATGGGGATCTCGAGCCTGCAATGGCCATCGCTGATAGCGACCTGTTGTTTTATGGCAGGCGGATTCATTATGAGCTGGTTTATTTTACCTTACCTTTTACATTTATAATATGCTCAACATCAAATATCTGTTTGCCGGCCTGCTTTTTGGCATAGTACTGGTAAAATCGGAGGTGATATCCTGGTTCAGGATCCAGGAAATGTTCAGGCTGCAATCGTTTCATATGTATGGTATCATTGGCAGCGCTATTATTGTAGGGATGATCTCTGTTATGATAATTAAACGTTTTAATATCAAAACCCTTACCGGCGATGCCATCGTTATTCCCGACAAAAAATTTAACTGGGGCAATGTATATGGCGGGTTGATATTTGGTTTAGGCTGGGCAATTACAGGCGCCTGCCCTGGTCCGCTGTTTGCGCAGATTGGAAGTGGCTTTTTGGTTACTTCGGTTACGCTTTTAAGCGCTATTTTGGGGACATGGGTTTATGGAGCAATAAAGGATAAATTGCCTTATTAATTACTTTCACGCAAAGGCGCTAAGACGCAAAGATTTCAACAGTAGACCTGGCATGGGTAAAAGCTCTTAAATATCATTTTATGATCCAACGGAAAAAGATATCGGTCTCAAATATTTTTAGTATCCTCATTATGGTGTTGGCGTTGTTGGTTATTTTTAACCCCAATGCCAAAGGTTATCTAATCAGGGGCCTCATGTCGCTGGGGTTTTTCCAGCCCGATATTGATGAGTATACTAAGCATCACGAAAACTTTGCCAATGTACCTGATATCCAGTTTAAGGATGCAGCGGGCAATACCACATCGTTAAGCGTCTTAAAATCTAAAGTGGTATTTATAAACTACTGGGCTACCTGGTGCCCTCCCTGCATTGCCGAAATGCCTAAAGTGAATACGCTTTATAAAAAATTCAGGAACGATCCAAAAGTAACCTTTCTTTTGATTGATGTAGATAACGACTTGCCTAAAGCCAAAGCTTTTATGCTTAAAAACAAGTACGACCTACCCTTATATATACAAAAGAGCAATGTACCCGGCACTTTATTGGATGGCACTATCCCTACTACCCTCGTGTTTGATAAAGAGGGTAAGCTTATTTATAAACACTCTGGCGCGGCAGATTATAGCAGTGAAAAGTTTGAAGAGTTTATAAGGCAGAACCTTGATTAGCTTGAATAAAGTATTTCCTGACAATGCTGATCTTGCAGGGTAACCTCGGGTTTTCATTTCCAATGATACTTATAATTCAAGGTAATCCATTAATCAAGCTAATCATGGTTCTGATATTTTTATTGTTATTTTAACACTTATTCGCATAATTTTTCTTTTCTTTACTGTACAATTAGTTAAATCCTAAGTTTCAATGAAAAAGAACCCGTTTTTACAACTCGGCGTTATCGCTTTGTCCTTATTGAGCTCGGCATCCTTCGGGCAAACAGGTACACTTAATATCAGTACCGACTCAAAAACAACTATTAGCAAGCACATTTACGGCCAGTTTGCCGAGCATCTCGGTCATGGCATTTATGGCGGTTTCTGGGTTGATAAAACCCTTCCCGTAAAAAAACAGGACCGCATCAGGCTTGATATTGTTGATGCCCTTAAAAAGATAAAGATCCCTAACCTTCGCTGGCCCGGCGGCTGCTTTGCCGACGAGTACCACTGGCGCGATGGCATTGGCCCAGCAGCGGTACGCCCGCGCATGGTAAATACCAACTGGGGCGGCATTACCGAAGATAACAGCTTTGGCACACATGAGTTCCTGGAGCTTTGCGACCTGTTAGGCTGTGAGCCTTACATAGCGGGCAACGTAGGCAGCGGCACAGTTGATGAAATGTCGAAATGGATTGAATACTTAAACTCAAACAGTAGCAGCACAGTAGTACAATTGCGTAAAAAGAATGGTCACCCGGCTCCATATAAGGTAACACTTTGGGGTGTAGGAAACGAAAGCTGGGGCTGCGGCGGCAATATGACACCTGAATATTATGCCGACCTGTTTAAACGCTATGCTTCATTTGCCAAGGATTACCCAGGCGCCAAGCTGAAAAAAATAGCCAGCGGACCAAACTCTGACGATTACCGCTGGACAGAGGTTTGTATGAAAAACATCCCTAACTGGATGATGTCGGGCCTGTCGTTACATTATTACACTGTGCCAACCGGCAACTGGGGTAAAAAAGGTTCGGCAACTGATTTTAGCGAGAAAGAATACTTCGGCACTATGGTTAACTGCCTTAAAATGGAAGAGCTGGTTACTAAACATTCGGCTATTATGGATAAATATGACCCGGATAAAAAAGTAGCCCTTGTTGTTGACGAATGGGGCGTTTGGACTGATCCTGAACCTGGAACAAACCCTGGCTTCCTTTATCAGCAAAACAGCCTGCGCGATGCTTTGATAGCAGGTACAACGCTTAACATATTCAATAACCACAGCGACCGTGTTAAAATGGCTGCACTTGCACAAACCATTAACGTACTGCAGGCATTGATATTAACTGATAAAGAGAAAATGGTGCTCACCCCTACTTACCACGTATTTGATATGTATAAGGTGCACCAGGATGCCAAATACCTGCCTATTAAATTAAGCGTACCTGATTACGAAGTTGACGGCAAAAAAATCGAAGCTGTAAATGCATCTGCTTCGCAGGATGCGGCCGGCAAGGTACACATCTCATTAGTTAACCTTGATCCGCACAATACCATTACCATTACAACCGGCCTTAGCGATGTAAAATGGCAAACCGTTAGCGGCCAGGTATTAACCTCGGCCAATTTAACTGATGTTAATACATTTAAAGATGCCAACAAAATTCATCTGAACGCCTTTGCCGGCGCTAAGAAAGACGGTGACAAACTGGTAGTGAGCCTGCCTGCAAAATCAATAGTAACACTCGAATTGAAATAAAACCCTTTCTCCTAAGGACAAGAGGCCGCATCATTTGTATTTGATGCGGCCTTTTTTATTACATATAAAGCAATTGAACAAACACGTATACCCAACCTGTTAATTTTATGCTTTTACGTATTCTGCTTTTAACTTTATAATGGCTCCCGGTTTTTTCTTAAAGTTTGAGGGCAGAGGCTTTTCAGATCAAATGCCAAAAACCTTTGAAAAGTTTTTGACACAGCCCATCATGATCATATAATTAAATCAAAAAAAATCCACCTGCTATTGCTAACAGGTGGACGGGGATATAAATTAAAACAATAAACTCTTAAGCCAAATTGCGCCCGGCATTTACAATACCGTAAACCGTACGGATCACGAGCTTATTGTAAACATCATTAAGCTCGGTATCCTTTTCATAATTGATACATTGCAGGGCGTAGTGCTGAATGATCACCAGCGGTAACACTATTTTTTCGCGAATGGCGATAGAACGACGTTCAACCGGGTATTCTTCCATCAGTACGGTACTGCCGGTTAGTTCAAGAAGCATTTCGCGGGTAAGGATAAACTCATCGCGAAGCATTTTCCAGAAGGCGCCAAATTTTTCATCCTGCTCCAGGTACGCAGTAACCCTGAAATCTGACTTTGACATCGACATCATACAGTTATCCAGCATGGTTTTAAAGAAACCTGATGTTTGGTAAAGCTCTTTGATCTCGTCCCAGCCGCCGGTTTCTTTAACCTGTTTAAGCGCAGTACCTACACCATAAAAACCGGGGATGCTTTGTTTTAACTGGCTCCATGAAGTTACAAAGCTGATAGCCCTCAAATCTTCCAGTTTCAATTGAGCCCCTGCGTTACGTTTGGTTGGTCGGCTGCTGATATTGATCCTTGACAATAATTTCAGCGGGCTGAATTTTTCGAGGTATTCAACAAACAGCGGATGTGCGCGCAGATCGATAAACAGCTTATAGCTCACATCGGCCATTTGCTGAATGAGTTCTTTATGACGGTTATCCAACAGATCGTTACGGTTAGGGTGCAAAGCTGAGATAATACCTGCGTTGATCAACTGTTCCATATTAAATTGGGCAGTTTCAACCGAACCGTATTGTGAACTAACGGTTTGCCCCTGAATAGTTAACTGGATATGCTCGTTAGCAATCTCTTTACCCATCGACGCATAGAAACGGTGTGTTTTACCGCCGCCACGTGCAGGCGGGCCTCCCCTGCCATCAAAAAACGCCAGTTGAATACCGTATTTACGGGCCATTGCGGTAAGCTCAACTTTAGCTTTATATATCGACCAGTTAGCCATCAGGTAACCGCCATCTTTGGTACTATCCGAAAAGCCAAGCATAATGGTTTGCTGGCTGCCCCTGTTTTTCAGGTGCTCGGCATAAAACGGATGGGTATATAATTGCTCCATGATGCCCGCAGCATGTTCCAGGTCGTTCACAGTTTCAAACAGCGGCATAAAATCAATGCTTAAGCTGTCTTTTTTCCATCCGCTCCATAAAAACAGCGTAATCAGTTGCAGGATATCCGAAGCGCGCTGGCAGTTGCTGATGATAAAACGCTGGCAGGCCCTTTCACCATTACCCTGTTGAATTTGCTTAACTAACCTGATGGTATCCAGTGTATCGTGGATCATAGCATCTTTTTCCTCTTTAGGGCAAACAAAATCGGCCTCTTTAAAGGTGATGCTCTTTATTTTATCATCCTCGCTTAGTTCCGAATAACCTTCCGCTACGCCTGTGTCAATATTTTGGGTTCCGTATTCAAATACCTTACGTAAAATACGGCTGTCCTGCCTGATATCAAGCGTTGCAAAATAGCATCCAAAAAGGCGTACCTTCTGGATCATATCCTCAACAATATTCACGAACAAACCATCGTGATCTCTAAGGATGACTTCTTTTATGGAAAGCAGCAGTTCCAGTAGTTCGCCTTGCAGGTTAACCGGAGTTAACTGTTCATTAGCGTTTTTATAAAACAGCGTCTCCAGTTTAGTCATGGCCTCCTCAACACCGCGGAAAGTGATGCGGCGCTTAAGTACCCTGAAATCGCGGTAGTAACACCTGAACAGGCGCTGCCTTAAAAAACTGGCAACTTCTTTGGTGGTTTGGGTTGTTACATTAGGGTTACCGTCACGGTCGCCGCCCGGCCAAAAACCGAGCTCCAGTATTTGACGGCTTGCAGCATCAATATCAAATTCCTCTTCCAGTTTTGACTGGATCCCCGATACAGCATGATAAAATATATTTTCCAGGAACCAGGAAAGACTGATAGCCTCATCAACAGGTGTTGGTGATGTTTTATTAAAGAATGGTGTTTTACCTAATTGCTGCAGTAATACATCAATGTTATTGATATCGTTGATTTTTACAGCCTCAATTAAATCAGTCATGATGCCAAGCACCGTACCGGGATAAAACTGCGTAGGGTGCGCAGTAAGCACCAGTCGTAACGAAAAATCTTTTAATTTTTCACTGATATCCTGGCGGCTTTCATCACTGATTGCTGCATGCTGCAACAAGCTTTGCAGGGTACCGCTATCATCAAACTTACCTATTTTATTAAAGGACGAATCTTCAATAGCATCAAACAAAACCACCTGGCGTTCAATGTACTGAATAAACCTGAACATGCGGTTGATCTGTTCGCGGTGGTCGATATCCGGTACATACTTTTCAAAAAACGACTCGATAATATCTGTCGGCGAATCATGGGTAATTGCACCCTTTTCGCAATGCGAACTGAAGAATGGTAATAAGATCCCTGTATCCTTTACCTGGTAAAATGGAAGTGTTTGAAACAAACTGTTATATAACTCAAATCGGGTAACAACTTCATTATTGAAAGCTGCTTCTCTTTGGTTGAGTTTTAACGTTGGCGACATAGTAAAAAATTAAATTGAGGTAAAATTGATTGGTTTAGCTTTTGGCCTTTTCCGGGGGGTGAATTTACTGATCTTTAATTTAATTTCATCAAAAAGTAAATATTTATTAACACAAATCTTCAATTAATGCCATTTTTATCAAAAATGGACACTTAAATTAAAATTATGTAAATTTGAAACGTCATTTTGGGCCAATAAATTATATTTAATAAAAACAGGCCGAACAAACAAAATTGCTTATAATAGTTCTGTTATTTACAAAGCTACTGCTACCATGTCTATAAACATCAGGGAAATAAAAAGTTTCTTTTACAGTCAATATTTTTCTGATGGGATCCGTATTTGCATAGGCATTTTACTGCCCTCCCTGCTGCTAATGCAGTTTGATAAGTTTGATCTGGGCCTTACGCTTTCATTGGGCGCATTGTGTATCTGTGTTATAGATACTCCCGGCCCGGTATCGCACAAGCGTAATGCCATGGCAGCCGGCAACCTTTGTTTGTTTTTGGTAGCAGCTATTACCGGTTTTGCGCGGCTCAATGTATTTAGCCTTGGCTTCGAGATCACTTTCTTCGCTTTTTTGTTTTCCATGTTTACGGTTTATGGCAACAGGGCAGCGTCGGTAGGCACTTCATCATTGTTGATCATGATCTTTATGATGGATAAAGCATTGGCAGCTCCCGAGGTATTGGGTTACAGTGCCACCATTTTAGCAGGCGGTGTTTGGTATATGATCTTCAGCCTGTTGTTTTTCGGTATTCGCCCCTATCGCGCGGCACAGCAGGCCCTTGGCGAAAATGTTACCGATATAGCACGTTTTTTACGCATCAAGGCCGATTTTTATCTGTCGGATACCGATATCGACGAAAACTACCGTAAGCTGGTTTCTAAACAGATCCAGGTGAGCCAGCACCAGGATGCTGTACGCGAACTGCTTTTTAAAAGCCGCATCATGGCCCGCGAATCGACAGCACCAAGCAGGATCCTGGTACTTACCTTTGTCGACCTGGTTGATATCTACGAACAGATCATGGCCACGCACTATGATTACAACCACATTCGCGAAAAATTTAAAGATACCGGCGTACTTACCGAAATAGCCCGCATTATCCATAACATGGCCGATGAGCTTGATGACATAGCCTACATTATATTATCAAATACCCGTCGCCGCCACCTTACCGATTTTAATATCGAGCTGGAAAAACTAAAAATAAAGATCGACTCCATCGGCAAAAACAACCAGGAAACCAGCAACCTGGTACTTAAAAAAGTACTGGTGAACCTGCGTTCGCTTAGCGAGGGGATCAACAATATTTATAAATACTACAGTTCAAAAGCAGCCGAATCATTGAACGAGCCCAAAGGCGATGTAGAGTATTCGGCATTTGTTACCCACCAGGATTTTGCACCGCATATTTTCTTCGACAACTTTACGCTGGCGTCCGGCGCATTCAAACATGCCCTGCGCGTAGCATTGGTATGCCTTGTAGGCTTTATCACAGCCAAGCTGGTTTCATTAGGTCACCATAGCTATTGGGTGCTGCTTACCATTATCGTCATACTGAAGCCAGGATTCAGCCTTTCAAAACAGCGTAACTACCAGCGTTTAATAGGTACCATTGGCGGCGGCGTTATTGGCATAGCTATACTTACTTTTATTCCTAACGTCACCGTGCAGTTTATTTTTCTGGTGATTTTTATGATGGGCGCCTACAGCTTTCAACGCCTTAATTATGTAGTGAGTGTAATTTTCATGACCCCGTATGTACTTATCCTGTTCAAGTTTTTAGGCGTGGGGCTGTTAAACGTGGCGCAGGAAAGAATCATAGATACCATCATAGGCTCAACCATTGCCCTGGTAGCCAGCTACCTCATTTTCCCAACCTGGGAGTTTGAACAGATCCAGGAAACCCTTCGCGATGTGATTGTAGCTAATATCAACTATCTCGTAACTATTGCCGAAAGCATTTCGGGCAAAATGATCAGCATTACCACTTATAAACTGGCGCGCAAAGAGGTATATGTAAAATCGGCCAATCTTTCGGCCACATTTGAGCGTATGACATCCGAGCCTAAAAGCAAGCAGCGTAAAATAAAGGAAGTGCATAAATTCGTGGTACTTAACCATATCCTTTCATCATATATTGCCACCATAGCATCGGCACAAAGCAAAAAGGAAATCCCGGTTGCCCACCCTGAAGCCATGAAGCTAATCAAAAAAAGTATAACCGTATTGAACGATACCGGTCAAAAACTGCATGCTCAAAATATTGAATTTAATATAGGTAAAATTCCCCCTGTTAACCCGGAAGCTCAGAAACCTGTAGCCCAGGCCGAAGATGCTTTATTGAAAGAGCAGCTGGGCTTCATCAATAAGATCAGCTATGATATTGCCAGGATTACGGACAGTATATTGGTTTGAACCATGATTTTTAGGATTAAAGGATGTATAGAATTTGATTGGTTGGGTAAAGAGCGGGAAATCGCTGTTAAGAAGTGTTTAACTATCGGCAGAGGGTAGATAAGAAATTTTCACACAAATTTTTCCGAATTAATCGAATTACACGAATTTCAATTCGACATCAATAAAAAATTCGTATAATTCGATTAATTGTGACCGATTTAAAAACCAATTCGTGTAGAAATTTTTCACTCCCATTTATTCACAAGCCTGGTCATTTTAAAACCGATTGTCCGGGGGTAAAGACCTAATCTTTCGAATTCGAAAAATCCTACTAATCTTTTAATCCCAGGAATCACGGTTCAGATAATATGTTTAAACCTATAAATTAAAATATTTTCTAAATACAAAAAATACCCGGTTATGGGGATAGGTTCATAATGATTTTTCCCTACTTTAGCCATTGATGATACCTGTTGTTTCAAAATTACCCCAAACCGGAACCACCATATTCACCACTATGTCGGCCCTGGCCAACGAATTGGGTGCAATAAATCTGTCGCAGGGTTTTCCTGATTACGACTGTTCGCCCGACCTGATTGAGCTTGTAAATAAAGCCATGAAAGAGGGGCATAACCAATATGCGCCCATGGCTGGTGTAATGGCCTTAAGAGAGCGTATTGCCGAAAAAACCGAAAAACTTTACGGCGCAGTTTATAACCCCGAAACAGAGATTACTATCACTGCTGGTGGCACACAGGCCATTTTTACGGCAATAAGCGCTGTAATCCACCCTAACGATGAGGTGATCATATTTGAGCCGGCTTTCGATTGTTATGCCCCCGCCATAAAACTGATGGGCGGCGTTGTAAAATCGCTTGCCCTTGAGCCGCCCAATTACCGCATTGCATGGGACATGGTTAAGCGGCTTATCAACCAAAAAACAAAAATGATCATCCTTAACTCGCCGCATAACCCAACGGCAACCATTTTGCATAAGGAGGATATTGACGAGTTGAGTGCGCTGGTAAAGAATCAGGATATCCTGATCCTAAGTGATGAGGTATATGAACACCTGATATATGACGGCGAAACCCACCACAGCATGGCCCGCTACCCCGACCTGCAACAGCGCAGCTTTATCGTAGCCTCGTTCGGCAAGCCTTTTCATGCCACCGGCTGGAAGGTGGGATATTGTATGGCGCCTGCCTATTTGATGAATGAGTTCAGGAAAATTCACCAGTTTTTGGTGTTCGCGGTAAACACACCTATTCAGTATGCTATTGCCGAGCATTTAAAAAACGAAGAAACTTATCTCGGCCTGGCCGAATTTTTCAGGGAAAAACGCGACTACTTCAGGAAAGGCCTTGAGCAAAGCCGTTTTAAGCTTTTGCCATGCAGTGGTTCATACTTTCAGTCAGTAAGTTACCGCGCTATTACCGACGAAAGAGATGCCGACTTTTCTATCCGTGTGGCGAAGGAATTTGGGGTAGCATCGATACCTGTTTCGGCTTTTTACAGCAAGGGGATTGATCACCATGTGTTAAGATTTTGTTTCGCCAAAAGACAAGAAACTTTAGATAAAGCCGTTGATAGGTTAATTCGAGTTTAATTTTTGGTTAATGGTTCATAGTTAATGGATCATAGCCAGATCATTTAAGTTTGATTTTGGATCATGGTCCATAGTTCATGGATCGTAGTCAAATCGTATAAGTTTTATCCGTATGGATCAACCAATCGTCATGCATTTTTTGCCATGAACCATGATCCATAAACTATGAACCAAATATTATGGAGAATCTTAAAATTACTGTTTTTCAAGGCTACCTTTTTTGGGAAAATACCGATAAAAATCTTCAGAATATTACCCTCAGGCTATCGGGAGGGATCCGCGAAAAAACAGACCTCATTATACTGCCCGAAATGTTCAGCACCGGCTTTACTATGAACGTTGCCGAACTTGCTGAACCCATGAATGGTAAAACCATGCAATGGATGGAAAAAACTGCCCGGCAGTACGATTGCGTGATAACCGGAAGCATCATTATTGAAGAAAGCGGCAAATACTATAACCGCTTAATATGGATGCGCCCTGATGGCACTCATGAACACTATGATAAACGCCATCTGTTTGCACTGGGCAGCGAACACAATACTTACACCGCCGGCACCAAAAAACTTTTTGTTGAGCTTAATGGCTGGAAAATTTGCCCGGTGATCTGTTACGACCTGCGTTTCCCGGTGTGGTTGCGCAATATTGAAGAAAACCCTTATGACCTGCTCATTGTAGTAGCCAACTGGCCCGAGCGCAGGGCAGCCCACTGGCGTACGCTGATACCTGCGCGCGCGGTTGAAAATCAATCTTATGTAATAGCAGTTAACCGGGTAGGCCACGATGGAAACGAAATTTACCATAGTGGCGACTCTACCTGTATCGATCCTAACGGCAAGGTAGTTTACTACAAACGCGATGAAGAAGACCTTTACACTTTCAGTATCATAGGCGATGAGGTTGAAAAAGTGCGCCGTGCACTCCCCTTTTTGAAAGATGCGGATGATTTTGAAATAAATCTCTGAACCAGGATTTGGGGGGACTTTCGGGATTTACAGATTTTTCTTTCAACATGATGAGAAAATCCTACTAATCCTATAAATCCAGGTTCAGACAAAATCAGGGTTCCCTTTCTACCATTAGTTTTTCCTTCACTTCATACAAAATTCATAACCGTTTTGAAGTTTTGTACTGTAGAATTGAAGAAGGAAACATGCGTACTATAAAATCCCTGCTATTTATATCCCCACTGTTTTTTAGTTTATTAACCCAAAAGGCCGAAGCTCAGACAGATACATTAAAGATCAATTTCCAGGATGCTGAAAAGCAATTCATTGAAAATAACCTTAGCCTGCTTGCCCAAAAGTATAACGTTGATGCCTCGAAAGCGCTCATTCAACAAGCTAAATTATGGGATAACCCCACGCTGAGCACCGATCAGAATATCCATGACGGCAGCACTAATAAATTTTTCAACCACTCCAATGGCGGCGGACAGATATTTGTTCAGCTAAGCCAGGTGTTTGCAACCGCAGGAAAGCGCGGCAAGCAAGTTAGAGTAGCCGAAGACGATGCAAAAGTCCAGGAAGCCGCTTTTAACGATCTGATGCGCAACCTGAAATACAACCTTCAGCTTGATTTTAGCCAGCTTGCTACACTTAACGCACAGCAGTTTGTTTATCAAAACGAGGTTAGCTCTGCTACCAGCCTGGTTAATGCCATCCAAAAATCATATGATGCGGGTAACACCTCCATGAAGGACCTCATCCGCCTGAAAGCATTGCTATTTGGCTTGCAGAACGACATGGTTGAGAACAACCGCCAGATCAATGATCTGCAAACAGAGCTTAAAACGTTGCTGCAAACTAAAGAAACGGTATTCATCCAGCCTGTTATCAATGACAAGCCTGCTGAAAATGTCGATCTTGATTTGCAGTCGCTTATTAACCAGGCCCTGGCCAACCGGCCCGATTACCTGTCAAACCAGTATCAGTTAAATTCGGCTACCCATAACCTTGCTTATCAAAAGGCGTTGGCTGTGCCTGATGTAACCATTGGTGTTGCATATGATCAAAACAGTAGTTATGCGCCGCATTACTATGGTTTACAGATTGGTTTGCCCCTGCCATTGTTCAACCGTAACCAGGGCAACATCAAATCGGCACGGTACAATATCAAAAGCCAGGAAAGCACTTTAAAACAAAGTGAGTTCCAGTTAAAAAATGATGTTGTAGCAGCCGTTAATCAGTATAAATTAAATCAGCAGCTGTTTTCAACGCAGCAGGTGGCCTTTAATGAACAATATGATAAATTGTTTAGCAGCATGCTCAAAAGCTTTCAGCAAAGGCAGATAAGCCTGGTTGAGTTTGTTGACTTTTTTGATACCTACAAAGATACCAAGCTTAAGATCCTGCAGCAGCAATATAACCTTCAAAAAGCTATTGCCGATCTCAACTTTGCTACCGGCACTACTATAATTAAATCCTGACAAATTCCTTAAAAATTACTATGATGAAAAGAGAAACGCTGTTTTCCGGCATCTCAGCTTTACTATTGCTTGCTGCCTGCAAAGGCAAAACACCACCTGTAACCGAAAATAAACAGGTTTGTGTCAGCGACTCGATGGCCCGTATGATCACAATCGACACCGCCAAAACCACAACCATAAAAAACGAACTGAGCCTTTCGGGCGAGGTTTCATATGACGACAATGCAGTTATAAAGGTATTCCCGTTTTCGGGCGGGCAGGTTCTTGACGTTAAAGTATCCCTTGGCGATAAAGTTAGCAAAGGGCAAACCCTGGCTATAGTGCGCAGCGCCGATGTAGCGGGTAACTATACCGACCTTGCCTCATCAAAAGCCGACGTATCCATCGCCAAACGTCAGTTGGAACAGGCCGAATACCTGTACAAAAACGGCATCTCGAGTGAGCGCGATTATACGGAGGCTAAAGAGAATTATAACAAGGCCGAAGCTGCCTACAGTAAGGTAAAAGAGCAGATCAGCATTAACGGGGGCGGCAATACAAGCCCGGGCGGCACGCTGGTGATCAAAGCACCCGAAAGCGGCTATATAGTTGAAAAGAACATTACTGCAGGCAGTTTTATCCGCCCGGATAACAATAATGCCATGTTCACCATATCAAACATGAAGGATGTTTGGATCTGGGCCAACGTATTTGAATCGGATATCTCTAAAGTAAAAGCGGGCTATACAGCAAAGATTACCACAGTTGCTTATCCGGATAAAGTTTTTACCGGCAAGGTTGATGCCATAAGTTCTGTTTTAGATCCCGATAACAAAGTAATGAAGATCAAGATTGTATTACCGAACGAAGGCATGCTGCTTAAACCCGAAATGTTTACCAATGTGGTAATCACCAATACGGATAAAGCGCAATCGGTATCAGTACCTGCCAAGGCTGTGGTTTTTGATAACAGCAGAAATTTTGTAGTGATCTACAATGATAAATGCGATCTCAAACTGCGCGAGGTTAGCGTAATTAAAACGGTTGAAGATACCAGCTATATCGCATCGGGTTTAAAACCGGGCGATAAGGTGATATCCAAAAACCAGTTGCTGTTATATGACGCCCTTGCCGGCGATTAATTAGTTAGTGTTATGCAGAAACACAGACACTGCATTAGGCTGACAAATTAACCTGAAACTCAATACTGATCAAACAATGAACAAATTCATTAAAAACATCATATACTTCTCGCTAAGGCACCGCTACTTCGTGTTTTTCATGACAGCAGTTTTGGCCGTGATTGGCGTATGGAGCTATACTAACACTCCTATTGAAACATTTCCGGATGTTACCAATACCCAGATCATCATTATAGCCCAATGGCCGGGCCGCAGTGCCGAAGAAGTTGAAAAAATGATCACCATCCCCATGGAGACCGTTTTAAATTCGGTACAAAAAAAGGCTAATCTTCGTACCACCTCGGCCTTTGGTTTATCGTACGTACGTATCATTTTTGACGATGACGTAGATGACGCCTTTGCCCGGCAGCAGGTATTAAGCCGCCTGGGCAATGCCGACCTGCCCGATGGTGTAAAACCTGAAGTTGAACCACCTTACGGGCCTACAGGCGAAATTTATCGCTATACCTTAAAAAGCCATACCAAATCTATCCATGAGCTTACAGCTATCCAGGATTGGATCCTCGACCGCCAGTTTAAATCAGTACCCGGCGTAGCCGACGTAAACAGCTTTGGCGGAGAAGAAAAAACATACGAGGTTAGTGTTAACCCCTCGTTGTTGCGCAAATATGAGCTTACCTCGCTCGATGTTTACAATGCCATTAACCGCAGTAACATTAACGTAGGCGGCGATGTAATTGAAAAAAACGATCAGGCTTATGTGGTTCGCGGTATTGGTTTGATCAATAATATTGAAGAGATCCAGAATATCATCATTAAAAATGTAAATAACGTGCCTATCCTGGCCCGTGACATTGCAGATGTTAAGGAAAGCGGGCTGCCGCGCCTTGGCCAGGTGAGCCGTGACAGGCAGAAGGATGTTATTGAAGGCATTATTGTAATGCGCAAGGGCGAAAACCCCGCCGAGGTATTGAGCCGCATCCGCGATAAGGTTAAAGACCTCAATGATAACATCCTGCCCAGGGATGTTAAAATTGATACCTTTTATGACCGTACCAACCTGATGGATTTTTGTACCGAAACAGTGATCCATAACCTGTTGGAAGGTATCGTACTGGTAACTGTAATCGTGTTATTGTTCATGGCCGACTGGCGCACTACGCTTACCGTGGTTATCATCATCCCGCTGGCACTGCTGTTTGCCTTTATATGCATGCGCATAAAGGGTATGAGCGCCAACCTGCTATCCATGGGTGCGGTTGACTTTGGTATCATCATAGATGGTGCCGTGGTGATGGTTGAGGGGATCTTTGTAGCGCTTGACCACCGGGCCAAAGAAGTAGGCATGCAAAAATTTAATGGCCTTGCCAAACTGGGCCTGTTTAAAAATGTAGGCGCCGAAATGGGTAAAGCTATCTTCTTCTCCAAACTCATTATCATTACCTGTTTGGTGCCCATCTTCGCTTTCCAAAAAGTGGAAGGTAAAATGTTCTCTCCATTGGCTTATACCCTTGGTTTTGCTTTGCTTGGGGCACTCATTTTTACCTTAACACTTGTACCGGCCCTGTCAAGTATTTTATTAAGCAAAAACGTAAAAGAAAAACACAACCCGGTTGTTTTGTTTTTTGAAAATGGCATCCGTAAAATGTTTGGGTTCACCTATAAAAACCAAAAACTGAGCCTTATTGTTGCTGTGGCCTTTATGACGGTAACATTTTTCTCATTCAGGTTTTTGGGATCGGAATTTTTGCCCGATCTTAATGAAGGAGCGCTTTGGGTTGAGGCCGAACTGCCGATGAGCGTCTCCTTATCTGAAGCTGAAAGCATCAATCAAAAAATGATGCAGATCCTCGAAAAATTCCCCGAGGTAAAACAAACGCTTGCCCAGGTGGGTCGAACTAACGATGGTACGGATCCAAAAGGTTTTTTCAACGTGCAGATCCAGGTAGACTTAAAAAATAAAAAGGAATGGCGCAAAGGATTATCCGAAGATGAACTGATAGCCCAGATGGATGCACAGCTAACCAAAATACCCGGAGCTGTATTTAATTATTCGCAACCCATTCGTGACAACGTTGACGAGGCTGTTGCCGGCGTGAATGCCTCGTTGGCCGTTAAGATCTTCGGCCCCGACTTTGATACTCTTGACCATAAGGCAGACAGCGTACTGAGTATTCTGAAAACCGTTCAGGGTGTTGAGGACTTGGGCGTATTGCGCAACCTCGGCCAGCCGGAGTTCAGGATAGAGCTTGATCAGCGTAAAATGGCCTTGTATGGTGTTTCAACAGCCGATGCCAACTCTGTTATAGAAATGGCTATAGGCGGTAAGGCTGCCACCGAACTTTACGAAGGCGAACGCCATTTTGATGTACGGATCCGTTATCAAAAGCAATTCAGAGATACCCAGGATAAGATCGAAAATCTGATGGTGCCTACCCTTAACGGTGCAAAAATTGCCATTAAAGAGATAGCATCGATCAAAACCACTACAGGACCCGCCTTTATTTATCGCGATAATAATATGCGTTATATCGCTGTGAAGTTTTCCATCCGCGGCCGCGATTTGGGCAGTACCATAGCCGAAGCACAGCAAAAAGTTAACGCCCGCGTAAAACTTGGCCAGGGCTACTCATTTGCCTGGGCCGGCGAATTTGAAAATCAGCAGCGCGCCTCAGCAACCCTTGCACATGTGGTGCCTATTTGCCTGCTGGTGATCTTCCTGATCTTGTTCATCACCTTTGGTAATGTAAAAGATGCATTTTTGGTGATCCTGAATGTACCTTTCGCCCTTATCGGCGGGATTTTGGCCCTGCATATTACCGGTACAAACTTCAGTATCTCGGCCGGCATCGGTTTTATTGCCTTGTTTGGCGTGTGTATCCAGAATGGTGTGATCCTGATCTCGGTATTCAGGAAAAACCTGGAAGAGCATATGCCGCTTGACACAGCCATAATGGAAGGTGTAATTTCACGTGTACGCCCGGTAGTAATGACTGCTTTGATGGCTGCCATCGGTTTGATGCCGGCCGCTGTTTCAACCGGCATCGGTTCTGAAACCCAGAAACCGTTAGCCATCGTTGTTATTGGAGGCTTGGTTACATCAACCATCCTTACCTTATTGATACTACCTGTTATTTACGCCATAGTTTACCGGTTAATTCACCGCCGCGAAAACCGCAAGCTTTTGAAAAAGGTGGGTGTGATAAAAGGATAAAGACACTAATTATTTCGAATTAAATCGAATTAGTAAATAAAAAACGTCATTGCTTAATACCCCGCAATGACGTTTTTGTTTATTATAATATCTTTATTCATCGCCTTCCATTTGAGCAATAAAATAGTGACCGTTACTGTTAACAAATATTCATGGTAATTAGTGTAATTTGTGCTCATTCAAATTGAATCGCCTATAAATAATATGTCAATCGTAAAATACGTATTCCGCTCATCTTTATCTATCGCTTTATTAGCTGGTCTGCCATTCATTTCATCGGCACAAAAGAAAAAAGAAAAGGATAAGGACTATGCCCAACTGGTTGATCCCTTTATCGGTACCGGCGGGCACGGGCACACTTATCCCGGCGCGGTGATGCCTTTTGGCATGGTGCAGCTTAGTCCGGATACAAGGCTTGAAGGCTGGGACGGCTGCTCAGGTTATCATTATACCGATAGTTTGGTTTATGGCTTTTCGCATACACATTTAAGCGGCACAGGTGTACCCGATTATTGCGATGTATTGTTTATGCCTACCACCGGCGATCCTAAATTTAACAACACCGAATACCGCTCGCACTTCAATAAAAAGAATGAGAGTGCAACACCAGGCTATTATAAAACACTGCTCGATAAATATAATATTGGCGTTGAGCTAACTACAACTACACGTGCCGGCGTTCATCGCTACACCTACCCATCAACCGATAAGGCAAACATTATTATCGATCTGCAGCACCGCGATGAGGTTTTGGATTCATGGATAGAAGTAGTAAACGATCATGAAGTGCGTGGTTTCCGTATGTCAAAATCGTGGGCAGATAAACAACAGGTTTATTTTTATGCTAAGTTTTCAAAGCCTTTTAAAACTTACGGTATTGCTTTAAATAACGAGGTACAAAATGGCCAGAGCAAAGTTCAAGGCAAAAACGTAAAGCTGTTTTTGCAGTTTGATAATCCCGGCGAAGTAATCAGCAAGGTGGGTATCTCCTCTGTAAGCACCGAAGGTGCTTTAAAAAACCTGGATGCAGAAGTACCTGATTTCGACTTCAAAAAAATTCAGAAAGAAGCCAAAATAGCCTGGAACCATGAACTTAACAAGATCCAGGTTGAAGGTGGTGCTCCTTCCCCATCCTCGCAAACTCAAGCTGTAGGCGGTACAAGCCCATACAGTTATGCACCTCCCGCTAAAAAAGTAGTACAACCCGATTATGCTAAAATAAAACAAACCATATTTTATACCGCTTTATACCATAGCATGGTGGCCCCTAATATTTACAGTGATGTGGATGGGCAATACCGTGGCATGGATCAGCAGGTTCATACTGCCCAGGGCTTTGATTACTACACGGTTTTCTCCTTATGGGATACCTTCAGGGCCGAGAACCCGCTGCTAACCTTGATAGACCGAAAGCGTACGCTCGATTTTATCAAAAGCTTTATTGCGATGTATGATCAGGGCGGATTGCTACCGATATGGCCGCTTGCGAGCACCGAAACTTATTGCATGATCGGCAATCATGCTATCCCGGTTATTGTGGATGCCTATGCTAAAGGGATTCGTGATTTTGACGCCGAAAAAGCATTCACTGCTATGAAAGCCGCTGTAAACCGTAACCAATTTGGGCTGGATAACTATCGAAAAAACGGAGCTGTTCTATCAGATGAAGAAGATGAGTCCGTGTCTAAAACGTTGGAGTATGCCTATGACGACTGGTGTATAGCGCAGATGGCTAAAATGCTCAACAAAACCGATGATTATAACCAATACATTCAGCGGGCACAATACTGGAAAAATGTTTTCAACAACCAGAATACTTTTATGCAGGCCCGTGCAAATGGCGGCTGGCTTGAACCTCTCGACCCCACAGAGATCAACGGTAATTATACCGAAGGCAATTCCTGGCAATATTCATTTTTAGTACCGCATGATGTTGAAACCCTGATTGATAAAATAGGTGGCAAGCAGGCGTTTGAAAACAAACTCGATGAATTGTTCAGCACCCAATCAAAATTGAGTGGCAGCGACATTCCCGATGTTGCAGGCCTGATAGGCCAATATGCACACGGTAATGAACCAAGCCACCACATGGCGTACTTATATAACTTTACCGAGTCGCCGGATAAAACCCAGTTTTATGTAAGCCGTATTTTGCGCGAAGAATACAGCAACAAACCCGATGGTTTAGCCGGTAATGAGGATTGCGGGCAAATGTCGGCCTGGTATGTGATGAGCTCGTTAGGGATTTACAATATTGCTCCCGGTCAGCAGGATTTCCAGATCGGGATCCCGCAATTTGATAAGGCAGTGATCAACCTTGAAAACGGCAAAAAATTCAGCATTATTAACCCCGGCGCCGGCATTACCCGCAGCAATATCTACCTGCAGGGCATGAACCTTGATAAAAAGGTTTACAGCAAGCTTTTCATCAACTACGATGATATTACCAAAGGCGGCGATTTTGAAGTATTTACCGGCAGGCTGGCAAATAAGATCTTTACCCAGGATTTGGAGAAGCCCGTTTCAAAGATCACCGATAACCTTATCGTACCTAATCCTTACATTATAGCGCCGTCCAGGTCCTTTAAACAGCCTTTCAGCATCCAGATCAAAGACCAGGACGCCGATGCAAAGATCTATTATACCCTTGATGGCTCTGCCCCTACTACAGCTTCAGCCCTTTATACCCAATCTATCAATATCAGCGACAATATTACGGTGAAAGCTATCGCGATAAAGGACGGCAAAAGCAGCTTTATAGACGAAGCAAGTTTCATCAAGCTCCGCAACGATATTAAGCTAACTATACTGAACAAATACCTGCCAAACTACCCGGCTAAGGGCGATGAATCATTAATTGATAGACAGCATGGCACTACTAACTGGCGCTTAGGCAATTGGCAGGGCTACCAGGGAAAGGATTTTATGTGTATCGTTGATATGGGCACTGTTAAACCCATCAAACAAATCAGCATCAATACATTGCAGGATAGCCGCGCATGGATTGTGTTCCCTAAATATGTACAATTCTGGACATCAAACGATGGTAAAACCTATAAGTTGGCTGCCACCGTTAATACCAAAATTGATATTAAAGATACTAACGTACAAACTCAGGAATTTACAGCACCGCTAAATACCAATACCCGGTACATTAAACTGATAGCCAAACAATATGGCCCGCTACCCGACTGGCATGAGAACAAAGGCAGCCAATCTTACATTTTTGCTGATGAAATAACGGTAGAGTAATGATTTGATGTGCAGATTTCAGATGTGCGGATGAATAAAGTCCGTTGTGGGCAATCATTTAAAAATGGATAAAACTATTTCATTTTTAAATGGTTAGCTGTATACAAAAAAACTTTACCACACATGGAAAATTACAAACCAACAACCGACGACGGTAAGACCGCCGGCATCATCAGTTATTTTACGCTTATTGGATGGCTTATTGCCTATTTTGCAATGTATGCCAACAATAAAACGCCGCTGGCAGCCTACCAGTTAAGACAAACCTTATTGTTCCACCTTGCATCAATAGTTGTTTCCTGGGCGGCAGCTCTCATTATTGGTATGGCCTTTGTAACATCAGGCGTATTCATTGGCATGTCTATTATCTGGATAGTACGTTTAGGCTTTTTGATCATATGGATCATCGGTTTAATTGGTGCTGTTAATGGCGAAAGAAAACCGATGCCGCTTATTGGAGAGCCTGCACAAAATATGTTTTCAGGTATTTAAGATTTTCACAGCGCAGTCTCAGACTTACGAAGTTTTGAAAACTTCGTAAGTCTGAATATCACCATTACTGCTTTTCTAATAACTGTTTAGCTTCCTGTAGTTTTTCCATTTCGTCTTTAGGCAAAACAGGGAATTCCAGCTTCAACTCTTTCAGGGTATCCCTGATTATTGTTGATATCGCGATGCGCGTAAACCATTTCTTATCAGCCGGGATAACATACCAGGGGCAATCATCTGTAGCGGTTTCGTTAATGGCTTTTTCATAAGCTTTCATATATTCATCCCAATGCTCCCGCTCCGCAATGTCGCTGGCCTGGAACTTCCAATTTTTTTTGGGGTTATCTATTCGCTTTAAAAACCGCTTCTTTTGCTCCTGTTTTGATACGTTAAGGAAAAATTTGATCACAACAGTGCCGCTGTTACAAATATGCCGTTCAAAACAACGGATGCTCTCATATCGTTGTTCCCAAAACTGCTTGTCAATATCTTTTACTTGTTTTATCGCGGGGTTATTTTCCTTTAAAACAAGTTCGGGATGGACTTTAACGACAAGCACATTTTCATAGTGCGACCTGTTATGGATACCAATACGCCCTCTTTCGGGCAGGGCTTTGTAATGTCGCCATAAAAAGTCGTGATCATAATCTTCTGAACTGGGCTGTTTAAAGCTATACACCTGGCAGCCCTGCGGGTTTATACCCGACATGGTGTGCGCTATAGCGCTGTCTTTCCCGGCAGCATCCATTGCCTGAAAAATAATAAGCAATGAATAACTATTTGAGGCATAAAGTTGTGCTTCCAATTTAGAAGTTTCAGCTATCAGTTCGTTCAAAACAACCCCGGCATCTTCTTTTTCATAACCATCACTAAATGCCGGATCATGATCACTCAGCGAAAATTTGCTATTACCTGGTACTTTAAATTGTTCTGTCAAACTTTTCATATAATAAATAGATATCAATACAAAGTACAAAAACCACATTAAAGTTTTAGCAACTTGATTTCAATTACACGCGGCAACCTTCAACATCTGATTTTTTTTATCCAAACAGCTTTTGATTTATTTATTGTGTACTTTGCACATCATAAATATGTATTATGCCAGTGTTAACCTAAAATTTACCTGTCTATTTTACGTTGTTTATATTTGTTAAACTGCACTATGATATAGTGTCATAATTTTACATCTTTACCCAATGTTCAGACGTATACGCAACCGGTTTCTGAGATATTTTGTCATATTCATTTACTTCGTAATTATTTTCTTTTGTTCTATTGAACTTAACTTCCTTTGGCTCTTCGGATACTCACCTGACATGCAGGATATTAAAAGCCCCGTACTTTCGGTAGGATCGGAGGTTTACACTGCCGATGGCAAACTGATAGGCCAGTATTACAAGGAAAACCGCTCACCAATTGAATTTAAAGAGATCTCCCCCAACCTCGTAAACGCCCTCGTGGCAACTGAGGATGCACGGTTTTACAGTCATGGTGGTGTAGATTTTTATTCCTTTTTTACCAGCGTGCTCTCAACGGCCAAAGGCGACCGGCGCGGTGGCAGTACCATCACCCAGCAGTTAGCCAAAAACCTTTTTGAAACACGTAAAAAGAAATCGCAGGGCGTCATTAAGCATATCCCGGTGCTGCGCACTATTGTTTATAAATGCAAGGAATGGCTTACCGCTTTTAAAATTGAGCATGTTTACAGTAAGCAGCAAATATTGACCTTGTACTTCAATACTGTGCCTTTCGGCAATAATTCATACGGTATTAAAACAGCATCGTTAAAATATTTTAATAAACAGCCCGGCACCTTAAATCCTGCCGAATCAGCCTTACTTATCGGCATGCTGAAAGCTACATCGAGCTACAACCCCATTAAAAATCCGCAGCGTGCTACCGAAAGGCGCAATATTGTGTTGGGACAGATGGAGAAATATAAGTACCTCACTGCCGACCAGTATAAAAGTAACGTCGCGTTGCCACTCGGGCTCGACCTGAGTTATGTTGAAGACGACTCCCACGGCGATTCGTACCTGCGCCGCGCTGTTGAGAAATGGCTGGATAAATGGTGTAAGGAAAATGATTATAACCTTTATGAGGATGGCCTGAAGATTTATACCACCATCGATTCAAAGATGCAGCAATATGCCGAAGAAGCTGTTACCGAAAAAATGAAGATGCTGCAAAAACGCTTCTATAACCTTTGGGGAAACAAAAATCCGTGGCGGGATTCAAAAGGCGTTGAGATCAAAGATTTCATACTCAAAAACGAACAAAGGCTCCCTATTTACAAGCTACTTGAAAAAAAATACGGCGGTGATACGCTAAAGATCCAGGATTACTTTAAAACGAAAAAGCGGATGACTGTGTTTACCTGGCATGGGGAGCAGGACACTACTTTCTCTACTATAGATTCTATAAAATATTACGCTAAAATCCTGAACACCGGCATGATGACACTGGAGCCATCAACCGGTAAAATAAAAGTTTGGATTGGTGGTATTGATCACCGTTTCTTTAATTACGATCACGTAAACCAAAGCCGCAGACAGGCAGGCTCCACCTTCAAGCCATTTGCTTATTTAACCGCGCTTGATAATGGCTTTACCCCTTGCGATAAGTTTACTGACAAACCGGTATCCATCAAGTACAAAGACAACGGCGAGAACAAAGTTTGGGAACCCAATAATGCCGACTTCCATTTCTCCTATCGTGAAATGTCACTGCGCTGGGCTATGGGTAAATCTGTAAATTCCATCACAGCACAGCTAACCGAAAAAGTGGGCTGGGATAAAATTGTGGAATACGCTCACCGCTGCGGCATCGAAAGCCCTTTAAAGTCCGTTCCGTCGGTATCGTTAGGTTCAAATGATGTTTCGGTTTATGAAATGGTTAGGGCTTATAGCACATTTCTTAACAAAGGCGAAAAATTGGATCCCTTGCTGGTTACCAAAATCACCGACCAGCAGGGAAATGTAATACAGGAGTTTAAGCTCAAAACCGAAAAGGTTTTAAGCGAAGAAACCGCCTGGCTGATGCTTTACATGTTCCGCGGGGGGATGGAAGAACCTGGTGGTACCTCGCAGGCACTTTGGGAATACAACGGCCTTTGGAAAAAAGATAACCAGATAGGCGGCAAAACCGGCACATCATCCGACTATGTAGACGGCTGGTATATGGGTATCACCAAAGACCTGGTAACTGGTGTTTGGGTTGGGGCCGACGACCGCTCTGTGCACTTCACTACTTCTGAAACCGGCGAAGGCTCGCACACCGCCTTACCTATTTTCGGCAGCTTTATGGAAAGGGTTTATGCTGATAAATCGTTGGGTTACACTTACGGCCCATTCCCAAAACCATGGACCAAAATCACCAAAACTTACAACTGTCCATCGCCGCATATTGAAGAAGATACAACATCAACAGATAGCTTAAGCAACCCTATTGATACAACGGGCGTAACACCTGTACAGGAAAACAATCCGGAAAACCCGGAAAGTGCACCGCCTAACCAGCGATAAACAGGTAGAGGCGTTATTTTCATAAGTGAAGAGAAAATGAATAAGGTTGTTTTTTGAATTAAGAACAACCTTATTTTATTAAATTAGCCATATCTATTTAGTTAAATAATATATGAATAAAGTTTACTCACTTTTCAATAGAGTTAAAAAACACACCATTATATTCATTTGTTTTGTTGGCTCGTTATTGATAAGCATCAATGCCAGGGCGCAATATTTTGGCCAAAACAAAGTGAGGTACAAAAACCTCAAGTTTAACGTTTATAAAACCCCGCACTTCGAGATTTACTACTACCTGAAAAATGATAGTATGGTGAAACGCTTTGCCCAGGAAAGTGAACTTTGGTATACCCTCCATCAACAGGTTTTCAGGGATACATTTAAGCATGCCAACCCGATAATCTTATACGCTAACCACCCCGATTTTCAGCAAACCACTGCAATTGATGGCGAGATTAGCGTGGGTACAGGCGGTGTTACCGAAGGCCTTAAGAACCGTGTGGTAATGCCGGTGATGGAAACCAATCAAACTACGAGGCACGTTATCGGCCACGAATTGGTGCACGCTTTTCAATACCGGTTACTGATGGGGCATGATTCGTCCGAATATGAAAACATAAACAATATTCCGCTTTGGATGATAGAAGGCATGGCAGAATACCTTTCCTTAGGTAAAAAGGACACTTACACTGCCATGTGGATGCGTGATGCCTACTTGAACCACGATATCCCAACAGTTCGTGACCTTACCGAAAGCAGTAAATACTTTCCATATCGTTATGGTGAGGCATTCTGGTCGTTCATCGGCTCAACTTATGGAGATACGGTAATAGTGCCCTTCTTTAAAAACGCGGCTAAATATGGTTTAGAGTATGGTATCAGGCGTACATTTGGTTATGACGACCGTACCCTTTCGCGCCTCTGGAAAAACTCTATCGAGGCTACCTATAAGCCATTTTTAAAGGATACCACTCAAACACCGAAGGGCATCAAACTGGTCGATAGTAAAAACGGCGGCGACCTTGTTGTTGCGCCTTCTGTCAGTCCCGATGGTAAATATGTTGCCTTTCTATCGGCCAAAAGCTTATTCAGCATTGATCTTTATTTGGCTGATGCTAAAACAGGGCGCATATTACGAAAGCTCACGAGTAAGGTATCCAACACCCATATTGATGAATTTAACTTTATCGAATCGGCAGGTGCCTGGTCGCCGGATGGAACTAAATTTGCATTTAGTGTATTTAGCAAAGGGCGTAACAGGCTTGATGTGGTTGACCTGAAAAGCGGCAATGTAATTGACGATATCTCGATGGAGCAGGTAGGTCAGTTCAGCAACTTGTCATGGTCTCCAAATGGTAAGGACATTGTTTTCCAGGGATTGGTTGAAGGACAGGGCGATTTATACTCTTATAACTTCGATACCAAAAAGATCACACAGCTTACTAACGATAAGTATTCTGATTACCAGCCAAGCTATTCGCCAGATGGTAAAAAGATCATTTTTTCGAGCGACAGGACAACTTACGATCAATCATTGGAACAGGATATCCCTTTCAACCTCGCTGAGCTTGATCTGGAAACAGGAAAAGTAACCGATATAAAAATCTTTAATGGAGCCAACAACCTGAACCCGCAATATTCGGCAGATGGCAAACAGATCTATTTCCTGTCAAACCGCGATGGCTTCCGTAACCTTTACCGTTATACTATCGTGTCGGGTCAAATAGAACAAATGACCAACCTGTTTACGGGCATTTCCGGTATTACCGAGTACTCGCCGGCTTTAAGCATTTCCAATCACGATGATGTGGTTTATTCATACTACCGCGCACAAAAATATTCTATCTACAACGCCAAAGCGTCCGACTTTACACCAATTGTAGTGCAGCCCGGCGATGTTAATTTTGCAGCGGGCACCCTGCCTCCAAACCGTTCGGTAGGTGTCGACCTGATCAACTCCAACCTGAACAACTTTTTGGCCTATCGCAAAATCCCAACTGATTCGGTTAAGGCTATTCCTTTCCGCTCCAAATTTAAGCTTGATTACCTTGCAGGCAGCGGCATTGGTGTTGGTGTAAGTAACTTTTACGGCACAAGCCTTTCAAGCGGGATCCAGGGTGTGTTTAGTGATATCCTTGGTCGTAACCAGATCTTTGCAGCTGCTTCGGTAAACGGGCAGATCTATGACTCAGGTGCTGCTGTAACCTATGTAAATCAAACCGGCCGCTGGAACCTTGGTGTAGGTGTTTCTCACATCCCATACCAGTTCGGCTTCAATACAACCACCTACCCGGTAAGGAATGTGGGCGGTAAAAATCAAACCGTTTATTCTGATAACATTGACATTATCCGCAATTTTGAGGATGCGGGCAGGGTGTTCACTTCCTACCCTATCTCAAAAACCACCCGCTTTGAAGTAAGCGGCGCCGCCTCTCACAATTATTACCGCGTTGACCGCTATAGCGATTACTACCTCATTGATACTGCGGTAGTAAATGGCAAGCAGCAAATCGGCATAGGTAATTATATCACATCCGACAGGAAAAAAATCCCTAACGAAGAAGAGTCTGCAACCCTTAATCAAAACTACGGCTCAACTTATTTCTATAACTTAAAATCATACTCCATTTTAACGCTTTCAACTGCGTTAATTGGCGACAACTCGTTTTTTGGCGTTACAGCACCGTTGAATGGCTTCAGGTACAGGCTGGAAGCAGGTTATAATTTTGGCACATATAAGTTCTTTTCACCAACAATTGATGTAAGGAAGTACGTACGTACAGCACCGGTTACCTTTGCTGCCAGGTTCTTTGCTACCGGGCGTTTTGGTGACGACAAAGGGCTTTATCCATTATTTGTGGGTTATCCTTTTTATATCAGGGGTTATGAAGGGCAAACATTTTATAATAACGGTAAGGCCACAACCAACGGCTTCACCATCGATCAGTTATCAGGCAGCCGTTTAGCTGTGTTTAACTTTGAGGTACGTTTGCCGTTTACCGGCCCCGAAAAATTGGCTGCTATTAAATCCAAATTCCTGTTTACCGATCTTAACTTGTTTTTTGATGCAGGTTTAGCCTGGAACTCAGGTGATCATATCTATTTCCAGAAAGATCCGCCGGTGATTGGTCAGCAGGATTTTATAAATTCTGACGGCACTACTACAACACAAAACATTTACGGCCGGGTACCGGCATTGAGCGCTGGTATTTCTTTACGAATAAACGTTTTTGGCGCTTTTATATTAGAGCCTTACCTGGCTGTTCCTTTTAACCGCAGCGATGTTAAAAAACCTTTGTTTGGCTTAGGTTTTACACCAGGCTGGTAATATTGCTTATTATGATGGATGATATAAGGAAAGCGGCTATGCGGCCGCTTTTCTGTTTTATATTGCCTAACAATAAACTATGGCAATAAAAGATGAGCCGTCTCCATCCATTTCTTAATCAACGCAACCCTGTCTTTTAAAAACCTCGGACCGAAAAAGAGGTTCGACCAGTCATCAAAGTTTTCGTACTGAAACCCCAGGTAAAACACCCAAAAACCGAAACCTAAATATGGGATGGCGTTAATTTCTTCATCTGACAATGGCCTAACCTTACGGTAATTTGCAATGAAGGTTTTGAATGCATCACGTCCCTGCTGTTCTGTAATTTTCCCGTAGGTAACTTCCATAAAATAATGGATAAAAAAGGAGGTAATATCGTAAGCTAATAACCCTTTCCCTGCAAAATCAAAATCGAAAAAGGTGATCTCACCAGCGTCGGTAAAATGAAAGTTTTTAGGAAGAAAATCAAAATGACAGTATCCATAACTGAACCCGACGCCAAATTTGTTGTATTCGGCGATTACATCAACAGCAGTATTTCTCAAGTATTCGTACTCGTTTTCAAGTCCGGCAAATGCAGGTTCAATAACTTTGATGGGATCGATTAGTGCAGTATATATTGAATATTCTTTACGCTGATGGCTAAGTTCAATTGAAGAAGTGAGGTTATGTATCGCAGCCATCTCCTTGCCTACTGCTTCAAGATGCTGCTCACTAAGAGCAGAAACAACACCTCCCTGTGCCCATGAAAACAACACGCCGTAACGAATCCCTTCGGCGGCATTGAAAACCTGCAACATTTCGCCATCTATATCAGGAATTGGCCTTGACACTTTAGCGCCTCTTTCAAACAGGATGGTCAGCAACTCTACCTCGCCTTTGATCTCTTCCAGCTTACGGTGCGCATCGCGGTAAATTTTGAAAATGTATTTTTCAGTCGCGTTTTCTATAACATACGTATCACTCACATTGCGGATCAATAACCGGCAGGTGGTGCTGTTTAAACCGTAGCTTTCCCGGAGCTTTACATTCAGTGCTTTTGAAGATAAGGTTGAGTATTGTGCAGGGAAGATATTCATAGGTTAACAAAGGTAGGTATACAAACCGAAAGTTTCGCCACCTACCGCCCTCAATTAATCTCCAACTCCTGGTTCATCTCTCATTTAAAAAACCTATTTATATTTTGCATGTTTAGCTTATAACCTTCACACTATGAAAAAGTTACTGCTATTTACATTGACTATATTTTACCCGGCAATATTGCTGGCCCAAACCGAAAATAAAAGCAGTAACACCACCGGGGCAACTATGCTCCCAACCAATGATATCGTGAAAAACATATCCTTAGCTCCAAATACGCACACCTTTTACATCTTTATACAAAAAACAGATCTCTCCCGTACTTATACCAGCCGGGGGCCTATCACCATATTTGTGCCGGTTGATGACGGCTACAATAATATGCCTGCAGGCAAGTTTGATTCGCTTGCCAAACCGGCGCACATTTGGGAACTTACCGACTTGGTTACCTACCACGCCATTGCCGGTCAGTTTAAAGCAAAAGACATTCAGAAGCGGATTAACCGGGGTAAAGGAATGGCTATATTCACCACGCTTTCGGGCGGTAAATTATTCGCTAAAATAGATAGCAATAGCAATATTGTTTTGATTGATGGCAGTGGAGGTAAAAGTACGATCAGTCAGTTTGATATTAAACAAAACAACGGCATAGTACACCTGGTAAACAAAGTACTGATACCCAAAAAGAAGCTGATATAAACAGACTGCCAGATGACAATCCTGGTATAATATAATTACGTATTTGAGTTATAGTATTTAAGCGTTCTTTTAATCAAAAAGAGGCTGTTACAATCAATATAACATCAAACATAGGCTATGAAAGTATTTATCTTAGCAACTATAGCTTTAAGCATCCTGGTAGCTTTGGGATGCCAAAATATAAGCGGGCAGGATGCCAAACGCAAACTGAGCAAACCTGCCGATGAATGGAAAAAAACACTCAGTCCCAATCAATATCACATTATGGTTGAAAGCGGTACCGAACCGCCTTATCACAACGAATATTGGAACAATCACGAAAAAGGTGTTTATGTAAGCGCTGCAACAGGCGAAGTGCTGTTCAGCTCTGACGATAAATTTGACAGCGGTACGGGCTGGCCAAGCTTCGTTAAACCGGTTGACCCGAAAAAAGTAGCAATAGTTACTGATAACAGCTACGGCATGAGCCGCGATGAGGTTATCGAAAAAAGTACAGGTTTACACCTCGGCCACGTATTTGACGATGGCCCTGCCGACCGCGGCGGCAAAAGGTACTGCATGAATTCTGGAGCTTTAAAATTTGTTAAAAAGCCATAACCCTGCGGTTTGCATTTAACGACGGTCGCAACTGAGGCCTTACGCGCAAACCATTTTCGTATTTTAAACCAATGGTCAGATCTATCCAATCCGGGTTAACCGCTCTGATCGTTTTTTCTTTTTGCGGGCGTGTATAAGTGCTCACCACTTTAAAACGTTCCATAGCCTGCTCTTCGGTATTGATCTCCTCAAAGTAAACCAAACGATTAAGCTGCTGCGCATTGTCAAAAAACAAGGTTGGCATTTCGCTGTAAAACTGGATGGTTTTCATCAGGTCTGAACATAAGCCTACATGCAGATTTTTACGGTTCCTGTCGGTAATGATATAAACAAAACGTTTCATTTTATGATAAAAAATTTGGTGAACAGATAATTATTACTAACTTTATGAGCATAAAATTACTAATAAATTTAGCAAATCCAAATTTTATGTCAATAATTTCACAAAATATTAAGTTTCTCCGCAAAAAGAAGGGTTTAACGCAGCAGCAATTTGCGGATGAATTAGGTATAAAACGTTCATTAGTAGGCGCATATGAAGAAGACCGGGCCGACCCCAAATACGAACTACTAAAAACATTAGCAACCTATTTTGACGTTACTATTGATGACTTTATCAACGAAACCATCAATGAGAAATGGCAGCCAAAACCAAAAGGCAATCCTGCCAACCTGCGTATCCTGAGTATTTCTGTTGATAAAGAGGAAAATGAAAATATAGAAATGGTGCCTGTAAAGGCCAGCGCCGGCTATCTCAACGGTTATGCCGACCCTGAATATGTGGCGCAATTGCCCAAGTTTTATTTACCCATGTTTAAGCAGGGCACTTTCCGTGCCTTTGAGATTAAAGGTGACTCTATGCTGCCTCTACAATCAGGTACTATTATAATAGGTGAATATGTAGAGAATTGGGGCGATGTTAAAAGCGGCGAAACCTATGTGGTAATATCAAAAAATGATGGCGTGGTTTATAAACGTATTGGTAATAAATTTAAAGAGAACAAAAAATTAAAGCTCATTTCTGACAATCCGGTTTATGAGCCATATGAAATATCGGGCGAAGATGTGCTGGAATTATGGAAAGCTAAAGGGTATATCTCAACACAATTACCATCTCCTTCACCTGAACCAACCATGGAAAGCCTTACAGCAATGATGGCCCAGATGCAGCGTTCCATATCAAATTTACAGCAAGGCAACAATTAAGTTACATCAGCTTTTTTAAACCTTTACGATATATCTTTATCATACCGTTAAAACGTAAATTAAATTAAAAAGCGATGAAAAAATTATTGTTAATGTGCTGTTTCCTGATTGGAATTTCAGCAGCCAGCCACGCACAAGGCGGCATGAGGAAAAGCCCTGAAGAAAGAGCTAAGGATTTGCAAACCCAGCTTAAATTAACAGATGATCAAACTACAAAGATCACTGCAGTTTACAAAGAACAAGCTACCAAAATGGATAGCGTACGAACCGCTGCCAATGGCGACAGGGATGCAATGCGCTCTGCAATGCGTCCAATGATGGAAGCAACTAACACCAAGATCAAAGCTATTTTAACAGCCGAACAAGCTGCAGCTTATGACAAAGCAATGAAAGAAAGAATGGACCGCATGCGACAAGGCGGCGGTGGCCAGTAAACATTATCAGATAGAAAAAAGCGACCAATGGTCGCTTTTTTTATTTTTGCACAAAACAAAGCATATTGAAACCGGTCGAAGATTTTTTAAAGAACAAATTACACGGGCGGCAGCAATCGGGCACCTACCGTGAATTGAAACCCGAAAACAGCCTGGTAGACTTTTGCTCAAACGATTACCTTGGCTTTGCCCGCTCAGCAGTTTTAAAACAAAGCATAGTAAATGAGGTGGACACTCATCCGCTTAGCCTCAATGGTGCCGCCGGATCAAGATTGCTATCAGGAAACATACAATATGCCGAAGATCTGGAAAAGCAAATAGCCACTTATCATGACAGTGAAGCCGGCTTGCTTTTTAATTCGGGCTATGATGCCAATCTTGGCCTGCTTTCGTCCCTTGCCCAGCGCGGCGATACCATTATTTTAGATGAGCTGGTGCACGCTTCTATCATCGACGGAGCACGATTAAGCTACGCGAACCGCTACAGCTTTAAACATAATGACTTCGATAGTCTTGAAAGCAAACTAAAGCTGGCTAAAGGCAATTGTTATGTAGTTATTGAAAGTGTGTATTCTATGGATGGTGATACTCCTCCCCTTGTTGAAATTCTCAGCCTCACTGAAAAATATAATGCAGCCCTGATAGTTGATGAGGCACATGCTTTAGGCCTTTACGCTAAAGGACTGGTTTGCGAACTTGGTTTACAGCGAAGGATTTTTGCCCGTGTGGTAACATTTGGCAAGGCATTGGGCGGGCACGGGGCTATAGTACTTGGAAGCAATAACTTACGGAACTATTTGATCAATTTTGCACGCTCCTTTATTTATACTACTGCAGCACCTTTCCATCAGTTGGCAGCTATAAAAATGGCCTATCAGCTATTGGAAAATTCCCGCGAAGCCATTATCAGCCTGAAAAGAAATATTGAGTTGTTTAAACAGCAAGTAAACACAGGCGAAAATTTCACTTTGTTAAACAGCAATAGCCCTATTCAATGTATTGTGCTCAACAGCAATGAAATGGCCAGGGAAGCGGCTAAACAATTGCAAATGAATAATTTTGATGTGAGGTCCATCTTAAGCCCAACGGTTGCACAGGGTACCGAGCGGATCAGGATTTGCCTGCATAGTTTTAATACTGAAAATGAATTAACTTTGCTGGCTGTAACTCTTAACAAATTTATATTATTACATGCCTGATAAGCAACCGATATTTATTACCGGTATTGATACCGGAATAGGTAAAACCCTGGTTTCGGCTATTTTAACTGAAAAACTAAACGCAGACTACTGGAAGCCCATACAATCGGGTGACCTTGATAACAGCGATACCCTGAAAGTTAAAAACCTTATCTCAAATAAGGTCAGCCATTTTTTTCCTGAGGCTTACGCACTTACACAACCCTTTTCGCCTCATAAATCTGCGGCCCTTGATAAGGTAACTATTGACCTGGAAAACATTATTCTTCCTAAAACAGATAACCAGTTAATCATAGAAGGAGCCGGCGGCCTCATGGTACCGCTGAATGATAACTTTCTGATCATCGATCTCATTAAACAACTTAACGCCCGGGTGATATTGGTAAGCAAACACTATTTGGGCAGTATTAACCATACCCTGCTTTCCTTACATGCATTAAAGAAATACGGCATCCCGGTTATGGGGGTGGTTTTTAACGGTGATAAGGACATCTATTCCAAAAGCTATATCCTCGAATATTCGGAAGTAGCTGATCTTGGACAGATTCCCGAGTTTAAAACTATCAACAAAAAAACTGTTAAAGAGGCCGGTAAGTTTATTACCTTGTAATACCGGCGGCCTTATAACCTATATATTGCCATTTTCGCAAACATATACTATGAAAAACATTACCGTAATTGGTTCAGGCACTATGGGCAACGGCATTGCCCACACATTTGCCCAGCATGGCTTTGAGGTATCACTGGTTGATATCAGCGACGATGCGCTAAGCAAAGCCCTGCAAACTATCAGCAATAACCTGGACAGGCAGGTAAAAAAAGGCACTATTAACGAAGAGGCAAAAACTGAAACCCTAAGCCGCATCCGCGTTTTTACCGATTTAGCCGAAGGCGCTCAACATGCCGACCTTGTAATTGAAGCCGCCACCGAAAAC
Organism: Mucilaginibacter sp. cycad4; assembly: GCF_034263275.1. NCBI lineage: Bacteria > Pseudomonadati > Bacteroidota > Sphingobacteriia > Sphingobacteriales > Sphingobacteriaceae > Mucilaginibacter > Mucilaginibacter sp. cycad4. The sequence goes on along the minus strand of NZ_CP139559.1, from coordinate 1,316,209 downwards.
CAGGAAACTAAGCTGAAACTATTTAAACAGCTTAGCGAAATTTGCAAAGATACCGTGATAGTAGCGTCCAACACCTCATCTATTTCTATCACCAAAATTGCTTCAGTTACTAAAAACCCAGGCAATGTGATTGGCATGCATTTCATGAACCCGGTGCCGGTGATGAAACTGGTTGAAGTGATCAGGGGTTATGCCACTACCGATGCTGTTACCGAAACCATCATGGAGCTTTCGCGCACGTTGGGTAAAGACCCGGTGGAGGTAAATGACTATCCCGGCTTTGTAGCCAACCGCATTTTGATGCCCATGATAAACGAGGCTATTTATACCTTGTATGAAGGCGTTGCCGGCGTGCAGGAAATTGATACAGTGATGAAACTGGGTATGGCACACCCGATGGGGCCGCTGCAATTAGCCGATTTTATTGGACTTGATGTTTGCCTTGCCATTTTGAAAGTATTACATGATGGTTTCGGCAATCCTAAATATGCCCCTTGTCCATTATTGGTAAACATGGTTACGGCAGGCCATTTAGGAGCTAAAACAGGAAGTGGATTTTATAAATACACCGCAGGCAGTAAAGATCTGGTTGTAGCTGATAAATTCTGTGCCTAAGCGCGGTTAAACTTTCGATGTTTGAAGTTGTCAATAGTTATTATACTGAACAACTAAAAACATCTTAAAATGAAAACCATTGTTAAATTAGGAATAGTGCTTGCCCTAACAGGCTCATTATTTGCATCATGCGCAGGCCAGGCCTATGTAACCGAGCAACCCGTTGAACCGGTTTACGTACGCCCGGTAGCACCCTACCCTAATGCAGTTTGGGTACCCGGAGAATGGGTATGGCACGGAAACCGTTACGTTTACCGCCAGGGCTTTTACGCAAGGCCAAGATACAATCGCGTATATGTACGAGGTCACTGGCAACCAACTAATCGTGGGTATATTTGGATGAAGGGATATTGGAGATAGCCTCGCCCCCCGACCCCCTAAAGGGGGAGTTATAAAATAGGAAAGCCTTTAGCAATTTTTTATCCGCTAAAGGCTTTTTTAATCGCTATTGTTCCCCCTTTAGGGGGTTAGGGGGCTCTACATCCTCTCCGGCACTTCAATGCCTAAAAGCTTCATCCCTTTGCTGATCACTTTTGCTGACGAGGCAGATAAATGCAATCTGAATTGCTTTGAATCCTCATCCTCGGCCTGTAATATTGATTTTTCGTGGTAAAACTTGTTATAAGTTTTGGCAAGCTCATATACATAGTTGGCAATAACAGCCGGACTATAACCTTTGGCCGCCTCTTTAACTGTTTCTGGGTATTTGTTGAGCAAAACGATCAGATCGCGCTCAACGCCTGCTAATTCAGTTACTACCGGTTTTATTGCCGGTTGATAATCAGCCCTGCTTAATACCGATTTAATCCGGGCGTGGGTATATTGAATAAACGGCCCCGTATGCCCCTGGAAATCTACTGATTCATTGGGATCAAACAGCAAACGTTTTTTTGGATCAACTTTTAACAGGAAGTATTTAAGGGCCCCCATACCAATGGTATGATATAATGCAACCTTATCTTCTTCACTAAAAGCATCAACTTTACCCATGGCTTCGGTTTGTTCTTTAGCTGTAGTCTCCATCTCAGCCATCAGGTCATCGGCATCAACTACTGTTCCCTCACGCGATTTCATTTTGCCCGAAGGCAAATCAACCATGCCATATGAAAGATGGAACAAACCGTCCGAGCCTGTTTTACCTAATTTTTGTAAGATCAGGAACAGCACTTTAAAATGATAATCCTGTTCGTTACCCACTACATAGATTGACTTATCCATGTGATAATCGTTGTACTTCAATTGTGCAGTACCCATGTCCTGGGTAATATAAACGGAAGTACCATCGCCACGAAGCACCAGTTTTTCGTCAAGCCCATCTGAGGTAAGGTCGATCCATACAGAGTTATCGGCTTTTTTAAAGAATACGCCTTTCGCAAGGCCTTCTTCAATAATATCTTTACCTAACAGATAGGTATTCGATTCGTAATAGTATTTATCAAAGTCAACACCCAGTTGCTTGTAAGTTTCAGCAAAACCGGCGTATACCCAACCATTCATGGTTCTCCACAGGTTCATTACCTCTTCATCACCGGCCTCCCATTTCTGGAGCATTTGCTGGGTTTCAACCATGATTGGAGTAGCATTTTTAGCTATCTCCTTAATTTTATCCTCTTCGCCTGCGATTTTCTCATTAAGTTCGCTGATAAGCTTTTGGTTTGCCTCCTCTGTTTGTCCACGTTTTTCCTTTACCTTGGCTATGGTAGCTAACGATTCTTCTATTTTTACTTTCTGATTTTCTTTAAAGGCCGAAAGATCATGCTTCTCGTAAACTTCGTTCAAAACCGGTTTAAGCTGCTCTCTCAGTTCTTTATCAAAAAGCACATAATATTTACCTACCAGGTGATCGCCTTTCATGCCCGAAGATTCAGGCGTTTCGCCATTACCGAATTTTTGCCAGGCCAGCATGGATTTACAAATATGGATGCCACGATCATTAACCAGGTTGGTTTTGACCACGTCATAGCCATCGGCCGCCAAAATTTCGGCAACCGAATAGCCTAAAAGGTTATTACGGATATGGCCAAGGTGCAACGGTTTATTGGTATTGGGCGATGAATACTCCACCATTACCTTTTGCCCGTTAGGTTTTGCTACCGCGAAGTCATCGGCAGTAATCTGGTTATATAAACGACCGATCCAGTATTCGTCGGTTATGGAAAGGTTCAAAAAACCTTTGATCACGTTAAAGGAAGCAACTTCCTTCAATTCACTTTTAAGGTACTCCCCTATTTCGGCACCTGTTTGTTCAGGTCCTTTGCGCGAAAATTTGGTGAACGGAAAGGTTACTATAGTTACTTGTCCTTCAAACTCCTTACGGGTTTCCTGTATGCTAACGGCAGCCGGTTCAATGTCAGTTTGGTATAATTGTTTAACTGCTTTTACGGCTGCTTCTATGATAAAATCCATTCGGCAAAATTAAATAAAATGGGCAGATTGTGAATACTAAAATGGCGATGTTTACACGTAGATTAGGAGGCACCTACGAAGTCGACAGCAATTTATAATGGGCGCTATAAATAAGTTACTACTGCAGGGTACTGCGCTGCAAATATTGTTATGGGCTATCTGTTTAAAAGCATGCCTATAATCATTTCTTACCTTCAAGCGGTAAACAACTTCAAAACCCCGGCCTGATTATTTTGTTCTGCCAATTTCTTAGCTGATATCCCTTGTTTATTGTCTATATTAAAGTCGGCGCCATATTTCAGCAACAATCTTATCTGATCCAGCTTATACTTTCGTTTCACTGCATAAAAAAGTGCAGTATTCCCGTCTTTATCGACAAAGTTTACATCGGCACCATTGCTTAAAAACCATTCGGCCACTTCAAAGCGTTTCCAGTTGAATGCGGCCATGAACGGGCTGTCATTTCCCGCACCTGGGTCTGTTTGTGCTCCATAGCTTTTAAACAGACCGGCGGCTTCTACATCATTATACCAGGTTATGGCATACATGCAATGCTCCGGATTGGCGCCATTAGCCAGCAAATATTCATATAACAGCTTATTTCTTCCGCGGGTATAAGCATACCAAAGTGGGGTGGCCGGAAAAAAGCCGCATTCCTCTTTTATCCGGTGGATTGAATTGATATCCATCCCTTTTGCCAGCAATAATTTAAGCATGGTCAAACTTTCTTCGGCTTTTTCAGGGCGTTTGGCGATTTCAATGCCGCACAGGTAATGAAGTGCGTTTTTACCGCTGTCTTCGGCCCAGGTAAGCCATCTGTGATCTTTTTCAATCAAAGCATTAACAGCTTCAGGACTGAGATCTTTTATGTATTGAATAAATTTGATCATGGCTTTCTCCTTTTATTTATCCAGCAAAGTCAACCAGGTTTTTACAACGTTTCGCAAAGCTTCTTCTTTTGCCTTAACTTCTTCCATATTGTGAAAAAAAGCCAACCGGCGGCCGTCTGCATAATCGCCGGAAAGCAAACCTGATGTATCGTTAATCTTTGCTCCAGTAGGGAATACCAGCCTGATACAATCTTTTTGGTATACGTTTGAAACAATAATATATCTCTTATACTCTTTAGGATCAAAGGGCTTCATTTCTCCGATATATAAAAAGCTCGGTGCATTCCACTTGATGTGCTCGCCAATTTCATCGTCAATAGCCAGGATAATTTTTCTCAGCGCTCCTAATACCTCCTTTAATGGATGATCAAGCTTTCGCATATAACTGTCTACCCCTGCCGAGTCGGCAAGGGCAACTGATTTTGTACTTTTGGCTTTCATGATTAACAGGCAATAAATTGGTTAATATGGCCTATCTAAATTTAAAAAAAGAAAACATAATACCAAGGGAACGTTGAATAGTACCATTAAATGAACCTGCATCGTCTTAACTTTGATATATCAAATTAGATTATTACCATCATGGAACAAAAGCTGCCACTCCCCCCATTTAATTTTGAAACGGCCACCCAAAAAGTGCAATTAGCCGAAGACGCCTGGAACAGCCAGGACCCGGCAAGGGTTTCTTTAGCTTATACCATCAATACCGAATGGCGTAACCGCTCGGAATTTGTGAACGGGCGCGAGCAGGTAGTTGAATTTTTAACCCGTAAATGGCAAAAAGAACTCGATTATAAATTAAAAAAAGAGCTGTGGGCCTTTACAGATAACCGTATTGCCGTACGCTTCGAATATGAATATCATAATGCCGAAGGCCAATGGTTTCGTGCTTATGGTAACGAGAACTGGGAGTTTGACGAAAACGGACTGATGCAAAAGCGCTATGCCAGCATCAATGACCTGCCCATCAAAGAAGAAGACAGGCGGCTGTAAAACGAAATAACCCATTATGAAAGCGAATGGCTTTTATAATGGGCTAAACATCAATATTAAATAATTAAGTAAAAAGGTTTAGGGCTTCCCTAAATTCAGGTTAATATGGTTTGAACTGTAATTTTATCAGGGGTAAAAATTAAAACAGGATATATTTCTTCAACAACCCGAATCTCGCTTAACAATTAAAAATTTAAAAGGGTGGTTTCACCCTATTTTGTTTTAAACCGCATGGTAAAATGAAATATAAGTTCATTATTTTTTTTACTTTGGCAATATGATTAACATCAGTTAACATATACACCTAATATTAATGCACACTTCAACATTTGCCGGGCCTGTACAAATTGCTATAATTGATAATCATACCTTATTCAGACAAGGAATGATCAGTTTGCTGGGCGATTTTAAAGAGATTAACATCCTTTTCGACGCCGAAAATGGAGAGGATATGATCAGCAAGCTCAAAAAATCTCCCTTACCTGATATTGTACTGATGGATATAACCATGCCGGTAATGGATGGGTACAAAGCTACGGCCTGGCTACGGGAAAATCATCCAACGGTAAAAGTGCTGGCATTGAGTATGTCTGACGAAGACAAACCGATTATAAACATGCTTAAGAATGGAGCTGTTGGCTATATGCTTAAGGAATCGAAGATAAGAGACGTAGTTTATGCGATGCAAACTATCCAAAAGCACGGCTATTATCTAAATGAACTGGTAAGCGGCAAATTGCTTTATACCATGCAAAATAAAAATACCCCCGTCGATAAATCCAAAGAGCTTACCTCCAATGAACTTACATTTCTGAAACTAAGCTGCTCTGAGCTTACCTACAGGCAAATTGCCGACGAAATGAACCTGAGCCCGCATACTATTGATAATTATCGCGAATCGCTGTTTCAAAAGTTTGGGCTTAAATCAAGAACGGGCATGGTACTTTTTGCCATCAAAAACCAAATCATAACAGTTTAAGGAATTTTGCTGATACAATCCATTGTTAAAAAAACAGCTTAAACACAAAAGGGACCACTATGATACCCAAACTTATTAAAACGTAATTACGATAAAGTTTACTGTTGCGGCTGGGATAAAGGTTCATTAACTTATTATAACGATTGTTGTAAAATATAAGCAGGTAATTCAATAGCACAAAGGGAATAAAAAAAACAAGCAAACCGGCTATGAAGCCGTTTATGGCTTTATCCCTGGTTAGATCAATTGTAAAAAGGATAGGAATATCAGTAAAAAAACGAAGAATAAACAATAACGTCAGCAGGTTAACACCCTGAATCAAGGACATGGGGATAATTGTAAATGCCTTCCAATGCTTACCATCCTCTCCCTTCTTTGCCCTTTCCTGCGTAATGGCATCAACCCAGATCTTATAATAAATGCTCAACATTTGTTTCAGATTTAGCATGCAACTATTCTGATTAACCTTAACGCTGATTATAAGTTTGTTTTATTATCAAGTAACTGACAATTGCTGTATTCCGTTAGTAATGGCAATTCGTTACGACATTTCGTCATCCAAGAGTCAAGACAAAACACAAACCACTCATTATCAATAATATAAAAAACAGGCATACGTATTGGTTAAGCCCCGTTATTCGAAAGCAAATCACTTTAAAAAATATCGTTAACCTTTAAAAATCACTGTTATGCCAAATCATTTATCAACATTAGGAGTTATTCATACGGCGATAAGCCTTGTGGGAGTTGCCATTGGTTTTATCGCCTTGTTTCAGGACGGGAAAATTGCCCCCAAAACAAAAAACGGCCGGCTTTATGGTATTTTCACCGTGCTGGCCTGTTTATCATCATTCCTGGTTATGAAAACCGGGCACCTGAGCAGTGCCCATAATCTTTCGTTTCTTATTTTAATATTACTGCCTGTTGTTTACTATGCTCCCTCCCTGCGCATTTTTGGCAGCAAGGCAAATTATGTACAAACCTTGGGCATGACAGCTACCTTATTTTTTTCATTAGTACCTGCCGTAGTTGAAACACTCACCAGGCTTCCGGTTGAACAACCATTGGCCGAAGGGCCTGACTCTCCTGTAGTAAAAATGGGGCTTTTGATCATGCTGATATTATTTATTGTAATTATAATATACCAGGCAATTAAACTAAAGAGCCAGCGCAAAGGGTTTACCCCGGCAATGTAAATTGATATCTGCCGGTATGTATTATATTAACTGTTCGGGCCTGCCTGTTTTATATGGGTGGGCTTTTTTGTTTTCGCTACAATGCTTCTACACCTGGTTAAACTGGCATTCAAAATTTATTTAAGGCTTACAGGTACAGTGAAATAATATTACATTTATTGAAAGCTATTCCGCATCAAATCCTTCCTCAGCAATGAAAGATATTAAAAGACGATCATTCATTAAACACACGTTACTGGCAGGCGCCGGTACTGTTCTCGCCCCTAAATTATTAAGCGCTCAACAAGCTGGGTCTCCCCAAATTATAACTGCTGATAATACCCAACCATCCTCCGGCAAAAAGGTAATCGTTGCCGGAGCGGGCATTACAGGGCTTTGCTGCGCATATGAATTAATGAAAGCAGGCCATGATGTAACAGTGCTTGAGGCCGATGGCCGGTATGGCGGTCATGTTTTTACGGGCAGAGATGGTTTATCGGATGGTTTATATGCCGATTACGGGGCCGATCATATTACCAAACCCGGTTACGAAAAGTTTTTTGAATATGCAGATGAATTTAAGCTGACCTCCCTACCTTATCCTCATGCCGAAGGATCAGACGCGGCACCTAACCGCAATGGATTGCGCATGATTGGCGGTAAATTTTATACTGACGAAATGATGAAAGACCCTGCAGTACTAACTAAAATGGGCTTTAATGAGCGGGAAATTAAATTCCTTACCGAAAATCCGTTTTATGCCCTAAGCTCCTTCTACCTAAAAAAATACAGCGGCAAATTCACTGATCCATACCAGCCTTTTGGTGTTGGATATGATGAGTTTGATAAGATTCCCGTTAGCGAATTGTATAAAAAAGAAGGCGCATCTACAGCGGCTCTTGCCTACCTGGGCGGGCAGCGTACTTCGGCACTTTATCACCTCTGGAGGGCATATGTTATGGAATCGCGCGGTATTCCGCTTTCTGAGGGGGATACTTATCATTTAAAAGGCGGCAACGAACAGTTGCCTATTGCCTTTGCCAAACGCCTGGGAAAAAGAATAAAGCTAAACCACCGGATCACGGGCATTAGCCATGCAGCTACCGGTGTAACGGTAAAATACAAACCTTATGGTAAAGCAGAACAGGGAATGAGTGCCGACTTCCTGGTAAACTGTATTACACTGCCAATCTTTAAAACCATCCTCCTGTCGCCGCCCCTATCGCCCGAAAAACAATATGTAGTTAACCGCACAACCTATTCGTCGCACCCGTTTTACGTATTTGAAGCAAGCAGTCGATTTTGGCTCGACGATGGCTTTAAAAGCATCAACATGGACTTTGAGCATCCATTTATATCATCAATATGGGAAGAAACAAACGAAGTGGGCAGTGACAGAGTGATCCTGAAAGCTTATGGCCCTGGCGGGCTTACTCCGCAGCAGGTGCTTGATGCTTTCAGACAGGTTTACCCCGGCAAACATGACACTATTGAGCAAGCCTTAACCAAAGACTGGACACGCGATGCATTTGCCCCGGCTTGCGAAATGGAACCATTTCCTATAGGCCAGATGCATCGTTTTTGGCCGCAGATCATGAAACCCGAAGGGCGGATTTATTTCGCCGGCACTTATGCCGATAATTTAAGCCGGGGTATGGAGTCATGTATCCGCTCGGCGCAACGGGTAGCAGGCGAAATTGATAAAGCATAAAACAGAAAAGCACTCCGGTTAAAAGTGCTTAACAACAAACTAAATCAAATAACTTTATCAGGTAACAGCATCATAAAAGTGTTATTCACAGTAGCTCCGGTGGCATCCGCAAAACTCAAGGTCAATTTATGATCATCAACAGTGAAGGTTGAATTCACATAAAACTTAGCGTCAGAAGGCTCAGTGCTTATGACATCACTATCCTTACTTACTGTTTTTTTAGCAATAACAACTACCAGGTTATTTTCTTTTGTGTGAAATTTCCCGGTATACATAACAGCAGTCGACTTGCCATTTTTATACTCTACATCAGTTAGTAAAAAAGAGCTGTCCGATGCAAAAATCAAATAACGCCCTTTTTCGGTATCTTTAATTGAAGTATACCATTGGCCAAAAAGGGATGTGTTTTTCGCGGTGACGGGTTGCTGAGATTTGTCCTTTTTGCAGGCGCTCAGAAAAAACAAGGCTGCAATTAAGAGACATGCGGCCAATTTTCCCAATATCAATACAGGCTTAATCATAAAGTGAAGGTTTTAATTACCCTTACGATACATACCTTTAATTCGCTACACTAATAACAAAAAAAAGACCGCTCTGAAGCAGTCTCTTTGAGATTTTAGCGTAACAGTTTTTTAATCAATCTTGCTTACCCTGCCCGAACCTGCGTAGCGGGTTTCGCCTGTTGTAGCAGTGCCTGAATATACAACACTTCCCGATCCTGAAATACGGGCTGAAACTGTTTTACTGGCAATCAGGTTAATATTCCCTGAACCTGCAATTGAAGCTTCAACCGTTTCAGTCCTTAATGATTTACCGTTGATCTCCCCCGAGCCTGAAATACGGCAATCGGCCATACCGGTACTGCCCTTCACATCAATTGAGCCCGATCCGCTGATCTTGAGGTCCAAAGTACCTGATTTAACAGCAGTTTTAATATTCCCCGAACCACTTAACGCAATTTTGGTATTTTCGGCAGTCATTGTACCGTCAACAGTTGCATTTCCTGAACCGCTGTTAGCAAGATATCCAAGGCTTTTGGCAGTGATGTAGATGTTGGCACGCTGCATATTGCGATGATTTTTCCAGTGATCTTTAAATTCAACTTTTAATATGCCGTTTTCCACTTCGGTTTTAATATCATCAACTACATTGGCGTCAACATCAAGCTTTAGGCTTTCGGTACCATCAATTTTAATAAATACGTTAAACGGGCCACCACAGGCAATACCATTATAGCCGGATACATTGCGGGTTACAGTTTGCGCGGAAGCATTAAAGGCTATCGAAACCGTTAGGAACGAAGCCATAAGTGAGAAGATTAGTTTTTTCATGATCGCGTGTTTAGGTATATGACGCTTTTCCTAAAAAAACGTTGCAACTTTTCTGATTTTTCTTCCGGCCGGTTTATCTCAGGATAGTTACCGAACCCGACAATGGCGGCTTGCCCATCTTAAGATCGACAATATAAAAATAGGTACCTGCCGGTAACTGCCGCCCGTTAAAATTACCATCCCAGGGCATACCATAACCCATCGAATGATATAGCCGTTCACCATATCTATTGAATACATCTACCGTTGAGTTTTCATAAGCTACTAAGCCTTTAACCTCCCAATAATCATTAAATCCATCGCCGTTGGGTGTAAACGTGTTTGGCACAGTAATATCAGGCGATACTTTAATAATCGTTTGGCTTTGGTTAACACAACCCCGGACGTCTGTAACATAAAGTGTGTAGGCAATATCTGCATCGCCCGTAACCACCGGCTCTTTAATTTTGTTATTACTTAAGCCTGCATCGGGCAACCATAAATACTGAACCTTGTCATCGCTTATAGTTGGTGTTAAGGTAATTGTATGGTTTTTCAACACATATCTTATCCCGCCCGCATTAACGGTTGGCGGCGGTATAAACTTAATCAGCATATCATCGCTGGCTGTATAACATTGCCCCGGCGCGTTTGCAGTAAGCGTAAGCCTTACCGAGCGATTTTTCACATCCTCTTCAGAAGGGATATATACCGCTCCCTGGGCATTTTCTGCGTAGAGCAGTGTACCCGTACCGGAGCTTGTCCACTGGCCGCCGCCCGGTATCAGAATATTTCCATCCAGCTTAATGGGGTCACGCTTTGCGCAAACTTCCAGATCGGTGCCGGCGTTGGTTCCAGATGTTTTACCAAAAGTTATAGTCACTTCGGAAGTGGCAATGCTACAATTGTCCTTACTGGTAGATGACAATACCAACGTCACCGACCCGGCGGCCTTTTCCTCAGCAGTTGGCTCATATCTTGCATTTAGCTCATTATTAGATGGTAAAAACTGACCAGGGTTAGCACCTTTCTTTGACCATACACCAGTCTTTGTGCCTCCGCCTATCTTGCCGGCCAGCTGAACATACTGATCGGTAACACAAGCCAGTATACTTTCACCCGCGTCAGAAGTTGGCAGTTTGTTTACCGCAACTTCTTTAGTAGCTACCGGACTGCTGCAGCCATTAACCGTAACGTACAGGGAATAAGTCCCGGCCATATCCTCGGTAACATTTTTAATTTCGGGATTTTGTAACGATGATTTAAAACCATTAGGACCTGTCCATGTATAAACAGCATTCGGCGTAGCCGGCACATTCAGTTTAATAATGTTGTTTACGCACACGGGTGAGTTTGTTCTCATATCTGGCAGCGGTATTTCGGGTTTAACTTTTACCACATAAGCAAAAGGCGCCCCATCGCACCCAAAAGCGGTTGGTGTAATAATATAGGTTACATTTACTGTTGATGCTCCTTTGTTAATCAACGCCTCGTCAATCTTATTGCCTGTTTTATTCACCACTGCGGCATTACTAATTCCGGCCACAGCAGCCCTGCTCCACGTAAATGTTGCCGAGGGGACATTTGAAGTTATGGCATAACCAAGCGGCTCACCGCTGCAGACTGCATCTGATGCTTTACTGGTAACATTAACTGATGGATTTACGGTAACTACCCATTTGAAAGGTACCGCCGAACAGTTGCTGGTTTTATAATTATATACGTAGGTAACATCAACAGGTGCATTAGTAGTATTAAATAATACTTCGCGGATAATGCTGGCCATTTGTCCTGATACAGACTGATTGCTGACACCCGGAACCGCGCTCCTTGACCAACTGAAACCAGTGCCCGGAACATTGAAAGTGACGGCATAATTACCCGTTGCCTTGTTACATAACGTAGCGGCTGGCACACTTGTAACCTGCGGCGACGGATAAACCGTAACCACATAACTGAATGGAATACCTGAACAACCTTTAGCAGATACGGGTGTTATTAAATAGGCAACATCAACAGGATCGCTTCTGGTGCTAACCAACGTTTCGGTTATTTGGGCAGATGTTTGAGCTGAAACGGCGGCTTTGGTAATCCCCTGCACGGCCGCGCGTGACCATAAAAAGGTAGTACCAGGCAAATCGGCTGTTATTGAATAATTTTGGGCTACACTGCTGCATATATTATCGGCAGAACCACTGGTGATAACCGGCAGAGGGTTAACCATTATATCAACCTTAGTGCGCGTACTTACACACCCATCAACAACAGCCTGCACATAATAGCTGGTATTGGCTATCAAACCCGGCGTTACATAGGTATCATTAATTGAAAGCAAAGTGCCATCGACCGGAGCATCATACCATTGATATGTACCCTTTGAACCGCTGGCAGTTAATGTAGTATGGCTGCCTTCGCAGGCTGGCGCACTTTTAACTACAGGAGCAGGTGGCGGCTCACTAACAGATACCGTAACCGCAGTCATGCTGCTTGTAATACCATTGGCTGTTGTATTTACATAATATGTTGTTGTTTGAGTGAGCGGCGGGGTAATAAAATTAGGCCCGGTTGATAAAAGCGTACCGTTATCGGCCGCGCTATACCAGCGGTATATGCCGCCGGGGCCTGTAGCCGATACAGTAGCTATACTACCCATGCATGTAGCGGTGCCGGAAACTATTGGCGCCTGCAAAGCTGAACCAATATTGATAACAACCCTGTCACTCCCGGGTCCGCAATTGCCTGGCGGGTCATTTGAGGTTAAAGAAAGTATTACCTGTTTTTCGCCGGCAGCCGGGGTATATGTAGTATTCGGATCTGCAGCCTCAGCAAACTTGCCTAACCCGCCCGACCATTTCCCGCCGTTAACACCTCCTATGCTGCCTGCCAACTGAGCGGCTTCGCCAGTTTGTATAGTCTGATTAGGGCCTGCGTCTACCTTTGCACCGGGCACTATTGTTACCTCCGAGCCGACTGCACTGCCCACAGTTCCATCGGGGTTATAAATGGTATTGGTAACTTCATATGTTCCCGGGGTTGTTTTACTCAAATTAATTTCGCCGGTTGCCGTACTCACAAAAGTTAAACCAGAAGGCGATGCCGAAAAAGTACCCGCACTTGCACTTGCCGAAAACGTTGGCTTAGGGTTGGTTCCATACTGGCAAAACGGCCCTCCGTAGGAAAACTTTGAATTGAATATGGAAGCAATTTCAACCCCGGCGCTATAGGTTGGCGAACATGGCCCATTCCCTGTTAAGGTAATGATATATTTACCCGGTGTACTTGCCTTAACATTTATCTCACCTGTATGAACATCAACAAATACCAAACCTGCCGGCGATGCACTGAAAGTACCGCCCGCTGGATTATTGATTACAGGTTTGGGGTTAGGGTTTTGAGGACTATAAGTACCCGACGTATAAACAAATTGCGCCTCTTCAGCAGTATTGATTGAAACCGTTACCGGCACGCGATTGCTTACGCAATCACCAACCCTGCTTTGTATATAATAAGTTGTTTTTTCGGACATAACCGGTGTGTTAAATGTGTTCCCGGTATACAAAGGGCTTCCGGAATCAGAAGTAGCAAACCAAAGGATTTCCCCATTGCCCTTAGCTGTAATCTTAGCTGATGAACCGGAGCATACCGATACATTTTGGGCAGTTGGAGGCGATGGCTGCGGATTTACCTTAACAGTAACTGCAGTACGCGCACTAACACACCCATTTGATGTACTCTCAACATAATAAGTTGCTGCTGCAGTTAAACCGGGGGTAACATATGTTGGGCCCGACGATAAAATTGTACCTCCTGCGACACTATCATACCAGGTAAAACCCGTACCGGTTCCCGTCGCAGTAAGCACAGCCGATCCGTTGTAACAAACAAAGGTAGCAGGCACCCGGGGAGCCGTTACCGGGGGGATAACCGTAACCTGTACGGCTGTCCTGGCACTGGTACATCCGTCAAGAGTAGTTTGCACATAATAAGTTGTATTTGCCGTTAATGCCGGAGTTATATAGCTTGCCTGGGATGATAAAAGGTTGCCACCTGTTGGTGCATCAAACCACTGATAAGTGCCTTTGATTGCAGATATTGCTGTTAATGAAGCAACTGAACCTGAACAGATCATAGCTCCCCCCGCTACAGGGGCTGCTATAAACGGCTTAACAATTACCTTTACCGGTGCACGGTCACTTTTACAGCCGGCCGGTGTAATATTTTCAATATAATATATAGTTGTTTTAGTTAACGCGGGCGTAGTAAATTTTAAGCCCGACATTAATAATCTTCCGCCTGTTGGGGCATCATACCAGGCATATGTACCAGCATGATTTTCAGCAGCCGTCAATGCAGCTGCTGAATTATAACAAATGGCAGTGGTTTGAGCTGCCGGCGCCGCAGGCATCGGGTTAACAGACACAGTAACCGGTACACGCGGGCTAACGCAATCATTAAGTACTGTTTGCACATAATAAGTTTTGTTGCTAATTAATACCGGTGTTGTATAATCGGGACTTGAAATAAGCGGGGTACCTCCTGCCGGCACATCAAACCATTGAAAAAAACCAGCAGACGCATCAGCATGTAAAGTTACCACTGAGCCCGAGCAGGTACTAACATTTGAAGCTACCGGGGTAGCTGGCGGGGCATTAACTTTAGCAACAACAGCTGTGGGCATGCTGATACAGCTATTAATTACCGCAACAACATAATAAGTGGTAGTTTTAGATAATGGCGGAGTAACAAACGATGGCCCGGTCCCCAAAACAGTCCCTCCGGCCGACGATGCATACCAGCTATAACTTTGCCCGCCGCTTGCAAATAACGTGGCAACCCCGCCCGCACACACAGCTGCGCCTGTAACATCAGGCTTGCCGGTTATATATACCGCAACTGCCGTTCGGGGACTTGTACAGCCGGCAACTGTGGTTTGTACATAATAAGTAGTTGACGATGTTACCGGCGGAGTAGTAAAAGTATTTGAGCTTGCCAAAAAATTGCCACCAGCATCAAACCATTGATAAGCACCGCCCGGTCCTGTGGCGGTAAGCGTTGCCGAGCTATTTTGACAAACTACTACGCTTTTAGCTGTTGGAGCGGCCGGTGTAATAGCATCAGCAATAGTTATACTTTTTGTAACACCCTTACATCCGGCAGTTTTATCAGTAACAGTTACCTTATAAGTACCTGATTTATTTACGCTGATAGCAGGGCTTGTTTCGCCGGTACTCCATAAATAAATATAAGGAGCAGTACCAACGGTAGCGGTGGCTGTTAATACCACCGAACTGCCCGAGCAGATAGTTGTTGATGACGCTGCGATATTAACACTCAAAGTGCAGTTTTGCGCTTTTGCTTTGAATGATAATAACAGAAATAATAATACAAATAAACGGTTATTCATGAACCTTCCACAAAGCCTTACAAATCAAATCCACAAAATGATGAGGTTGTTAAAGCTTCTATTTGCAAAACCATTTATATCCAGGGTAATAAAATAGTTTTGCTACCGCCGTAACAAAAATCAGGTTAGGTTTTATACGGCGTAATTGTTCAAATTGTTCGGTTTAAACAGATTCAAATATTAATTTTTTAGAAATTTTATTTCAAAATAAAATATCACATCAAAAAATAACACGATAATTAATTATAAAGAAATTAAAATAAATAAAATTAATCAATGATTAACATCGATTATCATTGGGTTCCATTACGATATTATGCTGCCCAAGTGAATTTATAAGTCCGTTTTTTACCTGTTAATCTTCAATTGATGGTGAATTAAAAAAGCCGGGATCAGCAAATCTTGCTCGCCCCGGCTTCGTAAAAAAAAGAATTTCCTTTTTAGCTCAATCTAAAAACCTGGCTTTAAGCTCCCTGATATCTTTATCAGTTAAACCTACCTGGGTTTTAAGGTAGTTATCAACAGATCCATATTGTTTTTTGATGGCGGCAAAAGTGGCGTCGAGGTATTCCTTTTTAACAGCAACCACATCTTTGGCAACGCCTTCGTTAATCTGCATGTACTGAACCATTTGTTTGGCCATTTTTTCATTTTCGGCAGCACGATAATAGTTTGATGCCTCGTAATCCTTCATGATAGTTTCATAAGGCACACCTAAACTGTACAGCAATAAAGCAGCACCGATACCTGTGCGGTCTTTACCTGCAGTGCAATGAAATACGAGGCTTTTATCTTCGGGCATAGTGAGCAGTTTACCGAAAAATGGCTTATAACGGTCGGCAAGATAAGTGGTATTACTGTAATACGCTTCCATAACTGAATCACCGCGCGTTTTGCCTTTAAAGCTTTGCATCATGTTGCCTACATTATCACTTCCGGCAGGGCATAAAATATAATCGGTATTTGGATTTAAGCGATCAGGCGCCTTTTTTGATTCCTCTGTGCCACGTAAATCCACATCATATGTAATCTTGCGTTCAGCCAGTACAGCCATGTCCTGGTCTGTAAGCTTACTCATATCAGCGCTGCGGTAAACCTTGCCCCATTTTACATGATGGCCGTCTTTAGTGGCATACCCACCCAGGTCCCTGAAGTTTACAGCGCCCTGTAATTCCACTTTGCGTTTGGCGCTATCGGCAATCTGGGCATTAACGCTGCCGGCAAGGCAAACAGCAACAAATAATAACTGTACTTTTTTCATATTCGTTTTAAATTATAAAACAGGAGCACCTTGAAGCGCCCCTGTTAAATTTTAGTTTAAGTATTATGGTAAGATTAGATTATTTGGTTAACCAGGTATCTTTAAATACATCTTCAGTGCCACCAAACTGACTGGCTATCGCTTTTTGATAATTAGCATTGTTTGAGTTGATCTCATCTAAAGGATACAGCCAACGGCGCGGCAATTTACCACCGGCTGTGCCTAAGCCAGTACCCCCTTCACTTAATGCAGGTAAGTTGGTACGGCGGTGGTTAAAGTATGCTTCCCAGCCCGAGTTCATGAAAAATGCAACATATTTCTGTTGTAAAATTTGGGCAAGAGCAGCTGTAGATGAACCTAAGTTATAGCTTACATTAGCTAAAAATGTTGCATTATCTGTAGTTACGGTGCCAAGGCTTTTGCCTCCTACATCAGATATGGTAACGGTTGAGTTTGAGGTAACACTTAAACCAAAGTTGCTGAAAGAAGCGGCAATACCTTTATCATACCAGGCTTTGGCATCAGCTGCTGAAAGCGTTGATGCCCAGCCACGGTTAATACCTTCGGCTATGTTGAAGGCCATTTCAGGGTAACCGATAAAAATGAAAGGTTCAGCCGTAGCACCTGATGCATTACCTAAATAACGTTGAGCATTAAAGAATGAATATTTACCTGTTGCTGCCTCATTTTGCAAAGTTGCCAGTGAAGTACCCGGATCAGCACCTAAATAGTTCGAAAAATCAGCAACATTGGTAGTAGTAACAGGTGTAGCCATTAAATAGGTACGCGGGTCTTTGGTAGAAGTGGTGATATCCAATACCGGTTTACCCACGTTCATGAAGTTATTGTATGAGTTGCTGCCGGTTGCAAAAATCGGGTATAAATTGGTTGCATTGAATTTATAAACAAGATTGTCGCTGTTACCTGTCATTATCGGATACGTAGCAGCACTACCAACAATAGCAGCAAATTGTTGCTTGACGTTCAAATCTGCATTATCATCGGCCCTTTTACTTAAGCTTATCAATATCCTTAACCTGTAGCTATTGATCACTTTTTGCCACTGGAGGTTGGTTAATCCAAAAATATCTCCGCTATCAAAAACTGTAGTCGGAGAACCTGCAGTAGCTAAGATAGTATTGGCGTCATCCAGCAGCTTCAAAGAGTTTTTGTAAACATCGTGCTGAGTATCAAAAGCCGGGGTAAGAAAATTGATATCACCTGCCTGGGTCATTGGGATATCACCTACCCTTTGCGCCAGCCAGATGGCTGAATATGCCCGGAAGAATTTTGACATCGCATAATACTTATTGGTGGTGTTACCTAACTGTGCTTTTGCCTGTACTTCCAGTTGGATTGCATATTTCAATATTTCGTAGCTATGTGCGCTGTATGACCAGGTATCTTCATTAGTACCCCAATATTTTGCATAGTTAGAAACCTGGAACTGGTTTGATTTGTTTACATCGCCAAATGGCATCTCTTCCGACCTGATCAATATAGCCGTAAGGTGGTTCACTATTAATGAAACCGGGATCACCGAGTTTGCATTAATAGCATTCGGGTTTGAGTTAAGGTTCCCCTTTTGACAACCTGTTATTGACATCGCCAAAACAAACGTCGCTGTGATTAATTTTAAAGCTTTCATCTTTATAAATATGTTTTATAAAATATTTTTAGAATGTTACGTTAAGGTTAAACCCGTATCTGCGGGCTGTTGTGCTTTGCAGCGCACCGTTTGCCGCAGCACCTCCCGTTGTGTTATCGGTTGAGTTATAACCCGAAGCATACTGATCGATATCGAAATCTTTACGTGCTGCGAAATACAACAGGTTTCTGCCGACTAATGATATCGAAGCTGCTTTAATCAAGCTACCCTTTAAAAACTTTGAAGGGAAATTATAACCAATAGTCACCTCACGTAATTTGGCAAATGACCTGCTGATCATGTATTGCTCATCAATAGATTTAACGTTACCATTCAAATAGCTTTGAACCGTAATAGGTGTTGTGTTTGGAGCGAAGGTAAGCTCGCTTAAGTTTGAGATAACACCATTTTGAAATTTAGGTGTACCGCTAACAATTTTAACACCGGCACCGCTTTCGTTACCTAACAACGAAGGGGTAGGCGCTTGTGTACCAACTTTGGTTGAATTCCACTCGGCCAAACGTGCTGCACCAATCACACCCTGAACGGTTGAAAGGTCGGTACCACCCTGCCTGGTTGCATAGAAGTTATAATCGTAAATAACACCACCAATACGGCCGTCAACCTGGAAACTGAATGTGAAATTTTTATATGAAAACCTGTTATTGATACCAAATGTAAAGTCAGGGTTTAAATGGCCTAATGATCCGTATAATTGGCTGTTTGAGCCCGATGCTTTCAGCAACACGCCGCTTGCATCATATACAATATTGCCGTTACCATCTCTTAAATATTTAGTACCATATACTTCATCAACTCTATCGCCAACTGCATAGTTGTGGTTGCCGCTTCCCAAAGCTATGGTGTTGCTTGATCCATAACCAATTTTTGATAATGTTTCTTTAAAGGTAGAGTAGTTAATATTTACATCCCATGAAAATCCGTCTTTGTTGCGGATAGGCGAACCGGTTAATGATAATTCCCAGCCAGCTCTTTTCGTGGTAACCGCATTTTGGTTATAAGTAGAGAAAGTAGTTGAAGGCGCAATCGGGAATTGATAGATCTGCGGACCGTTTTGAGTATCAAAGTAAGTTACATCCAAACCTAAACGATTGTTAAGGAATTTGATGTCCACACCACCCTCATAAGATACCCGGTTGAATGGGTTAAGACTTGAGTTAGCCTTGGTATTTGAATAAGTAACCGAAGCCTGGTTATTATATAAAGTTGAATATGATGCCGCATCCTGGTTGGTGTAGCTTGGGCCATCATATGAGCTGTATAACTCAGTACCGTAATTTAATAACGTACTGGTAGTGATACCGGTAACTTGTTTATAAGCAGTACCAACTGTTGATTGTGTTAAACCGCTTTTAATATCGGCAACCGAAGCCCTTACTTTCAGGAAGCTGATCACTTCTGGCAATTTCACATAATCGGATATAGCTGAAGAGATTGAAGCTGAAGGATAAAAGAAAGGAGGCTTGTTACTTGGAAATGTCGACAATTTATCGAGGCGACCCGTTGTATTAATATTAAAATATTTGTCAAAACCGATATCAAATGAGTAGTAACCGCTATAAACCTGCATTTTTGAGTCCCAGGTATATGAAAGCGGTGCCTGTACTGAGTTTGACAACACATACACGTTAGGTAAAGCCAAAGCACGTGTAGTGCCGTAGAATGAATTATAAGTAAATGAACGTGAGTTAGCACCTACTAAACCGCTTACTGACCATTTACCAAAGGTTTTGTTATAGTTTAATTGTAAGTCGGTATTGTTTTCAAACAACTTACGGTCGTCTTCACGATAGTCACCATACCAGCCAAATTTATACCATGAGGTATAAGCATTTAAGTTAGCTGATGAAGGTACCTGTTCTGTTCTTTGCTGGTTCCAGGTTGATACCTGTGAGCGTAAGCTCAAATTCAAGTCTGACGTAATTTTATAATTTAAACGTAAATAAGCGTAAATGTCAGTTTTGTCATGACCACGCAGCCATTTTTTGGCCATGAACCATGGGTTATTCAAACGGCCATATTCCTGTGCGTATTGTACAAGGTCCTGAACACCCATCGGGCCTTTATAAATATCTTCAAGGTCACGTACATCATAATCTGCCGAGCCGTAAACCTTAAACATATAAATGTAGCTGTTAGGGCCATAGCTAACATCAGGAATGTTTGGAGTATATTGTTTATTGAAGTTGATGCTTCCGTCAATAGTTAGCCTTGGTGTAATATTATAGCTGGCATTAAGGCTGAAGTTATCAGAGTTCAACTTTGTGTTGGGAAACATACCCTTTTGATACATGTGGGTATAGGAAAACCTTGTATTATAATTTGAGCCACTGGCAGCAACTGCTAAGTTATTTGTAGAAATAAGACCAGTTTGCCTGAAGTTATCAAAGTTATTTTTACCGCGGGCTGTCCATGGTGTAGGTGTGCGTACGCCAGTAACCGGGTTGTAAGGACTATCGTACTGACGTAACAGCTGGCCATCAAAACGAGGACCGTATTCGCCTAAACGGTTACCGTTATCGTATAAAGCATCGGCAGCAGGTACGTAAACGTTGCTGTTATCTTTTGCCTGGTACTCATAATGATAAGCGTTACCACGACCGTATTCTGTTTGTGCTTCCGGCGCAGCAATTAAGCCGCCTTCAAACAGTGTGCTGCTGTTGATGTTAACTTCCCAGCCTTTTTTATCATTGGTACCTTTTTTAGTGGTGATGATAATTGCACCATTTATACCTCTTGAACCATACAATGCCGCAGCATTGGGGCCTTTTAATACGGTATAAGTATCGATATCATCAGGGCTGATATTCCAGGTATCCGAGTTGATCGGGCTGCCGTCAACCACAAAAAGTAAATCCTTGCTGCCACGTAAAACAATTTCAGGGCGGCCTAATAATTCGGCGTTTGTACCTACTGTTAAACCTGCAACTTTACCTGCTAATGAGTTAATAGGGTTGGGTTCACGTGCTTTAACCAATTCCGGGCCTTTAACTTCCTGAACGGTGTAACCAAGTCTTCTAACTTCTTTTTTTACACCATAAGCCGTTACAACAACTTCCGATAATGCTTTGGAATCGGATTTTAACTGAACGGAGATGTTAGTTTCAGTGCTAATGGTTACTTCCTGGGGAACATAACCTATAAATTTAAAAGTTAACACCTGGCCTTTAGCGGCAGCGAGTGTAAAGCGGCCTTCGGTACCAGTTACCGCGCCAATGGTAGTGCCTTTAACCTGCACACTTACGCCTGGTAAAGGATGATTGGTTTCGTCTAATACGATACCTCTGATAGTTAAACTTTGCGCGTATGTGCTGCCATAAGTAAGCATGCATACCACAAAAAGAATAAACAATCGTGAAAGTTTAAGTAAATTTTGTTTCATTGCAATACAGTTAGTTTGCAACAAAACTATTACAGAGGCATTAAGAAAAGGTTCTCAGATCAACAACTTAGGAATAAGGAATTATAAAGAAATATATTTTTCAGGCCAATTTTATGACTTAATGTTAAATATTCCTTAATTCTTTTAACATTCATACTATTTGGCATACCACTCATCTAATCTACTCAAAATCAAATAATAACAAAAAAGAGCCAAAGCCCTTCTGATCCGGCCCCGGCTCTTTTCTTCATACTTTATACCAATTTTCGCGAGGGTTAATTACAACCTGAAGTTAAGCGATATATAAGGGTACCAGCCTTCGCTTGAATGACCGGCCAGCAACTGCAATACCGTTAAACTTGCCGGCGCAAAATATAACCCGCCGCCGGTGCCGGTATGCCACTTATCTGAATGCTCATCATCTATCCAAACACGGCCTGCATCATAAAAGCCTACCAAACCTAACTGGCCCGGCAAAATATAACTGGCTATATCGGCAAGTTTAACCCTTGCCTGCAAATTATTGAACACCATATGCTTGCCTGCAAAACGGTTTTGCAAGTACCCCAACAGGTTGCCCTGTCCGCCCAAAAACATTGACTGGTAAAAAGCAGGCTTACCAAAGCTTACACCACCGCCAACGCGGTCAGATAATACGATGGCACCCTCCGGAGTTAGTTTTTGGTAGTAAGTAAACTCAGGCTTTATTTGTACAAATGATTTTGAATAACTGTTAAGGCCTGTATATCCCTGTGCTGTAACAGTAAAATAAAACCCGCTTTTAGGCAGTATATTATTGTCGCGCCGGTTTGTTGTATAATTTATCAAGGCGCCAAGATGAGCTTTATCTTTTCCTACCGATAAACTATCATAGGAGTTAATGAGTGATGTTTGATTAATAAAACGCCCGGCATTGTCAGCAAGATCAAGGTGATAAAACTGGAACGAAGGGCCAACACTGATATCGCTGTTTTTGCCGGTATGCCAGCGTAAAGCCGGGTCAAACTGGTAAATATCATATCGGGTACGGTAAAATCTCCGGTAACCTTCAAATTTGTTCAGTACACTTTCATTACCCAAACCAAAAAAGTTTACCGTATTATCGGGCGATTGAATATTGGCCTGCATAGTAAAATCAGCTTTACCAAAAGCATCTGTCCATTCGCCATTATATTTGATCCTGAATGCATCGGTGGCAAATGAATGGGTTATCATTACCTGCTGCAAGGTTGAATATGGCAGTTTACGGAAGCCATCATGTCCCGTATATTTAAAACCCAGTCCTAATAAAAATCCATCATCTTTATTTAAACCGGCAGTAGCCAGGGGCATCCATACATTATATAAATTAGTAGGCAGGAATTGCGTATTTAATGTATCGTTAGATAAGTGCTTGCTCAGCCTGCCTGTATTGCCGGTAAAAGTTATACTGTCTTTGCGCCCGTAAAACTGCACCTTACGATTGGCCTGTTTAACATCAACAGTTTTATTACCAACACTGTCTACAATTCTTAATTTTATTGGCGAACTACCATTATTGATTACAACCTGATCATCGCCGGCCGAAACATACAGCCTGATCTCCTTTGTAATTTCAGGCTTGTAAACCATATCCATAAAGCGGTTTTTGGTTTCTCCCTCCTTATTTAGCTTATCTATGGTTATCCTTGTAGCCTTATCCGGGGCATCTGAAATAGTGATCAGCTCATTTTTATCAGTGGTGCGGACATCCACTATCCTATTGCTGAACTTATAATACTCGCTCATTGCTGCCGGAATGTTGTCCCGGCGTTTTTTAAGCTTTGCTATCAGGTCATCATGCCTCAATTTATAGCTTTCTGCGGGCAGGCGTTTTAAACTCTCTTCAAGCACTGCATCAGTTTCGGCTTTAACAAACTCATCGGCAATTTGCATCCATCGTTCATAGCTTATTTGCGCATCAGGATACTCCTTCATAAAGCGCGTTTTAAAAAGAGAGTATTTCACCCGCGGAATGTCCGCTGTAAAATCTTCCAGTAAGGGATCTATCCAGGGCAAGGCTGCAATACTTGGAAACACGCCTTGCGTAACGTGAAATACCTGGTCACGGTCACGCGGTACGGCCATATAGGTTTTTCCCTTCCCATTTTTAGTATCAGCCCAACGCCATTGGTCTTCGTGCCTGTCCCAATCGCCCATTAAAAGATCAAGCATACGGGCGCGTAAAAACCCTTCCCCATCCAACCTGTTGTCATAGCTTTTAAGCAGTTGTCCCTGCATTTTAAGGGTATTATCTGACGAGCCTATGGGCTCCCGTTCCTCTATCAAACACACCGTACCTATAAATAATTTGCTGTATTGCCCAAGAGCCGGGTCTTCGGCCACAACACCTATAATTGGGTTGGCATGCGGTACGTGTGCAGCTTCAGCCAGCGGAGGCACTATCAGGGCAGAGTATGGATGCTGACCGCTAAATTCATCGCCAACCCAATCAACTGCGAAAGTGCCCTGCAAATTTGGCGGGAGCAACTTATCAGGTACCTTTTCAACGCTGCGCAATACCCATTCGCGGCCGGTTTTATCTTCCAGCCGTAACGACTTTGATTCCATACCGCCGCCTTGCTTTATAGGGGTCAGTCCACCGTTTATTTGCGATAACCGGATTACCGGCAGCTTAACTTTCATCGCCCAGTCTTTCCGATAGTTTTCACCAAACAACCAACGGTGAATTCCGGTTACATCATCATATGAGGCGTGGACACTTACAACGGTGCTATCCGGAAACTTTTGCCAGGCCGATGGTGCAATGGCCTGGGCATTTGCATACACCGCCGAGCCTGCGAGGAATAAAAAAGCGAGTATTTTTTTTGTCATGAGGTAATGTGTTTAGATGTAGGGGCTTAAATAATATAAATAGCAGGCAACATGCGTACCAAACATACAACTATCTGCATTACAGAAATTTAACAAAAAATCAACACAAAAAAAGTGACGATATATCGTTATTAATCTAAATAACCGTAAATAACATGACTGTTATGCTGCAGATCTTAATCGTTTGCTATCGGGATCTTAATATTTCGATAAAAATAATCAATCCGTAATTATTTTACACATCGGGGCAATACTTATGTTATTACTTGGTTGATATTGACCATTAAACATTTTCTCCTTATTAACTTCCGTTGTGACAGATTTTATTAGTTTTATACCTGGTACCTATTGATATTATGTCAAGCAACGATAAATCGCCGAATATCCTTAACGCAGCATCAAATTTACTGGGCTTATGTTTTGTGGTGCTTACCTCATTAAAATTCCTGAAACTTTCCGAACGGACTTATATCGATGAAACAGTAACTATAGCACTGGTTTTCTTTATGCTGAGCTGCATCCTTTCGTTTCTTTCTATCCGGGGCAATATCAAGCCTGGTGGTCATCTTGAAACATCGGCCGATTATTTCTTTCTCGGCGGGATGATCGTTCTGTTTGTCACTGCCATCCTTATTATATTTAAGGTTATGGTTTAAAAACACTATTATATACAAGCAGAATTAAAGCCCTCCAACGAACTTATATTAAACAGGTTAACCCAATCAACACCTGCACTTTATTAACAACATACATTATTTGTTAATAAATAATACACTCCAACATCCGGCTTAATGATTTGATAACGCAGACTTCGCATTATCTAAAAATAGCCCCCCTACATTTATCAAATTATCAGGCTTTGCCCTTTGCTAAGCCTCGTAATTTAAAATTAAAATGATAAAATTATTAATCATTGAATCTAACCGCAATTGCTGATTGAAATAAAAGGATGAAGAAAATACTATTCATTACCGGTTCAATTAACCAAACCACGCAAATGCACCAGATAGCTAATGAGCTGCCTGAATTTGATTGCTGGTTTAGCCAGTTGTTTACTGATAACCCAACACTAAACACTATTATTAATAAAAGTACGCTGCTTAGTGGCACAGTGCTTTCTACCAAATTCAGGCTCATTTCGGAAGACTATCTTCAAAAAAATGCCTTACAGATAGATTTTGGGGCAAAGAAAAACAAATACGACCTTGTTGTATTTTGCACCGACCTGATTGTGCCCCAGCGCATGCTTAACACCAAAACCATTTGGGTGCAGGAAGGTATGATTGACCGTTACACTCCCTGGAGCAGTGTTGTAAAAGGGCTTAAGCTTCCCCCTACGCTATGCGGTAACACCTCTTTAAACGGATCATCGAACATATGCGACGTTTACTGCGCGGCATCAGAAGGATATAAACAATACTTCATGGGCAAAGGCACCGAAGAACGGAAAATTGTAGTTACCGGCATGCCAAACTATGACAACCTTGTACAGCATGTAAATAATGATTTCCCGCATCATAATTATGTGATGGTAGCCACAACCGATATGCGCGAAACCTTCCGCATTGAAAACCGGATAGCTTTCATTAAAAAAGCCGTAAAAATTGCCAACGGCAGGCCATTGCTGTTCAAACTTCACCCAAATGAAAATTTTGACAGGGCCGAAAGGGAGATCCGCTCCAATACCCCGGCGGGCACATTGGTATACCGGCAGGGCAATACCAACCATATGATAGCCAATTGCTGCGAGCTCATCACCCAATATTCAACTGTGGTTTATACGGGCATTGCTTTAGGTAAAAAAGTGCACTCCCTGTTTGATGTCGATGAATTAAAACGCCTTGCCCCCGTACAGAACAATGGCGTATCGGCAAAAAACATTGCAGCCATTTGCCGCGGCTATTTAAACCATCATGGTAATAAAGAAAGCTTTGATCCGCAGGCAGCTATGAATAAGTACCAGGCTGGTAAACCGGAGGCTCAATTAACCGAAGAACTAATAGCTAACTGGTAATAATTTACCGTGAAAGAAAAGATCTTAATAGTAGTACAGGCCCGCATGGCGTCGAGCCGGTTACCGGGCAAGGTAATGCTGCCCATACTGGGCAAAAGCCTGCTTGCCCGAATGATTGAGCGGCTTAAAATGATCCGTCATAAAGCCGAAGTGATCATTGCCACATCTGAAACACCGGATGATGATATTATTATAAACGAAGCTGTCAATATAGGTATCCCCTATTACCGCGGCAGCCTGAACAACTTGCTCGACAGGCATTACCAGGCCGCAAAAGTTCATAACGCCGATATCATATTAAAAATCCCGTCTGATTGCCCCTTGATTGACCCGCGTATTGTTGATCATGTATTAGATTATTTTTTTGCCAATCAGGGTGCTTTCGATTTTGTAACTAACCTGCACCCGGCTACCTATCCCGATGGCAACGACGTGGAAATAATGACCATGAACTGCCTCACCAGGGCGTGGGAAAACGCAGGGCGTGAACTGGAGCTGGAGCATACCACCCCTTATATATGGGAAAACCCGCAATTGTTCAGGATCGGCAACGTGAGCTGGCCTGCCGGCTTGGATTATTCCATGTCGCACCGGTTTACGATTGATTATGCGGAAGATTATTACTTTATAGAGCGCGTATTCAGGGAATTATATCAAGCCGATAGTCACTTCTCTTGTGAGGATATCCTCAACCTGCTCCATCAAAAACCCGAGATCTACAATATTAATGCGCAATACGCCGGTGTAAACTGGTACAGGCATCATATAGATGAACTAAAAACAGTTTTACCTAATCAAACCAAACAGGCGCCCACAAAAAACTTACAGGAATTATAACAAGCGAATGATAACAGTGGAGAACAACAATTACCAGGATTTAACAGACATTTCTCTGAAGGTGAGAGAGCATATCATCCGCATGTCTACCGACGGCGGATGTTTTACAGGGGCATCATTATCGGCTGTCGACCTGATCGTTTATTTATATAGCAGTTTTTTAAACATCAATAAAGATAATCTTACTGACCCCGGCCGTGATTATCTTTTTCTGTCGAAAGGCCATGACGTGCCTGCCCTGTACGGCACGTTTGCCGAGCTGGGTTTACTGGAAAAAGAACGCCTTAAAAATCACCTTTTACTTAATGACCATATTTACTGGCATCCAAACACCAAAATTCCGGGTATCGAATTTCACTCGGGCTCGTTAGGCCATTTGCCTTCGGTTGCTATCGGTGTTGCCATGGACCTGAAGATTAGCGGAAGCACCAACAAAGTGGTTTGCATTTTAGGCGACGGTGAATTAAACGAAGGTACCTGCTGGGAAGCCATGCTGGTGGCTAATGCTTATCAATTGGATAACCTGCTTTTCGTGGTTGACCGTAACCATTTCCAGGCCAATATGCGCACGGAAGATCTGATCCCGCTGGAGCCCCTCGCAGATAAGTTTGAAGCCTTTGGCGCAGCTGTTAAAAGAATAAACGGCCACAGCTTTGCCGAACTTGATGAGGCTTTCGGTGCTTTTCCTTTCCAGGCCGGAAAACTCAATGTAATTATTGCTGATACCGTGCGCGGCAAAGGCCTGCCAAGTATCCAGGAAAGGGCCGACAGGTGGTTTTGCAATTTCAACGCAGACGAGATTGAACAGCTTTTATTAGAGCTGCATGGTCAGCACAATACAACATTAACATCAGAAACTTTAGTTGTGCGATAAGATGAGTTACGAAGAACTTTTAACCCAAACAGCCCTTGCCAACGAGCAGGTGATTGTAATGACCGCCGAAAACCGTGCGCTGGTACGTAACCTGCCCGGCATATTAGGCAAACGTTTTATTGACACCGGTATTACTGAACAAACCATGATTGGTGCAGCTGCCGGTTTGGCACTGCGTGGCCGTACCCCTGTTGTACACGCGCTTGCAGCCTTTTTAACCATGCGCGCCTTTGAATTTGTGCGCACCGATGTTGGCATAGCCAATTTACCGGTTAAGCTTAGCTCGTTTATACCAGGGTTTTTATCGGATGGCAACGGTCCAACCCACCAGGCCATTGAAGATATCTCCATTATGCGCGGCATCCCTAACGTAACCGTGTTTGCCCCTGCCGATGAGGACGATCTGGTAAAAATGCTGCCGCAGATCTGGGAGAGCAAAAGCCCGGCTTATACCCGCATCAATACACGAAAAACAACCTACAGCCATGAGCCTTTTAGCATGGGCAAAGCCGAAGTAATAGCCGCAGGCAGCGATGTAACCATTTTAACTTATGGCTTACTTTTTGAGCAGGCGCTCATCGCAATTGAGATGCTGAAAAGTGAAGGCCTTTCAGTTGGTTTGATCAATATGCGCAGCCTTAAACCTGTTGATGAGCAGGCTATACTGAAAGCATCGGCACAAAGCAAACTGGTGGTTACGCTTGAAGATCATTTTTTAACCGGCGGCCTTTATACCATCGTAGCCGAGGTTTTATTAAAACACCGCACTACGGCTAACGTGCTTCCCATGGCGTTGAATGAAAAATGGTTCAGGCCAACATTGCTTCCTTCGGTATTGGAGCACGAAGGTTTTACAGGCAAGCAAATTGCCGAAAAAATACTGGGCTATCAAACGGCTCACCATCAACCACAAATTTTAACACCTGAATTTTCAGAATAAAAATATTGATCATGGCTAATAAAATAGATCTTAACAACGATTTCCCAAATATCAGCGAATCTGATAAATTATATGAACGCGCTTTAAAAGTTCAAAAGCCGGTTACCCAAACGCTTGCTAAAGGTCCGGGGCAATTTACCATAGGTGCAGCGCCCAAATACCTTGTAAAAGGTAAAGGATCACATGTATGGGATGCTGACGGCAATGAATATATCGACCTTAACTCGGCCATCGGGCCAATTTCATTGGGTTATGCTTACCCGGCCGTAGATGAGGCTATCCGTGAGCAGCTTAATGATGGCATCACTTTTTCATTGATGCACCCGCTGGAGGTTGAGTTATCTGAACTGGTACAACAGGTTGTGCCTAATGCCGAAGCAGTAAAGATCTCTAAAACAGGCGCTGATGTTTGTTCGGCGGCTATCCGCGTAGCAAGGGCTTTTACCGGCCGCGATAAAGTATTTTGCTGCGGCTACCATGGTTGGCATGACTGGTACATTGGTATCACCAGCCGCAATTCAGGCGTACCGGAAGCTATCCAGGACCTTACCTATACTTTTGAGTACAATGACATTGAATCGGTAAAAGCAGCCCTGGATGAAACCGTTGCCGCTTTAATATTAGAGCCATTCATTTTTGAAGCGCCAAAACCAGGTTACCTGCAGGAATTGGCCGAAGTATGCAAAGCCAACGGCACCCTGCTCATTTTTGACGAAATGTGGACAGGCTTCCGCGTAGCCGTTGGCGGTGCACAGCAATATTTCAATGTTAAAGCTGATTTAGCCGTATTTTCAAAAGCATGCGCCAATGGCATGCCTATAGCATTGCTAACAGGCAGGGCCGATGTAATGGAGCTTTTCAACTCCGAAGTATTCAGTTACACCACCTTTGGCGGCGAGGCTTTGTCATTAGCGGCCTGCATAGCTACCATCAATGAGCTTCGTGATAAAAACGTGCCACAATACCTTGACGAGCACGGCGCACTCTTAAAAGATGGTTATAACAGCCTTGCCATTGAACTGGGTGTTGACAAGTACACACGCTGCGTTGGCTTTAACTGCCGCAGCATGGTAACCTTTACGCCTGATGCCGGCAACGGATTGGAAGTAAAGACTTTCATGCAACAGGAAATGATAAAACGTGGCGTGCTTTGGGCCGGGTTCCACAATATGTGCTACAGCCATACCACCGAAGATATTGATTATACCCTTGCAGCCTACCGCGACGTATTGCCTTTGGTAAAAGAGGCTATTGAAAGTGGTAACATTAAAAACTACTTAAAAGGCGAAGTGCTGGAAGCGGTTTTCCGCAAGGTGAGCAATTACAACATTAAACCTAAAAGCATTGCCTAAGTAGTATGGACATGTTTTCGCTAAAAACAAAAACCGCTGTTGTAACCGGAGCTTTAGGCCTCATTGGCCGGAAACATTGCGAAGCGCTGGCCGCAGCCGGGGCTAATGTAGTTGTTGCAGATATTAACGCCGACGAAACCCAGTCTTTTGCCAAACAACTGGGCGATAACCATCTGGGCATAGGTGTAGATGTTACCAGCAAACAATCATTAATTGACGGTCTTAACGCTGTATTAGATAAATATGACGCGGTTGATATCCTGGTGAACAATGCCGCCATCAATGATAAGTTTGAAGACCCGGCCATGGCCAAAGAGCTTTCGGCATTTGAAAACTACCCGCTTGAGGCTTTTCAGCTATCATTGAATGTAAACATTACCGGCGTCTTTTTATGCTCGCAGGTATTTGGCACACAAATGGCCCTGCACCGTAGCGGCAGCATTATCAACATAGCTTCAACCTATGGTATGGTTGGTCCCGATCAAAGCATTTACCGCGATGCGAGAGGCCGGCAAACCTTTTATAAATCTGCTGCTTACCCGGTAACCAAGGGGGCTATTATCAACTTCACCCGCTTTTTGGCTGCCTATTGGGGGCACACCGGTGTGCGGGTAAATACCCTGTCGCCAGGCGGCGTTGAGAACGGGCAAACGGACGATTTTGTCAGCAACTATTCGGCAAAAACATTACTGGGCCGCATGGCCAAAGCGTCAGACTACCAGGGCGCACTTATATTTCTGGCCAGCGGGGCATCGGCTTATATGACCGGCGCTAACCTGGTTGTTGACGGAGGATGGACAGCTATTTAATTTAAACCAAGTATTATGAACGAGATTTTGAAACAAAAAGCGGCAGGCATTAAATTATTGCTAACCGACAATGATGGGGTTTTAACAGATGCCGGTGTATACTATAACCAGGACGGCGAGCTTTTAAAAAAATTCAGCATGCGCGATGGCATGGGTGTTGAGCGCCTTCGCAAAGTTGCCGGTGTAGATACAGGTATTATCAGCGGCGAGAATTCTCCATCGCTTATAAAAAGGGCTGAAAAACTACACATTACCGAATTGCATTTGGGCGTAAAAGATAAAGTTGCTGCTTTTAAAGAGATCTGCGGCCGCTTAAATATATCTGCCAATGAAGTAGCCTTTATTGGTGATGATTATAACGACCTGGAAGTAATGAAACTGGCCGGGCTCACTGCCTCACCTGCGGACGCTTTGCCGCATGTTAAAAGTCAGGTAGATTTTATAAGTTCATTAAACGGCGGCGACGGTTGTTTCCGCGAGTTTGCCGAGCTGATAATCGAAGCCAAAAGCGATAAATATTTATCAGGCACCAGGAACGGCACTATTACTCTTCAAAACGGCCGCGTGATTGGCAAAGGCCAGCCAAGCTATATCATTGCCGAGATTGGCATCAACCACAACGGTTCACTTGAGATTTGCAAAAAATTAATTGATGAAGCCGTAGCTGCCAAGGCTGATGCAGTTAAGTTCCAAAAACGTACACCTGAAATCTGCGTGCCGCGCGATCAATGGGAAATTATGCGCGATACCCCATGGGGCCGTATTACCTATATCGACTACAAACGCAAAACCGAATTTGGTATAGCCGAATATGCGACAATCGACCAATATTGTAAAAAAGTAGGTATCGATTGGTTTGTATCTGCCTGGGATGCCCCTTCAGTTGATTTCATGGAGCAGTTTGATACCATCCTGTACAAACTGGCATCGGCATCATTAACTGATTTCGCTTTGATACAGCGTATCCTGGAAACCGGTAAGCCCTTAATGCTTTCAACCGGCATGTCTACCATGAAAGAGATCGAAACAACGATGGATTATATCAATGCTTTTGATGAAAACTATCCGTTGTTTATCGCTCACTCTACTTCGGCTTATCCATGCCCCCCGCAGGAGCTTAACCTTAAAATGATCCAAACGCTTGAAAATAAATATCCGGGCATCCCTATCGGTTATTCGGGTCACGAAACGGGTTTGGCAACTACGGTAGGTGCGGTAGCTATGGGCGCAACCTTTGTTGAACGCCATTTTACCCTTGACCGCGCTATGTGGGGATCTGACCATGCGGCATCTGTTGAACCGCAAGGCTTACAACGTTTGGTACGCGATATCAGGGATGTTGAAACAGCAGCCGGTGACGGTGAGAAACGCGTTTACGAATCAGAACTTGCGCCAATGAAACGTTTAAGGGTAAACATCAGCGACGAATACAAAGAGAAACCAAGCGTTAAATAATAATGTCACAGGAAAAAGTACTTACCATAACATCCACTATCCTTTTTTGCTGGATAGCATTCATCATCGCCTGGGAAAGGATCTCGCCTTACAGAAAAGGCCTGAAATTTTTCAGGGAAGGCTTTTGGATTGATTTGGTATGGTATACGCTGATACAAAGCTACTTTTTAAAGATCCTTATTTTCGATTATGTCATTACGCCGTTAAAAGCGCATTTTGATCTGTCGCATCTGCATTTAATAAGCAGCTGGCCGGTAGCATTACAGGTATTATTCTTTCTGTTTACACATGATCTTTATATTTACCTGTTTCACCGCTTTCAGCACTCCAATAAATTTTTCTGGCGCATTCATGAAGCGCACCACTCTGGCAAGGAGGTTGACTTTCTGGCCGGCTCACGCTCGCACATCATGGAGATCGTCATCAATCAAACCATTGAGTTTGCACCTATCATACTGTTAGGTGCAGACCCGGTGGTTGTTCCCATCAAAGCTATGCTGGATGCCATGTTTGGCATGTTTATACACGGCAACATCAAAGTAAACATGGGCAAGCTTAAGTATATTATCAACTCACCCCAGCTCCATTTATGGCACCACGCCAATTACCAGGAAGTTTTTCACGCCAATTTTGCAACCAAGTTTTCATTTTGGGATTACCTTTTCGGCACCGTTTATGATCCTGGTCATACGCCGGGTGATAAACCTGAAAACTGGGGGCTTTATTATGATTACCCCAAAGATTACTTTTTGCAACATGCCTTCAGCGTAAAACGCTTTGATGAAAAAACACTGCTCAAATACCGCTGGTTTAACCGGTATTATCATTTAAGACCAGGCTTTATGAATTGGCTGATCACAATTACTCCGGCAAGGCTAAAAACAATTATTCCTGCTAAAATAAATAAGGCACATCAATTGGAGGCTGAACAGCAACCTATTACCTTAGTAACCGAACAAGAAAACGTACTACAACAAAACTAATATATTGGCCTGGTTATATCTCTTAATAGCAGCCGCATTTGAAGCGGCATGGACATTCACGCTAAAATTCATGAAATTCAGCGATCTGAAAGCGCTCCGCATCAACTCTGTTTTAAGTTTGCAGCATGGCTTGCCTGTTTGGCTGCCCTTTGTGGGTTATATTATTTTCGGCGTCGGCAATATTTATTTCTTTTCGCTGGCTATAAAACTGGTGCCAACTGCCGTAGCCTACGCCGTTTGGACAGCCGTAACCCTCATCCTGATCAAATTGGTTGAGGTTTCATTTCTGAACCAGCGCCTTTCTTACATCGAAATATTTTTTATGTTGCTGATCATGACCGGCGTTTTGGGTTTAAAATTTTATGGCCCCGAGGTAAAATAAACTTACTGTTATTTACCCAAAGCTTCCTTCTTTAATTTAGCCTTCAAAGTATCAAACCTTACCCAATAAAGGTGGCAGTCCTTTTCGCCGGTGCCTTTAGTGTAAAACAGATATTTGCCGTCGGGGGTTACATATTCGCCCCAGCGGTGGGCATCACCATCATTAATCAGCGGGCCAAGGTTTTGCGGTACTGTCCAGCTCTGATCAGGCTTACGGAAGGTAATAGCAAGCTCACATTCAAAATCGGCTTTTTCCTTATAGCTGATGATCATATATGATTCATCAGGCGCAACATAAAAATCGCCGTCAAAGCCAGGGGTATTGATAACCGGGCCTAAGCTTTTAACAATGGTATCTGTTTTAGTAATGGTAAGCGTACAAAAATCATATTTGGTATAATCTTTCATACTTCCCTTACCCACATTGCTGCCTGCATAATAAGTCCCGCTGTTAGTAGGCATGAAATCATATAAGCCATAATCCTTTTTTAAATAAACTGCAGGATTGGTCCAGCCTGCTTTATTGCGGTACGAGATCCAAACGATGGAGTGACGGCCATCGCTTTTACCACCCAGAAAATACATGCTTTTTCCATCAATAGAAAAAGTTGGTGCATAGTAACCGTAATTGAGTACAAAAGGCCCCTGCCATTTGCTGCCATCGTATTTAAAATAACGGATTTTATTACCCTTTGAACTAAACCAATGCATGGCATTGCAATAGTAAAACTCCTTCCCATCTGCCGAAAATGCCGACCTATCCATGGCTATACCGCTATCGGGCACTAACATCGGTTGGGCAAAAATACGCGGGGTATCATTGGGTGTGCGTTGCCCCAGGTAAGCGTTTTTACTATTGAAAAAGTTATTTTGAGCGGTTAAGCTACAGCAAAAGCAGCAGACCAAAAACAAGGAAAGTATAGAGATTTTCATGATTTAGCGGTTAAGTTTATTTTAATGGTATTGTTACCTGCAAACAAAATTAACCGCGGCAAATGCAAATGGCGGTTCAAACCTGTTCAAGTTTAATTCAAATAAAATCAAGCCGGGAATTAAAACAAAACACAGCAAAAGGTTATTTAATCATCATGAAATACAAAAAATTGTTTGAGGCGGAGATAAATAGGAAGGGCCTGTTATCTGATAAAAATGAAACGTTTTCTGAAAGCTGGTTAACCAAAACCATTATATATCTGTTAATCTTAAAATAATACTATCTTCAGAAACAATTCAACTTTAAATTGTACGTTAGGAAAGTTGGAAAACATACCCCCGGAATAATGCCCGGGAGATTAACAGGCTGAATCTTTTTTAATCTACTATAACTTGCTATCTTTTTTTGAGATCTTTTTCAGAATCCCCGGTTTCGCGAAGCGGATATTACTTCAAGTTTTAACGTTGTTATATACCAAAAGGACTGCTTTTTATTTTTTTTTACTGATCCCTTTTTATGTCGGGGCACAGCAAACGGACAGCCTTAA
Source organism: Mucilaginibacter sp. cycad4 (assembly GCF_034263275.1). Lineage (NCBI taxonomy): Bacteria > Pseudomonadati > Bacteroidota > Sphingobacteriia > Sphingobacteriales > Sphingobacteriaceae > Mucilaginibacter > Mucilaginibacter sp. cycad4. The sequence continues at coordinate 1,280,435 of NZ_CP139559.1, read as the reverse complement.
AAAATCAACCTTTCATACCGTAACCAGCATACGCGGGCAAGTAATAGATGATGCTAACGGCCAGCCGCTTCCGGGCATCAATATCAGGTTTACCGGGAGCAAATATGGCACCAATTCGGATCTGGATGGAAAGTTTGAATTAAGTGCCCCGGGTTCTTTTACACACGTTACCTTTTCATATATAGGTTTTCAGCTGGTTACAAGAACAATTAAACCAGGGCAGCCAAATGTGCTTCAAATTCGGCTGCATGGCAGTCAAACCCAATTAAAAGAAGTTACTGTTATTTCAGGCAAAAAACAACGTTATCGAAACAAGGGTAATCCGGCGGTTGAGCTCATTCAGCAGGTTATCGATCATAAAAAGCAAAACCGGATGGAAAGCGCTGATTACCTGCAATACGACCAGTATGAGCGGATCAACTTGTCGTTTATAGACATGCCCGCCAACTTGATGAACAGCCGCTATTTTAAAATGTACAAGTTTATGCTTGATACAGTAAAAAACAACGGGCAAACCCAGGTACTGCTCCCAGCCTATTTCAGCGAAAAACAATACCAAAATTATTACCGTAAAAACCCAGCAAAATCCATCCGGATCCTGAAGGCACAAAAAGAGGCCAACATCCTCAAATTTATTGATACTGCGGGTTTGGATATCTACCTGAACAGGCTCTACGGCAATAACATTGATATTTATGATAACAATGTTTTCATTATAAATAACCAGCTCCTCAGCCCCATCGCCGACCATTCCCCCAACTATTACAAATTTTTCATTACCGATACGATACAATCGGGCAAGGAAAAATTGATTGAATTAAGCTTTACACCGCGCACCAAAGGCGATCTGCTTTTTGAAGGCAAGTTACTGGTAAGCATGACCGGCAACTATGCTGTACGATCATGCGAACTAAATGTAAATAAGCAGATCAATATCAATTTTATGCGGAACCTTAAAGTGACGCTTGATTTTGAGCAACATCCCAATGGCAGGTACTTTTTAAGTAAAAGTGATGTTAAAGCCGACTTAGGTATTTTAAAAAATAAAGGTTTCGGGCTGATGGGTGAAAGAACTGTTTTCCTGTCGAACTATTTAACCGATACGCCGCTTCCGGCAACGTTTTATGAAGGCAGGGAGCTGCAAATAGCGGGTGACGCCAACAAGCCCGACACCTCGTATTGGCTGCATCAGCGGCCGGATACCTTATCTGCCCACCAGGCCAAAGTTTATCCCCGGATTACCCAATTGGAAAAAATGCCGCAATTTAAAAGGGCGACCTGGATTGCAGCCACCTTAACCGGAGGTTATGCCAAGTGGGGCCCTGTATTATTAGGTCCCATTGGCACGTTATACTCCCGTGATAGCCAGGAAGGGTCACGTTTCCAGGTTGGCGGGCGCACCACCCCCGAATTGAATAAATCAATATACTTTGAGGGGTTTGGCGCTTACGGCACCCGGGACAGAACTTACAAATACAATCTTGCTACATTCCTTTCATTCAATAAAACGCCATTTTACCGCTATCCTAACGATTATATTAAGGCAAGCTATTTGTATGATGTTGATGTACCGGGGCAAAATCTTTCAACTATTAACCAGCAGGCTGCACTTTCATCTTTTCAAACCGGAAAAACAAGGTACTGGCTTTATAGCAGGGTTGTCAAAATTGAATATGTAAAAGATTTTGAAAATCATTTTTCGTTCGACCTCGCATTCCGGAACTGGAACCAACGCCCCGCCGCGGCATTGGTATTTCAATACAATGATGCAGCTAATACAGTGGTGCATGATTTAACAACTACCGAATTAAATCTTGCTTTCAGGTATGCACCTCACGAACAGATCCTCCAGGGCACCGTTTATCGCCGTACCATCTACAGCAAATACCCTATTTTAAATCTGCAGATCAATCAGGGCTTTAAAGGCTTGTTTAATGGTTCATATAATTTCACAAGCTTTAATGCAAGCATTTTCAAACGCTTCTATCTTTCTCAGCTTGGCCATACCGATATTACTGTACTGGGGAATTATTTGGCGGGGAAGGTACCCTTTCCGCTCCTCAACATCAGCCCGGCTAATCAGTCACTCGCTTATGACGAAGACGGTTATAATCAAATGACCTACCTGGAGTTTGTAAGTGATCATTATGCAGGTATCAACCTGACACATAGCTTTAACGGCTTTTTGCTTAATAAGGTACCTTTGATAAAACACCTGAAATGGAGAGAGTTTTTATCTGCCAAAGTATTGTTTGGCGGCTTGCGAAACGAAAACAACCCGCTTTACTCAGCAAATTTATATCGTTTCCCAACAGGAACAAGTGACTCAAACGGCACCTACGCCTTAGGGAATACACCTTACGTGGAAGCAGGAGTAGGTATAGGAAACATCTTTAAATTTTTGCGGATAGATGGCATAAGACGATTTAATTATCTTGATCATCCCGGAGCATCTCCTTATGGTATCAAGTTTGGTTTCAGTCCTCATTTTTAAGCAATACTGATATTCGTCATCCGGTTATTTCAGCTTATTTTGTTTATACCTATGTGCAAGAATAGTATAAGTAAGTTTCTTCATTCCAATTGGTTTATAAAAAGAAGAGACTGTATCCTAAATCAAATTGCCCACCCTGGTGTTTTGTTACCTATGAATTGAAATTTAGCCGATAATATCTATACAAAAAGGGGGTTAACATATTTTCCAAGAAAAATACACTCAATTAACTGATTATTAGATATATAAACAAATGTTAACCCTGAATTGTGTTAACCCTGTTAACCCCCTTTTGTTAGCAAGTCAATCCAACCCAAAACTAATTTCTTGAGCAACTGAATAAGAAAAAAATAGGCTGATCATGATTTATGATACAGCCTATTCTTAACGAGTAAGTATTGTTATTAATGCATGTTTCCCGAACCATTTAACTGGTAAGCACCAAGATCGGTACCGGGTAACGTAGCATCTGATAAACCATAGATCTTATCAAGCGGCACTGTTATTAATGGTTTTATAGTTGTGTTCCCTTTGCCAATCAGCGGTGAATTAGCCAGCAAATGGAAGTTGAAGTTCCCGATTGCACTATACTGATATAACGGGTGACCAACCGTAGGAAGCGGAAAGTTCAGGAACATCGGGTTGTTTTTCTGCACAACATCGCTACCGTCATAAATAGAGCCCAAAGTATAGTTTGCAGGCAGGTATTTTGCCGATGTTGTGATTGAAGGAATATCCGTACTCTGCGGCTGAGTGATATAACCTGTTGGATAAAACTGGTTAGCTACGCTTAATGAATCGGCCCATTGATAATTGTTACCGTATGAAAGGTGTGCAACATCAGCAACCGGACTGCCCACAACGCGATAGCCAAACTTGCAGTTGACAGCCACATTGTTGTAATACATACCTGCCGCGCCTTCTTCAAAGTTAATACAACCGCCGCGACCGCTTTGCACCTGGCGATAACCGCCGCTAACGAATGTATTGTTATACATTACGATATTAGTTTGCGGAGCTCCGGTAGCCTGACCTTTATTGGAAGCTTTTTGGCCATTGGTAGCAGTACCGATAAACATATTATAGGCCATGGTACCCACAGTACCTCCCTTAGCATTTAAACAATCGCCGCCACTAACACCATTTTTTTCAAATGTGTTTCTGAAGATGGCAATTTTACCGGCCGAAATGCGGATTGGGTCATCCACACCGCCGTATAACCAGGAGTCTTCCATAATAAAGCTGCCATTATAGTTGGCAAATAAAATGCTGTACTGGTTGCCGGTACCTGAGCCGGCAATAGTTGATGTAGCTTTACCTTCGGTTAATCCGGCATATTCTACGTGTGTCCAGCGCAATACCAGCAAATTACAGGTAGGGCCGCCAATAATGCCTTTCCACTTACCGGCATAAGCAGGATCGGCAGCAGCCGTTAAGCCACCCGGAGCATCATTTTTAACAATACCCGGTATGGTGATCCAATTTGGCTGATCTTTTGAACCGTTACTTACCAGTGTACCAAGGGCTATAAGGCTGCTTCCTACACCCATATTTAGCTTAACACCCGGCTGCATTAGTAATGTATCAGTTGGATTGATCACCAAATCGCAGCCATCTTCAACCGTGTAGGTTTTGCCGCTAAGCATGGTACCTTTTACCGGGATAACGCTTGTGCCGCTTGAGCTGCATGAAAGCGGGGCTTTATCACTTACCGGGTTTGCAGCCGGCGGTGTATAGCTATAAATGTCCATGTGCTCACCTTTCCATTTCTGGCAACCGGAAAAAGTTGCTGCCATCAGGATACAAATAACTGGGATTATATATTTTTTCATCGTTTCGTTTATTATAATTTATACCTGAAACCACCAAGGAATAGTGTTTTGTAATAGTTGCTTTGTACAAGTGTTTGGCCTGCAATGTCCTGTTTCCCTAAAAACTCCTGCTGCTTTGCATCAAGGCTGCCATGGGGGAATTTTAAATAAATTTTGCTGGCCGCGTTGGTGATGTTATTAACCTTACCATAAAAAGAAAGCCTCTTGGCGATAGTTTTTTCGAAAGAAAAATCTAACTGATTGTAGGCGTGCTGGTAAAAATCGAGGTTATAATATGGTGATACCTGTGCCAGGCGCTCGCCGGTATAAACAAAGGCCAGCTGCATATCCAAACCCAATTTGGGGCTCTTAAATAATACTGATGCGTTGCCCACATGATCGGCCTGACCTTGCAGCGGACGTGTTTCATTCACATTGGTTTGCTGTAAACCTAAAGTAGGATCATTTGAATACAATAATTTGGCAGTGGTTATCCTTGAGTGGGTATAAGTATAGTTAACTGAAAAGCCTATCACACCAAAAAATTTAGTAGCCAAAGCTTCAAAACCATAATTGGTAGCATTACCCGGATCATTTTGAGGTTTAATAACCTGATCACTCGGACCACCGTTACGAACAACAAAATACTCAATAGGATTATAAATCTTTTTGTAGAACGAGCCTAAAAATAGCTGATCGGCCCCACCCGGAAAAAATTCGTAGCGTATATCGTAATTATCCGCAGTGATATGTTTTAAGTAAGGATTACCTACCCTATCATAATACTCATCGTTAACTTTATATGGCACCTGTTCGCCAAAACCCGGGCGACTTATCGCCGCAAAGTATGATGCGCGAATATTTTGATTGTCGGTTAGTTGATACCTCAAGTGAATGCTTGGCAATACATCGGTATATTTAATATTACCGCTTCTCTGCGTAACTGTTTCAGGCGACTGAGTTGCATAAGTTAAATCAGTATTTTCAATCCGTACACCGCCCAATACCTGGAGTTTCGGAAACAGATCAAACTTAACCTGTAAATATTCGGCGTTATCGTTTTCCCTTACATGGTAATTATTTTGCAGATCAGGATTGTTGCTGCCGATACCATCCGCTGCCGATTTAAATGCAAAAGGGATAGAATTAAAGTTATTGTTAAACAATGTTGATTTACCGCCGGTTAATGAATAAGTGATGTAATCAGCATCCCTTACTTTGTGGCGATATAAACCTCCGGTTGAAAATTCAACAACCTTGCCGGCAATTGTTGGCGTATAAACCACATTTGCATATCCTGAAAGGTCGCGGTCTTTGTTATTTTCCCAATGATGATCTAACTGGGTGTTGTTATCAACTTCGGCAGTTACAGCTCCTGAGTTATTTAATGTTTTATTGGCATCATAGAAAAATTCCGTTCTATCGGGCTGATGCCTGGTGGCTTCAGAATATACTCCATCCCAGCTAAAACGCCACTCCTTACCAAGCAGGTGATCACCATGCAAAGTTGAGTTATAAATATTTTGCTTGGTTAAAGTGCTTCTGTTTGAAATGGTGATCTGTTTGCTTAAACCTGTTGAGTTTAAACCAAGGCCCAGTGTATCAGAAGTAAAGCGTGATTCAAATTCGCTTTGATGAATGTAAAGGTTATATAACGAGATCTTGTTTCTGTCGTCAAAAGCGTAATCAATTTTATTGTGGATACCTACACGTTCGGTTTGTGTTGAATAAGTGCGGTCATAAGCGTCAGAAAACTGCGGCGAGTTAGGCAATGGAATAGCAGATGGCTGCGCGTTTGGTGTAAGTTGTTTTGAGTTAGAGCCACGGTATATATTCTGGTAGCTTGCCGATACGATAACGCCCAGTTTCTTGTTTAAAAACCTATCGCCAATAGTGATACCAGCAGTTGAGCTAAATGGGGTTGATATATTTTTATCGCTTGTAAGTGCTTTATTACTAAAATCAGCATAAGTAGCAGCATAGCTATTGCCATTAATGGCTGCCGGCGATTTGCTGTTGGGAGATGCGCTAAAACCAACAAACGGGCGGCTTGATGAAAACAGGGTAGAAAAGCCGCCTGATACGTTAGCGCTGAAAGTAAACTGACTTGGCGCGCTTTTCATTACCAGGTTCATTACACCGCCAATAGCATCGCCTTCCATACTTGGTGTAAGGGCCTTGATCACCTCAAGCCTTTCCAGCATTTCTGAAGGGAATATATCCATAGGCACAAAACGGTACTGGGCATCCGGGCTTGGTATTTTAATACCATTTACCAGGGTTGAGTTGTAACGCTGGTCCATCCCCCTGATAATAGCATAACGCCCCTCTCCGCTTGCCGAACGCTGAATGGTTACGCCACTAACACGTTGTAAAGCATTGGCCACTGTAACATCGGGCAATAGTTTAATGGTATTTGCCGAAAGCACGTTGATAACCATCGGGGCATGTTTCTCAATACCACGTACAGCATGGTCGCTTTCCTTATTTGCTTCACCTTTAACCTGTATTTCGGTCATTTGCATACTGGCATCCTGCAGGGCAATGTTTACCGTAATTGCTTCAGCACCGGATGTAACATTACCTTCATTAATTTTAGAGGGACCATAACCAACATAATTCACCTGTATTTTATAAGGGCCGTTCTTTAAATTTTTGAAGCTATAAGAGCCATTGAGGTTAACCGCAACAAATTTGCTAAGCCCATCCTGGGTTAAATGTACAGTTGCACCGGTAAGGGGCTCGCCGGTTTTAGCATCGGTTACCTTTCCCTTTATAGTTTGAGCCGTAGCCGCAAAGGAAAATAGCAGGCATATTGAGAATAATAACAACAGCCTGTTAAGAAAGTAGAAGTGTTTCATGAACAACGGGTTTAATTTTTCACAAAGAAACCCGCCGAAAACTGGAGAAAAATTGAATAAAGGAGTTCATGAATAATACATAACCAAAACTTAACATGCACATAATATTACTGTGGTTAAAAGTGCTTCGAAAGCCTTTCTTATATTAAAAAAATCGCCAATATAATCAGCAGATATTAGTAGTTATGTTTACAGCTTACCTTTTGATAGGCTGTAAACTTGAGTTGAAAAGCCGCGTTACACAAGGAAGCCCCTTGTGTTTATTCGTTTTTTATTTAGTAAGTTCAGTTTGATAGAGTACCTCTCCCTGGTAATTTATCGCCCTTACATTTAATCGTTTCTCATCTATGGCAAAATACATAAACCCATGTTCGGAAGCCTGGAAACGGCTGTAGGAAACACCTGCTGTAACTTTTGTAAGCTCAGAACCTGCACCTGAAATAAACTGATGCGTGAAGCCTTCGGGCTTTAGGTGTTGCAATGAATGCTCGTGGCCTGAAAGGTAAACATCAACTTTATGCTCTTCAAAGGTTTTGGTCAATGCCTTACGTATAGTTAAAGTATCGTAATTTTCAATTCGGGGTCCAACTGTATAATATGGATGATGCCCGATTACAATTTTCCATTTCACATCTGCAGAAGCATTTGATAATGTTTGGCTCAGCCATTGCATTTCCTTTTCAACATACTCAGCCTGTGCTTCATGTAACATCGGGTCGGTATCAATAAATATTAAAAGTGCTTTAGCCTTAGTTGGCTTTTTATTATCCTTTGATTCTTTCTTAACCGCCTCGTCTTCCTTGTTTTTTCCCTTATTCAGACTTATCTCTTTTGAGTAATACCGCGCCGGCATACTCCAGCGGCGGCTTATTTTACTGTACCTGATCTGGGCGTCAACATCCGAGTGGTAATCGTGATTGCCAAAAACCGGATACCAGTCGCATTGCAATGAATGAGCGGTGTAAATATTCTCGAACGAATAATGCCATAACGGGTCAAACTCGCTTACAACACCTTTAGGATAAAAGTTATCGCCAACCGAAATCACAAAATCATTTGGATGTGCAGCCCCCCAAAGGCCCATTTGTTTTCCAACTTCCATCTGGTCATATTCGCCGTTACGGCCCCAATCGCCCAGTGCCATAAAATGCAGGGAGTAATCATCTTTAATTGCCGGCAGCAATGTAAGTTCTTCGCTCGTTAAATGTGTTGCCCCTTTTGCAGCAAAAGTGCTCAAAGGCGCAATAAATGAAGCCCCTATTGCGGATAGTGCGGTATTTTTTACGAAGTCTCTTCTTTTCATCTCAATATTATTGCTGGCGGTAAACAAGTAACTTAAAGGTGCCAGGCAGCATAGTTTTGGTGCCCTTCTCATAATCGGCAACCGGAAAGTAAAGCTTATGTGTATCCAGATCAATAGCCATTGTTTTAGCGCGGTATTGAGTGGTTAAGGTTTGTACAGCGCTATAAGTGCCGGGAGCATTTTGTTTAAATATACTGGCAGTTCCATCACCATTTGAGGCTATAAGCATTTTTTGAGCGGGGTCATATACCACTGCATCGACACCTGCGCCAATCGGCAGGGTTTGGATCACTTTACCTGTAGGGATATCAACTACGCTAAGTCCTTTATTTTCGCGGCAAACGGTAAACAGCTTTTGGTGCTCTTTATCCATAGCTATGCCTGTTGGCCCACCGCAGGGACTTAAAGTATAATTTTTGGTAACCTTTAATGTTTTTGTATTAATTACATTCAGGCTGCTTTTATCTTCCAGGTTATTGTAAATAGTTCCTTTACCATCGGCCACTGCAAATTCTGGAGCCCCGCCCATATCAATTGATGTTACCTGTTTCATTGACATCGGATCAATAACACATGAACTGCTGCTATGCCCGTTAAACGTGAAGATATTTTTCGAATACGGATCAAAAATAATGGCATCGGCACCTTTATGATCTAAGGGGATACGGGTTATTACAGCCAGTGTTTTGATATCAAATACAATAACCTCGTCCGCTTTGCCATCGCTTATAAAACCTTTATTAAGCTCATTATCAACAGCAATTCCGTGTACACCTTTCATATCGATGATAGTACCTTTAACTGTTTCAGTTTTCAGGTCGACCACATTTACCTCGGTGCCGTGCGATGCATATAAAGTATGATTAGGCTGATCAATAAAAACATAATCATAACCGCCATTGCCGGGTAAAGCAATGGTTTTATCTAATACATAATTTTGTGCAAATACCTTTGATGCGCCCGAAAACAGGCCTGCATTTAAAAGAAATAATAACGCTATTTTTTTCATGTTTTGTTTTAATTAGTTATTCTGATTTACTGGTGCTTAATGTTTGTTACCGTTACCATCACTGGTATAAGCGCCCAGGTCAAGATTGTATTGCGTATTACCGGCACTGAATGCAGGCGATGTACTTTGCAGATGGAAATCATTGGTATTAGGGAATCCGTTAGGTGCAGCAACCGTTCCATCAAACTTTATAAACAGCGGGTCCTTATCGCCAATCTTTTTTGAAATCAGGTCGGTAGCTTGTGGTTTCCCTAAACCTGATGCAGGGTAAAACCCATCCCTGATATTGATCTTTAACGTAGGGTCAACTAAGTCGGCATAGGTATCAACCGTGGCATAAAAAAGGTTATTGCCGTAGGTGGTATGTGTGATATCGCCATCGTCAAACAGTTCGATACCATGGTAATCGTTAACAATGATATTATTAAAAATATGACCGATAGCATTTACGCCCACAGAAACAGCCCTACCCGGCTCAGCCGAACCTCTTCGCCAGCCATTTGAAACCAGGGTGTTGTTATACACATTAACCTCGGTTTGCGGAAAAGGCTTGCTCGAACTGGTTTCCAGCTTAACCCCCGAACCTGCCTGGCTAAAAATCACATTATAAGCTACTGTACCGGTAACGCCCGTTTTCAGGTTAATGCCTTCGCCATCGGTACTACCCGATGAGCTGATAGTGTTTCGTAAAATGGTTACTTTGGCACCGTTGCTCAAAGCCATCAGGTCATCCTGCCCGTTGGTAAACCATGAATCCTCAATATCTACATTTATAGCCGCCTTAACCTTTAACGTCCCCCGCGCACTTCCGGAAGCATCGGGCCCGCCGGTATTGTCGACATGTGTCCAGATAATGGTTATTGCCTGCGCCGTATCACATTGAAAACCACCCCAGGTACCGGGTTTGTTGGTATCTGAATTAAAATTTACCGGCTGATCTTTAGTACCTACCAGTTTTAAAACACCCTGGATAGTTATCTGCGCATTGTTTTTAACAATTATGTTTGCACCAGGCTGGGCATAAAGCGTATCGCCTTTTTTTACGGTAACATCGGCAGTAATATTGTAAGTTTCGCCTGTTACCAGGGTGCCTTTAACAAATCCACTGATATTACCTGGCTGTATCGGACTTGAAGTTGGGATCTTGATTTGCGTAAACGTAGTTAACTCTGCTTTTTTACAGCTATTAAAAGTCACAGTTGCCATGAAGCCAACTGCTAACATAATTATATATTTTGCTTTCATGATTTGATGCTTTTATAATGAATACCTGAAACCTGCATTGAAACTCACATTGTACAAATCTTTTGATTGCACCAGGTTGTTAATAAGCACTGTTGTGGGTGTGTTAAGTATATTATTTACTTTAACTGTTAGGATAAGATGCTTTGCTACCTGCTTTTCTCCCGATAGTGCCAGGAACGATTGCGGCTGCTGATAATAGTCATATCCGTAATTTGGATAGATCAGTGAAAGCGTTTTACTGGTGTATGTATAGGCTAATTGAACAAATGCCTTTTGCTTATCATTTTTGTATAATAGTGACAGGTTCAGTACATCGCCGGTTTGTCCCTGTAAAGGACGGCTTTGCAATTTCGGTACTGAAGTAGATACCCCGTTTGCATCAGTAGAAGTATAAATTTTTGTAGTTTTTATATTAGAATAGGTATAGGTGTAGTTACCTGATACCCCGAGATCACCAAAATACTTGCTGTAAACTATTTCCGCACCGGTTACCTTGGCCGTACCAAAGTTTTGCGGCGAAGTATTAAGCTGCCCGTTTTGCGAATCATTTAAAGCAAACTCAATGGGGTTGATGATATTCTTGTAAAACCCGCCAACAAACAATTGCTCTTCTTTTCCAGGAAACAGTTCATAACGGATATCATAGTTATCGGCTTCAGTATGTTTTACAAGCGGATTACCGGTAACATCGGTACTTTCACCAAGGGTTGGGGTTGGTACCAGCTCATACAACGCCGGGCGTGCTATCGATTTAAAATAAGATGCCCGTAAGTTTGAATTTTCAGTAAGCTTATATTTTAACTGAACACTTGGCAAAATGTCGGTGTAGGTCTTCTTTGCATTACTGCGGATGTCCAATACTACCGGATGGGTATCATATCCCTGTTTGGTACCTTCAATACGTACACCACCAATAACGGCCAAATTGTCCAGTACAAGTTTAACTTCGCCGTAACCGGCAGTTATGTCCTCGTAAGCGGTGTAATTGGTTTTATCGCTTTGATCGGTACCAGTTTGATTGTAAACTACAAAATTGGCCGAGTAGATATCGGTAAAGCCGCTTTTGCCGCCGTTGGCAGTAGCTGCCGGCCGCAAAATGTATTCGTTTTGATGGTTATAACGTGTACTGTGCCTGTAAAGGCCACCGGCTTTTAATTCGATAGCACTTTTATCGCCAAGACCTGCCTTATACCCGATATTGACCATAGCGCTCAGGTCTTTATTCCCGCTTTTTTGCCAAATCCTCGATATATTATCAAAATAATCGGGGGTGCTTGTAAAATCGGGATTAATTAAATGGTTGATGGAGATATCAGCCCTGTCGGGAGCATTTTGGGTAGCATTGCTGTAAACACCGGCCCAGTCAAAAAGGAAATGTTTTTTTATAACGTGTTTGCCGCTTAGCTTCAGGTTTTCGACATATTGATTTTGGATATTTGAACGATCATCATTAAACACCGTACCTGTACCCGGTCCTATCCTGCCGCCGTTGCCTCCCAATATGGAAGTGTCTATACTTAAACGCGTTTGTGCAAGGTGAGTGTAAAGAAAAACGTTATCAACACTTATTTTGTTATTGTCATCAAACTTATAATCAAGATGTGCAGAAAGCCCATTATTTAACTGTTGGGTTGAATAACTGCGATTGGCCACATCGGCAATAACCGGCTGGAAATTTTTACCCGCTCTGATATCAGGCTGAGCAACGTTAAACTCCGAATTTGTTCCGTAAAACTGGTTTTGATAACTATCGGCAACTATAAACCCTAATTTATTTTTCAGGAACCTGCGTCCATAAGTAAACCCAAGCAATGAAGTTGGCGGGGCGTTCTTTTTTGTAAAGTCGAGATTTGCTCTTGAAAAATAACCCGGAGGGGCATTATAACCAGCTCCAAATCTTCCGATTGGGCTTTTGCTTTGTACCGCGCCATGGCTGAAATCATCAAATCTGCGGTTAAAGAAAATAGCACTGTAACCTATTGAACCATTTGCTTTAAAATACTCATATTCGGGAGCATCCTTAAAAATAAGGTTTACAGTACCGCCTATTGCATCGCCTTCCATCTCAGGGGTAAGACTTTTGCTTACCTCTATACTCTCTAACAGATCGGAAGGGACTATACTTAATGAAATGAACCTTGAAACAGGATCGGGACTGGTAACCTTAACACCATTAACTAAAGTATTGTTATAACGTGGTTCCAACCCTCTGATAATGGCAAATGCTTCATCCGAACCGCTATTGCGCTGGATAGTTACCGCTGAAACACGCTGCAGGGCGTTTGCGGCATTAATATCCGGCGATCGCTGCATAGCTTGTGCCGATAAAACATTAATAATATTGTCGGCCTTATTTTCCTTCCGGCGGGATGATGATTCAGACTCGGCGTTGATTATTCCGTAAACTTTAACGGTTTTAAGTTCTTCAGGCTTTTCTGAAAGCCGGATATTAATTACCGCTACCTGATTGACTGTAACAGTAACATCCTGCTTGTACTCGGTATAGCCAATATATTTTACTTTAAGCTTATACGATCCGGGGCTAACACCCGTGAGCGAATAATTACCAAATACATCGGTAACCGAACCTCCATTTTTGTTATCAAAATGGACAAAGGCGCCGCTTAACGGTTCTTTTGTTTGCGCATCAATTATTTGGCCTTTTATCCCCCCGGTTTGTGCCAGGGCAATGGTTGTGGATAAGGAAAACAGGAATAAGAGGTAAAGTTTATTGATCATATAGCATATGTTTTTTAACAAAACACATTGCTAAATCTGGAGTAAAACTGAATAAAGGGGCTTTATTAAAATAGTTAATCAATTGATAACCATGCATTAACATTAGCCACATTAGTAACAGGTTTTGTGTAGATTTTAAACACATACTGAGAATATACCGTTAACAAAATGCTATGCATGATTTTTTATTTAACCGGTAGCCGGACATAATAAATTACAAATCCGGCTGCTTAATTAAAGCGATACCGGGTTTGTAATTGCAAGCTGCCAGCATCATGCTCCGTAGTTATAGCAGGTGGAATTAACTCATAAACTATCGGTGTTACGATCCGCGCCAATAAAGTAGAGCTGATCAATCCACCGATAAGCACAATAGCCAGTGGAGATATCAGAGGGTTAGTTGAGATGGCGATTAGAATTAAACCGCCAATAGCTGTTAACAAAACGCAAACGTTTGCGTAAATAATTAGCGGAATTGAAGATGCAAAAGGCAAATCACAACTTATAATTGGCAATTGATACACATATTCCTTTAACCATTTTACTTAAATCCTCTTTTAACCAACCGGATTAAAACAACATTAAACCTTGAAAAATATGACGGCATTTAAAACCCTTGGACAATTTATTATTGAACGGCAAAAAGATTTTCCTTATGCAAAAGGTGAACTCTCCCGGCTACTTCGTGATATTGGGATCGCTGCTAAAATAGTAAACAGAGAAATTAATAAAGCTGGCCTTGTAGATATTTTAGGGGATGCCGGTTCATCCAATATCCAGGGGGAATCACAAAAAAAGCTGGATATTTATGCTAACGAACAGTTCATTGCAGCCTTAAGAAGCGGCGGTGAGTGCTGTATAGTTGTTTCGGAAGAAAATGATGAATACCTGGTTATTGACTCGGATATTTCAAAAGAGGCAAGCTATGTTGTTGCACTCGATCCTTTAGACGGATCATCCAACATAGATGTTAATGTAGGCGTAGGGACCATATTCTCCATTTACAGAAGAAAATCTGAGAACGGTAAATCATCTACCAATGAAGATGTACTACAACTTGGTACCGAACAGGTGGCTGCGGGATATGTTATTTATGGCTCTTCAACCATGCTGGTATATAGTACAGGCAAGGGGGTGAATGGCTTTACTCTTGATCCCTCTATCGGGGAGTTTTGTCTTTCACATCCTCACATGACTGTACCGGCTACGGGCACAATTTACTCCATAAATGAGGGTAATTACATTCATTTTCCGGATGGGGTAAAAAAATACATAAAATATTGCCAGGTAGAGGATCCGGATACTCAACGGCCATATACTTCCAGGTACACGGGATCGATGGTTGCAGATATACACCGGACTTTAATAAAAGGCGGGATCTTTATCTATCCACCTACTACTGGCGCAAAAAAAGGAAAACTCCGGCTCATTTATGAATGTAACCCTATGGCTTATATTATTGAACAAGCAGGCGGCAAAGCATCAGACGGATACAAAAGGATTATGGAAATTGAAGTAAAGGAGCTGCACCAGCGCTCTTCCATATTTATCGGTTCAATGGATATGGTACTCAAAGCAGAAGAATTTATGTCATCATTTTCACCAAAATTATTTGTGAAGTCGTTTGAAGGAGAAGTTAAAATTCAATAAGCACGTTAAAAAATGTATTAGTGATCAGACTAAGCACCTGCTTTTTGTAAAGCTGCCTTCACAATTTAAAGCTTTAATTGCAAGTTAAAAATCCTGGATAAAAGTCAAATTCAAAGCATCAAGAGACAATAAATGACGAAAATTGTTTTTTCTTTTGAGCTAAAATTGTCATCTAAATGTCATGAAGTGTGAAATCCTTTACAACTATACGTGTTATAAATACACACAATTTTATACGTTTAAACAACAGAATCGACACTTTTGAACTATCTAAGACTTTAGTCTATATCTTTAGGGAAAAATTAACGGTAATTTTTAATATAAGGTCGCGTTTCGTTGCCTTAATTAAAAATTATAACATGCAAAAAACAAAATCCTTAAAAAAAATGACTTTTGGCAGTTTGGCACTGAGCGCAATTATCCTCATCGGAAGTTGCTCCAAAAATGCAGACCAACCAGTAACCGTTCCAATTAATGATTTAAACGCCAGCGCAAGCTTGGCAACAACCGCCACAACGTCCACCGTTTACACGATGGACGTTTCTTCGATCCGCCATGATGAAGGCTACGCTTACAAAGTTAGCCCTATTTCCGTAAGCGGAGATTCAAATGAGGCGCCAACCTCATCAACACTTAAAGTTTATGAAAACGGTGTTGCATTAGGTCCGGCCCACTCTGTCCACACTGACATCAGGGACCTTGGTAAAGGTCGCTTCAGTCACTGGGGAACAGGATTGTACTTCTCAACTTCCGACAACAGCAACCCTCTGACAAACGGAAGAAAGTACACTTATACCCTTACCGGTACTGCAACCAGCGGCGCAACAGCTCCTGCTACGAGTGCCCCCGTAACATCACCAGCAACCGGCTCTGTATTAAGTACAGTATTAACCGGCTATGCTGCTGTTAACGGCACTACAACCGGCGGTAAGGGCGGTACCACAGTAACCGTTAGCACACTGGCCGCGTTCAAATCTGCAGTGGCAGGCAATTCGCCTAAGATTGTGTATGTTTCCGGAACAATTAGCGGATCAGGCTTAACTCCAGTGTATGTTGGTTCAAATACCACCATCATCGGTAAAACCGGCGCCGTTATCCAAAGCTTGAACCTTTACCTTTTCACAGTTAGCAACATCATCATCCAAAACGTTACGTTTAGAAACTATGTAACTGAATGTGGTATCTATGTTAAATTCCAATCACACCACGTTTGGATTGATCATTGCGATTTTGCTACAGACCGCAGCCATGGCTGGGATTACTGGGGTAAAGACATCGGCATCGCCGAAGGTTCTGACTACGTAACCATTTCATGGAACAAATTCCATGACACCTACCTGTCATTGCTTATTGGTTCGGTAACAAGCGATGCTGTTGCAGCCAACACAGGCAAACTACACGTTACAGTACACCACAACTACTGGTACAATGTATCTGAAAGGGAACCAACGTTGGTATTCGGTAGCATCCACATGTACAACAACTACCACTTAAACAATGATGGTTATTCTATCGGCGCAAGGTACGGTGGCATGGTAAGAACAGATAATGAGTATTTCTCAGGCTGTAAAAAACCCCTTACTACTAACTTAGACGGCGACCCTGTAGGTTACTTCAGCGGTACAACAACTAACGTTTATTCTAATTGCGGTAAAAACGACATTACCTCATCTTTATCAACGTGGGTACCCTCATACTCTTACGCTTCTCTGCTTACCCCTGCTGCAAACGTTCCTGCAGTAGTAACAGCAGGTGCTGGTGTTAAAACAGTTAATTAATTAAATTATTCATCCCCCATTCTAAGTAAAAGGCCGCTTTATGAATTATCATAAAAGCGGCCTTTTACTTTTTATTGCTGCGCACTGCAGTTGGAATATTAATTTTGAGATACCGGTTCTTCGCTGCTGAGGTATTGAACGTTAGCCTCCGGGCTTAGCCTTTTCTTCATGAAGGCCACAATAGTATCAGTATACAGATCAGCTCCCCTGCCATTCAAATGCGCCCTGTCCGAATAGTATTCCGGGTTTTTAAAATATACATCGTTGGTAAAATCATGAAAAATAACCTTGTTACTATTACAAATACGCTTCAATTTTAAATAAGAGTTCTGTTGGGTATCATCGTTATACCTTGGCGATACAAAAACAAACAGCTGGATTTTTTGCCGCTTACATTCATTTATAAACAAATTCAGTGCATCTACATTATCGGCAGATATACTGTCTGAATAGGGTTTAAGCGATGTATGAATTGAAACCCTGCTGGCATCCATCTTATTATCCAAAGGGTTAAAACCCATAACAGTATTACCTGATGATAAAAAGTAATGCTGAAATATGGAAACCACCTGGCCATTATAGCGGTAAGTTTGAAGATGGCTTTTTAATAATTCTAACCGGCCTTTCTTTTCAATCATATTCCCAATAACGTCCGATTGTTTTAAATAGGGCAGTAAAATAGAAAGCCTGTTTTTTTCATCCTCCTTTTCACTTAACACATCGCTGGTCACATCTAAAACAACAACCTTAGGAACATGCCGCTGCAATGCCAGTTCAAATATTGCTGTACTGTATAAAAGCCCTTCGCCATCCCTGCCGCCATTGAAACAACTTAGGTTCAAACCATCTTTTATAAGTGAGGAGTTATAGTGGTGCGAGGCCCTTGAACTACCCAAAACCAACACATATTCATTTAAATTATATACCACATGATTAGCTACGGCGTATTCGCCCGAAGCCTGGTGTGTAAAAAAATAATAAAGACAAGCACCTGCTACCTGATCAACAGCTACAAAAGCCACGATCATCAATAACAACCTGGTAAAGAATTTATTGCTATTTTCTTTCAACTGCTTCATAATTTAAAACTGAAAATAAATGAATTGTCCGCCATCAAAAACTCCAAACAGCAGGATTATGAAAACCAACCCTAAATAGGAGGCCATACGGATCCCCCAGTTTTCGCTATGCAGAAACCGCAATGAATGAAGGCCGTACTCTTGTTTTAATTCGTAAAAAAACAATGCAGCTATAGCCATCAAATCATACAGAAAATAAGAAGGTTCTCCGATAAAGAAACCCGGTTTATAAATAAAAACTCCTTTTAGCAAACCCCAGGCCTGCTGTAACGACACAGCTCTGAAAAAGATCCAGCTGATAGTGACAAGTAAAATTGTGAAAGATATATTTAAAAAATTGGCAAGCACTCCGCTACCTAAACTCAATTTATTTGCTGCTGCAGCCCTCCATTTCTGCGTTGCCATTCCGCAGATCAGGTAAAAACCGTGTAAAGCCCCCCAAACAATAAATGTCCAGTTAGCACCATGCCATAAGCCGCTGATCATAAACACGGCAAATAAATTTAAATATAACCGGCCTTTGCTAACGCGATTGCCTCCTAAAGGGATATAAACATAATCTTTAAACCAGGTAGAAAGTGAGATATGCCATCTGCTCCAAAACTCGCTTATACTTTTTGCAAAATAAGGCCGCTTAAAATTCTCCATTAGTTTAAAGCCCATCACCCTTGCGCTGCCAATAGCGATATCCGAGTAACCAGAAAAATCACAATAGATCTGGACTGCAAAAAACAAGGAAGCCAGCACGATTGTAGCCGATCCGTGTTCGGGATAATTACTAAAAACAGTTTTTACATATATAGATAGCCTATCGGCAACAACAACCTTTTTAAAAAAACCGATCAGCATCCTTTTTAATCCCTCAGAAACATCCAGGGCATTAAAACGATGCTCGGTTTTAAACTGTGGTAACAGGTTTTGAGGCCGTTCAATAGGGCCGGCAACCAATTGAGGATAAAACATTACATATAAAGCATAAATACCAAAATGACGTTCGGCCTGTTGATGGCCACGATAAACCTCAATGGTATAGCTCATCGCCTGGAATGTGTGAAATGATAACCCTATCGGGAGCAAAATCTGTAAAAACGGAATCGGATTAGTATAACCCATCCAGTACAATATCCCGGATAAATTGGCATTAAAAAAGTTGAAGTATTTGAATACCGCCAACACCCCGATATTAGCCGTAAGGCTCAGGATCAACAAAAGTTTCTTCTTTTTAGGGTCGTTAACTTTTTCAAGATAAATCCCGGCTGTGTAATCAATAATTATGGTAAAAAACAGGATAAGGATGTATATGGCCTTAAAGAACATATAAAAATAGCAGCTTGCTGAAAGCAGCAGCAGCCACCTGAATTTATGAGGCACCAGGAAATATAAAACTGTTACCACAGGAAAAAACAGCAGAAAAGTAAATGAGTTGAATATCATTGTCAGGTTCTTTTTGGTTAATTAAACCTAACTCAAAATAAAATGATAAAAAATAGCGGCACTACGATCGTATATCATTCTGTAAAATCACGCAACAAACTTCACAGCCAAAATCTGATCAGGGCATTGCAAGTTCAGGAGGCCAGTCACAGTAACCCCGACGCAAATTGATTCTCTAATCATTGAGTAAGAAATACCTCCAGGTAGCTTATCATATAACACAACAAACTAAAATGTAAAGCAATTTATATCCTTTTACAGTTTAAACGTGTAAAACGGCATCAGATTTACAATTTACGGGCAATTGAACAGGGCTCATACTTTATTGATAGTCAATTAAATAATTTTACTCACCAAGTAACAAATAAACTTAATTTATCATTTAAAGACCTAAAACTATGTGCGGAATTGTTGGTTACATCGGATCAAGAGATGCGTGGCCCGTTGTGTTAAACGGCCTCAAACGATTAGAATATCGTGGTTATGATAGCGCCGGTATTGCTATTATAAATAATGTAGGCTTCAGTGTATATAAAAAAACCGGAAAAGTGGCGTGTCTTGAGGAGCACACAGCCGATAAAGACAAAAGCGGGCATGTTGCCATAGGCCATACCAGGTGGGCCACACACGGCGCCCCGTCTGATGCAAATTCGCATCCGCATAGCTCAAACGATAACCGCCTGCACATTATCCATAACGGGATCATCGAAAATTACCTGATCCTTAAAGAAGAATTGCTTGCCCGGGGGCACACCTTTAAAAGTGAAACGGATACTGAAATCCTGATCCACTTAATTGAGGAAATTCAAAATATCGAACAAACAGATTTATTGGAAGCTGTCCGCTTAGCTTTAAATACCGTGATAGGTGCTTACGCCATTGTTGTCCTGGACAGGGAAAATCCTGATCAACTGATTGCCGCCCGAAAAGGCAGTCCACTGGTTATTGGTGTTGGCAATGGCGAATATTTTATTGCATCAGACGCCACCCCTATTATCGAATACACAAAAAACGTAGTGTATTTAAAGGATAACGAAATAGTACAGGTAAAACCAAGCGGGCTTTTAATAAAGAAGCTTGACAATGTTGTGCAAACCCCATTGATCCAGGAACTGGAATTAAAGCTTGAATCGTTAGAAAAAGGCGGCTTTGAGCACTTCATGATGAAGGAAATCTTTGAGCAGCCGCGATCAATAAGAGATTGTATGCGCGGCCGCATCTTCCCGCTTGAAGGTAAGGTTGAGTTAGGAGGCATTAAACAATATACCGATAAGCTTAAAAATGCCGAGCGGATAATTATTATTGCCTGCGGCACCTCGTGGCATGCCGGCTTAACAGGCGAATACCTTATTGAAGAATACGGGCGCATTAAGGTAGAGGTTGAATATGCTTCCGAATTCAGGTACCGCAACCCCATAATTAC
Source organism: Mucilaginibacter sp. cycad4 (assembly GCF_034263275.1). NCBI lineage: Bacteria > Pseudomonadati > Bacteroidota > Sphingobacteriia > Sphingobacteriales > Sphingobacteriaceae > Mucilaginibacter > Mucilaginibacter sp. cycad4. The sequence goes on along the minus strand of NZ_CP139559.1, from coordinate 1,259,609 downwards.
CGACAAGGATATTGTAATGGCGGTATCTCAATCGGGCGAAACTGCCGACACATTAGCCGCCATTGAGATAGCTAAAGAACGGGGTGCAACCATCCTGGGTGTCTGTAATGTTGTTGGCGCGTCGATTCCGCGCGTAACCGATGCAGGGGTTTACACCCATGCCGGGCCGGAGATAGGTGTGGCTTCAACAAAGGCCTTTACAGCACAGGTTACTGTTTTAACTTTAATTGCTTTATATATCGCACAGCACAAAGGTACTTTAACGCCAGGCAAGCTCACCAATTTGTTAACGGAGCTTGATACGATACCCGATAAAATACAAACGCTGCTGCAGGATAATGAATTAATTGAAGACATTGCTTCCAAAATAAAGAATGCACCTAACTGCTTGTTCCTGGGCCGGGGCTTTGGCTTTCCGGTGGCTTTGGAGGGAGCTTTAAAATTGAAGGAGATCTCCTATATCCACGCCGAAGGTTACCCCGCTGCCGAAATGAAGCATGGGCCCATTGCGTTAATTGATGAGCAGATGCCGGTGATTTTCATCGCCACAAAAAACTCGTCGTACGAAAAGGTGATTAGCAACATACAGGAGGTTAAGGCCCGGAAAGGAATAGTAATAGCAATTGTTACCAGGGGCGATGTTAAAGTAAAAAACATGGCCGATTATTGCATTGAAATCCCCGATGCAGATGAAGCCTTTTTACCGCTGCTCGCCACTATCCCACTACAACTTCTCGCCTATCATATAGCTGTAAAACGGGGCTGTAATGTTGATCAGCCCCGTAACCTGGCCAAATCAGTTACGGTTGAATAAATTTGTAATAATTAACCAACAAACTCCATAAAAAAGCAGGCTTAAGCCTGCTTTTTTATGTGTTACTCTTTCTGGGTGTAACCACTATTATGTGAAAATGTAGCCCAAAATTCCCAAATAAGACACTTTTTTCTCATCCCTTTACACATGCCTGCATTGCCGCTTTACATGTTCTGTAAAAACTAAGATACAGGTTTACAAAAAAGTGGCAATCGACTAAAACCGTATACTATCGATGCCCAAATAGATAAATTTGACTAACCAAATAAACCAGTTCAAAATAGTTTCCTAAACTCTCTTAAACTATTGATGATGAAAAAAATTAATATATACTGTTTCATTACAGCATTGCTATTGATAACCGGATGTGCCGGGAGTCGTGATCTTGTTTATTTCAGCAACATGACAAATACAAGTGCTGGAAATAACAATACAAGCGGAACAGTAGTCATTCATCAGAAAGATATTTTAAATGTAACTGTTAACAGCTTAAACCCCGAATCGAACCTGCTGTTTAATGGCAACAAAAATGCAGGCTTAAGCAATCAATCAACCCGTGGCGGATACAAGGTAAATGAAAATGGATTTGTGAATTTACCGCTCATAGGCGACTATAAAATTGAAGGACAAACCATAGAGGAAGCACAGATCGAAATAGCTAAAAAACTATCAGTTGTTGTTAAAAACCCGGTGGTTGACATCCAGCTTCTAAACTTTAAAATAAGTGTGATAGGCGAAGTTAATAAACCATCAACATTTATAATAACCGACGAAAATGTAAACTTACTTGAAGCATTAGGTATGGCCGGGGATATGACAGTTTATGGACGAAGGGAAAATGTGCTGGTGATCCGCACAGAAAACGGACGCAGAACAATGAACCGCCTTAACCTGAATAAAGTTGAATCGATGGATTCGCCTTACTTCAATCTTAAACAAAATGATATTGTTTATGTAGAGCCCGACAAATCAAAGGCAGTTGAGTATAGCCAAAGTACACGCTTAGCACCAATAGTAGTAGCCTCAATTTCGGCATTAGCTGTATTGGCGGCAGTACTTTTAAGAAGATAAAATACAGTTTTAGAGATACCTAAGAATAGCTGACATGGATAACAATTTTATTTTAAAAGAACCTTTGCCAGGCAACAAGTTCAGGAACAACATAAAGCCTTATTTAAATGGCTGGTATTTATTCCTGATAAGCATGGTTATCTGTTTAGCAGCAGCCTGGACATACCTTAACTATGTTACCCCGCTATATAAAATAACAAGTACACTGCAGATCCCCGACGATAAAAAAGGTGATGGCATTTTAAAGGCTACCGCATTCAGCGATCTGAACATGTTTCAGGAAACTAAAACTGTAGATAACGAAATGGAGGTACTGCGATCAAAAGATTTGATTTATAGCGTATTCAAAAAGCTTAACCTGGAAACCTCCTATTTTGACGAAAGCGGCTTTAAAGTAAAAGAACTTTATGGTAATGAACGGCCTTTCACCGTTACTATAAAGAGAATGGGGAAATTTGCATATCAGAAAAAACTATATATTCAGCCGTATTCACAAAGTAAGTTTTTATTAAAAGAAGAAACTAAAACGTGGACCTACAGCTATAACCAAATGATTAATCACAATGATTATTCGTTTAAAGTAGAAAAAGGCCCCGCTCATGCAGATAACGAAACCCCTATACTGATCCAGTTTAAAAACCTTACCAGGCTGGCGGCAGCTTACAGCGCCGGATTATTACAGGTAAACCCTGTAGTTAAAGAATCAAACACCTTAACCTTAAGCCTGGTTGATGCTGTGCCCGAAAGAGGGGTTGATATTCTTAACAACATCATATCTACCTACAACGCCGAAAACGTTGTTAAGAAAAACGTTACAGCTGTAAATACCATCTTATTCATTGATAAACGATTACACGATTTAGAACAAGACCTGTCATACACCGAAGGCGATATTGAAAACTTTAAGCAAAGGAATGGAGCTGCAGAGATCAATGCAAGCACACAGGTAAATCTGACAAAATCTGCAGAATATAATCAGCTGCTTGAAGAGTCAAATACTCAATTGGGTATTGTGAATTCCATTGAAGCATATTTAAAAAACTCGGCTAACCAATATGATGCTGTACCCAGTACCATGGGGTTGAAGGACCCGGCATTAAATACCCTGGTTAGCCGTTTCAACGACCTGCAGTTGGAAAGGAACCGCATGCTGGGCAGTGCAAACCTTGCCAATCCCCTTGTTCAAAACCTGAGCAGCCAGATAGCCAGCCTTCGCGTAAATATCATGGAAAATCTTAGTAATATTAAAAAAGGATTCTCTATCAGCCACAAATTGCTCAGTCAAAATTCTGCCCAGTATGACTCCCGCATCCGCTCTGTTCCCTCGCTTGAACGTGGGCTTTTGCAACGGAGCAGGGAACAGGGGGTAAAAACCAATTTATACCAGTACCTGCTGCAAAAAAGAGAAGAAACAGCGTTGTCTTTATCAGCTACAATCCCGTCGTCGCAATTGATTGATAAACCTGCTGCCAATCCTGTAGCCGAATTTCCCAAACAACAGCTCACCTATTTATTCGCCATTATAGCAGGGTTGTTTATACCGGGGATTTTCATCTTCCTCAAAGATAAATTTAGCCTGAAAATCAAGAATCAGTCAAGCCTGTTGAATATAAAAGGAATAAAGATCCTGGGCGAGTTATGCCATAACAATGAAGATCAAAATCCGGTAGTTATATCTAACGGAAGCAATACCAACATTTCAGAACTGTTCAGGTATATCAGGAGTAATATTGGCTTCCTAAACCAGGGAACGCAGCATAAGACCATGCTTGTTACATCATCTATGAAAGGCGAAGGCAAAACCTTTTTCAGCATCAACCTGGGATTAACCCTTGCCATGCTCAATAAACGGGTATTAATTATGGAGTTTGACCTGCGCAAACCCGATTTACTTAAAAACATCAACATGGAGCAAACCAAAGGCATTACTGATTTTTTAATCGGTGATACCAATTCACCTGCCGAATGTATCCAGGCCTATAATGAATCAGATAACCTGTTTGTGATGGGAAGCGGCAGTAAGGCAATTAACCCTGCCGAGCTATTGTCAGATAAACGGCTTGACCTGCTTTTTAACTGGTGCAAAACCGAGTTTGATTATATCGTGCTTGACACATCGCCTGTTGGCGCTGTTGCCGACGCTTTTAGCCTGGCTAAATACGCCGAGTTGAGCATTTATATTGTACGGTATAATTATACCAACACCGAGCAATTGAGTATCCTGAGAGATATTTACGATAATGATAAATTAAATAACCTTATGGTAGTGTTTAACGATGCGAAAAAAGAAAACCGGGAGGCCTATGCTTATGGTGGCTATGGATACGCATCGGCTTATGGCAGTTGATAGCTACCATTTTTACTACAGCATAAAGTTAATGCTAATATGTATATAAACTTTTAGCTACACTGTCTTACTGAACGCCGCTGTACCATGTAACTGGATTGGCGGAGCCGTAAGCAACGTACGTTGCAGTTGTTATGAACCAAAAACCGGGTAAAGCCGGAGAACCATATAAGCCGTTAGCTGGCTATTTTTTACCGCCTGACCAGTGTGACTGGATTGGCGGAGCCACAGGAAGGCCGACACACCGGTTATATTTTATTATAAACGGGTAAAACCGGTAAATATTGTTGTAAACTTTTAGTTCGATTATTTTTTTAGGTGCCGCCTAACCATGTGACTGGGATGGCGGAGCCACAGCCAACGCAAGTTGTTGTTATTATAAACCAAATTACCGGGTAAAACCGGCGAATATTATAAACCATTAGTTCGATTATTTTTTATTAACCGCTTAACCATGTGACTGGATTGGCGGAGCCACAGCCAACACAGGCTGCAGCTATAATAAATCAGATAACCAGGTTAATAATTTTCAAGTACTATTTTTTTATAAAACCATCATCACTTGCGCCATGTGAGTGAGTTGGCGAAGCTATAGTAGGCCCTATTAATTCCCCCGATCCAACTTTATTCATTTTATGGAAACCCAATTAAGAGCACCGCAATTTCGCATGACAAATTATCATGAAAAAAAATGGCTTGTTATTTACACCAAGCCCAGATGGGAAAAAAAGGTGGACAAGCTTTTGAAGCAAAATGGCATTGAATGCTATTGCCCGGTCAGAGATGTAGTAAACCAATGGTCTGACAGGAAAAAGGAGGTCAGTGTCCCCCTGTTTAGCTCCTATGTATTTGTTCATGTTGATGCCTATGAGCAGTCAAGGGCACTTTACGTAATGGGAGCGTTAGGTTTTGTTTACTATATGGGTAAACCCGCTGTAGTGAGGGACAACGTGATAGACGAGATCAGGACAAATCTTATACACTACAAAGACATGGAAATTGTGAGCCTTAAAAACCTCACTGTTGGTGATACAGTTAAAATAAAAGATGGCGCTCTGGTAAATCAGATGGGTAAGGTGCTGCAGATACAGGGCAAAAATGTATTAATGGTTTTTGAAACCATCAATTGCGCTTTGGTAACACGTGTTTCAATCCAAAACTTATCAGTTCATAACATCAGCAGAAATCATGAAAATTGAGAATTATCAACCTAAATTAGGCATCATCGGTCTTGGCTATGTAGGCCTGCCCCTGGCAGTTGAATTTGCAAAAAAATACAAGGTTATAGGCTATGATATTAATGTAGATCGCATTAATGAGCTCAAATCGGGTATTGACCACACTTTAGAGATCGACTCCGACCAATTAAATGCAGTAATTACCCCTGTTTGCACAACCGCAACCGGCTTATATGTTACTGATGAAGTTGAAAAACTAAGGCAATGTTCCATATTTATTGTAACAGTCCCAACCCCTGTTGATAAAAACAACCGGCCGGATCTTTCTCCGCTAATAAATGCCAGCCGGGTTGTAGGCAAGGTTTTAAAAAAGAATGATATCGTGGTTTACGAATCTACCGTGTACCCGGGGGTAACAGAAGATGAATGTATGCCTGTTTTAGAAAAAGTATCGGGACTTACTTATAACGTTGATTTTTTTGCAGGGTACTCGCCTGAAAGGATCAATCCCGGAGACAAACTACATACTGTTTCAAAGATCCGCAAAATTACATCAGGCTCCACTCCCGAAACAGCCGAAACGGTAGATAAGCTTTACCAATCGGTTATTACAGCCGGTACATTTAAAGCACATTCAATAAAAGTAGCCGAAGCTGCCAAGGTAATTGAAAATGCGCAACGCGATATAAATATTGCATTTGTGAACGAGCTGGCCATGATATTTAATAAACTGGGCATTGATACCCATAAAGTATTGGAAGCAGCGGGCACCAAATGGAACTTCTTAAATTTCAGGCCAGGTCTTGTTGGTGGGCATTGTATCGGGGTTGACCCATATTATCTTGCTCAAAAGGCCCAGGAGGCAGGTTATCACCCCGAAATTATTTTGGCCGGCCGGCGTATTAACGACTCCATGGGTGCTTATGTTGCCGATCAGTTTATTAAACAGATGATTTGCCGCGGCACTTCAATAACCGATAGCGAGGTATTGATACTTGGCTTCACTTTTAAAGAAAACTGCCCCGACGTAAGGAATACCCGTGTAATTGACATAGTTAAGCGGCTTGAAGAGTATAAAGTAAAAGTACATATTCATGATCCCTGGGCCAATGCCACGCATGCAAAAAAGGCCTACGGTATAATATGTGAAAATGGCGAGTCAAAAACCCGCACCTACGATGGGGTTTTACTTGCTGTTGCCCACGAGGAGTTTAAAGAAATGAATGTAAAAGCGCTTTGCAAACCCAATGCGGTACTGTATGATTTGAAGGCATTTTTACCAGAAAACGTTGTTAACGCCCGGCTTTAAAAAATTTATGACCTACAAACAAAGAGCCGTATCCGGCATAGTATGGGCGCTGTGGCAGCAATTAAGTTCAAAGGTGGTGAGCTTTGGCATATCTATATTCCTGGCGCGGATCCTGGAGCCGTCACAATTTGGTTTGATAGCTATGCTGTCGCTTTTCATTTCGGTTGGCAACAGCCTCCTGGATAGCGGCCTCACGGCTTCGCTGATCCGTACAACCAATGCCGATCAGCGCGATTATTCAACCGTATTCTTTTTTAATATCATTGGCAGTACCATCCTGTATTTGTTGCTTTTTTTATCGGCACCACTGATCTCTGCCTTTTATAATCAGCCGTTGTTAACCCAGGTAGTACGCGTTTACACTTTGATTTTGATCATCAATGCTTTTTTCGGGGTACAGAGCACATTACTGATAAAAGAGCTGAAATTTAAGAAACAAACAAATATTCAAATCCCATCTGCTATTGGCGGCGGTATATTAGGTATTATACTCGCAAAATTAGGATATGGCGTTTGGAGCCTTGTTTGGATGGGTTTATGCACATCCTTTTTATCAACAGCCATACACTGGATCACCTCAAGCTGGAGACCGGCATTGATTTTTGATAAAGCGTGCTTTAAAAAACATATCCACTTCGGTTACAAAATGACGCTATCGGGTTTAATTGATACTGTTTATCAAAACATCTACCTGATCATTATAGGTAAGTACTTTTCGGCAACCCAGCTTGGTTATTACAGCCGTGCCGATTCAATCAGCCAGCTGCCTATCAGTAACATTTCGGCAGCTATAAATAAAGTTACTTATCCTATGTTTGCAGAGATCTCAAATGACCCGGTACAGCTAAAAAATGTGTATAAACGGCTCATGCAGCAGGTGGTATTCTGGAACGCACCGGCACTTATATTGCTTAGCGTTATTGCAAGGCCCTTGTTTCACATCTTATTAACAGACAAATGGCTGCCAGCCGTTCCGTTTTTCCAGTTATTATGCATAGGCGGCATCATGTACCCGCTGCATTCATACAACTTAAATGTTTTAAAAGTAATGGGACAAAGCGCTTTGTTTTTAAAGTTAGAGGTTATTAAAAAGGTTTTGAGCGTAGTCGGTATCCTGCTTTTTATTCCCTTCGGGATTTACGGGCTATTATACTTTCAGTTACTTTTTAACATAATAGCCTACTATATCAATTCCATTTACAGCGGACGCTTAATTGACTACCCGGTTACCGAGCAGGTAAAAGACATTTTGCCAACGGTAACATTAGCCGGAAGCATTGGCCTCTGCTGTTATTTTCTCGATAAGCTGCTGATCAATGATTCTTTCATCCCGGCTATGCAAATTGGCATATTATTCATAGTATTTATTGCAATTTATTATGGCGCCAGTTTATTAATTAAACTTTCTGCCATTAAAGATTTTAACCAATTAATCCTAAAAAGATGATTCCAGTAACCAAACCATTTCTCCCTGCCGAAAAGGAGTTCAGAGCCTATGTTAAAAGTATCTGGGAAAGACAATGGCTCACCAACAATGGGCCCCTTGTAAACACGCTCGAATTAAAGCTAAAACAATACCTGGGTGTTAGCCATATGCTGTTTGTTACAAACGGCACAATAGCTTTGCAACTGGCCATTAAAGCGCTTAATTTAAGCGGGGAAATTATCACAACACCATTTTCATTTGTTGCTACTACAAGCACTATTGTATGGCAGGGTTGCCAACCTGTATTTGTTGACATCGATCCTGAAACGCTGAATATTGATCCGGCTAAAATTGAGGCTGCCATCACACCCAACACATCGGCTATACTGGCAACACACGTATTCGGTAACCCATGCGATATAACGGCCATACAAGCTATTGCCGACAAGCATAACCTTAAAGTGATCTATGACGCGGCACACTGCTTTGGCACATTTTATAAAAACCGTTCCGTATTTGAATATGGCGACATCAGTGTAACCAGCTTTCACTCAACCAAATTATACCATACTATTGAAGGCGGCGCCGTATTTACCCAGGATCCGGAATTATTAAAAACCATGGCCCTGATGCGTAATTTTGGATATTCGGGGGTTGACACTTTCTCGGAGGAAGGCATCAATGCAAAAAACAGCGAGTTCCATGCAGCAATGGGTTTATGCAACTTACGCCATGTTGATGAAATACTTAAAAAAAGAAAGTATTTGTACGAGCAATATCTGCAGCGCCTGGAAAACCTGGATGTTCAGTTCCAGAAACTTGAAAATGAGCAGGATTACAATTATGCGTACTTCCCCATCGTTTTTCAAACAGAGGCCCTAATGCATCAAAGTAAAGCAAAACTAGAGTTGGCACAGATCTATTGCAGGAGGTATTTTTACCCTTCGCTATCATCATTGCCATATGTAAAAAGCCAACCAATGCCTGTATGCGATTCGATTGCGTCAAGGGTGGTTTGTCTTCCTTTATACCATACGCTGTCACTTTCAGATCTCGACCTTATTTGCAGGTTATTGCTTCGTGCACAAAACTTTGACAACAACTTTAAGCCGAAACATTTTGGCACACTCGTTACCGATAAAATTGAATCTGAAATAAATGTAACAGCCGCGAATGTAAATGGATCAGTATGATTGATGAAGAAATAATGGTAAGTGTCCTCTGCATTACCTACAACCATGAAAAATTCATTTCCGAAGCTATCCGAAGCTTTTTGATGCAGAAAACCAACTTTAAGTTTGAGATCATCATTGGCGACGATTGCTCGGCAGATAAAACCCAATCAATAATTAAATTTTATTCAGAAACCTATCCCGGCAGGATCAAGCTTATAGCCTCCCCTACCAACTTAGGCACACATAAAAACTTAATTAATTGTATTACACAGTGCAGGGGCAGGTACATTGCACTTTGTGAGGGCGACGACTACTGGATCAATGAATATAAACTGCAAAAACAGGTTGATTTTTTGGAAAACAATGCCGACTTCGTTATTTGCTGCCATTACCACAAAGTAATAAACGTTAATAACAAAACACTTTATGTGCACCCTAACCCAACGCCGCTGATACATACGTATGCCGATTTACTGGCGGGGAAACAAGAAGAAACAAAAACTGCAACTGTGGTTTATCGCAACATTCCCGAAACCCATCAGTTGTTTTCTGCTCCCTGGTTTTTTGAATGTTTTGCCGGCGATAAAATGTTTAAGCTATGGGCCACTCAGCATACCGGCGGTAAAATTTATGTAATACCCGAGGTAATGAGTTGTTACCGCAATCATGAAGGCGGCGTATGGAGCATGATCAACGCCAAAGTACGTATGGAAATGGTTATCAGCGATTTCAATTTGATCATCAAAAATTTTACATACTCTGCAATGGCAAAAAAAAAGCTGTTGCTGCTTTACATTAAACGCTATCTGCTATTTGAATTACAAAACAAACGGTTTCGCAAAGCTTACGATACACTAAAATACCTGCTTTAACTGGCAGGGCATTAACACCAACAATGAACATACCAGCCGCTTCCTTTTCAAAACCCGTACTGTTTTTCATTATTCCTTCCCTTAAAGGAGGAGGAGCAGAAAGAGTTATCATATCGCTCGCTAATTACTTTAATAAAAACAACTTTCAGTCGGTACTCATTTCTCTAAACAATGATGTTCCGGCATACGAAATCGAAAATGGTGTTAAGGTAGTTTATCTAACAAACCGTCAAAAAAGCCAGTTCACTCACAGGATTTATCATATTGCCGAAACTTTTTATAAACTCATAAAGTTATTACGAACAGAAAAACCGGTGTGTACTTTGTCATTCATTACTTCGGCCAATATATGGGCCGGCATCACCTGTTCATTGACCCGGGTACCCTACATTGTTTCGGAACGCACATCGCCAGACAGAAGTGTTATCAGCTTTAATTATTTGCACAAGCACCTGGCTTTAAACCTGTATAAGAAATCGGCAGCAGTTGTTGTAAGTGCTAAAGGAGTTGAAGACTGCCTGCTTAAAGACAAAGACTTTAAAGCGCTCAATAATATTGAACGGATAACAAATGCCGTTACCATTTTCCAATCACCATCAGATCAGAAGGTTCACCATCGGAGATTTATTTTGGGGGTTGGCCGCCTGGCTTATGTAAAAGGCTTTGACATCCTTATTGAAGCCTATGCAAAATCGGGCCTCAATGACATTGATCTTATCATTATAGGCGATGGTGAAGAACGTGCTAACCTGGTTTGCCAGATCTTTAATCTTGGATTAAAAGAACGTGTACTATTGCCTGGAAGCCGGAATAATCTTCAGGATTATTACAGCCAGGCCGAAATGTTTGTCTTACCATCGCGTAACGAGGGATATCCCAACGCTTTAGTTGAAGCCATGAGCTTTGGCTGCCCCTCTGTAGCTGTAGATTGCAATTTTGGCCCTGCAGAGATCATCTCCAATGGCGAAAACGGGATACTGGTAAATAAAGCATCAATAAATGGTTTAGCCGACGCTATGCGGCGTTTGGCAGGCAATGAGACCCTAAAAACCAATCTTGGAAATCAGGCCCGCATCATATCCCAAACCAACCATCCGGATAAGATACTGGGCGAATGGGAAACTTTAATCAAAAAATATGCTGCTGTATCAGAAACCGCAGCACAACTAACAAGCAGTCAACCGGCTTTGTAAACCTATCAAACTGTTTACTATGTTACAATATCTAATTCGTTTGGATGATTTGTGCCCTACAAATAATCTGCAAAAATGGGAACGTTTCTTTACCCTGTTTGACAGGTATGGCATAAAACCCATAATAGCCGTTATCCCTGCCAATAAAGACCCCAAGCTAAAAGCCTGCGGTAATTTCAATCCTTACTACTGGCAATTGGTGAGGGAGCTTCAAAATAAAAATTATGTGATAGGCATGCACGGTTTTGATCATTATTACATAAATCACAACTCAGGTTTGCTGAAGATGAATAACAGATCAGAATTTGCCGGTGTACCATTGCAAACTCAGAGGGAAAAAATAAAAAAAGCATCTGAAATTTTCAGGAACGAAAGTATCCACCCCACTGTTTTTATTGCCCCGGCACATACCTTTGACCGCAATACGCTGTTAGCCTTACACGAGTATACAAACATTAAAATAATTAGCGACGGATTGCTCAGATCTCCTTACGTGCGGTTTGGCTTTAACTGGATCCCCGTTCAATTATCAGAAGTTGAACAAAAAACAAAATATACCTGGACATTTAATTATCATCCCGAAACCTGTTCAGTTAAAGCATTTCAAGACCTTGAAGTTTTTATAGAAAAAAACCATCATCTTTTTGTGTCGCTGGACAACCTTGATTTTTCAAATTATACCTGGGCAGATGCCATTATCGAAAAATATTGCATTTATAAAAGAATAGCGCGCGATTACGTTCAAAAGGCAATCGCTTTTATGGAACGGATTCCTGCCGGAAACTAACAATTATTAAACCAGATATGAAAATTTCTTTTGCGCCACCTTACATTGACCAGGCTGTTATAAACGAGGTTATAGACACGCTTAACTCGGGCTGGATAACCACCGGGCCCAAAGTAGCCGCACTTGAACAGCAAATGAAGCAACTAACAGCTTCGGATGCGGCTGTTTGCGTAAACTCCTGGACATCAGGAGCTATCCTGATGCTGAAATGGTTCGGGATAAAGGAAGGCGATGAGGTTATCATACCTGCATATACTTATTGTGCTACCGCTTTAAGTGTATTACATTGCGGGGCTACCCCGGTAATAGTTGATGTTGATGATGATTGCTGCATTTCGATACCAGCTGTGATCAAAGCTATAACCCCAAAAACTAAAGCAATTATCGCCGTAGATATAGCCGGCTGGCCTTGCGACTATGAAGGATTAAAAACTATTATAAACAGGCAGGACGTTAAAAAGCTGTTTGTACCTGAAAGCCCAAAGCAAAAAGTTTTAGGCCGGATCCTTTTAATTGCCGATGCAGCGCACTCAATCGGTGCAACCATAAATGAATTACCTGCGGCAAAGTATAGCGATGTTTCTATATTTTCTTTTCATGCAGTAAAAAACATTACCACTGCCGAAGGCGGTTGTATCTGCATCAATCTGCCTGACAACTTCAATGCAGCTGATGAGTACCGGTATTTAAAACTATATACCCTTAACGGTCAAACCAAGGATGCTTTTACCAAATCAAACGGGGGCGGCTGGAAATACGACATCCTGTTTATGGGCCTCAAGATCAATATGCCCGACATTTGTGCAGCAATAGGTCTCGGCCAGCTCAGAAATTACGATGCCCGGCTGCTCCCAATGCGCAAACGTGTTGCATCAATGTATTGCGACAGCTTTAAAGCCATGGATTGGTTTATTAAGCCCCCATTAAAAAATGAGCAAAGGGAATCGTCTTATCATTTGTTTGCCCTGCGGATTAAAGGTATATCGGAAGTACAGCGCGATCAAATCATCGACTGCATTATGAGTGAAGGCATCGCGGCCAATGTACACTTTATGCCGCTGCCTATGTTAACCCTCTTTAAAGATCTGGGCTACGACATCTCTCAATACCCGTCGGCTTACGCACTTTATGCCAATGAAATCTCGCTACCTATCTATCCGCAACTTTCAGATGAGCAGATAGATTTCATAATTACAACCGTTATAAACTCGGTAAATACCGTACTGGAAGAGTGTAAAGAACCTGCAAAAGTTGAATTATAATACAGTTATGATTAAACGGCTTTTTGATATTTGCTTGTCGCTTATCGCCCTCATCGTATTACTGCCGCTTTTTCTTTTGATCGCTGTTGCTATTAAAATTGATTCAAGAGGGAGCGCATTTTACAAACAGGCACGGGTTGGAAAAGACGGGAATGAGTTTGATCTTTTCAAGTTCAGGACCATGTATGTAAACTCAGACAGAGCCGGTTTGCTAACCATAGGCAGTAAAGATTACCGGATTACCGGCGTTGGCTATTGGCTCCGGAAATATAAACTTGATGAACTGCCGCAATTGCTAAACGTGTTAAACGGCGACATGAGTTTTGTTGGTCCGCGCCCTGAGGTAAGAAAATACGTAAACATGTACACCCAGGCCCAGTTAAGGGTGCTAACCGTAAAACCCGGGGTAACAGACTGGGCATCTATCAAATACTTTGATGAAAATGATATCCTGGCCGGCAGCGATGATCCGGAAGACATGTATATTAACGTGATTGTGCCGTCAAAAATCAGCAAAAACCTCGAATACATTGATAACCAGTGCATTTTACTCGATCTCAAAATAATACTATCCACGTTAAAACGGATTTTTCAATAGTACCATTATCGCTTTATTATGCTGCTTAAAAAGAGTCTCTTTTATTGTTTAATGTTTTTCTATCTGTACACACTTGCCTTTGGCATTTTTATGACAGATACTTTGAGGATCCCTGCACCTGTAATTTTTTGCATGCTGCTGTTCTTTGTACAAAAACCCATATTAGATTTTGGCTATTATAACGAACTGATAATCTTTCTGGTAGGCGTTTTTTTGTACCAGGTTGTGGGTATGAGCAATTATATTACCTTCTTTGCCATACTCCTTACTATAATACCCTGTTCGTTATACTTTAATTATTTTGTAGGCTCAAATAAATCGCGCTATTATTCTTCGATATTGATGTTTTTTTTCCTGCTGACGATTTCCATGGTCATCATGGTATTGGATCACAGCATGGCAGGCACCATTGATCCGCTCAGGAGTAAATTACTGGGTGAGCCTGTTAAACAAAGCCCGGCTGGGTTGGCAGTAACGCAATTCAACTTTGGGTACCAGGTTGTAGCAATTACCACCTTTGCGTTTATTGCATCGTGTACTACCGGGCAATATCTTATAGTGAGGGCATTGGTTTTAGCGGCCTGCATTGTTTGCATTTACCTTGGCATGAACAGATCCGCATTTATAAGCTTTGGCGCTGCTGTAACCTTGTTCCTGTTCATTTATTATCGCTACAAGGCAGTTTTCCTGGTTGCAGCTACCGTGGTTATATGTTTCGGATTATATACTTATGTATTAAAGGATAATATGGATGAAAAAAACAACATCTTATCCAAAAACCAGGCTAAAGAAGCCAACGATTTTAACCGGGCCGATATGGCTGCCGAAAACCTTAAAATATATGCTGATTATCCTTTCGGGCTTATTTTTTATGGCAAAACCTGGGATGAGGTAACTTACCGCAACCCGATGTTCACATTCGGCTTATCATCACACAATGCCTACCTGATGTTTATAACCTTGCTTGGCCCGTTTTTGGGGCTTGGCATACTATGGGCTATATACTACAAAACTATCCGGTTATTTTGGCAAACTATCAAAAACATAAAACATAAAGGGAGCGCAATTTATGTAGCTATATTTTTCACTTTTATAGCACTCTCGTTAAACGCTCTATCACACAACGGATGGTTAATGAGTGTTGATGGACCTACCATATTCATTTATTTCGCCGTATTACACTATAACAAATTAAAAGATCCAATTATACAAGCCGAACCAGTGCAGGAAGAATTAGCTGTTGCTTAAAACTTAATCCTAATTTTTAGTTTACAATGAGAAAGAAGATTTTTCTTGTCCTTAGTTCGCTTGGTGCAGGTGGTTCTGAGCGCGTTTACTGGCTGCTGTCTCAATATTTCAACAAACCTGATTACGAGGTAGTTGTAGTACTTTTAAACGGAAACGAATGCAGTTTCTCAACAGACATAGCAGGCATCAGGTTTATAGATTTGAAAACCATAAAAGCTTCGCGCTCATTTTTCAAACTTCGTAAGCTGCTGAAAAATGAAAAACCTTACGCTGTTTTTTCTACTACCGATCATATTAATATCCTGGTAGCCCTTGTGTCCATATTTGTTAAAATACCCAACCTAATAGCCCGGGCATCCAACAACCCGCAACAAATGAAGCAGTTTTATGGATTTAAAGCCCGTTTCTACAATTACTTTTCCAGGTTTTTGTTTGTGCGGTTTAACTCGATAGTTTGCCAGTCGGAAGAAATGCGGCAATCAATAACCCGGCTTTATCACATTAGCCTAAGCAAGCTGATAGTTATACATAATCCGGTTATTACAACAAACGTTTTAAAGCCTCAAAATCAAATTTCCGGTTTAAAAAGGCTCATTGCCGTTAACCGGCTGATCAAAGAAAAAGGTTTGTTCCGCCTGCTGGAAGTAATGCAGGCATTACCTCAAAACTATGTTTTAACTATTGCCGGCGATGGCCCGCTGATGAATACGCTAAAAGCAGAAGCAGAAAGTA
Organism: Mucilaginibacter sp. cycad4; assembly: GCF_034263275.1. Classification (NCBI taxonomy): domain Bacteria; kingdom Pseudomonadati; phylum Bacteroidota; class Sphingobacteriia; order Sphingobacteriales; family Sphingobacteriaceae; genus Mucilaginibacter; species Mucilaginibacter sp. cycad4. The sequence continues at coordinate 1,243,597 of NZ_CP139559.1, read as the reverse complement.
CCGGCCTTAAAAACCGTGTAATGTTTGCCGGGGAGATCAACAATGTTACTGAAGTGATATCCAAACATGATGTACTGGTTTTAAGCTCCTTTACCGAAGGCTTCCCAAATGTGATCCTTGAATCGTTATCCGTTGGTGTTCCTGTTGTTACTTTCCGTGTTGGAGGGGTTAATGAACTGATAAAAGAAGGCTTCAACGGCTTTATAGCCGAGCAGAACGACTTATGTAAGCTACGTCAGCAAATTGTCCGTGCGTGCAATCAAACCTGGCAGCATCCTAATATTAAAGCAGATATCATTGAGCGCTTTGGGCTTAAGAAGATAGGGCAGGCATATGAAACCCTGCTTTCGAAATAACAAACCACTAACCTGTAACCTTTTTTGTATGTGCGGTATATACGGATCAACAGTGAGATATGAAGATGAAATCATATTTCAAAAATTAGCACGGGCAGATTTCAGAGGCCCCGATTATTCTGGTTTTGAGCGTAGCGGGCCTGTTATTTTAGGCCATAACCGCCTGGCTATTGTTGATTTGGATCACCGGTCTGACCAGCCTTTTACCTACCATCATCTTAAAATTGTATTTAATGGCGAGATCTATAACTACAAAACATTACGAATAAAACTAACAGCAATAGGCTACCGGTTTACTACCGATTCCGATACCGAAGTAATAGCCGCCACCTTTCTTGAATACGGCGAAAATTGCGTTAATCATTTCAATGGCATGTTTGCCTTTGTAATTTATGATACCCGTACCCGCCAGCTTTTTGGGGCGCGCGACAGGCTTGGCAAAAAACCATTTTATTACGCACATTGCGGCTTCGACTTTGAATTTGCCAGCCAGCCTTCACAAATATGTATTGGCCGGGATGTAACTATTGATGAACAGGCTATTAATGAGTATTTTATTTGGGGATATGTTCCCGAACCTAAATCGGCATGGAATGAAATTAAAAAGCTTGAGGCAGGGCATTCATTCGGTTTCGATTGTAATGCAGGTACTTTCAGGTCCAAAAAATATTGGGATCTGGATCTAACCCACACCGAACTATATCAAGGCTCATATGCCGAAGCTCAAACAGATTTAACCCGCCTGATCTCCAATGCAGTAGACATACGCATGCATGCCGACGTACCGCTTGGAGTTTATCTTTCAGGAGGAATTGACTCGTCGCTTGTTGCTTCACTGGCTGCTAAAAACTATAAAAATGTAAAAACATTTTGCATAAAATTCAGGGAAAAAGGTTTTGATGAAAGCGTGTTTGCACAAAAAATTGCAGCACACCTGCAAACTGACCATCATACTATTGAATGCAATAAAGAAGAAGGCATTGAACTAATTGAAAATTTTGGCCGGTATTACGATGAGCCATTTGCTGATTCAAGCGCTATCCCTACTTTACTGTTAAGCAAATACACCAAAAAACATGTTACGGTGGTTTTAAGCGGAGATGGCGGAGATGAAAGCTTTTTGGGATACAGCCGTTACAAATGGTTTAACATGGTTGATCAGCTATTTAAATGCCCACTGGCTGTACGTAAAAGGGTTGCAGATATTATCCGGATCTCGCCAAACTATCGCCATAAACTTATTGCATTGGGTATTTGCAATTCAGAAATTAAATCACTTTACGGACTTATGCTCGGCGGCCTCGAATACTCCTGGCTTGATAATCCTAACCTTGGCCTCCAGGTTCCGTTTATGGATATCTGGTCGTCAAAATCAACCAGCTTGTTTCAAAAGTTATCGGCATTTGATACTAAAACCTACTTAAACGGCGATATAAACACCAAGGTTGATCGCGGCACAATGGCATTTTCGTTAGAAGCAAGAGCGCCGCTGATGGACCACCGGATAATTGCCTTTGCTCAAAACCTTCCTGATAGCTATAAATTTAAATATGGCATTCAAAAAAGGATTTTGAAAGATATTTTATACCAATATGCCCCGGCACAATTGTTTGACAGACCAAAATCAGGATTTACCATGCCGCTGAATCATTGGTTTAAAAACGAGTTGAAAGACCATGTAATGGACCATCTCTCCATCAGCGAGTTAAAGAACATACCCGGCATTAATGTACAAAAATCATTTGCCATGATAAATGAGCACATGAGCGGTAAATGGAACCGGGCGCCACAAATCTGGAAACTGCTGGTGTTTACCCAATGGCTAAAAGATCAGCATTCAAAACCAGTTTCAACATACCAGGTAGCTTAAAACATAATAAACCTATGATCCAGATTAACAACCGGGCTATGCGCATAGTCCCGTACACCGTTGTGTGGTTTGCCGCGAAACCTAACTTATGGGGTTGCCTTTTAAAATACTATAAACAAAGTAAAAGCAGCGATGCAGTTCCCGGATACCGTAAAGAAGATTTTTTTACCAAAATAATTGACATCAGCTCTCCTATACCTGCTATTGAAGCCAATTTTGATAAAAACACCGCTTACGAAATACGCAGGGCAGCAAAGGATGGTGTAACAACTGTGATGGGCACCGGTATTAAACGGTTTATTGATTTTTATAACTCTTTTGCACTTACCAAAGGCCTGAAGAAACTTAATAAAGAGTTTTATAAATATAAGCCTCACTTGTTTATTACCAAAGCCGTACATGAGGGACAAGATATGGTTATGCACGCTTACATCCGCGACAATGCATCACAACGAGTGAGGCTGTTACATTCAGCATCCCTGTTCAGAAATGAGAACGACAGCCAGCTAAGGGCTGTGGCCGGCCGGGCAAACCGCCTGTTACATTTTGAAGACATGTGCTTTTTTAAACAGATGGGCTTTAAAATTTATGACCTGGGCGGCTACGCTTATAATACATCAGATGCCGAGCTTTTAAAAATAAACAAATTCAAAGATAGTTTTGGTGGCAGCTTGCTGCAGGAAACCGACTATGTACCTATATCACTAACATTTTTGTCATTTCTAAAAAAAGTATTCCGCCTATGAAAGATCTTATCTCTTTACTTAATTCAATTATTCACAAACTATTCAGTTATGATAAATGGAATATAGGTTACGTATCACAATCTCCGGAAAACCTTATCCTTACCAAGCAGCTTAACGGGAAAATCAACTGGCTGTCAGAAGACAAGGCAGACTATGCTGCCGACCCGTTTACCGCAAATATCAACGGCCGTGTACATCTCTATTATGAAGAGCTTAATTTTTGGAAAGGCAGAGGAGAGATCATGATGACAGATGATATGCATTTTAAAAACAAGAAAAAAGTAAATGGCATCATGAAAAATGAGATCCACCTCTCCTATCCTTATATGTTCACTGACAGCGACCAGCTGTATTGTATCCCCGAAACAGCGACAGCCAAACAAGTCGCACTTTATCAAATAGATATGAACAACCCATATAAATTTGAAAAGATCAGGGTACTGTTAGAAGGTCAGTCATTTGTTGACAGTTCAATTATACGTTACAATAACAAATACTGGCTTTTTACAAGTGTATCAGGTGAGCATGGAGTACTGTACTTATTTTATGCTGATAAACTTGACTCGCCATTCAAAGCACATAAACAAAACCCGATAAGGGTAGCTTCAAATGTAAGCCGATCTGCAGGTCGGTTATTCATAGTTGGGCAAAAGCTTTATATGCCCAGCCAAAACCCCAAAAGGTGTTATGGCGGCTCGGTAATGATCAACGAAATAACCACCATAACCGAAACAGATTTTCAATACCAGACAGCTTTTGAGTTACTGCCCCAGGAACCTTACAATGAGGGCTTGCACACCATAAACTTCGAAGACGGGATATTAGTTGTTGACGGGAAACGCAAAGTATTTAGTGCAATGGGGCCTTTAAAGAAAGTGATCAGGAAGCTGAAGAACCTTAATAAGCCTAACTAAATGCAGGACATAAAACCGAAATTACTTTTTGTTTCGATCACCGATAAAGCAAACGGCGCCGAAAACATACTGCTGCAAGCGGCCCGTGCCAGTAACGCTACCCTGCTGTTTTTAAAGAAAGTTAAGAGCGGAGGCCTGAACATACCTGCAGATCAGCAGGTTGAATATGTGAGCACCCAAAGCATATTAGGCGGTTTTATCCGGTTAATAAAAAGCTTAAGCCGTTATCGTACCAACTATATAATTTTTAGTACCCACCCTTATTTAAATGCTTACCTGGGTTTTTTAAAACGGCTTGGGTATTTAAAATCAAAACTTATTGTAAGAGAATGCTCATCTGTTTTAACCAGGTATAAAGGTTTAAAAAAATGGAGTTACAAAGTGGCATATTGGCTTGGCTATCCTGGTGTAAATTTGGTTGTATGCCAAACCTGCAGTATGCGTGATACCTTTATACAACATCTCCCATACATTGACAAGCGAAGGGTTATCATTCAGAAAAACCCGATTGATATTGAACAAAACCTAATAAAAGCCGAAACAGCACTGCCTGCTGCCGACGCCGCTGCTGAATTTATTTGCGCAGCCGGGCGGCTGATACCTGAAAAAGGCTTTGACTTATTGATTATGGCTTTTGATGAAATTAAAGCCTCACGCCCAAATTTACAGTTGCTGATATTTGGCGAAGGCCCGGAGCAAGCTTCGCTTGAGAAATTGATCAGCGAATTAAAATTGGAAGGCCGGGTTATATTAAAAGGGTGGATCGCGAACCCGATGCCCTATTTTAAACATGCAAAAGCCTGTGTTATATCATCAATAAAAGAAGGCTTCCCGAACGTATTATTGCAAATGATGATCCTCAACCCGGTTGTGATCAGCACCAATTGCGCAGGAGGCATCGATGAAATTCCAGGCATTTACCTGGCCGAAGCCGATAACGTAAACTCATTAACAACAGCTATTAACACCGCCCTCAGCACTAACAGCAATCATAAAGACCTTATAATGCAATATGTAGAAGACCGTACCCCCGAAATTTTCATCAAGTCGATACTGAATGCACTGGTATAAACTGCCCCCAACTTATACATAGTAGCGCAACAACTTTAACTAACTAAAATAAAATTTTATGAAAACAATTATTAAATCCACCCGAAATGTTGTGTTGCCTATAATAACAATTGTAGCCATGCTATCTGCTATTAACGGCTGTAAAAAAGCTGACCAGCCAACACCAACACCAACCCCGCCTACAACTACTCCTCCTGTTACGACACCACAGGACGAATCTATCAAATCCATAAATTTGATAGGGTTGAGGAGCGATAGCGGCTACAGTTACAAAATTGGGTATGACCTGCCTGAAATTGGGGACTCAAATACTGCTCCATCCTCGTCAAAGCTCAGGCTGTTTGAAAATGGCGTTGAACTGGGGCCGGCCCACTCCGTTCACCACGATATTCGCGCATTTGGGCTTGGTCAGTTTAGCCATTGGGGTAACACATTGTATTTTTCAACGTCAGACAATAGTGATCCACTTACAAACGGGCGAAAATACACTTATACCATGAAATAAGATTTATCAAATTACACTCAAACGCGCGCAATTTGATAAACTCATTACCCCAAAGCTTTCTGCAACAACTACATCTACTACCTTTTTTAGTTACCATTCCTGATTCTTTTCATACAGGTGTTTACCATGACCCTATTTAAGCGTTCGCGCTTATAATCAACCATTAATCAACCGCCTTCTGATAAGGCCTTCATTTAAACCTAATTTCACTTATTTATGAAAATTTTAATTACCGGCACTGCGGGATTTATCGGCTATCATTTAACCAAAAAATTACTTAAACGCGGGGACACCGTTGTGGGCATTGATAATATTAATGATTACTACGATGTAAAGCTAAAGCACGACCGATTGCTGGATGCCGGCATAAAAGTATCAGGAATGGTTTATAACAAACCTGTTTGCAGTACAAAACATCCAAATTATACATTTATAAAACTGGATATCACGGATAAAGAAAATCTGCAGCAGCAATTCCAAAATTATCAGTTTGATGCCGTTTGTAACCTGGCCGCACAGGCAGGCGTACGCTACAGCCTTACTAATCCCGACGTTTATATTGATACAAACATAAAAGGCTTTTTAAACATCCTGGAGTGCTGCAGGCATTTCAAGATTAATCACCTTGTTTACGCCAGTTCATCAAGTGTTTACGGCTTAAACAAAAAAATGCCTTTCAGTGAGCATAATATTGCCGACCACCCGGTTTCATTATATGCGGCATCAAAAAAAGCAAATGAAATGATGGCCCATACTTACAGCCATTTATTTAACCTGCGTACTACAGGTTTACGCTTTTTTACAGTTTACGGACCATGGGGCCGGCCGGATATGGCTTTATTTATTTTTACCAAGGCAATTTTGGAAGGTAAACCCATTGAGGTTTTTAACAACGGTAACATGCTTCGCGATTTTACCTATATAGATGACATTGTTGAAGGCATTACACATGTTATTGATCAACCGGCCGAACCTAATTATCTGTGGAATGCCACAGATCCCGATCCGGCTACATCGTCTGCACCTTTCAGGGTTTTTAACATTGGCAGAGGGGCACCGGTTAACCTGCTTGATTTTGTTAGCGAGATTGAAGCACAGGTGAACAAAAAAGCGATAAAAACATTAATGCCAATGCAGGATGGCGACGTTGCCGAAACCTGTGCCGATGTTTCAAATTTAGATAAAATGCTGGACTACAAACCCAAGGTTTCCGTTCATACCGGGGTTGAGCAATTTATAGCATGGTATAAAAAATACTATCATATTAAAAGCACCAAACCCGGGCCGGTTCTTGTTCATTAAAATACGGCTTCAATAATAGTGCATTATCTTTTGAACGGTATTACATCTCCCATTAAATCCTCACTTATAACCTATTGCTTATTATACCATTATGACAAGCAAAAAAGTGCTGATCGCCTGCGATTCGGCCAAATCGCTGATTGATTTTAGAGGGAAGTTAGTTGAGCTGATGCGGAAAGAGCATACCGTTTATGCTTTTATCCCTACAATACCGCCCGAGCAACGTGCAAAACTTGCATTGTTAAACATAGTTTTATTTGAAAACAACCTAAACGGCAGTAATGTATCCATTTTATCTGACCTAAAATACGCGTTAAAACTTTACCGGCTCATTAAACAGCTAAAGCCGGATGTATTTTTTCCGTATACGCTTAAACCGGTTATATATGGGACACTTGCAGCCAAACTGGGCGGCGTAAGGAAAATAACCCCGATGCTTTCGGGCCTTGGGTATAACTTTATTAGCGGTAACACATCTTTAACAAGCAAAATTACCCGTATCTTACTTAGGTTCAGCCTTAAAAACAGAAAGGGATTGTCTGTCATATTTCAAAATAAAGATGATATACAAACCCTTCTTGACTCCAAAATAATATCTGCAAAGCATCAAACTGCCGTCGTTAACGGCTCGGGAGTTGATTTGAGCCACTATACCCCTACCCGGCCGGACACGGATAACATAAGCTTTATCATGGTATCCAGGCTCATCAACGCCAAAGGGATCCGCGAATATTTAGAAGCCGCGCAAATTGTGTTCCTAAAGCATCCGCAGGTAACTTTCAAACTCATCGGATCTTATGATGATAATGTTGATGCCATTCATCCCGATTTATTTTCGGAGATAAAGCACAGGAGCGTGATTAATTACCTGGGCGCCGTTGATGATGTAAGACCATATATAAGCAGTTCATCTGTTGTTGTATTGCCTTCATACTACCGGGAAGGGATTCCACGGTGTTTGCTTGAAGCCATGGCCATGGGACGCGCCATTATAACCTGCGATTCTGTTGGCTGCCGGGAAACTGTTGAAACATCCCCCAATAGCAATGGATTTTTAATACCTGTAAGAAACACAGCCGAACTTGTGCACAAAATGGAGTATTTCATAACCAATAAGCAAGCTATCAGCAGTTTCGGCCTTAACGGGCTTGCCCTGGCAAAGGAAAAATTTGATGTGCATAAAGTAAATGCCAGGATGATGCAGATAATGGACCTAAATTAATTAGCCGAAAATCAACAATACAATTCATGAGAAATAGACTTAACTACGGAGACAGGCATTTTGAAGATTTCCGCGTTGCCATGCGTGATTACGGATGGGTTATTTTTGAGAATGCTTTAGACAGCGATTTTGTTGCAGTTATTAATGAGGACTTAAAGGAAGCGTATGTAAAACGACGAGCTATTCAGGAAAAAAATGGGATAAGCTCTAACATGATCGGTACGCTTCACCACCTTGTTGAAAAGGACAATTTCAGTCTGCCGTTTATCGAAAAAATGTATTGTGCCGATGAGATAGCTTATTTTTTGAGTGGGAATTTTATACTGAATGGCTTTAATGCTGTAATCCATACACAACAGCAACATCCTTATGTAAGTAACATGCACCGTGATGTGCGCACATTTATGGGCGATACTAAATTATTAGTGCAAATGATAGTTACCCTTGATGATTTTACCATAGAAAACGGCGCTACCTATTTCCTTTCAGGCTCACATAAAACCGATATCAAGCCTAACGAAACTTATTTCTACCAAACCGCCGACAGGGCTGTAACCCCAAAAGGAAGTATCATTCTTTTCGACTCTAACATATGGCATGCTGCCGGCGAAAATAAAACAATTAAGCAACGCAGGGCATTAACGCTGGGATTTACCCGCCCCTTTATTAAACCGCAAATGGACTATCCGAGGGTATTAGGCTACGACTTTATTGATAAGCTTAGTGCAGATCAGCGGCAGGTATTGGGTTACAATTCACGTATTCCTGAAAACCTGGATGAATATTATCAGCCCATTCATTTAAGAATGTATAAAAGCGACCAGGGATAACAACTTTATTTTTCACACTCAATTTACAGTCATGCAAAAAAATAAAGCCGCTTTAAAACCCATAGGCGGGTATTTGGAGCTGGAACTACCCAAAGGGAATGAATACTACCCCGATTTGGTTCGGTTAAACACAGGGCGCAACGCGTTAGAATACATACTGATACAAAAAAAATACCACAAAATTTATATTCCTTATTTTACCTGTGATGTACTGCTTGAGCCAATTGCACGAACAGGTATTCAATATCAGTTTTATCATGTTGACCGGCAGTTAGATCCCATCATCGATTTTGAGATTGAGCCAGATGCCTGCTTTTTATATACCAATTATTTCGGTATAAAACAAGCAAAAGCATTGGAGCTTAGCGACAAAATCAAAAACCTTATAATTGATAATTCGCAAGCCTTTTTTTCAGAACCCCTTGCCGGTATTGATACATTTTACTCGTGCCGCAAGTTTTTTGGCGTTCCGGACGGAGCATATTTAAGCATTAAGAGAAAGCTCGCTAAAAAATTGCCCGTAGATAGCTCAGTAAACCGGTTTTCGCACCTGATAAAAAGTATCGACGCAGGTATAGAAGCCGGGTATTCTGACTATGTAAACAACAGCAAAGACCTGGAAAACAACGAGATCAGGTCCATGTCGTTATTAACCCGCAAAATGCTTTCAAGTATCAATTACAATGAATGTGTATTTGCGAGGCAACGAAACTTTAATTTTCTGCATAAGCACCTTGCAGAATTTAACCTGCTCAAGTTTAACGCTGCTGATGAGCACACAGTACCATTGGTTTATCCATTTTTAACAAACGACCGGCACCTAAAGGTTCATTTGATACAGAAAAAAATATACGTTGCCACCTATTGGCCTAATGTATTTAAATGGACTAAAAAAAACACCAACGAAAATTACCTCGCCCGGTGCTTAGTGCCATTACCAATTGATCAGCGGTATGACCTTCAGGATATGTTTTATATGTTAAATACGCTAAGACTTTTTTTATGACCATTTCAGTTTACATACGCCCCCTTGTAATAGAAGATGCGTCCGTATCTTACGCATGGCGTAATGACCCATTGATATGGGTATATACGGGCTATAAACCCACTCATTATATTAGTTCGGAAATAGAGACGGCCTGGTTGCGTGAAAAGCTGGCCAAACCCGATCAACTTAGATTTGCAATTTGTGTTAAAGAACTTAATACATACATAGGTAATATCCAGCTACTGGATATTACTGATCATGATGCAGAACTGCACCTGTTTATTGGTAACAAACTTTATTGGGGTAAAGGAATTGGTTACCAGGCAACAGTACAAATGATACGATATGGCTTTTTAATAAAGGAACTGGATGAGATTTATTTAAAGGTACACCCGGCAAATATCGCGGCAATAACCGTTTACGAAAAGGCCGGGTTTGAAATTACAGGTAAGGTAAATGACCTCATTACAATGAGTATCACTAAAAGTAAATTTGTTTGCCTTCAAAATCAACAGTCATAATTTCCTATATCTCCTAAACTTTAATTCAATGATTAAGATCTTTAGCCTGCTCAATAAAGAGGAATGGATTTCTTACGTAGGCAATTCGGCGGAATATGATTTTTATCATACATGGCATTATCATTCCCTTGAAACAGCCGGCGATCCTATTCTATTTGTATATGAAGAGTTGGATACCTACATCGGTTTCCCGCTGCTGCAGCGAAAAATTCCGGGATCCGATTACAGTGATCTGACCTGTGTTTATGGTTTTTCGGGCCCGTTTTCAAACAAAAAAATTGATGAGATAGATGAGGAGGTGATGGGAAACTTTAAGGGTGCTTTCAACAATTTTCTTGTAAATGAAAAGTACGTATCTGTTTTTGTAAGGCTGCATCCTTTTTATAAGCAGCAAAAATTACTGGAAAAATTCGGGGGTATTCACGAAAACGGAAAAACTGTAGTATTTGACCTTTCACTGCCCATTGATGAGCAGCGCAAAAAATACAGGCAATCAACCATGGATGCTATTAAACATGCCTGGAAAAAAGGTTTCAGAGTAGAAGACGAAACTAATACTGCCGGCATAAAAACCTTTGTTGAAATCTATACCGAAAACATGAAACGCGTAGGTGCCAGCAACTACTATTTATTTAATGAAAAATACTTTTCCGAAATATTAAACACCTCCGAATATGAAGCACGTTTACTAACTGTTTATTACAATGATATTGCAATTGCAAGTACTATAATAACATTCACCAATGGCATTATCCAGGCCCATTTAGTGGGTACACGCGCCGAATATTTGCATCACAGCCCTACCAAATTCCTGGCCGACACAATAACCCAGATAGGCAGGGAAAAAGGAATGAAATATTACAACCTGGGAGGTGGCCTTGGATTTAAAAACGACAAGCTCTTTGATTGGAAATGTGCCTTCTCCGACTTTCATCTTGATTTTAAAACATGGAGATATGTTGCCAACCCTGAAATATACCAAAAGCTATTGCAGGATAAGGGCATTGAAGAAAATGCCGAAGTAGACTTCTTCCCCCTATACAGATACGCTTAAGATAATACCTAAATAAACCAGTTATGATATACCTCAAAAATTTGTTGTTCCAGGATAAATTCCATTCAAGATGGCTAATCCTGGTAATTGACCTGATGGTAGTTTTGTTATCATTATGGACATCACTATATTTTAAAAACCGGCTTCAGTTTGATCCTATCAGTCTTTATTACATGCTATTTTACTGTAGCAACGCGGTGCTGGTTTTTATGATAATGAAAATACATACTTGTATTATCAGGTATTCCAACACACGGGATATGATGCGGATCTTAATAACCGTACTTGCAAGTAACGTTACGTTTTTGCTGTTTTATTACGTGTTCTTCGCTTTCTATCTGAAAATAGATGTCAGCGGATTGATGGACGTACTACTCATCAATTTCTTTATCACTTCGTCTATGCTTATGTGCATGCGTATTATTATTAAGGATGTTTTTAAATACATTGAGACAACAAGCTATAAAGTTGAAAAAGAAAATGTACTGATCTACGGCTCCAACGAACCTTCCATCCTTATTAAAAACGCCCTTGAAGCGCAAAAAGGATTTATGCTCAATGTTCAGGGGTTTATTGACACCGGTGTTGACAGAATATCAAAATGCATTGAGCAAAAGCAGGTTTATCCTATCAAATCAATTGATATATTAAAAAAACGCTACGATATAAAGTCAATGCTGATAACATCTGAGGATATAAAAATTGACGGAAAAAGAAAAGCCGTTGAAAAATGTATCGAACTTGGCATAAAAGTAATTGTTGTGCCATCATCAGACCAGTGGATCAATGGTAAACCCAATTTAAACCAGTTTAAAGACTTAAAAATAGAAGACCTGCTGGAACGAAAACCCATAAAGATCTGTAACGAACATATCCTGGAGGACATAAAAGGTAAAAGAATTTTGATTACCGGTGCCGCAGGTTCAATAGGTTCAGAGCTGGTAAGGCAAGTGTTAATGTATAATCCCGAGTTTGTTGTGTTATGTGACAGGGCCGAAACCCCGCTGCATGATATACAAATGGAAATTGAAGACGGCTTGTACGGTAACCGCACCCGGATCTTCATTGCCGATATCCAAAATTCCGGTCGTATAAAAACACTATTTAATTTATACAGGCCTCAAATAGTATTTCATGCGGCGGCTTACAAGCACGTACCGATGATGGAGAATAATCCAACCGAAGCTATTTTAACTAACGTGTGGGGCACAAAAATCCTGGCGGATATTTCAATAGAATTTAATGTTGAAAAATTTGTAATGATATCAACCGACAAAGCAGTGCGCCCAACAAACATTATGGGGGCCTCAAAAAGGATTGCCGAAATGTATATTCAATCGTTAAATAACATATTGTTTGAAGAGCATTTTTTCAACTCAGATCCGTCAAAGGGTAGCCAAACCAGGTTTATAACAACCCGCTTTGGCAATGTTCTTGGTTCAAACGGCTCGGTGATCCCCCGCTTTAAAGCACAAATTGAAAAAGGCGGGCCTGTTACCGTTACCCATCCGGATATCACAAGATACTTTATGACCATACCCGAAGCTGTACAACTGGTACTTGAGGCAGCCGTAATGGGTAATGGGGGTGAAATATTCTTATTTGACATGGGCGAACCTGTAAAAATTGCTGACCTGGCGGCGAATATGATTAAAATGGCCGGCCTTGTTCCGGGAAAAGATATACAGATTGTATATACCGGCTTGCGCCCTGGTGAAAAATTATACGAAGAGTTGCTAAATGCCGAAGAAGAGGTGATACCAACTTATAACAAAGACATCAAGATCTCTAAAAATATCCCGGTTAGTTACGCTAAGATCAATAATTTAATAAAGGACCTTTTGGAACTTAACCTGCATAATGAAGTTGATTTGATGGTATCGAAAATGAAAACCATATTGCCTGATTACATCAGCAATAATTCACAATATGAAAAGCTCGACATAAAATTGATTGACAAACAAATGGTAAACTGAGCTTTTTTTTAATTTATATGATTTATCTTATAGGTTTCCAATAATAATTTGCAGATTTAGGCAAATTATAACCTAAAATCCCATTCGCATCACGATGGGTAAAACTGATGATTATTATTTTTTAAGAGGAAATCCAATGTCCTTTGATCCGAATTCTGATTTTTTTGAGATAGCGTTCAACGTGACGGAGCACACAGAAGCTATGCTGGCTTATTGGGATAAAAACCTGATTTGCAGGTATGCCAATAAAGCTACGGCGGATTGGTTTGGGATAACACCCGAACATATGATTAATAAATCACATCTTTCGGAAATTTTAGGAACATTATTTGAAGTGCAGCTTCCCTATATTAATGGTGTATTAGGGGGTAAAATACAGGTTTTTGACCAGGTAATCCATTTGTATACGGGCAAAGCTAAAAATGTGCGGGTTACTTATCACCCTAACTATATTGAAGGTGAAATAAAGGGGTTTTATGCACATATGGCAGACATCAGCCCGCTAAATAACAAACCTGCTGATAATGGAACAGGCGTAGAAAAACTGCCGGAGTTTGTAACTCAAAACGACCAGCTCCTTGAAAATGTTGCTAAAACATTAAATGATAACCTGTTTATCGGGTTTCCGAGTATCTCTGCCCTTTCAAAAAAACATTTTGTATCGGAGTCAAAATTAAAAAGGGATTTTAAGCAAAGTTTCGGGAGAACAATTTTTTCCTATTACCGGTATTTGCAAATGGAAATTGCAGACAGGTATATCAGAGAGAAGCGTTGCAATAAAAACCAAATGGCAGTAATGCTTAATTTTTCCAATCCATCAAATTTTTCGGCATGCTATCATAAATATTTAGAAGAAAAATCCGCTGATGGTGAAATCATCGAAACGCAAAAAGAAAATAACACACATAATAAAATGCTTGTTGAACAGGCTCCCATTGCTATTGCCATGTTCAATAACCAAATGCAATTTATTGCTGCTTCAAAAAAGTGGATTGCCGAATACAAGCTCGAAAACACTAATTTTATCGGAAAAAGTATATATGAAGTTTTGCCCGCTACAAAAAAGAAGTGTGAAAAGCTCCATAATCATTGCTTAAAAGGTAATATATATCAATGTGATGGCCTGCTTTTAAAAAAGAATGACGGTACACGCTGCTGGCTCAAGTGGAATATTCATCCCTGGTTTACAACTACGGGAGAAACAGGCGGGCTATTTATCCATACCGAAGACATTTCTAAAATTAAAGCCATAGAGAAAGAAAACAAACAGGCAGAGAAGCTCCTGAAGAGAGCTGCTACCCTGTCAAAAATTGGCATGTGGACAAGGGATCTGCTTACCCATACAATGCAATGGGATAACGTTATAAAAAGCATCCTTGAAGTACCTGAGTATTTCGTACCGGATATAAAAGCCGTATGGAAACTTTTTAAGCAAGGCAAAAGCCAAAGGCTCAGTAAAAAAGCTTTAAAAGATGCATTAAAATACGGAAGCTCGTTTGATATTGAAGTTGATATGATAACGGCAAAAGGTAATTCAAGAAAGATAAGAATTATTGGTTATCCTGAATTTCAAAATAATAAGTGTAAAAAGCTATCAGGAATACTTTTAGATATTACCCCTCTTTCGCCGTTTAAAACAGCCCATTTTTTATCAGATTGAATTATTTAGGAAATTATTTTCATCGCGATGATCGTTTACAGGAAGATAAAAGATGATAATTCGAGAATATTTTGTGAATTTCTGCGCTCACCTTAATGCCATGCGTTAAATTTATCTTATTTTGAAAGTAATTACACCTATAGTAAAATTAACTAATATAACACTTTCCTGAATGGGTAACAGTTTAATAACTTAACTATCGCTCACAAAACCTGGCAATTACTGGTCTCAAAAACATGGAGAGCCATTTTCACTATTCCTAATTAGTGTGCATTAGCGCCCTCTACAGGTATAATTTGGCCTTTTATAGGTTGAATAAAGAAAGGAAGTATACATACATTTAATTCACAAACGATGACATGAATTTGTTAATAAGTCATCGCCCGTTTATAAATAAAGGAATGTGAAGCATAGAATACTAAACAAATGAATAACCTAAATCTTAAATCATGATTCAGAAAAAGCCGAAACCAGATATTTATGATCATAAATATCTATAAGTAATTTGCAGTTTATTATAACCTAAATTTAATTATGCTAACCAACTAAAAATTGACACCTAATCGAATCTAATCTTATGCACAGCAAAGTTTATTACCCTGTTAGCTCATATATCAATAATGATCAAAGATCTATTGGTATTAATGACACTCAAGATTTACATTTTGGTAAAATTGTAGAGCGAATTGTTAGACGTGACCATATGGGGATAAGTGAAATCGCCCGGAAACTCAATGTAAGCCGCAGAACCTTATACAATTGGTTCAACACGAAAAGGCTTAGCTTTGATATCATTTGTCAGATCGGAATTGTTATTGAACATGATTTTTCAAAGGAGTTTCCAAATGAATTTGCGTTGAGATTTAATTCTCCGAATGCCGAAAAGGATATCGAAACCCATGAGGCAAAAGATGCTCCGCTTGATGCCATATATTATTGGATGGACAAGTATATAAAGTTGCTTGAAAAATTCAACGAAGCATTGCGTAACGAAAACACACTAAAACCCGATTGATGGCCATTTGGCATGTAGCAAAATTATTTATATTGATAAAAAGCCTTTACTATTTTTTTTAACGTATTATAAGTTGGTTGCTGTAAAACAGCGATCAATTTTATTATTGCTTCTTATTATACATCTACCTACCCCCAGCCTCCACACTTACTGATTATCCTTAAGTCAACCACTTTGGTTATTTCTTTAAATTAATCATAACATGCTTTTTAATTCCTTAGGGTTCGGAATATTTCTGGTTGTAGTTTTTGTGCTTTATTGGTTTGTACTTAACCGAAAACTGCAACAGCAAAATTTATTGCTGCTCGCTGCAAGCTATTTCTTTTACGCCTGCTGGGACTGGCGATTTCTTTTACTGTTAATCTTTTCCACCCTTTTAGATTATTTTACCGGGCTAAAAATGTACCAGGCAAAAACACAAGGCCTAAAAACCTTTTGGCTTTGGCTAAGTATATCTGTAAACCTGGGCTTTTTAGGCATTTTTAAATACTACAACTTCTTCGCCGCGTCGCTTGCTGGCCTATGTGCCAGCATGGGAATCCATTTAAGCCCGTTTACACTAAATGTAATATTGCCTGTTGGCATCTCTTTTTATACGTTTCACGGCCTATCATATGTAATTGATGTTTATAAAAACCGGATCAAAGCCGAACGGAATTTTATTGACTATTCACTGTTTGTAAGTTTTTTTCCGCTGCTGGTGGCCGGTCCAATTGAACGGGCCACACACCTTTTGCCCCAGGTAAAAACAAAAAGGGAATTTAACTACCAGGGGGCAATTAACGGCCTTAGGCAAATCCTATGGGGCCTGTTTAAAAAAGCTGTAATTGCCGATCAATGTGCCGACTATGCCAACATGATATTTGCAAACAGTGCGCATTATCCGGGCAGCACCCTGGTTTTAGGCGCCATATTTTTTGCGTTCCAAATCTATTGCGATTTTTCGGGATATTCAGACATGGCATTAGGCATAGCCAAACTTTTTGGATTTGAGCTGCTGAGAAACTTTGCATTCCCCTACTTTTCAAGGGATATGGCCGAGTTTTGGCGCAGATGGCATATCTCATTATCATCGTGGTTCAGAGATTACTTATACATACCCCTTGGGGGCAGCAAAACAGGCACCTGGCTCAAAGTACGAAACACGTTAATCATTTTTTTAGTTAGCGGCTTTTGGCATGGCGCAAACTGGACCTTCATCATCTGGGGTTTTTTAAATGCATTATTCATTCTCCCTTCTATCCTTTTAAAAACCAACAGAAACCACCTTGAAATTGCAGCCAAAGGCAAAACCATACCAACACTCATCGAATTCATACAAATGATGACTACATTTCTGCAGGTAATTTTTGCATGGATCTTTTTCAGGGCTGATAGTGTTACACAGGCGTTTAAATACATTGGCAGGATCTTTTCACGATCGCTTTTTTCCATACCTCAATTAGAGGTTAACAAGGTACAACTGCTTGAGGTGATCATGCTTATCGTATGTTTTATAATAGTTGAGTGGCAGGGGCGGGAAAACCAGTATGCCATTGAAAAGTTAACCTGGTTAAGGAAAAGAGGGTACAGATTGACCTTTTATTATACACTGGTTGTGGTGATTTTTTTATTTACAGGGAAAGAGCAGCAGTTTATTTACTTTCAATTTTAAGCAATGCACCGCTTTTTAATTAAAACCGTATCATTTGTTTTAATGAGCAGCCTGCTCATATTGGCTATTGCTCTGATTCCGGGTTATATGGTAAATAAATTTTCAAAGTTTAGTGTAAAGAAAGACAACACTATTGCCCTTTTTGGCCATTCGCACTCAGAGTGCGCGTATAATGATACCCTGATACCCAATCTAACCAACCTGTCGCACTCTGCCGAATCTTATTTTTACACCTTTCAAAAAGTTAAAAAATACCTGTCGCAAAACCCACAGATAACCACTGTACTTATAGAATTTTCAAATAACCAGATTGACACCAAAATGGACGATTGGACATGGGGATATACCTATATGTCAAACATGTTTCCGCAATATGCCTCTTTTATGAGCCTGGCCGATTTTGAATTGCTGGCTAAGCACAATTCAAAATACTTTATGAATTGTATAGGCATAGCCGCCCGTACCAATTTTATTAAAGCAGTTTCATTTAACTATGATTACACAGGAAAAACAGGAGGATATTTCAAAATAGAAGGTTCCAGGCCTTTACCTTCAAATAACCCGGCGGTCAAAAATATTAAAGCAGCATCAAATAAAAGTGCAATCTCAACAACCAATATTCAATATCTAAGAAAAATAATAGATTATTGCAGCAGTATGCATAAAAGCGTTTTCCTGATCAGGAGCCCGCAACACCCCTTGTATGAGTACAGAAATAACGAAGCCGAATTTTCACTGATCCGTGAACGTTACTTTGGCGGTATAAAATTCCTGGACTTTAATAACTTTCCGCTAAAAAATGATGACTTTGCTGATTTTGGGCATTTGAATTTCAAAGGAGCTTTAAAATTTTCAGCATACATCAATCAGCGCATTATAAACGGGATGCTTAATACCGGCAGTACTGCTTCTTTAAATCAGCTTGATAATAAAATAGTAAGTGGCAATTAATAAATAATATATCAACTAACTAACAGGGCCCGGTACAAAACGTATCGGGCTTTTTTGTGTCTTATAATTCAAAATAAAACAAAGCGCCGTCCCCCGGCCGGCGCTTTATTAACTAAAACTGCGTTTCAAATAAACAGCATAATAAATCAATAACTTAAATAGCTGGGGTATTAGAAAACTTCGTTTCATGCGTAATTCGTCAACCCGGCATCACACATTTTATTTAGCCGGAGCATACGCACCGGTTTTTAGCCAGGTAAGCCAGGCCTTCTTAAATGCTGCGTGGCTCATTGGCGGAAGTTTACGGCCTTCTCCCGGTTTCCAGGCCGAAAGCACCAGCCCATCATCTGCATGTGCAATAAGTTTCTGCATGTCCTTATGCCCATTTTGCTTAGGGTCTATTAATTGTTTTGCCAGTTGGCGGGGTGTCCTCCCCTGAAAAACCATTTTCATGTCGGCCGGTGGCAGATGCCAGTTCGGATTACCCGGAGGCGTGTGCAAACCCGGGGTATTTGTTGGCTGATGGCAATTGGCACATTTCATGGCATAAACGCCTTTACCATCAACGCCTCTTTTGGGGAACATGGTGTGCAAATGGTTGTCGTCGCCCTGCAGCGGTATATCTCCCGAGGGATGGCAATTCATACAGCGGGCGCTCATTAATACAGTATAAACCTGTTTAAAGGCTGCAACAGAAGCCACACTGTCTTTAGGCAGCGCCGTATAATTAACTGTTGTTTTTTCCTCTTTGAACGATAATATGACCGCGCTTGACATAAACAAAACGATCATGGTGATTATTAGTTTTTTCATGCCTGTTTCTGGAGTCGGTTGTTAACGATAGGTAAATTGTAAATCCGTTTTCCGGTCGCCGCAAAAATTGCATTAGCTACGGCTGGTGCTGTAGGCGGAACCGCACATTCTCCGGCACCTCCCATTTTTTCCTTGCTATCCACAATATAAACATTGATCCGGGGTGCTTCGTACATCCGGGTGATCCGGTAATCATAAAAATTATGCTGCTGCAATTCTCCATTAACGAAGGTCAGCTCGCCGTACATTGCCATTGAGATACTGAAAATGATCCCGCTTTCCATTTGGGCCTTTACACCGTCGGGGTTCACGGCCAGGCCGCACTCAATTGCACAATCTACCTGGTGTACTTGCGTCATTCCTTTTTCTACGCTTACTTCGGCTATAATCGCTACAACGCTGCCAAAAGCCTCATGCACCGCGATGCCTTTAAACCGCCCGGGAGATAACGTTCGGTTCCAATTACCTTTTTCAGCCACTAGGTTAAGCGCAGCCAGGTGCCTTGAATGATTTTTGAATAGCCCGCGGCGGTACTCTACCGGGTCGATACCTGCATTGTGTGCAAGCTCGTCCATAAGCGTTTCCATTACAAATGCGGTATGGGTGCCACCTACAGACCGGTACCACAAAACAGGTACTACTTCTTTGGTGGTATGAAGGCCAACAAAATGATCTGCTATCTCATCCAGGTATGGTGATCCTTTAACACCTTCCACCGTGGTATCGTCTATTGCCGGAGGCGGGCCAAAAAGCACTGCCGCATCCGCCATGATTGACTGACCTGCAATATTATGGTTCCATGCAACCGGAAGGCCATCCTTGTCGACCCCGATCTTTACATTATGAACATAAAAAGGCCGGTAAAAACCGCTCTTCATATCATCTTCCCGCGTCCATACCATTTTTACCGGCTTACCGCTTGCTTTCGCAATATGAACCGCTTCCGAAACAAAATCACAGGCAGGTGTTGCACGCCTGCCGAAGCCTCCTCCAAGGAATGGTATGTTCACTTTTACCTGCTCTGGCTTAAATCCAAGAATTTTTGCGGCGGCGGCCTGCTCTCCGCCTGGCAACTGTGTGCCTGTCCATATCTCGCAGCTGTCATTTTCAATCTTAACGGTGCAATTCAGCGGTTCCATAGGTGCATGGGCCAGGTAGGGAAAAACATATTCTGCCGAAATGGTTTTTACCGCTTTTGTAAATGCCGTTTTTACATCGCCTTTTTTCTGAACCGTGAGCCCATCCGATGCAGCCAGTTTCCGGTAAGCCGCAGTTTGTGTACTGGTATTTAACTGCACGCCGGCGCCATGGTCCCAGCTTACCTGTAAGGCCTTCCTTCCCTGTTTGGCCGCCCAAAAGTGGTCAGCAATGACAGCCACACCCGTCGGAATTTGAACAACCTCCCTTACGCCTGGAACTGCTTTCGCCTTACTGGCCTCAAACGATTTGACTTTGCCGCCAAAAACCGGTGCATGAGCAACGACAGCAGTAAGTAACCCGGGAAACTGGATATCCATGCCAAATTGCGCAGTACCATTAGTCTTCACGCGGGCATCCATCCGTTTGCTCCCCTTACCTATGTATTTCCAGTCGGTGGGTGAACGCAGCGGGACCTTCTCAGGTACAGGTAACTTTGCGGCGTCGTTAGCCAACTCACCATAAGTGTATCTTTTGTTCCCTGCAATAACAAAACCATCTTCTGTTTTGCAGCTTTCGACAGCAGTACCCGAACGGGTAGCGGCTGTTTGAAGCAGGAGCGTCCGCGCTGTTGCGCCGGCATTACGATACCTGTCAAACTCAGACCAGGTTGTACTTGAGCCCCCGGTAATTTGCGCGCCGTAAATAAGGTGATTAAACGCTTTATTGGCGCCACCATGTTTAATGCTGATTTTTTTCAGATCCACGTCAAGCTCATCTGCAATAAGCATGGGCAACGTAGTCCAGATCCCCTGCCCCATTTCCACATGGCTCAGGTATACCGAAATACTGTTGTCTGTACCTATATTTAAAAATGCATTCGGGGCAAACACATTTAAATCAGCCGTTTCTGCAAGGGCAGCCAGCTTATTAGCCTTTGGAATAGTAAATGAGATGAGCAAGCCGCCGCTCAGTAATGCACCTGATTGTATAAAGCTACGCCTGTTCATGATTTTGCTCCTTCCCGCTGCAATTCTGCCGCTTTGTGTATAGCCGACCGGATGCGGGGATAAGTACCGCAACGGCAAATATTACCCGACATCGCATCGTCAATATCCTGATCTGTTGGATTGGGATTTTCCCGCAGCAAAACAGCCGCAGACATAAGTTGGCCCGACTGGCAGTAACCGCATTGCGGAACATCGAACTCGGCCCAGGCAATTTGCAAAGGGTGGTCATTTAATTCAGAGAGCCCTTCAATTGTAGTGACCTGCTGCCCTGCCGCGCGGCTCACCTTTGTTACGCATGACCGTACAGCTTCGCCATTCAGGTGTACAGTACATGCCCCGCACTGCGCCACGCCACAACCGAATTTGGTGCCGGTAAGGCCTAAAAGATCACGAATAACCCACAGTAAAGGCATGTCCGGGTCAGCGGCAACCTCCCGCTGTTTCCCATTGATTGTTATCGCTATCATATTGAAGAGTTTAAGTTAGGTTTGAAACCGGGAACTAATAATTAAATTTAAGTATTTCTACCAGGAATACCAGTCTAAATCAAATAGTTATTTTTCTTTAAATCCATTGCAGACTAAATCTGGCGCTGGCTTTTTACCTGTTGAAATCGTTGGCTAAGCAGATCACATGGTCATAACTATCCTAACGCTTTTTATATATCGGAGTGGATAGATTTATTTGTTCGACACATTTTACCATTTGCCGGCATATTATTTATCTTCACAACAAATACATCTTACCATGACAAAACCAATCAGACCATTGTTAGTTACCGGCGCAATTGCCTCACTTTGCTTTCTTCTTAATATTTCCCAATCTGTTGCCCAATCGCTGCCGCCCGTTGAAACACAATCACCGACGGCCGACTACAAGCCTGCTTTCCCGGGTCAGACAAGGGCACCCGGCGCACAAACTAAAACCAAACTCAGTGTAACTGTGATCAATCATGACCTGAAGCAGCCCTTTGCTTTACGCTGCCTGCCCGACGGACGTTTTTTAATTACAGAAAAAGGCGGTACCATGCGGATATTAAAGGCTGACGGCGGTTTGGATAGGAATATTCAAGGTTTACCAGCAGTTGCCGTGGGTGGTCAGGGAGGTTTGTTAGATGTCAATTTTGACGCTTCTTTTGTAAAAGACCGGACGTTGTTTTGGTCATACTCCGAAAAGGTTCCTGAAGGATTCCAGTTGGCTGTTGCCACAGGTGTGCTTTCGTCTGATTATAGCAGGCTCGAAAATGTAAAGGTGATCTATCATGCTAAACCCGCCTATAATGGCCATCTGCAATTCGGCTCACGAATTGTTTTTGATAAACAGGGCAACCTTTTTGTAAGCACAGGTGAACATGGAGATGATGAAATGCGTGTCAAGGCCCAGGATCTGAACACTGCAATAGGAAAAGTATTACATATAACCCGTGACGGAAAACCTGTGCCCGGCGGACCATTTGCGCAAAAAGCCGGGGCCTTACCCGAAATTTATGCCTATGGTTTAAGAAACCCTGAAGGCATGACGATGAACCCCAATACAGGCGAATTATGGGAGTCGGAATTCGGTCCGCGCGGAGGTGATGAAATTAACATCATCCGGCCGGGAAAAAACTACGGCTGGCCGGTTATTACTTATGGCATTGAGTACCGGGGTGTAAAGGTTGGCGAAGGGATTCAGCAAAAAGAAGGCATGGCCCAACCCGTCTATTACTGGAACCCAAGTATTTCACCATGCGGTATAACCTTTTATACAGGCAACCTGATCCCCGAATGGAAAGGAGATTTATTTGTAGGCGCCTTAGGCGGATCGCATATCATCAGGCTAATTATCAAAGACAATAAGATTGTAGCAGAAGAACGCCTGCTGAAAGACAAGGGCGAACGCTGGCGTTCCCTTGTCACCGGCAAAGATGGCGCATTATATGGTGTTACGGATAACGGCAATCTTTACAAAATAGGTAAGCTTTAATGGTGGAAGTTTGTATGGTAGCGCAATTTGCTTATGCCAAACCAGACTGCTTATGTACTCAGCAATCGTTTAAAGTATGCCGGAACCACCTGTTTACTATCCGGAAATGAGAGAGTAAATGGCCTTTTATCACTTGAGTTGAAAGTTTGAGTTTCATAATTTTACCTCATGGACAATAAAATAGTGCGATCGGTTTCCACTTTGTTTCTGCAGGCATGGTGTGAATGCATAACATTACGGCAGATATCGAGCTCATTACGGTTAACGACATTATTGAAGCCTTTGAAAGGCTGGAAAAAGGCGACATAAAGTACCGCTTCGTGATCGATATCGCCGGATCAAAAAATCAGCAGGTATGACCAACGTTTTAATTCCTTGTATCCCGTCTCCGTTTAACAGGCGAGCAGTAGTTTTTCTTTTAAGCTTTCCGGGCGGAACGGTTTGAGCATGTAATCATCCAGGTAACGATATCCGCCGAGTTGCTCTGCAGCTGCATCGACAGAAGCCGTTACTGCGATGATCCGCACCGGTACTTTGCCCGGAGGTGTTGATTCCTTGATGAGTTTAGCTGCCTCAAACCCGTCCATTACCGGCATATTGATATCCATCAGTACCACGTCATACACCTTTTGCCGGCATGCATCAACTGCTTCCTGGCCATTAACTGCTACATCCGGCTGAATATTCCAGTTCTTTAATATCTTTTTCATTACCAATACATTAACCTCATTATCTTCGGCAATGAGCACACGTAGGGTATCTATTCCCCTGTCATCCCCGGAAACCCCGGAAACCGGAACGGGTTCGGGATAAACGATCGGAAAGCTGAGCCCGAAGCTGAAGGTACTCCCCTTTCCCTCTTCACTGGCAAAAATGAGCACTCCACCATGCAGTGCCACCAACCGGCTTACAATGGTCAGCCCCAATCCGGCACCATGGTATTGCCGGCTCGTTTTGGCGGATACCTGCACAAACGGGTCAAAGATATGCTCTTGTTTATCCTGCGGAATACCGATGCCACTATCTTCTACCCGGAATAGTACCCGGATCCC
This sequence comes from Mucilaginibacter sp. cycad4, assembly GCF_034263275.1. Classification (NCBI taxonomy): domain Bacteria; kingdom Pseudomonadati; phylum Bacteroidota; class Sphingobacteriia; order Sphingobacteriales; family Sphingobacteriaceae; genus Mucilaginibacter; species Mucilaginibacter sp. cycad4. Next base: position 1,218,985 of record NZ_CP139559.1, on the reverse strand, counting down.
CTCTTCCGTTTTTAAGCTCACCCGGGTTTGCAAACGTATATAACCGGAGGGAGTGTAACGGAGCGCATTTTCGACCAGATTGAATAGTACCTGGGTCAGACGGCTCTGATCGCCGCTTACAGTTACTCCATGCAGTTGCGGGTCGGGAAGATAGGAAAAGTCAAGGCTTTTAGCTATGGCTTTTGAGCGGAATGCGCCATATACATTTTTCAGGAGATCGTCAAGTCGGAAATCGTTTTGCTCCAATTGTACCTGGCCTGCATCTATTTTATTAAAATCCAGGATATCATTGATAATAGCCATCAGGTTCTCCGCCGAAAAACGCAGAATGTCCAGGTTTTCCTTCTGTTCAGGCTGCTTATTTTCCATCGCCAGGATATTAGACATCCCAATTACCGCGTTCAGCGGTGTACGAAGCTCGTGAGACATTGTGGACAGGAAATTGGTTTTCGCCGCGGCCAGCTCCTGGGCAGCTGTCAACGCTAACTGCAAGTCGGCTTTGAGTCGCCGCTCTGTCCGGTTGGTTCTTTTAAATGCCCTAAAAAAATTGTAGTGGATAAAAACCAGCAGGATAAAATTGAACACCAGGACAAAAACGAAAGCATAAGGCTTTGTAGTTAACTGCTGGCTGGGGAAGCGATAGTTAAACAGATGCTCCGTGATTACCAGGGCGATAACGGGGATCAGGTTAGCCAGGGAATAGATCAGGCCCCAACGGGCGCCGAGGATATAATAACCGCCGGTAATAATCAGCAGGGTATACTGAATGGTTACGAGGGTTACCCCCTGCCGGGATAACAGGGCCCCTGACCAGATCAGGATGGTGAAACAGGCCAGGAAAACGTGCCCGGCCCGCGTCCAGGGCTGTTTAAATAAGAAAAGTGCAAGTGTGGCGATAAAAATCGACAGGAATATGCCCAATCTTGTGTTGATTAAAATCCCCCAGCCTGCTACTAAACTGTAAATAAACAGGAAACCGAATAAAAAAATGAACGCTATTATAGCCTGCGCAAGGATGCGTATCCGGGCTTTGGTAAGCATTTCAGGTTCCCGGGCAAGGATCTGGTTATACCTGTCGCGGAAATATCGGCTGATTTTCATTGAAACTTCAAAAATAAGAGATAGCGTCGGTCATTGGCCGACATGCCCGGTAAATATACATAACCAGACGCCTGTTATTATTATACGGTGGAAAACTGGCTAAAGTTATACCAGGCGGGCATTTAAGCTTACGAAATAAGACCGATCAACATTATTTAAAGCGCGATGAATTTGTCATAAAGGTCCCAAACGGAGGCACCGGAAACAACCTCTTTCATTTGCGCCATAATCACATCATCACCGTTACACCTAAGATTGATCATACCATATTTGATCTTATCGGTTGTTACATTTGTAGACCTTGCAAGTTCAGTAGAGAAAACCAGCGGCCGTTTTGATTTTGAATATTTTCCGGCGCAACCTATGGCATCAGCCCTAGGATGCGAATATGATTCGTTATCTCCCGAAGAAATAACAGTAGCGTAAGGGTTGACCTTTGCCATATACTCGGTTGTAAACTCCGACGCACCATGATGACATGACTTGGCAATATCCACTTCAAATGGATTATTTTCGCCATAATGCTTCAACAGATGATCTTCTGCCTGCGAATTAAGATCTCCGCCAAACAGCACGGAACGGCTTCCAAAGGTCAATTTCAAGACAACGCTATGCCCGTTAATGGTATGGGCTTCATCATCTAAATATAGATATTCTATAGGATCATGTTTAACAACCGGTGCAAGGAACTCCAGCTTGAGCGTTTTACCGGCAATAGGTACCTGGATCAAACCGGTTTGATAATCAGCCCTCATAAAATTCTGTAACCGGCCCTGCTGCCTGGCATTGCTAACTGCAAAAGTAAATTTTTGCATTAAGTCAAGCATTCCGCCGTTAGTTTTCAAGGCATTTAAATCTGCTATAGAATCAAAATAAGTGGTTAAGTAATTCACTCCATTTTTTTTCTTTTTGATGCCAAGTTCAGTGTTGTATGAGGCCGGGAAATCGGCTTTATCACTATTAAATTTGGCTATCCCGTTATGAAATATAGTGCCGAAGGTATAATGATCGTCATTTATGATGTCTATCAGTCCCTGATAATGATCTTTATCAAAGTGGCTGATCACCACATAATCAAAATGAACTTTCTCGTTCCTATCGAAATAATATTTATACTGCCATTTCCGGAGGTAATTGCCAAGGTTAGTGTCCGGACCTCCGTCAATCAGCATTTTAAATTTGTTCCCGACTTCAATAAGTGCACCGTCTCCCTGGCCAACATCCACAAAAAATACTTTCATCCCCGGCTCATCTCCAATATCATTATTCCGGATCCAGCCGGTTATGCTAAACGCAGTTACTTCCTGCCAATCGCCCCTGGCGTTGCCGGTAAGTAACACGTATGACCCCATCAAAATTGTATTGTTTTTACTTTTTCCATTACCGTTATGATCAACGGATTTAAAAGTATTAGCGAAAAGGCTAGTGACGATTTTATAGTTGGACATGGTTGCAGGTTTTGTTCTATAAAGATAGAAAATATACCTAAGCATTTGCAAATCAATACCATAAAACAACTCACATATATATAAAGAGTTCCAATATCCTGGTTTGGCCGAACATACGGTTATAATATCTGGTAAGATTCCCGCAGGTAAGTAAACAAATCCGGACGCAGGTCGTCCAGCAGGGCAATACGGATATGGTTTTCGAATTTATTACCCGAGGCAACGCTTTTAAGCACCGGTTTTTCGGGGTGCGGTACTTTTGAATAGAATTTAATGTCCAGTTCCTTTTTCATAGGCCGGATCACCAGAAAGGTGAGCCGACGGGTAAAAACGATACAGTTGGGGGTGATGCCAACGAGTACGCTTTCCCAGTCGGCCACTTCCGCCAAAATTTTATCAAACACCAGTACCAGTTCTGCGGGGCGGCCTTTGAATAAGCTGTCGAGACTAACGCGTGCACAATAATGGCGTTGCTCCGCTTTTGGCAGCTCCCGTTCGCATTTCGGGCAGGTCCAGCTCATCGGTGATCTATCTTTTACGTTTTTCGAGCATCTCTGCGATACTAATGGCCGAGCAATCGGTGATCAGCCTCACCAGTACCGCCACCGGCATAGCGGCTTCATCTTTAAAATTGATACAGCCTTTCTGAAATTTAGCGTCCGGCAACAGCTTTTCAAATTGCTGGTGCAGCGCCGGGTTCATATACATAGGCAGGCAATGCAATGACATATAATTCTTCGTACTGGCGAGTCCATACTTCATATAAGAGCGCTCCTCGTATAAGATCATTTCCTTACCCATCATCGGCTTCACAAGCGGGACAACAGTCGGATCGTTCGCCATAATCGCCTCGTGCAGCGTGGTTAAAATGGCCTGTCTTTCCGCGGATGCTCCGCTGATGAATTCCGTAATGCTCATAGACCAAGATAAGCAAAATCAATTGATTATCTTTAGGTTTAAAATTCAGGTGTTATGAAAAAGTTTACCCTTGCTGCATTGTTGCTTGTTTCTTTTATGCTGGGCTACGGCTTCAGCCGGTTTACCCAACCAGTGAATACCGGCCCTCGGGTAACAGGTATAGGCGGCATTTTCTTTAAAGCCAAAGATCCGGCGGCGCTGAAGACCTGGTACAGCAAAAACCTTGGCTTGCAAATGGGCGAATACGGTTCTAATTTTGAATGGCACCAGGGCATGGACAGCACTAAAAAAGGCTTTACTTTATGGGCGCCCTTTAAAGAAACCACTAAATATTTCCAGCCCTCTGAAAAGCAGTTTATGATCAACTACCGCGTGGAAGGGCTGGACCGTTTATTAGCCAGCCTCAAATCGGCCGGCATCCTGCCGACCGACTCGATAGAGAAAGCCAGTTATGGCAACTTTGTACATTTGATGGATCCCGAAGGCAACAAAATTGAGTTATGGGAGCCCAATGATGTGGAGTATGCCAAACTGGGTAAATTAACAACTCAATAGCAGCACCAGGCCAACACTGGTCACCGGCCATCAGAGGCCAGTTGCAGCGCTGCGACGTCAACTTTCTTCATTGTCATAAAAGCTTGCGTAACGCGTGCAATTTGTTCGGAGCGGCCGTTTTTCAGTGTTTCTAACATAACCGTTGATGTAACCTGCCAGGATACGCCGTATTTGTCCTTCAGCCAGCCGCATTGCCCGGTTTCGCCGTCAGCCGAAAGCGCCGACCAGTAGTAATCGATCTCTTCCTGCGTTTCACAGGGGATCAACAACGACACCGCATCGTTAAAACTGAAACCGTGCGGATGCGCGCTGTCCATGGCGGCCAGCCAGGTTTGGCCGATATAAAAATCGGCGTACATCAGTGTGCCGGCTTTATCAGGCCCCATATCCTCCGGACGCGGGGCCGTAATACCGCGTTTACCGTCTTTAAACACGGAACAGTAAAAGTCTATAGCTTCATTGGTTTTACCGGCCACCTGGCCGGTATACATCAGCGACGGAACAATCACCGGCCTTTCTTCACCGGCGGGGTTAGTCAGTATCAGTTGCCATGACACGCCATATTTATCGCTTACCCAGCCATAGCGCTCACTGAAAGGATAGCGGTCAAGCGGCATCATTATCTTTCCGTTTTCTGACAATTTGTTCCAAACTTTGTCAATGCGGCTGACAGCGTCCGGATCACGGGAGGGATCAAAATTGATCATAAAAGAAATAGAAGGGCTGATCTTTAATCCATCCCCGGCACTGATACCCAGGAACGGCTGGCCGGCAAAAGTAAATTCAACTATTTCGCATTCTCCGCCGGGCATTGGGAAATGATTAACGTAGTTTAAAACCGAATCCGGCATTAAGGTTGCATAAAATTCGGCAGCTTCTCTGGCTTTATCCTGGTCGAACCAGATGTGTGGTTTGATGGGTAACATAGGTAAATGATTTTGGTGTTGATATATAATTAAAAGTTGTAAGCGTTAATTGTTTTGAGAGATCGTACCGTAGTCTAAGGTTTCACGGTCTCAGCCGTTATCTGAATAAGAATTCAGGATTTTTAGTTTGTTTTCATTTTCAGATATTTAACTATCTCAAAACTAATTGGTTTTTTGTAGCCGGATAAGGTGCGTTAGTGACATTTAAGGGGCATATTATGACAGGGGTTCACCCCCCATCGGACTGTCAAAGCAAATGAAAAGCCCTCTATTTTCATCCGGGTATACTATATTGCATATTCATTGAAAAACCATGAAAAAACCGGTGCCTTTTGACTTTCTGCTCGATTACCTGCCGGCCGGCATTATCATCAAGCGGGCTGTAGGCATGTTCTATATCTATTTCGATAAAAAAATTGTGCTGATCTTCCGAAGGGTTAGCAAAAATCCGCAGCATAACGGCATTTGGATCTCTACCAGGCAGGAAGAACATGCCAGCCTCAAAGCGGAGATACCGACCATCACTGATTTTGTATTAGACGAGGGCTTTGATACGGCCTGGCTCCTGCTTAGTGACAGCCACGATGATTTTGAAAGTTCGGCAATACAGTTGTGCGAACTTGTTTCGCGCAGGGATAAAAGGATCGGTAAAGTAACCCCTAAAAGCGCTGCTATATTTGATTAGCCTCCTGAACAATTTAATCATCGTCAGCATCTGCTTCTTCGGGATGATCTTTAAAATATTCCCGTGCCTTTTTTAAACCTGTAGCTATGGCAATGCCTTCATCGCCGCTTTCCTTCAAAATTTCATTAGCAATTTCTACCGCCTTTTCCCGCAATTTGGGAGGTTGATTTTTGTAAGATGGCGGGTAGTCTCCGTTATACCAGGGCATGCTTCCTCCTTTTTAGGCAACAACAATTACGATGAAGATTTGATTGAAAAGTGTTTAATGAGAAAAGGAGATTCAAAACATTTCTTCAAAGGATCAATTGAACTCCCCTTTCAAATATTCACGACATCATCGCCTGCGCGGGGCTGCTTATGATCTCAAAGCTAAGCCAGTAACTTTTTTATTGGCAAGCAGATCCGTCAGCTTATTTTAAAAAATTGTTCAAATAAGTCAAAATCGTTGTTGTCTGCATCATCAGGCTTACATGTCCCTGTGAAGGGATAATGGCCAGCTGCGATTTTGGCATTGGCCCCAGATCAGCAGCAACACTACCTCCCAATAATTTATATGTTTTTGCCAATTCAATTTTATCCAGCCCATCATTGTCACCGGCTATGATCAATACAGGCGCAGAAATTTTTGAAATATTTGCGTCACCAAAGTCGAATGGCTCCTGAGCGAAAGCAATCATCTGTTCTATAAACTTTGACCATTTTGTTTGATCTGGTGCTACTGCATCGTACGCGGCTTTCATAGGAGTGTTTATAAAAAGTTCAGGCTTCCATGCCTTAAAGGCATTGGTTATTTCGGGCAGCCAACCACTGCTTTTATAAGTAGAAGAAATGATCACTAATTTTCTTAACCGTTTAGGGCTTTGTATAGCAAACTTGTAAGCCACAGAGCCGCCCATACTATATCCTGCTACATCGGCACTGTCAATTTTCAGGTAATCCATCACTCCTTCCACATCACTTGCTAAGGTGGCATATGATAATTTTCTATCTGAAAACTGTGTATGCCCATGTCCCTGTAGTTCAATGGCAATTACTTTCCTGTTTTTTAACAATTCAGGGATCGATTCGGTCCAGTTTCCTTCAATTGTCATAAAAGCACCATGCAATAAAATGAGAGGTTTACCTTATACTTCGTAATAAATTTTGATGCCGTTAACAGGTGCATAACCACTGTTAGAAGGTTTGATTTGTTGTCCGTTTGCTCGGGATACTGCACACATAATTGCAATTACCAATATTGATTTAAGAGGGTTAAGTGCTTTGAGTAAATTTTTCATAACGTTTAAGTTTTAGTTAGAGCTTTGTTAACAATACAAAGATGGAACTCATTTCAGAATTTAATATAGTGCAAAAACGACTACTTAGGGGGAGAATTGCGACAAAATATGCTTACAAGCAAAGGCATGACTTTCTTTGATCTCTGTTAAGAAGAACTCAGGAAACCGAAAGAAGTAAGAATGGATCTGTAAAAAGAAAGCCCTCTAAACTTTCAATTCAGAGGGCTTTGACACTTGGTATCGCTTTTTGTCGGGATGGCAGGATTCGAACCTGCGGCCTCCACATCCCAAATGTGGCGCGATACCGGGCTACGCTACATCCCGTTTTATTCAGCTTATGCTGGTATGTTATTACACCAATCAGAAAAGAAAACCCTCTAAACTTTCAATTTAGAGGGTTTTGACACTTGGTATCGCTTTTTGTCGGGATGGCAGGATTCGAACCTGCGGCCTCCACATCCCAAATGTGGCGCGATACCGGGCTACGCTACATCCCGTCTCCCTGATTGGGTGTGCAAAAGTAGGATTTTAAATCAAGTTGCAAAATTTTTTTTGAAAGATTTTTTGAGCCCCCATATAATCCGCTCATTAACAAAATATTGCCTTAAAATAAATTCTTCATGATTTTTCGCAAGCCTGAACATCCTTGTTATTACACTTGATTTTCAGTTAAAAAACTTAAAAAGGAGTTTCATGTTGTTCTGTCATAGCTGTTCAAATCCATGAATTTATACGAGCAACAGCCTTACTGGCTAATGAAAAATGGCATAATTGCCTCCTACCCTTCTCTTCAAAAAGATTTGAACCTGGATGTGGCCATTATAGGAGCCGGCATCAGCGCTGCTTTAACAGCCTGGCAGCTCCGCAACTCGGGTTTAAGTATCGCTGTTTTTGATAAGCGCCACGTTGGTATGGGTAGTACCGCGGCCAGCACCGCTTTTCTGCAATATGAAATTGATACGCCCCTTATATCTTTAAAAGACCTGGTTGGCGAAGCTAATGCTGTAACAAGCTATCAACTTTGCCGCAAAGCTATTTACGATATTGCCGATCTATGTAAATCACTTAAACCTGCTTTTGATTTTAGCCTGAAGCCAAGTTTGCAACATGCGAGCTTCAAAACACATACAAATGCACTAAATCAGGAATATCACCTCCGTAAAAGCCATGGCTTTGAGGTACAATGGCTCGAAGCTGATGAAATTGAACAGAAATTCGGGTTTAAAGCTCCTGGGGCGATTTTCTCAGCAGATGGCGGTGAGGTTGATGCGTATCTGCTTACTCATGCTTTACTTAAAAATTTTGGCGAAGCCGGTCATAAAGTGTACAGCAACACCGATATTAAAACCATTGAACATCATAAACAAGGCATCACGCTGCAAACCGGCAACGGCTCCATTATCAAAGCTAAAAAACTGGTTATTGCGTGCGGTTACGAAAGTTTAAAATATATCCCCAAAAAAATAGCCGAAATTAACTCAACTTACGCGCTGGTTTCGGAGCCTTTGCCCGATGTACGTTTCTGGTATAAAAACAGTTTGGTTTGGGAAACTGCCATACCCTACATGTACTTCAGGGCTGTAAGTGAAAACCGCATCCTTGTTGGCGGCCGGGATGACCCTTTTCATCATCCGCATATCCCGCCTTCTGTTATTAAACGGAAGGCCGCCATGCTACAGCAAGCCTTTCTCAAAAAAATGCCCCATATCCCTTTAAAAGCCGACTTTAGCTGGGCCGGAGCTTTTGCAAGCACCAAAGATGGCTTGCCTTACATCGGTAGTATCCCCGAAAGGCCGAATACCTATTTTGCGCTTGGCTTTGGAGGCAATGGCATCACTTTCAGTGTAATTGCAGCCGAAATTATCCATGATCTTATCCTGGGAAAAAAGAATGAGCATGTACAATTGTTCAGTTTTAACAGATAGCGCATTTTCAAATAATAAAAGCCGATATTTATACCTGAAATGGCTGATCAATTACCCCAAATATACCTTTACCGCAGGCTTGTTCAGGCTAAGTTGTTCATTGATAAAAATTATCATGACCCTATTGACCTGAACGATATTGCCGACGAGGCCTATTTTTCCAAATATCATTTCATCAGGCTGTTTAAAAACATCTACGGTAAAACACCGCATCAGTACCTCATCCAGGTGCGGGTTGAAAACGCCCGGCTGCTATTAAAAAAGGGCCTCCCTGTTGCTGATGTTTGTTATGCCGTTGGGTTTGACAGTGTTAGCTCATTTTCTGCTTTATTTAAAAGGATCACCTCCTGCTCTCCGGCAAACTATCAGCAGACAGAACTTAAACGGCAAGCGGAGATGTTGCAATCGCCCCTCAAATTTATACCCGGTTGTTTTGCCCGGGAAAAGGAATGGTTGCAAAATCGCAATTTTCAATAAACCAGGTTCTTTTTTGATACCGACTTTTGGTTTATCAAAACAACACAAAATGATAACCAAATTAAACCATGTAAGCGTATTTGTACTTGACCAGGACAGCGCTTATGATTTTTATGTAAACAAATTAGGCTTTACCGTAAATACAGATGCTGCCATGGGGCCGGGAATGCGCTGGCTTACTGTATGTCCTCCCGGGCAGCCCGAACTGGAAATATCATTAATGGCCATAAGTGAGGGCATGATGTTCGACGCACAATCGGCAAATCAAATGCGCGAATTAGTACAGCGCGGCACCTTTGGTTTCGGCGTTTTTGAATGCAACGACCTTATAGCTACTTACGAGGAATTAAAGGCGAAAGGTGTTGCGTTCACTAAAGCCCCTACTAAAGAGTTTTACGGTTTTGAGGCCCTATTCAAAGACGACTCTGGTAATTGGTTTTCCCTGGGCGAGAAAAAAAGCTAAACGCCTGTACATACAATGGCACAAAACTACCCTAATTATGGCGCAAACGACAAGGTTTAAATTTTGATTTTGCATGGAGATTTGTATAAATCAATCTTCAAAACATCATGAAAAATCAAATAACCACCACCCTCCAAACCGATGCCCGTATTAACTTATTGACAGTATTTGAAGATACTGCCGGTAATCTGCTATCAACCATTGCTTTATTTAATGAGCAGCAAATTAATATTGAACCCCCCTATGGCGGATGGACAGCCGGGCAGATAGCTGAACATGTTTTTAAATCGGCTTTACAACTTGTTCCGGTACTTAACGGAGCCGACAAAGCAGCAGAAAGAGATCCGGCCGAAAAGGTAAAAATGATAAAAGACCTGTTCCTTGATTTTGAGGCTAAATTCAAATCAGCCCCAGGCATATTACCATCAGACGGGCCGCATAATAAATCTGAGCTTATCGAATTATTACAAACAGTTATCGTCCAGGTTAGAGATGTAATTAACTCCAAAGATCTCTATGCTATTAGTACTGACCTGGTAGTTCCTTTTTTCGGTGAGCTTACCCGGGTAGAATGGCTCTACCTTATTTGCTATCATACCCAAAAGCACATTCACCAGTTAAAAAACGTCGGGCAGTCTTTGTGATTCATTTAATGATACAGGCATGTTCCCGGCTACCGAATTTACAATGTAAATAATGAGCCATAGCAAGCCAATTAAAGCATACATACTAAGTATAACCAGCGATAAAGTGCTCACTGAAGCACCGTCATCGCTTTTTTGCATAAATAGTGTGAGTATAGATAAACCTACCCCGGCTCCTAAAAAGTAAGCGGTAGTACCCAGGCTTGATGCCAATCCGTAGTGTTGTTTGGGAATGTTTTTTACAGCAAGTACCGATAAGCTTGTAAAACAGATGGTCATACCTAAACCGGATATAAAAGCAGCAGATAGAAGCAGTAAAGGGAGAGAGTAGCTTGTGAATACCGCGCAAATTAAAACCAGCCCGCCGGTTAACATACAGCTCATACCCAACAATCCGGTTTGTTCGGTTGTGAACCGTTTCATGATGCCAGGCAGCATAAACTTAGCCACAATGGCTGATAATATACTAAAAGGCACCAGTAACAGGCCCGATCGAGCTGCGGTGTAATGCATGTCTTTTTGCAATAATTGAGATATAATGAAAAGGTACCCGGTAAAAAACGCACCTAACAAAATGAATACGCCATTTGCCGTAATAACTGATGGCGCTTTAAAAACTGAAAGATCGATCAATGGATTTGCACTACGGGTTAAACGAATGTATAATAACCTCATGCAAATAATAACGCCTATGGCACAAAGCATCATAAAAGTGTATCGTTGTTCGAGATCTGCAAGCTGGTGCACACCATAGCTAAGCATGAGCAAGCCCATCACCAATAAAATACCTGAAAACAGATCGGGCGATGGCTGCTTTTGTTCAGGGGCATCATTAGCCAGGCTTACCCAGCCTACAACAATAATAAAAGCGAGTATTGGCACATTGATCAAAAACACCCAATGCCAGCCCATATAGGTGCTGATGATTCCGCCGATGGAAAGGCCGCTTCCCGAACCAACTGCCGCGAATGAGCTAAAGATCCCGATGGCCTTGCTCCGCTCCTGCTCTTCGGTAAAAGTATGTGTTACTATGGAAAGTGCTGACGGCATGATCAGCGCTGCCGCCAGGCCTTGTACAGCCCTCGATAAACTAAGAAACGCGAAAGTGCCTGATAAGCCGGCCCCTAATGAAGTTAACAGGAACAATACCGCACCAGTAATAAAGACCTTCTTTGGCCCGGCAACATCAGACAGCTTCCCCCCTATGATCAGGAAGCCGCCGTATAATAACACATAAAGCGTTTGCAGCCATTGAACCTGGTCGTTACTTACAAGAAACTGCTTTTGTATTGCCGGAATGGTGAGGTTAATGATAGCGATGTCAAGCGCTTCGACAAATATGGCCATAGAGGCTATGATCAAGACTTTGTTCTTTTTTTGTGCCATAATTTTAATTTATGTCCTTTCAAAACTATATCAATAGAAATTAATAACATTATTTATTATAATTTTGGAACATAATTTAAAACTAAAGCATTTCAAAAGAACAAACATCCCATCAGCATCCTATTATGGCCCTTCAAACAGAACAAGAAAAAACAGGCATCCAGCTTGATGAAAAAGATTGCGAAATATTACGGCTGGTTGAACGGAATGCCAAGCTTACCGTGCGGGAAATTGCTGTAAAGATCAACCTTAGCCCCACGCCCACGCATGAACGCATTAAGCGCCTCGAAAAAGCAGCGGTTATTAAAAGCTATACTGCCATTTTAGATAAACGGATGCTGAACAAACGCATCATGGTTATTTGTATGGTAACCCTGCGCGAGCACAGCCGCAAAGCAGGAGCCGATTTTATTAACGCTGTACTTGAATTTAACGAAGTGATAGAATGCTATAACATATCGGGCGATTTTGATTTTATGCTCAAAATTGTATCCGAAAGCATGGACAGTTACCATTCCTTTTTTGTAAATAAACTAAGCGAGGTAAAAGGGATTGGCCATTCAAAAAGCACTTTTGTGATGGATATTATCAAAGAAACCAATCATTTACTTTAATTTATACAATAGCAGTATTCTCAATACGTTTATATGTCGGGATAATTAATCGGTTCAACACCCTGTTTTATCGACTCATTAACCCTGCATATCAAATTGTTATCCTATTTTTAAGGCCAAAATAAAATGGCTCTTTTATCGTAATTATTACCACCCGGGTTTATAACAGACATATATGACTGCAAAACATTTACTTTTTACTTCCAAAATTATTGGTTGTTTATTAATAACGGCCGCCTTTTTTTCCTGTAAAAAAGATAAAACGGTAGCGCCCCAAACACAAATAACCCCCGTTACGCTTGGTTTATATGAATACGCCAGTGGGGTAAACAAACGGATTTTTTTACCCATTACGCTGGTAGGTACAAAAGCAGTAACCTATTACACGGTGTTTGATACAGGCTCATCGGGAATGACGCTTGATGCCGCAGGGATCCTGCCGGCATCAATGATCACATCATCGGGGATCCAGTTTACCGGAGATTCGGTGGTTGTGAACGGTATCACGGTTACTAATACCAAGGGTACAATAAGCTTTGGCGATCAGCTAAGCTCTACTAAAGAATATGGTAATTTAGCCTACGCCAATATTACCATTGGCGACAGCCAGGGCAACCTTGCGTTGAAAAGAGTGCCATTTTTTTTATACTACAAAATAGTTGATGAAACCGGCGCGCAATTATCGGCCCATGCAAGCGATGTTTTTGGTGTTGGCCCCGGTACAAGCTATGTAACCAGTTTAATTCAAAGCCCATTAAGGTCTTTTAGCACCGGCACCAGCCTTACAAGCGGATTTAAACTGGCCACATTAAACAAGAGTTTGTTTTCTACCAGCGGAACTTACGTAAGCAATCTGTTAACTATCGGTTTAAGCAACAGTGATCTTTCATCGTCTGGATTTATTATGCACCCGCTTACTTATTCAAACAACGGCGGATATTCACCTAATATCCCTGCAACTATTACTTACAATGGCAACACCATTTCCGGACAGATTTTGTTTGATACCGGAACACCATCAACCACTGTTATCGAAGACAGGCTGGCAACCAGTTCAGTAGGCAGTCTCCCGGCAAATTCAACCGTAACTATAACTACCAACAAAGGCTTTGTTTATACTTACACAACATCGAGTACCGGAAACCTAACGGAAGTTCAAAACCCCAATAACACGGGCGATTACCGTACCATTTTTAGTCTCGATTTTTTCATCAGCAACGAATACCTAACCGATTATGGCAACCACCGGATCGGGTTAAAAAACAACTAAGCATTAAGATTATAAAGGCAGGTAATGTTATCTTTAATAAACGACAAGATATATAACCCTGGAAGTCCTCCTATTTTTTATTACATATCTCGGTAACAGCAGTACGGCGGGTAGCAGTGTAAACTATTCCATTTACCATTTCATATCCTGTAGAAACACTTTGTGAATATCTTTTTAAAACAACCCCGGTATTGTTGTCTATAAGTATCGATCCGTTTATCCGGCTATTTAAACTACCACCTAAAACCGATGTTTTATAGGTAATAATAGTAGTTTGGCCGCTTATAGCATAAACCGTGTAGTTGGTTTCGGCCGATGAAGTAGTAACTTTCCATGAATAACCCTTTTTAAGCGTGAGGCTAACCGGAAAATCAACCATTAACTGCAGCGTAGTGCCCGGCGATAAATGCTCTGGCTGGATGCCGGCAAAGGATAAAAGTGTATCATTGATAACAACCGGGCGTTTTAAATTCAGTACCTCGCCTTTGTTATTTATTGAAACTATTGATTGATTATTCAACATTTTCTGCAAACCTACCTGGATAACAGAATTTGGATCGGCAGGCTTACCTGAGTTATATACCAGGTTTTGGTTCATTGCATTTATAGTATCAATAAGCTTATCAGTAGTAATAGCAAAAGAAGCCCCCTTTTCAGAAGCATCTGTTACCTTGTAGGTTTTAATAACTATTGAAACCGAGCCAACACGTAAAGTTTGGCTGCCGCGCTGTAAAACACAATTTGATTTTGTCACTACCTGCCTCTGAAATTCATCTCCCTGTTTAAATCTGCCCTGGGCGAAGGTAATACCGCTTGCAAAAGCTAATATTATAACTAATATATATTTTAACTCAATTGGGGTACTTTTCATTTTGGTGTTCTTGTTATAATGCCTCTGATAATTTGACATTATGTCGCAGCTACTGTTTTTTCCTGTTTGATTGAGGTTTGCCTTTTAACTTATCATCCTTTGTTCCTGCCGGCGATGTCATTTTAAAACTCTCGCTTTCGGGAATTTCCGGAATAGACCACGGTATAAGATTTCCGGAAGGTTGTAAAAGCGGCACTGTACCTGTTATATCGGGCATTACCGGAATTGGGCCTTTTATAATATTTACCTGGCCTGATACAGTTGGCTCAACAGGCGACGGGGGCAATTCCGGAGATTCAGGCAAAGGGAGGTCGATAACAGATGAAAACTGAAGATCCTGCATTGTTTGCTTTGGCAGCTGAGGAGTTTCTGGTGCTTCGGGTGATGGAATTTCAGGTAATCCGGCAGTGGCACCATTAATCTCAGGTTGGCCAGGCGCATCGACCACCGGTGGGGTTGAGCCAATTGCAGCCAGTACAGGCATTTGAGTTGATGAAACAAACGGCTGTGCAACCACCGGGATATCAGTAAGCGTAAGCACAATCGGCTTACCCGCCGAACTATTGCCCCGGGTATTACCTTTGGTGATTGTACCAGGTGTTAATGGTGGTGGTACGTTCCAGTCTGATTGATTATTGCGGTTTTGAGCAACAGCATGATCTAAGCCCCCCCAAACAGCTAATAACCAAATAAAGCATGGTATTAATCTGCCGAGTTGCCGGTTTCTCTTCTTTTTTTGGACGATGTATGACATTTCCACTTAATTATCTTTTTGCCGAAAGCGATTGCATTTAATACAATCACCCGGTTTTATTGATGATATCTTATTAACTTAATTTTTATTGATAGCCAGTTGAGCAATAATCCTCTTAGGTATAGTCCACAATTTACATATACGAAATCGTTAATAAAGTTAATCCTTTTTATCAATTTGCGGTATACGGCTTTCCAACATATCCCATCTGCATAACACTATAATAGTGAATCTACATGATATAGCTACTGTAATATTTCATTTGTAAAACTAAGCTTTATCATGGCACTCCAAAATACCAACTGCTTTGTATTGTGTGTATTTCGGCAGCTCCATAAAATTGTACTATCAAAAGCAACCGGTGATATATATAACAGGGCCAAACTGGTTTTAAGACATATTAATTCATCGTGTTCCACCTAAATTAAAAGATCATGGAAAGCAATTTAAATTACCTCGTGGGCTTTATTTCCCTAACTTTTATGGGGTTATCAGCTATGTATAAATTTAAACTCCACAAATTGCAGGGAACAGGCATGATACCCAGTATTATCAGCGCCAGGCAACGGCAAATAGTGTTTTTTATGTTAGCTATATTATCAGCTTTAATAATGCTCATCTCCTGATTTTAAAAATACACCAACCGGTAATAATCCCAAAACCGACGGCTTTTGCTGATAAACATCAAATTACTATCTTTAACCGGGACCAAAAAACCGGGTATGAAATACATTTCATTTCTTCTGCTTATTTTGGCTGTGATTCCTTGTTCCGCTCAAAATATTGATAGTTTAAAAACAGTTATTTTCAGCAAATCACCGGCACAAAAACGCTTAACCGCTGCAACCCAGATTGCCAGCTATCCGCCCGAACAAAATCCGTCTAAAATTATCATTATTGCAAAAGAAGGCTTGAACCTTGCATATAAGCTGAACAATAAAAAAGCTGTTACTTTACTATCGAGAACTTTAGGAGAAGCCTATTTCCAAACCAACGAATATGACTCTGCATCGTATCATTATAATATTGCTGCGGTTATGCTCAGTAAAACAAATCAGCAGTATATTTTAACCGATGACTACAACAGGTTAGCGAAAGCGTATTTAAAATTAAAAAACTATGAAAAAGCGCTTGAATTTTGTATGCTGGCCATTTCATATGCCCCCAAAACCGGTGATCGTATAGCGTTGATAGAGGCCTTAAACCTGGCCGGAGCGTTATACGAAGCAAAAGACAATTACCGGGAGGCTTTAAATTATTCCAGGCAGGCATTTGATATAAAAGACTCTTTAAACATTGCCCGGCAAACAAATGAAAATACTTCTGAAGCATACAGCCATAAATTTATGGGAGACGTTATGGGAAATATCAAACCAAACGAATCGGCACAGGAAATTTTAAAAACCATCGATATCAAAAAATCATTAAATGATACCCTTGCACTTTCAATTAACTATTTTAACCTTGGTGTACTGTATAAAAACAAACGGCTATATACGCAATCTCTCGATGCTTTAAAAAACTGCCTCCAGTTTGCTACCCAAATAAATTATGCAGATATGCAAAGAAGCGCCACGAATGAAATGGCTGATTTGTATGAGCAGATGGGTGATTATAAGCAATCGCTGGTTTATTTAAAAAAGCATGCCGCAATTAAAACCTCGGGCAACAGCACTATTGATGAGCTACAAGCAAAATACGAGATAAAACAGCGTGAAGACCAGGTACTGCAGCAACAATTTGAAATAACAAAGCGCAATTACTGGATGGCAGGTATCTGTCTTTTTATACTTTTAATGCTATTTACCGGCTTTTTTTATTATAAACAAAACAAGCTAAAGCAGCGCAACATGGCCATGCAGGCTATAATTGCCGCCGAAGAAAGTGAAAGACGAAGAATTGCCCAGGATTTACATGATAGTGTAAGTCAAATAATATCGGCAGCCAAAATAAACCTGTCAGTTATAGGCAGTGAACTACCTTTTATAAATGAAGAGCAAAGAACCCGTTTTGAAAAAGCAATTAACCTTGTTGACTATGGATTTAAAGAAGTAAGAACAATATCACACAATATGATGCCCTGGGCACTTCATAAAACAGGACTGGCACAGGTAATTAAACAATTTATTGAGAATATCAAAAACAATAATATTGCAATAAATTTTTTCAGCGAGGGGTTTGATTCGCCGTTTGATGATACTACTGAGATCATTTTGTACCGGGTATTACAGGAAAGCGTAAACAATGTAATGAAGCACGCTCATGCCGACAGGGTTGACATTTCCCTTATGAGAAGTAATGAAAGCATCAGCCTCACTATTGAAGACAATGGCATAGGTTTTGACACAACCAATCCTGAGATTTTTAAGGGAATGGGCCTAAACAATCTGCGATCGCGGATAAATTTTTTAAAAGGCAAGGTTGAATTTGATTCGCAGCCTAACAGGGGCACCCTTGTTTCTATTTATATTCCACTTACCAATAAGCCTTTATAAATTATATTGCATTATAAACCGGGTAAGCTCAACCGGGTTTTTCAGGTTAAGCTTTTGCATAATATTTTTACGATGCGTTTCAACGGTATAAATACTCAGGTGAAGATGATCGGCCATCTGCTGGTTGGTGTAATTCTGTTTTATAAATTGTAAAAGCTCAATTTCTCTTTTAGTAAGCTGAAATTGCTTTAAAAAAGGATCCGGTTCATTAAGCTGGGAATTAACAACGGGCTGCTTGCAGGGAAAACAAAGTTGTCCTTGAGCTACAGAACGCATTACCTGCAACAATTCGGCCTTCTCTGCATTCTTAAACAAGTAGCCATTGGCGCCTTCGGCTTTTGCTTTCTCAATCAGGTGCTCTTCATTATAGGTAGAAAGCATGATCACTTTAATTTTAGGATAATAATCCGTTATTCGCTTAAGCACTTCAAAACCATTAATACCAGGCATATTGATATCAAGCAACACAAGGTCGGGGCTATAGCTGTGTAACAAATGCAGTATTTCCTTACCATTAGCAGCAACATTTAATACCTCAATATCCGTTTCGCCCTGCAATAACATACACAACCCGTTGATAAATAAAGTATGATCATCTGCTATTATAATTGATAGTTTTTCCACGGTGCTATTTATGTTGTAAATTCACAGTAAATCTATACTTTATCCTCATTTCAAAAAATACCAACTGCTTTGTATTGTACACGTTGACATCTGTTGATAAAATTGTTTACCAAAACAAACAGAAATAAAATGAGAAATCTTTGCACATCCTATTTATACGAGCCGGCCTTCCCTGGTTACTGCTTTCAATATATATCAAAATCTATTAACAGAAGAAAGTGATGCAATACTTTATTAGCACGTTTATAATAATGCTGATTTGTATAATCGCATTACTACAGGACAAATCTTATGAGGCTGGCGTTGTTTTACCAAGGCCTCAAAACAAGCTTCCGGACCGAAGAGATGACCGGTTACGTAAATATAGCAAAGCTCCCCATTTTGTTTCGAAGATATCACCTCAATTACTTATCAATGAACCTGAAGCTCAAACAGAAGTATTAGCTTCATTACTAACAGGAAGATTCGTCAACCCTTCAAATTCAAATAAAACAACAGCTATACAAACAAAACCAAAGGCCACTATTCATCCAAACGCTGAAAAAGGTGTCCGCTATGCAAACATTTTTTGTTCACAATGCAATTTAAGCTTCTTTGCCCCTGCCTGCAGCTGTCATCAACAAACCTTTAAAGTACTGCAAACTCGGCAAATGACAACTTCATGGCGGTAGATATTACTACCTTGCAAATTACTGAAGTAGTTAAGCTGAAGTGTTAAGTACCGGCCGAAAAACGCCTCATTTTTATTAAACCACAAAAATTTTGATTAATTCTTGGTCAATCAAAATACCTTACTACCACAGCTTGTCTATTAAATTCCTCTTAAAACATTTTATTTAAAAACAAAACCTGATAAAAATAATAAATACACACAATATACAAAGTTCACAAAAATCTAATAATCAATTAATTACATTATATCAAAAACAATTCGAATATTATAAGTAAAAGCTTTCACCAATAGATTTTTAATATTCATCCATTCGTCACTTTCTTTTTACAAAAAATATTATTATTTTTAAAAAAGCAAAACCCAACATTCTTCTTAAACCTATACTTAGTTTTTAAATTTTAGAAAAGACACATTTTTTAGATTTATTACCTGAGTATTTCATTAATATGGGGTTTATAAAGTAATATTTCCCGTTATTTTTACATAGACATCTACACAGCTACCTTAAAAATTAAAATTCATATAAAATTTATATGAATTTCATATGAAGAATTTAAAAAAAATCCCATTTTACATCTTTTGCATTAACGTTTTATCATTTTTTTTATAAATATTTTAATATATATAAAAAAGATTAAACTTTTTTCAACTTTTTTTTCATTTTATTACAAAAATCGTAGTTTTGGGTATTAACTAAAACTGATTTTTTAACAATGAAAAAACTCCTACTCGCAAGCTGGTGTTTGTTCATGCTATTTATTAGTGTGGTACATGCACAAAACAAAACGGTTACCGGCCGGGTAACTTCAAAAGACGATGGACTACCGCTGCCAGGCGTGTCCGTAAGAGTTGTAGGTACCACCTTAGGTACGCAAACAAATGCAGATGGTAAATTTTCCTTATCTGTTCCTGCTTCTGCAAAATCGCTAAGCTTTAGCTTTATTGGTTTTACATCTCAAACAGCCGAAATAGGTTCGGCTCCGTTAGATGTTAAACTAACAAGCAGTGCTAACAAATTATCCGAGGTGGTAATTACCGGTGCTTACGGTGCAAAACAATCTTCGCGTTCGGCATCTTATGCTGCCCAGGTTGTAAAATCCGAACAGTTGAACACTGTCCGTCAGCCTAACGTTAATAATGCACTTGCAGGTAAAGTTGCCGGTGTTCAGGTACGAAGCCAGTCGGCAGCAGCTTTAGGCCGTAACACCAACATCAGGCTGCGCGGTGCTACAGGTTTCGGCAGCGGTAACAACCCCTTATATGTAGTTGACGGCACTATTTTGCCCAACGCCGATGATTTAAGCAATGACGATATTGATGATATCAGCGTTTTAAACGGCCCGGCTGCTTCTGCGCAATTTGGTTCACAAGGTGCTTACGGTGCTATCGTAATTACTACCAAAAAAGGCAAGAAATCAAAAGGTGTAGGCGTTGAGTTTAACTTAGGCGCCAATTTTGATAAAGCTTACATCCTCCCTAATTACCAAAACAGTTATGGTGGCGGTGCTTCGGCCGATTTCATCCAGTATCATTACAAAGATGGTGATCCGGAAGGCTGGAAAGCTTTAGATGGCAAATACTATCCGGATTATACCGACGATAGCAGCTGGGGACCCAAAATGGTTGGCCAGGAATATATTCCGTGGTATGCATGGGCCCCGGGGACCAAATATTCATTCAAAACTGCAAAATGGACCCCGCAGCCGGATAACGCTAAAGATTTCTTTAAAACAGGCGTTTCTTTAAATAACACAGTAGCGTTTACCAAAGCATCTGATGACTATAACTTCAGGATGTCGTACAATAACCAACACACAACCGGTATTGTGCCTGAAACCTGGTTAAACAAAAACAACTTCGCGTTAGCAGGTAACTTTGATCTTAACAAACACTTCAGCGTAGGTGCAAATATCAACTTTTCGGGCACTCAGCTACATGGCCAGATTGATGATGCCTATGCAAGCGCATCAAGCGGATCATTTAATTCATGGTTCCACCGCGACCTTGACATGGGTATCATGAAAGAGCTGCAAGACCTTAAATCGCCCGATGGCACATACGTAAGCTGGAATCATCAAAACCCAAATTCATATGATCCCGAGCACCCGGATCAGTTTTATGGTGGTAACTACTGGTACAATCCGTATTTATGGCAAAAACAGTGGCAAAACATAAATACTCGTGACCGTTTATTCGGAAACATCTATGTTATGTATAAGATCAACAAAGATCTGACCTTCAAAGTAACTTACCGTCGTAATCAAAGCAACACCTGGAACGAAAACAAAATTTCGTCTGAGATTCAGGCCAGCGGTACCCAAACCGGTAAAAAAGCTACTTACGCCACATCAAACACTTATTCGAACCGTGAAAACTATGAAACCCAGCTTAATTATGAAAAGCAGATCAAAGATTTTCACGTTTCAGCAAATGCAGGTACCGACATTTATAACTGGAGTTATAAAGATAACTCGGCAAGTACACAAAATGGTTTAAGTGTACCTGATCTTTACAGCTTGTCAAACTCCGTTGACCCTATCGCGGTTGGTAACGGCCGTACGCAGGAACAATACCGTTCGGTACACGGGTCAGCCCACATCGGTTACAAAGCCATCGGTTATATCGACGCGACTTTACGTAACGACTGGTATTCAACTATATCAAACTTAAACGGGGCTAACTCGGTATTATCTAAATCATTCGGTGGTTCATTCATATTCAGCGAATTGATGCCTGAATTTAGAGATTGGCTAAGCTTTGGTAAATTAAGGGCTTCGTGGGGCCAGGTGCCATTGGCTTTAGGTACAACAACCGAAACTTTTGGTGCTTACCGTAACAACACCGTATATGGCATTGCTGCCAACAAATGGAACGGCAATTTGCTGCAAGGCGGACCAACTCAATTTGTTGACCCTGCCCTTCACGGTACAACAACAACATCTCAGGAAATTGGTTTAGACTTAGGCTTTTTCAACGACAGGTTAACATTTAAAGGAACCTACTGGAAATCTGACGATAAAGATATCCCGCTATCTTTAGCTGTAAACGGAGCCAGCGGTGTATCATCAATCCTTACCAACATTGGTTTAATTAAAAAAAGAGGTCTTGAAATTACTGCAGGCGGTATACCGGTTGCCCTGCCAAACTTTAACTGGACTGTAAACGCCAACTTTGCACAATTGCTTGATAATACAGTTGTAGAGATCAGCAACAAATATGGTGTTGACCGCGTGCAGGTTGCAGGTGTTTGGGGTACAGATATGCCATACCTTATTAACCAAAAAGGTAAATGGTGGGGCCAAATTTATGGTAACGGTATTAAACGTAATGCTGCTGGTGTGCCAATCCTTACTTCATCAGGTGCCTATATCAATGATCCTAACGTTTATTTTGGCAGCGTATTACCAAAATATACCGGTGGTTTACAAAACTCGTTCACTTTCTTCAAATCGTTTAACTTAAACGTTAACATTGATTATCAGTTTGGTGGTAAATTTGTTTCGTTATCAAACCGTTGGGGCCAGTATAGCGGTTTAACTGCCAACACTGCCGCGCTTAACGATAAAGGCATGTCGGTACGTGATCCTGTTGCCGATGGCGGTGGTGTTAAAGTTACCGGCGTTGATGATAAAAACAACCCTGTTACTTATTATGTTGATGCCAAATCATACTACCAGGGCTTAACCAACAACAAAACTTACGATCCTTATATCTATGATTTAACATTCATTAAACTTCGTGAGGTAGCATTTGGGTATACGCTTCCAATACAAAAATGGGGCTTAGGCAGGGCGTTGCAATCGGCGCGTTTTGAATTAACCGCCCGTAACCTTTTGTTAATCTACGCTAAATCAAAAGATTTCGATCCGTCAGAAATTAGTGCATCAGAAGGTGAAACTGCGCAATACCCGGGTACACGGGGTATCGGTTTCAACTTAAAAGTAACTTTCTAAGTGAATAAGGACTATTAGAATCAAGAAAAATGAAAAAAATATATTTATATACATTAGCAGGCGCACTTATTTTTTCGGGTGCGGGTTGCAACAAGGTTAAGGATTTTGGCGATGTGAATACCAATCCTGGCTCGACGATAACACCAATACCTTCGGCCCTGTTATCAAACGTTGAAGCCGGCTTAAGCGGGTACGCTTCTACAGGTACTGAAGCCATCAGCGGTGGGCAGTATGCCCAGTTTTTTACTGAAACCCAGTATTCGGGAACTTCATTATACAACTTACCTCAAAACTCATTTACAGGCAACTATGCAGGTAACCTAAACAACCTGCAAATCATAATTAACCTGGCTCCGAATAAAAACATGGTTAACGTTGCAAAAATATTGCAGCAGTACATATTTTGGATTGTAACGGATTCATGGGGTGATGTTCCGTATAGCGAGGCTTTAAAAGGCGCCGCCAACATCCTGCCTAAATATGATAAGCAGCAGGACATTTACAAAGGCATGCTAAGTACGCTAACAACAGCAATAAATTCGTTCGATTCATCGCCTATAAGCGGAGACATTATTTACAGCGGTGATGTTGCTTCATGGAAAAGAATGGCCAATTCACTTAAATTGCTGATAGCTGTTCAAATGTCAAAAACTACCGAAGCTTCTGCCGCCTCTGCAGCAGCTAAAGAAGCTATTGCTGTTGCCGGTGGAGGTGTTATAACCAGCACCGACCAAAACTTTACAGTTAAATACCCGGGCGGCGTTTACAAAAGTCCATGGTGGAACCTGTATAACGGCCGTAAGGATTTTGCTGAATCAAAAACCCTTACTGATTATACCGCAAGCACCAGCGACCCACGCCAGGCAGCTTTTGGTGGCGAAAGTGAGCAGGCAGGCAACCTTAATACATCAAGTATTGGTGTCCCTTACGGTTTAGTGCGTTTATCGGTCACCGCGTTTACCGACGCCAATCCGAAATGGGCACGTGTATTACGCGGCGATTTCAGGCTTGAAAACGGATCTGTAACGCTGATTACCGCTGCCGAAGTATGGCTGGCAAGGGCCGAAGCTGTAAACCTTGGCTGGATTACTCCAACTGCCGATGAAACAGTAGCCAAAGATTTTCAAAATGGTATAGGCGAGTCATTTGTTCAGTGGGGACTAACTTCTGCTGCTGGTAAAACTTTTGCTCAAGGCTTAGGCACGCCGGATATCAAATTAATTTCAACTCAACGTTGGGTGGCAAGTTATCCTGACGGGCATTTGGCCTGGGATATCTGGAGAAAAAGCGGATTCCCTGTGCTTACCCCTGCTCCGGATGCTACAAATTCATCTAAACAGATTGTAAGAAGATTTACATATGCCCCTTCAGAGTACAATACCAACGGCAAAAATGTGGCTGCTGCTGTAGCCAATTTAGATGGTGGAGACACCCAGGATGCGCGCGTATGGTGGGATGTTAAGTAATTAATTAAAAATCAGCACACAACATGAAAAAGAACATATTAAAATATTTGTTTCTTGCCGGTATAGTAACTGCAGTTGCCGTTTCTGGCTGCCGGAAAGAAACCGCCGCCGACAAAGTGGGTGGGCAGGCAATGGATAATGGTAAGTCATTTATTGGGTTTCCCGACGGACTTGAACAAGCACATTTCTTCGATCCGTTTACGGATATTAAAACCGTTGACGTTTTTTCCATCAAACGCGATGCTAAAAGCTCGGCTGATCTGCAAAAAGATCAAACGATCATCTTAAAAGCGCTTCCTGCCGCTATTGACAAATACAATGAAAATAACGATACCGAGTATGAGCTTTTACCAACAAGCCTTTATACAATAAGCAGCGCTAAAGTTACTGCCGATGGTTCGGGAAATCTTACTGCCAAATTTCCACCCGGAGATTTTCAGAATTACTTTACCATTAAACTAAATGGTGCAAAATTTGATCTTACCAAAAAATATGCGCTTGCGTATAAAATTACTGATGCTGCGGGTTTAAACATACATGACGCCAGCAAAGACACTTTATTTACCTTTTTTGCTATCAAAAACAAGTATGACGGTGAATACCACTCAACAGGTACTTTCCACCACCCTGTAAATGGCGACCGCGCTATCGACAGGGATAAAACCCTTACCACAGCAGGCGCTACTTCAGTTACCACTGAAATTGGAGATATCGGCGGATCAATGACCCTGACCGTGAATGAAGCTACAAACGAAGTAACTGTTTCTGGTAATGTTAGCGCAACCCAACCGTTATTGCCTGTTGTCGGTAAGAAAAGCACCTACGACCCTGCAACTAAAAGCTTTATACTAAACTACAGGTATGAGGCAGGTACGGGCGATCGTGTTGTTGAAGAAACCATTAAACACATATAATTAGTTAATAATCAAGGAGAGCGCATTAATCTCTCCTTGATTTATCAGAGAAACCAATTATTGTTTTTCAGACACAGGTAGCTCTTGCAGCATCTGCTAAGCCAGTAAACCTGGCCCGTTTAATGATGCCATGTTAGCGCCCCCGGGATCACAATGCGTTGTATTTTGTATTTCCTTTAAGGTGTAATATGCCAATTCAGAACCTACACCAACCAACTACATAATTAACACTGCAGCTTCGTTCTTTTAGTTAATAGTTACAACAAGAAACCGTACACAGTAAGCTCGTGTACGGTTTTCCCTATTATACACGGTTGTCAGAAATTCGGATCAAAATTAAAACAAATCGGGTTTGACAATCCTACCATATTCCCGCTCAGTGCTGCCGATTGCGGCACCTGCGGGTAAGGTGTAGATGGCCCTTCAACCGTAACCCGGTAATAAGTACGACCGGCCATTGCCGGCGTATCGGTAAATTCAAACTCAGGCGTTTTGCCCTCCATTTTAAAAATACCAAACGGGTTTCCGTTTTTGACCACATTGATAGTATAAGTGGTATCCTTTATACTGTTTCCGGTTAACTGAACCTTAAATTTAACCGGCTTGCCGGTTGCCTTCACATTATCTCCCATCATCAGATCCATTTTATCGTCGCCATTTAAATCGGCATAAAACTCAACACGGGGAGCGTATGGGTTTGAACTTATGGATACCCGTCCGTTGGTTAAGGCATCAATAACAGCTTGCTTGGTGCGTGCAGTTGCAAATACCCAGGTAGTAGGCGTTCCGGCATAATTAGCTTTGGCTTGATAGGTGTTAGGACCTGGTTTTTCATCTCCTGCAGGCACACCATGATGAGCATCGCTCCCTCCCCTGCCGGTTAGCTTTCGGCCCGATGACAACATATCGTCCCAGATCATAATAGCATTGGCATTTTTTGACCAGATAGCCGAATTCCATACCTCGATAGAATTAACCATATCATATGAATACCCAAAATGATCTTTACCGCTGGGATGATTAGCTGACAGGTGAATGCCCAGCTTATTTTTTATGCGCCCTACCACAGTATCGCGCTGATCGCGCACGTCATATAACTGTTGATGATCATAAGGCCTGGCCGAAAAGGCGTTGCCATGGCCGCGGGTAGTTGTCCATTCGGCAGCGTAAAGCAGCAATACCGAATCCGACTTAAATTCCGGATCAGCCCAGGTGTTGTGAGCTACGTCGCCTTCCACATGGTTATCATGATCGGTAATGGCCAGGAAGTCGATCCCTACCAACTTGCAAAAAGTGATGATCTTGCTTATTGAATTATTTGACGATTCCTTGCTATGCCTGGAGTGCATGTGCAGCTCGCCTTTAAGCCAGACACCCTGACTGAGACTGGCCGGCGGCGGCAGTGTGCCCGGCGGTTTGGGAGCCCAGGGATTTATATGGGCCGATTGCCCCATTGCCGAACCGCTGATACAGCCCGCAACTATAACCATTAAACCGGTTTTAATTAACAGCCCAATTCTCCTGTTAGTTTTTAGTACCATAAGTAATTTTTGTCGATCTTTTTATTGTGTAATACTTTCGGCAGCCAACTTAGCCTACTCATGTTAGCTGACCGTTAACAGGAACAAATGATATAAAAATGTGACAGTAGAGATTACATGAAGAGTAGTAAATACCAATCAGAACACATTGTTTAAACCGAATGTAGCACTGTTTCAACCTGTGCGGCTCAAAACAGGTACTTAAAAATCCGCTTGTTTTATTGATCGATACAATTCGGCGATTCGCAGACAGAGCTTCTTATTTTCAAACCCTCTGCTTTTATATTTAAACGAAACGATTTGCAATACCAATTGTAGTTAACAGAGACGATTAGATTTACGGCATAAGCAATAACCTGCGTCGGTATGTACTTTGATCTAAAAAACAAAAAGCTATGAAGAGTGGGCACATGAAGAATATTACAAATGGGCTATGGCTCTTTAGCTGTTTCATGTTTTTTTTGCCGGCATGGCTTCATGCCCAGGGGAAATGGGAATTAAGACGCAA
This sequence comes from Mucilaginibacter sp. cycad4, assembly GCF_034263275.1. Lineage (NCBI taxonomy): Bacteria > Pseudomonadati > Bacteroidota > Sphingobacteriia > Sphingobacteriales > Sphingobacteriaceae > Mucilaginibacter > Mucilaginibacter sp. cycad4. Next base: position 1,191,497 of record NZ_CP139559.1, on the reverse strand, counting down.
CGAAAATGGCATTAAGGTTTATTCCAGAACCCCTTTGACAGGTAACCTAAAAGAGATACGCGTAGTTTGTGAATTTAATACAACCAAAACAAAATTAATTGCGGCGCTAAAAGATATCGATCATTATAACGACTGGGTTTATAGCACAAAAGAGAACAACATGCTGAAAGTTTTAAACCCCGATCAGTTTATTTATCATTCTGTATCCAATTTACCATGGCCATTGAAAGACCGCGACTTGATTGTTGAATTAAGTGTGCTCCCGGCTGAAAAACATGAACAGTTTCAGATTCAGGTTAAGAGCCTTCCGGATTACTTACCAAGGGATAAAAAATATGTAAGGGTGCCCTACTCCTTTGCATTGTGGAACGTAACTGTAAAAAACGAAAGTATATTAAAAATAGATTATACTTTTAGCGTAGATCCAGGCGGAAGCATTCCTGTTTGGTTGGTAAACGGCACATTGCCCGTTGGTCCGTATAATTCATTCCATAAATTAAAAACACTACTGGAAAGCCCGCTTTAATTTTCATTTGATTGATTTTCGAAAAGTTAATATCCGTAAAACGTTAGTAACTTAGGATTATTCAATTTAACTCAACAAACTATACCTATGAGCAACCCGACAACAACACGCTGGCCAAAGCTTGATTATCATGATCTTAAAGATACCATTGCAAGTGTTCATATGTGGACTCAAATCATTGGTAAAGTAAGATTAAAACAAATGCCCTGGATCAATCATTCATGGCAAGTTACACTATATGTAAGTTCAACCGGCCTAACTACCGGAAGTATGCCATTTGAGGGTGGTGTTTTCCAGATCGACCTGGATTTTATCAGCCATACCCTGAATATATCTACCAGTACCGGAGAAAAACGATCATTTGGGCTTGGTACCAGAAGTGTGGCGGCCTTTTACAGCTCCCTAATGGACAGCATTGCTTCCGTTAATGCAGGTGTAGAAATATATGCAGTACCTAACGAAGTGGAGCCGGCCGTTCCTTTTGCCGAAAATCATACACCCTGTAACTATAACCCATCTATTATGCATGATTACTGGCAGGCGTTAGTGAGGATCCATAATGTTTTCACTGAATTCAGGGCCGGGTTCCAGGGTAAAAACAGCCCGGTACATTTCTTTTGGGGAGGATTTGACCTGGCCGTTACCCGCTTTTCGGGCAGATCGGCACCAAAACACCAGGGCAATGTCCCCAATATGCCCGCGATAGTGATGCAGGAAGCCTATTCGCAGGAAGTGAGCTCATGCGGCTTTTGGCCGGGCTCAGATGCTTTCCCTCATCCTGTTTTTTATGCGTATTGCTACCCGACCCCGGAAGATTTTGCTAACCAGCAGGTATCGCCTCCCGAGGCATTTTACAGTGGAGAAATGGGTGAGTTTTTATTAACCTATGAAGTTGTTTCGGGATCGGCCGACCCGGAACGGACTTTGCTTCAATTTTTGCAATCTACTTATGACGCTGCGGCTAAAACGGGGAACTGGGATAAAGATCTGCAATGTGATCTGTCGGCCTTAAAGAACGCGTGAGGTAAAATATTGAGGCTACTCTTTCGGCAGGCCCCAGAGGAAGCTGTTTTAAGAACTGCAAATACATTTCAATTTGCTATTATGCTAATAATAATTTAACTTTATTTAGCAATAATTATTTGATTATGAGCCAATTTCCAGATCCTAACGAAACCCCTGCCCCTGAAGAAGAAGGTGGAAATATCCCTGATATCTGGGATATCAAAACATCAGGCAAGGGCCGTGTGGGCAGGTCAGATATTAACCTTGATGAGGCCATGCCTTGTGCCGAAGACAGCGAGCCTTATTTGGAAGGGGATATAGGTACCCCTGGTTTATGGGAGGGTAACGACCTGTCATCTTCCGATCAGGCAGATTATCTTGAGTCGGAATAGTCAGGAAGCTATAGTTGCAATAGCAAAAGCGATCCCCATAACTATGGGCGAAAAAAATATTGCCCGTAAACAAAGTACGTAAATATTCCATCTGTAATCGTTTTTCTTTGTGTTTTGCTCAATCCGTTCCTGGTAATTGATAATCTCAACTTTGTAAAACCTCAGGATCCTTTCATTATCAACAATGTCCTTATGAAAAAAAGCCTTATCAAAGTATACTTTTGGGTTAGTACCTGGCAAAAGATATTCACTTGGGGTTAAGCCTTGCAGTACAAACATTAAACCTACTATCAAAAAATAAAAGATCCCTACAATTGCCGTAAATAACAAACTATCCAGGTGAGGCGTATCCTTCCATTTTCCGATAGCATAGGCTACAAGACCAATTAAAACACCTGAAACCAGGGTTAGCAATCCGTTTGATCGCTCGTAAATGCCCTTTGCCGTTTCAATGGTGTAGTTATATGATTTTTCGGCCTGTTCAAATATGAACTTTGCATCTTCCAGGGTCAATTTGTTGAGCCATTCCTTTTTTTCCTGCCAGAAGTTTTCCATACGGGTACTTTTAACCTAATTTAAGCTAAATCCGGCGTAATTCATACAAAATCAACCAAATAGAAATAAAGCACCCTATTTAAACCTCATTACGCATGGTCGATACAATGGCATTAAGCTAAGGGATTGATTACTGCTTTCCTTCCAATACCTGCCCTATCCAAACCGGGATCAGTTTTTTCCTTTCTTTTATCATCGTCTCAAATTCGGTATCATCAAAATATCCGGCTTGCAGTTGCTTTGGGCGCACAAGGAACGGAAAAACGATCATGCCTGCAATATTCCACATCAGGTTAACGGGGTGAAATTTAATAACGCCATCGGCCTGCAGCGTGTAAAGCTGTTTGGCAAAAACAGAATCGGTTAATGTTTTCACTTTTTCAATCATAGGTAACGTGGTTTGCCCGGCAAGTACCTCGTTCACCATAAAAAAAGGAAAATCAGGGTTTTCCAAAAGCTGGTCGATATAGTATCCCACACAAATCTCTATCTTTTCAATGGCAGTGGTCGATTCGTCATTTAAAACGGGTCCAATTTTATCGAAAAGCTTTTTAATGGTTTCGTCCATGATAAACGCAAAAAGATTTTCCTTACTGCGAAAATAATAGTTAACCGATGCCACATTGGTATTGGCTTCGGTTGCTATATCCCGCACGGTAGTAGCCAGGAAGCCTTTTTTGGTGAAGATTTGCCGGGCAGCGTTCAGTATTTTTTCTTCGGTTGTTGTTTCGGCGGTTATGGTCATGGATGATATATGTTTTCAAATTTAGTCATTCAAAAACATATATCGTCCAAAGCGTTCAATGGGTATCGGCCACAGCCTTTTGTCCTTTTACAATCGGCGCTAAAAATATCAGCGGAATTGCAGCCAGCATTACCCAGCCAACCACAATATAAGCATCATTATAACTTAGCAGCGTACTTTGTTTGTTAACCGTACCGTCAATAGCAGCATAAGCCATTTTCGAAGCATCAAAAAATGATTTCCCCTTAGCCATAAACCCATGCAGCAAGGCATCATACCTGTTGCTGAAGTAGGTATTATAAGGGTTAATATTGGTTAACAGGTTATTGCGGTGCGTTGCCACACGGATGTGAATGAGCGTATTTAAACCGGCAATACCAAACGAGCCGCCCAACTGTCGCATCATATTGTTTAAGCCTGTGCCCTGCCCTATCTCAGCTCCTTTTAAACCGCCGATAGCAATAGTAGTCAGCGGCACAAAAAGAAGCGCCAAGCCGATCCCCCTGATGGCTAAAGGCCAGAAGAAATCACCCGTGCCCGATGCCAGCGTTGAGCCGCTCATAAACCAGGAGAAAACAAAGAACAATATCATACCAACCACAGCCATAAATTGCGCAGGCAGGCCTTTATTAAGCATAATACCTACAAAAGGCATCATCATAATGGTAAACAAACCACCCGGCAGCAAGATCTCGCCGGTTTGCTGTGCCGAAAACCCCAGCAGGTTTTGACAAAAAACAGGAAAAACAAATTGTGAACCATACAAGCCCACGCCAAGGATAAAAGAGGTAACCATCCCCGCCGAAAAACTTCGGTGGCGCATGATCTTGAAATTAACAATAGGATGATTGGTACTTAACTCGCGCCACAAAAAAAGCAACAATCCTATAATTGCTGTACAGGTAAGTACAATGATATAGGTAGTGGCAAACCAGTCTTCGTCTTCCCCCTTTTCCAATATGGTTTGCAAGCTGCCTACTGTTATAGCCAGTAAAGCAATTCCCCACCAATCGATAGGTTTGTCCTTCCCCTCGCGGGATGTTACCCTTACATACATTACCGTAAATATAGAAGCCAGGATACCTACAGGTATATTTACATAAAAAATCCAGCGCCAGGCGGCGTGGTCTGTTATATAGCCGCCAATTGTGGGGCCTATAGTTGGACCAACAACCGCACCCAATCCAAACAAGGCTGTAGCTGTGCCCAACTGCTCAGCCGGCCATGTTTCAATCAGGATAGCCTGGGATGTTGAAAGCAAGCCGCCGCCTGCTAAGCCCTGTAAAATCCTGAAACAAACAAGCTCGGTGAGGCTATGGGCATTTCCGCATAAAAACGAGGCAATAGTAAATACAATGATGGAGGTTAAAAAATAGTTTTTACGCCCGAAAAAGCTGCTTAACCAACCCGACATGGGCAAAATGATCACGTTTGCCACGCTATACCCGGTAACTACCCAGGCAGCATCGGTGATAGTAGCCCCAAGGTTACCCTGAATTTGAGGAATGGAAACGTTAACTATGGTGGTATCTATTAATTCTAACAATGAAGCTATAATTACCGTAATGGTAATAATCCACTTTTTAAATCCTGACTCGGCCATTTGATAAAAGTTTTGTGTTTTAATAATGGTTCAAAATTAATCAATCGTTTGATTAAAACATTTGTTTGAAATAATTGTATAAATTATTACGATGGAGTGACAAGCGCATTCTCTACAGCAGACAGTTGGGGACAGTTGAGTTTTTTGTTATAGATAGCTTAGTATAACCGGTATAAGCTTTAAAAAATCAAGCAGGGCAGTTTCATTGCTCTTGTTTAATCAATTTGCATTATCTACTTTAATGAAAAACATACGCAGTTTCAGATTCGCTATTCTTTGCCTCTGTATATTAAATTCACGTTATCATCCCTCCTGCGGCCAAACTCGCCCTGTTAAAGAAGCTTCAACGCCGAGAATAGTCAACATCGTTAATTTCATTCGCCTGCTTGAACCGCGGGATTCTGCTATTACCGAAGATGTGTTGTACCAAACTGTAGTAAAGCAGGTGGAGATCATGAAAAAGTATAAACTTGGCGGCACCTTCCTGTTACAATACGATGCGCTGATTGATCCGCGGTATCAAAAATTATTAAAGGCCTTACCACGTGATTCGTTCGAGATTGGAGCCTGGTGGGAAATCCCCCAGCCCCAGGTTGAAAAAGCCGGCTTCAAATGGCGCGGCCGTTATCCCTGGGACTGGCGCGCAAACATCGGCTTCTCCACCGGTTATACACCTAAAGAGCGCGAAAAACTGATAGATGTTTATATGGCCGATTTTAAAAAGATCTTTGGTTATTATCCAAAATCTGTTGCGTCATGGTTTATTGACAGTTACAGCCTGGAGTACATGTACCAAAAGTATCATATTGTAGCATCGGCCAACTGCAAAGACCAGTATGGTACAGATGGCTACACCTTGTGGGGAGGCTACTGGAACCAGGCTTACTATCCCAGCAAAATTAACTCCTACATGCCTGCCCAAAACGCGGCTAACCAGATCCTGGTACCTATTTTCCGAATGCTGGGCAGTGACCCTATAAGGCAATACGATAACGGACTTGGAACAACACGCCAGGGTGTAGTAACACTGGAACCTGTTTACAAATTTGGTGGCGGCGATGCCGACTGGGTAAACTGGTTTTTTAAATCGTTTACGGAGGATAAGGCGCTCGGCTTTAACTATACGCAGGCCGGCCAGGAAAACTCCTTTACATGGGATGCCATGGCTAAAGGCTTTGAGATCCAGATACCCCTGATAGCCCAGTTACGGGATGAGCATAAAGTAAGGGTAGAAACAATGGAAACATCAGGCCGCTGGTTTAAAAAACAGTATAAAGTAACACCTCCTACATCATTCACAGTAAGTCATGACTTTGGCGAAAGCGATTTGAAAACCGTGTGGTTTAACAGCCGTTTTTACCGCGTTAACCTGCTATGGGAAAAAAGTAACCTCCGCATTCGCGATCTTCATCTTTTTGATGAAAGCTTTCCATCTGTTTACACCAGGAATGTTGCCACATCAAACGAATGTACTTTTTTTACCTTACCGGTGATAGATGGCTACATTTGGAGTAAGCCCGGTCAGATTGCAGGGTTGAGGCTTAAAGCAACGATTAAGGGTAAAGAAATTTTGTTAGCGGGCAAAGATCCCGTTTATACTCATCCTACAGTAGGAAGCCTGCATATATCATGGCCGCTCACATCAATAAAAGGCACTTTTGAAATTGATCTGAACGAAAAACAATTATCAATGAAACTGGTAAGTACGTACGTCGATAACTGGTATTTTGATATGACCACAGCCCCGGGAGTAAAGCTGCCTTTTGAGGCCATCCAAAATAAACAAATCAATTGCCGGTTTGAGGGCACCCCGTATATTTTCAAAGCCACAAAAGGCATATTTTCCGAACCGGGAAATGGAACAGTATTCCGGCTAAGACCGCAGGCTAATACAATTGCTTTTGATCTGTCGGTAATCAAAAAGAATTAAGGTTTATTAAAAAACTCGCCAAAATGCCAAAGGATTCCGGAGGGGTCATGTAAAAAACACTCCCGCCCCCATTGCTCAACGCGGATCGGGGTTAATCTTACGCCTGCATATTTTGAAGGTAAATCTAAAGTCAGCAACTCGTTCCAGTAGCGGGCAACGTCATCAACTTCCAAAAACAGCATGGTATTATCTATCCAATCTTTAACATAAGCTTTTTGCAGGTAAAACGCGAGCTGGCCGGTTTTAAATACCGACATATCAGCACTCAGTACAACCTCCTCAAAACCCAGGTCGCGATAAAAGCTTCGCGATATTTCAAAATCTTTAGCGCCAATGAACGGCCTGAGCGATATAGCTTTGTGTTGCATATTTGTGGTTTTAAATTTCAGCCGGCAACCTGCTAAATGAGCAGCAGATTGCCGGCCAATAAGTACGAAGATACTTTATGCCCACTGGTTTTCAAACACCTACTTTAGCATTCCCCCCTTCGTCCTTAATTTTTTTGTTGAGAAAGAAACGTAACCAGTGATGCAAACTCATCATAGGATAACGCATTGGCAAGGCCAACAGGCATCATGGATGTTTTCAATTCCTTCCGGGTAAGCACATCACTGGCTTTGATGGTAAATACATCTCCGGTAATGTTTCTCATCACTATTTTTTGGGCAGACTCATCCGTAATAAATCCCATATAATTTTTATTGCCTTTGGCTGTAATCATCACTGTAGCAAATCCCTGCGAAATGGATGCACTTGGCTTTAAGATAGATTCGGCAATTTGCTGGCGGTTCATGATAGATCCTATCTGTCCCATAAATGGCCCTTTTAATTTTTCGCCGCGGGTAAGACTATGGCAGGCTACACAACCTTGCTGCGTAAACAGTGCCTTTCCTTTCTTTGGATCTCCTTTAACTTTGGCTAACATTAACATCACATCTTCAATAGAAGAGTTGCCGATCTGCCCTTTTTTGTTCAGGATCTTTGACAAATCCACTTTAACCTCTTTTGTTGGAGCACTTTTTTCCTCACCGCCAAAAGCTGTGATACCCATTTGATGGCGCTCGTTCAAATCGGCATAAAATTGTTTACCTGCAGCGCCTGCTTTACTCCGTTCAACTGTCAGGAATTTTTCGATACGAGCCGAACCTTCCCAGGTTATGCCTTTGTAAATAGGGCCATGTGAGTCGGGCCGTGTCCCCCACCACCAGGAAGCATCATAAGGAGCCTCCTGCTTATAAAGGCGTGCCAGGGTTACCAGTATTTGTTTTTTTGTTTTTGGGTTTTTGATTTTGGGATAAACGGCAATCAAACCATTTACTGCTTTAGCATCATACATATAACGCAATGCCCATAACGCTAATGTTGAATTGGTTGTGCCTATTGCACTAACGCATCCATCAACCGCATTCATACTTACAAGCGCCCTCACAGCCAGGTGGGGCAGTATAATGGCCGAATTAGGCGTTGCGTGCGCCCCCTCGGTATTTTTAGCAGGCGCTGCAAAACTTGCAGGAACCTGTGTTTTAAGCAATTCAGGGGCTGCTTCTAAACGGCTAAGACGACCCAAACCTATAATTGCCGCAGCCTTCACGCGCGGAGACGAATCTTTCAGCCCGTTCAAAAATGGAGCTATCGGTACCTGCGCTATCCCGGCTTTCCTATCGGTTAACTCACGTAATGCAAATTCCCTCAGGGCATTGTCCTGAGTAAGTTGTACGAGGTTAGCTATTCCACTTTCCCGTGCAATTTGAGCGTAAGTGAAAAGAGCGGCTACCCGTGCATATAAAGGGGCACCCACATCTGATGCAATTGCAAAAGCGGCCTTGCTGCTTTCGTCGGCCGGCCTTGTAATAAGTTCCTGTGAGGCATTTAACCTTGCCACCGCGCTTTCTGATTTTAACATATTGGCTAAATCAGCTATGGCCAGCGCTTTAACATCAGGAAATGCTTTATAGCTCCATCCATTAGGTATGGCCCTGATAACATAACCCTTTGATGCACTGCCCGAATACCCCGCGCCATCCCAGGCTGAAAGATAGAGCCGCCCCGAGCCATCAACATCCAGATCAGTGATTTGGGGTAATTCAATAAATGGTTCTTCAGTTTGTTTAAAACTGGCACCATCTGGTTTTACCCTATTTATATAAAGCTCACTCCGCCCCCAATCGGCGGTCATAGGCACATGGTTGTACTTCTCCGGCCAGGTAGGTTCATCCATAAACAATGAACCTGTACCCGAGCCACCACCCAAATCTACCAATGCCGGCAGTATCTCATCTGTAAAATGCTGAAATAACAAGGGGTAACCATATTCGCCCGATTGGATATGATGCGAAAACCTGATGTTCCAGCCGCCGCCATCATTGGTATTATCGCGGGTAAATACATTCATGTACGGATCTATGGCAACATCATAAATATTGCGGGTACCATGTGTATAAACCTCCATTTCTCTACCATTAGGCCTTACCCTTATAATACCGCCGCCAAGCATGGTCAGTTTTTTACCATCGCGGTCTGTTGCGTCATGAAAGCCGAAATCGCCTACAGCTATGTAGATCCATCCATCAATCCCCATACGGATGCCATTAGTAGCATGGTCTGTTCCACGTTCAACCAGCATATGAGCATTACTCAGGTGTTCGACGAGTGGTTTTGGCGGCCCGTCGGCAATGCCATCATGATCTTTATCTTCAAAAACTTCCAAGATCATACCTGTTGCCTTACGGGTTTCCTTTGAGAAAACAGTATGAAGCACAAAAACCTGGTCGCCCATGATGAGTATCCCACGCGGATCGTCAACATCAGCAAAGTCTGTATGCTTATCCAACTTACCATCGTTATCGCTATCAATAAGTTTAATTATCCGCCCTTTCCCGGGGTCTTTACCCAGCGAGCCGATCATATCAACACCTACAAATACCTCACCTGTGGCAGCCACAGCTAAACAAGCCGGACTTGGTGTAAGCTCAGGCCCGGTAAACCTGGTAATTGTAAAACCGGCAGGCCAATGGAGCGAATCGTTCTTAAAATGACTTTGTCCTCGTATTGAAGCCAAAGTACTTGGTTTAGCAGGTCCCGCTTCGTTACTGCGGATATTTGCAAAATATTTGAACGTCAAAAAGAAAGATAAACAGAGGAATAGGGTTAAGGAAAACTTTAGCATTGGTGTTTTTTAATTATACAGGTAAATGGCAGTCAAATTAATCTTTTTATTTTATTTATTGTTTAGGAATCCGTTTCTCGGCGGCCAATTGTTTAACTACATCGGCTAATTTCGGAGGATCATGCGCGTATTTTTCAAGATTAACAATTTCAACTTTCCTAAACTCAACCGGATGACTTTCGCTTTGCAAGGAAATTGTACCGCTTTTTAACAACGCGCCTTCCTCTGCGCTGCCAACCGGGTCTAATTGCGGGCGTTGATAACGTAACACCTCTTCTCCGTTTACATAATGTACCACCAGCGAATCGCCCAAAACCAATGCCTCTACCCTAACCCATTGGTCGCCATGAAAGGTTTCCGATTTTGAATCCATGCAATGGCTTTTAACAATCGAGTTATTTAAAACATACTGCGTACCGGGGGTGCACACATTTGCGGTCGGCCGTTTATCCTTGCCATTGCCGCCCAGTAACTGAACCTCAATGGATATTGGAAAATCCTGGTCTATCTTCATGGTTTTAGGATCCTGGCCATGTATCATAACACCACTGTTGCGGAATGCCCATGCAGGGCCTTCTTTTACCTGGTTACCTGTAAAACGATATTCTACACCTATCAGGTAATAAGAAAAAGGCTTTTTATAAAATAGATGGCCAAACTGGTCATCAAATTTTTCATAATGATCATAATTTACCTGGATCTTATTGTCGACAACCCTGAAGGTGTTACCGAAATTTTCATTTAATTGATGTTTCCTGATTTTAACAGTCCAATCGTTTAAATCCTTTCCATTAAAAAGCTGTTCCCACTTAACTTTGAATTTCGGGTCAGGGCTTTTAAGTGCCAGTAATATGGGCAAGCTTATTAAAAATAAAACATTCAGTACTAAAAAGGTGAGTCCACGCTTTATCATGATATTTTTTTTGATATCTAACTATAAGTTTATTATTCGAAAAAAGAAAAAAACGGCTTGTTACGACGGTTTAACCGGTTAATTGGTCAAAAATGCAATAATTCAATCAGAAAAAAGGGGGGCAAAGCACTAAATTTAAGGGGGTAAAATAAACTGCCGGTAAAAATCAGGATACAGAAAATTATCAGTTAATATAGAAGCAATTAACTTATGGACACGTACTCTTTCCTGCCATAAAAACAACGCTCCAGAACACTATCCTGCCCTTGTTTTGTAACATTATCACTTAGATAAAAAAACAAAACACTTTTGTAAATCATTTTGATATTTTTACTTACCAACTATTAACTAATAATTTATAATGTATAGCAGGATAAATTACGCTTTAAATCCGAAAATATACTTTAGTTTCCTGTTCCTTTTCGTTTACTTAAATGTTTCTGGTTTTACCGCAGGGCAGCCTGTGCGGTATCTTGGTATCGAAAACGGGCTATCCAATAATGCAGTCACCTCCCTCTACCAGGACCAGTATGGGTTTATGTGGATGGGCACTTATGATGGCTTAAACCGCTACGACAGCGATGAATTTAAGATTTACAGAAACGAGTGGAACAACAATAAATCCCTCCCTTACAACCATATCAGCGCTTTAAATGGCGTTGGCAATAAAATACTAATAGGTACGCAACGCGGGCTTGTTTTTTATAATTATCCCGACTCTTATTTTTATCCGGAATACTTCCGGGAGCACAGCAGCGGGCGCCTGTCAAAAATAGCTTCAAATATAAATGTTATTGTAACCGATAAAGATAGTAATGTTTATATAGGGACTGATGAGCTTGGGTTATTGAGGTACGACAAAGCAAGGGGGCTTTACCTGCAAACGGGGCTTACTAACCAATATAATTATAGCGTAAAAGCATTATGCCAAACCCGGGCAGGCGTTTGGGTATTCATAAAAAACAAGGGGCTGGGTTTATATGATCCAAAATCTGAGCGTATAAATATTATCAATACTCAACTCAACAGCGCCAGTTGCCTGCTTGCAGATAAAGTCGGCAATCTTTGGATAGGCACAGAAAACGGCTTGTTTATATTTAATAATAAAGCACAAACTATCACGAGGTTTCACCCCGTTATTGATAAACTTACCAGCGATAACATATCCAATTTAACTCTCGACGAAAAAGGGAATATATGGATAGCTACCGACGGCGGAGGTATTAATATTTTAAATACCGATAATGGCAAACTCACTTTTATTACCAATGGCAATAAAGCAGGTTCATTGCGCAGCGGGGCTGTTACTGTAGTTTTTCATGACAGGGAATCAAGAAAGTGGATAGCAACCCTGCGCGGCGGGGTCAGCATTGTGGACAATTTTAAGAAGCCATTCGCCCTTTTTGATAATGATCCCTTCAATAAAAACAGTGTAATCAACAATTTTATCCTTTCATTTTGTGAAGATGAAAAGCATAACCTATGGATAGGGACGGATGGCGGCGGGCTTTCTTACTGGAACGTTAAAAATAATTCATTCACGGGTTATACCCATGCATCAACCGGTGGGGGCTTAAGTACCGATTTCATTGTGAGCATACTTAAAACGTTCGACAATAAAATATGGGTAGCGTCCTTTAATGGTGGTATCGACGAGTTTAACAAAATCACCGGCAAATTCAAGCATTACAACTGTTATAATACAGTAACTCAAACAACTGATAAAAACCTATGGAAACTTTTTGAAGATTCCAGGCACCATTTATGGGCGGGCACTACCAGGGGTGGCCCATTATATCTTTATAACCGTAAAAATGACCGCTTTGAACTATTTGATGAAAACCTGGTTAATATACACGCCATATTTGAAGACAGAAATGGAACCTTATGGGCCGGTAATTATACCCGGCTCATTAAAATAGATACCGTTAAGAAAGCTCATCAATTTTTTAATGTTGGCTATGGCATAAGAACCATTGCCGGGGATAATTCAAACCACCTGTGGGTTGGGACGGAAGGGGGTGGATTGCTGAAATTTAACCTTCCTGATATGAGCCGTGTAAGGTATACCAAGGCTAATGGTTTGCCGGGTAACTCAATCCTTAACATCCTCATCGACAATAAAGAAAACCTATGGTGCAGTACTTACAATGGTTTAAGCAGGTTTTCTCCGGCAAAAAATAAATTTACAAATTATATTGTTTCTGACGGCTTGCAAAGCCTCCAGTTTAATTATAATGCGGCTATCCGGCTCCAGTCGGGCAATATGGCTTTCGGAGGGATCAACGGATTTAACATTTTTAATCCCGACAGCATACAGGTAGCAGACCATAGGCCCGATCTTCGTATCACAGGCCTGAAAATTGACAACTTAGAAACTGATGGCTCCAGTGAACTGCTAAAAAATCAATCCGTAGCCGATCTTCAAACAATCCGGCTCAATTATGAACAGGCTGCACTCACCGTTCATTACACGGCGCTTGAATATTCATTTCCGGATAAAATTGAATATACCTATTACCTTGAGGGTTGGGACCACGGGTGGAACTATGTGGGTAAAACCAAATCGGCCTACTACACCCATTTAAATGAAGGTTGTTACAGGCTCCGGATCAAAGCTACAGATACGCGTGGCAACTGGATGCCGAAACAGATATGTGTTAAGGTTATTGTATTTCCGCCCTGGTACAGAACGTTATGGGCTTATGGAGTATACCTGGTTATTATATTCGGGATAATATACATTTATTTCCTATACCGGGTAAAGCAGGCAAAACTTAAATTTGAAATTAACCTGGCTAACTTAAAGGTTGAAAAGGAAAAGGAACTGAACGAGAAGAAGCTCGCTTTTTTCACTAACGTTTCGCACGAATTTAGAACTCCGCTTACGCTGATCATTAATCCCATCAAAGATCTGCTGAACAAAAATAAAAGCCATTCGGATGAGCTGAATACGGTATACAGGAATGCCCGCCGCTTATTAGGGTTGGTGGATCACCTGCTGTTATTTCGAAAAACTGAAAGTGAAAACGCGCAGTTAAATATAAGCGAAATAAATTTTGTGCGGGTATGCGAAGAGGTGTTTTCATGCTTTGCACACCAGGCTAAAATCAAAAACCTGAATTTTAACATTGAAACAACAAACCGGAACATTACGGTATTCGCCGATGTCGAAAAAATTGAGATTTCGTTATTTAACCTTATTTCCAACGCGGTTAAGTTTACACCTGATCATGGCACTATTAAGATTTTTGTAGAAGAAGACGATACACATGTTTACTTTAAAATAACAGACAACGGCATTGGGATCAATACCGAAACCGGGGATAAGTTGTTTGATAAGTTTTACCAGGTAAAGGATAATAATTACTTCAAAAAAGGGTTCGGTATCGGTTTATACCTGGTTAAAGTTTTTATTGATTGCCATAAGGGTACAATAAATTATATAAATAATAAAACCAGCGGAACCACCTTTACCTTGAAGCTATTAAAGGGAATAAAGCATTTTTCGGCAGAAGAAATAAATGTTATAACAGCTCCTGACTATAATTTTGTAAATGACCTCATAGATCATGGTAGTAAGGACCTTGTTGAAGAAAACAATGAATTGCAGAAGCTTGAACTGTTTAGCCAGGAAAAGCACACCCTCATTGTTATTGATGATAATGAACAGATAAGAACATATATCAAAAAAATATTTTTTGCCGATTATTTAGTTCTTGAAGCAAAAGATGGAGCAACTGGTCTTGAACTGATTAAAAAATACATACCTGATCTGATCATCAGCGATATTGTAATGGACGGAATTAACGGGTTGGATCTATGTAAAATGATTATGGAAGATGCAGCCATAAAGCATATCCCGGTTATTTTGCTCACCGGCGATACCACACCCGATATTATGGTAAAAAGCCTTGAGCAGGGCGCAATAGACTTTTTGCGGAAGCCGTTTGATAAAGAATTGCTCACAGCAAGGGTTAAAAGTGTGCTGATGAATAAAACCAAACTTCAGCAATATTTTTATAAGGAGGTTACGAAGGAAAACATAGCCATTAATATTTCGCGGGAAAATAAAGACCTGCTCAACAATTGTATTGCTGTTATTGAGCAAAATTTCAACAGCGATAACTTTGATGTTTATGCCCTGGCCGAGGCGATCGGCATCAGCTATCCAACACTATTTAAAAGGATCAAAAGCACTACCGGCCAATCTATAAATAATTTTATCAGGTTTGTTCGCCTGCGTAAAGCCGCCGAGCTCCTGATCCAAACCAATTGTAATATCAATGAAGCGGCAATACAGGTAGGTATCAGCGATATCAAATATTTCAGAGAGCAATTTCATAAACAATTCGGCGTCAACCCATCAGGATTTATCAGAAAACACCGGGCTAATTTCCAGGTCTCCTATCGCTTAAACGAGTTTGAAAAACCTCCCGTAAATTAAATATCAATAACTCGAAATTAGTGGAGGAAATATCAGGGAGTATATTGCTTTTCATAAAAAGCAGCAGAAAACAATTTCAACCCCTTTAATTTATAGTTTTGCCCCTCCTTTGCCTTTTAAACTATGGCTTACTTTGTTTTGGGTGAAATCAATAAGATCATTTAAAATTTATTAATTATTCTATTGTTATGATTACTAAGATAATTACAGCCATACTGCTTATCGCTATTCCGGTTGCGGGTAAATGTCAACAGGATACGGTGGGAGGCTATAAATTGGTTTGGGCAGATGAGTTTAATAAATACGGCTCTCCCGATCCGGATAACTGGGTGTTTGAATCCGGATTTGTGCGAAATAATGAAGATCAATGGTACCAGGAACAAAACGCAATTTGCCGCCACGGCAAATTGATAATTGAGGCACAGAGGGTACACCTAACAAATCCGGGCTACGCGCCTAACAGCACCAACTGGAAACAGAAAAGACAATTTATAAATTATACATCATCAAGTATTAATACCAGGGGCAAACGTAGCTTCCAATACGGAAGGTTCATTATGCGGGGCCGGATAAGTACCGACGCAGGCCTATGGCCCGCTTTTTGGACCTTAGGTATAGAAAAGCCATGGCCATCGAACGGAGAAATTGATATTATGGAATATTACCAGAATAAGCTTTTGGCTAATATTGCCTGCGGTACGGAGGTTCCGCATACAGCCAAATGGTATAGTAACACCAAAGCCATCAATACTTTCAAAGCCAACTGGAGTAAGAAATTTCATACCTGGCGCATGGATTGGGATGCCACAGCTATAAGTTTATATGTAGATGATAGCCTGCTCAATCGTGTCGAGCTAAAAAATCTTGTTAACCAGGACGGCACTCAATTTAACCCGTTTATGCAGCCTCATTATATATTGCTTAACCTTGCAATAGGTGGTGATAACGGCGGTGCCCCATCCGCCACAAAATTCCCCAAACGTTTTGAAGTTGATTACGTACGGGTATACCAAAAGAAATAAAGCCCAGGGAACAATAAAAACCACTACATCTAAATTATTTCAAAGGAAAGAAATGATTTAAGCATGATTTTATGCCAATACGATGCGATTTTATAGATTATCCCCCCTTTTTTACAGCTTTGCCCCCTTTTTTTCTGAAAAAATAAAGGTTAATTGGGTAACCAATCAGCGGTTGACAAAACCACTGTAAACATTATAAAGACCTAATTATACTGACTTTTTTATTTTTTAAAGCTGCTTCCCGGACTTTTTAATAATTATAGCTTCTTAGGTGACTATGATTATTAATATCTGGTTTAGGCCAGGAGCAACTGTCGTTCTTTGAGTTCGCTGCCTGAATTTTGTCCCGAATTTAAACTGTTACTTTAACACTTATTTACCACCCGCATCTATTAACTGATTAACAACCTAAATAAAAAATAATGGAAAGATAAAAAGAGATAAAAAAGAAAAACGGACAAAGATCCGGATGCATTAACTAATGCCCAAGTTTTAATTTTTAATCAAATTCAATTATGCAATATTTTTTACCCGATAAAATATTTTTGAGAAAAATATCCCGATCAGTAGCTTTATCACTGATCCTGCTGTTAGTTATTCAAACAAGCAGCTATGCGGCAACTACCTTTAAATCGATTAGTAAAATAAGCTCTTCGCGATATGCCGCTGCCGGACCAATTAAGGGAAAGGTGATCGACAAAACCACAGGCGAAACCATTATTGGCGCGTCTGTAAAGATTAAAGGAACCTCTGTAGGTGCTGTAACCGACGTAAACGGTAGCTTCACGCTTAATGCTGACCCCAACGCTGTACTGATAGTTAGTTACATAGGTTATGAACAGGCCGAGTTTCCTTTAAACGGACAAACTTCAGTAACCATCCGGTTGCAGGTGAACGCAAAAAATCTAAATGAAGTTATCGTTGTAGGTTACGGTACTCAAAAGAAAACATCCTCAACCGCAGCCGTATCCACAATTCAAACCACCGAAATTGCAAAAAAACCGGTTGTTAACTTAACTAATAGCCTGGTTGGCCGTGCCTCTGGTTTAATTATAACCCAGGGAAGCGGCGAACCTGGTTATGACGGTTCAAACATACTGATAAGAGGTATCGGATCTATAGGTGGAAGTTCCCCTCTACTTATTGTGGATGGTGTTCCGCGTGACTTCAGTCGCCTTGACCCGAACACCGTCGAAAATATTTCGGTACTAAAAGATGCAGCCGCGGTTGCCCCTTATGGGGTGGCCGGTGCAAATGGTGTAATATTGGTTACCACCAAAAAAGGCAAATCGGGCAAACCCACTTTAACTTATAACGGATACTATGGTATCCAGAACCCAACCAAGGTGCCAACATTTGTAGGCTCGTATGAGTATGCATTGCTGCGTAATGAGGCCAATGCCAATGATGGTCAGCCACCAGCATACACAGCAGATGATATTCAAAAATTCAAAGATCATTCAGACCCTGATGGTCACCCGGATGGTCATCCTTTGCAGCAAATTATCCAGAGAAACCGTCCTATCACCTATCATAACGTTACCCTGTCCGGCGGCACCGAGGATATCAAATATTTTGCAGCATTAGGATATACACACCAAGCTGGTATGTGGGATCCAACCTATCTTAATAAATATAACGGCTCGTTAAACTTAACGGCAAACGCCACCAAAACTACCACGGTGTCATTGTCTGTTAACAGCTATGTGGAAGATCAGCACTTTCCGTCACAAAACGCGGCTACAATTATTGGGCAGGCTCAGCGCCAAGCACCAACAACTCCAATTTACTACAGTAACGGATTATGGTCTGGCTACATCGGGCAATCGCTTATCGGCGAAATTTACCATAGCGGTTATCAATTCAATGAAAATACGGCCGTGTTGTCGCAGTTTACAATTGACCAGAAGCTTCCAATCAAAGGTTTAAGCTTGAAGGGCGTGATCAGCTATGATAACGGGCCGGATCCTTTATTCACAGGAAACCAAACTTCGTTCCAGCGTATTTATACTACTCCTATACCTTTCTATAATGTTGACGTTACTACTACCCCCTACACCTACAAACAAGGGATCCAGGGAAATTCAAAAGCAACCTTTAGCGAAAATTACAGCCAAAACCACACATTGACCATTCAGGGCTTGTTATCGTATGCAGGTTCATTTGGTAAAAGCGATATTACGGCTTTAGGAGTGTTTGAAAGTCGGCGCGTAAAATATCAAAAATTTGGAGCTACCAAATATAACTACAACCTTGATCTTGATGAATTGGATTTTGGCGGCCCGGCTGCCGCGGATGCAACCAACTTTGGGAACTCCTCCGGGCAAAAACAAATTGGTTATGTTTACAGGGTCGGTTATTCTTATGATAAAAAATACCTGCTCGAAGCTACTGGCAGGTATGATGGAAGTTATTTATTTGCTCCTGGTCATCGATACGGCTTTTTCCCGGCTTTTTCTGCGGGCTGGCGCTTGTCTGAAGAAAAATTTATCAAGGACAATATCTTATGGCTTGATAACTTAAAACTCAGGGCTTCCTGGGGAAAATCAGGGGCTTATCCAACAATAGGCGGCACTATTCAAACTTACCAGTTTCAAAGCCCTTATAACCCTTATGCAAACTCTGCTGTTCTCAATGGTAGCGCTACCCAGGGTATCTTTGAAAAATTGCAGGGCAATCCAAACATTACCTGGGAAAAAGCAACAAAAACAGACATTGGATTTGAAGCAACATTGTGGAAAGGCCTGTTAAGCATTGAAGCTGATTATTTTTATGAAAAAAGGGCTAATATGCTTGTAAGTATCGGAAACACGCTGCCAGGAGAATATGGATTAGCCGTCGGCCTGGTAAATGGAGGAATCATGAGCAACCATGGTATTGATCTGACATTGCAAAGCTCTCATAGCTTCTCAAAAGAGCTGAGGTTAGATGTTACCGGTACCTTCACTTTTGCCAGGAATAAATTATTACAAACTTACGAAACAAGCGCTACAGCTAATAATCCAAACAGGAGAACAACCGGCCGTCCACTAAACACCATATTTGGGTACGAGGCCTTAGGGTACTTTAAAACAACAGATTTTAACGCTGATGGATCCCTAAAAGCAGGAATACCTGTACCATCCTTTGGGCTAGTTAAGGCGGGGGATATTCAATATGCCGACTTAAGCGGCCCGGATGGAAAACCAGATGGCAAGATTGATGCTAATGACCAAACAGTAATAGGACACCCCAATACACCGGAAATCATTTATGGTTTAGAGCCAAGACTAACGTTCAAAAACTTCGATCTGGATGTTTTGTTCCAGGGTTCTGGAAACAGTAACATTGTTATCAGTAACTACTTTGCTTTCCCTTTCAATGCATCCGGTTCGGCTTCTCAACTGGTATATGACGATCATTGGACTCCTTCTACCCCTAACGCTTTATATCCAAGGGTTACCGGTACACCAACATCAAATAACACCCAAACCTCGTCCTGGTTCGTCAGAAATGATTCTTATATCCGGTTAAAAAGCTTTGAACTTGGTTACACCCTGTCAAACAAACTATTGAAAAACAAGGTCCAATCTATCAGGATCTATGTAGCCGGCCAAAACGTAATTAACTCTCTGCCGCACGTAAAAGAGATCATTGATCCCGAAAACAGCGGAGGCAACACCAATTACTATCAGCAGCGTGTATTTTCATTAGGTTTAAATGCCACATTTTAACTAAAAATAAGAAAGCGATGAAACAGATTTTTATAAAATACCGAGAGCTTTTTTTACTTGCTTTGCTTGTTGTAAGTATTAATAGTTGTAAAAAAGATTCTTCTTTAGATGTTACTAATAAATCATCTCTAAGTGATATAGCTGCATTCAGCTCGCAAAGTAATGCAGACCTTTTTGTGAATGACATTTACAATCAATTGCCAGATGTCAATAATGATTATCAACTAACAGAGCAATATGCCGACAATAGTTTTTGCGGGGCAGCCTGGGAAAACGGGCAAGCTACTGTTAGGGCAGGTTCAATTGGGCCAAGTAATGTACCTACCGGCCCCGGCAGTATGTGGTCATGGGAAGGAAACTACACCAAAATACGAAAATGTAATATTTTTCTACAAGTAGCTGCAGCGAACAAAGATAAATATACCGCCGATTGGTATAAGCAACGTGTTGCAGAAGTTACCTATTTAAGGGCTTATTTCTACTCCCTCTTGTTCACAGCTTATGGAGGGGTTCCTATTATTACCGTACCGCTTGATAACCGAAATGGAACCGACATTTTTACCGCCAGGGGTACCATTGATGAAACCGTCGCCTTCATCGAGGCCGATTGCGACGCCGCGGCAGCAGTATTGCCTGCAAAAGCATCAGAAACCGGAAGGGCCACAAAAGGCGCCGCATTAACACTTAAGGGCTGGGTAGAGCTTTTTGCTGCCAGCCCGCTGGTAAACACGGCCAATGACGCAGGAAAATGGAGTAAAGCAGCGGCTACCAACAAATCGGTGATGGATATGGGTACTTATAGCCTGTTCAACACTTCGGCTACTTCTTATGCCGATCAGTTTCTATCTGCAAATAACTGGAATGTTGAAACCATTTTTGCCCGGGGTTATGCAACCGGACCTGCAAAGGGCAGTCACCGGGAAGGTTACCTGGGCCCCGTTTATGTAAACGGTGTTCAGCAGTCATGGGGAAACCTTGCTCCAACACAGGGCCTGATTGATGATTACTCGATGGATAATGGTTTGCCTATAACAGATGCGGCTTCGGGCTATAATCCTCAAGCCCCTTACACACATCGTGAGCAGCGTTTTTATCAATCTATATTATACGATGGTGCAGCATGGCAGGGAGATGTAATAAAAACGCGCATAGGCGGCAGTAACCAGATAGATCTTGGCTCTTCAAGCGATATTACCAATACCGGCTATTACGCCCGTAAAACACTTGATGAAAGCATTACCGGGCAAACCAGTATCAACCTGGCGCCAAGCTTTGCCAATTACATTATTTTCCGCTATGCGGAAGTATTGCTAAGTTATGCAGAAGCGCAAAATGAAGCGGTTGGACCGGATGCATCGGTTTATGACGCGGTTAATAAAGTAAGAGCGAGATCAGCATTGCCTGCTGTAAAAGCCGGCTTAACCAAGGATCAAATGCGTGTATATATTCGTCGCGAACGGCGCATTGAGCTGGCTTTTGAGGATAAGCGATGGTTTGATATCCGCAGATGGCTGATAACAACGGGTACCAACGGTGTGCTCACCACGCCGGAATATGGCATGAAGATCGAAGCCGGCGGGTCAGGGCTAACGTATACCCCGGTTAAGATATTTACCAATACCTTCTTCGAGCGGCAAAACTGGATGCCAATTCCGCAAGCGGAAATTGACAAGAATAAAAAACTGGTACAAAACCCAGGATACTAAAAGATTAATACCTTGATTTTACATAACCCCGGGCAAATGCCCCGGGGTTATGTATTTAAAGACAACCCTCACCGATTTATATTTTTTAGCTTTAAGCTTTGTGCATTCTGCTTTTAGCTTTTGTATATTAACCGCCTTCTAAAATATTCATGAATAATAAACCTGATAGTCATCACCCGGCAAAAAATCGTAAAGTTGTAATTGTTGGTTCGATTGTTTTGGTCATAACCGTTTTGGTAGTTTATTCAATATGGCATATCTCTGAAAACAAACAGGATAATGCCGGTACTGATCTACGTACCGATTACCCGATGGCAACCCTTCAAAGCATTGCCAGGGGAAAGATCTTATCACAACAATACTGCCGCTCGTGTCATATGCTGCCCGAACCGGCCCTGCTTAACAGGTTTAAGTGGAAAAATGTATTTCCGCAAATGGGTTTACGTATGGGTATTAAAGCTCACCGGGGCGAATCATATGTAGGAACCATTAAAGGCGACGATTTGATAGTACCGGACAAGCCTGTATTAAATGAGGAGCAATGGCAGGATATCATTGATTACTACATGAACACGGCCCCTATAGCATTACCCCCTCAAAACAGGCCTTTGGCTATTAAAAAGGAGCTTCCATTTTTTACCATCGTAAAACCACCGCCATCATTTGACGGTAAACAGGTATTAGGCTGTTATGTAAAAATTGACAATAGTGTTAAACCCGCCCGGCTCTTTGTTGCTAACGGACCGGCAAAAAAGCTTTATCTTTTATCAGCCCAATTAAACATCATCGATTCAGTATCTACAACAGGCCCTGTGGTGGATATACTTTTTGATCATGGCAATGCCATGATCTGTACCATAGGTAACGAACTGGGGGCCAACAGTGATAAACTGGGTGCTATCACTTCGCTTACAATTACAGCTACAGGTAAAATGCAATTAGCATCTCAACCTGTTTTCAATAAGCTTGGCCGCCCTGTTCAAATATTGGCAGCCGATATGAATGGCGATAACAAAACCGACTATGTTATTTGTGAGTTTGGAAGTATAACAGGAGAGCTTTGCTGGATGGAAAATTTGGGCAACGGCGCCTTTACAAGGCACGTAATAAGTAATTTACCCGGAGCTATCAAAGCATATATTGATTATCAGGATAAGAAGCTACCCGGCTTGTATGTACTTTTTGCACAGGGAGAAGAAGGGATTTTTCATTTTGAAAACAAGGGGGGCGGCAGATTTGATTCAAAGGAAATTTTAAGGTTCCCGCCAATTTACGGGTCATCCTTCTTTGAGATGGTTGACATGAACCATGATGGCTATAAAGACCTGGTTTACACCTGCGGCGATAACGGAAACGCAACGCTGGTATTAAAACCATACCATGGTGTTTATATTTCTTTAAACGACGGAAAAGGCAATTATAAACAGCAATATTTTTACCCCATAAACGGCTGCTATAAAGCTATTGCCAAAGATTTTGATGGTGACGGAAATATCGATCTTGCAACGATCAGCCTTTTTACCGATGCAAAGCAGCCGGAAGAGGGCTTTGTATATCTAAAGAACACCGGCAACTTAAACTTTGTACCGTATGCTTTTCCTGCCCATACCAAGTTTGAACGCGCAGTAACTCTTGATGCCGGTGATCTAAATGGAGACGAAAAGCCCGACCTGCTGATCGGGAATGCCTTCTTCGATTTTGGGCCTTTCCGCTATAACGTCAAAGAGCCGCTTTTCTACGTTTTGAAAAACGCTTCGAAGTGAAAGGACAACTAAATTTTCAATGCAGATAGAGCAGTGTTGAGAGAACTATAATTGTTTTTCAAACACCATGTATATGTCATTATTACCCACATATGTAAAGCCTAACCTTTTACAAATATTTACTGCTTTTATATTGTCAGTATTTACTTCAGTGCGGCATTTTTTAAATCCCTTCATTGTTAAATCTTTTAATGCAAATTCAACAAGCCTTCGGCCATATCCCATCCGTTTTGTTGAAGGATCAATTATCAGCATGGAAATAAACCCAACTTTATTTTCATAGTCGTTGGCGTAATAAGCCAAAAAACCCTGTAAAGCATCCTGTGCCATAATAGTTATGATACAGGCTTTTTCAATAAGTTTGTCAATGTAACTATCCAAATCGCCTACTTCAAACAATCCACTTTCATCGTTAATCATCAGGTTCATTAAATCATAAATTTTCGATTTCAGGTAAGAGCCTTGTTCAATCATGATTGGTTTAAAATTTATTTTACTTAATTAAAATCATTTAAAATCGGTTATATCAGCCCAGGCAGGCGGCAAGTAACAGCGCGTCGGCACACACTGACCCTGCATCGAAAATCAAATGATAACGATATAAAAGTGACTGATATTTAGATTACAAACCCAATTTATAGGTATATTTTTAAAGAAACAAGAAGAGTAAAATAATGATATTAAATTGTACATTGCTGCATACGGCTTTTACATTATTTGTAAACCGTTTTCTTAGAATTTTTATCGATAGTAATACACTTTAAATGATCATGGGACAACGTTAAGAACTATTTATAATTCGATCCGCTTAATACCACGCTCCTCAGGCGCTAACCATCCATATTGTTACCGGGTTCAAATGGATAACGAGTTCAGTCAACGGCATTTTATCTGGCTATCGCTATCCAGCCAGATTTTGGGGGCGACCCGTCTTTGAGATTAATAACATAATAGTAAGTACCGGTAGGTACCGGGTTTCCGCTCAACCGGCCATCCCACTGCTGGCTATACCCCATGGACGAAAACACCTTTGCTCCCCAGCGGTTGAATACATTTACGGTACAATTTGGATAATATTCAATATATTTTATTGCCCATGTATCATTCATGCCGTCGCCGTTGGGTGTGAAGGTATTAAAGACAACAACTCCCGATGGTGTTACGGTGAGTATTCCCGTGATATAAGTAAAGCTATAATTAGGTGATTCCGCGCCACTTGTAAAGGAAATAGTATATCCTCCCGCTGCGGAGGCCGGCGTAGCCACCGTTACCACCTCCGGTTTTTTTACAAGGTTCAATTCGTTTTCGTTATTTACAAAACCGTTGTATGTGACAGTGAGCAAAGGATTTTCCGAATGCAAGCTGCGGGTTTTATTATCTGCGGTGATGATCATTGAGGCAGGGGTAACAATACTATTTGGCATGGCTAAACTGTTTGCAGCACCATTGGTATTTAGCACGATATTGCCAACATAATTGCCGGCGAAGGTGGTTTTCGCCAGTCTGATATAAACGGTGGTAGCAGTAAGCGTACCGGAGCCTCCTATGGTAGTCGTATTTTTAAAATTGACACCATCGGCACTCACTTCAAAACCTGCCGGCGGGGTAATAGTTACAGCTGATATAAGGTTGTTACCCGACACACTGAAACTGCCTGAAGCAGATGCTGAACCATAGGTGGTATTAAGCGGCGACAGGTTACCGGCAAATGAGATAACCGGCACCAGGGTAGGATTAACGGTAATTTTAAAAACAACCGGGCTTCCGGTGCATGAACCGTTTGAGGGCACCACCGTTATGGTAGCTGTAATTGGGTTTGTTGTATTATTAATGGCCGTGAATGAGGGTATATTACCCGTGCCACCGGCCTGCAAGCCTATGCCCTGCGTATCATTCATCCATGTATAGATAGCAGCGGGCGAGCCACCAAAATTTATGGCTGTTGTAACCGAGCCATTGTTAAAGGTTAATGGCGATATAGGATTGACCATTGGCAACGCGTTAATTGTACCAGATACATTAACCGTTTTACCGGGAGCCCCTGCCGATGATATGGCAACAATCCCCGAATTATTACCTACCGGGGCCGAGGCCGACGAACGAACATAAATATTGGTACTGGTAACTTTTCCGGCTATTTGTGCAAGCGTAAGTGTATTGGTATACCCTGCACCCGGATTAAGCGAAATTTCAAAATTTGCAGGTGCTGTTATCTGAACGTCGTTTCCAAGGCCGCTGCCGGTTACTGAAAACTGCTGAATATCCGGGCTGGCAGATGGCAAACCCAGGCACGCTGTTATACCGCCGCTTATCGCACCTACTGTTAAAGAAGGCGGTGTTGGATTGATATTAATTTTAAAGGTAATGGAATTACCGGTGCATAACGCATCCGATGGCACAACGGTTATGGTTGCGGCAAGTACAGTTTGTCCGTTGTTGATTGCTGTAAACGCGGGTATATCGCCGCTTCCGCCGGAAGGTAATCCGATAGAGGGATTATCATTTGTCCACGTATAGATGCTTGCCGTGCCTGTAAAATTTATGGGCGTTGTAGATGCCCCGTTGTCAAAAGTTTGAGCGGATAGCGCATCGACGGTGGGCAGGGCCATTACTTCGCCGCTGACGGGTACGTTTTGATCTGTAACCCCGGCAGAGGATAATATAACGTTACCTGAAATATGGCCCGCAGGCGCTGTAAAAGCTGATCTAACATAAATGTCAGTACTATTAACCTTTCCGGCAGTTTGTTTAAGGATCAATGTACTTGCATATCCTGTATTTGGATTGAATGACACTTCAAAGTTTGACGGCGCTGTTATTTGAACATCGCCGTTCAGATTAGTTCCAGCAACAGCAAACTGCTGAATATCAGGACTGACAGATGACAAACCCTGGCATGCCATTATGCTGCCGCTTGCTGTACCCAGAGTTAACGATGGAATGGTTGGGTTGATATTAATTTTGAAGGTGATAGAATTACCGATGCATGATGTACTTGATGGTATAACGGTAATATTAGCGGTAAGTACAGTTAATCCGTTATTGACAGCGGCAAACGATGGTATATCACCGCTACCGGCAGAAGGCAGGCCGATAGCGGGGTTATCATTTGTCCATGTATATGTAACTGCGTTGCCCGTAAAATGTATTAGCATTGTATTATCTCCATCGGTAAAAGTTTGGGTAGACAGTACATCGACAAACGGTTGAGCTTCTACCGCACCGCTTACAGGGATATTTTGATCAGTAATCCCGGCGGATGATAATACGATGTTACCCGACAGATGGCCCACAGGCGCTGTGGCTGCTGATCTGATGTAAATGTCAGTACTGTTAACTTTTCCCGCGATTGGCGTAAGTTTTAATGTGCCGGCGTATCCTGTGTTTGGATTAAACGACACTTCAAAATTTGCTGGCGCTGTTATTTGGACATCGCCAGTTAGATTAGTACCTTCAACAGCAAACTGCTGGATATTTGGACTGGCTGATGGCGAACCCTGGCAAGCAGTAATATTACCGGTTACGGGGCTACTTGTTAAAGTCGGAATAGTTGGATTGATATTGATTTTAAAGGTCATGGGATTGCCCTCGCATGAAGCATCCGAAGGCACCACGGTTATAGTTGCAGTAACTACAGCCTGACTATTATTAACGGCTGTAAACGAGGGGATATCACCGCTTCCGCCGCCGGGCAAACCAATAGAAGGATTATCATTCGTCCATGTGTAGGTGGTTGCTATGCCCGTAAAATGTATAACAGTAGTTGTTGCACTGTTGTCAAAACCTTGATCACTTATTTGATTGGCGGCGGGCAAAGAGTGGATTAGCCCCCTCACGGTAACTTTTTTATCCGTTAACCCGACAGAACTGAGCACCACATCGCCCGAAATATTACCCGCGGTAGCTGACGCCGCCGAACGGACATAAACTATCTGATCTGTTACTATACCGCCCGTCTGCGCAATAACTACAGAATTTGCAAAGCCACCGGTTTCGCTAAGTGATACTTCGAATTTAGCAGGTGCTGTAACAGTGATATCGGCCGATAGATTACTGCCGGACACTTTGAACTGTTGTGTATTTATTGATGACGAACCGGTGCAGGCCGAGATTTCACCCGTTACCGCGCTGGCCGTAATAACCGAAGATCCGTTTACCGTTATAGTAAATTTAGTTGGCGTACCGGTACATCCGGTACCTGGAACAAAAAAGTTCCCAAAGCTTTTACTCAGCTGCCCGGTTATGTTGATGCCGTTAGTTATCGAATTGGTGGCTGTGTTAATAATGTTTACACTGTTTGAGCCTTCATTAGCTACATAAACGTATTTCCCATCGGGAGTTATGGATACGCCGAAGGGATGATTGTCGGTAGGTATAGTAGCGATCACTTTATTGATTTCGGCATCTATTACCATTACGTTGTTGCTCTGCGTATTGGAAATATACACCCTTTTACCATCCGGGCTAACGCAAATACCAGTAGATACATCACCCACAGGAATGTTAGCTAATACAGACTTTGTTGCCACGTCTATCACCTTAAGTAAGCCATTATATTGTGCGCTGGTGGCGTATACACGGCTATTATCCGGGCTCACAGCAATGCCGGTTGGACCAAAGTTTACCTTGATGGGTGTGGTTTGATATGTTTTGGTATCAATCGCAACTACTGCGTTTTCGCCGGTGCAGCCAACGTAAACAGTATTGCCATCAGGGCTTGCGGCTATGCCGTAAGGGTAAACGCCTACATGAAAAGGCGGCCCGGCAGTGGCTGTTGCTACATCAATAATGGTAACGTTAAAGGTGTTTTCGTTGGCTACATAAACCTTTTTGCCATCGGGAGTAAAACAGATCCCTATTGGTGTAGAAACGTTATTAACAGTTGACACCACTTTATGGGTGGTTGTATTAATAAATTTAACCGTGTTGGCGGTGTAATCGGTAATGGCAACCAGGGTGCCATCAGGGCTAATTGCAGTCCCGATTGGTTGTCCTCCGGTGTTTATAGTTCCTGTTTGTTTATTCTCGTCAGCATCTACCAGGATCATATTATTTGCTCCGGCGAGATATAAATATCCGTCGGACGAAGGCGTAACCGTGATATTAGCCTTCACAGGTGGGATACCCGTATTTATTGCGGTAAAAGATGGTATATCACCGGTACCGCTCGCCGCCAGCCCGATGGATGGTTTATCATTGGTCCAGGTATAGGTGTTAGCCGTGCCGGTAAATTTAATGGCAGCTGTTATATCGCCGTTATTATATACAGGGTTATCGGCAGCATCTGTGGTGGGCAAGTCGTTAACCACACCTTTTACTGCCACATTCTTGCTTGCAGCACCGGTGGTACTTAAAACCACATTGCCCGAAAGGTTAGCCGGAGTGCCCGATGCTTTAGCGCGAACATAAATTACCTTATTGGTCACAGCTCCGCCGGTTGGAGCGATATTTAAAACATCAGCAAAACCGCTGGTTTTGCTGAATGAGATCTCTAACCCTGCCGGAGATGCAGCCTTTATATTACCTGATAAATTATTACCTGATACGGTAAATTGCTGAAAATTTGTTGACGGGGCACCTATACATGTAGTAATAAGACCGCCAACAGTGCCAGGTGTAATAGTAGTAGGCGATGGGTTAACCGTGATCTTAAAATCAGTTGGATTACTTAAGCAGGTATTTTCGCCCGGGGTTATGAAATTGCCTATAGCATAAGGGAATATGCCGCAGGGTATGGTTGCAGCTATCGTGTAATCTGATGTGCTGATGACCGACAATGTACCGGAATCGGCATTGGCAACATAAACATATTTTCCGTCTGGTGTAATGGCTATTCCTCTGGGAGATTTCCCGACAGGTAACGCGGTCATTACCGAGTTGTTGGCAGCGTTGATCACCGTAACGGTCCCGGCAGATTGATTGGTAACATAAATCCGGCTGCCATCGGGGCTTATGGCAATTCCCTCAGCATCAGCTATAAGGTCGATGGTTGCAGAAAGGGTGTTGGTAGCAACATCTATTACGTAAACAGTATTGGAATAGCTTCCGGTAAAGTATATCTTCTTTCCGTCCGGGCTTGTAGCAGCATAGTGTGCTCCCCGGGCCGGAATATTAATGCTTTCGGCATTGTTAGCCGTATCATAAACCCGGATATCACCATTGGCGGAGTTAGTAGCATAAATCCATTTTCCATCGTCACTTAAAGCGATTCCCGCACCGCCCGAAGGGAATGTAAGCGCTGTTAATACAGCATCATTTGCAACATCTATTACAGTACATTCACCAGTTTCACCGGCAACGTAAGCCCTGGTTCCATCCTTGCTGAATATTAGTGCCGTGGGATTGTCAAAAATCGATATATCCCTGGCCTGATTGGTTTGCGTATTGATAATAGAAAGACTTGTGCCCGAAACGTTTGCGATGTAAACCTTTTTCCCATCCGGGCTTACCTCAACAAAACCCGGGTTGGCGCCTACAGGTATAGTACTAACAATTTCATTGGTTATCGTATTAACTGCCAAAACAGTGTTTGAGCCGTAATCAGGAACATAAGCAATATTAGCCTTCCGGGATGTGGCACTTATATGCGCAACCAGAGGGCTCGATCCGGTATTTACCGCTGTAAAAGGAGCTATGTTATCGCTCCCACTTGCGACAAGGCCAATTCGCGGCTTATCATTCGTCCAGTAAAAAGTATTGCCGGTGCCTGTAAAATTTATCGGCGTAGTAAGATCACCGTTAGTAAAAATCAGATCTGATATGGGATCGACGGTCGGCAGCGCGTAGACCACACCTTTTACGGCTACTTTTTTAGTCGTTCCTCCCGCGGTAGTTAGTGTTACCACCCCCGACAGGTTAGCTGGTGTACCCGCAGCAATGGAGCGAACATACACTACCCTTGAGGTTACCGAACTGCCTGTGGCAACCATAAAAAACATATTGGTAAAACCGCCGGCGGGGTTAATTGAAATCTCAAAACCTGCCGGGGCGGTAACAGTAATATTGTCTGTCAGGTTACTGCCCGAAACAGTAAACTGCTGGGTACTTACAGATGGTGAGCCAACGCAGGCTGAGATTACACCTGTTGCCGCACTTGCTTTGATGTTAGGCGCAGCAACACCCGTTTTTACTTTTTTAACATTTCTTTTCGCCCCTGTTTTAAGGGTGGCGCTGAAAATTTTCTCGTTGTCCGGGCTGGTAAACGACGACAGTAAAAATATGCCATTTTCTGCATCACTATCAGAAGCAGCATTACTTGCCCGGCTATAATTACTTTCAGCAAAAAAAGTAACAGTCATATTGCGTTGACCATGATGAGCTATTTGGCCAACTTGCTCAATTGCCCGCTTTGTCGGAGCAAAAAAAACAGAGACTATACTCAATAAAAGTAAAGGTTTACGCATGCTAAAGTTAGGTAAAAAACATGACTTAGCTGCCGGAGCTAACTGAGTATGAAGTTATTACTTTAATTTCAAAATATAAAAAACTTATTGCTTAAAGAGCATTTTTGGAGGACGAAATCAATGAGCAGTGCTTAATGCAGTCAAATCTCTATGTCCTAAATTTATTTGAGCGTGACACGCTAAACCAGCGGCATTCTGTTTTAAACATGGGTGTTTAAGCCGGTTCCGACATTAAAAGATAAAGGACTTAGAACATCTTCGTTCAATCCTCAATTTGAGCACAATTATCAGGCAATCAAAATTGTTGTAGTTTTTAGCAAGCTTATGTTATAAGACTTTGCAAGAAAATAAACAGCCGGTAAAAACTTATTCATATAATGAGTTCGACCTTACCTGGATAAACTCTTTTTGATAGTTTAAAGGACTTTTACCGGTAATAAGCTTAAAGTACTTATGAAAATTTGTAAAATTATTAAAGCCGCTTTCGTAGCACAGCTGCTTTAAGGGCAACTTATTTTCTATGAGCAACTTGCAGGCCTGCCCAACCCTGATCTCCAGTAAAAATTTAGAATAGGTTTTGCTCGTACGTGATTTAAAATAACGGCAAAAAGAATTTGGACTGATCCCAACCAGGTCGGCAAGCTCATCCATGTGTATTTTATTTTTGAAGTTTGCCAATGAGTATTCATAGATCACATTAATACAATCATTTTGTGATTTCTCAACGTTGGGGTTAAACCCTATTGATGACAAACAACCCGCCTGATCACATTCGGCAATTGCGTTTAAGGCTTCCATCAACAAAATTATCTTTTTTGATCCTCCGGCAGTAAGCATCATTTCCATAATTTTAGCAATAGTCTTTTTTGTTTTGCCGGTAATCTGGATCCCACGCCTGGCTTTCTCTATCGTAGTTTTGATCAGCTTATTTTCCGGAAGCTGTAAAAATCCATTGCCCCAAAAATTTTCGCTGAAATGAGCCACACGGATATCAACCCCTGTGTTATCATTATCCTGCGAAAAATACATATCATCAAACCGCCAGTAATGTGGCAGATAAGATCCTACCATTACAATATCACCGGCATTAAACTGCCGGATATTATCGCCGATAAATTGTGTCCCGCTGCCCTTTTTGAAGTGGATCAGCTCTATTTCGGGGTGATAATGCCACCGGTTATTAATGCAGGGAAGAAGGTCTTGCCTCACGCTAAAGGATTGAGCAGGGCCTGCTGATACTTTCAGTAAATGTGGCTTCATTCAACTTGGTTTATTGGTTAAATAAATTATATATAAATTCATTGCTCAAGGATAGCTATGTCAGCAAAACTTACATCCTCATCCCTGATGTACGCCGGGCTTTTTAAGCTCCGGTACACTCCCCATTTAGGCCGGCAAAATGAGGTACCGTTTCGCCACAAGTCAATATTGGTATTGGCATAGCTAAGCAGCGTCTTATTATCGGCAACCCGTTTAATCTCCACACTGTAAGTACCCTGGCTGTCATAATGCAGCTTTTCGGTCACCTCTACCCAGTTACCTTTAAAATCGGCCAGGCTAACGCGGGTTAAAACCCCTTGCGAAGTTCCTTTTGCCGAACCGGTATGAATTATTTCAAATTGATCAGGTTCACCAAACCGGGGTGTAAAAGTTATGATCGGGGCTCCGGCATCCCCATCTCCGGCTTTTATCTGGTGGATATGGGTAAAAGTTGGCTGCGCTTTAAAGCCGCTGTCAATTTTAAACTTCCATTTATAAATCACAGTTTCGCCATGTTCACCCTTCAGTTTAGCGGCAGATGGCCCGTAGGTTTTGATCTCTACCCGCTCCCTGTCGAAATTCCGGCAGCGGTCATTATCTTCCTTAGCGTGGCTATGAAAAACAAAAACGTATTCATTTAACTGTTTATCAAAGGCTTCGGTAATATGTTTAATATGATGTACGCAATCAGGCACCTCGCAGGCATCACCACCTAATACATGCGATATTTGCTGATACGCATCATCGCTTCCATCTGCTTTTAAAACAACCTGCGCTTTAAGCAGGTTGTTCGCAAACAGCAATATCATCATTAAAAATGCCCGGCTTTTAAAAGCCATAGTTAATTTCCATTTCATTTTGTTAATCAAGCGCGCCTGTTTTCATTTTATCGGTTGGATTGGCCTCCTGCCCGCCCATAACTCCTTTTACTTCTACTTTAATTACTGTAGCAATATTATCAGTTGCTTTATCAGGAACATTTATAACAAGGCCATCACCGGACGCTGCGGTTTTTAACCCGGTGTTTCCGGCCAGCATTTTAGCGCTTATCACTTCGTTTTTTAAGCCGGGAATAAGCAATTTCCCATCTGCAGGCCAGTTAAATACCGAAAAGTAAAGAGTGGTATTTTTACCGTTTGGTTTAAGCGTACAACGGCCCCAGCTCAGAGGCTGAAGCGGGCTTGCCTTGGTAGCATATATCGCCTCGCTGTTCACCTTCATCCACTCACCCATTTTTTTTAAGGTGCTTATACTTTCCTGCGGAAATTCGCCTTCGGCATTGGGCCCGACATTTAACAGGTAATTACCTCCTTTTGATGCAATATCAATAAGGTTGTGAATTAATGTTTCGGGGGTTTTCCATTTATGGTCGTAGCTTTTATAGCCCCAGGTACCATTCATGGTCATGCAGGTTTCCCAATCTTTTCCATCAAGTTCGCTCAGGTTGGGTATTTTTTGTTCAGGGGTTTTGTAATCACCGGCAAAGTTAGGGCGCTTAAGCCGGTCATTACTGATAATGTTGGGTTGTAGTTTTAACAGATCATGCAATTTTTGAGCAAACTCATCGGTCATATTAGTTGGGGTATCCCACCAAATTACGGCCACCTCTCCATAATTGGTTAACAGCTCTTTTACCTGCGGAACAGCTACACGGTCAATATAATCGGCCATTGTAGCCGAAGTTTGTGCCGGGTCCCAATGGCCGGTATGCTCTTTGGTATAAGCGTCTATTTTGGCCGAATCGGGATTTGGCCAACCCTCACTGCTTACTTTGCGCGCAGCCGCGCCACCGGGATTGTTCCAGTCTTGCGCCTGTGAATAATAAAACCCAAGTTTAATACCGTACTTTTTGCATGCTGTAGCCAATGGCTTTAAAACATCCTTACCGTAAGGTGTGGCATCGGCTATGTTCCACTTACTGGCATTTGATTTAAACATGGCAAAACCGTCATGGTGTTTGGCCGTTATCACAATATATTTCATACCGGCTTCTTTGGCCAGTTTTACCCAGGCGTCGGGATCATACTTTACAGGATTAAATTTTTTGGCGAACTCCTGGTACTCGGCCACCGGGATCTTGCCCCTGTTCATGATCCACTCGCCGCCGTGGCCTATCTCATATCCTTTATACATACCGGCCAGGCCTGCATAATCACCCCAATGTATAAACATGCCGAAACGGGCTTCGCGCCACCACTTCATGCGTTCATCGCGGGATAGCTCTTTTTGAGCAAAAACATGGTGTGCAACAAAAACGAATAGCCAACAAGCTACAAAAACTTTTTTCATAAGGATTTAATTTTAACAGAAACAATATCTGCTATGGTTTATAATAATGTTTGTTAGCAAGCTAATTGGTTATGTACAGCAGCATGCTGCTCTTGTATTGTAATACAAGTACCGTAGGGTTTGGTACTATAACCATATGTAATAATTTACGAAAACGTTATAGTTACTATTATATCTTATCAGCTGCGCCCCTTTTTACCAGGTACAGCCCAACATTGCTTATTGCCACATTCATTTTTGCCTTAAGTACGGTTAGTCTCACCTTCCAGGCTATGGTTTCCGGGAATTTCACCACCAGGCTTTTTCCTATGGCGGTTCCGTGAGCTAATAATTTCCAGTCACTATCCAATTGTGCCTCAACTTTATACTCTTCTACATGCCGCCCCAGGGCTTCGGTCAATTGCAGGGTATTCATGTTTACCGGCCCTTCCATGTCAATTTCAAGGGTTGCGTTTGTTACGCCATCAGCAGTACACCAGTAAGTATTGTTGTTACTGTCTAAAGCTTTCTCGCCGCCAAATTCGCGGGTATTGCCTTTTACGTTACTGGTATTTACCGGCCGGCCAAAAGCCAGGTTTAAGCCCAGTATTTTATCATGGTCCGTTTTTACCGGCAACACTTTTACTTGTTTGTTGGGAAACATTTTCTTACTGTTAGCAGGGTAACCTATGTTTTTTATCCCCTGCATACCCACCCGCTCCATCAGTTGGGCCAGGTAAAGACTCTGGATCTCTACCGGAGAACCATGTGAATCAAAGTTCCCGTCCGGTAAAACAGGGTTGCTGTCGAATAAACGTGCGGTTTGTTCCCGCTTGCCTATACAGCCAATAGCCCAGTTTACTGCTCCCGGCGGATTTTGAATAACATATGTTTTGGCTATGCAATTCCAGGCTACGGCCCAGCCCATTGTCCAGCCGTGACCCGAACCGGCAATACCCCGGTTCATGAAATCAATACCGCCATCCGGTACTGTACAGTTATCAACCAGTAACCCGGTAGACCAGCGCTGATGCGGCTGAATGCGGCTGCCAATGCCTTTAAAAGTACAATTGAGTAAAACATTAGGACCCGGAATTAATGAGGATGTCCATACGAAATACATATTGCCCCCGGTAATTTCGCACCTGTCAATGAGGTTTTGACTACCTTCCAGGCTAAAATCTGTTGGTTTGGATGCGCCAAGATTGGCGTAAGTATGTTTAACCACAACTTTCTCCATGGTGATCCGGTTGCCTGCCAATACGGTGGTATTCATTGTTTCCTCGCAATACACGTCATTAAGCCAGCAATCGTCACCTCCAACGCGTACACCTGCATAGGGTGCGTGCCCATAATCAATTTCAAGCGGCGGGCATTGAATGTGGATATTTTCGACACCAACCTGTGTAACACGCGGGGCAGGCATTACTTTTACAACTACTGTGCCCGGCGGATTTAAAAATTTAGCATCATAAGAATCAGCCAGCGGAAGATCCAGTGTGAGTTTATTACCTACAATTGTGGTGATCTTTCTCTTCGTGATGCCACGGGCCCCTGCTTTGATCCAGGTTTGTTTTTTTCCGTCACGATACATATTGTCCATCCCCATAAAATGCACCCAGGTTTCGGTTACGGGCCGGTTGATATTAATAATATCGCTAACCGTAAACCCGGATGCATCCGCTACTGTAAAAGATCTGCTGCCTGACGGCACATAAGTATCGGTGATTAATGTTTTGGTATTGTTGACCGTACTGCTATCCGCTTTTTCAGTTTTTCCTAATGCTACTATGGTATTGCCCCGGCCAATTACTATAGCCGTATGCGGGCTGCCAACCATTTTAATGGTAGTACCTCCCACCCCACTGCCATTGCCCCGCAGTACGATACCACTTACCGACAGTATAAGTGGACCCGAACAGGTGAACGTGCCGGGGGCAAGTTCAACCGTTCCTCTGAAACCGTTTTTCAAGGGCATTACTGCCACCTCATCAATAACGTTTTGAATGAGCCGGGTATCGTCACCCGTGTCAGAAGGTTTTACCAGTCGCTTTACCGGCACAACAGGCAATGCTGCGCCACCACCCATGTAACCAGCGTGTGAAAAATCCATGATCCTGTCGCCGGTTGGTGTGGTTTTATAAACCAGCTTGCCATCGTTACCCCGGTACACCCATTCGCTTTTCCCTTTTTGTACAGATGCAATGCCGGTTGCCAGAAAGCTTAATAAGAGTGCCGTAATTTTTTTCATATTTTATTTAGCGTTATAACCAACATCGGCAGGATTAAGCGCATATGCTTTAACAGGCAAATTAGTCAGCTCATCGGCACCAATATCAAACCGTGGGGCTCGGGATTGGCCATCCATGTCAAACTTAACACCGGGATATGAACCAACAGCATGGTCAATAGCAGGGCTGCCCGGTTGAAGGTGATAACTACCCGATGTTTTAGCCAGCTTAGGATCAACAATGGTATAGCCACTGGCTGGTATATCGCCGGCATCCTTTACATTAAACAAAATATTGCCTCCCCATTGCGGATCTGGATAAGGCCCTGATATGGTGGCAGCAGCTCCCCCGCCCTGAATGATATTATCGGCCACTGTAATTGAAGTGGCGCCCATACCATTTTTGCGGGCAGTTTGTATAATGTTTTCTTTGTTATTAACCAGTGTATTAAAGGCAATCAGCACGCGGTCGGGCCTGTCATGCGAAGTTAGTTGGGCACCATCGGCCACCTCGCCATCACCATTACCTATTACAATGGCCGAACTGCAATTTTCAAAATAGTTGCTGTAGATCTGATGGTCGTCGCCAAAAATTCTTAGACCCGGTGTATTGAAGAAATAATTGCCATAAACAAAGCTTTTATTACCATGGCGCAGGGTAAATTGTGCCGGACAGTTACGAATGGTATTGTACCTGAGGGTTACTGCCGATGCTTTAACCGAGATCAATTCATTTTCGCCCTCGCATTTTTCAAACAAATTATACTCAACAATGCTGTTGCTTGATGATAAGCTGAACCCGCTTAAGCCAAATTGAAGCGCCTCGGCACCGTTTTTACCACCCTGGCTTGCCTGGTTATTAAAATAATTATGGTGGATGTGTAATCGTTCGGCAATTTGCTTATCCTGGCCACGGACAGCGATAAACCTGCCCATGGCATTCTTATTTTGAAAGGTGTTATGATCAACTTCATGGTCGCTGCCGGCAATGGTAAGATCCTCTCCATCGCCCGGGGTTTCAAAAATATTTTGAGTGAAGCGGCAAAAGCTGGTGCCTGCACCTGTTTTGGCCCTTGATGCTGCATGCGTAAATTTAAATCCCCTGATAACAATATATGCTGCCGGGCCCACTAAACTAAAACCACCTTTCCCGGTAATTTCAGCAGCT
Organism: Mucilaginibacter sp. cycad4; assembly: GCF_034263275.1. Lineage (NCBI taxonomy): Bacteria > Pseudomonadati > Bacteroidota > Sphingobacteriia > Sphingobacteriales > Sphingobacteriaceae > Mucilaginibacter > Mucilaginibacter sp. cycad4. The sequence goes on along the minus strand of NZ_CP139559.1, from coordinate 1,153,682 downwards.
CCCGGATGTTGGGCAGCTATAGTGATATTTTTCCCCGGCAGGCCTTTTTCGTTAATAATGATATCTTCTGTGGTTGTATACACGCCGTTAACCAATAATATAACGTCTCCCGGCTTGGCCTGGTTGATGGCCTTTTGCAAATCGGCAATGGACGAAACCATAACCGTACCCGCTAAAAGCGTTTTTGACGACGATAATAGCAAGGTAACAAGTACTACAACTAATCCCGTCATTCCCGCTTTTATATAACTTTGAAAGTGTTTCTTATACATTATTACAAGTTTTTAATGATGATTAAGGAATATAATACCACTAACATCGCTTTATTTTCCAGTGGTTTAATTGTATAGAAAAGCTAATTAGTACACTCAATTGGCTCTATCATTATTGTTACAGATCAGCCGGGTAACCCGGGCATACTATTCCCGCACCCTTACCGCCTGCGCAGATACACCGGATGTTAAAACCAATGCTTTGTCGGCCTTAGAGAGGTCCCCGCCTTCTATTTTAATATTGGCGCATTCTTTGCCTTCGGCCTGCAGCAAATTGGTTACCTGTGTTAATACGCGCATGGCGCTTACCAAAACATCCCGGGTGTTAATGAAACGTAACAGTGATTCGGCACTTTTTTGTCCCTGAGCGCTTAAGCCATTTACTGTTACGTCTTCTACATTATCCAGGATCAGGGCAGGACGCAGATCCGGACTTGCCATAGCAAACCTTACATTATGGAGCGATAAGCCACGCACATTCCGGGCATACATGCCGTAAGCCGGAGGAACCCCGATCTCGTAATATTCGCCCGCCACTTTGGGGACATCCCTTACTGCGGCCTGCTCTGTAGTGCCGCCCCCGGGGAAAGTGACATGCACATTATCAAAAGAAATATTCTCTAAAAAAACGTCACCCATAGCATTCAATGTAACACAGGAAAATATTTCGCCGGGATTGTATTTACTGGCAAATTCCGAATCGCGAAGCGGTACCGGTTTTACCACGGTAGCCTGGATATTATTAAACGAAATATTGCGTATAATTCCGGGGGTATCGGTTGTTTTATTAACTGAAGACTTTTGGGTACCCAGGCCTATGGAGATAGGGCCGGTTACATCCTTCATCACCAGGTTTGAAAATGAGATGTTCTCGAACCGGGAACCGGGAGAGCAGCGCATTTTTATAGGACAACCGTAGGTTTCATAAATGAGGCAATTGGAAACGGTAATATTTTCGGCTTCGCCGCCCCCAAAACGAAACACCGACCATCGTGTGCTGAAGGAGCAATCAGAAACTGTTACGAATTTACAGCTGCCGAATAAAGCACAGGCATCATCCTGGCATTGCACATCACAGTTGGTTACGTGTACGTAAGTGCTACCAATAAAATGAAAGCCATCATTATTGTGCACTACTTTGCCCCGGATAAATAATCCCTCCATTTTTACATAAGAGCAAAGACAAACCCGCACCGAGTGATATGCGCTGTTGATGAGCGAAATATTACGCACTGTAAGGTTTTTACACTGGTAAAAAAGTAAATGGTAAGGCCGGTGATTACCCGTAATGCCGGCCGGCGGTAACACGCCTTTAGTATCGCTGCGGAATTGCGCACCCTGCCCGTCAATGATCCCGTTACCTTCAATGGTAATATTATCGGCATTAACGGCAAATATCAGCCCTACATTTCCATCGTTCATGGTCCATCCAATGTCAAGAGGGATAGTGTCACAGGCATGATATTGTCTGCCATCGGCTGTCCCCAGCAATTTCCCCTGGGCGGCTATATGCAGTGTAACGTTACTTTTTAACTCAACAGTTCCAATAACAAATACCCCGGCAGGTACCAGCACGGTACCTCCCTGTTCTTTATTGCAGGTATCAATTGCTGCCTGTACAGCCGCTGTATCCAACGATTTGCCGTCGCCTTTTGCACCGAAATCACGGATATTATAAACACGGGCGCCTATATCATTACCGGTTGCTTTTGCCCGGGCGGGGTGTTCAAAGCCAAAAGTATTTGACGCAGCCGCTATTAAGCCTGTACCTAATGAAACTTTACCCATTGCACCCAGCCAGTTACGGCGGGATATTGCTTTATCATCTTGCCCTGTCATCAGTAATTTAGTTTTGGTATGTTTAAATTAACCGGCCGCGGCAGTGGCACACGACCGGTGTTAATTGAGATCAGTATTATTTAGTTTGATAGTAAAGCACCCTGTCAATTACCTGTATGGCCCCGTTTATTGCCAGAATATTACTGGTGCGTACACTTACATAGCCTACAGAATTGGAGAAATCATTTAACCTCATGGTAAAGTTCTGATCGTCATTAACCCGCAGCGTCATTATGGAAGTGGGGTTTAAGGGATCGTAGTTTAGCGGCTGCAGCGTGGTAGCCACAACGTTGCTGGGGGTTAAATTATTAAAGGAATAAGCCCCCTGAACAGTTAAATACAGCAGGTAATTTTTAACCTGCTCTTTGGGGTAATCGCTCCATTTTGTTCCAGGCTTGCCATTTACCAGGTATTTGCCCCAGTAGCAATCAGCAGTTATGGTAGGTACTTTATTTACTACCGTTGTCCTGTAAACGGCATCATTGTGCAATAGGATAAACGTACAGTTAGTTTTAATATACAAATTGGTATCAATGCCCGAATATTCAATGGCCTGGCGCATCAGCTTAAAAACGGTATCCTTGCCGGCGAAGTTATAGCTGCGGTCTTTAATAAACTGCCAGGTTGTTTTATTGATATGCGGATCAAGCACATAGGGATGATAATCAGCATTTTCCTGCATCTTTAATCCGGCAAGGTTACAACCTGCCATGCTTATTAAAAGGCCTGCCAAAGCAAACCAAAAACCTGCTTGTTTCATTTTTTTCATTATGATATAGTTTTAATTAATAAGGTGGATTTTGAGTTAGTTTGGTATTGGCATTTAATACATCCTGATCAATTGGCCAGAATATTTTCCGGGGATCACCAAATCCGGTAGAAGGAAAACCTTTGCTAACCTGCCTGATCCTGATCACCGGATCCATAATGCTGATAATGATATTATTTCTTTGCAGATCGAACCAGCGTTTAGCTTCGCAGAAAAGTTCCAGCTGCCTTTCGCGTAAGATTCCGTTGGCATTAACCGGGCTGCCGTAAAGCATGGCATCGGCATCGGCAAAATCACTTGCCTGGTAGGCGGGTAAGCCGGCCCGGGTATGTACCATGTTTAAATAAAGCAGCGCATTGGTTAAATCTCCTGTCCTGTTCAAAGCCTCGGCCCTTAACAGGTAAATATCTGCAAGGCGGTACAATGGAAAAAGGAGGTTGGCCTGGGGCGAGTTGGGATAGATCTGGTTGCCATTCTTATCCAGGTTAGCCGCATAGTATTTCCATATTTTATCGTGGTTATTCACTTTAAAATCAACACTTAATGCGCCCCTGATGTCAGTGGGGGTTGTGGTAAAGTATGTCCATAATGCAGGATCAACGGAATAGTCGCTGTTGGTATCGCCGGCACCAATTTCCTGCGATGTTTTATTACCCCCATCAACTGTAAAATCCCAGTTCAGGCTCCAGATACACTCTTTAGTATTTGTTGGGGCTATAAAGTTGTTTTTCCAGTTGACTGTACTTTCCAGGCTGTACCGGTTTAATTTAAACAAATTATCACACCATAATAAAGCATTGGTATAATCATGGTTGTACATATAAACATCCATTAGCATAGCGGCAATACCTCCCGAGTTTAAATTCCATACTACAGATGTTGTATGGTCTGACAGGTCATAAGCTTTCAGCAGATCGGGCAAGATGACGTTTTTTACAATATCGGACGCCGGTGTTACAGCTTTGTATGGGTCGGTACTCAGGTCCTCATAAGGCTCCGTCCATACAGGTACGTTTCCCCAAAGCCTTATCAGCCAAAAATAACAGTAAGCCCTGATTCCCAGGGCCTGTGCCTGTAGGTCCTTTGATACAGTTGGGTCAATACCTTCAATAGTAGGGATATATTTTATAGCAAAATTAGCGCGGCTAATAGTTGCATATATCAGTGTCCAGTCGGCACCGTTAGTAGTAGGAGTTAAAACATTCAAAGCCAGGGGCAAAGCATCGTTATAGGTAGGGTGATAACTTAAGTTATCGCTGCGGCCATCGCCCCAATAAATATACTGGCTGGTAAACATATCCTGAATGCCATCATATATGCCGGCAATACCGGCCCTGGCATCATCAGCTGTTTTCCAGAATTTACTGGCCGCCAGCTGACTTTGGGGTGGCTGATCCAACAGTTTTTTACAGCTGAACAGCGAAACAGAGAACATTAAAAAAGTAATGATTATTTTTTTCATGATCAAATTCATTTAGAAATTAACATTTAATCCAAAACCAATTTCGCGCCTACGCGGATAGCGGCCATTGTCATTACCCGGCGTTAAGGCCGAGCTCGACGAAAATTCAGGATCATACCAGGTGTAGTTGGTCCAGGTAAGCAGGTTTGCACCATACACATAGGCCCCTACATTTTTCATTTTAATGCGCGAGGCTATATTTGCAGGCAGGTTATAAGTGAATTTGGCATAACTGAGCCGTATGAACGAAGTATTTTCAATGAAACGGCTTTGCGTTCCCGGAAAGTTCGCGACAGAATTTTTACGCCCCATATAAGGTATATTGGTAATATCCCCCTGCTTTTTCCATGAATTATAGGTTGTATTATTATCGGCAACTATCCCTGATGTGGCCAGGTTATTGAGCGTTTGCCTTGGGCTGTCATAAGCCTGGCCGCCCCAAATGGTATTAAATGTAAACGACAGGCTGAATTGTTTGTAACTGAGGGTATTGATAATGGCACCATAAAATGATGGTTGCGCATTGCCAAGGATTTGGCGGTCATTGGCATCTATAACACTGTCTTTCTTAACATTGTCAAATATCATATCGCCGCCAAGCAGCAGGGCCCCGCCGGCATACATATGATGTACGGTACCGCTATAGGTTTGTCCGTTCAGGGTATAACTTGAAGCTGTTTTACCATCGGTAGAAACCCCTACCGGTGTCAGCCTGTTCCAATTGCCATCGTAAGCGTTGGAAGCATCATACTGATAAACACCCAGGCCTTTGTACCCGTAAAAATCGCCGATTTTGCCGCCTTCCTGAACCAGGTAAGTAGCACCACCTGATGTGGCCAGGAACGGCTGGTGATTGTAAAGGCTCTTGATCCTGTTACGCTCAACAGATAAACTGGCATTAATGCTCCAGCTAAAGTTTTTACTGGCTACCGGTGTGGCGTTCACAGAAAGCTCAACGCCGTTGTTAGTAACGTCGCCAACGTTTACATATACATTGGTAAAGCCTGTTTCAACCGGTATATTACGTTGGTAGAGCAGGTTTTTTGTTGTTTTTTGATAATAATCGGCAGTTACATTTAAGCGGCCTTTAAAAAACTGCAGATCCATACCTATGTTTTTCTGGATATTGCTTTCCCATTTTAACTGCGAGTTCCCGAACTGATCGCTCAAAACCACACCATTAATTGCATTGTAGAAAGAAGAGCCAAAAGTATAAATGAGCAGGTTTGAGTTGGCCGGGATCCGGTCATTACCAACCTGGCCATAGCTTACCCTCAACTTGGCATCCTCCAGGAATTTTTTAGACCAGGCCATGAAAGGCTCGTCAGAGAAACGCCAGGCGGCAGACGAGCCGTAGAAATTACCGTATTGATTTGAACTACCAAACTTTGACGACCCATCCCTGCGGTAAACCACGCTGAATATGTACCGGCTTTTGTAATTATAACCGGCGCGGGCATAAAAGGACTCGCGGCTGGTTGAACCAGCATTGGTACCGGTATTGGTCAGATCGATGGTACCGGCAACGTTCGACGTATAAATAGTTTCATTGGCATAATTCGTACCGGCTATTTTAAAACTGTTGTTCTGTGTTTTTTCGGCACTCACCCCTGCCACCGCAGTAATGGAGTGGTTACCCAGTGTTTTACTATAGTTTAAAAACCCCTGGTAAGCCCAGTTGGTATTAACAGCAAAATTTTCCCGGCCTGAGCTAATGGTAGGACTGGCACTGCTTAGCAATTTCGGATCAAAAAATACATTATGAGGTGTTGATAACCCGAAATCAAAGTTATTGGTTAAACGCAGGTTTTTGCTGATAGTGTAGTCAATCTGGTTAAACAAATCGCCTGTGTATGTATTGGTTACGTTAACCTCCAGTAAAGCAACCGATAACTGGTTACGGCGCCCGCTGATGTAGCCTGTTAAGGTGCCATCCGGGTAATATAAAGCTAAATTTGAGGGCCGTTGAAATGCCTGGTTAATGGTGTTGCCCTCATTAATGTTATTGTTGGTGTTATAACCGAAAGAAAGACGGTTACTATATTTAAACCGGGGAGATACCTGATAATCGAGGTTGAAACGGGCCTGCAGCGTTTTTGAATAACTGTTAACTATCAAACCCTGATCATTAATATACCTCAGGCTTGAATAATAGGTAATATTTTTTTCGCCGCCGCTGACACCAAAATCAAGGATATCTTTTTTTGCCAGTTGGGTAATTACATCCTGGTTGTCATTATCAGAATTAAAAACCACATTCAGTGAATCATTGGTAGTAGTTGGCTTATCGGGGCTGTTACCGTTATATAAATTCCGTTCCATGCGCAGATCTTTTGAGTTTGGCTGTTCCAGCTTATGGGCCATTACACCAAAAATGCGGGCATACTGAGCATTAATAAGCGGTTTGCCTGCCTGGCCGCGCTTGGTGGTAATTAATATAACGCCATTAGCCGCCTGCGAACCATAGATAGCTGCCGATGCGGCATCCTTTAATACTTCAATGGATTGAATATCATTAGGATTAACATTATCGGCACTTGGGCTTAGAATTCCGTCAATTACAAACAACGGCGCATTACCCGCGGTTGAAAAAGTAGATCCGCCGCGGATCTGGATAGAGCCGGTAGCGCCCGGCTCGCCCGAATCATTTACAACCAACACGCCCGATGCCTGTGACTGTAAAGCATCGACCAGGTTAATAGGGTGGCGCTCTTCTATCTGTTTAGCCGAAACTGTGGCTATGGCGCCGGTAAGGTCACGCTTGGCTACCGACTGGCCATAACCGGTTACTATAACCTCGTTCAGGTCGGTTGCCGATTCTTTAAGCGTTATGTTAATGTTTTTACGGTCGCCAACTGTTACTTCGGTTGAAACATACCCCACAAATGTGAATACCAGTACGGCATTATTGTCGGGTACATTAATCGTGAACTTTCCGTTATTATCCGTCAGGACACCCAAATTAGTGCCTTTTATCTTCACACTCACGCCCGGCAAAGGGCCCTTATCATCCGCCACCAGGCCGGTAATGGGTATAAGCGCCGTTTGCGGCTTTTTATCACTGATGATAACCAGGTTGTTGCTGTCTACCCTATAGGTAAGCCCCGTTTGGGTTAACAATCTGTCCATTACTTCAGCTATAGAGGCGTTAACCAGGTTTACATCGCCAACATGCAATGCATTTAAAGCATCATCATTATAAACGAAACGGTAGGTACTTGCTTTTTCAATTTCTATAAGCGCGCTTTTTACAGACACATCACGAAGATTGATGTTGATCCTGTTTTGACCGTAGCCTTTTGAAAAAACCTGAAATGAAGATATGAGTATCAGGATCAGGGTACACTTTGCCATAAGAAATATTTTTAAATAGCATCGCAACCGCATATTGCTTACGCGGCAAGCATTTTTTTTCATAATTTAGTATTTAGGTTACTTTAATTATTGGTTTAAGAAGACTCGTAGTTGGGTACCAATCATTGCGGGGAATGCGTCAACATTCTCCGCTTTTTTGGTTTAATGGAGGTTTATGGGTCAAGTTTTATCATACGCATATTTTCAGGTTAAAAATTATTGGTTAATAAATAATTACTTTTCCGTTATCAATTAAAAAGTTAAAATCGCTGGTAGCTTTAAGCGCGTCCAGGGCTGTATTTAATGACTCTTTTGTAAATTTTCCGCTAAACCTTTTCTGCTTTAATTGTTCGTTTTTAAAGGAGATGGAAACGCTGTACCACCTTTCCATTTTTTTGGCAACCTCATCAAAGTATTCGTTATCAAATACAAGCTTATTTTCAAGCCACTGGGCTTCTGCGGGTAATGAGTCGTTTTTTGCCGTGTGCAGGGCACTTAAGGTGATAAGCATATTGTTTTCATCCCGATGAGATCTGATCTTGTTTGGGATAGTTAATTTTTCGGAAGGCTTTAATATGATGGTATGATCAGGGTTTGATGCGGGAGTAAGCTCTATCCGTCCCCTGATCAGGGATGTTTCTGAAACATTATCATCTGCATAAGAACGTACATTAAAAGCTGTGCCTAAAACTTTTATTTGCATGGCAGCGGTATTTACAATAAATGGATGCTCGCTATCCTTTACCACATCAAAAAATGCCTCTCCGGTTAATTGGATCATCCGGCATTTGTTGCCATAATTTGTTTTATAAACTATTTTACTGCCTGCATTAAGCCATACCTTTGTACCGTCGGGCAGTATTATTTTGCTGACATTGCCCAGGGGCGCCGTTATTTGGTAGGTTTTAACATCATAGCTCCCGAAATAATATTTCCAGTAAAAAAACGACAGCAAGCCAAAAACCAAACATGCTGCGGCTACCGTAACCGGGATAAATCTGCGTTTGGATTTTTTTACCAAAATGCCGGCCTCACTTACCGGGTCGTTCGAAGCAGTATTACCGGTATCAAGCTTAATTTCCAGCCTGTCCCATTTTTGCTGAAGTTTGTGAGAAATAAAGCGGGGCGGCCGATCAGGGTTTTGCTGCCACATGGCTTCTAATATTTGTATCGAATAAACATCTGCCCAGGGTTGCTTAAGCAGCATATCCAACTGATGAAGCTCGTCGGGGGTAGCCTCCTTATTCAGTTTTTTTCCAACAAGTATCCAAAGTGTGTCCTGGTTCATTTTTTTGCGTCAGTAACAAGGACAGGGAAAAATGAAAACACCCCAGTGATAAAATAAAAATAAATTTAAATGAAATAACAGGCCTGGATTAACAATGGGCTAAAACCCAAAAAAGCTGCACCATTTAATTATGGCACAGCTTCTTATTTTGCTGTATCTGTTTACGACGACCTTGCTAAAAAAGGAAAATGCCGGATAACTTTTTAAACACCTTTTTATGATGACCGGATGAAGCGGAGATTGCCGCAGCTATTGTTTTAAGCGCGTTACCCATATGATATTCAACCGTTTTAACGGAGATATTCAGGATCTCGGCTACCTTCCGATATTTTAACCTATCTTCTTTAACAAGTTTGTACACCATTTTACATTCTGCGGGTAAATGCTCTACCGCATGATCAATAATTTTTGCAAGTTCATCAGTGATCATTATATCCTCGGGTGAGCTGCCGTGATCCTTAAACTCAAAATTAACCGATTCAAAGTCAATGTAAGTCATTCGATTAGCGGCATTATAGTTGATCGACTGGTTTTTAACGGCGACATACAAGTAAACCGTTAAATTATTAACGCTGGTTAATTTGGCCCGGGTTGTCCATACTTTTACAAAAACATCATCTACTATCTCCTCGCCTACTTCAGTCAATTTCACAAAAGAGCAGGCTAATTTTAACAGCCTGTCATAATACAAAAAATAGATCTTTTGAAAAGATGCCAGATCATCATCATGAGCTATTTTTAACAGTAAATCTTTAACGTCAATATCTAACATTAGCAGCAGGTTTGTTTGGTAAGGGCACTTATGGTGGAGAAATGCCTACAATTGGTTGCGCTAAATTTAGGTGGGAAAAGCAAGGCAGAAATAAACAATATTGACCATTTACTAATCTCAGTTTACAATTAAGCATATTTATGATACGCTTAGTAATATACCGGCCCCGGTGAACCTGGTTAATGTATAACAGGTGCTAAAAATAAATGAGATATAGAGCACATAAAAATTATAAAGGATTACCCAGGGACACGGGGAAAATATGCCATCAAATTTGCCGTCAGATTTAAGTAACTAATTAAATTGTGTGGATAATGCGTTATAGAGCTGATTGTCATCTTCATATCATAAAGAACACAATATACTAAAAAGTATTTTTTAATAGACTTTTTAGTATATTTTTGTTTCAAGATTTTATTAATATGCTTACCAAAGCGGAAAGAACAAAACAATTTATCCTGGAAACAGCCGCCCCAATTTTTAATCAGAAAGGGGTATCGGGCGCTAACATAGACGATGTGCTTGCTGCCACAAAATTGACGAAAGGATGCCTTTACGGTCATTTTGAAGGTAAGGAAGACCTTGCTTTACAGGTTGTTGATTTCATGCTGAATAACAACGGCGAAAAAATGTTATCTACCATCAGTAAGGGTAAAACTGCTAAGGCTAAAGTATTTGCTTATCTTGATTTCTATAAAGATCCCTTGAATACTTACCTTAAAGGCGGATGCCCTGTATTAAATATGGCTGTGGAATCTGATGATAACTTTCCGGCTATTAAAGAAAAGATATCGGGAATCATTAGACATGGGCAAGAATTGTTTGTCACTATTTTAAGTCAAGGTATTGCAGACGGCGAATTTTCGGACCAGCTTGATCCGGCTGTTTATGCCTTCAAAGTGGTGGCCGCGGTTGAAGGAGCCGTTGTAATGTGCAGGGCGATGAATACGGCGAAACCAATGGCTGGCTTGCTCAGGAGCCTGAAAGATGAGTTGGAAAGTTATGTGATATAACTTTTTTTGGTATAAAATATACTAAAAGGTATTTTATGTATTAAGGGTCGCTAAAAAGCAAAGTATAAAAACATCCTGATTAAGTAAATAAACGCACACAGCACTGCAATAAAATATACTAAAAAGTATAAAATAAAAGAATCATGCAATTAAAAGGAAAAACAGTATTAGTCACAGGTGCCTCATCCGGCATTGGGCTGCTTGTCGCCAACAAGCTACACGAAAATGGTTACGAAGTAATAGGCACAAGCCGGGATCCAAAAAAACATCAGGCAAAATTGCCATTTAAGTTACTGCCGTTGGATCTGAATGATGATCATTCCATTGCGTCATTCGGCAAGCAGTTGTTCAGTGAGATCAATACTTTAGATGTGCTGATCAACAATGCAGGTTACTTAGTAAACGGACTTGCCGAGGAAACCCCGATTGAGTTGGGTAAACTGCAGTTTGAGACCAACTTTTGGGGAACGATCAAATTAACTAACGAGTTGCTTCCCTACTTCAGGAAGCAGAGACATGGAAAAATAATCACACTTGGCTCCCTGCTGGGTTTAGTCGGTCTTCCATATGTGTCTTATTACACGGCATCTAAACATGCCCTTGAAGGTTATTTTAAATTGCTTCGGTTTGAATTGAACCAGTTTAATATCAAGGTGGTTATGGTTGAACCGATCAGTTTCAAAACCAATATCGGTGAAAGCGCAACTGTTGCAGCAGGAACCATCAAAGACTATGATTTGTTCCGGCAAAAAGTCACCGCGTATACCCAAAAGTCATTTGATAATGCCCCTGAACCTACGCTTGTCATCAATACTTTACTGCAAACAGTGAAAGAAACCAACCCGAAATTCAGCTACCCTGTCGGAAAAGGATCATCAATCGTGCTCCTGCTCCAACATTTCGCCTATAAGGTTTTTGAAAAATCCATTCTGAAATCGGTTAACGCTTCAAAATAGCATTTTACTTAAAAAGTTTACGGAAAATCACTTAAAAAATATAATAATGCGGGCATTCATAGTAAAGCGCTACGGCAAAAAAGAAAAACTACATCTGACTGAATTACCAAATCCGGATGTAAAGGAAAATGATGTATTGGTGCAAATACATTCAGCAGGGGTCAATTTGCTGGATTCACTCATTAAAAATGGCGATTTCAAATTGTTTTTACACTACAAGCCACCATTTGTAAATGGACACGACGTGGCTGGTGTTGTAACTAAAATTGGTTCAAAAGTCAGCAAATTCAAAGTTGGCGATGAAGTGTATTCAAGGGTGGGCGACTACAGAACAGGCACTTTTGCTGAATACATTTCTATCGATGAAGCCGATTTAGCTTTAAAACCTAAAAACCTTACCATGGACGAGGCCAGTTCAATTCCGTTGGTCGGCTTAACCGCCTGGCAGGCACTTGTTGAAATAGGACATGTAAAAAAAGGCCAAAAAGTTTTCATTCAGGCAGGTTCGGGCGGTGTCGGTGTATTCGCCATTCAGTTGGCAAAACATTTAGGAGCTTACGTTGCCACAACAACAAGCACTATGAATGTTGATTGGGTAAAAAAACTTGGTGCTGACCTCGTAATAGATTACAAAAACCAGGATTTCGAAACCAAACTTAAAGATTACAATCTGGTCATACACAGTAATCACGACACAAAAATACTTGAGAAATCACTCCGCGTTTTAAAACCCGGCGGGCAGCTAATTTCATTAGTCGGGCCTCCAACTATCGAGTTTGCCAGCCAAATTGGTTTGCCCTGGTACTTAAAATTAGTAACAGGGCTTTTGAGTGCCGGCGTAAAGAAAAAAGCAAAAAAATTAAATGTCAGGTTTCTATTCTTATTTATGAAAGCGGAAGGAAGTCAACTGGGAGAAATCACATCATTGATAGAAGCAGGTGTTATTATACCTATGGTTGACAAAGTATTTTCATTTGAACAAACAAATGAAGCACTGGCTTATGTTGAAACAGGCCGTACTAAAGGAAAAGTGGTAATAAAAATTAAATGATAAAATCTTAGCAGCTGGGTACATGAAAAACTGACAAATTATAGTCGTTCTGTATAGTATTATCGTATGCTTTCCCGAGGCACCGGGATGGGACAAATGCCGAACGCTTTTTTTGGAGCGATCATATAAGTTTAAGAGCCCTTAGAACACCTTAAGATCCATTATAGCTATTTATTATAAACAACAAAGCCTGACAATAGTCAGGCTTTGTTGTTTTGCGGAGAGAGAGGGATTCGAACCCTCGGTACCGTTTCCAGTACGACAGTTTAGCAAACTGTTCCTTTCGGCCTCTCAGGCATCTCTCCGTTTTGTTTTTTTAAACTACATCCCTTTTTTCAGGGACTGCAAATATAGTAATTCAAGTATCCCTGCAAAAAAAAATTACATTTTTTAATAATCTATCCTAACATGATAAATACTCATCAGCATCCGCTTAAAAATAGCTTTGATTGTTTCTATATCTTTCAAAGTTATATTACTGTCTTTCAACTGGTTTTGATCAAGCTTGTATTTTACAATACGATCAACCAGTACACTGATGGATTCTTCGTCGGGTTCTTTCAATGAGCGCGAAGCGGCCTCAACCGAGTCGGCAAGCATCAAAACGGCACCTTCTTTGGTGAAAGGAATAGGGCCGGGATAGCGAAAAATATTCTCGTTGATGAATTTTTCAGGGAAATTTTTCAATGACGACTGGTAAAAATAATCCACCCGGGTATTACCGTGATGGGTGCGGATGAAATCTATCACTACCTCGGGCAGGTTGGCCTTGCGCGCCATTTCAATACCCCTGCTCACATGGCGGATAATGATCTGGGCACTTTCTTCATAAGGCAGTTTATCATGCGGATTAAAGCCCGAGCTTTGGTTCTCGATAAAGAACAAAGGGTTTTCCATTTTACCTATATCATGATAAAGCGCCCCTGCCCTAACCAGCAGGGCATTACCGCCAACTGCATAAATAGCATTTTCGGCCAGGTTAGCTACCTGCAGCGAATGCTGAAAGGTGCCGGGGGCGTTAAAAGCCAGTTCGCGCAGCAATGGTGCATTGGTATTGGTAAGCTCGATGAGCGTAATTTCGGATGTGATGGCAAATACCTTCTCAAAGAGGTAAATAAGCGGGTAAGCCAGCAGGGTAAGCAGCACGCTAACTACAAAAGGCAAAAAGTCCATCCAGTCGATATTCAGGAAATCGCCCTCGCGGATAAAGGTAATCCCCAAAAATGCCACGAAGTAGGTAAAAATGATGATCACCGCAGAGATCAGGAATTGCTCACGGCGCACCAGGTTTTTAATACTGTAGATGGATACCATGCCCGCCGTAATCTCATAGTAGGCAAACTCAAAGCTGTTGGGCACAAAAAAGCCGGCTATCAGCACTACCAGCAAATGGATATTAAGCGCCAAACGGGTATCAAACAATATACGGATGATGATAGGTACTATACAGTATGGTATATAGTACAAGTTGGTAGGAAACTGCAGTTTTATAGCCAGCGATAAGGTGGCCAGCATGGTAGTAATTACCAGTAATATTAAGCTCACCAACCTGTTATCGGCGTAAATATCCTTACGGAAAAGATATAGAAAAATCATGAGCAGCGATATAGCTATAGCCACCAGGAAAAACTGCCCCAGCAGTACCAGGTTCCGGTTACCGTTAACACGTGCATTATCCTCAAAGGCTTTTTTAAATGATTCCAGTTTTTGATAAACATCATCATTAACTACCGAGCCTTTGTAAACTATCACCTCCCCTTTTTGCACCATCCCGCGTGTTACTGAAAGGCCTTCGACAACTTCCTTCTCCAGCCTGGAGGTTAGGTTATTATCATAGGCAAGGTTATTTTGGAGGCGATTGCTGATCAGATCGAGCAGGAAGGCTTTATCTAAATCTGTATGTTTACTCAGTACCTTATCACAATAAGCCTGCGCTTTTTCTTTGGTAAACAGTTCGCTGGTGTTTTTGTCAGTGGCAACATTTTTATCCAGGATCCGGATGGGATAATTTTCTGAGCTTTGCTGATATTTGGCATTGGGCTTAAAAACCCCTGTTTGGTAAATTTCTGTCAATAAATCGGTACCGACAGCAATATATTTCGACTTAAGTTTATCGTTAATACCGGCATTGTGCCATTTAATTTCCAGGTCGGCTTTAAAGCCTTCAATCTGCTGGTTTTGCATCCCTGCATCCAGCTGGTAAATTGGCGTTATGCTTTCCAGTGCCGATTTCTGGTCGGCAATGATTTCCTGCGGTGTTTTTAATATAGCGAAATTATAGGGCGATACCAGGTCTTTCTGGTTCCAGATCCTGCCTTTTTCGTGCTCGTAGCTAAATTTTGCCTGCTTTGGTAAAAAGTAAACAATAAGCACGATACTGATCAGCATCATCAAAAACTTAACATTACGGGCGTATTTGCGCAGTAAAGCCTTTTGGCGCGAAGTGGATAGTTTTGCCATTTAAATGATTAACCTGCCAAAAATAATATAAGTTTCTGTTATATGCAGTTTTTCTTGCTTTTGCAAAAACAAATTTGATATCTTTGTGATATCACTTTAAAATCAATCTGAATCATGAATCCTGAAAAAACCATCAACCCGCCATCCGGCTTTGCCGTGCTTATTGTATTCCTGGCATTATTGGTAATAGCTGCCCTGTGCTTTTGGGCAGGCGAAGAGCCTATAGGCGCTATATTAGCCATTCTTGGCTTCGTTTTTCTGCTCCCGGGACTTGTTGTCGTTAATCCTAACGAATCAAAAGTGCTTACGCTTTTCGGCAAGTACCTGGGTACCGTAAAAAAAGACGGCTTTTTTTGGGTGAACCCTTTCACCGTAAAAAGAAAAGTATCGCTAAGGGCCTTTAACCTTAACGGGCAGCAACTGAAAGT
Organism: Mucilaginibacter sp. cycad4; assembly: GCF_034263275.1. Taxonomy (NCBI): domain Bacteria; kingdom Pseudomonadati; phylum Bacteroidota; class Sphingobacteriia; order Sphingobacteriales; family Sphingobacteriaceae; genus Mucilaginibacter; species Mucilaginibacter sp. cycad4. The sequence goes on along the minus strand of NZ_CP139559.1, from coordinate 1,138,018 downwards.
AAACGATAGTATTGGTAACCCTATTGAAATTGCAGCGGTTATAGTATGGCAGATCAAAGACACCGCCGCTGCCGTGTTCGCAGTTGAAAATTATATTCAATATGTAAATATCCAGAGCGAGGCTGCTGTAAGGCACCTGGCCAACTCTTTCCCTTATGATAACCTGGAGGATGAGACTGCAGCCATTACCCTGCGTGGCGGCGCCGAACAGGTGAGCAGCATGCTGGAGAAGGAATTGAACGAAAGGCTTGACCGTGCCGGCATTGAGGTATTGGAAGCCCGCATCTCGCATTTGGCCTACGCACCTGAAATTGCACATTCCATGTTGCAGGTACAGCAGGCATCGGCCATTATAGCTGCCCGTAAACTTATTGTTGAAGGTGCGGTTGGCATGGTTGAAATGGCACTAAATAAGCTTTCAGAAAAGAACATTGTTGAACTTGATGAAGAACGCAAGGCGGCCATGGTAAGCAATCTGCTGGTTGTACTTTGCGGTGATAAAGCCGTTAACCCTGTTGTTAACACCGGTACTTTATACCATTAATAGCCATGGATCAATTCAGAAGCTTCGATCAGCTACGCGTAACGGAATTACCCGTGTTAAGGCATGGCCTTTGGCGACCATGGTATGAACTTACCGATGGGCAGTTCAGCTACGGCAAGCTCACGTATACAGGTGCTTTAAAACGCAACTGTATACTTGAAACTGTTGGTGGAAGCTGGATAGTAAAACGCAAAAGCTGGGTAGGCCGTAAATTCATAATTGAGCAGCCTGACAGGATGGAGATAGGCCTTATAACACCGCAGATTTGGTGTCGTAAAGTAAACCTGACGCTGAACAATGGTCTTACGGCAACTTTTTATAATAAAAAGATATTATCGCATAATTACACCTGGGTAAGTGAACAACTGGGCGATATCCTGAACGTACAAACCAAATTCTGGAAGTGGAAAAAGCCTTTTATTGTAAAAATCGATCCGGATATGATCAAAAAAGTACCAGAACTACCTCTATTGGCGTTACTGGGCATAAATTTAGTTTTGTTAAAACAGGCCGAAGCAGCGGCCGTAAGTTGATATGGCCGAAAAGAAAGCATTTGTATTACGCATTAACCCCGACATGCTGAAGGAGATTGAGAGTTGGGCTGCCGAAGAATTCAGGAGCACCAATGGCCAGATCGAATACCTCATGCAACAGGCCCTGCTTGTGCGTAAAAAGGGCGTGAAGAAGAAAAAGGAAGATAGTGATTAGAGATTGGAGGTTAGAGGTTAGGCAGAGCTGTCATGTCCTGAAAAAAGTAGACATTATTGTTGTTTATTTGAGCTGTTAATAAGTCGGAAACTCGAAGAGTTTTCGACTTATTAACAGCTTTTCTTTTTTTGCTTCTTTTTTTCTTTTAAAAGATGCGTTTCTTTTGTTATATAAAGTCTAATATATTTTTACAATTAAAGAAAAAAAATGTAACTTGCTTACATGAGCAAAGTAGCATTAAAAATAGAACATTATACTTCAGAAGAGTTACGATCCCTATTGAGGAAAGACGAGAAGTATCAACAGGCGATAAGATTATACGCCTGTTACCAGGTTTCTTTAGGTAAGCGGCCACAGGAGTTGGAATCGATTTACGAAACGTCTTTTAAGTCGATTTGCAATTGGGTAAACCGTTTAAATGAAGGCGGGATAGAGGCATTAATAGATAAGGTAAAACCGGGAAGAAATAACCGGCTTACGAATGATGAGCTACAATCGATAAAAGCTGTATTGTTAAATAAGCAGCCCGATGATTATGGATTTAACAGCGCCACCTGGACAGGGCCGTTATTGATTGAACTGATCAGGAAGGAATATCAGGTTGAATATAAAAAAGCGCAGATATACAATATATTAAAGAAGTTAGGTTTGACATTTCAAAAGGGTAAAGGCCTGTATCCCGAAGCACAGGACAGGGAAGAAAAGGTAAATGCTTTAAAAAAAACTCCGGGGGGTTCGGCAAGCTGATGCGGTAATCGTATTTGAGGATGAAGCAAGTTTGTCAAACACAGCTACAGTTTCGTATATGTGGGCAGAAAAAGGTAAGCAGCCGAAAATAAATCAAAAACAACGAAAAAGAGAAAGGAAAACTTTGTTCGGTTGTATTGAACCTGAAACCGGGATTGTAATCACCGGTAAAGCCGACAAAGGCAATACTGTCAGCTTTTTTAGTTTCCTGCTATTGGTAACGAAAATGTACCGGGACCGTAAGGTGATAATGGTTCTGGATAATGTGCCCTATCATCACGCCAAAAGACTGAAACCGATATTGGAGCGATACAGGCACAGGATAGAATTACTATACCTTCCAGCGTATTCTCCCGACCTGAATCCCATTGAGCGGGTTTGGTGGTATATGAGAAAGAAGATTACTCATAATCGGTATGTTCACAATCTGGAAGACCGGATCAATAGCTTTGACGTCTTTATGCAGGATTTCAAAGTTGAAAATGATCTCGGAAAGAATTTAGCTAAATTAATTGTAAATATTTAATGTACTTTATATAATAACTTATGCAGCCATGTGTATCTGCTGCGGTGTTGCCAGGTTTAAGGACCAATGCGGCCTGCTCATATTATATGAGTTTATAGCCTCTTTTACTGCCCTAAGTGCATCCTTTTCGGAAGTGAATGTACTATCAAGACCATATTCTTGTTTTAAGATTCCATTCACCCGTTCCGCCATGGCATTTTCGTAGCAATGGTTCTCTTCTGTCATGCTGATACCGATTTTAGCCTTTTTTAACAGTTTTGTATAATCATTGCTGCAATACTGGATTCCCCGGTCTGAATGATGGATCAGGCTATCCGTAAACTGTCGTTGCCGGATAGCCATTTGAAGGCTACGGATAGCCCCCGCAATTCTAAGACTATCTGACAAATGCCAGCCTACCACTTTTCGCGAAAACGCGTCTGTGATCAAAAACAGGTATACAAAGTCTTTTGATGTACGAATATAGGTAATATCAGATACCCAACACTGATGAGCACTGGTAAGCTGTCTATCCTTCATTAGGTTCCTGTAGACCCTGAAGCGATGATAAGAATCTGTCGTAGAAACATATTTACGGCGTCTTTTTACCAATAGCTTATGCCGGCCCAACAACTCAAAGAACATATCCCTACCCATCCGTATTCCTGCTTTAGTTATATCTTTCTTTAGCAGAAAGTATAACTTCTTGCCTCCCAGACGCGGATGGTTCCTGCGAACCTCATGTACCAATGATAAGATAACTGTCTCATTTAATGCTTTTCTGTCTGCAGCAGATACCGCTTTATAGTAACCACTCCGGCTTACTTCAAAATAGCGGCATAACTCATTTAATCTGTATTTTGACCGGAGCGCTCCGATACTTGACCGCCAAACTTTTTTTTTAAATCCTCCCCGTATAGTTTGCCTGCCTGCTTGACTACCTCTTCTGCGCAATCCCGCGCCAGGTAAGCATCTGCCAAAGCCAGCTTTAACTTTTTAACTTCCTGTTCTAATTCTAATAACCGATCCTTCTCTGCTTTCGTTTCCACTCTGATTACCTTGTTTTGTAAATATTGTTTACCTAATGCACCAAGCCATCTGCTTACTGTCTCTGCTCCACCGATCCCGTAGCGACGGCTTGCTTCTGTCACGCTCAGACCTTCTTCTTCTATCTCCCTGACTACTTTTTGTTTAAAGCTAATACTGTACCGAACTACTCTTACGCTACTTCTTGTCATGTTTCCTGCCTTTTTTGTTAACCTTTTTTTGTCAACCTATTTCAGGACAGGACAAGCACCAATAAATTAAAGAACTGACAGAGACAGAATGATGGGCAAATCCGGCAAATTCTTAATTCGTTTAATTCTGACTTATATATACGCAAAGCCAACTAATCTCTAACCACCAACCTCTAATCTCCCATATTAATTTATTATGCATGCATAGTATTTTCTTTCATTCAAATCACTAAATTTGCCCACCAATTTTAATGAGGGACACATGAAAGAAGTAGTAATAGTAGCTGCCACACGCACACCTATAGGTAGTTTTGGAGGCAGCTTAGCAGCCATCAGCGCCACGCAGCTGGGCGCGGCAGTCATCAAATCAGCAGTAGAGAAAGCAGGCTTACGGCCCGACCAGGTACAGGAAGCTTACATGGGCAATGTGATGTCGGCCAATGTTGGGCAGGCACCGGCAACCCAGGCCGCTATATTTGCAGGGCTCCCCTATCTGCCTGCAACTACTGTTAATAAAGTTTGCGCATCGGGTATGAAAGCCATTATGCTGGCTGCCCAAAGTATAGCAATAGGCCAAAATGACATTGTAGTTGCCGGCGGCATGGAAAGCATGAGCAATGTGCCTTACTACCTGGATAAAGCCCGCAACGGTTACCGTTTAGGTAACGGGCAAATTATCGACGGCCTGGTGAAAGATGGCCTTTGGGATGTTTATAATGACTACCACATGGGTTCAGCAGCCGAGCTTTGCGCTACCGACTGCAACATCAGCCGTGAAGAGCAGGACGCCTACGCCATACTATCATACCAACGTGCCCAAAAAGCACAGGCGGACGGCAAATTTAAAGATGAAATAACCCCCGTTGGCCTTAAAGACAAAAAAGGCGATATCACGATGTTTGCCGAAGATGAGGAGCCTCAAACGGTAAAGTTTGATAAGATCCCGTCGCTGAAACCGGTATTTAAAAAAGATGGTACCGTTACGGCCGCCAACGCTTCAACACTGAATGATGGCGCGGCAGCCGTAGTGCTCATGAGCCGCGAAAAAGCGGATGAACTCGGTATAACCCCGTTGGCTAAGGTGGTTTCCTACGCCGATGCACAGCAGGCGCCCGAATGGTTTACTACCGCACCGTCAAAAGCCATCCCGCTGGCATTGCACAGGGCGGGCCTTCAAAATTCGGATATCGACTTCTTCGAGATCAATGAAGCTTTCTCTGTAGTATCAATAGCCAACAACCAATTATTAAATCTCGATCCGGAAAAAGTGAACGTTAACGGCGGTGCTGTTTCATTAGGTCACCCTCTCGGCGCTTCGGGCACACGAATCATTGTTACCCTTTTACACGTATTAAAGCAAAACAACGGCAAATACGGCGCTGCCGGCATCTGCAATGGCGGCGGCGGGGCCAGCGCAATGGTTATTGAAAATTTACGTTAATACTTTTAAAATAATGTCATTACGAGTAACAATCAGGAGAACTTTTAAAAAAAACCTTGATAATGTGTAAAATATACTTTTGGTGATGTTGTGCGTGGGGCGCGTTAGGGATTGCAGTGAAAAGCCCACAGCGTGTGTCGGGGTTGGCGGGCAGGAAAAGCGAGGACTTGCAACGAAAAGCCCGGCCCGTTAGCTAACGGGAACGCCCATATTTATAATACCGATCAAAAAATATATTTAATAATCAACAACTTATGATCACGTCGTTATGAGAGGCTGTTTAAATTTGATATTACAAGAATGTTATAGGAACACTTTACAGGTGAATTAAGCTGATTCTCACTCATTTTTTAGGAAAAAACAGCTTAAAACCATGTGTAAAATTCTTTCAATTATCCATAACATTTTCAAATTACCGTTTTTAAACAGCTTCTAAGATACGAAGAGATGAGTTTAATTAAATCAAAATCGTGACAAAAAAAGCTGCGCTAACCCTCCTTTCTATCCTGCTTTGCCTGCAAACTTTTGCCCAACACTATGACGAGGGTACGCGGCTCAAAAAACTTGGCCAATACCAGGACAGCCTTACCCATCTCGGTAAAAAGATAGTAAATGATGAGAACGATATGGAGCGTAAAAATGCCAATTACCTGTTTATTAAAACCCTGGTACAGGCGTTAAAGATCAATAACTCCTTCCTATTCCCGTTTGATTCAGTTAAGAGCATCAGCATTGTTAATTCGCCCGATAACCGTTTCCGGATCCTGAGCTGGCACGTAATAAACCTTGACGGCAGCTACCGTTTTTATGGCACAGTGCAAATAAATACCGGCGGTCCGCTTAAAATGTACCCGCTCGAGGATTACTCGCCATTATTAAAAAACCCAGAAGATTCGGTGACCGACAGCCATAAATGGTATGGTGCCCAATACTATAAAATAGTACCTGTATATGCTCCCAAGCCCTACTACGTGTTAATAGGCTGGAAAGGCAATACGATAAAATCTACCAAAAAAGTGATTGATGTAATTTCATTTAACAATGGCGTGCCGCAATTTGGAATGCCGGTATTTAACGGCAATGCCAAAACCCGCAACAGGGTAGTATTTGAATATGCCCGGCAGGTATCCATGCTGTTGAGGTATGTGCCCGAACAGAACCTTATTGTGTTTGATCACCTTTCGGCGCCGGATACCAGAAGCAAAGACAAACCCGAAACCTTTGGGCCCGACATGAGTTACGATGGTTATAAATTAAAAGATGGCCGCTGGACTTATATAGAAAACCTTGACATGCGAAACATTGCCGATGGCAATTCGGCCACCGATAATGAATATATTGATCCCAAAAAGCAGGCCGCAAAAGACCGCGCCCTTTTACCGGTAAAACATTAGGAAATTAAATAATACCAACAGCCCAAAAACCAACACTTTTATTGTTTAAATTGTAACACTTTCGGTATTAAATTTCGGTTTGTAAGATTTATATTACCTTTAGCAAATTTTTAAGTTAACTGATGCAAGAAAAAACTGCTCCACTAAAATCACGATTCCCCAAGAGCGTCCCTTACATTATTGGCAATGAAGCCGCTGAACGTTTTAGCTTTTATGGCATGCGTTCCATACTTACCCTTTTTTTGGTAAAACAATTCTTCAACCCTACAGGTGATCACGCGTTAGCTCAACAGGCTGATGCCCACGCCAATAAACTAAACCATTTATTTGTTATGGTGGCCTACGCTTTGCCATTTGTAGGCGGCATGGTGGCCGACTGGTTTACCGGTAAATATAAACTCATCCTTTATATTTCCGTGGTATATTGCTTTGGCCATCTGTTGCTGGCAATGTTTGATACAAGCCTTAGTGGTTTTGAGATAGGTATGCTTGTTGTCGCTATCGGTGCCGGCGGTATCAAATCATGTGTTTCGGCCAACGTAGGCGACCAGTTTGATGCCAGCAATCAGGATTTGCTCTCAAAAGTTTACGGCTGGTTTTACTTTAGCATCAACGCAGGCTCTATGTTATCGACAATTGCTATCCCTGTTATTTACAAATATTACGGCCCTAAATGGGCTTTTGGTGTTCCCGGAATATTAATGGGTTTGGCAACTGTGATATTTTTTATGGGCCGCAAAAAGTATGTGAAGGTGCCTCCGCAAGGCGTAAACCGAAATAACCTGGTGTTTATTACCTGGTATGCACTTACCCACCTAAGTAAAAAGAAACCCGGCCAATCATTACTTGATATTGCTAAAGAAGAATATGATCCGGAACGCGTTGAAGGAGTTAAAGCGGTATACCGTGTAATTTCTGTATTCTTTTTTGCGCTGGCGTTTTGGGCTGTTTGGGACCAGTGCCTTTCAGAATGGACGCTTTATGCTGAAAAAATGGATCGAAACATCAACCTCGGTTTTACGTCGTTCAAGATTGAACCGGGTTCAATGTCTACATTTAATACCATTTTCCTTTTACTATTCATACCACTTTTTAACTATGTAATTTATCCCGGTTTAGATAAGATCGGACTGAAAACAACACCTTTACGCAGGCTTGGCGCCGGCTTGATCCTGACAGCTTTATCCTTTGTAGTTATCGGTTTTACACATGTTAGCATTGATCATGGGGGCTCACCATCAATGTGGTGGCAAGTATTGGCCTTTTTAATATTATCGGCTGCCGAAGTATTGGTATCCATAACCGGTTTGGAATATGCTTATACCCATTCTCCAAAATCAATGAAAAGTACCATGTCAGGAATCTGGTTCCTGGTTGTTTCGTTTGGAAACCTGATCACCGCCCTTGTTAATGGGCTTATTGAAGACGGCGGCTGGTGGGCTGAAAATCTTAAGGGCGCTAATTACGAGTGGTTTTTTGTGGCTTTTATTGCTGTGTTCATCATCATATTCCTGATTGTTTCGCCACGCCTTAAAGAAAGAAACTACATTACAGACCCTTACGTGGAAAACCAGGTTATTGCCGACACCAATAACCTTTAAAATAATACCTCAAAAAACAGGATTGCACAAGCTTTCCTGTTTTTTTGTTTTGATGCTCTGTAAATTGATTATTTTCGCACCTTAAACATTTAATACTGTTCAGTGCCAGACAGCATCGTAATCATACCCACCTATAACGAGAAGGAAAATATCGAGCGGATGATCCGCAAAGTATTCTCCTTGCCTCATGATTTTCATATCCTGATCATTGACGACGGTTCGCCCGATGGTACACCGCAGATAGTAAAAAGTTTGCAGGCCGAATATGAGGGCAGCCTTTTTATAGAAGAGCGTGCCGGTAAACAGGGATTAGGCACCGCCTATATACATGGTTTTAAATGGTGTATAGCCCGCCATTACGACTATATTTTTGAGATGGATGCCGATTTTTCGCATAATCCGGATGATCTGTTGAAATTGCGGCAAGCCTGTATTGATGGCGCCGACGCCGCCGTAGGCTCACGTTACGTCACCGGCGTAAATGTGGTAAACTGGCCTATGAGCAGGGTGCTGATGAGTTATTTTGCCTCAGTTTATGTGCGTTTTATAACCGGGATGAAGGTGCAGGATGCCACGGCCGGCTTTATGTGCTATAAACGTAGGGTATTAGAAACAGTAAGGCTGGATAAGATCAAGTTTGTTGGCTACGCCTTCCAGATTGAGATGAAGTACACCACTCTTAAACATGGTTTTAAGCTGGTTGAAATCCCCATCATATTTACCGACCGTACAGCCGGTACCTCCAAAATGTCTACCCGCATTTTCCGCGAAGCATTTTTAGGCGTAATCCAGATGAAGATCAACAGTATCTTCAGGAAATATCCGGAAGGATGATTTGATTTCGGATTTGGGAATTTTGATTTCGGATTTATTTTTGATTAGTCGGAATGAATTCGGGATCATTTTTTTTTGTAAAGATTTTAAAATAAACATCCGAAATCGAACATCCGAAATTCGAAATCAAAAATAAATACTAATTTCGTTGGCAATGAATGAGCATCTCGATCCTGAACGCGAACGCCTCAGTCCCGCCGAACGTGATATTGAAAAAGTATTACGCCCGCAGCAGTTTGAGGACTTTACCGGTCAGCATAAAATATTAGCCAATTTAAGGATCTTTGTACAAGCTGCCCGCCAGCGCGGTGAAGCGCTTGACCATGTGCTGCTGCATGGCCCTCCGGGTTTGGGTAAAACCACCCTATCGCACATTATTGCCAATGAAATGGGCGTAGGTATAAAAATCACCTCGGGCCCTGTTTTAGATAAGCCCGGCGATCTGGCGGGTTTGCTTACCAATCTTGAAACCGGGGATATCCTTTTTATAGATGAAATTCACCGTTTAAGTCCGCTGGTTGAAGAATACCTGTACTCGGCGATGGAGGATTTCAAGATAGATATTATGTTGGAGAGCGGCCCCAATGCCCGTTCGGTACAAATTTCGCTTAATCCCTTCACACTGGTTGGTGCTACCACCCGTTCGGGCTTGCTTACCGCGCCTTTAAGGGCCAGGTTTGGCATCAACTCGCGCCTGGAATATTATGATGCCAAACTGCTTACCACCATAGTACTGCGTTCGGCATCGATATTAAAAACCCCCATTACCGATGAAGGCGCTTACGAAATTGCCCGCCGCAGCCGCGGTACCCCGCGTATTGCCAATGCATTACTTCGCCGCACGCGCGATTTTGCCCAGATCAAGGGCAATGGCAAAATTGATACAGAGATTGCCCAGTATGCACTTAATGCCTTAAATGTAGATAGTCACGGCCTGGATGAAATGGACAACAAGATCCTGACTACCATTATTGATAAGTTTAAAGGCGGCCCTGTAGGTTTAAAAACTGTTGCAACGGCCGTTGGAGAAGACGAGGGCACAATTGAAGAGGTTTACGAACCGTTTTTAATACAGGAAGGCTTTTTAATGCGTACGGCCCGCGGACGTGAAGCTACTGAAGCTGCCTACAAACATTTAGGAAAGATAAAGCTGGGAGGAAATCCATCGTTATTTTGATATAAACGTACACATCGCCACCAATCATGAAAACCAAATTAAAACTACTGCTCACTACAACTACGCTCTTTTTAAGCAGCATAACCATTACATCGGCACAAACAACACCGCCGCCACCGGTTACCGCACCTGCCCCAGCTACTTCAATTACGTTGCCTGCAGATTCAGTTAACAAGGCAAAAAAAGACACCGTACCCGTAGTACACAAACCCGCCCCTACACTAAAAGTGGGTATTATGGGCTTAAACCATGACCATATCCACCTGATATTAAGTGAATACCGCAAAGGCAATGTAAATATCGTAGGCATTGCCGAACCAGATAAAAAACTTTGGGAAAAATTTGGCAAAGCATATAACCTGCCCGATTCCCTGTTTTTTGACGACCTGAAGAAAATGTGCACTACCCGCAAGCCTGCTATTGTATTAGGCTATAACGCAGTTGGCAAACACGTGGATATTGTAGAAACCTGCGCTCCCTTAGGTATCTCTGTTATGGTTGAAAAGCCATTAGCCGCCACCCTTGAACAGGCTAAACGCATGGAGTTTCTGGCACTTAAATATTACGTTAAAGTGTTAACCAATTATGAAACTACCTGGTACCCTTCGTTCCAGGATGCTTACAATACCGTTAAGCTGGATAGCGTAGGCATGATCCGCAAAATGGTAGTACATGACGGTCACCAGGGCCCGCGTGAGATTGGCTGCAGCGAAGACTTTCTGAGCTGGCTAACAGATCCTGTATTAAACGGTGCAGGCGCCCTGAATGATTTTGGCTGCTATGGCGCCGACCTGATGACCTGGCTGATGAAAGGCCAGCGCCCAATAGCAGTAACCGCCATTGCAAGGCATTATAAACCCAACGTATATCCAAAGGTTGAAGATGACGCCACAGTACTGGTTGAATACGCCAACGCCACCGGGCAAATTGAAGCTTCCTGGAACTGGCCTTTCAGTATTAAGGATATGGAGATTTTCGGTGCTAAAGGTTATATCCATGCCTTTGACAAGGATAGCGTTGAAATAAAAGTTAACAACCACGTAAGGGGTTATAAAGCAGCGCCCCTGGTATCACCTGCCGATGCGCCGGTAGCCTATTTTACCGCTGCATTGCAAAACCCGCTCAAACACCCGGATGACCGCTCCTCATTAAAATACAATATGATAGTGATGCAGATCCTGGATGCTGCTAAACGTTCGATAAAAGAAGGCAGACGCATAGTGCTGTAATCTGAAATTAACACCATAAATTACATCCCTGCAATAATTTTTCCATCAGGAAATATGTTGCGGGGCTTTTTATTTTAGCAACCCTGATATTTTCCTATCTTAAATTGATAATTAAATTTATTTACAATAAAAGATAGGGTGTTATATAATTACTAATTTAGCGACCGTTTAAAAATGAATGAAAAACCAACCTATAATATGATAAAACAAACGTTAGCCATGCTGGCCCTTTGTGCTTTCGGCGCTGTTTCATGCCAGTCAAAGCCATCAGATAAATCAACTTCTACAGCACCTGCTGTAACTACACCGGCAGCCGCTAATGCCGCAGCTCCGCAGGGCGATGCTGCCGCCATTTTAGCCCGCAAACAGGTACCTATCCTTTGCTATCACCAGATCCGCGACTGGAAACCTACCGATTCAAAAAATGCGAAGGATTATATAGTACAGGTTGCTGCTTTTAAAGAACACATTAAAATGCTGGCCGATAGCGGTTATCACACCATACTGCCCGATCAGCTTTATGCATACCTTACCAAAGGTGCACCACTGCCTAAAAAGCCGATCATGCTTACGTTTGATGACACCGATCTTGACCAGTTCACCATTGCCAACCCTACCCTTAAAAAGTACGGTTTTAAAGCGGTTTATTTTGTAATGACGGTATCATTAGGCCGCCCGCATTACATGACCAAAGAGCAGGTAAAACAACTATCTGCCGAAGGTAACGTTATCGCCAGTCACACCTGGGACCACCACCGTGTTGACCGTTACTCACATACGTCTACCCTCAAGATCATCGGTAAAAATGGCAAAATAACCAATCGCCCGGTTGACGACTGGGTTACCCAAATTGAAAAACCAACAAAGACACTGGAAGAGATCACCGGTAAAAAAATGGATTACTTTGCTTATCCGTTTGGCATCTGGAACAAAGCTGCCTTGCCCGAGCTAAGAAAACGCGGGTTCAAAATGGCTTTCCAGTTAGCTGATAAACGCGATCAAACGGATCCGCTGATGACCGTACGCCGTATTTTAGATAGCGGTTACTGGAGTGCCAAAACTTTAAGCAACAGTATCAGGAATAGTTTTTAGCCCCCCGCCCCCTAAAGGGGAGGTTCGGAGAATATTAAACAAAAAATGCCTTACTCTTTAGTAAGGCATTTTTTGTTATCGCAATATCAAGATAGGCAATATGCCAAGCAAGAACTCCCCTTTAAGGGGCCGGGGGGGCTACAAATCCTCTCCTGCCGGGCCCTGGCCTTTGTTTGATGACGGCATTTTGCTGATGTCCTTTTCATCGGCCTTTAAATGAACTATTTCGGCTATTATGGTATCGTCGCCGGTATTTTCACCCAACTCATCATTGTGCAGGTCTGAATCATCATTATTCATAGCTGCTGCTTTATCTATTGTTTCCATAATGGTTATTTATTTAATTCCCGTTACCCATTTTACGGCTTCGTCCAATTCCTCCAGCTTGTAGCCAGCAAATTTGCCCGGTAAAATATATTTAAACAGGTGGCTAAACTCACGTACCCCATCCTGGTCGGTCACTACGGCCACTTTGTTCCACCGGGTAAAATATTTAAGGCCCAGCCTGATGTTACCGCACCAGGCACCTGCAGTAAAATTTTTAATTTTAGTTTCCAGTATTAATAAAAAGTTTATCCGCCCGGTTTGTTTCACCTGTTGCTCAAGCAATGGCCGTAAAGCCTTTTCATAATCTCCAATAGTAACGTGGCCAGCCGCATGCATTCCTAATACATGCGCCGGCAAGTATCTTATATGCTCAAGCATGCTATAAATTTATTTTTTAATCAGATACAAAAACTGCACCAATAGTCAATTTATAGCAACACAGGGTAAATAATAATAACGAATAATGTACTGATACAAGTATATCATGCCTGATAAAACATATTGAAGAACGTGCCGGGCACATAGCGATTTCAATTTATACTATCTTTGCACAAATGCAGCAAAACAAAGCCACATACAGTCAACTCATTAAAAACGAGGCGCAAAAGCTTGGCTTTTTGTTTTGTGGTATAGCCAAGGCAGATTTTTTGGAAGACGAAGCCCCCCGCCTTGAATCCTGGCTCAATAAAAACATGCATGGTGAAATGGCGTACATGGAAAATCATTTCGATAAGCGTCTTGATCCGCGCTTACTGGTTGATGGCGCTAAATCGGTTATATCGTTGGGCATTAATTATTATACCGATCGGCACCAGGACGATCCCTTGGCCCCCAAAATATCCAAATATGCTTATGGCATTGATTATCACACAGTAATTAAAGATAAGCTCAAACAATTGCTGCAAATCATCAATGACACAATAGGCGAAGTAGGTGGCCGTGCCTTTGTTGATTCGGCCCCGGTGCTGGATAAAGCATGGGCACGTAAAGCAGGCATGGGCTGGATTGGCAAAAACAGTAACCTGCTTAATAAAAAAGCCGGCTCGTTCTTTTTCCTGGCCGAACTGATCATCGACCTTGAATTGGAATATGATATAGCCCCCACGGCCGATCATTGCGGCACCTGCACCAACTGTATCGATGCCTGCCCTACCGATGCTATCGTAGGCCCTTACGTGGTTGATGGCAGCCGCTGCATCTCCTATTTAACTATCGAGCTTAAAAACGAAATCCCGCAGGGATTTAAAGGCAAAATGGATAACTGGATGTTTGGCTGCGACGTTTGCCAGGACGTTTGTCCATGGAACCGCTTTTCGGTGCTTAATACCGAATCGGCCTTTACTCCCCACCCCGATCTGCTGCACCTGAAAACCGCCGACTGGCAGGATATTACGCAGGATGTTTTCCAAAAAGTATTTAAAAACTCGGCTGTTAAGCGCACCAAATTCAGCGGGTTGAAACGGAATATTGATTTTTTGAAAGGTTAAAAAGGTTAAAAAGGTTAAAAAGGTTAAAAAGGTTAAAGTGGAACGAATCCATGAAGCCTGGGTTTCAGAATATTATTAACAAAAAACCCCTGCATAATAACTGCAAGGGTTTCAATAAAAAATCCTGAAAATCCTTTAATCCTAAAAATCAAGGTTCAGACAGACTTAATCAACCCTTTTTAAACTTCAAAGCTAACTGGGCCAGCATATCATCATTAACCGGCTGGGCCGGTTCATCTTTCTTTTTAAAAGGTTTGTTTTGATACTGTTGATTTTTAGTATGATCGGGCTTCGTATATTCCTTTTTTTGATACTCAGGTTTAGGAGCAGGGGGCTGTTGATCCGCCGGCTTTGGCTGGGCTGCTTTATTGGCCTGGCGTTCGGCTGTTTTTTTGGCGTTCCAGCGGGTGTAGATCTCTTCAAGCTTACGTTTGGTATACAGCGGAAAATCGCCCTGCATCATCCATGAATAATAGCTTGGCTCGGCGTTCAATACATCCTCCACACGTTTACCTTTATGCTTGCCAAAGTTTATCAGCTCCTCACCCTGGTCATTGTAAACCATACGGCCTGCAAAATCAACCGGCTTGCTCAAATTGGTAAACACATGCAACGCTTCAACATCACCAACAACAGGAACTATCTTGTTACCTTTTTTATCTTCCCACTCCACGTTTTCATAACGCTCAATCTGCGCCAGTAAAACTTCCATGGTGGCGCGGGTATCAGCCTCGGCCGAATGTGCATTTTCAATTACTTTATTACAGTAAAACTGGTAAGCAGCCTTTAAAGTACGCTGTTCCATTTGGTGGAATATATTTTGCACATCAACAAAATGACGCGCATCTAAACTAAATGACACCCCGGCGCGTAAAAACTCTTCCATGAGCATTGGGATGTCAAACTTATTTGAGTTATATCCGGCCAAATCACTATCGGCAATAAAATCGGCAATATCCTGGCCAAGTTCTTTAAATTGCTTCTCGTTCAGTATATGTTCGTCATAAATGCCGTGCACCAGTGATGACTCGAGGGGAATAGGAATGCCCGGGTGAACACGCCATGTTTTCACTTCCTCGCTGCCATCAGGGTTAAGCTTGATAACAGATATTTCAACTATACGGTCGGCACCGATATTGGTACCAGTTGTTTCAAGATCAAAGAAGGCCAGCGGGCGTTTTAATTTTAATTTCATTTGTCAGAGTTCAGAGATGCAAAGGTCGCAAATGTCCTAAAATTAATCAGCAGAATAAATTTTTTAATTTATTTAATATATCAATTTATTATTTAATTTGATTATCCCTAATTATCACAATTTGTATGAACAGATTTATTCTTATTCTTTTGATTTTTATCGGCTTATCACATTTAGCCATAGCCCAGGATTTTGAGACCGGGATCACCGACCCGGAGATTGAAATGGCCAAATATGATAAAGAACCGCAAGCTAATGCTGTTTTTTTAAACGAGTTTGGCAATACCCGCATAGATGAATACATGGACCACATCAGGCTCATCCATACGTATCATGCCAAAATTAAAATATTTACCAAAGAAGGGCTTACCCACGGCACCATTGAAATCCCGATACATAATGGTGATAATTCCTATGAGGAGGTTAACAATGTTACCGGTTTCACCTATTATAAAGATGATAACGGTATTATCCAAAAGGCCGAGCTGGATCCTAAAAAAGTATTTACCGTTAAAGACTATAAATATGGCAGCACAGTAAAGTTTGCCCTGCCTGCATTGCGGCCGGGTTGTGTTATTGAATTTAAATATGAACTCATTTCGCCTTATTGGGACCATTTCAGAGGGTGGACATTCCAGGATGATATCCCTAAGGTAAACTCACAATATGAAGTGCATATCCCCGGGTTCTGGACATTTAATGCCTCATTGCGCGGAGCGTTGAAATTAACTAAAAGCAATTCGGAAGTTGAGCGTGAATGCTTCTCATCGGGAGGTTCAAAAGCCGATTGCTCGCATATCACTTACAACATGAAGGATATTCCGGCATTTGTTGATGAGGATTATATGACCGCCCGTAAAAACTTTTTATCAGCCATTTACTTTGAGCTGGTTGAGGTTACCAATCCTTATACCGGAGTTAAAACCGTTGTAACCAAAGAATGGAGCGATGTTGACCACCAGCTAAAAATAGCTGATGAATTTGGCGTACAGCTAAAACGCACCAGCCTGCTCAAAGAGCGGATAGCCCCGGTCATTGCGGGTAAAACAGATGATCTTGATAAAGCAGAAGCCCTGTATACCTGGATAAAAAGCCAGATAAAATGGAATGACTACATTGGCATTTACAGCACCGACGGTGTTAAAAAAGCGCTGGATACCCATGCCGGCAGCATTGCCGATATCAACCTTACACTTATTACAGCGCTTAGCGCAGCCGGTCTTAATGCCGAAGCAGTAGTACTTTCAACCCGTGACCATGGCATGGTGAACACCCTTTATCCTGTACTTAACGACTTTAATTATGTAATAGCCCGTTTAACTATTGGCGATAAAACCTACCTGCTTGACGCAACCGACCCATTGCTTTCATTTGGTTTACTACCTCTTAAATGCATCAATGATAAAGGCAGGGTGATCAGCCTTAATAAACCATCGTACTGGATAGAATTAAGCACGCAGCAAAAAGCGGCCACTACACGGATGTTTGATCTTACGCTACTCGATAATGGTAAATTAAAAGGCACTATAACCAATTACTACAAAGGTTACGATGCCTACGAAAAACGTAAAGCCATTAAAAAGTTCAATACTGTTGATGAATATGTTGAAGATTTTGATGAGAAGCAACCGAAATTAAAAGTACTTAAATCAGATATTGTAAATCTCGATAGCCTTGAAAACCCGCTAAGGGAAACTTTTGAGGTAGAGATAGAAGCTTTTGACAATACCAACCACGATAAACTTGCATTTAACCCTTACTTTTGGGAAAAACGTACTACCAATCCATTCAAACTGGCCGAACGTGATTACCCTGTCGACTGGGCTTTTGCTTCAGACAAGAGGTTGGTTTTGGTAATGCATCTACCCGTGCAATACATGGTTGAAACTCCGCCACAGACAGTGGCCTTTTCGTTGCCAAACAAGGGCGGCATGTTTGCTACCACATTTGAAAGCCAGGATAATAACACCTTCACTTTTTCAAACATTACCCAATTCAACAAATCGGTTTATGATTCGGCCGAGTATCCTTATCTTAAGGAGTTATTTAATAAGATCATCCTTACCGAAAAGGGAGATATGATCTTCAAGAAAAAATAATGAAAGCATTTTTAACTACACTGTTTATATTTTCGGCAATAACCTGCGTAAAAGCGCAGGTTAACTATGACGTTTCACTAATTCCCAAAGAATTATTACCCTACGCCAGTTCGATTGTACGCGACGAGGAGGTTATCGTTGAGGTTAAAGATCTTGACAACACCCTTTGCCATGTAAAAAAAGCCATAACTGTTTTTAATAAAAACGGCGACGATGATGTTGAAATAGCAATATGGCATGATAAAAGCCGCATTATCAAGGATATAAAAGGTATAATCTACAACCAGTGGGGCAAGCCTACGGGCAAGTTTTCGGAAAGCGATTTCGATGATGACAGTAATCACGATGGTTTTTCGCTTTTTACCGACCTGAAGATCAAACATTACCAGCCCAGGGTAGCTGAATATCCATACACCATAAGTTATGAATATGATATCCGGTCAAAACAGTCGCTTGATCTTGACAACTGGTACCCTATCAGCTCGGAAGGCATCGCAGTTGAAAAAAGTTCTTATACGCTGATCTGTAAACCCGATTTCAAGATTAAATACAAGCAAACCAACTTGCCTGTTAACGTAATTACCGGCACCAACAAGCAGGGACAGCAAACATATAGCTGGCAGATCAGCAATCTTAAAGCTTTAAAATATGAGCCATATAGCCCCGTTTACAGGGCTATAATGCCAAGCCTCAAAATAGTACCGGAAAAATTCATGTACCGCGGCATCAGCGGCTCCTTTACCAACTGGAAACAGCTTGGCCAGTGGCAATACGATAAGCTTAACGCCAGCCGTCAGCAATTACCGCCGGAAACCGTGGCAAAAATGAAGGAGCTTACAGCATCCATAACTGATCCTAAAGTCAAAGCCCGCAAAATATATGAGTATATGCAGGGCAAAACGCACTATATCAGCATACAGGTAGGAATTGGCGGTTTACAGCCTTTCCTTGCCTCAGATGTCGATGCGCAAAATTATGGGGATTGCAAAGCATTGGTTAATTATACACAGGCCTTATTAAAAGCTGTCGATATTGAATCTTACTATTGCGTTGTGCATGCCGGTAGCTCAAAAGTAAACTTGCTGCCCGATTTTGCAAGCTTAGACCAGGGTAACCATGTTATCCTGTGCCTGCCCTTTAAAAATGATACAACCTTTGTAGAATGTACCAGCCAGAACATACCTTTTGGCTTTTTGGGCGATTTTACCGACGACCGTACGGTTTTGGCCTGTACACCCCAGGGTGGTAAACTGATGCACACGCCCAAATACACAACCCAGGCCAATCTTGAACAACGTAAAGCCACGTTTACATTAAGCGCCAATGGCGGACTTTCAGGTACAATGGTAACCAATTTTAAAGGCACCGATTATGAAGACCGTGACCACGTGATCTACGAGTCGAAAACAGAACAGATCAAAGACCTGAAAAAAATCTATCCCATCAACAACCTCGAAATTGAAAGTGCGGACCTGAAACAATTTAAGATTGAACATCCTTATACCTCCGAAACTTTAAAAATTGCGGCCACAGACTATGGTTCAATATCCGATGGAAAGATAGTTTTCATGGCCAACCCGGCTAATCGGATAAGTTCGCCGCTGCGTGAAGTACGCAATCGACATAATGATGTTTATATTAATCGCGGATATACCGATGAGGATGAAATAACTTATACCTTGCCTGCAGGCTATAAAGTTGACATGCGGCCCAAAAAAGTAAGTATCGAAAAATCTTTTGGAAAATTTGAATCAAGCACAACAGTAAATGGCGATAAGCTGATCTATAGCCGCAAGCTGCAGCTTATTGATGGCACTTACAGCAAGGATACTTACCAGGAATTGGTTGACTTTTATCAGTCAATAGCCGATGTGGATAACGATAACATTACCCTGATTAAAGGTAACTAAATATCACAATGCCGAGGATAATGCCAAGCACCATGATCACATAAAGCATAATCTCGGTGCCTGCGAACTGCTTGTATTTAGTCCAGAATGAATAATCTTGTTTTTTGCCGGCCATGATGCAAAATTATTGAAAATTACAGCACAAATCAGCTCTAATTTTCACGAATTACACGAATGCGATTTAACCAGATATTCTTGTAATTCGCAAAAATTCTTCTAGAATTCGTGTTATTTAATTCATGCTGGTGGGCACGTTTTCAATAGAGCCGGCTCTCGAAAAGTATTTATATAAAGATGGATCACGCAGTTTAACGATGATAACCCCACGGCGTGAGCTGGCATGTACTACATAGCCGTTTTGAAGATAAACCCCAACATGGCTAAACTGCTTGCCATCGAAATCGAAAAATACCAGGTCGCCTTCCTTTAGCTCATCCTCATATTTTCGTTTGATGACGGAGATCTGCTTGCTGGTCATGCGTGGGATGGTGATGCCATAAACCTGCTGTTCCAGCAGAAATGCCAGGCCGGAGCAGTCAATACCATCTTTATCAAGTCCGCCAAATCTATAGGGCGTTCCCATCCATTGATCGATGAAAGCATAAAGACGGCCGTTTTGGATCTCCCCCCTGTCTACCCCCATAATTTCGGAGTATTTTGAAGCGATATCAGGCGAAGGGTTAACCACTTCACCCGGCTGGCCGCGCATAGCGGCCTTGCGCGAATGACATGAGCTTAATATGAAAGGGGAAAGGAAAAATATAAACAAATAAAAACTACGGCGCAGATATAGGCTCATGAAGTAAAATTAGCTTTAAAGTTTATTGAGAAGATACAGATGTTTTTAACATATTAACATGGTGAAGAAGTCGGGAAGTCCGATGTCCGAAAGTCCGGAAGTAAAAAAATCTATGACTTTTTAAAGCTTTTGACTTTCGGACTTTACAGACTTCCCGACTTTCGGACTTACCAATTAACTTTTCACCACCCTTTGGATCTCATCCAGCTTCATAAGGGCCTCAACTGGAGTAAGCGTATTTACATCAAGGTTATTCAGCGTGTCTCGGATCTTTACCAGTACAGGGTCATCTATCGAAAACATCTGCATTTGTACAGCTTGTTTCTGCACCTTACGGATACTTTCTTTAATATGTTCGCCGCCTGTACGTTCGTTTTCCAGTTTCTTTAGGATCTCGTTGGCGCGGGTCAACACTTTTGAGGGCATCCCGGCCAGTTTAGCTACGTGGATCCCGAAGCTGTGTTCGCTGCCCCCCGGCACCAGCTTACGTAAAAATATAATCTGCTGCCCAACCTCTTTTACCGATACATTAAAGTTTTTAACCCGGTTAAATGAGTTGCTCAATTCATTAAGCTCATGATAATGTGTAGCAAACAGGGTTTTAGCCCTTGCAGCAGGGTGGTTATGCAGGTACTCGGCAATGGACCAGGCAATGGAAATACCATCGTAGGTTGATGTACCCCGGCCGATCTCATCCAGCAGGATGAGGCTTCTGTCGCTCAGGTTATTGAGAATGCTTGCTGTTTCGTTCATCTCCACCATAAAGGTCGATTCGCCGGATGAAAGGTTATCCGAAGCCCCTACCCTGGTAAAGATCTTATCAACCAAACCTATCGATGCGGCTTTAGCCGGCACAAAGCAGCCCATCTGGGCCATCAGTACTATCAAACCGGTTTGTCTTAACAAAGCCGACTTGCCCGCCATGTTGGGGCCGGTAATGATGATGATCTGCTGGGTTTCCGAATCAAGATATACGCTGTTGGTAATATACTCCTCGCCTATCGGCAGGTTCTTCTCAATAACCGGGTGGCGGCCGCCTTTAATATCAAGCACCTTGCTTTCGTTTATCTCGGGCTTAACGTAGTAGTTTTTAATGGAGATGGTTGCAAAGTTGAGCAGCACATCCAAACGGGCTATCAGCTGGGCATTAAGCTGGATAGGTTTAATATACTCAGCAAGCGAATACAGCAGGTCATTATATAATTGTGTTTCAAGTGCGAAGATCTTTTCTTCGGCGCCTAAAATCTGTTCTTCGTACTCCTTAAGCTCGGGGGTAATATAGCGCTCCGCATTTACCAGCGTTTGCTTGCGGATCCATTCGGTGGGTACTTTATCCCTGTGGGCGTGGGTAACCTCCAGGTAGTAACCAAACACGTTATTAAACGATACTTTAAGTGAGGGGATGCCTGTTAATTCGGCCTCACGTTTCTGGATCTCGAGCAGGTAACCTTTACCGCCGAAGGCAATCTTACGCAGCCTGTCGAGCTCCTCATTAATGCCCTCGTTCATTACTGAGCCTTTTGCCAGCATTACCGGCGGCTCGGGGTTCAATTCGCGTTCTATCTTTTCGCAAATAAATGCGCAGGGATTAAGCTGTTCGCCTATCGCCCGCAAAGGCATACTTTCCGAACCTTCGGCTATGCGTTTGATCTGTGCTATGGCTGTTAAAGCCTTCTTTAATTGGCAAACCTCGCGCGGGTTGGCTTTTTGCAGGCCAATCTTGGAGATCAGCCTTTCCAAATCGCCTATCTGGCGCAGGTATTGCAGTAATTCTTCGCGCAGCTCCTCCTTGGCTATCAGATATTCAACCACGCCGAGCCTGTCATTAATGGCTTTGATCTGCTTTAGCGGCATCACTATCCAGCGGCGCAGCAAACGTGCACCCATGGGCGAGCAGGTATGATCAAGCACATCAACCAAAGTCAAGGCGTTTTCATTAGCCGAGCCAACCAGCTCCAGGTTACGGATACTAAACCTGTCGAGCCAAAGGTACCTATCCTCCTCGATCCTGCTGATGGCCGAAATATGCCCCAGGTTACGGTGTTCTGTTTCATTAAGATAATGAATGGCGACGCCTGCTGCAATTATGCCTAAATTAAGTTTATCGATGCCGAAACCTTTGAGCGATTTAACACCGAAATGCTTGAGCAGCGTTTCATTGGCGTAATCGCCGCTGTAAGGCCATTCATCAAGGGCATAGGTGTAAAAGCGGTCGCCATAAGTATCTTTAAAATCGCGTGTACGGCTTTTAGGATAGATCACCTCGCTGGGCGAAAAACTTTGCAGCAACTTATCAATATAATCGCTGTTGCCCTGGGCGGTCATGAACTCGCCGGTTGAGATATCGATCAGGGCAATGCCTATCGTATTTTTTTCAAAATGCAGCGAAGCAAGGTAGTTGTTGCTCTTTTGATGCAGGATGTTATCATTAGTGGCCACACCGGGAGTAACCAGTTCGGTTACACCGCGTTTAACAATGGTTTTGGTAGTTTTAGGGTCTTCCAGTTGATCGCAGATGGCCACACGCTGTCCCGCACGCACCAGTTTAGGCAGGTAAGTATCCAGCGAATGGTGCGGAAAACCGGCAAGCTCAATATGGGTGGCTGCGCCGTTTGCCCGGCGGGTAAGTACGATGCCTAAAATACCGGCAGCCTTAACGGCGTCTTCGCCAAATGTTTCATAAAAATCGCCCACCCTAAACAGCAGTAAAGCACCAGGGTACTTTACTTTGATAGCATTATATTGCTGCATTAAGGGGGTTTCTTTGGTAGTATCTTTAGCCAAGCGGTTACTCCTTCTGTTAATCGGGTAAAGTTAATGCATTGGCAGGGGTTTTAGGGTAATGTTGAAAATTTGGGGCAGTGTGGATATATAACGATAACAATTTCTTTAGCGTTTGATCAATATTAGGCCGTTTTCAATTAAAACTGAAAAATCAGTTGTATAACTGAAAAATAAGTTACACATTTGATTATGGAGGAATTGACCAAAACAGAAGAACGTATCATGCAGATTTTGTGGGACCTGAAATCGGCATTTGTTAAAGATATTATTGAAAACCTGCCCGATGATCCCAAACCGCCATACAATACTATATCGTCGGTAGTGAGATTACTGGAAACCAAAAATTATATTGGACATAAGGCTTATGGTAAAACCCATGAATATTTTCCGCTTATCAGTAAAGCTGCCTACCGCAAACATTCTTTCACCAAGCTTTTCACCAATTATTTCGATGGTTCGGCCGAATCATTATTATCATTTATGATAAAGGAAGAAAAGCTTAAAGAAGATGATATAGAAAGTATCAGGGAGTTTATCAATAAACAAAAGTAATATGGCGTTATTCCTATTTTTAAGTAAGGCAACCGCCTGCATGGGTATTTTCTATTGCCTCTATTACGTCCTGCTCAGGCGGTTAACTTTTTTCACCCTAAACAGATGGTACCTGCTATCATCGCTTTTGATAAGCATAGTTATCCCGGCAATACACTTTGAAGTACACCGTCCACTCCCCTTTCATACCTCCTTACCCATCGAAACAAAGCTCCCGGTAATTGTGGATTATAACGAGTTTGACAGTACAACCATACATGCGGCTACCGGGCATATCAACATTCAACAGTTAATACTATACGCCTATCTTATTATCTGCGCTGTTCTGCTCGTCAAAATATTAACCGGCATAGCTGTTATTATTTATAAAGCTATGCATCAGGGACAAAAAAACAATGGCTTTTATCTTATCACAAACGCTTCTAAAAGCAATTCATCATTTTTTAATTTTATCTTTTTAAAAGATGAGCTAATAACCAGTAGTGAGAAGGAACAGGTATTGGCACATGAACTGCAACATGCCCGCCTTGTACATTCAGCCGATCAATTATTTACCGAATTATTAAAGGCGTTTTTCTGGTTTAACCCTTTTATATATTTCATAGCTAAAGAGTTACAGCAGGTACATGAATTTGAGGTAGACAGAGAGCTAACTTCTGTATATCGGGCTAATGAATATGCGCATCTTATACTCAAACTTTATAATGCACCAACATCGGCGATAAGCAATCAATTTAGCGCCTACAGGGTAAAAAAACGCATCCAAATGCTATTTCAGGCACATTCATTGGCAAAGTTTAAATTTAGGTACCTATGCACAATTCCCGTTATCACCCTCCTGGTTTACCAGTTCAGTATTGAGAAATCATATGCCTCAACCCAAATAGATGGTCTGTTTACGCTGGTGCTCGACCCCGGCCATGGCGGCTCGCAAAAAGGAGTTGCTTGTGGCCAGGTTTATGAAAAAGACATTACGCTCGCGTTAGCCCGACAAATCAAATTACTTGCTGAACAACGTGGCATTCACACCCTGCTTACCCGCGATAATGACCGCGATGTGGA
Source organism: Mucilaginibacter sp. cycad4 (assembly GCF_034263275.1). NCBI lineage: Bacteria > Pseudomonadati > Bacteroidota > Sphingobacteriia > Sphingobacteriales > Sphingobacteriaceae > Mucilaginibacter > Mucilaginibacter sp. cycad4. Next base: position 1,113,293 of record NZ_CP139559.1, on the reverse strand, counting down.
GTTTAAAGACAGGGTATCACACAAAGGTGATGTTTTTGTGTCCCTTCATATTAATGCCGCCCCTGCGGGACCAATGCAGCAAAATGCAAACGGTATTGAAGTTAAAGATAATCCGCAGGGCCAAAACCATGGCTTATCGGCGAGGGTTGCAAACCAGCTTAAAAACAGTTTCAGACAGCTTAGCGGCATTAATACAAACGACAGCACTTTTGCCAAACCTGGGCTTTATGTTTTACGGAAAAACACTACGCCTGCAGTTTTAATTGAATTTGGCTATGCTACCAACCCGCATGATCTGGAGTATATACTTAATGAACAGCACCGTTATGAACTGGCACAAAAATTTGTAGATGCCATTGTAGCCTACAACGCCGCAAAACAGAATTAAGGGTAAGCAGCCCTACTAATCCAAATTTTTAATTACCATTATGAAGCAGTTTTTACTGGCTTTATGGCTATCCCTTTGCCTAATTAAAAGCGTTAGCGCCCAAAATGTTGTGGCGAACGGTACTGTTCATGATGATCAAAATGCCCCCGTTGAACGGGCAACAATCAGCTTGCAACAGCAGGGTTCGGAAAAAATATGCTGCAACGCCATCAGCGATAGTTTGGGGAATTTTCAATTAGTTGTAAGCGCCAACGCTACTTATTTACTTACCGTAACCCATTTGGGCTATGCTCCCTATACTTTAAAGGAGTTGAATATCGACCCGGGGGGCAGAAACTTCAAACTGCCCGCCATCAACTTAAAACCTATTGCCGGGCAACTAAAAGAAGTGCGTGTTTTATCGCCACCAAAAAACTATATCGAACACAGGGCAGACAGAGTTATCATAAATGTAGGAGCGCTGATCGGTAATAACGGAACAAATGCTATTGACGTATTAAATAATGTGCCGGCGGTACTTGTAACAGATGATGGCATTAGCCTGCGTGGCAAGGAAGGTGTGGTTATTTACATTGACGATAAACCAAGCTACCTGACCGGCAAAGACCTTTTGAATTATTTAAAAAACCTACCCTCGGGCACGCTTGATAAAATTGAGATCATGGCTAATCCGCCGGCCAAATACAATGCTGAAGGCACGGCAGGTATTATTAATATTAAAACCAAAAAAGGTAAAACCAAGGGGTTTAACCTTAACCTGAATATGGGTTATCTGCAGGGTATTTATTCAAGGAATAATTCGGGCATTAATTTTAATTATAAGGTAGATAAATTTAACATATTCGGGAATATAGCTTACTCATCCATTAATAATTTTTATGATGCGAAACGTAACAGGCAATTTCACTATCAACAGGGTTCCAACGGGTTAGTAATGGAACAATTTAATACTGAAACAAGCAATACCAAAAGTTACAACTATCAGTTGGGGTTTGATTATGATATCGATCATCATAACAGCATAGGCGCTATAGTGTACGGAATGATCAGCCCTTATATTGAAAATGGCCTCTATTCAACAGCATTTAAAAGTACTAATGTGGCAGATTCTATGATCAGCACCACGAGTTTGCTGCATTATACTACCAGGAATAATACCTTCAATTTAAATTTCCGCCACCGTTTCCCGGCCACAGCGCAGGAACTTAACATCAATACCGATTACTTACATTATTCAACCAACCCATTACAAGTTATTAACAGCAGTACCCGATTGCCCGATCAAACCTTAACAGGCAGCTACATCCTCAATACCTTTAATCCGTTTGATACAAAAGTGTTTGGTGCAAAGGTCGATTTCGATAGTCAATTATCCACACATATCAAAATATCGGCAGGGCTGCAAGCTACCTATTCCGACAGGAACAGCACCGGCAAGTATCTGTATACCCTGGCCGATAAAACATTTCCCAACGATTCACTCAATGGCCGCTTCGGTTATAGTGAAAACATAAACGCGGCTTATATCAACTTTCAACAAACTACAACATTACTTGATCTGCAAATCGGGTTACGATATGAAAACACCTACGCCCGAACAAACCACCAGGATGCTGCTTTAGCCACTAACGCCGATGTTGTATATAATTACAATAATTTATTTCCTACAGCTTATCTAAGCTATAAGCTCGATACCGTCGCCGCAAACACGTTGATATTATCACTTGGCCGGCGCATTTCGCGACCTGGTTACAGCCAACTAAACTCATTTGTATTTACATTCGATAAGTATTCATCCAATAAAGGCAACCCAAAACTTGCGCCGGCTTATTCCAATAACTTTGATATCTCTCTTAACCACAGTAATAAAGTAACTATCGGGTTTGCTTATAGCCAAACCCACAATACCATTGCCCAGTATTATCAGCTCACAGGCTATGCACTGGCATTTATCCCTGTAAATATTGACAAAGCTACCGCGTACGGATTATATCTAAACCTGTCATTGCCGGCCACTCCATGGTGGAATATCAATTTGTACAGCGACATTAACCGAAACCACTATACCGGTGAGATTTTGGATGTATCGTATTTAAACAATTCTGTTACGACAGTAACCATCAGCGGCAACAACCAGTTTAAATTAAAAAAAGGCTGGGGCCTGGAGATAAATGGATCTTATCGCAATAACCTTACTTACGGTCAGGGTATATACCTGCCTATGTGGCATTTAAATGGTTCGGTTCAAAAAACTATTTTAAAAAACAAGGGAGCAATCACATTGACCGTACGTGATATATTTGATACCCGCAAGCTAAGGCGGCAGATTGAATATCAAAACGCTTATCTTACATCAACGAGCAATAGTGATAATCAGCTGATAGGCATAGCATTTACCTATAAATTAAACAAATCGGCATTAAGCAGGCCACATCATAGCAGTATCGGAACAGAAGCAGATAGGGCCGGCGCCAACTAAAAACAAAAATGAATTACAGACTTTTTATATTGATTTATTTACTGGCAACCGGTGCGGTTAGGGCTCAAACAATTACACCCAAAAGGGAGTTCCGGGGCGTGTGGGTTGCCACGGTCGAAAATATAGACTGGCCGCATAAACCGGCCGAAACTACTGAACAACAACAAACAGAATTATTGGCCATATTTGATGCCCACCAGGCTGCAGGTATCAATGCGATTATATTACAGGTGAGGCCAGCTGCCGATGCATTGTACGCTAAAAGCCGCGAACCATGGTCAAAATACCTCACCGGAAAACAAGGGCAAGCACCAGCTCCCTTATATGATCCCTTAAGTTTTGCTATAAATGCAGCGCACGAAAGAGGCATGGAACTGCACGCATGGTTTAACCCATACCGTGCCACTAAAGACGATAACTTTTCCGGGTTAAGTCCACACCACATCACGAATATCCGCCCCGGGTGGTTTTTTATTTACGGAGGGCAAAAGTTGTTCGATCCCGGTATTCCAGAAGTAAGGGAATATATTGTGCAGGTAATTCTTGATGTGGTCGACAACTATAATGTAGATGGCATTCATTTAGACGACTATTTTTATCCTTACCATATAGCAGGCCAGCAAATTCATGACCAGCAAACCTTTGCAAAATATGGGACCGGTTTTGCCGATATCAATGACTGGCGGCGCAACAACGTAAACCTGCTTGTGAAAATGCTTAATGACAGCATTCATCAACACAATCCGCGTATCAAATTCGGAATGAGCCCGTCAGGAGTGTGGGCTAATAAGTACCAAAACCCGAAAGGTTCAGACACACATGGAGGAGATTCTTATTATGAACTTTATGCCGATTCAAAAAAATGGGTAGAAGAGGGTTGGGTTGATTATATTAATCCGCAGCTTTACCGCCCTTTAAATGACCGCCTGGTACCGTTTGACGTTATGATTAACTGGTGGAGTGAACACACTTATGGAAAACATTTATATATCGGCCAGGCCCCCTATCGCATCATTGAAAACAAATTACCCGGGTTTAGAATCCCGTCGCAACTACCTCAACAAATCAGTTATCTCCGTAAAAATCCACGTGTGCAGGGCAGTGTTTACTTTAGCTCAAACTCCCTTATCAATAACCCACTTGGCTTTACCGATTCGTTAAAGAAAAACTTTTACCGTTATGCTGCCCTCCCACCTGTTATGTTATGGCGCGACTCTATCGCTCCCAACGCCCCCCGGCAACCAATAGCAAAGGCAGATAGCGGAAAAGTATTTATAACCTGGCAAGAGCCTGTAACTGCCAAAGACAATGAGCCGGTTTACGGATACGTAATATACCGGTTTAATGAGAACGAAGTTATAAATACCGACGATCCAAAATACATCATACACATACAATACAACCTGCAATGTACTTATGAAGATAAAGCCGCTAAAAAGGGCAAAACTTATCGTTACGTTATCACAGGCATTGATCGTATGAAAAATGAAAGTGAGCATTCTGAAATTGTAGATATTGCGGTAAAATAGGTGGGCACCGCGTTTTCACTTATGGTCAACGGGTCCTTCACAAAAATTGCGTTAACCAAAGGCCGCAGGAAATGAATATCAAGAAAGGAAATTATTAATCCTTACCTCGCCACCAGTTTCCCGTTCACAATCCTATCCGTATAATCCTGGATCAGCGCTTTGCAATCCTGCATGCCCTTTTGCATTTCGGTGTTGGGTTGCGCGGCCATCAGGTTTTTCTCCAGGCCTTTATCGCTCACGGCAAAAATGCCGGTGAAGTTTTTACCATCAAACAGGTAAGTATAATTACCCTGCATAAACTGATAGATATTCCCCGTTGAGTTGATCACACGTGGTTGTTCATCGGGCAGGTTACTTACTAAACTTCTGCCCCATGAGCGGAATGGCTTATTATAGCCGATCAAATCAACCAATGTTGGGTAAATATCCATTTGCGAGGCCAGGTCGGCACGCACACCTTTAAGATTGTAGGTATTGTTCGCGCTGTAAAACAATATCGGCACAGCAAAACGGTTAACCTGTTTACTGTATTCGGGATAATAGGTTTGACTGGTATGATCAGCAGTGATCACAAAAATGGTGTTATTGAACCAGGGCTGTGCTTTGGCATAATTGAAAAAGATCCGCAGCGAGTTATCGGTATACTGAACACATTTATCAATAGCCAGCGGACCGCCCTTAAACCTCGTTTTATATTTTTCGGGCAATTGATAAGGATCATGCGAGGATAGCGTGAACAGCGTAGCCATAAAGGGTTGTTTCTGATTGCCCAGCGTGCGCCCCATGAACTGAAAAAAATGCTCATCCCAAATGCCCCAGATGCCATCAAAATCTTTATCATCGTTATATTCTGTACGGCCGTAATAGTGCTGATATCCCAAAATACTGCCGAAGCCCTGGAAGCCCATTGACCCATTGGCTGCCCCATGAAAGAACGAAGTTTGATACCCCATGCTATCGCAAACCGACACTACCGACTGGATGTGTTGCTTGGCATAAGGCGATGAGGTGAAAGCATTTTGAAACGAGGGAATCCCTGCCAATACCGACGACATGGCGTGGATTGATTGCCTGCCCGTTGCGTAGGCATTGGTAAATATAAGGCTGCTATTGGAGAGCGAATCCAAAAACGGCGTATAGGATTTAAATCCCGGTATATTAACATCACGGTTCATACTGCCCCAATATTCGCGGGCCATGCTTTCCAGTATAATGATCACCACATTTGGTTTATTAGCAGGCCTGGTGTTGTATTGTTTTATGGGTTTGATGCTGGTGTTGATATAAGCCTCATCAGTCCAATGCTGAAGTTTGTAGTTGTTGGTGCCCAGTGTCCGGAAAATAGCGAATGGGGTGTTCAGCACAATATCACCCTGGTTAGGTACGGTGATGTGTTTATAGGCATCAACCATGTTGATTGGCCGGGTGCTGTGCGCGAAATCGCCCCGGATGCCGCCAATTACCAAAGTAAGAATAAGCAGGAACGACACTATAGATGATAAGAAATATACTTTCTTATCCCTTACCACGGCAGGTTTTAACTTTACCCGGTTATATAACCAGATCCAGCAAAGCGAGCATAATATAAATATGATGATCACATACCAGTAGGCTTCCGAAAAATGGGTAAACAACAGCTTTTTGTTGTTCTCGTCGGCCAATACATCGAGTGTTGCCTTTGTTGAACGTACCTGGCTAAAGCGATAGTAAATAATATCAACAAAGTTGGTAGCGTAGGCGAACAAATTAGTAACAAAATACAGAATAGCCACCCCCTTTTGAAACCCGGGCCGGGTATTTACAGTTAGGGGTAAAACGCTAAGCAGGATGAACAAGCTGTTAATATAAAGCAGAGCCGTAGTATCAAAAGCCATACCATAGTAGCACAACTTAAGCAGCGCCCATAAGCTATCAACCGCAAACAGGTGTGTGTTAAAAGCAAAGAATAATACCCTTGCAATAAAATAAAACAAATACCCCAAAAACAGCCTGTATAAAAGCACTTTATATTCGGCCAACCTCAATTTACTTTCCATGAAAAACACATTGCTTTAGTTTCCCCAAAAGGTTTGAGCGGCAGGGATTGATCAAACCTAATTTTCCCCGGGGAGCTAATAAAAAGCGAAAGTAAAGAAAATAGAATTACAATTATTTAATACTAAATCAACAGTGATTTAATGACATTAAGTTGGCAAATAAGGTACATTGAATATTACGGGCAGAGGCAGGTGAAATGAAATAATGCAAGCATTATTATATCCATATCTCCTCTTGGAAATCTTGAAATCCTTTATTAGCTTTGCAATACAAAGTACTTTTAATTGTCAAACTTTAAAGTACTCAATAACAATTTACCGGGAACTAAAATTATATAATATGGATCTTTTTGTAGATGAACATTCGATAGTGCGCAGGATCTGGGGCAAGGCTGATACCATCCTGTTCATTTTTGCAGGAGCAGCGGCCGAATTTGCCTTAAATAAGGCTGTCGACTGGCTTTATTTTACAGGTAAACTCCCTGCAGATCCTTTAGCGCGCCTGTTTAGCACTGTTGCCTATTCGCGGCAGATCATCTTTTCGGAGCGCGAAGCAGCATTAAAAGCTATTGATAAAATAACCGCCATACATAAAGGCGTTGAAACCGCCCGCGGTTCCCAAATACCCGACCGGGCTTATCGGGATGTGCTGTTCCTGTTAATCGATCTGTCTATCCGTTCATATGAATTACTGGAAAAGCCCCTTAGTGCAGCCGAAAAGGCCGAAGTGTTTAATGTTTTTTATAGAGTTGGTAAACGAATGCAGCTAACAGGCCTGCCATTAGATTATCAACACTATCTGCAAATGCGCAAAGAACACCTTGAACACAACTTAATTAACAGCGCCTTCACTGCCGACTTATATCGTCAGTATAAAAAACACCTTGGTTTTGCCCGGTACCAGATCCTGAAGCAGGCACAGTTGCTAACCGTGCCCACGAAGGTTAGCCAACAACTGCCTTTGGGTAAAACAGCCTGGCTTTGGCCTGTATTAAAAGTATACAAGGCAATAAAGGACCTTAAACCCGGAAAGTTTTTAAGGGATGCCCTGCTGCCGGTGCAATACAAAATCCAGATCCAGGAAATGGACCAGGCATACGCTTTAAATTAATCCATGAAAATAGCTATCAAACATTTCGGGTTCTTCGTACAGCAGCAGGCACTCTCCTGCCTGTTCCCGGTGTTGGTATTTGCCATGCTGGCACTTTCTCACCTGTTTACCGGTATTTTACCCCGGTATGATTTTATGCTGATAACCTGCCTGCTTATCCAGGCTGCCTTATATTATACCGGGATCGAAACAAAGGATGAAGTACTGGTAATTTGCATATTTCACCTGCTGGGCCTGGTGATGGAGCTTTTTAAAGTCCATTATGGTTCATGGACCTATCCTGAGTTTGCTTATTTGAAAATAGGCGGCGTTCCGCTATACAGCGGCTTTATGTATGCAAGCGTTGCCAGCTATATGTGCCAGTCCTGGCGAAGGCTTAATCTGCAAATACAAAACTGGCCTAACCGGTACATCGCCCGCACTATAGGTATTTTGATATACGTTAATTTTTTCAGCAATCATTTTATGCCCGATATACGCTATGGCATAGGTGTGCTGATCCTTTATTTTTTCAGGCAGTCGGTTGTAGTTTTTCATTTACAGGGAAAGGCATACCGCATGCCAACTATCTTATCATTTATGCTTATTGGCTTTTTCATCTGGCTTGCCGAAAATATAGCTACCCGGCTTGGAGCCTGGCGCTATGCCTACCAGCACCATGCCTGGACAGTAGTGGATTATCAGAAAATAAGCTCATGGGCCTTCCTGGTGATTGTGAGCTTTATCATTGTTGCCGAATTGAAATTATTAAAAGAGAGCTCGAAGCCGTCGCCGGTATTATCGATTTAAACAATGCCTGCTTCATTAATTTCATGCAAAGACGCTAAGCCGCAAAGGGACTTCATTCTTAAAACTTTTAATATCTAAAGCCCTCGGCACTTGATTTACTCCTCTTTCCTAAATCCGAAGTCGAAATTCCCAAATCCGAAATCATAATTCTCTGATCACCCGGCATGGATTTCCAGCAGCAACTACATTTGCCGGAATATCTTTGGTCACTACACTTCCTGCACCTATTGTCGTATTATCGCCTATGGTAACTCCTGGGCAAACAATTACACCACCACCCAGCCACACGTTATTGCCAATAGTAATAGGTGCTGCATATTCAGGGCCTTTGATCCGTTCGGCTGCTATTACCGGGTGATAGGCTGTATAAAGCTGAACATTGGGTGCCAGGAACACGTTATTACCAAAGGTAACGCGGGCACAATCAAGTATAATGCAGTTAAAATTCAGAAACAGGTTATCTCCGGCTATTATATTAAAGCCATAATCACAGTAAAAAGGCGATTGAATATCAATATTGCCCTGAAAGCTTCCCAACAATTGTTTTAACAGGGCCGTTTTGGTTTCCTTGTCATCATAGCTTGTGGCGTTGTATTGTGTAAACAATTGGCGGGCTTTTGCACGGGCGGCAACAAGTTCGGCATCCCCGGCATTATACAATTCGCCGGATATCATTTTTTCGAGTTCGGTCATAGGTAATGTTTGCAGGTACAGGTTATCAATACAAATATAGGTGCTTAAGATTTAAACCGGCAACCCGGCAACAATTTACAACTCCGCTACAGTGCGTTGTAAATTACCAGGTCATTTCCTTCAATAGGTGTGGTTAAGGTGTCCGGCTCATGACTCATTTCAAATTTCAAAAACTATTCCCCTTTCATTAAGTTATATTAATAGTTAACTTTTCATAAATAAAAAGAAAAAAATATGAAAAATTTAAGAATAACAGCCGCAGCTATTGCCCTGTCATTAGCCGGCTCATTTGCTTTAGCCAACGGCCACCAAACCCAAAATACAGGTGTATCAGTAACAAAACACACAATGACAACTGATACTGTGCCAGGTAAGGATAAAAAGAAACCAAAAACACCGGTACCAACACCAAAACCAACAGATCCGGCGCCAAATCCAACACCAACTCCTACACCAATACCTACCGATCCGAACCGGGCGCCAAATCCAACTCCTGCGCCGACACCGACACCGACACCAAACCCTTCACCTACACCTACACCTAATACCCCTAACCCGGTACCGCAGCCAAACACGCCTAACCCTATACCAAATACGCCGAGCCCAACAACACCAAGCCCGACACCTAATCCGTCGAGCCCAACCAGGCCAGCAAGTCCTGGTCAATAATTAAGGGTTGGTTTTAAAGCATGAACGCCCCGGGATATTGCAACCCGGGGCGTTCATGTTATATAATTTCTAACTGTATTTAATTACTCACCTGGGTAAAGGTATAAGGCAAATTAGTGAACGTACCACCTAATATCTGCGATGTTTCAATAGAGGCGATGGTACCATCATCATTATAATTTACTTTTTTGGTGGTCATGCTATAGGTACCGGTTATCACATTTTTTGATGGATCTATAGAAGTAATTATAATCGAACCCGAACCCGGCTCAACCACACCCACCTGGGTGTAAGTTGTGCCGCTTGTTGATGTAAAGTAAGCCATATTTACCCTGTTGGTAGCATCGACCTTATAAGTAGACAGCGGAAAAGTATTTACGTTAGTAGCATTAGCATCACTTAAAGTAATTGTCCATTTTACGCGTTTCAGATCTGTTGTACCTACTACGTTAAATGATTTTGTGTTAGCATTCGCATCATAATTTATGGTAGCGGTAACATCATCAGGGATCCATGATGTACCATTTATAGTAGCGGCAAGTATTTGGTCGGAAGTAGTGGAAGCAGAAGTAACAACGTCCTTTTTACAGCCCTGGAATATTATAGCTGATAAAACGAACAGCATTAATAGTTGGATTTTCCTCATATATAAATTTTATGCAAATAACGATGTTTAAGAAGTAATAATCACAACCGAAATTACTTTTTTCACATATTTTAACATTCGCCGGTGCGGCGACTTTCAATAGTTAAGCCCCAATTATAATACAATTCATTTTATTTAACCATATTAGACCGAAATTTTTAAACATGATCAACGTAAACGAATATTTTGAAGGTGCCGTTAAATCACTGGCATACACTACCCCGCAAGGGCGCTCAACCATTGGCGTTATTGAACCCGGCGAATACGAATTTGGCACATCAAGTCACGAAACCATGACCGTAATTGAAGGCGCACTCGAAGCCTTATTACCCGGCCAAAGCCAATGGCAAACTTTTACCAACGGACAAACTTTTGAAGTTGAAGCTAATACTTCATTTAAAGTAAAAACCGGGGTGCAGAGTTCGTATTTGTGTACTTACAGATAGTTGATTTTGTCTGAACTCGAATTGAACGAATTTTGAAAATTTATAGAATTTGCATAGCATCATATTAATTCCTTAAATGCTATAAATTCGGGTTCAGACAATAATTCGAAATCAAAAGTTATCACGTGGTTTTTTAAAATATATCGACTCCCTGGGCTTTATCTATACCTTGATAAGAGATCTTTCAAAATTCTACTTTCGGACTTGCCGACTTACCGACCTCGGACTTTTCCATTCTCAAATCCCACTAATCACATAGAGAAACACCACAAAATTTAATTTGGTTATAGCTAAAAAGTCAGCTTTAATAAATGTATTGCACAAGTTTGGTATAACTTTATATTGATTCTAAATAATTTTTTTCGTACTTTCATTTTGTACATCATAATATTTGTCTCTTTTTGTTGAGATAATGTTAAATAATTATGATTTAAATAATTGATTTTTTAGAAATCTTTAAAAATTACCGTAAATTTTATAATTTATTTGAGTTTTGGTAACTTCGTGGTTACACCCCTTATAAAATTGTAAACGGTTTAATTTAAACAATGGATCAAACTGATAGCCACCAGGGTCTTTACAGACCGGAATTTGAACACGATTCGTGCGGAACGGGATTTATAGCCAATATCAACGGTCATAAAACCAACCAAATTATTGATAACGCGTTAACCATGCTCGAAAACATGGAACACCGCGGTGCGTGCGGATGCGACCCCGAGAGCGGGGACGGTGCGGGCATTTTAATACAATTGCCCCATGAGTTTTTAATGGAAGAATGCTCAAACCTTGAGATCAGCCTGCCGGAACCCGGCGAGTATGGTGTAGGTATGATATTTTTACCTAAAGATTCGGCCCAGAAAAAGGCCTGCCGTACCATTATTAACAACGCTATTGAAAAATTAGGTTTACATAAACTGGGCGAGCGTAAGCTTACCGTTGATTCATCGGTTATTGGTGAAACAGCCCGCCAGGCCGAACCTGATATTGAGCAAATTTATATTGCAAGGCCGCATCATATTACCAACGCCGATGATTTTGAACGCAAGCTGTTTGTGCTCAGAAGGTATATCAACAAAACCATTACTGAAACGGTAGCCGGCGCTTCTGATAACTTTTATTTTACATCGTTAAGCTGTAAAACAATTATTTACAAAGGCCAGCTTACTACCTACCAACTGCGTAAATACTATACCGATCTTTCAGATCCGCGTATTGCATCGGGCTTTGCCATGATCCACTCGCGTTTCTCTACCAATACTTTCCCTTCATGGAAACTGGCCCAGCCATTCCGCTTAATTGCGCATAACGGCGAGATCAATACCCTTACAGGTAACTTAAACTGGTTTTATGCCGGCCTGAAATCATACGCTTCGTCATACTTTACTGCCGAAGAAATGGACATGCTGTTGCCGGTGATCGATAACAACCAGTCGGATTCTGCCTGTCTGGATAATATCATTGAAATATTGCTGCATTCCGGCCGTTCATTACCGCACGTAATGATGATGCTGGTACCTGAGGCATGGGATGGCAACGAAGCCATGGATCCGCTTAAAAAGGCATTCTATGAATTCCACGCTACCCTGATGGAGCCATGGGACGGCCCTGCCGCCATCACCTTTACCGATGGTAAACTTGTAGGTGCCCTGCTTGACCGTAACGGCCTGCGCCCATTGCGTTATGTAATTACCAATGATGGCCGCGCCATTGCAGCCTCAGAAGCCGGTACTTTAGCTATCGACGAAAGCACCGTTTTACGCAAAGGCCGTTTGCAGCCTGGTAAAATGCTGTTGATCGATACTGAAAAAGGCCGCATCATCACCGATGAGGAGATCAAGAAACAAGTTGCTTCACAGCAGCCATACGGCCGCTGGCTGGAAAATTATAAAATTAACCTGAGCGAGCTTTCAGAACCGCGCCTGGCTTTCGCCAGCTTGTCTGAAGCTTCGGTTTACCGTTATCAGCAGGTTTTTGGTTACAGCCGTGAGGATATCGACACCATTATTAAACCGATGGCCCTTGACGGCAAGGAACCTGTAGGTTCAATGGGTACCGACGTGCCTTTGGCTATCCTTTCTGATAAACCTCAGCACCTGTCAAGCTATTTCAAACAATTCTTCGCACAGGTTACCAACCCGCCAATCGATCCTATCCGTGAGCGTCTGGTAATGAGCCTTGCTACCTTCATCGGTAACAATGGCAACCTGTTGGATGAAGATAAAATGCATTGCCATTGCGTGGTATTGAAACACCCGATATTAAAAAACCACCAGTTGGAAAAGCTGCGCAGTATCGATACCGGCCTGTTCCACGCCAAAACACTGCAAACATACTTTAAGGCTGATGGCCTGCCAGGTTCACTGGAAAAAGGTATCGCGCGCCTTTGCCGTTACGCCGAGGATGCTGTTGACGACGGCTTCGAAGTATTGATCCTTTCGGATCGTGCGGTTGATTCTGAGCACGCCCCTATCCCTACCCTGTTAGCTGTATCTGCAGTACACCACCACCTGATCCGCAAAGGCCGTCGTGGTGCTGTAGGCCTGGTTGTTGAAACCGGCGATGCATGGGAAGTTCACCACTTTGCCTGCTTACTGGCTTTCGGTGCAACTGCTATCAATCCATACCTTGCGCTTTCAACCATCGAAACGCTTAAGGACAATGGCAGCCTTGAAACCAGCTACGATATCAAAAAACTGCGTAATAACTACGTTAAATCTATTAATGACGGCTTACTGAAGATCTTCTCAAAAATGGGGATCTCCACATTGCAGTCATACCACGGTGCACAGGTATTCGAGATCCTTGGTTTGAACAAAACCGTAGTTGACAAATACTTCCACGGCGCGGTTACCCGTATAGGCGGTTTAGGCCTTGACGAAATTGCCCGCGAAGCACTTTGCAAACACAAAATGGGCTTTGAGGCCAAAGGTGCTGATAACCTGCTGCCCGAAGGTGGTATTTACCAGTGGAAACGCCGCGGCGAAGCCCACTTGTTTAACCCTACTACCGTTCACCTGTTGCAGCATGCTACACGCAGCAACAGCTACGAGGTATATAAAAACTATGCTAAGGTGGTTAATGAGCAAACTGAAAAGCATTTTACCATTCGTGGCCTGCTTGATTTTGCCCACCACCGCGAATCTATCAGCATTGATGAGGTTGAACCTGCAGAAAGCATCATGAAGCGTTTTGCTACAGGTGCCATGTCATTCGGCTCTATCTCGCACGAGGCGCACAGTACCATGGCTATTGCCATGAACCGCATTGGCGGCAAAAGCAACACCGGCGAGGGCGGTGAGGATGAAATGCGCTATGACAAATTGCCAAACGGCGATTCATTGCGTTCGGCTATCAAACAGGTAGCATCGGGCCGTTTTGGGGTAACTTCAAACTACCTTACTAACGCCGACGAACTACAGATAAAAATGGCACAGGGTGCTAAACCAGGCGAAGGTGGTCAGCTGCCGGGCCACAAGGTTGACGACTGGATCGCTAAAACCCGTCACTCTACCCCGGGTGTAGGTTTGATCTCGCCTCCGCCGCACCACGATATTTACTCTATCGAAGATTTGGCACAGCTTATCTTCGACCTTAAAAATGCCAACCGTGCTGCCCGTATCAACGTTAAATTGGTATCAAAAGCCGGTGTAGGTACAATTGCGGCAGGTGTTGCCAAAGCTCATGCCGATGTGATCCTGATCGCCGGCTACGACGGTGGTACTGGTGCATCACCGATAAGCTCTATCAAACATGCAGGTTTACCATGGGAGCTTGGCTTAACCGAAGCTCACCAAACACTGGTACGCAATAAACTGCGCAGCCGCGTGGTATTGCAAACAGATGGACAGCTGAAAACCGGCAGGGATTTGGCTATCGCAGCCCTGATGGGTGCCGAAGAATGGGGTGTTGCTACTGCGGCCCTTGTTGCAGGCGGTTGTATCATGATGCGTAAATGCCACCTGAACACCTGCCCTGTAGGTGTTGCCACCCAGGACCCTGAATTGCGTAAATTATTCTCGGGCAAACCTGAGCACGTTGTTAACCTGTTCCGCTTTATGGCCGAAGAGTTACGTGAGATCATGGCCGAACTTGGTTTCCGCACCATTCATGAAATGGTTGGCCGCGTACAGTTCCTGAAAGTGAAAGATAACCTGCAAAGCTGGAAAGCCAAAAAGATCGACTTGAGCGGCATCCTGCACCCGGTTACCAACACTAAAGGCATGACCCTGTACAACAGCGAATCACAGGATCATGGCATGGCCGATATCCTTGACTGGAAATTGTGGGAGACTGCAAAACCGGCCATTGAAGATAAAACCCCGGTATTTGCCTCATTTGATGTGATCAACGTTAACCGTACCATTGGTACCCTATTATCAAACGAGATTTCAAAAGTATATGGTTCCGCGGGTTTACCTGATAATACCATCAACTATAAATTCAAAGGTTCGGCAGGTCAAAGCTTTGCTGCTTTTGCTACCAAAGGCGTATCATTTGAGCTGGAAGGCGAAGCTAATGACTATGTGGGCAAAGGCCTTTCAGGCGCTCAAATTGCAGTATACCAGCCAGCCAATGCAACCTTTATCCCCGAAGAAAATATCATCATCGGTAACGTAGCCCTTTATGGAGCTACATCTGGTGAGTTATTCATCGGTGGTATGGCCGGCGAACGTTTCGCGGTGCGTAACTCAGGTGCTACAACCGTTGTTGAAGGCATAGGAGATCACGGTTGCGAATACATGACTGGTGGCCGTGCATTGATTCTTGGTAAAACGGGCCGCAACTTTGCAGCCGGCATGAGCGGCGGTATAGCCTGGGTTTATAACCCCGAAGGCACCTTTGCCGAAAACTGCAATACCGAAATGGTTGACCTTGACCCGCTGAGCGTGCAGGATGAAGAACAGATCCTTACCCTGCTGCGTAAGCACATCAATTTAACAGGCAGCAAGCTTGCACAAAAGATCCTGAACAACTGGAACGAAGCATCAACCCAGTTTGTAAAGGTATATCCGAGAGAGTATAAAAAAGTATTAGAGAAATCACAATATCAAACTATAGGCTAAGAAATGGGAAAACCTACAGGATTTCAGGAGTTTAATCGTGAACTTCCATCAAAAGTTCCGGCTGCTGAACGCGTTAAGAACTATAACGAATTTGTTAATTTATATACCGAAGAGAAGCTTAACCAGCAATCGGCAAGGTGTATGAATTGCGGGATCCCTTTCTGCCATTCAGGATGCCCGCTTGGTAATATCATCCCTGAGTTTAACGATGCCGTGTATCGTAAAAACTGGGAAGAAGCTTACCATATATTATCATCAACCAATAACTTCCCCGAGTTTACAGGCCGCATCTGCCCGGCCCCATGCGAATCGGCATGTGTATTAGGCATTAACAAGCCGCCTGTTGCTATTGAGGAAATTGAGCGCCATATCATCGAGATCGCTTACGAGAAAAACCTCGTAAAACCAACTGCGCCGCTTGTTAAAACAGGCAAAAAGGTAGCCGTTGTAGGCTCAGGCCCTGCAGGCCTTGCCGCTGCTGCCCAATTGGTGAAAGTTGGCCATACCGTTACCGTTTACGAACGTGATGACCGTGCAGGTGGTTTATTGCGTTACGGGATTCCCGATTTTAAATTAGAGAAATGGGTTGTTGAGCGTCGTGTTGAGGTAATGGAGAAGGACGGCGTTGTATTTAAATACAACAGTGAGGTTGGTGTAAATGTCGCTGCGGATGAACTGGTACGTAATAACGATGCCGTGATTTTAGCAGGAGGTTCCACCATACCGCGTAACCTGAACATCCCCGGCAGGGAATTAAAAGGCATCCATTTTGCAATGGACTTCCTGAAACAGCAAAACAAACGCGTAAGCAATATTGATGTTACCGTAGAAGAGATTATAGCTACCGGTAAAGATGTAGTGGTGATTGGCGGTGGTGATACCGGCTCGGACTGTGTAGGTACTTCAAACCGCCAGGGTGCAGCATCCATCAAACAATTTGAAGTGATGTTTCAGCCACCGGCACAGCGTACACAACACATGCCATGGCCTACCTACCCAATGGTACTGAAAACCACCAGCTCGCACGAAGAAGGCGCCGACCGTTTCTGGGGCGTTAATACCTTAGAGTTTTTAGGCGACGAACAGGGCAACCTGCGTGCACTGAAAGTAGTTGACGTTGAATGGGAGCAAGACTTTATGGGTCGCCCGGTTAAATTCCATGTGGTTGAAGGCTCTGAGCGTGAAATTCCTTGTCAGCGTGTATTCCTGGCTATGGGTTTTTTACACCCGCAGCATGATACTTTCATCAGCCAGCTTGGTGTTGATCTTGACGAACGTAAAAACGTTAAAGCCAAAGAAGGTGTTTACCGCACCAACGTAAGCAAAGTGTTTACAGCAGGGGATATGCGCCGCGGACAATCACTGGTTGTTTGGGCCATCTCTGAAGGCCGCGAAGCCGCCCGCAAGGTCGACGAGTTTTTAATGGGACACTCCCTGCTGGAAAGCAAAGACGCCGTTAACCAGTTTGACCAGGTGTTTTAGTGTCAGTGACCGGGAGATTAGAGGTTCAGCAGATATCTCTTTATCATATTGTTTTAATTATAAAGCCGGGCGTTTTGCCCGGCTTTGTTGTTTTTTGTTTCTCAAAAGGCCTTATATAAGGCTTAACCAATAGCTCTTTTACTGCTTCTCCAGGTATTCTTTAAGTGATACCCCGGTAATATGTGTCCAGCCGGCAACAAAATTTTCTTTTTTGAAGGCATCCAACGGCGGGAATGTTTCCAGACCGCTATGGGTGAGGATTAATTTAGTGCCCTCCCCTTCCGAAGAAAGCTCCCACGTAACTTCCGAATTACCTTCGTAGCCATCGTATCGCCAGGTATAAGCAATGGTTTTGCCCTCAACAACTTTAGTTACCCGACACAGGTGACGGTATTGAAAATTATCTTTGTCTCCTGCCGTAAATTCAAATTCAAAACCTACTTCGGGTTTAAATTCGGCAAGGTCAAAATACCATTCTTTCATTTTTTCTCTAACGGTGATAGCTTCCCATACTTTTTGAATGGGTGCTGAATAAACACGTTCAATTACAAATGGTTGTGTGCTCATAGTTTGTTGTTTTTATGGTTATCTGTGTTTTGTTCGCCGGTTAAAAAAGCGTCGAGTGCATCCAGTTTCTGTGTCCAGAACCAGCGGTATTGCTCAGCCCAGTCGGTAACCTGTTTGAGTTGCTTCAAGTCGGCATGACAATAACGTTCCCTTCCCTGCTGTTTGATAACAAGTAAACCGCATTCGGTTAAAATTTTTATGTGTTTGGATACAGCCGGCCGGCTGATATCAAAATTATCGGCCACGGCATTAAGGTTCATTTGCCGGCTGGCCAGCAGGTTAATGATCTCACGGCGGGTTGGGTCGGCAATGGCCTGGAAAACATCTCTTCGCATAGTAAATGAACGGACATGTGAAACCGTTCGGTTACAAATATAAATGAAACCATTTGGTTACACAATATTTTTTTAATTTTTATCGAAGGGACGCATCACAGGCATCTACCACATACCAGGCATCCCGATTTATTGCTATATGCTCATTTTCAAACGCATGCAATACATCTCGATCATAAATCAATTATCGATTCACTAAATACGGATATGTGGCAGCAAACAGTAACACTTATGCAATAGGTAATTTTACGTAGTGAAAATTGGGTGATTATACCTATTTCGGGGTATTGTTTTTTGCCATATTTTTATCGCACCTGAACATTTAATGTAAATAACACAATGGCAGTACGCATAGTATGTATAAAAACCGATACCAGGCCGCATGAAAATCCTTATGTGGCTATCGATGCACTTGAATGGATTAATGAACGGATCAATGTAAAAGGCCTTACCGAAAGATCAAAACTTTATGACTGGATAAAACATGAAGATGGTGAAGCTTACATTATTGATGATAAAGGCAATAAAACCAGTTTGATCCCCGCTGTTTGCCCCGAGGGTAACAAATATGTTAAAACTGTTTACGACGAATCGAAACCCGACTACCTGCTGGGCCTGCCGGAATGTGCCTGAAAAGTTGCTACCAGTTTTTAAAAGGATGAGTGCTTAACCTGGCATTGTAATACCGATCATCGCCGGTTACCTCGGTTGTTACCCATGGCGGCAGTTCAAATTCTTCATCCTCACTACTAAGCTCAATCTCGGCCATCAGCAGACCCTGGTTATCGCCTAAAAATTCATCAACGTCCCAAAGTTTACCGGCATAGGTGATGCGGCAGCGGTATTTTTCCAGTTCGGAAGCAGCAAAGTTATCAAGCAACTGGATGCCATCGGCTGCCGGAATGGTATATTCAAATTCGCTCCGGCTAAAACCTCGGGTGCTGCCTTTTATAGTGATATATGCTTCGGTATCAGTAACCCGCACCCTGATGGTTTTCTTTTCATCGCTAAAAATGTACCCCTGCCTGAAATGAATTGCCTTTGGCTTTGCTATCTGCTGCCATTTCTGCTGATCTACTAAAAATTTACGTTCTATTTCAACTGCCATCAGATTATATCGGGTTTACTCTCAACCTGCAATTTTAGCATTATTTAACATTTGACTGTCGGTAAATATTATATATTTATAATATATCGAACCTATATGCTAATTGCTAAACCTGTTACAAAATTAACCTGCATTGTATTGACTTTGTTTTGCCTTGGCTGTAAACAACGCAACATTGTTAAACACAATGGCGAAAAAGACCTGATCTCCTTTAAGCCAGTTTTTGGCATCGGTTATACCGAAATAGCCCGGCGCTCGCAGAATGGGCTTTCATTCAACAGTTTCGGATACCAGATGGAGCCGCAATGGAAAATGAAATTTGTTTCCAACGATTCAGCAAGCATTTACAGCCCTACAAAAAAGCAATTCATTAATTTTCCGCTTACCCGTGGTTATGACTCTATTTTTAATACAGCCCGCACCTGGCTTAAAGTTAAAACTATGACTAAGGACAGCATGATCATCGAACTACTCAAAGCCTATGGTGATTCTGTTGATACGCGCGGTGCCAAGGTTTACATGGTTTTTTATGCTGATAATTTCATTAATAATGTACTTCATGGCGATATAAGCAAATGCAAAAGCCCGAGCAAAAAAGACAGCATGTACATACAATGGTTAACCGACGCCGCAAATAAAGACTTTACTAAAGCGTTTGCCGCCCGGCAGCCTGTTGAGCTTAAAAGCAAAAGCGCACGAATTACATTTAGCAAACGCCATGCAGAGCCGACCATGCTTAATAACTTCGATACTTCTTACGATTATATGAACCCCGAGTTTGATATTACCATCGATAAAGCCTACAGCAATTTTTACTATTCATTTTCGATATTTGTTGACCCGGACGGCCAAATGCACTACGGCAAACCGCTTACCGCATTTTTGGAGGAAAGCCGTAAAGCTGTTTATATTCATCTTTCAAAAGCGGTAATGGATAGTTATCTTAAATATTACCTGAACTTTATTCCAGGAAGAACACTTGGTATAGTGCATACCAGCGAGATAGCCGTGCATGTTAAAGGGAACAGAGGTGTGCGGATTTAAGTCATGAGATCGCTTAAACGGCTCATTTAGCGTTAATAATAAGTCATATATTTAACAAATGCCTATATGATAACCAACAAACCTATAGCAAGATCAACCTGCATTGTATTGGCTTTGCTTTGCATGGGCTGCAAACAACGTAACATCGTTAAACATAATGGCGAAAAAGACCTGATCTCGTTTAAGCCTGTATCGGGTATCAGCTATACGGAAATAGCACGCAGATCAGCTAATGGACTGTCATTTAATAACTCCGGTTATCAATTAGAGCCGCAATGGAAAATGCAATTCGTTTCCAATGATTCGGCCAGTATTTACAGTCCGACTAAAAAACAATTCATCAATTTTCCGCTTACCCGCGGATATGATTCCATTTTTAATACCGCCCGCACCTGGTTAAAAGTTAAAACCATGACTAAGGATAGCATGATCATCGAAATGCTTAAAGCCGATGGCGATTCGGTTGATACCCGCGGAGCGAAGGTTTTTATGGTTTTTTATGCCGATAATTACATTAACGATGTACTTCATGGCAATTTAAGCAAATACAAAAGCCCCAGCCGTAAAGACAGTCTGTACATAAAATCATTAACCGATATTGCCAATAAAGATTATAATGAAGCATTTGCCGCCCGGCAACCCGTTGAGCTTAAAAGCAGAAGCGCGTTAGTTACGGTTACCAGGCGCCATTCTGAACCAACCATGCTTAATAAATTTAACACCTCTGATGATTATATGCGCCCCGAGTTTGACATCACAGTTAACAAGGCTTATACCTATTTTAATTATTCGTTTTCGATAATTGTTGACACAGCCGGACAACTACATTATGGCAAGCCAATTATCTTTTTTTTAGAAAAAGAACGTATACCAGCGTATAACCATTATTCAACAGCGGTGATGAACAGCTACCTTAGATATTACCTGAACTTTATTCCTGGCAAAACGCTTGGTATTGCGCATAGCAGCGAGATAGCAGTTCATGTTAAAGGGAGAACCGGGGTGTAGGTTTAAATTAAGAAATTATATAAATTCCATTACAAAGCAGCCATTTTTTAGCCGTTTATTGAATTATCTATATCTTTAGCGGCAATGCTATTCATCAATCTAAAAACATTAAAAACAGCAGCATTCGGGCTGCTCATCATCATATCTGCCATTATTTCAGGTTGCGGCAGCGGCCCTTCGGGCAAAAAGAAAAGAGAGTTGATCTCCTTTAAACCTTACAATGGCATCAACTACTCCGAAGTATCCCGGCGTCAAAAAAACGGTCTGTCGTTTAACGAATATGGTTATCAACTGGAGCCGCAATGGAAGCTAAAATTTGTCTCAGACGATTCGGTAAGTATTTTCAGTCCTACTAAAAACGCGTTTATTAATTTCCCGCTTACGCGCGGATACGATTCTATATTTAATGCCGCCCGTTCATGGTTAAAAATCAGGAAGATCAATAAAGATAGCATCACCATGGAGATCCTGATTCAAAAAGGAGACTCACTTGATGTTAAAGGCACCAAAGTATTCATGCGGTTCTTTGCTGATAACTATATTAAAAACGTTTTACACACTGATACAACTACACTAAGAAGGCCAAGCCGTGCCGATACGCTGTTCATTCGTTCATTAGCCGTAAAAGCAAAGGCAGATTACACCAAGGCTTTTGCAGCGAGGCAGCCGGCCGATATAAGCAGCAAAAGCCCGCTGGTAACAGTATCGCGCCGCACTACTAAACCCGATATTCTCAACAATTTCGATAACTCTGATGATTACCTTGACCCTACTTATGACATCGTGATCAAAAACGCATACAAAGATTTTTACTATTCCTTCACTATGTATATTGACGATAAAGGCCGGTTGTTTTATGGGATTCCCCTTGTTGGATTCAATGGAGAAAAAGAAATTGAAGCCGACTACATTCACGCTTCAAAAGCAGTTATGGAAAGCTACTTTAATTTTTACCTTAACGTAAAACCGGGTACAACATTGGGCATAATCCACTCGAGCATGGTGTCGGTACATGTTGAAGGCAAGGCAAAAGCTAAAACTGCAGCTAAGTAACAATTGTGATATTTTGTATAAGTGTATAGCTTTTGGCGTTTAACTTTCACCGATTGGCCAAAGCGGCATTTGTAAAAAAGTGTTAAATAAACCGCCGCTAAAAATGCAATACGGCTAAATGTTTATATTAGCCCCTGTTACTTCTATAATTTATATTGATGATCATACGTCGATTTTTACTCCTATTATGCCTGTTACCTGCCTTTGGCGCATCTGTTTTTGCCCAGCAGGATAGCATCCCCTTAACTACCATAATTGAAAAAACCAGCAAGTTTAACAGCAGCTACCCTATTGAAAAAGTTTACCTGCATACAGATAAACCTTACTATGCTGTTGGCGATACCATTTGGTTTAAGGCTTATGTAACCATTGAAAAGCATCAGCCATCGGCATTGAGCCGCATCGTTTATGTCGACCTGATCAACAACCGGGATTCGGTGGTTGAAAGCCAGCGTATTGCGGTTACCAATGGCTTTGCAAGCGGTAATATTGTGCTTAACGGCGATACCTACAAACAAGGAGCTTACCGCCTGCGCAGCTACACCAACTGGATGCGTAATTTTGACCCGGATTATTTTTATGACCATACTTTTAATGTTGGCAACGCCATTGATAACCAGGTGCGCACCAACATCACCTATAAAAGCTCAAGCAAAAGAACAGGCGTTAAAGTTGATGCTACTATCCTTTACAAAGGATCGGATAACAGTCCGTATGCCAACAAAAAAGTAAGCTGGCAGCTTATGAAAAACGGCGACCCTGTAAGCAAAGGCCATGGTACTACAGACGATAAAGGCGTATTGCAGGTTGACCTGCCCGAGAGCCAGGCCGATGTAATTACCGGCGGTATCCTGGTTACTTCCATCGACGTTGGCGACCGTAAAACCATCAGCAGCAGCTTTTCCATGCGTACTGCAGTTAAAGGTTATGATGTGCAATTTTTTCCTGAAGGCGGGCAGTTAACCAATGGGGTCCGTACCAAAATTGCTTTTAAGGCTATAGCCTCAAGCGGACTGGGCGTAGATATCAAAGGAACTATTGTTGATGATAAAGGCGCAGAAGTTGCCCAGATCAGCAGTGCACATTTAGGGATGGGGATCTTCGCAATTGCTCCTGATATCGAAAGATCATACAAAGCAAACATTACTTTTCCGGATGGTTCACAGGCTTCTTATAACCTGCCGCGCGTACAATCAATGGGAATAAATATTGCCGTTTACAACAATGACCCTGCTAATCTTACTGTAAAAATATCGGCTAACGATTTATTTTTTCAGCGTAAACAAAACAAAAGCTTTTACCTGGTAGCGCAAAGCGGCGGTGTTATTTATTATGCCGCGCAAACTGTACTACAAAGCACGGTTTATTCGGCCAATATTCCTAAAAGCAAATTCCCAACGGGTATAGTGCAGGTAACGCTGTTTTCATCGGGCGGATATGCTTTATGCGAGCGGATAGTGTTTATTCAGCATAACGACCAGATGAACCTGGCCCTTAAAACGGACAAACCATCGTACAGTACAAGGGGGAATGTTAAGATTACCATATCGGCAAAAAACAATACAACCCCGGCCGAAGGCAGCTTTTCGGTAGCTGTTGTTGATGATGGCACGGTACCATCAAATGAAGATGCAGAATCAACCATATTAAGTAATATGCTGCTAACGTCTGATTTGAAAGGCTATATTGAAAAACCGAACTATTACTTCAACAAACCCGATGATGAAAAACTGGCCAACCTGGATATTTTGATGCTTACCCAGGGATATCGTCGTTTTGATTATGAAGATATATTGGCTGATAAAAACCCGCCTGTTTACCTGTTACCGGAACAAGGCATTGATGTAACAGGAACCTTGAGGACCAATACAGGCCTCCCGGTAGCCAAAGGCAGCTTAAGGTTGCTAATCCCTGATAAAAACTTTTCGGCCGAAACAATTACCGATATGTCGGGCAATTTTAAATTCTCAAACGTGAATGTGCCGGATACATCAAAAATTACCCTGAGCGCCCGTAACAACCCTAACGGACGCAACCTTGTAATATCCATTAATGGCGAAGCTTATCAAAAATTGAGTAAAAACAATAACATCCCCGATGAGATCCTGAACATCGACAGTACTTTTCGTCCTTATTTACAAAACAGCTATAAGCAATATCAAAGTTCACGTACCATAAAGGAAGTTGTTGTAAAATCAACCAAGATCGTAAAAAAAGCCAGCCACGCCGATTATGGCACTTTCTCAGGTTTACCTATGCAGGCCGACCATGAAGTATCGGCACAGCAATTACAGGGCTGCCCTTTGCTTTTAAACTGCTTATCAACCATGGCAATGGGCCTTACCTATATTGACAACAATTTTTACGTTACCCGCGATTACAATGCCGGCGGCCGCACCCCGGTACAGGTATATGTGGGCAGCCTGCCTGTTGATGCCAACTTTTTATCAAGCATACAGTCAAGCGAGGTTGAATCTGTGGAGATCTTTTTAAATGATGGCGTAAGCGGCATTAACCGTAATACCCAAACCAAGGGTGTACTGGTGATTAACAAAAAGGTTGTTAAAAAACAAAAGATAACGCTTGCACAATTGCAGGAACTTATCCCCAAGCAAAATGTGATCACGTTTGCAGTACAAGGCTATACCAAAGCCAAAGAGTTTTACTCGCCTAAATATGATGTAACCAAAGCAGGCACGCTTGGCGGCGACTTGCGCAATACCATTTACTGGAAACCTAACGTAATTACCGATAAAGCAACCGGCACTGCAACTATCAGCTTTTTTAACAGCGATCAGCGCGGCTCATACCGTGCTATAATTGAGGGAATTGACGCCGAAGGCAATATAGGCCGCAGTGTGATCCACTACAATGTAAAATAGTATAAAGCAAATTCATTACTAAATAAAAAGCCCTGATTGCTGTTAAAGTAACCGGGGCTTTTTTATTCCCCACTGCCCTATCTGTACTAATTAAAAGCGTCGCAACTGTACAGCGCCTGTTAATCGGTTTTCCATAAAGCTTTGAGTTTTGTGCATTCGGCTTTTAGCTTTTATTAATTATATTAGTACAACCAATTTAATTTAAACATTATCATCATGAATTTTCAACTCATCAACTGGCTGGCCGTTGTGGTTGCAGCATTATCTGCGTTTTTAGTTGGCGGTATCTGGTACTCACCTGCCCTGTTTGCTAATGCCTGGATGGCGGATAATAAACTGAGCAGTGCCGAGCTTCAGGCATCCAGTAAAGGGAGGGCCTTTGGCTTTACAGCTTTCTTTTCTATTATTATGGCGGTAAACCTCGCCATGTTTTTAGCTGATGCCAAAACAGATCTTGCCTGGGGGGCAACGGCAGGTTTCCTTGCCGGCATCTGGACATTCTGCGCGATAGCTATTCACAGCCTGTTTGAGCTCAAAAGCTGGCGGCTGATATTTATAAACGGTGGTTACAGCGTGGTATCCCTAACCCTGATGGGCTTGATATTGGGCGCCTGGAGATAAGATAATTAATTAGGCACTAACAGCAAACGAATTTATGCGAATTACACGAATAGCCATCGCGCTTTAATTCGTGTAATTCGTGCACATCCCTTAGTGCGATTAGTGTAGATTCAAAATGACATTTGTGTTATACATTCCATAAACAATCGTGATGTTTTTTAGTTGAACTTTACAGGAGTTAACACAAAATACATTACCATGGCAAGCACAACAAGTTCAATTGAAAAAACATTCACCATTGGTGGCGACATTACTATTAATCGTTTGGGTTATGGTGCAATGCGTATTACCGGTACCGGGATCTGGGGACCGCCAAAAGATAAAGAAGAAAGCATCCGTGTGTTAAAACGCGCTGTTGAGCTGGGCGTTAACTTTATTGATACAGCCGATAGTTACGGGCCAAGTGTATCAGAAGAGTTAATTGCCAAAGCCTTGCACCCATACCCTACCGACCTCCTGATAGGTACCAAAGGCGGCTTGTTACGTACCGGCCCCAATGAATGGCCCGTAGATGCTTCGCCGGAGCATTTGAAGGAAGCTCTTGAAGGTAGCCTGAAACGCCTCCAGGTTGATCGTATAGATCTGTACCAGCTACACCGCATTGACCCTAAAGTTCCTGCCGAAAAATCATTTGAGTTTTTGCAAAAAGCACAGCAGGAGGGTAAAATCAGGCATATAGGCTTATCTGAAGTGAGCGTTGAGGATATCAAACTTGCCCAGCAATACTTTGAGGTG
The DNA here is from genome assembly GCF_034263275.1 of Mucilaginibacter sp. cycad4. Taxonomy (NCBI): domain Bacteria; kingdom Pseudomonadati; phylum Bacteroidota; class Sphingobacteriia; order Sphingobacteriales; family Sphingobacteriaceae; genus Mucilaginibacter; species Mucilaginibacter sp. cycad4. The sequence continues at coordinate 1,086,606 of NZ_CP139559.1, read as the reverse complement.
GTATCGGTACAAAACATGTACAGCGTTGACAACCGCAAATGGGAAGCCGAGCTGGAATACACCCGCGACCATAACATCGCATTCATTCCATGGTTCCCGCTTGGTGGCGGCAATGTACAGGGCGAAGACATATTGAGCCGTATTGCCGCCAAACATGATGCTACCATTCACCAGGTGGCGTTAAGCTGGTTATTGCATCATTCGCCAAACATCCTGCTTATCCCGGGCACATCAAGTGTTAAACATTTGGAGGAAAATATGAGAACCGCCGATATTCAGCTGTCAGACGATGATATAGATGTGTTGAACAGCCTGTCTGAAGCGTAAATAAAACGTTTGATAGCTTAAAATTAAAAGGATGTCATTAATTTGGCATCCTTTTAATTTTGAATCAAATTGTAAGGATGAATATCGGCAGATATTAAGAAACATTAATCCTGAATGAAAAGTAAAGAAGAAATACTAAACAGCTATAACACTACAGGCAAGGACGGCCTGCCGGAAATATCGGCCGAAGACCTGCTCAACGCCATGGAAGCCTACAAACAACAATGGGCCGAAGCAGCTTTTAACGCAGCAAGAAAACAGCGTAATGAAGCTTACGAGTTTGAAACATTTAATGATTTTGTGGAGAGCACCCAGGCTAAGGAACAGGTGCAGGATGACTTTGGCGCCACGATAACCGCAGTAGCTGATAATGTAGTCGCTAATTTTTTGCCAGATGACAGTTCGATAAACCAGTTTGATTTTAATTTTACGATGCAGGGCAAGGGTTATACTGCTTTTTATGCTAAAGATGCCCGGGGATACTGGCAAATGAGCAGGTGGGCGGAGCAGTAGAGCAGTGGTAGGTTTTGAGTTAGCAGTTTGCAGTGAACATCTCTTTGACATTCTGTAATATTCGCTGTCCGAAGTCTCTTACTTCGGATGAATATGCCTGTAGTCTCCGGACTACAGTAAAGCTTACATTTCCAGTACTTCTTGTATGCCCGTAGTTACAAACTACAGGCATATCATATTCGAAGTCAGAGACTTCGAACAGCGGAGAATTCCCCCTCTCAAGCAAAGTGAAAACTAAAAACTGCAAACCGGCTTAAACGTCTGCAACTTTAAAGGGCTTTACATCAACACTTTCCCATACTTTTTGGGTAATGTACGGATCGTTTTGCTTCCAGGCTTCCATCTCTTCGTCGGTTTCAAACTGTACTATCATGGTTGAGCCTATCATCTTGCCTTCTTCATTCAGTATAGCTCCTCCTAACACAAAATTACCATTGGCTTTTAATGCCCTGGCACCGTCAAGATGATGAGGACGGGCGCCTAAACGGCGTTGTAATGCTTCAGCATCGGTATAATCATAGGCGGTAACGAGGTATTGTTTCATGTGTATCTATTTTAATTGGTATTTAAATAACATGCCGTGGCTTTTTGTGCCTGCACGTTTTATCGAGCCCGAATATCTGCAAAACTATCTCATTAAAATAAATTAAAAATTAAATTAAATTTATAACTGTAAAGTTGACAATTTTTACAATATTTGTTTCCCGAAAAACCAACCTGAATAATGAAGAATAATTTGCACCAGGAATTTATTAAGATCTTTAACAAAGAAGCAGACAACGCGTACTTTTCGCCCGGTCGTGTAAACCTTATTGGCGAACATATTGATTATAACGGAGGTTTGGTTATGCCATGCGCCATTACTTTTGGTACTTATTTACTAACCTCTCCTAATGAGGATGGCGTTTTCCGCTTCAGGAGTTTAAATTTTAGTGAGCAAAAAGATATCCCGCTGCAACTTCATTATGAAAAAACCGGCGAAAACTGGTTTAACTTTCCAATTGGTGTTATTGACCGTTTTATTAAGGATGGGCATCCGTTAAAAGGCCTGGATATGTTGTTTTACGGCGATATCCCAATTGGCTCGGGCTTGTCATCATCAGCTTCTATCGAGGTGGTTACTTCATATGCGCTTAACGACTTGTTTAACAGCGGCTACAGCAAGCTCGACCTGGTTAAACTGTCAAAACATGTAGAAAACAATTTCATTGGCGTTAACTGCGGTATCATGGACCAGTTTGCAGTTGCCTTTGGCGAAAAGAACAAAGCCCTGATGCTTAACTGCGATACCCTGGATTACCAGGCGGTTGACAGCAATCTTGGCGAATATGTACTTGCCATAATCAACACTAATAAACCCCGCAAACTGGCCGAATCGAAATACAACGAACGTGTAGAGGAGTGCCAGGCGGCCTTGATGGCCTTGCAACAGCAACTGGATATTAAACATCTTTGCGAGATCAATAGCACTACTTTTGAGCAATACAAACACCTGATAACCGATCCTGTTGTTTTGAAACGCGCCAAACACGTAATTGAAGAGAACGACCGTGTAAAACTGGCCGCAACAGCCCTTGCAAATAACAACCTGGCCGAATTTGGCAGGCTGATGTACGCCTCACATGATTCCCTGCGCGATTTATACGAGGTAAGCGGTGTTGAACTGGACGCTGTTGTCGAGTACAGCAAAACCAATCCTGACGTTGCGGGTGCCCGTATGACGGGGGCAGGTTTTGGCGGTTGTGCCATTGCCCTGGTAAAAGGTGATGCGTTTGATAATTTCAGCAAAGAGATAACCGAATACTACACGCAAAAAATAGGATACGCTCCCTCTGTTTACAGCTCGCTAATTGGCGACGGTGTAGGTGTACTGGCCTCAGTGCTTAACTAACGGCTTTTTTTAATATTTTTGCATTTGGTTCATAGTTGATAGTTCATGGTTCATAGTCTGTTATCAAACACATATTGGCTATGAACTATGGTCTGTGAACCGTGAACTAAAGAGTATGCGCAAATTAAAATTGGATGAGCTGAACCGGGCTACGGTTGATGAATTTAAAGCACAGGATAAATTGCCGGTAGCCGTGGTGCTTGATAATGTGCGGAGCATGCACAACATCGGCTCTATTTTCCGCACTTCGGATGGGTTTGCCGTTGAACAGATCTGCCTTTGCGGCATCACCGCCCAGCCCCCCCATCGCGAAATTGAAAAAACAGCCCTCGGCGCAACCCAATCCATTAACTGGACCTATTACGAAACCCCCTTACAAGCTGTTGAGCAATTAAGAAAAGATGGTTACCAGATCATAGCCATTGAGCAGGCCGAAAACAGCACCATGCTGCACGAGTTTAAACCTACCGAAGACGGCAAATATGCGTTCATTTTTGGCAACGAGGTAAACGGCGTGAGCGATGAGGTGATGCAGGTTACTGATGCCTGCATCGAAATCCCCCAGTTTGGCACCAAGCATTCGTTCAATATTGTAGTATCGGCAGGGATCGTGCTTTGGGACTTTTTTGCTAAGATGGCGATATAACCTCTTCCAAACCCTCTCCAAAGGAGAGGGCTTAAAAATAGTTTCTTAAAGTCTCCCCTTCGGGGGGAGATTTAGAGGGGGCTCCTTCCTCAACACATAAAATGACATTTCCTTCCTGGTTACAAAACCAATCTTCTCATACACTTTAATAGCCCTTTCATTTTCGGATTTTACATGCAAAAAGGGAATCTCCCCGGCTTCTTTAATTCGCTTTACCTGGTTCAGCAATAGCTTACCTGCATAACCACGACCAAGATAATCAGGATGAGTGCAAACAGCACTGACCTCTGCGTAAGGTGTAGGGTTTAAGCGCTGACCGGCCATGGCAACCAGTTTATCGCCATCAAAAACACCCCGATAATGTCCAAACTCAATAGTTCGCTCTATAAACGGGCCAGGATTGGTTAGTTTAGTAAGTTCAAGCATTTGTGGTACCTGTTGCTCAGTAAGCAACACCAGATCTTCGTCCGAAACATCAGCAGGCACTTCTCCCTCAAAAACCATTTGCAGGCATTTCAGGTAATGCACTATTCTCCACTGTTCAGGAATTTCAATATCGTGTGGGGCAATAAAAATAAAATGACTTTCAAAAGGAATAATATTGTAAAGCAGGTTAAAATTATCTGTCGATAGTTCAGCTGTAGCAACAAAGGGAGAAACCTCCTTCGGGAAATATTTTGCTATATCATTACCTCCTGAAAACGCCTCATTACCGGTAATAAGCGCGTTCCAGGCAGGGTTATCAAGTATATGTTTCATTAAAATTTGGTGATGGTGGTAACGGCAAAGCTATTAAAAATACCCCGCTGTGAGGATCCCGGCTTGTCATTCAATTTTAATTTAATGCTTACATTAGCTTTATCCATTATCAAAAGTTTACAATGAACGCTCTTGCTAAAAAATTACTGATCAAACCCAATTCGCGCTGGCTGCTGCAAAATGCGCCCGCAAATTATTTAGAGAGCCTTAGTCCACTGCCCGACGGTGCGGAGGCTATTTTTAATACCGATGGCGGGTTTGATGGCATCCAGCTATTTGTAACCAACAGTACAGAACTGGCATCGGAGCTTAAGGTGATCACACCTATGCTTAAAGCCGATACCATTTTCTGGATCATTTACCCCAAAAAGAGTTCGGGCATCCAAACCGACCTGGAGATGATGAGCACTTGGGATGCTCCCGCGCAATATGGGTTGCGCCCGGTAGCCTCTGCGGCGGTTAACGAGGTATGGACGGCCTTGCGTTTCCGCCCTATTGAAGCTGTAAAGGTTTCAGCAGGGCGTAATGAGGCTGTACGGAATAATGAATACGGCGATTATATCGACGTAGATAATAAGATAGTAATTCTTCCTGATTACGTAAAAGAAACATTGGAGCAACACCCGGGAGCGCTTGACTATTTTCAATCACTTGCTTACAGCCATAAAAAAGAATATGTGCTTTGGATCCTCACGGCCAAGCAGGAAAAAACCCGGCATGACCGTTTAACTAAAATGGTAGAAATGCTGCAAAATAAAAAGAAAAACCCTTCGGAAAAATAAAAGTATAGAGAATTATGGGTTACGGATTTTATGATATTACGCTTTACCATCACTCTGAAAACAGTAACAGTAAAGATTTGACTATTCGAAACAATCTGATCTCCGACTTATACATTGACTTCCTTAACGGTTACAAACCGACAGGCACTACAAGAATTTCCGTTGACATTGGAAATGAAGATTACATAAGAGGACATTTTGGAAGTATACTACACGTTGAAGCTATTTTTAACGAAAAGGAATATTGGCTAAGCTCACCCGAAAATCAGAATAAGATTATTCTGGACACCATACATAGGATAGCTATTTTCTGTGCTGAAAAATACGCATGGGATAAAGTTATTTTTGAACAGGCTTATAAGAAAGTCAAAGAAAGCGGATTTATTTATAAAAAGGAACTAAGGAAAAAGCTTTCACAAGACAAAAAGCATCAAGCTTGTTTACTGCTGGAAAAAAACGGCAATTTCACTACAATTTCAGTCAATTTTTATACCCCGAACGGAGACTTTTTAAAATCGATAGGATTGCTTAAATGTTTTCGCGATCCTATGTTAGATCGGCAAATAACAACTAATAATAAATGGTTTAATGCTCTCGAATTTGGAATCTATCTCAAAAACCATGAAACTGTTATTAAAGCATCTCTTGAAAAACCGGATTCTGAAACGGTGATAAGCCCTGTCACCAATTCGTTTGAAGAGCTGGAAGGTTATTTAAGACGAATAACTTACCGGGAATTTGCTGATAAACCTGATTTTGTTAAATGGGCAAATCAATAATCACTTTGCATTCCGTTACCAAACAAAAGCGCCCTGCATTTTCAACAAATACAGGGCATTTTTATGTTTAATTCTATTTACCAGCCAGAGCCTTTTTTAGCATTACCATTTTTGATATGCTCTTCGGCAGTTGCTTTGCCCATGATGGCAGCCATCTTGTTACCTTCACTGTCAGTTCCTGTTGCAATGTATCTGCCCGATTTTACGTCGATAACGGGATTGATCATCGGTACATTTTTAGTTTTTGTTTTCACTGAATAAGCGGTGATACCACTTCCTTTTTCTGTTGCCATGATAAGTTTCTTTTGTTTTTTAATGTTAACCCCATTTAAACTGAATTGTTTTCAGCACAGGTATAATTGGTTTCTATGCGTAAACATGCATCATTTTTTTTTAATTAAAAATAGCTGGCATAAATAATTTGTTAACAGATTTAAGTTTGTGTTAATAACGAATAAACCATCGTATCCTCAAAACGACCGTTATACAAATGATCTTCCTTAAAATATGCCTCCTGAACAAAATTATTTTTGAGCAATAATTTAATTGAAGCGAAATTTCCCGGACTTACATAGGCCCCTATAGAGTGCAGTTTGATCACATTAAAACCATAGTCGATAGCGGCTGTTATTGCCTCCTGCATGAGCCCCTGCCCCTGGTATACCGGGTTTAAAAGATACCCGATCTCCGCACGGTGACTATCTTTCTCTATCCGCCAAAAACCTATGCTCCCAATATATTTATCATTGTTTTTCAGGCAGATACACCAGGTAATACCATCATTTTTGCCAAGCAGGTCTTCTATCACATCTATCAGCGCAACGGCGTCGTCAATGGTTTTATTGATTGGCCGGTGAATGTACTGCATTACGGTTTGGTTTGATCGCATTTCAAACAGACTGGCAGCGTCATCACGGGTAAAACGCCTTAATATAAGGCGCTCAGTTATTAAAACAGGGAACGGATTAAAGTTGGGGCTAAGCATAAATAAACAATGTTGATAAGCGGATGCAACAGCGGCATTTTAAATAAAACTGTCTGCCTCGCGATATGCTTTAATTAATGCAAGTTCACCTTCTTTTCCTGTTCCGGCAGTACCATGCTCCATACCCATTACGCCTTTATAGCCTTTGCTATAAATGTGCTTGAATATGTTTTTATAGTTTACCTCGCCTGTACCGGGTTCTTTACGGCCCGGGTTATCCCCTATCTGGTAATAGCCTATCTCATCGTATACCCAGTCAAGGGTTGGAATAATATTACCCTGGTTACGCTGAACATGGTACATATCATACAGAATTTTGCATGAGGGGCTCCCTACGGCCTTGCAAATGGCATACGCCTGGTCGGGCGTACGCAGAAACAGGTCCGGATTATCGCTTAGCGGTTCAAGCACCATAATAATGCCGTGCGGCTCCAGTATAGCAGTCCCCTTTTTAATGGCTTCAATAACATTGCCTGTTTGCACACCGATAGGCAGCTTACGTGCAAAATCGCCGGGGACAACAGTAACCAGCTTGCTGCCTATGCGTTTGGCTACTTCAACCGCCTGCTTGCAGGAAGCTATAAACTTTTCTACCTGGTCGGCATTGCCGGTCGCCAGCATGTTACTGTCATTACCCAGGCCCGGCTGCACAAAAACGCCCATGGCCATACCCAGCTTTGCCAATGTATCACCTATCTTTTTTTGCTGCTCAACCGGTCGGCCGCTCATCCCGTTGTCCTCAATAGCACGAAAACCTTTATCGTAAGCAAATTTTATCTGGTCGATAAAATCATCGCCTGCATGGTTTTTAAACATGCCGTCGTGAATGCCATAGTTAAGGTTAAAAGGCTTATCGCCGGCTACAGCGGCTGCTTCACCTGCGGGTTCAGTACAGCCGGTAAGTGTGGAGGCTTTTAAAACACCTGTAGTAAATAACGAGGCCCCGGCCAGCACCGAGCTTTGAACAAAGTTTCTGCGTTTCATGAGGGTTGTTGATTGGTTTGCGGGCTAAATATAACACCTACACCCCGTTTAAAACATGGGCAACACTGTTTTATCAGGATTTTTTCAACCATTCATGACGGCCCGGCGGCAGAAAGGGGTTGAAAATTCAGCTATTTTTGTTATCTTTGTGTATAAACGGCAAATTTTAAAGCTATTCCAGCTCACAGCGCCCAGCTATTTTGATGCTGATCTGTTTTATTCCCCGCTGATACCGTTGCTGCCCGGAACTTAACTTAAAGATCATTTTAACGCTCACTAAAACAGGTAATTATTACCTGGCCCGGCCTTTTTTATTGCTACATGGAATAGCTATTGTTTAACTTAATTGATCTTAATTATGGCTAAATCGCAAGCAACATTTATGAAAAAACAACTGGAAAAAAATCGCCAGAAAAAAAAGGAAGATAAAGAACAACGCAAACAGGAACGCAAACAAAACGCAGGCAGCAGCGACCTGGAAAGCATGCTGGCTTATGTAAATGAATTTGGCGAAATTGTATCAACTCCGCCCGAAAAGAAACAGGCATAACCGGGCACAAATGGTATTGATCAGTACATTGTAACTATTTCGTGGCTGTAGCAATTAGTGATTGAACCTTTTACTATTTTAATTGTCATAACAAAAAAATCAACCATAGTTATGAAATTTCAATTAGGCTTTGTTTCCCTTATCGCAATGACGGTTGCCTCTTGCTCGGGCAATCATTCAACAAATGATGCCGATACGGTAATTAAAAAGGAAGACACCGCCATGGCCCACGCACCTGATGCGCCGGCTGTAAATATGGAATATTGCTTTTATACTACCGAAGGCACTGCCAGCCAGGATACTACCAAAGTTAACCTGCATATTAACGGCAATAAAGTTACCGGCGATATGGACTGGCTGCCCAAAGAAAAAGATGCTCGCAAAGGCAGCCTGATGGGCAATTTAAACGGCAATGTTATAAAAGCATTGTGGACTTATGGACAGGAAGGCCGCACGGATACACTGAGCGTTGAATTTCAGCTAAGAGGCAATCAGCTTGCCCAAAAGCCTTACAGGTATGATGCAAAAACCGGTAAGCAACAAACCAACAGCACAGCCGATTATACAGTAATTTACAGCATGAAAAATTGCCGTTAATTTAAACGCTATTTATAAATTAGCTAAAAATAAAAGGTCAAAAAATGGAAAAGCGCGAAACCAGCATACTATACCTTGTTTTAGGTTTATATACTTTAATGATAAGCTGGTACTATAACCACAGTATAATTTTACTCATCATTCATTACATATTTTGGCCGGTTTACCTCATATATGAATTGCTGATAGGCCACCTTGCCCATGGCATGTGGAAAACTATCCCGCTTTCGTACTTTAAATAAGTCAAAGCTGCACTATATAAAACAGAAACCACCCCGAAATTATACCAGGGTGGTTTTTCTGTTTCTATTAAACTTTTTCAACCACAACGGCGGTACCGTAAGCAAGCACTTCTGTAACGCCCTGCATTACTTCATTGGCATCATAACGCATGTTAATAATGGCATTGGCGCCAATAGCCTGCGCGTGCTGGATCAAAAGCTGGTAAGCTTCTTCACGCGCGTTTTCGCACAGCTCAACATAAATTGAAAGCCTGCCGCCAAACAGCGACTGAAAACCGCCTGCAATATTGCCCAGTGCGCTCCGGCTCCGCACCGTAATGCCGCGTACAACGCCCAAATGCCTGGTAACCTTGTAGCCCTCTAAGGCTGTACTGGTAGTAATAAGTGATGTATCCATTTTAGTTTATTTATTGTTCATCAATGTTTATCGGTATTTTTTTATTTAGATGCAGTATGGGTAACGATATTACGCAATTGAGTGTTTTTATTTTTTTTCGATTAGTTGACAGGATCATGCTTGGCTTGTGGTTGACAGCACATAGACTACTTGAGGCGCGTGAGGATTAATAATAGATAAGAGGGCAATTAATTGAAACTGTATTTGCATTAGGGATCGCAGCGGATACCGGCCAATGTGGTTAAGGCCGGTGCAGTATGAGCGTAGAGCCCGGGCCGGAGGTAATGCCATAATTATTTATAGCATTTAACGACCAGTTCTTTAAGACTATAGCTAAATTCAAAAACCAGGATTTATAGGATTAACGGATTCATCAGATTGATTGATTCACTTATTGATTCACTTATCTTTTTACCACCACTACTATAAAGCCATCTCATAAACCATTATATTCCACTACCAATCACCAATCGTTAACCACAATCGATGAACTATCAACCATGAACTAAAATTCCGTACCTTCGCCGAAAAATTTAAAATAGATGCCTGATAAAATTAAAGCTGTTTTTTTAGATCGTGATGGTGTGCTGAACCAGGAAATGGGCGATTATGTACGCCGTTTTGAGGATTTCCATGTACTTGATAATTTTGATGCCCTTAAAACCCTGCAGGATCGCGGCTATATGCTGCTTGTTGCTACCAACCAGGGTGGCCTGGCAAAAGGATGGTACACTGAAGAGGAACTGGCAAAAATGCACACTCACCTCAAACAGGTTTATCATGAACACGGAGTTGAACTTACCGACTTTTTTTACTGCCCGCATCACCCCAACTTTACCGGCGACTGCGATTGCCGCAAACCCAAACCGGGACTGCTGCTGCAAGGCATAGCCAAATATAATATCGACCCGTCAAAATCATATTTCATAGGCGACCGCGAGCGCGACGTTGAAGCAGGAACTGCAGCAGGTGTAAAAGGCATCCTGATTGATAGCGATCAGCCGATTAGTACGGTGCTTGATTTGATTGATTAAGGCAGCCCTACAACCCCCTCTAAATCTCCCCCGGAAGGGGAGACTTTTGAAGCCCTCCCTACCGGGGAAGGTTTGGGTGGGGCTGGTTCTTTTCATTTTCCTTAAAACATTTTCTTCTCTCCTGCTTTTTACCAATATTCATATTATCCTATGCAAAAAAGCCGCTACTTAAAAAACCTTGATGCTGTAATAGCCGCCCTTATCGGCTGGTTTATATTAAGCTTGTTTTTCAGGTATAGCGGTGTAGGAGTTTCGCCGGATAGTATCATGTATACCAGCGCGGCCAGGAGCTTTAAAGACCATGGCACCCTGTTAACATTCAACCATGTACCTATTGTTGACTTTCCGGTTTTTTACCCCATCTACCTTGGTATAATTTCAGTTATCACCCAGATAGATCCTGTTAAGTTTGGTGCGGTAATGAACGGGATCATGTTCGCTACCCTCATCTTCACCAGCGGCTGGATTATGGAGCATTTTGTGCCGGCATCAAGGATTTATAAATGGCTAATGCTGGCAGCCATTATCCTGAGCCCGCCGCTATTACAGGTTTATTCTTATCTCTGGTCCGAGACCTTGTTTATCCTCGAGATCCTTTTCTTTCTCGTGGCCTTTAGGGAATATCTTTTAAAACACACGCTTAAAGCGCTTATTGTAGCGGCTATTATAGCAGCCATAAGTTGTATAACCAGGTACGCGGCCGTAACCATTGTTGGCACCGGAGGTTTACTTTTATTGCTCGACAGGGTGTTGCCGCTTAAAAAGAAGATAGTCCATATCATTGTTTATGGTTTTATCTGCATCTCGTTGCTCGTAAGCAATCTGGTTTACAATGCGTTCATGTCGGGCACAACAACCGGTCCGCGGGAGCCTTCCATTACGCCTTTCAGCCAAAACCTGTACTACTTTGGCACCGTTATTTGCGATTGGATGGGCCTTACCCCTAACCAATACTGGCTGGCCACACCAATTGCCATTGTCATCTTTGTTGGCTTTATAGCCGCTTTGGCATTTAACTACTACAGGCGCAGGCTGGATAGCTTCGAGAACCTTGCTATCACCTTCGCGCTGGTTTACGGGGCGTTTATCGTGATCTCATCAACCTTTTCAAGGTATGAGCGCATCAACCACCGCCTGTTATCGCCCTTATACATTACCGCTTTATGGGGTTACACCAGTTGGGCATTACTCCTGCTGAAAAAAATAAGCAATATCACTACCCGGCGCATTGTTGGCGCTGTAATGGTTATGCTGATGCTGGGTTTTATCAGCAGCGAATTTTTGATAGATAAAGCCCGTTATGCCGATCAGGTAGCCGATGAATATGGCAACCCCGGCTATACCGACGAAAGCTGGATCGACTCTGAATTTGCAGCCTACCTCAGAGGCACAGACCATAGCCTGTTTAAACCCGGCATCAAGATTTATACCGACGCGCACGAAGCCGTTTACTTTTTCTCAGGAATGTCATCATACCTGGTACCGCACCGTTTCTTCACTAAGGATATTGATAAGTTTTATAAGGTAAAACACTATTACCTCATTTGGTTTAACGTACTCGAAAACCCTGAGCTTATTAACCTAAAGGACATTCAGAAAGTTAAAAATCTCAAAAAGATCAAGGATTTTGGTGAAGAGGGCGCGATTTATGAGTATGAGTCTCAACCGTGATTTATAGGATTTTAAGATTACCTTGAATTGAATAAACACGATTTGTATTGGAAGCTCCGACGTTGTTGGCGATAACAAGCTGGCTACAAGCTGAGTATTTTAACAAATCTTTTGGCGTAACCCCTTATTTAATTCAAGTAATTGACAGTCAGTAACTTAATTCCGAATATTTGAATTTATGTTAACCCTGTTAACCCCCTTTCATTACACTTTGCGGTCGGTGTTGTCGCCAACGGATGCAAAGGTTAACAAAATTAAATTCTAAAAGCTCGTCTTATTAGTCTCGAAACTTCCTGAAAATTTCATGCACCGGCACACTTTTTTACATTAAATTTTGATTTAAAAAACATCTGTCTATATTTGCACCGCTAATCTATAGTTTTACTATATAAAAAATGAACGGTATCGCACTACATCATCTTCATCTGCATCACCACCATGTGGTGATCAGCTAATATGTATGTTTCTACGCGAAATAACAACCTCCGTTTATATTCTTTTTTATCATAGTCTCTTAAATTCAATCTTTTGAAAACACTTAAAATAGCTATCCAAAAATCGGGTAGGCTCAACGAAAAATCTGTTGAATTGCTAAAAAATTGCGGCTTAAACTTTGAAAACTACAAAAGCTCGCTTATTTCTCCGGTATCCAATTTCCCTTTAGAGATCCTTTTTCTTCGTGATGACGATATTCCTGAATATGTGCAGGATGGTATTGCCGATCTGGGTATTGTTGGTGAAAACGTGATCCAGGAAACTGAAGTTGAGGTAAGCTACCTGCAGCGCCTTGGTTTTGGCAAATGCTCGCTCAAAATAGCTGTACCTAACAACAGCGATATCAATTCACTTGCCGACCTGCACGGCAAAGCAATTGCAACTACCTACCCTGCCATTTTAGGCAAGTTTTTAAAAGGCCAAAATATTACTTCAGATATCCGCACCATTTCAGGTTCGGTTGAAATTTCACCGGGCTTGGGTTTGAGCGACGCCATTTGCGACCTGGTTTCAACCGGTGGTACACTGAAAAGTAACGGGTTGAAACCATTTGCCGATGTAATGTCGTCGGAAGCGGTATTGATTGGCAGCAAAGCCATTGCCGAAAGCGACCTTGTATTAGAGCTGATCCAGCGCATTCAATCTGTTTTGCGTGCCAAAGAGACTAAATATGTGGTACTTAACGTTGAAAAAAAGAACCTTGAGGCTGTTATTGCTTTACTGCCCGGGGTAAAAAGCCCGTCGGTAGTACCATTGGCCGAAGAAGGCTGGGTAGCAGTACACACAGTAATCCCCGAACGTGATTTCTGGGATCGCATAAGCCAGCTCAAACAAGCCGGCGCACAGGGCATTGTGGTAATGCCTATTGAGAAGATCATTTTATAGACAAGCCCCACCCAAACCCTCCCCGGAAGGGAGGGCTTATCAAAGGCTGTTAAAAACAATAAAATCAAAAGTCTCCCCTACCGGGGGAGATTTAGAGGGGGCTCTGCAAATGAAGACATACAACTATTCAGAACTTACCGCATCCGATATTCAGAAACTGGTTCAACGGAATATTGACCCGGCCAACGAGATCAGGACTATTGTTGAGGATGTGATTGCCAACGTGCAACAGCATGGCGACAGTGCCTTACTTGATTATGCTTTAAAGTTTGACAAGGTGGAGCTGAACAAGCTTTACCTTGATAAAGCCGAACTGGAAGAAATTGCCAAAGCCATATCTGCCGATCAGAAAGCAGCTCTGGAAACAGCGTACAACAACATTTACAAGTTTCACCAAACGCAGCTAAAAGCCGAGGACAAGGTTGAAACCATGCCCGGCGTAACCTGCTGGCGCGAACTAAGGCCGATTGAAAAAGTTGGCCTTTATATCCCCGGCGGTTCGGCGGTATTGCCAAGTACGTTTTTGATGCTGGGGATTCCGGCACGTATTGCCGGTTGCCATGAAATAGTAGTTTGCTCCCCTCCACAAAAAAATGGTAAGGTAAATGCCTTTATAGCTTATGTGGCACTGATGCTGGGGATCGATAAGATCTATCTGGCAGGTGGTTCGCAGGCTGTGGCGGCCATGGCGTACGGAACAGAAACAGTTACTAAAGTTGATAAGATTTTTGGGCCGGGTAACCAGTTTGTAACCAAGGCTAAAACCATTATTCAGTCAACCACCACAACGGCGATTGATATGCCTGCAGGGCCGTCGGAAGTATTGGTTATTGCAGATGAAACCGCCATTCCGGCATACATAGCAGCCGATCTGCTGGCCCAGGCCGAGCACGGCATCGACAGCCAGGCTGTATTGGTTTGTACCTCTGCTGATGTTGCCCAAAAAGCCATAGCCGAAGTTGAAAAACAACTGCCTGTTTTGCCCCGTGGAGAAATAGCCAAAATGGCTATCGATAATTCATATGTGGTGATTACCGATAGCCTGAGCGAAGCCATGAGTTTCAGTAATCAATATGCTCCTGAGCACCTGATCCTGGCAACCGGTAGCTGGGAACAGATCACCGGAAGTATCATCAACGCGGGTTCGGTATTTTTAGGAAACCTGACCCCCGAAAGTGCCGGTGACTATGCATCAGGCACCAACCATACCCTGCCAACCAGCAGTTATGCCAGGGCTTATTCGGGCGTATCGGTTGATTCGTTTGTGAAAAAGATTACGTTCCAGCACATCACCCGCGAGGGCATCAACAATATCGGCCCAACAGTTGAAGTATTAGCAGAGTTGGAGGGTTTACATGCGCACAGAAACGCGGTAAGCATCAGAAACAATAGTTAATCATGAAAAAGCTTGGATATTTATTGATTTTGTTTGCTCTTGCAGCATGTAATCACCAGGAAAAACAGAGTTCATCAACTGCCTCCGGTTCCGGAAATAACGACAACTCATTTAAGCCATACCAGCTTAATAAAGCCTATACTATAGTAGACACTGGTTTTGTTGATGCCGAGGTAATGGAATGTACGTATGCCGTAATAACCAGGGATAATAAACTTGCCGACACCATAGATAAAGATTATGGTATTCAAAAAATTGGCGATGATAGTTATTTATACCTAACATTGACAGATACCAAGCCAATTAACAATACCTCGACAAAAGGCGAGGGAAGGAAAAAATCAATAAGCGGATCGTTAGGCAAATATGTTGTTACTGTGAATGGCAATAAACAACTGCTATCAACATTAGTACCTGATTTTAACGATTATTTTTCTTCGCCCTCGGTAATAAACGGTAATATTTTTTACTGGCAAATAAAGCAGAAAGACACTACCGGCAATAATCGCGTTTCGGCAGCAAAATTTAATCCGGTTACTAAAAAAACGAATGCCTATTATTTGGTGGATGATTACATTGAAACAGACGACGCCAACTATTTTGCAGCGCCTTATTTAAAAAATGATACCATTTATTTTAATGGTGAGAATAACAAATTAAGAAAATTCACAAAGGATCTTAAGCCTTACAATTAAAATGTTCGATATAAATAATATACTCAGAGAAAATATAAAACGTCTTGTACCTTATTCATCGGCACGTGACGAGTACCAGGGCGAGGCAAGCGTTTTCCTGGATGCCAATGAAAATGCTTTTGGCTCCCCTTTAGATCAGCAGTTTAACCGCTACCCTGATCCTTTGCAGTACGATCTAAAAAAACGCATCACCGAAATTAAAGGCGTACCGCCCCGCAATATTTTTGTGGGTAATGGCAGCGATGAAGCTATCGATATCCTGTTCCGCAGCTTTTGCAATCCAGGTGTTGACAACGTGATCCTGGTACCGCCTACTTACGGCATGTACGAGGTATCGGCCAACATCAACGATATCCAGGCCCGCAAAGTAAACCTTACGGAAGATTATCAGCTAAATTTAGAAGGCATTGCCGAAGCTATCGACAAAAACACTAAACTGATCTTTATCTGCTCGCCGAACAACCCTACCGGCAACTCTATTAACCGCGACGATATCCAAACCTTACTGGCTAATTTTAGCGGCATTGTAGTAGTTGATGAGGCTTATATCAACTTTAGCAGGCAAAAATCGTTTATCCAGGAATTGACCGAATGTGCTAACCTTGTAGTGATGCAAACCCTTTCCAAAGCCTGGGGGCTGGCCGGTTTACGCGTGGGCATGGCCTTCGCCAGCGAAGAGATCATTGAGGTGATGAATAAGGTAAAACCACCTTATAATGTTAACGAATCCTCGCAGCAACTGGCTTTGGCAGCTTTGGCAAACGTTGGCCAGGTTAACGAATGGATCAAAGAAACCCTTGCCCAGCGCGACAGGTTGGTTTTGCAACTGAAAGATTTTGATTTTGTGGTAGATATTTACCCGTCAGATGCCAATTTCATCCTCGTTAAAACCACCAACGCCAACGGCATTTATGATTACCTCGTTAAACAGGGCATCATAGTACGCAACCGCTCCAAAGTTGAGCTTTGCGAAGGTTGCCTCCGCATCACCGTTGGTACTCCCGACGAAAACACTGTTTTACTGGACACGCTACAAAACTTCAAATAAAGCAGTAAAGGATGAAATCACTAATTCAAAAATCAATAATTATATTTGGATGAGCTTACAGAAAATATTATTCGTTGACCGCGACGGCACCCTGATCAAAGAGCCTGCTGATGAGCAGATCGATTCATTTGCCAAGCTGGAGTTTTATCCAGGTGCGTTAACCTATCTGCCCAAAATAGCCAAAGAGCTTGATTTTGAACTGGTGATGGTTACCAACCAGGATGGCTTGGGAACTTCTGTTTATCCTGAAGATACATTTTGGCCTGTACACAATTTCCTCCTTCAAACCTTTGAAGGTGAAGGCGTAAAATTTGCCAATCAGATCATCGACCGTACTTTTGCCCGCGACAATGCTCCTACCCGCAAACCCGGCACTGCCTTATTAACTCAGTACCTGGATGCGGAGAAATACGACCTGAAAAATTCATTCACCATCGGCGATCGTAAAAACGATGTATTGCTGGCGAAAAACCTGGGTGCAAAAGCCATCTGGCTTAACAACAACAGCAATCTGGGTGGAAGCGAATTTAGCGAAGCCGATCATATCGGCGATGTGATTGCTTTGGAAACTACCGACTGGCAAAAGATTTATGAGTTTTTAAAACTCGGTCAGCGGGTATTTGAACACCGCCGTGCCACTAAGGAAACCGATATCTACATCAAAATAAACCTTGATGGTAAGGGTGATGCCAAAATATCAACGGGCCTGCATTTTTTTGACCACATGCTGGATCAGATTGCCCGTCACGGCAGTATCGACCTGGAAATTACAGCCAAAGGAGATCTGCATATTGACGAGCACCACACCATTGAAGATACCGGCATTGCCTTAGGCGAAGTATTTGCCGCCGCGTTAGGTAACAAAATGGGTATTGAACGCTATGGTTTCTGCCTGCCGATGGATGATTGCCTGGCACAAGCAGCTATCGACTTTGGCGGCCGTAACTGGATAGTTTGGGACGCCGATTTTAAACGCGAAAAAGTGGGCGATGTACCAACCGAAATGTTTTACCATTTCTTCAAATCGTTCAGTGATGCCTCAAAAAGCAATTTGAACATAAAAGCCGAAGGCCAGAACGAACATCACAAAATTGAAGCTATATTTAAAGCCTTTGCCAAAGCAATAAAAGTAGCCGTAAAACGTGATGTAGATAAGATGGTTTTACCAAGCACGAAGGGGCTTTTGTAAATGCCCCCGGCCCCCTAAAGGGGGAGTAAAAAGCACAAAATGGATACACCAGATCAAAACATACAAAAAGTAGACAAGGAAAGCCTCGCAGAGGCACCCCCTTTAGGGGGCGGGGGGGGTATCGGCATCATTCTATACGGAGCCGGAAACATATTTTCCCTTACTGCCGCTTTAGAGCGCTTAGGGATATCCTATGGCTTTATTAATAGTGAAGAGGATTTTGATAAGTATGACCGTTACATTATTCCGGGTGTTGGCCATGCCGGCGCTGCTATGAATAAGCTCGTTGCTACCGGATTGGTGCCATCCATTAAAGCGTTAAAAAAACCTACCCTGGGTATTTGTGTAGGTATGCAATTGCTTACCTCCCACTCTGAAGAGGGCGACTCTAACCTATTGGATATCATCCCGGTTAAAACTTTAAGGTTTAAAGATAGTGCTGATCATAAAGTGCCGCACACGGGCTGGAACAGGGTTTACCCTGAAAAGGACAACCCCCTATTTGAAAATATACCGTCAGGTTCACATTTTTACTTTGTACATTCATACTTTATTGAGTATGATAAAGCATACACTTTATTGGCCACCGATTACGGAAACGAATTTTCGGCATCAATTTGGCTTGATAATTTTTATGGCGTACAATTTCACCCCGAAAAATCGGGCGTGTTTGGCGAAACATTGTTAACTAATTTCTCAAAAATATAAAGGATATGTACATTATTCCTGCCATTGACATTTTGAACAAGAAGGTAGTCCGTCTTCGTGAAGGCGACTACAAACAGGTAACCGAATACGATGTTACCCTTGAAGAAATGATTGAGCGCTACCAGAGCAACGGCACCAACTTCATTCACATCATTGACCTTAACGGCGCAAAAAACGATTTCAGCAACCAGCAATACCTGTTTGATGTGATCCGAAAAACTGATATGAAGGTACAATACGGCGGGGGGATCCGCAGCATCGAAAAAGTGAAAGAGCTGATAGATGCAGGCGTTCACCGCGTAATTGTGGGCACACAGGCCCTAACCAATCCCAGCTTCCTGCCCGAACTAAGTAAAGAAATTTGCGGTAAAGACAAATGCTCCGACCAGGTTGTTGTAGCCATCGACGTGCTTGACGAGGTGATCAAATACTCCGGCTGGATGGAAAGCTCGCCAATTAAATTGATGGACTATGTTGACAAATGTCTGAGCCTGGGTTTCTTCCGTTTCCTGTGCACTGACATCAACAAAGATGGCAAACTTGGCGGTGCTGGCATTGAGCTGTACGAAAAACTGCTCGACCATTCTCCATTCATCAAACTGATCGCATCAGGCGGCGTTAGCTCTATGGGTGATATCGAAAAACTTAACCGCTTAAAAGTTGAATCGGTAGTAGTTGGAAAAGCGATATATGAGGGCCATATCACCATTGAAGACGTGAAACACTGGAATTTGGATGCGCTGATATCGATATAAGTCGCCCCCCGGCCCCCTAAAGGGGGAGAAATAGTTCAACAATGAAAAGAAAAATGTTTTTGGGAGCCGATAAGTTAGTCTTTCAAAATGCTGAATCTCTTCGTTATAGAATGACTGCCGCGGAGGAACTACTTTGGCAACATCTGAAAGGCAAACAGTTAGGTGTAAAATCCAGAAGACAACATCCTTTAGGGATTTATATCGCCGATTTTTATTGTCATCAGCATAAGTTAATTGTCGAGTTAGACGGTGATATACATTTACGACCAGACATCGCGCTTAACGATATAATCAGGCAAACCAACTTAGAACTCGACGGATTAAAAGTATTACGTTTTACCAACGAACAGGTAGTTAATCATTTAGAAAAAGTATTGGAAAATATAAATACGCAAATCAAAGGCTCCCCCTTTAGGGGGCGGGGGGGGCTTGCCAAGCGAATTATCCCCTGCCTTGACGTTAAAGATGGGCGTACAGTCAAAGGTGTAAACTTTGTTGACTTGCGCGATGCCGGCGACCCGGTAGAGCTGGCCTGGAATTACTCAAACCAGGGGGCCGACGAACTGGTGTTTTTGGACATCACCGCCACTGTTGAACGTCGCAAAACTATGGTTGAGCTGGTAAAGGCCGTAGCCAGGCAAATCAATATTCCTTTCACCATTGGAGGCGGCATTAATGAAATTGCCGATGCCGATGCGCTGCTGAATGCAGGCGCAGATAAAATTTCCATTAACTCGGCAGCAGTGCGTAACCCTAAACTGATAGACGAACTGGCTGCTGCCTTCGGTGTTCAGTTTGTGGTAATAGCTGTTGATACCCGCAGCATTGGTGATAAAAACGTAGTACACCTCAATGGCGGCAGGCTGCCAACGGAGCGCCAAACATTGGAGTGGATCCTGGAGGCTGAAAGCCGTGGCGCAGGCGAAATCCTGCTCACTTCTATGGATCATGACGGCACCAAAGGCGGTTTTGATAATGGTTTGCTTAAAACTGTTAATGATGCCGTGCATATTCCGGTAATAGCTTCGGGCGGTGCCGGCAAAGTGGAACACTTTGTTGATGTTTTTGAAAAAACCAATGTTGATGCCGCGCTGGCTGCTTCGGTATTTCATTATGGAGAGATACTGATACCGGATTTGAAGAGGATACTACAAGATAATAAGATAGAAGTTAGAATTTGAGATAAAAGCGGCGGCTTGTGCGATTCCCCTCTTGAGAGAGGTGGAGGGCTGTGTTTCTCTTCAAGCGACGAACACACCCCTCCCGGCACACACCCTCCGCTCCCCCTCTCGAGAGGGGAACAAAAACAGTTGCAATGAACATAGATTTTGAAAAAACCGACGGGCTTGTCCCCGTAATCATACAGGACGAGCAAACTTTAGAGGTGCTGATGCTCGGTTACATGAACCAGGAAGCATACGATAAAACCGTACAGGAAAATATCGTTACTTTTTACTCACGCTCAAAAAACCGCTTGTGGACCAAAGGTGAAACCAGCAGCAACTTTCTGCATGTAAAAAGTATTAGCATTGATTGCGATAACGACACGTTGCTGATCAAAGTGAAAGCCGATGGGCCTACCTGCCATACTGGCTCACGCAGCTGCTTCAATACCGAATTTAATCAAAACTTTATCCTGGAGCTGGAAAATATCATTGCCGACAGGTATGCTAACCCGGTAGAGGGTTCATATGTAAACAAACTCCGCAATAAAGGCCTTAACAAAATAGCCCAGAAAGTTGGCGAAGAAGGTGTTGAAACCGTAATTGCCGCCCTTTCCGAAACCGAAACCGACCTGATCAATGAATCATCAGATCTTGTTTTTCATTTGCTGGTCCTGCTTCGCGAAAAAGGGCTGACACTGGAAACAATTGCTAAAAATTTAGAATCAAGGCATAAGTAATATTTGTTCATGGTTCATAGATCATGGTTCATGGCTAAATTTGCTTTAACCTGTTAATTTTGCTATGATCTATGAACCATTAACTATGAACTAAAGTATGATCACCGTACAAAAAACAGCCGAGCTTACAGGCCATGCCAACCCGATATTCACACTTGAACTATCGCAAAAGCCGGGGATATTGTTTACAGGCGGCAATGATAAGGGACTGGTTGAGTGGAGCCTGAATGATTTCTCGTTTATTAAGGTGATGTTCCCGGTTAATGCATCCATTTATGCCATTCATTGTCCGGAGGGATACCCGCTAATGTTTGCCGGTTTACGCAGCGGCGAGGTTCTGGTGTTTGATTTTATTCAGCAGAAATTACTCAAACCTTTAAGGCATCACCACAAAGCTATTTTTGACGTCAAATCATCGGTTAAAAAAGATGAGTTATTAATAGCATCAGAAGATGGTACTGTATCTGTATGGAGCCTTAAAACACTTGAAATGGTGCACAGCATAACGGTATCCAGGGATACAGTTCGTTGTATTGCCGTTTCGCCCGATCAAAAACGGGTGGCATTCGGTTGCCGCGATAATCATATCGCCGTTTACGACCTGGAAGATTATACTATTATTAAAGCGCTTCATGGCCATACTATGGCAGTTTTTTCACTTGCTTACAGCCCCGATGGAAGTTACATCGCTTCCGGCTCAAGAGATGCCCAGGTAAAGATTTGGGATAGCAGCAGTTATCATGAAATAAAAAACATCCCCGCCCATCTGTTTGCAGTGAACCATATTGTATTCCATCCTACCCTGCCTTATTTTGCTACTGCCAGCATGGATAAAAGTATCAAGATCTGGGGATCGGACGATTTTAAACTCTACAAAAATATCAGCAGGGAAAAAGGATATCCAGGCCATGTGCTATCTATCAATAAATTAGCATGGGGAACGTCCAACCAGCTCCTTTCGGTAAGTGACGATAAAAAGATCATTTCCTGGGAGGTTAAATTTAGCTGACCCGCCTCGTTTTCTTTTCCAAAAACTTATCTTACTAAATTAAACCACTTTCCTTCTCTTATCTCTTTTACTATTTGGTTAAATAAGCACAGGCTAATTAAAAAAAACGCCTGATACCACACAGATTATGCGTATGTTTTCTTTGCTCAAGCGAGTATATTCCATCCTCATTAATGGAATCAATTTTAACTTTACCGGATGCATGAATGATGTGCTCATTATTGAGCATGATGCCCACATGAGTTACCCGGCCTTCGGCATTATCAAAAAAAGCCAGGTCCCCCAGCCTTGCATCCTTTATTGAATCGATTTTACTGCCTTGTTTTGCCTGCATACTGGCATCACGTTTAATCCTGAGGCCTTTTAGTTTATAAACTACCTGTGTAAAACCAGAGCAATCAATACCAAAATGTGTTCGCCCCCCCCACAAATATGGCGAATTCAGGAATGATTTAGCGGTAGTTGCAATATCTTCAGGCTCGCCAACCTTGCCAATTATTTCAAAGCGCTCGTTACCAACGCGGCATGAAGTGCCCTCCAAAAAAGCAAGAGAGCTGCCAGCCGGTAAATAAACAACGCTGTTATCGCTTATTTTCCAGGCCTGTGTAACGGCATGATAAGTAAGCTTTGGAGGGTGGTTCTTAATATTTTTATACGCTATATGACCAAGCATAACAAATTGCAGGCGACCTATCCACCCAACATATCCATCATTCTCAGCAATGATCTTAACCCAGTTGTTTTGCCACTCGGTAATTTCAAACGCTTCGCCAAATAATAATTGCGATACCTGCTCGCTCCGCTCGTTAGGTTCGGCCCTCAGCGGGATTACGGCCAGGTTACATATCCCGTATTCCATAGTTTCTGTAAATATCAAATAAACAAAAATCCCACACGTATTTTAAACTAATACATGGTTAACATCTTAATATGATATTATTTATATAACTGGTATCTGTAGTTTTGGGGATAAAACTATACGATAATACAAATATTTTCAGACTTTTTAATCAAATGCGCGATACGTTGACAAGTTCTTGAAATTCAATTTATCGCTAAACAAAAAGGGACATGCACAGCATCTCCCTTTCAATATCATTTAAAAAGTATATCTATTCGTTCATGTGCAGCCAGTCTTTTTTGGCAAGCAGCTCTTCTTCGCTCTCGCGGATATCTTCGTCATCAACGCAGCAATCAACCGGACAAACGGCTGCACATTGAGGCTCGTCATGAAAACCTACACATTCGGTACACTTATCGGGTACTATATAATATATATCGTCAGATAATGCAGCTTGTGTTTCTTCGGCATTCAGGGTGTTACCATCGCCAAAATCAATTATCCCTCTAAGGCCAGTCCCATCGCTGAAACGCCAGGCCGCTCCTGCATCATAAATAGCATTATTAGGGCATTCCGGTTCGCAGGCCCCGCAGTTTATGCATTCGTCGGTGATTTTAATCGCCATATTTCTAAATATCTAATAATCTCAATTAACTTTGCCTGCAAATTGCAAGCGCACAAATATAACAAAAAAAGGCTTTAAGGGTTTAATCCCCTAACATATATATGTCAAAAATTAATCCAAAAAACTCAATAAAATCATTTTCGGAGCTGGGGAGGCAAATCTTATCGCCCGATGCAGCATTAAGCACCCTTATTGAAAATGAACAATATCATAACGCATGGTTTACACCGGCAAGCGTTTCAGGAGCGGTAACCGCCATCGGCAACATGCTTAACAAGGCCGACCTAACCTCCTGGCTTTCAAAATATGATCCCCAAACGGGCAAACCTGCAAAAAATATTGGACTGATACTGGCCGGCAACATTCCGCTGGTAGGTTTTCATGATGTACTTTGTGTTATTGCTTCCGGTAACAAGGCGCTTATTAAAGCCTCATCACAAGATGCACGGCTCATCAAAGCTGTATTGGAAAAACTGGTAGCCATTGATGCTGATTTTGCAGGTAGTTTTAGCTTTGTTGACAGGCTGGAAGGTTTTGATGCTATCATAGCTACCGGCAGCAACAACAGTTCGCGCTATTTTGATTATTATTTTGGCAAGGTGCCTAATATCATCCGCAAAAACCGGAACAGCATTGCTGTATTAAGTGGTAAGGAAACTGCCGGAGATCTTTTCAATCTGGGGCATGATATTTTAGATTATTATGGGCTTGGCTGTCGTAACGTATCCAAAATACTGGTACCTGAGGGCTATGATTTTACTTTCTTTTTTGAATCGATAGAAGATCATAAAGCCATCATCAATCACCATAAATACAACAATAATTACGATTATAACAAATCCATTTACCTGGTTAACGGGGATAAACATTTTGATAACGGATTTTTGATGGTTAAAGAAGATGAAAGGCTGACATCTCCGCTGTCAGTATTGTTTTTTAACTACTACCGCGACATGGCAGAGGTGGAAAACATGATCGACCAGAATGCCGAAAATATCCAGTGCATAGTAAGCACACTACCACTACAGGTTACAAGCCAGGTAGTGGGTTTTGGCCAAAGCCAGCAGCCCAAACTATGGGATTATGCCGATGGCGTGGACACGATGGAATTTTTGTCAAGTCTTTAAATAAATAATACCTTTGGAATGTGAGGTCATTGTGTCATTAGATCATTAAGTCATTGAAAAGTTCGATAGGCTAATGACTTAATGACTTAATGCCCCAATGACACAAAAAGATGTATATCATAAAAGTTAAAGGCGTTGCCAAAATACCCGATTATGTACAGTTGCGGGATGACAAGTTTACACTGCTTGCTTATTTCAGGGTTGACAGGCCGGATAAATCGCTTGACAAGGTTGGGTTGGGCGATAAGGCCGATCAGATCATGAATATTATCAAAGACCTCCCTTTTGGGCAGATCTTAAAATTAGAACTATAAAAACGATGATAGGAAATTCTATAATAAAACTAAACAACGTTGATATTTTTCAACAGGCGCACCTGGTACTTTCAAACGTAGATTTACATGTTGATAAAGGCGATTTTGTGTGGCTGATTGGCCAGACAGGATCAGGCAAAAGCAGCCTGCTGAAAGTAATTTACGGCGATTTAGGGATTAAAGCCGGTACCGGTCATGCCTGTGGCTATGAATTAAGCAAGCTGCCCAGCCGCGACATTCCATACCTGCGCCGTAAACTGGGTATAGTTTTTCAGGATTTCCAGTTGCTTACCGACCGCACCATTGAGCAAAACCTGAACTTCGTAATGCGCGCCACCGGCTGGAACGATAAAAAGCTGATTGCTGATAAAGCTCTTGACGTGCTTGAAAAAGTTGGCCTCCGCTCAAAATTAAAGAAAATGCCTCATGAACTTTCGGGCGGCGAGCAGCAGCGTGTAGTAATTGCACGTGCCCTGCTTAATGATCCGGAAATAATCCTGGCCGATGAACCTACGGGCAACCTCGATCCCGAAACATCTGAAGAAATAGTACTCCTGCTTAAACAGATCAGCCAATCGGGCACTGCCGTACTGGTAGCCACGCACGATTATCACATAATCCGCGCTTTCCCGTCGCGCATTATCAAATGCGAAAATGGTAAGGTTTTGGAAGATGTGGAGATATAAACCCAACCATGATTTTTAGGATTTAAGGATGTCCCTGATGTATAAAACTCAAGGCCATCCTTAAATCAGGCGAATCATGGTTCTGGTTTGCCCATTTGACGGTTCACCTGTCACCCTTACTTAAAATTACTTCATGCCACTGACAGCTTGACCGCTTTGCGGTTATGGCAAGATACTTGATTGGCACTACTCGCTATGAAATTTAACGATATGTTGAAGAAAAAGAAGAAAGAAAATACGGATAATACTGAAAATATAAACGAAGTGAATAAAGAGCAATTACAAGATGAAGGGCAGGAACAAGCCCCGGTAACAGAGGCTACAGAACCCCAACAGGAAACTGCTGCTCCAACAGCCGAAGAAAAGCTGAAAGATGAGCTGGCACAGGCTAATGACAAGTACTTGCGTTTATATGCCGAATTTGATAACTTTAGAAGGCGTACCATTAAAGAACGCGAGGAAGCCCGCAAAACCGAAGGCAAAGATGTAATTGTGGCTTTACTACCTGTACTTGACGACTTTGAACGCGCACAACGTGCCATGGATAAGGCTACCGAAGTTGCCCCTGTTAAAGAGGGCGTTACTTTGATCCAAAACAAGCTGAGAAATATACTGGGCCAAAAAGGCCTGAAAGAAATGACATCAATAGGCAATGCCTTTGACGCCGATCTGCATGAAGCTATCACCAACATTCCGGCACCTACTGATGACCTTAAAGGCAAGGTAATGGACGAAATGGAAAAAGGCTACACGCTGAATGACAAAGTGATCCGCTTTGCTAAGGTGGTAGTGGGAGCGTAAATTAATTATTGAATGATTGATTTAGTGAATTAGTGATTTAATCGCTTTTTTACCCCATCAATCATTCTGCATTACTAACAAAATCATGAGTTTGGATTATTGGTTGGGACGCCGCATATAATTCGCTAACTCACTAACTCATTAATTCGACATTAAATAACATGGCTAAGAGAGATTATTACGATGTGCTTGGGGTTGCGAAAGGCGCAAGTGCTGATGACATAAAAAAAGCATATCGTAAAATGGCTATTAAATATCATCCCGATAAAAATCAGGGTGATAAAGAGGCAGAAGAAAAGTTTAAGGAAGCTGCCGAAGCTTACGAAGTACTAAGCACTCCTGAAAAACGTCAGCGTTATGACCAGTTTGGTCATGCGGCCAACGCGTCATCGCCAAATGGCGGCGGTTATGGGGGCGGTGGCATGAATATGGACGACATATTTAGCCAGTTTGGTGATATTTTTGGCGGTGGCAGTCCGTTTGAAGGCTTCTTTGGCGGTGGTGGCCGTCAAAGTGGTGGTGGTGGCAGGCGCGTAGCCCGTGGCAGCAACCTGCGCATTAAAGTGCGTTTAACCCTGGAAGAAATTGCTAACGGTGCCGAAAAGAAGATCAAGGTTAACAAACAGATCATCTGTAAAACCTGCGACGGCAGTGGCGCAAAAGATAAATCATCTTTCCAAACCTGTAAAACCTGCGGTGGCTCCGGAGCTGTGCGCAGGGTAACCAATACTATTTTGGGCCAGATGCAAACTACCAGCACCTGCCCTACCTGTAACGGCGAAGGTTCAACCATACTGTCAAAATGTACTGTTTGTCATGGTGATGGCGTTGTAAGAGGTGAAGAACTGATCACCATACAGGTACCTGCCGGTGTTAGCGAAGGCATGCAATTGAGCATGAGCGGCAAAGGTAACGCTGCCCCACGTGGCGGTGTGCCCGGCGACCTGATCATTCTGATTGAGGAAGTGCCTCATGAAACATTAAAACGTGATGGTAATAACGTAATTTATGACCTGCATGTAAATTTTGTTGATGCTACTTTGGGCACATCTATTGAAGTACCTACCATTGATGGCAAAGCCAAGATAAAAATTGATCCAGGAACACAGGGTGGCAAGATCCTGCGCCTGAAAGGCAAAGGTTTACCGGAAGTAAATTCATACCACCGTGGCGACCAGTTAGTACATATCAACATCTGGACCCCAAAAGCATTAAGTCGCGAAGAACGTGAGATCCTGGAAAAACTGCAAAGCTCACCTAACTTTAAACCTAATCCGGGCAAAAACGAGAAAAGTTTCTTTGAACGGATGAAAGAATATTTTGAATAAGGCATAAAGCATACAAAAGCCCGGAGTTTTAACAACTTCGGGCTTTTTAATTTTCTCTCAGCAAGTTCAAGCGTCCACGCTTGAATGAACTTTTAATGTAAGCGTCCACGCTTACAAAAACAGACAAGCATTAAAAAGTAAGCGTGGACGCTTACTTTCTGGATAATTCAAGCGTGGACGCTTGAACTTGCATGTATTTTCAATAAATAACCTCTAAAGGACTCTCCGGATTTGCGCTACTATACCAATACTCATGGGCCGAACCTACAAAGCCTGCACGGACTGGATTATCATGAATGTAATCTATCTTTTGTTGAATAACATCATTCGAATACAGCAAAACAGGATGATTCCCATTCTGCCAAAACTGGTGATTTTTGTTTAAAGGATTTCTCCGGCCAGAAAATTCAAATGCATTAAGCAGCCATGAACGGCGGCTTTCAGACGGATTATTAATGATCAATTTAATTAACTCCTTTGATGTATATGTTTTAAAGTCACGAAGAACATCGCTCAACGAACCCTCTTCAACATTTGCTACCATATGCAAATGGTTAGTCATTAAAACATATGCGTAAATATTTAGCTTTTTATTTTGCTGGCAATATTTAAGATTTTGAATAATGAAGTCATTATAAATACGCCGCGTAAATACATCAACCCAGTCTGTAACTGTTAAGGTAACGAAATAAAGTTCATCCGTTGCTGCAGTACGACGCATTTGTATTTATGATTTAGGTTAACAAATATTGCACGTTCAAGCGTCCACGCTTGAATGATTTCCTAATGTAAGCGTCCACGCTTACTACACCATTAATAATCGTTTTCGTAAGCGTGGACGCTTGAACTTGCGCGCACATATTATATCACACCAGCCTTTTCCAGCTCCACCTGCATCTGCTGCTGCAAACTAAGCGCTTCGGCACGGGCGGCATCGGCAAAATCCTCACCGTTAGCTGCATATAATATAGAGCGCGATGAGTTTACAATAAGGCCGCAATCTTTAGTGATGCCGTATTTGCAAACCTCTTCCAGGCTTCCACCCTGTGCACCCACTCCGGGTACCAGTAAGAAATTATCGGGGGCATATACGCGGATGTTGGTGAACTCGGTACTTTTGGTTGCGCCTACCACATACATGATCCTATCGGCACCAGCCCAGGTATTGGCTTTTTTTATTACATTTTCATACAAATATCCATCCCCAGTTTGCAGATATTGAAAATCTTTACTGCCTACGGATGAGGTGAGAGCTAAAATGATAACCCATTTACCATCATAAGCAAGGTAAGGTGTAACGCTGTCATTGCCCATATAAGGCGTAATGGTAATGGCATCGAAGCTCATTCCGCCCGATTGTTCATCGAAAAAAGCTTTTGCATATTTATCGGATGTGTTACCAATATCGCCCCGTTTGGCATCGATGATGCTCAGGCAATCTTTTGGCAGGTATTTATAGGTGTCAATTAAGCTTTGCAGTCCTTTTATGCCATAAGCTTCATAAAAAGCGGCATTAGGTTTATAAGCGATACAGAGATCCTGCGTAGCATCAATGATGCGTTTATTAAATTCAAGTATAGGATCGGGATATGATCTTAAAAATTCGGGGATCTTGTTGATATCGGGATCAAGCCCAACACATAAAAACGATTTCTTTTTTTTGATCTGTTCAATTAACTCCTGGCGGGACATCATCAGCTGCTGAATAATATTTTAATTGTCAAAAAAACTAAAAATTTGGCTTATGTGTTCTGATATAAGTGATATTTATTTAATTAATTTGAAATTAAAGAATAATTGATTACACTTGCATCGTTTTCCATTGAATTTTTCTTGCACTAAAGAAACAATTTAAATCACCACGCTTTTTATTATCACTTATATATAATATTGCATGGGTTTGGATGTTTACTAAAACAAGGTTTCAAGATCAATTTCTTTCAATTATAGCCTCATATGTTTTTACATGTGGTCAAGCTCTAACACTTGCATAGAAATTTTTGCCGTTTGAAAACACATTACAATTAAAAAATCCCATTGAACTATAATTCATATCATGTCTGATAAAATTGAATTGAACGACAAACTCGTTTCAGAGTTGCGCGAAATTGCCAGAAATTTAGGTATTGCTGAGGCCGACGAACTACGTAAAGCTCAGCTTGTTGCCCGCATTATTGAACAACAACAGCTGATTGAAGCCGCCAGGGCCCAGCAAAATCTTGTTGAATCAAACTATACCCCAACTCCCGCTCCAGGTGAAGGACCTGCAGAAACCGCCGAAAAACCCCGCAAAAGGGCCCGCGTTATAAAAACTAAAGATTCATCAAAACCCCGTATTGAAGTTCCGTTGGATGATACCAATCTTTTTGATGCACAGGATGATGAGCCGTCACAGGAAGACCCGGAAACAGAAGTTCCTGCTGTAACGGCAGAAACAGAAGCTCCGCAAGCCGGTGAAGCAGTTACCCGTACAGAAGAAGTTGTTCCGGAAACCCGCCCGCAAAAATTTGAGCGCAGGGTTAACAGCAATAATCAAAATCAGCAAAAAGCACAGGAACCGCCAATCAATCTCGACTTTGATAATGTAATTGTAAATGAAGGTGTTTTGGAAATCATGCCTGATGGTTACGGTTTCCTTCGCTCATCTGATTATAACTACCTTACTTCTCCCGACGATATTTACGTATCACAATCGCAGATAAAATTATTTGGCCTTAAAACCGGGGATACTGTAAGGGGCAGCATCCGCCCTCCCAAAGAAGGCGAAAAATACTTCCCGCTGGTACGTGTTGAGGCTATTAACGGCCGCATCCCTGCCGAAGTGCGTGACCGCGTTCCTTTTGATCACTTAACACCGCTTTTCCCTTCTGAAAAGCTGAGCCTGTTCACCGATCCGAACAACTATTCAACCCGCATTATGGACCTGTTTTCGCCAATTGGTAAGGGGCAGCGTGGTTTGATCGTGGCACAGCCAAAAACTGGTAAAACTATGTTATTAAAGGATGTGGCCAATGCAATAGCCAAAAACCATCCTGAAGTATATCTTATTATATTACTGATAGACGAACGCCCGGAAGAGGTTACCGATATGGCCCGCAGCGTACGCGCCGAAGTTGTTTCATCCACTTTTGATGAGCCTGCTGAGCGCCACGTAAAAATTGCCAACATTGTGCTTGAAAAAGCAAAACGCATGGTAGAGTGCGGTCATGACGTAGTGATCCTGCTTGATTCTATCACCCGTTTAGCCCGTGCTTATAACACTGTTGCCCCAGCATCAGGTAAAATATTATCAGGTGGTGTTGATGCAAACGCCCTGCACAAGCCTAAACGCTTCTTTGGTGCCGCCCGTAACATTGAAGATGGCGGCTCATTAACCATCATTGCTACTGCACTTACCGAAACCGGTTCAAAAATGGACGAGGTTATCTTTGAAGAATTTAAAGGTACCGGTAACATGGAGCTGCAACTGGATCGTAAATTATCAAACAAACGCATCTTCCCGGCTATCGATATCACCGCTTCAAGTACCCGTCGTGACGACTTGCTGCTTGACCGTGAAACACTTCAGCGTATCTGGATCCTTCGCAACCACCTTGCTGATATGAATTCGCAGGAATCAATGGAGTTTTTACAGGCTCAAATAAGGGGCACAAAAACTAACGAAGAATTTCTGATTTCGATGAATTCGTAATATTTTAGCGATAATGAAGTTATAAGTAAGTAGAATATTATTTGTAACTTCATTATTACTTAATAAATTCCTGATAACTTCGATGGCGAAATGAAGAGACGCGTCAAAAAACACCTTCCAAATGCTATTACCTGCGCCAACCTTTTTAGCGGTTGCATAGGCATAGTTTTCGCTTTCCAGGGTAACCTCATAGTGGCTGCTTACGCCATTTTTCTTTCCTCAATATTTGATTTTTTTGACGGCCTTGCATCAAGGGTTTTAAATTCTTACTCATTTATAGGTAAAGATCTCGACTCACTGGCCGATATGGTAAGCTTTGGCGTATTGCCTTCGGTTATCATGTACGAGCTGTTTTTAAAAGCGCCACAAATAGATAGCGTAAGTCATCTGTTAAATTTCGTTGCATTTCTTTTACCGGTATTTTCGGCATTAAGGCTTGCCAAGTTCAATAATGACACACGGCAATCAGATAGCTTTATTGGCTTACCTACACCGGCAAATGCCATCCTCATAGCATCACTGCCTTTAATAGTACAACAGTACGATGCTTTGGCGCATTACATTTTAAATCCATACTTTCTTACCGTTTTGGTTTTAATAATGTGTACACTGCTGGTATCCGAAATACCGTTAATGTCGCTTAAATTCAAGAACCGCGATTTTAACAAAAACATTTTCCGTTATTTACTGCTCTTGTTTTCGGCAATACTCATACTATTTTTTAAATTTGTGGCCGTTCCGGTGGTTATATTTATTTATATCACCTTATCTCTAATTCAAACAAAACTCACAAATGACAAAGTTCCAGGCTGAAATCGACGTAATGCCAAAAAAAGAAATACTTGACCCACAAGGAAAAGCAGTAACCGGTAGCATGAAAAACCTTGGCTTAGCCGAAATTCACAACGTGCGCATTGGCAAACACATTACGCTTGAAATAGAAGCTGAAAATGCTGAAGCCGCCAGCGCCAAAGTTGACCAGGCCTGCAAAAACCTGCTGGCTAACCTGATTATGGAAAGCTATACTTTTAAAATAGAAGCTGTTTAAGGTAAAAGGCGTTTTTAGGTTAAAGGCCAAAGGTTTTTATCTGCATCAATAACTAAAACTTTATAAAATACAAAAGGCAAAAGGGAAACCTCTTGCCTTTATTTTTTATGTGCGAGCGGCGAAACCTTTCACCTTTCACCTTTCACCTTTCACCTTTCACCTTTCACCTTTCACCTTTCACCTTTCACCTTTCACCTTTCACCTTTCACCTTTCACCTTTCACCTTTCACCTTTCACATTATAAATTAGCTTCCTTCTCGGCTTTAATTTGCTTTAGGGTGATCAGGTTTGCTGATACCATGCTGTTTACCTGGTTAAATTTCTCAAATATTTCGGCTGGATTTTCACCACCTGCCTTGCAGGCCAGTTCAACTTCCTGTATGGTAGCCTGGCTTATGGGCATACCAAAAAAACCAAGGTTAGGCTTTAATTTATGAGCTGCCTGGGCTGCTAATGCCCAATCCCGGTTATTTAACGCGCTGCTGATCGTATTAAGTAAATCGGGCGATTGCTCAAGGAACATCCCTATCGAGTCAACAATAAAATCGTCGCTACCGTCGGCAATCTCGTATAAAAAAGAAAGATCAAGATCCTGTTCTGGTGAAATATCTGCCATTATAAAAGCTTTGTGTTTATTCAAAAATATGCTTTTTTACGATTAAGTTATCCTTTAGTTCGTCCTTTAACTGCAAAATATTTTTTTTGAACACCGGATGAATAAGATCAGGCGCTATCTCGGCCAGGGGGATCAGCGTAAAACTGCGTTTATACAATTCGGGATGGGGCACTACCAGGTTAAAATCATGGATCACTTCATCGCCATAAAACAAAATATCAATATCAATAATACGCGATCCCCATTTAACCTCCCGCTTACGTCCCATCTGCAGTTCGATACCCAATATTTTTTCCAACACATCCTGCGCCGAAAGATCAGTTTGGAGCATCAGCACCTGGTTTAAATAGTCGGGTTCATCAGTTTTACCCCACGACTGGGTTTCATAAACCGACGATATCAATTTAACCGGAGCAATTTGAGCCGAAATAGACTCAATAGCCTGCTGCAGAAACAATTC
Source organism: Mucilaginibacter sp. cycad4 (assembly GCF_034263275.1). Lineage (NCBI taxonomy): Bacteria > Pseudomonadati > Bacteroidota > Sphingobacteriia > Sphingobacteriales > Sphingobacteriaceae > Mucilaginibacter > Mucilaginibacter sp. cycad4. The sequence continues at coordinate 1,052,829 of NZ_CP139559.1, read as the reverse complement.
GCGGGTACCGAGGTTGCTCCCAAGTAATAAAAAAACATCAATCATGTTGTAACAAATATAATGGAAACCGCTCTTAGCATTATACGGCGCCTTATTACTAAGTTTGCATAGTTAAAAAGATTTATAACATTAATGAAACAATTCTTCAAATTCGTTCTGGCCACTATTTTAGGGGTAATTATTTCGGGTGTAATTATAGGTGTTGTAGGAGCGGTTCTTGTTATCGGCCTTATTGCATCGGCCGGCAGTGATAAAACTGTAGATGTTAGCCCAAACTCTATTTTATACATGTCGCTTAAAAATCAGATAACTGAGCGTACACCTAACAATCCCCTTGCCGGTCTGGATTTTTTAGGATTAAATGAAGATAAATCAATCGGCTTAAATGACATCCTGGCCGATATTAAAAAAGCCAAAACCGATGATAATATTAAAGGCATATACCTTGATGAAAGTTATATGACTGCCGGCCAGGCCACTACCGAAGAGATCCGCAACGCACTTATCGACTTTAAAAAATCAGGTAAATTTGTTGTAGCCTACGCCGAAGTATATACCCAGGGCTTTTATTACCTGGCATCGGTTGCCGATAAAGTTTATATTAACCCCAAAGGTATTTTTGAATTCCATGGCTTTAGCTCTCAAACCACTTTCCTGAAAGGTGCGTTGGATAAATTGGGCATTGAAGCACAGATCATTAAAGTTGGGACCTTTAAAAGTGCTGTTGAACCGTTGTTCCTCACTAAAATGAGCGATGCCAATAAACTACAGGTAACCTCCTATCTTGGTTCACTCTACAATCACTTTTTAACCGGCATCAGCAAAAGCCGCGGCCTTAACAAGGATTCATTATTCGCTTATGCCGATAACATGCGCATTCAATTTCCAGAAGACGCCTATAAATTTAAACTGGTTGACGGCCTAAAATATAAAGACGAGCTCCTGAACGATTTGAAAAGGCGGACCGGTACCGATTTAAAAGACGACTTGAAAAGTGTTGACCTAAGGGATTACGCCAAAAGCAAAAGTGATGATTCGGACGATAAGGACGATGATTCATCATCAAAAAACCGCATTGCCATTGTTTACGCGTCCGGTGATATTACAGGCGGCGATGGCGACGACAACAATATTGGTTCAGAAACTATCTCGAAAGCATTACGCAAAGCCCGTTTGGATGGTAAAGTTAAAGCCGTGGTATTGCGTGTAAATTCGCCGGGCGGCAGTTCGCTGGCATCAGATGTGATCTGGCGCGAAGTAAAACTCATCCACGAAAAGAAACCGATCATTGTTTCCATGGGCGATTACGCCGCATCTGGCGGCTATTATATATCCTGTGCTGCCGATTCTATCATTGCGCAACCCAATACCATCACAGGCTCTATCGGTATTTTTGCCGTACTGCCTAACATGCAAAAATTGTTTAACGATAAACTGGGTGTAACTTTTGATGGCGTAAAAACCGGTAAATATGCCGATTTGGGCGATATCAGTCGCCCGCTGAGCCCGGAAGAACGCCTGATATTACAAAACAGCGTAAACCGTGGATATGATGAATTTACCAAAGCCGTAGCCGAAGGTCGCGGTAAAACACAGGCTTATATTAACAGCATTGGGCAAGGGCGCGTATGGACTGGTGAACAAGCACTAAAAATTGGCCTTGTTGACCGTTTAGGAAATATAAACGATGCCATTGCTTCAGCAGCTAAAAAGGCTAAGATCAAAACCTATAACATCGTGAACTATCCTGAGCAAAAAAGCTTTTTCAATAAAGTAGAAGGCGGTTTAAGTGCCGAAGTACAAACCCGGATGGTTAAAAACGAGCTTGGCGAAAACTACCGTGTTTACCAGCAAATAAAAGGCATCACCCAAATGATGCGCACCCCGCAGGCCCGCCTGCCTTATGACCTGGTGATCAAATAAAATTTCATTAATACATTAATTTTGATTGTGAAAAGCTGCCCGGTTTGGGTGGCTTTTTTATTTATCCGGTAAGGCTTACGAAGTTTTCAAAACTTCGTAAGTCTGTTTGCTGAGAGACGCGTTCACTGGCGCAAGTATTGTGCGGCTGCCTGTGCAGAGATTACTTGTGCCTTCTGCAATTATAATAGCCTTACCCTCTCTTCAAATAAGCGTTCGGCACATTTTTCGGAACATAGTCAATTCCGTAAGCATGTTTTATAAGCAGGCTCACCACCTCCATAATCGTTTGCTCCTTACGGTGAAATTGCGGCAATGAACCCATCATGGCATAACTTATAGGGTTTACCGCAGGGATAAACGTTTCCCATTCGTATCCCCTGCCCCAAATCAATCCATTAACAGTAATATAAAGATCAACACCGTTTTGCAGTAGAAAGTGAAGCATATCAACAGAACTGTTCCCATTCTGATTCACCGTATGAAAAATAGGCGTATGCCCGCCGAAACCATGTTCGTCATAAGCGCCCCTGGCATTCACGTCGGCGCCATGTTCCAAAAGTAATTTGGCACAGGCAAGGCTGTTATACTCGGCACAAAAATGCATTAAAGTACCACCGGTAAGCGGGGTATAAGTGTTATTATACAAGGAATAAGTTTTATCAGTAACTGAAGCATCTGCCGCTATTGCTTCCTTCAATTTCTCCTCATCATGGGCCAAAACAGCCAGCAGTGCTTTATCTTCGTACTCAAGCCCGGCATCAATAAACGCCTGTACACAATCCTTAAACCGGGGACCACGCGCGTACATTTCAACCATCATGGTAAAAACCGGCATGCCATCATGGACTTCATTTGGGCTGCCACCATTGGCAAAATACGCTTTGATCTCATCAACAGAATGAGTTTCGGCAGCGTAAAGGATATCGGTGTAATTGGGCATGATCTTCTTTTTATTAAAGTTAAAGAATCAAAAGATTACTTATCAGATAATTTAAAATCTCGCAGAAATGTAAAACCACTAAGCATCCTTAAACTTTAATACAGCGTTATCTTGCCTTAACATCTCTTTACAAAAACAAACCCGCCGCATAAGCTGTCATTACAATGGCTTTTTGTATTTTTACCGCCTCATTGTAATTATGGAAAATAAACCCATAGCCCGTACGCTTCGTTTACTCTCGCAACTCATGGAACTCCATGAGGCTAATCCGTTCAAGATCAAATCGGTAGCCAATGCAGCTTTTAAGGTTGACAAACTCCCTTTCCCCGTCGCCGGTAAAAAACTGGATGAACTGGAAAAGATTGATGGCATAGGTAAAAGCATAGCCGGCAAAGTGGCCGAACTGCTTGAAACCGGTACCATGACCGAACTGCAGGACCTGCTTGATCAAACCCCTGCCGGTGTGGTTGAAATGATGGGCATTAAAGGCATCGGCCCAAAAAAGGTAGCTGTCATCTGGAAAGAACTTGGCATTGAAAACACTGGTGAGCTTTTTTATGCCTGCAATGAAAACCGCCTGATCGAGGCTAAAGGTTTCGGACTGAAAACACAGGAGGAAATTCGCAAGGCTATTGAGTTCAGGATGGCGAGCAACGGCAAATTTCTTTTTGCCCAAGTTGAAAAGGAAGCCAACGAACTGATGGACGAGGTAAAAGCCATTTTCCCTGATGCGCTGAAACATTTTGCCGGCGAATTCAGGCGTTTGAATGAAATCATTACTGAAATTGTGATTGTGGTAGGCAGTCTTAACCACGATGTGGCCTACGATGCGCTGGTAAATTCCACCATACTTTGTAACGTAAGCAAAAATAAAAATCATATCCAGGGCGAACTGCAAAATGGTTTGCTGGTTGATATTGTTTGTGTTGATAAGGCTGATTATTACAGGGAGCTATTCATTAATACCGGTACTGACGACCATGTACAGACCGTTTTCGACAGAATCAGTGTACCTGTCGAACAGCCCGAAACTGAAGAATTGATCTACACCAAAGCAGGTTTAAGCTGGATGCAACCCGAACTGCGCGAGGGTACCCTGTTTATTGAAAAAGCCGAAAAGAACGAGCTGCCAACATTAATCAACTGGCACGATCTTAAAGGCACACTCCACAACCACAGCACATGGAGCGACGGCGTAAACAGTATTGAAGAAATGGCCCTATACTGCCGGGATATCCTGAAACTGGAATACCTGGGCATGTGCGACCATAGCAAGAGCGCTTTTTATGCTAAAGGCCTAAGTATTGAACGGGTATTACAGCAGCACGAAGAGATAGATGCCCTGAACAAAAAGCTCGACGGTTTCCACATTTTTAAAGGTATCGAATCGGATATTTTGTATGATGGCTCGCTTGATTACCCGGAAGAGATCCTGCAAAAGTTTGATTTCATTGTGGCTTCGGTGCACTCTATCCTTAAAATGGATGAAGAAAAAGCTACTTCAAGGCTCATTACCGCCATTGAAAACCCTTATACAACTATATTAGGACACCCTACCGGCAGGCTTTTGCTGAGCCGCAGTGGTTACCCTATCAACTATAAAAAAGTGATAGATGCCTGCGCAGCCAACAACGTAGCTATCGAGATCAACGCCAACCCATTGCGGCTCGACCTCGACTGGCGCTGGCACCAATATGCTTTGGATAAAGGCGTGATGCTGTCCATAAACCCCGATGCCCACCGCATTGAGGGCTTTACAGATATGCATTACGGCATCCTTGCGGCCCGTAAAGGCGGCTTATATAAAGAAATGTGTATGAATGCCATGTCGCTGGCAGAAATCACGAAGGCGTTTGCGAAGAAAAGAGGTTAGTGATTAGAGATCAGAGGTTGGAGATCGGAAATTAGAAAAAAAGCTGCGATCAAATAATGACCTAATGACGCAATGAAATAATGACAAAATTAGATGAACCTAAAAGATAAAGTACAATCCATACATGCAGCGGCACACAAACCGGCTATACTGGTTATTGGCGACCTGATGGTTGATCATTATATATGGGGCAATGCTACCCGCCTTTCGCCCGAGGCCCCTGTACCTATTGTAAACGTTAAAAACGAAACCACTACATTAGGTGGTGCCGGTAATGTGGTTCAAAACCTGGTATCATTAGGTGCAAAAGTTATTGTTGCAGGCATAATTGGAAATGACCAGGCTGCGGGTGAACTGATCAAAATCCTGACCGACGAAGGTGTTGAAACGGATACCATCATTAAAGATAACAACCGCCCTACCACAGTAAAAACCCGCGTTGTTGTAGGCAGCCATCAACTGGTACGTGTTGACCGCGAAATTACCGACGAAGTATCAGATACTATTGCCAACGACCTCATCGGCAAGCTGAGCAGCTACATTGATGGTGCCGATATGGTACTTTTATCTGACTATAACAAAGGCCTGTTTTCGCCGTTCTTAACCCAAGGCATTATCAGGGCGGCAAATGCTAAAGGTAAAAAAGTAATTATCGACCCAAAAGGGCTCAATTACGAAAAATACAAAGGCGCTTTTATTATCAAACCCAACCGCAAAGAATTGTCTGAAGCTGCTAAAACGGAGAAGATCAACTCGATAGAAAGCCTGCAACAGGCCGGTAAGGTAATTTTTGAACAAACCGGGACCCGATATATAGTAGTTACCTTATCCGAAGAGGGCATGGTAATACTAAGCGAAGAGGGTTATCAAAGTTTACCGGTAAAGGCAACCGAAGTATTTGATGTAACAGGTGCCGGCGATACTGTGCTGGCTACTATGGCATACTTTATGGCAGGGGGCTTGAATATTGAGGATGCATGCGAACTGGCTAATCATGCCGCTGCTATAGTGATTCGCCGCGTGGGCAGCGCAACAACTACCGTAGATGAAATAATTGAAGACATATTAAAAGGCGAAAGGTAGATCTGTAGGTTAAAGGCGAAAGGTAAAAGGCAAAAGGTTAGAAGCCTCCTTATCCATCATCCTGACCAATGAACAAATGAACCAGTGAACGAATGAACGAAAAGATATTAAACGAACTAAAAGATCACCAGGATACGCTGCAAAAGGTAATTGATACGCTTGGTGGTGATATTGAGATAGCCTGTGATATGATCACATCAACCATAAAGAACGGTAATAAAGTGCTACTGGCTGGTAATGGCGGCAGCGCTGCTGATGCGCAGCACATTGCTGCGGAGCTTACAGGTCGTTATGTAAAAGATCGTAAGCCTTTGCCGGGCATCGCTTTAACAGTTGATACTTCTGCGCTTACTTCTATCGCTAACGATTATGGCTATGAGCATGTGTTTTCGCGCCAGCTGGAGGCATTTGCCAGGCCGGGCGACTTGTTTATCGGTATTTCAACCAGTGGAAACAGTCCGGGGATATTGGCTGCCTTTGAGTCGGCTAAAAAATTGGAGGTTAAAACTTTAGGACTTTCGGGCAGGGATGGCGGTAAAATGAACGGACTTTGCGAGCTGAACATCATCGTGCCATCAAACATTACCGCGCGCATCCAGGAAATGCATATTCTTATCGGGCATATCCTGTGTACCGCCGTTGATGGGCTGTTTGATTAAATAATACCGTATAGACGCATCACATGCGTCTTTCTAAATAAAATACAGAGACGCATGTGATGCGTCTATACAGAAAAAATAAATGAGAACCGGCTTCGAAAAAACCCTTCTTGATAAAATAACCGACCTGCAATCACTGCAAATACAGATCAAAAGCTGGCAGGCCGAAGATAAAAAGGTGGTGTTCACCAATGGCGTTTTTGACCTGCTGCACATAGGCCATCTCACCTACCTGGCCAAAGCGGCCGAGCTTGGTGATAAGCTGGTGATTGGCCTTAATGCCGATAGCTCGGTAAGACGTATCAAAGGCCCAACGCGCCCGGTGAATGATCAAAACAGTCGCGCAGCCCTGTTGGCGGCGTTGTTTTTTGTAGACGCCATTGTTGTTTTTGAAGAAGATACCCCACTTAATCTGATCAGCGCCCTTCTGCCCGATATCCTGGTAAAAGGTGCCGATTACGCAGTTGAAAACATTGTGGGCGCTAAAGAAGTGATAGCAAACGGAGGCGAGGTTAAAACCATTAATTTTGTTGAAGGGTACTCATCCACCTCAATAATTGAAAAAATCAGGAACCAGATTTCCTGAGCACCGATAATGGCATGAAGATATTAGTGATCCGCTTTAGTTCGATGGGTGATATAATTTATACCACACCTGTTGTTCGCTGCCTCAAAAAGCAGGTCCCCAATGCCGAGGTTCACTTTTTAACCAAACCGGCCTTTAAATATATTTACGATAACAACCCTTATGTTGATAAGTTGCTGTTACTAAAACCCTCCTTAACAGACACAATTAACGACATCAAGGACGAAAAGTATGATCAGATCATCGATCTGCATAACAATCTCCGCACAGGCATCATCAAGCTTTGTACAGGCATTAAAGCATCAACCTATAAAAAGCAGCCGATTTTGAAATGGCTGAGTTTAAAGTTGAAACGCAACCTGGTAAGTAAAGAACACCTGGTTGACAGGTATTTAAAAGCCGTTAAATTTTTAGGTGTGGTTAATGACGACAAGCCTATTGACTATTATATCAAAGCCGAACATGATTTAACCAAATTGCTTCCAGTTAGCCATCAACATGGCTACATTGCATTTGTGATAGGTGCCACCCATTTTACCAAACGAATGCCCAATTACAAGATCATCAGCATTTGCAGGCAGCTTAATTTACCTGTTTTGTTATTGGGCGGTAACGATGTAAAAGCAAATGGCGATGAAATAGCTGCGGCAGTTGGTGCTTCAGTTTACAATGCCTGCGGAGTAACATCGCTTGATGAGTCGGTTTTCCTGGTGTCAAAGGCGCAAAGCCTCATTGGTTTTGATACCGGCCTCACCCATATTGCCGAAGCGTTTAATGTGCCTATAGCCTCGGTTTGGGGTGGCACCACACCCGATCTGCTGGGGGTTTGGCCTTATAAAGTAAAAGAAGTGCTGGTTGCAGGTATTGATCTCACTTGTCGTCCCTGTTCAAAATTCGGGCTTGAAAAATGTCCGCTTGGGCATTTTAAATGTATGAATGATATGCCGGAAGCAGGTATCGTAAATTTCTCCAATCGATAATTTCGACCATAAACATTTAATTGCCCCGGTAAAAAATGAAGAGGACTTTTGTCCGTCTTTTATTATAAGGACAAGCTGTTGCTTCTCCTTATTTATTTAGTATTATTGGAAACTTATTAGAAATGTTTCACGTTATATTCACAAAACCATAACACTATAAACCGATCGCTAACCCGTTTAAAATCATGAAAAAGTTATTATTAATACGTCACGCAAAAGCTACCCATGAAAGCGGTTATGTTGATTTTGACCGGCCTTTAAAACAATCGGGCTTGCAGGATGCGGTTTTAATGGCCACCCTTTTAAAAGGACAATTACAAATACCTCAAATTATAATAACCAGTCCGGCGCTTCGTACCAAAACTACGGCCGAAATTTTTGCCAATCAGTTTAAATTACAGGCTCCGGGGGAAGACAAAAGAATTTACGAAGCCAGCGAAAACACGTGGGTTAAAGTAGTTAATGGCCTGCCCGATAAATATGATTATATAGGCGTAGTTGGTCATAACCCGGGCATTAGCCAAATACTATATTACCTCACCAGCCAGTTAAAAGAAATGCCTACCTGCGCCGTAGCCATCATTACTTTTGAAAACGATACATGGCAATCCATCAGCGAAGAGGATGGGAAGCTGACGCATTTTGATTCACCGAAGGGGTAGTTGGAGGAAGTCAGAAAGTCAGCGAAGTCGGCAAGTCCGGAAGTAAGGATTATCAGACCATAAGTTGACGACGGCTTTAATTTTCAACTTTTTGAATTTTCACCTTCAATCTTCCTGACTTCCCAGGCATTTGGGCTTCTGTCTTTCGGACTTCCCGACATTCGGATTTTCAGACTTCTTACAACCTTCAATCTTTCGGACTTCCCAACATTCGGACTTTCCGACTTATTACAAGCTTCAATTTACCCGATACATTTTCCCCGGCAGTGAGCTGATATATCCCTGCATTTCCATATTAAGCAGGTTCATGGCCAGTTGGCTCATAGGCATATTAGCCCTTAAAGTAAGGTCATCTATGGCAAGCGGCGTTTTATTTTGCTGCAGGATCTCCATGATCAGCCGTTCATCTGCCGACAGATCAAAAGGCAGCATAAATTGTTCAACAGGTTTATTGGCATCGTTCTTTTCCCAGCCAAGACTAAAAGCCAGATCGGCAGTACAGGTTAGCAAACTTGCTTTATTATTGCGGATCAGGAAGTTACATCCTTCAGAAAATTCATCACCCAATCTGCCTGGAAAAGCAAAAACATCCCGGTTATAGGAATTGGCAATTTCGGCCGTGATGAGCGCACCTCCTTTTATACTGGCTTCAATCACCACTATTGCATCGGCAATACCGGCAACTATACGGTTTCGCTGCGGAAAATTTTCCCTGTCGGGATTGGTGCCCGAAGGATATTCGGATAATAAGCCGCCGTTTTCGAGCATTTTATCGGCAGTGGCGCGGTTTTGAGCAGGATAGAGCCTGTCGAGCCCGTGGCCAAGTACACCAATGGTTGGCAAGTTTAGCTTTACGCATTCTTTATGTGCTGCTACATCAATACCATGTGCCAAACCACTTACTATTAATACATTATATTGCTGTAATTCCTCAACCAGCTGGCGGCATAATTGCCTGCCGTAATCGGTAGCATTCCGGGTGCCCACTATACTAACAATGTGGGGCGGGTTCAGATCCATTTTCCCTTTTGCATAAAGCAACACCGGCGAATCGTGACAGTTTTTTAAGCGTTTGGGATAACGGGCATCTGTGTAAAAAATAACATCGATATTGTGATCGCCTACAAACTTCAGCTCCTTTTCGGCCTGCTTCAAAGCATCGTCAAAGTCCCATTTTACAGCGCGCTTTTCACCTATCCCCGGGATCCTGGTCATTTTTTCGGGCGATGCGTTAAACACTTCTTCCACGCTGCCGAGATATGCGATCAGGGACTTAGCCGCTACGGGCCCGAGGTTTTTAACAAAAGATAAAGCTACTTTATGGAGTAATGACATTGGGTTTAGACCTGCAGATTATAGCCTTGCAAATTATAAATATTCGGGCGATTTTCAAGCAGAACCTAACGTTTTATGCACACTATATCATCGAACTAAGCACCACATTCAAAGTAACCGAACACACCCCCCTTTATCTATCTGCACATTGGGCCTATCATCTGCAGACCGAATAAAAAACTACAAAAATAGTTTGCAAACTATAAAAATAGTTCTACCTTTATCTAACTATAAAAATAGTTTACCATGCATATCAAAGAACTAACCAAAGCCGAAGAGCAGGTAATGCAAATACTTTGGCAGCTGAAGGAAGCCATTGTTAAAGATATTATTGAGGAAATGCCGGAGCCCAAGCCCGCTTACAACACGGTATCAACCGTAGTAAGGGTACTGGAAGGCAAGGGTTTTATCGACCATAAAGCGTACGGCAATTCGCATGTTTACTTCCCCCTTATCAGCGATGCCGAGTATAAAAAATTCACCTTTGATAAGATGATGAAAAACTATTTCAGCAATTCGTATCAAAGCCTGGTATCTTTTATTGTAGATGAAAAGAAGATCAGCGTAAAAGAGCTGGACGAATTGACTTCATTAATTGACAAACTAAAAAACGAAAAACAATGAACTGGCTGCATTACCTCCTCGAGGCAAATTTGTACCTGTGTGTATTTTATGCCGGATACTGCCTGTTTTTAAATAAAGAGACACACTACACCTTAAACCGTGTATACCTATTGCTAAGCTGCGTGGTTTCATTTGTTTTGCCCGTAATGCAAATTGGCTGGTTAAAACCGGTTGAAGCTACAACAAAAACAATTGTTATCATTCCGCAAACGGGCTACCAAACAACAGCGCAAAAGCTTGCAGTGCATCCGGCGTTAACCTTTAACGATGTTTTGATTTATGCCTATATCCTCGGTATGATAGCACTTACCATGGTGCTCTTTGTCAGGCTTTATCAATTGGCCAAATTGACAAAGGCTACTAAAACCCTGGTTGATGATAAGTATAAGCTAATTAACATAGAGGGATCAAACACTGCCTTTTCCTTTTTTAACTACCTTTTCGTCGGCACAAAAACAGAGGCCAATAATATCATTATCAGGCATGAACTGGTGCACATCCGGCAAAAACATTCGGCTGATATTGTTTTCCTGGAGCTGATCAAAATCATTAACTGGTTTAATCCTTTCATTTATTTACTGCAGATAAGCCTGAAAACCTTACATGAATATATAGCCGATGAGCAAACGGCTGCGCATGAAAGTGATGCCCTTACCTATTCATCATTTTTGGTAAGCAATGCTTACGGACTTAACGGTTCGCCCCTGGCGCATTCATTTTTCAATTATAACTTATTAAAAAAGAGGATAATTATGTTAAATCAAAAACGTTCGGGGAAATTAGCCAGGCTAAAATACCTCATGGCCGTACCCATATGCGCCGGCCTGCTTTGCGCATCAACCCTGGTATTCAGTAAAACTTACGGCTTTATCGATCTGATGCCTCAACAGGAAGTTGCTAATAAAAAACTGGCCAGTACGCATACAGCCCCCGCTGACACTGTAAAAGTAGATCCAGTCCGAATAAAAAAAGCAGATGTTACCGCCAAAGGTTATAAGTACGAGGAAACCGGGTATCTTGTTAACAAAAAAACCGATTTCAGGGTGATCATTACCGAAAAGAACGGGGAGCAAAAAGAATATTATAAAAGCAAAGTTACCCCGGAAGAACTGGCTACACTGAAAACTAAATACGGCTATACATTTCCTAAAATGTTAATTTACCCAAAACTTCCGCCACCGCCACCTGCTCCACCTGCTAATGGCAAAAAACCAAAAGTTACTAACGTAAAGCTCCCTCCACCGCCCCCACCGGCTAATCCGGAAAAAATAAAAAAGGCACCAAAAGTGGTAAAAGTTCAGGAGGCTGTACCTGTAGGTAACCCTGTAGCCCCGGTGCAGCCTTCGGCTTCAGTGCAATTACCTCCTCCACCGCCCCCTGCCGATCCAATGAACCCGCTTTACAAATACATAGCCAAACATGTAAGGTACCCAGCTGCAGCACGCAATAATCGTATTACAGGCCAGGTAACTGTGGGTTTTAAGCTAAACAACGGAAAAATAAACGGGGTTAAAGTACTCAAAACTGTTGACCCGCAAATAGATAAAGAGGTAGCAAAGGTAGTGAGTGATTTTGATGAAAAGCTCGACGGCTTAAACCAGGGCGATTATACCCTTACCGTAGCTCTTAAGCTGATAGATTCGCACGATAAATATATAGCTAACAATATTGATAAAGAAAAAAGCCAGGTTGTTGTGGTTGGATATGTAGAATAAACTATTCTTCTATCTTTTTCAACTAAATTCATTGCCGATCGGCCTAAAACCGTCCCGGCAATTTTCTGCGTAAAGTAAACTCCTCGTTTTTAAAATATACTTTTTTTCAAATAGTTAAATATTTTTTAGTATATCCAAAAGTTTGTAACTTAGTAATATATCCAATAAAATTTTAACCAAACAAGGCAAACCTATCCAAATACGCTTTGTTTAATTTATACCAATTACACTTCCTGAACCTTACCGTTAACCTGATTTTGTTCATTTTTAAACTTTATAATATGAAAAAGTTCGGTATCATTTTAGCAATTGTAGGCATTGTGGTGCTCATTGCCGGCAACTTCTTTTATCACCATACTATCAACGCTGTGGATAGTTCCGGCAGTTCAATTATCACCTTAGGAGTAAACGGCGGATGGACTTTTAAACTGCCTGTTTTTGCGGGCGGTGTCATGTTTTTCCTGGGATTTGTTTTCTGGGCAGCATCACGTACCGACAACCAGCATCATGATCATTTGATATAGAAGTTAAACTGCATTTTATAAATGATTTCTCGTAAGGCGCGAAGGCGTAAAGTGATTTACTTTAACGCATTTGCGTCTTTATGTACATATTATAACCAGAAAAGGTGAAGTAAAAATGGATTACTCCTTCACATATATCACTTGTTTTGTTTCGAAAAACTCTTCTTTAAAGTAATCTTTCAGATGATATTGGGCAACTTTTAAACCCGATTCTTTGATCTCCTGCTCCAAATCGCCGCCCTTTAAATACAGGATGCCATTGAGTAATTTGTTGTTCGATTGCTTATTGAATTTACCCCTTACCCAGGGATAAAAATCCTTTAACTGGGTAACAGCGCGTGATACTACAAAGTCAAATCTATCCGTAATTTGTTCGGCCCGCAGGTGTGATGCTTTTACATTTTTTAGGCCCAAGGCAGCGGCTACCTCGGTAACAACTTTGATTTTTTTGCCTATCGAATCAACCAAATGAAACTGTGTTTGGGGGAATAAAATAGCCAGCGGAATACCCGGGAAGCCGCCACCGGTACCCACATCAAGCACACTTTCGCCTGGTAAAAAAGCCATAACTTTGGCAATCCCAAGCGAGTGGAGCACGTGACGTTCAAATAAAAGATCAATATCTTTGCGGGAAATTACGTTGATCTGGCTGTTCCAGTGTTCATATAAGGCGGGCAATTTTTCAAATTGCTCACGCTGTCCGGCACTTAAATCAGGAAAATATTGTAGAATTATTTCAGATGTCATCCCTGTTAAAACGGTTAATAATATTGCCAAGCAGGTACCTCGCCCTAAACAATTGAGCCTTTACCGTCCCTAACGGGAGATCGAGCTGCTGGGCTATTTCTTCGTACGAAAGCTCATCAAAATAGCGTAAAGTGATCAGGTTCCTGTAACGCGTGGGGAGGCTTTCAATTAATGATTTCAGCTCCTGCGTTTGTTGTTTTTTGATAGATGTTTCTTCAGGATTGAGGATATCTGCTTTAATTTGCAGCGGTTTTTCATCCCCTTCATCGTCCATCATACCATGAATTGACATGGTACTCAGCTTCTTCTTCCGGATAAAATCAATGCAATTATTAGTTGCTACCCTGAAAAGCCAGGTGCTAAAAGCAAAATCAGGCTGGTATTTTTCAAGCTTTTCAAATGCCTTGGCAAACGTTTCAACCGTTAGGTCCATCGCATCTTCTTTGTTGTTTACCATCTTTAGCACCATGAAGTAAATTGAATCTTTATAACGGTGCATCAAATCGGCATAGGCTTTTTGATCTCCTTGCCTGGCCTTCACTACCAGGTGAAAATCATTCTTTGCGTTCTCGGTAAAGTTGGCGTTTATTTCCATTGAGTAGTTTTTAAAAAGGTACCGATCAATCCAAAAACATTTAAATACGTATAATATAATAGGTCAAAAAAGGGGAGATACCACCAAAGGTCTTTACCATTAAGCTTTTTAAATATACGATTATAAATGGCCATTTGTAATATCAACCTAAAAATGCACAAACCTAATGCCAGTAACGGCTCATATCTCAAAATAAGGAATAATATTAATAAAATATAGAATATAAACCCACTAACTGCATCAAAACTAAGCATACGCCTGTGCTGGTTTTTATACAGTTTACCCACTCCCATATGTCGTTTTTTTTGTTTAAACCACGATTTAAAAGTTGTTTTAGCCTCTGTAAAAATAAACGACTCAGGGTTCAATTCAATAACGGTATTATCCTCAGTAGCATGCTGATTAACAAACAGGTCATCATCTCCGGATATCACATGCATATGTGATGCAAAACCTTTGGCGCTAAAAAATAATGCTTTTGTATAAGCCAGGTTACGGCCAATACCCATATAAGGATCGCCGGTTAACGCGCCCGACAGGTAATTTGTTGCTGTTTTTATGGTTTCAAAGCGGGTAAAAGCATTGATAAAGCCACCTGTTTTATAATAAGGAGAGTACCCTAAAACTATTTGCACACCGCTTGTAAAATTGGCTGCCATACGGCTTATCCAATTTTCGGAGGCCGGCTTACAATCGGCATCCGTAAATAAAAGGTGCTCATTTTTTGAGGCCTTGATGCCTAAGGTAAGGGCAAACTTTTTACCGGTTTTAAAGCGGTCATGCTCGGTTATGGTAACAACTTTCAGGTGGGGGTATTTTTTTTGCATGGCTTCCAGCACCTCATCGGAGGCATCAAAAGAGCAA
The DNA here is from genome assembly GCF_034263275.1 of Mucilaginibacter sp. cycad4. Taxonomy (NCBI): domain Bacteria; kingdom Pseudomonadati; phylum Bacteroidota; class Sphingobacteriia; order Sphingobacteriales; family Sphingobacteriaceae; genus Mucilaginibacter; species Mucilaginibacter sp. cycad4. The sequence goes on along the minus strand of NZ_CP139559.1, from coordinate 1,037,719 downwards.
TCATTGATAACAACTACCTCAAAATCGGGATAGTTTTGCTCCAGTATGAAGGGCAGGTTTTCCTCTAAATTACGTGCTTCGTTGCGGGCACTGATAATAACAGAAACGGGGATCAGGACCCGGGGAGGCGGCCCTTCGGTTGGTTTATAGCCTGCAAGGCGGGTATGCCTGCTTACCAGGTAATATAGCTGAACTATAAAACAAAGCTGAAAAAGAATAAAAAGCGCGTCGTGTAAGTACGTTTCCAAACAAAAAAAATAATGAGGCAAATTTGTTAAAAATCAATGAAATTAAGGCTCAATATCAGCGTTAATTTGAAGTTTAATGTACTCTTATTTAATCCCCCTTAAAATAAAAGTACTTTAATTAACATGGTTTTAATATTCAGCACGTTTATAAATAGCTTTTATCCTGCCGCCGCCTTGGAAAGGGCGGGCATGAGGGTTTTTTTTGCTAATTTTGCAACCCTAAAATGAAATTTAACTTAACAGCACAAGACCCGCTTTCAAAGGCCCGAGCCGGCGAGATCACTACCGACCACGGTATCATACAAACCCCCATTTTTATGCCTGTAGGTACTGCGGGCACTGTAAAGGCGGTGCACCAGCACGAGCTTAAACAGGATATTTCGGCGCAAATTATACTGGGCAACACCTATCACCTATACCTGCGCCCGGGCTTAAACACTCTTGAAAGCGCAGGAGGACTGCATAAATTTAATGGCTGGGATGGCCCTGTCTTAACCGATAGCGGCGGCTACCAGGTGTATTCATTAACCGAGGTACGCAAAATAAAAGAGGAAGGGGTTACTTTCCGCTCGCATATTGACGGGTCAAAACACCTCTTTACTCCCGAAAATGTGATGGATATTCAGCGCATAATTGGTGCCGATATAATCATGGCCTTTGATGAGTGCACCCCCTACCCATGTGATTACAACTATGCAAAACGATCGATAGAAATGACCCACCGCTGGCTGAAACGCTGCTGCGACAGGTTTGACAGCACCGAGCCAAAATATGGTTACAGCCAAACACTTTTCCCCATTGTACAGGGTTCGGTATATAAAGACCTGCGTGTACGGTCGGCCGAAGTAATAGCTTCATACGAGCGTGAAGGCAATGCCATTGGTGGCCTTTCGGTAGGTGAACCGGCCGAGGAAATGTATGCCATGACCGAAATTGTATGCAATATATTACCACAGCAAAAACCGCGTTACTTAATGGGTGTAGGTACGCCTGTAAACATTTTGGAAAACATAGCCCTGGGTATTGATATGTTTGATTGCGTTATGCCAACCCGTAACGCGCGCAATGGCATGCTTTTCACTAAAAACGGAATCATCAATATAAAAAATGAGAAGTGGAAAAACGACTTTTCGGCCATTGAAGATGACAGTGATCTGTTTGCCGACAGGGATTATAGCAAAGCCTATTTACGTCATTTGATCCACTCGGGCGAAATGTTAGGCGCTCAAATTGCAACCTTGCACAACCTCCATTTTTATCTTTGGCTGGTTAAAGAGGCGCGAAAAAAGATCATAGCTGGCGAGTTTTACGACTGGAAAAATAGCATGGTAAAGCGCCTTGGTCAGCGTTTATAACGCTCACAGTAAATAAAAAAAATCTCCAGGAAAAACATGGAAATTAACAATCAAACAACCGGCAGATGAAAGCTTTTTTTTATAGACATTTAAAGATCATCGACAGGTTTATTATTGGCAAATACCTGGGTACTTTTATATTCACGATGGGTATTTTCATGGTGATATCTGTAGTATTTGACGTATCAGAAAAGCTGGATAATTTCCTGAACAAACACGCCAGTCTGCACGATATCGTGTTTAGATATTACGCGGGTTTTATTCCGTTTTATCTTAATATGCTATCGCCGCTGATCAATTTTTTGGCGGTAATTTTCTTTACAGCCAAGATGGCAAACCAAACAGAAATTGTTCCGATCCTGAGCGGCCGGGCAAGTTTTAACCGGTTTCTAAGGCCCTATGTAATTGCCTCATCCATCATATTTGTGGTGTCATTTTTTGCAAATGTATACCTCATTCCGTTTACTAACCGCCTAAAAATCGACTTTGAAAATGCGAATGGGATGATGGATAATGACCCAACCAAAGTGGAGGTACACATGCAGATTGATAAGCACACCTTTGTTTATCTCGCCAATTATGACCCTACAACGCACCTTGGTTACAATTTTATTATGGAAAAATTTAACGGCGATACCTTGCGCGAGAAGCTAATTGCCAATACAATTCAGTACGATTCTGTAAAGAGAATATGGTCGATCAAGGATTATACCGTTAAATATGTAAGGGGAATGAAGGAGCAATTCATTAAAAGCTACACACCAAAAGACACTGTTTTGGATATGCACCCGAGCGATTTTATTGTATATGATAACGTATACCAGGCTATGTCATTAAGCGATCTGAACAAAAATATTGACAAGGAAAAGCTGCGTCGTCCGGAGTATTTAAAGGCTATTTATTTTGAAAAGTACCACCGTTTTGTATACCCTTTATCAGCCTTTGTACTTACTTTAATCGGTGTTTCCATATCATCAAGAAAGGTACGCGGAGGTGTTGGTTTACCCTTGGGGATCGGCATTTTATTATGCTTCGCTTATATCATATTAGAACGGTTTGCGCTTGTATTTTCGGTAAAAGGAGGTATGACACCTTTAGTAGCCGTATTCATTCCTAACATCATTTTCGGCATTTTAGGCTATTATCTACTTTTAAAAGCACCAAAATAATGGCACAAAACGCCCCCTCAAGCCTAAATAAGAACCTTATAATACTCCATTTTACGGTTTTTGTGTGGGGATTTACCGGAATTTTAGGCGCTCTGATTACCATTTCGGCCGTACAATTGGTGTGGTACAGGGTACTTATTGCCTTTGTTTCGCTGTTTTTGTATTTTAAGTTCAATAAAACCGATTTTAAAGTCGACAAAAAAACCCGGATAAAATTGGTGTTTACAGGGGCAATTGTGGGCGGTCATTGGATCCTTTTCTTTGCCGCCATCAAGCTTTCAACCGTTGCGGTAACCCTGGTTTGCCTCTCGTCAATCACACTTTTCACCGCCATTTTTGAGCCAATTATCAATAAAAAAAGCATTTCAAAATTGGAGATTTTGGCCGGGCTCTTAATCATTTCGGGCATCGTTTTGATTTTTAAATTTGAAGGAAGATACACTAAGGGTATTATAGCCGGACTTGTGAGCGCTGTTTGCGCCAGCCTTTTTTCAATTATTAACTCGCGCCAGGTACAAAAATTACAGGCGCCGGTCATAGCATTTTATGAACTATCCGGCGCTTTTGTATGGATCTCGATATACCTTTTTATAACCTCCGGCTATACCCGGGCCATGTTGTTAAAGCCCGCTGATATTGGTTACCTGGTACTGCTTGGTACAGTGTGCACGTCACTGGCCTATGTTGCCGGCGTATCTGTAATGCGCGAACTTTCTGCATTCAGGGTAGCGCTCATCACCAACCTTGAACCGGTGTACGGCATCATTATGTCATTTATTTTTTTTGGCGACATGAATAAAATGACACTTGGATTTTGGGGTGGCGCACTCCTTATCTTGTCTACAATCTTCTTATACCCTGTTGCCCAAAAGCAAATTGTCAGGCGTAAAAACAGGGCCTGAATTTTCACTTTCCTGCATCGTGCTTCATAACTATAGTTGCCTGAACGCACTGCAGCCGACTACCGGAGAGCCCGTGCGAAAACTCAAATACGCGCTATCTTTCCCTTACCCAAATCATAATAGGGGTGAAATCCCCATGCCCGTCTTAGCGATTTTTAGCCCCTCTGAGCGATTCTAATTTTCAGAGACATTCCGGGCTCAATCAACACTTCAGCACAAAACAGCGGCAAAATCCAATTTTTACTTAGTGTATTAAATTCAAATTTAAAAATCAGCTCAGCAACTCCAACATTTTCAATTTTACTCAATACCATCCACTATAAAAATTAAAATAATTCATTTATATAACTAAAATATAAAACTAAAAATCAGATAATTATATACTTTATATAAATAGTTAATTAAACAAAAACAATGCAAGTAAAATTACAAAAAGCTAAAAGTATTAGCAACTCGGGTTTTATTAAGGTAAACAACTTATAATAATTTAAAAATCAAATATTTAAACATTATTATATCAGGTAAAACTTCCGGAACAGGCAACGAGAAGATATGTTTACCAAAGTGTAGTGAAGTAATTATTCAGGAATTAAAAAAAAACGAAGTATCTCTCCTGCTTGTATACGGAATTTATTTACGGGCCATTTTTTTTGCGCTCTCGTGCGATTGTCGCGAAGAAATTTCTGACATAAAAATTTGTTATTCCATCCAATCCAAGAAAGATCAACACCCTTTTTTTAGCGGTTGAAAAATGTGCAAAATTCAACCAGGATTGTGATCGCTCTATTTTTGAAAGAGCGATTATTAATATCGGGTAAAGTCGGGGCGACTTAATAATCGCAGAGATACGGGACATTGATCTGGCAATAAAATTCGAACATAAAAACACCGGGGCTCTGCCCGCCACGGCCCGCCACATTCCAGGGCATCAATTTATCAGAGATCAATTTTTATTAAACATTTAAAAAGCGGATATTGTATTAACTCTAAAACCACATCCATCATGAGCATAAAAACAATAGTCATTGTAGTCATCGCTGTTTTGCTTACCATCGTACTGATGCAAAATACCGACGAGGTTTACTTCAAATTTTTGTTCGCCACTTTCAGGGTATCCAAACTAATGATGATGCTGGTGGTTGCGGTAACAGGTTTTATATTGGGCTTGATCGTGGCATGGCCTAAAAAACAAAAGTTCGATATTGAAGGCTATCATGACGCCATGCACAAAAAAGACGACACCGATACACTAAGTGACGAAGACAGGGAATACATCAGCTAAAATATGAAAACAAAGATTGGATTTATAGGCCTTGGCAACATGGGTACCAGCATAGCCAAAAACCTCATCGACTCGGGGTACCATCTGCAGGTTTACAACCGCACACTTTCAAAGATAGATGAGCTTGGAACCGACCGTGTAACCAAATGTCAGAGCCCTGCCGAAGCAGCGGCAAATGTGCCGTTTTTGATCACCATGGTATCGGATGATGAGGTGCTGCGAGAATCGGCTGTAGGCGACGGCGGAATTTTAAAAACGCTACAGCCAAATGCTGTGCATATCTCCATGAGCACTATTTCGCCTGGTACTTCTGAAGAACTTGCCAAATTACATGAGCAAGCCGGCAGCCGTTACCTTGCCTCTCCGGTGTTTGGCAGGCCCGAAGCGGCTGCTGCGCGTAAGCTCTGGATCTGCGTTTCGGGCGACGAGCAAACTAAAGCTGATGCCCGGCCAATTCTTGATTTACTTGGCCAGGGGGTGATAGATTTCGGCCCTTCAACAGGTGGCGCAAACGTGGTGAAAATTGCCGGCAATTTCATGATCATGGCATCAATGGAAATGATGGCCGAAGCGTTTACCCTCGCCGAAAAAAACGGGTTGAGCAGAACGCAGGTTTTCGAGTTTTTTGGCTCGACACTTTTTAACGCTCCTATTTTTCAAAACTATGGTAAGCTCATTGCAGGTAAGCAATATGAACCTATAGGCTTCAAATCAAAATTAGGCTATAAGGACGCGCGGCTTGCATTCAAATTATCGCAGACAAGCGAGATGCCTATGCCCATTGCAAACGCCGTACACAGCCGCTTATTAACGGCTGTAGCCAAAGGCCGGGGCGAGAGCGATTGGGTAGAAGGAATAGGGCGCGGCGTGAGTGAAGATGCGGGGGTGTGATATTGGGTTTCGGATTTGTTCAAAAGTAAAAAAGCGTCATTGCGAGGCACGAAGCAGTCCCCTGTTAGCAGAGCAGCTATACAAGTTTCTCTGTATAGTTTGGAATTGCTTCGTACCTCGCAATGACGCTTTAATATTTATGCATTTGTCGAGGTTTTAAATTCGCCAGCTGAGCAAATCCGAAATCGAAAATCCGAATTCCGACATCATAAATAGAACACTCCGTTCTCTGCTTCCAAAAATTTCAAATCGGGGGTTTCGGCAAAAATACCGAACACTGATGCACCGCTTCCGCTCATACTGGCGTAGATAGCGCCGGCTTCATAAAGGGCAGCTTTGATACCGCGGATCCCCGCGTGATTTTTAAACACGGTTTGTTCGAAATCATTTTTGATAAACTTCTTCCAATCTGCTATTGGCTCATTGATCAAATCGAACAATGAATCTTTTACCGCGGTTGGTTTTATGCCCCTGAAAGCCTCCCCTGTCGACACGTGAACGGGCGGCATTACCAACACAATTTTGTAAGCTGACAGATCGAGTCTGATATGCTCAAACTCGTCGCCGCGCTCAAAAGCAAACACGGGTTTATTCTCAATAAAGAAAGCACAGTCGGCACCGAGGCGGCGGGCGTAATTGGTCATTTCATCAACCGATAAACCGAGCTTAAATTCATCATTCATCAGCCTGATAAAAAACGCAGCATCGGCCGATCCCCCGCCCAGTCCAGCGCCTATCGGGATGTGTTTATGCAGGTGGATGCTCACTGGTGGCAGGTCATGATCCTGCTTAAGCATGTAATAACCCCTAATGCAGAGGTTATCCTCCATCAGGCCGGGAATATCCAGGCCGGTTGATGTGAAGCTAAGCTTATCGCTTGGTACTACTTCAAGGGCATCTTTAATATCGATAGGATAAAAAATGGTTTCGAGATTATGATAACCATCCGGCCGGCGTTCGGTAATATTAAGGCCAATGTTTATTTTTGCATTCGGAAATAAAATCATACAAAGTAATTAACACGTGATGTATTTGCCAACATCCGTAGGAAACCAAAGGTAGATTATTTTTCTTTGCCCTTTGAAATTGTTCATTAGTTCATTGGTTCATTAGTTCATTGGTGCCTTATCCAATCAACCCCAATAACCACTCACCTAATCAACTACTCACTTAATCAACTAACATAATGAAACAGTATCTCGACCTGATGAGGCATGTGATGGAAACCGGCGCGCAGAAGCATGACAGAACCGGCACCGGTACGGTAAGTGTGTTTGGCTACCAGATGCGTTTCAACCTTAAGGATGGTTTCCCGATGGTGACCACCAAAAAGCTTCACCTCAAATCAATTATCCACGAGCTCATCTGGTTTTTGAGCGGCGACAGCAATATCCGTTACCTGAAAGAAAACGGCGTACGCATCTGGGACGAATGGGCCGACGAAAACGGCGACCTCGGTCCGGTGTATGGTAAGCAATGGCGCTCATGGCCCACACCTGATGGCGGGCATATTGATCAGATCCAGCAGGTAGTAAATCAGCTTAAAAACAATCCCGATTCGCGCCGCATTATTGTATCGGCCTGGAACGTTGCCGAGGTTAACCAGATGGCCCTGCCGCCATGCCATAGTTTGTTCCAGTTTTACGTAGAGCCCCCTAACCCCCTGAAGGGGGAACTGAAGGGAAAACTTTCATGCCAATTGTATCAAAGAAGTGCCGATATATTTTTAGGCGTTCCGTTCAACATTGCATCGTATGCCCTGCTCACTATAATGATGGCGCAGGTATGCGACCTCGAAGCCGGCGACTTTGTACATACCTTTGGCGATGCCCACCTGTACAACAACCATATCGACCAGGCCCGCCTGCAACTAAGCCGCGATCCTCGTCCCCTGCCAACCATGAAGATCAACCCGGAGGTTAAAGATATCTTCTCATTTAAGTTTGAAGATTTCACTTTGGAAAATTATGACCCATGGCCGCATATTAAGGCGGAAGTGGCGGTGTAAGTTTGAACCGTGATTTATAGGATTAGAGGATTGATAGGATTTTACTATCCTTAAAATTTACCACCATCACGTCATTGCGAGGCACGAAGCAATCCCAAACTATACAGGGCGGATCTGCATAGCCCCCTCTGCCTATTGGGGATTGCTTCGTACCTCGCAATGACGCGTTGAAAAATATGGGTGCTTTTAGAAACCCACCCATTTTAATAAACGCAGACACTTTTGAAAAACATGTAGGTTCATCTGCTTAGCATCAATGAACCATTGAACAAATGAACTAATGATACTATCTATAATCGTAGCCATAGCCAAAAACCATGTTATTGGCAAAGACAATAAATTACTCTGGTACCTGCCTAATGACTTGAAACATTTTAAAGATGTTACTACCGGGCATACCGTGATCATGGGGCGTAAAACTTTTGATTCGGTTGGTAAGCCTTTACCCAAGCGCCGCAACATTGTTGTTACACGGCAGGCTATCAGCATTGAGGGTTGCGAGGTGGTACCATCTATTGAGGCTGCAATTGAACTTTGCAGGGCCGAGGATGAAGTTTTTATTGTTGGCGGAGCCGAGATTTACCGGCAGGCTATTCCGCTTACAAACCGCATATATCTCACCATTATCGACCAGGATTTTGAGGGTGATACCTTCTTCCCGGAGTTAAATCCTGATGAGTGGCAGGAAACAGATCGTGAAGATTTTGAGCCCGACGAAAAAAACAAGTATAAATATTCTTTTATCACACTTGTGCGGGGCTAACATTTTTTGTCATGATTTTGTTTTAATTTAAAATTTTGTGCTTACGAAATTTTATTAGATTTGCTGCCTTATTGAAAAAAAGCTTATAAACTAATTTATTACATATTACAAATTCGATGCAAGGCAAAGGGGTTATTAAATTTTTCGCCATACTACTGGCAGTGGTGTGCTTATACCAGCTATCATTTACGTGGGTGGCCCATAAGGTTAGGGAGGATGCCAAAGTATACTCAAAGGGAGATCCTGAGAAAGAAAAAGCTTATTTGGATTCTATTTCCAATCAACCGGTTTATCCGCTATTAAAACACGATTACGCTTATGTATTGCAAAGGGAAATTGCATTAGGCCTTGACCTTAAGGGTGGCATGAACGTTACCATGCAGATCCAGCTCAACGATGTTATACGCAAAGTTGCCAATGACAATCCTGATCCGACTTTTAACCAGGCTTTGGCTAACGCCGATAAATTGCAGGCAAATGCTCAAACCAACCAAAAAGATTACATCGCGTTATTTGTAAGCGAGTACGAAAAGCTAAACCCCAACGGTAAGCTTGCCGCTATCTTTTCAACAAAAGATAACCAGGACCACCTGAAGTTCAACGCTTCAAACAGCGAGGTAAAAACTTATCTTGAGGACTTGGCTTCAACAGCGGTTAAACAATCATTCACCGTTTTGAACACCCGTATCAACCAGTTTGGTGTAACCCAGCCAAACATCCAGTTGCAACAAGGTTCAAACAGGATTTTAGTTGAACTGCCGGGCGTTAAAGAGCCGGAGCGTGTTCGCAAATTGCTTTCAGGCTCTGCAAAACTGGAGTTCTATGAAACTTTTGATAATGCCGAGGCTTACCAATACCTGATCAACATTGACAACCTGCTTGCTGCAAAAAGCAAAACAGTTAAAGCCGATACCGGCAAATCAGCAAAAGCTGATTCTGCCGCTACCATTGCAGCTGCAAAAGCTGATACCGCTAAAGGTGGTTCATTGTTAAGCAAGGTTCAAAAGAACGCTGCTAAAAACGATACTTCAGCGGCTTCATTAAGCAAAACAAAATTAGCCGCGCAACACCCGCTGTTTGCAGTGATGTCATTAAACGTTGGCCAGGGTGCAAACGGCCAGCAGCAATTAGGCCAGGGCCCGGTTGTTGGTTATGCTCCGTTACAGGATACGGCCAAAGTTAACGCATACTTGCACAGTGCCGATGTTTTAGCGGTTATTCCACGTAATATCAAATTTTTGTGGGAAGTAAAACCTATCAAAAACACCAAAACTTTCGCGTTATACGCTATCAAACTTACAGGTGCTGATAACGGGCCGGTATTATCGGGCGACGTAATTAACGATGCCCGTGCAGATAACGACCAAAAAGGCAGCCCTGAGGTTGTGATGATCATGAATTCGGAAGGTGCCCAAAAATGGCGTACTGTTACTGCAGAGGCATCATCAGGCACTAACAAAAAAGCTATCGCCATCGTTTTGGATGATAACGTATACTCTGCACCTACCGTTCAGAATGAAATTTCAGGTGGTGTGTCATCAATCTCCGGTAACTTTACCATTGATGATACCCGCGACTTAGCCAACGTATTAAAAGCAGGCCGTTTACCGGCTCCTGCCCACATTGTATCTGAATCAATCGTAGGTCCGTCATTAGGCCAGGAAGCTATCTCTGCAGGTATTACTTCAAGTATCTTAGGTTTGGTGGTTGTATTGATCTTCATGATTGCTTACTACAACCGTGCGGGTACTGTAGCGGTAGTTGCGGTGATCATCAACATCTTCTTCCTGATGGGTGTATTGACCAGCTTAGGCGCGGTATTAACCGTACCGGGTGTTGCAGGTATCGTATTAACCTTAGGTATAGCGGTAGATGCCAACGTACTGGTTTACGAACGTGTACGTGAAGAATTAAACTTAGGCAAATCATTAAGAATTGCCGTTGCCGACGGTTTCAAACATGCATTGCCTTCAATCCTTGATTCACAGATCAGTACCTTCCTTACAGGTTTAATCCTGTTTGTGTTTGGTTCAGGTCCTATCCAGGGTTTTGCTACTACATTGATGATCGGTATCGCAACTTCATTGTTCTGCTCATTGCTTATCTCAAGGGTTATATTTGAGTGGATGCTTGACAAGGGCATGGATATCAAGTTCTCAAACCCATGGAGCTCACATACCTTTAAAAATGCAAACTTCGCGTTTGTAAAAAACCGTGGTAAGTTCTACATTTTCTCAGGCTTGTTTATTGCTGCAGGTTTGGTATCTATCTTCACCCGCGGCTTTACCTACGGTGTGGATTTTGAAGGCGGCCGTAACTACATTGTTAGCTTCCCTAACAAAACCGTTACTACCGAACAGATCCACGATGCTGTTGATGCTACTTTAGGCCGCAGCACCGAGGTTAAAACTATGGGTACCGATAAATTCAGCATCACTACCAACTACCTGTTCAATGATAACTCAACTGCTGCTGATGCTAAAGTAAGGGCAACCCTTGTTAGCACATTAGCTGCTAAAGCTGAAACTAAAATTACCGACAGCAACATTTTAGGTGGTTCAAAAGTAAGCGCTACTATTGCAGATGAGTTAAAAACATCAGCTATCTACACAGTATTGTTCGCCATCTTCGTAATCTCGGCTTATATCCTGATCCGTTTCCGTAAATGGCAGTTCAGCTTAGGCGCGATGATCGCGACCGCGCACGATGCCTTGCTGGTATTGTCGTTCTTCTCATTGTTCAATGGTTTCCTTCCATTCTCACTGGATATTGACCAGGCGTTCATCGCGGCTATCCTTACTGTTATCGGTTATTCAATTAACGATACTGTGGTAGTATTTGACAGGATCCGTGAGTTCCTTGATCATTCTAATAAGAACGAAAAACCGGAAGAAGTTATTAACAGGGCCATCAACAGCACGTTAAGCCGTACCATTATCACAGCTTTAACCGTGGTATTCGTATTGTTAGTATTGTTCATCTTTGGTGGCGACGTTATCAAAGGCTTCTCATTCGCGTTATTGATTGGTGTACTTTTCGGTACATACTCGTCGATCTGCGTGGCAACACCGGTAATCGTTGACTTTGGAAAGAAAGACCTCAAATAAGAAAAAGAATAAATTTATTAAAAGGCTCCAAAGTAATTTGGGGCCTTTTTTGTTGATGCACAACGCCATAATACTCATTAGGAAAAGCTATAATATCACCGACAGATGGTGTTGCATATCGCGTACAATGAACTATACTTGCACCGTATTTCATATAAATAGTTATTGGCGGCACGGAGATTGCGCTATACTCCCAAAAGTGCATTACGTTGCCCTTAAAAAGTTTTTTAACAGATAACCTGCACAAATGAACACATCAAATAATTCAAAATTTCCACTTGTAGTGATCGTAGGCGGCGGCTTCGGCGGCCTGCAGGTGGCAAAACAACTAAAGGATAAACCTGTAGACGTTTTGATGCTCGATAAGCACAACTACCATACTTTCCAACCCCTTTTATACCAGGTTGCAATGGGCAGCCTCGAGTCCGAGTCGATTGCATTTTCTTTAAGGAAAAATTTTGCCAATCAAAAAAATTTCCGGTTCCGGATAGCCGAAGTAACCAAAGTAGATGCGGAAAACAACACGCTCGAAACCACTATAGGTAATATAGCCTATGATTACCTGGTGATAGCAACCGGCTCAACCACCAACTTTTTCGGCAATAAGGATATCGAACACTATTCCATGCCGATGAAATCGATCCCCGAGGCACTGAACCTCCGTTATTCCATTCTGCAGAATATCGAAGAAGCCCTGCTTAAAGTAGGCAAGGCCGAGCGCGATCCCTACCTTACCTTTGTACTGGTAGGCGCCGGGCCAACCGGTGTTGAGCTTGCAGGTTCATTAGCCGAACTCCGTAACCACGTTTTAACAAAAGATTACCCGGAGCTTAAAAAAGAGGACATGAAGGTTTACCTGGTTGACTTTTTGCCGAAAGTACTGGGGCCTTTCTCCGACCAGGCATCCAACGCGGCCCGCACTTTCCTGACCAATATGGGTGTTGAAGTACTAACAGGCGTAAAGGTTGAAAGCTACGATGGAGAGGAAATTAAGTTTGAAGGCGGTAAAACCATCCGTACCAAAAACGTGATCTGGAGCGCCGGGGTGATGGGCGTTGTGCCCGAAGGCTTTGATAAAGACGTTATTGAGCGCGGAAACAAAATAAAGGTGGATAGCATTGGCCGGGTTATAGGTAGCAATAACATCTTTGCCATTGGCGATGTTGCAGCCATGATCACCGAGGAAACACCTAAGGGCCATCCCGGTGTAGCGCAGGTAGCTATACAAATGGGCCAGCATGTTGCCAAAAACATTATCCACATCATCAACGGGGAGCAAACCTCGCCATTTAAATACAACGACAAAGGCTCACTGGCAACCATTGGCCGTAATAAAGCGGTTGCCGATTTGGGCAAGGTAAAGTTCCAGGGATTTTTTGCATGGCTGGTATGGATGTTTGTGCACCTGATATCGCTTTTAGGAGGCCGTAATAAGGTGATCGTGTTCATTAACTGGGTATCGAGCTATGTAACTTACAATGGCGGCACAAGGCTTATAATCCGCAAATTTGAGCGTGAAGGTTTAACTGAGGAGCAGCATTTGCCTAATACGGTTGATTGAGTTTGAAAAGTCAAGTGAATAATTTTTACTTTAGATTTAAAACCTAAAGTAACAAAGCGTCATTGCGAGGTATGAAGCAATCGCGAACTATGGAGAGCGGACCTACAAATCGGGGATTGCTTCGTACCTCGCAATGACGGCTGTTATTATTCCATTGGAGTTAACTCTTAAAAGATGAACATCAAGATAACCGAATGTCCCCGCGACGCCATGCAGGGCATTCATGATTTTATTCCTACCGATATCAAGGCAGGTTATATCAACCTGCTTTTACAGGTGGGATTTGATACGATAGATTTTGGCAGCTTTGTATCGCCGAAGGCCATTCCCCAGCTACAGGATACCGCTGAAGTGCTAAAAAAACTTGATCTGAGCAGTACCCGCTCAAAGCTGCTGGCTATTATTGCCAACTACCGCGGTGCCGAAGATGCGGTGAAGCATGAAGAGATCACCTATCTTGGGTATCCATTTTCCATATCCGAAACTTTCCAGCTTCGAAATACAAATTCAACCATTGAGCAGGCCTTTGAAACGGTACAGCGGATAAATGAATTGAGTAATAAAAATGGTAAACAACTATTGGTTTATCTTTCCATGGGCTTTGGTAACCCCTACGGCGATGAATGGAACACCGGCATCATTGAGCACTGGGCAGAAAAGATGATTGGCGAAGGAATAAAGAACATTGCCCTTGCCGATACCATTGGCATTGCAGATGCGGCGCAGATCAGCAGTATCTATCCAAATCTTTGCCGCTTATTTCCCGATACAGACTTTGGCATCCATCTGCACTCCACACCCGATACATGGCAACCTAAAATAGCAGCAGCCTATCAAAGCGGCTGTAAACGATTTGATACTGCAATAAAAGGCTATGGGGGTTGCCCAATGGCTAAAGACGACCTTACAGGCAACATCGCCACCGAAAACCTGATAAGTTACCTTAAAATACAAAACGAGCCCACAGGACTTAATATGGATAAATTTCAGGAAGCTGTGGATTACTCGGGGAGGGTGTTTGTCTGAAGTTTAAATAACCTCTCCACTTCGTCATTATAAGTATCCATCAGGAAAATCCTAAAAAAAACCGTAATGACGTATAAAATATCTTAGCGGCAGTGCGCGGGGCCGCGTTAGTGATAGGAGCGGATACCGTCCGTCAGCTGACGGATACTGCCTGTGCAGTATGAGCGTATATCACGGCCCGTTGGCTAACGGGAACACCCATATTTATAAAATCACTCCAAAAAATTCAATTGATAATCAACAACTTACAATCACATCATTATAAGGTACGAAGCAATCGCGAACCATACAGAGCAGCTCTGCACATCGGGGATTGCTTCGTGCCGCAATGACGCGCGTTGAATGTTTTTATTCTTTACGCTGCTGCGATCTTAGCCGCTTTAGATGCCTTATTCTTTACCACCCTGTCAAAGTTTTCCATTACCAGTACAGCCGCACCAATTAACTCAGCATCAAACCCAAGCTCAGATACGAGCAATTCGGTACCGCCGGCAAGGCGCGGGATACAATACTTGTGAAGGGCTTGTTGTATCGGAGCCATTAATATTTTAGCCACTTTGGCGCCGCGACCACTTAATACAATGATGGCCGGGTTCATGATATGGATAAGAATGGCAAGGGCCTTCCCTATTTTATAGCCGGCGTCGGATAACAGTTCGATGGCAAACTGGTCGCCGTTGTTGGCCGCCTCTATAAGGGCATCCCCCATTAGTTTGGAGTGATCTTCCTCATTATATTTTAAGCTGGTTACGCGGCCTTTTTTGATGCCTGCTATAGCTTTTTGGGCTACTACCAATAATGAGGCTTCAGCTTCAAGGCAGCCACGTTTACCGCATTCGCAAAGGGAACCATCTTCCGATAACGGGATATGGCTTAGCTCGCCCGCAAAACCATTGTGCCCACGGAACAGTTTTCCGTTTACGATCATCCCCAGGCCAATGCCCCAGCCCAGGTTGATTACCATAACTTCCTGCTGTGATTTGGCTATACCAAATTTCTGTTCGGCAAGGGCTATCAGGCTCGAATCGTTATCGATATAAGTGGCGATGCCTGTTTTTGAAGTAAGGTAGGCCGTTAAGCTTTGCCCGCCGGCATCAAGGTAAGTGTAATTGATACCTTCGGTAATATTGATGAAGCCGGGCATACCAATCCCAATGCCGGCAATCTTATCTTTAGGGATGCCGCTGTGTGTTATGTAGTTATTTATCTGATCAACCAGCGTGGGCAATGCCTCGGGGTTATTGAGCAGTTTAAGCTCAAAGGTGAGCATATCGGCAACGGGATTATTCAGCAGATCAAACATCTGGATGCGGGCAGTGAGCTGATCGAGCGCTATGGCTAAAATATGCATAGCACTTGACTTTACCGAATACATTAACGGGCGGCGGCCGCCGCTTGAAGGGGCATAGCCCTGTTCAACCACAAAACCCTCATGCATTAATTCGTTTATGGCTTTGGCTATTGAAGGGATACTTTTATCAAATAACTCGCTCAACCCCGCGCAGGACATGGCCTTATTAAAATAAAGCCTTTTAATGATCATATTTTTTAACTGGCTGCCCTTTACCCCTTTATTTGTAAGTTCCATCAACAATTTCTATAGTTTGGTTTATAACAGGCAACACCTTAGTGTTCTGAATTTTATAAAATTAAAAATAAAGTTATTAAGTACAACTGTAAATATTACAGTATTAAACCTGTTGTAAGTACATGGACATCATTAACGTACCATTTGCCTACAACGTACAAAAATATCTATTTATTCGCGTTCGATATAAAATATGCGAAAGTTTTGATTAAAACTTACCATTCCGGATGTTTAAACCCAATAATTTACTACGGCAACAGCCAAAACCGCCAGCCGCTCCAGTATTCATCATACTGCGATCTGAAATCTTTTAAGTGGCGCGATAAGGGTAAGCCGTATGAAACAGCAAAAGCGTTATACATTGGCTCATCACTGAAATTAACAACACCTTTCGTTCTTAAGTTATAAACTTTATACCCCGAATCAACCGACATACAAAGGTTATCGCCTTTTAAAAGATAAGTATCCACATGGATTTGTTCACTTTTCCCTTTGGGTACAAAATAAGCAAACTGGTCACTCTCTCCCATAGCCTCACCATGTCCCAAAGGGATCCGGGATTCATCGCCCAGGCCGTGATCGCCATAATAGGTAAAGGAAAACACGATCAGCGATATACTGACAATTTTATAAACTGCAAATACCCTGAACCATTTAAAACCGGTATACTTTTTCCGTGCTTTTAAAAACAGCACCCATAAAAACCAGACTACAGGTGTGTAAAGCAAACTAAGCATGGATGATTTAATTACAACAAACAAAAAATGGAGCAGCGTAGTCATAAGGCAGTTTAATCTCTTTCAATTTGCATAAACATCCAGCGCTGGCCCTCCAGGTCGGCAGCGCGATAGCGGGTGCCGGGGAAACCATATTCCAATTCGCTCAATATCGTTGCGGCTTTACTTTTAGCAGTTTTGTAGTGCCGCTCAATATCATCCACATAAACCAAAAGCCCGTTAATAATATAAGGCACAGCACTCCATTTGGCAGCGATGTCACAGTTTTGGGCATGGTGCGCCGGGCTTTGATAATGTGGCGTAGGCTCTGCCAGTATCACCAAACTATCGCCCATTTTAAGTTCTCCATGAGTAAGGCGGCCGGCATCATCCATCATCCGCATATTTTCAGTGAAACCAAAAACATCGCACAGCCAGTTCATAGCCGCAATGCCGTCTTCATAGGCAAGCATGGGGATTATTTGTTGGTTATTGTTCATTGGTTTACGCCTGGCTGTTAGCAGCACTAAAGGTAAACTATTGCAGCCTATTTATCAAAGCAGCCTATTTCTCTTCCAATTGCTTCTTAAGCTGCGCTATTTCATATTCTAATTTAAGCACATATTCGTTTTGGGGGGTGAAGGCTTCTTTGATTTCATCAACGGTATACCGGGGAGTGATGTGCTGCGGACAATTCCAGTCGAAGGCTTTTATATCGAATATCATCATCCGTTCAGGACTGTGCTTGTATTCGGCAGGATCGATCAGTTCAAACAATCCGGGGTTATCAGTAAGTTCAACAATGCGTGCATCGGCATAAATCTTGAGCCTTGTTTTTCGGGGATAATCCATTAAAAACAAAGATACCTGCGGATGAGCCAACACATTGCCTACCGAAATGTATTGTTTATTTCCCCTGAAATCAACCAGTCCGATGGTATGGCTATCTATCACTTTGATAAAACCTGCAGGCCCTCCCCTGTGCTGAATATACGGATAGCCATTCTCGCCTATGCTGGCCATATAAAAACTGTCGCGGCTTTCAATAAACATTTGTTCAGATTCGGTAATGCCGTCCTTATCGGCCAAGGGGTTCTCCATACGGGCGTAGGCTTCCCGGCTGCCATATTTTTCCTGTAGTTTTTTAACACCGTCGGTAAAAGCAAAGCGTGCAAAATTCATGATATAACAATTTTAAAGGAATAAAATACTTATGCCCGCCTTGCGGTGCAAGGCGGGCATAAGGGTGTAAACTATAATTATAAACTGAGGATCTTATTTAACCAATTCAGGAATAGCAGGCCAGTCGACAGGTACCTGGGTTAAGGCGTATACATAGTTGGTAATAGTTTTATCGCCAACAGCTACAGCTACATCAATCAGGTTGGCCTGGGTATAACCGGCAGCGTAAAAGTTTTCTACCAACTGATGATCGGCATGGCCTTTATTTTCGGTGATGGATTTAGCCACCTTAACAAGGGCGTCAATTTTTGCATCAAATGAAGCTGAACCACCGCGGATCTCCACTATTTGCTCATCAGTATAGCCATTAAGTTTTGCAATGGCAGTATGGGCGCTTAAACAGTATATACAGTCGTTTACCTCGCTCACTATAAGGTTAACGGCTTCTTTTTCTTTGGCACGCAATGAGGTTTTACCGTTAGAAAGTGTCAAATAATTAGCTAATGCATGATCTGAAGTTGCAAAAACAGCATACAGGTTTGGCACACGGCCTACTACTTTAGTAAGGGTATCAAAAAGGGTTTGGTTTTCGGTTGATACTTGTTCTCTGGTTGGAACTGCGAAGGTTTTCATATTATTTAGTGTTAAAATTTGTTGTTTTGATTTAACACTACAAAGTTGGCAACTTTAGCAGCCCTGCGGAATGGGCAAACTTCCCGACTGCTTGTAATTATTTCCCTTCGGCAACCAAAGCTTTGTTATTTCTGAAATCGGTGGGTGAAAAAGAGGTGTGTTTTTTGAAGAAATTACTGAAATAGGCCGCATCGTCAAAACCAAGCTCATAAGTTATTTCCTTGGCCGATTTATCAGTATAATACAATAACCGTTTGGCTTCAATAATGAGCCGTTCCTGTATCACCTGTAAAGGCGGTTTGTGGTTATACAATGCAAAAAGGTTGGACAATGTTTTTGGTGATTTATTTAATTGCTGTGCATAATAGGCTACGGTATGGTGCTCCCGGTAGTTATTCTCTACCAGTAAGTTAAACTTGCGGATTGTACCAAATTTTTCATCAGCAACTGCCGAACCGGGCAGGCGGTTAGCCTTAGCCAGGCGGGTTACAATAATAATAAGCCGCTTCAGCAGCATCCGGAGCATATCTATCTGGATATTATCGGCAGTTTCAAATTCTTCAATGAAAATATCAAGAAGCCGCTGCATTTTAAACTGCATAGCTTCATCAAGATTAACAAATACCTGCCCGGCGCTGCCATAAAACAGGAAGCCCACGCAGCTTACCTCTTCATCATGGTCAACAATACAATAAAAATCACGGTTAAACTGCCATGCCACTATATTTTCCGGTCGCTCAAAACGAAAGGACTGATTAACCATTAACGGCAGGATGGTATCAGGCAAAAAATCATAATCCACCTCATCTATGGTAACGGTTTGCTTTTCGCTCCGGTTCCAGGCTATGGTGAGATATTTATGCTGACGGTCGCGTGTAAAAAACATCCTGTCGAAATGTTTTTCATTGATAAGCAGCAGCAGATCGCCGCCTGTAGATTGTTCTGTAACCGATAGTTTCATTTTGCGTAATCGCAAAGATATTTAAAAGTAAGGATTAAGCATTAACAACCATCGGTTTATCAGGTCCCGATGACCAGTCGTGCTGAACATTGGTCATGAGTAAAGCATCATCGAACTTTACAGAGCCTTTGGGGAATATGGCTTCATCTTCAAAAAAGCTATTCTTCCTCCTCTCCAAAATCCTCCATTACGCCAAAATATTCTTCCCATTCAGGGTCGTCGCTAACTGTAATTTCGATGGGGAGCTCATCAAATTCGGCTAAGGCATGGTTCAGCCTTTCGCCTGCTATGTCTATATCTGTTGTGTACCAGGCCCACCATCTTTCGCCTTCGCCGGTAAAAACAAAAGCAAGGATGGTTTGATGATCGTCTTCAAAGATCTCAACCAAAGCATCTTCTACCGCACTCATATAATCCTGAATTTCGGGCAGTGGCAATAATGTTTCGTAAACCGGCTCGTAAGTCCAGATCACGTCCATCCGCCACAGGTATGCACCTGCTTCAACAAAATTGATAAGGTTGGGCCTGTACCTTACCAATAAAGGTGTATTTTCCTGGTCATTAAATGCCTCAATGGCTACCCAGGTGTCATCTAACAGCATTGGTAATATTTTATGTGGAAGTTATAAAAAATCGGGGAGGAAATAGGCTTAAGAAGTTTTAAAAACTTCTTAAGCCTTTAACATCTTTTTTTATTCTATCTCAAATTCTTTTTTTAGTTTAATATCAACCGATGAACTACCAATCATCACCATAAATTTACCGGGTTCAACTGTCCAGTTCATGTTTTTATCCAGCAATGCCAGGTCATCGGGGTGCAGTGTAAACTGTACGGTTTTCTTTTCGCCGGGGTTAAGGGTAATGCGATCAAAGCCACGCAAATCATAATCATAGGTGGTAACGCTGCTCACCTCATCCTTAAGGTAAAGCTGCACCACATCGTCGCCTTTGCGCTGGCCTGTATTAGTTATATCAACACTTACCTGGATTAGTCCCTGTGAATTTCCTTTTTCGGGCGATACCTGCAAATTGCTGTACTCAAACGTTGTATAGCTTAAGCCGTAACCATAAGGGTATAAAGCCCCTTTTACACTGGTTTTCCCCCAGCTGTTTTGCCCGCCCTGCTCGGCCTGAGATGAGGGTTTGAAAGGGAAATTATATTCCAGTTGTCCCGTAGTTTTAGGGAAAGTCATTGGCAGCCTTCCACCCGGGTTGTTGTCACCAAACAAGGTTTCGGCAATAACCTGCCCGCTTTGAACACTGGGAAACCAGGCCTCCAATATAGCCGGCACATATTTATTTTCCCAGTTAATGGTTAGAGGCTGCCCGTTGATCATTACCATCACCACAGGCTTACCGGTGGCCTGTAAAGCCTGGATCAGCTTCAATTGCCTGCCGGGCAGGTTCAAACCTGTACGCGATAAACTTTCGCCTACACGGTCAACATCCTCACCTACCACAGCAATCACAATATCCGATTGTTTAGCCTGTGCCACCGCCGAATCTATCCCTGCCTGTTCCTGCGCGGTTAGCGGTGTTTCAATGATCTCGCTCTCCGGCCAGGTAGCATCAATGATATCGCAGCCTTTAACATAGCTAACTTTGGCATCATTGCCAACGTAATTTTTAATACCATCCAATACAGTAACAACCGGGTTGTGCGATGGGCCATACCTGCTGGTAGCGTAGTTGGCTTCCTGAGCCAGCGGACCGGTTACCAGGATCTTAGGATATTTCTTTTTATCCAGCGGCAGCAGGTTATTGTCATTTTTCAGCAACACCATCGATTCCCGGTTCATTTTCAGGCTCATGGCTTTATCCGCATCGGTGTGCACTATTTTATCAGCTGCTTTCGGGTCTTTAACATACGGGCTGTCAAACAATCCAAGCCTGAATTTCACTTTCAGCACTTCACCAACGCGGGTATCAATGATCTTCATCGAAATGCGGTTCTCTTTAATCAGCTCACGCAGGGGCATGATAAAAGTTTGCGGCATAGTAAAGTTGGTGCGCACATTAAGGCCAGCCTCAACAGCCTGCCTTACAGCTTCCTTATAATCGGCGGCTACGTGGTGCTTAGAGTATAGAAACTCAACAGCTTCGCTATCGCTCACTACATAACCGTCAAAGCCAAATTGCTGGCGCAAAAGCTGGGTTAAAAAGTAATAGCTACCGGTTATGGGCACACCATCCCAGTCATTATAACTGCTCATTACCCCCATAGGATGCGCCTCCTGGATCACCCTGCGGAATGGATATAAATATAACTGATGCATTTCCCTCGGTGCCACATGCGGATCGGTACGGGCGCTGCCGTCACGGCCTCCCTTAGGTACGCTATATACTGCGAAGTGTTTAAGTGTTGAGGCTACGCCTTCTTCCTGGATGCCCAGCACCATCTGCTTGCCCATTTCGGCAATGTGAAAAGGGTCTTCGCCATAGCATTCAACCACACGGCCCCAGCGCTGATCGCGGGCAGGGTCAAGTATGGGGGCATAAACGTTGGTATACCCCAGGGCTTTGGCTTCGCGGCCAACGGTTTTACCTGCCTGGTATACCAGTGCCTTATCAAAAGTGCTGCCTATAGATATTGGCGCCGGCAATGGTGTGGCCCGGTCATGGTTAAGGCCGTGGATACCTTCGTTGGTAAAATCAACAGGGATGCCCAGGCGTGTTTCCTCAACAAACCATTTTTGTATGGTGTTGATGGCCGAAGCGTGTTTGCTGAAGGGATATGAATACTGGGTAGGTGCAGCATCCGTATGCGAGGTAAGGTTATTCAGTTCTTCATCAATATTGGCTATGCCATCTTTCCACACTTCGTTTTTCCAGTTGGGTACGGGCATTTCATCTTTCAACACGCGCTTGTAGCCATAGAGGGTGGCCATTTGGCAGGTTTTCTCTTCAATGGTCATCTGGCTTAACAAATCGGCCACACGCTTATCAGTGTTTTGCGCCGGATCTTCGAACACATCCATTTTGCCGTTCTTGTTAAAATCTACCCAGCCTTTATGGTAGATGTTTTTTTCCTGTGCCGATGCAGCCAGGCCAAAGCTAAGCGATAAAGCGGATGCTACGAATACCCGCGGCAGATAGTACTTAATTCTCATGAGGTTGTATTGAAGTTGGTGTTCCAAATATATAAACCTGCACGAGCGCCGCCATGCCCGGGGCCGTATATTTTAACTATATCGTTTGAGTAGGGTGGCGATTAAACCTGCCACTTGCAATATTCACAAACTTTATATTACATTTAGATTTTAAATGAGCTTAAAGCAACCTGTAACCCTAATTTCACAAGCAATTATTCAGGCTGGTATTTGTGTGCCTTTCCTAATTTTAACACTAATCATTTATGGCATCTGCCGGGAAGGCAGCGAGATAGTGGCAGCTATCATGTATGGTTTGTTTGCCATTCCTGGTTACGTAATTGCCGTTTGCAGCTATTTGATATACAATATCATCGAAAACAGGATAAAAACTACCTGGAGCATGCTCAAATATGCTGCTCCACTGTTTTTGCTGATTGTCGGCCTATTGGCATTATCCGGTTATAAACAAAGTGACCGGCAGGTATTTTTTGTTATTATAGCTACCGTTTTATTCATTGAACCCCTTAAGATCGTTTACCGGCGTGTATTGAAAACCTTATAACCTTAACGGGCATCAGCCCAATCGACATCGGTAAAGGCAGGGTTTATTTTATAGTCATTATAGGTGATGCTACTTTTTTGCGCACCCTCGGTTTGTAATTCGGCGGCGGGAAAAACAATACCATCAACCGTTTTAAAACCGGTAAAAGCCGATATCTGTACTACCGAACCCACTTTAGTACCTTCGCCAACCAGCTGATTTTTACCGTCGAGCACTGCAAAACTGGTTACGCCGTCAAAGCTATAGCTCACTATCATTACGTTATTTTTACCTTCCTGTGCCTTAACATTTTGAATATGGTCGAGGTTTTCTTTCCTGAACAATAGCGCCCCTGAGCGGAACCCTTGTTTCAATTGTGCTAAACGCTGGGTCGACAGCGGTTTTTTATTGCCATCGTGCCATTGCCAGCCATTATCACCTTCCATTTGCTCAACTTGTAATAGCTTCCCGCCTTTGCGGATCTCCGAGCGGACACGATGAGCGGGCAGATCAATCTTAATAGTAAAATCAAAGCCTGTCATGGTTGCGGAGATTTGCATGGTTTTAATTGCATTGAGCTTTGCACCACCGTGAACTTCGGCAGCCTTGTTTAATAAGCCCGCAGCATCACTATCACCAGTTTCAGCTGCCTGGTTTCCGGCAGTTGTTTTAGCATTACCGGAAGCCCCGGATGTTGTTTTAGATGAGGATGATGCACTTTTGGGCGCTTTATCCTCCATAAAATAAATATTACCGTCTATAGCAGCCATTACCGGCTTTTCACCGGGGCGGCAAAAGAAGCTATGCGTTTCGGTTTTACCTGTATTATAATTGAGGATAAGTATTCCATCTTTAATCGTATAGGTACCTGCCCCGCTGTCTTTGTGACCTCCTCCGCCGCCGATCCCTTCACCCGATACCATGGTGGCTGAAGAACTATTTTGGCTAAAATTACCCTTCCCATCAAAATAAAGACTTTTTGAGCCCGATGTGCCAACAAATACCTGCCCGGTATTCCCCCCTCCCATGCTACTTGCATGGGTAAATTGATAATAACCGGCTGGTACCCTGTCGGCCGTATTGAGCTTTAGGATACTGAAAGAGCCGGCATCGATATCGCCATCAGATTCAATTTTATATTCCTGTTTGGAACCTTTGAGATACTGCAGTTTGAGCGTATTGCCCTGTACCTGGTAATGGCCGGCAACATGTGTTTTCCAGTCGGGTTTTTCAAGCAGATCGTTAAAAGTACCATCTGGCCTTAACTGGAAAACTACATCACTGCGGCCCATGCCTCCCCCCATAGTAACAGGTAGGGTGATTTCAATACCGGCGTAAACGCCGCTTACATTTTTTGATTGTGCGCCGGCATTAACACCGGCAAAAAGTGTGATAAGCAAACCAAACACAAAAGCTTTCATAGTAGCAGCAGGAAAAAATTTACTATTCAGATTTAACTATCAACTCCTGCACGATAAAAATGTTTTTAGCTTAATGATAAGGTTCTGTTAAATTTTACCAGCCAACTAATACTTTAACTCGGTCCTGAAAAAACCGACAGCCAAACTGTCCACTTGTAAATGAATGGCATGCCTGTTAACCGAAGCATCATCGGTAAAGTATATCGGGGCTTCCTTTTTTAAAGTATCAATGGCTTCACCAAGCATAACGTAATGGCCTACCTTACCGGGCAGTTCTGTGTATTTTGATTTGCCGATTAACTGATGATAATGCCTTGCATTGGTTTTAACCGGGGCTATGCTATCACTTTGCGAGCCTACAATATACAAGGCGCCTTTAATGTCGGCTACCTGCTGTTTACGTGTGAAACCAAAGCCTAATGCGGGCGATATGGAAAAGAAAGCTTTAATTCTTTTATCTTTTAGCAGGGGCACATGTTTGGAATCGGCAATCATGGAGCTATCGTCCAGTAATTTTACCAAACCCGGAAACTCGGGGATCTCCAGTTCTTTGCGGCCTGTGGTTTTGTAATAGTTACGGGCCTGTTCAAAATCGAGCTTTGCACCGGCAAGAACGATCATGGTATAGCCGCCAAAAGAAAACCCGGCTGCCCCTATTTTTTGCAGATCGACAAGGGGGCCAATCTCAGGATTATTCAGCAAGGAAGTAAGGGCAAAGCTGATATCCAGAGGACGCTCCCATGGCTTAACAAATTCAAGAGGAATTTTATGATCGTATGTGTTGCCGTAATGATCGACAGCAGCAACTATGCAACCGCTGTTTGCAATGGCCTGGGCAAGCCACTCCAGCGTTAACCTACCGCCGCCTGTACCATGCGACAGCAGGATAAGCGGTAGTTTATTTGCCGGAAGTTTGCCATTACGTACCGTTGGCTGCCGTAAAAAGGGCGAAAAATGCTGATCTGCAACTTTTAACGTATCCGCAGTAGGATACCAGATTTCGGTAACCACCGGGCGGTTATTGCGGCTTTCATCTTTAAAACTGAAGGTACGCTCACCTAAATTTTGGGCAATCGTAATATGGCCTGATAGCAAGATTATAATAGCGGCGAAGATTTGTTTGCACATCATATTTAGCGTTTATATCACAAAACAAGGCATTTAGTGATTCAAAAAGATTGACAATAGTCAATAAATCATTTTTTTGATTTCAGCCGGCTCAGGGTTTCCTGCGAGATGCCAAGGTAATCAGCAACTATTTTATTGGGCAGCCTTTTGATAATTTCGGGTTGTGTTTGCATCAGGATATTATAGCGGGCTTTTGAATCCAAGGTGATGAGGCTTTCTATTCGCTGTATGGATGCGATATAATCAAACTCAAGGCCCACGCGGTACATGGTTTCAAACCCGGGGATCTCCTGGAGAAGCAGGTCGCGGTCGGCATAACTCAATACCAATAGCTCAGACGGTTCCGGGCTTTGAATAGATGCAACAGAAGGCTCTTTTAGTATAAAACTCGGGAATGCGGTGCCCATGCGCCCTTCAAATATCAGGAACCGGGTTGATTCGTTGCCCTCATCATCGGTTAAAAATACGCGGAGGCATCCCTTTACCACAAAATATAGATGCTTTGCAATGCTCCCCTTTTCAACCAGGATCTCGTTACGTTTGGTGAAGCGGGCTTTAAAACAATTTGCGATCAGCCGCTCATGTTCAGGCGAGAGGATTAATTTACCTTCAAGATGTTGTTTTAAAGCAGGATGCATAGCTGCAATTTATGCACTTAGCATCGGGTTGACAAATTCCTGATTATTTTTGAGCAAGCAAATCCTGGTACAAGCCAAAGTTTTCATCATCAAAACAAACAAATATTAGTTTCTCAACAACATCATCCTCTGCCAAAAAATCCTTAACAGTTTTAACGGCAATTGCCGCGGCTTTATCCTTTGGAAAATGATAGATGCCTGTACTGATATTAGGAAAAGCTATAGTATGCACATCATTTTCGGCAGCAAGCTTCAAACTATTTAAATAAGCGGATTGCAACAGTTCGTCCTCTCCCCGTTTACCGCCGTTATAAACAGGGCCAACCGTATGGATCACATATTTAGCAGGCAGCTTACCGCCGGTGGTTATGACAGACTGCCCGGTTTTGCAGCCACCCTGCCGGGCTACTATCTTACGGCAATCTTCCAGGATCTCCGGGCCGCCGGCACGGTGTATAGCGCCATCAACACCGCCGCCGCCCATGAGCGAGGTGTTTGCCGCGTTTACAATGGCATCGGCTTTAATTTTTGTGATATCGCCCTGTACCAGTTCAATAGTGCCCATAATATTTTAAATTATAGCTTATATAACAAACAGGAAAGTAATTTGCTTTTAAAAATACAACTGCACCATTTTACGCCAGTAACGGGCGCGGTGAGCTTCCTCGTGCCAGATATACAGGCTGTTTTGGATGCCTTTGCCGGCCAGCACCGTACTTAAATATTTGTTATCTTCTAAAAATGCATCTTCTTCGCCCACGGCCAGGATAATTTGAAGGCGCTTGATCTGGTCAATAATTTCGGGACTGTGCAGATCATTTAAAAACTGGTTGGGCATATTGAAATATACATTTTCGTCGCGGTACCCATCAAGCAGGTCGCGAAAATTGCCCATGGCCTGGGTAATATCATAACGACCGCTCATGCCTACCACCTTAACAAATACCGACGGATGTTTAAACGCAATATTAACCGCGTGATAAGCCCCCATACTGCAACCTGCCGAAATAATTGAGCCTGCCGCGTTAAGTGTTTTCATCAATGGTACTACTTCCTGCAAAATGTATTGTTCATAATGAAGGTGCCTTTCCATACGGTGATAAGGGTGACTGAACTCGTTGTAAAAACTTTCGAGGTCGATACTATCAACACAATAGACCTGCAGGTGCCCGGCTTCAATTTTGCTGCGTAAGGCTTCAATTACTTTCCAGTCCTCATAATCATAAAACCGGGCTGTGCGGGTAGGAAAAAATAAAACAGAGGCGCCCGCATGGCCGAAAACCAGCAATTCCATATTACGCTGAAGCGACGGACTGAACCACTTGTGGTACTCTCTTTTCATCTTTTAAACCGCTGAAAGATGACAAATGCGTGTAAACCCTATATTAAGCTAATTTGATACTTTGTGGCATTCGCTGTAAAACTGCACTTTTCCACAAATTGTAACCGGCGCTGCTCAAATGCAAACCATCTTTATCATAATATTCTCGTATTGGTTTACCGGAAGCATCTATCATCTGATTAAATATATTGATGAACTGCCAGTTTTTATGGCGGTGTATTATCTCGTTTTCAATTAAGCTGTTGGTGTACCTGTATTTTTCAACAATAGGCCAGCGGGCAAGGCTTGGCTTAAGCGATATATAATAGCAGGGAATATTACCAAAAAGCCGCTCCACCTCAACAGTAAGCTGCTTAAAAAATATAAAAACCTCTTCGGGATTGCGGCCATCGCCAAGATCATTATCGCCTGCATACACTACAATGGATTCGGGATTATAGGAATGCATTATACGCTCAAAAAACCACACACAAGCGGCCAGGGTCGAACCTCCAAAACCAAGGTTAACGGGCTGCATATCATCAAAATCAGCATCAAGCGTATTCCATAAACGAATGGATGAGCTTCCGTAAAAAATTACCCGCGGCACATAATTAAGTTTCGTTCGCTTAATTTCCAGCTGCTTCACATCCTCTTCGTACCAAATCATATTCTTTCTGTAGTAGGGCCGTATTAATTTAAGCGCTAAAGATAATACAATAGCCCTAACTTAATGTAACTATGATAAAACAATGGTGTTAAAATTACAAAAATGATTATTCTGCCGCCTCTTCACCTTTGGTGCCCAGGTCAACAATATCACCCGCTTTAAAAAGGATAGCCTGCAGCGTAGTACGCCAAACAGGCTTTTTGCGCAGTAAAAACTCAAGGTCCATACCAAAGTGCTTAAACTCCTCCTGCTGTGCATTTTGCATAATAGCTTTGGCCTGGTTATCTTTTTCAACCGAGATCCGCTGCTCGTACCAGTTTATAGCTTCAGCCTCCTCGGTTAATGAAACTATCATCCGGGCAAAGGTTCGGGTTTCGTCGGATAGCTCATTTGCCGGTTCGTGATATTGATCAAATGACATAATACTTTTTTAGGAGATAAGTATTATGTAAACGTTTTTGTTTTAAGTGTGTAAATATTTAGAATGGTTATTAAGCCACATGTTTCCTGATCTTGATATTAACCAGTTTTGATGTCGGTGTATTGCTTTGCTCGGCAACGCTGTTAATGGGGATCAGTACATTGGCCTCGGGGTAATAGGTAGCTGTATTACCTTCGGGGATGTTGTAGGGCACAACTACAAACAGCCTCGCTACCCGTTCAATGCCATCATCGTAATTAAACAAATCAACTTTTTCCTGCGCACTGAAACCGGCTTTTTGCATATCGTTTTCGTTCATCAAAATTACCCGGCGCTCGTTGTGAATACCCCGGTAGCGGTCATCAAGACCATATATGGTTGTATTGAACTGATCATGACTACGGATAGTGGCCATATGGTATTCGCCGGCTGCCAGTTCATGCCTGGGCAACGGGGCGATATTGAAAGGCACAACGGCGCCATTTTTTTCGGTGACAAACTTACCCTCCCGTGCAGCATTGGGCAGGTAAAAACCGCCGGGCAAACGAACTTTTTGGTTATAATCCTCACAACCGGGAATTACTTTGGCTATTGCATCGCGCACAGCATCGTAGCTTTGGGCGTATTTATACCAGTCGACAACCGAGCGGTTACCTAATGTGGCTTTCGCGAGGTTACAAACAATCTGGTTCTCATTCATAAGATGTTCAGATACCGGTTTCAACATCCCTTTTGACATTTGGACAACCCCCATGGAATTTTCGCAGCTTATAAATTGCTCTTCGCCATTTACCAGGTCCTTATCACTTCGTGACAGTGTTGGCAGGATCAAGGCTTCCTCACCATGCACCAAATGACTGCGGTTTAATTTGGTTGATACATGTACCGAAAGCTTAAGTTTACGCATGGCCTGCGCCGTAAACAGGGTATCCGGCGTAGCCGAAAGGAAGTTACCGCCCATGGCAAAAAACACTTTAAGTTTGCCTTCGTCCATAGCTTTGATGGATTCGACAACATCATAACCATGCCCCCGCGGAGGCTCAAAACCAAAAACCTCTTTGAGTTTATCCAACTGTTTAGGCTTGGGTTTATCCCAGATCATCATGGTACGGTTGCCCTGTACATTGCTGTGGCCGCGCACCGGGCACAAACCTGCACCGGGTTTGCCAATGGCGCCTTTAAGCATGGCCAGGTTCACAATTTCTTTTACGGTATCCACTCCGTTTTTATGCTGGGTGATGCCCATCGCCCAGCAAATAATAATGCGGCTCTTATTTTCAATCAGATCAACTGCCTGCTCAATTTCGTTTAATGTTAAACCGGCAGCTTTAGCCAGATCGTCAACCTCATATTGGTTCAGGCTCTCTAAAAAGGCTACATAACCGGTGGTATTCTTTTTAATAAATTCGTGATCGAAAACGCTGCCGGGATTTTCCTGCTCGGCTCTGTACAACAGTTTTTCCATGGCTTTTAGCAAGGCCATATCGCCGTTTATTTTTACCTGCAAATACAGATCGGCCAGTTGTGTTTTGATACCTAAAACACCTTTTATCGTTTGCGGGTTTTTAAAGCCCATTAACCCGGCCTCGTGCAGCGGATTCACTGCAATGATCTTTGCGCCTTTCTCTTTAGCCTTTTCGAGCGCACTAAGCATCCGGGGGTGATTGGTACCAGGGTTTTGCCCCATAATGATGATCACGTCAGTATCGTAAAAATCATTAAGCGTAACGGTACCCTTGCCAATACCAATAGTATCTGCAAGGCCAACACCGGTACTTTCATGGCACATATTGGAGCAATCGGGCATATTGTTGGTACCAAACTCGCGCACAAACAACTGGTACGTAAATGAAGCCTCGTTACTGGTACGCCCTGAGGTGTAAAACGCAGCCTCATCGGGTGATGCCAAAGCATTAAGCTCATCTGCTATTTTTTTAAAGGCGAAGTCCCAGCTTACCGGAGTGTAATGAGTGGCGCCCTTAGCAAGATAAACCGGCTGGGCGATACGGCCTTTTTTGCCTATTTCGTAATCGTTAAGTTTAGCGAGATCCGCCACAGAATTTTCGGCGAAGAACTCACCGGTAAGTTTTTTAGTCGTAGCTTCTTCGGCAAGCGCTTTGGCCCCATTTTCACAATATTCAGCAATTGGCGAACGGTCGTCATCAGGGTCGGGCCAGGCACAGCCTGAACAATCAAAACCACCCTTCTTGTTCATTTTGAACAGTCCCTCCATACCCCTTACTGCTCCGGTTTCCTTGAGTATATCAACCATGGCAACTGTTACAGCAGGGATCCCCGCTGCCCAATCTTTTGGATGTGTTATTTTCAGGCCGAGCAGTTCTTCGGGGTTTTCAGCTGCAGGTTCCTGTTCTGTTTGCTTGCTCATTTCTTTTTAGCCGCTAAGGGATTGGGGTAATTATCGCTCTGATCTTCGGCCACTTCATCCAAACACGTAAAATCTTTTTCAACCAATAAATGCAAACTTCCATGTTTACCTGCATAACCTACCTTATCATCGTCGGCAAAGCCGGCAACCATAGCTTTTGGTGCATATAGTGTTATGGCATTCTCCTTATAGGTTGCCGAAAGGTGCTCATCATCAACCAGCCTCAAAGCATAAATAAGCTGCTGGCTGCCAAAATCGACCGTTTCCCGCACATAACCCTCTTCGGCTAATTTGGCTACATCAGTTTTAGTAAGCCTGTATCTAAGCGAATTACCCTTTATCCTTATTTTCATTAGTATCAATCAGTTTATGCCGATGGAGACGTTAGTACAGCCTCATCGGCAAGGACCATTACGCGGTGCGAGCCTGTATAAATATTAAAGCGCTCATCGCGTAAAAAGCCAATTAGTGTAATATTAAATTCGTTTGCCAGCTCTACCGCCAGGCTTGAGGGAGCGCCTACTGCGGCGATGATACTGATACCTGCCATGGCGGCTTTTTGGACAAGCTCAAAACTGGCCCTACCGCTCAACATCAATACTGTTTGCTGCAATGGCAGCCAGTTATACATCATGGCGGCACCTATCAGTTTATCTAACGCGTTATGCCTGCCTACATCTTCCCTCAATAACAATAACTCGCCCAATGGGGTAAACAAAGCCGAGGCGTGCAAGCCTCCCGTATCATCAAATACGCGCTGATGACGGCGCAAAATCTTCGGCAACTGATTAAGTACAACACTGTGGATCACATTGCCATCATCTGTACCGGCGGTAAAACTGCTTACCGTACGGATGGCGCTGATAGAACCCTTACCGCATACACCGCAGCTGCTGGTGGTATAAAAATTACGTTCGGTATTTTGGAGGTTCGGCAGAACGCCCTCCTCCAATGTCACCAGTATCGTGTTATCCTTGTTTTCGGCACAGGCTATAAAGCTATGCCTGGCCGATTTTACCTCATCGCCATTTTTAATAATGCCTTCGGTAAAAAGAAAACCTGTTGCCAGTTCGGAATCGTGCCCCGGTGTGCGCATGGTTACTGAGATGTTACGGACCTCTCTGGTGTCGGCAGGGCCATATTTCAGCTTAATTTCCAGGGGTTCTTCAATGGCAATACTATCCTCTTCCCTGGCGCTTTGGTTAGCCTTAACTTTTACTACAGGGATATGGATAACTGATGACGAAGACATATTCAAAGATACAATTTATAGCATGGTTTGTTTATGCGAGTTTACCTGTAGAAGGCAAGTTCAAGCGTTTGCGTTTGAATTATTTTTGAGGCAAGCGTCCACATAATAGCCGTTAACTTAGATCAGAAGAGGGTTAACAGGGTTAACAGAAATCTGAACCATATTTATACATTAAATTGACAATCAACATATTAAATAAAAAACAGTATTAACACGTGCAAACCCCGGCAAGGTCAAGCGTTCACACTTAAGTTGCAGGAAAGTAAGCGTGGACGCCTACTTTTTGTTTAGGTTCAAGCGCAGACGCTTAAACCTGCTAATGTTAAATTTAATCCTTTGCTCATTTTGTAAGCTAATTTGAATATTTTTGAGATATGAAGATCAACATACTGGCTTTTGGAGTGGCTAAGGAGATATTTGGAAGCAGCGAAGTTAGCCTGGAAATGACCAACGATGCTACTATCTCCAATTTAAAATACCTGCTTGAACAGCAATATCCACGTTTAAAACAGCTTTCATCATACATGCTGGCGGTAAATAACGAATACGCCCTGCCCGGTGATACCATCCACGAACGCGATGAGATTGCGATCATTCCGCCGGTAAGCGGGGGGTGATCAGTTTGCAGTTTTTAGTGGGCAGTTTGCAGTTCCTAACAGCCCTAACAAATCTATTTGAAAGAATCAAACTAATACGCCAATACAATGTCCATCAGAAGCGCAACGCTTACCGATCATATTTCAATATCAAACCTGCTAACGCAATTGGGCTATCCCGGCACTGAAGATTTTTTGCCGGGAAACCTTGAAAAAATGCTGGGGCAATCTTCATCACGGGTTTTGGTTTATGAAAATGACGGCGAGGTTGCGGGGTTCATCGCTATTGATTTTTTAACGCAGCTGGTAGTTAAAGGCGATTTTATCCGCATCAGCTGTTTTTCTGTAGATGAAAACACGCGTGGTAAAGGCATTGGTAAAGCCCTTGAGGATTATATTACTGAGCTCGGCAAAGAGCACAATGCCGACCGGATAGAGGTACATTGCCATACACGGCGTGTTGATGCACATCGTTTTTATTACAGGCAGGGCTATTCCGAATCGCCTAAATACCTCATGAAATCATTGGCAGATAAAATATAGATTTGCATTGCTATGAAAACACAGATCCTCCTATCGGCCCAAACACTGGAGATCCAATCATGTATCGACTGGATCATGTCGCCCGAATCCGGGGGGATAGATGTATTTATTGGTACCGTACGCAATGCAACCAAAGGGAAAAAAGTTTTAAGGCTCGATTTTGAAGCTTATGAACCTATGGCCGTCAGCGAAATGAACAAGATTGCTGCCCGGGCCTTTGACCGCTGGCCGGTGCAAAAAATATTGATCCATCACCGTACAGGTTTGCTGAATGTTGGCGAAGTACCGGTTGTTATAGCCGTATCGGCGGCTCATCGTGATGCTGCCTTTGATGCCTGCAGATATATCATTGACACACTTAAACAAACCGTCCCCATCTGGAAAAAAGAAAGCTTTGAAGATGGCGATGTATGGGTGGCAGCACATCCTTAGGATTTCGAATTTGGGATGTTCGATTTCGGATTTTTGATTTTAAATTAGAACGAACCGTCATCCTGAACTTGTTTCAGGATCCCACAGGACATGTATACGCCATACTCTTATCGCCTACTTAGCAAGTGGGGTGCTGAAATAAGTTCAGCATGACATAGGGGGAAACTATACCTTAAAAAACTAAAATTTCAATTCCGAAATCGAAAATCCGAACTCCGAAATCAAATCATCTAATCATCACTCCACTCTTCCAATCCACCTTCCAGCGAAAACACATCTGCTTCGGGGATCATTTTAAGGATCAGCTTTACGGCTTCGTCGCTTCGTTTGCCCGATGAACAGTAAAGCACTTTGGTATTCGGGCTGGTAAAGTAGGCCAGGTATTCTTCTACTTCGTCAAGAGGGATATGCGTACCGCCAATGTCATAGGCTTCGCGCTCCTGGATGGTACGCACATCAATAAGTTCTACGGTATCATCCAAAAGAATCCGTTTTTTTAGTTCATCAGCATTAATGGTAGGAATGGTAATGGTTGTTTTTAACCTGCGGATATGCGTTTTAGTAACCGGGCCGATCTTAAAGATGCGGCTTTGCATGCTTTGCGCATCAAAGATGAGCACTTTACCAGCCAATAATTCGCCTGTTTTGGTAATATATTTGATCACTTCATTGGCCTGCATACAGCCAATGATACCGGCCAGCGTAGGGACTACCCCGCCTTCAGTACAGTTAGGGATCTGGGTGGCATCCACTTCGGGGAACAGATCACGGTAATTGGGTGAATTTGCCCCTTTAGGATTGCTGACGTTCCAAACCGCAACCTGCCCTTCAAACTGGTAAATAGCACCGTATACAAGTGGTTTACCGGCCAAAACACAGGCATCATTAAGCAGGTAGCGGGTTTCAAAATTATCGGTGCCATCCAGCACAATGTCGTAGTTGCTGATCACATCCATCACATTATCGGATGTTATTTTGATAGTATGAGGCGCAAGCTTAATACCCGGATTTTGCGCCTGCAGGCGTGAGCAGGCCACTTCAGCTTTATTTTCGCCCTCATCGGCAGGGTTATATAATACCTGGCGGTGCAGGTTACTTACCGATACCAGGTCGAAATCGGCTATGCCTAATGTGCCAATACCCGTTGACGCCAGGTATTGTGCAGCCGGGCAGCCTAACCCTCCTGCCCCAACAACCAGTACACGGGCTTGCTGCAATAATTGCTGGGCTTCCTCACCAAAACCAGGCAGTGCTATCTGGCAGTTATATCGTTGTAAATCCTCATTCATTAGTAGCAACTATTTTATGGTGGATCATTGATTTTACTTTCTCCAATTCTTCGGGCGTGTTTACGTTGGTCAGCGCCTCCTGTTGTGGGGCGTTTAACAATGTAATATCACTATTGATCAAAACCTTGCGCGGACATGAATATCCCTGCGCCAAAAAAGATAACAGTACGGGGTAGCTTTTGGGCTCCCATATGGCTATCAAAGGTTCAGGGAAATCGGTTACCGGGCTATGATAAGCCGTAGCCACCGACGAGCTGTTTCGCCACGCCACTAAATTACGAAGCGTACTTTCATCCATCAGAGGCAAATCGCAGGCAATTACCAGCCAGGCAGCATCCGGCTGTTCGCGAAAAGCCGAAAGAATAGCCCCGTAAGGGCCCAAGCCTGTAAATGTATCCTCAATAACCGGATAAGCCGGGTCAATTTCCTGCTGCTGGCCCGGGCGACCGGAGATATAAACTTCCTTACAAAAGTTTTTAAGCAGATCGGCCATATAATAGCGTTGCTGCTTGCCGTGCCAGTTAGCCGCTCCTTTATCAAAACCCATTCGGGTACTTTTACCGCCGGCCAATACCAGTCCGTTTAAAACAGGTTTGGCCTGTTTTAACGCCGCTTCAAAAAAGGCTACGATCTTTTCCCGTTCATCTATTTTTAAAACAGGGACCTGTTGCCAGTAAGGGATAACCTCCTGTATAAAATCAGGGATCTCACTTGCATTATCGGCTAGCAGAAAAAGCTGAACATTATTGAGCTGACCTATCCTTTTTTGCAGCGAAGCTTTTTTATTAACGTCGATAATAACTACCTGGGCCTTAGCCTGCTGATGATTGCCGTTAACTAATACCAGATCGGCAGATGAAAATTGCTGTTTAAGCTGGTAGGGATATACCGGGTTTTGATAATTGAATTGCTGATAGTTTACCTGGTCGGTATATTCGAGCGAGGCACCGCTCACCAATCTGCCGGGCAGCAAAGTTATATCATCGTTATGTGACATATCCACATAAGCACATTTATAAACCGGCGAAAGTGACCGGATCACATCATCGGCTAATAATTTGATCACTGTACAGGGGCCACCCAAAATTGCCCATTCGTTACGGCCAAAGTTACCTGTGGAAGGCCTGGCAAGTTTGGCGTGTTTTTTATGTGTGCCTGATGGCTGGTTATGATCTTTTAAAGTCACGTTTACCTCCTGTTTTTGAGATCAGTTTGGTTTCTTTTATCACTATATCATGGCTCATGGCCTTGCACATATCATAAATGGTAAGTGCTGCTATTGAAGCGCCTACCAGTGCTTCCATTTCAACTCCTGTTTTCGCGGTGATGCTGGCGGTACAATCAACCACTACCTCCTGCTGTTCATTTATCCGGATAGCAACATTACAGTTATCCAAACCCAGCGGGTGACAAAGCGGGATCAGGTCGCCCGTTTTTTTGGCAGCCATAATACCGGCAATAATTGCCGTTTGAAAAACCGGGCCTTTTTTGCTCTGCAATTCATTCCCTGCTAAAAGTTCAAACACTTCAGCCGGCAAAGCAACCACGCTGCGAGCAGTAGCGGTGCGGTGTGTAACCTGTTTTTCAGTTACATCAACCATATTCGGATCGCCTTGTTTGTTTATGTGGGTTAACATTATGAACCTTTATTTACTTGATTATTTGTCTGAACCTGGATTTTAAGGATTTTTTTGATTACAGGATTTATTTTGTCGCCCAGCGATTATTATTTATCAAAATCCAATAAATCCTAAAATCCTACAAATCATGGTTAAAGCTCCAAACCTTAAACACCTCCCCTGCTTTAAAATTATTCTTTTCAGGCGGAAGTTCTAAAAAGGCTTCGGTATCTGCTAAGTTAGCAAAATCACCCGAACCATTTCCCTCAACAGGGGTAGCTATCAACTGGCCCTGATGGTTACTTTGCAGCTTTACCTGCAGATAGTATTGCAATGCCGGTTGAAACGTAAAATTTTTCCCTAATACCGCATATGTTGTGGCTTTTGCGGGTAAACCAAGTGTTGCGTTAAGCCATGTTAAAAAGTACCGGTGCAGGCACATGAATGTGGCTACCGGGTTACCGGGAAAGGCAAACACCAATGACACCAATGGCCCATTGTTATGCATGCCAAACCAAAAAGGCTTGCCCGGGCGTTGGGCTACTTTATGAAACAGTTTTTCAACCTTTAGGTCCTCAAGTGCCTGGGGGATATAATCAAACTTCCCCATTGAAATACCACCACTCAGCAGCAGCACATCATAGTTTTGCAAACAGTGTTGGATCTTTTCGCTGGTAACAGCTGGCTCATCAGGGATATGCAAAATATCGGCATCAACACCATGCTGTTTTAAAACCGCCTTTACCATATAGCTGTTTGATTTGCGGATCTGGTATGGCAGCGGCGTTTCGTGCACATCAACCAGTTCATCGCCCGACGAAACTACTACCACCCGCGGCATCTTTTTAACAAGCAGGTGGGTTTTTCCTACTGATGCCGCCACACTGATGATAGCTGGGCTTACCAACTGACCTGATGTTGATATAACATCATTTTGTTTTTTATCAACGCCCTGCAAATGCAGGTTCTGCCCTTTTTTTATGTCGCGGGTATGTACGCTGGCCGACCCGGCGATGATCTCCACATCCTCATAACGGATCACTGTATCAACCGAAGCAGGCAATACAGCACCGGTCATGATCTCGATGCATTCGTGGGCCCCATTGATCTGTACGGGTTCGTCACCGGCGGCCTGGGTTGCTTTTATATGGAAAATAGTGGTACCGTTTTCAATGGCTTCATATTTTACAGCTATGCCATCCATGGTTACCCGGTTAAAGGGGGGCAGGTCGCGGTCGGCCTTCAGGTCTTCGGCCAGCACATAGCCCAAAGCCTGTTCAAACGGGAGGCTTTGGGCACCATAATCCCTCATTTGCGCCAGTACCAGTTTTTCAGCTTCTTCAACCGTTGTCATATTATATATAGTTTTTAAACTACCCGCCAATGGTGGCCATTGATTCATGGATGCCGGTTTTGGCTACCCGCGCCCGCTCGGCTTCCCAGCCATCTGCCGGGCGATGGCTAAAAGCATTTAACAGGGCATCCTCCAATACTTCGTCAGAAGCCCCCGCACGCATCAGATCTTTTAAGTTAAGCACGCCATCATCATACAAACAGGTTTTTAATTCGCCCTGCGGTGTTATTCGGATCCGGTTACAGCTACCGCAAAATGTACGCGAATAAGCGGCTATAACACCAATAGTACCCTTATGCCCCGGGATCTGATAATTGTATGAAGTAGAATAAGCCGGATCATCCAGCTTTTTTATTTGCGGATATTTGCCTCTTATTTCATCTAAAATGCGCACGTAGTCCCAGTGCAATCCATCATATACATGGCCATCGCCATTAAAAGGCATCTCTTCAATGAACCTGACACTTACCGGCAGCTCTTTAGCCAGTTCAACCAGCGGGATAATATCCTGAATGTTCTTGCCATCCATCACTACTGCATTGATCTTTACTTCCATATCATTGCTCAACATGGCATCCAAGGCAGCCATCACACTGGCAAATTCGTCGCGGCGGGTAATGGTAAAAAAGCGGTTGGCATCCAGCGTATCCAGGCTCAGGTTTACTGATCGTACACCTATCTTTTTCAGCTCTGGCACATAAGGTGCCGTCAGTACGCCGTTTGTGGTAAGGCCCAGCTCTTTTAAGCCATCCAGTTGGGATATGCCGGTGAGCAAATGCATAATATCTTTGCGTACAAAAGGCTCGCCCCCGGTAATACGGATTTTTTCGATACCCATTTTCACCAGTAAGCGGCAGCATTGCAGCATTTCCTCATAGGTCATGAGCTCGGTACGTGAAAGCCAGTTCAGGCCATCCTCCGGCATGCAGTAAAAACAGCGCAGATTGCACCTGTCTGTCACCGCGAGGCGCATGTAGCTTATCTTCCGTCCATGATTATCTGTTAACAAAATATAGCCCGTTTATCCTGTAAATTTAATTAATAACAGCCATTACACTTTTAAGTTTATGCATGGCAATTGTAAAAATAAGCATTACTATGCTGGGGGATGTTTACGAAATGTATTTTTATTTCCTTTGTTAGTGATATATCTGATCTCAAATAAAATTATAAAAAACTTTGCTGGCTTATACTCAGTTTGTAACAAGCGCATAAAACACAAAAAATCAAATTGTTATAAATGCACGGTTCTAACTAAAACTTTAATTAAACTATTACCGTATTAAGACAAGCATCCGCCCGAAAGAAATTATTAAAAAGGGAGCCCTGAGCCCTAACCAACATAAAACACAGGACCGGAAGCTGTAAAATAGTAATGCATGACAATTAACCAGGCATTACAGCAACAGTTATACTAACACCTAATGTAACAGTTATAAAAAATGACAGGGATTATTATTCTGGCAGCAGGCGCATCAAATCGTTTTGGCTCACCCAAGCAAAATCAAATTTACCAGGGTAAAACCCTTTTACAGCGGGCAATTCAAACTGCACTTACCTGCCTGCATTGCGAAAAAGTTATGGTGGTGCTGGGGGCCAATGAAGGATTAATCCGTCCCAACATAGATGAACAGCTTGTAGATGTTACCTATAATCCGCATTGGAAAGAGGGAATGGGCTCGTCAATAAAAGTTGGTGTAGCCGAAATTTTGCGGCTCGAACCACGTATAACCACAGTGATCCTGATGCTTTGTGATCAACCATTTGTTGATTCAT
Organism: Mucilaginibacter sp. cycad4; assembly: GCF_034263275.1. Taxonomy (NCBI): domain Bacteria; kingdom Pseudomonadati; phylum Bacteroidota; class Sphingobacteriia; order Sphingobacteriales; family Sphingobacteriaceae; genus Mucilaginibacter; species Mucilaginibacter sp. cycad4. The sequence goes on along the minus strand of NZ_CP139559.1, from coordinate 997,848 downwards.
TCCTGATATCACAACTAATGGAAAAAAAGGAAGTTAATGACTGTGGCATCATTGCCTGCGGCTATCGTGATGTTTTGGGCGCCCCGGCTTTGTTTGATATAAAATATTTCCCCGAACTACTTAGCCTGCAAGGGCCCGAAGGTGCAAAAAAAATCATTGAAGCGCACACCGATGATGTTTTTATACTTCCTTTTCCGCTGGGGGCCATTGATATTGACACAGCCGACGATTTAGAAAGGCTTAACCAGGTAGGATAGGAAGATAATTAAGCCGAAGCAACCAGTTTATTTACGCTGCGATATATAAACTCGTTAAAAATATGCCTGCGGGCAAATCTGCCGGGCGAGTCGGCGTTGATCAGTTTGATATAAACCGCTTTGGGCACACCAAAATATTCATACACATTACCATCAAGGAAAGTTACTTTCAGTACCTGTTGCTTGTACTCAAAATCGGCTATGTTTGATAATGTAGTGGTAGCTGTATAATCAGGTAAAGTTTGGGCGCGGGTTTCAGGGGCAATACTTACCAAAAAGTGATAAGCCTCAATAATTGTTTTGCTTTTCTCTTCAGCTTCTACCCTGCTCTCATCCTGGAACCTGTCGGGATGCCATGTTTTCATCATGCTTTTATAAACCGAACGCAACTCGCTTAACTCTGCATTTTCGGTCACGTTCAGGAGTTTCCTGAAGTCGCCAATTTTTTTCATTGTTTATTTAATTCTTTTTTTATTGTCGATGAAGGGATTACAGGCAAAACCAGGCTTAACACCACCATGAAAATAACGGCGCGAAGGTACACTTTTTTAACGAGGAAAAATAGGGAGTTTTATTTATTAAGCAATAATGATATGGAGTAAATATTAGCTAAAACTTTTATTAACATTCAAACTAATTTCATACCCTGTTTGCAGCCTTAATTTGGCAGCACAAATGAATAAAATACGGTGATAGCTGTTTAAATTATAAACTGTATTTTTGCGGGCTATGAAGTTTCCCAAATTTGCCGATCTCATATTGTTTGAGAACGATGACGTTATTGTTGTGAACAAACCGCCTTTTATAAGCTCGCTTGATGAACGGGGCGAAGGCAGCAGCGAGATCAGCATGTTAAGGCTGGCTAAGGCTTATTGGGATGACGCGCAGATTTGCCACCGCCTGGACAAGGAAACATCCGGCGCGCTTATTTTTGCCAAAAATCCCGAGGCTTACCGGTCGGTTTCTATTCAGTTTGAAAAACGTAAGGTTAAAAAAGTATACCACGCCGTTATTGACGGTACACATACTTTTGATAACCTGCTTGTTGATTTGCCTATATTAAATGTTGGCAAGGGCAGTGTAACCATCAGCAGGCAGGAAGGCAAACGTGCAGAAACCTGGTTTCAGTCGTTAAAATATTATAAACATTACACTTTGGTTGAATGCCGTCCTGTCACAGGCCGTATGCACCAGATCCGGATCCACCTGGCTACACAAAGGGCCTCTATAGCCGGCGATGAGATGTATAAAGGCGAGCCTGTTTTTCTCTCCAAAATAAAGCGCAAATACCATTTGGGTAAAGATCAGGAAGAGCTGCCCATCATGAAGCGCTTTGCCCTGCACGCCTATGAAGTAACATTTCGTATCAATCCCGAAACCGAGGTTACCATTCATGCTCCATACCCGAAAGACTTTGAAACGCTTTTGAAGCTGCTTGATAAGTTTGACAGTTAAAATTAAATGGTATAAAGTGTTTGAAATTAACATACGCCAACGTATTTTTATGCTCCATGCCGCGTAGCTTAAAAAAATCCCTCTTCTGTATTTTGCTGATAATATCTGGTGTGAGCTATTCAAAAGCTGATCCATATATATATCTTCCGGAAGACAGTCTTGTTCATTTTTTAAAGATCCAGAACAGGGACCTTCAGGATAAAAAACTGGTTAATTATATTAAGCTCCGTTTTCAGCAAGGGCCCGAAAATACTATCCCGCAGGGTAAAAATGAAGTTTATAAAGAGCTTGATAAATACGATGTGGGCGACAGGGAAGCTTTAAAATACTTTATTGAAAGCATTATTCAAAAACGCTTTTTAAAGCTCACTGAAGCTGAAAGCGCAATGGTTAAAGCCATTAACCAGGCATCAAAGAACAAAGCCGATTTTTTGCTTTATTCGTTTATCAGCCATCTTGCTTTTATTCAAACCGATAAAGGCAACCCTATAGGCGCTATATACAGTTACGGCCTGGCTCAAAAACAAGCTTTAAAACTTAATGACCCGCTATTGCAGGTATTTCTGAATATTAATATATCCGATCTGTATTACAAGCTCAACCTGTATACCCAGTCATTGTATTATCTTAACCAGGCATTTCATATCAAGGAAGAAAATAAGATCGGGGACGACAGGTTTTACACGATAATAAGCTATAACAAGGCCGAAAACTTTTTCAGGATGAAAAATCTTGATTCGCTGCAGCGATGTCATGATGATTTAATGGGGCCAAACAACAAAAGTTATAAACTATTCAGCTACCAAAATCGTACAGCCTATTATATATCGTTGTTAAAACATGATTATAACAAAGCGATAACACAAATCAAAAGTCTTCAAAGTGACAAAAGGTATGTGCCCAACGATGTTGAGAAACAAAACCTGGCCGATGCTTTTTACCTGAACGGGCAGCCGGATTCGGCAAGCTTTATAGCTCACCAGTTGCTTGCTCTTCCATATTCTGATAATCACCCCGAAATAAAGCATCACCTTTATCAATTGCTGGGAAAAATAGCCCGGGACAAGGGCGATTACAAACTGGCTGCCGAGAACTTTGACCTTGCATTAAAACAATCAGAAGAAAGCCTGAATAATACTACGCAGGTGGGCAATGTATCGGCACAAATAAAAATTGATAAAATTGAAACCTCGTTTACTGATACTGCCGAAAAGTACAGGCGCGAACGCCTTATCTTAATCCTCATCAGCATTACCACAGTTTTCATGTTTGCTGTTATTGCCCTGTTATATCGCAGTGCCAGGCAAAAACGGCACTATGAAAAATTATTATACGATACCAAAAAACGCGAGCTGGCTTTTATCAACTCGCACGAGGTACGTAAACATCTAACCAATGTATCGTCCTAAAATAAGTTTACAGTTTAATTGATTAATCCTGCTATAGGTTTACATTATTGATTAGTCCTAAAATAGGTTTACAGATTGACATTTTTTGAATTATAATAACTTTTCCAATTTCGCTGTACAGATAGGTTATTTTGATGTACGATCTCAGGTGTAAGCATATTGCAACTCATGTGAGGCCTTAGCTTATTATAAGTGTTTACAGACTTAGCTAAAAGTTCCATAACCTGGTTTTTATCATTAAGTATATGATGTTCCAGGTACTCCTGTTTCATTATTCCATTTATCCGTTCCGCTACTGCGTTCTCTAAAGGGTCTCCGTTTTCGGTCATGCTGATGATTATTTCATTGTCCTGTAATAGCTTTACATAATCATAGCTACAGTACTGAACACCTCTGTCTGAATGATGTATTAAGCCAGTCAAAGGCTGGTCACTTTCTTTAATGGCCATTTGTAAAGCACTAAGTGTGTGAACTGCATCCAGTGTATCAGCGGCATGATAGCCGACGATCTTTTTACTATAGGCATCCGTTATAAAACTGATATAAACGAATCCCTTCTTTGTCCTGTAGTAAGTGATATCTGACACCCATATTTCGTTCACTTTAGTCGGAATAATTTCTCTTATGCAATTAGGATATTTTCTTAGCCAATGAAAAGATTGAGTAGTATGTATGCGCCGCCTTTTCTTTCTAACTAACAAGTAGTGAGCAGCAAGCAGATCAAAAAGCGCATCCCTGCCCATTTTTATCCGGTGCTCAAGCAAAAAAGGCTGCAGCAAAACATAGAGTTTTTTACCGCCAATAATCGGATGTATGGCCCTTATTGCCCGGACCTCATTTAATAATATTTCCTGCTCAAAGCTTATCGCTTCTGTCTCCCAAAAATGCTGGTAATAGGCCTGCCGGGTAACTCCAAGTAAACAACAGCACTTCACCAGGCTCATCCCAGGGTAGCTGTCTTTAATCTCACGGATTACTTGGTATCGGACTTTTTTCGGATATTGATCTTAAGATCTCTTTCGGCCACTTCTATCATTTTACGATAAAGCTCCTTCTCCAGCAATGCATCTTCAAGTTGCTTTTTTAATAACTTAATTGATGCGCTGTTTTCGGCCGGGACATCCTGATCTTTCTTGGTTGGCATATCATTCGAAGATACATAAATTGTTTTCTTCATCTCCAATCCGAATGATTTGAGCCAAAACGCAATACGGCTATTGCCTAATTTGTATTTCCTTTCAATCGTTGTTCGGCTTTCCTGACCTTCTAAATATTCTTGACAAACTTTACGCTTAAACTCCTCGCTGTACTGGCTTTGCCATTTGCTGCCATACACTTTTGAATATCTTTCCATTTTTGTTTACTGTTGTGTAAACCTATTTTAGGACAAGACACAATATATTAGGCCTTGTTGAGCTGATGAGCGAAAGCAAAGACAAAAAAGAGGAGTTTTTACAGGTTGAAAAGCACCTTTATGATTCGGCCACCAGGCTTGATGACGCTATTAAGAACATCTCCGAAAAATTAAGCGACTAACTTACTATATCAATAATTTTTATCTTAGCCTTATTGGGTGGGGATAAGTAAATCTGCTTGTGTTAGGCCTGCAGGGCCATCCTGTTCAAGCACATTTGCATTATTGATAAAAAACGCCCCTCATTTATTTCCGAAAATATGAAATTGTTAAAAACGCAGTTTTACAGATTCTTTTTTACAGGTTTACAGCTATAATTAACATGTTATTGAAAAAAAATACAAAATTTCTTAACATTTGTAATGAATTTTGTAAAAATAATTTAAATTCGCCTTAATAATTATTGAGATTAATACAAAAACTATAATTAGAACCCCAACTTTACAAATTAATTAAAAAATGGCAACGAAACTCGAGTACATTTGGCTTGATGGCTATAAACCAACACAAAGCCTGCGCAGCAAAACAAAAATCGTTAAAGAATTTAGCGGTAAAGTAGAAGATTTAGAAAACTGGAGCTTTGATGGTTCTTCAACTGAGCAGGCACCAGGTGGTTCATCTGATTGTATCTTAAAGCCAGTTTTTGTTGTTCCTGATCCACAAAGAAAAAGCGCTTACTTAGTAATGTGCGAAGTATTAAGTGCAGATGGCAAACCACATGAATCAAACGGCCGTGCTACTATCGCTGATGATGATAATGATTTTTGGTTCGGTTTTGAGCAGGAATACTTCCTGTGGGATCCATCAACCAGCAAACCACTTGGTTTCCCGGCTGCTGGCTACCCGGCTCCACAAGGCCCTTACTACTGTTCAGTAGGTGCTAAAAACGCTTTCGGTCGCGAGATTGTTGAAGAGCACTTAGATGCTTGTTTAGAAGCAGGCTTAAACGTTGAAGGTATCAACGCTGAGGTTGCTGCTGGTCAGTGGGAATTCCAGATCTTCGCTAAAGGCGCTAAAGAAGCTGGTGACCAAATCTGGGTTGCACGTTATTTATTAGAGAGAATTGGCGAAAAATATGGAGTTGCTATTAACTGGCATTGCAAACCACTTGGTCAATTAGACTGGAACGGTTCTGGTATGCACGCTAACTTCTCAAATACTACTTTACGTACTGCAAACAGCAAAGAAATTTTCACAGCTATCTGCGAATCTTTCCGCCCTGCAGTTGCTGAATGTATTGCTGTTTACGGTGCTGACAACGATCAGCGTTTAACCGGTAAACACGAAACCGCTTCTATCCATGACTTTAGCTATGGTGTATCTGACCGTGGTGCGTCTATCCGTATCCCTCTGTACGCTGTTGACCACAACTGGAGCGGTTACCTGGAAGATCGCCGCCCTAACTCTGCTGCCGATCCATACAAAGTTGCTGCTGTTATCATCAAAACTGTAAAATCAGCTAAGCTTTAATCCCCCTAATAAATAGTTATTATTTAATCCCCCGGCTTTATAAACCGGGGGATTTTTTTTGCACTACAGTCAATTTGTCAATTATATAATTAATCAAGCCATTAGCTTTATACATTCTAAGTTCAGTTCTATTTAGCAACGTTGTTTTTGGCAGAAGTATCTTTTAAATATTGAATATAATCACCCGTGGTAACCTCATGGTAAGCAACTACAGGTAAATTATAAAGATACATCCAACAATTTATTATATCGTTAGCGGTGTAGATCCCCACCTTCTGCCTTATATATTCCTGTGGATGATGGTATAACTTGCCGATACCTTCATAATCGTCAATGACTTTTAATATAGCTTCGGGATCATCCATCATAAAAATACTGCCGTAAATGTAGCGTTCTTCAGTACTACCGATCACAGCGCCGGGATACTCGCCGATATCATAAAGCCGCCCTCTTATTTTCCCATCACCTATAAATTTGCAGTGTTTATTAAGATACGCTGCAAACTCATTACCGGGCTGCAGCAATGTACCATAAACAAATAAAAATTGACTTGTTGTTTCCATAAATAGCCCAAACAAAGGTAAACGCTATTGCGTATTATACACGCACAGGCTATTTTTTTATAGTTTAAGCCATAATAGCTATCTTGCTGCACCTTAACCGGCCATACTTTTATACCATGAACGAAGAACAGATCAAAGCATATATTGAGCAAAATGACATCCAGAAAATAAAATTCGCCTTTGCCGATATTGATGGCATTTTGCGCGGAAAGGTGATCCACCCTAAAAAATTTATTGATGGATTACAAAGTGGCTACGGCTTTTGCGATGTGGTTTTTGGCTGGGACAGCAGCGATGTTTGTTATGATAACGTGCAGTTAACCGGCTGGCAAAGCGGTTATCCTGACAAGCTTTGCCGTATTGACCTGTCGACCCTGCGTAATGTGCCATGGCAGGATGATATCCCCTTCTTTTTGGCCGATTTTAGCAAACCCGACGGCAACGATCTGCCGGCTTGTCCGCGTAGCCTTCTCAAACATATCAAGGCACAATGTAATGATATGGGCTACCACGCCGAGTTTGCTCAGGAGTTTGAATGGTTCAATTTTAAAGAAACCCCGCAATCCCTCGCCGATAAAAAGTTCACCAATATTGAACCGCTTACACCGGGCATGTTCGGCTATTCTATATTGCGTACATCAGAAAACAGCGATTTTTATTACGACCTGTTTAACCTGCTTACCAAATTCAATGTCCCCATTGAGGGCCTGCATACTGAGACCGGTCCTGGAGTATATGAAGCTGCCATACTGCATGATGAGGTTTTAGCTGCCGCTGATAAAGCAACCCTGTTTAAAACCGCTGTCAAGGAAATAGCTTACAAACATGGCATCATCGCATCATTTATGGCCAAATGGACTGAAACGCTGCCCGGCTGCAGCGGCCATATCCACCAAAGCCTGTGGACTAAAGACCAATCAAAAAATCTGTTTTACGATGCCAGTGATGTAAACAAAATGAGCGACCTGCATAAGCATTACCTTGCAGGCCAGCTATATTGCATGCCTCACCTGCTGCCGATGTACGCACCAACCATCAATAGCTATAAACGCCTGGTTGAGGGCGCCTGGGCGCCAACTACCATTACCTGGGGTGTGGAAAACCGTACTACCGCGTTACGTGTTATCAATACCACCGAAAACTATACCCGCCTGGAAACCCGCATCCCGGGCTCTGATACCAACCCTTACCTGGCCATGGCTGCAGCGCTGGCATCAGGCCTGTACGGCATTAAAAATAAGCTTGAGCTAAACATTGAGTCAACAACAGGCAATGGCTACCAGGACAAAAGCAATGGCGTACTATGGCCAAACCTGCATGCCGCCGCCACAGCCATGCAAAACTCCGATATTGCCAAAGAACTCTTCGGCGAAGGTTTCGTTGATCACTTTACCCAAACCCGCCTGTGGGAATACCGCCAGTTTGCCAAAAGCGTTACCGACTGGGAGTTGAAGAGGTATTTTGAGATTATCTGAACCGGAACCGGGATTTGGGGGGATTTTTCAGATTTATAGGATTTTGATTTGCATGAGGGCAAAGATTGTTATGCTGATGGCTCTTCTAGTTTGTTTTCAAAATGAATCAACTTAAACATACCGATATAACTGGTAAAATAATTGGCTGCGCCATGCAAGTGCATTCTACCCTGGGTAATGGCTTTCAGGAAGTCATTTATCAAAAAGCTTTGGAAATTGAGATGGCATTAAACGGCCTTGTATTTGAACGGGAGAAGGAGATGCCAATCTATTACAGGGATTTTCATATTGGAACACGCAGGGTTGATTTCTTTGTATCCTGGATGATTATGGTTGAATTGAAAGCCATCATCCAACTGGAGGATGTTCATTTGGCACAAGCTTTAAATTATCTGGAAGCTTACAATGTAGAGATCGGTTTATTACTAAACTTTGGAAGTAAATCATTAATCGTAAAGCGGCTTCTAAACAAGAAATATAAACCCTAAAGATAAAATCCAATAAATCCTAAAAATCCGTTTAATCCCGGTTCAGAAAAAAGGCCGTAAGTCAAAATCCTAAAAATCCCCCCAAATCCCGGTTCAGAAATTAATAATATATTTACACCCTTAATTATAAACCGAATGCTGCCATTGGCGTAACTTTGCCGGCAGATATATACAAATGGACTATTCTTTTATTATCCGCAAGGCCTGGGAGGGGTATGACGCGTCAAAAACTATCCGCGATATTGAAGATATCAGCGCTATGGTTTCAACCAATCACGTGTACCGCATTACGTTTGATGACGACGATATTATCATAGCCAAGCTCTCGTACTTTGGCAAGTTCGAACATTTTAAGGAGGATCACCGCATTATTCAAACACTGGCAATTAACCTGCTTTACCCGTTTGAGAACTTCCTGGCCCGTTCTTTACAAAAAAACAACCGCGTTTACATCTATCACCATAAACACGGCAAAACCGATGCCTGGGTGGTTTTCTATAACCCTACACGTATTTTACAGCGCCTGCCGCGCCGGCTGGATGAAAACCATATTAAAAAGCTTGGCCAGCAGGTTGGCAAGTTCCATAAAGCCTGCTCAAGGGTTAAAAATGTATTGCCTAAATCATCAAAAACTTTACGTACCGATATCTGGACACTGCAGCAACAGATTGAGACCGACCCAAAACAATTTGGTACCGGTATGCAGGCCGACTTTTTAAAATACCACTGCGAAACCTTTTTAAAGAACCGCTCCAAATACAATATGAGCTCGTTCGAGATCATCCCTGTATTTATCGACTGGAATATCGGTAACTTTTCGGTAACGCCTGATCTTGAGCTGTACTCGCGCTGGGACTATGACTGGTTCAGGATGAGCTACCGTTTACTCGATTTCTATTTCTTCAGTCGGGTAGTTTCTGATATTGGCGACCGTACTGTGTTCAGCTACGTGATTAATACCATGATGGAAGACCGTTTTATCATCTTTTTAAAAGAATACCATAAAGTTAACCCGCTCACTGCCGATGAGATCCGCTTTTTAAAAGAAGCTTATCGATTTTTTATCCTGAATTACGTAATTAAAGATGGCAAGCACTTTTTCAGCGAACAATACGCCAAAAAACTACAGGCTGAGGCTTTCGACATCTATTTACCATCGGTAGACAGGGATTTTGATGCCGAAAAGATCATCGGGGCCTTAAAATTAAAATAGGTTAGCTATCTTTCGGGCTGATTTTATAAAAAGCCCTAAAAACAGATAAGTATGACCAGGATAGACAACTTTAAATCCATAATTGATAAATACGAAGTTGTTTTTTTTGATGCTTTTGGGGTTCTGAAAAACTATGGCGGCCTGCTTCCTGGCATTGAACGTACTTTTTCTTACCTGGCAGAACAAGGCAAGGAGTATTATATTGTAACCAATGATGCTTCACGAAGCCCGGCGCAATTAGCGGAATCTTATACCACCAAAGGATTGACAGCCATAACACCCGACAGGATCATATCATCGGGCATGCTTACCAAAGAGTATCTTGACCTGAAGGTGAACGACGGCATTGTAGCTTATTTAGGTACGCCCGATTCTGCCCATTACATTGACAGCTCGGGGCTGCATACGTTGCCTATCAGCGAAGTAAACGAAAGCAATATTGACAGGGTTAATGCGCTGGTATTTTTAGATGATGAAGGTTTTGACTGGGGACGTGACCTGAACAAATCAGTTAACCTGATGCGTAAACGTACTATTCCGGCCATTGTAGCTAATACCGATCATGCCTATCCCCTAACCAAACATGATGTATCCATAGCAATAGGTGGTTTAGCCAGTATGATAGAAAAAATTGTAGGTAAAGAGTTCATTCGTTTCGGTAAACCGGATTCGCAGATGTTCATGTTTGCCTATGATCTGCTCCGCGAGCGCAGGCCGATCAGTAAAAGAGATATTGTGATGGTAGGCGATACCCTGCAAACAGATATCTTGGGCGGTAATAAATTTGGTTTGGATACCGTACTGGTGCTATCCGGTAATACCCAGGCCAAAGACGCCGAAAACCGCATCACCGCCACCGGCATTGTGCCAACTTATATCTGCGATTCGGCAGTGGTCGAAGCTGGTGGATTGGGATTTTAAGCTTCCAAAACATGTCATTGTTAATGAGGTCCTCCCCTTCCTTTCTACAAATCCTATCAATCTTTCTACGATAACTATTTATTCAGAAAAAGATATTTTAAATGTATGATTTACATTTATTTTTACCAACTTTGAAATCGCTAAGGTATAACTGTCTACCTTACATGTATAAGCCAATTATTACCTGATTTTAAACTAATGGACACTAATTTTGATCTTAAAGAGCACCCTCACAGTAGGTTAAACATTTTAACAGGCGACTGGATCCTGGTATCGCCGCATCGTACAAAACGCCCGTGGCAAGGCAAAGTTGAAGCTACGCAAGCCGACGACCGCCCGCAGTATGATCCGGCCTGTTACCTGTGCCCCACAAATAAAAGGGCCGATGGCAGCGAAAACCCTGATTATAAAGGGAGCTTTGTTTTCACCAATGACTATTCATCACTATTGCTGAACACGCCCGATGGCGGTTTAAATGAAGATGAACTACTGGTAGCTAACAGCCAGAAAGGTATTTGCCGCGTAATCAGTTTTTCGCCAAAGCATGACCTTACCCTACCACAAATGACCACCAAAGAGATCAGCAAAGTGGTTGACGTATGGCAGTCGGAATTTGAGGACCTGGCTTCTTATCCGTGGATCAAACACATCCAGATCTTTGAAAACAAGGGCGATATCATGGGCTGCAGTAACCCGCATCCGCATGGGCAAATCTGGGCGCAAAACAGCCTGCCGGTTGAAGTAGCCAAAGAAACCCAGCAGCAAAAGCTTCATTTTGAGCAAAAAGGAACAAGCCTTTTAGCCGATTACCTCGCATTGGAACTTAAAAAGCAGGACCGCATAGTTTTTGAGAATGAACATTTTGTTGTGCTTGTGCCGTTTTGGGCAGTTTGGCCATACGAAACTATGATTGTAAGCAAAAGGCATATAACAAGCATTTTATACTTTACAGAGCAGGAAAAACATGCCCTTGCCGACGCTATCAGGAGGCTCACCATCAGGTATGATAACATGTTTGAAACATCGTTCCCTTATTCGGCGGGTATGCACCAGTCACCGGTTAATTCGGGCGATCACCCCTACTGGCACTGGCATATGCATTTTTACCCGCCGTTGTTGCGCTCGGCCACGGTTAAAAAGTTTATGGTAGGCTATGAGATGCTTGCCAATCCGCAACGCGATATCACAGCAGAGTTTGCTGCTGAAAAATTGCGTGGTTTAAGTGAGATCCATTATAAAACGAGGGAATAATGAAAAAACGCTATTTTTAAACCAAACTATAACCAACCTATTTATGAGAAACTTAATTAAAGGTATTTCTTTAACAATTTTACCTGCTTGTAGCCTATATTTGGCTGCCTGTAATCAAAATTCAACCTCACAGAAAAACACTACTATGGCGGATAGCACCCAAACCACTGTATCAGCATTCGAAAAAACAATCGATGGTAAACAAACCCATTTATTTACCCTTAAAAACAAAAACGGCGTTATTGCAACCATCACCAATTATGGCGGCCGTGTGGTAAGCCTGTTAGTGCCCGATAAAAATGGCAAGTTAACTGATGTTGTTTTGGGTTTTGATGATGTGGAAGGTTTTGAAAAATCAACCGAACGTTATTATGGCGCTACTATTGGCCGTTACGGCAACCGTATTGCCAAAGGCCATTTTAAAATAGACGGTAAGGATTATCAATCGTCAATTAACAACACCCCCAATACGCTGCATGGTGGTAAACATGGTTTCCAGGAAGTGGTATGGGATGGTAAAATGATCGATTCATCTACCGTAGAGCTTACCTATCTTTCAAAAGATATGGAAGAAGGTTTCCCCGGCAACCTTAATGTTAAAGTAATTTACAGCCTTACCAACGATAATTCATTTAAGTGCCAGTACGAAGCTACAACTGATAAAAAAACAGTTGTTAACCTTACCAATCACGCGTTCTTCAACCTGAATGGCGAAGGCAGCGGTACTATCCTTGATCATTTGGTGCAGATAGATGCCGATAATTATTTGCCGGTTGACGCCGGTTTGATCCCTACCGGGAAACTTGAAAAAGTTGCAGGTACCCCGTTTGACTTCACTAAGCCCGAAACCATTGGCAAACGCATTAACGAAGACAATGTGCAGTTAAAAGATGGCAAAGGTTACGACCACAACTTTGTGCTTAACAAACATGATCTAAGCACTCCTATCGCTACAGTTATTGGCGACAAGAGCGGCATAAAAATGGAAGTGTTTACCGAAGAGCCGGGCTTACAGTTTTACAGCGGAAACTTTATGCAGGCTAAAAACGCAATGAAACGCGGTATCAAAGATGAGTACCGTACATCGTTCGCTATGGAAACCCAACATTTCCCTGATTCACCAAACCAGCCGCAATTCCCTTCAACCGAGTTAAAACCGGGCGATACTTATAAAACCCAATCGCTTTATAAGTTTTCAGTTGTAAAATAATTAACTGGTTCTCCGATATAAAAGTCTCGCCCAAACAGCGGGACTTTTTATTTTATATTAGTACAGATATTAACAGGAAACAAATATTTTATGAGCACCTGGCGAAAACGGGCTATTGAATGCCTCCCTTCCTCAAAAAAAGAGTTTGAAGATCCTGAAACCTCTATTTATGGCGTGTTCATGGAGCTATTACCTGCTACAGTAGCTGCCCATAAAAACAATGATACCGTACAACTCAAAAAGAATTATGAGTTTGCCGAATGGTGTTTGAGGCAAAAATCCGAAGACCTATGGAACGCTGCCGGAGTATCCTTTTATGAACATCTGGGTGATAAGACCGAAACACTTCAGACTATACATCTATGGGTTAAACAGGATACCTATATCAAAATAAGGTCGCTTTTGAAGCAAAGACTTAATGATGCCACTTTGAAAGCCATAGATAGCTTATATGGGCTAAGTAAGGGCAAGTTTAAAATATAATCTTTCCGCTATTATGTTTACCGTCATGATGTACTTGTTAAGCAGATTTAAAACAAAGCTTAACCTTTTATGGTTAAATGGTTAATTAATAACAATCTGTTTATCTATCTATAAAAAACATCATGAGTGATCATTCAACCGAACCAGAAGAAAAAGGATTTTTCGAGAAGGTTAAAGAAACAATTGAAAGCCTTTGGGAAGGCACAAAAGACAAAGCCGAAGACGTAAAAGAAGTAGCCGAAGAAAAATTTGAAGATATAAAGGACAAAGTAACCGCTAAAAAGGCAACCGCTACCCAAAAAGCAGCAGCCACAAAAAAAACGGTTATTAAAAAAGCTGACGAGGTAACTGCAAAAGCAAAAACTGAGGTAGCTGATGTAAAAGCTAAAGCCGAAACGAAAGCGAAAGCCATCACCGCCAAAGTAAAGGAGGATGCCGCTGCCGCTAAAAAAGTTGTTGCCGATGTAAAAGCTAAAGCAGCAACCAAGGCAAAGGCCGTTACAGCTAAAGCAAAAACCGAAGCCACAGAAGCTAAAAAAGCTGTTGCCTCAAAAACAGCTAAAGCGGCTACAACAGTTAAGAAAAAAGCTGTTACTGCCTCAAAGTAATTTACAGCCTTGCAGACTTACGAAGTTTTAAAAAACTTCGTAAGTCTTTGCCACATTTCCTCCTTGCCTACCCTCATTCAACATCGCCTAAAATAATTAGATTAAAATGCCTTGACATTAATTTAATTAATCGTAATATTGCAATATAATTATGGGAATTACCAAAACAGAAATATTCACCGACGAGCAGAACAAACTGGCTGTGCAGCTTAAAGCCATCGCGCATCCGGCACGCATTGCTATTCTTCAGCTCATTATTGAAGCAAAGGCTTGTATCTGCGGCGATCTGTCGACAGAATTAGGTTTGGCCCAGCCCACGGTGTCCCAACATCTTAAGGAATTAAAGAATGCAGGCCTTATACAAGGTACCATTGAAGGTGTAAGCGTTTGCTACTGCATTGAACCCGAAGCCTGGAAAAACCTGAATAATGAGTTGAATAAACTGTTCTCATCATACAAAGACTTTAATAACTGTTGTTAAAATTTTTTGATCATATCAATCGTAATATTGCAATACACAAATGAAAACAAACGAGGAATTAAAAGCATTGGTAAAGCTGAAATACAGCGAAATTGCCTTACAGGATAAGGATATCAATCAATCGTCATGCTGTGGCGCTGGCGGATGCTCAACCGAGGTTTATAACATCATGAGTGAAGATTATACCGAGTTGCAGGGCTACAACGCCAATGCAGACCTTGGTTTAGGCTGCGGTTTACCCACTCAGTTTGCTCAAATTAAAAAAGGCGATACCGTTATTGACCTTGGCAGCGGCGCGGGCAATGATTGCTTTATAGCACGCTCCGAAACCGGCGAAACGGGCAAAGTAATAGGCATTGATTTTACAGAAGCGATGATCAGCAAAGCCCGCGAAAATGCGGACAAGCTTGGTTTTAATAATGTGGAGTTTCGCTTGGGGGATATCGAGCATATGCCGGTAACAGCCAACGCTGCTGATGTAATTGTAAGCAACTGTGTATTAAACCTGGTGCCTGATAAAAACGCTGTTATTAAAGACATCTACCGGGTATTGAAACCAGGGGGCCACTTTAGCATTTCGGACATCGTATTAACCGGCGAATTACCTGAAAAGATCAGAACAGCCGCCGAAATGTATGCAGGCTGCGTATCAGGGGCTATTCAAAAAGAGGAATATCTTGAGCTGATCAGCAAAAATGGTTTTGCCAATATCATCGTACAAAAAGAAAAACCAATTATTATCCCGGATGATATATTGAGCAACTATCTATCGGCAGAAGAAATTGAGGAATTTAAAAACGGTAAGGGCGACATTGTAAGTGTCACAGTTTATGCCGAAAAACCTGAAGTAAAAACATGCTGCGAACCAGGCTGCTGTTAATAAAAAATTATGAAAAATGTATTAGTACTGTGCACAGGCAATAGTTGCCGGAGCCAGATAGCCGAAGGGTATTTAAAGCATTTTGCGGGCAGCAATGTCAATATATACAGCGCGGGTATCGAAACCCATGGTGTAAACCCCAAAGCTATTAAAACAATGGCAGAGGATCATATTGATATTTCCAATCATACCTCAAACCATGTGGATGAGTATACCAACATCCCTTTTGATTATTTAATAACCGTTTGCGATAATGCTAACGAAGCCTGCCCCTACTTTCCGGGGAATGTGAAACGCTTTCATTATAACTTCCCGGATCCGGCCAAAGCCCGCGGCACCGAAGATGAGGTAATGGATGAATTCAGAAAAGTGCGGGAACAGATCAAAGCGTATACCCAACAATTTGTAGAACAGCATTTAACCGAAGCGCAGTAATATGGCTGCCAATAATTGCACGCCGGTTGCTGAACGGAAACGGCTCGGCTTTATTGATCGCTACCTCACCATCTGGATTTTCCTGGCTATGGCTACGGGGGTTATAACAGGATATTTTATACCCTCGTCGTCCGATTTTATCAATTCGTTTTCGAGCGGGACTACTAATATTCCGTTGGCGATCGGCCTCATATTAATGATGTACCCGCCGCTTGCCAAAGTAAAATATGAGCAAATGGGCAGGGTATTTAAAGATGTAAAAGTGCTAAGTGCCTCCCTTGTTTTAAACTGGATAATAGGCCCCATCCTAATGTTCGTTTTAGCTGTCGTTTTCCTGCGCGGCTATCCCGAATATATGGCAGGACTGATACTGATTGGGCTTGCCCGTTGTATTGCCATGGTTGTAGTATGGAATGAGCTTGCCGATGGTAGCCGCGAATATGCGGCCGGCTTGATAGCCCTGAACAGTATTTTCCAGGTACTTTTATATAGCGTATATGCTTACATTTTTATAACCGTACTGCCGCCGCTGTTTGGCTTTAAAAGTCTTGAAATCCATATCACCATACTTCAAATTGCCAAAAGTGTGGGCATCTATCTCGGTATTCCTTTTGCCGCAGGCATTATAAGCCGTTATACGTTGATCAAACTAAAGGGCGAAGATTGGTTTCAGCAAAAATTTGTTCCCTTTATTTCGCCGGTAACGCTTATTGCGCTGTTGTTTACCATTATACTCATGTTTAGCCTTAAAGGGAGGCTTATAGTGCAAATCCCCATGGATGTGGTTCATATTGCCATACCATTGGTATTTTACTTTGCAATTATGTTCCTGCTCAGTTTTTTCATCGGCAAATATTTTGGCGCCGATTACTCAAAAAGCACATCCATTGCTTTTACGGCAACCGGCAATAATTTTGAACTGGCTATTGCAGTATCCATTGGTGTATTCGGTATTAACTCCGGGCAGGCTTTTACCGGAGTGATCGGTCCGCTGGTTGAGGTTCCGGCACTAATAGCACTGGTTAACGTGGCATTTTGGCTTCGCCGAAAATACTATAGTAATGAAGTGATGGCTAAAAACTGAAAGCAAAACGCTTAAGCTTAAAACAATATTTATTCCACAAAAAAAGCGATTGGATAACCAATCGCTTTTTTAATATTATTTAAGTTCCCAATCAGCGAGTTAGGGGCTTAAGCTTCAAACTTATAACCTACCCCTTTTACTGTAGCAACACAATCGTCGCCCAGTTTTTCGCGCAGTTTACGGATGTGTACATCAATAGTACGGTTAGTAACCACTACCGAATCTTCCCAGATGTTTTTAAGGATCACCTCGCGGGTGTAAACTTTGCCTGGTTTTGAGGCCAGCAGGTACAACAGCTCAAATTCTTTTTTCGCCAATACAACTTTAACACCGTTTTTGTAAACCAGGTAAGCTTCACGGTCAATAACCAGGTCGCCTATTTCCAGTTTATTATCAATTACGTCTTCGGCAGGGGCATTACGGCGAAGTATGGCATTTATGCGGCTAACCAGCGCGCGTGGTTTGATAGGTTTTGCAATGTAATCATCGGCACCTACGTTAAAACCGGCAATTTCGGAATACTCTTCGCTGCGGGCTGTTAAAAATACCATAAAGGTATTTTTAAACTCGGGCATGGTGCGCATAATACGACATGCTTCTATCCCATCCATTTTAGGCATCATGATATCCAGTACAATCAAATCGGGCAGGGCTTTCTTCGCTTCGGCAACAGCTTCCTGGCCGTTACGTGCTAAAAACACCTGGTAACCTTCCTTTTTGAGGTTATACTCAATCAGTTCTAAAATATCCGGTTCATCATCAACAATAAGTATTTTCTGTTTTGCGGTGCTGCTCATGTTGCGTTAATTTTTTTGTATAAAAGTATACGCTTTACAACAGCTAATAGTTAAGCTAATATTAACAAATTGTTAAACGTTACCTTATATTAACCGTAAGTTGAGGCTATTTAAATGTTTTATTTAAAAAAGCTTCAAGATCGGCGCCTGTAATATTCTTGGCAACAATGTTTCCCTGCGGATCGATAATGAAATTTGAAGGGATAGCTTCGATGTGGTAAAGCCTTTCTGTAGGGCCTTCAAAGCCGTTTAAATCAGAACCATGGGCCCAGGTAAGCTTATCATCGTTAATAGCTTTTTGCCATGGCGCCTTGTCTTTATCAAGCGAAACACCTAAAATATTAAACCCTTTACCTTTAAATGCATTGTATTGTTTAACCACGTTTGGATTTTCCTGGCGGCAGGGTTGGCACCATGAAGCCCAAAAATCAATCATTACATATTTGCCTTTGTAATCAGACAAATTAATTTGCTTGCCATCAATACCGTTAACGGTAAACTCAGGCGCTTTATGACCAAGTGATATCGGCTTAGCTTTATCCATTTGTGCAATAAACTTTTGCACGGTAGGGTTATCTTTAAAATCGCCCCTGATGTCATCGGCAAATTTAATCAGCTGCGCTTCGTATTTGGTAGGATCGAGCGTTGTAGCCGCATAAAAGCCTGCAAGCGACTTTTTGTTATCGTTCACAAATTTCAAAACAGCTTCACCGCTTTCATTCACATTCTTTAAAAATATAGGCATGTATATTTTCAGCAGCGAATCGTTACGTTCACCGTGCGATTTTTCCTGGTATTCGGCAAATAGTTTGGCGTTTTTATCGCCGTAAAGATTACTGATGCGGTTAAACTCTTTTATTTTATCCGAATCATCAGAACCTTTAATAATGTACTCGTGGTTTTTGTTGTTATTGTCTGTTTCAAAATCAATATCGTCGCCATTTTTAGCGATGAAATCATACAAATTCTCGCCCTGCATTTCGCTGCCCTGCGGCCCTGTACTGCCTATACGAAGTTTAAACAGGTTTGGATAAAGCGCAACATGCTTAAACTCAAACTTGCCGCCCTCGCCCAATGAAGTTGAATCAACAACTTTTAAACCCGAGCTATCAGCCTCAATCAAATAAACAGCTTTAAGATTACCCGGGTTTTTGATAGTCCCCGAAACGGCGAACTGCGATTCGTTTTTACAAGAGTACATGCCCGCGCTAAGCAATAACAGTGCGCCGGCAGCTATATTTTTAACTTCCATTTATTTAGCTTCTAATTCCTTTATCAACAGCTGGTTAGTTTTCTGCGGATCGATCTTGCCTTTTGAGCTTTTCATGATCTCGCCCATAAACAGGCCTAAAACGCCCTTTTTCCCCTTTTGGTATTCCTTAACCTTATCAGGGAACTTGGCGATAGCATCCTTTATAAAGCGGGTTACATCATCGCCATCGGCACTGATCAGCAGGTTAAGTTCTTTAGCCAGATCATCCGGTTTTTTACCCGGTTCTCTGACCATGGCAGGGAACAATTTGTGCGAAGCTACAGAATTATTTATCACCCCGGTGTCAATTAGTTTGATGAGGGAGGCAAGGTTTTGCGGTGTAACAGCAAAGTTACCAATGGTTTGATTATGATCATTCAGGTATGAACGTACAGCACCCATCAGCCAGTTGGCAGCAGCTTTATAATGATCGGTATGTTTTATCAGCGATTCAAAATAAAAAGCGGTATCCCTATCGGCAGTAATTACCGAAGCATCATAGGCCGTTAAACCCAATTGTTCGGTATACTTATGATATAACTGCGCGGGTAATGCAGGCAGGTTTTTGCGAATGTTTTCTACATACTCATTGGTGAGTTTCAGCGGCGGCAGGTCCGGCTCGGGAAAATAGCGGTAATCGTTGGCCATTTCTTTTGAGCGGAGTACCGAAGTTTCGCCGGTATCGGCATTAAAGTTCAGTGTGTTTTGATCGATATGGCCGCCGGCTTCAATAATATTAACCTGGCGTACAAACTCGTGCTCAATGGCCCGTTGCACGTTACGGATGGAGTTAAGGTTTTTTACCTCGCAACGGTTACCGTAAGCTGTCGCGCCTTTAAGCCTCACCGAGATATTGGCGTCGCAACGCATGCTGCCTTCTTCCATGTTGCCGTCACAAATATCGAGGTAGCGTAAGATCTTACGCATTTCGGTCAGGAACTGGCCTGCTTCTTCGGCACTGCGCATATCGGGTTCAGATACGATCTCCACCAGCGGCACACCGGCGCGGTTAAGGTCGATCAACGAATCGGCGTGGTGCTGATCATGCATACTTTTCCCGGCGTCCTCTTCCATGTGGATATGGTGCAGGGCGATATTCTTTTCGGTGCCGTCGGCCAGTTTCACAGGCACATAACCTTTCAGGCATATCGGCGCCTGGTCCTGGCTGATCTGGTAGCCTTTAGGCAAATCAGCATAAAAATAGTTTTTACGGGCGAAGCTATTATTAAGGTTGATAGTGCAATTACAGGCCAGGCCCATTTTAACTGCATACTCAACCGCTTTTTTATTGATAAAAGGCAGTGTACCAGGATGCCCCAGTGATACCGCGCTAACATGTCGGTTAGGTTCGGCACCAAAGGCAGCTGAATCTGCCGAGAATACCTTACTTGATGTGGATAGCTGGGCATGTACTTCGAGGCCTATCACCAACTCGTACTTTTCACCTAATCCGTCTGCGAGAACTGTCATAAAAATAAAAATTCAGCTATGATTTTACTGATGTATAAAAGTCAAATATATAAAGATTAATACAGTAAAAGCACCATTTTGCTTTTAAAACAACGGTAAAAGTACAATTATATAGTTGCAAGGTAGGGGTTATAGAGATTGCACCTGGTGATTGGAGATCAGGTGATGAGAATATTCAATTCAAATATGCCTGTCATCAGCATAATTAAACTTTCCGCACCTTTCGCCGTCTATTTATTTAAAAGGCACAGAAATTGAATAAGTGTCCATACTTAGATAGACACCATGAAAAAATTAATTTTAGGAATGCTTGCAGGATGTTTTTTACTTGCAGCTTCGGTTACAAAGGTAAATGCACAGGTAAATGTAAATTTAAACGTTGGCTTATGGAACCCACCTGCCGAATATGCCGGTGTTAATTATTATTACTTACCCGATGTAGAAAGCTATTATTATGCACCCACCCATCAATATGTTTATTTAGATGGCGGGAACTGGGTTTGGAGGCGCTCATTGCCGCCACGCTATGCCAGCTACAATATTGCAACAGGTTACAAAGTGGCCGTAAACCGTCCAAGAGCGTATACCTACTTTACACACGACCGTGATACCTATGCCCGCTACCGCGGTACAAAGAATGTTATAGTGCGAGACAACTACCGCACCAGGGTGGTGAACCGTACCCGCATTGTTAACCGCACAAGAGTGGTTAATCATTACCAAAAGCCGCATAAAACCGTAGTAAAACGTACCCGCGTAGTTGAACACCGTGGACACAAAAATGGACATCACCATTAATTATCCAATAAGGCTTTTGCTCAAAAAGCATATAAAATAAAAACGACCGCTTCTGTTGAGACGGTCGTTTTTCATTAAAAGTTATAAACCTCCGTCATTGCGAGGTACGAAGCAGTCCCCTATTAGCAGAGCAGCTTTGCAAATCTCTCTGTACAGTTCGCGATTGCTTCGTGCCCCGCAATGACACCGTTTTGATTTTTCCGCGGTCTACCCTACAAAGCTCCTTGCCTTCACCAGCACATTATCCAATCCGCTTACATCACTGCCGCCTGCGGTAGCGAAAAACGGCTGACCGCCGCCGCCGCCTTTAACCTCTTTGGCCAGCTCTTTTACGATATTACCGGCATGCAGGCCATTGTCCTTCACCAGGTTTTCGGCAATCATTACGGTAATGCTTGGCTTACCGTCGAAATCGGCAACCAGCACCAGGAACAAGTTGGATACGATGTCCTTCAGCTGATAAGCCAGGTTTTTAACTGCATCGGCATTGGGCAGGGCCACTTTTTGGGCGATGAAATTAATATCGCCAATAGCTTCTGCTTTTTGAGCCAGCTCGGTTTTTAAGCCTGATGATTTTTCGAGGATCGATTTCTCGATCTCTTTTTTCAGTTTAGCATTTTCGTCCAGCAAACCTTCAATGCTTTTTGAAAGATCCTTTGGATTTTTAAGCAGCTCCTTTAACTGGTTAACCAAAGCGTTTTGGGTAACGATGTATTTTTCGGCAGCAACACCGGTAATAGCCTCAATGCGGCGTACACCGGCGGCAACCGCGCTTTCGGCAATAATTTTGAAGAAACCTATTTGCCCGGTAGCTTTCACATGCGTACCGCCGCAAAGCTCTTTGCTAAAGTTATCATCAAAAGTGATCACGCGCACGTACTCGCCATATTTTTCACCAAACAAAGCAGTTACCCCGCTGCTGATAGCTTCGGCATATAAAACGCTGCGCTCCTCTTTCAGCGGGATATTTTCGCGCACCTTTTGGTTTACGATAGCTTCGATCTGCGCCAGCTCCTCATCGGTAACTTTAGCAAAGTGCGAAAAATCGAACCTCAGGTAATCGGCATTAACTAACGAACCTTTTTGGTTTACGTGTGTACCCAGCACCTGTTTCATTGCAGCATGCAGCAAGTGCGTGGCCGAGTGGTTACTATTAGTTTGGCCGCGTAAAGCAGGGTCAACAATAGCGGTTAAAGCATCGTCAATATCCTGCGGTAATTTATCGGTAAAGTGCACGATCAGGCCGTTCTCTTTTTTGGTATCGGTAACCAGGATGATCTCGCCATCCGGAAAAACCAGCTCGCCCTTATCCCCTACCTGGCCGCCGCTTTCAGCATAAAACGGTGTTTTATCCAATACCAGCTGATATTGCTCCTTACCTTTAGCAGTTACCTTACGGTATTTTACTATATGGGCTACAGTTTCTGTTTCATCATAACCGGTAAACTCAACCGATTCATCATCTTTTAATACGATCCAGTCGCCGGTATCAATGGCAGTGGCTGCGCGGGAACGTTCTTTTTGCTTTTGAAGTTCCTTTTCGAAACCTTCCAAATCAACAGTGAGTCCATTTTCACGAGCCATTAATTCAGTTAAATCTACCGGGAAACCGTAAGTATCGGACAATTCGAAAGCGACTTTTCCGGAAATAACTTTCACATCCCCCAACATAGATTCCCTGAATTTTCTGATACCTGACGATAATGTTCTCAAAAAAGACACTTCTTCTTCTAAAACAACTTTTTGTACAAAATCTTTTTGGTTGTACAGCTCATCAAATACCCCTTTAAACTGTTCTGCTAATATTGGCACTAACTGATTTATAAAGGGCCCCTTAAATCCCAAATATTGATAGCTATATCTTACTGCACGACGTAAAATTCGGCGGATTACATAACCTGCTTTGTTGTTTGAAGGTAATTGACCGTCAGCAATCGCAAAACTTATGGCCCGAATATGGTCAGCTATTACTCGCATCGCAACCGCATTATTCCAATTATCAGTATACTGTCCCCATCGATCTCCATAACCCGATCCATCTTCCTCACCAGCTCCACCTGCTGATCCGCCTCCAAATCCTTCACCAAATCCATCTCCAGCACCATCTCCAGTTCCCCCTAACTGAGCAATTTCATCATCGCTTAGCTCATCGTTAAAAGGTGTCGCAGAAGAATAATAAGTTTTGTGTGATTTTTGTGAGATAAATTGTATAAGTGGCTGGAAAACATCTGTATCGTAATTAGATGTCTTGCCCTGTAGCACACGTACCAGGCGTTCAAAACCCATCCCGGTATCAACGTGCTTATTAGGGAGAGGCTGCAATACACCACCTTTAAGGCGGTTAAACTGCATAAATACGTCGTTCCAGATCTCAATAACCTGGTCATGGTCAGCATTTACTAAGGTAGCGCCGCTTACTTCGGCACGCTCTTTATCCGGGCGGCTGTCAAAGTGAATCTCCGAGCAGGGGCCACATGGACCGGTTTCGCCCATTTCCCAGAAGTTGTCTTTTTTGTTACCGCGGAGGATGTGATCTTCATTCACATACTGTTTCCACAGTTCGTAGGTTTCGGTATCAGCTTCAAGGCCTTCCTTTTCGTCGCCTTCAAAATAGGTAACGTACAGGCGATCTTTAGGCAGTTTGTAAACTTCGGTAAGCAGTTCCCAGCTCCAGGCAATGGCTTCCTTTTTAAAGTAGTCGCCAAAGCTCCAGTTGCCCAGCATCTCAAACATGGTATGGTGATAGGTATCGATACCTACTTCTTCCAGATCGTTATGCTTGCCTGATACGCGTAAACAACGCTGCGTATCGGCTACGCGGGAGGCTTTGGGCGCCGCCTCGCCTAAAAATATATCTTTAAACTGGTTCATCCCCGCGTTGGTGAACATCAGGGTTGGATCGTTTTTAATTACAATTGGTGCCGAAGGAACGATGGTGTGTCCCTTTGAAACAAAAAAATCAAGAAAAGCCTGTCGTATTTCGGTAGCAGTCATAGGGAGCAAAGGTAAATAATAGTCGGGAAGTCAGAAAGTCCGGAAGTCGGAAAGTAGAAAGCGATTAATTATTTCGGATATCGGATTTTCAATTTCGGATTTATTTATTAATTATAGTCGATTTATCCCTCGTTCGTCGATACATATTAGTGCAATTCACCTTATTTGCTTTAAATTTGTATATGGAAACTTTAAGAGTAGACATTCAAAACGAACAGGAGAAACGAGTACTCCTGGCTTTTCTTGATAGTTTGGATTATAACTACCGTATAGATAATGAAAGCGATGCTGTGCTTGAGCAGCAAGCTAAAGATCTGGAGCAGCGAAAAGCCGATTTTTTAGCAGGAAAAACCACATCCCTACCCTGGAGTGAAACCAAATAGCTGACACAACGACGATTAATGTACGCCGGCCAGAGGCCGTGAAATAGCTGACACCCGGCTGGAGCCGGGCGACGGCAAATATTGCGGCAACATACTGGCTAATACAAAATTCCGAAATCGAAATTCCCAATTCCGAAATCAAATAGATACATTTGTATTATGCCTTATAAAGAACGTGAAATAAGCAAGATGTACTACACCATGGGCGAGGTATCGGCCATGTTTGATGTTAATCAGTCGCTTATACGTTTTTACGAAAAGGAATTTGATGTGCTGCAGCCCAAGAAAAACAAAAAGGGCAACCGGTATTTCACTCCCGAGGATATAGAAAATTTCAAGGTCATCTTCCACCTTATCCGTGACAAGGGCTATACTTTAAATGGCGCCAAAGAACACCTTAAAAACAACATGGGCGATACCAGGGATAACCAGCGCGTTATCGATTCGCTCGAAAACCTTAAAAAATTCCTGCTTGAGGTGCGCGACCAGTTGTAATCCTCCGCATAAAAACTATCTTTATTTCTAAAAACTATCGGGTTAACCTATAACCATGCAATCACCTGTAATAACAATCCGTAACTAAAATATGATCGCTAATCATAAGGGCGAGATCCCGGTTGTTATTCTACTCCTCCCTTTTTTATTGGGTATAAGTATTGGTATCCATTTCAGCTCCGGAATATATTTAATGCCTTTGGCAGTTGGTTTTACAAGTCTGCTGATATTATTTCTGCTGCTCAATTTTTATTACAACCGCTTTAAAGTTTACAAAAAACGATGGCTTGGCGGGATAACCATTCACCTGTTATTGTTCCTTGCAGGCTGGATAGCCGCCATCAACAATAACGAGCTTAACAGTCCCAGACATTTCTCCAAGCTCCCTGCACAAACACTGCTTGTGCGCATTAACAATGAACCGCAAATAAAAAACGGACTGATCCGCTTTACAGCCAATGTTGTGGCAAGCATCAATCAAAAACAACCAGCCGTAGCAACCGGGACGTTGATGATCACTATAAAAGACAGCAGCGCAATCAAACTGGCTTATGGCGATGAACTGATCATACCCGGCAAGTACACCCCTATCGACCCTCCTTTTAACCCCGCCGAGTTCAGCTATAAAAAGTACATGGCGCACCAAAACATTTATTACCAGGAGTTTTTATATCCGGGACAATACCGCCTGGTGCAATCACACGCCGGCAACGTATTCATAGCAAACGCATTGGCGCTAAGGCGGGAAATGGTTCAGAAACTAAAACAGCAACTGCATGATCCAAACGCGATAGCTGTAGCTTCTACGTTAATATTGGGTTACAAAGCCGACCTAAGTGAAGATGTATTGCAAGCCTATTCCAAAACCGGCACCATCCATGTGTTATCGGTTTCTGGTGCGCATGTGGCCATCATTTGGGCTTTGCTGGCATTTATGCTCAATTTCCTGAACAGGTTCAGGCACGGCAGGGTGGTCAGGGCGATCATCATTATTCTCATCATCTGGTATTATGCCATGCTCACCGGCTTTTCGCCTGCGGTTTGCCGGGCAGCGGTGATGATCAGCACGGTTATCATCGGCAAAACTTATAACCGGTATATCAACAATTTAAACATCCTGGCTATATCGGCTTTCATATTATTGCTTTATAATCCTTTGTTGATAACCGACGTTGGCTTTCAGCTTTCATACCTTGCAGTTGCCGGGCTTGTTGTTTTACAACCTGTGGTTTATGCATGGTTTACGTTTAACAATAATTGGGTTGATAAAATCTGGCTTCCGTGTTCGGTATCTATAGCTGCTCAGGTTATTACATTTCCGCTGAGCGCTTTTTATTTTCACCAGTTCCCGGTTTATTTTTTGTTTAGCAACTTGTTCATCATCATTCCTACAGCTGTTATTATGTACAGCGGGATCTTTTACCTGCTATTACCACAAATCCCCTTCGTATCTGCCGGCCTTGCCTGGCTGCTCGAAAAAACCATCCTGCTCATGAACTATGTACTGGCATCGGTTGAGCAGCTGCCCTTTGCAAGCATCAGTAAAATTTGGCTTACTGCAACCGAGTACCTGCTGCTTTATGCCATTATTATATGTGTGTTTTACTTTTTGTATGATAGAAAAGCCTGGTTGTTACGAGCGGGCATTGCATTGGTATTCATATTCGCGGTAAGCATCAGCATCAAAAGATATCGCTCATACAGTACAAACAGCATAGCTTTTTTAAATCTGCGTAAAAACACCGGGATAGTATTTAAAAGTAGCAATCACGCCATTATACTAACTAACCTTGCCGATACCGACAAAAACTACAATTATTCCATCAGGCCATACCTGGATAGCTGTAAAATAAGTGATGCTATTTTGTACAAACCCGACCAGGAGATCCGGTCGGCATTTTTAAAAAAACAAGGAGATTTTATACAGTTCCGGGATCAATCTGTAGCCATCATCAATAAAAGCTTTATAGATACTTTATCGAACATAAAACTAAAGACCGACTACCTGTACATTACAGAGAACCCTAAAATTTCGCTTGCTATTATTAATAAAAATCACGAATATCATACCATAATTATTGATGCCACCAATGCCCCTAAAACTGTGCAGCTTATTGTGGACCAGGCACGTGCCCAGCATGTCAATTATGTAGCATTAAAACGTAACAAATCGTTCATAACGGCATCTAATTGAAAAACATATTAAACTACGTACCTTTAAATTTGTCTTTTAATTAATAAAAGTTAATTTGGTATTAAATCAAACTCAAAACATGAACATTAAAATTTTCAATGTTGCTTTAGGCCTTGCCCTTACCGCAACAGCTATCAGCGCAAACGCCCAAAAAGCTTACAAAGAGGGTGTGGTAACTATTTCAACGGCTATGCAGGGACAACAGGTTGAAGCTAAAAGTTATTTCCGCGCCGATTCGGCCGCTATGCAATTTACTACAGGGCCCGCTACCATAAAAATATTAACCGATGCCGATGGCAAATCATTAGTTGTAATGGTTGATGTACCTGTTGCATCTATCAAAAAAGCAGCAGTAGCAACACCAGATGAGGTTGATCAGGCCCTGGCAACCCTGCCTACGCTTACTTTTGCTCCTGGTACCGAAACCAAGGTAATTTCGGGCTTTAACTGCAAAAAAGTAGTTGCTACCGATACCAAAACAAGTAAAACTTACGATGTATGGGTAACCAACGATGTTACTTTACCTGTAACCGGTATTGCTAAATATTACCGCAGCATTGGTGGCTTCCCTGTGCAGTACACTTCATTTTCGCAAGGCCAAAGCACCGAGGTTACTGTTAAAAGCATAACCGAACAAAAAAACCCTGCCGGTACATTCGGGATCCCTGCTGATTTTGAAAAGATCACCCTGGATGACCTGAAAGCTATGAGCGGCGGCAGGTAATCGAAAATATTTCATTAACAATTCATTAAAGGTTCCTTAACATTGTAGCAAATATTATTTTTGTTATACCAATGTTAAGGAACCTTTTCAGTTTTTTCAGATTCTTTGTCTTCTGGCTCGTCTTCTTCGCTATAACGAGGGCTACGTTTGAGATCTATTTTCTGCACAAGCTTGATAACGCCCGGATGGGTGAAATCCTTCAAACGTTTTTCTGGGGCTTAAGGCTTGATGTTTCGGCAACTGCTTATATCTGCATCATACCAATCGTTGTATTCGCCATCAACTGGTTCATTCCAAAGGTTAGGATAAAGCCCATCTGGTTAAAAACATATGTTTGGTTTTGCCTGTTCTGTATCTCGTTAAACACTGTACTTAACTTCAATATTTTTCGCGAGTGGGGCACCAAGGTTAGTTTCAGGGTATTTACATCCTTTTACCATGCCCCTTCAGAGGCAATCGCATCAAGCGGCTCATCGCCGGTTGGTAAATGCATTTTTATCGGGATTGCCTTACTGGCAACAGGCATAGTTTTATCTCATTTCATTATCAATTATCAGTTTAAAAAGCCCGATGCCCGGCCAAGCCTTAAGGTTTCGCTTACCACACTGCTGCTTTTTGTAAATTTTGTGCTGATGCGCGGCGGCTTGCAAGCCAAGCCCGTAAGTCAAAACTCTGCCTATTTCTCCGAAAAGCAGATCCTGAACCAAAGCGCCCTCAACACTGAGTGGAACCTGTTCAACAATGTGTTTGAAAATTTGCGCAAACCTTATAACCCCTATACTTATCTGCAACCACAAGAAGCATTAAAACTGGTTGAAGATTTATATAACGTTAAAACTGACCCGACCACGCAAATACTAACTACTCCACGACCTAATGTGGTGATCATCCAGTTGGAAAGTTATACAGCCGATGTGATCGAATCATTAGACGGAGATAAAGGCGTAGCGCCAAACTTTGAGAAGTTTATCAAAGGCGGATTGTTCTTTAACAACATTTACGCCTCCGGCGATCGTACCGACAAAGGCATTGTAGCCCTTATGAGTGGCTTTCCATCCCAGGCTATCCGCACCATTATCAGTGATACGGTTAAACATAAAAAGCTTCCGGCTATATCTGCATCATTTAAAAATGCAGGTTATGAAACCGCTTATTTTTATGGAGGTAAAAGTAATTACATGAATTTCGATAAGTTCATGACTTCGCACAATATCGATCATATTATCGATGAAGCCAGCTTTGATAACAGCCATATAAAAACACAATGGGGTGTTTATGATGATGACCTTCTTACCCGAAACCTTCAATATTTGGTCCGGCAAAAACAGCCGTTCTTTAACTATGTGCAAACATCATCAAATCATGAGCCTTTTGTACTACCTGTTAAACATCATTTTGACGATGATGCTGATGTAAGCAACAAATTCAGAAGCACAGCCTATTTTACCGACTCGTGCCTGAACGCTTATTTTGAGCAGGCCAGAAAACAATCCTGGTATAAAAACACACTGTTTATATTAGTGGCTGATCACGGCCACCGCCTGCCCCGCAATACCGCCGAGGCTTACGACCCGGCCAAATACCACATCCCGTTATTGTTTTTTGGCGAGGTGATCAAGCCCCAATACCGGGGCAAAAAGATCAGCAAACTGGGCGGACAAACAGATGTTGCGGCTACTCTGCTGGCGCAATTAGGCATGCCTCACAATCAGTTTAAATGGTCGAAAGATTTATTAAACCCCAATACTAAAGATTTTGCTTTTTTTGATTGGGATAACGGTTTCGGCTTTATGCAACCGGGACAGGTTGTATCTTATGATAATTCCGGGCGTACCATGATCTACAATAGCAAGCCCAATGCTGATGTACGGAACACCCAAGCCGCGCTTGCTTATGGGAAAGCTTACCTGCAGCAGGTGTTTACGGAGTACATGGGGTATTGATTATCCCAAACGCGTCATTGCGTTGCGAGACGAAGCAATCCCCTATAAACAGGTCCGCCCTGTACGGTTTGGGATTGCTTCGTTCCTTATAATGACGTGATTGTAAGTTATTGATTATTAAGTGTGTTTTAGGAGACGATTTTTATAATATGGGCGTTGCCTGCGGCCGGGCTGTACGCTCATACTGCACAGGCATTATCCGTTGGCTAACGGACGGTATCCGCTCCCATCCCTAACGCGGCCCACACACCATCCCTGAAATATATTCTACACGTCATCACGGTTTTTTTCAGGGTTGCCCTGACGGTTACTCGCAATGACGGGAGTTTACAAAGCTATTTCCTTACCCAACTGCACAACCCATTGGTTAAACAGTTTGGTTTCAAATTCGACAGATTTTTGAGCGTGCAGCTCCCAATCTGGGGAAAAATGCTGTAGTTGATTGATCATTTCTTCCAGGTGGCCTTCCTCTTCTAAAATGATGGATTTTACGTTCACTTTACTACCCGCCTCGTCAAGGGCATCCTGGTATATAGGATAAAGTTCATCAGCACGAACCTCAATAGCATAGGTAACCAGCAGATAGGCGGCAAAACGGAGTTCAGCACCTTTCAGGTTAAGTTCAGTTTTAAGGTAACGGCACACATCTACATCCAGTTGGTTTAAATAATATTTGCTTGAGCCGGGGGCCAGCAGGTATTCAGCAGCATAAGTTGGTAATGTTACGCCTGTTTTTTCCAGTTGTTTTTTAAGGTAGAAGGCATGACGGTGTTCTTCGGCAGCATGCTTTAATATGATATAAGTAACCGTAAGCGGGTCTTCGCTGGCCGAGATCTTGCGCGCACCGGTGTTTTCCATTAATGATAATGTATTTAACCAGCGAGAGTGCAGTTCGTTATCGGCTATTATAGTAGGTAGTATTTTGTTCAGCATAATTTATAATTCTTCAAGGGCTTGCTCAATTTTGCTGTAAACATAATTGAGTTGCTCATTAGTAATGCAATATGGCGGTAAAATATAAATAACGTTACCTAAAGGGCGCAATATGATCCCTGCGGCCAAAAAGTAATGATACAATTGATCTCTGAGCGAACTGAAGTAGGAAGTATTATCACCTGTTTCCCATTCCATGGCCAGGATCGTGCCGGTTTGCCTTACTGTTTTTATTTTAGGGTGATTGCGGATCTTATCTGCAAATGCAGTATGGGCAGCTTTGATCCTGGCAATATTTTCTGCCGTTTCAGGCTGTTGAAACAGATCCAGGCTTGCTAATGCCGAGGCACAGGCTATAGGGTTAGCAGTGAATGAATGCCCGTGAAAAAGGGTTTTCAGTTTATCATCCGATAAAAAGGCGTCATAAGTCTGCTGCGTACAGGTAGTTAACCCAAGGGCCATGGTCCCCCCTGTAAGCCCTTTGGAAAAACACATGATATCCGGCTCAACTTGTACATGGTTTGTAGCGAAAGGTTTGCCGGTACGTCCGAAACCGGTGAAAACTTCATCCGCAATCAGCATCACTTCCTCCTCACGGCAATGTGCCATCAATTCATCCAGATATTCGGCCTCATACATGATCATCCCTGCCGAGCCCTGAACAAGCGGCTCAAAAATAAAGCAGGCAGTTTGAGATTTGAGATTTGAGATTTGAGATTTGAGACGTTCGATATTTTCTTTGGTAGGGATATCGATAAATTCCACCTCAAAAAGCAAGCTATCAAAAGCTTTGGTAAACGCACTGCGGCCGCTTACAGCCATAGCGCCGAAGGTATCGCCATGATAAGCGTTATTAAAAGCGATGATTTTAGTACGTTGGTCGCCTTTGTTAAGCCAGTATTGCAGGCACATTTTTATGGCTACTTCAATTGCAGTTGAGCCATTATCCGAGTAAAAGGCTTTCTTCTGATTAGCCGGTAAAATGGCAAGCAGGCGTTCGGCCAGTTCAACAGCACCTTCATGGGTAAAACCCGCAAAAATCACGTGCTCCAGTTTATGCAGCTGCTCCGATACTTTTTTAGCGATATAGGGATGTGCATGCCCGTGGATATTTACCCACCATGACGATACCGCATCTATATATTGTTTTCCTTCTTCATCAAATAACAGCGCCCCTTCGCCGCGTACAATGCCTACAGGCGGCTGCGCAGTTTTCATTTGGGTATAGGGGTGCCATATTACTTTTAAATCCCTTTCGGTAAGGCTCATAGTTCGTTTTGTAAAAGTTCAACCACACGCTTATCTGTCGGGAATTCAAAATCGGCTACACTCAAAGCGGTAAGCGGCACCCATCTGAAAGCCTGCAACACCTCTCCTTCTCCGTCAAAATCAAATGCAACGGCTTTAATATTCAAATTAATCGGGGTAATGCTTCTCACCAGATAATATACACTGATCACCTGCGAGTTATTAAAGGCTGATTTTACTGCGAAATCGGTAGTGTAAAAATGACCGACAACTTCAATCTCTATATTGCATTCTTCCATAAACTCGCGTTTAAGCCCGTCAATCAGGCCCTCACCAAGTTCCAGGCCCCCGCCCGGGAATTTTGAAAAACGAATGCCATATTCCTGTTCATCGCTTATCAGCAATTCATCATCATCGTTCAGCAACAGGCCGTAAACCCTTACATTAAAGTATTCCATTATTCAAAGTGTTTTTTATTACGTACAACCTTTTCCATTGTCCAGGCAATGGTTTCGGTTTTTGCTTCCGACCGGATAGGGCAATTAGGCATACTGCAGTAGTGGCAGCAATTGGGCACACAAGGATCAGCGTGGATAAAAAGCTCCGTTTTGATGCCCATATCATTATTGATCATCTTATCAACCAATGATATTTCCGTATGTACTGTGTTCAAATCAAAATAGTTAGGCAGCGTCATGTGACAGTCGATATGCAGCTCATGGCCATATTTCTGCGCACGCAGGTTATGTACATCAATCCATGACTCCCGGCGTTTTTCACTTAAAACATGCACAATATCGGTTACTACCTGAAAATCGGCTTCGTCCATCAACCCTCCTACCGATTTACGCACCAGTTTGTAACTGCTGTATACTATATAAAGGCCAACCAGTATAGACAATACACTATCCAGCCATAAAATCCTTGTAAATTCAATTAATAATAAGCCCACCACCAAACCACCGCTGGTAACGGTATCTGCTAATAAATGCCGACCGTCGGCATCAAGGGTCATAGAGCGAAGTTCTTTACCCTTCCGAATCATGTAATAGCCAAGCGCTCCATTAATGGTACCTGTAATACCTATAATAATAGCGCCTGTAAACAGATCATGGATAATATTGGGGAAGAAAAAGCTGTAAACCGATTTTACGATGATAATGCAGCCTGCAATGCCTATTAATGAACCTTCAATAAAAACAGAAAAGAACTCCACTTTACCGTGCCCGTAAGGGTGATTTTCATCACGCGGCAAAGCCGACAGATAAATACTATAAAAGGCAAATGAGCTTGCTATGACGTTTACAATACTTTCGGCGGCATCGGTAAGTACAAAATTGGAGGCTGTTAAAAAGTAGGCGCCAAATTTCGCCAGCATCAGCACAATCCCCGTTATCAGCGAAATTAATATGATCCTTTTTTGTTGATTCAAAGCAAGGTGTTATTAGGCCGCAAATTTAAAAAATAACAACCGTAAGTAGCAGTAAAGTTATTTTCTATATTTGCCGCGATAACATAATTTATATGAGCGCATTAAGTACCCGGATACAAAACCTGTCCGAATCTGCAACAATTAAAATGGCCAAACTGGGCCGTGAACTTGCCGCTAAAGGTGTCGACGTGATCAGCCTTAGCTTCGGCGAACCTGATTTTCATACCCCTGAACACATCAAGGAAGCCGCCAAGCAGGCCATGGACAAGAACTTCACCTACTACACACCCGTAGCGGGCTACCCTGAACTTCGTAAAGCCGTAGTTGCCAAGCTGAAGAACGAGAACAATCTTGATTATGATTTTAGCGAGATCGTGGTTTCTACAGGTGCCAAGCAGGCCATCGCCAACGCGGTATTATGTTTGGTTAACCCCGGCGAAGAAGTGATCATCCCTACACCTTACTGGGTTTCATACAGCGAAGTAGTTAAATTGGCCGAAGGTAAAAGTGTTTTCATCAACACCACTGTTGATACCAACTTTAAAATTACCCCGGAGCAATTAGAAGCAGCTATTACACCTAATACCAAGCTGTTCATGTTTTCATCGCCATGTAACCCTACTGGCAGCGTTTACACTAAAGACGAGCTGGAAGGTTTGGCAAAAGTATTTGAAAAGCACCCCCATGTTTACATCCTGAGCGACGAGATCTACGAGCACATCAACTTTGTTGACAAGCACGAGTCTATCGCGCAGTTTGATTATATTAAAGACCGTGTAGTGATCATCAACGGCTGGTCGAAAGCGTTTGCCATGACTGGTTGGAGGATAGGTTACACCGCCAGCACTAAGGAGCTTGCCGCTGCTTTTGATAAAATGCAGGGTCAGGTAACTTCTGGTACCTGCTCAATCACCCAGCGTGCCGGTGTTGCTGCTTACGAAGGCGGTTTGGAAAGCGTACTTGAAATGCGTGCCGCATTCAAAAAACGCCGGGATATTGTTTATAAATTATTGAGCGAAATAGATGGGATTAAAGTGAACCTGCCCGATGGCGCATTCTACTTTTTCCCTAACGTTACCTCGTTCTTTGGTAAAAGTTATGAAGGCCGGGTAATTAACGACTCTGACGATTTGAGCCTTTACCTGCTTGAAGAAGGCCACGTAGCCACTGTAGGCGGCGATTCATTTGGCGATCCGTCTTCAATCCGCTTATCATACGCCGCGGCCGAAGATAAGCTGATAGAAGCTATGAGAAGGTTAAAAGAAGCGTTGGGTAAATTGGCGTAATCAGAACCGGGATTTTTGTCTGAACCGGGATTTTATAGGATTAAAGGGATTACCTCGATTTTCTTATCCGTTGCAAATCAAATCCTGTAAATCCGATAAATCCCCCAAATCCTGGTTCAGAAACAAAGGAATCCGCTTGCTGTTCGCAAGCGGATTTTTCTGTTTATTATTATATCAAAAATTATAATCCAAATCCATAAGCTAAACGCAAACCAACCAGGCCATAGTTATTGCTTTGCCCAGAGAAGTTTTCGTAGCGCACGCCTATATCCCATGATTTGGTGGCATAGCCCAAACCTGGAGCAAGGATAAGTTTAGTATTCTTATCAGCCCCGGCAATTGGTGGGTGAACTTCAAAACCGGCACCCACTTCGCCTGCAAAATAAAAGCCATCGCCAACAAAAGCTTTAATACCGGCTTTTACCGGCACTACGCCTAATGATCTGCCTTTTACAGTTATAGTTGTGGTTGAATTAGCATCAGAAAATGACGAGGTATACGATTTACCAAAAAAGTTGTAATAGCCGGATGTAAGTGTAAGAGCCAGGTCATTACTCACACCATACTGCAAGCGCGCTGTACCGCCTAATTCAAAATTTGAAATATCGTGCGCGTTACCTGTAGGGACACCGGCCTCTAAGCCAATGCCAAAGCGTAACGCATTTGCCGGTGTAGTTTGAGCTTTAACATTTGTTCCGATAAAGATAGCCGCCGCAGTAAATGCCGAAGCTATCATTTTAGTCATTGTTTTCATAGTTGTGTTTTTTAGTCAAATTCTACAATGTTCATGTTTTAACTTTCCATTGTATTAACTCCTCCTTAACAAATACTTTGCCATTATTAGCATCATTTACTATCGAAGATATTATTTAAACTATTAAAACAACCGCGTTTAATCCAATCATCCATAGCTTAATAATTGAAAATCAGCTCTGTTTAAAGTGATAAGATCAATACAAAACAATTACTGGTTAGTATATTTCATAATTACCAGCTTTATTAAAAACTGCCCTGCATAAACTTCAAAAGTGTATACTAACACCAAATTTCGAGGCTATAAATGGTTAAATAGCGAAGTATAGCAGTATACCAAACCTGCTGTAAAACAAAAAAGAGAGACTTGCGCCTCTCTTTTTACAAAACTTTAACAATTATTAGGCCTCCGGCCCGTGCTTTTTAGGGTCATAATTCTTTTCAAGCTCGGCAAGTTTCTCTTTACCATAAGCCATTTTGGTGATCAGGTAAAATAAAACCGGCACTATAAATATAGCTAAGGAAGTGGCGGTAAGCATCCCTCCAAATACTGTCCAGCCTATGGTTTTACGGGCTTCGGCACCGGCCCCTGATGAGATCATCAATGGCACCACACCTAATATAAAGGCCATGGATGTCATGATAATAGGCCTTAACCGAAGGCGTACGGCTTCAAGCGTCGCTTTTTCTAATTCCATGCCCGCGTCTACACGTTCCTTGGCAAACTCCACAATCAGGATGGCGTTTTTGGCCGCCAAACCTATCAGCGTTATCAAACCAATTTGGGCATATACGTTATTGGTCAGATCGGGCCAGAAAGTAAGGAACAGGATAGCACCAAATGCACCCAACGGTACCGATAACAATACAGAGAACGGCACCGACCAGCTCTCATACAACGCCGCCAGGAACAGGAACACAAACCCGATTGACAGCGCAAAGATGTAAACAGTTTTAGAACCCGACAATAATTCCTCACGGCTCAGGCCCGAAAACTCGTAACCATATCCCTGCGGCAACACCTGTGCAGCTGTTTCCCGCAGAGCGGTAATAGCGTCACCGCTGCTATAGCCGGGTTTGGTACTACCATTGATCTCGGCCGAACGGAACAGGTTATAGTGTGATATCAGCGGTGAGTTTTCTATTACTTTGTATGATGTTAATGTACTCAGCGGCACCATGGCACCGGCAGAGTTACGCACAAAATACTGCCCTATGTTTTGCACATTGGTACGGTAGCTGGTATCGGCCTGTGCCACTACCCTGAAGTTACGCCCATAAATGGTAAAATCGTTAATATAGGTACTGCCTAAATAAGTTTGCAGCGCGTTGTTGATATCAGATATAGCTACACCCAGCTTTTTAGCTTTCTCCCTGTCGACAGTTAACTGGTAAGCCGGTGTACTTGCCGTGAAGAAGGAGAACGCCCTTGCAATTTCCTTACGCTGATTAATGGCCCCCAAAAACGAACGAAGTGTTTTTTCAAATACCTTGATATCCCCGCCGGCTTGTTTTTCTTCCAAAATGAAGGAGAAACCGCCCGTGCTACCCAAACCAGGGATTGCAGGCGGTTGAATTACCACCACATTGGCTTCCTTATATTTAGCCAGTTTTTGATTTAAACGACCAACTAATGCAGTTATCTGCTGTGATTTTTCTTTACGCTCATCCCAGGGTTTAAGCTGCACAAATATGGTTGCACTGTTTGATTTGCTTGCAAAGCTGATGGCATTTAAACCTCCCAAAGCCGCGTAGTGCGCAATTTCGGGTACGCTATCAAGCGTTTTCATCATATTGTGCAATACATCCACGGTACGGCCGGTTGATGACGCTTCAGGTAAGTCAAAGGTTATATATACACGACCGTCGTCCTCCAGCGGGATAAACCCTGATGGTTTGCTTCTGAATAACAATATCGCGCCAATGATAATACATACCAGTACAATGATCACGTATTTAGAGTTCTTAATGCTCTTGTCAACGGTATTACGGTACCTGCCGGTTACACGCGTAAACCAGGTGTTGAATTTAAAGAAGAACCTGTCCAGTCCCCTTGATTTCTCATCGATCTTATGCGGTTTTAATAATAAGGTACACAATGCCGGAGTTAATGACAGCGCCACAAAAGCTGATATCAATACCGATATAGCGATGGTGATAGCAAACTGTTGATATAATCGTCCTACTATGCCCGGTACAAAGCCTACAGGCACAAACACTGCCGCAAGGATCAGTGCAATGGCAATTACCGGTGCCGAGATATCGGCCATGGCGTGCTGGGTTGCCTCCTTAGGGGTCATCCCCTCTTCATCCATATAATGCTGAACAGCCTCCACCACCACAATGGCATCATCAACCACAATACCAATAGCAAGCACGAACCCGAAAAGGGTTAATGTATTAATGGTAAAATTGAGCGGAATAAAGAAGATAAATGCGCCTATAATAGATACCGGGATAGCCAATACCGGTATCAATGTAGTGCGCCAGCTCTGCAGGAACAAGAACACCACGATAATTACCAGTACCAAAGCTATAACTAAAGTTTCCACTACCTCACTTACTGATACCTTAACAACAGTTACGGCTTCAAAAGGTACCACATAGTCAATATCCTTGGGAAAGCTCTTTTTAAGCTCATTCATTGTGGCATATACATTGTCGGCTGTTTGGAGCGAGTTACTGTTCGGGGCCTGGTAAACCAGCAGGTAAGAAGCCCTTTTGCCATCAACAAATGAGTTACCCGAATAGTTGAATTTACCAAGCTCAATCCTGGCAACATCCTTAAGATGTACTACACCACCGTTGTTAGGCTGGGTTTTAACAACCACGTTGCCAAACTCTTCCGGTTTACTTAAACGGCCTTTTACAATTACCGAATACTCAAAGGTTTGTCCTTTTAATTGCGGTGTTGCACCTACCGTACCGGCAGCTACCTGCGCATTTTGTTCCTGCAGGGCAGTGGTTACGTCGGCGGCGCTCATACCTAAGGCAGCAAGCTTATCGGGATTAAGCCAGAGACGCATACTAAAGTCGTCGGCACGGGTAACAACGTCACCAACACCCTTGGTGCGCAAAACAGCGTCTTTTATAAATACGTTGGTATAGTTATCGGTAAAAGTAACGTCGTGGCTGCCGTTAGGGCTGTACATAGCCACGAGCATTAATATACTCGGGTTACGTTTACGCACCACCATACCCAAACGCTGTACTTCCTGCGGTAAGGTTGGCAGGGCGATCCCTACACGGTTTTGCACGTCGAGGGCGGCGATATTGATATCAGTACCTACGTCAAAGTTAACGGTCATGCTCATTTGCCCGTTGCTGCTGCTGTTACTTTGCAGGTAGGTCATGCCCGGTACACCGTTTACCTGTACCTCAACCGGCGTAGCTACTGTTTGTTCAACCGTTAGTGCATCGGCACCGGTATAAGTACCGCTTACAGATACGGTAGGCGGTGTAATATCGGGGTACTGGCCTATTGGCAGGCTGGTTATTGACAGGATACCCACTATTAATATCACCAGGGATATAACAATGGCGGTAACCGGTCGTCGTATAAAAGTATCTGCGATCATTCTTTCTTTATATTAAGTTTTCCAGGGTAGATGTGCCCCTTGTTCCGCTTAAAATTCCTTCTGTTGATATCAAAATTATTTTTTAGGCGCTGCACCTGCCGGCGCGGCTGATCCGGTAGTTACCCTGCCTCCATCCCGTAAACGTTGAAATCCGTCGGTAATCACCTTATCGCCTTGTTTTATACCACTCATTATCACCACATCCTCATTAATGCGCGGCCCTAATTTTACTTTCACTTGCTTTGCAATCGTATCGCGCCTGTCTTTAACCGATTTATCGGCTGCAGTATCTTTTACAACGGTATCCCTGGTGGCAAATACAAAAAATTCGCCCATTTGCTCGGTTACCGCTTTAAACGGAATCTGCACCCGCTCGCCCGATTGGCTGTTCAGCACCTGCAAAACACAGCTCATACCATCCTTCAGCACATCATCCTCGTTCGGAAACTGGATCCTTACCCTAATGCTGCCGGTTTGATTGCTAACGCCCCTGTCAATCGCCAGTACTTTACCTGTTTTGTTGTATTTACTTCCATCGGGCAACACCAGTTTAAAGGTACTGTCGGTACTTGATTTTTGAAGACCATAAAAGCGGTTGATATCCTGCTCGTTGATCACTACGTCAACGCCGATAGGATGCTCGGCCGATATGGTGTTCATCAATGTAGTACCTGCTGCCACCTGTGTTCCAAGCCTCACCTGTGAGATTCCTATGCGCCCTGTAAAAGGTGCGGTAATGGTGGCATATGATAAATCGGTACGGGCCGACTCAAGCGCGGCCTTAGCTACAGCAACCTGGCTTTTATTGGTTTCGTAAGTAGCCTGCGCCTGATCCACTGTCTGGCGGGCAATGGCATCGCTCTTAAGCAGCATGTTATACCTGTCAATGTCTTTTTGTGCTTTAACCAGATTGGCCTCGGCGCTTAATACATTGGCTTTGGCCTGGTCAAAAGCGGCCTGGTATTTGCGTTTATCTATTTCATATAATACTTTTCCCTTTTGCACAACATCGCCCTCTTTAAAAAATATACCGGTTACAAAACCCGGTACCTGGCTGCGCAGTTCGACGGTGTTTACCGAAACCACAATACCCTGGTATTTATCATAGTATATTGCTTCGGCTGTTTTAGCGTCGGCAAGGTATACAGGGGTTGGGGACATGGCCGCCGGCCCGCCCTTTTGAGGTTTACCGCATGATGCCCATGTTAAAAGTGCTGCAGGGGCTAACCAATATATATATGTATGTTTCATGTAGAATAGGTTGTTCGTGTGTTGCTGTAGTTTTTTGTTTTTTTATGACGATATTTTATGGCTGCTGTACAGGCAGGATCCCCAGGGCCCTCTGCAGGTCAATTTTACTGCTGAGCAAATTGAACAGGGCATTATAATAGCTCAGTTCGGCTGTACGCAGATCAGCCTGCGATACAATCACATCCAGGTAGGTTTTTACCCCCTCGCGGTATTGCAGGCTTACTACCTTATATACATCTTTTGCAAGTGTTACATTTTCGCGAATGAGCTGGTAGCTGGTATAATTGCTTTTATATGCTGCCAGGGCCTGGGTGTACTCGGTATAAATACTATTTTTTGTATTGATCAGGTCCAGGTCGGTACGTTCAACCTGCAGCCTGGCTTTGGCAAGGTTTTGCAGGCGTTTTGTCCCCTGGAAAATAGGTACAGCCAGTGTTAAGCCAACATAACCTGTAGGGAAAGACTTGTTATACAAATCACCAAAATCATGACTGAAGTATGCATGCTGGTAGCTGCCTACTGCCGATAATGAAGGCAAAAACCCAAAGCGGTAGTAATTTACGTTGAGATTATTGAGCGCTTTTGTTGTTTCAAGCAAACGATATTCGATGCGGTTATTTACGTTAAGCGACTGCAAAGTATCAATACTGGCCTCCTGCTCATACCGGCTCGAATCATACGAGAGGCTTAACGGTGTAGCCGCGCCTACGCCCATGATCTGCTTTAATAAAGCCGTTTTACTTTTGATGGCTTCCTCGGTTTGCTTACGGGTAGCTAATGAATTATTTAAAGCAATGGTAGCCTGCTTATAATCTGTAGGATCGGATACACCGGCGGTATACCTGCTTTTGGCATCCTTCAGGCTTCTTTGTAACCTGATGATATCCTCGTTTGTAATGTCAAGTTGTTTGCCGGATAGTAAAACATCAAAAAAAGCTTTGCTTACATCGCTTACTACATCAATCTGGCTGCTTAAGGTGTTCTGTTTATAGTACTCCCGTGAATATCTTTTGGCCCTTGAAGCAAGAAATACATCGTTGTTATATAATACCTGCGAGGCTGTAACGCCCAGGGTTGAAAGGTTACGGATGCTGCCTGCATTGCTGGGGATGTTAGCACCCGACGCACCGGCCTGCGGACTGCCCTTATAGTAATAATTATAAAGGCCCGAACCATTGACCTGCGGCAGCCAGGCCGACAGGCCAATTTTAATATCACGCTCATTAATCTGTTCATCAATTGAAGCCTGCCTTACCGTTGGTTGGTTACGTAAAGCAAAGTCAATAGCCTGCTTTAGCGAAACCGGGCCGCTGATACTATCAGCTGCAGTTTGGGCATAACTATTGCTGTGTAAATTCAATGTTAAATTAAGTACAAGAAGCGCTAAAAAGTACTTGTGTTTTTTCATACGGTAGCTATAGATAACAATGTATATCAGGCAAAAATCATAAGAAAAAATTTTATAATTAGTGCAGGATTGTTATGGGGAATGCGAATATGTAATTAATATTACTAATTTAAAATCAGGAACAAGAATTTTACGTAAAAAATTACAAAAACTCGGGATAGTGTCAGCTTTTTGGGCTTTTTACAAAAAAATGAAAATAATAGGCTCGATATAAATAAAAAAATTAATTAATTTGCCGTGTAAGAATTTGTGTGCTTCTTAAGTAGTATTGATACGTTAATAGGCATTATTTTAAAAAAATTTACACACACCGTATAAGTTATATGCTTATTCATGGTATTTTTACACAAAATTTAAGCAGAGTTAATATACATGGTTAAAAAACTACATGGGAAAATCGCTCAGTTTCAAGTAGCAAATATGCTGCGTGAACGGGGGTTATATCCTTATTTCAGGCCTATTGAGTCTGCACAAGACACTGAGGTAATTATTGACAACAAGCGGGTATTAATGTTTGGTTCTAACTCATACTTGGGCCTTACCAATCATCCAAAAATCAAAGAAGCTTCAAAAAAAGCAATTGACAAATATGGCACAGGCTGTGCCGGTTCACGTTTTTTGAACGGTACACTTGATATCCACATTGAGCTTGAAAACAGGCTGGCCAGTTATGTAGGTAAAGAAGCCACTGTTTTATTCAGCACAGGTTACCAGGTTAACCTTGGTGTACTTTCGTGTGTTACCGGCAGGAATGATTATATCATACTTGATGAGTATGACCATGCCTGTATCATTGACGGCAGCCGCCTGTCGTTTTCAAAAGTGATCAAGTACGCCCATAACGATATGGCCGATCTTGAGCGCAAATTAAGCATACTTCCTGAAGATGCTGTGAAGATCATTGCAGTTGACGGTATTTTCAGCATGGAGGGCGATATCGTTAAATTGCCTAAAATTGTTGAGCTTGCCGATACCTACGGTGCCAACATCATGGTTGATGACGCGCATAGCCTTGGTGTAATTGGTGATAAAGGCGCAGGTACCGCTTCACACTTTAACCTTACCAATGAAGTTGACCTCATCATGGGTACCTTCAGTAAGTCATTAGCCTCATTAGGTGGTTTCATCGCCAGCGACCAGGACACTATTGATTATATCAAACACCGTGCACGTTCATTGATGTTCAGCGCAAGCATGCCTCCGGGCTCTGTTGCCAGCGTAATTGCAGCATTGGATATTATTGAAACTGAGCCCGAAAGGATCGAAAAATTATGGGATAATACCAATTATGCCATGAAGCTTTTACTGGAAGAAGGTTTTGACCTTGGCCCTACCGAAAGCCCTATTTTACCGATCTACGTTCGTGATAACGAAAAAACATTCGCAGTTACCAAACACCTGCAGGCATCTGGTGTATTTGTTAACCCGGTTGTATCCCCTGCTGTTCCTTCCGATTCGTCGCTGCTTCGTTTCTCATTAATGGCTACCCATACCTTTGAGCAAATTGACGAAGCCGTTGAAAAACTGGCAAAAGCCTTTAAAGAAGTTGGTGTAACCTCTTCTGTTAAAGAAAAAATATAATGAAATACCCTTTTGTGCATTTAGCTGCTTTTATTTTAAAGTAAGCTAAATGCACATTTTTATTTAAAGCATACCAATTTGCTTTATTAATCATTTACCACACATGATTACAATAGTAACGGTTAAATCAAAAAAAGAACTGGCTTCATTTATTGATTTCCCGCATGACCTTTACCAGGACGATCCTTACTATGTTCCTGAGCTGTTTATTGCCCAAAGGGATTTGTTAACCAAGCACCCTTTCCATAAGCACAATACCGTACAACCGTTTTTAGCTTATGACGGGGATAAAATTGTTGGCCGGATAGCTGCTATCCTCAATAACGGCCATAACGAATACAGCCACGTTAACGATGGCT
The DNA here is from genome assembly GCF_034263275.1 of Mucilaginibacter sp. cycad4. Taxonomy (NCBI): domain Bacteria; kingdom Pseudomonadati; phylum Bacteroidota; class Sphingobacteriia; order Sphingobacteriales; family Sphingobacteriaceae; genus Mucilaginibacter; species Mucilaginibacter sp. cycad4. The sequence goes on along the minus strand of NZ_CP139559.1, from coordinate 953,872 downwards.
TTTTTGGTTTTTTTGATTGTATAAACGATACAGCTGTATCTAACCTGCTTTTTGAAACGGTTACCAAATGGCTTAAAGAAAAAGGCGTTACCGGCAAACTGTTAGGGCCTACCAATTTTTCGACCAATGAACCCTGCGGGTTGTTAATACAAGGTTTTGACAGTTCACCATTCCTGATGAACACCTATAACTTTGCCTATTATGCCAACCTGGTTGAAAACTTTGGCTTTACCAAAGATGTTGACCTGATAGGATGGCACTGGGAAGGGCAAGCCTATGACGATAAATCGGTACGGTTATTAAACGCGCTTGAAGAACGGTTAAAGCGAAATGATATCGTTATCCGGAAGATCAACCTTAAAAACTTTAAGGAAGAGGCTGCTAAGCTGCGCGAAGTCTATAACTCGGCCTGGGACAAAAATACTGGTTTTGTGCCCCTGACCAACGAAGAGTACGATTACCTGGCCAAAGATCTTAAACTGATCCTCGATCCTGATTTTGCCATCGTTGCCGAGCAGCGCGGTAAAATTGTTGCATTTGGCCTGGCTTTGCCTGATTACAACGATATCTTCAAAAAAATAAAACGCGGCCGTTTGTTGCCTACCGGTATTTTCAAATTGCTGTTCGGCAAAAAGAGCATCACGGGGATCCGCATTTACGCTTTGGGTGTTATTGAAGATTACCGTAAAATGGGCATCGAAGCCTGTTTATATGGCACCATCATCAAGGAGTATAAGGCCAAGGGTTATAAACATGCAGAAGCCGGCTGGACACTGGAGAATAACGATATGATGAACCGTGCCATTGAAGCCATAAAAGGCGATCCGTATAAAAAATACAGGCTATATCAAAAAGCGATATGAGGGAACGGGTTTTAATAACCGGTGCAAGCGGTTTTGTTGGATCTCATTTAATTGAAGAAGCCATGCAAAACAACCTGGAGGTATTTATAGCTGTACGCAAAAGCAGCAAAATTGATCACCTGAAAAATTTAGACATTCAATATATTTACCCCGAATTTAACAATAAGGAAACATTAAAAAAACAACTGGCAGAAATAAAACCCGACTATATCATACACGCAGCAGGTGTAACCAGCGCCCGCTCCGAAGCCGAATATAACCGGATCAATGCCACATATACCCATAACCTTGCTTCGGCAGCTTATGAGGCCTGTGCCGACTTAAAAAAGTTTGTACTTATTGGCAGCCTGGCCTCGGTTGGGCCGCTTAATACGTTAACGGGCACTATAACCGAAGAAACCCCTCCGCATCCTGTTACAGCATACGGCAGGAGCAAACTGCTTGCCGAAGAGAAACTAAAAACAATAAGCGGCCTAAATTATACCATACTACGACCTACCGCGGTTTACGGGCCAAGGGATACAGGCATATTTATATTTTTTAAACAGATAGTGAAGGGGATTGAGCCATATATAGGCAATGCACAGCAAAAGCTCAGCTTTATATATGTTAAAGACCTGGCCAAAGCAAGTATCAAGGCCTTGTATGGTGGTAATAACAAGACATTTAACCTCAGCGACGGCAATTTTTACAACCGTTATGAGTTAGGGAACATTACCAAAGAGGTGTTGATGCTCAAAACGATCAAATTTCATCTGCCTGTAAATTTTGTTAAAATGATTGCAGCTGTATCTGAAAAAATAAGTTCTTTGAGCAACAAAGCTGCGGTACTGAATATTGAAAAGCTTAATGAATTGACCGCCATTAACTGGAATTGTGATATTGAAGCAGCTAAATCCGACCTGGGATTTTATCCTTTATACAACCTGCAAAACGGTATGGCCGAAACGCTAAAATGGTATAAGGCCAACAAATGGCTTTAGCCAATTAATTTTAAATAAATAATAGTTACATAAATGAAAATCAACATTACACCTGCTAAAGGTAAGCTTGGTATCCTGATCCCCGGGTTAGGCGCTGTAGCAACTACCTTAATTGCCGGCGTAGAGGCCGTAAAAAAAGGCATCTCGCAACCAATTGGCTCCCTTACTCAAATGGGTCACATACGTTTAGGAAAAAGAACCGAAAACCGTAACCCGAAAATTAAAGAATTTGTTCCTTTAGCTGATTTGAACGATATCGTATTTGGCGGTTGGGATGTTTATGAAGATAACGTATTTGAAGCTGCCTCAAACGCCCAGGTACTGGAAGCAGGACTTTTACATTCGGTTAAAGCCGAATTGGAAGCTATTAAACCAATGAAAGCTGCGTTTGATAAAAACTACGCTAAAAACCTTGATGGTACCCACGTTAAAACCGGAACCAGGCTTGAGCTTGCCGAGCAGGTAATGGCAGATATCAAAAACTTTAAAGAGGCTAATGGTCTTGACAGGGTTGTGTTGGTATGGTGCGGTTCAACCGAGATCTATTATGAAGCATCGGCTGTACACCAGTCATTAGCTGCTTTTGAAGAAGGTTTGAAAAATGATGACAAGCTGATAGCCCCAAGTATGATCTATGCTTATGCGGCTTTAAAATTAGGCGTACCTTTTGCTAACGGCGCCCCTAACTTAACAGTTGATATCCCTGCATTGATCGAACTGGCTAAATTAACCAAAACCCCTATTGCAGGTAAAGATTTCAAAACCGGTCAAACCTTAATGAAAACTGTATTGGCACCAGGCCTTGCAGCACGTTCATTAGGCGTACATGGCTGGTTCTCAACTAACATTTTGGGTAACCGCGATGGCTGGGTTCTTGACGATCCGGATAACTTCAAAACTAAAGAAGTATCAAAACTGGGTGTATTGGAAGATATCTTCAAACCAGAAGATAACCAGGAGCTTTACGGTAACATCTACCACAAGATCCGTATCAACTACTACCCTCCGCATGGCGATAACAAAGAGAGCTGGGATAACATCGACATTTTTGGCTGGTTAGGTTACAAAATGCAGATCAAGATTAACTTCCTTTGCCGCGACTCGATCCTTGCTGCGCCTATCGCGCTTGACTTAGCTATCTTCTGCGACCTGGCTAAACGCGCAGGCATGAGCGGCATCCAGGAGTGGTTATCATTCTACCTGAAATCGCCTCAAACAGCACCAGGTTTACATGCAGAAAATGATATCTTCAAACAACTGATCAAATTGGAGAATACCCTTCGTTACCTGATGGGCGAAGACCTGATCACCCACCTTGGGTTGGATTATTATGACGATATGTTCGCGACCGAATAATCGTTAAATTACTAAATACCGTTAAAACAGCCGTAAGCAACTAAACCCTGCTTTGCGGCTGTTTTGTTTTTGTGAGGTAAAAAAATCCGGGGGGCGGGTAACATTATTTTAAAGCTACAGTCTTATTACCGCTAAGTATAAATTGTTAAATAATGTTATTTGTATAGCCCGGCAGCCTTCCTGCCGACAACAAAAACAATAAATTATATCTAATTATCAGCACATTACACAAATAACAACATAGTAAACCGAGAAGTAACGGGCATACTAATAGCAGCTCAGGGCCGTTGTTTGGATTACTATAGCTACTTAATATAATGATATAAATAGCTGTAAACAATATTTGACTTTTTGACCACATTAGTCTGTTCTGATTTTTTTTACCTTTGGCCTGTTAATTGTAAACTCCGTAATAACCATCTGCCGGGAGTGTACAAAACAGGGTAAGCGCGGGGAGATTCAGGGGGCGGAATAACAAAAAACATACAGGGGCAGGCTTAATAAATCTGCCAAAGATATTTGAATAATTAATACACACCTCTTTATCCAATAATAACAGTATTGAGCTGAAAAAAGAAGTTTGTATTTGCACAATTGCACAAAGTACATGGATTGTAAAAAATTTTATAAAAGCTTATTTTTCTTAATACTGTTCTTTTCTGCTTCGGCATTATATGCACAGCAAACGGTAATAACGGGTACCGTTACCGATGCAGGTAACAAACAAACCCTGCCTTCTGTTAGTATTTCTTTTACAGGCAGCACTACCGGTACCACCACAGATGTTAACGGTAAATTTCGCCTGGCCACAAACAATCAGCAATATAAACAAATCAAAATTTCGTTTTTAGGTTATAAAGATGCCTTTTTAGCTGTTGTTCCCGGTAAAGAGCAGGTTATAAATGTGAGGATGTTCCCGGCTTCGCAACAACTTAACGAAGTTGTGGTAAAATCGGGAAAAAAACCTAAATACCGTAACAAAGATAACCCAGCCGTTGAGCTGATCCGTAAGGTTATCGAAAACAAAGAAAAGAACCGTCCCGAAGCATATAACTACGTAGAGTACAAGGAATACGATAAAATGATGTTTGCGCTGAGCAATGTATCGGCCCAGTTTTCGGACAGGAAGTTTTTCCGCAAGTATAAGTTCATTTTAGATAACCGCGATAGCTCATTGATACCGGGTAAATCACTGCTGCCTATTTACCTTGATGAAAAACTGCAGCAGGTTTATTACCGTAAAAACCCCGAAAAAACGAGGGAAGATATAACCGGCCAAAAAAGCGTTAACTACGGTGCGGGTATCGATAATGAAGGCCTTACCCAATATTTCAAGCACCTATACAACAAGGTTGATATTTATACCAACAACGTATTTTTGATAACCAGCCAGTTTCTTAGCCCTATATCTGATAACTCGCCAAATTATTATAAATACTTTATTACCGATACCGTTGTTGATGCACATAATAACAAGCTGGTGAAGCTTGACTTTACCCCCCGCAATACAACCGACGTACTTTTTGAAGGTAGTATCTACATTACGCTTGATGGTAACTACGCTGTACAAAAGTGCGACCTGACCATCAATAAACATATCAATATCAACTTCATCAGGTCGATGACCGTTAACCTGGAGTTTCAGCAAAACCCTGATGGCCGCTATCACCTGAGCAAAAGTACCACCATTGCAGATTTTGGCGCATCCAAAAAAGATGCAAAGAGCGGTTTATTTGGTATCCGTGCCATAACCTACAGCAATTACGTTGTTAATAAGCCCCGGCCCGATACAACTTACCAGGGATCTCAATATGCCGAATTAAGCGATGAAGTGAAACACCGCCCCGAATCGTTCTGGCAGGAAAACAGACCAGATACTTTAACGCTTGCAGAATCAAAAGTTTATAAAAACATCGACAGCCTGCGTAACATGCCTTCGTTTAAACGTACGGTTGATATAGCAACCCTCCTGCTTGCAGGTTACAAAGGCTTTGGTAAATTTGAGTTAGGCCCCGCCAATACATTTTACAGCTTTAACCCGGTTGAAGGTTTCCGTTTACGTGTAGGCGGTCGTACCACGCCCGAATTAAGCAAACGTTATTATTTTGAAACTTATGCAGCTTATGGATTTAAAGATGAGCGCTGGAAGTACTTTTTAAGTGCAACGTATTCGCTTAACGATAAATCTATCTATCGTTTCCCTCAAAATTATATCAGGGCAAGTTTTCAGCGTGATACCAAGATCCCTGGTGCAAGCCTGCAGTTTGTACAGGAGGATAACTTTCTTTTGTCATTTAAGCGCGGCGTGAACGATAAGTTCCTGTATAACGATTTTTACAGGTTTGATTATTTACACGAACTGGAAAGCCATCTTTCGTTTGCAGCAGGCTTCAAAAAATGGACACAGGAGCCGGCAGGGTCATTATATTTTGATAATACCATTAATGATCTGCCAAACTCGGTTCATCACTTAACTACCACCGAGCTTACCGGAAGCATCCGCTGGGCACCTCATGAGCAGTTTTACCAGGGCAAGATCTACCGGATCCCTATCCCTAACAAATACCCGGCCTTCGAACTTGATTACGCGCAAGGTATTAAAGGCTTATTTGCCGGCGAATACAACTATCAAAAACTTGATTTCCGTGCCGATAAGCGCTTCTACTTTTCGCAGTTAGGTTATGCAGATATCAACGTTTCGGCGGGTAAAATATTCGGTTCGGTACCGTACCCTTTGTTAACCATACACAGGGCCAACCAAACTTATGCATATGATATCGATTCATACAACTTAATGAACTTTTTGGAGTTTGTAAGTGATAAATATGCCAGCTTCAGGATAGACCAGCACTTCAGCGGTTTCTTCTTTAATAAAATACCTTTATTAAAGAAACTGAAATGGCGCGAAACCGCATCTTTAAAAGTATTATACGGCGGCCTGTCCGATCAAAACAATCCGTCAATACATCCGTCATTATATCAATTGCCGGTTGGCACCGATGGTGTGCCGATCACTTATACATTGGGCAAAACACCTTATGTTGAGGGTAGTGTTGGTATTGAAAATATATTTAAATTTATACGCATAGATTTTGTGAGGCGCTTTAACTACCTTGACCAGCCAAACGTTGCCCAATGGGGGCTGCGCACCAGGGTTAAATTCGACTTCTAATCATCGCACCTAAATAAGCAAAGAGAAAAATGGAACAGCAAACAACAACACTTAGGAGATCTTTCAGAACCAGCCTGCAATTAGGCATTTATAAGGTTATTGATCCGTTTGTGAAGATCCTTATAAAAATAGGCTTAACCCCCAACGCCGTTACCACTATCGGTTTTGTACTTAATGTAGGCGTTGCGGGCATATTTATTTTAGGTGCAGAAGAAGGCAACCGCGGCGACCTGAGCTATGTTGGCTGGGCCGGCGGCCTGATCCTTTTTGCTGGTTTATTTGATATGCTTGATGGCCAGGTAGCCCGCTTAGGCAATATGAAATCAACCTTTGGCGCTTTGTACGATTCGGTACTTGACCGCTACAGCGAATTGATCATGTTCCTGGGAATTTGCTATTACCTGGTGGCACATCACTACTTCCTGAGCTCGATAGCTGCATTTATAGCGCTGATAGGCTCAATGATGGTTAGCTACGTACGTGCCCGTGCCGAAGGTTTAGGAGTTGAAATTAAAGGGGGTTTAATGCAAAGGCCAGAGCGTGTAGTAACCATAGGCCTATGCGCAGCACTTTCGGGTATAGTAGCCCAGTATATTGGCGGTAACTATAAATTGTTTATCCCCGGCATCAAATTTCATGTATTTGAAACTATATCGATATTTACAATCCCGCTGGTAATACTTGCTGTACTAACTAATATCACCGCATTTAACAGGCTCAGAGATGCTAAAAAAGCGTTAACGAAACTGGAGGAAGGGGAAGAATAGTTTTTAGTCCGGAAGTTGGCAAGACCGGTAGTTGGAAAGTCACAAGTTTTTAAGTCTGAAATTACAATCTTCGGACTTTCTGACTTCAGACTTCCGACTCAAAACTAATATCTTTGCTAAAATTGCCTTTTGTTGGTTAAAGGCCAGCCATCTTTAATAAATTAAAATACACCATAACAGGCAGAGAGATCCTAAAAACATTTTAAACCCTGATTATAACAATGAAAAAGAAATATATATCCAACTCGCAGGAATCTGTGCGAATGTTCAAGAGCGACTTTTTGGAAGGTTTATCAAAGGTACATTACACTGTTCCTTTGTATATTTTTGTACCTGTTATTGGATATTGCAGCTATAAATTTTTCGATTTAGGATTTGATGTGTTAACCTATCTCGGCCTGTTTATTTTCGGGCTTTTCATTTGGACTATCACCGAATACATCATGCACCGTTTTGTATTTCATTACCAGCCAAGTGAAAAACTGGAATGGGCACAACGCCTGCATTTCATTATGCACGGTGTACACCATGATTACCCGAGCGATGCCAAGCGCCTGGTATTGCCCCCTTCATTAAGCATTCCGCTGGCTACGGGCTTTTTCTTTTTGTTTAAATGGATATTGCCTGTAAACTACATTTGGGGCTTTTTTCCGGGCTTTATTTTAGGGTACCTGTTTTATGACATATCACACTATGCCATGCACCACTTTAATTTTAAAAGCGGGCTGTTCAAAAAAATAAAACAACACCATATGCTGCACCACTACCAGGATCCTGAAAAAGGTTATGGTGTGAGTTCACCTTTCTGGGATAAAATTTTCCGTTCAGATTTCTTAAAAAAGTAGCAATGACCAATGCCAATACTGGCGTAACGGTAAATGTCCGCTCGATAATTATTGTTTCGCTGCTTTCCATTGCTTACCTGGCGTTTTCAACTTTCCTTATTGGTTATAAACCGGATGAGCTTACGCTGGTAGTTATTTTCAATGTGCTGTTTTATGCATCAGCAATAACCCGCAAGTTTATATTGGGCTTCACTATTTTCATAGTGTACTGGATCATTTTTGATTACATGAAAGCCTTCCCCAATTACAATTACAACCCGGTACATATTGCCGAGCTTTACAATGCCGAAAAACACCTGTTCGGCATCCATTTTAACGGGAAACTGCTTACGCCTAACGAATACTGGCTGGCCAACAGTAACACTTTTATTGATGTGTTATCGGGCTTGTTCTACCTGTGCTGGATCCCTGTGCCGCTGGGCTTTGCCGCTTACCTGTTCTTCAAAAACAAAAAGCAGTTCCTTAATTTTTCGTTAACGTTTGTCCTGGTGAATATCCTGGGTTTTATAGTTTACTACACCTATCCTGCCGCACCGCCATGGTTTGTTCAATATCACGGGTTTCATTTTATTCCGTTAACTATGGGTAACACTGCCGGGCTGGCCAGGTTTGATGCCTATTTTCATGCCGGGGTTTTTAAAGGTATTTATACCAAAGGTTCAAACGTGTTTGCTGCCATGCCTTCGCTGCATTCGTCATACCCGGTTATAGTGCTTTACTATGGCTTAAAAAACAAGCTGGGACTTGCTAATATCTTTTTTGCAGTGGTAACCGTTGGTATCTGGTTTACGGCTGTTTATGCAAGCCACCATTACGTGCTTGACGTATTGGCCGGCATCACTTGTGCAGCATTAGGCATTACCTTATACAATGTACTGTTAAAGCAATTTGCAGGCTTACGATTAGCTCTGAATAAATACGAACGGGTGATCTCTTAAACAATCGCATAGTAAAAAATCTTTTCTGTATACTATCCTATGCATCAAAGCTGCTGCTGTGGAAAACGCGCGGGCAATTGTTGATTAATATTTTCAGGGTTATCCTCCTGAAAAACAGCCTGTACGCTTCAAAACAAATAAAAAACTGCACGACTTTGACAATCACCTATTGAAACGCCCTTAAACAGGCACACTATTTGCCTAATTATAAGTGGATTATTGTATTTTCGAGTAATCTGTTATATGAAGAGACTTATTACCTTACTTTTTATTCTGACAGCCACATTTAAATTATCAGCACATGCCGGTGACCTGGATAGCCTCAAGCAAAAATTACAGGTTACCAGCGACTCGCTAAAAGGCCCCATTTATACACAAATAGCTGCTTATTATTTGGGATATGATACCGTATCAACCCGACGAATGAAATACTATTTTCAAACCGAGGCGCTTAATTACACTATGCTTGCCCTACATACTTACTCAAGCTATAATGATACCTTAGGCTTACGTACAAGCTTTAACGCTTTGGCTAAAGTATACCGCTCACAGCGTAAATTTAGCCAGGCCAAATGGTTCATTTTGCAATCGAACACCATATCACGGCAAAGAAAAGATACCCTTAACATTATCAACTCACTTATCGAGCTGGCTGCCATTAAAAGCGACATCAAGGACTATAAACTCAGCATGAAAGACCTGAACGATGCTTTAACTTTATCGCTCAAAACCCACGATCCTAAAAAGGAATCGATAGTGCAGGTAGGCTATGCCGAATTGTACCGAAAAATGAACGATTACGATAAAGCTGCCGTTGCCATTAAACGCCATGAATTTTTGGACGATAGCCTCAATCAGGTTACTGTTGATAGCATTGCCAAGGTAGCCACAGCCGATTCGATCAGGATCAAAAAGCAGGATTCGGCGATAGCCAAAAAAAAAGTATATACCAAAAACTCCAGGCGCAGGCCAATGCTAAGGTACGCCAGGCACATAACGTCATTGTCGTTCTCATCGGCACCACTCTTGTTCTCGTCGTTATAGCCCTTATTATCATTTACAGGCGAAAGAAAACCGGCCGCTGGCGTTCAGCAATCAGAAGGCCGAAACAATAATTTAAACCACAGGCGTTTAAAAGTGTCAAAGCACTAAGATGAAAAAATTGATAGTATTATTTGCTGCATTGTTTTGGTTTGCGAATGCCTACAGCCAAAGCAGCAAACAATTCAGGACCGAGTTTTTAAACAGCATTAACGCTACCCGGCAAAAGGGCTGCAATTGCGGCAGCAAATATTTCCCACCGGCCCCTCCCCTCACCTGGAATAATGATTTGGAAGACGCAGCCATAGGCCACGCTAAAGACATGGCCCGCAAAAGCTATTTTAGTCACGATAGTAAAGACGGGCGCAGCATGGAAGACCGTATTGTTTACGCCGGTTATAAATTTAAAGGGTTCAAAAGTTTTGCCATAGGCGAAAACATTGCACAGGGCCAGCAAAGCATTGCAGAAGTGATGGCCGGCTGGTTTAAAAGCGAGGGCCATTGCCGTAATCTCATGAACCCCGATTTTAAAGAAGTCGGTGTGGCTGAATATAAAACCTACTGGGTACAGGATTTTGGGGGCAGAACATCATTTTCGGCTCAGCAACAAAAGTTGATTAAATCAGGGAGATACAGGCTAATACAGGAAAAGCCTGTGGAAGGGCATTGAACCGGGATTTTATAGTTTTTTTCGGAAGGCAAGATTAACCTGTCCGCTTGCAGACTTTTTCAGAACCATGATTTTCGGGATTTGAGGATTATTAAGATTTTCGAATTGCAAATCAAATCCAATTAATCCAAAAAATCCCCCCAAATCCCGGTTCAGATTATTCTGCTTTCGGTTTTGGCTCCCTTGGGCCGCGTTTGTAGATAATCAGGCCGTTCAGAAAATTACGCAGGATCTGATCGCCGCAGGGTTTAAAGTTGGGGTGATCATCAGCACGGAATATAGCGCCAATCTCGGCTTTGGTAATCCTGAAGTTGACAAGCTCTAAAACCTTGATGATATCATCATCAGTAAATTTCATAGCCACCCGCAGCTTTTTCATGATATCGTTATTACTCATAGTATTCTTCTTTTAATAAACAAAATTACCTCGAAATTTCCATCTTCACCTTTTTGCCTTTAATTTTTTCGGCCTTTACCTGTTTTACTACGCCTTCTATCTTATCGCGTTTAATGGCAGCGTAGGATGAGTAGTCAAGCACTTCTATCAAACCAAGGTCCTCCTTTGCCAGGCCGCCTTTTTTTAGCAGCAGGCCTACAATATCCACTTTATTAACCTTATCCTTTTTGCCGGCGGCTATGTACAAAGTAACCCATGGCGATGCTGGTGGAAAGATCAGCTTTTCGGGCAATTCCTCAATCTCGGGCAATTGCTTTAGGTATGGCAACTTTTCATCTGGCGTTAACATCAGGTATGATGTGCCTTTGGCATTCATGCGCGCCGTGCGGCCGTTACGGTGTAAAAAAGCCTCCTCATTATGCGGCAGCTGGTAATGCACCACATATTCTATCTCAGGGATATCCAGCCCGCGCGAAGCCAGATCGGTGGTGATCAGCAACCTGTGGCTTCCGTTCCTGAATTTTAACAGGGCCCGTTCACGGTCGTCCTGCTCCATCCCTCCGTGAAAAACATCATGTTCCAGCCCTTTATACCAAAGTAACTCGCTAATCCTGTCAACCGCTTCACGGTGGTTACAAAACACCAGGGTTGCTTTGTTTCCTATTTTACAGATCAGGGCAAACAGCGCATCAAGCTTATCGGCAGCTTCGGATATCACCGCCTTCTGTTTAATATCAGGTGCCGAAGTAACATTACTTAAAAAGTTCACCTCAACAGGTTTAACAATACCTGTGAAATCCGGGATCTCATTCATTTTTGTGGCCGAAGTCAATATCCGCTTTTTAACTGCGGGCAGTTGCCTGATGATATAAGTCATATCTTCCTGGAAACCGAACTCAAGCGCCTTATCAAACTCATCAAGAATGAGCGTACGTACAGTATCAGTACTAAAATTTTCTTCGCGCAGGTGAAAGGCGATCCGGCCTGGCGTACCAACCAAAACTGCAGGCGGATGCGAAAGATTATTGCGTTCAATTTTTACGGCATGGCCGCCATAACAGCAATTGATCTTAAATCCAGTACCCATAGATTTCCAAACCTGCTCAATTTGCAGGGCAAGCTCACGCGATGGTACCAGGATCATTACTTGTACTGTAGTTATACCGGCATCGAGCAGGTTAAGCAAAGGCAGTAAAAAACCAAGCGTTTTCCCCGAACCTGTAGGTGATAAAAGGATCACATCGCCTTTTTTAGCGGCACTAAGCGCGGCAAGCTGCATCGGATTAAGGGCAGTTATGCCGAGGTTACTCAATGCCTGATCAATCATGGTTTGTTTTTGTTGAGGGGCAAAGATACGGTAAAAATTATTGGAGCTGATTACCGGTGTTGGTTTAGGCAGCTATCAACCGGAGGGTTAGCTTAAGAGGTAAAAAGCGGGGGAATATGCGATTCCCCTCTTGAGACGGGTGCAGGGGTGTGTTTCTGCTTTGATAAACCAACCGCAGAAACACACCCCTGCTAACGCTCATTCCTCCGCGCCCCCTCTCAAGAGGGGATTTTTTGCTTTAGTTCCTTATTCCGCTATCTCCGTTTTAAAATTATGCTTGATAAACCTTGCAACCTTTTTAGCTTCCCGATGGCTTAGGTTTCCCATACAGGTATATTCCCATTCGTGCATTTTATCGTCAAAAACAATATCTCCAAGATCTGTTTCCCCTTCGCTTAACCTAAATACACCGGTGACATACACATGTGTACCGGGTATCAGCTGGTGTACCGCTTCAATGCTGATCTGGCGTATACCATCTTCGGTATCCAGATCATAAATCACCGACTTTTCCATGTATCAACTACAATATTAAGCCCGTTTTGTTTAAATAATTACTTAAAGGTTGGCCTACCAGCCCATGATTGCCATAACCCGGGTAAATTCGGGTTGCAACGCAGCTTTGATTGTTACTTCCCCGCCGGTTACAGGGTGTTTAAAAGTTAACTGCGAGGCATGCAGCAGCATGGTTGTCATTTCCCATTGCTCTAAAAAAAGCTTATTCTGTTTGTTGCAGCCATGGGTGCGGTCGCCAATAATGGGGTGAAAAATATGGCTCAGGTGCTTGCGTATTTGGTGCATACGCCCGGTTGTGGGCACAGCCTCGAGCAATGAATACCTTGAGGTAGGGTGTTTACCAAAGGCGATATCAAGTTCGGCTCTTTTAAGGGTAGTGTAATTGGTAAATGCGTTCTGCAAAGTCCCGTTCTCCTTACGCAGCGGATAATCTATATCTTCTGCATCAGGCGTGTGGCCTCTTACTATGGCCAGGTATTTCTTGCTCACCTGGTTTTCCATAAACGCTTTTTGCATGGCAATCTCTACCTCTTTATTAAAAGCAAAAAGCAGGATCCCCCCGGTTTTACGGTCGATACGGTGAACTGGGTTAACTTTCATGCCAATTTGATCGCGGAGCAATTGCAGGGCAAACTCTGAAGCATCGGCTGCTATGGCCGACCGGTGTACCAGCAATCCATGAGGCTTGTTGATGGCAATCAGGTGCTCGTCGCGGTATATGATCTCTAACATGGACATAATTACAAGGCTGCGAATTTACGGCAGCATTTTGGTTTTATTTCTGATCTCTACATTAAAATACCTCACAAAACCTTTTTAAACAGCTTTTAAAAGTTATTGATGTAAAAAAATAATTTTAAATAGTATTGCTTTTCCTATCTTTAGTTCACACCTAAAAATACAATTAAACTAATGGCTACCACAGCAAACCAGGCAAGTGCTAAACAGGCCGACGACATTAACGCGGCCCGCACCCGTTTATTTTCGTTGGATGCCCTCCGGGGATTTGATATGTTTTGGATCATGGGCGGCGAAGAGATCTTCCACGGCATGGCCAAAGCTACCGGCTCACCTTTCTGGGGCGCTATTGCCAACCAGTTCACCCATCCCGACTGGAATGGTTTTCACCTGTATGACCTTATTTTCCCGCTGTTCCTGTTTATGGCAGGCGTATCAACTCCATTTTCAGTTGGGCGCGAACTGGAAAAGGGCAAAACACGTCGGCAATTACTGCTCCGTGTTATAAAACGGGCTTTTATTTTAGTATTGCTCGGCCTGGTAGTAAACAACGGATTAAAAATTATGCCTGTTTCAGAAATCCGCTTCCCCAGCGTATTGGGCCGTATCGGTATCGCTTATATGTTTGCCAACATCATTTACCTGTACAGTACCGAGCGCTGGCAGATGTTTTGGTTCGGCTTTTTCATCATCGGCTACTGGCTGCTGCTTAAGTTTACTTCGGCCCCGGGCTTCCCTATGGGCGACCTGACCATGAAAGGCAACTTTGCTTCATATGTTGACCGCAGCATACTACCGGGCAGATTGTATTTGGGCATCCACGATCCTGAGGGACTTTTTTCAACCATTCCGGCTATCAGCACCGGCATATTAGGCATCCTTACCGGCCTGCTGCTTAAAAAAGGCGGTATTACCCAAATGCGCAAAGTAGCTACCATGGCTGTTGTGGGTGTGATCTTCCTTATTCTCGCCCAGATCTGGAACCTTGATTTCCCGATCAATAAAAACCTATGGACAAGCTCATTTGTGCTCCATGTAGGCGGTTTAAGTTTATTGCTGATGGCCTTATTTTATTATGTCATTGATGTAAAAGGCTATCAGAAATGGGCATTTTATTTCAGGGTGATAGGCATGAACTCCATCCTGATTTATATTTCGGGCCACTTTATTAAATGGAGTTATACTACCGAAGGCTTTTTTGGATGGATAGCCCAGTTAGTTGGCGATCCATATAACATTGTGGCGATGGCTATTTGCTTTGTGATGGTAAAATGGGTGTTTTTGTATTATTTGTATACAAAGAAAACATTTTTGAGAGTATAAAGGAACCATGATCAGAAGGATTTTAGGATGACCATGAATTAAAAACAAGGGCTATCCTAAAATCCTGTTCGTCATGACTCTGATTTTGTGTAATCTTCCAATCCTATAAATCGAGGTTCTCAGACATCAATAATATCCTAAAATCCTATAAATCAAGGTTCTGTTTATTCCAAACTTGCTGTTCCTCCGGCGTTAAGTAAGTCCAGGCCATAATTCGGCTTACCTTTTGGCCTTGCGACATATTGATGGTTTGCACAGCTTTTACGCCTTCTTTTTGAAGGGCATTATATAAGATCCTGAGATTTTCTTTTTTTGAAACCAGCGTGGTAAACCATAAAACCTGTTTTTCAAAAGCCTTGCTCTGCGCAGCCATCAGTTTCAGGAATGCGGCTTCGCCGCCGGGATACCACAATTCGGTATTTTGGCCGCCAAAATTAAGTATAGGTTGTTTATCCTTTCGTAAACCCAGGTTATCCCATTTACGGGCCGAACCGGCAGCAGCCTCTTTTGCCGAAGCGTGAAATGGCGGGTTACAAATGGTAAGATCAAATAACTCGCCGGGTTTAATGATCCCTTTAAATATATCTGCCTTTTTGCTTTGCTGCCTCAATTCAACAGCAACCTTTAACTGGCTGTTTTGTTCAACAATACTTTTTGCCGATGCCATAGCCTCCAGGTCGAGCTCGGAACCAACAAAGTTCCAGCCATATTCTTTGAAACCTACTATAGGATAAACCAGGTTAGCACCTACCCCAATATCAAGCACACGTACTCTCCTGCCTTTACGTACAACACCGTTATTAACAGAAGCAAGCAGATCGGCCGCGTAGTGGATATAATCGGCACGGCCCGGTATAGGCGGGCATAAAAAACCTTCGGGGATATCCCAGTGGCTTATACCGTAATGATGTTGCAGCAATGCCTTATTAAGCGTTTTCACTGCTTCCGGATCGGCAAAATTAATGGTAAAATTATCATACTCATTGGTACGCACAAATGGCCTCAAGGCAGGTGTGGCTTTTATCAATGCTTTAAAATCATACCCCTCGCGGTGTTTATTACGCGGGTGCATATTGTTTTTAGCCTCGGGCTGGTTGGATTCTTGTGCTGGCAAAGGAATAGTGTTTTTAGTTTATGATTAACCTACAATGCCATTCAGATCGGCAGGCGAATAATTAATAGATTTTAATGTTTTATGATCAGATGTGCGGTACACCAGGTACAAGCCGTCTATCTCTTTATAGTACGCATCCGTATCGGCCGTATTTTTATAATGTTCGATAGTTTTTTCGGCCTCTTCAACTGTTTTGCAGGCTTTGCTCATGTTGGAGCGGTGCACTTCATCAAACAACTCTTTAAATTTTGAGCCAAGGCCAAATTCAAGTACCGCACCTGATAATACATATTGCAAATCGCAAAGGGCATCAGCTACTTCAACCATGTTATTGTCATTAACGGCCTGCTGCAGCTCTTTTAATTCTTCGGCAATAAGTTCGATACGCAGATCGCAGCGTGCTTTTGAGGGTATTGCAGGTTTTTCAATTATAGGGTGTTTAAAAGTGGTATGAAATTCGGCTACCTGGGTTAATGCACTTAAATCTTTGATCATGTTGTTGTAGGGCGATAAATAAACGGCTAAGTTAAGAATTAACCCGAAGGCTTTCAAAAAATTAGTGCAACGCGTCAGGGAAATCGCGTTTAAAACATTGTAGAAGAATTAAAAGCAGATAAGCGAAATTACACACTAATTTTTCCGAATTAATCGAATTACACGAATGTTTAATATAGAAAGAATTTTAATTCGATTAATTGTGGCATACCTGCAAGGTAATTCGTGTGAAAATTCTTCTCTGCGATTTCTTCTAATAATCACAATTATTTAAAAGCGATTTCGCTGTGCAACGGGTATTAAGAGCCGAGCTTATAAACAGAACAATAAATAAAGCAGCAACACTTAATAGCGCTGATTATCAATTAATAAAAAGTTAACATAAATAGCAATTGTTAACATAAACATAATATTAAAAACACATTATATTAACCTAACTTTGCATCGCGCAGAAAAAACTCCGCTTCAATCGATTTTCTAATCCATTCACATGAAAAATATAAAAGATAAAGCCGCTACCAAGCAAGCCCGTAAAGTTCTTAAAAAACAATTAAAAGAAAAATTAGTGATCCAGATTGAAACCCTGGTAAGCGAATTTGGTCCTGATACCAGCAAAGCTAAAAAGGCTATCGACAAAGCTGCAAAAAACCTGGCAAAAACGTTGGCGGCTAAATTAAGCCCTGAAGTACATGCCGCACCTGCCGAGCCAAAAGTAAAAAAAGAGAAAAAAGGTGATACTGTCACTGAAACTAAACCCGCAAGCAAAAAAGCTAAAGCTACCGAAGCTGAACCAACTGCTTAATAGTACCACAAAATATTTCGTTTCTTAAATCCAGGAAAGCCAATTATTAAGTGTTTATTACCTTAATAATTGGCTTTTTGTAATTATTACTGATGCCTAATCAATAAGCATCTGGATTATGTCAGTATAAGAAGAACTAAAGATGGGCTTATAACAATGAACCTTCGGTCCCGTTTGATGCCGTTCAGATGGGCGAAAACGGCCGCGCTTTTTTGCCCGGGTAGGCTTTACATTTTAAATAATTAACTGACCGATTCGATACAGGTTACCCCGATTATGGGGCGACCTTTTTTATTTTGCAGAGAACTTAGCGCTATTATTTAAAAGCAGATTTTTTTTAATTGCAAGAGGATAAGGCAAAGTATCGCCCGCTGATTGATACAGGTATAAATCATAAAACAGTACTTTTTCTTTATCCCTTTTTTTAAATACAGCAAATTTGTATTTAGGCCTGTAAGACGAAAAATTGAGCTTTATGGTATCATTATTCAGCGTGTAGGTTCCACCCTCTTTATCTATGCCAAAACAAACCGATCTTATATAAAAAGTTTTGTTCTCTTTTAACTTAAGGGTAGTTGTGCAATTGGCCACACCTTCATTAAAAGCAATTAAAACATCTTTATCTTCAAGGCTTTCAAAATTAATGATCCCATAAGGCTGCCATACAATAAGTGATAACAAAAGCGCAGCAATACCTGTTGTCCAAACCACTGATCTGTTTTTAAACCGGTTACGTATAATACGATAAAATTGAACAAGCAGGCTTACAAAAAGCACCAGGAGTGTCAATACGCATACCGGGAACAAAAGCATGTTCCATCCTCCGAGCATGCCTTCCCAATAATAGCTCGTATTAATTAATACAAAAAGTATTAGTGCACCCGGAAGCAGGGTTTTGTTTCTGACCATTTTTAAATTGTGACTGTTAAATATACAAATCCAAACAGGATCTTAACCCCGTACTTTGATTACCCATACCAAAATCAAGGTAATTTGCGTTTACAAAATTGAAATTCAACGTAACATTTACCCGGGCTAAAACTCTAACTTTGAAACGCTCTGCTGAAGTCAACGTTAGCTCCGGCGCGAAAAATGTAAACATGCCTATCCCCAATCTACCGAAAACCCACACAGACGACCAGTTATTACAATTGATGGCCCGCGACAACCGCGATGCTTTCACCGAGCTGTATAACCGGTACTGGGATAAAACCTTTGCGGTAGCTTACCATCGTTTAGATGATGAGCATGAGGCCGAAGAAGTGGTTCAGGAAGTATTTTTAAGCATCTGGCAGCGCCGGGCAAGCCTTAAGTTAACCCATACAATGGCTACCTATCTTTCGGTAGCGGTTAAATACAAGGTGATCAATCATCTCGATCGCCAGTACAGAAAACAACAGCACCTGGATGAACTCGCTTTTACCTCGCCCGAAACAGACGACAGCACCACTCAATGGCTGGAGGAAAAAGAATTGCGCGAACGGCTCGACCACAGCATCAGTCAGCTACCCGAGAAATGCCGCATCGTTTTCCTGCTTAGCCGTGATGAAAATAAAACCTATGCCGAAATAGCTGCAGCATTAGGGATCACGCAAAAAACGGTAGAAGCACACATGTCAAAGGCATTAAGTTCGTTAAGGCAATCGCTGGGTATTTCTCTGCCGGTGCTAATTTTACTCCTCAGTTAACATATGCTTCAATTTTTAACATAATGAAGCGCGACACAGCCCGATTCAAGGATCTTTGATTCAATTAGCTTTAAGCCTACATTTCCCTTTAAACCTGCAGCTTCCAGCAAACTTCTCCCCTCGCCTACAATTACGGGATGTATAACATAATGGAACTCATCAACCAAACCAAGTTCAATGAGTTGTAAGGGCAGGTTCACACCTCCTATCGAAATATTACCACCGGTCTGTTGTTTCAGTTTGCGGATCTCATCTCCAGGGTTTGCCTGAGTAATTCGCGAGTTTTTATCGTCAGTACCGGTCAGCGTCCGGGAGAAAACGAGTTTTTCAATACTATCAAATGCCTGTGCAAATTCTTTTTCCTCTTTGGTTGATATAGGATCTTTGGCTGCATCCGGCCAATACGGAACCATTAGTTCGAAGGTTTTACGTCCGTATACAATCAGGTCTACACCATCCATAAGTAGGGTAAAATACTCTAATATATCCTTGCCGCCGCTAAATTTGGTGTGGTCGCAGCAACCATCTAAGCTCAGGTTAATGCCGTAGATTACTTTTCTCATTTGATTGGTTTTAATTGGCTTTTTTTAAAATTAGTAAATTTCAACCTACATAACTTATACAGATTTCTATCTCACCAAAAAGAAAAAACGATAACGGTAAATATTTTTCATTTTTCACTAAGGGTATCTGCTTTCATCACTGACTATATGTGCAAAAGGTTGAAAGATCAGTTACAATGGAAAACAACACCTACAACGTAAAGGAGCTTGCTCATAAGTTAAAACAAGGCACCATCAGTGCTGACGAAAAAGCCTGGCTCGATGCCTGGTATGCCAACTTTAGCGATGAAGAAGTATTGTTATCGGCTTCAAAATACCAAAACCCCGAACAGCTGCGGGAAAGTATTTTGAGCAAGATAACCGCACAAATGGAAACACCGGGGCAACCTGCGCGTAAGGTAATTACCTTATGGCGAAACATAGCTGCTGCAGCGGCTGTAGTATTGCTGATTACGTTTGCCGCGCTTTACAAAAACCAGGTATTGGAAGTTATTGATCCTGCCAAGCAGGTTGAGCTGGTTACGGCTCCGGGCAAACACCGGCAAATCAGCTTGCCCGATGGTACCCGGATCTGGCTTAGTCCCGGGAGCCGGATTAGCTACCCCAACAAATTCAGGACCAGGGAGCGTTTGGTAAAGCTGGAGGGCGAAGCGTTTTTCGATGTAGTACATGACGAGGACCACCCTTTCGTTATCCAATCGGGACAGCTTAAAACCGTGGTATTGGGTACCAGCTTTAATGTTAAAGCCTATCCCGACCAGATCATCTCCGAAGTTACGGTTATCAGCGGAAAGGTGGCGGTACAGGAGCATAACCTGCCCAAAAGCCGGCAAGCCATCATGGTACTTAACCAACGGGCAGTGTATAACAAAACCGACAGATCGTTAATTAAGGAAAATTATCCCAATGCCTCAAAATTCCTTTCACAACGTACCGGTTTGTTCAGTTATGACGGGGCCTCCCTGCAAACCGTGGTTGACGACCTGTCGCATCAGTATGGTATCCGCATGAACCTTGCGCCGGATATCACCCAAAAAGGCTTTTATGGTCATATTAACACGAATGAGCCTATCGACAAAACGTTTAATAAACTTTGCGCCGTGATGGACCTTCGCTGGAAGCGGGTCGAAGACCAATATTTCCTGCAACCTTTATCATCCAACAATTAACCTTTTCATTCTAAAACATCATCCCTAAAGGATAAAAAACCACACCAACAATTTAAAGCAACTATGAAAACCAACAGACCGGCATGGCCCTCCATGCTGATTTGCGAAATAACGCGAATACCCTTCCGAACGGCACTCTGCATGTTGTTATTTTTAATGATAGCGCTAAGCAATGCCCAAGCCCAGGGGCCTTTAGATAAACCCCTTACTATCAGTATCAATAACGAACCGCTTAAACAGGCTTTGGATAAGATCACGGCTGCCTGCGGCGTAAGGTTCACCTATAACGAAACTGTTGCCAAAAGCACGGTTAAGATCAGTGTCAACGCCCAAAATCAATCTTTAGGCGATGTATTACGCAAAGCCCTCGCCTCGCATCCCTTTAGTTTTACGGTGCTGGATAATGAAGTACTGATCAAATATGATGAGACTAAGACAAAAAAGCGGGCAGCCGCCCCGGCAGACGGAAAATACACCGTAAGCGGCACCATTAAATCAAAACAAACCGGCGAAACAATCATCGGGGCAAGCATCAGGGTTGCCGGTGCAAACGCGGGTACATCCAGTAATGAATACGGTTTTTATTCGCTCACGCTGCCTGCCGGCGACCACGAGCTTTTGGTAACCGCCATGGGGCAAAAAGCCGCAGTTGTTCCGGTATCATTAGCCGGTAACCTTCGTTTAAATATTGAGCTGGAAGACAATGCCCAGCAATTGCAGGAAGTAACCGTTAAAGCAGCGCCTGCCGGCGCACGCGACCTGGCCAGCCCGCAAATGGGCGTTGAGCACCTTAGCATCCAGGAAACCAAAAACATTCCCGTGCTGCTTGGTGAGCGCGATGTGATCAAAACCATCCAATTGCTGCCGGGCATCAAATCTGCCGGGGAAGGCAGCGGCGGGTTCTTTGTCCGCGGCGGTGCAACCGATCAAAATTTGATCCTGCTGGATGAAGCGCCCGTATACAATGCATCGCATCTGCTGGGTTTTTTCTCCACCTTTAACTCGGATGCCATCAAGAACATCAATATTTATAAAGGCGATATGCCCGCGCAATACGGCGGCAGGCTTTCATCCGTACTGGATATAAAAATGAACGATGGTAACAACCAAAAGTTTGGTGTAAGCGGCGGCATCGGCCTTATCGCAGCGCGCATCAACGCCGAAGGGCCTATTCAAAAAGGCAAATCATCTTTCCTGATTTCGGCCCGAAGAACATATGCAGATGTATTTTTAAAACTATCTAAAGATAGCATAGCCAAAAACAGCCAGCTTTATTTTTATGATGTAAACGCCAAGGCCAATTATGTTTTAGGGGATAAAGACCGGTTGTTTGTTTCAGGATATTTTGGCAAGGATGTGCTTAAGGCTGCCGATATAGCCGGCATTAACTGGGGCAATACCACGGCTACCCTGCGCTGGAACCATATTTTTAACAGTCAGCTATTTTCAAACACCTCGCTCATTTACAGCAATTACGATTACAAGCTTAACATTAAACAGGATGTGAACGAATACAATATTTATTCACAGATCCGCGATTTCAACTTTAAGGAAGACATGCAATGGTATGCCGGCGGCAAAAACACCATCAGCTTTGGTGTAAACAGCATTTACCATACCATTAAACCGGGCGAAATTTCGGCCACAGGTAACTCCGGCGTTATCTCACAAAGCCTGCAAAACAGGTACGCCCTTGAAAACGCTGCTTATGTTACCAACACATGGAAAGCAACCGACCGCTTTACATTAACTTATGGTGTACGCCTGTCGGCCTTTACCATACTTGGTCCGGGCGATTATTATGATATTGATGCTGATGGGAACATTGTGGGCTCTAAACATTACACTTCCGGCCAGGAGGTAAAAACCTATGTTAACCCCGAGCCCCGCATTGCAGCAGCTTTCCAGCTAAATGACGTAAGCTCTATAAAGGCATCGTACGCCCGTAATGCGCAAAACCTGCATTTGATCTCCAACTCTAATTCGGGTTCGCCAACAGATAAATGGGTAGCAAGCACCAACCTCATCAAACCCGAACTTGCCGACCAGTTCTCTGTAGGCTACTACAAAGACTTCAACGATCATAACTATGAATTTACCGTTGAAAGCTACTATAAAAAGCTGCAAAACCAGATAGATTACCGCAATGGCGCCAATGTGTTCACCAACCAGCCGATAGAAACACAATTGCTTTTCGGAAAAGGCCGCGCCTATGGTGCCGAGTTTTTACTGAAGAAGAAAACCGGCAGGCTTAGCGGCTGGATCAGCTATACGCTGTCAAAATCTGAACGGATGATTGATGGCATCAATAACAACCAATGGTACAATGCCAGGCAGGACCGTACCCATGACATTGCCATTGTAGCCATGTATAAAGCAAGCGAAAAATGGACATTCTCGGCCAATTTTGTGTATTATACCGGCGATGCCGTGACCTTCCCGAGCGGCAAATACCAGGTTGACGGCGTAACTTATTACTACTATACCAACCGCAATGCCGACAGGATGCCGGCCTACCACCGCTTAGACCTGGGGGCCACCCGACAACTCAAAAAAACGGCGAAGTTTCAATCTGATTTAACCTTCAGTCTTTATAATGCTTACGGCAACCCTAACGCTTACCGCATATTTTTCCGCGATAATAAAACCGATGCAAGCCGTACTGAAGCCGTACGTACTACCCTGTTCACCTTTGTACCTTCGGTTACCTATAACTTTAAATTTTAAGCCGATGAAAAACACTATAAAATATATAACCATTATGCTTTTTGCAGCAGCATTAAGCAGTTGCGAAAAAGCCATCGACCTGAAACTGAAAGACACCACCCCGCAATATGTGGTTGAAGGTGTATTAACCAACCAGGCCGGCGGCTGCAAAGTATTATTAAGTAAAACCAAAAACTTCACCGATAATAATGATTTCAATGGCATAAGCGGCGCTATCGTTACCATTGCCGACGACAATAACAATGTTTACCCGCTTACAGCTACAAGTACCGGCATTTACCAAAACAGTACTTTAACAGGCACCTCCGGCCATACCTATCAGCTTAGTGTGAATATTGATGGCAAAACATTCACTTCAAGTTGCTTAATGCATCCCGCTGTTCCTTTAGATAGTATTTACCTGGTTAAAGACGAGCTTGAAAATAACAAGGACGGCACCCCGCGCAAATATGTTACCGTTCGATATGACGACCCTATAGCTACCAAAAACTATTACCGCTTTGTACAATATGTAAACGGCCGCAAAGAAGAAACAATTATGCTGGAAGACGACGAATTTACCAACGGGCAGGAAGTGAACAACAACCTGCGGTTTGACAACAGTAACGACAACCCTGCAAGGGACATCCGCCCCGGTAATGAGGTAACCATCGAAATGATGAGTATTGACCAGGCCGTGTACAAATACTTTTACAGCCTCAGTAACAGCGCCAACGGCGATGGCAATAACGCCGCCCCGGCAAATCCATTAACTAATATTAAAGGCGGCGCATTGGGCTATTTTAGCGTGCATACGGTGGAGAGGAAGACTTTGACAGCGCCATGAGCCCCCAGCCCCTTAAAGAGGGAGTTTTGTATGTAAATCATTTAAGAAACACTCGCCCAAAGCGGGTGTTTCTTATTTAAATCGCTTTTTTTCTCCCAGGGGAATTTGCTGCCTGTTACCATCATTCAAATAAATTCATAAATTTAGCATGTGCAAGATTACCTTTTATTCATAGATACCGAAACTTCCGGCCTGCCCAAAAAGTGGGACCTCCCCTATTGCGATAACGACAACTGGCCTTATGCGCTGCAGGTGTCATGGATTGTTTACACCAACAACATGACAGAGATAAAGCGCGAAGATCATTATATTAAGGATAATGACTTTACCATCAGTCCAAAAGCATATGCTGTTCATGGCCTTACACAGGAGTATTTGGTTGAGCACGGCGAATGGCGCAGGGATGTAATGACTATGCTGGCCAATGATCTGCTTGAATATGAACCATTGGTAATAGGCCACTTTATTGAACTTGACCTGAATGTGGCCGGCGTTGAGTTTTACCGCACAGGGATCGTCAACCCGCTTCAAAATTTAAAAACCTTTTGTACTATGCTGGCTACCACCAAATGGGTACAAAATCCGCAGACCAAGTATTTAAGGCTAAACCAGTTGTACGAGGTACTGTTTAACAAAACATTCGACAGGCAGCACAATGCCCTTGAAGATGCCGAGGCTACTGCCGAATGCTTTTTTGAAATGCTGAAACGCGGCGACATTACCGAAGAGAGCGTAGCACACCAGGAAGTTTACCTGCAAAAGATCCGCTCCGAAAAAAAATACCTTTTACCCGCAGCCATCGTTTTAATATTGATCATCATCATAGCTTTTTGGTTATATGGTTCAACGTCTTGATTTTTTAAGTAAAGTATCCCCTTTTAACCTGCTCCCTGCCGAGGTACTTGAACAGGTTGCCGACCAGTTGCAGGAGATCCGCTATAGTAAGGACACGGTTATCTACCAGCAGGAAGTAACCAAAATGCGCGGCGTGGATATCATAGCCGAAGGCGAGTATGAATCCTTTTTTTATGATAGTCAGCAAAACAAACGTTTGCTGGAGCATCATTATTCGGGCTACTGCTATGGCGGTATTTCGGTATTGCTTAATCGCAAGCAGTCTATCCGTACGGTGATTGCTAAAAAGGGTACCACCGTTTTCTTTTTGCATCGCAAAGATTTTCGGTCGCTGTGCAAAGCGTACGAGGATTTTGTACAATACTTTACTGCCGATTTTGGCAAACGGATGCTCAATGATGAGTTTGCCCATTTTTATAAGCGCCCGGCAACTTTTGAGGAAAGCTATATAGCTTCCGAACAAATGTACTCGCGCAAGATTGAAAGCATTGAGTATCGCGAAATAGTCTCCTGTTCGCAAAGCACACCGGTTTATGAAACTGCCCGGTTAATGGCTAAACATAAGGTGAGCTGCATTTTTATCCGCGATGAGCAAGCCAAAATTGTAGGCTATGTAACCGATATTACCCTGCGCGATAATGTGGTTTCCAAACAGGCGGATACTGCTCAGCCTGTTGGCAGTGTCATGGATAACCCTATCGTTTGCATCAGCACCAATGCTTATGTATACGAGGCTATTTTGATGATGTTCCGCACCAAAACACGGTACCTGCTCATCAAAAACGGGGATGAGTTTGTAGGCAGCATTAGCAGGAATAAATTATTGTCCGAGCAGGCGCAATCGCCCCTGGTGTTTATCCAGTCGGTTAAGCAGGCCATCTCAGTACAGGAGCTTAAGCGCAAATGGGAATCGGTACCGCAAATGGTTACACAATTGCTTGGCCGTGGTGTAAACGCCGAAATTGTGAACCAGGTAATCACCACCATTGCCGATACCATTGCCATAAAGGTAATTGAAAGCGTTATTGCAACCATGGGGCAGCCACCCGCCAAATTTGTTTTTATGGTGCTTGGCAGCGAAGGCCGTAAAGAACAAACCTTTAAAACCGACCAGGATAACGCCATTATTTATGAAGATAAAGCCAATGAACACCGCGAAGAGGTACGCGAATATTTCCTGAGCTTTGCGCAGCAGGTATCTGAAAAGCTGGACCATATAGGTTTTAGTTTTTGCACCGGCGGCTACATGGCCCAAAACCCTAAATGGACACACTCCCTATCCCACTGGAAACGCAATTACGAAAGCTGGATGACCGAAGCTGTGCCCGAAACCGTGATCCAGTTCTCCACTTTTTTTGACTGCCGTTACCTGTATGGCGAGGCCGGCATTATGGACGAGCTGAAAGAGTTTCTGGATGAAGAACTACAAAAACCTTTGGGTAAGATCTTTTTCCATATGGCTAAAAATGCTTTGCAGTACGAGCCACCGCTCACGTTTTTCAAAAATATCAAAACCTTTACCAAAGGCAGCCAGGAGGTTTTCGACATTAAAAAATCAATGACCCCAATTGTTGACCTGGTGCGGATGTATGCCCTGCGTCACCGTATTTTTGAGGTAAATACGGGAGAGCGATTGAAGGCATTGAAAGAAAAAGACGTATTCAATGAAAAGGAGGTTCACGAGTTAATCCAGTCGTACTATTTTTTAATGGGCCTGCGCCTCCGCAACCAGGCCTCCCAAATTATCCAGGACCGCACCGAACCCGATAATTACATCGACCCCGATAAACTCACCAAAATTGAAAAAGTAGCTTTAAAGGAGATTTTTAAAACCATAGATAATTTTCAAACAAGGATAAAGCTGGAGTTTACCAATAATTTGTTTGGGTAAGGGGATGGTATATTTAATCCACCGTCATGCCGAACTTGTTTAGGCATCCCACATGCAAAGAAGCACCAACCTTTCCCGTGGGATCCCGAAACAAGTTCGGGATGACAAGAGTTTTATCTAACGTCATGCCGAACTTGTTTCGGCACCCCGCGTGCTAAGAAACACGTGAGCTAAGCAACCGGATAATATCAATCCAATTCCAAATCTTCCTTTAAATCCTTAATCGTTGGGTTAATAGATTTGATCAGGTTGATTTTCCAATCCTTATGCCAATTCTTTAATTGCTTTTCTCTATCAATAGCATCGGTTATTCTATGAAAGTGTTCATAATAAACCAAGTCATATAAGCGATACTTCTTCACAAATAATGAACCTTCTCCATTAATATGCTGCCAAATTCTTGCACGGAGATCGCTTGTGACGCCGATATAAAATGTAGTACGATAGGCATTGGTCATAATGTAAACATGACCTTGTTTATCTGGCATTGTGATTGGGTTAGTTATGCCAAATTAAGACATTCCTTACTCAAAACAAAACCTCATTGTTTTACATGCTGCAGACCCGGCACATGAGGTGCCGAAACAAGTTCGGCATGACATAATTAAAAAATTGTCGTCATGTTGAACTTGTTTCAACACCACACTTGCTAAGCCGCATGCTAAACAAATCGACTACCTTTCTCGTGGGGTGCCGAAACAAGTTCGGCATGACATAATTAAAAAATTGTCGTCATGTTGAACTTGTTTCAACACCACACTTGCTAAGCCACATGCTAAGCAAATCGCATACCTTTGTTGTGGGGTGCCGAGCCAAGTGCGGCATGACGATGATTAAAAAATTGTCGTCATGTTGAACTTGTTTCAACACCACACTTGCTAAGCCACATGCTAAGCAAATCGCATACCTTTCTGGTGGGGTGCCGAGCCAAGTTCGGCATGACGACAGATTATAGCATTTTACAACTTCCCTGCCTTCTTCAAAGTAGCAGCGGCTTCAACCATCATTACACCGCTTAACTGGGTAGTAAGGTCTGTTGTTCCCGATGGTTGCTTTTTCCAATCCGGGCTGATCATAAGCGATGGCCTTTCGATACCTGCTGTGTACAAAGTTTCGGCGTTAAATTTGAGGAAGCTGATAAACTTAGTCCTATCGGTTTCAGCAACATCCTGATCAAGGGCCAGTAATGTAAGATACCTGATCAGGATCCCCTTAAACAAACCACCATCGCCCTGTCCTTCCGATTTCAGGATCCCGCCGGGTGAAATATCTGTATCATTAATGGTGGCATTGGCAGTGTTTACAGCATCAGTAAGGTAGGCGGCATCTTTGGTAACATGATAGAGCTCCAGTGCTGCGCCAATAAATATCCCCTGGTTATAGGTAAACTTCCACTTGCTGATCTGCCCGTCGCCATTGGCGTTTATGCCATCCCAGATAATACCCGAAGGATCAAGCAGGGTTTTCTTTAGCCAGGTATATAATCTTTTTGCTGTCGCGAGGTCGGCCTCATTTTTTTCCAGCGCATATAAGCGGGCGGCAAAAATAATGGCAGGTGCATTTGCAGGTGTGTTTTTATAATCCAACTGATTTTTGCGCCAGGCTATACCGCCACCCTGGTTATTATTCTCGCCGGTTTGGATGTCTGTCCAAAGCGTGTGGGCAGCTGTAAGATAAGCGGCATCATTTGTGGCACTATAAGCGCGCAGGTTTGCCAGATCCAGCCATTCCATATCGTCATAAAAATTATTGGAAAGACCGCCATTAGTGGTTTTAATCCCGGCCAAAAGCGAGCTCATTCTTTGCTTATAGACATCATTATTGGTGCGCAGGTAGGCATCGGTAAAAACATCCAGCGTATGGGCATTGGGCCAGTAATTAAAGGTGGTGCTACCCGCGTTATTTGCTACGAAGTAATTCCCGTTTGCTGATATGAACGTGGTATATGTTTTTTCCTGTAAGGAATCTGCCGTTTCGGCGTACTTATATTCCACCTTTGCCGAAGCTTTATTTCCGTACAGCGGGAAAGGTTTGTCCTTTAAGCACGATGAAAAAGTCATGGCCATAGCGCCCACAAGGGCAACATTGGCTATGTTATTGAATAGCTTATTTTTCATAAAATATCTTTTATCATCAACCTGCCGCCATGCGTTTAACAGCATAGCAGCAGGCAGCGGTTAATATTATTTAACAGTAACAATGTGGGTGTAGGCGGTCGCATCGGCGCTAAAATCAACTACGATATCTGCGTTGTGATTATCGGCTGCCCCGGTAAACTTAAAGCAGAAATCATACTGCGCATTATTAACCGGCACCATGTACCAGAATGATTTAGCTGTATTGGCATCCGGGCGACTGTTATCTGAGTTTTTGCTTCCGTAAAACTGGGTTGAACTATTGCCGGATGCGTCTTTAAGAGTAAAACGGAACTTATAACGCTCGTCCCTACCCCATGACTCCTGGTGGAAAACGATAGAAGCATTATCAATTTCCCATTTACCACCTGCTTTGTAAGGGATCGGAAACCAAACTTTATTATCGGCAGCAAACCATAAACCAACTTCTGTCACTTCGGTTATCGCAGCTGAGGCCGAAGTAAAGTCAACCACAATACGTTCAACCTTGGTTGCCCCGGTTACAGTGGTATTACCATCTTTTAAAAGTTTAACGCCATCGATAGAATAAGTGGCAGGTGTGCCCGTATTACGTTCGGCAAAGTGATAGGTACCCGCTTTTATTGATGTCCAGGCCTCGAATACACCGGCGGCGGTTTGCTTAAAGTGTACAGCTTTACTTAAGTCTTCGCCGCCTTCGGTAGCTGAACCGGTTAGGTACAGATCGGCAGGAATATCGGTAAAGCCGGCAGCACGCTGAACCTCAATAATGCTTGAAGCAGTTGCCTTAACCACATTGATGCCTTTTGATGACATTACGGTCCATTTCAATTTACCGGTGGCCTGCGGCTGGATCCCCGCCAGATCGGCCACCTTATTCAGGTCTTTATAAGAGATGGTAAGTTTGTTGTACAAACCGTTAGCATCTGAAGGAATGGTATAAACAGGTTTTGAGAAATCACCGCCTTCTTTATCAAAAGCCACTTCATATAACACCAGGCCATTGTCTTCGGCATGAGCTTCGGCCCATTCAAAAGTGGCCGAACCGGTTACCGGCTCCAGTTGAATGAATTTGTTATTTGCAGGAGCAAACAGGTTGGTTACTGCCGATACCTGTGTATGCTGCAAGGTTTTATCCTTTTTACAGCCTGTTAGCATTAAAATGGTTATGATGCCTGCCATAAGGCAGTATGTAATATTTTTCATGATCGTAATTGATTATAATGTCTTTTTTATAAATAATTATTGATTTACCAGCCCGGGTTTTGAGTTAGGTTAGGGTCAACGGCGCGCTCATCGCGCGGGATTGGCCACAGGTAGTTTTTCCCCTTGTCAAAAGTGCGCAGGTTAGCCCTGATATAACCGTTATCAACAGATGCAGGGCCATACTTGGCACCATGCGCCCAGCCGTTCAGAACGGTTTCGGCAGTATGCCAGCGGCGGATATCAAATACCCGCAGGCCTTCCATAGCCAGCTCTACACGGCGCTCATTACGCACAATATCTCTTAAGTCGGCCTGTCCGGCTGCGCTGAAGTTAAGTGCAGGAGCATCGGTAAAGCCAGCCCGGCTGCGCAGCGCTTTTATCGTTTTATCCCAAACACCGGCATCCAACTGCCCAAGCTCATTTTTAGCTTCGGCATACATCAGCAGTACATCGGCATAACGGATCAGGATCAGGTTTAAGGCAGATTGAAAATTTACGGCAGATGAAGGGTCGTAATATTTACGGGTATAATAAGCAGTAGGCGAGCTTACTTTGCCAGGCGCATATTCATCAGGCTTGGTAGCGCCGGGATCATCGCCCGGTTTGGTGTAAATTACCTGAACGCTGTTATCGGGCTTTTTCCATTTATAACCATTGTACACAACCGTATTGGTAAGCCTTGGGTCGCGATTTACATATGGATTGTTTTCATCGTATCCCGAACCCGCATCCGTGATCTTTTTGCCGTTTTCCATCAGGTAACTGTCAACCAGTTCCTGGGTTGGGGCAAGGGCGTTTAAGCGGGCACCAACAGCAAGCGGCGCCATATCAAAAAAGTTGCTGTATGTGCGCACATCCGGAACAAATTCCAGGTCGAAGATCACCTCGCTGTTGTATTCATTTTGCGGTAAAAACAATCCCTCATATGACGGGAACAGACTGTAGGTGCCATTGCTGTTATCATTCATCAGCTTTTCGCAGGTAGCGGCAACTTCCTGCCAGCGGCTTTCATACAGCAGCACTCTTGCTTTTAAGGCGATAGCTGCACCTTTGGTGATACGCCCTCTGTCGGCATCTTTATAAGCGGTATTAACCGGCAAATCAGTTGTGGCGGCATCAAGCTCCTTCAGCACAAAATCAACAACCTGTGCTTTTGGCGTGCGTGCAATGCTTTTTGATTGGTCAATACTGATGTCTTTATCAAACAAAGGCACATCGCCCCACCAGGTTTCAAGCATAAAATAATGGAAAGCACGGATAAACCTTGCTTCGGCTTTCATGCGGGCTTTCAGCGTTGCATCCATAGCAGTTACCCTATCTACATTCTCTAAGAAAATGTTGCAGGTTTTTATGCCGCTGTAATGGAAGCCCCACTCCTGTTTGATCCGCCCCAATGATGGATCGTAAGTACCTGCGGCAAGCGAGGCTGCACCCTGGTTATCTCCGCGACCATTGTACGCGTTATCCGACGCTCCTTCATTATAGAAGAAATAGTCGTTGCTAAACATTTGCGAGTAGGCTGTATTAAGTACCGCATCGGCCTTTTCGGTGGTTGTCCAGAAATTGCTGTCGGTGAACTTATTGGTTGGCGCCAGGTCGAGCTTTTTACAGGCCGATATACTGGCCAGTAATACTAAGAAGGCGGTTTTATATGTCGAATATTTTTTCATGATAGATAGTATTATAGGGTTACATCTAAACCAAAACCATAGTAAATGGGCGTTGGGTAAGACCTCGCGCTGTTAGCGCCACCTGCCCCCAGGTTACTGTTAAATTCTGTCGATTCAGGATCGATAAACTTCACGCCCGAAAACGTAAGCAGGTTTTGGCCCGACACATAAGCCCTCAGTTTTTGTAAGCCCAACAATTTGGCCCATGCATTTGGAAGTGTGTAGCCTACCTGTACATTCTTTACGCGCAGGTATTTGCCATCAAACAAATACATATCTGAGCCACGCCTGAAGTTGTTTTCGTTTGACTGGCTTCCGCTGGCTGCAAGCCTCGGGAAACGGGCGTCGGGATTTTGAGGTGTCCAGAAATCAAGCTCATGCTGGTAAATAACCTGCGAATAGTTTACGTGGAAAGGCTCAACCTGCTCACCCCTGATAAACATACTGCGTTTACCCACGCCCTGCAAAAACAGGTTAAAGTCAAAACCTTTATAACTTACATTGTAGGTAAACCCAAAAGTTAAACGGGGGAACGGGTTGCCGAAAACAAACTTATCGTTATCATCAATTACTCCATCGCCATTAACGTCCACATAGCGGTTATCGCCCGGTGATACGGTTAAGCCGGTTGGCTTAGGCCCGTTTTTAATATCATCCAGGTTTTGAAAATAACCATCGCGCTTTAAGGCAACATATGAGCCTATCGGCAAGCCTACCCGGTTGATCACCTGCATCTCATCATAGCTTTTCAGCTGATCGCCGCCTTCGAGGTAAAGCACCTTGTTTTTGCTGTCGGCTACGTTGAAGCTAAAGGAATGTTTAAAGTTTTGCGTAGTAAGGTAGTAGTTAACCGTTAGCTCCCAGCCGTGGTTTTGTACTTTACCCGCGTTATAGCTTGGCAAACCGGCGCCAAACGTTCCCGGTACAATTGGGGGCAGCAGGATATCGCGGGTGGTTTTATTGAAGTAATCAATAGCAACGGTCAAACTGTTTTTCAGGAAGCCGGCATCAACCCCAATGTTAAGTGTTGCAGCACGCTCCCAGCGCAAATCGGGATTGGCAAAAGCTATAGCTGTACCGCCTACACCTGAGTTGTTAAAGCCATAAGCATTTTGGAAAGGGCCGTAAGTACGCAGGTATTGATAATCGCCAACACTTTGGTTACCTAAAATACCGTATGATGCACGCAGTTTCAGATCGCCGATATTGTTGCGGTAGTTTTGCATGAAGCGCTCCTCGGTAAAGCGATAGCCACCCGATACCGAAGGGAAGAAAGCGCCACGGTTTTGTGGTGCAAATTTTGATGAAGCGTCTACACGAAAATCAAACTCACCATAGTACTTGTTCATGTACGAGTAGCTTGCCCTGCCAAACAATGAATTAAGGCTGGTTTCGGTAGTAGCATTATTTGAAGCCGTTGAACTTGGATCAATGATAGTACCTGTAGTAGGTGTGCCCAGTTCAGGATCGGTATATTTTAGGTGGATGCTGTTTGCCTTACTGGTTGTTGATTCATTCGCTACACCTACAAGCACGTCAACATTGTGCGATTTATTGAAGGTTTTAGCATATTCGGCCAGTAACTGGGTATTGGTAAACAGGTTCTTGTTATTATCATCGTTGGTGTTCCTGTCGGCCCCATAAGTGCCTGAAGGATAAAAGTTAACCTGCTTAACCCTTGTAAACTGGTGATTTGCAAGTAACCGTCCGCCAAAAACGGCTTTGAGCTTAAAGTCTTTGGTAACCGACAGTTCGGCATTTAAGTTGCCCAACAGGTTGTCATCATCATGGGTACGATAGCCGCCCTGCTCCAGGATCCCCAGCGGGTTAAACTCGGTCAGTACATCATTGGTAAGGTACCGGCCCTGATCATCCTTTATTTTATAATAGGTAGGTGTACGGCCCGCATCAACAATCAAAGTCCCAGTGCTGTAGGAGTGTTCGCGGATTTCAGAGCGCGAATAGGCAAGGATACTTGTGAGCTTTAACTTACCGTAGTTACTGGTTAAGTTCATGCGGTAGTTATAGCGCCTTAAGCCGTAATCCGGCCCAACAAGATTGCTGCGCTGATCGGTCACCCCGGCAGATACCAGGAACGAGGTGGTAGCATTACCGCCTGTTAAGCTCAAGTTGTGACTTTGTTGCCACGAATCTTTTAAAATAGCGTCCAGAAACCATTGCTGATCGCCCTGCTGCTGAAAGTTGCGGATATCCTGCGGACTATAAATTGGCTGCAAACCGGCATTAACCATAGCCTCGTTGCGTAAAATGGCATTTTCATAGCTGTGTACCGGTTTATAGCCCACATGCGGCGATTGGATACCTGCCTGCCCGTTATAATTAACCGTAGTACGCGAGTTATTTTTACCTTTTTTAGTAGTAACCAAAATAACACCATTGGCCGAACGCGAACCATAAATAGCTGCTGAACCTGCATCTTTCAATACCGAAAGACTTTCGATGTCCAAAGGGTTAAGCAGGTTGATATCGCCGCCGGTAATACCATCTATAACCACCAGGGGTGTATTATCATTAAGCGTGCTTACCCCCCTGATGTTCACATTGGCATAAGCTCCGGGTTCGGAGCTGGTTTGCTGGATGATAAGGTTGGGCGACGTGCCTTGCAATGCCTGCGTTAAGTTTATGGAAGGCTTTGATTCAATGGCTTTAGCGCTGATCTGATCTACCGCGCCAATAACGTTTGAACGCCGCTGGGTACCATAGCCTACCACCACCACCTCATTAAGCGAGGTACGTTCGGGAACCAGTTGCACATTTATCGTGGCCTCATTGCCAATAGGCTGCTCTTTAGCTGCATAGCCTATAAAGTTAAATACGAGGGTTCCATTGGCATCAGGTACATCAATGGTATAATTA
Organism: Mucilaginibacter sp. cycad4; assembly: GCF_034263275.1. Classification (NCBI taxonomy): domain Bacteria; kingdom Pseudomonadati; phylum Bacteroidota; class Sphingobacteriia; order Sphingobacteriales; family Sphingobacteriaceae; genus Mucilaginibacter; species Mucilaginibacter sp. cycad4. The sequence continues at coordinate 918,939 of NZ_CP139559.1, read as the reverse complement.
CCATTAATATCGGTCACTGTGCCTATGGTGGTGCCTTTAACCCGTACGCTTGCGCCGGGTATAACTAAGTTGTTTTCGTCGGTAACTTTACCTTTGATTTTGATGGGTTGCCTGGGGCCATGCTCAATCCCTCCCGTATTGCTTTCAATTTCGGGCTTTTCGTCAATAACAATAACATCGTCAATGATCTTATAGCTGAGATTGAAGGGAGTTAATACCTGATCAAGTACTTCCCTGATACTTTTGTCTTTAACCTTAAGCGTCACAACATAAGTTGGTTTAAGTACATTATCGGCGTAGGCAAATTTGATATGCTTTTCGTTCGAGATCTTATCCAGCGCATCGGTTAGCTTGGCATTTTTTAATTTGAGCGTAACCGATACCTCCAGGAATTTTTGCCCGAACGAGTTGTTTGCCACGGCCGTAAAGCACATCAGGCAAACCACAAAGCAGGCAAGCGAGGTAATTTTCATTAATATTAATACATGACGAATTACTCCATTTGAAAATAGAGATATATTCATAGATTTGAGAAAATTAAAGTGTTTGAAATTCAAGTGTTTCGTTCTGAATTGGACCTCTAAACGCTGCACTTATTAATAACCCGGCATTTTAGTTTAACCCTGTCAAAATCCCTTTTGAGCAGGGTTTTTTAATGTATTTATGTTATCATAGCTTGTATTTAGGTTAACTGATAATTGGTATCTCTCTTTTTATTAATTGGTTTTTATGTTAACAGCCCCGGCCTTTTAGCTGATAAACAGAGCCTTTTTGCACGGCTTTGCCCTTCACCAGTTTCGATATGATCTTCATGATATTCTCCAGCGAAACATTGGTAAAATTTGCTGTAATGGAGCATCGTACAAGGTTAACATCGGCCTTTACGGTTACGTTGAAGTGGCGGTTAATGGTATTGAGCACCTCGGTCAGCGCCATGTTTTTAAACACCAGCTCTCCATCCTTCCAGCTGCTTAGCGCGTTTACATCCACCTGTTTATTTTTGGTGACCGATAGTCCGTCTTTATTAAATACAACCTCCTCGGCAGGCGTTAAAAAGGTTGTGATACTTTTTGCCTTACCTGCAGGTGTAACCACCCCTACCTTGCCACTCAAAACATCAACCTTAATAAAGCGTTCATTAGTGTAGGCCTTGATGTTAAAACTGGTACCCAATACCTGGGTGCGCACTTGCCCGGTGTGTATAATAAAAGCCTTTTCCGGGTCGTGGGCTACATCCAGGAAAGCCTCGCCTTCAAGCTTAATCTCGCGTTTTTCGCCACGGAAAGTTTCGGGGTAAATAAGCTTACTGCCTGCATTTAACCATATTTTGGTACCATCGGCAAGTGTAAAGTTTACAGTTTGCCCGTTTGCTGCGACCAATTGTTTATCGGCGATAGGATCAAGGCTATCGAGCAGCGCATAGCGGTAATGGTAAGCTGCCGTTACCGAAATACATAAACCCGCAAGAAGCGAGGCAGCAACCATCCATCTTTTTGATTTGCCACGGTTTTTCTTCTCGGCATTATCTAAAACAGCATTGATCCTGCTGTATACACCATCAGTATTAAATTCCACCTTATCTCCGGCCTCGTTTTGTACGCTGCGGAGATCAAGCTCGTCGAGATATTTATTCACAAGCTCTTCCTGCAAATGCCTGTCATTTGCGCCGGATCGTTTTTTTCTGAAAGGGAATTTTGCCATGGTTTATAATTGCAGGATGCAATAAACCGGGGTACCCCCCAAAGCAATTGAAAATATTTTTTGAGATTTATTTACCAAACATATGCAACAACAGCAAGGCCACTACCGACGGCAGGTAGTCGGTTAAACCGGTGCGCAGATATCTTAAAGCAATAGTGATCTGGTTTTCGACGGTTTTAATGGAAATATTTAGCCGGGTGGCTATTTCTTTATTGCTCAAATACTCTTTACGGCTCAGGGTAAAGATCTGCCTGCATTTTTCGGGCAATTGAGCTACGCCATCTTCCAGTAAATGAGCAATATCATCCTGGAACAGCTTGCTATCAGCCGAATATTTTTCGACCAGTGTTTCAATCACGGTAAGATCTACCGATGCCTTTTTTGTGCGCAGATAAAATAACACACGGTGCCTGATAGCCACTTTGAGGTACGCCTCAAGCGAAGTGATATTTAATTGGTTGCGCTTTGTCCATAAATCAATAAACAGCTCCTGCACCAGGTCTTCACAAACATCTTTATCCCTGAAAAGGTTATAAGCCGCATAAAACAATTTCGACGAATATTTATGGTACAGGATTTCAAATGCCTTACGGTCATCAAGCCTTAACTGCTCCAATAACCGGGCATCAGGCCACATTTGATATTCCTTATTGTGGAGCATAAGCGGCGGTAAAACGGTTTACTGATTGGTGAGGCATATTTACAAGAAAATTTTTAAATAAAAAAACTTTTAAATATTACTCAGGCCAAATACAGTTACTCTGCCAGGTAATAAACATAAAGAAATGGTGTTTAATGCCTTAAATTTTAGTTGATTGAATAGTTCCCCCTCTTGCCCCGCCACTTCCCAATCCCTACCTTTGTATTATGTCAGTCGCTCAAAATATAAAGGTTGCCGTTGATGCCGTAGTATTTGGATATACCTCCAAGGAGGGATTGTCTGTACTGCTTATCAAACGCAATATTGAGCCTTTTAAAAACAGCTGGGCATTGCCGGGTGGCCTGGTAGCTGATCATGAGTCGTTAGAGGAAGCTATTCAGCGGGAGTTACGGGAAGAAACCGGCGTTAACATCACTTACCTGGAACAACTGTACAGCTTCGGCCAGCCGGGGCGCGACCCTCGTAACAGGGTGATCTCCATAACTTATTACGGACTTGTAAGACCCGATGCCTTTGTTGTTAAAGCCGCTACCGATGCCAGTGATGTAAACTGGTTCAACATCAAAAAGCTCCCCGCCCTCGCGTTTGATCATACCACCATCATCAGCGTAGCACGCGACCGCCTCAAAAGCAAAATGCTTTATCAGCCCGTGGGTTTTGAGCTGCTTGAGGAAAAATTCCCTTTCTCCGAACTCGAAAAGCTCTACCTTGCCGTGCTCGACCGCCCTATCGACCGCCGTAACTTTAAAAAGAAGATCACCAAATACGGCTTCCTGGAAGAAACCACCGAAAAACAAGCCCTCGAAGGCGCCGGCCGGCCGGGTAACCTTTTCCGCTTTAACGAGGAAAAGTATTTTCAGTTGAAAAAAGAAGGAATTAGCTTCGAGATATAAAGAAAGCCCCCTCTAAACGGCGTAGCCCTCATGAGCGCTAAAAATAAACCACTTGCGAATAATCTCCCCCGGTTGGGGAGACTTTTAACCACATTCGTCGTTCCGAATTTATTTCGGGATCCCAAATGCTAAGTGTTCGCTATGCTTGCGCCTCTGCTTATGGGGTGCTGAAACAAGTTCAACATAAACAGATTCGTCATCCCGAATTTATTTCGGGACCCCACATGCTAAGTGTTCGCTATGCTTGCGCCTCGGCTTGTGGGTGCTGAAGCAAGTTCAACATAAACAGATCCGTCATCCCGAATTTATTTCGGGACCCCACATGCTAAGTGTTCGCTATGCTTGCGCCTCGGCTTGTGGGTGCTGAAACAAGTTCAACATAACCAGATTCGTCATCCCGAATTTATTTCGGGTCCCCACATGCTAAGTTCGCTATGCTTGCGCCTCTGCTTATGGGTGCTGAAACAAGTTCAACATAACCAGATTCGTCATCCCGAATGTATTTCGGGATCCCACATGCTAAGTGTTCTCTATGCTTGCGCCTCGGCTTGTGGGGTGCTGAAACAAGTTCAACATACCCAGATCCGTCATCCCGAATTTATTTCGGGACCCCACATGCTAAGTGTTCGTTATGCTTGCGCCTCGGCTTGTGGGATGCTGAAACAAGTTCAGCATGACGGGTTTATCTTACCAATATTATAAAACCTCCCCCCCAAAATTTAAAAAATAATTTGCGTATTAAAGACACATATTTATATTTATGTACAATTAACGCAAAATAGAAATGAAAACAGGAGTAATTATAGCATGCTTTCAAACGCCGTACCTGCATGAGAGTCAGAGGCAACTGATGGCGCCGACCTGCCTTTAATGATAAAAGACGGCTCTATTAGCGAAGAACACATTGAATTGTTTAATTTCATCACCGGCAAATACCTTAAAAATTAAAGCCATGAAAAAGGAAAATCTGATCCTGTTAGCCGACGCATATAAATACGCCCACCATAAATTTTACTACCCCGGCACCACCAATATTTACAGTTACCTGGAAAGCCGCGGGGGCATGTTCAACGAAACCGTTTTTTTCGGTCTGCAATATATTTTGAAGGAATATTTACAGGGCATTGCCTTTAACCAGGTTGATTTGGATGAAGCGGATGAGTTTTTAAAACAGGTATTCGGGCGTGACGATGTGTTTGATTGCAGCAAGTTTCAGTACATATTGGACAAATACAACGGCCATCTGCCGGTACGCATTAAAGCAGTGGCCGAAGGTACCAGCGTACCCACCGGCAACGTGCTCATGACCATTGAAAACACCGACCCGGAATGCTACTGGCTCACCAACTTCCTCGAAACCCTGCTGATGCAGGTTTGGTATCCCTGCACCGTAGCCACGCTAAGCCACGAGGTTAAAAAAACAGTTACCCAATACTATGAGGAAACCGCGACACCCGAATCTTTCGGCGGGATTGGTTTTGTGCTGAATGATTTTGGTTTCCGCGGTGTGAGCAGTGTGGAGAGCGCCAAAATTGGCGGCGCCGCCCACTTGCTTAGTTTTGCAGGCAGCGACAACCTGGCCGGATCTGGTATGGCGATTAAATACTACCATGCAGAAAAAGTATATGGCTTAAGCATCCCCGCTACCGAACACAGCATTTGTACCCTGCTTGGCCAGGAAGGCGAGCTGGAGATTTTTAAACACGTGCTACGCAGCTTCCCTACCGGCGTTATTGCCTGTGTAAGCGATAGCTATAACATTTTCCGCGCCTGTAGTGAATACTGGGGCGAAGACTTGAAACAGGAGGTCCTGAAACGCGACGGCACCCTGGTGATCCGCCCGGACAGCGGCGACCCGGTAATGACCCTGCTGGAGATTTTTAAAATTCTGTTTGATAAATTCGGCTTTACTACTAATGCCAAAGGTTATAAAGTACTGCCGCCGCAGGTTAGGGTGATCCAGGGCGATGGGGTAAACTACACCGAGATCGGCCTGATTTATAAAGCCCTTAAAGCAACCGGCATTAGTGCCGAAAACCTGGTGCTGGGCATGGGCGGCGCATTGTTGCAAAAGGTCGACCGTGATACCCAAAAGTTTGCGTTAAAATGCAGCAGTGCGGTAATAAACGGCGAAGAAGTTAACGTTGAAAAAAGCCCTGCCGAAATGGATGCCAAGGGCAACATCATTACCAGCTTTAAAAAGAGCAAGGGCGGCAGGCTCAAACTGGTAAAAACTCCGGAGGGTTACAAAACCATTCACCAAAACGAACAACCCGAACTGGCCGACCAACTGCAAACCGTTTTTGAAAACGGCCATATTATTAAAGAATTTACCTTTGACCAGGTAATTAATACGTTAAACAACTAACCAATTCATTAGCTTTCAACCCTGTGCATTCAGCTTTATGCTCTATAAATAAAAATGAAAAAACTACTCTTTGCCATAACCGGATACGAATACCTTGCCGAAAAAGTGCTTGCCCTTGGCCATTGCGAACGCGGTGAGATTGAAGTAAGCCACTTTACCGACGGCGAACGTTACCAGCGCATCCTCTCTAACGTGGAAGGCAGGGAGGTACTGCTGATTGGCGGTACAGTGAGCGACAGCGCTACGCTTGAATTATATGATCTTGCTTCGTCACTGGTAAGCTACGGAGCCGATTCGCTTACCCTCGTGATCCCCTACTTTGGTTACAGCACCATGGAGCGCGCCGTTAAACCCGGCGAAATTGTGACCGCCAAAACCCGTGCCCGCCTGCTCTCGGCCATCCCTAAATCAAACCGGGGCAATAAGGTCATGCTGTTCGACTTACATAGCGAAGGCATCCAATACTATTTTGAGCAGGACCTGTACCCTGTACATGTGTACTGCAAGGATATTGTGATAGAAGCAGCCACCCGATACGGCGGCGACAACTTTGTAATGGCCAGCACCGATGCCGGCAGGGCCAAATGGGTTGAATCGTTAGCCAACGATATGGGCGTAAATGCCGCCTTCATCCTCAAACGCCGCCTCAAAGGCGACCATACCGAAGTAAGCGCCATCAATGCCGACGTAGCCGGCAAAACGGTGATCATTTATGACGACATGATCCGCTCAGGAGGCAGCATCGTAAACGCCGCTTTAACCTACAAAAATGCCGGCGCCGGGGATATTTATGTAATTACTACGCACGGTTTGTTTGTGAACGATGGTATTGGGAAGCTAAAAGCCTGCGGGGCTATTAAAAAGCTGATCTGTACGGATACGCATGTGAATTGCCGCGACTTAGAAAATGATGATTTTGTGGAGGTGAGGACTGTGGCGGGGTTGATATGTTCTTAATATCCCTTAAAAAATGAAATGCATCTGATTAAGTAACCTGAATTAAGTTAACACGCTAAATCCAATTAAGATGAACAGGCTTATATTGATAGGTAACGGTTTCGATTTGGCACACGGTCTGAAAACTGATTATAATAGTTTTATTTTATGGTATTTAAAAAAATGTTTAATACAAGCATTTAATCCTAATAACTTACATTATGAGGACAATCTTATTTCAATTGATACGATCATACCTAATCACCCATTGAAGTTTAGCAACTCAATTGATAAAGAGATTAATGGAATTTCTGCCTTGATAGATCATTATTATAAAACCGATTTTAGTGCTTTGCTTGATCACGAATGGCTATACCCCAATTCAAATGAAAGGACAAAAAACCCCTTCAAAATTAAGACAAAGTCCATTTTTTTCAACTCTCTTATCAGAAAATGCTCCCATGCAAATTGGGTTGCCATTGAAAATGAGTTTTATAAATCGTTAAAAATACACCTAAACAATACAGCGTCACAAAATCAATTAATTCAACTTAACAACTCACTACGTGCTTTAATAGATGAACTTGAAATCTACCTTTCAAGTATTAATAACAAAGTTATGATAGAAGGATATAAGGATCTACTTTTATCAAATAACGACAATTGTATGATTTTAAATTTCAATTATACAAATACCATTGAAAATTACATAACCGACGAGTTTATTGGGAACGCAAAAAAATATCGAGAAAATAATTTTCTCATAAATTATATTCATGGTAAACTAAATGATATTGAAAACCCATTGATATTTGGATTCGGAGATGAAATTGACGAAGACTACCGTAGAATGGAGTTAATGAACAACAACGCTTTTTTTGAGTTTATTAAATCATTTTGGTATTTTAAAACCGATAACTACAGTAGATTAATTGACTTTTTAAATCATGATTATTATGAAGTTCTAATCGTAGGACATTCCTGTGGGTTATCTGATAGGACTCTATTAAATATGATTTTCGAACACAAATATTGTGAGGCTATTGAGATTATTTATCATCAACGAGAAGAAAGCAATAACTACACGAATTTAACTTATGAAATATCGAGACACTTTAAAGATAAAATTCAATTGAGAAAGAGGCTGGTTCCGTTTCCAAAGTGTAAGCCAATGCCTCAATACACTCCTTAGGTCTCGGCTCATTTATAGAGCCGACTGGCCTATTTGAAATAGTCACGAACTATGTTACCGATATGTCCATCATTCTTATAAACCGCAAGCTTAAGTTTTATTAGTCGAATACGGCCTACAGCGAGAGATACATCAAATGTTTCTGAAATTAGTTTGAGTAGATTTAACGCTTGCACTTGATTTACTGGCTGTGAGTCTACAAAGAGATACCCTTTATGAATACCATTTTCCTTAAAAAAACGATTAACTAAATTTTCTAATTTTGGCCGAGGAAGTAACAATGTACTTGCGAATAAATTCGCTTGAATCTCAATACGACGTTCATTATCCATGTAATTAGGATTTAACACTTCAAGCGTTGCTTCGTCATCATTTTTTTCCTTCACGGCACCTTCAAGTAGCTTACGATGCAGTATCATATGACCAACTTCATGAGCAAAAGTAAAACGCCACCGGTGCGGATCATCTCTTAGGCGGGGATTAACTCGAATAACTTCACTCTCAAAATCAATACTCCCCAACTTTTCATAAGGCATTTCATCATCAATCTCGAACACGAAAGGGTATTTAGAGATTAAAAATGCAGCGAGCTTCTCGATGGATAACTTCTGACCATTGTTAATGTCATGGTTATATAAACGATCTACTATATTTTCTATTCGTTCATCAGTTAAGAAAGGGACTGATATAAATTTCTCTTTATGGCGGTAAATATCTATTATCCCACTCTCTATCAAAGCATCTGGCAAACCGTCAAATAGTATACCATTAAGATAACCAATAAATTTAGGCAACTTATCTGATGTAGTATAAAAGTAATCAGCTAAACGTTGTAGGTCGAGTCCGCCTTTTTTTTCGTGACGGTAGTTTATCCATTGGTACTCATCATTTGGATCGAGGCGAACAACTCCTATTTTAAGCGATTTTGCCAGTTCCAATGCCCCCGATTGGAGTTGATTATTCGTAACGATGATACCTTTGGTATCATGTTCTCCTATTTGACGAATCTTTGACTCAAACTCCTCGACATCATCAACAGTCACACGATGATTGTAATGTTTACATTCAATGATACTGAGAATTGAATATGGCACGTCAGGTTTCAGCCTTGTCTCGACGGTAACATCAAAAATAATATCGTTTTTCCTTTTGAATGAATAGTATGCCTTCTTGCGAAACACTTGACTTTTCTTACCTGGCACATAAAATTCATCCTCATTCAGTAACCGCTGAATCATTTGTGCTACACGATCTTCGAAAGCGTTACCTTTTTTTGTGGTATTCATGGTTTAGATAAAAGAAAATGCAATATAAAGGTTAATTCTCTTTTAATCTCTAACTGGTCGAAGTTTAGCGATAACGTAACTTCGTCCTATAATGTGTTAACCCAACTGGGGTGAGAATGCAGCATCTTGTCCTAAAATAGGGTTACAAAGGTCTGTATGAATAACTTAGTGTCTACAACACGACCTCCGCTGGTGCGCTCGTGTCGCGCGTTCTCAACACTAACTGTCCTATGGGTCATGGTATTTACACCCACATTCTCTACCTTTACAAATACCATGTTAATCCACAAAGAAATTAGAGGCGACGAACTTTACTTGTATATGAACGGCAAACTCATTTACAAAAGATGGCTTGGTACAGGGGCATCAAAAGTATTTGACGTTATAGCTTATAATAAAAATACGCTTGTAAGTATAAAGGACCCGGAGCAGCAGGAAAAACGCGAACTGATATCAGTTAGTGCCCTATTAAAATTAAAAGCAACGGCAGATGGTGGGAGGCGAACAGGAATATTAAGCGGATACAGGCCAGATCATGTGTTTGAATACCCCGAAAACGACGGCATACTTGAAGCATATATGGGCGATATTACCTGGTATAGCGGGATTGCAATTGAGCCGGGAGAAGAAAAAGTAGTAACTGTTAGATTTTTGCTCCGTCCGCAAATAGGACAATATCTGAGCGTGGGCCGGAAATGGCGAATACACGAAGGCCCTATTTGCATTGGGGAGGCTAAAATAATCGATTTTATTTGAAGCCTCCTAAAATGTGTTAAGCTTTCAGGCACTTGCCTTATAAAAATGCCTGATACTCGCGCGATCAACCTTTTGTTCAGCGTGCCACAGTTCATAATTATTTTGAAGATTTATCCAAAACTGCGATGTATTGCCGAATGCCTCAGATAGTTTGATAGCAAGTTCCGGGCTAATCCCCGTATGGCCATTAACTATAGCTGAAAGGTTGGCACGGGCCATACCCAGGCCTTTCGCTACTTCAGTAATGGTCAGTTCCTGTTCATCAATAAACATTTCTTTTAAAATGAAGCCGGGATGATTGGGCGGTAATTTGCGTTTCAACATAATATTTTCCTTTTTAATGATAGTCGATATAATCAACATCATGAATATTTCCATCCTCAAACCGGAAGATGAGGTTATTTTGAAGTAAGCTCTGATATAAATCCTTCAAAGGATTTCACAATTAATTCTTTCAACGGGTTATTATTTACTATCAATAAAGATCCGTAAACAGTAGATCCTTCATAGGGGATTTCACTGTTATACTTATCAATTGATGAATCCAAATCACGAGCCCACATATTAAACACAATTTTTCTATGCCTGGAATAGCCATCGTCACCAAAGCAAAAATAAATTAATGCCTTGTGATCATTTTTATCAAAGAAATCATTTACTGCATTCATTATTGTAGATCTGATTCTTCCGTCAAATTTTGATTCATAGGGAATGCAGTCATGATATCCATCCCGACTGAATCCGATATTATAAATAGTGTGAATATTTCCTTCCGAATCGGGAAGTGAAGATTCTGAGAAGTAAATAAGGTAATTGTGATTTAGGTCAGATATAAAATTGTATGATCCGTCCTCATTTATAGTAAAGCTATACGGGAGATACAATTTTAATTCCTTTAAGAGTAGACAAGCTTTCGCCGTTTTTGATTGCCTGGGCAATTCTCTTTTTATCCTCAATCATTTTTACGATAGGGTTAACAGCCTTAACGGTTACTACTCCCTTGTATTTTTTGTCGCGTTCCATGATCTGATAATTAATTAAATTTCAAATAAAAACATCACCAGTTACAGCGAAGTTTACAAAACTTAAATTATTATCTACACCAAAAAAGTATATCGATTTGACATCCATATACAAAATTAGTTTAAATAATATTTTGTGTAATTAACTATTACCAAGAGGCCAAACAGCGGAATCCGTCACGCGCGTGGTGTTGATTAAGTTAGTTATCGAAAGCTATAAATATTCGGATCTGCACGGCTCCTCAACTCGGAATTGCGCACTGGGAATGACCCGCTAATAATTGTAACTTATATTGTTTAATACCAAATATATGCCAAAAATTTGATTAAAGTATTTGCAATAATCAAATGTATGACGCTAAGAAAACGTGGCGATTGGTTTGTTAATAGTCGTTGCATTGCAGCTATTAATAGCTTTTAAATGCCATTTTAAAGTCTTCTGTCGCTATATCTTGCTGTTTAATACGTGACAACATTAGTTATATAGAGATAATTGATTTAATAAAGTTTTTTGATTTTTAATTATTTCAAATTGTAACAAAAAAATGACAATTATAATTTATTAAACTCATCTACCGCAAACAGTTTTTTAAAACTTAGCAATTTTACATAAGGCGCAGCGCATACGGTAGCGTTGAATTTATAAGCTAATCTCCTGCAGCCACAATCGTAACCTACATCAACAACACCTTCCAGGCATCCATTACCCGTCCGTTATCTAACAATTGTTTGGCTTTTAAATGCAGGTGCAGGGTGCGGGTATGGGTATGGCTGTCACTAATGGCGGCATTAACCAGTTCTTTCATTTCCCCCACACTGGTCGAAGTTTAGCGATAGCGTAACTTCGCCCTAAAATGATTTAAGCTTTCAGCTTAACTTTATGACGGCAGTAAATCCTTTATTGCTATTCAGGCCACGCAAGCAAAATGCTTGAGTTACGCTATCGCTAAGCTCCGATCAGAATTAGAGTTTTCCGGATCTTCATCACCTCGAAATACTAAAACTACCGCTTATCTCCACCACCTCACCGGGCGCCCATGCCGAAAAATTGAGATTAGTTTTAGTTTTAAACGTTCCCTCAATTAAGGTGTCGCTCGTTTTATATTTTGTGATCTGGGTTGTACCACGTTCGTAAAGCCCCCAGGTCATGGTGTAATTATTTAAAGGTATAGAAAAGCCGCAGGTATACAAATCAACTTTTCCTCCTTTAAAGCCAAGGTAAGTCAGAAGAAAACCCTGTGTTCTGTCGGCACTGTGCGCAGAGATCATGGTTGTCGGGCTACCATTCCAGGGTTCAAAGATCTCGCTCATCGACAGGCTATCTTTAGGCGTTTCAAACGTATAGGTTTTTCCCTTTACATTTATTGTTACCTTACCGGTTTGCGGTACGGTACACAATGAAGCCAAATAGGCATTTTTAATCCCGGCCCTTATCGGGTTATTGTTGTTTTGATGAATAATTTTATTTTGCTCATCATAAACAACCAATTTACCATTGTTACCGTTGAACTCACAGAGAAGGAAGGTAAACTTAAAATAGCCATTGTTATCAAGATTACTCAGCATCTTTTTGCCGTTAAAAGTAAACTCGGCCCTGCCCTTCACGCCGTTAAATCCGCAATCTTCTATTTTACCCTCAAAGGTGGTTATGTATGGCGCCAATTTAACAACCAGTGGTTGCTCTAATTTTTTATCGACCGCAATTGGCGGGATTAAAAAGGCGTTCAACATATCATAACACGGCGATGCTACGGCTGTACGTATTTGTGTATTGGCCGGCGCGTAAATTAATGCAACGCCTTTCGAGTTAATTCTTACGCCCGAAAAACTATTAACGGCGTAATTATCTATACCACAATCAAGCCTAAAAAAGCTGGCCGGGTTTGAATTGCCATCCGTTACATAAGCCCTGAGCAAAGCTTGCGGATAAGCTGTGCCCCATTGCAAATAGGATAAGCTTGTTGTACTACCGGTAAAATATTGTCCGTTCAAGGTGGCGTCACCGGCTTCTTTCCAGATATCATCGGCTTCGTCGTAATTCCATATCTTTATTGAGTTGCTTTTATTAATGTAAACATATCGCCAGTCAATTTTATAAGTATAATTAACCGGCTTTACCAGTTTAAGCAGTTGCCCGGTGTTGCCATAAACCTGCACATTCATCCCTCCCCAATGGTCTAACACAACGTTCTGATTCGTTGCCGTTAAAGCCCTTGTATCCCCCGGCAATTTATCCGCATATTCACTAATGATATTGGGAGGCATTTTTACGGTTACGTTTCCATTATAGGCACTTCCGTCTTGATTAACAAAGCTATTAGGCTGAAAAACCAGCGTAGCATAGGTGGTGGTGATGGTACCGCCGCTCGCCGATCCGAAACTTCCGGCGGTTTGTTCCAAAATTAAAAGGTAAGAGAGGTTTTCTATCGTACTATTCTCTTCCAGCGTAAAGGTTTTACTGAATTTAAAATACCCTTTTTTAGATATCGAAAGTTTTACCTTATCAGCGTTGCTTACTTTGCCGGTATACTCAAACAAGCCGGAAGCTGAAGTTGTGATTTTATGTCCATCTATAGTAACATCCACTCCTTCGGACGCAGAGCCATCAGGGTTTTTGATATCACCCGATAGTCCAATTTCTGTCACTCCCGGACCGGGTGCAGGTGGTGGTATTATTTCTTTTGCGTTTTCTCCTTTTCTACATCCGTAAAAAAATAAAACTGCAAAACACAGTATGATAAGGCGGTTTAGTTTCATGCTCAAAAATAGCTAATATACACCTCATTGTGAAAATCAATCGCTATTTAACTTCGTCCTAAAATGATTTAAGCTTTCAGCTTAACTTTATGACGGCAGTAAATCCTTTATTGCTATTCAGGCCCCGCAAGCAAAATGCTTGCATAGTTTTAGGTCGAAGTTAGGTTACCGCTAAACTTCGACCAGGGCTTCGCCTATCGGCCACGAAGCTGACGAAGCTACGCTTCGTCATATTTAGAGAAGGCACAAAACTAAGTTTTCCGGCTTTAAGCAATGGTGGCAGTACTTTGTCACCATCAAAATTCAAACAACCAGCTTTATTTAAAAAACATCAAAAAACGGATAAAAATACACTCAAAAATCCGCCCTTATTTTCAGCAAGTGTGAAACACCAGGCAGATACTCTATAAAGTTTTAAATACTGGTTATCATTAATTTAACAACGTTTCATACCAAAACACAAACAACTGATTATCAAACAGTAGCATTTTTAACCCGTTCCATTATTTTACTCTCAAAAAATGGAACACGTGAGTTTTTAAGAAAAAGAGGCACCAGGCTTTTTTCAATTTTTTTTGGGAATCAAAAAATTGGGACACCTCATTTGTTACAATGATACCCGGCCATAAAGGCACTTGCGCTTTATTTCAGCGACAAAAAAAGGGCAATCATAACTGCTAATTCGGGAAAGAACTGAAAAACTGTTTGAAGTATCTAATATAAAAACCAAGATACCCGGCGACTATTTAATCAAGTATTTAAGATTAGAAATATGAATAGGTGCAGGTTTATATTTCAATGAATATCCCTGCCGCGCTGATAACACAGCTTTAATTTCAGACACAATGGATAAGGCTATCTCTTCGGCGCCCTCGGCACCTATATCTAACCCTACCGGGCCGTAGATGTTGTTCATTTGTTCTTCGCTGACAGATATGCCTGCGTCCTCAATTTCTGCCAGCATCCGTTCTAGTTTCTTTTTGGGGCCGAGGATGCCGATATAAGGTAAGGGTGCAGGCAATAATTCTTTAAGGAGTGCTATCTCATAATTATAATTGTGGGTCATCATAACGATGGCCGTACGATCATTGATCTTTATATGCGATAATACATCGGTTGGTTTAGCAGTTACGACATTTTGAGCAAACGGAAAGCGCTGCTTAACTGCATAATTAGGCCGGCCATCTATCACCGTAATATTCCAGCCTAAAACCGCAGCTATTCGCGTTAAAGGAATTGCGTCGTTACCTGCCCCCGCAATCACAAGCGAAATAACGGGTTTAATATGTTCAACAAAAGCGGTATACTCGGTATCAGCCTGATAAACCCGTATTTCTGATCGCTGCTCCTCCAGTACCCTTATGGCATCACTTACCAAAGCAACCTGGTATTGCAGGTGCCCGGGATGGCTTACTGTCAGTTTATCTTCGGTAAGGCAAAGGCAAGTACCGGGCTGGGGCGCTTTTCTGTCTTTAATAGAAAACACGGTTGCCAGTACGGCGTGCCGATCGTTGCTGATGATATTTTTCAGCAGGCTAATAGGGTTATTGACATCGCCGGTTATGGGTTCAATAAGAATATGGATAATGCCGTTACAGCCCAAACCTACGCCCAGTTTGGCATCGTCATCGTCGGTAGTATCATAAGTTACCAGTAAAGGTTGCTGCTGCAGGATCACCAGGCGGGCTTTGCGCAGGGCATCGCCCTCCAAACACCCTCCGCTGATAGCACCGGTAAGCTGCCCGTCCTCAGTAATCAGCATGCGTGCACCGGCCCGGCGGTAGGCAGAACCTTCCACCAATACAACAGTAGCCAGGGCAGTTTTTTTACCCAGCGCATGTGCCTCATCATAGGCGGCAACAATGTCAATGATCTCTTTCATCAGCAGCTTTACAGCTATATCAGTTTATCGGGTGTTATTGGCAGTTCCCTAACCCTTTTGCCCGTAGCGTTATAAATGGCGTTTGCCAAAGCAGGAGCTA
Organism: Mucilaginibacter sp. cycad4; assembly: GCF_034263275.1. NCBI lineage: Bacteria > Pseudomonadati > Bacteroidota > Sphingobacteriia > Sphingobacteriales > Sphingobacteriaceae > Mucilaginibacter > Mucilaginibacter sp. cycad4. The sequence goes on along the minus strand of NZ_CP139559.1, from coordinate 903,385 downwards.
CCCCTATCAACGAAATTTCGCCAATACCTTTGGTGCCTACCGGGTTTAAAACAGGATCGGGCTTATCAATAAATATAGCTTCTATCTGCTGGATATCGGCATTTACCGGCACGTGGTAATCGGCAAAGTTACCATTAATGTAACGTCCGTAGCGATTATCAAAAATGGCTTCTTCGGTCATGGCCATGCCAACACCGCCAACCGCGCCGCCAATCATCTGGCTGCTGGCGGTTTTATGGTTCACTATTTTTCCGGCATCAACACAGGCTACTATCTTTTTGATCCTCACCTGCCCCGTAAGCGGGTGTACATGCACTTTTGCAAAATGCGCCGAAAAGGAATACATGGAGTATTTTTGTGCCTCGGGATTACCTTTCGATTCCTGTGTAAGCTCAACCGACGGCATGTTACTTTGCTTTAACACGGCAACATAATCAATAGGCTCCGTACTATCGGCTGGCTTGCCGGCCATGGTGTACAGCTTCTGTTTCAAAGCCACGCACACATCATGCACCGCCGAGCCAACAGACGATACCGTTGCCGAACCACCCTGCGTTGGCGCATTAGGAAAAGCCGAATTGCCCAGCTCAAACGTGATCTTATCCGCGGGAATCCCCAAAGTATCAGCAGCTATCAACACCATTGATGTGCCTGTACCCGGGCCAATATCGCTGGTAGCACTCTGAATATTCACGCTGCCATCGGCCATTAACTTTATTTTGGCCATGGCATTGCCCCGGTATGCACCAAATGCACCGCAGCCTATCCCATAGCCTACCAGCCAGTCGCCCTCTTTATTGGTGCCGGGTTGTGCTTTACGATCAGCCCAACCAATGGCCTCTGCCCCTTTCTGATAACATTCCTTAAGGTATTTGCTCGACCATGGCTTGTTCCGTTCAGGATCGGTATCGGTATAGTTCCTTAACCTTAACTCTATAGGATCGAGATTAAGTTTGTAAGACAGCTCGTCTAACGCGGACTCCAACGCAAAGGAGCCGGTAGCCTCCCCCGGACCGCGCATAGGCGCAGGTACGCCAACATTTAAAGGCACTACCTTGTAAAGTGTATTAACATTAGGACTGTTATATAAAAACTGCGATACATTTACCGCCCCTTCTGTAAATTCCTCATAAACGGCCGTTTGCGAATGCGATTCATGGGTAATACCAATCAGCTTACCATCGGCAGTTGCGCCCAGGCCTATTTTTTGGATGGTTAAAGGGCGATAGCCTACCTGCGTAAACATCTGTTCGCGGGTAAGCGTAAGTTTAACCGGGCGTTTTACCAGTTTGGCTGCCTGTGCAGCTGCAATTTCATGCGGCCAGGTGCGTAATGAAGAGCCGAAAGCCCCACCAACAAACCTCGAATTGATCTGCACATTATCGGGGTTAAGCCCGAATGCCGCAGCAATAGAACGCTGTGAACCTTTTACCCCCTGCGATTTGGTATACAGCGTAACCTTATCATCTCCATCCCAAAAAGCGGTGGTAACGTGCAGCTCCATGGGGTTATGCACTTCGGTAGGGAGCATATACTCCTCCTCAACCATTACCGGGGCATTTTTATAGGCATTCGCCTCACCGCGCACATAATCTTTATAATTACCTTTTTGCGGGGTTACCCCCTTATCTATGTTTTTATGAAAATCAGTTTCAAAAGGCTCATTATTGTAAGTTGCTTTAACCAGACTTGCCGCATAAGTAGCCCGTTCAAAGGTATCGGCAACCACAAGCGCCATAGGTTGCGCGTTAAAGTAGATCTTGTTATCGTTAAATAGCTTCAAGCCCCGCACCGGCCTTTCGGCCCCGGCCTGGTAGCCAGGCACTTTTGGCGCATTAAATGGCGTAATAATAGTCAGTACCCCCGGTGCGCGCTCGGCAGCTTTGGTATCAAGCGCAGTTACCGTACCCGAAGCAATGGTTGCCGAAACCAGCACGCCATAGCTAAGGTTGGGCAGTTTATATTCGCCGCTGTATTTAGCTCCGCCGGTTACTTTTAACCGGCCATCTACACGGCTTAAGGAATCGCCAATTGCGTCTTTTTTCATGAAGATCAGTGTTAAATCTATTAGCTAAATAGTCATTAATTTATGATGCAAGGCCGGTTGCCATTTTTAAGGATTGTACAATGGCATTAGGGGCAAGCCTTAACTTAAACTTGTTATACTCATAGGCCTTTGCTCCCTGCATGGCAATTTGCGCAGCCTGCTTAAAATTATCCTCGTTAACAGCTTTACCTTTTAAAAATGCTTCGGCAGTGGTTAAACGCCATGGCTTATGTGCCACCCCACCCATGGCCAGCCTTGCGCCTGTAATAGTATTATTTTCGATATGCAAAGCAGCAGCCACCGAAACCAGGGCAAAGGCATATGATGTGCGGTCGCGAATTTTCAAATAGTAAACATGCTGGTTATAAGCAGATGATGCAACAGGCAGATCAACCGCGGTGATCAGCTCGCCTTTTTGCAGGGTATTATCAAGTTCGGGATGATCTCCTGGCAAGCGATGAAAATCGCCAATCTTAATGGTTCTCGGGCCTTTTACACCTGTTACATGGATGGTGGCATCCAACGCAGCCAGTGCTACGTTCATATCGCTGGGGTTAACTGCAATACATTTATCACTTGCGCCAAAAAGGGCATGCATACGGTTGATCCCCTCCAGCGCTCCGCAACCGCTTCCGGGTGTACGTTTATTGCAAGGCATAGCAGTATCAAAAAAATAAGGACAGCGGGTACGCTGCATAAGATTCCCCCCAACGGTGGCCATATTGCGCAGCTGCGGCGAAGCACCGGCATTGATAGCCATCGCCAGCAATGGGTACTGTGCCTTTACATAATCATGCTCGGCAACCTCGCTATTGGAGGCTAATGCACCGATATGCATACCCGAGGCAGTTTTCTCTATCTTTTTAAGCGGGAGGCGGTTAATATCCACCAGCTTATCCGGTACCACCAGTCCCATTTTCATCATATCAACCAAATTGGTCCCGCCTGCCAAAAAGTACCCGTTTGGTTCTTTCGCCAATGATTTAATGGCGGCAGCTTTTTCGGCTGGTCGCGCATATTGAAACTGGTTCATACCATATCTCCTTTAACTTCCTGAATAGCTTTAACAATATTGGGATAAGCGCCGCAACGGCAAATGTTACCGCTCATAAACTCCCTGATCTCGGTTTCAGAACCGGCATGCCCCTCTTTAAGCAAAGCCACAGCCGACATGATCTGCCCCGATGTACAATATCCGCACTGAAAACCATCATGTTTAATAAAAGCCTCCTGCATGGGGTGCAGCTCTTCCTCTTTGGCAAGGCCTTCAATAGTGGTTATCTTTTTACCATCATTTGTTAATGCAAGGCTCAGGCATGAGTTAATGCGTACGCCATTTACATGCACGGTACAAGCACCGCACTGGCCGCGGTCGCAACCTTTTTTGGTACCTGTAAGGCCGAGATGTTCGCGCAGTACTTCCAGCAGGGTTACACGTGGTTCAACCATCAGTTCCTGCTTCACACCGTTCACCTCCAGGTGCAGGGCTTGCTTTTCAAAAACGCCGGCAAGTTTCTCATCCCATTGGTTTTCGGCCGCTTTAACCACAGTACCCGGTGTTAAGGCAATGCCCGTTAACAGCGATGTTTGCTTAAGGAAATCACGGCGCGTTCCGTTTGAGATGTCTTCGCCGTCGGTTGGAGTGCAGGGCTTTGTTGTAGACATAGGTACAGCGATTTATAATTACACCAAGATAGCACTTTTAATATCAATAATTCCGTAACAAATTTGTTTTGAACAATGAAAAATCCAATCGCTTGTGTTATACCATTGTTTGTTCCTGCTTATTTATTTTATAATATTGCTCCAGTTCTTTCAGCCGTTCGATTTGCCCCGGCCGGGGATTAATGAAAGTGCGTACCCTTTTTACAAGATTGAAGGCATCCTGAAATGTAAGGCCTGTTTTAAGAAGATAGGCAATTGTCATGGTTGGCCCCCGGCCCAGGCCTTGCCTGCAATGAATATAAACTTTGCCGCCTTTTTTTATTTCAGCATCTGCAAAATCAGCGCCTTTCATCAGGATATCCATTGACGGCGGTGTATTATCAACTGTGGGTAAATGCAGGTAATGAAAACCCTCATATTGAGCCTCGCTGTATACCGAATGTATCCGCATATTGATTATCGCAGTGATACCCAATGCCTTCATTTTTCTTAAACCGAGTAAGTTATACTGGCTGCCTAAAAACAGGTTGGCCGTGATCTGGCTTCTTTTAAGTGTAGGCATCCCCGCAAAAACACGGTAAATGTTATCATATATCTTCTGGAAGAATATGATAACCAACGTTATGATACTTTTTATTTTACTTAACATATCAACTTTCATTACGGGGTACCAATATATTTATTGAAGCAGGTATTACTTCAATCTCTATCTTTTTTGCCTGCTGTTCAAAATCATCACAGATAAATTTTTGATCGGCTTTGGTGCGGATCACCACCCGCCTGCATTGCCAGTGCCTAACTGCATCGGTTTTGTTTTGAAGTAATGCACTACCTGCTATTTTGAGTATAGAAGTAAAGCTGTTGTCTTTTAATAAAATAACATCCAGCAGTCCATCCGTAATACTGATACCCGGCTGAAGTGTAAAATCACCGATGCCTATATTGCCCGAGTTGGTTACCGTTAAAGAAACCGCCTCTTCTTCAATCACCTGATCATCTATTTCGAGTTGATACTTAACCGGCTCGGCCTCGTTTATGGTTTTGATAGCGGTAATGCCATAGGCCAGCTGACCGATATTATCTTTCAGCTCCCGATCTGCCTGCAGCACCATATCGGCCATGATTCCGCAATTTACCCTCAACAAAAATGGCTTGCCGTTCATCATCCCCATATCAACTGCGTTTAACTTACCGGTGTTATTTTTGAGCAGTTCAAGTGCCAAAGTTGTTTCCTGCGGGATATTTAACTCTTTAGCCATAACATTGGCCGTCCCTCCGGGGATTATCGCCATGGGGGTAGTTGTACCATGCAGGGCGGCCGCTACCTCAGTAACGCATCCATCGCCACCATACACCGCTACTAATTGCGACTTGCCAACAAGAGCTTTGGCTATGCTACCTGCGCTTGTGTTTCTTTTAGTTACGCTGATGTCCCAGCCGATGCCGCTGCCATCCAGTACTTTGTTGATGTATGATAAAATGGGTTCCTCTTTACCCGAAGCCGGATTGATGATAAAATGGATTTGTTTGAATTTCATTTGCAGGCTGTTATGCATTGGGTTAACAGCTCCGGCTGTGGTTGGTTTTATTTAAGTGATGTAATCTGTTTGTGCAGTAATTAAACGTTAACTTTATATTATACTGTTTGCTATAATGAAAATGATCCCACTTTTTAAATGCAGGAATTTGCGGCAGGCCGTCGGTTTTTATACCAATGTGCTTGATTTCAGGCTCAAATACCCTGAAGCCACGGCTGATGACGGCGTTATTGACCTTATAAGTGAATTTGGAGAGCTGCAGCTAACCGTATATGAAAGCGACCGCTTGTTTGGTTCGGTGGTAAATGTTTGGGTTGATGATGTGGATAGCCGGTTTATACATTACGTATCCCGCGGGTTGGATACCTCTGTTAAAAAAGAGTCGCCCGTTCACCAGGGACCAACGGATCAAACCTGGGGAACGCGCGAGTTTTATGTTACCGATATTGATGGAAATACTTTACGCTTTTGCCAGCCGCAAAGTTAATTCACTAATAAATAACGTATTTGAAAGCTTAATGTATTGGTTAATCAATAATGATATGTGCCTGAACCGGGAGAAATCTTACCCGCTATAACAAGTTTGATAAATTCTTTAATTTGCTTAATCCAGAAAAAATCCAAAATCAAACATACGAGACTCCCAATATTAATGGTGTTCCCTACGGGCAGGGCTTTCCGCTCATACTCCACAAGGCATTAACCACAAGGCCGGTATCCGCTACTATCCTGAGGACACACTTTTTTATGCAGGGACTAATTGCATATTAAACTGTAGTGCCAATTTTTCAAGTTGCTTCCTTTTCTGTTCTTTTAAATGGTTTTGATAGGCCTCTATTCCTTTTTCTACAAACTCACTGCCATTAGTCATTACCCTATAATAATAGCACGCTATCTTTCGCGCTATTGCCTTTATGGCGATAGGACTTCCCCGCCTTGCACGTATTCTCCGACCAAATGCCCCAAGAGCGAGGTGTTTGCTGTTCAATAGACCCTGGGCCAGATTTCTGAATATCAGCCCTGCATTATTTTGACGCTTCATCCGTACCCGTTTATGCATCTTTCCCGAACTCGATTTCATCGGTGCCAGTTTCAACCAGCCACTAAAGTGCTTTTCTGTTGGCCAGGGACTCATATCTGTTCCCACCTCGCTTACGATCTGGAGAAAACTGTAATCGGTTATTCCTGCTATGCCTATCGGGTCTTTGCCTCCTGTCAATTTCAGCAAAGGCTTATGCAGGTTATCTATTTCAGGTTTATGGTAACGAATCGGTTTGCGTTTTACAGCTGTTTCAATATCGTCTTTATCTTTTGACATATCTTTTAACTGACGCTCTATCTCTGCATCGCATTCTTTTATTAAACTATTGTAATAGCAACAGGTGCCATAAGCCTGACGCAAGGCGAACAGATGCTCCTCGCTATAATGCCCCTCCAGTGATTTAATCACCAGATCTCTTTTCTTTTCCAGTATCCGCTCATGACATAATTCTGCCAGCGTAATGGCATCTCTTTCGCCTCCAAGTATGGCTGTTATCATGCGTATTCCGCTCGCTCCGCTGATATCGTTAATCACTTCTGTAAAACGGATATTCATTTGGGTTAGAGCTTTCTGCATCAAGTGAACCTGTGTGGCGGCGGCACGGATATGATCTTGCCGCAAACGGAGGTAACTTCTAACTTTACGCATTTCAATTTCCGGTATAAAACTTTTCCGTAAAAGGCCATAGCCATGCAATTGACGAAGCCACTGACAGTCTTTCACATCGCTTTTTCGACCTGGGACATTTTTTACATCACGCCCATTTACAAGGTAAACTTCTACACCCGCTTCCTCCAAAACTGTGTATAGTGTTATCCAGTAAACACCCGTGGATTCCATCGCTACTGTATTGATACCTAAAGAAAGCAAGTAATCACGGATCGCGTTACAGTCTGCCGTAAAAGTGGGGAAGATACGGATCTGATCTTCGCCTGCATCTACAAAGAAATTTCTGCTGCCAATATCTATCCCTGCCGCATTGGGATGGACGATCTCAAGTGTTTTTGACATAAGCCTAATGGTTAAATAAATAAGCTTTAAGGCCTGCTGCTTATAAAATTCGATAGCATCCTGCACGGGAATACCGCTCTATAGAACGGCATCACCAATAAACCTTTCAATAAGCAACTGGAACAAGATTCCCTATCAGGTAATTAACACTAATTTGTAGCACTGTTACTTCCTGTAAAGCCTTATCCAAATTTAAGGCATGTCCCTTTATAAACCAACCGGAAACCCGGCCAGACTTCCCTAACACAAATGCTTGGTATGAGAGCATGTTTACTGAACCAACTTAACACCTACAGGTGCATTAACGGTAGTTTTTACTTTTCCATCGGCCTGCTTAACATGTTTAATTTTCACAATACCATACGGGGTTGGATAAGTGCCTTCGGCAAAACTGAGATCGCCCAAATGTGGTTCAATTTTAATTACCTTACAGCCCGGAGCAATTACCTTCACCCCCAATACATACTCGGTTAACCAGGGTGTTGGCCCTGATGCCCAGCCATGCGAAAGACTGTGCCTGAATCCTTTATAACAATAAGCGCCATAATCACCATGGATATCTTTTTTCCCATCTGGTATCAGTTCGTCTATCCGCGAGGCATTGGGGAGCCAGTCGATATTAAAATCTTCCCAAAAGGTGGTGGCACCCAAATTCAGCATCGGCCCCCAAAAGTTGCGGATAGCGTCAATTCCACCCCGGTAATCGCCGGCTTTGGCTTTGGCCAGCAGCATATAGTATCCAAAAAAGGTAGAGTAATTATGCACCCCACCAGCAGAAAGGATCTCATTTGCCTTTTGGGCAGGCCACAAGCCCGACAAACCCAATAAAGCTGCCGCCTGTTTTGAACCGTTGGCGTCGGGTACATTGGTTTTAAGCTTGGCCACCGCGGCTTCACATTTTTTTGCAGTGGCAGGATCATTCAGTATTTTGCAGAGTTCGGCACCGGCATTGAGGGTCATAACCAGCATAGCCTGTAAACCGGCATGGATAGCGGGTTTATTTTCGCTCGATGGCCAGTCTAAAAACCTACCCGCGCCGTCCAGTTTTTCACTGCCGTTGGCATTAACCTGTACAGCGTACTGATTCAGCAATTTTACCAGGTAAGCTTTTTGCTGTTGCAGGTATTTGAGATTACCGGTGTACATATACCAATCGTGCTGGATCAGGATCCACCACATGGAGTAGGATACCATCCCGTTCATATAACCGGGCAAGGGGGTAATATCCCGGGCCAGGTCAAGACTTTTGGGTACTACGGCATTGTCGCCAAATACAGCAGCAATGGTCGATGTTTCGGGATGCATATCTCCTACCCAAACCAGGCGGTCGCGTTTAATACCATCCCAGAGGTAATCCTGCATGTTGAGGTGCACGGTGTAGGCACCGGTAAGCCAGATTTTATTAAGCAACGTATCGCTGCATTTAAATGAGCCCAGGTAAGGAATATCGCGGTAAATAAAAATAGCCCTTGCTTCTTTCAGTTTAAGCTGGCTATTCTCATCTACCAGGTCTATCCGCACAAAACGAAAGCCGGTATTGCCTATTTCCAGCTTGCCCAGCCATGGCAGTGATATGATCATATCGCGCATGGCATGGTCGTTAGTAGCGCCTTTTATAGTATCGATATTTGACATGGCCTCGCTGGCCGATTCACCAAAACGGATACGCACCCTCACCGGCTTGCCGCCCCTTGACTGATCGGTTACCAATTGCAAACCGCCGTGCAGTTCCTTACCAAAATCAAGCAGTAAACCAGGTTTGCCCTTTTCATTACTTTGGAGAATGCACAAGTCACTACCCGAAAGATCGGCCTGCCCGTCACCTCGTTTTAAAAGTTTTTCGGCATTGATAATATTGGTAGCTGCATCGGGCGATTTCCAAAGGACGCGGACCGGTGAAAGATATTTCCTCACCGTTTCTGTCGATTGTGCTTCGGCAGAGCGTTTAGCGTCAAAAACCGGCGGGAGTTCCTGGGCCTGGTTGATAAAACCGGTGATGGATAGGATGATGATGAGTAATATTTTCTTCATTTAAAATGCCTTTTTACAATGTTTTAAAAGCTACCCTCTTGAGAGGGGGTGCGGTGGAAAGCATGGTGGCAGGGGTGTGTTTCGTCGCGCGAAAGAAATACACCCTTCCGCCCCTCTCAAGACGGGAATCGCACAAGTCCTTGCTTTTTACCACCGCCGCCCGGCCGTTTTTATCAATACACTACCAATTTAATAGTCACCGGCCCTGTTAATCCCGAAGCTTCCAGCTGGCTATCGGGCTTATATGGATTCACGTTGGTCCAGGTGTGGCGTTCATTAGCGGGTAATTTACTATCGCCAATTAAACGGTTAACCCAGGTGTTCACCACCTCAATATCTACGGTGTTATTGCCCGGTTTAAGCGCATTGGTTATATCAAGCTGATAAGGGGCCGTCCATACGCCGCCAACTGCAATACCGTTCACCTTTACTTTGGCCATGGCTTTTACCTGTTCCAGGTTAAGCAGCAGGTGTTTGTCCTTTTCAATTCGGGCAATATTAAACGTATTATGGTAAACTGCCGGGCCCGAATAATATTTAATTTCATCCTCCGGCCTCAATGTCCAGTCAATCAGTTTATCAAAGGTAACCGGGTTTGCAGGCCCCCATCTTTTAGCATCAAAGGTAACCTGCCATGGAGTATTTACGTCAACCAAAACCTGCTGATCGGGGAAGTTTTCATATTTACCGGCGTTTACATTGGCTGGTTTCCTGAAAATTATAAATATGCTTTGATAAGCATCGAGTTTAAGCGGCACAGTAGTAATACCTCCCTCCTGTTTATAATTGGGCAGGTTACGGCTACCACCGGTTGTGGCATCCCAAAATTCCGGTGCTTTTCCCTGCACCCTGAAAGCTGCGTTAATATCTATTGATTGTGCGGTTTGGTTGGATACAAAATACATATCACCATCGCCGAGTTTACGGTGAATGAACAGCGCCTGCCCTACGGTATTAAACTTACAATCGGGCGTTACATTAATCAGTTTCAATGCGTGCTCCAGATCCATTCCGTCAATAACCATACCCTTGCCATACCTATGAATATTTACCGAAACACTATCGATATTACCCCAAAGTACTGCCGCCATCTTTTTGATCTCCGCATCAGCAGTGCCGTAATTTTGCAGACTTGGTGAGCGCTCAGGTTTGGGGCCTAATACAGTCAATCCATCATTAACCAATCTGGTAATGGTTTTCAAAAGTTCGGGCCGCATGGTTGCCAGTTTGGGCAATACCAATAGTTTGTAGCTCATGCCGCCAGGCAACGCCAGCCTGCCATTAACAATTTTAGCTCTTCCATTCAGCAACTCGGCATTGATATAATCAAACGAATAGCCTTGCGGCAGTTCCGGGTCACGTACACCTGTCATTTTAGGGGCATCCTCGCCGATAAAATAAGCTACATCGGCTACATATTTACCCTGCCTCAGCATGTAATTACACCGTTTGATATAGCTGATAAACATGCCCATATCATAAAACCAGGTATTGTTGCGGTTAAACTCGTTGGAGAACCAGGCATTTGCCCCCGGCACCCTGTTATCGGCCGGCTGCGAGATAAATACATGCAATAAGGTATTGTTAATCCCCTCGGTAAAAAAGCGGTCACCACGTTGTTTCATCATGGCCGGGTAGCGTGTAAATGATCCGCCTGCACAGGTAAACGACTCGGCCGAAACTTTGTTTTTACCGTAGATATGCGCCGATGACGAAGCTGCCCGGTTTTCGATATTACCCAGATCACCCTCGCTCCAAAACTCGCCACCAATCTCGTCCGACTGACCACCGTACTGCAAAAACTCACCCGGAAAACCCCAGTGCCCGTAGTTTTCCAGCCAGGTGGTAAGGCCGTGCTTGTGGCTCACATCCCGCAGGCCGCCAACATAATCGTAAGCAACTTTATCTGCAATAAAACGCCGTAAATCCCACAAAAACCGGTCGCTTTGATCCTGGCTGCCAACTACGCTGCCGCTTAATACGGGCAGGTACGGCAGGGCATCGTACCCAAATTTTGCTTTGAAGTTTTTAAGCAGTTCATCCGTCCAGTTTTGGCTGCCTGTTTCGTAACTATCCTCAACAGCTACCTTAAAGCTTTTGCGGTCGGCTGCGGGGATGCGTTTCAGGATCTGGCCAAGAAAAGCGTCAAAATGTTCGGCAATATGCTTTTTGCTCATTTTGTCAACTTCTAAACCACGGCCTTCAGGCGGTGCGGGAGCGTTAGTAACCTGAGTGGGTGTCATACCGGTGCGCATAATGATCCAGTTGCCGGTGGGTACGTCCCATTTCAGGGTGCCATCAGCCTGCATATATTTGGATATATCGATCACTTTTTGCGGATTGATCATATATTGCTGGTCATCAACTACCGGCTGCGGCTGCCATTGGTATTCCTTCCAATACGGCAGCGGTGTCTGATACATTTTTGCCAAAGTTTTTTCGGCATAACTCTCCACATTAGGCGAGGCCGAAATTTTAAGCTCAGCTATATCACTGCCCTGCGAGCCTGCGCTGAATACAATACGAAAGCTTTGGCTTGTTGTTGCCGGAATAGAAACCGCGGCAGGTGCATACGGACTGAAGCCGACATTAAGGTTAGGGTTGCTCCTATCCACCACAAAATGTTTGATGGTTTGGTAAAAGCCTGCGGCATCACGGGCCAGGATCTCTCCTTCAAAGCGTAATGCCTTATGCGCCGGATAAAAAACAAAGCTGCGCGCAGTATATGGCGAGGCGGCATCAATAGTTATTGATGGCTTTGGATTGTTAGGAATGGTATACACGGTATTTTCGTCGCCGTCAACGAGGTTATTAACGTGCGGATCAACAGGTAAGGAACTAATGAATGAGCTTGCCATTCGCTCTCCGTAACCCGCAGGTGCCGGGAAAGCTATAACCTTTACATCCTGGAATTGCTTTTGAGGTTGATCAAGCTTTTTATCAAGCTTTACCGGCCCTTTAGCAGCTAAAGTTGAGGAAGCAAGGTACCTCATGGCCTGTTGGGGCTTAACCCAGGGCCCGCCCGACTGGCTCCAGCCCGGGCTGTTGAAAATACCTATATCGATATTGAGCCTGGTAGCGGTTTTGAGTGCCGTATGTAAAATATCCCACCACTCGGCCGAAAACATTTTCACCTTGCCGTAGGGAATTTCATCCAAACCAATGTTACCGATGAACGCCCGGTTGATGCCCACCTTTTTCATCGATTCAAGGTCTTTAACCACACCTTCTTTAGATACATTACCCGAAATCCAATACCAGTACACACTGGTTTGAACAGAGTCGGGTGTGGTTTTAAAACCGCTGTAGAGTTTATCTGGTTTAGGTATTTTAGTTTGGGCAAAACTTTTGGTGCTTAAGCCAAGCACATTAACCAAAAGCAGTGCAACAAAGGCCTTTTTGTAGATATTTTGCATCAGGAAGATTATAATATTTCAGCCACTCAACCCGGAGGCCAAATGATACAGATTTATGTGAAAGCCGGTAAGTTTATAATTAAAACAATACTAAAGCTTTCATCATGATTTGGCATCCTGTACTATCTTTTCTTGAAAATATATGATGTTATCGGATGGCGTTTCCGTCCCTATCCGGGGATCAAGTAAAAAATAACCTGAGTTGCGGAAGGTTTAGCCCGGCGGTGCAGTATTCACAAATAATATCAAAGTCATTAGCCTGATCAGGCAGGAGGTTCAGTGCAGCGTGGACAATGGGATTATCATCAACAATTAAACTTGTTGTGGGCAGACTGAATGATATTACGGAGATAATCATTTTACTTTTCGCTCGTGGTCTTCCGTTTGCATCCGGAAGACCATTTGAGCCGAAAAGCGTTATTTAAACGGGGGATCATTTTATCTGAAATGTGACCTCAGCATCCAGGCCATGCCTTCATGTGTTTCCATTAAGCCGGTAATAAAATCGCTGGTACCGGCATCATTAAACTGATTAACGAAAGGGTTGATATTACCGCGGATAAACTCGATGATACTTTCATGGTCTTCAAGCAATTCTTTCAAAAAGCCCGGGCTATCGTTTTTGTGATCGAGTTTCTCGGTTAAATGGGTAAGCTGTAACAACTGGGTTAAAGTAGCCGGTGCGTAATGACCTATTTTACGGATGCGTTCGGCCACGCTGTCCATAATTTCATCAAGCTCATTGTATTGCTGTTCAAAAAACACATGCATTGAGTGAAAGTCGGGACCTTCAATATTCCAGTGGGCGTTACGGGTTTTGGTGTACAGCACAAATTCGTCAGCCAGTAATTTGGCTAACTGATCTGAAACGGCCTGGCGGTCTGCCTCGTTAATTCCGATGTTTGTTTTCATGATATATGTATTTTGTGATTGTTATTTTCGTGTTAAGACATATTCATATTTTGGTGAATGCTTACACCTGCTGAACAGCCTTTTTGCGGTGCCAATATAACGTAAATGCGGTTACCTCAAAGTAAAAAATCAACAGTACATCATGATCATGGTATGTGTATGACAAATCCTAATCAATAGATGACAATACAAGCATGGTAAACACCAGGGCCCCGCGGATCATGGCCTCCGCAGTATGCAGATTTCGGGAGTAGCATCATGAAATTAGTCGTATTGCATTTACAGCCGGCGTCAACTTAGCAAGCAGACAAAAACAATCGTTAAAAGCTATTTTCAGGCAGATGATCTATCAGGCCAGGATCATTTCAATATGGTCGATACCATCCTCATCATAAATTTCACCATCAATTTTAAAGCCCGACTGTTCATAAAATTTGACAGCATAGTACTGTGCCCCTATCCGGATAGGCACATCTCCATAAATCTTTTTTGTTTGATCGATAGCGGTTTGGGTTAGTATTTTACCTGCACCTGTACCGCGTACCTTTTTGCTGCTTACTATACGCCCTATTGACGCTTCGGCATATGATTTACCAGCGGGTACAATACGGGCATAGGCCATCAGCTCCTGATCCTCATCAAACAGCAGCAGATGATGGCAGGCATAATCTTTACCATCGGCATCTAAAAACACACAATTTTGTTCCACTACAAATACCTCGCTCCTGAGTTTTAATAATTGGTACAACTCGGTAACGGTTAAATCATTGAAAGCTTTGCAAATTGGGGTATAGTTCATGGTATTTGACTTTTCTCTCGCAAAGGCACAAAGTTTTTTGGCGATTTGCTTTGTGTGGCTAAAGTAAATATTTCTGATAAAAGCGGAAAGTATGGCCGGCTATTTAAAAAAGCGTCATCCCAAACTTGTTCGGGGGCCTACAGGACAAGCCTCCCCGCTAAGCAATTGTACCCGGTATTATTAACTTTTAAAAAATCATTGCAAAAGAGGCTATCGTTTAACATGCCGAACACTAACCGGAGCCGCATGCACAGCCCGTTCCAGCGCCGAGTGGTAGGTTAGTGTTGTATTAGTGGTTGCGTTAAGTGCTATTTTATTTTTTGTAACTGTTGCTGTAGTTAAATTACCTGTTAATGTAAGTGCCTTGTTCAGCAAAGGATCGGCCGGATCCCCAAATTGTTTAAGCGGGAGTTCGGAAAATTCATCAACCTGGTAATCTGGTACCAGGCCACTGCTGTAGTCCCCGTTTCCGTTGGCATCATATAACTTAAATACAAGCGGATGAAGCACCAGGTTTACAAGGGCGGGCTTACGCTCATCGGCAATAGCAAAACTTGCCATATCTTTTCCTATGGTTGTTTGCCCGATTTGTATAACCGAGGCATAGGGCTTTAATGTGTTAATCAGCAACTCGGCTGATGAAGCAGTTGCAGCTGTGGTGAGCACTATTATCTTTTCCGGGGATATGCGCCTGCTTTTAATTTCCGAAAATAACTGGGGCTGATAATCGTTTTCGAGCATGGTTTGCTGAAAAGTGCGGTTGCTCCGCCCCCCGTTTTTGTTGGCCTGGTATATAACAAACGTCTGGGATGCCTCGGTAGGGGTTAATACCCCTGCTATCTTAGCCGCCGAAGATACATCACCGCCGGGATTATAACGGAGATCGATAATGAGGTTTGAAATTCCGGCTGATCCCAATTTTTGCAACGAATCGAGCATATTGCGATCAAATACACCGTTAAAGGCATCATAAAAAACATAGCCCGTTTTTTTCCCTGCCGAGCTAAATGTTTTGGTAAGATATACCGGCTGTTCGGTAAAATAAAGGGCGGACAGGGTAAGTGTTCCTGTGTTGATAAAGGTCCCGGCATTTAACCTGGCTAATTGCAGCTTAATATTGCCACCCTGTTTCAAAATGTGCTGCACCTCACTACTGGTGGTATTGTTAATGACAATATCGTTAACCGCGTTAAAAAAATCGCCCCGCTTTAACCCGGCTTTGTCTGCTGCACTGCCCGGCACCACCAAAGTTACTGTAGCTGTTAGTGTTCCGGGAGCTGTGGCAGAGGTCAATAACGCATAATCAAACCCGTAATACCCGAACGAGGAGTATTCAGTTTTTATCTCATCCGGATCATCAAGGTATGAGAACCTGTCGGCACTGTTAAGCAGGCCTTTGAAAAATGAGGTCACCGAATTATTTTCTGAGGGATCTTTAGGTAAAGTTTCATTCCAGTAATAGTATACCTGCATGCTATCCAGGATCCATTGCCGGCTGGCTGGCAAATTACCGGAGACGACATTTTCTTTTTTGCACGACAGCGCAGTGATCATTATCAACATTAAATAAAAAAACAGAGAGCGGGCATTAACCTTCATTTTTATCAATTTGAGCAATTCCTGACTACTATACGCATAGTAAGGATCTATTCCCTATTGAGGTTGATAATTTTTGTGCTGATAGTGCCAAATTAAAAAAGATCAAAAACCCAATAGGGAATCAGATCGTCCCCGGCGTATTACCAGTAATAAAGAAAGAAAGAAAGCAAACACACCACCACATGGCCGACACGATCACCAAAACATTACTCAAAAAATATTTTGAAGGGAATTGTACCCTTGATGAAAAAAAGCAGGTTTTAAAATATTTAGAGCAGGATGATCAGTCGGTATTGGATGAGTATATTATGGAACAGGCCGCAATGGGCAACCGGGTCGAAAGCCCGGCACCTTTAAAAAAACAGTTTTTTGACCGGCTCAGCTCAGTTATTGATAAACCGGAACAACGAAAAATAATAAGTTGGAAACCCGCGACTGTCTATCGCGTTGCAGCCGGCATAGTTTTACTTATGACCGTTGGTATAGCTTACTGGCTTACCGGGAATAACAAAAATGAAAGAACGCAACAACTGGTTACCGTCAGTAACCGCGAAAATTTCACTCATAAAATTGTGTTAAGCGATGGTACCCGGGTTTGGCTTAATCCTAACTCTTCTATTAGCTATAATAAAAGCAATTTTTCGGATAGCAGCAGGGAGGTTACCATGACCGGCGAGGCTTTTTTTGATGTAAGCCATGATGCAGCCAAGCCCTTCAGGGTTACATCGGGCAATATCATTACCCGTGTTTTGGGCACTGCATTTAATATAACAGCTTACAAAAACGAAAAAAATATCAATGTGCTGCTTGTGCGCGGGCGTGTACAGGTATCATCGGGCAGCCAGCACCTGGTGCTTACGCCCGGGCAATTGCTTAGTTACAACAACAGCAGTACTAATATCGATGTGCATAATGTTCAGGTTGATGGCAAAATGGATGCGTTTACCAGTGGTAAAATGGTTTTCGACAATATACCGCTGTCTACAGCAATTAACCGCATAGCCGATGCATACGCCGTACACATTGATTTTAAAGACAGTTCATTACTTAAAAACAAAATGATAACCGGAGCTTATACCCGCAACACAGCCGACGAAGTGTTGCGCAGGGTACTGTTTATACACGGATTGAAATTTAAAAAGAAGGGAGAGCATGAATATATCATAACCGACTAACCCTATATTAAAAAATGGGAATACCGCGGCAACGGTATCCCCTAAATTTTGAAATAAGTCCTCGAAAAACGTTATCAAAAAATTTATGTACGTATTTACTAATAATAAGTTCTTCAAACAAAAAAAAATCCATTTCACAGTTCAATTACTCTTTTTTATTGTTTTTTATTCCATATCCCAAGCCGGTGCCCAGGCAAATATCAGCCAGCTTCGCAACCCTGTAAGTCTTACCATAGCTTCGGCCAATTTAGATGAGGTATTGGTTCAATTGAAAAAGCAATCGGCGTATGATTTTTTTTACGATAAGGAAGCCGCTAAAAAAACAAAAGTTAACAACCTTAAATTCAGCAACGCCCCCCTGGGCAGTGTGTTAACCGATCTGAAGAAAAACCTGGCGCTTGAGTACAACCTTGAAGGCCGGGAAATATCGGTAAGGATAGAAAAACGCCCGACACAAACTCCGGCAAAACAACAAAAAGACGGCAAAATTACCGGGAAGGTGCTTGATGATAAAGGCGAAACACTACCCGGTGCAACAATTAAACTTATAGAAGCCAATAAAGCCATGCAAAGCGGCCCTGATGGTTCATATTTGTTTGTAGTACCTCAGGGAACGTACACCATCGAAATCACTTACATTTCCTTTCAATCGCAGCGGATCTCGGGCATTGTTGTAAATGAAGACAAAAGTACACCGCTGGATATCGCCCTTAAACCGGCCTCAAATGCATTGAGCGAGGTGGTTATCAGGTCTGATTATAAAAAAGCCTCGATAGAAGGGTTGTACGCAAGGCAAAAAAACAACGCTGCGGTATCTGACGGCATTACTGCCGAGCAGATCAGTCGTACGCCGGATAACAATACGGCCCAGGTACTTACCAGGGTTAGTGGCTTGCAGGTATCACAAAACCGTTTTGTGGTAGTGCGCGGAATGAGTGATCGTTATAACAACGTATTATTGAATGGCGCACCGCTGCCCAGCAGTGAGCCTAACCGCCGCGATTTTGCCTTTGATGTTATCCCAAGCTCACTGGTTGATAACATCGTGGTAAATAAAACTGCCACACCCGATTTGACCGGCGAATTTACCGGCGGCCTTGTGCAGATAACCACCAAAGATATCCCCGACGAAAATTCCGTGCAGCTTACCATTGGCGGCGGCTACAACAACCGTGCTACCGGTAAAGATTTTATAAGCGGGCACCGCGGTACAGCTAATTATTTTGGTTTTGCAAACGATTACCAGCGCAAACCAACCGGCATGAGCCTGGGCGCTTATGATAATTTGGCATTGCGGATTGTAGATAATTCTGCAACGGCCGGTCAAAAGGCACAGGTAGCGAAATTTTTAGGCACCTTGCCCGATAACTGGGCTTTACAAAAATACACCGCGCAACCTATTCAAAGCTACCAATTTACAGCGGCCCATAGCTTCCCGTTTAAGGATAATTCAACGCTGGGCGTTATAGCAGCCCTCACCTACCGCAATGAACAACTGAACAACCAGCATGATGTAAATATATTAACCGATAAAGACTACAAAGGGACCGACTATATATTCAACACACTTTGGGGCGGTAGCCTTAACCTTGCGTACACCAGCGGCCGTAATAAGTTCACCCTTAAAAACACCTATAACCGCCGTTTTAATGATGAATATTTCACGTTTGCAGGCGCTAATTTAAGTGATAGCCGCTACGGCAACGGTTATAGCGATCAAACTATTATTAATCAACTGTTTCAAACCAATTTTACCGGCGAACATACGCTCGGTAAACGCGGAATAAAAGCTGATTACGGTTTTGCCCTGGCTACTGTAAACCGCGACCAGCCTTTTTCACGGCTAATGTACCAGGTAAAAGCTACAGACAGCCAGTATCCCGACTATTATAGCTATAACTTTAACGATGCCAATATAAATTACGGCAATATTTTCTATTCCAATCTGGCCGAAAAACGTTATACATGGCAAACCAACCTGCAGTTTCCTTTCCATTTGCGCCAGTTAAACCAGTCGGTAAAAATTGGGTACCAGGGCAGCTATCGGCGTGCCGATTTTGGAGCAGATTTTTACCGCATCAAAAACACGCCTTTTAACGCTGCGGGAGACAGCCAATATGAGGGCCTGGCTTATTACGATGTTTATAACCCGAAACAGTTTGCCAACGGAAACCTGTACCTATATCCTACAGTTGCGCAAGGAAACGGAATAACCAGTTTTGGCGCAGGCTCCGGTTACAGAGGGCGGCAAAACTTAAACGCTTTTTACGGCATGGTTGATCTAAAGCCGCTAAAAAACCTGCGGCTGATAATGGGTATGCGGTACGAGCGTAACCAACAAAACGTTTTTACAACTACCCGTGGTAAAGCGGATGCCGGCGGGACGTACCCAGTTGTTGATAGCCTGATCCAATCAAAAAATAACGACTGGCTGCCATCAGTTAATGCCATTTATGCTTTAAGCCCAAAAATGAATGTAAGGGCGGCCTATTATAAAACCGTAGCAAGACCCGATTTCAGGGAGCTATCCTTTTTTAGCTATTTTGATTACGACCTGTTTGTTACTGTAAGCGGTAGTAACCTAAAGCGTACTACTGTGCAAAACTTCGATCTCAGGTATGAGTTTTATCCCTCTCCCGGCGAGATTATCTCGGTTTCGGGATTCCATAAAAAGTTTACTAGTCCTATTGAAGTTGTAGTTTCCACGTCATCGTCCCGCTATCAATATTATGTAAACCTGCAATCGGCCAAAAACACCGGTTTTGAGGTTGATGCTCGTAAATCGCTCAATTTTATATCACCTTCTTCATTTTTTAAAGACCTATACCTTTCTGGCAACTTTACATACATAGATGCCAGTGTTGACCTGGGAACGGCTTTCAATAAAGACGCTGATGGTAAAGTAGTATCCAGTAAGCGAAACCGGCCATTGGTTGGTCAGTCGCCATATATTATCAACGCAGGGATTCTGTACACCGGCAGCCACTTCGGTTTTAATGCTACTTATAACCGCTTCGGGCAGCGCATTGTATATGCATCGCCCGATCGCTCGGAAGATCTGTATGAAAACGGCAGGAATGTTATAGACCTTCAGCTGAGCTACAAATTCATGAAGGATAACAAAGCTGAGTTTCGCCTGAATGTCAGCAACCTGCTTAACAGTCAGATGTTTTACTACAGAAACCATTACCAGGCAGATAAAGCACAAACAGGGCAACCAATCCCTACTGTGCAGCCGTATCCGGGTGATGGTACCGCCCCGTTACCCGTTGAACAAATTGACCCTAAAGGCACAAAATATAATGCCCGGTATGACACCAAAATATATACCTGGCAGTATGGTACTACTTCCACCCTCAATTTTATCTATCGCTTTTAATTGTAACCATCATATAAATTTTAAGAAGAAAGGAAACCAAACATCTATCTGAAAAACAAAAAGCCTGAACTGCTTACCGGCTAAAAAGGTGAAGCCAATTAAAACCAAAATTGAATAAACAGAACCAAATTTCTATTTATTTAAAAAAACACACTATGAAAATGCAATTTAAATCCATCAGTTTATTTGTACTTGCTGCAGCTTTAGGCTTTAGCAGTTGTAAAAAAGAGGCGGCCGTTAACACTCCAAATGGTGATTTCGACCGCTCATCAAAAGCGTTATTCCCTGATACCCATACACTGCCAACAGCAACAGGTACCATCAGCGGCCTTATTACCAGTAACATTACCCTTACTAATGATAAGGTATGGTTTATTAATGGCCCAACCTTTGTTGATAGTACTGTTACTATCACTATACAGGCAGGTACTTATGTTAAGGGCATGGCAGCTTCAACTACTACCAGCGGTTTCCCATCATACCTGGTAATCAGGAGAGGTGCTAAAATCAATGCTGTGGGAACTACTGCTAACCCTATTGTATTTACATCAGCAAAAGCATCCGGTCAACGTGCCAAAGGTGATTGGGGTGGTGTTGTACTTTTAGGCAAAGCGCCAACCAACCAGGCCAAACCACAAATTGAAGGTATCCCGGCCACACAGATCCCGGCAGGTTTAGCAGGTAAAGACGCCATCGGTTACGGTGGTTCTACCGAAGCTGATAACTCAGGTACTTTGAGAAACGTACGTATTGAATTTGCAGGTGTAATTGTTGACGCCGCTTTGGGTAACGAGCTTAACGCACTTACTTTAGGAGGTGTTGGCGCAGGTACTATCATCGATCACGTACAGGCATCATACGGTGCCGATGACGGTTTTGAATTTTTCGGTGGTTCGGTAAACGCTAAATTCCTGATCTCATACGGCAATGATGATGATGATCTGGATTTTGACCAGGGTTACCAGGGTTCAATTCAGTTTGCCCTTGCCGCTAAAGATCTGAGCCTGCCTTTCTCATCAAGCCCTAACGGCATCGAGAGCAATAACATTTCATCTCCTATTGTTACTACAGGCGGCCCATTCGCAAGCCGTTTAACTCAGCCGGTTTTATCAAACATTACCTTTGTTGGTGGTGCTACTGCCGGGCCGACTGGCGGTATCGGACATCTGTTCCGTGTTGGTTCAAGTTACAAAGTACGTAACTCAATTAACTTTGGCTTTAATGCAGGTGCTACCTTGATTAACACTACCGGCAGTGAGTATTCAAACAGCTATGTCCATGGCTTTACATCGGCTGTTACAGGTGCTGCTTTAACCTCAACCGCAGTAACTTCGTTAACCGGTGCAAATCCAAACACTACTATCAAGCTTGTTAATCCGTTTAGTGCTACTTCTCCTGATTGGAGAATCCAGGCTACAGCTCCGGCAGGTATCAGAACCGGTGCAGTATTCACTGGCCTTGCCGTTACCCACCCCGGCGGTACCTTCAGTGCGTTTGATACCACACCTGCTTATTTAGGTGCATTTGGTTTGCAAACGGCTACCCGTTGGGATAGTGGCGGCTGGGCTTCATACGAGCCGTTTACCAATGCTTACTAATTAAAATTTATTTGACCGGTTATAATTAAAAGATCCAGGTACCGTGAGTTAATACTCACGGTACTTTTTAAATTGAAGTTTATGAAAAAAATCAAACTCCTGTTTTTATTTACACTCATTAGTCAGTTTTTCTTCGCCTGTAAAAAAGATGGTGAGCTCATTGAAGCAAAAAGCTACGGCAGCATAACTATAAGCTCAACAACAACTGCAGATGTGGGCTTACTTTTAGTTGATATTGACGGTAAGATAACAGACACTTTAAAAGCCCCTTCCTCTGTTAAAAATATTAAAGCATATACCGGTAAACGCAAGCTAAAAATATACAAGCCAGGTAAAGCATCCACCCCGATAATAGATACCCTGTTTAGCCTGAAGGATAATAAGGCCAAACTGACGTTTTTGTATACGGGTAGTTTAAAAATTATTGGAGGTGGCTATGATGGCAGTATCACG
This sequence comes from Mucilaginibacter sp. cycad4, assembly GCF_034263275.1. Lineage (NCBI taxonomy): Bacteria > Pseudomonadati > Bacteroidota > Sphingobacteriia > Sphingobacteriales > Sphingobacteriaceae > Mucilaginibacter > Mucilaginibacter sp. cycad4. The sequence goes on along the minus strand of NZ_CP139559.1, from coordinate 880,720 downwards.
CCTGCAAAGGGAAACAGCCTGGTACAATTTGTTGATCTTGAAAAATCATTGCCTGCATTGGTAAACATGAAGATATATGAGGTTTACTTTAACGATGCGGGCGATCTGTTGTACGATGAAGTTGCAACTGTTAAAGCAATAAACAAAACAAGTTTCAGCACTTATGTTGAGTTATCGCCGCCTAAGCATGGTGATTTTAGTATAGGCTATTATTATGAACTTTTTAATGCTGCAAACAATAAAAAATTGGTTGATCTGCTCACTGATTTTCCATCTGTATTATTTGATCCGCAAACTCCTGTTTTTCAGGAAAACAAGGTAATGTCATTGGGCATAATAAAAGACCCGAATGCCGGTGTTTTCACTACTACCATCATCTACGATACCCAACTCAAATAGCCCAAATTAACAATCAACAACATATAAAATGAAAAAGGCCGGTTCCAAATAACCGGCCTTTTAAATGCAATTTATCCATCAGATAATTTCTTATCGGGATATCGGCAAAAATACATTTTTATATCGTTTAATTTAGTGTAATTTTAATATTAACTTTAAGTATAAATCTATCAAATAAATTAATATTCATCATGACAAGCTACGCCAATCATTGCTAAACTAAGCAAGTAGCAGCTGAACTACCAGTACCACAGTTAACGATGATAAATTGCCCGCTTGATAAGCGAGTTTAACCTGTTTCCTTATTTCTTTTGATGCTTCATTCAAATGATTATCCACCGTTTTTGATGAGATCCCAAGACTGAGCGCGATATTTTTATAGCTGAGGCCATCTTCCTTAAACATGCGATAAACACGCTGCCGCTTTACCGGCATTTTATCAATGATCTCTTTGACTATGTTTTCGTACTCCTTTAATTCGGCCGGGCCCTCCGAATTAACTGAGGAAGCGGCCAGGTATTTTAATTCATCCCTGGCAATTTCCTGCCGGCACCTTTTCCGCAGTTCATCCCTGAAAACGTTACGGGCATATACGTATATTATGGGTGTATAATCGCCATGGTCCTCCAGTTCATCCAGTTTCTCCCATAGCTTTATATATGCTGTTTGTAATATATCATTGGTTTGTTCCTCATCTCGTGTCAGCTTTAAAAAAGTATTCCTGAGATTGTCAAAAGTATCGCTGTAAATTTCTTCAAAACGGGTTAACCGGGCAGGTTTATCAGCTAATTTCATATGCAGGTTTTACGTATGTAAATTATTCTCCTGATATTAACTGAATGTTAAAAGCTTAAGATATTTTTTGAATATTGTTCTTTATAAAATAAATAAAAACAGAAAACTTTGTCTTGAAACGGTTACCCTAATGGTTTACGAGCGTATAAATATCAATCTTGCAGTTAATATATATTTTAGTGATGTTTCCTGATGATTGATTTTATATCGCCACCCAGGATCATCAAAGTCTTAAATAGTGCGTACAGCTTTTTTTCAACAATCCGTGATTCCAACCTGGTAAAAAATTATTTTTGCAGCCTGATAATTAATCATTCTATTGCCCAACATGTCCGCATCTCATTCCCTGTCGCCGGTACAGGCCGATCTTGTACGAATTGTTTCAAAATATGTGCTGCTTGAGGAAAGCCGGAGAAATTTAAAAGGCCGCTGCCCCTTTCATAAAGACCAGGCAACATCACTGATGGTATCGCCCGAAAAAAATATTTTTCAATGCTTTGGCTGCGGTAAAGGCGGTGGCCCCGTTGAATTTGTAATGGCCATTGAACACAAAACCCGCGAAGAAGCTATTCAAATCATAGCAGGAAGCAATTAAGTTTTATAATAAAAAACGGGGGAAATCTTTGATTTCAACTGAGTAGACATCGTGTTTCGTTCTTAATGATGAATATTAATACAGCTTTTTAACCGCCTTCATCCATTCCCGGGCAATAAGCTCATGCCCGGCAGGCATGGGATGGACACCATCCCAAATCCAATGCTCAGCTTTAGCCTTTTGTAAGGCCTTGTTAAAAACATCCTGCAACGGTACGTAAATGGCATTAAATTTTGAGGCAAGCATTTTAACTGCAACCTGCCGTTTTTGAACTTCGGATGCCCATAATTCAGGATTCTTGCTTACCATGCCTACCGGCAAAATGAAGGGTTCTAATAAAATAAGCTTAACGTTAGGTAATGCAGTTTTAGTTTGGGTTAACAGCCGCTCATAAGTGTTGCCGAAATCTTCGGCAGTTGCCTTATCTCCCTGCGTTATTACCCTATGTACATCGTTAATACCTATAAGTATGCTCAATACATCGGGCTTAATATCAAGGGTATCCTTTTGCCAGCGCGCGGCAAGATCGTTTATAGTATTGCCACTGATACCCCGGTTAAAAAACTGGTAATCACGGCCAGGATAGTCAAAGTTAATTCTGGCAGTTATCAGGTAAGCATAACCCTGACCGTAAACGTGGTTCCAGTCTTTATCATAGCTCCGGCCGCCATCGGTTATGGAATCACCCTGGAACAGGAAAGTTTTCCCAACCCCATCGGGTAGATATTGATCATCTTTTGTTGAGGCTGCCACCAATCCGGTTGCCGCTACTGCCGCCGCGCCTGCCAGCGAAGCTGTCTTTAAAAAATTTCTTCTGCTGTTGCTCATAAACTGCTTACTAACTGGTATGATTTTCCTTTTTTTGTATTGATCACCAGCTCATACCCCTCTTGTACTTTAACAGGAGCGGTATTTATGCCTTTAGCTGTCAATTTTGATTTGGAAATGATACGGCAGGTACCTCCTGTTTTTGACACGATGTTGGCATTTGCAACCTTCCCGTTTATCCACTTCATATTTACAACAAAGGCTCCCCGTGCAACAAGGCCTTTTATCTCGCCATTGGCCCAGGCATCGGGTAATGCTGGTAACAGATGTACATTCCCGTCCTGGCTTTGCAGCAGCATTTCGGCCAAACCGGAGGTACCACCAAAGTTGCCATCTATCTGGAATGGCGGATGGGCGTCGAACATATTGGGGTAAAGCCCCCCGCCCTCACTATAGTTGTAACCACTTTCGCCAGTTAAGCGGAGCAGATCGCGATACAATTTGTAGGCGTGGTTGCCATCCCTCAAACGTGCCCAAAGATTTACCTTCCAGGCCAGGCTCCAGCCAGTACTTTCATCACCCCGTAACTCTAACGACCGCTTTGCAGCCGCTGCCAGCTCAGGGTTTGCAGTCACAGAAATTTCATTAGCCGGATAAACAGAATATAAATGCGATACATGGCGATGATGCGGATCGGGCGATTCCTGGTCTTTGTACCATTCCTGCAGCTGACCTTTGCTGCCTACCTGGTACGGGAGCAGCTTAGCTTTTTTGGCGATAAGCGAATCCCTGAAAGCAGCATCAACACCCAATACTTTACCCGCCGCTATCAGGTTATCAAACAGATCCCGGATGATACCCATATCCATTGTAGTGGAAACAGAAACATCCCCGGTTTTGCCTTCAGCATAAATAAAATCATTCTCGGGCGACATAGACGGAGCGGTTACCAAATGCCCCTGACCATCGGGCACCAGCCAATCAAAAGTAAATTCAGCAGCGCCTTTCATTAGTGGATAGGCGGTATTTTTCAGAAACTCTTTATCGCCGGTGTATAAATAATGCTCCCATAGATGACGGGTTAGCCAATCGCCGCCCATTGGCCAATTAGCCCATTTGGGGTCACCATGACCCAGATCGCCTACAGGGTTGGCTAACGCCCAGATATCGGTATTATGGTGCGTCACCCAGCCGTTAGCATGGTAAAAATCTTTAGCAACTCCGGCTCCAGTTTCGGATAACCCTCTGATCAGGTCAAATAGAGGCTGGTGCATTTCGGACAAATTGCAATCCTCGGCCATCCAATAATTCATTTGCACATTAATATTGCTGGTATAGTTGGAGCTCCACGGTGCACGTAATTCCTTATTCCAGATACCCTGCAGGTTGGCAGGTACGCCCGGTGTTCTTGAACTGCTGATGAGCAGGTAACGGCCATACTGAAAATACAGAGCTTCAATACCAGGATCGGCGCCCTGATTTTTATTATAAAGCGCAAGCCGTTCATCAGTAGGCAATTCGGCATGGCTACCTTTATTATCATTAAATTTGATGCTTACCCGGTTAAAGTAGCGATGATAATCGGTAAGATGAGCGGCAAGCAGTTGTACATACGGTTTTGCAGCAGCCTTATCAAGATTTTTAGCAGCTATTTTTTCGTCTCCATCCGGGCATTGGTTATAAGCTTTAAAACTGGTGGCGGCGCTAATATACAGTGTCACAACAGACGCCCCTTTCACCGTGATACCGCTCGTATCGGCAGTTATTTTACCATCATTACTTACGGCTTTAGCCAACACTTCATAACGCATGCCCCGGCACTTATCATCATCGGCGTAAACTATTGGATTTTTTGAATCAACATAACTTGGCTCAACATGGGCAGGCGCTTTGCCGCTCAGCTGCAATACATTGTTATTCAGCACTCCTTTTTGAAAGTGGAGCTGGCTGTTTGTATTTATACTGAGGTTGATCTGCTTAGGCTTATCGGCTGTGATCCTGATCACGATCACCTTATCGGGCGCCGAAGCAAAGATCTCGCGTTTGTAATTTACACCGCCAACAGTATATTTTGTTGAGGCAACAGCATTATCAATATTCAGATCGCGGTAATAGTTACCGCTTTTACCGCCGTTGTAGGATTGTTTGATATGCAGATCGGCCATGGGCAGGTAACTTTCAGAATACAATCCCTGCATTTTTTTTGTAAGATCGTGCGCTTTCTGATAGTCACCTTTAAACAATGCTTCCCTTACTTGTACAAGGTATTGAAATGCACCGGGGTTAACATTTTGTTTTACCGGTCCGCCCGACCACAGTGTAGATTCATTGAGTTGCAATAACTCATCATTAACCCCGCCAAAAACCATGGCACCTAACCGGCCGTTGCCTATAGGCAAGGCCTCCGTCCAAACTTTTGCGGGTTGTTTATACCATAAAGTATTGTTTTGTGCATTTGCGTTAAACACAGCCAGTTGCATGCATAGCGGTAAAAACACAAACAGGAGTGTTGCTTTCAGACCTTGGTTCATAAAGTAGGGTACAATTGTTTTTACAAGTATAACAATGCAACAGTTATAAAAAATAATGCTTATTGGCATTTTTATATCCAAAACGGTTTATGCAGGCCAAAATCTATAAATAAAAAACCCGCCTTGCGGGCGGGTTTTCGTCAGTTGGTAGTTAGTTATTATGCAATTATCTTCTTTCGTTATAAACCTGGAATTCGGCTATTGATACCTGGTGATCGGCTTTATCTACAGAGATCCGTACTTTGCCGGCCCAGACCCTATCAAAACGGTGTACTTTTATCTTATTAGCATTCTCACCATCAAACAATGGCTTCCAGCTTCCATTTAAATAATACTCCAAACGGTAATGTGAAATATTTGGCTTTTCTTCGGCAATAACAATAGTGTTCAGTGCCTGATCTTTCTTAAAATCTATCTCATACCACGGGCTCTTAACCGTTGGGTTTGATACCCATGAGCTGTGAAAATCATCGTCATTGGCAAAATCCATGATAGCCGAATCATCGCTCCAGCTTGAGCTTGCCGGTTGATTTTTAGCAATATTTGATGAAATGATCGGCGCGTCGAGTTGAGAGAGCTTCGCAACCGGGCCTTCGTTTTTCCATAATTTACCAATCTCCTTAAGTGCTGCGAGTGCATTGTCATCAAACAAACCATCGCGGTTAGGCGCCACGTTTAGGATAAAATTACAGTCGACATTATTTAATGGTTTAAGAATGTCATTAACCAACTTGGCAGGTTCTTTAACAGGAGCCGTTGGATGCTTTGTTTCCCAAAACCAGGTTGACTGCAGCGGCAAACAGGCAATGGCCGGCATACGGTTATCCTTGGTTGATACCCGTTGCCCCGCTCCCATTTCATAAGTTTTGATATCGGTATAATACATACCTTCGGCAGGATATTTGGCGCCGTTAAGGTCCATTACCAGGCAATTTGGCTGTAATGATTTTACCAACGTATAGATCTCTTCAAACGGTACGTCATCATACGAGATCCTTGACCAGGGGGCATCCCAACCGTCAATAATCAGTGCCGAGATTTCGCCATATTTAGTCATCAGCTCGGTGATCTGCGCTTTAACCATATCGATATGCTTTGGCGTGATCATGTTTGGCCTTAACCTGTGGTGCGTATCCAGAATAGAATAATACAAAAACACTTTCAAGCCATTAGCCCTGAAGGCATCGGCATATTCCTTAACCACATCCTTTTTTAGCGGACTGTTCATCACGTTATAGTCGGTTGTTTTGGTATCCCAGATACAAAAACCGCTATGATGCTTAGTAGTGATACAACCGTAAGTCATGTTGGCTGATTTGGCCGCCTTTGCCCATTGGTCGCAATCCAATTTTTTGGGATTGAAGATAACCGGCAACGCCTCCGGATCGGCCCAGTCCTGATCCATATATGTCGGGATATTAAAGTGTATGAACATACCGAAGCGCAGGTCAACAAATTCCTGCTGAAGCTGGGCAAGTGGTTTGGCTGATTGAGCGGTTGTTTGTGCTTTTAGTGAGAATGAAGCAGCACAAAGTGCTATGAAGCATATAGCTCGTATTTTAAACATGATTGGGGTTGGTTAAATTGATAAAACGTTTTAACACCTGCAATATCACGTTTAAATTTAATGTTTAGATTATCGGAAATTGACATTACATTCAGCTTATTTGGCGTGACTGAGAATAAACAAGCCGCCACTCGGCTCCAGCCGGGTGGCAACTACTTTGCGGCCTCTGGCCGCCGGATTTAACGTTTGTTTGCAATGGGCGCTTAAAGTGGCTTGGCGATTGCATCACGTGATCGTGTTACAAAGGCAAGCCCACGTTAAGCACTCATTATAAATAAGCGCAAGAGCGAGTGCAAGATATCTTGTTTTATCTACGACGGCCAGAGGCCGTCAGATAATTGCCACTCGGCTGGAGCCGAGCGGCGGCGAATTTTTTTATTATATATCCTTAAAACAAATCCGGATAATCCGTAATTACACCATCAACACCTAAACTTTTCAACTGCTCTATCTCAGCTTTTGTATTTACTGTCCATGGTAATACTTTGATCTTTGCGTCATGGCATTTCTTTACCAGGTCGGCGTTAACCAGTTTATAATCCGGGCTGTAGATGAATGGAGTAAAACCTAAGTCGGCCATATTATCTTCAAACGTTTTTTTGTTTTCGATGAGATAAGAAGTACGTACATCCGGATATTTTTTGTGGATGACCTGCAACGTGCGTTTATCAAACGATTGGATCACTACATAAGGCAGGACCTCCTTTTTGATCAGAACAGCCATTAACCGTTCCACAAACTCGTCCGGGCCGGGATTATAAATACCATCCCCGGCAGGTGAGCATTTGGTTTCGATATTATAGAATACCGGCTTTTTATGGTTTACCTTAATATAATTCTGTACCGAATCAATCAATTCGGATAACAGGGGCATATAGATTTTGATCTTTTTCTGGCGCGGAAATTTGCTGTATGGTTTTAAACCTACGTCGTATTTCTTCAAATCCTCATAGTTCATTTTGTAGAGGATCAGATTTTTTGCTTCTTCTTTGCTGATTTCTTTGCCATCAGGCGTAAGCGAAAAAAGCGGGTTGATGTATTCATCGTGCGATAATACCACCTGCCCGTCGGCCGTGATATGAGTATCCATCTCCAGTGTTGTAACAGCCCCCAGGTCAATAGCATTTTTCATAGCAGGAATGGTGTTTTCGGGCATCAGTCCTCTACCGCCGCGATGCGCTTCAGCACTGAACGAAGGAAAATCCGCATTTTTAAATTCCATGTTTTTAACAACAGTAAAGCCTGATAACAAGATAAGGCTTATTCCGGCAACAATGTTTAATTTATTTTGCATCTAATTCGCTTGAATATTTATTTCCGAAACGATCTGTAGCTTCAACCCTCACCTTTTTAACCGATGGCTCAAAGTGCGCTATAAACAGGTGCCCCGTTTCATGAGGCTCCACAAAATGACGCCCTGCCGGTAACTGATCGCCTTTATACAAACTTACCGATAAGGGGTCATATCCCTGCTCTTTTGATAAAGCCCCCATCGGTTTGTCATCTAAATAATACACTACCTTCCATTGCGGGTCATAGTTCCATACATTGGCAATGAGGCGCATCTGGTCGGTTAGTTTTTCGGCGTAAACACTGATCTGGTTTTCGGCAGGTAAGCCTGTTGATTTATAATACCATTTCAATTCGGTACCGTTTACCGAATACACGCCATAACCGCGCGGGGTACCGTCAACACAGATCGGGCCAGTCCACCAGCCGCCGCAAACGGTGCCGTGATTATGTTCAAAAATACGGTTGGTGATGTTGTTATCATGATAATGGGTATGGCCCGACATAATGTGTACATTGGTAAAGCCATCCAGCACTTTATAAAAATCCTGATTGTTCTTTACCTGGTTATACACAGGGATATGCAGGTTAATGATCAGTAATTGATCGTTCTTTACATATTGCAGGTCTTTCGCCAGCCAGTGTAATTGATGTTCAGTAATGTAGCCATCATACTCACGCTCAACACCTAAATAACGCACATTATCAAGCACTACGTAATGAGCCTTGCCCCTGTTAAAAGAGTAATAAGTTGGCCCATAAACCTGTTTGAAAGTAACATCCGAGGTTTCATCACCTCCCATACGGTAATCCATGTCGTGGTTACCTATCGCCTGAAAAAAAGGAATGCCCATTTGAGCCACTGCTTCGTTATAAGCCGGAAACAGCTCATGGTTATCCCAAACGATATCGCCCACACAAATACCATGCACCAGTGCATTTTTACCTAATGATTTTATAGTGGCGATGGTATCAGGAACCGAAGTATCCATCATCTGCTTAACATCCTTCTTATTTTTCACCTGCGGATCCGCCCATATGATAAAGTGATGGTTATTATCATCGGCCTTTAAAGGCTCAAGCCTGAAATCAAACTGAGAGCTGCCTCCAATGTTTTCGTAATGTTTGGCAACATTATAATCGGTTTTAAACTCATAGCCTGATGGGGTACTCATGAATATGCTTTTAGCTTTTTCATTTGGTGTAAGCTCATAGTTGCCCTTGTCATCGGTTAGCACTACCGAAAAACCGTCGGATATTACAACATCTTTTATCCCTTTTTTACCCGAGGTAACACGTCCTTTTACGGTATCGGCAGTTAATAATTGAGTAAGTCCATTGGCGCGGAGCGAAATAAATGCGCCGCCGGTTATCAGGCCAACGCCCTGTAAAAATGATCTTCTGTTCATTTAGATTATATTTTAGCCTCACCCAACCTTCTCCTTTGGAGAGGGCTTTAACAAATGGGAAGCAAAGCCCCTCTCCTTTGGAGAGGGGTTGAGGCTTTAGTTTTGAATTGTTGTAACGCCCGTAGCCGTTTCAATGGTACTTATGGGCGATGTAAGTGTAAGCGGAACGCTGGTCACTGTACGGCCGCTTACCCATCTGCCGGTAAGCGCATCATAAACACCGCCCAACTGGCTGAATAACCCATCCGTTGGCAAAGTGAGCTTTGAGGTGTTGGTACCGCCGCCATAAAAACCTTGCTCCGTACGGGTTACCGGGTTAATAGTACTGTAGTAATCAGTATTGGTAATGCGGTAACCAATTTCAGGCGGGCCAGGAGAATAAACTGTTCCGCTGCCGCCGTACATAATCACATCAAGCGGAACACTTGAAGCCGTAACGGTTGTGCCGGCAAATACGGCTACCCCCGCAACGTTACCGCTATTAGCCAGCAGGTTGGATGTTACGTTGCCAAAGTCGGCACCCGGGATTTCGGCATACATGGTGCTGTTGATCCAGTTTGACGAACTGATGTCGGTTGAGCCTTTGCCCCAGATATTTTTATAACCACCAACATAAAAGAATTCACCTTTTTTTACCGAGCCTGATGTAAGGTTAAATTTATAGGTTTTTGCCAGCCCCTGTGCCCAGCCGTTTGCCGGTGCCGGGTTAGTACCCGCATTATTACAGGTTACTACGGCATAATTAGTTACCGAAAAGTCGATATCCTTAGTTGCTTTAAACTGGATATATTCATAATCACCATCGCCGCCCGAAGGATTGGTCAGGTAACCGGTTATGATAATTGGCGACGGTTTGGTTGCCGCAAGCGTAAACACATCATCGATGGTACGCGGCCAAAGCTGCATTTTGGTATCGGTGCCTGATGTTACCGCAAACGGGATGCCCGTAAAATTAGCGCTGAACGGCAATTCGGTAGTTGCGAAAACAGCGTTTGCCTCCGTATGCATCATTATTTTGCCAAATCCATCATTAAGTGTTTTATCACCCGCAAAGGTTTCGCCCTGCTGCGGCTCGGGATCAGTCACCGCTTTGGCTATAGTAATCAGCGTGCCTTCATAAACATCCGGCGAAGCTAATAATGTAGCCGACGGAACAGATTGTACTTTGATTGGCCTGTTATCGGCAACTTTATTTATCGATGCTTCTGTGAGGCCTTTAACACGCATACTGCCGTTCACCTTAGTAAGTGTAGCGCCGTTAACCTGCACTATTACCGAATCGCCTGGAACATAGTTTGCAGCTGCACTGCCTATTTCAAGAGAAATACCCCTTACAGCATTACGGCGGTTATTTTGCACCACCAGTACGCCGGCCGGGCAATTGCCTGCCGCTGCGTTTGAGATCACCACACCTACAATTTCCTTTGCTCCGCCCATATTGCTGCTGCTTAGCACAACATCCGAGCCTTTGTAAATTCCCTTCAGGTCAACAACGGCAATGATCGGGCTTAACGTGCCTTCGGCATAGTTGTTCTTTTTGCATGAATTTATACTGATGGATGTTACAAGCACCAGTAATAAATATATTTTTTTCATTTTATGGATCTCTTAGTTTAAAACCGGTTGATTATTGTTTTTGCCACCATACCTGTGTACTGATCTCATCGGCACCCTGTGCGGCCACTGCGGCTTTGTAACTATCCGGATTGGCCGATTGTACATAAACCGGGTATTGCAGCCTGGCCGGCATGATACCGTTGTTCCTTAAACCATTACCTTTTGGCAATACGGGGTGACCGGTGCGGCGATACTCAAACCATTGTTCAAAATCGGTGTAAAACATCGAATAGTATTTTTGAACGTGGATCATCTCCATTTTTTCGTCAAGCGGAGCGGCATTGTCCCACACAATATCAGCAGCGGCTAAGTAGCCGTCAATCGGATCGGTATAAGTCGGGATCCAGAAAGTGATGCCCGCCTGTACACCATTTTTGTAATAAGTAGCCGCATCACCGGATATCCAGCCCTTTGCAGCAGCCTCGGCCAGGATAAACTGCAATTCGGAATAATTCATGATATTACCCATCAACGGATCGTTCATTAATGTATATGTTGATGTGGTAGACAAGAAATATGATTTGATGCCGACATTCTCGCCCGGCGCATAACCGCTCGGGATCCCCTGGATACCGCCCTGGTAACTGGAAATTGACCAGCGGTTTTTAACCAACCTCGGATCTGCCCATTTAGCAAGATTATTCACAAAAAATTCGCAAAGACCGGGTTGTCGCCAGTCCTGCTCGCGTACGCCGCCTATAAACGGAGATGTTAAAGCACCGGAACCCGTCCACCTTAAAACCGCCGACTCGTCATTACTTGCCATGATAGGATAAGCTGCGGGGTTGGTATCAATCATCTCCTTAATTTTGGCTATCACCTGTGCAGAAACATCAGCCTTGCCCGATACCCTTAACAGCAACCTTAAATAAAGCGAGTTACCAAACTTACGCCATTTTGAAGCATTACCGTTAAATACAGGATCGCTGCCGGCAACAACATTTGCCGATGCGTTAAGCAGGGTATCTGCAGCTTCCAGGTTTTTGAAAATATCCAGGTAAATGTCCTTTTGCTTATCAAACTTAGGCGTAAAGTTTCCATCCTTGCCTTTATTTGAATCAAAGTAAGGCACATCGCCATAAGTATCGGTAAGCAGGGAATATAACCATGACTGACATATCAGCGAAATACCCATATACGTTTTATTATAGGTAACCTCCTTGCTGGCTACGGTATAAATATCTTTAAAGTTGGTTAACTGGGTATACCATGCATTCCAGGTAGCATCGGCCCAGGTGCGTTTGATATCATACCTGAACACCTTACCCTCCGAATCACCAGGATCAACAGTAACCTGCATCAGCTCGTTGTTGAAATTACGGGCGCGAAGCATATTAGTACCCAAAGTATTTACCAGCGCCGGTGCCAGCAATTGCTGCGGCAGGGCATTTGGCGTGCCGTTGGGATCAGTATTAAGTTCAATAAAATCCTTTTTACATGATGACATTATGCTAACGAACAACATCATCATTGATATAAGTATATATCCGTTCCTTTTCATATTGTTAATTATTAAATGCCAATAACTATGTTAAAACCAAATGTGCGGGTTGATGGAAACTGAGCAATCTCAAATCCCTGTACAATGTCGCTGCCCGAAAGGGTACCGAATTCAGGGTCGAAGATTGGCCACTTGGACCATATGTACAAATCACGGCCGTATACACCAACTGTAGCCCGTTGCAAACCAAGGCGCTTAACCAAACGAGGGCTCAGTGAGTAATCAAACCTCGCCTCACGGAATTTCAGGAAGTTGGTTGAAGACGTATTGCCTTCGGCGTTGTCAATACCATAATGAGAGCGGTAATAACCGTCAACATCTGTAGCAATAACGTCATTCGGTCTGTAGCTTCCGTCAGGGTTTTGAATAACGCCCTTGCCTATGATGCCGTTATACCTGCCTGGCAAAGTAAGCGTTGTTTTACCCTGCTCGGCCAGTTTATAATTTGATAGCGAGTAAGATACACCGCCAACCTGGGCATCAAACAACAGGTGCAGGTTAAATTGCTTATACCTGAAATCGTGTCCCATGCTTGCTTTCCATTTTGGGATGGTATTGCCTAAATAAACCAGTCATTTGATAGCCTGGCAAAACCGGTAGACGCGTCATAAACTATCTGCCCGTCAGGCGAGCGTAAATAGCCACGGCCATACATATCGCCCATGCTGCCTCCTACCCGTGCCACAATCTGGCCTCCGCCGGTTGGGCCGTTGCGTAATACAACCGCGCTATCGGCAAGCTGTTCAATGGTATTTTTATTTGCGCTGAATGTTGCAGTAACATTCCAGCTAAACACATTGGCTTTGCGTATAGGAGTACCGTTCAATGAAATCTCGATACCTTTATTGCTTACCTTACCAACGTTAATAACTGCCTGGCTGTAACCCGACGACTGATCGACAGTGCGGCTAAGGATCTGATTTTTAGTGTTGCCGCTGTATAAAGCGATATCAAAACCTAAACGGTTACTAAACATCCTCGTTTCTGCGCCAATCTCCAGCGTTGTAGTACGTAAAGGCTTCAGGTCGGGGTTTGACAGTGTACGGGGGTTTTGTAAACCACCGGCATAAGTGCTGCCGGCCGATACATAATTAAATGTTGTTTGATATGGCGTTGTCGAGCCGCTCCCTACCGCTGCAAGCGATGCCCTCAGCTTTGCATAATCAATAAACTTAGGCATCTTAAATGCCTCTGATGGCAAAAAGCTCACGCTTGCCGATGGATAATTGAAACCTACCTGGTCGGTACGGATATCGGTAGCAAGGGTGCTGATCCAGTCTTTACGGGCAGTTAAATCAAGATAAAGGTAATCTTTGAACGATGTTGACACCAAACCGTAAATGCTGTTGATGGCATACCTTGATTTATATGGCAGTGTAACCAGCGGGCCGGCATTATTAGCCATTGAATATACGCCGGGGTATACCAGTGAGTCGGCACGTACCTCATCGCGGTTATAGTTATTGCGCAGCATACTGCCGCCGGCAGTAGCGGTAATGTTGATGTCGTGCGTTATTTTCTTGTTGTATTTCAACAGGAAGTCGCCGCCTTGCTCTTCCGAATAAATATTTTGGGTACGGTATGAACCTTTAGGGTATTTGGTACCAGCATCAAACGGCCGTTGCTGTGCACGTTGTTCGTAACCCATATCTAAGGTAGCGCGGACCTGTAAACTCAACTCTTTAGTAATGCTGTAAAGCGCTTCAACGTTTCCGGTAACCGAATTACGGTTTGATTTGTTGATAAACTCATTTGATACCGCATAAGGGTTTTCAGGAAATGAGCTGAAAGGATAAAATATAGCTTTACCATCCTGCCCGTTTTTCCAGTAGTTTTTCAACCAATTCAAATCGGCATTTGGCTGCCAAAAAATAAACCAATACATCAGCGACTGGTTACCGTAACCTGCGCCAGGTAAGTTATCGCTATTTCTGTTGTTATAATTTACTTTAGCATTGATAGTTAACTTATCGTTGATTTTGGAGTTAACCGACAGGGCAATGCTGTTACGGGTATAGCCGGTATTTGGCGTTATCCAATGATTGGTAACATTGGTTGCCGAGAAACGGGCCGTTGTTTTATCACTGCCGCCGTCAACGCTTACCGAATTGGTAAAAGTTTGCCCTACATCAAAAAAATCACGGATCTGATTTTTGTATGGCACCCACGGTGTGCGTGTTGTACTTTGCTTCTGGGTAACCGGATCAAGCTGGTAAAAAAGCTGACCATCAAATTTAGGGCCGTAAGCCGAACTTGTTGAGCTGGTGCTTGCCCCATCAGGCCCTGCGCCAAAAGAGTAATAACGCGAACCGGCTGTACCTTGTCCGTATTCATATTGCAGATCGGGCCAGCGGTTTACACTTTCAAGGCTGGCATTTGAGTTAAAAGTGATCCCCAAACCGCTATGTTTTTTTCCTGATTTAGTAGTAATGATAATAGCACCATTGGCACCACGTTGGCCGTAAAGAGCAGCAGCACCCGGTCCCTTCAACACGGTTACCGTTTCAATATCCCCGGGGTTGATATCATTCAGGTTGCTGCCATAATCGGCCGGCATATTGTCGCTGCTGGTACCGTAGGCAGATTCGCCGGAGTTGCTTGTACGCCTGCCGCTGCCATTATTGATCACTACACCATCAACTACTATTAATACTTCGTTATCGCCTGTAAGGTTATTTTCACCACGAAGGATAATTTTGTTTGATCCCGCCGGACCGCTGTTTGAGCGGATCAAATTTAAACCAGCTACCTTGCCAGATAATGCATCTGTCCAGTTACCCGAAAGAGCGCCGGTCAGCTGATCACCTTTAATTACAGGTGCCGAATAACCCAAACTTTTATCTTCCCTTTTTATACCGAGGGCTGTTACTACCACCTCGTTAAGTTTATTATCAGCAGGGTTAAGTGTGATATTTAAAACGGTATTTGCGTTTGAGCTAACACTTACGTTTTGGATCCTTTTGGCTTCGTATGCAATAAAGCTCACCTCAACCGTATAAGTACCAGGTACAATATTTAAAGTGTATGAACCATCAGCTCCACTAATAGTGGTGGCGCCAGCTCCGGGTATTTTAATAGTAGCACCGGGAAGCGGCTGACCTTGTTCATCAACCACTTTCCCTTTAATGCTACCCCTATCCTGTGTTTTTGCAATGATGAGGATATTACGTTCGCCTGCAGCTCTGTAGGTGCAGGTAGTTCCTTTTAAAAGCAGATCAAGTGTTTCGCCTAAAGAGCGATCGGCTTTTGCTATGTTTACTTTGCGTTTATCATCAAGCAGGCTATTATTATAGCTTATAGAGATATCGCTTAATTTTTCAATTTGCTGAAAGGCATCCTTTAGCATGGTACCATCGGCACCAAAAGTGATCCTTTTGTTTATTACTGTTTGAGCCTTAGCGTTTATGCCGCCAAAAGGCAATTGTAAAAAGAACAGCATGGTTAATAACCATAACTTTTTCATATATTTACTTTAATTTATACTTGTCTAACCGTGAGTTTAAATTGTCAAAATCTGAAGCCTGGGGTTGTTACCAGCAACGTCCAGGCTTTTACCAATAGCCGGGTAAATACTATTTCATGATGCTCCCTCCTTTTTGATTATTGTTTGAAATAAATAGCTGATCGCCTTTTTGCGTGTAGCCTAACCCGGATAACGCGCTAAGGGTTTCCATGGCATCTGTCAATGTCATTCCCTTTAATTTAGCCGTGAGCTTTACATTACCAAGGTCCTGCTCTGTGAACCTGATCTTAACACCGTAATGATGCTGAAGCGAAGCTGCTATTTCATTATAAGTTGTATTGTAGAAAACAAATTCATTATTGATCCACGAGCTTACTGCCGATGCATCGATATTATTAAAAGTATAAATGCCGTTTTGGGTATTGATGCTAATCTCCTCGTTCTTCACCAGGTATTTGACCATTTGGGGCTTTCCCTGCCCATTGGCCATTACCCCAACCTTGCCGCTTTGCACGGTTACAGCTACCTTATGCTCGGCCAGGTAAGCTTTAATATTAAATGAAGTGCCCAGTACTACTGTGGTAATGTCGCCGCTTTTTACCACGAAAGGTTTAGCTTTATGAACCACATCAAAAAAAGCTTCACCGTCAAGCATTACGTCGCGCTTTTCGCCATCAAAATTCTTTGCATACTTAAGTTTACTCCCACCGCCCAAATAAACTACAGAGCTATCGGGCAGTTGTATTTTAGAATGCTTACCATCGGCATTACTGATCTCTTCATAAACCGAGGCCGGCGATTGTTTAAAATAGAAGTAACCAAACCAGCCCGAAGTACAAATAAGCACACAAGCGACAGCATAAGCTATCCAGTTAAATTTAGGACCGCGTTCTTTTACAGATATTTGAGATTGGGTTATATGAGCATTGATCCTCGCCCAGCTGTTTTCAGTATGTTCGGGCTGTTTAAAATAGGTTTTGGATGCTTCCAGGATCTGGATGGTTTCACTGAACTGGGCAAGGTTTTCCGGGTTTTCCTCAATCCATTCCTGTAACTGCGTTAAGCCATCATCACTGATGGTTTTCTCAAAATATTCAACTATTAAGCGGTAACTATTATCTTCCATTAAATCTGTCTCTGCAATAAAGACTGATTTTACGTAGCCGGTACGTATCGAAAAAAGTTAAGTTTACATTAAGAAATCATTAATCACCATACAAGTTCGATTAAGGAAAATTAAGCCCAATTAATAAAAATTGTCATTTCGATTGAGCAGCGGGGGCCGGGTACCCGGGGCGAAAGAGAAATCTTCTACGTCAGAAACGACAATTTTGCAGAGTTCATAGCCCGGTGTAGAAGATTTCTCCTCACTCCGACAGCACAATCCCTCCTGTTCGTCGAAATGACATTTTTAAATCAGAACTCACATTAACTCTCAGAAGTAAAATTGTGCTGGCCTTTTAGCAGCTGACGAAGCTTTTTGATAGATTGATAAAGTGTGGTTTCAACGGTACGTACAGAAATACCCAAAACTTTAGCTATCTCATTTTTATCAAGGTTATCTATCCGGCTCATGAGCAGCACCTGCCTTTGGCTGGCAGGCAAGGTATCAATCAGGCTGAGTATTTTATTGTACGATTCGCGGCCCGAAAGAATTTTAAAAGGGTTATCCCTATCTTTCAACACATAACCCTGTAGGTCGATGTCTTCGATAGAATGTACAGGATCTTTCTTTTTCTGAATATAATTTAAGGCGAGGTTTTTTGCAGCCACAAACAGGTAGCTCTTTATATTGAGGATGGCTGTATCGCGGTTATCCCAAAGTTTAATAAAAAGATTTGCGATAATCTCTTCGGCAATGGTATAATCTTTAGTGTACACCGCGCACAGCTGGCATAAAGTTTTGTAATAACGATTAAAAAGTGTTTCAAGGGCAACGGGATCGCTTTGCTGTAAAAGCCCCATCAACGCTTCATCAGTAAGTGCAGGATACATGCCAAAGAGTTGTTTTGCCTCAAATGTAAGACTGCGATGTTAGGATAATGTTAAGAGAAGACAAAACAACAGAAATGGCTTTTAATATAATATAAAGCATCATTGTGAGGAACGGGATATAGCAGTTTTACTTAACCGTTTTTAAACAGCTTCTAAGAGGCTTTGGGGTAAGCAATGGGGCTCGAACCCACGACCCCAAGAACCACAACCCTTACAACTTTCGATACAAAGACAGGTTCAAATGTTTTGGTTGAGGAAAAGAAGGCGGACCGGCAGAATTCCAGCAATGGATCGAAAGCAAAAGTAACTGAACTTGTAAGGCAGTCCCGTTCAATTTTGTCATACACCCGGTTCCAGTTCATTTTTAGTTTAGCGCGCCCATTTGTATTCAATGTCCTTTATACCCAAGCAACAGGCCTTTATAAAGCTGCAATTCTCTTTTTATAGCCGCCTGCTGTTTAGCGGTAACCTTTACCACCTGGTAATACTTATCGCCCGAATATCTCAGGCTTACCTTTTTCGCGCCGGCAATTTTAACCAACATCGGAATATTCTCATCCGGAACGCTCATATCGCACCATTCCCAGATCGAACCATCCCCGCTGTCCCTTTTAAATTCCGGGGTCAACGTGGAGTTCTCCCCGTCTGCGTTGATGATCATTTCATTGATAAATAACCAATCATTGGAGACATACTGCGTAGCAAAGCGAAGCATCGGGCCTGAGCTATCGTTCATAATATAAATATAAAAACCATTGATATTGACGTACCGTGGCGAACTTTGATCAGCTATTTCTATATTGCCTGTAAACTTATCCGCTTTCCTGTATGCCTTCCGGTAAAGTTTTTTAAATGTCTGGGAGTCGATTTGGATGCCACTCAATGCATCCAGGATAGGTTTATAGGGGTTTTCCTCTTTCTTCGAACTTTCGGCAACGGTGGTATCATTCCTGGTCGTATCCGTTACTAAAGAATCAGCATACTTCACATCCCCCGGAGCATTATTATTGGCTATAAGCGCGCCTCCTATGATCACCATGACCACTACCAGCAGGGCAACGAAATAACCACCGTTATTGTTTTGAGGTTCGGCCTGGCTTACCGAAATGTCCTGCCTCCTGGTAGGGGCTGTTATTTCCTGTTCCGCGGACGGTGTAAGATAATCACTGCCGCAGTAGGGACATTTTAATTTCTTTGCTGCATCCTGCACCAACGGGGCGCCACAATTCGTACACTTGGATAAGTTTTCAAGTTCCATAAATAATTTACGAGACCAATGTAATAATTCAGGCTGAAATTCCGCTTGCACAGCAGTATTTTACAAAATCAGCGCATGCAAAAAA
Source organism: Mucilaginibacter sp. cycad4 (assembly GCF_034263275.1). Lineage (NCBI taxonomy): Bacteria > Pseudomonadati > Bacteroidota > Sphingobacteriia > Sphingobacteriales > Sphingobacteriaceae > Mucilaginibacter > Mucilaginibacter sp. cycad4. Next base: position 861,447 of record NZ_CP139559.1, on the reverse strand, counting down.
TCTGCATCTTCAGCGCAATAACCTCTCAAAGCGATATACTATTTTCATGTTAGGATAATGTTAAGAGAAGGCAAAACAACAGAAATGGCTTTTAATATAATATAAAAGCGTCATTGCGAAGAACGAAGCAATCCCAATCTATACAGAGTGGATCTGCCAGCCGGGGCTTGCTTCGTTCTTCGCAATGACGCCTCTTTTTGTTCTCGGACAGCTTGTGTCTCCTCAGGGCCTCTCGTAGAGGACCCTGAGGTTCACCGCGTACTAAACAGAACAGCGAATCTGCATGGCGCATACATTAGAGTCCTCTATGAGAGACTCTGATGAGACGTTAATGACGCTTTTTTGTTTTTGAATAGCTGTATGACAGCTATTCCGGAAGCAACATTGTTACGCTATGCCAGGAAAAACACTTCTTTCAAAGATATACTTACCGGCGAATGATCGGCATTTGTATCCATAATATCGGCCATGTATGCCCACCATTTTTTCATAATAGGACTATCGGGCAAATGATCAAGGGCTTCCTGATCTTCAACATCCATCACACCAAAAAGCCAGTGCGTATCCTCATCTAAAAAGATGGAATAATTACTGATCCCAACATCCTTAAGCAAACTGCTTAACTCGGGCCAGATGACATTATGCCGCGCCCTGTATTCGGCGGCCCGGCCTTCGTGAAGTTTCATTTTAAATCCTACTCTTGCCATTATCAATGATATTTATTAAAAGTCTGTTAATTACTTTAGCTACAGCAATCAAAAGCTTTAGCTTTGTGCATTCTGCTTTTAGCTTTTATTTATGGTTTTGCCACATCCAATATAGGTTTATCAATTCCAGATAACTGATCTTGCTGCGGTTTTAACAATTCAAGCACCTCAACATCATTATACCCTTTCTTTAACCACTCAACCGGCAGGTATAAAGTTTGCTGCGGGCCAATGCCCCAGTACCTGCCAAGGTTATGGCCGTTTACCCATACCACACCCTTACCCCAGTTGCTCATATCAAGATAGGTATCGCCCAATTTATCCAGCTTAAAGCCGCCTTTCCTTATCATCGGCGATTGTTCATTTTGTTTCGCCCCGGAGAATTTAACAGCGTTTAAATCATGAAACGGCAGCGAATACATTTTCCAGTGTTGCAATTCCCTGCCATTTAAAAGCACTTGTTGGGTGATCCCTTTTTTGTTTTGCAAAAGATACTTACCAAAATTGATCCTGCCCAGGTTTTCTACCAAAATATCAAGCGTTACTTTACCTGCCGGGAGTTTTAAGTAAAGGCTATCCTGGTTAAGCCTGCGATCAAGCGTGCCTGCTTCTTTACCGTTGATCATGATCACTGCATAATCCCTAAGTTCTTTAAGCTTAAGCTGTCCGCTTTTGCTTCCGTTTAAAATGGTGCGGTATAGTACAAAACCATAATCCTGGTGCAAGTCTTCAAATGTAAGCGGCGTAATATTTTCTTTAGCTGCCGGTAAAGTATTTAATAAACTTACCGATTGTGTTAGTTTAACAGCTGGTATAGTAATTACCGGTTTAGCTGCCGGCACATCGGGCAATCGCATACCGGCAGGTAAATGCTTCTGAATCACCTGCCTGAACTGCATAAATTTCGGTGTAGCGTTACCCGCCTCATCTAACGGCGCATCATAATCATAACTGCTTGTCTGCGGCTCATAAGGCGAGGTATCTTTAAAATTAGCGCCATTCATAAACGCACGGGTTGTGCCGCCGTGAAACATGTACATATTGATAGAGATGCCAGCTGCCAGTACAGAATCAAGCCTGCCTGCATAACGTTCGGCCGGGATGGTGTGATGAGCAGTTCCCCACCAGTCGAACCAGGCCGGGTACCATTCGGCAATATAATACGGGCCTTTGCCGTCATGATTCTCATTGATGATCTTCTTTACTTTTGCAGGATTATCAAGGCCATTAACGGCGGGCAGCAATCCGGGCAAATGACCGTTCACCAGGTCGGGTGCCGGATCGCAGGTATATAGCAATCCGTCAAAACCGGCTTCTTTAAAAAACTTCTGATTAATGCCCAGGTATTCTTTATCGCTGCCGTACGAACCATATTCATTTTCGATTTGTACCATCAGGATATTACCGCCATGATTTATCTGCAGCGGGGCCAATTGCTTGCCAACCTCTTTAATATAGCTTTGATACTCCTTAAGATATTGAGCCTCTTTACTGCGTACCTCAAGGCCTTTTTCGTTCTGCAGCCAGTAAGGATATCCTCCAAATTCCCACTCTGCACATACGTACGGGCTTGGGCGAAGGATTACCCACAGGCCTTCCTGCTGGGCTATACGTACAAACTCCGCCACATCATTGTTACCGGTAAAATCAAACTTGCCTTTTTGCGGCTCGTGCAGGTTCCAGAACACATAAGTACCTATGGTATTTAAGCCCATGGCCTTAGCCATTTTCATGCGGGCTCGCCAGGCCTCACGCGGTACGCGGGGATAATGCATCTCCCCCGAAATCATCTGGAAAGGTTTCCCGTCAAGCAGGAAAGCCGCATCGCCTAATGCAAAGGTATGTTTGGGTGCCTGGCTGAAGCCGGTTATGCCCAGACTTAAAAATGTTAAAAAGGATATAATAGTTTTTTTCATTGTGGTGGCTATCGGTTCAACGCTTCCGCGCTTTTTTGTTTGTAATAGTTTTGAAGAATATAAAATGCTTTCTTTTTGTTGCCTTTGTCATCATAAAGGCCCTTGCGGTTCCAGCCTTCCTGGTAAAGGGGGTTATTGCGTTTTGGCGACCGGAAATCGGCCATTACCCATGGCGACAGCCCCACAAAATTTGCAGGCATCCGCTTAAACATGGCTACCTGCTCTTTAAAGTACCATTCCTGGTATTCTTCACTGAATCGGGTCAATGAGTCGGCATGAAAGCCGGTTTTAGCTTCGGCCCCTGTTTCACTGATAAACAACGGTTTGTTATAAGGTGTGCTCCAGTTTGTGGTGCGGCATTTATCGGGCAGGCCGCCATACCAGCCAAGGTATTCGTTAAAAGCAACAAGGTCAACAAACTCGCCCAGCGGGTCATCCACCACATTCAAATCTTTACCCGAACTGTAGTTTACCTCAAGCGCAGCCGATACCAGGCGGGTATTATCCAATTGTTTGGCTTTAATAATAAGGCTATGCATGAAATTGGTGCGGGTTGGGCTTACTGGTGTTTCGTTGCCTACCGACCAGATAATTATACTGGCGCGGTTATGATCGCGGGTGATCATTTCATTGAGCTGAACCTTTGCCTTTTCAAGCACCGCGGCATTGCCAAAATCAATCGTCCAGTAAACCGGGATCTCCGACCAAACCATAATACCCAGCGAATCGGCCAGGCGGGTCATTTTTTCATCATGAGGATAATGCGCCAGCCTTACCATATTGCAGCCAAGCTTATGCGCCTGATTTAGCAATTGTTCGGCATCCTGCTGGCTGTATGCTCTCCGTACATCCTGTGGTATTTCGCCGTGGATACAGATCCCCCGTAAAAATACAGGCTTGCCATTTAACAATAACTGCGGACCGTGGGCCTCAATGGTGCGGAACCCTATCCTATCTTCTGTTTTATCGGCACCGGAACTTATGATAACTTTATACAGCTTAGGCGTTTCTGGCGACCATAGCTGCACCTTTGGCAATTTAAAGCTCACCTGTGTGAGTGCTCCTGTGGTAGCAAATTGCTTACTAAACTTAAGCTCGGGTATTTGTACAGTGATATTTTGACCGGTTGGCGGAGTATCACTCAGTTTAACCCATCCGCTTACCTCCGGTTGCTTAGCGGGAGCTGTACCATTAACAGGCGTTTTAAGCTGGATCAAAAAATCACGGATATAGGTGGCCGGCACTTCAACCAGTTTTACATCGCGGGTAATACCGCCGTAGTTCCACCAGTCGGTATTAAGAGTGGGTACTTCATCGGCGTAGCGTTTATTATCAACCTTAACAACCAGCAAATTATCTTTATCCTTAAGCAGCCCCGCCGAAACCTCGAAGTTAAAGGGTGTAAAACCACCTTTGTGCATTCCAAGCTTTTTGCCGTTCAAATACACATCAGCACGATAATTTACAGCTCCAAAATAGATGTACTGCCTGCTGTTATCGGCATATTTTACATAGTCAAATGATTTTTTGTACCAGATAGTACCCTCGTAGTAAGTAAACTCGGGCTTTTGATGGTTCCAGTCGCCGGGTACGTCAATACTATATTTATCAATGTAACCGTGCTCCTTCTTCTCAGTTTTGTTAGCCGGGATGCCGCTATTCCAGTAAGCATCACCATTTTTTTCGTTAAGCTCCTTGTAGCGGTAATCATAAAACCCGGTTTCGTAGGGGTCAACAATGTACTGCCATTTGCCATTCAGATCAAGCGATTTACGGCTTTGGATATTGGTAATGAGGCTATCCTGTGCAGCAACTGTACCTGCAATGAACAGCAGGCAGCATAAGCTTATGAAATTTCTCATGTTATTTCTTAAAAACATCAAGGTTCCAGTTATCTACCCAGTTTATTTCGATGTCATCGCCCTTAAAGCTGATAGGCAGCCACAGGTAACGGCCATCAATAGCATCTTTAGGTGTCCATTTATCGGCTATAAAGATGAACGCATCTTTTTTACCGGCCACAGGCAATACATGGGTACTTTGACCGCCATAAGTGATTTGGCTATCCGGCCCCTGGCATGGATTACCGTGATAAGTCCACGGCCCCCAGATGGATTTTGCACTGAACCAACGGGCAGCATTGGGCGCCCAGCCGGTACAACCCGAACCTATCAGGTAATAAACTCCGTTGCGTTTAAATAAGGCAGGTGCTTCGGTTTGATGGCCGATGTATATGCGAATAAACTTGCCGGTGTGACCGGTATAATCGGGTGTAAGTTCTGCCAAATCAAGTGTATAATTCTCTTCGGATGAAAAAACATGGTAAGCTTTGCCGTCGTCATCAACAAAAACGGTCATGTCGCGGGCCATCTGGCCGCCTGGCAGGTCGCGGCAAAAAAACTTATCGGTTTCATGGGCCGGATTAATGCAGTTTATTTTATCTCCCCCGGGAGTAAGTGCCGGGTAAAACGGCATCTGCCCCGGATTTGGACGATAGCTTTTAACGAATTTATACGGGCCGGTCACCTTATCACTTACGGCAACTCCAGCACGGGCAGCGCTGTAGCCTTTGCCTAATAGCTCCAGGTGAAACCACATTACATATTTTTTGGTCTTTTTGTTATAGACAACTTTGGGCCTTTCTAAAATGCAGCCTTTTGCTATATCATTTGCGGTATCGGGTGAAACACTCAGCGAGATCCCCTCATCCTTCCAGTTATACAAATCTTTTGACGAATAGCAATGAACCCCAACCATTGCCCTGTTGCCGGCATCGCCGGCAATTTTATGTTCGCCAAACCAATAATAAACCCCATTATTATACAAAATGCCTCCACCATGGGCATTAATGTGTATCCCTTTGTCATCGGGCCAAATAGCGCCGGGGTTAAAACTGGTTAATTTAGTTTGCGCGCGTCCAATGACGCTTAACAGCAAAAAGGCCGGCAATAAAAAGCGATAATATTTCATATAAGATGTTTGTATTATTTTCTGATATCAAGTGCATGATCGGCCGGTGCATCCTGGCCGCTCCAGATTTTAACGGCAGTCCATGGTTCATCTGCATCGGCCCAAAACGGATCAGTTTCGGGCAAGCCTAACGGCACAAAAACTGTGGCGCAGAAATACAGGCTGCCGGTTGTTATGTAAAAATCGGCCAGGCCGGGCTGCTTGCCATATAAACCCATATTAAGCCAGCCATCAGCAGTAAAGGTTTGAGGTGCACCAAGCGTTTTTTTGATCATGGCGGTTAGCGCACATCTTACCTGTGCAGGTTTCAAACTTGCAGGCAGTTGTTTTTTGTAGGCCATATTAGCCAGGTGATGAAATGCACCGCCGCGGTAAACTATTGACCGCCCTATAACCGGGTAACTTCCATCGGCATTAATGAGTCGTTCGAGCACCTCGGCATAACGCTGACCAACGGCCAGTTCGCGCTGCTGCTCACGCGCGTAAGTTTTCTTTTTAGCATTAACCTCTTCCAATATGGTGCTCAGGTTGGGGTGGATCACGATGCTGTTATAATAATCAAGATGAAAGCTCATCCCATCCGAATATAAGCCGTCACCAACGTACCAATGCTCGGTAAATTCGCGGATGCCAAATTCAACCCTTACCGGGTCGTAACCCAAGTCGTACTTGCAAAAAAACGCTTCTATCATTCCCGAAAACAGGATCCAGTTTGAGTAAACCGGCACGGTTGCGCGGGTAGTCTTCATTACTTCAACCACCTGTTTTTTAATAGTTTCATCAAGATGTTCCCATAGCCAGGGGCTCCTTACCAATGCAAAAGCCACAAATGACGCATCAACCAATGGCTGACCACCGCTCCATTGCAGATAGTCTTTAGCCTGCGGATTAACCGCGTTTGCAATAGCTTTCAAAGCCCAGGCCCTGTATTGCTCACGAAGCTTTACTTCGGCAGGATCACCGCCCTCTAATTGTAACCATGGCGCTATGCCGCACAACGTACGTCCAAAAGCTTCGAGGTAACCCACTTTGATCCGGCTTTCCTTATTGTCGATCCTGTCGGATACCAGCATGGGCATTTTTTTTTTAAGCTGATCGGCTGCAAGGTTACTGATCACCGGTCGTGCTACTTTATCCATGTAGTTTAACCACAATTTCCTGTCAGATAACTTTGCTGTATTTTTTTTGCTTTGGGCAGACACACCAAAGGGCATCGCTATTAGTATAAAATAAACTATGAGCTTTTTCATCCGGACTATTTATTTGTTTATTACGCTTTGATTTAAGTTCCAAGCTGAAAGTATTATGTCGAAAGTTCCAAGTCTTCAGTCATTTTTTCTAAATACTTTTCTTAAGACTTTCAACTTGAGACTTAGGGTTTAAGACTTCCAATTTCAGGGTTTCCATTCCAATACCTGTACTTTGGTGGGCGCCATGTTGGCCTTACCCTCACCATCAACCTGTGTTACCTGCTGTACAAACAGGTTAAGAATCTTTTTATCCTTCCATAATTCGGTATCATAGGTTGGTTCCCATTCGCCTACAGATATGGTTGTCAAATCATTAACCCGCCAGTTCGCTGTTTTCAGATCGTTATTTATAGCCACAGAAACTTTATCGCCGCGCTCGGTATCCCTGAAAACAATCGCTGCTGATTGTTTTCCATTATTGTTCCAGGCTATTATTTGCGGACGTGATATCGGGATACGTTTTGTACCCGTTCCACCGAGGGTGAAAGCCGTTTTCCTGAAACCAAGATTGGCCAAATGCCAGTTATCACCGATTTTAAAAACAATATGATACTGCGGTATTGCTGAACTGCTATCGCGCCAATAGGTAGCAATAAAAGGATTGCCCTTATCATCGGCAAACATGGATGTTTGATTGATGAGCTCACTGCGCTGTGGTATTTTACAAGCATACTCTGCATTGGCAGCATTAATTGGAAGTGCATATTTTTCGCCGGTTGATTTTTCCCAGCTTCCCCCCCCGTCATTTGAACGGGCGTAGCACATATCATGATTACTTGCCACATCCGGGCTTTCACGCCATACCCATGAAATATGGATAATTCCTTTTTTATCAATGCACATTTGCCAGTAGGCATTGCGTTTGCCCTCGCCATCGATAAGGTTTTGCTGTACATTAACCCATTTTTGTGAGGTTATGCTATATCGGTTCATCACCAGATTACCATTGCCCGAACCACCATCGCGGTAAACAAATAACAGGTCGCCGCCCCGTAAACGATAAAATTCGGGATAGCTGACCCTGTTTTCGCCAACTCCCGTCATACTTTGCGGATCTGATAAAATAAGGCTGCCGGGCTTAATGCTTTTAGCATAATTTAAAGCCTGGTTATGGTGGCCCCAGGCAACATGCAAATAGCCGGCACCATCAACCATAATACTGATATCCTTATGGGCATCGGCTGCGTCAGCCTTATATTGTGTTGTGGCAACCTGCCAGTTGGCCGAGCTGCTTTTTCTTTTAGCCAACATCAATACCTGGTGGTTGTTATAATAGGCGGCATATTGTTCGCCCTTAAAGGTAACGAGCGAGTTTTTGCGGAATATAACCGTATTAACCGAGTTATTTGCCCATCCCAGGCCTATGGTATTGGTAGTTACCTTAGTGCTTTGCGCCATTGCAGGCGCAGCACCGCAAAACAGGATACATAGTAAAAGTTGGTATTTTAAACGGTATAGCTTCATAAAAAGTAAAAGTAAGGGCAATCAATATTGCCCTTACTTTTTATTTGTGTTTTAATTAATAACCCGGGTTTTGCTCCAGCACCGCATCTTTATTCAGCTGAATTTCAGACAGCGGGATTGGCAGCAATAAATTCTTAGCTGCGAGCCCGGTTGTAGGGTGCTGTACATCGCCCGAATTCAGGCGTAACGAACGTTCAACCAATGTTCCGGTACGCATCAGGGTTTGGCGTCGGTTTTCCTCACCGATAAGTTCTCTTGCGCGTTCATCTAACACAAAATTAAGTGTCATTTGATCAGCAGTTACCTGCGGTGCGTTGGCCCTTGTCCTTAATACATTGATCGATGCAGCAGCATCGGCGGTTTTGCCTTGTTTAAACTGTGCTTCGGCAAGCAGCAGGTAGGTTTCACCTAAACGCATCATGATAAAATCCTTGATCATGGCATAGCCAAACGTATCATTAGGGTCAAATGCACCCCATTTGGTTGTGCTCGGGCAGATTTTATATAAAGTATCCGGACCGGTAAATGGCACTACTTGCCCATATTTGGCATTTGTTGGATCGTTATAATAGTAACGCCTTTTAATACTGTATTGCGAGTTACGCATATCCCCGTTAGGATAAAGGCCATATAGTACCCAGTTACTTAATCTTAACCTTCCTATACTGCGTCCTCCTAATGTATCACATGGCAACAAACCTGCTATATTGTAGTAAGCAGCTCCCCAAACCCTGCGTTGCTGGGCATTATCTGTATTGCCACCAACTACAGAGCTTGGATTTTCCTGTTCCAGTACCCAAATAGCTTCAGAATTGCCCTGCGCGCGTCTTTCGTTACCATACACAAACATATCCGAATAATAATCACCTGCACCGCTTGCCCTTACACCATAACGGGCTTTGATCAGGCTAAATTTACCACTGCTAATAACGGCCTGTGCTTGTTGCTCGGCCAAATCATTTTTACCGGTACGCAGGTAAACCTCGGCCAAAAGCTGCATGGCCATATATTTATTAGCGCGACCAATTGGTTTACCCTGAACATTAAGTTTAACATTACCAGGACCATTTAAGTCAGACAGATTGGCACTGGCATATGTAAGATCGCTAATGATCAGGCTATTTACATCATCAAGGGACGCGCGTACAAAATTTGTTTTTGGTGTAGTAAGCGGAGTTGTGATCAGTGGCACTTTGCCAAACAGGGTTGCCAAATTATTATACGCATACGCCCTGAAAAACTTAGCCTCAGCTTCTACCTGTTTTTTACCAACTGCTCCTATTTTTGTTGTCGACGGATTTTCGGCATTATCAATTATAGCGTTGGCATTGTTGATTAGCGCATAGTATTTGCCCCAAATATAACTGGCGGCGCCATCTGTTGAGGTAAGCTGGGCATAGTTATAATAAGGGACTTCAATACCCTGCTGGTTGGCTGTAGCATTAGCCACGTCAGTGCCTACCTGCCAAACACTTGGCCAACCCTGGGCACTTGAATATGTTAAAATGGTGCTTTCGTAATTGTAGAGTCCAACTGCGGCAGCTTCAAAACCTAATGAATCGGTAAGTGTTAACGGAGTGTATGATGAGTATGGTTTTTCATCAAGGTATGATTTTTTGCAGGATGCAAATGCGGTAATAAGCACTGATATTGAAACCAATATGATCGAATACTTTTTCATGTGTTTATGTTTTATCAGTTTATTTTAATGAAATATTAGCGCCGAAAACAAAAGTGCGCGTTACAGGATAGTTATTGGTCCAATCGGATGCAAATGCTGATTGATTAAGCCCCGAATTTGAGGTACCCCTGGTATAAGAAGTTTGCTCAGGGTCCCAGCCTATCCATTTGGTAAAGGTGTGCAGGTTACGGCCGCTCGCATAAAATGTTAGGCCATTCAAATGCAGCTTATCAAGTATGTTCTGCCCTACCACGTAACTTAGTGTTACGTCCTTGATGCGGGTATAGCTCGCATCTCGCGGATAACCATAACCACGCGTATTGGTATATGCCAAAGATTGAAATGAATTATTGTTGTTAGTTGGTGTCCAATAGCCTATTTCGGCAGGAGTATTCCTTCTGCCCGATTCATCAGCATAATTTAAATCGGTGTTGTTGCGCATCATTCCCTGCGCTGTCTGGATAAATATACTCAGGTTAAACTGTTTATAGTGGAATGTATTGGTTATGCCACCAGTCCATTTTGGTGCGGTCTGGCCTTGTATTACGCGGTCACCATCGGCAGTAATTTTGCCATCGCCATTAATGTCGGCAAATTTTAGGTCGCCAGGCTTGGCTCCCGGATCCTGTTTGGAAGCATCCTCGCCTGTTTGCCAAACGCCGGTCATTTTGTAATCATAAATTACGCTTATAGGTTTGCCAATGAACCAGCGATTTCCCAAATCGTCTTTACCATCGCCATACAGATCTACAATTTTATTGCGATTTAGTGCGTAAACTATATTTGATTCCCAACGAAAATCTCTACCGGCGATGTTTCGTGTATTCAGGTTAACTTCTAAGCCTTTATTTGCTACTTTGCCTATGTTGTCCCAAACATTTGAATAACCTGTTATAAGCGGCAGACTCCTTTTTAACAATAATCCTGAAGTATGAGTACTGTATGCATCAACCGAACCGTTAATACGGCTTCCCAGCAAAGCAAAATCAACACCAATGTTAGCCCCTGTAGTTGTTTCCCAGTGGAGGTTACTGTTACCTAAATTACTCGCCTGTACACCAATGGTACTTACACCATTAAATGGAGACCGTACAGTTCCGTCGGTAGTAATGGTTTGATAAACGTTGATAGCTTCGTTACCGGTTTTACCATAGGAGCCCCTTAATTTTAAAGCGTTAATGAGTTTTGAGTTTTTAAGAAAGCTTTCCTGGTCAATGTTCCAGCCTAAAGCTGCTGACGGAAATACACCATACTTGGTTGTATTAGCCCCAAATACAGACGAACCGTCGCGGCGGGCGGTGACAGTAACCAAATATTTACCAGCATATGAGTAGTTTACACGTCCCATTTGCGAATTTAAGGCATACCTGTCCGAATATGAAGTTGCGGTTTGGGTAGCGCCTGCACCTAAATTATTGAATGAAAGTTCATCATTAACAAACCCTGTAGCAGCAGCAGTTGAGGTAAAATATCTGCGACGCTGAGCGCTGTACAAGCCGGTAAAATCAAAATGGTGCTTACCAATGTCTCTATTGTAATACAATAAGTTTTCGATGGTGTACGTATTTGTTTCAGAGCTGGAAGCGCTGGCTGCACCGAGTGGAGTATTTGCCAAACGCCCGCTATAGCTATCAAGCCTTGTTGGCAGGTAAGTATAACCCGCGTTTAAACGATACTTTAGTCCTTTTAAAACGCCGCCAAATTTCACCTCGGCATAACCATTACCATTAAGATTTACGCTACGGTTTATCTGATCGGTAGTCAGGCCTAATAATGGGTTAACATATAACTGCTCAGGCTTCATCGGATAAATAGCGTACGTACCATCGGCATTATATTCGTTACCATATGGGCTCATGGCAGTTGCATTTAACAGGTTTGCGCGCCCTCCATCATAATTATTATTGGCGAAATAGGATGACATGCCCACCGTTAAAAAGTTGGTTACATTGATATCAAGATTTGAACGGATGCTTACCCTGTTATACTGGTAGCCTTTTAATACACCTTTTTGTTTCAGATAATCACCTGATACATAGTATTTGGTATCAGGGCTACCGCCGGAGATGCTCAGGTTATGGTCCTGCATAACACCCGTTTGGGTAACTTCTTTTATCCAGTCAATGGTTTTACCGGCAGTATAGTTTGGTAGTTCGGTATAATTAGGTACGGGGCTGGTTTGTGTTTGCCCTGTTTGCGACATATAATCGGCATATTTTTGAATATATGAAGCGGGATCACGGGGCTCAAGCATATGGGCTATATTTTCAACGCCGGCATAAGCATTATAACGGATCACCGGTTTGCCTGTATTACCTCTTTTTGTGGTGATCAAGATTACACCATTTGAGCCGTTAGTACCGTAAATAGCGACCGCAGAAGCATCTTTAAGTACTTCCATCGAGGCAATGTCATTAGGATTGATATCGTTTAATGATCCCCCGCTTTTACTAAGCGGGATACCGTCAACAACTACGTACGGGCCTGTACCTGCATTGATTGAATTTTGGCCTCTCACACCGGCCAGTGGTTGAGCTCCGGGAACAGAAGAGGATGTTGTGATATTTACACCAGCTACGGCTCCTTCTAAAGCCTGTAATACGTTAGTTACCGGCAGTTGTGATAACCGCGCCTTAGGAACCGATACAACCGAACCCGTAACATCCGAACGTTTTTGCGTACCATAACCAACCACAACAACTTCATTAAGCTGCTTGTTACTATCGTCAAGTACTACGTTCAATGTGATAGTATTTTTAGTAACCACAATGCTTTTAGTAACCATGCTCACGAAAGAGATCCTTAGTGTGGAACCTTCGGCAACTTCAATTTTAAAAGCGCCGTTAACATCAGTTGTGGTTGACTGGGTTGTGCCCTGGATGTTTACCGTTGCTCCTGGCAACGCGCTACCTGTGGCATCTTTTACAACGCCTTTTACATTAATTTTTGTTTGCGCGTTTGCTATTTGAGTTATGCCCACCAGCAAGATCATCAAAAGCCATACGGAAAAACTGTTTAAATGAGTAAATCTATATTTCATAATTTAATTGGTTTATAGGGTTTATTTTATTTGAATTTTGGGGTTGCGTCCAGTGCTTACCCAGGGCGATTTAACACCACAGCGGATACACTCCAACTGTGCATTTTTGAAACTTTCATTGTATTAATTTTTAGTTTATGAATTGCCGGCAATAAAACATTGGTGCTGATTATTGCCTGTCGGTTGAAACGAAATAAGCGTAATTTGGCTTTGCGAGAGAGGGGTAAAACTATAAATTACAGGGGTCAAAATGTACAAAAACACGCCATTTTATCGGGTTTTGCAGAATACGACAAAAAATAAGTGTCAAATTCACTTTTATTTTTTCCGGGAAGCTTTTCCGGCGATGGCGTACTACCCTGATCAAGGCAGGGCTTATTTGGAGGAGTTTTTCTCAAACTCGTTCATACGATACGAAATTTGAAAACTGGCGCGGTGTTTTTTGATAAAATCAGACGGGTTGATGCCGTATTGTTTGAAGAATTGTTCGCGAAAATATTTTACATCACTAAAGCCAACCTGGAACGCGGCTTCATTAACATTACAATTGGTTTGGATCAATAATTCGGCAGCTTTGCGCAGGCGCACAAACCGGATAAAATTATTAACCGACTGCCCGGTGATGTTTTTAAGTCGTTTAAATAAGGTTGCATAGCTAATGCCAATCTCTTTGGCCAACACATATACATCAAATTGGTCATCGGCAAAGTAATGCTCAATCACCGAAATACAATTATTCAGAAAATCCTTGTTTTCCTGCGAGATACTGCGGCCGGTGCTTTTCTTGGTAACTTCCTTATAAAAATAGTTTTGAAGCTCGGTTTTATTGCGCAATACACTTTTTACCCGTGCAATAAGGAGTTCTTTATCAAAAGGCTTGCGTAAAAAATCAATAGCGCCCTCCTCTATACTTTTTAACATGATATCCGGCGTTGTATCGCCGGTTAAAAGTATAACGGGGATGTGGCTTATGGCCTGGTCTTCCTTTACAATCCGGCACAGGTCAAGCCCGCTGATACCATCCATTACAATATCGCTTATAATTACATCAGGGATATGTTTTTTAATCAATTCAAGACCTGTGGTACCGTCCTGGGCCTCGATTACGTTATACCCCGGCGTAAAAATCTTTTTGATGTATGAACGGATCTGGTCATTATCATCAATCACCATAAGTGTATGCCTGGCCGAACTGAATAACTCTAATGCAGCCAGTTCCCCTTCTTCCGGGATAACATCTTTGCTATCACCATCAATAAGCTCATTCACATAGGTGTAGTCCGGCACCATATCGTCAACTATAGCATCCCCGGAAAAATGGGTTTTACCCTTTGGCAGTTTAAGCACAAAAGTGGTACCGCCATCAGGATTGTTGAAGTAGTTGATATTACCTTTATGACTTTCAATAAAAACCTTAACCAGGTATAAACCTATACCAAAACCTTTGCGGAAATAGTTTTTATCCTTCGCCTGGTAAAATTTATCAAACAGCCTGTCGCCGGCCTCGGCATTTATACCTATGCCGCTGTCCCTTATTTTAAAATACACATGAAGGTCGTCCTGTTCAATAATAATATGAATAGTACCACGGTCGGGAGTAAATTTTATAGCGTTTGAGATGAGGTTAAACAGGGCTATTTCGATCTTCTCCAGGTCGCCGTATACTTCAATGCTTTCGGTGCCGCTTTCCAGGCTATAATTGAGCTGTTTAATTTTGGCCTGCTGAATAAAGCACGAATAAACCTCATTACATAAGCTCACAAAGTTTAATTTGCTCACTTTTAGCGATGCATTTTCACTTTCCGTTTTTCTGAAAAGCAATAAATGATCAACCAAACCCAGCAGGCGGCGCGCGTTGCGGTATATCGTGCTCAACTCTTCGGTATTGCCTTTGCTTTGATTAAGGAGATCCTTTATCGGGTTAATGATAAGTGTTAGCGGCGTCCTGAACTCGTGCGATACATTGGTAAAAAAAGTCAGCTTCTTTTCGTTAAGCTCTTTTTCTTTCTCCACCTGCAGGTTGGCCAGTTTCACCTTAAACCTGAGCCGGGCCTGGTTTAATCTGTACCTGTAAAACGCGTAACCTATGGCAACTATTAACGACAGATAAATTAAATAAGCCCACCAGGTGCGATACCAGGGAGGCAGAACAATTATCTTAAGGGTGATGGGTGCCGCCGTCCATTGCCCTTCTGTATTGGTGGCTTTGACTTTAAGGATATAAGTACCCTCGTTAAGGCGCGAAAAATAAGCCGACTTTAGTTTACCTACATAATTCCAGCCATGGTCCCAGCCTTCAAGATAATAGGCATACGAGATCTTTTCAGGGAAGGAGTATTCGAGCGCGGTGTAACTGATGTTCAGGGTGGCCTGGCTAAACGGGATAGTTACTTTTTTTAATTCATTTAACGGCAGCTTTTGCGCATAGCCACTGTCGAGTTCGATGGATACGTTGTTTATTTTAAAATCAGAAAGCATGAGCCGGGGCTGATGTGCGTAAGGCGCAATGCTATCGGGCGAGAAAAGATTGAACCCTTTTATCCCACCGAAAAGCATTTTTCCCGATGCCAGCTTTAGCGCTGCATTATAGTTAAACTGGTTGCTTTGTAACCCATCGGATGCATTATAATTGGTGATCTTTTTTGTTGTTACATTAAAGTTAGAAAGGCCGTTATAAGTACTGCACCATAAATTCCCGCTGTTATCTACCAATATATTCAGCACAGTGTTGCTTGGTAATCCTGCCGATTCGGTATATCTTTTATACTGATGGGTGTTGGTATTATATTGAAGCAACCCTCCGCCTTCGGTACCAATCCATAAATTGTGTTTATTATCATCGGTAATAGCCCTGATGGCCTGACCGATAAAATAAACCTGGTGTTTTTTATGCTGAACATCTATTTTGATGAGACGGCTGTAATTTCCCGCCCACAAATTACCCGCATGGTCTTCAAAAAGCGCGTGGATATTTACCAGGCTGTTATCAAAAAGTTCAAACTGATCTTTTCCACGGTTGTACAAGAACAAAGCACCTCCCCAGGTGCTACCAGCCCACAGGCGATGCTGTGAATCTTCATAAAGCTTCCAAAAATTCCGTTCCTCCTTTTTATCTACAGGGTTATAGCAACTATAATGTTTAAACCGTCCGGTTGCATTATTAAACGCATCAATACCACCGTTAAAGGTTGCCACCCATATTTTGTTGGTATAGTCGTTTAAAATACTTACAACAAAATTGCTGCTGATAGCTCCCGGAATATTTTGATGTACATAGGCTGTAAAAGTATTGGTACTTGTATTCCAGAAATTTAGCCCTCCGCCATCGGTGCCAACCCATACATTATGCTGTTTATCTTCGCAAAACGACAAGATAAAATTATTGATAACGCTATTTTTATTAAAAGCATCATGTGCAAATACATGAAATGAAGCCGGCTTACGATCAATAATGTTTACACCACCCCGTAAGGTTGCGATCCAGATCCGGGATTCATTATCCTCATAAACAGCATCAACGGCACCGCTGCGTAAACTATTGGGCGTTTCGCCCGCATTGATATAGGTGAGGGTATTGGCCGCCGGGCTCCACACTTTGATCCCTCCGCCGTTAGTTGCGATCCAGATATCGCCGTTTTTTGTTGTGGTGAGGTTAAAAATATTGTTGCTGATCAATTTGTTGAGCCCATTATCAAGCCTCGTAGTTTTCAGGGTAACGGGATCATACATCAACAATTCATTACCTGCGCCTGCAATTACTTTACCTTTTCCATCAATGGTCATACAGCCTGCATATGCCAGCTCAGGAGCTACGATTTTTATCTTTTCAGCTGCGGCATCGTACCTGCCAAGCCCAACCCCGTTTACCAGTACCCAGATAGTGCCCTGCTTATCTATCTGGGCAGCAATGGTATTAAACCGTTGTTTTTTTGCATCATACAAGATCTCCTTGCCGATGGTATCTGTTTTCCCAAACTTCAGGAAGCCATATGTCCCATTGGTGGCGAAAACATTACCCGACCGGTCGGCGACTATTTCATTGATGTTAAACCCGATTTTAACGGGCTGATGCTTTTCATTATAACAGTAAAGTGCATGAAAGCGGGAATCGGCATAATCAAAATACATGAGCCCTTTTTCAGTTCCTGTATATATTCGTCCGCCGCAGGCATTGATGGATTTAATGTGATTATTAACCAGCGAATTTTTATCGCCCCAAATATTCCTAAAAACCTTAAAGGAGTAGCCATCATAACGGTTAAGTCCGTCATAAGTCCCCATCCACATAAAGCCATATTTATCCTGCGTAATACAGGTTACGGCGTTATTTGAAAGGCCATCTTCAATGCCTAAATATCTAACCGGAAAACCCGGGCCTTTTGCTGAGGTTATAAAAGGATAACATAAAAAAGAAATAAGCAAAAAAACCTTTAATCGCTGAAACATTAGCCGGGTAATCAATAACTGGTTATCTCCAAAGATATTAAAATGTAACAGCCTTTCATTCGCAGATTTTATCCTGTTTAGGCACGGCAGGAATAACAACACGGCAAAAGCGTATCAAAATATACAAAGAAAATAACCCTATATTGAAGACAAATAATTAACAATTAATTATATTTGAGATATTATAAACCGGTTCTTAATAAAACATTTATTGTATATAGTTATCACCCTTAAAATAAGGGAATGCAATAATTATGCATTTAAGTGATCGCATAATTATTGCAGGTTATACTGCTTATTAAAAACATTTGATTAAACATTTACCTGCATTGACTAAGTATTTATTTGTTTTTTATGTTTGCCTGTGGGGGCTTACTTCCCGTGCTCAAAATATACTCCGGGTTGATAAAACTGTTCAGCAACATAAGTTTACCCTTAACGAGGTAAAATACCTGCAGGATAGCACGGGGAAGCTAACTTTCCGGGATATACAGAAAATGAGCTCCTCGTTTACCGAAAACAGCTCATACTACCCCAGCAATCACCATAAAAACTCCACCTACTGGTTCCGCGTATGCATGTACTTTAGCGAACCAGTGAACAACAACAGTATCATTGAGCTATTTGATCAAACAACCGATGAGGTAATGGCTTATATGCCTGATACAACAGGCGGCTATATCAAAAGTGAATCGGGCGCTAACCTTAATTTCAGCAGCAGGCTTTTTCATCATAAAAACTTTGAGTTTCTGATCGGAGATACCAAACCTGGCTATCATACTTATTATTTCAGGATCAAATCGCACAATACGGTGAACGTTATCATAGTTTACCGCACCATTAATTACTTTATTCATTATGCGCTTAATGAATATTTAACCTACGGCTTGTTTTATGGCATGATCCTCATTTTTTGTTTCCATAACCTGCTTATGTTCCTCGCAGTTAAAAAGAAACAATACCTCTATTACGTATTTTACATTTTAAGCGTGGGCCTTTACGAAATGAGTGCCGATGGCATTGCGTTCCAATATTTATGGCCGGGGGCGCCTGGTTTAAATAATTACGGTAACGGCGCCGCCCTATATTTTACCAGTATTTGTGCCCTGATATTCAGCAAAGAGCTATTGCAGGTTAAAACAAAAGCACCGCAGTTTAACAGGCTAATAAATTATGTGTTATTGCTGCGCACTACCTATTTTCTGTACTGCCTTATTTTCAACAATTCGTTGTTTGTATATAAGTTTGTTGAAGTGATCCCGTTATCGCTGGCTTTTGCTACCGGTGTGTATATCTATAAAAACGGCTACAAGCCGGCCCGCTTCTTTGTGCTGGCCTACTCGATATTGTTTGTGGGCTTTATTGTTAAAGCACTCACAGCTCTTGGTTACACCTATTTTTTACCAGCCCCTATAAGTTACTATAGCCTCAGCTTTTGTTTTATTATTGAGATGGTATTGTTATCATTTGCCATTGGCGACCAGGTAAGGATCCTTCGAAAAGAAAAAGATGCAGCCCATGAAGAAACCATAAGGCAAATGCAGCTAAACAGCCAGTTAAAGGATTCGATTAACGAAGAACTGGAGCGTCAGGTTGAAGTCCGCACGCATGAACTGGTTGAAAAATCAAATGAAGTAAGGCAACAAAGCCAGATCATCGAAAACCAAAACAAGGAACTGTTGCGGGCCAATCTGCAATTAGAGAAGCAGGCAGGCGAAATATTACGAATGAATGTTTTACTTGAAAAAGATAATGTTCAGCTGAAAACCAATATTGAAAAGGTTACCGAATCACGTGCTCTATCTACAGAACTGGGTTATGAAGAATTCAGCGCCAAGTATCCAGACCAGGAAACCTGTTTTAAATTCCTATCGGCTTTAAAATGGAAAGATGGTTTTATTTGTACCCGCTGCTCGAATACAACGTATTGTGCCGGAAGGCTGCCGCATAGCCGCAGGTGTACCAAATGCAGTTATGAAGAATCGGCCTTGCATAATACCATATTTCAAAACAGCCGTATTCCCATTAATAAGGCTTTTTACCTTACTTATCTTATTTACAGCACTAACGGTACCATATCATCGCACCAGCTTTCCGAAAAGCTCGATATCCGGCAAAGCACCTGCTGGACCTATGCCATCCGCATAAAAAAAGTGCTGCAGGAAAAGAAAAAATCGCGAAAGAAGAATGATCAACAAGGTTGGACGGTGTTGGTGATGTGATTTATTTGATCTGTTTTTTCCCTACTGACTTTGGCTTTACGTCGAGGTTCCCTCAGGGTCTCTCATAGATTTAGGTTTACCGATAAAATCTAAATGAGTACTAAGCAGCGGTTACAAGGTAAGTTACGATTACGAGACTCCGCTAGAGTCCATTATTTCTTTAAACTTTGTCTATAAACACGTGGCCTCTCTGAGGCCGCTTGGCAGGTCAGCCATACTGATCTGTCTCGTCCTAAAAAAAGTTTACATTTTATGAGATAGTCCTGTTATGTATTTACAAGTGTAGTGATGTCCTGTGATACGTTTACAATGTTAGTGTTTTTGCGATAATAGTTCTTCCACAATTTTTGAGGTAGCAAGCTTTTATCATGCACATGTTGGGGCGTTAGCAGACCGATACTGAAGTGTGGCCGGTGTTTGTTATACAACTCGATAGCTCTATCCAGTAATTGTTTTGCTTGTTGCTTATTCTCAGGCCGGTGATGCTTAAGATATTCTTCTTTAAGAATGCCGTTCATTCGTTCAGCAACGGCATTCTCTAATGGGTCACCGTTCTCGGTCATACTGATCTTGATGTATCTGTCCTGTAATAGCTTTACATAGCTTTCTGTGCAATATTGCACTCCCCGGTCCGAGTGATGTATAAGTGCCTCCGGCAATTGTTCAGGCAGGTCTTTTAAAGCCATTTTCAAGGCCTGTATCGTTTCGATCGTTTCTAAGGTATCAGCCAAATGATAGCCAACTACTTTGTGCGAATAAGCGTCCGTTATCAAACTGATGTACAAATGTTCTTCTTTTACTTTCCAGTAGGTGATATCGCTTACCCACAGTTGGTTAGGCCTGACGACCTCCAGGCTGCGTATGATATTCGGCCATCTGTTGAACCGGTGACCCGACCAGGTCGTCACATGCCGCCTGCGGCGTTTCTTTACTAACAGTCCATTAGCTGACAACAGGTCGAACAGTGCATCCCGTCCCATTTTAATGCCATGATCAAGCAAAAAAGGGTGCAGCTTTTCATAAAGCTTCCTGCCACCCATTGCCCGGTGGTCTTGGCGAATGCTGACAACCTCCTGCAATATAAGTGTATCCTCTATTCCAGATGCTTCTTGTTGCCAAAAGTGCTGATAATAGGCCTGACGGGTAATACCAAGTAACCGACATAATCGTACAAGGCTGATCCTTGTATACATGTCTTTCATCTCATGGATCACTTGGTATCCGACTTTTTTCGGATAGGAATATTAAGATCACGTTCAGCAATCTCGATCATACGCTTGTACATTTCACTGCGAAGCTGCTCATCTTCAAGCTGACGTTCGAGTTCTTTGATGCGTTGTTGTTCTTGCGACAAGGCACCTGTAGGCGGATCTTTATGGGGCTTCTTTGCGGGCAAGGATAGTGGTTTTACTGATGACAAATATCTGTCTTTTTCCGAAACTTCTGCATAACCTAACTTCTGCATCCAACGCGTTATGCCACTATGTATCTTGATATCATATTTCCTCAACAACGCCTTTTGACTAACACTGCCAGCCAAATACTCTTTGATAACTGAATGCTTAAATTCAAGTGAATAATGTCCTTTTCCATCAATAATGATCTTTTCCATGTAGTTTATTTTTGTGTAAACTCATTTCAGGACAAGACAATCTGTTATAAAATATTGCCAGCCCCATTGGGGCAACGTGTTTATAGCACATTGTCTTGTCCTGAAATGAGTTTACACAAAAATAAACTACATGGAAAAGATCATTATTGATGGAAAAGGACATTATTCACTTGAATTTAAGCATTCAGTTATCAAAGAGTATTTGGCTGGCAGTGTTAGTCAAAAGGCGTTGTTGAGGAAATATGATATCAAGATACATAGTGGCATAACGCGTTGGATGCAGAAGTTAGGTTATGCAGAAGTTCCGGAAAAAGACAGATATTTGTCATCAGTAAAACCACTATCCTTGCCCGCAAAGAAGCCCCATAAAGATCCGCCTACAGGTGCCTTGTCGCAAGAACAACAACGCATCAAAGAACTCGAACGTCAGCTTGAAGATGAGCAGCTTCGCAGTGAAATGTACAAGCGTATGATCGAGATTGCTGAACGTGATCTTAATATTCCTATCCGAAAAAAGTCGGATACCAAGTGATCCATGAGATGAAAGACATGTATACAAGGATCAGCCTTGTACGATTATGTCGGTTACTTGGTATTACCCGTCAGGCCTATTATCAGCACTTTTGGCAACAAGAAGCATCTGGAATAGAGGATACACTTATATTGCAGGAGGTTGTCAGCATTCGCCAAGACCACCGGGCAATGGGTGGCAGGAAGCTTTATGAAAAGCTGCACCCTTTTTTGCTTGATCATGGCATTAAAATGGGACGGGATGCACTGTTCGACCTGTTGTCAGCTAATGGACTGTTAGTAAAGAAACGCCGCAGGCGGCATGTGACGACCTGGTCGGGTCACCGGTTCAACAGATGGCCGAATATCATACGCAGCCTGGAGGTCGTCAGGCCTAACCAACTGTGGGTAAGCGATATCACCTACTGGAAAGTAAAAGAAGAACATTTGTACATCAGTTTGATAACGGACGCTTATTCGCACAAAGTAGTTGGCTATCATTTGGCTGATACCTTAGAAACGATCGAAACGATACAGGCCTTGAAAATGGCTTTAAAAGACCTGCCTGAACAATTGCCGGAGGCACTTATACATCACTCGGACCGGGGAGTGCAATATTGCACAGAAAGCTATGTAAAGCTATTACAGGACAGATACATCAAGATCAGTATGACCGAGAACGGTGACCCATTAGAGAATGCCGTTGCTGAACGAATGAACGGCATTCTTAAAGAAGAATATCTTAAGCATCACCGGCCTGAGAATAAGCAACAAGCAAAACAATTACTGGATAGAGCTATCGAGTTGTATAACAAACACCGGCCACACTTCAGTATCGGTCTGCTAACGCCCCAACATGTGCATGATAAAAGCTTGCTACCTCAAAAATTGTGGAAGAACTATTATCGCAAAAACACTAACATTGTAAACGTATCACAGGACATCACTACACTTGTAAATACATAACAGGACTATCTCATAAAATGTAAACTTTTTTTAGGACGAGACACATTAAAGGAATGTCTTTTCGGCTCCGTAGGCGCCTCGTATTGAAATTCAGGCCGGGAAATTTTGTGGGTAAACTTAAATCTATGAGAGACCCTGAAGGGACAATAAACCGAGCGACAATAAAAAACCTCTTTGCATGACTAATAATTCTGCTGACTAAAATCAACGGCAATGAATCTATTGATCTGCCAGCCGGAATTTCCATCCCCAGGGAGATAGCCACCCTCCCATTTTCCATCTCCCAAATTCCATTTCCATTATAATAAAACAGGCTTTAACCACCTCCCCGATCCCCTCAAACTGTCATTTTTTAAATTATTTTCACTTTTTTTTCTTGTTCACAAAGCGTATCAGCTGCAAAAGCAAACCGGGTGTAACCCGCTGTAAATACGCCACTTCAACGTTTGAGTTTCTCGTTATCAAAACGTATCAAAATCCATTTAAATATCTTAAAATCAATAACTTACATACAATCAACCTATTGCATTATTGGTTTATTCCACGTTAAATTTACCCCCACCAATTACCAATTAGTAATACGCTTAACCAACAAATTGTCCATATGAAGTAAAGATTGCACAGCAGTACCTAACTGCATTGCTATGGTGTAAACCAGGTTTACCTATAGCCTATTCCGGCAGCCAATGCTGCTTAACCAACTAAACAGCAATTAATTATGAAGAAAAAAATTACGCTAATTTTTGTTTTACTTATTACAATACTAACACGGTCCTTTGCACAGGACGTTACCGTGAAAGGTATTGTTAAAGACAGCCAGGGTCTGCCAATACCTGGCGCCACTGTAAAAAACAAGTCAACAGGTGCCGTAACGGTTACGGATATAAAAGGCAGCTATTCTATTACAGCCAATAGCAACGCAACACTTATATTCAGCTTTGTGGGCTCTGCCACACAGGAGCAGCCAATTAAAGGCCGCACAACAATTGATGTAACACTGGCCGATGCCAACAAACAACTGGAAGAAGTTGTAGTAATAGGTTACGGCACACGTGCCGTTAAAGATGTTACCGGTGCCATCAGCAGTGTTAAGGCCGAGAAACTGGAAAATGAACACCCGGCCAGTGCTACGGATATTATCAGGGGTAATATCCCCGGTATTTCTGTTGGCCTGAACACTTCGGCCAAAGGCGGCGGTACGGGCGATCTGCAGATCAGGGGTAAAGCCTCTCTTTCGGGCAACGTTCAGCCTGTTATAGTATTGGATGGTGTTATTTATCCCGGTCAGCTGGCTGATATCAACCCTAACGATATCGACCGTGTTGACGTACTGCGTGACCCCAGCGCTCTTGCCGTATACGGTGCGCAATCGGCAGGTGGTGTTGTAGCTATTACCACTAAAAAAGGTAAAAAAGGCGGTACGCAGATCACCCTGAATGCCAATTTTGGCATAGCGCAATTGCTGCAAAATCAAAAATATTATACGGGCGATGGCTTCCTTAACTGGCGTGCCGACGGAGCCCGCAGCTCTAATACTTCAAACCCTTATTATTATTACAGCAATCCTAACCAGTTACCTGATGGCGTTACGCTTGATCAGTTTCTTAATGGTGCCAAAGGCGATCCAACTACTATCTGGCTGCAGCGCTTAGGCTTATTCCCGAACGAGATTGCCAACTACCAGGCCGGAAAGATGACCGATTGGTCAAAACTGATCTTCCGCAATGGCTTTCGCCAGGATTATACAGGTAGTTTCTCCGGAAGTTCAGAAACAGTTAAATACTACGTATCCGGCAACTACACCAAAAACCAGAACCTGATACAGGGCGGCCAGTATACCGACGGCCGTTTCCGTGTAAACCTGGAAGGCAAAGCCGCTAAATTTTTAACCCTTGGTGTAAACGCCCAGTTTGCAAGCCGCGACGAAGGCGCCGCCAGCACGCCGCTCAGCAACCAGGGTATTGATGCTACCGAAGCCGACTGGACCCAGATCATCAACTCATCCCCGTATGGCGACGTTTATAATGCCGATGGTTCCTTACGCCGGATAGATACTGACGATAGCGGCTTGAACCAGCGTAACCCTTTCCTGGGTAACCGCTACAATCAAAACGTAGCGGTTCAAAACACCCTGTTCTCTGTACTTTTTGCCCGTCTGGATCTCCCTTTCGGCATTAAGTATACGGTGAATTATGCGCCAGCCATCGAATCGTACCGGAACTTCTTTTTCCGTCCCGTAGCTAACCCTAACGAACTTTCGGGCGGTACTGCTATCCGTACACAGGAAAACCGGTACAGGTATAACCTCGATAACATCTTAAGCTGGAACAAAACATTTGGCATCCATAGCTTTGATGCAACCTTCCTGCTTAACAAAGAAAAATATCAAACCTGGTATACCAATGCTTCAAATACACAGTTAACACCAACCGACATCCTGGGTTACCACAACATAGGTGCCGGTAATTTACCTGTTGAAAGCAGCGATGACCGCATTTATAATGCAGATGCCATTATGGGAAGGATCAACTACACCTTATTAGGCAGATACATAGTTACCGCCACTGTACGCCGCGATGGTTTCTCAGCTTTCGGTTTGGAACATCCGCGGGAGGTTTATCCTTCGGGAGCAATTGCCTGGGTATTCAGCGATGAAAGTTTCATGAAAGGCGATGCTTTTAAATGGCTGGATTACGGTAAATTACGTTTCAGCTACGGTGCAAACGGTAACCGTACTTCAACTACTACTGCCGATCCTTCAATTTCATTGGCTGTATTAGGTGGCGTTAAATATCCAACGGCAAACAACTCTGGTACAGTTACCAATAACAGCGGTATTTATGTAAGCACCCTGCAAAACGCTCAGTTGAAATGGGAACGCACCGTAGGACCAAACATCGGTCTTGATTTCACCATATTGCACAACAGGCTTAGCGGCTCTATTGATGTTTACGACCGTAAAACTACCGACCTGCTTGTTAAACGCAGTATTCTTGATGTTCAGGGCTACAATTCATTAAACATTTTGCCGGGTGGCGCTAATAACTCCAACCCGTATACCAACATTGGCCAGGTTAACAATAAAGGGTTTGAAATTTCACTTGATGGCAAGATCATCAAAAGCGAAAACTTTAACTGGAATGCCAGCGGAACGTTTTTCTTAAATCGCAACAAAATCGTTCACCTGTATGGTGCATTCCCGGTTACCGATGCAAATGGTGTTACTACCAATGTCGAAAAAGACGATATCGGCAATGGCTGGTTCATTGGTCACGATATAAACGCTGTTTGGGATTACAAAATCCTGGGCGTATGGAAAACTGCAGATGCTACCGAAGCTGCTAAATATGGCGCTAAACCCGGTGATTTTAAACTGCAGGACGTAAACGGCGACTTTAAATTCACCAACGACGACAAGCAATTTTTAGGTTCAACCAATCCACGCTTCAGCTGGTCGTTACGTAACGATTTCAATTTCCTTAAACATTTTGATGTATCGTTCCTGCTGGTATCAAGCATTGGGCAGCTAAGGCAGTATAACCAGGCACTGAACAACCCCGGCAGCGTAGGTTTTGCGCGTATGAACTCGTACGTATTACCTTACTGGACACCTGATAACCAGATTGATGATTATGCACGCTTAAATTCAGGTTCATCAGGCACAACCATTAACGTTTGGCGTAAAGCTTCGTTTGTAAGGCTGCAAACCGCTTCTATTGGTTACACTTTCAGTCCGCAACTGATTAAACGCCTGGGTATCTCAAGCGCCAAATTATTTGTGAATGCAAGCAATGCCGCTGTGTTTTCAAGCTGGCCGCTTTGGGACCCGCAAAACGGCGGCCCTACACCAAGATATTTATCAGCCGGGTTTAACGTAGTTTTTTAAAGGAGGGATTTAATACATGAACAAGATAAACAAAAACATCGTGGCTGCAGCTTTAACAGCGGCAACCATATTTATAACCGGGGGCTGTACCAAGCGGGCCGATCTGTATCCGCAGGCACCTTCTAAATTTACACCCGACGTAACTTATACTTCACCTGCTGCATTTAAAGCTGCTTTGGCTACCTTAAATGTAAGCGTCAGGTTTGAGTATTTTGGCGACTCGGCCCCATTGCTTACCGAATCGATATTTACTGATGCTGCCGTTGAGGGTACTACCGATAAAACCACACCTGCACAGGATCTGAACGCGCGCATCACCCCTACCGCCAACTTAAACAGCGACGATTATAACAAGATAGGCCGTTACTGGAGCGCCTGGTACCAGGGCATCCATGACTGTAACGTTATTTTATCAAGGATAGATAACATCAAATGGCCATCGGATGCTGATAAAAACCTGGTAAAGGCGACGGCTTTATTTCACCGGGCTTACCGTTACTATCGTTTGGTTCATGAGTTTGGCGATGTGCCATTGCTGCTGAAAGAAGAATCCGCCGTAAACACTGGCTACTTCAGCACACAACGCATCGTTATCCTGAAACAAATGAAAACCGACCTGGAGTTTGCCGTAGCTAACCTTACCGATGCAAATGCTAAAGGCGATATTTCAAAAGGGGGAGCTGCCCACCTTTTAGCTAAAGTTGATTTAGCGCTCGGTTTATTTGATGACGCTATCGCGGCAGCTAACATTGCAATCAACGGCCCGTATCACCTCATGACCAATCGATTTGGCATAGTTGCGGGCGATGCTTCAAAAAACATTATCTGGGACCTTCATCGTCCCGAAAACAAAGCATTGGGAACAAATGCCGAGGCTTTATACGTAGTGCTCGATCGCGAAACGCTTGACGGCGCTACGCCAAACGGATCACAGGTGATGAGGAACTGCGTGCCTATGTGGCATAACGGCACTATCCTTACCCCCAGCGCATTAAAACCAGGGATCTCAGATAAGGTTACCGAAGAATTCCCGCTTACTTTATGGTATGGCCGTGGTATTGGCCGTTTACGCGGTACGCCTTATGCTACCAAATACATCTGGACGGATAATACCGACTTAAGGCATGCTCCCGGTAACTGGATGAACATGACCGATTTGGTTTATAATAGCCCAGCCATTAAAACCTCCGATCCTGCATGGTATGGTAAGCATCTTGAGCAATATACCGATGCTAATGTTAACCAACGCTTTCTGAACGGAGCAAAAGATACCATCCGTGCCTGGTTTGGCTGGCCGCATTATAAAGTGTTCATAGGCTCGGGCCCCATTGCGCTTGATAAATGGTGGAGCCCTCCCCGCGGTACTAACACCGACTGGTATGTTTTCCGCTTGGCAGAAACCTACCTGCTGCGCGCCGAAGCCTACGTATGGAAAGGCCAAACCGCACTTGCCATGGATGATATCAACAAGGTAAGGGCACGTGCAAATGCACAGTTGTTAACCGATCCGGGCAAAGTTAATATCGGCACCATACTTGACGAACGTCAAAGAGAACTGTATTGGGAAGAGCCACGTAAAACCGAGCTTACCCGTATCGCTTTCATCTTTGCGCAAACAGGAATTGCCGCTTACAACGGAAAAAGCTACAACGTGGCTAATTTTTCCACAAGTAACTTCTTTTACGACAGGATCATGGAGAAGAACGACTTTTACAAAAATCCTAACGTTGTAACCAACTCGGGTAATCACTTCACCATTTCGCCATATCACGTTTTATGGCCTATCCCGCAAAGCGAGATCGACCTGAACGTAAATGGCCATATCAACCAGAGCAAAGGATACGCGGGCGCCGAAACCAATATCCCTCCGCTTGATAAAATAGTACCTTAATTTTTTGAATTTGTAACATTTGAGCCGGGCGTTAGTCAATTGACTAACGCCCGGTTTTTTGTATTATGTAGATTTAAAAGCATAAATAATTAACCGGGAGCACATTCATTTATTTGTTTTTTTTACATATTTAATCATTATTTAAACCTGATATCGAAAAATATGGGCCTGTTCAATATCCTTCGTAACGAATTTATAGATGTAATAGAGTGGGTTGATACCACCCAGAATACGCTTGTGTGGAAATTTCCGCGCCACGACAATGCCATAAAAATGGGTGCAAAACTCATTGTTCGCGAATCGCAGGCGGCTGTTTTCATGAATGAAGGACGTATTGCCGATGTATATGCTCCCGGCACTTATGAGCTTCAAACTCAGAATATGCCTTTGTTAACTACTTTAATGAGCTGGAAATATGGGTTTGAAAGCCCCTTTAAGGTTGATATATTCTTTGTAAGCCTGCGCCAGTTCACCAATCAAAAATGGGGAACTAAAAACCCGGTAATGATCCGCGATGCTGAATTTGGACCGGTACGGCTGAGGGCATTTGGTTCGTTTAACTTTAAGGTTCAGGATCCTAAAGTATTTATTAAGGAAATCGCTGCCACTAATCCTGATTTCATCATTGAAGATATCAATGAGCAGTTGCGTAACACCGTTGTTTCGCGAGGGATGGATGCTGTAGCCGAATCAAAAATAAACGTTCTTGACCTGGCAGCCAACTACAACGAAATGGGCAAATTCATAACAGAATCTATCCAGCCCGATTTCGCTGAACTTGGTTTAAACCTAACCAAACTATTAGTCGAAAATATCTCCCTGCCGCCCGAAGTTGAGCAGATGCTTGACAAACGCAGCGAAATGGGCATATTAGGTAATCTCGGCGCTTATGCACAATTCCAGGCTGCCAATGCTATAGAAAAATCTGCCGAAAATACCATTGGTGGTAACTTGGGAGCTGCCGGTATGGGTTTGGGTGTTGGCGCAGCGATGATGGGCCAGGTTGGCAATATCTTTCAGCAAAATCAGGTTACTCCTAATAATACCGGTAGTGATGTTCCACCTCCTCCACCCCTTCCGGGCATCCAATATCATATTGTCAAGGACGGGAAATCAGACGGGCCACACTCCCTTAACGAGATCAGCACTATGGTTGCGGGCGGGGCCTTAAGCAGGGAGAGCATGGTTTGGAAAAAGGGCATGGCTGCATGGGCGGCCGCATCATCTGTTGAAGAAATAGCCGAATTGTTTAATAATGTACCTCCGCCGATAGCCTGATCTGCAACTATTCCTAAATCTATATTTTCCAAATGAACAACCAGGTTAATCCATCAGCTATAAACAATTCTTTAAATTGTTCGGGCTGCGGGGCATTACTGCACTTTAATCCCGGCACTCATAACTTATTGTGTGATTATTGCGGCGTGAGCAACGCTATTGAGAATGCCCCCGATAGCCGCGACATTGCACCTTATGATTATGAGGAGTTTGTTACCGGTATCGATAACAATAAACAAAGCGCCGATCTGAAGGTGGTAAATTGCAAAAACTGCGGTTCGCAAACTATTCTCGATCAGTTTGTAACCTCGGATAAATGCCCGTTTTGTACTGCTCCCCTGGTATTGGATCTGGAAAGCGGACAGCAGTATGTGCCGCCTCATTATATTTTACCATTTGCCGTTACCCAACAACAGGGTGTTGATTTCTTCAAAAAATGGCTTAAAAGCCTTTGGTGGGCACCAAACGACCTGGCTAAAAAGGTGAGTGATGCATCATCAGCATTAAAAGGTGTTTACCTGCCCCATTGGACCTATGACACTTATACCATAACCGATTATAGCGGTGAGCGTGGCGATTACTACTATACTACCGAAACCTATACGGAAACTGTTGACGGTAAAACACAAACCAAAACCAGGCAGGTACGCCATACCGATTGGTCATATGCCTCTGGAAGAGTGGAGTGCGATTTCCGCGATTTGATGGTACCCGCCAGCAACTCATTACCCGAAAAAACGCTAAACAAACTTGGCCCCTGGAATTTTAATATGCTGGTTAAGTTTGATGAACGCTATATGAGTGGTTTCCGTTCCGAAACTTACCAATTAGACCCGGAACAAGGTTTTACTAAAGCAGCAGAACAAACCGTTGGAACTATAAATTCGGCCATACGAGACGACATAGGCGGAGACGAGCAAAGAATAGACAGTACTGATACCCAATATCTCGATAAAGCTATAAAATACCTGATGCTGCCGGTTTGGGTAAGCGCTTATAACTATAATAACAAGATTTATCAGTTCACAGTTAATGCCAGTACCGGTGAAGTTATCGGCCAGCGCCCGGTAAGCGCCATTAAAATTATCCTGGCCGTGCTGTTTGTAATAGCGTTGATAATAATTGGGGTGATCTTATATCAAAACGCGCATACTGCATAAAAAGCTACCCTAAGACACAAAGCATCCAATCATTTTTACGTAGAAAAACATAATTGCGTCCCCTATAGACAAGCTCCCTTTCCAGCCCTTGCCTGTCGTAATTTGAATGCGGGATACGCATATGATACGTCTCTACATTTTAAAAAGATCATTTTTAACAAGCTTCTTTACCCATCCGAAATAAAAAATGAAATAAATTTGCGTAACTCACAGGTTACACATATATTTGAGTAACTTAAAAGTTACCTATCATGGCAAAGATTATTCAACACCAATTATTTTATCCGCACCCACCCGCAGTGGTTTGGGAATTTCTAACCGATCAGGAACTGATATCGCAATGGCTTATGCCCGGCGATCTGAAACCTATACCGGGCCATGAATTTCAGCTCAGGGCCAAACCGATGCCGGAGATGGATTTCGACGGGATTTTTTATTGCAAGATCCTGGAGGTTATCCCCTTAAAAAAGCTCTCCTATTCATGGAAATTCGGGCCGGGCAATGGCGAACTAAGCAACTCGACAGTGAACTGGACGCTAACTGAAAAAGATAGCGGCACCGAACTTTTGTTGGTACACCGTGATTTTAAAGACTCTGTAAATCCGTTGATGTTTGAATCGATGGAAAAAGGCTGGTTAGTGCTTATCAACAAAATGCTGCAAATTATAAACGCAGAAAAAGATGGAACAGCACGGGCTTGATGTATTCCAGGTAATTGCCGACCCAAGCAGAAGGCAGATCCTGCACCTGCTTTCAAAAGACAGCCGTACAATAAACTCACTGGCCGAGAACTTTGACATGAGTCGGCCGGCCGTTTCAAAGCATATTAAAGTGCTTTACAATGCCGGATTTATCTCCATACAAGACATCGGCAGGGAAAGGCATTGTGTGTTAAAACAGGACGGCTTTAAAGAATTGCAAGCCTGGTTAGCCTACTATGATAAATTCTGGGGCGATAAACTGGACAAACTGGGAGCTTTAATGAACGATAAAATGAACAGAAAATGAAAGATCAGGATTTAACTATAACCATTTCGGTAGATAAAACCCCAAAAGAAGCTTTTGATGCCATCAATAACGTTCGCGGATGGTGGTCGGAAGAAGTTAAAGGCGGCACAGAAAAACTCAATGACGAGTTTACCTACAAAGCCAGGGACCTTCACCGCTGTACCATGAGATTAACAGAAGTTATCCCCAATCAAAAAGTGGTTTGGCTTGTACTGGACAACTATTTTAGTTTCACCCAAGACCAAACCGAATGGAAAGGCACCAAAGTGATTTTTGAAATTTCCGAACAGGAAGGGAAAACACACATCCGTTTCACACACCAGGGCCTGGTCCCTCAGCATGAATGTTATGAGGTTTGTTCAAACGCCTGGACAGGTTATATTACCGGCAGCTTGTACAACCTCATTACTACGGGTAAAGGAGAGCCTAATCCTAAAGAAAGTTAGGAACAATGTAAGGTTTTAATATCCGGTCAAAAGGATGAACTGCGTCTCCTCGCCGTCAGGTTGAGTGTCAAATCCCGCTGACGCTGAAAGGAATAATTACAAAAGCAGTTGAAGACTTACGAAGTTTGAAACTTCGTAAGTCTGGATTCAACGACCTGTCATGCGTAAGGACAACGCACCTTCTTCGCCTTAATGCTCGACCTTACAAATTATAAAATTTCATCCCAACCTTATACTACTATAAATTAGGGTTGGCGTCCTTTTCAGATTGAGGTATCGGGAATAACAAATGGTTATCATCAACGGTGACACCAACAACGGCCATTGCAGCTTTTAACTTTCCTAAGCGTAAAAGATCCCAGCGGCGTTGTCCTTCTCCGCAAAGCTCACGTGCCCGTTCGGCCAGTAAAGCATTTATAAAAGCATCTCCGGTAGGTGTGTTTGTTAAATTCAACTGATCTGTAGGTAACGATAAACCTGCCCTTGCCCTTACTATATTTATTCCGCTAAATTTGTTAGGGTCGGCCGGATTAATATTATTCATAGCCTCTGCTTGCAACAGGTAAACTTCGGCCAAACGTAATACAAACCAATCCGACCTGGAATTATTATCCTGTTTCCACTGGCTGTCCCTGAATTTATAAATAAAAGGGGTTACAGTTTGGGTTACGCCCTTACTGTCAACGGCCTGGTTAGATATGCTATAGGTTTTACGCACATCCCTGGTGCCATCCGGAAAGCCATTATTGAAAAAGTTATTTTGGGCAAAAAATGATCCGTACCCGCCTAATACCGTTGGATAAAACATCCGTAATATAATATTGCCAACGTTTGGCGCTGTCCCGAACCGCACGGCAAAAACAATCTCTTTGTTATATTTATTATCCGAACTGAAGATACTGGCGTAATCGCTAAGTAAACTGTATGAGCCGTCATTAATTACCTTATTACATTCGGTGAGCGCATCCTGGCTATCGGTAGCCTTTGCTGCATCTGATTTGGCCCGCGTTAAAAATACCTTTGCCAATAAAGCAGCTGCCGCGCCAGAGGATACCCTTCCCTTATTGGCTGCCGCGATATTTTTCTCCACATAGCAATTGGCTTCCGCAAATTGAAGATCGGCAACAACCTGGTCATAAAGTGCTGCAATAGAAGCTTTTTTAGGATATAGGTTTGGATCGGTAGCCGTAACCGGCTCTGTGATAAGCGGCACTTGTCCAAAAGCCGTAAGCAGGTTAAAATATCCTAAGCCACGCAAAAAACGGGCATTACCAATAATATTTGCCTTTTCAACCGCATCCATCGAAATTGGCGGAACATATTTAATAACGTCGTTGGCATTTTTGATCATTTTATAATCATTGATATACCAATTGGCAATTTCGCCGTTTACGGCGGCAAAGGTGTGGTTGGTTAGCGAGTTCCTGTCGGTTGATGAGCCGGGTGCAGCATACATCAAATCCGAAGCATTATCCGATACCGTGTAAACCGTACGCTGATAAAAGGTTTGAGGCTGCATAGTACTAAAAACACCGTTTAAAGCCGCAACTGCATCGCCCTGGTTTTTGTAAAAATTTGTGGGCGTTAAAAAGCTGTATGGCTGCTCGGCAAGAAATTTCTTACACGAGGTAAGGCTGAACGCAATTATCGCAACAGCCATTAAAATTCTTATCTTCATATAATGATATTTGATATGTTTTTATTTAAAATCCTAATTTAACCCCCAACAAAAGGGTACGTGGCGGCGGATATGAATTAACATCGGCCCCGAGGTTTAAATTCTGACTGCCTGGGTTCAGGTTCTGTGTACCCGCATTCAGATTTTGTGCACCAAAGCTGTTTATTTCGGGGTTATAACCTGTGTATTTTGTAAAGGTGTGTAAGTTTTGAACCGTAAAATATACTGTTGAGGTCTTAAACACCCGAGATTTTGGCGAAACCGGTACATTGTATGCCAGCGATACTGTTTGGATCCTTAAATAACTTCCGTCTTCCAGGTAGTTATCTACCACACCTGCATTACGTATAGACGTGCTCAGAACTCGCGGGATGGCATTGCTGGTTCCGGGACCATTCCAGGCATTAGCCATATAGGTATATACGTTTGCTGTAGTGCCATTACTGTGCGCATAACTGGTAAGGTTAAGCACTTTATTACCTTGTACCCCCTGTGCAAAAATGGTAAGGTCAAAGTGTTTGTAGGAAAAGGTGTTATTGACACTATAAATAAACTTCGGAGCCGCCTGCCCTATAATTTCCCGGTCGTTGCCATTAATGATCTTATTTCCGTCAACATCGCGGATTATGGCATCCCCCGGCACTACGCCTGATATACCTGCAGCGGCAATTTGCGCCGGGGTTTGATATACGCCATCAAAATGATAGCCATAGAAGGACCCGATTGGCTGACCAATCCGTAAAATGGAAGGGGCAAGACCATTGGTTACAATGTATGGGCCTGTGCTGCCTACCATGATATTATTGGTGCCGTTCATATCCAATACTTTGTTTTTGTTTGCGGCGTAAGTAATGGTGGTTGACCAGTTGAAATTTTGCGTCTCGATGTTTCTTGTATTTAAAGAGAGCTCGATCCCGTGGTTCCCTACCTTCCCTGCATTAAGCAGGATGCTTGAAAAGCCCGACGACTGGGGTATCGAAAAATTAAGCAACAGATCGCTGGTTGTTTTGCGATAGTAATCGGCAGTAAGGCTAATGCGGTTATTAAAGAACCCTACATCGGCGCCAACATCAAAAGAAGCGGTAGACTCCCAGCTTAATTTTGGATTGGCAATGTTATTTGGCGATACGCCAACCACGCGTGTTGTAGAAGTACCTAATGAGTAGCTGTTAATGGCATATTGAGATAATGATTGATAAGAGCCTATTTCCTGGTTACCGGTAACCCCGTAGCTCGCCCTGATCTTCAGGTCTGAAATCTGTTTTATATTTTTAATAAATTTCTCTTCCGATGCTCTCCAGGCAAATGCTCCGGACGGGAAATAACCCCATTTTTTGGTTGCCCCAAAACGCGAAGACCCATCAGAGCGCATGGTAAAAGTAAACAGGTACTTTTCCATTAACCGGTAATTGATACGGCCAAAATAGGAAGCGATGGTATTTTTATAAGTGTTGGATTGTGGCGTTAAAACATTGGCGCCTAAAGCCAGGTTATCGGTGCCTAAGTTATCTGTAAAAAAGCCCTGGGCGCTGCTGCTGAAAGCCTTGGTTTTAAACTCCTGTAATGAAACACCTGCCACGGCATCAATTGCATGGATCTTGTTAAATTGCTTATTAAAAGATAATGTGTTTTCATTTAGCCAGCTATAGCTGATATTATTTGATGAATAAGCCGATCCGTTGGTTTGCTGCCCGATGTACATGGTAGTGGGCAGGTATGAATTTTCGTTGGTGTTATTATAGTCTACCCCAAAACTGCTTTTAAATTTAAAGCCGGGAATAAATTCATACTCGCCAAAGGTATTGATCAGCCCGCGCGAATTAGCAATACGGTCTTTGCCCAATTCCACAGCGGCAACCGGGTTTCCATAAGTGCCAACATATGCGGCCGGCGCATTTGCAAATGTATATGCTCCGCTTGCATCTTTTACAGGTACAATAGGGCTCATACTCAGGGCGCCGCCGGCAGCGCCATACCCTACTCCTGTTATACTTGGGTCAACCGCCTGTACATTATATGATATTTGAGAAGAAAAGCCCATCTTAATCTTCTTACCAATATTTCTGTCAAGGTTTAAACGGATCAGTTCGCGCCTGAAACCGGTGGCCCTCATAATACCGTCCTGATCAAAATGGTTCAGGCTAAGGTAATACCGGGCTTCGTTGGTACCGCCGTTAAAGCTAAGCTGATAATTTTGAATAGGCGCAGTGCGGTACAGCTCATCCTGCCAGTCGGTACCTTTCCCAAATCCGGCAATCTGCTCATCTGTATAAGGCAGGGCTTTGGCGGTGGCCGGGTTAGCCGCGTTGTATTCGGTATAATATTGATTCAGGTATTTGCCAAACTGTGTAGCATCCATCAGCGGAATTTTACGGGCGATGTGCTGCAAGCCAGTGTATGATTCAAAGTTTATATTATGCTGCCCGGCTTTCCCCTTTTTTGTGGTGATAAGTATTACCCCGTTAGCACCGCGGCTACCATAAATTGCCGTTGCGGAAGCATCTTTTAAAACTTCGATAGATTGTATGTCGCTGGGGTTGATGGAGCTTAGGTTTCCAACACCTGCAAAGCCATCTATAACATATAAAGGTTCATTACCCGAATTTATTGAATTGGTACCCCGTATGCGGACAGAAGTAGCGCTGCCGGGCTGCCCGTCTGATTGTGTAAGCTGTAAACCGCTCACCCTTCCCTGTAACATTTGATCGGCCCCCAACACCGGTGTTTTATCCAGATCTTTTCCGCTTATAGAAGCAACTGAACCGGTAAGGTCGCTTTTACGCTGGGTTCCGTATCCAACCACAATCACTTCACTCAGTTTCTGGCTGGCTTCATCTACCTTTAAAACTATATTGATTTGCGTTTTTGTACCAACCTCTACAGTTTGCGAAAGATAACCGATATATGAAAACACCAGAGAGGCCCCCTCGGGCGCCGATACACTGTATTCGCCACCTGCATTGGTTACCGTACCGGTATTTGTACCAAGTACCTTTACACTTACCCCCGGTAACGAGTTGCCCTTATCATCAAGTACCTTTCCCTTTACATCTATGTTTTTAATAATGGAGCCTTTCAGGGCTATAATTACCAATCCGTTATCAGTTACCTGGTAATCAAGGCCGGTATCTTCAAGGATCTTGTTTAATACATCGAGCAACGGCACATTGTTAACATCAAGTGTAATTTGCTTGTCTTGCGGCAACAATTGTTCGCTGTATAAAAAGCGGGTTTTTCCCTTTTGCTCAAGTGTATAGATGGCTTTTTTCAGCGACGCATCTTTAAGGTTAAAACTAACCTTTGCATTTTGCGAATAACTGTTTGCCGATACATCCAAACAAAACAGAAAAGTCAGAACAAAAATCCAGTTAAGCATCAATAAAAATTTTCGGTAATGGGGCACAGAAAATACTTTATCATGAAGTATTTCTTTTTTCATAATTTTACGGTGTTAATAATTAAATAATCGGTTAGTTATCAGCAGCATCCTGTTGCTGATTAATGGATCGATGCATAGCGGGGAATATTCGAGCATTTCCCGCTTTTTTATTTCAATCCTCTTCTTTAGTTAATGGTCACTACGTCATTGGCGGTTATCTTAAATTTAAATGGCCTTATTATTTGCATTCCTGTTAATGCCTGGGTTAGCGTTTCGTTTTCAAGAATACCCGTAAACCTATAGTTGGCCACGGTTTTATTATTAATTTTAAAGGTTACGTTATACCACTTCTCTAACTTCGGGGCCAGTTCTTCAAAAGATTCATCTTTGAAAACCAGCTTATTTTGCACCCATGAGGTCTCTTCAAAATAATCTTTGTTTGATATTTCAACCGGTTCGATGTTTTCTATAACCATTTGGTTATGAATTACCGGGGCAAGGCGTTTATCTGTATGCTCATTAGGCACATTTTCATTTAATGCTAATTTTTCTTTGGGCCGCAGCAAAATCTTCCGTTGCGGGTCGCTGTTAAGCGATAGTTCTATCAATCCCCTGATGAGTGTTGTCTCAGTAACAGGGTCATTAGGATATGCTTTGATATTAAAAGCGGTACCTAAAACTTTTACAGCTATTTTTTGAGTATGTATTATAAAAGGGTGCTTTTTATCTTTAGCCACATCAAAAAAGGCTTCGCCATACAACCTTACTTCCCGGCGGTCTTTATACAGCATGGAATCATTATACTGAAGCTTACTGTTGGTATTGAGCCAAACATTAGTGCCATCCGGAAGTACTATTTTTTTGCGCATTCGTTTTCCGCATACAATTTCTGTATCGGGTACATATGCAGCATTGGTGTTGTTTTTATGGTATAAGAGGTAAAAAGCGAAACTGCTTATCGCAATGAACGAGGCGGCTATCAGCCAACGTTTAATAAGGCTCTTTTTTATTGTGGCTGGCTGGCCTGCATCTTTATATCCATCAAATTCATAACTGTATTTTTGCTCGTGCAGGTCAAAGGCTTTATCTATATCAGTTTCTTCCGGAAGTTCATTTTTAAAAGCAATCTGGTTTAACACTTCTTCGTAATACAAAGCCTCGGGAAATGATAGCAGCCATTCATCCAGTTCCCGAAGTTCCTGCGGAGTGGCCTCACCGGCCAGTTTCCTGGTTATTAACTGTATAATCCTTTCCTGCTCCATCAATGATGAAATGTTTGGTGATAAGCCCCAAGGACAACAGAAACAAAAATTCTCCCTAAAAGAAAATTAATATTTTTTTACTGTACCGAGGTTAAACTCTTTTTTGATGGAGACAGACAAGCGCCTGGAAGCAATAACAAGTTGAGAATCAACTGTTTTTATGGATATATTAAGAATTTCAGAAACTTCTTTATAACTCAGGCCATCTTCTTTTACCAGCCTGAAAATCATTTTACACCTGGTAGGTAATTTGTTGATGGCATTATTCAGGCTTTGCTTCAATTCATCATTAATCAATATCCACTCGGGGGTAGTATCAATTTGCAAATTGATAGTAATATCATCTAAAGAAACTATCCTGCCGCGGGAGTTGCTCTTTAAAATATTTAAGCAGAGGTTCTTAGCGATAACAAAGGCATATACCTTGATATTATTGATGGAAGTAATTGTCTTCCGCTTTCGCCACAAAGTGATCATTACATCTGATGCAACTTCTTCTGCCAGTTCGGGTGATTTTAACAAGCAGTAAGAAAAGTGTTTTATGGATGGAAAAAGCAACCCAAATAACTTTTTGTAAGCAATATAACTGTCATGCACAGCTATTTCTTGGACAATATCCGTTAAGTCAGATAAATTGTGGGGCATTTCTGATTGCTTAAAATTAATATAGGTTTATTGCGATCCAAGATCGGTATCGGCTAATACAAACTAAAATAAAATAATTGTATTAAACTAATAGCATTTACAGACCAACTTTCCCCGGATTGCAAACTAATTAATATGCTATATAAATGTAAATCAACGCATCACTTGCTAAAAATGCTTTCAATTTCATTAATAGGTAAGTTAATTGAACACGAAGGGCCCAAAAACACAATAATAAGTTTTTAAAGAAAATAAAATATATGGTAATTATGCTTAATGCTTAGCCAATTTAGCTTAATTAAATATTAACCTGTTACATTTTTCAACCAGGTCATTATTTAACAAAATCTGATCAACAAAAAACAGTATTATTGTTACATTAACAGTTAAAAACGCTATTGCTTTTCAATTCTATTCTTCGATATTTGATTTAGTCGCGCATAAGCGTCGGCTTTAACCAGTTTACCTTTTAATCAGCAAAAAATGCAGGTACCTGCCCCCTGACGGTACTCGCATTTTGAAGAAAAACAACCTGCAAATCAAACTATTTACTACATGGAAAAATCACGCCGTACCTTTATCAGGCAGGCCTCGTTAGCCGGGGCCGGAATTATGCTTGCCCCCAAAAGCTGGAGCGCACAAAGTTATAAACGTATCATTGGCGCCAATGACCGGGTCAGGGTTGGGGTGGTAGGCTTTTCAGACAGGCACAAAAGCTCGCATGTGCCCAGTTTCATGAACCATTATAAAGAACTCAACTTTGATGTGGTAGCCGTATCTGATATCTGGAACAAACGGCGTGAGGAAGGCTCTGCCCTCTGGAAAGAAAAAATGCAGCATGATGTAAAGGCTTACCGCAATAATGAAGAATTATACGATAGTAAAAGCGTGGACGCCGTATTCATCAGCACTGCTGATTTTCAGCATGCACGCCATGCTATTGAAGCGGTAAAGGCCGGCTGTGATGCTTATGTAGAAAAACCATTTGCCGAAACCATGGAAGATAACCGGGCTGCCTTAAAAGCCGTAAAGGAATCGGGTAAAATTGTGCAAATTGGGTCGCAGCGCAGAAGCGGCGCTAATTATCATGCAGCCAATGAATTTATCAGTTCGGGCAAGTTTGGCCCTATCACCATGGTTGAGCTTACCTGGAATGTGAACCAACCAGGCCGCTGGCGCCGGCCAGAGTTATTAGGACAGTTGAAGGAACAGGATACCGACTGGAAACGCTTTATCATGAACCGGCCTTATGAAGATTTCGACCCGCGTAAATACCTGGAGTACCGCCTGTTCTGGCCATACTCGTCAGGATTGCCCGGACAGTGGATGAGCCATCAGATTGATACCGTACACTGGTTTACCGGCTTAAAACATCCGCGCAGCGTAGTTGCCAACGGCGGTATCTATATGTGGAAAGATGGGCGCCGCAACTGGGACACCATACTGGCTGCATTTGATTATGGTCCGCTTAATGATCCTTCAACCGGCTTCCAGGTTACGTTTGGCTCACGCATGCACAATGGCGATGAGCACCCGGCAGAAATTTACTATTCAAACGGCGGCGAGCTTAACCTCATCACCAATACAGTATCGCCAAAAGGAGGTCTTACTCAAAAAATGGCCGATGCCATGCACATGAAGGCAAACCTGCTGCCTGAGATTAGCCTGGCCAACACAGAAAAGGTGGTAGCGTCGGCCAATACCGGAGGTGATGTACTTACTTCAAACCACGTACGCAACTGGATGGAATGTGTGCGCAGCCGTAAGCAGCCAAACGCCCCGGTTGAGGCCGGTTACAGCCATTCGATAGCCAACATCATGACCAATGCAGCTGTCCATACCGGCTACAAGGCCACTTTTGATGAAGCTACCCAGGAGGTAATGGCTAATGGAAAAGTTTTTAAATATTAATTGCCGGAACAGTCACAAACATTATTGACTTTGGCTGTGCCCTGTCATTAGCGCACGGCCTTTTTTAACCTTACATCAAGCAATGAAGATCATAAAAAAACTGGGACTTGCCGTTGCCGCAAATATGCTATTGTTTCCTGTAGTACAAGCTCAAAAAGCCGAGCCCGTAAAGCTGGTAAAAGCAACAAATAATAAAATAGATATCCTGGTAGGTGGAAAACCCTTTACCAGTTTCCTGTATCCGGATACTTTAGAAAAACCTGTGCTCTACCCTTTGCGGTCGGCAAACGGCACATTGGTAACCCGCGGCTTTCCGCTGGCCCCACGGCCCGGCGATCCTACCGATCACCCGCATCACATAGGGTTATGGTTTAACTTTGAAAATTTGAACGGGCTCGATTTCTGGAATAACTCCTATGCCATACCGGCCGCTAAAAAGAATGGTTATGGCTGGATCCGCACCGACAAAATTTTGGAAACAAAAGATGGGACGAAAGGCATATTGGCTTATCATGCTAACTGGACAAATCAGCAAAAGCAAGTGATACTGGAAGAACAAACGCGTTTTGAATTTAGCGGAAACGCCCAGGAACGGATCATTGACCGTGTAACTACGCTTACTGCAGACACAGATGCTTTTTTTAAGGATGCCAAAGATGGGATGCTTGGCATACGCCTGGCCCATGAGCTTCAGATTCCGGACCCTGCCGACCAGAAATTTACCGACGATAAAGGCAATGTAACCATAGTAAAAGGAGGCACCGACAAGGTAGCCAATGGCACTTACCTCACCAGCGAAGGCAAAACAGGAAATGATGCCTGGAGCACCCGCGGCGTATGGTGTAAGGTATACGGTAAAATAGGAGCCGATTCGGTAAGCGTTACCATTATCGATCATCCTCAAAACCCTAATTACCCTACTTTTTGGCATGCCCGGGGTTACGGACTGTTTGCAGCCAATCCGCTGGGCGAAAAGGTATTTACCAATGGCAAATCTGAAAAGAACCTTACTTTAAAGAAAGGCGAATCAGTAACATTCAGGTATCGGATCATCATACACAATGGCCCTCAAACCAACAGCGCAGCGCAATTAAACCAAGCGGCGGTGGCTTTTAAGTCATTTAAATAGCATCATACTAACAAACCAGCCGGGATATTTATAAGGATTATTATTTAAAATATCCCGACTGGTATGCTGCTTAACCAAATTTCCGGCCGTGGCCTTAAAAAAGGCAGATTTCGAATCAGATTAAGCATGGTGCCCGTTAATGACCTCTCCAATTATTGGCTATAGAAGCATTTGAGCAAATTAAAGTGTTATAGGACGACCCGTTTATTTTTTAGAATGCATGGTCAATGGATACAGAACATCCTCAAATACATTAAGAAGATAAAGCCCCTAATATGTCTATCAATTTTGTGTGCCTTGTCCATTGCTATCGCCCTGCTTTAAATCGTCATTGTTAACGCCGCGTTTCTTCTTAGGCATCTGCGGACCAAAATTCATTTTGCCGAAATTATAGGCAAAACTAACGCCAAAAGACCTGAACGGCACCGAGAACCTGCTGCTTTGGCTAAGCGGGCCGCTGTTGATATTGGAGGTAAAGTCTTTGTAATCCTTAAACGGTTGTGTAATATTCAATCCAATGGTTCCGCGTTTTTTCCATACATCCTGCTTCAAACCGATCACCCACAAATTGAAAGATGGGTTTGTTCCCTGGAAGGTTCTCCTTGCCGAGTTCTGGATCAAAAAAGTTTCGGCAGATAGTGCCTTGTTTATTTTCACAGTTCCGCTAATGAAGGCATTATACTGAACATAGGTAGACTGGCTTGCCTGCTGCAGACTACTAATCACCTGCGGTTTATAGGTAAACGCATTAACGTTGCCCCGTATGGTGAGCACCTTGAACAGTTCTGTTGAACCAAAGAAGGTTACGCCAATAGAATTATTGTTACCAACGTTAAGGTAATTGGTAAGGGAAACATCCCTGGTAACCGGGTTACCGTTATTATCCACCGTTGTATAAGGCACAGTACGCACATAGCTTTCAATAATATCATCGGTCTTCCTGTAATAAACGGAGGCATTGATCACACTGCTTTTAATGAAGGTAGAATAGGTCATTTCTACGGTCTGCGTAATTTCTGGTGACAATTCCGGGTTACCCTGGGTTTGGTTAAGAGGGTTGCTGGTGTTCAGAAACGGGTTTAAATATTGCAGGCTCGGCCGCTGGATACGCTTACTATAGCTTAGCTTCAGTGTTTGGGTAGGCGTTAAAGCCTTGGAAATCACAAAGCTTGGAATAAAGTTGGTATACGTATTATCAAAAGGCGACAAGCCTGCATTAACATTGCCCGAATTTCCATTAATTTTTGTATTCTCTAA
This sequence comes from Mucilaginibacter sp. cycad4, assembly GCF_034263275.1. Lineage (NCBI taxonomy): Bacteria > Pseudomonadati > Bacteroidota > Sphingobacteriia > Sphingobacteriales > Sphingobacteriaceae > Mucilaginibacter > Mucilaginibacter sp. cycad4. The sequence goes on along the minus strand of NZ_CP139559.1, from coordinate 817,733 downwards.
CCGGGCACCTGCCTGTACAGTAAAACCATCTTTCAAATTTGCCGTAAGCAAGCCGTAGCCCGAGTACACGTCCTGATCGTAACTATAGGTGTTGGATGTGGCCGCATTAAATACGTATGCGCCTGACGCATCGGGATTGAAAAAATCGTATTCGCTGGAGATCCTCCTTAAAATACTTTTCGCACCTGTTTCCAGCTTAAATACCTTGCTGATCGGCAGTACGTAATCCAGCTGGTAAGTATACTCGTTATTGGTGCCGTTGTTAACCGCACGCTGGTTTTGGGTAAAAGCAGAATATTCTGACAGGTAATTTACATCAGATGTACCATGTGTCCATTGAAAAGCAAAGCTTAATTCTTCACCTTCCTTTTTAAACTTGTGGGTAAAATCGTTATTCCAGTCAAAGTTGGAGACTTTAAATTCGTTACTCGTTAAGGCTGTATAATCGATATTTCCTTCTGATGCTGAATTATTACTATTTACTGAATTGCCTTTATTTTTAAATGCCCCTCCCCTGAGGCTAAAAGTGGAGTTAAACGTATTTTGATCATCAAAATCGTATCCCAAAGATGCCGAACCATTGGTAAAATGACGATTTGATGTACTTTGACCGTTTGATGAGGATGATGTACCCAGGTCGGAATTTCGACTGCTGAAGGATTGATAGGTGGTTTGCGGCCATCCAACGTTATAACCAAGGTTGGCTGTAATGCTTAACTTATTTTTGTTAAAGTTGATATTTCCGCTCTCATTGTTTTGGCGGGTACCTATGCCCATATTGATGGAGCCGCTCACACCGGCAACCTCCTTCTTCTTGGTGATAATATTGATGATCCCGGCCGAACCTTCCGCATCATATTTAGCCGACGGCGCCGTTATCACTTCAATGTTCTTGATCTGATCGGAAGGCATGGATTTCAAAACGTCGCCGGCATTGGTTACCAAAGCTCCTGAAGGCTTGCCATTGATCAGTATCCGAACGTTCTGATTTCCGCGCAGGGAAACATTGCCGTCCATGTCAACCGAAACCATGGGCACTTTGCGCAGGATATCAGAAGCATTGCCGCCGGCACTGGTCACATCTTTTTCTGCATTAAAAACTAATTTGTCAATGTGGTTCTCCACCAGGGCTCTTTGCCCGGTAACCTGAACATCAGCCAGCATCTTGGCGCTTGGCGAAACGGTAACCTGCCCGAGGTTCCTGTCGGTTTTGGCTCCCGTTAAAACAACGCCCTCAATTGTTTTGGTAGAGTAACCTATAAAAGCAATTTGGACGCGATAAGTTCCCGGCGCTACACCGGTAATTTTGAAGCTCCCTTTCTGATCTGTCAGGCTGCCGTTCATCGGGGCAGCTATCCCTGCTTTAAATACGTTTACAGTCGAATAGTCCAGTGGTTTTTTAGTCAGGGAGTCGACTACCATTCCTGAGATAGTTCCATTACCCGTAGAGAAGCCTGACGGCGGGCCCGCTGGTTGTTGGGCTTGTACGGTTCCCGCTGCTAATAAAAACCAGGCTATCATTTTCAATGCCCGCAGGCTTGTTGTATTTTTTAAGTTCGACTTGTAATTTTCAGTTCCCATATTCGAGATTTTGAAACAAAGCAAAGTAAATACCTTGATCAAAATCTGCAGAATAGACGGATCGGCTTTAATAATAGACCAAACGAACGTTAGAGTCTATGGCTTTGTGATTGAGGAATTTTCAATAAAAGCTATAGATCAAAGCTGCCATTCTATCTATTAATTCCCGTAAATCGTCTATTCCTCAAAAAAAAGAAAAAAACATTTTGTCATTTGCGGCATCCCGGTGAGATGGGATTTAGTTGATTACTGTATTTGATACAGTATGGTGCGTTTTGCCTGAGAAACAAAACGCACTTTTTTCTGCTATTTTTATAGTAAAATTCCCGATATGGCTTTTTCAGGCTTAAAGAAGATCTTTTTCTCAGTTCACTTTTATATAGTGGCCTGTTTATTAGCGTTAATGTTATTCCCATTATCCTGGCCCTTAAAACTCCCGGGTGAATTTTGGATCAAACAGGTATTGATACACTTGGTATGGGCAACATTATTCTATGCCAATCTGTTTTACTTTACGCCCCAATTAATTTACAAAAACAAGGCTATATTATTTGTTCTTTTGATGATAGCTATTCTCGTCTCCGTTGTATACTTAAACAATTGGTTAGATGAAGTAACCGGCTGGAAGGCCGTATTTACCAAAGTTTACAAAAACCCGGGTAAAAAATCATCTGACGATAACCATTCCTATAACTATTGGACTATTATAACTGCACTTGTTTTACTCGGTGTGAGTACAATCATCGCAGTCTCCAGGAAGATCAAGGCCGACCAGGAAGCCTTTCGTACTACCGAACAGGAAAAAATCAGCTCCGAACTTTCTTTTTTAAAAGCGCAGATCAATCCGCACTTCTTTTTTAACATCCTGCATACCATTTATGCGCTCGCTGATAGCAACCCTGCGGCATCCAAAGATGCAGTTTACACGCTTTCGCATATGATGCGGTATGTTATTTATGAAACAAAGAACGATTTGACTGACCTGGAAAAGGAGATCAAATTTATTGAGGACTATATCAAGCTGATGAAGCTGAGGCTGAGCGATGATGTACAGATCATCTTTGAAAAACAGGTCAACTTAAAAAATCACGAAATAGCTCCCATGCTCTTCCTTCCATTTGTTGAAAATGCTTTTAAACATGGCATCAGCGGGGTACACCCCAGTTACATTTATATAGAGATCAGCCAATCTGCCGAAACGTTGAAGCTGGAGATCAGGAATTCCCTTTTTGAAGAACAAACCGCTCACATGGAAGATAGTAATGGAATCGGTATAGTAAATACTAAAAGAAGACTCGACCTGTTATATCCCGGGCGCTACACCTTATCCGTAAACCGCGACTCAAATATCAGGGAATTCATTGTAAATTTAACTTTCCGTTTCAAATGAAAATTGACTGCATAGCTGTAGACGACGAACCGATAGCTTTAAAACTGATTGCCTCCTACATTGAGCAAACCCCATTTCTAAATTTACAGGGTACATTTAGCAACGCTATCGAAGCGCTAAAAGCTATTCATAAACAACCTGGCCTTCAATTGATATTTTTAGACATCCGGATGGCCGACCTAAGCGGTGTGGAACTGGCCCGGATCATTGAACAAACCGGCAAGAAAAAAGGCCCGCGCGTTATATTTACAACAGCTTATGACCAATATGCATTAGAGGGCTTTAAGGTAAATGCGTTAGATTATTTATTGAAACCATTTAGCTTTGTTGATTTTTCAAAAGCGGCTACCAAAGCTTATGATTATTTTGAGATTTTGGAAAGCGCTCAAAATAATATAACTCCGGGGATGCCCGTTGAAAAGAATTATATTTATCTTAAGGTTGATTATCAGCTGGTAAAAGTTAATATAGCCGACATCCTATATATCGAAGGGCTCAAAGATTATGTAAAGATTTTCCTGGCAAACCAGGATAAACCGTTGTTGACCCTTACAAGCCTGAAAAACCTGGAGGAGAAACTCCCGGCCAGCATTTTCCTGCGAATCCACCGCTCGTTTATCATATCCAAAGAGGCAGTCAAATCCGTTACCAAAAATTCTGTCCAGATTGAAAATACTACAATACCTGTAACCGAACAATATAAAGAAGTTTTTGCTGCATTCCTGAAAGATTGGTCTTGATCATTTTTTTTCAGGCCCTGTATGTTTTAGGATAAATAAAAAAGGAGATAATCAAATTGACTACCTCCTTAAGGGGTAAATGATGGGGCTCGAACCCACGACCCTCGGTACCACAAACCGATGCTCTAACCAACTGAGCTACATCTACCGTTTTCGAGAGTGCAAAAATAGAAAACTATCGGTTATTTGCAAACTCTTTTTTAAAATTACATTAAACTTACCTATTCAGTTTAGAACGATTATAATTAATAGGTAGTTTTGTAATTATGGCTGAGCAATTAATTGAACTGAATGTAACTGGCATGCATTGTAATAATTGCGCCATGTCTGTCCATAAATTCCTCGAAAAAAAGGGTTTACATAATATCCTGGTTGACTTCGCGAGCGAAGAGGTAAAATTTTCAACCAATGACGAAGCCAGGCTCCCCGAAGTGATCAAAGGCATAGAAAACTTGGGGTTTAAAGTTATTGATGACATCAATACCCACTCGGTGCCGTTTTATGAACGGGTAGAAAACAAATTTATCTTCTGCGCCATCTTTACCGCTCCGCTTTTACTGCACATGGTACTGCCCTGGCATTTCCTGCATCAGCCCGTAATTCAGTTGCTGCTATGCCTGCCGGTTTTTATTGTTGGTTGTTTACATTTTGGCAAAAGTGCCATCAGCTCGCTTAAAAGCGGTGTCCCCAATATGGATGTGCTTATTTTTGTGGGTTCAACCTCGGCATTTATATATAGCCTTATTGGCACCATCCAAAACCTTGGTCCGCAGTACCAATTTTACGAAACCTGCGCCACTATAATTACCCTGGTATTGCTTGGCAATGTGTTTGAAAAACGTTCGGTAAGCCAAACCACCTCCGCGGTAAAAGACCTGATCAAATTTCAGGAGGTGAATGCTAATCGCCTGGTAAATGGCAGTATCGAAATAATTAATGCCAAAGATGTACGCCCCGGCGATACGCTGCTGGTTAACCAGGGTGATAAAGTGCCGGTTGACGGCGAGATCCTTTCTGGCCAGGCATCCGTTGACGAGGCTATGCTTACCGGCGAAAGTATCCCGGTTGAAAAGCAGAAATATGATAAAGTTATTGGTGGCACTATACTAATTAACGGCAACGTTCATATGCTGGCAACCCGTGTTGGCTCAAATACCATCCTTGCTCAAATCATCGATTTAATGAAGAAAGCTCAGGCAGCTAAGCCGCCCGTACAAAAACTGGGCGATAAGGTTGCAGCTGTATTTGTACCGGCGGTAATACTGATAGCACTTATTACTTTTGTACTTACCTATTTTGTTGGCGGTTCGGGTTTGCAACATGCTATCATGAATGCCATTGCGGTACTGGTTATCTCCTGTCCCTGCGCTATGGGATTAGCCACCCCTACTGCTGTTATGGTTGGGTTGGGCAGGGCAGCCAGGAACGGTATCCTGGTAAAAGGAGGAGATACGATAGAAGCTGTTACCAATACCAAATATGTAGTGTTTGATAAAACAGGTACCCTTACAACCGGCAAGTTTACCGTTAATGAGATTAGGATTGAGGACGGTACCGATATAGAGCACGTCAGGGGCATGATCACTGCTATTGAGGAGCGATCTAATCATCCTATAGCCAAATCGCTTGTAAACGGTTTAAAAGGATTACCTCAGCAAAAGCTCATTTTAAAATCGGTTAAAGAGGAAAAAGGCCTGGGCATGCGGGCCGAAGATATCCAAGGCAATAATTACTTTTTGGGTACAGCCAAAACAAACCACGAGGCCAATTTCAACATTGTACTTTATAAAAACCAGGTACTGATGGCACAGATAGCCGTTGATGACCAGGTAAAACCCGAAGCAGCCACACTTATAAGCCAGCTTAAAAAAATGGGCATTATCCCGGTACTGTTAAGCGGTGATAAAAAAGACCGCTGCCTTAGTGTAGCCAATCAATTAGGCATTACTGAAGTACACGCAGAACGGCTTCCTGAAGATAAACTGAAGGCAATTGACATCTATAAACAAAAAGGCAAAACCATTATGATAGGCGATGGCATTAACGATGCCCCTGCCCTAACCCATGCCGATGTTGGCGTGTCTATGAATGATGCCAGCCAGGTTGCTATCCAGTCGGCCAGTGTGGTGCTGCTTAATACCGATCTGCACTCAGTGACCAAGTTTTTACAGATCAGCAGGCATACGCTGCTTACCATAAAACAAAACCTTTTCTGGGCCTTTGCTTACAACATTATTGCCATCCCGGTAGCTGCTATGGGCTTCCTTAACCCAATGGTTGGCGCGCTTACCATGGCATTTTCGGATGTGGTAGTGATCGGTAATTCGTTGAGATTGAAGATTAAGAAAGTTGGCCCCCCAACCCCCTAAAGGGAGAGTTTTGGTTTATTAATTCGTCAAAACTATTTATTAGTTCCCCCTTTAGGGGGTTAGGGGGCTTTACTATATTTGCTTCATGATTGAGATTTTTACAGACGGGGCTTCAAGCGGTAATCCGGGGCCGGGTGGTTATGGGGTGATATTGCGTTCGGGACAGCATTACAAAGAGTTATCTGAAGGGTTTCGCAAAACTACTAACAACCGCATGGAACTAATGGCCGTTATTAAAGGCCTGGAAGCTCTTAAAGCGCCCAATCAGGATGTAATGATCTTCTCCGATTCCAAATACGTTATTGATGCTATCGAAAAACGCTGGGTTAACGGCTGGGTAGCAAAAGGCTTTGCGGGCAAAAAAAACAAAGACTTGTGGATGCGTTATTTAGAGGTCAGCAAGCTTCATAAAATTAAATTCACCTGGGTACGCGGCCATAACGGGCACCCCGAAAATGAGCGTTGCGATCAGTTGGCAGTGGCAGCGGGCAAGCGCCCTCCCCTGCTTATTGACTCGGTTTTTGAGGCAGAGAATGCGAAGGCCGGGATGATGTGATGGCATTTTAACCACTTAATCAACCACATACTTTAACCCGCAAGCTCAATCACCTGAAGATCCTGAATCTTATCCCCATCAATACTGAACCTTAACAGCGTACGTACTTTATGCCATCCCTGCTTGCCAGCCGCGCCGGGGTTCATGTGCAGGCAATTGATCTTTTTATCAAGCATCACTTTTAATATGTGCGAATGCCCTGTGATAAACAGCTTCGGCGGATTGCTATAAATCTCGGCTTTTATATTTTGGCTGTACCTTCCGGGATATCCGCCGATATGGGTCATCCACACGTCAACATCCTCGCATTTAAAGCGCAGGTGTTCGGGATAAACTATCCTTACGTCTTTATCATCAATATTGCCGTATACGCCTTTTAAGGGTTTAAAAGCGGCGAGTTTGTCGGCTAACCCAATAGTGCCGAAATCGCCGGCATGCCAGATCTCGTCGCAATTTTCAAAATGTTTAAAAACGGCATCGTCAAGATAGCTGTGGGTGTCGGAAATAAGGCCTATGCGGGTCATGGGAGTAAAGATAGCAGTAAGAAGAGATAAGAATCAAGAGTAAAGATTCAAGACGGGGTTAAAATATCGTCAAAAAATCCTGCAGTATCCCACGGTACATTTCCGTGTATACTTTTGGTTTATCGTAAATAACAAACTTATCGGCAATTAGTGGTTCATTGCTCCTTCCAAAAGCAAGCATTTCCCTATGTGCTGCATCATCCTTAAAAGAATGTATAGTGGTTATCTTTTTTAGATGAAGTCCATACTGCTTAACCAGGTCTTTAACTAACTCTGCTGTATCCACCGGCAATATCAACCAACCGGTCCCTTGTTCTGTAAGCCGCGCTGCAAGCGTTGATATCAATCGTTCAAAAAAACCCTCAGCAGCGTGTTTTGCCAAATTGATCTTCGCCCCCGGCGATTGCAGAGAATTAATATAAAATGGCGGATTGGATATTACGAGGTCATATTTTTTTTCAGGATGGCTTTCAAAAAACTGTTCAAACCCTGTAGAGAAAAGTGTTAACCTATTTTCAAATGGTGAATTGGTGAAATTGCTTTTCGCGGTAGCAGCGGCTTGTTCATCGATTTCAACCGCGTCTATTTTCGCGTTTATAAACCGTTGTGCAAGCATTAAGGCAATTACACCTGTTCCGGTGCCAATATCCAGGATATTTGAAGACGTACCTTCGCCGGCCATGGCGCCGAGCAATACCCCATCAGTATTGATTTTCATGGCACAACCGGTTTGGTCAACGCTGAATTGTTTGAAACGGAACATGGTGCGAATTTATCTTTTATTATGCTGAATAGGGTGCTAAATATATTTCTACTATATAACAAACATCGGCCCGCTCATTCGCCGCGGGAAAGGCTTTTTCTTTTTCTTGATAAAAAGAAACAAAAATCAAGACAGAAAAAAGCTTCCCCCCACAGGCCATACTCCCTGGCCCGCTTTTCTGTCAGGCCTTTGCCCGCTTTTATTTTGGGATTAGTAATTGTATTTATACAACTATAAACTTAACACTTCTTATCCTCCGATTTCATGCATCTGTCTTTCTTGTCTCCTGATTCTTGATTTCCTGAATCTCCTTACCCTCCCCTCCCCATCAGCAGGAAAGCTTCGGGCGAAAGCGGGCAGAACAATTAGCTCCACCCAAACCCTCCCCGGAAGGGAGGGCTTAAAAAAAAATGCAGATCGAAAAAGTCTCCCCTTCCGGAGGAGATTTAGAGGGGGCTTCCTTGTGCGGCAAAGAAGTCTCCCTGCCGACTTGACTTTTTGGATACTTTTTTGGCGACAAAAGTAACAGCCCTTCCCGCGGCGAATGAGCGGGCGAATGATTGTTAATAACAACAAAAGTTATTTAAAACAAAACAGACCTACCCCGTGGGGTGCCGAAATAAATTCGGCATGACTCTTATCTTATTTTTATTGCAAAAAAAGTCTCCTCTTTAGGGGAGATTTAGAGGGGCCTTTCATACAACTCCAGCGGCAAGCCATCCGGATCAGCAAAAAAAGTAAACCTTTTATCGGTACACTCATCTACACGGATAGCTTCGACATCCACACCAAAAGAGGAAATATGTGCTACCGCCTCATCCAGGTCATCAACCTCAAAAGCTAAATGGCGCAGCCCCGCAGCTTCCGGGCGCGATGGCCTTGCAGGGGGATCAGGAAAAGAAAAAAGCTCGATCTGGTAGAGGTCGCCCACTTCCAGATCGAGTTTGTATGATTGTCGTTGTTCGCGGTAAACTTCGCGGACTATTTTTAAGCCGAGTACCTCAGTATAAAACCGTTTGGATTTTGCATAATCCGAACAGATGATAGCTATATGATGTACCCGGTTAAGTTTTAACATTATTCGCCTAAAATACCGTGAAGGATATTAGCATGAACCATTTTCAGGTCGGTAACATGACCGAAGGCATCTTCATCGACAGTTAAGCCACCGTTGGTTACAGTACCAAGCAGGGTAAATTCAACTTCGCTGGTAGCCATTACCTCAACAAAACGCTCCTCCTCTTCGGGTGCAACACTTACCACTACCCTGCCTTGTGCTTCGCCAAACAGGAAGGCATCTTTACGGATGCTATCATCAGTAGCTATATCAAAACCAAGTCCGTTAGGCATCGACGACTCCAACAGGGCAATATATAAACCACCGTCCGCAACGTCATGGGCCGATTCAACAACTCTGTGTTTGATCAGTTCCTTAACCGTTTGCTGCATATCGTACTCTTTATCAATATCGAAATGCGGTGCAGGGGCTTTAGTTATTTTATGCCATGAAGCCAAATATTGTGATGAAGCGATATCATTAACCGATTCGCCGATCAGGTAAATCAGGTCGCCTGGTTGTTTAAAATCGGCAGTCATGATATTTTCAACATCATCCATCACACCCAGCATACCAATAGTTGGCGTAGGGAATACCGAACCACCATCGGCCGACTGGTTATAGAAACTCACGTTACCACCGGTAACAGGGGTTTCAAACTTGCGACAGGCATCGCCCATACCTTTAATAGCACTCACAAACTGCCAGTAAACTTCAGGAATGTAAGGGTTACCAAAGTTTAAGCAGTTGGTAATAGCCACCGGTTCGCCGCCGGCGCAGGTAATGTTACGTGCAGCTTCGGCAACGGCAATGGCAGTACCTTTGTATGGGTCGGCGTAGACGTAGCGCGAGTTACAATCAGTAGTTAATACGATAGCCTTGTCGGTATCTTTTACAGCAACAACGGCAGCATCGCATGAGCGGTTAGCGGTCATGGTTTGTACGCCTACCATGCTATCATATTGGTCGGTTACCCAACGTTTTGAAGCAATATTGGGGTGACCTACCAGGTGCTCAGCAACCTCAACAAGGTTTGCAGGCTCGGCAACATCGTCGATATTAAATTTCTGATTTTCGGCAAAGTAAGCAGGCTCGCGGTATTCGCGCTGGTAAACAGGGGCACCACCACCTAATACAAGGTCGTCGGCAGGTACATCGGCAACTTTCTCGCCATGCATGAAGTACTCTAAACGCTGGGTATCGGTAACTTCACCAATAATGGCGCAGTTCAAATCCCATTTGTCAAAAATGTCTTCAACCTCTTTTTCGCGGCCTTTGTGAACCACGATCAGCATGCGTTCCTGTGATTCAGAAAGCAGGATCTCGTATGGTTTCATATTGTCCTGGCGGGTTGGCACTTTATCCAGGTCTATCCGCATGCCATGCTCGCCTTTGGCGCTCATTTCTGAGTTTGAGCAGATGATACCGGCAGCGCCCATATCCTGCATACCAACAACGGCGCCTGTTTTAATAACCTCCAGGGTAGCTTCAAGCAATAGTTTTTCCTGAAAAGGGTCGCCTACCTGAACGGCAGGAAGGTCATTTACCGAATCTTCGGTAATATCTTTAGATGCGAAAGCCGCACCGTGGATCCCGTCTTTACCGGTAGCCGAACCAACGATATAAACCGGGTTGCCCACACCATAAGATGTAGCCGAAACGGTTTCGCCTGCCTTAACAATACCGGCCGACATAGCGTTAACCAATGGGTTAACATTATAACAATCGTCAAAAAACAATTCGCCGCCCACGGTTGGGATCCCGAAAGCGTTACCATAGTGGCTGATGCCTTTAACTACACCTTTAACCAACCATTTGGTTTTGTCGAGGGTTAAATCGCCAAAACGTAATGAGTTAAGCTGAGCGATAGGCCTTGCACCCATAGTGAATATATCGCGGTTGATACCGCCCACGCCTGTTGCAGCACCTTGATAAGGCTCAAGCGCCGAAGGGTGATTGTGTGATTCGATTTTGAAGGCGCAGCCAATGCCATCGCCAAGGTCAACAAGACCGGCATTTTCTTCACCTGCCTTAGCCAGCATCCGCGGACTATCCTTAGGTAAAGTTTTAAGCCAGGTGATTGAATTTTTGTATGAGCAGTGTTCGCTCCACATAACCGAGAAAATAGAAAGCTCGGTAAAGTTGGGCACACGCCCTAATATTTCATTTATACGTGCAAATTCTTCGGGTAAAAGGCCCAGATCTTTAGCGGTTTCAACGGTGGTTAATTCCTGGTGCTCCAATGTAATATTGTTTTATTTGAAAGGATGCGCAAAAGTATGAAAAAAGGCGGAAAGGGAAAAGGTTAAAGGCGAAAGGTTTGGGAAACGCCCACATGAGTATTGGATACACTGTAACAAAGCGGCTGTCCCAATTTCTTGCTTCCCGAAAAAAAATAAAAAAATCTCCGGCGTCCTTTTTTAAAAAATGAGAGTGTTCCAAATTTTGAGTGTGAAAACGCGGAACACCTTTTTATTGAAACACTTTGATAATCAAATAATTAACTATTCACTTGAAACATAACTAAGTAACTAACAATCAGCGATTAAAACTTTTAAGAGTATAAAACTATGTTAAAGTTTAGATTTTTTATCCGCGATTTATTTCGTTCTTTTTTTGAACTTTTTTGAGTTTTTTCAAAATCAGTGCTTCAAACTTAAGAAGTACTAGCAAAATAGCGACACCATTGTTGTGGGTTAAAGTTATTAAAAGGGCATTTAACTTTTCACCTACACCTCATTATAGTCGCTAAAGTGGTCAGTTAGCAAAACTATTTTGTAGTTAATCCATATCTTCCAACTTTACAAGCCCACTCTTTAATGCGAACAAAATTAAGCCGGGCCTATTTTTAATATTAAACCGAGTGAAAATTGAAGCACGATACCCATCCACCGTCTTAGGACTAAGGAACATTTTATCAGCTATTTGTTCATAAGTCAAATCAGAGCAAGCAAGCTTAATAAATTTACGTTCGTGTTCTGCGAGGCTTTTCCAAATCGAATTTCCGTCCATTTCATCATTTTTCCTGACTACGGATGCCTGCTGCTGGTATGAACCAATGAGTTTTCCTGTCAGAAAATCTGTGTAATAATATCCTTTGTTTTTAATGGCATGCAAGGCCTGGTGAATATCATCTACCTCGATATCCTTTGATAAATAACCCCTCACGCCAAGTGTAATCATACGAACGATGGCTTCTTCAGTTGTAATCATAGATATAACAAGGACTGCTATTTCCGGGTGATTGGTGCGCAGCCATGACATAGCCTCATAACCATCCATATCCGGCATATCCATATCTAGGATAAGGATATCCGGAAGCGCTTTTTTATCTAATTTCCTGATCATATCCTTACCACTTTCAGCTTCTAATACGACAAGATAGTTCTCTTTATCAGCTAGGCCGATCAACGTAATAAGACCTTTTCGAAAAAGATTATGATCGTCAATTATTGCGATTTTCACCAGAGGGGTTCGATATGCCATATTCAATTAGTTTGTTAATGGTATTATAAGGTCTACTATCGTACCATTGCCGGGGCTGGTAGTGATTTTTAATGATCCTTCTATAATCCTTGCACGCTCCGCAATATTTAGTAAGCCCGTACTCTCCCGTTCAACACTAAGCGACTTAGCCATATCCAAGTCAAAACCTATTCCATCATCGGCAATTTTCAAGTAAAGATTTTCCTGTTCGTAGTCGAGATTTACAAAGATAGAACTAGCCTTAGCGTGTTTAATAATATTATTGAGAATTTCCTGACATAAACGAAAAAGGACAATTTCCTTTCCGGCCGGAAGTGTAGCTGGCACACCAGTTTGTTGATATTGCACTTCATAACGCTTTGTATTTGTCAATCTTTGAAGTTCGTTTTCCAGTGCCCTGTAGAAACCTGACTTCATGATGAAATTCGTGTTTAGTGATACGCTTAGCGCTTTCACCTCTCCCATTAGTTGCTTGGTTAGCAATTTTGTTTCACTAACCTGTTCATGAACTTCTCCCGAACATTGGGGTAAAATTGCCGCTAGGTTGATGTTAATCAATGAAATCAGATGACTGAAATTAGCGTGTAATTCTTTGGCCATATGATCAAGGGTTCGTTCTTGTATTTCCAGCTTCGATTGCAAGATCAGCTGATTAAATGATTCTTTCAAGGATGAAACCTCTTGTGCATGAAGAAATCTTTTTTTTTGCTGCCTAAAGAAAAAGAAGGTTAGCAGCAATACAAAAAACAGAAGCAGTATAGTTGAAATAACAATTATCAGGACTGTTTCCTGAGTGACGGCATTTTGCATAAGAAGGCAATTAGGTAACAGATATACATAACTATATTGAGTATTAGCAGAATATTGAACAATGCTATAGCTAGCGAGAGATTAGTGTGGCTCAAATAGTTGATCGAGATAAAATAAGGCAAGCTTACGGTATTAAAGATAAAAGCGCCTAATGAGATCCAGAACAATGGTTGCCGTTGTACAGGCAAAGGAACCCTTCGGTTTAATTCATGTATAAAATACATAATACTACAGCAAATGACCAACGCGTTCCCAACGATAATTGTATATGTATTGAGCTCCTTAATCGATTGAATAAACGTGACATTCAGGATACTGAATATCAGATAACCGATCATCACCGGCTTTTTAATTTTCCATAATATCGGTTCGTCGGCCGTAAGGGAAAAGAACAGAAAATAAAACAGGTACTGGGGTGGTAAATAAATATTATATATCCAAAGATTCGCGTTTGGAAAATCCCAGTACCTGTTGTGATGTAAAAAAAACTTCCAGCTGATTGCGAACAACTCATTTAACAGGGTTGCCATCAGAAACAGCGAAAAATACCGATAAGGTTTTGCCCATTGATTTTTAAAAGAACGTAAACTAACCACTGTACTGGCAATCAGCGGTATCAGATATAAATAATAGACAAAGTTTGGCATCACTCAATGTACGCATTATCGGTGAAGTTTTCTGCTCTTTTTAACAGATGGGAGGGCACGGCGATCCGACATTGAAATCTCGGGTTTGGTCTGAATCCAACGAGCGAGACTGAAAATCCGGCGCATCTTCGATTGTGATATCTGCCTGACGTCCTTTTTCATCAGCTTGAGTCATTACCATTAAGAGGCATAACTGCCCCTCATAATTTTCATTTTCTCCATACATACCAAAATGAATCCTCAAGCCGTCGGCATTGGCCTTTTCCATTTCCGCCAATAACTGCGTAATGTGGTCGCGGGTATACCAAACCGATTTTGTATCCGGTTTACTAATAACCTCACTTAATAAAGGATGTTTTGACTCCTGAAACCTGTTGATCCGTTCCTGAGTAATTGTTTGGCCCACAAAAAAGAAGGGCAGCGGTTGTGCATTGTCTTGCTTTAACATAACATTTAATTGAATAAAAATGAGTTGCAAGTATAGTGCAGCGACACAGGGGTAATCAATACCTTGGTTTGGACGGAGGTCGTTAATCACCTTATTTGTAACGAAAACTGGGTTTTATCAGGAAAAGCCCTTGCAGTTTATAGGATAATTCCCTTTTACAACCCACATGAAATCTTTCGATGCCAAGTTTCAAATTCCCAAAAATCAGCGAAAACGATGCTACTGAACCACTAAACATACGTTTTAGGATTTCTCCTGTCTGATTCAGGTTTTTTCTCAGAAGGTTACGATCTAATTTTGAGACTCAAACAAACCCATTTATGGCATTATATACAAGTGATTATTTAAAGCGTACCGCGCAGAATAAAACCTTTAGTGAAAGGATAGAACTTTCAGCGCAAAAAGACAGACAACATGGAAGCTTCGATGTTTTCCTTTGTCACAGTTATCTTGACAAAGATGAAGTCGAAGGCCTGTATATTGAGCTCACGCGACTTGGCTTGAAAGTGTACGTTGACTGGATAGTTGACCCACATCTTGACCGTAACAATGTTACCAAAGAAACGGCTGAACTTGTCCGTCAGCGCCTTTATTCTTCAAAGACATTATTGCTTGCACTTTCCGCAAACGCCAATCTTTCGAAATGGGTGCCCTGGGAGTTAGGTTATGTAGATGGGCACACTCGGCAATGTGGTTTAATCCCGGTTTCAAAAGACAATACCAATAAGGCGTCTTTTACAAGGACAGAGTACCTCTTGCTATATCCATATATCGAAAAACCAAATGACTTTAACCTTTTCAACGACAAATTGTGGGCAGTCGAAAATGCTAATAGCTATGTCGATTTCAAGACCTGGCTTAGTGGTAGTAAACCAAAGTACGCTTCAACAAGATTTTTCTAATTAGTAAATTTAAACAAATGGCAGACAAAAAAATCATTTTTATCGCGTTCGCAATCGAAGACGAGCGTCAACGCGATTTTCTTAAAGGACAATCAACGCTTGGTCATTGCCCTTTTGAGTACATCGATCTTTCGGTTAAAGAAGCTTATGTAACCGACTGGAAAGAGAAAGTCCGGACAAGGATCAAAAAGTCACATGGAGTTATTGTATTGGTCAGTAAGAACTCAAAAGATTCATCTGGACAAGCATGGGAAATACAATGCGCGAAAGAAGAGAGGAAACAAATCCTGGCAATTTGGGCTTATGCGAATGATAGAACAACTATTCCTGGCTTATCCGCTAAGGTATGGAGCTGGGAAACAATCGGCAATTTTATTGATAATCTTTAATATCATGGGGATGAAATTAGCATTAATAGTCGGTATTAATTACTACGAACATGGTAGCGGACTGACTGGTTGTGTAAACGATGCATACAGCGTTGAAAGCATGTTAAAACGAAATGACGGCGGATCCATAAATTTTGATTGCAATCTTTTAACCGCATCCGGAAAATCCGATAGCATTTCCCGCGCCAAACTTAAGGATTCAATATCGCAGCTATTCGGCACGCCTGGTGTAGATACGGCTCTATTTTACTTTGCAGGCCATGGACATATAGAATCGGCAGGAGGTTATATTCTAGCTTCTGACGCTCGTCGAGGAGATGAAGGCGTTCGCTTAGGAGAAATAATGAAATTTGCAAATGATTCACCTGCGATAAACAAAATCATAATATTGGATAGCTGTCACTCCGGACTCGCTGGCGCAGACCCAGGCAATGATAAGCTATCTGTTTTGGCTGATGGCATGACAATTCTCACAGCTTCCAGAGCCGATCAAACAGCGGCAGAGAAAGATGGCAGTGGTGTTTTTACAACTCTAATGGTAGACGCTCTTAGTGGTAGTGCGGCTGATTTAGTTGGACATATTACTCCGGGCAGTATTTATGCACATATAGACAAGTCTTTGGGAGGATGGGGACAGAGGCCAATTTTCAAAACGAATATTCAACAATTTGTTTCATTACGTGAGGTAACGCCCCCCATATCTCGTGATGATTTGCGTTCCCTAGCAGATTATTTTCCGAGACCAGGATTTAAATTTCAGTTAGATCCAACTTTTGAGCCAGAAAAAAGAGGTAGAAAGAGGGGTACTTCTGCACCGGTCGAAGAAAATACTAAAATATTTGCAAGGCTACAAAAGTTTAACAGATTAAACCTTTTGGTACCCATTGATGCGCCGCACATGTGGCACGCGGCCATGGAAAGCAAAACATGCCAACTTACTGCACTAGGAGAGCACTATCGGCAGCTTATCGAACGGGGTAGGTTATAGATATATTATTCACTTTATTTTAAATTAAAAAAATGAACACTTACATAATAGGATATGATCTGGATAAGCCAGGTCAGGATTATACCCACCTTATCGAAGAAATAAAGAAAATTGGGACTTGGTGGCATTGCTTGGATTCTACCTGGCTGGTTAGATCGGCGCTTTCCGCGAAAACGATCAGAGATCAGATAGTGAAATTAATGGATAAGAACGATAAAGTTTTAGTAGCAAAATTATCAGGCGAAGCAGCATGGTTCGGTTTTGATAAAAACTGCAATGACTGGCTTCTAAAAAATATCGCCTAAATGATAAACATCATTGTTTCAAATGTAGTTAATTGTTCGCATAGGTTATTAGCGAAAACTTTTTTAATCAATGATCTAATTATCGGCAAAGCCTGATTTATGGACAAAAACTTCATTCTTTTAATTGGCGCCCTTGCCGGATTGACAGGGGCGCTGATTACCCAATTGTTCACCGGACTTTTTTCATATCTGAACGATATGAGAAAACAAAGATATGAGCTCAGAAACCAGTTCAGGCTTAAAAGATTGGATATCGGCGAAAACTTTTATTTTATCAATACCGAACTCTTATCAATGGTTCGAAAAAATGTTGACTATTGGCGTAATTTATGGAGGGACCGCAATGATGAAACGCTCGCATTTATGAAAAGGGAAATGGGAAAACTAGACGCTTATCAGGTTAAATTGCGTACCGAAAACTGGAAGTATAACGTAGTCGATGTCTATTTCAATCTACCGTTCAATATAAGCGAAATGGAAAAAGTAAATGAGATATCGCGTAAGTTATATATTGCGGTAATCGATATTGCAAATAAAATACAATCAATACCAGCAGCTGAACGGGAAGAACTTTTTAAGCCCTATAATATCGCTGTTTTTAACCTCTGTTCACATTACGAACAAGTGCATGATAAGATAAGCGAAAACATCTTAGCAGTAAAAGCAGAACTGCTACGGGAATTTCAAAGCGAAATAACAATGCGTAAAAGATTGAACAGGACTTCGGAACGTCTGATTTGAACGACTATTCACAATATCGACACAACACGGCGTACTCGTGACATTACAGCTGCCAACCATTGCCATTCCCCCAACAAATCCCCGCTGCCACACAAGCAGCATGCTTACCTTATTTTAGGACGAAGTTATGCTATTGCTAAACTTCGACCGGAGCAAAAACCAAAACAATTATCCAAACCGCCCCCCTCATCCCGCCCAACCCGCATCTCATCAATTATCCCGGCACAATCATCAATTCCCAAAACCCATACCGTTAACATTCCTTATTTTGTTATCAAAAACCAATAACCGGTATGAAAACATCACGCTACCTTATTTTCATCGCTTTAATATTTTGTGGCTGCTCGTCAGCACCCCAAAACGATAATCTTGCCGCCGACAAAATCGCGCTTGAAAAAACCAAAGCCGCTTTTGTAACAGCATTCGCCCATAGCGACGTGAAAGCATTAGTAGCCTTGCACCATCCTGATATTGTTAAATATTTCGGCGGCAGCAATGTGGTTACCGGTCGCGCGGAATTGGCTAAGGGATTAACGGCCATGTTCCGCACATCAAAAATGGAATTAATCCAGAACCAGGTTGAAAGTACCGCGTTTAATGGCAACACCATTATCGAAACCTGCATATTCGCGTTCAGGGCAACCCCGGTAAATGGCGGAAAATCGACTATCGGTCGCGGACGGTCAATGACTGTTTTTGTCAGGTATAAAGACAGCCCCTATGGTTGGGTTTCAATAAGGGAAATGGCCCAGGCTGCTCCGGACGACCAGAAATAATTCCGTTGAGTCTCCACCCCAAATAAAGCAATCAGCTCATTACATTCACGTAAAAACCGAATCTCAAAAACGTGGTTCAACGCATTGCTTTTCAATATTTTATAATTAATTTAATTCATCCTAACTATAAGGCAATCATACAGGCCAACAATTGATACTTGCACAGCACAATTGTGCTTTTACTATAAGTAATACAGTTAAAGGTGAAAACAAATGAAAACACGCGATCATAGTTTTTGGCCGTTTACGCCAAAGGTGAGTATCATTACCGCCGTTGTTGTTTTATTGGTGCTCCTGCTGATCACCGGGGCGCTTCGTACTTATACCGGCTGGCCTGCCGACTCAGCCAACAACACCGTTTTAATCGGCATTTTTATCCTTAGCCTGCTCCCCATTGTCCTTGCAATTCTCAACGTAGTTATCGAGCGCGGGGGCAGCATAGGCTATGGCGATCTCAAGATCGACTTTTCAAAAATCCAGCAGCTGTCAAATTCGGGTTTTACTGTGCCCGCCAATATCGGGGTGCGGGGACAGTATGTTGCCGACAGCGGCACTTCCAATATCCTCGAAACACTACGCGCTGCCACCTCTTCGGGCGTAGCGGTGATCGACCTTGAAGATGGCCACGCCTGGTGGGAAACCCGGTTGTTAGTTTTGTTGGCCGGCGCCGACCGCCTTAAAAAACCCGATAAAATTGTTTTTGTAGCTACTGTTGAATCAAGGGAGCAAATTTATTTAGGCTGGGCCCGCCCCGGCGACCTGCTGGAACAGTTGCTAAAAGAAGACCCACGATACTTAAGAACCTTTTATGCCGCCCGCGCGGCTGCCGCGCAATGGGCGTTATTAGGCCCGTTAGCCGTTTTGCCGCCTGGCAGTTATTATCCTGCCCCGCCGCCACCGCCCTGGATGCAGGGTATACTTGCCCTGAACCACGCCTGGATGGCATTTTCAACCACCACTGGTTTACCTAACGAATTATTAACCGAGCAGCTATTACAGAACGAACTTGGCCAAACTATTGAAAGCACGGGCGGCGCAAAGCATATCAGCACCGTACACCTTGATAATTTGTTTAAGCCGGCACTGATAAAAAAACAGATAGACAAAAACTGGGATAATGAGCAGCAAACAAATGCCCTGTTTGCCAATGAAGATCCCTTTATTGTGATAACAGAAAGTGGAAAATACTCGGCGATAGTTTCGGCACAGTCTTTATATAATGAGGTATTAAGAGGCTATTTAAAAACAGCTTAATTAAGATTTTATTGAAAAAGGCGTCATAGCTTCATTACTTATAATAACGCGACTGTAAGTTACTGATCATTAAATGTGTTTTCCTGGGCAATATTGTGAATATGAGCGTTGCCTGCGGCCGTGCTATCCACTCATACAGCATAAGCATTTTCCGTCAGCTGACGGACGGTATCCGCTCCTATCACTAACGCGCCCCCGCGCATCATCGCTAAAATCTATTTTATACATCACCGCAATTTTTTCCGGGTTCCCCGGGTGGTTACCCACAATAGTGTCTTTTATTGTTTTTAATGTAGAGACGCATCACATGCGTCTCCCGCATGCAAATTCCTGAACTTAATGACTTACAAACCGGCTTGCCCTATGAAAGACGCATGTGATGCGTCACTACCAAAAAATGTTTTATCTGTTCTTAAACAACTTCCGGGAGGCACCATGGATAACAAAAAGCCCCGCTTGCGCGGGGCCGAAACAGTTAGCTACTATATAACACACATTTAATTAAAAACACACAGCAAATTATTACCTATTCTTCTGTCGCTAACTGAAAGCTTATTGGGATGCTGTACCTAACCCGCACATTCTGGCCATTTTGCACACCCGGTTTCCAGGCTTTGGCCAGCTTTAGTACACGGGTAGCCTCTTCATCAAAACCATAACCGGCACCGCGGTCAACCTTGATATTTGAAAGCGTACCGTCTTTTTCAATAATAAAGCTCATGAACACCTTGCCCGAAACACCCTGCTCCTGCGCTACCGGCGGAAAGCGAAGATTTTTCTGTAGAAACTTGGCCCATGCTGCAGCCCCGCCAACAGGTTCGGGCATCACTTCAAGTACTTCGCCAAGTGTATGAACGCCATCATCAACTTTGGCGGTTCCGGTTCCTCCGGGTCCTGGGTCTTTTGAGTCGATAACGTTCCCCGTACCACTCGGCCCCTTAACATCTGCAGGACCAATAGCAACGTTTTTCAGTTCGTCCATTGTAGGTGGATCCGTTGGAGGATCATTTGGCACTACCCGCAAATTGGTAAATGCCTTAGCTTCTACAGGTGAAGCAGCTTTTTGTGGCGGCGCCGCTTCCGCAGGAGGATTTGGTTGCTTAACAGCTTCTACGGGTGGTTTGGAGATATCAACCGGAGGTTTGAGTGTCACCTCGTGAAACACATATACAGGTTTTGGCTTTGCTTTGAAAATAATTGCGGCAGCCGATAAAAGGGCTACTGCTGCAAAGGCGATCCCCATGGATTTTGCCATGGTACGCCCATAGCTTTGCCTTAATTCATAAGCGCCGTAATTTTTGTTGCGATGGTCAAATACAAGGTCGAGCCACTCGGCATTGTACAAATCAAATTTGGTGATAAGCATAGTTTCAGAATTAAATTTCAATTATAACGAATATACTTATATTATATTTTGTATAAAATTAAATTCATCGAAAATAATTCCGTTTAGTTTTTCATCAAATTTTCATCTTCGCACAAAAACCGCCAAATCCTAATAACTTATTTAAAAAATCAACAACAAAGTCAATTTTTATTATCAATTAAATAAAAACAGTACAAAAACATTCATTTAAACTTAATTTTAATATATAAATCATTAAAATCTTAAAATATTTTAAAAAAAAGTGCAGTTATTTTATTTTTTTATTACTTTTAGATATGGTTAACAGGCTTTATAAACTTATCGCCTTATTTTTTTTACTCTTTAGCGGATTCACTGCATCCGCCAAGGGTGAATTATACCATTATTACCACAAAACGGCAAAAAAAACCACAATATCCGCGGCAATCCCACATCATCGCCCGTTAAATTTTGAATTCGCACTCCATAATGCACTCACGCCTGTTATTAATTTACAACAGCATAGGGGTGCACATTCTTTACAGGCCTTTGTAGCAACGCCCGGCGGTTACACCATTAAATTTAAATACCTTGATTTTATTTGCGGACTGGATACAAGTAAACTCTCCCGGTTTCGCAAGCTCATCCTTTTTCCGTTTCACGATTTTTGGTAGGTAAAAAACAATTTCAACCCACATGCCCTGATTAAGCATTGCGGGATTATTGTTTTTTAAAAAAATTTAGTTTTAATGCTGTCCGGTATTTTTGATTGGATACCGGGCAGTATTATTCAAACCTTTATTTTTTCCTCCCTTAAACCCAAAACATGAAAAAATTCATACCCTTCGGCATACTTTTAATTGTAATTGTATTAGCCCTTATATACCCTTCAGTTACTCTTACAACCATTAAAGACAGCAAAATTGATACAGGTGATACTGCCTGGCTATTAGTAAGTACCGCCCTTGTACTGATCATGACCCCCGGCCTGGCATTTTTTTATGGTGGCATGGTGAGCAAAAAAAACGTACTGTCAACCATGCTGCAAAGCTTTGTTTGTATGGGCGTAATTACCGTTATATGGGTAATATTCGGCTTTAGCCTTGCTTTTGGCGAAGATGAGTTTGGCGGATTTATCGGCAACCCCGGCACTTTCTTTATGATGAAAGGTACATTAGGCAACGCCACCTGGGAACTGGCCCCAACTATCCCGCTGATACTATTCGCTATGTTCCAGTTAAAATTCGCGGTTATCACCCCGGCCCTCATCACCGGCGCATTCGCCGAAAGGATCCGCTTCAACTCATACGTTATTTTCCTTTGCCTGTTCATGATATTTATATACGCACCGTTGGCCCACGCCACCTGGCATCCAAAAGGTTTCCTTTTCGGAAAAGGCGTACTTGACTTTGCCGGCGGCACTGTGGTACACATGAGTGCAGGCTGGGCTGCTTTAGCATCGGCTATATATTTAAAAGGCCGTAATGAAACATCCCATAATCCGGCCCGTATCAGCTATGTGTTATTAGGCACAGGCTTATTATGGTTTGGCTGGTTTGGTTTTAACGCAGGTTCGGCATTAGGTTCGGGCACACTGGCAGCAACCGCTTTGGCAACAACCACTACAGCATCAGCTGCAGCTGCAATGGCCTGGATGTTCTTTGATATCCTGCGCGGTAAAAAACCAGGTGTACTGGGTGCCTGTATCGGTGCGGTTGTAGGCCTTGTGGCTATCACCCCGGCGGCGGGCTATGTAACCATTCCCCACTCTTTAATTATCGGTATCGTAGCGGCGGTAGTAAGTAACCTGGTTGTGATCTGGAGAACAAAAACCAGCATCGATGATACACTCGACGTATTCCCCTGCCATGGCGTAGGCGGTATGGTAGGTATGTTATTAACCGGTGTATTTGCACACCAAAACGTAAACGCCGCCAATACAACCGGCAATGGTTTATTTTACGGCGAAACACACCTTTTCATTGTTCACTTAATTACACTTGTAGGTGTATCAGCCTTCGCTTTCTTCGGCTCATTCATCTTATTAAAGATCACCGACATGATCAGCACACTGCGTGTAACACCAGAAGAAGAGCTTGCAGGCCTTGACATCAGCCAGCACGACGAGGAACTGTAACCAGATCCTACCCCTACCTGATTAAACTCAATTAACAACATAAAAAATAAGCCGCACCCTTTACAGAGTGCGGCTCTTTTATTTCATCTTGCACATTATTGGCTGCCTGCTGCAAACCTGCAACTGTAAACTCAAGAAAACTACCATTCTTTAGTCGATACCCTCTTCACTTTTTTAACCTCCGCCGGCTTTTCAAGCGACGACGTTTTAAGCATATAAGCCTTTAAATTATCGCCCACATGCTTACTGCTGCTCACCACCTGGTTTAAGCAGGCGTTAAAATCGGCCTTTGATAATTTTTCGGATGCTTTTTCCAGGGCAACATCCTTACCATGAATATGTTCCACATTACCATAACGGTTACGCTGATATGGCTGATAAACAAAATCCGTTAACCAATAACGGTATTTACCATCTTTTACCTCTACCTTAAGCGTATAACTTAGCTCGCCGCCTTCGCTATTACCCATCAGGCCTTTTTTGTTAACCAAAAAAACACCCGTACCGGTAAGCGCATTGCCATCTTTATCAGCCTTTGCCAACTTAAGCACCTTTTTAGGATAGGCTTTAGTTAAAAAATACAATCCCCTGCTATAAAGCGAATCCGCAATGAAGCCGGGCTGGTCGACCGTTTTATAATAAATGTATTTATTATTCTCATCAAAAGCCAGTGAATCCTTCTGCGCAAGAGCGCCTGATGAAAAAAGGAGACCAACAAAGCCTAATAGTATCTTTTTCATGTAACAAATATAAAAGCCGCTCCGGATAATCCCGGAACGGCTCGCGATAAAAATAGATTAAAATCAATTTTTTTTTAGAAAGCGTATACAGCAGCTACAGCAAACTGACCGGCTGATTTTGAAGGATCGCCGGAGTGATTGATGAATGAAGTAGATGAACCATGATCTAACCTGATTTCGGGAATGAAAGTAAGCGGGCCCGATTTGATATTTGCGGTAAAAGTAAATGCTTTAACATTTTCGCCCGGAGGAGGGCCAAAAGTTTCCAATGCACCTTTTTTAGTTTTGAAATATTCGCCCCTCAAACCCAAAGTTACTGTTTTTGATACAGCCAACTGCGGATATAAAGCAACACCGCTGAAACCGCCGCCATTATCAGGCGCAGAGTACGTGGCACCATTTAAGCCGAGTTTAAAGGCATCGGTGATTTGATAGGCAGTTGTCAAGTCAACTTCGGTACCTGAAGTACTTCCGGTAGCAAGGTTAATGTAGGCAGTCCAGCCTTTTACAGGAGACACGAACAACTGTGAGCCAAAAGTATTAACCTTATGCGCTGAGGTATAGTAGTTCCAGGTATCATTAAAAATACCGGCCATTAAACTTACTTTATCACTAAAGGCATAAGTTAATTTAACACCAGGGTTTTGGAACGGACCATTGGTAAACAGGTACGAAGTTGAGTAGTTGAAGTTACCTACAGGGCTGATAACCTCATAACCAATAAAGGTAGCCATATAACCACCGGTAAGGTTTAATTTATCGGTAAGATCATACGACACGTACAAGTTCTGAATATGAAATGAATCACCGTCCGGGCCATTTGGAATTGACTGGCTTTGACCGCGCGGACCAAATGAAAGCTCGCCCACAAATGCAGCTTTACCTACCTTTTTCTTCAAACCCAGATCAATCATACCAATTGATACTGAATTATGATCACTTGCAAAGCTGGTAGGGATTTGTGAGCCTTTGTCAGCAAAATCATATTTATAGTAGGTATCTACCGAACCGTAGATCACCAGAGGGGCATCCGAGGTTGTTTTAACCGTGTCCTGAGCCTTAACCGTAAAGGCCGCAATTGAAAAAAATGAGAAGAGTAGAAATACTTTTTTCATGATAACGATTTAATTGTGAATTGATAAACTATTTGTTAATTGTTGTTTTTGGGGTTATTTATATATAAATAACTGATTATTAATTATTTATACACACAAGGATCATTTATGTGTCGGCATAAAAAATCCCTGTGCGGTTGGCAACGGCAACGTCAATCAAAACAGCCCACCACTTTCTCCAACCGCACAAGGCATCAAATATCTTTTCTCAGTTATTCAACTTATCAGGCTTCAGAAGCAACCTTGGCGCCATTATCAAAAAGGCCGCTTAAGCTGATCTCATCATCCTGAACAGGGTAAACTTCGATACCGTGATCAAACACGTCGATACCACCGGCACCTGTTTCACCATGCTCCTCGATACGCAATTTCCATGGATGACCTAATTTGTTGATCACAAACATCATCGCAAAGCTCACTACGAATACTGCAAGAGTAATGGTAAAGCTACCGATCAGCTGAGCTTTTAATACGTCAAAACCACCGCCGTAAAATAAGCCTGTTACCGGGGCCGAGTTATCAGCACCTGTTGGGCCTGTAGCGCCATATTGACCCGAAGCAAATAAACCTAAAGAGATAGTACCCCAGATACCGTTAAAACCGTGTACAGATACTGCACCCACCGGATCGTCGATACGGAACCACTCAACCAGATAAACACCACCAAAGATGATAAAGCCCGAAATTGCACCTAACATAATAGCACCGAATGGGCTAACCCAGTAACAAGGACAGGTAATAGCAACTAAACCTGCAAGGAAACCATTAATAGTAAAGGCTAAATCAAATTTGCCTTTTGTTGGGCCAAACCACAAAGCGGCAAGCATAGCGGTAAAACCACCGGCGCAGGCAGCAAGCGTAGTGTTGGCAGCAACACGGCCAATACCCTGCATATCCATTGCTGACAATGTTGAGCCGGGGTTAAAACCATACCAACCAAACCAAAGTAAGAAACCACCTACAGCAGCAACCAATAAGTTATGACCTGCAGGCAAACCGCCTTTTTCTTTATCATCACGGGCAAATATGCGGCCTAACCGTGGGCCTAATACCATTGCACCTGCAAGCGAGGCTACACCACCGATAGTGTGCACCACTGTTGAACCTGCAAAATCGCGGAAAGGCTGAGCGCTTATTGATTTGAAGAAGCCTGATGTTCCCATTGTAGCAAGGAAACCATCCGGACCCCATGCCCAGTGACCGATGATAGGATAGATAAAGCCGGTAATACCGATACTGTAAAGAATATCGCCACGGAAGCTGGTACGACCGATCATTGCACCTGACACGATGGTTGAACAAGTATCAGCAAAAGCATATTGGAAAATCCAGTGTGCCAATACCGGGATGCCGGTTGAACCGTAAGTTTCAGGAGTATTTTGAAGGAAGAACCAGGTTTTGCCGTCAGCACCGCCCCAGCCAATAAAGCCGTTGCCATTGCCAAACATAAAGGCGTAACCAATAGCGTAAAACAGTAAACCACAAAGACAAGTATCAAAAATACATTCCATCAGCACGTTAACAGTTTCGCGCTTACGGGCAAAACCTGCTTCGAGCATAACGAAACCTGCCTGCATGCCAAATACCAAAAAGGCAGCAACCAGTGTCCAAACAGTATTAACCGTGTTAATTAATGCTGTTTCATGGGCGGTATAAGTTTCGGCGGCGTTAGCTTTTGTACCGAACATACCTGGCAAAACCATCATTGCGGCAAAAACCAGCAACAAGCCAATCATTTTCCCTGTAAAAATGGTTGCTCCCAGCGCCCATTTTTCACGTGTCAGCTGTCGGACTGCACTTAGGAAGTTGTGTTTTGTAGAAACTACTTTCATCGTTTAATTTAGTTTGATTGTTTTTTAAAAATTAATTAGTTTGATTGTTGTATTTAAATTTAGTTTGATTGCCATCCTGAATTACAAAACACTTTTCATCTCCAAATCCTTCATCCTGCCTATAACTTCCTTCATTTTTTTATAAAAAGTATAATAATTGGCGTGTTTTCGTAAATTATTTTCTGAAATTAGGTAGTATTTTTAAGAATAACAAATTATTAACGATAAATTAATGGTAAAAAATCAAAAAATTATGAAAATCGCAAAAACAGGCCCTTTAGAATGTCATTTTTTAATTATTTAAAAATACTATTTTCAATATAAATTCATTTATGTCATTAAAAAAATCAAAAAAAACTGATTTTTACAGTTTAAAGTTTCATTTATACCAATTTAAAATAAAAAATCCGGATAAATACATTAAAAAAGCAGAGTTTTATTCATTTCAGATAAAAATTTCAAACGATTTAAGATTTTCCTTTAATTTTTTCACATTTCTTAATCATTAGGTGGTATGTTATATTTCACTTAATTTTGCCCGATATTTTAAAGGATAGTTATATTTTTGAACACTAACCTTTATTTAAACCTCATAAAATATGTCCAATATTCGTTTTAAAGCCTTACAGGATGTACTTTCAAGAACTATCCCTGAAGTAAAACCGCCTTCACCAAAAATTTCCGATTATTTCGGATCGAATGTTTTTGATAAAAAGAAGATGAAGGAATACCTTTCATCAGAGGCTTACCAGGGAATAGTAAATTCAATTGAAAAAGGTGAGCCAATCCCCCGCGACCTGGCTGAACAGATTGCTTCGGCAATGAAAGCCTGGGCTTTGGGCAAAGGCGCAACCCATTATACCCATTGGTTTCAACCGCTTACCGGCACTACTGCCGAAAAACATGACGCCTTTTTTGAGCCCACTGCAGATGGCGGCGCTATAGAACGTTTTTCGGGCGATGCCCTTGCCCAGCAGGAACCTGATGCCTCAAGCTTCCCGAGCGGCGGCATCCGTAATACTTTTGAAGCGCGTGGCTATACCGCCTGGGACCCTTCTTCACCTGCCTTTTTAATGGCGCGTACCCTGTGTATCCCCACAGTATTTGTATCGTACACGGGCGAAGCACTTGATTATAAAGTACCTTTACTAAAGGCATTAAACGTGCTTGACAAAGCAGCCGTTGATGTTTGCCATTATTTTGATAAAGGCATTGAGAAGGTAAACGCCTCCTTAGGTATTGAACAGGAATATTTTTTGATTGACCTGGCCTTATTTAATGCACGCCCCGATCTTTATTTAACCGGCCGCACTTTATTCGGCCATATGTCGGCCAAAAACCAGCAGCTGGAAGATCATTATTTTGGTTCCATACCTGAGCGCGTGTATGCTTACATGCAGGATATGGAAGCAGAGGCGCTGCAATTAGGTATCCCGCTTAAAACCCGTCACAACGAGGTTGCTCCATCCCAGTTTGAATGTGCACCTATATATGAAGAGATCAACCTTGCTATCGACCATAACCAACTGTTAATGGATTTGATGGACCGTGTTGCCAGGCGCCATAACTTTAAGGTGCTGCTTCATGAAAAGCCATACGCAGGCCTTAACGGTTCGGGCAAGCACAATAACTGGTCGCTGATCACCAATACAGGCAAGAACCTGCTATCGCCGGGCAAAACGCCTAAAAACAATCTCATGTTCCTGGCCTTTTTTGTAAACACCATAAAAGCGGTACATGAACATGCCGATCTGCTAAGGGCATCCATTGCATCAGTTAATAACGATCACCGTTTGGGTGCCAATGAAGCCCCTCCGGCCATTATATCCATATTTTTGGGCAGCCAGCTTAGTGACGTGCTTGATGAGATAGAAACATCCCGCATCAGCAAAAAAATCAAGGAAGAAAACCTGTTATGGCAGGGCATCCCTAAGATCCCGCAAATTTTGCCTGATAATACCGACCGTAACCGTACCTCACCTTTTGCCTTTACCGGTAACAAGTTTGAGCTGCGCGCTGTAGGTTCATCAGCCAATTCGGCCAGTCCGATGACCATTCTTAACCTCATCGTTGCCGATCAGCTTAAAAAATTCAAGTATGATGTGGATAAGCTGATGAAAAAAGGCGAGAAAAAAGACCTTGCGTTACTAATGGTTATCAAAAAGTACATCAAAGAATCAAAAAACATCCGCTTTGAGGGAAATGGTTATAGCGAAGAATGGGAAAAAGAGGCTGCGTTAAGGGGTTTGCCGAATGTTAAAACCACACCAAAAGCCCTTGATGCTTTAATAAACGATAAGTCAGAACATCTTTTTGCCGAAACCGGCGTATTCACCGTGCGTGAGGCGCATGCACGTCACGAGATCTTGCTTGATGCTTTCTACAAAAAACTACAGATAGAAGCCCGCGTAATTGGCGAGATGGTGATGAACGTGATTATTCCGGCAGCAGTTGCCTATCAAAGCAAACTGATTGAAAATGTAAAAGGACTAAAAGACATTGGCCTGGATAAATCAACTTACGCTTCGCAGCTTGACATCATTAACAGGATCTCCGAGCATGTGAACTTCATTAAAACCAATACCGAGCAAATGGTTGACGAGCGCAAAAAAGCTAACGTTATCGACGATCTTCGTCAGCGCGCTATTGATTATGATGAAAAGGTAAAATCATTCTTCCAGCCTATCCGCTACCACGTTGACAAACTGGAGCAACTGGTTGATGACCGCCTGTGGCCGCTGCCTAAATTCAGGGAACTGTTATTTATTAAATAAGATCTTAACACGAATTGCCACGAATTAAATCGAATTACACTAATCATAGTTCGATAAATTTTGTGGCAATTCGTTTTTTTATTTTAATCCCATGACCTGCCTGCGTGGATTATTGACCTGAATTATTCGGCCCCCATCTCCTCCCTTAACTCTCACAAACAAGCAAGGCAATTCGGGAAATTCGATTGAATTTGTAAAATTAGTGCTTATGCAAACAAATCGCTCGCCTTATGCTGCTCAATAATTACTTCACGATATTTTGATAGCAATGCCGATTTGGATATAAAGCCGATAAAAACCTCATCTTTTACCACCGGTAACTGCCATACGTCAATGGCATCAAAGGTATCCATAACG
This sequence comes from Mucilaginibacter sp. cycad4, assembly GCF_034263275.1. Classification (NCBI taxonomy): domain Bacteria; kingdom Pseudomonadati; phylum Bacteroidota; class Sphingobacteriia; order Sphingobacteriales; family Sphingobacteriaceae; genus Mucilaginibacter; species Mucilaginibacter sp. cycad4. The sequence goes on along the minus strand of NZ_CP139559.1, from coordinate 787,707 downwards.
CTGCTGGCTGGTTGATCATAGTCAATTATGGCCGGGGGTTCAATCATGATATCGGCTATACTTTCATCCGCGATATCTTTATTGAACAAGCGCCGGCGAATGTCGTCTATCAATACAACGCCTTCAAGACTTCCATCCCCTTTAAGCACCGGAAAAATATTGGCATCGGTTTTAGCCAGTACCTGGTAAAATTCGCCAACCGGCATTTGTTTATCAACAGGAGTATATTTGCGGTTAATGATACTATCAAGCATTATACTGTTAAGCATGCCGTAATCCTGCCCCGGATGAATATTGTCATGATAAATCAGCTGGCTCCAGTACATATTATGGGGCGATGAATAGCGCGATATGATGTATGATATAGCCGATACGATCATAAGTGGAATAAACAGCACATATCCACCGGTAATTTCGGCTATCAGAAATATGGCAGTTAGCGGAGCATGCAATACACCGGCCAGGGCACCTGCCATACCCACAGCAATAAAATTAACTGTATTTAAATGTATCAGCCCGGTTTGATTAACGCCGAAGGCCACAAACAGCCCCAGAAAAGCGCCCGTGAACACCGTAGGCGCAAATGTACCGCCATTACCACCCGCACCGATTGTAATGCCCGCGGCAATGATTTTCGAAAACACCAATGCTCCTATAAATAAAAGCATTACAAGCGGCTCGGAAAGCCAGTCGGCAAAAAAGCTCTCCTCTTTTAATACATTGATATTACCGTTTAAAATTTCAGTGAGATAATGATATCCCTCGCCAAACAATTGAGGAAACACCGCAATGATCAACCCTAATATCACACCGCCGACAATTGCCCGCATGTATCGGTTTTGCTTTTTAAGGATCCCACCTTCAAGTTTACCACCTACTTTGGATATATAAATAGCTATCCATCCGCTTAATATGCCAAGCAGCACGTAAAATGGCAGGGCGTTCATTGCCCAGCCTTCTGTAACCAAATGGAACAATTGCCCCGAGTACAATAATTTGGATACCACTACCCCCGTAGCAGAGGCTATTAATAAAGGTATAAAAGTGGGAATGGTGATCTCTCCTATTAATATCTCCAGTGAAAAAAGCACCCCGGCAATAGGGCTGTTAAACACTGCCGCTATACCCGCCGAGCATCCTGCTGCTAACAATACCGTTTTTTCATAAGGTGTAAGCTTAAAAAACTTACCTACGTTTGAGCCAATGGCTGTACCCGTGCAAACAATAGGCGCCTCCAATCCTGCCGAACCGCCGAAGCCTATAGTTAATGAGCTTGTTATTAAATGCGAATAAATATTGTTGGCTTTGATGTTTGAGCGGTTCTTTTTGATATTGATGAGCACCTTACCTATCCCTTTTTCGATCTTATCGCGGTTAATCAGGTGCTGGTACAGCACGGTACCCAAAATGCCGATTGCAGGCAAAAACACGTACGCTATATGATAATACAGGTGCGAAGAGATATTTCGACTTAGCTCTTCCATTAAATGTACTAAAAACTTAAGGGCTACGGCCGCCAGTCCGCCCATAAAACCTACAAACACGCTGCAATAAATTAAAAAGTTACGTTGGCTATTGCGTTTTAGCCGCCAGCGGTTTATTTTGTAGGAAAGCGTTTTTAACATAAGAAGTACATACTACCAATCCGGCTGATGAAGAGTTATGAGCGCGAATTGCTTTAGATTAAGCTGATAAAACAGGCTGATCATATACACCAGTCTATTTTCTTACAAAGAAACACAATTTCAGTCAATTTTATTAATCAGATCACATTCATAATTCAAACTCCATATAAGGAGTAGCACTCTTTCTTAAAATTAAGGTTAATAGCATTATATTTGCCCATGATTTCTTCGCAAAGATATGATCAGCGTGGCGTATCAGCCTCCAAAGATGACGTTCACAATGCCATAAAAAATATAGACAAAGGCATTTTCCCAAAAGCTTTCTGCAAAATAGTACCCGATATCTTAACCAACGATCCTGAGTATTGCAATATTATGCACGCCGATGGTGCCGGCACTAAATCGTCCCTGGCTTATACTTACTGGAAAGAGACGGGAGATATATCCGTATGGCGCGGCATTGCGCAGGATGCCATTATCATGAACCTGGACGACTTGCTTTGTGTTGGCGCAACGGATAATATCCTGCTATCATCAACCATCGGCCGCAATAAGGGACTCATTCCCGGCGAAGTTATTGCCGCAATTATTAATGGCACCGAAGAGATTTTAGCCGAACTGCGCGAGGCCGGCATAGGCATCTACTCCACCGGCGGCGAAACTGCCGACGTAGGCGACCTGGTACGTACCATCATTGTTGATTCGACAGTTACCTGCCGTATGAAACGCGAAGATGTGATCTCAAACCACCGCATTGAACCCGGCGATGTAATAGTTGGCCTTGCCTCGTACGGACAAGCCAGCTATGAAAAAGAATATAACGGGGGTATGGGCTCAAACGGCCTTACATCGGCCCGTCATGATGTGTTCAATAAAAACATTGCCGATAAATTCCCCGAAAGCTATGACGCGGCCATCCCTTACGATCTGATCTTTTCGGGAAGTAAAAACCTTACCGATGCCATTGATATCGGCAATGGCCAAACCGTAACTGCAGGCAAGCTTGTTTTAAGCGCAACCCGCACCTACGCCCCAATCATTAAGCAAATTTTAGATGGTTATCGCAGCCAGGTGCACGGCATGGTGCATTGCAGCGGCGGCGCACAAACTAAAGTATTGCATTTTGTTGAAGGTTTGCATATCATAAAAGACAACCTGTTCCCTGTACCACCACTGTTTAAACTCATCCATGAGGAATCAAAAACCAGCTGGCAGGAAATGTACAAAGTATTTAACATGGGGCATCGTATGGAGCTTTATGTACCCGAAGCCATTGCCACCGAACTGATCAGCATTTCAAAAAGCCTTAGTGTTGATGCACAGATCATAGGCAGGGTTGAAAAAGCAGATACAAAAAAAGTAACAGTAACCTCGGAATTTGGGGTGTTTAAGTACGAATAAATAGTTTTCACAATATAAAAATAGAAAGGCGCTTAGGGTAAACCAAGCGCCTTTCTATTTTTCACAATAAAACAAAAAAAGTCCCGACCAAATAGCCGGGACTTTTATATAACATATAAGTTATTCTTAGTTGAAGATATACCTTACACCTATTTGCGCCTGGAAGCGTGAGAAGGTGCTGATATCGTTTTGGAATGACTTAGTAACAGGAATTGCGTTATTTGCATCAAGATAAGGGAATGCATACTGAGCTTTGCCGGTTGTGGCATCTTTACCCATATACCTTAACACAGTAGTTGCACCGTTGTTGAAACCACTGTAAGATACTTGATATAAGCCCCAGTTACGATTCAACAAGTTGGTAAAGTTGATTACATCGAAAGTAAATTCTAATGTGTTTTTAGTTTTACCTGCCTGGATCATGAAGTCTTGTGCAAAGTGTAGGTCTAACCTTTTGAAGGTTGGCAATATAGCACCATTCCTTTGAGCAAACTGACCTCTGTGTGCACTTAAGTATGAATCCTGGTTAATGAAGTTGTTTAACTGGTTCCAGATTTGTGCTGGGGTACGAGTATCAACAGTACCGTTAGCAGCAGTTGGAGCAGCAACTAATGTTATGTCGCCCTGGCTTTTAGGGATGTACATTAAGTCGTTGGTAGCACCGTCGTTGTTCGGGTCATTGGCAGTAATGTAAGATACCGCACCGCTGTTAGCAGCTTCAAATACTAAACCAACTGTAGTAGCTAAGTTTTTAGCGTATTGTTTACGGTAAGATACGGTAGCAATGATACGGTTTGGTTGTACGTATGAGCTGTTTGAAATATTGTCGGCGTTAGGGTTACCGGCAACATACCTGGTGCTCCAGATAGTGCTTGCAGTTGAACCACCGTCGTTAACATCTTTCGATTTGGTATAAGTGTATGCAAAGCTTGCAGCAAAACCATTGGTGAAGCTTTTTTGTAACTGACCGGTAATGAAGTATGAAAAACCTTTTGAAGTATTCTTCATATAATATAAACCGGTAATAGCCGGGTTTTGTGCAGTTGCTGCAGCTGCAGCAGGAGTAGTATTTTTTAAATCGTAACGGATTTGACCTTCAGGGCCTGCAAAAGTGCTGTAACCATCAGAAAGAACAAGGTTCTGGTGATAAATTGCACGGATATCTTTAGTGTAAGCACCTTCGATTGTACCGATGATACCGCCAGGTAATTTTTGGTCGATAGCTAAGTTCGTTCTCCAGATTTTTGGATATTTCAGGTTTGGATCAGCAACGTCTAACTCATATGAAGTTGCAGCTACTGCGTTTGAAGGCCTGTTTTTGTTAACATTTGGATCAAACACTAACTGACCGGCATTAGCAGGAGTAGCATTTGCTTTGGTAATGGTGTATGAACCGAATAACAAACCGTTGTTTGACGCCTGGTTTGAGATCCATACAAATGGTACCGAACCGGTGAATAAACCAGAACCACCACGAACCTGGGTAGAACCATCGCCATTAACATCCCAGTTAAAGCCTACACGAGGTGATAACTGAACCCTGTTTTTCGGCAATTTAGAAACATCAACATGAGTACCGCCCTGAAAAGTTAGAGCTGCAGCATTTGAGTTTGCAGCCAAAGTAGTAGGGAATACATCATAATCAGCCCTTAAGCCGTAAGTTAACCTGAAGTTATCAGTTACGTGGAACCTATCCTGTACGTAAAAACTGTAGATAGAAGCTTTTATTTTAGCAAACGGGAATGAATTACCTACTGCAGAATAACGTAGCGTGTAAGCTGCTGCCGGCAAGCCGTTTATGAAGTCAGAAGCTGAGTTATAGGTATATAAACCATTGTAATCAGGAGCAAAACCATTGGTGTAGCTCTGGATTTGGTTACTGGTACCTATTGTAAACTCGTGTTTACCAGAGAAGATGGTTAAATCGTCGGAAAACTGGAAAATATTGGTATTTAACAAGTTTCCGGCTGTATAAAGCTCCGAACCAAAGCTGGTTGCTGTTGCGTTGGCAGCAGTTACTACGTTACCATTGGCGTCACTTGTACCGTTACCGATATCAACCATAGGAATAGTTGAGCTACCAAGGAAGTTACGGAAATCTCTTAAGGCAGAGTATCCAACAGTAAGTTTGTTTGAAACTTTGTTGCTGAAACGTGTATCTAACTCAATAATACCAATGTTAAAGTTGTTGTTGATAGTGTAACCTGAACCGTAGAATGGCAGGGTAGACACACCTGGTGCACGTGTAGTACCATAACCAACACCGCCATTAACAATACCTGAGTTACTTGCAGGCTGATCTTTAAATGATTTTAAGTAAAAATACTTAGCACTTAAAGTGTTGTTTTTATTGATGTTCCAATCAATCTTAGCAGTTAATTTATTGCTTGATGTACGGTAGTTGTAACCTTGGTAAACACCAGGATCATAACCAAAAGTTGCAAGTTTTTGTTTGATAGCATCAAGTGTAGAAGCTTGTACCTGTGATACGTTTGCACCACTTGCGCCTGAACCGCCAGCTACATAAACAGCTGAAGGTGGTTGAGTGATTCTTTCCTGCTCACCAGATACGAATAAGAATAATTTGTTTTTGATAATCGGGCCGCCTACAGCAACACCATCTGTATGGTAATTTACGTCAGTTACGTTCAGGTTGGTTGGGCCAACATGGTAACCTTGCAATTTTGAACCACGGGCAAAATAGTAAGCAGTACCTTTAACTTCATTAGTACCTGATTTTACCACAGTGTTAACACCTGCACCGGTAAAGTTACCCTGGCGCACGTCATAAGGGGCAATATCAACCTGGATCTGGTCAATCGCGTCTAATGAAATTGGCTGTGAACTTGTTTGACCACCCAATGTACCTGATAAACCAAATGAGTTGTTGAACAAAGCACCGTCAACAGTAATGTTATTGAAAGTACTTGAACGACCGCCAAATGATAAACCATTTGCAGATGGAGTCAATTTAGTAAAGTCGGTTAATGAACGGGCAATAGTTGGCAGGTTTTCAATTTGCTGACGGCTGATGGTTTCGCGGGCGCCGGTACGTGAAGAGTTGATCACTTTACCTGCAGTACCTCTAACAGTTACCTCTTTTAATGAAGTAGTGTTATCAGCAAGTTGGGCAGCGATTCTTTGATCCTGACCAATTGAAAGGTTAATACCTTCCTGAACATAATTTGCGTAACCAATAAAAGTTACTTTGAAAGTGTAGGGGCCACCTACTCTTAAGTTAGGGATGTTGTAACGGCCGTCGGCACGGGTTACAGTTGAATACACAGTACCTGTTGGGATGTGTGTAATTGTTACGGTTGCACCGGGAATAGCACCTTTAGCATCGGTAACGGTACCGTTAATGCTGGCGGTGGTTACACCCTGGGCTAATACGCTCTTACCAGTGAAGAACGAAAAGCCGATGAGAAGTAATAAAAGAAGGTAATGCTTCCTCATAAATTGCTTTTTTATTATACGTTTAATTAATTGGCGCAAAGATAATTAATGAACTAATTACCAATGTTAAGTTAACGTTAACAATTATTATATATTTATCAACATTTTACATTATAAGCATAAAAACCATAAAACAATCGTCAAAAGCGATGAAAATATTGCAAATAATATGGTTTAAATCATATCCGGACTTAATGATTATATTACACGTTTGCTTTTATGACACAGCGCAGATACAAATAACCGCCGGCAAGTCATATATACCGGCAGTACATTTTTTGGTTTCAGCCCTTTTACTTAGCTTTGGCATTCAAAAAATAGGGGCCTGCGGAAAAACCACAAAAATCCGCACAGCTTATTTACCTTTGAAACGAAATTAAAGTATATCAATAATAATATGGATTACGATGTAATTGTTATTGGGTCGGGCCCGGGTGGCTATGTTGCTGCTATCCGCGCTTCCCAGCTTGGTTTAAAAACCGCCATTGTCGAAAAAGAATCATTAGGCGGTATCTGTTTGAACTGGGGTTGTATCCCAACCAAGGCTTTATTAAAAAGCGCCCAGGTTTTTGAATACCTTAACCACAGTGCCGATTACGGTATTAAAATTAACGGCGCCGGCGAAGTTGATTTTGCCGCAGTTGTTAAAAGAAGCCGTAACGTTGCCGATGGCATGAGCAAGGGTGTTCAGTTTTTGATGAAGAAAAACAAGATAGATGTTCTTGTTGGCTTTGGTAAATTGAAAAGCAAAGGCGTTGTTGAAGTTAAAGCTGCCGATGGGTCAGCTAAAACTTACAGTGCAAAACACATTATATTAGCAACAGGCGGCCGTTCGCGCGAATTACCTAACCTGAAACAGGATGGTAAAAAAGTTATCGGTTACCGCCAGGCCATGGTGTTACCTCAACAGCCTAAATCGATGGTTGTAGTTGGTTCGGGTGCTATAGGTATTGAGTTTGCTTATTTTTATAACTCAATAGGTACAAAAGTTACTGTGGTTGAGTTTTTGGATAATATTGTTCCGTTGGAGGATGAGGATGTATCAAAAGGCTTAAACCGTATCCTTAAAAAACAAGGCATCAACATCATGACCAGCTCAAATGTGGAGTCGATTGATGCCAGCGGAGATCTTTGCAAGGTAACTGTAAAAACAGCTGCCGGTACTGAAGTACTTGAGGCCGAGATTGTTCTTTCTGCAGTAGGTATCGCTACCAACCTTGAAGGCATCGGCCTTGAAGAAAACGGCGTTAAAACCGAGCGCGGTAAAGTATTGGTTGATGATTTTTACCGCACCAACGTTGAAGGGGTTTATGCTATAGGCGATATTGTGAAGGGTCAGGCCCTTGCTCACGTAGCATCTGCCGAAGGTATTATCTGCGTTGAAAAAATTGCAGGTCAAAATCCGCATCCGCTTGATTATAACAACATCCCGGGCTGTACTTATTGCTCGCCTGAAGTTGCTTCTGTTGGTTATACCGAAAAAGCAGCTAAAGAGGCAGGTTATGAAATTAAAGTGGGTAAATTTCCATTCTCGGCGTCAGGTAAAGCAAGTGCTGCCGGCGCCAAAGATGGCTTTGTAAAAGTGATATTTGATGCCAAATACGGCGAATTCTTAGGCGCTCACATGCTTGGTTACAATGTTACCGAAATGATTGCCGAAGTAGTCACAGCCCGCAAACTGGAAGCTACCGGTCACGAGATCATCAAATCGGTACACCCTCACCCAACCATGAGCGAAGCTGTAATGGAAGCCGCCGCCGAAGCTTACGGCGAGTGTATCCACTTGTAAGCCCCCTAACCCCCTAAAGGGGGAACTATAGTTCATTATAGCCATAAATTGATGTATTAAGCATTTAATTTATGGCTATTTTTGTTTTCAAACATTCTCTATGGACTATCGTCTATTGACCATCGACTAAAAAAATGAAACTACACACCATCGATACCGGCTTTTTCAAATTAGACGGCGGGGCTATGTTTGGCGTTGTTCCGAAAACCATCTGGAACAAAACTAATCCTGCCGATGAAAACAACCTTTGCACCTGGGCCATGCGCTGCCTGCTGGTTGAACATGAAAACCGTTTGATATTAGTTGATACAGGCATAGGTAATAAGCAAAGTGAAAAATTCTTCAGCCATTACTACCTTCACGGTAATGCAAGTTTGGATAGCTCGCTGGCTTCGCTTGGTTTTCACAGGGATGATATTACCGACGTATTTTTAACCCACCTGCATTTTGACCATGTAGGCGGCGCTGTTGTACGGGATGGCGAAAACCTGCTACCTGCTTTTAAAAATGCTACTTACTGGAGCAATCCCAAACACTGGGACTGGGCAGTAAACCCCAACGACCGAGAAAAAGCGTCTTTTTTCAGAGAGAATATTATACCGATACAAGAAAGCGGCCAATTACAATTTGTTGATGCTGAAGACGGTATTGATTTTATGAAGGATTTTGATATCCGTTTTGTATCCGGCCATACCGAATCAATGATGCTGCCGCTTATCAATTACAAAGGAAAGCAGATCCTGTACATGGCCGATCTGTTGCCGTCTGTCGGGCACCTGCCTATCCCCTATGTAATGGCTTATGATATGTTCCCACTGCAAACACTTGCCGAGAAAAAGCTCTTTTTAAACGAGGCTTTGGAAAAAGAATATGTACTATACTTTGAGCACGACCCAGTTAACGAATGCTGCACTTTACTGGCAACAGAAAAGGGCATCAGGGTTAAGGACACGTTTAAGCTAAGCGACCTATGACCGTTGATTGGTTTTGATTTCGATGATTCCGTTGATTCTTTATATAGAGTCTATTAATAATTTTCACATAAGGATTGCAAATGGCATTGATAATCAAATTATTAGATTTAAGCTTTGTGCATTATGCTTTTAGCTTTTATATAACTCATAAAACACAAAAGGCATCCCTCGCGGATGCCTTTGTCAATTGATCGGTTTAGGTAAAAAGCCTCGTCAATTATTTCAGAGCAGCCGGATCATAAAGCTCAGTCGCGTTTGCAGCAGCTAACCTCTAATCTCCAACCTCTGATCACTATGAGAAAGGTTTAGGTATAAAGAACGCTCTTTCTTCGGCAGGTTAAAGCGGTTAACCACTAATCGCCAGCCTCTGATCTCTTCAATAAAAAGGTTTAGGATTTTGAGTTATTTGTACTCTTCCTCAAAAATCTCCAATCACAAACCTTAACCATGATGCATAATTTATCAGGATTTCATAACCTGTTTACAAATTTTATACACCAGGATATTTCAATTATTCGCCTTTAGTGGTGGCGCCGCCTTTGCCCTGGTTTTCGATCTGCAGTTTTTTAAGCATTTCGGTACCAATCAGCGCATCTATCATACCGCCGCTACCGCCGTCTTTACCGCTTACCAGTATCTCAGGAACCAACCTGATGCCCGCGGCAGCCAAAGCTTCGGCTACACGTACTATGGCATATTGTTCGGTACCCATGGCTTCGGTTTTTTGTTTGGTAACCTCGGCTTCTGATAAACCTATGGCTTTGATCTTGGCACCTTCGGCCATACCGTTCACCTCTGTGGCATTAGCGTCGGCTTTGGCATTCACAGTTTTGGCTTCGGCATCAGCTTTGGCTATCGTGATCCTTACCTCGGCATCGGCCTTGGCGTTGATGGTTTTAGCTTCTGCCTCACCTTTTGATGCGGCAACCCTTGAAGCAGCCATTTGGGTGTTGATCTCAACCTGGCGGGTTGATTTCACTACCTCAGGCTGCATATCGGCCCCCGCACGGGCGCTTTCAAACTCCTTACGTTCAATCTGCGCATGACGCTGAATCTCGTAAGTAACCTTTTCCTCTTCGGCCAGTTTACGATCGGTAAGGGTTTTCATCAGTGCGGCCGGCGGCACGATGTCACCTATCAGGGTATCCACACCAATTACGTTATAGGTTTCCAGTACACGGCCAATGTGCTCGCGGGCATCTGTTTGCCTTTGGATACGATTGGCCAGGAAGCCGATCACATCACTTTTTTGGGCCGAGTTACGGAAGTAGTTGGCAATGGTTGGTTCCAGTACCTGCGATACCAGGTTTTTCATTTTACCGAACCTCGCTATCACTTTCGGTGCTTCGTTGCGTGGCACGTGGATGATCTGTGACACATCAAGGTTAAAAGTAAAACCATCGCTTGACCTCACCGTAATGGTACACAGGTTTTTGTCCAATTCGTGCGATTCGGTACGGCTGTCGGCCCAGTTCAATACGATGTTTGTTGTAGGTACAATTTCAACGGCGTGGGTATAGATGTTTACCGGGTGCTTGCCCGGGTCGAGCGGTTCGTCCCAAACGCCTTTTTCGTTCCGTTTAACAATGTTACCATGCTTAAAATTATCGCCGCTGGTATCCTTGCCTTCGGGGCCTACGAACGAGTTAACAACACCTACATAACCAATCGGGATATAGATCATATCCACCTGTTCAACGCTCACAAACCACGGGTTAAGGTAGTAGGTACCTGCCAGTATCACATCTTCCTGCAAACCTTTACGGCCGCCGGCTGTGATAAAAGCTATTGGGTCCTGGTAGTTCTTATGCCCGGCAACTGATTCGCCTGCTATCTCGCCCTTATTCAGCGGTTCACCATCCAAAGTGGTAATAATCCCCACCTTGTTTTCATGGATCTGGGTTATGGGCACCATCTCAATATCAAACAAAAATGCGTTGATACGGTAGCTACCCGGTGTAAGGAATGCGGCCTGCGGGCCTTTTTGACCATTGTTATCCAAAAATGCTACCGCATCCTGAAACTTATCACAATCAACCGGCTTGCCCAGTACACGACCGGTATCAAAGGGGGCGCCGTCTTTAGCTTTTACAAGGCCCAGCTTGTTTTGCTCAATAATGGTAAAGGGCTGCATGATAATGGTATACTGCCATGGCCACATTTTCCAGTACAGGCCCGGCGCAAGGGCACGGCCCTGCATACCAGCTTCACCTTTGGTAGCAATGATACGGCCATCGGGCAGGCGACTATTACCTGTAAGGGCAAACTTCTTTATCACCAACCCGATACGATCGTCAGGAACGATGACCATACCGCAAAATACGCGCAAAACAAATTTGTACATCAGCAATAACACTATGACGGGTATAACCCACCACAGACTAACAATTAGATTGTCCATTTTTTTAAAGATTGTTTTTGATTTTTTTAACGGAACCCTTAAGGTGCGGGCCCTCACAATACTTATAGCTTACCTGGAAGAGTACCTTGGCTATATAGTGTCATTAAGACAGTTGTAATTATGCTTTGTTACGAAAAATCTTAAAAATATTTTAGGAGTACCGTCAAATACATGTAATTAGTTGATACACAGAAAGTAAATTTTATAACGATTTTCAGGAAACATTTTACGACTGGCTTAGTTAAACAAGTATCATATTGTTTAATGAATATTTAACATTACCGCTATGAGTATCCCCAAAGACACCAAAAAAGAAGGCACCAGGATAAGTCCAACAGAAGCGGGTGGACAAAAGGCCAAAGAGATCAAAACCGAAGGCCCGCTAAGTGAAAAAGACGAGGTGAAGCAGGCTGAAGAGCGTACCAGGAAAGGCACAAAAAAATAATAGTGTAAAGTAAATAGTACTAAGTCTCGAGTCATAAGTCCCCTTCTCTTTTCTCTATACCTGAAACTTAATACTTAACTCTTTAGACTAAAGACTAAGCCTTGGCTGAGTCTCGCCTTCATTCGCGCTTTCAATTTCAAAAGCAATTGTATAGTTTTATCCAAACATTTTCTGTTATGATAAAACAAGGCTTTTTATTGTTTGCTGTTGTGGTGTTTTTTATAGCATCATGTAAACCTGAAGTTTCGGTTAGGACGCTTACCGGTAAATGGAAATATATAAAAATTGAGCATCCAAATGCAAGTCCGCCGGATACGGTAAAACAAGCCGAGTTGGATGCTAACGTACCTTATATCCAGTTTACGCCCGAAATGAAATTCCTGATTGTGTGGGGCGGCAAATTCTTGTCGCACGGATCTTTTACGCTGAATGGCAGTAACATGAATGTAACCGAGAAACTCCCTGATGGCAAAACCCGAAATTTTGTTTTTTACGTTTCGGAACTAACCGAAAACAAGATAGTTTTTGAAAGCACCGGCCCAGATGGCTCAAAGGTAACCGCGCTGCGGGCAAGTAAATTTTAACAATTTCAATCAGGTAAATCCTTCAATCCTAAAAATCAAGGTTCAATGCGCCACCACAACATCATTACTGGCCTCAACCTTGTTTTTTATAAACCGCTTGCCAATAAATACAATCAAGAGTGCCAAAATTGATGAGGCTGCCATAACTGCCGCCATAGGCAGTGAGCTGTGTTGTTTTATTACCGAGATACCTATAGATGATAAGGCCCCCACGGCCATTTGCGATGCGCCTAATATTGCAGAAGCCGAACCCGCATTTTTAGTAAAGGGAGCAAGGGATAATGCAGATGTATTTGGGGCACAAATGCCAACACAGCACAATACCCCAAATATCATAGCTATGGTACCACCTATCCCGAACCAATGATTTAATGAGCCTGCCAAAAACATGATGGAAATAATCACCATTAAAATAAGTGATGCGCCTATCATTTGTTCGCTTTTGTATTTTTTTATCAGCACGCTGTTTAGCTGACTTGAACCGATAAATCCTACCGAAAGCCCGGCAAAGATCCAGCCGAACTGCTTCTCGCTTACTTTAAAGCCCTCAATAAACACAATAGGCGATGACGAAACATAGGCAAACAAACCCGCGAATGCGAACGCGCCGCCTATGGCATAAGTTACAAACTGAGCATCTTTTAAAACTGTTATAAAGTGCCCTATGATTGGTCCAGGTGCTAAGGAATAAGCAGGATCGGGCTCATAGCTTTCAGGGAGCCAGAATATGACTGCCAGCAATATCAGCACTGCTATAATGGTCAACACCAGGAAAATGATCTGCCATTCAAAAGCCGCGGTGATGTAACTGCCTGCGGTAGGGGCCAGCATTGGCGATGCACCGAGCACCAGGATCAGCAATGAAAATACCTTGGCATTATCCTCAACCGGAAACAGATCGCGCACCATGGCCATAGCCGCCACGCTTGCTGCACAACTGCCTACCGCCTGGAAAAACCGAAGCGCGATAAGCATTTCGAGTGATGATGAAAAAAAACACCCCATCGATGATACGATGTAAAGTCCAAGCCCCCAGTACAATGGGTTTTTACGACCAAACCTGTCAAGCAAAGGTCCGTAAAGTAATTGCCCGGCAGCGATGCCAATAAAATAGCTCGATAATGATAGCGCTACCTCATCGGTGCTGGTATGCAGGTATTTGGCTATGGCTTTAAAGCCTGGCAAGTACATATCGATAGAAAAAGGGCCAAGTGCCGTGAGCGAACCCAATATAAGGATTAGTACTGTATATTTTTGTTTGGTCATGTTTTTTGTTGATGGTTGATGGTTCATGGTTGGTAGTTCATGGATCATCGCAATATTGGATTATAGTATGGGATGGTTTTTCAATGTTCAAGCAATCATTCATAGGCTTATCACCATGAACTATGATCCATGAACTACAGCCCCCTAAAACGCCTCGCCTAAATTAAGACTTATTGACGAGAAGTTTTTGCTCACTCCATAATCGAGGCTGATATTGGTGCCCGCTTTTTTATTGAACTTAAAACGCAGGCCTGTGCCGCCAGCCGGGTGCCAGTATACAAACGCATGGTTCTCGGGCTCGGTAACCGAGTTTACGTTGGCAAATACCACAAAGCCCAATAAACCATTGCGGGTGATATCGCGGCGGTATTCAGTTTCAAAGTACACCAGCCTGTCGCCCCGGTAACGGCTTTGCGGAAATCCCCTGCCCGACCGCTGATAAGGTTCCCAGCCAAGGCTTGGCAGGTTAAGATATGGTGTGCGCGGCGTAAGTGTTGTCCAGTAATAAGCCCAGAAAGCCAGCACGTTTTTAGGTCCGGTGTTGGTTAGCTGTATATACTTGCGCATATCAATGTATAATGACCGCCAATCGGTGTGGCTTCCAAACGCCTTGGCATTAACCCGGTAAACCACGTTGGCATAAGCCCCGGGCAGCGGATTAATAGAGTTTTTGCGCGAATCGTACAATAAATTGAGTGTTATGCCCGATGAAAAAGCATCCTGATCAGCAGCGGTGCCATATTTATAGCCGGTAAACTTACGCAGGTTTTGATCGCCGTTGCTTTCAATATCCATGTAATAGTCAAGATTATAGCCTAAACCCGCATAAAAGTATGGCTTTACCTGCTTTAATACGCTTTGATAAAAGCGGAGGTAATTATAATTTATCAAAAACTTATCTCCTGCCCCCTGGTTGCCCCCTAAGCCCCAGGTATATTGCGGATAAACCATCAGCCGGGTATCGCCCTGTATATTCCACTCGTTATTATTAAGCCAGATATTTGACCGGATAGGCAAGCCATACCTCCCTTTCAAATTAAAATAAGGAGTAAAAGTAAAGCTTGATAAGTTAGTAGTGGCCTCATCACCGAGGTAGAACCCCGCTGTTGTTGAAGTAAACAATGCTTTTCCTCCGCTCCGCCCGTCAGTTGTTGAGGTAGGAAAAACAGAAAAGTAGATTTTCTTTCGTTCAGTTGCCTGGTGCCGGGGCTTTATTTTAAAAAGCGAACGTACAATGTCAATAACATCCCGTTGCGGTACTGTATCTTTTTTTATGCTGATGGTATCGGTAACCGGCTCCTGAGCCAGCACCATTGCCGGAATCAAACATAAAACTATTACAGATAACCCTTTTACCATCGTGCTTTAAACGAAAAATATTGCCTTGCTGTTTGGCCGTTAATAAGTTTAATAACGGATAAAACAGGGCAATCGCTTCAATTTAGCTAAATTTTAATTTAAATAAAAAAGGCCTGTAATTATTAAAAGTTACAGGCCTTTATAACAACCATTTAAATTAATGATAGGTTGTTTGTTTAGTTACCGTGGTTTTAGTTGTAGTATAATGGTGATGGGGATGTGCCCTGCGCCAGGCAATGCGTGCTGCGCGTTTTCTTTTTTCCTCGCGCCTGCGGGCCTCGTTACCGATAATATAACCGCCCCCGGCACCCAGCGCGCCGCCAACTACGGCGCCGCCTGCACTATGCGTAATAAGGCCACCCGCAATTGCACCGCCTGCTCCACCTATGATTGCGCCTTTGCCTTGTTTACTTATTCCCTTTTTCTTTGTTGTTTGTGCGTTGGCAGTGACACTGATGGATAGCATCAGGCCAATTAAAAAGCACATATATAAAGTACATTAAATATTTACAATTAATTTAGCTAAATTCTTTCCGAGATCATTTTCAACTTTGAAATCCTGCATAAAGACGTCAAAGCTATTGATCCGGTCTTCCAGATTGTGAACATACCGATTATGAGTAATCTTCTTTCTCATATACCACCAAACCCGCTCAATGGGATTCAGGTCGGGAGAATACGCTGGAAGGTATAGTAATTCTATCCTGTGCCTGTATCGCTCCAATATCGGTTTCAGTCTTTTGGCGTGATGGTAGGGCACATTGTCCAGAACCATTATCACCTTACGGTTCCGGTACATTTTCGCCACCAATAGCAGGAAACTAAAAAAGCTGACAGTATTGCCTTTGTCGGCTTTACCGGTGATTACAATCCCGGTTTCAGGTTCAATACAACCAAACAAAGTTTTCCTTTCTCTTTTTCGTTGCTTTTGATTTATTTTCGGCTGCTTACCTTTTTCTGCCCACATATACGAAACTGTAGCTGTGTTTGACAAACTTGCTTCATCCTCAAATACGATTACCGCATCAGCTTGCCGAAACTCCCGGAGTTTTTTTTAAAACATTTACCTTTTCTTCCCTGTCCTGTGCTTCGGGATACAGGCCTTTACCCTTTTGAAATGTCAAACCTAACTTCTTTAATATATTGTATATCTGCGCTTTTTTATATTCAACCTGATATTCCTTCCTGATCAGTTCAATCAATAACGGCCCTGTCCAGGTGGCGCTGTTAAATCCATAATCATCGGGCTGCTTATTTAACAATACAGCTTTTATCGATTGTAGCTCATCATTCGTAAGCCGGTTATTTCTTCCCGGTTTTACCTTATCTATTAATGCCTCTATCCCGCCTTCATTTAAACGGTTTACCCAATTGCAAATCGACTTAAAAGACGTTTCGTAAATCGATTCCAACTCCTGTGGCCGCTTACCTAAAGAAACCTGGTAACAGGCGTATAATCTTATCGCCTGTTGATACTTCTCGTCTTTCCTCAATAGGGATCGTAACTCTTCTGAAGTATAATGTTCTATTTTTAATGCTACTTTGCTCATGTAAGCAAGTTACATTTTTTTTCTTTAATTGTAAAAATATATTAGACTTTATATATATATCATTAGCTTTTTCATAATGGTATGTATTTAATAAGTGTTACCACAAAACACTCATACAAATAGCAGACCGTTATCAAAAATAACAGCTCAAAAATTCAATAACTGAACATTAACTGACAAAATGTTATTTCAGGAAAGCCATTACAGCTTTTGAAAATTGGGGAGTGCGGCTGGCGCTGTTATGATCGCCCGGAACGTGAACAAGCTTTGAGCCGGGAATGAGCTTATGAAGAGCAACCTCGTCGCCGTTATCGTGATCTTCGGTTCCGTCAATGAGCAGCACCGGGATTTTTACCTTTCCTAATTCCTGTTTGCTGGTTGATGGCTGCCACTTTTGCTGATAGGCCAAAGCAAGTTCATCAAAAGGGTTACTGTGGATGTATTTGATCATCCCATCAACATCATGAAAGCTGGTATCGCCCATTAAAGCCTTATAAGCATGAATCCTTCGCGGCCATTCGGGATTGGTATAAGCATCGCCCATGCCACCCATTACCGCCTTTTGAACCCGTTTATCCAGTACAAACACGCGCGAAGTAATGATGGATCCACGGGAGTATCCAACAATATCATATCGTTTCAAGCCAAGGCTTGTGGCCAGGCCCATGATGTCTTTGGCTTCAGCGTCATTAGCATAACCGGCATCGTCGTGGGGCTTGTCCGACCAACCGTTGCCCCGCTGGTCCAGTATGATCACTTTATAACCAGCCGTTAACAGATCATTATAAAGCTGTCCTTTTTTCCAGCCTTCGCCCGTGCCCGAAAAACCATGTACCAGTATCACCGGGAAGCCATCGCCTTTCACTTCATAATGAATTTTAACACCATCAAACGAAGTATAATAGCTGCCGGGAGCAGTAACCGGCTGCGCTAATGCACCATTGCCGGTGATCAGCATAAAAATTAACAGCGCTAAACTTGCCGATAGTTTTTTGATAACAAACATATTTTTATTTAATAAACAGGTTAATAACAGTTACTCCCACAAGCCCTATAACAGAAACAAGCGTTTCCATTAGTGACCATGATTTTATAGTATCCTTAATACTTAAATTAAAATACTCTTTATACAGCCAAAAACCCGAATCGTTTACATGCGAAAACGCCAGGCTGCCAGCTCCAATAGATAATACCATTAAATTGGGATTGACATGGTTTTGCAAAACCAGCGGCGCGACAATGCCTGCGGCTGTTAGGCCGGCAACTGTTGCCGAGCCCAAACTAACGCGAATAATAGCGGCTATCACCCAGCCTAATAACAGCGGCGGCAAATTGAAAGATTGCAGTTGCGATGCTATCTGGCTGCTTACACCGCTGGCCGTTAAAACTTCCTTAAACGCTCCCGATCCTGCTATGATCAATAATATCAACGCCACATCCTTCACAGCATCGGTAAAGTTGCCCGCAAGCTGGCCCATGCTTTTACCTTGTTTAATACCTAAAGTATAGGTGGCAACCATAAGCGCTATCAGCATAACAATTGACGGATCGCCAAGAAATGTGATAAGCTTTGATACGCCCGGATCCTTTATGTTAAGATATGGAAAAAACGCGGTAAGCATTAAAAGCAACACCGGCAATAAAGCTGTAAAAAAGCTATTGAACGCACCGGGCAGCTTTTCGGCAGGCAATTCTTCGGCCCGGAAAGTAGCCAGCGGCTCCGACGGGATCTTTTTAAGAAATTGTGCAAACACCGGTCCTGCAAGTATAATAGCCGGAATAGCTATCATAAGCCCGTAAATAAAGGTAGTTGCCATATTAGCATGAAATAAGGCCACTAATGCTGATGGCGATGGGTGCGGCGGCAAAAAACCATGTGTTACCGACAGCGAAGCCAGCATAGGCAAACCTATATAAACAGCAGGCAGTTTATATTTGTAAACTACCGAAAATATAAGCGGTACCATCAACACGAAACCAATACCATAAAACAGCGGAATACCTATAATAAACCCGGCGGCTACCAGGGCCCATTGAATATATTTTTCGCCTACAGCAGCAACAAGCACACCAGCTATTTTTTGCGCTGCCCCGCTCACAGCAACAAGCTTACCCAGCATAGCTCCGAGGCAAATAATGATAAGCAGCTGGCCTAAAATATCACCCATGCCTTTTTGCACGGAGGCGGTTACTTTATTAATGGGTATGCCCAGCAACAGGCCTGCTATTATCGAAACAATGAGGAACGCAATAAAGGGATTTATTTTTACCAGGCTCACCAACAAAACCAGTAAAACAATACAAAAAAAGATAGTTAACAGTACCATTAAGTTATAGGTTATGTGTGGCCAGCGGTGTGTAACCAGCGTATTGTACACCCGCTGCTGCCAACTAAAGTAATAACAAAATTTGAGTTTAGTGTTTTTAATGATAAAAGCTTTATTAACCCCACCCCAGGTGTCAATAAACCCTTACTTTTGTCATTATCTATTTAAAAGCAAGCGATTTGTGTAACTAATATACAACGTGTTGCTATTTATAGCATTGTTTCATTAATTTTATAAAAAATAGTTTTAATTTTGCATTAAAGTTTTATCCGATTAAGATTAAACCCAAACCACTATTTTACAGGATACTGTAACTTTAACGCATACTTTAATACCTTTTCGGCATTTATTTCTTTAACTTTTATTATGGTAAAGCGTATTTTAGTATTGGATGACAATCAAGACATACTTGATATTGTTCATGAAACCCTCACTTATGAACAATTTGAAGTTAAAAGCACATCAATAAGCACCGACGTGCTTCCGCTGATTGAGAGCTTTGAACCTGATCTTGTTATACTTGATTACCGGGTGGCGGGTACCAATGGCGGCGAAATTTGCCGAAACATAAAAGTACACCCTAAATTTGGCAATACTCCCGTTATTATATTCTCGGCCTATGTGAACAATGAAAATGAGCTTATCAGCTACGGGTGCGACGCAATAATCAATAAACCATTTGATTTGACCGAACTTGTTGAAAAGGTTAATAACCTGCTTTAAAAAACGCACTCCCACCCTCAACGGTCAATTTTCTTCTCTCCTTGCATTGTTTATTTAACCTTTATTTCATCTCTTTCTTTTGCTAAACCGGGGCAATAATTATAAAAAAAGCAAAGAAAGCGCCTTAAAGCATTCAGCGTTACAAATACAGCATATTTTTAACGTATAAATTGATTAATTATCAATATTTAAATAGCATAGTTAAAATATTGGTAATTATTTTAACTTTGTTTATAGGTTAAAAGCAAAACAATTAATTAAATACAATAAGCCCCTGATTGTATTATGGTACTATCAATAAACGAACGCGAGAAAACGGAAGTAAAAAAGGCGCCGATATGCCCAAGGTGTAAATCGGAGCTGGATAACCGTGTGCCCAGAGGCTTTTTTGTGAAAAAAGTCCTGTTTTTTCTCCCCTTAAAAAGGTATATGTGCTATAAATGTCAGCGCAAGCGTTATGTATTACGATAATTAATTTAATTAATTTCATAAAAAGAAATTAATACCTACTTAAAAGTATTTTTCCTTATTTTCTTCTTCACCAATAATATAGATATTGTATTTTGGCTTCCCGTTATTTTAAAACCCGTGGAAGAAAACGAAGCCAAGTCAAAAAAGAAATATTATTGTTCAAAATGCGGAAACCCTTATCACTTCCAGATGCGAAGAAATTGGTTTTTAAAAAATGTCCTGTTTTTTGTACCTGTCAGGAAATACTTTTGTGCGAAGTGTAAAAAGTCGGCTCACGTTTTTATCAAATAATTTTCAATCAACCAATTTTTTGGGATGTATTTATATCCTGTAACTTCAGAAAAATGCAGATAACCTGCATTTACACTCCTTTTACTGTTATTTTGGAACACCGACCTTATTTGTATACAATAATATACCTGTTGTATACCGTTATAAGTACAGAATTACAGAGCATTTCTTTATAAAACCCGCACAAAATACAAATTGGGGATTAAGATAGTTAAGCATAATACTTGGTATAAAAATTGCTTAACCTGTTTTAATATTGAATAAGGCCTTATCGCATTGAGAAATTTTTTTTGCTGATACATTTTTTAACAGATTACCTATGCGACGGATATTAGCGGTGGACGACGACAAAGATATTTTAGAGATCATAAAATATATACTGGAAGATTCAGGCTATGAGGTTGATACCTTAACTGAAGGCAGAAATTTGTTTGACCGGATAAAGCAACATGAACCCGATTTAATTTTGCTTGACATTATGCTTGGCAACTTAGATGGGCGTGAACTTTGCAAAGCCCTTAAAAACCATCAGGAAACTAAAAACATACCTGTTATATTAATTTCGGCCAGCCATAATCCGGGTATGCTCAGCCAGACCGGATCGCCCGATGATTTTATAGCCAAACCTTTTGATATTGATGTTTTGCTAAATAGTATAAACAGGCAATTAAGAAGTGCCGCCTGATATACAGTATATGCCCCAAAAAAACGGAGCAGACGAATACCCGCCTACCCCGTCAAATCAAAACAAAACTAAAAACTAAGCATTTATATTAAATGCATTTTCCCGTTTAGCGCGGTTACGCAGCTTAAAGAAAATGACAAGGTTTAGGAAATGCATACCGCCCAATATTAAAATTATCCAGCCCACTTTATAACTCAATACCTCAACTACTACCTGCATACTGGCTATACTGCCATACTCCTTAAGGGCCAGGCTCATATAGCCTATGTTTACCAGGTAAAAGCCTACCACCAGCAGCTTGTTTACAGAATCGGCCAATTCATGGTTGCCGTGAAAAATATCTACTAAAAATATACGCCCGTTTTTAAACAGCACCTTAGCAACCCATACGGTTAATGCTATACTTGCCAACAGGTAAATAACATAGGTTAAAATAAAGTAGTTCATGATGTTAAAGATTTAGTTATTATTAATTATTTAGAATTTTCAGTAAAAATTGAAATTTTTATTTAAAAAATTATTTAAACACTTTCAATATCGAACCAAAAAACCAGTTCTCTTCGGCCTTGAGCATGGTATCAAGTGTCTTGTTCACGTTGTTAGCCAGTTTATTTATATCAGTAACCGTGGTTTTAAATGTTTTATAAGCCGGATCTTTTGCATCGCCATCTACCCCGGCCAGCTGATCAAGTATTTTAATGATCGGTGTAAGCTCGCGCTTTTTACGTTCTTCGGCAACGCGGCGGGCAATAGTCCACACATCTTTTTCAGCATAAAAAAACTCCTTGCGCTCACCTGTTTTATGCTGCTTTTCAACCAACCCCCAATCAATCAGGTCGCGCAGGGTCATGTTGGCATTACCGCGTGATATGCTCAACTCGGCCATCACTTCTTCCGTAGTCAAAGCCTCCGGCGAAATCATTAGCAAAGCATGTACCTGGGCCATGGTGCGGTTAATCCCCCACTCCGATCCCAGCTTACCCCAGGCCTCAATGAACTTTAACTTTGCCTCTGCCAATTCCATGCACAAATATAAACAAGTTTTTAAACTTTCAAAAAAAAATGAAAATAAGGTTAGAGGTTAGAGGTTAGTGTCATAGAGGTTAGAGGGGAATGCGCTTTCACTTGCTTTGTTTTAAAAAATGCAACATACATATACACTATATTAGCTGCACAGGGGGGCAAACGTGTTGTAGAACACCCGGTTTACCAAAACAGCCCTGCCAAGTTGTATTAAATTACTTGACCACCACTATAGCCATACCATCATGCTCCTTGGTACCTACCGTTTGTATAATAGTGGCTGTTATCAGTTCGTTAGCGGCAAGCGCTTTATTAAAACGCTGTACTCCAATAACCCTTTCATCATCGCAATTATCATCAAGTACTTTGCCTTCGCGGATCACATTATCAGCAACAATAAGGGTACCCGGCCTGGAAAGCTTAAGCGCCCATTCAAAGTATTCGGTATAGGGTGGCTTATCGGCATCAATAAAGATCATATCAAACGGGCCTTCATCTTCGGCATCAAGGGCAGCGAGGCTCTCCATTGCTTTGCCTACTTTAATATCAACTACAGGATCCAACCCTGCTTTGATGATATTCTGGTGGGCAACATCGGCATAAGCCTGCTCCAGCTCAAGGGTAATGAGCAGACCGTCTGCAGGCAGCGCGCGGGCCAGCCAAATAGTACTGTAACCACCAAGCGTACCTATTTCGAAGATCTTTTTTGCACCGCATAAACGGGCCAGTACCTGTAAAAACTTACCCTGGTTAGCCGATACATTGATGCCCGGAATACCGGCGTCCTTCATAGATTTCAAAGTACCTTTCAGCACCGCATCTTCATCGTCAAACAAATTACCTATATACTGATCAACCGATTCAAAAAGTGAAGTATCCATATTTGTTTATTGGGTGTGATAAAATTAAAACTATTTACCGAAAACCACTTTACCTCCTGCCACCGTCATTGTAACTTTTATATCGTAAATTTTATTGGGATTAATAGTGGTAGGGTCCTGGTTAAGCACTATCAAATCGGCCAGCTGACCGGCTATCAGCCTCCCTTTTTTGCCTTCTTCAAAAGTGGTATAAGCGCCACCGTAGGTATAGGCTTTGATGGCATCCTCGGCATCAATACATTGATTTGCACCTATCACTATCCCGCCATCCTTTGTTTTACGGTTAACGGCACTGCCCAGCCTGATCATGGCCGGGTAAGGGGAGATAGGCGCATCCGAGTGCAGGGCGTAAACAATGCCCATATCCATAGCTGTTTTAGTTGGGTGCAGCAGGGCCATGCGTTTTTCGCCATACACCTGCATTTTTTCGCCAAGTTCATACATATAGCAATGGAATACAGGCACAATTCCATCGGTCTTTATCTTATCCAGGATCCCCTGGCTGGTAATGCTGCAATGCTCAATCCGGTGACGGGCCTCACCACGCGGATATGCTTTTTGTGCTTTTTCAATGGCCGAGATCACCATATCTATCTCGCGGTCGCCGTTGGAGTGGCAGGCTATCTGCAGCCCGGCCTTATGGATAGCCAGGAACAGGCTGTCAAGCGATGCCTGGCTGCGGGCTGCCGGAATGCCATAATAATCCTTTTTACCTGTAACCGGGTTGATCATATCATACGGCTCATAAAGCCAGCAGGTTTTACCGCTTAAGGAGCTACCGTGTACAACCTTTACCCCTTCAATGCGTAAATGCCCGGTATTACTTCGTTGTATTTTACCGCTGATGAGGTCGGCTGCGTATGGGGTCCCCATCAGCAGGTTAAAACGCATCGGGAAGCCTTCGGCAACCAGTTTACGATATACCTTTACTCTTTCAGGTGTTGTCCAGGCATCGCCTATACTGGTTACCCCGCTGGCCAGCACGTTGTTGAAATACTTACGATAACCTTCAATTTCCTCGTCGGCGGTTGGCTGAGATGGATATTTTATTTGTTTTGATTTGCGCAGATAAGAAGCAGCCACCTCCTTACAGATCCCATCAGGGCGCTTGCTGTTGGGGTAACGCTCAAATGCACCACCTGCCGGATCATCTGTATTTTCGTCGATACCATTCATCTCCATCAGTAACGAGTTTGCCGCCGAAAGGTGCCCGCTTACATGCGAAATAATGATGAGATGATCGGTAGAAGCCTTATCCAAACTATCACGGATGGGCTGCCCGCCCAGTTTAGTTTCATTATATCCCACGCCCCTGATCAGCATACCTTTAGGGATAATAGCTGCTTTACGCTTGAGTAAGGTAATCAGGTTTTTCATGGAGGTCACGGTGTCCAGTTTAAGCGTTGAATAAGGCTTATCAAATGTATAAAGCGGCGCCGGATGCTGGTGCACATCATTAAAGCCCGGCAGCACCGTTTTCCCTTTCAGGTCGATAACTTTTGTTCCCTTGCCAATGTATTTGCTAATGATTTGAGCCGAACCTTCGGCAATGATCTTTTCACCAGCTATTGCTATAGCCTGCGCACGGTCGCCCTTTTGTTTCAGGGTGATGATATTACCATTGGTTAAAACGAGGTCGGCTTTTTGAGCAAAAGCGGATACAGATAGTATTAATAAAAATGCCAAAAGGCAGGTATATTTCATGTTAATATAATAAACAATAATTAAACAAAAAGCAGCGGAACAGCCTCAATAGTAAACTGTTCAGGATCAAACACCATGACCCCGTTGTTGAACAGGCAACGCGCAACGCAGGGTCCATAAAGCCATTGTAACTGATGGGATAATTTGTATTTGCCAAAAGGATTACGTTCGATATGACCTTCATTGCAAATGCTTACGCCTTCAAAGTGCATGTGACCGCTAAAGCCGGTGCGGCAACCATTTTCCTCAATAAAGCTCAGATGCTCATGATAGGCATCGGCTACCTGCGGAAAGCTGGCTTTAACGCCGTGCAGATCGGGGTAGGCAAAATGTGAAAAGAATACCTTATGCCCGTTAAAATCGCGCACAGCAAATTCGGGAACGGATTCCAGCCAGGCTTTATCCTGCGCGGTCATCAGGGCATTAAGTTGCACCTCCTCAAATAAAAGCACACGGCCATCGCTCCATTTTTTACGTTCGAAAAAATCAAGCTCGTACCAATTTTCCGGGAAGCCTAAACCGCCGTCATATTTGGGCAGTTTTTTTACCTGGTACAGATCGTTGTTGCCAATAACTACTGTGCTGCAATTGGCCCTGATCATGGCAATACATTCGTGCGCGCTGCGGGTATCAAGGTAATAGTAGGTATTGACCTTATACCCCGCAATATCTCCAAGGCAGATCACCTCGGTACAGCCGGCTTTTTCCAATACATCAAAGGCCTTGCGTAAGGCTACAATATCTTCGTGGATATCGCCTAAAATACCTATTTTCATGTTTGAGCTTAAAGCAGAAGGCTGAAAACTTAATGCTGTTCACCCCTTGCTGTCATTATTTTATACGCTGGTGTTCAGCCTATTTAGTTCTGTTTGTTCGACGGCCAATGGCTGTATGGCTACGCTGTAGTCGGCCCGGTATTTGGTTATCCCGTCAACAAAAACATGCGATACCGAAGCGAATGATTTTTCACTGCTAAATGCAACCAGGTCTGCTTTTTTACCGACTTCAATGCTGCCGGTTTCGGCGTCAAAGTTTAATAACCTTGCGGGGTTTAATGATACCATGTTAACCGCTTTACTCGGATTGATTCCATTACCCATCATTTTAACCACGCTGCCCAGCATGGTTGGAAAGTGATAATCGCTGCACAGGATATCGCACAGGTCCTCGGCCATGGCATCAATACTTGAAAGGTTGCCGCAATGCGAGCCTCCCCGGTAGTAGTTCGGAGCACCAAGACAGATCCATAGGCCAAGCTCTTTGGCCTTACGGGCTGCGGCTAATGTGGTAGGCATTTCAGATAAAGTAGCTCCGTAATATTTTCCTTCCTCTACGTGTTCGATAGTAGTATCGTCATGGCTGCCAAGGATATATTTATCCTTAAACGTTTCATATATCTGTGCACGGTTATTGATCTTGCTTGTTTTATCCATTTGCTTTTGCAGGCGGGCCATAGCTTCATCGGGGGTTATTCCAAAAGCTTTGGTACGCAGCTCGATCTGCTGTTGCAGCGTGTATTGCCTTTGGCCGGGGATATGATCATTATAAACCACCATGTACAAACTTTCCAGCTGGCGCATAGGCTCCAGGTAATCAGGTAATCCCTCAGAATTTGGATCGATACGGGCATGCAGAAAATGGCGCACCAGCAGCGAATGGCGGGCAACATCAATCTGACGCGAAAGTTCCATAGCCTCACCCAGGCTCCTGTTTTTTTCTTCATTATCTGAAAAACTTACCGCGCTGAACACCGTGGTAATACCACAGGCCGCTGCACGTGTATCCATAAAGTGAAGTGCAAAAGGCAGAGGAAACCCTGCGCCCGAACGCGGATAAAGCTCTTTTTCCAGGTAATCGGTATGGATATCAATACAGCCGGGAATAAGCCACCGCCCTTTCAGATCAATACCTTCGGGATAGTATTTATCCTTTATTATTTCGGATATAATACCATTTTCAATCATAACCGAGCCTGTAAAATCCTCAGTCGGCGTAACAATACGCGCATTGGAAAGCAGATGCGTGTTCATTTAATTATTAATATATTTTATCGATGGTAAAAATATATTTCAATTGTTAGCGCGATATTAGGTTGAGGTGAGAGGTTGATTTAGTTGATTGGGTGAGTAGCTTTCTTAAAGATATCATACGAGTAAACATCAAGGCAACCTGAAAAAAAATCGTTATGACATGTAAAATGTATTTTAGGGATGTTGTGCGGGGCCGCGTTAGGGGTTGCAGTGAAAGCCCACAGTGCGGGTTGGCTTTGCGGGCAGGAAAAGCGAGGACTTGTAACGTGAGCCCGGCCCGTTAGCTAACGGGAACGCTCAAGCTTATAAAGCCGATCGAAAAACATACCTAATAATCAACAACTTAAAATCATGTCATTATAAAGAACGAAGCAATCGCACGGAAGCAAAATCGCTCTGTATAGCATGCGATTGCTCCGTTCCTCGTATGAAATAGTTTTTTCAACCCGATCAACCATTCCAGCTTGCGCTCGTTTTGCCTTGCTACTTACCTATTCAATCAGAAACGATATTTATCAAATCATGCGGTACGTTAATAACACCGATCACAGACTGTAACAGGGGTTAACAGGGTTAACACATTTCGATAACTTTCTAAATATATAACTGAAAATCAATTACTTAACACAACAGAGAATTAACACGAAAGATTCACTAAAAATATTAGCTCATGGCCGGTATTATCGCCGACCGGCAAGTATCAAACGGCCTTTGGCCGACGTACCACCGCATGACGCGCCAGAGGCCTGGAAATAACTGCCGCCCGGCTGGAGCCGGGTGGTGGCATCTCTTAATTCTGAAAATTCTTTAATTCTGATTCAGACCACTTATCCAGTCAACCACCCACCCAACAATCACCTCAACTTCCCTTCCCCCAAGATCTTCTTCCTCAAATAGTCCGAAAGCTTTTCAACTAAAATAACCAGTACAATGATAATAGTGATAAGCGCGGTAACGTCTTTATAGTGCAGCACACTTTTGGCCATCTGCAATTGAAAGCCAATACCTCCACCCCCAAAAATACCCAGGCTAATTGCCGCACGCATGTTCACATCAAAGGCATACAGCAGGTTTGCTATAAATGAAGGCATAATTTGAGGAATAATGGAATACCGGATAACCTGTAGCCTGCTTGCCCCTACCGAAAATATGGCTTCACCCGGGCCGCTCTCCGCATTTTCAATAATTTCTGTAAAAAGTTTGCCAAACGACCCTATGGTAACAATAACCAGTGTAAGCACACCCGAAAAGGATCCCGGCCCAACTGCTATCACGAATATAAGCACTACCACCAATGCCGGTATAACCCGCAGCATAGATACAAACACCTGCGTTACAATGCGCACAGCTTTATAAGGCATAGTGTTGGATGCCGCTAAAAAGGCCAGTACAAAAGCCAGGAGGCCACCATACAATGTACCTAAAAACGCCATGGACAGCGTTTGCAATATGGATACGCCTGTAGATGTATTTTCATACAGCATCTGGTAATTGGGCATAAACATTTCGCCAAGCAGATCACGCACATAATGAAACTCCGTAAAGAACATTATGGGGTTAAAGTTCAGGTAAATACAGGCTATTGATATGAGAATAGCCGATACCATAAAAATGGTTGCCTTTTGTTTATATCTTTTTGAAGGCATAGTAATGTCGACCGTACTCATTGCAATGCCCCCTCTACTTTAAATTTTTTCCTTAACAGGTATGATAACCGCTCGGTACCGAAGATCATGAGTACAATCACGATCATAGCCGTTGATGCCCGGTGATACTGCAGCATACTGAACGAATAATCAAGCTCATAACCTATGCCGCCGGCACCAATTGCTCCTAATATTACCGATAAGCGGATATTGATCTCAAACCTGAACAGCGAATATGAAATAAGACTGGGTATAATTTGCGGCATTACCCCAAACCAGATGATCTGCAGTTTATTGGCGCCTAATGACTCCATCGATTCGATCATTACCGGGTCTATCTCTTCAATAATATCGGCTAATAATTTGCCCAGCATACCAATACAGCCTAATGATAACGCCACAATGCCCGGCATCGAGCCTAAACCAAAAGCGGCTATCAGCAATAACAGGATCACTATTTCGGGTACCGAGCGCTCCAGCCCTATCAGGAAACGGGCCATATTGCGTACCCAGCTGTGCGAGATATTGGAAGCTGCCAGCATGGCAAATGCAACTGAAAGTATGGTACCGAATATAGTACCTAACAGCGCAATGATAATGGATTGAAAGGCCGGCTCAATCATATCCTTAAAGGCAGCCCAATCAGGAGGAAACAAAAACTGCAAAAAGGAAATACCTTTAATAAGACCTGTTTCCAGCTTATCAAACGTAGCGCCGCAAACTATCGCTGCTCCTTCGGTTACGGCGATGAGTGCTATCAGCGGGAGCACAAATTTGCGGTACCGCTTAAAACTGTATGTGGCCTGCCCGGTCATATCTTTACAATTTCGGGTGTTGGCACACTATGCTCATGCTGTTCCATTTGCGCCAGTTCTTCGCCATAGATATCTTCAAGGGTTTGGTTGGATAGTTTGGGGTCGCCATCATAAATAACCTGGCCATCTTTTATGGCGATAACGCGGGTACAATATTTTGCAGTCATTTCGGGCTGATGAAAAACGCCTACAACAGGGATATTTTCTGATAACGGGCGGATCAGCTTCATGATTACCTTGGCGTTGCTTGGGTCGAGATTAGAAATCGGCTCATCAGCCAGCAACAACATAGGCGACTGGAATATAGCCCTTGCAATAGCTACGCGCTGCATTTCACCGCCGCTTAAACTGCCGGTACGGTTTTGCGCCAGGTGCGCCATCTTTACTTTTTCCAGTGCCAGGAGCGCTTCCTCGGCCTCTTTATCGGTAAAACCATAAACCAGGCTCCGGAATGTACTGATCTGCCCCAATCGTCCAATCATCACATTCTCCAACACCGTAAGACGTTTCACCAAATGGTATCCCTGGAAAATCACCCCTATCCGCTCGCGAACGTGGCGCAATTGTTTTTTGTTGATCCGGCAGATATCATTCTTTTTGCCATGTTCATCCTCTACCAATACCGAACCTTCATCGGGTTTTAATAAACCATTGAGGCATCGCAGCGTAAGCGTTTTCCCGGCCCCGCTTGGTCCCAGGATCCCCACAAATTCTCCTTTTTTTACGGTAAAATCGATACCGTTTAACAGCTTACGCCCATTGGGCAATGTTTTGGTTAAACCTTTTACTTCAATCATTGTGCTTATGCTTTAATGTACTGTCTTGTTCATGGTTGATAGTTCATGGATAAATGAATAAGAATCATAACAATCTATCAAACCCTTTACTACGATCTATGAACCATCAACTATGAACCCATTCTTTGAACCATGAACTATCAACCATGAACCATCACTTAATTACGCTTAGGTCTTTAATTCCGGATGCTATTGACCTGATGCCGTTATACATCGAATCCTGCACAGTCATGTATGAATAGTTTTCGGGTTTTGTATGCAACAGTTTCATATAGGTCAAAAAAATACCCGGCTCATCTTTGGCCAGGTTCAGGTATAAGTTCTGGATCTTTTTAACAAACTCCTTATTAAGGTCGTTACGCGCAACAATCGGGCTGCCTACAATAGGTTGAGACTGCCATAGCACCCTGATCTGATCTTTTTTCACCAAACCTTTACGCTCTGCAATCTCCAAACCATATTCGGTAGCAGCGCAACCAACATCAATTTTACCCGAGGCTACCGAAAGCACCGAAGTAACGTGGCTGCCGGCAAAAATGGTTTCTTTAAAAGCGTTTTTATCCGGGTTTAAGCCCACTGTGGTAAGGTACGCGCGGGGTATTAAATGTCCCGAAGTTGATGCCGGATCCGCAAAACAAAGGGTTATGTATTTGGCCTTCGCCTTCAAATCGGCAATGCTGTTAATGCCACTGTGAGTATTGGTGAAAATGGTACTGTGATACATGGATTGCTTCCCATTTTCGCCTGTTGTTATAATAGGGGTAATATCATGTTTTTGCGAAGCCAGTACATACGAAAAAGGACTAAGGTAAGCAATATGCGTTTTCTTAGTCTTTAAAGCTTCAATAACCGACGTATAATCATTAGTGTAAATGAACTCCACCGGCATCCCCAGCTTTTTCTGAAGATATTGCTGAAATGGTTTAGCAGCGCTTTTAAGTGCTCCGGGATCGTCAGTACCATAATGAGCAATAACCAGCTTACCCGGAATACCGTTGGCATCCAAATCAATGCTGTTATGGCAGCTACAGAATATCAGCAGTATGCTTAAAAAAAACAGGCTTGCAATCAGCTTCTTCATCGTTATATGCTATTTAAAACCGGTTACTTATTTTGATTTCAGATCTTTTATACTTCCCGCAATTTTACGCAAGCTGTTATATGCAGAATCCTGCACGGACACGTAAGCCATATCCTGCGGATTGGGCCAGTACAGTAAAACGTATTTTTTAAAGGCTTCAAAATCGTCGCGGTTGGCGGTAAGGTAAGCCTGCTGTACTTTTTTAATAAAGTCCTTGTTCAGGTCATCACGTATGGCGATGGCGTCATTTACGATGGGCGGCGACGTCCACAATATCACAATATCCTCACGCTTAACAATATGCTCACGGATCAGTTTATCTAAAGCAAGCTCACTGGTGGAGCAGCCCACATCTACCTTTTCCGACTTAACGCTTAAAATTGACGCTGCGTGGCTTCCGGCAAACATGGTTTCCTTAAAAGCCTTATCAGGGTCGAGCCCAATGGAGTCAAGGTATCCACGGGGAATAAGATGTCCTGATGTAGAAGCCGGATCGGCAAAACAAAGCGTAAGATCCTTAGCGCGGGCTTTAACATCGGCCATGGTTTTAAGGCCTGTTTTTTTGTTGGTAAAAATAATACTGTGGTATATGGTGGCCTTGCCATGGATACCCAGCGTTACAATAGGCATCAACCCGGGCTTTTGCATGGCCAGGATATACGCATAAGGCGTTAAATGCGCCATGTGGATTTTTTTTGATCGCATGGCTTCAATCAGTGCCGGATAATCGGTAGTGTAAAAAAACTCTACTTCCATGCCTAATTTTTTGGAGAGATAGGCGGCAAAAGGATCAAGCGCAGTGCGATATTGAGCCGGGTTATCGCCCCCATACGATCCGATGAGTAATTTACCGGGTACACCACTGGCATCCAGGTCGGCCTTGTTTTTGCAGCTGCCGATGGTTACCGTAACCAGTGCAGCCAGCAAAAAATGCATAAATGCTTTCATATTAGTTTGCTTTTAAACTTTTAATGCTGCCTGCAATTTTCCGCAAGCCGTTATACAGGGTATCATTAGCTACCATATAACTGCGGCGGGTGGTATCTTTTATAAAGATTTTCACGTAGGCCTTCAGGATATCCGGGCGCTCCTTGTTCATATCAAGATATGCCTGCTGAATACGTTTTTGGAGATCTTTATTAATGTCGCTTTTGACAACGATAGGGTCGCTTACGATGGGGTCTGACGTCCAAAGCACCCTGATATCACCATCGTTGATCATTTTAGCCTTGGTCATCAGCATAAAAACAAGATTAGTTGTACAACCAATATCAACTTTACCCGATTTTACCGACAATACTGAAGTGAGGTGGTTACCCGCAAAAATGGTTTGTTTGAAAGCTGTATCAGGATTAAGACCGATAGAATTTAGATAGGCCCTGGGTATCAAATGACCTGAAGCCGATGCCGGCTCCACAAAAGCGAGGGTCAGTTTTTTTGCGCGCGCCTTCACATCATCCATAGTTTTGATACTACCATGCGCGTTGGCCATGATCACACTTTTATAAGTAGTTGGTTTTCCATTATTGCCCAGCGTAACCAGTGGATTAAGTTTAAGTGTACGGGAGGCAATAACATAAGCAAAAGGCTGCATATCAGCCATGTGTGCTTTGTTAGCCCTCAACGCTTCTATCACCCCGGTATAATCATTACTGTAGATTAGCTCCACCGGTATTTTGAGTTTTTCCTGCAGATAGTCGCGCATTTGTTCACGGATCTTTTTGATCTCATCAATACCCTCGGCCTGTACAACGGCTATGGTCAATGTTTGGGGCATGCCATTGCTATCCAGCGCGGTTTTGTTTTTGCAGGCCGAAAATGCCGTTAAGGCAATGAGGGCAAGAACAGTGATCAGTTTTTTCATGGTGATGTTTAACAGTACTTATCAATGAATACTTCTAAATTGAACAGATCGTTAAAGTTTTGTTCCAGGGTCTCGCGGTCCCAATCCCACCATTCGCTGGCAAGCAGCTTTTCAATAGTGGTATCGTTAAAGCGCTTTTTGATCACTTTGGCAGCAACGCCCACCGCTATTTCATAAGGGCCAACATCCTTGGTTACTACAGCTTCCGAACCAATGATTGCCCCGGTGCCAATGCTCACGCCCGGCATGATCACCGCGCCATGGCCAATCCAAACATCATGGCCAATGGTACATTTATGGTCGCGGCGCCATTGAAAAAACTCCTGGTCATCTTCGCCTAAGCCATAATGGGCACGGCGATAGGTCATGTGGTGCTGTGTAACCCGCCATTGCGGATGGTTTCCCGGATTGATGCGCACACTATTGGCAATGGAACAATATTTGCCAATTTCTGAATAAATGATCTGCACGTTGCCTGCGGTATAGCTATAATCACCAAAGGTTGATTCCACCAGCCAGGTACCGGCGCCGAGGGCCGTCCATGGACCAAGGCTGCTGTGGCGCACAATACATGTGGGATGAATGTAGGGTTCCAGTCCCAACTGGTGTCCTTGCTTCTGTTCGGTAACCGGCGGGTAGTTTTCAAAATATTTCATCAGGAAAAATTTGATTAAAATTGATGAACAGGATAGTTATCCTTCTTCCTAAAATCGGCGAGGTGGTGATATCTCCTGAGGCCGGTAACTGCTATATTAAAGTAGTTATCCTCAATGGCCAGGCTTTCGTTAATTTCGTTAATGACCCCGGCTAAATGCTCTTTTTGATTTTTATTGAGGTTTTGTTCGATGTAGGTTAAGGTGATATGACCGATGAAAGGCCGGGTCATTTTTACATCCAACTTTGCCAGTTGCTCATCAGCATAAAAAGCCGATCGGAAATTAGCGATATGGTTGTAATCCTCCTCATCCTCAAAAACGCCCAAAATGCCTATGGCTGTACCAAAAATGCTCAACCCGGCCATTTTCATACGGATAAGCGCTTCACCTTCGGTAGATGGAATATTGTTTAAAGCTTTAGATACTATAGATGGATAAGTTTGTTCCAACCCGGCGTAAAGGATCTGTTGTTTGAACCTATCGGCCGATAAGGTATTGGCTACAGTTTGATGAAAACTTTGAGGAGGGAGCTGGTAAAAAGCATTACGGGGAGAAAGGTTTAAGCTAAGCTCTTTTTGGATGGCGGTTAACCTGTTGGTAAGCGGCTCATTACCGGGGTTTTCATTCAGCATAGATACAACGGCAAAGCCCTCATATTCCAGTGGTTGCCAGCTATCGTTTTTATAAATAAAATTACCGGATGGCCTGGTTTCTAATGCCTGTTCCCTATTCCGTTCAGCCGAAATTTCGTAAATCTGCCTTTTGTTATATTCATCAAATGCAAGATCCATGGTGCTTGCTGTTGCCTGCTTATAGCTCATTGGTTAATGATAAATTATTATCGGGTTGATAGTCCTTATTATAATTTATTTTATTGCTGGCCTGCGCCACCATGTGCCCCCTTACAATGGTATGTGTTACCATCGGGATACCATCCAACAGTTTTACGATGACCAGGTCGGCATCTTTGCCGGTTTCAATACTGCCGGTATGATTGCTGATCCCTACTGCTTTGGCAGGGTTTAGGGTAGCCATTTTTACGGCTTCGGGCAGCAGCATGCCCTCTTCATTGTATAACTTAAATATAGCGTGAATAATGGCAGGCGGGTAATAATCAGAGCAAAGCGAATCAACCGCTCCCTGCAAAACCGCATCCTTCATGTTGAGGTTGCCCGAAAGCGAGCCGCCCCTTAATATGTTTGAAGCACCGCCAACCACATGCATCCCTAATTTGGCAGCATGATGAGCGGTTTCCATAGTGATCGGAAATTCGCAGATATCTATGCCTAAGCCGCGCATATAATCCACTTTTTCCACGCTGTCATCATCATGTGATGCCACGGGGATATGTAATTGCTGCGCGTGTTTGATCATGGCTTCCAGTTGCTCACCTGCAACAATGGGCATAGCCAGCTTATCAATAAAAGCCTGTTCCGCTTCCTCAGCCGATTTACCCATTTTCATGGCAAAGGCTATAAAGTATTCCTTGCTGATCTGCCCCTGTCCCGGTGTATGGTCCATTACAGATAGTAACTGCACATAGCCTTTATCCATCAATTCAAGGCAGTTTTCATAAGCTTTTACGCCTGATAGTTCAAAGCGTAAATGGATCTTGTTATTTAAAAGTGTGCTGCCTTTTGAAGCCCTGTGAACGGTTTCAAAAACCTCATCGCGGGTGTATTTACTGCGCGAGTTCAATTCGGCCATGTCATAACCTAAGTGCATAGAGTGATAAACGGTGGTAAAGCCGCATCCGCTCATTTTACGTTCAAGTTCCCTAAAAGCTACATTAATGGGGATATCAGCACCCGAACGCGGTACGATCTCGGCATCCATTGCATCAGTATGGATATCGATAATGCCAGGCATCAGTATAGCACCATCTGCATCGATGCTGAAACCCGCAAGTTGCTCGTCAATTTGTGAAGCTATATGGGTAATAATGCCATGCTCAACCAGAACCGATGTGTTTTGAAGCACTTCGGACGGGGTAATTACCGTGGCATTACTGATAATGAATGATCTCATTTTAACGTGTCTTTTCTTTTTTTTAATTCCCCCCTTGGGAGGGGTGTGTTGGGATTTTGTGATGGCAGGGAGGGGTTGTACGCCTTGTTTCATTAATATGCATGGCGATGAAATCCCTCCCTACACCCTCCCAGGGGAGGAAATCGCACAATCCCGTGCTTTTTATTTCTTCCGAACAATTCTCTACGTAAAGCCAACCGCTCCCCCAATCAACTACTCACCTCCTCAAGCAACTGCCACCTCATTGATCCTCCCAAACTGCAGATCTATCCGCCTGTCGCAAAGCCTTTCCAGTGTATATTCATCATGCGAAATGCAAAGCACTGAAGTACCGTTTTGCTTCAACCCCAGGATCATATCAATCACCACATCCTTAGTGCGTGCATCAAGCGAAGCTGTTGGCTCATCTATCAGCAAAAACCTTGGCGAAGCGATGATAGCGCGGGCCACATTGATCCGCTGCTGCTCGCCTCCGCTGAATGTTACCGGGAAGGCATCGAACAGTTCGCCGGGTAGGGCAAGTTCTTCCAGCATTTGCTTTGCCTTATCGCGGGCAACATGTTTATCTTTTTCTACCCTGAACAGGTTTTCGCAAACCACATCAACAGCAGTAACCCTTGGTATTACACTTAAAAACTGCGAGCAATAATTAATCTCGGTTTTACGGAGCTCAATAACGCGGTGGTCATCGGCTTTCACCAAATCAAGCTGACCATCTTTTGAAGTATAAATGATCTGACCTGTTGATGCCAGGTAAGTGCGGTAAATACACTTCATCAAACTTGATTTACCCGAACCCGATTTGCCGGTAAGCCCGATGATCTCACCCTCCTGCATCGTAAAATTAATATCGGTAAGGGCCTCAATTTTTTTATTATTGAGGATATGCAGGTTAAACACCTTGCTCAGGTCATTTACTTCTAATATTTTCATCATTAATTAAATAGATGATCTAAAAATTCCATTTACAACAAGGAACTTACTAACAGCTGTGAATATTCATGCTGCGGGTCCTGCAGGATCTGGTCGGTTAAACCGCTTTCAACTATGCGGCCATTTTTCATCACCATTACCCTATCGGTAAGCATGCGGATAACCGACAGATCATGTGATACCACGATCATGGCGATACCAAGATCGGTTTGCAGCTCACGGATCAGATCAAGCACTTTGGCCTGCACCGATACATCCAAACCGGTGGTTACCTCATCCAAAAACAATAGCGGCGGATTATTGGCGATGGCCTTGGAAATTTGTACCCTTTGCTGCATCCCGCCGCTGAATGTACCGGGACGGTTATCCATGCGCGGCACAGGGACTTCGGTTTTATTAAGCAAGTCGGAAGCCCTTTCACGGATGTTGCCTACGTTCATCTGCCCGGCCATGATCAGTTTTTCGGCGATATTGCCGCCTGATGAAAAACCGAAGTTGAGGCCGTCGCGCGGGTTTTGGTACACCATACCCATCAGGTTGTTGCGGATATATCGTTTGCGCTGGTTTGATTCTTCAAGGATGTTCAGCAGCCCCTCATTGTAAGGCTTGAGCCAGGCTGCACCAAAAGTTTTTTCCAGGTCGAAGTACAGCATTTTAACAACCGTACTTTTGCCCGATCCGCTTTCGCCTACAATGCCCAGTACCTCACCGGGGTAAAGGTCAAAACTGATATTGGCGCAGGCTACGATACTTTCCGTTTCCGGGCAGATATTGGAGCCAAACCCCGGACCTGTCAAAGCCAGTGTACGGTCGTTAGGTTCGCCATATATTTTGGTGAGGTTACGCACACGCAGCAACCAGTTATCCTCGTTAAAGGCCATATTCTTGCAGTTGGTCTATGTATGTATTGCTGTATTGACGGGTTTCCTGCTTTTCGCTCTTTTTATCCAGGAAGTTGCTGTCGCTGATCACATATTTGCGCGAGCCCTCGTCCGAATAGATCTCATCAAGGAAAGCCCTTTTGTAACCGGTTTTATAGCACTCGCTCTTGCTGAAATCTTCTATCTCAAAGTTTACATCCTCAAATTCCAGCGGCTCAACATCAGTGAAAGGAGGTACAGCATACAGGCGTTTTTCGCGCCCTGCGCCAAATAAAAACAGCGTTTGGGCCTGGTTCAGGTTCGGCGTATCCCAGCGTGGTATTGGCGATGGCGACATGATATACCTGCCATTTACCATTACAGGATAACCGGCGCCCTGCATAATAGCACCGTGGCGCACATATGATTCATAAAGCGATACATACATCTTAGCATAATCAGCTTCGGCATGCATTTGCAGGGTTTTGTATTCATAACGTTCAACCATACGCAAAGGTTCGGGCAATGGCACCTGGAAAACAATGATCTGCTTATCGGTCAATTCTTCCTCCGTAATGCGGTGGCGGGTTTGGATCAGCGTGGCTTCGGCTGTATCAAAAGTGGTTTCGCAGCCGGTCATCCCATTTACAAACTCGCGCAGGTTGCAGGCATTAACGCTTGCATCGCTGCCCTGGTCAATGATCTTAAACACATCTTCCTTACCGATAACGGCCAGCGTAATGTGCAGTCCCCCGGTACCCCATCCGCGTGAAATTGGCATTTCGGGTGATGAATATGGCACCTGGTGACCCGGGATTGCCACGGCCTTCAGCAGCTTACGGCGGATCTCCTTTTTGGTAGCCTCATCAATAAAGGCAAAATTGTATTTGTTGGTATACTTGGTATTTTCAATCATGATGTAGCGCTTTTAAACCGATTGCATCTGGATCATTTGCTGTTCAACCTCTTTGTTAGCGTTGTTGTTACGCTCAACCGCAGCACGGGTATTGCTCAAACTCGACTGGAAGGTAACGTAGTGCGGCAACTTGAGGTGATTGGTAAAACCCATGGCCTCAACACCTTCAGTATGGTATAGAACAAATTCCTGGTCGTTGGCCGGCGCACCCATTTCGGGTCGACGCATGGCGGTATCCAGCGTGCTCATGCAAATCACCTTGGTTTCATTATGGCCAAAGCACAGTCCGTAGCCAATGGTAAAATATGGCGGCGTGCCTTTTTTTGCGGCTTTGCTACCGGTTATCATCTCATTTTCGGTAACCTCAATTTTGCCTATGTAACGGTTACGTCCGCCTGCATCTTTAACACGTACCGGAACGGCACCAAAACGGAGTTCGCCTACCGTTGGGTGTACGCTGCCAAAACCACGCTGGCTGCTGTAACCCAATGCCATTAAACCGCCGGTTTCGGCACGGGCCATCATTTGTAACCTTGCCGAGCGGGGCGCAGGGAATTTGATAGCTTCGCGGGTGATATCAATAAGGCTGCGGTCTTCAGTTGGGTCAGCCGGGGCCAGCAGGCCCTCCTGCTGCAGCAGGTCAATCACTTTACCAAAAGTGCTGATGCCTTCCAGTTTTTCAGGGTCGATCTTAGCGTCAAAGTCATCCAAAAATGTTTTTATGTCGATGGCTGTTTCGATAGCTTTAGCAGTATCAAGGGTGCGCTGGGTATAATCACGGGTTGGGCCAAGGATTTGCCCACCCGGAATTTCGCGGAACGATGCAGAAATCTTGCGTTTAACAAACATCTCCCTTGTATTGATCACCTGCGAATAATAATTACGCTGTAAGGTGGTGCGGAAAGCCCTCAATATAAAAGCAGCTTCGTATACATCGCCTTCAGCTTGTTTTAAAGCTATGGCAGCGTACTCGGGAGCGTAAATACCTCCTTCGCCCATCACCTTGTCAATAGCCAGGCGCATTTGCGCCCGGATCTGTTTTATATCAATAGGGGTTGTATTTCCTTTTACACGGTAAAACTCAGCCAGTTCGCTTGCGTTGTGAATAGCTTCGGTGCCGCCCTTTACTGCTACGTATCCCATGGTTTAGTTTGTTTTAATATAAGTGAAGGCGTTACTGCGCGGAATGCACAGCAGGTTATTTTGCCTGTCGGTAATGATCAGATCAACGCCCAAAGGATATTCGGCGTTTTGCTCTTTGATATAATTAAGCAAAGCCGGATTTATCCCTCTTACAAAAACCTGTGCTTCACCGTTAACACCTGGGCCTTTAAGGGTTATTTCTAAACCATTTTCGATGGATTGTTCGCTAATAAGTTCAGCTTCGGCTATCAATGCAGCACTATCTTCAGGATATACAGGCGTACCAACGCGAGCTTTTTCCAAACCCCGGCCATCATGGTTTTCGGTCAAAAAAATATATTCGGCAGTATCAATACCGGCCTGTTGTGAGGCAGTGTTTACCAACAGGTACTGTGCAATATCAGCACTGTTATAACCGGCTATATAATAAGTAGTATCTGCATTTAGCAAAGCAAAACCGGTAAGCGCCGATGCCTGGTTTAAACCTACCGGCGGCATAATATCCATGGCAGGGAAAGTACTGATCTTTCCCGGGCGGGCCATGCTATCCAGCAAAAGCCTGAAATGCTGCTGCGCATCGAAAACGGTATCGTAATGTAGTTCGGTTTGCATATTATTCCTGTTCCATCAGTTTAAAATCAACGCGGGTGCGCATGATCTGGTTATATTCCAGTTGCTCAGCTTTTCTGATCAGTTGGTGTTGTTCGGTTAATAAGGCTTCAACATCTTTCAGATCAGCACCCGGCAATTGGGTTAAAGCATCAATAAATGCTATGCAATAACTGCGAACAGGCTCATCGCCCAGGCAAATACCGTAACCGCGCTGACCATTTACAATTACCTCGCATTCGGTAGTGAGGGCCTCCCCCAAATAAAAATCCTGGAACTCAACCGAATCTTCGGCCTGGATCATGGTCATGCAGGTTGACGGAGCTTTGGCAATTATTACTTCAAAATTTTCTTCAATGGAGGCAACAAAGTCCCGGAGAGGTTCCAGTTCGCACTCGCACAATATAAAATCCTGTTCTTCCATCGGGCTTAATGATTTAAATCAAAATTAGGCCGCAATTATTTGCGAATAATTAGGGAAGGGATATTGTTTTGTTAGGGGATTGTTAGGTCTGAACCGGGATTTTTTTTTTTGAGGGGGGGGGATTTTTCGGATGCACAGGATTTTGCTTTTCCCCGGCGGCCGTGTCCTCACGGCCGCATTTGTCTGAACTCGAATTAAAGGAATAATAAGAATTTATTGAATTTGCTTAGTATTCTGTTAATTCGCTTAATCCTATAAATTCGGGCTTAGACAATAAGCAGCTGTATATTCAAAATCCTGTGCATCCGAAAAATCCTCCCAAATCAAGGTTCAGGCTCACACAAACCGCTCATTAAACCTATATCCTACTGACCTTACTGTTTCCACAGCATCTTTATATTGCCCAAGCTTTTTACGCAAACCTGCTATCTGCACATCAATGGATCGTTCGGTGGCAAAATATTGTGAGCCGTTGATACGCTCGATGATCTGGTTGCGGGAAAAAACCTTGCCCGGTTGTTTGGCCAGTAATTCGAGCAGTTTAAACTCACCAATGGTGAGCTCCAGCAGTTCATTATTGATATAAACCTTGTAACTTACCAGGTTCATTTTAAGTACCCCGCATTCAATAGTTTCTTTTACTTCTTTGCGAGCGCTAATTATGTCATCAATATTTTTGCGGCGCAGAATCTTTTTTACCCGGCTCATCAGCTCGCGCATACGGATGGGTTTGGTTACGTAATCCTCGGCACCAACTTCGAGGGCGGTTACAGCATCAATTTCGTCATTTTTGCCGGTGAGCATTACCAGGGGGATATCGCGGGTGGATGGGCTCATTTTAAGGTTGCGGCAAAGCTCGAGACCGTCCATTTCGGGCAGCATCCAGTCGGTAACCAGCAGATCGGTATTATCGGCGTTGATATACTTAAGGGCATCAACGGCGTTGAAGAACATTTTAACCTCATAGCCTTCCTGAACCATATTATATTTCAGAATTTCGAGGATATCATAATGATCATCAATAATTACCAGCCTATGTTTCTTCATACCGCCATTTTACCATACGATATTAATTAACACAGTTGAAGAAAAGATTAGCCCATTGTTAAATCCTAATAATAAAAGGTTGATTTCCTGTTAAATTAAACTCAAAACAATACAAAGCAAATCAATTGCTAACCATTTGCTAATAATTTAAGAATAACCGGGTAATTATCCCGTAAGCGCATTATTAATAATAAAGCAATTCAATGACTTTAATCAAAAACTAATCATCAGCTAATAATTACCGAATGTTGATTGTACAATTTAGATTGCTGATATTGCTGGAGTGGAAAATGTTAAAATTATCACTATAAATACATGGAAATGTGATGGTGAATACCGGGTGCGCGTGGGCATACTTGCCAAACAACTTAAACAACTAAAACCCCACGTTATAGCCTGCCAGGAATGTTTTTACAGCGAAGAAGCGAATGCCGATACCCTAAAGTTTTTGGCTAACGAATTAAATATGAACTACTGTTTTTTACCCGGCCGATCGAAAAAGCGCCTGTTTGAAGACAGGATGGTTAACAGTACATCGGGCCTTGGCATATTATCTGTTTACCCGCTTACCGAAACCGGCAGCTTTGATTTGCCTATAGTACCCGAAGATAAC
The DNA here is from genome assembly GCF_034263275.1 of Mucilaginibacter sp. cycad4. Lineage (NCBI taxonomy): Bacteria > Pseudomonadati > Bacteroidota > Sphingobacteriia > Sphingobacteriales > Sphingobacteriaceae > Mucilaginibacter > Mucilaginibacter sp. cycad4. Next base: position 745,290 of record NZ_CP139559.1, on the reverse strand, counting down.
GACCGCAAAGCTTTCCGGGCAAATGTAAACCTGCCATCGGGAAAAACGATTACTGTTACAACTACCCATCTTACCCACCTGAGTCAGCATAAAGGCTTGAGAAAATCCCAGGCCGAAGCGCTTGCCGGTTTTGTTAGCGCAAGCACAGCACATCCATACCACATTATTTGCGGCGATTTTAATGCCACGCCCGATTCGGAAGCGGTTATGGCTTTCAGGGAATTATCAAAAGCAGCTGATTGTTATACCCAAGCTAACGGTACCGAACCGAGATACAGCCTTGCCGAAGCTTATTACAAGACAAACAAACAGGTATGTGTTGACCAGATCTTTACCTTACCGCTACCCGGCACGGACAATTACCCTCGGTTTATCAATTCGGCAGTTGTATTAAATATACCCGACGAAGCAAGCGGCCTTTACCCAAGCGACCATTTTGGCATCACCACAACACTCGTAATACCCTGACCGTGAAAACACCTCACGTATTAGCCATCGGTAGTTTTGCAGTGCACGGCACAGCCAGCCTAAAAACATTCACCACCATTTTGGGCGAGCGGATTTTGCCGGTACCAAGCCTTATGCTCAACGGCCTCACCAATATGATTCTTGTCAAAAAGCTTGATGTGCCGTTTACAGAGCTACTACAAAGCTCGTTTGAGCTGGCAGTAAACCGTGAGCTCGAACTGATCCTGTACATCGGCTATTTAGGCAATGCCCAACAGGTGGATGTTATTACGGAAATGATTAACACCTATCGCCCTATCATAAAAACCATTATTGTTGACCCGGTTTGCGGCGATCACGGGCGTACTTATGTGCCTGCAGATATAATAGCCCGCTGGCCCGACCTCATTAAGCTGGCCGATCTGGTTTTCCCAAACCTTACCGAAATAAAGATCCATACCGGTTATGAACCTGATGGTACAGGAGCCGATACCTTTTATATCGAAACATTCAGAAAGCAATATCCCGATGTGCAACTCGTTATTACAAGTATTAAAACCGGGGATAATAGGATAGGCATTCAATATTATAAGGATGACGAATGCTACAGCCATTCACATCCCGTATTATCAAAAAACTATGGCGGCACGGGCGATGCATTTTTGGCAACATTTATTCTCAACCATTTTTATAATGCATTGAGTTTTGATGCGGCCTTAAAAACTGCTGCCGATCAAACTTACGAGCTGATCAAAAATTCCATCAACAGGCATTCAAACGACCTTACCCTTTCAACAATAAAACTTTTATAACCCACCATGAGTAAGCTATTTTATGTTATTGGCGCATCCGGAGCCGGCAAAGACACGCTGATGAATTATGCCCGCAAGCAAATTAACGGATCAGAAAATGTGGTATTTGCGCACCGGTATATTACCCGTCCACCGTTTTCAGGCAATGAGAACCACGTTAGCTTAACTAATGAGGAATTTGCATTGAGGAGCAAGGCCGGCATGTTTGCATTAAGCTGGGGCAGCCATGATAAATATTATGGCATTGGCCAGGAAATAAACAGCTGGCTTAACAAAGGCTTTAATGTGGTGGTCAACGGGTCGCGCGAGTATTTGCCCGTTGCGCAGCGGCTTTACCCCGATCTGGTAGTGATATTAGTAACTGCGAGTCCCGAAATTATTGCCGGTCGCCTGGCCGGGCGTGGACGGGAAAACGCTGAAGAAATAGCCAAACGAATAGCCCGTACTGCCGGGCTCAATACCAACCTTGAAAACTGCATCGAAATACAGAATGACGGCGCCATCGAAGTTGCGGGGAACGAACTGGTAAACCTGATCTCTATAACAGAAAAGCAACTGGCTTAAACCTGCTTCACAAAGCCGGAAGAGCGGATAGTATAACCCATTTTTTGATAAAAGGCGTGGGCAACCTTCCGGTCGTCGCGGTTGCCGCTGTTGATGATCACTGTGTTCAGGTCTTTTTCAATGGCGTAATCTTCGCAGGCTTTAATCAGTATTTTACCGATCCCCAGGTTACGCAGGGTTTGTTTTACCACAAAGGCAAGCACACGCAGATATTTGCCATTCTTTTCATAATAGTTACCCTTTACCAAGCCGGCCATGCCAACTATTTCATCGTTATAAACCGCTAAAATTGTTTTATAATCCGGGTGTACAAGTATAGGCTCCATGCGCACCCGCATTTCGGCTACGGTGGTTGGGTAGCTCAAATCGGTCATGAGTGCGGCAATGGTTTCAATATCGCCCACATGGGCATCCCTTAGTATTACCTGGTTTAGCATTTTTATACGGTGATGAAAAACTACTTGCAGTTCAATAAACTGAACGCAAATGTAGTTGAACAAAACTCTGTTTTAATTATTAGCCGTTTATTAGCAAGCTGTTAAAAGGCGACGCAGCGGGTTATAAGATTAAACAGAATTTGAAGGAAAGGGCCTTTCTCAACCACCTCATTGCGGGTAACCCCCAGGGAAACCCCGGAAAAAATGGTAATGACGTAGAAAATATATTTTAGGGATGTGTACAGGCTGTGTTAGCGATAGCAGAGGAAAGCCCACAGCGCGGGTTAGGTTGCGGGAAGGAAAAGCGAGGACTTGTAACGGAAAGCCCGGCCCGTTAGCTAACGGGAACGCCTATATTATAAAACCTGTCAAAAAAACACGTAAAAATTGACCACTTACATTCACATCATTGTAAATCCCGAAGCACTCACCGATTTTACAAATGGACTTGAATGGTTGCTCTGCTTATAGGGGATTACCACGCTGTACTTGCAATGACGGGTGATACTTTAATGCTTTTAAATGATTTCTTAAAACATTATAATATACCCAAAAAGGGGTATTTCAAGGAGAAAATATTAAGTCTATTTTTAAAAAATACTTAGAAAAGTATTTAAATACCGAACCTAAACCCTATCAATATATAACTTAGCCATCTGCCCTGAACAGCAAATGGCTTTTTTATTTATATAGAAGTTTCAATTAATCGCTACCGACTATCTTAAAGTAGCATAATTATAAAACTGCAACCTGCCAGTGCCTTGTACGGTAATAGTTTTTGTTTCAGTTGCCCCCTGAGCGTTTTTGAGCGTAATACGTACCTGGTTATCTCCTTTTTGCAAAGGGACCCGTGCGTAAGAAATATAAGCAGGCAGGCTTTGCCAGTTGCGGGTATCGGCCTTTTCAGATAGCAGGCTGTATAGCTGGATACCGTAACCAAGCCCTTCCAATAACCCGTTGGTTTTACCATCGCTTTTGGCGGCGGCGCGTATTGAATACTCGGCTATCTTTTTCACCGCAAGGCGCGACAGGATCCCGCTCATTTCTTTTAAAGCACGCTGTTGTAATGTTTTAAATGCCAGCTCATTGATATCTTCCGCCTTAACTAATGACGCATCCTGGTTATTAACTGAGACACTTGCGCTTGAATAGTATGGCGTTTGCGCAACATACTTAGGAAATGCTACCCGCAGACTTTCAACTGATTTGGTATTTACCCTGTTCCTGTCGCCATCGTAGTTAAAAGGAATTACCAAACCTCCGGCAGCATCGGTAAAAAACAAATCGCCGTTACTGTTACGGATGAGACTAAAGAACAGATCGACCTGTGTTTTTACCGGGGCAAGACCGTTCTCCCAAAAAAGAATCAGCTCCCCACCTTCTGATGGTTTTACAGGTTCATATTTAATGCCAAAGGTTGTTTCAAACTGATCAGCTTCAGTTGTAAAGCCGTTTAGCTTTGCGGTCCGAATTACATCTTCTTCCAGTTCAACGGGCATTGGGGTACCGTAATAAGTTTTATCAGGACTTTTAAGATAGATCTCGGCAGCGTTCCTGTACGATATAAATGCATTGTTTACATCATTGTTGCTTTCATACAGCATCCCCTGCAGTATCAGCGAAAACGCATCGTTTGAATAACGGCTATCTTTATTATTATACTTGTCACCCTGTTCCTGAGCCTGTAAAGTAATGCGGCGGGCTTCGACAATGGCATCCTCTGTTTTATTCAGGTACAAATAATTGAGTGCCTTATAATAATGGATCATGAACTTTTCAAAATCCTCGCCTTTATACCGCTGCGATGCAGAGTTAAGCAAAACGCCAACAGCAGCATCCGATGCGCTGGTCAAGCCTTCATCAAGCAACTGGTCGGCCTGGTTAAAGTAGTTATTGCTATTTTCGTATTCGCCTTTTAAATGGCAAATCCTCCCCTTCTCCATCAGGTACAGGAGCTTATTTCGGGGCTTTTGAATCAGGCTGTTATTATCAAGCTCCTTCTCAGCCTGTGGATAATTACCGGCAGATACATTTTTATAGTAAGGTGCAACGCTTTGATTATAGGTTGAACACGCCGATAAAAAAAGCATCAGCCCGATAAAAGAAAATACCCGGAGAATATGCGTACGTAAGTTGACCATTATTAAATGCAAACTGCCCCGAACACAGGCATACCATGTTCAGGGCAATGATGTTTACCAGCTTTAGTTTTTAACGTATTTGGCAATTTTCTTTTCGCCTATCCAAACCACTTCATTTGTTTGGATATTGGTAAGCTCCAGATTTACCTGGTAGTAAACAACTTTTTGGCGTTTGTGCGAATCAACTATTGAATTGATTGAACCCTGCAGTATATAATCGGCACCGTTTTCCAGGCCAAATTTTTTCATGCTCGAAACTGTAGCATTTGTTTGCTGATCGGCCTTTTCGGCACGTAACTCATCACGTTTTTTACCGCCCTGTACCAAGCGTACTTTTTGCGACTGGATGAATGAGCTTTCAATATCGGTTAAGAATGTTTCGGCATCAATATGTTCGTGGCTTTTATTTTGAACAAAGCCCACTATAACTACCGGGCGTTTACCCTGGTGCTCGTTAACGTGAGTATCAATCCAGTTAGCACCTAAAATTTTGCCGGTAAGCTCATCGGCTGCCATTCGTGCATCACTGTTATTCCAGTTGCCGCTAACATCAATAGTTTGGTCGGTGCTAACGCGTGTAACCTGCCTTGAACATGAGGCTATAAAAATCCCTGAAACTGCTATTGCAGCAACTGTTAAAATCCTGTTAAATTTCATTTGTAGTATATTATAAATTATGATGTGTTAGATTGAATGCTGCTTAATTTGTTACCAGCCAAAGCCGATGCCGATGCTTGTACGGCCACCCCAGCGGCCACCATAATAGCCGCCCCAGCGATTGCCCCATCCATAGTTTGAAAATGGCGAATAAGAGTAGCCGCCATATAAGCCCCATGACGGTGAATAATCATAATATCCGTTCATGCGTTCCTCATGCCGCCACGCGCGGTTTTGGCGGCGGCGTTCCAGTTTGGCTTCATACCAATCGTAAGCTTTGTAAGTATTTTGTATGGTTACCCCGTGCAGGCTGTTCAGGGTATCGGCAACCCTGATATATTTTGCCTGGCTTTCCATGTAGCGTGGGTTTTGATCAGCAACCAACGATGCAGTTTCCTGGGCTTTTGCGGCGCCGCTAAATAAACCGCCTAAAAGCATCAAGCCTATAATAAAGATATTCCTTTTCATTGCGCTTAATTTAATAAGTAAAGTTACGTAAAATGCACTCCAAATATTACACAGGCGCCGGGCGTAAACCGTTAAATTATGTTAATCGGGAACTTTTTTACTTAATTATGAATTGCAGCAACACCATACAGCTTTTTTAACCGTGAAAATCGCCTGTATCACTGTCACCATCGGTCATGACGGCGCGTCATGATGATATATTTTAATACATTTAACATCATGAAAAAATCAACCTATACCCTGTTCATTATTGGCTTGGCCGCAATGCTGCCTGCCTTCGCTGCAAATGCGCAAACCAACGCCTTTAAACCAAAAGATCAGCAGTTATATAACACCATTGCACACATGGATAGTGTAATGTTCAACGCCTTTAACAGTCGTAATTTGGAAGTAATGAAAACACTGTTTGCACCCGACGTTGAATTTTATAACGATGGTAAAGGCCTAACCGGTTATGATGCAACCATCGCCGGCTTTAAAGGGATTTTCGAGAACAAACAAGCCGCCGACCTGCGCCGCGACCTCCTTAAAGAAACGCTTGAGGTTTACCCCATGCCCGGCTTTGGCGCTATTGAAATGGGAACTCATCGTTTCACTCATACCGAAAACGGACAACCGGTAATAGGCCTGATGAAATTTGTACACGTTTGGAAGTATAAGGATGGGCAGTGGAAAGTGACGAGGGTAGTAAGCGTGGGGCATTAGGATGCTACGGGTCCAACAAGGATTTTTCAATTCCCCGCTCAAGAGCAGGAGTGTTGCATTCTACTATAATTTGCAGGTTCAAACGCCGCGCTTAAACCTGCAATTGCGCTATTTCTAACTAATCTTTAATACCCACCCTCAAATCTCTTCAATACGAACTCACATTACTATAATCAACATTAGTTACGCCGCTGTAGTCGGGCACAAAAGTATTCTCGCTGCTGATGGCCATATCAAACTCAAACGATGCCGGATAAGGTGTGTTCAACAAGCTGCCTTTGGGAATGTAAGGGAACAGCTCGCCATAAGTCAGGATCTGGCTGTGGTTAACACGACGGTAAATATACATGCGGTGCAGGTCGCAGGGTTTGGTTAAGCCGGCGGCACCTATCATTTGGATGGCGCTGCCCACGGTTTGCCGGTGGAAGTTAGCCACACGTACTTTTTTATCATCCACTACCAGGCCCTTCATCAGGCTTTTATCCTGCGTAGCCACACCGGTTGGGCAGGTATTCGTATTGCATTCCAGCGCCTGGATGCAGCCAAGGGCGAACATCATGCCACGCGCGCTGTTGCACATATCGGCACCGAGGGCAAAATTCTTTACCAGGTCAAAACCCGTAGCTACTTTTCCGGATGCTATAAGCTTGATATGTTTTTTAAGGTCGAAACCGGTCAGCGCATCATAAACAAAAGCCAAAGCCTCGCGCAATGGCATCCCTACCGAGTTACTGAACTCAAGCGGGGCAGCGCCGGTGCCGCCTTCTCCCCCGTCAACAGTAATAAAATCGGGAGTAATGCCTGTTTTGACCATAGCCTTGCAAATAGCTAAAAACTCGCTTTTATGACCAACACACAATTTAAACCCGACAGGCTTTCCGCCTGAAAGGTCCCGAAGCTTTTGAATAAATACCATCAACTCCAATGGATTGGTGAACGCGGTATGGTATGGCGGCGATACCACGTCCTCCCCCATTTCTACCAGCCTGATCCGTGCAATTTCGGGCGTTACCTTGGCAGCGGGCAATATCCCTCCATGACCAGGCTTTGCCCCTTGCGACAGCTTGATCTCGATCATTTTAACCTGTGGTAAAACAGCGCGTTCGGCAAAGGCATCGTAGTTTATAGTACCATCCTTATGGCGGCAACTGAAATAGCCGGTGCCTATTTGCCAGATGATATCGCCACCCGGCTGCAGGTGATAATCGCTCAGACCGCCTTCGCCGGTATTGTGGGCAAAGTTGTCCAATCTGGCCCCGCCATTTAAGGCGAGGATTGCGTTCATACTCAATGAACCAAAACTCATGGCCGAAATATTGAACACACTGGCCATATATGGTTGCTTACAGGCCGGTCCGCCTACTTTTACGCGCGGATCCATATTTAATTTATGGTGATCAATTGCTGCAATGCTATGGTTAAGCCATTCGTAACCGTTATCATAAACATCAAGCTCGGTACCGAAGGGCCGGGTATCATCAACCATTTTAGCGCGCTGATAAACCACACTCCTGTTTTGGCGATTGAAAGGCGTGCCGTTGGTATCGCTTTCAATGAAGTACTGGTATATTTTAGGTCTCAACTCCTCCATCAGGTACCGCAGATGACCAAACACCGGATAATTGCGTACAATGCTATGCTTAGGCTGCACCATATCATAAAAACCGAGAAGATAAACAGGCCCCATGAACAGGAATGACCATACCGCCGGCGGCCAGATAATGCTCCAGGCAGTAAGCATGCTAAATATGATGAAGAACGAAACAACAAAGAGCTTTCTCATGGACGGTTAATTTTATATGAAGCGGCTATTAAGTTTTATAAAAATAGATTTATAATTTAAACAATAGGCCAAATTTGTGGTTAAGAAACTTACTCAATGTCGTTTTAAAGTCACAAAATAAAATTAGATGTTTAAACATCTAATTTGTACTTATATTTGTATCAACAAAAAAGAAATAAAAATCATGGCAACAGAAACAGCAACAAAATGGGTTATCGACCCTATGCACTCAGAAGTACAATTTAAAGTTAAACACCTGGTTATTTCAACCGTAAGCGGTTTTTTCAAAAGCTTTAACGGTGAGTTAATAACTGATAACGATGATTTTGAAAATGCTGAAATTGATTTCTCATTAGATATCAACAGCATTGATACCAACCAGACACAACGCGACGAGCACTTAAAATCAGCCGAATTTTTCGACGCTGAAAAATATCCTCAGATCACTTTCAAATCAACTTCATTTACCAAAACTGATGATGAAGAGTATGAATTGAAAGGTAACCTTACTATTAAAGATCAAACCAAACCGGTAACCCTCGACGTAGAATTTGGCGGCTCCGCAGCTGATTTTTATGGCAATACTAAAGCTGGTTTCGAGATCAGCGGTAAAATTAACCGTAAAGATTTCGGTTTAACATGGGACGGCGTAACCGAAGCCGGTTCAATTGTAGTTGGCGAAGACATTAAATTGTTGATCAACATCCAGTTTACCAAACAAGCTTAATTGTTTTAATACTGTTGCTGTGTTTTAACATTTAAAATGCCGCTGTTGTTAAAGGATCCAAACAACACGGCATTGTTGAAGCGGCAAACAGGTTAAAATTAATGATAGAAAAAGCCATTCGTTTAACGCGAATGGCTTTTTGGTTGTAGCTTCCAACCAAACTTACGAAGTTTTGAAAACTTGGTAAGTTTTCTTCATACACCATAATAACATGATTTTAAGCGTGTTTTAGCGCCGTTATTAAACTAAGTAGCGCTATATTTGTTCTTATACTTATGTTAATTAAAATATATCCCGAAAACCCTAATCCTAAAGCTATTGAGCAGGTGGTTGAAGTGTTAAAGAAAGGCGGTTTGATCATTTACCCTACCGATACCATTTATGGTTTGGGATGCGATATCACCAATCACCGAGCCATCGAGGCTATTTGCAAAATCAGAAACATCAAACCCGAAAAAGCTAATTTCTCGTTCATTTGTTACGATCTGAGCCATATTTCTGATTACATCAAACCCATTGATAATACAACCTTCCGCGTATTGAAAAAGGCTTTGCCCGGGCCGTTTACATTTATATTCAATGCCAGCCATATGGTGCCCAAAATGCTCAGCTCCAACAAAAAAACAGTCGGTATCAGGGTACCAGACAATAATATAGCCCGCGAAATTGTGCGTGTATTAGGTAATCCTATTCTCTCAACGTCTATCCGCGATGATGACGATATTGTTGAATATTCAACCGATCCGGAACTGATCCACGAGAAGTATGAAGACCTGGTGGATATTGTAATAGATGGCGGTTATGGCGACAACATCCCATCAACCATAGTTGACTGCACTACCGGCGACTTTGATATCGTGCGTGAAGGTAAAGGTGATTTGGAGTTGTATTTGTAAGGAAAGTTTGATAGCGCTATAAACAATTCGTCATGCTGAACTTGTTTCAGCACCCCACAGGATAATTAGGCGATTTGCTAATCATAGGGCTTAGCACGTGAGGTGTTGAAACAAGTTCAACATGACGAAATTTTATTTTTGAAAGATTGGATACCTGGAAACCCTTACGGCCTTATCCCCTTTACAAACCCATCAATCTTATCCATATAACCTTCCTCGCCTAAAAGCTTTACAAATTTGCTACCTATAATTGCCCCGTTGGCATAATCACACGCTTTAGCAAAGCTGCCGCTGTCAGTAATACCAAAACCAATAATAGTTGGATTCTTCAGCTCCATCGCGGTAATGCGTTTGTAATATTCTTCAACGCTATCACTCAGTTTCAGGTTATAGCCGGTTATTGTTGATGACGACAGCAGGTAGATAAAACTGTTGCTCAGATCATCAATTTGGCGGATGCGTTCTTCAGATGTTTGCGGGGTTACCAGGAATATGTTGCTCAGGCCGTTATCGATAAAATATGACGAGTACATTTTTTCATATTCATAGATCGGCAGATCGGGTACAATAATACCGTCAACACCTACTTCGGCAGCCTTTTTACAAAACCGTTCAACACCATACTGTGCAATGGGATTAAAATAGCCCATAAGCAAAATAGGAATGCTTACCCTACTGCGCAGTTCGGCCAACTCTTCAAACAAAACCTTAAGGCTCATGCCGTTTTCCAAAGCACACTCTGAACTGTGCTGAATAGTTGGCCCATCGGCCACCGGATCAGAATACGGGAATCCGATCTCCAGGAAATCGGCACCTGATTTTTCAAGGGCTTCGGCAATATCAACCGTAGTATTCAATGCAGGATAACCCGCTGTAAAATAAATGGATAGCAGGTTGTTGTTTTTTGATGCAAAAAGCTTTTTTAAACGGTTCATTGTATGTTATTTGTCGATGGACGATAGACCACAGTCCATAGTTTGTTAGTATCTTATTGTCGATATTGGCATCCGGCACGGCTATGGTCTATGGACCATCAACTATGAACCAATTAATAGCCGAAATAGTTAATATAAGTATCCAGGTCCTTATCTCCCCTACCCGAAATGCAGATCACCACATTATCGGTAGGTTCAAACTTCATTTTCTCCAATTGAGCCAAAGCATGAGCCGTTTCAATGGCCGGGATAATGCCTTCCAACTGGCAGCAAAGCAAGCCTGCCTGCAAAGCCTCATCATCTGTAATGCTTACGTACTCGCCGCGATGGCTTTTAAATAAATGCGCGTGCTGCGGACCAATACCCGGGTAATCCAAACCTGCCGAAATAGAGTAAGGTTCAACAACCTGTCCGTCTTCGGTTTGCATTAAGATGGTACGGCTACCGTGCAATACACCTTCATTTCCCAAAGCCGTTGTAGCTGCAGATTCACCGCTATTAACACCTTTACCGGCAGCTTCAACGGCCACCAGTTTCACGCTTTCATCATCCAGGAAATGATAAAACATCCCCATGGCATTGCTGCCGCCGCCTACGCAGGCCAATACGTATTGTGGTAGTTCGCTGCCTGTATGCTCTACAAGCTGTTTTTTTGTTTCAGCAGAGATAATAGACTGAAAACGCGCAACCATATCAGGGTATGGATACGGACCAACTACCGAACCTATGATATAATGCGTATCAACAGGGTTGCCTATCCAGTCGCGCAGGGCCTCGTTAGTAGCATCTTTTAATGTTTTACTGCCAGATGTTGCCGGTATCACAGTAGCGCCCAGCATTTTCATGCGCGATACGTTAGGTGCCTGGCGGGCCATATCAATTTCACCCATATAAACCACGCATTCAATACCCATCAGCGCGCATACGGTAGCTGTTGCTACACCATGCTGTCCGGCACCGGTTTCGGCTATGATGCGTTTTTTGCCGAGGCGTTTGGCCAGCAGGATCTGCCCTATGGCATTATTGATCTTGTGCGAACCTGTATGGTTCAGATCTTCGCGTTTAAAGAAGATGTTGGCTCCGTATTTTTCCGAATATCTTTTAGCATGATATAAAGGAGAAGGGCGGCCTACGTAATTCTTAAGCAGATCATCAAATTCGGCTTTAAAACCATCATCATTTATGATATTGAGGTATTGCAGCCTTAATTCCTCTACGTTAGGGTATAGCATTTCGGGGATATATGCTCCTCCAAAATCGCCATAATAACCTTGCTCGTTAACTCCGTATTTCATCTGTTGTGTTTTATTTTTGATGATGTTAAATGCCTCTTCTAATTTTTCGATATTCTTCAAACCCGGTTCAATTTCAAACTTGCTGTTAAGGTCAACCCCGTAAAATTGAGGATGGCTGATTGTTTTAACCTCTGCTATGTTTTCAAGTCCCACCCCTCCCGATAAAAAGAAAGGAATTTCCTGTTTATATTGATCAAGAATAGCCCAGTCAAACGTTTTGCCCGAGCCGCCATACTCCTTTGTTTTGGTATCGAACAGGAAAAGATCGACATTGTTGGCATACTCTTTTAGCTGTTCAAAATCAAAACCCTCATTAAGGCCAAAGGCTTTGATCACCGTTACACGGCCCTTAAAACCTCCACAAAACTCAGGGCTTTCATCGCCATGCAGTTGAATGGCATTAAAACCATATTCGGCAATCAGCTGTTCAATATTTTCGGCGCTTTCATTTACAAAAACACCGGTTTTTTGAATGGAAGCGGGTATAGCTCGCAACGCATTAACAGGCAGACCAACCACATATCGGGGCGATTTTCCGTAGAAAATAAAACCCACGTAATCGGGCTGTAAGGCGATAACCGCTTCAATATTTTCAGGATGTTTTAAACCGCAAACCTTTATTTTCATGGCTTAGTTTTGTAATAAAGTATTAAAGCTTTTCAGCGCCTTTTTACCAAGCAGCGCTTCTTCGGCTTCATAAAAACAATCGCCAAAAGTTTTTTCGGAGCCAATGGTTTTAATAGCCAGCGCAGCATTAGCCAATACTACGTTATTTTGAGCCGGGGTACCATCGCCCTTAAGTACATTACTGAATATAGCTGCAGAAGCCTCAACAGTGTCGCCACCGATGATCTCTTTAGGATCGAGCAATTCAAAACCCAGATCTTCAACACTGTTGATTTTTTCACCGTCTGCCGAAAAGGTCTTAAAATCGCAGGTTAATGAGATTTCGTCATAACCCTCCAGCGCGTTTATAATGGTATATTTTGTAGTTGATTTTTGATAAAGATAAGCATATACCCGGGCAAGCTCCAGGTTAAACACTCCTACCAACTGGTTATCGGGCTTGGCAGGGTTAACCAGGGGCCCCAGCATGTTGAAGAAGGTTTTAACGCCAAGTTCCCTGCGGATAGGTGCCACGGTTTTCATAGCCGGGTGAAACAACGGCGCATGCAAAAAACAGATGTTAGCTTCATCCGTACTGCGTTTCAGTTTATCCATATCATTGGTAAACTGGTAGCCCAGGTATTCCATCACGTTTGATGAACCGCAGCCCGATGATACCCCGTAATTACCATGTTTGGCCACTTTGTACCCTGCACCCGCAACAACAAATGAAGCAAGCGTAGAGATGTTAAAGGTATCCTTACCATCGCCTCCTGTACCGCAAAGATCAATAAGGCCTTCGGTTTCCAGGTCAACAGGCAGGCAAAGCTCCAGCATTGCATCACGAAAGCCTTCCAGTTCTTCAACGGTAATGCTTCGCATACAATACGCCGTCATGAACGCTGCCATTTGCGCGTTGTTGTACTTACCCTGCGCAATGTTCATCAAAATACTTTTAGATTGTTCCCTGCTAAAGGTTTTGTGTTCAAAAAGATGATTCAGTATCTGTTTCATTTGCCCCCCAACCCCCTAAAGGGGGAGTTAATATGCATAATTAGTAATTCCGTCTTCTTCCCCCTTTCGCTAATCACTCCCCCTTTAGGGGGTCGGGGGGCGGCATAAAAAAAGGGTTGCCGTATGGCAACCCTTTTTGAATATATCTTTTAAACAAACATGGAATTGCCTTACGATTACTCGTTAAGCCACCACCAATTGTTGTTTAATTTTGTCATTGTTACTTGTTGGCACAAATATGTAAATAGTTTTTATAAAAACAAACAGAACAGTACATTTATTGAATTATTGATTTACTGAATTATTGAATTTAGCTACTAAATTAGCAGAAGATCAAAGCAAACTGTCAACATTTTATAAAAATCGATAATTCAATAACTCAATAATTCAGTAATTAGCTCCATGGCTATACATAAAGAGAAAATAAATCCGGAAGATGATCTTGGCTTTGGTACCCAGCCGGTTATTAAAAGCCAGCCGGTTATAAATAAGGATGGTTCTATCAACGTAAAACGTACCGGCCTTCCATTTTTTACTACATCAAACAACTACCACTCGCTCATCACCATGAGCTGGCGAAAGTTTTGGGTCATTGTTTTTAGCTGCTATTTTATTGTAAACATTATTTTCGCACTCATTTATTTTTCGTTAGGCCCCGATGTGCTGGACGGCAAAAGCGGCAATACCGATTTTGACCGTTTTATGGATGCCTTCTTTTTTTCGGCGCAAACTATATCAACTGTAGGTTATGGCCATATCAGTCCCAGAGGTATGATCCCCAATACCATTGCAGCGCTCGAATCCATGATGGGCCTGCTGGCTTTTGCTTTGGCCACAGGTTTACTTTACGGTCGCTTTTCGCGCCCTTCGGCCAAGATCATGTATAGCCGTAACGTACTTATTGCCCCCTATCGTGATGGCGGTAAAGGTTTGATGTTTCGCCTGGCCAACGAACGCAGAAATATCCTCATCGACCTGGAAATGGAAGTAGTTTTCAGTTATAACGATGAAGAGAACGGCAAAACAGTACGTAAATTTTTTCAGCTCGAACTGGAACGGAAACTGGTTAGCATCCTCACCCTGAACTGGACAGTAGTTCATCCGCTTGATGAAAACAGCCCGATTAAAGATATCACGCCAGAGGAACTCGAACGCAGGCAAGCCGGCCTTTCGGTTATCCTGAAAACTTTTGACGATACCTTTTCACAAACCATCCACTCCCGTACTTCATATCAGTATGACGATTTTGTATGGGGCGCTAAATTTAAACCCGCCTTTGAACGTGACGAAACAGGCCGCGTTGTTCTGGACCTGAGCAGGATTAGTGCGTATGACATCGTTCATTAGGTCATTGCGTCATTAAGTCATTGACTTTTCGCCTGCAAAAAATGACTCAATGACCTAATGATTCAATGACTAACGGAGTAGCGGGTCCCGTTCTTTAGTGAAATGTTTATAAACCATTTTATCCAAAAAAGCCGGTACAAGTTTGCTTAGGGCTACCGTAAGTTTGCCCTGGCCGGTGAGGGTTAATGTGCGGGCCCGGCTTTCTATGGCATCAACAATATGTTGGGCTACCTCATCGCTGCTCATCATTTTTTGTTCTTCGAGGGTGCTTTCGCCTTGTTGTTTGCCCTCACTGTTTAAGGCTGTATTACGGATATTTGATGCTGTAAAGCCAGGGCAGGCCGTTAATACATGAACGCCGGTTTTGAGGTTTTCAACCCTCAATGAATCCAAAAAGCCGTTCATAGCAAATTTTGACGCCGAATAGCCTGAACGGCCAGGCAAACCTTTATATCCTGCAATAGATGATACACCTACTATACTGCCCCGGGTTTTAGTAATTTCGGGCAAGGCATATTTAATGCAGTTAACCATACCCCAAAAATTAACGTCCATCACCTGTTTTAGCACATCCACTTTTGCATCCTTAAACAGGGCGCGCATGGTGATGCCTGCGTTGTTGATCAGTACATCAATTTTACCAAAAGTGATAAGGGTTTGCTTAATGAGCTGCGCGCAATCTTCCTCATTGGTAACATCACATTGCACGGCAAGGGCTTTTATTTTATAGTCCTTTTCCAATTGCTCGGTAAGCTGGCAAAGGGTAACATATTGCCTTGCTGCCAGTATTACATTGGCACCGCGTTTGGCACATTCATAAGCAAGTGATTTTCCGATGCCCGACGAGGCGCCGGTGATGATTACGACTTTATCATTTAACTTCATACGAAGGAGGAATTAGCTGCGGGATGCCTTCCACCTTAAGTTCGGGCACCTTAAATAAATATTTGGACGCGAAGATAATCATCGCCCCATAATATTCCTTAATGTGTGCCCAGCTAAATTTAACCTTGTTTTGTATATTAAAATTGATGATATAGGTTTTGGGGAAATAGTAGTTTTTAAACCCGGCAAGCCTGATGCGGTATGAATAATCAATATCATAACCATAAGTATGAAAACGCTCATCCATCAATCCGATATGGTTAAGCGCCTCTTTACGCAACAGCATAAAAGCACCATTAATGATATCCGATTCAGACGTTTGAAACTCTTCAACCCAATCTTTACTCTGCGGACTGGTGAGCCTTGATTTTGAAAAGTGTTTTGCCAGGCCGGTTAGCTTGAAAAAGGTTTCCCAGGGTTTGTTAAAGCCGCGTTTTGACTCTTTTAAAAATTTGCCTTCAGGAGTTATCATACGTACCCCCAAACCACCGGCATTGGTATGCAGATCCATAAATTCAAGAGCTTTTTCAATGGTCTTCTTGCCTGTAATAGTATCCGCATTGACCAGTAAAATATACTCGCCTATAGCCAGTTTAAGTGCATGGTTATATGCCCGGGCCATACCCTCGTTTTTATCGTTGGCTATTATCTTTACATCAGGAAATTCAGTATTTAACATGGCTATCGACTTATCGGCCGAAGCATTGTCGACCACAAAAACCTCGTGACTAACGTCCTGCGCGGCCCTGACTACTGCATTCAGGGCAATTCTGAGCAGGTTGCAGGTATTATGGCTTACAACAACTATAGATAGTTTCATGCTATTTAGATAGTGAATTTTCGTACGGAACACGGGTAGCTATGGAACGGCCCAAAGTTATCTCGTCTACGTACTCTAATTCACCACCAAAAGCTATGCCACGAGCTATGGTTGTTATCGTAATATTGTAATTTTTTAATTTTTTATGAAGATAAAACAGTGTTGTATCACCTTCCATGGTGGCGCTGAGGGCAAAAACCACTTCTTTTACCTCGTTATCGGCTGTTGGTTTAAGACGTTCAACCAGGGTATCCACCTGCAAATCTGACGGTCCAACGCCATCCATTGGCGATATTAAGCCACCCAGTACATGATAAACACCATTAAACTGATTGGTATTTTCAATGGCCATTACGTCGCGGGTATCTTCAACTACGCAAATAAGGCTGTGATCACGACGATGTGATGAGCAGATCTCGCAAACCGGCTGATCAGAGATATTATGGCAAACCCGGCAAAACTGAATCTCGTTGCGGAGCTTGGTTACCGCGGTACTAAAACGTTCAACATCCTGCTTATCCTGGTTAAGTAAATGCAGCACCAAACGCAGGGCGGTTTTTTGACCTACCCCCGGTAATTTAGCGAATTCGGCTACGGCATTTTCCAGCAATTTGGACGAGAAATTCATTGTGCGAAGGTAGGGAATTTAAGTCGGAAGTCCGAAAGTCTGGGAAGTCGGAAAGTCCGGAAGTCGGGTAAGTCCGAAAGTTGGATGCCTGTAGATTTAGAAAATTAAAAGTAGAGAAGTTATGGTTGGCAAATCTTACAATGTATTTGTATTTTGCAAAAAATCCTCCGGACTTTCGGACTTACCCGACTTCCGGACTAAATAAAAATCTTTCGGACTTTCGGACTTGCCGACTCTCGGACTTACCCGACTTTCGGACTTTCCGACTTCCGGACTTAAACAACACCTATGTCGCCAGGAGTATTATTGTCATTCATCATCGGTTATTTTTTGGTATTGCTGATCATCTCGTGGCTTACATCAAAAAAATCTTCAGATAACGATACTTTCTTTGTAGCCAACCGAAATTCCAAATGGTACTTAGTTGCCTTCGGGATGATTGGTACGGCATTGAGCGGGGTTACTTTTATCTCCGTTCCCGGTAAGGTTGGCACCGATGATTTTGCTTATTTCCAGTTTGTGCTGGGCAACGCGGCAGGTTTTTTTATCATAGCTACTGTATTACTCCCCTTATATTACCGACTTAAACTCACATCCATTTACAGTTATATTGAAGGCGCTTTAGGTGTTTGGAGTTATAAAACGGCGGCAGCTATATTTTTGGTGAGCCGGGTTATCGGTTCGGCATTCAGGTTATACCTGGTGGTAATCGTACTGCAGAAGTTTATTTTCGACAGCTACCATGTTCCCTTTGCTGTTACGGTGCTAATTTGTTTGCTGCTCATTTGGTCGTACACCTTTAAGGGTGGTTTGAAAACCATTATCATTACCGATAGCCTGCAAACGTTTTTCCTGGTGCTGTCAGTTTTCCTATCCATTTACTTTATTTGTCAAAGCCTGCACATGAATATTTTTGAAGCTGCCGAAACCATCAAAAACAGCAGCTATTCTAAAATATTTTTCTTTAATGATTTTATGAGCAGCAAGCTGCATTTAGGCAAACAGTTTTTAGGTGCTATGTTTATCACCATCGGCATGACCGGCCTTGACCAGGACCTGATGCAGAAAAACCTCAGCCTTAAAAACATCAAAGAAGCGCAAAAAAACATGTTCAGCTTTGTTGGCGTTTTCGTAATCATCAATATCTTTTTCCTGAGTGTGGGCGCTTTGCTTTATATGTACGCCGCTAAAAACGGCATCAATGTTACCAAAACCGACTACCTGTACCCTACCATCGCCCTTCAATATTTAGGATTGGTTCCGGCTATGGTATTCATGCTGGGGTTAACGGCAGCTACCTTTGCCACTACCGACTCGGCACTTACAGCGCTCACTACTTCTTTTTGTGTAGACTTTTTAGGCTTTAACAAGCGCAACGATGTAAACAGCAAAAAAATGGTTGCTGTAAGGCATTGGGTACACATAGCCTTTTCGGGGCTGATGTTCTTGACCATTATTATATTCAACGTCATAAACAACGAGGCTGTAGTAAGTGCTATATTCAGTGTGGCATCCTACACTTACGGCCCCTTGCTTGGCCTTTATTCATTTGGCTTGTTTGTAGGCAACAGACAGGCAATGGATAAACTGGTACCTTTCATTTGCGTACTCTCTCCTGCTATATGTTATTTATTAAATGCCGAATCAAAATCAATTTTAGGCGGATATGTTTTTGGTAACGAACTCATCATTGTAAATGGATTAATTACATTTATCGGGTTGTGGGTATCCTCTTCGAGGAAGTCCGAAGTCCGTCAGTCGGAAAGTCCGAAGATAGGATGATTAAAAAGTTAAATGACTAATAAACCGGAATCAATTTTCTTTGTACTTTGCATTAATTAATATAAGATAAAACTTCCGGACTTTCGGACGTTCCGACTTTCGGACTGAAAACACACTTCCGACTTTCGGACTCCCGACTTCCGGACTAAAAAAAGGATATGACCGGAGAAGATAAAATAAGACAAGCATTCGAGAACAAAAACTGGCAGGAAATTAAAGTTACCGACTCCTGGCAGATCTTTAAAATAATGGCCGAATTTGTCGACGGCTTTGAAAAACTGGCCAAAATAGGCCCATGCGTATCCATCTTTGGGTCAGCACGTACACACACCGATAACAAATACTACCAACTGGCTGTAGAAACAGCCCGCCTGCTTACCGAGCATGGTTATGGTGTAATATCAGGCGGCGGACCGGGTATCATGGAAGCAGCCAACAAAGGCGCTTATGAAAATGGCGGTAAATCGGTTGGCCTCAACATTGAACTGCCTTTTGAGCAGTTCCACAATAAATATATCGACAGGGATAAGATCATGGAGTTTGATTACTTCTTTATCCGCAAGGTTATGTTTATGAAATACTCGCAGGGCTTTATCATTTTGCCCGGCGGCTTTGGCACTATGGATGAATCGTTTGAGGCTATTACCCTTATCCAAACCGGTAAAATTGCCCGTTTCCCAATCATTTTTGTTGGGGTTGAGTACTGGAAAGGCCTGTTTAAATGGGTTGAAGAAAAAATGCTGAACGATCAGCACAATATCAATCCCGACGACCTTAACCTTTATCGTGTGGTTGATACCGCCGAAGAAGCTGTTGAGCACATCACCCGTTTCTATAACAAATACGTGCTTAAGCCAAACTTTTAACAGGCAATACAAACAAAAATGCCGCTCCAACAGGGCGGCATTTTTGTTTGATATAGTTTTATTGATATAACGTTTTGTTTGGCTAAAAACAATCATTCAGTTGTTTTTATAGCAGGATTAATTTGTTTTAACTCTCTAATAAATTGATCGATATTTTGGGGCGAAATATAGATATCATCGTATTTTTTATATTTTATGATAATTCCTTTGGCTGATAACGAAGGCTTTAAACCTATAAAAAAATTCTTAGTCTTAACTATCTCAACGATAGTATCGATTTCAATAGTTCCATTTAACAAAGCTGACTTATAAAATAGTTGATTGCCATTAATACTGTAATAGGTGTCATACCACATCCAAATTAAATAGATCATTACGGCTACCAATATACAAGACCCTACGTAGGCTTTATCTAAAAAGCTAACCACTATCATTATCGCAATAAAAATGATTAACGCAATGAAGATAAATGATTTGCGCGAATAATATTTCACTGTGCGTCTTTTTGTCTAAAATACAAATTATTACCTGTTTATCTAACAACGTATACTTACCCAACCGCTGCCCGAAGAAATTTCGAACAGCGAACGTGAGTTTACTTGCTTTAACTGTTCTCACGAAAAATGCCGCCCTAATGGTGCGGCATTTTTGTTTGATATAGTTTTAGGTTTGCAATCAGTTATTTCATGTTTTGTTTTGGAGTAGCAGCAACTTCCGCGGCTACCGGCGCTTTTGCCATGTCAATCATTGTGCTCACTTCGTCTACCAGTCCATCAGCCGAACCATCAAAGCCTACCACCTTAAACCGGATATTGCCGTTTTTATCAATAATAAACTTGCTCGGTATGCCGGTTACACCAAATTGTGATACCACTTTTGACTGCCTGCCATCGCTGCCTTTTTCATCTATCAGCACGTTGAAAGTGTATTTATTTTCGGTAATGAATTTCTTTACACCATCAATATAATTATCGCCGTTTTCCCAGGTATCAACAAACAGGAATTTCACATCCTGATCGTCCTTATATTTATTTACAGCCATTTGCATTCCCGGAAAAGATGCTTTACAAGGGCCGCACCAGGTAGCCCAAAAATCAACTATAACAATTTTGCCTTTTAAGTCGGCCAGCGAAACGGTGTTTCCCTCAAAATCTTTAAGGGCAAATTTGGTGGCTGGCTCGTTGATCATTTGTTTAGCCACCTCTTCTTTCTTTTTGTTTTTTGCAATATCTGACAAGTCAGCCAGGTATTGATCGTAACCTGCTTCGCCACCTTTTAAGCCAACATAGGCCTTTTTTAGCTCGTCCTTTAAAGCCGGGGTAACTTTAGCTGCCTTAAATGCGCCCTCAATTACATCTTTTGATTCGGCATATTTGCCAAGGGCATTTAAAATAAGTACGTAATGCTCATTGGTGATAGGGTCATTATCCTTGCTATCTGCATAAACTTCTTTTTGATATTTAAGGGCCTCGTCATATTTTTTCTCTTTATATAAAATGAATGCATAACTATCAGCATACATGTTATATACATCCTTGTTTTGCTTTTGCATGCTCTTTACCGACATAAACGGCGAAGCCCCGGGATGCTTCATTTTTTCAATAACGATGTCCAGCGATTGTTTTGACAACTTTTCTGCTTCCCCGAGGCGCTCATCTTTTTGGGCCCAACCATAAGCTATGTTATTGTAACTGTTTGCAATACTTGATTTATTTTGCACCTGTGCTGCATAAGCATTAAAAGCAGCAGTATTACCATCAGTTAAAAAGCCGGTAGCCAGTTGTCCTCTTATGTAATCTATGCGTGAGCCTTTATCAGTGGCCATATCCGGGAATTTGGCTATATATGCTTTATAAAGCGAATCTTTTTTGTGCACATCCTTTTCGCGCATCATAGCAAACTCTGCTTCGTTTTTTACAGATTCACCGTTAGGGTATTTAGCTTTGATAATCTCGCCCAATGAATCGGCAGAAGCCTTTTTGCTCCGCCAGTTCAGGATATTAGCGGCCAGGATCAGGTCTTTTTCTACTGTGCTTTTTTCAAGCGATTTAACTTTGGCCTCTAACAGGGCAGCAGTAGCCGGATCTTTCTTCTTTGCTAATATGTAGTAGTAATTAAACTGGTATGGTTTTTCGGCCTGCGGATATGTATCGTATTCCTTTTTAAATAAGGACAGGCCTTCTTCCTGGTCGGTCTTTATTTTGGCAAAATTGCTGCCAACCCCACTGGCCAATATATAACCTTTTGCTTCATAAGCACCCTGAACAGGTTTTTTATCTTTATAAACTAAGTATACGTACCCTTTGTCATTATTATTATCAATATCACCGTTACTAAAGATCTTTACAAAAAAAGCTTTCGCCGTAGCAGGAATCGTAAAATCGCCGGAAAGTAAAGTACCATTAGGTTTTAGTTCGAGGTCAGCTGCCGGGTTATCCTTCCCATCAATGTAATATACCTCTGCGCTGATATCCTTTTTTCCGGCAACGGGCGTACCCGCCGGATCATAGTTAATCTTAACTTTTTCAGCTGGAGATGGATAATTATCAGATAATGTAAGATGGTTACTTTGTGCAAAAACATTTTGCATAGCCAGCAATGCCGGCAATAACATCATTGATTTGTGTGGTTTCATAGGTTTAACTAATTATATAGTTCAAGTTAAGTACTAATTATTATAAATACAATTATTTTAACAATTATTAACGTTAATAATTTATTTTGCGCCATGGATAAGTCCGCCAAGAATAAACCCCAGGGAGCTTTAGGCTTCATATTTGTTACTTTACTGATTGATGTGGTAGGCTTAGGGATCATTATACCTGTACTGCCCAAACTAATTGAAAAACTGATCCACGCCGGGCTTAGCGAAGCTTCGCTTTATGCTGGTTTTTTAACGCTGGCCTATTCGGTAATGCAGTTCCTGTTTTCGCCAATGATAGGCAACCTGAGCGATAAGTATGGCCGCCGTCCGGTTTTACTTTGTTCCTTATTGGGTTTTGGCATTGATTATCTGTTTCTTGCCTTTGCACCATCCATATGGTGGCTATTTTTAGGCCGGGCCATTGCGGGCATCACCGGCGCCAGCTTTACCACAGCATCGGCCTACATAGCCGATGTAAGTACGCCAGAAAAACGCGCCCAAAACTTTGGGATGATAGGTGTTGCCTTTGGCCTTGGCTTTATCATTGGCCCGGCAATTGGCGGTGTGTTAGGTAAAATGGATGTTCAATATCCGTTTTTTGCGGCTGCCGGCTTAGCCTTTTTGAATGCCATTTATGGATTCTTTATCCTGCCAGAGTCGCTGGACGATGCCCATCGCCGTCCCTTCGATGTTAAAAGGGCGAATCCGCTGGGCTCATTGCTGCAATTAAAAAAATATCCTTCGGTAATAGGTTTAGCATTGTCACTGTTCCTGGTGTACTTTGCAGGCCAGGCCGTACAAAACGTTTGGACATATTTTACCTTCGAAAAATTTAAATGGGGCGAGGATACCGTTGGTTATTCCCTTGCCTTTATAGGGCTGATGATAGCGCTTGTTCAGGGCGGCCTGATGCGTGTGATACTGCCCAAGCTGGGCATGGAGCGCTGCATTTGGGTTGGCTTGCTGCTATATAGTATCGGCCTTATCCTGTTTGCCATGGCAACCCGGGGATGGATGATGTTTGCCTTTATGGTGCCTTATGCCCTTGGCGGTATAGCGGGCCCGGCATTACAGGGCATCATGACCAACCAGGTACCGGCCAATGAACAGGGCGAATTGCAGGGCGGCCTCACCAGTTTGATGAGCTTAAGCGCAATTTTTGGCCCCTGGGTGATGACCACCTTATTTTACTATTTTACTAATGATAAAAGGCCTTTCTTTTTGCCGGGGGCGCCATTTATTTTAGGTGCGATACTGATGCTCATAAGCGCTTTGCTTGCTATCCGTAATTTCAAAAACGTTAAAAAAACCTCGGCGAAGGATGTTGATGCTATAGCTACGTTGCATTAACCGTTTTATAAAAAAGCTTAATGCAGAATGCACAAAGCTCGCCCGTTGTTGGTGTTGTCACCAGCAACATTTTGGGCTCTCGTATTTTTATAATATCGGAACACCATTATTAAAAGACAAGGCGTAAAGTTGTTGGTGACAACACCAACAACGGCAAGTGCGGGATTGTGCGATTCCCTTCCAGGGGAGGGAATTATAAAATCTGCCGGCCGATTGTTGTGATAACACCAACGACGGCAAAAAAGAAGCAGGTATTAATCAAAGATAAAACTGTAAAACAGCCCATAACAAAACTTTTAACCCGCTTAAACCTTTATCATTATTAATGAGCGCCAAACCTAAAAAAAAACATACCGCCGCCTTAGGGTTTATTTTCGTAACGCTTTTTATTGATGTACTTGGTTTAGGCATCATCATCCCGGTAATGCCCTCCCTGCTCGAAAAACTGGGCAATATGGATGTTAGTACCGCGGCACAATACAACGGCTACTTAACCTTCACCTACGCCTCTATGCAGTTCCTGTTTTCATCGTTGCTGGGCAATTTGAGTGACAGGTACGGTCGCCGGCCGGTATTATTAAGTTCGTTGTTAGGTTTTGGGATCGATTATTTTTTTATGGCCTTTGCTCCTACCGTAGCATGGTTGTTTATCGGGCGGGCAATAGCGGGCTTTGCAGGGGCCAGCAATACCACCGCGACCGCTTATATTGCCGATATCAGTACCGGTAAAAACCGGGCGGCAAATTTCGGTTTGGTTGGAGCAGCATCCGGACTTGGATTTATCATTGGCATAGGTACCGGCAGCTTCCTGGGTGCATTGAATATAAGGTTTCCGTTTATGCTCGCTGCCGCGTTGGCGCTCCTGAACGCAGCATATGGTTACTTTGTATTGCCCGAATCATTGAACATCAAAAACCGCAGGCGTTTTGAATGGAAAAAAGCCAATCCCATCAGCTCGTTGCGTAACTTGTCTCGTTATCCTTCCTTAACCGGCTTGATCGGTGCGTTTTCATTAGTATACATCGCTCAAAAGGCTGTTGAATATGTGCTGTCGTTTTATGTAACTGAAAAATTTGACTGGTCGCTCAAGAGCATCGGCTTTTTGGGGTTCTTCATCGGCATAGTACTGGTATCCATACAAGGCGGGCTCATCAGATTTACCATCCCTAAATTTGGACAGGAGAAAAATATTATAGCCGGCTTATTATTTTACACCATAGGTTTAAGCCTCATAGCTTTTGCCAACCAGGGCTGGATGATGTATGTTTTTATGGTGCCCTATTGTCTTGGAGGCATTTCCGGGCCATCATTACAGGGTATGATCACCAGTACGGTATCAGCCAAAGAGCAGGGCGAATTGCAGGGCTCGTTAACCAGTATCAGCAGTTTGGCAGTGATCATTGGGCCGCTATTAATGAGTTCGGTGTTTCATTTGTTCACCCATCGCAATACTTCAACCTATTTTCCGGGCGCACCTTATATATTGGGAGCTGTATTGATGCTGATAGCTGTTTTTTTGGCGATCAGGAGTTTTAAGAAAGCCGGGGTGACAGATTCAAAAGAGGTGGAGGTGATACCATAGGAGCATGCAAGCCCCACCCCAACCCTCCCCGGAAGGGAGGGCTTTAAGAAAGTCTCCCCTGCCGGGGGAGATTACTCGCGATTAATTTGTTTTTAGTGCTCATGAGGGCTACGCCGTTTAGAGGGGGCTAATCCAACCCGCTCACCCCGCCCGATATTACAAACTTCATTACATCGGCTGCACTCTTATCCATCGGTTTTACCTTATCGGCAGCAATGATGATCACCTGGCCTGCAAACGAGTAGGAATACGGAAAATACACAGCTACTTCACCAGGTAAACCGATCTTTGCCAGATCTTTCTGAACCAGGAAACCTATCTTTTTTAAACCGAACTCATTTACCTCAACCAATACCGGTTCATTAAACTTTTTCTCTTCACCAACAAAAGCTTCGGTCAGATCTTTTATTGACGAATACAGGAACGCGAAGATGGGCAAACGTGCAAACCAGCGCTTAAACCAGCCTTTAATGGGTTCGGTGATTACATTGGTAACCAACACCCCCATGATCATGATAACCACCACTACGTTCAGGATCCCCAAGCCGGGGATATATACGTGTTTACCTGCCTTATCAACTAAAAGATCGCTCAGGTTAAGGGCTTTATCAATACTGGCTACCGCCCAGTACATCAGGAAAATGGCTGCGCCTATGGGCACCACCACCAACATCCCTTTTACAAAATACCTGAATAATACCCGCGCTAACCTGTTCATCTTAAGCCCCTGATTTCTACTCGTAAAAGTACACCCTTTTTACCCTTTGCGAAATATTAGTTAATATTTCGTAGGGTATCGTGCCTATTTGCTTAGCCAGTTCCTCAATGCGCTGGTGCTCATCAAATATGATTACCTCGTCGCCTTCACGTACATCAAGGCCACTTACATCCAGCATACACATATCCATAGTGATGTTGCCTACCGTTGGCACCAGGGTACCTTTTACCAGCATTTTGCCAACACCTTTGCCAAAGGCACGCAGGTAGCCATCGGCATAACCGATCCGGATGGTGGCTATTTTACCGTCTTTAACAAGGCTCCCGCTGCGGCCATAGCTGATCGTTTCCCCTTTTCCTATCTTTTTAACCTGGGCCACGCTCGTTTTTAAACTGGCTATAGGCTGCAAACCTGCATCAGATTCCGGCACCGACGAATCGATCCCATACAAACCTATCCCTAATCGAACCATATCATAATGTGCCGAAGGCCAGCGGATAATGCCAGCCGTATTGCAAATGTGCTTGATCACCTTATAACCCAGCGTGCGTTCTATCTCCTTAAAAGCCTTTTCAAAGCGCTTGATCTGCTTTTTGGTAAACTCGTCATGTTCAGGGGCTTCGCTCGCAGCTAAATGTGAAAACACCGACTGCACCCGTACATAGCGGTTGGCCTCCAGCATATCGCACAGGGTTTCTATCTCATAGTTTTCAAAACCCAGGCGGTGCATACCGGTATCAATTTTAAGGTGAACCGGGTAGCCGGTAATGCCCTGCGCCGAAGCATAACCCACAAAATCATCTAACAAACCAAAACTGTAAATTACGGGCTCAAGCTTGTATTCGGTAAGCTTATCAAATGCCGAAGCTTCGGGGTTGAGCACCTTGATGGGCAGGTTAATCCCAGCCTGCCGTAAAGCTACCCCCTCATCAATATAGGCAACCGCCAAATAATCAACCTTATTATATTGCAGCATATTGGCAACCTCAAAAGTGCCGCTGCCATAGCTGAAAGCCTTTACCATTGCCATTACTTTTACGCCAGGTTTAAGCTTTGATTTATAAAAATTGAGGTTATTTAGTAAGGAGTTCAGGTTGATCTCCATTACGGTTTCATGTGCTTTTTGGGCTAATGCACGGCTCACCTGCTCAAACTCAAAGCTCCTTGAACCTTTGATCAGGATGGTTTCATCCTTAAAATTGAGCGCCTTTAATTGCTGTAACAGTGTGGCGGTATCGGCATAAAAATGCTGTTGGGCTATGTCAAAATATTGCTGGTGGCTGAGCAGGGCTTCCCCTACCCCAACAAATTTATCAATCTTTTTAGCCCGGATCAATTCGGCTACCTGCTTATACAATACGTCCTGCTGCAGGCCCGACTGGTAAATATCCGAGAGGATCAGCGTCTTTTTTTGATGCTGATTTTGCTGCGACAGAAAATTAAGCGCTATCTCCAGCGATTGCAGATCCGAATTGTATGAATCATCAATAACCGAGCAGTTGTTTACCCCGTTTTTTAACTCCAGGCGCATACTTACGGGGGCGAGGCGCTCGATGCGCTTATCCGCCTCTACAGCACTGTAGCCTAAAGCCAGCATAGTAGCCCAGCAGGTAATGGCATTTTCCACCGAGGCCTGGTCGGTAAAAGGCACAAGGCATTCGATCTCCTTGCCCTGGTAACGGGCACGGAAATAATAATTTTTGGAGATCACTGTCTCGCTGAAAACATACAGGTCAGCCTCACGAAATTTACGGCTCCAGGTAAAAGTTTCTCTAGTCGCGATGTCTTTTTCATAACCAATCAACTGATCGTAATTGTGGATCAGCAGCCTGCTGTTTTTAAATAGCCCAAGTTTTTCCAGGAGCTTTTGTTTTGGCGATTCAAATCCCTCGTCATGCGCAGGGCCAATGTGGGTAAGTACCCCTATTTCGGGCTTAATGATAGCTTCCAGCTTATTCATTTCGTTTACAGTGGAGATGCCCGCTTCAAAAATCCCCAGATCGTTTCGGTCGTTGATTTGCCATACAGAAAGCGGTACACCAATTTGCGAATTATAACTTTTGGGATTGCGTACAATATTTTTATCAGCCGAAAGCAACTGGTAAAGCCATTCTTTAACTATAGTTTTACCATTGCTGCCGGTAATACCGATCACTTCCAGTCTAAAACGGCCGCGGTGATAAGCAGCTAATGTTTGCAGGGCGACCAGCGGATCAGTCACTATCAAAAAGTTTGCACCGGGCAGGTTAAACTCAGGACCATGTTCTACCACAAAATTGCGCACACCGCCTGCGTAGGCTTCGGCAACAAACTCATGGCCGTTTCGCCTGCCGCTCAGGGCAAAAAACAAGCCTTCGGCAGGGTTGTTGATCCTGCGGCTATCGGTAAAAAGTGCACTGATAGTATATTCTTCAACAATGTTGCCATCTGCCTTGATGATCTTTTTTATAGCGCTTATAGTGTACGTGTTACTGGGCATGTTGCTAATTTGGAGATATTAAAACAAATAGAATAATTTTTAACGAATTTTGGCTTTTAAATGGATCAGCCCAAATCAATTAAAATTACCGACGAGAAAATTGCCCTTGCAAAAGCCGAACACTTTTGTGCCTACCAGGAGCGAGCCCAACAGGAAGTACGCGACAAACTTTACGAGTGGGGGCTATGGCCTGAGGCTGTTGAACGCATTATAAGCCTATTGATAGAGGGCAATTTCCTTAACGAGGAACGCTTTGCACGGATCTATGCTAAAAGTAAATTCAACCAAAAAGCATGGGGACGCATTAAAATTAAACAGGGCCTTAAGCTTAAACGAGTACCCGATGTATTGATCAAAAAAGTCCTCCTTACTATTGACCCTGACGATTATTTGACTGCATTAACCCACTTATTACAAAAAAAAGAGGCTACCCTAACCGAAAAGAACCAGTTGAAGCGCCGGTACAAGCTGCAACAGTACGCCATGGGCCGCGGATTTGAAGCTGAGCTGATATCTGATATTTTGAAAAACAGCGAGTTATAAACTATTTTCAAAAAAATTAAATTTTTCCTTGCAGAGTATGCATTTCTGCCTATATTTGCACTCCCGCAAACGAGATAAGCAGCCGGTTAACGGAAGCCAACTCAAAGCGAGAAAAATACCAATGCGAAAGTAGCTCAGTTGGTAGAGCACGACCTTGCCAAGGTCGGGGTCGCGAGTTCGAATCTCGTCTTTCGCTCAAAGCCCTTCCTGTTAAAAAAGAAGGGTTTTATTTTTAAAAGGTTAGACACCTGCTCAGATGGTGGAACTGGTAGACACGCAGGACTTAAAATCCTGTTCCCGTAAACGGAGTGCGGGTTCGATTCCCGCTCTGAGTACAAAAGCAGAGTAAAATCGCTTCAAAAGCCCTTAAATCAAATGATTTAGGGGCTTTTCGTTTAAAAACCCCGCCAAAAGATTCATTCAATCACATGTTTTAGTTGAACGATTCGTTGAACTCGCAAGAGCAAAGAAAATCGTTCAACGAAAAGCCTACAAACAACTGTATATCAAGATGTTCAACACCTAAACATCTTGATAAAAAAGCCATTAAAATCGACATTTGTTTAACCTTTTTATTGAATGATTATGTTGGAAAAAAGCTTCGGGTTAATGTTCTTCATGCGCAAACCCAAAAACAGTCCAGATGGTACTTATCCTATCTACCTGAGAATTACGGTTGATGGTAAATCCAGTGAACTGTCTACGAAAAGAAAATGTCACACCGCCACCTGGAATGCAAAG
Source organism: Mucilaginibacter sp. cycad4 (assembly GCF_034263275.1). Classification (NCBI taxonomy): domain Bacteria; kingdom Pseudomonadati; phylum Bacteroidota; class Sphingobacteriia; order Sphingobacteriales; family Sphingobacteriaceae; genus Mucilaginibacter; species Mucilaginibacter sp. cycad4. The sequence goes on along the minus strand of NZ_CP139559.1, from coordinate 715,418 downwards.
ACCGGACGATCAACCGGCAGCAAAGAAACCATAAGGGAATTAAATTCTTTCCTGGATGCACTTATGCAGCAGGTTTATCAGGCTAAGCGGCGACTGATGGAAGCAGATAAGGAACTAACATCTGAGGCCATAAAAAGAAACATGATGGGGACAGACGAAGAAAAAAGAACAATCATTGAAGTATTTAATAAGCATAACCAACAGTTGAAAGCACTTGAGGGGACGGAATTTGCACGCAATACCATCAAGCGATATGCAACAACGCTGGAGCATACAAAGTCTTTCCTGACGTGGAAATATGGCACAGAAGATCTTGACATTAGAAAATTAGATCATGAAACTATAGCGGGATTTGATTTCTGGTTAAAGGGCATTCAGAAGTGCAACCATAACTCGACCATGAAATACCTGTCCAATTTTAAAAAGATTGTTCTGATTGCTGTTAAAAACAAGTGGTTACCATCTGATCCCTTCGCAAATTTCAAATTCACTAAAAAGCCGGTTCAGCGCCTGGCTTTGACTGACCACGAATTAAATGCCATCGCGACAAAAAACTTTAAAAATGAACGCCTGCAAAGCGTAAGGGATATTTTTATTTTTAGCTGCTATACCGGTCTTTCATACACGGATGTTCAAAAATTGCGGGCCGACGAAATTCATATTGGCATCGATAAAAAACTATGGATATTTACAAACCGACAGAAAACAGGCACTGCGACCAGATTGCCACTAATGCCTGAAGCCTTAGCCATTGTTGAAAAATATAAAAAACATCCCAAATGCATTGTAACCGGATTGCTCCTGCCTATTTTAAGCAACCAAAAGATGAACTCCTATCTGAAAGAAATAGCAGATACCTGCGACATAGATAAACCGCTCACATTCCATATCGCCAGGCATACATTTGCTACTACGGTTACACTGAATCATGGCGTGCCTATAGAAACAGTTTCAAAAATACTGGGACACTCATCCATTAAACAGACGCAACATTATGCGAAATTGACTGATAATAAAGTTAGCGATGATATCAACCAGCTAATTGCTAAACGCAAGCAGATAGGTTAATAATAAAATAAACAGCATTTATAATAATTCAAAAAATGCTAAGGCAATTGGATATCCTTATAACGCTTCAAACCCTTTCAAATAGATAAATTATTTTAGTTATTTTTGTATGACAACATTACCACAACTCATGCGCAGCACAGTAAAAGATGTACGCTCCAAATCGATATTTGAGTTATCCGCACAGGAACTGTCCGACAGGCTTCGTCCGACCGCTGACGCCGTTAAGCGTGAAACATTCACTAGGAACGGTTATCTCACTTACTACGATAAATTCGTTTGTCCCGATACCAGTTACATGGTACATGAGTATCGCGATAGAAAAGAGCTGGTACAAATAGATGATAAAGGTGCAGCACATCTGATCAAAATCCTTTAGTTATGACCTTGGACAACCCGCAACTACTGATCGTAGCGGGGCCGAACGGTGCAGGTAAATCTACCTTTTCAAAAGATTTATCCGCTGCCGGTGCATTTATCTTTGATGCAGATAAAGAGGCTGCAAAGATTGAAGCACGTTATCCCGGCCTGCCAGGCGAAAGCGTTTCTTACGCAGTTGAGCAATATTTTCTGGACTGTGTAGTGAAAGCATTAGACAATAAAACAGATTTTACAGTAGAAACAAATTTCAGGGATGCCGCGTTGATGAATACCGTAAACCGGTTCAAGGAAAACGACTATGTTGTCAACATAGTTTATATCGGGCTGAGCGATGTTAAGCAATCCATGGATCGTGTAGGCGCACGAGTAAAGGGAGGTGGTCATTTTGTGGACACAGGTAGCATCCATTATAATTATATCGAAGGATTAAAAAACTTTGAATACTTCGCGGATCGTTTCGACAATCTGGAATTCATTGATGCCAGTGAAAATTTATACGAACTAAGGTTACTACTAAGCGTACAGAACCGACAAGTTGTTTTTGTCAGTAATGATTTGCCAAAGTGGGCTAAGCCTGTTATATCGTCAATAGTAAAGCAATTCAATCCCAGTTTGCCGAAACGAGACGACGATAATAAATATCGCCGTGGGCGACGGCGCTAAATGGTAAGATTCAATGCGTATGTCCATTTAAATAAGGAGGCCGTCGACTTCCTTTACCAATTTTTATATTTGTATTTGACAAGGCGAGAGCATGGCAGCGTCACCTAGTCTTTTATACACGATAATGAACTTGCCGCCATCGATACAAAGTTTGAACCCTATTTTGAACTTCACGAAATCGAAGACGTCTTTGATTTATTTGATGGTGTTCAATCCGCTCCAAATGATGCTATTACCGGCAAGCTCATTGGGAAAACACAACGCGATTTACCTATTGAACTTAAGAAAGCTGTAATAGAGGTTTACAACAAATATTTTGTTGATTAAGGTAAATCGTCCAGATAGAGCCGACTCACGAATAATTACAACCACACTAAGTCATTCACCGCTTAAACAACCGGAGCTGTTAGCAGGAAAACTGTCAAGGGCCACGGCGATAGCCGTGGTTTACATGCCCTTGACGGTTTTCCTGCGTAGCTACCTTTGTGGCTGCGGTGCTGTGACTAACCTATACCCCGCGGGCTGGAAAGTCAGGTGCGTATGAGGAACGAATACACTCCTGCACGTGCGACGGCTAGGCTGGCGGCGTAATGGAACCCGGAGCGAAGCGCGTGGTGTAATGAAGCCGCCTGCCGCAGCCGCATGGCCTTTCACGTCAGTCAAAAAATGGAAAAAACGCTTTTAAATTTAAATATTTAATGCGAGATCTGCTGGCCCTGGGATTTTTTCTTTCGTTTTTTCTTTTGCTCGGTTTCGCTTTCCGGGACAATAATAGCACCTGCTGAGTACATCGGTTCCAGCATCACTTCCAGGAAACTTGCCGCTGTCTTACCCGCTGCCGAAAGCATACCGGTCGTTGTCGTAAACAAGCCTTCCGCAACTCCCTGGGCCAGTTCATTAGCCACCGACCTGCTTTCATAATTCCGCGAAGCTCCTTCAGCTAACATGCCCAGCTGTTCCCGATGCGATAGCTCACCGTTTTTCTGCACATTGGAGTATGCCATGGTATCTTTAAGCTGCCTGTCAAATTCAAAAAGGCTGTCAAAAAGAGATTCCCCGCTCTGTTTGAATGCCACCCGGTCAAACTGCCCCATCTTTTTAGAATGCTCCGCATTCTTTCCCCTTGAGGTATTCATCGGGCTAAGCTTGATCTTATTGGTTATATCCTTACGGCTGACAATAACCTGCACATGCATCTGCTCACCTTCTTTACGGTCGCCCCGCTGTTTCAAACCTTGTTTTACTTCCGGGTCATTATAGCTGCAATAACGATAGTTTTCCAGCTTGGCGAACCATAAAAGGTCTTCATTAGTGTTTACACCATCCCGGTTAAAGTTTTTTGCATAGACATCCATCACCCTGACTGCGAAACCCTTCATTTGTTCTTTAGCACCATTTTCGCCATACTGTTCTTTCAGAAACCTGATCTCTTTCTGGCTTGGGCTAATATTGACCAGGAAAAACTTAGCATCGTCTTTACCGAGCTTGGCGACATTATTGTCGATACTGCGCATGACCTCGTAAGGCTCGATCCTGATCTGCTGGCCATTGAACCAATATTCAGGTTCCTGCTTATGGTCAATCCGGTTTTCTTTTTCCAGGTAATTTACCAACCCCGCGCTGCTGCCTTTGTTCGCCGCTTCTTTACTATCTGTAATATTGATAAACATAAGTTGTCCCCTAAACCTCAAATCGAAAATAAAATCCATGATCAAAGCAAACTGACCTGTGATTTGGTAACAGCGATCAGCTCATCTTTTTCCCGGCCCGATGTCATGATCCCGAAAGCCTCCCTTGATTTGATATAACCGTCAAGGATAAACAAAAACTGTTTTTTCAGATGCTCCTTACTTTTTTGGCTTTTCGAGATCGTTTCCATCAATGCATTTATTTCGGTTAACTTTTGCGCCAGCACATGCTGGTTACTCAGTAAATCCGTATTCGCCTTGAGGACTTGGGTATTAAAACTTTCGATGATCTTAACTTGCGATACAACCACCCTGTCCATTTCAGTTTTGATCGGAATGAGCAGCATGTTCTCCTGACTTCTGATAAATCCGATATACTGCTGGTGATTCTTCATCAGCGCATTTTTTAATAACTCATCATTTAGGTCCAGTGGGTCTTTCTTGCTTTTATAAAAGTAATCGACCATCTGGATAAAAACCTGCCGCTTAGTCCTGCCCAGTTTAAGGGCGATCTTTTCAAACTTCTGATCTACCGTGACCGGGTATCTTACTGATCTCACATTGATATCTTCCATACTCATCGTTTTCAAATTGACGGCATAGCTGTATATACAATTATGCCTTTATTCTTATTTAAAGGATACCGCAGAGTATCCTGTTTTCTTTTATCCCATAGGTGGAAACGCCCTAAAGTATCCCCGGAGGATACGTAAAACCCCCGTAGCGAAGCGTAGGGCAAGCAAAGTAGGGCTCTGCCCAACTTCCGCTTGCTCCCCCCGCTTTCGCGAAGCGACCGCCGCTTTTCTTCCTGATTTGCGAAGCAAATCATTACCGATGCAGCTTTTTGCTGCACCGGATTTATTATATCTATATATTTGCATATCCATATATCGAAATAACCAGTTATTCCGATATACAGCTATTAGTATCGCCCGGTATACAGGTATACAGGTAAACAGATACAAAGTATCGGGCTACACTTCCCAACGGGCAGGCCAGTAAACCTGGCTGCCGAGTTTGGGATGGTATGACGGCTCATAACGGATGTAACCATATTCATCGAGTTCTTTGATACACTTGTGATACGTTGCAATGGATGCGACTTTGGAAAATGCCATGAGCGTTTTCCGGGTTACACCAAACGGACTTATAAAACCACTGCGTTGCCAACAGACAAACAAACCCGTAAATAAACTGAGGTGCGTTGACAACAACCGGTTATCTTTTTCCATGCGTCTGACCAGGCTTGCATAACCCGCCAGTTCTTTAACAATTTCCTTCTGTAATTTCATTTGCCCTCACCCTCCAGAATCTTGTTGATATCTTCCAGTTTATAGTACATGATGCTGCCTACTTTGGAAAAACGTAGTGTGCCATTGATCCGAAGATTTTGCAGGGTGCCGGGTGAGATACCCAGCAGCTTCCTCACCTCATTGCTTTTTAGCCATTTCTTAGATTGCCCCTGTCCAGGCTGTAACAGTAGTTTGATCTCCGTTAATAACTCACTTTTAAACTCTCTTAAATCCTCTCTGGTGATCAATTCGATTGCTGTCATTTTAATATATTTTTATCGTGTATAATTCTTGCCCAAATTTGAGCAAGCCCTATTTTATTGCTTGGGGCTTTAATAGGGTGACCCCCAAAATTTTTTTATTATATATTGTTTAGTTTCGCACGGTGATGCCCTCCTTTCTTTATTAAACCCGTTCAATGGAACAATAAAATGCCGGCCACTGAATACAATGATTCAAAAGAGAGGGCTAAAACAGCAAAATGAATGACCATTGCAGGCGTTTGGTCACGAACGAAAAGACAAAAGCCTATTTCTTAGGCTTCTGAATAATTTTGAAGAGTTTGTCTTTTTCAGAGATGATCGTGTATTTCGGCGGCGGATTGTCTTTATCGGCAGGAAAATAGTTGTGGGCGGTATCGATGGAGATGGGTTTATCACCATGTACAAAGTTCTTGGCGATCAGTTTATACCAGGGGCTTTCTGTTTGGCTATTGACGAGTTTGTTGTCATTTGGCAGGATCAATGTTCTCATCTGATTAACCAAATCTATAAACACCGGCAGGCCTCCTTTACTAATCACGATCTTTTCACCGGCTTCGTATTTAGCGGCTTCTTTAACCTGACTTTCCAGTTCTTTTATTCTTGTCTCTAACTGGTCGATCAGTTTATTTTTATCGGTGATGACCGATTCCAACGGTTGTGTTTTATGCCACTGATCAATGGTTTTAAGGAATGCCAGAAACACTTCCAGTTTAGCTGTAAAAATCAATCCTTTGGCATAGGTGCTACCTGATGGCTTAAGGCCTTTATAGTATTTGATCCTGCTTGTTATGATATCATAAACATGTTCAAAAAAAGCTTCTTCCTGTGAGGGGTTACCTTCTAGGTAATAATCTAATTGATAATTATAGAATAGCGCATACTCGTTGTCCCTTATTCTGTAGATCTTATCCAGAAAGAAATTCAGCGCAAAAATTCTGTCTGTAAATATTAACCATCCGATATCGTAACGGTGCGGGAATAGCTCAAAACGGCTACGGAATTTGAAGTAGGTGTCTGAAGGCATAAATTTTAATATAGCTAAATAAACGATATATTATAGCTTTAGTTTATCTGATTTAAAAAGAGAAATTATTCTGGCATCAATTATAAGTGGTTTGAGGCCTGTTACGGACTCCTTTTTTGAAAATTGAATCTTGCCCCACCTCTTGAAGAGGCGAAAAAGTGGATTTACCCCATTCAAAGTTGGTTTAATGGCCTGGTCCCTCAAGAATACGAGTATGTGCCATCCGTCAAAGCGGCTAATAAATCTCTTTGCAAAGAAGGCGCTTCATAACTGAGGCACCTTCATAAAGTTAAAGTTGGGAAAAGGCAGTAAACAACCTTAGGATTATTGGCTGTTGGTGGTGAATGAAATATTTTCTACATGTTCTCCTACGAAGAAGCCTGCCATATCAGAAGTTTTATACCATCCCGGCTTAGCAGGCATGTGATCGCTGATCACTTTCCCGTTGATCATGAGGTTTACAAAACAGATATTTTTTACTTTATGCAGATCATCGTACCCCGCAATAATCGATGTGGATGCATTGTTACCATTATAGCTGATGTTTTTGAATACCACATTCTCGATTCCCCGTCCTGGCGAGGTGCAGTATTTCTTATTGAAAAAGACGCGTAAATTCACGAGTTGTCCATGTCGGAAATCTTCTATTCGGATATTCTCAAAGCGCACATTTCGGATAAGGTTACTGTCTCCTGCATTTAGGCTTAGACAGCCCTGGTAATCATATTGCATTTCCATATGATCAAGAATGTCAATATTTATATAATTGAGTTGCTCCAGAACGTCCGGTTTGGGTGTGTTGCCGTGTGTTCCTACCAGGATAGGATGAGCGACGTCAGCCCATAACGTCGAATTTTGCATAGTAACATTTCTGCAGCCTCCGGTAAATTCACCACGAGTGCCATACACTGTAGTACAATCGTCGGAGTTTCTATTAAATACGCCATCAAATAATACATTATTGCTGGATACCACATTCATGCCATCGCCCCATTTATAATAACTGATTGCCTTCACGTTTCGAATGGTCACATTTTCCGAGCCCCCGGTAAAACATTGCGAGCAAATAACTCCCTCAATCGTCACATTTTTAGAAAAGGCTATTCTTACACCCCTGAACGGCGCTTGCTCGATGATCCCTCTTCCTAAAACCTTTACATCCCACGCATGCTGAATTAAAATCCTTCCTTTCAGAATTGCCCCTCCGGCCAGATAAACGGTTTTTCCGGAGGTCACCATTAATTCTCCGCCTGGAACTTCATGTATCCCAGGGCCATAATAAATTACGTTAGGATCCTTCGGGTCGGGAACGAAGTCTTCCACGCAATTGGCAAACAATTGCAAATTATGAAAGATATCACCGTTCACTTCAATCGAAAGATTTGCAGGTTTTGATAGTTTGAAAAAGATCGTGTGCCCTTTTAACTGATGTTTAATATCATATGACAACGGTCTTATTTTTGCCGTATTAACAGGTCCTTTATTATAGGTAACTGATACCTCTACCTCACCAGCAAAGTCAAAATATGCCAGGGAGGAATTTTGCTCCTGGTGAGTCGTGCCCACAACCCGGTCAACTTTGATAAGATATTCGGGAAGGTCCTGCCATTTTCCATCTGGTTGACGGACTTGAACGGTGAAATCGTTGTTTTGAACCGCTCCGGTTGGTGCTGGATAAGTTTTAAGCTGATTTTGAATTTTCTCTGCCCGAACTGGTGTGATTATAATAAAAAAGCAAAGTGAAATAACTGAGGAAAGCGAAAGGCGAATTATTCTTTTAATGGTTGTCATGTAAAGTGTGAAGCTTTTATACTAACTAAGACGAGTAATTTCTTTCCATATACTCATGGAATATGTACAGAATCATTCGCATTCTCTACCGTGATCTGTCTATGGATCAGATTTTGGAAGAATTTGTCTTATTCAGAGCAAAGGAGTAGTCGTTAACCTACCGAACCGGTAGCTCAGTGATATCTCATGGGTAGCATTATTAAAGCCACCCAGGTTGGCTGATGAGATACCTAACTGGTAGCTGTACCCTACATGAAAGGCATTTATATTTAATGTAAGAATCCCTGCCATCGTCTTATCGGTACGGTAGTTGATGCCAAGCCCCAGGGTCTCTTTTATATACAGTGTACCAGATATATCCGCAACAAGCGGCACCCCTTTTGCATAGGCAACCAATGTTGCGGGTTTAAATTTGATATCCTCGTTGATATTGGTCAGCAATGCTCCCGAAAAGTAATAATGGCTCCTGAAATTGGAATTGTTTTGTACAGATGCGGTACCCAAACTGGTTATCGTGAGCTCGGGTGCCGAGATCCCCAGGTAATACCAGCCGGTATAATAGATTACGCCAAATCCAATGTTGGGTTTGGTTCCCCTTACATCATTCCTGAAGGTTGGATCAGAGGAATCCAATGTAGAATAATTGGCCGCATAGCTCCGTACACCCGCATTGAGCGATACCGCTAAATAACTGTACGGGTCCAATTGAATCCCTTTTGCAAAATAGGCATTTACTTCGGTTTGATGTTCTATAGCCAACTGGTTATTAAATACGATCAGTCCTGCGGCACCGTCGATAGATTCGATTGGCATGTTCCCGTTGATCAGGTAGGTTACCGGCGCCCCGTCTATCCCCACCCATTGCTTGCGCGCCAGGCTATGAATTGATCCGGCTTTATCCAAAAGGGAATAGGCCGGGTTAAACGGTGTTAAGTTATCCATATACTGGGTATAGCTGAAAGCCTGCTGCTGTGCAACAGCGCTGTTGCCTGTTACTATAAGTAACAGGCACAGGCTGAATGCAACAATTAGGGGAATTGTGTCATTATAAATTTTATTCATATGACGCGCTATCAGTATTTAATGATGATGAAACCTGTTTTATGTTTGTTTTCTTCGCCTTTCTTATATTCCAGCGTGTAAAAATAGGTACCGGGCTGTTGCAGGGCACCGCTTATGCTGGAGTGCCCGTCAAATACTTTCGAGCTGTTATCATAGCCCTTCGTTTCAAATATTTTAACGCCACTGCGGTTCATGATCGTTAATCTATTATCCGGATAGGCTGTTAATCCGTCTATGATCAGCACATCATTAATACCATCCCCGTTAGGAGAAAGACCCTGATGTACTATAATTCCTTCATTGCTTATCTCGCGCTGCGGCGGGGCTACTGCCACAGGTGCACTCTTTAATGACATGGAGCCTGCTGAAGGTTCTGTACCATAAATAAGCTGCCCTTTATAATAAACAGTAATATGGTTATTCTCTTTCATCACGTCTTTGGCCAGGTACGAGTAATCATTCAGCTCATTAAAGCTCGACCAGTCTGCTTTGGTAATACGATACTGGATATTGCCCGATGAACTTAAAGGATAAAGGGGCCCTACTGAGGAATTTACCGCAAGCTCCAAATAAGTATCGGCTCCGGTGAGTGCAGTACTTAATGGCACAAAATTACCGCTGATGTTACCGCTGCCTTTTTTAGCATAATCTATCCAGTAGTTCAGGCTCTGTGTGCCGTCTTTGGTAAACCAGTAACGGGCCGTAATGTCGCCAAAAGCTACCGGTACATTCCCGGTATTATTAATGGCCAGGTAAGTGCTGATAGTATTGCCGCTGGTACCGGTGTTTTGATTCTGGTAAAACACGTTCAGGCTGGTAATCGGCGCAGCAACAGCCGGCTCGGTTCCCCATATCAGCATCCCGTTGCGGTAAAGCGTGATATGGCTGTCGTTGGCATAGCTGCCGGTATTGCTTTGATAGGAATAATCATCAGCCTCGTTCAACAATCCCCAGTCCTGGTTGGCAAACCTGGATTGTATTTGCCCGGTATTGTTGCCAGCGCCCAGGTTCCCTGTTGCGGTGAAACTATATTCCATGTAACCCAGGGCGCCATTCCGGGGCTGATCCAACGGAACATATTTCATTTTTACATTGCTGTTCCCCAGTTGGGCATAATCTATCCAGGTATTAAAGCCGGCATAGTTTTCGGCAGTGAACCAGTAACGCATAGTTAATTCGCTGTATGCCACCCCTACAGAATCGGCATTCACGATCTTCACATAAGGGCGGATAATGTTATTGGTAGGTTGACCGGCATCCCCGTCCTGATATTGTACCTGCAGGTTAAGCGGGATAACCGTCAATGTCCGGCTAAGCGTAGTATCTTTATAAGTTGTATTGCCCGGCTGGCTGGCGGTAATAATAGTTGTACCGGTGCCGGTGATATGAACCAGCCCGTTGGTTACCGTTGCAACGCCTGTATTACTGCTGCCAAAGCTTACCGGCAGGGCCGATGAAGCGGTTGCCGAAACATTAAAATCAGCATCGCCTGGTCTTTTAGCGGGCAGGGAATTGAAAGTAATAGTTTGAGCCAGTTTGTTTATGGTAAGGCTCTGGCTTACCGAACTTGCAGGAAGATAAGTAGCATTTCCGTTTTGCAACGCTGTAATGCTCACCGTACCTGCTCTTTTGATGTGAATTTTACCATTTAAGATGCTTGCAACCGTTGTATCGGCGCTTGTATAAGATGCCAATAAGCCTGAGCTTGCTACCGCACCCGCATCAAAATCGGTATCATTTACATTTTTCGACGGAAGTACGTTGAAGGCGATAGTTTGAGCCGCTTTTTGAACCGTGAGTGTTTGATTTATTGACGTCGCCGCTTTGTAAGCAGTGTTTCCGGCCTGGGAAGCGGTAATGACCGTGGTGCCGGCTGCTTTAATATGGACATTCCCGTTAACAACAGCTGCAATTGTAGTGTCTGAACTGGTGTATGTTAGTGGAAGGCCCGAAGTTACCAAAGCACCGGGAGCAAAGTCTGCGTCTGTTGCAGATTTGACAGGTATAGCGGCAAAATTTATAATTTGATCGCCTAACAGATCTGAAGCTATTTCTGAGGAATTCAACGCTCTACTGTATATTTTAAAATTATCGATAGACCCATTGAAAATCGGATCAGGGAACTGAGATTTCCCCAGGTAGTTAAGCGTGGTATTGCCAAGCGCTGAGGGTTTAATAGTGATGTTTGTTGATGAAGCGACAGATGTACCGTTTATGTATATCGTGGTGGTGTTTCCGGCCCTTGTTATCGCCAGGTAGGTCCAGGTATTTAATGGGAACGTATAATTATAGCTAAGGTTCTGTTCTGCAGGCGAACCGTTCCTGGTACCATAGCGAATAATAGACTTACCACTTGAAACACCGGCCTGAACCGTAAGGAACATATATTGCGTAGTGCCCAACCCAAAATCAAACACACGCATCCAGCTGCTCAGTGCATCCATTCTTACCCATGCAGATATGGTAAAATCATTTAGCGTACTCACAATACCCGCTGGAAGCGTGGCATATGAAGTAGCTGTACCATCCAATTTAAGAGCGGTTCCGTATTGTCCCGCATTACGGGTTGCTGTGGCAGCTAATGTGCCGTGATTGCCCCCCCAACTGTCGATGGCTCGTGTTCCGCTCGTTTCATCAAATTTAAGGTAACTGGCCTGGCCGACATTAGGTAATGCTGCAACCTCCGTGCTCGGCGACATTTCCCTTACGCTATCAACCGAAGCAACTACATAGTAATAAGTAGTTCCATTGGTAATATTGGTATCGGTAAACTTATTAGTGTTCACATTTCCGATAGTAGTATAAGGCCCGCCTGATGTTGTTGAACGCTTAACATTATACGTAAATCCCTGAATAGCACCCCATTCCAGGATGTTTTTAGCATCACCTGCAGCAACAATAACATTGCTTACTACAATACTCTGTATAGTTAACGTGATGGTTTGCGTACCTGTACTACTTCCATTGCTGGCAGTTAAGATTACAGGAAAAGTACCGGATACAGTTGGCGTACCAGATATTACACCGGTAGCGGCATTTATGCTTAAACCGGCAGGTAAACCTGTTGCAGCAAAATTGCTGAGTGGCTTATTGGTAATAGTATAAGTAAATGGCCTGCCAATTAAAGTGGTTGGTGGAGTGCTATTTGCAATGACAACAGACAACGCTTTTGTTTGTGATGTTGCCGGCCAATAAACATTATTTCCACTTTGTGAAGCAGTAATGGTTGAAGTTCCTGTGGCTAAAACATGAACTTTACCATCTACAATTTTTGCAACCGTGGTATCCGAACTGGTATATGTTACCGGAAGCCCCGAGGAAGCCGTAGCAGCCGGATCAAAATCATCATCGCCCATTAATTTTGCGGCGATAGCATTCAGCGTGATGCTTTGACTTGTATAACCTGCAGCAATTTCAGATGCGCTTAAAGCCCTGCTATAAATTTTAAACTCATCAATTGAACCGTTAAACATCGGATCACCCCATTGAGATTTACCCAGGTAATTCTGGGTGGTACTATCAATAGCAGAAGGCTTGATCGTAATAGCTGTAGTAGTAGCAACTAAAGAACCGTTAATATACATGCTAAAAGTACTGCCCGCCTGGGTAACTGCAAAGTGGGTCCAGGTATTAAGCGGAACGGCATAATTATATGTTAAGCCTTGTTCTGTACCTCCGTTCTTTATCCCAAAACGTACCTGCCCGGCAGTTCCTGTTTGCACGGATAAAAACATGTACTTGGATGTTCCTGTCCCAAAGTCAAAAATACGCATCCAGTTAGCCAACGCATCCATTTTCACCCATGAGGATATCGTGTAATCGGATAAAGGCTTCACTATACCTGTTGGCATGGTAGCATAAGATGTAGCGGTTCCGTCCAGTTTAAGTGCTTGTCCGCTTCTGCCAACACTTCGGCTTGCAGTAGCTGCTAATGTTCCGTGGTTTGCCCCCCAACTGTCAATGCTACATGTTCCGCTTGCTTCATCAAATTTGAGGTAGGTCATTTGCCCTGTATTTGGTGTCGCTACCACTTCTGCACTAACAGGGCTTTCGCCTATACTATCTACGCCAGCTACTACATAGTAATACGTAGTTCCGTTACTCACATTCGTATCCGTGAACTTTGTACCCGAAACAGTTCCGATGGTAGTATAAGTTCCGCCCGATGTAGTTGAGCGTTTAACATTGTAATTAAATTGGGGAATTGGGTTCCATTCGATAATGTCCTTCGCATCGCCGGAGGCAACCATAACGCTCCCTACCGTAGTGCTCAGAATTGTTAATGATAAGGCGGCTGTATCTGCCCCCGCTTGATTTGAAGCGATCAAAGAAACAGAGAAAAGCCCGGGCGTAGTTGGAGTTCCGGATATTACACCGGTAGAAGTATTTAAGCTTAAACCTGCAGGAAGGCCGGTAGCAGCAAAGCTAGTTGGCGATTTAATACCTGTAATGGTATACGTAAATGACCGGCCAATCAGTGCTGTATCTGCTGATGCGCTGGTAACAGCAACAGGTATGGTACGATCATCAAGCAGTACCACATCATTACCAGTTCCACCTTTGTAAGTGATACGAAAATTGTAGCCGCTTGCCGAAATAAGTGACATTTCAGGCAGATCTTTGAATATACCGTTGATAGGCGCGGTGCCGGTATTGTTGACAATGGTATATGAAGTGCCTGATGGAAGTGTACCCGTAATAGGAATTAATTGAAGTTGCGGATTATTTAACGTTATAGTTTTAACCGTGACGCTATCGCCAGCACCTGTACCTAAATTAAGTTCGGCCTGGTAGGTAGCATCAGATTTTAAGGTAAGACTGGCAACACTTAAATTACCGATCTTTAAAAACCCGGGTTCCAATATCGCGCCTGTGCCTAATCCTGTTCCAAGTGTAGCCGACGACTGACTTAATCCCCAGCCTCCCAATGAACCTGCTTCTATAGTTATCGGGCTGCCAAAAACGCCATTAATTGCATTATTATTTAATAATAATTTCCCGCCTTTTACCGTAGTAGTTCCTGCATAGGCCTGGTTGCCCCACATTTCTAAAATTCCTGTGCCTATCTTTACGACAGTCAAACCACTGCCATTAGCGTTAATGGTTCCGCCATAACTGGAATAAGTATTAAGGGCGCCAATACTGATAACAGGTGCACCGCCAGCATCGGCCCGGATATAACCACGGCCATTAAGCGCACCAAAGTTTAACGTTCCATTTGCAAAACCGATACCTTGACAATCTACGGCATTAGCATCTAACAGCCAGGTTGCATTTGCACTTCCCGATTCAGGCACTCCAAAACGTATTCTCTGCCTGCCACTTCTCAGCTTTGAAATAAAGGTGCCCGTAAATTGGCTGTTGTCGCCCAGGAGATTAAGGCCGGCATAATCATTTCCGTCATGCTGCAGGGTACCAGAGCCTAATAGCTTTCCGTAAAGAGTTATCGCATTAACGTCTTCATACATATAACTGGTTCCGGGCAATACCCGGATGTCGTTATACAATAAAAGATCGGCACCGGCTGTAGCTTGCAGCGCTCCCCCATTCATTTGAACTTTGCCTACACCCAAAGGCCCTGCTGTAGGATTGCTCGCTGTTCCGGTTCCAATGCCCGCTGCCGCTACAGTACCGCTAACAATAATGGTGTTTCCTGAATAGGTATTGTTACTATTTCCTTTAACGTATAAAACAGCTGCCCCTGATTTCATTAAAGAACCAGTACCGCTCATCCCCCCATTCAGAACAACATCGCCTGTGGTATTCACATTTAGCTGATCAGTTAGCTGTATAGGGGTGGTTAAAGTCTGAGTTTTTGATGAGTTATTAACCAAGTCATTCTTCAATGTCAGGGTACTACCGGAGATGGTATTATTTGCGTTGGCATCTGTGCCAAACTGAATTCTTGAGGCTACCAAACCAGTAATATTATTGGTTAATGTGCTATCACGTGTTTCACCAAAAGTTAAAATGGCCGGATTTACCGGAACTATATTTTCAACCCAGTTGCCTGCAAGGTTCAACGAATCTGTAATGGCTGTTGGGCTCCATGTAAATGAGTTTGCGCCAGGTACGCCAAATGCTTCCGGCGAATTAGCACTTTCCTTGGTGGCGCCTACAGAAGAAACGACATAATAATAAGGGCTTCCATTACTTACATTGATATCGGCATACAAATTAGTTGACACATTGGCTACTGTAGTGTAAGGGCCTCCACTCACTGTTGCCCTTTTTACATTATAGGTAGCTGCTCCTGAAGCATTGTTCCAGCTCAGATCAACTTCGTTGTTTTTATTAACCACAGTTGGCTGTGCCGGGGCTGCAGGAGGGACAGAAGCAAAAAGTTCATTTGAATTACCGCTTTCCTTATCCCCCGTAAGGGCTGTAATAACATAGTAATTATTCACTTCCGGTACAGGAGATACATCTGTAAAGCCAGTACCTGTAATTCCCGCCTGGATCGTTGTATAAGCTCCTCCTGAGGTTAACGACCGTTTTACCGAATAACTCGTAGCGTTTGCAGAAGCTGCCCAAGTGAGATTAATTTGTGAAGTGTTAACTATCGATGCGGCAGCAGAAGCCGGTGCAGCCGGTGCCTCGTTATTGATCGCGTTTAGTATAAGCGTTGCTGTGCCTGTTCCGCTGGCATTTGTAGCAGCTATGGTAATTTCGCTTTGTGCTATTGTAGCAGGCGTACCGGAAATGACGCCGGTTGCGGTATTAATGCTAAGCCCCGAAGGTAAACCACTGGCACCATAGGAAGATGGATTAGCACTGGCACCATAGGAAGATGGATTAGCACTGGCAATGATGCTATAACTGAACGGTGCACCAATGGCAACTGTTGCTGTGGTGGCACTGCTGATCTCCGGAGATCCGGTAGGTGCGGTTTGACTAAAGGCCACATTACTAAATGTGGCAGTATTTAATGCCGAAGCATTATTTGATAAAGTATAAAATCCGGCATAAAGATTAGTTGGGAAACCTGTTGCAGAATACCAGCAACCATCATTAGTCCAGTTAACACCATCCTGTGTATGATACACAAATATGCGGGTGCCTACGCGCTCAATTTTTAACCACCAGGGTGCTTTGGGCTGCCAGTGCCTGCCGGCGCCGCCGGTAGCGTTAAGAAACAGATCATAAAAAGCTGAACCTGGCGCCAGCGATTCGCGCAACATAACGCCGCAACCGCCGCTCGTGAGCGACATATTCTCGACTTTTACCACCAGGCCGGCATCGCCGCTAACTTTTTTGAAATTGAAGCTGAAGGCTGTACTAGTGGATGTGCCGGCACCTTTAAGTGTCCAGATCCCGTTATTGTAGGTGGCACTGCCTGCCAATCCGGTATTGCCGATATCTATATTGGTTAAGTTACTGACCGCCTGCACATGATCGGCAGGATAATATACAGGGGATAAGCTATGTGCGGTTGATGTATCGGATGATTTCAGATATAAAAAGTCACCACCGGCCGGAGAATAATTAGTGGCCCCGGACTGCATCAATGCGGCCCTCATCCTGTCGGTATTGGGGGTGGCTATCCCCTTACGTACATTATAAGCGCTGTAAATGAGGTTGGTCATATCGCCGGCCCTTGCTCCGGGCTGAATCCCCCAGCTGGTCCAATAACTTGCATATCCCCCAAACGGGATATAAGTCATGGTAGCTCCGTCAAAGGCGTATTTATGATAAAGCTCGCCGATTGCCAATACCCGGTTATCCAGTTCGGCAAACATATCTATCCCCTGCTTGTAGGCAACTTCTGCGCCCCAGGCCAGGGCAGCTGCCTGCACGCGCCAGTGATCATCGCGGCCTGCATCCCCAACTTCGCCATTGGGCAGTGAATTACGCATGCCTCCCCCGGCATCCATCCTGTAAACTTCCACTGCCTGATTAAACCGGGTGGCATCATCACAAAAAACGGACGCAGCCAGGGCTATTTTTAACTGAAGAGCGCCTTTGTTCTGGTCGCGTAAGGGACCAGGCACCCAGGAAGTTGGAAATAATACATTAGCAAAATAATTTTTTACATGCTGTGTATTGGCCGCGGTCCAGCCGGGAAAAGTAGAGCGGAGTATTTCGGCACTTACGCCCCAATACTGGGCATAGTCGCCAATATCCAGCATAGATTCATTTCCACCCCAGGTGGTATTGGTTACCGCCCAGCCATCAAGTATATTAGTAGCTTTTCGGGCATAAGTTGAATCTCCTGTAAACCACCACATAAACGCCAGGTTGTGGATAGCAATCATATCATTCTTCCATTGTCCGTTATTCAAATCGGGAGCACGGGTTACGGTTTGCTGCGGCGCAGCAGGAGAGTAACTTAGTTGGGAATGGTAGTCACTCTTAAATGTATTGTAGGCCGAAAGCCAGGGCTCTTTGGTAATATTGGCTTTGAGCTGGTCCAGGTCGGCCCAGTTAAAGGCCACACCGGGATGTACAAAAGTTTGTGCCTTCACAGGTGAAATACCTGAAAGAATCAGGCCGATACTGGTTAGTAAAAGAAAAACGGGTTTTCTTTGCCTTATCCGTTTCAATTGGTCAAGTAAATGTTTCATCATATCGGGGTTTTAACTTAGGTTAGAAACTCATGAAAAGTTTTATATATGACTGATGATGTATTGATTAAATACTCTTTGCTTTAGAGATTTCGGTAAAAAAAGATTATTATTTAATTACGACAGTTGATCAGTCAACCGCTTGGTAAATCAGGCCGTGCAAATTGAATTTTGACAGCATTGGAGACCGGTTATATTATGTATGCCAATGCGGTGCGATTTAAGCACATGGCCCGCCAATGCCTGTTGATATATCAAGCAGAAAGGAGATCAGAAAATTGAGTGAAACTATGATAAAAAGAGTGGCCGAATTTGGCAACGTTATATATTAACTCCCCGGCGCTTTTAAAAAATTACGGCGATATTTTTTAATATAGTCTGAAGGGTTTATTCCGAAAACCTTATGAAATTGTTTCCGGAAATAGCGGGAATCATTGATACCAACTTCGTACGCAACTTCTTTAACCTGGATATCTGTTTTGATCATCAGTTCAGCTGCTTTTTTAAGCCGGATATAACGGATAAATTCGCTGATAGATAGGCCCGAGATAGATTTAACCTTTCTAAACACATTCGATCTGCTCATTCTCATTTCCAGGATTAATACTTTTACATTAAAATCTTTATCCTTAAGATGCAGCTCAACAATCTCAGTTGCTTTTTTCAGGAAAGCACTATATTCCTCAGAAACCTTTTCGTTATTACTTTGAAGGGTAACATCATTAATAAAGTATTTTTTTAATGAATCGCGTCCCTTTAATATGCTTTTAATCCGGGCTAAAAGTAATTCTCTTTCAAACGGCTTTGTGATATAATCATCTGCACCGCATTCAATACCTTTAAGTTTAATCTCCGGTGATGTCGTTCCGGTAAGCAGAATTACAGGTATGTGGCTGAACTCATCTGATTCTTTAACATTCGAACAAAACTCTACACCGCTTATTCCGGGCATAACGATATCAGATACTATGATATCTAATTCTTTGCTTCTGACAATGTTGAAGGCATCTTCGGCGTTCTCTGCTTTAAAAACATTATAATGATCATGAAGAATTTGTTCAAGAAAATTCCTTATTTCAGTATTATCGTCCACTACAAGGACATTAGGTTTTCGTTCGACAACATCGCTGAAAACCTGATCCATACTTTTTGATATGGTTTTTTCGTCTTTAGATGCAGGCTCCGGAAAATCAATATACAGTTCGCCAAATAGATGAGCATCGGAAGATTTTTTTTCGTTTCGAAAATCCGGAGAAATGTTATCCATGTTCTTTGGCAATTGATAAGTAAACACCGTTCCTGCCTCGTCATCACTCGTATAGGTTAAGCTTCCTTTTTGCATTTCTGCAATTTTTTTGGAAACAAATAAGCCAATACCAAAACCACTTTTCCTCGCCGATTCTTTACGGTGATTAAGCCTGAAAAACTTATCAAATAATTGATCTCCAACATGAGGGGGGATGATAGGCCCTGTATTTTTCACTAACACCGAAACGCTATCAACACCATCCCTTAAAACAAAAGATACACTCCCCTTTTCGCCACAATATTTAATCGCATTAGATAAAAGATTAAACAACACTATCTCGATTTTCTCCCTATCGGCAAAAACAGGCAAACTGTTTGTTACATTATCAAAATGATATTTGATGTGTTTTGCCTTTATCTGGTTATTAAAACATAAAAACACTTCATTGCACAGTTCACTTAAATTTAATATCTCGGGCTTTAGCTCAGATACCTCGTTCTCGGCGCTTTTAAATAACAATAACTGATCTACCAGGCTCAAAAGCCGCCGTGTGTTTCTGTAAACAGCGCCCACATCAACAGAATGAATATTTACGCCATCGCTGTTAAGCAAGTCTTTTATCGGATTGACTATCAGGGTTAAAGGCGTCCTTAGTTCATGAGCAACATTTGTAAAAAACGATATTCGTTTTTCATTTAATTCAGCCTCCTTGACCGCTTCAAGAGCAGTTAGTTTAACTTTATATTTAAAAAAATCTTTTTGCCTTTGATAACGAATATAAGTATATACCCCCCCTCCGGCAAGTGTCAGATAGAGGCAGTACATCCACCAGGTTCGATACCACGGAGCTAAAACAGTAATCCTGACCATACGGCTTCGGGGATTCCAAACGCCGGACGCATTGGTAGATTTAATTTCGAGTGTATAACTACCGTCCATCAAACTTGCATAACTGATAGACCGAACTCCGTTTTTGATATAATTCCAGGCCTTGTCTTTTCCTCTTAGAATATAGGCATACTGTATTTTTTCAGGAAACGTATACTCCAAAGCTGCAAATTCGAGCGAAAACAATGATTTCTCGAATGGTAACGAAATACGATTAACCTCCTGAATATCAAAAGCATTATCAACATACTCACTCTGTGCTGTTATGGAGGTATTTAAAACATTGACACCTGTAACAGTTAGGGCCGGGAAATTTTTATCTGCTTTAATGACAGATGGGTTGAACACATTAAAGCCTTTTATGCCGCCGAATAATAATTCGCCGGAGCTTAATTTCGCCGAAGCATTATAGTAGAACTGATTTGACTGAAGACCATCATCAGCATGATAATTTTCAAAGCTTAATTGCTTGGGGCTAAGTTTGGATAAACCATTATTAGTTGCCAGCCAAATATAGCCCTGGTTATCTTCCTCTATATTTAAAATACCGTCATTGGGCAAGCCATCTTCTTCAGTATAAACCGAAAATTTGCTATTTCCTGGTGTTAATCTCCATAAACCACTCCCCTGTGATCCAATCCATACATTACCGGTTTTGTCAATTTTAATGGCTCTTACACAACTACCTATGTGATATTGGATAACTGCTCCGGATTTCTTGTCGAGCTTTAAAATACTATTTACCGTACCAAGCCACAGGTTACCCCAGTGATCTTCTGCAATGGAAAATATATCCTTATAAACAGCATACGGAACACTTTTAAACTGCTTGCTTGTTTTATCAAATTTATACAACCCCTTTGTTATATTATGTGCAGAAGGGCCTCTGAGACAACTTACCCAAATATCGTTTTCCCTATCCATAAATAACCGGAAAGCATATATACTTCCCATGTTCTTTTGCTGAAACTGAACTTCTTCAAATGTTTGAGTTGCTTTATTAAACCTGGTAACCCCAGAACCATATGATCCAATCCAAACATTGCCTTTATCGTCTTTTATTATCGATGGAATTTGATTGGCCCCTAAATGATCTTTATCGACTTTAAAAAGATGCTCCCTAAAATTATTGGTTTTCCTGTTCCAGATACTAATCCCTTTGCCATCCGTCCCAATCCAGATATCATCACCATCTTCACAGAACGAAAAAACCGTGTTATGAGCTAAACTATTACTGTTAAAAGGTTCATTTTTGACTGTTTTAAAAATATCCTTCTTTTGGTCAATAATGTTAACTCCCCCTCTAATCGTTCCGATCCATTTTCGCGATTCCTTGTCAATAAAAATTGTACTTATTGCATTACTTAATAAAGATTTTTCAGATTGCGTGAAGGCCTTTAATACAGTTTTCGCAACAATGTCTAGGGAGAACAGTCCGTCACCATCCGTTGAAACCCATAATACACGGCCATCCTCGAAACAGACGTCCATGATACGGTTAACGGTCAATCCACCTGGAATGTCAAAAGGCTCTACTTTGTCGGTACCTTTATACAATTTAAATAGCCGCCCTACATTGGTACCTATCCACAGGTTCCCGCCTGAGTCGAACGTCATGCATTTTCCGTTTTTTATAGCTGAATTGACAATCTCAACACGGTTCAATCTGGAATTGTAAACGCATAAACCAACTCCTCTGCTTAATAGCCAAACGTTGGAGTTTTTATCTAAGCTAAGTGATTCGACACTATAATCTGTCCGCAAAACAGCATTATCATACAAAGGTATTTGATGCAATACCATAGAAGAGTGTTTCAAAACCAATAAGCCCGAACCAATCGATCCCACAAAAACATCATTGTCTTTTTGGGCCTTTAAACACAGTACCCAAGTACTAAAAGGCAAAACAGAACGATCAGGCAAACTTGCAGATATATAGCTTGCATTTGAAAATTTCAGACTTTTATAATCTAAAATGCTAAGCCCCTTCGATGTTCCTACATACAATTTACCATCGGGGGTTCCGGTTATACTATATACAGTGTTATCGTTCAAACTATACGGATCACGAACTCTTTTTCTATATTTTGCAAAACTATAACCGTCAAAGCGATTCAACCCGTCTAACGTGCCAAACCACATAAAACCATATTTGTCTTTATAAATACTGGTTACGGAGTTGTTGGATAATCCTTGTTCTAAACCTAAATAACCGAGATTTTGGGCGAAAGACGGATTTATAAATGCGATGAAGAGAAAAACAAAAATAATAAGAGATCGACAGGGCATTATGAATTCCGTTTAATAGGGTTACAGTGGCTCAAAATGAAATGTTGCAACAACAATCTTTATAATCAACACAAACACAAGTTAAGGAAAAAGGCATAATTATTCGCCGCTTTTTGTCCGAACCATTAAACCCATTTACTAAAAAATGAACCTACTACCTACAACCAAATATACTTCATCTAAAACTTATTTGTAATTCTAATGCACGCAAACTAAGTGATGGCAAAACGGCTTGTACAAAATGTCAGGCTACACGTAGTTCATCTTCGGCTCCATACAATTCCCTCAACGTTTGAACCGCCCTATATACATGATTTACAACCGATTGATATTTTATACCAGTCATCGATCCAATCTCGGCACAAGTCAGTCCTTCAAAAAATCGGAGCCGAATTATTTCCTGCTGGCGATCGGGCAAGCGATTTAACGCGTATTCAATCATTCTTCTTTGCTTAAGCGTCGCTTCTTTTTGCGTAATTTCATCTTCTATCGAAATCTGGAGATCTAAAAATTCAATCCTTGCCATCCTGGTTTCAACAAGGTCTTTGCTCCTTATAAAATCAAGACAAACTGATCGCATAACAGCAAAGAAGTATCCTTTAACGTTTCCAATTGGACCAATCGATTCCTTCCTTAGCCATAATTTGATAAACACCTCCTGTATCAGATCATCGGTAAGTTCTTCGTCATTTACCATCCTGTTGCCTAAAGTATATAGCACAGGATAAAGATTTTGATGGATTATGGAATATGAACGTTTATTACCTATACAAACCTCACTCCAAAGGTTGGATAGCTCCTCTAAATTTTTCATCATAATGGTTTTCTCAATTAGTATCTCGCAATACCCCGAGTTGATATTTTTTTGTTTATATTGGTTCTGTATTCTCCCAAAACTCCTATCTGCCCGAGCGGTAAGGGAGTTCCTAACCACCTTTTAAACGCTAAATTGTTAAGCCGTTAAAAAAGGTTGTTAGCCGGTGGAGTACGCTAAACTATCGCAAATTTGAACTCGCTGAGAGGCCTATAACGTCCAATCGAAGGGGGTATAATAGATCAAAACGGGCCTGATTTTACCTTCTGTCAGTTTTTAATTTTTAACGCAGGGAATAAATGGGTTGAGCTTTAATCATCGCTGCTTATAATTAAAGAAACTTTGGGAATAATTAAATCGACCCTTTGGCTAAAGAGGTCTTAAAATGTAACCTACGGGGCTTAATGTCTCGTTTTGGTTAGTTATACATTAATTAGATAACTTAGATTTATTGACGCAGGCATTCCTTCTAAATTGAACCTAAAGGTTAATTTAAGAGAAATTATATAACGAAATAAGGAATTAGCAGCTCCCTGAATCAGATGTTTAGTATCAGCGGGGTATCCTGGTCAAGTAAAAACAAGATTTGATTAATAGGTCCATAAAAAGCCCATTGCAAATTCTGCCATTATGCGTAGTGTTTAAAAAGAAAAGAGTTGAAGTTTAGAAATTAACTTCAACTCTTAAAGTACGCGGTAAGCTATAGGTACGTCAATAACCTGCTTTAGGCGTTGTTAAAATTGAGCATCAAAATTCCACCTTTTAGCCAAAGCCTCTGCCTCCTTTTTTGTTAGCTGAATAACCGCACAGTGCTTAGGAGAAGAAAAGTTAGTCGCTTTCATGGGCCCTTCGTTGAAATGTCCAAGATTCTTAAAATTTATAAAATCGCTGGTTTCACTAAAGCCGAAATTGTTAGGCGTTATGCCATAGATATCGTAAATAAGGACC
This sequence comes from Mucilaginibacter sp. cycad4, assembly GCF_034263275.1. Lineage (NCBI taxonomy): Bacteria > Pseudomonadati > Bacteroidota > Sphingobacteriia > Sphingobacteriales > Sphingobacteriaceae > Mucilaginibacter > Mucilaginibacter sp. cycad4. The sequence continues at coordinate 691,434 of NZ_CP139559.1, read as the reverse complement.
CATTTTTTTTCGCCGATCCGTTTGAATACCGTTGGTGCTTCGCATGCTTTAGGTTCCGGGTCGTACCATTTGGCATCGTAAACGTATTCCTTATTTAGTGATTTGGATACCGCTTGCTTAATACCGGGAGTACCATCATGAGGAACATAAAACAGGTGATAATTTTTCCCTACACGGGTTATATCGGCATCGATATAGGATATATCTTTCGGATATTCGAACAATAATTCCGGAGCTGTTTCCAGTTTGGTAAAATCGTCGTTTACATAAGAATAATATATTTTGTTTTTGCCGTTTTTAAAACGCATAGTAAAATAGATCATCATTTTCTTCTGATCCTTATCATAGATGGTTTCTGGTGCCCAGGCGCAACCTATATCTTCCAGGCCCGGAAAAGCCTGATCTACCCTGACTATGCTGCGGCTCCAATTGATCAGGTCCCATGATTTCATCAGCACCATCGAGCGATTATTTCCCCAGCCATACTCCTTATCCCTTTCCCATTCGGTGTCGCGATAGCCCGCTTTTTTAGCGAAGATGTGTAAATCAGTCATTGCTAAATAAAATGCGCCATCAGGGCCACGTGAAACATGAGGGTCGCGAATTCCTTTCTGTAAGGCAATTGTATCTCCCGCCATTACCGGCTTCCCGTTATTTATATCTGTAAATGAATAACCATCTTTACTCAATGCCATATAAAGGCTGTGTGTCTCGTCCTTAAAATAAACCATCAGGTAAGCACTCATATCCTTCTCCTTAATTTTTTTCTGGGCTACAGCCTGTTGGGATATAAAGGTTATGACGACTAAAAGCTTAAGGGCTACGATTGTTCTTATTTTCATTGTTAAATTAGTTTGTTTTATTAAGACCGGTTTTCTGGAAATCCTATTTCGTTTTAACTCTCAGTATGGTGAATGAATATGGCGGCAACTCTGTTGAATTAATTTCGGCAAGGGGAGCCTCTGCAATTACCGGCATAACATTTTTATCGGTAAGTTGCCCCTGCAATACCGTTTTCGCGATTTTTGTTCCCACGGGAGCTACATTCTTAAAATCAGTTTCGGCTTTAACAGCAACGGGAAGTAAGTTCACTAATTTAATGATCAGGTCCTTAGATTTTGAATCGCGTACTACTGATATAGCCACCCGCTTTTTTACCCCATCCTGGCTATCAGACAGGGTTACCGAAGCCGGCAGGTATTGGTCCCCTGAATTTTGGCCATACATTTTTTGCACCTGGTAAGCAGCCGTGAGCTTAACTTCGGTATTGTTAAAATATATCATATCAGGGTTCCATTGGGTGTGGCCTTCTTTGGCAAGCAAGGGAGCATAAGAACTCATGCTTACCACATCCGCATTACGCTCCAGTGAAGTTAAATAAATAGCTTCAGATAAGGCGGATTCAAAATTAGCGCCCCGCCCTGGCACCGTTGCTGCATACTCACCCAGGTAAACTTTAGGTTTTGACCGGTCATAACTGTCGTAAAAATCCTGATTGTTAATAAACCAGCCTGCTTTATTATAGTAATGCTCGTCAACTATTGGAATCTTTAATCTGGATGCAACATCCCAGCCTTCCCGATAATCTGCACCTTCAAAACTTGGCCCGGCGGTTCCGATGACTATTATCTCGGGATGAACCTTTTTCAAAGCATTAACAATCATTGTAAACCGTTCTTCAAATATGTCGGTTATCATATCCTCGTTCCCAACACCGATATACTTTAAATTAAAAGGTTTGGGATGGCCGGCCTGGGCGCGTATTTTTCCCCATTTGGTATTAACATCCCCATTTGCCCATTCTGCCAGGTCGATTATATCCTGAACGTATTCATCCATTTGTTCCATCGGGATTCCGCCTTGCTGCCCGTTTCCTCCATCCCGGGAATTTTGGCAAGAAACGCCGGCGGCAACTACAGGGACAGGCTCGGCCCCTATGTCTTCGCAGAATTGAAAATACTCGAAATAACCTAACCCAACAGTTTGATGGTAATGCCATATATTACGTTGTGGTTTGCGCGCTTCCAGCGGCCCGATGGTATTTTTCCAACGATAAATATTGTTTAAACCGTCTCCATGAGCTAAACACCCCCCGGGGAACCTCACAAAACGAGGATGAATATCAGCGATAGTTTTTGCCAGATCGGCCCGCAAACCATTCGATCTGCCTTTATAAGTATCCTGAGGGAATAGAGAAACCAAATCAACAGCCAGCCTGCCAGCCTGGATAGCCTGCAATTCCAATTTCGCATCGGTAACGGTGGCATTTGAAGTAAGAACAGCTTTCAACTTTCTCCAGGGGCCCGAAGCAACAGCTACCATGGTTTCTCCAAACACTTCTCCATTATTCCCAATTAAACGAACTTTCAGATTTCCTTTCCCTTTATCTAATAGTTTAGCAAATAGAGAGAAATTATACTTTTCACCTTTTTTTAAAGCTATGCCATCAAAGCCAGAATTGATAAGTGAGCCTCGATTCGCACTTGTTTTTAATACCGCATAGTGAAGATTATTGGGGTGAACTGGGGCAATAGAATCAATTGTAAAACTCCCCCCCACTCCTGCTGAAGACCAGGAATGAGAATGGGTCCAGCTTTTGTCACTTCCAAACTTATCATGTAAGTCGTATTCAAAGTCCCTGTTTTGAATGAGTTCTGCATATAAGCCTCCGTCGGCAGCATAATTGAGGTCTTCAAAAAAGATGCCTATCAAGGTATTACTTATTGGTTTGGCATTTTCTGCATTCAACGTAAATTTTGCTTCAATTGGTTTTAGTCCGGCAAACCGGTAAGCATCTTGCTGCGTCGTTTCCTCCTTTGCAATATTTTTGAAATTTCTAAGTTCGTACGCTTTAATCAGCTGGTCAACTACAGCCCATTCAACCCGATGAATTTGCCCGCTTACTTTACCAGAAGACAGGTTAACTTCAACTGAAGGGATGTAATCTTCAGCGGAAATTTCTCTTCCGGGGTCGTTTCTTTTAAAATCTTTTGTTTCAACTGCGAAAAACTTCCCCTTGGCATCTGTATAAGTAACCAAATAGTTTTTTTGGTTCAAATCAAATTTAACTCCGGGGCGAAGAAAATTCTGCCCTTTGCTTACCGCCGGATAACTCTGACGATTCCAGTCAATCAAATTCTCTGATGCTGCATGGGCGTAAATCTGTTCAGTAGCATTCAAACTCCATATACAATGCCACATCTTATCTGCACCAAAAATCACAAATGGATTAAACATCTTTTTCTGGGAGCCACCAGGGCCATAATCGCTTCGTAAAAATCCGTTTCCTCCTCCAATCAGGTTCCAATTCTTTTTATCAGGGCTCCATGCAAACTGAAGGCCCACCGAAGGGTTATTGGCTCCATACGAAAATAGATAAACGGAATCGGGCTGATCAACCAGAACAGGTTTTGAAGCAAAAGCGCACTGTATTAACAACACATGAAGTATTCCGACGAGCTTTAAAATTCGATTCATTTAGTTATAAGTGTATTTATCTGTGTGATTTCCTTTTGTTGATGCTTATTTATCTATTTATATAAAAATAAAACAGACTTATCTCCAGTTAACGGGATTGTTCTATTTCTATATTCCAGTTCACGGGTACATAGGTATTACCATGTTGTCAATACACCTTAACTTCCCACAAACCGGGCGCGCCGGACAAGATGGTTAATTTGAGGAAACGGGTTTTCCCTATTTTATTGACCACTTCGGGAGAGTGAATCACCTGCGATGCGGGTGTATTTACTGTTTTCCATGCATGCCCATCTTCCGATTTCTCGATTTTAAAACTATGCCCCAGTGTAGATTTTACGAAAAAGAGCTCCAGGCTATTCACCCGCCTTATTGTACCAAGATCAATCTGATACCAAGGCTCCTTATCGGCATTGTCGCTCATCCAAAAAGTTCCGTTTGAACCGTCAATAGCATTTTCTGGTTTAAAATCCATTATACGCTGAACGCTTACAAGTTCAGTTTCAACAAATTTGGGAGGCATAGCAATCAACTTATCAATTACCGTGTTGATAGTTGTTTTGATAACGGTATCCCTTCTCGCGCTCGAAGCCGTAACTTTAACAGGATGTATGAGGGTATTTTTGTTCAAATTGGGTATTTCCGCAATCCCGGTAGTATTTACCTGTGCGGGCTGAATGGTTCCATCGGCGTTAAACTGTAAGCGGTTAACAAAAACCTGACGGGTTGTGCCTCCCTGGCCGTATTCCAGATAAAAAAACAGATAATTATCTGAACCGGGGATACGCAGCACATTACCATGGCCCGGCCCCCAAACGCCTTTCGCAACATCGGATTTGAATACCATATCCTGCTCCGGGGCAACAAAGGGGCCCAATGGGCCGGTTTTACTCATCATATAGGCATAAGCATAGTTGGCTCCGCCCGATAATGTATAAAAATAGTAATAAATACCGTTTCGCTTAAATAAGAAGGGCCCCTCGGAATAACCGGATCTCTTGGTTGGAATAGATACTTCCAGGCCTTCAATAGTTTTCCAGTCTTTACTCAGTTTAGCCGCTTTTCTTCGGCGCCAGAAAATATAAGCCTGCCCATCCTCATCTACAAAGGGGTCTCCATCTATATCAGCCACGACAGGCTTAGTCTCTTCACTTTCTTTTTCTGGCTGATTAGAGAAAACACCTGATCCATTGCTGAATTTAAAAGGGCCTTCCGGCCTCTTTGCCGTTAAATGATAAGTACCGAGCCTTGCATCAGGCTTAACAATGGTAGCATACAGGTGATAAAGGTTATCTTTTTTAATTACCACACCAGGGGCCCAGTACCTGAAATATCCCGTTTTCTTTTTTCCTTCGGGGCCATAGGTGTAAGGTTTGTTCCAATCAATACCCTGAAAAAGTGTCCCTTTATAACTCCAGTTAACAAGGTCTTTTGAGGCCCAAACAACGGGCGGCCCCATTTCCTTCAAATCACGGTCAATATCGGCCGTTCCATACAAATAATACGTACCGTTAAAATTAACCACGGAGGGGTCGGCAACATAATCCGGGATAACCGGTTGAGGTAAAGGCTGATTATTCTGCTGCGCTTTAACTGCAAGCCCAACAAACAATAGCCATAATAAGACTAAATTTTTTAATAAACTATTATTCATAAGAGTAACTTACTTAAGTTTCCGATCAAACAAAGGTCTCCTTAGCGCACCGCCGCTAATGTTAATATTCGCATAATGACTATTTTATTGGATCTTACTTAGTTGATAGGCTTATACCTGAAATTATCCAATATCACAGCGCCTTCCTTTCCAGCTGACATAAAACCTGGCCGCAATGCAAAAAAGCCGTGATATTTGTTATGGTTGAAACCTGATACCTGTAAGCCGGATTGGAAAATTACCCAGTTTTTGCCATCCTTGCTGGCATGCATATCGCAGGTATTCCGGTTGTTTTTAATTTTAAGATAAAAATGCCTTCCCAGTGCCACAGATTTGTTGAGGTGCGCGTCTGCATTCTTATAAATGGTAACACTTTTACCATTGGATGTAATGCCAGCGAAAGCTTCCTCATTGTAAAACAAAATCAACCCGCCGGTACTTCTCCCGGTTAAACTCACTTCTACCTGGGCTTCATAACTTGTATCCGGAACTGTGGTTAATAAAAGCTGTGCATTCGCCGGACCAGAACCCTTAGCCTTTAAATAAAGGCTGCCATTTTTTAGCTGAATGACATTCGTATCATAGCCTTTCCAGGCTGTCCATTGCAGCCCGAGCGTCGTTTTATTGAAATTATCAGATAGCATAAAGCCCGATGAATATTTTTCTTCTTTTGTTCCGGAATCCATCTTTCCTTTTGCCGTTTTGAACCAACCATCTGCTGTCCACTCAATAGGTTCAATAAGGGTTTGGCGTCCTAAAGTATGATATCCTTTTTCATAAGCATGGTATACAATCCACCAGTTTCCTTTTATATCATCAATTAATGTCCCATGGCCTTTAGACCACCATTTCTCATCTGCACTATAGGTATGGACAATTGGATTATACGGAGAATTTTCCCACGGGCCCTGGATGCTTTTTGAACGGGCGGCTACCACCATGTGGCTGGTTGCCGGACCCGCGGTACCTCCTTCAGCAGTTAGCATATAGAAATAATCTCCCTTCTTAACAATCTTCGGAGACTCCAGGCATTTACATTCGGTAATCCAATCTTTGGGATAATCCCAACCAGTGTAAACGTCTTTTATATTGCCTGTTACAGAAAGCCCGTCATCAGATAAAGAAACCATACCACCGGCAGAAACGAACAAATAACGCTTACCTACTTCGTCTACTGCATGTCCGGGATCAATACGAGTCACCTTTAAATCAATAGGTTTACTCCAAGGGCCGCGTATATCATTCGCCCATATTACCCAGTTTGAGCCATTGGCCGGAAAATAAATATAATACTTACCCTTATATTTCAACAGGTCGGGAGCCATGGCCGATCCAACCAGATCTGGCATGGCCCGTGTTATCGGCTCCCAGTTAACCAGGTCTTTCGAATGCCATATTAAAAAGCCGGGAGAATATGTAAACGGTGAATGCGTCATGTAAAAATCATTCCCGTCACGCATAATACTCGGGTCCGGATAATCACCTCTTAGGATAGCCTTTGGATACTCTTGTGCAGACGTACAATAGGTAAGCCCTGCAAATACCATTAAAAGAGTGATTTTTTTAAAGAAATTGGATACGATCATATTTATTTACAAAGCTTATATTTCTAAAGTTTCAAATGAGATCCCGGTAATGGGCATGCTTAATCTTTTTTCTTAGCACATAAAGTAGCGTCACATGGATATGCGGAAGTTATGTATCATGAAAATATGACTGGTTAAAAAGGAGCCTAATACTCTACCATCAGGAAATTTTTTTTTATTTTCCGAATTTTTATGTTTCTCAACATGATCGCGCAACAGCCGCAGGCCGATGGCATATTTTGTATCAATGCCATGTAAGAGCAATAATATCAATCTACAAAGCCAGAGTTGCATTTTAACGACCTGGGTAAGCTAGATCAGTGATAACACATAAAAATTCAGCTTGAAACGCAGCAAATTACTTTTTTAGGCCTCGTAGTTTATCTAAGCAAAATGCCGAAATCACCGAATGAAATACCTGTTAGTTATAATGATATGATGTACTTTTTCAATCATGATCTGTGTGCACAGCAGCAGGAATTAAAACACATAACGGGCTAATTCAATGGCCTGATAATAACGGCTATTCCCCCCTTTGCTCTAAGGCTGACATTCAAAATTCCCGTATATTTTAAATTGGTAGTCCTTTTACGAATTCCGCCATTATCGTCGTCTTCGTATATCGTTGCCTGATATGACTTTGATTTATTGAGAAACCCAAGCCTAACTTTCCCGGTCCATGGCTCCAAACCCGCCGCCCCTCCCAGGAACCAATCCTTACCCTTGCGCCTGACGACACAAATTCCTTTTCCAATATCACCACAAACATATTTGCTTTCATCCCACACTGTCGGGACGTACTTAAAGAACTCTATCTCCTGTTCACCCTGGTAGTCCTGGGAACGCCCATACCAGAATATAGCTTGTAACGGATCAAAATAAACGACTGTAAGGGCAAGTTGCTGCGCTTTACTCACTTTAACATTTTTGTTGTAGGAATTAATCATGTTGGGATAACAAAAAGTAAAATCAGCAGCACCTGCAAGAAAACGTGTAAACGGAAGTACAGTATTATGAAAAGCGTCAGGGCTGTTTTCATCACCACGAATGCCTTCAGAACTGAGCACAAAAGGATACCTTCGGCTTAGTCCGGTAGGTTTGTAATGATCATGTACATTCAACACAAAACCATAATTGTTTACTTTTTTCATAGCCGTATCAAGCCATGATAGCCCTCTTTGTGTGCCACCATCAACAAATCCGAATTTAATACCGGCGATGCCCCATTTTTTATAGAGTGGTAACAGCGTATCTAACTTCGCCTTAAGTCCAACATAATTGACATAAAGAATGACACCGATGCCTTTCTGTTTACCGTGGGCAATAATTTGCGGTAAATCAAATTCGGGCAAAGGCCTGGTGGGATCAGATACGGTTCTGAACTCGGCGCCGTACCAGCCTGCATCGATCAATATATATTGAAAATTCATTTTTGAAGCAAAATCAACGCCATCGAGGGCGCCCCGGGTGTTGATGGGTACCCGGAATACTTTTCCGGGCACCACGGCTGCAGGGCCCCTGGCTGATAGAGGATTAACAAGTTTCAAATTCAGTTGACTAAAATCATGCAATCCGACCGCTGTTTTGCTGAAACTGATAGTTCTCCATGGTGTCACTAAACTGTCCCTGAAAACGACCATGGTATCTTTTTGAACGGAGGGAGCATTGTGTCCCCTATAAAGCGTATCCACATAAAACCGGAATGCAAGGCTATTGGGCTTTTCCCCTCGTATAAGCACGCATTTGGTGTAATTTCTGTTATCAGCTTCCCCAACGCTGATATAACCACAGCCCGCCGCAACTAGTGTTGAAGGAAGGTCACTGGCTCCCGCCAGAGAATCGACCTTTACAAGCCTGAATACCGATTCCTCGTGATATTGATAGATTGTGCTTACGTTTGCAAAATTCATCTCTGTACCCTCTTCCAGCAGGCGTACCGGCCGCCTCGGCAAATTATAACAAGCATACCGAAAGGCCAGGCTGCCATTATATAACCTCACGTAAATTTGGAACATTCCGGTTGCTGTACGGCACTTTAAAATGCCCGCCTCGTAATTATCTTCAATCACTGCATCTTCACCAAGCGGCCAGGAAAACCTGGAACTGACTTTTAATTTGCTTACCGAAGGGGCGGACCGAAGCGAGTCAAGAACTGGCCCGTCCGTTTTAATTCCCAGCGCCGACCAATTAACGATCACCCGGCCGCCAGATGTCATCCTGTAAACAAGGCGATTCCGTTGATTAAGCTTGATTTGAACTACGGTACGTCCATCCGGAGAATGTATCGAGGTGATAAGTTGAGCCGCGCCGGTGTTTTTGGCGAATGCCGTTGATGCGAAGAGCACAGACAAAAAGCCTAATAACGTTACAATATACTTTTTTGAATAAAACATAATCTCTCTTATTATAAAATAAGACAAAACAATAGCCAAAATATACTCAACTCATTGAGTTGATTTTGAATGGCGCATTAAACACAAAAAGTAATCTGGCCTTAATAAAGTGGGAAAATATATCGGCGTAGTTGTATGCGATAACAACAATAACTGAGTACCAAATTAAACGAAAATAAATGAGTATAACCGGCTGTAAGAATTCGTCCTTCCCATATAACATCCGACACTGTTTTTGGAGGCTTCTTAAAAGATGCCTTGCTTAATGATATTTCGCCATGGAACACCCTTTCTAACAAAAATTAAATAATTTGAATATGCTCCTCAAAAAAAATTCAATTCCATTCATAATATTCTTTGCTGCTATGTTCAACGTGCAAACAACGCGCGCGCAGCATGCTGACCGTATTTCCCCCGGAGAATTATGGCCTGACGATCATGGGGAACATATACAGGCCCACGGTGGCGGGATAACCAAAGTAAAAGACAAATATTACTGGTATGGTGAAGAAAGAAGACGGGGACTGGACAGCAATATACGTTATGTAAGCTGCTACGTTTCTAAAGACCTTATGAACTGGAAATTCAAGGGGGATGTAGTGGCATTTACAGACCCTGAAAACCTGGGACCTAAATGGATACTTGAGCGTCCGAAAGTATTTTTAAGTAAAAAAACCGGCAAATTCGTTATGTATTTTCATCTCGATAACGCTACGTATAAATATGCCCGGGTTGGGATAGCGGTTTGCGATCGTCCGGACGGGCAGTTCCGATATCTGAAAAGCTTCCACCCGTTGGATCACGAAAGCAGGGACATTGGGCAATTTGTCGACGATGACGGAGCGCAATACCTTGTATTTGAAGACCGGCCACTTGGCTTCCATATTGTTAAACTTACAGAAAATTGCCTCGGTATAGAACGGGAAATGTGTCTGATCCGCCAACACATGGAAGGCGGCGCAATTGTTCATTACCAAGGCTTATATTATGCAATAGGCTCAGCATTAACTGGCTGGAGACCGAATGCGAACAAATATGCTACCGCCACGTCGCTTGAAGGACCATGGTCTGATTTCAAGGATATCGCGCCAAAAGAAACCAACACGTATAATTCACAGTCAACACTACTCCTTAAAATTTCGGGAAGGAAAGATACGACTGTTGTATTTCTCGGAGATATCTGGAAGCCCAGGTCCCAATGGGATTCCAGATATCTCTGGATGCCGGTGGAAATCGGAAATGGCAGAATGTGGTTACCGAAACCTGTCCCCTTTAAAATTAATGTCCGTGAAGGTTCCACATTCAAAGCCGATTAACCGGCTGCTCTGCGGCGAATTACATTTAACCTGTCCTTAAGTACCTGTATGAATCGCGCCGCTTGATCATTTCAAACGGAATTTGTGGTCTTTTATCAGAACCGGCAGCTCTTCTACTGTTTTTTTTGATAAAAATTTTAATATGATGAGTATGCCGCTTCGCAGGATGAAGTCATCCTTGAAGAAGCACAATTCAGGCTTTAAAAATCATATTTCTGATAATCAAAAATTAAACCATGAGTCGTTTTAAACGAAGAAATCACCTGTTACGCTTATTGAAGATTCTTGCTATCATGCATGACACACTTAAAATTACAGGTGGATGGCGAAATCATCTAAGTGTGATACGCCGTATGTTTTCCATTTCACCAACAGGCGGCAATAGCAGCCGTTTCGCTAGTTAACCAACAGCACAACCAATTAATTAAACAATGAATAAATTATGAGAAAAGCAGTACTTAATTACAAGCTGTATGCTACGTTATTTACCATCCTACTGGCATTGGTAAGTTTTCGCGGCTATGGCCAGTCAACGGTATCGGGGCAAGTTACCGATGCAAAGACCCACGAAACAATTATCGGCGCCACAGTGAAGGTAAAGGGCACATCAACAGCAGTTGCGACAGATGTAAAAGGCAATTTCAAAATAGCCGCTTCGCAGGGTGACATCCTGCAAATCAGCTATCTGAGTTTCAGTTCATTAGAAGTTGAAGCGGACACCAAAACGATTATGCACATCAGCCTTAGCGCTGTGCCGAATGACCTTAACGAGGTAATTGTAGTGGGCTACGGCACCAGGAAAAAGGAAACGCTAACGGGTGCGATCTCCCAGGTCGGATCTGAAGTGTTCAGAGACAGGCCGGTACCCAACGCGGCGCTTGCGCTGCAGGGAGAGATTCCCGGTTTGGTTGTTACAAGAAATTCTCCCAGGCCGGGCAATGAAAATTTGACCATCAGGCTACGCGGGGAATCGTCTACTTCGGCTGTTTCACCGCTGATTATCATTGACGGCGTACCTACTGTAGCAGATTTTGAGATCAGTACATTAAACCCTAATGACATTGAATCAGTTACCGCACTTAAAGATGCATCTGCCGCAATTTACGGTGCACGTGCACAGGGAGGTGTATTATTGATTACCACCAAGCGAGGTAAGGGAAAAGCCCAGGTTAATTACAATCCCAGTTACAGCATTAATACAGTTGCTAAAACAGTTCCCTGGGGTAGTATGATGCAATGGGCCAGCCTTTATCTTGAAACATCAATGCAAGACAGGGTCGACGCATCAGGCAACCCAATTCAGTTTCTTCCACAGTGGACACTTGCCAACCTTCAAAGAATGTCAAACGGCGAATCATTTGATTATACGCAACCGAGCGGGTTGGTATCGCATTATGCCGATAATAACTGGCAAAGCGCGCTCTATGGCAATTCAGCTTCTCAACTACAGAATCTCTCGCTCACAGGCTCAACAGATAATACCGGCTATGCAGCTTCTTTGGGGTATTCTAACAACAAGTCAGTTCTTAAAACAGCTTATGACGGCGAAATAAAATATAATGCCCGCTTTAACTATGATTACCAGATCTCTAAAAAAGTTAAATGGCAATCCGGTATCGCGTACGATACAAGAACGGTAAAAAGTCCCAGAAATGGCGTTGGAGCAGGCTTTTTTGATGCCCCCATTTTTCCCGTTTACAACAGCCTTGGTAAATATTATGATGATTATGGCTACCGTAACCCGGTGGCGATGACACAAGCCGGTGGCCGTATCAGGAATACAGACAACTTCTTCCGTTTCAATACCAGGCTCTCGGCAAATATCATTGACGGTTTAACAATAAGCGGAACGGCGGCAATCACCAAACGTGATGGCATGAAAAACGAATATAATCAAACTTATAATCTTTACAGCTGGACCGGAGACCGTGTAACTTCAACAATTTATAATCCAGCTTTCGTAGGAGAAACAATCTCAAATACCGTTTACAACAACTTTGGTGTGCTTGCGGATTACAATAAGACCTTTGCACAAAAGCACAATATTGCAGTTACATTGGGCAGTACTGCCGAGCTGCAGGAAGACAGGGTTTTGGGTGCTCAACGTACAGGTCTGTTATACCCGGGCCTTTACGACCTGAATACCGCGACCCCGGTAAACGCGACCAATAATAGTTCAGACGTTAAGGTAGGACTTACATCGTACCTTGGACGTTTTGACTACGATTATAATAAACGCTACCTTCTGGAACTGATTGGCCGTAGTGACGCCTCTTCCCGTTTTGATGCTGATCACCGCAGGCAAAACTTTTACGGCATTTCAGCCGGGTGGGCCTTATCAGAAGAAAGTTTCATGAAGCCGTTGAAATTTGTGAACTACCTTAAAGTGCGCGCGGACTATGGAGAAACCGGCGGACTCGGGGGCGGCACCAATGGCTTATCAAGCACAAATGGTGCAATTGGCCCTTTCAACTATGTATCCGGCATCGGCGCCGGAACCGCAATATTTGGTAATACAGCAGCCGTACAGGGTACCAATTCTATCTCCAATATATACAATGTTGCACTGACCTGGGAACGGATGCTGAACAAAAATATAGGAGTTGACTTCACCATGTTTAACAACAAGCTTAGCGGATCCTTTGATGTATACGAACGTAAAAACACAGGATTAATTCTCAGCTTGGTTTATCCTGCCGTATTAGGTGCGAATGCGCCCCCAAGCAATGCGGGCAACCTCAGGGTACGAGGTTTTGAAGCAACACTCAATTGGCGTGATAAAATTGGTGAGGTTTCCTACAATATCGGGCTGAATTTAAGCAACAACAAAAACCTTTTGGTTAAGCGAACCGGCGCAACTGCTATCGCTCCCGGACAAAACCTGCCGTTACAAGGATATCCGCTCAATTCGCTTTTCCTTTACAAGACGAACGGTGTATTCCCAACGCAGGCAGACGCAGACGCATATACCGCAAAATACACGGCAAACACTGTAGGTAATCTGGGTGCTATGACCGGAAATAGCAAACTGCGTGCCGGCGACCTAAGCGTTGTTGATTTAAACGGTGATGGCGTTTTGAATACAAGTGACCTGTATTTTGCAGGTGATGCTGATCCGCACTATACATTCGGTACAAATCTTGGGATACGCTGGAAAAATTTCGACCTCTCCGGCTTCTTCCAGGGAGTACTTAAACAAAATTTATTACGTGGCGGGAATGGCAGAGCTCCATTTTTCCGCAACTACCTAAATATCAACACGTACTATATTGGAAAAACATGGACACCAGACAACACCGACGCCCTTTACCCAAGATTGTCATTTGACAATAGCCGGAATAACTGGAACTGGGCAGTTAATGACGTAAACATGGAAACTCTCCGTTATGTTCGACTGAAAAACATGATCGTCGGATACACCCTTCCAAAACAGTGGATGGACAAATTGGGGATAAAGCGGATACGGGCATATGTTTCCGGAAACGACCTGCTGACATTCTCATCTGTTAAGGATGGCTTCGATCCAGAAAGAGGAACATCTTCTGACAGCAGTTACCCTTTCATCAGGACATATACATTTGGATTGGAAGTTGGATTTTAAAATATTGTGGATAAATGAAAAAGTTAAACTATATAATAGCGCTCTCCCTGATTATCTCAGCCAGCGCATGCAGAAAAACATTTTTAGATCTGAACCCGATCGACCAGCCTACTACGGCCTCGTTCTTTCAGAACGCTGCCCAGTTCAAATCATTTTCTAATGATTTCTATAATAAAATGATAGGCTTTCGTCCTGTTAAGTCAGATGTTCAGGGCGCAGGCAACAGTAATATTTACGATTTTATGGATGCAGGCACCGATTTGACCGAAGCTATCAGCGCTTATGGGCAAGGCGCAGTAGCGGTACCGCAAACCGACATTTACTGGCTAAATACCTATGCATATATCCGTGCCAATAATGTATTGATTGAGGCGGCAGCAAATTACGCAGGCGACAAAGCGGCAATCAAACAATATGTGTCAGCAGCCTATTTCTTTCGCGCGTGGCACCATTTTTTCCTTTTAAAAAGATACGGGGGAATACCGCTTGCCATCAAAGTACTCAGTGTCAATTCCACCGACCTTCAAGCACCGAGAAATACTCGCTACGAAGTGGCAAACCAGGTATTAAAAGACCTTGATGTTGCCATTGCAGGCTTGCCTTTAGAGGCGAGTATAGCTGCTGCTGATAAAGGACAAGTGAGCCAGCAGGCTGCCAAAGCTTTTAAAGCGCGTGTATTACTTTATGAGGCCACCTGGGAAAAGTACGTTAATACCACTACCGACTGGGCTCAAGATCAGAAAAAGGCCGACAGTACAATAACATGGCTTACCCAGGCGGCAAACCTGGCTTCGCAGATAATGACAGACAATACCTTTTCTTTGTTTAACGGTGTCGATACGCTGAGCTATTATTATATGTTCAACCTTGATGATGCAAATTCAAATCCGAAAGGGTTGACCAAAGTAAGCAACAAGGAATATATCCTGTCAAGTCATTATGACTTTACACTGCTACAAGGAAATGCCAATTTAACCCATACATTAGTGGGTTGGGGACCATCAAGGAAAATGATGGATATGTATTTGTGCACAGACGGTCTTCCTTTCACAGTGTCACCCTTGGCTAAAGGATACGCAAATATGACCGACGAATTTGATAATCGTGAATGGAGACTGCGCAGTTTGGTGGTTATTCCCAAAAAGAAATATTGGGGCTTCGGAGTAACAACGGGGGCCAATTATAACTTAGCTAATTATTTAACTACATTCAATTTTCCGGCTATAATAAAACCTTATTACCCAGACCTGTACAACAGTTTAAACGGCGGGTATCCGAACCGTAAATTCTGTTCCGAAGAATCTACAAGAGCCGACTACCAGGAATCTTATGATTACCCGCAAATACGCCTCGCAGAAGTTTATCTGATTTATGCCGAAGCCAAATGTGAACTGGGTGGAGGTTCTATATCAGACGCGGATCTGAACATATCGATCAACAAAATCCGGGCACGTAATTATGTTGCACCACTTACCAATGCATTGATTGCTCCATATCCGAGCCTTACCATGCTGGGTGAGATCAGAAGAGAACGGGCACTTGAGCTTTATCTGGAAAACAGCCGCTATGATGACCTGAAACGCTGGGGCATAGCCGAAACTGAGTTGAATAAGTCGATCGAGGGTATGGTTGTGCAATACAACGGCCAACCAACCGAAGCGGCTACAGGCACTAATCCTATTACAAAAAACCCGATTTATAATGCCAGTAAATTTGTTTATGGCATCGACAATCAAACAGGTGCGGTGATACTGGACCCGGCAAGCAACCGCAAATTTAAGCGAATGCATTACCTCCTTCCGATTCCAAATGATCAGCGTTCTTTAAACCCTAATATTGTCCAAAATCCGGGCTACTAATAAAAAGAGACCGTATCATATACAAATGATGCGGTCTTTTTTCTTAAGATGTTTATGCCAGAGCATTGGTTTTATATAAATATGGCTCTTAGCGACGCTTAAGTATCCAAAACAAAAATCAGATTTATGAGGAGGAATAACTGTATCAAATCATTTCTGGAAATTTGAAAATAATTGGATACCGCTCAAGGCGATCCAATTTTTATAAAAAAATCATTTTTCGAACTTTCCTATGATCAATCGTTTTGTATATTTGTAGTACAACGATTAATGGCTAAATGGTGTTGTATAAATCGTTGAATGATCTTCTAAGAACTTATAACTCATTATAATTTAAGGCGTTACAAAGCGGGTTCGATTCCCGCTCTGAGTACAAAAGGAAACAACACAGGGTCGTTGTTTCCTTTTTTTATGCCCCTAAATTTCTATTAATCAAACGGTTATAACATTTAGGGGTATCGTTATTTTTCACATTGGTGAATTATATGTTTTTGCCATATGATAAAGAAAATCCAAGATAAGTGAGAGGTGTTTCTTTTTCATTGGGTTGATGTTATCAGGATATAAAATGACTGGAGCCACCATCCCGGTGGTTCCAGTCATCTTTTTAACTTTTATTATTTTTCTTTCAGGCAAGGCATAAACCCTGTTTCCTGGTTGACATTTTTATTAATTTCCTAAGTTAGGATTTAACTGAAGTTCGCCGGCAGGGATAGGTAAATAATATTGCGGCGTTCCAATCACTGCGTTTTCTGACGGATCCCTGCTCGCAATAACCTGGGTTAATAGCTGCAAGCGGGTTATATCAAACCACCTGGTATATTCACCCGCAAATTCCCATGCTCTTTCATTAATTATCGCTTTTATAAAATCTGTACTTGATAAACCAACCAGGGGAGTTAAACCTGCACGCGACCGTATGGCGTTAACACTTGCATAGGCCTGGTCGTTAACAGCACCGCTCCGGGCTTGGGCCTCGGCATATATCAATAAAACATGTGCATATCGCATCATTTGAACGGTACCATTTGAACCATCGGTACTTCCTTCAACAGGAGCCCTGAATTTCTCAAAATAGGGATGTTTTACGGCATCACTTTGCCATGGTATGGTAGTACCGTCAGATTTTTTAATAACCGTATGAAAAGTAGCATCCTTTCTTGGGCCGGCCGGGAAATCATTGAAAAATTTGATTTCCGTAAAGTAATCATCCCAGCCGTTTTCTTCTCCCGGCATTGCAGAAGAACCATAAAGCGCATTAGAGTTAAACCAGTTACAGGTACCGCAATTATGAATGGCAAAAACCTCTTCAGCTGTTGTTGTTCCTAACCTCGTATTCTGCCATAAGGTGTTCAGATCAGACACGAGGTCGAAACCATAGGCAGCCTTATTGTCTATTACATCCTTCGCTTTTGCAGCAGCCAGCGCATATTTGGAATTATCATTAATGGGCCAGCCGCCTTCTGTAAGGTATACATCTGCAAGCAGTGCCGATGCAGCGCCTTTGGAAGCCCTTCCTGCGTCCAGTTTTTTATTCTGCATTTGTTTTTCAGCATTCAACAAATCGCTTTCTATCAATTTATACACATCTGCAGGAGCAGACGGAGTAACCTTTAAAACTTCAGGACTGTAAACTTCTGAAGCGATCAATGGGATTTTTCCCCATAATCTGATAAGCCAGTAATAATCAAGGGCACGCAGGTAATAGGCTTCGCCGACAATCTGAGTAATGGTTGCTGCATCGCCTGTGGTCGATTTATAGTTATTAATGATGTTATTGGCGCCCTGTATAGATTTGTAACAGCCGTTCCAGATATTGAGCATCCTTCCGTTAAGATTGGAAACATGATACTGATCAAATTCCCGCAGATCAGCTTTGTTACTGGCCGGGTGGGTAGTCAGGTCATCGGAACCCATTAACACCGCAACTACTGCTGCTGTGTTAAACCCGCTTACCCAGGTGGTTGATAATGGTTTATAAGCACCTACCAATGCTGCATTTAAACCGGCCACCGTACTTAAGGCCTGTGCTCCTACAACCTGCCCTTTGGGATCTTCTTTCAGCGCTTTTTTACAGCCGAGCACAGAAAGGATCATTGATATAATTAAAATCTTTTTCATAATTAACTTTTCAATATGTTTTAAAACTTGAATACCGCGCCTGCATTAAATGTCTTTGAGTTGGGATATGAGCCAAAATCAATACTTTGGGTAACATCCGAGCCCGAACCGGCATTAGTTGATTCCGGATCGAACCCTTTATACCTGGTTATGGTAAACAGATTAGTGGCACCTACAAATAACTTAAGGTCAACACCTTTAATGGTACCTTTTGGCAAGTGATAAGAAACATTCAAGTTCTTGAGCCTTACAAAATTTCCATTCTCCAAAAAACGGCTTGATTCAAAATAGTCCTTATTGGTAGAACTGAATGCGGGGATGTTTGAAGTTTCATTAATACCGGGTATATACCTGTTCAAAACCCCTACGTTGGTAGCCTGCTTGGCATCTGCATTAGCGGTTATCGAACTGGCGTAAGTATAATCCAGTTTACTAAAGCCCAATAAGGATTGTACAAAAATATTTACCGAGAAATCACCATATGTAAAAGTGTTATTCCAGCCCAGCGATTGTTTAGGCGTACCGTTTCCGATGATCTGAAAATCACTGCCATTTATGGCATTGTCGCCATTCAGGTCCTGGTAATGTGAATCACCTGGCTTATTGCCATACTTTGCAGCTTCAGCCGCTTCGCTGGGTTTCCAGGTACCCAAATACTTCAGTCCCCAATATGATCCGAGCGCATAACCTGGTTTAATTATAAATTCAGGTTGGGTAGACAGGCCAGCACCCGCATTTGCTACAGTTTTGTCTGAAAACACACTGGCTAACGAGCCTAAACTTTTAACAAGGTTTTTTTGAAATGTTATATTAAACGAGCTTGACCAGGTAAACTTACCCGATTGAACAGGTGTACCCCCAATGTTAAATTCAAGCCCGCTGTTTTTCATTTTTCCTACATTACTAATAATGTTACCACCACCTGCATAAGCTGGCAACGGAAGGGATAAAAGCAGGTCCCTGGTGTTTTTTATATAGGCATCGGCAGTAAAACTTAACCGGTTATTAAATAAAGAGAGGTCTAAGCCCAGGTCTTCTGCCTGTGTTGTTTCCCATTTCAGGAAAGGGTTTGCGGCATTACCAAGTACAATCCCTGAAGAAACCGACGTATTGTTAAAGCTGTTGGCAGCCGAAAACGCGTCGCTGAGATAAGTGGACAGCGTGGCATATGGATTAATAGCCTGGCTCCCTGTTAAACCCCAGCTGCCCCTGATCTTAAAGGTGTCAAAAACGTTTAGTTTTTTAATAAAGGGTTCTTCAGAAAGTTTCCAGCCTAAAGCAACCGATGGAAAGGTGCTTTCCTGGTTAGTGGGTTGAAATTTTGAAGATCCATCCCTCCTCACCGAAACTGTCAGCAAATATTTGTCTTTATAAGCATAGTTTACCCGGCCTAAATAAGAAATCAAAGCCGACCCTGAATAGGTTGAGCCAGCCGACTGCGTAGTGGACAAGGCAAGATTATCAAACCCCAGGTTAGCAAATGTAAGGTTATTGGCATTGGCGCTAAACCCCGTTGAAGTATATTTTTGTTGCTCAAATACAGCCGTAACATTTAAGCTATGCACGTTGTTAAATATATGAGAGTAATTTAACGTATTGGTATTTTGCAAATTAAACAACTCCGTAGATGTGCGGCTGGCATTTGGGATGTTATTGGTTACAGATGGCCCGGAATAGTTTTTTCCCTGTATGTTTTGATAATCAACGGCAAAGCTTACATCCAATGAGAGATCCTTGAAAAAATGGTAGTTTGCTCCCCCGTTTAACGTTACATTGGAATTGTCAACGACGTTTTCTACATCATTGGCCAATGCTACGGGGTTATAGCGAATAGAGCCCAACGGATCGACAAGGGTATAAGTGCCCGCGGCCGTCCTTACCGGTGTAGTGGGGGCCCATGCCAATGCCTGGTTAACAGAGCCTCCTGTACCTTGATTATTTGTATTCAGGTTTTCTCTCCTTATAGCCGAAATATTAAGCCGGGTGGTCAGTTTATCTGAAAACTGTGAATTAATATTTGACCTGAAAGCGTAACGCTTGTAGTTTGAGTTGATAACGATACCATTTTGATTTAGATAGTCTCCTGAAATAAAAAATTGTGTTTTGGCATTGCCACCGGAGTAGCCTAATTTATACTCCTGCCCGGGTGCTGTCCTAAAAACCTCATCCTGCCAGTTAGTTCCGCCATTAGCCCTGAAATTATCTATCTGAGCCTGGGTAAAATAAGGCGCCAAACCAAGAGCGGCATTTCGCGTATTCACCGTAGTAGCAAAGTCGGCTGCACTTAACAGTTCCATTTTCTTGAGAACCCTCGATGTATAAAAAATAGGCGTAAGCGTTATTTCCTGCTTTTGTGCATTCCCTTTTTTGGTGGTTATCAAAACCACCCCGTTTGCCCCCCTGCTACCATAAATTGCTGTGCTTGATGCATCTTTTAAAACCTCGATATTAGCTATATCGTCAGGGTTCAGATTGTTAAAATCACCTCCGATAAAACCATCAATCACATATAACGGATTGTTATCCCCAAGTATAGAGTTAGAACCCCTTACCCTGATCTTCACATCTCCCCCGGGCGCACCTGAGTTGCTAACCACCTGCACCCCGGCAACCCTGCCTTGTAGAGCTTGGTCGACACGGGTAACAGGCTGGTCTTTAAAATCTTTCGATGACAGACTGGATAAAGAACCGGTAACATCTGACTTCCTCTGGGTACCATAACCAACAACTACCACTTCGCTAAGCTTACCCAGGTTTTCATGCAGAGTGATAGTCAAAAACGTTTCTTTGACTTTTGCGATGAATGCGTAAGATTGATACCCGATAAATGCAATCTCTATTTTATCACCCTCATTTGCTGTTATGGTAAATTCGCCGTTTGCATTGGCCACGGCATGGCTATTAGCGCTTTTATTGGTAACTGTGGCTCCGCTCAATGGCCTGCCTAATGAATCTACAACCTTTCCCGAAATGTCTATTTTCATTAAAACAGTCGTTTTCAGTTCATTGCCTTGTAAAAGCTCCTTCCGGGTTAAGACAATATTATTTTTGACGAACTTGTAAGTTAAAGGCAGATCCTTTAAACTCGCCTTCACTGCATCCTCTACTGATGCGTCCTTTATCTTGACAGTGATTTGCGTGTTTGGTAAATCATTGCTGTCATAAAAAAAGGTGTAACCGCTTTGTTGTTCAATATTATGCAGCACTTTTTTAACCGGGGCGCTTTTTTCGTTGAGCGTGATTTTTTGTCCGAATCCTTTTGCACTGACCTGTGCAAGAGCTATAATAAGGATGAACATTGTTAGTTTCATGATCAATAGCAATCTATGTGGCAGCCATAGGGAAGGCGCACCACGTTTTAAAGTATTTAATTTCATACTTTTGTAATGTTTGGGTTAATACGTAAAAAATAGACTCTAACTGGTTTTATCTTTCCGCTATCCGGCGGACAGAAAGGGTTAACTCAAACTTGCCGGACGGTGGGCCAACACTTTCCGGCTTATTTTTTTAACCCCCAAGTAATTACTCTTGTAAAATTTCTTTCATTCTTCGTGGATTTAATGGTTTATGAACTTGGTTTATGGGGTAGTAGTAGCTTATTAATGGTTAAGGGGTAACAATAATTTTTTTGTCCTCAAGTTTGAAATTTACCCTGGTGAACTTCAAAATATCAAGTACTTCCGAAGCGCTGATATTCCGATGGATTTTTCCGGTAAATGTTCGCGTTGGAATTTTACCTTCATATTCAATTTTTACTTCATATGCTCTTGCCAGCTGCCTCATCACTTCTCTCAAGTCGGTCTGGTCATAACTAAACAACCCGCTTTTCCAGGCAATGGCTTGCTCTACATCTGTGTCGCTGTTTATTTTAATATTGTTTGAATCAAATCCGATTTGAGCTTGCTGTCCTGGCGTAAGCATGGTAGCCCGACCGGCCTTACTTATTTTGATACTCCCCTCCAACAGTGTGGTTTTCATCTGCGCTTCATCATCATATGCATTGATATTAAAGTGCGTGCCAAATACCTGAACGGTTTGCCCGTGGGTAGTTACGAAGAACGGCCTGGCTTTGTCATGTGCCACTTCAAAATACACTTCGCCCGTAGTTTCTACTTTTCTATCCTTACCGGTGAACGCAACCGGATAGGTCACAGACGAAGCCGAGTTTAACCACACTTTTGTACCATCAGATAACTGGAGCGAATATTGTCCGCCGCCGGTAGTCATGGTGTTGTAAATTGGTGAGTTGTCGGTTGCGCTATTTTGCTGATTGGTAGAATAGGTAACTATTCCGTTATTGGCCTGACGAATTACCATATTTTTCTGCTGGGCCAACTGACCATTATGTTTTGTGTCGAGTATAATCTGCCGGCCCCCGGCAAGTGTTAATGTGGCTTTGTTGCCTATTGGCGCGATATCATCATGCCTGGCATGCGCCACCTTTTGAGGTTCAAGCCTTTGCGACAACAGATAGCCTCCAAGGGATAATACTAAAATGATAGAAGCGGCTATGGCAATTCGCGGCCAGATGGTTATTTTTTTTACCGGCTTTATTTCCGAATCTATGTAATCATCTATATTTAACTTCATTGATGATTTTAACCTGTCTTTTTGCTTCTCTTCCAATAAAGCAATCACATCTACATCAGCTATAAAAAGGTTATAATAAGCGTGTAGAAAGTTTTCTTCTTCTTTGGTTGCATTCCCTTCAAGATAGTTAGTAAGAATTACTAAAAACAGATCTTTTGTCATCGGTCTATTATTATTGGTATACACATGAGACATTCAAGCAGGAAAATCCCACGCAGAAAAAAAATATTTTTTACCCCCTGGATTTTTTTCGCAGAGCTGGTTTTTCGACAGATTTGACCAAAGGCAAAATATCGACTATAAGTACAGACAGGTAAAAAACATTATAAAAGAAGTTTTAAGCACCGATAAGAAAAAAGGAAACTGCTGATAGTTACCGGTTCGAAATAAGAATAACGGCAATAAATGTCAGCGAACTTCTGAGCAAAGTTAAAGCTCTTGTAAGTTGATTCTGCACAGTTTTTCGGGAGATATTAAGTTGTTGGGCGATTTCAAGGGTAGACAAATCCTCATGAAAACGCATTTCATATATCAATTTCTGAGCGGGTGCCATAGATTTAATCAACAATTCGTAGGAGTTGACCAGCTCTTTTTGCAATATTAATGCATCGGCTTCAGAACAGCATGCCCTTGCTTCCATAACTAAATCAGAAATACAAATAAACCGACTCTCTTTTTTCAGGAGCCTGAATATATTATTACGGACACAGCTAAATAAATATGCTTCAAGGTTTCCGATTAGATTAGCTTCACGATGAGCCCATAGGTAGATAAACACTTCCTGCGTAATATCTTTTGCTACATCACCGTCCCTCAACTTTCTGAATGCCTGGGAATATACTGTATCCCAATGTCTTTCATATAGTTCGGTAAAAGCCGTTCTGTCACTTTTTCTTACTAAAAAGAGTAGTTCATGATCGGTATATCCATCATATTCGGACATTCAGCTTCTTTGAATTAGGGGATCTAAAACGGTTTATAAATTGATGCTAAAGCTATGCAATTGTAACGGGAATGTTATAAAAAATTACACTTAAGTAACCTCATTGGTAAGAATCCCCATTAACCCCCTCTTGAATAAACCTCTTACGACAGTTTCACTTGATGCCCTTATAACTTTCGCCAGGTTTTGGTGAGGAGAAAGCCCTGCAATAGGCTCCTTCAAGGCTCCGACAACAAAGGTATTGGTTTGGGATCAAAAACATATTCAATTGCCGAAGACGGATTATAATTTGCCACTTGAGCCCCTGATTTTACATCTTTACTAAGTTCGAGCACGTCTGGTGCAGGACCCGACCCGGGTTTTAAAGATTGAATTTTACCAGAACGAATCATCTCATGTGCAATTAACGAAGCTGCTACAGAAGTCTGCATGTCCTCCGCGAAGACCTTATCTCGGGAGCGCGCTGGGCCATCGAAAGCCATTAAAAATGCCAGTACGTTTACATCGTCGGGATGCTTCAAAAACTGTTGAAAAATTGGAACTTTAAACAAATTATATAAAGTCTAATATATTTTTACAATTAAAGAAAAAAAATGTAACTTGCTTACATGAGCAAAGTAGCATTAAAAATAGAACATTATACTTCAGAAGAGTTACGATCCCTATTGAGGAAAGACGAGAAGTATCAACAGGCGATAAGATTATACGCCTGTTACCAGGTTTCTTTAGGTAAGCGGCCACAGGAGTTGGAATCGATTTACGAAACGTCTTTTAAGTCGATTTGCAATTGGGTAAACCGTTTAAATGAAGGCGGGATAGAGGCATTAATAGATAAGGTAAAACCGGGAAGAAATAACCGGCTTACGAATGATGAGCTACAATCGATAAAAGCTGTATTGTTAAATAAGCAGCCCGATGATTATGGATTTAACAGCGCCACCTGGACAGGGCCGTTATTGATTGAACTGATCAGGAAGGAATATCAGGTTGAATATAAAAAAGCGCAGATATACAATATATTAAAGAAGTTAGGTTTGACATTTCAAAAGGGTAAAGGCCTGTATCCCGAAGCACAGGACAGGGAAGAAAAGGTAAATGCTTTAAAAAAAACTCCGGGGGGTTCGGCAAGCTGATGCGGTAATCGTATTTGAGGATGAAGCAAGTTTGTCAAACACAGCTACAGTTTCGTATATGTGGGCAGAAAAAGGTAAGCAGCCGAAAATAAATCAAAAACAACGAAAAAGAGAAAGGAAAACTTTGTTCGGTTGTATTGAACCTGAAACCGGGATTGTAATCACCGGTAAAGCCGACAAAGGCAATACTGTCAGCTTTTTTAGTTTCCTGCTATTGGTAACGAAAATGTACCGGGACCGTAAGGTGATAATGGTTCTGGATAATGTGCCCTATCATCACGCCAAAAGACTGAAACCGATATTGGAGCGATACAGGCACAGGATAGAATTACTATACCTTCCAGCGTATTCTCCCGACCTGAATCCCATTGAGCGGGTTTGGTGGTATATGAGAAAGAAGATTACTCATAATCGGTATGTTCACAATCTGGAAGACCGGATCAATAGCTTTGACGTCTTTATGCAGGATTTCAAAGTTGAAAATGATCTCGGAAAGAATTTAGCTAAATTAATTGTAAATATTTAATGTACTTTATATAGATCTGCCTGCATCGAAAGTATGTCCAACGTAAAAAGTATTGGAGCGGCGTTTTTCCGTCTTTTTCCCGGTTTGATCTGACCTTGAAGGAGATGCCAAAGCTGGTTTGTGCTTTCATGACGTTTGGTATGAATTGATGCCTTTTGTGAATTCTGGTAAAAGAAACTCGCTCAAAAGGCAGTCAAAATATCGCAAAACGGGTCAAAAAAAAGCCATTTTAAAACGAGGTGGCCAGACATTTTAATAAAACTCCAAATAAATGGCTTATTTAGAGTTTTATGGAGTAGTTTTTGTATTCGCCGCAATAGTAGCTTATTGTAGTGATGGCTGCTTATAGATATCAAAAGTATGGATCGCTAAACAAGCCTTACCCGAAGTAACTTTCAATCTAACCTTTGATGCTGTTACCGGCTTAAATTTAACAAACCATTTATAGCCGATGGCTTGTTTTTCGGTTGCTTCCGGAATAGGCATCCATTTTTTTCCGTCCGAGGAATAATCCACAGACCAGCCTGTTGTACGGTGTCCCAATTCGATAACCTCCTGTAACATCAATACGTCAAATGTCTTCTTCCTGCCAAGGTTAAAAGTTATGGTATCCGTAACTGCATTATCACTTGTAGCATAATAAGTGCTTTCACTATCATCAATCATATTGGCCGGTTTATAGTTACCACCGCGTGGATGAAGTGATTTGATACTTGCTCCTGCCGCCAAATTATTCTTAAATGTACCGTTGATTAAACGGTGTAAGCTATCCGCTCTTACCGAGTCTATTGCAGGGATCAGCCCCCGCTTATCTGGCGGGAAGTTTAATAGCAGCACACTATTATGACCAACAGAATTGAAATAAAGGTCCCATAAAGCGGCAACGCTTTTAACATGGGCATCTTCTTCCTGGTGGTAAAACCAGCTTGGGCGAATGGATACATCTACTTCGGCCGGTACATACGCCGTACCGTCAACTTCTCCATGATTCAATTGGGGAATGTGCGCTGCTTCCTCTTTAATAGAAACCGGGTTGATAGTTGACCAGCACGGATCTCCTGATAATCCCGATTCATTGCCCATCCAGCGGCAGTCGGCATAGCGATATGAGTTTTTGGTCCCGAACACAACACAATTGGGTTGCAATTTGCGCACAGTATCGGCCCAACGGTCGTAAAAGGTCGATTTAATTTATTGAACGACACCTCGTCCCAGATCCATAAACCGATCAGCATAGCCACAGCCATACCCACGGCAAGGCCACTAATATTGATGAACGAAGAAACTTTGTTCCTGGTCGTATTTCGCCAGGCGATCTTTAAATAATTTTTAAACATATGATTGCGGTTTACCTGGTTCGAAATTACCGAAGCGGGCAGGTAACTATATGTCAAATTATAAGATGACAGTTGTTTTTTATACGCTGCAGGCGTTTCTCCAGTCAGCTGTTTGAATGCGCGGTGAAAGGTACTTAGCGAGTTAAAACCGGAATCATAAGCTATTCCTTCCAGAGTGAAATGATCATATGCAGCATCCTGCATCTTACAAGTTACTTCCGCTACGCGGTATCCATTGATGAAATCATTGAAGCTTGTTTTAAGCACCGTATTGATGATCCGCGACAAGTCGTGGGTGGTCAACCCGAGCTTTTCAGCCAGTCTGGTCAAACTTAGTTCCGGTCTTTGTAATAAGCGCCGTTCTTCATCATTTGTTTAAGCCAGCCGGCTTTATACTTAAATTCATCCGGCGATGGTAATTTCAAAAAATAGGGTTCATCTGCCGGCAATCTAATTTCTGGCATTAAGATCACTCTTCCGGCCGCTCCTATTGCCAGGGCGGCCAAAAGGAGACATAAGAAATCAACTGACAGGGTCGACTGATTATCGTTGTATAGGTAAGCGATGATCGCGAAGGGAAGCCATAATAGCCATAAAATGGCAAAACCTGTCAATAGGTTGTTCAGCCAGCGTAATTTCAGTCGATAACGGTCGCCCCTGTTAAATTTCAGGTTCCGCGAAAAGTCTTTGATCAGATTGTGAGCGGCATACAAATAAACACAAACCGAAATAAATATCAGTGAACGGAACACTGTGTTCAGGCCCGGAAAACTTGGCGTATAGCAAATATTCACCCAGATTTCTACCAGCAAAGGGCAGAAATGCAGCAGATCGCGGGAACGAAATTTATAGTCTGGCTTTATTATGCTCCATACATAAAAATAGATGAGCGGACCTAAGGCCAGCGAAAATTGCGGCGCGGCCAGGTTCCAATCCGGAAAAGTACTTTTCAGATGAATTTCAGTTCCGCCGACGCGGATTGCAGTCAAAACGGCAATGAGTAAGATCAGGGCAAGGATCCGGTTGGCGGTTTTGTTGCCTTTTGGGGTGATGAACAACATCAGGCTGAAAGTAAGCCCAACAAATATTGTTCCCAGAAAAGCCAGGTCATAAATATTGATATTGAAAGTATGCGGTTTCAAGTAAAGTGCTTGAATCAATCCCCGTTCCAAAATCATAATCTGTTAATGTACTGAACAATACACGCTCACAATTACATAAGATGTTCCAAAACCGAACATTGCTACGTTCGGTTTTGGAACAGCATTGAGATTGAGCTATATATTTTGACCCGTCCTGAAATAGCTATACAGATTTGTGAGTAAATCCTGTAATACCTTATACAAGTCATAATTGAAGATAATATGGGTATTCCCGGCCGTTGAACACCGTCTTCTGGAAAAAATTGCTGAATCTTCCGTTACACTTTGACCAGGTTAATCTATTAATCCAAAAGTAAAGGAAAAGCGAATCAATAAAGATATTTCGCAGGATAAGTTATCTATTTTGATGGGGGGTAGCCCAAGATAGTTCCGAATTTACACTGGAGGCGGCGTATCATGTGTTTATTCATTCTCAAACGTTATTTGACGTGCTATATAATATGGTCACCGCAGGCAAGCTATCCCCGAAGGCGGAATACTCAATTTCCGAATACCTGTACCGGCTTTCAATTTGCTAACCCGTACTTTTTTTCCTTCACAGTCAAATATTTCAGCTCTATAACTTCTTGCTGCCATTAACTTTACCAATACTCCATCGGTGGTTTTCGCGTTAATAACGTCAACAAGAGGTTTATCTAAAAGAAGTGGTTGGCTTTGATCGCTATAAATGCCAGCTATCAGCTTACTTCCGTCTTCGCTGCTGAGCACCGGGTAATTCATCTCCGGACCATAAGCCCTGAACTTGCCGCTCACCAAAATATCTTTGTTTTTGAGCCAATAACCTGTATAAAACCTGATCATATTCAGGTGTGATGCCGGGATATCTGTTAATCGTACGGAAAGCTGCGGAACGGAGAAGATCACATTCAGAAACTGCAGGGCAGCAACGGCTGCCCCATCTTCATAATTCCAGGTAAGCATATCAGAATGGACCGCCGTCCCGCCAGCCAGCAACCTGATATCCGTTACCCTGATCCGGTTTGTGAGCGCAGCCGCAGCACAATCTCCGGCCCTGAACATATTGCCATATTTACGCATCGCCGGGCCCGTGTAGGATTGCCGAAACTCGATCAGGATATCCGGTTTTATAGCCGTAAGTGCATTCCTTATTTCTGACATCAACGCATCAACACCCGCATAAACAGATCTGTAATCTGCTTCACTACTAACAACCGGCGGCTCATCGGGTTGATTAGTGAAACTATCGATAAAATCAAGTTTAAACCCGTCAAGCTTCCATGACCTGAGCGCATGAACATACCTCTCAACTATGAATTTTCGTACTTCGGGGTATCTTGGGTCAAGTATGGCTGCCGACTGACGATTGCTCCTGTATAAGAATTTATTCTTAAAACGCTCATAAGCTTCGGCATGATAGCCCATAAAAGGCACCGAGTACCAAAGCAGGCATTTCATTCCGGCTGCATGGACCTTCTTAACAAATTCGGGCATACTTTCAAAACGCTTTGGCTTCCAATCACCGGTAAATCCATATCCCCCGGATTTATTTACTGTTTGCCAGCCGTCATCTACAATAATTCCGGTATAACCCAGCTTGCGTGCTTCCACACATTCTTTAAGCAGTGATGCCTCATTAAAATTCTGATGATAGCTATACCATGTTGAATATAATGGTTGTTTTGCCGCTGCGGGAATATTTGCTGGACGATATTCCGGCATCCCGGCCCACCATGTACTTACTTGCATTAAGGCGTCTTCATATCTTTCGTCCAGGTCATTCAGCATAAGTGTTACCTGATATGACCTGTTATTTCGTTCTTCTCCTGAAAGAGCAATGCTTACATTACCATTGAGCACGGCGTTATCTTCATCTACTCCCGCAGACAAGGTTGTTTGGTGGAATGCATCGGAAAGGGCAACTGTTAACCTGTTTTGCCCTGCATCATTATACATAGCTAAAACAGGCGCCTGGCTGGCAAGGTTAGCCTGTACTTTGAGGCCCGCATGCATAAAACGTGCCTCGTTACCATTAGTGGTCCAAAAACCGGTGATGTCCCGGAGTGGTGAACTCCATTTAATATTAATTTCATTTTTAAACGCGCTGGTGGCAGTGAAGCGGCAGATTAGGAGTAAAAACCCATTCTTAGATTGCTCATGACTGATATTTACGCTTACACCTTCCTGTTTGGGAATAGTGAATTTGAAGGTACCCGCCTGGTATTCCTGGGCATTTACGTATTTAACCAGCAAGCAAAATATCAATAATAGTAATTTCAAAGCATGATCGGGCATAAAGCTTTTCTTGCCTCTCGGGTTAGATATGATAATTTTCATATATTAATTCGGGGATCGATAAATATTTATTTGATGGTAAGCGTCTTTTTCGATGCCAAGTCTTTTAGTTCATAAAGGCGGCGGATGTTGCTATCGTTTTTTCCGGTTATGCTGATATGATTCGATCGCGCACCGCGCACCCGGAAAAGAAGAGGGATTACCTGATCTGATGTATAATGTTCAAAACTCAGTCCGGAGACCTCGTCGAGCTCTACCAATGGAACATCGGCCATGGGAGATAGCGCTTTTAAATCAGCTATGCGGATTTCATGTCCATCTTCAATGTACACAGCCGGCCTGGCCTCACTGCCGGCCGGTTTAAACTGAATATTATAAAGACTGATGTTGTTAACATGCCTGAGATATATGCCGTAAGCCGGCAAACTGGTGCCGAACATCCGGTTTTCGGGATAAGCACGCTCCTGCTCAGGAACTTTAGCCATGTATTCACTTGTTTCCCCTCCTCCCGGGCTTTGAATATTGATATCATGCAGCACAATATTTTCAACCTTAAAATTTGGAATAGCTGTAATACTGCTCGCTATGCGGCTCACGCTTTTGGCCGTTACATTGCTGATCATTACATTCCTGATAGCCCCTGTAGGGTTGCTCCTGCTGCCAAGCCTGATAAACAGCGGAGTTTGCACACCATCCATCACGATGTTGTTGATATTAATGCCGTCCATCACCCCGCCGTCAACTATCTCCAGTGCAATTCCGGCAAGCCCGGTCACAGGCTCCTTTACCCCCGGCACACTCCGTTCCCAAAAACGAAAACGCGATTCGGAAGCTCTTCGCAAAACACAATTGCTTACGCTGATATTCCTGAAACCGCCTACCGAAGCAGTCCCCATTTTAATAAAATTACAATTGGAGGCAAGCACGCAGTTTGATACAACAACGTTTTGGCAAATGAAACTGCTGTCACTTTTAAAACACAAGGCGTCATCGTCGGTATCGATAATGCAGTTACTGACGGTTACATTTTTACTGTCGATATCCAGTCCATCATTATTAAAATTTACGTGAGCATATATGTTGATCCCTTCAACATTAACCTGGTCATTATAAAGCAGGCGAAATGTCCAGAAAGCGGAGTTTTTAAGGCTGATGCCGGAAACCCTTACTTTACGGCATTTTTTGATCATCACCAAGAATGGCCTGTCGGGCGCATTGTCGCCTTTAAAAAATGCCTCCCCGTTCCCGTTAATCTCTCCGTAACCTGTAATACCCACATCAGTTGCGTTTAACGCGAATATTAATCCCCGCTCTCCGCCAAATTTGGGGTAATCCGCACGGTCCCTGCTTCCCGAAATTTTTGCTCCCCTCTCCAGGTAAAGTTCAACATGGCTTTTTAAATGTATGGTACCCATTAAAAAATCTCCCGGTGGAACCACCACCCGTCCTCCTCCACCGGCGCAGCATGCATCAATGGCTTTTTGAATATATTTTGTAGATAGTTGGTTGCCGTTTCCTATCGCGCCATAATCTGTAATCAAATAATCGGCAGCCAGCGTTATACCCGGAAAAGCAAGGCAGGCCAAAAGCAGCGTAATGACCTTCTTCATCGGCACCATCATTTAATGTTTGTTGTTGAGAATTGAAGATTCGGTACAGACAGAATGAGCTGATCAAACAGGTATGATCCGGCAAAAGGGAATAACGGGAGCAAATAATTTCTCATAATTTATTTAAGTGTTCAAATTGGTAATTGCCTCCGCAAGAGAGCCGGGAGACAATAAAGGCGAAACTATCAATTAGTATATTTCAGGTTAAATGCATTTTCGGGCATAGTCAAGCAGAATGTGCAGACAGGGATTTTTCATTATTTTACCTGTATTATTGCTAACAGGCTTGTCGTTTTCAAATAATATGGCTGGATGCCAATTCAAAAAATCTCAAAAAAATAACACCAACTGTAATAAAGTAAGATTGCATTTTAGCATATTTGGGGACCACCTAAAAACTCAATTACTCCACTGATGCCTTTTGCACGATCGTTGACTTAAGAATGAAAAACCATGATTATTTGCTAAAATGTACTCAGTTAATTGAGGATAAAATGCAGTCGGGCCCGAGCGCTGACTGGATTGATTATCATTATACAATGCTCCATGAGCAGATCTTTGAAGCAACCAAAACATCGATCAGTGTCCGGACGTTGAAACGTATTTTCAAGGTAAACGATACCTATGAGCCGCAGATCGCGACCAAAAACGCGATGGCACAATATCTCGGCTATAAAGACTGGACAAACTTTTTAAAAGAAAACTCCGACAACGAGATCAAGCCCGCTGAAAGCCCGGCCCCTGCCCCTCCTATTAAACCGGAAGTTATTGCCGGTAACAAACGGCCAAAGATAGTATTTTGGGCAACCGGGGCATTTCTGTTAATCACGGTTATCGTGGCGGCAATGTTCTTTTTTAATCAGCCGGAAGTTACCTTCAATGTAAAAAACACATCAGGGCATGCGCCGTTAACTGCAGCTATCAGTTACAACCTCTCCCGTTTGAATTATAAGAATGCTTTCATAGATTTTGGAAGCGGAGGCGAATATAAGTTATTGCTTGGCCCTAAAGGTGAAATGACCTATCTGTACAAGACACCAAATTTTTACAAGATGAGGTTGATTGCTGATGGCCGCGTATTGTCAAAAACTACAGTTGATGTACAAACAAAAGGATGGGTTTGTTATGTAGGCAACAATGACCAGAATGCCCGGGTGGTAACCGATTCAAGCAAATTCGGCGATAAGAGTTCCTTGTATTTTGCGCCTTCAATAATAAACGGGCTTAATATAAACACCAAAGAAGAATACTGGGTTGATTACCGCAACATCAAAAATTTTCACGTGGACGGTGATCAAATGACTGTAGAATTTCGACTCCGTAACAGCCAGGATATGGGCGGGTTTGATTGCTTTGACACCAGCCTGGAATTTACAGGCGAAAGCGGCCGGGGTCGTTTTAAATTTGTAAAGCCCGGCTGCACCCAATTTGCTGATACTGAATTTGGAGACACCCAATTAACGGGAAACTTCCACAACCTGTCGTCCCTCGGCGTTGACCTATCAAAATGGACTGTGGTACGCATCGAAACCCGGAATAAAACCAGTATGGTTTACATCAACAATGTTTTTAAATATAAAACAGTATACAACGTTCCCATCGGGAACATCCGGGGCCTTTTTTGCCGGTTCAAAGGATCAGGACAGCTTGATTTTATCAGGGTATATGATCATCAGCATCGGTTGATATACGGCGATGAGTTTAACCATTAACAGGAAGAACCTTCGCCTTTTAAAAGATTGAAAACGCAAAACCCTTAACTTTATATATGAGGCACCTATGGAGTTTAACAAAACTAAAAAGACAACTCCGTAGGAGTTACGTGTTTATAGCCGAAAGACAAATCAATTTATTGGCTCCGCAGGCGCCTCCTTCTAAGAGCGATTTTTCTGTTTCAAGCCTTACTTTTTTAGTTTCTTTAACCTCTAATTTTCAGTAAACACCTTTGCAATGATCGGGGCAAGCAGGCTATACCCGGCAGCATTAGGATGAAGCCCGTCACCAAACAATTCCTCTTTAATTTTGCCTGATTCATTAAGGAATACAGTTCCGGGATTGATGTATTTGATATTCATTTCCCGGGCAAGCTTTTCAATAGAACCGTTAAGAAGGACTACCCTTGCTTCCATATTTCGGCGCGGCATGATCCCTGAAATAATTACCCTGGTTTGAGGTTGCCTTACTTTAGCGGCGGTTACAAGCTGCCTTAGCCCTTTAATAATTTCATCATTGGTATTTGATTGCAGGTTATTGATACCGATCATGAACAAAATATGATCAGCATTAAAGCCGTCCAATTCATCATGATAAATCCTCCAGAGCACATTTTCAATCCTATCCCAGCCAAAACCCATATTCTGCACAGCTAATGGCTGCAAATAAGTGTCCCATGAATCTTTTCCCCGCGCGATGGTTGATTGTGGCAGCCCGCCCCAGTAGTGAATAATGGAATTGGCAAATATGATATTTTTGGGGGCCTTTTGCCTGATAAAAGCCAGTTCATCTGCATGCCGTTGCCGCCAGTCGTAGTTTCTGTCGCGGTGCTGGGTTAACGCTTTTGTAGCTGAAATTTCGCCATCCGGTTCCTGCAGTGCAAAACGCACTTGCGAATCAAAAGCAGCCCAATCATCTGCCGCCGGGTGGCTTAACACATATACGCTTTTTAATCCTGCTGTTTGCCTGCTTATTTCCTTCAATGCTGCCTGTGTTTGCTTAGATAGAGCATGCTCACAAGGAACGATAAAGACAGGAATACCCGCCTGTTGCACCAGCTTGGCATCCTTAACAATTTCATTTATCATACCGGCACCCCTGTAAGTACAAAGCTCCAGGAATACTGCTTTTGTACCGGGCTTTATACTTTCGGCTAAGAACGCTTTCCGATCAGTTTTCGCATCAAAAACAACAACGGGCCTGTCCAGTTCCCTTTCCAGCGCCGCCGGCCAGCTTCTTCCTGCTTCGCCCCCCTTATCCTCCAACACCTGCTTGTAAATAACAATTTGCTTTTCGGGCTGAAGCGGCAACAGCTCGAACTGGCTTTGTGCATCTGTACTGATGGCAATATCCGATGGCAGCTGGCCTACCGGCAAAAACAACCTGTATTCGATACTCCTGCGCGGTTGGTGGTTATCCGTTGAAATGTTTTGAAACGACAATAGAACCGAATCCGTTTCTGATCGAGATCCCTCAAATTCAGTCCATTTACCATCATCATCCAAAGCATATAGCTTACAAATGTTATCCGAAGCTTTTTGGGTAGTATTTTGAGCTTCTCTATATGCTAAGCGAATAACAATATTGCTGGTATTCGTAACAAAATTCAGATAAGGGTAGTTACCTTTCCCTCCCGGTATCCCATTCAAAACTTGTTGAAGCGGTGTGTGAAACTCAGTCCACTTAATTCCTGTTGCCTGGGCTAAGCAATATCCCGGGATCATCGAAACAAGGAAAAGGAATATGTTTAATCTCTTAAATTTCATAGATGCGTTTTTATAAAACTGTCCGCTGAAATGCTTCAGCGGACAGTTTTTGATATTAATGGTCCAAACAATGTTAAAGTATTTTCTGCTTCTGAATACTTATTTTTCAAAACCAAACTCAACTTCGTTTGCCCAATGCGTTTTCCAGTCAGGGTGAAAGGCCCTGGCATTTAATTTGGAAACACTCCTGTCTTTAGGCAGTTCCATTGTGGCAGCAGGCGAAGCATTGTCATTTACGCGGAACGACAATTTGATCTTCTTTCCGCTTTCCAGCGCCTTATGAACGTCCGGTATTTCCGACCAGGGGATGGCGCATTCAGTAATGAGCGTATTCCCGAGCCTTTTAATAACCAGCTGGCTGTTCTTTACCGGCCCTTCGCCTGCAGATTTTGGCTGGCGGGGAAAGAAGTGCTTCCTATTGAGCTGCGGCGTTAGCAAGCGCCACATTTCTGTACCTCCGCCATATTCCGGCGCTACGCTGTTCATGGCGTACTCATAATCGGTATCCTTATAACCTGTATACCCTGGCATGGTTCCCGGAGGGTTTGCAAGCATACCATCGGCTCCGGCAGGCAGTACATTAAATGCCAGGATCACATTATCGTACGAAAAGCCAAGCCCCGAATTATCCGGGGTTACAGGATTTTTACGATAGGTATAATGACGTACGCCATCGGGCCATGGAAGCGGAAGTTTAACTTTCACCTCGGGAATGCTGAGTTTTACACCTTCGGGCATCTTTGCGGCCGTCCCCACGATATTATATCCGTTTTTTCCGTAAAGCCCTTTCCAACTGCCCCTGCTATCCAGGTCTTCCTTAACAAAAACGGCTTTGTCATGAACCTCCTGATTAGCTGGATCATCGAAGGAGATCCCGGCAACTTTTACCGATGTCCACCAGTTATAGGTGCGGAAAACTATTCTTACCTTACCTGCAAGATCAAAGGTTTCAAATGCCCCCTGCCATAAATTATCTATTTTTCTTCGTAAAAGAAAATTGCCGGTCTGAGCGTCAAATACTTCAATGGTAGCATTAGGCACCCTGATATTGGGCATATAGAAAGACACCCTGGTATACTTTTGTGCTGGCAGGCCCAGATCGATACCGAATGCGTAAGCTACATCACTACTCGAGAGGAAGTGCATGATCCGTCCGTTTCCAACAGGCATTTGTAAAGCGCCATTGTCATTGCTTTTTGAGGGGACGCTATCCTCTTTGGCGATAAGCGTCTTATCCATATCCATGATATAAGCAGTATCAGGATAAAAAAATGAATCGTCGGGCCTGTTTTCGAAACGATAAGTGCCCGGATGCGGCGTATTATCGGCGACCTTAGCGGCGAAGTAAAAGTTTTTATCGTCGTAGGCGAAATAACCGTTAGCATAACCCTCCGCCCTGTTATCAAAGTTTTTGAACGGATACCAGGCAGCTTCCGTAAGGCTCACACTTTCCGTTCCTTTACTGCTTACCGTTTGCGGTATAGCCTGTTGCCACTCGTCCAGGTTACCATCCACCTTTACCGGGATCTTTGAAATGGTGTTAACATGCATCTCCTCATTCAACACAGCAATACCATCTTTCGGCGTTTTGATGCGGGCACTTAAAGGATAAACATTGGCACTGTTAGCTTTACCTTTGATTATTTGCA
The DNA here is from genome assembly GCF_034263275.1 of Mucilaginibacter sp. cycad4. Lineage (NCBI taxonomy): Bacteria > Pseudomonadati > Bacteroidota > Sphingobacteriia > Sphingobacteriales > Sphingobacteriaceae > Mucilaginibacter > Mucilaginibacter sp. cycad4. The sequence continues at coordinate 654,744 of NZ_CP139559.1, read as the reverse complement.
GTGGCACAGTGATAGTTTCGTGAGGGCGGATACTTATGTTTTTGCTGTATGCCAATTCAAAATCCGAAAGCGTAGCCTGCAATTGCCCGCTTACCGGCCGGTTAAGAATATTAGTTAGCTGAAGATTAAGTACGGCTTTTTGCTCAATGCGCGCCGTCATATCTTTAGCAATAATTTCAATTGGCTCATATCCTGAGATCCTGGCGTGCTCCATAGCCTTAACAAGCCTGCCGAAAGAGCCTTTTGTTCCATCAGATTTGAGGTAATACCCCTGTGTATTAAGCGGAACCCGGATATTCCCTGTTTCAGACGGAATAAGATTGCCGTAAAAATCATACAGCCTAAAGTGGCTATCGGCAGGGATAACCATTGAGCCTCCCGAAAGCGGCTGATTTATTTTCAATAAGCGTTGCAGGCTATCTTTCTGAGCGGTGCTAAGCGATTTATCATTCAATTGCTTTCGGATCAGTTCTTTATCCTCAATTTCCTTAAGCCCCCTAACGTTCCTGAAAAGCAGGCGTTCGGTACCAAAAGCCTCACCAATGTCACCACATACAACCGCTGTACCGTCGTCAGGGTTATGGCCATTACCGTCAAACAACATTATCCAGGGCAAGCCTTTTTTAAACAACAGCCTTTTAAAATCCCTTTCTCCAACCAAATGCTGCACCGCGCCTACTCCAACAGCCGGTGACCAGGCATCGGGGATCCTGTCGATCATAACATGACCTGAATTTGTCATTACTTTTTGTTTAAAATATTCAGAGCCCCTGCCCCCTGTTGACAGGTATCCTGCGTAGATGCCCATAGAACGGTCATAGCCGGTAGACCTGTTGGTTGCTACAGTCAGCCCGATGCGGTCATCTGTGTTGCCCACCCAGCTTTCCGTGTCCCAAATCTTCACCCTGCCTTTCGGCGATTTGCGGTTGACCCACTCCGGGTAAATGCTTGGGGTTTCCATACCCTGGTAATGGATGGAACAAAAATCGAAGATGGGCAGGAAGGTCATTTTGCCATCAGCAAAAAGTTTGTCCCAGGCATTCGAATTCGAGTCCCCTCCCCCTACTAATACATCAGCCCCTTTTTTGCGGCCATCTAAAACCGCATCGGCCATCGCCTTATAAATTTCCCGGTATCGCGGAATATCAGATTGCCAGCCAGAAATTGAACTTCCTTCCCATGGTTCATTCCACAAAGAAACTGCTGTAACCGGCCCCTTCGGCCAACCCTGATCGACACAGAACCGGTTCACGAATTTTGCAAAATCAGGATCGGAAGAAGGCCCCCAAACCCAGTCCTGCTTGGTTTTACGCATCACGCCCTCATCGTTTAACAACGGCCTGGGCATATCAAGCGGTAATTTTGCAGTACCTGCACCAAACATCAACAAGACTGTTATATTTCTGTCGTGGTATTTTTTTAGTTTCTCATAAAGTACAGATAATTTGCCCTGATAATCGGCATCTGTAGTTGGGAAATAATCAACCCCCATCCTTATTGCCTGAACGCCAAGCCGCTGCAGAAAATCCGGATCCATATCATCCAGCGACTGCTTGGGATATTGCAGCCTTTTAGGATTGGCCGCAAAGGTTCTTACCACACTGCAAACAAGGCGGCGACCGTATTGACCCAGGTCAAGAACAAGGGCATATCCTCCAAAAGTGGCCGGGATCAGTGGCTTTACATCTATATTGGTAAAGCCTTTAGTTTTAATTGAAACGGGCAGATTTGTTGAAGAAACCGTGGCAAACTTTACCACTTCGGGCAGCCAAACATCATTGGGCCTGCCTTTGGTACCATACCGGATAATTTCCAGTTTACCCGTAACCTCAAGGGGACCATCAAGGTTGTTGACAACCTGGATGGTATAGCCCGGCTGTTCGCCGGGCCAAAGTATATTGGTATTGGTACTGGAACGGATGAGGGCAACGTCATAGTTATATTGCCTTAAGCCCGTTTTGAGATTGAAAACCTGGTCATAATTTACCCATTGCTCCGGAGAAGTCATTTGAGCAGTTACGAAAAGCGGGCTTCCCAACAGCAACAGGAACAGGCATTTTAGTAGTATCGAATTAATTGTATTCATTTATAGCTGCGGTTATTATTGGCCCGGTGTCCATTGATAAAGTACCACCTTATTAGCATTGTAATCATCTTTGGTTACCAGGTATTGCCCGTTTGATTTTCTGTAAGCGCTAATGCCGTACATCGAATCAACATCGTTACCAACGTAAACATTATTATTGGTGGTCATGCTCAATACCAGGGTTCCGGTGGCAAGATCAAAAATATCAATATTAGGTACTGCGTAATAGCCCACAAATACATAATTACCAGAAGCTGTTAACGATTTGGCCTGGCCCCTGGTAAGCGTAATTACGGTATTTGGCGTACGGTTGCCTGCCTTCCATCCGTTATAAACTTCTATCCGGTTACCAATCAGCGTCCAGTCGGCGCTTCCTCCGGCCAGTATCATCCGGTCGCCATTGGGTACATAGGCCAGGCGGTTGAGGGGAGCTATCGTTGTGGGCACAGCTGTACTCACAGGCGAAGCCCAGATTGGCTTTCCGCTGCCGGCAAAGCCCGTAAGCTCATAATATTGAATAGCGTTGGTTTTATCCTGTGAGATCCAGACACCTCCCAGCGAATCTAAGGCGAAGCCATTCCTTACCTTGGTAAAAAAATCGCCCGGGATACCGATATACCCGTCGGTATTCCTGTTAAAATAAAAGCTGTAGAAGGTATCAGGGTTTTGACCGCATGCTATCAGGATCCTTTTTCCGCCAACATTGGCGAAATGTCCGAAATGCAGGCCTCTTGATGGATCACCGAGGTTAATACGAGGGTCGGCCGGGTAACGGAATGGGTCTATGGTATTGCCTTTAAACCTTCCCCCTCCGGTACCACTATAGGTATAAAAAATGTTTCCGCTGTAAAAATCAGCGCCATCTGTCCCGGCATCCGCTCCGGCATTGCCTTCAAAATTGAGCGCTTGTAGTACCCATAATAATGTTCCGGATGTGCTGTAACAATGAATATCGGTAGCACCGTTGCGCCCTAAATCCCATGATCCCCCCCACGGGTTATTGAGCACATACAGCTTCCCGGTATTGTCCTTTCCTATCCCTACTACCCTGGTAAACCGCTTATCCCCGGTTTGCCCGCGGATACCGGTTGTTGATTCCAGGTAGCCACCGGTAACACCAAAAGTAGATTGCAATTGCGGAGTTGCCGACAGGTTTGAATAAATTTTGATATTTTGATCAGGTCCCTGGTCACCGATATAAAGTAACCCTGCTGTATTATCGCAATAAAGTGCGGAAGGCCGGCTGTTGGTTCCCATATCAATTACCGCACCGGCAACACCTGTAGTACTGTAACTTTTTACCTGTCCTGTGCTCATCTGGGCAACCCACAGGTTGGATTGGCTGTCCATCGCTAAAGCTCCCGGCTCAGTAACCGTCCACTCTCTGAGCAAAACGCCTGCATTACTATATACGCCAATCCTGTTTCCGGCAAAATCGCTTACAAAAATCTCGCTGCCGTTTACCACTATCCCGCGAATAGCGTCACCTGTTCCGTTACTTGCTTTAAACAGCAGGTTTCGCGTTTTAGTGCTTCGGCCATAGCGGCCGATGTAGCCTGCATTCGGGGCTTCCTGGGCTGTATAAATAGACGTTGAATCGCCGCTAATAGCGCTTCCCTGCGAATCTTTAGTACCGCCCATTGCCCCGATGGTAGCACCATTTTGGTATATACCAATGTTCCTGCTCTTTTCATCCCAGCCCGATGCTGTATAAACTATACCATCTGGCGAAACCCACATTGACCGGGCCGCATTACCTACGTGATTGTCAACATCTGCAAAATTGTTCCCGAACCAGGTTACGGTATAATCGTTTACTGAGGCGGGCAGGTTTTGATTACCTGTGGTTAAGGCCGGTTTTGAATGACCATCACCGGCTATAATTTGCTTTTTACAACTGGTACCAAATGCGGCAAAACAGGCCAGCAGCACATAAATTACTTTCTTTTTCATAGATCTCATTGTTGAAATTAATAACCAGGGTTTTGTTGTAGCTTAGGGTTACGGCCAACTTCACGCAGTGGTATGGGCCAAAGCATTTGGTTAGCAGAGATTCCAAGTACCGCAGTAGCGCGGCCCGTTCTTACAAGGTCATAAAAACGTTGTCCTTCAAAGCACAGCTCCTTCATCCGCTCGTTCTCAATTGCCTGTGTAAGATTATAGCCGTTAGTTACATCATTTGCACTGGGAAAATCCCGGACAGAGGCCGTTGTTACCGGCAACCCAAATGCCCTCCTCCTGATCATGTTAAGCGCTTCTGTTGCCTCGGCAACCTGCCCAAGGTTGTTAAGCGCCTCTGCACGGACCAGGATGATATCGGCAAGTCTGATTGCTATGATATTGGGGTCGGTACCATTGGTAAGCCTTAAGTATTTCCCAACATACGGCACGGGCGGTGTGGCCGGGCTATTGCTCACCGACACGTTTTTCCTGATATCACCGGTTTCAAAAGCGTTGATGATTTTATCTGTAGGTACTATCTGGTAGCTGCCGCCCTGGATACCTGAAGGGGCCGGCGTAGGTACATACAAACTGAATAAACCATTACTTTCAGACGATGAGCTTACATACTGGATTTCAAAAATAGATTCGTTGCTGTTTTTGGATGAAGCTGAAAACATGGCCGAGTAAGCAGTAGCGCCCGAAACAAGGCTGTAGGTAGTGTTATTCATCACCTCCAATGCTTTCGCGGCAGCATTATTGTAGTCCTTCATGCTTAAGTATACTTTGGCCAGTAAGGCTTTTGCTCCACCCTGGGTAGCCCTGCCACGCGTATCAATATTGGAAGGGTAACTTAAGGGAAGATTGGTTTCGGCATTTTTCAGATCGGTCACGATCTGGGCGAATACCTGGTCAGACGTAGAACGGGCAATGGTGAAATCGGCATTGAACGAATCATAAGGCGTAGTTACGAGGGGTACGCCTCCATAGGCTTTCACCAGGTTAAAATAAAAATAAGCCCTTGTAAAATATGCCTCGGCCAAAATCCTTTCTTTTTGCCCGGTGGCGAATAAGCTACCGTCAATGTTCGGTACATTTTTCAGTACATCATTACATCTGCCAATGCCTGTGTAGTTATTTTGCCAGTAAGAAGCAACTATGGCGTTATCTACCGTGATGCCATGCTGCGAAAAAGGGCTATAATTGATAAGTAAAGCACTGGCCAGATCTGAGGCAGCATCAAAAGCCACTGGATATTGGGTAGATAATGCCTGAACAGCATCATAAATCCCTGTGGCGGCGGCCTCCGCATCTGCCGGCGTTTTATAAAAATTCTCTTCGGTGATTTTATCCTGCGGAACCTGGTCAAGTACCTTGGTACATGAATTAAACAGCAATACGGGTATTAGGAGCGTTATTAAAAACTTTTTCATGATTGTTGAATTAAAAACTAACATTGATGCCTGCGCTTATGGTACGTGGTTGCGGCTGAACAGCGTAATCGATACCCAGCTGTGAATTTTTAACCGACTGATTTTGCGCTTCCGGGTCATAACCTGAGTATTTTGTCCACAACGCAAGGTTTTGCCCGCTCACAAATACTTTTGCCGACTGGATCCGCATTCTTTTTAAAAAGGTTGAAGGGAGATTATAATTCAGCGTAATGTTTTTCAGCCTGAGAAACGAGCCGTTTTCTACCCAGCGCGAAGACATTTCGCCGTTGGTGAGGCTATTGGTAACAACCGGGTCATTAAAGATTGCTTTAGGCACGTTGGTATTGGTATTAGAAGGTGTCCATCGTCCCAAAACGGTGGTACTGCCATTGTTGTATCCAACCATACGCTCCAAGATTGCCCGGGTTTGGTTATATACCTGGTTACCGTATGAGAAATAAAGGAAAACACTGAGGTCAAATCCCTTATAACTGAATGTATTGGTAAAGCCGCCCGTGAATTTTGGCAGCGCATTCCCGATGATAACCCTGTCGGCAGCATTGATCTTTCCATCGCCGTTGGTATCCTGGTAGATCATATTTCCGGTAGCAGGATCTACACCCAAACTCTTGTAGCCAAAAAACGACCCGACAGCTTCGCCTACACGATAGATACTGGTTGGAAGCGTTGTGCCATAAAGGCCGGGCAAACTTTCTGTAAAATCGGAGCTGCTGGGATCGCCTACAACCAATTGAGGAAGCTCGGTGATCTTATTCCGGTTAAAAGACATGTTATAGTTAGTGCTCCACCGAAATTTACCCCTGATATTATCGGTACTCACGTTGATATCAATACCCTTGTTTTGCAGTTTGCCTATGTTAGCACCATTCGTCCGGGCGAAACCAGATGTATAAGGCAGATCGAGCTTGAAGATCAAACGGTTGGTTTGTTTCAGATAGGCATCAACAGTGATATTGACGCGGCTATTGAAAAGAGAAAGGTCAATCCCGAGGTTGGTTTGTGTGGTTGCTTCCCAGCTTAAATCTTTATTTGATAAGGTTGAAGCAGCAATACCCGGCTCTGTGCCATAATTAATGGCGGTAGCGTAAGTAGCCAATGATGGAAAATCATTTCCTAAACCTTCCTGGCTCCCCGAAACGCCGATACTTGCACGCAGTTTCAGATCATCGATAAAATGCTGATTCTTCATGAACGACTCGTTGCTAATGCGCCAGCCGCCGGAGATTGTCGGGAAAAATCCATACTTCTGGTTGTTACCAAAGCGCGAAGACCCATCAATACGGGCAGCTACCTGTACAAGGTACCTGTCCTGGTAATTATAATTGACACGACCGAAGTAAGAAAGCAAGCCAGATTTTGAGCGATAATCGCTTGCTTCGGTACGATTGGTAAAACCGGTTATCGCCTCGATCAGATCTGTAGCGCTGGTATTCCCTGCCGCGCCGATGCGGCGGATACTGGTTACCTGGGTACTTTCGCCTATCACTCCCGAAAGTGAATGCCCTTTGGGCAAATTAGCTGTATAGGTTAGGGTGTTCTCATTCAACCAAAGCATCTGCGTAAAAAAGTCGGCCGCACCGGTAGCTGCACTCCTGTTGTTGATCTCTGTGGATTGATAACGATCATCCTGGATGCCCTGGTTATCCATACCGAAACTTGTGCGGAACTTCAGGTTGGGCAGAATAGCATATTCGCCAAAGACATTGCCTACATAACGATCAACAATGGATACAAAACGGAGGTTATTGGCCAGCATTACCGGGTTGGTAGCCCTGCGGTTAACGTCATAGTAATAGCTCCCATCGGCGTTGTAAATTGGATAATTTGGATTATATATCAACGCATTGGCAAGTACCGATTGCCCGGAGAAACTATTGTCGATACGATTGTTCAGGGAGTGCATGCCGTTAACGCTGATGCCTATTTTCAGGTTATCAGTAGCTTTATACTCCAGGTTTACGCGTCCGTTAAAACGCTTAAAATGCTGCTGCCCTACAACTGTACCTGTTTGATCCAGGTAACCGAATGATAAATAATGGGTAATGTTTTTATCCCCGCCCGATACAGATAAATTGTACTCAGAAATAGGCGCGTTCCTGAAAATTGCATCCTGCCAGTTGGTATTGATGCCGGTTTTAACAATTGCAGGGTCAACAGGCAGGTTAGCATTGGCGCGTTCTTCGGTTATCAGGTCAACATACTGATCGCCGTTTAGCAGGGGAAGCCTTTTTGTTACGGTTGCAACACCTGTATAGGCATTAAAATTAAAGCGGGCCCGTCCGCTCTTGCCTTTCTTGGTTGTTATCAGGATCACACCGGCCGCAGCACGAGAGCCATAGATAGCAGTTGCCGCAGCATCTTTCAACACCTCGATAGATTCAACGTCATTGGGGTTAATGTCATTGGTAGCCGTGATCCGTTGCCCGTCTCCGCCAAGCGGCGATACACCCGCAGGAATATTGTTCATCGGAACACCATCAATTACGTACAAAGGCCTGTTTTCACCAAATAAAGAGCCATTACCACGGATACGGATATAGGTTTCATCGCCTGGTGCGCCCGAGTTTTGAACCACCTGCACACCTGCAACTTTTCCCTGCACAGCGGCGTCAAGATTGGTTACCGGCACCCTGGCAATGTCCTCCCCTTTGATAGAGGATACAGACGATGTCAGGTCTTTACGGGTTTGAGTGCCGTAGCCAACAACCACGACTTCATTGAGTGAGGTTGATTCTTCAACAAGTTCAACAGAGATACTGGTCTTTGTACCAACAGGAACTTCCTGTTTCACAAAGCCTACCATGCTGAATACCAGGATGGCATTATCACCAGCCTTGATGGTAAAACGCCCGTTAGCATCGGTAATTGTTCCGCCTTTTTGCCCTTTAACGGCCACCGTTACACCAGGCATCGGCTGTCCTTTGCTGGTAACGGCACCCGTGATAACATTGTCCGGAACAAGGTGAAATGTGCCGCTATTAACTGCGGAATATGCATTTGCACAAGCTGCTGTACTGCTAAGGGTGATACAGCTTACAATTGCAGGTATAGCGCAAAGGCTTAATGCTTTATGCTTATACTTCCATTGAAGTAAAAATAATTTCATAATTGATTGTTAATTGTCAAATTGGTTTCGTGCCTGGTGACGCTAAATCTTTAGAAGCCCATTAAGGTGATTTACTAAACCGCCAACCCATATCCCGGCTGCATGCACGCCGGACGATCACGAGTTTAGCCGGATAAAAAATCCGCTCCCCGAAAAAGCGCCATCATTATAATTGGTTAACATCATCCCAAATTCATGGGCATCATTTGCAACTAATGCCAGATAATTCAGAGACTACTGTCAAGGCAAACATATTATTACTGTTATCAAAACGTATCGGGCAGATTCAGGCATTTACATGCAAAATCAAGAAAGCGCATTAACTTCGGGAAGTATGGAATTGCGAACCATTAGAAATATCAATTAGGCGACGAAAAACTGGGTTAAATCAAATCACTAATTCTCCGCCAAACATTATTTAATCAGGATAAAAATCACTGAAAATAAATCACTTACGTAACAATACTCCAATTACCCTTTTCGTACGCCAAATGTAGCGTGGCCTTCACCCTCCGGGATTCTGTTCTTTTGGCGGCCGGCAGATCCTCGTCGACCATCCTCGAAGCAAGGTTAAAAAGTATGTTCAAATCACGACGCCTGTTCATATAATACGTGGTGTGTGAGCCGAGAAGTTGCAGGAACTCTTCGATCCCGGAGGTGGTTAAATTCCGGATCGACATTTCACGTTCGGCCTCATCAAGAAATTCCATGAAATAATTAAAAGAGTAACGCAGGTTGTTCTTGTGATATTTGCTGAGATCTGAGGCCAGTTTTTTGTCCAATGCCAGTTAGAACAGCAGGCCGATTGGATCATTTTTAACTTTCTTGTTCATTGGGCAAAAGTCCTTCACCGATTCCGAAGTATCCCCATAACTTTCCGAAAGCCCAGGCTAATATTGATATGGCTTAAAGACCAGTTCCGGTAATGGCTTCTAAAACAAATCATTGAAAAACTGGCAAAACCGGAATGAACGCAAATCACAACTGTGATTTGATTTATTTAATGGTCATCCTGAAGTTAGTGTTCAAAAAACACCCCACACTAATTTCTTCACCTTAAAAAGGAAAAATTACAGCAATCATTCACTTTCATCCTCCGAATTTTTACGCTTATAATTTAGCGATAGTTAATAATGAGTCTTTTGCACGGGAGACTGCAACATTCAACATATTTACTCCAGCATCAAACAAATAGCTATTCCCAACATCATTTGCATACCTGTTTCTTTATATTTCGTCAGGAACCCAATTAACCCTTAAATAATGAGATAATTTTAATATATAGTCAAGAGTTTTACCATCCCTACAGGCAATACAAATACGGGGCAGTTTAACGATTTTACTGGTTGGCGGGCCAGCAGGAAGGTCAAAGTCACTTCGAAGCGGTTCGGGTTACTGGGTTTAACTTCTAAGGTCGTCTTTTATTTTCTGCCGGTGCTGTATACCCCATTTCGTTAATGCGCCAACAACCTCTTCAAGCGTGTGGCTATAGGGCAATAATTCATACTCAATCATTACAGGATATCCGACGGATACCTTTTTTATGATAAATCCGTTTAGTTCCAGCTCTTTAAGCTCGCTGGAAAGTACCCTCGCAGAAATTCCCTTAACCTGCCTCTGGAGTTCTGTGAATCTGTTGTTGCCTCTTGCCATAGCAATAATGATCATCAATTTCCATTTCCCTCCTATGGCGTACAACGCATCACTCACAGCACTTAGTATGGTAGCACATTCTTCTGTAAACTCCTTATTGTCTATCGGTTGATTTTGCTTGTTTTCAATCTTCATTATTTCAATTACTTAATTATTAGTTACTAACCTTTAGGTAACTGCTAACAAAATGTAAGCAAATGTAGTCTATTTTTACCTTCATAAAACATTTTCAAATACTAAATAACGTAAAATCATGACATCAGAAATTTTAAAGATCAAAGAAGAATTAAGAGGCCTCATAGATGCGTATGCATACTTAGGCGATGAAAAAAAGATTAAGGAACAAATGGGCTTGCTTACACCGGATGCTATCTATAAAGCTTATATGGGAGACTTTTTAGCAGCAAATGTTTCCGGTACCGAAAACCTGGAAAAAGAATTTAACGGGCACGCAGCACTGGTGAAAACCTATTTCACCCTGAATGGGCAGCATATCGTAAAAATAGACGGAGATACTGCAACGGGCGTGTCTTTTTCCCAAATCAAAATGATCAGGGAATCTGAAGGAAAGAATATTATTTCAGACTACAGCGTCAAATACAATGATACCTATGTGTGCCAAAATGGAAAATGGTTAATCAAAGAACGTATTGGTTATTTCATTATCGTAGAAGCAAGAGAGCTGAAGAATTAATCAAAGCGGGGCGATACAGCTTCGGGAAATTGACTTATCTCAAACAAACAAATAAGACTTTGTGATCACAAGCGGCAACAGGGCGATTACCGTGTTGCCGCTGAATATTTGCGGCCCATAGCGAACTAGTTTGCAATACGGCTGCTGCTTATACCAGTCTTCGGGTTTGAATTACTTAACTTTGCATTATGGATACCGCACAGACGCGTTCAATCTCTGAATTCAACAGGGAGCTCAAACTCAAAGGCTTCAACGTCTTCCAGATAGAAGAAGATGGTGCGGCAACCCGTACCTATAGCAGAAAAGATTTTTACAAGATATGCCTTACCACAGGTAAAAGCGTTATACATTATGCCGACCGGAGTTTTGAAGCAGAAGGCACAGTTTTGTTCTTTGGTAATCCGCATATACCTTATTCATGGGAAACGATCTCCACCACTTATATAGGCTATACCTGTCTGTTTTCGGAAGAGTTTCTGAACGTCTCAGAACGAAGCAACATGCTGCAGCAATCGCCGTTTTTTAAAATAGGTGGCACGCCCATACTGACGATCACAGAGCAACAAAGAGCATTTTTAAATACGATATTTCAGAAAATGATCAACGAGCAGCGAAGTGAGTATGCTTATAAGGATGACCTGATCCGCAATTATATCAACCTGATCCTGCACGAAGCCATGAAGCTGCAACCATCAGCGCATTTTGATCAGCATAAAAATGCAACGTCAAGAATAACAGCGGTTTTCTTTGAATTGCTGGAACGGCAATTCCCCATTGAAAGTCCTGACAAACCCCTTGGATTGAAAACCGCACAGGATTACGCACAGCACCTTGCCTTACATGTGAACTATCTGAACCGTATGGTTAAAGTGGCGACAGGTAAATCTACAACCACGCATATTGCCGAACGGATCATCCATGAGGCCAAAGCGCTCCTGCAGCATACTAACTGGAACATTGCAGACATTGCCTATGCCCTCGGCTTTGAGTATCCCAGCTATTTCAACAACTATTTTAAACGCATAACGGGCACCAATCCAACTTCCCTGCGCGGCGCAGGAGTTTGAAACTCTTAACTATTGGTTTGATTCTCATAAACAGCGAAGCCACAATCTGCCCGAACTTTGCGTTATGAACGACATCTTCGACAGACTTAAGTCCGGAGAACTGGTTGAGCTTACTGATCCTGATTTTTTTAAGGTGAATGAAGTTGTGAGCAGGACACTGGCATTATCGCCATTGCTCAACGCGGCAACCAGCGTGGGCGAGATCAGGGAAAGGCTTGGCGAGATCACCGGCACAGCGTTAGATAAAAGCACTGCTGTATTCGCGCCTTTTTATACCAACTTCGGGCGCTTCATTAAACTGGGCAAAAACGTTTTTATCAATCATGCCTGTTCCTTCCTGGACATGGGAGGTATTACACTGGAAGATGATGTACTGATCGGCCCGAAGGTGAATCTGATAACGGAAAACCATCCCTTAGATCCTGCCGCCAGGCGGGGGCTGATCTGCAGGCCCATTTTAATCAAACGCAAAGCATGGATCGGCGCTGGCGCCACAATCCTGCCGGGCGTAACCATCGGCGAAAATGCGGTTGTTGCGGCGGGCGCAGTGGTTAGCAGGGATGTTCCGGATAACTCCATTGCAGGCGGTATTCCCGCAAAAATTATCAAAACTATTTAAAAACATGCAAAAACTACTTATTGCCATAACGGCCCTGCTGATGCTTTGGGGCCGCGCTGATGCACAGATCAAAAACAGCCAAAAAGCCGTAACAATGAAAGAAATATCATCAAAGGGGTATACAACCTTTAAGGTAAGTAACCAGGTTACTTTGTATGCCGTCACTTTCTACAACCAGTTTCAGATGAAAGTAGCCGGGCATCTGTTTATTCCCGGGAGCCTGGACCGGGGCCAACAACATGCAGCCATTATTGTTGGGCATCCTATGGGTGCGGTGAAGGAACAAAGTGCCGATGTTTATGCCTCAACCCTCGCCGACCGTGGGTTTATTACCCTGGCAATCGACCTGTCTTTCTGGGGCGAAAGCGACGGGCAGCCGCGCAACGCGGTATCACCTGATATTTACGCAGAAGATTTCAGTGCGGCAGTTGACTATTTGGGCACCCAACCATTTGTGAACCGGGAAAAGATTGGCATAATCGGGGTTTGCGGCAGCGGTAGCTTTGTTATCAGTGCAGCAAAGATCGACCCGCGCATGAAAGCTATCGCCACGGTAAGTATGTATGATATGGGGGCTGCCAACCGCAATGCTATACGTCACTCGCTAACCCCGGATCAAAGAAAGCAAATCATTGCAGATGCAGCAGAACAGCGTTATGTGGAGTTTACAGGTGGTGCAACAAAATACACCGGCGGCACAGTGGCTAAGCTGGATGCCCATACTGATTCTATACAACGCGAATTTTATGCCTTTTACCGCACGCCGCGCGGCGAATACACGCCTAAAGGAGCAACAAAGGCAACCACAACACATCCAACATTGACCAGTAACGTCAAATTCATGAACTTTTATCCGTTCGACGATATTGAAACCATATCACCGCGGCCCATGTTATTTATTACCGGCAGCAACGCACACTCGCGGGAGTTCAGCCAGGAGGCTTACAAACTGGCCGGAGAACCAAAAGAATTATACATTGTTCCTAACGCAGGGCATGTCGATCTGTATGATAAGACCGATCTGATCCCTTTTGATAAATTAACCGCTTTTTTTAACAAATACTTAAATTAAAACAATAACGATATCATGGAGATCATTAAAAACGGGGCGCAACCATCATCAAAAGGGCCGGAAGCCTGGTTTACCGGTGCCGTGCGCATAGACCCTTTATTTCAAAAGAAAGCAGCCACCAAGGGTGCCGGGGCATTGGTCACATTTGAGCCGGGTGCCAGAACGGCCTGGCATACCCATCCGGCAGGTCAAACGCTCATTGTCATTTCCGGTTTGGGATGGGTACAGCGTGAAGGTGGCCCTGTCGAAGAGATCAGGCCCGGCGATATAGTGTGGTTTGAACCAAATGAAAAGCACTGGCATGGCGCTTCGCCGGATAAGGCCATGAGCCATATTGCCGTTCAGGAAGACGTTAATGGCGAGGTAGTAACCTGGATGGAAAAAGTAACCGACAGCGAATATTCAAAATAGCAAACAATGGAAACAACAGTAAAAAGCATATGGTACTGAAGCGGCAGATGCGCCGATCCATAATATAGAGATCCGGCGCAGAAATGTGATGCCCGCCGATGTTGAGATCGACATCCTTTATTGTGGTATCTGCCACTCTAATCTGCACGCGATAAAAAATGATTGGGGAGGTACTACTTATTCCGTTGTTCCTGGTCACGAAATCGTTGGCCGCGTTACGCAGGTGGGTAGTGAGGTCACCAGGTTTAAGGTGGGCGATCTGGCCGCGATCGGCTGCATCGCAGACAGTTGTGGTCACTGTAATCAATGTCATAAGGGCGAAGAGCAATTTTGCGAGAATGGCTGGACAATAGTATTTAATGCACCCGACAAAATTTCCGGCGGCGTAACCTGCGGCGGCTTTTCAGAAAAAATCGTCGCCAAGGTAAACCATGTGCTCAAAATGCCGGATAATTTCTGAAATAAACCTATAACTATAACATAAAACTTTGTAGTAACTATTTCAAGTATGCTTTACGGAAATTCGATAGCTTTCTTAAAGATGTTAAATGCAGAATGAAGTAGAAGTAACACCGGGGCCAAATCTTAGCCCCGGCGTTTAAAAATAAGAACTTAATAAATGCCCGACCACGTGTATGACGGAGCAACAACAGTTTGAGAGGTATTACAATAAAATAAACTCCCCCATCCAACTTCATCGGTAATGGTAGCTGTAGCGCCTTCGTTTACATGGCTTGACATCACCTGCTCGGTATAGGGCATACTCAAACCCCGGTAACGGTGATAGTAATTATAAGCCATGTACCAGATAGGCCGGTAATTACCACGGTTAGACGTTGAAATAGCAGCAATAGGAGGAGTAACCTGCCAGATTGGTGTTGCGGGGGTTACGGAATCCCAGGTCGCGCTATTTCCAAGATTATATTTAGCCGTATATTCCATCGCCTTACCAATCACCCCGCTGCGCGCGTCATAAAGCGATTTGTCGCCCTGATTATAGGCCATTTGAGCCCACTCCAGGAAACTGGCCAAACACAATTGCGTATAGTATTGGTCACGGCCGCCCTCAACAGGCTGACCTGTAGATAAAAATGCAGTTACATTTGTACCATTGTCGGCGCCATTGGCAGCAGTCCTGTTAAAGTATTCAAGCGATAGGTTATAGGCCGTCTGGCTTTCGCAAAAAATACCATATGCCATCATAAATTTACCCGCACTGGATCCCCATGACGGCCAGCCGGCCACAACAAACGGACTTGTTTTACTATAAGTTGCAGCGTAGGCGGCATAGTAATTATAAAAGATCTTGAAGAGATTTTTATAATTGGTTTTTTTTGTTGAGGTAAGGCCCGAATAGTTGTAAACCATATCTGCCCCATAAATCATAAAATGCAACCCATAGCCATTACACAACTGCCAGTCGTTGTCGGGATATTGGATGGAGGTACAGGTTGAGGCCCATGCATCAAGCAATTGAATAACCTTGTCGGCATAACTGCTTTGGCCAGTCATATTCCACATAACGCCGTTTACAAACATAGCCATTGCATCATTTTCGTAATCGCTTTTGTATAAATTACGGCCTACCTGGGCATGTGCATGTGGTGCATAACTGCTGGATAAAAATGTAGCATAATTGCTTTGAAAATTAGCAAAAGTTGTTTTGTAGGGCTCCACATTAGCCATTGCCTGGGCATAGGCATACTGCATTTGCGGCTTGGTCAGTACAGTTCCGGGATGTATGAAATCAATCGTCGAGGTTTTTAAGTTGCCATTTGATTGGTTGGTGGCCTTTGTAGCTGCCAGGCCTTTTTTTTCTTTAGAGCAGCCGGTGAACATTGCAAGCATAATGATACTCACATAAAACAAAGTTTTTCTCATAATTTTTCTAAAATTTAATTGGTAAAATGTAATTAGTACGATTTAACAAGCACCAATTTTTCAGTAGCATTTCCTTTGCTTCAGGCAATAGCTCACCTGTCGCGCTGATTTAGCACCGTCAAACATTTTTATTAAGTATTGATTTTAACTGATAATTGGCGATCAGTTTCCGGGTATAATGAGAGAATTTTATACCGGGCATGAGCATAATTGATCCATCCCCGGATCAATTATTAGGTTTAAAGTGTTTTTAATTTATTTCATCAGCTTGGGGTTTAAGTAATACATATTGAGTTTGTTAGAAGAAGCATAACCATGGTTTAATATTTTAAGTGTTTCAATTATTTTTCAATAAAAAAAGATTGTTCTACGGGCACCGCAGTTTGCAGTTTCGGCTCATGGCTATTGCCATATTGCCAGGCCACTACTGTAACTTTTACCGGAAACCTGCTGCGCAGCGGAATAGCTGCAATATTTAGTTTGCCTCCTGATAATTCGGCAGGACCTTCCAATACATAAAACCCTACAGGTACTTTTGCGTCCGAGCTGGCTTCCAATTTTATTCCTTTCGCGTATTGCTTTTGATTAGGGATTGGGGAGAATGTAATATACTGCTCCTTCCCTATTGTGTTACGCGGCGGCACAACCATCAATGATTGCTGTACGGCGGGTTTATAACCAGCATCTCCCGGATGCGTTGCGGCAAACCAGAGCTCATAACTATGCGGATTTTCCCAATAACCGGCCTGCGGACTTAACCTGAAAGTGGAATCATTTAACTTAATAACCGGGCCTGTAATCCGGTTAATAGCTATAGGAATATTTCCGGCAGCATGCCCTATAGCAGAACCAACCGGCATGCCAGCCCAAACAGGTAAGCGGGGACTGCCTCCGGGCACAGTATCATAAAAAGCAGCATGGAGTTTAAAAGTAACCCCATCGGCCTCAGGTTCAAATTTCAGGTTTACCTGCTGATGCGTATTGCGCTGTTCAACCATTTGGCCATGCTGTACATAACCTATTAACTGTGGTTTTTGATTACGATGTTTCGCCTGGTAAACTGTTGTTGCCCGGGCTGTTTCTTCATCAAAATACCAAAAGGCTTCTGAAACATCGCCCTTATACCTGCCTACCGGTGCAGCATCTGCGGCGGGCAGTTCATTATAGCGCCATTTATCAACCAGCCAGCCGGTTTTTGTGGGGTCGATATCAATCAATTTCGGTGCAGAACCCGGAGGTGCATTTTTTGGTAAGCGGTACTGCATGGTTTTTTTAATGTAGAAGGCAAGGTAGCCGATTTTTTCCGGCGTGGCAGCAAAATGCCCCTGGGCCGGGTTGGATAGCATACTCAACGGCAACAGCGGATGGTCCTGCCTTTCCTTTAATCCCTCATCGCTCCAGGTATTAGCAGCTTCGTATTCGCCCATCGTTTCCAGGCAAGGGATGTAATCCAGGCTTTGATCTTTGCTCCAGATATCGGGTGCAAAAACATTTCGCACATATGGCCATTGACCGCTTACCGAGATGCAAGCCAGCGTACGCGAGGGGTTCAACGCACCGAAATAGTAAGGTGCACTTGCAGCTGCCGAATGCCCCATGGGTATTACCGGTGTTGTTTTTAATTCGCCGTAACCTGAAATATCGGCAAGCTCATTAACCAACGCGTTAAACTGATCTCCGGCGCCTTCGTTAAATAAAAACTTAAGGTTAAAAGCGGGGCTAACCCAGATCTCCGCAACACCCAGTTTACCCATTTCAATTCTAAATTCCGGATCTTCCAATATGAATTGCTCCTCCATATTGTTTTGGGCGAATATGACGGCCTTCACCTGTTTACAATTTGGCGATATCCATAAAAATGCCCTTGACGGGTCCCTGTTAGTACCAGCAGGCTTAACCGGCACCGACCATTGCCAAACAGCGGCTTGTGCTACCGGCAGAACCGCCAACATCAGCGCACTTAAAAAAATAAAATAATGACAATACCTTCTCATAATTCTAATTCAATACAATTTCAGCATCGGTGCTTGCGGGCATACTAAAACACCATTGTTTATTGCCGCCCTGATTTACCAGCTCGCCTTTTATCGTCACATTATTGAGTGTGATAGTATGGTGAGCAGGCAATATGCCGGCTGGCAAATAAAGCTTCACCGGGTGATCGGCAGTAAAATGCAGCTTGCCTTGCTCCAGCCACAATGCGGCAGATACCAGCTGCGATGATGTTAAGCTGTAACCACTTCGGGTTATACTTACCCCCTTACCTAAAAACAGCCGAACCAGTTTATTCCCGGTAATGCTGATCACACCGTATAATCCTTTAAACTGCATGTCCTGAAAACCAACCTGCTGAGTTTCGGCGTGTGCAAATATGTAATCGTTTTGCCCGGATTTATTATTGACTATTAACCCTGTAAAGCCTGGTTCATTACCAAAAGAACTGATGCTTTTAATAGCAGTTCCGTTATTTGCAGCCCCTGATGGCTCATAGATAGCTGCAAAAGGCCTGCTCCATGCCTCGCCTGTTTGACGGACAACAACCGTAGGTAAAGGCATGTTGGCGATGCTATCCGGGATCATTTCATTTTTGCGCCAGGCCTTTGATGGCGGCGCCTTTACACTGAATACTTCCCTGTCGGCATAACCCTTCATCCACATATTCATGAATATGCTGTCCCTGCCGGGGATACCTAAGTTGAAGCGGGCTTTAAAATCATGATCGGTTTGGATCGATTTTTTATCGTAGAAATAATCGTAGCCTACCAGTTCTGTATTGGCGAATGTAAGTTTCTCGGTTGGCCGGATATTGAACGGTTTATTGTTGTTATCCGATAAAGTTACCTGCTGCCCAAGGTTATGGTAGATATAATCATGTGTTTTGTCCTTGCCATCTTTACGCCTCGACCTGAAAATATCTACATAATACCCGGTTGAATCACCGGTGCGGATAATACTCATCAGCCTGTTTTGATCGGCATTGGTTTCGGGCTCAAGGAAAGAAACGTCCGAAAATGTGATGCCTTTAAAATAACCGGCTTTTTGTGCCGATTGAGGATAACAGGCGTTGAGTTTTAAGGGGTGGTTACTTTTCATAGCCGGATAAGATGAAATGCCATCAACCACTACGGTATTATGCGCCGGAAACTGTGAGTAATATTCGGCATAATCGGTTTGAAAGTAGCTTCCACCAATACCGCCTTCAGGTGCAAGTACTATCCCCCTGCCATAAAGCTCCATAGCAATGCCGTTGGCATGCATGTGATTGCCGCTGGAACCAGCTTGTGAAATCATTAGCCCTGTGTTTACATCCAGGCCGTTACGCTGTACCATCCAGCTTACATTGGGCGACCAAAACGTTGCCGTAAGGTAATCACCCGGCAATCCTTCTTTAACTGTATCAGGAATAGTAATAGGAGGATTGCCAAACAGCGCATTGAAACCCATTGGGCGCATGGCTGTTTCGGAGCTTTCCTTCTGTGCTATAGCATTCATGGTCTTTAACATCCGGCTGTAAATGGCCTCCTGTCCAGCTTTGTTATTCACACGGGCATTACGGATGAGGTCGGAGATGGCGTCAGTACGGAGCTTACCGTAATGGGTATCACCGAAACCAACTATGTAACCATTGGGATACAGGTATTGTGCATAAGCCAGCACTGCTTTGGGCAATACAGGAATTTGTTTGAGGAGATCGGTATGCAGCGTACGGTCAAACAGGTTTACAAACCCGGTAAAATCGGCAATTACATTTTGGGAATAGCCGGGACACTCGCCCCAGATAGCCATTACCGGGTCATAGCCTTTGAGCAGTGTGGTCAAACTCCATTGGCGGGTAGAGGTTTTATTCAGGATCTGGTCGAGATAATACTGACAACCTCTTTTATCTGCATACTGATTATCATTTTCGAGGATGATAGCGATATCTGCTACAAACTTGGCTTCTATTAAATCCCAGTTATTAAAAGGCACCCCATTTTTGATAATAAGATCTGCCCATTTTTTAAATGTAACAGCATATACAGGTAATTTTTCAGGGTGATGTTTTTTGATATAGGGGAAAAGAAAATCGTACCCGGCGGTTAAAGGTTCCAGCACATCTTCATGGATCACTTCAAAAGCAGATAAACCTACCAGCGTTTGATCATGACCATGATTGAGATCAACGGGCTCGTTCCGGTATCCCATCCCTGTGATATAGGGATCCAGGATAGAATAGGCAAAGGCAGCATACTTTTCATCGCCGGTAAGCCAGTAAAGCATTGCCGCGTTCCGGGCCTTTTCAATGATCTCGATATTGATGGACTCGATGATCCGCCCGGTTTTTGACTGCTCAACCCACTCCCATGGCTTGCCGGGCACAGTTCCGTTTTGCAGGTACAATTTACCGTATTCATCCATGTGAGGCTTGATGTCTTCCAGCTTCGGGCGTATATATTGGGTGGCAGCGTCCCGCGTCCCGGTAAACCTTACGGTAGGCACCAGTGCATGACCGGTTGCATAAGCATAGATTCCATTTTTAATAAAAACATCCGTATAATGCTGTTTCCAGTACATCTGCAACCGCGACGACATCCATGTGCTGTCTGTTTGATAACGGGAAACATTTGCATCTGCGTCTGCCCAGATCTGGTTAAAGGTTGTCGTTGCCCAGCCTTCATTTTTTATAAGTGCGTTAAGCTTATCCCTGCCTGTGCTTTCATCAGCAAGCAGGCGGGGATGGCCTTTTACATTTACACTTGAGATATCCATCTGTTGTGCCTTCACAGATGTAATTGTAATTAACCATAGCAACAAACCACATAACACAAGGCCGGTCTTCACGTTTTGCCTTTCCCAATGCTTCTTTATCATCTTATTATTTTTCAATTTCATAGTCATTTATGTCCATGCTTAGCCGCCTATTCTTATCAATTTAAATCCCAATAAACCACATAGCGCTGGCGGTGCAGGTTATAGTAAGGCCCGAGTGTAACCTGCGTTCCATTGGTTGTGCTGGTGGTTTTAAAAGTTAATAGTTCTCCTTTAACCGGTGTTATTGTCCCGGCAATATTCTCATTATGGATCTTCAATCCATGAATAAGATTTGCCGGGATGTTATAGTTATAATCATAATACTGGTAGGGATCGGTGGCGTCATGATAAGGTGCGTGCGCCGGCATTGTTTCGGTACCCATTTCACCTGCCAGCACTATCGGCCCATACATAACAGCAGCTATTTTAGGATTATCCGGGGTTGGTTCCAGGTGCAAGGTCATCGGGTAGGTTATTTCTACCTTGTCACCAGTTTTCCATTTACGGTTCAGAGCGATATAGCTTCCAGGTGACTGGTTAACTTTGATGTTTTTACCATTTATTTTTATCACTGCTCCGTTGCGGGCCCATTCAGGGTAACGGATGTAAAGCGATAAGCTTTCTGCATTTGCAGAATCGATGATGAGTCGTGTGGTCGCCTCTTCGGGGTAAGCAGTAACCTGCCTTAACTTCAAACCTTTCGCTTTCCAGGTCAATATAGAAGGAATGAACAGGTTTACGTAAACGCCCTGATCGCTATGATAATAGATTGCTTCGCCGTATTTTGACTGACTTTCAAACCCCGAGCCTACACAACACCAAAACGAACTATCGCGGGTACTGTACAGCCGGAAGGCCCCGGCTTTTAACGGCGTAAAATAACATACCATACCGGTTTTGGGATCCTGCTGCCCCAAAATATGATTGTATAAAGCCCGCTCATAATAGTCGGCATATTTCACGTCGGCATCCCAGGTAAACAGGTGGCGCGTTACCTTAAGCATATTGTAGGTATTGCAGGTTTCGCCGGTATAGCCGGTTATAAATTTTGATATTTTCCCTGGTTCGATAAAGTGTTCCTTATCGCTGTTACTGCCGATTACATAGGTTTGATTATGGATCACATTGTCCCAGAAATTACTTACGATGGCTTTGTCCCTTGCATCTCCTGTTAATTCATAAGCACGGGCCTCACCCGTGATTTTGGGAATAACGGTATTGGCGTGCATCTTGTTAAGCTTATCTTCCCCGGCGGCTAAGGGGTCAAGCACGGCATGATGATAAAACAGGTCGCCAAGTTTTTTATGCTCCGGATTACCTGTTATGGAATACAGATTATACCAAGCTTCGTTCATACCGCCAAACTCGTTTCTGAGCATTAACGCCAGTTGGTCCTGGCTCAGCGGTGTTATTTTTTTGTATGCCCATGATGCCATTTTACTGACCACATCAAATGCTTGCGTATTGCCCGAGTACCAATAGGCATCAATTAAACCGGCAGTTATTTTATGCAGGGTGTACCAGGGCGCCCAAACGCTTTTTCCTTTAATGTTTCTGTCGATATAATTTTGCGGGAAAGCGCTTAAATAGCCATCTTCATTCAGGGTAGCCTGCACCTCCGCAAGCCCTGCAACCAGGCTGTCTATCTTTTTCTTAAAAACTATATTACCGGTGGCAGCATATTGAAAAGAAAGCCCTGATAAAAGGTGGCCTATGCTGTGCCCCCTTAGTTCCATATCCAAAGCTTCCCAGCCGCCAAGCGGAGCAGGCATTTTGGTTTTACTTGCTTTATCGTCTGTCAGCATCCCGGCATTTACCCTAAAACTATGCAGCAAACGGTTAACCGGTAAGGATAGCATCCATTCGCCTTCACGGTCCATATTATTCTTAAAGCGGCTATCAAGCAGTTTCACATCCTGCAGGTCAAAGCTGTATGCTTTAACATCGATCTTGGGTTCAACTTTTATTTCAGACTGATGCTGGCCAGCATATTGAGCAGATCCCTCCAAAGGCAGCACCAACAATCCAATCCACAGGAACCTCTTAATTCTCTTCATTTTCTTTATTTTATCGTATTCAAAAAAGCCAGCAGTTTTTCATTGAACCCATCCGGGTTTTCAAGGTTACTGACATGTCCCGCGTGAGGAATGATCATCTGCTTAGCCGACGGCAACACTTTCAATAATCTATCGGGAACGTTCGCATCAACATCACCGGTGAGTACCATTACCGGAACGGTTATTTTTTGTGCCCTTAACCGGGCTTCAGCTTCGTTACCCAGCAAAAAGCGGGGCTCAGGATGCTGAGGCTGCCAGGCATCCCATTTATAGATCATGTTCCAGACAGGCAGCCTCAAATTTTCGATAATTTTACCGTTGCGTTTGGTCAGCTTGTTAAACCATTCTTGTTTACCGGCCTGTACTCCTTTTGCCTGCCATGCTTTGATCTTTTTATGTTGTGTTTCGACCTCTTCTGCAGTCCAAGGATGATTGGGTCCGGGCACGTCAAAGAAATCACCACTGGCTGCTGTTGCAGAAAGTAAGCGACCGGGGTAAAGTGCTAAAAAATCTGTAACGATAAATCCTCCTAAAGACAGGCCTACGATGTGCGCTTTTGCAATATGCAGCTGATCCATTAAAGCTCTCAGGTCATCGGCATGCAGGGCTTTCTGATTTTCAGCCGGCATTGACGACCAACCATATCCCCGCAAATCATACCGGATTACCCGGTATTTTTTTGCAAGCGCAAAAAACTGCGAGTCCCATTCCGTACGATCAAATGAGTGGCCATGGATCAGGATAAGCGGCTCGCCTTTTCCTGTTTCTTCATAGTAGAGTTTAGCACCATCAGTTGTCGTAATATAACCGTGTTTTACATTGCTCACGCTCGCCTGGGCAAGCACATCCCTCACCAACAGCGGCAATACGGGGCTGCCTAAAAACGAATTAAAGCCATTTTTCATTTCAGCTACGCGGGCAAGCATAAATCCATAAACATGGTTCTTTTTATCGATCCAGGGATAAGCCCCCGCCCAACTCGGGCTGCTGATCAGTGTGGCGTTACCTTTGGCATCAACCTCCTCCCGCCATTCACCAAGTCCATAAATATCCTTTCGCTCACTGGCCCGGGTGTTCTCAACATAAGGGTCGGTCATTTTAGCATTCCCAACCTGGTCGGCCTGCATCTCCTGTATAGCTTTTAATGATAAGATGCGCTTGCCTTGATAAACTCCGTTGTGAATGATCATGTTTAAAAAACGGGCATAATCTTCCAGTCCGGATGTCGCTCCGCCGCCCAGCATGGGGTTTTGGCCACCAACATCGCTTACGGGCGTAAAATGGGTTAACCGCATGCCTAAGGGCTTTGCTATTTTTTCCTGGAAGATTGTTTCCCAATCCCTCCCTTCAGCTAATTCGGCCATGCGACCGGCTACCTGCATAGCAAGGCCGCCGTATTTAAATTTGGTACCGGGAGCAGTATCGGCAGCCAGATCGACGATATGAGCTACCGATTCCTTCAGGGTTTGATAGTTATCAGCATGCCGGCCTTCCGGCTGATAATCAGGGTACCCGGCAGTATGCGAAAACAGCTGCCTCAAAGTGGCATCCCCTTTTTGATCTTTAAATTCGGGCAGCCATTTTTTAACCTTGTCATCCCATGATAATTTGCCTTCATCAACTACAGCAGCTATAGTAGCAGCAGCAAGCCACTTGCCTGCCGATGCTATATAGGCCACCGTTCCCGGAGTATAATTGCCGAAATATTTTTGGTGGATAATCTCGTCGCTCTTAACTATAATTACAGATGCTCCTTTGTAATAACCGCTGTCAACCCAGCCGCCGATCTTCCTGTCCAGGTAAGAAAAGTCATAAACCACAGGTATTTTTGCTTTCATCTGTGCAAATGCTCCACTAACTACAGCGGCCTGTATGAGGGTTGAGATGATTATCCGGGCGCTTTTCATTAGTGCTTAACTTTATAAAATTTGGCGCCGAATAAAAAGATCACCACGTAGCATATAATCGGCAGGTAATAAGCGTGCGCTACACTATGGTTGGCTATCTGCCCCATGATCATCGGAAATATTGCGCCGCCTACTACACCCATCGCTATAAAAGATGAAGCTTGTTGTGTATGACTACCCAGATTTTTAATCCCCAAACTGAAAATGGTAGGGAACATGATGCTGAAAAAGAAGTTGATCATCAGCAGTGCGATGTATGATGTCCAGCCCAAGCTTTGTGCAACTATCAGGCACATTAAGATACTGCCGCAAGCAAATGCCGCTAATAATTTATTAGGCGCGATATAGGTCATTAACGAGGTGCCTACAATACGCCCCAGTGCCATCATCCCCATAAAAACGATCATAAAATATCCGGCCTTTTCATTGCTGAAATGCATAATATCTACGCCATAATTGATAAAGTATGCCCAGGTGCCGGCCTGTGCAGCTACGTTAAAAAACTGAGCTGCAACCGCCCATACAAAATGTGCATGCTGATGTAGTTTTTTTGAGGGCTCAACATCTATATTAACGGCGTCCGGATCAATTACCGAGGTTTCTGCATGTGGATCAGTTAACGCCGGAATTTTCAAAAACATAAAAGCAACCGCTATGAGTATGATTACACAGCCAATGGCTACATATAGCGTTTTTACGGAGGTAAGATCGGTTGAGCGTACCGTATCCGAACTTAGCAGGAAATAGGAACCAATAGCAGGGCCGATCATAGTACCTACCGCGTTAAAGGTTTGCGCAAAGTTTACGCGCTGGTCGCTCCGGCGTTGATCACCCAATGCAGCTGCAAAAGGATGCGCAACGGTTTCTAAAGTAGCCATACCAC
Source organism: Mucilaginibacter sp. cycad4 (assembly GCF_034263275.1). Classification (NCBI taxonomy): domain Bacteria; kingdom Pseudomonadati; phylum Bacteroidota; class Sphingobacteriia; order Sphingobacteriales; family Sphingobacteriaceae; genus Mucilaginibacter; species Mucilaginibacter sp. cycad4. The sequence continues at coordinate 629,122 of NZ_CP139559.1, read as the reverse complement.
AGCCCATAATAAACAAGGCTATCCGAAAAAAGGTAAATGAGGCTGCGTTGGCGGCAGGCACAAACAAGAATAAACCCGAGGCAAATAAAATCAGCCCAAGGATTACACCCGGTTTATAACCAAACTTCTTTAAAAAATACCCTGCGGGGATACTCATAATAAAATAAGCCCCAAAAACGGAGAACTGGATTAAGCCGGATTGGGATTTGGAGAGATTGAGCACATTTTGAAAATGCTTGTTCAGCACATCGCTCATGGAGTGGAGTAATCCCCACATGAGAAATAGCGAGGTTACAAATACAAAAGCTACGATAAATCTTTTCTCGGTAAAAGCTGGTTTATTGGTCATATTGTTTATTGAAATTAATTACCCGGATGATTGGCGTTAAATAAGATATTAACTCCCGACCTGCTATCAAAGCCTGCTGCAGCACCCATCAGGGCTGCATCTTCTCCTAATAGAGCCAATTTTATTTGCAAACTTTCAGAATGTGATGTTAACCGGCTGGTGAGTTCATCCAGAAACATCCCTGATGCTTTTGCTATATTGCCACCAATAACAATTACATCAGGTTTCTCAGCCAGGACGATATCGTTAAGGAATAACGATAAGTTAGCCGTAAACTCATCAAATATGGTCCTCACTACAGCGCTGTGTTTGGACATTAATATTAACGCGCTCACCCCGGTAGCGGACAGGCCGGTTATTTCACGATATCGCCGTAAGAACCACCTGGTAGAAAAGTAATCATCTGCAATACTATCTTTATAAAGCCGGCTACCCAGGTTTAAATCATTCACAATACCATCAACACTCCAGGCAGATCCAAACCCCGTGCCCAGCGTAATCCCAAGTACCTTACGGGAGCCGGTGCCTGCCCCTGCCACAACTTCACCCTGTAAAAATGCTTCAGCATCATTCCGGAACAGGATAGCTGTGGCATCTATACCGAGTACTTCCGACAAGTATAACTTAATATTTAAACCATAAATGGCCTCATATTTATGCAGGTCTTTGATCAATGAGATCCCATTTTCATAATCAAACGGGCCCGGCATTGCCAGGGCAACCTGCTGAACCGGAGAACCGAATTTTTCATAAGCCTGTTTCAATGCCGCCGCCCAGCTTTTAAGTATTTCAGCTGCTGTCCCCTGGGAGTCTACACTTAACCTGGTACGGGTATCTTCAATGATCATCTTTTTTCCCAGATCAATGACCGCTGCTGTAATATGTGTACCGCCGATATCTGCGCTGATTACATAATTATTTTTATTCTGTTGGCTCATGTATAATATATTATTTTATAGATTATTTTTCCGGGGTAAGATAAACCGCCCCCCCGCCCGATGGCAGCAGGGCAAGTTTTAATACTGTTTTACTGTTTACACTTTTACTGCTGACCTTAACATGGGTTGCTGTATTCACCAATGGATCATCGCTGTAAATCGTCGCGTTATACTTTTTGCCGGGTTCTAAAAAACTCAGGTTAAGTTTAACCTGGCGCGCATCATTGTTGGTGATAGTGCCTACAAACCAATCTTTTCCGCTCCTTCGGGCTGTAGAGATGTATTCACCGGGCATTCCCTGCATTATTTTTGTTTCATCCCAGGTAGTTGGGATCTTGTCCCAAAATTCCAGTTCGGGCTCATTATGCTCTGCCGAAGGTTTGTCATACCAATACAGTGTTTGCAGCGGGCTATAATAAATAGCTGCCAGCGCCAACTGGTGAGCATGAGTAGTTTTAATGCGTTTATCAAAATAACAGATGGTATAATCAGCAGCCCCGGCAATGTACCGCGTAAAAGGCAGCACCGTGTTATGCGTGGCATCAGGCATTTCTTCGTTACCACGGATCCCTTCGGCCGACATCAGGTTTGGCCAGGTACGCTGCTCACCGGTCGGCCGCCAGTCGTCATGAATATTTACCATGATATGTGCCGCAGCAGCCTGCTGAATTGCTTTTTCAACCCAGGTTGTCCAACGATGCGAACCCTGCTGCACAAAACCAAACTTTACGCCCTTAACACCCCATTTATGATAGATGGCAAACAAACTATCGCTTTGGGCATACAGCCCCTGCTGATTAACATAGAGCCAAACGCCCACACCTTTATCATTTCCATATTTAATTATACCAGGCAGGTCAAAATCAGGTATAGCTACTTTGCTGGCATCTGAGCTAAAGCTAAACGCCGGCCCATACCATTTCCAGTCAAACAGGATATACTGCAGGTTATGCTTTACCGCAAAGTCGATATTTGCTTTTGCATCGGTAGTGGTTTGTGCCATTACCCGCATAATTTTACCGGGCTTAATCCAATTGGCATTAGTTATTCTTGATGGCTCGTTGAGGTTAAGCATCATATAGTTATGCTCAATCAAATCACCTGGCTTTTCGGCTATCATGATTGCCCGCCAGGGGGTACCTACAGGCGAGATCAGCTGTGCCCCGCCAAACATCGAGGTTACCAGGGTGGATGGTTTATCAGCACTTAGTTTAAATTTGGTACGTGCATAATCAATTAGCTGGGCTTCTCCGAGCGCCGCATACAGGCCATCGGGGAGTTCTATAGTTAATGGCCGTTCACTTTCGCCGGGCCAGTTTTTCAGGGGCAGTTTATAATATGGCGCCTGCGCCCAATTGGCAAACCAAGCCTGTGTACCTTCAGGCAGGTGGAACTCATTATTTTCTGCCGTGATGTTATAGTAGGTACCTTTAGGGTTTTCCGGGAAATAATACCTAAACGCTACACCCTCATTGTAAACCCTTACCTGTACCTGCATTACATAAATTGGGTTGTCATCTTTCATCAGCGTAATATTGATTGCGTTGTAATGATCTCTAATCATAGCCTGCTCTCCGGTAACGGGCACCCAGGTTGTATCATGCCGGGAGGAATCAACCCCGGTGACCAGCAGGTTTTCGCACCAGTTTTTATGCTGATCGACCTTCAGCGCCATAGCTTTTTCTGAAAGGTCATTATCCAACTGCAAATCAAGGGCCGACGGCAGAATTACCGGTTTGTTTTTATAATCCACGCTATAGTACATGGTACGCTTCCCGGCCTCAGCTTTTTGACGAAACCTGAATATTATATTTTTATCCGGCGACCGGAGGCTAAGTACAGAATCTTTTATTCCCTGTCCCTGAACCACGCCTATAAAGCAGCTTAGCCACAAACCTGTAATCAATATTATTGCGTTTTTTTTCATGTCAAATAGTATTATCCCCAGGTAAGACAAATAATTTCACGATTTATAATCATATCAAAAGCAATTAGCAGCAATAATTACAAAGGAGGTTACCGATCATCCTGAGGGATAACATGTTAAGGATAATTCCTCCATTCTTTTTATATGAGCATTAGTAAATCCAAAGCCGGCCGGAAACCGGCTTCGGATTCATTGAATGTTCTTGAAAACTTTAGCTTAATTATTCGGGATATCCGCCAGGTTTTTATACGAACGTATCCAGTCAACCTTCGCTTTTTCGCCGCTTGCACAGTCGCCAAAATCAAGGTAAATACCACCGGTTGCAGAAGCTGTCGGGAACGTCGGAAAGCCATCATATAAGCCTGATTTTGGTGCCCATTTAATGACATAGACCTGCGTACCTAAAAGTGTCATGTCTGTTTTACTAACATACCTGTAATCATGGTTGGTGCCGCTGATGTTCCAATAAGCCTGAACAGCCCAGTCGTCGGTGCTCTTTTTTAGTTTGGGGATCTGGGTAACCTTAACAGCAAGATAAGGATAGGTTACAGGATCTAACAAAGCAGAGCCCTGGTATGCGCGAACATACGTACCAATTGACCCGGACACTTCTAACTGGCCATTGGCAACCGCCACTTTTGAATTTTCGGCCCAGGGTACGCCACCCCAGCCGGCCAGTTCATCAAACTCCCATCTTAACGCGCCCACAGCCACCGGTGTTAAACCGCCTGCCAACGGGTGGTAAAACAATAAGCTCCCCCAGCCGGTACCATCGGTAACCGTGCCGTCGGTTTGCCGTTCAATAGGCGTGTGCTGCTCCAAAACGCGCTGGGTATAAGGCATAGCAGCCCCAAGCCTGTTATGAAAATGATTATAAGCCATATAGTATATCGGGCGGAAAATGCCCCTGCCATCTGTAGCTATAGACGGGTATACCCATTGTCCGTAAATCTCTGGAAAAGCTGTATTGAATGGCACATCTTCGCCAAGGTTGTATTTAGCGCTGTATTCAAAAGCTTTTAGTATTACACTGTCTTTGGCCACCCACATATCGGGCTTTCCCTGGTTATAGCCCATTTCACAAAGCTCTTCAAAGTTGCAAAGGCCCAACTGGGCGTAGCCCTGTTTCCTGCCCGACTCCTGGTTTTGCCCCGTAGGTAAAAAGTAATGGGCAACTGTGCCATCGCCGCTTCCTGAATAAAAATAATTGTAGGCGGCATCAAACATTCCCTGATCGTCGAGGAATATGCCCATGGCCATCACAGCTTTTGCATTATCGCTATCCCAGGTTCCGTTAGCACCACCAGGAATTGCAATGCTTTTGATTACCGGGTACCAGATGTTACGGAACATATCCTTACATTTCTGTAAATCCTCTGCCTTCCAGCCTGAGTAATCACGTACCAGTTCGGCGCCGTTGGCCATAATAAATCCATTAAATCCTGCACACAGGTAAACATCAGGCCCGGTGCTTGTTATTGTTTTTAAAGTAGATGACCAGGCGTTAAGCATGTTAATGGCATTATCGGCGTATTTATTATTACCGGTAAGTTTCCACATCAATCCCTGGCAAAAAATAGCGTACGAATCGTTTTGAATTATATTGGCATAATCAATTCCATCTTTTGCTATAATAGATTGATCGCGGGTTATCAGTACAGTTGGCCCCTGCATTTTATAAGATATGGATGCCCAGGAGGTGCTTTGCAAAGCTGCAAATGAGGTGTTCCACGGATCGGAAGATGATGAAAGCTGGGTTTTGATATAATCAATTGACTGTGTTGTGAGTAAAATACCCGGATGCACAAATTTGGTAGCTCCGTTTGGATTAGCTACACCCTTACTGCTTTGCTCTACACCATACAATGACGGTGATTTTTTGCAGGACATTGTTACCAATATGGCACACAACGCCATTAACCATAAAGTAGGTTTCATAATTTGGTCTTTTTTAATATTTTGTATTTAGGCTGATCTGGTTGAGTTAATAATTACCAACCCGGATTTTGCGTAAGCTTGCTATTTAACTTGATCTGGTCCTGGGGAATTGGCAGTAAGTAGTTTTTATCTGCCCATTTACGATTGTTATCGATGATTAAAACACCGTTTGCATCCTGCGGTATGGTGTTTGCGCCCGGCCATATGGCGGCAAACTCTGTACCGGCCCATTTGATGCCCAACGCCGGCATCGGCATTTCCGTTTCAGCGGTTTTCCAGCGTTTAAGGTCATCTATGCGGAAGCCTTCATTATATAATTCGATGGTTCGCTCCCTCCTGATCTCCGTTTGCATATTTAACCCGTTGACAGTTACAAAATCATTGGTCAGTAATGGCATAGTGCTGTTTACACGGTGCCTCACCTGGTTTAATGAAATATTTAAATCGGCATCAGAGATCGATCCGTTACGCTCATAAGTAGCCTCGGCGTAATTCAGTAACACTTCAGCATACCTGATCACCGGGTAATCGTATGACTCGTAAGTGTCGGCCACCTTTCTTTCCGATGCCCATTTCTGGTTTTGATAACCTGTACCAAAATTAGAAACCAGCGGTTTAAAACCGGCATTGGCAATATCGGCAGCATCGTTTTTCCAGGTGATACGATAGTTGGCATTGTTCCAGTAATCATTTCCATTTACCATTAAGGTGTATTGCATACGTTTATCCCTGTTGGCAAATTCAGACCTGGCGGTACCATAGCCTTTAAATAATGGCGATTTTTCAATAGGCAATCCATCGCTGCATAAATAAAGATTAGCGAGTTTGCGGGTTGCCCAATCTACAAGGCCATTGGCAAAAGTAGTTTTGGTTATGTTAAGATTAGAGATCCGGATACTTTCATCATAACGGTTTGAAAGGATATACTCGGTATTTGCTGATTTGGTAACACTTGCCGGATTAGATTTGGTATTTTCAAGTATGAACATATACTTCTGCGCCGAATCGCCTAAAGCAATGCTTGCGCCTGTTGTACCAAACAAGGCGTATTGCCCGCTGGTCATCACAGCTTTACCTGAACTAATGGCTATATCCAATAATGTATTGGCGCGCGTGGTGTTCCCTCTTGATTTTTGCCAGGTTCCTTCATAAAGGGCCACCCTTGACAACAACGCCCCGGCAGCACCCTTGCTTACGCGTCCTTCATCTGCCGATCTAAGCGCACTTTCAAGTGGCAGGTCGGCAATTGCGGCGTTAAGATCGGCTATAATAAAATCGGCAACTTCATCTCTCGAATTCCTGGCTGCCATTAACAAGGGGTCATTGGTATCCAATGGTTTCGAAACAATGGTTACCCCGCCGAATATTTGCAGAAGGTCGAAATATACATACGCCCTGAAAAACTTGGCTTCGGCTACGTACTGGCTAATTTCGGCCGGTGTGGCATATGTTGAAGCTTTGTCTAAAAGAAAATTGATATTCCGGATCCGCTGGTAATCTGTATTATACGTTCCGTCTGTTTGAACAACGCTGTTGGTCCCCTGACTGTAAACATTTTTAGTGCTGTTGGTTAACAGATCCGATCGCAGATCGCTGTGCACACCATCCGTAACGGTACCGGCAAACGTTCTTTCATATAAGTAAAATGCATTTGCCGCCAGTTTAAAGTCGCTGGCTTTTTTCCAATAAGCAGCGTCAGACAAAGTATCCTGCGGGTTTAAGTTCAATGCTTTTTTGCAACCTAATACAGCAGTAATCAATGTGAGCGCTACGATATATTTATAATTAAATCTTTTCATGTTTTTAAAAATTAGAAGGTAACGTTTACACCGGCGGTTAAATATCTGTAAAATGGATAGCGGCCATAATAAGGGCTCCCGTCTGTTGTGATCACATTTCGCGGTGCTTCCGGGTCCCATCCATCTTTTATTTTAGTTATTTCCCACAGGTCGTTTCCTGAGATATAAACACGCAGTTTTGATATAAAATTGGTTGCAGAAATCAGTTTTTGAGGTAACGTATAACCTATTACCGCATTTTTTAAACGCAGGTAAGCACCATTTTCAACCGACCATGAAGAGGGTTGATAGTTATAGGAGTTGACAGTACCGTTAGTTGAGTATTTAGGATAGTAAGCGCCGGTATTTTCTGGTGTCCAGTTATTGTTTACTGACTGATTGGTAGTATTCAGGTAAACAGCGCTAAAGGGTACGCGCCATACATCGCCATTGCGGAAGATGGTCCTGCTGCCTACGCCCTGAAAAATTACAGATACATCAAAGCCTTTCCATTGTACCCCTGCATTGAAAGAATAAGAATACCTCGGATCATCGGTACCTAAATACTTATAATCGGCGCTGGTTATTTTGCCATCGCCATTTAGATCTTTATAAGAGTTATCCCCGATGTGAGTTGTATAGGATCCGCCCGGGATGTCAGAGCCGGCAATTAATTTAGTTGCAGCATCTGCCTGCTCCTGTGTCTGGATGCGGCCTGCATATTCCAAACCAAACACCGAACCAATAGGGTATCCCTGCGTTGCAGCATTGTAGCCGCCGTAAATAGTTGTGGCCCCGTTTATGTTGATCAGTTTGTTTTTGTTATAGCTGATATTACCACCAACGTTGTACCTGACTTCCCCAATCTTATCGGCCCAGGTTAAGCTAACTTCCCAGCCATTGGTTTTCAGGTGGCCTATATTTGCCGCAGGGGCCTGTGCTCCCAAAATTGAGGGATAGGTTTGCGGTAAAAGCATATTACTGTTATCTTTTATAAAATACTCGGCTGTACCGGTTAAACGACTGTTCAGTATCGAGAAATCGAGCGCAATGTTGCTGTTTCTGATGCGCTCCCATGTCCTGTTCAAACTCACCAGGCTATTTGTTGGGCCAACGGTTACGGCCTGTCCCGAACCAAGGACCGGGTTATTGCTGGTTACGGTGCCTGTTTTAGTTAAAACCAATTGCTGAATGTAATCATATAAACCAATCCCGCTTTGATTACCTACAACTCCGTAGGATGCCCTCAACTTTAAATCATTAAAGAAAGTAACCCCCTTCATGAAGTTTTCCTGGCTAATCCTCCAACCCGCAGAAAAACCGTAAAAAGCCTTCCACCTGTCTTCTTCAGCAAATTTGGAAGACCCATCATATCTGAAATTGGCTTCGAGCAGATACTTCTGTTTATAGGCATAATTTACCCTGCTGAATGCCGAGCCTATGGCATAATGATTTTTTGCCTCGCTATTGGTTTGGTTACCAATACCTGTTAATGTTTTAATATCCTGTGAAACCGGGTTCAACACAGTAGCATCAAAATAATCATATTCATCGCGTTCGTACTGGCTGCCTGCGGTAACGCTCACTGAATGATCAGTGTTGAAGGTGTTTTTATATTCGAAATAAGCATTGGCATTATAGTAATCTTCGCCAAGGTTTGCACGTTTAAAATAGGCTGCATCCTGAGTAGGGTTGGTAACACCAGGCACCGTGCCTAAATAATTATACCACTGAATTGAATTTTGTTGTGTATAACGGTTTGCATTGTTTGTGTTATAGCCCAGGGTGGCAACAAACTTTAGGCTTTTTAAAATGTCATAATTGACTTTTTCATTGATATAAACATTTGCTTTGGTTAAACGGTTATCCCCGCCCAATTTGGCCTGCCAATTGGGGTTAAGCTGACCGCCCCAGGCATATGGCCCGCCGTTAATGGTTGATATGGGCATACCAGGCTGAGCATATTGCCCGAGTACGTTGTTGATCAGCGTGGGTGTTAAAACGTCATTCCGGTCATAGGCTATATTTGATTCGATTTTTACTTTGCTGCCGATAAGGAAGTCATTAGCCAAACGTACGTTATATCGTTTGTTGGAATTATTCCCCCAGCGCAGGATACTTCCATCGTCCATGTACCCTAAAGAAATACGATAACCTGCCTTGTCGGTACGGCCGGCAACACTTAAGTTATTTTGAGTAGAGTTGGCAGTTCCCCATAAAACATTAGTCCAGCTGTTGTTAAAAAACACATAATCATTTACATCACTAAAGTTTGGTAAGGGGTTACTGCCATAAGTTTTGATATCTATATAATTATTCAAATTGGCCAAAGCCAGCTTACCATACTTGATCCAAACATCGCTATCGTCAAACCCATCATTTCTCCTGGCTGTTATGACGCCGTTGGCCCATTGTTCCACGTTCATTAAATGTGGCTGAAGCCCTACAATTTTGCTCGAAAAAGAGCCATCATATTGTACTACAGTTTTACCGCTTTTGGCTTTTTTAGTAGTGATCAGTACTACCCCGCCTGCGGCCCTTGCTCCGTAAATAGCAGCCGACGCATCTTTCAGGAACGACATACTTTCAATATCATTGGGATTTATAGCATCCAGTGACCGAACGCCAATGGCAGCAACCCCATCAATTACCACTAAGGCATCTGTAGGGTTTATGGAAGATGCACCCCTAATATTAATATTCCATCCCTCGTTGCCGGGAGCTGCAGAACCTCTTGTGATCAGCACTCCCGGTACCTGCCCCTGCAAGGCCTGGAATGGATTGGCCAGGCTCCCCTTATCTTCAAATGCTTTGGCATTAACCGTTGCTACCGAACCGGTTAGCGTAGCCCTTTTTTGGGTACCATAGCCAACCACTACTATCTCATTCAGCTTATTATCTGTTACTATGAGCTTAACATTAATGATAGACTGGCTACCTACAACCACTTCCCGTGAATCAAATCCAACGAAACTGAATACGAGTGACGCATTGGTCTCGCCCGAAGGTATGGTAATGGTATAAGCGCCATAGACATCCGTTACTGTATTAATGACCTTTCCCTTAAGCGTCACCGTAACACCGGGAAGCGGTTCACCCTTCTCATCGGTAACCTTACCTTTTACAACTATTGCCTGCACCATCGCCGGTTCCGGCTCAGGCAATTTACGCTGTACTACAATAAGCTTATTTTTTATTGTATAAGTTAACGGCTGATTAAGGAAACAGGCTTTCAGCACCTCGGTTAGCGGGGTATGTTTAAAATCTACACTTACCGGATTCGATCCGTTAAGCATTTCATCAGTATAAAGAAAGGTATAACCTGTTTGATTTTGGATTTCATTAAATACCTGTACAATAGGGGCATTTTTACCTGAGAATGTGATATTTTGCGCATGACCTGCAAATGATACCTGGACAAAAGCTGTGATCAATAAAACGATGGTAAGTTTCATCACCAACAGAAATTTATGGATATAGGCAGAGTGCCTACACCCGGTAAGAGCATAAAATTTCATATCTTTGAAATGTTTGGGTTTAATTGGTTTATCGTTGTGGATCAATAATATATCGGTTATAAACTCAAACATCAGCCGGGAGTGTTCGCTGCACTTCCGGTTTCATTTTAAGTTTATACCATGAGTAGATTTATGGCATAACTATAACCCTCCTCTCAATAATTTTAAAGTGTACTAATCCTGTTAATTCAAGCGCGTTTAAAACTTCGGTTATATTTTCAGAACGCGGCACCGTCCCTACAAAGCCCTCATGTGTTATAGTGCCCTGGTATTGTACACTTACATTATACCAGCGGGCCACCTTACGCATAATAGTTTCAATACTTTCATGTGCAAAATTGAAATTTCCGTTCTTCCATTCCACGGCCTGCGCCGCATTCACTTTGGCCACCTCTATTTCGCCATTTACACGGGCCTGTTCGCCGGGGACTATAAGCTTTTGCTTATTTCCGGAAACTATTTTTACAGAGCCTTCCAGCAGCGTTGTGTTAGTTGATTTTTCATCGGCATAACCCATAATATTAAAGTGGGTGCCCAATACTTCAACTGTTGAATGATTTACTGTTACCCTGAAAGGCATGGCCTTATTTTTTGCAACTTCAAAATAACCTTCCCCTGATAATTCAACATTCCGTTCTTTACCTGTAAAGGCAACCGGAAACTTAAGAGAAGAAGCCGCATTTAACCAAACTTTGGTACCATCGGGCAAAACAACCTGGTATTGCCCGCCGTTTGGCGTAGATATAGTATTGTAGCCGGATAGTTCCGTACCATTCTGCCGCTTTTGAGAGGCATCATATACTAACTTTCCATCGGCTGTTTTGTTAATTATGCTATTTTGCTGATTAGCCAAAACTCCTTTTTTGGCACTTTCAAGTACAATCTGAGAGCCGTCGGCCAGCGTAAGTATTGCCTTATTTCCGCCCGGGGCTATCCTATTCCGGCTGGTATTATTTGCGGCGATTTGTTGTTTAACCAGGCTATTTCTGAATACTACCCCAATGGCAATGAACAATAAGATGGTAGCTGCGATAGCAGTAAGCTTTTTAAATGAAGTTTTAGGCCGAATGCTATGATCCCGGTAATCTTCATTTTCCACAGCTCCAAGCCTTGCTTCAATTTTAGCAAACAGTTCGGGGTGATTAGCAGGCTCCCGGGCAGGAAGGTTTTTAAAAAAATCGCCATACTGCTCCAACAAAACTTCTACCTCTTCATCCGGAAGTGATTCAAGCCATTTTATAAAAAGCTCGTGCTCCTGTTCCGTATGCCGGTTCTCAGAAAATTTTTCAAGGAAATTATTCCGTGCTTTTTCGTCCATATATGTGTAAGACGACCGGGGAGAAATAAAGGATGACGCGAAAAAAAATATTTTTTAAATAATCGCCGGTAAGAGTGGGGATTCCCGGATCAGGTTTAAAATAAATGCTTCCAGGCGCCAATAAGAAGCACCCCGACGGTAAGCTCGCCATGGGCAAGCATATGTTTTCGTACAAAGTCCATACCGCTGTATAATTGTTTTTTTACGGTGGCTTTAGAAATAGACAGTTTTTCAGCAATTTCATCCAAAGAGAGCTCATCTTTAGTACGGAGCTCCACAATCTGCCTCCTTTTTTCAGGAAGCATATTGATCGCATCCTGTGCCATCAGGTAAAAATCTTTGTAATTTATCTTTGCATCCGAGCGCTCAGAGCTCTCTTCGGAAGTGGGCTGGACTATAACCAGCACTTTCGCCTCGGTTTTACTTTTTTTGATCTGATCCAATAAAAGATTTTTGGCAGAACGATAAACGTAAGATTGAAAAGAAACAACATTTACCAACGACTCCCTGCGCTCCCATATCTTTATAAAAACACATTGAACAATCTCTTCAGTTAACCCGGCTGATCTGCAGATCAGATAAATATAGCGGTATAAATTATTAATATTCCTGTTATACAATACAGTAAAAGCCTTTCGGTCTCCTTTTGAGAGCCGGTTTAATAATTCACCCTCATCTAACTGTATTAGCATTCTATCTTAGTTAACTATATTAGCGTAATCCGAAAAACAAACTGCTTTCAATGAGCACATTTAAGTAAGGAATACCTATGAAATTTTTAATCAATAAAACTATAATTAATCCGGCTTAGAGACTATGTTATAACTGGTTTTCAAATGTAATAATTATTTTACCAAACACAATTTTCTGAATTTTAGTTTTTTATCTAAATATAGATTCAGAATTCGCTCCACAATCATCAGGAAGCCATAAATGCGCCCTGCTAATCTCCCGTTATAAGTATTTAAAAATGAGGAAATTAATTAAAAGACACTAATTGCTTTTTTGTTGTTCAAAAATCCCGGGATCAAGCAGATTTTTTGAACCATTCTGAATGCGTCTTGATATAAAATCAACGCAAATTGATGTCCCTGATTTGTTACAACAGAAAATATCCCGGATAACCAAATGAACCGTCTCCATTAAAAGACCACTTTCCGGCATTTAATAATCAATATACCGGATACCTCCGGGCATCCCCCGTATGGGTGCGCTAAGAATATTCCGATGGCTTTGCTAAAATCCTTTTAAAAATTTTGAGTATAAAAGTCTCACTCTCCTGTCTTATTCAATAATCACAAGTCCGGTTCCGTCAAGACCAATACAATAACCAATTATAATGTTGTGCATTTCTGTTCGGGATATATCCGAACATGTTAAGATTAAGTATGAACGAAACCAATATTCAGGACTTACTACAGAAAATAGTTTTTGAGGATGACCAGCAGGCTTTCAAAATGCTGTATTTTCAATACTATAAGAAATTATATAATCTCGCCTCCTTTTATGTGCGATCTGCCGAAGCTACTGAAGAGGTAGTAAACGATACCTTTATTTCGATCTGGTCACGGAGGAAATTTTTGGCAGACATTACCGACTTCACTTCTTATATCTATAAAGCGGTAAAAAACAAATCGCTGAATTTCCTGAAACAAAGAAACTTCCCAATACATTTTAACATCGACGATATCAAAGCAGAAATTGAAGATGTTACCCTCAATATCGAGGATCAAATGATCGTGGCTGATTTCCAGCTTTTGATCGAACATGCGGTTAACAACCTGCCCGCACAATGCAGGCTGGTATTTAAAATGATTAAAGAAGATGGCCTTCCGCACAAGGAAGTTGCCGAGCTTCTTAATTTATCCGTAAGGACCATCGAATACCATATGAGTATTGCCTTGAAAAAACTATCGGAAAGCCTGAATTACAAAAAAAATACGCCCCAGGTTTCCTCCAAATAACCCCGCTTTCATTTTATTAAAAAATATTTTTCATCCTTCCCCGTGCCGGGCAATTTTTGGTTGTCTATAAGATTAGAAAACACTTATGGTCAACAATACCTGGATACTTATTTATAAAAAGCTGAATAATACAGCAACTCCGGAAGAGCTGGAAGAGATCGGCCAGATCTTGAAGGAAGATGGCGGGGCCCAATACCCTATTGCTATGCTGGAGCATCTCTGGCGATTATATCCGACTTCTAAAGAGTGCGATAATGAGCCAAAGGAAGAACAATGGGCACAACTGCAGGCCCAGCTAAATAACGCGCCTGCTGTTTTTGCAGAAGATGAGTGCGAAGCACCTGTTAATTCGGAAACGAACCAGCCGGCGCATCCCGGCAGGTACAAATATCTGCTAATAGCAGCGGCCGTCGCCGTTTTATTTTGCAGCAGCATAGTACTGGTTTATTTCAGATTACCTGACAATAAAAGCGGGATTTGTGAGATCAAGGTACCTACCGGGGGGATGACAAACATACAATTGCCCGACGGAAGTACGGTTATCCTGAATGCAGGCAGCAAGCTTACATATAAAAACACATTTGATGCCAGGCACCGGGAGATAACCTTAGCGGGCGAAGCTTTCTTCGATATTGTCAAGGATCCGGCACATCCGTTTGTGGTGACGACGCCGACTATAAAAATCAGGGTTTTAGGTACCCGGTTCAATGTCAGATCTTATCCGGGTGATAAAACTTCGGAAGCAGCTTTGATACGCGGTGTCATTGAACTAACTGTACTGAAAAATCCCGACCGGCAAATTATTTTAAAACCTTCAGAAAAACTGACGGTATTCAATCAGCCAGCTCGTGCATCAGCATTCAGTCGCCGGCCGTCGGATACTACATCCAAAGCAATAGTTGAGCTCAGCGAAATACACCAGGACAAAAAGGATTCTTTACCGTCGGAAGCCATCTGGATCAAAAACAAAGCTGTTTTTGATGCCATGGAATTTGAGGATGTTGCAAAAATGATGGAGCGAAAATACAGCACCACTATCATTTTTAAAAAGGAGGACCTGAAAAAACTGGTACTGACGGGAAAGTTTGAAAACATAACCCTTGACAAGGCGCTGCAGCAACTAAAGCTGATAAGCAATTTCAATTATCAAATTATAAACAACCAGGTATTCATTTATTAAATTTTAAAACATGCGTATGATGAAATAACAGACCAGCTATAAAAAAGAACGGGAAATGCTCCAACATTCCCCGTCAAATGGTACAATAACTACCAGTCCGTCTTAAATAAACCAATTAGTTAAATACCCTTGATACTAAATTATGAAAAAAAATCAAGGCCGCATATGCTATTTGCGGCGTGAACGACTTTTGAACGTTCTTCTCATGACAAAATTTATACTTTTCCTGATCATTGTCTCAACACTGCAATCCTATTCCAAGGGTTTCGGGCAGACCGCGATCAATCTTAACCTGAAAAATGTAAGCCTGAAGACTGCATTCCGGGAAATCGAAAAAAAGTCTGACTATCATTTTCTTTACAATGATGAAACCATCAGGCACATTGACAAGCTTAAATCTATTGAGGTGAGTAATGCATCCATCCACGCGGTGATGGACCTGCTGACCAGTAACACTGCCATTAAATACCAGCTTGGTGAAGACAATACCGTTATTATTTACCCGAAAGGAGCACAATTAAACGCTCTTGTGGTGAAAGGCAAAGTAACGGATGATAACGGCCAGCCTTTACCCGGCGTTTCTGTACGGCTAAAAGGTACATCCACAGGTACCCAAACAGATCTGAATGGCAATTATTCATTAAACGTCCCGGATGGCAACGTTTACCTGGTATTCACTTATACCGGCTTTGAGGCCCAGGAAGTTAATGTTGACAGCCGGGCAGTCATCGACGTAAAACTGAAAGCTAAAGATAATTCGCTTAGCGAAGTGGTGGTAGTTGGCTATGGTGTTCAACGCAAATCTGACCTTACCGGGGCGGTAACCAGCATAAAAGGCGCTGACCTAACCAAAATAGGGGGCAGTAACGCAGCTGAGGCGTTGCAGGGAAAAACACCTGGCGTGCAGATCCTGAGCCAGGGTGGCCCCGGCGCTGCACCTACAGTATTGATACGCGGGCTCGGCACAAACGGAGACCCTACCCCACTATACGTTGTTGACGGTATGATGGTGACCAATATCAGCTTCCTTGCGCCGAATGATATTGCTTCGATGGAAATTTTAAAGGATGCTTCTGCTACCGCCATCTATGGATCGCGGGGAGCAAACGGTGTTATTCTCGTAACTACTAAAAAAGGAAAGCCTGGCAAACCGGTCATCAATTTTTTAACAAGTCAGGGATTTCAGTTCCTGACACGTAAGTTTCATGTTGCCAACGGCCAGGAATACGCACAATTAGTCAATCTGTTTAAAACCAATGCAGGCTTAGCACCGGTTTATGATAATATCAGCCAGATAGGCCCCGGAACCGACTGGACCAAAGAAGTAACACGGAACGGAATTGTAAGTGATTATCAACTTTCTGTAGGCGGTGGCAGCGAAAATGTCAATTATAACATCAGTGCCAGTTATCATAATGAAGATGGCGTATTGAAATATACCAACTACAACCGTTTAACTTTACGCGCTGATAATGAATACAAGATCAGCAAAAAGTTAACCTTTGGGCATAACCTGTCATTGGCCAGCAGTCATTATAATGGCGATGGTGGTTCCAATACAGGCAGGGGTATTAATTCAATAACCCGCATATCGCCCCTGATCCCTGTTTACAAAAGCGATGGCTCATTTTCATCAGGACAGGATGTGGACATCGTTAACCCATTTGCCGAGCTTTATCTTCATAAAGATGTTCAAAACCATCCGCTGCAATTTGTTGGCAACGGGTACCTGAATTATGAGTTATTTAAAGGCCTTACATTCCGGAGCAGCTATGGTGTAGATTATACTTTGAATAATATCAACAGGTATACACCTCCGTACAACCTGGGTGCCAACCAAAGCAGTTTAACCAGTATTGAAAATGGATATACCACGGTTTCCACCTGGCTATGGGAGAATACGCTGACTTACGACAAACAGTTGGGCGCCGCTCACCATCTGAACTTATTAGCAGGTTATACTGCTCAGAACACCGATTTTCGCGGGGTAGATGTAACCGGAAACGGGCCGCTGACCACAACTGACCCCAACTACCGTTATATCCAGGTTTATCCTCCCTCAAACATCAGTTCACTTGGCGCGTTGCCATCCAGCGAGTCTATCCTTTCTTATCTTTTCAGAGCTAATTATAGCTATAAGGACAGGTACCTGTTAACTGCATCATTCCGTGGCGACGGGTCATCAAAATTTGCTGAAGGACACCGCTGGGGATATTTTCCATCGGTAGCCCTTGGATGGCGGGCCTCTGAAGAGAAATTCCTGAAAAATGTGTCGTGGATAAGCAACCTGAAAGTGCGCGGTAGTTGGGGCCGGATAGGCAGCAACAAAATCGCCAATTACCAAACTTTCAACTTGCTTAACCAGGAAACAACTTACGATGGTGTATTTAACGGCGTTTTCTATCCAATGGCAACAATCGTAGCCGCATCAAACCCTAATATTACCTGGGAAGTTTCACAGCAAACCGATGCCGGCATCGAATTTGGCACACTAAAAAACAGATTACGCTTTGAAGGCGACTATTATCGCAGGGACACCAAAAACCTGCTATTGATATTGCCTGTTCCGGGTGGCTCTACAGGTACCGCCCCTGCATATTCCAACGCGGGGACTGTACGGAACAGCGGCGTGGAACTGGCAGTAAGCTGGAACGACCGTATCGGCGGGCTTGGATATGGTGTAAAAGTAACCGGAACGGCTAATAAGAACAGAATTTTGGACTTTAAGGGCCTAACTTCTTATACGTCGGATTTCCAGGTGCCATCTACCCACGTGTCAAAAGCGGGCGCCCCTATTGGTGACTTTTATGGTTATCAATCCCTTGGCATTGTGCAGACCCAGGCGCAGATTGATCAGTTAAACGCAGCAGCTGCATCGAAATCAGGTAACCCAACTAAACAATACTGGTCGGGATTAAAGCCGGGCGACCTGCTGTTCAAAGACGTAAACGGCGACGGTTTTGTAGATGCGAATGACAAAACAGATATCGGTTCGCCCTATGCAAAATTTGTGGGAGGTTTAACGCTTTCAGCAGATTACAAAGGCTTTGACTTCACCATCGATATGATGGGCAGTTTCGGCGGTAAGATCTATAATGATACCAGGAACCAGTTTGTAAGCTCCGGGCTGTCCAACCTGAATGTTGAATGGCTGGATTCATGGACCCCTACCCACATCAATACCACCATTCCGCGTTATGCTGTTAACACTTCAACAACGCAATCATCCGACTTCAACATTTTCGACGGCACTTATATCAAAGCACGGTTCATTGAACTGGGATATACTTTCAACAAACAGCTATTGAAAAAGGTTGGAATTTCCGGGCTTCGCGTGTATGTTAACACCACCAATCCATTTTACATAACCAAGTACAAAGGATTCTCTCCTGAGGTTTCAAATGCTTACGGGGTTTCAACTATAGGTGACGATTTCCGGACATATCCGGTTTCAGGCACCGCCAGATTAGGTATAAACTTAACTTTTTAAATAAGAAATAACAGTTATGAAAAATATTATAAAATTCATTGTTGTTTTGGAGCTTTTTGTGACATGTTCCTGCAAAAAGAGCTTTCTTGATAAAGAACCGCTGGGAGTGCTTTCAAGCGCAACCTTTTCGGCCGACACAACAACACTTGGTTTGGCGGTAAACCGCCTTTATGGTTCCATTGCCTGGAGGGAATTCCGGATAGGGCAACACCAGTATTCAACAAAAGAGATGTGCGGGGATGACTTTATTGTGGGCGGTAATGCTGACTTTAAAGTGTTCCAGGATTACAGCTACCTCACAGATAACTACATGATAGAGCGGTACTGGGGGCGGGCCTTTGAAAATATCCACTACTGTAACGTAGTAATTGACCGCACATCAACTTTGAAAGCTCCTTATTCGGCGCAGCTATTCGAAGCACAGGCCAAATACTTCAGGGCCTATTATAACTTCGACCTGACCAATGTATTTGGAGATGCACCGCTGCGGGACCACGACCCGGTATCAACTGCTGAATACAATATTCCCAAAAGTTCACATGCGGATATCATTAAACTGGTGATCTCAGACCTTAAATATGCCATCGATCACTTACCAACAAGGGGCCAATGGGGAACGGCTAACCTTGGCCGGGTGACCAAAGGCACAGCGCAAGGACTTTTATCGAAGGTTTATCTTTATGAGCAGGATTATGCTAATGCAAAGTTATATGCCGAAGCAGTTATCAACGGCGGCGAATACAGCCTTTATAACAATTATCGCAACCTGTTCAGCCCGGATCAATTGTATTCTACTGAAAATATGATGCCCGGGGGATTTATTTACAACCCATCCCTGTCTGCCGGACGTCAGTACGGACCTTACCTTCAATACCAGGGGCTTCCCTCACTGGGTTCAAATGGTGATATCTTCCCCTCACCTAACCTTGTTAGCAGTTATGAAAAAGGCGATCCAAGAATGAGCGCGACTATTTTTACAAAAACCGACATCATTCCCGGCTTTAACAACAACCAGCCGGTAGCATTCCCGGCATCAACCAATTATGCCAATAAAAAAGTGATCTGGCCATATTCATACTGGAACGGCGGTAACTTTAACTTTCAGAGTGTTAACCCGATGTATCTCAGATATGCCGATATCATTCTGATAGCCGCTGAAGCCAATAATGAGCTGGGGAATACATCCGACGCGCTGAAATACCTGGAGATGATCCGTTTCAGGGCCCGCGGTAATAAAACATTCGCTGCATCTGTTACAGCAGGCGAAAATGATGGAGCGGGCATCCTTCCACAAATTACAACTACGGATAAAACAGTATTGAGGTTAGCCATCTGGCATGAACGCCGGATTGAGCTGGCCCTTGAATTCAACCGCTGGTACGACCTGGTAAGATATAACAAAGTGGCTGGCCCCAACGGCAGTTCAGGCACCGGTTATACAGAAAACCTGCTGAGGACTGTTTATGGGAGAACTAATTTTAACTACGCTAAATTCAGTCATTTCCCGCTTCCGCAAACTTTTGTCACTTCGTCAAATGGTGTACTCAAACAAAACAGTGCATGGTAATTAGGAAGCTTTCTTTGCAGCGGTTCCGGTAATGGCATTTTTTCATTTCGGTCTCCGGACAAACACATAGTATGTCAAAATTAAATCGCCCCGTAAACAAATTCGTTTACGGGGCGATAATTTTTCAGGTATCTGGTTACTTAGAACTTATGATCTAAGCTTTATTACCCGTCCTTCCCAATAAAGGCACATTTAGCCCGAGAGAAATGCCCGGCATATTTCCTTCTTTTTTAAAGCTTAAAGGTCCCGGCAATCGTGTTTAATGGCCCGGCTACTTTACTTCTCACCATAAAAAGTGATCGTGATCACTTTTTATGGTGAGAAGTATCATATTGAACACTAAATCCATTCGTGATCTTTGTCATAAATAAGGAACGCTGATGGAGAATGCCGCGCTGCTAAAAGCAATTATTGAAAATGCCATAGACGGCATTATTACCATAAACAACCACGGAATTATTGAGTCTATCAATCCGGCAGCATGTAACCTGTTTCAATATAGCCCCGGCGAAGTAATTGGTAAAAATGTATCCGTTTTAATGCCGCCTCCCGATAAAGAACAGCACGATGGCTATATAAACCGTTATCAAAATACAGGCAAGCCGCATATTATAGGCTTCGGCCGTGAAGTTAAGGGGTTAAAAAAGAACGGTTCTATATTCCCTTTCCGCCTGGGGGTAAGCGAAGTGCAGTTTTCAGGCCGAAAGATCTACACCGGTTTTATCCATGACCTCACACGTGAAAAGGAAGCGGAAGAAAGGTTAAAGGACTATGCCAATCATTTGGAAGAGTTGGTGGAGGAGCGTACAATTTCTTTAAAACATTCGGTAACCGAATTGCTGCAGGCTAAAGAGGAAGTTAGCCAGTCGTTAGAGAAAGAAAAAGAACTTGGACAGATGAAAAGCCGTTTTGTATCAATGGCCTCGCACGAGTTCAGGACCCCGCTGAGCAGTATCCAGCTTTCGGCCATTCTTGTTGAAAAATACGCGCAGGAGTTTAGCAGCCCTAACATCAGCAAACACATCGCCAAAATAAAAACGTCGGTAGGTAACCTTACGGGTATCCTGAATGATTTCCTGTCGCTCGAAAAACTCGAAGCCGGGAAGGTGGAGCCCTTATTTACCGAATTTAACCTGGTAAAATTTGGTGAGGAAATAACCGAAGAAATGCAACTGGTAGCCAAACAAAACCAAAACATCATTTATCAGCATACCGGTACCACCAGTGTTTTTAAATTGGATTCGGCGCTATTAAAAAATTGCATCATCAACCTGATCAGCAACGCCATCAAATACTCGGGCGAAAATACCTTTATTGAATTTAACACAGAGGTGGCCCGCAATCAACTGGTTGTTGTGGTTAAGGACAATGGTATAGGCATCCCCGAAAGTGACCAGAAGCACCTGTTTGAAGCCTTTTTCCGGGCACACAATACCGGCAATATCCCGGGTACCGGCCTCGGTCTTAATATAGTGGCCCGCTACGTGGGCCTCATCAATGGCACAGTACAATTTGAAAGCAAAGTTAACTACGGAACATCATTCACGCTCACATTTTCGCAATCATGAAAAAAAGTATCCTCATTATTGAAGACAATACAGATATCAGGGAAAGCACCGCTGAAATACTGGAGCTTTCCGGCTACCTGGTATTGCAGGCCGGTAATGGCAAAATTGGTGTCGACCTCGCTATAAAGCATAAACCGGAACTTATTTTGTGCGATATCATGATGCCCGAGCTTGACGGGTATGGCGTATTGTTCATGCTCAGTAAATCGCCCGAAACGGACAATATCCCCTTTATATTTTTAACCGCAAAGGCCGAACGGGTGGACTTTAGAAAAGGAATGGAAATGGGTGCCGATGATTACCTTACCAAACCTTTTGACGATATAGAATTGCTTAATGCTATTGATAGCAGGCTGAACAAAAAAGAAAAACAACAAGCGTTTTTTAGCAGGTCGCTGCAAAAAATAGAGCATTTGGCCAGCAATTCGCGCAACGGCGCGGCCGAGTTAAATACACTGATAGCCAGTCGGAAAATAAGACAGATAAGAAAAAAACAAGTATTATTTTATGATGGCGATACCCCGCAGGGAATTTACCTGGTGATGGAAGGCAGCATAAAAACATTTAAACTGGCCGAAGACGGCAGGGAGCTGATGACCGGTTTATACAAAGCCGATGACTACCTCGGCGTACATGCCCTGTTGCTTGATGATGCTTATGGCGAAACAGCCGAAGCAACCGAGGACGCGGCCATATGCCTGCTGCCGAAAGATACCGTTTTAACCATGCTTGACCGGTATCCTGACCTTGGCCGGCAGTTTTTGAAATTACTGTCAAACAATATCAAAGAAAAGGAAGAGCAGCTCATTGAACTGGCCTATCATTCGGTAAGGAAACGGCTGGCGCAGGTATTGGTAAGGCTGAACAAGCAAAACGGCGAAAAACAGGAGTTTAAAATATCAAGGGAAGAACTGGCATCAATGGCCGGTATGGCTACCGAAACGGTAAGCCGCACGCTTTCTGATTTTAAAGAGGAAGGCCTGATAGAAAAGAAAGGTGCAACCATCAATATAACAGACCTTAACAAGCTGGTAAAGATGAGAAACTGATAAGGGTCATTTTTATCACTGACCGCGCTCATGGTTTTGCCGGTATCATCCGTGTAGTTTTGTTTAATATAAAATGCACACAGATGAAAGTTGTAGCTTACAGTATCAAGGCATTCGAAAAGGAATTTTTGGCCAGGGCGAATCAAAAAAAACATGACATTACCCTTATATCTAACCCGCTAAACTCTGAAACCGCGGTTTATGCCGAAGGTAAGGAAGCAGTGGTTGTTTTTACCAACGACGATGTATCTGCCTATGTAATCAATCAACTGGCCGATCTTGGGGTTAAATATATTGCTACCCGGTCGGTCGGTACAGATCATATAGATAGGGAAACAGCAGCTTTGCGCAATATAAAACTGGCTAACGTACCCGAATACTCGCCGCAGGCTATTGCCGAACATACTATTGCTATGGCGCTTGCCCTGAACAGACATTTAACCGAATCAAATGCCCATAGCCACCTGTTCGACTTCAGGCTGAACGGCCTTATGGGCTTTAATTTATCCGGAAAAACAGTTGGCATTATTGGCCTGGGGCATATAGGGCAGGCGGTCGCCGCTATCTTTAACGGCTTTGGCTGCAGCGTTATCGGCTACGATCCGCTTAATAAGTCAAACCTGCCGGGAGTTGAACAAGTGACTATGGATCAATTACTTTCTATGGCCGATATCATTTCATTACATGCCCCCCTATGCCCCGAAAACTATCACATGGTCAATGATGATACCCTTGCTTTGATGAAAGACGGCGTGATGCTCCTGAATACGTCGCGCGGCGGTTTAATTGATACTGAAGCGGCATTACAAGCCCTTGAAACCGGTAAAATAGGTTACCTGGGGCTTGATGTTTATGAAAAAGAAAAAGGCCTGTTTTTTGAGCAGCATCAACATGATACCGATAAGGACCCGCTGCTGGAAAAACTGATGACCTTTAAAAATGTGCTCATTACCCCGCACCAGGCATTTTTAACCAATGAGGCATTGCAGCAAATAGCTAATCAAACCATAAAAAACCTTGATCAGTGGCAGGCTAATAAGTGCGTCGGGAATGCGTGTGTATGTTCAAAAAACTGCAAAGCAACTGCCGAGCTATCAACGGTTGATACAACCAAAACTTAATATTTTATGAAAATACCCCAGCATCTTATTGATAAATACAACGTTGCAGCTCCCCGTTATACCAGTTACCCTACAGTACCCTACTGGAACAGTGAAAGTTTTGACAAAGAGGAATGGCGAAAATCGGTGTCGGTTTCTTTTAAGGAGAGTAATGACCGCGACGGGATTAGCTTATATATCCACCTGCCATTTTGCGAAAGTCTGTGCACCTATTGCGGTTGTAATACCCGCATCACCAAAAACCACCGGGTGGAGGAGCCATACATTAAAGCTGTTTTGATGGAATGGGCCATGTACCTCAATACATTTGAAAGCAAACCCGTTATCAGGGAAATACACCTTGGTGGCGGCACCCCTACATTTTTTAAACCCGAACACCTGGCCATACTGATCAATGGTATATTAAATTCATCAACTATCCATCCCCAGGCCGAGTTTAGCTTTGAGGCACACCCCGCCAATACAACTGTTGATCATTTACAGGTTTTATACAATCTTGGTTTCAGGAGGATAAGCCTCGGCATCCAGGATTTTGACCCCAGGGTTCAGTTTATCATTAACCGCATCCAGAGTTTTGAACTGGTAAAGCTGGTTACCCAGCAGGCACGACGGATCGGGTATACATCGGTTAACTTCGATCTGATTTATGGCCTCCCGCTTCAAACGCTCAACGGGTTAAAGGATACCATTGCCCAGGTGGCGAAATTAATGCCCGATAGGATTGCTTTTTACAGTTATGCCCACGTACCCTGGATAAAACCCGGCCAGCGCCGTTTTACCGAGAATGACCTGCCCGATGCCAATGAAAAAAGGGCTTTGTATGAATGCGGACGCGAATTATTTACGGCGTTGGGTTATCATGAAATTGGCATGGACCATTTTGCCTTGCCTACGGATAGCCTTTACCTTGCCGAACAAAACGGTACGCTGCACCGCAATTTTATGGGTTACACCCATCAGTACACCCAATTAATGATTGGCTTGGGCGTATCTTCCATAAGCGATAGCTGGTATGCCTTTGCCCAAAATGTAAAAAATGTTGAAGAATACCTGCAATTGGTTAACGCCGGCCAGCTACCGGCATTTAAAGGCCATATGCTTACAACAGATGATCTGAGCATTCGCAGGCATATTTTAAATATCATGTGTAACGGCAAAACCTGCTGGAACCTGCATAACGAAACAAGTGAAGCTTTTTTAGAGGGGCTGGAACGCATGCGCCAGTTTGAACAGGACGGACTGGTTGAGCTAAACTCATGGTGTATTACTGTTACGCCCATGGGTAAACGCTTTTTACGCAATATATGTATGGCGCTTGATGCCCGCCTGTGGGCCGACAAGCCCGCCACGCAGTTATTCAGCATGACGGGATAAGATTTTGACATTACCGACTATTAGCTAAACAAAGAAACCGGGAATCGATCCCGGTTTCTTTGTTTTAGATACTCAGCAATTGGAGTTTCTCTTCTGATATGATCAGGTCCTTCAGCATCCGCTCCAGGTAATCCTGGGTTTGGTTGCTTATTTGCGGGATCAGTTGTTTGTAGTATGTAATGCCCTGCTGTAATTGATCTTTGAATTTGAGCAGGTATTTTCCTTTCTTTTCGTTAAGGTTTGCTACATAGTCCGAAATGTCTTGTTTAAGGTAATCTATATAGAGGTTCAGCTCATTGATAAACATATTAGGACGGGTTGTTGCCTCAAGCAGGTTTATGCGGCCATAAATGTGGCTAACCATATCATCAAGCGTATAAACCCCTGAAAAGAAGGCGATATTTGGCCCCGGGCAAATGGTTACTGCCCTGTTTTCCCGGGCCTTCAGGATATCGTTTTTGATATATGCAGATGCACAGAGCCCTTCACATAAGCAAACCTTTTCGGTAACGGCATCTATCTGTTTTTGAATTTCATCTGCCGGCAGCTCACTTTGTTTTAGCTGTTTTATTTTCAGATGCTGGTACTCACGTGATGCTGTGCAAATGGGATGCTCGGTAAACTCGGTATTTGATACTAAATACTTTTTGTTGCAGGGGCTGCCCGGCCTGCCATTTGCTATCCTGCTAAGTCGTTGCTCTTCGCCCGAGCTTTTGCTGAAGTTGTTGAACAGGATACCCAGCGGCGATGATGAGCTTACGTAAAAATCATCATGCCCGGCACCGGCCAATTGTTGCAGCGTATGTTCATCAACATTGGTGGCTTCGGGTACCAACAGAAAAGGGCTGCCCCAGCCGGTGGCATCCATCTGGTAATGCTCCCGCAAAAAAAAATCTTCCTGCATGGTACCTATCCCACCCTGTACGCTGATCTTTTGCGACGGACCGGCCTCTGTAAACCCCCTTTCGGCAAGTGCCGGTTGATAAAGGGCAAGCAGTTCGTGCATCATATTTTCCCTTTTCTGTTTAAACTCTTCCAGGATCGGCCCAAGCAGCAGGCCATCAGTAGCAAAAGCGTGCCCGCCACAATTCAGGCCCGATTCAATCCTGAACTCCGATACCCACAGCCCCTTCTTTGCCAAAAACTTAGCCTGGATCAGCGCCGAACGAAAATCGCTCACCTTTAAAACGATCCGTTTACGGAGCTCGTTATTGCCATCAGGATAAAAACACTTAAAAGTTTCCAGGTAACTGTACAGCCTCGGGTTCATCCCCGCCGAAAGCACCACTGATGAATCCAGGTCACTCTCAGCAAAACCTTTTAAAGCAGCAAGCGCGTCGGTATGGGTATCGCCTGTATAATTGCCCTCTGCATCAAAGTTCATCTTGTCAACTTTGGCCATGATATTTACGTCAATAGCGCCTTTGCTCATTTTGGCCCGCAAAAGGTTTTGAAAGATCTGTTTACGTTCCCCCTCGGGATAATCGTTCATCAGGTCGTAACCCTGTTTTAAAGCCGAAGCTTCGGGCAGCAGGTCAAAGTAACGGTCGATGTCCATTCCCTGGTTAAACGGCAATTGTTTAAGTTCTTCAAACTGCTTATTTACCAGCTCGTTTAATAAATTAAGATAGGCTGTTATCCGTTTTGACCGGCTGTCGGGCCCGCTTTTTAAAATAGGCGTAAATGGCAAACCATCTTGAGTTGAATGATACCGCCGCATACGTTCAATGAGCTCATCATCAACAATTGAAACAACGGACGAGATACCATATCGGGCCACTTTTAGTGGTGTATCAACAGAGTATCCCAAACCTAAAACAGGTATATGAAAGCTGTGCATATAATTAATTTAATATTTGTTTATTTAGAATAACAGGCGGCTCATCAGTGCCCCTCCGGCTTTACTTACAAATAACAGTTGCGCTGGCCGATGGCGGGCTTAAATAAGGGATATTCATAGCGAGCCCGCGCAGCAAAAACCAAATACCAAGGCATAGCATAAAATAGGGAACCACCCTGTTCATCTTTCTGCGTATGCCCTGGTTAATAAATCCGCTGCCCACAGTAACGGCCAGCATTAAAGGCAGAGTGCCCAAACCAAACCAAACCATATACTGTACAGAAGCACCCACTGATGAAGTATTTACCGCACCGATGAGGGCCAGGTAAACAAAACCGCAGGGTAAAAAGCCATTTAACAATCCTATGACCAAATGCCCCGCCCGGTGCTGCAACGCATAAGTGAGCAATGCGTTAAAAGGCTTCAACAGCCAGCCGCTCCTGCTTTCTTTGTAAATTTTCAGCTTCCATAATCTCGAAAAAGCAGCCAGCAGAATTAGTATCCCGCTAATGATGCTTACCCCCTGCTGCAAACCTGAAAGCCACAATTGCTTACCGATGAGCCCGGTTATCAACCCGAGGGTTGCATAACTTATAGTACGCCCAAGGTTATACACCAACTTATCCCACAACAACAGCCAAAAACTACTGTGGTTAACCGGTATAGCGAAGGCGAGCGGGCCGCACATCCCTATACAGTGAACACTGCCAAACAAGCCTATAAAAAAAGCGATTTGACTGGTGCTCATGGTATAAATATTTCTTTGGTATACAGATATTTTTTGCCATTGCTTTCCCAATTGAAAACAAGCTGCCACCTGCCACGCTTTGCATTAGTCAGAGGGATATTAACATTGCCTGCCGCATTGCTTTGCAGGTTGATATGCTTGTCCATTTTACCGTCGCCCGGGCGTTTTAAATCTACGGCTCCATTTGAAGGGCCTGCAAACTTCACTAAAAGGATATTGTTGTTAATGCTGATTGATGGCTGTGCCTTATCGCTAAGTACCTGCTTCTCTTTATCGTAATCGGCATTAAACGCAAGCCCTTTTTCGTAATAATGCGGATCGACATCGTCGGGCTGCCTGAACATGGCAACGCCCATAGCTACAATGTAGCTCATAAAAGCCAGCATGCCTATTACTATCCCTTTCCCCCAGTTCATATGTTTAATCATTTGTTGGTGCTATAAAATTGGTTTTAACAGATTGAACCACTTTACCGCCAAGCAACAGGTTCAGTTTAATGGTAGTTTTGGCGGCATGTACCTTTGATGCAGGCAGCATCACAAAAAACACCGTTTTAGCCGATCCGCCTTTTGCAACCGGTCCCGGCGCCTGGATATAACTGATCTTAACAGCCGGATCATCCGCCCCTATCCTGATCACTTTATCCTGATTGGTTTTATTAATGATCTCGGCGTTATAAATATTACTGACGTAGCCGCCCGGCTGTTGCTGGTAAAGCATCCCCGCACTGCGCATAACTGTGATATCCATATCGCTCCGGCTGAAAATAAAATAACCAAGTACCGCTATCAGCACGGTTATTACAGCGGTATATCCCATCATGCGCCCGGTAAACGATGGCTTTTCTTTCAGCCTGATCATATTTTCGGAAAAGTAGCCAATCAGGCTGCGGGGCTTTCCTATCTTGTCCATTACCTGGTCGCAGGCGTCTATGCAGGCGGTGCAGTTGATACATTCAATTTGAGTCCCTTTACGAATATCAATGCCTGTAGGACAAACAGCAACACACAGGCTGCAATCAACGCAATCGCCTTTCAGGTTAAAGGGGTCTGCATAACGGCTTAACTTGCCTCTTGGTTCGCCCCGCACATCATCATAAGCTACGACTAAAGTATGTTCATCAATTAATACACTTTGTAAGCGCCCGTAAGGGCATATCAATGTGCAAACCAGTTCACGTACCTGACTGTAAATCAAGTAAAATACAATAGTGAATACCCAGATACTGATAAAACCCACCCAGTGGGCTGTAACAGGCTCAACAATAATTTTAACAAGGCTTTCGCTGCCGATGATATAAGCCAGGAAAGTGTTAGCGATCAGAAAGGATATCAATACAAACAAAGCGTGCTTGGCTGTTTTTTTGATGATTTTTTCCCGCGTCCAGGCACCGGCGTCAAGCTTTTTACGCTTATTGGCATCCCCTTCTATCCAGATCTCTATCTTTCTGAAAACCATTTCCATAAATATGGTTTGCGGGCAGATCCATCCGCAGAAAATGCGACCGAAAGCAATAGTAAATATCACCACGCAAACCAAAAAAACAAGCGAAGCCAGCACGAACAGAAAAATATCCTGCGGCCAAAACACCTGTCCCAGTAACACAAATTGCCGGTCTATCACATTGAGCAGCAACAACGGCTGGCCATTGATTCGTAAAAACGGTCCTGCAAAAAAGAAGATGAGATAAAAATAGCTTAACCAGCTTCTCCATTTATAAAACCTGCCTTTACGTACCAGCGGATACATCCACTGCCTTTTCCCGTTTTCTTTTGCCGCCAGTAAGCCGTCCATGATCGTTATATTTTTGCTATCGTTTTGCCTTTTGAGGCGATGTCATCTGCATCCTTTTCGCCCTGTGGTTCTTTAGGATTGGCCGGATTACTGCCATGCAATGATTTTATGTAGTTTGCCACATCCGAGATCTGTTTGGGTGATAGTTGTTTCTCCCAGTTGGGCATCCCTTTGGCCTGTACACCGTATTTTATGGTTTTAAACACATCATTGATCTTACCTCCGTGCAACCAGTAATCATCGGTAAGATTGGGGCCAACTACCCCCTGTGCATGGTCGCCGTGGCATGGAACGCAGCTTTGTTTAAAAATTGCCTGCCCCGAAGTTAGTACTGCCTGATCGGTAACGAGCTTAACTGTAGTTTCGTCAACCCGGTTAGCGGCCTTGCTCAGGTATTCTTTTTTGGCAATATCAGCCCGGGCCATCTCAGTTTTGTATTCATCATATTGCAACTGTCCTAAGCCAAATACATGATAAATGAGGATGTAACCAACGGCAAAAATAATGGTGATATAAAATAGGTAGCTGAACCAGCCGGGAATAGGATTATTAAGCTCCTGGATACCGTCATAATCATGCGCTATGATCAGCTCCTTTTCTTCAGACATCGGCCTTAGCGACAGCAATTTATTCCAAACCTCTGTTTTAGGCTTTTTAACCTTTTTAGCGGGTTTCATCTCTGCTATGATCTGTTCTTCTGTATATCCCTGCGCCCGGAGCGTTATTTTTGTCAATACCCTAAGCGCCCGGAGCAATACCAGCATAGCTACAATAAACAATGCCAGCATGGCTATAATTGCGCCATACCCTATCTCGTTCATCAAATAGCCCGGTATCAGGCTATCATCGGCGGCCATTACCGGCTGTATTAATATCATAAATACAAGTAAAATTAACAGGCGGCGGTATTTCATAAATTGTAAGGATTAAGAGGTTCACCATAACTATCCTTCAAAGGCAGATTACGCATATGATCTACATGCTGTTTCCTGAGCCTGAAAAGCAGGATAGCTACCACAATAAAAAATACGAGGAAGATCCCCAGAGAAAATAACAGGTAACCCTGGGCACCCGAAATGTGTTCTGTAAATTGCTTAAACATGGCTTTTGTTATTTAGCGGCGGTTTTGCTCGCCTTGATATCGGTACCCAAACGTTGCAGGTAGGCTATCAGAGCTACTATTTCTTTATTGTTTTTAACCTTGATATGATCGTTATACAGGTTATCGGCAATTTCTTTTTCCTGTTCACGAAGATCGCTGTTGGCTATTTTTTCATATCCTTCGGGATACGGGACACCCAGCGTACGCATAGCCTTTATTTTGGCGGCTGTGGTAGCGGTATCAAGATTTTGGGTTAACAGCCAGTCATAGTTTGGCATGATACTCCCCGGCGACATGAGGCGAGGGTCCATCAGGTGGTTATAGTGCCAGGCATTGCCATATTTGCCGCCCTCACGTGCCAGGTCGGGCCCGGTACGTTTTGATCCCCATAAAAAGGGGTGGTCATACACAAATTCGCCTGCCTTACTGTATTCGCCATAACGCTCGGTTTCTGAGCGGAAAGGTCTTACCGTTTGCGAATGGCAGTTTGAGCAGCCTTCTCTGATATAAATATCACGCCCCTGCAACTCAAGCGGAGTATAAGGCTTTACAGCCGCTATAGTTGGGATATTTGATGATATGGTTAGCGTTGGCATCAACTCAATAAAAGTACCTACCAGTATTACCAGCAATGCGGCTATCATCATTTGTATTGGGCGGCGTTCCAATACCCGGTGCCATGTTTCTTCGTGCCCGGTTTTGCTTAAAGCGGGCAGCGGCATGGCCTGGGCAGGTTCATTAGCCGCGAGCTTGCCCTGCAGCGCGGTGCGGCAAAGGTTGTAGGCCATTACAATAACGCCCAGCAGGTATAATCCACCGCCTACAGACCGCATAACATGCATAGGCAATATGCGCATGGTGGTTTCTAAAAATGCGGGGTATTTCAGGATCCCTTCGGGCGTAAACTCTTTAAGCATTAAACCCTGGGTAAAACCGGCCCAATACATTGGCACGGCATAAAACAGGATCCCGAGCGTACCTATCCAAAAATGGAACGAAGCCATCTTTTTTGAATATAACTGTGTTTTATAAATACGCGGGATAAGCCAGTAAAGGATGGCAAAGGTTAAAAAGCCGTTCCAACCCAAAGCGCCAACGTGTACGTGGGCAATTATCCAATCGGTAAAGTGGCCTATGGCATTCACCTGTTTCAATGAAAGCATGGGGCCTTCAAAAGTGGCCATACCATATGCTGTTAGGCCAACTACCATAAACTTCAGGATCACATCATCACGAACCTTATCCCAGGCCCCGCGCAGGGTGAGCAAGCCATTGATCATGCCGCCCCAGCTTGGTGCTAACAGCATAATAGAAAAGGCCACACCTAATGACTGCGCCCAACCAGGCAGCGTGGTGTACAATAAATGGTGCGGGCCGGCCCAGATATAAATAAAAATGAGCGCCCAAAAGTGCAGGATACTTAATTTATAGGAGTAGATAGGCCTGTTGGCCATTTTGGGTAAAAAGTAATACATCATGCCCAGGTACGGTGTGGTCAGGAAAAACGCCACCGCATTATGGCCATACCACCATTGTACCAACGCATCCTGTACGCCTGCATATACCATGTAGCTTTTAAAGGCCGATACCGGCAGCTCAAATGAATTTACAATATGCAATACGGCTATGGTAACAAAGGTGGCTATGTAAAACCATATGGCCACATATAAATGCCGTTCGCGGCGTTTAAATATCGTACCAAACATGTTAATGCCAAACACAACCCAGATCACAGTAATGGCAATATCAATTGGCCATTCCAGTTCGGCATACTCATGCGAGGTGGTTAAACCTAAGGGCAACGTAATAACAGCCGAAACAATAATAAGCTGCCAGCCCCAAAAGTGAATTTGACTAAGGGCATCGCTAAACATCCGCGCTTTTAACAGTCGCTGTAATGAGTAGTAAACACCCATAAAAATAGCGTTACCCACAAAAGCAAAGATCACCGCGTTGGTGTGTAAGGGCCTGATACGGCCAAATGTGGTGTATTGGTTGCCCATGTTCATTCCCGGGCTATACAATTGTATGGCTACGATGAGGCCTACGGTCATCCCAATTATACCCCAGATCACCGTGGCGATACCAAAATTCCGGACGATCTTGTTGTCATAGTAAAAATTTTCGGGCTGCATATGATATTAAATAATTTGATGGTGTAAAAGTATTGAGGGGCCGTTGCCGGCAGAATGATGACGGTTTGCCTGAATAATGACATTGGTCATTTTTTATCTTTATCGGCCGGTTCATCATCCAGCAGGATCCTTACCGATGGGGTATACAGATCATCATGCTGACCGTTGCGCTGGGCCCAGAAAAATGCACCTAAAAACACGAGCGCAAGCAGTACGCTGCACCCGATCAGGAAATAAATAATGTTCATGATAGTTTCCTTTTTTTAGCGGCGAGGTGTGTCGCTATGCTGGTGAACGAAATTATGGTTGCGGTGCTTAATGGCATCAATATGGCAGCTATGAGCGGTGAAAGCCTGCCGCTTACCGCATAGCTTAACCCCAATAAGTTATAACAAAGCGATATAAAAAACGAGATGTGGATAATGGTAATGCTATCCTTTGAAAATTTAAGAAATGCGGGCAATAACCTGAGTGAGCGCCCATCCAAAATAGCATCGCTGCCGGGCGAAAAATTGTTTACGTTATCCGTAATGGCTATCCCCAAATCACTTTGTTTTAAAGCACCTGAATCATTCAGGCCGTCGCCTATCATCATTACCTTTTTGCCGGCCAGCTGTAAAGCCTTTATAAAATCGAGCTTTTGCTGTGGCGATTGGTTAAACAGCATATATCCCTCCCCCTTAAAATAAGGCAGTAAATTGTTCCGCTCCCGGTCCTGGTCGCCTGATAGCAGGTAAATTTTATACCCCGTAGCCAGCCGCGTAATATCTTCAAGCCCCTCACGATACTTATTAACAAAACTGAAATAGCCGGCATACCGTCCGTCTATCATCAGGTGTACTTCGGTTGATTTTGCAATATCCACCCCTCCTGTTAAAAACGGCTGGCTGCCAATTTGAACATTATGCCCATCAACCCAGGCTGTGATCCCCTTTCCGGCTATTTCCCGGTAATTACTTACCCGGAGTTTATCTGCTCCCTGAAGGTAATCGCAGATCTGGATACTTAAAGGATGGGCCGAATTGCTGCATATACTGTATATCAGCCGTTCCTGGTAACTGCTTAGCTGCGCGTTATTGCTCACGCCATTCTCGCCGCCGATAGTAATGGTGCCGGTTTTATCTAAAACGATGGCATTGATACGGGCCAGTTGTTCAACAACAGCGGTATTTTTGAGGTAGAAGAAATTGCGATCAAAAATGCCCAATGCCGCCGACATGGTGAACGGTGTACTTAAGGCCAGTGCACAGGGACAGGCTACAATCAGCACAGCTGTAAATGCCGAAAAGGCCCGGTAAACATCGGCCGGCAACCAGAAAACTAATGAACCCAATGCAATCACCAGTAAAACAATGGTGAAATACTTGCTTACCTTTTGGTTGAAAGTTTGCATCCGGTTGTCCTGGCTGCGGCTAAAAGCTTCATTGTTCCACAATTGGGTAAGGTAGCTTTGTGATACAGGTTTAATTACCTCCAGTTCAATAGCTTCGCCCATTTGCCGGCCGCCGGCATAAACCACTTCACCCCAAACCTTTGTCACAGGCACCGATTCGCCGGTAACAAAGCTAAAATCAATCCGCGCATCGCCACTCAGCAATATCGCATCGGCCGGTATGATCTCATTACTGCGAATACGGATCCGCTGACCTACTTTGAGGGCTGATAAGGGCAGCGGCTTTTCAATAGCGTTATCAACAGCCTGTACAGCAACAGGGAAAAACGAGCGGTAATCACGCTCAAAAGAGATATGGTAATACGTTTTTCGCTGAACAAATTTGCCTACCAGTAAAAAGAACACCAGCCCGCAAAGCGTATCGGCAAAACCGGCTCCTGTATGCGTCAATACTTCTGCGAGGGTGCGCAAGAAAAGTACGGCTATACCAAGTGCCAGTGGAAAATCGATATTCAATATTTTATTACGCAGGTTTGTATAGGCCGATTGAAAATATTCCCTCCCGCTGTAAAAAACAACCGGCAATGAAAATACCACATTTAACCAGCCAAAAAAATGCCTGAAGGTTTGCTCATATTCCGATAATCCCAAATACTCGGGAAAACTGAGCAGCATCACATTACCAAAACAAAATCCCGCTACGGCTATTTTTTTTACGAGGTTATCGCCTGTGCCGGTTTGTTGTTTTTTAATAACATCCTGGAGGTTAATAAGCGGCTCATAGCCGATATCAACCAATAGCTCCACAACCTGCCTTAAACTTATCTCCCTGTTATTAAAGCGCAGGTTTACCTGTTTCTTTAAAAAATCAATCCGGCTGTAATAAATGGCGGGGTTAAACCTGTTTAACTGCTCAAGCAGCCAAATACATGAACTGCAATGGATGTAAGGGATATAAAGCGTTAATATGGTAATGTTTTCGTCTGTAAAATCAACCAGGTCGGCTGTGATTGAAGGATCATCAAGGTATTCAAACCGCTTTTGCACATGGCTGCGGGTTGCGCCGGGATGTTCATTATAGCTGTAGTAGTTACATAGCCCGCTATTGGATAGCACCTGGTAAACACCTTTACAGCCCGCGCAGCAAAAATCTTTGCCATCCAATACGTAATGATCTTTGTCACAATCGTTACCACAATGGTAACAGGTGGTTTGGGTAAGTATATTTACAGCCATTGATGATCTATTTATAAAATCAAAAATGGCTGTAATCCGGCACCTGAAAAATGATAGCTGTTGGATGGAAAAGTGATGAATATCATTTTTTATAGCTAAACAACAAGGCCAGCATGCGTTGCTATACAATAGCATAAGCCCCCTTCCATCGCCCGTTTTTAAAAATGCAGCGACGGAAGCCCTTCCGGCAGTACCAGCAGAGGTATTTCAATATGATGCGAAAGTTTTTTAGTATAACTGACGCCAAACAGGCGCTCAAGCGGGTTAACTTTACGGTGTACCATCACCAGCATAT
Source organism: Mucilaginibacter sp. cycad4 (assembly GCF_034263275.1). Classification (NCBI taxonomy): domain Bacteria; kingdom Pseudomonadati; phylum Bacteroidota; class Sphingobacteriia; order Sphingobacteriales; family Sphingobacteriaceae; genus Mucilaginibacter; species Mucilaginibacter sp. cycad4. Next base: position 593,500 of record NZ_CP139559.1, on the reverse strand, counting down.
CGATCACTCCGTGTTCGCTGAGCCAATCGAGCCCGCGCATTATGCCGGTAGCTTTAATATGCCTGTAATAAATTTTAGGGTAGTTGGCTTTGCAGGTAACTTCATTTAAAAAAGCTTCAACCTCCTGTTTTTCATCACCTGTTTCGTATTTCTCATCGGTAACGTGGGCTATCAATAACTCTGCATTAAAATAGCGTGCCAGGCTTGCTACCGAATGGATCATTTCTATATCGCTGCTGTTCAAATCGGTAGCAAAGGCGATTTTTTTTACAGGGTGATACTTTACTTGTGACGGGATCAGTAAAACCGGGAAAGTAGCATCGCTGATCATATCCTGTGTATTGCTCCCTAAAAAAAACCTGCTCATGGCCCCCGCTCCCGACATGCCCATAACAACCATTACACTCTTTTCCTCATCTATTTTGCCTGTTACTACATCAATCACCTCACCTACATCGCAGCAGGTAGTGATAACACCCCGGTTTGAGCCTGCTTCGGCGTAAGGTGTTTCCTGTTGTAAGGCCATTGAAAGTTGCTTCAGTTCCTTATCCGCATCTTCTTTGAGCGAGGTATAATCTTCTAAAGGCCAGGCTATCTGCGCTGCCATAGGCGTTTCCGAAGGTATTTTAATGGCATGGCATAATATCAAGCCTGCTTTGATATTTTGCGCAAGGTTTATAGCATAGTTCGCCGCGTTTTTTGCAGGCGCCGAAAAATCGGTGGGTACTAAAATAGTTTTCATGGCTTAAAGGATTGATTAATGGATATGGTTAATGTTTTTTATTATTTGGTTCGATATTATAAAGCTGGCTTTCAACCCGGTTGTCAAGGTTATATATGTCGTTATATTTAACCAACTGCCCGTCAACAATGGCTGCTGTAATGTAAGTGACCCGGATTGGCAGCGGCTTATTCAGTACAAAATCCTTAACTTCATTATTCATCAGGGCTTTATGCATCGGTTTTATAAAGGCTTCGTTGCCATCTGCCTTTAATAACAGTTTTGCCAGTTCCTCGCCCCGTTCAATCCTGATACTGCCATTGCTTGTGGCCCTTGCCTGTTTTCTGAACAAACCTTGATCCGGCACACCCGGCAATTCGATCCCTGCTTCGTTGCCGGGTATGAAATAGATGGAGCCTGCCTTTCGTTTCCCGCCCGCGGCCGTGTTAAAAGACAAATTATTGGAACTGAATTTATCAGTCGACCTTGCTTTTATCACCTCTGCGCCCGCCGCCGTTGCAAAGTTGGTAAGGCTGGTTGCCAAAGCTGGTGTCGGCGTTGCCGGTTTCCCTACAATTACTTTAAAACTAAAAGTGGTATCGGCCCGCACAAGCTTTAATAAGTACGTTGGGATATTGATCTGGATATAAGCGCTGTCGTTGATCTCAGCCCAGCGCAGCCGTTCCATATTGATAGCGATCTTCCGCACATCAGCCTCAGGCGTTTCATAACAATCGCCATCATAAACCCCCTTGATCATATACAACTGGTGTTGAAATGCCTGGTAATCTTTATTTTCGGGCTGCACCTTTACTATCGCATCCATAAACGCAGGCTGTGTAAGCGCGTTTGTTAAAACCCCGGCAGTGTCGAAACCGTTAACTGCGCCCCCGTCAATTTTTGCAGGTGTGTAGTAAGGGTTTAGCTTACCAAAATGCAGGTTATTGATAAAAGCTAACATCGCATCGGTAAGCATGAGCTCAAACCGTGCTATTTGCCTGTTACTTATTTTTCCGGGCTGTTCAAGTATGGTATGTAGTGTAGCATACAGTAATTCTTTGGGATGATAGTCCTCATGCCTTAAGCCAAACTGTAATACACAATCAATCAGCAGCATTGCGGCCCAGGTTTTATTCTGATCTTTTTGCTCCACCGTCCATATGGGTGCAGAATCGCGCTGCTTGTAAAAACGTTTGACTGATAAAGGAAAATATAACCCCTGGTTCCCCTGTTTATTGTTCAGTTGCCTGCTGATCTCGGCAGTAACCGAGGTATCGGCATTGCTTGGGTTGGTCGTGTTGCTCCTGGCGGCCTTTGCAGCAATTGTAATACCCGCTATAAAAAACACAAGAAAAACAACGGGTATTTTACGGACAGCTTTATTGGTTTCAAATGTTTTCATAACATCGTTTTTGATGATGTAAAGTTGCAGCGTGCCGGGTATTAAAATAGTGACGAGGGTCACTTATCGACCTGATTGTAAACACCTATAAAACAGCATCTAACCAAAAAAGCCTATAAGGAAAGACTATTGCGCAGCATTATAAACTTGAGAGAACCGGCAACCTCCGAAAATCATTGCTAAAGGCTAAGTAATAAAGCCCGAAGGATGGGTGCTTGACTTTGCCCTGATCAACACGTGGTGAAACCCATAGTTGCCCAGTTGGATCATACCATTATGAACGAGGTCTCCGGCTTGGGAAACCCCACGGCCGAAAACCTGGCCATATGGATCCGGAACAGCATAACCAGGCAATTGAATGGGCTTGTTAAAATTGAATTAAAAGAAACGCCAACATCTGGTGTTGTTTATGATGGAAAATAGCGTAGTTATCATTCGCACTTTTATAGATCTTCCCGCAGTTTAGTGATTGAATGTCCCATATCATAATAGCAGGTGATTTCCATCATTATTTAAGCCGCTAAATTCCGCAAGCTTTGTATTAATCAATAAACTATTAATCATAAGCCATTGAAAATATGATACCCAAAAAAATGAAAGCTGCTGTAGTGCATGAATTTGGCCAGCCTTTGCAAATAGAAGAAATGCCGGTACGGGAGCCGGGCCGGTATGAAATACTGGTTAAAGTAATAGCCAGTGGTGTTTGCCATACCGACCTGCACGCAGCAGACGGCGACTGGCCGGTTAAACCCAAAATGCCGCTGATCCCCGGCCACGAGGCCATTGGTTATATAGTAGCCCTCGGGCCTGATGTTAAAGGCCTGAAGGAAGGTGATATTGTAGGCGTACCGTGGTTGTACAGCGCCTGCGGATGCTGCGAATTCTGTATCACCGGCTGGGAAACGTTATGTAAGGACCAGAAAAACGGCGGTTATAGCGTTGACGGCGGTTATGCAGAGTATGTGGTGGCCGATTCCCGTTATGTTGGGCATTTCCCGGCAGGCTCGGATTGCACCGCAATGGCGCCGATTATTTGCGCGGGCGTCACCGTTTACAAAGGCCTGAAAGAAACAGAAACCAAACCCGGTGAATGGGTGGCTATTTCCGGCATAGGAGGCCTTGGGCATTTAGCTGTACAATATGCCAAAGCCATGGGCATGCATGTTGCGGCTATTGATGTAGACGACACCAAGCTGGAATTAGCCAAAAGCCTTGGCGCCGAGCTAACCGTTAATGCCAAAACTACAGACCCAGGCACGTTTTTACAAAAAGAAACAGGGGGCATGCATGGGGTGTTGGTTACCGCTGTATCGCTCATAGCATTTAAACAAGGCATATCTGCGTTAAGAAGGAAGGGGACTATCGCGCTGAATGGGTTACCTCCCGGTAGTTTTGACCTTCCCATATTTGAAACCGTGCTGAACCGCTACACCATCAGGGGATCAATTGTAGGTACCCGTAAAGATTTGCAGGAAGCCATAGATTTTGCCGTGGAAGGAAAAGTTAAAGCCACCATACACACCGCAAAGTTAGAGGATATCAATACGGTTTTGGCCGACCTGAAAAATGGTAAGGTAGACGGGCGGATAGTACTTGAGATAGCTAAACCCTGATTGAAGTGCACCCCAAAAGTTGGACGAAGTTAGATATTAATTATTCAGGTACTTAAGCGACATATAGTTTTAAGTTGGATTGGCCCTACTAACAATCTTGTATAGTTAAAATAGGATTTAATCACAAATCTGTATAGCTATTTCCGGACGGGCCAGGGGAGTTAACAGGGTTAACAGAATTTAGGGTTAACATTTACATATGTAATTAATAATCAAATAACTAAGTGATTTTTATACAAAAATATGTTAACCCCCTTTTGTATAAATATTATCAGCTAAATTTCAATTTATAGGTAAACACAACACCAGGGGCGGTCAATTTGATTTATGATACAGCCTCTTTTTTTTGCGGGCAGCGTCAACATTATACTTGCTTCGGGACCGCTATTCCAGTAGTGAACCGGGCGTAAAAACCTGGTATATGAAAACTGCGTTCAACCAGGAAAGGGATAAGCTTTCACGAAGCTAAGACGGCAGAACAACTGTTTAAATTATACCGCCCAGTCATCGCTATCGCTCTTGTTTATGCGAAAAAGAATGCCCGATATCCAAAGCAGCGCACCAGTGAGCAATATCTTCTGATGCATTTCAGGCAAGCGATGACCAGGACTGGTAAACCATAAAAACATCTCTGCCAATAACACCATTATCATGAGCAAACCGATGAGCATCTCATTCCGTTGTTGCCTGTCCATATCCGTTAAATTCTGTGAGGTTCTTCTGCCGGAAGATACCCCGGACAATCAATTTGATATTACAGGTTAACTCTTCAAGTGTACAGGATATCGACTTGATTTTCACCGGGATTTCGTCCGTCGTTTCCATCAGGTCGATATGCAGTAAATCGGGGCCCGAGGGTTCCCTTCCCTTAAAGCTGTCAAAAAGCAGTTCAGCGAAATTTCGGTCATTACCCAAAAAATACTGCCCATAACTATCAAATCCCACCGGTGTTCTCACGCTCAGCAAAATATAAAACCCGAGTTCCATAGCTATAAATTAGAGGCTCCTGCTTTAACAGGAGCCTCAATTAAAAAACTATCCCACTTATTTAATTTCGATTTGTCTGCGTATTGCCTTAGCCTCTTCGCGTTTAGCAATATCGATCTTCAGGACGCCGTCTGTATAAGTAGCCTCAATATTTTCGGCATTGGCGCTGTCGGGTAACGTAAACGAACGTACAAATGAACTGTAACTATACTCCCGTTTACTATAATTTTTTTGAACGTCGCTGCTTTCGTTTTGACGTTCTACCGAAATGTTCAGCACATTGCGGTCGAGGTTGATCTTAAAATCTTCCTTTTTCAGACCGGGCGCAGCCAGCTCAACATGATAATGATCCTCGGTTTCGCTGATGTTAGCTGCGGGAACGCGTGCTACCAGGCGGTCATTAAAAAAAGAATCGTTGAAGATTGATTCAAAAACATCATTAAATGATGGTAATAACGAACTGTTATTCTTTTTGTCGGCATTAAATTTAACCAATGTCATAGGTCTTCCTCCTTAATAAATTAATGATTAAAACTTATATTAATTAAACCGGTTCACTTAGTTCAAAGCTAATGCCAGCAGGGTAAACAACTTGAAATCACTGAAAAAATTTCACAAAAAATGTATTTTTTTCAGTTCGACCTGACAAATATTCAATGTGCCATCGTTTTAACGGTCGCGCTAAATAAAGCAGTAATGGGTGATATTTTCACTGCAGCATGTCATTGGTAGAATTGCAGCAAATTGAAATCTACCCATCCTTTTGGGCCTAAAACAATAACCATTTTATTTTGGTTAAATTACAAAGTACAAAATCATGGTACCTGTAAGGTTAATAACAGATGATGTAAGCAGAAGGATTACTTATTTTTATTCCAAACCATTTTATACCAGTTTTGGATTGATGTTTACCCTTTGCTTTGGAGCCCCGTTAGTTGTTTTTTTTGGCAGCATGGGCGGCTGGATAATATTTGTACCGTTACTGCTAATCTGGGCCGGCATCTTTTACCTGGTCCTTTCCGTTAAAACTAAAAAATCAAAAAAGCCAAAGAGGTTTATGAATTTGGCTATGAAACAACTATCTATTTCCAGGGCTTAGATTATAATTATAGCGTACAGATAAACGGAGCGCCGCAACCGGTGATCCTGCTCCGCACGAACAACGAGATTATCAAAGTAAAAACATTTAACCAACGCGTGATCAGGGCATTTGATGTTCCCGTTCAAAAGGCTTATATAATGGATAAATACCCGGACATTATATTGCCTGAAAATCTTTTTTCGATAAATATGGCTAATCCATCAACCAAATTAAGGTCGATCGATATGTAGGCAAATTACTATAAAAATAACCCCATCCCCAAACCCTGACTTGGTGAAAGGCCAAAGGCTTTCCTTTTTACTTACTTATTTAAACAAAAAACCGGTCCTGCAAGTGGATAATATATTCCGTTAAAACTAACGGAGCTGTCAAATAATGACAGCTCCGTTAGTTTTATATTAGAGGTAATTTTGGGGAAATCTTTAATAGCCGTTGTTTTGCGGATATGGAGTACCCGACAATACGTTATTAATTAAAGATTGCGGAATTGGCCTGCGCGTATGATAAGCCTGGATGTTCGGCGCCCCAAGCGCGTTATACATTTTTACACGCCTTACCAACTGCTGTGTCCGTACCAGGTCATACCAGCGGCGGGGGTCACCATAAAGCTCGCGGCTGTACTCCTCTAAAATTAAATCCATACCACAAAGCGTTGAACCCGAAGTGGTATTAGGAACAGAAAGCTGGGCCAGCTGTGCAGGTGTTAAAGCCATTGCCGCGGCATTAGTGGTATTGTCCGCGCCCATGGTAGCTGCTGTTACCCTGAATTTATTTTTAGGGATAAAGAGCCCGTCGGCCGGTGTACGGTAAGCCGCCCGCTGCCTGATCGTATTCAGGGAAGCTGCAGCTGCAGTTGTATTGCCCAGCATATAATTGGCTTCTGCATTCATCAGGTAAACCTCCGAAAAACGCATTAAAGCAATTGGCCTGCTTGAAAAATCAAGGATCCCTGTACGCAGCGGGTCATCAAACTTTTTCACCGTCGGAAAAACTGTATTGTTGTATTGTTTTTGGGTGACGATTAAACCTTTAAAATCATCTCTCCGGGCCATGGTGACGTCCTCGCTTGTCATCAGGATAGCCGTATCGCCATCTAACGGCGGCTGGTAAGCGGTTAAAGAAACATTGGATGCCGGAGTAAGCACACCTTTTAAACCACCTGTGCTGGTTGTACCCGCGGCGGCTTTGGTATTGCAGATCCAGAATGTTTGAAAGGTAGCGTCAAAGCGGGTATCATGAACCTGGTCGGCAAAGGCCACCTGCATAGTATAAGGCACATTGGGCGCAAGGCGTACGTAAGGGCGGCCACCATAAACGTCACGCAGCATGCCTGTTTTCGCACTCATCTTTTGCGGAACCGCATCTATTCCGGCAATGTTATCTATCCCGGTTGAAACATAGTTAAAGCGTGCCAGTACATAAAGCTGATTGATGCCATAGCCCCCCGAGCCCTGTTGTGTATAGCCGGAATAAGTAGGATCTGTGATACCATAATCAATAGCAAACATATTTTCCTTGCCGTAATCATTGGCCGGTTTATGGACATCATTATAATCCTGCCACAAATCCAAACCGTAAGTGCCTTTATTGTTGATCAGTGCTGCAGTCAGGTCGGCCGCTTTTTGAAAGTCGCCGCTTTGCTTAGCCTCCGTATATCCCCTGGTTAGATAAGCTTTTGCCAGGAAAGCATTTGCAACCGCAACCGTGGCTGTTTTACCAACCCCTGCTGCCGAGAAAGGATTTGAACTGGTAATGGTAGGGGGTAATGCGGCCGCAGCATCTGTAAAATCCTGGATGATGAGGTTGTAGATGTCGGCAAGTTGCGCCGGCGCATCAGCTGTTGTGGCCTTGGTGATAAAAGTAGTATGCAAGGGGATCCCGCTTTTCTGCGTGGCTGTAAGCCCTCCGTAGGTTTGCACCAGATAAAAATACAGGAAGCCCCGAAGAAACTTTGCCTGGCCAACATATTGTGTTCTGGCAGTGGCGTCGGTAATTGACGATGCATACTGTAAAACACCGTTTAACGTATTGATGTCTACATATAAACCCATTAAATCGGGTGTATTTGATGAATTGATCCCATTGTACGAATTTAGTATCGGGGGATTAGTTCCGGCGCTGCCGCCGGGAATATTTTCATCTGTTCCGTTATAAAAAAACACAATTCCCTCGCCCGAGAAGGCGCCCCGCAAATCGTTGTATACACCTGTAACCGCTGCCTGAACGCCTGCTGCCGTACCAAAATAACTTGGGTAAAGCTGTGCCCTTGGGGTTTCTACCAGTGTCTTTTTACAGCTGCTTGAGGCCGTTAATACTGCTGCTGCAGCAATAATAAAGCTGGTTTTATTAAATATTTTCATAGCTGCTTTCTGAATTAAAATCTTGCATTAATGCCCAAAATAAAATCACGTGTTTGCTCTCCGGCACTGATCCCTACGCCGCGGTATGGAAAATTGCTTGCATTGTTAGGATTGTAACCGCCTATATTACCGCTTGCTGATACCGAAGCGGGAGCAAGGTTATAAACAGATTCGGGATCGGGTACAGAAAAGCTGTGTTTCATAATAGGCGCGTAAATAACAAAGGGGTTAGTAACGTTTGCATACACCCTCAGTGAAGTCATGCCCAGCTTTTTGACTACTCCAACCGGAATATTGTAGCCTAAATTGATGCTTTTTGCCCTGATGAACGAACCGTCATAATATTGCAGTGTGGAGTAATAGCTGCCCTGTTTCTGAGCGTTTGGCTGAGGAAATGCATCGGTAGGGTTAGTTGGTGTCCAATAATCTATAACCGGTTGATTATGTCGCCCCAGGTTCAGGAACTGCCAGCCATTTGTGCCGGAGTCAGACGAGGAAACGTATGGCACAACGGTGGTAAACTTCATGCGGCCCTGGATAACAATGCTTAGGTCAAAGTTTTTGTAACTAAACCGGTTGGTTAAGCCAAAGGTATATTGAGGCTGAAAGTTACCGATGACCTGGTTATCCTGGAAGTTAATTTTTCCATCGTTGTTGAGGTCCTGAATTTTGATCTGGCCGGGTTTGGCGCCATAAACAGCAGCTTGTGCAGCTTCGCCGGCTTGCCAGATACCAATTTTTTTCACATCATAAATTACGCTCAATGGCTGCCCTACAAACTCGCCTGCATCAATGTTCTGCGTTGCACCATTCGGCAGGGAAACAATATGCTCACGGCTGAAAGCCATGTTATAATCGGTTGACCATGAAAAACCACCCAGGTTACGAATGTTTAGGCTGCTCAGCGTAATTTCAAGGCCTTTGTTGGCAGAGGTGCCCAGGTTTGAAATTTGTGAAGAGGCACCATTGGTTATTGGTAACTGGTTTGGCAAAATAATGCCCGTGGTTCTTTGTTTATAAACCTCAATTGAACCGGTAAGGCGGTTTTTCAGTAAGGCAAAATCTAAAGCGATATTATAGTCACTGGTTCTTTGCCAGCTGAGGTCCTGGTTAACCAATGTGGTTACCCGAACACCCTGGGCATCGCCGGCGGTTACGCCGCCATACTGATATTTTGATGAGCTTAGCTGCCCTAAAGTGTTATACGGGCCGATACTGTTTGTGGTTGAGGTTTGACCATAACCTGCACGCAATTTCAGGTTATCAATAAACTCAAACCGTTTCATGAAGTTTTCATTACTGATTACCCAGCCCAAGCCTATAGACGGATAAGTAGTGCGCTGATGCCCGGGAGACAGTGCCGAGTTAGCATCAGAACGGATAGTAGCCGTAAGGTTATACCGCTGATCAAACGCATAATTAAGGCGGCCAACCCAGGATACCAGGCCCTGCTCGGTATATGAACCGCCTACCGAAGTAATGGTACTTGCCAAACCAAGGTTTGCATTCCGGTTGGCATCAGACGGGATACCTGTTGCATTGATATTTGAATTTTCATTATGCTGAAATTCTGAGGTAAAACCTGCTACAAAGTTAATGGAATGCTTCTCTCCAAAGGTGTTATCATAAGTGAGCAAATGCTCCTGGGCTAAGCGGTACTGATAATTGTTAGTTGTACTTGCGTTAGTTTTAGCAATAGTTACAATATCGGCCCCGTTGATACCATTATAAGTTCCCTGTAATGATTGGGAAAAGTTATAATTGATGGTATAGCGATATTTTAAGTGAGCAATCGGGGCAATCTCTGCATAAGCAATGTCATTGTTAATAAATCCGCGGGTATAATTGTAATACTGATCAGGAGAACGGCCCGGGATTAAAGGGTTTATTGCTGTAGCATCAATTTGGCCAACCTGCGGCAAAATATTTAAAGATCCGTCGGCATTATAAGGGTAGGTCAACGGGCTCATATACCGGGCATTGCCAAGTTGATTTCCTCCGCCAGCGTTAATCAGGCGCAGCGTGGTTAGTGTGGTTAATCCAAATTTGATAACCTTGTTTATCTTATGGTCGATAGATGCATTTAACGAAATACGTTTAGTATCGTTGTTTGGCTCCAGGGCGGTGTTTACACGGTAACCGGCGCCAACTGTAAACTGTGTTCTTTCACTTCCACCGGATACCCTTAAGCTCTGATCCCAAACCATAGCCGGCTTAATAAGTAGCTTAGCCCAATCGGTACTTACACCTTCATTCAAGGCCTGCAGTTCTGTCGTAGTCAGTGCATTCGGATTAGTACTGCCGCTGCCCTGCGCTATAGCGCCGGCAAGCGCATCGTCCTGGAGCTGTGCAAACTGCTTACCGTTTAGTAATTGCAGTTTTCCTTCAAGCCTGCTCGTACCTACATAAGAATCATAAGCCGTAACCGTTTGCCCTACACGCCCCCTGTTGGTGGTAATTAAAAGTACACCGCCCGAAGCACGTGACCCATAAATAGCTGTTGCCGAGGCGCCCTTTAATACATCAACACTTTTAATATCATTAGGATTGATGTTTTCGATGAAGTTATAATAAGGCTGGCCGTCTAACACAATTAGCGGCTGGTCGGCCGTGGCGCTGCTTATTGTACGGCTGCCACGAATAGTAATTGCAGGTCCACTGTTTCCATTAACAACATCCAAACCGGCTACGCGGCCTTTCATTTGTTCAAAAACGTTGGCCGAGGGAATTTCCTGTAAAGTTTTGGCGCTAACAGTAGCTATTGTTCCGGTTACATCCTGTTTCTTTAAAGTTCCGTATCCTACTACTACCACCTCATTGAGGTTACCGGAGTTTTTCACCATCGGGATGACTCCTAAGTTAGCCGACCCGGCTGCTATTGTTTTTTCATAATCAGCATAGCCGACAAAAGAGATGGTGATCTTTCGCGTATTGGCAGGAACATTCAGCGTAAAGTCGCCGCTTATATTTGTAGTAGTGGCAGTTGTTGTACCCGTAACTTTTACGGTGGCACCTACCATGGCTTCTCCTTTTTCATCAACCACCTTGCCATGCAAAGCGATGTTTTGTGCAAAAAGAGATAAGGAAAACAAATTAACCGATACGATGATCAGGATAATTTTCCAAAATTTAATGAGTTGAAATTTTTGCATATCAACAAGAAATAGTGATTTAATAATTATTGATTAGTACTTTACCAGTTGCAGCGGGGAACTGCATCCATACACCCGGACTACGTTTGCTTTTTGATCATATTATATTGGTTTAATATTGGTTTCTTTTTAAAACTTCTCTCAGAATCGCTGTACAATAAGCCTGAAATAACTACGCAATCGATTGCATTTTTTAACGTAAAAATTCCTTTATGGTTAAACGACCACTTATTGAAATCCCCTGATCAAATATTAAATTGGTTTAAAATTTAATTGGTGTGTCTATCGACCTGACATCTACAAACACCGTAAAGTTCTGTAATTGATGTTTATCACGATAGTTGATATTACCAAAAAACATAGGGCAAATGTTCAAAAAAATCATATTTAGCTATTAAAAGTTAAAATCAGAAGGCGGCAATCAAAACTATAACAAACTAATTTTCAATAACATAGAAACATAACATATAAACTTTTTAACAATCTTTAGATCTCTCGGTTAAACTGCTCACTTAAAATTATAAACAACCCACTATCGCGTTACTTAGCGGGTTGTTTATCAATGGCTATTTCTTCAATGTTTCCGGCGGCCCCAGGTAACTTGGTTTTTCGCCGCCCAGGTCAACTACTAATTTTTGTAATACCACACCAGGCTGCACCATCCAGTATTTTAGCGTATGTTTTCCAGGGGTTAAAATATGGTGATCTGATTTTTTGATGATGATGTTATTTGCCACCCATCCCCGCCAAACGTTTACATCCTTGTAAGTGTTAATGGTAACAACCTGAGGTTTCTCATCATCAACAGAAATTGCATATTGCAATCCTTCCTCTTCGTTGTGAAAATTAAGCGTAGGTGAAAAATATGCCGCTACCCGGATGTTGCCGCTATCATAAGTATAAAAGTCATATGCTGTATGCGGATGATCAAGCCCTGGTTGTTGTGTGGCAGCAGTAACCGGAAAAGAGCTGATCCCGGAGCCCGTCCTGCCGATATCCGGTATAACTTTCCACTTGATGCCACCTGTGTTAACAGCCCTGCTAAAATGCCCTGCTTCTATAGAAACATAGCCGTCCCGTTCAAAAAACACTTTCTCCTTTGTTTTCGGAGGTATCAGTGATCCGGCAGTTTTAATGACACCAGTTGATACCGCTGCATTTTCGGTAGAAGCATTGGCCGCAACGTATTTCACTTCGGGCATCTTATTAGCAGGCGGATCATTCCAGGTCCTGTAACCGATATGTACCTGGTCCATCATATGGTCCCATTTACCACCGGCAAGGTCCCTGTTATACTGTACCGAAATCAAGGAATCTTTTTTAAAAAACTCTTTTGCCTTATCAGCATAGCTGTTTGCCAGCCTGTCGTTCCTGCCGGCATACCAGCGGTTCAAAGCAACGGCCTGGTACATTTCATGAAGGTTAGCATTTGCTTTTAAGGGGTGCAGCACCAGTTCAAAAAAAGCATCGCGATAATCGGGGGATAGTTCGGCATTTACCTTTTCGGCCCTTGCCAGCAGATCATTGAACTCATTAACCACAGTTTGCGCCTCATTATAATTTTGGATACTGTAAGTGTTGGCATCTACCAGTTCCGGTTTTCGCCTTGCTGTATACCTGGCATAAAGCCGCATAATGTCGCCGATCTCTTTGGCGTGTTCGGCACCAAACTGGTTTTCGGCCCATTTGGTATAATAGGTATTTAAATTATCCTCATCCCATCGCGTCGGGTTCCATGCATAATCAAGAAAGAAAGAGATTGGAAATTCCATGGGTTTGAGATCGCCAACATTAACAACCCAAACCTGCCTCACTTTATACTCCCAGGCCAGGTGCATCTGTTCCCACACCCGGGCAATATTATTGGTATTGATCCACTTGTAGTTACGCGGGTCACCTACATAGTCAAAGTGATAATAGATGCCGTAGCCACCGCTCCTTGGCTTATCACTTAATTTAGGGAGTTTGCGGATGTTACCCCAGTTATCGTCCGACAGCAGCAGGGTTACATCATCCGGAACCCTCATGCCCTTGTCATAATAATCCTGTACTTCTTTATACAAAGCCCAGATCTGCGGTGTCTGGGATGCAGGTTTTCCGGTTACCTCCCGGATAATTTGACGCTGATCGTTAACAATTCGTTCCAGTAACGCGGTCGCCGTGCCTTCCGTCATGGGTTTATCACCATCCCCACGCATGCCAATGGTAACCAGGCTTTCATGCTTGCCCATATTAATGATTCCCTGCCGCCAAAAACTACGCAAAAGAGAATCATTCTTTTCATAATCCCACGGCCCCTGGCCATACCGTTTCCATTCCTGCTGCGCGCGCTGCATAGGTTCGTGATGCGATGTACCCATTACAATACCCCATTTATCGGCAAGAACAGGATCCATTTTATCGTCATCATTGAACGCATTGCTCCACATAGCCGGCCAAAGGTAATTCGCTTTTAATCTAAGCAGCAGCTCAAATACTTTTTCGTACACCAAATGGTTAACCCCTCCAAACTTTTCCTTCGTCCACCTTGAAAAAGCAGGAGCCTCATCATTAATGAAAATACCGCGGTATTTTACCTTAGGAGCATCTGTAAATGGCTGTTTGGCTTGTACATAAATTGCAGCCTTCCGCTTTACCGGTACATCGGCCCACCAGTACCAGGGCGAAACCCCCATTTGCCCCGACAATTCAAAAACACCATAAGCCGCGCCTCTTTTATCGTTACCGGCAATAATTAATGCCTGATCAACCCCTTTAAAAGGGGATTTAACCACCTGTACCTGGTAACCTTCCCATTTACCTTTAACCTGATCGACACCGATCTTTTTTTGCTTGATCAATTGCTGCAGAAGTTTGGATTTTCCAACGGTACCGATAATGATGAGGTTATTTGCCGAGCCGACTGACGATGACAAAACAGGTTTACGGCCGCTCACCATCTGAACATCCCCGGCAAATAAATTAGCAACAATCTGTACCAGGGGATCATCTTCCTTATCGTAAATGATCGTGGCGGCCTGCCCATTGGCAAACACCGGAAATGCTCCGGCATCCTTATGATCTGAAACAATAATTTGTGCAAAAAGGGTACAGGGTAACAGGCTGTACAGCAGAAGAAGTAATTTTTTCATTGAGATGATATAAATAAACAAATAAGACATGCTCGGTTTATCACATTGATATAGAGCTTATTGGAATCATTAACCTACCGCGCAGGCCGGCCGGCAGCTATTAACCGGCTTATATGAAGGGATAAAGAAGATAAAAAATGGATACGCTGCTAACAGGCTAATGATTGACATTATGATACCCGGTAAAACTATTTTACTGTACATGTTCAGGAATTGGTTTTAAGAATAAATCTTCTCCTGTGTGTTTTAAACACCAGGAAACTTGGGCCCTAAAGTACAGTGATGGGTAATGTTTGGAGTTGTTGATTGTTGAACGTTATGCAACAAATGTTTAATAGTGCTATTTTTTTTTAAATAAAACTTGGCAAGAGCGATTTAAAAGTCACTCCCGCAAAGTTTATCAAGCTTCCTGTGTTACCTGGCGATCTTTTCGTTTGGAATGCTGATATTCCGATGGCAGCATGTTATATTTAGCCTTAAACTTGTTTGAAAACCAGCTGGGGGTTCCAAAGCCGGTCATATAGGCAATCTGGGCCACATTATAATCGCTCTTTTCCAGTAAAATTACAGCCTTATCCAATTTAACCGACCGGATGTATTCAAGCGGTGTTAGGCCGGTAAGCTCTAACAGTTTTGTATAAAGCGACCCGCGGCTCATCCCCACATGCCTGCTCAACTCCTCCACTGATAGCTCCGGATCATTTAATTTATCTTCGATATACCTGACAACATTATTCAATAACTTTGCATCACCTGATTCGATCTCGACATCATTACCACACACATGGATCTGTTTGGAATAAGTATCCTTCAGTGTGCGGTTAAGCATTAACAGGTTTTTTATTTTGGCATTCAGGATCTCGAAATTAAACGGTTTGGTCAGGTAATCGTTAGCACCTGTTTTCAGTCCTTTGAGCTGTTCTTCTTCTCCGGTTATTGCCGTTAGCAGGATAACCGGGATGTGAGCAGTACGTTTATCGGCCTTAATTTTTTTGCTAAGTTCGATGCCGTTCATCTCCGGCATACTGATATCACTGACAATCAGCTGCGGATGACAGGAGAGTGCTTTTTGCCAGCCTTCTTTCCCATTGGCGGCCTCTACTACCTGGTAATGCACTTTCAGGTTATCTTTAAGATAATACCTCATCTCCTCGTTGTCTTCCACCAGCAAAACAACCGGAACCCGGACAGAAGCGCCGGCCGCCGCCAGTTCGGATACAACTGAATCGGATCCTGTGTTTTCTTCGGAATGTTCATCGATGCAAGGTATTTCCGGTTCATCCAGAACCGGCAATGAGGTTACCGGTAAGTTAACAGTGAACATACTTCCTTTGCCTGGGGTACTTGCTACAGCGATGGTTCCGCCATGCAATTCAACAAATTCGCGGGTTATTGAAAGCCCGATGCCACTGCCCTGATTAAGGATGGAAACCGCATTGTCGTATTGATAAAAACGCTCGAAGATCTTTTGCTGAACTTCGGCAGGAATGCCCGAACCATTATCAATAAACTCAAGGCGAAGTAAACATTTTTCACCGGCAACGCTGCTTTCATCGCAGGATACGTTGAGCGCTACCGTCCCGCCCTCGCTGGTAAATTTAAACGCATTCGACAACAGGTTAAAAATTATTCGCTCAATTTTATCATGATCAAAGGCTGCCAACAGGTATTCGGGCTCCGCATTCAACCGAAAATCGATCTTTTTCCGTTCTGACAGGTCCCGGAACGAGTCTGCCGCTTCTTTGATAAATGCAATAATGTCTCCCGGAACCAGGTTCAGCTTTAGTTCCTGCTCTTCCAT
Source organism: Mucilaginibacter sp. cycad4 (assembly GCF_034263275.1). Lineage (NCBI taxonomy): Bacteria > Pseudomonadati > Bacteroidota > Sphingobacteriia > Sphingobacteriales > Sphingobacteriaceae > Mucilaginibacter > Mucilaginibacter sp. cycad4. The sequence continues at coordinate 577,231 of NZ_CP139559.1, read as the reverse complement.
TTTCCGAAAATCAAGTAACTGGTTCACCAGGTTTAACAACCTTCTGGCATTCCTTCTCATCACATGTACCTGGCCGGAAATGGCTGGATCAATTGGTATCGACAATAATTTATCGGCAGGGGCCAAAATCAATGAAATAGGCGTACGAAACTCATGACTCAGGTTTGTCAGGAATTTGATCTTCAGCAAATCAAGTTCATGAAGCTTTTCAGATTCCCGGCGTTCCTGCTCTATCAGTTGTTTTGCCTTCGCTTTTTCCTGTTCAAGATAAAACTGCGTCTTTATCTTTTGAATACCCCGGCGCCTGATATAAAACAACAGGCATAATAGGATGAGCACATAGGCGATATATGCGTAAACCGTGCGCCATAATGGCGGCTGCACTTCAATATGAATGGTGCTAACCTGGTCGTTCCAGGTACCATCGTTATTGCTGGCCCTAACCTGAAAAGTATAGTTCCCGGGATCGATGTTGGTATAATATGCCGTTTTGGAGGTGCCGACAAAGTTCCATTCCTTGTCAAACCCGATCAGCTTATAGCAATATTTATTTTGCTGGGGAGTGGTATAATTTAATGCAACGTAACTGATTGAAAAATTTTGCCCGTAAGCCATCCTGATATTTTTCGCAATTGAAATATCCTCCTTGAGCGATGAGCTTTCACCAGGATAAACGGTACTATTAGAAACTTTGAGCTCGGTTAAAAGGACTTTAGGAATAGCATGATTATTAGGTAAAAGCTTTGGATCAAAATAGTTAAAGCCGTCCTGCCCGCCAAAAAAGAGCTCACCCCTTGTTGATTGCATACCTGAACCTGAAATGAACGGGCTGTTTTGGACACCATTATGAGTAGTGAAGTTTTTGAATTTTTTATTGACCGGATCAAAGCTGTAAATACCCTGATCTGTACTGAACCATAACATACCGTTTTCATCCTGAAGGATCTTGTGAACAATGCCACTGGATAATCCCTCCCGGTCTGTATAGGTAATAAACTTACCATCCTTCTGGTTAAAGAGGCTTAGCCCTCCTCCATTAGTCCCCACCCAGGTATTTCCGGCACGGTCATGAAACATACAGAGTACTCCATCATTTGCCAGGTTGCTGTTGCCCCTGTTGTAGATCTTGAATTTTCCAAGGTCCTTATTAAATACAGCAATCCCCGTGCCTAATGAACCTACCCATACTTCACCATTTTTATTTTCAGAGATGGTACTGATATAACCGTTCAATGCTAATGGCATTTCGCCCTTATGCCTGGCATTTTTAGTGTATTTGATAAACACGCCGGTTTCAGGGTTATAAAGGTTAACGCCTCCGCCTAAAGTACCTACCCAAATACGGCCGCGGGAATCTTCCTCAATGCAACGGATATCTTTATTGTTGATTTCGTTATCTCCGGCTCCTGTTGAAATTTTTTTGAACAGGCCCGTAATTGGATCAAGCCGGAAAAGTCCTTTGTGAAAGGTTCCCATCCATAAACTACCGCGCCTGTCCAACTTCAAAGCAAGCACAGATAAATGTCCCATCTGGCTTCCCTCGCCGTAATGGGTAAATAAACCCGTTTTCTGATCAAACAGGTTAACACCGCCACCATCGGTACCAACAAAAACAAGGTCGGTTTTATATTCGGCAAAAGAAGTCACCAGTGGTGAAGCAAGACCTTTGGGATCAAGTGCATTGCTTCGTTTAAGGTTAAACAGCGGAAGGTTGCGATCATATTTGTTTAGACCTCCCTGGTAGGTACCCAACCAAAAGATTCCGCCTTTATCAATATAAATACTCTTTACAGATTTATTGGCCAGGCTAAAAATCTTTCTGATGTCTGGTCCGATTTTAAACGAGGTATAACCCGACAGATCAAATATATTTAAACCCTCCTCTGTGCCCAGCCATAGTTTATTATCACCGGCAGGTTCAATCACATAAATATCATCACTGCTCAAACTTTCAGGATCGTTATCGGCATGACGGAAACTACGAAAACTTTTGCCGTCGGGCATAAGCAGGTTTAATCCCCGGGTAGTCCCAAACCACATATTGCCATTCGGATCTTCAGTTATGCTCTTTACTACGTTATCGCTTATACTTGCCGGATCCGCATCAGCATGTGACAGTAAAGAGCTTTTACCCGACTTTAGGTCGAACACATAAACCCCGTTATTCGTTCCCGCCCACATTCGTTGCTTACTATCCTCAAACAAACTTAAAACCACGAAAGAATCCGACACCTTTCCCAGCTGTACTTTCAAAATTTTATTTGTGCGGAAATCAATTTTCCGGAGGGTGCCATAGCTGCCTACCCACAAATTGTTCATGTGGTCTTCGCATATGGCACGGGCGCTGATATCACGAAGGTTCGGCCAGTCGGCGCTGGCCCGGCGGGATTCGAACGAATTATGCCGGCGATCATAATAAGCCAGGCCTCCCCCTCCCGTACCAACCCACATACGCCCTAAATGATCCTCACAAATTGACAAAATCTCATTGGCAGGTATACTGGTAGAGTCCTGTGCATCATGACGATATATGGTGAAGTTTGTGCCATCAAATTTATTCAACCCGTCGCTGGTCCCGATCCACATCAATCCCCGGCGGTCCTTCCAGATCACACTAACCGTGTTAGAGGACAATCCGTCTTTGGTGGTCAGCGCTGTGAAATTGAGATCACGCTGGGCTAAGACCATGCAGCACCTGCAGCATAAGAATAGTAAAAAAATTAACGCTTTGCCTGTTAAAGGTGTCTTTGGCATCATTAAATTAAATATCTATAGGTTCACGGCTTTATAAAAAAAATCAGCCATCGTATTAATAAGGCTTATTAGTATCAATACGAGGTAATTGGTTAAATCAAATATAGATAAACAAAAATTAAATGTGCAATCGATTGCACATTTAAAAATCAATCTTATTTGTTCAACCCGAATGGGGATTACAGGAACCGTAAAGGCAATGCCATGGTAAATTTGCATAACAAATCCGGTTTAAAAAATCTGGCTATTTCGGGATAGTGAATGTCTGCCTGAAGGATGATTTAGTCCGGTTCGTTGATTTGGCACTACCTGACAGGGTGTTTGAGGCTGTAGTTTTACTAAAAAAAACTAAAAGCTATGAAAACTAACAAAAACAGGCTGGCTGCTGCCATTATTATTACTGCCCTTGCAGTTTTTACTCTCCCTTCATCTGTGCTGGCTCAAAAAGCCACAGCAGGGCGTACCGAATTACAGCGGCATGACCTTAGTACTCCCGGCCGTGAAATGGTACAGGTACGCGTAGATGTTGAAAAAGGAATGTCGTTCCCGCAGCATACGCATTTCGGCGAAGAAATTATTTATGTACTTGATGGGTTACTGGAATACCAGGTAGCAGGCCAACAACCGGTAACACTTAAAGCAGGTGATGTTTTATTCATTCCTTACGGAACCGTGCATTCGGTAAAAAATGTGGGGACCACCAAAGCGAGTGAGCTTGCTACCTATATTGTTGAAAAAGACAAACCACTTGTTACATTAATTAAATAAGGTTCATTATAGATTTTGGAAGTATCGATCCCCGGTTTCATCAATCATCATTGCGATCAATACTTCCAAAATTGCTTCGGGCACAGCTTTATAAGCTTGATTTAAACCGGTAAGCTCCCGGCATCAAACGATAAATTGCTTTGTTTCCTTCAAACCTGATAAAGCTGATACCCTTTGCACCTGTAGCAGGATTACCGCCTTCGGTTATGCCTTTAACAGTACTTGCCGGAAGAAACAATGTAGCTGTGGTATTAGCCGGAACAGTTGCATTATAGGTCAATATTTTACCGCTTACCGACCAGCTGCTGTTTATCCGTCCATAAGGCGAATCATAAGATCCTTTAGCCCAGGTCATCTTCCCGGTCGGGTCGGGCTCGGGCTGCAAAATAAATTTCTTAAAACCAGGCTCATCGCGTTGGATGCCGATAGAATAAGCAAGCATCCACTGGCCAATAGCACCAAATGAATAGTGATTAAACGAGTTCATACTATTATTTCCGCCAAAGCCATTTTCCACGGTGTACCCATTCAGCCTTTCCCAAATGGTTGTAGCACCCTGGTCAATAGCATACAGCCATGATGGGTAATGCTCATTCTGCAGCAGTTTATAGGCCAAGTCCGAATGCCCATGATCTGAAAGCGCTTTACTGATCCCGCCTGTACCTACAAACCCGGTCATGAGCGAATAAGCCGGACGGACGATCCCCTGGTCATCTTTATTCTCGCGTTCAACAGCCGCCTGCAAATTTTTCGTCATATAACTGATGTTTTCATCGCTGAACACGCCGAGTGCCAAACCTGTTGCATAGGCCGTTTGCGTATCCGAAACTTTAAACTCCTTCTTGCCCGGTTCGCCGAACATCCCGCCACCAATAAGGCCTACTGCCTTTTTATCAGCATTAACAAATGTTTTGTTGAAGAAAGCTTTTCGCTCATCATACTTCTTCCTGAATTTCTCGGCATCATCCTTTTTACCTAAAATACCAGCAACCTTTGACATAATACCCAGGTCATAAACATGGTAAGCAGTAACCGGAAAGGCTGTGCCCAACTGCATATACTGTGGCCCAAGCCAGTCGCCCAGCACACCATCCGTACTGAAGCCGGTTTTAGGATCAATAGTTGAGTCGATGTAATCCATATACCTGCACATTGCTTCATAATGTTCGGCCAGCAGGGATACATCATTATATTGCTGGTAAGCCTCCCAGGCTACGGTGATGCCTGCACTTCCCCAGATCACACCGCCAAATCCGCCGCCTACAGGTGCAATATCGGTAAACCGTCCCTGCTCCGTTTGCAGATCACGCATGGCCAGCATATGCCTGCGCAGAAACTGATCTGCATTGGATACATAGGTTGCCGTACGCGAAAAAATACTGATATCGCCCGACCAGCCCATGCGCTCGTTCCTTTGCGGGCAATCGGTTGGTATGGTGAGGAAGTTATCGATGTTTGACCACGTCAGGTTTGACCATAGTTTATTCACCTTCGGATTGGAAGTTGCATAATCGGCAGTCAATTTTTTGACAGAGCTGATCGCGAGTCCCTGTACATCACTAAGGGGCAATGGGCTATCAATACCGGTAATTTCGATGTACTGATATCCATGCGATGTAAAATGCGGCTGAATCACCTGGTCACCATCTTTCATGATATAAAGATCCTGGCTTAATGCTGCACGGTAATTTTCGGTCATGATCATGCCTACATTTTTACCAGACTCTTTCAGGTTGGGGTACATGATCTCAGCATAGCGCAGGGTTAGTTTTTTCCCGGCGATACCATTTTTGATTCTGATCTTAGGCACGCCTACAAAATTTTGCCCCATATCATAAACGTAAACGCCTTTTCGAACTTCCTTCACTGCTTTTGCGGTAAGGGTTTTATAGATCCCTGCCGATGTTCCGATCTGCCCGGTCATCGAAATATGATCAAAATCAACAGGAATCTTTTTTCCGAAGTAGTCAACGTCATCCCCTGTATATGTTGTTCCTTTTAACGATACTTCCTCCGCTTTTTGCCAGGTATGATCATCATAGGCTACCGTGTTCCAGTCTTTAACTGCTGCTTGACGCATGGCATCATCAACCTCGCCCATATCCAGGCTGCTATAAACAACAGGGCCGTGGTTAAAATACTTCCAGTTTTTGTCGTTAGTTTTGATCACCTCCTCTGAACCATCAGCATAAGTAATCACCAGTTTCGCCAATAAAGATTGCCGGTCGCCAAAATGGTTCCAGACAGATCCGTAGCTTAACAATCCGCTCCACCAGCCTTCACCAAGCATAGCTCCGATAGCATTTTTACCTTTGCCTATCATAGCCGTTACATCGTAGGTTTGATAAAGCTGGGTCTTGTTATACTGGGTAAGGCCGGGATTGTAATAATCGTTACCTATCCTTTTACCGTTAAAATAAATTTCATAAATCCCCCTTGCAGTGACATAAAGCCTTGCTTTCGAAATAGCTTTATTCGCACTAAACACCGACCGTAACATCGGCATGGCATTTCGGCTGGGATCGGCAAGGATGAATGCCCCGGCACTTCCACCACTTACTTCATATTTTCCATTTTTTATAACCAGGCTGGAGGCAGGCGCAGCAGCGGCTTCTTTAAAAATTCCGCTGTAATTATTTTCTTCGGGTTTTTCACTGAATAAAGCGTTGCGCGGCGACCTGATATTTGACACAGTAAGATCGGAAAATTCAGCTTTCTGGTTCTGGTCTGCCGAAAAGCCTATTTCACCTAACATTCCATAAGATACAACATCTCCCCCCGCGCCCAGCGGGTTAAGCGTTATCACCGCTCCGCGGTTTGCCGGTACGGGGCTGGCTACTGCTGTGCCTCTTTTTTCATCGGCAAGAAATGTTTTATCATCATCAACAGTAAATGTAAGCGTACCAAATTCATTATGGATGAGGATGGAGTGCTGTTTGTTCTTATTGCCGTTGCCAATCAGGTCGGTTTTTACCGGAAAGCTTTTAAATACTTTACCCAGGGTATCTTTATCTGAATACCCGGCCCTATATACATTGATTCTGGCATTCCCTCCCTGCTCCAGGCCGGAAATATCCAGCTCCACCTTAAAGTATGATTGGTTCTTTTTATTGGCAAGCTGGAAAACGTTCCTGTTACTATCCATCAACCGTGGGTCATTAGCGGCAAAAATTATACTTGCCCTGGAGCTGCCTGGAGCGATAGCCACTTTATATTTCAGGTTATACAGCGGCAGGTAATGTGCATAAAGCACCAGGTCATTATCCCCTCCTCCTATCCATTGCGCACCATCCCAGGCCGACATCTCCGTGTCCATAAGCCCGGTTTCGAACCAGGAGTTTGCGGAAGAAACGCCGCCTGCCTGATCCCAAACATTTACCGTCCAGCTATAGCGGGTCGCGGCTTTTAGCGGCGAGCCTGCATAAACCACAGCCAAGGCCGTTCCGCTTTTTATTTTGGAGCTTTTCCAAACTACTTTTCCCTGTGCATCTTTTACAGAGATCTGATAAGCAACCTGGCTATAGCCTCTCGATCCTTCAGGGGCGAGCATCTGCCAGCTAAACCGGGGCAGTTTAACATCAATCCCAATAGGATGGTCAGTATATTCCACCTGCAGGTTCACTATCCTGGTTCCCTTTGCGGCAGCATATAGGTTAACTTGTATAAATGAAAATAACAGTAATAAAATCAGGACAGCCGATTTGGCTATAGAGGCAGGATTTTTTATCATAATTGGGTTTACAGTAAAAACAATTGGCAAAGCAATATGCTAATTAAATGATTCTTAACTGTCCCTTACTTACCCCTTTGATAAACTATTCAAATTATTTTCAAAACAACTGGTTGATATATCAACCAATTATCTACTTTTGTCTTATGGATAGGAATTATGGCAATCCTCTGCCACCGTATTTAATCGCCCAAATTGGGGCAGTTTCAAACAGGTTGCGCCGGGAATGTGATAAAATTTTCCGCGACCAGGGCCTCCCTCTGGAAATGGATCAACTACAGGTTCTACTTAGCCTGTACTATACAGGGACTACCTCGCAACAAGAAGTATGCTATAAGCTGCAACGCGACAAGGCCTCCGTTAACAGAACAGTAGCCTTCTTGCTTAAAAATGGCATGGTAAAGGTAGATCAGGACATTGATGACAAACGGAAAACTCGCGTTGAATTAACAGACTATGGCCACAAGCTCTCTGTACAGGCCGACATTGTTATTGAAAAATTTGATACTGCTTTAACGGCAGAATTTACTGCCGAAGAAAAGAAACAGCTCGATTACCTCATGAAAAAACTAATTTCAATAGTTACCCCTATGTAATCAACCCCATCTCCTATAAACTTTAAAACAAATTAACAGACATGAAAAAATGCATTTTTCTTCTGGCAGGACTCTTATTGCCTGTACTGTCCTATTGCCAAAGCCCGGATACGGCAAAACATAAAAAACTGCTTACTACATCACCCTTTCTTGGTGGCGTTAGCGTAACTGATATTGTTAGCCCTGTTAAAGTAAACAACAATACCATAACGCTGCAGCAGCCAATAGCAGATATCGGCATCCCTGTTTACAAAGATTTTTCCAGTGTAAACTCTGTTCTAATAAAAACCGGGCTCCGGTACAGGGGCCTTTTCCTCTCAAATGAAGAAAAAATTGGCGAAAGTGCCTTTCATTCAGTTACTATTCCTTTATTGCTGAATTATTCGCTATCCCGGACTAAAACAATTTCCTTTATAGGTTTAGCCACTGCCGGTTCAGATTTTAAACACAGTATCGAAGCCAATGATATCCTGTATACACTTGGTGTACGCATGGGGTATCGGTCAGGCAAATCTTTTAAATGGGGAGTTACATTGGTGTATACACGCAACTACTCGGGGCAGTTTTTATTGCCCCTGCCTGATTTTGACTGGACTATTAATGATAACTGGAACTTTACCGCTGTTTTACCCTCAAGAGCATCATTAAAACGCAGACTTTCGAACTCACAATCGCTGGGTGTAACTATGGCAATTGACGGAAGCATGTACCGCCTCAATACCAATGACCAGCCACAATACCTGCATTTACGACAAAACAGCGCCGGTTTATTATATGATCTCACACTCGGCAGAAGATGGAAATGCACCCTGGTAGCCGGCCATACATTTATGCAAAGACTGGAAACATTCAACATGGATCAAAAGGTGCCATTTGAAGGATTTGGTAAGCTTAATGACCGGGTAGCCAATGTTGCTTATAACCAAAACTCATTTATATTTCAGGGTGGGGTTAGTTACCAGTTTTGATAGGATAGTTGTGATTTGACTCCTTTCTGAATTCAAAGGTTTCCTGGAAAATCAGGAGACCTTTGGAATATTCCCATCCACAATACTAACGCCTAACCGCCCAGGCTAAACCATCTGCCCCACGGATATCAATATGCCCGGTCACTTCTAATTTATTAAGGTCGATCACCGCCACGTAGTTATCGCCGGTGCAGCCAATAAATGCACGTGATCCGTCATCATCTATCAGGATACCCGCCGCGCCGTGACCCGTATTCAGGCGTTTCAGTTCCTGGTGTGATACTGCATCGAAAATAAACAGATCACCTGTGCGGAGGCTTGTAACCAATACGCGCTTACCATCCGGCGTAAACTTAAGCCGGTTAGCACCCACAACCTTGGCATCAATTGTAGCAGTTACCTTTTTGGCCGCGATATCAATGATTGAAATAGCGCCTTCATCAGCACCTGCAGTCCATAATTCACGGCCGTCGGGCGAAACATCAAAACCTTCAGAGCCTTTAGCTACCGGAATAACAGTTTGTACCCAGTTGCGGCGCGCCGGTGGAGCGAACCCTCCCGGAGGGCCCGTAGGTTTAACCAGGCTATCCACCAAAAAGCTTACGGTTGCCGAGGTTACATTTGTGGTGTAAACCTTCTTCCCGTCATCGGTTACATAGATCATATGCGTTCTGTCCTGGCCGGTTCCCATAGCCCAGTCAAATTTACCTGTTGCCGGATCATAGCGGCCAACGGCTTTGGCTCCCTCTGCAGAAAACCACACCTTACCAACGGCAAATGTTAACCCGTGCGGCCCCATCAGCGGCCTGGTATCAATAGCGGGTAAGGCCTTTTGTGCTATAAGATCAACCACGCTAAGCTCGTGCAGGCTTCCGCCGCCATAGATCGAAACATAAGCCATCTTTCCATCAGCCGATGCAATAACCTCATGTGGATCGGAACCTACCGGCACCCGCGCAATAACCTTCAGCGTAACCGGGTCAATGATTGCCAGGATATGATCGCTTTTTGAAAGTGCAAGCAGGGAGCGCGGTGCCGTAGCCTGTGCCTGGCATTGGGTTATAGTAAACGTTATCAGGATCCATAAAAAGCTTACAGCAAGTAAATTGATCAGGCCGAATTTTAGAGCTTTAAATTTAAAGCTTTGGTTACGAGAGACTTTTTTCATGCGGTTTGTAGATTGGAAAAACAGGCTATAATTAACCGAAGGCGGTCATAAGAAATGCCCCTTCCTTAAACAAATATACTGAACGTAAACTAAGCTTTCTCTGCTGCTGCCGGATAATCGACGATGGCCGGAAGGTAACCGATTATGAGTTGTTTTTAATAGACAAGCGCCGTAAAACTGAAATTCCTTCTATTGCTAATTCGCTATTTACTTCATATTTTTATATAACAGCTTCAATACTTTAGCGTATGAACCAGCCAGCCATCGCCGGCATTGCGCCATTCTTCATTGTAAGTAATGTCACAACGGCAATATCCTTTTATCGGGAGAAACTCGGTTTTGATACCGTTTTCCAGGAGCCGGATCACGATCCGTTTTTTGCAATTGTACAGCGGGATGGGGCGATGATCTTCCTGAAATCTGTAGGCGGGGACCCGCTTCCGAACTACAAGCAAGCCCCGGATGCCCGTTGGGATGCTTATGTTAGTGTACCTGACCCGGATACACTGGCGGCGGAGTTTATATCGCGCGGTGTTAGCTTCACTGTACCGCTACTGAATACTCCTGATGGTTTGCGCGGCTTTGAGCTGGAAGACGCTGATGGTTATATTTTATTTTTCGGTCACCCCCGCTAATAGCTAAATAGATATACAGGTATGCTTTTTGCAACAGGTACAGCATGGATCAAAATTATTTACTGAACTCCGTAGATGGGGTCGACGTTATCTTAATTCCCGGTTCAGGCAGTAGCGTCTGCGTTTTCGAACCAGACACACAAAGCAGTCCGGGCTTGCCACAACCATTACGGGCTACTATACTGGATAAAGAACTGGTTTTTCAGCCAACAGGCAGCAATACTATATCAGAAGATGAACTGTTGAAAGTTATCCGCTGGTACAGTTACCGCAAAACTTTTTCCTGAAATATCTCCTGAAAATTACGCCAACGAAGCAGCTTTCATATTTGCTGATATGTAAAATGGCGTATATAAACTTTCCCGAACCGGGGAAGAATTAACCCTGCCATGGCGCTGCCCCGCCCAACCCTTACTATCTATCTTTATTGTATTGATATTGTTACAGATAGACTTTTATCAGAATGGCTTTTAACCCAATTGGAAGCAGTAAAAACGCTGCTATTGATTTGGGTTAATTTATCACCCCATTTAAGCATTTCAAATTACTCGTACACCAGGTTGAATCGATAATATAAGAGGTATAAAAAAAGCCTCTCCCTGAACAGGGAAAGGCTTCTGAGCGAAAGACGAGATTCGAACTCGCGACCCCGACCTTGGCAAGGTCGTGCTCTACCAACTGAGCTACTTTCGCGTTGGTGGCCGCAAATATATAACTTCCGCCAGGTGCTGGCAAAATATTTTTTGAAATTTCGCACATTAAATTTAACACACTTTTAATCAAATGTTTATACCAGGCATGAAGCCTGTTATAGTTTGCAATTGTTGTCCGTTTTAAAAACAAGCGCTTAAAAGAAGGCAAAGAATGCGCTTAATTTGTCCGTTTGGGTGTGTTTTATTTGAAGTCGCTCTCTGATATGTTGACAAACAGTTTCCCTCACTATCGCACCTAATTATTAAATTTGAAGATAATTTCCTGATCCGGGAAGCGATAATATATAACAAGTGTATGGTGCTGGAGCCTTTTCATGAACTCGTCCTTAAATTTATTAAAAATACTAACCGGCCGATATTTTTAACCGGTAAGGCCGGCACAGGTAAAACCACTTTTCTCCGCTGGATCAGGGCAAACGTTACCAAAAACCTGGCAGTTGTAGCTCCTACCGCAGTGGCAGCTATTAACGCCGGCGGCGTAACCATTCATTCCTTTTTCCAGGTACCTTTCGGGCCGCAGGTACCGGTAACCGATCATAACAACCACAGCACGCTGTTAAGGCAGGTAAGCCTCGAAAAATCAAATATATTAAAATGCCTCGACCTCCTCATTATTGATGAGATCAGTATGGTGCGGGCCGATACGCTCGACTATATTGATACCGTACTGCGCCAGGCTAAAGGATCGGCGAGGCCTTTCGGCGGGGTTCAGTTGCTGATGATCGGCGACTTATTTCAATTGCCCCCGGTTTATGAAAAGGACTGGCCGGTACTCAGAAACTTTTACAAAGGCCCCTATTTTTTCGATAGCCTCGCTTTTCAAAAATTCCCGGTGCTAACTTTTGAGCTTACCCAGGTTTACCGCCAAAAAGACCCGGTGTTTGTTGAGATACTGAATAATATCAGGAACGGCTATGCAGACAGCGAAATGCTTAACAAACTGAATGCGCATTATAACCCTAACCTGAATGCCAACTGGCTTAAAGATTACGTAACCCTATCAACCCATAACCAACTGGTTAACGAAATTAATCAGCAGCGTTTACTGGAACTTGATGGCGAAGCCCACACTTTTAAAGCCACCGTGACCGGCGATTTCCCTAAAGAGGCCTACCCTGCCGAAGAGGATTTGGTATTGAAAGTTGGCGCACAGGTAATGTTCATTAAAAATGACAGCTCGGGTAAAAAGCAATATTATAACGGGCGTACAGGGCGTATAGTTGCTATGGGCCCGGGCAATATCCGTCTGAATTTTCTTGATGACGGCTCTGAATTCGAGGTAACCCCCGAAACCTGGCAAAATGTAAAATATGCGCTGGCCGAAGATGAGCAAAAGGTAAATGAACAGAACAATGGTTCGTTCAGTCAATACCCCTTGAGGCTGGCCTGGGCTATCACCATACACAAAAGCCAGGGGCTAACATTCGAAAAAGCGGTTATTGATGTTGATGCCGCCTTTGCCTTCGGGCAGGCGTATGTTGCGCTAAGCCGTTGCCGCGCGCTTGATGGCATGCTCCTTAAATCACCGGTACGCCCCGAAAATATCCGGACCGACCCCGAAATCATCGGTTTTATGCAAAATGCCGTCATTTCTATGCCCGATGAACAGCTGCTTGAAAGCACCATCCGGCAAATAGCGCTGGAAGAAATGAAAGACATCTTTGATTTTTCGATGCTTACAGGCGCCTGGAAACAGCTAAAGACCATCATGCTGGCCCATGGGGTTAAAAATAGCCCCTTATCTGAAAGTATTAACAAAACAGACCACAACTGGGATACTGAAATTAAAAACATCGGCGACCGTTTTATCCGGAAGGAATTCGCCGCCTTGCCGGATGATCAGCTCATCTGGAACAATGCACCGTTTATAGGCAGGTTAAAAAATGCCGCCAACTATTTCCTGCCTAAATTAAATGCTTTTACAGAGGCTATTAATGGTTTCTATATTGCCATTAATAACACCAATCCTCCGGCCGAATTTTATGACAGCTTAAATCACTTACTGGTTAACCTGAAGGCGAAAACGGCAGCATTTGTACGCCTGCCCATAGCCACATCGGGCAGGGATGTTTTATCATCGGTACAGGAAGCCGGGATAAGTTACAAGCCTGTGTATAAAAACTGGAACCCGAAATCCCTGCCAAAAGAAAAGGAAATTGTTAACCCAGAGCTATATAAGCTGTTGTTGAACTGGCGCAAAGAAACCAGTCTTGAGCGTAAGATCCCTGAACATACGCTGGTATCAGAAAATATGCTGCGGGATATCACTTCAAAACTGCCGCGATCATTAAACCAGCTTTCGCAATTAAAAAGTTTTGGTGACGCCAAAGCAACAGACCTGGGCGAGCCCATCCTGAAAATGATCCGGAGCTATTTAGGCGAAAATGACCTGTTTTCCTGAGCCACTAAATTAAAACCTTGGGATTTCCGGGCCGTTATACGGATTTTCGAGCGCGTTTTTGATCCTTATTAACTGGTATTGGTGCCTCCAGTTATCGGGATAATTTTTCATATTTTTTAATAGTTGCTTAACAAAATCGGCAACATGGAGCTGGGTTGTAGCACGGTCTAACCTTAACTCATCGGGTAAAGTAACATTACTAAAGTATTCACTCAATTCTTCGTAGCTCATGATGCAAAAGTAAAAAAAGCCCGGCATTTTAATACCAGGCTTTTAAGCGAAATATCTTCCGATAGCTTAAAACACGTAAAATAAACTGGCCTGAACGTTATTATTTTTAAAATCGTTGTTGATGCTGGAAATATTAAAGTTGCCCACTTTTGAAAGTCCGTAAACATATCTTACACCGATACCAAGGCCCAGTTTCGATTGAAAGCCAACACCTCCGGCCGCTGCCAGGTCAAGTTTTTTGGCAAAATCGCCCGCGCTTAATCCTGAAACATCTTCTTTAGCTTTCATACCCACCTGCGGACCGGCTTCAATATAAAAACCTGAGTCACCGCGGTATTTTAACAGAAAAGGGACCGAAATGTAGGATAGTTTAAGGTTTTGATCGCCAAGTGAACCGCCCTTAATTTTTGCACCTTGCGAAGAGAATAAAAACTCTTCCTGGATCAGGAAATTATCGGTGATCTTAAACGCAACAGTAGCACCTGCGTGAAAACCAACCAAGGGGTCAGTAGGGAAACTGGCATTGGTAAAGTTGCTATAGTTGGCTCCTGCCTTAAGCCCAAATTCAAGGCGCGACGCAACCTTTTGGATTAAGCTCTGGCTGAAACCTTTAGTTGATACCAGGATTAAACAAGTAAACATAATGAGTAGCTTTTTCATAAATTTTAATTTCAATATTTGAGATAAATTTTTGCGGCCCGAAAGCGCATTTGTTTTTTTATAGCGCAAAAGTGAACCTATGAAGCGGCCTGCGAAAGGAAAAGCTAACCGAAGCGGGCAAAGTAGCGCCGGAAGCGGAATAATTGGAAAAATACGTTACCGCTGCAGCATAAAAAAATAGCGTTATTATGAGGTAAGGTATTGCATAGCGTCTATAAATAAATACAACATGCCCAGCTAAAAATCAAATCATTGGCTTTTAGCTTTGTGTATTTTGCTTTTTGCTTTCATAAATATTTATCAGGCTTTTGCCAGCCAGGCAAGGAATTGAGAAGCTTTGCCTTTGCTTACCACAACTTTTTCGCTGAAAGTAATATTGAGGTTAAGCGATAATTTACGGGAGAAAAAGCTGGAAACATCAATAATGGCTTTTCTGCTGACCAAGAATTGGCGATTGGCCCTGAAAAAATAGCTGCCACATGTTCTTTCCAGTTCATCCAGGTTTTTGTTAGGATAAAACTTCTTGCCCGAAAAGGTCAGCAAATGTGTAACCTCATTTGAAAGATAGATCAACGCGATATCATCTAATTTTATCGGGATGATCTTATCCTGGTGATAAACCAGTACTGATGATGGCCTGGGCGTTTCTTTTTTGGCTAACAGCTCCAATAGCATGTCATATTGCGGCGGCTGCTTTGTCAGAAATACCTTTTTTAACTGGGCATAACGTTCAAGCGCCTGCTGAAGGGTTTGTGTTGTAAAGGGCTTTAAAATATAATCTATTCCGTTCGCTTTAAACGCGTCCAGTGCATACTCATCATATGCCGTGCAAAAAATAACCGGAACATCAATAGCAATTGCCGCGAAGATCTCAAAACTTAAACCATCCCCCAGTTGAATATCACTGAATATAAGATCGGTTTTATTACCGCCGGTAAAATAGCCAATGGCCTCCTTTACAGAATGCAGCTGTACAATGGTTGCAGGTTCACTGACAAGCTGTGTTATACTCAGCTCCAGGTCATCGGCAACTAACGGTTCATCCTCTATGATCGCTATATTCATTATTCAATAATCTGATACTTACGGAAAATGTATTCGCATTTTCATTGATAATAACTTCATCCCCCGATAACAGGCTATACCGTTCGGCAAGATTGGCCAGCCCATGGTAGGTTGAAGTTACATTAAGATTTTTCTTTTTAAGCGTATTGGATACCACTATCCTGTCTTCTGAACAAAAAATATTGATAATAAGCGGCGACTGCTGGGTTAGCTCATTATGCTTGATTGCGTTTTCGAGCAGCGGCTGTAATGAAAAAGATGGCAGATAACGGTCATTCAAAATATCGGCAGGTAAGTCAATAATACAGTTTAATGCCGAACCAAACCTTATCTTTTGCATTTCCAGGTAGTCGAGCAACAGCGCCAGTTCATCGGCAAGGCTCGAAGTTTTTGCTGCATGATTATAAACAGAGGCCCTTAAAAAATTAGCCAGGTGAACAATATAATTATCTCCCGCGCACGGATCTTTCCGGTAAAGTGCTTTAAGCGTATTAAGTGCATTAAACAGGAAGTGCGGGTGGATCTGCTGTTTTAACAGCAGATTTGTGGCTTCGGCATGTGCTGTTTTGATTTGGGATAGTTCCAGATCGGCATGTGCTTTATCAGCCTGCAGGATCACGAAGTCCTGTAGCAGGACAATCACGGTATTAACAAGAATACCGGAAACAAGAAATATGATCAGATAAACCGGGAAAGGGAATAAATTACTTTTGTGTTCAATATAATCAAACGCGGGTGCCAGCATCACGTATGCAGCAGCGCTTGCTGTATAAGTAAAAAAATAACGGTACCGCCTGAATACTTTACCCCTGGCGCTATACTTACGGGCCAATAAGATCAGGATCCTGACATTTACAAATGCCACCAAACTTATCCCCAGCGCGGTCATAGCCATATAAAAAACCTTGTATAGCGGCGCTTCGTCCAGTAAAAAAATAAAATACAGCGATATGATCGCGGTAAAAGTAGATACAAGCAGCCAGTTAAGCCGGATGAGGCTCTTAATTGGTAATGGAGACGGCATATTACTCAAAGATAGTTAATCGGCATAAGCCCGGTATCAATTTACTCCCGAAACAGGCAAAAAGGGACCTGAACGTACTTTTAAAGGGTTTAAAAAGTGCAACTGCCGAAAGTATCTTTGTTTTTCTGATTATAAAAAATCCGATTCACCAGGTTACTTTCCTTTCGGGAATTTATCCCCCATCAAATTTAAATGAATCCCGTACTCCAGCCAGGCCTTCAACCCGTCTAAAACCGTAGTAAAACCTCCTGTCGAATCTTTGATAGCAGCAATTAATTCGTCTCCCGTTTTATTGAAGCCATAATTCTGAATCTCTACATAGGTAGCATCATCGCCCATAGCTTTAAAATTAAAATCAACAGTTGTCGCAGGCGATCCCCATTCAACGGTGATCAATTCGTTTTCTTTAATAACTATCGGAACCACTGCCGATGATACACCATACATTTCCCATGACCAGGTAACCTGCTTTCCGGTTTCCAGTTTACCTGTTGATTGTGTAAACCAGAATTGCGTGGTAACATACGGATCGATAAAAGCGTTAAACACTTCGGCAACAGGCTTACGGATCAGCATTTGCGCTTCGGCGCTTTTTGATTTTTCGGCTTTCATATTAAGTAAATATTAAAGGGCTTAAAATGTAATAAATCCGTGCTTCAGGATAATCAGTTTTAAAATAACATATATCATATTTTAAATGTTTTATAGCAGGCGAGCCAAATGCAATCTGCTTCATGCTATCCTCATTTAGGATTTGTATCTTTGTTTAACATTATTTAACTATCATTCGCTTGGAGTTTCGGGTTTGCTTTCTTTTATTTATAAGCGTAATGCTGGCATTGTTATCCTCAACCAAAATCCGCAGAGTTTTATTTATCTGCCTGTTTATCTTCATTTTACCATCAACCTTGTTTGCACAAAACCTTTTTTTGCAAAAGGTAGAGATGTGCAACATCACCAATTATTGCATGGATTGCGGCGATCCCAAGGCCAGCTGCGATCAGCTTGCCATTGATTTTGTTTCTGCGAGGATCAATAACCGTTACCTGCTAAAAGAAGCTACGGGCTCCATAACCTTCCAGGTTTTGGTTGACGAAAGAGGGTTTAGCTGCGTACTTAGCCATAACGATGCAAGCAAAAGCGCCCTCACTAACGAGTTGATCACCTACCTGAACGGTTGTATCTGGAAACCGGCCAAAGTGGATGGAAAACCGGTAGCCTCGTCTGTAAATGTGATCTTTCGTTTTATAAGCGGCGGCGTTTACGGCCAGGTACAAAGGCTGGACCTTGCCGAAATGAAACCTCCCGGCGACCCAACCATTTACAATAAAACTTTCACCTACGCTAATCCATCATTAAAAAACTACGACTTTACAGTTTGGACAAAATATAACTCGCCCCTGGTTGATAACATCAGTAAATCAGCTGCTATGGATCAATCGGATCTGTTATGGTATGCTACCGAAAAAGGGATGACCCGTTTTGAGGGAACAACATTTATCCCGGTTAATGAATATAATTCGCCATTCCCGTCAGATGCTAACATAAAGGAAGTAACTATCGACAGAGATAACAATAAATGGGTTTATTACGATAATAAAATATTTATGTACGGCAGCGGCGGCTGGCAGCTGTTTGATTTTAAACAGTTTTTAGCAGGCGGGGTTAACCAGGTGCTGAACAGCCGCAACGGCGAATTGCTTTTTACAACCCAAAACGGCCTTGTTGTAAAAAGGAAAGATAAAGTAGTTGTGATAAACAAAAAATCGATGCCTGAAATGCCCTCAAGCAATGTACTTTTTGCCTATGTAGATAGTCAGAAACGGCTTTGGATAGGTACGTCAAAAGGCACTATTATGATTGACAAGAGCGTTATCACCTCTTTTAACAGCCTCAATAATACCCCGTTAAAAAATGCAACCATTTCGGGCGCTGTGGAGGATGAAAAAGGAAATGTTTACTTCTCACTTGTTGATTGCTATAAACAGCCTGGCGAAAATGACAGCGATAAGGAAGGTGTTGCTGTATTAAAGTTTAATGGCAATTGGCTGCATTATAACGATAAAAACTCGGGCATACCCGCTAACCATGTTAATACCATGTTGTATGATAAGTTTGAGCATGTTTTGTGGCTGGGTACCGATGAATCAGGCATTGCCAGGTTCGACCTGAACAATGGCTGGGAAAATTATCACAATAACAATTCGCCGTTACCGGGTTTTACTATTTACCAGATAGTACAAGATTCAAAAGGCATCATTTATGCAACTACTGCCAATGGTTTGTTAAGGATCAAAAAAAAGACAGGAGCTTAACATTAAGCAACTTTATATTATCAAAATAGCTTAAACTGCATTATAAACAAATCTGTTTACATTTGCTTGCTGGTTAACATCGGGCCCTTTTGACAGTAGTAAGTTCATTCGCATTTAGTTTGATTATCCTTCCACTGTCCCAAACCCCTCCCATAATTGTCATCTTTGCTCCTTCCCTCAAACATCATTTACAATTATGTTTGTTATGCAGCCTGATATTTTTAAGGCTATCTTTAAATAAAACTACCCATCATGATACTCCAAAATAAAAACGCGGTAATTTACGGTGCAGGCGGTTCATTAGGCGGTGCAGTTGCAAAGGCGCTGGCCGCTGCCGGGGCGCACGTATTTTTAACCGGGCCTAATCCCGCCTCAATTCAAAAAGTAGCTCATGAGATTATTGCTTCAGGGGGCCTGGCTGAAACAGCAATTGTAGATGCATTTGACGAAAAAGCAATTGATCGGCATTTACAGCAAGTGGTAAGCAGCGCAGGAACAGTTGATATCTCATTTAACGCCGTTGGAGTTGATGTGGTGCAGAACGTACCGCTTACCGAAATATCGGCCGAAGATTTTGTAAAGCCGATTACCCTTACGATGCAAACCCGGTTCATGACGGCCATTGCAGCAGGCAAGGTGATGATGAAACAAAAATCGGGAGTAATTTTATCGCTTACAGCTACGCCGGGAGGTATCGGCTATCCCCATACAGGTGGCTTTGGCCCGGCTTGCAGCGGTGTTGAAAGTTTTTCGCGCACACTGGCATCTGAACTCGGTGCTTATGGCATCCGCGTGGTTAATATCCGTTCGGGAGGCTCGCCCGATTCGCGCGTGTTTAAAAACGCAATTGACACTATGCCCGATGTTATGGATCCTATCCTTAAAAAAATGGAAGCTGATACTATGCTCAAAAAATTACCCTTAATGGCCGATATTGCCAACACCGCGGTTTTCCTGGCATCAGATCTGGCTGGTCAGATAACAGGTGTTACCATTGATGTAACCGGGGGCACAACTGCAGCATTAAATTACAGGGTAAACAGGCTTGATTGAACGGGTTTAAGAAGGGGACGCCTTTAATTGATCCGAAAAATAAGACAAGCATAAAAAATGAGATCGGAGTACTGCAGTTAACTACTTTCCACTCATAAATCCTATCGATTTTGCCTCGGCCTGTTTAGTTATTACCCCTTCAATGTAAAGCTGCCCGTCTTTAATTTTATAATCGAGGGTACGCTCATCAACTTTATAGTCATCAACATTAAAAAGGCCCTTCAGTTTGCTCAGCAGTTCTTTGCGATCAAATACGGGGCTAATGCTTAACTGACCGTCAACCGGGGCAAGTACAATGCCATCTGCCTTGTATGAAAATATCTTAGATTCCATTTGATAAAGATAGGCTATACAGCAAACATCAGCAAAGTAATCTCTTATGATTTCCGCCTGTAGGCCTTGTGCTTTGTAAAGCCTTTGCCGCTTTGATAAATCCCGTTTACAGGTTGCGTTTGCTGAAGTTTATCAGCCGATGTACCGTTAATGCCATCCTCTGCTATCCCGCTATAAGCGGCAGGGATCCATTCCAGCTTCAGTTTACATGAGTTATCCATATCTATATTTCAAATAAATATAAATTTACGAAACACAGGGCACAAATACCAGCATACAGATTAATGCCTCATCCTATGCCAGCGCATCGGCCGCAAACTGGCGGCATATTTTCACCTCCTTTACCGCATCTGATCCATCAGGAACCTTGTACTCCAACTCAATGGTGGCCGGGAATTTATAGTGGTTATTTTTAAGCAGTTGCAGCACTTCCTTTATAGGAGTATCACCCTGCCCCCATGGCTGGTTGGTACCGTCATGAAACTTACGGTCTTTGATGTGCATGCTGGTTATACGGTCATGATATTTTTCGATAAACGGTATCGGGCTGCTGCTGGTACCCGCCACATAATGGCCAATATCCAAATTAATGCCGTTATACTTTGACTGGGCCAGGGCTGTATCCCAAAGGGTTGGCGTAGCCTGGGTGTGGGCATGGTAGCCAACCATCATTTTATGTTTGGCAGCTATATCACCAAGGCGTTTGGTTTGGGCCTCATCGGGCAACTCAACCGTTACGTGGTTTACACCAAGAGCTTTTCCTGCATTAAAAGCATAATCAATTTCGGCATCGCTGTTTTTGGGGCCGAGGGCATTGGGTTTCCAGGCATAAATATTTACCCCGGCACCGTGGTACATTTTCCTGATCTCCTTAAATTTATCCATCGGGGCCGAGGCACGCCATTCGGCCATTTTTTTTCCGAATGTGGCCCAGTCTTCGCCGGCCTCATGTTTAGGCGCGCCGGCATAAATTTCGGCAGCATCGCCCATGAGTTCAATGGCATTAATATTACAGTCGATACAGTACTTCAGTAAATCATCAATAGTGCCCGGCATGCTCCGGAATGAGTAGGTGATCACCCCTATTTGTACGCCGTTAATAAGCGAGTTGGGTTTATCAGCCCGGCTTGAAACCACGCCCGCAAATGATGATCTTGAAAATGCTAAAAACCCCGCTGCGGCAAGTGCGCTGCTGCCAATAAACCTGCGCCTCGATAAGTTATGCTGCTTCATAATTTTATAGGAAATACATTGGTTTACTCCAAAGTTATCAATTAATTGATGCCTGCAAATTGTGTATTGAAAGTGTTACTAACAAAGTTAATTTGTAGCGTTTTGCCCGATATTAACGTAAAGTATTATAAACCTTATGCTATGAAAAAGTTATTTTTATTTGGCATACTCGCCGTTTTGTCGGGCTGTAAAAAAGACAATACTCCCAATAATGATCAGTTGATTGGCAGGTGGGAGTACCGCGGCACAAGCTGTTACTGTGAGCCTCCTAAAGATCTTAATTCGATAAAACCAGGCAACGGCAATATTATTGTTTTTGCCGCCAGTACCTACAAACGATTCAAAAAAGACACCCTGATAAACAGCGGTATTTATCGTACCCGTAAGTATGACAATGCACACGAGCAGATCATGTATGATAATGATACCTCAAGTAACAGCATTACATTTTTCAGGATAGAAGGCAAAATACTCACTTTTTACGGAACAGTCCCTCTTGCAGCAGATGGACCGGAATCTCACTATGAGCGGTTATAATATTATTGTTTGGGCCAGTGGAAGCACAGCAGGTACCCATCCGGATCAAGCAAATAAATGGCTTGCCAGCCATAGCCCGTAATTTGAGGTTCTTTTAGATGCATGCCTTTACTTAACAAATAGCTGTATAGCTTATCAATATCAGGGTGGCCGAAATAAAGTGAAGTATCGGCATGGGCAGAAACACGCTGTTCATCGGGACCAGGAGGGCGGTCTGTTTTTTCGTAGGCAGTGTTGAGCATCAGTTCTATACTATTGAGTTTCAATAACACCCAATCAACATCATCTCCTTCGCCCGATGCCTGTACTATTTCAAAACCCAGCACATCGCGGTAAAATCCTAAAGCAACGGGCATATCAAAAACCTGGAGCAAGAGGGCCATACCCTGTATTTGTTTTGTGGGGGGGATTGAACTCAGATCATTCATATTCTGCTTCTGGTAATTCTAACAAAACAATTTCGGGCTGATACCTTTAGAGATGGAATTAAAGATATTTAAAAATACTAATACTGTTCGTCAAAACCTATTTTTAATAATAGATACACCTGCACGAAAACGAACAATAAATGTATCACAACGATGCACCTCATCGCATTTAAACCAGTAACAATCAATTGAAAATCAACACTATAAATACATGGCACTTAATTTGAGTTCTTAACAAGGATTACTGTATATATCATGAGACACGGCAAACAACTGGAAAGGCGTACTTTCAACCAGGACCGTTTTGAAATACTTATTAAACGGCAAAAAAATGGTATAGCCACCTTTAACGAGCTCACCGAACTGGATGAGATTGTAAACCGTGACCCTGAGATCCGTGAAATTGTTTTGGAAGAAATGCAGGATGCCGATAACCCAAAGCCTCCGGACAATGATCAAATTCATATGATCGAAAAACCGGTAAAGAAAAGCTTTATCGAAAAAATAAAGGCATTCATCAGCCGCCTGTTCACAGCCGAAGATGGTGGTCTTAATCCGGCTATTGCAGCATAGGCAGTGCAAACCCTGCAAACAATTTTAACATCGCGGGCCTATCAAAACAAAAACGGAACAATCTTTATAGATATGTTTGCAGCACTGTTATAAAGCAAACTGTTTATGAAAATATTTCAGCAAATGCTTCAGCTTAGAGAGCGCAAAAGAGGTTTTCATCTCATCACAGCCGAAGTAATTAATGCACTACCTCAAATACATGAGCTAAAAACCGGAATTTGCCAGGTATTTATTCAGCATACTTCGGCATCATTAACCATTAATGAAAATGCCGACCCAACCGTCAGGCAGGATTTTGAAATGTATTTCAGCAAAACCGTACCCGAAAACGATCCTGATTATTTACACGATGATGAAGGGCCAGATGATATGCCTGCCCACCTGAAAGCTGCGATGCTGGGCAGCTCGGTAACCATTCCTATCCGTAACGGAAGACTGGCTTTAGGCATGTGGCAGGGAATTTATTTATGCGAGCACCGTAACTATGGCGGCAACCGTATGCTGGTAATATCGGCATGGGGCGAATAAATAATGAATTAAGTATCAATTATTATTGTAAAAAGCACAATTAATTTACACATTTGACTAACAATTGTAAATTAATACTTTTTTAACAGGTATACATGGCAAAATTTGCCTGCTTATATCGAATGTTATTCTATATTTGTTTTTACCATAAAATTATTACTGTTTATAAATGCTCAAGTACTCCAAGCAAACAAGGTTATTATTAGCTGTTGATTGTATCATTTTTGGCTTTGATGGCGAAGTTTTAAAAATCTTATTGATAAAAAGAGGCTTTCAACCCGAAAAGGGAAACTGGAGCCTGATGGGTGGCTTTGTTCAGCCCGACGAAAGTCTTGATCAAAGTGCCAACCGTATTTTAAAGCAATTAACCGGTTTGGAGGGCGTGTACCTTGAACAATTATATACTTTTGGGCAGCCCCAGCGTGACCCTATTGAGCGTACAGTATCTGTAGCTTACTTTGCACTGGTTGATATACACAAATATGAAGCCCAGATCAGTGATGATTACCATGCCGAATGGTTTCAGCTTAAACGTGCCCCTAAATTGATATTTGACCAGCAGGAAATGGTTGAGCAGGCCCGCAAACGCATCCGCTACAAAGCAGCTATGCACCCTATCCTGTTTGAGCTTTTGCCTACCAAGTTTACCATCCCGCAACTGCAAACCCTTTACGAAAGCGTGTTTAATACCACTATTGATAAACGTAATTTCAGTAAAAGGGTACTGGCAACCGGTTTACTCATTAAACTGGCCGATAAAGATAAAGCCGGCTCAAAACGCGGTGCATATTATTACCAGCTAAACATGCAAAACTACTATGCCAAGTTCCAGGCATTTATGAACTTTATTCCCAATCCCGATTCACTGTAACAGTTCTTTGAATCGTTTTTTTATTTCAACCATTTATGCCGGTATTACCTGCAGAAGGTTTAATGTTTTTGATTAACAGGTAAAACTAACTGTACCTGAGCCTATTTTATTTAACATTCTTCAACCATACCACTTTTTATCCGTATAATAGCTTTAGGCTATATCATGAACCGTTAGCCCGTTTTGCAAATATTAATTAATGAAAAAAAACGTAAGCTTTTTAGTATTACTGTTGCTTGCTGTATCTGAATGTTCCGGCCAATTCAGGGAGGTTAATAAACTAAAAAAAGACCTCCCTTTAATTCATGACAGTATTCAATATGTAAACACACTTAACCGGCTGGGCTTACTTTTGTATGAGCAAAACATCGACAGTGCTTTTTATTATGCTAAAAAAGCAAGAAATATAGCCGAGCGGCTTGACTATAAGGCCGGCAAGGCCGATGCCCTGAATGCTATAGGCATTGTTTATGATCTTAAAGGCAATTTGCAGCTTTCGCTGCGGTATTATAATGAGGCCTATAATCTTTATAAAGAGTTAAAAGACACCTCAAACATTGTACAGGGGTTAATGAACATTGGCCTGGTGTTTAACGAAACCAGGGAGAATAAAAAAGCAATAGATTTTTTTAAGCGTGCAATGAACATCGGCAAAACCCTGCAGCGTGATTCAATTATGTCGCTGGTGTTATGTAATTACCTGCTCTTATACCCGGAGCAAGTACCAAAAGACTCGGTTGAAATTTACCTGAATAAGGCGCGGGAGATAGGAACAAGATTTAAAGATAACCGTATGCTGGTTGAAGCAGACCAGATTCAGGGCTTATTATACCTGCAAAACAATGAGCGCGAAAAAGGTACCGCATTGCTACAGCAGGCTGCTAACAACGGTTTAGCTATGGAGCTTTCGTATCTGAGCCTTGATATTATCATTAATCTTGGCGATTTGTACCTGGATAATGATATAGCCAAAGCTATTACATACTATAAACAAGGGCTTTCCATTGCCGAAAAAAATGGTTATCACTATTATGAAAAGTTCTTTGGCAAAAAATTATATGATATCTACATCGCTCAAAATAACCTGAATGAAGTACAGCGCTACAGCGAAAAATTATTGAAGCTTTATGAAGATGAAGAAAAATTCGCCAACACGTCGGGCTTCGATTACATTGATTACGCACTTAAGGACCAGGAACTTGAAGCTATAACCGTCAGGAGCCAAAACAGGCAGGTCCTTGCGATTGTACTGGGTATTTTATTTGTGATAACCGCCATTACTGTAATATTTACCTACCGTCTGTATAACCTTAAGAAAAAGCATGGCCAAACAATGGAAGAACTGAATCACACCGTACGGCTACGAAACGAAAAACTGGAAATAGATCATGAATTCAACAACAGGCTGGTATCTATTCTTGCACATGATTTCAGGCAGCCAATAGGCGCACTCAAAACACTGGCAACGGTACTTAAAGACGCTAATACTTTTACACGGGAAGAATTGATGGAGTTGGTAGATACCATGGAGCATTCTTCAAATATTTCGCTGGAGATTTTTGAAAACATATTACAATGGATCAAACAGCAACTATCCGGCTTTAATTACAAAGCTGTTCCATTGCCTTTAAAGGACCTTATTGATGAGGCTATACAACCGTTTTACTTAATGGGTAAAGACCGCGGGCTTAAGTTTGTAACCACAGTTGACCCGGCCATTGTTATTCATGCCGACAAAGAGCTGGTACAGTTTATCCACCGCAATTTTATACACAACGCCATTAAGTTTTCGCCGGATAATTCAACCATTACTATAAGTGCATCAAGCGATAATAATGAAGTAACTGTTTGCGTACAGGACGAAGGAAAAGGTATCTCACCCGATAAGCTGAAGTTGCTCTTTAATTTTAAAGCCAACATGCAGTACAGCAACGAAAAGGAAAAAGGTGCAGGCGTAGCCCTTATGATATGTAAAGATTTTACCGAAAAAATGAATGGCCGCATCTGGGTTGAAAACAACAAGGTAAAAGGGGCTGTTTTCTGCTACTCATTACCCACCATTCATTAAACCCTTTATTGTAATTTTTAAATTACCTGTTGAAAAACAACATTTTAAGTTCGTAAATTTCAGATCAAATACAGTTTGCTATAACCTGTTATTAACCTATAATTTATGAAAACTTACTTATTACTGTTTGCGGCACTGCTGCTTTCTGCTTATTCCTTTGCCCAGCAAATACCTGCCCGCTGGGACGAGCTTGTTGCCTCAGATTTTCCTGCCGCACTCGAAAAATCGTCAAAAACCTGTATCCTGCCCATCGGGATCCTGGAAAAACACGGCCCCCACTCCCCTTTAGGCACCGACCTGATCCATGTACGTGAGTGGGCTGCCCATGCTGTTAAGTCGGAATATGCTGTTGTATTTCCCGATTATTTTTATGGGCAGATCAATGAGGCCCGTCATCAGCCAGGAACATTTGCCCTGCCCAGCAAAGTGATCTGGGATTTACTGGAAGCTACCTGCGATGAAATTGCCCGAAACGGATTTGATAAAATAGTAATATTGAATGGCCATGGCGGTAACCCGGAGTTTATCCAGTTCTTTATGCAATCGCTGCTTAACAAACGCCATAATTATGCAGTATATTTTTATGATCCGCACGGCGGCGATAAGGAGTACAATGACCAATATCGAAAAATGCACAAGTCGGCTATGGAGGGTGACCAGCACGCCGGTGAAAGCGAAACCGCATCAATGCTGTACTATCGCCCCGACCTGATGAAGATGGATAGGGCAGCATCACAATCGGGCGATAATCAGCACCGTTTAAACCTGGCCAATATTTACACACCTATATGGTGGTATGCCGCTTACCCTAACCATTATGCCGGTGAAGGCGCTAAAGCTACACCCGAATTTGGCAAATTTATAGCAGAGCATGAAATAGCCAGCTTTTTACAAGCCCTTAAAGCTATTAAAGCCGATACCAGTACCATCAAACTGCAAAATGAGTTTTTTGATAAGGTAGATGCGTTGAATAAGTGATCTAAATAGCCAGACTAACGAAGTTTTAAAAACTTCGTTAGTCTTCAATATGCTAATCAATCCTCCTTAGCTCCCAAAACCTCGTCTATCATCCCAAAAGCTTTCGCTTCTTTGGCTATCATCCAGTAATCCCTGTCGGATACTTCATAAACCCTGTCGTAGCTTTGCCCGCTGTGCTTGGCTGTGATCTCATACAGTTCCCGTTTCATTTTAGAGATCTGCCGGGCAGCAATTTCAATATCCGATTCCTGCCCCTGCGCCCCGCCCGATGGCTGGTGCAGCATCACCCGCGAATGCGGCAATGCAGCCCGTTTGCCGTTAGCACCGGCGCAAAGTAATGTCGAAGCCATCGAGGCAGCCATACCCGTACAGATAGTAGCTACATCGGGCGATATAAACTGCATGGTATCATAAATCCCCAGTCCGGCATATACCGAACCGCCTGGCGAATTGATATAGATCTGGATATCCTTTTTGGCATCGGCCGATTGCAGGAACAGCAATTGTGCCTGGATGATGTTAGCCACCTGTTCATCTATGGCGGTGCCCAGGAAAATGATCCTGTCCATCATCAGCCTCGAAAAAACATCCATTTGCGATATGTTCATTTGCCGTTCTTCCATAATATAGGGTGTCATGCCCATGCTTATTTTGCTGTTATTTACCTGCGCAATAAACCTGTCGACATGTAAACTTTGGACACGGCGGTGCCCTACCGCGTATTTGCGGAACTCATTTTGATTGATATTCATATAAAATTTAATGTTTAGCGTTTACGGAACAAACGCATGATCTTCTGCCTGAAACCCTCGTGCTCAGGCAGGCTGAATAGCTTCTGATGTATAGTTTCAATCTCGGCCTTAAGGCTGTTACGGCCATATTGCTGCACCAGGCCCAAGGTTTGTTTGTGCCACATCACCTTATATTTAAGGCCAGGATTAATGATCAGTTTGGCCTCGAACAACAGCGCCTCATCAGGTGCAGATTGCCCAAGCACATGGTCATCAATTTCCTTGATCTCATTCAATGAAGTCCTCATAAGCCAGTGATTGTTCTTTAACTGTTTCCCTTACTTTTTCAATGCATTTATACTTCTGCACGGTAGCCGAACGCTCGCCGGCGTAGCCAAACAAATCTGCAAGCTCCTTCATAGGCAGCTTATGATAATAAAAGGCGCTTAGCAATTCCATACATTTTTTACCGGCAGCTTCCAGGTACCGCATCAGTTTACCCCCCGAGGGCTGATCTTCCACTTCATCGGTAACATCAAAATCTTTGGTACAATTATCAATCGGCAGGTTATGGCGGTCGTCCTTAAATTTTTTAAGCCAAAGATGTTTGGCAATGCCAAGCAAGTAAGCCTTTTCGCCATTATGCAGGGACAAATTCCCGTTCACGGCCTTTTCATAATAAATAACAAGGGCATCCTGAAAAATATCCTTTGCATCATCAAAAGAGCCACCCATTTTGCTTACGTATTTAGCCACTGTTGGGAAAGCGCTTTGGTAAAGCTCCGTAATGAGCTTTTCCCTTTGGGCCGCAGGTTTATCAAAAACTATCTCATGTGCCATGATCAATGCGTTTAATAGTAAGTGCGCAAAACGAGAGATATATCACCGTGAATTTAGAAAATTATTCCCGGGGAAAGGATAATAGAATCATTTTCAACCTTTGGGATGGCAAAAAATTATGCCTTCTTCGTAAACTCCTTTTGGTACATAAGCGGACTTTTACCTGTTACCTGCTTAAAATGCTTGTGAAAAGTGGAGAAATTATTGAACCCGCTGTCGTAACAAAGCTGTTTGATGTTGAGCTTGTTTTCGATCAGGAGTTTGCAGGCGTAGCCTACTTTAATCTCAATCACAAACTGTGAGTAGGTTTTACGGGTTTTTGATTTAAAGTACCGGCAAAAAGAGTTGGCGCTTACACCGGCTATATCGGCTATTTCCTCCAGGTAGATCTTTTTACGGAAGTTGCGTACCGAGTACTCATAAATGTTATTGAGCCTGTCACTCTCCGATTCATTATGATCATATTTAAAACCTATGGAGGTTAAATAATTAAGTGGCGAACTGCCCGCTATGGTATTCAGTGCTTTGAGCAGCATGATGATCCTTTCGGCACCATCGGTATTGAGCATGTCAGCTAAAATACCGGCCACCTGTTTCTTTGTTTCGCCGGTTATTTGTAAGCCGCGTTTTGAGCGCTCAAGCAGTACCTTGATCAGCTTATTTTCCGGGAGCTGAAGAAACTGATCGCCCCAAAAGTTTTCACAAAAATGCACTACGATAGTATCAACCGGCACCTGCTCGTTGCCATTATTAAAGTACATGTCGTCAAAGCGCCAGTAATGCGGCAGGTTTGATCCAACCAGCACCATATCGCCGTCTTCAAACTGTTTGATGCTATCGCCTATAAACTGCGTCCCGCCCCCTTTTGTAAAATAAATGAGTTCCAGTTCGGGATGGCAATGCCAGCGGTTATTGATATCAGGTAATACGTCATGCCTTACGCTAAAGGAATGTGCAGGATCGGCAGAAACTTTAAGTAAAAGCGGCTTCATTCAGTTTTATTTACAAATAATTGGCTAAATGTAATTAAAAACTGTAAAAATTGCTCATTATTTTCAAGCAGGTGTAAATTAACCAGCATTTAAGTCGCTAACCCGCTAATCGGTAGCAGGTCAAACACTGCGGCAGATAAAATTCAACCTTAGGTTTAAGTTATTAGGGCTATAATAACAAGGTAAAGAATAATATTGAAATATTAACACACTGATAAGCAAACAAATAAACCAATAACGCTGATTTATATAAAAAAACTTAAAACCATAAAACCTATACAATCATCTTAACGTATAATTAATAAAAAAGGGGCGTCCCGTATCTCACCCCGGAACGCCCTGCAGTTATCTGATGATAACATCAACTAAATCTCAGATCATCATGCTTTTTTGATCTGAACTCACCATCTTTCTCAGGGATGGGAAGGTTTTTAATATTTATGAACCTTGCCGTTCTTTAAAACGGTGGCGGTCCGCCTGGGCCGCCGCCCGGAGGTGGCCCACCTGGTCCTCCGCGTTCCATAGTTGGCTTTTTGCCGGCAAATTTCTGTAGTTTAAGTGTAAAGGTTAACAGGTAGTAACGGCCCAAACGGTTACTGTTGGTTTGAGTGATGTAGCTACCGTTTTGAGTGGTGGCATACCCGGTATTTTCGTTAAACACATCCATTACCGAAAAGCGCAGGGTGCCCGCATTGCCTTTTAAAAAGCGGCGCTCCACATAGGTATTCAATATGTTGGGGTTGGTAGCACCGGTGTAGCCATAATAGATCATTTTTGAATAATCGTAGCTCAGCGTCCAGTCTTTAAAATAGCTTTTACCGTTAACCCCCAGGTTAAGGGTTTGGAAGTTGCTGTTAACGTTTGCCTGCTTGATAGAATTGCTTGAGGTATTAACGCTGTAGGTAGTACTTGCTTCGGCATCAATAACATCGGTAATGCTCACCCTAAAGCGCGCGCCTTGAGATAACACCAAATTTTTGGCTATATTTTTCTCGGTTGTCATGTTATAGGTAGCAGAGTCGACATTACTTATATATGAGACGTTGTTATTGTACGAAATGTTACCGATCATGAACAAATTATATTTTCTTTTTTGCCATGGCTTGGCAAATACGTAAAACCCCTGTGCCGAGTAGTACCCATCGGCATTCAGATACTGGGTTAAAATACTTCCGGCCAGCTTACTGTTTGGTGTATAAGTTTTAGGATAAGTGATGGTATTGGCAACTATCTTATTATCCGTTTTAATGAACGACAGGTTGCTGAAAAACACATTACCGCTTTCAAAATTGAACTTATTGTATTTTAACGACAGGGTATTGTTAAACTCGGGCTTCAGATCAGGGTTACCCTGCACCGGGTATGATGCGTTGCTGAAATCGGTAACAGGCTGTAATTCCGTATATGTAGGCTGGTTACTGCTACCATTATAATTTAAACTAAGCGACTGGCTGCGCGAAAAGTTATAAATGAACCTGGCTGTGGGCGCCCAGTTAAACGTGTTGTTATTGGTTGTAAACGGCGTACCATCAACTATCGACGATCCTTTTAACAATGTAGGCTGTGCCACCACGCCTAAGGTGTAATTATATTTTTTGTCGATAAAGCGATAGTTAAGTCCGAACCTGTTGGTAACAAAAGTCGAATTGTAGTTATTGCTCAGCAAATCGTACCGGTTTATATTTCCGTCATCGGCCAGGGTATCGGTAGCTTTATCAGCAGTAGTATAGGCGTAATGGTAAGCATAGTTAAGCTCCAGGTAGCCCTTTTTGCTTATCGGTTCCATGTATGATACCGTAGTCCCCACGCTATCGGTACGGCTATCGGTATTGATGAACTGATTAAGGGGCGCGTTGCGGGCACCATCAATATAGGTATAAACCGGGTTTTGATATTTATTAATAGTGTAACTGCCTGCACCAACATTTACGCTGAAGTTGCGCCCGTGGCTATTAAATTTGTGGTTAAACAACACGTTAACACCATAATTGGGCTCGGTTGATTTACTGAGGTTTGCGAGGCTATAGTTTGATACCGTTTCCGAATTGCGGAGCAGCAAGCTGGTAGCGTCTGATGTGGTGTTGGTGCTGGCGTAAGCATATGTTGGGATGATCTTTACATAATTTATGGTATCGGGTTTATACTCTATGTTAAAGTTAACCCGGTGGTTCAGCTTTTCGTCCTGCTGGTTATTAGTTTGCGTGTTGGTACTGGGATTGGCTGACGAAAGATTATTTTGAATGGTACTGCTGATGGTATTCACCGAATTGTCGGCAAAGCTGTAACTACCATAAGCGGTAATTTTTTTGCCCCAGCTATCGCGATAATTTAACCCGAATGAACGCGCGGTAGTGATCCCGTTTGATGAGCTGCTGTTTGATCCCGGAGGCCCACCCGGTCCTCCGCCTCTTGGACCACCACCTCCAAAGCTAAACAGATTGGTATTGGTGTTGTTAAGGTTACCTAAAAAGGCCAGCTGCCTGTTTCCGTTAAAGCTAAATACGTTGGCCGACGCCACATACCTGTTGCTCTCCTTATCGCTTGATACACCGGGAATAGCATCCCGCCCGCCGCCTAAGCTGGCCTGCCCAAAGTAACCGTAGTTTTTATTTTGTTTGATAGTGATGTTCAGTACCTTATCCGGTTCGCCCGTTTTTACACCGGTGAGATTTGCCTGATCGCCGTAATCATCAATGATCTGGATATTTTGCACGATATCGGCAGGCAGGTTTTTGGTGGCCGTTTTAACGTCGCCTCCAAAAAAATCTTTCCCGTTAACCCTTACCTTGGTTACACTTTTGCCCTGGGCGGTGATATTACCGTCTTTATCAACATCCATACCCGGCAGTTTTTTGATCACATCTTCAACAGGGGCATTATCGCGTACCTTATAGGCATCGGCGTTAAACTCAATGGTATCCTCCTTAAGCTTTACCGGGTTTACATCGGCAATAACCACAGTTTTCAACATGGTAGTTTCTATTTTAAGAATAACCGGGGGCAAACTGGCGGGCTTATTATCATTTGCAAGTACGAACCTGCGCCTGAGCGGCTGATAACCTATCGAACTAAAAACTAAACTAAACTGGTTTACTGTTACATTGTTAAAGGTAAAAGTGCCGTCGGCACCCGTAATAACCGTGGTGCTATCTGTACCGGTAAGCATTTTTACACTGGTACCGGCAACGAGGTACCCGGTAGAGTCTTTTACGATACCTTTAACCGTACGACCGGTTTCGGCATTTGCGTTAAGTGGTAATGCAAGCGCTAAGGCAATTATTACTGCTAAGGAGTATAGGATTTTCATTTTTTGCTGATTAACAGCGACAAAACAATAGCATTAATTTTGGTGTAAAAAACATAATAGACAGGCGCTGGTAATGTATAGACAGGGTACCACTTTTCGGCTATAAAGGCGGATAGTTACTCTGGATAAGGCTTGTAGCGGCCTTTAAAGATCAGATCAAAGCGCTCATCGGTATTTTTTGCCTCCCGGGCGATTATGATTGTCCTGAAGCTTTATTGATTTGTAATATTGCTGAATTATATATGTAAATTTATTTTTCGTGCACTATAGTAAACTCTTTCAATGAGCCTTAAGTCAAAAAGCAACACCATCACCATACTCATCCATATTTTAATATGGGTAGTTTTTGGACTGCTGTTGTTCTTCTATCAGCCCCTTAGCTGGAATGTTGAAATACCGTACCAGTTTTGGGTCAAACAGGCGGTTACTCTTTTTATACTTGTTGCTGCTTATTACTTCAACAGCAAATTACTTGTTCCGCGATTTTTATTGCATGACCGTATAGGGATGTATTTTATAGCCGTTGTGGGAGTAGTGATTGTTTTTTTGCTGCTCAATAGCTGGGCCGATAAGGTGCTGCATATGCATGAGCATATGGAAGCTGTTTTTCACCGGCAGCACCGCCCGCCAAAACCAAGGGACCGCGGGGGCTGGGACTTTTTTGGTACTGTTATCGTAGCGTTGGTTTTAGGTATCAGCACCAGTATTACTGCTATACAAAAATGGCAAATGGATATCCGCCTGCGCCAGGCCCTGGAACAGGACAAGATCAGTTCGGAATTATCATTCCTGAAAGCCCAGATCAACCCGCATTTCTTTTTCAATACGCTTAATAACATTTACGCGCTTACACATGTTAATGCCGAAACATCGCGCAAGGCATTGCATCAGCTTTCGCGCATGATGCGGTATGTGTTGTATGATACGCAGCATGGCACTGCATTATTAAGCCAGGAGATAGCTTTCATTAAAGACTATATCAGCCTTATGGAACTGCGCCTTACCGAAAAAGTAACCATTACGTTTACTCCGCCTGCACATACTAATGATGTAACCGTTGCCCCGATGATTTTTTTACCTTTTGTAGAAAACGCCTTTAAACACGGGATCAGCGCTACGGAACCGAGTACCATCCGCATCATTATCGATCAGCATGACAACCTGCTGGAGTTAAAGGTGGAGAACGGTATCTATAAAGATCATAACCTAAACATTGGCGAAAATAAAGGTATTGGTTTAACTAATACCATTCGCCGGCTTGATTTGCTCTATGCCGGAAAATATAAACTGGATATTACTGAGGATGCCGCTGCCAACATCTATACCGTTCACTTAACCCTTAACCTGTCATGATAATTAACTGCATTGCTGTTGACGATGAGCCACTTGCGCTGGGATTGGTTTGTGCTTTCATTGAGCAAACCCCTTTCCTTAATTTGATAGGCCGCTACAGCAGCGCCGTCGAAGCGTTGATTGGCTTACAGGATCAAAAGGTTGATCTTATTTTCCTGGACATCCAGATGCCTAACCTTAACGGCATGGAGCTGGCCCGGGTGCTTGACAGCCGCGGAGCAAATAAACCCCGCATTATTTTTACCACCGCCTACAACCAGTTTGCTATTGAAGGTTACCGGGTTGATGCACTCGGTTATTTGCTCAAGCCTTTTAACTACGAGGAGTTTCTGCACGCTTCAAATAAAGCCCTAACTTATTTTGAACTGGTAAACCGCTCAAACGCCCCCGCAACCGTAGTCGCCGCAGAACAGGAAGAGGAGGAATACCTGTTTTTAAAGATCGAATACCAGTTGGTACGGATAGCCCTTAACGAGATCCTGTATATTGAGGGGTTGAAGGACTATGTGAAGATCTATCTTCAGGATAAAGAAAAGCCGTTACTTTCTCTCACCAGTTTAAAGGCACTGGAAGAAAAACTGCCTTCCAAACGTTTTATGCGCGTACATCGCTCATTTATCGTATCGCTCAATAAAATCAACTCTATTACCCGCAATGCCTTGCAGATAGGTAAAGTGAACATTACCGTTGGCGATCAGTATAAGGAAGCCTTTGGGGGTTTCCTGAGCAAGTGGAACTGAACCGGGATTTAAGGAATTTTCCTGATTTCAGGATTTTTGAATGCAGCCTGAAGATTAAATAAGGCACTCAACGTTCTATCCCCGCGATCGTGTCCTCACGATCGCCTTCCGGATGATCACTCTGTCTTAATCAGAGAAATCCAATAAATCCGCGTAATCCCCCCAAATCACGGTTCAGACAAACAAAATCCTCTTAATCATCGTTCACCCTATTGCAATTTTTTGCCTCATTTTTACATCATTAAATAATATTCCCTACTTTTAAATTATGCAAAAGGTAAGTGAACTACAGGTAAGCGTATCAGACTTGAAAGCTTTTGAAGCTTTGGCCAATATACCCGATGATCAGCTTCAATGGCTGATTGATAAAAGCGAGATCCTAACATTTGAAGATGGCGAATACCTGATGGAGCCGGGTCAGGACCTTACAGGACCTCATTTTATATTGGAAGGCAACATGCGTTTTTTTATGATGCAGCAAGGCTCGCGCCGTGATTATACGCTGGTTGAAAAAGGCAGCATCACAGGTTATATGCCGTTTTCGCGTGGGCTGATAGCCAAAGGTTATGCCCAGGCTGTCGGCGAGTTAACAATACTGAGCTATCCTACGGCCGAGATCATGGAGATGATCCAACACCATTTTGAACTTACCCAGGCGCTGGTTCATATCATGACCACCCGCGTACGCGATTTTACGGCCATGCAGCAGCAAAACGATAAAATGATGGCTTTAGGCAAGCTATCGGCCGGTTTGGCGCATGAACTTAATAACCCGGCATCGGCCATTGTGCGCGATTCGTTGTCACTAAGGAAACACCTGCGCATGGTGCCTGCCCATCTAAAAAACATGTTTGCCATAAGAGCAAGTGATGAACAGGTTGACGGCCTTACAGACGAGTTGTTTAGGATCCTGAACAAAAAGGAATGCTATACCCGCCTTACACTTAAACAACGCACCCAGCTTGAAGATGAAATATCTGAATGGCTGGAAGATAACGGCGTTGAAGATGCCTATGATATAGCCGAAAGCTTTGTTGATTTTAGCTTTACTACCGAAAATCTGGAGGCACTGAAAGCACATATACCTGAGCACGCAGTATCCATTATTATGGGCTGGCTTAGCAGCAAGCTTATGGGCGAAAAGATGATTGAAGATATCCAGGAATCGGCGCGCCGCATTGCCGAGCTGGTAAGTTCAGTTAAAACGTTTACCCATATGGACCGCGCCCAGGACAAGCAGTATGCCGATATCCACATCGGGATCCGTAATACGATAACCATGCTGGGTTATAAGATCAGGAAGGAGAATATCACTGTAATTGAGGAGTTTGACGATACGCTGCCCGAGGTTAAGGCACTCATTGGCGAACTTAACCAGGTATGGACAAATTTAGTTGATAATGCCCTTGATGCCATGGAAGTGAACGAAAAAGGCACCCTTACCATCCGCACTAAAAAAGATAACGACTTTGTTGAAGTAACCATTATTGATGATGGGCCCGGCATACCGGAAGATAACGTCACCCGCATCTACGACCCTTTCTTTACTACTAAAGAAATGGGCAAAGGTACCGGTATGGGGCTTGAGGTGGTGCAGCGTATAGTGAAGCAGCACCGCGGTTCGATAAAGGTAAAATCAAGGCCCGGGCATACCGAGTTTATAGTTTGCTTCCCGATAAACGGATAGCAAAAAGCTGATTTTACCAAAAATATTAGTTAATTTGCCTGCATATTTACCCTATGAGCCGTCCGATAATATTTTCCATAGATGATGACCCGCAGGTTTTGCGGTCAATAAGCCGCGATTTAAAGTCGCAGTATGGCAAAGAATATAAAATACTAAGCACAACATCGGCAAATGAGGCATATGAAACCCTTATTGAATTGAAAAACAGTTCGGAAGTGGTTGCCTTGTTTTTGTGCGATCAGCGCATGCCCGAAATGGAAGGCGTTAAATTTTTGGAGAAGGCAAAAAAAGTATTCCCCGAAGCTAAACGGGTACTGCTTACCGCCTACTCCGATACCGATGCCGCCATTAAAGCCATCAACGATGTGCAGCTTGATTATTACCTGATGAAACCCTGGAACCCACCCGAGGAAAAACTTTATCCGGTAATAAATGACTTGCTTGGCGACTGGCATAGCCACTACATCCCCGAGTTTGTAGGCATGAAGCTGGTAGGCTACCAGTTTTCGCCGCAATCGCATGTGATAAAAGATTTTTTAGCAGGTAACCTGATCCCTTATCGCTGGTTTGATATCGAAAAAAACATCGATTCGGCCAGTTTGCTTACCATCAATAACCGCACAACCGACGATTTGCCAATGGTGATATTTGAGGATGGTAGTTGTTTAACAAAACCCACCATAAGGGATATTGCCGATAAAATGGGCAAAAATCCTACCCAGCTCACCGATGTTTATGATGTAGTGATTATTGGTGCAGGTCCGGCAGGATTAGCCGCCGCAGTATACGGTTCGTCAGAAGGTTTAAAAACTTTACTGATTGAGCGCAAGGCACCGGGCGGGCAAGCCGGTACCAGCTCACG
The DNA here is from genome assembly GCF_034263275.1 of Mucilaginibacter sp. cycad4. Classification (NCBI taxonomy): domain Bacteria; kingdom Pseudomonadati; phylum Bacteroidota; class Sphingobacteriia; order Sphingobacteriales; family Sphingobacteriaceae; genus Mucilaginibacter; species Mucilaginibacter sp. cycad4. The sequence goes on along the minus strand of NZ_CP139559.1, from coordinate 539,089 downwards.
TATTGAAAACTACCTGGGTTTCCCGGCAGGCTTAAGCGGCGCCGATCTCACCCGTCGCGCCATAAGCCAGGCTATGCGTTTGGGGGCCGAATTTTTGTCGCCGCAATCTGTTAACGATATTAGACAAAAGGATGGCTACAAAACAATTATTTTGGATGACGGGCCCGAGATCATCAGCCGTACAGTAGTAATTACTACCGGGGTTGATTACCGCAAACTGGAAGTTAAAGGCGTTGATAACTTTACAGGTGCCGGCATTTACTACGGTGCCGCCACTACCGAAGCTTCGGCATGTACAGGTAAAGAAGTATTTGTGATTGGCGGGGGTAACTCGGCAGGCCAGGCAGCTATGTACCTATCCAAATTTGCCAAAAATGTGCATATCATTATCCGCAGGGATGATTTGACGGCAACCATGTCTGCCTACCTGATCAACCAGATTGCCGATACGCCTAATATAAAGGTTTTGCCAAATACCGAGGTAATTGAGGCCGAAGGTACCAACTGCCTCGAAAAGCTTACGATACAAAACTGTAAAACCAAAGAATCCGAGGTTAAAACCGCTAACGCGTTATATATATTCATTGGTGCTAAACCTTATACCGACTGGATAAAACTGGATATCATCAAAAACAGTAAAGACTTTATTGAAACCGGCCGCGAGTTGCGCAGCTATGAAAGTTTTGGCAAAGTTTGGAAGCTTAAACGCGATCCATTCTTGTTAGAAACCAGCTGTCCCGGCATATTTGCTGCAGGTGATGTGCGTGCCGGGGCTATGAACCGTGTGGCGTCTGCCGTAGGCGAAGGCTCAATGGCGATAAGTTTTGTACATAAATACCTGGCCGAAGTTTAAATCACCAAACACCTATACTTATGGAAGAAACCTGTGCCCACATTGAAGCTATTGAAAGTATAACCCAACCTAAGGATTATGTTTGTGAAGAATGTATAAAACATCACAGTACGTGGATGCACCTGCGTACCTGCCAAACATGCGGCGTAACACTTTGCTGTGATAGTTCACCAAATACACATATGACCAAGCACTTTCATGCCACAGGTCACCCCGTGGTTATATCTGCCGAGCCAGGTGAGCGCTGGTTATGGTGCTATGTGGATGAAGCCGTTAAAGGATATTGAGTAATAAGTGGGTTAAAACGAAAAGAAAGCGTCATTGCGAGGTACGAAGCAAGCCCCGATTGGCAGGTCGTTTGGGATTGCTTCGTACCCCGCAATCACGCTTTTATATTATACCTGATTTCATAGAGGTATTAAATTCAAAAAAGAGTTCTAACAATCTAACCTCTTAATCTCCACTACCCCTTAAACGACAGAACCTTATCTAACGACCATGGGCCGGAGCCTAAAATAGTAAATAGTATAAGCAGGGCCAGCGCTGTAATTGATGGCCATAACATGGCATTGATAGGCTCCTGAAAAATACCTGTTAAAAATACCGCACCCACCAATATCGGGATCTGGATAATGCAGCCCAAACGGGTTAATATGCCCATAGCTATGAGTATGCCGCCAACCATATGGGCAAAGGACACATAGTACACCAGGATCATCAGCATATCGGGCGATACATCAATAACATCCTGATCGGTAATAATACCGCGCAGGTATGATGTATTTTCCATAAAGGTTATGCCTTTCACCAATAAAAATACGCCAAGAACAATACGCACAATATCCAAAACTTTAGGGTGATGAGTATCGCCCCAGTGTTCAATTTTATGAACCAGATTCATAAAGCCCTCCTTTTAGTTTAATAATTGGTTATCAGCAGCCTGGGGTAAATCTGAGAGATTGAACGGCCGGGATGCTGCTACTAAATTTAGTAACAAATTTGTTATAAAACAAGTTTTAGCGAAAGGAAAAAATCACTCCGTCATTGCTGGGTACCAAGCAATGACGGGTGAAGAGTGGAAAGTGAGGCCTACAGATCATACTCCGCAAGCCAACCCCGCAATCTGGCCAAATCCTTTTTTAAAGCGGCTGAAAATGCATCCTTACTAATAGCCAGCTCACGTTTACCATCCTCTGCTCCGCCTAAAGGATATTCGCAGTGCAAGCTCATGGGGCCATTGATATTGTATTGTTTCAGCAGGCCAAAGTATTTTTTAAAATCAACCATTCCCTCGCCTAAGGGTACACTTTTCACCTGCCATTTGTCGCCCCTTTTCTCCCAGTAAAAATCTTTTACATTGATTGTTTTGGAATAAACCTTCAACAGGCCGAGTGTAATAGGCCAGGTATCGGCACCTTCGGTAGTAGCATGTCTTACGTCGTACTGGCAACCGATGTTATTAGGGTCAAGCCCTTCAAGGCTCAGCCATAAATCCCATTGCGATGCACCAAACAGATCACCGGAATGGTTTTGATAGCCACCATGCATCCCATATTTTTTGTTGAGCCTGGCAAGGCCGGCCAGTTGTTTATTGATGGCCTTAATGTTGGCCGGTACACTGATAGCCTTGTTATAATTAAACCAGGCGGTGCGGTAATATTTAATGCCCAATGCCGATGCTGTTTTCAGAATCGCTTCGGTGTATTTTTCATCGGCAGTTTTAATATTGGTTACTATGGTGTAAATCTTGAGTCCGGCTTTTTCAATAGCTTCAACCGCTTTGGGCAGGTCATCGGCAACGCGTTCAGGCAGCACATGGCCGTCGGGACGTACGGTCAGGTCAATACCGTCGAAACCAAGCTGTACCGTTAAGGTGGCCATATCGGCATAATTAAGCCAGTGCATATGTTTAGAAAATATACTCACTTTTATTTTTCCACCCGGAGAGGGATTGCCGACAGCAACGCCAGAATCTAAAGATGACGGCTTAGCCAAAGCACTTAAACCAAAAGGCAGGCCGGCAGCAGCTATTGCGGCCGAAGCAATAAATCTTTTACGGCTAATATTTTCCATAAGTATTAAAATTGGTAATGCAAAATGCCATTTTTTGTTGTGATTATTTCCTGATTTTACCCACCTTTATCCAAACCTATTTATCATGATACTATTCTGGTACAGCGTAATACTGTTTGTAATGACTTTGGCGCTAAACTTTTATCTGCTCAACGGTCTCAAACAAATTAAACAGGTAAGCCAGCAGCCTCTAATGGCTAATCCCCCGCCACTTGCCATCATTATAGCAGTACGCAACGAGGAAGAAGATCTGGAAAAAGCACTGCAAAGTGTTTGTCGTATCAACTATACCAACTACCGGATTATTGTGGTAAACGATCGCTCAACCGATCGTACCGCCGAAATATTACAGGGCTTTACTTCCCAATATCCACAACTCCAGGTTACCACTATCAGCACCTTGCCTGATGGATGGCTTGGTAAAAATAATGCCTTGTACCAGGGCTACCTTGGCAGCACCGAAGAATGGATGCTTTTTGCCGATGCCGACATCGTTTTCCACCCTGATGCTATTAATAAAGCCGTTGGTTATGCAGTTAAGCAGCAGCTTGATCATTTAACCATGCTACCCGAGCTGAAATCGCGGTCAGCTATTTTAAACAGTGTGTTTGCTACTTTCGGCATTATGCTTATGGCCCACATGAAACCATGGGAGGCTAAAAATCCAAAATCAAAAGCATCATCGAGCATTGGAGCTTTCAATTTGGTAAGGCGTACAGCCTATGAAAAAATGGGCACCCACGTGCGCATCAAACTACGCCCGGATGACGACCTGCAAATGGGCCATATAATAAAAAAGGAAGGCTTGCGGCAGGATGTATTAGTTGGCAAGGGCTACGTTTGTTTAGAATGGTACAAAAACCTGGGTGAGTTAGGACGCGGTCTTCAGAAAAACGCATTTGCTGTAGCCAATTATAATCTTACGCAAGCCATCGTTAACGTGCTGAATATGTTATTAACTGTAGCTTTGCCCATGCCGTTGATGTTTGTTTTCGGCACTACAGTTATCCGCATCATGGCTGCTATTATGCTGGTATTCCATATTGTTTATATGATGATGGTGCCCCCAAATAAGTGGTGGTATGCATTCATGATCCCCTTTTCGGGATTCTTCTTAGCCTGGCATTTTTTAAAAGCATCAATAATAACCGTTGTACAGGGCGGCATTTACTGGCGGGACAGCTTTTACTCACTTGATATGTTGAAGGGAAGGGAATAAAATTGGGTTTATTAAGATCCCGACATCTTACCCGGAATGCCACGCAGGGCTGTTATTTACAATTCAGAATACCACGGATTTCAAAACTCAGGGATGATATAGCCCGTCAAATTTAAATTCCAATCACATTACATTAAAGCGTTTTAAAACACTATTTTTAGCGCCTCAAATATTGGTGCTTGAATATCAGCAAACTGATGTTCGGGAACACCGATCATATACGGTTAACAGCAACATAAAAATGAAAGTTTTAAAATTTGGTGGGACATCAGTAGGTAGCCCCGCCCGGATGAAAGCACTGCTTGATATCATTAATCCGGCCGAGCGCCAGGTAGTGGTACTATCGGCAGTGTCAGGCACAACAAACAGCCTTGTAGAAATTGGACAAGCATACCTCGCCGGTGATAAGAAGAAGGCGGTACAGCTTATTACTATCCTGAAGGATAAGTACGAACTTTTTATTAAGGAATTGTTTGTGAAGCCCGAGTTTTTAGCCCAGGGCAAAGAGGTTATCGACTACCATTTTTCGTTGCTCAGCAACCTGGCCAATGATCTTTTCACCCATATTGAAGATAAGATCATTGTTGCGCAGGGCGAACTGCTTTCAACTACCCTCTATCACGTTTATTTAAAGGAGATAGGCATACCCTCAGTATTGCTGCCTGCTTTGGATTTTATGAAGATAGATGAGGACAATGAGCCCATTGTTGATCATATTACCGAAAACCTGCTCCCGCTGCTTGATAAGCACCCCGAGGTGAACCTGTTTATTACCCAGGGCTATATTTGCCGCAATGCCTATGGAGAGATAGATAACCTGCGCCGCGGCGGCAGCGATTATACCGCTTCATTGATTGGTGCCGGCATCCGCAGCGAAGAGGTACAGATCTGGACAGATATCGACGGCATGCATAATAACGATCCGCGGATTGTAAAGGGCACACAGCCTATTGCCCAGCTGTCATTTGATGAGGCTGCCGAGCTGGCTTACTTTGGCGCCAAGATCCTGCACCCTCAAAGTGTGTTCCCTGCTCAAAAATATAAGATCCCTGTTCGTTTATTGAATACCATGGATCCGCAGGCAAAAGGTACCCTGATCACCATCACCAGCGAAAAGGACAAGATCAAATCCATCGCCGCCAAAGATGCCATCACCGCTATCAAGATCCAATCGAGCAGGATGCTTTTAGCTCATGGCTTCCTGCGTAAGGTGTTTGAAGTGTTTGAACGCTATAAAACATCTATCGATATGATCACCACTTCAGAAGTAGCGGTTTCGGTAACTATCGATGACACTACCTATTTGGGTGATATCACCAAAGAGCTGAACGCATACGGTTCGGTTGAGATAGATGTGAACCATACCATCATTTGTGTGGTAGGTGATTTTGGAGCCGAAAAACATGGCTATGCAGCCCGGGTACTGGAAGCCGTTAAGCATATTCCGTTAAGGATGATATCATACGGCGGCAGCGATCATAACCTGTCATTACTGGTGAAAACCGAGGATAAGGTTGAAACTTTAAGGAGCTTACATAACAGGCTGTTTTAAAACCTCACCTAAATCCTCTCCAAAGGAGAGGACTTTATAAAACACATTAAATTAATCTCATTAAATAGCCTTCTCCTTTGGAGAGGGTTGGGTGAGGTAAAATATATTACAATGTTCACAAGTAAAACTATAGATAAATTCAACGGCCTGGATACCCCGTTTTATTACTACGATCTTGAGGTGCTTAAAAACACCCTGAGTGCCTGCCGCGATGCATCTGCAAAGCATGGCTTCCATGTGCATTACGCCATGAAGGCCAACTTTAACCCAAAGGTTATTGATACCATACAAACCTATGGCTTTGGCGCCGATTGCGTGAGCGGTGGCGAGGTAAAGGCGGCCATTGAGCATGGCTTTGATAAAGGCAAAGTTGTATTTGCCGGTGTAGGTAAGTCTGACCGTGAAATAAACCTGGCCCTTGATGCTGATATCTTCTGCTTCAATGTCGAATCCATCCAGGAGCTTTTTATTATCGATGGCCTTGCAAAAGCAAAAAATAAGAAAGCAGGTGTAGCTATCCGTATCAACCCAAACGTGGATGCGCATACCCATCATTTCATCACCACCGGACTTGATGAAAATAAATTCGGCATCAATACCTGGCAATTGCCTGATGTTGCTGCTGCTTTACGCAAATGTAATAACCTGCAATTTTTAGGGATCCACTTCCATATCGGCTCACAAATTACCGACCTGGAAGTTTACAAAAATCTATGTACCCGCATTAATGAAATGCAGGATTGGTTTGAGGACCGCGGCTTCCCGATAAAAGTGCTTAATACCGGAGGAGGCCTCGGGGTTGATTACTATGCTCCGGACAACAATATAGCCGATTTTGAAGCCTACTTCCAGGTGTTTAAAAACTTCCTGAACGTTAAGCCGGGGCAAGAAGTTCACTTTGAGCTTGGCCGTGCACTGGTGGCCCAAAGTGCTTCACTTATATCGCGCGTATTGTATGTTAAAAACGGGCAGAAAAAGAACTTCCTGATCCTGGATGCCGGTATGACCGAGCTGATCCGCCCGATGCTTTACCAGGCTTATCACCAGATAGAAAATTTAAGTCGGAAGTCGGAAAGTCCGGAAGCAGGAAAATCCGAAAGTTTAAAGTATGATGTTGTTGGGCCGATATGCGAAAGCACGGATTGTTTTCAGAAGGACGTAAGCCTGCCCGAGTCATTCCGCGGTGATCTGATAGCTGTGCGTACAGCGGGCGCTTATGGCGAGGTAATGGCTTCAGGCTACAACCTGCGCGACAGGGTTGGCAGCGTTTATTCTGAATAAGCTATCTAAATCTGTAGCCAAGCCTTAACTGTACATAGTTACCGGCTTCAACAATGGCTATATAGTTTTTGATCTGCATAAAATAAGCAGCGGTTACAAAACCAGGATTGTAAGCCCTGTAAACGTAATCGCTGTTTTTGTTTCGGTATACGTTGTCGTTACCGAATGTACCTCCCCAAAAAAGCCGGAATCCAAACTGGTTGGTAACTTTATTGGTATGAAATATAACCTCGGTTGTACCGCCTAACGTAAGCAGATCGGCGCGTGAGTCGGTGTAAAAACCTGGTTTGTTGGTAACAGCTTTCCTAAAGTCAAGATAATCGCCAAATTCATGACTGTAAGCGGCTTCAAAGCCAATAAAGCGAAAATCGATATGCCCGCTGCTCACAAAAAAGTTACCCGATAACCTCCCTCCTGCCGCTCCAAAGAACTTATTTTTAAAATAGTTGGGGTCTTGCGGCTCCAATTCGCTATTATGATAATTTCCTAATGTACCAAAAGCACCATAAGCCAGGTTGAAATGATCAAACACATGTGCGCGGCTAAAATTAAGCTGTGCACTAACCAACTCGTCCGAGTAATTGGGGCTTTCATCAACTACTAATGCCCCCGAAATATAATTTGCCGATTTAACAGCATCAGCAGATACCGGTTTAGGCAGATAAGCAATATCGCTATGGTGCATGGCCGGCGCATAAATATGATCACTGCATGAGCTGATGATCATACCGGCCAGGAGCAAAAGCAGGCTGAATTTAAGTTTCATCGTAAAAGGTTCAGATCAGGTTTACAAATAGGATCCTGAACAATAATACGTTAAAACAAACAATAAAATAACAAACCCTACTAATTATTGCACCAGGCCCTTAATAAAGCTATCCGTAAAATCATTGGCAAAATGAATTACATTTTGCAAAGCTTCAAACTCATCCTGCTGGTGTGTTGTAGTAAGTACAACAGCTTTCATGCCTGCATTGGCGGCAGCTTCGGCGCCTTTGGGTACATCCTCAAACACAATACAGTCTGTAGGTAAGGTGTTCAGCAATTTAGCAGCTTTTAAAAATGTTTCGGGATGGGGTTTACTTAGTACTACATCATCGGCACTTACTATTGCTTTAAAATAATGCCTGATGTTAAGGTTATCCAGTACAAAATCAATATTAAAAGGAATTGCCGCCGAGCCTATAGCCATGGGGACACTCTTTTGATAAGCGTTTTCCAAGAACTCATGCAAACCGGGTAAAAGTGCCAGGTGGGGCAAAAACTCATCCTGGTAGCGCTGTTCTTTAAGGTAAGAAAGCCTGTCCATTTCTTCGGTAGTAAAGCGGTTGGGGCCAAACATACGTACCAGTACTTCCTGATTTTTGCCGTACATCTGTGGTTTTACTTCATCCCAGGTAAAGCTACCGCCAAGGTCGGTATTTAAAAGATATTGCCATGCTTTGGTATGATAGGGCATGTCATTGATCATAGTGCCGTTGAGGTCGAATATAAAGGCCTTCATGTAGTAATTTTCAATTTTATGAGGATAAAACCAATCACGGTTTTTTTGCAAACTTAATCCTTTAAAAAATTAAAGGCCGGGTTAGGTCACATATTCTTTAAACACATTGGCGATTAGTTTTTAACAGCAGCCTGGTAAACTACTACACGCAAAAGGAACGAGGAACAAATCAGTATTCAAAAGGAGACTCTTAAACATATAGCTATCATACAATCGAACGAATTGCGGAGAGCCGGTAGCATTACTACCTGATATATCAGACCTCCTGCGGATGGAAAAATATTGATTTGGTTACGTTAATACAATAGAGCATATCGTTAACGAACGAAATGAAAGACACGGGGAATAGTGAAAGATCCGGAAGAGACTATACAGGAAGGCTATTTGGCAATAGTAACCTAACCATCAATCACTTAACAGGTAAACACTGTTCCATCTGTTTGAATTGAACCTAAATTACCTTTTGGGTATTGCTTAATTACGGTAAATTATGGCTATCTTGGCAGCATTAATAAATAAAATAATGCAAAATCAAGGAACAGTAAAATTTTTTAATGAAACAAAAGGTTTCGGATTTATAGTACCAAGCAATGGTGGTCCTGAAATCTTTGTTCATTCAACAGGCCTTATTGACGAAGTTCGTGAAAACGACACCGTTGAATACGAAGTTGAAAACGGCCGTAAAGGTCTTAACGCGGTAAATGTAAAAGTTATATAAGTATAATATAATCATTAAGCCTACCAGGCACTCAATTTCTTGAGTGCCTTTTTTTTGCCTTATTTTTTTGTTAACCTATCGCGTACACCGGCTTAATATTTGAATGTTACTTTCAAATAAAAACTGGCATTGTTGTTGTTTATCCTGTAATATCATAAATCGACTACACATAAAACAAAGAAAAGAACATGAAAGATCAAGCAAAAATTATAGCAGCACTATTGGTAGGTGCAGCGGCGGGCGCGGCTTTGGGTTTATTGTTAGCTCCTGAAAAAGGAACAGAATTAAGAGGCGATATTGCAGATTATATAAATGACCTGGTTGATACCGCCAAAACTAAAGCGCAAACAACAGCCGGAGATATCAAAGATTACAGCAATAGTGTAATTGACAAAGCTAAAACCAAGTTTAGCGGAACTGTTAGCGACCTTTGGGATGCTAAAGATAAAGCTGTTGATGCTGTTAAATCAAAAGCCGATGATATCGCAGGCAATGCAAGTGATGCTGCCGATGAAGCAAAATCAAAAGCCAAAGCAACTGCCAACGATTGGAACAATTCTGTACAGAACGCATAATATTTAGTACTATTATAAAATAATAAAACCCTGCCAGTTAGCAGGGTTTTATTATTTATAGGCACTTTTTTTATTATTTATTCCATGTATTGTTACTTTCATCCGCATCCATAAATATGCCGCCATCTAAAGTAACTGATTTAATGGCCTTAGTGGTTTTAATATCTATTGCAATTTGCTTTTGATTTTTTTCCCAAACAGCAGGGGTTTGGTGAATGCTTCCAGCCGAGCCGTCTGCATAAGTAATCTTTATATCAAACGGAACTACGAAACCGCCTATGTTTTTAATAGTTGCGGTGTAGCCGCCTGCTGCTTTTGTAACACTCTTTAAAGACAGGTCAATATAATAATTGGTGAAGAACCAGTTATTGAAGAACCAATCGAGGTTTTTACCTGTGATATTGCTCATAGAATTAAAATAATCCCATGGTATTGGGTGTTTACCATGCCAGCGGTCCATATATCCATGTAAGGCTTTTTTGAATAGTTGGTCGCCCAGCATATCTTTCAGGGCAAAATAACTTAATGATGGTTTGCCATATGAGTTATTGCCGTAACCGCCCCTCAATTCGCTCGACGGTGTAATAACCGGCTGGTCTTCGGCGGTTGAGGCATCATGGATCCACCTGTCAACACGGAAATTTTTGTATAATGCTTCGGCTTTTTCTTTGCCTATTTCTGATGTTCCTATCAACAATTCAAAAGTGGTTGCCCAGCCTTCGTCCATAAAGGCATAACGGCTTTCGTTTATACCCATGTAAAAAGGGAAGTAGGTATGCGCTATCTCATGATCCTGCACAAATTGCGAAAACCGGACGTCATTGGTATGGCTGTCATTAACCATCATAGGATATTCCATATCTGCAAAGCCCTGGAACGAGGTCATCTTAGGAAATGGATAAGGCACTCCGGGCCAGTTGTGCGACAACCAACTTAATGAATTACGGCCGTTTTGTACCGCATGGTGAAAATCTTCCGAGCTATCTAAAAAAGCTGCCTGCATACTGGCGCGGCGGTTTGTTGCATCATCAACCACAACGCTGGCGGCATCCCATACATAATGATCGCTGATACCTACAGCCATATCGCTGATATCGTTAGCGGTCCAGGTCCAGGTGTTCATCTCCTTTTGAGCCGTTACTTTATGAGCGGCAACCTCGGCGGCCGATGCCACGTTGATAGTTGAATCACTGGTGAACGAAGCTTTCAGCCGTTTCGCATATTCGGGCTGGAGTACTTCATCAGGGTTTTGCAGGGTACCTGTGGCCCAAACTACGTAGTTTTTAGGCGCGGTAACGTGCAGGGTATAATCGTTAAAGTCGTTGTAAAATTCCTGGGCGTCCAAAAAAGGCAGCCTGTCCCAGCCATTGTAATCGTCATAAACTGATACCCGCGGATAAAAATAGGCCAGGTAACAGGTAGTGGAATCAATCATACCTTCGCGGCCACTTTCTTTTGAAATTTCAAAATGCCAGCCAATATCAAGCTTAACCGAATCATGCGGCATCAACGGCTTACTTAAACCCACCAAGTGATTTGTTGAATTGGAAACCATTTTTTTTGCTTCGCCATTAATCAAAAAATTATCAAACTGAATGCCCGGTGTAAGATAATCAGCTCCGGCATCGCCAAAACGGGCGGCACCCGGTTTATGAATGTTCAGAATGAGCTTCATGTTAAGCCTTTTTAAAGTATCCGGGCTGTTATTTACATAAGTGATCTGCTCGGTACCTTTTACAGTTCGATTTTGGGGCACAGCCGTAATACTGATATTATAGCGTCCATAATTTTGCCAGTACTTTTTACCGGGACGGCCATCAGGCGAACGGGTTTCGTTTTTAAATGCTTTTTGTATATCGCGGGGCATATACAAGGTTTGAGCCTTAACCTGTACAAAAACAATACAGGATAAAGCAGATAAAATAATGGGTTTGATCATACGTCTTAAATTTCAGTCGCCAATTTAAATCAATTGGACTAAATAACGATATGCAGGAAGCATTAATCATGAAATTTAAAACAAAAAGTTAGCTGATAAATCGTTGTACTGATGTGCATTTTGTAACAAAGCTGTCACAAAGTTTATTTATGAATAAATATTTTGTGCTATCGGATATATTTTTTTTTACTTTGTTACCAGTTATTTTAATAGGGGTATTAAATAACTAACATTTAAGCCATCTGCGCTGTGCGGATGGCTTTCTTATTTCCCTTTTCAATCAGCAACAATATATTCTTTGGAAATGAGCGTGAAAAGCTCATCATTGTCAATTGATTCATCCTTACATTCGGTAAGCAATTGTTGAGCATCGGTGTAATTAAGCTGCCTGGCAACCATTATAAGCATATGGCATGATGTTATATTAATATGCTCAAGCAATTGCAGATACATCATAATATCCATATCCAGTAATACGGGGATAGTCTGTCCTTCGTCAAGGCAAAACTCATCTTTAACAATGGACTTTATGGGGTTACAGTTTTTATCAGACGGGGTTTCATTGATCAAAACATAAATCTCATCCATCCGGCGTATCTGCTTTTTGATATCATCCCAAAACTCCTGTATAGCTTGTTGCAATGCCATAAATGAGGCAAGGCTTTTCAAGTGTTTGAGGTGTTTGTCAAGGTAACATTTACCAAAATAAATTCTGTTCAGGTTGTGGACAAAGACTTGTTTCAATAAAACGGCATCCAATGTTTTAGGGGTATTACTGCTCATGACATAAAAATTAAAGTATGTAATTAAAGATGATGCTGTTAAAACGGTGGATCATATAGTCATCTATCAAACTTGCCTTAAAAAATAAGTAAGTTTTATTGTCGGCACAGATGTGCCCGGATAAATTAACTTTGCACAGTAATAACATACTACTATGAAATATAAATTAGGCGATTTTGTTCGGTTTGTTGATGAAAAAATGGAAGGTTTTGTTACCCGGATTATCGATGAGCAAATGATAGGCGTTACCGGCGACGACGATTTTGAGATTCCGGTACTTGCCAGCAAAGTAACTTACGTTCATGGTTACCAACCGGCAGGGACAATAAAAAGCAGCAGCACAACGGATGAAAAGCCTGTAACACCAGGTGAATTTGTAAAAAACGGCGTTTATATAGGTGTGGTTACTGACGCCAGGGCAAGCTCTGTTGTACATTTTCATTTAATCAATGAAACATCATTTCAACTACTGGCTACTTTAACAACTGATAAGCAACAGGTATTTAAAGGTGAATTTGCAGGGATCATAGCTCCTAAATCAACCGAAAATATTTACTCCGCCCAACTGGCCGATCTGCAGGTTTGGCCAAAGTTTATTTTCAGCGTTTTATTCAGTACCAAACAAAACGTTGAACCACCGGCGCCGTTGGCTCTACATGAAAAATTTAAGGCTAAGGATTTTTCGACCACTAAAAAGAACATTCCACTGCTTAACCAGGCTGGCTGGCTCATCAGGCTCGACGAGCCTGAGCTGGTTATTGATGCTCAAAAACTGAAGGAAAGCTTTTTTGAAAGCCCTACCGAAAAAATAGTGATTGAAAAGCCGGTTAGCGAAGTCGACCTGCATATAGAAAAACTGCGGGACGATTACCAGTTTTTAAACAACGCCGAGATTATGGAAATTCAGCTGGCCCATTTTCACAAAGCGCTGGATGCAGCTATTGTTCATCAATTACCCGATATTACTTTTATACACGGCGCAGGTAACGGCACACTGCGTAATGAGTTGCACAAACAATTGGGAAGGCATAAAAAAGTACAAACCTTTATGGATGCACGTAAAGAAAAATTTGGTTACGGCGCTACTAAGGTGTTGCTGAAGTAACAATTTACGATAGTGTCAGCCTTACGAAGGTTTGGGAACTTCGTAAGGCTGATTTCCTGGTTCCTATTTTTTCGAAAACCAAATTTCAAGGTTAGGCAGCTTTAAAGTTTGATGCGGTGATGCCGGATCATGTAGTTTTAAACTCACCGGGTAAAGCTTATTGGCCTCAAACATTAAAGGTTCAAGATCTTTTGTATAGATATTTTGCGGAATGCTGTGTGTGAGCGCAAAAGGGATATTCTTTTTAAAGTTGTTGAATACTTTTATCAGTAACTGGTTATTGCCAGGCATCAGTATCAAACTTATAACATGGCTTACATAGGCAGCCTTACCCGGATTATTATTGATCAGTAGCTGCTCACCATTCAGCAATACGATGATGCCATCACCACTGGTTATTTTAACCTGCGCATAAATCAGATCCTTGCCTGCGTTGATGTTTTGCAAAATGTAGTAAGCATTATCCATACCTGCCGGCAAATCAATAAGCTTACCGTTTCTGTAACTATCCATACGTTGCCATGGTTTATCAGTTTCATTTGTATATGGTTTGCTTATGTCAATTTTACCGGCGCTGCCGTTTAAGCCTCCTAAGCCTGCGGAGTATGGGCCGGTTATATATAATGGGCCCCATTTTATTTTAGCCGTATCAGGTTTATACTTCATCCTCCTATCGCTGTCGAGCTTGAGCGTGGTGGTTACATTGTTTACAGTTAGGTCAACAATGCTGCCTTTTTCTTCATCGGTAAATTGTATGGTAGGCAGGTACTTTCCGTTGTGTTTGGGCTTAATTGTCCAGCCTTGCTTTACCGTGCTTTGGTAATTGCTGTTGTAATCAATTCCTGATGAACTATAGTAATTATAGGCATTATGCTCGTTCAGTTTTATATGGTCATAACTACTGCTCAGGATATGAACAGGTTGCACTTTATAACCTTCGGCAATGTCAACAACTATAACTTTTATTTGCCTTTCACCGTCAAAATCTGCGGGTAAGGTTATCACGGCGGCATCAGTTACTTGCTTAAAGTTAAGAGATTGTTGTTCGCCCAAGACAGAAACCTTACTGATCTTGCCTTCCAGACCGGGCAAGGTGATCAGGCCGTCGGCCGGTACCGAGGTTACAAAAAGATAAAGCTTATTGGGTTTACTGGTTATATTACCCCAGTTAAATGCGGTAAAAAATGGATCGGCGTTTGTTCCATAAACAGCTTCAGCATTTTTAGAGAGCCAGGTGCCTATCTTCAATAAAACATCCCTTTCAAAACCAACCACTGAGCCATCGCCTTTAGGCCCGATATTGAGCAGGTAATTGCCTCCCCTGCTAATCACGCGGATCAGGCTTCCCAGTTTTTCTTTATACTTTTCGTCCTCGCTGCCGCGCTTTTGCCATGACCTGTAGCCCCAGGTTTCGTCAAAAAAGGAGGCGGGCGACTGCCAGGGCACCCCAATGGAATAATCCGGATACTGATTATCGCCCATAACGGCAAAATCGCCCTGATCATTACCCAAACGGCTGCTCACCATGCAGTCGGGCTGCAGGCGGTGTACCAGTTGATAAAGTTCCTTGCTTTGTTCAGGACTTTGCGACCCCATATCAAACCAAAGCTCAGATATAGTACCATAGTTTGACAGCAACTCGGTTACCTGTTTTTTGTTATACTCATGATGTTCGGGTGTTATATAATCAGAATTATGACTTGATATTGGTGATGCCTGCGGATAATGCCAGTCTATCAGCGAAAAATACAAACCAAACCTTAAACCATGCCTTTTACAGGCTTCTGACATTTCTCTTACTACATCACGTTTAAATGGAGTAGCGTCCACCACATTAAAATCGGTAGTTGCTGTTTTAAACATGCAAAATCCGTCGTGATGTTTTGAAGTGAGTACAACAGAGCGCATCCCTGCCGCTTTGGCCAGCAGGGCAATACTATCAGCACTCCAGTTTACCGGGTTAAAGTTTTTGGCCAGGTTGGCGTAAGTATCACTGTAAATACCGGCATGGGCCTGGATCTGCTCGCTTAAACCCCGGGTAACGGGCTTTCCATCCCAAACACCACCCAAAACTGAATAAATACCACCGAAATGGATAAACATGGAAAACTTCTGGTCCTGCCATTGCCTTACAGAAGATGAGGATGGCTGAGCAAATGCGAAATGAGTGCAAACTAATAACAATAACAGCGGACATATAATTTTCTTCATGGCGATAGATTCAATATCCCAAAGTGTAAAAAAGTAGTTAATAAACAAAAAAGTCACAGTTTAAAATTGCCTGTTGTAAACTAACAGTTGCACAATTATGCACACAAAACAACCCAATTTTACACTTTTACTAATAAACATGTTACATAATTGTGAAATCTACTTCTCAAATTGCATTTTTTTAATAAAAATATTATTTGCATCTTTGTAGCAACGCAACCCAAACCCTAATTCATAATGATAAAAATTCTCTTGCCCAATAGCAGGGGGGTCATTTAACCTTTAAAAAACGTAATGTCCGAGTCTATCCAAATTCAACCCAATATCCATTGTGAGCCTTGCAAAGCGTGTGGTGCACGTCCTGTAATTGATCAAACCCGTAAAGGTTTTGTGGTTACCTGCCCAACAAATAAAAAGCATTATGCAACTGCTCCCGGTATAGTAAATATTGATGAATGGAATAGGTTTAACAAAAAATCGCCGGTGCTTACAGGCACACCATATAAAAGTAAAGCCTCATAAAAGCTATTCCATAAAAGGAATATTTTAGTTTTGGGTATTTAATCAACAAAGCCTGCTTATGAGGATACAATGGGTTTAATTGTATTCATGTTATGCATATTGTAAATACTGAAAATGAACCTTCAAAAAAAAGGCACAGTTATACATTTTGTCCAAAATGTCAAACTAATACTGGCCAACGGATCCATAGGCCGGTACTGTTAAAACTATTGACATTTTGGCTACCGGTTAAAAGGTATTTTTGTTATAGCTGCAACAAAAAGTACCTGGTAATTGAAAAATACTTTTAACAGTACCAGCCCATTCACCTTACAAAAAGTGGAGTTGTTTGTTTACTGCCCGATTTGAGGTACTCGGTATAGCTTTTTTTAATGTAGCTCACCATATCATAGTCGCTCATCTTTTTAACCTTTTTAATATCAGGGTGATATTCGTTCATAAAGTTTTGAAGCGAATCGCCTTTGAGGTTGGTTATTGAACTTACTTTCTCTGGCGAAAAAAACCTGTCGACATACTCACCTTCCTCATCTTTCAGTAAAACCTTTTGCAACTTTGATTGAGGAGCCTTGTTTTTACCAAGCATATCAAGTACCGAAAGCAGGTTGATGCTTAAAATAGTGGCAGTACTTTTATCTGCATTTATATGATTGCTGGGTTTATTAATATCAAGATCATATGGATGTGCTATAAAGGCATCTTTTATGGTTGAACCGCGATAGGCAAAAGCAGAGGCAAACTCCCTCCTGTTCCGCAAAGAATCAGCCCTGGCGTTGCGCCTGCCCCTGATCTTAACTTCCCTTAAAACGGTTGCATCGGGCTCAATGTAACATCTTAAAGTATCATATTTTAAAAAACTTATTATAAGTCTAAAAGGCTTGTAGCCTATACTGGTAATCCTCAAAGTATCGCCGGGTTTTACCTTGGCCAACACGAATTTCCCTTCTGCACTGCTTATATTTTTTGACGTCGGTGTGCTTATAAATGCATTTGTAACCGGCAAATAAGTAGCTTTATCAATCACAATTCCTTTAACACGCTGAGCAAACAGATTTACTGACAAGAGCATCAATATTACTGCAAAGGTAAGTTTCAATGTTTTCATGACGGGTTCAGTTAACAGGTAAAGTAGGTTATCTAAATATAACACATAAATTATTAACCTGTACGCTTTTAACAAATATTAACACTAACCCGGATAATGAATCCGGATGTTGACTAATAATGCACAAAAACAACCAACATTATCCCTCACCAAACAAAGTAGTACCAATAATTATCGCATCATAAACTCAAAAATTTCGTCAAAGCTTTTATTCTTAAACTTTTGAAAGGTACCGTCGAATTTTTCACTCACCGGATTAAGCAGTTGAAAGCACAATTGCTTATCTTCATCACTTAGCACATTTACCATCATTCGCGCAACTTCAAGTACACGCACCTTGGCCTTACCCAGGGCATCCTCTCCCCTCGCGGTTAATTTCAAACGCTTAATACGTTTATCATCTATGTCTTCATACTCGGTTATAAGTTCACGTTTTTTGAGCCTGTTCAGCATATTGGTACCGCTCGATAGCTCGATGATATTATTATAGATAGCCTCAGATTTTATAGGGTTAACCTGGTTAAAGATGGTAACCAATATACCAAACTCTTCTATCTGATCAAGCCCCGTACCTTCAAGCGCTTTGTTTGAATATACCATATGGTACTTCCCTATCCGTCTTATTAAAATCATGAGCTTGCCATTAATTCCCGGCCTTAGTTGCCAGTCGGGTATCGCTTTCTTTTCATCTTTTGCCTTCGCCGTTAGCTGATGCCGAAAAAAATCATCCAGAGTACAACCGGGGTTTTGCTCTTCATAATCGCCCCAAAGTTTAACCAATTCAACTGTTTTATTCACTTGTTACTTCCTTTTGGTATCAAATTTAAAAAAAACGCATTCAATATTTGCTATTTACTTCCTTTTGGTATATTATTGCATAACATTACTACCATATGGTATATAATTCAAATAAAAATTTAATTACCACAACAAATGAATACATCAATCTTTTTACCGACACTATTAATACTGCACCTAACAGGGCTAACCATAATGGCTGGTACTACCATTGTTGATTTTACAATATTTAAAACCTTTTGGAAGCATTTTGATGAAGACACAGAAAAGTTAAAAGGCATACTAACGGGTACGTCTAAGTCGTCAAGACTGATTGGTATAGGTGCCGCTTTGCTGGTTATAACGGGTATTGGTATGATGGCCTTAACCCATGGCGTGTTTGGCGAGCAGTTATGGTTCAGAATAAAAATAGGGATTGTTGTTATGCTGATACTGAACGGGATATTTTTTGGCAGGAGGCAAGGCGAAAAGTTGCGAACGATTATTAATAAAGACAGCGCCCGCTTAACAGAACAGGTTGACCGGATCAAGACGAACCTCAATATCTTTTTTGCAGTGCAACTGGTGTTATTTTTCAGCATAGTTTTTTTAAGCGTTTTTAAATTTAGCTAATCGCCAAAAAAATGAAAAATCCACAAAACACAACAATTTATAAATTGATAATTGTAGGCGCAAACGGCGGTATCGGCAGGCAATGCGTTGAACAAGCTCTACAAGCCGGGCATATAGTTACAGCAATATTGCGAAACCCAGCCAAACTGACAACCGAACACCCCAACCTTAAAAAAGTAAGCGGGGATGTTATGCAACCCGGCACCTTTGAAAATCATTTTGAAAACCAGGATGCTGTAATTTCGGCAATAGGCGTGGCCGGTGGCTTCGGATCAGATAAACCCACAACTTTGTATTCGCAAGGTAATGCCCATATTTTAAAAGCGATGGAGCAAAAAGGTATAAAACGCATGTTCCTGATCTCGGCCAGTGCAATTGAAATAAGCCCCGTACTGCCATTTTATATCAGACTTATTGAAAAATATGTAGTTCAAAAACTACTGAAACACATGTACGCCGATTTGCATAAAATGGAGATCCTGGTAAAAAGCAATAACATTAGCTGGACTATCATTCGCCCGCCGCAGCTTACTAACCAGGCTGTTAGTGGCAAATATCGCATAGCTATTAATGCATTTCTTAAAAACTGCCTTAAAATATCGAGAGCCGATGTTGCGCACTTTATCATCAATAACATTGCTAACCAGGATACTTACCAGGCAACAGTTGAAATTGGATACTAACACTAAATCCCGCCAATGAAGCAGAAAAAAATGGGTGCTATTGCGACACAAAGACTGAATGAACATGATGCCCGGCTCATATATTCAATAGATTAGGATATTTTCCTTACCTGTTATAAGCTATAACTCCCCTGAAAAACTGGATTCCACCAAAAACTATTGCACCCCAAAATATGAAACCAATATGTGCAAGTGTTAATACGAGGCCGCCGACACACCACAACGCGCCGTAAAGCATATCTTTTTTTGCCCGTTCTTTATGCGCGTTATTAATCTGTTGATCAAGCTGCTGAACAATATAATCAGCGTTTCCTTCGTCGAGGCCCCGTGTCATTAATGCCGTTTTTACTTCGTAGGAATTTTGTCCGCCGACGAAAAGATTGGTGGCGTATTGATACATTTCGTTGATATCAACTGCTGTAGTAGTTTGGATGTTTTCTGACATGATAAGATTAGGATATTGATTTTGTTTTGCCTGAATTTCGTGGTGTAACAAAGCTATTTATTCTCCGGGAGATAAACAATGGCGAGATAAAACATTTCAATGACTGGCTTTAGCTAATATCCGCAAAACATACAAGATAAAGCGTGCGGCGATGGCACAGGACATGATAAATGGCCGGGACTTAAATAAAGGATGCCGAAAGTGTGCCAATAAGTAACCTAAACAGATAAAACACGAAACAGAAAGTAAACCCAAACCACTGACAGAATCTCAACTAACAGAATGAAAAACTGTACCTGCTGGAGAAAAAGGCGATAAACGCAACAAAAAAGCCCCTTAGATAAACTAAGAGGCTATATAATAGTGATCCCATTTGGATTCGAACCAAAGACCTACAGATTAGAAATCTGTTGCTCAACGTCTAAATGAGCTAACTGAGGCGGTTTTTTTCTTATTCGGGTACAAGTGCGCCACTTAATGCGCCAAATCAATGTACACTGAGCCAAAAATTGTTACTAAACCCAACTTATCTTATCGTTCTCACATCTCTTTTCACTTTAATGGAAAAAGATTCAGGGAGTACAACGGTAACCGTTTGAAAATTAAGATTTATCCAAACTACGCATCATCTATAAAGGAGAAAGACAGGTTGCTAAGGCAATTGTTATTTGAATTTAAAAAGTCACTGGAAACAGGCTGGAATCCTTTAATAGTTGATGAGCCAATTATTGAAATTAATGCAGAACCAATACCATCTCTTGAACAACTATTTTTAGAAGTTGAAGCAACAAAGCTATCCAGCCCTTTATCCGATAAGTATAAGAGAAACATAAAATCCATCGTAAAGCAGTTTTTAGCATTTTTAAGTACAGAAGAAAAATGTAGTCCACTTCAATCACTAAAGCTTAGCAGAATTGAGACCTTTCTCAATCAGTTCAAATCGTCTGCGACCAACTACATGAATATCCGTAGGATGTTGGGATTATTCTTTGCCGAATTTGAAAGGAAAAAATACATCACGGTTAATTTGATTCTAAATACTCCACGCTTAAAACCGAAAGCTGCCCTTCACAAGATTTATACAAAAGAACAATTAATTCCCCTGCTGGACTATCTTAAAAAATCAAATCCCGACTTATACTTGTGTTGTTTGTTATCGTATAGCTGCATGTTACGCCCACATATTGAAATCAGATTATTAAAAAAACGGCACTTTAATGATGATTTCTCAACCATTTCGTTATCCGGTGCAGAGAATAAAAGCGCTCGTGTAAGGGTGGTATCAGTCCCCAAATATCTTCAAACTATTATTGAAAATAGATTATCGAAAGTACAAGACCCCGAAACAAATATATTTACGTTAAGTAATCATGCTTTTAACGAATACTATTTTAACCTGATATGGACACGCCTAAAGTCTGATATGAGCAAAAATGGTTTGATACAATCAGAGCAAACCATTTATTCTTTTCGCCATACCGCTGCCATTGATGTGTATAATCGCACTAAGGACATTCACATACTACAACAACTTTTAGGGCATTCAACAATGATAGTGACGTTGAAGTATCTACGGGGTTTAGGTGAATTGAACAGCCAACAATTAAAGGATGTGTTACCAGTATTAGAGTTAGTTTAATTACCTCCCCCGAAAGCCCCCCACACAGTATCCCGTTACTCTCCGGGGCGGGCCCGGGCCGGGTGGTCCCCATTTGGGACTATCCAAGACAATCGAATCTACCGCCGAACCCTGAATTTGACTTTTTCAAAACATGACCGTTTTTGTAAAATTTTGAGAGTCGGTAAAAATTTTTTTACGCAAATTTTGTGAAAAAATTAAGCCTTCACAATAATGCCCTATTGCCCGCAATTAATTAATGACAATAGGGCTTACTTGTACTGCTTAGTAAATATACTTAGCCTGCAACAACGGGAAATTTGAAAACAGCCGTACCGTTGAGTTAGTTCTTATCAAACGCCCCCGGTGAACGCATTGTAATGAATCTCCCTCCACTTGTTCCAAGTGCAGCTTTTGTAATTCAGGATTGGCGAACGTTTTGAAAGAGAATCGGCGACCTTTATAGGTTACTTTTAAAGGTTCTGTTTCAAAATTATCGCACTCAATCATTAGTGTATCAGCTAAAAACTTATAATACATCGGCGGGTAAGTCATCGTGCCAACTACACAAAAATCTTTCCCTTCTAATTTATTTGAGCCGACAGCGTTACCAAAGTGTAGCGTATCATCAGGATTTTTGAAGTACTTTTTATATTCGTTAAATGTGATAACAGGTGAATCGCCGACCATTGTTGAAATTTTTTCGTGGTACTTGCTAAGTCCACTTTTAGAGCAACTTTTGGAAGTGTATTGTATGATAGTCCCCTGTAATTGAACGTTAGATATATCAATAACTTCCAGCCTATCCCCAAATACTTTTTCAAATAAGGTTTTTGAAGCGGTCGCATCTAAAAAAATTATTTTTTTATCGGTTGGCAGCTTACTCAGATGATTAACTTGGTAGTGTATGTACCCCTCTTGAAATGAAAAAGTTGACGATTGAAAAAATTTAAGTACGTTACTGTTGAAATGATTTGCCCGGACTATCTGCTTTAAAATGAAATGATAATCACCAAAGTTGGGGGTGCCGTGGATGTTTGAATCTTTAATAGTTAAAACATCCTCCCATACGCTGGTATCTAATCCCCTAAGCTTTAACTCGTTTACCACTATCGAAACGTCACTAACAGTAGTTGTCAACTGTTCAAACAATGAACCAAAAGTATTTTCATCAAATACATAGGTATCATGCGGGAAAGATTGGTAAACCATCCTTGTGTGGGTAGTGAATACGGTTAAGTCTGCATTAACATCCCTGATTAATTTATTTTTAACAAGATATTCCGATGCACAAACTATATCGTTAGCATCAGCAATGCCACTCTCAAATATTGAATAGCCCTTTGCCAAGTCCTTAATCAGAAAACTAACTACCTCACCTAAACCTGTTTGATATAACCTATTAAAGTGTGCTTTTACCGGTGCGCTAAAATTAACTAATGCTTCCGGCGTAACAACTTTTTCATCATTATCTAAGTTCGATGCCGTATAGTGTTCATCTTTCAACTTGTTGCTTGGAAAGCCGATTACTACACTTTTTTGATTTCTCCAATAAGAAGTTTTACCAAGCCCCGGCGGTACTTTAACCAAATATACCTTGTTCCCTTTTTCGGTGCGTATCCGCTCGTTCGCCTTTAATAGCTTAGCTTCGGCTTTCGGCAGCGTAAGCATATCAACTTGATATGATGGGTCAATCTCAACACGCCCTCGTTTTCTAAGCAATTCAGCAAACGTTTGGTCGGGATTATCTTGGTCTTCCTTGTAAGGTGAGTAATTGCCAATTAAGCAAGGTCGATAATTTCCCTGATTGCGTAACCATGAAATTTTATACCGCTTAACCTTAGCATATTCGGGGTTTCTGTCTAAACAGGTCTTGTACAATTTCTCACCGCCAACAATAGTTATTAAGTTGGATGCCATACATAGTAATTCCCGGTCGTTAAGTTTGGAACCTAAATCAGGAGTACCCCCGCCTTCGTAAAAAGTTTTGAATAACCTACATTTCAATAGGTCTTCCATCTTCCAATTATCAATTAAATCGCCGCCTGTCTTAGGTTCGACGAAAAAAGGGGGAATCTCGGTAATCCTATAAGTATATAAAGATGAATAACCATTATTTCCCGTTTTTTCAATATTATTAAAATTGAAAATTTTTCTACTTCTACCACCAGCTAAGGCATATTTTAGTTCGTTAGCTATTTCAAATAATTGAGCAGGATTAAAAGTTGAATCAGGAATTCCCCGGAATACTTTTTTGTTGGTTCCCGACCAAACCCTTGCTAAGTCCAAACATGAAATATCATTTTTACCATTGAAAACCACAGTGAACGCTTGAAGAATATCTAACGCAAGTTGTGAATCTCGCACTTCACCGTCACAAATAAATACCAAACGGAATCTTGGGTCAGTCTCCGTATGCCGATAGGTGTAATAGCCAAAAAGGTAATTCAAACCAAAATCCCGGCAAATATCGTTTGCTTCGTTTAGAGTGATGGTCTCGTCAAAGTCAAGCGCAAAAATAGTTTGCGTTATAAAATTATTTGTATGCCGTTTGTTTTGGTCATACACTTGGGCGGTAAATGGTTGTCCCCGCTCAATACATTCAATTAGTTTTTCATCCGATGTTTTGCAATGTGAGAATTTAAGTTTTGCTATCTCGTCATCGGTTGGTTTTACGTGAAAAGTCTTTTCACTCGTGGAGTAAATTAAATTCACTATTCATAAATCGTTGTTAAGTTCTCTTTAATGCTTCAATGAAGCGAAAGACGGCGGTAATAGTTCAGTGAACTTAACTTAGTAATACTATTTCCCGATTAGTCGTCTCTCTTTTAATACTTTAAGATGTATTTTTTCGATTTGTTTACCAGCGGAATTATTGCTGATTTCTCTTATTACAAAAATAATTCATTTAAAAAAAATTGCCACTTTTATTTTCAAATACATTCAAATTTGTAGTTTTAGAAGAACTTAGCCCTATCATTGCAATAACATGAAGAACTTTAAGGAAACTGCCAATTTTATATGGTCAATAGCTGACCTTCTCCGGGGCGATTATAAGCAAAGTGACTATGGCAAGGTTATACTACCGTTAACGGTACTGAGGCGTTTAGATTGCGTACTGGAAGGCACCAAAGTTGAGGTGCTTAAAAAGTATGAACAGGCTAAAACCATGAACATACAGAACATTGACCCAATACTAAATAAGGTAGCCGGATACAATTTTCACAACCGCAGCAATTTCACTTTCGATAAACTTGTTGCTGACCCTAACAACATTGCCGCCAACCTTATCGAATACATAAACGGGTTTTCTGCCGATGCCCGTGAGATAATTGAGCAATTTGAGTTTGAAAACCAAATTACCCGCATGGATAACAACAACCTGTTATTTATGGTGGTAAAACGTTTTCAGGAAATTGACCTACACCCAAAAAAGGTAAGTAGCATGGAAATGGGTTACTTGTTTGAAGAATTGATACGCAAATTTGCTGAAATTTCAAACGAGACAGCTGGTGAGCATTTTACGCCACGTGAAGTTATACGGTTAATGATTAACCTGCTTTTCCTGAATGACCGAGATATACTTACACAAAAAGGTATCGTAAAAACCATATACGATTGCTGTGCCGGGACGGGCGGTATGTTAAGCGTTGCCGAAGAATACCTGAATGAGTTGAACCCGGATGCCCGTTTAGAAGTGTTTGGTCAGGAGTTAAACCCGGAATCATACGCTATCTGTAAATCGGATATGTTGATTAAAGGACAAAACCCGGTTAATATAAAAAAGGGTAATAGTATATCTGATGACCACCTATCAACTGAAAAATTTGATTACCTGATTACCAACCCGCCGTTTGGTGTTAAGTGGGAAAAGATTGCTAAAAAGGTAAAAGCTGAACATGAAGAAAAAGGATTTGGCGGCAGGTTTGGTGCCGGGTTGCCATCCTCCGGGGATGGGTCTTTCCTGTTCTTGATGTCGCTTATATCAAAAATGAAGCCAGAAGGCTCACGGCTGGCTATCGTATTCAACGGTTCGCCAATGTTTTCGGGTAGTCCAAGTACAACGAAGAATGAATCAAGCATACGGCAGTGGATAATAGAAAATGACTTATTGGAAGCTATTATAGCCTTGCCTAACCAATTGTTTTATAATACCGGCATAAGTACCTATATATGGATACTATCCAACCATAAGTCAGCTAATCGCCGGGGGAAAGTACAACTAATTAATGCCGTGGACTTTTATAAAAAAATGAGTAAATCTCTTGGTGATAAACGTAACGAATTAAGCCCTGACCACATTACCGAAATCACTAAGGTGTATGGCGAATTTTTACCGACCGAAATCAGTAAAATTTTTGATAACCGGGACTTCGGCTATTCAAAAGTTACGGTTGAACGCCCTGAAAGGGATGCCAAAGGCAATATAAAAACCGACAAAAACGGCAAACCAAAAGCAGATAGTAGTTTACGAGATACAGAAAGTATCCCGTTGAAAGAAAACATAGAAGCTTACATAAAAAAAGAGGTATTACCTCACGTACCGGATGCATGGGTGGATGAAACTAAAACTAAAATTGGTTACGAAATTAACTTTACTAAATACTTCTACCAATATAAGCCGTTGAGGTCATTGGATGATATAAGGCGTGACATAATTGCCTTGGAGCAAGAAACTTTGGGATTAATCAACGAAGTAATTGCCTGATGGGAATGTATAATTATAAAGAATCAGGAATTGAGTGGATTGGTGAAGTTCCGCAACACTGGATTTTAAAAAAGGTCAAGCATACTACCTACGTAAAAGGAAGAATTGGTTGGCAAGGTCTTCGGTCGGAAGAATTTTTGGAAGTTGGCGACAGTTACGTAGTTACCGGTACAGATTTCAATGATGGACAAATTAATTGGACAACCTGTTATCAAATTACAAAAGCGAGGTATGACGAAGACCCTTACATCCAATTAAAGGAAAACGACTTGCTTATTACCAAAGACGGAACTATTGGAAAAATTGCATTGGTTAAAAATATCCCGTCTATCGCAACTTTAAATAGTGGGGTATTTGTAACAAGACCAATTAGCGGAGATTACATTACATCTTTTTTCTATTGGGTTTTGCAGTCAGATATTTTTACATCTTTTATTAACCACAATAAAAGCGGCTCAACCATATTGCATTTATATCAAAATGTTTTTAACGAGTTTAAGTTCCCTTGCCCATCAATTCCTGAACAACATAGTATTTCTCAATATCTCAATCATAAAACAGAGTTAATAGACAAACTAATAGGTGGCAAAGAAAAACTCCTTCAACTTCTTAATGAAGAGCGTATAACAACTATTACTCAATCAGTCACTAAGGGACTAAACTCAACTACAAAAATGATAAATAGCTGGGTTGAGTGGTTAGGAGAAATACCCGAGCATTGGACAGTAAAAAAAATTAAATATGTTGCCAATCTAAAAAGTGGAGATACAATCACATCCGAGTTTATCACCGAGGAAGGTGCTTATCCAGTATATGGAGGGAATGGGTTGAGAGGTTATTATGAGCGATACAACATGGATGGTGATTATATCCTCATAGGTAGGCAAGGTGCATTATGCGGTAATATTAATTATGCCTCAAATAAATTTTGGGCATCTGAACATGCTATTGTTTGTTATCTGAATAAAGAATATGATTGGATTTGGCTTGGCAACCTTTTAACCGTAATGAACTTGAATCAATATTCACAATCAGCAGCGCAACCGGGATTGGCGGTCGAAAAAATTAAGAATTTGTCAATACCTGTACCTAATTATGATGAACAGCGGAGAATTGGAGAATTTATAACGCAAGAATGCTACCGAATAGATAGATTAATGCAAAAGATAAAAAAAGAAGTTGAACATCTTAAAGAATACAAAACCGCATTAATATCAGAAGTGGTTACTGGCAAGGTTGACATAAGGGACGAAGTAAATGTTTTCTCATGACTAACCTTATCAACCGTGTTTACAGATTAATTGATGACTGTTGGATAAGCTTTACTTCAAAAGTTGGTGGCGGCGTAATAAATATAAACAAAGAGGCTTCGATGCAGTTGCAGTTCGCCTATATCCTAAATAATGCGTTTGATTTGATTATATACGCCCCTGACGAAAAGGTTTCACTTGAACTTGAAACCGGGATATCGGTCGATGGACGATGGAGAGAAGTCGACATTTTAATCTCTATGAAAAAAGACAATGAGTTTAAATATTTACCTATCGAAATGAAATGCTACAAAACGCTTGCTTCGTCAGGTAAGAAGCGTGGTGGTGCTGACCTTTTTATGAAAGACGTTTATGAAGATATTCATTTACTGGAAAAATATTCTTTAGGGGCGGGTCACTTATCAGGTATTCAATTAACTATGACCGACATGAAAAATTTGGTATCCCCTTTAAAGAAAATAACTAAAAATTGGGATTACGATATTTCTCATGGTTACTCAATAATCGGAGGCGTTGTAAAGACCACACCTATCGGCGGCAAACCTGTCAACATTAGCTTATTAAAGGATTATACTTTCAACTGGACTCAAATAAACAAATATTATTTCCTTAAACTTATCGCAAATTCCTAAACCCTTACAATGAAAAAAATATTAGGCGCACCTAAAAGTATCAGAGAATTATTTACTGGTGTAAAGTATAGCATCCATTACTACCAACGTGAGTATCAATGGGAAAGAAAGCAGATTGAAGAATTGATTGAAGACCTCACAGGAGAGTTTTTAGAGTATTATTCAGACGACCACGAACGTCAGGAAGTAGAAAAATATGGTCACTACTTTATGGGGTCTGTTGTACTTACCGAAGATGAAAATGCCATTATTGACGGTCAGCAAAGGCTTACGTCTTTAGCTTTATTGTTAATTTATCTGACCTTAAATCTTAAAGACGAACATGACAAAGCCGAAGTTTTAAACCTGATACATTCGCAGAAATACGGCAAAACCACATTCAATATTAATGTTGAAGAAAGGAATGAATGCTTAGAAAGCATCTTGGATGGTAAAGAATTTGAATTGAACAACCGCCCGGAAAGCGTAAAAAATATTTGGAATAGGTACAATGATATAAAAAGTTTAATGATTGATGCTGTAAGTGAACAAGCATTGCCTTACTTCAAAGATTGGATAATTGATAATGTGCAATTTATTCGTATTGAAGCCCAAACAGAACAGGATGCGCATAAGATTTTCGTATCAATGAATGACCGGGGGCTAAGTTTAACAGCAACAGAAATGTTAAAGGGCTATTTATTATCGGAAATAGCAGATGATAATGAAAGGCAAAAAGCAAATGAACTTTGGAAGAACAAAATATTAGAATTAAAGGCTTTAGGAAAAGAACAAGAAAGTGATTGCATAAAAACTTGGTTGAGGTCACAATATGCCGTTACAATCAGAGAGCGCAAAAAGAACGCACAACAAGGAGACTTTGATAAAATCAGCAACGCTTTTCACAAATGGGTGCGAGAAAATTCGTTGCACATAGGCTTACAGAGGTCAAACGATTTCAACAGATTTGTTCAAAAGGAATTTATCCTTTTCGCTGATACATATATTCGGATATTTAGGTATTCAAACAATCTGACTGCGGGCTTTGAACACGTATTTTACAACGCTAACCGAAACTTTACATTGCAGCCTTTATTAATTTTAGCTGCGATTACTCCAACTGATAGCAAGGAAACAGTTGATAAAAAAATCCGAACAGTATCTTGCTTTTTAGACCAGTTTATTTCAATCCGAATTTTCAATTTCAAAACATTGGATTACTCAGCCATGACTTATGCGATGTTTACCTACGCCAAAAAAGTACGGCGAAATACGTTGCCGGATTTATCAAAGTTCCTCACAAAGGAAATTGCTAACTATGAGTTCAAATTAAGCGGAATTAATAGTTTTAACTTAAATGGATGGACAAAGCGATACATGCTTCATCAATTAGCAAGGCTTACGCATTTCGTTGAAAAACAAAGCGGGCGTGACACCAAATTTGAGACTTATGTCGACCGTTGGATAAAAAATCCTTACGATATTGAACACGTTATTTCTGACCACTACAGAAGATATAAAGACGAATACGAATCCGAAGAAAGTTTTCAAAACCATAGAAACATGTTTGGCGCTTTAGTATTGCTGCCACAGGATATTAACCGAAGTTTAAATGATAGCAACTACGACAAGAAATTAGATAAATATTACAGTCAGAACTTACTTGCAGCATCTTTGAACGAAAAGACGTTTAAAAACAATCCACATTTTTTGAAATTCATTGAGGCTGGAAAATTAAAGATGGTAGCCGTACCATCTTTTAAGAAAGCGGTAATAAAAGAACGGCAATCAGTATATCTCGAATTAGCGAAGCTTATTTGGGATGTGAAAAAAATCAATGAATTTTCACTATAACGGTTATGGCAAGCGGGATACACACAGAAAAAACTTTTGAAGCAGCTATCGAGCAATCGCTACTCACTTACGGTGGTTACGTCATAGGGAATTCAGATGATTTTGATGTTAACTTAGGTTTGTTCCCCGGTTACGTCACAGACTTTCTAAAAGCGTCGCAACCTAAAGAATGGATTAAAATTTCAGGCATTCATAAAACGGAAGTCGAGAAAAAGGTAATCCAACGCTTATTAAAGGAATTGGAGTTACGGGGTACACTTGATGTGATACGTAACGGGTTTATTGATTACGGCGTTAAATTTAGGTTGGGTTACTTCAAGCCGGAATCTACACTTAACCCTAATGCTGAGGTCTTGTATAAAACCAATAGATTATCAGTCACCCGGCAGCTGTTTTACGAGCGTAGAGGCAGCAACTCAATTGATATGGTATTATCCCTCAATGGATTGCCAATTGCCACCATAGAGCTTAAAAACCAGTTTACCGGGCAAGACATTACACACGCAAAAAAGCAATACGTGTATGACCGTGAACCGACAGAACCGATATTTCAATTTAAGAAACGGTCGTTAGTACACTTTGCCGTCGATACGGATGAATGTTATATGACCACCAAATTGGATGGTAAACATACCCGTTACCTACCATTTAACAAGGGTAACAACAACGGAGCGGGAAATCCTACAAACTATAATGGTTACCGTACCGCCTACCTTTGGGAATACGTATGGGCGAAGGATAGCATGATGGATATTATCGGTAAGTTCCTTCACCTGAGTTCCGAAGAATTTGAATTTAATGGTGTTACTAAAATAAAGGAAACTATTGTATTCCCACGGTATCACCAAATGGAGGTAGTACGTCAGGTGAGCGCAAACGCCCGTGCGGAGGGGGCGGGTAAGAACTACCTTATCCAACACTCTGCTGGGTCGGGTAAATCAAATTCAATAGCTTGGTTATCTTATCGTCTTTCAAGTATCCATAACGAAGCTAACGAACGAATCTTTGATACGGTAATAGTAATTACCGACAGGAAGGTCCTGGACAACCAACTACAAAACACCATATACCAGTTTGAACACAAACAGGGGGTGGTCCAAAAAATAGATAAAGATTCTCAGCAATTAGCCGATTCCTTAACCGCTGGGTCAAATATCATTATCACGACCCTGCAAAAATTTCCATTCATTTTAGATAAAATTGGCGAGATGTCTAATCGCAAGTACGCAGTCATCATTGATGAAGCGCATAGCAGTCAGGGGGGCGAATCGACAAAAAAGCTAAAAGAAGTATTAGCGGCAAAATCATTGGAAGACGCTGAACAGGAGGATATTTATACAGGTTTAGACGATGATGTAGAAGATGAAATCAGGAAGTCTATGCAAGCTCGTGGACGGCAAACTAACCTTAGTTTTTTCGGTTTCACTGCCACTCCAAAAGCTAAAACGGTAGAGGTTTTCGGTACACCTGATGAGAATGGTAAACCAAAGCCTTTTCACCTTTATTCAATGCGGCAAGCCATTGAAGAAGGTTTTATTTTGGATGTATTAAAGAATTACACTACCTACAAAACATTTTACAAGCTATCCAAACAGATTGATGACGACCCGGACGTACATAAAAAGCAGGCAGCGACAGCAATAGCCCGGTTTTTATCACTACACCCGCATAACTTAGCCCAAAAGACCGAAGTAATGGTTGAACATTTTAGACAAGTTGTATCAAAAAAAATTGGCGGGAAAGCGAAGGCGATGGTTGTTACCAGTTCACGGTTACATGCTGTACGCTACAAAGAAGAATTTGATAAGTATATCGAGAAAAAGGGCTATAATGATATAAAGACCTTAGTAGCATTTTCGGGTAAAGTGATTTATGATATGTTCCCGGATGGTGTTACCGAGGTTGACCTGAACGGCTTTAAGGAAAAAGAATTACCGAAGAAATTTAATACCAGTGAATATCAATTACTGTTAGTTGCAGACAAATACCAAACCGGGTTTGACCAGCCACTATTGCATACGATGTATGTAGATAAGAAATTGTCAGGCGTTAAGGCCGTGCAAACACTATCACGGTTAAATCGAATGTCTGCCGGCAAGGATGATACCTTTGTACTGGACTTTGCTAACGAGACCGAAGAAATACTAAATTCGTTTCAACCGTATTACGAACTGACCACAGTTGAAACCACAACCGACCCGAACCACCTGTACGACTTACAGAATGAAATTAGAAAGGCGCACATAATTTGGGACACCGAAGTCGATAATTTTTGTAACGTATATTTTAAGTCGGCGAGGGCTTTATCAGTAGCGGAGCAAGGTAAGTTATACGCTTACGTTGACCCGGCAGTTGACCGCTACAAGCAATTACCAGTTGAGAGCAGCAAGGATGATGTTATCAATACCGAATCAACGCAGGAAGGCTTTAAAAATACACTTCAATCATTTGTGCGGCTTTATTCATTCCTAACTCAAATTATGCCTTTTACGGATGTGGAGTTGGAAAAACTTTTTACATACGGTAAATTCCTGCTTAAAAAACTACCAAGAAACGCAAACGACCGTTTTCAATTAGGTGACGAAGTATCATTGGAGTATTACCGATTGCAGCGAATCAGCGAAATAAATATCGTAATGGAGCCGCAAGCGGAATATGGTTTGGATGGACAAAACGAAGCGGGTATCCGCATGACTAAAGAAGAAAAGGCGGCACTATCAGAAATTATTGAAGTGCTTAATAAAAGGTTCTCAACCGAATTTAACGATGCTGACAAGCTTTTCTTTGACCAGATTGAAGCTGAGTTGGTCGCCGATAACAAGTTGAGCCTACAGGCTAAAACAAACACCATTGAGAACTTTAAATTTGGTTTTGACGACATCTTCATGGATAAACTTATCTCCCGTATGGAGCAAAACCAAGATATATTTTCCAAGATGATGGACGATAAAGATTTTGGCGGGTTGGTAAAGGATTATATGTTAAAAAAGGTTTACAACAGTTTGAATAAAGCCGGGTAGTTGGTAGCGGTTAAAGCGGTTTTTCAGGTAAAAAATCACGGGGGCTACAATTAAAAATCACAGCAAGTTTATTGATGTGTTCCGTATTATACTTCGCCCGGTGGTGCGGGTTTTCAATGGCGCCGATAAATGAATCTGACACATCCAATTTGATAGCCAAAACAGCTTGCGACATATTTCTATCTTGACGCATTTGCTTCACACGTTCAATTATATAGAGGTCTAAGGCTGATTTCTTGATTTCCGACATTTTCAACCTACAAGGTTGCCGTTTAATCAGCTTCGCAATACCAACACAGGTATTGGTAATCTCGTTTTTGTTTTGTAACTTAGTGTTACAAATTACTTAAATGAACAAGCTGATTTCTTACGTAGTTGGGTTAGCCATAACTATTGCGATAATGTATGTTATCGGTTTTATTATAGCCTGTATTGTTATGGTGGTAGTATTGATTATCAAAACATACATCGCCTACAGAAATTCAAAAGTTCAATTTACAGAATGGGAATATGATAGCGAGTACCCACCTCTTATCAGCACTGTAGATGGAGAACAAATGTTCCAAAATATAAAATGTTATGGAAGATATAATCGGTTTGAGGAAAAGTGGGAATTTAAAAAAGTTGTTGACCCGGTAAAACGCCCGTTGAATGAAGCCAAATCATTAAGTGATAAATATTGGTTAATGTATCGGTAAGGGTTACGTAAGGAGTTGGGTAATGGCAGAACACTTGATTATTAACGAAGATGATTTTGATTATTTTAATCGCTTGGTTAATAGTGCTGTTAGAGACGGCTTCGAAATCGTATCATCAAGTAGTCATTGGGACTACGAACGTAATAAAACAATTTATCATGCTTTGGCAGTTGATAAAAATCCCCAAATCAGATACGAAGAAGATGATGATGATGAAATGGACTACCTTATTCCTGAAACTCCTATCAAACAAGAAAAAAGAATTGAACTATCTACAGTTGAGTATCTGTTAAAATTTGCTACAAAAAAGGATTTAACCGGATTTTGTACCGCAAAGGGAGAGAATGAAATAAAACCCGAATGGGATGAGGATAACCAGCCTTTAAATAGTTTAGGACGTGTTTTTAATCGCCGCCGTGGTTTTTTGTCACTGGCTGCCTTTACAGATGATAATGTTTTATTAATAAATGATTTCCTGTTAAACAGCGGCGAATTACGTGACCTGACTTATAATCTTGAAAATAACAATATCAATTTTAAAGTTATTCATTTCAGCCCGGATGACTTTGACCGGGAATGCGGATTAGTATCGCACTTTGAATATCTCAACCGTATGCAAAAAATACAACAAGAGAAAACTAACGTAAATTTCCTTCAATGGCTTTTTAAGTAAGCGAACTTCGTTTTGTGACGTTTATACAAACCATGCCATTGCAAAAGGCGATACCAACAAACAAGTCATGCAAAACCATTTCAAAGTTGTGTTATTCAGCATAGCGCATCTTGATTCACTTTATCACTACACGTGTGCGGAATTACCGTTTTTAGGAGAAACCATTGAACTTGAAAGGGGGCGGACGTTTTTTACTATAACAGAAACGTTCTTAATGTCAGACCCGAATGATGACTATGCGGCGGCGTATATCCTATGTGGTACGCTGAACGGAAAGCAGTGGAGTGCATCAAATTTTAAGAATTTAAAGCACCGTATCCACC
This sequence comes from Mucilaginibacter sp. cycad4, assembly GCF_034263275.1. NCBI lineage: Bacteria > Pseudomonadati > Bacteroidota > Sphingobacteriia > Sphingobacteriales > Sphingobacteriaceae > Mucilaginibacter > Mucilaginibacter sp. cycad4. Next base: position 504,338 of record NZ_CP139559.1, on the reverse strand, counting down.
GGACTGTAAATTTAGATATTGAGTTAAATAGCTATGGTAACGTGATATTTCCTGAATCTTTGGACTAAAATTATATGTACCATTATGGTATAAAACTGTACTTTTTAGTACTTTAATTGACGTTAATGATCACCGCCGCCTGGCGGGGATCATTAACATATACAGAATTCAGTATAAAAAACGGATAATTTACCCGACCGACGGGGTGGCAGGTGGGCTTAACCGACAATCAGAGCTAATATTTTCAATTTTTTGTTGGAATAATTCATAAACTCGTCCACATTAATTACTACTTGCTATTACAGCAATTTTATATAACAAGTAGTATTATAATTATATATTTAACAACCTTTATTTTATCGGTCAATTTGTGAACAATAAAACGACATTATTCAAGAATATTATATTCGTTGGTGGAATACATGGGGTTGGCAAAAGTACTATTTGCCACAGGCTGGTAAATGCTCTGAATATCAATTACCTCTCTGCCAGCGAAGTTTTGAAATGGAAGGATATCAATACCGATTTCAAAAACAAGTTAGTAAGTGATATCCCCGACACCCAAGACAGATTATTACGAGGGTTACACAATGTAGTTAACCATGACCATCACTATATTTTAGACGGACATTTTTGCTTATTCAATAAAGATGGGGTTGCAACGAAAGTGCCTTTGAAAACCTTCTCCGCCATCAACCCGATTTACCTCGTTGTAATTGTCGGCGATACGGCGAAGGTTGCAGATGGGCTAAAGAATCGGGACGAAAAAACATACTCTGAAAAATCTTTAGCCTATATGCAAACTATGGAATTGCACTATGCACAAGAAATCTCTACGGAATTAAGCGTGCCACTTTTTGTGTACGATACAAGCCAATCAGACCTGAGTTATAATAAACTACTATCACAGCTACATGAGAGCCTTACTTGATACAAATATTATCATACATCGAGAATCTAACCGCATTCAAAATGAAGGTATTGGCGTACTATTTTATTGGCTGGATAAATTAAAAATTGAAAAGTGTATTCATCCGGCAACAGCAGTAGAGTTAAATAAATATAAAGACAAAGTTGCGAAGGGGGTAATGAATGTGAAAATAGAGAACTATAATACTCTAAAGACTATCGCTCCCTTTGACGATAAAATAAGGAATGTAAGCTCTAAATTTGATAATAATGACAATGACCGAATCGATACGCAAATCTTAAACGAAGTGTACGCAGGGCGGGTCGATATTCTCATAACCGAAGACACTAAAATTCATAATAAGGCGGTCGTTCTTGGCGTTCAAAACAAAGTGTTCAAAATCGATGAATTTATAGATAAGTCTATATCCGAAAATCCCGAATTGATTGATTACAAAGTACTGGCTGTAAAAAAATCTTATTTCGGTTCGCTCAATCTGCAAGACACATTTTTCGATACGTTCCGTGAAGACTACGCCGGTTTTGACAACTGGTTCAATAAAAAAGCAGATGAGATTTGCTATGTCTGCTATAACAATAACATTTTAAGTGCCTTTCTTTATATCAAAGTTGAAGACCAAAGTGAAAACTATTCTGAGATTGCACCAATATTTACTAAAGGAAAAAGATTAAAAATAGGCACGTTTAAGGTTATAAATAACGGTGTAAGAATTGGTGAACGATTTCTCAAAATCGTGTTCGACAACGCCTTAAATAATACTTCTATTGAAGAAATATACGTAACAATTTTTGACAAAAGACCTGAACAAAACAGATTGATTTTAATGCTAAAGGAATGGGGGTTTGTTGAGCATGGCACTAAAAATACAAACAATGGAATTGAACAAGTGTTGGTTAAACCTTTTAGCCGACGGAACCCGGTAAATATTCAAAATCCAAAGCTTACTTTCCCGTTTATTTCAAGAGATTTAAATTTTTATATCGTTAAAATTGAACCGCAATACCATAGCGAATTATTTCCAGATTCAAGATTAAACAATGAATCGCCTTTAGATTTTGTAGAAAGCAAACCGCATAGAAACGGGTTAAGTAAAGTTTACATATCTCATTCTAAAGAAAGAGATTTTAAATCGGGGGATGTTTTAATCTTTTATAGAATTGGAGAGCAGGCACCTAAGATATATTCAAGCACTGTCACAACGATTGGCATTGTTGAAAATATTATAGATTCTATTGCAACATTCGATGATTTTAAGGCAATATGTAGGAAGAAAACTGTTATTTCAGACGAAGATTTAAAAAGCCAATTTTGGGACAAGTACCCCAAATATAGACCGTTTGTTATAAATTTTTTATATGCCCATTCACTGCCGATGCCCAAGCCGACACTTAATGATTTAAACCAATTAGGCATAATACAGGATGTGACTAATATGCCACGTGGTTTTATAAAAATTAATAAAGACCAATTTAACCGCCTTATCAAATTCGCTTATAAAAAATGAAAAGTATTGCTGTATGGTATGAGCCAAAAAACAACTCTATTGAATCGTTAAATGATGTTGAGCTTCACTTCAACCTTTGGAAATTACCTTTGGGTTCATCCCAATATACAAGGTTTATGGACATTGGTATTAAGTTGGACAACACTACTAACATATCAAGGCTGAAAATATATTTTCCATTTAAAATACAGAAAGCAGATTTTACCGACATCGTTGATAAATTTATCAGTAAACCAGATTTGGTCAGTGCAATTTTTAACGAAAACTATAAAACGACATCGGTAGGAATCAGCAAAAATCACCGTATTACAGATTCCAACAATGAATTTGTTTTTAATATTTACGAAACCAGTGATTCTGATGTTGAAATAACAGAGCAGTTTAAGGGGACGGTTATTAACATTAGCTGCCAAGAATCACAAGAGCAAACCTATTTTAGATTTAGAATCAGCGGGAATTACCTACTGAGCCTAAGTGATATTCAAAAGCCGTCTAACGCTGTTGTTCAAAGTGCATTCTCTAAAATTGAACTAATTGATTTTCGGGTTAATGAAGCGAGAGATTTGGATTTAGACCTTTTAGAACGAATTGACCGGGAAAAAGCACTGAAAATTAAAAAAGCACACTTCTTCTTTATATGTTCTTCCAACGAAGATGTTTTAGGGTCACATAAGCCGTATGTTAGCTGTCGAAATTTAGAGAACTACCGTTGGATAGGATACGTAGATGATGACAAATTGAATCCTAATCAAATTTTTCTTGCATACCACTGGACACAAGGCGGCAAGCCGGGAGATGCCAAACAAGACTTTAGCGTACTAATTAAATCTAAATTTGAAAGTAACAATTGGCGAACGATTGCAGTATACATATTAGGTTTAGCCGTATTAGCTATTTTGTTTAACATTGTCAGCCAGCAAATAATCAATTGGATTAGCTGTAAATAACTATATATGAAAGTAGTACTATCTATCAAACCTGAATTCGCATTTAAAATTTTCGACGGTACAAAGCAATTTGAGTTTCGAAAGGCGATATTTAAAAATCCCACCGTAAAAAATATAATCGTTTATGCTTCGTCACCAGTGCAGCAAGTTATTGGTGAGTTTGAGATTGAAGAAATATTGAAATTTGAAAAAAACAAATTGTGGGAATTAACCGCAGAAGCATCCGGAATAACTGAGCATTTCTTTTTTAAGTATTTTGAAGAAAAAGTAGATGGATACGCAATAAAGATAAAAAACACGAAACGTTACAGCACACCTAAATCGTTAAAAAGGGATTTTAATTTGTTACCACCTCAATCATTTGCTTATTATCTGTAATAAAAAAAGCCCTCTGATTTTAATCAGGGGGCTTAATATTCATAATGTGATTAACGTAGTAGCTTTTTCGTTTACCTCATCAACTACACCTCCTGTTAATCGTCTAAATAAATTGAGGTTGTTTTGTTACCGTACTCATAGCCCAATGCTTCCGCTATCAATTCGTTTGAATAAGCCATTCGCTTTGCCAGTGTCGCCTACGTATACCGGGCAACGTAGGTAGTAACATCAAGAATACCACAATCTCCACCGATAACACTAAAGTATTGATATTGGTTTTTATCCATTGAAGTATCAGGTTTGGCGGGCTTTCTTTAGTCAGCGGATGAATACGTTACTAAACCAGTATAAAAGTGCGCCACTCAATGCGCCATAAAGTGCGCCATTTTTACCATGCTGATTAAACAAACCGCTTGGATTTAAAACAAAAAATGCCTATCTTTAAGATAAGCATTTTGAACTCGTTTAGAATGAAAAACCCCTTTATTTGACTTAAAGAGGTCACAAAACCATTCAGCGGAGCTGAAAGGTTTCTTGTGATCCCATTTGGATTCGAACCAAAGACCTACAGATTAGAAATCTGTTGCTCTATCCAGCTGAGCTATAGGACCATCGCATCCTGATTACAAATATACACATGGTTTTGATCCATGGCATATCGTATAATTTTTTGCGGTGCAAATATGCAAAATTATGCTGAAAATAACAATCAATTTGGTAATTGATTTGCTATAAGCTGCTTAACAGCCTGTTAATACAAAACAGGTGCCGGCTTATTTCTGTTTTTTATCTTACTACAAAAACTGTCCGTCCGTCTAAAGGTGTAACCTTTAGACGCTGCCCAATCAATAAAATCACCTATTCGTTGAGCAAAAACTTCGCCTGAGTTTTTTGAAACATAGCCAGGGAACCCGAATTTTTCCTTATCGTGCAGATCGGTAAATTCCCAGGGGTGAAAATACAGGTTCAGATAGCCATCTTTTTTATGTGCTGCCGCACTAATGAGCTTTAACACATACAGCGGTAAATTATGAAAGCTTAACCAAAAAAGCGGAAAACGTATCAGGGGCGAAACCGAAGCCGGGATCTGCAGCACATCATGGTCATAAAACCAGCTTCGGGATTTATTAAAATTGTTGTATCTGCCCGGCAGCCAGGTTGGATTTATGGACGAATTATATTCATAACCGGCTTTTGCAATCTCTGCCTCATCCACCGGCATCATCCGGGCCATCCGAAAACCTGTTACCTCAGTCTCCGAAATATGCTCCAATACCAGCTTTGACTGCCTTAAATGCTCAACTTTAAAATCGGAATGATAATATCCATGCGAAGCTATTTCATGCCCTTCGGCTACCATTCTTTTGATGATTTCTGGCTTATTGACAGCATAATTAGCAGTACAAAAGAAAGTAGCTTTTATATTTTTTTGTTTCAGCAGGCCGAGTATAATATTGGTACCTCTTGTTGAAATTTCAAGCTGCTCATCAAATGATATTGATTTACCGTACTCAAACGGCATATCAAACTCCTCGACATCAAACCCCAATAAAATCATTATCTACAATAACAACGTTTGACGAACGGATAATATAATGCGGGCGATGTTTAGACTGCATAAATATTTTGCCTACATACACTCCAATAACACTCATTATAAGTAACTGAAGGCCGCCAAAAAAGGCTATAGTAGCAACAATTGACGCCCACCCCGAAACCGCATAACCTAAAAAATAACTTACCAGCACGTAAGGAATGTACAAAATAGCCAGTGATGAAAAGAACAAGCCTATCAACGATACAATATAAAGCGGTCTTGCACTGAAGGCTACAATACTGCCTATAGCAAGCCTAACCAGTTTTGAAAAAGAATAGCTTGCCTCGCCGGTATGTCGTTTTGACGGTACATAAGGGATGCCAACTTGCTTATAACCGGCCCATTTAATTATCCCCCTGAAAAAGATCTCGTATTCGTCAATAAGTTTAAGCTGTTTCACTACCTTCTCATCAATCAGCCTGAAATCGGCAGTACCGTTTTCCATCTTGATATCTGATAGCATATTAAGGCCTTTGTAAAACAACTTTGAGGTAACTTTCTGATATCCCTTGCCGTGTGGATTTTCACCTTCACGATAGGTGTAAACAATATCATAGCCATTTTCCCAAAGCTTTAACATCTTCAGGATCAGTTGCGGTGGGTGCTGCAAATCGGCATCCATCGTTATTACGGCATTGCCCTGGGCCATTGCAATACCCGCTTTAAGGGCGTAATCTTTACCAAAGTTGCGTGAAAGCTCTACATAAAAAACATTAGGATGCAGCTCGGCACTGATCTTTAATTCATTTAAAGTGTTATCACGGCTGCCATCGTCAACAAAAATCAGCTCATAGGCGTATCCTGTGGGCAAAAGTGTTTCACGAAGTTGCTCAATTAAATAACTAATGTTTTTTTCTTCGTTATGGGAGGGTATAACAATAGAGATCTTTTTATCAGCAGGGTATATCATAGTTATACTATGGAAATTTTTAATTGTAACAGGCGGTATAATATTAAAAGCTTATATTTGATTGCATTTTCACTCTGAAATGACCTTACGATTAATTGCTACAAAACGTAACTGTCATGATCAGTTTTAACAAAAAAGATGCAAAAGACCCTAAATGCAACTTTCTTGTTACAAACATAATTAATAATTATTTATTAATCTGCAAATTTTTCTGATTTTACAGCAAAAAATAGTCATTCACGGTTTATTTTATACCTGGCTCCTTTTAAACCGTTGCCGGGCTTAATACACTTTCTTTTTCTTTGACAAAATCTCTGGTAAGTGTTTCGTAAATTATTTTAAGCCAGATCAAAAAACAGGGTATCGATTTCAATTTATAAGGAACGATATATTGTGTGCGGATAAAGGATGGAAAAAGATCGGAAGGGGAAAGACTGGTTATTAACAATGCTAAAACCAGCAGAAAAATCTCAAAGCCGGTTACCGGTCGGTTCAAATTCATAAACCAAACGGCTACCCCAACAAAAGCGATAATGTAGGTTGATGACTCGGCCGAACTGCTGAAGATCACTGCGAAGATTAGCACCGACGAAAGGATCAGCCGCTGATATTCCAAAACCTTATAGGCTCCAATGCGAAGGTACGACAGGGCAAACAGCACCAGTGCCGGCCCTATCACATACATATTCTTAAGGTTATCATAATGAAAAACCCTGCGGATAAAACCCGTAACACAAATTTCCTGCATGTATGATTGCTGGTTATCCGAATTTTTGACTACCAGGTCAGCATACCAGTCATGATAAGTTTGTATGATAAACGAGGGAGATGAAATAGACATCGGCAATACAAACAACACTGCCGACCAGAATATAAAACTTAGCATAAACTTTGGTTTGTTGGCCGAAAAGAAAAAGAAAGCCAGTCCCACTATACCGTACAGCTTTATAAATGCGCCAAGCGCTATCATTAGCGCCGCCCAAAAATCCTTCTCCCGCTTTATAAAATTAAAACTTAATATGATCAGCGCCGCTATCATAGGATTACTTTGCACATTGGCCGATGCTGTCATCAGCTCATGAGCGCACAACAAAAGCACAATAACGTATTGATCGTTTTTCAATGGCAAGAGTTGGATGGCTTTAAACAGGATGAAGGCATTGAACAACACCCATAAAATAACCCCGATACTATCAGGCAGAATAGCGAATGGTGCCATGATTATGGAAAATATCGGCCCATAGTGGTTCAGGTCGTAATAATGCTCAGGCTGATAAGCGTACAGGTTATGCTGATGAATGGTATTTAAAAAGTTATATTTAAATATGGTGTAATTGTTAAACCCCTGGTGGGCTAAAACGCCTTTAATGACCAAAAATAGACTTAGGCCAAACCATAAAGAATAAACAAAGGGTTTGTTGGTGATAAGCTTAGCAAGTTTTTGCACGGATTAGGAATCGTTAAATTTATGCGAAGATATAAATACGTCACACAATTATTACAAATCCAGAAATTAACTTGTGCTATGTTATCTTTGACAAAACCCAATCATTACCATGAATTCAAACCTCTCCCCCATTAATCATAATCCCGATCGCCGTAAGTTCATCGGTCAGTTAAGTGCCTTAGCAGGTACTGCTGCGTTATTATCAGCTCCTTTTGCTGCAGATGCAATCACCCTTGTTAAGCATGATGAAAATATTACCGTAGGGCAAATTATCGACCTGTTTATGAAACAGGTGCCCGGTGCCCCGTTCCCCAACACAGTGGATACCTTAAAATCGGGCAACCGCGATATTGTAGTTACCGGCATAGTTACCACCATGTTTGCTACTATCGGCGTAATTGAAAAGGCTATCAGCTTAGGTGCTAATTTTATTATAGCGCATGAGCCCACTTTTTATAACCATGCCGATGAAACAACCTGGCTGGCCAATGATGATGTATACCTGTATAAAAAGCAATTGCTTGATAAGCACAACATAGCCGTTTGGCGCAACCATGATACCATACACAGCCTTAAACCCGATGGTGTTGGCATTGGCTTGCTAAAGCAGCTTGATTGGGTAAGCTATTACAAACCCGAAACAGGAAACCTGTTAACCATCCCTTCTACCTCCTTAAGTTCGCTTATCGAAACACTGAAAAAAAAATTAAAAATTGAGAAGGTACGATACATAGGCAATCCATCACAAAGCTGCCAAAAGGTGCTGCTGTTGCCCGGAGCTGCAGGCGGTAAAAGGCAGATCACTGAAATGAGTACAAAAAAGCCCGACGTACTCATCTGCGGTGAAATTTCGGAATGGGAAACTGCCGAATATGTAAGGGATGCCCAGGCCAAAGGCGATAAACTATCGTTAATTGTATTGGGCCATATTGCCAGCGAAGAACCGGGCTCCGAATTTATGATAGGCTGGCTAAAACAAAACGTGCCCGGCATTAAAGCAACTCACATTCATCCGGGCAATTCACTATCCTTCATGTAATGCAAAAGCCACGTTTTAGCATTTAATAAAGCCAATATTTTGCTAAATAATGTAACATTACGTACAATTGTAAATTACTCTGTTTTTAATTGTAAAGGGAAACTGCTTATCTGTAAACTTTACATTTAAAAAAGATATAGTTGACCTGATTAATTATTGATAACATTGGTGCGAAAGTGCCATTTAAAGTTTAATTTATATTAAAAAGTAGCTGTAATTTAAGTAAAAATCGCAATTTTCAATTTTTGAAATACAAAGTGTTTTTTTTACAATAAGTTAATCCTACTTTTAACCGATTTTTAAAAAAACAAAAATTTATGATCATAATTGCTGACGGTGGCTCAACCAAAACAAATTGGTGCCTGGTTACCGAAGAGGGAAAAAAAGTTTACTTTAATACCGAGGGTTATAACCCATACTTTTCAAGTACAGAGTATATTATACAATCACTGAACGAAAGCTTGCCTACCGATCTTGAAAAAAACCTGATCACCGAGGTTAATTACTACGGTGCAGGTTGTTCAACCCCCGAAATGCGTAAGATTGTTGAGGAAGCCATGAAAGTGGTTTTCGCCGGCGCAAAGGTTAACATCGGTCATGACCTGCTGGCTGCTGCCCGTGCTTTGCTTGGCAACACCGAAGGTTTTGCTGCTATATTAGGTACCGGAACCAACACCTGCATTTATGATGGTAAAGAAGTGATACACAATATCGATTCAGGTGCATACATCCTGGGTGATGAAGGCAGTGGTTGCTACATTGGCAAAAAATTATTGACCGATTATTTACGCGGATACATGCCTGAGCCTGTGCGTGCCCTTTTCTGGGAAACTTACAAGCTTACTCCTGATGATATTAACGAGCAGGTTTACACCCAACCCCGCGCTAACCGTTTTTGCGCAAGCTTCAGCAAATTTGTTTACGATAATAACGTACACATTGAATACTCACGCAACCTGGTACGTACCTCGTTCGAAGATTTTTTCCGCAACCTGGTAACCCACTACCCTGATTATCAAAAATATACTTTCAACTGCATTGGTTCCGTAGGTTACAATTTCCGTAACGTGCTGGAAGAAGTAGTTACCGAAAATGGCATGGTTGTTGGCAACATCATCCGCTCACCTATAGATAACCTGGTGAAATACCATTTGGAATTAGCACCTTCTTCTTTATAAGAAGAGAGTCAAGAAATAAAGACGTCAAGAATCAAGACCTAAGAAGTTAAGATTTTACGATAAAAGAAAGGGCTGGAAGATTTTCCGGCCCTTTTCTTTTTAGTATTCTCTAACAAATCATCAGATAACGTTGTCGTCCGTCCGTATACCTGTGTCACCGTACTTACGGACAATGTACGGACGCGGCTCTCTCCTCCCCGTCATTGCGAGGCACGAAGCAATCGCGAACTGTACAGGGGGATTTGCATAACCCCTCTGCAAACCGGGGATTGCTTCGTGCCTCGCAATGACGGTTTGGAGAAGATGTAAAAAAGAAAAAGGTTGGAAAATCTCCCAACCCCTTCTTTTATATCAAACTTCTTGATTCCTGAATCTTGACTTCCTGCTTCTACCTCACACCAAATTCATCTCTCCCTGAAAAATCTTGCCGTACTTGCGTTTATCAAATTTGTAGAGTTTGGCTGCGCGGTATGATACCCCTTTCTGCTTCTCATCCAGTTCCTTCAAAAAGCCGTAGCTCAGCATTTTTTTGCGAAAGTTACGTTTATCCAGCTTTTTATCTAAAACAGCCTCATAAAGCGACTGTAATTGTGTAAGGGTAAATTTCTCGGGCAGTAATTCAAACGCTATTGGCTGATAGTGCAGGCGGCGCTTTATTTTATTGAAGCCTGTTTTAAAGATCTCACTGTGGTCAAACGCAAGTTTAGGCAGTTCGCTTACCGGGTGCCAGAACGCCTTTTTAGCATATTGCGTAACCGGACGCAACTCTTTTTGCCCGTTTATACGGATCAATGCATAGTAAGCAACCGTAATTACACGGCCCTGGGGGTGACGGTTCACCTCGCCAAAAGTATGAAACTGCTGCATGTGCAAATCACGTAAACCTGTAAGTTCATACAGGATCCGCTCGGCAGCATCGTCAATACTCTCGTCCTGCTCAACAATATAGCCGGGCAGTGCAAGCCAGTCTTTATATGGCTCCTCGTTTCGCTCAATAAGCAAAATTTTAAGCTCGCCGGCTTCAAAGCCGAATATCACGCAGTCAATCGAGAATACGGAATCAAACTTGGGTAACATTAGTTCCAAACTATTAGTGAGATTTAGTTAATAAGTTTAAATATATAGCCTTAATTCCTAATCCAAAAAAAAATAAATAAAATTTAATGGTGTAATCTACACACACTATCTTCGTAGCGTAAAATTAAGGAGCGAAAGATGCGTAAAATTTCAAAAATAGGGGTTTTAACTTCAGGTGGTGATGCCCCCGGAATGAACCCTTGTATACGTGCTGTTGTGAGGACCGCACTGTATAACGGGCTGGAAGTTGTAGGTGTAAGGCAGGGTTATAAAGGCCTTATCGAAAACGACATGTATGAAATGGATAAACGCTCGGTAAGTAACATCCTTAATTTAGGCGGCACAATTTTAAAAACCGCACGCTGTTTGCCTTTCAAAACCGACGAAGGCATGGAGATAGCGTATCAGAATGCCAAAGCCCGTGGTATTGACGCCCTTGTGGTTATTGGCGGCGATGGTACTTTTACCGGCGCCCTGCGCTTTTCACGTAAGTATCCCGACATTGCCGTAATGGGCGTACCGGGTACCATTGATAACGACCTTTGTGGTTCAACCTATACCCTGGGTTTTGATACAGCTACCAATACGGTTATCCAGGCTATTGATAAAATCCGCGATACTGCCGATGCGCATGACCGCCTTTTCTTTATTGAGGTAATGGGCCGCGATTCGGGCGCTATTGCTTTGCGTGCAGGTATCTCATGCGGCGCCGAGGCTATTTTACTGCCCGAGCGCGCTACCGCTATTGACGATTTGATCGTTAACCTTAAAGAGGGGCACATGAACAAAAAATCATCGAGCATTGTAATTGTTGCCGAAGGCGACAAAAACGGCGGTGTTTATGACGTGGCAAAGGCTGTACAACAAGAAGTTAAAAATTACGATATAAAAGTTACTATCTTAGGCCACTTGCAACGGGGCGGCGCACCGTCAAGCTTTGACCGTATTTTGGGCAGCAGGCTTGGCTTTGCAGCAGTTAATGCTTTGGTTGCCGGCGAATCACAAAAAATGGTAGGTTTGCAGGCCAACCAGATCATGATGACAGACCTGGAAGCAGCACTTAACCAGCATGAGTTTAAGCTTGAAGAAGACCTTTTACAAATGATGGATATATTATCGATATAAAAGATTAATGATTGCAGTTGTTTATAGCGGATCGTACTTTGCACATTGGAGGCTTACTGATAAGGGAAGAACTGTTGCTTCCTTTAAAACCAATGGTATAAATCCCTATTTTAACGACGAAAAGCATATCCTTCAGCTGCTCAACAAAAACATCAATCTTATACACCACGCCGAAGTAATCAGGCGCATCTACTTTTTTGGCGCGGGCGCCTCGTCAGATGAGCGAAAGAAGATAGTTCATAGCGCTTTTTCAACCTTTTTCAAGTTCGGAAAAGTTTCTGTTGAGCATGACATTGCCGGAGCGGCTATAGCCTGCTGTAAAAACGAACCCGGCATTGTGAGCATTTGCGGCAGCGGCAGCAATGCCGCCTGGTACGATGGAAGAAGAGTTTGGCCAAACAATTACGGCCTGGGTTATATCCTTGCCGATGAGGGCTCGGGCAACTGGCTGGGCAGGCAGCTCATCAAAGAATTTATGAACGATACCCTGCCCCCATCGATCCGTAAAAAGTTTATCCATAAATATGATGCCGATCGTAAAAACCTGCTCGAAAAGGTTTACCGGCAAAAACAACCGGCTTTATTTTTAAGCTCATTTACCGATTTTTACCTCGATAACAAGAGCGATCATCATCTGCAAAACGTCATAAAAAAAGGATTTAGCAAGCTAATTTCTACATATTTGTTACCTTTATATCAGCAACACCCGGGTACGTCTGTGCACTTTGCAGGATCTGTTGCTTTTAATTTTCAGGAACACTTATATGAAGCTGCCGCCGAAGCTGATCTGCAAATCACTAACATAATTAAAGAACCCATAAATAATTTATTAACCTACTATTCAAGTAAAAATTAAAAATCATGAAAATAGGAATTAACGGTTTCGGCCGTATTGGCCGCCTGGCATTCAGGGCTGCAATTGAAAGACCAGACATTGAAGTTGTTGGTATTAATGACCTTGTTGAGCCAGATTACATGGCTTACATGTTAAAATACGATTCAACTCACGGTCAGTTCAAAGGTACTATTGCTGTTGAAGGCGGTCATTTGGTTGTTAACGGTAAAACCATCCGCGTTACTGCCGAAAAAGACCCTGCTAACCTTAAATGGAACGAAGTAGGTGCTGAGGTTGTAATCGAATCAACCGGTTTGTTCTTAACTCAGGAAACTGCTCAAAAACACATCGATGCCGGTGCTAAAAAAGTAGTTATGAGCGCCCCTGCAAAAGATGATACCCCTACATTTGTAATGGGTGTTAACCACAAAGCGTTAAAAGCCGATCAAAACATCGTTTCAAACGCTTCATGTACCACCAACTGTTTAGCACCTATCGCTAAAGTATTGGATGATAACTTTGGTATCGAAGAAGGCTTAATGACTACTGTACACGCTGTTACTGCAACTCAAAAAACAGTTGACGGCCCATCGGCAAAAGACTGGAGAGGTGGCCGTGGTGCTTACCAAAACATCATCCCTTCATCAACAGGTGCCGCTAAAGCAGTTGGTTTAGTTTTACCTCAGTTAAAAGGTAAATTAACAGGTATGTCATTACGCGTACCAGTTGCCGACGTATCTGTAGTTGACTTAACTGTACGTTTGAAAAAAGGTGCATCTTACGAAGCCATCAAAGCAGCTATGAAAGCAGCATCTGAAGGCGAATTAAAAGGCATCCTTGGTTACACTGAAGACGAAGTTGTATCTGAAGACTTTAAAGGCGATGCACGTACATCAATTTTTGATGCCAAAGCAGGTATCGGTCTGAATGAAAACTTTGTTAAAGTTGTATCCTGGTACGATAACGAGTGGGGTTACTCAAACAAACTGATCGACCTTGTTCAGGAAATTGGCAAATTATAATTGCTGATTTTTCAGATCATATAAAAACGCCCTTCGGTTATCCGAAGGGCGTTTTTTTGTATATTTTAGTCCATAAAACCAAACCCCAATATGATAGATGATACACTATTGAAAACGATTGATGATGCGCACATAATTGCTAAAAAAGCTCAACAAAATAAAGAGCTCGATTTGTATATAGATATTTTTGCCGATGACCTGCAATACAAACAACTCAATGGCAAAACCATCGGAAAGAAACAATTGGCAGCCGACGTTAAACGTTATTTTAACAGGGTAAAAAGCTTTTCAAGCAATTATCGCAGAACTGAATTTAGTTTTTCAGAAGGTAAAGTTACAGAGCGGTTAACACAGTATAGCGAGGTTTCAATCCGTGTATTTATTTTCTTCACAAAAAAATGGACTGTTGAAAGAGAAGGTATTTATGAGTGGAAAATGATTAAAGACAGTTGGAAAATTTTCAACGTTGAGGTTTTAAACGAACGAATCTATTGATCCTGTAATTTACTGCGGGCTACACCATCGTTAAAATCCCTCCCACGGATTGCTATTAAAAAATCCGAAATTGAACATCTGAAATCCCAAATCACAATAATGGCGTTCCCGTTAGCTAACGGGCCTGGCTTTACGTTGCAAGTCCTCGCCTTTCCTGCCCGCAATTCCTACACAGGCTGTGGGCTTTACACTGCGATTCCTAACGCGGCCTGTGCTCAAGCCCGTTTTCCGCCGTCCGTATACCTGTGTTACTGTATTTAAGGACGGGTGGCGGACGGGGGCCCGTGACTTTGATACTCGCGCCTAAACGGGCACCGATTGTAGGCTTGAAAGCTCATTGCCTCATGCCATTTTAATTAGCTTATACATCTATATTAAATAAGTGAAAATAAGATAATTAAATCATTTCACCTCTCATATAGTCTTATTTTTTTCAATCCAAAACTCATTTATTAAGAAACTATTAGTTTAAAACATTCTTCAATACAAACCACTTATTCAACATATTACCCAGTAAATAGCTTACATCGTAAGTTTATTAACCATACATTAATGTATATTTTCAATTAAATACAATACTTAAATATTTTTTTCTTTATTTCGCGGCACATTAATAATAATTATTATGATTAAAAATCTAAACCTTAAAGTTTTATTAGCAGGGATGTTCATTACCTCTGCCTCTATGCTAACAAGTTGCAAGAAAGAGCTTGCACTGGTACCTGAAACAAATGAAAAACCTTCAAAACTGGCTACCCGTGATGCAGGGGTTGGTCCTTACGACCTGCTGGGTTTTGGCTATGATGTAACCGGCGAATATGCAAGTTCAAACTCAACTACTTATCAGGTTGTAGACATCGCTAAGATAGCTCTGGCAGAGCCAAACAGGTTCGTTACCGATTTGAATGTAACGCAGTATTTTGAATCCCATTCAGGCTCGACAGCAGAAGATTATTCACAAAACCTTTCTTATTCAACAGGTGCTTCCTTAACAGTTGGTGCATTTAGTGGTACGATCAATGAAAAGTTCCGTGAATTTGGTTCTTTATCTTCAAAATATTCTTATGCTGATGCTTCAATGTTGATCAGGCAAAAGCGACTTAAATTTGATGCCCCTTTAAGTTTGATAAAATCCAGCTATCTAACCCCTGTGTTTAAATCAGATGTGAACAGTATGACCGCTCAGCAACTTGTGACGAAGTATGGTACGCACGTTTTAACAGACATAATTTTAGGTGCTAAGTTAAGTTTATATTACCGCTCTCAAACCACAATTAAAGACAGGGCTTTATCGGCAAAAGCTGGAGCTGAAGCAAAAGGATTATTTGGAATTTTTGGTGCTTCAACCAGCATAGCTTATCAAGATTCATTGATAAACTCAAACTTTGATCAAACCCTGCGCTATGAAACTGTTGGAGGGGATGGCAGCAAGGGATTGCTTTTAGGTGATATGAAGCCGCTTGAATCAACTCCGGCCGTAAATATAGGCAACTGGCAAAGCAGCTGTACTCGTGAAAATGCAGCGTTTATTCAATTAGGTAACAGTTCAACAAATCTCATTTTGTTATCTGATCTTATTGATGACCCGACTAAAAGTACAGCTGTTAAAAATTACATTAATCAATATTTAGCAAACAAGCATGTTCACCTTTCAAATACTTTGGCTACCGTAAAATCAAGTACCTTTTACAATATTTTTTTAAGGCTTAACGGTGAAAATTTTGTTTCAAACACGGATGGTAGCGGTGTGGTTAATTGCCAGTATACAGCAAGTGCTTTTGAAAAAGTATTATTTGCAAAACAAGCCGACGGGACCTATACTATAGAATCAAATCGTTTTCCTGGATTATTTTTAAGAATGGATGGACGAAATGTGCCTAATAATAATGATGGAGGAGGAGTTGTAAACCTACAGAACGGTGCTTCAGATTACGAAAAATTCAAAATAATCAAACAAAGCAACGGCACCTATGTAATACAATCTGCCAAATTCGGTACATATTTAAGAATGGATGCCCGTGGATTTACTTCTTCTAACAATAGCGGCGGAGGTATAGTTAATTGCAAGTCTGGATCAACAGTACCTGGAGGATGGGAAACTTTTGTGATAACTCCTGATCTTTACTAACCCTTAAAAGAAATATTTTTTAAGCAAAGAGGCTGTTTCCTAATATTGGAGACAGCCTTTTTGCTTTTTAAAAACGGCTGCCTCAAGCGTTCCAAACTGGCGAGAATATGCAGTATAAGAAAAAGCGTCGCGTACTCGTGACTTTAAGCGAGTTCGCCCTGTATAGTATCTGTCTTGTCCTAAAATAGGTTTACACAACAGTAAACAAAAATGGAAAGATATTCAAAAGTGTATGGCAGCAAATGGCAAAGCCAGTACAGCGAGGAGTTTAAGCGTAAAGTTTGTCAAGAATATTTAGAAGGTCAGGAAAGCCGAACAACGATTGAAAGGAAATACAAATTAGGCAATAGCCGTATTGCGTTTTGGCTCAAATCATTCGGATTGGAGATGAAGAAAACAATTTATGTATCTTCGAATGATATGCCAACCAAGAAAGATCAGGATGTCCCGGCCGAAAACAGCGCATCAATTAAGTTATTAAAAAAGCAACTTGAAGATGCATTGCTGGAGAAGGAGCTTTATCGTAAAATGATAGAAGTGGCCGAAAGAGATCTTAAGATCAATATCCGAAAAAAGTCCGATACCAAGTAATCCGTGAGATTAAAGACAGCTACCCTGGGATGAGCCTGGTGAAGTGCTGTTGTTTACTTGGAGTTACCCGGCAGGCCTATTACCAGCATTTTTGGGAGACAGAAGCGATAAGCTTTGAGCAGGAAATATTATTAAATGAGGTCCGGGCAATAAGGGCCATACATCCGATTATTGGCGGTAAAAAACTCTATGTTTTGCTGCAGCCTTTTTTGCTTGAGCACCGGATAAAAATGGGCAGGGATGCGCTTTTTGATCTGCTTGCTGCTCACTACTTGTTAGTTAGAAAGAAAAGGCGGCGCATACATACTACTCAATCTTTTCATTGGCTAAGAAAATATCCTAATTGCATAAGAGAAATTATTCCGACTAAAGTGAACGAAATATGGGTGTCAGATATCACTTACTACAGGACAAAGAAGGGATTCGTTTATATCAGTTTTATAACGGATGCCTATAGTAAAAAGATCGTCGGCTATCATGCCGCTGATACACTGGATGCAGTTCACACACTTAGTGCTTTACAAATGGCCATTAAAGAAAGTGACCAGCCTTTGACTGGCTTAATACATCATTCAGACAGAGGTGTTCAGTACTGTAGCTATGATTATGTAAAGCTATTACAGGACAATGAAATAATCATCAGCATGACCGAAAACGGAGACCCTTTAGAGAACGCAGTAGCGGAACGGATAAATGGAATAATGAAACAGGAGTACCTGGAACATCATATACTTAATGATAAAAACCAGGTTATGGAACTTTTAGCTAAGTCTGTAAACACTTATAATAAGCTAAGGCCTCACATGAGTTGCAATATGCTTACACCTGAGATCGTACATCAAAATAACCTATCTGTACAGCGAAATTGGAAAAGTTATTATAATTCAAAAAATGTCAATCTGTAAACCTATTTTAGGACTAATCAATAATGTAAACCTATAGCAGGATTAATCAATTAAACTGTAAACTTATTTTAGGACGATACAAGTTATTATAATTCAAAAAATGTCAATCTGTAAACCTATTTTAGGACTAATCAATAATGTAAACCTATAGCAGGATTAATCAATTAAACTGTAAACTTATTTTAGGACGATACAGAGGCACGAAGCAATCGCGAACTGTACAGGGGTACTTGCACGGCTGCTCTGTAGGTCGGGGATTGCTTCGTGCAATGACGGGTGGTGCGGGCTTGTGTATCGGTAAGCAATCGCGAACTGTACAGGGGTACTTGCATAGCCTCTCTGTATGTTCGCGATTGCTTCGTACCTCGCAATGACGGATGGTGAAGACTTGTTTTTCTTCTTGCCTCTTTCTTCTTGATTCTTGACCTCTTGAATCTTGACTCTATCCGCCTACCACGGGCTTTCACCATAATCGCTGAAGTATTTGCCTGTTGGGCCGTCGGGGCCTATCATGGCGTATTTAACTATCGGTGCTGCGCCGTCTTCTACCGGTTTTGGGCCTCGGTTGCCGTTAAATTCGGTATTGGTGTAGCCGGGGTTTACCATGTTTACTTTAACCTGATCTTTAAGGTCGTAGGCTAATGCTACGGAATAAGCGTTCAGTGCAGTTTTCGACGGCCCATAAGCTGCCGACTTAACCTCATAATGCTCCCAGTTTGGGTCGTTATGATAAGTTAATGAACCCAGATCGGATGTTACGTTCACAATCCGTGGGTTTGGCGACTTTTTAACCAGATCGATAAAAATACGCACCGTACGGATCACCCCGAAAAAGTTAACCTCAAAAACCTCTTTCATGATATCGTCGCTCACGGTGTCGGCTTTCTGCGGGAACGCGCCGGGGATCCCGGCATTATTGATGAGCACATCCAGGTGATCTATTTTGGCGGCCAGTTCATCATGGGCTTTTTGTACCGATGCCTCGTTGGTAACATCTATCAGTAATAGTTCAACATCATTTAAACCTTCGGCTTTAAGCTGCTCAACGGCTTTTTTGCCCCTATCCTGATCACGGCTGCCCAGGTAAATGTAGTAACCGGCCTGGGCCAGCTGACGGGCGCTTTCTAAACCGATACCTTTATTAGCGCCGGTTATTAAAACTGTTTGCTTTTCCATAATACAAAGCTATGGAGGCCCGGTAATTATCCCGCTGCACATAGCAGGGCATTAACTGTACATTTCCCGGATTTGCATCCTGAAGGCTATGGGCGTGGTATCGGTAAGGCGTTTAAAAAAGCGGTTAAAGTAAGCGGCATCCTCAAAACCAAGCTCATCGGCAATTTGCTTTACCGATAGTTCGGTATGCAGCAGGCGGCGTTTAGCCTCAACAATCAGTCGCTCGTGAATGTGAGTGATAGCCGTTTTGCCGCTTTGCTGTTTAATAACATCGGTAAGGTGACCGGGAGTTAAATTCAGCTTTTCGGCATAGGCGGCAACATCATGCTGAGTGGTATAATGCTCGGCTATCAGCGCCTGGAAACTTTTAAGCAGGCAATAATTTAGGGTGATGCAGGTTTCATTATACTGCTCGCTGTACAACCTGCTCAGGTATATAACCAGTACCCGCATCCAGGAGCTAAGCATCTGGTTGCGCCAGGTACCATCAGCTTTAAACTCAACCAGCATTTTGCGCATCGTATCTTCTATAAAAGTAAGATCGGCAGGGCTAAGCTTTATTTCGTGCGCGGCAGCAGGGTTTTGGATTATGGGAAGCTGTTGAAGTATGCGGTTATCTTCCAGCTGCAAAAACTCGTCGGTAAAGCTCATTATCAGGCCCGCTGTAGGCCCCGAATGCTCCTTGAGGTGTACCTGCTGCGGTACGGTAAAATAAAAAGTATCGGGCTTTACGGTATAAGGTACAAAATCTATCCAGTGCCTGTTAGCACCGCTTTTAACCAATACAAACAGGTAATAATCCTTACGGTGAGGCTGCAGAAATGCCGGATCGAGCCAGAACTCGCTGCAGTGCTGCAATGCTTCGCACATATGTATCATGGTATTACCCTGCTCATTGTTCTGTTGCAGGGTAAAAGTAGGGATAACGTTTTTTTCGGGTGTAGTTAAAACAGGCATAAAGCAAAGTACGCAATTTTTGATATGGTGTAAGCAGCCAACCAACAGCGGATTGTAAATGTTTGTTTTATCGTAAATCCTCAAAACGCCATTGCGGGGCACGAAGCAATTAGCCCCCTTAAATCTCCCCCAGAAGTGTAGACTTCAAAAATGTTTAAAGCCCTCTTCTTTGAAGAGTTGAGTGAGGCTAATTGCTTCGTACCTTATAATGATGTGATTGTAAGATATTGATTATTAATTGTATTTTTTGGAGTGATTTTATAAATACGGGCGTTCCCGTTAGCTAACGGGCCGTGCTCATACTGCACCAGGCATTATCCGCCAGTTGGCGGACGGTATCCGCTCCTATCACTAATGCGGCCCGCGCGCGCTATCGCTAAGATATTTTATAGGTCATTACGATTTTTTTCAGGATTTCCCTGATGGATACTCGCAATGACGGGTGGAGAATGTTATTTCACCTTCAGAATCCGCCGGATTTAATCACTACCCATAACAAAGTGATCCCTGGCACAAAACAACTCTCCCCTCTCACTGCAATATCATTTTACAAAAACAGTACATACGCACTGCTTGTTAGTACGCATATTTGCAAAAACAAAAGACATGTCTACATTATTTTCTCCGCTTAAAATAAAAAACATCGAACTAAAAAACCGCATCGTAGTATCGCCTATGTGCGAGTATTCAAGCCAGGATGGCTTTGCTAACGACTGGCACCTGGTACACCTTGGCAGCTTTGCGACAGGCGGCGCAGGACTAATCATTACCGAAGCCGCAGCAGTATCACCCGAAGGACGCATTACCTTTGCCGATCTGGGTTTGTATAAAGACGAGCACATCGAAAAACTAAAACAGATCACTGATTTCATCAAAGCGCAGGGCGCTGTTCCCGGTACGCAGCTGGCGCATGCAGGGCGTAAGGCAAGTCACCAGGAACCATGGAACGGCGGCAAACAGATCCCTGCCGATCAGCCAAATGGCTGGCAAAGCGTTTCGGCAAGCGCTGTTCCTTTTGCTGAAAATGAAGAACCACCTGTAGCTTTAGATAAAGCAGGAATCGAAAAAGTGAAAGCAGATTTTAAAGCTGCTGCCGTAAGGGCTGTTGCTGCCGGTTTCCAGGTAATAGAGCTGCATGGAGCCCACGGTTACCTGATCAACCAGTTTCTTTCACCATTCAGTAACCAACGTACAGATGAATATGGCGGCAGTTTTGAAAACCGCATTCGCTTGCCCCTCGAAATAATTGAAGGTATTAAAGAAGTTTGGCCTGAAGAGAACCTGCTGTTTGTACGGATCTCGGCAACCGAATGGGTAGAAGGCGGCTGGACAGCCGGTGACTCTGTTGCTTTAGCCAATATTTTAAAAGGTAAAGGTGTTGATTTGATTGACTGCTCAACGGGCGGCAACATACCAAATGTTAAAATCCCATTAACGCCAGGTTATCAAGTTGAATTTGCCGAAAAAGTTAAAAAAGAAAGCGGTATACTTACAGGTACGGTAGGTTTGATCACCAAATCGGACCAGGCTAATGAAATTATAGAAAACGAACGCGCCGATCTTGTGTTTTTTGCAAGAGAAATGCTTCGTGATCCGCATTTTGCACTACGCGCCGCACATGAACTTGGCGAGGAAATAAAATGGCCGGTACAGTATGAACGGGCTAAATGGCATTAATTGGTTCACGGGTAATAGTTCATGGTTCATAGCAAACCCTGAAACTAATGCCTCACAAATTAAGCCATGAACTATGAACCATAAACTATGAACTAAATACACAAAAACAACACACTATGAAACGTACAGCAAACGCCCATTGGAACGGTACATTACAGGCAGGCCAGGGAGAGATCACTACCCAGAGCACCGTATTAAACAAAACCCAGTATTCATTTAAAACCCGCTTTGCCGATGGTATTGGCACCAACCCGGAAGAATTATTAGCTGCCGCTCACGCAGGCTGTTTTACTATGGCTGTTGGCGCTGCTTTAACCCAGGCAGGTTTTACCCCTAACGATTTAACCACCGATGCAATCCTTGACCTTGATATGCAAGCCTTAGAGGTTACAGGCATCCATTTAGAAATAAAAGGATCAGCAATTGATGGTGTTTCTGAAGAACAATTTAAAGAAATTGCCGAAGGCGCCAAAGCTAACTGCATTATTTCAAAAGCGCTGAGCGTGCCAATTACTTTAAGTGTTACTTACGCTTAATTACATTTTATAAACTAACAAAAAAGGGATTGCGCAATGCACAATCCCTTTTTTGTTTACATTCTCTTGTCATCCTGCACCTGCCCTTTTAATACAACAAGGCCGCCGGTTAAACCGGTGGCCTTTCAGCACATTGCTAAATAGGGTTTCAATAAGCTATGTTACAATATAAATACAAGCAGCATGGTAATATGTACCAGAACGCTGAATGCAAAAAAGCCAAGCAACGTACGGATACCAGAGCCGCCCATGCCTGCTATAATGTTGGCAAAAAATAGTACAAGGGTTATAGCCAGTATAGCTATAGGAGCATTGTAATAATACAGCAGAAAAGCAGGTACAGGTAAAAAAAGCACACCCTGTGATATCAATGAAAACATGAACCAGGCAGTTCTGTTGGGGGCCTGACTGTCGGCAAAGGCAATTAACTTATTCCAGATATTGTTGCCTGTTTTAATATTGGCTGTGTTAACTGTATTGGTATTTGCAGCGGCCCATTCAGGAGCATTTATTTTTAAAGTTGCCATGATTGTTATCTTTTAATAATACAAAGATGGCCGGTACGGCTTGCCTGTACCATGATCGTGGCGCGTAAAAAAAGTGATCATGGTCACTTCTCAAAACCATGGTGTCGGGGAGAAAAAAACATGTCATTGCAAGGCACGAAGCAATCGCATGCTATACAGGGCGGCATTGCTTACGTGCGATTGCTTCACATACTTGTTTATTTGCTAAAAGGCTGTTTAAAACGATGGTTTTGAATGTAGAGACGCATAATTGCGTCTCACGCCTGCAATTTACGGCAACTGAGACACCTTTTGAAATTGGCTTGTCCTACGTGAGACGCAATTATGCGTCTCTACAAAATATTTTCTTTTTTCAAAACAGCTTGTAAGCCAAAAGCTACTTCCCGGCAGCTTGCAAAAACGCCAATATCTTTTTAGTTTCATTTGGATAGATAGCAATGCGGTGAGTGCGCACCATGTATGGCGATGATTTTTTATTCGCGGTATCATTTACAGCAATGGTATTTGATGGCTTAAGCGGCATATGGCAATCGATACAGTTGTTTTGCATCATCGCGCTTAGCTTAGGCGCTACTTTGCAAAAATTGTGATTGGATTCGGTATGGCAGGTCATACATTTTTTTGAATACAGGGCAAGGTTTCCACCATTATTTACATGCGTGTTATGGCATGTACTGCAATCCATATTGCTCATTATATAACACTTGCTGGCGGTTAGCAGACCGTTCTGGTTGCCGTGCACATCAAGCGAAGCTGCGTTGGTTTGAATATTCAAATAATCCGGCTCCTTGAACCGGGCAAGCGTATCTCCCATTTTAAATTTAAAGGTTGATATCTGGAAAGCCTGCTTACTGCTCGAATGACAAACCCCGCAGGCATCCATTTTTTGAGCACGGGTAAGCGATACAAAACGGATAATATATTTTGCTTGCTTTTCTTCCGGATAAGCCTCGTGGTAATTCACGTGATTGGCAGCGGGGCCATGACAGCGTTCACAATCAATGCCATAAATGACAGATGCAGGTTCAAACTCAACCTTACGGTTTTGCATATCAACATTTTGTGGCGATGCCTGCCTGACGAACGATGCATGGCACTCAAAACATCTTTGCAAAATAGGTCTGTTAAAATCAGGTTTATCACCATCATAACCCGGACTATTCGCCCAGCCATGAACAGCACTAAAGTAAGATACCGGCAATTCAAGCAATTGCTTACCCTGCCAGTACATGTAAGTTTGGGCCTTGTTTACACCAAAAGTGATATCCATTTTATGAGCAAGGGCCTCTTTGCCATTGGCGTAACTCACCTGGTACAGTTCCCCATTGCGTTTCTCCATTTTAACTACAGCACCATCTGCATATTGCAGAGTGTTACTGTGTGGATCAAAACTCCCGTGTACAATATCAGGTGTTGTTGGTCGTGATGAAAGGTAGTGTGCTGTATGCAGGTAACTGTCGTAAACATCCTTATGGCATTTTTCACAACTTGCTGACCCGGCAAAGATCTCGGCTCGCGGGTCCTGCGGCTTATCGCTCAGGCATTGTACCAACAAAAAGCTCAATGGTATCAGTAACAATAAAGCCAAAAAGAATGTGCGCTGCTTAAGCATAAAATTACCTGCTAAAAATTGAAAAGCCAATGTAATGCCCCTCTATATAAAGATAAAAAGGCTGCCATGTAACATGACAGCCTTTTTATTGATTATAAGGGTTAAATTAATAACCCGGATTTTGTTTAAGCTTGGTACCGTTAAGTGTTTCATTTAACGGGATTGGTAAAATCTCATTAACACCTGCTTTAAAGCCTTTAGATGCAAGCACGGTTGGTGCTTGTCCCCAGCGTACAAGGTCAAACCAACGATGGCCTTCGGTAGCCAGCTCAAGTCTGCGCTCATCATAGATATTTTGAAGCGTAGCAGGTTTTGAAGCTAAACCAACACGGGCACGCACTGCATTGTACAATGTTTGTGCACGGCCCTGATCACCGCCGCCGTTCAATTCGGCTTCGGCCTCCATCAGGTAGGTATCAGCCAAACGGATCTCGATGTAATCGTTAGGCCAGTTCAAATCTGTAGTACCTGTGGTAACTTTATTAGCCAATACAGGTGCATACTTCTGAATAAAATAACCTGTATTTTGGTAGCTTGGTGAATAACTGGTTTTGGTAGCTTTAGTTAAACTGTCAATGTTAACAACGGTATAACCATAACGCGGATCGCCTTTTAAAGCGGTAGCCAGTTGGGTTGTTACCGGATTAAAACCATAACCCCCACCATAATACACCGGGCCGGTATAGCTACGCGGACCAATCATCTGGGTGTAGATGTTCGATTTAAACTGGTTCCAGTTGCTCCAGGTATAGCTTTGTGAGCCTGAGTGAACCAATTCAAAAATCGATTCACTGTTAAACTTGTTTTTAGGGCTGAAAACATCGCCAAAATTCGGCAACAGTTTATAGCCGTAGTTGGTATTCACATCCTGCAGCATAGCGGCAGCGTCTGCCCATTTCTTTTCATACAGATAAACTTTACCCAACAAAGCTTTGGCAGCACCCTGCGTAACACGACCGCCTTCTGTTGCCGGAACAGTAGTTGGCAAGCCTGTTATTGCCGCTTTAAGGTCGGTTTCAATCTGCGCATAAACAGCTTCAGGAGTTGCCTGTGGCTGATCATATACGTTAGTAATGTTCAGTGTGGTTAATATCAGTGGTACATTTTTAAACAACCTTATCAGGTCAAAATAATAATGCGCACGTAAAAACTGGCCTTCGGCAGTATAGCGTTTCAATACATCCGCGCTTAAACCTACTGCCTTTGGCAAATTTGCAAGTAATACATCCGTACGGTTTACGCCCTGAAAGTTAATTGCCCAAAACTGGTTTTGCGGACCTAATGCCGGCGTAAGTGTGTAATTATTGATTGCCTGCCACTGAGGTACATCAGACGAGCTGCCGCCACCTGCATAGCAATCATCAGATGCTGAGTTAAGCGCACCAAGCGGATCAGAGTAAGTGTTATCGATACCGCCGGTTTCTGTAACCAACGGATCATAAGCCGCCACAACTGCTGTAAGTGCCTCATCGGGGGTAGAATAATAGTTTGACTCTAAAAATTGCCCTTTAGGATCAAGCTCAAGGAATGATTTTTTACAAGATACTATCGTACCCATCCCCAATAAAACAATCCCTGTATATAGATAATATTTCGATTTCATGATAATTGTAATTTCTGTTATAAAGTAATATCCAAACCTGCCATAAATGTGCGTGCCTGAGGGTAAATGCCCATATCAATACCGCCGCTTATTTCAGGATCATATCCTTTGTAACCTGTAATTGTTACCAGGTTATTACTGCTCAGGAATACTCTAACCCTCTTAACATCGGCTGCTTTTAACCATGCTGCCGGTAAGCTGTAACCCAACTGCAAAGTTTTGATACGGAAGTACGCACCATTTTGCAGGTAAAAGTTTGATGGGTTTTTGAAGTTATTGTTCGGGTCGGCATCACTTAAACGCGGGTAGTTGCTGCTGCTGTTGGTAGTTGTCCACGCGTTAAGCGCTTCAATTGGATAGTTGGCAGCTGGTATATCTAACCTGCGGTAAGCCTGATAAATTTTGTTGCCCCAAACACCTTGTCCAAACAGTTTGAAATCAAAGTTTTTGTAGTTGGCACTCAGGTTAATACCATACGTGAAAGTTGGCAGCGGGTTACCTAAAAACTGGCGGTCGGCCTGGGTTATTTTGCCATCACCATCGGTATCCTGCCATTTAAAATCACCTGGCTTAGCGTTTGGCTGGATCAACTGGCCATTTTTGGTATACGAATCAATTTCGGCCTGCGAATGGAATACACCCAGTTCTTTGAAACCATAAAATTCGCCTAAAGGTTGCCCCGGAGTAACACGGCCAATTTCATAAGTTGAGCTTTGTACGGTACCAAGTGTAAAATGATCTATCTGGTTGCCTAAGCTCAATACAGTGTTTTTGTTGTAAGAGATATTGCCGCCTACGTTATAGCTAAAATCACCTATCTTGTTATTATAGCCAAGGCTTAACTCAATACCTTTATTCTCCATATCACCTACGTTATCATAAGGCTGATCAGAGAAACCTGCATATGAAGGCAATGATACCTGCTGTAACATACCTTTGGTAAGCTTGCGGTATACATCAACAGTTACGCTCAGGTTGTTTAACAGGGTTGCATCAAAACCGATATCGGTAGTATGGGTTTCTTCCCATTTCAGGTTAGGGTTTGCCGGCGCGTTAGGACTGTAGCCGATATAAACCTGATCACCAAATACTGCGTTACGGCCGCTGCCAATTGTAGCAGCATACCTGAACGGCTGGAGCGCCATTTCGTTACCTACCGAGCCGTATGAAGCGCGCAGTTTGAAGAAATCAACAAATGAATTTTTAGGGAACCAGTCTTCACGGCTCATTACGTAGCCGATTTGACCGGCCGGGAATACACCGTAAATGTTGTTGCTACCAAATTTTGATGAACCATCACGACGGATAATACCTGAGAAAAGGTATTTTTGATCGTAGTCATAAGTTACCCTGCCAAAATATGATGCCAAGGTATGTGGCTGTACAGCATCTAAACCAAGTGCACTTGCTGCAATCCGGTTGGCCGCCGGCAAAGCGAAGTTTATAGAGGCATCGTCAAGTGAACCTACCGGCTCGCCCAAAAATGTTCCCTGTAAACCTGATGAAGTAGTTTTTTGCGCACTGGTACCTACTAAAGCGGTAAGGTTGTGTTTACCAAATGAACGGGTGTAGGTAGCTGTGTTATCCCAGTTCCAGGTAAGGTTCCTGTTATAAGCGGTTACCTGCGATGTTGTTGTATTTGACGTACTTGAGTTAAGGTAATACAATGGCGTAAAAGCATCAGAACCATAGTAAGCCTGTTTAGCGCTGATCTGCGAACGGATCTTTAAGCCGCGGATAGGTTCAACCTCAACAAAAGCACTACCTAAAAGGTTGGTAGCATCGTTATAGTTACCCGTAATTGTTTGTGCGTAGGCAAACGGATTAGTGATTTCCTGGCCCACATAGCCTGAAATACCGTAAGGTAAGCCTTGCGCATTGCGGATGATGTTTGCATTAGCATAATCACCCTGATTTGGCTGGGCGCTAACGTTGTTTACAGTAACCGGCGTAATCGGGTCAAGATTTAAGGCAGAGCTTAGCGGACCACCGAATACACTATTGGTGTTACCGAAAGCCTTGTTTTTGCTGTACGCATAGGTAAAGTTTTCACCTACGGTAAGCCATTTCTTTAGTTTGTATGAAGTATTAACCGTGAAGTTAAATTTCTTATAACCCGAAATTGAAGGCATCACCACACCCTGCTGATCAAGATAACCGAATGAGGTATAATAGTTAGCTTTATCAGAAGCGCCGCTGATGCTCAGGTTATGGTTATGAATGATGGCATTACCTTCAAAAATCTCATTTTGCCAGTTAGTACCTGTGCCATAGGATGATGGATTAGCAAAAGGGGCAGCCTTACCATCATTAGTTAATGACTCATTCCTTAAAGTAGCATACTGAGTTGCATTGGTTAGTTTAGGCTTGCTTACCGGCGACTGGATGCCAACATAACCGTTGTAGGTAATTTGGGCATCGCCTTTTTTACCTTTTTTGGTAGTAACGATAATTACACCGTTTGATGAACGGGAACCGTAAATAGCGGCAGACGCATCCTTCAATACATCTATCGATTCAACATCATTCGGGTTGATGTTATCCAAACCGCCGTTATCAACCACAATACCGTCAATTACATATAACGGATCGCTGTTTTGCCTTGAGGTAACACCCCTAACCCTGATTTGTGGTGAAGAACCCGGCGAACCCGAGCTTTGTACAACACTAACACCGGTAACGCGGCCTTTCAAAGCATCGTCAACACGGGTAACCTGCTGATCCTGCAGATCGCTTGCTTTAACACTACTGATAGCGCCGGTAACTGTAGTACGTTTTTGCGTACCATAACCTACAACCACAACTTCGTTAATTGTTTTTATATCTTCAGTTAATACAACATTGATTACTGTTTGGTTGCCAACAACAATTTCTTGTTTAGCATAACCAATAAATTGTACGACGATAACCGAAGCCGGACCTGCAACAGATAATTTGTAGCCTCCGTCAACACCGGTAGTGATACCATTTGTTGTACCTTTTTCGGTAACTGTAGCTCCCGGAACCGGCTGGCCTGTATTATCGGTAACCTTACCGGTAATGGTAACGTTAGCCGCAACCTGCTCAGTAATTACAACACCAGGTTCGGCAGGATTAATTGCAGGTACAGTAGCTGCTTTTTTTTCAAGTACTACCCTATCGTTCATTACATCGTAATTGATACCATTGTCTTTAAACACCTGGTCAAGTACGGTTTTTAATGTTTGGTTATTGATGTTTAATGAAAAGTGCTTATCAGCGTCTAAAGAACTCGTGCTGTAAATAAACTTTACATTGTTATTTTTTTGAAGGTATTGTAAAGCCTCAAGCATGGTTGTATTGCTGAGCGTAACATTTACCTTTTTATTAAGGATCCCCTGAGCTTTAATCGGGCTTGAATAAGCTATGCTGCTTACCATTATTGCTATCAGAATCTGGCTAAAAGTGATCTTCATGATTTTACCCCACGGTATGGGCCTTCGTAAACGAAAATTCATATATTTGTTATGTTTCTTTGTTAAAAATGAGACAATTAATAGCCCGCACACCTCCCTGAGGTGTTCTTAGCGGAACGGGCTTTTGATCCTTAAAACTTAGGGGTGCTCGCAACACTTCTAAGTTTTTTTATGCAGATCATTTCTGGGTTATTTTACTTTTCTTCTTCTTTTAGGTTTGTAGTTTTTTGTACATCTTATAATTTTTGATTTGTTTAAATGGTTGGTTATTTAAGTTCTATATGGTTATTTACTATAGCGTAATCAATATTGAGCGATTTTTTCAGCGCGTTAAGCACATCGGGTAAGTTAAACCCATCAAAATCGGCGTTCAGGATGTAATGGTTTAGCTTTTCGCTGCTTACCTTGATATTTACATTAAAGCTCGAATCAAGTACAGGGATGATCTCCTTAAGCGGCTTGTTATCAAACACGAGATGCGTGCGCTGGTACTGTTTCACCGTTGATCTCACTTCAACCGCCTGTGATGTCAGTGTATGCTTATCATTCAGATAAACCGCCTTTTGATGCGGATAGATCATCACCTCATCTTCGGTAAGCTTTGTTGTAATGGCATTGTTACTACCTTTAGTTTTAACACTTACCGAAACCTTACCTGTTAATACAGATACATCGGCTACGTTACTCCGCTCATTGTCGCGCACCAGGAAACTGGTACCCCAAACTTTGGTAACTATGGAACGGCTGCTGATAATAAAAGGGCGCTGAGGGTTTTTGGTCACCTCAAAAAAGCACTCGCCTGATATGCTCACCTGCCTCGAATCGGGAGCAAACAGGTTAGGATAGCTGATCTTTGCCGATGGATTGAGCCAAACCGCGCTGCTATCCGGCAAGGTAACTTTATAAATATGACCCGTATTATTGCTAATGTTAAACAGGTGTACATCGCTTATCGCTGATGCTGCCAGATGCTGATCTTTTGTTTTTTGGGTATAAATAACCGCTATAGCAGATAGAGCAAATACAACTACAGCCGCAACAGCTACGGTATACCATTTGCGGAACGACACAATTTTTGGTTGTTCTTCAGATACCGGCCGATTCACAAGATCAAGATTGCTAATAATACGGAAGTAGATATTTTCTTCCAGTTGCTTCTCGTCGGTAGGTGACAGGTCCGAAACATGATCATTTTCACGCTCAAAGCTGAAATACCATTGCCTTATTAAAGCTATTTCGGCCTCGGTGCAATCGCCTTTGATGTATTTCTCGAGCAAATCAATGCGTATAGGTTCTTTCATGAAAAGAAAATAATTCCGGTTTATAAATGAGATGACGTTTGTGAGATAGTGTACCCCCTACACTCCCTGAATATTTTTTTAAAAAACATTCAGGGAGTGTCATCAAATTATCCAACACACTGAAATACAGCCAAATTACATTGACTACAATTTGAGTTTTATGCCGCCGTTAACCACAAAACCATCCAGCGGGGCATAAATATCTTTAAATGTCGGGTCGGTAATGCTGCCGGTGTATATCGGGCCGAACTTAGTTTGGCGGGTATCAGTCAGGTTCTCGAAGTTTACAAACAGCGAAAAGTGCTTCCACATCTTTTCGGCCATGAAACCTGCTGTCCAATATCCCCGACCGACCGATCCGTCATTCAAACGCTGCGGACTGAAATAATATGCTTCGGCCCCAAGTTTTAACTTGCCCTCTATTTCATAAACCAGCACATTGTTAAGCCTGTTACGGGATACAAGCGGATAGTTTGTTACTTTGTTGCCGGTATGCTGGGTAACATCGGCCAGGGTATAACCAATAAACAGCTTAAAATTGTTATAGGTTAGCTTAATATTGGTTTCGATGCCCTTGGTATTCAAATCGCCGGGAGGCTGCAGGTATTGTAAATTGCCATCACTTAGGGTAGTTAACAAAATAGGCCTTTCAATACGGGTATAAAAGAAAAGCTGGTTAATGCTCAGGCTCATCATGTTATCAAACAAACCGGTTTTATAAGTAATATCATAATTGGCACCGTATGATCTTTCGGCTTTGGTATTGGCTACATCTATCGGCAATACATTCCTAAACTCAACACGCTCAGCATCCTCGGTAAATACAGTTGGCGCTTTATAGCCAAGGCCCCCGCCCAAACGGGTCGAAAAATGAGCATTTATCTTGTACAGGCCGGAGATTCTCGGCAGTAAAAAGAAGCCGTATTTGCTATGGTGATCTCCCCTCAACCCCGATTCAAGGGTAAACTTACCGGTAGCATTCCAGGTATTTTGTACAAAGGCACCAAATGTGTTGTAACTATAGCTTCGCAGGGCAAAAGCGCTGTTTTTATCTTCGGTAAACTTATCGGTAAGGTAATTTATCCCTACAACCCAATCGGTTCTACTGCTGTTATACGCGTAATTAGCCTCGCTGTAAGATGAAACCTGCGAACCCGAAAACTTGTAAGCGGACAGGTTAATGCTTCGGTCAAAATAGCTTACACTGTTTTTAACTGTAAGTTTCTCCTTATCATTGATAGTATGGTCAAGTTCCAATTGAGAACTGTAACGACCGGTTTTGTTTTCCTCAAAATAGGAATGCTGTTCATCGCCCCGGCCTTTAAGATATTGCATATCACCGCCAATCCTGTTTTCGATAGTTGAGTTTATGCCCGCTATCAGTTTTGTACGGTCATTAAAGTAAAAAAACAACTTGGGATTAAAAGTATAGCGATTAAACCGGGGAATGGCAGATAAACCAATATCTGAAGGATCATAGGCCGTGCCATGGTTATAGGCCGCATACATAGTTACGCCTATATCTTTAAACTTTTGCGAATAAAACCCGCTGGCATCAAGTCCCAAAGCCGATGTTCCATTTAAAAGGAAATTTAATTGTCGCTCGTCGGTTGGTGTTTTAGATACTAGGTTTACCAGCCCAGCAATTGCGCCGCCACCATAAAGTGTTGATGATGAACCTTTAATTACCTCAACCTGCTTCAGGTCAAGCGGAGCTATCTGCAATAAACCAAGTCCACCCGAAAAACCAGAATACAGCGGAAAACCATCGCGAATGATCTGTGTGTATTTACCGTCCAGGCCCTGGATGCGGATACTGGAATTGCCGCTGGTCGCCGATGTTTGCTGTGTTTGGATGCCCGTACTTTCGGCCAGCAGCATACGGATATCTCCGGGCTTCATATTTCCTTTTTCGTCCAGTTCCTCGCCCGAGATCACCTCAACCCTTGTAGGGATGTTTGCTATGGTACGGCTGCTGCGGGTGGCGCCTATCACAACCTCGGCAAGGTTTTCGCCTTCTTCCTTTTCGGGCTGTAAAAAAACAAGTACAGGGGCCTGTTGGTTTAGAGGGAAAATAACTGTATCTGTCCGGGTTTGATATCCGATAAAACTATAACGGATAACCTGTTTACCATCGGGAACATTGTTAAGTATTATCATCCCGCCCGTGTCGGCAGCGGCGCCTTTACCCGTTGCAGGCATTAAAGCAGTAGCGCCAATTAATGGTTCTTTTGTCTTTCCATCTTTAACAATGGCCTTAAATGTATTTTGAGCGTATGATATAGTAGTATAAAGTAGTGCAATAAAAAGCACAGTTAGTTTTTTCATGATGTTATTATAATTAAGTGAATACAGAAAACGGGCCGGGAGGCCGGGTATTAACTTAATTTGGGAGGCAGCCAGATAGCAGAAGAAATTTTGGTAATGCGTGGCTGGCAATATGCAGCATATTCATTAGCAGCGCTCTCCGTTACCACGGGTAAACTAACAATCAAAGCTTTGCCCGCAACGAAGCCTAAACATGAGCCACAGGTAAAGAAGGGCGAACAGCCAAAACACTCCTTTTCATTAGGAGCTTGCTTACTTGTAGCCTCCTTGTTTACAACAACGCAGTCCTTATCTGTGCAGCATGGTTTAGCCGAAAGGATAATAACATATAAAGACAAGATGAAACAAATAATTTTCACGCACCAAAGCTATTTAATTATTGCCGGCTTTGGAAAATGATTTATCAAAAGCAGTGTTAAAATTTGTGAAATAACATGGCCATCACCCACAGCATGTGATGGCTCAGACTTAAACGCAACCGTTTAATTGCCTTGGTAATTTGATTTTCAACCGTCTTTTCCGAGATTCCCAGCATCTGGGCTATCTCCTTGTTGGATTTATATTCCTTACGGCTCAATTCAAAAACCGACCGGCATTTATCAGGGAGATGACTTATTTCGGTTTCAAGCGTATGGGTCAGATCGCGAAGCATGATCGCATCTTCGGTTCCGGTATCGGTCTCGGTAGTTAATAATTTAAGCGCCTCGGTATGTTTTGCCCTGATGGTTTGTTTACGGTATTGATCAACCACCTGGTTTAAAACCGCCAGGTGCAGGTAACCGCCAATAGTAGTATTAATTTGCAGCGTATGGCGTTTATGCCAAAGATTTGAAAATATCTCCTGAACAACTTCCTCGCACAGTTCTTTATTTTTCAAGCGTTTGTAAGCATCGCCGTACAGCTTTTTCCAATAACGCTGGTAAATTTCCCTGAACGCACTAAGCTTATCCTGCTGCAGTAACCCTATCAACTCCTCCTCAGTCAGCCTGGTAAAATCGTTCATTTGTTAAATAACGTGGCAATTAATGTTAAAAGATTGGCAAAACTCAAAATAATTAAGGCAACTAACAAGATGTGAATTGTAATACTTTTAATATAAAACCATCATTATGTTGCTTTGACACAATAAGATAAACAGGTTGCAATGTTGATTTTACAGCAAACAGGTGGGATTTTATGTATAGATTCACTTGATTCGAGGCAAATTTATATTGACTATAAATTGACACAAAATAAGATTTTTTGCTGCTGAACGGGGTAAAATATCGTTATGATAAAATAAGAGGTTATACGATTTATATAATATATCTGATAAACGGAACTTTAATGGACTTGCTTATAATAATTTAATTGGGGAGTAACTCTAATAGATGCTTGCCTATTTAAAACTAAGATAATGGCGTTGCCTTCGGCCGGGCTATCCGCTCATACGCCTGCAGGCATTACGCTCTTGGCCGGTATCCGCTACTATCCCTAACGCTGTCTGAATCAGAATTTACAGGATTTAGGAATCTACAGAATTAGATAATCAAAAAGCTTTAACCAGAGCAGACTCATTCCCCGCCAAATCAACTGCCCTCACACTTAGCTTACCATTTTCACCCGCCATAAAATAATTTAATGGTGTAAAACCAATCCTTTTGCCATTGCTATAAATATTATAACCCAGCACCCGCTTATTATCCTCAGATGCCCCCCATTTTAAAGTACCGGTAGCCTTAACCAGTTTTACCTTTCGCGGTACAGTAGGTGGTGTTTTATCCGGATCGAGCTGCATAATACAGTTCATCAGCGCGCGCAAGGTGTGGTAAGTTCCCTTCCAGATCTGCCCTTTGAGGGCTGTTTTATATTGAGGTTGCTTATCTATGCCCCCCTGGTACCAGTCGCCGTGCTCATGGTCAATGAGGTAGTTTTGGGTGTATTGCCACAAGATTTTAAACTTATCAAAATACTGATGCTTATCCTGTGGATATTTGGCCGCCATGATGAACAGGGTGTTGAGCCCTTCGGCCTGTGCCCACCAGTTTTTGGTATCCTCGGTAATGGTAAGTCCGGGCTTATCTTTAAAGTAATAACCTTCGTCATAAAAGCCGCCAACCTTGTTATCCCACCCGTTATCCAATGCATCGTCGACCATTTTCTTACCTATCTGTAAGGTTTTGATATCATCCTCCCAGCCTAAAGCATGTGAGGCTTCAAGCATCAGGTAAGCCGTTTCCACATTGTGTCCGTACGAGATATGATCAAGGCTATGATGCTGCTTATAAACTGCAAGGCTCGAATCGCGGTAGGAAACCGGTGTCCAGTCGGGTTGAAAAAACAGGATGAGGTTACCCTTGTCATTGGTAATCTTATCGCGCACCAGCAGCAGCATTTCCTCCAAACGCGCTTTGAGCAGTTTATCAGGCCATACGCCATACAATTCAGTAAATGCCTCCAGCAGGTGGATGGATGAGTTTTGATCTTTATAGCCCGTTTCGGCAGTTGATTTTATGCTTGCATCTCTTACAACGGGCGTACCATCGCGCTGCATGTGCTGGTAGTAACCTTTATAAACCGGGTCGTGGGCGTGTTTCTCCAGCCACCAAAAACCTTGCTTAGCCAGGTTTAACGCGCTGCTATCCCCCGAAGCCTGGTAATATGCAGCAAGCGCGTAAATAGCAAAAGAGTTGCCATAAGCTTCCTTAGGTGCAAAGCCACCCTGTTTAGGATTGCCCTGTTTATCGGTAAAAATGTAAAAGCCTCCGTACTGTTTATCCCACAATCTATCCCGCAAAAACTCATACCCATGGCGAGCCCCTTCTATGTAATATTTTTTACCGGGGAAAAGCTCTGCAGCTTTGCTGTTGCTCCAAACATGCCGGGCCTGGGTTACCAGCATCTTATCCTGGTTTCCCGTTGGCTTAAAATCATATGTAAACGCGCTTAAAAAGCCACCATCGGCAGTATCAATAGCGGCGGGGTACCAGGGTTTAAGCAGTTCATCAACCATCGATCTTTGCATTTCATGGGCTATCTTTTGCTTTTCGCCCTGATTATTTTGAGCAAATACAACCGACGCGGTACCGATTAAAGCCGAAAGCAACGTGATCTTCAATTTCATAAGCTTACTTTTTATTTAAAACGTGATCGGCTGCTAAAACTAAAAACAGGTAATCGGTAGTGCCCCCGCCTAAAACGTACTCGCCCTGTTGCCATAGGTAAGGCCAGTTAAGCAGTTCGGGAAAATCTGGACGGATAAGCGCCGTGCCGGATGTGATGCCACCGGGAATATATGAGCGGTCGGCCCGGTTAAAGCCGTAAGCGGTGGTCATTGACTTTGCGCCCACTCCCGATACAAATGAAGCTGTGTTAGCCCCCGGATGACAGCCCAGCACAAAATCAATGGCATGCAGTATATAGGTATCGCTAAAAACAGATGGGAAACCGGAGTATAAAAAGTATTGTTTATACCCAAAATTCTGGATCCCCCAGCCCGCTCCCCAAATATTAGGTTCGTACGGAACACCATAAGGGGTTTTGGTTCCCTGCTGCTGAATTTGAGCGTAGAGCTTCTTTACAGCTTCGGTTATTTTATCATGATAATTTGCATCATTGATCAATCCCATGGTGCGGCCAACCAACCAGCCGGTGTTATCAATACTGTTGGCTATTGCATCAGTATTGTTTACCAGGTAATCGGCATAGGTTTTATCTTTTGTAGTAATAAATAACTCAACGGCTAAAGCTACGCGGTGGCGCAAATTCTGATCTGGCGTATTTTTCCAAACCTCCTGTGCTATTTGCAGGCATTGTGTAGCAAGCGTGTCATTATAGCCCTTCATTACACGACTGGCAGCGGCCAGTGCGGCGGCTGTTTCTAATGAGCGGCCGGGATTGTCCTCAGTAAATACCCAGCGGTCATCAGCTGCGGCAGGAGTTTTCAATACAGGGTCGGTATTTGAAGCGTTGGTTACAAAAGGTTTGTTATCGGTGATATTAGCGGCATCACCTAAAATGGTGTACTGCCTGATGGTTGGCTCAATAACTCCGCGGTAAAAACGCCCCATTGCCTGGTAGCCGCCGGTTATAGCCAGCAAACCGTGCTCAATCTGTTGCAGCATATCCGGTTTACCATCGGGTTGGTGGATTTCTACAATGTGGTTCTTTTGGTCGATAGTGGTATTATCATACTTTACGTCAAAAGCCTCGTATGCTAAGGTAAGCCCATGAACCGTTTCTGCCTGTGATTCAACCCGCAGATCAAAATCACCGGCATCATGCCATGCGCCACGGTCGAGAAATGGTACGTTATCGCCCGGTTTATATTTGTTGAGCGTACTATGCCCCTGGATATACCCATCAAAATGATTGGAATCTATTGGCGCCATCCTTGCATCATCCATATGGCATAAACCATGCCATACGCGGTATTTTTCGTTAACACGCATGTGGCACATCTGTATTGGCAAAAAGTATGAAAGCGTTGGCTGCCATACATCATTTTTAAATACGTCAGTACTGATCTGGAATGGCTCGGTTTGATAGCTACCATATTTCACCACATACATGCCCGGTTTGATGATCTTTGAAAAATCAAATTGCAGATAATGGTATCTCAAAAAATCGCCCCAGTTATTAGGCGTAGCTTTTAGAACGGCTACCAAACCGCCGTTTTCATCTACCCTCAGCAGCGAAACCGGCAATACTTTTTTGTCATTCCTATCCAGCTCAATTACAGCTATCTTTTGCTGCGCAGGATGATAGCCCACTTGTGATACCTGTACCACAGGCTGCGATTGCCAGCCGTCGACAGCATTTGGTGTTACCAGCCATTCTATAGCATTTTTTGACGCACCTTTCGCCACTAATGAACGTACCACAAACCAGCCATTGTTATGCTTAGCCCGGCCATCCAGCAATTGCAGGTTACCTCCCGAAAGGTTTTCAATGGTCATGCGCTGCAAATCGGTTTCAGGTACTATAGTGAGCTTTCTGCCTTCGGCCATAGGCATAACCTGGATTTCGCCTTCTTTGTCGATATAAGTTTGTCCATCGGCCTGCTGTGGAAAGATGCCAAACTGCTTATCCATATAATAGGATTTGCCAAACAGGATCCCCGGAAATAACTCCAGGTTAAAACCTACTTTACCAATCCAATTATCCGGCAGGGGTTTGTCCAAATCAACAATGATCCTGAATGCTTTACCTGCCGGGATTACCCGGATATTATAAGCAAAATTCAGATCCGGGTAAATGATGGGATTGAAACCATGGCGGTTCATATCCGGATTGGGGAACTCCATGCGTACGCTTACCTCGCCGGTAGTTTTATTAACTACCCGCTTACCCACTTTGGGAATAGGCGACCATTGCCCCGGCGTAGGTTCCAGCCTGATATCGCCATTGGTAGCTACACGCTGCCCGTTTTGGATAATGCCTACCCCACCCTGATGTCCTTCGGGATAAAAATCATGGGCAAGCATCACGTTTACACCCTTATATTCAAGATATTCCTGCGCGTTAAGCTTCATTAAATTAACAGCAGGCTTAACCTGTGCATACAAAAAGCAGGGCAATAAACAGCAGGCAGTAATAATCGTCGTGAAGGTAAATTTAGATCTCATCAGGATAATGGGTTAACCGGTAATATGCAATAAGATATTTGCATGGCTAAAAATACTTCTGCGGCAAGGGCTCAGTATAATGATATATTAACCTTTTGTTGCCTATTTTATACAATAACAGGGATTTTACATTAAAAATTACTATCAATTAAAACCCTGTTTACGGCGCCGCAATCCACTTACTACCAATTAATTAAAAATTAAAATACCTGATATCGGGTATTCATTTTGTTCATTAATTAATTTAAATTTGATTACCAGTAATACCTGTGTGCCGAAAAAGGGATCAAAGAGTAGGCAACAATCATTAAACCGATGGCCTTTCCGTTATTCTTAGCTGTAACAGCTTCGTGGCTGTTACTGAACCCCTGTTTGAAAAACCAAGTTTTTAAATTATTGGCGGCTGCATTTATTTTTCTTAGCTGCTCTGCAGCAGTTCATGCGCAGCCTGCAAACCCCGATAGTGCAAAAAACACTATAGGTAAAAAAGATTCAGTAGCTAAAGCAAAATTCCTTCCCGATTCTATATTAAATATTTACAACCTAAGCGGACGAAAGGATTCGGCCAGGCTCAATGAAATCATCGCTATCAGGCTCAAAACTACGCTCCCTATAGATTCGTTCAAAACCTTGTACGTTGATGACATCAAAGTAGGAGAAACTGCTTTTTGGAGTAGCAACGATTATGAAAAGATAGTATATTTTAAAATAGATGAATCGGTACAGAACCTGGCCGTGCAGTTTTTAGCCAGCAAATCTCTTGATAAGGCCCGCATCCCGGTATATTTTTCAGTAGGATACTCTGGCGGGTACATAACCAAAGGCTTAATAAAAACACAGCTTGAGGTTAAACAAAAAATAAGCAGGGTTTGGGTATGGGTAATGGCAGTTATAATGGCAGGTTTCCTGGCAATGGGTTTAAAAAACAATATCTTAAAAGATGACAGCAATTTATACTACAGCCTGAGCCGTACGCAACTCCTGTATTGGACGGTAATTTTTTGCGTCACTTATCTGTACATATGTAATGAAACAGGAGCCCTTCCTGATATCCCGGGTTCGCTGCTCGCTATCCTGGGCATTAGCGCTGCAACTATGGCTACGGGCAAGGTTATCGAAAACGACCAAAAAACCAAAACCGAAATTGATCCCAAAGCGCATAGTGAAGGCTTTTTTCACGATATCCTATCCGACAGGAGCAGCATCAATATCCAGCGCCTTCAAAATGTGTTGTTCAATATCTTGTTCGGGCTGATCTTTATACAAAAAACCATATCATCAAACCTGCTTCCCGATTTTGATAACAACATTTTGCTGATGATGGGCATAAGCGCAGGCACCTATGCCGGGTTAAAAGCCACCGAGCCAACCAAAGACCAGCCAACTGAGCAACATGATTCAACTACCGTGGGAAATGAAAAACCAACCGACCAACCCGACGGAGATGACAGTAAAGGGGGTGGAGGTAAAACAAAATAAACAAAGCTTTTAATAAAAACAGGCACAAACCCGGTATCATATGATGATAAACCGGGCCTGTGCCTGTTCTTTTAATTCGGGTTTAAGCTGAATTAGCTTTGTACGGTAACGGTTGGGTCCCAGTAATAGTAACCAAATAATACCGGGTCATTAACGCCTCTCTGGCGTACATAAAGTGCAAACTGAACGTTGTATTGTTCGGTACCTTTGTTAATTACAGTAGCCTGGTTAAACCAAAAATTTTGATCTGAGAACCCAACAGGAAGTGCAGTGCCATTAGTTGGCAAAATACCTGTGCGGTTGTATACATTGAAAGTTTCGCCATCAAATACTACATCTTGTGCATACCATGCTAATTTGTAAATAACTACGGCCGAATCAAAGTTACCATACTCTGATACCGCATACCAGCGTATAACATCGCCTACATCAGCTTTGATGTTAAGGTCGGCCCCGCCCGAACCGGTAATGGTATTACCGCGGGTAGCAACCATATACATATAGCTATGAGGCAAGCCTGTGGGAGCATTAGGATCCTGGCTTGGGCTTGGATAATCGGTAGTGATTGCATCGGTGTCGATAACTACCTGGATGTTGATGATCTCCTGCGAGGTGGAGAGAAATTCGCTGTTAATTGCCATGACTAAAAGGGTTATTAGGATAAATAAATGTCCCTACTCTTTAAAGGATTTTCGGGTTAGCTCCTTTGATCAGAGCGGAAAAGACCGAAGCGCTTCTTACCGGTTTTTCTTCTTCGCTTATCACAATACAAACCTCCGCTTATTTAAACAGGCTTATTAGAGAAAAAATACCGAATAAAAAAAATAAGTATTTATACGTATGCAAACCATAAAAACACCCTTTCACACTATTTCACACCTATTAACTTTGCGATATAGGAAAACCAGCAGAAAACAAAGCGAACAATAAATAATTAGTGAGAAATTTTTTCACAGTAGTATAAATAATTTCTCACTTATATAATTTATTATTATCAACATAAAATACAAATAATACAACTATATTACCTGCATATTAAACCTATTATATCATGAAAAAACGACCTCTTAACTTATTCAAACCAATTGCTTTGGCGATTACCATTTGCTTGTTTTTTGCCATGACATCATGCAGGCAGGCTACTCAATTCGCGCAGGTAAAGTACACCGCTACCCAGGTTAACCATTGGCTCGACTCGGCTAAAACCGACAATTTTGTTTTTCAGTTTTACAGCCCCCAGGTTGATGATGTTAAAAAACCATACCAGCTTGTATCATATATTCTTGATACAGCAGGAGGCTATCTTAACCCGGTGCACCCCGACACGCTGGCTATTACAAAAGATACGCTTGTTAACTTAACCGGCCCCGTGGTTTTAGGCAATACGTACCTCACCAAAAAAGCTATTATAGCGATTATCTCAACCGATAGCGGAAAAAAACGTGATTATGACTTCCTGGTTTTTACACCTAAGATCATGGCCTCCAACCAACACCTTGTATACGCCATCAGCCTCATAAAAAACGGCGCATCTATTGATTACCGCGACTCAGACACCGGGGATGTTGATTCAAATCCATCACCTCCGGCAAAAATGTAATAGCGTTAAAAAAACTGTTGCAAAGTGGAACAGCTAATTAAAGGCATATCTGACTGGTCGGAGGTTTGGGCGCTGCTCATTCCCCTGGCCATTTCTTGTTTAAAGAAAAAACAGCCTGCTTTTAACAAACCTGTTGTTATATATTTATGGACTGCGTTGGCAATTAATGTAACTATTGACGCTATATGGAAGCTTAAAACAATTTTACCGCACCCATATAATACCAATAATTACCTGTATAACATACATTCTATAATCAGGGTGCTATTGTTCAGCTCGTTTTTTATAAAGCTAAACCAACAGTTTCTGTCGCGAACAAAAAGAATTGCACCATATATTTTTTTAGGGTTTGTGCTTATCAATTTCAGTTTTTACCAAAACTTTTTTGATTACGGGCAATTGAGTAGCAGATTACTATCATTTGAGGCAGTAATTATGATGTTTTATTGTATGCAGTATTACCTGTTTAAAATAACCGACGATGAAGAACCGGGTAAAAAACAGCCCGACTTTTGGATAGTAACCGGCCTGGGCATTTATTACACGGTAAACTTTTTCATTTTTCTGCTGTACAATGAACTCACCCTGCGCCTGCACAACTTTGCCATAAGCTTGTGGAACATCCACAATTTCACCTATACCATTTTATGTGTATTTATAGCGAAAGGGTTATATGAAACAAACGAATGACGATATCAGACTTCTGCTCTTTATGGGTATTGCGGTTATGCTTTCTTTATTCGCCAGTATATT
The DNA here is from genome assembly GCF_034263275.1 of Mucilaginibacter sp. cycad4. Lineage (NCBI taxonomy): Bacteria > Pseudomonadati > Bacteroidota > Sphingobacteriia > Sphingobacteriales > Sphingobacteriaceae > Mucilaginibacter > Mucilaginibacter sp. cycad4. Next base: position 461,640 of record NZ_CP139559.1, on the reverse strand, counting down.
GCTCATTTTTATATTTTTTCAGCGTAAAAAATACCAGTATCAGCAAAAAATACAAAAGCTGCATCAAACCCAGCAAAACCAGCTGATCGAAGCCGCTGTACGCAGCGAGGAAACAGAACGCCACCGCATTGCCGAAGAGCTGCATGATGAGGTGGGCGCCATTTTATCGGCATCAAAACTGCATTTACAAGGAGTAAAGATTAACGTTATTGATAAAAACAACGAGCCAAGGTATGAAAAAGGGCAGGAATTGCTTGATATGGCTATTAAACAGGTACGCGGAATTTCGCACAACCTGCATTCAAGTATCCTGAAAGAGTTTGGGTTAAATGAAGCTATCCGGCATTTTACCGAAAAAATAGCAAACAATGATCTCATATTTATTACTACCGATCTTGACGATTCATACACAAGCCAGGCCAATGAAAATGATATAAGCATATACCGCATGGTGCAGGAGTTAATGAACAATATACTTAAACACGCCAGGCCTAAAAAAATACACATCACATCAGTTTATAACCAGGATGCTTTGAACATCAGTATTTTTCATAATGGAAAAGGGTTAAGCCATGTACAATATGAAGAACTAAAGTTTAATAAGCAGGGCCTTGGCCTGAAGGCCATCCAAACCCGCATCATTTTGTTAAAAGGCGAAGTATCATTCAATCACAACCCCGGGGGATACTACATTAATATCAGCATCCCCCGAACAATTACTATTTAACCATTATAACACTTCAAAAACAAGGCGATGAAACCTATAAAAATTGCCATAGCCGATGACTACACCATATACAGGGATGGCCTGAAGATTGGCCTTACCCAGGATGAAAACCTGGAAGTAATACTTGAGGCAGCAGACGGTGAAGACTTAATAAAGGGTATTGAAACCAACATGCCTGATGTAATTATCATGGACCTCAAAATGCCTGTTATGGATGGTATGGAAGCTACCAAACTCATCAAAAAGACCTATCCGGATATAAAGATCTTAGTAGTGACCATGTACGATGACGAAAAGTTCGTGATCCATTTAATGGAGATTGGCGCTAACGGATACCTGCTAAAAAATGCCGAGGCAGAAGAGATTAGGAAAGCGATATATTCGGTACACGAAACAGGCTATTACTTTAACAGTATTGTAAGCAACGCACTGTTAAAAAAACTGGTGATAAAAGGCAACATCAAACCATCCTTTAAAGAGGGCGTTGAACTTACCGAACGGGAGCAGGACGTACTGAAACTGATTTGCGCCGAAAAAACAGCCAACGAAATGGGTAAGCAGCTTTTCCTTAGTCCGCGTTCGGTTGAAGGGATCAGGCAGCGCCTGATAGATAAGGTAGGCGTACGTAATACCGCCGGGCTGGTAATGTTTGCTGTAAAAAACGGAATAATCTGATACTTTTTTAAATTAGTGATACCATTTGTTATACTATTTTTTAAAATAAAACTCCATTTTTAAATAAACACACGAAATACACCCATACGAGAGACCACAAAAACAATCAATCTGTTTTTTTTATTCAATAAAAACATTTTTTATCAGGTTTAAAACCGTCAAAACCAACAATAAATAAAAATACATCAATTAAAATTCGCCACTTTGATAAAAAATACAATTTTCATTGATATTTTTACAACAAAACGCGGACTGATTGATAAATATTTGAATGAAAAGAAATATCCAGTGTGATAATCAAACCTGTCTTTTATGTAAAGGCTGTATAAAAGAGTGGCTGCCGGCAATTGCAGCCAACAAAAAAAACTTTAATGTAAAAAAAGGACAGGTTATTTTCAGTGAAGGCGACCCGGTGAAAGGAATTTACTTTGTTTATGAAGGCAATGTGAAAGTTCATAAAAAATGGGGGCCGGATAAAGAGCTTATTATTCGTTTTGCCAATAAGGGCGCTATTTTTGGCCACCGTGTACTGGGTAAACATGCTACCCACTACCCTATTTCGGCAACAGCTTTGGAAGCAGGCATTATATGCTACATTGATATGGAGTTTTTTGAGGCCACTTTAAAAGTAAACCCTCAGTTTACCTACCAGCTAATGTTATTTTTTGCGGACGAACTGCAGGAAGCCGAACGCAAAATGCGTAATCTTGCGCATATGCCGGTAAAGGGCCGTGTTGCCCAGGCACTCATAAGCCTCAAGAATCAGTTTGGCACAAACCCGGAAGGCCATATTGATGTAGAACTTACCCGGCAGGACCTCGCCTCATACGCCGGCGCCACTTACGAAACCGTTTTCAGGGTAGTTAATGAATTGATACAGGAAAAACTAATCAGCACCAACGGCAAAAAGATCAATATCACCAATCACGATAAGCTTTTCCTTTTAACGCAGGATGATGATTTGTAGAGGCGGATGTTTTCAAATTAAAATGAAAATCTAATTTAACCCTTTAAATGGATTTATAATTTTCAGTTGTGAGTCTATGATTTGACCATCATTCATATCTTCGGAATATAATATTGAACAATCTGACTCCAATGCTGATGCCAAAATTATTGAATCAAACATCTGAAAATCATATTTATTCATAATCTTCAACGCACGCAACATCATAGGTTCATTTACCGGAACATAAACACATTGCTGCAAATATGTTTTTATAAGATCAGCTACTTTATGCTTTGGAAATTTCCATCTCCGCAGGCAAACGTTAATAAACTCGCTTAGGTTCTGAGAACAAAAAAAAGGACTATCGGCAATTATCTGAATGGCTTCCGCCTGCTTTTCTGGATAAAAATCATCTAAGGCATAAAGCAGAACATTAGTATCAATAGCGATATTACTCATAATTATTAGCATCATCCCTATCAAACTTATACCCACCACTATTGAAAGAAAAGTTCTTTAGTCTGTCTTTCAAAAGGTCAACCCTTAAGTCTTTGGACTTAGTTTCTTTTTCAATTGATTCAGTTTCATCAACCGAAAATGCGATAATTTCAATCATCTTCCCAACCAGATCATCCGGCAACTCAAGCGTAAGACTTTTTTTGTTGGATTTTAATATTGTTCTTATCATAATACCAAATTTACAAAATTCAAGTAATCATTACGATAACGACAATCATTTTTAACATTCTAATAATTATCGGCAACTCAACCCTCACCCCGCCAAATTCCTTACCTCAACCGGCGATAATGATGTTTGCTTTTTGAAGAAGCTGGAAAAATGCGATAGCTGTTCAAAGCCCAGGCTATATGCTATCTCTGATATGTTCCAATCGGTTTGTTTAAGCAGGATGCGGGCTTCCTGGATGAGCCTGCCCGTTATATGCTCGGTTGTAGTTTTGCCTGTACTTTCTTTTAATACCTTATTAAGGTGATTACTATGAACAGCAAGCCTGTCGGCATAGTCTTTAGCTGTACGCAGGATAACCCTTTGATCGGGCGACGCTATTGGAAACTGCCTCTCCAGCAATTCAATAAACAGGGATGATACCCTTGCGGATGCATTATGATTATTACTGTAATTGGTAAGGGGCTGCAGTTTCTGACCATAGTGAATTAGCTCCAGCAAATAGTTCCTGATCAGGTCATACTTGTACAGGTAATCAGATGCTATTTCCTGTTGCATCTTTTTAAAAATGAGGGTGATCTCATCGGCCTGTTCATCTGTAAGCATAAACACCGGGCAACCTCCGGGACTAAAAACCGGTAACACATCTAACACCACACCGCTTTTCGATTGTACCATAAACTCATCGGTAAAAATGCAGAAATACCCGGATTGATCCATGTCCTGCGGCTTCCAGCTATAAGGGATTTTAGGCGAACCAAACACCAATGCATTCTTTTCAATATTGATAACCTTATCTGCATACTCAGCAATATTCCGGCCCCTCACCAGGTTTATCTTATAATATAACCTGCGATTGTAAGGCACGTGGGTAGGATCCTTCTTTATTTTAGCAATGATGTCGCTAAGGTTGAATACATTAAAATGCCCTATCTGTTTGTTGATATCAGCCGGAAGCAGGTCCCTTACTGTGCTATTGGTACGCTCGGCGGCGTCTTTATAGAAATCTTCTACTGTTACAGTTTTCATTTTGCTTTGATGGAACAACACAAACTTAATGATAACTATACCATTATTTGCTTCAGGTAAATGAGTTCTTACAAAACTCAAACAAAAGCTTGCAGCATATCAATACTTTATAGTTCCGAAAGGCGAAATGAATTAATACCTAACAAAAAGGTTATTTGAATTTGATAAATTTCATTAACAGATGACAAAAAAGAAGCCGCCTCATACTTCACTTATGAGGCGGCTTCTTTCTATGCAACACAGGTATTAATAACCTGGGTTTTGGTACATCTTAACAGGGTCAAGCTTGTACTCATCAAATGGAATAGGATAATAACGATCTTTAGTAGTAAAGTTCGCCAGCGAAGCCAAACCGAAATCAGTTTGCTTTTTGGCCTTGAAGTAAGCAACTAATTCGGCATCGTTAAAAGTGCGCAACAGATCATACCAGCGGTGGTGCTCAAAGGCAAGCTCAACGCGGCGCTCGTGTAAAATAGCCAGTTTTAATGTCGGGTATTTGGTAGCATAGTCACTGTTTGTCATTGATACCGCATAAGTTGGCATACCTGCACGTGTACGCACCTGGTCAAGCAAGCTTATAGCAGTAGCCTGATCGCCAAGATAATTATCAACTTCGGCCAATGAAAGTATCACATCAGCATAACGCATCAGGATCCAGTCGTTACCACCGTAGCCATTTATACCGGCGGCATTACTTATATCCCTAAATTTGGTTACAAACCAGTCTTTTACAGTAGGATCATTTGCAAATTTCACGGAGAAGGTCATACGCGGATCGCCTGTTTCATACTCATTAATCAAATCATGAGTAACGTTATAGCCCGCGCCTGTCGATTTTTTCTTACTATTAAGCGTATCGCCTTTTGCCTGAAAGTTAGCTGCTATTGATGAACTGTAATTAATATCACCCTGAATATTTACTATTTGGAAAATGAGTTCAGGACAGGTTGTTTTTTTAGCAACATCAAAAACATCGGTATAAGGAACACTCTTAAGCTCACCAAAAGTACGCATGTTATAAACATTGGTTAAGTATGTTTTGGCGTTAGTGAGATTAGTAGTACGATTGGCCTGATCCTGAGTGGTTGCCATAGTAAGATATACCTGGCCCAGCAAAAAGTTAGCAGCAGCTTTAGAAGCTCTGCCGGTTGAAGCCTGAAGGTTTGGAAGCGGGCTGTTATTGATAACATCCATCAAATCGGCTACTATTTGCTGATAAACAACGGCTTGCTTTTCGCGAAAAGTAGCTGCAGGCAAATCAGAATACCCCAATTGCTTGGTAACCAATGGTACATCTCCCCAAAGACGCACTAACTCAAAATAAGTAAACGCACGTAAAAACTTAGCTTCGGCAATGTACTGCTGTTTTACACTGTTATCCGGGAACGGCACAGCATCAATATGTGATAATACCACGTTTGCCCTGGTAACAGTACCATATAATGATACCCAGTGAGATTTCAGGTAAGTATTACTTGGAAGTATTGAAAAGTTACCAAACTGAAAAGGTTCCCCTGAGTTTGATTGGTTATCCTGAGTTCCTGTATCGTCAGAACGTTGATCTGTCCACAGATCGCTGCTTTCACCTACATTATTGCTACTGCGTAACGATTGATAGATACCGTTTACAGCTAACAACACATCATTAGGAGTTTTATAGCTTGCATCAACAGTTATAGCATTGGGGTCACTCTGATTTAAAAAGTCTTTTTTACAAGACGGGCTTATCGCCACAACAGCTGCAAGGCAGGCTATGGCTACAAATTTTTTATTCATCTCTATATCTCTTTAAAAAATTCATTAAAAAGTAACATTAACACCTAAGTTGTATGACCTAACCAGCGGGTAGGTACCATAATCGATGCCCGGAGCAAGATTGGCAGGCTGAGTGTTGTTTGAAGCAGCACCTGAATAATTATAGTCAACATCAGGGTTATAGCCTTTGTACTTGGTGATGGTAAATGCGTTTACAACACTGGCAAAAACGCGTGCTTTGCTCAGGCCTAAAGTTTGTTGTAAGAAGTTAGGCAAAGTATAACCTAAAGTAAGGTTGGTACAACGCAGATATGAGCCGCTTTGCAGGTAAAAAGTTGATAAACGGGTACTGTTACTTTGTGTGCCGGCACGTGAGGCACGATAAACCAAACCATTACCAGGATTGGCATCATTGCGGTAACGCTGAGCCACGTCGGCGTATTGATTACCAGATCCTTCCATGTTGTACAGGTAGTAATCCTGGCCATCAAGGATCTTGTTACCGTATGAGCCATTGAATGAAGCACCGAAGTCAAAACGTTTGTAAGTACTGTTAAGGGCGAAGCCGTAAGTAAATTTAGCATATGGCGAACCGATGATAGTTTTATCAGCATCGTTTACAACGCCATCTTTATTGGTATCAACAAACCAAAGATCGCCTATTTTGGCAGGATTGGTTTGAGAAGCTGATGGAGCGGTTTTACCAAAATTAGATGCATTGATCACGCCACCAACCTGGAAACCGTAGAACATACCAATAGGCTGGCCCTGAGTAGTTATGCTGGTAAGGTATGAACGCTCGGCACCGTTGATGATGAGGGTATTTTGGGCAGGCAGTTTAACTACTTTGTTGCGGTTTAATGAAATGTTACCGCTTGCACCTAAAGTGAAATCTTTGGTATTAATGATTTTACCATCTAACTGCAAATCAAAACCCGTGTTACGAATTTTTGAGTCGCGCAGGTTAGTTAAGATAGTAGTACTGCCAGATATTGCCGAAATAGGCTGATTATACAACAGATTGTACGAGTAACTTAAATAATAGTTGGCAATAACCTGTAAACGGCCGTTAAATAAACCGATATCGGCACCAAGGTTATATTGCGATGTGGTTTCCCAGCTTAATTTCGGATCTTTTAAACCGCCTGGATATGTTCCGGTAGCTATACTGCCATTTAACACAGCACCAACCGGGCTGGCCAGTGTTTGCGAGATAGCGTAATTAGGGATATTGAAGTTACCGCTTTTACCCCAGCTTGCGCGGATCTTAACCGTTGACTGATCACCAAGAAAATTGTGGTAGAAAGATTCGTCAGAAAGATTCCAGCCTGCTGCTACTGAAGGGAAGTAACCATACCTGTTTGTTAAACCAAAGCGAGATGAACCATCGGCACGGAATGATGCAGTTAAAAAATACTTACCGGCATAGTTGTAGTTTGCACGACCAAGGTACGACAGTAAAGTATAAGTACTTTTAGCAGCTGAGTTTAAGCTAAAGAAGGCCGCATCGGCACCTTTGCCTGAAATTTCGGGCACATAATCACTCTGAAAACCATTTGCCTTTACGCTGATGTAATCGCTGGTTGTTTTTTGTGCTGTATAACCGGCTAACGCATCAAAGTGATGTTTGCCAAATTGTTTGGTATAGTTTAAGGTAAACTCCGCCAATCTGTCAACGTTAATAAGGTTTGAAGCCTGTGCATTGGCTGCAAGTATTGACTGCTGAGATCCCGGAGGGAACGCACCGCTGCTTATTGTGGTTGGATAGTAGTAATCGTATTTTTCGGTATAGGTTTGTGTACCAAGATTGGTTTTAAAATTGAAACCCGGCAATATATTATATGTTACGTTGGCATTATAAGTACTACGGTAACCTTTTCTATTAATTTTAATACGCTCGGCAAGTGCTACAGGATTTTCGATACTCTGATAGCCGTACTGAGATGAACCGGCGGCTTCAACGTTTGTTTGTAAAGAACCATCAGCATTATAAGCAGGCAGGTAAGGCATATAAATCAAGGCGCCAAGGATTGGGCTATGGTCAAAGCGGCCTTCCTGTGTTTCCTGGTTGGTATTTTGAGTATAGGCTATGTTTGCACCGATATGGATACGTTTGCTGACATCGCCATCAATATTTGTACGAAAGTTAACACGCTGCTGACCGGTTGATTGAATAATACCCGGTTGGTTTTGATACGCACCGCTTACATAATAACGAATACCATTAGAAGCTCCTGAGAACGACAAAGTGTGTTTCTGGAAAAACGTGTTGCGGTATAATTCATCCTGCCAATCGGTATGTACTGTTTGTTTAATAGGGGTTTGTGAAGCAAAATCATATAAGCCATTGGGAATGCTCACACTACCCGAATTACCTACATTAGTAACACGTGTTGCGTTGTTATCAGAGTACATGGCATCGTTCCAGCTATGGCCTGAATTAACCCAAAGGTCATGATAAGCATTATTACGACCATCTATTACCAGTAAAGCGGCCTGATCGGCATCAAGTAATTTTACTTTGTGTGCCAGCTGGTCAACGCCGGTCTGTACATCATATTCAAAACGGCCTTTACCTTCTTTACCTTTTTTGGTAGTAATCAATACTACACCGCCCGATGCACGTGAACCATAGATGGCGGCAGATGCAGCATCTTTCAAAATGTCGATGCTTTCGACATCATCAGGGTTAATGAATATATCATTACCGGCAGGGTAACCGTCAATTACATATAAGGGATCAGAGCTGGCGTTGAATGAGCCAACGCCCCTTACCCTTATTTTAGTGCTTGTATATGGTGCACCGCTGGTTTGCGATACTTGTACACCTGATACTTTACCGGCAAGTGCCTGGCCAAGCGAAGGAGCAGAAAGGTTCAGATCACTGGCTTTTACGCTGGCGATAGAACCGGTAACATCGCTTTTACGGATAGACTGATAACCGATGGCTACAACCTCGTTAAGCATGTTTGCTTTTGGTTTCATTTTAACGTTAATGGTTGATGAACCGCCAACTGTTATTTCCTGCTGATCATAACCAATAAAGTTGAAAATAAGCACGGCGCCTTCTTCGGCCGAGATAGTATATTTACCGTTTGTGTTAGTTGCAGTACCCTTATCAGTACCTTTAATCCGAACCGATACGCCGGGCAAAGGAAGGTTAGTTTCGTCGGTAACAGTACCGGTAATTTGCTTTGCGGCGTCATATACTATATTTTTTGCCGAAGCGTTTGAGATAAAAGGTTTTAGCAAAACCAGTAAAAACAATACAGGAATTAAAAAAAACCTGCTCAAAAGATTTGGATTAATCTTTTTATTCATATTTTTAAAATTGATTGTTGAAAGAAATGACTTAAAGCCTTGGACCGCTTTTGAGTTATTTGACAATTATCCCGGACCAGGTGAGTGTTAGCGCATTCACCGGTTCTTAGTTTTATCGCCGAGCTCGATGTTAAGTTGAAGTTAATGTTACATAGGCGATTATTTTTAAAGATGTGAGCAAAAGATTAATAATTTAATAATTATTATTGCGTTATCATTAAATAATATTAATATAAAGTTATCAATATTGTAATAATGACAGCAAAGCTAAACCTGCTATCTTAACCAAAGGATACCTTAGTGTTAAATTTACATTAACAAAAAATAAAAAAACACCTGCCTGTTTGCAGGCATTTTTACTTTAGCCTGCTACCAGGAAGTACTGGTAAAATTCACGTTATTTTTGCGTGATGAGGTTACGGCTATCCCCTTTTCATCACTGCCAAGCAATGAAAACCCTTCCAGTTCATCACCCCTGTCAATACCATCAACCTGGCTTAGTACCACCTGCTTACCGGCTTCTATTGATTTTTTAAGATCAACATAGGTAAACCGCCATTGCCTGCCCTCAAGCTTATTCTGAATCAGCACTAAAACACCTTTATCAGCCTTCCAATACAGGTTTTGTACCCAGGGCGTACATGTAAACTTTTTATAAAGTACGCCGGGCTCTTTAGTGCTTTTAGCTTTGGCCAGCTTTTCGGGGTCATACAAGCGTACTTCGTTGCCATGATCGCCATAATCGGCAGTGGCTACATACCACTTATTATTATATTTTACATATTCCGGACGCGTGCCCTGGATGCAGGCATCATCCTCAATGGTATTAATTAAGTTACCGTCAAGCGTTCCGGTTTTAAGCAGGCCTTTCCAGTTTACATTATAAATCACGGCTCTCCATTGGCTTCCTGCAGCATTCAAACGAATGGAATTACCTATAAAAGTTGGCCCTTTATCATTATTATAAGCTATGCCGGTTGGGTGATTAATAACATCCTGCCCGTTTTGGGTTAGCTTATATTCTTTATGCTGATAAACCAGGCTGTCATGATCCAGCTTAAATTCGCGGATCATCCCTACCTCCCTGTCACCATATAAAAATACACGACCGTTTTGATAAGAAATCCCCTGGCAAGCGCCTAAAGAATCGATGGTTATGGCGCGGTCAAGTTTATGATCAATTGTCCCGGTGGTAATACTGCCAATCCCTAAAACAGCAGCTACTATAGTTAAAGTAAGTTTTTGCATGAGTTAATTATTAACGAGGGTCAAGTGGTTCATCAGGATCAATTTGTTTCGCTTCTTCAACCGGGTAATATTCAACTTCGGTTTCAGAATTGCGCTTAGCCAGTTTGTAAGGCACATAGTTCAGTTCCTTTTGGCAGCGGGTATCCATATTCATGATAAAATCGGTTTGTGATTTATCAGTTACCACAATGCCGGGCTTATCGGCGGGGATGCCATATTTATAAAGAAGCCTTGCGCTGTTACGCATATTGGTAGTGGTATGGCGTGCATGCGGTTCAATGATGATCACATTTTCAGGAATGTGAAGGGTTTTCATTAAATAAACCTTCATTTCTTCCGCTTCATTATACTTTGTTTTATAAGGATGCACTTTACCGCCTGATACAATAATAAACGGCGCTTTGCCCGCCTTATATTCCTGTACCGCCAGCCTGCAGCGCAGCATCCCCTCCCCGCTCAGCGGCGATGTTAAATTATCAGGGCCAGCGCCGGGCACGAGGATATTTGAATAAGGATAACCGCCCCATTTAATGGTTTTGATACGGGTTACGGCAGCTTTGTTTGCGTTTAGCTCCATCGGCTCATAATTAGCAGGGTCCTGCCTTTCGTTGATCTGCAGATAAAGCAGTGCTGCCTGCATAGCCGGTTCAAAAAACAGCTTTGTTCCTTTAATATCACCAATTAACGTAGCACTGGCATCATACATCAGCGTATAATATGCCCTCGCTTTAACATTATAGCTAATAGAATCTATTTGCGGATAGTTAGGCTTTTTGCCTTCAGCATAAACACCAATAGTATAGTTGATACTCCAAGCATCCTGCTCCCATGCCTTCACAAGCAATTGCTCCGGCGATAGTTTTTTATACAAACTGTATTGCCCCGATGGGATCAGCTTTGATTTAACCAGCTTATCAAGCGAGTTACCTGCCTTATACAAAGCCATAAGTCGCTCACTTACCGATTTGATATCTTCATCAGTCAGTTTTACGGCAGCTGTTAAACATGATGCATCTTTACAATCGGTGAAGGAACTACTTAGGGCACTTAGTTTTTTTTGTGTAAGCTGTGCCAGTCCGGGATCATTTTTAAGTAAAGCGCTTACTTCGGCATCCTGTTCAAATAAAGTCAGCAGTCCGTAGTTTTTAGTCTTTACATAATCTGTCGGGGTATTTTTGACGGGGGCTTGTGCAAAGGCGCTTAAACCACCCCATCCAAGCATTGTTAGTAGCAGGAGTTTTTTCATTGAGCTGTTTTTTAACAAGGCGCAAATAACGCCTAAGCAGATAAACTCAAAGTTAACTACCGGTAACTTTCCTCTTACAAAACAGGCCTAATTTTGATTTAAATTAAGATATACCATCTTTAGGACAAAATAATCCATGTCAATTTTGATATTTGTAAAAGCTGATAAATATCCCAAACTTCATCTATGGAAAATGCTGCCTTATTAAAAGCCATTATTGAAAATGCTATCGACGGCATTATTACTATTGATGAACGGGGGATCATAGAATCCATTAACCCATCGGCCTGCAAACTTTTTCAATACGAGCCTAACGAAGTTATCGGCAAAAACGTGTCGATATTAATGCCCCAGCCTTATAAGCAGGAGCATGATCATTATATCAATCGATATCAAACTACCGGTAAGCCACATATCATTGGTATAGGCCGCGAAGTAACAGGCTTGCGCAGGGACGGCACTCAATTCCCGTTCAGACTTGGGGTTAGCGACGTAAATTTTTCGGGCCGTAAAATATATGCCGGTTTTATACACGACCTTAGCCGTGAGAAGGAAGCAGAAGACAAGCTAAAGGAATATGCATCACACCTGGAGGAAGTGGTAGAGGAGCGCACCCTCTCCTTAAAACAATCTGTTCTTGAACTGCAAAAAGCAAAAGAAGAAGTGAGTCAGTCCCTCGAAAAAGAGAAAGAACTGGGGCAATTGAAAAGCCGCTTTGTATCCATGGCATCACATGAGTTTCGTACGCCTTTAAGCGCGGTTCAGTTATCAGCCTCACTTATTGATAAATATGCCGAGCCTTTGCACAGCCCGCAGATCAGCAAGCATGTTGGTAAAATCAAAAATGCCGTTGGCAACCTTACCACCATTCTGAACGATTTTCTCTCGCTCGAAAAACTGGAAGCGGGGCGTGTTGAACCATCATATACCAGGTTTGACCTGGTTAAACTGGCGGAGGAAATAACCGAAGAAATGCAGATTATGGCCAAGCAAAATCAAAATATCCTTTATCAGCATACAGGTACGGATAGTATGGCTTATCTTGATATTAACCTGCTTAAAAACTGCATTATCAATCTCATCACTAACGCCATCAAATATTCGGGCGAGGACAGCTTTATTGAATTTAGTACTGAAATAAATGCATCCGGCTGTTCTATTACTGTAAAAGATAACGGCATAGGCATTCCCGAAAGCGATCAAAAGCATTTATTCGAGGCATTTTTCAGGGCTCATAATACAGGTAATATCCCCGGCACCGGTTTGGGCCTTAACATTGTGGCCCGGTATGCCGCCCTTATGAACGGCCGGGTTGATTTTCAGAGCAACGTAAACGAAGGCACTTTATTCACCATTTTATTTCCAGCCTTATGAGCCAAAAGATCCTGATCATTGAAGATAATAACGATATCCGCGAAAATGTAGTTGAAATACTGGAGCTGGCCGGTTATACTGTATTTGAGGCAGATAATGGTAAAAAAGGCGTTGAACTGGCCATTAAAAACCTGCCCGATGTAATACTTTGCGATATCATGATGCCCGAGCTTGACGGCTATGGGGTTTTATTTATGCTGAATAAAAACCCCGAAACAGCCGCTATTCCTTTTATATTTTTAACCGCCAGGGCCGAACGGATTGACCAGCGCAAAGGCATGGAAATGGGGGCCGATGATTACCTCACCAAGCCTTTCGACGATATTGAACTGATGAATGCCATTGAAAGCAGGCTGCGAAAAAAAACCGCACAACAAAGCTTTTATAGCCAGTCGCTGGAGAGCTTAAGCTCCATCGTATCAAAAAACAACGGCCTTGCCGAGTTAAAGCGCATTATCAGCGACCGAAAGGCACGCCTGTTTAAAAAAGACCAGGTAATTTACTACGATGGTGATAAAGGGAATGGCTTGTACCTGATACTAAAAGGCCGGGTTAAAACCGTTAAGCTGGCAAACGATGGCCGTGAACTGATGACTGCCATACACGCAGCTGAAGAGTACCTGGGGGTGAATGCCATGCTCTCGAACGAGGCCTATACAGACACTGCAACTGCAATGGAGGACAGCCAGCTGTGCCTGATCCCGAAAGACCAACTGGATAACCTCCTCAATTTATATCCTGATATTGCCCGCGAATTTATCAAACTACTCTCCAATCATATCCGCGACCGGGAAGAACAATTATTGCAGCTTGCCTACAACTCAGTACGGAAAAGGATGGCCGATACTCTGATGCGCCTGCATAAACAGCAGGGTGGAGACTTCAAAATTTCGCGCGAAGATCTTGCGGCCATGGCCGGCATAGCAACCGAAACCGTAAGCCGTACCCTTACCGATTTTAAAGATGAAAACCTCATTGATAAAAAAGGAAGCCAGATCACCGTGCTCTCGCCCGAGCGGCTGGCCAAAATGAAGAACTGACCGCCGTCATTTTTAGATGATCGTTGCTCATTCTCTCAGCAATGGCTTGATTACAACGAACCATTTGCACCCCTGGTGCAACTATTTCTGTATCAACACCAACAACTCCTGTGGCGTTTCATAAATTGTGCCTTTGTAACTGAGTGCTTTAACGCCAACGCACACGGTATCAACGGCTTTAGTAGTATGGGTAATATAGATCTTCCCACGCACATCAGGTTCGATGCCTTCACTTACCATCTTCATACCGGTTAGCAACTGCATTACACTATCAATGCCCGGCTTTTTATCAAAATATTTTTCTTTCCCTTCGGGGAAGTAATAATCAAACTTATCGCAGCTGATCCTGAACTGGGTTTCGCGGCCAAGTTCGGTGAATTTAAATTTGATGGTTTGGACATCATCGGCCGGGCTGGTTTTGCTTTTGCAGGCCGCAAATGACAGTGCTGCAAGGAAAATAAGTTTATAACTTTTCATTATCGGTTCGATATTACGGTTCCAATAAAGTTAAGGTGTTTACCAATAGAATAAAAGCCGATATAAAAATCTATAAAAACTCCCACTTTAGGGCCGGGGGGGGCAATTACTTCAACTCATCCAAAACCCTGAACATTTTCTCCTTTATACCCCGGCCCGGTCCGCTGAAATTATTAATCATAATAGAAAAACAAAGCTCACGCCCGTTTTTGGTTTGATAACCGGCATAGCACAACACGTTGTTGATACTACCGCTTTTCATCTTCATATCATTATAAACCGGCAAACTTGTATAAAAATCGGGAAACCAGCTTTCTTTTTTTGCCGATTGCAGGATGCGGGCCAGCGTTAACGTAGTTACCCTATCGCCGGGCGAAAGGCCGCTGCCATCGTAAATATTCATACTCCTCGTATCTATCCCTTTGGCTGCCCAAAACTTTTGTACCTCATCCACCCCATTTGCGGTTGTAGGCTTGCGGCCCTGTTTCCAGGCTATAGTTTTAAGTAACTGTTCAGCGTAAAGGTTGATACTTTTCTGGTTAAGCCAGTAAACTATTTTGCTTAAAGTTGGTGATGATATAGTTGCCAGATTTTTTGAGATAGCAGGTAAAGGCAGGTTTTTAGCATTCAAAGTAGCGGCTGATTCCGGCTCATTACCGATAATGATACCTAAGCTCCTCAGCGTATCATTAAGCCGTAACGCAGCATCATAAGCGGCATCAGGGATGGCAGCCGAAATGCTTTTCTTGTCCTGGTCAATGGCGTAGGTGCCGCGCAGATATATTACCTTACTGCCAACTGGTAAAAAGGCATAGGCATTATCGCCTGATCCGGCAGAACCATTTGTCAACTCGCTTTTAAATGCAAGGTATGGCATCAGCGGAACAGTGCGGGATACGCCAACCGGGTTACCAACCGCACCGGTACGAAGCTTGATATCAAACTGATTTTCGCGCCAGCAAAGCCCGGATGTTCCTGCTCCGTAATAGTTGCCGATATCCTGCCAGATCCAGCCTTCGGGGATAGATTGCGTACCGAAGATGCTGTCATCACCAATAATACGGCCGTTAATTTTTTTGATACCGGCTTTTTGCAGGGCATCGGCCATAAGGGCTAATACATGGCCCTCTTTGGTTTGTTCATATCGCCAACTGCCCAGGGTTGGGTCGCCGGCGCCTTTAATGATGATATCGCCGGTCAGGATGCCGTCGGCACTAATCTCTCCGGAATAACCTAATTGTGTTTGATATTGAAAATCGGGGCCTAAAACATTAAATGCAGTAATACTGGTAATGGTTTTAAGCGTTGAAGCGGTAGCCAAACCCATGTTAGGGTTACCGCCAAATATCTGCTCCCCGGTTTTGGCATCAAGTACAGTTAACGATACTGAAGCATAGCTGCACTGGCTATCGGCCTGTAAACGGTTAAAAGCATTTGATATCCTTTGCTGAAGCGTTTGCGCCGTAACATATCCACCTATAAATAAAAAACTAATTACCAGTAAGTGCCTCATCCTGTTTCTTAACGTTCCGCTGCGAAATATAATATATTGGTACGCCAATCAATACAATAATTAAGCCCGGCCAGGTAAACTGGGGCTTGTAAATGATCAACAATACGCAAAATATCAATCCCATTATTATGTATATAGCAGGCAAAACCGGGTATCCCAGTGCTTTATAAGGGCGCTCGGCATTTGGCTGTTTAGTCCGTAGAATATAAATACCAAAAATAGTGAGCACATAAAAAATCACTACCACAAATGAGATCATATCTAACAGATCGCCGTAGCGGCCGCTTAAACAAAGTACCGATGCTACTGCTGCCTGGATCCATAACCCAAACTCTGGCACGCCAAATTTATTTAACTCACCTGTTTGTTTAAAGAATAACCCATCTTTTGCCATGGTATAATAAACCCTCGCTCCAGAAAGTATCAAGCCGTTATTGCAGCCAAAAGTTGATATCATGATCATAACAGCAATGATATAAGTGCCGAGATTACCAAATATGATATGCGATGCAGCTACGGCAACACGATCTTTATCGGCAGTGGCTATATCATGCATCGACAGTACGCCAGTGTAAGCAACGTTGGCCGATACATAAATGATGGTAACGATCAAAGTCCCTAAACCAAGACTTAAGGCAACATCCCTTTTAGGGTTCTTCATTTCACCGGCTATAAAAGTCACGCTGTTCCAGGCATCACTGCTGAATATCGAACCTACCATCGAAGCTGCAATAGCCCCCATGGCGGCAGCAAGGGTAAGACTAACAGTTGTATTATCCGCTTTAAGGTTATGAATATCCCAGGCGTTACTCCAGTTGGCATGCCATATTTCGGGCTTTAGCGCAACAAAACCAAATATGATCAAACCAAACAAACTTAAAAGCTTGGTAAGCGTGAATGTGGTTTGGATAAGTTTACCACTTTTTACCCCTTTGGTATTGATGTAGGTAAGTAGTACGATAATGAAAATTGACATCAGCTGTGCCGCGCTGATCTTTAAGAAACCGAGTTGAAAAAGAATGTTCTCCTCGCTAAGAGGGCGAAATATATAAGCAGCAAACTTGCTGAAAGCCACCCCTACGGCGGCAATGGTGCCTGTTTGGATCACCGCAAAAAAACTCCATCCGTATAAAAACGCGATGAGCTTATTATAAGCTTCCTTTAAATACACATACTGCCCGCCGGCTTTGGGAAACATGCCGCTTAATTCGCCATAGCTTAAGGCGGCAGTGAGGGTCATAAAACCGGTGATAACCCAGATGGCTATCAGCCAGCCGGCAGAGCCAACATTACGGGTAATATCTGCACTAACAATAAAAATACCTGAGCCTATCATGGAGCCCGATACCAGCATGGTACCGTCCAGCAAGCTAAGCTCATGTTTCATTTTGGGCTGCGATGAGTTTTTCGCCATATATGTTTTAGGGTTTAAATCTCTAAACTATTCAAAAAACTTTAATATTAACGATCACTATAGTAAATAAATAAAATTACTATTTTGCAATCACCAATTATTAAACACTGCTAAAACCAAGTAGTACTACTTATTAAACCAAACTTGTGATATGGATTTTCTGAACAATTATTTAATTTATTTAATTCCTGTTTTTGGACTTATCGGGATCCTCGTTATGGCCGTTAAAGCCGCCTGGGTTACCAAACAAAACGCCGGTGACGGTGACATGGCCACACTTGCAGGCTATATTGCCGATGGCGCTATGGCCTTTTTACGTGCCGAATGGAAAATATTAGGCGGTTTTGTGGTAGTTGCCGGTATTTTGCTGGCCTGGTCGGGCACAACGGTTGCCAGCTCAAGTCCGGTTATTGCCATATCATTTGTGATAGGCGCATTTCTATCAGCCTTTGCAGGTTACCTGGGGATGCGCATCGCTACCAAAGCTAACGTACGCACTACACAGGCCGCACGTACCAGTTTAGCACAAGCATTAAAGGTTTCATTTACCGGCGGAACAGTAATGGGCTTGGGTGTTGCCGGTTTGGCTATTATTGGTTTAGGATCGCTTTTTATTGTTTTTTACCAGGTTTATGTTGTTAAAGTAGCGGGCAGTACCGTTAACGGCGAGGCCATGGCAAAAGCCCTTGATGTTTTAGCAGGTTTTTCATTAGGTGCAGAATCTATAGCATTATTTGCCCGTGTTGGCGGCGGGATCTACACCAAAGCAGCCGACGTAGGCGCCGACCTGGTAGGTAAAGTTGAAGCCGGCATTCCTGAAGATGATGTTCGTAACCCCGCCACCATTGCTGATAACGTAGGTGATAACGTAGGTGACGTTGCCGGTATGGGCGCAGACCTTTTTGGCTCATATGTAGCCACCATGCTGGCTACCATGGTACTGGGCCGGGAAATTGTATCACATGATAATTTCGGTGGCATTGCCCCGGTATTGTTACCAATGGTGATTGCCGGTTTAGGATTAATATTTTCCATTGTTGGCGCATCTCTTGTGAAAATTAAAAATGAAACCGATAGCGTACAAAATGCTCTGAATATTGGCAACTGGGCCTCAATTGTATTAACGGCTATAGCTACCTATTTTGTTGTACAATGGATGTTGCCATCGGGCGAATTTCATATGGTACGTGACGAAGTTAATGGTGTTGTAAAAACAGGAATAATACCTTTCACCAAAAATGGTGTTTTCGGATCGATATTGGTTGGTCTGGTAGTAGGCACTTTAATGTCGATTATTACTGAATATTACACAGCCATGGGTAAACGCCCGGTATTGAGTATTATCAGGCAATCGTCAACCGGTCACGCTACCAATATTATCGGCGGCCTATCGGTAGGTATGGAATCAACTGTGCTGCCTATCCTTGTTTTGGCATCGGGTATTTATGGTTCATATTATTTTGCCGGTTTATACGGTGTTGCTATCGCTGCTGCCGGTATGATGGCAACTACAGCTATGCAACTGGCTATCGACGCTTTCGGGCCAATTGCAGATAATGCCGGTGGTATTGCCGAAATGAGCCGCCTGCCCGAAGAAGTACGCCATCGTACCGATAACCTGGATGCTGTTGGTAACACTACAGCTGCTACAGGTAAAGGTTTTGCTATTGCTTCGGCAGCGTTAACGTCATTAGCCTTATTTGCGGCTTTTGTGGGTGTTGCAGGTATTGAACATATTGATATTTATAAAGCTAACGTACTGGCCGGCCTGTTTGTTGGCGGAATGATTCCGTTCATTTTTTCTGCCTTAGCTATCGCTGCGGTGGGCAGGGCAGCCATGGCCATGGTAGAAGAAGTTAGGCGCCAATTCCGCGAAATTCCAGGCATCATGACCTATGAAGGTAAACCCGAATACGAAAAATGCGTAGCCATATCTACCAAAGCATCTATCCGCGAAATGGTTGCCCCTGGTTTAATCGCATTGATCACCCCTATCATCATCGGTTTTGCCTTTGGCCCCGAAGTGTTAGGCGGCTTGCTGGCAGGTGTTACCGTATCGGGCGTGTTGATGGGAATTTTCCAGAGCAATGCAGGTGGTGCATGGGACAATGCAAAAAAATCATTCGAGAAAGGCTGCGATATCAATGGCGAGATCTTCTACAAAAAATCGGAACCACACAAAGCATCAGTAACAGGTGATACCGTAGGTGATCCGTTTAAAGATACTTCAGGCCCATCTATGAATATCCTCATTAAATTAATGTCGATAGTTTCATTGGTTATTGCCCCACACCTGAATAGCCATCCGGCTCCAACCAGCGCCAGCATTCAAAAAGAGATGAATAAACAACCCATGAGCATCCACGTGGTTGTTAAATCAGAGAAAAGTGTCTAATAGTTTTTATATTTAATGAAAGAGCCGCCTGTTGAGGGCGGCTTTTTTTTGTCTGAACCTGGATTTATACGATTTGCCGGATTATTGGAATTTATTATAAGAACGGGCCCGCGGACGACAGATTTGAGATATGGACGTGAGATTTGAGATAAACCCTCTATTTAACATAATCCCTTTCACCTTTCACCTTTCACCTTTCACCTTTCACCTTTCACCTTTCACCTTTCACCTGCATTCCAAAATATCCCCCGGCTGGCAATCAAGGGCCTTACATATTGCTTCGAGGGTTTCAAAACGGATGGCTTTTGCTTTTCCGGTTTTCAGGATGGAAAGGTTTGATATGGTGATCCCTACCCTGTCGCTCAGCTCATTTAATGACATTTTGCGCTTTGCCATCATTACATCCAAATTAATAATTATGCCCATAACTTAGATATTACAGTTAATAATAAGTATAAACCCAATTTCAATTACTTCAATAGCCACACAGCAGATATTATCATTATTAATCTCAATATCTCTATTTATAATTATATCTTTTAGCTATTTTCATTCGGCCCTTATTTTTGCGAAATGACACTTCCCCGATAGCGCCCTGTAATATTGGTCCGCATCTTTTAGTGCCATCTGTTGTCTCTATTCCATCACGTATCATATCTTAAAACCCTGCTGTACGTCGGCAGCCATATATTGAAAGATAAACAAATCAAATACTATTTAAACAAGCCTTTAAACGGTACGTACCTTTTTCATTACACTATGATATTAAATCCATTTCAAACAAAAACAATATTTATTAAATAACAAAACAAATTCATCGTTTTACGATAAATTTTATCTGCAATTCGTAAAGTAAAAAATTAAAATATAAAATTTGACACTGGTATTGCTATTTCTGATTTATATGTTTTATTTTAGAAACAAAATATTAGCTTTGCACGTTCTATTCAGAATATAACGAATAGAGAGGTTTATTAAATAGATGAGACAACTCAAAATAACGCAATCCATTACCAATCGCGAATCGCAATCGCTTGATAAATATCTGCACGAGATTGGTAAGGTAGACCTGATAACCGCCGAAGAAGAAGTAATTTTAGCCCAAAAGATCCGCGAGGGCGACCAGGCGGCATTGGAGCGTTTAACCAAAACTAACCTTCGCTTTGTTGTATCTGTTGCTAAACAATACCAAAACCAGGGCCTCACACTGGGCGATTTAATCAACGAGGGCAACCTCGGCCTGATTAAAGCCGCTAAGCGTTTTGATGAAACCAAAGGCTTTAAATTTATATCCTATGCTGTATGGTGGATCCGCCAGTCGATATTGCAGGCCATTGCCGAGCAATCGCGTATTGTGCGTTTACCGCTCAACCAGGTAGGTTCCTTAAGTAAGATCAGCAAAGCTTTTTCAAAGCTTGAACAGGAGTACGAGCGCGAACCATCGCCCGAAGAACTTGCTGATATATTGGAGACCACTGTTGATAAGATCTCCGACACACTAAGTAACTCGGGCCGCCATGTATCAATGGATGCACCGTTTGTACAGGGCGAAGAGAATACATTGCTTGATGTACTGGAAAACCAGGAACCAAACACCGATTCGATCCTGATCAATGAATCATTATCTGAAGAGATCAAACGTTCACTGTCGACCTTAACTGAACGCGAGCGCGAAATCATTGTATTGTTCTTTGGATTAGGAACTAACCACCCGCTTTCATTAGAGGAAATTGGCGAGAAATTCAACCTAACCCGCGAACGGGTACGCCAGATCAAAGATAAGGCACTGCAGCGCCTGCGCCATACCTCAAGAAGCAAGATACTGAAATCATACTTAGGTTAATCAAAAAATCTAAAGGAGATATTAAAAGAGGCTGTCTCAAAAGTCAGAGAACAGCCTCTTTTTCTTTAATTTATTCGGGTAGGTGGTGGAGTAAGTTTTCGTATAGACGATTCTCAAGGGCTCGATTTTGCTTTTGAGACTGCCTCTTTTTTGTTGGTTTATTTGGTTAGCTGCTATGCAATAACCGCCCCCCCCCCGATGACTTAATGACGATTTATCAAAATGACTTAATGACTAATAATAAGCCGCCTGTCAAAACTAAAAGGTTCTCTTTTTAAAAGCTTTACATCAAATGCATCGGGATGCAAGGGATTGAGCAGGTAATTATATTCGGCAGGGACAATTGATGAGGGTACTTTCATTAATAAATACTCCTGCTTTTTAAGGAAAGTGTCGCCAAGTTGGCGCAAAATCACCGGGCCGGATATATCACGCCAGTCTTCAGGTAATTGCTCAGCCTCCACAGTGATTATTTCACTATCCGGCACTTCAATTTCGGTTAGGCAATAATTACCCGGAATTACCAGCGGATCCAAATGTACCAGCACCTCCAGCACCGCTAACGATCTGGATGAAGCAAGATAAAGCATCGGCTTCCCCTCGCTGTTCCATCGTCCGCCATACAATCGCGCCCCGGTGCCGCTCAGGTCGGCGGCGTAGTTACATTTAGTAATACGATAAAGGATCATCAGGCAAAAATACCGTGCTCGATACGGCCAAGTTCTTTAAAAACCATATCAAAACCGGCAGACGTATCTAAAATGGTTACCGGAGCCTCGCCCCTGAAAACCACCGAGGGTGTTTTGATCCAGATCTTGAATTTATCCATCGATTCAAAAACCTCCTCGCCACGGGTATAAAGCCGTGCAAGCTCAATAGCCTTTTCGGCATATTCGGTTTTGATGATGGCATCATCTTCGTAGCGCTGCAAGGTACGCTCGGAGATATGCAGTATATTGGCAAGCTCCTGGATATTAAGAGAGATTTTTTTAGCGAATGAAAGTAAAGCACCTTTAGCAAACCCTTTACGCGCCAGGCTGATGATATCAAAATCAGAAGATGCTTTTACCTGTTTTGAGCCATTCAATAAGCTATAAAACGAAGGCATAGCTCCCTGAACAACATAAGCTGCCATGGGTTCATTAACCTCGTTTTTAGTATCCGGCTTTGATTTATATGACATATGTACAAATATAATTACCATTTGTCGCATTTACAAATATAAACCAACAAAAAAAGCGATAGATTTTAGCCTATCGCTTCTTGTGTCATTAGGTCATTGTTCATTAAGTCATTGCAATGCTAATGGCTTAATGACGCCAAAGGCTAATGAAATAATAACTTAATTTATTCTGCAACTATCAAAAAATAGTTCTTTTTACCTTTTTGTGCTACAATAAATTTACCGCCAATTAGTGCATTATTATTATATACATCATCAGCAGTACCTATCTTAACTTTATTGATAGCTACACCTCCACCTTGTATCATCTTTTTAGCCTCTCCTTTTGAGGCAAAAACGGAGGTTTTAGCAGCTAAGAGATCAGCAGCATTAATGCCCTGCTCCAGTTCACTTAATGCTATATTATAATTAGGTACGCCGGCAAATAAGTCTAACACTTCCGCATCATTAAGCTCATTTAAAAACTCAATCCCGATATTCCCAAATAAAAACTCAGATGATTTGATAGCCTTTTCGTACTCAGCTTCGCCATGCACACGGATGGTGATATCCTTAGCCAATGCTTTTTGCAATACACGCGTGTGTGGTGCGGCATCATGCTCAACCTCCATTGCTTCAATAACTTCACGATCAAGCAAAGTAAAAATGCGGATGTATGATTTAGCGTCAACATCTGTAGTATTTAACCAAAACTGGTAAAACTGATAAGGCGAAGTACGCTCGGCATCAAGCCAAACTGCTCCGCTTTCGGTTTTTCCAAACTTGGTGCCGTCGGCTTTTTTTATCAGGTTAGTAGTTAGGGCAAAAGCCTCCCCGCTGTCTTTACGACGGATCAGCTCAGTACCGGTAACAATGTTGCCCCACTGATCGCTGCCGCCCATTTGCAATGAGCAGTTATGGTGTTTCCACAAGTAGTAAAAATCGTAGCCCTGTACCAATTGGTAAGTAAACTCGGTGAATGACATGCCGGTATCACCTTCCAATCGTTTCTTTACCGAATCCTTGGCCATCATATAATTTACCGTAATGTGTTTGCCCACATCGCGGATAAAATCAAGAAAAGTAAAATTTTTGAACCAGTCGTAATTGTTCACCATTTCGGCACTGTTGGCTCCGGTGTTAAAATCCAGGAAACGGGTAAGCTGTTTTTTTACCGCCTCCAGGTTATGCTGCAGCACATCCTCTGATAACAAATTACGCTCGGCCGACTTGCCCGAGGGGTCACCCACCATACCGGTAGCACCGCCAACCAAAGCATAAGGTTTATGGCCTGCGCGCTGAAAGTGGATCAGGGTCATGATCTGGGTAAGGTGACCAACGTGCAATGAATCGGCAGTTGGATCAAAGCCGATATACCCCGAAGCCATACCTTTATTTAACATATCCTCGGTTCCGGGCATTTCGGTATGCAGCATGCCGCGCCAGCGTAATTCTTCAACAAAGTTCATATCAAGTTCTGTTTCAAAAAGGTGCAAATATAACAGAATAATTGGCTGGGTAGCGAGCCTTTGTCAACTTGATACAGGTTAACTACAGGTAAAATCTGTTTCAAATAATTACTTATATTTTGTATCTTGAGCAAAACCGGGTATTTTGCAAAGCAAGGGCTATGAATTTTTTATCTCATTTTTATTTCGACAGGCATACTACAAACTGTTACCTCGTGCTGGGAACGGTACTGCCCGACCTGTTGAAAAATGCCGATAAAACAATCATTCTTCACCCCGAAAAGCTACATCACACTGATAGCGAGGTTAATTCTATTATAGCTGGATGGAACAAACACCTTGATGTTGACAGGTATTTTCATTCATCTGATTTTTTCACCACCCGTTCGCACGAGCTTAAAAAGCTGCTGGCCCCGGCCCTGCAGGGATCGCCGGTTAAACCATTCTTTTTAGGCCACATCGCATTGGAGCTTATCATCGATAACCTGCTGCTCACCACAGGTAAAATAAGTGTTAACGAATTTTACGATCATTTAAGCGGCTGCCGTGAAGATAAAATAAGGGAGTTCCTGACTTTTGCAGGGTTAAAGAATAGCGACGTTTTTTTTAAATTTTATGAAGGTTTTAAAAAAAGCCAGTACCTGCATACTTATGCCGAAACGCACCAGATAGCCTACGCACTTAAACGGATCTGCATGCGGGTTTGGCAAAACCCTTTCACTCCAGAACAGGAAGCGTTGATGAACGATATTCTTGATGGTTACCGTGAAGAGATGCTTGGCGATTTCATGTCGATTTTTGAAGAGATAGACAGCAAATTGAGGAACCTGCTATAAAAGCTTACTTGATAGCATTTTCCAAACTGCCAAAATCTTCATTCAAAAGCAACTCATAAAGTTTTATTACCTCATCCCAACTTTTCGCCTGATAATACAATTGCTTACCATCTATAACACAGATCATTTTTAATGATTTATCTGTTTCCAAAATACATTCTTCCTCTTCTGTTCCAACCCAAAAAGCACCATGCTCATCATCCATATCCTGTGTTTCGGCAATAGCCATTAGTACATTATCCATACTGATATCATCCTCACTATCCGACCATGCCCTTTGCAAATATTTAGTCATAACTTATCAATTCGTAGTCCGCATCATAACCTTGGCGCTGTTATCAAATCATTCATTCTGGGTAAAATTTATACCAACTTTAATTTACCCTCCCTTAATCAGCGCCAAAAACATATAAAAACTCCTAAAATATAAGGAATTAACATTAAAAAATTTCTTTTTTCAATAAAATATATCCGTACCTTTGCAGTCCCAATTAACAAATTGGGAAAAGGAGAAAAATTATTTAATGGCAAAAAAACAAGAAGCAGAAAAAGAATTAAAAGCGAAAGAAGCTGAACTGGGTACAGTTAAAGCGGCTGGCGAAAAAGAAACTATTGAATCAGAAGCTGATTCAATATCAATTGAAGAGATCAAATCAAAAATCGCGGCTACACCAAGCGAAGATTTCGACTGGGATGCTGACGACAAAAAATTTGGTAACTACAGCGATGACGACCGTGAGAAATTTGAGAAATTGTATGATGGAACTTTCAGCTCTATCACCAAAGGCGAAATCATCACCGGTACTGTTGTTAACGTTAACAACAAAGATGTTGTACTTAACGTAGGTTTCAAATCAGACGGTTTAGTATCAGTATCAGAATTCCGTGACACACCAGATCTTAAAATCGGTGACAAAGTTGACGTTTTTGTTGAGTCGCAGGAAGATGCTAACGGTCAGTTAGTACTTTCACGCAAACGCGCAAAAACTCAAAAATCATGGGAACGCATTAATTCAGCCCTTGATAATGATGAGATCATCACCGGTTTTGTAAAGAGCCGTACTAAAGGTGGTTTAATTGTTGACATTATGGGCGTTGAAGCCTTCTTACCTGGCTCACAGATCGATATCAAACCTATCAGGGATTACGATGTGTACGTAGGTAAAACTATGGAATTCAAAGTTGTTAAAATCAACCACGAATTCAAGAACGTTGTGGTATCACATAAAGTGCTTATCGAAGACGATCTGGAAAATCAAAAAACAGAAATTGTTGCACGCCTTGAAAAAGGTCAGGTATTGGAAGGTACCGTTAAAAACATTACCGACTTTGGTGTATTCATTGACCTTGGTGGTGTTGACGGCTTACTGCACATTACAGATATTTCATGGGGCCGTATTGAGCACCCACGTGAAATTTTGGCATTGGATCAAAAGATCAACGTTGTTGTTCTTGACTTTGATGACGAGAAAAAACGTATTGCTCTTGGCTTGAAACAATTAACCCCTCACCCTTGGCAAAGCCTTTCTGAAGAAATTCAGGTTGGTTCAAAAGTTAAAGGTAAAATCGTTACCGTTGCTGATTACGGTGCATTCCTTGAAATCATCCCTGGTGTTGAAGGTTTGATCCACGTATCAGAAATGTCATGGTCACAAAACCTGCGCAACCCTCAGGAATTCCTGAAAGTTGGTGACGAGATCGAAGCTCAAGTATTGACTTTAGATCGCGAAGAGCGTAAAATGTCATTAGGTGTTAAACAATTAACTCCAGATCCATGGCAAAACGCTGCTGAAAGGTACGCAGTTGGTACTCAGCACGTAGCTACAGTTAAAAACATGACCAACTTTGGTGTGTTTGTTGAACTGGAAGACGGCATCGATGGCTTGATCCACATCTCTGACCTTTCTTGGTCTAAAAAAGTTAACCACCCTAACGAATTCACTAAAGTTGGTGAAAAACTAAACGTGGTTGTACTTGAACTTGATGTTGAAAACCGCAAATTGAGCTTAGGCCACAAACAGCTTGAAGAAAACCCTTGGGATACTTTTGAAACTATCTTCACTATCGACTCGATCCATGAAGGTACCGTTATTAAAGTAACCGACAAAGGTGCTATCGTAGCTTTACCTTACGGTGTTGAAGGCTTTGCGCCAACCAAACACCTGGTTAAAGAAGACGGCAAGAGCCTGAAAGCTGAAGAAGCTTCTGAATTCAAAATCATTGAATTTAACAAAGAAAACAAACGTATCGTTATTTCACACTCACGTATCTGGGAAGAAGCCCGCGCTGATGCCCGCGTACAGGAATTTGAAAACCGTAAAAAAGAAGCAAAAGCTGCTACTAACGCGGTGAAAAAAGTGAAAGATTCTGTTGAAAAATCAACTTTAGGCGATCTTAGCGTATTAGCTCAGTTAAAAGAGCAAATGGAAGGTGCTGAAAACAAAGCCCGCAAGGCTGCACCTGCTGCTAACAGCTCTGAAGAAGAAGCATAATTTTAGCTTAGCACTTTATACAAGCCCCTCCGGTTTCCGGAGGGGCTTTTTTATTGGAAAAACTTTTCTGAGCGAGGTACGAAGCAATCGCATGCTATACAGGGCGGCTATGCTTCCGTGCGACTGCTTCGTGCCTCGCAATGACTTGTTTTTGATTTACATTTGTCATATGATCGGAGAAACCAACCTCAACACGCTCTTAAAAAACATGACACCAATGCTTAATGATGGTGATTATGTTTATAGTACAACAACATCATTAAACAATATCAACTCCTGCGACGTCATAGCCTTTTTTAAAGAGGAAGAAGCCACCACCCTCATTCTCAAAAAAGAAGCGGCCGATAAGCTAAACCTCGAATATAACTACGTTGCCGCCTGGATCACTTTGACTATTCATTCGTCATTGGAGGCAACCAGACTTACTGCTGCTTTTGCAACCGCGTTGGCAAAAGAAAACATCAGCTGCAATGTGGTAGCGGCCTATTATCATGATCATATTTTTGTGGCTAAGAAGGATGCGGAAAGAGCGATGGCAGCTTTGAAAAAGCTATCTGAATAATAGCAGGTAAAAAAAGTCTCCCCTCCCGGGGGAGATTTAAAGGGGGCTTTTCAAAACAAATTATTACTTTTGCCCAAATCCACCCATACGATGCAAAATCTAACACTGCTCGACGGACAAAAGTTTCAAATCACCATACAACGTTTATGTCGCCAGTTAATTGAAAATCATAACGATTTTTCAAATACAGTATTAATTGGTATTCAGCCGCGCGGCATTTATTTGGCTAAACGTGTTGCCGAAGAATTAAGAAAGATCCTTCCTGATAAAAACATACTGCAAGGCGACCTTGACATCACTTTTTACCGCGACGATTTCCGTCGCCGTGAGTCACAGCTGGTACCTAATCAAACCAAAATAGATTTTATTATTGAAGGCAAAAAAGTGATCATGATGGACGACGTGTTATGGACGGGCCGCACTATCCGTGCCGCCATGGATGCGATGCAGGCCTTTGGTCGCCCGGAAAAGGTGGAACTTTTAGCGTTGGTAGACCGCCGCTACTCGCGCCATATCCCGGTTTCGGCCGACTATGTGGGCATCGAGGTTGATTCTATAGCATCGCAAAAAGTGGTAGTAAGCTGGAAAGATACAGACGGCGAGGACAAGATCGTTCTTGTTTCAGAATGATTTCGGATTTCGGACGTTCGATTTCGGATTTATTTGATTTAGAATTTTTCGATTTGATAATCTAATAATGGATAAAGTAGAATTAAAACAGCGAACAAAGAAGTTCTCAATAGACGTTATCAAGTTTGTCGAGGAGCTTCCGCGAAAGCGTTCACTTGATATATTATCACATCAGTTACTAAGAAGTTCCACCTCAATAGGTGCAAATTACAGATCGGCATGCAGAGGAAAATCAACGGCCGATTTTATAAATAAAATTATAATAGTTGAGGAGGAAGCCGATGAATCAGTTTACTGGTTAGAATTAATGGAAGAATCAGGACTCATAAGTTCAACAATCTTACCTCTGCTTAAAAAAGAAGCGAATGAACTTACTGCTATATTCACAGCAATAGGCAAAACAGCAAAAGAAAAACAACGATTAAGCAAATCAGAAATAAAAAAATAAAAAATCGGCATTCGAAAATCAAGAAATAAAAAATCCGAAATCGAACATCCGAAATCCGAAATCAAAATAACATGGCAGGACTGAGCACACGACACTTATTGGGTATAAAAGATTTGAACCGGGCAGATATTGAGCTGATATTTGAAACTGCCGATACTTTTAAATCTGTTTTAAACCGGCCGATCAAGAAAGTGCCGTCGCTGCGGGATGTTACCATTGCCAATATTTTCTTTGAAAATTCAACCCGTACCCGTTTATCATTCGAGCTGGCCGAAAAAAGGCTATCGGCCGATGTCATCAACTTCGCGGCCTCGTCATCATCAGTAAGCAAAGGCGAAACCCTGATTGATACAGTAAACAACATCCTGGCCATGAAGGTTGATATGGTGGTAATGCGCCATCCATATGCCGGCGCTGGCATCTTCCTGTCAAAACATGTAAAAGCGCAGATCGTGAACGCCGGTGACGGCGCACATGAGCACCCTACCCAAGCCCTGCTTGATGCCTTTTCCATCCGCGAAAAGTACGGCGATGTCGCTGGCAAAAAGGTAGTAATAGTAGGCGATATCCTTCACTCACGTGTGGCGCTTTCCAATATTCTTTGCCTTAAACAACTGGGGGCCGAAGTAATGGTTTGCGGCCCTACAACACTTATCCCTAAATACATCGGCTCGTTAGGTGTAAAGGTCGAGCATAACCTGATCAAAGCTCTTAACTGGTGCGATGTTGCCAATATGCTCCGGATTCAACTGGAGCGCCAGGATATAAAATATTTCCCTTCGTTAAGGGAATACACTATGCTTTTCGGTCTTAATAAAACCATATTGGATTCGCTGGATAAGGAGATTACCGTAATGCACCCCGGCCCTATCAACCGCGGCGTGGAGATCACCAGCGATGTAGCCGACAGCAAGCAATCCATCATACTCGACCAGGTGGAAAACGGTGTAGCCGTACGTATGGCTGTGCTTTACCTGCTGGCCGGACAAACACCAACCATATAAAGAGCATGTTTCAGGTATGAAATTCAATTTTAAAACATATCTGAAACATACTTATAAAGGAGAACTTGTTTATCTTGCCGTTATTGTCGCATTGTATCTTTATGATCACGACAATATCATCTTCCTGGTATTTTCCCTTTCTCGTTTATACAGGGTTATTATCGTTATCAATATAAATTAACCCAGGCCGAAAAGCTCAAGGCCAAAGGCCTCACCGAAGAGGATATCGAAAATATCAATTTTGTAAAAAAGTGGGAGCATTCGCGCCGGCGCGGCATGTGGAATTATTGCATCATTGATGGCGGTTTTATTTTCGGATTGGCTATATCACTTATTACAAGCATTGCCTGGTTAATTTTTAAAGGCAAGGATATGCATACCTTACTTGCCGAACCTGGCGATATGTTTGCTTTTATCGGTTACAATTATATGATCGGGGCAGGTATTGCCGTTATCATATTCCGCATGAAATGGAAATATAACGAAAAACGTTTCCTGCGCTTAACCGATCCTTTGGCCGATAATTATTTTGCCAAAGATTACCAGGATATATAAGTCAATAGTATTTAGTCGTAAGTCAATTTTTTTCCAAACTTAAGACTTGTGACTAAAGACTAAGTGCTTTTCAATATAACTCGAACTACTTTTCATGAAACTTAGATTCTGTTTTATCTTACTTTTATTCATCCCGGGCATAACCTTTGCCCAAAGCCATCAGCAATTTAAGACCGATTCGGTATTTGTGCTGGTGAAAAAATTCTTCAATGCCAAACAGGCCGACTCCATTTATGCCCTCACAGGGCCGAACTTCAGGCATGCCGTTAGCGAAGGACAATTCCGTCACCTTACAGAACAACAACTTTTCCCACTGAATGACATCAAGGGTTCAACTGTAATCAGTTTTGTTAATAACAAGGTAAGTACCTACAAGCTGGTGTTTCAATCAGTCACGCTGCAATTGCTCATGAGCCTTGATGCCGGTAACCAGATAGAGCTTTTTCTGTTTCAGCCTTTTAAAGATATTACTGCAGATAAAACCACACAGGTACCTACATCCAACAAAATGCTTAGTATAATGGATAAACAGGTTGATTCCGTAGCCCGCGTCTATATTCAAAAAGCAAATACGGTAGGCCTTAGCATTGGGGTTATTAAAGATGGCCAGTTCATCACTTACAACTATGGGGAAACAGCCCGCGGCAATAAACAATTGCCAACCACAAATACCATATTCGAGATTGGTTCAATCACTAAAACATTTACAGCTACCTTGCTGGCTTATTACGCTAACGAAGGTAAAGTAAAACTAACCGATCCCATTACAAAATATCTGCCCGATTCTGTAAAAACCAATGCTACGCTAAATGCTATAACCCTCCAAACCCTAAGCAACCATACATCAGGGTTGGCAAGGATCCCCGAAAATCTTCAGTTTGATTCGGCCAGCTCGGCTAATCCTTATAAAAGTTACAACAAAAAATTGCTGTATAGCTACCTCAAAACCTGTAAGCTTAATAGTAAGCCAGGCGAGCAGTATGCATATTCCAATTTAGGAGTTGGCTTATTAGGAACGATATTATCGCAAGTAAGCGGCAAAACATTTGATCAAATGGTACAGGAGGTGATTTGTGCCCCTTTAGGCATAAAAAATACTGTTCAGCATTTAAGCACGTTACAGCTACCCCACTTCGCCAAAGTATATAGTCAATATGGCGACCCTACGGTTGCCTGGGATTTTGACGTCCTCGCCGCCTGCGGAGCCCTGCATTCAACGGTAAATGACCTGCTGATATATGCAAAGGTCAACATGAGCGGTGGCGCAGATAAGCTATCAAAGGCTTTTGAGCTAACCCATCAAATTACTTACAGCAAGGATGCCAAAATAGCGCTCGGCTGGCATATCATTTTGGTTGATGGCGTTGAATATATTTTCCATAACGGCGGTACCTATGGCAGCAGCAGTTTTTTAGCTTTTAATGCAGATAAAAAGCTGGCGGTGGTCGTGTTATCCAATGCAGCTGAAAATACGGACGCAGTGGGGACGGGGATTATTAAGAAGTTGCAGGCGACAGGAAAATAAAACAGAATATAAAGCGCGGGATTGTGCGATTCCTCTCTCAAGAGGTGTAGGGGTGTGTTTCTGCCTTGACAAGCTTGTAGCAGAGACACACCCCAGCCACAACAGTTTCCACCGCGCCCCCTCTCAAGAGCTATCGTGTGGACACATCTTTAAAGAATTGTCATTTAGATAGAGCAGCGGCGGGTTGAGTGGTGGAGCGAAAGAGAAATCTTCTACATCAGGCCTTACAACTATACTTGTAAAAAGCAGAGCGTAGAAGATTTCTCCTCACCTCTGTCGCACAATTCCACCCTTGGGTTCGTCGAAATGACATTTTTTTCTATCAATGATAAGATAAAAAAGATGTGTCCACACGATAGTCTCAAGAGGGGAATTAAAAAATCCATCTAAATAAAAAAGGTGCCTGAAAACCTATTAAGCTTCCAAGCACCTTTCCCTTCGCGCTATTCAGGTTGTTGACTTTGAAGAAGAAATTTTCAATCTTCAAATCAACCAATTTCCAAATCATTAATATTTCAAGGTCGATCCGTTCCTGATCTCGTCAGATGCAACTTTTACCAGTTTGTCATCAGCCTTCAGATCGCTCCCGAAAATTTCGATGCTATCACCATTGCTCAGGCCCTTTTTCACGTCAACCCAAACCGCTTTATGGTCAACAACCTTTATAACAAAAACCTTCTCAGTTGAAGTAGCAACAGCAGTTTTAGGCACTACATAAGTACTGTCGCCGGCAGGCAGCGGTACATTTACTTCTGCAAACATGTGCGGAAGCAGCTTTTTGTCTTTATTATAAACATCCATCTCCAGGCGTTCGGCGCGTAGTTTTTCGTCAAGCGCACCTGCTATACGTTTTACCTGTGCGGTGAATTTTTCACTTGGCAATGCCCTCACTGTAAATTTAACCTCGCTTTTGTTGCTTAGCGCACCGGTGTAAATTTCGGGTACCGAAACTACTAAACGTAAACGGCCCTGATCCTGTATGGTAAACAACGGATCGGTGCTTTTACCTCCCGGACCAACATAAGCACCCAGGTTTACATTGCGGCTTGTGATTACCCCATCAAACGGGGCGCGGATTTCCAGGTAAGCCAAATTGGCCGATACCTCTTTTAAGCCTGATTTCGCGGCGTCAATGTTAGCCTGGTCGGCGTTCTTTTTAGCTTCGGCTTGCTCCAAATCGTTTTGCGAAACAGTACCCGGGGTTTTGCTGGTGCTTACCAGTCTGTCATAGGTGGCTTTGCTGGCAAAATAAACAGCTTCAAATTGTTTAATGCGTGATTGCGCTGCAGCTAATTGCGAGTTAATTTCCGGTGCTTCAAGCACGGCTAATAGCTGGCCCTGGTGTACCTCTGAACCAATATCAACCAAAAGCTTTTTAACGTAGCTGTTAGTTTTTGCATACAGGTCAACCTGTTGGTAAGGGATCAGTTCACCCGGTATGGTGATGTTGCTGCTTAACCTGCCTTTAGTTACCGGCACAATTTGTACAGTTGGGGTTTCAACAGCATCCTGCTGTTGTTCCTGTTCCTCCTGCTCCTTTTTTTCTTTCTCATCTGAGTGGCAGGCGCTCATGGAGCCAATTGCCATCCCTAAAACGGCAAGCAGCAGTATTGATTTATTTTTTAGCTTATTCATGGTGGTGCAAAGGGACATAAAATTTACTTTCTTTATCTTCTGGGTCTAATGATACAGATTGAGTGGTGGCATTACCTTGTACCCAGGCAAAAACCAATGGTAATATCAACAGCGCGGCAAAGGTGGAGGCGATAAGTCCGCCGATAACGGCACGACCAAGCGGCGATGTCTGATCTCCACCCTCGCCTAAACCAGATGCCATCGGTACCATACCCACGATCATGGCCAAACTGGTCATCAATATGGGGCGCAGACGTAATGCCACCGCTTCACGGGCCGATTTCAAGGCGTCGCCGTTGTGCTTGCGCAGCTCTTCGGCATTGGTGATCAGTAACACCGCGTTTGAAATGGATACCCCTACCGACATGATCATGCCCATGTATGACTGCAGGTTAAGCGTAGCGCCGGTGATCTTAACCAATAGCAACGAGCCAAACAATACAGCCGGCACAGTTGATAAAACCACCATCGACATTTTGAACGACTGGAAGTTTGCCGCCAGCATCAAAAATATCACCAATACAGCTACTAATAAGCCCGATTGCAGGCTGTTCAGGGTATCGGTAAGGGTTTGGCTCATGCCATGCATTTCAACTGTTAAACCACGTGGCGGTTTGCCCAGGTCGTCAATGGCTTTCTGTACATCATTGGTTGCTGTACCCAAATCCTTTTTATTGATGTTTGCTGTTACGGATAATGTTGGCACAGCGCCTACGTTATCGTTTTCGCCAAAGGTCGTGCCTGTTTTAACATCAGCCACATCACCCAATACCGGGCGGGCCTGGTTTGCCAGCACAGGTATTTCCTTAACATCATTTAAGCTGGCCATCTGGTACTCAGGCACCTGAACCTGCACAAGGTAGCTTAAGTTTGATTTTTCATCAATCCAGTTGTTTTTTTCCGTAAACCTTGATGATGAAGTTGATGCTACCAGCGACCGGGAAATATCATTTAAACCAACACCAAGCTGCGCAGCCCGCTGCCTGTCGATATTGATATCAATAGTTGGATAATTGAACGACTGGCCTATCTGCACATCGCGCAGGTATTTGATATCTTTCAGTTTATTGATAACCTTAAAGGCGTAATCAACGTTTTGCTTTTTGTTCTTACCGGTGATGGCTACTTCGATAGGAGTTGGCGATCCCTGGCTCAGGATCTTATCAGTCAATTCAATCGGCTCAAATGATAGTTTAACGTTGGGTAACTGTTTTGCCATCTCATGCCTGAACTTTTCTTTCAGATCGTCAAGGTTAACCTTATAATCCTCCGTTAAGCTTACCTGCATAACAGACTCCTGCGGGCCGGCCATGAACAGGTAGATCGGGTTGGTTGAGAATGATGAAGGGTGCGAGCCAACAAATGTTGAAGTTATAGCTATGTGGTTTTTACCCACAATATCGCCCAATATGTGCTGGGCCTTAACCGCTATCAGTTCCGTACGCTCTAAACGGGTACCATCAGCAGCCCGCAAACGTACCTGGAAGGTACCTGAGTTTACTTTAGGCAACACGTCGCGGCCAATGATATTGAACAACAGGAAAGCAAGTCCACATGCAGCTACTACATAAACCGTTACCAGTATCTTGCGGTTAGGCAGCATGCGGTCCATCAGGCGCATAAAACTGTCTCTGAATTTGTCAAAGCGGGTGACCTCGCCGCCTGTATGTTCAAGAGCGGCCTTCATGGCTTTTTCTTTTTGTTCCCATGGCTCACCTTCATCCTCTAATGCAAAACCATCTTTATGGCTGTGGTCTTCATGCTTGTTTATCATGATCCAGTTGGCCATGATAGGTACAAAGGTTTGCGCCAGGAAGTAAGAAACTATCATGGAGAAACCAATAGCCAATGCCAGCGGCAGGAACAATGCGCCCGGGATCCCATTCATAGTAAATGCAGGTGCAAACACCGCCAGGATACAAAACAGGATTAGCAATTTAGGGAACGCGATCTCCTTACAGGCATCCCAAATAGCCAAAGCTTTTGGTTTGCCCATGTCAAAGTGCTGGTGAATATTCTCGATCGTCACCGTCGATTCATCCACCAAAATGCCTATCGCCAGCGAAAGCCCGCTCAGCGTCATGATATTGATAGTCTGATGCGCTAACGACAGGAAGAATATAGCCGATATGATACAGGTTGGGATAGTAAGGATCACAATAAGGGCCCCTCGTTTATCACCCAAAAACAACAATACCATAAGCCCGGTAAGTACCGCACCTATCGCGCCTTCTTCGGCCAAACTTTTTACCGCGTTAATTACATAAACCGATTGGTCAAACACGAACGACAGTTTCACATCATCGGGCAGTAAAGCCTGGAATTTTGGCAAAGCCTTTTTCAGGTTCTGAACTACTTCCCAGGTTGAAGCCGTGGCCGATTTGGTGATGGGCAGGTAAACCGAACGTTTACCGTTAATAAGCGCGTAACCGTTGGTGATATCGGCGCCATCTTCAATAGTGGCTACGTCCTTCATAAATACGGTTTGAATCCCATTTTTATAAAGCGGGATATCTCCAAAATCCGGGATTTTCTTTATCGTGGTATTTGAAGGTGCAAGGTAATTATAATCGCCTATGCGTACGTTACCCGCCGGAGTGTTCTGGTTATTCTCGCGCAGGGCAGCCACGATCTGGTCGGGCGTTAAGTTGTGCGAGCGGAGCAGGTTAGGGTCGACTTTAATCAATATGGTACGCTGGTTACCACCAAAAGGCGCCGGTGCGACAAGGCCGGGTATGGAGGTAAATGACGAACGTACGTAAACCAGAGCATAATCCAGCAATTCGTTATTGCTTCGGGTGGCGCTGCTCAACACCAGCTGACCAACCGGCAGCGTTGAAGCATCAAAGCGCAAAATGAAGGGTGGCTGCGACCCCTGCGGAAACGCGGCCTGCGCCCGGTTGGTGTAACTCGTGACCTCCGCCGCGGCCTGGGCCATGTTAGTGCCCTCATAAAAAGTAACTTTAATTAACGTTAAGCCCTGTATGTTTTTTGTTTCGATGCTTTTTACGCCCGATACAAAAAGTAACAGGTTAACATATTGCTTACCGAAGTAAGCCTCCATTTGGTTTGGGGTGAAACCGCCGTATGGGTGCGATACATATATAACCGGCAGGTTAAGATCGGGAAATATATCGATCTTGATAGTCCGTACCGCATTTATACCGAAGAAGAACAGCCCGGCTACTATAACCAATATGGTAATTGGTTTTTGCAGCGCCCCTTTTATCATTCCCATTGTATATGTGTGTAACTGTTAAAAATTATTGATGAAGATCCCGAAATCGCCTGTGGCTGCCGATTTGAACAGCAATGCCTGCCATACGTTGTTCAGGGCTATGTATTTGTCAACCTCGGCCCGGTTAAGGGTATAAAGCGCCTGTGTAAAATCAACTATATTTGAAAGTCCGTTTTTATACAGTGTATATTTTTGAATGTAAGCGTTGTTAGCGGCCGAAACTTCAACCGGTACTTCGTTCACATTTTTCAGGGCATTGCCTATGCGTGTTTCGGCCAATGCGCGCTGTGCTTCCAGTTGTTTGTCAATCAGCTCATAATCATTCTTCAGCTGTTCTGAAGTATATTTTTGCGATTGTACCTGGTAGTGGGTCCTGAAAACGCTTGTAAAATTCCATATTACGCCCACGCCAAACAGGTAATTGTAACGTGTTGGGTCAACACCTGCTCCATAACTGCCCGTGTAACTATCCTGGTTAGTGCCATAGTCCGACTTAAAGCCCGATCCTCTACCCTGATAAACACCAAACAAACTAAAGGTTGGCAATGCAAAAGTGCGGAGGTACTTAGCCTGCTGATCGCTCACGTTTACCCTGTTTTGGTAAAATTTCAAAGTTGGGTGATCAGTAGCGGCAACAGCGCTCAAAGCCTCCAAATTATTTGGCTGTTTGGTAATAAAAGCGCTATCCAACTGAAACTCCTGCGCCGGGATCCCTAAATAAATCGATAGTTGGTTGCTTTGATCCTGTACCGTTTGCTGAGAATTGGTAAGCGCGATTTTAGCGTTAGATACCTCGGCATTGGCCAGTGATGAATCCACACCCGGATTTAAACCGTTCTTTACCCGGGCAACGACAACTTTTTGCAGTTCCATAGCGCGGTTGAGGTTGTCCTGCTGAGCTTTGGCAAGCTGCTGCGCTGCCAGTAAGTTTAAATACGTGGCTGCAACGCGAACCTGGTGCTGAAATTGCTCCTGTGCAAGATCAGTTTCATCGCGTGATACGATTGTTTTTTGTACGCCA
Source organism: Mucilaginibacter sp. cycad4 (assembly GCF_034263275.1). Classification (NCBI taxonomy): domain Bacteria; kingdom Pseudomonadati; phylum Bacteroidota; class Sphingobacteriia; order Sphingobacteriales; family Sphingobacteriaceae; genus Mucilaginibacter; species Mucilaginibacter sp. cycad4. The sequence continues at coordinate 423,372 of NZ_CP139559.1, read as the reverse complement.
ATCCTTTGCTTCGATTTGCCGAAGGCGAAAAAGTCCCAGCTAACGTTGGTCAAATAAAGTGCGCCAAAGGCGGCATTCCAGTTCTGTTTGGCCAAAGCCGGGCCGGATGACGATACCGATAAACCACGGTAGCCATAAGATGGTCCGTTTTGGCCGTTCACTGTTCCGTAGTCCTGCTGCGCGGAGAAGTTTACATCCGGCAGATACTCCGTTTTTGTTTCTTTGAGGTATGCCTTAGAGGCGTTAAGCTGGTTTGCCTTCGACTTGATTGAAGCATAGTTAGCAAGGGCCATTTGTTCAGCATCCTTAATGGAAAGGACTTTTTGCTGAGCTTGTACGTGTAAGACATATGAAACACTCAAAAAAAACAGGAGTAATTTTTTTGAATTTGTGTTTAACATGAGGTGTATTTTATACACTGCAAATGTATACCTATATGATTCATGAGAAAAATGAATTAATTTTGTGTAAATCATTAGCAAAACTAATAATGAATATTGCATTACATCATTTCAGGTTAGTTGACACCATTTCAAAAGAAGGATCGCTGACCAAAGCAGCGAGTGCTTTACACCTAACTCAATCAGCCCTGAGCCACCAGTTAAAAGAACTGGAAAAAGAACTGGATATAGACGTATTCCATCGCCAGGGAAAGAAACTACAACTAACCGAAGTAGGGTACCGTTTTCTACGAAGTTCGGAAAAAATATTAGCCGAAATACGTACCCTTGAAGAAGATATTAACAACTATAAAAATGGTAAAACAGGCAAGCTTAATATCAGTATGCAATGCTATACGGCATACCACTGGTTGCCTGGCGTAATTAAGGATTTCAAGAGCCAATGGCCTGATATTAACATAAATATAGTTTCGGATGCAAGCCGCCGTCCACTCGAATACCTCATGCGCGGCGACCTTGATTTGGGCATTGTACGCACCCAAATGGTGAATACACAAATCGTTTATGAACCTATTTTTGAAGACCGCCTGATATGCATTTTACCGGTCGATCACCCGCTGACAAAAAAGGCTGTTATTGACATCTGCGACTTCCAGGATCAGGAGTTGATCCTCGCTCTTTATGACCCCTCATACCAGGAAACCCCGGTCATCGAAACATTGATCCAGGAGCAGCATGTGAAGCCCAAAACCCTTAGCCGGATCCACTATACCGATGCCACAATTGAGATGGTAAATGCAGGCCTCGGAATTAGCGTTATGGCCGATTGGATTGTGAAGCCATACCTGCCCGGTAAACACATTGTTACAAAGCCACTGCACCATAGCATAGCAAAACGTACATGGTATGCCGCCACCTGTAAGGATACCCCGGCAATTCAGAATTTTTTGAGCTGCCTCAAGAACCATTTCTGCAAAACCGAGTTATTGTGCAATGATGCGGAAGAGGTTGCTGCTTACCCCGAACTACGTGCGATATAGCCCACTGATATTTTTGATATTTACGCTGAACGGCCTTTATGCACAGGTTGCATTAAGGCCGTTTCCGCAACATTGCCGATATACCGCCGGTACTATTAAACCTAATCATCATAGTCAGCAACAACTGGATAAACAGGTAACCGCTTTTTATGATCAATGGAAACACCGGTACATAAAACCGGGCTGCGATAAAGGCCAATTTTATGTTTGGTTCGAAAAACCCGGTAAGGAATGTGTATCCGAAGGGCAGGGTTACGGCATGATCATTACCGCGCTGATGGCCGGATATGATAAACAAGCCAAAACCGTTTATGACGGTTTATACAATTACTACAAAGCTCATCCCGCTAAAACATCACCTTATTTAATGGCCTGGGCACAGGTAAAAAACTGTAAAAACCTCGACAGAAGTACAGCTACCGACGGCGATATGGACATAGCCTACTCCCTGTTATTGGCCGATAAACAATGGGGCAGCAAAGGCAATATCAACTATCTGCAGGAAGGGAAGAACGCCATGGCGGCAATTATGCATTATGAGATCAATCCGAAAACGTTTTCTGTTTTATTAAGCGATGGCAGCGACGGAGATAGCGAAGATTATTATGACATGCGCTCATCTGATTTTATGCCTTCCAATTTCAAAGCATTTGAAGGGGCATCAAAAACCGGTAAATGGCAAAAAGCTATTGATAACAACTACCGCTTATTTAACTATCTGCAAAAAACTTATAGCCCGGACGCCGGCCTGGTGCCTGATTTTATCAGAGGTATAAACGCCAAAGCCCGGCCTGCGCAGCCAAACTACATGGAATCAAAGTATGATAGTTATTATAACTACAATGCATGCCGTGTTCCATGGCGCATAGCTACTGATTATTTATTATATGGCGATAAGCGCGCAAAAGCTTTTGTAACCCCAATAAACAGATGGATCAGGCAAACTACCAATGGCAACCCTGATAATATTTCGGCCGGGTATACGCTTGAAGGAAATGACATTAACGGTAGATACTTTGAAGCGCTGAGTTTTATAGCGCCATTCGCTGTATCAGCGACGGTTGATCAAAGTAACCAGCAATGGCTTAATAAAGTTTGGGATTACCTGGTAGCCTTTAAACTGAAGGACTACGATTATTACGATAATACCATCAAGATGCTGGATATGATCATAGTGAGCGGAAATTGTTGGAAGGTGGAATAAATTGATACAGACGAATAATTTAATTAAATTTGATTATGCTTACAGTTCAAGTAAAATTATCCGTAGAAGACATTATCAATTCATTACCCGATTTGAACGCTAATGAAGTTGATAAACTTCAGAACGCTATTGCTGTATTGAAAAACGAAGAAGCATTACAACAGGCGATTAACGAGGGCTTAGAAGATATAAAACAGGGCAGGGTAACTCCACATGACGTAGTAATGCAGGAAATTAAAGCGAGATATAATTACAAGGCGTGAATTTCATGGTTTTGTGGTCAGACAAGGCCAAATCAACTTATTTCGAAGTAATTGAATATCTGGAATATAAATGGACCGAAAAAGAAATTAATGCATTCATTTCCAGAACTGACGGCGTAATCATTAAAATAAGCAATAACCCTTTTCTATTTCAACAGCATAAAGATGATACCTTAATCAGGCAGGCTGTATTACATGAAAATGTCTCACTCATATACCAAATTTCAGAAGATCAAAAATTAATTAACCTTATTACATTTTGGGACAACAGACAGAACCCAACTAAACTAAAAGTAAAATAACACCCTCCTACTCATACCCTAATAACATTTCCGCAGCTCTTAATCCACTGGTAAGCGCCGCCTCAACAGTTCCCATTGCCGTTCCTTCATACAGATACTCACCTGCGAAAAAAAGGGTATCACCAATAGGATGGCTTAATATTTTCCGTGCCCCGGCGGTTTCAACGGTATCATAACTATATGACCCGCGCGAGAACGGATCGATTGTCCAGTTGATTACATTCCAGGTGAGGAGTTTTTCTTTCAGCTTCGCGATATCGATCTTAAAAATATTGGAGATGGAGCCAAGTGCTTCTATCAAAACATCCTCGTCGCTGGTATTCAAACGTGCGGCTGCAGGCGGACCACCGAGCCAGCCGGTAAGCAGCGGGCGATGTACAGGCATCTGTGTCCACCAAACCGGAATTGCTTCGTTTGAAAACAGGAAACCCATATCTTCCAGATCGGCACCGGTCATTTGCCGGGTTTCATCGTTGTACCAAAATGCTTCATCAAACTCCAATAAAACTTTGATCACAGCCCCAAAACCAAGTGATTTTAAGGCTTTGGTGTAATAATCAACAGGCGGGTCAAAACTCAATGTGCCTTTCAATCCGGCTTCAGCCTGTAGTATGCCCAGTGGTACAGCAACCAGCAGTTGCCGGGCCTGATAGATGATCCCTATGTCTGTGCTTACAGTAACATGATGTTGCCCCCAGTCAATATCTTTTGCAACAGCATTAAGGTAAATATGGCCGCCTGCCTGTTTAAACTCATTTGCCAGGTAGCTGATCAACGTGCAATAACCACCTTCTACACGGTACTGTGCATCCTCATGCTCATTTTGCCACTCTTTACGGATAGAAAAGGCGCTGGCTTTTTTTGGATCGGCATTGTCATAACCGGACACATATCCCCGCACAGACTCCCGGAGACCGGCATACTCTTCGCCCGAAAACTCTTGTTGCATGAAATCCTCAATGCTCATATCATGCTTCAGCTGCATGATACTTTCCAAAAATTCGTCCCAATGTTCAATTACATGCCCCTCGGCTATAAACTTCCCGTCATCATATTTCCACATAGAGGCGGAGGCCGGGGTATATTTAATACCGGCTTCATTGAGCAGGCTTTGGGTTATGGGTAAATCGCCATGAATAAATTCGGCGCCCAATTCGGCGGGCTCGAGGGAGGTACCATGTTCCAATGTATGAATGCGGCCACCAAGCCGGTTACGTCCTTCAAGCAGCACAATGTTTTTACCTGCTTTGGCAAGCGTACGGGCTGCCATTAAGCCTGCTGCCCCGCCGCCTATGATAATTACATCTGTATTTTCCATATGTAAAATGCGTTGAGCAAGATAAGCAGATTTTTAAAGCAGAACCTGTATAGCAAGTAATTCTTAAACAAAATTTAACACAGATGTCTATCGACTGTCGCAAGTATGTAGCGAAGGGATTATGGGTGGGTTACTTGTGCCCTCGACTTCTGCAGCCAATTGGACAAGACAAGAAGAAGAGGCACAAGTAGCCTTCACCCCCAGGCAGCCCGACATACTTGCGCCAGTCGCAGCCAGTTGCAATGACAAAAAAAGTTCAAAATAACATTTGTTATTAAATGAAAAGCTCTTACTGCAATGCTATCACCTGCTTATCCAAATTCCAGCCTTCAAGCAATATTGTTGGTTTTACCGTACCCAGCTTAGCTACCGGGGCACTAACGGACACAGTGATACTTTCATGCGGGGCAAGGCTAAAATAATTACCTGTCCAGTAGCTTGGCATCACCTCTTCACCATTTTTCATCAGTTGCGGGCGGACGAAGAACGCCAGTTGGTTTGAGTTATTGGTGAACTGCATAGTCCATTTATTTTCGCTTGCACTTTTTTCGGCTTTGATTTCTTTGGCTTGTACCTGTGCATGCTTCATATCATTCAGCGTTGTAAAGTCATCGGTAGCTGAAAGCCAGTATACATTGTGTGATACTGTTTTGCCTGCGTTATTGGTCAGGTTCAACACCACAAAGCTTACACCGCTGCTGGCTGCAAGGGCATCTTTAAGCTGTATCACTTCCTTAACACCTGTTTGTGACAGCCCTACATTACCAACCTTTGCCGATTTAACCAGCTTGCTACTGATATCATAAATATCGGCCGTTGCGGTTAAACTGCCGGTTGCATGGTGCGTACGGTTTATAATAGCTATCGACGAATTATCATAATTATACTGAATGTGGATAGGTTCGCAGGCATTTTGCATGGTGTAGTAGCCTGCGTTAGGTTCAAGGTACCAATCGTAAATCTGCCATATTACACTTGGCAGGGCTGCATTTAGCTTCCAGAGCATCACGCCACCTGTTTCGTTCAATTTATGACCATCGGCCTCAAAAATACCCTGGTATCCTACAGCGTTCATGAGCTGCATCTTGTCTGAAAAATTAACAATACTGCTTGGCTTACCATACCTTTTGGCCATTTCTTCATAGTACTTATCATACTTACCTGCACCGGTAGCCGCATCATGATAGCCCCATGAATTATTAAGGGGGAAAGGCAAATTGGTATCCCAAACCAGGTTAGGGATGATCTTTGGCAACGTTGTATACGGTGGTTGTGACGGCAGGCCGGTTTCGTCTTTAAACACCCAGTCCTTAGCATCATTGGCCAGCTTGTAGTAGTCTTTAGGGTCTTTCCACTCGTACGGGCCGCCGCTGTAAACGCCCGATGGCATCTCATCAGGCCATGAGCCTTTCCAACCGGCAGGCAGTTTGGCAAAGCCGGACGAACTTGGAATGAACGGACGTGTACCATCTAAAGTGATGATATCATTACGCATTACATCATATAATTCTTTACGGGCGTGGCCTTCGTTCCCCCCAGTCCATACCAATAAACTTGGGTGGTTACGGATGCGATAAATGGTGCTCTCCACGTTTTTAATGAACACGTTGCCTTCAAGCGGCCAATCTGGCGAGCCTTTAAATTCGCCCTGGGTATCGCCGGTGATCCAAAAATCCGACCATACCATTTGCCCATATTTATCGGCAGCATTCCAGAAAGCATCGGGCTCGGTAACACCACCACCCCAAATACGTACCAGGTTAACATTGGCATTGCGGCAAAGGTGCATTTCATAATCATAACGGGCAGAATCGCGGTTTACCATCATATCCGGTACCCAGGCGCCACCTACCAAATGCACTTCCTTACCGTTTACATAAAACTTACGGCGCACAAAACCGTTGGCTGTGGTTTCGGCTTTTGAGGCAACCTTGCGGATCCCAAATACAAAAGTGGTATCATCGCTTATCGTGTTTCCCTCGGCATATTGCATACGGATACGGTACAGGTTTGCTTTACCATAACCATTAGGCCACCATAATTTAGGCTGACGGATGATCAGCTGGCTAATCTTATCTGCATTTAACTCCACCACTTTTTCAGCACTGGCTGGCACTACTACAGGTTGGTTAAACTGAACCGGAGCACCTGCAAAATTGTCGGGTTTTATGCTAACAGTTAGCTTACCACCGTGCGTTGCGGTTGTATTGTTGGTCAATGTTAAATTTAACGAAAGCTTAGCTATACCTGTATCAGGCAGGCTTGGTAAATCAGTAACCAGTTTTGGCCTGCCAATAGTCACCGCACCAGTAGTACGTAAAAAAACCGGTTGCCAGATGCCCATATTACGGTCGCGCACCGGCGGGATCCAGTCCCAGCCCGATGAACAAAGCATAGTCACGTTTTTGCCGATATCACCGGAAGGGCCTCCATTTTCATAAAACGGGCCGAGTGCTTTTAATTGCTCTTTTGCAGGATAGCCCGGATAATCAAGCGGATATATTTTTACTGCGAGGGCGTTTTCGGCACCGGCTTTAACAGCATCGCTTACATCCAGGTTATGCTCGGCAAACATTCCGGCCATTTGGGTGCTGTCGGCAATTTGCTTGCCGTTAAGCCATACAGCTGCCCGGTAGTTGATCCCTTTAAATATCAATTGAAAACGGCGGCCTTTGTCGCCAGCTGGCACTTTAAAAGTAGTGCGGTACCAGTAAGGTTTTTTCCAGGGATTAGGGTCATTAGGTAAATGACTGTATTGTTCCAGGTTATATTCTTTGTTGAATTGATCGGAGGCATCAGGAATCAGCAAATTGTTCAGCCCCTGGTACGGGTCGGGATAAATATGGTTAGCTACTAATCCGGTAAGTACTGTTGAGGGCACTTTTACCGGGAACCAATATACTGGTGAATGATATTGCGCATTGGAAAGTTCGGGGCCGGAGGCACTTATCAATGCAGAGGATTGCAGATCGAAATTGCTTAATTTAACTTGTTTTACAACTCCTGATTGTGCCGATACAAAGGCAGGCAAAAGACAGGCGCCTATCAGATTTAAAGCAGAGCAGATACTTTTGTTCATTTAATATATTAATAAATATCGTTGTAAAACTACTTAACATACAGCCAGATACAGCTGTACTTATTTATCAATTTGTTGTACAAATGATACGTTTTAGGGATTTAGTAAAACATTTTACTGATTTGGCGGAACATTTTTAAAAACCATGCCATTGCGATGAGGAACGCCCCCGGCCAATGTTGGTGTTGTCACCAACATTTTCCCTAAACAGCTATGTTGACGCAGAAAAAGTTGTTGGTGACAACACCAACAACGGCGGAGCGATATATAGTTTGCAGTTGGATTGACTCTACTGACAATCGGGGGTTAACAGGGTTAACAGAATTCAGGGTTAACATTTACGTATGTAATTAATAATCAATTAATTGAGTGTTTTTTATACTAAAAATGTGTTAACCCCTTTTTGTATAAATATTAGCAGCTAAATATCAATTCACAGGCAACAAAACACGAAGGGTGGTCAATTCGATTTATGATACATCCTCAAGAAAAGAATAATGAAAACTACTTTTTGATGGTTTTATTCTGCAGCACAATGACAGGTTCATACAGATCCCAATTGGGTTTATAGTCCTTTTGGTTCATGAGGCCCTGTGCCCCTACCGAAAAATTACCCAAGACAAGATCGGTATCGCCATCGCCGTCAATATCACCGGCATCCATCGAAATCCATCGGCCTAATAAATTAACCGGTACCTCATGAACTTTAAACTTACCCGGACTAAGCTGTTCATGGTAGGTAAAACCTTCGGTAGGATGATATTTATAATCGGGGAAGAAAGCGATAACGGCCAGGTCGAGATCCCCATCCTTATCAAAATCGGCAGCTATGGCTTTGGAGCAGCCATTGATATGGTAAAAGTAGGTTTGCTTAAATTTCCAGTTGCCCTGGTTTGTAAAAATGTAAACACCATGGTAGGGCTTAAATATGGGAGAGTAATCGTTGTTATCTCCGCAAGTATATACTATATCAAGTTTACCGTCGTGGTTAATATCAACTAATTGAAAACTGCTCGAACCATATACAGACGGAAAACGCATGATGTTTTTGGTAGTGAAGCGCCCGTTTTTATCATTCAGGAACAGCCAGATGCCTTCATCGGCCTGGGCAAACAGGCAGGCAATGTCAGGCCAGCCATCTCCGTTAAAATCACCTGTATAAACAATTTCCGGGCCTGGAACAGCACGGATGACCTTTCTTTTGAAGGTATGGTTAGCCCCTTGCTGCAAGAGGAATAAACCACCCCTATCGCGGCCAAAACCACAGCTTACATAATCCATCAGGCCATCTTTATTGAAATCGGCCGCAGCGCTTTTAACCGGGCGCGGCAGGCTATCGGCCATTAAAGACGTATCTTTTGATTTCCCGTCGAGATTAATATGTGTTAGTGTGCCCTTAAGCTGGTCGTTTGGCGGCAGGATCCCGATGCAGGTGATTACGGCGCTATTGGCTTCTGTTACTGACCGATAAAACGTAGCATCAGTTATCGGCGAATGGAATTTTTTGATCAGTGTAGCCGAGAGGTCGCTATTCCAGCGGTAAAGCTTATTGCCGGCACCGCCTGTATAAAAATGTCCGTCAACATCATTAAACTTAACCATTGTGGTCATGGCCTCTCCCGATTTAGTGTCAATATTAGCAGGCCTTTTTACCGAAAATATAGCCGAATCGAGCACTGCACCGGGCTTGGGAATTTTTAGTTTTTTAGGCGAAGCGTACCGGTAATAAACCACAATCTTTGTCCAATCGGCAAGTGATAGTGTGGCCCCTGGCCCGGCTATGTATTGATCCATAAAAGGCTGCATGCCTAATTTACGTCCCATCGCAGGCAGGATATATTTATCCCAGGTGACGCTATCCAACAATGAAGCATCGGGCGGCTCATGGCAGCTGCCGCAATGCTTGACGGCCGTCTTTTTTGCATCTGCCAAAAGCTCTTCGTCGCTCGGTTCATTATTGCCGCAGCTGTTTAAAGCTGCTATCAAAATAGTAATCAGTACCGTGGCCAGTAATAATATGTTAAGCTTTTTTACCTTCACACCTCCTTCTTTCCTCATCTACAATTTGGATATAGCTTTACTTTTTAGTGTGATTTTCAAGTACGATCAGGGGCAGGTGCTGATCCCAATTGGGTTTAAAACCGTCCTGAAACATAAAGCCATCAGCATAATTACCTAACACAAGGTCGGGCTTGCCATCCTTGTTCAGGTCGGTCATTTCCATACACATCCAGTGACCAAGCTGGCTAATTGGTAAAGCATGGGGTTTAAAATCGAAAGGTTTAGCCTGCTCAAAATAAACAAACTCTTCGGCTGGTGTATTTTTCATATCAGCGAAGAAGGCTATAGTAGCAATATCAATGTCACCGTCGCCATCAAAATCGGCAGCAATGGCTTTTGTACAGCCGTTTACAGGGTAAAACCAGCGTTGTTTAAAATTCCAGTCGCCTGTATTGGTAAAAATGTACAAACCATGGTACGGCTTAAGGATCCGTGAATCGCGGTAGTTATAGCCGCATGTTAATACGAGGTCAAGCTTGCCGTCATGGTCCATATCAACCAATTGAAAGCTGCTTGAACCATACACCGGCGGGAAATGCAGCAGGTTTCGCGTAGTAAACCCTCCATTTTTATCATTTAATAACAGCCAAAGCCCTTCATCACCGCTGCCAGTCAGGAGCATCACATCCGTCCATCCATCGTTATTAAAATCGCCGGCTAAAGCTTGTACCGCGCCTGGCTTATCGTAAATAGTTTGTTGCTCATAAGTATGATCTTTATTTTGTTTGAGCAGGTAAACGCCGCCTTTAAACTTACCCTGGCCGCAAACTACAACATCCTGCAAGCCATCCTTATTAAAATCGCCTGTTACCGTACCAACGGGCCGGGGCAGATCTGATGCGATATAAGTTTGTTCGTTGTTAACATGCTGCGCGTCAAGGTTCACTTTAACTACTTTACCATTCGGAAAATCAACCGGTGCCATACGCCCGATGCAGGCGAAAAAGCCCACATTGTTCCCGATACTATCCTTGCCAAAACTAACTCCAACTGCAGCTGATGGAAATTTCGCGAGGGAGTCCATTTTTAAATTATTATCCCAGGTATTCAATTTTTCATCCACCGCATCGGCACTATACATACGCCCTGTAGCCGCATTAGTAGCAAGCATGGTAGTAAAAGCGGTGTAACTTACCGGTGCAGGCTTTTTAAGCGTAAAGCCAGCCCAATCATTTATCAATGGGATGGGCTTTTTAGCCGGCAGCAAGGTGTCGGGCGCTGCCTTTTTATAATAATCTAAAATGGCTGTCCATTCGGCAATAGTTGCACCGGCAGTATCAAGCGGATTGTTTTTATAGTATGACGAGCCTCCGTAAGTTGAGATATGCAGCAGCGGCGCCATATTAACCAGTGTGTGGTTAAGCCAAACATCTTTTGGCAATGCATCAACGGGCACTAACGAGTGGCAACGGGTACACTTTAATTGTATCAGGTTTTTACCATCAACTATAACGTCGCCGGTAAACTTATAAGGTTGGTATGCCGGTTTACGCTTGCAACCATTGATGAGCGTTAAACCGGCTAATAATGCAGAGAATGAAAAAAGATATGATATGGTTAATACGCTTTTTTTAAAATTCATAAAATAGCTAACCTCTTATTTTTTAAGTTTTAATTTTTTCCAGATGTATTCGCCTACCTGTTTGCCTTGTACAGCACCCTGATCAACGCTATTGCGGAAGTGGATACCACCGTAAAACCTGCTTATCGAGGTTTCATCGGCAGCTTTCAAAAATGAGTCGAAATGGCGCTGCATGCCTATATAACGCAGATCGCTGGTATCCTGATAGGCAAAATTATCGCCAAATAAATGCGTAAGTACCACCGCCGAAGCACCACTTATATCACTATGCCCGCTCGGGTATTCGGGGAATGGCGGCGTTTGCAGCATAGGTAGCCAGTCGTGGTCAATTTTATCGTTAATAATAGTTACGGGCCTTATATAGTTAGTTTCATATTTAACCTGCCAGCCGCAAATAAAGGCATCGTACAAAGCTATTGAAGTAAGCGCGTAGGCCTGGGCGGTTTTTATAACATCAGCATGGGTTTGCTTACAGGCAATAGCTGTTATACCAATCCAATGCCCACCAGGAGTGATTTTTTTATTGGCAAACATCATATGACCGTTATGCTGAATCACAAAGGGATTATCATCCCAAAAACGGGCAATCTCTACCTGTTCTGGTGTGATGTGCTTACTCAGGTCATATACCTCCTGTGTTTGCTTAAAATACTCGCTGTTTTTATCCTCACTAAAGGCGGGCGGGGGCGGCAACGGGAACATGGTTGAGGTATCAACCGCGAAGGTGTGCATAGTACCCCAGCAAAACTCTACGCCGTCCAGGTAATCGGGAGGTGTAGGATGCCAGTTGCCAGGATTATCATTACCCAAAAACCTTGGCTTGCCGCGGGTTTGGGGATAATTATCAACCGCTGCCCTTTTTAAAATGTACTTACCTATCTTTTCGCCAAATGCCATTGAGCGGGCATAGGTTGAATCATCAAGATTATCTTTATACATGGCATAAACCTTAGCCTCGTATTTTTTGAGCGAATCGATAGAAAAGGTAACCTTATGAGCTACTGCAAAAAATGCCGATGTTGCCGCGAGCGTGTAATTATACTTTACCCCGGCCTGCGGCTGGGGCGGTTTTCCAAAGCCCTTTAACTGTGCGGTAATTGAATTATAATCGGGATTTTGATAACGAAGCGCCTCATATGCTGCCAGCGTGGTATATCCATAAATACGACTTGAAACCGGGGGGCTGAATACATCATAAATAATAACCTGCGTAAGCTGATCAACGTTGTTATGAATAACATCAGCATCTTTGATCAGCGGGATCTTTTTAGGCTTAGTTCCGCAGCCTAAAATAAGGGCACAACCCGCAACGGCTATAAATATCTTAAAGCATCTCATTTATAATAGTTTAGTTAATTGGTACATTTCGTTGATGGCCATAACTGTCGGTTACAGTTACCGATGCCATGTTATCATCAATATTAATGAATCTGCCCGATTGAGACAAGAAAGAATTACCATTATAAAACTCCTGTTTAGCAGTTTTACCATTTTTATATTTTATGGTTGCAAATACATCAAGCGGCTGCAGGCTATACGTTTTAACGGGCCTTTTCAGCTCAAATAATTTCATCCTGTCACGATTTTGAGTAGCTGCCAATAAGTAATTACCCCTGGCCCCTTTAAGTTTCACCAAAGCCTTACCATCACCCGGAATATAAATACCGCTTTGCATAATGCTAAGCGGTTTAAAACCTCCCTTACCATCACCCTTTAGCAATAAACCGTTAAAAGCATCGTAACGGCCTGTTGCCACTTCGGTGCCATAGTCATTGCCGTTCAGTGCAACATCCAGGTTACCATCACCATCAAAATCATCAACAGTAATGCCGCATAGTTCAGACATTTGCGCCTCAACCGGCAGCGGAATGGCGGTAAATTTACCACCGCCGTCATTACGCAAATAAACCGACTGCAGGTAGTTCACTTTTAAACGCAATGCGCCCTCACGCATTTTTGGTGTGATCACCGAATCCATTGTTGCTGTTGCAAACGAGCGGTAATTCTGGAACCTGATACGCATGCTGATCATTTGCTTCACAATATCATCGCGGCCAAAAGCCGGGAATTCCTGCAGCTGTCCATCCTGATCCTTCAGAAAAACGGAAGGGAAAGCATCATAACTGCCATTGTTGTCAAAGTCTTTAGCGGTAATATAAATAGGGTATTGATCGCTTGCCTTATAAAAAGTATTTAAACCGGTATTGCCTACAATGTAATCCGTATCACCGTCGTGGTCAAAATCGCCGGAGGCAATAGTGTTCCACCAACCAAGCTTGTTTTCAACGCCGGTGTTTTGCGTTACGTTTTTGTATACCCCATGATCATTTTTAAGGAAAGTGATAGGCATCCATTCGCCGGTAAGGATCAGGTCGGGCCAGCCATCGTTATTAAAATCGGTAAATGTGGCGTCACAAACCAGGCCAATATTATTCAATTCTTTTGCTGCCGATGCAGATACGTCGGTAAATTTAACAACGCCGTTTTTGCTGTCGTTACGCAAAATAAAACTTGAAACCGGCTTAGGATAGTTCCAGGGATCTACACGGCCGGATATAAACAAGTCCATTTTGCCGTCACGGTTTATATCTGCCGCTTTCACACACATTTTACTGGTGAGGTTTTTAGGCAGGGCATCCGGCTGCAGTTTAAAGTTTCCTTTACCATCGTTAACATAAAGCCTGTCCTGGTAGTTTGATGAACCGGGCTCACTTTCATAACCGCCGCTGGCTACATAAAGATCAGGGTCGCCATCGCCATCGGCATCAAAAAGCAGCATACCTTCATCCTTAACCCTAACCGGCGATATCATATGCGCCATATCATTAGGATTACCAACGGGGGCAATAGTTTTGGGCTGAGGTACCAGGTCGCGCTGAATAAATTTGCCACTGGCCTGCTGCAATAGTAATTGAGCCGGGTATTTGGTAGTACCGCCAACCACCATATCGTCCAAACCATTACCATCTACATCGCCAACCGCTATGGCCGGCGTATATTCCGACAGTTTATGCGGAAGCAGTTTCTGAACATTAAAGTCGATATAATCCTGATCGTTATGTTTGTAGCTTATACCTGCCGATTGAGTGATATCTTTGAACAATGCGGTGTTATCAACCGAAGGCTGTTTATTGTTATAATCAAGCTTTGCATCGCCAATTTTAACCTGGAGTGTTTGATTAGTTTTAACATTGGTAAGCAACTGTTTTTCACCGTTATCCCAGCGGATCACCACCGAATCGAGTTGAGATACATTACCCAGGCCAAAGTGGGCAATATCCTGTATGGTGGATAAATAACCGCGGTAAGGTGTATTTTCATAGTACTGGTGTTTGCCATGATCGTAATAAATATCGGCAAAAGCGCCAAGGCCGTTAAGGTTTTTAGCCCCGCCATGAAACTGTATATGTAAGTAGTTACTACTGTTTATTGCTTTTTTACGGGAGGTATTTCTGTAGATCATGGCTTCATCATTGATATTGTTGATCACCATATCCATTGTGCCGTCATTATCCAGGTCGGCATAGGCGCATCCATTTGAAAACGAGGGGGTACCAAGTCCCCAGCTTTTGGTTACATCCTCAAACTGCACTCCGTTAGTATTACGGAAAGCGTAATTAGGTATTTTCACAATCGGGATCTGGTCGAGCACCTGTTGGGTTGACGCTACCGAATAGGCCATTTGCCTGAAAGTTATAAAATCATGATCGGTTACATCGCGCGGATAGCCGTTGGTTATTACGATATCACGGTAGCCGTCATTATCAAAATCGGTTATCATGGGCCCCCAGCTCCAGTCTGTTTGTCCAACACCACTTAAAAAAGCCACATCGCTGAATGAAGGATCACCGATGGAATCATTGCTGCCAATTCGCGGACCATTATTCAATTGTAAAGTATTACGGGTATACTGGTATTGATATTGATACCTGTCAAAGTTTTGAAATACCTGGTAATTGTTAGGCGGCATGAACATCTTTTTGCGGTAATTATCCTCGGGGTTCATGTCCACCTCAAAAACATCAGCAAGGCCATCATTGTTCACGTCCTCAATATCCTGCCCCATGGCGCTGAAGGCGGTGTGTTTAAAATATTCCTGTACCTTATCGGTAAAAGTGCCGTTACCGTTATTGATGTATAAAATGTTATCGGTTAAAAAATCGTTAGTTACGTAAATGTCTTTCCATCCGTCGCGGTTAATATCAACAATGGTAGCCGCGTGACCGTAGCCTTCGGTGCCGATGCCTGCCTGTTTTGATACATTGGTATAAATCGGGTGTTTTAGCGCCGGATCCCAGTCGCAGCGGTAAAGCTGTCCGGTGCTCCGGTGACTTCCATTAGTAATTATCGGCCTGAATGTGCTTTGATTATCGCCGGCTACAGCCTCATTAACCGTGAGGTACATATCCAGGTCGCCATCGTTATCATAATCAAAAAACGAAGCCATGGTTGAGTGAAGCTTTACATTAAGGCCATATTCTTTAGCCATTTCTTTAAAACGTGGTACACCATCTTTACCTATGCCCTGGTTTACGTAAAGCAGGTTGGTGCGCTTAACCGAATCATCAAGCAAGGTATAACATACGTAAAGATCCATAAGGCCATCGTTGTTGATATCAACAACGGCCACTCCCCTGCCCCATCCGCCGCTGCCGCCAACACCTGCGGTTGATGTAACATCATCAAACGTCATATCGCCTTTATTAAGGTATAGTTTATTTGATGTGGTATTGGCAACAAAGTAGATATCCTGCAAGCCATCATTATTGAAATCGCCTATTCCCACACCGCCACCATTATACAGGTTAAGTTTGGTAAGGGGGTTTATGGTATCATTTTCAACAATTTTATTATTAAAGGTAATACCCGAATGCGAAGAAGGGACCTGTTCAAAAAGTGTAGCTTTTTTACAGGCACTAAATAAAACGGCAACCAGGCATACAAGGGGAAGGGTGTACTTCATTATTGGTTAGTAAACTATAAAAAAAGGTGGAGATAATTATCTCCACCTAAAGTTAAATATTTAAAATCAATGGTTAATTAATAACCAGGGTTTTGTTTAAGTTTTGAAGAACCTGTTGCACCTGAAAGGTCGATCTGGTTTTGAGGTATTGCATAATACTCATTTTTACCTTTTGTGAAATGCGCACCGTTTAATTGCGAGTTGATGTTTATATCATATGCAAAAAACGCATTAATCTCATTAGCCATACTGCCTGTACCCTGATCCCAACGTTGTAAATCGAAGAAACGCTGGCCTTCCATAGCCAATTCCAGCTTTCTTTCGAAATGAATAGCTGTGCGGGCATAGTTTTTATCAGCAAACGCACCAGCAGGGTAAGGGCTAACTACGTATTTATCAGCTTTGGTGGTTTTATCTGTATACTCAGACTTTGTGGCGTCATAGTCGCTGTTTTTATAGACCCACCAAATAGGATTGGCAGCACGCGTACGTACCATATTAACGTAAGTTAACGCTTTGTTAACATCACCTACTTCTACCTCTGCTTCTGCAGCCATTAAAAGCACATCGCTCCAACGCATAAGGTTAACATTGTTTGAAGTAACTTCGTTAGCAGCCCAGTAGTTTTCAGTACTTGAGTTGGTACCTTTTTCGCTTGATGAATATACGTTTTTGCGTGGGCTGAATACACCATCCGTAGGGTCACGGATCCATTTTGGCTCAGGATTGCCCCAGTCCAAATATGGAATATTAGGACGCCCTACTGTAATATCCAAACGCGGATCCACATTACCGGTGTAAGGATCAGTTTTACCGCTTACTTTTTTCCCATCGTTAAACGTGGTAAACAACGGCAAACCATTATCATCTGTTTTAAACGAGTTACCTAATGATTGGGAAGGGTTGAACCAACCGCAGCATGCGCCGGGACCACTGTTGTAAGGGAAGTTCAATTCGTCGCCAGTGTTACCGTTGTTACCGCCTGAGTTATCATTTACTGAAGCCTGAGCTGCAAACACCGATTCAACACTGTTTTTTTGAGCCGAATTGGGGCTGAAGTTTTTTTGCATGTTATCGTTTAATGCAAACTTTTCGCCGGTGGGTTTGATTCCGTTGGTTATCAGATCATCATACAAAGCCTTTGCTTCGGCAAATTTATGCTGAAACATTTTAGCCTTCGCCAGGTAAGCAACAGCTATCCATTTATTAGCACGTCCTTTGTTTGGCTGGGTTGCCGGGATATTGTCGATACCTGCTTGTAAATCTTTTTCAATATCAGGCCATATATCTTTATCGTTGGGCTGGTTGCCATCGGTAACAGTTTCATCAACATAAGGGATCATGTTGTACATTTTCTTCAACTCAAAGTAGTAGTATCCCCTTAAAAACTTAGCTTCACCCATTATTCGTTTTGCCTCAGAGGCCGAAATATCCTTGGCCAAAGGCAAAATGCGCAATACGTCATTTGCACGCACAACACCGCTAAAACACAAGGTGTATTTTGATTGAATATAAGGGTTTGAGGTGGTGTAAGTAAAGTTACCAACTGGCAATGCGTCGTTACCACCATCAGATGGCTCCGAGCCTTTGTAAGCATCGCCGGCGGCCACGCTGCCAAATAACCAGTTTGAACCGGCAGCGTTAATACCACCACCTATCCCACCAACACCATCTAACAGCGAATAAGTGCCTATAAGTAAACTTTCTACTCCAGCCTTGTTAGACAAAAGTTCTTTATTTAAACTTTGCAGGATCGGCCTGTCAAGTATATTTTTTCGACATGCATATACCAGGCACACCGATAGCACTATCAGTGGTACGATCAGTTTTGCTTGTAATTTTTTCATAACTTTTATTTATAAAATTTTACGTATTAAAAAGTGGCGTTGACACCAATATTGTAAATTTTTTGATTAGCCGGATAGTTGCCAAAGTCGATACCGAAACTGGTATTATCACTCAGGTTAGATGGTTGAAGCTCAGGATCTAAACCTGAATACTTTGTAATTGTAAATAAGTTGTTTGCCAGGAAATAAACCCTTAACCTTTTAACACCTAAGCTTTTAATTTTTGAATTAGGTATGGTGTAGCCTAAAGTCAATGATTTTAACCTTAAGTAGTTACCATTTTCAACATACCATGAGTTGGGCTCGCCTGTGTTATCCGCGTTGGCTGTTCTTGTTAACACAGGAATAGTTGCTTTTGAATTATCTGCACCTGGTCTCCAAACTTTAGGGCCTAATATATCGGCACTTACGTTACCGGTAAATACCTGTGGAAAGTAAGTCCAGTATTTAACGTAATTGAAGATCTTGGCACCAAATGAACCATACAGGAATGCATTTAAATCAAAGTTTTTGTAAGCCAGGTTAAGTGTAAAACCTGTTGTAAATTTAGGGTTAGGATTACCAATAAATGTTTTATCATCTACAGAGATCTTACCATCTCCATTTACGTCGGCATATTTGAATAAACCCGGGCGCGCGTTACCATCAGTTGGAGAAGCGGCTATATCAGCAGCATCCCTGTACAAGCCAATAACTTTATAGCCATAAAATGCACCTACGGGTTGGCCTGGCTGCAATCTTACAAAGTTTTGAATACGGGTTGAACCGCTACTATTGCGGTTTTGATATTTCAAACCGTTCAAATCTGTAACCTTGTTATCGTAGTGGCTTAAGTTTAATGACAGATCATATTTAAGACCGTTGGCTGCCCCCCCATGATAAGCTGCTGTTACCTCAAAACCGGTGTTTACAATGTTACCACCGTTAACATAAGGCAGGTTTGGAACCGCAACCGGGGCAAGGGCAATGGAAGGATCGGTTGAAACGAATAACAAGCCGGTAACTGATTTACGGAAATATTCGGCTGATAAGTCTAACTTGTTATTGAAGAGTGTCGCGTCAAAACCAATGTTTTTGATGATATCATTTTCCCATGAAGTACTGATGTTACCTAATTGGCTACGATAAGTACCTGTAACTGTTTTATTACCAGTACCATCAATATCGTAGTTCGCGTTACCATTTGATGGTATATACAAAGTGTACGCATTACTCAACCTTGTTTCAACACCATTTAATGAACCTAACTTACCGTAGCTGGCACGTAGTTTCAAATCGCTTAACCAACTGATATCCTTCATGAACGACTCTTTGGAGATCCTCCAACCGATACTTGCCGACGGGAAGGTGCCCCAACGATAGCCATTAGCAAAATAGGATGATCCGTCGCGGCGTATTGTACCACCAACGATATATTTGTCGTCAAAGGTGTAATCGGCTTTTGCAAAGTAAGATAACAAACCGGAATCAAAAAGCTGATCAACACCATTACTTGGCGCATTTACACCATTTGCAACGGTAACATAGTTAGGAAGGAAAGTAAGGTTATAATTACCACCGCCTGCACGGATGCCACGACGATAGGTTGTAACTGCTTCTGAACCGGCCAGTATCTTAACGTTGTGTTTACCAAATTGCTGGTTGTAGTTTAAGGTATTGGTCCAGGTGTACTGACTATTGTAACCTGCAACTTCGGTAAAACCGTTTGTTGAAGTATTACCTTCTGAGTTTTCGTAAGCTGTTGGCGTAAAGAAATAGTAGTAGTAATTATCCACAGTACCACCAAATTGAGTGCGGATGGTGAAATGTTTCAAGAAATCAACCTCTGCAAACAGGTTACCAACTATGTCCCAATTATTATTCCTATTATTTTTTGTACGTTCCTGAACAGCTACCGGGTTGCTTGAGTTACCTAAACTTCCCGACCTGGTGCCTGCAAAGTTGCCCTTAATATCATAAACCGGGATAATAGGAGGTTCTCGGTAGATATATGATACAGCGTTACCTTCGTTTTGGTTATTGCTCAGGTTAGGGCTTCTTTTGTAAAATATATAAGCATTTTCACCAACCCGCACGTGGTTACCAAGCGCAAACGTTGTATTAGCCCTTACTGAATAACGTTTAAAATAAGTATCAATTAACGTACCTTGCTGATTAAAATAGTTAACAGACATTAAGTAGGTAGATTTTTCGCTACCACCACTTGCTGTAATGTTATGACTTTGAATAGGAGCCGGTTTAAATACTTCGTGAAACCAGTCGGTACCCTGTTTATTGGCAAGCGTTATATTGTTTGCGCCAAGTTTATCAGTACCTGCAGGATTTAAACGCAATGGATCTAACGGATTACCATTATTAGGATCCAAATTATACCAGTCGGCAGTAGTACCAGGATCACCAATGTGCGCACCGGCAGGAGTAATAAAATCAGGAATTGTCCACTTTTGTGTTTTTCCGGGATCATATTGAGAGTTACCATCAGCTAATGGGCTTGTGCCATCAGCTTTAGGGCTATTTAAATATGATTCATAAATTGCTTGAACATAAGTTTTAGTGTCGGCCAGTTTAAAGCCGTCGGCCAATGGGCGTTGTGTACCGTAAAACGCATCATAAGTAATTGTTGTGCCACCACTTTTACCTTTTTTAGTTGTTACCACAACTACACCATTTGAACCACGCACACCATATATTGAGGCTGAACCGTCCTTCAGTACCTGGATAGATTCGATATCATTGGGGTTGATGTCATTAAGTGACCCCTGAACACCATCGATCATAACAAGCGGTGCAGTACTGAAGATCGAACCCACACCACGTACGTTAACAGTGGCTCCGCCACCAGGGTTACCCGAGTTAATTACGGTAACACCAGCAGCCTGCCCTTGCAATAAAGAAGCAGTGTTGGCCGCAGGCACAGTTTTTAAGCTGGCCACGTTAACAACAGCAATTGAACCGGTAATGTCCTTTTTACGCTGAGCCGTATAGCCCGTTACAATTACCTCATTCAATGTGCTGCTACCAGATTGTAACGTAATACGCAGGTTTGCGTCGGTACCTACTTTAACCTCGGTACTTTGATAACCGATGTAGGTAACTACCAGGGTATTGCCCGGGCTTAAGGTTAAGGTGAAATCACCGTTAACGTCGGTCACAGTACCAGTACTTGTACCTTTAACGCGTACAGACGCGCCAACAATGGGTAATTTATCGTCGGAGCCGATAACCTTACCTTTGTACTTTGTTTGTGCTGTAACTACCAATGAAGATACCAGGCAGCATAGCAGCAAACCCAAGTATCTTCCTTTTAGGAGTAAACTTTTAAACATGAGATTGAGATTTAGTTGATTAATATATTTGATTTAAGCTTTTTGGTCGATAATTGGTGGTGCTATGTTTTAAAATGAAAAATTGCACGCTTGCGGGCAACCTGTTTATACGGGGCGATTGTGAGATAGGCCCTGTTAACCAGATTAATTGAAGATGAAGTGTTGGAAAGTAAAAAATGTAAAAGTTTTATCATATGAACTTCTCTCGTATAATTTTTTTAAACTTTTTTATCCGTGTAATCACCTTTTTTGTGCTCCCGCTGCTGAAGCAACATTCAAGTTAAAATGTTATAATAATATTAGATTTTGAACGATTTCTGTTAAAACAGAAATTTATATTGGCTATGGAACTAATGTAATTAGTGTGTACTGTATACACAAGTAAAAGAAGCAGATTTACAAATTAATTATTTATAGGTCAATTTATCAGCTAAAATTACAAATTGCAAACTCTTCATTGATACATTATTAATACATGAGCTATTTTTTTGAAAATATCGCATTGTAAAAGTGTTGCTATTATTCTGTAACAGGTCCGAAAAGGTTGTTGAAACAATAAATATTAGTGCAACAGAGCTGTTACCTTCAATATTTTGCCCCCGGTTTAATACGCCGGGCCTCATTGCCCTAATTTACCAAAATGTTAAAATATCATCATACTTTGCATATACTGTCATGCCAACATTTATTATTAATTGCACAATAATAAATGTTGAATATACATTTACACCAACGATACTTTTCAAGTAATAAATGTTCATATTACATTTATTACAATCGATTTCACACTCTTGCGCAACCTTTTACACACTTTTTTTAAAACAAAACAGCACCGGCAAAATTTACTTGCCGGTGCTGTCCAGATATTTTTGGGTACCCAAAAATATCTTTGCTTTTTTTAACAAAGTGCTAAAAATGTATTATATTCCAAATGGTACTATTTGGTCCACCAAACCGATGCATTATGCGTATCGGCCGAACTGGTTCCTATTTGCACAATAAACTCGCCAGGTTCCCAGTCATACTTAAGCTGGCTGTTATAAAATTTCAATTGTTCGGGAGTAATATTAAAAGTTACCTGTTTTGACCCGCCCGGCTGAAGGCTTATTTTTTGATAGCCTTTAAGCTCTTTTACTGAGCGGCTGATGCTCGCCACAGGGTCGCTGATATATAACTGAACCACTTCTTCGCCCGCATATTTACCTGTGTTTGTTACGGTGACTGTAGCTGTTAAAGTTTCATTGCCTTTTAATTTATTTTTGCTTACGCTAACCGCACTGTAACCAAAAGTGGTATAGCTTAGGCCATAACCAAACGGATAAAGCGGATCATTTGAAATATCAAGATAATTTGACCTGAATTTTGACGGACCACCGCTGTATGGCCTGCCGGTGTTTTTGTGGTTATAATATATAGGTATCTGTCCTACGCTGCGCGGGAAAGTAGCGGTCAATTTACCGGCCGGATTATAATCGCCGAATAATACGTCGGCAATAGCATTACCTGCTTCGGTGCCCGGCGCCCAAACGTCAAGTATCGCGTTAGCATGTTTATCTTCCCAGGTTAGGGTAAGCGGACGGCCATTGAACAACACAATCACCATTGGTTTGCCCAGTTTTGAAAGTTCCTTCAGCATGTTTTTCTGGCTTTCGGGAATATCTATATCCGAACGGCTTGACGACTCGCCCGACATGCTTTGCGATTCGCCCACTACAGCTACTATCACATCCGATTTTTTGGCAGCATCAACTGCTTCTTTCAACAGTTCATCGGCCGGCTTAGCATCTAAGGAAACCATACCCGGACCAAAGTTCAACCTTTTAATAAACAGGCTATCCTCTGTAATATTGGCGCCTTTAGCGTAATTGATGGCAACGTTATTCCCCACTACGTTTTTAATACCTTCCATTACACTCACCGATTTTTGCCATTCGCCGGCAATAACCCAGGTACCCAGCATATCCCGGCGGTTATCGGCCAGCGGGCCAACCAATGCAATACTTCCTCCTTTTTTAAGCGGAAGAGTTTGATTATCATTTTTTAATAATACAAAGGAGTGTTTGGTAATTTCCCTCGCAGCCGCACGGTTGGCAGGTGATAATTCTTCTTTAGCCTCCTTATCGGCATCCATTGATTTGTAAGGATTATCAAACAAACCTAATTTATACTTGGCTTCCAATACACGCCGGCAGGCAAGATCAATTTCCTGCTGGGTTATTTTCTTTTGTGCAAGCGAGTTCTTTAAAGTTTTCAGGAAACCCTCTCCTACCATGTCCATATCCAAACCAGCTTTAAGCGCAAGGGCAGATACCGTTTGCAGATCACCAAGACCATGATCTGTCATTTCGTTTACAGCTGTATAATCAGACACCACGAAACCTTTAAAGCCCCAATGCTTCCTTAACAGATCAGTTAGCAACCATTGGTTACCTGTTGCAGGTACACCATCAACCGTATTGAATGAGCTCATGAAGCTGCCCGCACCTGCATCAACTGCTGCTTTATATGGCGGCAGGTAATCCTGGTACATTTTAATACGGCTCATATCAACTGTGTTATACTCACGACCAGCTTCTGCACCTCCGTAAAGCGCAAAGTGCTTAACGCAAGCCATCACAGCATCCGCATCTTTCATGTTTGTTCCCTGGTAGCCCTGTACCATCGCTTTTGCCACCTGCGAACCATACCATGGGTCTTCGCCCGAACCTTCAGAGATACGGCCCCAGCGGGGGTCGCGGGCTATATCAACCATTGGCGAAAACACCCAGTTTAAACCTTCGCCGGTTGCTTCTTTAGCTGCAATTTGTGCCGATTGTTTGATCAGGCCCATATCCCACGTAGCCGACATACCCAAGGGGATAGGGAAAATAGTACGGTGACCGTGGATCACATCCAAACCAAAAATAAGCGGGATATGCAATCTTGAGTTTTTAACAGCTATGTCCTGGACCTGGCGGGTTTGCTTAGTACCCCATACACCAAATACGCCGCCAATTGATCCTTTTTTAATATTTTCTTCAACACCTTTATTTACTACCGATCCTGTTATCGCCGCCCCGACTGTTACCAGGTTAAGCTGACCAATTTTTTCATCAAGGGTCATTTTACTCATCAGGCCTTTTACATAGGCGTTCATTTTTGCATCTTCGGTTTTGGCCTGTGCCAGCACCTTGTTAAAGGGCGTCAATGCCACGCAAAATGGCATCACGGCTATGACAAGCCGGCTTGAAAAATACTTTTTCATTTTTTAATTTATATGGGTAGTAAATAATTGGTTAACAAATATGACTAATAATCAGGGCATTTCATTGCGCCCTTAAATATTTTTGATGGTTTTTAAAGCGATATGCTATGGCATTTTACATAGTGTATTAAGTACACAATTGTAAATATTATAATTAAAAAATCAAACTTTATTTGTACAATAGCACAAATGTT
The DNA here is from genome assembly GCF_034263275.1 of Mucilaginibacter sp. cycad4. NCBI lineage: Bacteria > Pseudomonadati > Bacteroidota > Sphingobacteriia > Sphingobacteriales > Sphingobacteriaceae > Mucilaginibacter > Mucilaginibacter sp. cycad4. Next base: position 398,548 of record NZ_CP139559.1, on the reverse strand, counting down.
AAGTAAACAGCAACTTATTGAGTACAGCGAGGATGCCCGTAAAAACTACGTGAACCACATTTCTATTGATTGTGTTGTATTTGGATTTCATGAAGGGCAAATGAAAGTGCTGTTGTTAAAAACCCATAATGAAGAAAAATGGTACCTGCCCGGCGGCTTTGTACTTAAGGAAGAACCGATAGATAACGCAGCTGTAAGGATCTTACAGGAGCGTACCGGTTTGGATAAAATATTTTTACAGCAGTTTCGTGTATTTGGCGACCCGAACCGTTCAAAGGTTCATAATGATATGTATGCCGATATGCTGCCTAACGAACAAAACTGGTTTTCGGGCCGGTTTATATCTATAGGCTATTATGCACTGGTTGATTTTTTTGGTGTTATGCCCCACCCCGATCAGTTTTCGGAACTTTGCGCCTGGCGTGATCTGGACGATATGCCCGAAATGCAGCTCGATCACGAGAATATCTATAAAAATGCTTTAGATGCCTTACGCCTGCAGCTTAACTATCAGCCTATCGGCTACAACCTGATGCCGAGGGAATTTACTATGCCCGAGCTTCAAAAACTTTATGAAACCATTTTAGGCAAAAAGCTGGACAGGCGCAACTTTCAGCGCCGCATATTAGGCTTCGGCATCCTCAACCGGTCTGAAGAACCCCGCAAAGGCGGCGCACATAAGGCGCCATACCTGTATTCGTTTGATATGGAAAATTACCGGCATGCCTTAACCGAAGGGTTTAAAGGCGGATGGTAATTTCGGCCACAAGAGCGATAGCTTACGCTGCAGCTATCGCCCTTTTTAGTGTAAAATAAAAAGTACTGCCTGAGCCTATTTCACTTTCGACATTGATCTTCCCTGCCTGGGCTTCAATAAAATCCTTGGCAATAGCAAGGCCCAGTCCAGTGCCGCTTTGCTCAGATGTAGTGTTGGGCACCTTAAAATAGCGCTCAAACAAACGGGGCAGGTATTGGCCTTCAATACCTTTGCCATGATCGGTCACTGAAAATTCAATCTCATCATTCTTGTGCTTTTTAACTACCAGTTCAACGGTCGATTTTTCATGGCTGTATTTTATGGCATTGGAGAGCAGGTTAATGAGCACCCAGGTGGTTTTATCCAGGTCGGCATGCACTTTAGGCAGGCTTTCATCGCATTTTACCTTGATATCCACCTGCTTCTGATCGGCAATAAACTTGATGGCCTTCACCGCGTAATCCACGATATTTTGAGGGTGTGTGCTGCCAAAGTTCAGCTGCAGCTTACCGGTTTCAACCTGGGCCATATCCAGCAACTCACCGGTGATAAGCAGCAACCTGCGGGTGTCCTCGTCTATATTGCTGATCAGCTGGCGCTGTTCGGAGTTTACCTCTCCAATACGCTCATCTTCCAATAGCTTAAGGCTCATTTTTATAGATGAGATCGGCGTTTTCAACTCGTGCGATATGGTAGCGATGAAGTTGGTTTTAGCCTCGTCAAGCTGCTGATATTCGGTAATATTTTTCAGGATGATCACCTTGCCTATCACTTTATCCCTGCTGCTAACCGATAGCGATTCGCGCGAGTAAAAACCTTCACGCTCGTCGGCGAAGATCCGCAGCTTTGCCTGGTCGTTCACCAGCAGCTTACGTAACAGATCATTTTCGAGCGCAATATCAGGGGCATATCTGCCATTAAGCTGATCTGCTTTCATGCCAATAAGATTGCAGGCCACCTGGTTGGCAAATATGATAATGCCCTTTTCGTCAAGACCGATAATGGCATCATGCATGGAGTTGATAATAGTTTCGATCCGTTTTTTTTCAAACAGGATACTGGCCAGGTTACTGTTTTCAAACTCATCAAGCTTGCGGGTCATGTTATTGAAAGCTTGTCCCAACTCGCCAAATTCATCGTCCGATTCAAAATGGATCTGTTGATGATAATTTCTGTTAGATACCTCTTTGATACGTGCTGTTAGCTCCTTAATAGGATTGGCAATATAACCCGGAAAATTAACCGCGAAACTAAAAGCCACCAAAAACAAAAACGCTCCTAAAAAAGCCACCAGCCAGGTAACCCGTTTAGAAGTAGCTGTCGCTACGTCATTTTTATGCGATATAGCATCCATATTAAGCTTCATGATACCATACAGATGCTGATGCAACCTGCTCCGCAGTTGGTTTTGTACCGCTTCGGTATTATCAGCATGTTTCAGCTTTTCATAGGTGGCGCTTGCCGAATCGGTCAATTGCTGCTCGCCCGCTTCAGTAACATTGCGTTGCTGCAAGGCTATATTTTGATCAATTGTTTTTAACTGTTGCGGAGTTAAGCTGCCCGTGCGCGAATCTAATGCTGTTAACACATTCTGTGTGTATTGCAGGGTTTTGTAGTTATCTTTCAGGATAACGCCCGCATCGGCAGATAACCGGTTCAGGAAGTATATAGATAACCCGCAGCAAATTAATGCCAGTACAAACAGGAAACCAATGCCTGTACGGAGTTTGTTTTTTATAGTCATGGTTATGAAAGTATTACAAGGTCAATATCAGTTTTCGACATTTTATTCAGTAGCTGTGTAAACACAGCTGTTTTCATGATAAGCTGGTAAAATTTAAACCGCGGCTTGCCAATACAAATCGTGGTGATGTCATATTTTTCGGCGGTTTCCCAAATGGTGCGGGCTACATTATCGTCTTTTACCTTCAGCACTTCACCTCCCAGTTGCGTAGCAAGCTTCATGTTATTAATAAGGTGCCTTTGCGCGGCTAAGTTAATCTTATCACTGCTCTCGCGCGAGGTTTGCACATACAACAAATACCATTTGGAACGATAATATGATGATAACCTTGCCGTTTTACGGATAATGACCTTAGCCGACTCATCATTGGTGCTGATACAGGCCAAAAACAGCTCGGGCCGCAACTTAATGGTTTTAGGTACTTCAATATCTATCTTCCGCTCAACCTGGTGGGCCACTTCGCGCAGGGCCAGCTCACGCAATTGCAATATTCTTTCTGCCTGAAAAAAGTTGCTGAGCGCAGTCGGAATCTTCTTCTCGTCATAAATCTTACCTTCTTTAAGACGGTCAATCAGCTCATCGGCGGTAAGGTCGATGTTCACCACCTCATCGGCCAGTTGCAAAACTTTGTCGGGCACACGCTCATTGATGGTGGCACCGGTTATGCGCTGCACTTCTTCGTTAAGACTTTCCATGTGCTGTATGTTCACCGCGCTGATCACGTTAATACCCGCGTTCAGGATCTCCAGTACATCCTGCCAGCGCTTTTCGTTGCTGCTGCCTTCAATATTGGTATGGGCCAGTTCATCAACTATTACTACCTCGGGCCTTAGGCTGATAATCGCTTTTAAATCCATTTCCTCCAGTTCCTTCCCCTTGTAAAACAGTTTGCGGCGTGGTATTATGGGCAGCCCTTCAAGCAGGGCATGCGTTTCCTTACGGTTATGGGTTTCAATGTAACCTATTTTAACGTCGATACCATTACGCATCAAAGCCTGGGCCTCCAGCAACATGCGGTAGGTTTTGCCTACCCCGGCGCTCATGCCTATATATACCTTGAACTTCCCCCGGCGCGATTTTTTGATCAGCTCCAGGAAATGTTCAACTGATTGCTCTTTGGTGTCTTCGTTCATAAGGCTAAGCCCCCTCTAAATCTCCCCCGGTAGGGGGAGACTTTAAAATTATCGATTATATATACAGCTATTAATGCTGTGCGCTTTTTATTCTTCAGCCGTTGTTGGTGTTGTCACCAACAACTTATGCTTTTCAATTAACATTCCGTGCGCCTTGTCTGATGGTTGTTGGTGTCAACGGCCTCAATTTGCAAATCAAAGTCCTCCCTTCCGGGGAGGATTTAGGTGGGGCCTATTTCATCTCATCCAGTGCCACATTTAATTTCAACACATTCACCTTAGCCGGGCCAAACAAACCAAACAACGGTTGCTCTGTATGCTCATTAACCAGTTTGGTTAAAGCATCGGCCGATAAACCACGGGCTTTAGCCACACGGGCAACCTGTACCCGCGCACCGGCGGGTGAAAGATCAGGATCCAGTCCGCTGCCCGATGCGGTAACCAGTTCGGCAGGGATCTGTGAACGGGTTACACCGGGATTGTGCTTCAGGAAATCTTCAATTCGGCCTTCAACCTGTTTCAGATAATCGGGGTTTGAAGAGCCTTTGTTTGAACCTCCCGAACCCGCAGCATTATAATCAACTGCCGATGGACGGCCCCAAAAGTATTCGTCTTTAGTAAATTTTTGGCCAATGTTGGCATAACCAACTACCCGGCCTTTGTAAGCAATGGTTTCACCATCGCCTTTGCCCGGAGTAAATTTACCGATACCAGCTATAGCTAAAGGATATATGCCTGCTAATAATACAATGAGGATTAAAGTAAGCTTGATGGATGGCAACAAATATGTTTTCATTTTCTTTTTAGATTTGAGATATGAGATTTGAGACGTGAGATCTTGGATACAGGGATATAAAATAAGACAAGTTCCTGTCTCAAATCTCACATCTATATTATATAAAAAGTGCAACAGCTAAATCAATTAATTTAATACCAATAAATGGTATCAGGATACCGCCTAAACCATAAATGAGCAGGTTACGGCGTAACAGGGCGCTTGCACCTATTGGTTTGTATTCGACACCACGCAAAGCCAACGGTATCAGCAACGGAATAATAATAGCGTTAAATATCACTGCCGATAATATAGCCGATTGTGGGCTGTGCAGGTCCATGATATTTAGTGCCTTTAAAGCCGGCATTGATACCATAAACAGCGCCGGAACAATGGCGAAGTATTTGGCTACGTCATTAGCGATACTGAAAGTGGTCAATGTACCGCGGGTCATTAATAATTGTTTGCCTATTTCCACAATTTCAATCAGCTTGGTCGGGTCGTTATCCAGGTCAACCATATTACCGGCTTCTTTAGCGGCTTGCGTACCGCTGTTCATAGCCACGCCAACATCGGCCTGGGCAAGAGCAGGGGCATCGTTGGTACCGTCGCCCATCATGGCAACCAGTTTACCACCCTGCTGTTCTTTTTTAATGTAGTTCATTTTATCTTCCGGCTTCGCCTCGGCAATAAAATCATCCACACCAGCCTTCTCAGCAATAAATTTGGCCGTAAGCGGATTATCGCCGGTAACCATTACGGTTTTAACACCCATTTTGCGCAGGCGCTCAAAACGTTCGGCAATACCGGTTTTAATAATGTCCTGCAGTTCGATAACACCCATGATCTTTTCATTTTGCGATACAACCAGCGGGGTACCATCGTTTGATGAGATCTTTTTAACATTCTCTTCAACATCGGCGGGGAATGGGTTGCCAGCCTTTAAAGCGATGTTACGGATAGAATCAAATGCGCCTTTACGGATACGTAAACCATCATGAGTATCTAAACCGCTTGAGCGCGTTTCGGCAGTGAATTTGATGAAAGTACCAGCCCCTCCCAAACCCTCCCCGGAAGGGAGGGCTTTATAATCTTCTACTATTCTAAGCAGCTTGATTCTTTCTCCTTCTCCCCCGGAGAGGGCCGGGGTGAGGCTCAATTCAACAATTGACTTACCTTCAGGCGTTTCATCTGCCAGCGAGCTTAATACGCATGCCATTAGAAAATCTTGCTCGTTTACACCGGCTGTTGGGTAAAAGCTCGTTGCTTTACGGTTACCGATGGTAATAGTACCGGTTTTATCCAGCAATAAGGTATCCAAATCGCCGGCAGTTTCAACGGCTTTACCTGATTTTGTGATCACGTTGGCACGTAAGGCCCTGTCCATCCCGGCAATACCGATGGCCGATAAAAGGCCACCGATAGTGGTAGGGATCAAACAAACAAACAACGATATAAAAGCAGCTATAGTAATGGGCGTATTGGAATAATCACCAAAAGGTTTCAGCGTAACACATACAATAACGAAGATCAGTGTAAAGCCGGCCAGCAAAATGGTCAATGCTATCTCATTAGGGGTTTTCTGGCGTGATGCACCTTCAACCAAAGCAATCATCTTGTCCAAAAAGCTTTCGCCGGGCTGGGTAGTAACCAGTACTTTTATCCTGTCAGACAGTACTTTGGTACCACCTGTTACAGATGATTTATCGCCACCGGCCTCACGGATCACAGGGGCTGATTCGCCTGTGATGGCCGATTCATCAATGGTGGCAATACCTTCAATAATCTCACCGTCAGTCGGGATATTATCACCGGTTTCACAGATGAAAACATCGCCTTTTTTAAGTTGTGACGACATTACCCTTTCCTCCTTGCCGTTAACCAGCAGGCGGGCAGGTGTTTCTTCGCGGGTTTTGCGGAGGCTTTCGGCCTGGGCTTTACCGCGTGCTTCGGCAATGGCCTCGGCAAAGTTGGCAAACAGTACGGTTAATAATAATATAATGAATACCGTAAAGTTGTAGGCAAAGCTACCCTGCCCTTTATTAGTAAGCGAAAATATGCTCACAATGAGCATTACAACGGTACCTATCTCCACGGTGAACATTACCGGGTTCCGAAACAGCACACGTGGGTTTAACTTGATGAAGGACTGCTTTAAAGCATCCTTCATCTGATCACCCTGGAACAATGTATTTTGATTTGAGTTCATGATTTATGGTTTTACCCCCTCTAAATCTCCCCCCAGGGGGGAGACTTTTTGATTTACTTTTTAAAGTCCTCCCTTTCGGGGAGGATTTAGGAGGGGTGTTTATTTTAATGAAAAATGTTCAGCAATCGGACCTAAAGCTAATGCCGGAAAGAATGATAATGCAGCAATGATCATAATTACCGCGAAGATCATCAGCCCAAAGGTCGAGGTATCACTCTTCAGCGTACCGGCGGACTCTGGTATATATTTCTTATTGGCTAATAATCCTGCTATGGCCAGCGGACCAATTATTGGCAGGAACCTGCCTAATACCATCACGATACCGGTGGTATAGTTCCAGAAGATATTACCATCACCCAAACCCTCAAAGCCCGAACCATTGTTGGCTGCTGCCGAGGTGTACTCATACAACATTTCGGAAAAGCCGTGGTTACCGGGATTATTTAACCATGAAGATGGTTTAACAGCCCAATCAGCACCGGCCGCATGCACAATAAAGTATGATGAAATGGCGAGGCCAACCAATATGATAAAAGGATGCAGCAACGCAATAAGTGAAGCGATCTTCATTTCGCGCGCCTCTATCTTTCGTCCCAAAAACTCCGGAGTACGACCAACCATCAAGCCCGAAATAAATACGGCAACTATGATAAATATGTAGAAGTTAAGGAAGCCAACCCCACAACCGCCATAAAAACAGTTAATCATCATGCCCAGCATCATCATAGTGCCCGAAACCGGCATGGCGCTGTCATGCATGGAGTTTACCGATCCGGTGGAGATAATGGTGGTCATAATACTCCAGTAAGCCGAGTTTGCCGGGCCAAACCTTACTTCCTTACCTTCCATTGCGCCTGTGGCCTGGCTCACGCCCATTTTAGCAATAGCAGGGTTGCCATGCAGCTCGGCATTCATGGTCGGGACCATCAGCATCAACATGCCCAGCGTCATTACACCGAAGATCACGTAGGCGAATTTCTTTTTATTGAGATAAAAACCCAGTGCAAATACCAAAGCAATAGGAATAACTACCTGCGCTACCAGCTCAACAGTATTGGTTAAGTAGTTGGGATTTTCGATTGGGTGGGCAGAGTTGGCACCGAACCAGCCGCCACCATTTGTACCCAAATGTTTAATAGCGACTAAGGCAGCAACCGGTCCGCGGGATACGTGAACGGTATCGCCCTGCATGCTGATAAAAGTATCTTTGCCGGCATAGCTGGTGGTCATGCCGTTAAATGCGAAGATTACAGCTATAACAAAAGAGATAGGCAATAATACGCGGGTGATAGATTTCACAAAGTACTCCCAAAAGTTACCCAGCTTGTCGGTAACCTTATCTTTCATGGCCCTGAAAACAACTACCAGCGCGGCAATACCTGTTGCGGCCGATACAAAATGCAGGAACATGAATACAAAATGCTGTGTAAAGTAGGTAGCGCCACTTTCGCCTGAGTAGTGCTGCAGATTGCAGTTCACTAAAAAGCTGATGGCGGTATTGAAAGCAGTATCAGGCGACTGGCCCGGATTGGCGTCAGGGTTAAGGGGTAGGTGGTCTTGTGCCATCAGACATACAAAGGCATATATTAACCAAACGCTGTTGATGGTGAGCAGGGCCAGCAGGTGCTGTTTCCAGTTCATTTCGCGTTTGGTATCGATGCCGCTGAAGCGAAAAATGAGGCGATCGAGCGGGGCCATAAAATCGAGCCAGGTTTTTTCGCCCTTAAAAACTTTAGCCATGTAACGGCCAAGGGGAATGGCAATTGCTAAGGTGAGCAGGTAGGTGAAAATTACACCCGTAAGTTCAGTGTTCATAGTTTAATGTTAAAATTTTTCGGGTTTAAGGAGTACGTATACCATGTAAATGAACACGGCTACTGCTACAATGAATAGTGCTGCCATGGTGTTAGATTTTTTCGAAGTAGGTTACAGATTTAAAAAAGACCCAGAATACCACTACAAATGTGGCCAGGTAAGCGATTGTGAGTAAAGCATCCATTTTTATGTGTTTTTGCAAAGGGCTTTGCCAAGCGGATGCCAAGAAATTTATTATCTATATAAATAATTGACTATTAAATATTTATATAGATTTAAGATTGAGGTTTTATTTATTTAGGGAGAATTGAACTATCATTTTGATAGGTGATTATCAAAGTGGAAAGCCCCCTCTAAATCTCTCCCTGAAGGGGAGACTTTTGATTTGAGTATTTATCGTCGCCGCTCCGCTTACTGGTCGAAGTTTAGCGATAGCGTAACTTCGTCCCAAAATGAGTTAAGCTTTCAGCTTAACCATAAAAGTAGTTGTTTGAATGCCTGCTACAGCGTAGCCCCGGAAGCAGGATGCTTCCATTGTTTTAGGACGAAGTTACGCTATCGCTAAACTTCGACCAGTATCTGTACCTAAAGAGCAATAAAAAAAATCCGAAATCGAAATTCCGAAATCCGAAATCAAACTTACTCCAACCCGTACTCCTTAAGCTTTCTGTACAACGTTGCAACACCAATATTTAACAGGTGTGCCGCCTCGGCCCTATTCCCATGCGTATGGTTGAGTACCCGTTGGATATGCAGTTTCTCGACAGATGAAAGATCGAACGCTGAAATTGGCGCACCGCTTTTTACCTGTTGCTGTTGAACCTCATAAGGCAATAAACTTTCGTCAAGCACATTACTATCCGTAAGGATCACCGCGCGCTCGACAACGTTTTTCAACTCGCGGATATTACCGGGCCAGGCATAAGCTTCAAGCTTTTCGATAAACTCATCGCTCAATACATTTACCTGTTTTTTTACTTTAAGCGCGAAGTGCTGCATAAAGTATTCTGCCAGTAATTTGATATCTTTTTTACGTTCGCGCAGGGCCGGCAAAGTGATCTGGAACACGGACAGACGGTAATATAAATCCGACCGGAAATGTCCTTCGTTACTCTCATTTAGTAAATTTCTATTTGTAGCCGCCAGGATGCGCACATTAACCTGGGTAGGTTTAGTATCCCCTATTTTAATAAACTGCTGCGATTCGAGCACGCGCAACAACTTGGCTTGCAGATCATGATCAAGCTCGCCTATCTCATCTAAAAATATGGTGCCGCCGTTGGCTTCTTCAAACAAGCCTTTTTTATCTTTAACAGCACCAGTAAACGAACCTGCTTTGTGGCCAAACAGCTCGCTTTCCAATAACTCTTTAGTAAAAGCGCTACAGTTTACGGCAACAAACGATTTTGAGCTACGGTTGCTGGCCTGGTGAATAGCTTCGGCAAAAATTTCCTTGCCGGTGCCGGTTTCGCCCAATAATAATACAGTAGTATCAGTAAGGGCCACTTTTTGAGCCAGCTTGATCACATCACTGATAGCGGTTGATCTGCCGATTAGCCTGTCAAACCCGAACTTATCATTCAGCTTACTTTCCAGCTCGGCAACTTTTTGCTGCAGCAAGGCTTTATCCATGGCCTTGCTTACCAGCGGGATGATCTTTTCGTTATCGTCGCCCTTGGTGATATAATCAAATGCCCCGGCTTTAATAGCTTTTACACCATCGTTAATGGTACCGTAAGCGGTTAAAACAATAATCTCGGTATTAGGATAGTTTTTCTTGATGGTTTCAGAAAGGGTAATGCCATCAATATCGGGCAGCTTAACATCACTTAATACCACGTGTATGGTGTCCTGCTGCAGCTTTTTCAAGCCTTCCTTTGCCGTACCTGCGGTAATTACCTCATGCCCTTCCAATTGTAAAATACGCGCAAGCAAGTTGCGCAGGCGTTCTTCATCGTCGATAATTAATAGCTTACCTTTTTGCATCGTGGCAAATATGACAATTTTGAACCATGATTTTTAGGATTTGAAGATTTCTTGATAGAATAGTCCTAAACAGGAAATACCCGTTCTAAATAATCCAGATCAAAATATCAGGGGATCCTATAATCAAGGTTACCAACGGTAACGCCTTGTCGCCCGCATCAGTTGCCTGTGGCGTTTGGCCTCATAATAATCGCTGGTTACCAGGATGGAATGGATGACGCCGGGGATCCAGAAAAAAAGGGTTAAAAATATATTCAATATAAATGCACCTATCCTGCCGGTAGTAAGGATGGCAAGCGGTGGCAGTAAAAAGCACAGAAAATATCGCATGGCAGTAGTTTTAATGTTTAAACCATTTAGACGATACGCCGGTAAATTTGTTACTGCTTTATTTCTTCGCCAAGATTTGGTGGTAACTGATCGCCAAAAAACAACGCTTTCAATTCAGTAGCATCATTTGGGTTCATTTTTCCGCCTAATATTAACCTCAATTGGCGGCGGCGAAGTGCACCTTCATACAGTGCACGCTCCTTATCAGTTTCGGGGACAAGCTCAGGTACAGTTGTCTTTTGACCATCTTTATCCAGGGCTACAAAGGTGTAATAGGCTTCGTTACTTTTTACTTTAGTGCCCGACGGGATGTTTTGCGCCCAAACATCCATCCTTACCTCAACCGAAGTAGTGAACGCACGGGTAACCTTTGCTTCAATGCTGATCACATCGCCCAGTTTTATCGGCGACTGGAACGATACGTTATCTACCGAAGCGGTCACCACAATCCTGTTGCAATGCTTTTGTGCCGAAATAGCAGCGGCGATATCCATCCAATGCAGCAGGCGGCCACCCATCAGGTTGTTTAGGGTATTGGTATCATTGGGCAATACCAGTTCGTTCATGATGGTGTATGATTCCTGCGGCGATTTTCCGGTCATATTGGGTGAAATTTGGTGCAAAGATACAAAGCCCCCTCTAAATCTCCCCCTAAAAGGGGAGACTTTTGATTTGCTATCGCTATAAGTTTGATTTTAAAGCCCTCTCCCTTTAGGGGAGGGTTTGGGTGGGGTTACTGCTTCGTCACCAACTCCCTGAAACCTACCAGTTCGTCCCAGCGGGCAGCGGGTGGGCGATAATAGGTAAGCATTTGGTATTCGTTTTCGGTTTCAAAATGACTGCCTTCAAAAGGAATATCATCAGCTTTGCCTGTTTTGGCATCTACCCAAACGTATTCGTAATCATATACGCCTTGTTTTAACAGCATGTTTACCGTGTAACGGCCGTTATCAAGCGGGTGCAGCCTGTTGTTTTCGTCAAGCCGGTAATTATTAAACTGGCCAACTACATATGGACTACCCTCTTTAGGGTCTTTACCTGTTGATAGCGTAAAATACACATGGGCATAGTCGGCATCGGTTGCCGGGGTAGTGCCGTCATTATTCAGGATATAAAACTTCCCGTCATTATCGTACTGAAAAATGTAGTTGGGCTGGTCGCGCACCGGATCACCCAACAGCACTACTACATTGGTTGAATCCTTATAAATTTTAGCCACCCTTTGCGAGTTGAGTTTGAGCGTACGGGTATCAAACAGCCTGAACTCATTACGGCCCGGAAAATCATTGATAGATACATCATTATAAATTAACTGTGTACCGCGGATATAAGTGGGCTGCCCGTTAAGCACCGCAGTTTCGGTACGGGCATTTTGCATAATGAAAGTACGTAAGGCATAAGCAGGGTTCTGCACAACAAGCCCCGAATAATCAACCGTAAAATTGATCTTCTGGTTGGTTTGCCGGGTGGCATTATTGGCCGAAGCCACCAAATCGGCGGCAATAGCTACCCGTTTACCCAGCACATACAGCCTGCGGGTAAGCACCATTTTGTTTTGATCACCATTTTCATACACCTTCAGCACATAATTGCCCGATATTTTAGGAGCGATGTTATTGTTAGGCAATGAAATTTCGTAATGCGTATACTTCTGCATGGTACCGGTGGAGTAGTTGTAATTATAGAGGCGGTCGTCGGTAAAGCTTTGCAGGTATTCGGCAGTGGAAAGGTTTGATGAGTTCCAGTTGGCATCGCAATGCTCAATGGTATAATAATAATTATGACTGCCGCCCCGCAGGTCATCAAAAGCAAGCAGCACTTTTTCGTCCGATACCAAGTTGATCACCGGAAAAGAACCCTGCTTGGCAGTGTTATAAAACTCCACGCTTTTTATAGCCGGAGAGTAAACGTTGTTGTTATAGGGTGATTGGGCGAAGGTTGCTTGAATAAACATGGTGAAGATTACCATGCTTAAAAATATCCTCATTAATTTCATTCCTGTTCAATATCTGTTTTATTCTGCAGCCAATACTGCCTAACGTCAAAACTAAACAATGCAACTGACAAAAATAAAAAAGGAGAACCTGTTGCAAAAGTGAACGCTGAACCGCCATTAGTGAATATGTTATGTACCAGGTAAAAGAAGCCTATCCACATCATAACAAGCGCAACAAGCCGCATTATCAATTTCAATTTGTGCGTACTTATAAACAGCAGTAATTGGCCAATTAAAAGAAACAAAGCCCCAGCTGCAATTGAGTCTTCATCATTATTAGTTAATGTTAATGAAAACTTAAGCGTTTTTGCTATCGGAAACGCAACCTCCGCAAATATTACTGGTACTGCTCCATGCCCCATTCCCACAATAATAATACAACTGGTTATTAATATGGCTATGGCAAGCCCACGATATTGGTTGATCATTTATAATTTAGGTTTGTATTAACTTTGATAAACGAATATAAAAAAGCCGCTATTGCAATGCAATAGCGGCTTTTTTATATTCGCGATACTTTACCCCATACTTATCAAAGCCCTCTCCCTTCAGGGGAGGGTTGGGTGGGGCTTACGATTCCAATTCCAAAATCTGCTCGGCCAGTGCTTCCCACTTATCCTGAATTTGTTTCAGTTCGGCTTGCTTAGCACTGTAAGTGGCGTTGGTTTGTTTTAGTTTGGCGCTGTCGCTATATATTTTTTCGTCGGCCAGTTGGGTTTCCAGTTGCTTTACATCTTTTTCAAGGTCGGCAATCTGCTGCTCCATTTTGGCCAGGTCCTGGTTTAATTTTTTAAGCTGCTGATGCTTGTTTTCGCCTTGCGGCTGTTTAACAGGCTCAGGCTTTTTCTCTTCCTTTTTAGGCTGAGGTGCAGGCGCGGCAGCTTTGGGCTCCAGCTTGCGTTTGGCAAACCATTCGTCAAACTCGGCGTAAGTACCTGGATAGATCTTGATCTTCTGATCCTCAATGAACCAGATCTTGTTAGCTACATTATCCAGGAAATACCTGTCGTGCGATACCACGATGAAAGTACCTTCGTACTGCTCCAATGCCTGGATCAGGATATTTACCGATTGCATATCCAGGTGGTTGGTGGGCTCATCCAGTACCAGGAAGTTGGCATCGGCAGTAAGCGCTTTAGCCAAAGCCACGCGCGATTTTTCACCACCCGATAGCACTTTGATCTTCTTGAACACATCATCCCCGGTAAACAAAAACGAACCTAAAATGGTACGCAGCTCGGTATCCGTATGTTTTGGAGCAAATGATTGCAGCTCCTGTAAAATCTGATTTTCGAGGTGTAAAGATTCCAGCTGGTGCTGGGCAAAAAAAGTAGTAGTTACGTTATGGCCGGTGGTTACCGTACCAGTATAATCCTTGTCGGCAGATGCGATGATGCGCAGCAGGGTTGATTTACCTTTACCGTTGGCACCGATCAGGGCAATTTTATCGCCTTTTTCAATTACAGCTTCACCGCCATTTAAAATATCAATTGCAGGATATTTTTTAACGATATCCTCTAAGGTGATTACATGCCTGCCCGATTGTTTGGAGAAACGGAAAGCGAAGTTAACCGAAGGGTTATCATCATCCACATCATCAATCCGCTCCATTTTATCAAGCATCTTGATACGTGACTGCGCCATTTTTGCCTTAGAGGCCTTGGCGCGGAAACGCTCGATCAGGCGCTCTTCCTGCTTTATTTTTGATTGCTGGTTTTTGAACTCGCCGCGCTGAATTTCTTCACGTAAAGCTTTTTCTTCCAGGTAAAAAGTATAGTTACCCGCATAAACAGTAAGCTTACCCTTGCGTGATTCAACGGTACGGTTGATCACTTTATCCAGGAACCACCTATCGTGCGATACAATGATGATAGCGCCGCTAAATGCTTTCAAATAATCTTCCAGCCACTGGATAGATGGTAAGTCCAAGTGGTTAGTAGGCTCATCCAGCAGCAGGATATCGGGTGCCTGCAACAGGATCTTGGCCAGCATTACACGCATCCGCCATCCGCCCGAAAACGTGCTCAGCTTGCGTTTGCAGTCGTCATCACTAAAACCCAGACCAGCTAAAATTTCGTGTGCTTTGTATTCGATATTGTAACCGTCAAGCAGTTCAAATTCGTGTTGCTTGTCGCTTAGTTTATTTAAAAGTTCTTCGCTATAATCCGTTTCCAGCTTCTTGAGCAGGCTCTCTATCTCGTCATGCAGCTGGTTCTGACGCTCAAAGGCTTCCATGGCCACGTGTACGATGTTTTTGTCAGATGAATATGAAAGCAGATCCTGATTAAGGTAACCCATGGTAAGGTCCTTAGCCATTGATATAGTTCCGGAGGTAGGCTTATAGTCGCCTACAATAATTTTTAAAAGGGTAGTTTTACCTGTGCCGTTGGCACCAATTAAACCAATTTTTTCACCGGGTTTAATATGCCAGTTGGCTTCATCATATAGGGCCCGCGCACCAATCTCGAACGTAAGGTTATTTATAGCAATCATTTACGCGCAAAGATACGACTTTTTGAGGTGAAAGGCTAAAGGCGTTGAAATGAGGTTAAAGGCGAAAGGTCTTTAAATGAAACAAAATAGAAAGGCCAAAGATATTCAGAAGCAAAGCCGCAGCTACCTTTAGCCTTTCGCCTTTAAAGAGCTCCGGTAGCTTTCAACCACGTTTGTGCCATGAGCGCTTCGCCAGCTACGCTGGGGTGTACACCATCGAGGTTCCAGTAGGTGGCCGGTGCTGTTTGCTCGGCTTTGTCAAATGCAGATTGATAGGGCACAAACACTGCGCCGAACTCTGCTGCTACATCTTTGGCAGCCTGGCGGTAAGCATCAAATGCAGGGTACCATTTATCATCAACGGCCTTTACATTTTTTTCGGCAAAAGGCTCGCAGATCACCAGTTTAATATCGGGCAGGGCCTGTTTGGTGCGGGTAAGCAATTTTTTATAATCGGTAATGTAAGTTTCAATAGTGCCTGTATAACCGTTGGTGAGTGTATGCCAAAAGTCGTTTACACCGATGTGGATGCTCAGCACGTTTGGTTTAAGGGCAAGACAATCGGTATCCCAGCGGTCGGCCAGTTGAAACACTTTATTTCCGCTGATGCCTTTGTTGTAAATTTTGAGGCCTTTATCGGCGTGCTTAAGCAACAATTGCGATGCGGTAAGCAATGCATAACCCGAGCCTAAAGCGCTTGTGGTATTGGGTTCGGTTTTGTTATGATCGCGGCCCCAGTCGGTAATGGAGTCTCCCTGAAAAAGCACTACATCTCCCTGGTTAAAAGTTATTTTTGGGGCTGGTCTTTCGGCGGCTAAAGCCGATGAAACAATTGATGGTATTCCCATAGCCGCCAGCGTTCCTACAGCCGTAGTTTTTAAAAAATAACGACGGTAGTTTTGTTTGGTATCTTTCATTTGAGGATTATAAAGGTATTTGCCGAATTTACTGAATTGCCGCAATTATTAAAATTTTGTTGGTTTTTGTATCAGGGTTTGTGAAAGGAATATTACATAAATCCAAAAAACTGCCGCAGGTTTTCAACCTGTGGTGCCGCATTAATTAAGCTTTCAGCTTAATTAAAACTGAAGCTGAAAGCCTCGACTATACTCAACCACGAGTTACGCTATCGCTAAACCCGCGGCAGTTGGTAGTAAACCCGCGGCAGATCATTTATCAGCCACAAAATTAATCGGCTTTGCAGGATCATAGGTAACATACATCCGTTTCCAGGGGGCATCGTCTATGAGCCGCCATTTGTGTGCGGTGCCTGTGATATCCTGGGCTATCAGGATCTCGCCGGGATTCAGCATAAACTTTTCGCCGGGATAAGTCTCAAATTCAAGGGTACCGGTAAGGGTGATCACATATTGATAGGCAGGAGCATTATGGTAATCATAAAAAGCATGCGGTTCCGATTCCTGGAACCTGATAGCCAGCGCCTCATTAAGCGGGCCTAATTCAATCGTACCCTTTTCAATATGCGAATGGCCATCGTCGCCGGTGTATAGCCTGTAAGCTTTTATCATATGGGCCAAACTAACATTTAACCGTTAATACCATCTAATTGCAGTATAATTATTGCAAAACAGTGGCGTTCCATATTTATTATGGATGAACTTGCCGGCGTACTTAATGCGAGTAATTATTTCTTTAATCAATAGCTCATAAAAAACACTATTTTTATTGCAGATAATTACAGCATCGATAAAGAGCTTTCTATCCAAACCATGAAAAAACTTTTACTTATTTTTTGCCTTTTTACTGCTGCACACAGCTTTGCATTTGCCGATAAAACCGCTATCAACCATTTTGTAATTAAAGAAAACCCCTTTGCTGTTGATGAGGTTGCCGTAGTTGCCACCGATACGGCAGGCGTGATACAGGAAAATGTAAACGGTGTTTTCACCTTTGTAATGAACGGTTTTACAGAAGAGCTTAAGTTTGACAAAGGCACGGCTTTTTATCGCCACAAGCTTGACCGTTCAAGCTTCCTGTACGCCAAACACATGAACGACGCCGGTACGCATGCCATACTGTATTACATTTACAAACACGATAGTAAACTAAGCCCTTTCCATATCAGCTGGGTATTACTGATAGCTATCCCCCTATTGCTGGTATTGCTGGCCTATATGTTTAAGCGGTTCATCATTATTGCCGTGGTTATCTTCTGTATTTTCCTTTACTTCAACTACCACAATGGGTTAAGTATCCCAACCTTTTTTGAAAGCATTATTGATGGCCTGAAGAATATGTTTTAGAACGAGGGCTCTTTTTGGTAAAAGGCTAAAGGTGAAAGGCAAAACGTGGCTGCAGCTTTGCAAAGGATTATTGTCTGGCTTTTCCTAAAAAACCTTTGACCTTTCGCCTTTTACCTTTAACCTCTAAAACCTTAAAAAGGCAATCCTATACCAAAATTCAGCTGCATAAAATTGTAGCTTTCACCGTTGGCTGTTTCGTACGCTTTTTTGAATGAGCCCTTGCTGAATAGCTCGCCGGCATGGTTAATCAGCACCCATTGGTTAGCTCCGTTAAATTGCGGGTCTTTAAGTTTAAAGGCTGCATCAAGCCTGAAAACGAAGAAGCTTAGGTCGAACCTCAGTCCTGTACCAATACCTACAGCTGTTGAGCTTAAAAAATTGTTCAGTTTAAATTGCCCGTTGGGGTTATCAGGCTCATCATGCAAACGCCACACATTACCCGCATCAACAAAAACCGCACCTTTGAGTTTTGCGCCAAAAAAGTTATTTGCCAGCAGGTACCGGTACTCGGCATTGGTAATAAATTTGATCTCGCCAAATTGATCAAGATATTTCAGGCGGGCGCGTGTATTAACATCAGTTCCATAAAACGAAGCACGGTTAAATTGCCCCGGGCCTAATGTGCGTGGCAACCAGGCCCTGATATCATTGGCGCCACCTGCATAAAAATTCTTTTCAAAAATAAGCTGATTGCTATTACCATAAGGGATACCTATGCCTGGGTTTATGCGGAAAACAAATTGTTTTTCGCCGCCGAAATTTCGATAGATGCGCGTATCAAGCTCAACTTTGGTATACTGCGCAAAGGTATATCCAAAAAGCTTGTGCTGCCCAAGGGTATCTTTAGGCGCATTGGTGAGATTGCTCACCAGGTTAAGGAAATTACCGCCAATATCCAAACTGCCGCGGAAATAGGTAAAATTCTCATAACCATTAAGTTTTATAGCATTAACCTGGTAAGTATACTGGCTACCGGAAGTGAAAACCGTACGCCCGATCAAATAAACATATGAGTACCTGTTTTGGGCAAGCAAAGCAGCCCTTGCAGCCGGATCAATTATACCTCTCGAAAACTCAATGTTGATGGGCGTAATGGTATGTGTTTTATAAGGCGTGTCAAAAAAGTCGTACGTAATAGAATTGATAAAACTTTCGCGCTTAACCAGGTCCTTTTGGTAAAACAATGAATAGTTTGACGAAAATGTAGTATGCGGAACTGCAAATTTACCCAGGAAAGGAAATTTGAACGGAAGCAAAAGGCGCGGATAGACAAGCTGTGCCCCTACCCTAAACTCCTGGTTTTGAATAATGCTGTGATCGTTACCTACATTGTTGCCATTATCAAAAAGGATACTCCAGTTAACTTTTAGCTGCAATATAGCGGCCTGCTTAAACAAATTCCTGTCGGTAAAAGTATTACCCACGTTATAACCGAAACGACCACCGCTAAAAAGCACCTCGCCTTCAATACGGTCGCTCATCCGTTTAAGCGGCACAATATCTATCCGGGTATTAAGCCTGTTGGAGCTATCCTTCAATTTTTCGTAAACAGGGTTGGGCACATTTCTGAAAACATTTAGCTCGGATAAGCGCGTGGTGGTGCGCGTTTGCTTATCAATATCATATACTTCGCCTTTTTTCTGAAAAACGTAATCGGTTACTACCCTTGGCTTAAACCTTTTAGAGTAGTCAACAAACCTGAACTGTGAATCAACCTGTATCGTATCAACTTTACCAGGTGTGCGTCCCTGGCTGTTTGATATCGTAATTAATGTATTGTTGATAGTATAAACCGGGTGCTGCGTTTTCCCCGCCGGATTGTCGATGATCATTTTTACATCAACCACGCTGCTGTTAAAGGTAGAATCGTAGGTAAAATTGATATACTGCCTGTAAAAATCGTAGTAACCGTTATGCTTCATGAGCAAATACAGCTGGTCGCGGTCATAGGCTAAACTATCGGTATCAAATCTGCCTCCCGGTTGTATGTGAGATACCCGGTTGCGGTTACCATTATACAAAGCCTTAATATTATTATCGGCAATACTATCTGTAAACTTACGGATGCGGAACATAGGGCCTTCATTGGCAGTAAAAACCAGCTCGGCCTTCTGCTTTTTGACTATCACACTATCGGTAATTTTTGCTTTAAGATAACCACGGCTGCGAATGTATTTTTCCATTTGCAGCCGTGAGTACTCAACCAGGTTACTATCTAAAACTACGGGAGCTTCGCCTATGTTTTTTTTACCTTTTTTACTAAAGGTGTAGTAAAGCTGCAAATTGAGCCAGTTATTAGGCTGCTGCTCCTTATCCACATAATTTATAGCGGTTTCCGCAAATTCCTCATCAATGCCTTTTATAGTAATCTTGCGTACCAGTGCCTGGTCCTTGCGAATACCACGGGTAATACTGCAGCCCGAACCGATAATAATCAGCAAAATACTTAATATTGTAAGGCGGTAAACAGCAGGCTTAGTATATGCTTTCAAAATCACAGATCAGTTTATTAAAATCCTTACAACATAAAAAATTCCGTAAAGAGCATGGTTTGTTTTTGGTTGAGGGCTACAAATCAGTTGTTGAGTTTGTAAACGCTGCATACCAGGTTGATGCCATATACCATACCTCCGAAATTGCTCCAAAAATGATGAATTTATCCCGAAAAATAAATTTTCAGGAAATTTCATTGACCGATCTGGAAAAGATCAGCAGTTTGAAAACCCCGCAGGAGGTAATTGGTTTGATTAAAATACCAAAATGGCCCCGATTAAATTATAACTTACTGAAAAACAAGTTCTCACTGGTGCTTGATGGGGTGCAAGACCCCGGCAATATGGGCACCATTGTCCGCACGGCCGACTGGTTTGGCATTACCGATATTATTTGCTCAGAAGATACTGTTGATGTTTATAACCCTAAAGTGGTGCAGGCTACTATGGGCTCATTAGCACGGGTAAATGTGCATTATGGTGATTTAACAACTATCCTTCCCGAAATAAAGCTTCCTTTATTTGGCGCCATGCTCGATGGCGAAAATATCTACAGCACCAATTTCGGCCATGAGGGTTTATTAGCCATGGGCAACGAAGGAAATGGCTTGCGCCCTGAAATACAGGAGTTAATAAATAAAAAAGTAACTATACCCCGGATCGGTTATGCCGAATCACTGAATGTAGCCATAGCCACAGCCATATTATGTTCAGAAATAAAAAGAAATTCGTTCAAATAAATTTGCCCGCTAAAAATAATTACTATCTTTGCAGTCCTTAAAAAAGGGTCGGATGGCCGAGTGGCTAGGCAGAGGTCTGCAAAACCTTTTACAGCGGTTCGAATCCGCTTCCGACCTCAGGGTTAAAAAAATTTAAAATAAAAGACAATGGGCGTTACTCGTTTAAAAAGAAAAGACAGGAGAAATAAAACTTTTTCACGCTTAGAAGTACAGTTCTTGAAACTGGCTACTAACCTTGAATACGGAAGCCGTTCTGCTGAGTCAAAACACAGCCAGATAGCTAAAAACAATGCAGCTTTAGATATCGCATTAGGCAAATAATTCTCTCCTTCTTCGGAAGAAAAAACTTAAAGTCCTGCCGGTTTCCGGCGGGACTTTTTTTTGAACCTTGATTTTCTGGGGGGGGGGATAAAGGATGATCTTGATATCCCTCCTCCCCGCGAGCGTGTCCTCACGGTCGCACGCATGCAGGAATGGGATATACTTTATGGGCACGGACAAACATTGGTGTTTCCGTGAGGACACGGAAACAGGGGGAAAATATATTGGGAGAAAAATCCTGACAATCTTTAAATCCTAAAAATCACGGTTCAGAATCTTCTTATTAATCCTTCCTATCAACCCCGGCCCTTCATAAATAAACCCGGTGTACAACTGCACCAGTGAAGCGCCGGCATTCAGCTTCTCAACCGCATCTTCGGCCGAATGAATACCCCCTACACCAATAATGGGGAACGAACCGTTTGATTTTTTATGCAGGTATGCAATTACTTCTGTTGAGCGTTTGGCAAGCGGCTTGCCGCTCAACCCGCCGGTTTCTTCTTTTAATGGAGATGAAAGGTTTTCCCTGCTGATGGTTGTATTGGTAGCAATTACCCCGTCTATGCCTGTTTGCTGTACAATATCAACAATATCATCCAGTTGAGAATCAGTCAAATCAGGAGCTATTTTTAGCAGGATAGGCCTGCTGATACCATTTTTATTATTGCGTTGTTGTAAGGTATTCAGAATCTCCATCAGAGGACCTTTTTCCTGCAGGGCCCGCAAACCCGGGGTATTGGGTGAGCTTACGTTAACTACAAAATAATCAACCACATCAAACAGGCGGTCAAAGCATTTAATGTAGTCACTTACAGCATCCTCGTTAGGGGTAACCTTGTTTTTACCAATATTACCGCCAATGATCAGTTGTTTATTGATATTTTTAGGATCGCGCCTGAAAGCGGCAATCCGTTCGGCGGCAATATCTACACCAAAATTATTGAAACCCATGCGGTTAATGAGCGCGCTATCTGCGGGCAGGCGAAACATGCGTGGCTTTTCGTTACCGGGTTGTGGTAATGGTGTAACAGTGCCTATCTCCACAAAACCAAAACCAAGATTGGCCATTTCACCCATCATATCGGCGTTTTTATCAAAACCCGCAGCCAGGCCAACCGGGTTCCTGAATTTCAGGCCAAAAACCTCGCGTTCAAGCTTTGGATCTTTTACATCCCACATCGCCTTACTTAACGATGCACCGCCCGGAAAACGGTTAAAGCGTTTCAGGTTGCGGGTAACAAAGTAATGCACATTTTCCGGATCGAACTTAAACAGGATGGGTTTTATCAACTGATACATGCCGCGAAGTTAGCACATTTTTGCGACGGTGGATAAACGTATAGGCATGACCAACATCTGTCACATCTCTTTGATCCTACGCCGGATCGCCTCCACCCTGCCAGCCAGAAGAGAAGACCTTTATGTGTTTGAATCGATTAGGGTTCGCCAATCCATTTTATAAACTAAACCATATCGGCGACGTCGTTAAACAGTCTTGAAAAAATAAAATAAAAATATAGTACTATGTATTGTATAGTACCATGTTTAATATTAACTTTGTTTTAATCGAAAGAAAAACAATTTGAATATTATTAAAATGGATACTAAACCACTACTATATACCGGCATCATTATTCCCATTGTGTTTTGGCTTTCAACCATTGTTTGCGGGTTTGTGCATGGTAATTACAACCATTTCAGCAATACAATCAGTGAGCT
This sequence comes from Mucilaginibacter sp. cycad4, assembly GCF_034263275.1. Taxonomy (NCBI): domain Bacteria; kingdom Pseudomonadati; phylum Bacteroidota; class Sphingobacteriia; order Sphingobacteriales; family Sphingobacteriaceae; genus Mucilaginibacter; species Mucilaginibacter sp. cycad4. The sequence goes on along the minus strand of NZ_CP139559.1, from coordinate 375,774 downwards.
GGGCGCTATCGGCACAAAATCTGAAACGTTGATGGAAACATTTACGCTCCTTAATACAGTGCTCAGTGTGTTTTTTATGGCGGGACTGTTTATTGCATGCAGTCAATTGGGGCTTAATATCCTGCCGGTGTTTGGGGTGATAGGTTTCCCTATTATGTTTGGCTGGGCGGCAATATTTCATGCAGGCAACCCGCTGCATTCGGCGTCCGGGCCTGTGTTTTTACTGCTTTACGCAGGTGCGCTGCTGTCGGTTATTTTATGGAGGAGAGAGGAGTTTAGGCAGATCAGGAAACTTTCGCTATTAAGCCTGTGCATTATGCTGCTCATCTTTATCCGCTTCATTCCTTCAGCTACCCTTCAAAACAATTATACCGGGCTTATTCAAAGATTGGCCCACCTGGGTTGGTCGGTTTGGTTTATATCGCTGAGTTCCTGTTTTATAAAACTGCTCGACTGCAAAGAGCAGCATCAATTAAAATAATCAACATTAAAAAAACAACAACATGAAAAAATTAGGTTATGTATTGGTTGTCATAGGTTTGATAGCCCTGTTAGATGCCTGCCACATAGGTGGAAGACATACAGTAATTTCTGAAAACGCTGATGGCAGAGAAAGACGGATTGAATACTGGGGGCACGTGTATTTTACCGCTGATAGCACGGGCATCAGCAGGATCTCGCCCAATGGGAAGGTGAAATATAAAAATAATGACTTTGAAATAAGTGCCGAAAGCGATTACAACGGGCGTATTACCTATCAATTTAATGACGGCGAAAAGAAAAAGGAACTTGATAATAACGAGAAGATTTCCTTAGCAAGCGCTGTACGGGATATGATGAAAGTAGGGCATTACAATAAATAACTATTATATAGGGTAAGCGCAGCTTACAGTTTACTTACCCCGCCGGTGTCCCTCTCTGCTTTGCAAAGAGGGCAAGAAAAAATACCCTCCTCTCTTTATGCTTATTGGAGAGGAGGTAACAAATATAGCGATGCCGGGGGTGAGTAACGGCAATTATTTCATCCGTACATATACTTCATTAAATCCGTCAGCTATATAAATTTCGTTCAGGTAAAGCGTATCGTGCCTGATGAGGTATGAAACCGGACGCGTATCAAGCGTAGGACCAGTTATCAGCAATACATCAGCCTTTTCTGTTGGGCTGTATTGGTAGTTTGGAGTAGTACGGAAATTGCCGCTGATCTGCAGCACCTCGTTTTGAAACCTTTTGAAACTGCTATCAGCATAAAATTCATTTCGAATATTGTAGCCGCTGCTTTGTGGCGTAACGGTAAAGCCGCCAATACCGCCAACTGATTTCACCCAGCGCCATTTGCCAACTATACTGCTGTTGCCCGGCCCGGGAAGGTTACCTTTATTGCAGGCGGTTATACTACATAATAAAATTACGGATGCTGCTAACAGGATAATTTTCATAATTGTGGGTTTATAAGATACCTTACGGTACAGCACATAGCTTTGCTACAATAGGTTGTAAAATAATTTAAAGGAAAATGCCTGTTGTATATTCAGCAAAATTCTTTGTATCATTAAACCATGATTATTGTAATACAGTGTAAAGACAAAGTGGGCCTTGTGGCGGCCATATCTGCAACATTAGCCAAACACCTGCTTAATATAGTTTCCATGCGTGAGCATGTTGATCATAACGAAAATGTTTTTTTTACACGCCTGGAAGTTGAAAAAGGCGACGACGCCGGCCTCGAAGATTCATTACGTAAAATACTGCCCGAAGGGGCTTATATCTCAGTAAACCCTGAGCCCGTAAAGAAAGTGGTTATACTGGCTACCAAAGAGTATCATTGCCTGAGCGATATCCTGGTGCGCAACCACTTTAATACCCTGGGCGCAAGTGTACAATGTGTTATCGGCAATCACGCCAAACTGCAAAACATATGCGAGCGATTTGACATTCCTTTTTATCATATCAGCCACGAACAGGTAAGCAAGGCCGAATTTGAACAGCAGGTGATCGGTACCATTAAACAATATACTCCTGATTACGTGGTACTGGCTAAATTTATGCGGATCCTGTCGCCCCGGTTTGTAGCTGAATTTCCGATGAAGATCATTAATATCCATCACTCATTTTTACCTGCATTCATTGGTGCTAATCCCTATAAACAGGCGTTTGAACGGGGTGTGAAACTCATTGGAGCGACTGCTCATTATGTATCAAATGAATTGGACGAAGGGCCGATCATCGCCCAGCAAATCGTCCCGGTAAACCACTCATATAGCTGGACAGACATGGTAAAAGCCGGCCAGGAAGTGGAAACTGCCGTATTAGCCAAGGCCCTGAAGCTTGTTTTTGAAGACCGGGTGTTTGTATATAAGAACAAAACGGTAGTGTTTGAGTAAACACACAGCCAATGTTCGGGATAGTAGCGATACCACCAATGCGAGGCTAAGCTTCTTTCCGCCGCCCTTGCACGTTTCTGCAAATCCAGAATAGCATCAATCCCAACTTGTAAAATTTAAAAAACTTCATAAGTCCCCACCAGCTAATAATTTCCAGGATGTAACTCATAACTTAATATTCATTTATAATTTTGTTCAAGTGCCGTGGGCATCTTTATCTAAATATTTACTATGAAAAAACTACTTTCTTTATTATTTATAGCTACGCTTTCTGTTTCAGTAAGTTATGGCCAGCATCAGCTTACTATAGCTACCTATAATTTACGCAATGATAATTCCACAAACGATGATTCGGTACGCGGCAACGGCTGGAAACAGCGCCTGCCGGTTATAACACAGCTTGTCCGCTTTCATGACTGGGATGTTTTTGGTACCCAGGAAGGGCTGGTGCACCAGCTCAATGGTTTAAAACAGGCCATGCCCCAGTACGCCTATACCGGCATAGGCCGGGATGATGGCAAAACTGCCGGCGAGTTCTCGGCCATTTTTTACAAAAAGGATAAATTTAAACTGTTGAAACATGGCGATTTCTGGATGGCGCCAATTATCGACAGGCCCAACAAAGGCTGGGATGCCGCCCTGCCAAGGATCTGCTCATGGGGGTATTTCCAGGAGATAAAAACCGGTTACAAGTTTTACTACTTTAACCTGCATATGGACCACATAGGTGTTATTGCCCGCCGCGAGAGCGCAAAGGCGGTATTGAAAAAAGTGAAAGAATTAGGCGGTAACTCGCCTGCTATTTTATCAGGCGATTTTAATGTTGATCAAACATCTGATAGCTATGCGGTGATCAATAACTCGGGGATGTTAAAAGACAGCTACGTATTATCTCCCGTTAAGTATGCCACTAATGGTACTTTTAATGATTTCGACACTAATGATAAAACCACCGGCCGTATCGATCATATTTTTGTAACCAAAGATTTTAGGGTAAAGAGATACGGGATCTTAACGGATACCTACAGGGCGAAGGCTAAAGGGTCGGATAAATATGAGGCTAAGGAGCCCAGCGACCATTTCCCGGTAATGATAGTGGTGGATCATAAATGACCCACCATACCAGAGATTTAGTTGATTGATTAACTAAAGGTTTTTATAAAGATCACTTCACCATAAGTGTAGCAATTGAATGCGGCAGAGCAGTAGTGCCTGCCGCTTTTCCTTTTATCCAAAGGCTGTAATCTATTTTTTCGTCGGTTTTATTCATTACCACCACTGCAATTGAACCATCGGGGTTTTGGTAAGCGGTTGTTAACAGCTTATCCCGGCTGGCCACCGCGCTGATGCGTTTTGCCCCCGGGTGGATATATTTGGAGAAATGACCGATGTAATAGTATGAGCTGGTGTAGATGAGGCTTCCGTTACGCAGGTCGGCATGTACGGGGGCAAAGCAAAAGTTGCCAACGTGGTTTGGCCCGCCTTTTTCATCAAGCAATACGTTCCAGTCGGTCCAGGCCACGGTACCGGCATTAAAGTCATTGATCATGGAAAGGCCGTAACGTTCGCCAAGCGACCAGTCATTGATCTTGTTGAAATCAAATTTTTCGATACAGCCTTCGGTAAATACCAGGTTTTTGCCAGGGAATGCTTCATGGGTACGACGGGTGGCTTCAAAATTTTGACCGGCACCTGTCCAGGTTTCATACCAATGGAAACCGATACCCCAGATGTATCTGGCCGCTGCCGGATCTTCCAGGATAGTGCTGGCGCGTTGGTAAAGCAAATCGCGGTTATGGTCCCAAACTATCAGTTTTTTATTGGCCAGGCCTTGTTTTTGCAAGGTTGGGCCTAAAAAGTTCTTTACAAAATCACGCTCCTCTTCGGCAGTATACATGCATGATTCCCATGTTTGCTTTGCCATAGGTTCGTTTTGTACCGAAAGGCCCCAAACAGGGATACCCTCTTTTTCATAAGCTTTAATAAACTTAACGTAAAAGTTGGCCCAGCTTTGATCAAACTCTTTTTTGAGCTTACCTCCGTGCAGTACATCGTTATTATCTTTCATAAAAGCAGGAGGGCTCCATGGTGATACAAACATGGTTAGCTTACCACCCGCAGCTGCTGCAGCTGCTTTAATAAAAGGGATCCGGTAGGTTTTATCGTGGCTGATATCGAAGGTCTTTAGCTCCTTATCGCCATCTTTTACATAACTGTAGCTATCGCTCGAAAAATCACAGCTTTGAATGTTGGTTCGGCCAAAAGAGTAACCAATACCTTTGGCTTTATCGTAGTAAGCGGTTAAAAATTCTTTCTGTTTATCTTTTGGCAGTTTGGCATAAGTTTCGGCTGCTGCATCTGTAAGCGCACCTCCAATACCTATCATGGTTTGGAATGTTTTGGCCGGATCAATGAAAACTGCTACCTCTGTTTCGGCAGGTTGTGGTTTGTCCGCAAACTTCAGGGTTTCAGTTTCTTTAAACCTGTACCCGGCCTTTTCCTCAGATACAATCACCCTGACCGATTTACCTGCTACCGAATAAGGCGCTTTACCCTGGGCACTGGCAAAGCCACCCTTTAATAATCCGCCTGCGATGAAACAGGCAATTAAATACTTTTTTTGCATGAGTTTAATTAAATAGGCTTGCCGGTTTGGTTACGAGCCTGGACTGGGCTAACCGGAGTTGTCAAATTTATTAAACTTAATTAAAAAAAAGCAAAAAGCCCGATATAAATTATCACATCCGGGGGCCTTGCAGGGCAAATTGATACGCATTAATACCAAATCTTATTTCAAGTTAATTAATTGATATAAAGCATATTATACTATACCCCATAATAGACTTGCTTACAAATTTGATGCGCTAAAATGCATTTAAAATTATAGTGTATTTTTTACACCGCCTATTGTTTTTGAGCCTTAATTTCTTCTTCAATGCGCAGGCTTTCTTTATGAATGGCGTTCATAAGTTCGGTAATGAACGTGGCGGAGAGCCCTTCCTGTTTTCCGGCTTCGATAGTTTTTTCAAGAACCTGTTTAAAACGATCGGCCTGAAGGGCCGGAATATTGTTTTTTGCTTTGTAGATGCCTATCTCTTTTACCACCCGTTCGCGTTCGCCTAATAAAGCGATGAGTTTTTTATCGATTGAATCAATTTTGATCCGGTTGTTTTGCAGTGGATTGCTGGCAGAAGTTTGGGTCATAGGTGTTGATTGGGCGTTAACTAAACTGTACCGGATCATACACACTAAAAATAATATAAAAGCACGGTTAAACATTTTCATATAAGATGATTTTTGAGGTAAATTTAGAGAAATAACCTTGCTGTTAATGGATTGTTTCAGGATTGATGCAGAGTTACTCACTCCTGACATCACTGCACCCGCTACCCTTTTTATTTGATACTCCCTCATCTCTTTTGCTCTATTTGCCGAGCTAATGAATAGCGCAGGCCTGGTGAGCCTACTATGTGTGATGTTAATATCTTTTCAAAGAATTAACATGTACCTACATACACACAAATAAAATACCTAAATTTGAATAAACTTTTTACCGGTTAACCTATTTTCAACATGGATTTTTTAAAAGCGATTTACGATCACGTTACAGGATTTTTCGGTCTCGGCGGGCTATATGATATCATCAAGTCGGGCGATTATAGCAAGTTGCTCACTTATGATGGCATCACCGCTTTATTGGGCCCAATGTTACCTGTACTGCTGGTATTCGAGATCATCAGGGGGGCCTTTTATAAAAAATTTAAGGTGATCCATTATAAGATCTCTTTTTGGACCTATGTGCTAAATGCTTTTATAGGCAGTGTGCTTTCCATAGCTATGGTAGGGTTTTGCATCGGCTTCTTTTCACAATTCGCTGCTTTTAAAACAACGTTTACCTGGTACTGGTTTATTTACGGCTATATCGTATGGGAGTTTGCGCATTTTTGGTATCATTACCTTGCGCACAAAGTACGGATCCTGTGGTGCCTGCACTCAACTCATCATGCACCCGAAAGCATGAACCTTTCGGTTACTTTCGCTCATTTCTTCCTCGAAGCGCCATATGCCGACCTCATCCGCACCAGCATTTGTATTTTATTGGGTGTAAACCCACCAATGCTGTTTGTGATCATGTTTGTGGATGGCTTTTGGGGATCAATGATCCATATTGGCGAAAACCTTATTGAAGACGGGCGCCTCGGCTTCCTCAACAGAATCGTACTTACGCCATCGCATCACAGGGTACATCATGCACGTAACCCATTATATATGGATACCAATTTCTGTAATCTGTTACCGATATGGGATAAAGTTTTTGGTACTTTTCAAAATGAAGACCGTAAGATCCCTATTGAATATGGTATCAGTCGCCCCATGATTAAAAACAGCTTTTTGGATGCCTATTTCGGCGAAATCATAGCGCTGGCCAAAGATGTACGCAAGGCGCCCGGCATTAAAAACAAATTTCTGTACATTATAATGCCTCCCGGCTGGAGCCATACCGGCGATCATAAAATGACAACTGTTGTTAAAAAGGCCTATTTTGAATCGCTTGAGGAAAAGGAAGATAAATCTGTAAAACAGGGGGAGAAGGAAGAAGTGGTTTAAAACGGATGCTTTTCCTAACCTGTCATTGCGAGGTACGAAGCAATCCCCGACTTTACAGGGCGGATTTGCATGACTGCTCTGCTTGTTGGGGATTGCTTCGTACCTCGCAATGACGGTAGTGGAGAGAATATTCCCGCATTAATTCTCCAGTACTGCTCTCCTGCAATATTTACTTCTGTAATCCTGCGGGGTTAATCCTGTTATTCGTTTAAAGATCTTCCTGAACGTTTTCAAGTCGTTATAACCAACTTTGTACATCAGTTCGCTGATATTGAAATTGGTTTTCTCCAGCCCCTTTTTCACCGACTCTATCTTTACCTTTTGCAGATATTCCATCGGTGTATTTTGCGTGGCGCTTTTAAACCGGCGAATGAAATTACGCTTGCTCATATTAGTTTGGCCCGCAATTTCCTCTACCGATATAGGTAAATGATAATTGTTTTCGATATACAATTGCGAGCGCATAATTTCCTGGTCTTCATGCTGATGCTGCCCTTCAAATACCTTGAAATGTGCCTGGCTGGTACGGTCAATATCCAGCGAAAACATTTTACTGGCCCAGATGCCTGTATCCCTGCCGCAATATTTTTCAATCAGGTACAGGATCAGGTTCATGCTTGAAAAAGCACCGCCGCTGGTATAAGTCCCGTCTTTATCGGTGGTTACCATATCGGGCAAAATATTTACATTGGGATAGCGGCGTTTCATATCATCAACAGCAACCCAGTGTGTGGTACAGGGTTTACCGTCAAGCACCCCTGCTTCGGCCAAAAAATAGCTGCCAAAACACAGGCTGGCCACTTCCGCGCCCTTATTATACATATTCCTTATAAAGTCGATCAGATTTTTGTTTTTACGCATTACCAAATCAGGCGGACCGTAAAATGCCGGGGCTATAACGAGGTCGATATCTTTGATCTCATCAATGGTTTTAAAGCCGGTAAACTGCGCCGGAAAATAAAGCAGGTTATTGTTTATTCTTTCGCCTACAAGCATTACGCTAAAGGCTTCGGTTTTGCCGCTTTCTACTAAAAAACGGTTAGTATGCCTCACCATATCCAATACGCCCGATATGGTTGAAAGATTAATATCTTCGTGAATAAGCAGCGCTATTTCTTTCATTTGTTATAATTCAGGTTATTACAAATATATAAAAGCACCCGGCACAAAAACATGCAATAAGCCTTAAAAAACACGGATCAGCGATAAAAAGCTATCACTTAACCAGTTTTAAATTAAGCGTTTAAACATCAACTCAAAATCTCAGCTATCTCTTCAAAGCCTTTTTCGCGGGCCAGGTCGGCGGGGAGTTTGCCGCCTTCCATCCGGGTAAAAACCTCTGCACCGCTTTCCAGCAGCAGGATGATCAACTCCAGGTTACCATTTTGCGCGGCCGAATGCAGCGGCGTAGCGCCAGCTTGTTGCACAACGTTCACCTGAGCACCGTTTTCAATAAGCATGCGGGCTATATCGGTATAGTTTCCGGCAGCTGCCGAATGAATGGGGAACACGTTGAAACCGTTATTTGATTGAAGGTTAACATTTGCACCCTTCAACACCAGGTACCGGGCCACATCAAACTGCCCGAAATAACAGGCCAGCCCAAGCGCGGTAAAGCCGTCGTCAGCGTAATCATCAAGTGCATTTGGATCGGTAGCTACAAGGTGGGCAACCGCATCAAATTTGCCGGCAGCGGCAGCTTCAAACAAACTGATATTGCTCACATAATTTAACAGCAAATTGGTAACCTCCGGCTTTTTATAATAACACGAAAGCATAAGCGGCGATACGTTAAGGCTTGTTTTTTTTAAAGCCAGCGCCCGGTCGCGGCCAAGCAAGGTGTTGATACTATCTAAATCGGCAGATGCGATATATTCTTCCAGTCTTTCTATGCTCATTACTTAGTTAAGTAAAGCGTTTATTATTAAGCGCGCTGTTATATTTACTTTGTTAAATTTACGTTTTATGCTACAGGTAATGTTGTTTTTCAATTATACTAAAAAATTAAAAATGTTGCCAATAAGTTATATAATCTGTTAACTTTATATTCATTCGGCCTGTAATTTTTTGCAGGTTAATGAATCTTATATAAAATATTTACCGGGTGTAACTGTAAAGTTCACATAGGTGAAATTTTACGTAAGTTTGCACATAAACGTTTGTTACATCAGGATGCCGGCAAAAGGAAACCAGTTTAGATCAAATAATTTCAAGGGAGAAAATCAGCCTCGCCAAAGCGGCAAGGCCGAAAAGGAACGAGTGGCAGGCAGGAAATTACCTAAACTGCCCAGCTTTGACTTTGACTATGAAAACGGCAAGGCTGTTAAAATTGCAGGCTTGTTTTCACTGCTATTATCCATTTTTTTCCTCATCGCTTTTACATCATACCTGTTTACCTGGCAGGAAGACCAGAGCTACATTTCCAAAACAAACGGCGGCTGGCATAACCTTTCAACAGGCACTACCGTTCATGAAATTGCCGACCTGAGCGATCCCACTATCAGGGCGCAAAACTGGCTGGGCAAGTTTGGCGCGTTATTATCCAATCAGTTTATTTATGAGTGGTTTGGCGTAGCTTCATTCCTGTTTATTTTTGTGTTTTTTGTTGTAGGCTACCGCCTGCTTTTTAAAGCGAGGTTATTTTCTATCCGTAAAACATTGGCGTATTCTTTATTCAGCATTGTTTTTATTTCGGTGGCGATAGCTTATTTTCACTCATTTGTGATTGATTATCCCCACTACCTTGAAGGCGGCTTCGGTTTTTGGAGCAACCGCTTACTTGCGGCTCAGATAGGTGAAGCGGGTACCGGCGGCCTGCTGGTATTTTTGGCACTTACCGTATTGGTAATAGCTTACAATATCGACTTTAAAATACCTCAGCGTAAAAACCGCCCGGTTGCAGCAATGAGTGTTGATGAGGTAGCACCCGAACCAGTTGAACTAATTGATGAAGAGCCGTCAATGCCGCTTGAATGGCCCCGGGGCAATAACAAGATCCGCGAAACCCATGTAAGCAGTATCATGCCCGAGCCCATGGTGCAGGAACCGCTTATACCACCATCCCCGCTCAGGCACCCTCCTATGGAGCAAATGCCCGGATTCCATGAGCCGGTAGTTTTAAGACCGGCAAACACTGTTAAACATGAGCCGGAAGAGGAAGAAGAAATTCCGCTTACAATTGATACCAACAGGCCATTGCCCGAACTAAGCGTTGAAAAAACCGATAACGAAAAAGCAAACGACCTGGTAAACCAGTTTGGTATATATGACCACAAGCTCGATCTGGCTTCATACAAACTACCGCACCTGGAGTTATTAGAAAACCATGGTTCAAACAAGATCTCGGTTAATGCCGAAGAGCTGGAAGCCAACAAGAACAAGATTGTTGAAACGCTGAACCACTATAATATCGAAATTGATAAGATCAAGGCTACTATAGGCCCAACGGTTACCCTGTATGAGATCATCCCTGCTCCCGGCGTAAGGATCAGCAAGATCAAGAACCTGGAGGATGATATTGCATTAAGCTTAGCCGCTTTGGGCATCCGTATCATTGCCCCTATGCCAGGCAAGGGAACTATTGGTATCGAGGTGCCTAATCAGAACCCCGAAATGGTTTCGATGCGTTCTATCCTATCGACAGAAAAATACCAGAACACCACAATGGACCTGCCTATCGCTTTAGGTAAAACCATATCTAACGAAGTGTTTATTGCCGACCTGGCCAAAATGCCCCACCTGCTGGTTGCGGGTGCCACCGGCCAGGGTAAATCGGTTGGTATTAACGCCATCCTGGTATCGCTGTTGTATAAAAAACACCCTGCCGAACTCAAATTTGTACTGGTTGACCCTAAAAAGGTTGAGCTTACACTTTTCCGTAAGATAGAAAGGCACTTTTTGGCTAAGCTGCCTGATGATGGCGATGCCATTATCACCGATACTAAAAAAGTGGTAAACACACTCAATTCATTGTGTATTGAGATGGATCAGCGCTATGACCTGCTGAAAGATGCGCAGGTACGTAACCTCAAAGAGTACAATGCCAAGTTTGTGAACCGCAAAATCAGCGACCCGGAAAAACACCGTTACCTGCCGTTTATAGTACTGGTGATTGACGAGTTTGCCGATTTGATGATGACGGCCGGTAAAGAAGTGGAAATGCCTATTGCCCGTATTGCCCAACTGGCCCGTGCGGTGGGGATCCATTTGGTTATCGCTACACAGCGCCCTTCGGTTAATATTATTACAGGTACTATTAAAGCCAACTTCCCGTCAAGGCTGGCATTCAGGGTGCTTTCCAAAATAGATTCACGTACCATTCTTGATGCCGGTGGTGCTGATCAGCTGATCGGTCGCGGGGATATGCTGTTTTCAACAGGCAGCGACCTGATCCGTTTGCAGTGCGCCTTTGTGGATACTCCGGAGGTTGAAGCTATATCCGATTTTATCGGCAATCAAAAGGGGTATCCATCGGCCATGTACCTGCCTGAGTATGTTGGCGAAGGCGAAGCAAGCAGTACTAAGGAATATGACCCTGACGACCGCGACCCGATGTTTGAGGAAGCAGCACGCTTAATTGTCCTGCACCAGCAGGGCTCAACATCGCTTATCCAACGCAAAATGAAGCTGGGCTATAATCGCGCCGGCCGCATCATTGACCAGTTGGAAGCAGCCGGAATTGTAGGTCCTTTTGAAGGCAGCAAAGCCCGCGATGTGCTTTATCCCGACGAATACAGCCTTGAACGTTACCTGGAAACGCTTCAAAAGCCAATCAAAGATTAAACCAACCCGTATTTAATTACTCTAAACCAATAACTATTAATGATAATAGTTGTTGTTGAATAAAACTGAATGAAAAAGATCATAGCATATACCATTTTAGCAATAAGTACATACAGCACCGCTTTTGCGCAAAAAGACAGCCAGGCAAAAGCAATTTTAAACCAGGTAAGCCAAAAATACCGGTCGTACGATGTTATTAAAACAGATTTTACCTTTAGCCTGAATAACCAGCAGGCCAACATCAAGGAAACACAAACCGGAACCCTGATATCTAAAGCAAAAACCGGCAAATACCGGGTTACCCTATATAACTCAGCCGCAAAACCCGAAGTTGACAAAGAGATACTGAGCGATGGCAAAAGCCAGTGGACCTATCTTAAAAAAGATAAAGAAGTACAGGTGAGTGACGCCGATAAAGGAAGCGACGGGCTGAACAACCCGGCCCAGATCTTTACCATGTATGAAAAGGGATTTAAGTACCTATACACCGGCGAGCAAAAAATAGCGGGCAAAGCATACCAAACCATCGAGCTTACACCCGAAGATGATAAAAAAGCCATTTTTAAAGTGAAGCTTACTATTGATAAAGTAAAAAAACAACTTTACAGCGCCTTATTGTTTGATAAAAACGGCAACAGGTATACTTATACTGTACGCACCTTTACCCCTAATGTACCCGCTCCTGATGCAACTTTTGCATGGGATGCTAAAGGCCACCCGGGCGTTGAAGTTGTGGATTTGAGGTAGGTTTTTATTTAGATGTGTGATTTGAGACGTGAGATTTGAGATATTTTGAAGCGGATGGTTTTACCTTCCGCTTTTTTATTTGTTTCCGTCGCCTCCCGGCCATTGCCGTGAACCTAAGCAATTAATTGAACAAATGGTTTTAAAAATCCCCTCTCGAGAGCAGGGCTATTGCATTCTAAATATTATAAGTTAACTTGAGGTCAAAAAAGTTAGGATGGATAAGAGCATATTAGCGTATTTATCAGAGTTACCGGATATAAGGCGAAAGGCAGGCCAGCGCCATGACCAGACTTTCATTCTGTTGCTTGTGTTAATGAGTACAATGAGCGGTTATCATGGCTATCGTTCGATGGGTGATTTTATAAAGCGGAATGAAGTCGATCTTTTGGCCTTCTTTCAGCCTAATAAAGCCCGCCTTCCAAGCTTTTATACTATAAGACGTGTAATACAAGATTTAGACTTTAACAGCTTAAATGAGAGTTTCCATAAATGGGCCAGTCAGCATATTGATTTGTCTAAAAATGAATGGCTACATATAGATGGTAAGGCAATGAAAGGGACGATGAGCGATTATTCTCTTGACAAACAACGATTTGTAAGCCTGGTAAGCTTGTATAGTAGCAGGAGTAATCAAGTCGTTGGCCATGGTTTAGTTGACAACTCAAAACAAAGTGAAATCTCTGTAGTTCAGCAGCTTATTTCCAGTTTAGGATTACAGGGGGTAACGTTTACACTTGACGCATTACATTGTCAAAAAAAACGGTAGAGGCTATTATTGATACAGATAACAATTATATAATAGGCGTGAAGAAGAATCAAAAGAACCTTTACAAAAAGATCGAAACCATTACATCGGACGAGGCAATGGTTTGTAGTAAGTTTGTTGAGTTGTTGAAAAACAAAGGGCGAATAGAACGTAGAACAGTTTGGGTGTACCCGGGAACAGAGGAAATCAGTAACACATGGGCTGGGGTAAGCCAACTTATTAAAGTGCATCGCTGGGTAAAAGAAAAAGGACGTATCCGGGAAGAATACGCCTTTTTCATCAGTAGCTTAATCGGTAATGCGCAAACATTCTGCCATGGTATTAAAAGCCATTGGAGTATAGAAAACAGTCTTCATTGGGTAAAGGACGTGACATTTAACGAAGACGCTTCACGAATTAGAACATCCAATGCGCCTGAAAATACTTCTGTGTTCAGAAACATAGTTATTAATGTATTTAGAATAAATGATTACCCAAACCTCGCACAAGCGCAAAGGCTTGTTTGCAACGATATCAACAGGTTAAAACAACTATTAAATTAGAATGCAACAGCCCTGCTCTCGAGAGGGGGCGCGGAGGAACGAGTGGCGGCAGGGGTGTGTTTCTGCTACAAGCTTATCAAAGCAGAAACACACCCCTCCGCCCCTCTCAAGAGCAGGGCTGTTGCATTCTAAATATTATAAGTTAACTTGAGGTCAAAAAAGTTAGGATGGATAAGAGCATATTAGCGTATTTATCAGAGTTACCGGATATAAGGCGAAAGGCAGGCCAGCGACATGACCAGACTTTCATTCTGTTGCTTGTGTTAATGAGTACAATGAGCGGTTATCATGGCTATCGTTCGATGGGTGATTTTATAAAGCGGAATGAAGTCGATCTTTTGGCCTTCTTTCAGCCTAATAAAGCCCGCCTTCCAAGCTTTTATACTATAAGACGTGTAATACAAGATTTAGACTTTAACAGCTTAAATGAGAGTTTCCATAAATGGGCCAGTCAGCATATTGATTTGTCTAAAAATGAATGGCTACATATAGATGGTAAGGCAATGAAAGGGACGATGAGCGATTATTCCCTTGACAAACAACGATTTGTAAGCCTGGTAAGCCTGTATAGTAGCAGGAGTAATCAAGTCGTTGGCCATGGTTTAGTTGACAACTCAAAACAAAGTGAAATCTCTGTAGTTCAGCAGCTTATTTCCAGTTTAGGATTACAGGGGGTAACGTTTACACTTGACGCATTACATTGTCAAAAAAAACGGTAGAGGCTATTATTGATACAGATAACAATTATATAATAGGTGTGAAGAAGAATCAAAAGAACCTTTACAAAAAGATCGAAACCATTACATCGGACGAGGCAATGGTTTGTAGTAAGTTTGTTGAGTTGTTGAAAAACAAAGGGCGAATAGAACGTAGAACGGTTTGGGTGTACCCGGGAACAGAGGAAATCAGTAACACATGGGCTGGGGTAAGCCAACTTATTAAAGTGCATCGCTGGGTAAAAGAAAAAGGAGGTATCCGGGAAGAATACGCCTTTTTCATCAGTAGCTTAATCGGTAATGCGCAAACATTCTGCCATGGTATTAAAAGCCATTGGAGTATAGAAAACAGTCTTCATTGGGTAAAGGACGTGACATTTAACGAAGACGCTTCACGAATTAGAACATCCAATGCGCCTGAAAATACTTCTGTGTTCAGAAACATAGTTATTAATGTATTTAGAATAAATGATTACCCAAACCTTGCACAAGCGCAAAGGCTTGTTTGCAACGATATCAACAGGTTAAAACAACTATTAAATTAGAATGCAACAGCCCTGCTCTCAAGAGGGGAATCGTACAATCCCTCGCTTCTTCCTTAAGTTAACGGCTATGCCCAGGAGGCGAGCGGCGGCAATTTATTCTAAATCCTTTACTTTATTTAATATCATGTCTACCCTTTTCTCAACAGTCGTATCCCCTTCAATAACCAGTAGAGGAGTTTCAAGCTTATTCATCCAATTTTTGTGCGAATGTAAACTGCGGCTGTTGGTAATAAGCTCATCGTATCCCCGTGCCCAATCGATAAATTCATTATAGAGCCTGTTTCGTTCCCTATTGGTATAGATGACATCGCCATAACGTTCAAGTTCCCTATCTCTTAAACGCTGTAGTCTTATCTCAGGCGGGATATATAAAAATACTGACAGGTCAAAACGCCAGTTATTGTTCCAGTTGATGACGGAACCGCCAAGGATCCAGTTTTCATTATTTGTTATCTCCTTGTTGATCAAAGCATTCCTTTCTTCGGGCGGTCTTCGATTAGTAAAAGGGGGATCGGAAGGAAACCAGAAATAATGATCGCTGTCGAAATATGGATAGTCAAGTTTTTCGCTTAAAACCTGGCCGAGCGTGGTTACTCCTGAGCCGGAGGCACCGAAGATATTGATGTGCATAAAATTGTTAAAATAATTCGGCAGGGTTAATTGATAAAAACTCCTGCCAGCTTAAACCTTGTTTTCCAATCAACAATATTTTATCGGGATTAAACTGTTTTTGAAATTCCTTCATCCCAGCTGTTTCCTTATCGTTATTGCTCTTCACCTCAAGCGCGATAACTTTACCGCGGCGTTCCAGCACAAAATCAACCTCGTCATTTCCGTTGCGCCAATAATATACCTTAAACCCTTCAGTTAACGCAAAGTTAGTTAAATGAGCCCCTACTGATGATTCAATAATCCGCCCCCACTCCGCAGGGTTTGTAATAATTTCATTAAACATCTCATTACTTTGAGCACTAATCAAAGCGGTATTGTGCACCTGAAATTTAGGGCTCGATGAGCGTTTTCGGATAATATCGGCGGCATATTTTTCAATTCCTCCCAATAAACCTGCTGTATCCAGCAGTGTTAAATAATGAGATAAGGTGGTGGTATTTCCCGCATCTAACAATTGCCCCTGAAGTTTTGTAAATGAAAGTATCTGGCCCGAATAAAGACAGCCTAATTCAAACAGTCTTTTCATTAGGGCAGGTTTATCAACCCTGGTGAGCATCAAAATATCCTTAGATATACTGGTTTCAATTAACGAGTTATTTACATAATTCTTCCAACGTTCTTCATCATCAATTAAGGGGGCAGATCCCGGATATCCCCCAAACCACGCAAACTGATCGGCGTTCCAGCCAAAGGCATCGTGCATCTCGGTAAACGACCAATGGCTGATATAAGTACTTTCAAAACGCCCCGCAAGTGATTCGGTAAGCCCTTGCTGTAATAATAATCGTGATGAGCCTAATAATATAATCTTAAGATTTCTTTCATCGCGTGTATCCTTATCCCATAAACGCTTAACTATTTCGCTCCAGTTACTTATTTTTTGAATTTCGTCTATAACTAATAAGAACTCTTTTAAACCTTGCTGATCCATTCTTACCCGCACGCTCTCCCATAATTGATCAACCCAAATGGAATTGGAAGCTGAGATAGCGTCAGCAGATTCAAAAACGTAAGGGATTTCCGTTTTTTTCAATAATTGCCCAACAAGCGTAGTTTTCCCCACCTGACGAGGGCCCATTATTACCTGAATAAAACGGCGTGGCTCTTTAATTCTCTTTATAAACAACTGAAGATAAGACCTTTGGTACATAAAAATAAATTTACTCAATATACTGAGTAAATTTACTCAATGCATTGAGTAAATCAAAGTTGGCTATAATTTTTAATTTGATGCCCTTCCGATAAACACGATTCTGCATAATCTATAATACCCCGCTCTTTCAATTCCTCTAACCGAGCTTTAACTAAGCTATAATTAACCGAAGCCGGTACATCGAGGGCAAAATACTTACTGTCCATTCCTTCCCAGTTGCATCCCAATTCTTCGAATAATTTACCGATACTTTTGAGGTCAGCAGTATTACTCATTAAAATAACATGGATGGTTGAATTACCAGAATATTCCCTTGTTTCGCGGTAAGTGAGCATTTGCTCATCAGTATCATATTCTGCAAATACAATATCACCTGCTGCAATAACCGGCAGGTAAAAAGGGATATTATCCAACGCATAAAGACCTTGCTCTTCGTTGACAATCTTAGCCCACATAGTTTCCACAGTCGTCTCTTCTAAAATATCACTATATAACCTGAATAATATTTTTACATGTTTATCATCACCCATAAAACAAACTTACTCATTTCCCACCTTAACCCGCCGTTCCATCACCTCTTTCCAGGTGGTTAAAATAAAGCCCTTTTGCTTTAGATAAGCTTTGAGCCGTGGATCGGTCATGGCCAGCAGGTCGCCTTTTCGGTTCTGGCCTTCGTTGCAGATATTTTTAAACTGCGGTGATGGTTGTGTACAATGCATGAGCACCATCGTTAACCCGGGCGAAAACCGCTCAAAGTTTTCGATATAATGGTCTGTATACCATTTTTGCAGTTCCTTATCGGTTGCCTTATCAATATCCGGCATTACCCAGTCATAGCTTGAGTTATCAAGGTCATCTAAAACAGGCAAGCCGCCTTTCCAGACTATTTCGCCAAGCTCTTTCACTTTATTCAGTTCCGCGGGTTCGGGGATGGTCACACCCTGGGTGTATTTACCCTCTTTTTTAAGCCGGGCTATGGTAGCATTTTTCGCCTCCTCGCGGTAAAAAAGGTCTTCGCCGCCGGGAAGCATTACAGGTATTTTCTTTTCAATGCCCAGGTTAATATATTTTTCAAGAAAGGCGGGTTTAGCAAATAAAGTTCCCATGTGCGAATCCAGGTGTGTCGGAATAAAGCCCATGCTTAAAGCACGGTCAAGCTGTGCCCTTATTTCTTTGTCCACCTCATCTGCCGAAGCCCTGAAATAAACGGCCGCTACGCCAGGCCAGAAAGTACCTTCCTTATCTACCAATGCCGGAACTGCGGCTTTACCTGCAAGCGGCCCCCAGCGGTAATTTTTCCATTCGGACGTTAGGGTTAAATGCAAGCCGGCATCAATACCCGGGTGCTGATCCATATAATGCTTAAAATCGGGCACCCAGGGACAGGGCATCATCACACTTGTTGAGGTGGCAACACCATCCCCAATGGCTTTCTCCACCCCTTCATTCGATTCATGCGACATTCCTGCGTCATCAACATGCAGAATAATTACACGTGCGCCCTTAGGCCAGCCAAGCTTTTCGGCATAGGTTTTGGTTTGCTGCGCACAAACTGTTATACTAAAAACAATACCTGTAACAGTAAGTAGTAAGTTCTTCATCCGGATAGTTTTAGGATATAAAAGGTAAATAAAAATAGAAATTTAATTACCAAATGTGACATGCAAATGCCAATTTAAGCCCTGCAAATACACCCATTTTTACTACTTTTGAAATTAATGCTTCCCGCAACTAACCATACACTCGAAAAACTGGAAATGCTGTTAAAAACGGCCGGTTATAAAGTGCGTTATGAAAAGGGAAACTTTAAAACCGGGGCTTGCCTGCTGCTTAACAGTAAAATGATTGTGGTGAACCGTTTCTCTAATCTGGAAAGCAAGATCCTTGCTTTGGTTGAGTTATTGCGCGAACTTGAGGTGGATTACAAGCTGCTTGATGATAAACAGATTGCATTTTTGCAGGAAATCAAACAAACTAAACTGCAGCTGTGACCATAACATTTTTAGGAACCGGAACATCGCAGGGGGTACCTGTTATTGCATGTAATTGTGAAGTATGCCTTTCAACAGATAAATATGACAAGCGTCTGCGCAGCTCTGTTTTAATTGAGGCCGAAGATAAGGTTATTGCCATTGATTCGGGGCCCGATTTCAGGTACCAGATGCTTCGCGCTAAAGTACAGCACCTCGATGCCATTGTTTTTACGCATGAGCATAAAGACCACATTGCCGGTATGGATGATATCCGCGCGTTTAATTACAAACAAAACGCCCCGATTGATATTTATGCTGATGAAAGAGTGCAAAAAGCCCTCGTGCGTGAATTTCCCTATATTTTTGATGGCACGGGTTACCCGGGCATTCCGCAGGTAAACATGCACAGCATTGCGCTTGATCCTTTCATGATTGGTAATGTTGAGCTCATCCCAATCGAGGTATTCCATTACAGATTGCCTATAAAAGGTTTCAGAATTAAAGATTTTACGTATCTCACCGATGCCAAAACAATTCCGGATACGGAAAAGGAAAAGATAAAAGGCACAAAAATACTGGTGATCAATGCCCTTCAAAAGGAAACTCATATCTCTCATTTTACGCTTGAAGAAGCCATAGCTTTTGCAAACGACATAGGGGCCGAAACTACCTATTTTACACATATAAGCCACAGACTGGGCAAACACGCCGATGTGTCTAAAGAGCTGCCTGCCGGCATTGAACTGGCGTATGATGGCCTGAAACTGACCATTTAATATCGTCAAAACTGCGCCGCCTAAACCCGGTAAGTATGAATTTATTGAGAAGCTTACCTTGCCTTTTTTTAATTAATTATTTAAGCCCCTGCCTGTTTTATGCTGCAGCTCGTCTATCCGTTTTGATGCTTCGGCCTTGGTAAGCGATCCGTCAAACTCTTCACCGGCCTCGTCAGATAATGTTTTGAGATAGGAGTGCTGTGCGCCGGTCATGGGTTCATCACCTGTCGACCATTCATCAGGATCCTTTACCATATTTGAGCCTTTTATTTGATTTTGATTGATGATCTCCTCATCATCCGATTCATCAAAAAAGCCATTGTCGGGTGTATCATTGGGGTTGGTAGCCATAACTATTGTTTTATAATTACAACTGTTACCGGGTCACATTGTTTTTATTTTCAAAGGCGTTGAAGATCACAGCTCAATGAAGCTCACTCTGTCTATAGTACCTCTGTATTGTTTTAAATGCCCCTTATCGCTCGCATCAACCACACCCCTGATAGTTACTTTACGTTTATTCATCCGGGTAAACTGACCATCGTTATAAGTAAACAAACCTATATGAGTACCAGGCAGGTAAAGCGGGCAATCCTGGCTAAAATCAATCCAAATGGCATTATGTAAAGCGTGGCTCGAGAACAGGCTGTCGTTAAAAAGCGCCGATTGCTCGTTTCCTTCTTTGTACTTGCCGCTCACTTCAACATATTGCTTATCATATTTTTCAATATGGCTGGCCAGCTCGGTGAATGAAATCTTTTTATAATCTTTTGAGATATTGCAATCGCTTTGGAAGATCCTTTTTTGTTTGGCACATGCACCAAGCAAAACTAACAGCGGCAAAATCCGGAGCAAATTTTTGATATGGATAAACACCGCAGTCATTTAAATTAGGAGTGATTAAGATAGCGAAAATATCTGTCAATAATTTTGATAACAGATATTTTACAGCGAGGTTACAGATGCTGTAATTAAAACTGAATTTATCTTTGCTAAAACGTTTAGGCATCTTGTTTCTTAGCTTAATGCTGTTATTTTTGTATGTCAATATTTAACCTGAATTAACCTCCCATGAAATTAAAACTGATAGGCACCTTACTCCTATTGTCGGCCCTTGGCGTACAGGCCCAGCAAAAAGTAATCCCACTTTACCCGGGCGCAGCTCCGGGTTCCGAAAACTGGACCTGGAACGAGGGTGAAAGCGATAATAACGCCTTTAATACAAAAGTGGTTTATAACGTTACGCAGCCTTCCTTGAGTGTTTTCCTGCCCGATTCGTCCATCGCTACCGGCACCGCAGTGGTTATTTGCCCCGGCGGCGGCTTCCATACCCTGTCAATCAACAGCGAGGGTTATGACGTAGCCAAATGGCTCAACAAACAGGGTGTAGCCTGCTTTGTATTGAAATACAGGCTGGCCCATAGCTTAACTAACGATCCTGTAAAAGAATTGATAGCCAAAATGAGTCAGAAGGATTTTCCGAAACAGGTAGCGCCTATCATTCCATTGGCCGTTGCCGATGCACGCGCAGCCCTAACCTATGTACGTGAACATGCCGCCGAATATCGGGTTTCGCCTCAGCGGATAGGGATCATGGGCTTTTCGGCAGGCGGCACACTGGCCAGCGCCGCAGCTTTTAATTATACCGCCGCTAACAAACCTGATTTTGACGCACCTGTTTATGCCTATGTGCCGCCCGAACTGCTGTCAAAAATTCCTGATGACGCGCCACCGATGTTTATAGCCGCAGCTACTGATGATCAGCTTGGCCTTGCACCACATAGTGTTGAGCTTTACAACAAGTGGCTGGCATCAAAACATAGCGCAGAACTGCATATGTATGCTAAAGGCGGCCATGGTTTTGGCATGCGCAAACAAAATCTGCCTACCGATGCCTGGATAGACCGTTTTAATGATTGGCTCGATTTGAAAGGTTTTCTGAAACCTGTAGACCCAAAAGTAAAATCAGTTAAAGAAAGGGCCGATCAATGGGAGGCCTACCATAAGCAATGGGAAGATGCATTCCATAAAGACTGGGCAAATATGACCCGCTACAAGGCCGATAATGAAAAGGTAAAAGCATCGGCGCCGAACCCTAAAAGTGTGGTTTACATGGGCGATTCCATTACCGATTTCTGGATCAATAGGGACTCGTCGTTCTGGAATGGTAAACCTTATTATGACCGTGGCATCAGCGGGCAAACCACCACTCAAATGCTGGTACGCTTCCGTGAGGATGTGATCGACCTGAAACCTGGCACCGTAGTGATCCTGGCTGGTATAAATGACATCGCCCAAAATAACGGCCCGATAGCTATTGAAGATATCTTTGGCAATATCCAATCCATGGCATTACTGGCTAAAGCAGCCAACATTAAGGTGGTATTGTGTTCGGTACTGCCTGCCTATGCTTTCCCATGGCGCCCCGGTATGGAGCCTGCACAGAAAGTGATCCGGCTTAACACCATGATCAAAGCCTTTGCCGATGCCAATAAAATGGTTTATGTAGATTACCATAGCGCCATGGCCGACGAGCGCAAAGGCCTGCCGAAGAACTTAGCCGCCGATGGTGTACATCCTACCGTTGAAGGATACAGGATAATGGGGCCACTGGTTGAAAAAGGTATTGCAGAAGCGTTGAAGAGGAAGTAAGCCCGAGAAACTTTAGCAGATGAAGCTGAGTTTGGGTATCCGGTGGACAACATGACGGATGGAGAGATGTCATTTCACCTTCAGAGGCCCTGGATTTAAACACTCAACATGACACCTTTTTTTATTATATCATGGGTAATTTGTTCAGCACCCGGCATGTAAAAATTTGATTAGGTAATGGTAAAAACAGTCAAAGTTTACCTGTCGTTATCATTCAGGTAACGCGGTTTATCTACATTCGCAAACCATTGTTTCAGCATGAAAAAGTATAATCTTTTTTTTATCTGCCTTTTGCTGGCAGCTACAACCTTCGCCCAGGACACTACACAAAAAATAATCCCCAATCGCAAAAACAGTATAGCCCAGCAAAAAAAGCCATATGTTATCCTGATTTCCGCCGATGGTTTCAGGTATGACTATGCTAAAAAATATAATGCAGAGCATTTGCTTTCCTTGAGCAACGGTGGTGTGCAGGCCAAATCCATGATCCCTTCATACCCTTCGGTGACTTTCCCTAACCATTATGCTTTGATAAGCGGCTTATACCCATCGCACTCGGGCCTGGTTAACAATTCCTTTTATGACCGTAAACGGGATGACAGTTATTCCATGAGCAACAAACAGAAGGTAAAGGACAGCAGCTGGTATTTTGGTTCGCCGCTTTGGGTATTGGCCGAGCAGCAGAAAATGCTTTCGGCAAGTTTTTACTGGGTTGCTTCAGAAGCAGCTATACAAGGTATCAACCCAACTTATTACTATGTTTATAACGATAAGATAGCCATTCATGACCGCATTGGTGCTGTGGTAAACTGGCTGAAACTTCCCGAAGATAAACGCCCGCATCTAATCACTTTCTACTTTCCGCAGGTTGACCATGCCGGCCATACTTTTGGCCCGGATGCACCCGAAACTGAACGAGAAGTACATTTTGTTGATTCGGCGGTTAATGAGTTGAACAAGGCCGTAAAAAACACCGGGCTTGATGTTAACTTTATTTTTGTATCAGATCACGGCATGACTAAAGTTGACCGTGAGCACCCCATCGGTATTCCTGCGGCTATCGACACTGCTAAATTCAAAATCTCCGGCGATGGCATATTGGTTGAGCTTTATGCAAAAGATAAAGCGGCTATCCAGTTAACTTATGATCAGCTCAAAACCGAAGCTAAAGATTATGATGTGTACCTGAAGACCAATGTACCCGCCAACCTGCACTACAGCCAAACCGACGATTGGCATGACCGAATAGGTGATATTTTGCTGATCCCTCATTACCCTTTGATTTTTAATTTATGGAACAGTAAAAAGATAAACATCGGCTGGCATGGTTATGATCCTTACGTGATAAAAGACATGCACGCTACCTTCCTGGCCTGGGGACCAGCATTTAAAACCGGCAAGCAAATACCTTCTTTTAAAAATGTTGATGTTTTTAACTTAGTAAATCGCATATTGGGGCTTAAATACAATGGCAGGGTTGATGGTACTGATCAGCTTGCCGATGAGGTTCTTATAAAAAAATAGAAACATCCTATGAAAAACATAGTCAGGCTTCTGATCATCATATTATCGCCGCTGGCATTACATGCCCAAAACCCGGTAGTAGTAAAGCAACAGGCAACCCTAATGGCCCAAAGCATGACCAAAGGCGATTATAAAAGTATTGTTAATTATACTTATCCCAAAGCGGTGCAAATGGCCGGGGGCAAAGAAAAAATGGCTGATATGATTGGTGCAGCTATGCAGCAAATGAAAACTGCAGGCATCAGCTTTGAAAACGTTACAGTTGGTACTCCTGGTAAATTTTATAAAGCAGGGAAGGAAATTCACTGCCTGCTGCCCGAAACTATCATTATGGCAAGCCCTAAAGGCCGTATGGCCATGCACAGCAATCTGCTGGCAGTTAGCGGCGATGGCGGCAAAAACTGGTCGTTCCTGGATATGAACAATTCAACTGCCGATAAGGTAAGGCAACTGATCCCCAACTTCAACCCGGCTATGAAAATTCCACCCGCTACAACAGAACCGCTACAATAACAGCGAGGTTTGGGCGGTTGGCTTATTATCGTCTCTTTGGATAAATTGAGGGCGCATTAGCTGAGTGCCCAATGCATTGTTTAGTTTCTCAACCACATAATCGGCCAGTTCGGGTGAGTAACGCTCATCATGCTGGTGCATAAAAAACCATACCGATTTAAGGCCCTGATCTTTCCAGTTTTTGATCCGCTCAACCCATTCATCAACGCGGGCATAATCTGTTGGGTGCAGGCTGTTGCCTACAAAGCGGATAAAAGCATGAGGTGTAGGCAAAGCCATATGCACCACATCACGGCGGCCGCTGGCATCGGTTATGATCGAACCAATGTTTAAATCATGGAAAAGGTTAAATACCCTATCGCAGTTTTCGGCAACGGCAAACCAATCTTTATGGCGCAGTTCAACAAATACGGGAAGATCTTTTGGTAATTGTTCAAGATAGGCCTTAAGCTCCGGGAAACTCTTTGGCGTGTAATTATCGCTCAACTGCAAAAACAGCGGACCGAGCTTATCGCCGAAAGCCAAAACGCCTTCATAATACGTGGTCGTGATATCTTCCGCGTTTTTTAAGCGGCGAATGTGACTGATGCTTTGCGAAAATTTAGGGCAAAATTTAAAACCGGGATTACTATCCGCTTTTTCTTTCCACTTGGCAATGGTGTCCGGGCCGTAAACCTGGTAAAAAGTGGCGTTAAGCTCAATGCAATCAAAGTGCTTAACATATTCGTCTAAAAAATTAGCGTCTTTGGTTTTTGGCGGATAGATCTTACCAACCCACTCCTTCCGTCCCCATTTGGCACAGCCAACATGCACCTGCAAAGGCACATCATTTTTTGCAACGGCAAGCGTATCAACAGTTATCTGCGGATCGGCCGGCAGGGTGAAATCAACCCTTGATAATTCTTCGTCCGGTACTCTACCAAATTCCATTTGCTTTTTTGTGCGAAAGATAGTGATTTGGTTGGATTGTAGAATGGTTGATTAAGTGAGTAGTTGATTAGGTTAATAGTTGGAATGGATGGATAAACAAGAATTAAGACAACTACTCACCTAATCAACTCAATCAACCATGCACCAATTAAAGAAACATCCCGCCCGAAGCTTCAATACGCTGGGCGTTGATCCAGCGGGCATCTTCAGTGCAAAGAAAAGCTACTATGCCCCCTATATCATCTGGCTGGCCTACCCTACCCAAAGCTGTGGATTTCGACATCATCTCTTCCAGACCCGGATGCGAATCAAATGCCGCTTTAGTAAAATCGGTTTGAATGATGCCGGGGGCCACGATATTTGCGGCTATGCCGCGGCTCCCCAATTCTTTTGCCAGATATTTGGTGAATACTTCGATAGCGCCTTTCATGGAGGCATAAGCGGCGTATCCCGGAGTTGAGAAACGGGCCAGCCCGGTCGAAAAATTGATGATGCGGCCGCCATCGGCAATTACAGGTAAACTCTTTTGCGTTAAAAAGTAAACACCTTTAAAATGAACGTTGAACAGGTTATCAAAATCTTCTTCGGTGGTTTGTGCAAAAGGTGAAGCAGCGTCAATACCTGCGTTATTGATCAGGAAATCAAAGGTATCACGCCCCCACTTTTCGTTCAGGGTTGCTTTCAGTTTTTCAATGAAAGCATCAAAGGTTGATACAATACCTGTATCCAATTGCAGAGCAGCGGCCTTTTGCCCTGCCGATTCAATTTCTGCAACAACAGCTTCCGCTTCTTCTTTTTTACTGCGATAAGTAACTATTACATCAATACCTTTTTTAGCCAGGTGCAGTGCAGCATTTTTACCTAAGCCACGGCTGCCGCCGGTTATCAGTGCTATTCTATTTGTTCCCATTGTGATGTTTTTTAATGTTTTAACAATACAAAGGTGCAATAGTTAGGAATTAAAATTATGGTGACTACTTCAGATTAAATGGTGATCATTTCAGTTTTTTCTCCCAAATAGCTCTATCAAAAAACTCAAATTAACATTAGCTTGAGACAGCACCAACTAAATTTATCGCCCTCAAAATCAATATAAAAGAAATAAAAATTAAAATAAACTACTAAAACTATAGGAATTATATAATTTATTATTACATTTGCACTGTCAACAACGACAAAATGTTTTTTTAATAACTTATCAAGAAAGACTGAGGGAAAGGCCCAAAGACGTCTTAGCAACCTGTACATCCGCATAATGTAAAAGGTGCTAATTCCTGCTCCCGTGCAAAACGGGAGAGAGATAATTATATCTACACCCCACAACCGATCTGATTAAGTGATTTTTATGGTTTTCAAGTCGCGTGACCGAGAGGATAGGTGGGGGTCCGCAATACCCTAAACGGCAGTTCGAATCTGCCCGCGACATCAAATTTTTCCAATCTTTTTTGTTTATAGCTTACAGATTAACCCGGTATCTTGTTGAAATCCGCAGGTACGGGTAAGTTTTGTCTACATCAGGATGATTTTTATAGTTCCCTTCCAGCCTGAAATATCCGGGTTCGGCACTTATCGAGAGATCCTTTAACACACGGTAACTTATCTCATTGGTGATGGTATGTAAAAAATAGTGCGACTTATTACCATTAATAGTCATGAGCCAACTACCACGATAATTAATATTATAATTAAATCTGTTACCTATATTAAAACCAGCTCTGCCGTTTATGGCAAAGCCTGAGCCGTAATCATAATTGCGCCCTCTGTACAGATATGGATCGGGAGCGGCCCCTAAAATGATGAGCCCGGCCCCCACTGCGGTGTTTACTTTAAAGCCATGCAATAATTTAAACTCCGATAATAAATTAGCCTTTACGCTTTGCCCTCCATAAAAGAAAGCAGCATTGCGTATGTAATCATAATTGGCTGATATGATGATCAGGTTCTCCACCTTATCCGACATCGACATGTCCCACCCTGCAATGGACCCATAAACACTTATTACGTTAACGGATGAACTATCATCTTTTCCAAATTCGGCAGTGATCGAAATATTGCTGAATGGCGTGCTCAGGTTTTCGTTAGGAGCACCATAAAGCAGCCTGGCCCTTCCAAACCAGCCAAACCGACCGTGAGTTAACAAACCCTGGTTTTCGCTGTTAAACCTGCGTGCGCCCAGATCAAATTCGGCACTTACTTTTGATGAATCATCCTGCGATTTATCAGCCGGGTCAACAACCTTTCCCCATTTTCCATCAATAAGACGGTTAAGGCCATTCATGGGGTTAACCAAAAAGCCCAGCACCTCGCTGGCTTGCCGCTTAAAACCACGGCGGTGGTTATTAATGATCTTATTAGATAGCCGGTAGGTCATTTCGCCCAATACTATGCCGCCAAAGCTGGTGTTGATAAAATCATTAGGAGCAGGTGCCTGGTTTTCGGCAAATGTTTCCCACAGGTAACTGCCGGCCATGGTAGCCGGGACTGATTGCCAAAAACTAAAACCGTTGCTCCTGAAGGCGCTGTAAAACATGCTGCCGTGATATGGATGTCCAAACTGGTTGGTTTGAAACGGGTCGTTATCCCAGGCCCAATTGCCGGGGTTCAGGTTATGGTTTACTGTTTTCCAGGAGATCCGGGCATAATCAACTTTAGCTATGTAGCGATCGTATGTCCACGGCGTGATCTCGGCCAGGCCAAGCTCTAAAGCAGCCCTGCCAAAACGTTTCTTTTTTGCCGGCGGGTCCGAAAATTGTGTTATGGTATCATTTACCTTACGTACATCAAAGATATTAACCTGGGCACGGGCACGCGCACTGCAGAAAAGCATGAAGAATAAAAGTGAGAGCAGTATGATTTTTAACTTTCCGGGGCATTGTTTGGTAAAATAGTAATCTGTTAAGGTCATATACATTAACAATCTAAAAGGGTACGGCTGCAAAAAAGTTATAAATAATGAAGTGAGTTAGGCTAAAAAATGTTTGAACAATATTTAATTAATGTTAAGCCGGATATAATTTTAATGGTGCGTTAAGTGGGGAATAGCTGCCGGTAATTGTTATTTCCTTATTTAATACTGAAACATATTTTCATATATTTAGCATTGCTTAGCCTGCATTTTGCGTAACAAAACCAGTATAAATTATTGCAATTGCTTTTACTTATGAAAATCTTCAACATTGTATGGGTTGTACTTTTTATCGTTTTTGCGGGTTTACAATATAACGACCCCGACCCTTACCTTTGGATGCCCATTTATCTTTATTGTGCCTGGTTTTGTTACCTGGCTGCTAAAAAAGAGTTTTACCCTATTGGCTATGCAGCCGGGATCATCATCTTTACAGGGTATGCCATTTACAAGATATTTGATAGCAATGGCCTTATCGACTGGTTTAAGTTCCATCATGCCGAAAGCCTTGTCCAAACCATGAAAGCCGAAAAGCCCTGGGTTGAAGAAGTGCGTGAGTTTTTCGGGTTACTGATTTGTGCGGCTGTGCTGGCAGCTAACTGGGTTTATGCTGCAAGGGAAAGCAAAAAGGTACCGGTAAAGAAGGGAAGGCGATAAGCCCCCTTTAAATCTCCCCCGGTAGGGGAGACTTTTTAAAGTCCCTCTCTCCCGGAGAGGGATTTAGGGTGAGGCTTACAGATACGACAATCCCTTAAATTCCCCGCTGTCATAATAAAATGGCTCAAAGCCATCCTCGGCAAGCTCACAGCTTACCTGCATGGTGGTAAAGGTAACATCGCCAAAAATATTGGCTATGGCCGAGTCGGCAGCATCATGGCCGGTAGCTATTTTGATAAGGCCGTTTAAAGGTACCAGCCGTGTTGCATCAAACAGGACCCACTTGCCACCAAGGTAAGCCTCAAAGCAGGCGTGAAAATCGGCTGGCTTGAGGTGATAGGCATAACCTGTAAAATAACGTGCAGGTATGGTTAGCGCCCGGCAAAGGGCTATGCCCAAATGCGCAAAATCGCGGCAAACACCGGCCTGTTCGGTGACGGTATCAAAAGCCGATGTTTGTGAATTGGTTGATCCGCTTAAATATTGCACATTTTTATTGATCCAATTTGTCAATTCAACCACTTGCTCAAAAGGGTTGGTCATATGCCCGAACATATTGTGCGCCAGGCGATATAATTTATCCGACTGGCAATAGCGGCTTGGATTTAAATATGGCAGCACCGGCGATGGCAGCTCTGAAACGAGGGTTTCCTGCAATTCACCAAAATCAGTTGTTTCATAACAATTATCAACCGTAGCTTTATAAGTAACTTTAACATTAGGCGTATCGGCACTTACATCAAAGCGCACCAAACGGTTTTCGCCCTGCAGGGTTTGCAGCTCTTCAAACTTAATATAGGGCTCCAGGGTAAATTCTTCACTTATCACCGTTTGGTTTGGGCTGCGTAACGAGTGTATGTTTAAAATCAATGTGCCCGGCGACCGTACTACATATTCCATTTGGGTAAACACATCGAATTTCATGTTATCAGCTTTCTGTTTTTATTTCTTCTAATTTGTTAAATGTGGCGTCCATCCAATCCTCCGAAATATGCTCGAGGGCAAGTTTCAGTTCCTCGGCCCATTGGGTTGAAATATGCTCCAGGTCCTGCTTATTATAACGCTGCTCAACAATATTGAAGCTGTCTTTTTTATAAACGGCTACGTCTATCGGAAAATCGACATTATTTGAGCTTACCCTTGTTGAATCGAACGAAAGAAAACCCGTTTTCAGCGCCAGTTTCAGGCTCGAATTTTCATCAAGGATCCGGTTAAGGATAGCCTTGCCATGGCCCGAATTACCAATTACCACATAGGGTGCCCCCTGCCCTAACTCCACCCAGTTTCCTTCGGGGTACAGCAAAAAAAGCTTATGCTCGTCATCATCACGCAATTGGCCCCCAATGATCGTATTCAGGTCGAACCTTAAACCTGCGGCATCAAGCGACACCTTATCTTCCTGGGCGGCACGCTTTACCTGTTCGCCAAAAGCATTCACAGCCTTGTACATTTTATTAAATTCGGCTGTTTCCAATAATTCGTTAAAATAGATCACCGCTTTATCCCGCACCGAGCGCAAACCGCTGGTCATGATGAACAGCGAAAAATGATCCTTTTGTTCTATGGTGATCTTCTTTTTTACAGTAGTATCCGTCCCCGAAGTTATGCGGGTATCGGCAATGGCCAATAAGCCCTCTTTAACTTTAATTCCCAGGCAATAAGTCATTTGATTAGCGTCGTTCGTTATAAATTAATACTTGCCAAAGTAATTAAATAATGCGAGATTTATTAACCGATCATTCATAAACCATTTATTTACCGCCACATCTTTTTCGGGCCTATCTTTTATTTTATTTCATAAAATGAATTTCAAATCAGCATTACTTATCCTGTCATTGATTTTTAACCTCAACTTTGTCAAAGCGCAAAAACATAATCCTGTCCCAGTTATTTTCGACACGGATATTGCCGGGGATTATGACGATGTGGGGGCTATGGCCCTGCTGCATGCCTTTGCAGATAAAGGCGAAGCTAAAATATTAGCTACCCTATCATGCAACGCCTTTGAAACTACCGCACCAACTATCAGTGTGATCAATACCTATTTTGGCAGGCCCAATATCCCGATAGGTATTGTAAAAAAAGACAAGCCCAATAAAGACTGTGCACAGCAATGGGCCCAGGCTATCATTGCCAAATATCCGCATAATATAAAATCAAACAGCCAGGCAGTTGAAGCAGTAGCACTTTACCGCAAGATCCTGGCAAAGCAGGCCGATGGCAGTGTAACTATTATTTCCGTTGGCTTTTTTACCAACCTGGCCGATCTGCTCCGGTCGGGACCTGATAAATACAGCAAGCTGGATGGAGAACAACTGGTGAAAAAGAAAGTAAAAAACCTGGTATCCATGGCTACAGGAATAGGCACCGATGGCAAAACCTTTAGCGAATACAATGTAAATGTGGATGCAGCCTCGGCGCAAAAAGTGTTTGAAGACTGGCCTGTACCTATTATCCTTAGCGGTTTTGAAATAGGCGAAAAGATCCTGACAGGGATCCGCCTGATCAACAATACATCAATACAAAACAGCCCGGTAAAAGATGCTTTCCGGGTTGCACTCACAAAAGACAAGAATACAATTGGGCGAAACAGCTGGGACGAAACTGCCGTACTAACAGCCATCAGGGGCCCCAAACCTTATTTTACCTATCGTAAACTCAACATGGAAATAAAGGATGACGGTACCGATGTAGTGATACCAGGAGAACGGTTCTTATATCTTCAATTTGCCATGCAACCCGGAGCTATTGCAAAGGATATTGAACAACTAATGATGCACCAACCTGTTAAAAAAGTGAAACAGTAAATACCACTAAAATACCAACTACTTGGTATTGGATTTTCAGCCGATTGATGCCACCTTAGTTTCATCATGAATAAACCAATTAAAATCCAGGTAGCTATCTTTTGTGAGCCTTGCATCATCTGCGGCAGCAGGCCTGTTATAGCTCAGGCTAAAGGCAAATTTATTGTAAGATGCGGTAGCAACGCCGATCATTATCAAACCCCACCCGGAATGGTTGACATTGCCAATTGGAATAAGCATAACCGCCCGGAGCCTGGCATCACCCCAAATATGGGGCATCTTAAACAAGGTTGATCACTTAAAATAGCGGGTTACTACGTAGCCGATAGCTTCCTTTATATATGTCACCCATCCAGCCAACGCGCCTGCATTGGGCAGAAAATCATCGGCAGATACCGAAAGCCTTCGGCTGGAAAAACAGCAGGGATATGCAACCACATCAACCCCCTGCTTTTTAAATATCATCATGGAGCGGCGCATGTGAAATGCCGAAGTAACCAGCAAATACGGCCCCTTAAGTTTATGCTGCTGTAGGAGTGCCTTCGAAAACGCAGCATTTTCAATCGTATTGCGCGATTTAGGTTCGGTTAATATGCAGCTATCAGGAACCTGCATCTCCCGGAGTTGTCCCCTTACCCAATCGGCCTCTCTAAAGCCTGATGGCATCAAAAGGCCATTCCCACCGGATATCAAAAGATGGCTGACCTGGCCTGTTTTCTGTAATCTGACACCTTGGATAAACCTGTCTGCAGAAGAATTAAAGAAGCCGCCTCCATTCCCATCGTCCGAGCTAAAACCGCCTAATACTATAGCACAGGTGTACTTTTTGCCGGCGGGCACATTAGTTTCCCGGACATCCCAACACCAGCTTATTACATTAATTAACACCGAATTAGAGAAAATATAAAATACAATAATACCCGTAATTAAAAATTTTCGTTTACGTTTTACGTTCTTTGAAAAAAGAGCTACCAATAAAAATACGAATACCCATAAAAGCAAATTCATTAAAAACGAAAGCACTTTTGAAAAAATAAAAAACATATCGTGGTTATTGTGTTTAAGTACTTCAAATATAGAAGCTTTTATCAGGCAAAGTAACAAACTGGCATTATCATTGTCATATATCAGAAAAAAATATATTATGGGCTTTATCAAAACTCTTGCTATAGGTGCTGCAGTTGCTTACGGAATAAATTACGTAACCAAAAAAGGACCCGACGGTAAATCAATTATCGATAACCTGGTTGACAATGCCCCTGATTGGGTCGAACGCGCTAAAAAATACGGCGAACTTACTTTAGAACAAATTGCCGTGCGCACTCAAAATTTCAGGGATAACAACAGGCGTTAATACGCCCTGCCTGGCGCTTTGTATATAACATATTATTTTTAACGGGCTTCACTTCAATACCTCATTATGTGTTATAATCGATAATGTTTGGTGGATGATAAAGAAGTCACTGTTTGACTATAACAATGATATGCTTAGCGATGCATCCTAAACAGGAGCTGATTGATATGCTTAGGCGCAGTTGCCATGCATCTCTCCTAACGACGTGATTGTAAACTATTGATTGTTAGATTTATTAAAAATCATATTAGAAGCAGGGGCGTTCCCGTTAGCTAACGGGCCGGGCTTTTCGTTACAAGTCCTCGCCTCCCGGCACCACAGCCCGCGCACGCTGTGGGCTTTACACTGCAATCCCTAACGCTCCCCCGCACAACACCTCACCAAAATATAGTTTATACTTTACCACAATATCGTGTAATCTTTCAATCCTATAAATCAGGGTTCATTTTTTCATCAGCCATTGTTCCCGGTATTGCTTTGGTGTTACACCTTCAAAACGTTTAAAAAACTTAGTAAAATTGGATGGATCGAAGGTAAGCTTATTTGCTATTTCGGCTACACTGGTCATGTTTTCCTGTAGCATGGTTTTGGCAATTCCCATGATTTTCTCCTCGAAAAAGAAACAGGGGTGTTGCCCTGTGGTGAGTTTAATGGTGTTGCTTAAATGCGTAGGGTGGATATGTAACTCACCGGCAAAGTCACGGATCTCGTACATATCCAATACGCGGTTGTTCAGGACATCGTCAAGGTGTTTGTCAATGGCCTTCAAATATTCCGCAGTGATTTCATGCTGGCGGGCCAATATCTTCTTCGGAATAGTACGCGTTGCTTCCATCATACAAAATTAAGCAAACAGATCGGGCTTAAACAGTGGCGCCACCCGCTTTTTGGACGTCTGCTCGTAAGCATATCCTAATTTAATGATATCCCCCTCTTTATATGCTGTGCTAAAAAACGACAACCCAACCGGTAAGCCATGCGCCAGTCCCATAGGCACCGTAATATGCGGATAACCTGCCATAGCTGCCGGGCCCGAAAAGCCGAAACCGTTATCATAATCGCCATTTACCAGGTCAATGCATACGGCCGGGCCGTTGGTAGTGCCTATAATTGCATCAAGTTTATATTTGGCAAGTATATCATCAATAACTTTACGGGTGCCAGCATTGGTTTGCTTAACCGCGTCAAGATACTCCTTGCTGTTCAGGTCGCCTTTACCCTGGGCCAGTTCCATAGTCTCCTGTTTAAAAAAGGGCATAGCTTTGGCCTCATTCTGTTTGTTAAAATCGATGACATCGGCCAGCGTTTTTATTTTGCTGTTTGCGTTGCTAAAGTATTGGTTAAGGCCGTCTTTAAATTCATAAAGCAGCACGGTAAATTCATTTTTGCCTATAGTTTTTAGTTCCTTGTTCAATTCTATCTCCACCACCCCGGCACCTTTACTTTTTAGGGTTTTGATGGCATCCTGCAATAGTGCAACAACCGCCGGGTTATCATCAAACGCTGTTTTTTCAATACCCAGGCGCTTGCCTTGTAAACCATTAACATCTAAAAATTTGGTATAATCAGCCTCGGTCTTGTCTTTACTGCCAAGCGTTGCCAGGTCAAGCGTGTCAATACCGGTAAGCGCACCAAGCAGTATGGCGGCATCTTTAACTGTACGCGCCATAGGTCCGGCAGTATCCTGTGTTTTAGAAATAGGAATTATGCCCGAGCGGCTCCATAAGCCTACTGTTGGTTTAATGCCCACCAGGCCGTTAACCGACGAGGGTGAAACTATAGAACCATTGGTTTCCGTACCGATACCTATAACGCAAAGATTGGCAGCTACAGCCGTTCCCGTACCTGCACTTGAGCCGCTGGGGTTCCTGTCTAAAATATAAGGGCATTTGGTTTGCCCTCCCCTGCTGCTCCAGGCACTTGTTGAATGCGTGGAACGAAAGTTTGCCCATTCGCTCAAATTGGTTTTGCCCAATATTACCGCTCCCGCCTCGCGGAGCTTATGCACAATAAAGGCATCCTGTTTAGCAAAATTATCGGCTAACGCCAATGAACCGGCTGTGGTATGCATGTTATCACCGGTATTAATATTGTCCTTGATCAGCACCGGTATACCATGCAGCGGACCGCGCACTTTACCCTTTCCTCGCTCCCTATCCATTGCATCGGCCATGTTCAGGGCATCTTTGTTAAGCTCGATAACTGAGTTGAGCATGATGCCTTTTTTATCTATCTGATCGATGCGTTTCAGGTACAGTTCGGTGATCAGCCTTGAAGTAAACTGTTTGCTCTGCATTTTTTGCTGCAGATCGGTAATGGTTATTTCGCTCAGTTCAAATATATCGTCCTTACTGTTATCAGCAACGGCAGTTTCATCAGCTTTATTTTCGGCAGATGGCTGATTGCAGGAAGCCGCTACTAAAGTAGAGATCGTTAACCCGGCTAATGAGCCGGTTTTGAGGAAATTTCGTCTGTGCATAACTGTTTTAAATAAAAGGCATTACAAGTAACAAAATATTTAACTACTTTGAAAGTTGTGGAGGGAGTGGATAGTTAAATATTACAATGTACGAACAGAAAAACAAATAAAAACGGGGTCATGCTGAACTTGTTTCAGCACCCTCATTTGCTTGGTTTACGCCTTGCAGATGTGCTTTGCAGATGGGATCCCGAAATAAATTCGGGATGACGTTTTTCTTCTTACTTCGATACCATACCAGATATCACATTAATACTCAACGCTACAATAGCCGTATTAAACGCAAAAGAGATCAATCCGTGGATCCAGGCCAGCCGGCGGATTAACCGGGAAGAGATCTCCACGTCGGATACCTGGAAGGTCATGCCTACAACAAAAGAGAAATATACAAAATCGAGGTAGTCGGGCTCTTTTTCGTCACCCGGAAATTCAAGACCACCGAGATGCTTGAGTTTTTTATCATCATCGGGGTCGGTAGTATAATACATGTGGGCGTAACGCAGCGTAAATATGGTATGCACCAGCCACCATGAAACAATAACCGAAGCCATTGCTAATAAAACCCGTGCTGTAACTACCGCTTCAGATTGATTCTTTGTAGATAAAAGCAGGAACAAAATTGCCAGTAAGCTCATTAGCGATGCTACTATCACAAACAAAAATATCAGTGTACGGCTCGAATCCTCTATTCGGGCTATCTTACGGATCTCGGCCGGGTTGGCAGTCAGGATGATGATCCAATCCATAATAATAACGCACAAAGCAAAAGCTATCCACGTTACCAACGCCACCGTCGGCGCCGAAAAATGTGCCCAGGTAAAAAATAAGGTTATCGCGGCAGCTCCTAACGAGATCAGAAGACGGTGATGAGCATCAAGGCTAAAAAAGATCTTGGTTTTTGTTTTGGTATTTTGAGGCATAATCATTTAGGCTACACCGTAAATATGCGGATGAATAGTGTAGAATAAATGAAGATACTAAACTTAATCTTCTTCCTCAACAATCCAGGCCACACGGCCAACCTGCCCGTCATCCAGTTGCACTTTGATGCCCCGCGAGTGGTAAGCCGCACTTGTAAGCAGGCGTTTTACGAAGCCGCGGGTTAACGTGCCTGTACGCTGATCCTTTTTTAATATGATATCAACCTCAAGGCCGGGATATATATCGCTTCTGTTTTGTCCGTTCATGACCGTTGATTGTTTTTGATTACGTTGATTTCGCTGATTAAATCTACCGTCATTGCGAGGTACCTCGCCATGACGTTTTTGTAAATGACATCAATTTATTCAACCAACCCTTTTATTGCCTGCTCTACCTTTCCGAAATCAAAATTATTGATCAGTTTATCAAAAGCTACAGTAATTTGCTCATTGCCCAAATTACCAATGCTGCCTTCATGGGTATGGTTCACCGTTTTATCAGGGTTAAAATCACCGGCTTCAATGGCTAAGCCCACTTGTTTGTATGCATCACGGAATGGTGTGCCGCTTAACGTTAAACGGTTTACTTCTTCAACGCTAAACAGGTAAGCATATTTGGCATCGTCCAGGATATCGGTTTTTACCGTGATATTTTGCAACATAAAAGTTGCCATTTGCAGGCAGTGTTTCAGGTCGGCAAAAGCCGGGAACAGCAGTTCTTTTAATAACTGAAGTTCGCGGTGATAGCCCGATGGCAGGTTGGTGGTCATCATAGCTACATCTGTAGGCAAGGCCTGCAGGCGGTTACATTTGCCGCGCATAATTTCCCAAACATCGGGGTTCTTTTTATGCGGCATGATGCTGCTGCCGGTGGTTAACGCATCGGGGTAACTTACAAAAGCGAAATTCTGGCTCACGTATAATGCCTGGTCCATAGCCATTTTGGCCAACGTTGCCGCAATGGATGAGATAGCCTGCGCAATAATCCGCTCGGTTTTACCGCGGCCCATTTGCGCGTAAACCACGTTATAGTTAAGGCTGTCGAAGCCTAAAAGCTGTGTTGTTAAAGTACGGTTAAGCGGGAACGATGAACCATAACCGGCCGCCGAGCCCAGCGGGTTTTTATTGGTTATGCGATAAGCTGCTAAAACCAGTTCCAGGTCATCGGCCAGACTTTCGGCATAAGCGCCAAACCATAAGCCGAATGACGATGGCATAGCTACCTGCAAATGGGTATAACCTGGCAATAAAACATCTTTGTGTTTCTCGCTCAATTCAATTAACTGGCGAAACAAAGTTTCGGTGCTTTCTACAACCTCTTGTAACTGGTGACGGAAGAACAGTTTAAGATCAACCAAAACCTGATCGTTACGTGAACGGCCGCTATGGATCTTTTTACCGGCATCGCCGATGCGCTGGGTAAGCAGCAGTTCAACCTGCGAGTGCACATCTTCTACATGCTCATCAATCCTGAAACCGCCTTTGGCTATATCGGCATAAATGTTTTTCAGTTCACGCTGAACAAGCTCAAGGTCGGCACTGTCCATCAACCCAACGCTTTGCAGCATACGGGTATGGGCCAGTGATCCTAAAACATCAAACGCCGCCATTTGCTCGTCAAATTCGCGATCGCGCCCAACAGTAAAGTTTTCAACCAGTTCGTTAACGTTGGTAGTTTTTTGCCATAGCTTGCTCATGGTGCAAATGTATAAATTTGAGAACAATGTGTGCATTATTTGTGCATACCGCCACCGCTCGGCTCCAGCCGAGTGGTTATTATTTCCAGGCCTCTGGCCTTTTCTTTTCGTCGGCCAGAGGCCGTAAGATAGTTGCCACCCGGCGGGAGCCGAGCAGCAGCGGGGGGATTTTTTTTGCGGAGACAAAGAGCCATTCTTCCCCCAAGGTCGTATCCTCACGATCGCCTGCATCAACCTGCTCATCCTAAAAATCCCCCCAAATCCTGGTTCAGACTAAATAAGACAGTTCAGGATGCCAATCCCAAACCATCCAATTAACATTGCTAATTGTGACAACATATTACAGCCTTTGGCCAATATTGTATAAACCGCTATCTTAACCACATGAAACACCCTTTATGTAAGCCATTGCTTAGCATTGCCTTATTATTTTGCTTTTTTTCGGTAACGGAAGCCCAAACACCCGGGGCTGCAGGCCTTAAATCCGAATATCTTATAAACCCAATAGGTATCGACAACGCTCACCCACGCTTAACCTGGCTTATGGATGATAAAACGCAGGGAGCAGCCCAAAGTGCTTATCAGCTTTTTGTAGGTACTGATTCAATTGCTGTTTCTGCAGCCAAAGGCAACGCGTGGGCCACCACCAAAATTGCTTCATCAACCAACCTTGCTATTTATAGTGGCCGGCAACTAAAACCTTTTACTAAATATTTCTGGAAGGTTCAGCTTTGGGACCAAACCGGTAAAAAGCTTTCTGCATCGCCGATAGTCAGCTTCGAAACAGGCATGATGGGGATGCAGAACTGGAAAGGCTCATGGATCAGCGATAACAAAGGGATCGCCGTAAACCCTGCACCATACTTTCGCAATACATTTAAGGTAGCTAAGCCAATCCGCTCGGCAAGGGCTTATATCGCGGTGGCTGGTTTATATGAATTATATCTTAACGGCAAAAAGATCGGCAACCACCGGCTCGATCCTATGTATACCCGGTTCGACAGGCGGACGCTTTACGTTTCATATGATGTTACTGCTCAATTACAAAGCGGTAAAAACGCAGTTGGCGTGTTGCTGGGCAATGGCTGGTATAACCACCAGAGCACGGCTGTTTGGTTTTTTCACCAGGCACCATGGCGCGGCCGCCCGGTATTTTGTATGGATTTGCGCATCACTTATACCGATGGCTCTGTTGAAACCGTAAAATCCGGCACCGATTGGAAAACATCACTTAGCCCTGTCGTTTTCAACAGCATCTATACTGCCGAGCATTATGATGGTCGCTTAGAACAACCGGGCTGGAACACCGCTAATTTTGACGACAAAAAATGGAAACCTGTCATTAACCGCGCGGCTCCATCCATGAACATCGTATCGCAGACTATGCAGCCCATTCGTGCGGTTGATACCATCAGCACCAAAAGCGTTACCAAAATTGACAGCGACGTTTGGGTGTTTGATATGGGCAGGAATATCTCAGGCGTAAGCCAGATCACCGTTAAAGGCGATTCGGGTACAGTGATCCGCCTGAAACATGCCGAAAGGTTGAACAAGAACGGTCACGTTGACCAATCAAATATTGATCTGCATTACCGTCCTACCGATGATAAAGATCCATTTCAAACCGATATTTTCATTTTAGGAGGCAAGGGAGAAGAAACATTTTCACCTCGCTTTAACTATAAGGGCTTTCAGTATATTGAAGTAAGCAGCAGCAAGCCTATTCAGATTGACAAGGAGAACATCAAGGCATTTTTTATGCACAGCGATGTGGAACCGATTGGTACCGTTAAAGCTTCAAACCAAACTATCAACCAAATCTGGACTGCCACTAACAACAGTTATTTAAGCAACCTGTTCGGCTATCCTACCGACTGCCCGCAACGCGAAAAGAACGGATGGACGGGCGACGCACACATTGCCAGCGAAACAGGCTTATATAACTTCGATGGCATCACCGTTTACGAAAAATGGCTGGCCGATCACCGCGACGAGCAGCAGCCAAACGGCGTACTGCCATCCATTATTCCAACCGGCGGCTGGGGTTATGAATGGGGTAACGGCCCAGATTGGACCAGCACCATCGCCATTATTCCGTATAATATTTATCTATTTTATGGCGATAGTAAATTGCTTGCCGATAGCTACAATGCTATTGAAAAATATGTAAACCACATAGATGAACTTTACCCGACCGGCCTTACTACCTGGGGCCTTGGCGACTGGGTTCCGGTAAAATCTGTTTCCCCGGTTGAGCTTACTTCATCAGTTTATTACTATACCGATGCCACCATCCTGGCCAAAGCGGCCAAAATATTAGGCAAACAAGCCGATTATGTAAAATACACCGCGCTGGCCAATAAGATCAAAAATGCCATCAACGCAAAGTATTTAGATACCGCGACGGGCACCTATGGCAAAGGATTGCAGACGGAACTAAGCGTACCGCTTTACTGGGGCATAGTACCCGAAAACATGAAGAGTAAAGTAGCAGCTAACCTGGCCAAACGTGTTGCCGCCGATAATTTTCATTTAGATGTGGGTATTCTTGGTGCCAAGGCCATTTTGAGTGCTTTGAGCGACAACGGATACGCTGACGTGGCTTACAAAATAGCATCGCAGGAAACCTTCCCTTCATGGGGCTGGTGGATGGTTAATGGCGCAACCACGTTATATGAAAACTGGCAGATAGATGCAAAATCCGATATATCGCTCAATCACATTATGTTTGGCGAAATTGGTGCCTGGCTATACAAAGGCATTGCGGGTATCCACCCCGATCCTGAGCATCCGGGTTTTAAAAATGTATTGTTGCAACCGCATTTTGTACCGGGTTTAAATGAGTTTACGGCCACGCATAAAGGGCCGTATGGTAATATCGTTTCATCATGGCAGCGTACTGGTAATGGGATAACTTATAAGGTTACTGTACCCGCCAATTCAACAGCAACAATCACCTTCCCGGCAGGTAAAGTTTACCTTGGCGGCAAACCGCTTAACAACCCCGGGTTGTATAAGGTCGCTGCGGGTAGCTACGTATTCGAAATAAAATAATACTGCCGCAAATGCCATAGCATTTTCATATTTTAATATCTGCGCGAATCAAATGACCATTTACTGACAGGCCGGGGCAACCCCGGCTTGTTTTTGTATATAAATTTGCCCCACCTTATTTACAATCACTGATACCATGCGCAGGATATTATCTATCGTATTTTTATTATTTGTTGCCAAACTTGCAGTGGCCGGCCCGGAAGAGCCTTGGTCATTAAGCACCGATAAAGAGGGCATCAGGGTTTACACCCGTCATATCGCTGATTCAAAGATCAAAGCCATAAAAGTAGAATGCACATTTAACGCAACTGCGGCACAGTTAGTGGCTGTGCTTATGGATATTAAAACCTGCGGCGAGTGGGTTTACCATACCAAATCGGCAACCGTTATTAAACAGGTATCTCCATCAGATATTTATTACTACTCGGAAGTAAATATCCCCTGGCCGGTGCATAACCGCGATTTCGTTGCGCATTTAAAAGTTACGCAGGATGCTAAAACCAAAGTTGTGACTATCGATGCGCCCGTTATCTCAAATATGGTACCCGCGAAAGATGGCATTGTAAGGGTTGAAAACTCAACCGGCCGCTGGGTTATTACGCCAACCGATAGCAGCCATGTAAGCATTGTTTATACCCTGCACCTTGATCCAGGTGGTTCGGTACCGGCCTGGCTTATCAATATGTTTGCAGCACAAGGCCCAATGGAAAGTTTTAAAGGCTTGAAAAAGCAACTTCAGAAACCGGCTTATAAGGATGTGAAGCTGGCTTATGTGCAGTAAAACCGACCGTTGATTCGCTGATTTTTCTGAACCAAGATTAAATGGATGAAAGGATTTATGGGATTTGAATTACCCCTTCTAATTCACTTCATATTCAAAAAACCCCTTAATCCAACAAATCCCCCAAAATCCCGGTTCAGACAATCTGCAAATAAACATCAACATTTTGCAAATAAAATTGAAAACTCATAACACACTTAGCTGTACTTTCGATGATTAGTATATAACCGTTTGATTTGCTTGCAGGATACCAAAGGATAGTTGTGCAAATTATAAACGCTAATATTGCTTTACCAATAAAGTAAACGTGTAAACGATGAGAGTTGCCCTGTTTGTACCTTGCTATGTCGACCAGTTTTACCCCCAAGCGGCCATTGCTACGCTGGAGCTACTGGAGAAACTTGGCTGTGAAGTCCATTACCCTAAAAATCAAACCTGCTGCGGGCAGCCGATGGCCAATTCGGGCTATGAGCATTTAACCGGCGGTTGCAATAATTTATTTGTCGATAATTTTTCGGGATACGATTACATTGTCTGTCCATCGGGCAGCTGTACCCTGCATATCAAAGAGCATTTACATGCCGATGGCCGCGAAGAACAGGCAACAGAGATCCGCAAAAAGGTTTATGAGCTTACCGAGTTTTTGGTTGATGTATTAAGGGTGAAACAACTTACTGCCAGCTTTCCTTACCGGGTTGGCTTGCACCAAAGCTGCCACGGATTGCGGGGCTTGCGCATAGCCCAAATGAGCGAGCTGGTTGCCGAGCCTTTCAGCAAACCGGCACAACTGCTTGATATGGTTAACGGACTTGAACTGGTTCCATTGAGCCGACAGGACGATTGCTGCGGTTTCGGCGGTACGTTTTGCGTGGTTGAAGAGGCTGTATCGGCCAAAATGGGTAAAGATCGCGTGGCCGACCATGTATCGCACGGGGCACAATACATCACCTCGGCCGATCTTTCATGCCTCATGCACCTCGAAGGCATTCTGCGCCGCCAAAACAGTGATGTTAAAGTAATTCACATGGCCGAGATTTTAAACCACAGCATGTAATGAGTACCGCTACTACCAAAGATCACCCGCATTTAGCTGCCGACTTTAACCGTGACGAACCACGCGTAAACTGGCACGACGAAACCCTGTGGTGGGTACGTGCCAAAAGA
This sequence comes from Mucilaginibacter sp. cycad4, assembly GCF_034263275.1. NCBI lineage: Bacteria > Pseudomonadati > Bacteroidota > Sphingobacteriia > Sphingobacteriales > Sphingobacteriaceae > Mucilaginibacter > Mucilaginibacter sp. cycad4. The sequence continues at coordinate 332,673 of NZ_CP139559.1, read as the reverse complement.
GATATTGCCGCGCATAAACTGCCCGAATGGGAATTGCTGCGCGAAACCGCGTCGCAGATAAAATTTAACGTACTCTCAAACCTGAGCGCCTACCTGGAGCAGTTTGAGGCCAACGCCGCTAAAAATGGCATCATTGTACACTGGGCGGCAGATGCTGCTGAACATAACCAGATTGTACACAGCCTGCTTGAACAAAGGGGCATTACCAAAATGGTAAAAAGCAAATCGATGCTTACCGAGGAATGTCATTTAAACGAATACCTGAAAGAGCATGGCATCGACGTAATTGACTCAGACCTTGGCGAGCGGATTGTACAATTGGCGAATGAACCACCCAGTCATATTGTATTACCCTGCATCCATAAAAAGAAGGAAGAGATAGGCGACATTTTCCACGAGCATTTAGGTTCGGCCAAAGGTGAATCAGACCCTAAAATATTAACTGAAACTGCCCGACAGCATTTGCGCGAGGTGTTTTTAACCCGTCGCGCTGCACTTACCGGCGTTAACTTTGCCGTGGCCGAAACCGGCGAATTTGTAATTTGCACCAACGAGGGAAATGCCGATATGGGCGCTCATTTGGCCGAGATCCATATTGCCTCGATGGGTATAGAAAAGATTATCCCTGAAAGAAAGCACCTTGGTGTGTTTTTACGCCTGCTTACCCGCAGTGCTACAGGTCAGCCGATCACCACCTACTCCAGCCATTTCAGTAAACCGCAGGATGGCACCGAAATTCATATTGTTATTGTTGATAACGGGCGCAGCATACAGTTAGGGCGCGAAGACTTTCGCAATTCGTTAAAATGCATCCGTTGCGGAGCTTGTATGAATACCTGCCCGGTTTATCGTAAAAGCGGGGGCCACAGCTACCATACCGCCGTTGCCGGGCCAATTGGTTCTATCCTGGCGCCCAATCTCGACATGAAAAAATATGCCGACCTGCCCTTTGCCTCTACCCTTTGCGGCTCATGCAGCAATGTATGCCCGGTTAAGATAGATATTCATGACCAGCTATATAAATGGCGGCAGGTAATTGTTAAAGAAGGATACTCGCCCAAAACAAAAACCTTGGCCATGAAGGCAATGGCCTTAACGCTGGCTTCGCCAACTTTATACCGCATGGGCGGCAAAACCGGCAGGCTGGTATTTAAATACGTCCCTTTTGCAGTGAACAATAAATTAAACCCATGGTACAATCAACGGGAAATGCCCAAAGCACCCGATGAGTCATTCGGTGAATGGTATGCCAAAAGGAAAGGAGCAAAAAATTCATGAGCCGCGAAAAAATATTAGCCGCTGTAAAATTCAATCAGCCTGCAGCTAACCCACTACCTGATATGGAAGTGTTGAATACGCTCACGGATGTCCGGACAGACCTGGTTTCAAAATATAAAACCATAGCCACAGGCGGTGGTAGTTTTGTTTACGAAGTAAGTGGCTTTGATGAGATCAAAACCATCATCAATAATGAATTTAAACCCGGGGTAAAGATCATATCGGCCCTTAATGAGCTGAGCGATTACATTTATGCCGATACTGTAAAGCACGAAGATGGTCACAACTTTGCCGATGTAGAGCTAACCGTACTTCGCACCAACCTTGGCGTTGCCGAAAACGGTGCACTCTGGCTTACCGAAAAAGAAATGGGCAGCCGGGTATTACCGTTCATTGCCCAGCATTTGGCAGTTGTAATTGGTAAAGATGATTTTGTACCAACTATGGCGCAAGCTTACCAAACCATTGGCGATGCCGGTTATGGTTATGGCTCATTTATATCCGGGCCTTCAAAAACAGCTGATATTGAACAATCCTTGGTTATTGGTGCGCATGGGCCGAGGAGTTTATCGGTGTTTATACTTTAACAGATCGCCCTTAAGAATCATGTCATTGCGAGGAGCGAGATAGGAATGAGCCTGGGCGCGACGTGGCAATCGCATGCTATACAGAGCGGCTAAGCTTCCGTGCGATTGCCGCGCTACGCTCGCAATGACATATTTTTTATTGCACACTTTTATCTCATCTCGCGTTCGCTTGTAACGAGCTTAAGGTTCTCATTATCCCTAAAAATCAACAATTTACAACAATGACAAATGGATGATACAAAAATATACCGATTGGTATATTTTTGTACTGTCGAAATTAATGACACACACAACATGAAAACTTCAGAAAATACCGTATTAATCACCGGCGGCAGTGCCGGCATAGGTTTTGAAATAGCTAAACAATTATCTGCTAAAAACAACCATGTAATTATCATTGGCCGCAACCAGGAGCGTTTGGATAAAGCCGCAGCCCAATTGCAAAACGTAACCGCTATTAAAGCTGATATATCAAATGCAGAAGATGTGGAAGCCTTAACCGCACGAGTGAAAAAAGACTTCCCGCAGCTTAACGTGGTGATCAACAACGCCGGTGCAGCTTCAATTAACGACCTGCTTACTACGCCTAATGTTTTTGAAAATGCACAGGCAGAAATGTTCACAAATTATATTTCAGTTGTACGCCTGAACGAAAAATTATTACCTGTTTTGCGTCAGCAAAGTGAAGCGGCTATCGTAAACGTATCATCGATAGTTGCCTTTTTGCCAGGTAAACAAACAGCTACCTACTCGGCAACCAAAGCAGCTTTGCATTCTTATACCATTTCATTAAGGGCTGCTTTAGAGGATACCAATGTTAACGTATTTGAGCTGATGCCGCCACTGGTTGATACCGAATTTTCGGCAGAGATTGGCGGCCATAACGGCATCCCGGCATCACAGGTGGCAGATGAATTTACAGCCGGTTTTGAAACCAATAACTACGAGATCCGCGTAGCAGGTACAGAAGCATTTTATCGCTTATTCCTGTCAAACCCGGCCGAAGCTTTAAAGGCCCTGCACCAGAGATAATTTCTGGTGTAATTTTTTTGCCCTAAAAAATACCGATCGGTATTTTTTAGGGCAATTATTACTTCATAATTCATACTTTAATGAAAAAAAGCATCCTCATCATTACCGTTATAGCTGCTGCTATCATGGAATTGATTGACACCTCCATAGTAAACGTAGCCCTTTCGCACATGAGCGGTAACCTTGGCGCAACGCTCGAAGACACTTCCTGGGTGATCACCGCATACGCCATAGCCAATATCATCGTAATACCCATGACCAGCTTTTTAACTACCAAGCTTGGTCGCCGTAATTATTATATCGGGTCTATTATCGCATTCACTTTCTTTTCGGCTATGTGCGGGCTGGCATCAGATATATGGACACTGGTTGCTTTCCGCTTTTTACAGGGCGTTGGTGGTGGCGCCCTTTTATCAGTATCTCAAGCCATCGTGTTTGAAGTTTATGGTAAAGACCGCGTAGGTATAGCCAGCGCACTATTTGGCGTAGGCGTATTTTTAGGCCCAACCATCGGCCCTACCCTGGGCGGTTTCATCACTGAAAATTATACCTGGCCATGGATCTTTTATATCAATATCCCTATCGGCATTGCCGTAACCATATCAAGTTTATTGCTGGTCACCGAACCGGAAATCAAAGCCAAAGTAAAAAATGTAGACTGGTGGGGCATCCTCCTGCTCATCATCGGCATAGGCTCACTCCAAACCGTATTGGAGCGGGGCGAAACCGACGACTGGTTTTCGGCCGGTTACATCATCGTACTCACTATAGTAGCGGTTATCAGCCTCAGTATATTTATCTGGTGGGAACTCACAACCCCTAATCCGGTTATTGATTTGCGGGTACTCAAAAGCAAATCACTTGCTGTTGCAGCCATTTTAACCTTTGTAACAGGATTCGGATTGTTTACTTCGGTATTCCTTACCCCGGTACTGGCGCAACGGGTGCTGCTTTTCCCGCCTACTATAACAGGGCTTATCTTATTGCCCGGCGCGGTGTTGGCTATTGTAGGTTTGCTGTTTTCGGCAACGCTACTAAAAAAGGGCGTATCCCCGCTAATTATTATTACAGCAGGCTTTGTGATCTTCATAATCTTTACCTGGCAGATGTCGCGCGTAAACCTGGAGGCAGCACCCGGCGACCTGGTAGGCCCGCTTATTTACAGGGCTATGGGGATTGCCCTGTTAACCGTTCCGCTTACTGCTTTGGCTGTATCCGGGCTCGAACCCAAAGATATCCCGCAGGGGTCAGCCCTAAATAACATGATGCGGCAGTTGGGCGGCTCATTTGGTATCGCAGTAATCAATACCTATGTTGCCAAACGCTTCGGTTTGCACCGCAATGACCTGTTGGTTAACATAACCGACTTCAATGACCAGGCCATGGCAAGGATAGCCAAGCTTACCAATTATTTCGGCAGCAGGGGCTTTTCTTCATTTGATGCGCATAAAAAGGCTATAGCAGTTATTGACAGCACGATAAACAGGCAATCGTTCCTGTTAAGTTATTTAGATGCTTACCTGTTTTCCGGTTTAATATTTTTATTGGCGATGCCGCTTTTACTACTGGTCATCAACCGTAAAAAACAGGCCAGGCCTATTGTTATCATAAATGACCACTAATTAAATACCAGTTGGTATATTTGTATTATGGAAAACGAATTGTCAAAAGCCGAGCGCACACGCCAGTTCATTATTGAACGTACTGCAGCTATATTTAATAAAAAGGGCTACGCGGGCACTTCCCTGTCTGACCTTACCGGGGCTACAGGCCTTACCAAGGGCAGTATTTACGGCAACTTTAAAAACAAGGAAGAAGTAGCTGCCGAAGTTTTTGATTACAACTCGGCCAAGGTGCGTAACCAGGTGCAGGAGCGGATTCAAAAAGCCAAAACCTACCATGATAAGCTACTGGTTTATGCGCAGGTTTATCATAGTTTTTCGCGGGGCGATTTCCCTGCGGGGGGCTGCCCGATACTCAATACAGCGGTTGATGCCGATGACACCAACCCGCTTTTAAAAGATAAGGCGGCCAGGGCTGTTGTGCGATGGAAAACACGGATAGAAACCCTGGTAACTGAAGGTATTGAAGCCGGCGAGTTTAAACCGGGCATTGATACAACCGAGGTAGCTTTATCAATGATAGCACTAATTGAAGGCGGTATTATGATTGCCAAAGTAACCGATACACCCGCTAATTTAGATACGGTTTTAAAAACAGTAAATAAACTGGTTGACGAATTAAAGCGGTAAAATAATATATATTTAAGAGCTACAGGTTGTTACTTGATTGTTACAATAATTGGATTTAACTTTGAAAACAAAAGAAACGCTCCCCGCGTTATCTTCTTTACCAATTATTAATTATGTCAAAAAAGATATTGATCCTTGATGATAGCGAGGATATTTTGGAAGTGATGAAAGAAGCTCTGGAAATGGAGCATTATGAAGTTGAGGTACTGAACTATACTGATGACATATGCAAGGCGGCCCTATCAGCGAACGCCGACCTTGTAATTTTGGATTACATTTTGTTCGGTATAAACGGTGGCGAACTATGCCACATGCTAAAAACCACCCCGGCGACGGCGCACATCCCGGTGGTGATGGTATCGGCCTACCCGCGTGTGCTGGAATCATTAGGCAACTATGGCTCGGATGCTTTTATTGCCAAGCCTTTTAATTTGAGTGATGTTATCGACACGGTTAACCACTGCTTTTTAACGGCGGGCGATGATGTAGCGCATATGGTGTAAAGGAATCATCATTGTAAGTCTGTAACATCTCTACGCAGTTATTGCAAGATACGAAGCAACCCCCAGTTGCAGAGCAGCTCTGTATAGTTCGCGATTGCTTCGTACCTCGCAACGACGCATTTTTTTTAATGCAACCCTATTCTACCTGAACAAATCAAAGCTATATTGCGCAACACTCCAAAACTCATCGAGCGCAATGATCCGGGGTTTAAAAAAGGAGATTAATGCCGGCCAGTCTTCCTGCTTAAATACACTTACGCCGGGCAGGGTTTTAATAATGCGGGTTACGGTTTTGTTGTACTCATCGGTTGTATGCAGCTGCCATTCCCATTCCTCATTAAGCTCAGATTGCAGCACGTTTTTTAATTCAATAAACTGATCAAACATCAATTGTTGAATGTCTGCATCAGGATGGCTCATTTCAATAGCAATAAAAGCCGATCTTTTATCCGCCTCCATTTTAAAGTACAGGTGCTTAATTCCGGTTTTATAATTCACCCAGTTAGTACGCAGGCCATCAGCCGAAAGCTGGGGTTTGAGGTATTGCCCAAATGCCGTCCAGAAAGCTTGTTTTAATTGAGTTGTTTGTTCTTTTGAGTACAAATTTGTGAAGATTGATGGGGGACAAAAGTAAGGGTTTTAAAATAAAACAAAGGAAGCCGTCATCCTGAGTGTTTAAATCCCCCGGCCTCTAAAGGTGAAATGATTAAGCAAAGACGGCCTGTTACCCTGTGCCTGTTGAAGGGCCGCGTCCAGAGGCCCTGCCCACCATGCTTCGACTGGCTACCCATGACATAATTAAAAAGACGGTCATGCTGAACTTGTTTCAGCACCCCACTTGCTAAGCCGCGTGCTAAGCAGATCGCCTACCTATCCCGTGGGATCCTGAAATAAATTCAGGATGACGGGCGGAGAAATGTCATATCTCCTTCAGAGCCCGCGGGATTTAAACACTCAACATGACACCCCTTTTTAATTATGTCATGGGTAACCTGTTTCAGGGTCCCACAGGACAGATCGTCACCATGCTTGCATACACTTAGCAAGCGGGGTGACGAAACAAATTCAACAGGCCGATATTTATTAGCTTCGGTAATCTTATCTAATAAACCATATCTTTACAAATACCACATTGATATTTTATGGCAAGCTACCAGGTAAACTGTATTGATAAACCCAAAGCCTCAAGTACACAAGAGCAGATAACCCACATCGGTTATTACGAATCGTTAGACCGGCCAAGGGTAGTGATCTCCGTTGCCGAAGCCATAGCGCGTATCGAAGCCAACAGCCAGGCCTTTTATGTAAGCACCGAGCGGGGCAAAACCTATCTTACTGTTGTAAAACCCGAAAACGGAGGCAAAAAACATCTGCAATCACTAACCGACAGGACCGGCATTGATAACCTTTTGACGTTGGAAGAAGTTTAGGTAGCAACGGTCAAAACCTTTCGCCTTTAACCTTTTCCCTTTCGCCTCAAAATTTATTCCTTTTTATCAACGATATAGGATGTAACGCTTTTCACCTTATCATTTTCCAGCTCATAAAAATCGGCATAATACATGGCCATATCTTCACCGTTTTTGCCTTTGCACTGAACAAGCCCGTCAACAGCAGCGGTATTGCCGTCCACAAGAATATGATCCTTGGTTGATGAAACCATTTTCACGTCTTCCATTCCGCCTAAAAATTGATCAACTTCATTCTTCCCGTTCATAACAGTGATGGACGAACCTTTCATAATCCATTTTACGTCATCGGCAAAAAGGCTTAATATTTTTTCAACGTCATTATTATCAAAAGCGTTGATAACCTGCTGTACAATTTCTTTAGTTGTCATGATAGTTTGATTTTGTTTAGAATAAAGTTAGCCCTTATATACCGGGGCGAAGAGGGGCAAAAATGACATTATCAGGGTATTTTATGACCAGTCAGCGAAATGGCGTTTAAAATAATCCGACCTGCTTTACTAAATCTCATATTGAAAAATTTCTATACGAATGCTTCGCAACTCCCCTAGAATTAATCGAATTAGACGAATTTGCATTAATTTAAGATTCGTGTAATTCGATCCAATTCGAGAAATTTGTGCCGACTAAATTATGCCAAACATATGTATCCCGACCTCATCAACCACATTAAACGCTATGTTCAGCTATCTGCGACTGATGAGGAAAACATATGCCAACATTTTGAATTAAAGAAATTTAAAAAGAAAGAGTTCATTTTAGAACCAGGCAAACTTTGTGCCGGTAACTATTTTGTAACCAAAGGCCTGGTGAGGCAGTATTTTGTTAACAACAAGCTTAACGAGCAAATTATCCAGTTTGGCCTGGAAACCTGGTGGATAGCCGATCAGGACAGTTTGCTTAATCACCAACCGGCCACTACCTATATCCAAACCATTGAGGCTTCAGAACTGCTGTTGCTCACCGAAAAAAACCGCGTAGCGTTGTTTGAAACTGTGCCGCAAATGGAGAGCTATTTCCGCGTTATGATGCAAAAAGCCTTTATTGCATCGCAACGGCGCATCGGTTATATTTTTAACCAGAATGATGAGGAACGTTACCGGCACTTCACCAGTCTTTTCCCGGCCTTTGTGCAGCGGGTACCGCAATATATGCTGGCATCATATTTAGGTTTCACCCCGCAGTTCCTGAGCAGGCTCCGGGCTAAAAAAATCTGATTTTCTTAAACTCAGTTCATTTTTTGAGGGCCTGTTTATCCTCAACTTTGTATTAACAAAAAGATAAAAACATGAACCGATTAAAAATGAACACTGCCGAACCGGCTGGATACAGAGCCCTGATAGCCCTTGAAAAATATATAGAAAGTACAGGTTTAACCACCCGCCATAAAGACCTCATCAAGATCCGCGCTTCACAAATTAATGGTTGTGCCTTTTGCGTGGATATGCACACTACAGATGCCCGCAAAGCCGGCGAAACCGAACGCCGCATTTACAACATCAGCGTTTGGCGTGAGGCCCCTTTCTTTGATGAGCAGGAGCGTGCTATCCTGGCCCTTACCGAAGAAGTAACCCTGATAACCGGCCGGGTATCTGACCAGACTTATAAAAAAGCAGCCGAAGTATTTGATGAACTTTACCTGGCCCAGGTAATCATGGCAATTATCACCATCAACGCCTGGAACCGTATTGGTGTAACTACCGAACTTCAGCCACCGCTTAATTGAATCTTTTAATTTCTCGATTGTTTTAATATGAAGCCGCCTGTGTAATACCGGGCGGCTTTGTTGTTAATTTAGCCTAAGCAGGCATCAAAGCCATCATCAACGCCACCTCATAAGTACCTAAAACATTGGCCGGATCATTAGCGATAATTTCCTTTACCTGTGCTTCATCATCAACAGCCAGGATACCGAGGCCATAAACACCCTTGGGGTCGAAAACCGGGCCAAAGATAAGCACCAGCCCTTCGTTCATTTTTCCTTTCAGATACTCAGAATGTGCCTGCATGATTATGCGCTCATCATCGGTCATATCATTTGGAAACGTTGGGCGGTTACCAGTCAGTTTTATTACGAAGTGCTTTTTCATCCTAATAAATTTAAGAATTATTACTGAAGGATGTTTAAAGGAATAATTATTGATAGTTACATAGCAACATTGTATACCTAAAAACAATAATAACTATGGCAACAGAAGCAAATGCCCCCCTGGGCAGTGCTAACGATGTAGTACTGTCATTTATAAAAGCGCTAAACGAAGAAGACTTTGAAGCGGCCCGCAGCTGTGCTGCCGACGACCTGAAATTTATTGGTGTACTTGGCCAACGCGATGGTGCCGAAGCCTACTTTACTGATATGCAGCGTATGAAGCTGAAATACGATATCAAACGCGTATTTAGCGATGGTGATGATGTATGTATCTTTTATGATATTGATATGGGTCGTACTACCATATTCAGCTGCGGGTGGTACCATGTGGTTGATGGTAAGATAAACTCTATACGGGTGATATTTGATCCGAGGCCGTTGTTGTAGGCTATAAAAAACAAGATCGTCATTGCTGTAAGGTACGAAGCAATCCCTATGAGCAGGTTCGCCCCGCATAGCTTGGGATTGCTTCGTACCTCTCGCAATGGCACATTTTAATTATCTCCCTACCCAGTTGTCCGTACGGAAAGGTGAAGCCGGCAGGCCAACTCCATTGTATAAAGTACTTACCGGGTTGTTGGCCCAGGCATACCTTACTGCAACCGGGCTTTTAACATCCGGACTGCTCACAATAACCTTACTGTCTTTTATAACGGCATTTGCCCAATGAAACTTCATATCCTCGCCGGCAACGGCAAAACCCTGCAGATTTTCGCTGCCCTGCGCTTTTAAACCGCCATCGGTATAATTAAAGCTAAGCTCAATTTTATCGCCATCAATTTTTTGAGACTTATACACAGGTCCGGAATATGACTGTTTTTTATGGTAGGTTTTATCAAGTGCTACCAATGCCAGTCTGCGGCCAACTTCCTGTTTATTTTTTGGGTGGATATTTTCGGCTTCACCAAGATCAATAGCCACAGCCATCCCTGTGTTAGGCAATTCAAGCGTTTGAGTTTGGGCCTCTCTCAACTCGGCCCAGCCCGAAGGGACCGGTTCGGCATCGCGCTTTTGCCAGTTGGCTAATTGTACAAAGTAAAACGGAAAACTACCTTCGTTCCAGGTAGTGCGCCAGCCGTTTATCATGCCCTCAAACAATTCTTTATACTGGCCCGACCTGCCTGTATTGGCTTCGCCCTGGTACCAGATAACACCACGGATGGCCATTGGAGTAAGCGGATTGATCATGGCATTATACAGTACAGCCAAACGGTTCGGGTTATCGGCAACAGGCATAGGCGGCAGGCTTTTTATATTAAAACCTACTTTATAATCCCAGTTACCGGCTAAGGAGATCTTTTCGCCTGATGCTGATACTAATTGCATCTCATCGGCGCCATACAGGCCGCCACCACCACCGCTGTCAAAAACCCGCACAGTGATCACCGACTCCCCTGCCCTTATCTTTGCAGCAGGAATAGTGTAATTGCGCGACTGTGTATAACCATCCGTTGCGCCTATCTTTTCACCGTTAAAAAATGTTATTTCATTATCATCTATCTTACCCAGGCTAATCTTTACATCCTGCCCTGCCCATGCTGCAGGGATGGTAATCTTTTTACGAAACCAAACAACGCCATCGAAATCACCTAAAGCACCTTTTTCAAAAAACTGGGGCAGCAGCATGCTCCGCCAGCCGGCAGTATCCGGGTTGAACGCGTTATTATTGGTATAGCCCCTATCGGCAGCGGTAGCAAGTTTGTTCCAGGCATCCAATTTTTGCGCAAAGGTTGATGGCGTTTCTGTTTTAGCGGATTCCTGCTGTTGTTTGATCTGTGCGCTAAAAGCAGGATTATTAGTTAGCGTATTTTCATCGCTCCAGGCTTCGATCATAGTGCCGCCCCAGTTTGAACTGATGAGGCCGATAGGAATTTTAACCTGTTTATTGATCTCCCTGGCAAAGAAATAAGCCACCGACGAAAATTCGCCGATAGTTTGAGGCGAGCATACCATCCAGCCGTTATTAGCCACTTTTATATCGGCTTGCGGGCTAAGGTTTGTTGCCTGCGATACCTGTAACAGACGGATCTCCGGGTAATTGGCGTTGGCAATTTCTTCTTTATAATTATTCACCTGGCCCCAGCCGGCCACGGGCATCTCCATATTCGACTGGCCGGAACAAACCCATACCTCGCCTATCAGTACATTATTTAAAACTATGGGGGCGCTGCCATCGGTTACGGTAACTTTATAAGGCCCACCATACGATGGGGTTTTGACCTTGACTTTCCAGTTACCTGCCGCATCGGCAACGGTGGTATAAGTTTTATTATTCCATGATGAGGTAATGGTTACCGTTTTACCGGCATCAGCCGTGCCCCATATGCCAGCCATAGTTTTTTGCTGCAAAACCATGTTATCGCTAAAAACCCCAGGTAATACCACCTTGGAAAAAACATTGCTGCTTAGCAATAAGCCCCCGATTACAACAGGTAAATACTTTTTTAAATTCATTAAGTTTTATTTTACAAACGTTAGGTTATTGATGAATTGACCGGCCTTAAAGTTAAGCGCTGTAACTGACAATTTAAAAAACGTTTTGCCGACATTTAATACATTGCCCGTAATTATAAACAGGCACAATTGAACCGGGCTTCAGGCATTACTCCCCCTGTAAAAATGATTATCAAAATATAGTACATTTGGATTACACGCTCATGAAAAAAACAGGAACCGAATTAACAGGTGTTAAAGAAATTGCCCGAAGGGCAAACGTATCTATCGGGACGGTCGACAGGGTTATCCATAACAGAAATGGGGTATCTGAAGATACCAAAAATAAAATCAATGCCATTATTGAGGAAATGAACTTCCGGCCCAATAAAATGGCCAGCCTTTTAGCCTCCCGTAAGATCCTGAATTTTGCTATCCTGATCCCTGCTGTTTCTGGTGAAACAGATTATTGGAGTTACCCTTTAAACGGCATAAAACAAGCAGCAGACGAGATCAGGCAATTTGGTGTAACCATTAAATATTATTTTTATGATCTCAACTTAAAAAGCAGTTTCCATACAGCGGCTGATGAACTGCTGAAAAACGAGCCAGACGCTGTACTCATGGCTCCATCATTTGTAGAAGATTCAATTGACTTTGCCAAAAAGATCCTGGAGCTTGAACTGCCGCTGGTATTTATAAATTCGGATTTGCCCGGTCAGCCTGGCCTTACCTACATTGGTCCCGAGCTTTATCAAAGCGGTAAACTTGCCGCCCAGCTTATCAGTCTTGCCATTCAAAAGCAGGATAAAATTTTAACGGTAAACATATCAACCGATCTCGAAAATAACCATCACCTCCTGCGGAAGGAACAGGGATTTAAAAGTTTTTTTGAGAGCAGCGGGAATGCCAACAAGGTTGTAACCCTCTATATCAATGACACCAAATTTGACGCAGCAGAAAAAACATTATTAACTGCTTTAACGGCTGAGGCTGCCATCAAAGCCATTTTTGTAACCAACTCAAGGGTGAACGTTATAGCCGAAATTTTAGTAAAACATAAAAGAACAGACATTTTGCTTGTGGGTTATGATTTTTTGAAAAAGAATATCGATTACCTTATAACCGGCCAAATTACCTTCCTGATTTGCCAGCGCCCTAAAGAACAGGGCTACCTTGGTGTTATGGCACTTTACAAACATCTTTTTAAAATAAGCGAGGTTGAAAAATCAACTTATATGCCTATTGATATCATCACGAAAGAAAACTACCGGTTTTATAATGGTTAGTTTAAATTACAAGCAATCTGAATGCTTCAATCTTCATTTTACTTTAGCCAAACGATTGTACAGCACGTGGATTTTCTGGCTCCTCAATAGATTTTCCTCATCGAGCGCTGATTTATAAAGAAAATCCTTATTAAGCGCAGTGAACTCAACGTTCAGCTTTTGTTCATCAGCTAATAATTTATCGAGTTTTGTTAAGCACACCGGAACCTGATCAGCAGAAAAACCGGGTGAGTTTACTTCAGCTTCAATTTTCATGTACCTAAGGTAATACACCCTGATCCCGGCCATTAAAACATAATGCCTAACTTCCTGCTCCTCTCTTATCGGTTTCAATGATTTCAGCACGTTCAGGGCATTTGTCGCGCTATCCAGCAACTGGCTTACCGTAATTTCCTTTGGCGATATAACCTTGCCATGAACCACATTATATGGTGTTGCAAATAAAGCATGCTTAAACTGCATAGCCTGCTGCGAGTTTAAGCCATAACGGGTATTACAATAATTGATGATGAACTGATCATTAGTTAACTTTTCGTCGCTATTTAGTGTACTTAAATAATAGCTCACCAGGATATTGAAACCGTTTAAAGGGTATACATGGCGAATAGCAAACAGGTCGATCAGTTCATCTTCCGACTCAAACAAGGAGGAATAAACACCCGAGGTTGACCATGACGTCATGACGATGCCTTTATAACCCAGCTTTCGCGATAGCGGAATAAAATCCCTGATGTTATTGAAATGCTTTTGCCAGTCGGTAAGAAAATAGTTATCCGGATAGCTCCTGATGGCCGGCGATCCCCAGATCTCATATCCTGATTTTAACAGTTTGGCATGGTCGCCAAAATGGTTCACGTCCCAGCCATAGTTCCAGTCAACAAAAATAGTTTCTTTGGGCAGCAGGCTAATGTAATCCGGATATTTCAGGGCAATATCAGCCCATACAATTGGTCGTTTGCCTAAACTTACTACAATATCGCACAGCATTTTAATATGGTCAAAATACAATCGCGACAAGCCTATTTCGGCCGCTCGCTTTTTGCATTTTTCACAGTGTCCCAGTAAGTAGGTTTCGTCGCCACCGATATGGATGCAGGGCGAGTTATGCGTTGAAACCAAATCAGTGTAAAGGGTGGTGAATAGCTTCTTATTTAATTCGGGCTCACTTGGGCAAACCTGGCTAAAATCTTTCTGATCTTCGCGCAGGGCGACATATTTATAGTTGCGAAGGATATACTCTACATGCCCGAAGCTTTGCTGCAGCGGGATCACCTGGATATGAAGCGAATTGCAATAGTTAACAAAATCGCGGACCTCCTCTCTTGAATAAGCATACCTATTGGCAATAAGGGGTTCTTTCACAAACGGGTAACTTCCCTCCCATTCCATTACCAGGGTATTGATGCCGTTATTGCTTAAGTTTAGTACAAACTTTTTTAATGCAGGCAACTTCATTACCTGGATGCGCATATCGAGGTGGAAACCTTTTATCCTAACCGAGTCGACCGGCTTTATATCGACGGCCGATACCGAAAAGTTCAAACCTGTAATAAACAGGATCAATATTAAGCTGCGTTGCAAATGGCGTTTCATAGCAATTCTATTTTATCATTATTGCTCAACTGAAGGTGGAGGTTTAATTTGGATTATCATTTTACGTGTACGCACACGTAAACAATAATAAGCATTTACAAATAAAAAAAGCCGTTCAAAAACAGCTTTACTGAATATTTATATAGAATCTATTAATTAGCTTCATAAAAGCAATTAAACCGCATTAATAATCAATCCATTAGCTTTAAGCTTTGCATTCTGCTTTCGGCTTCACATAAAATGTATCACAAATTTTATAACAATTATCAGAAAGTTCAAAGCCGGTTAGAGCAACCGGTAAAGCAAGATGAATAAACAATGTGCTATCCCTGGCTAACACATTGTTTTTTTAACTAAAACTGTATTTTACAATGAAAATACCCATTAAAGAACTATCGGGAATATCGTTGCAGGCAGCGTTGCTGCCTGGTAAATTTTTTAATTAACAACATGAACCTTTTACCCGGGATAGTTCAACAATCCGATAAATAAAGAAGTATCCGGGAAACCCCTTATATTTTAACAAGACGTATTGAATACAGGTATTGTTGCAGGATGGGATAATTTTTATTCATGCTGATAAGATTTAAGGTTGTTGCAAATCTAAACAAATCAACTATAAATACGGGCAAACAGGTAAAAAAAGGTGGTTTTTACTTATTAATTAAGTTAATTCCTGTTATGCTTTACCGATACAGAAGAACCCTGGTTTCTATTTGCAGGTATAAAAGGTAGCTTTCCCCTCTTTTGAAAGGGTTGATATCGTTTAGCTATGCTATAGTTTTTAACTATCAGCACATAGAATTAATCGATTGTGATTGTTGACTTTAACATCATAATTTTATAAAACTTAATACCCAACCAGGGTTTAGGGAGCCCATTCAATATATAAATATAATTATGGAAAACGGATCAAATGACATCAGTAAATGCCCGTTTCACAACGGCACTATGAAACACAATGTTGGCGGCGGCGGTACACGGAACCACAATTGGTGGCCTAACCAGTTAAAGCTTAACATCCTGCGCCAGCACTCTTCATTATCAAACCCGATGGGAGAAAGCTTTAATTATGCCGAAGCCTTTAAAAGCCTCGACCTTGAAGCTGTAAAAAAAGATCTCCATGCGCTTATGACCGACTCACAGGATTGGTGGCCGGCAGATTTTGGCCACTATGGCGGTTTGTTTATCCGGATGGCCTGGCACAGTGCCGGCACCTATCGTGTAGGTGACGGCCGCGGCGGTGCCGGTGCTGGTTTGCAACGTTTTGCGCCGCTTAACAGCTGGCCGGATAATGTAAGCCTTGATAAGGCCCGCAGGCTGCTTTGGCCCATTAAACAAAAATATGGCCGAAAAATTTCATGGGCCGACCTGATGATCCTTACCGGTAACATAGCGCTTGAATCAATGGGTTTTAAAACCTTTGGCTTTGCCGGCGGACGTGAGGATGCCTGGGAAGCAGATGAATCTGTATACTGGGGTGCAGAAACCACCTGGCTTGGCGGCGATATCCGTTATGCGCATGGCTCACCGGGAGTACAGGAAGGTCATGGGGTGCTGGTATCAGATGATGATGCCGATGGTGATATTCACTCACGCAACCTCGAAAAACCGCTCGCTGCAGTGCAAATGGGCCTGATCTACGTAAATCCCGAAGGCCCGGATGGCAACCCCGATCCGATCATGGCTGCTAAAGATATCCGGGATACTTTCGGTCGTATGGCCATGAATGATGAGGAAACCGTTGCTTTAATTGCAGGCGGTCACACTTTTGGCAAAACCCATGGTGCTGCATCTGCAGATAACGTAGGTAAAGAGCCCGAAGCTTCTGACATTGAATCGCAGGGCTTTGGCTGGCACAACGGTTATGGCTCTGGTAAAGGCGCCGATACTATTACCAGTGGGCTGGAAGTAACCTGGACCACAACGCCAACCAAATGGAGCAATAACTTTTTCGAAAACTTATTTGGTTTTGAATGGGAACTAACCAAAAGCCCGGCAGGCGCCCATCAATGGGTAGCTAAAAATGCAGAAGCTATTATCCCCGATGCTTACGATGCGTTGAAAAAGCATTTGCCAACCATGCTTACTACCGACCTTGCATTAAGGTTTGATCCTGCTTATGAAAAGGTATCAAGACGTTTCCTTGAAAATCCGGACCAATTTGCAGATGCTTTTGCACGTGCATGGTTTAAATTAACCCACCGTGATATGGGACCGAGGGTACGTTACCTCGGTGCTGATGTACCTGAAGAAATATTACTTTGGCAGGACCCTATACCTGCTGCCGATTATGCACCGATAGTTGAAAGTGACATTGCAGCTTTAAAGGGAAAGATATTGGCATCGGGCTTAAGTATCTCTGAATTGGTTTCAACTGCCTGGGCTGCTGCTTCTACCTTTCGCGGTACTGATAAACGCGGCGGTATAAATGGTGCCCGCATCCGCCTGGCCCCGCAAAGATACTGGCAGGTAAACAACCCAACGCAGTTACAAAAAGTATTGAGCGTACTTGAAGGCATCCAAAAAGAGTTTAACGGCGCCCAAACTGATGGCAAAAAAGTTTCCCTGGCCGATCTGATTGCATTAGCCGGATCTGTTGCTGTTGAAAAAGCAGCCAAAGATGGCGGACATGATATTACCGTTCCATTTACCGCAGGCCGTACTGATGCTTCACAGGAGGAAACCGATGTAGAATCATTCGGTTACCTGGAGCCGGCAGCCGATGGTTTCCGTAACTACCGCAGATCAAGGTTCGCGGTGTCTACCGAAGAATTACTGACAGATAAAGCACATTTGCTTACACTAACAGCACCTGAACTAACTGTGCTATTGGGCGGCCTGCGTGTATTAAACATCAATTTTGACGGATCGAAACATGGCGTGTTTACCTCACGTGAGGGTGTGCTTAGTAACGATTTCTTTGTAAACCTGCTTGATATGGGCACTGCATGGAAAGCTGTAGCTGCCGACAGGGAACTTTACGAAGGCAGTGACCGTGCCAGCGGTACAGTAAAATGGACAGCGACCCGCGCCGACCTTGTGTTAGGCTCCAATGCCGAACTAAGAGCTATTGCCGAAGTATACGGAAGCACCGATGGACAAGACAAATTTGTTAAAGATTTTGTAGCTGCCTGGACCAAGGTAATGAACCTTGACAGGTTTGACCTGGCTTAATATTAAAAGCGACGCTGTAAAGCACAACGTTAGCTTATAAACACAACTGTGAGCTATTATTTTGCGTGTAGTTACAAGTAAAATAATACTCACAGTTTTTTAATTAAAAATCCGGGTAAACTTAAATAGCGCCCCCGCTCCCCCGGTTTGTCTTTAAATCAATTTATAGCCTTAGGCATTTTGCTTTTAGCTTCCTTATATTAACTCCATATAACTATAGTCAACATTGGTTGTAATTGGCGAAAAGCGCTTCATCATTTCCTCGGCCTTGTTTACCATTTTTTTTGAACCGATGAAGATACCCGAACGCTGGTGCAGTTCTGTAACCTCGAGGTCCAAAATACGTTCGTATCCGTTACTGGCTTTCCCCCCAGCCTGTTCAATGATGAAAGCCATAGGGTTACACTCATAAATTAAACGCAATTTCCCTTTCGGGTCGCTGGCATTTGCAGGGTAAATAAAGATCCCTCCTTTTATCATATTCCTATGCAGGTCGGCTACCATCGATCCGATATACCTTGCTTTAAACGGCCTGTTTGTTGTTACATCCTCCACCTGGCAGTATTTGATATATTTCTTTACCCCATCAGGAAAATGGGAATAATAGCCTTCGTTTATAGAATAGATAACACCATCGTCAGGAATACGCATTTTGGGATGCGACAGGCAAAACTCCCCCAAAGAGGGATCTAAGGTGAACCCGTTCACCCCTTTCCCGGTAGTATAAACCAGCATTGTCGATGAACCATAAATTACATATCCCGCCGCTACCTGCTCGGTGCCCCTTTGTAAAACATCTTTAATGGTAGCCCTTCCATCGGTTGTTTTCCGGCGGTAGATGGAAAAAATGGTGCCCACGCTCACATTTACATCGATGTTGGACGAGCCGTCCAGTGGGTCAATCGCTACAATATATTTAGCATGCTTTGAAATTTCGCTGTCAATATCGATATATTCATCATTTTCTTCCGATACCACAATGCAACATTCACCGCCCTGCTGTAAGGCCGAAATAAACTGCTCATTAGCAAAAACATCCAGCTTTTTCTGACTTTCGCCCTGTACGTTTACCGAACCGTTATCGAGGGTCAGATCAGCCAATCCTGCTCTGTTAACTTCCCTGTTAACAACTTTTGCCGCAATCCCAATGTCTCTCAGCAGCCTGGAGAGTTCGCCTTTGGCATAAGGAAATTCTGCTTGTTTTTCAATAATAAATTGGCCTAAAGTTTTTACGGTTTTCATATCAATAATATTTTTAAGATTAGTACCGCCACCCGGAGCCGGGTAGCGGTTGTTAGAATTAGTTAATGAATTTCAATTGTCAGGCAGATAGACAGAGCCGTTTTGCCGTTTCAATCTCATCCTCTATCTTCCTGATGGCCATTACGGTTTTAAAAAACGAGTCGGGGGTAACGGAGATACTGTCAATCCCCTCTTCTACCAGGAACTGGGCAAAATCAGGGTAATCAGATGGCCCCTGCCCACAGATCCCCACTTTCACGCCTCTTTTCTTCGCTGTTTTTATTAACGATGAGATCATGAATTTTACGGCGTCATTACGCTCGTTATACAAACCCGCTACCAATGATGAATCACGGTCGAGCCCCAATACCAGTTGGGTAAGATCATTGGAGCCTATTGAAAAACCATCCACATAATCAGCAAACTGCTCGGCCAAAATCACGTTCGACGGAACTTCGGCCATCAGGTAAACTTCAAGCCCGTTTTCCCCTCGTTTCAGGCCATACTCTTCCATTGTTTCGTATACCAATAAAAGTTCGTTCACCGTGCGGCAAAAAGGGATCATCACCACCACATTATCAAGGCCCATCATTTCGCGTACCTTCGTAATAGCCTTGCATTCCATTCCAAAAGCCTTTTTGTATACCTTAGAATAGTACCGGGATGCCCCCCTCCAGCCTATCATTGGATTTTCTTCGTTCGGTTCAAAATATTTACCGCCGGGCATATTGTAGTATTCATTGGTTTTAAAATCAGAGAAACGTACAATTACTTTATTGGGATAAAATGCAGCGGCTATCCTGGCTATTCCGTAGGATAGCTTTTCAATGAAAAACGCCTCCTCACTGTCATAACCAAGCATAGCTTCCTCAATATGAGCTGTTAATGAGGCATCATTCAGGCTCCTGTGCTGGAGCAGGGCCAGCGGGTGGATTTTTATATAATTATTGATGATAAACTCCTCCCTGGCAAGGCCCACGCCTTTTCCGGGATAATGCGCGTAATTAAATGCAATTTCGGGCGATCCGATATTCATCATTAGCGGGGTTTCAATTTCAGGCAGGTCATTAAGGTCATGTTCCCGCTTAGTAAACGCCACTATGCCGCTATAAATAATTCCGGCGTCGCCTTCCGCGCATGAAGCGGTTATTTCATCGCCGGTTTTCAGAATAGCAGTTGCCCGTTCGCAGCCAACTATAGCCGGAACACCTAATTCCCTGGCAACAATGGCGGCGTGACAAGTTCGGCCGCCCTTATTGGTAATGATAGCTGATGCTTTTTTCATTACCGGCTCCCAGTCAGGGTCCGTCATATCAGTTACCATGATATCGCCGGGCAAAAAGTTTATTTCGTGGATATTTTGTTTTCCGATACCTGAAAGGTTGTGCACCCTGCCTGTAGCAATTTTATCGCCAACAGCAATGCCTTTCAGCAAAATCCTGTCTGCTCTGTCCGGATCATTGATACGAAATTCGGTAAGCAGGTTTACTTGCTTGCGGGAATGGATAGTTTCGGGCCTTGCCTGTACTATAAACAATCTGTCGCTGATCCCGTCTACCGCCCATTCAATATCCATAGGGCACCATTTGCCTTTCAATTTGGTGTAATATGCTTCAATGATAATTACCCAGTTACTTAGCTGAATGATCTGATCGTCAGACAAGCAAAACCTTGAGCTTTCTTCAACAGGGGTGTCAATGATTGTTACGGCTGCTTCCCCGGGCCTTCCATAAATCATTTTTTTATGTTTTTTGCCCAATTTTTTTTCAAGGATGGATCTGAAACCGCTTTTCAACAATGGCTTATAAACAATAAATTCGTCGGGATTAACAGATCCCTGCACCACCATTTCGCCCAAACCGTACGATCCATTGATAATAACTGCATCTTTAAAACCGCTTTCGGTATCTAATGAAAATGCAACTCCTGAAACGCCTTTATCCGAACGGACCATTTTTTGCACACAAACAGAAAGGCCAATGTTAAAATGATCATAATTAAATGATGTCCTGTAACTGATTGCCCTATCGGTAAATAATGAGGCAAAGCAATTTTTTATAGCTGTTAACAAGCTTTCCTCTCCGCTTATATTTAAATAAGTGTCTTGCTGGCCTGCAAATGAAGCATCGGGCAAGTCTTCGGCGGTGGCCGACGAGCGAACTGCAACATCGCCGGAGTGATCTTTGTATTGAATCAATAGCTCCTTATAGGCCTCAACAATCTCATTTTCCATTGCGGTAGAAAACCGGCCGTTTTGTATAAGTCCCCTTATTTTACTGCCACAGGATAAAAGAACCTTCAAATCGGTAACATCTTTATCCTCAATAATGTCCCTGATCTGCTTATCAAGTTGATTGTCTGCGATGAACTGGTAGTAGGCCTTACTTGTGATGATAAACCCATCAGGAATATCAATGCCAAATTGAGAGATGTTCTGCATCATTTCTCCAAGCGAAGCATTTTTACCTCCTACTAATTCAATGTCACCTATTGAAGCTTCAATAAGTTTCATAGTAAATTTCTTTTCCTTCATGGCTAAAATTTTATAAAACGAAGTTAACCACTTAGTAAACTGTGCGATGCTTAAATATTCATAAAAAGTAATACTATATTCACAACATATTATCTATTTTTATTTTTTATTATTACTATAGTATAAAATAATGGAATTTTTCGAGCAAATTTTAAAGGTCGACAATTCAGCTTTTACAATAGCCGAAGCAAATACTTATCATGCCATCAACAATTTCCACAACCATCCAGAGCTGGAGCTGATCTATATTATAAGCGGAGAAGGAACTTTTTCGATAGGAAATACATCAAAGAGAATTTCGGGAGATACTATGATGATGATTGGTTGTAATGTACCTCATATGTTCAAGTTTGAAACTAACCGCTATTATGATTACTCCATGAAAAGCGGTAAGATCCCCAAACCGCTGCAACTGCTCACCCTTCATTTTGATCCGAATAAATTAGGAAGTACTTTCATGACGCTGCCTGAAAACAGCCTCCTGAACAATCTTTTAAACAGCGCTAAAAGCGGGCTGTTGATCAATAGTAATTCAAAAGCTATTGCCGTCGACTTTATCCGGCAAATAGAAAATTCGGCTAAGCATGAACAACTTCCTTTGTTGCTGCAGCTGTTAAATAAAATTGCTGAGGGCGAACAAATCTCAAACGTGGCAGGTCAAACAGAAAAAAAGGTCTTCAACAGAATAGATGAGTTGAGGTTAACGAAGATCTATTTATATACGATGGACAATTTCTATAAGGACATTAAACTTAAAGACATAGCAAACATTATCCACATGGTACCTAAGGCGTTTTGCCATTATTTTAAATTGCGTACCGGCCAAACCTATTTTGATTTTTTACTGACCGTAAGAATAGAAAACTCGTGTAAACTGATCAGGGAGACCAATGAAAATATAAATTCAATTTGCCGCGATTCGGGGTTTAACAACCTTTCAAATTTTAACAGGTATTTCAAATTAGCTACCGGCAATACCCCGATGGAATATCGGAGAAAATTCAGAGAGTTTTAAGATTAATAAGACCCTAAAAAAGCAAATGCAGGCTTTTTACGACCTGCATTTGCTAAATAAATAATAGAAATTAAATTAATAACCCGGATTTTGTACCAGTTTCGGGTTCAACTGCATTTCCGGTCTTGGGATCGGGAAAATACGTTTATTAGGATTAGCATCTGTTTTTATGCCCCATGGCTTTTCAAACTGGCCAAAACGGATCAGGTCATTACGTCTCCACATTTCCATAGAGAACTCGCGGCCACGCTCATCCAATATATCAGACAGCGTTACAGTAGTCAAAGGCGAAGCTTTTGCACGCGCCCTAACCTGGTTAACCAATGATAAAGGCGAATCGCCATTGGTTGCTGATGCGCCGCGTAAAATAGCTTCGGCTTTTTCCAGTAAAATATCGGCATACCTGAACATAGGCACATCATTGCCCTGGTTACGGTCTGTATTTAGGCTGTCCGGATAAAACTTATTGTTCCTGTAACCTTCTTCGTTGGCAAGTTCGTCGTTACCAATGTCAAAAGTTGCCGGGTTTTTCCATACAATATCAGGCGTAAACTCCAACTGATGGATCACCGTAGCATTTGGATTAGGCCCGGAGTAACTTGCATCAAGCCCGATATTGGTTGTGGTAATATTTATTGGTGTGCCATCGTTATTGTACTGCTTGCCAACCAAAAATTGTTTTTTGCGGATATCATTCGCATCGTTAAACAAAGCATAATATTCTTTGTAAGTATAGACGGGGCCGTCAGGTGTGTAAGGCATTTTATACTTATTTTTTAGGTTAGGGTTTAATGTCCAGCGCGAATAATACTGCCCCTGCGCCAACACACCGTCATAAGGTATGGCAAAAATAAAGTCCTTAATACCCGGGCCGTTATTAGGCTTAAACATGCCTAAATAATCCGCATCTAAACCATACTGACCGCTTTTTATAACGTTATCGCACATAGTAACAGCGTCCTGGTACCTTGGCGTACCAATATAATATTGCGCGTTAAGGTACATTTTTGCGAGTATGGCGTACGCCAAACCTTTGGTCGGCCTGCCATAGGTAGTTACCCCTGCTGTCCCGCTCAGATCAGAAATTTGCCCAAGCAATTCACTTTCAATAAATGCAAACACTGCCGCCCTTGGCTGGGTGCCCAGGTTGGTAGTATCGCCAAAAGTTTTGCTGATAGGAACATTACCAAAAAGATCCATCAGGTAAAAGTACGACAGGGCGCGCATGGTTTTAATTTCGGCAATGGTTTGCTTTTTTGCATCGCTTTCGGGCGTAGGTGCCAATAATGACAATACCTGGTTACATAAACTGATGGTTCCGTAACCTCCCGACCAGCAAGTTTCAGTCATACTGTTATCAGGAGTAACGGTGTGCAGGTTTACTGTTGAATAGGTGCCGCCGTCAAGCCAGTTACCACCACGTGCAACAAGTACGCATTCATCAGTACTTAAATTTTGCAACAACCAGTATTGCCTGCCTGGCGCTCCACGAAATGAGGTATAGATAGGCCCTGTAGCGGCTACATACTGTGCTGGCGTGGTTGGAAAATTGGCCGTTGTAAGTGCCGATTTTGGTGTAATATCCAATTTAGTACAACCCGAAAGGTAAATTGCTCCTATAAACATGGCAATGAAGCCAGGTTTTATATATCTTTTTAAATTATTCATGTCTGTTAGGTTAAAATCTATTATAAATCAACTTGTACGCCGGCAAGGAAGCTCCTTGTTTTTGGATAAAAATTATTGCTGTCTACCCCGATAAACTGGCCGCTCGCCTGGTTATCAATGTTTAAGTTCAATTCAGGATCGACGCCTTTGTATTTGGTGATGATAAATAAATTGGTACCGGTAACATACAACCGGATGCCATGCACATAATTGCCCGCAACATTTATTTTATAGGCCAGCGTAGCATTACTTAACCTGATGAAAGCGCCGCTTTCAAGATAACGTGTTGAATATAAATTGGCATTAACATCGGTACCCGGCTCACTTAGTGTTAAAACAGGTACACCATGCGCCGAAGCCTGGGTAGGCTGGTTAAAGCTGGCCAATGATGCATTCATGATCTTGTTACCGCCCTGGCCCCTGAAAAAGAAATTAAGGCTAAAGTTTTTGTAAGTAAAATCATTACCAAAACCGAAGGTATATGTTGGCTGTGCATTGCCCGCATAAGTTTGATCAGTACTTTGGGGTGTCGTTGTTGGCTGGCCGTTGGCACCCAGGAAGGTAGATACACCATTAGTGCGACCAAGGTATTTCAAAGTGTAAAATTCACCAAGCGGATAACCGGCTTCAATGATTGATGTTTTGATGCCGCTTTGTCCCGGCCCTTCCGGATCGCCTGCATATATTTTTGAAAGATTTGGTGCCAGTGCAGTGATCTTATTTTTGTTAAATGAAATATTTCCGTAGCTGCTCCAGGTAAAGTCTTTTGTTTTTATTGGCGTTCCGTTAAGCGCTATCTCCACACCTTTATTGGTCATGCTGCCTACGTTTTCAATTTTTGTACCAACAAAGTTGTTAATAAGCGATACCGGCACCGAGGTGATCATGTCGGTTGTTTTTTTATTGTAGATATCAACCGAACCGCCCAAACGTCCTTTAAATAACGAGAAATCAACACCGCCGTTCAGTGTAGCTGTACTTTCCCACTTCAAGTCGGGGTTAGGATTTTGGGTTACGCCAATTGCGCCAATATAGGCGCCATTGTAATAAAAGCTACCGGTAGTACCATAAAGCGTTATAGGAGTATAAGGAGAGAAACCCAATGAGTTACCTGTTTTACCATAGCCAACCCGCAGTTTCAAATCATCAAACAGGGATTGAGATTTCATAAAGCCCTCGTCAATGATGCGCCAGGCGGCCGAAGCAGCCGGGAAGTATCCCCAGCGTTTGTTAGTACCAAAGGCATTTGAACCGTCACGGCGCAAAGATGCCTGCAAAAGATATTTACCTTTATAGCTGTAATTAAGACGAGAGTAAAAAGATATTAAACGTAAAGTTTCAACATTAACACTACCATAATCAACCCGGTAACCTGCGGCAGGCGTACCTAAACCCAGATTACTGGAACCCGTAGCATCCGAAATAAAGCCTTGATTGGTTGATTGAAAACCATTACCTGTTGTGGTTTGGTCTATCGAATAACCAAATAATGCTTTAAAATCGTGTTTGTCGTTCCACTTATGGGAGTAAGTTAAATAGTTTTCAAACAGCTTTTTGTTATCCTCATAAGTTGAACGGATAGCTTTGCCGCCAAGGCCCGGCGCAAGTTCTGAAGCCGAGTTGTAATAGGTGTCATTATTGGTATTTGTTTCCTGGTAAGCTAAGTTAAAATTGTAAAGCAGGCCTGCAGGCAATATCAACTCACCGCGTACGTTGCCCAGTAGTAAGTTAATTTTTTGTTTGTAGCTATCGTTGGTTATAAGCCCTACGGGGTTATAACCCAGCTTTAAAGTAGGATCATTGTAAAAGGTACCGTCGGCGTTATAAATGGTACGCGTTGGCAGATATTGAACTATCGACTTAAACAGGCCGGGACTTTGTCCGTTTGCCGATGATAGCGGAATATCATTAACTAACAGGTTGGAATTGGTTACCGAATTGCTTAATGAAAAATCCAGTTTCAACTTATCATTCAGCGCTTTTTGGGTGATATTAAGCCTGCCTATAACACGCTTCATATCGCTGCTTTTAACTATACCCTGATTTTGGAGGTAGTTTATGCTTCCGTTATAAGTGGTTTTATCGGTACCGCCGCCAAAAGAAAGGTTATGATTTTGAGAGAAGCCGGTGCTGCGTTCAACCGCTTTTTGCCAATCGGTATTTCCACCGTTATCATTCGCAGGGGTAAAACTTTGCCCGTTAGCTTTTACATAGGCCCTTAACTGCTCGGCGCTGGCAACTTTAAACTGGTTAGATACTTTTTCAAATGATCCGTATCCGTTATAGGTCATCCTTAGCTGCCCGGCTTTAGCCTTTTTAGTAGTGACGATGATTACACCATTGGTAGCCCTGGTTCCGTAAATTGCCGCTGCCGAAGCGTCTTTCAATACATCTATCGAAGCAATATCTGACGGGGCCAACAGGTTAAAATCGGCGCCGGGTACGCCATCAATTACATAAAAAGGAACAGATGCCGCACCAGCCCTTATTGATGACGGGCCGCGTAACGTTACCGATGCTTTGCCGTTCGGGTTACCATCGTTGGTGATATTTAAACCTGCTACTTTACCTTCCAATAAATCGGCAGGGGTTGCAACAACACCGGCGTTAAATTGTTCGGCCTTAACAGTAGCAATCGCGCTGGTCAGCTCCTTTTTGGTAGTAGTACCATAACCTATTACTACGACAGTAGATAACGAATTAGCCGATGGCTGCAACGTAACCTTTATAGCCGTTTGTTTACCTACAGCAATTTTTTGGGTTTCAAAGCCGATATAAGAAAATACCAGCACGGCTTTTTCATTAGCGACCTGAACCCTGAATTTACCGTCAATATCGGTTACTGCACCTGTTGCAAGGCCTTCTATTTTAACAGAAACACCTATTAAAGGTACCCCCTTATCGTCCACAACAGATCCCGTAACAATAATAGGCGGGGGAAGCTCTGCTTTTTTCTCTACCGGTGGTTTGGGTGCCGGTTTAACCAGTAAACTTCCTTCAACTTCGGTATAAGTAAATTGGTTATCTAATAAAACTTTTTTCAAAACAGCTTCCAGCTTTTCGTTACGGGCCGTAAGTGTCACCTTAACATCGGTTTCAATGTTATTCCCTGTGTACATGATCCGCACACCGGTACTTGCAGAAATCCGCTCCAGTGCATCAGAAAGTGGTGTGTTTTTTAATTTAAGGGTAACTGGCTTTTCCAGTACGCTTTGTCCGTATGAGTTACCAGCCATGGCAATGGTTGATAGTGAACAGACAACTAATAAAATTATCGCATTAATTTTCATAACATATGTTATGGTTCGAAAGACTCTTTCGGGTATGTTTATTTTCATATTTTTGCTATATTAAAGTGTTATAGGTCAAGCTGGAACGTGCTGCGGTTGTGAGAGGCCCTGTGCATGGTCCAAAAAAAATCCTTGCATTTTATTTCCTCCAAAATTGGCCCGGCCATTTTGGAGGATCCTTTTCTCTTTCCTGGGTTTAACTCATAGCAATTTCATTTTTAGGTTGTCAAACATTTTATTTGCACTTATATAATTGGTATATCAGGTACATTAATTACAGCCTTTGCCCTTTAAAGTATAGGCATCCCCCTCCTTTTTAAAATGAGCATTTACAAGGGCCCCCGTCAGCTTCAATACTTTCTCCAATGCCATATTGTTAAAATCGGCGTATAATGTACAGTTCAGTAAATTCTTGTCGGCCCTGATCGTCACATTATATTTTCGCTGAACATCAGCCAAAACATCAAACAAGGGCGTATTATGGTATTGCAGGTTACCCTGCTGCCAGCTGATCACAGACGAAGCATCCTTAATTTTTTCGGCAAGCAGCGTTTTGCTGGTTTTGTTATATACCAATTGCATATCTGATGTAAGCAATACAGCCGGATGTTTTGAAGCTGTTGGTATTACTCCTACTTTTCCGCTAACCACTGTAATTTTGATGGATTTATCTTCGTTATAAGCTTTAACATTAAAGCTGGTACCTAACACAGTGGTTTTAATTTTGCCCGAATGGATGATAAACGGCTTGCTGCTATCGTGTGCTACTTTAAAGAAAGCTTCGCCTGTAAGTGTAACCTCCCGCGTGTTCTGCTTAAACTTATCGGGGTACTTTAACCGGCTGCCGGCATTAAGGCAAATGGTTGTACCATCGGGTAAAGTGATCAGTTTTATTTCGCCGTTCAGTGCTATTGTTTCCTGGTAATTAACCGGGTTCAGCCAGTTATCCAACTGCTTTCTGAAGATATAGCCCGCACAAAAAACGGCTGTTACCGATGCTGCTACCGCTACTTTTAAGAGCACCCGCCAAAGGGGAAACACTTTTCGGGGCGGAGGCTTTATAATACGCTGATGAATATTCTTAAGGATTTGATCAGATGCCTCACCGCTCAGGGAGATCTTTTTTTCCAGTGCATCTTTACTGAAACCTTCAAGCGCTACAAGGTATAATTCCGAAACATCACCCTGCAGGTATTCGGCAAGCCAGCGCCTGTCTTCAGGAGTTAAATTCTCGGTATTATAAAGCCTTTCTAAGCGTTTGACTATAGTTTCCACAAGCTATTTTTATATAAATACGCCGGGAGCTTTAAAACGGGGGGGATGGTTTTGTGATTTTTTAAAGAAAATTTAAAAAAATCGCAAATCTTTCGATGAACAATAATCCTTGTGCTGACTTACTTAAATACTATCTTTATCATAAGCAAACAGCTAAATAATTACTCCTTATATGAAAGATACCTGGACAGAAAAATGGAACCAACGATATGCCGAAGAAGAATTTGCTTATGGTGAACAGCCTAATAATTTTTTGCAACAACAACTGGCACTTCTAAAACCAGGCAAAATTCTTTTCCCAGCAGAAGGCGAAGGCCGTAATGCTGTTTTTGCAGCCAAACTTGGTTGGACAGTTTCTGCATTCGACATTAGCATTGAGGGGCAAAAGAAAGCGCTGAAGCTTGCAGAAAAGAAACAGGCAGTTATTGATTACCAGGTTGGGGAATTGCAGGAACTTAATTACACACAGGCACAATTTGACGTGATCGCCCTCATTTATGCGCACTTTCCTCCAAACATCAAATCACTTGTACATCAAAGCCTTAATAAATATTTAAACGTCGGAGGACTTATCATTTTCGAGGCTTTTAGTAAAAGCCATCTTGACTATTTGGCAAAGGATGAAAAAATGGGCGGCCCGAGAGACATCGAATCACTATTTTCTGTAGAGGAAATTAAAACAGACTTTAATAATTATGAGATTTTAGAACTCCTGGAAACAGAAATCGATTTAAATGAAGGGCTTTATCACAGCGGCCAAGGGTCGGTGATCAGATTTGTAGGACGAAAAAAGATGGATGTCTGAAAGTTTCAGGTATTATTTGCTTAAGGTCGGTGTAATCACCGCACCACCTACCAAACTCTACAGGTAGTCCTTCAGCTTTATAACTAATGTGCCCTTATGCATCATTAAATGCCAGCCAACTGGTATGGAGATTACACCAACCACAAGCTTAATGTGTGCAATGAGCAATCAGTTTACAATAAATAGCCCGTTATTAATTCCCCCCTATCCAATAACAAATCATCATAACGCCTGCTGTTTTCCATTCGGCGTGATGTTCTTTTATATGGTTTTTAACAGCTACAACCGCATGCCCAAGGTATTCTTTAACAGTATGTTTAGAAAGGTTCAATCTCTCGGCCGCCTCTTCATAGGTTTTTCCTTCCAGCTTGCAAAGGGTGAATACCTTTTTACGCTGCGGGGATAATTGGTTGATAGCCTGTTGTAATAAATAATATTGCTCGTCCATTAACTGTACATCACCGTTGTCGGTTTCCATTTCGGCAAAAGGCATGGTGTTAACAATTGCGGTTTCCCGTACTTTTTTACGGAGATGGGAGATCGATTTGTTAAAGCTAAGCACAAAAAGCCATCCGCTTACAGACTGATCAGGGTTAATATCGGCCCGTTTTTCCCAAAGGGCTATAAAAATATCCTGCAAAATATCGCAGGCAATGTCATCATCTTTAGTGAGCTTGTAAATATTGCGATAAATGGCCTGGTGATACTTTTGATAAAGCATATCAAATGCACCGATGTCATCATCGTGTAAGCGAAACACTAAATCTTTATCTCCGTTTGTATTCATAAAAACCTGGTAATTATTTATTTATTCATTAATTAATAGGTAGGAATTATTGTGAAAAATACAACTATTTTTTTATCAATAAATCTGCTTCACAGCAACATCATTAATAATTTATTCAGTAATTGGTTAAAAGGAGGCTTTATAGCCTTTTGTAAAGTTTTGCCCAGGTTATAAAATTACTTTTTTTACAGCCTGAGCAAAACAAGTTAATTTAACTGGCCAAGATAAAACCGGCTGAAATTACAGCCCTTTATAATTTAACTGTCGCGGGCAAATATTTGGCAATCAAATCCTCATAATAAGGTTTTAACTCAGATACTACCGGAGGTTTCGGACTTTTAGAGTACAGATCGTACGGATTAAATTTATCAACCCATTTAAACATCTCCTGGTCATGCGCATTCAATAAATGATCGTATGCCTTTTCGCGGTGCTGCGAGTAAAAAGAGTGGTAACGGATCATGTACAAAGCTTCTTCGGGCAAATAATCTTTGGTAATGTGGTATAGGTACTCATCATGCCCCCATGACATATGCACGTTGTCGAGCCCGCATTGATGTGAATATACACCATATTTGGTATTGTAACGCTCATCATCATTATCGGGGTTTGCAGCAAAAAATTCGGGGTAAACTATCTTATCCGAAAACTTACAGCCTACCGGGAACGAATCGCCCACTACATTCCATTGCGGTTCGCCAAAAAGGCAAAGCACCTTGCCTAAATCATGGATAAAGCCTGTTAATACAAACCAATCCGGATGACCATCGGCACGGATAGCCTCAGATGTTTGCAATAAATGCTGCAACTGATCAAGCGAAATATCCGGATCTGATTCATCAACCAGCGTATTCAGATATTCCATTGCCGACCACCATGGCATTTCTTTTTTATCAAACTTTAAAAAGTTTGCCTTTTTGGCCAATACATTGCCATAGGTTTGATAAGTATGGTTAAGCCTGTAAAACTCCCGCACCGGGTTATTTTCATCGTCGTTATAAACCCTGAACTCCTCTTTGGCCTTCTCGGTTCCCGGCTCGGGGTACCTGCTCAATACATCATCTTCCCATACGTCAAGACTTGACAATGGCGATATCTCTTTTTCAGTTAACTTTTCCATATCGTAAACCTTTCATTAAATAATAAGCATCTTGATCTTTATTGTCCCCCAACCCAACCACAGAAAAATCCAATTAAGTATTGTGGCAATAAACTTTTATTGGGGGCTGTAATTAAATGCTCCGTTTAGTTTTATAATGATTAAATTTTGATAAAAAAAACGGTGCTTTTATATTAACTGCAATATTTATTTACGTAAACGATTAAGTTACACCGAAGCTAAAAGCTGAACGCGCAACGCTAAAAGCCCTTAAATTGATTTAGCAAGGGTGATTTCCTGATGTGAAATAAAATTACCTCTTAAGGATCTTATTTTTACTTGTTCCGGGAATCTGAATGCCTTTAACCGAAGATTTAGTTACCCCGTTAAGCACAATCACCGGCAACGATTTAACCTGCGGTATTTTGAGGCCATTTAGCACCAGCCCATCCACATCATGAAATACACCGGCGGCCCTGAAATCATTCCCCAGGCAGCTAAGGGTTACATTTTTAAACGTCAGCCCTTCTGCATGGCGCGTATAAAATCCCCAGGCCGGCAATTCTCCAAACATGGAAAACTCCGGATAATCATGCGGGTTTTCGGGTATCCTGGATAACGAATCGAGGCTGACATTTGCCACAGCTTTGCTGGCATCGCCGTGGTACACTATCTTAATGTTTTCGAGGATTACATTTTTAACAGGATGCCCCGGCAAGCCCGCAATTGACGAAGGAAAGATATTGTGGTTCCCTTTAACTAAAGGCCCTTCCATCGGATAACCTTTATCGGGTTTACCTTTTGGCACGTCCACCGTTACGTTGCTGATGCGGATACCATTGATGCGACTTACTACAGTATCCTTATTACGATGACCGAGGCGAATAAAAATGGCATTGCCTGTATTTACCGCATTAATGTTACTGATATCAATATCTTCCATCACACCCCCATCAACACATTCCAACGCAATGGCCGACCGGTAGGTATCGTAAATCTTCACATTCTTTATCGTTATCTTTTTAAAACCGCCTCTTGAGGCCGTGCCAAATTTAATCCCGCTGGCGCTGGACCTCGTGGTACAGTTTGCCACATAAATATTTTCGCAGCTACTGTTCCTGTCGCTCGATTTCAGGCAGATGCCATCGTCATCGGCGTTAAAAAAACTGTTGGTAAGCTTTACGTTTTTGCAATCAACCAAATCAATACCATCGTTATTCCAATAGGTATTGCTTTCTACTTTTATGCTGTCAATGACCAGGTTGCGGCATTTGGTGTAATCCTGTACCCACACCAGGCCGTTTTTCATGGTTACGCCTTTTATCAGTACATCGGTACAGTTTGAAAAATGGATCAATTTGGGCCGGTTAGGTTCCTCGGGCTGGGTTTGCCCCCATGGGTTTTCCTTTTGCCATAACGAATCCCTTAATTTACCCGCTTTCAGCATCGCAAAAAGGTCTTTCAGCAATTCCTCCCCGTTTCCATCAATAGTTCCCTTACCTGTTATGGCAATATGCTGCAGATTGTTGGCAACTATTAAAGGTGCCGCATGACCTTCCCCAAAATCAATTCTTTTCGCGCTGCTCAGCAACGTAGCATTTTCGGCAAGGTTCAGGGTAACATTTGATTTCATGCTGATACAAGCCGTCAAAAACTTTCCGGCGGGTACATATACTGTACCGCCGCCCTGCGCGCCTGCATTATCAATAGCCTTTTGAATACTGATGGTGTTATTGGTAATACCATCGGCTTTGGCACCATAATCGGTAACGTTAAATACTTTTTGCTGAGCGTAACCGGCAAATGGCGTTATAAGCAGGGTTAAAAAATAAAGGATTTTCATTATAAGTTATTATTAAGAGAAAAATTCAAGCAGGTTTATAGCTTCTAAAGTTTACGAACATGAAGCGTTTAATTGTACATTAAACACCTAAACTATTAAACTTTCAAATTAGTTGGCGGCAGCCGTATATTTTTATTTACGTAAACGTTTACGTAATGTAAATGGCGCTGATAATAATTATTACCAAACTTGCGCATTATTACAATACGTTAATGTAGTAAACAATGCTTTTGGTTTAAATCAATTTTATATCTTTGCCCCTGTCTGCTCCCGTAGTTCAATGGATAGAATTATGGTTTCCGGTACCATCGATATGAGTTCGAATCTCGTCGGGAGCACAAAAGGGACTTACAAATTGTAAGTCTCTTTTTGTTTGTCCATAGATACTTGCATTGCTTCAATCAATTCTCCTTCATGCCCGGATACTGGTCAAAAAGAACTTTTAGCTTTTGGGCCATTTCAGGGTATTCTCTGATCACATTAGTGCGTTCGCTGGGATCATAGGCCAGGTTAAATAATTCTGTTTTTGCAGGCAGCGGCAAACCAGCTACGCCGCCAACGTTGTTATTAGCTTTTACTTCGCGGTATTTCCAGTCGCCCAGGCGCACGGCTTCGCAAACGCTGTTATTATAATAATAAATTGGCCTGTGTTCGGGATGTTTGGGCGCTTTGCC
This sequence comes from Mucilaginibacter sp. cycad4, assembly GCF_034263275.1. Taxonomy (NCBI): domain Bacteria; kingdom Pseudomonadati; phylum Bacteroidota; class Sphingobacteriia; order Sphingobacteriales; family Sphingobacteriaceae; genus Mucilaginibacter; species Mucilaginibacter sp. cycad4. The sequence continues at coordinate 298,680 of NZ_CP139559.1, read as the reverse complement.
TGTCAGCACATCTGCTATTGATTGGCCGTCAAGAGTTCTGGCTTTAGGCAGCGGGGCTCCTGTCCATTTGGCAAGCGTTGGCAAAACATCGAGGTTGCTCATCATACTGGTAATACTTGCACCAACCGGGGTATGATTTTTCCAGTAAACGATAAACGGCTCACGCAAACCGCCTTCATACGATTGTCCCTTGCTACCGCGGAAAACCCCTGCCGTACCTGCATCCCAATGTTTGGTAGCACTATCGCCCAGCATCCGGTCAGGAAACTCTATCCACGGACCATTATCACTCGAAAACATAAAGATCGTATTATCAGCCAGTCCCTGTTTTTCCAGTTCGCTCCAAACCTTACCAAGACTTTCGTCCAGTTGTTCAACTACATCACCCAAATGGCCGCCATCGCTGCGGTTTTTATTTTTTGCGGATGATGCAAAGGCTACCGGCAAATGCGGCATATTATGGGCGAGATACAGAAAGAACGGCTTACCGCCTTTTTTTTGCTCTTTGATGTATCGGATAGCTTCACGCTGGTACAGGTCGATCAGCGATGAATCTGCCGGCTTCAAGATCTCCGGCTTATGGTTACGAAATACTTTAATAGTAGTATCCGTTTTTACATAAGGCGAACGGTAATCATGGCTGTATAGTAAGCCATAGTACGAGTTAAAACCCTGCGCCATTGGATGGTTGTAAGCCGCGTGATCGCCAAGGTGCCATTTACCTATCATAGCGGTTTCATAACCAATTTGTTTCAACATTTCGGCAATGGTAACTTCCTGGTCGGGAATACCAAGTTTTGAACCAGGCCCGATTGGATAAGGCAGATTCATCCGCGATGCATACCGCCCCGTGAGCAACGAAGCACGTGAAGGAGTACAGGTTGGGCTGCTCACTACGTAATTAGTTGCCCTTACCCCTCTTTGTGCCATCTTATCTAAAAACGGCGTACGAATAACGGGGTTTCCATAACAACTCAGGTCGGAGTAACCCATATCATCGGCTAATACAAAAACGATATTAGGCAATTGTTTTTTTTGTGCCGAAGCAGGTACAATTAAGAATAAGAAAGCCAAAAGGAAAAGGCCTTTACAGGTTAAATTGGTGAGATGTTTCATTGCCCGGTGAAAATAGTTTTTATAACGGATGACTGTTAAAGATAACTTAACTTTTACAATAGGCTTTAACTAACAACTATTGCTTATCAGCGTTGCGCAGCATCTCGCGGTGCTCCTTTCCCCATTTTATCATCTCCAAAATAATACTGCCAAAACTTCGGCAGTACTCTGTCGACTGGTATTCGATCAAAACAGGTGTTGTAGGCGTAACTACCCGCTTAACAAGCTTGTTCATTTCCATGGTTTTCAGCTCGCGCGACAACATCCGCGTGGTGATGCCGGGGATGCTCCGCTCAATTTCCCTGAAACGGTGATTGCCATTGCAAATGGAATTGATGATTGGCAGCGTCCATTTACCGCCTATAACATACATGGTGTCCTGAAGTGCCTGCCGTTCATCGGCATGATTACGTTGATGTGACGTTATTCCTGCTTCCATACTGGTATACTCTGTGTAACTGGTTACAAAATTATATCAATTACACTATACTTTTGCATAAAAAAGTAAAATACCATGTCAAAAACAGTTTTTATAACCGGAACCAGCAGCGGCCTGGGCAAATTAACCGCTAAACATTTTGCACAACAAGGCTGGAACGTAGCCGCCACCATGCGTACGCCCGAAAAGGAAATTGAATTAACGCAATACCCTAATATTAAAATATTTAAGCTGGATGTTACCAACCTCGAGCAGGTAAAAACCGCTACCGAACAGGCTATAGCAGCTTTCGGCAAAATTGATGTTGTGGTAAATAATGCGGGTATGGGTACGTACGGCGCATTAGAGCTTGCTAAGGAAGAGGATATCGACTGGCAGTTTGCGGTAAATGCCCGCGGTCCCATCAACGTGATCCGTGCGTTCCTGCCACATTTCAGGCAAAACAATGGGGGCATGTTCATCAACATCAGCTCGTTTATGGGCATTACCACCGCTGTACCGCTTGGCTCACTTTACAACATGTCGAAATTTGCACTTGAAGGCCTTACCGAAGGACTTTATTACGAGTTAAAGCCGCTTAACATCCATTTAAGGTTGATAGAACAGGGCGGTTCAAAAGGCAATAATTTTGTTGAAAGTGTGGTTTGGAACCAAAACCCGGATATAACCGCTTATGATGAACTTACCGCTAAACTACAAAATCTGATGAGCTCACGCGATGAATCACAACTGGATGATCCAATGGAGATTGTAAATGCCATTTATGATCTGGCAACCGGCAAAAGCAACAAATTCCGTACAGTAATAGGCAATATGGGCACCATGCTGATGAACATGCGTAACACCATGCCTATTGAGGAATACATGGAAAAGGTGAACAGCATGTTTTAATTTGAATCTTGATTAATAGGCTTTAAGGATTTCCTGATATCATGAAATCAAACATCAGGAAATCCTCTAATCAAGCGCATCAGGTTGAGCTTTTCAACAAAGCAACTTGAGCCTTTTAACAAAACGCTACACTGCCATTCAACCTAACTTTGTATTATCAAAATTAAAGATAACACTATGAAAAAAGTATGGTTTATAACAGGCAGCGCCCGCGGATTAGGCCGCAGCCTTACAGAAGCAGTTTTAGCAGCCGGCGATAACGTTGCCGCTACAGCACGTAACCCCGAACAATTAAAAGACCTGGCTGATCAATATCCCGGCCAGGTTTACCCTATAAAACTTGATGTTACCGATTACCCTGCCGTACACAAAGCCGTTGCAGATACGGTGGTTCATTTTGGCAAAATTGATGTATTGGTAAATAATGCTGGTTTCGGCATCATTGGTGCAACTGAAGCCTTTACCGGTGAGCAGGTACGCAGCCAACTGGAAACCAACCTATATGCGCCTATCGAAATCACCCGCGCTGTATTGCCTTATATGCGCAAACAACGTTCGGGCAGGATTTTGCAGATCAGCTCGGTTGGTGGCCGCGTTGGTAATGCAGGTTTAAGCATGTACCAGGCAGCTAAGTTTGGTTTGAGCGGCTTTACCGAGGCTTTAGCTAAAGAAGTAAAACCGCTTGGCATACTGGTTACCAGTGTTGAACCAGGAGGCTTCCGTACCGATTGGGCCGGCGGATCTATGAGCTATGCACCAAAAATTGAAGGCTATGAACAAACCGTTGATGTGCGTGCAGATTATCTATCAAGCGGTAAATTTGTTCCTGTTGGCGATCCCGAAAAAGCAGCCAGGGTAATGATTGAACTCGCTGAACATCCCGAACCACCTGTGCACCTTATATTGGGCAGCGAAGCCGCCGGATTGCTAAAAGCTGCCGATGAAGCACGCAAAGCCGAATTTGAAAAATGGCTGCTGGTTACTACTTCAACTGATCATGATGAAGCGGAAGATTTCCTGAATACTGAATTTGGAAAATCAATAACGGCTCAAAAAGTATAATATAATTTCGGTTTTGGAGACATGTTCCCCGGGATATACCAGACTTACGAAGTTTCAAACTTCGTAAGTCTTTCTTTATTATTAAATTTGAGCACCATGCCTTTGTCAAACCCAAAAACATCGCCTCGAATACTTTATTCCTGTTACTCGCACATAAGCAGGGCTGGCGAGCAATTCATTGCCGACCATATTTTCGGCTACATCCTTTCGGGCGATTCGGAATTGTATATAAACGGCAAAAACTACTATTTTAAGCAGGGAGACTATCGCTTCCTGAAACGGAACGAACTGGCCAAATTTGTAAAGCATCCACCCGCAGGCGGCGAATTTAAAACCATTACCATCGGTATGGATCAGGCAACGCTGCAAAGTATAAGTGCCGAACTTGATTTACATGCCGATGGCCAGTATACAGGCGAAAGCGCATTGTTCCTGAAACCCAACGGGCTTTTTAACAATTACATCGCATCGTTAAGCCCTTATATGGATAAAAGCAGCGACGAGATCAGCCCTGCGCTTACGCTGCACAAGGTAAAAGAGGCCGTAATGATTTTGCTGGAAACCAATCCCGAACTTAAAAATATCCTGTTTGATTTCAGCGAGCCCGGCAAAATAAACCTGGAAGCTTTTATGACCCAAAACTACCGCTTTAATGTAGATCTTAACCGCTTTGCCTACTTAACCGGCCGCAGCCTGGCTACCTTTAAACGTGATTTTGAACGAATTTTTAATACTTCCCCCAATCGCTGGATTCAAAACCAAAGGCTAAAGGACGCCTACTTCCTCATCAAAGAAAAAGGGCACAAGGTATCAGATGTGTATATGGATGTGGGTTTTAAAGACCTCTCCCACTTTTCATTCGCCTTTAAAAAGGCTTATGGGATAGCACCATCGGCGGTGTAACCGCTGAGGTAGAGTCAAGAAATCAAGAATCAGGAGGCAAGACAAAAACAGAAGCGAGAAGTTAAGGCTCAAGAATCAGGACATAAAAAAACCAGGAATGATTGGAACTCATTTCCTGGCTCTTATATCTTGTCGTCTTGACTCTAAACACTTGTCTCTTGAATCTTGACCTCTTGGCTCTTTCCTTACACGTTAAACCTGAAGTGCATAATGTCGCCATCCTGCACAATGTAGGTTTTACCTTCAACACCCAGTTTGCCGTTTTCTTTTATAGTAGCCTCAACGCCATTGAATTTTACAAAATCATCGTATTTAATAACTTCAGCACGGATAAAGCCTTTTTCAAAATCGGTGTGGATTACACCTGCTGCCTGTGGTGCAGTGAAACCCTGGGTAATAGTCCAGGCACGTACTTCCTGCACACCGGCAGTAAAGTAAGTAGCCAGGTTTAGTAGCCTGTATGCCGCTTTGATCAGTTTGTTAACGCCCGATTCAGTAAGCCCCAAATCGTCCAAAAACATCTGGCGCTCTTCGTAAGTTTCCAGTTGCGAAATTTCAGATTCAATCTGAGCTGAGATGATCAGTACTTCAGCGTTTTCATCTTTAACGGCTGCTTTTACTTTTTCAACATAAGCATTGCCGTTACTAACCGAACCTTCATCAACATTACAAACGTACAATACAGGTTTAGCAGTAAGCAGCCAAAGGTCGGCTACATATTCTTTATCTTCCTCTTCAACGGGGGCGGTACGGGCCGATTTGCCTTCAAGCAGGTGGTTTTTATAAACGGTTAAAACATCAAAAGTTTTTTTAGCCTCTTTGTCGCCGCCGGTTTTAGCCATCTTTTCAACCTTCTGAATCTTTTTCTCGATAGATTCAAGATCTTTCAGCTGTAGTTCGGTATCAATGATCTCTTTGTCGCGGATAGGATCAACCGAGCCGTCAACGTGGATCACGTTATCGTTATCAAAGCAACGCAATACGTGGATAATGGCATTTGTAGCACGGATATTGGCTAAAAATTGGTTACCCAAACCTTCGCCTTTGCTGGCGCCTTTAACAAGGCCCGCAATATCAACTATCTCGATAGTGTTTGGTACTATGCTTTTGGGGTTAACTATTTCGGTAAGCTTTGTTAAGCGCTCATCCGGCACTGTAATTACACCCACATTTGGCTCAATAGTACAAAACGGAAAGTTAGCCGCCTGCGCCTTGGCGTTTGATAAGCAATTAAATAGTGTCGATTTACCCACATTCGGCAAACCTACTATACCACATTGTAAACCCATGTTTTTAAATTAGCCCCCTCTAAATCTCCCCCGGAAGGGGAGACTTCCATTATTATTAATTAAAAGCCCTCCCTTCCGGGGAGGGTTGGGAGGGGCTGAATTCGGCTGCAAAGATAACAGAAAATTTTGCCTTATAATTTGAAAAAATAAACGACTTTTGCGCACGTTGAAAAACACCAAACAAGATTGTAAAACGATGTAAAAAAGAGGGCTTTATGGAAGAAATGGTTGAGCAAATAGAATTGTTGCTGGAAAAACAAGACGATACCCAATTACAGGAATATTTGAACAACCTCAACATATCGGATGTTGAAGAACTGATTGGAGAACTTCCGGAACATGGCCCTAAATTCATCGAAACCCTTTCGCTTAACCGCGCGGTTAATGTGTTCCGGATTCTTGAATTCCCGGTGCAGGAGCGGATCATTAAAAAACTCTCGGGCCAAAAGCTGGAAGATCTGATCAATGAACTCCCGCCCGACGACCGCACAGCACTTTTCAGCGAATTGCATGGCGACGCCGTTCAAAAACTTATCCAGAAACTTTCACGCGAAAACCGCGACGAAGCTCTAAAACTTTTGGGTTACGAAGAAGAAAGCGTTGGCCGCCTGATGACGCCCGACTATATTGCCGTTAAACGTACCTGGGATGTAAGTCGTGTGCTTTCGCACATTCGCCGTTATGGTAAAAATTCGGAAACCATCGATGTTATTTATGTAATTGATGAGCACGGTGTTTTACTTGATGATATCAGGATCCGCGAGATCTTATTGGTAAAGCCCGAAACCAAGGTGAGCGAACTAATGGACGGCCGACTGATTGCCCTTAGCGCTGCCGACCCACAGGAAGAAGCCATCAATGTTTTCAGGATGAATAACCGTACCGCCCTCCCGGTGGTTGATAGCGGCAATGTACTGTTAGGGATTGTAACCGTTGATGATATCCTTTGGATAGCTAACGAAGAATACACCGAAGACATTCAGAAAATAGGTGGTACCGAAGCGCTGGATGAACCCTATCTGGATATCAACCTTTTTAAACTGGTAAAAAAACGTGTAGGCTGGCTTATCATTTTATTTTTAGGTGAGATGCTTACCGCTACCGCTATGGGCTATTTTGGCGATGAGATCTCTAAAGTAGTCGTACTGGCTTATTTTATCCCGCTAATTATTTCAAGTGGGGGTAACAGCGGTTCGCAGGCTTCAACCCTCATTATCCAGGCCATGGCCCTTGGCGAGGTTACCGTTACCGACTGGTGGCGGGTTATGCGCCGGGAAATTCTTTCGGGCCTGATGCTTGGTGTTTGTTTAGGTTTAATAGGCTTTTTACGCATAGCCGCCTGGAGCATGTTCAGTAATATTTACGGCCCGCACTGGATGCTGGTTGGTTTTACGGTAGGTGCATCCCTTATCGGTATCGTTTTATGGGGGTCGTTATCAGGTTCGATGCTGCCACTTTTGCTTAAAAAGCTTGGCGCCGACCCTGCTACTTCATCTGCTCCGTTTGTGGCTACCCTGGTTGATGTTACCGGGCTAATCATTTACTTTACCATAGCAGTATTGTTTATGCGGGGGATATTATTGTAACCACGCAAAAAGCCCTGCTTCCAAATAAGAAGCAGGGCTTTAATTATTTTAGTTTAGTATTGTTCTGTAGTATTAAATCTCAAACGAAAAATCTTCATCGGCAGATGCCCTGGCAATTTCAGGGTTTTCGCTATACTCGTAGCGTTTTTCAACTACCTCCTGGTTTGATTTGATGTAGTCGATGGTATCTTTCAAACCTTCGGCAAATTTTTCAAAGTCTTCTTTATATAAAAAGATCTTGTGTTTTACAAACACCCCATCTTCCAAACGTTTTTTACTTTCAGTAATAGTAACATAATAATCGTTTGAACGGGTTGCTTTTACATCAAAAAAATAGGTCCGCTTCCCAGCTCTCACCTTCTTTGAATAAACCTCTTCGCGCTCTCTATTGTCAAAATCTCCCATATATATTTACCTGTAATTAGTTTTGGTTGGCATAAATATAAATAAATTTTCAAAGTGCAAGTATTTTATTCGTTATTATTGAGTTTTTTGAAACAAAAGTGTCATTTTTTTGTGTGGATGACCGATTAAAGGGAGTTGTAAAAAGAAAGAATACAAAGTCTCTTCACTGGCGCAAGTTTTGCGGGTTTGGCTGTGCGGAGGCTAACTTGTGCCAACTTATTTTGATGAGACATGGGAAGCACATGTATCCTCCCACACTCAGCAGCACAAGGGACTTGCGCCAGAATGGGAAAACGGGAAGAACGACTGGCCCTACCCAACCCTCCCCGGAAGGAGCGGCAAAAAAAGGAAAAGATACAGATCAAAAAAAGTCTCCCCTACCGGGGGAGATTTAGCGGGGGCTCTTATGCATCCTGCTCTTCTTCCAGCAGTTGTTTTTCGTAAAGCTCAAAGTAAGTACCTTTAAGCTGCATCAGGTATTCGTGGTTGCCCTGCTCAACTATTTCGCCGTTATCCATCACCAGGATCTTATCGGCATTTTTTATGGTGGAAATGCGGTGGGCTATGATGATGCTCGTTTTATCCTGCATTACCCGGCCAAGGTTATTCAAAATCTCTTCTTCCGTGCGGGTATCAACTGCCGAAAGGCAATCGTCAAAGATCAAAACCTGCGGATGTTTGAATATGGCGCGTGCAATGGATACACGCTGTTTTTGACCGCCCGATAAGGTAACGCCGCGTTCGCCAATGAGGGTTGTAAAACCTTCTTCCAGTTCAATAATGTTATTGTATACTGCGGCATCTTTAGCGGCCTGCTCAACAACCGGCATGTCCAGTACATCGGCACTAAAAGCAATGTTATTGGCTATGGTATCCGAAAACAGGAACACCTCCTGCGGTACAAAACCTATCTGCGAGCGGTAGTTTTCAAGACCAAGTGATCTTATCGAACGGTTGTCAACCGTGATCTCTCCGCCTGTGGTATCGTACATGCGCATTACCAGGTTGGCAATGGTTGACTTACCCGAACCTGTACGGCCTATAATAGCCAACATCTGCCCAGGCTCAACCGTAAAGGAAACATTTTTTAATGCCTGGATGCCCGTATCAGGATAAATGAATGATACCTCATCAAACCTGATCAATCCCTCAACATGGTGATTTTCTGCAACCGGCGAGATGATCTCAGGCTTTTCATGCAAAAATTCGTTAATGCGTTTTTGCGAAGCTGCGGCGCGTTGCACCAATGAGGTTACCCAGCCCAGCGAAATAACCGGGAACGAAAGCATATTGAGGTAAACAATAAACTCCGCAATATTACCCGGGGTAATGTTGCCTTTTATTACTTCCACCCCGCCAACGTACATGGTTATTACGTTACTCAGGCCTACCAGCAACAGCATGATCGGGAAAAACAGGGCCTGTACTTTGGCCAGTTCCATTGAGTGTACTTTATAGTCCTCACTCTCCTTTGCAAAGTTTTCGCGCACAAAGCCTTCGCGCACATATGATTTGATCACCCTGATGCCCGAAAAATTTTCCTGCACAAAGCTGGATAAGCCGGACAGGCGCTCCTGGATCATCTCGCTGCGGTGATTGATAATATTGTTTACATAGTAAATAACACCTGCCAGAATAGGCAATGGCAGTACCGAAAAAACGGCCAGCTGTACATTTACAGTAAGCATGGCATATATCACCATCACAAACAATACCACGGTATTGATGGAGTACATGATACCCGGCCCAAGGTACATGCGTACACGGCTTACATCCTCGGTTACGCGGTTCATTAAATCTCCGGTATTGTGGCGGCGGTAAAAGGCAAGGGAAAGTTCCTGGTAGTGGTTATAGATCTCGTTTTTTAAATCGTACTCGATATGGCGCGACATGAGGATAATGGTTTGCCTCATAAAAAACAGGAACAAGCCCCGCAGCAATGCCAGCACCAATACCAGCGTACCAAACAGGAAAAGGCTGGTACCGAAAATATCATAAATGAAACTCTGCCTGTCGAAACCAGAAAACAACTGATAGGCGCCGATGTTTTCGGTAACCAGATCAAAAGCTACGCGGATAACCTGCGCGGGCAGCACACCAAAAACATTGGATATAATTACAAACAGCACGCCCGGAATAAGCCGCCAGCGGTATTTGTAAAAGAATTTATTAAGGTATGCGAGGTCTTTCATTTATTATTATAGTCCGGAAGCCGGGAAAGTCCGAAAGTCGGAAAGCCCTGACATAATAATCAAAAGTATTAAAATTTGAGGAGAGTGATTGAATGGAAAAGTCGGGAGGATGTAAGAATGTTAAATTGATGCATCTGTTGCAATTTTGTTAAGTGTTCAATTTTTAAAGTGTGAACACTTGCAGTTTTTTTCAAAAATAAACACTATTGATAATCAGCAAATTATAAATAGCTCCAAGCGCCTTAAAATTCACAATAAACACATGCACACTAATAATCAATAAGTTACAAAATCACAAAATCAAAGACTGAACACTCGTTTTTTAAAAGTTGAACACTGACAGGATCATGTCAGTATGATCATCGCTTTTTTAGTTAATCGTTTGTCGAAAATAAAAGGCTGCACGCCATCAATTTTCGACGTGGGGGCATTAGCATGCATGAAATTTGGCAATACATTTTAGCTAAAGGATCAACCACACATAGAATATAAAGCAGCAGTGAGTTCTTGACGCAAGTCGGGCATTGCCTATATCCAGCGTCAATATCCCGCACGTCACTAATAGTAACATCAATTAAAATTCGGGAACCAAAAGCTTTCGGATACTAACCGAAGCTTTCTGATTTATAACAGACCTTTAATATTATTGGTTTATAAATACCAGGCTCGTAAAATCAAACATGATGCCTGGTATTTCCTGCAATAACAGTACCTTCGCCGCGTTTACAAAACAGAAATGGGTAACATTGATCTGCTTTTATAATTTAAAACAAACCTTAACCTTTGACCAAAACACCTTTCCCGCTCCTGATGACTGCCAAATTATGTACACTGCCTTTATACTTATTACTACTAATATGTTTCGTTTCAACCGGATGTAAAAAGACCGACAATCTCCCGAAGGCAGCTACAACAATAGTTATTAATCCATCTTCTTTAAACGTAGTTAAAAATCCGGCCTATTCTTACCGGTTAACGACTACGGTTAGCAATGGTTCCGGGGCTGCACAAATTACCTGGAGTTCTGAAAACACCAGGATAGCAACAGTTACTGCCGATGGATTGGTTTCATGCTTAACGGCAGGGCAAACCAATATTGTTGCTACCCTTGCAGATGGAAAAACCTCGGCAAAATGCAAAGTAACCATTGCCGACAATAATGATTACAAATACAGGCTCATACTTAAAGATAAAGGCTCATCTGCTTATTCAATAAGTAAACCTTCCGAATTTTTATCAGCGCGGGCAATTGAGCGTCGCCGAAAACGCAATATCCCGGTTGATGAAACAGACCTCCCGATCTCTGCCGATTATATTAAAGCGATAAAACAAATAGGCGGTGTGATAGTGGCGCAAAGCAAATGGCTTAATACAGTTAGTGTAAATACATCTGACGAGTTTTTAGTAGATAAATACAAAGCATTGCCATTTGTAAAAGATGTAATATTGGTATGGGAAGGGCCAAGGCCGGCTGCTATACCAGCTAAATACACGGATATACCGCAGTTAGGTTCAAACCAAACCGCCAATACACCGCTTGACTATGGCGCAGCGACAGCAAATATCAGCACATGCAACGGGCAGGTCCTGCACAACAAAGGCTTTAAAGGTGCCGGGATAGACATTGCCGTTATTGACGAGGGCTTTATCAACCTGAAAAACAATCCGGCCTTCAACAATATCAGCATAAAGGGGGCAAAATCTTTTGTTTATGAAAGTCCCGATCCTTACGCCATTGATAACCATGGCATATGGGTTACATCATGCATGGCGGTCAACAAACCCGGAACCTATGTGGGTACTGCGCCCGAAGCAAATTACTGGTTATTCCATACTGAGGATGCACTGACAGAGTATCCTATTGAAGAAGATTACTGGGTTAATGCCATTGAATATGCCGATAGCGTTGGGGTAGACATTGTTAATTCATCGCTTACTTATACAAATAATTATTACCTGCCCCAAGCCAAGTATAAATTTGAGGATATGGACGGAAAAACTGCGATGGCCACCAGGGCAGCCAACGTTGCCTTTAACAAAGGAATTTTTATTGTATGCTGTGCAGGTAACGACGAGCAATGGATAGGTACCCCGGCCGATTCACCTGGCGTACTGACGGTTGGTGCAGTTAACCCAGCGGGTATTATTGCCCCTTTCTCAACATTTGGAATAACGGTTGATGGACGTGTTAAACCCGATATTGTAGCAGTAGGCTTAGGAGCCGGTGTGATAAACCCTGCCGGTGTTGCGGAATCACGAATGGGTACATCCTATTCCAGCCCTATCATGTGCGGCCTGGCTGCCTGTTTATGGCAGGCGTATCCAAAACTCAGCAATAAAGATCTGCTCATAGTACTCAGAAAATCGGCTAACAAATATAATAACCCGGTTATGCCTTACGGCTATGGCCTTGCCGATATGCAAATAGCTATGGACCTTGCCAAAAACATATCAGATACTAAATGATGCGATTGTTGAAATAACATGAGTATTTTCTTAACTGGAGCACAACTATCCATTAGTACCTGGCCAATTGATTTTGAGGCGGAACCGCAAACCCAATTGGCCGAAGTAATCATACAAGGCGATTATTGATGTTATTAATATCGTTTATGGTATGGGAGCTGAGCGTACTAATTGTTACAGATACTTATTTAATAGTAATTTCATACTTACACCTCACTTAATATCTTTGCCAGTATTAAAAAAAACCTCTACTTTTGTGCGCTTAAAGACATTTACTTACAGTACTAATGCCTGAACAACATCCACCGGAATCCATATTTAGCCAGCTTGACGCTTTCGGGCATAAGAAAGTTGTTTTTTGTACCGATCCTGATACCAATCTGAAAGCTATTATTGCTATCCACAATACTACGCTTGGCCCTGCATTTGGCGGCGTGCGTATGTGGGCCTACAAAACCGAAGGCGACGCCCTTAATGATGTATTGCGTTTAGCCAAAAGCATGACCTACAAGGCTGCTATAGCAGGCCTTAACCTTGGCGGCGGTTATTCGGTAATCATCGGCGATTCGCGCCAGGACAAGAACGAGGCTTTACTGCGTAAATTTGGCCGCTTTATCAAAAACCTTAACGGCGAATTTATTGCGGCCGAAGACGTGGGCACCAACCCGCGCGATATGGAGTACATTAAAATGGAAACCAATCACGTTACCGGTGCCCCCGAAAATATTGGCGGCAGCGGCGACCCATCGCCTATTACAGCTTTGGGCGTTTTGATGGGCATTAAGGCTTGCGTAAGGGAAATGTACGGCAGCGATAGTTTAACCGGTAAATCGGTTATTGTACAGGGTATTGGCCACGTGGGCGAAAACCTGGTACGCCTGCTGAGGGACGAAAACGTAAAAGTTTACGCCAGCGATATTAACGAAGAGCGCGTAAGCCAGATCTCCAAAAAATATGGCGCACAGCCGGTATCAAACAATAATATTTTTGATATCGATGCCGATATTTATGCACCATGCGCCATGGGCGGTACGGTGAATACACAAACCATTGCCAAATTAAAGTGCGGCATTATAGCCGGCTCGGCCAATAACCAGCTGCTTGACGAAAACGTGCACGGGCAAATGCTGCTTGATAAAGGTGTACTTTTTGCCCCCGATTATGTGATCAATGCAGGCGGTATTATCACCGGTTATTCGGAGTTGATGAATTTCAATAAAAAGCGTACCTTACAGCTTACAGAAAATATTTACGAAGCTACACGCAATGTCTTAAAGCTGTCAAAGGCCGAAAACATTCCAACCATTAGCGCAGCCAATAAAATAGCCGAAAAACGCATTGAAGACATCAGGAAAGTAAAATCATCCTATTAAAACAATTAATTTTTATATAAACCGTTTGCATAAGCAAACCAAATCGTTCTTACAAAAATGTTAAACAGAAGGCACCTCCGGGTAAAGGTATTACAGGCACTGTACGCGTATCATCAATCAGATACGAAAGATGTTAAGCTATTCGAGAAAAATATGCTAAGCAGCATTGACCAGGTTTACGAAATGTATATCTGGATGCTATCATTAATTAATGAAGTAGTAAGCTTTGCCGCGAATGACGCGCAGGAACGCGCCAACAAACACCTCCCTACCGCCGATGACTTAAATGCAAACCTTAAAATACTCACTAACAGGTTTATCCTGAGCCTGAATGATAATAAGGAATACATTACAGCCTGGAAAAAGTACAAAGTTGACTGGACCTTTGAGCCCGAACTTGCAAAATCTCTTTTTATTATCCTTAAAAACTCACCCGAGTATGCCGAGTATCTTGCCAAAACAGGCGATACACTGCAAACAGACAAGGATATCATTAAATTCATTTTCAAAAAGGTTATCCTTAAATCGTCATTAGCCGAGCAGGTTTTTGAAGACAGGTTTATTTTTTGGCCTGTTGATAAAGATGTGCTCCAGGCGCTTATTGCCAAAACGTTCAAAAACTTTTCGCATGATGATTACAAGCTTAACCAGCTTGCCGAAATTACCGGTAACTGGGTTGAAGACCGCGAGTTTGTGGTAAACCTGTTTCAGCAAAGCATCAGGTACAATGAGGCTTACCATGAGCTGATAGCCGCCAAAACCCAAAACTGGGAGCCGGAGCGTATTGCCATGATGGATACCCTGTTAATGAAAATGGCTATAACCGAGTTTATTAACTTCAATTCTATCCCGGTTAAGGTTACTATAAACGAGTACCTTGAAATATCAAAAGAGTTTAGCACGCCTAAGAGTAATTCATTTATAAACGGTATCTTGGACAAGATTTTAATAGAGCTTAAAGCCGAAAACAAGATCAAAAAGATAGGCCGTGGCTTAATAGAATAATATTAAAAAATGAAAAAACTATTTTTAAGCTTAGTAGCAGCGGGCGTGTTATTATCGGCCTGCAACAGCAGCACAGCCGGTAATTCATCAACAACTACCGCTGATAGCGCGGCAAGTGCAGCCAATGCACCGGTAGCTAAATTTGAAAAAGAAAGCCACGATTTCGGCAAGATCAAAGAAGGCGACAAGGTATCGTACGATTTCAAGTTCACCAATACCGGTAAATCGCCGTTAATTATTACCAACGCGCGTGCTACCTGCGGCTGTACTACCCCTACCTGGCCAAAAGCACCAGTTAAACCCGGCGAAAGCGGCGTGATCAGCGTTACTTTTAACAGCGCAGGCAAAAGCGGTTTACAGGATAAACAAATAACCGTTACAGCAAACACCCAGCCCGCCGAAACTATGGTACATTTAATTGGCGAGGTTTTAAAAAAATAACAATTAATTTAAACAAATGATAGCTACTATTTTATTACAAGCCTCAGCAGGCGGCGGCTTAGGCAGCTACGGTTCATTGGTGCCAATGGTACTGATCATCGTGGTATTTTATTTTTTTATGATCCGCCCGCAGGTTAAAAAGCAAAAAGATCAAAAGAAATACGTTGAAGAACTAAAAAAAGGCGACAGGGTTATAACCACAGCCGGTATCCATGGCCGTATCATTGATTTGAACGATGCTACATTTTTGGTTGAGGTTGAAAACGGTAAAATCCGCTTTGACAAATCGGCCATATCACTTGAGGCTTCAAAGGCATTGAACACCCCGGCGGTTGAGAAAAAAGCTTAATTCTTTTAAGGCGAAAGGTTAAAGGTAAAAGGCGAAAGGCAGAAGCCGGTCGCTTGATACCAGAAACCTTTACCCAGATAAAATAAACAATGACGAAAGGTTAAAGGAAAAGGAACGCATGAAAGTGCTTGACCTTTCACCTTTAACCTTTCGCCTTTAACCTTAAATATGGCAATAGTAAAATTATCGGCAACAGAACGCAGGCGGCTCTCGGTATTTTTTACCTGTTTGTCGCTGGCCATCATTGCCTGGATTTTTACTACGCTTTCCGATCCTCTTCCTTACAGGGTAAAAAAGGTTTTAACTTTTAAAAATGCTCCGCAAAGGCGGGCTTTTCATTCGCTGCAGCCTGATACTGTGGATGCAACCATACAGGGTACCGGCTGGCAAATGCTGTTCTCCAGGATCAACAGCGATAATAAGCCGCTAACTGTTGACCTCCGCTCGCTCGAAACCCGAAATTATGTGGTTATTGACAGCACGCAACTTAAGCAGATCAACATAGGGAAAGACCCGGCCAACCGGATCTTATCCATTGACCCTGATACGCTTTATTTTGATTTCAGTAACCGCCTTATCAAAAAAGTCCCTGTGCAGCTTACCATGGGCGTTAGCTATCAAAAGCAATTTGCCGTATCGGGCAATATAACGGTGCGGCCGGCTTATGTAACCGTGAGCGGCCCTATTGAGCGCCTGAAGCAAATCACTTCGTGGAAAACAGACTCGCTTAAATTTAGTAATGTTAATGAAACCATTAATACCAGGGTTAATTTAAAGCCCAGCAATGAGGGCAACCTGAATGTTTATCCCCGCTCGGTACAGGCTATTGTCCCGGTTGATGAATTTACAGAAAAAACGCTGGAGATCCCGGTAAAGCTGATCAACAACAACAGTTATTATAACGTAAAAGTATTTCCGCAAAAAATTAAAGTAACCTTTACCACATCCTTAACCCGGTATGCCGATATTGATGAAGACCTGTTTGAAGCCGTTGCCGATCTTAACCTTTGGCGCGATAAGGGTTATACAGCCTTGCCGGTAAAACTTATCCATATGCCGCCCTTTTGTAAAGTTGTAAGGGTGTTTCCTGCCAATATTGACTTCTACATAAAAAAATAATGCTTAAAATAGGTTTAACCGGTAATATAGGCAGCGGCAAAACAACCGTGGCCCAGGTATTTGAGCTGCTTGGCATCCCTGTTTTTTATGCCGATGATGAAGCTAAAAAAGTAATGGTTACCGATAGGCTGCTTATTGAAGGTATTAAACAAGCTTTTGGCGCACAGGCCTATTTTGATGATGGCAGCCTGAACCGCAAGTATATATCGGGAATAGTTTTTAACAATAAAGCCGAACTTGAAAAACTTAACGCCCTGGTACATCCTGCCGTGTTCAGGGCTTTTGATAGGTTTGATCAGCTGCACAAGGATGCCCCTTATGTAATCCGCGAAGCAGCCATTTTATTTGAAAGCGGTTCATACAAAATGTGCGACAGGGCCATTATGATCACCGCTCCGCTTGAAGCCCGCATTGCCCGTGTTATGGAGCGCGACGGCATTAGCCGGGCCGATGTTGAAAACCGCGAGGCCCGCCAGCTATCGCAGGATGAAAAACTGAAACTGGCCAATGATGTAATTATAAACGACGGTAAACAGCTGGTTATACCCCAGGTACTGGCCCTGCATGAACTGTACTTATCGCTTGCCCGCAATTAATGATACTTGACGATTTTGTTTCTTTTGACGAAAAAGGGCTGTACTGCAAATACGGCGACTTTTATATCGACCCTCAACTGCCTGTAAAAACTGCCGTAATATCCCATGCCCATGCCGATCATGCCATAAGCGGTAACAACAACGTTTACTGCACCCGTGCCACAGCAAGCATTATGCAGCTAAGGTATGACCGTACCGCTGCTAAAGTTTTTAATATCGCGGCTTTTAACCAGCCGTTTGAGGTGGGCAGGGTTACGGTAACACTGATCCCGGCGGGGCATATGCTTGGTTCGGCACAAATACTGATGGAGTATGAAGGCTCAAGGTATTTATACACCGGCGATTATAAACTACAGCCCGATGCCACCTGCGAACCTATTGAATGGGTTACCACCGATGTGCTGATCACCGAAAGCACCTTTGCCAATCCGGCGATTATCCATCCCGATCCTGTTGCCGAAATCCGCAAGATCAATGATATCAAAAGCAACATTTTGCTTGGTGCGTATGCACTGGGTAAAAGCCAGCGGTTGATCAATCTCATTACCGAACATGTTCCGCAAAAAAAGATCCTGGTACACCATAAAATAATGCCCATCAATGCCATTTATGAACAGATGGGCTTCCACCCCGGCAAGTATCAAATTTACGGGCGCAAACTGATGAAGGTGCAGGATGAGTTTGTTTATATTGTGCCGCCTTTTACTTTCGACAGCTACATCAGGGCCACGGGAGTAAAACGCCTTTTTGCATCGGGATGGAAAAACCTGCAGGTTAACAGCCAGGATACCCTCTTTATATCCGACCATGTGGACTGGAACGATATCCTGCAAACCATCGTCGATACCAAACCCAAACAGGTGTGGACACTTCACGGTAAGGGCGATCATCTGAAAGCTTATTTTAAAGATGATATCTTTGTAAAAATTCTGAACTGATGTTGCAGGAAGGCATTGATTATTATATCAACAAAGACGGCAATTTTGTTTTTACGGAAGCATACCATTTAAAGCGGGGCTATTGCTGTAAAAACAAGTGCCTGCATTGTCCCTGGGGTTATGGCAAGGTAAAATTGTTTGGAAATAACACTGAATCAGATGATAGCGCTAAATAAATCAATGTTAAATTAAAAATAATTAAACATATTTGCATCCCATTCATTACTACTATTATGCGAATAGAAGACGAAATACAAAGTACCAATTTTGAAGACAACTACCACAAAGTAGCCATTAACGTGGCATACACGCAAGGTTGGCTGGCTAATTATTTTCGTTGCCATTTTGAAAAACATAATATTACCCAGCAGCAGTTCAATATACTGCGCATCCTGCGCGGCCAATATCCAAAACCAGCTACCATAAATTTGCTGAAGGAAAGGATGATTGATAAAATGTCGGATGCATCGCGCATTGTTGACCGCCTTGTTCAAAAAGGCCTGGTGTCACGCTGCACCAATAATAAAGACAGGCGCGCCGTGGATATCCGCATCAGCGAAGAAGGCCTTGCAACCCTTTCAAAAATGGATGCCGAGTTTAAAACTAAGGAGATCCTAAGCAATAACCTCACCGAAGATGAAGCAGCAACGCTAAGTGATCTATTGGACAAAATGCGGGGATAAGCTTTTGAGGCGGTTGATTTGAGGCGAAAGGGAAAAGGTTAAAGGCGAAAGGTTTTTTGCCTTGATTGCACCAATCAAAAAAAATGTCATTTCCTTTGGTCTAACAAGAGAAAAATAATAGAAATAGTTATTGTTGGAAAAGGGGGGTGCAGGGGGTGTTAAAAACTAAAAAGTTAACGTCCCCTCAGGGTCTCTCGCAGAGGACTCTGAGGCATACGCTATGCGGATTCACTATTCTGAATATCCTGGCAGATGTTTAGAATGTGGTGAACCTCAGGGTCCTCTGCGAGAGACCCTGAGGAGACATGAAAACCACGTCATTGCGAGGCACGAAGCAATCGCGGACTATACAGAGCGACTCTGCTGATCGGGGATTGCTTCGTGCCTCGCAATGACGGTGTGAGAAACAATGGGGATATTTTATGCCTTAAAAGCCGCTACTTCATCCTTCAGTATCGCCAGCACTTCCGGCCTCCCCCGCTGCCGCAAGCCCAATGTCATTAAGTTAGCGAATAAGTTACTAATAATCAGTTATTTATCTTTATTTAATTGATTATTTTTCCTATATTTAATTCATAATCAATTAGTTAAAGTGCAAAAAAAACCTCATTTTTAATCATAGAAAAATTGAGGGAGACAATTTTCAGCAAGGAGCTTGCTCTGAAGTTTAAGATGAATGAACAAGACTTTACCAGGAACAGAAAGCAGCCTTTTAGTTCAACTTTGCTATTTATGTTCAATTTATTAAGAAGAAGCCTTGCCATTGAAATAGATGGCTTCGTACGTTATTTGAATGAGCATTTTTCTTTTGGCAATGCCCGCTCTTTTACCTCAAGCGCTTTTATTCAGAACCGGAAAAAGATCGATCCAGCCGTTTTCAGTCACCTTTCAAATGTGATTATTGAGAACTTTTACACGACAGACAACGAGACGGCAAACTATTTAAATGGTATTAGGATACTGGTTGTTGATAGCACCAAACTTACTTTACCTTATACTGCCGAATTAAAAAAGTGCTATGGCGTAATGAAAAATCAGTCCACAGTGGAAGTTGTACAAGCAAGAGCATCTGTTTTATACGATGTTTTAAATGGCTTAGTCTTAGATGCAGCTTTAGATGGTTTGAATAAAGGGGAAAGGGAACTCGCGCTAAGGCATAACCAAAAATGGAAAAAGAAAGACCTGATCATATATGACAGAGGATACCCTTCTTACGATTTTATACATGAGCATGTTAAATTGGGGGCTGATTGTTTGATACGGGTAACAGTAGCGAATTTTTCGTTCGCTACTACCTTTGTAGCCGGCGGTAAGAAATCTGTAGTTACGGAAATATATCCCTCAGAAAGTCATTCACTAAAAGATAAGGATTATGATAAAAATACTCCGTTAAAAGTGCGTTTATTAAGGGTTGACCTTCCGAGCGGAGAAGTAGAGGTACTGATAACAACTTTGTTGGATAGTACTAAATACCCTGCTAAACTGTTTAAAAAGCTATATTTCATGCGATGGGGAGTTGAGACCTTTTATGATGAATTAAAGAACAAACTTAAGGTCGAACACTTCACAGGTTACTCACAAGCGAGCATATTGCAGGATTTTTATTGTGCCATTTTTATCAGCAATCTTCAATCGGTTATTGTAAATGATCTGGAACCGGAATTGTCTATACAAAATGAAGCCAAAAAATACGATTACAAGGTAAATACAAACCTCTCTTATGGGTTCTTAAAAAACAGGATATTAGAATTGCTTTGTAAACAAGCCCCTTTAGAATCTGTATTTCAGGAATTAGAAGCTTTGTTTATTAAACATACTATCCCGGTGAGAAATAATCGAACGTTCCCAAGACATGCCGGTAAATACAGAGCCAGGATCAGACCTAAAGTAACTAAAAATCAAAAAGATGCAATCTAAAACCAACTTAACTTAATGACATTGGCCGCAAGCCTCCCGGCTTGTGGCCCGCGTTTGGTCAGCAGCTCAATGAGACGCTTGCATAGCTTAGCATGATGGCCACAAGCGAGGACGCTTGTGGTAGCGATAGTTTACGTTACAAACGTAAACCCACGTTAAGCACTCGTTACAAACGAGCGCAAGAAATAAACTATACAGAGCGGCTCTGCTGATCGGGGATTGCTTCATGCCTCACAATGACGGTGTGAGAAACAATGGGGTATTTTATGCCTTAAAAGCCGCTACTTCATCCTTCAGTATCGCCAGCACTTCCGGCCTCACATTACCGAAGAAAGACACACCCATAGCCCCATTTTTCAACGCCACCTGGATGCCGAGGCGAATTTCGTCGTCGCTTTTAAAATCAGATAAATACAAGCCTGCATACAGCGGGAACCTTCCGGCCAGGAAATGAACGCCTTCGGCTACGGCATTGCCTATCCAGCTTACGCCTTCTTTATAAAAACCGTGGTATATCATGGGGCAGATGCCATCCATGTTCCAGTTTGTCCAGTCCTGCCTTACGTTACGGCGGGCTACTTCGGGTGTTGGGAATACGGCTGCAGTTATTTGTTTTTTATGCTGGTGGGCCACGGTCGAGATACCGTTAACCACCCGGGTAATATTGTTGTACCTGAACAAGCGCCACGAAAGGCTGGCTTCGGGGTATTGGATCTGGTCAAGATCCTGGTTATATTCTTCTTTGAATTTGGCTTTGCAAACATCGCAGTAGCAAAAGTCATATTCGGGCAGCTCTTTGGTTTGCTCAATTTTATATTTATCCCAAAGGTTTACCGGTAATACAACATCGCAGTAACGTACGTAATCCAGATGGATACCATCGATATAATCTTTGGCTAAAATATCATCGACAGTTTTGGTTAAATACTCCTGCACTTCAGGGCGCGACGGGCAAAGCCAGCGGTAATACTGCACATAAGGCGGATGATCGGCACATGATTCGCCTTTACGGTTTTTGCTGTACCATTCGGGCTTTTCGTTTACCAGCTCGGCACGGTTAAAAGTCCAGATCCAGCGGTGGGCTTCCAGGCCTTTAGCTTTGGCAGCGCGGAAATGGCGCTCGCTGTCGTTCTCGAAAAATATGCCGGTTATACCCGATGCTTTGTAGGAAGCGTAACGGGTGGCCAGCTCGTCATCAGTATCTTTCTGGTTAGGGTTGATCCATACCCAGTTTTTCATGGCCTTTTTCTTGCTGCTTTTGGCAGCTTCAACAGCGGCATTGCTTACTAAGGGCAACTGGGCAGCCACGCCGGCCAGTAAACCGGCCTTTAAAAATTCGCGCTTATTCATGGAGTTTAGGGATTATCTGTTGCTGCACCAGGCCATCCTGGTCAATGGTATAGGTGGCATTGGTTTTAGTATCACTAATATAAGTTATAAACTGATGAGCGGTTGCTTCGAGCTTAAGTTCGTTAGCATGGCCTGCAACTGTTACCTTATTTTCAATACCTAATTTGTTTAACGAGGTGAGGTACTCATGATGATCTTTAAACCACTGCTTTTGCTTGTAATAAACCAGCCACAGGTATTTCTTTTGCTCTTCGGCATAAGGCATTTTAAACGCAGCCTCATCAAACTCATGATCGCTAAACAGCAGATAGCCCCAGCGTTCGGGGTAATGCATGTTGATAAGTCCCTGGTTGCTCCATACCCAGTTATGCTCCGGCAAACCATGCCCGGCATTATCCTGCAGCTTTACATATTTGCCGTTCTGCACTTTAGTATCATACTGCACCCGCGAAAAATTGATACGCCACGTGGTGCCATCTTTTATCACAGCCCGGTTAAAGCCGCCGGCTATGGCTTTAAATGGAATAGCCATTTCAACCGTCCAGCCTTGATCAGTATCCGAAGGATCATTTAGCGTGCCCTGAACTTTTACCGCCGACCGTAACCCATGCGTATCCCAACCGGTTACAGCAGCCCCGTTATTACGATAAGGCCTGGTTAAAAACAAATCGAAAATGGTGTTGAGGGCATTCACCTCAATTTCAAAATATTTATGCGTGCTGTTAGTGGGATCGATAAACAACTCAAAGTCATTGTCGCGGTAAACAATATCATCATGATGTTTAAGCGTAGCCCAAACATGTGGATCTCTGATCCGGGCTGCTACATACAGGCAGCTATCACCCCAAAGCATTTTAACGTTGGTTTGCAGCGGCGGCTGTGGTTTAAGGCGGCCTTCAATATCCTGGAAATCTTTAGTCCATTTGGCCTGCTGCCATACAGCATCTTCCACATCGCCATCAATTACCGGTGCTTGCTT
Organism: Mucilaginibacter sp. cycad4; assembly: GCF_034263275.1. NCBI lineage: Bacteria > Pseudomonadati > Bacteroidota > Sphingobacteriia > Sphingobacteriales > Sphingobacteriaceae > Mucilaginibacter > Mucilaginibacter sp. cycad4. Next base: position 275,581 of record NZ_CP139559.1, on the reverse strand, counting down.
AACATGCTTTACAACGTAGCTTTCAGGAACAGTAAATAGATCAGGAAAACCTTGAAAAACATCCTGTGCCTTCACCAGCCCGGGCAGTGCAAATAAAGCAGCAGTTAATACCGGTTTAATAAAATGGCTCGGGCGGGCGCTTATCCATTTCATTTACTGCCCAGCGCTAAGATATAATCAAACTCTTCGCGCTTTACACCCATCACCGATAAACGCCCCTGCCTTACCAGTCCTATATCCTGTAATTTAGGGTCGGCTTTGATCTGCTCAAGGGTTACCGGGGTTTTCAGGGCTTCAACCGGGGCCAGGTCAACAACTACCCAATTGGTATCATCGGTTGTGGGGTCCTGGTAGGCTTCCTTCACTACTTTGGCTATACCTACAATCTCTTTTCCTTCGTTGCTGTGGTAAAATAAAACCAGATCGCCTTCCTTCATTTCCCTGAGGTTATTGCGTGCCTGGTAATTGCGCACGCCATCCCAAAAGGTACGACCATCCTTATTAAATTTTTCCCAGCTATATTTAAAGGGCTCACTTTTTACTAACCAATGTTGCATTTGTACGGTATAATTTTTTTGTAGCGTAAAAATGTAAAAAAGGGAGCACAAACTAAAATGCCCTATGGACATACAGGGCATTGTTACATTGAAATTACGGGGTGGAGTGGTAATGTAGGGGTTAATAAACCCATTACTTATTCATTACTGGTCAACAACTGGGTTAACCTTTTAGCGTTCTGCGCATTGATAGCGTTTGTTAAGGGAACAGAGGTATAAACAGCTATTCCCTGGTCGTCATCGGGGTGATAACTCAGCATGAGTTTTACCGTGCGCGAATCCCACAGGTAAACGTCCTGGTAATCATCGGGTTTTGCAGTGAAGGTACCGTACCAGTGCAAAAATTTACTGAGCATTTTGTATCCCTGGTTGCGGTTAAAGAAAACATAAATATTTACAATTTTATTTTGCCAGGTACGTACACATATATGGCTTGCTATTAACCCACCTTCCAGTTCCAGTTGCTTGTCAGAGTGATATTCATAGGTAACACAGCTATCAGCGTCAGGCTTGCTGCCTTCACCATCAATGTAAGTTAAACCCTGCTCCTGCTCGCCGGTTAATAAACCGCCTAAATTAAATCCGCCAATCCCGTTGCGGGCCCTTAAATAGGCCAGCGACCCAACTTTCCCCGCCTGCGAAAAACCCGGCGAATGTAAACACATGATAATCAAAAGCCCCGTAACTACTCTGTAGGGCAAGTAGCAAAAAAACTTAGCTTTCATATCCTCCTCCTTCGTTTTACAATGGCTAAATCAGCACCGTAACAGGGGGGGTACTTAAGCCATTGAGTAAAACGAATTTGAAGAAATAATTAGCTGATTATCAAACCCTAATAACGATTGTATCACAAATTGAGCTGCTTTTACACTTTATTGCACAGATATCTGTTTACTTCTTTCGCAACAATGTATAATAAACCGAAAAAAACTTTAGATACTAATCAGTCAGCATATATTCTTTAAGCTCAGCCTGTAATTTTACGGCCTGCGTAATGAGGGATTTATCTTTGATGTACTGCTCAAAAGCGACATCGGGACCGATAAGGTTTTCTTTAAAAATGTCCTTAAATCTTGAGTACTTTAATGCCAGGTTCCACTTGCTTTTCATGTATTCAAAAACCTGTTCATCCTCGTCTTTCAGCATCGAATAATTAATAACTACAAAAGCATTCCGGGGCAGTGTTTCAATACCTTTCAGAATGTCCCGGTTATAAGCTATCCAAACTTTTAAGTATTCGGTAGCGTATTCATTATAAAACTGCGCCATGCGGCGCGACCGTCTGAATTTCATCCATACCAGCCTTGAAAAATATTTACGCGCCATGTATCTGTCTTCCACCCATTTAAATTCGCGCCGCAAAAGTGAGCTCACTACCGACTGATAATCGCGCAGGATAACCAGGTAGCAGGCATCGGGCAGCAGTTCTTTATATACATCCAGGAACAGGCAGGTCCGCGGGTCCTTCCAGCCCCATTGGTCGTACAACTGTTGTTTAACTTTAATGATGCTTTTAAGCTTTTCCTTTTCGTACAAGGTAAACTGCGCCACATGCTCAACCGTAAGCCCCGTTGTTGGCAGGTTATGACCGGCCAGGATCTCTTCGTGCATTTTTAAAAATTCGATATCCTCAAAATGCCCTTCAACATTGCCGTGCCCGCCGGGCACCAGTTTTTCGCCTGTTTGCAGGCCGCATTTGCTTAACCATTGGGTAATAAGCGAGGTTCCGGAACGGTGCATCCCGGTAATGATCAGTACTCTTTTTTGCATAAATCTTTATAAGCTCCTTTTTTGTCAGGAATAGCTTGGTATCTTATTAGTCTGCTTAACAGGATGCAGGTTATTTATAATATAATAAAGCAGTGAAGAGGTACTTTGTTGTATGGTATAATTGCAGGTATCAATATACAGGTCGGGCTTAACAGGTACATCAAACCTATCGTTAACACCTGTCAGGTTAGTTAGTTTATCAGGATGCCCATCGGGCAGCAGCGCCCTTTTGTACAAGCCTTTGGTATCGCGGCTTATCAACTTTTTCACGGGGCAATCAATATGAATAATGCTTACATGGTTATATTTTTCGGCAAGTTCCTGCCTGATATCATCATATGGATTTATGGCGCTCACAATGGTAACAATACCCTGCGCGCTGAAGCGGCTGGCTACAAACCCGAGGCGGCGAATGTTTTCGTTCCGGTCTTCTTTACTAAAGCCCAGGTCGCGGCAAAGTGCTGCGCGGTACTCATCACCGTCAATGATTTCAATTTTAATACCCAGGCTTGTTAATTCGGCGGCTACACTTTTTGCCAAAGTAGTTTTTCCCGCACCTGATAATCCGCAAAATAAAAGTATCATGCCTTAATTTTTTATTTAGTATGCCTTATTGATCAGCTTAACATATTGCTTAGGATAAGTGAACTTAGGAAATTAATCGGCTGATGAATTTTGTTACATTGTAAATAATCAATTACATGTAAACCAGGGAGGTAGAAAGTCAGGCTAAAAATCGGCCTATACCGGCTAAAAATGAAGTTTTAATAAATAACCGTATGTATACGGTCAAACACTAACCAACGCTACACTTAACAAAAATGTTACATTATTTAACTTATTAGAAATGATCCTGGAGCGCTTTTTTAAATTTCTTTAGCAACAGGCTTCTCTTTATCCGGCATGAAAAGCAAAACAAGGGAACCTATTTGCAGCAGGTCGATTATGACAGCGATGCAGCCCGCATATATGTTTGCCTTAAAAGTTGCGGGCAGATTTATAACATCAGGTGTTATGGTTAAGATTAGTAAGCCTAATAACAGCCATTTTGCCCATTTATAACCCCGTCTGATAAAAAAAGCCAGTAAAAGTAAAATACCCAGCGCAATGCAGGTAGCTAAAGCGATTTGAAAAGAAGCCGACCTTCCCCCGTTCAAATAATAATAAACCAGGTACAAAACCGCCGATACGCGGATCATGCCGGATGCTATATTGGCTTTTGATTGGGAGGATAGGGTCATAACAGTTAAGGTGAAAGTAATATCAATGCAAGATCTTAAACATCAGCTCTTTCATCAGCTCCCCATGCGGGGCATTTGATTCAACACCTTTGCTTTTCAGATCATACTCGCGCAGGTAACTGATCACCTGGAAAACTTTACCGAGCGGGTAGTTGCGGGCGGCCTGCTCATAATCTTTTATAAAATAAGGATTAACACCCATTTCACGGGCGAGGTTTTGCGGGGTCTTATCCTTCACATAATGGTACACCAGCACCTTGCTAAAAAAGTTGTTCAGGTTGCCCAGCACCAAAACAATAGGGTTTGATTTGGGATTGGCTTCAAAGTAATTGATGATCTGGTTTACCTTGTAAGCATCTTTTTTAGTAAGCGCCGTTTGCAGTTCAAATACATTGTACTCCTTACTGATACCAATATTATCCTGGATATGCTTCAGGGTAATCTCCTGCCCGGAGCTAACATTCAGCATCAGTTTTTCGAGCTCATTGGCTATTTTGGACAGATCGTTACCCAGGTACTCGGCAATCATGGCCGATCCCTGCTGGTTCATTTTATAGCCTTTATCGCTTACAAACCCCTCAATCCAGGCCGGCACCTTATTGTCATACAACGTAGCCGACTCAAAGATAAGCCCATTCTTTTCAATGGCCTTATAGGTTTTCTTGCGCTTATCAAACTTGCCGTACTTGTAGCAAAAAACAAGGATGGTGCTTGGCAGGGGATTTTCGAGATAACTCAATACCGGGTCGATGCTTTTTTTATTATCATCGTCCTTTCCCCATTTCATGTCCTGTGCCTCTTTTACCAGCACCACCTGATAATCGGCCATCATGGGGTAACGCTTGGCAGCGTTGAGCACGGTCATGATGTCGGTATCCTTGCCATAAACTACGGTTTGGTTAAAGCCGCGTTCATGTTCGGGCAATACATGGTGCTCAACGTAGTTGCTTACCAGGTCGATAAAATAAGGTTCCTCACCATGCAGCAGGTACAGTGGTTTAAACTTACGGTTCTTAAGGTCCTTTAATATCTCGGCAGCAGTCATATTTCGCAGTCAAAAGTACTAAGTCGAAAGTCAAAAGTGGAATGTATTTTTATTTAGGGAAATAAGGTGTCGGAAATCATCCTATTTTTTGTCAGCAGAAAAGTTTCGGGCGAAAACAGGCAGAACAATGATGGCCTTGTGCGATGGTAAAGGCATCAGCGAATTTTGTCGCAGGGGAGGTGTAAAGGTCGGGCAAAATTTAGCAGCCGCGGTTCTGCCTGTTTTGCAGCGGGGCCTGTGCGGCAAAGAAACCTCTCTGCTGACTTGATTTATTCGCAGATTATTTTTGTTTTATCGGTACTCATGAGTCCGCTACGCTCAGTTTTTGGTTACTTTTGTATCAAGACAAAAGTAACAGCCCTCCCGCGGCAATTGAGCGGGCCAATGTTCTTTGTTAATGACATTACTTATTGTTTACTCCTAATTGAAAAATGCTCCAACCGCTTAACCTCCCACCCTACCCTTTTAAAATAAGCGACGATAACGGCACACTGACCCTTTTTGACGAGATCCGTAAGAAAACCATCATCATTACGCCCGAAGAGTGGGTACGCCAGCATTTTGTACAATACCTTATCAAACAAAAAAGCTACCCCCGCTCATTAATTAAGCTGGAAGGCGGCCTTAAGCTCAATACGCTGCAAAAACGTACCGACATTGTAGTTTTTAACTCCAGCGGCGAACGCATTTTAATGATTGAGTGCAAAGCCCCATCGGTAACTATCGATCAAAAAACCTTCGACCAGATTGCCCGGTATAACATGGTGCATAAGGTTCCATTGCTGGCGGTAAGCAATGGCCTGCAGCATTATTATTGTACCATTGATCATGAAAAATGTACTTACCAGTTTATTGAGGAGTTGCCGGGGTATGTTAAGGGTTAGCGCAAAATATATGGAATCGTCATTGCGAGGTACGAAGCAATCCCTAACTGTACAGGGAAACTTGCATAGCTGCCCTGCTAATCGGGGATTGCTTCGTACCTCGCAATGACGCTTTTTGGAATAGCCCTTTAATTAAAGGGCTGCATTAATTTATCCTCAATAAAATGTTATGATTACAGTTATCTAATCCCTATTTTGGCGTTCATAACCTCATCAATTATAACATCCTTACTATGAAAATTTACAGCAAAGCAATTGTATTGGCTTCAGTACTGATAGCTGTCAGTTGTATAGCATCTGCCCAGGAAGCTAAACTCCCTACTCAATGGACAAATACCGCCCTACAAGCTGAAATCCCGTTGTCTGAATACCCCCGCCCTCAGTTGCAACGCAACGACTGGCTCTGCCTTAACGGACATTGGGATTACCGTGGCGGTAAAGCCGCCCCTAATGCTTTGAATCCTCAAACGCCGGCATCTTTTGATGACAAGCCGGATAAAATACTTGTGCCTTATTGCCCTGAATCGGTATTATCCGGTGTACAGCGTAAACAGGAGATTAATATGTGGTACCGCCGAAACTTTGAAGTGCCCGAAAAATGGCAAAACAAACACGTTATTATTCATTTTGGGGCAGTAGATCATGACGCCACCGTTTTTGTGAATGGTAAAAAAGCAGGTTCGCACTCGGGCGGGTACGATTCATTCAGCTTTGACATTACCTCATATCTTAACAAAGGCAGTAATACCCTTATTGTTGCCGCTCATGACCCAAATGATGGCAAAACACCATCGGGCAAAAACGGCCCGCGCGGCGACTATACCTTTTCGTCGGGCATCTGGCAAACCGTTTGGCTGGAACCCGTAAATGAATCATATATTAAAAACATCCGCCTCTTGCCCGACGTTGAAGGCAAACGCTTAAAAGTATTTGTTAATAGTACTGGTACGGGCAAGATCAGGGCAGTTGCCTTAAACAATGGCAAAGAAGTTTCGCAGGTTAGCGCAACAGGCGGCTCGTATTTCTATATGCCAATTGACAACCCTGTTTTATGGTCGCCCGATTTTCCGTTTTTGTACGACCTGAAACTTACGCTTTACAATGCCGACGGCGGCGAAGCAGACGAGGTTAAAAGCTATTTCGGTATGCGCGATATTAAACTGGGTAAGCTTAATGGCGTGATCAGGCCGCTCATAAATGGCAAATTCATCATGCAGCTCGGCTTGCTTGACCAAGGCTACTGGCCCGACGGAGTTTTAACCGCGCCTACAGAAGAAGCCCTTAAGTTTGATATACAATACACCAAAAAGGCCGGCTACAACCTGATCCGTAAACACATGAAAACCGAGCCGCAGCGTTTTTATTACTGGGCCGATAAAATGGGGCTATTGGTTTGGCAGGATATGCCGGCCATATGGTATCAGAATGAAGATACTACCAAAAACAGGAAGGTTTACCGGAAGGAATTAAAAGCCATTATTGACGATCATTATAACTCGCCTTCCATTATTACATGGGTACCCTTTAATGAAAACTGGGGCGCCTTTGATGTGAACAGTATCACCAATTGGGTTAAACAATATGATCCGTCGCGATTGGTTAACGGCAACTCGGGCTTTAACAATAACCCCAGCTACCAAAAACCTTACGGCGATCCGGGCAATGGCGATTATGTGGATACACATATTTATGTTGGCCCGTACGGTGCCTCTGTTCCGGATGGCCGCCGGGCCGCCTCGCTGGGCGAATTTGGGGGCGTTGGCCTGTTTGTTCGCGGGCATATGTGGCCGGTTCACAATAATGCCTACGATTACGAACCAACCAAAGCCAGGCTTACCGACCGTTACGTTTTTTTACTTGATGAAGTAGAGCAGCTTATGAAATATAAAGGATTAAGTGTTGCCATATATACCCAAACCACCGATGTTGAACACGAAGTAAACGGCGTTTTAACCTACGACAGGGCTGTTGAAAAAATGGAGATAGAAAGGGTACGGGAAGTGAACCAGGCTGTAATTAAGGAGGGGGATAAATTGAATAAGAGCCCCCTCTAATCTCCCCCGGTAGGGGAGACTTTTTTGTTGTTAGTTTTTGAAGCCCTCCCCGGAAGGGAGGGCTTGGGTGGAGCTTACACCACCTACTCCACGCGTTACGGCGTTACGTAAGCAACCAAAAAGCTTAATATAGTAATATGAAATAACGTGATTAAAAGAGTATTAGGGATTGTTAGTGACAACACCATAAGTGTTCGGAAGATTCTTAATTCCCTCCCCTGGGAGGGGCGCGGCTGGATTGCGTAGTGGCAGGGAGGGGTTTATACGCCATTGCAAGCGAATAAGCCTGTCGATGAAACCCCTCCCTACACCCTCCCTGGGGCTACAGTGTGTACACATCTTTTAAATAAAAGAAAATGTCATTTCGATTGAGCAGGGGCGGGCTAAGAAGTGGGGCGAAAGAGAAATCTTCTACATCAGGCTCTACAATCATACTTATAAAAGCAGGGCGTAGAAGATTTCTCCTCACCCCCCTGCGCGCGAATTCTCCCACCAGGTTCGTTCGAAATGACATTTTTTTCAATTATTGATAGAATTTAAAAGATGTGTACACACAGTAGCTCCCAGGGGAGGGAATCGCACATCCCTACGCTTTTTTATTTCTTCCGAACATTTATAGTGACAACACCAACGATGGCGTTGTTTTTAAAGCCCTCCCTTCCGGGGAGGGTTTGGGTGGGGCTTACACCTTATTCAAAGTATAATTACTAAGCTTCTCCAGCAGCTCATCCGGTTTAAATGGCTTGGATACATAGTCGTTCATGCCGGCCTCGTATACCTGTTCTTTGATATCAAAAAGTGCGGAAGCAGTAAGTGCTATGATGGGTATGCCCGATTTTTTAGGATCGGCCATTTTACGGATCTCTTTAGATGCATCAAAACCGTTCATCACCGGCATCTGGAGGTCCATTAATACAATGTCAAAATTGCCATATTGCATAAACTCAACTGCCCGTTCGCCATTTTCGGCAATGGTTGGGTTTATATTCCACTTGCTCAGCAATTTCTTCATCAGCATCACATTAACCATATTATCTTCGGCAATAAGCACACGCAAACAGGCCAGCGGGTTTTTTGCCGATTGTTTAGCTTCCGGCGCAGCCACTACTACGGGCAATACTTCTGTTGATACAGGAAATTCCATATGAAAAGAAAACTCTGATCCTTGTCCCATTCTGCTGTTAACGGTCATTTGCAGTTCCTGCAGCTCGAGCAAACGCTTAACTATGGCCAGGCCAAGCCCGGTGCCGCCATACTCGCGGGTAGTAGCCAATGACTCCTGCGTAAATGGCTCAAATATATTTTCAAGGTTCTCTTTTTCGATACCGATGCCTGTATCCCTTACCGAAAAATTTACGGTAACGGTATTATGCCTGTCTTCCACACAAGTAACCCTCACCCATATGTTTCCCTGCGGCGTAAATTTTATAGCGTTGCTCACCAGGTTAAAAATGATCTGGGTAATGCGGGTAGGGTCGCCAAAAAGCACTTTGTCTTTCAGCGAGCTATCAACATCAAGCTTAAAAAGCAGTCCTTTCTCTTCGGCCTTCAGTATTTGCCCGCCGCAAATATTATGCATCAGCTCAATAAGGTTAAAGCGGATGTTTTCAAACACCACTTTCCCCGATTCAATTTTGCTGAAATCAAGCACGTCATTGACAATGGCTAACAGGTTATTGGCCGAAAACTTAAGAATTTCGAGGTTCTCCCGCTGGTCGGGCCGCGGGCTGCTCATCATCAGCAAATTACTCATCCCTATAACCGCATTTAACGGCGTACGGATTTCGTGCGACATGGTTGACAGGAACTCCGATTTGGCCTGGGCCGATTTTTCTGCCTTTTCAATAGCCGTTTCCATCTTATTGTAAAGCCTGGCCTGCTCCCTGCTGCTATCTTTAAGGTGCTTGATATTTTTTAAGAAGGCAGTATAAAAATGACTATGGATAAAAATGAGCAGTATAAAATTGGCAAACAGGCTGATGATGATGGTAGACTGGTCAATTTTATTAGGTTTTATACTAATAATGTACCCGCTGTTGTACTCAATGATCATAAATACCAAAACCGGTACCGTATTAAGCAACGAGTACATGAGCCCCCATTGCTGGCCAAGCATATAATAGCTGAATACGATGACAATAATAATTACCTGCACGGTAATGATATTTACCGTTTGCATAGAGGCATAAACCAGGCTGGTATTAACAAGGGTACCCACAATAAGCAGGGCATGCGCTGCGCCGCGCCAGTCGGGCCGCCAGGTTAAATACTTAAATAACACTACTATCGCTCCCATCAAAAACAGGGCGGTATAGGCAAGCATTTTTTGGTTTTGGAAATAAACGTTCAGGTAAAGCGCCCCAAGGGCAACAAAAATAAGGAAGAACCCATAATACAATAAACGAATCCGGGCCTGGTCAAGGAACGATTGCTCCTTCGACAAAATCTTATAAATTGATAAGTTAAAAAAACTTACTTTATTACTCATATTCAGAACTTAACATTGGCCCTGCAATTGAACAAGCTGCCACACAGCAATCAAAATACTGTATGGTAGCTTGTTACGCAAAGCCTGTAAGTTCTGCAATTAGCAAGCCAAAGCTGCTAAGTTTTCTTCAATGATCGTTAATTTGGCTTCGGCATCGGCCTTTTTCTTTTGCTCCACCTCAATAACTTCGGGTTTTGCATTGGCCATAAAGCGTTCGTTACCCAATTTGGCATTAACCGATTTCAGGAAACCCAGCAGGTATTCCTGCTCTTTTTTTAATCGCGCACACTCGGCAACCGGGTCAATTTCTTCGCTGAAAGGAATATAAAACTCATCTGTTGAGGCTAAGAAATTAATAGCCCCTTCAATTTTATCGGCTACGGATTCAAACTTACTGATGTTGGCAAGCCTTGCAATGATAGCTTCGTACTGGCCGTAATTGATCCCTGAATTTGATTTAACAAACAACTCAAGCGGTTCTTTGTCAGAAATTTGTTTTGTTTTGCGGGTATTCCTGATGTTGGTTACAACATCCTTAACAAGCTCTGTTTCATTCAATAAGCGTGAATTTATTTCCCCAATAGCGGGCAATTGCGCTACAATACAGCAGTCTGTTTCAGTACGTTCACCAAACAGCTCATCATGCCATAATTCTTCGGTAAGAAAAGGCATAAAAGGGTGCAATACCTTCAAAATATTCCCGAAGAATTGAATAGTAGCCGTATAAGTAGCCTGATCAATAGGGTGCTGATAAGCAGGCTTGATCATTTCCAGGTACCATGCGCAAAAATCATCCCATACCAGCTTATAGGTATCCATCAGGGCCTCTGATAAACGGTACTGGGCAAAGTTGGCTTCAATTTCGGTCAGGGCCTGGTTAAACCTGCTGCCAAACCATTCAATGGCTACGGCGTTAGGATTAGCCAGGTTTTCATCAACCTCCCAGCCTTTTACCAGTTTAAACGCGTTCCATACTTTGTTGGCAAAACCGCTGCCCTGTTTGCAGTAGCTTTCATCAAACATTAAGTCGTTACCGGCAGGTGAGCATAGCAGCATACCTACACGTACGCCATCGGCGCCGTAAGTCTCGATCAGGTCAAGCGGATCGGGCGAGTTGCCTAATGATTTTGACATTTTGCGGCCCTGTTTATCCCTTACGATACCGGTTAGGTACACGTTCCGGAACGGTACTTCGCCCCTGAACTCATGACCGGCCATGATCATCCTGGCAACCCAGAAAAACAAGATCTCCGGCGCGGTAACCAGGTCGTTAGTTGGGTAGTAATAGTTGATATCGGCATTGTTAGGGTCTTTAAAGCCATCAAATACCGAAATTGGCCATAACCATGATGAAAACCAGGTATCAACCACGTCTTCGTCTTGTCTTAAATCTTCAGATTTGAGATCTGAGATTTGAGATTTGAGATTTTTTGCTTCTTCAAAAGCCTCTTCCCTGTTCTTAGCAATCACAAAATCGCCGTTTGGCAGGTACCATGCCGGGATCTGCTGTCCCCACCATAACTGGCGGCTGATATTCCAGTCCCTTACATTCTCCATCCAATGGCGGTAAGTGTTCACAAACTTTTCGGGGATCAGCTTGATCTCGCCGTTCAATACATAATCCAAAGCAGGTTTAGCCATCTCGCCCATTTTGCAAAACCACTGCATAGATAGTTTTGGCTCAATAACCGCGTTGGTACGTTCACTGAAACCAACCTGCGATTTATATTCTTCAACTTTTTCCAGTACGCCGGCTTCTTCCAGCAGTACTGCTATCTTTTTACGGGCAGCAAAACGGTCTTCACCAACCAATATCTGTGCTTTTTCATTCAGCGTACCATCATCATTCAGGATATCGATAACGGGCAGGTTATGGCGCTGGCCCAGTTCATAGTCATTCAAATCATGCGCAGGAGTAACTTTCAAACAGCCGGTACCAAAATCCATGGTTACGTAGTTATCCAGTATCACCGGGATCTCACGGTTGATCAGCGGGATGTATACCTTTTTACCATGCAGGTGCAGATAACGCTCGTCGTTAGGGTTGATACAAATAGCAGCATCAGCCATAATGGTTTCCGGGCGGGTAGTAGCGATGGTTAAGAAGTCCGCAAGTCCGGAAGTCCGTGAGTCCGAAAGTTCGTTACTTTCTGACTTTTCAACTTCCGGACTTTCCGACTTTCCGACTTCCGGACTTTCCTGACTTTCCAGACTTTCCGACTTAACAGCATAGCGGATATAATAGAGCTTCTGGTTAACTTCTTTACGAATAACTTCCTCATCACTTACCGCGGTTTTGCCCTGCGGGTCCCAGTTGATCATGCGGATACCGCGGTAGATCAGCCCTTTTTTATACAAGTGGATAAACGTATCAATAACCGCTTCCGAAAGGCTCTCGTCCATGGTAAACCTGGTACGGTCCCAATCGCATGAGGCGCCTAATTTTTTAAGCTGTTCCAGGATAATGCCGCCGTATTTTTCCTTCCACTCCCAGGCGTAGGTTAAAAACTCTTCGCGGGTAAGGTCTTTTTTGCTGATGCCGCGTTCTTTAAGCATGGCAACAACTTTGGCTTCGGTGGCAATACTGGCGTGGTCGGTACCGGGGACCCAGCAGGCATTTTTGCCTTTCATACGGGCGCGGCGAACCAGCACATCCTGAATAGTATTGTTAAGCATGTGCCCCATGTGCAAAACCCCGGTAACATTTGGCGGCGGAATCACTATAGTGTAAGGCTCACGCTCGTCGGGCACCGACTTAAAAAAGCCGTGCTGTAACCAGTAACTGTACCATTTTTCTTCGGTTTCTTTAGGGATATATGTTTTAGCAATACTCATAACGCGCAAAAATACGATAGTTAGCGGTTCATAGCCAAAGGTTGAGGGATTTTTTTGTGCTTGGTTCATGGTTGATAGTTCATAGATCATGGTTCATAGCTGGATAATAGCCGTTATTTAACGATGAGCCCGTGCGCGGGCCGCATTAGGGAAGTCTGAACCTGGATTAAACGGATTAATGGATTAACCGGATTTTTGTTCCCGCGCATTGTCATCATCAAAGCTATGCCCCCTTTTTTTCCGCTAATCCAACCGTAAACCATGATCTACGAACTAACCACAAACCACCACCAAACCATGAACCACGATCCATGAACCATGAACCCTTTTCCACTCCCACAATATTTTTACAATTAACCAGTTATTATATATGTAACATTCAAATTGTCATGAAAACAATACCCTTACACCGTTTCTGGCTTGATATTTTGAAAAAAACAAAGCTCGACGCCATTATCAACTGGTTCAATCACTAACGGCCTGCCCCCGGCCATTTTTGCTTAATACCTGTTATTTGTTAACTTTAATTTTTAAGTATTGACATGAAATTAAAGTTTAACTATTTATTACTGGTTGCCGGTCTTGGCATGTCGGTAAATGTTTTCGCTGTAGATGGCCCCAAACCCGTAAAGCCAAAGCACAAAACTGCTGCTCCTCCTAAAAAATTTATTGATCCCGCCAACATGGACCTGAGCGTAAAGCCCGGCGACGATTTTTTTGAATATGCCAATGGCAGCTGGTTAAAACAAAACGGCATCCCGGCCAAAGAAGCCCGCTGGGGCAGCTTCAATATTCTCCGCCAGGAAAATACAGATAAACTGATCGGCCTGCTGAACGAAGTAAGCCGGATATCGGCTTCACAGCCCAAAGGCAGCCTGAAACAACGCGTTGGCGATCTGTATGCCAGCGGAATGGATAGTTTAACCATCGAAAAACGCGGTTACGACCCTCTCAAAGCTGATCTGCAGCGCATTGGCCGGTTAAAAACCCTTGATGATTTTATTAATGAACTGATTTATGAACGTGTTAATGGGTTAAACTCGCCCATTTTCAGGTTTGGAGTGGATCAGGACGAAAAGAATGTAAACAAATACATCATAAACCTTGGCCAGGGCGGCATCACCCTGCCCGACAGGGATTATTACCTCAAAAACGATCCGCGTTCAAAAAAGGCCCAGGAGGCTTTGAAAAAGTTCGCTGTAACCTTGTTCACCCTTACCGGAAGCAGCCCCGATGAAGCAGCCAAAAATGCGGCTATAGTTTATGACCTGGAATATACCTGGGCCAAAGCACAGTTGAGCCGTGTAGCCATGCGCGATCCGCATGTTACCTATAATAAGTTCCTGGTGGCCGACTTTGAAAAGCAGACCCCTCACTTAAAATGGTCAAAAATATTACCGGCCCTTAATGCCGGCGGACAGGACAGCATCCTGGTTGGTCAACCATCGTTTTTCAGAACTACCGACTCCTTATTTGCCGCTACCCCGGTTGCTAAATTGAGAGTATACCTGCAATGGAGTATGTTAAGAGGAGGGGCCAATGGGTTAAGTTCGGACTTTGTTAACGCAAACTTTGCCTACAACACCGTGCTAAGCGGTCAAAAAGTACAGACACCACGTACCGAGCGTACAAGTGCCCTTGTTGACGGCAACATCGGCGAATTACTGGGTCAGCTTTTTGTTGAAAAATATTTTACACCTGCCGCTAAACAATACATGGTTGATTTGGTGAATAACCTTAAAGAAACCCTCGGCGACCGGATTAAACGCCTTGACTGGATGAGCCCGGCAACCAAAGAACGCGCGCTTAAAAAGCTCAATGCCTTTACGGTAAAGATCGGCTATCCTGATCATTGGGAAAAATACGATGGCCTGGTAATTAACCGCGATGATTACTTTGGCAACCTGCGTGCGCTAAATAAATGGCGTTACAATTTTAACGTAACACGTTTAGGCAAACCGGTTGATAAAACCCGCTGGGGAATGACACCGCCAACCGTTAACGCCTATTACAACCCCACCAATAACGAGATTGTGTTCCCTGCCGGGATACTACAGTTCCCTTTCTTTGATTTTAATGCTGATGATGCTGTTAATTACGGCGGTATTGGCGCTGTGATAGGTCACGAAATGACCCACGGTTTTGACGACTCGGGCCGCCAGTACGATGCCGACGGCACCCTACGCGACTGGTGGACAAAAGATGATGCCGACAAATTCAAGTCGCGTGCCGACCAGGTTGTAAAGCAGTACGATGCTTTCACTGTTCTTGATTCCCTGCATGTAAACGGCAAACTTACCCTTGGCGAAAACCTGGCCGACCTTGGCGGCTTGAACATCGCTTATGAAGCTTTCAGCAAAACCAAACAGGGCCAGTCGGCCAATACTATTGACGGCTTTACGCCCGATCAGCGCTTCTTTTTATCATGGGCACAGGTATGGCGAGCTTCTCAAACTCCCGAGTCGGCAGCGCAAAGGATCCTGACAGATCCGCACTCGCCCGAGCGGTTCCGTGCCAATGCGCCTATAACCAATATCAATGCGTGGTACAAAGCGTTTGACGTAAAACCCGGCGATAAAATGTATAAAAAACCAGAAGACAGGACGAAGATCTGGTAAGCAAAATTTTGTTTTTTTGATGCAACAGGCCCGATTGATGAACCGGGCCTGTTGTGTTTTATAAAATATTGGCATAAATCCTCCCTGCTTATGGCTCAAAAGCGCCTGTGCCTGTTTGTAATTTCGCAGTAGCTTTATGTCATAAACCTTTAAAACAATGAAAACAATATTTGATAAAGAAACCCGCGACGGCCTGATCAGCAGGATCAACTTACTTGATGAAAACAGCAAACCGCAATGGGGCAAAATGAACGTTTATCAAATGTTGAAACATTGCACCCTTTCCGAAGAAATGTACCTGGGGATTAAAACGTATAAACGCACGTTCATTGGTCGCCTGTTTGGCAAAGTGGCGCTGAACGGCATGCTCAGGGATGATAGTCCGTTAGGAAAGAATGCCCCTACCGTTCCGCATTGCAAAGTAACTGAACAAAACGGCGACGTAGCGGCTCAGAAAAAACAATGGATTGAACTTGTTGAGGAATATGGCAAGACTTCAAAAACTGATTTTGAGCATTCGTTTTTCGGAAAAATGACCAGGAAGCAGATGGGCCAATTAGCATACAAACATGTTGACCATCATTTGAGGCAGTTTAGTAATTAAAGCATGCTGAAAAATTCCCACACGAATTCCTTTCAAACTCATCACAATTAATCGAATTACACGAATGTCAATTAACTCCCAATTCAAAATTGGTGTGATTCGATTAATTCCCAAAAATTAGTGTAAAGATTCTTTGTTGATCGTTTTCTGATCTGCACTAACGACCCGCTTCACACATTCACACAAAACCGCTCAATATTTACACCACTCAAACATTGCACGAGTAAAACATATTGCCTAAGCATTATCTTTGCTGCAAATATGATCATTCAGCAATTTTACGATAAAGGCCTGGCGCACGGTTCATATGCCGTTATCCGCACGGGCAAAATGATAGTTATTGACCCGGCCCGTAACCCGCAGCCTTACTATGACTTTGCGGCCCAGCATGATGCCGATATTGTGGGGGTTATTGAAACCCACCCGCATGCCGATTTTGTAAGCTCGCACCTGGAAATTCACCAAACCACAGGCGCTGTTATTTATTGCAGCAAACTCACCGGTGCAGCATATCCGCACGAAACCTTTGATGACGGCGACGTTATCCAGCTCAACGATATCAAATTAAAAGCCATCAATACCCCAGGCCACTCGCCCGATTCTATCTGTATTTTACTGGTAGATGAAGAAGGCCGCGAAACAGCCATCTTTACCGGCGATACACTGTTTGTTGGCGATGTGGGCAGACCGGACTTACGGGAGAACGTGGGTAATATCACCGCTAAAAAAGAGGAACTCGCCCGCCAGATGTTCCAGAGTACCCGGCAAAAACTCATGACCCTGCCCAAAAACGTAGTGGTGTACCCGGCGCACGGCCCCGGTTCATTATGCGGTAAAAGCATGAGCCCCGACCTGGAAAGCACCATCGGTCGCGAACTGCGCGAAAACTATGCTTTGCAACTCATGGACGAACTGGAGTTTGTTAAAACCCTCACCACCGATCAGCCTTTTATGCCCAAGTACTTTGGCCGCGATGTGGAGTTGAATAAAAATGGGATATCGGGTTTTGAGGACAGCATTACAGCTGTACCACGTATTGATGAAGGCAGCGTTTTGGAAGATGATATTTTAATTGTTGATTCCCGCCCCAAAGCACAGTTCAGGAGTGGCCACCTGCATGGCGCCATCAACCTGCAGGATGGTGAAAAGTTTGAAACCTGGCTGGGTTCTGTGATTGGCCCCGATGAGCAGTTTTATCTCATTGCCGAAAATGATGATAAGCTTGATATCCTGATTAAAAAAGCAGCCAAAATTGGCTACGAACAAAATATCAAAGGCGCATTGTTAGCCCCTGTAAACACTAATGAAGTATCTCCGGATCTTAATTTAGATGCGTTCAGGGCAAATGAAAATGATTACACTATAGTTGATGTACGTAACCATGGCGAAGTTGCCGCAGGCAAAGTATTTAAAAATGCCATCAGCATCCCCCTGCCCGAACTGCGCGAACGTGTTGGCGAAATCCCTTCGGATAAACCAATCGTGGTGCATTGTGCGGCAGGTTACCGTTCAGCCGCAGGCGTAAGCATTGTTTCGGCTGCAATAAATGCCGTGCCCGTTTATGATCTTGGCGAGGTGGTTACGGAGATGATAAAAGAGGTTCACTGATAATCTTAAAAAAAAACCGTCATTGCGAGGAACGAAGCAATCCCCGATTGGCAGAGCGGCCATGCGAATTTCTCCGTACAGTTAGGGATTGCTTCGTTGCTTATAATGACGTGATTGTAAGTTTGTTGATTATCAATTGCGTTTTTTTGGAGTGATTTTATAAATATGGGCGTTCCCGTTAGCCAACGGGCCGTGCTCATACTGCACAGGCATAATCCGTTGGCTAACGGACGGTATCCGCTCCTATCACTAACGCAGCCCCGCGCACTATCGCTAAGATATTTTATACGTCATCACGGTTTTTTTTAGGATTTTCCTGATGGATACTCGCAATGACACTTGATTTTTATAACAGCATTTACACAAGCGTTTCATGTCTCAACTAACCATAGTCACTACCGCCGACGGCTCAAACACTATTTACAATGCCGAAGTTGGCGAGCATTATCACTCGCGCCATGGGGCATTGCAGGAGAGCCTGCATGTGTTTGTTAAATCGGGCTTGCAATATTTCCTGGATCGGAACGACGATGTTAAGGAAGTAAGGATCCTTGAAGTAGGCTTTGGCACTGGTCTAAATTTTTTATTAACTGCCGATGCATGTACCGGTAAGCAAATGCAGCTTAATTATACCGGTATCGAAGCCTACCCTATAAATGCCGGTATGATGGCGCAAACCGGTTATCAGCAATACATCCCTGCACTGCTATGGGAACAATTCAACAGCAATTACCCTGCGGCATTAACAAGTAAAATTGAAATTGATAGTACTACACGGTTGCATATCGCCCACAACAAGCTTCTGGATTTTAAAACAGACGAGCAGTTTGATATTATCTATTTCGACGCGTTTGCCGCTGCCCATCAACCCGAAATGTGGGATGAAGAAGCTATCGGCCATACCGTCAGCTTTTTAAAACCTGGCGGCGTATTTGTTACCTATGCTATCACCGGCAACCTGAAACGCATGCTCAAAAGCCGGGGCTTCAAAGTTGAAAAAGCGCCCGGAGCACCCGGCAAACGCGAAATGCTCAGGGCAGTAAAACTTTAAATCTCTGCCTACAAGAACCGGAAGCCTACGTTAAATTTCAGTGTAAAACCGTTGGTGGTTGGCAATTCGCGGTAAGCAAACTGGCCCTGGGTTGCCGCACTGCGGGTGGCATAAATAATTGGGCCGCCACAAAGTGAAAACGCCAGCCGCGAATTTACAGGGGCGTAATTAAGCGACGGGCCAATCAACAAGCGGGCGCCACCTTCGGCCTCATCAGCTTCCCAAAAACCTTCCAGGTCCTGTCCTACTGCTTCAAAGCCGCCAAAAAGCTGGCCCGAGATATGACGGTGTACCCCAACGCTGGTGATCAAATCCAAACCATCGCGGCTGGTTGCAAATGCTTTTTCAAAGCGAAGATTGGCGCCAAGCTTCCATTTTGATACCTCATATGCTGCAGTTATGCGGCTGAATGCTACGGCATCGCTGTTAAACTCCCTTCTGAAACCCAGGCTTGCCCCGGCCCTGAAGCCCATAGGCTGGGTACCGCCAATAAAATCACGTAATACTTCGGCTTGCTGCAGGGTACGCACGCCACCGTTATTACTAAAACCTGTGCCCAGCATGGCCATCAGGGTAAACTTATTGCCCAGGTACCCCTTGGCCGAAAAATTTTGATCAACACCATCAAACCCAAGCGGTGTAACGGTACGCTCTCCATATCCGCAAACTCCAATTGCGGCCTTGCGGGTTAAGTGTGCTCACGGTGAACAGGAAAGGCTGTGGCTGGCTAAAGGTGCTGTTTGCCGCATCGCCGGCAGGCAGCTGCTGGGCATAGCTTACTTTAAATATCGAAACAAAAAGGAAGATAAACAGGTAAGTTTTTTTCATGATAAAATGTGCTTTCAGATGGTATTAACAATGGGCTAATAAAATTAATTAATGTTAGCTTAAAATTAATGATACAGTAAGTTTTCATTAAAGATGTTATCATACCTTTGCAACATAAGTATTCATTATAAATAATTTATGCCTTTAAAAGCCCCTGAAACTGCCCCTACCGCCTCCATCGCGTTCGACAGACTGCTCATTATCATGGACGACCTGCGGGCCAATTGCCCATGGGACAAAAAGCAAACGCTTGAAAGCCTGCGCCACCTCACCATTGAAGAAACCTACGAGCTAAGCGATGCCATTTTAGGCGGCGATATGCCTGAAATAAAAAAGGAGATTGGCGATATTATGCTGCACCTGGTTTTTTATGCCAAAATAGCTTCCGAAACCAACGACTTTACCATTACCGATGTTTTGAACAGCGTTTGTGATAAGCTCATCAACCGCCACCCGCATATTTACGGCGATGTGGAGGTGCAGAACGAAGAAGATGTAAAACGTAACTGGGAGCAGATCAAGCTTAAAGAGGGCAACAAATCTGTTTTGGGTGGCGTACCGGCTTCCTTACCGGCATTGGTAAAAGCATTGCGCATACAGGAAAAAGCGCGCGGTGTGGGGTTTGACTGGGAGGAGAAAAGCCAGGTTTGGGCAAAAGTTGAGGAAGAGATGCAGGAGTTTAAAAACGAATTCAATGCCGAAGATGAAAGCACTATCGACCATGAAAGGGCCGAAGCCGAATTTGGCGACCTGCTGTTTTCGCTGATCAATTACGCCCGCTTTATCAATATCAACCCGGAAAACGCCCTCGAAAAAACCAACAAAAAATTCATCAAACGCTTTCAGTACCTTGAGCTTAAGGCACAGGAAAACGGCAAACAACTGCACGATATGAGCCTGGCCGAGATGGATGTTTTTTGGGACGAGGCAAAAAAACTATAAAAATATTGTTGACTGGTGTATCGTTTTATTAAAAAGATGCGTAATGGTTAAAAATTGATAACGAGATAAGATTATATGAAACGTAATTTATTTTACCTGCTGCCATTACTGTTAACATTAGGCGTAGCCTGCTCGCCCAAAAATGAGGTTGTTCCGGTTGCCCAACCGCAAGGCAATTTTACCGGAACATTTGGTGCGCTGGTTAAAAAAACAAGCGGTACCGGCTATGATACCGTTCGCGATACAATAGCTTTAAAACTTACTGCGGCATCATTATTCAAAGTAGCTGCCGACACCAGGAAACACGTGGCAAGCTACGGTGGCTTTGTATACAACGGATACTATATCCAGTTTAATGACTCATCGGCGGTAGTACCGGGCGTCAATAAATTTCACCTTAAAGGTGTTTACCAATATTATTATGACGGTAATGTATTTCAATTGCAGAGAAACAGCAACGGCGATACGTTAACGGTTCAATACAATTTGAAGAAAACTAATTAACTACTTTTATTGTTTTAATTACGTTGCCGGTGCCTGCATTGAGGGTACCGGCTTTTTTTGATTACAGCAGCAAATTATCCCGGCAGAATTTTTTTTTATTTTGTATCATTTAACGCTTTTGCTGCGTAAAGGCTTTAAAAACAACATTTAGCGGAACTAAGTACATTTAATGCATCCACCCCCTCGCATTACCGAAGAAGAGATCGTAAGGCAATGCAAAAAAGGCAGCTTAAAACATCAGGAATTGCTGTATAAGCAGTTCTATGGCTATGCTATGGGTATAAGTTTGCGTTACAGTTTAAACCGCGATGATGCCCTTGAAGCTGTAAATGACGCTTTTATAAAAGTGTTTAACGCTATTGGCGGCTACAACATCGATAAGCCGTTTAAAGCCTGGCTCCGCACCATTTTGGTTAACACGGCCATCGACCGCCGGCGCAAAGACCTTAAATTCCAGCTTAATGTTGAATTGGAAAATGCCGCCCCCATCAGGAGTAATATGGGGCCGGTTGATAATTTAAATGTACAGGATATTTTAAAACTGATGGTTGAGCTCCCGGCTATACAACGAACAATTTTTAACATGTATGAGATAGACGGCTATGACCATGACGAAATAGCCACAACGCTCGGCATCCCGGTAAGCTCATCGCGCGTTTACCTGAGCAGGGCGAAAGAAAGATTAAGAAGTATATTAAGAAAAGAAGCACAAAACCATGGATGACCAGTTGGATAACGACTTAAGAGACCGCATCAGGGAAGTGTTTGATAATTACGAAGACACTACTGCTGATGAAGGCTGGCTGCTGCTCAGGGAGAGGTTCCCTGTTCAGGAAAAACAGCGCCGCCCGGTTTACCTATGGTGGGCAAGCGCCGCTGCTGTCCTGTTGTTGTTTTTGAGTATAGGCTTGTGGATAGCATCGAACAAAAATAATGTTAATAATAATGGCCAAACATTTTCGGCTAAACCGGTAAAACCTGCGCTGCCGCAAAGCAACACTGCAGATAGCAACGTTCAAAACGTTACCCCGGTACAGCCTCCTGTAACAACTAAGCAATCACCTGCAACAAACCTTGCAGGCAACAATAACACCCAATCTTCGGCAACAAAACTGAACCCCGCCGGCAACACCCCGGCAAATAAATCAAATGTACTTGCAAAAAATAGCGCTTTAAATAAACCGGCGGGCAATGTAATCGTAAATCAACCGGCAACAACCGTACCCGCGTTTACACCTGTGCCTGCAAATCCTGTAAGTGCAAACCCTGTTAATGGAATTGCCAAAACCGGCATATCTCCTACCGTTCAACCGGCTAATAACGGCATAATCAATGCAACTCCGGCTAAAAAAGCTGATAGTGTAAAATCTGTATTGCAGCAAACCAATACGCAGCAATATGCTAATAACCCTGTTGTACAGCCTCCGGCAAATACCAAACCTGTTACTGCAACCCCGCCTGCTGTTCCATCGGTAGTAAAAGTTAAGCCAAAGATCAACTCTATGGAATCTTTGCTTGCCAGTGATCAGGAGCAGCCTAAAAAACCTGATATGGAAGTAAACGAGCGCAGGGTAAAATTCAGTGTTTACGCTGCTACATTCTTTAACTATGCCAAGGGTAGCCAAAACCAGGTAAATGCCGGTGCCGGCTTTACATCGGATATTAAGCTGAGCAAAAACCTCAAACTTTCAACAGGTTTGGCCTTGGCCCAAAACACACTTAATTATAATAAAAGTCAACCCTCAAATGGTGCGGCTGCGGTGTCATTTTCGCCATCATTAAGCACAGCCTATAATACAATGGCCGATTTTAGTAAAGTATCGTCCACACCTTCATTTAAAAACTACAGTGCTAACCTCATCGGTCTTGACATCCCTGTTAACCTTAAGTATGAATTTAATCCGCAAAAAAATGATACTTATATTTCTGCCGGTTTAAGTTCGGGCACCTTTATTAATGAAGCCTACACAGCAAGTTACAGTTACCCGGGACTGGCGCAGGCTGCCGGTGTACAGCCGCAAACATCCGATGAAACAACGCACAAAAGCTTCAATAGCTTTTATTTTGCCAAAACCCTGAATGTGGCATTTGGTATTGGCTATCCCCTGGGTAAAAGCAACAAGCTAATTATTGAACCATTTTTGAAATACCCGCTTGACGGCCTTGGCTCACAGCAGATAAAATTTGGAGCAGGCGGTTTAAACCTGAAACTGAACTTTACAACACATAAAAAATGAAAAAGTACCTTGTTATCCTTACCCCGTTAATGCTTAGCGGGCTGCAGCTCTGCGCCCAAAAATTAGAAGTTTCTGTACAGGCCAACACCGGCTTATTTCATTTTGCAGGTAAGTCAGCAACAGCTACCACCCAGGTATTACAGGGCTCAACCACCGGCGATCCGATGAACCGTGCCAATAACCCATATGGCAGCAAAAATGGCTTTAGTTACGGCGGCGGCATCCAGGTTCAAACGGTATCAAAAGGCGGGTTTATAGTTGGGCTGCAGGGTGGTTATGAATTATTAAGGAGCAAAGCCGAAGTTAATAAATATACACCGATCATTCTTAATCCAACGGAATACAATATAATAGCCAACGACGCAAGCTTCGCGGTAACGGGCCATGTTGCTTTACAAAATCAAAGTATTAATTTTAATCCGTATATCGGCTATCGCTTTCGGCTTAACAAAGTTAAACTTGATATTTTACCGGGGATGGACATCGGTCTGATATTGGATACCAGGGATAAGGGCGAGGTAAAAGACAAAGAAGGCAAGATTTATAAAGTTGACTACAAAAGAAGCAAAGCCCCAGCCGATGTTCGGTTACGCCTTGGCGCGGCGGCCAGTTACGGCCGCTATGGCTTAAATGCAAGCTTTGCCCACGGAGTTAGCAATTATATGAAAGACATGGTAGGTGATGCCTCGTTTAACGCGCATAGTGAATATTTTAGGTTGGGATTAAGCTACAGGTTGTTGTAAATTAACTTAACGTCGCAATAAAGAAACAGGAGGCACCTCCGGAGCCAATGTTTCCATTAAAAAAGGCTATAAACATGTTACTCCTACGGAGTTTGAAAAATTTCAGATCACAACTCCGTAGGAGTAACATGTGTCTCGTCCTAAAAAAAGTTTACATTTTATGAGATAGTCCTGTTATGTATTTACAAGTGTAGTGATGTCCTGTGATACGTTTACAATGTTAGTGTTTTTGCGATAATAGTTCTTCCACAATTTTTGAGGTAGCAAGCTTTTATCATGCACATGTTGGGGCGTTAGCAGACCGATACTGAAGTGTGGCCGGTGTTTGTTATACAACTCGATAGCTCTATCCAGTAATTGTTTTGCTTGTTGCTTATTCTCAGGCCGGTGATGCTTAAGATATTCTTCTTTAAGAATGCCGTTCATTCGTTCAGCAACGGCATTCTCTAATGGGTCACCGTTCTCGGTCATACTGATCTTGATGTATCTGTCCTGTAATAGCTTTACATAGCTTTCTGTGCAATATTGCACTCCCCGGTCCGAGTGATGTATAAGTGCCTCCGGCAATTGTTCAGGCAGGTCTTTTAAAGCCATTTTCAAGGCCTGTATCGTTTCGATCGTTTCTAAGGTATCAGCCAAATGATAGCCAACTACTTTGTGCGAATAAGCGTCCGTTATCAAACTGATGTACAAATGTTCTTCTTTTACTTTCCAGTAGGTGATATCGCTTACCCACAGTTGGTTAGGCCTGACGACCTCCAGGCTGCGTATGATATTCGGCCATCTGTTGAACCGGTGACCCGACCAGGTCGTCACATGCCGCCTGCGGCGTTTCTTTACTAACAGTCCATTAGCTGACAACAGGTCGAACAGTGCATCCCGTCCCATTTTAATGCCATGATCAAGCAAAAAAGGGTGCAGCTTTTCATAAAGCTTCCTGCCACCCATTGCCCGGTGGTCTTGGCGAATGCTGACAACCTCCTGCAATATAAGTGTATCCTCTATTCCAGATGCTTCTTGTTGCCAAAAGTGCTGATAATAGGCCTGGCGGGTAATACCAAGTAACCGACATAATCGTACAAGGCTGATCCTTGTATACATGTCTTTCATCTCATGGATCACTTGGTATCCGACTTTTTTCGGATAGGAATATTAAGATCACGTTCAGCAATCTCGATCATACGCTTGTACATTTCACTGCGAAGCTGCTCATCTTCAAGCTGACGTTCGAGTTCTTTGATGCGTTGTTGTTCTTGCGACAAGGCACCTGTAGGCGGATCTTTATGGGGCTTCTTTGCGGGCAAGGATAGTGGTTTTACTGATGACAAATATCTGTCTTTTTCCGAAACTTCTGCATAACCTAACTTCTGCATCCAACGCGTTATGCCACTATGTATCTTGATATCATATTTCCTCAACAACGCCTTTTGACTAACACTGCCAGCCAAATACTCTTTGATAACTGAATGCTTAAATTCAAGTGAATAATGTCCTTTTCCATCAATAATGATCTTTTCCATGTAGTTTATTTTTGTGTAAACTCATTTCAGGACAAGACAATGTTTATAGGAAAAATCAAATGAAACCAGGCTCCGTAGGTGCCTCCTGTCAGCCATTTGATTATAACCAGGCTGGTTAAACTTATTTAAACTGGATAGCCTTTACCGGCGAGATCCTGCTTACCAGCGTTGATGGAATGATAAGGACCAGCAGACAAATGATCAGCGTGCCAATATTGAGGGCAACAATATCAAAAACATTAAACTCAACAGGCACAAAGGTCATATAATAGGAAGCCTGGTCCAATTGGAAAAAATGCGTGTACATCTGGAAATATCCCAGGCCTATTCCCAGTAAATTACCCAGCAGCAGTCCTAACCCTATCAGGTAGCTGGCATTGATCAGGAAGATTTTGCGGATAGCCCAGTTGGATGCCCCCATGGCTTTGAGCATCCCAATCATAGCGGTTCGTTCAAGGATCATGATCAGCAAGGCCGATATCATATTGATTACGGCAACCGCTACCATCAATACCAGCATCACTATCGAATTAACATCGAGCAGGTTGAGCCATTCAAATATGGTAGGATAATCTTCTTCAATGGTATACTCTTTCAATTTTACAGGCAAAACAGTCTCGAGCGCATAGGCAGCTTCATTGATATGATCAAAATCGGCTACGCGTAGTTCATACTGGCCTATCTCGTTCGGCTTCCAGTCGTTAAGGCGGTTAATGAGCGATAAGGCACCGATTACAAAGGTTTTATCAACCTCTTCAACCCCGATGTTAAAAATGCCTTTTATTTTAAACTGGCGTTTACGCAATGGCTCCTGCACAAAATACATCAGCAGCTTATCCCCTACTTTCAGTTTAAGCCTGTCGGCCGTTGTTTGGGAAATCATGATCTCCTTTTGCGCCTCAACCGAATCGGCAAAACTGATCACCTCGCCGGCAACCATCATTTTTTTAAAGTAGCTCCAGTCGTAGTTTTTGTCAACGCCCTTAAGTACCACACCTTCAATTTCGTTATTGGCCTTAACAATGCCCGGTTTGGTAGCCACCGGCATTACATGGGTAATAAACGGGCTTTTGAGCGCGCGCTTAACAAATTCGCTATCAGCAGGAAATGAGGAACTTTGGTAAGAGTTATTCAGGTCGAACTTTACTACACGGATATCGCCGGCAAAGCCACGAACTTTATTGCGGATTTCGTGTTTAAACCCTTTAACGATAGCAAGTGACAGTATCATTACACCAAGGCCCAGCATAATGCCTATAATTGCAATACGCACTATCAGTTTTGAAAATGTGCGTTTTGATTTAAATGTTATACGGGCTGATATAAAGGAGGCGAAACTCAATGCAGACTGATTTTTTGTACCTTCGCAAATATGCGGTTTTGCTGTTAAACCTGCTACTTTTAAAATTGTTTCAACTCAATATTTTATGAATAAGATTTGTGCTTTTTTACGATTTGCCCTTATAACAGTTTTACTTGCAAACACGGCATGCAGCCAGGCAACTGATTGTAAAAGCTGCAAGACGGCATCCATCCAAAAAAACAAAAAAAACAGCCCCATTATTCCCGGGGCCGATCAAGTTTCGCAATATATTAACTATCTTAAGGGGAAAAATATAGGGATGGTTATTAATCAAACTTCGGTTATTGGTAAAAATTTAACTGCCAGTGTAGATAGTTTGGTGCATTTAGGGGTAAGCGTAAAAAAAATCTTCGGCCCTGAGCATGGTTTCAGGGGCAATGCCAGCAACGGCGCTACCGTTGGCGACACTAAAGACCCTAAAACCGGTTTATCTGTAATATCGCTGTACGGTAACAAGCATTACAAACCAACCCCTGCTGATTTGAAGGGCATCGACCTCATGATATTTGATATACAGGATGTTGGCGTACGCTTTTACACTTATATCTCAACCCTGCATTATTTAATGGAGGCCTGTGCCGAAAACAATGTAGAGCTCATGATATTTGACCGCCCAAACCCCAACGGTTATTTAATTGACGGCCCAATCCTGGATACGGTTAACCGCTCATTTGTGGGCATGCACCCTATCCCTATTGCCCATGGTATGACTATTGGCGAATACGCCCAAATGATAAACGGTGAAGGCTGGTTAAAAAATGGGGTTAAATGCAAGCTGAAGATCATTAAAGTGGCTAATTATAAACATAATTTGCCTTATACCTTACCCGTAAACCCTTCGCCCAACTTAAATACGCCTATATCGATTTTATTATATCCGAGTACCTGCTTATTTGAAGGCACAACATTTAGCCTGGGCAGGGGTACACTCTTCCCCTTTGCCGTGCTGGGGCACCCGGCGCTGAAGGGGAAATACAGTTTTTCGTTCACGCCAAAAAGTATCCCGGGTATGAGCGAGAACCCACCGCAGAAAGACCAGGAATGTTTTGGCATCAATCTGCAAAATATTCCGCCAACTGATATCACCGGTACAGGTGTTATTAATTTGAAATGGCTCCTGGAGTTATATAACGCCTTCCCCGACAAGGACCATTTCTTTAATGCCTATTTTATAAAGCTTACAGGTACAGCCGAACTAAGGAAACAAATTGAAACCGGCAAAACCGAAGAAGAGATCCGTGCCGGCTGGCAACCCGGACTAACTAAGTTTAAAGCCACACGCAAAAAATATTTACTATACGAATAACAAAATAAAGCACATCTAATACCTAAACATACTATGAGAATTATATTTATGGGGACCCCCCAGTTTGCCGTTGCCTCGTTAGACGCTTTAATTAAAGCCGGCAGTGATATCGTTGCTGTTGTTACAGCGCCTGATAAACCGGCCGGAAGGGGGCAAAAAGTTAGTGAATCGGCTGTTAAACAATATGCTGTAGCTAATGGTTTAAAAGTGCTCCAACCCGAAAAACTTAAGAATGAAAACTTTATTGCCGAATTAAAAGCCTTGAAAGCCGATCTGCAGGTTGTAGTAGCCTTCAGGATGCTGCCCGAAGCTGTTTGGAATATGCCTGCCAAAGGCACTATAAATTTACACGCCTCCTTGTTGCCTCAATACCGCGGCGCCGCGCCAATTAACTGGGCGCTGATTAACGGCGAAAAGGAAAGCGGCGTTACTACCTTCTTTTTAAAACATGATATTGATACCGGTAACATCCTGTTTACCGAAAAAATAACCCTTACAGGCCATGAAGATGCCGGCGAACTGCATGACCGCCTGATGAACAAAGGTGCCGGATTATTGGTAAAAACAGTTAAAGCGGTTGAAAGCGGCCGTTACAACGAACACCCGCAATCGCAATTAGCTGAAGGAACAGAATTAAAACACGCACCAAAGATTTTTAAGGATGATTGCCGGATTGACTGGACACAGCCGGCCTTGTCTATTTATAACAAAATTCGCGGCCTGAGCCCGGTGCCAACCGCTTATACCGAGCTTAATGGCAAAAGCCTGAAGGTTTATGCATCTGAATATCAATTATCAGAACCAGCCATACAACCCGGCGGCTTTTTAACCGACAATAAAACCTATCTGAAATTTGCCGCTAAGGATGGTTTTGTATTGCTAAAAGACATTCAATTAGAAGGCAAGAAACGGATGGGTATTGAGGATTTTTTGAGGGGCGTGAAGTTGTAAGAACCCCCTCGCAGAACATCAGGGTCCTCTTCGAGAGACCCTGATGGGACAGAAAAGGCAAGAAACGTATGGATATTGAGGATTTTTTGAGGGGAGTTAAATTGTAAGAGAATCCTCGCAGTACATCAGGGTCCTCAACGAGAGGCCCTGATGGGACAAAACTTGTTTCAGCACCTCACTCGCTAAGCGGCCATACCAAGCAAAGCGGTTACCTGTCCTATGGGGTGCCGAAATAAATTCGGCATGACGATAGGCATATGTTATCTTTCCTTCAGAGCCAGCCGGATTTAAAACTCGCAATCACGTGATGAAGAATGAGTCAGCGTGCTCTTCGTTTTCTACATGAAAACAGTTTACTTTTTCACCTCATAACCATTATTGCTCCTATCCACATCCGGATAGACCTTATCCGGATCAATAGCAACTTTTACAACAGCTGCTTTTTTATCACCGGTAAAAGTATAAACGCTGCTATACTCCCAAATTTCAACCGGGAATTCACGATGTTCTGTTGAGCCATCGGCATAGGTTATTTCAACTATTAGCGGCATGGCAGCTTTATCCATATTTTCAATGGTGATGTTGGGTTGAGCACCAACCGAACTTTCCACTTTGGTTATCTTTTGATCGAGACGATAATTTTCCAGAAACATCGATTTCCAGAACCAGGTCAGGTCTTCACCGGCCGAACTATCCATACTCCTAAAAAAGTCCCATGGGGTTGGATGTTTATAGGCCCAATCACGAATGTATTTTCTGAAGGCACGGTCAAAGCGCTCCTGACCTAAAATCTGGTTTCGCAAAAGTGCTAAGGAATAAGCCACCTTTTGATACTGCAACGGATATACCTGGTTACCAGGCAAAGCATCGGGCCGGGTAACGATAGGCAATAACTTTTCTGAAAACAGGGAATCAAGCGGACTGTCGATCTCCGTATAACCTATAAATTCACCCTTGTTAAAAACTTTGGCAGCTATTTTATCAATGAACATATTAAACCCTTCGTCCATCCAGGCGTATTTGCGCTCATTGCTGCCCACAACCATCGGGAACCAGGTATGCCCAAGTTCATGATTTACTACTGCAAAGTACATATTGCCGGTGTCTTTTGCCGAACAAAAAACCATACCAGGATACTCCATGCCATCAAGGTTTGAGGCTACGTTAACCGCTTTATTATAAGGGTATGGGAACCATTTCTCCGAAAAATGCTGCAAAGTAAATTTGATATATTCTGACGAACGCTTCCAGCTGTTTTGCTTCTCCGATTCAATGGGGTATAATGAGCTGCCCATTATCCTTTTACCATCAACAAGCTTAAAACTCAAAGCCTCCCAAACAAATGAACGCGAGGCAGTCCAGGCAAAATCACGGGCATTATCCAGTTTAAACTTCCATGTACAGGTTGTTTTAGCAGGTCTCGACGACGGATCGGTTACTTCCTTTGCCGTGCGGATCTGCACGGGTAAATCACTTTGTTTGGCTGCTTGCCAGCGCTTTAATGCAGATGGCGTTAGCACTTCTTCAGGATTAAGTAAATCGCCCGAGCTTTCAACAAGAAGGCCTGCAGGCACTGTGATGTTAACCCTGAAATTGCCATACTCGAGGTAAAACTCACCATTGCCCAAATAAGGTAGCGTGTTCCATCCTTCTATGTCATCTAACACGCACATCCTGGGGTACCATTGTGCTACTGCATAAATATTGCCGTTTTTGGTTGGGAGGATATCGGTTCGATTAACCAGGAAATCGGCATTTTTATAATTTACCGGGAAGTTATACCGATAGCGGATGCTAAAGCTTATGGCCTGCCCGCTTAAAAGGGGCTGTGAAAGTTCAAGCTGCATGTGGGTATCATAAATATGATATTTAATATTCCCGCTTTTATTGCCTGCAAGCCGTACACCTTCTACCTGGTACCCGCCGTCGGGAGTAGTTTTTTCAGGATCCTGGTAAAGGAACAATTTGGATTGGATCCCCCGCGAATCTTTTTTAAATACATTTTGCTCCAATTGTAACCACAAGGCAGAAAGTGTCTTCGGGCTATTGTTGGTGTAGGTAATGGTAGCAGTGCCGGTAATTACATTGGTTTTATCGTCAAGAGCTACATCAATTGCATAATCGGCTTTGTTTTGCCAGTAAGCAGGTCCCGGTTCGCCGGTGGCGGTACGGTATGGATTGCCCGGAGGCAGTAAGGGCAGGGCTGGGAACAGATCAGCAGGACGGTATTTTGTTTGGGCTGAGGTGATGTGAGCAATAAATAATAACAGACCGGCTATGATGAATTTTATGTTTTGTAGGGGTTTTAACATATTAATAATTAATAAACGGGGATTTGAAATTTTTACTGCTCAATATAACAAAAGTTGATGATCTGTAAAACGTGTTTTGTAGAGGCGCATTACATGCGGCTCCCATAGGACAAAGTATCAGACAAATTAATTTATTCGTAATTTGCATACGGAAGACGCATGTGATGCGTCTCTACGAAGAAAACTGCTGCACTCTTTAGCGCAAGTCTTGAGCGGAGAAATGCGCGTTTGGAGACTTGTGCTATCTGCAGGCACAAGTGAGCATGTACACGGGCCATCGCTCAACACTTGCGCCAATAATGCACTCTTTAGCGCAAGTCTTGAGCGGAGGAATGCGCGTTTGGAGACTTGGGCTGTATCGTCCTAAAATAAGTTTACAGTTTAATTGATTAATCCTGCTATAGGTTTACATTATTGATTAGTCCTAAAATAGGTTTACAGATTGACATTTTTTGAATTATAATAACTTTTCCAATTTCGCTGTACAGATAGGTTATTTTGATGTACGATCTCAGGTGTAAGCATATTGCAACTCATGTGAGGCCTTAGCTTATTATAAGTGTTTACAGACTTAGCTAAAAGTTCCATAACCTGGTTTTTATCATTAAGTATATGATGTTCCAGGTACTCCTGTTTCATTATTCCATTTATCCGTTCCGCTACTGCGTTCTCTAAAGGGTCTCCGTTTTCGGTCATGCTGATGATTATTTCATTGTCCTGTAATAGCTTTACATAATCATAGCTACAGTACTGAACACCTCTGTCTGAATGATGTATTAAGCCAGTCAAAGGCTGGTCACTTTCTTTAATGGCCATTTGTAAAGCACTAAGTGTGTGAACTGCATCCAGTGTATCAGCGGCATGATAGCCGACGATCTTTTTACTATAGGCATCCGTTATAAAACTGATATAAACGAATCCCTTCTTTGTCCTGTAGTAAGTGATATCTGACACCCATATTTCGTTCACTTTAGTCGGAATAATTTCTCTTATGCAATTAGGATATTTTCTTAGCCAATGAAAAGATTGAGTAGTATGTATGCGCCGCCTTTTCTTTCTAACTAACAAGTAGTGAGCAGCAAGCAGATCAAAAAGCGCATCCCTGCCCATTTTTATCCGGTGCTCAAGCAAAAAAGGCTGCAGCAAAACATAGAGTTTTTTACCGCCAATAATCGGATGTATGGCCCTTATTGCCCGGACCTCATTTAATAATATTTCCTGCTCAAAGCTTATCGCTTCTGTCTCCCAAAAATGCTGGTAATAGGCCTGCCGGGTAACTCCAAGTAAACAACAGCACTTCACCAGGCTCATCCCAGGGTAGCTGTCTTTAATCTCACGGATTACTTGGTATCGGACTTTTTTCGGATATTGATCTTAAGATCTCTTTCGGCCACTTCTATCATTTTACGATAAAGCTCCTTCTCCAGCAATGCATCTTCAAGTTGCTTTTTTAATAACTTAATTGATGCGCTGTTTTCGGCCGGGACATCCTGATCTTTCTTGGTTGGCATATCATTCGAAGATACATAAATTGTTTTCTTCATCTCCAATCCGAATGATTTGAGCCAAAACGCAATACGGCTATTGCCTAATTTGTATTTCCTTTCAATCGTTGTTCGGCTTTCCTGACCTTCTAAATATTCTTGACAAACTTTACGCTTAAACTCCTCGCTGTACTGGCTTTGCCATTTGCTGCCATACACTTTTGAATATCTTTCCATTTTTGTTTACTGTTGTGTAAACCTATTTTAGGACAAGACAGGCTGTCAGCAGGCACAAGTGAGCATGTACACGGGCCATCGCTCAACACTTGCGCCAATAATGGTGATGCGTATCTACGGAGAAAACTGTTATCCGCCCAAAACCTCCATCACGGCAGCAGCTTTCAATAAACATTCTTCATATTCATTTTCGGCAGTGGCGTGGTAAGTAATAGCCCCACCTGCGTGAAACGAAAGGTATTTGTTTGAGGAATTATAAAGCAACGACCGGATCACCACATTAAAATCAAAATCACCATCGGGACTAAAATAGCCTATTGCACCTGAATACACCCCTCGCTTGCTACGCTCGTATTGTTCCATTAATTGCATGCAGCTAACCTTGGGTGCTCCGGTCATGCTGCCCATGGGGAATGTGTTTTTGATAGCCTGTACATTTGATAAGCCCTCCTGTATTTCACAAACCACGGTCGAGATCATCTGGTGTACCTGCTTAAAACTGTAAATGCCAAACAGCTCTTCGGTTTTAACCGTACCTGGTTTGGCCGATCTGGTTAAATCATTTCTCACCAGGTCAACAACCATTACGTTTTCCTGCAGTTCTTTGGGATGGCTGCGCAGGCCTTGTTTGGCCTGTTCATCGGCTTCAATATCATCCATCCTCTTAGCCGTACCTTTTATGGGTTGCGAGATGAGTTTACTTCCGCGTTTAGCCAAAAAGCGTTCGGGTGAGGCGCCGAGAATGTAGTTTCCATTCCATTTAAAAAAAGTTGAGAAAGGATTGGGTGACACCTCATTGAGTTTCATGAATATGTTAAGCGGATCAGGAAGCACGTTCTCTGCAAAAAACTCCTGGCAAAAGTTGGTCACGTAAATATCGCCGCGGCTGATATGTTCCTTTATTTTATTAACCGTATCAATGTACTCCTGCCTGCTAAACCGTGGCTTTAGGCTGATGGCAAGTTGCTGACCTGCAGCAGATGATTCCTGCTCATTGATGGCTTTTATAACGAGGTGTGGCTCATTGGCAATAATTTCCACCTCATTGCCTTTAATAAAGACGAGGTATTCAGGAACAAAGAAATACAGGTCGGGAAATTTCAAACCATCGGGATTGGAGGACGTAAGCGCTTCAATTTCATTTTTAAGGTCATAACCCAGGAAGCCGGTTATCCAGCCAGGGTTACTTTTCCTGAACTGATCAAGCTGATCAAATGCGTTGCCTGCACTTGCAGTGAGTTTGGCACGTGCTCCTGCAGCAATCAGCGTATCAAATTTGGAATAGGGATCGGTGAAACCATTTGAATCGAGGTAACATAGCGTATCAAAAGCTGCAGCCCATTGCAACGCCTTTTTCCTGAATCCCGGCAGATCATTAACCTGTACTATCACCCTGCAAAAATAACCAAGTAAATGAAAAAAGGCCGGTTTAATATTTTTCCAATTAGCATTTGTGATTATGGTTCGTGGGACACGAACCGGGGAATTTTAATTAAATGATAAAGGCCGGATACACCGGCCTTTATCATTTTTCCTCCCCTTGCCCGTGTCCCCACGGGCAAGCATTGTATTTTAATGCAATACTAAAGTCTGTTTCCTGTCCGGCCCTACAGATAGGTATTTTACCGGTACCCCAAGCTCAGCTTCGAGGAAATCAATGTATGATTGCAGTTTAACAGGGATCTCAGACAGTTCGGTAATACCGGTTAAATCTTCGTTCCAGCCATCAATTTCCTTATATACCGGTTCCGGTTTTACCGAGCAGATATCATAAGGCATATAATCAATCTGCTCACCTAAATAGTTATAATGAGTAGCAGCATAAATTTTCTCAAAACCGCTTAAAACATCGGCCTTGGTCATTACCAATTGGGTAACGCCATTAAGCATAATGGCATATTTTAAAGCCGGCAGGTCAATCCAGCCGGTGCGGCGGGGCCTGCCTGTAGTAGCACCAAACTCGTGACCAACCTTGCGTAGTTCTTCGCCTGTTTCATTTTCCAGTTCGGTTGGGAACGGGCCACCACCAACACGGGTGCAGTATGCTTTAAAAATGCCTATTACATCACCAATTTGCTGCGGGGCAATACCTAAACCAGTACAAGCGCCTGCAGCGGTAGTATTTGATGAGGT
Organism: Mucilaginibacter sp. cycad4; assembly: GCF_034263275.1. Lineage (NCBI taxonomy): Bacteria > Pseudomonadati > Bacteroidota > Sphingobacteriia > Sphingobacteriales > Sphingobacteriaceae > Mucilaginibacter > Mucilaginibacter sp. cycad4. The sequence goes on along the minus strand of NZ_CP139559.1, from coordinate 240,266 downwards.
AACAAACGGATATGAACCAAAGTCGATATCGAGCATAGCACCCTGGGCACCTTCGGCCAAAACTTTTTTGCCTTCCTTAATATAGTTATTAACCAAATGCTCAGAATCAACCAGCGGGAACTGGCGTAAAACGTCAAGCGCTTCAAAAAACAAAGCTTCACGCTCTGAAAAATCTGCCACCTCGCCATAAAGCTGCTGTAGCATAGATACGTGTTTATCAACCAGTTTCTGATAACGTTCTTTAAAATCGGGCAGGGTAATATCACCAATACGTAAACCGTTACGACCAGTTTTATCCATATACGTTGGACCAATACCTTTTAATGTTGAACCAATTTTGCCTTCACCCATCTTTTTCTCGTTAGCGGCATCAAGCAACTGGTGGGTTGGCAGTATCAGGTGTGCTTTTTTAGCAATTAAAAGATTCTTTTTAGCTAACAGGTCATGCCCGGCATCTTTTAATTTATCCAGTTCTTTCTTCAGGGTGATAGGATCAATCACCACACCATTACCGATAAGGTTGATGGTGTTTTCAAAAAATATACCTGAAGGAATGGTGTTTAAAACAAACTTTTTACCGTCGAACTCCAAAGTGTGACCAGCATTTGGTCCACCCTGGAAACGTGCAATCAGGTCATAACCTGCACTAAGCACATCAACAATTTTTCCTTTTCCTTCATCGCCCCACTGGAGGCCTAATAATACGTCAACAGCCATTAATTTTTATTTTGTATATATGTATTGAATGTTTTTAAAATGTCTTTTTTAATCTTGCTCCACTTTACATTTCTGAAACTATGCGGGTCGGCATCTAAATCAGCTTCAACAAAGTAAGTGATGGATTTTAGGATCATCATTGTTGAATTATTAGGATATCGCTTTTGATAAAATGAAAACATCTCATCAAAGGTGAAAACGTTTAATAATTCATGAAGATCCCAAAAATCTTTTTTTGCTCCCCGGCCAGCTATCGCATTTAGTTTCAGCGCAATAATTTCCTCCAAAGATGCAAATCTTATATCTTCAATTATATTATTGGCAAAAGTGAACTTTTCAAACGTATGTACAAAATCTACTTTTACGTTATTTATATAAGTGAAGTATAAGCGGGAGCCTTTTTTTTCTTTAGCAGTAAATTGGGAATAGTTTTCAGATAGTGTATTGGCGATTAGATCACTATCAAATGGTTCATCGGTAAACAAATCAAGGTCTATAGAAGTACGATGACCTAAAAGTAAAGATAATGCTGTACCCCCAACCAGTCTGAATTGCTTCAGTTCCGGCAGAGCCATTAACTCGGTCAGTAAACCCAAAGTTGAGGGTTCAACTGTTTCTTTATAAAGCATTTAAAGTCGTTAGGTTCAAGATTAAAAATCGCGCAGCAAAAATAAATCTCTTTATCGCCAATCCATTTGGCATTGACTATTTCTTTCCGGATTTTTTTATCTCCATAAAATTTTCTCATTTCAATAAAGTCATCAAATGAGCCACGATCAACAACCTTTTCAATAACATAGCGCGCATGTTTCTGATAGTCGATACTATCCATATCAACATCCCAAAATGCCTGCTTGCTTAAAATAGGTTTGTCCATGATTTTATACTCTTCTATCGCAATGCCCCTCTCTTAATTTGGTACAATTACCATAAAGATTTAAAGAGTGGTGTTTGATGTCAAATTTCAATATATCGCCCATCATACTCTGGATCTGCTGAATGCGTGGATCACAAAACTCAACTACCTTGCCGCAGTCGATACAGATGATGTGGTCATGCTGCTTGTAGCCGTATGATTTTTCGAACTGGGCCATATTTTTGCCAAACTGGTGTTTGGTAACCAAATCGCACGAAACCAATAGTTCGAGCGTGTTGTAAACGGTTGCACGGCTTACACGATATTTTTTATTTTTCATGTGGATGTACAACGACTCCACATCAAAGTGATCTGTACGGGAATATATCTCTTCGAGTATAGCAAAACGTTCAGGGGTTTTCCTGAGGTTTTTATTTTCGAGGTAAGCCTCAAAAATTTTTTTAACCATTGGTATGGTATCCTGCTGTGACATAATGATGTATTAACGGGGGCAAAGTTATTAATAAATTATGGAAAAGAATCAGGAAGTCAAGAACCAGGAATCAAGAGATCAGAAATCAAGACCAGAAAAATTGATCTGCCCTGTTCTTTGATTCTTAAGCTCATTTCTTGTCTCTTGATTCTTGACTTCTTGCTTCTATTTTCACGACGCTTTCTCAATAGCCGAATCAAAACGGTTAACCGCGGTTACGCCTTTTACTTGTTTTAGGTTTTTAATCAGGGTGTCGAGGTGGCTGGTATCATTAACATACAACATCAGCGACCCTTCAAATATACCATTATCGCTATCAACTGTAATAGACCTGATATTTATTTTAAAATCATTTGAAATTACAGTGGTGAGCTTGTTGATCAACCCAACCTCATCGATACCGGTAATGCGCAGGCCGGTAAGGAAAGCAAGCTCCTGCTGATTTGTCCAGCGGGCTTTTACTATCCTGTAACCATAGTTGGCCATTAATTTAGCCGCATTAGGGCAATTGGTACGGTGGATCTTGATCCCATCGCTCACGGTAACAAAGCCAAAAACATCATCGCCGGGAATAGGGTTACAACAATTGGCCAGCTTATAATCAATCTTTTGCATATCCTCCCCAATGAGCAGGATATCACTGTCTTTGGCCTTGATATTTTTAATGAGGTTTTGAACCTGCTCCTGGTCTATTTTATCCTGTGGCTTATTGTCAATTACTTTTTCGGATGCCTGGTACTCTTTCAGGTCCTTCATGTCAATTATGCCTTTGGCGACATTGTAAAAAAGGTCCTGGGTGGCCTGCAGTTTAAAAAAGTAGCTGATCTTTTGCAGATTTTCGGAGTTGTAGGTGATCTTAAGCGATTTCATTTTACGCTCCAGGATCTCTTTGCCATCCTCGGCAATCTTGCGTTTCTCTTCTTTTAAAGCCGACTTGATTTTAGCCTTAGCCTTGGCAGTAACTACAAAATTAAGCCAGTCTTCCTTAGGGGTTTGTTTGCCCGAGGTAATGATCTCTACCTGGTCGCCGTTTTGGAGCTTATAGCTTAGTGGCACCAGCTTGTGGTTTACCTTGGCGCCGATACAGCTTGCGCCTACATCGGTATGGATCTCGAAGGCGAAGTCGAGCGCTGTAGCATTCAACGGCAATTGGATGAGCGCGCCTTTAGGGGTAAAAATGAAGATCTCATCACTAAAGAGGTTCATCTTAAAATCGTCGATGAAATCGAGCGCGTTGGTATCCGGGTTTTTGAGCATCTCGCGTACCTTGTGCACCCATTGGTCAAGGCCGCTGTCTGTACTGGCCTCTTTATATTTCCAGTGTGCGGCAAACCCCTTCTCGGCAATTTCGTTCATGCGTTTGGTACGGATCTGTACTTCAACCCACTGCCCCCGCGGGCCCATTACGGTGGTATGCAACGATTCATAACCATTGGCCTTGGGTGATGAGATCCAGTCGCGCAACCTGTCGGGGTTGGGACGGTATTTGTCGGTTACTATGGAGTAAGCTTTCCAGCAGTCGGCCTTTTCAGTTTCAGGGGAGCTATCCAATATAATCCGGATAGCGAAAAGATCATATACCTCTTCAAAGGGTATCGACTTCTTTTTCATCTTATTCCAGATGGAATGGATAGATTTGGGCCTGCCAAATGTATCAGCCTCAAGCCCCTGGCTTTGTAACGATTTATTGATAGGCTCGATAAAATCGCGGATGAAACGCTCACGTTCGGCCTTCTTTTCGTTCAGCTTATTTTTGATGAACTGGTAAGTTTCACGCTCCATGTATTTCATGGAAAGGTCTTCCAGTTCAGATTTTATGGCGTACAAACCCAGGCGGTGTGCAAGGGGCGCATACAGGTAAACCGTTTCTGACGATAGTTTAAGCTGCTTGTCCCTGGGCATAAACTCCATGGTACGCATGTTATGCAGCCTGTCGGCCAGCTTAATCAGTATCACCCTTACATCATCGGCAAGGGTAAGCAGCATTTTACGGAAGTTTTCGGCCTGCAATGAGCTGTTGGTATCAAATACGCCTGATATTTTGGTAAGGCCATCAATAATTTTGGCCACCTTTTTACCAAACTCCATCTCAATTTCATCAAGCGTCATGTTGGTATCTTCAACCACATCATGCAGCAGGGCACACACTATTGAGGTAGTGCCCAGGCCAATTTCTTCGGCAGCAATCTGGGCAACGGCAATAGGATGGTATATATAGGGTTCGCCGCTTTTACGGCGCATATCCTTATGGCTTTCAAGGGCCATATCAAATGCCTTGCGTATCATACGCTTATCGCCCTTTTGCAGGGTTGATTTACAGGCACGCAACAGGGCACGGTATCTTTTTAGTATCTCGTTCTTCTCGGCTTCCAGGTCAATCACTAAATCTTTCATGTACGGGGTATTAGTGGTATTTAATCTTAAACATGCAGCAAATAAATATTATTGCAGGTATTAGTAAAATACCAAAAAAAATTACATTATTTTTGTATTAAGTAAAAATATGAAATTTATTGGTTTTACGTTGCTGTTATGTTGCTTAATGGGTACTGCAAAGGCCCAAACAGCTACGCCTGCTCCTGTAATGCTTGGCAAAAATGATACCATCAAAACGGCCATGACCAACCTTGACGGCGAGCTTGTGCCATGGATAGTTGAGCCAGAGGTTAAAATTGTAGATACCCGTATTTTTGCAAGCGAAGCCGACAGGCTAAACTACCGTCGTTTGCGTTATAATGTAATGAAAGTACTGCCTTACGCACGTTTTGCAGGGCAAAGGTACCGCCAGTTACAGCGCGACCTGGCTGTTACTGCCGACAGGAAAAAACAAAAAGAATTAGTAAGCACCTGTGAGGGTGAAATAAAAAACCTGTTCAATAAAGAAATCAAAAACCTGACAATTAGTCAGGGAGAGGTTTTAATTAAGCTTATTGACCGCGAAACCGGGCAAACCAGCTTTGCTATGGTTAAAGAATTAAAAGGCGGCTTTAAGGCTTTCATGTTCCAGTCGGTAGCCAGCATATTCGGTCATAATCTCAAAGAAACCTACGACCCTGAAGAACAGAAGGATATCGAGGCTATATTAAACCAGGCCGGGTATAATTCATACAGCAATTAGTTTAATGGATAACAAAAGTATTTACCGGTTTAACATTACAACGTTAAACGGTGAAGAGATCAGTCTTTCAAAATATAAAAACAAAGTTCTTTTAATTGTAAACACGGCATCACAATGCGGCTTTACGCCTCAGCTAAAAGAACTTGCAGCTTTAAAAGCCGGGCTTGCCGGCAAGGACTTTGAAATCCTTGCATTCCCTTCAAATGATTTTGGCGGCCAGGAGCCTTTAGATGGCGAGGCTATTGCTGTTTTTTGTGAAAACTACGGGGCCAACTATCCCATATTTGAAAAAATAAGGGTACGCGGCCCATACGCCAATCCTTTGTATCAATTTTTTGCCGATAAAAAGGAGAATGGAAATATTCGGTCGGTTCCCCGCTGGAATTTTCACAAATTTTTGATTGATAGGAATGGGCATGTGGTTGATTTTTACTACCCTTTTACCAAACCCAACTCATCAAAGATCAGGCGAAAGATTGACCGCCTGCTGACAGCGGCAACTAACCAATGAATTACTTTTGCGCATGCTTAAATTAGATATCTTAGTTTTATCGGTACATCCTGATGATGCTGAATTAGGTTGTTCAGGTACAATTTCAAAACATATTGCCCTTGGCTATAAAGTTGGCATTGTTGACCTTACCCGCGGCGAGCTGGGTACCCGCGGCTCGGCCGAGATCCGTAAACAGGAAGCCGCTGCCGCTGCCGAAATATTAGGTTTAGCCGTACGTGAAAACCTTGGCCTGCCCGATGCCTTTTTTGAAAACACGCGCGGGCACCAGGTAAAAGTTATTGAAGCTATCCGCAAATTTCGCCCTTCCATTGTAATAACCAATGCTTACCATGACCGTCATCCTGACCACGGCCGGGCAAATGAACTTGTTGAAGCCTCGGCATTTTTAGCGGGCCTTCGCAAAATAGAAACATTTGATAGCAATGGCATACCACAGGAAGCATGGCGGCCAGACATGGTGCTTCATTTTATACAGGATAATTATATAACCCCTGATATATTAATTGATGTAACCGAACACTGGGATAAGAAGATAGAGAGTATTTATGCTTACGGGTCGCAGTTTTATAATCCAAGCTGGGAAGGTGAACCCCAAACCTATATTTCAACTCCCGATTTTATTGAAATAGTTACAGGCCGCGCACGCGAGTTTGGCAAAAGCATCCAGGTAAAGTATGCAGAGGGCTTCACCAGTAGAAAAATTTTAGGAGTAGATAATTTATTTAACCTTAAATAATAATTATACTTAACTATAAGTTATATATAATTAAATTTATCCTAAATAAAGAAGGAGCCTGATTTTCAGGCTCCTTCTTTATTTAAGCAAGTATGATGATACTTATGCTTTAATATATTCAAAGCGATTATTTTCATTGCTTCGCTCTCTTCTAAGCTTATTTTCATTAGCTAATTTTAAGAGGATACCTGAAAGTTCGGATGTTTTAAAGTCAGAGTCATACTGCTCTTTACAGTAATTGGCAATTGATGAAATAGAACGCTGAGTATCAAAAAAATCTGTATTTAACAGTTGATTAAGTATTTTGGTTGCACCAGGCTTTTTACGTCCTGAAACACCTCCGCCTTCTTCCTCAATGCGCAATTTCCTTACTTTTTTACCAAACATTTCAACACCCTCGGCATCTACTTTCTCCGATTCGATCATAACTTCCAGTAAACGGTCAATTATTCGAACCTGCACGGCTTCAGATTTGAATGAGTTTACAACCTCGGCTACTTCAACCAGTTGTTTCTTTAATTTCTCTATGTGTTTGCTCATGGTGCTTGAAATAGAACTAAGTTACTTTAATAGGGTTGCAACAAATCTAATCGGAATAATAACAAAAAATATAGCGTATTTTGGAAAAAAAGTAGCGTATATTAATATCTTTCCATTTTTGAAAATAATAGATGTCGATTTTACCTTATTAAATATTAGTTAATTTCATCCGTTTCATGAGCGGATTTAGCTGTAGCCGGGATTAATTTTCTTTATTTCCTGTGTTATAAAGTGACCGAAAGCTGTTCAAGCATATCAAGGCCTATATCAATGTGGCTTTTTTCAATGATCAGCGCAGGGCGGAAACGCACGCTCCTTTCGCCGCAGCCAAGGTACATAATATTATTATCAAAACCTTTTTTAATAAAGCTGTCCCTTATTGCTTTGTCCGGGAAATCAAAGGCAGTAAGCAATCCTTTCCCCCGCACATTACTGATAACAGGGTGCTGTTCGGCAATTTCACTTAAGCCGTTTTGCAGGTATTCTCCCATCGCTGCTGCGTTATCGCAAAGGTTATCCTCCTCAATAATCTCCATTATTTTTGACGAGCGCACCATATCAACCAAACTGCCCCCCCAGGTTGAGTTTATGCGCGATGATACTTTAAACACGTTATCTTCAACCTCATCAATGCGCCTGCCGGCCAATATCCCGCAAACCTGCATCTTTTTACCAAAGGCAAGAATATCCGGGCGTGCCTTTTCACCAAAGTGTTCATGGCACCAGAATTTGCCTGTTAAACCCACTCCGGTCTGTACCTCATCATATACCAGCAATGCTTCGTACTCATTAGCAAGCTCACGCAGCTTCTCTAAAAACTCTTTGCGTACATGGTTATCGCCGCCTTCTGATTGTACAGGCTCAATTATTATAGCACATATATCATCCTTATTATCTTCAAATGCTTTCCTGATCTGTGCCACCGAGAGTTGCTCCCTCCTTAGCAGGTCTTCATGGTTGGCATCGCTGTAAGGGAAATTCATATAAGGTACAGATACCCGCGGCCAGTCAAACTTGGCAAACCACTTGGTTTTATTAGGCAAGGTATTGGTAAGGCTCAGCGTATAACCTGAGCGACCGTGAAAAGCATGTTCAAAGTGCAACACCTTAAAGCCTTTTTCTTTGGTATATCCCCTGGCAAAATTTTTCTGCACCTTCCAGTCCATTGCTACTTTCAGGGCGTTTTCAATAGCCAGCGCGCCACCTGCAATAAAAAAAGCATGCGGCAAATATTCAGGGATCCCTATCCTGTCAAATGTTTCAACAAACTGGGCGTATTGCGTAGTGTATATATCCGAATTTGAAGGATTGGTTAAAGCCGCAAGCATGAGGTTTTTCTTAAACTCTTCATCATTCAGCATTTTGGGATGGTTATAGCCCAAAGGTACCGAAGCAAAGCAGGTAAAAAAGTCAAGCAGCGTGCGGTTATATTTTGCATCATAAATATAAACACCCTTACTTTTTTCCATATCAAAAGTGAGGTCGAATCCATCGGCCAGTACATGCTTTTGAAGCGATGCCTGGACATCCTGCGGAGAAACAAGTAGGTTGTACATATTAATTTGGTTTATTACAAATTTAGTAAAAACCGCCTAAAATCAAAATTTAGGCGGTTTTTGAACCGATTGACAAAAAAGTAACTTTAAATTGTTTAAAGTTACTTTTTGTACCAAACTCAAAACCGGTACACCTGTTTTTATGAAAATATTTATAAAAAAAGACAGACGAAAACTACTTTACCACCCGACAATAATTAAACACGATACTGTATCCGCTTAAATCAAACCCGGGGGATCACCTTTAAAAGATCATACCTTTGAATAAATGGGAGTGAAAAATTTTTACACGAATTGATTTTCAAATCGGCCACAATTAATCAAATTATACGAATTTTTTATTGATGTTGATTTGAAATTCGTGTAATTCGATTAATTCGGAAAAATTTGTGTGAAAATTTCTTATCCATCCTCCTCTGATAGTTAAACACTTTTTAAAAACGATTTCTCATAAATTGCGCAGCCCGATCTCAACAGATATTTTCTTTTTAATTAATTTGACATGGGTTGATTATTTTAATATTAAATTAGTAGCAGATACCACCAAAGAGGAGTATATAACCATGGGAGAAGAGCCATTATCTGCCAGTCACTCAAAACCGGTCCAAAAAGTAACATTTAACCATAATGCCGACTGGGATTTACTTGAAGACCTGCCCGTTGCAGTTTATACCTGCGATAAAGAGGGCTATATAACCTCATTTAACAAAGCAGCAGTAACGCTTTGGGGCAAAACGCCTGAAGTTAATAAAGACAAGTGGTATATAAACTGGGAGATATTTACCTCCGACGGGATACTGCTGACTCCTGATGAAACACCAACGGGTAAAGTGTTAAAATATGGCAAAGCTATAAAGCAGCAGGAAATACTTATTAAACGTCCCAATGGAAGTAAAAGCTATATATTATCTAATCCTAAGCCCCGTTTTAATGAAAATGGCGAACTGGCAGGCGCCGCCAATACCCTGATAGATATTACTGAACAAAAAAATGCCGAATCAAAGCAAGGGATGCTGGCATCTATCATTGAATCATCAGAAGATGCCATTGTAAGTAAAAACCTTGATGGTGTAATTACCAGCTGGAACGGCGCAGCCCAACGTTTATTTGGTTATACCGAAGATGAGATCATCGGTAAACACATCACGGTTTTGATACCGGAAGACCGCTATGATGAAGAAGAAATGATCATTAATAAAATACGGGCCAACGAACGGATAGAACATTTTGAAACCATACGTAAAACAAAAAGCGGCGAAGAAATACAAATTTCACTTACCATATCACCCATAAGAAACAGGGCTAATAAGGTAATCGGGGCTTCAAAAATAATACGTGACATAGGCAGGCAAAAAAAAGCCGAAGACAGGTTGCAGCAGTATGCCGAACGCCTGGAGATCTTAAACTCCATAGGGCAGGTTATTTCGGCCGAACTGGATATTCAAAGCATCCTGCAAAAAGTTACTGATGCCACCACCCAACTGTGTGGTGCGCAGTTTGGTGCATTTTTCCATAACCAAGTTAACGAGCAGGGCGAATCATACATGCTGTTCACTCTTTCGGGGGCGCCGCGCGAGGCATTTGAAAAATTTGGTATGCCACGCAATACGGCAGTTTTTCACCCCACTTTCAGCGGTGAGGGAACGGTACGGGTTGATGATATTACCAAAGACCCGCGTTACGGAAAAAATGCACCACATTTTGGCCAGCCTAAAGGGCACCTGCCGGTAGTAAGCTACCTGGCGGTTCCGGTAAGGGGCAAATCGGGCGAGGTGATTGGGGGGTTATTTTTTGGACATGAACAACCGGCCAGGTTTACCAGGGAACACGAGCAACTTGTTTTGGCTGTTGCGGCCCAGGCGGCGGTAGCACTTGATAATGCCAAACTTTACGAAAACATTAAAGAGCTTAATGAAAAAAAGGATGAGTTTATAGGACTTGCAAGCCATGAGCTCAAAACACCGGTCACCAGTTTAAAGGGGTACCTGCAAATCATTGCCCGTAACCTTGCCCCGGATGATAAAAGTAAAGTACTGGCCAACAGGGCATTGGAACAGGTAGGCAAATTAACCACCCTGATATCAGATTTGCTTGATGTCACCAAAATCCAGACCGGTAAACTGCCTTTTACTTATGCCAATTTTGATGTGATCAAACTGCTTACCGAATTGAGGGAGATCCTGCAACAAACCGATCCCTCCCATCAGCTCCTTTTAAATTTACCTGCCGGGGAATTAATGATCCACGCCGATAGCCAGCGTATTGAGCAGGTTGTCATTAACCTGGTAACCAATGCCGTTAAATATTCGCCAAAGGCAGATAAGGTGATCATCGGGGCCGTTGTTATCAACAATAAATTCAGGGTGTCGGTACAGGATTTTGGCATCGGGATCCAGCCCGATCAGCTGGAACGTGTTTTTTCGCGCTTTTATCGCGTTGAGAACCTTGCCTCTCACATGTCGGGATTAGGGATAGGCCTGTACATTTGCCAGGAAATAGTTAACCGTCACCAGGGCAGGCTTTGGGTTGAAAGCACTTACGGCGAAGGGTCAACCTTCCATTTTGAAATCCCAATAAACATATACACGAATGCTTAGCATATTATTAAGCAATTAAAACGAATTATTGGGGTTCGCGAAAATTCGAACTCATTCGTGCAATTAGTGTTGATTAATTAGTGTTATTTAAATTTTTCCTTCATTCCCAACAACCCCCAAATACCACCGCTATGAATAGCCAGGATTTTGCTCCCGGGCTTAAAATCTCCTTTATTTATCAAATCATATAAGGCATACATCATTTTACCGGTATATACAGGCTCTATCAATATGCCTGTCGCGGCTACAAATTGCTTAATAAAGCTAATAAGCTCGTCATTGGCCTTGCCGTAGCCGCCAAAGTGATAATCGGTATGTATCTTATAATCTGCCGGGGCAGTTAAAAACCGGTCTATTTCCTCCTTAATAAAACCTCCGTTTTTAAACACCGGCACCGCGCTGAATTTTGTTTTAAGCTGATGATCGCTTAAACCGTTAATGATGCCTGCTGCTGTTGTACCGGTACCGCAGGCACAAAAAATATGATCATAGCTTTCTGTTAACTCGTTAACCAGCTCGCTGCAACCTTTTGCCCCTTCGGCAGATGCGCCCCCTTCATCAATAAAAAAAGCCTGGTCATCATTACCAAAATACTCATTGAACAGGGTGGATTTATCACGATAGCTGTTGCGATCCGTAAATTGGAGGTTCATACCATGCAGGCGGCATAAAAACAGGGTGTCGTTATCAACCTCCTCGCCGCGTACAATACCTGTGGCTTTAAAGCCAAACTTCGCCGCTGCAGCAGCCGTAGCCATCAGGTGGTTGGAGTAAGCGCCGCCAAAAGTTACAAGGTGTGTTTTTTGTGCAGATTGGGCCTGTTTAAGCACGTATTTAAGCTTGCGCCACTTATTGCCCGATATCATGGGATGGATGAGGTCATCGCGCTTGATGAAAACTTTTACGCCGCGAGCATCAAACATGGGGTTGCTGATTTGCTGTACCGGGCTAAAAATTTCAAGATCGATGTTCATAAAATAATACAGCGTTAATGCTATTGCAATATTACGTTTAACCTACCATAAAAAACGATTACTTTTGCGCCTCAAATGGCACACGAACCCGAACTTATAGAGCAGGAAGAACAGGACTTGTATGAGCACTTACGCGTAGTGGTTGACAAGGGCCAGTCGCTTTTGCGGATTGATAAATTTTTGATGCACCGCGTGGAGAACGCTTCGCGCAACCGCATTCAAAATGCCATTGAGCTGGGCAACGTGCTGGTGAACGATAAACCCATTAAATCAAGCTATAAGGTAAAGCCGCTCGATGTAATTTCGGTAGTATTGCCCCATCCACCGCGTGACACTGAGGTTTATCCAGAAGACATCCCCATCAATATTATTTATGAAGATGATGATGTATTGGTTGTTGACAAGGAAGCAGGTATGGTGGTACACCCCGGCTATAACAATTACACGGGCACACTGGTAAATGCGCTGGTATACCACTTTCAGCAATTGCCGACATTGCCGGGCAACGACGGCAGGCCGGGTTTGGTGCACCGTATTGATAAAGACACTTCGGGACTGCTGCTCATCAGCAAAAATGAGCGTGCTATGAACTGGCTGGCTAAGCAGTTTTTTGAGCATACCATCACCCGTAAATATATAGCACTTGCCTGGGGCGATTTACCTGAAGACGGCACCGTGACCGGCTATATCGGCCGCAGTGTGGCCGATAGAAGGGTAATGTCGATATATGATGATCCTGAAAAAGGAAAATGGTCGGTAACGCATTATAAAGTATTGGAGCGGATGGGTTATGTTACCCTGATCGAGTGCCAGCTGGAAACCGGCCGCACCCACCAGATCAGGGCGCACATGAAGCATATTGGTCATCCTTTGTTTAGTGATGCTACTTATGGAGGCGATAAAATTTTGAAGGGCACCATGTTCAGCAAGTACAAGCAGTTTGTTGAAAATTGTTTTGAGCTGATGCCGCGACAGGCCCTGCACGCACAAACACTGGGCTTTTTACATCCCACGTTAAAAAAGCAGGTACATTTTGAATCGCCCCTGCCGGCCGATTTTGAAGCGGTACTTGCAAAATGGCGAAAGTACAGTGATACAGATACGAAATAACAGACGTTAGATAGAAGAGCAGCAATACCCGGTAATTATTAACAACACGATCAAATTATAATATCTATCTGTCCCATGATGCCCGTATTCATCAATTTTAACGGCGAATATCTCCCTCAAAACACACCATTGCTTACCATTGGCAACAGGGGGTTCAAATATGGCGACGGCCTGTTTGAAAGCATGCGGCTTATGAAGGGAAAACTGAAGTTTGCCGAACTCCATGCCGACCGGCTTCAGCGGGGCATGAAAGCCCTTAAAATTGACGGCTATTCGCAAATGGATACCTGGTTTTTGAACGATATAGTTAATGAACTTGCCCGCCGAAATAAAGTAAAACACGGCAGGCTGCGCTTAACCGTTTACCGTGATGCCGAAGGGTTATATACCCCTACCCAAAATAAAATGGGTTATTGCCTGGAACTAACACCATCAGAAGAGCCCCGGTATTTTTTGAATGAGAAAGGCCTGATCATGGATGTGTTTACGGAATTGCCCAAACCCTCCAATTATCTATCCAATATTAAAACCTGTAACTCGCTCATATATGTAATGGCGGGCTTGTACAAAACACAAAACAAGCTGGATGATGTATTTTTGCTGAACCAAAGCGGTAACCTGTGCGAAGCCAGCAGCTCCAATATTTTCATCAATTATCAAAACCATTTATACACCCCTGCGCTAAGTGAAGGTTGTGTTGAAGGCATAATGCGCCAGGTAGTAATCAAACTGGCAAAGGAAAATAATATTGATATAACGGAAGCCCAGATCAACCCCGACATTTTGTACGAGGCCGATGAGGTATTTTTAACCAATGCTACCCGCGGTATCCAAACCGTTATGGGCTTTGGGGTAAGGCGCTACTTTAACCAGTACAGCAAAGTATTGATGGATGAGTTGAATAAGCTGTAGCCAAACATATTTTAATAAAAGATGTCATTTCGACGAATCGGCGGTGGGCTAAGCGTTGGAAGTGAGGAGAAATCTTCTACGTCAAGCATGATCGAAACGCATGGCGTATAAGATCGTATGCATGAATTAGTTAAAGAAGAGTTCTTGAAAAAAAGGTTGTAGATTAAAGTGAAAACTAAGAACAAACACTTTAAATCAAGAACTCATGAAACAAGTTACACAATTAGATTTTAGCGGACAAAAGATTTTTGCAGGCATAGATGTTCATAAAAAGTCATGGAAGGTGAATATCCGGAGTGAGCAGATGGAACTGAAGACGTTTTCGCAAAATCCATCGGCAGAAGAATTAAGTGCTTACCTGAAGCGCAATTACCCTTTAGCGGATTATCATGTTGTTTACGAGGCAGGCTTTTGTGGTTTCTTCCATCAGCGGAAATTTAACGAGGCGGGGATTAACTGCATCGTGGTTAACCCGGCTGATGTTCCGACTACAGGCAAGGAAAAGCAACGCAAATCAGACCTTGTAGATTGCCGGAAATTGGGTCAGGCCTTGAGTAAAGGTCAGCTCACTGGTATTTTTATTCCCGGCATTGAACAACAGGATGACAGGGATATCATCCGCACTTATAATCAGATGGTAAAAGACCAGACGCGTTATAAAAACAGGATCCGGGGATGGCTTAACTTCCAGGGGATAACATTCGGTGAATCAGAGAGCCGGTATTGGTCTAATGTTTTTACCCGTTGGCTTAAAGAACTGTCACTGAATCCATCGGCGAGGACAGCACTTGACCTGAAGCTACAGGGCTACCAGCAGGCCCGGGATATGGTGCTGGCTGCAACCAGGCAAGTTCGCATCCTGTCCAAACAGGAACGGTATAAGAAAAGAATAACCCTGATCCGGACAATTCCAGGCGTGGGTGAGATCACCGCTTTATGGTTTGTAACAGAGGTGGGAGATGTTAACCGGTTTAAATCACTTGACGCTTTATGCGATTATGTTGGCCTTGTGCCAAATACTCACAGTACCGGGGACAAGGAAAAAGTATCAGGCCTGACCAGAAGGGCCAATCACCAGCTCAGGGAAAAACTTATTGAAGCCAGTTGGACAGCTATACGTACCGATCCGGCTATGACAATGGCATTTAACGATTATTGCAAGCGGATGAAAAAGAATAATGCCATCATCAGGATAGCTAAAAAAATCCTCAACCGGATCCGTTATGTGATGAAGAACGAGGCTCCGTATGTAATAGCTGTAGTGCAATAATATAGAACTAATAATGCAGGATAAAACAATCTGTTTTGTTATCTGATGATAAACCGGAATGAGAAATCCGCAGCCCTTTTGAGGTGTCTGCTTGTATAAGACTACGGTTATCATTTTATCTAATAATTTAAACGCGATGCTGCGGCCCGTTATGGTGTCCGCTTATAGGAGATTGATTGTTGTTTATCGATGCATTAACATCACTAAAAGTCGGTGAAGGTTTTCTTAGCCATGGGCGAAAAAGATAGACAATAAAAAAGTCTCCTGTTACAGAGACTTCTTTTATCTAATTCGGCGGATCATATTGCTGGCAGGTTGCTCCTCAGCAGAGCCTGTTTCCTCTTCTGATCTGCAAAGGAAAGTTAAGAAAACATGGCAACGCTTTGCTTAATTATTTATAAATTATAACTTTATAAAAAATCTATTAACCCAATTCTGGAATATCAGCCTTGCTTTAGATTATTTTCATCATAGGAGATTTCTCTTTCGCCCCAGCGCTCAATCTCTAACCCATGCTCTATCGAAATGACACTTGATTAAGAGGAGATTTAGAGGGGGCTTATTTCCTGCACTTTAATGGCCTCCAATATTCCATCCCAAAGCGCAATACGTGCCTGTAACGCTTCTTTAACAGCCGTAGTAGCCTCTGCCCATTTGCTGTCATCCCCGCCGCAAAGTTCGGCGGTCATTTGGTAGGCCAGTTGGGAGTGATGGTCGCCGTCAACTTCAATATGGCGCTCAAGGTAGTAGAGCAGGATATCAACCTTGCCCGGTAACTGCTGGCTCAGCCCTTTTACTATGCTCACAAACATATCCGGGATCAGGTCTTCGCGCCCAAAGGTGAATACTGCAGCTTGCAGATAATCTTTATTGGTATCGATAACATCAAAGGTATGCTGTACAAAGTTACGGGCAGGAACAGGAATATTAGCGATGATCAGCGCTTCATCAATATGCTTACCGAAATTGAGTTCATTAAACAGGTTATTGATGCCTTCCGCGGTACTGCCCGCCTGTTGCATAGCACGCAGATAAAGTTCAAAATGACTTGCACGATTGCCCTGCTCGTCGATATCGCTTTCTTCGCCGGCAACAATTTCATTAATAAGATAACGGGTATTGGCATTCCCGGTTGGCATCCATGGGGTAACAGTGCAGGTAAGCTTTTGCTGCAAAGCTTTTAACAGCGACATAAAATCCCAAACGGCAAACACATGATGCTCCATAAAAACGGTAAGCTCATCAAGCGATGTAATATTTTTATAAAGCTCATGATTAATAAGCTGGTCGCGTAAAGGCTGGATCTCGTTTTTTAACTGTGCAATGCGGTTGCCGTAATTTGCCATGTATCAAAAATTTATATGGGTTGCAAAAATAGCAAACAAGGTGATTGTTAATGAAGTGATTGTTTTTTTTGACGGGATGGTGATAGGAGTTAAAACGATTTTAGAAGAATGACGTTTAAAACGACACAATGTCAATTACGAATTGAAAATAGAACCTCCGCCACGTCATCGCGAGTATCCATCAGGAATCCCTGAAAAAAAATGTAATGACGTACAAGCTATACTTTAGGGATGTTGCGCGGGGGGCGCGTTAGGGAAGTCTGGCCGGGTTTCCGGTTGGTTTATAAAGGGACATGCCTTAAATTTGGATAAGGCTTTACAGGAAGTAACAGTGCTACAAATTAGTGTTAATTACCTGATAGGGAATCTTGTTCCAGTTGCTTATTGAAAGGTTTATTGGTGATGCCGTTCTATAGAGCGGTATTCCCGTGCAGGATGCTATCGAATTTTATAAGCAGCAGGCCTTAAAGCTTATTTATTTAACCATTAGGCTTATGTCAAAAACACTTGAGATCGTCCATCCCAATGCGGCAGGGATAGATATTGGCAGCAGAAATTTCTTTGTAGATGCAGGCGAAGATCAGATCCGTATCTTCCCCACTTTTACGGCAGACTGTAACGCGATCCGTGATTACTTGCTTTCTTTAGGTATCAATACAGTAGCGATGGAATCCACGGGTGTTTACTGGATAACACTATACACAGTTTTGGAGGAAGCGGGTGTAGAAGTTTACCTTGTAAATGGGCGTGATGTAAAAAATGTCCCAGGTCGAAAAAGCGATGTGAAAGACTGTCAGTGGCTTCGTCAATTGCATGGCTATGGCCTTTTACGGAAAAGTTTTATACCGGAAATTGAAATGCGTAAAGTTAGAAGTTACCTCCGTTTGCGGCAAGATCATATCCGTGCCGCCGCCACACAGGTTCACTTGATGCAGAAAGCTCTAACCCAAATGAATATCCGTTTTACAGAAGTGATTAACGATATCAGCGGAGCGAGCGGAATACGCATGATAACAGCCATACTTGGAGGCGAAAGAGATGCCATTACGCTGGCAGAATTATGTCATGAGCGGATACTGGAAAAGAAAAGAGATCTGGTGATTAAATCACTGGAGGGGCATTATAGCGAGGAGCATCTGTTCGCCTTGCGTCAGGCTTATGGCACCTGTTGCTATTACAATAGTTTAATAAAAGAATGCGATGCAGAGATAGAGCGTCAGTTAAAAGATATGTCAAAAGATAAAGACGATATTGAAACAGCTGTAAAACGCAAACCGATTCGTTACCATAAACCTGAAATAGATAACCTGCATAAGCCTTTGCTGAAATTGACAGGAGGCAAAGACCCGATAGGCATAGCAGGAATAACCGATTACAGTTTTCTCCAGATCGTAAGCGAGGTGGGAACAGATATGAGTCCCTGGCCAACAGAAAAGCACTTTAGTGGCTGGTTGAAACTGGCACCGATGAAATCGAGTTCGGGAAAGATGCATAAACGGGTACGGATGAAGCGTCAAAATAATGCAGGGCTGATATTCAGAAATCTGGCCCAGGGTCTATTGAACAGCAAACACCTCGCTCTTGGGGCATTTGGTCGGAGAATACGTGCAAGGCGGGGAAGTCCTATCGCCATAAAGGCAATAGCGCGAAAGATAGCGTGCTATTATTATAGGGTAATGACTAATGGCAGTGAGTTTGTAGAAAAAGGAATAGAGGCCTATCAAAACCATTTAAAAGAACAGAAAAGGAAGCAACTTGAAAAATTGGCACTACAGTTTAATATGCAATTAGTCCCTGCATAAAAAAGTGTGTCCTCAGGATAGCAGCGTAAAGCCCACAGCGCGGGTTGGGTTTGCGGGCAGGCAAGGCGAGGACTTGCATCCGCCAGCTGGCGGACCGGCCCGTTAGCTAACGGGAACGCCCATATCATAAAACGCATCGAAAAAATATCTTAATAATCAACAATTTACGATCACGTCATTATAAGTTACTGATTATCAGATGTGTTTTTTTGGGTAATTTTATAAATATGGGCGTTCCCGTTAGCTAAAGACAGTACCTATCCGCTCATACTACACAGGGCCTTATCCGTCAGCTGACGGACGGTATCCGCTCCTATCACTAACGCGGCCCCCGCGCACCATCGCTAAGATATTTTATACGTCATTACGTTTTTTTTCAGGATTTCCCTTATGGATACTCGCAATGACGATTTATATTAAGCAGCTTTTGACATGTCCTTACTCACCCAACCACTATCCTCTCCCCCATCCGCACTGCGATATCCGATCCAAGAGCATAAAAAGCCGAAACAGGCTCTTTTTCAAGGTATGGTTTAAATACTTCTCCATAGAGCGCGGTTATATCAGCATCGAAAACATAATCGCGTACAACCGGTTTGCCATGAAATATGCTCAACCTGGTACTCCATTGTTTTTATTTCGCTTAAACCATTGTATCCCCAGTAATGTTCTAAAATAAACTCCTCAGGACTTCCGGGGCCGATATCAACCAAAGTGTCACTTACCGTAGCGCCGAGTTTATTCCATCGGCCGTTAAGTTTCCACTCGTATAAAAATTGGGTATGGTTATCTGCTGTCGTGGTAATAGAGCTTCGCATAGGCAGTGCGCGGTAATGCTCCTTATAAAGGTTATTGGCAATAAGCGCAATCATGCTTTTAGGTACTATTTCGCTTATAAAAACAGCGCCGCGTTTCCATTCGGTGCCATTGTAGTAACGCACATAAAAACGCAGGTTAACTTCTTCAAAGTTTACATGCCATGGCCATTTAATACCTAATACCCGCGTATCGCGAAATACAAAACCAACCATACTTACCAGCGCTTTTCCTTCCCAAAGGTCGAGCAGCGTGCCTGCCGGGATGTAAGGTTTTAATATTGCCGCATCAACCTCGTAATTAAGCATCACCAGGTTTTTCCATTGCGCTTTTAAAAATTTGCTTTTAGCCATAAAAACAAAAATCCCGCCTTTTCACGGGCAGGATCCACTAAACTGATTAATTATTTTTTATAATATTTCATGGCCTCGGGTATGAGGTTCTGGATATTGGCAATACGGGTAGCATCGGCAGGGTGAGTGCTCAAAAATTCGGGTGGCGCGCCGCCTTTATTTTGGGCTGCCATGCGTTGCCAAAAAGCAGTGGCATTATGCGGGTCATACCCGGCCATGGCCATAAAGGTTAAACCCAAGCGGTCGGCTTCCGACTCCTGGTTACGTGAATAAGCCAGTAATTTCAGCTGGCTCCCAACACCGTATAAAGTACCTATTGCGGTTTGTGTAGCCTGTGATTGCTGGCTTGTGGCTGCGCCTACCAACTGTCCCCCGCCTTGTACCAGCATCTCCTGCGAGATCCGTTCGGCCGAGTGACGGGCAATGGCATGGCCAATTTCATGCCCCATAACTACTGCAAGGTAAGCATCGGTATTGGCTACAGGCAGCAAGCCACTGTAAACCGCAACCTTACCGCCGGGCATACACCAGGCGTTAACCTCGCTGCTTTGAATCAGGTTAAACTCCCACTGAAAGCTATACTGATCGCCATAACCGTTTTCTTTGAGGTATTTTTCAATGGCTACAGCCAGCCTGTTACCAATGGTTTTAACGCGTTGCGCATCGGCACCGCTCGCCACCACTTTGGTTTTGGGGTCGGAAAGCAGTTGCTTATAGCTTGCCGCGGCCGACTGGTTTACTTCGGCATCGCCAACAAGACTTAATTGTTTACGGCCGGTTAGCGGCACAGTTGAACAGGAAAAGACAGCCATGATGGCTATCAGGACTAATACAGGTTTAAACTTTTTCATGGTGATCAGGCAGCTGTTGTTTTCTTCTTAAAAAAATTAACTTTCGATTCTTTGCCTCTTATTAAGCGTTCAATGTTTTTTTGGTGGGTTACCAGCACAAGTATGCAAATACACATGCCATAAATTACTATCGAGCGTATAGGTGTCGGAAAAACAAATGTAACGCCTATAGGGTAAGTAAAGGCTGCTGCAATTGAGCTAAGCGACACATATTTCGAGATCAGTAACACCGTTATAAAAACCACTATACATAATAAGGCAGCATGAAAATGTATAGCCAAAATCATTCCAAACAAAGTTGCTACGCCCTTGCCGCCCCTGAAACCTGCAAAAATAGGGAACAGGTGCCCCATAACAGCCGCTATGCCTAAAGCCAGTTCATAATTGGTGTATGCGGTTGAGTTGATAGCACCCGTAGCAGATGCACCAATGAAATAAGCGAAGTTTGTAGCTGCCCAGCCTTTAAATATATCAAGCAGCATCACAGGGATACCTGCTTGTTTACCAAGCACACGAAAAGTATTTGTTGCGCCGGCATTACCGCTTCCGTACTCGCGTACATCCACATTGTAAAAAGCCATACCAATCCAAACGGCCGTAGGTATTGAGCCGCACAGATAAGCCATTATAAGCGCTGTAACAGAGTAAACGGTTATCATTCTCCTGCAATATTACAAAATTGAAGCGGTAAAAGCGTTTTAATAGCAGCGCTTTTACCACTAAACTTTGTTTAACAATGTGTTATTTGATATTTAAATTACCCTATTTTACGGCTTTCAGGCTAAGGTCAAGGCTTTTAACCGAATGGGTAAGCGCACCGACAGAAATGTAATCGACCCCGCAATCGGCATATTCACGTATATTATCAATGGTGATACCGCCCGAAGCTTCGGTAATATAACGCCCCTGTATTATACCAACAGCCTGCCGCAGGTCATCAAAATTGAAATTATCAAGCAGTATACGGTTTACCCGGCCGGTTTGTAAAACCTGCTCCAGTTCATCGAGGTTACGCACCTCAATTTCAATGGCAAGTTTTTTTCCGTTATCGGTTAAATATTGATTAGCGCTTTCAATAGCTTGTCTTATTCCCCCGGCATAGTCTACATGGTTATCCTTAATCAGGATCATATCGTACAAACCAAACCTGTGGTTTACGCCCCCGCCTATGCGCACCGCCCATTTTTCGAGATAACGAAGCCCTGGCGTAGTTTTACGGGTATCTAAAACTTTGGTATTGGTTCCTTTCAGCAAATCAACTATCTGCCGGGTTTTTGTAGCAATTCCCGACATACGCTGCATACAATTTAGTACCAAACGCTCGGCGGTTAAAATACTTCGTGAACTGCCCTCAACCTCAAAAGCTACGTCTTTATACTTAACGGGGTCACCATCCTGCAAAAACACGTTAAGCTTAAGGTTTGGATCAACCACATGAAATATTTCGGCAGCCAGCTCAATACCGGCCAGTATTCCTTCGTCCTTAACTAAAAGTTTTGCTTTGCCGGTAGCGTCGGCCGGGATGGTTGAAAGCGAGGTATGATCGCCATCGCCCACATCCTCACTTAAAGCATTATTTATAAACTGGTGTATTAGTTCTTTATCCAATTGTGTACTTTTTGAGTGTCAAAAGTAACAACAATTTTTAAATGGAGGGGTTTGATGGCGATGTATGATAAAATGAAATTTGAAAATGTGCCGATTTGAAAATTTGATCATATCAAAACATATTCATTTTCAAATTAACCAATCTTTAAATTTTCAAATTAATTACTTCACCTTTTCATCTTCAATTTTTAATTCAACAACATTGGCGGTTTTACCTGCATCCTTCAGGGTAATGGCAACCCGAAATTCGCCCTTATCGGTACTCAAAATATAAACACCGAAATGATAATTACCCCCCGAATTTATTTTATGTAACAGCTTAATACCTTTAGGCTTATTCCTGGCGAAGAACTTATCCAATATAACCGTAGCCTGGTTTTGCGAATAAACATTCTCGTCTTCCATAATGGTTATCTCCACATTATTGGCAAATAGCCTGGAAAGCTCTTTGGTATTACCTGTTTTTAAAAGATTAGCAACGTTATCTATCGCATCTGCCGATGAGGCATACGGAAGCAGCAGTAAAAAAATAAACGACGGCAGGTATATTAATTTCATACAATAATAACGTACTAACAGGTGCTAAAGTTACAAAGAGCGGCTAAAGGGCTTACAGGCTTTTTAACAAAAAAAAGCTTTGTTTTATAAAACTGTATAATAAACACTAACAGTATAATTTAAGTTTTATTTCAGGCTGCTAACCTAAATTAAAAAATTATATATAAAGTACCCCGTTGCCTTTATATTTGCATTGTGGAAAACAAAAAGAAACTCGCACTAATAATACTTGATGGCTGGGGTTATGGCCGCAACGATCAATCAAACGCTATACTGGCCGCCAATACTCCTTTTGTTGATGGCCTGCTTAAGCAATATCCAAATTCAAAACTTGAAGCCTCAGGAACAGCGGTAGGTTTACCTGCCGGGCAAATGGGCAATTCGGAAGTTGGTCATATGAACCTGGGTGCAGGCCGCGTGGTTTACCAGGAACTTGGCCGCATTCATAAAGCAGTTGATGACAATGAGCTGCCAACTATCCCTGTATTGAAGGATGCATTTGAGTACGCTAAACAAAATAATAAAGATGTACATTTTATCGGTTTAGTATCTGATGGCGGTGTACATTCGCACATCAGGCATGTAAAAGGCCTTTGCGACACCGCCAAACAACTTGACGTTAACAATGTATATATCCATGCCTTTTTAGACGGCCGCGATACCGACCCTAAATCGGGTTTGGGCTTTGTTACCGAGCTTGAAGAGCATATTGCAGGTACCGGCGCCAAGATAGCTTCGGCCATCGGTCGTTACTATGCCATGGACCGTGATAACCGCTGGGAGCGTGTTAAACTGGCCTACGACCTAATGGTAAATGGCGTTGGCGAAGCCACTCAAAACGTTACCGACCTCATCAAACACTCGTACCTTGAAGGTGTTACCGAC
The DNA here is from genome assembly GCF_034263275.1 of Mucilaginibacter sp. cycad4. Lineage (NCBI taxonomy): Bacteria > Pseudomonadati > Bacteroidota > Sphingobacteriia > Sphingobacteriales > Sphingobacteriaceae > Mucilaginibacter > Mucilaginibacter sp. cycad4. The sequence goes on along the minus strand of NZ_CP139559.1, from coordinate 216,654 downwards.
GAATTTGTAAAACCAATAGTTGCTGTTGATGACGCAGGAAAACCTTTAGCAGTTATTAAAGATGGCGACGTGGTGATCTGCTTCAACTTCCGGACCGACAGGGGCCGCGAGATCAGTATCGCCCTGACGCAAAAGTCGTTCCCTGAATACAACATACACCCGCTGGCTATCCGTTACATCACTATGACACCATATGATGAAACGTTTAAGAATGTTCAGGTTGTGTTCAATAAAGAGGATCTGACCAAAACTTTGGGCGAGATCCTTCAAAATGCCGGAAAATCACAGATCAGGATCGCTGAAACCGAAAAATACCCTCACGTAACCTTCTTCTTTTCGGGCGGAAGGGAAAAAGAGTTTGTTAACGAAAAAAGGTTATTAGTACCGTCGCCAAAGGTTGCCACTTACGATTTGCAGCCTGAGATGAGCGCTGCCGGCATCCGCGATGCTATTATCCCGGAGTTGGAAACCGGCTGGCCTGATTTTGTTTGCCTTAACTTTGCCAATACCGATATGGTTGGCCATACCGGCGTTTTCAGCGCCGTAGTTAAAGCAGCCGAAACTGCCGACAGCTGCACCAAAGCTGTTGTTGAAGCAGGCTTAGCCAATGGCTATTCGTTCATTATCCTGGCCGACCATGGTAATGCCGATTACATGATCAATGAAGACGGATCGCCCAATACGGCACATACAACCAACCTGGTACCATGTATTGTGATTGACAAGGATGTTAAAGAGGTAAAAGACGGAAAACTGGGCGATGTGGCGCCAACAATATTAAGCATATTAGGTGTTGCCATACCTCCCGAAATGACTGGTAATGTATTGGTGTAATCCAAAAAACATAAGCAAAGCCGCCCTAATGGGCGGCTTTTTATTGTTAATAGCAAATTTATATTCCTGCAGGCCCGATAACAGGCAAAGCGGCGCCAAACTGGTTTACTTTGACCTGAAAGAATTTTTCAGGGCCGATTCGGCACGGCTTACCAGGCTAAACCCCGCAGTAAACAAAACGGTTACCCACAATGGCGTTACCGAAACCAAAGTGGTGCATATTGGTAACTGGAGCCAGGAGCTTAATTTGTTTATCCAGTCGGACATTAACCGCCCGGCCTGGAAAAACAGCTATACAGTCAGCACAAGCGATAGCGCTATTATTTATAAGGCCCGCACCCCCGAGCTTAAAACCCGCCGCATCATTATCAAAAAAACCGGCGATAAAGTAGCGTGGATCCTGATCTATAACCACACTAAAAACCTGCTGTACGAAACCAACGAAAAATTGAGTTATTTTCCCGATTCACTTTACCTGATCCAAAAAACACAACATGTGAAATTGATGGGCCGGAACGACTATAAGGTGCAGGGAACATTGCCAAAAAGGTAAAAGAGGAATTCAAAAAAATTTCTTAATGCTTCACCAGCGTATTACCCGTGGTGGCCTGGATCAATTTTTCTTTCGACTGGTCGATCAGCGCAGAGATATCCATCCGGCTTGGGTTATCGGCAAGCACTTTTTCCAGGTCAGCTATAGATGCTTTTAATGAATTGATACCTCTTGCTTTATCGAAAAAATGAGAGGCCGGTTGCAATTTGAACATGCCATAGTCGCGGTAAGCTATGCCCCTGTTTTGGTAATATTTGTTATCCCTGAGATCGCTGTTGATAGAGATGGCCTTTGTAAGATCAACAATAGCGCCTAACAGGTACAGCTCCTTATCCGCCGCCGAAGCCTGGTTATCTCTCCCCAGGTAACTTTTTGCCCTTGCCCTGTAATAGTAAGCTGTTGCATCGGCCGGCTTTATTGCAATTACTTTGGTATATGCCAGTATCGATTTTTTGTAGTTATCGCTGTGATAGTATGAGTAGCCCAGCATCCACATAGCGTTGGCATTTGTTGAATCAGTTATGCACGCCTTTTCCAGGTGCGACACTGCCGAACGGAAGTCGCCATCCATGAGTGCCTGCTGGCCGAGCCGTACATAAGCGTTTTGCGCTATAGCCGACTCAAGCGAAGACATGATCAGAAGGGGCAGGATAACTGATAACTTCATTAAACGGATTACTGATAAAACAAAAATGGTATTATATTAACTATTAATATCCCCAATTATTATGCCTTATAGTGGTTTTCTATAAAAAAATTCACATATGCAAATAATTTGAGCACAGCGATACTATGACTTTTTTTCATCTTTACCAATAAAATCTTATTTATTTACAATCCGTGCTACGAATTTGTAACAAACATGTACACAGTACGTTAAATCACCAAATTAATTGTTGTTATTTATTATCGTAACTTGGCACAGCTCTTGAACCATTGTTATGTGCGATTGATAATCGCAATTTAACCTGTAATTAGCGTGGATACTATCTTACAGGCTGACAACATGACGTTTTATTCTACTAAAATATAATTAATGAATTTCGATCCGTTTGATTTTAAAAATGCTTTACCGGTTATAAATGAGGATTCAGAGTTTTTCCCGCTAATGTCATCGGAAGATGAGGAGGAGATGAATAATGAGGAGCTGCCCGATGTAATGCCTATTTTACCCTTGCGCAATACCGTACTTTTCCCCGGTGTTGTGATCCCAATTACGGTTGGCAGGGATAAATCAATAAAACTAATCCGCGATGCCAATAAAGGCAGCCGCATGATTGGGGTGGTTTCGCAACAGGATGTGGGGATTGAAGACCCTACTTTTAACCAGCTTAACAAAGTTGGCACTATAGCACTCATTATAAAAATGCTGCAAATGCCCGATGGTAACACCACCGTTATTATCCAGGGAAAAAAACGTTTTTATTTAAAAGAAGAAGTACAAAGCGAACCCTATATAAAAGCTACAGTTGAGCCCTTTCATGAAATAAAAACCAAGGAAGATAAAGAGTTTAAAGCCATGGTATCATCCATTAAGGATATGGCCATGAATATCATCCAGCTTTCGCCGAATATACCGAGCGAAGCAGGGATCGCTATCCGTAATATCGAAAGCACATCGTTCCTGATCAACTTCATATCATCAAATATGAACGCTGATATGACAGCCAAGCAGCACCTGCTTGAAATTGCCAACCTGCGCGAACGTGCCAACCTGGTGCTTGAGCATCTAACGCTCGACCTGCAGATGCTGGAACTAAAAAACCAGATCCAGACCAAAGTACGCGTTGACCTTGATAAACAACAAAGGGATTATTTCCTTAACCAGCAGCTCAAAACCATACAGGAAGAGCTGGGCGGTAACACACCCGACCTGGAAATTGAGAGCCTGCGCCAGCGCGGTATTAAAAAGAAATGGGCAAAAGAGGTTAAAGATCACTTTAACAAAGAACTTGAAAAGCTGGCGCGCACCAACCCTGCCGCCGCCGATTATTCGGTACAGATTAATTATCTTGAGCTGTTGCTTGATTTACCATGGAATGAGTTTACCAAAGATAACTTTGACCTTAAGCGGGCGCAAAGGATCCTTGATAAAGACCACTTTGGTTTAGACAAGGTAAAACAGCGTATTATCGAATACCTGGCCGTGTTGAAATTGAAACATGATATGAAAGCGCCTATCCTTTGTTTGGTTGGCCCTCCCGGGGTTGGCAAAACATCGTTAGGTAAATCAATAGCCAAAGCTTTGGGCCGTAAATATGTGCGTATGGCATTAGGCGGTATCCGCGATGAAGCGGAGATCCGGGGCCACCGTAAAACATATATTGGTGCTATGCCGGGGCGTATCATCCAGTCGATAAAAAAAGCAGGCGCATCAAACCCGGTATTTATTTTGGATGAGATAGATAAAGTAGGCAACGATTTCAGGGGCGATCCGTCGTCGGCCCTGCTCGAAGTACTTGACCCCGAACAAAACGGCACCTTCTCTGATCACTATGTTGAAATGGACTACGACCTTTCAAACGTAATGTTCATTGCAACAGCCAACTCTCTGAGCACTATCCAGCCTGCTTTGTTAGACAGGATGGAGATCATTGAAGTGAACGGCTATACCATTGAAGAAAAAATTGAGATAGCCAAGCAACATCTTGTACCTAAACAGCGCGAAGCACACGGCTTAAAAATAAAAGATGTAAGCCTTAAAGCTGATGTACTTGAAAAGGTAATAGTTGATTACACCCGCGAATCGGGCGTACGCTCACTGGAGAAAAAGATTGGCTCGGTTGTGCGCGGCGTAGCCAAGAACATAGCTATGGAAGAACCTTACAACAGCGTTGTAAGCAAAAAAGATATCGAAAAGATATTGGGCGCACCTATTTTTGATAAAGATCTTTATGAAGGCAATGACGTTGCTGGCGTTGTAACGGGCCTGGCCTGGACTTCTGTAGGCGGTGACATCCTGTTCATTGAAGCCAGCTTAAGCCCCGGAAAAGGCCGCTTAACACTAACAGGCAGCCTTGGCGATGTTATGAAAGAATCGGTGACCATCGCCCTCGCTTACCTGCGCGCGCATGCTGCCGATTTCGACATCGACCCTAAACTGTTTGATCAGTGGGATGTGCATGTACACGTACCGGCAGGCGCTACGCCTAAAGATGGCCCGTCGGCAGGTGTTACCATGCTTACGGCACTTGTTTCGGCATTTACGCAGCGTAAAGTAAAACCTAATTTGGCCATGACCGGCGAGATCACCCTTCGCGGGCGCGTTTTGCCTGTGGGCGGTATCAAAGAAAAGATCCTGGCTGCCAAACGCGCTAATATAAAGGAGATCATCCTGTGCAAATCAAACCAAAAAGATATTCTGGAAATTAAGGAAGATTACATAAAAGACCTTAACTTTCATTACGTTACCGATATGAGGGATGTAATAACCCTCGCCCTGCTTAACGAAAAGGTTAAAAATCCAATAAATCTTACTGTTAAAGAAGACGACAAAGCGGTGGTTAATTAAGCGGGAGTATTTCCCGGGATAAAATAAAAAAGTTTCACAGTGCTTAACTGTGAAACTTTTTTATTTTATAGGCTCCTCATGGTCAGGGGCATCAAAAACATAAGTCAATTTTTAAAGTAGTGTCCCGGCTTGAAGTTTAATTTTCACTTGTAACCTCAACCCCATATCGTATTGCCGCTTCAAGTATATTAATGTTTATATCTTTTAAATTATTAAACTTAATACAATACCCGGTCACGCTGGCCTTGCCTATTTCTTGCCCGTATGTTTGAGCTAAGTATTTCTTATCCTTGATACCCAGGATGTAGATAGAAATCCCCGTTGTATTTGCGCTCATGCCAATTTGAAAAAACTCCCTGGTTGTTCCATTAGCATATTTTATGGTGTAAGATCCATATCCTACATTAGGGTTACTAACAATCCGGCCTTCAGTGTTTCTGCCATCCTCGAACCATAATTTACATCCAGGTAATATTTGAAGTATATGCCTATGCAATGTTTGCATATCAGTGCGCTTTGGCTCAGGTTGGCTGGTAATATATTCTTCAGTTTGTTCCTGCACGTTCATATAAATACAGAATTATGGGTTGTTTGCTTTGCCTTTTTAAATTTCGTTTTATTTTTAGTAATACACTAATTCATTTTTTCAATTTCTTTTTCCTTTGGTTAATCAATCTAATTCAAACTGTAACATTCCGTAAATTTATAACTGCTTTATTTGCATCGGGTTTTTTATATATTAGCGCACATATACTATCATACTATATAAACCCCAATGCCTAATAAACTATTTTTAACACTGGTATGCCTGCTAAGCGCTACCTGTTTATTTGCACAAACCCGCGGTCACGAATTTGGTATTCAATCTGACAATGATTCATTCCTTGGTCAGGGGTCTGACAGGTACTACACCAATGGTATTTTCTTTTATTACCGAAAAGCATTAACAGTAAAGCCATCCGAAAATGCACTCCAAAACAAAGTTTTAGGATTCGAGTTAGGACAAAAAATGTTCAACCCCCAATCGGGCTTTGTACGCGGGCCATTTGATATTGACAGGCCGTTTGCTGCATATACTTATTTAGGATCAACACTTAACTTACTGTACAAAAACGAAAGTAACCTGAAGCTTGGTGCCCAGATAGGCCTGGTTGGCCCCGCCGCAGGCGGTGAACCTGTGCAAAAGCTCATTCACAACACCTTTGGTTTTTACAAACTTAACGGCTGGCAATACCAGATCAAAAATGATGTGGAGCTCAACCTTTCGGCCGAGTATAATAAGCTGCTGGCTCGTGCCTCATGGATTGACCTGAGCTTTAGCTCGTATGCCAACCTCGGTAACGGCTTTACCGGCGCGGGTGCCGGGGGTATGGTACGCCTGGGAAATTTTAATCAGCTGTTCAATTCCATCAGTACCCAAAGTACGGTATCAACCGGCGGCGGGGAAAAATTACTGCACAAGCACGAAATCTTTTTTTACTACAAGCCTTTGGCCAATTTGGTTGGTTATGATGCAACCATCCAGGGCAGCCTGTTCCGCAAACATGACGACCCAAACAGCCTGGAAGTTGTTTCAGAAAAGAAACCTTTTATATTTAGCCAGCAGGTAGGTATAGCTTTTACAACCAGCCGTTTTGCGTTTGATATAGCGGCTATATTCCACACCAAAGACACTAAAGAAATGTTTCGGTCTCATCAATGGGGGTCGATTACCGGGTTTTATAGATTTAAATAGGGAGATTAGAGGTTGAGGTTAGTGATTAGGAGGCAGATTTTATAGACTTTGTCCTAATCTCTAATCTCCAACCTCTAATCACTAATATCAAATCTCTTTCCCCGCCCTTCCTTCTTGGTAGATTGCATTTTCTTGCTGTCCAGCCTTGCGGCTTTGGCGGCTTTGCTTACTTTGGTGGGCTTGCGCGCTTTGGGTTTTTGAAGGGCTTTTGTTAACAGCGATGTCAATCTTTCAATCGCTTTTTCTTTATTAAGATACTGGCTCCGCTCTTCGTCGCATATTACCTGCACGTAACCATCTTTGTTAAGCCTGTTTTGCAGTTTTTCGGTTAACAGCTGCTTTTCCTCATCGGTAAACAAAGCAGATGAACCTATTGAAAATAACAGTTCAACCTTGCTCGAAACCTTGTTTACGTTTTGGCCGCCCTTTCCTCCGCTTCTTGATGCTTTGTAGCTTGTTTCCTTTTGGAGGTCAGCCTTAGTAAAATTCATCTTCAAAAATAAGTGTATTTGAATTAGGTCTGGCAGGTCATTTGCTGATAATTTGTTAATTTAGCAGTTCTATGAACAACAATATCGTAGTAGCCATTGACGGTTATTCCTCGTGCGGAAAAAGCACCCTGGCAAAAGCTTTAGCAAAAGAGCTTCATTTTATGTATGTTGACAGCGGCGCTATGTACCGTGCGGTAACCTTATACTTTTTAAGGCATAACATTGATCTTGCAAACCATGCCCAGGTAGCCGATGCATTACATAATATCCATCTTAACTTTCAAACCCATAATCATAAAACCTTTATTACTTTAAACGAGGAAGATGTATCTGAAGAGATCCGCCAGATGCATGTGGCTGATAAAGTTAGCCCGGTAGCTGCTATTAAAGAGGTACGCGTAGCCATGGTAAGGCAACAGCAGCGTTTAGGTCGCTCCAAAAACATTATTATGGATGGCCGCGATATTGGCACCGTGGTGTTCCCTGACGCGCAGGTGAAGCTATTTATGACTGCCGATCCAAAGATCCGTGCCGAACGCCGTTATAAAGAGTTATTACCAACCAACCCTAACATTACCTTAGAAGAAGTTTTTGACAACCTGGCACACCGCGATTATCAGGACACCACCCGTGAAGAAAGCCCCCTCACCCGCGCCGAAGATGCCATTATATTAGATAACACCGACCTGAGCCAGGATGAGCAATTACTCTTCGCCCTGAGCCATATTGAGCCGTTTATTGCGGAGTAGTGGGAACCATGATTTTCAGGATTTAAGGATTTCTTGATAGTTAAAGTCTATCAAGGAACCCCTTAATCAAGTGAATCAGGGTTCAGATAGGCATCAGGAAATCTTCTAATCAAGCGAATCAAGGTTCTTTTTGAACTTCTCCGCCTTAACCCCAAAACGGTTTAAAAAATCCACGCCCTCGTCGCTTGCTAAGCCTTTATATTCGGCATATGATTTATCGTAGTAAACCTGTGTTATCCCGGCCGAATAGATGAGCCTTGCGCAAGGCAAACATGGCGACAGCGTGGTATACAACGTAGCGCCTTCAAGTCGTGCACCATTCTTTACCGCGTAAAGTATCGCGTTCTCTTCGGCATGCAGGGCAAGCGAACAGCTGCCTTTTGAATCGCGCGCGCAACCAGTCCCAGGCCATTCCTCATCGCAGTTATGCGTACCGGCCGGCGGACCGTTATAGCCTATGGAAATAATCCGCGTATCACGAGTTAAAACCGCCCCCACATGCGCTTTAACACAATGTGACCGCTGCGAAAGATCAGTGGCCAGGTTCATGAAAATATGATCAAAGCTGGGTTTTGCCATCAGTGGTTAGAGTTTAGAGATTCGAGATTAGTTAAAATTATTGTAAAAAGAAAAGAGGTTGAAAATTAAAGGCCTAACCTCCAATCTCCAACCTCCAATCTCCTAAAAAATATTAATGTCCGCCTTTAACTTCAACGTGGTCAAGGTCGATGCCCTGACTGCGAAGTTCGTGGCTAACTTTCCATGCAAAATAAGCAAGATAAGCGAAACCAATTACAGGCACTATGTACGAGAAGTGAATACCGCTCATGCCTGGTACAACATTACCTGCCCCATCGGCAACTTTACCTTGCAATGGCGGGATAATAGAGCCCCCTAAGATCATCATGATCAAAAATGCCGAGCCCTGGCTGGTGTATTTACCCAAACCTGTAATAGCTAATGAGAAGATTGATGGCCACATGATAGAGCAGCATAAACCACCGCTGATAAAAGCAAAGGTAGCTACCTTACCTGTAGTAAATAAACCGGTAAGCATGAACGCTACGCCCAACAAACCAAGTACAGATAAGGTACGGGTTGGTTTTTGCTGACCGATAAAGAAAGCAACAATCAGGATGGCTACGCAAATTGCATAAGCATAAAGATGGCTCACGTTAGCACCCGAAAAAATATTCACAAGCAACACTATACCAAATGCAAGGAAAGGGACCAGAACATATAAAATGTATTTAACCGATTTTGAGAGATTGAACGCGTCGATAGATCCGGCAAAACGACCGATCATCAAACTGCCCCAGTATAATGAAATATACGGTGCGATATCCGATTCGGCGAAAGAACCAAACTCCGGGGTTTTCAATAATGAACCCATATTACTTTGAATAGTTACCTCGGTACCTACATACGTAAATATGGCCAGCATACCTAATATTAACTGTGGATATTGCATGGCGCCCCAGCCTTCTTTGCTCTTTTTAGCGGCAAAAATAGTACCTACCAGTGTAAATACGATTATAGCTAACGACGCATATACAAAATATTGGCTTGGTATGCCTATAGCTTTGCTGATAGGGTCGGCTGCAAGTATCAAACAAAACGCTACAAACATCACCAGCAACGGTGTATTTGCTTTTGAGCTTGATTCGATCTTTTCATCGCTCGTTACCTTTGGCAGGTTAGAAAACCAGAAGAACAAGGCAACAGCAATGAACAAGCCAGCCAGCAGGTAGTACAAATTATTGATTGATGATATTTTAACATCAGCCGCGGCAGTTTTTGCCGTTGCCGAACCAAATAATACCACGCTTACTACCACAGGGCCTAATAACGCACCGATGTTATTGATACTACCTGCAAAATTTAAACGGTTTGAACCGGTTTCAGGCGGCCCCAGGGCCACCACAAATGGGTTTGCGGCAGTTTGCTGTAACGAAAAACCAACAGCTATAATAAAGAATACAGCTAATATAAAACCAAATGCGCCCGAAGCTACAGCAGGGATCATAGCCAATGCACCAACCGCCGAAACAACGAGGCCTAAAATGATACCATTTTTGTAACCTAACTTGTTCATAATATCAACTTTACTGGCTTGTGATGCAAAGTAAAGTATCAATGAACCAATGAAATACCCACCGTAAAATGTAAAGTCGATAAGTTGTGATTCGAATTGGGTAAGGTGAAAGTGCTCTTTACAGAAGGGTATGAAAATACCGTTGGAGGCTGCTAAAAAGCCCCAGAAGAAAAACACGGTTATCAGCGTATACAAAGCTGTGCCGTAGTTCTTAGCATTGTTTTGTTCCATTTTTAAAGTAGGTTGTACAGATTTGATTTTTGAATCTCTAAACATAATTCAATTTTGGTAAAACTCTCCACTCTTTTTTAAATAAATTAAATCACAATTTTAACTTTCGTTGTTTATGAGATAAAATTGCATATTCGCAATGTTCAAAAAAGAACAAAGCTTAACTTAATGATAAAAGCCATTGTTTCGGGTATCGGGTTTGGATTAGTGCTTACATTTATTACCGGCCCGGTTTTTTTTGCGCTCATTAAAACCAGTATCGAAAAAGGGTTTCATGCCGGTGTTTCGCTTGCCCTTGGCGTGGTTTGCAGCGATGTTGTTTTTGTAGGTGCAATCCTGTTCGGTTCCCAATATATCGATGTATCCGATCATACCAAAGTTATAGCAGGTGTTGTAGGCAGCGCCATATTGTTTGCGCTTGGGCTGTATTACATGTTCAAGAAAAGCGAGATCAATTATGAAAACAAAGTACCATCAGGCGCCGACCGCTTTGGCTATGTGCTTAAAGGCTTCCTGATGTGCATATTTAACCCTACCCTCCTCTTCCACTGGACGGTAGTGATCGGCGCGGCCAGTACCACATTCCTGGTGGGCACCCCGCACAGGTCGTTTCACATAGCCGTTATGTTTTTAACCATACTGATCATCCAGTTCGGTATGGATACCCTCAAAGCCTTTTACGCCAATAAACTCCGGGCGCGCATCTCGGTTAAATTTATTCACCGTCTAAACGAGGTTGCCGGGATTGCGCTTATTATTGCGTCGCTGGTGCTTATTGATAAGCTGGTTACGCATTTTGTATTTGCGGCGCCTGCCGGATCGTAGGTTATCTATCAATCATAGTCATGCCGAACTTGTTTCGGCACCCCACACGCTTAGTCTCTTCTATGTTAAGCAACCGGCGACTTGTCTTATGGGATCCCGAAACAAGTTCGGGATGACGGAAGAGGAGCATAACATCACACATCTAATAAAAAGTCCTAAAACACAAAAAAGGCGATGAAAAAAATCATCGCCTCATATATCATTCCCCCTTCAGGGGGTTAGGGGGCTTTACATATAAGCTCTTTGGTTTTTACCTTCCATCCAGTTAACAAAGGCGCGGTTAACAACCTTGTTACCGCCCGGAGTTGGGTAATCACCGCTGAAATACCAGTCGCCCAGGTTATCAGGGCAGGCGATGTGCAGGTTATCCAACGTCTGGTAAATTACCTGTACTTCACAGTTCACATTTTTAGGCGTGATGATCTTAGCGATACGGTCGGAGATCTGCTGGTCGGTAAACATGGCGTAGATCTCTTTCACATAGTTTTCAACCTCTTCCTTCGGTAACTTCTGGCTGTCTTTACATTTCTGGTAAACATCCAGGATCACATCCTCCCTGTCCATTTCTTTTAACAGGCTGATAGCTGCTTCAAAAGCAACAAACTCGCCCATCCGCGACATGTCGATGCCGTAGCAGTCAGGGTAACGTATCTGCGGAGCAGATGAAACCACGACTACCTTTTTAGGCCCAAGCCTGTCTAATATTTTCAGGATGCTTTGTTTCAGCGTAGTACCGCGAACAATGGAATCGTCCAATACAACTAACGTGTCGGTACCTTTTTTGATCAGTCCGTAAGTAGTGTCGTATACGTGGGCCACCATTTCGCTGCGGTCGGCATCCTGGGTGATGAAAGTACGCAGCTTAACATCCTTAATGGCTATCTTCTCAACCCTTGGTGCTATCTGTAATATTTCAGCAATATCTTTTTCAGTGATATCACTTCCAAGCTCCAGCAGTTTTTCATGCTGATATTTCTTTACATACTTATGCATGCCCTCAACCATGCCATAAAAGGCAACTTCGGCAGTGTTTGGTATGTAGGAGAATACGGTGTTTTTGATGTCATGATCAACAAAATCCAAGATCTGCGGGCAAAGCAGGCGACCTAATTGTTTACGCTCACGGTAAATGGCCGAGTCGCTGCCGCGTGAAAAGTAGATCCGCTCAAACGAGCAGGCTTTCTTTTCTTTTGGCTCGCTGAACATATCTTCAGTTATCTTACCATTCTTCTTTACGATCAAAGCATGACCCGGGCGAATTTCCCTGATCTCTTCCATCGGTATGTTAAATGCCGTTTGGATGGCAGGGCGCTCTGAAGCTGCAACCACGATCTCATCATTGTAATAGTAAAACGCCGGACGGATGCCAACGGGGTCGCGCATTACAAAGGCGTCGCCATGGCCCAGGATCCCGGCAATGGTATAACCACCATCCCAGTTCTTGGCCGATTTACGGAGGATCTTGGCTACGTCCATATCGTTAGCTATCAGTTTACTGATTTCCACGTTATCATCCAAGCCTTCGCGTTTATACTGATCAAACAAGCCCTGGTTTTCAGTATCAATAAAGTGGCCTATTTTTTCGAGTACGGTAATGGTGTCGGCTTGCTCTTTGGGGTGCTGGCCAAGATCATAAAGTTGTTGCAGCAGCTCATCAACATTGGTCATGTTGAAATTACCTGCTATAACCAGATTACGTGTTTGCCAGTTGTTCTGCCTCAAAAATGGGTGGCAGCTTTCAATGCTGTTTTTACCGTGGGTGCCATAACGCAGGTGCCCTAATAAAACCTCGCCGGTAAAACTAACATGTTCCTTAAGCCATTCGGCGTCAAGCATTTTTTCGGGAGTTTCTTTCTGAATATCAGCGAATTTCTTCTGGATGTATTCAAAAATATCAGCTACAGCATTCGAGGCCATAGAACGGTGACGACTGATGTAGCGTTTGCCCGGAGCAATATCCAGTTTAATGGTAGCAACACCTGCGCCATCCTGGCCGCGGTTGTGTTGTTTTTCCATTAAGAGATAAAGTTTGTTCAGGCCGTACAGTGCAGTTCCGTACTTTTTCTGATAATAAGATAGTGGCTTTAGTAAGCGGATAAATGCCACACCGCATTCATGTTTAATCTGATCGCTCATGATTCGGAATGAGGCTGCAAAGGTATCATTTTAAAATGAAGTATCGGTAAAATCTATTGTCATTAATTAGTAGTTTGTTTATTCTTTGGTTGATTGGGTGAATGGTTGATTTAGTGAGTAGTTATCTACTGAAAATCAACCACTCACTAAATCAACCCAATAAACTATTCACTCATTTCTTAAACCCAACCATCTGGTGCAGCTTAACCGGGTCATAGACCCTGCCCTCTTTTATTACTACCGATACCTTCCTGATCTCCCTGATATTGTTTAGCGGGTCACCGTCGATAATTACCAGGTCAGCTTGCTTTCCGGCTTCAATCGAACCTGTTGTTTTATCAAGCCCCATCACTATAGCAGGTGTTATGGTTGCCGTTTTAATAGCCTGCGCCGGGGTAAGACCGGCTTCAACATATAATTCAAGTTCGCGGTCAAGACTATTGCCGGGGAACCCCATATCTGTGCCCGCAACAATGGTAACTCCGGCATCATACAACACCTTAACGGTTTTCTTCATGCTTTCATACAAAGGTTTCAGCTTAGCGGCCTTCTCAGGTTCTTCGCCCATGTTTTTAAACAATGCCTGGAGCGGCAGCGGCAGGGTATAATAGTTGGGCTCAAGTTTGGTTATATCATCCTTAACATTACGGAAGGCGAGCTCGAAAACACCTATAGTAGGGTCAATTACCACATGATGGTCTTTTATAAATTTAATTGCCGCAATACTTACCGAATCATCGAAAATAACCGACCTGTCTTTATTCCGCTTCATGATAGCATACACATACTGCACATGGTTAACCATATTCATCCCCGAATCAACCCCTTGCTGCAGGGTCATCCCCTGTGGGATATGGCCTGTTACGGTTAAACCCAATCGGTGTGCCTCATCACAAATAACTTTAACTATGGCCGGTTTTACCGAACTATAGATCTTGATCTGCTGAAAACCATTTTCTTTATAACGGTCTACTGCCTTTATAGCGTCCTCCTTAGTATCAGCCTGGATAATCCCCAGGGCATAAGGCCCTTTTCCGTCAATAATGCCGGCTTTAATAATGTTGGGGCCCACACCTTTGCCGCCATCAATAGCGGCTTTTATAGCGTTGATGTAACCAAACTCATTACCACAATCGCGCACGGTAGTTACACCTGCTGCAAGATAGGCAGGCCCCCACTCGGCCTGCTCAAAGTGCGAGTGCATATCCCACAGGCCCGGTAAAATGGTTTTCCCTCTGGCGTCAATGATCTTAGCACCCGCCGGAATTTTCACGTCGCCAACCTTACCTGTTTGTTTGATAATGCCATTCTCTATTAAAACAACCGCATTAGGGGTGCCCGTACCGGTGTTTACATCAATTAGGTTGCCACCGGTAACAGCAATCACTTTATCAACTGTACCGGTTGGTGCGGCAGCTTTAGCAAACAGTTCCATGCCATAGGTAGCCGCCTTGCTGATGAGCTGCGGTAACAATTCTTCGTAAGGTACACGCATCATTTCCAGCTTGTCGCCTTCAGCGTCATTAGTGATGAGGCAAATAAGTTTACCTTCTTTATCTGTCCAAACCAGTTCGTTACCCCAAACCAGTCCGCTTATGGTGAGCCGGTTAAGTGTAAGCGGCTTGCCGTTGAAAGTAAGCTGATCAATACCTGCTTTTTTGATCTGTACCGCACCAAATGGCAGCGTACGGATGCTTGCAGGCAGTTTATGTTTATTCCAATACTGAATGAGCACCTGCTGCACTGTACCCGGCGAATAGCCCGCTACCGGGAAGCTGAGCGGCTGTACTTTTTCTGTATATGATGAATCATTAACCCTGATGGATGCTTCGGTTCCGCGAATGGTCACCTGATCATCAATGGTCGAAAACCTTGAAGTGTTGCCTTTTATGGTCAATTCCAGCGGATCGGTTACGGGGTTCACCTTCAGTCCGGCAGTAAGCGGCACCGGCGAACCGCGGTCAATGAACTTAAAATTGATATTGTAATGAACGGCATCTTTATACTTGTGCACATAATAAGTTTCCTTACCAATGTGTTGTTCAAATTTATGCAGGAAAAAGGTACCGCTATCGGTTGGCAAATCGGTTTGTGCGTTGGCGTTTGTTATTGAGGCCGAAAAGGCGGCAAATAATAATAAAGGTGTTTTCATAAGGTCAGTAATGTTAATGTAAGATAGGGGTTTGTTTGGGATGTTACAAAACCGCTTGTGAGATTTTGGTTAAAGCCCTTATTGGGTTCACTATTGATCGTCGGTTAAAACCACTGGCAATGAATCTTTACTGGTCGAAGTTTAGCGATAGCGTAACTTCGTCCTAAAATTATGGAAGCATCCTGCTTCCGAAAATCAATTGTATCCAAAACTTTTTGGTATGGTTCCCGCCGTTGTTGGTGTTGTCACCATAGGTGTTCGGAACATTTTTAATTCCCTCCTTGGGGTGCGGCAGAGTTGCGTAGTGGCAGGGAGGGGTTTATACGCCATTAAAGCAAATAAGTCTGCCGGCGAAACCCCTCCCTACACCCTCCCAAGGGCTACTGTGTGTACACATCTTTTAAATAAAAGAAAATGTCATTTCGATTGAGCAGGGGCGGGCTAAGAAGTGGGGCGAAAGAGAAATCTTCTACATCAGGCTCTACAATCATACTTATAAAAGCAGGGCGTAGAAGATTTCTCCTCACCCCCTGCGCGCGAATTCTCCCACCAGGTTCGTTCGAAATGACATTTTTTTCAATTATTGATAGAATTTAAAAGATGTGTACACACTGTAGCTCCCAGGGGAGGGAATCGCACATCCCTACGCTTTTTTATTTCTTCCAAACATTTACGGTGACAACGGCACGAGACTCCATTCATTGCCGTCGGTTTTAACCGACGGGCTATATAAAAGCGAAAAGCGGCTTTAGCCAAAACCTCATCATAACAGCTTTTAATGAACATCATCCAAAATAACTTCCCTAACCGATATACCTGAATGTAATATTAATCCTCGCTCCCTGCATCCTGCTTGTTTTAGGCACCTGGTGAACCCAGTGATGCTGCGTTTGCCCCTGCATGATCAGCAAATCACCATTATTAAGAACGATGGAAACTTTCGCGTTTTTCTCCCGCTTATATTTAAACTGAAAAATCCGCGAAGCACCAAATGATACCGAAGCGATGACAGGGTTACCGCCAAGCTCACTTTCATCATCACTATGCCAACCCATGCTGTCGCTGCCGTCACGGTAATAATTAAGCAACGCTGTATTAAACCGGTGACCGCATTGCTGCTCCGCCGCCTGCTTAATGCTACCAAGCAGCGGACTAAACTTAACCGGCACATTCACCACACCTGAATATACATATACCTCGTCGCTCTCTCCGTACCAGGCCGTAAGCCGGGGGAAGTTCACCTCCTTACCATATATCTTCATTTTATCCTGCTTCCACGGGGTTTCCTCAACCAGTCGCGTAAATATATCTTCCTTAAAAAAATGAGGATAAAGCAATACCTCCCCATCAAAAGGCAATAAGTTTTTTGGCGCACCAAACAGGTTCAGCTGGTCATTATTGAATAGATCCATGTTCAAATATCCGTAATACTACCATAAAAAATACGATCTCCGCCATGTTATCAGAATGATAAAACCTATCATTTTGATAGCTTTTCCTGATATTGAGAAAACCTTTCTCATTTTGATAAACAACTGTAAAACAATACGCTAATTAAAATAAAAACGCCATGGCATGCTTATTGGCTATGCGGCATTCATAGTACAAAATATAATTTACGATGGCATTGTTTATCGCTGCTACAGCAAAATTCATAAAACGGACAATTAGCTCCTCCACTGCAGCAGGTATGATCCCCTCTTTTTCCCCTAACAATTTATACAATTCATGAATTCGCACGTTAAGCAACTCACTTTCGCGGGTATGATCGTTACCCTCGGTATTATTTTTGGCGATATCGGTACTTCTCCCCTCTATGTTTTTCAAACCCTGCTGGTTGAAGGCGGTAAGGTGAACCCCGCGCTGGTACTAGGTTCTATTTCCTGTATCTTCTGGACACTCACACTGCAAACTACTTTCAAGTATATCGTTATTACGCTGCAGGCTGATAACAAAGGCGAGGGTGGTATTTTTTCATTATACGCGCTGGTAAGGCGTTACGGTAAATGGCTGGCCATTCCTGCTATAATTGGCGCAGGTACTTTGCTTGCCGATGGTATAATTACTCCGCCCATCTCCGTAACATCGGCCATTGAGGGTTTAAATTTAGTACCGGCATTTTCAACCGTTATTGTCCCCGGCAATAACCTGATCCTGATTATTGTAATCACCATCATTTTATTGCTGTTCTTTTTTCAGCAGTTTGGCACCAAGGTGGTTGGCTCGGCATTCGGGCCGGTTATGCTGATGTGGTTTATTATGCTTGGCGTGTTGGGCACTATACAAATAACACATTTCCCTTCTATTTTTAAAGCTCTTAACCCTTATTATGGTGCCCATTTACTGATGAACCATCCTAAAGGTTTCTGGCTGTTAGGCGCGGTATTTTTATGTACCACCGGTGCCGAAGCCCTGTACTCCGATCTGGGCCACTGCGGCAGGCGCAACATCCAGGTAAGCTGGATCTTTGTAAAAACAACCCTGATATTAAATTACCTGGGGCAGGGCGCCTGGGTGCTGTCACAAGCCCCGGATAAGAACTTTACCGGCGTTAACCCTTTCTTTGAAATTGTTCCTCATTTCTTCCTGCTACCTGCCATAGCTTTGGCAACAATGGCAACCATTATTGCCAGCCAGGCTTTAATCAGTGGCTCATTTACGCTCATCAGTGAGGCGGTGAGCATGAACTTTTGGCCAAGGATCACTATTAAATATCCTTCAAACATCCGCGGGCAGATCTATATTCCAAGCATTAACTGGATACTTTGTATCGGCTGCATCCTGGTATCACTGTATTTCCGTACCTCAAGCGCAATGACAGCCGCTTACGGCTTCAGTATTACCATTGCTATGCTCAGCACCACCATTTTAATGTATTACTTTATGCGCTATGTAAAGCACTGGCCGGTATGGCTGGTTACCATTATCCTGTGCTTATTTGTAACCGTTGAATTCTCCTTTTTTGTAGCTAACGCCGTTAAAATACTAAAACGTTTGTTTTTTGTGGGATTTGAAGTTGGTCTGATCTTTACCATGTACACCTGGTTCAGAGCGCGTAAGATCAATAACCGCTTCCTTAATTTTACCGATATTAAGGAGAAACTGCCTTTGCTAAATGCGCTGAGCAATGATACTACCATCAACAAATACGCTACTCATTTGATCTATCTTACCAAAGCCAATAATGGCAAACAGATTGAAGAAAAGATCATCTACTCCATCATGAGCCGCCGTCCCAAACGTGCCGATACCTATTGGTTTGTGCACATTGAACGTACCGACGAGCCATATACCATGGAGTATAGTGTTGACCAAATTGAGCCGGGCAAGGTGATCCGGATCGAATTCCGCCTCGGGTTCAGGATCCAGCCGAGGGTAAACGTACTTTTCCGCAAAGTGGTAGAAGATATGGTTGAGCGCGGCGAAGTAAACATTACCAGCCAGTACGAATCATTGAAGCAGTATAATATGGCTGCCGATTTCAGGTTTGTGATCATGGAAAAATTCCTGTCGTACAATAACCTGTTCAACGTATCGGAGAGCTTTATCCTGAACAGCTATTTTGCCATAAAAAAACTGGCCCAGTCAGAAGCTAAAGCTTTCGGCCTGGATACCAGTGAAACACGCATTGAAAAGATCCCGCTGGTGGTAAAACCGGTTAATAACATCCATATTAAACGGGTAGACCCGGTTACGCATAAAGCGGTTGAGGGTATGGGTAAAAAAGTTTTTGCGTAGGGCTAACCACTGTGTATTGCCCCACATCGCTGTGCATGTTGCCCCTCTTGCTTCGCAAAGAGGGGCTTTATTTTTTCCCTTTGCGCTCATTTTCAACGAGTGCTTATTGCGGACGGGCAATTGCATCGCTCTTCGCGTTTTAAACTAAACCTCTGTTAAGCAGTCGTTGCAAACGATCGCGGGAAGAAATACTTCTAAAATGTCGCAATCATAACGGTATAATGTCGTGATCATGCCTTCTTCTGCAGCCGCCGGGCCAGTAACTTTGTAATATCAATTTACCCTAAAACGGATCGGCATGAGAAAGTTAAAATTACAAATGAACCTTGCACTCAACAATAAGTGGGACAGTGGAATGTCTGATTTTAGTATCGACAATCTTAAGAGTGTTGATTGTATTTTACATGGACGAAAAACAGGCGAAGGTTTTATTCCCTATTGGACAGAAATAGCAAACAACCCTAACGACGCTGAGTATAAGCTTGGAAGGCGTTTCGCGGCTATTCCAAATGTTGTTTTTTCAAACACCCTCAAAGTAAGTCCATGGGACAATACAACAATTATAGGCGGCGACATAAAAGCGGCGATAGAAGCATTGAAAAAGAAAAATGGTAAAGACATCCTTGTTTATGGAGGAGATTCGTTTGTATCATCCTTAATTCAACATGATCTGATTGATGAGTTTTATTTACTTGTAAATCCAGTTGAGATTGGTAACGGACAACCAACCTTTAACCCTTTAAAAAATGATTTAGAGTTAAAACTGGTGAGTTGTAAACCATTTGCCTGTGGTACGGTTTTGCTTTATTATACAAGAGCGCAAGAAGAAGAAGTATAAAAGAGGCTGTCTCAAATGAAGTGCCCCCGCTTTTGGGTGTGCAGATGGTGCCGGGCCGACTTGTGACTCCACAGCCAAGTTATCCGCTTCACCTTTTGGCGCAAGTCTTGAGTACAGGCCGGTGCCAGGCTGACTTGTGACTTCATCGCCCAAGTTACCCAACGCTTCTTCCATCTCACAAAACTTGAGCTAAGACGACAAAATAACGAACTGATATCTCCTTAAAGCAAAAAACCCGGCCTTTCGGCCGGGATTTCATTAGGTTTATTGGATTGGTTGGAAATACGTGATTATAATTTTTCGCCGTGCTGGCTGATGTCAAGGCCCTGCTCCTCTTCTTCGGCAGAAACCCTTAACGGCGAGATCATATCGGTGATCTTTAACAATAATAATGAACCAAAAAATGCAAATACCGATACGCACACCAGTGCTACCAACTGTACGAGGAACAGGTGCGTTTCGCCAAAAAACAAACCGTTACCCGTTGTATTATTGGGGTTAACATGCTGGCTTGCAAATACACCGGTTAACAGCATCCCTACCATACCGCCAACGCCGTGGCAAGGGAATACATCAAGCGTATCATCAATAGAAGTGCGGGTACGCCACTCCACAACCAGGTTACTCACTACGGCCGATATGATACCGATGGCCAGCGAGTGCGGTACCGATACAAAGCCTGCGGCGGGTGTAATAGCCACCAAGCCTACAACAGCGCCAATACAGGTACCCATTGCTGATGGCTTGCGGCCAAGCAGCATATCAAAAAAGATCCAGGTAACACCAGCAGCCGCCGAAGCAGTAGTACTGGTTGCCAAAGCAGTAACCGCCAAAGCATTAGCCCCAAAAGCCGAACCTGCATTGAAACCAAACCAGCCAAACCACAACAAGCCCGTACCTATCATTACATAAGTAATCCGGGCCGGGGAATGATTAGCCTCATTACGGCGTTTTAAATATAAGGCCGATGCCAGGGCAGCCCATCCGGCCGACATGTGCACCACTGTACCGCCTGCAAAGTCAAGCACACCGAATTTAGCTAAAATGCCATCAGGGTGCCAGGTGCAATGCGCCAAAGGCGAGAATATAAATATAGAGAACAGTACCAGGAAAATAATGTACGAATTAAAACGGATGCGCTCGGCAAATGCACCGGTGATAAGCGCCGGGGTAATAATGGCGAATTTTAACTGGTACATGGCAAAAAGCAGTAAAGGAATAGTTGGCGCAGCTTTCCAGGTGGCGTTACCTAACATGCCCTTCATCATGAAATAAGTTCCGGGGTTACCGATGAGGCCATAAAAGCTATCGCCGAAGGCCAGGCTGAAACCAAAGATCCCCCACATTACCGTAATGATCACCATGCAAATAATACTTTGCAGCATGGTGGAGATCACGTTCTTCTTATTAACCATCCCCCCGTAAAAAAACGCGAGGCCGGGTGTCATGATCAAAACCAGCGCCGTCGACATCAGCATCCAGGCTATATCACCCGTGTTAAAGTTTGGGTGACCGGAATCCTTAAAATCAACCGACGGAAAAATGAAAGTAAGTGAAAGTATAATTAAGATCAGGAAAAAAGGGAAATACCTCTTCATGTATTCAGAAAAAATATGTTTTAAATCAGCACGAAAGGTATGATTTTTTCTAAAAACAAAAGAAACTAATTAACTTTTGTTGAAAAAAACATCAACTACAGATATTTCAGGATAGAATTAGGGAAAATACCTAATAAAACAAGCAGAAAACTTATAACAACAGCTAAAACAAGCAAATTATAAGATCTTTCACTGGCAACTTCAGCGTTTTCTATTCTTTTCAGAAATAAATACAAAGGAATTTTAAGGTAATAAAACAATGATACCACCGTGGTTAAGGCACCGGTAATCATCAACGCCAGCAACCAAATGCTATGCGTTTGCTCATAAGCGCTGTAAGCCGCCGAAAATACAAACAGCTTACCGGTAAAACCGGCAGTAACAGGAATTCCGGTAAGGGAAATAAGGATAATTACAAAACAAACCGAAGCTACAGGGTATTTTAAGCCCAGGCCTTTGTAGGCTTCCACCTCTTCGGCATCCACAATATTGCTGAAGTACGATGCCAGTGCCAGCGCCCCGATATTGGCTAATGCATAAACGGCAAGGTAATAGGTTAATGATGATAGCCCCTGTAAATTGAACGTAACCACTGCAATTAAAGCAAAACCCGTATGGCCGATACTTGAATAAGCAAGCATCCTTTTCACGTTACTTTGCAAAACGGCTGCAAAATTTCCGGCAATCATGGTGATGATCCCGATGGCTGATAAAACAATGCTAAAATCAATCCCCTTCCAGTCGGCCGAAAACAAGAACAAAGGCATCACATTTACCAGCAATGCAAAGGCTGCTATTTTAGGCACAGTTGACAGGTATGCGGTAACAGGTGTGGGCGCGCCCTGGTAAACATCGGGTACCCAAAAATGCATCGGCATAAATGATAATTTAAAGCCTATGCCAATCATCACCAATACCAAAGCAAATGAAGCACTCACCGGGTTTACATTGGGCAACTGGGCTACAATATTCAACAGAGCCAGCGAGCCGCTGAAGCCATACAGTAACGAAATCCCGTATAACATAACTGCCGACGATGCCGCGCCGAACAACACATACTTTAAACCGGCCTCGGTACTCAACGCGGTTTCAGAACGGTAAGCCACCATCAGGTATGACGCTACGGATACCATCTCGATAGCAAGATAAACCGATAACAGGTTAATAGCCATCGCCATTAAATGCAAACCTAATAAGGATGCTATGGAAATGGTATACAGGTCTGATAGCCCTTTCGGATGCGCCTTCAGTTTATCATCCCAGGTAAAATTCAATAACAGGATGAATGACAGCAGATCGATAATGATCTTAAAAAATACCGCCGACCTGCGCAGCAGTAACATACTGCCGAAGATAACATGATCTCCGTCAAGGATCAGGGATACCTGCTGCAGGTCTTTAAACAACACCAGCAGCAAGCCGGCACAGGCTACTATTTTACAAAGCTTTACAGATCTGCGCCCAAATATCAGGTCGGTTACCAGCACTACTAAAAACAGCCCGGTTAAATAAATTTCGGGCATAAAATAGGGTATACTGCCAAAAACATTGGTTAACTGAACTGATATATGGGGGAGCAGATCGTGCATTTATATTTTATTGTACTATGATTTTATTTAGCCTGTAAATACTGGATCAGCGCCAGTACCGAATCATTGATCTTATCAAAAACCAGCCCCGGCATTATACCCAAAGCCAGCGCCGCAAGGGCCAGGGGGGCAAGGGTTAGTTTTTCGCGAAGGTTCAGATCGGTTAGCGCTATCTTCCAAACCTCTCCTCCTTTTAATGATACTTTTCCAAAGAACATGCGCTGCAATGTCCACAGGAAATAGGCTGCGCTAAGCAGGATGCCTACCGAACCGCAAACAGCCATCCAATATGGCAGCAATCCGTTTACTGTTGCCGATTTAAAAGTACCGGTAAGCGTAAATGCTTCGGCCACAAAAGCTGAAAAACCCGGTAAACCCAGTGAAGCAAAAAAGGCGATCATGACGAAAGCGGTATACTTTGGCATATGGGTGCCCAAGCCGCGGAAATGATAAATATCCCTGTCGTGCACGCGGTTATAAACCACGCCCACCAAAAAGAACAGCATGGTTGATAAAAAGCCATGGCTCACCATCTGCATTACGGCGCCGCTCAGCCCTTCGGCCGTTTGTGAAGCGATACCGAGCAGCACAAACCCCATGTGCGATACGGACGAATAAGCGATCATCCGTTTCAGATCGCGCTGGGCCAGCGCATTGCAGGCACCGTATAATATCGAAATAACACCAAGCAAGCCAAGCCAAAAAGCACCGGATGCGGCTATTTCCGGGAAAATCCCCAAACAGATCCGGATGATACCGTAACCGCCTATTTTAAGCAACACACCGGCAAGGATAATAGATACCGGCGTTGGCGCCTCTACGTGGGCATCGGGCAGCCAGGTATGCAGGGGCACAACCGGCACTTTGATAGCAAAGGCAATAAACAACACCACAAAGCCAACCGTACGCGCAGGCATACCCAATATAGTTTGATGGGCCGCTGCCGAAAACACCGAACCCTGGGCATAATTAGCTGGGTTCATCATCTGGATGATATTAAAAGTATGATTGCCTGTTGCCGGGTCGCTTACTGAAAGGTACAAACCAACCATCACCAGCAGCATAAACACCGAACCAAACAAGGTATACAGGAAAAACTTGATGGCCGCATATTCCCGGCGAACGCCGCCCCACATCCCGATCAGGAAATAAAGGGGCAACAACATCAGCTCGTAAAACAGGTAAAACAGGAAGAAATCCAATGCACAAAATACACCCATCACGGCCATATCCAGCAGCAGGAACAGCAGGAAGAAACCTTTGAGGTTGCTCTTGACCTCCCAGGAAGCCAGGGTAGCTATAACCATTACTAATGCCGACATCACCAGCATCGTTACCGAAATGCCGTCAATCCCCACAAAATAATCTATCTGCATTTTGCCCATGCTGCCCAGGTTAAGGGCAATCCACGGCAGTTTCTGTACAAACTGAAACTGGTCTTCATGATTAATACCAGCCGTTGCTGCACCGGTTTTAAAGTTAAGGTAGATCGCGATGCTGATACCCAGCTGCAAAAGCGTAGCCAGCAGGGTAATATATTTAAAACTCCCCCGAACCGACGATGGCAGCAATACGATCACCAACGCAAACAGTACAGGTATAAATATGAGCAGGGTTAGTAGGTTCATTAAATTCAGATCAGTATTTTTAAAATAAAGAGTACCAGCACAATGAGCAGCATACTATACAAATAATACTGCACTTTGCCGTTTTGAAACTTACGTGCAAAATTGCCAATACTTTGCACTAATGCAGCCATTAAATGCAAAAATCCGTCAACAATATATTTATCGCACCATGCAGCAAGGTTTGCCACCAGCTGGCTCGTACGTTCAATTAAATGGATCAGCCCGTCAATGATATTCCTATCGAACCAGAAGCAGGTTTTGCCCAGACCAAGTATAGGCTTTACAATTGCTTTTTTATAGATCTTGTCCAGGTACCATTGGTTATAAGATAAGCGGTACAGGAAACCCGTTTGCGGGAACGAGAAGGTATTTTGTTTTACATAGATAGCGTACGCCGTGTACATCACAAATACGCTCAGGATATTCACCGCTATCGGGATAATGGTATGGTAGATGTTTTCGCGGGCCATAAAATTGGCAGGCTTTAAACTTTCGAACAGCCAGGCCTTTTCGTAAAAGAAAGGGTTAAGTGAAAACAGCGGGAATAAACTGCAAACCGCCAGCAGGATCAATGGTACACTGTATTGCCAGCCGCCATCGCTGATATGGAATTTGATTTCGGGATTACTTTTCAACAGGCGAAACTCGCCAAAAAACACTTTTACTATCAATCGTGATACGTAAAAAGCGGTAAGCCAGCTGGTAAATAACGCAGCTGCCGGGATCAATTTAAGCCATGCACTCCTGCCTTCGCTCCATTCAAAGGCCTGGATCAGGATGCCATCCTTTGACAGGTAGCCCGAAGTAAGCGGAATCCCTATTAGCGCCAGCGAGCCCACAACCGCGGCGATAAACGTCAGCGGCAACTTTTTACGCAAACCACCCATATGCAGGATATTTTGCGGATCGATATCAAGGTCGTTTTCTTCCTTGATATGCTGCATTTCGTGGATCACTACACCGGCCACCAAAAACAGTAAACATTTAAAAAAAGCATGCGTAGCCAAATGGAATAAGGAAGAGCCATAAGCCCCGACCCCCATCGCCAGGATCATATAGCCCAATTGCGATATGGTTGAATAAGCAAGCACACGCTTCAGATCGTTTTGCGTAAG
Organism: Mucilaginibacter sp. cycad4; assembly: GCF_034263275.1. NCBI lineage: Bacteria > Pseudomonadati > Bacteroidota > Sphingobacteriia > Sphingobacteriales > Sphingobacteriaceae > Mucilaginibacter > Mucilaginibacter sp. cycad4. Next base: position 190,836 of record NZ_CP139559.1, on the reverse strand, counting down.
CGCGATGGTAGCCGCCATAAAAGCGGTAAAACAGCCGATAATAGCTAAAACAGTCAGTTCTGTATCGGTAAACAACGGGTAAACCCTGCCCAGCAGGAACACACCCGCCGCAACCATAGTAGCCGCGTGGATCAATGCCGAAACCGAAGTCGGCCCTTCCATCGCATCAGGAAGCCAGGTATGCAGCGGAAATTGTGCCGATTTAGCCGTAATAGCCATAAATACCCCCAAACAGGCGATGTATTGCCATATAGCCGGTATCTGACCTGTGGATGAAATCCATAAGCTATCGTGTATGACAGATTTAAATGCCAGTCCCCCACCGTTAATGAAAAGCTCGGCAATATCAAATGTATGAAACTGGGCAAAAATGATAATGATAGCACTCAGCAAGCCGATATCGCCGATGCGGTTCATGATAAAGGCTTTTTTGTTGGCCTGCACCGCTTTATCCTTAGTAAACCAAAAGCCAATAAGCAGGTATGATGAAAAGCCTACCAACTCCCAGAAAGCATAAAACAGCACCATACTATCCACCACTACTAAAGCCAGCATGCTGAAACAAAAGAAACTTAAGTAAGTGAAGTAACGACTGTACCTGTCGTCATGCTTCATGTAGGCAGTGGAATAGATGTGTACCGGCAAAGCAATCAGCGATACCAACAGCAACATCAATACCGAAAGGTTATTAAGCAGGATGCCCGCAAAGACTTTGGTAGTACCGATGGTAAACCACAGCTTTTGGGCATGCAGGGGTTGCTGGTTCCATACCCTTGCAAATATCATGGCCGATAAAACGCAACCCGCCAAAATAGCCAGTGTTGATACCCAGCCCGCCACCTTACTTTTTACCGGCAGGCAAAAGTTGATCAAAGCAGCAAACAGCGGCAAAGCCACAGCTGCGACGGTGTAGCTGATGATGGTTGGATCGGTATATAGTAACGCGTTGTTCAATTATTTACTATCATGTTGAGTCACATGTGATGTGTCTCGCCGTTATTTTTTATTTCCTGTAGAGACGCATAATTGCGTCTCCGAATGTGCAAATCCGCTTGTCCTGCGCGAGACGCAATTATGCGTCTCTACAGTATTTTAATCCCTCAAATTTTTAATCTCATCCGGATCAATGGTTTTATATCTCCGGTAAACGTTCAAAATGATAGCCAGGGCTACCGCAGTTGTAGCAGCGGCCAGCACAATAGCAAACAGGGCAAATACTTGTCCTCCGTTATTCAGCTTATCATATTTACCAAAAGCTACCAGGTTTAAAATGGCGGCGTTCAGCATCAGCTCAATACCTATTAACACTTGTATGGAGTTACGTTTAGATACGATCATGTACATGCCCGTACAAAAAAGCAAGGCACCTACCAGTAAAAAATCGGTCAGCGTGATCATGCCTTGCCCTCCTTGCGTGATAAATGCGCCGCGCCTACCAAAGCCATCAGCAATAAAACAGAGATAGCCTCAAATGGCAACAGGTAAGTGGTCATTAAATTAATGCCGATATTTTCGGTCATCAGTGTAGTTGGCGCAATCTCATTTTTTTGCGCGATGGATTGCTTTACCCATGGCAGGTTATCGGCATCGGCTTTAAGGATAATGTTTACAATCACCGCTAAAAACAGCACAGCCAGTATAACCGCCGGCACTTTAGCCATGTTAATGAATTTCCCTTTTTGCTGTTGGATCACATTCAGCGTTTCACGACCCGAAAGCATAAATGCGAAAAGGATGAGCACCAGGATCCCGCCCACATAAATTACTACCTGTGTTACCGCCACAAAATCGGCGAGGGCCAAAACATACAGGCCTGCAAGAGCAAACAGGGTCACAAAAAATATGAAAATACTCCTTACCAGGTTTTTGCTTAAAGCAGCATAAAGGGCCGAACTTACGGCAATAAAACTCATCACATAAAACAAAACACGCACCAAGGTCATGCCCCACCCTCCTTTTGTTTCATAGCGGCTAATTTGGCAGCCTGCTTTTCGGCTTGCTGTTTGTCAAAAAGAGCACGCTTTTCGGCTGCATCTTCTGGTGACATATCTGAAAACTGGTAAACCAGGTCACTTAGCTGAAAAACGGTTTTATCGTACTGGTTGGTCATGGTGATGCATTCGGTTGGGCACACAATGGTACACAGGCCGCAATACATACACTTGGCCATATCAATATCAAACTTAGCGGCATACAAACGTTTGGTTGTACCGTCGGATGTTTGGCCGATAGCCTCCGTTGCCTTAATCGATTCGATATCGATACAATTAACCGGGCAAACCTTGGCGCAAAGGTCACACACTATGCAGTCGTCCATTTCCACATCCAATTGATAGCGGCCCACTTCTGGCACGGGCAACTGTTGTTTTGGGTACTGGATGGTGTTGGTGCCATGCTCCAGTTGTTTAAAGTAATTGCTGTCGCTCACGGTCACGATCTCCCTTTTGCCGTTACCCGCAAAAAGGTGCCGTATGGTAAGGCTTAACCCTTTCCATGCCGTTGTAAACGCTTTGATTACTTTCTGAACCATGATTTTTAGGATTTTGGGATTACCCTGACTATCCTGTTTACGTTATATTTTTTATAATCTTTGATACTTCTGTCTTTCGGACTTTCCGACTGGGGACTTCCGACTAAACGCTTACATCAACCACAACCTCCACACGCCCGAGATCAACATACAGCCGAAGGCCAGCGGGGTTAGTACTTTCCAGCAAAGGTTCATCAGTTGATCAACCCTTAAACGGGGCAGTGTCCACCTGATCCACATCTGAACGCCCACCAGGCCTAATGTTTTTATTACCACCCATAATATTCCCCAGGCTACCCCGGTTGTCCATGTTGCCAGCTTAACACTGCCAATATTAGGCAGCGGGGTATTCCAGGCTCCTAAAAACAAGATCACTGCTATCATGGATACCAGGAACATCATCGAATACTCGGCCAAAAATACCAGCGCAAAGCGGATGCCTGTAAACTCGGTATGAAAACCGGCAACCAGTTCCGATTCCGCTTCCGGAATATCAAAAGGTGCACGGTTACTTTCGGCTAATGAAGCTATGAAATAAATTACGAATGCGATCAATAAATGTGGTGCACGGAAAACATTCCAGCTAAAAAGGCCACCTATTTGAGATACGTCCCAGAAGCCGGCAAATTTTATCTTTTCAGTAGCCAGGATACCTTGCTGGGCCGAGATCACCTGTAAATCCAGCGTTTGGGCTATCATCACAACCGATATAATGGCAAAACCGGCAGGGATCTCATACGAAATGATCTGCGCCGCCGAGCGCATGGCACCCAATATTGAATATTTGTTATTTGATCCCCAGCCTGCCATCAGGATGCCCAATGTTTCGATGGAGATGATGGCAAAAATGTAGTAAAGACCGATATTAGTTTTTGAGGGAATAAGCCCGGGTGCCCAGGGCAGCGCGGCGAAGCCGAGGTACACGGCTATAAATATCACCGCCGGGGCCAGCATGAACAACCATTTATCGGCAGCTGCCGGGATGATCAGCTCTTTCTGAAGCATCTTTAAAATATCGGCCAGTGTTTGGAGTGAGCCATATTTTCCGGTTTCCGTTGGGCCAAGCCTGTCCTGTATAAAAGCTGATATTTTACGCTCGGCATATACACCGAATAAAGCGAAAAAGGCCGAAAAACTGAACAACCCAATTGCTGCAATAAAATATGTAATATAATAGTTCAACAGGAATATTTGCTTAAGGGTGCAAACTTACTAAATGTTGAGTTATTTAGAATGATTAAATTATATATTAAGTTGATAGGGATTGTTGTTTATTGAGTGAGTGGTTGATTGGGTTGATTAGGAGAATGGTTGATCCTTAAGAATAGTTGATAGGATTGATTGGCTAAATGATTGTTTCTTTTCCTGGCGCCGTTTTTAGCGCAAGTCTTGTGTGACGGGATTGGCGTGGCTGACTTGTGCTTTTCAGGGCAAAACAGGGACTTAAGTTAAAAACTTAAGTCATGGCGCAACCACGGGTTACGCCGCGCTAAACCCGCGGCAGATAATCTTTTAAACCACTCACCTAATTAACCCAATCAACCACTCACTTGCAAGTCACCAAATCATTTGCCGATATAAACGTTGATTTTACCGGGGCAGAAAAGAAAAGCGAAGCATGATGATCAAAATCGGCGGTATCATCGGTGGTGGTATAAAATTTATTTTCACCGTTGCGGCTGATCTTTTGCTCAATTTCGGGATGGCGGTTTAAGTATTTAACCAGGCTTTGAGCTACTATATCGCCCTGGCCAACTACATTAACGCCTTTGGGTAAATGAGCTTTAATTTTTTCCTGGATGATGGGGTAATGTGTGCAGGCCAGTAAAATGGTATCAATGTTAGGCGATTGCGCCATAATCTGATCCAGGTATAGCTGCACAAAGAAATCGGCACCGGGTTTATCATATTCGCCATTTTCAATCAGCGGTACCCAAAGCGGGCAGGCCTGCTGGTAAACTTTTATATCGGGGAAAAAGTTGTTGATCTCTAACAGGTATGAACCCGATTGTACTGTGCCTTTTGTACCAAGCACCCCTATTTCTTTGGTTTTAGTATAATCGCCAATAACCTCGGCCGTTGGGCGAATGACACCCAGTACCCTTTTCAACGGGTCTTCTATCTGTTTAAGGTCCTGCTGCTGAATGGTACGCAATGCCTTAGCCGATGCGGTATTACACGCCAGGATCACCAGCGGGCATCCCTGGTCAAACATCCATTGCACACACTCCCAGGTGTACTGGTGTATGGTGCTGAATGAGCGGTTACCATAGGGTGCGCGGGCATTATCGCCCATATAAATATAATCATAGGCGGGCAGTTGCTCAATAATAGAACGGAATACGGTTAACCCGCCAAAGCCCGAATCAAAAATACCAATGGGTTGATTTGACATACACAAACATAAAAAAAGCGCCCCGTAATTACGGGGCGCCCTTGTATAATTTACTTAAAGGTGATTTTATTTTAAACCTAATTTCAATTTCACAGCAGCCATCAGGTCATCGCCTGCAGGGGAAACGATCATGCTAACCTGTGATGAATCCAGTACATAAGCATAACCTTTTTCTTTAGCTACTGCTTGTACCGCAGCCGAAACTTTATCAATAATAGGTTTGCCCAACTCTTGCTTTTTAGCATCTACTTGTTGCTGAGCGTTATTTTGATAATCGTTCATGCGTTTCTGAATATCCTGTAATTCAGAAGTTTTTGCCGAACGGGCAGCATCAGTCAAAGTTGAACTGTTTTTTTCCAGATCGGCACCCTTAGTTTGCAACTCATTGTTCATAGTGGTTAACTGATCAATGAATGTTTTTTGATAGGCTTGTAATGTTGTAGAAACAGTTTTAGTTTCAGGCATCTGATCAATAACCTGGCTAAAATTAACATAACCTATTTTTGTTTGCGCTTTAGCAAAACTACCCACGAACAACATACCTGCTGCAACTAAGGCGACTTTAAATAGTTTTTTCATTTTGTTTTGTGTCCTGTGTTTAATAATGGATAATAATTATCTGTTTGTTTTTGTAATGTGTATCAGCAAATTACTCATGAACCAACCCCGAAACAGCTTAACAATGAACAGGAACATTGGCGGCTATCCTTACCGGGCTAAGTAATGATATGTAATTTAATTGGTAAACATAAAAAAAGCGTCCCGTTTAATCAGGGCGCTTTTTCTATATCTTTTGTAATTCTTATTTCAAACCTAATTTTAATTTCACAGCTGCCATCAGGTCATCTGCATCAGGAGATACTAATAAAGTGATCTGTGATGAATCCAGTACATAAGCATAACCTTTTTCTTTAGCTACAGCCTGTACCGCCTGGGTAGCTTTATCAATAAGCGGCTTACCTAATTCCTGCCTTTTAGCATCAACCTGCTGCTGGGCATTATTTTGGTAATCATTCATACGTTTTTGAATATCCTGCAATTCGCTTTCTTTAGCACCACGTACAGCATCGGTCATACTTGCCCTTTTTGATTGATAGTCCTGGCCTTTTGTCTGGTATTCATTGTTCATTGTGGTGAGCTGATCAATGAATGTTTTTTGATAAGCCTGTATCGAAGCAGTTACAGTTTTAGTTTCGGGCATCAAATCAATCAGCTGATTGAAGTTGATGTGGCCGATCTTAGTCTGAGCATTTGCAAAGCTGCCCGCAAATAACAAACCTACTGCAACTAAGGCAACTTTAAATAGTTTTTTCATTTTCCTTTTTCTGTGTTTAAATAATAGTTCGATTTATTTTAATTCAAATTATTTAGCAAATATCCCGGGTTTTAGTCCCAATCTGGTTATAACATCCGCGCTTTTATCATACCGCGGGCTGGCATATAACATAATAACCTCGCTGTTTTTATCAAAAATCATATCCAGGTTATCGCCTTCGGCTATTGCTTGTACAGCTTTAGACACCCTATCCTGAATTGGTTTAATCAGTGCTGTGCTTCTTTGTGAAAGTTCACCATCCGGACCAAACTTCTGACGTTGAAAATCTTTCGCGGCCTTTTCTTTATCAACAATTTCGGCCTCACGGCGTTTTTTCATATCAGGGGTCATCAGCACCTGGTCGGCCTGGTAGGCCTTGTACAGGCGATCAATTTCCTGAAAACGTCCGTCAACTTCCTTCTGCCACTGATCAGATAACGCAGCCAATTGCTTTTGTGATGAAGCATATTCGGGCATGTGCTTTAATATGTACTCCGAATCAACATAAGCAAAACGTTGCGCATAAGCGCCTGCAAAAGCAGTTAACGTTAAAAAGGCTACTAAAATTATCTTCTTCATATATTCGGAACGCAAATTAATTAAATCCGCCGGATAAACTCTGAGAAATTGTAAAATGGAACTGGCCTTTATTTGCATCAGGCTGCCCCGGTATTTTATCAAAGCCATAACCATAATCTAACCCAAGCAAGCCAAATATAGGTAAAAATATCCTTGCGCCCACACCTACCGAACGCCTTACGTTAAACGGGTTAAACTGGCTAAACTGGTTCCAGGCGTTACCACCTTCGGCAAAAGCCAAAAGGAATATCGTTGCCGACTGGCTTGCAATAACCGGGTGCCGAAGCTCCAGTGTGTATTTGCTGTAGATAGCGCTGCCTGTATTGGTGTTCTGATCTTCATTTGAACCTTCAGGTACAATCGAGAAGTTTTGGTAACCACGTAAACCGATGATCTCACTACCCTGTAAAAACTGGTAACTCTGCATACCGTCGCCGCCTAATTTAAAGCGTTCAAATGGTGATGGGCCAACTTCATGATTATACTGGCCAAGGAAACCAAACCTTACCTGCGACATCAGTACAAACTTACCTGCCAGTTTCGAGAACCATTGTGCATCGTATTTAAATTTGTAATACTCAACAAAATGGTAACGCTCTTCGGGGGTAGCTATACGATAATTGATATTGTTAAACAATGAGTACGGCGGCGTAGCCTGTACAGTAAACTTAATATTTGAACCCTGTGTAGGGAAAATAGGCGCATCTATCGAGTTACGTGTCAGCTCCTGGGTTAATTTAATATTGTATGATGTACCGTTGGTAAACAGGTAACCTCCATAGTTATCAAGGCTGTAATGGTCAAAGTTAAGCGAGTAATTTAACTGGAAATAGTTATCAGGCCATTTCAAACGTTTACCTAACGTAACGCCCACGCCATTAATACGTAAATTATTGTAGCGGGAGTCTGTTTTTGCATAGTACTGACCTGTTGAGCTTCCCTGCGTGTAGGCTGATAACGCAAAGTAGATTGGCTTTTTACCACCTAACCACGGCTCGGAGAATGTGAACGAGAAGTTTTGATAAGTACGGCCGCTTGACTGCCCCCTTAAGCTTAGTTTCTGACCATCACCTTTAGGCAGTGGTTTGTAAGCTTTAAGGTGGAAAATATTACGGATGGAGAAGTTATTAAAGGTTAAGCCCAGGGTACCTACCAGCTGGCCGCCGCCAAAACCACCCGAAAGCTCGATCTGGTCGGAAGGTTTTTCTACCACGTTGTAAACCAAATCAACAGTGCCATCCTGCGGATTGATGTTGGTTGGTTTAGGCTCGGTTTTTTGCTCGTCAAAGTTGCCCAGCTGGCCAATTTCACGTGCACTGCGGATCAGTAACTCTTTGTTGAACTTTTGACCGGGCTTAGTCTGGATCTCGCGCATTACCACTTTATCGTTGGTAACATCGTTACCTTTTAACATAACGCGGTTAATAGTATACTGAGGGCCTTCATAAATCCTAACATCAACATCTACAGTATCGTTATAAACCCTTGTTTGTACCGGATCGGCATTAAAGGTCAGGTAACCATCATTCAGGTAAAGTGATGAAACGTCATCATTACCCGGTGTTGGGCCACTTAAACGTTTGTTCAGTTCATCTTCGCTAAATACGTCACCTTTTTTAACATGGAGGATCCTGTTTAACAGATCTGTATTATATTTAGCATTGCCCGAAAACTTAACATTACCGAAGTAATATTTAGGGCCTTCATAAACTTTCAGTTTTACGTTTACGGTTTCATCATCATGCTTCCAAACCGAATCACTCAGGATCTCGGCATCACGGTAGCCTCTGCCCTGCATTTTTTCAACCAGGTTCTGTTTATCCTCTTCGTATTTGTCCTGTTTAAATTTCTTTGAACCAAAAAGGTTGTACCATTTACGTTTACGGGTTTTACTTAAAAAACCACGCAGGGTTCCGGCGCTAAATGCCTTGTTGCCTTCAAAAATAACATCGTTAATTTTAACCTTGGTCTTTTTATCAATGGCAACATCCAATATAACACTGTTCACATCGCCCTGATCTTTACGCTGGGTAATGGTAACGGTAGTGTTTAAGAAACCTTTTTCGTTAAAATGCTTTTTAATGATAGCGGTTGTAGTGCTGATGAGGTTTTCGTTTACGATCTTGCCCACACGGTCGTTCAGTTTTTTCTGAACGTCTTCAATCTCACCTTTACGAATGCCGGTTAAGTGCATACGTGATAAACGCGGACGCTCCAAAACAGCAATCTCCAGATAAATGGTATCCATATTTATTTTGGTGATATTTAACTGAACATCATCAAATAAGCCCTGTTGATATAAGGTTTTAATTACCTCGGCATTACGCTCGCCCGGCAGGTTGATGCGATCGCCTTTGGTTAATTTGGATAACTGGATCAGGATGTCTTTATCAAGATATTTTGCGCCACTAACAGAAATACCACCAATAATATAATCTTTAGGATTAAGATAACTTAAACTATCAGCCGGTATCGATTTTGACAGTGTAGGCCTCGGCCCATTGGATATCTGGGCGAAAGCCGTAGTAGCCAAAACCGAGAAAAGAATAGCAAAAAGAAATTTATACATTCGAATATTTTAGTGGGCTAAAAATAATTTATACAGTTGTTAAAATTTGTTAAAAGTAAAAATTTAGTTCACCTGCTCACTTGTTAGGCCAAAACGGCGCTCACGTTTCTGGAAATCAATCACTGCTTCATACAGGTCTTCTTTCCTGAAATCGGGCCATAATTTGGTTGTAAAATACAACTCGGCGTAAGCAATTTGCCATAATAAATAATTACTTATACGGTATTCACCGCTGGTCCTGATCAGCAGCTCGGGGTTTGGCATATCGCCTGTAAAAAGGTTTTGTTCAAAAACATCTTCATTAATATCTTCTGCATTCAACTCGCCATTTTTTACTTTTATGGCGATATTTTTTGCGGCCCTTACAATTTCACGGCGCGAACTATAGCTCAAGGCCAGCGTAAGCACAACACCGGTATTGCCGGCTGTTGTTTCAATAGCGTTATTAAGTTCGCGGAGGCATTTTTCGGGCAGCGTGTCCAGATCGCCGATGGCATTAAGCCTGATGTTGTTTTTCATAAAGCCGGGAACCTCTTTATGAATAGTGGTTACCATTAACTCCATAATAGCCATAACCTCCAGCTTGGGGCGGTTCCAGTTTTCGGACGAAAATGTATATAAGGTGATATATTTTATACCTAATTTATCGGCCCCTTCAACAACATCCCTAACAGATGTTACACCGTTGTGATGGCCAAATATTCTTAATTTGCCTTTGCCTTTTGCCCAGCGCCCGTTGCCATCCATAATAATAGCCACATGCTGCGGTAGTCTCGACAAATCAATCTGATCCAAATAATCCATATTACTCCTTATCAAAAGCCACCCTGTACAAACACACTTGTGTAAAATTTTCCATCAATAGTATGGTCTGCTATATTCGGTTGTTAGACAAATCAATTATTAATTACCCGCATCTGCCATTTTTGCCACGCAAATTGACGGATTTTTCAGGGTACAAAGGTAAAACTTACTTTGTATTTTTTTAGTATCCCGCACTAAAAGAAAATGTTATTGCGAATAATATATTAAAACTGCCTAAACAGCTATCAAAACAATGATTTTTCATAATATTTAGCTTAATGCTCAAAAAAATAAAAAGCCGGCAGCCACTATCTGCCTGATAATGAAAGCTGCCGGCCCTGAAAAGCTGCCCGTAAATTTGCTTACAATTGCATTACATTATTATATCCCTTTTTGTTTAAGCGCATCAACATCGGCGGGCATAATATCAACTATGGCATATTGCTGAATGCCGGTAATTGCCAGCTCATCAAGCGTACTCACTAAGTTGCTGTATTGCGATTTATCGCTTGGTTTTACCAATACTATCATGCTTTTGCCGGTGTTATCATGTACCATTTTATTGGTTTCGATGATTGCCTTTCGAATGCCATTGGCACTAAAATCAGTAACTGATGGCGATATAACCGGGTTCTTTAATTCGCCGAGGAAATAAACAGCTTTATTATTTTTACCTAAAACAAGCGTGAGGGTACGACTCGCAGGTACAGGCATGTCACCATCCGGCTTGCTTTTATCAGGCATAGACAGATCCATCGCTTTTGGTTTAGCCAGCGTGGTGGTCATAATAAAAAAGGTAATGAGCAGGAATGCCAGATCGACCATTGCAGTAAGATCAACACGGGCGTTTATTTTTTTGCGTTTGTACTTTCCGCCGCCGTTTTGGGGAGATGAATTTAATTCGGCCATGACTTTAAAGATTTTAGGTTAATAATTGATTGCAATACTAAATTAGCAAATATAATACAAAAACAGAATTAAATATTGTATTTTAAATTTAAAACGAATTAAATATTGACTTATTATCCAAAAAGACATAATAATTTCACAACACTTGTACATCGCTTAGTGCAGACCCGACCTAATTAGAAGTAGCAATTTGCAGTTACAAAAGTAAATGAGATTGTAAAGTTGAGGAAGAAGTAGGTATCATGCGATTTAAAATCGCCACGCTGAGAACCAATGGTACCAATATAATTGCCGGTTTTTTCGCCCGAACGGTCAGAAAGCCGGGCTGCGGTCCCGGTCATTTTGCTTTTATCGGCATATACACCGCTTACATCATCCAGGTAATCTGTAAATGCATACCGGTAGCCCATATCAGCCATAACTGTAAACTTACCCGATAAATTATACTTGATACCTAAACCATAGGGTATTACGACGGTGTTATTACCGTAAGGCTTAAGCTGACCTTCGGTTTTTTGTGGCCTTAAGCCTACCTCCCGCCCGTTAAAATCCTGCGCGCGCGGCGCGTAAGATGCAACACCAATGCCTGTAAATATATAAGGTGTGTATTTGTTTCGCCCTGCATCGGGGATATAGTTCATAAAGTTAAACTCGCCGATAAGACTAACCTCCCGCAATTGGTCTTTAAAATTGAGGTTACGATCACGAAACTGCTGATAGCCGGACCGGTTGTCATAAGCTGCTATATTGCCAACACCAATATTCAGCTTAGCCGAAAAATAGCCATCGAAATTTCTTTTGCCAAAGATACCTGCTGAAACGCCGCTTACTTTAACGGGGTTATTAGGGTTAAGATCACCTATATATCCCGCGCCTCCTATCGACCCGCCTATTTCCCAGGTTTGGGCCCGCAGCTGATAAGTTAAAAACAAGAGTATGGTAAGAAGTAGAAATTTAGGCATTAATCAAATTTAGTAATTACGGGCATCAAGGCCCCAAAGCAGTTTATTCCTTAACGTAGTTAAATAGCTTTCATTACTAAGGCGAATTAAATTTAACTGAAAACTGGCTTTTTGCACATGAAACTTAACTGTTTGATCTAAAACTTCTGTCCTCGAATCGCAGGAGATGATATAGTTAGCGCTGCGGCTTTCAACCTCAAAACAAAGCTTGCTGGTATCAGGGATCACTATAGGCCGCACGTTAAGGTTATGGGGCGATACCGGGGTTACCACTATACTATTTGATTGCGGGAAAATAATAGGCCCTCCGCAGCTTAATGAATAAGCTGTTGAGCCGGTTGATGTTGAGATGATAATGCCATCGCCCCAGTACGAATTTAAAAACTCATCGTTTAAAAATACGTGGGTTATGATCATGGCGGCGTCATCACGCTTATGGATGGTTACATCATTAAGGGCAAAATTATTGCTGCCAAAAACATTCGGGTCCGAGTCGACGGTAAGCAATTCGCGGCAATCGCAGGTAAACTGCCTGTTCACCACGGCATGAATAGCTGCTGTAATATCACTTTTATTAACACTGGCCAAAAAACCCAGGCGACCAAAGTTGATCCCTATAACCGGGATCCCCGAATCACGAATCAAGGTAACTGTATCAAGCAGGGTACCATCGCCTCCAAGCGTTATAAAAATATCTATAAAACCTTTTAAGGTTTCGGCCGGGCGCAACACTTTATATTGCACCGTGGTTAATTTATCCTGCAAATATTCGTGAAGTTGCTGGTGTACATAAATATCAACACCATGCTGTGCAAGGCTATCAAAAACCTGCTGTATAAAAGGTAAAACAGATGGCTCATTAAACGGCCTGCCGTAAACTGCTATTTTCATTTTTTAAAAAAGCGAATATCGAACTTTGAAAGTACATTAATGCAGCAAGGCATAAATAATTAATACCGGTATAAACTATACACCACAACCGGTACCCATCCGTCACGATACATTTTTCTTATAATGGCAAATCAGGCACAATTGTTTGCTTATATTTCCTGATAAAGCCGTTTTAATTGCTTTAACAGATAAATAACTTCAAAGTAAAATAATTAAGTTTAACTATTTTGGCCTACCTTACCAATATTTAAACAACGGTTATTTTATTGATGGATAAAACTTTTACCCAAAAACTATCGGATATACAGTCAATTGCCAATGAGCTTCCCTCTGCATTAATAATCCATGAGGTTGAAACCCTGCAGATTGTATATATGAACAATGTAGGCCTTAATATACTAGGCACCTCGCTTGAAGAACTGAAGGCCATGGGCCCGGAAACATATCATATAAAGTATTTTAACACTGAAGACAGCGACGAGTACGTACCTAAAATATTGCACCTTATAAAAAGCCGTACCCAGGAACAGGTATCTTACTTTCAACAGGCCCGCTCGTCAGAGCAAGCAGAATGGCAGCTTTTTGTTAGCACAACCAAAATTTTTGCCCGCAATGAGGCCGGCGATGCCACACACATCTTAACTTTAGCCACTATGCTTGACCCTGTTCATCATATTACCACAAAAGTGAACCGGCTTATGGATGATGTGTCGTTTTTGCGGAAAAACAACCTGCTGTTTTCAACCCTTACACGGCGCGAAAAGGAGATCCTGAAATACATTGCCATGGGTATGAGCTCGGCAGAAATTAGTGCAAAACTATTCATTGCCCCGGCCACAGCCGAAACACATCGTAAAAACATCAAGAATAAACTGCGGTTAAAAAATAATTATGACGCCGTGCGGTTTGCGCAGGCCTATAATCTGGTTTAAATTATGAGTCTTAAGTTTAAGTCTCAATATTTGGTGAGATAATCCATGATATCGACTTAAGATTTCGGACTTAAGACTACAAATTAAGGTAGTTCATAAGCGAATCGTACCTGTCGCGGGTGGTATCGTTGATATCGGTATGATTAAAGGTAGCCTTGATATCATACTCATACCGAAGGAAGCTGGCAGTTATGGCCGAGATATCCTGTTTGTTAATTTTAAGGGTAACTTCCATCCGGGTTGAATCGGGAAAGGACTGAACATAGGAGCTCAGGATCTGCGCGTTGTCTGACTCAACTATCTGCGCCATGTGCGCAAGCGAATTATTCTTGTTACCAATTTCAAGCACGATGATACCTCCCGGCTGTGATACCGAAGTTATTTTGGCGAAATACTCTGTAATTGCATTAATGGATATCAGGCCAAGATAATTGCTTTTGGCGTCAAGCACCGGTACAATGGTAAGCTGCTGCTCATAAAACAGGCGGATAACATCATAAATATGCTGATCTTCCAGTACATAGGGATTAACCAATGAAAGGGCCAGGGCCCCTATGGGTGTTTGGTAATCACTTTCGGCTATCAGGTCATCCTCAGCAAGCAAGCCTAAAAACTGCTCTTCATTTACAATAGGCAAATGCCTGAGGCGAAACTCAACCATACGGTCAAGCACTTTCTGAATGGTATCAGAAGTGTGTACCGGCGGTATCGAGTCAGCTATCAGGTCAAGTGCTATCATCTATGCATTTACTTTGGTTTCTAATTTAGCTAAAAACTGTTTAAGCAAAGTATTAAATTCTTCAGGATGCTCCATCATAGGGGCATGGCCGCATTTATCAATCCAGTGCAGTTCCGAATCGGGCAGCAGCTCATGAAATTCAACAGCTACCTCGGGCGGGGTGATCTTGTCATTACGCCCCCATATCAAAGATACCGGGATAGTGATCTTATGCAAATCTTTTTTCATATTATGCCTGATGGCCGATTTTGCCATTGCCAGCAAACGGATCACCTTGTGCCTGTCGTTAATGGTCTGAAACACATCCTGCACCAGGTCATCGGTGGCTATAGCCGGGTCATAAAAAGTGAACTGCACTTTTTCGCGTACAAAATCAATACTTTCCCTGCGTGGGAATGAACCGCCAAAAGCATTTTCATACAAACCCGAACTACCGGTTAAAACAAGCGCCTTTATGTTTTCGGGATGCGTGGTTAAATAAACCAATGCTACATGCCCGCCAAGCGAGTTACCCAGTAAGGTAATATTGCTAAGCTTTTTAAACTTTATAAACTTATGTACAAACTTCGACAAACTTTTTACCCCGGTACTGATCAGCGGCATGTCATAAACAGGCAGCATGGGGATAATAACCCTGTACTTTGATTTAAACTCTTCAATAACACCATCCCAATTGCTCAACGCGCCCATTAAACCATGCAGCAGTAACAGCACCTCTCCTTCGCCCTCATCGATGTAACTAAAACCGTGTTCCTCTTTAAGCACGAACTCCATATAAAATATTAAAAATTAATTTTTCAAATTATCGTATACCAAAATCGCTTTCAGTACAAATTCCTGTTATTCCGCTGTAAAATTAGTTTATTACGAACGACATTTAGCAAGTATAGTAATTATTTATCAATGTAGTAATGTTAAGCTTTTATTAAATAAGGTTAACATTAACACAACATTACGTAAAAAAGCGCTGTACTAATTAAATGGTAAAAACTTAACCCAATAACTGCTTAACCACCTCTGATATTGTTTTACCATCAGCCTTACCTGCAAGCTCCTTACTGGCCATACCCATTACACGGCCCATATCTTTTACGGATGTAGCGCCTATCCTGCCAATGAGCTCTTCAAGGTAGCCTTCAATTTCAAACTTGCTCATTTGCTGCGGCAGGTATTCTTCAATAACCAGCATTTCGGCTATTTCAACCTGGTACAGGTCGTCGCGGTTTTGTTCTTTGTAAATATCGGCCGATTCCTTACGTTGTTTCACCAGCTTTTGTAATACTTTAATTTCTGCATCTTCGGTTAGTTCATCGGCAGCGCCCTTTTCAGTTTTTGCCAAAAGCAATGCCGATTTGATGGCACGTAACCCCTGTAAACGATCTGCCTGCTTGGCAAGCATGGCCAGTTTAATGTCCTGGTCTATTTGTGTAATTAATGACATGTCTTTAATTAGTGAATTATTGATTTAGTGAATTATTGAATTTTGATGTGCAAATTTCAAATGTCCATATTATTAACGTCCGCATTTTCAAATCTTCAAATTGACAAATTATCAAATTGCAAATCTGCGCATCTACTATCCCCTGAATATCGTACCTGCGTTGGCTTGCGCTGTAGGCATGATCACGAGGTCGTTAATGTTAACGTGCGCCGGTCGTGATGCAATGAACCAGATGGTTTCGGCCACATCTTCGGCGGCCAATGGCTCAAAACCTTCATACACCTTTTTGGCCCTTTCCTTATCGCCCTTAAAGCGCACCTCCGAAAATTCAGTTTCCACAGCCCCCGGATGTATCGCCGTTACCTTAATGCCATGTGGTAAAAGATCAATCCGCATACCTTTATTTAAAGCATCAACTGCATGCTTGGTAGCGCAATATACATTTCCGTTGGCATAAACTTCCTTCCCGGCAATCGACCCAAGGTTTATAATGTGCCCCGTACCATTTTCTATCATCCAGTTTGATACCACGCGGCTTACATACAGCAAGCCCTTAACATTGGTATCAATCATGGTTTCCCAATCATCGATGCTGCCTTTTTGAATGGGATCAAGCCCCTGGCTTAAACCGGCGTTGTTAACCAATACGGTTACTTTTTTCCATTCGGCCGGCAAAGCCTCCAGGCTGCTAATGGTATCCTTGCGGTTGCGCACATCAAATGATGAAACCGCAACCTCTACATTATATTTATCGTTCAGATGTTTGGCCAGTTTTTCCAGCCTCTCCAACCGGCGACCGGTCAACAGCAGGTTATACCCCTCACGGGCGAAAACGTGTGCACATGCCTCGCCTATGCCGGCGGTAGCTCCTGTAATTAAGGCGATCTTACTCATAGGTATTGATAACTATAAACAGCGAAATTATGTTTTTTAGTTTAAAATATTGTCGGTTGTGGGTAAGGTTGTTTTTGGAAGAGGGTTTTTACTCACCCCGACATCGCTGCGCTCGTCACCCCTTGCTTCGCAAAGAGGGGATTCTCTTTTTTATTTTCCGTACCCTCTTTACGGCGGAGCCGGAGAGAGGGTGATCCAGCGAAGCGCAGATCGGGTGAGTCAACTATGCGCTATACATCAACAATGTGGATTTACCATCCGTTTGCGTTAAATGAATGCAAGAAGTGATGAGCGCAAGAAAGTCAAGAAAACTTTGCGTCTTAGCGCCTTTGCGTGAAATTGACCTTACTCAAAAATCAAACTAAACATAATGGTACGTAAGCCCAACCTGCTAAGAGGTGCCGAATAGGGATTATTCTCGCGCATCAGCACATTGCCCAATGAATTGGAGATCTTAATCTCGGGCGAAAGCTTAAAAAATTCAAAATAGATATCACAGCCCACGCCCGCCTCATACGAGGCAAATCCACCTACGTTTTTAACCAGCTTCTCCGAAAGGTCGAGATTGGCATCTGCGTTTTTCTTAGAGCCTATGGCCTGAGTGTATTTCAGGCCGCCTACAACATAAGCCCTGAAATCGCCCAGCCTGTCCGATTTTAATTTCAATTGCAGTGGAACATCTACCGAAGTAGTCTGCACTTTTTTATCCACATCCTCCGACGGATCGACATAAGAATAATGCAAAGCCCTGTCGGCAAAAATCAATGATGGTGTGGTGCGTACCTCAAGATGCTCGGTGATCCTGTACCGGGTCAAAAAACCTACTCCGAAAGCCGGTGAACTTTTTGAGCTGATGCTGTTAAGCGGCCCTTTAACCTGCACACCGTTCTCATCTAAAAACGCGTTGCGAAAATTAGGCTGGTTAACAATTTTAAAATCGGTGCTTACATAAGTGAAGCTGAAACCAAAGCTCAGGTCCTGCTGATCGGCGCCTCCACCCCATGCGGGTACACGTTGCGCAAACAATAAATTGCTGCTAAAAATAAGTACAACTACAAGCAGGTAACGGTTTATAATCATTTAATACCGGTGTATATTGAACAGATACCAAACGTTAAAGACCTGCATTTGGTATTTTTAAAGCCCACTTTATCCATCAACCCAACAAAAGCCTGCCCATCCGGAAAAGCAGCCACCGACTCGGGCAAGTAACTGTAAGCCCTTGCATCTTTACTGAACAATTTGCCAATCCCCGGGGTAATATAGCTGAAATAGAAATTATACAACTGCTTTACAGGGAACACTTTAGGCTTCGAAAACTCAAGCACCACTACTTTCCCTCCCGGTTTCAGCACCCGGTTTATATCGGCCAGGCCCTTTTCCAGGTTTTCAAAGTTGCGTACACCAAAAGCAACGGTAACAGCCTCAAACTCTGCCCCCTCAAAAGGCAGCCTTTCCGAGTCGCCCAGTTTTACTGCAAATTTATCGCCTAATCCACGCTTTGCTATCTTTTGCTCGGCAACGTCAAGCATCCCCCTTGAAATATCAACACCGATAATTTTTTCGGGCTTCAGAATAGATAAAGCCTCAAAAGCAAAATCGCCGGTACCGGTAGCAACATCCAGGATCAGTTTTGGTTTATCCTTTTTTAATTCGTTGATGGCCTTTTTACGCCAGATGATATCAATACCAAGCGACATGAAATGGTTCAGGAAATCATAGGTTTTTGATATATTGTTGAACATATCTGCCACCTGCTCTTTTTTGGTAGCCTGCTCATCATGGTACGGTGTTATGGTTTTGCTCATCGCGGCAAAGATAGTGATTGTATGCCGAATGCATTAACACTAACAAAGCCGAAAAACGAATACTGAAACAAGGCTGACAAGTTGACTCACCCCGACATCGCTGCGCTCGTCACCCCTCTCTGCTTCGCAAAGAGGGGATTTTAATATTTATGTTTTTATTATACCCTGTTTACGCAAAGCGTAGAGGATGATCCGGCAAAACACAGACCGGATGAGTTCACTATGCCTTACGCCGTAACTAAACCGATTTTTAAGTTACTACAATTATGTAAATGTTAAGTCAATTCATTATTTTTAAAAACCAATTTTAGCCGGCACATCCCGGCAAATCACATTTAAAAATTTGTTTCCTTATCCTTATGAAAGACGAACAAGAATCCTCGCGCCGCAGTTTTATTAAAAAACTAACCACAGCAACCGCGGCTGTAGCTGCCGGATCGGGCCTTTTAGCCAGCCAAAGCCAGGCCAAATCTTTTTCCATCCAGAAACGCCTTGTAGGCAACAGTCCTAACGACCAGGTAAACATCGCCCTCATTGGTGCCGGTGGCATGGGCACCCAGGATACTATCACCGCCCTGCAGGTGCCCGGTGTTAAACTGGTAGCCGTATGCGATCTGTACGACGGTCGCCTGAAAGATGCCAAGACCCGCTGGGGAGCCGACATTTTTACTACCCGGGTTTACAAAGAGATCCTGAACCGTAAAGACATTGACGCGGTGATCATCGCCACACCTGATCACTGGCACCAGCAAATTTCTGTTGATGCCATGCATGCCGGTAAACATGTGTATTGCGAAAAACCTATGGTACACGCCATTACCGAAGGCCCGGCGGTGATCAAAGCACAAAAGGAAACCGGTATGATATTCCAGGTGGGAAGCCAGGGCGTATCATCATTAGGTAATGAAAAAGCGCATGAGCTGTTAAAAAGCGGCGCTATCGGCGAGTTAAACTATGCCGAAGGTTTCTGGGCCCGTCGCGCGCCGCTTGAGGTTTGGCAATACCCTATCCCTGAAGATGCTTCGCCTCAAACTGTTGATTGGGAAACTTATATCAGCAATACCAAAAAACGCCCGTTTGATGAAAAGCGCTTTTTCCGCTGGAGAAACTATACCGACTATGGTACCGGCATGGCGGGCGACCTTTTTGTTCACCTTTTTTCAAGTCTGCATTTTATAACTGATTCTGTAGGCCCGAATAAAATTTATGCATCCGGCGGCTTACGTTTCTGGAACGATGGCCGCGAAGTGCCCGATGTACTTTTAGGCACTTTTGATTATGGCAAAACCCAGGCGCACCCGGCCTTTAACCTTTCCTTACGATGCAACTTTGTGGATGGCACCAGCGGTACAACTTACCTTAAACTGGTAGGCAGCGAGGGCTCCATGGATATAACCTGGGATAAGGTAACCTTAAAACGAAATAAGATATTAGCGTCTGACGATCCGTTTTACCTTGATAAGCTCAAAAAAGCAGGAAGCGGCTACGCTGAACGTAAAAAAATGCTCCCGCCCGAAGAGATTACCTATGATGCCGATAAAGGCTACCTCGGTGGCCCTTATGATCACATGAACAATTTCTTTACGGCTATTCGTAACAAGGGTAAAGTAACCGAAGATGCTATATTTGGCTATCGCGCGGCGGCCCCTGCCCTGCTTTGTAATGACAGCTATTACAACAACAGCCCAATGTTCTGGGATCCGGAAAAAATGCAGGTTGTTAAAAAATAACAGTTCACAGCAAATACCTTATTATGAAACAACAGTTTAAAAAACTTGGTTTGGTACTGGCTGCCGCAGGCTTAGTTTGCGTGCAAACGTCGGGAATCCCGGTTTATGACGCTAAACCTGCTAAACAGGCTACTCCTGCGAAAAGTACCTGGATAAATTTATTTGATGGCAAAACACTAAAAGGCTGGCATGGCTTCAATAAAAAAGGTAAAGTAAAAAACTGGGCCATTATTGATGGTGCCCTGGTTTGTCTTGGTGCAGCGCAGGGCGATACCGGCGGTGATATAGTAACCGATAAAGCTTACACCAATTTTGAGCTTTCATGGGAATGGAAGATAGAAAAAGGCAGTAATAGTGGTGTAATATACCATGTGGTTGAAGATCCGAAATACCATGGCCCCTATGAAACCGGTCCGGAATACCAGATCATTGACGATACCGGCTGGCCCGACAAACTGGAAGACTGGCAAAAAACAGGCTGCGATTATGCCATGTACCTGCCAAACGCTTCAAAAAAAGTAGCCCCGGTTGGCACCTGGAACACCAGCAAAATTATTTTTAATAATGGGCATGTTGAACACTGGCTCAATGGCAAAAAGATTTTAGCTTTTGAAGCCTGGACCAGCGACTGGAAAAAGAAAAAGGCCGAAGGCAAATGGAAAGATTATCCCGACTATGGCAATGCCAAAACCGGCTTAATTGCCCTGCAGGACCATGGGCATAAAGCTTATTTCAGGAGCATTAAAATAAAGGAATTATAAAATTTATGATTTTTGCTTCGTACCTTCGCGCAACAGTTTTATCTTTATAAAAAAACTCATTGGGGGTACGAAGCAATCCTTAACAGCAGGCAACCATGCAATATCGCCGGCAGAGGACTGCTTCGCCGTTCCGCCTCCCAATGACCGGGAAAGAAATAATCTTTTGATCCCCCGTTGAATATATAACCCGCAATGAGTTTTTTTGTTTGCTTTTAATCTGTTAATTAGCCAGTTGCAGTAAATTTTCTATATCCAGCCTGCGGGTAAACATGGTCAAATTCCCATCCTCATCTATAGGCCATCGTTCTTTTGGGCGGTCCCAGTAAAGTTCAACACCGTTTTGGTCCGGATCGTTAAGATAGATGGCCTCAGATACGCCATGATCAGATGCTCCTGTAATATTGTAACGGGCATCAATCAGTCTTTTAAGTATAATTGCAAGGTCTTTTCTTTCAGGATATAAAATTGCCGTATGATATAGCCCTGGTGCATATTCCGGGGCAGGCGAAGCACCTTTGCTGTGCCAGGTATTTAACCCTATATGATGGTGATAGCCGCCGGCCGATATAAAGGCGGCCTGGTCGCCATACATTGCCATTTTTTCAAAACCCAGCAATCCGCAATAAAAATCAAGCGACTTTTGCAGATTACTTACCTTTAAATGTACATGGCCTATGCGGGTTTGGGCGGGTATTTTATAATCGTTCATTACATTATATGTTTAAACATCAAATTTAGTTATTATTGCGTTAGCTTTTGTTTAACTATTGTAAAACAAGCTTATAAGTAAGCAATGGCTATTTAAACCGGGATTTTACCGCAGTGAACGCATAAAGTAAAAATACTACCTTTGCAGAATGATCGTAAAATCGGCCGAATTTATTTGCAGTAATAGCCAGGTAAGCAAGTTACCACCACCCGTAAAGGCGGAGTATGCTTTCATCGGGCGCTCAAATGTGGGCAAATCATCCCTTATCAATACCTTAACCGGTAAAAAGGGCCTTGCCAAAACATCGCAAACTCCCGGCAAAACACAGCTGATCAATCATTTTTTGATCAACGAGAGCTGGTACATTGTCGATTTACCTGGTTATGGCTATGCCCGCGCATCAAAAACAGAAAAGGCCAAATGGGATAAATTCATCCACACCTATCTGGATAAGCGCGAAAGCCTGCAATGCGTAATGGTGCTGATAGACAGCCGCCTTGAGCCGCAAAAGATCGACCTTGAATTTTGCAACTGGCTTGGTGAAAAAGGACTTTCCTTTGTGCTGGTGTTTACCAAGGCTGATAAACAATCAAGCATTAAAACAGATCAAACAATTGCCCGGTTCAAAAAAACCCTGCTGGCTACATTTGATGAAATGCCACAGTTTTTCATCACGTCGTCAGAAACACAACTGGGCAGGGATGAGATCCTTGAGTTTATAGGTAATATAAATCAGAATTTTGAAGTGCCGTTTTTCCAATCCCCTCTTGAGAATAACAAACAATGAAAAAATACTTATCCTTAGTAACCTTCGCCCATACCATTTTCGCCATGCCGTTTGCTTTTATCGGCTTCTTTTTGGCGGTAACTACTACGCAATATCATTTCGACTGGCTTAAACTGGTGCTAATGGTGCTTTGCATGATTTTCGCCCGAAACTCGGCGATGGCCTTTAACCGATACCTGGACAGGGATATCGATATTCAAAACCCGCGTACCAAACAGCGTGATATCCCGGCCGGGCGGATCAGTCCAAAAGCAGCTTTAACATTCGTTATTATAAACTGCTTGCTGTTTATTACAGCTACCTGGTTCATCAACAGGCTTTGTTTCTTTTTATCGCCGGTAGCTTTATTTGTGGTGATGGGTTACAGCGCAACCAAACGTTTTACCGCGCTCTGCCATTTGGTATTGGGCTTAGGTTTATCGCTTGCTCCTATCGGCTCTTATTTAGTGGTTACGGGGCAGTTTGCAATTACTCCTATCTTTTTTTCATTATCGGTACTTTGTTGGGTTAGCGGCTTTGATATTATTTATGCCCTGCAGGATGAAGATTTTGATCGCAGCAAAAACCTTCACTCTATCCCAGCTTATCTGGGTAAAGTAAACGCATTAAGATTATCTACCTTTTTGCATGTGCTTTCGGCTGTTTTCATCATGATGCCCGCATTTGGAACTCAAGTAGGCTTCCTGTACTACATCGGTATCGCGTTCTTTTGCGCTATGCTTGTTTACCAGCACCTGCTTGTAAAACCAAACGACCTGAGCCGCGTTAACTTTGCATTTATGACAACCAACGGCATTGCCAGCGTAGTATTTGCTGTATTGTTTTTACTCGACAGGATATGGATCCACTAACCGCCCTCCAAAAATTTCGGCAATATTTTGAAAGATATGTTCCGCTTACCGACGAAGAGTGGCAGGCTTTATCACAATACCTAACGGTAGATGCCTTAAAAAAGAAAAGGTTTTATGTTGAAGCCGGTAAAGTATGTGATCATATCGGCCTGGTGGTAAAAGGTTCTGTGCGTTATTACCATGTAAAAGACGGCGAGGAAATAACCGGCTATTTCAGCTTTGAAGATGAAATGCTGAGCTCATACAAAAGTTTCCTCACCCGTACCCCTGCGGCAAATTATATCCAGGCGCTCGAAGATTCGGTGATTGTGAATTTAAGCCACAAAAACCTGAAACAAGCTTGCATGAATGAATTGCTCAGTTTTAAGATGGAGCGTTTTGGCAGATTAACAGCCGAACACTATCTCATCTGCTATGAAGAACGCATTACCGCTTTCATCACCCAATCGCCCGAAGAGCGTTACAGCGATCTTTTACAAACAGGCGGCGAAGCATTGTACCGCATCCCTCAACACTATATTGCCAATTATTTAGGGATTACCCCAGTTTCGCTATCGCGGATCAGGAGAAGGATCATGAAGATAAGCGCGTAACCTCACCCCTGCCCTCTCCAAAGGAGAGGGAGTTAAAACTTTTTTTTTAAGTCCTCTCCTTTGGAGAGGATTTAGGAGAGGTAAATTCCTTATCTTTTGTTAACGTTTTGATTTACAAAGGCCGCCTACCTTTGTAATACACAAAACGAAAAAGATCATGCATACTATATTAGGAGCCGGCGGTCCGGTAGCAAACGCCCTCACCAAAGAATTAATCAACCATAACGAAACCATCCGTTTAGTTAGCCGCAAGCCGGTTAACACCACTAACGATAAAGTAACCTGGCAAAAAGCCGATCTGCTCAATTACGATGAAGTACTGTCGGCAGTAAAAGGATCGACAGTAATTTATCTCGTTGCCGGCCTGGTTTATGATAAAGACATTTGGCGGGCACAGTGGCCCGTAATCATGCAAAACGTAATCAACGTTACCAGAGCCACCGGCGCACGTTTAATATTTTTTGATAACGTTTACATGTACGGGCTGGTTAACGGCTCCATGACCGAAGAAACGCCATATAAACCCAACAGCGTTAAAGGTGAGATCCGTGCAGGCATTGCCGAAATGCTGATGAACGAGGTTAAAGCGGGAAACATCAACGCAACCATTGCCCGCGCACCTGATTTTTATGGCACCGACTCAACCAATAGCTTTATTGATATGATGGTGTTGAGCAACTACTCTAAAAAACAAAGCGCCAAATGGATTGGAGATCCCCATTGTAAACACAATTTTATTTATGTGCCCGATGCGGGTAAAGCCATGTTTTTGCTTGGACAAAATCCGGATAGCGACAACCAGATCTGGCACCTCCCTACCCCGCCTGCCATCACCGGTAAACAGTTTTTGGCTATTGCCGCCGGGGTTTATAAAGTTAAACCCAAATATACGCGCGTTAATAAAGTAATGCTATGGATGCTTGGCCTGTTTAAAAAAGTGGTAATGGGTACTGTAGAAATGTACTACCAGTACGATCACGATTATATTTTCGACAGTAGCAAATTTGAGAAAGCATTCAACTTTAAACCAACAAGCTATGAGGATGCGATAACTGAGATGTCGGAAACGTTTTATAAGTCTTAAGTCCGAAAGTCGGAAAAGTCCGGAAGTCCGAAAGTTGAATAAACTTTCGGATTTTCTTTTTAATGTCAATAACTTTCCTGCGGACTTTCCGACTTGCGGACTTTCCGACTAAAACCGCATATTTGCATATCTCCACATCTAAAAATCATGATCCACAAAAAAACGAGAACATATATCCCGGCTTCCCTTGATATTAAATGGGAAACCCTTGAACCTTTTTATAAAGAATTATTAAATCGCCCTATTAACTCAGTTGAAGAACTGGAGAAATGGCTGCGCGATAAAAGTGAGCTGGAAGCTGCATTAGAGGAAGATTTTGCCTGGCGCTATATCCGGATGACCTGCGATACCACCAGCGAAGATCTGCTTCAAAAGTTCCAGTACTTTGCCACCGAAATTGAACCTAAAATTGCCCCATACAGTAACGAACTGAACAAAAAACTGGTCGCCAGCGCGTTTGTTGATAAACTGGACGGCGAAAAATATTTCATCTTTTTGCGTGCTGTAAAAAAAGCATTGGAGCTTTTCCGCGAGGAAAATATCCCGGTACAAACCGAGATCCAGGTGGAACAGCAAAAGTATCAGTCCATCACCGGTTCCATGTCTGTTCATGTTGATGATAAGGAATTTACTTTAGAACAAGCTTCCGTATTTTTAAAAGGTACCGACCGTGCTAAGCGCCAGGAAGTTTGGGAAAAGATCACCAGCCGTCGTTTACAGGATAAAGACAAACTTGATGAACTTTTCGACCATTTGCGCAAGCTTCGCCACACCGTAGCAACAAACGCTAATTTTGAGAACTTCCGCGATTATATGTTCCAGGCTTTAGGCCGTTTCGATTATACCCCGCAGGATTGTTACGCTTTTCATGCAGCTATTGAAACCGAAATAGTCCCTATCCTCAGAATACAAGCCGAAAAACGCCGCGAGGCTTTGGATCTGCCCGCGCTTAAGCCCTGGGATATGGACGTAGATATATCTGGTAAACCAGCCCTCAAACCATTCCAGAATGGCGATGACCTGATCGAAAAATCCATCCAGTGCTTCAGCAATATCAACCGCTATTTGGGCGAACGTCTGGAGATCATGAAAGATAATGGCCTGTTTGATGTAGAAAGCCGTAAGGGCAAAGCCCCCGGTGGTTATAACTACCCGCTGGCTGAAACCGGCGCACCTTTCATTTTCATGAACTCGGCCAATACTTTTCGTGATTTAACCACCATGGTTCATGAAGGTGGCCACGCAGTGCATACCTTCCTTACCGCCGATCTGGAACTGAATGATTTTAAACACTGCCCATCTGAAGTGGCCGAACTTGCTTCCATGTCGATGGAGCTGATCTCGATGGATAACTGGAACGTTTATTTTGATAACGAAGAAGATTTGAAACGCGCCAAACGTGATCAGTTGGTTGATGTTTTGAAAACCCTGCCCTGGGTGGCTGTAGTCGATCAGTTTCAGCACTGGATCTATACTAATCCAGACCATACCGATGCTGACCGTACCACAGCCTGGATAGAGATCTTTGAACCATTCGGTGCCGGTTTTGCCGATTGGAGCGAACATCGCGAAGCATTAGCAAATCTTTGGCAAAAACAATTGCACATCTTCGAGGTGCCTTTTTACTATATTGAATACGGCATGGCCCAGTTAGGCGCTATAGCTGTATGGAAAAACTACAAAGAAAATCCTGAAAAGGGCTTGCAACAATACTTAGATGCCCTTAAACTCGGCTATACTAAAACTATTAAGGAGATCTACGAAACCGCAGGGATTAAGTTTGATTTCAGCGCGGCTTATGTAAAAGAACTGGCTGAGTTTGTTAAGGCCGAGTTGGATAAATTGAATTAATCAACCCATACAAACAACAAAAGCGCCATTGGCGCTTTTGTTGTTTTATACCTATCTGCCGCAGGTTTAGCGCAGCGTAACCTGTGGTTGGCTATGGCTAAAGTTTCCAACTTTAGTCCCGATGAGCTGAAAGCTCAAATCATACATTACCACGGGTTACGCTACGCTAAACCCGCGGCAGCTTCTTTGCTTTTATCCCAATATCCTATTATACAGCTCCCAATAATCCTTCACCATTTTATCACTCGAAAACTGCGAATTTGCCCAATTGTAACAATCAGCCCTGCTGATCTGATTAAGCCAGTCAACCGCCTGGGCGGCTTCATCAACCGTATTAACCAAAAAGCCGGTCTCTGCGTTTTTGATTAATTCGGGCATAGAGCCGCGGTTAAAAGCTATGACCGGCGTGCCGCAAAGCATTGCTTCAGCCACGCTCAAGCCGAAAGGCTCATCAAAGCTGATGGGATGCAATAGCGCATAAGCCCTGCCTAAAAGTTCCCGCCGCTTATCAGGCCCGGCATGGCCAATATATTCTATATCCGCAGAAAGCAACGGCTCTATCTTTTCCTTAAAGTAATCCGCATCCTGAACTATACCGGCTATCAGCAATTTTCGTTTACTTTTTTTGGCGATATCGATAGCTTCAGCAGTGCCTTTATCGGGATGGATGCGACCGAAGTACAACAGGTAATTATCCGGCTGCTCATAAAACTGAAAATCGCGGGTATCAAGGCCGTTGTATACCGTGGCTAAATAATCAAGCTCCGGACTACGGTCGGCATTGCTGATGGAAACGTAATGCCCCCGGCTATTATATTTTTTATAAACCGGGATGATCTTTGATGATGAAAACCCGTGAATAGTAGTGATCAACGGCGTTTTAATCAGACCTGAATAGGTAAGCGGCAAAAAATCAAAATTATTATGAATGATATCGAACTGACCAGCCTTTTCCATCAGGTTACTGATATGCAGGCATTCCAGCACTTTGGCATCCTGTGTTCTGTCTTCCTCGTAACCTGTGGCACAAATGGCATCGAGCGCACCTGCGGTTATCGAATCGCCCGTGGCGAAGAGTGTTACCTCCGCGCCCATTTTAATGACCCCTTCGGCTATATTTGATGCTATTTGCTCCCAGGGCCCGTAGTGCCTGGGCGGTGTGCGCCAGGCAACAGGGGCTAATACAGCTACCTTCATTTAACAGATCTGCATTTTTTGGCCGTATTTATTATACTCATATTCCAGTTCAAAAGCTTTCAATACCGTAAGGTGCGATATCAGGTAGGCCAGCGTACTTTCGGCTCCCTGGTTACGGTTTATGCCGCCGGGCAGCAAACCATCGCAGCAGCCTTTGGTTTCATGGTCATACAGCGGTGCCCGCAAAGTATTTTCGCCAAGGAACCATTTATAGCTCAGGAACATTTTTTCAATATACTGCGGGATCCTGAAGATCTGGTATGCCTGAAAATGCATCAGCACCATGGCCATGGTTTCAATAGCCTGCTGATCAAACGTAGGGAAAGTGCCACCACGGTAATACCAGCCATCATTACCTACAGGACTTAAATACCCGTTCGATAAGGTAAGCTGATCAAGGAAGGCCATGGTTGCCATGGCTATCTTCTTAGCTTCCTCATTACCGGTGATCTCGCATGAGTGCAGCAGGGCTAACGGAAGAATGGCGTTATCATAAGTCATCTTTTCCTCAAACCATTGCCAATCGTCGGACTGGGTGTTATTATAGGCATCAATCAATGGCTGGGTGAGGTTGGCTAATATTTTAACCATGCCCTCATCAGTAGGATAAACCTGCAGGTAAAGACTGATACCGATTATGGTATTGGCCACACCTCTTAAATGTTTCAACGCTGCAAAATGCGGCACCGATTTATGGAAGATCTCCAGCGCAAATTCACGGTATGAGTTGCTGGCCGCGCAGCCGATCAAATGGCCAAGGGCCCAAATGGTACGGCCAAATGAATCTTCAGATCCAATTTCGTCCAAATACCGCCTGTCAAAACTCAGGAAGTTGCGGAAGTTACCGTCATCCGTTTGCATATAGTGGATATAGCTCAGGTAAATGGGCAGCAGTTCAAATGCTTCACGACTCCCGTTACGTTGGTAGGCCATCAGCGCCATAATAAGCGCGCGGGCGTTATCATCCAAACAATACCCCTCTTTTAAATTCGGGATCCCGTATTTGGCATGTTGTACAATCCCGGTATCGTCAGTTAGCCGTAACACGTGGGTTAAGCTGAATTTTGGCAGGATCTCCGGATCAACAATGCTGTTGCGGAGGATTTTATCGCTGAAATCAAACCGTACCAATGATTCCCGGGCCACTTTAATAAATTCGGCGCCTATAACTGGCCAGCGCAAATGCAAGCCATATTCGTAAGCATTTTCCTTCAGCTCGTTCAGCACACGGTCCTGGTCAAGCAATTCGATAACTGTATCGGCCAGTGCTTCCGAATTTTTAAAGTCAAATAACCTGCCGCGTTTATCGGCCAGCAATTCCGTAGCATGCCAGTATGGGGTTGATACTACAGCCGCGCCTGCACCTACGGCGTATGATAGCGTACCACTGGTGATCTGTGCTTCATTGAGGTATGGAGTAACATAGATTTCACAAGCTGTTAGGTAGTTTACCAATTCCTCTTCAGAAACAAACTTGGCAATAAATGCCAGGTTCTTCGAAACCCCTAACTGCGCTGCAAGCGATTTCAAATGATCGCGGTATTCCTCGCCCGAGCTTTTAATAACCCCGGGATGTGTATTGCCTAATACCACGTACATCACATCAGGGTGTTTCTCCACTATTTTAGGCAATGCTTTTATCACAGTTTCCAAACCTTTATTGCGGCTTAGTAAACCAAAGGTTAACATTACCCTCTTGTTTTTAAATGACGACAAGCTTTTCACCGGGTTCTCGGCAGGGGCTTCCACATCAGGAACGCCATGCTCTATGATCTGGATCTTATCGGCAGGGATCTCATAAATATTGGTCAGGAAATCTACAGCACGTTTGCTCATCACCACAACCTTTGATGATTGCTCGGCAATTTCACGGATGATGATGCGCTGCACATAACTCGGATCTTTCAATACCGTATGTAAAATTGAGATCAGCGGTTTTTCGAGACGATTGATCAGCGGCAAAATATAAATGCCGCTTTCGCCGCCGTATATGCCAAACTCGTGCTCCATAATACATACATCGGCATTACTGGTGTTGATATAATTGGCCGCACGGATATAATCTTTCTGATGGTTTTGGCGAATAATATATTTAACTTCCTCCGGGTATTCATATTCCTGCAGGTTTTCCGAATCATTAAGTGCCACAATAAAACCGTTTTGCGCCAGGGTTTGCCTTTCGGGAAAATTTGAACTGATGGCACGCATCAAATTATTATTAAATGTTGCAAGACCGCATTCGCGGGGGGGATAGGTTGATATATATGCTATTTTCATATGTAGATGTATATAGATGCTTTGATAGTTTGCTTTACAACATTTAATTAATTGTAAAAGCAGGGTGACCTTAAAAAGATGCATCAGTGACCTTATTTATTGCCTTTAGGACACTGGAAACATTATTTCTACAGGCATTGCTATAAATACACAAACCATACCAATTTAACTCAAACAAAAATTTACCAGAATTATGGAAGAGTTGTAACAGGCAAGTTACAGGACGAATAGGTGAGTTATTATAAACGGTGCCATTTCGATAGAGCGGTGGTGGGATTGTGCACCGGTGCGAAAGAGAAATCTCGTACGCCATGCGGCTTTGCTTATGGTCTCTCGCAGGTTTAGGTTTACCCATAAAATCTAAATTTGAACTAAACAACGTCCGGAAAGCAAGTTTTCGATTAGGAGACTCCGCTGGAGTCCAAATTTCTTTAATTTTATCTATAAGCCCTTGGCCTCTCTGAGGCCGGATAACAGGCCAGGTATATATTCAAATATACATCACAGACAAAGCGTTGTTGCCGGCACCAACGGAGCCTCGTATTTATAGCTCTAAACGAGCACGTTTTTCGGCTCCGTGCCTTCTGTTGACATTTCAGGTTGGTGAATTTTATGGGTAAACTTAAACCTGCGAGAGGCCCTGAGGGGACGGGAATGCTATATTTTTATTTGTTGGTGTAGAAATCAATCGCTTCTATAATTACACCACAAGCTTTCCTGATCTCGTCATGGGTAATGATCAGGGGCGGGGCCAAACGCATGGAGTTGCTGCAATGTAAAAACCAGTCGGTTATTACACCGTTTTCAATACAGCGGTCAATTATTTTTTTATTAAGGTCGAAGTTTTCCAGTTCGATGGCCATCATAAGGCCTTTGCCGCGTACCTTTTGTATAGCAGGGTGTACAAGCAAATCACGAAACAAAGCTTCCTTTTCGGCTACGCCGGATACCAGGTCGTTATCCAGCAGAAACTCCAGTGCCGCTAAACCTGCCGCGCAGCATACAGGGTGCCCGCCAAAGGTAGTGATATGACCAAGGATCGGGTTTTCCTTTAACGCATCCATGATTTGGTTTGATGAAATAAATGCGCCTATCGGCATACCGCCACCCAAAGCTTTCGCTAATAATAAAATATCAGGTACAATATCAAAATGCTCAAACGCGAAGAGCTTCCCTGTACGTCCGAACGCTGCCTGGATTTCATCTAATATCAACAGCGTACCGGTTTCGGTACAACGGGCGCGTAAAGCCTGCATATAAGCAAAATCAGGTACACGGATGCCTGCCTCGCCCTGGATGGTTTCGATGATCACACAGGCCGTTTCTTCAGTTATCAGCAAAAGATCTTCCGGGTTATTAAAACGGATGAAATTTACTCCCGGCAGTAACGGACGATAAGCCTGCTTAAACTCCTCATTGCCCATAACGCTCAATGCGCCATGTGTGCTGCCATGATATGAGTTAAGGCAAGCCACAACCTGCTGCCTGCCCGTAAAACGCTTGGCAAGCTTTAATGCCCCCTCTACAGCTTCGGCACCCGAGTTGGTAAAATATACCGACTGCAGATTATCTGGCAATACCGAAACAAGTTTTTCGGCAAAGCGCACTTGTGGGGTTTGTACATACTCGCCGTAAACCATCAGGTGCATATATTTATCAACCTGCTGCTTTATCGCATCAATAACATAAGGATTACTATGCCCAAGACTGCTTACCCCGATGCCTGAGATCAGGTCGATATAGGGTTTGCCCTCCGCATTGTACATATAAATACCCTCGGCGCGCTCAAATTCAAGCAACAAAGGAAAATTGGTAGTTTGTGCATTGTTGGCTAAAAAAAGCTGGCGAAGAGTTGGCATGGAGCAATTATTGATTTATTGAATTAGTGAATTATTGATTTATGCTTTGCATATTTAAATCAATTATGCAAAATTCAACATTTACCTCAATAAAGCCACAAACAAAAAAAGTGAATTGACCAATTCACTAATTCTATAATTCATTAATTGATTTTAATTCCCCGCTCTTTCGCTGCGTTCGCTGAGCTGCTTGATGAGTTCGTCGTTAAATTCCTGCTCGCTCTTGTACAGGACACTCACCTTTTCGGGAGGAAGGATCTTGGCAAAGGAATCGCGATAGCGTTTACGGATCCCAACCAGCTGGCTTTCGTAATAAATTTCCTTATCTATTTGCTCGGTGCCATTGGTTGATGAAGTAGAGTTGTTTAAACGCTTCAGAATGCGCACAGCAGTAAGCTCCTGCTGGTACTGGTTATAAAGCGGCCAGAATTTAGTAGCCTCTTCATCAGTAAGATCAAGCTGGCGGCTGATATACCTGTTACGGGCAGCTTCAAGTCTTTTACCCATAGCGCCCTTTTTGTTGCCATTAGGGCGTACCGGGTTAAGTTGGGGCCTTGAAGGCGTTTGAGCCGGAACAAAGCGGTTAACCTGTCCCACAGCCTCATAGCCTATTGCCATAACAAATAACACAATACAAATATGCCTGATCAATTTACTCATTAAATTTTTTCCTCTGTTTAATTATCTATATAATCCGACAGATCTTCGTCTGCATTACTTGTGTTGCTTTTTTGGTTAGCATCTATCAGTGTACGGGTATCGCTCGCGTCCATGTGTAACTGAAGATAGCTTTTTATTTCATCAACCGGTACTGATGATACCTGCTCGTGCAAATAAGAATGGTTATGGTCCGGCGCCTGGATATCTCCCCTGAAAATAACACCCACACCTAATATCAAAGCAAAACAGGCCGCTGTAGCATACCTGATGGTAGGCGACAACCAAAGCCTCCTTACTATACCCTTTTTCTGTACGGGTTTGGCTTTGTTAATGCTTACAACATTATCAATCTCCTGCTCCTCTTCCAAATCAGCATTAACTGTTTTATCCAGGATACGCTGGTTAAGCTGATTAAAGTAATCTATCGGTACAACAAAGCCTTCGTGCTCAGCATTCACTGCTTCTTCAACAGCTATACGGCTTTGAATATTGGCGCTTAGTTCCTCAAAATAGTTTTCAGGAACAGTAAAACCCTCATTGCCCATGGCCTCCTCAACCGCTATGCGGCTTTGGATGTTGCTGCTCAGCTCATCAAAGTAGTTTTCAGGTACAGTGAAGCCTTCATCAGCCAAATCCATGGCCTCCTCCACCGTTATCCGGCTTTGGATATTGCTGCTTAGCTCATCAAAGTAATTTTCGGGCACCGTGAAACTCTCACCCGCATTCATGGCTTCATCAACCACAATACGGCTTTGAATATTGCTGCTCAGCTCATCAAAATAATTTTCGGGAACGGTAAACCCCGAATCACCGGCGCCAAAAGCACTTTCAATATTTATACGGCTCCGGATATTGCTGCTTAGCTCGTCAAAGTAATTTTCAGGTACGGTGTACCCTGCAGATGGATAGTTTTTTAATCCCTCAAGCCTTATGCGTGTTGTAATGTGCTGCGCTAACTCATGAAAATAGCCTTCAGGCACTGTGAACGGGTTAGTTTTGCTAACCTGTTTCAGCGCGATGAAATCATCCAGCCATTCCCTATTGTCCATATCGCTTTTCATACACAACTATAGATTGGTATAGTGCTAAAAGGTTTAACGTAAATTAAAAAATTAATCCCTGCCGAGCAAATGAGCTTCTATCTTCTTGACTGCCAAGTGAAAAGAAGCCTTTAAAGCGCCCACACTGGTACCCAAAACCTGCGACATTTCTTCGTACTTCATGTCTTCATAATATTTCATATTGAAAACAAGCCGTTGTTTTTCGGGCAGGGTAAGCAGTGCTTCCTGTAGCTTACGCTGTGCTGCATCGCCGTTAAAATAGGTTGAGTCGGCCAGTGTATCGGCCAGCTCATAAGCAACATCATCCAACGAAACATTATTTTTTTGTTTTTTCTTATTCAAAAAAGTAATGCATTCGTTGGATGCTATCCTGTACATCCAGGTGTACAGTTGCGCGTCGTTTCTGAAACCGGCAAGGTTTTTCCAAACCTTTACAAAAACATCCTGAACCAGGTCATCAGCATCGTCATGATCAACAACCATGCGCCTGATGTGCCAGTATATTTTTTGCTGGTATTTTTTCAACAACAGGTTAAATGCCTCATTCCGGGTCTTTTCGTCCTGAAACTTGCTTAATATCTCTGAATCTTCAACCTGTACCGACATTTTTAGAATTTTATTAATGTTAAAGGTTTAATTAACCTTTTTTGTTTTTTCTTTCTATCACCTTTTTCACCGCTGCCACAATATGATCGGCATCAAGGCCGTATTTGGTCATCAGTTGTTCAGGTGTACCGCTTTCGCCAAAGCTGTCATTTACAGCTACGTACTCCTGTGGTGATGGGTTGTGCACTGCAAGTACCTGGGCAACGCTGTCGCCTAAGCCACCCAAACGGTTGTGTTCTTCGGCAGTAACTACGCAGCCTGTTTTAGCAACTGATTTCAAAATAGCCTCTTCATCCAACGGTTTAATGGTGTGGATGTTGATGATCTCGGCATCGATACCCTGCTCAGCTAAAATTTCGCCTGCAAGGATAGCCTGCCATACCAGGTGACCTGTTGCAAAGATACTTACATCGGCACCTTCGTTCACCATCCATGCTTTACCAATTTCAAATTTTTGATCAGGATCGGTAAAAATAGGAACAACCGGGCGACCGAAACGTAAATAAACCGGGCCTTCATAATCAGCAATAGCAATGGTAGCAGCTTTGGTTTGGTTATAATCGCAGGTGTTGATAACCGTCATGCCTGGTAACATTTTCATCAGGCCGATATCTTCCAAAATCTGGTGGGTAGCACCGTCCTCGCCCAAAGTTAAACCAGCGTGTGAAGCGCAAATTTTAACGTTTTTGTTTGAATAAGCTACCGACTGGCGGATCTGATCATAAACCCTGCCTGTTGAAAAGTTTGCGAAAGTACCGGTAAAAGGAATTTTACCGCCTATAGTCATACCGGCAGCAATACCGATCATGTTAGCTTCAGCAATACCTACCTGTACAAAACGCTCGGGGAATGCTTTAATAAAATCGTTCATTTTTAACGAACCGATAAGGTCGGCACAAAGGGCAACAACCTGGTCGTTTTTCTGGCCTGCTTCCAGCAACCCGGCGCCAAAGCCCGAGCGGGTATCTTTTTTATCTGTGTAAGTGTATTTTTTCATTGTTCAAATTCCCTCTGCACAATTGAGAGAGATTGGCATTAAATAGTAATAAATTAAACTGACGCTTTTTTAACTCTCCCCCTTTGGGGGAGCCGGAGGGGGTGGATTAATAATCGCCCAGTGTTTCCTCTAACTGATCTAAAGCCAGTTTAAGCTGCTCATCATTTGGCGCAACACCGTGCCATTTGTGGCTGCCTACCATAAAGTCAACACCGTAACCCATTTCGGTATGCATCAGGATCATGATCGGTTTACCCTGACCAGTGCGGCTTTTTGCTTCTTCAAGCACCCTAACCACATCGGCCATATCATTACCTTTCATATCCAATACATCCCAGCCAAAAGCTTCCCATTTAGCGCGAAGATCGCCTAATGAAAGTACCAGTTTAGTTGGACCATCAATTTGCTGACCGTTAACATCTATAGTCGAGATCAGGTTATCAACATGGTTATGAGGCGCAAACATCGCGGCTTCCCAAATCTGGCCTTCCTGGAGCTCGCCATCGCCATGCAGGGTAAACACCAATGATTTATCACCATTTAATTTTTTAGCCAATGCAGCGCCGATAGCTACAGATAAGCCCTGGCCCAATGAACCCGAAGCAATACGGATGCCCGGAAGGTGCTCATGCGTGGTTGGGTGACCTTGTAAACGCGCGTTCAGTTTACGGAAAGTTGCCAGTTCGGCTTTATCAAAATAACCGGCATGTGCCAATGTGCTGTAAAACACGGGGGAAATATGGCCGTTTGACAGGAAGAAAATATCTTCGCCAACTGCATCCATATTAAATTTAGGATCGTGGTTCATTACCGAAAAGTACAATGCGGTAAAGAAATCGGTACAGCCCAATGAGCCGCCGGGGTGGCCTGATTGACAGCCATGTACCATACGTACAATGTCGCGCCTAATCTGCGACGCGGTTTTTTCTAATGTTTGTAAGTCTGCTTTCATTAATGGAATTTAGGAACTGCTAAAGTAGCTATTTTAATTGTGTTTTCAACACTTATTTTACAAGATCGAGCACTTGCTGAGATGAATTTTGGGTATCCACCTTACCTATCACGTGCGTAATAACCCCTTCTGCATCAATAATAAATGTGGTACGGGCTGTACCCATATATTTTTTGCCATACATGTTCTTTTCAACCCATACGCCGTAAGTTTCAACAATTTTAAGCTCATTATCCGCTATCAGGG
This sequence comes from Mucilaginibacter sp. cycad4, assembly GCF_034263275.1. Classification (NCBI taxonomy): domain Bacteria; kingdom Pseudomonadati; phylum Bacteroidota; class Sphingobacteriia; order Sphingobacteriales; family Sphingobacteriaceae; genus Mucilaginibacter; species Mucilaginibacter sp. cycad4. Next base: position 153,847 of record NZ_CP139559.1, on the reverse strand, counting down.
TAAATGGCAGGCTGTATTTGGTTTCAAATTTTTTGTGTGATTTTTCATCATCGGTACTTACCCCTATCACCTCAAAACCTTTGCTTAAAAGCGATTGATAGTTATCCCTGAAATCGCATGATTCGGCAGTACAGCCGGGGGTATCATCTTTGGGGTAAAAGTAAAGGATCACATTTTTGCCTTTATAATCGGCAAGGGATACTTCTTTACCGTTTTGGTCTTTAGCGGTAAAAGCAGGGGCTTTATCGCCTTCTTTTAGTGTTGTCATGGTATTTATTGGGTAATTATCTGTAAAAATCGGCGGCAAATTCCGAAAAATTATTCTTGTTATCAACTAATGCCAACTTAAACACGTGTTTACCGGGTGCAATATCGCTATTAAAGGTGTAACTTAATATTTTAGTTTTATAATCATGCTCCATTAGTACCCATTTACCATCAATAGTGCCGGTATAGCTCTTAATTCCTGATAAATTATCGCTCATTCTGAAATTAATACTGCGAGCAGCCTTCATATTGCTCCCGTTTTTGATATTGAGCGGGTGAATAACGGGCGGTACAGTATCTACCTTGATATAATAATCGCCAAAGGCGCTCACCTGCGATATCACATAACCATCTTTAAAGTAACCGCCCTGGCAGCCACCCCATGAACTCACAATTACCGCCTTATCGGTATACTTGCCCAGGTCGGCATCGGGCCTGATCCGGATTTCATAGCTATCATGAATGGGTGTTAACCGGTTATGGATATGGTGCATGGCCGAATAAGCGCCCGCAGGTTTGGCTGATGCTGAATATTGGAAATCAAGGTCATCATACAAGTTACCCGGCATAATAATCACCTTAACCTTATCGTTGCTAAACTCGCTCTGCTTATCATAGTAAAACATAGTACCGGTAGGTTTTACAGGCTGCGGATTGGCAAATGGTGATGACTTTACTTTTAATTTCAACGATGAGGTATTACCGGCAACATCCTTTACCACGTATTCAACCTCATGTATGGCATTGTCATCAAACGTGATGATGCCATTGTTTACCGATTGTGGGTATAGCGAAATGCGGCTGCCGGGCAGGATAAAACATTTTTGCATCCACCTGCGCGATGATTCGAAGGCGGGGTAATCGATATAAGCATTAATAGCATGGGTTTGATCGAACGCGAAACGCTCCACCGCAAAGGTATATACGGTTTTGCCATCCAGTTTTAGTTCGATGGAATAAACACCGTTATGATTAAACGAAGTACTGTTCATATCGGTGGTATTAATCCCGAATCCGATATTACCGCTTAGTTCCAGCGTTTGTGGTTTAATGAGGTGATAATTACCTGCCGACCCGGTAACGCCTAAAAACTCCTTCGGTGTTTTTTCGCTGAAAGGCCTTCCGTTAAGATGGTAAATACCGATAGCAGTGATGGTAGGCGGTACTTTATCCGGGATGGTTAAGCCAAACAATTGCGCATTGATAGTTTCCTCTGTTTTAGTATCCCTGATCTCAAAGTGCACATGCGGTCCCGCTGATGCACCGGCGTTTCCGGAAATAGCTACAACCTCATCCTTTTTTACCGGTACCTGTGTTGGTGTAAGATTAAAATCTGCCTCGTAGGTTTGGTGCTCGTATTGATATTTCTTTACCAACTCAATAACTGCCGGACTAAAACTTTGCAAGTGACCATAGACAGTAGTATATCCGTTTGGATGGGTGATATAGATAGCCCTTCCAAAACCGCCAAACTGTACACGTACCCTTGATATGTAACCTTCGGCGGCCGCATGTACGGGATAGCCCGTACGCTGATTGGTTTTAAAATCGAGCCCGGAGTGGAAATGCGAAGGTCTCAGTTCGCCAAATGAGCCGGCTGTAGTGGGCGGGGTAAGATCAAGCGGATACCTGAAATAGTTTTGCGGGTATGCTCTGCTTTGTATAATATTTTGAGCAAATATGTTTGAGTAAAGCGCCAAACACATTGCACCTGTAACCAGTAGTTTTTTGATCATGTTTATTTAACGTAAAAATCGAGCATTTTCTCATCTTCGAGATATCCCTCAAGTCTGTCGCCGATTTTTACTTTTGATACACCTGGTGGGGTGCCGGTAAATATTAGATCGCCCTTTTTAAGGGTGATGTATTTTGAAACAAAGGCGATAATGCTCTCGAACGAGAAAAGCAGGTCGCGGGTGTTGCCCTGCTGGCGGGTTTCGCCGTTGATATCCAGCTTAAAGTTGATATCATAAACGGATTCAAACTTTGTCTTAGGCACAAAATTGCTGATGGGTGCCGAGCCATCAAATGCTTTGGCCAATTCCCATGGCAGGCCTTTTTCTTTATGGCGTGCCTGAACGTCGCGGGCAGTAAAGTCGATACCTAAGCCAATTTCTTCGTAGTAACTGGCGGCAAATTTTTCGCCGATGTGTTTGCCTTCCTTACTGATCTTCAAAACCAATTCTATTTCGTGGTGAACATCTTCCGAAAAGTCCGGATGGTAAAAAGGCTTGTTCTCTTTTAATAAAGCCGTGTCGGGCTTCATGAAGATAACCGGTGTTGTGGGTACCGGGTTATTGAGTTCTTTGGCGTGTTCGGCGTAGTTGCGGCCAATGGCAATAATTTTCATAAATGAACGCTATAATCGCCAAAGCTAAAAAATTTGATGGGTTTGAGGGGAAGGTTTTGGAGGTGTATTAATAATTTGACGTTTTGCTAAGTAAAAAATCTGGAGTGGGCGGGTTTATAAAAAAGATCGTTTGTAAGCTGTCCATGTCAGCGATAAAGAAAGCAGGGTTGCGTACCTCCGGCACGCTAAATTGGTGGTATATATATTTCTACAAACCTTTTGCCCCGCTGGGGCAGCTTAGCATAATTGGCTCTGTGCCATTATTGGCGTTGTCACCAGCAACATTTTCCATTATCACGAAATTCCTTTTATAGCGTAGGGTTGTTGGTGACAACACCAACAACGGCGAGGAAGATTAAACCAAGAATTTAATTAATAACCGAGATCCTTTTAATAACGGATTCGGTACCGGCTACTACCCTTACAAAGTAAAAACCGCGGACCAGCTTATTACTGATGGGGTAATTGAGATTATGATCGCCGGATTCAACCCTTTGCGAAAACAGGGTAGAAATATCGTTACCCAGCACATCCATTATTTTAATGGTTACGTTGGTATTGCGCGAAATGGAATATTTCAGGTTGATCTGGTCGGTAACCGGGTTGGGGTATAATTGCACATCACTTAGCAGTTTATCATCCGGCCGGGATACGCTCACTTTTACGTTTGAAGTAACAGCAGGCTTCAACGGCGGAAGCGAAAGGTGCAGGCCGTTCTTTAAATAAGATGTTTTGGCCGCCTTGGTTTTTCCCCTAAGATACACGGTATCAGACTTTAGCGAATGCCCATCAGCAACAAAGGCGAAGTTCATGAAAACTGCCATCGCAATTATCACGCCCCATGCATAGGTATAAACATAAGAATATGTAAAATTTCGCCTCATTATTTAGTATGATTCTACAAAAGTATAAATAATGCCTTCATCCCATTATATATTAGTGTTTTTGTAAAACTTTTTAACAAATTTTAACAAAATGCACAGTGTTATTGTATAATAGACACATAATTTCCTTATACGTTTAATCATTGTAATGGTTTAACCAAAAAAATTAATATTTTTGCCATCTCTAAATCATAAAAGTGTCAAATCATAAAGATCTGCATAAACTGTCGGCCGCGGGCTTTCTAATCAGTTTAGGAATAATTTACGGTGATATTGGTACCTCCCCATTATACGTATTCAAGGCCATAGTTGGTCAGCGTCAAATTTCAGAAACATTAATTCTCGGAGGTGTTTCGCTCATTTTTTGGACATTAACCCTGCAAACCACCCTGAAATACGTGGTGATAACATTAAGGGCTGATAACAAGGGCGAGGGCGGCATTTTCTCGCTGTTCTCATTGGTACGGCGTAAAGCAAAATGGCTTATTATACCGGCTGTTGTAGGGGGCTGCGCCCTTTTGGCCGATGGCATTATTACCCCGCCAATTACCATATCATCGGCCATTGAGGGTTTGCAAACGTACTATCCCAATTTACCAACAGTGTATGTGGTAATGGCCATTATCACGGTGCTATTCATCATACAGCAGTTTGGTACATCATTAGTTGGCAAGGCATTTGGGCCTATTATGTTCCTGTGGTTTACCATGATGGGCGTTTTAGGTATCACTTACATTGTACACGATCCATGGGTTATCCGTTCTTTAAACCCGTACTACGCCATTAAATTGCTTACTTCAAGCTCAAGCGATGGCGCGTTTATAATATTAGGTGCGGTTTTCCTTTGTACTACAGGTGCTGAAGCATTGTACTCCGACCTTGGCCATTGCGGTAAAGCCAATATCCGCGTAAGCTGGGTTTATGTAAAAATATGTCTTATCCTAAACTATTTAGGGCAGGCAGTTTGGTTATTGCAGCGTAACGGTCATGTTATGGACCTTAACGCCCAAAACCCTTTTTATCAGATCATGCCAACCTGGTTCCTGATATATGGTATCGGCATTGCTACGGTAGCGGCTATCATTGCCAGCCAGGCGCTGATTTCGGGCTCGTTTACGCTTATTGCCGAAGCCGTAAGGCTTAACCTTTGGCCAAAAGTTAGGATCAACTACCCATCAGAGCAAAAAGGACAGCTATATGTGCCCAGCGTTAACTGGTTGCTTTGGGCCGGTTGTTTAGGCGTGGTGCTGATATTCAAACATTCGGATAAAATGGAGGCTGCTTACGGTTTAAGTATTACCGTAGCCATGCTCATGACCACCATACTGGTATCCAAATTCCTGAAACGCAAAAAAGTACCTAATTATATCATCAATACGTTTTTGGCGGTTTACCTGCTTATTGAGGGCACCTTCCTTACCGGTAACCTGCACAAGTTTTTAGATGGCGGTTGGTTTACCCTTTCTATAGGTTTTGTGCTGTTCACCGTAATGTGGACCTGGCATACCGCCCGCAAGATCAGGAACCGCTATGTTAAGTTTGTTGAAATAGAAGACTATTTTGATATCATAAAGGAACTGAGCCTTGACGAAAGCGTGCCTAAATATGCATCGCAGCTGGTTTACTTAACCAGCGCCAACTTCAATTCGGAAATTGAATCAAAAATTGTTTATTCCATACTGCAAAAGCAGCCTAAACGTGCCGATGTTTACTGGCTGGTACACGTTGACGTAGTGGATGAGCCTTACAAACGCGAATACGAAGTTGACCACCTGGTGCCAAATAAACTCATCCGGATTGACTTTAAACTCGGTTTCCGTGTTGAACAGCAAATAAACCTGCTATTCAGGAAAGTGGTGGAAGACCTCGTTAAAAAAGGTGAGGTTGATATTACCAGCACCTACAAATCACTGAACAGGCACAAAATTGTCGGCGATTTCCGTTTTGTGGTGATCGAAAAGATCTTCTCACGCTCGCATAACCTGTCATTCATCGAAAGGTTTATTATGGATTACTACAAGCAGCTTAAAAAAGTGAGCTTGTCCGAAGAGCGCGGTTTCGGCCTCGACCTGAGCTTTGTAACGGTTGAGAAGGTACCGCTGGTGCTTGCAATACCTGAGGCGATTGAGATCCATAGGGTTAATTAAAAAGTAGCTTAATAAATAAGAAAAGGCTCCAGGAATCCTGGAGCCTTTTCTTATTTAAAACAATCTGCCGCGGGCTTTCAGCCCGTGGTTTACCATGGTTTGAGCTTTCAGCTCAAGAGTGTAAGCTGAAAGCTTACCGCGCGCCACCCACAGGCTGAAAGCCAGCGGTAGTTTACATTTTTATAATCCGTTCTCCCAGGCCATCCGCATATACTTCCTTACTTCATCATTAATATCTTCCTTAAAATACATCCTGAAGTAGTGATTATACTGATCGGTGCCGGGCACCTGTTTTATTTTGCTGAAGCACAGGTTATCGTCATAAACCTGTTTAAAGGAAAATACAACATCAATAAAGTTTTTACCTAATTGGGTAACATAAGCAAAGTTTACCCTTGCTCCCAAAGCTATCATACTTTTGGTAGGATACACTTTAATTTCGGCAATTTGCAGGTACTCGTCAACCAAATGGTCAAACAGCGCTATGGTATGGGGGGGGTTGCCGCTTAGCGCTTCCGATAGCTCCCTGTCGCGGCATGAATGCACCTGGTTTGTGGCAGTAAATTCACGTTCGCATAAGGGGCAGGTCCACATAACATTACGCTGTTTTAGCTTCTTTGCCCAGCACGCTGTTTTTATAGCTGTAAGTAGCATAAATTACCAGGCCTATCACCAGCCAAATTAAAAACCTGAGCCAATTGGTGTAGCCAAGCTCTGTCATGAGGTAAAAACAGCTCATCAGCCCTAAAACGGGGATGAGAGAAAAGTTTTTAATAAAGCTGTAAACCGCAATGATGATAATCAGGATAAAGAAAAGGTAGTTAGGGAAATTATACAGAAAACCGTTAATACCAAGGTTATATTTTTTAGCATCGCTGATGCTGCTTGTTTGCCTTAGCGCGGTATTGAATTTATCTTCTTCTATATCCTTAAAATATTTTTTAGCCGAATCAGGCTGGGCGGCTACGTTGGTGTTGTAAAGCTGATTAGTGGTTTTCAGTAAAGCGAGTTTATCATTGTCATCCAGGTTATCAATAATCTCGCTTCTGTCTTTAAGCTTTTTAAACTGCATCATCTCAACCTGTGCAGCCGGTTTAAAGTAAGCTACTGAGCCCAAAATGATAAGCGTGATAATTGGAATAATGAATTTGCCATTTACATATGGCAGGTGGAATTTACCTTTAACCGCCTCTTCGCGCGGAAGCAGTAATACACCACCGCAAACCAGTACAAATGCAAACAAGGTACCTATGCTGGTTAAATCAGTAACCTCGGTAAGGTTCATGAACAGCGCAGGCACAGCAACCACAAAACCGGTCACCACCGTGGCAAAAGCAGGTGTTTGATATTTTGGGTGGATACGTGAAAATGCTTTGGGCAATAAGCCATCGCGGCTCATGCTCATCCAGATCCTGGGTTGGCCTAACTGGAATATCAGCAATACACTGGCTGTAGCGATAACCGCGCTGATGGAGATTACATAGCTTATCTTATTTAAACCCACTTTTGCAAAAACAAAGGCCAATGGGTCGCCGACCTGCAAATCTTTATAGCTTACCATACCGGTAAGTACCAGCGCTATCAGGATGTATAATACCGTACAAATGATCAATGAGTAGATCATGCCTCGGGGCAGGTCGCGCTGGGGCCTTTCACATTCTTCGGCAGTGGTTGAGATGGCATCAAAACCGATGTAGGCAAAAAACACCCCCGATACGCCTTTCATAACCCCGCTGAAACCGTTAGGCATAAATGGATGCCAGTTTGCAGGTGTTACATAAAAAAAGCCTACTACGATAACCGCTATAACGATCACGATTTTAAGCACTACCATGGCATTAGTGGCCTTTTTTGTTTCGCGGATACCAATATAAACCAGGTAAGTGATGATGATAACAATTAAAAGGGCCGGTAAATTAGCTATGAGCTTAAAACTGCCTATGCCCGGCGCTTGATCCCAGGCCAGTGCCTCGGCTTTTACTTTATCACTGATATCGGCGAGGTTTGCCCCTGCTGCCTGAACCTGCTCATGCCCGCGCAGGGCCGAAACATAGTCCATGGTCAGGAATTTGGGCATATGGATATGAAAGCCCTCCAGCAGGTTTACAAAGTACCCACTCCAGGAAATGGCTACCGCAATGTTACCGATGGCGTATTCCATTAACAGGTCCCAGCCAATGATCCATGCTATCAGTTCGCCAAAAGAGGCATAAGCGTAGGTATATGCACTACCCGCAACCGGGATACGCGAGGCAAACTCGGCATAACAAAGGGCCGAAAATCCGCAGGTAACGGCAGTTAAAATAAACAGGATGGAAACCGCCGGGCCGCCGTGAAATGATGCTTCACCAATTGTCGAAAATATACCAGCCCCCACAACGGCGGCTATCCCCATAAGGGTGAGGTCTTTTACGTTAAGTTCTTTTTTGAGTTGGGATGACGTTGTACCGGGATGCTCACTATCACTAAAACCACATTCAACATCATTTAAAATTTTTGCTACCGACTTTTTACGAAAGATACTTTTCGACATGTAGTTTAATTAATAAGTGCTAACCAATCTCAAAATTAATCATTTTTTTGCATTGAATAAGTATATGCTTACTTTGCGACATGAAGATAGGAATAAAAGACGTTTTGTACAGGATCCGCCCTTTTTTTATCCTTTACCTTATCGTTTTATCGGCCTGTCTGATCGTTAAACTGTTATGTACCCGTGAGGCTATTTTTTTTACTGTAAACGGTTGGCACCAACCATGGCTCGATACCATTGAGCCTTATGTTACAGACATCGGCGACGGCACCACAGCCGTGATAGTATCACTTGCTATGCTTTTATTCAGTTACCGCAGCTGGCTGTTAATGGCCTCAAGTTATGCCATAACGTCCATCGCGGCCCAAATTCTTAAATACATTTATATTGCTCCCCGGCCAAAGCTATACTTTGCCAGCGAGTGGACCAGGGTACATACGGTAGAAGGCGTTTATATATTGGAGAAATACAGTTTTCCATCCGGACATACGGTGAGTGCTTTTTCGGCGGCGCTGGTAATAACGTACCTTTGTAAAAACAAAGGCTGGGGAATCCCAGCCTTGTTTGTTGCCATGATGGTTGGCTATTCACGAATTTATTTAACCGAGCACTTTTATGAAGACGTGCTTGCCGGCTCGGCTATTGGTGTGTTTGTTACTATATTTTGGTTAACCTGGCTTGATGGAAAACAGTTCATCAATTCGGCCAAATGGAACAGGGGCCTGCTTGACAGCATTTTCAAAAAAGCCCCGGTTGCTAATTAAACTCCGGCTTCCAGCTGACTGTTTTTACGTTTGATAACGGTTAATACGATAATCAGTATTATAACGGCGCCGCCACCATAAATCCCTATTTTGGCCGGGGCAGACATGCCTTTTGCGTCAGACAAATACTGATCGCGGCGATCCAAAGTAGGCGCGATTTTGATAGAACCCGAAAATTGTTTCAGCTCGGCCTTTGTCAGGTCAAGTCGTTGCTCCGGATAGTTATATTCAAAAGTGTAGGTGACGTCCTGGGTATATAACAGGATAAAATTTCTTAACTCCGGAGATTCGCCGGTTGAACCGCTGTTATCAATCCTGAGGGTGAACACCTTTCCTTCCAGTTTACCGATAGTGGTATCACGCGGATACATTACACTGCCATTAACAGATTGTTTTTGGATACCTTTGATGTAGGTTTTAAATACATCTTTCAAGTCGCTCTCTTTATTCAAAGGTTTTGTATTAGCGTTTGGCACGCGCAAAACAAGAATATTACCTAATGATGCAGTACCCTGGTATATCTGCTGACCTAATGTATCCTTTTTAGTAAAGCCTTCGGGTAGCGAAACCGTGACGAGGCTATCTATCTTTACAGGTTTAAGTGCCTGGCTAAAACCTGCAAGCGAAAACAGCATTATGCTTAAGCTTAAAATTATCTTTTTCATATTTATTTAACTTGAAAAAGAAGAATAAGTTTTAACTAATAATACATTATGAGATTTACATGAAAGTTAAATGACTTATAATCAACACTTAAGAAAGCTTAAAGCCAAAGGCAAAAAGCTTAAGGCTAAAAATTTTCACAGTGTAGAATTCATTTTTCCCCTCGATTTTGCACAAAAAAACGTCATTATATGGCATGCGCAATCCACCGATTTGCAGGTTCGATCTGTAGGGTTTCGGATTGCTTCGTACCTCGCGACGCCGGATGTAGAAATTCCTTTATGATAGCTTTCTGCTTTCAGCATTAAGCTCTTCTCCGGCTTTCAGCTTATTCAAAAGCTCATCTAAACATACCTCGGCAAAGGCGGTTGACGAGTCGGAAACACCGTAAGGGATAATAAGTTTATTGTTGTGCACAATTACCCCGCATGAATAAAGCACATTGGGTACATAGCCTTCCCGTTCATCACTGTTGGGGATCAGCAATGGCTCGTGCAGGCGGCCAATCTCAACCGTTGGGTCATCCAGTTTAAGCAGGCTTGCACCCAGTACATAACGGCGCATGGGGCCAACGCCGTGGGTTATCATGATCCATCCGTCGGGTGTTTCAATGGGCGAACCGCAATTGCCTATCTGTACAAACTCCCAGCTAAATTTAGGCTGCTGCAGCATCACCGGCTTTTCCCAGATATTGATCTTATCCGAGTACATGATATAGTTATTACAGCCGTCTATCCGCGATATCATCACATATTTGCCGTTCACCTTGCGCGGAAACAGGGCCAGGTTCTTATTTTGCGCGCCGGCCCCATACAAAGGCATGATCTTAAAATTATAAAAATCGGTTGTTTGCAGCAGTTTGGGCATAATCAGCGAGCCGTCGTAGGCTGTATAGGTAGCATAGTACAGTTTACTGCCGTCATCATTGGTAAACTGTACAAAACGGGCATCCTCAATACCCTTACGTTCATATTCGGATATCGGGAAGATCACCCTGTCGGAAATATCGGTATCCAATGAAAAAACAATTTCATAATAGGAGTCTGCAAGCCAAAGTACCTTATCGTACTCCAGCCGCTTCATGTCGTCTTCCTGTAGTTTTTGCGAGTCCATAATGATCCTGCGCAGGTTGGCGTACTCAAAGTGATGATCAAGCTTTGACTCCAGCTCGCTTATAACATCAATATTGATTTGGGTGATGGCTGCTTTTTCAAAAAAAAGCTTTTTATTATAAACGGCATTCCTCACAATTTCGGCTTCATCAATATAGCTGCCGGCGGGTTGTATGCTGATGTTGTTATCCTTATCTATCCAGGCCCGGCGAAAAGTTATGGAAGAGATATGCCCCTCGCCTACAGCCCGGAAACTGATGATCACCCTGCGCTGGCCGTCCTCAAGCTCGGTTTGGTCAGGATCTTCCACTATCGAGGGATTAAAGAAGGCGGCCGATTCTATGGAATACTCATGCGTAAAATAAGAGCCTATAAGCAGCTTGCGATAAACGGTAAGCGTATCAAAATCAATATTAAGCTCTAAAAACAAGGGTTTAAGCTTGCTGCAATGCCTGTTGAGCACACGGGTAATATTGCGGTGCCTTTTGGAATACTCCTGCAGCAAGGGCGATACAATGCCAAAAGCATCATCTTCGCTGATTAGCATTACACGCTCAATAACCTCTTTGGCACGGTCGTTCCCATTAAAAAAAAATCTTGCTATTACACGTTTCGGATCTGGATTTACCCGGATGGGTTTGCGTTCGATAGAAAGTCTCATACAATGAAGTGGTAGCTTTTAGTTTGTAACACCAATCGGCGCAAATTGATTTGCGCTTTTTTAATTTAAACGCAAGATTTAAAAAATGACACTTTACAGGCAGCTATAAAAACCTATCTTCATACTTTATTAATCTTCGGTACGGTACTTTGCCTGCCGTGAATAATCCTGATCCTGTAACCCTTATTGATAGTTCCTGTAAATGCACAATTATGAACGTATTAATTGTTGAAGACGAAAAAGGCCTTGCGCTTGAAGTTGATGAATTTTTAAGCCACGAAGGTTTTACCGTTGAGCATGCCCGCACCAAAAAATCGGCATCTGAAAAAATCTTTGTAAACAATTACGACTTTATCTTACTCGACCTGGGCTTGCCCGACGGTGATGGCTTTGACCTGCTTAAAATGCTGAAAGGCATGAACGAGCGTGAAGATGCCGTAATTATCCTCACCGCCCGCGGTGCTGTTGACGACCGGGTATCGGGCCTTGAGCAGGGAGCCGATGACTACCTGGCAAAACCGTTTTCGTTAAACGAGCTATTAGCCCGTATGCACGCCATCACCCGCCGCAAACACCGCCTGGAAAGTAATGACATTAATGTAAAAGGCTTAAAGATCAATATACAAAACCGTACCGTTACTTACAATGATGAGCGTATAACCCTCACCAAAAAAGAGTTTGAGATTTTCAACTACCTGGTACTTAACAAAAACAGGGTGATATCGCGCACCAACCTTACCGAACATGTTTGGGGCGATGTGCTGGAAATAAATTCCGACTCCAACTTTGTGGATGTTCACGTTAAAAATCTGCGTAAAAAGCTATCGGCATATATTCCTATCGATTGGTTTGAAACCGTAAGGAGTATCGGCTACCGTATCAACATCTGAAATTAACAGCCTCATGAAATTACAGGTAAAACTGGCCCTTTACAATACGTTAACCAAGTTAGCCATCATACTTTTCACTGGCCTGCTTATCCTGCTTTCTATCGAGAAGATCTCGTATAATCATGTAGAGCTCAGGCTTGAGGAAAATGAAAGGGAAACGCTTAAAAATCTCAGCTCAAAAGAGATCAACAGCAAGCTTGCTAATCAAAAGCCTTATACCGATTATAATATTTTAAAAGAGGAGTTCATTATTATAACACCTGTTAAATTTGAGCCCACCGAAACCAAAGCTGTAAAGTTCACAACCGAAACCCGTACCAGTGACCTGGTCACGCAAACTTATCGTATCCTGACTCACCAGTTTAATTTTAATAACCATACCTATCTGCTTGAAATTGGCGTGTCAATTACCTCCATTGAGGAATTAAAATCCATCATTAAACGATTTACCCTTTTAACACTGGTGATAGCACTTGCCCTTACGCTGGTAAGTGACCTGGTGTTCACCAAATTTTTGCTTGCCCCCTTTTATAAGATCATCGACCGCAAACTGATCAAAGTAAATGATCCAATGAACTTTGATTACGAAAAGATCCAGACTACCACTCAGGATTTTGAATTGCTTGATGACAGTATCAGCACGCTCATGAAAAAAATCAGTAACCTGTTTGCTCTGGAAAAACAGTTTATTGCCAATGTATCGCACGAGTTACTTACCCCCATATCAATTATCAGCTCGCGGCTGGAGAATATTTTATTACACGAAGAACTTAGCGAAGCCAGCGAAAACAAAATGCACGCTTCGCTGAAAACATTAAACCGGCTTAAATCTATCATTAATAGCCTGCTGCTGATCTCGAAAGTTGAAAATAACCAATATGCCAAAACCGATGTGGTAATGATAGCAGGTGTAATTATGGAGATCCAGGAAGAACTGGAAGACCGGCTGGAAGAAAAACACCTCACTTTCAACAACAATATCAAATATATTTACTCCATTATGGGTAACCGCCCGCTGATGCACACCCTGTTGTTCAATCTCATTAACAACGCTATCAAGTACAATAAGCCCAAAGGCAGTATTACCATTGCCGATGAGCTTAAGGATGATATTTATATACTTGAAATTACTGATACAGGCCCGGGTATGGACCAGCAACAAATAGAAAATGCTTTTAACCGTTTTGAAAAATTTGAAACTGAAGAAAAGGAAAGTTATGGCCTTGGTTTAGCCATTGTAAAAAGCATTACCGCTTTTCATAGCATCAGGGTAAAAATAGACTCGGTAAGAGATCAGGGCACCAGTGTATTCCTCATATTTGACCGCGAACCAGACTTCACTTAAACTTCATATTGTCTCCATACATTTACAAAGTTTATTTTATAAGTAAATCCCCTATTTAACTATAGAGGCTGTTTTCCAGTTGGTAACAGCCTTTTTTAATTTCAAAAAAATACATTTATAATAAAACCGTCATTGCGAGGCACGAAGCAATCCCCGATTAGCAGAGCGGCTCTGTATAGTTTGGGATTGCTTCGTGCAATGACGCTCTTTTGTAATCCTCTTATATCATCTTATTTCGCTTAACCAGGTAAGCATTCAGAATGTGATGGTAGCCTTCATTGATATCAGCATCAACCAGGTCGATATGATACTGGGCACATTTTAGCTCCAGCTGGTGCCGGTATTCTTTTAGCGATGCCTTGTAGGCATCGCGGATGCGGGCGGGGTTCACCTTTAGTTCGTCACCGCTTTCAATATCTACAAAATGATGCGGGCGGTTATCAAAATTAAGTTCAAGCTCTTTTTGCTTATCGGTAACATTGAAGATCACCACTTCATGCTTATTAAATTTCAAATGCTGAATAGCCGCAAATAAAGCCTGTTGCTTTTCCATATCCAGGTTATTCTCCAGCATATCGCTAAAAATGATCACCAACGAACGCTGGTGAATTTCCTGGGCTATATGGTGCAATACATTGGTGATATTGGTTTGGGTATTTGCTTTAGGACTGGCGTACATTTTTTCCAGCTCGGCATATAAATAAAACAAATGCGTTGTGGTTGATTTTGCTGCACTGATCCAGTCTATTTTATCCGAAAACAGGCAAAGTCCAAACGCGTCGCGCTGTTTTTTGAACAGGTACATGAGCGATGCTATGGCATAAACCGAAAATTGCAGCTTACTGGTACCTGTTTCGGGGAAATTCATGGATGACGACGTATCCAGCAGCAGGAAACAACGCAGGTTGGTTTCTTCTTCAAATTGCTTTACAAACAGTTTATCGGTACGGGCCAGCAGTTTCCAGTCGATATTTTTCACCGATTCACCGTTATTGTACAGGCGATGTTCGGCAAACTCAACCGAAAAACCATGAAAGGGACTTTGGTGCAGGCCGGTGATAAAACCTTCAACTACCTGCCGGGCCAGCAGTTCGAGATTGGCCAGTTGTCTTATTTGCTGATCATCATTTAATTTGGACATAGGCTAATATAGGCATAAAAAAAGCGCTGCAAAATTGCAACGCTTTTCAAAAAATATGTTGTGTTAACGCTACAGTGTGTAGCATTAAATAAGCTTCTTTGAGTTATGCTAACTGTTTTACCAGTTTATCAGTTAATACTGATTTTGGCACAGCACCGATTTGTTTATCCACAATTTCGCCATTTTTGAAGAACAATAAGGCAGGGATGTTACGGATACCATATTTTACAGATATGCCTGGGTTGTTGTCAACATCTACTTTACCAACAACAGCTTTGCCTTCATATTCTTTTGCAATATCTTCAACTACCGGACCTACCATCCTACACGGACCACACCATTCTGCCCAAAAGTCAATTAATACTGGTTTGTCTGATTTCAGGACAAGCTCGTCAAAGTTTGCATCAGTTATTTCTAAAGCCATGATTTCTATTTTTTAAATTTTGTATTTACAAATATATGCTATTCAAATTGCTTGCCACAAGTGTGTTACTGACAATGTGACAATTATATTATTATCATACACGCCCTTAACGCAGGCATGACCATTTGTCGCGTTTACACCACCAAATACCGCTTTGCGACATGACGTATTAACACAAATAACTCATTTACAAAGCATATTTGCAACTGTACAGACGGGTTACTTTTTAACATTAGCGGTATTAATTAACATTATAACTGTCTGAATCAGAATTTTAGAATTAACAAATAGACTGTTTATGAAGGAGGCTACTTGGTAATTTATTGAATCTGCTTAGTATTCCAAAAATTAACTAATTCCGTAAATTCTGATTCAGACAATAAAAATGACCGGAAGCTACAGCCGCCGGTCATCAGTTAAGATATTATCCCCCATCTTTCCCTGACGAAGATTAAAAAATCTCCCCCTTCAGGGGGAGATTTAGAGGGGGCTTAGGCACCTTTTAAAGTGGCCATGCCACCATCAGCAATCAGCTCGGCACCTGTTATAAATGTTGAGTCATCTGATGCGAAGAAAGTAACTGTTTTGGCAATTTCCTCAGCTAAACCAAAACGGCCCATTGGGATCTGTTTTATCAGTTCGGAGCCCATACCTTCCAACTGTTCCTGGGTTAAGCCTAATTTATCGGCAGTATGTAAAGGCGTTACAACCGGGCCCGGGCTTACAGAGTTTACCCTGATGCGGCGAGGTAACAACTCGGCCGAAATGTTTTTAGCCAATGAAAGCAATGCTGCCTTACTTGCTGCATAAACAGTTGCACCAGCCATACCAATATGTGCATTAATTGATGTATTCAGGATGATAGAACCGCCGTCGTTAATTAAAGGCAACAACTGCTGAATACTGAAGTAAGCACCTTTAAAGTTAATGTTCATGATGTCATCAAACATCTGCTCGCTCATCTGCTCAGTCGAATTGAACTGGCCAATACCGGCGTTGATAAACACGATGTCAATTTTTTCGGAAAAGGCTTTTACTTTTTCACCTAATTGTTTTACCTGGCTCATGTCGCCGCTGTCGGCAATTACGCCTTTAGCATCGGCGCCAAGTATTTCAAGTGCTTCATTAATTGATTTTTGGTTCCTGCCGGTGATGATCACTTTTGCACCTTGTGAAATGAACTCCTGTGCTGTGGCCAGGCCTATACCACTATTACCGCCTGTTATTACTGCTGTTTTTCCTTGTAAGTTTTTCATTATCTTTGTTTTGATACATCAAAGATACAGCGGACTACAGTTCCCCACAAGAATGCACCATTTTGTGTGCAACATACTTTTTGGTAGGTTATGGGCCGGTTTGATGCAATCAACATATCGCCTTTTTCATTATGACAAAAAACAGACATTCCGATCATTCATGCACCATGGCAGCGGCCCTCAGCGTGATCAGCGGTAAGTGGAAACTGAGTATAATAAACCAATTATTATCAGGACAAAAGCGATACAGCGAGATAAACCGGGCTATTCCAGGCATGACCGAAAAGATGCTTTCACAACAGATCCGCGAACTGGAAGAGGACGGTATAGTATCACGCCACATTTTTCCCGAAGTGCCCCCAAGGGTTGAATACTCCCTTACCCTTATTGGCGAAGAATTATCATCTATATTTTACACCCTCGAAAGATGGGGCAGCCATTACATGACTGTTACTAATGCTAACGGAGAAGTGATCAAGCCTGATTATACTTGTTATACTTTAATTAAGCAGGATGATGAGGTGATGAAGGCGGAGGTGTAAAATGTAGATATTGTAAAACGATATCTCTACAGGTTTTTCTTGTATTTTTTACCAGGGCGACGACTGGTATGGAATATTGAATAAACAAAGATGAGATTCTTCTCAGAGTAAGCTCTAAAAATGATCAAAAAAGGAAAGTCGTCTACTTTACATTCACGTAATTTTCCACTTTTATTAGGATAAAAAAGAGGGTTATTACTTATACTATTTAATTTTCGCTCGACGGAAGTTTCAAAACGATCACCCAGTCCGACTAATTGCTCCTCATACCACCTGTATGCTTTCTGATATTCTATTTCGGCCTTCGGAAGTAATTCAATGTTATATCTCATCAGAACTACCGCGCTCTTGCATTTTTCTTAACCTGCTCCCAGGGAATTCCTGCAACTCTGCCGCTCTCATAATCATCTACGCGGCTTTTCATTTCGTTTAAGAAGTCCTGGTCCTCCCACAAATCGAGTTCGTCCTGTATCTCATTCTCAACCATTGTGTATATGGCTGCTACTTTTTTATCATCAGCAAAACGGATATACTCCTGTAGTCTTTCCCTAATAACTTCTGTTTCCATAATAACGATCACTTGTTAAACAAATTTAACTTATTAATTCAACTATACCAAGCCTGTTCATATCCTAACTCAGCACCGGCTCCTCATTAGTCAAACTATGTATCCCGGCCATAAAATCATCGCTTGGGTTTACTTTAAATGATTTGGATGACAGTTCAACCAGCATTACCTCTTCCCTGTCCCTGATCTGAAAGCGGAGCTTGCAGTTTTTTACCGGGTATTTTTGGTTATTTTCATCAATCATGTGCTGGATATCATCAAGCAGTTTGCTGTTAAGCATGTTCATATCGATGCAAACAGTTAATGATTTGGTGAGTTTATCACGCATTTCTGATAGCAGGTCCATTACCGCGATGCGCAGGTCCCAGTTATCTTTCTGACGGAATTTTTCTTCGATAGTTCCTTTAATATGCAGAAAGTATCCTTCCATCATCATATTGCGAAACTTTACATAGTCGTCGCCAAAGAGCGCAAACTCGTATGATTCATTATAGTCTTCAAACACAAAAGTGCCGAATGGTTTACCTGTTTTAGTCATTTTATGCTGAACGCTTGATACCAGGCCGCCAATCCGCAACTCACCCCGACGGCGCAGTTCATTGAACGCCGCAGTTACATCCTCGCCACCTTCGCCCGAGCGGGCTTTTTGCATTAGCTTCAGATCGCTGATATTGGCGTTGCAGAAACGTTTAAGCTCAACTTTATAATTATCCAGCGGGTGACCGGTTAAATAAATGCCAATAACCATTTTTTCGTATTTCAGCTTTTCTATCAGCGGCCATTCCTCAACATCGGGCATGGCCGGCTCAGGTACATATGACGCTACCGAACCGCCAAATAATGACGACTGCGAGCTGCTTTGCACGTTTTGATAATCATTGGCGTACTTAATGAGCCGTTCAACACCGGTTAAGGTGCCCAACTCAGTTTTGGCAAAAAACTGGGCGCGGGCAATCCCGAAACCATCGAACGCACCACCATATACCAGGTTCTCGTACGATTTACGGTTAACGCTGCGCGTATTGGAGCGCCGTGCAAAGTCATATACGGTTTCAAAGGGACCATTGGCGTTACGTTCTTCAATGATACTTTCTACCGCTTTATCGCCCACACCTTTTACACCGGTTAAACCAAAGCGTACCTGCCCGCGCTTGTTTACCGCAAAGGCCATGTCCGACTCGTTGATATCCGGCCCTAAAACCTCAACCCCCATACGGCGGCATTCCTCCATAAAGAAGGTAATTTTTTCAATGTTATTCTGGTTATTCAAAACCGCCGCCATATACTCTGACGGATAGTGCGCTTTTAAATAAGCGGTTTGGTATGCCACAAAAGCGTAGCATGTAGAGTGCGATTTATTAAACGCGTACTGGGCAAATGCCTTCCAGTCGGTCCAGATTTTGGTAAGCTTATCTTTGGGGTGGCCTTTAGCTACTGCCCCATCCATAAACTGGGCTTCCATTTTGTTCAGTACCTCAATTTGCTTTTTACCCATAGCCTTACGCAAAACGTCGGCATCGCCTTTACTAAAGCCTGCTAACTTTTGCGACAGAAGCATCACCTGTTCCTGGTACACGGTAATACCGTAGGTTTCGCCCAGGTACTCTTCCATGTCAGGCAAATCGAACACTATCGGTTCGCGGCCATGCTTACGGGAAATAAAGTTTGGGATATACTCTATCGGGCCCGGGCGGTAAAGTGCGTTCATGGCTATCAAGTCCTCAAACTTATCGGGCTTTAGCTCGCGCAGGTACATTTGCATACCATCACTTTCAAACTGGAAAGTACCGTTGGTATCGCCACGCTGATAAAGCTCGTAAGTTTTAAGGTCATCAAGCGGGATGTAGTCAATGTCTATTACAACGCCGTGATTTTGTTTGATCATGCGCAGGGCGTCCTTAATAATGGTAAGGGTTTTTAAGCCCAAAAAGTCCATCTTAATTACACCCGCATCCTCAATTACACGGCCGTCATACTGGGTAACCAGCAGGTCCGAATCTTTAGCGGTAGCTACGGGTACAATGTCGGTAAGATCATAAGGAGCAATAATGATCCCCGCGGCGTGTACACCGGTGTTCCGTACCGAGCCTTCCAGCTTTTCGGCCTCGCGTAGTACCTGTGCTTTGAGGTCGTTACCGTTGAGGATCTCTTTTAATTCCGGAACCTGCTCAATAGCATCCTTCAGGGTGATACCCAATGTTTCGGGCACCAGCTTTTTCATGGCGCTTACATCGGCCAGCGGCATATCAAGCACACGGCCTACATCCTGGATACTGGTACGCGCAGCCATTGAACCATAGGTAATGATCTGGGCCACCTGATTTTTGCCGTATTTATCAACAACGTAGTCAATAACCCTTTGCCTGCCGGCATCGTCAAAGTCCGTATCAATATCGGGCATCGACTTACGGTCGGGGTTCAGGAACCTCTCAAACAGGAGGTTGTACTTCATAGGGTCGATATTGGTAATCCCGGTACAGTAAGCCACCACCGAACCTGCTGCCGAACCACGGCCGGGGCCAATGAACACCCCCATATCACGACCAGCCCTGATAAAGTCGGCCACGATGAGGAAATACCCTGCAAAACCCATGGTACGAATGGTGAACAATTCAAAATTGATACGTTCTTCAGTTTCCGGGCTAATATCACGATAGCGCTCCTTGGCACCCATAAAGGTAAGGTGTTTCAGGTATTCCCATTGATTAAGGGTATCAGCATCAGGCGTTTTATGAATTTTAAATTCTTCAGGGATAACATAGTTGGGCAGCAGGATATCGCGTTTAAGCTTTAATACCTCTACCTTATCAACTATCTCATTGGTATTATCTAACGATTCGGGTATGTCATGGAACAGCTTACCCATTTCTTCCTGTGTTTTAAAGTAAAACTGATCGTTAGGGAAACCGAAACGATAGCCTTTACCACCTTCTTCGTCGGTAGCTATCGGGGTGCTTTGCATATCGCCTGTGTTTACACAAAGCAAAATATCATGGGCGTTGGAGTCCTGCTGATCCACATAGTGCGAATCATTTGAGCAAATCACCTTAACGTTATACTTTTTAGCATAAGTAAGCAATACATTATTAATAGTTTGCTGTTCGGGGATCTCGTGGCGTTGCAGCTCGATATAAAAATCCTCGCCAAACAGATCAAGCCACCATCTGAATTCCTTCTCGGCATTTTCGGGCGTATCTCTTAATATAGCCTGTGGTACTGAGGCGCCTATACAGCAGGTAGTAGCGATGATACCTTCGTGATATTTTAAGATGAGCTCTTTATCAATACGGGGCCATTTACTGTACAGGCCTTCCATATACCCCAGCGAGCATAGCTTTACCAGGTTTTTATAACCTGTAGGGTTTTTAGCCAACATGAGCTGGTGGCGGCGAACATCCTTATTTTCTTTGGTAAACTGCTTTTTATGCCTGTCTTCAACCACATAAAACTCGCAGCCTACAATGGGTTTTACATTGTGCTTGCCGGCTTCGGCCACAAACTTAAATACGCCAAACATATTACCATGATCGGTAATGGCCAGGGCCTTCATCCCATCCTTGGCAGCCTTTTTATACAGCTTGGATATATCGGCTGCCCCATCAAGCAATGAGAACTGGGTATGTACGTGGAGGTGAGAAAAATCAGGCATAGTTAATCCGTTTCAGCAAAATCGTTATGAAGTACAAAGTTATTAAAAAACAAGTTCAGGGGGTTACGTGTTGAAAAACAAAAGTAGCGGCCCGCCCCTCCCAACCCTCCCCGGAAGGGAGGGCTTTAAAATTTGCAATTAAAAAGTCTCCCCTACCGGGGGAGATTTAGAGGGGGCTTGGCTTATTATTTGTTTATATTAACCAGCGCGATCTTCACCTTTGAAATACACATACAATTGAAAAAAATACTACGAATAACCCTTAAAACAATACTTTGGATACTGGTGAGTGTAGTTCTGCTGGTTATCCTTGTAGTAATTTTGATACAGGTTCCCGCTGTACAAAACTTCGCGAAAGATAAAGCCGTAACTTTTTTACAAAATAAGATCCATACCAAAGTTAAGATTGGCCATATCAGTCTCGGGCTGCCCAAGCTGCTCGTGCTGGAAGATGTGTATTTTGAGGATCAGAAAAAAGACACCCTTATAGCCGGCGAAAAACTTAAAGTTGATATCAGCATGCTCAAATTGCTGCACAGCGAGGTTGAGGTAAACGAGGTAAACCTGCAGGGCATCACCGCCAATGTAAACCGTGGCGCCGACAGTGTGTTCAACTTCGACTACATTATGAAAGCCTTTGTTGGCGAACAAAAGAAGGAAGTTAAGCCAACCGATACCACCTCAACCATGAAATTTTCTGTTGATAAGATCATCCTCGATAAGATCAACGTAAAATATAAAGATGCCATTACCGGCAACGATGTAAAGTTTTTATTAGGCCATTTTGATACCCGCATAAAAGATTTTGATATGGATAAGATGAAGTTCACCATACCCAAAACCACCCTGAGCGATGTAAATGCCAAAATCGTCCAAACACCAACCGGTCCGCCGCCTCCTGATACAGCCACAGCCCCACTTAATATGGATTTGAATTTAGGCGTGATTGATATCTCCAAAATCAAAGTCGATTACCAAAGCGCCGAAATGGGTGCCAAGGTAGACCTGAACAAGTTTTTAGTGGAGATGGATAAGATCGACCTGAAAAACCAAAAGGTGGGTATCAAAAATATTGAACTGAGCAATACCAAAGCCGGATTGACCCTTGCCAAACCCAAAACGGTAGTTAAAGAAGTTGTTAAAACAATTAAAAAGCTGGATACGCTGGTGTCCTCTCCTACCAAATCGGCATGGCGGGCAACCATTGGCAAGGTTACTTTCACTAACGATAATATTAAGTTTGATAACGAAGCGCAGAAAGCCATACCCAAAGGCCTTGATTTTGGCCACATGGATATCCGCAGCCTTAATGCCGAAGCTGAAAATATATCTTACAGTCCCGATACCATTTCGGGCAAGATCAACTCATTCACCTTTACCGAAAAAAGCGGTTTAAAGATCAACAAGTTCCATACCGCATTTTTGTACGGGCCAACCAACGCCTATATGAATGACCTGTTACTGGAAACCCCTAATACCAGGCTGCAAAAATCAGTTCAGGTACGTTACCCTTCTATTGATGCCATCACCAAAAACATTGGCGCTCTGGGTATCAATGCCAATTTAGACGGCAGCCGTTTGGGTTTAAAAGATGTTTTACTGCTGATGCCGACCATGGCAGCTATGGAGCCCTTCAAATCATCGCCGGGTACGGTGTTCAAGATCAATGGCCGGGTGAGCGGCCAGGTTGATAACCTTGACATCCCTAACCTTGAAGTCACGGGATTGAGCAGTACCCATATAAAAGCATCGGCTAAAATGAAAGGACTGCCCGATGTAAAAAAAGCTACTTTTGATGTTAGTATTGCCGACTTCAGCACCAGCCGCAGCGACATAACCAAACTGGCCCCGGCAGGCAGCATCCCGCCAAATGTGAGCATTCCTGAAAAAATGAACCTTAAGGGTAACTTTAAAGGCAGCATGTACACCTTTAGTACTAAAATGATACTCCGCTCAAGCTATGGTGCGGTTGATCTGGTTGCAGCTTTAACGAACGGACAAAATAAAAATACAGCTACATACACGGCCAATATCAAGGCCAATGAGCTCAATATTGGTGCACTTACCAAACAACCGCAAATGGTTGGCCGCATCACCATGAACGCCAATTTAAAGGGCAAAAGCCTCGATCCCAAAAAGGCAAGCATAGCATTTAACGGCAATGTGGCTAAGGCCTATGTTAAGGGTTATACCTACCAAAACCTGGTAATGAATGGCACTTCAAGCAATGGCGCTTATACGGCCGTTGCCCGCATGAAAGATCCTAACATTAATTTCAGCCTTGATGCCAAGGCCAACCTCAATAAAAAATATCCGGCAGTTAAAGCTACTTTAAATGTGGATAGCATCAACCTTAAAAACCTCAATTTTGTTAAGGACGATATGCGTTTTCATGGCAAGATCATTGCCGATGTACCAACTGCCGATCCTGATTATCTGAACGCCGATATCAAAGCCACCGACCTGTTGGTAGTTAACAAAGGCCAGCGCATCCAGATGGATACCATCAGCCTCATTTCAACAGCCAGTGCCGACAGCAGTACGCTTCGTTTAAAAACCTCTGTAATGAGCGCTCACATGGCCGGTAAGTACAAACTTACGCAGATAGCCCCGGCCCTGCAGGATGTGATCGACAAATATTTTAACACCGCCATTGCCGGCGGGCAGCAGGTGGCTGTAAAAACCAAGGGCGGCAAAACCATTAAAACCAAGCCCGCACCGGTAGTTAAGTACGATGCGCAGCAGTTTAAGTTTGAAGCCCGGTTAGTTAAAACCCCATTGCTTACCCAGTTTGTACCAGACCTGAAACAGCTTGACCCTGTGTTATTGAACGGCAGCTTCGACAGCCAAACAGGTGAATTGGTTGTTAAAGGCTCCATACCAAAAGTGGTTTACGGCACCAATACGGTTAACAAGGCATCTCTTAATATCAATACGGCCAATAATGCGCTTAACTATAACTTTTCGGTTGATGAGGTTAAAGTTGGCACCTCTGTCGATCTGCTGAATACCAGCATCTCCGGCGCTGCCCGGGATAATAAAGCTGGTTTAAGCCTACAGATCCGCGATGCGGCTAAGAAGGAACGTTTCCGTGTAGCGGGTACCTTCAGCATCTTGCCGGATGAGTACCAGTTCAGCTTTAATAAAGATGGCCTGCTGCTTGATTATTTGCCGTGGGCGGTTAGCGATGATAACTTTTTGCAATACGGGCCAAAAGGCATTTTGGCACACAACTTTACCATTACCAATAACAACCAGGTACTGAGCGTTAACAGCAGTACGCAGGAGTTTAACAGTCCGCTGAATATCAAGTTTAACAATTTCCATATTGAGGCGCTTACCAAAATGGCCAAACAGGATTCGTTACAGGTAGGCGGCACCATTAATGGCGATGCTACTGTAAGCAACTTCCAAACAACTCCTGTATTTACCGCCGCCATCAACGTTAACGATTTCAACTTTAAAGGCGATACGGTAGGTAACATTGCCCTTAAAGTAAATAACCAAACCGCCAATGCTTATGCAGCACAAATGAGCATAACGGGCAAAGGCAACCAGGTTGATCTCACTGGCACCTATTATACCTCGCCAGAAAGCCGTTTTGACCTCGACCTGAATATCGTGAACTTGAGCATGAAGAGCATCGAGGGTTTCAGCTTTGGCAACCTGCGCAATGCTACGGGCAATATTACCGGAGCACTTAAAATATCAGGTACTACGGACGCTCCATCAGTGCGGGGCGACGTCAACTTTAATAAAGTAGGCTTTAACGTAGCCATGCTTAACTCCTACTTCCGAATGCCGCAGGAAAGTATCACTTTTAATAACGAGGGGATCCGTTTTAATGATTTCACTTTGGTTGATTCAACCGGCAACAAGGCTGTGGTAAGCGGCAGTATTTATACCAAAACTTACACCGATTTTGCCTTCGGTATGGATATCAACGCCAATAATTTCAGGGTTACCAATTCAACCCAGGCCGATAACAAACTTTATTACGGCAAGCTTTATGTGGATACCCGCATCAAGATCCGCGGTAATATGACTAAGCCGGTGGTTGATGCCAACCTTACCGTTAACGACAAAACCGACATGACCTTTGTACTGCCTACCAACGACCCGGCGGTAGAGGACCGAAAAGGTGTGGTTGACTTTATTGACAAGGATGCCCCTAAAATGGACTCCATCCTGCTGGCCAGGCAACTGGACTCGCTTAAAAAATCGGATGTTACGGGGCTGGATGTTTCTGCAACTATCAACGTAAATAAAAACGCGGCGTTTACTATTGTAGTTGATGAGCGAAACGGCGATATCGTACATCTTAAAGGCGAGGCCAGCCTGAATGGCGGCATTGACCCAAGCGGCAAAATAAACCTTACCGGTACTTACGTAGTTAACTCAGGCTCGTACAACCTGGCCTATGCAACTGTTAAACGTACCTTCAACTTTAAAAAAGGCAGTACCATTGTTTGGACGGGCGATCCAACCAGCGCCAATATTGACCTTACGGCCATTTATGTAGCCAATGTGCCTCCTATCGACCTGGTTTCAAACCAACTTTCGGATGCTCAAAACAGTACGATGTACAAGCAAAAACTACCTTTCAATGTTAACCTTAACCTGAAAGATCAGTTGCTAACACCTAACATAAGTTTTGACATTGTATTGCCAGACAGTTCTTATTCCGTATCATCAGATGTGGTAAACACCGTAAATACCAGGCTAACCCAGATACGGCAAGACCCTAACGAACTTAATAAACAGGTTTTGGGCGTGCTGGTACTGGGCCACTTTATTGGCGATAACCCGCTGCAAAGCCAGGGTGCAGGCACTACGGTTGAAGGCACTATCCGTAACAGTGTAAGCAGCCTCCTTTCAGATCAGTTAAACCGTTTGGCGGGCAGTTTGATCTCGGGTGTCGACCTGAACTTCGGCCTTACATCCGGTGAAGATTATTCATCGGGCACGGCAACCAATCGTACTGACCTGAACGTTGGCCTGTCCAAACGTTTCCTCAGCGACCGGCTTACCGTAAGCGTTGGTAACAACTTTAACCTTGAAGGCAATCAACCGGGTCAAAAAGCATCCAACATAGCGGGCGACGTATCTATAGCATATAAACTAAGTAAGGATGGCCGCTATACATTGCGTGCGTACCGCCGCGATGAATTTATTGTGATCCAGGGCCAGATCATTGAAACCGGTGTAGGCTTCACCCTAACGGTTGATTATAACCGTTTCAGGGAGATCTTCCGCAAGCGTACCCCTGAAGAGCGCAGGTTACGCCGCCAGTACCAGCAACAAGAAAAAGAAAAGAAACAAAAGCAAGAAGAAGCCGACAAGGCGCTGGAACAAAAAAACATGCAGCAGCAACAGGAAAACAAACCGCAAACTACTTCAAACTAAGCTCATGATCAAACCTTTAAAATATATACTGTTATCATCTGTTTTACTGAGCGCCTGCAGTACCACTAAATTCCTGGCGCCCGGTCAAAAACTTTACACAGGGGGTGAGGTAGTGATAAAAGACTCAACCCTGAAAAAAAGTGAGAAGAGTGCACTAAGCGAAGAGCTCGGCGCTTTATTAAGGCCGGTACCTAACAGTAAAATACTTGGTTTGCGCTTTAAGCTTTGGCTGTACTTTAAAACCAAGACCAATAAAACCAAAGGCCTGGCGCACTGGCTCAATAAAAAAGGCGAGCCCCCTGTACTGATCAGTGCTGTTAATCCAGAGCAAAACAGCAATATCCTGCAAAACAGGCTACAAAATGAAAGCTACTTCCAGGCGCAGGTAACCGGCGATACCGTAAGCAAAAAACCGTCATCAAAGGTTGCTAAAGCTGTATATACCGCGGTAACCGGGCCGGGGTACAAGATCAGGAAGATAGTGTTCCCGCAGGGTAAAAGCACTATTGATACGGCGGTTGCAGGAACATCGGCAAAAACACTGTTAAAAACCGGTGATAAATATAACCTTGATGTTATCAAAACCGAGCGCTTACGTATTGACGCACGACTGAAGGAAGAGGGCTTTTACTACTTCGCACCTGAAGACCTGATCATGCATGTGGATAGCACCATTGCCGGTCACCAGGTTGATATTTTTGTAGCTGTGAAGAATGAAACCCCGGGCAGGGCCAAAAACATCTATACTATTGATAATATCTATGTTTACCCAAGTTATTCATTAAGGGATACCTCGTTAATGAAGGATAAAGCCATCTTTTACAAATGGTATAATATTGTTGAGCGCCGTAACACGGTACATACCTATGTATTTGCCAACACCGTACTAATGCGCCCCGGCCAGGTTTATAACCGTACGGCACACAACAATTCGTTGAACCGCTTTATTAACCTTGGCCCTTATAAATTTGTAAAAAACAGGTTCGATGATGTATCGGCAGATTCGTCAAAGCTTAATGTTTACTACTTTTTAACCCAGTACAAAAAGAAATCGCTGTCGCTGGATATTTTAGGCCGCACCACATCGGCTAACTATACCGGTACACAGGTTAACTTAAACTGGCTCAACCGCAATGCTTTTAAAGGTGCCGAATCTTTAAAGATCACCTTATTTGGAAGTACAGATGTACAGGCTGGCGGGCAAAACGCCGGATATAACGTGTACCAGGCCGGTATCCAGACGACGCTTTCGTGGCCGCGGTTTATCGGGCCTATTTATCCAAAAGCGGCTGATGCATACATTCCGCATACTAACCTGAGCCTGGGTTATTCTATCGTAAACCGTCAAAAGCTGTATAATTTAAATTCGTTTAATTTATCATTCGGCTACCAGTGGCGCGAAACAGAGCACCGTTCACATGAGCTTAACCTGATCAACTTCCAATTTGTGAATCCGTTGAGCGTATCTGATGAATATAAACAAAGCATCAGTCCTGTTAACGGCCCGGTAAATCCAGCTTTAAAGCACGTAATTGACAAGCAGTTTATATTAGGCCCAAGCTACAGTTATACCTTTACTAACACCAACGAAGATTACCGCACCAATACGTTTTATTATAATGGTAAGGTTACCCTCTCAAACAATATATACGGTTTAGTAACTGGTGCCGATAGTGCAGGTGGTAAACCTAAAAAGCTATTTGGCGCGATATTTAACCAGTTTGTAAAGTTTGAAAATGAGATCAGGTATTTCCATAAAACCGGCCCGAACAGTACCATTGCAACGAGGTTTATTGTAGGCGTTGGTTTACCTTATGGCAACTCAACCCAGTTACCATACAGTCAGCAGTTCTTCATCGGCGGGCCAAACAGCTTACGCGGTTTCAGGGCAAGGGCTATTGGCCCAGGTTCGTTTGATCCTCAAACAGGCGTAGGTACCGGTGGATTTTTGCCGGATGAATCGGGCGATATTAAAATAGAGGCCAATATCGAATATCGGCCAAAGCTGTTCAGTATTGTACGCGGTGCATTGTTTGTTGATGCTGGTAACATTTGGTTACTGCACTCCAATAGTCAACAACCCGGAGCGGTGTTTAGTAACAAGTTTTACAACGATTTTGCCGTTGATGTCGGTTTCGGTTTAAGGTTTGATTTAACCGTGCTGGTGCTCCGCACCGACCTGGGTATCCCGCTCCGTACACCGTATGTGCGTGCCAATGAGCCACGCTGGGATTTCAACTTTAACCGAAGCGTATTTAACCTGGCTATCGGGTATCCGTTTTAATCTGACTTCCCGGCATAACGAAAGCCGGGGTATAGTGTTTGTTGTATAACGAGGCAAGGGGTTCGCACAATTGCCCAAAAGGATTGCGTTGCTTTCTTTAATATGTATTTTATTAATAAATAACACTTTATACATACATTAGTAACATACAAGACAAATAAGATTACTATACGCGTGCTATTGTGGCACAGGGGATCAAAAGAGCATCCGGTCCTTTGATTATTCAAACTGTATTTATTTACAATAGCATTTCTTTTTATATTTATCGGTATACAACAAAGCCATACACCGTATCATTGTATATTGTTAAAAAGTCAGCGATGTTAAAATTGATACCAATAATAAAATGCCGTTAAAAAGCTTTTTTTTTAAACTTTTAATATTAACTCAATTTTTATTTTCCGGCGTATATGCCAGTATTCCCTACCAGGAAGTTTACCTGAAAAACTACAGTGCACCTGATGGCCTGCCCAGTTCACGGGTTTATTATTTAATGCAGGACAGCAGGGGTTTTATCTGGATAGCCACGGATAAAGGTGTGAGCAGGTTTGATGGTCAGCATTTTAAAAATTTCACATCCGCCGATGGGCTCGAAAACAATGAGTGTTTCCGGATAGCAGAGGATAATTACCACCGGATTTTTTTTTACTGCAATAATTATCGCGTTTGTTACTATGAAGACGGACTTATACATAAGCTAAGTTCACCTCAAAAAGTAACAGTATTACCTTTTGCCAATCTCTTTTTTAACCGGTATAACGAGCTTTGCGTAAATTATAGGCTTAGCACTACAGTATATCATTTTGATGAGTTAAAATCGGGAAGACACACTATCCAGCATTTGAACGGGTATATTTATGGTACGGACGGAGAAGAGTTCATCTTATCAGAAAATGACCTTAAAATACTTGAACAAGAGCTATCGGCAGGGCAGTTAAGTTATCAAACGGCTAATACCAATACCAAACCTTACCGATTGGCTATACAGCAAAATTACCTGTTATTGCTAACTAAAGATTGGGTGCACGTTTACCAGTATCAAAAAAGCGGAATCACTTCTCTCAATAAAATCTATTTTACCGGCAATGTAACTTCGGTTTATCTTACCGGTAAAAATACCTTTACTGTTACAACGGTAAAACAGGGGACGTACATTATAAACTATCTTACCGGCGAACGGAAAAATTACCTTAATAATCATATTACCACCTCAACCCTTATTGACCGGGGAAATAATTTATGGTTTGGCAGTTATGACAAAGGCTTTTTTTTGTGTACCAATCCCGAAGTAAAAATCATTAACAAAGAAAGCGGCCTGGCGAATGAGGATGTTTTAAAACTGGGCGTTGCCGGGGGCTATCTTTTTACCGGGCACGTTTTAAGTGTACTTAATTACATAAAACTCGGTGTAAATCCGATCCCACCATTAGGCAGCATAACTATAAAGCAGGACAGGTCTGATTTTAACCGGATAACCAGCCTGGTCACAATTACTGGCGACAGGCTCATGATTGGTACCGATAACGGCTTATTCGGGTTAGATGTGTCCAATAGCAACCCGTTATCATGGCACCCGGTAAAATATGCCAAAGGTCCAATAAAGGCAATCACGCAGCAACATGATACAGTGTGTTTTATTTCACAAGACAATGTTATTATATTGACAAATCAGCTCAAGCATGACCAGGGCTATAGATTTAAGCCTATACGTACAACATCTCTTACCAAGTATAAAAACAGCCTGTTGATAGGTTCACTTTATGGGTTATACCAGTTTGCACCCACTCCTAACAATCTTATCAGGGTCCGAATATTGGCCAGGAACGGAATAAATGTTGTTAAATGCCTGGCATCAAATAATGAAGTATGCGCGATAGGTACCGAAGCCCAGGGAGTGTTTTTGCTGGCCGGCGAAAAAATTGTTCGGTTTAGATCTCCTGTTATTTTTTCAGGTGACATCCGTAAACTGGTATGGACAGATGCCAATACACTATGGGCCTGTACCGCAAATGGCGTAAGCATTATCAGCTTCAGTAATAATTATCACAATTACCGCATAAGCTTGCTCAATACCAGTAACGGGCTCCCCTCAGATAACGTTGCCGATGTAGTGCAGAATGGCCATGATTATTATATAGCCACCGATCAGGGCATAGCAGTTACTCAAAATTTAGGGAATACGGGCCTGCCCAGGCCGGTATTGATTAATGACGGAATACCCGGAACTCAAAGCAGCTTTACTTACGGCCGGCCCGTTGTATTTAACTGTGTTGCCCTATCCTACAAAAGCATGGGTAAAATACAATACCGCTTCAGGCTCAGGGGTGTCGACAAAAATTGGAGCACTGCTCCATCCGGCGAAAAACGGTTCGACCTGCTCCCCCCCGGAAACTATGAGCTGGAAGCGGTGGCCGCCGATCGCTTTAACCAGTTAAGCCCCCCGCTCATTTTTAAATTTGCCGTTATACCTTTATGGTACCAGCAGCTATGGCTGCAGATTGTGGCTGTTCTATGTGCTATAATCATCGTTTTTTTGCTGGTACAAAAATATTATCAGTCCATCATCGGCCTGCAAAAAAAGGACTATGAAAATGCCCTTGCCCTACAGCGTGAACGCCAGCGCATCAGCAGTGAGGTGCATGATGATTTGGGGGCAAGCATCTCCGGCATTAAGCTGCGAACCGAATTACTTAGCCAAAAAGTAGCCGATCAGCCTGCTTTTAAGGAGATTGATGCCATTCATGAAGCTATTACCGATATAGCTACCCAAATGCGGCTGATTATCTGGAGCCTCGATGCTGAAAATGACGAGGTGAGCAACCTGGCCGGTTTTATTCATAAACAGGCCGTTAAAATATTTGAATACAGCAAGATCTCCCTTCATGTAAATGCCTCGGTTAGCGAAACCGGGGCTACCATCAGCGGCGAAAAAAGGCGCCAGGTATACCTCCTTGTGAAAGAGGTTTTAAATAATATTGTCAAACATTCAAAGGCGCAAAACGCTTTTCTGGAAATCAACCTTTACAAAAACCGGCTGCAGATCAGTATCCGTGACGACGGCCGGGGCTTTGACCCCGACGTTCGTAAACACGAAACCATGGGGATCCGTAATATTTATGCACGTGCAAAAAGATTGAATGCCGAACTAAAAATTGATACTGCCCCGGGCAAAGGAACATCCATCAGCCTTAAACTAAACCTTTAAACTACCCCATAATAGGTATAAAGAAAGCCGGCATAATTTAGGACATTAGCATTTTATATTGACCGTAAGCATGCTCCAGATAATTTTGTTAGAGGATAATTTACATTACCGGCGCGGGCTGGAACAGATTATTCATGATATGAGCGGCGTAAGTTTGATGGGCTCATACGCTAATGCCGAAGCCGTATTAAAAAAGATAAACGAGCTTAAACCCGATATTTTTATCGTTGACATAAACCTTGAAGGCATGTCGGGCATTGAATTTATACGGCGGGCCAAGCCCCTGCTCCCGGATGCCGAATTTTTGATGTGTACCATCAACGACGACAATACCAATATTTTTGAATCGCTAAAGAGCGGCGCAACAGGCTATATGCTCAAAGAATCATCGGCCGATGAGATCAGGAATGCCATTACCGAAATCGCGGCCGGCGGTTCGCCCATGAGCGCCTATATCTCACGCAGGGTCATCGCATCATTTAATACTGCTGCTGCAAAACCTGCCACTGTTGCCGCCGAAAACCTCACAGAGCGCGAGGTTGAAGTACTTAACCACCTGGCGCGCGGCCTCCAGTACAAAGAAATTGCCGATCGCCTTGAAATTACTACCGGTACCGTTAAAAAACACATTCGCAATACCTACATCAAGCTGCAGGTACAAAACAAAGTAGAAGCGATTAATAAATTCCGCGCAATTTGATATACTACTTTTTCAGTATTGCAGGGCTTAATGGTTAAGGCTAATTTAGCGCCATAAAGAAACTAAAAGGCTATGTTTAAATTAACTTCCCTCTTTAGTGGTTTTAATGCCTAAACCTTATCACAATTGAAAGATTGAGCCCTGAAAGATGGCATTTTATAAATCTTAAAGTTATCGCTGCATTTTTTTTCTAACACGACCAATAGGAATCACTGCTTTAATCTGCACATTTGCACATCTGTAATTGGCATATCCGCAATGATGATATCTGTCCCGCTCCGTATTATCGACCTGCATGATGATGGTTTTCACCCGCTGGTTGAAGTTGGGTTATTTGGAAAAACTTTTATTATGGTGCTGGATACCGGCGCGTCAAAAACCGCTTTTGATCAAACGATGCTTTCCGAAGCCAATGAAACCATGAACATCTTAGCCAGCGATAAACTCTCCACGGGCCTCGGCACCAATACCATGGAATCTTTTACAGCAACAGTAAGTGACCTGCACATCGGCGACTTACCTATTGCTGAATTTGAAGTAGCTGTACTTGACCTTTCCACCATTAATGTAGCCTACGGCCAAATGGGGTACCCGCAGGTATTGGGTGTTTTGGGCGGGGATATTTTAATGAAGTATAAAGCGGTTATTGATTATGGAAAACAGGTGCTGAAACTAAAAAAGCCACTGTCGGGCAAACGTAAGGCCTTGCATATCCTGAAATGATTTTTAACTAATCCACAAGTTGTGCCCCCAAAATACGCCACCAGTTAAAACAAATCTATAATTGGCATAATAGTCAAAATGACAATTATAATTTCGATATCAATAGGATAAAACGATAATAATTCCTAAAAAGAATATTTTTTTGCTATTTTCTATTAATAAATTCATAACATTTTATTTATATATTGCGTATAAGTTAATAGCACTGGCCGGTTGCTGAAATTAATTCTTCATTTACATCTAAAACGTAACGAAAACAATGAAAAGAAAACTATTATTAGGGATCGGATTAAGCGTGCTTGTCGGGGTCTCTGTACTATTCTCCTGTTCAAAAGACAAGGCTGCAAAAACTACAACCGCCAGCCAAACCGCTATCCCGGATGATGTACTGAAAAGCATTTCAAACTTAGGCTTCAGTACCGATGAAGTGCGCAAACAGGGCAATGGATATCTTGTTGAAGGAGATATTCTCTTAACCCAGGCCAATTTATCTGAAGCAAGCACCAGCCCTACCTTAAGAATTGCTGATGTTGAACAATACCGTACTACAAACCTGGTTAAAAACCTGCCCAGAACGGTAACCGTATCGGTTTCAAATTTACCTACTGTTTACCTTAACGCGGCTACCGCAGCGGTTGCACGTTACAATGCGTTAAACCTTACACTTAAGTTTCAAATGGTAAGCAGCGGCGGTACAATCCAGATCATCGGCTTTAACGAGGGGCCAAGCGGTGGTTATATTACCTTAGGTTCATCAGGCTTCCCTACTTCATCGGGCAACCCATATAACCAGATCCAGATGAATACCAACGAACAGGCTTATGGTGCAAACCCTGATCTGGGTTATGTAACATCAGTTATTCAACATGAGCTGGGCCATTGCATCGGTTTCCGTCATACCGACTATATGAACCGCGCTTTCAGCTGCGGTGGCCGACATGTAAACGAAGGTTCGGCAGGTATTGGCGCTATCAACATTCCGGGCACACCAACCAAAGCCGATGCCGGTTCATGGATGTTAGCCTGCTCAAGCGGTACCGACCGTACGTTCAATGCCAACGATCAGGTAGCGTTAAATTATTTATACTAATAACGCCTATAGTTGTTTTTACATTTCAACTAAATAGCTTTATCAATGAAGGGGATGCTGCAGCTCCCCTTTATTGGTTTTGATCACATTACCGCCTATGATAAAAAGAATACCTGTTACCGTATTACTCCTTTTTTTATGCTTTAAGGTGTCATGGTCACAAAAACACATGAGCGATGAGGTAATTGTTTCACTTTATAAGGCAACATCTTTATCTCCGCAAAAAAATCCCAACCAGTATTACCTTGTAAAATTTAAAGATCCGGCACATATCGATAACCGGAAATACAATATCATCAAACGGGTTTCCTATAACTATTATGTAGTATCATCAGCCTCAGCCATCAAAAGCGATGCTAATATTATAAATAACAGCGCCGCTTCTCCCATCTGGAAAGCTTCGGATAACCTTGCGAAAAGCTGGAAACAGCATCCGGCACGCACACAAGCTATTGAGGTTACGGTTACTGCTGTTAATGACACCGTTATCAGCCACATCCAACAATCCGGAACCATTACCGGCCAAACCGGCAACCTGGTACGCCTCAATATCAAATTAGAAAACCTGCCGGCCTTACTGCAGCAGGACTATATACTATTTGCCAATGAGCTGCGCCGGCCTCATGAAGAACTTGCCATTAACGATATCGACCTCGGCTTAAATACCATGTCGGCTATAGGGGCTAATTTTCCGGGAGTAACAGGATCCGGCATTAATGTTTCTGTAAAAGAAGACCGCTATGACAATGACCTCGACCTGTTAGGCCGCAGCTTCACATCATTCAAAACATCCGATATCACATCGGGGCATGCTACCACTATGGCAACACTTATAGGCGGCAACGGAAACTCATACATTAAAGGTTTGGGGGCCGCACCCAAAGTAAATTTCACCTCATCATCATTTGAACAATTAATGCCCGATAGCACCTCCATTTTTAAATCATTCAGGATTTCGGTGCAAAACCACTCGTATGGCACCGGCATTGAAAATTATTATGGGGCCGAAAGTGCCGCTTATGATCAGCAGATTTTTGAAAACGACTCGCTGGTGCATGTATTTTCATCGGGCAATATCGGCACTTCCGCGCCCGAAAGCGGGGTGTACAGCGGCATAAGCGGGGTAGCCAACCTCTCGGGCGATTTTAAGCAGGCTAAAAATGTATTGGTAGTTGGCGGCACCGGCAGAACAGGTGCCCCCGAACCCTTAAGCTCGGCCGGGCCAACATATGATGGCCGCATCAAACCCGAATTGATTGCCGATGGTGAAGACGGTACTTCTGGTGCTGCAGCCCTGGTATCTGGCACTGTGGCATTACTACAGCAGGCCTATAAAACACAAAACCAACACCTGCCCTCTGCCGCACTCATAAAAAGTGTACTCATTAACTCGGCCGATGAAACAGGCTCATCCGGGCCAAGTCATAAAACTGGCTATGGCTCGCTGAATGCATTGGAGGCGTTGCACACCATCAATGAAAAACGCATTTTTACCGGTTCGGTCAGCAATGCTGCACAAACGGATTATCCTATAACAGTCCCCGCAAATTGCCGGGAGCTTAAAGTTTCATTAGCCTGGAACGACCCCGCAGCGCCTGTTAATGCAGCATCGGCACTGGTGAATGACCTCGACCTTACTGTCACCACCCCATCCGGGCAGCAAATTTTACCATGGGTGCTCAGCAGCTTCCCTTCTGCCGATTCATTAGCTGCTCCGGCAAAAAGACGGGCAGATACCTTAAACAATACAGAACAGGTAAGTTTACAAAACCCTGCGGCAGGCACATACATGATACACGTTAAGGGCAGAAAGATTACTGCCGGGGCTCAAAAATTTTATGTTACCCACCAGGAGATCATAGCCAACAGGTTTGAATGGATCTACCCATCGGCCGGCGACCAGCTTTTTGCCGGCGAGGATAATTACCTGAGATGGCAAAGCTCATTCAATACCACATTGGGTACAATAAGCGTTAGCTATGATCACGGCCAAACCTGGCAGGTCATCAATAACGCCACGCTAAAAAAACGTTATTACACCTGGGCAGCGCCTAACGTTTTTACCAAAGCCATGGTTAAAATGGATATTGGCAGTCAAATTTTTATCAGCGCCGAGTTCAGCATTTCAAAACCTTTAACACTTGATGTAGGATACCATTGCAGCAGCGGCACCCTCCTGCAATGGAACCCCCAACCGGGCAGCACCGGCTACAGCATTTATACTATTAAAGACAACCTGCTTCAAAAACTTGCATCAACCGCCGATACCAGCATTATTATACCCACGCAGCAACAAACTTCAACTTACTTTGCAGTAAGCGCCACAGGCAGCGGTTTTGAAGGCATAAAAAGTTATACCATTGATGCAACCACGCAGGGGGTTGGCTGCTATGTAAAAACATTACTGGCCAATGTGGTCAACAATACTGTGGTGCTCAACCTTCAATTGGGCAGTGTTTATAATCTTAAATCCATCACCTGGGAAAAAACAACCGCCGCGGGCCAATACAATACTTTAGCCACCATACCGGTTAGTACAACGGTAAATTATATATACACCGACAATAATCCCCGGCAGGGCAAACAATACTACCGGGCTAAGCTTACCACTGCCAACGACGAAATCATTTACTCCAACATAGCCGATGCCGTTTATTTACAGCCAAGCCAGTTTGTGATATACCCCAACCCGGTTGCCGGGCAAATCAATATCATCAGCGGCGATATCAACAATTACGAATTTAAATTATACGGCACCGATGGTAAGTTAAACATGGTTAAAAGCATCAACGAATTGCAAAACACCATCCCCGTAAAGCTCATGACAGGCATTTATGTTTATACCATCGAGCTAAATGGCAAAGTGGTTTATAATGGTAAACTGATAAAGATTTAAACAATCATCTCCACTGTCAAATCCACAAAAAAGCTCGGTTCTCTTTTGAGAACCGAGCTTTTAAAATATATCAACCATCCCTCCCCCTTTAGGGGGTCGGGGGGCGATTTATGAATCTATCTTAGCGTATTTAGCGTTGCGCTCAATGAACTCGCGGCGAGGTGCAACTTCATCACCCATCAGCATGCTGAAAGTATGGTCGCATTCGGCGGCGTTTTCAATGGTAGCACGTTTAAGTGTACGGGTTGCCGGGTTCATGGTAGTATCCCAAAGCTGAATATCGTTCATCTCACCCAAACCTTTGTAACGTTGCACATGTACGCTATCTTCCTTACCGGCACCTTTAAGGCGTTGTATGGCGGCATCACGCTGCACATCATTCCAGCAGTATTCATACTCTTTACCTTTTTTAACCTGGTAAAGCGGCGGCGAAGCAATATACACATAACCGGCCTCAACCAGCTCCTTCATATAACGGAAAAAGAAAGTAAGGATCAGCGTGGTAATGTGCGAACCGTCCACGTCCGCATCCGTCATGATGATGATCTTGTGATAACGGAGTTTGGTTAAGTTTAGGGCTTTATCATCTTCAGGCGTACCGCGGCTTACACCCAAACCGGTAAACATGTTCTTGATCTCCTCGTTTTCGTAAATTTTATGCTCCATGGCTTTCTCCACGTTCAGGATCTTACCACGTAATGGTAAAATAGCCTGGTATTCGCGGTTACGGCCTTGCTTGGCGGTACCACCCGCCGAGTCACCTTCGACAAGGAATAACTCACAAAGGGTTGGATCGCTGTTGGCACAATCCGACAGTTTGCCCGGCAAACCCGAGCCTGTCATCACGCTTTTGCGCTGTACCATTTCGCGCGCTTTGCGGGCAGCGGCGCGGGCAGTAGCGGCCAATATTACTTTATTAACAATCAGGCGGGCCTCTTTAGGGTTTTCCTCTAAAAAGTTACCTAAAATTTCACCCACAGCTACGTCAACCGCACCCATTACCTCGTTGTTACCCAACTTGCTTTTGGTTTGGCCTTCAAACTGTGGTTCCTGAACTTTTACCGATATAATGGCAGTTAACCCCTCGCGGAAGTCATCGCCACTGATTTCTACCTTTACGTTTTTCAGCAAGCCTTCTTTATCGGCATAAGCTTTCAGCGTACGGGTTAAACCACGGCGGAAACCCGCTACGTGGGTACCACCTTCAATGGTATTGATATTATTTACGTACGAAAAAACGTTTTCGCTGTAAGTGTCGTTGTATTGCAGGGCCAGTTCAACCGGGATACCGCCTTTGTTACCATCCACATAAATCGGTTCGGGGATAATTGATGTACGGGTGCCATCCAAAAACTTAACAAATTCGCGCAAACCGCCTTCTGAGAAAAACACCTCGCTACGGAAAGTACCGTCTTCCTGGGTTTCGCGTTCATCGGTTAAGCTCAAACGGATACCTTTGTTCAAAAATGAAAGCTCGCGCAAACGGGCAGCCAGCGTATCATATTTATATTCGGTAGTGGTAGTAAAAATCTCCGGGTCGGGCTGGAAAGTTTGGATAGTACCTGTTTTATCAGATACCCCTATCTCCTTAACATCAAACATAGGTTTACCACGCTCATACTCCTGTGTAAAGATCTTACCTTCACGATGTACAAGGGTCCTGACATGGGTTGACAGCGCGTTAACGCAACTTACACCCACACCGTGCAAACCACCCGATACCTTGTAGGTATCCTTGTCAAATTTACCACCGGCGTGTAAAACGGTCATTACAATTTCAAGCGCCGATTTACCTTCTTTTGTATTAATACCCGTAGGGATACCACGGCCGTTATCTGAAACGGTTATGGAATTGCCAACATGTATGGTAACTTTAATATCATCACAGTAACCGGCAAGAGCTTCGTCGATAGAGTTATCAACTACTTCATATACAAGGTGGTGCAAACCTTTAACGCCCGTATCACCAATGTACATCGACGGACGCTTGCGCACCGCCTCTAAACCTTCTAAAACCTGTATATTATCTGCTGAATAATTGGATTTGTCCTGAATTTCTTCGCTCATATTTATTTAATGAAACAATCTTCAAAATTACAAAAAATACCCCGGATTAACGATTTTTTGTGGATAAAAGTACAGTTGTGGAAAGGATTTGGGAGTGATAAAAAACAATATTATCTGAATCAAAATCAACAGAATACTTGGTCTGAACCCGAATTTATGGAATTAATAGAACAGGCAGAATTTTAAGAAATTTTAATAATGCCAATGGTGCAAGTCTTGAGCGAAGGCCATGGGTGACGCACTTGTGGCTTCCCGGTTTGTTTGGGCTTATTTTTGTATTCAAATCAAGGAGCCCTTAAATCTATAAATCGCGGTTCAGAATATGGGCGTTCCCGTTAGTTAACGGGGCGGGCTATACGCTCATACGCCTGCAGGCATTGCGCTCGTTGGCCGGTATTCCGCTCTATCCCTTTGTACACCATAAAATCTTTGAAGTAAAACAAACCTTTGCGGCTTAGCGTCTTTGCGTGAAAAAAAATCTTCGCCTTCAAACAACGACCTGTCGCAAGAAACATCATCTGCACATTTGCACATCTGAAATCTGCACATCTTATTATCTGCACATCCGATTAGGATACTTGCAATGAAAGATTATCTTTGTCAAAATTTTATAATATTTTCAGATTAGTATAATGAAAACCAGTGCTTCAACTTTAACCAAGCTTACGTTAGGATTAGCCATTGCAGGCAGCATTGCCGCTTGCAGCCAAAATAAAACTGCCGATAAACCGGCTGCTGCAACCACAGCAACTCCCGATAAAGAAACCATTGTTTATGTAAACTCCGATTCTTTATTAAGCAAGTACGATTACTTTAAGGATATGTCAAAACGCCTTGAAGACAAAGGCAAAGCATCACAAACCGATCTGCAAAACCGCGGCCAGGCTTTTCAGCGCCAGGTTGCCGAGTACCAGAAAAACCAGGCTACTATGCCGGCCGATCAGCGCCAGGCTACCGAGCAACAGTTACAGCGTAAACAACAGGAATTACAAGGCTACTCTCAAAATGCAGGTGCCGAATTCCAAAACGAGCAAGCCTCTGAAAATGCTAAACTGTATGATAAAATTGCCGATTTTGTAAAAGGTTATGCTAAAGAAAAAGGCTACAAACTGGTGTTAACCTATTCAAAAGCCAATCCAACCGTATTATATGGTGATCCATCTTTAGATGTTACCGTTGACGTTGCCAAACGCCTTAACGAAGCCTACGCTAAAGACAAAAAATAACACTTGATTTGAAAATTTGATGATGAGGCAATTTGAAAATTACTTATCATCATCAAATTTTCAAATTGACACATTTTCAAATTGGAAATTCGATAATGAGGTAACTTGAAAATTACCGACCATTTTCAAATATTCAAATTGACACATTTTCAAATTAAAACCTCAACTTCGGTTGAGGTTTTTTAATTTAGGGCAATATGGAGAATACGGCACACGAAAAATTTATGCGCATAGCCATTGAGTTGGCTGAAGACAATGTAAAGCGCGGAATAGGCGGCCCTTTTGGGGCTGTAATTGTTAAGGA
Organism: Mucilaginibacter sp. cycad4; assembly: GCF_034263275.1. Classification (NCBI taxonomy): domain Bacteria; kingdom Pseudomonadati; phylum Bacteroidota; class Sphingobacteriia; order Sphingobacteriales; family Sphingobacteriaceae; genus Mucilaginibacter; species Mucilaginibacter sp. cycad4. The sequence goes on along the minus strand of NZ_CP139559.1, from coordinate 112,750 downwards.
TGGCATGATCGTAGCCCGCAGTGCCAACCGTGTTGTGCCCACGAATGACCCTACCGCACATGCCGAAGTTTCGGTGATCCGCCTGGCCTGCCAGGAGCTGGAAACCTATAATTTAGCGGGCTGTGAAATTTATACCAGCTGCGAGCCCTGCCCTATGTGCCTTGGCGCCATTTACTGGGCCCGGATTGATAAAATTTATTACGCCAATACCAAAGCCGATGCCGCCGCGATAGGTTTCGACGATCATTTTATTTATGATGAACTGGGCTGCACGATGGAAAAACGCAAACTCCCTTTTGTGCAGATCCTCCGTAATGAAGCGTTAACCGCCTTTAAACTTTGGGAAACAAATGAGCATAAGGAGCATTATTGACCGGGATTGGGGGGGATTTGCCGGATTTATGGGATTTCAAGGAAACCGCATAAGTATAAATTTTTTCAGGACGAGACAGTGAAGCAAATCCTATAATCCTCGAAATCCGTATAATCCTGGTTCAGACTAATCCTGGTTCTCTTCCTTTTCCTCAAAAAAATTATCTTTCAGGTCATCAATCTCGCGCCTGTCGGCCTTGGTGGGGCGGCCAGTCCCACGATCCCTCTTAAGTATCGGGGCATGGAACATTGATTTAAAGGCCTGGGTTTGTTCAACCGGGGTTATATCTTCATAAAAATTCACAGCAGTTTTGGCATCCACCCGGTTTTCGAGCAAGCCGGTTACCTTTACTACCTTGCGTTCAATGCCTTTTGCTACCTGGTAAACATCACCAATTTTCACCTCGTACGATGGTTTGATGTTTTTACCATCCAGCTTTATACGCCCGGCTTTGCAGGCATCAGAAGCCAGCGTACGTGTTTTAAAAGCGCGGATGGCCCACAGGTATTTATCTATTCTCAGTTTCTCTTTTTCGGCCATAACATTCAATTTCTTTCATACCGATAAGCCGGTCGGTCGGCTAATTTACCAATATCATTTTTACGTAGAAGCAAAAACATCCAGTTCAGGGATGCTTTTATAACCGAAACGCAAACCTGCCCCCGGTTACCCCAGCGGTGGTATCAGTATCAAGTCTCAAATTTACAGCTTTTAATACGACTTGCCATAGATTGAAAGTTGGCAATTCCCGGACTTTTTGCGGTTTACTTGGGCAGGTCTTTTTTAATGAACTTATGATAAAGGTATTCGGCATAACCAACGCTGACATAATCAGGGAATTTCCAGTGTGGGTAATAGCGCTTTTGGATGTATTTGAGTAAGCTAAAAAACAAAACGCCAAGGATAAGCAGCAATGCTACCGAAAGCAAAATAACTGCAAATAGTACTAAAGGGGTCATACTCGGGAATAATTGGGTAAACAGTAATAAATTAAAAGGCTAATACAATTATATCAATCTTCATAAAGCTAATAGATTGATATAAACACTTGTACGATAAATAAAGTGTTAATGTTTACTGTTTTATAAACTTATTTACCAGGAAATATAAACACATGTCAATAGATTGAACTACTCTTAAAATCCAGTTATCCTCCAAAAATCCTTTTATGCCAACCCTCGAATTATACATATAAACACTCGTTGAAATAAAAAAAGTAAGCCTCCCCGACACTCGCTGTCCGGAAGGCTTTTGACACCTAATTAGTTTAAACGTTGGTTTTCGTTTATGTAAAATTAAAGTTTCCTTAACGCTTTTTAAAGCATATTAACTGGTTGTTCGGATTTTGTATACATGTGTAATATTAAACACATAAAGGCCCAAATACTATACGCAATTTGTTATTATACTCAGAGGTTTCTTAAAGAACCCATAATACTTTGTCAAGGCCTTTCCTGCACTTAGTTGTAATTAATCTTTTAACCGCTTCGCTGCTGCATGATATACAATCTTTTAAATATATTTCCTTAAAAATCCTTTAATTTGCCAAAAGTTTAATTTCACCAATGCAAGATCTTAAAAAACTGATTGAAGAGGCCTGGGAAGACAGGAACCTGCTGAACTATAATGAATACACCAACGCCATTGAAACCGTTATTGACCGTTTGGACAAAGGCGAGATCCGTGTGGCCGAGCCCATTGGCTCACGCTGGCATGTAAATGAGTGGATTAAAAAGGCGGTTGTTTTGTATTTTCCTACCAGGCAGATGGAAGAAATTAAAACCGGTCCTTTTGTTTTTCATGACAAAATGAAGCTCAAAACCGATTACAAACAAACCGGCGTTCGTGTGGTGCCTCATGGTATTGCCCGTTATGGTGCCCACCTTGCCAAAGGCGTTATCATGATGCCATCGTATGTAAACATTGGTGCTTATGTTGATGAAGGCACCATGGTTGATACCTGGGCTACCGTAGGCTCATGTGCGCAGATAGGCAAACACGTACACTTAAGCGGTGGCGTTGGCATTGGCGGTGTGTTGGAGCCTCTGCAAGCAGCACCCGTTATTATTGAAGATAATTGCTTCATTGGCTCACGTGCCATTGTTGTTGAAGGCGTACATGTTGAGCATGAGGCCGTATTAGGTGCAAACGTGGTATTAACCGCATCAACTAAAATTATCGACGTTACGCATAGCACCCCTGTTGAATATAAAGGCCGTGTACCTGCCCGTTCGGTAGTAATTCCGGGTTCATATACCAAAAAATTTGCCGCCGGCGAATACCAGGTGCCTTGCGCCCTGATTATCGGTACCCGCAAGGAATCAACCGATAAAAAAACGTCATTGAATGACGCCCTGCGTGAAAACAACGTAGCGGTATAGCTTAGATTTGAGATGTTAGATATGAGATTTGAGATAGCACAAAACAGCTGCTCCTAATCTCATATCTCACGTCTCATATCTCATATCTAAAACATGAAGATAGGATACGATGCTAAACGGGCTTTTTACAATAATACCGGCTTAGGTAATTACAGCCGCTGGTTAATTAAAGGCATAGCGTCGCTCAATCCATCCCACATCCTTTATTTATATACGCCAAAGGCAAAAGCCAATCCCCGGCTTAATTTTGTTGGCGATTTTCCCAACATCCGCACTGTTGCCCCAAAAAGCAAATGGTTCACTTCCTGGTGGCGCAGTAAAGGAATTATTAAAGATCTAAAACGCGATGGCATTGAACTGTACCATGGTTTAAGCCACGAGCTGCCTTCGGGTATCGAACAAACCGGCATTAAGTCGGTTGTTACCGTGCATGACCTTATCTTTATGCGTTACCCAAAACATTTTGGTGCAGTTAACTACCGCATTTACCTTGCTAAGGTTAAACATGCCTGCCGCGTTGCGGATCAAATTATCGCTATAAGCCAAAAAACAAAAAACGATTTGGTTGAACTGCTCGGCATTAACCCCAAAAAAATCGAGGTTATTTACCAGGGATGCGACCCTTCGTTTGCTATTGAGCAAACCGCCGCGCAAAAATCGGCAGTAAAAGAAAAATACAATTTGCCTAACCGCTTTATATTAAGTGTTGGCACTATCGAAGAACGCAAAAACCTGCTGCTAACCGTTAAGGCTTTAAAAAATATCGATGATATAACATTAGTAGTAGTTGGCAAGGAAACCCAATACACAGAACAAGTTAAAGCTTATTTAACAGTCCACCATTTAAACCACCGGGTAATGTTTTTAAAAGATGTTACCTTTGCAGAGTTACCTGCTGTTTACCAACTGGCATCGGTATTTGTTTATCCATCACGGTACGAAGGCTTCGGCATTCCGGTATTGGAAGCCTTAAACTCCGGCACCCCGGTTATAGCGGCAACAGGCTCCTGCCTTGAAGAAGCCGGCGGCCCGGACAGCCTATATGTTAACCCCGATGATGATGCCGGTCTTGCCGAAAAACTAAACAGCGTGCTTAACGATGAGGGCTTAAGGCAAAACATGATAATTAAAGGCCGCGCTTATGCAGCCAATTTTACTGATGATAAACTAAGCGAGCAATTAATGCAGCTTTACCAAAATATTTTGAACCATGCTTAGAGACGAAGTAGCCAGGGCTTTTAAAATAGTACAAGAGGGTGGCATTATCCTTTACCCTACTGATACTATTTGGGGAATAGGCTGTGATGCCACCAATACCGAAGCCATTCAAAAGATCTATCGCCTGAAACAGCGCGATGAGGCCAAAAGCATGATCATTTTGCTGGATACCGAAAACAAGCTGGAAAGTTATATCAGCGAAGTAAACCCGCTGGCCTTTGAACTGATTGAATACGCAGAAAACCCTTTAACACTGGTAATGCCGGGCGCCAAAAACATTTCACCGGCATTAATTGCCGCCGATGGCAGTGTGGGGATCAGGGTTGTAAAAGACACCCTTTTTTGCCAACAACTTATCCAGCGTTTACGCAAACCCTTGGTTTCAACTTCGGCCAATATCAGCGGCAAGCCCTCGCCGCAATATTTTTCGCAGATAGACCAGGAAATTATTGATGGCGTTGATTATGTGGTTGACCTTGAACAGCACAGCAAAGAGATCAAAACTCCCTCAACTATTATGAGGCTGGCTCCTGATGGCAGGTTTGAGTTTTTGAGGCGTTAACGAGAGATTAGAGGTTGGGGATTAGTGATTAGCTAAAAAGGCATTTTTGAAAATATCTTTTGACAGAAACATTTTTGAAAAATCTTTGGCGTAACCCCTATATATATTTAATATGTTGATTATCAATTATTTAAATTAAAATAATTTGAATTGTGTTAACCCTGTTAACCCCCTGTCGTGCAGAAAGTCGGAAGTCTGAGGTCCAAAGTCTGAAGTCTGAAAGTTTTGTTTATTAAGTAGGAAAATACTTAGGACTTTTGACTTTACCGGGGCATTTTACCAATTAATCTTACCTTTGTACCCTTATTAGCGTTTTTAAGCATCAAACTATGCAGCAACACCTCAGGCATCCCGTATTTTCTGTTATATCCCGTTTAGCGGGCGAACAAAATGTACAGGCCTATGCCATAGGTGGTTTTGTGCGCGATATTTTCCTGAACCGCCCGTCCAAGGATATCGATATTGTAATTATTGGTAACGGTATTGCTTTTGCAGAAACAGTGGCAGCTAATCTTAAAGTTAAGCTGGCAGTTTATAAAAACTTCGGTACGGCATCACTTAAATATCATGACCTGGAAGTAGAGTTTGTTGGCGCCCGTAAGGAATCATACCGTCGTGATTCGCGCAAGCCAATTGTGGAAAACGGCACTCTGGAAGATGATCAGAAACGCCGCGATTTTACGATTAACGCGCTGGCCATCTCGCTCCACCCGGATACTTTTGGTGAACTGCTTGATCCTTTCAACGGCATAGCCGACCTGGAAAACAAGCTGATCCGCACGCCGCTTAATCCTAACGAAACGTTTTCTGACGATCCGCTGCGCATGATGCGCGCCATCCGTTTTGCCACTCAGCTCAATTTCAGGATTGATGATATCGCTGTTGAAGCTATTAAAACCACTGCCGACAGGATCAGTATTATATCGCAGGAGCGGATTACCGATGAGCTAAATAAGATCATCCTATCGCCGGTACCGTCCATCGGCTTTAATTATTTGTTTGATACCGGGCTGCTGCACAAGATCTTCCCGCAAATGGTAGCCCTTTACGGGGTCGACTATGTAGATGGCAAAGGTCATAAAGATAATTTTTACCATACCCTGCAGGTACTTGATAACATTTGCGAAACCACCGATGACCTTTGGTTACGCTGGGCTGCCATATTGCACGATATAGCCAAACCGGCCACCAAACGTTTTGAACCCGGCCACGGCTGGACCTTTCATGGCCATGAAGACCGTGGCGCACGCATGGTGCCCAAGATCTTCGCCCAGCTTAAACTGCCGCTCAATGAAAAAATGAAGCAGGTTCAAAAACTGGTGCAGCTGCATTTAAGGCCGATAGTGCTTTCCCAATCCGTAGTTACCGATTCGGCAGTGCGGCGTTTGCTTTTTGAGGCAGGAGATGATATTGAAGCACTCATGTTGTTGTGTAAAGCAGACATCACCACTAAAAATGAATATAAGGTTAAAAAGTATCGTAACAATTTTGAGCTTGTTCAACAAAAATTAAAAGATGTTGAGGAGCGCGATAGCATCCGTAACTGGCAGCCGCCGGTTACAGGCAATGATATTATGACCATGTTTGGTATAAAAGAAGGCCGGGAGGTAGGAATAATCAAAAATCAGATCAGGGAAGCTATATTAGAAGGCGAAATTCCCAACAATCGCGAGGCCGCATTAACCTTTACAATTAGCAAAGGCATGGAAATTGGCTTAAAAGTTGTGACTGACCCAAATTAAATTAAAACATTATTATTTTTGTCCAAAATCTACAATAAGCAATGGCAGTATACAGGTTCAGGGTTACTTTTGAAGACTACGATGACGTTACGAGAGAAATTGATGTAAAATCAAATCAAACTTTCGAAGATCTTCACCGCGCAATTCATCAGTCAACCGGGTACAATCCGGAATTTTCTTCATCATTTTATATCAGCAATGATCAATGGACAAAGGGTGAAGAAATAACTTACCTGCCTAACCAAAGGCGTATTGACCGTGGTGTGTCATTAATGAATAAAGTAAAGCTGTTAAGTTTTATCGATGATCCGCATCAAAAATTTTACTACACATTCAATTTCGATCGTCCGTTTGATTTCCATGTTGAACTGATGAAGATCATTTTAGATGAAACACCGGGTACCACTTACCCTTCTGTTGTAAAATCAGTTGGCGAAGCCCCAAAACAATTCGGCAACGCATTTAACCCAACCGTTTTACCGCCTGTTACCGAAGATTTCGACTTTTTGAACGAAATGGCTTTTAACCCGGAGGATGCCGAAGATTTTTCGGAAGTTACGGATACCGATGATCTGCCGGAAGAAAAACACACCGCCGGTGAAGAAGAAGAGGAAGAAGATGAATTCGGTAACGAGTTTAGTGATGATGAAGGCTTTGATGACGACGAAAGGCCGAGCCGCGGCGGTAGCGACGATTATTAAGCCCTACCCAACCCTCCCCTAAAGGGAGAGGGCTTTAAAAATATAAACCTGATAAAAGTCTCCCCTTTAGGGGAGATTTAGAGGGGCTAATCTATGAACTCTCATTCTCCAACCCTTATTGTAGTTGCCGGGCCTACCGCGGTGGGTAAAACGGCGGCGGCCATTAAGCTGGCACAACACTTCAATACGGCTGTAGCTTCGGCCGATTCAAGGCAGTTTTTCAGGGAGATGAGCATTGGCACCGCTAAACCCGATGCTGAAGAGTTAGCCGCAGCCCAACATTACTTTATCAATTCGCATTCCATAACCGAAAGCTTTTCTGTTGGCGACTTTGAAAAGCAGGGGCTTACACTGTTAAATGAGCTTTTTAAAACACACGATAAAGTGATCCTGGCCGGGGGATCGGGCCTGTATATTAAAGCTATTTGCGAAGGCTTTGATGATTTACCTGTTGCCGATATTGCTGTACGCGATAAACTAAACCGGCAACTTGAAGAAGAAGGGATCACCCCATTACAGGAAAAGCTAAAACAAGCCGACCCTGATTATTATGCCCAGGTTGATATAAACAACCCTCAGCGAATTATAAGGGCATTAGAGGTTTTTGAAACAACGGGCAAACCTTTTTCATCTTACCGCAACGCTACCATTAACAAACGGCCTTTCAACATCATAAAACTGGCGCTTGATATGCAGCGGGCTAACTTGTATGACCGAATTAATCTTAGAGTTGATCTGATGGTTAAACAGGGCCTCATAGACGAAGTAAAATCTCTTCTGCCCTTCCGTGATTTAAATGCGTTAAATACGGTTGGCTATTCGGAGCTGTTTGATTGCTTTGACGGCAAAATCACCCTTGATGAAGCACTTTTACTTATAAAACAAAATACCAGGCGCTTTGCTAAAAGACAACTCACCTGGTTCAGAAAAGATAAAAGTTTTATTTGGTTTGATGCCGGGGCTCCCGACGTTATTGACCAGATGATCAAAACCATTGAAACCCTGACATAATTATCTTATTACGGCAGCAGGCTTTGCAAGTATTTGCCGTAACCACTTTTGATATACTTATTAACTAATAACTTCAGCTGGTCATCATCGATAAAACCACGGCGGTAAGCAACCTCCTCAATACACCCGATTTTTGTTGACTGGCGTTTTTCAATTACACGTACATATTCGGTAGCATCGCTCAATGAATCAAATGTACCGGTATCCAACCAGGCTGTACCTTTATCCATAACGCCAACATGCAGGTTACCCTGTTCAAGGTAAAACTTATTGACATCGGTAATTTCATACTCACCGCGCGGTGATGGTTCAAGATCCTTAGCTATTTGAATTACCGAGTTATCATAAAAATAAAGGCCGGGCACTGCGAATTTCGATTTTGGCTGCAAAGGTTTTTCCTCAATTGATAAGGCCGTGAATTCAGCATCAAACTCAACCACACCGTAACGTTCAGGATCGGCCACATGATAAGCGAAAATAGCAGCGCCTTCAACATCGTTAAAACTGCGGATCAATTCGTTAAATCCGGTACCATAAAATATGTTATCTCCCAATATCAAAGCTACTTTATCATCGCCTATAAATTGCTCGCCAATAACAAAAGCCTGGGCAAGTCCGTTAGGTTTTTCCTGTATAGCATATTCAAATTTACAGCCCAGTTCGGAGCCATCGCCCAACAACCGTTTAAAACCGGGATTATCTTCGGCTGTGGTAATGATCAGAATTTCTTTGATATCCGCCTGCATCAAAACCGATAATGGGTAATATATCATTGGCTTATCGTAAATAGGCATTAGTTGCTTACTAATTGCCCTGGTTATAGGATAAAGCCGGGTACCTGACCCTCCTGCTAAAATAATGCCTTTCATATTTGATTATACTAATTTTTAAAGTAAATATCCTGAAGCCAGTATATAATAATGCTACCGTGATATCAAGGCCCATTATTATACCTTTAAACAACGCTGTCAGGTATAAAGTTGGTATTTATTGTTCAATATGCAAACTTATATTTTATCTGATTATTTTGAACATGAAACCATACACTAAGCAACAAGCCTTTTTCAAAAGCAAAATCCATTTAATACCCTCAACATTAGCATAAAATTGTTATTATTGCAGTTTGAACGTTAAAAACTACTATTTAGGTGGATTTAGCGGATTTTCATTGTTAACATGCATAAATATTATCTTACTCATCTGCAGGAATTAGAATCGGAGGCCATTTACGTTATCAGGGAAGTGGTTGCACAATTTGATCGTCCTGCCATCCTGTTTTCGGGCGGGAAAGACTCTATTGTTGTAACACACCTGGCAAAAAAGGCATTCTGGCCCGCTAAAATCCCAATGCCCCTAATCCATATTGATACCGGCCATAACTTTCCTGAAACTATGGAGTTCAGGGATAAGCTGGTTGAAAACCTTGGCGTACAGCTTATTGTAGGCTCGGTTCAGGAATCAATTAACAAAGGCCGTGCAGTTGAGGAAAGCGGTATCAACGCCAGCCGCAACGAGTTACAGATAGTAACCCTGCTTGATACCATTGAAAGCAATAAAATAGATGCTGCTATTGGCGGCGCACGCCGTGACGAGGAAAAAGCCCGTGCTAAAGAGCGTTTCTTCAGTCACCGCGACGAATTTGGGCAGTGGGACCCCAAAAACCAGCGCCCCGAGCTCTGGAACATCTTTAACGGCCGCAAGCGCATGGGCGAACACTTCCGCGTGTTCCCGATCAGTAACTGGACCGAAATGGATATCTGGAACTATATCTTGCAAGAAAACATAGCTATACCTTCATTATACTTTGCACACCAGCGTAACGCCGTTTACCGCGACAATACCTGGTTGCCGGCTTCTGAGTTTTTACAGCTTCGCGAGGGTGAAACTATAGAAAACAAGCTGATGCGTTTTCGTACCCTGGGCGATATCACCATCACCGGCGGTATCGAATCAGACGCCGATACGCTGGAGAAGATAGTTGCCGAAGTATCAGCCACCCGCAGCACCGAACGAGGCAACCGAAGCGATGATAAGCGCTCGGATACTTCAATGGAAGACAGGAAAAAACAAGGTTATTTTTAAAATTTGATTCAATGAGCCTTCAGGCAGTCAAGCCCGGAGCAAAATATACCACCACAATGGAATTATTACGTTTTACTACAGCAGGTAGTGTTGACGATGGGAAAAGCACCCTTATAGGGCGCTTACTATACGATTCAAAATCCATCTTTGAAGACCAGATGGAAGCTGTAAAACAATCGAGCGAACGAAAAGGACTTCAGCATGTTGATTTGTCGTTATTAACCGATGGCCTACGTTCAGAACGCGAGCAGGGTATCACCATTGATGTAGCCTATCGCTATTTTGCCACTCCCAAACGCAAATTTATCATTGCCGATACTCCTGGTCATATCCAGTATACCCGCAACATGGTTACCGGCGCTTCAACCGCCAATCTTGCCCTGGTGCTTATTGATGCCCGCAAAGGCGTGGTTGAGCAAACCTGCCGCCACTCGTTCATTGCATCGCTTTTAAAAATTCCGCACATTATTGTTTGTGTAAATAAAATGGATTTGGTTGATTACAGCGAAGAAGCATTTAACAAAGTAGTTGAGCAATACGAAGCATTTGCAGCCAAAATTGATGTTACCGATATCCGTTTTGTGCCGATCAGTGCCCTGGCCGGTGATAATGTGGTTAACGACTCGGAAAATATGTCATGGTACAAAGGTGAAAGCCTGCTGCATACATTGGAAACTATCCATATTGCCAGCGATGAAAACCATTCAGATGCGCGTTTCCCGGTACAAACGGTGATCCGTCCGCATGCCGATGAATATCATGATTACCGTGGTTATGCCGGCCGGATAGCAGGCGGCATTTTCAGGCCCGGCGATAAGATCACCGTATTGCCATCAGGATTAACATCGGCCATAAAATCTATCGACACCTATTCGGGGCCGGTTGAGGAAGCTTTTGCACCAATGTCAGTTTCCATTACTTTGGAGGATGATATTGATGTAAGCCGCGGCGATATGATTGTAAAAGATGACAGCGAACCGCAGGTAAGCCAGGACCTTGATGCGATGATTTGCTGGATGGCAACCCGCAGCCCGCGCCCTGGTGCTAAATATCATCTCAAAACCACCACCCGCGAGGTAATGTCGATCATTAAAGAAGTTTATTATAAACTGGATATCAATACGCTTGAAAAACAGGAAGAAAATACTGATATTAAGATGAACGAAATGGTGAAGATCCGTTTACGCACTACCCAACCCGTAGTGTTTGACGAGTATCGCAAAAACCGTATTACCGGCTCATTGATCCTGGTTGATGAATCAACTAATGAAACAGTAGCAGCAGGGACATTCTTGTAAGCTACCCGGAAAAAAGCATAATAAAATGCCAGGCTCGTAAGAAAGCCTGGCATTTTATTTTTCTCTAAAAACCAACTGCTTATTGTGCAGTGGCCAATTTCTTAATACAAACTTTTAAGCTGTCGCGCCAGTAAGGGATCTCTATATCAAACGTGGCCTTGATCTTAGCTTTATCCATTACCGAATATGCAGGTCGTTGTGCCTTTGTAGGAAATTCGGATGTGCGTATCGGAAAAACTTTAACACCGGTACCTGAAATATCAAAGATGCCTTTGGCAAAGTCATACCATGAGGTTACACCCTCATTACTGTAATGATAAATACCATATGCTTTTTTACCAGCTGTTATGATAGCTAAAATTGCTTCTGCCAGGTCAATGGCATATGTTGGTGTGCCAACCTGGTCTGCAATGATCTTAAGCTCATCGCGCTCGGCACCAAGTTTCAACATGGTTTTTACAAAATTGTTGCCATACTCGGAGTATAGCCAGCTTGTGCGGATTGTATAGTATTCATCAAGAATTTCTGCAATCGCCTGCTCGCCTTCCAGTTTGGTGACACCGTATACGCTGATAGGCTCGGCAATGGCTTCTTCTGTGAGTGGTGATGCCACATCTCCCTTAAAAATAAAATCAGTTGAGATTTGCACAAGGGTGGCACCGTATGCTTTGCATTGCTTAGCAAGATTTGCGGCGCCGGTTTTATTGATAGCCCGGGCCAGGTCAACGTCGTCTTCCGCTTTGTCAACAGCGGTATAAGCAGCACAATTGATAGCAAAGGCAGGTCTGTATTTTTCAAAAACAATATTGAGCAAATCATTCCGCAGAATGTCAGCCTCATCTTCAGGCAGGAAATGAATGTAACTTATTTCTCTATCGCCGGCTACTTTTTTTAGACAGTTACCCAATTGTCCCGATGCTCCAAATACGATGATATTTTGCATTTTTAACAAGTATTATTTGATTAAAACAGGAAAAAAATCAGAACCCAAAATCAGGGGCATCTTTTAAAAACGGGAGTTCAAGGTCTTTATCAGACACCAGCACATCGCCCCCGCTAAGCTGCCAATCAATATTTAAGTCCGGGTCGGCATAGTGCAAACCACCTTCCGACTCTTTGTTATAGTAATTGTCGCACTTATATTGAAATACGGCCTCGTCGCTCAATACGATAAAACCATGGGCAAATCCACGTGGAATAAAAAATTGCTCGTTATTTTCTTCGGTTAAAAGCTCACCATGATACTGTCCATAAGTTGCAGATCCTTTGCGCAGGTCGACAGCCACATCCAATACCTGGCCCTTGGTTACCCTAACCAGCTTAGCCTGCGAAAACGGGCCTTTTTGCAGGTGCAGGCCACGTAATACACCTTTGGTTGAGTATGATTGATTATCCTGTACAAAATTAACATTGAAGCCTGTGGCATCAGCAAATCGCTGTTGGTTAAACGATTCAAAAAAGTAACCACGATCATCATTAAAAATGCGGGGTTTTATTAGTAAACATCCCTCAAGCGGGGTTGGTATTATGGTCATAGAATATATAAAAATAGTTAAAAGCGGGGCGCATACCGATTTGCATTAACGAAGATAAGGCAAAATATGTTACAGGGACCGATGGCGTGTTTTAAAAAATATCTTTTTTTTAAACCCTATTAATAGGTAGCAATTACAAATCACTGAGTGTTAATCACATAGAATTTAGACATTGAGCAATTGGAAGGAACACCATGACCGAACCTGCAAAATAATTATCTGCAGCCCCAAAAACGCCAAAAGCCGGTATTAACCGGCTTTTGATTACAATGACATATACTTTTATCGTTGCGCAACCAATGCGCCTTACTTAAAAAATCAGCTTATGCTAATGCAACGCAGTCTTCAAGTCTGGTGTGATATCTCCAGCCGGCTTTGCAACATCCATCAACTTTCTTGGTGCACCATCTGTTTTTGATATATCAAAAACAATTTCGCCCTCATTACCAATTTTCTTAATTAACAGGGAAAGTTCTTTGATAATGACGCCCTCCCCAATGCCTATATTATTAGCAAAGCCCTTCTTTTCCGGCTTTCGGAGAATTGCTGAACCAACCATTCCCCCCGATGGCCTGCTATATATATTTTGGCATATTTTCCATAAGGAAGACTATTCAAATTGATTTTTGATAGCGTAACCTGAATCCTTAAGCAGTTTTTCTCTTCTAAATAAGTCAACATCAGCTGCTACCATCTCCTGAACTAAGCCTTGAAGGTCATATTTAGGTTCCCAGCCCAGTTTGGTTTTTGATTTTGTTGGATCACCGATCAATAGGTCAACCTCTGTAGGGCGGAAATATTTTTCGTCAACAGCTACAATTTCTTTACCTGTTTCTACCTGGAAATCGGGGTTTGAGCAGCTTACCACATATCCTTTTTCAGATGCGCCTTCGCCTTTAAATTCAACTACAATGCCTACTTCGGCAAATGCAAGTCTTACAAATTCCCTTACCCTTGTGGTTACACCCGTGGCAATAACAAAATCCTCAGGAGTGTCCTGCTGTAATATCAGGTACATGGCTTCTACATAATCCTTGGCATGGCCCCAGTCGCGTTGCGCGTCAAGGTTGCCCAAAAATAATTTATCCTGTAAGCCCATAGCTATTTTAGCTACAGCCCTGGTAATTTTTCTGGTTACAAAGGTTTCGCCACGCAGCGGACTCTCATGATTAAACAAAATACCATTACAAGCAAAAATACCATAAGCCTCACGGTAGTTAACGGTTATCCAGTAGGCATACATTTTTGCCACTGCATAAGGCGAACGCGGATAGAACGGCGTAGTTTCTGACTGTGGAACGGCCTGTACCAAACCATAAAGTTCAGATGTTGATGCCTGGTATATTTTTGTTTTTTTCTCTAAACCTAAAATGCGGATAGCTTCAAGCAAACGCAGGGTACCAATACCATCGGCATTAGCGGTGTACTCAGGTGTATCAAAACTAACCTTTACGTGCGACATGGCACCCAGGTTATAGATCTCATCTGGTTGTACCTGCTGAATGATGCGGATAAGGTTGGTTGAATCGCTCAGATCGCCGTAGTGCAGTATCAGTTTTACCTCGGTATCATGAGGATCCTGGTACAGGTGATCTATCCTATCTGTATTAAACAATGAGCTACGGCGTTTTATACCGTGAACTTCATATCCCTTTTTAAGCAGCAACTCGGTTAAGTAGGCTCCGTCCTGGCCGGTTATACCGGTAAGTAAGGCTTTTTTCTTCATAAAGTATGGGGGTATTTTTCTTAATTAAATATCAATTTATAACCAGCTACTAAATACTTGTACCGATAGACCAAACCTGGAAACCAATAGCCTCTAATTTTTGTGCATCAAGCAGGTTACGGCCGTCAAATACTTTAGCTGGTTTTAACATGCTATCGTAAATTTTTTGCCAATCGTAAGTTTTAAACTCATCCCACTCGGTTAAAACCGCAATGGCGTGCGCACCTTTACAAGCCTCGTAAGGGTCTATAGCTACAGTAACTCCTTTTTTGTTTTCTTCGGAGCCGCGGGTATGCAGGTAGTCCAGATCGCTGTAGATTTGTTTTTCAGGCACTTTAGGGTCAAACACTGCAATATCTGCCTGCTCATTCAGTAAGTGGTCTGCTACGTAGATAGATGCGGCTTCGCGGGTATCATTAGTATCTTTTTTAAAGGCCCAGCCCAGGAAAGTGATCTTTTTACCGTTAACGGTATTGTACAGATTTTTGATGATCCTGTTTGCAAAGCGCCTTTTCTGGTGATCATTCATGATGATTACCTGCTCCCAATAATCGGCAACCTCATCCAAACCATAGCTTTTGGCAATGTAAACAAGGTTTAAAATATCTTTCTGAAAACATGAACCGCCAAAACCTACAGATGCCTTAAGGAATTTAGGACCAATACGGCTATCAGTTCCAATGGCTTTTGCTACTTCGTTGATGTTAGCTTCGGTTTTTTCGCAAAGCTCAGTTAATGAGTTTATTGATGATACACGTTGTGCGAGGAACGCGTTAGCGGTAAGTTTTGATAACTCAGACGACCACACGTTTGTAGTAAGGATCCGCTCTTTTGGAATCCAGTTGGCGTAAACGTCAACCAGGGCCTGAACAGCATTCTGGCCTTCCGGTGTGCTGTCGCCGCCAATAAGTACACGATCCGGGGCATCCAGATCTTCCATAGCGGTACCTTCGGCCAAAAACTCAGGATTTGACAGTATCTGGAATTGTGAACCATTACCTGTATGGGTAAGGATATCTTTTATAGCGCTTGCGGTACGTACCGGTAAGGTTGATTTTTCAACGATGATCTTATTATCTTTTGCAACACGGGCAATTTGCCTTGCGCAAAGTTCAATCCATTTCAAATCTGCTGCCTGACCTTTACCTGCACCATATGTTTTGGTTGGGGTATTTACAGAGATGAAGATCATTTCGGCCTCATCAATAGCGGTTTCAACATCTGTAGAAAAAAACAGGTTACGTCCTCTGGCTTCGGCAACAACCTCGCCCAAACCTGGCTCATAAACCGGGATGTTTGCTACATCCGGATCGTTCCAGGCGTCGATACGCTGTACGTTAAGGTCAACAACTGTAACTTTAATGTGGGGGCATTTTTTTGCTATTACCGCCATTGTAGGACCACCTACATAACCTGCTCCTATACAGCAAATCTTAGTAATGTTTTTCATATATAAAATTGAAATAGTGTTTTGAATCTCTCCCTTTTGTTCAATTAATGTTTTTATTATATAAAGCCAATTTGTTTTACGCTGATAACATTTTACCTTTCATGGAGCACCTTGCTTTGATCAAGGAAATCATGATAAGCGGCGGTTATGCCATCCTTCAATGTGGTGTGGTGGTGCCAGCCAAAGCTATGCAATTTGCTCACATCCATTAATTTGCGCGGGGTTCCATCAGGTTTTGTGGTATCAAAGGTCAATTCGCCTTCAAAACCAACAATATCCTTTATTAATAAGGCCAGATCCTTTATGGACATATCTTCGCCGGTACCCACGTTTACAAGTCCCGGCTCATTATAATTTTGCATTAAGTAATAACAAGCTTCGGCAAGGTCATCGGCAAATAAAAATTCGCGTTTTGGACTGCCCGTTCCCCATATGTTAACTTCGGCGGCATTGCTTTCCTTAGCTTCATGAAACTTGCGGATAAGCGCCGGCAACACGTGCGAATTTTGCGCATGGTAATTATCATTAAGGCCATACAGGTTGGTAGGCATTACCGATATATAATTACAACCATACTGATCGCGGTAGGCATCGCACATTTTTATCCCTGCAATTTTTGCAATGGCATAAGGCTCATTAGTAGGCTCAAGCAAGCCGGTAAGCAAATACTCTTCCTTTAACGGCTGCGGGGCCATTTTAGGATAAATACAGCTCGATCCAAGGAACATCAGCTTTTTAACACCGTTAAGGTATGAGTTATGGATGATATTGTTTTGGATGGCGAGATTTTCATACAAAAAATCGGCCCTGTAAGTATTGTTGGCTATAATGCCACCAACCTTAGCAGCTGCAAGAAACACGTAGTCCGGTTTTTCTTCGGCAAAAAAATCGGTTACCATTTGCTGGTTGCGTAAATCAAGCTGGGCAGAAGTGCGGGTTATAATGTTGGTAAAACCTTCACTTTGCAATTTGCGGTAAATGGCAGATCCCACCATACCACGATGCCCTGCAATATATATTTTGGCGTTTTTATCCATAAACAATTATTCGAATTGATTTTTAATTTTATAGCCCGAATCTTTTAACAATTTTTCTCTTTCAAACAGCTCTACATCGGCAGCCACCATCTCCTTAATTAATCCCTGCAGATCATATTTAGGTTTCCAGTTTAGTTTTTGCTGGCATTTGGTTGGGTCGCCAATTAACAGCTCCACCTCGGTAGGGCGAAAGTATTTAGGATCAACCGCTACAACCTCGGTACCGGCAGCTAACTGATATAAGGGGTTATCGCAACTTACTACGTAGCCACGCTCGGCAACACCTTCGCCTTTAAACTCAATGTTTATACCCACTTCGGCAAAAGCCAAACGAATAAAATCGCGCACGTAGGTGGTAATACCTGTGGCAATAACAAAATCCTCGGGGGTTTCCTGCTGTAGTATAAGGTACATAGCCTCTACATAATCTTTGGCGTGGCCCCAATCACGTTGCGCATCAAGGTTGCCCAGGTAAAGTTTATCCTGCAGGCCCATAGCAATTTTGGCAACGCCGCGGGTAATTTTACGGGTAACAAAAGTTTCGCCGCGTAATGGGCTTTCGTGGTTAAATAAAATACCATTGCAGGCAAACATGCCATAGGCTTCGCGGTAGTTTACGGTTATCCAGTAGGCGTATAGTTTAGCAACCGCGTATGGCGAGCGTGGATAGAATGGTGTAGTTTCTGACTGCGGAACAGCCTGTACCAACCCATAAAGCTCTGACGTGGATGCCTGGTATATTTTTGTTTTTTTTGTGAGATTAAGTATCCTGATAGCTTCAAGGATACGCAGGGTTCCTATACCATCGGCATTGGCCGTATACTCCGGCGTATCAAAACTCACCTTTACGTGCGACATGGCGCCCAGGTTATAGATCTCATCGGGCTGTACCTGCTGAATAATGCGGATAAGGTTGGTAGAGTCGCTCAAATCGCCATAATGCAGGATCAGTTTTGGCGATGGATCATGCGGATCCTGGTACAGGTGATCTATCCTATCGGTATTAAATAACGAGCTCCTTCTTTTTACACCATGCACTTCGTAGCCTTTTTTTAGCAGTAGCTCGGTTAAATAAGCGCCATCCTGGCCGGTGATCCCTGTTATTAAAGCAACTTTTTTCATATTTAAAATGCGGTAAATTAGCTTATCCTATAAAATCGTTCACAAAGGCATTCATTATATTATCCAGGTTAAGATATTTAAGCGAATAGTTACGCGCGTTTTCGCGTTTCTGCTCCATTACTTTATCCTGTTTAATGCTTAATATCTTTTCGGCAAGTAAATCAATATTCCCCGGCTCGGTAATGTAACCCAGGTCGTAATCATGTATTACGTTATATAATGATGTACCGGGCGATGCTGTAATAATGCTTGCGCCGCCTACTGCCAGTATAGTTGTTAGTTTAGATGGCATTACCAGATCGCTGGCGTTGGCTTTTTGCAATATCATGTGCAAATCGGCCATGTTCAGGAACTCGTTAAACACTTCTTTATCCTGTACCGGTAAAAAGTTAATATTTGTGAGGCCTTTTTTACCTGCAATATCAATCAGGTTTTCCTTATAAGGACCTGATCCGCAGATGATAAATTTCACCTGTTTATTGTCCTGCAGTTTTTCGGCAACCAGTATAATATCTTCCAGCCCTTGTTTTTCGCCTATGGCGCCCGAATACAGGTAAACTATGTCATCTGCCGCGTAACCCCACTTAAGCTTTAATTGACCCCGGTTTGGTAATGGCGAAAAAAAAGCGGTATCGGCCCAGTTAGGAAAAAAGTAAACTTCTTTTTTTGCCTTTGCCTTTATCTTACTTATCATCCCATCAGAAATGCTGCTTATAAAATCAGCCTTCTGCAGTATATTATATTCAATTTTATATAGCCTATCAAACAGCTTTTGGTTTGATATCATGTTAAGGTCCTGTGCGGCCTCAATTTGCATATCCTGTATATGGTAAAGCAATTTACCACCGGTGCGCTTTTTAAGCATCAGGCCCAGCTTGGCTAAATGGAACGGCGGCGCTATGGTGATTATCAGATCGAACTTTGCTCCCGTAAGCATCAGTTTAAAAACCGTCCAGAACATAGATGACCAAAACGACAAATCCTGGATCATTCTTCTTGAGCCGGTTGGGTTTTGCGGAACGTAAGAGGGGCAGCGGTATACAGTCAAAGAACCATTATCAAAGGCCGAAACCTCCTTTTTATACCAGCGGTTTTTGTATGGTTCCTGAACCTTCCAGTATGGATAGTAGGGATAGGTGGTTACAACGGTACAATCGTAGCCATTTTTAGCCAACCACATCATCATTTCTCCGTTATACTTTCCTATACCGGTAGGCTCAGGAAAAAAATTATGACTGATCAGTAAAATCCGTTTTTTCATTTTTTATTATTGCAGGTGTGGGTTTTGCCCGGTATAATATGCTTTGCAAAACTCATCTTAACCGCTGCATTATGTTAAGGTAGATAGATTAAACTCTTTGCTTTTTAATTATAAATCGTAAAAATACAATAATTTCACTATTGATAAAAAAATAATGAAAAAAATTTTAAATAGTCAAAAATAAAAGTCATTAATTATCAGTTTATCAAATTAACATCAATGAATATAATTAGTTTTGATTTAGCAATAATTAAAATAATATTATCAATTAAAATTTGTTTGCTTGATTTTTACGCTGTACATAAAAGCTCAATGCATAAAAACATGCTTATTTTATAAATTGATAATCAAACTAATTAAGCCGGATAAGCGTTATGCTACAATGAATAAGCACTTTTTAAATTTTTAAGCCGAATGAAAGTTATAAGATTAGTTTTTTTTTTGATTGCGGGTGCAAGCTTCAATGCGTTTAGCCAAACTGCTTTATATGTTTCGCCAACAGGTAAGGGCGCTACTTTTAGTAGTGCAGCGCCGGGTAATATTTATCTTTTGCAGCAAAAGCTACAGGACTTAAAAGCTGCGAATACTAAAGATGTAACCGTTTACCTTAAAGGGGGTACGTATAACATGGTAAAATCATTAATATTTACCAACGCCGAACTTGGCGGCAGTGATTCAAAGCTACTGATAACCAATGCCCCCGGAGAAAAACCCATACTTTCGGGCGGAAAAAAAATAACCGGATGGACACCGTATAAGGATGGTATTTATCAAGCGCCTGTACCGGCAAATTTTAATACCAGGCAATTGTATATAAACGGCAAAATAGCCGTGAGGGCACGCTATCCCAACCGCGATAACGATGACGACTACGGCCCATACTTTCTGGTTAAATCATTTGATACCAGCAACAAAAAGGTAATCATTAACGCTTCTGAAGCGGGCAAGTGGGGCAACCTGGCCAATGTAGAAATGGTAATAAACCAGCACTGGTATCAAAGCAGGATGCTCATTAACTCCATAACCAAGCAGGGTTCAACCGCGGCCGTTTCACTTTCGGGGCCACAGGCTGCTACGTTTTTTTCAACCGCAGCGTTCAGGTTACTTGATCCTAACAAGAGCTACTACTTTGAAAACGCTATGGAGTTTTTGGATAGCGAAAATGAGTGGTACCTTGATAATACCAAAAACATCATCTACTACAAACCAAAAGCAGGCACTGATCTTAACAGCGCTGAGGTGATCGCCCCTTTATTAAGTAACATTATTAAAATAAATGGAGCGATAGACTCAAGGGTAAAAAACATACAGATAAGCAATATTGAATTTGCTTACACTACCTGGCTTTTACCGGGCACCAGCAGCTTAATTATCGATTTGGCCGTAACAGCACAAAGGAAAACTAAAAAATTCCTTGCCCCTGGATTGATAGAGGTTAACTATGCCGATAATTTTACGCTTAGTAATTGTACACTCCACAGTTCGGGTGCCAATGGTTTAATTTTTGGACAGGGTGTAAGCCATAGCCTCATCAGCAAAAACCACATTTACGATATGTGCGGTAACGGGATTGTAATTGATACGTACAACAAACCAAATCCGCCAGCTACGATACAGTGTATTAAAAACGTAATTAGCGGTAACCTTATTGAAAATGTTGGGTTGAATTACACTAATGGTATGGGTATTATAGCCAATTGCGTGGCAAACCACCTGTTTGAGAATAATGAGATCCGCGAGGGCCGCTATACCGGTATTGAAGTTGGTAACGAATACGGCGATAAGCTTAGCGGTACACAATACAACCTCATCAGGAAAAACAACATCCACCATGTAATGCTATTGCATGATGATGGCGCCGCCATTTATACCCTGAGCAACCAACCAGGTACGCAGATATACGAAAACTGGGTACATGACATGACTAAAAGCAAATGGGCAGATGCATTCCCGATAAATGGTATTTACCTTGACGACAACAGCGCGTTTATAAAAGTGCAGAACAACACTCTTGAGAATTTTAACAACGCCATTAAGCTTAAACAACACTTTGGCAACTCAAGGGTTAATACGCATGATAATATTATCATGAATAACGATAAATCAGATAATTCAATAAAGGCTGCCAGCGGCGTGGCCAAGCAGTAATAACATATACATCTTGCTGAAAATTAAAAAAGACCCTCTTAGTTTAAGTTTAAGAGGGTCTTTTTTATTGCAGCCGAAAGTTTTTCGGCAATTACGGTGTGCCCTGTGGGGCTCGGGTGCATCCCATCTTTATAAACCAAGCTTGCAACAGCCAGCGTACGCCCGGTGTTAGCTGTAAATGATCCGCCTAAATCTATAAATTCAGCATTGGCAATGCCACTCATGGCCGCCCGTATAGCGTCTTTATAAGCAGCGGGGTAAGTAGTTGCTTTGGGCCAAAAAGGAGACACCACGATAATCTCGCATTTGGGCAGGGCTTTTCTTATCTCATTAAAAAACAATGATGCTTCATCGCCCACTTGTTTGGCAGAGGCAATTTTAAGGTCGTTCAACCCACCTGCAATAACAACGGCATCTGGATTTGCGCTGATGATATCATTTACACGCTGGCGAAATGTTTTACGGTTATTGCCTGCATTTAAATAACCTGTACCGCCCACTCCGGAGATGATGGTGTTATTCCAGCCCATCATTTTACCCAGTTCATAGGCATAAAAGTTTACAAACTCGTTACTGGCACCGGTACCTGCTGTATAACTGTCGCCAAATACAACCACCTTCGATTTATTTTCGGTAACGTAAGGCGCAATTGTGGCACCTCGCTCAGTAAGCAGGCCACCAAATGAACGGAAGCCCGAAAATATCAGCTTAACATGCCTGTTGATGGCGTTGCTTGCAAAATTCACGTTAATGGTATGTTCCTTTGCACCGCCTGCTGAAGTGGCAAATCCATCGGCGCTGGTAAGCTTACCGTCAACCTCAACATACATATTGAGTTGGGTAACGCTTGATCCCGTATCATAAAGCAAAAAATCAAACTGTTTGCCCGAAAATATAAAATCAACAGAGAGCACATTTGCCTGTTCAATATTGCGTCCGCCATTGCCAAAATCTGTAGATAGGCCTTTTACATAACCGGGTATTGTAGCTTTTTCAACGCTATTTACATTTAAATAAGTAAGGCGCGAATCCAGTGCCGCTACTTTTACAGGTAATGAATTTGCGTTTGCTTCGGTTATAGTAATGGGATTTGTGTCCCATACTTCGGGTGTTTGCGCGTATTTAAGGGCTTTAACCAGTGCCTCTTTGCCAGTTGGCAGAGATTGGACCATTTTAACCCCACCCGTGCTGCTGCTATTATTGTAAGTGGCACACCCAATTAAAAGCATTAAAAAAAAACCTGCATTCATAATGTATATTCTAAATATCAACGAGTTAAACTTCATAGTGAAATGTAAACAAATTTTTCACCAAATTGATTTCAATATATACGTAACGATGCCGTTGGAGTATTATTGGAGGGCTATGATAATTGAGGCCAGCGGGGTTTTACATAAACCGGCGGATTGCCTTTATAAATACCATTATCGCCCAGGTTTGATGTAACAACCGAGCCAGCCGTTACAACCGTATCTGTGCCTATAGTTACGCCGGGGCCTACAAAAACGCCTGCTCCAACCCATGAACCATCGGCCAGGGTAATGGGCCCGTTACGATATGGCATTGATGGCGTACGGAAATCATGATTACCGCCGCATAAAAAAGCACGCTGCGATACGCACACGTTATTGCCTATGTTAATCTTTTCAAAATTCAATATAAAGGCTTCTTCGCCTATCCAAACATCGCTGCCAACTTCAAGCTTCCATGGCATGTGTATATTAACGCGGGGTTTAATGACCACGCCTGTACCAACCCTGGCTCCAAAGCTGCGCAGCAGAAAGCATTTCAGCGAATTGGGGAATGGAAACGCGTTGAGGAAGAATACCATTTTCACCAGGTACCAGGTTATGTTTTTTAATTTACCAGCTCCCCTATCAAGCCCTACGCTGTTATCGAAATCCTTAAGCCTTACTTTTGATATCATGGTTGTACTATTGATTTTGGCAGATCAGTTTTTAAACAGGTGCATTATATCTTCCAGCTCTTTTTTGCTGGTTAATTCGGCCTTGCGCTTCGTGTCTGCCAGTTTAGCTTTCAGGGTCTCGTAATAAGCCTCATCATCATAACCAGTTAAAATAACATTGGCCGCACCGGCTGTAAAATCATCGGGCGAAAAGGTAAAGGCCTTGTTATTGTACTCGGGAATACAGGCAATATTTGTAGTAAGCGGGATTACACCTAATAAAATAGCTTCTACTATTACCAGTGGAAAGGTCTCGTTTTTATAAACCGATGGAAATACAAAAAAGTCAAGTGCCCGGTACCAATCGTTTTTCTGCTCGCCATAAAGCGATCCCCTGTATATAAAGTTTGCAGGAAATTTGGCTTGCAGTTCTGTGATCCTTGATGTTATGGCAGCATCACCGGCCGGCCCGGCAAGTTCAAACCTGATGTTCTTCCCGGTTGAGGCAAGTTTTTCAACCAGATCGCAAAAAATATAGAAACCTTTTTCGGCCGATAAGTTTGACAAGTGCCCTATCGTCAGCATTTTTTCAGCAGACGCAACAGGTAAAACGCCGCCTGCTGCAGCCGCTGCTTCCAATGTCATTTCATTGCCAATAATGTATACGTTATCGCTATTAATGGCATAGTTTTTTTTAAATGCCTCATAATGGCAATGGCATAAAAAAACGTTGTAAGTGTTCTTTTGATTAAACTTTTGCATCATCCCCATCATAAAACTCCTTTTGTAGCAATACTGAAAAGAGTGATGGTGCATAATGCTTTTCTTAAAGCTCAAGCCCGAAAAGATCCAGGGAAGCGCTTCAAATATCATCCCTGCCCCGCCTGATACGGGCATATAAAATATATCGTCCCTGCTTGAAAACAGGTGCTTTAAAACCAAAAGTGTAGCATATACAGCTTTTAGTATTCTTTTTAAATAAAATATGGCCGTGTTCTTACTGCTGCTTACAAATGAAAATCTCTTTACCTCCAGGCCGCCGGTAATAAGTTTATTATAGATAAACTGGTTTACGTTACTAAAGCCATGTACAGGGGGCGGAAAGTGGGAGAAAAAATATATTTTCCTTTTCATGTGCAGCAATTACAAATACAATTAATCTACTTTAAGGTTTACATCCTTAAGGATGGCTTCCCATTTGGCAACCCTGTCGGTGAGTTTACCAACAACCACCGCCGGGTTACCCACAACAATGGAATCGGCCGGGATCTCGCCCCTTAATACCGATCCTGCACCGATGATCACGTTTTCATTGATGGTAGTGCCGGGGAGTATAATGGTGTTCATACCCACAAAAACATTGTTCCTGATCTTTATAGGGCGGATGAATGCGATATCGGTTTTAGGCTCCTTATTTACGGCGATAAGCCCCGTGGTTAAGGAGTAATCGTGCGTTAAAAGGATAACATTTTCAGACATTACCACCCGTTCGCCAAGTTCAACCTGATCAAAATCATCAAACTTTACCTTTGTTGATATGTAGCGCGGCGTACCGGTAAATGTAATACCGTAAGCCTTTAACAGTTTCAGGTAATAAACCATATAAAGCCTTACATAAGTTGCCTCCAAAAAACGGAGAAAAAATCTGGATAAATGAAAAAATACCCTCGATAAAGCCCTTTTTATCTTTTTCAATTTAATGTTTGTTTAAATAGTTTTTTATAAGCGTTACCTACCTTCTCTGCCGACATTTGCTCCAGCTGTGTACGGCCGTATGCTAAATGATCTTCAATATTATTTTCAGTTAAGATGCGCTCAATCGCACCTGCAACTTCATTAATGTTATGAGGGTCGTTCACATAATAAGGATATGCAGCTCCGAGGATCTCCTCATGCTCGGGTATTTTTGAGGCCACTATTTTATTACCAAGTAATATATTCTCGATAATGGTATTCGGCATCCCCTCGTGCGCACTGATGTTCACAAAAACATCAGTCGCCGAAAAATAGGCGAGTATATTTTTTTGGTAAGAGATAAGGGATACATTATCTTCCTTGCCCTCTGCTTTTATAATCTCCTGCAATTGTCCATCTAAAATGCCTTCGCCAATTATCATGAATTTTGCTGCCTTATGCTTATCGGCCAATACACAAAAAGCATTTGCCAGGGTTATAACATTCTTTTGTACCTCAAGCCTGCCCGCATAAGTAATTACCGGTGATCCGCCCAGTTCCAGCGTTTTTTTCTTTACCGCAGGCAGCAGGATATTTTTTACTACTGCAACCTTGCCAGATTTAACACCCTTTTGCTCCCAATACGCCTTTCCCTTAACCGAGTTACAGATGATAAGATCGGCCCCCTTGCCTGCAAACCCGCGTAATTTATACCGCAGGTCAAACGGATAAAACGAGTCGCGCTCGGTCATTATCCATTTCATTTTGGATACAAACTTGCTTATAAAGTACGAGTAAACATCACTGGCATGCAGCCACGAAAATAAAATATCGGGGCCTATGCCTTTAATTAGCTTCACTAAATTTATAATGTTCTTAGGGTTATAAAAAGATGAAACCGCCAGCTGGTGTATCTTTAAATTCTCCTGTTTTAGTAAATCGAAGTTTATGCCCTCGTAGTAATGAATTAAATGCAGTTCCAGTTCGGGATCATTTTGTAATTCATTTAATAAGTATATGCATTGTTTTTGAGCGCCCCCAATGCCGAAACCGGCAATTAAAACACAGATCTTTAATTTAGCCATATTAAATTATTGATTGTATTTTTTGGTGTAATAAGCTTTTTTAGCCTCATAATCGAGGTTCTTTGTCTGATCAGAATTGGCCAAATGTCTTTCTTCATAGGCCGCAACATCTTTTAAAACCTTAGCTGGTATACCGGCAGCTACTGAATTAGATGGTACATCCCTTGAAACTACCGAATAGGCGCCGATAACAACATTATCGCCAATGGTTACGCCTGGTAAAATAACCGAGCCATACCCTATAAATACATTATTGCCAACCTTAATTGGTTTAACCACATCAACCAATGGGTGCCTGTCCCTAAAAACCCAAACACCACCGTCATGAGTTTCAAACCTGGTGGCAGTGGCGCTTACGTGATTTCCCAGGGTTATAAGGTAAGGTTCAGAACTGAAGTCAACATTTATAAGCCTGCAATCTTCTCCTACCTTAACCCCAATATGGCGGGCATATTTTATTGGATACAGCTTTTTGAAAATAAAATAATATAAAGCTTTCATGTTAATTAGTAATTGATCTGAGCATTAATTGACTAAACTTCGCCGCTGTAAAAATTATTTATATAACCCAAAGTGGCGGTTTCACTCGGGATGATCTTACATGGATTACCTAAGGCTATGCTGTTTGCAGGCACATCACAATTAACGTAGCTGTTAGGGGCTATCAGTACATTATCGCCAATAGTTATCCCGCCAACCAAAACCGCACCCGGTCCTACATATATGCTGTTACCCAATTTAGGGGCGCCGATAAATTTCCCTCTTTTAGTGTTACCCAAAGTAACATTATGTAATATGGTAACGTTGTCGCCTATTACTGATTGCGCGTTTATAACAATACCGCCCTGATGAAGCAATAAAAAGCCCTTACCTATTTTTACAGGTTTAGGGATCTGTATGCCATACTTAATGGTGTATCGCCTAAAAAGCTGGTGGTATAAAAATCCTAATGGCGAACGCTTGGATGTTTGCTGCGCTTTTCTGAAAAAGAACAAAAAACGAAAGCAGGGGTCCTTTAAAAGCCTCGCCAAAAAAGCCTTGTAGCTTACCTCGCCCGCCACCCGATATAGATCAGATTCAATTATTTTATTCACAATAGGGATGTTTTTGCCTTATTTAAAGCAGCGTATTAATTCTTTTTACCCAATGTAACTGTAAGAAGTTTCCTTTTGGGCGATGTAATTTTTTATTAACTACTTAATAAATTCAGTTTCTTCCGCAACCGGCGCTTTGCCCCGCGCCTTTACCAAAAATTCAAACAAAATGAAGATCAGCAAAGCCCAACCTATGTTTTTAATGATAAAGTCGAATGTATACCTTGATATTTCGGCATAGGTTCCTAAGGCTAATAAATATACCACACCCCACTTTATAGACAACCCGCTTTGCGCCTTGGCCTGCATATATTGGCCCAACCATCCAAGGATGTAAGGAAAAAACAGGATACCGACGAGACCAAACTCGATATAGGAATCCATTATTATGGATGAGCCAAGCCCGAAACCGGACCCGTTAACCCTGGTCATGTAAAAAGAACTACTTTGATCGGGGTCCCGGGGGTCAACAATGGCGCCCCTTGCGTACGGGATAAAACCGGCAAAACCTATTACCAGGAATTTACCATAAGTATGTTCATCCTTGCCAGGCACAAAGTAAAACGCGGCCCTGGTAACCAGGTTAGTAATTGAAAAAGAACCCTGATCCACGTTATCACCCACCTGCGTTGGTGCCGAACTTTGGGAAGTACCCGCTATAACCGCTACTATAGCACCAAAACTTCTGTCTTCGGCAGTGCGGCTAATCTCAATTACCTGGTATAGGGCCAGCGCCAAAAACAGGTAAATAACCAGCATCTTTTTACTGATGGATTTTATATATGAGTAATAAGCTCCTGCCGCGGCAATTGCCACAATAAAAAAGGTATTTCTATCACCACCCACAAGGGTTAAATAACTGTAAAATAAAAACACCAGTAAGGCCGGTGCCATGTAAAAATTTATCGACTTATATTTTTTGTAGTAAACTATAGTAAAACCGGCAAGTACCGATACAAATACCGATAGCAGCGTATATAAACCATCAATCATAGGATCCTTTGTTCTGGAGCCTAAGTATGATCCGGATAACATTACCATCCCGCCTTTTGCATAAAAAAGACCAACAAATGCCACTGTAACCAGCAATATTTTCATGTATAGTACTTTGTATTGGTACTGACTGTAGTCTTTTTTATAAACAGATATCTTTTTTATTTTGATCTTGCGGCTAAAGCCCATCATAAAGGTTACCAGGCCAATTGTGGATGCAATTATGGCCTTGTTTGAATATTCTACATAGCTTTTGGCTATCCATGTATTTTCTGTGATACTATGCGCGCCTAATACGTAGGTTTGATATGGATAGTACAACAATAAATAGTAAAACATAAGAAACAGCAGGTCCATCTTGAAATACGTTTCGATGCCTGGTACAATTGATATTGGATCTTTGAAAGATCTGAAGAAATACCAATAGAAAACACCTAAGCAGCCCCATAAAATCAGAGGGTCGGCCCCTAAGGGAACAACAAGAAACAGGCAAACTAAAATAACAAGTAAAATAATTTCCCGAAAAACCCGCTTAGATAGCATAATACCCCTTCTTACTCATTCAATAATATATAACCTTCATAATTTATTTATGAAACAGCATTAAAAACTTTAGCATCCCTTTTAAAACGTATAAATATGCTAATGTAAATATGCTGGTATTTATTGCTATTAATGCATTGATGTGCTTTAAAGACAACCCAAATCTTCCCCTGACAAGGTTGATCTGAAAATCCTTTAAAAAGATATGGTTACTGGTTGCCGGGTTAAACATTAAACCGGCTCTTTCGCCATATTTATCCAATGAATCATATCCATCCCTTATACGCTCTTTTATTAAAAAGGTGGCAAATTCCGAGATCAGCGACGGGATCAGGCTTTTTCCTGTTTCGGTTGAAATAGAAACCTCCTGCTTTGTCCAGGCATACAACCGATCAGGAATAAAGTATAGCTTGGTAATCAGGCTCATTCTGTACCACAGATCTTTGTCTTGCCGCTGGATAAAAAAGCTGCGGTATCCACCTGCTTTACGATGCTCATCCAGCTTATATAAGACAGCGCCGTGATTTATACGGTTTTTGCCCAAAAGGTCTTTTAAAGTGATTTCCTTAACCGTATCTGAAAAATTATCATGCGCGCGATTTGCAACACCTACGGTAACAACACCGGCTTCGGGATGGGCTTCCAGAAACTCCACCTGCTTTTCAATACGGGTGGGTAACGATATATCTCCCGAACCGTGAATAGCCACATATTTGCAATCAAGCCCGCTGATAACATCTATCAGCGATTTTGTAAAGCCTTTGTTTGGTTTGTTTTGTATAATTTTAACACGAGGATCGTTATTACATACTTCCTCAATTATTGATACAGTATTATCGGTCGACTTATCATCAACTATATAAATATCAAGATTTTTATAGGTTTGATTCAGTAAACTTTGCACCGACTCTTTAGCGGTAGTTTCCCTATTATGGAAAACAGTAATAATTGAAACCTTAGGCAATGTATCCATGTTAAATTATCCTTTGCTCAACTTCCAGATCTAAATTATATTTCTCCATCACGCGCCTTTTTACTTCGGCTATGATCTCTATTATATCTCCGCCCTTTGCATTATCAAAATTGATAATGAAACCGCCGTGTTTTTCTGAAACACGGGCGCCGCCATGTGCAAATCCCTTGAGCTTTAATTCATCCATTATAGCACCAACGTAATATCCCGGCGGTCTTTTAAATACACTGCCGGCGTTAGGGTAATCGCGGGGTTGTTTGCTCCAGCGGGCATCCCTCAATGTATCCATCTTTTGCTTAATGGCTTCCGGATCGCCGGGGGTAAGTTTCAACAGGGCCTTGCAAATTATCATACCCGGATTCTTTTGAAAGAAACTGTTACGATATTCAAAGCCTATATCTTCCTTGCTAATTTCTTCAACTGTATTGGTATTAGGATTATAATACCAAACCTTTACCAGCAGGCCTTTAATATCTTCGCCAGATGCGCCCGCGTTCATTACAACCGCGCCACCTAATGAACTTGGAATATCATAAAATATCTCTAAACCAGCCAGGTTATGCTGTAGTGCAAACTCGCTTAGCTTTTTCATGTCACAACCGGCTTCACATATTATACTGTCGTTACCAACCAGTTCCATATGCTCATAGTTGCCAGAGAAAAGTACAAAATCAGCGTCGTAATGATCTTTTGATAGCAGGATGTTATAACCGGCACCTATTAATATCCTGTTTGGATCTTTATCCTTAAATAGTTCAATTATATCTTCGGTACTCTCTGGAAAATATGCTTTACGACAGGTAGCCTTTATCCTGTACGAATTAAAGCCTGTTAAGTCAAAATTTTCAAATACTCTCATGCGGCAGTTTTGTTTGGCTTTTTCTTAAATCTTTGCACTAAACCACCTATAAAATCAAAGTCGCTTTTTGAGTAGGCAAATATTTCCTTTATACTAATTTTTACGTGGTTTGAATACATTACTAAAAATACAATAGCGCTTATTGAATAGCTGATGGTTGACGCCCATGCAGCTCCGTTACCGCCATATTTGGAATCCCACAAGCAGTTTAAGACTGCATTGATAACCAAGGCAGGGATCATAGCTATAGTTGATAACCAAGGCTTACCACGGCCGGCCAGATCCATGTTTAATATTTTGAACACAGTTAACAGTAAGATACCCGGTAATAATATTTTTTGAACCATTGAACTTGGTCTGAAAGTTTCAGAATACATGGTAACCATGATAAAGGTTGACAGGAAATAGAACGCAACCGAACATAGCGATATTACTATGAAACAAATACGTAACAGCTGGCAAACCTTATATGAAAACGCCTTTGGATCATTGGAGGTGGCACTACGTGCAAAAATAATGGTACTGAGTACAGTAGGGATTTCCCACAGGTACTCTACAATTGATACCCCCTTGGTATATATCCCTACCTGGTATTCGCCGGCAAAATGTTCAAGCAAAGCAACATCAACACGGTAATTTAGGTTGATGATCATTAATGATAAAGCATAAACGGAACCTAAGCTGAGCATCTTTTTGGTGATCTCCCAATTTGGTGTCCATCTGAACTTAATCATCTTTTTAAGCTTGGCCCACACAAAAAATGTGAGTAAAATATACCCAAGGGCAATACCTATTAAAGCGCCGTAAACGTCCCAGGGCAGTATCATTATCACCAGTACATAGGCAATAAGCTTTACTACGTTTGGCACCCAATTTACCGTATTAAAATCTTTAATAGCGTTTTTACCCAAAAACAAGCCCGAAACATAGGTTGTTAATAAAGCGAACGGCACAGGTAAAAGGGTAAGGAAAAGGAGGGTGTTACTAAATTTGGTATTGGTAAAATACTTTAACAATATATAGCATATGGCAACCCCTATTATACTGGTAAATAACCAAACATTAATAACCGAGGCCAGTATATCGCTTTCATCATACTTCTTTTGCCCCATATAATAGGCAGCAGATTGCCTGATACCAAGCGAGCCAACGATCATAAATAAATTTGGATATACTATAAGCGTAGCAACAACACCATTACCCTCGGGGCCCAAATAACGGGCAGTAATAACGCTTGTTAAAAGGCCTGTCACAATAACAGTCCCTCTGCTTTTTAAAACCGCAAGTAAATCACTTGTGAACGAACTCATTTTGACTTTTGTTTTATGCTTACTGCCGGTATTCCGGCAACAGTATCATTGGGTAGAACACTTTTATTAACAACAGCGTTTGCGGCAATAATGGCGTTACTGCCGATAGTTATATTCCCGAATATCTTGGCGCCGGCAAATACTTTTACGTTTTCTTCAACCGTTGGATACGACATGGTTTCGTTGTTTTTACCATGACTGCCAAAGGTTACCTGTTGCCAGATCTTTACATTATCCTTAATTACCACACCATCCCCTATCACTATACCAATAGGATGAGGGAAACGTACGTTTTTGCCGATAAATGATTTATAGGATATATCACAATTTCGTTTTGTTATAAGCCTTACTTTATAATAGTTGGCAATTTGCCTGAATAAAATAAACTTACTGTGATATAAATATTTACCAATACGGTGATTTAGTAAAACCCTAAACCCCGTATTGTAAAAATATGATTGTACAGCGCTTTTGAATGATTTAGAAGGAAGATCATTTTTTATGGCAGAAATGGTCTCTTTTAAAGTAATCATCTATTATTGCGTTTACTTTTCTAAACTCCTAAGCCTTTTAGTTTCTGATCAATGTTTTCGTAACCTCTTTGTATTTGCCAGGCGCTTTCAATTATGGTTTCGCCATCAGCTGTTAATCCGGCTAATAAAAGTGCAATACCGGCGCGCAGGTCAAGGGCTTTAACAGTTGTACCTGTAAATTTGGTTCCACCGTCAATTACCAGTAAATCGCCCTGTACGGTGTATTTCATACCCATTTTGGCAAGTTCTTCGGCATAACCGTAACGGCCCGGGAAACGAAGGTCAACAACCTTTGATTCGCCCTGGCTCATGGCACCGTAAACCGCGAAAAGTGGCTGCATATCTGAGTTGATACCGGGATATGGGCCTGTACTAATTTCAACAGGATAAGGCACACCACCGTGTACAATAACTGAATCCTTTCCCTGGTAAATTTTCATACCGCTTTCTTTTAAGAAAATAAGCGGAACTTCTAAATGCTCAAGCGGGAAATTCAATATCTCCACATCGCCATTAGTAATAACCGAACCTATGGCCCATGTAAGCGCTTCCATGTTATCAGGAATAACAGAATGCTTAACACTGCCTAATTTTTCAACGCCTTCAATAACGATGCATTTTTGACCATACACCTTAATTTTAGCGCCCATTTTATTGAGCATATCAATTAAATCCATGATCTCGGGACGGATATGCGGATTCCATACCGTAGTTGTGCCAGAGGCTAATGAACCAGATATGATGCTGTTTTCGGTGGCACCTGTTGAACGCATTGATAAAAACACGTCATTACCTACCAAACGCCCCTTGGTTGCTTTAGCACACAGGTAATCACCTTCTTCCCATACTGTAGCGCCAAGGGCTTCCAGCATTTCAACGTGAAGATCGTATTTCCTTTCGCCTAACTTACATCCGCCTGGCAATGGCACTTTACCTTCACCAAAACGGGTGGTAAGGGCGCCTAATATCAACAGGGTGTTTCTTATAGAACGCTCCTCCCATTTTAGCACTGTAGATAGGTTTTCGTTAACTTCGGTAATTTTAACATAATCACCTGCTGCGCTATACTCTTTGCCTAATACCTTAAGCATTTCCAGGTGCACCTGAACATCTAACAAGCCGTTAGGAAAGTTAAATAGCTCAATATTTTCATCAGTTAATAATGATGCTGCTAAAAGCCTTAACGAACTGTTTTTGGCTCCGCTTACTTTAACACTTCCCTCAAGACGTGCTTTGTTTACTTTAAATGTGCTGTTGTCCATAAAAATTACTTTTTCAGATAGATGTTTCTCAAGAGGGGAAATTAATTTTTGTAATATTGTTTAAACCAGGTAACAAACTTACCTATGCCTTCTGATACCGGGGTATCGGGCTTATAATCAAATGAATTGATCAGGTCATCAACATTAGCCCAGGTAGCTGTAACATCGCCAGCCTGCATTTCCTGAAATTCAATTACCGCTTTTACACCAATGGCATCCTGAATGGTTTCAATGAAACTCATCAGCTCAACCGGATTGTTATTGCCTATGTTAAATATGCGGTAAGGCGCTGTTGAACGTGCCGGGTTTGGATTTTTACCACTCCATGTACTATCCGGAGCAGCCGGCTGATCCATTACGTTGATAATACCGTTAACGATATCATCAATGTAAGTGAAATCGCGTTTCATTTTACCATGGTTGAAAACCTTAATAGGTTTTCCTTTCAGTATCGAGTCGGTAAACATAAAATATGCCATATCGGGCCTGCCCCATGGTCCGTAAACTGTAAAGAACCTTAAACCCGATGTTGGTATTTTATATAAATGACTGTATGTATGCGCTATCAGTTCGTTTGCTTTTTTGCTTGCCGCGTAAAGCGATACCGGGTGATCAACATTATGCTCAACCGAAAACGGCATAGTTTCATTTAAACCGTAAACGCTTGATGAACTGGCGTAAACAAAATGGCCAACTTTAAAATGCCTGCAGGCTTCTATTACATTAAGATAGCCTACCAGGTTTGATTGCATGTAAGCACCAGGGTTTTCGATAGAATATCTTACACCAGCCTGTGCTGCCAGGTTTACTATAACATCAAACCGCTCTTTCTCGCAAAGGGCCATTAAATGGTCCTTGTCTTCCAGCTGCATACGCACAAACTTGTAGTTTGCATTTTTTGTGCTTACAACTTCCTGGTTCCAGTTATCGGCTTCAGCGCCTATACCGCTTTCTAATAAGCGGTCAAATTTCAATTTAGGGTCATAGTAATCATTGATGCTATCAATACCTACCACAACATCATTTCTTTTTAGCAGGCTTTCAATTAAATGAAAACCAACAAAACCCGCAGCGCCTGTAACTAAAATTTTCAAAGCCATTATTTCTTTTTAAATTAATATTTAACAATTTACTTTTAAAGTGAACCAGGGGTTAAACACCTAATAATAAATAATACAGAATACTATTTTTTAAAAAGGGACTTAAACCATGATTTACTTTGGGTTTTGCCATCTCCATACTCTCCATACCCATAACCATAGCCGTAACCGTAACCATAGCCGTAACCATATTTGGTTGTAGAAGTTTCAATATCATTTACAATGATGCCCATCTTCTTCATTTTGCCGTTCACATACAAATCTTCCACAATGTTTAACTGGGTTTTGTAAGTGAATTTTTGCCTTACCAGGTACAGCGTCATATCTGAGTATTGGTTTAGCAACTGCGCATCGGTAACCAAACCAATTGGCGGCGCATCCATAATTATATAATCAAACTGCTTCCTTAATTCCATCATTAACTCGGGCACCCTTTCGCCGATTAAGGTTTCGGCTGGGTTTGGAGGGAGCGGACCGGAACTTATCAGGAACAGGTTTTTATTTATCCAGCTTTCGTAAACTATTTCAGATGCATTCATTGTGGATGAAATAACATAGTTACTAAAGCCCAGCGGGTTTTCGATACCAAGTTTTGAAGATATACCCGGCTTTCTTAAGT
Source organism: Mucilaginibacter sp. cycad4 (assembly GCF_034263275.1). NCBI lineage: Bacteria > Pseudomonadati > Bacteroidota > Sphingobacteriia > Sphingobacteriales > Sphingobacteriaceae > Mucilaginibacter > Mucilaginibacter sp. cycad4. Next base: position 77,152 of record NZ_CP139559.1, on the reverse strand, counting down.
CAAGCTCCATCAATAAAACCTTTTTACCTGAAATGGCCAGCATTAATGCCAAATTGATACCTGTAAATGATTTACCCTCGCCAGACATACTTGAGGTTAACAGCATCACCTTCTCGTCCTTATTTTGAAGATAGAACTGCAAATTGGTACGCATTGCCCTAAACTGTTCGGCAATAGGCGACCGGCTGTTATCACTTACCACAATGTTTTGTTCAGATTCGTTGTGGCTAATCTCGCCTACAACCGGTACATCAGTTATTTTGCTTATATCCTCGCGGGTTAATACCTTGTTGTTTAACAGATCTTTAACATACACTCTTAAAACGGGTATTAACAAACCAAATAAAAGCGCAATTGCCAGCGTGATTGGCTTTTGAGGCATATACGGCAGATAATCTGACTTGGGAGGATCAATAACCCTTGCGTTGGATATGGTTGATGTTTTTGATATAGCAGTTTCCTCACGTTTTTGAAGCAGGAATATATACAACTGCTGTTTAATTTGCTGTTGTCTTGACAGATCAAGATACTTACGCTCCGTAGCAGGCGCCTTTTGCATCTGACCGTTTATCTGTCCGTTATTTTTCTTTAAATCATTTTTGCTTATAATTAAACTGCTTTTAGTGCTGTTTAAGTTTGTAAGCATATCATTCCTCAAAGACTCAACACGGTCATCCAGATTTTTTATAAAAGGGTTATTTTCGGTTACAGTTAGCAACTGTCGTTCGCGCTCCTGTAAAAGCTCATTATATTTTTGAACAACTACCGCAAAAACCGGATCTTCCGGAAATATAGAACCTGGAACTACACGCTTATTTTTAGTTTTATCCTTCAGGTAATCAATCAGTGAATTTACTACGCTTATTTTGGTATCAATGTCTGCAGCTTTGTTCAGGTAGTCGCCGGCATTGGCAATAAGCACTTTTGATTGTGCCTCAATATCAACAATATTGTTGCCCTGTTTAAATGACTGAATATCTTCTTCAACATTACCTAATTGCTTACCTATGAATACCAGCTCATGATCAATAAAGGTTATGGTGCTATCAGCAATCCTGTTTTTATCGTCGATATTTTGCTGAATATATTTCTCAATCAGCCTGTTTAAAATATCCTCCCCTTTTCTCGGGATCGGGTAATTTAAGGAAAGATCAATTGTACTTACCTGCTTATTTGGAACTGCAACGTTAATTGCTGCCTGAAAAGCTGTGACTGTTTGATTGATTGAAGCGATGATAAAGGTATACTCGCCGTTATCTATAAACTGACGGCCATTTCTCCTGATATCAAGCTGCCCTATACCCGGAACATCAAATACTTCATCAAACTTTAATTTTTTACTTACGTACTCGCCCGTAACCGCCGTTTTGTAATTTAACGAATATTCGTTTTTGTTAAGGATGGTTAAATCAAAAGCCGTTGTTTTTAACGTATCATTTGAATTTATCTGTTCAACAACAAATGGCGCGCTGTAAAGCTGTACATCGGTAACTTTTCCTTTTAAAAAGTAGGTGATGTAAAGTTTCATATCAACTACCGTTTGCTCCATAAGGTAGCGGGTTTTTAATATCTCTGCTTCGTTATCAACACTGCTTTTAGCACCTAAAAGGCTTCCGAGGTCTTCTCCTAAAAACTGTGAAGGATCCATCCCTCCGCCTTTTTTATCATCCTCAACCATAATACTCGCGTTAATATGGTACATCGGGGTTTTATATCTTAAATATAAAACGGCAACGGCAATACAAAATACAACGCAAATCAATATAATCCACCAATCGTTCAGAAGCTTACCTATAAAACCTAAAAAGTTTATTTGATCCCCTTTTTCTTCCCTGTTTGCGGAAGAAGCGGCATTCGAATTATTCATATGGCGAAGTAAATTATAATAATCTTGAGATGATAACAACCATTAGTGACAAAGCGGCGGCGGTTACAGTTATAACGCGGTTCCTTGATGCATCTGTAGAGGCAACTTTTGCCTTGTTAGGCTCCACATATACTACATCGTTTTGTTTTAAATAGTAATAAGGAGAATTGAATAACTCGGTTGAATTAAGATTAAGCCTTACCAACTGTTGTTTTCCATCATCAGTTGATCTGGTTATAAGGATATTTTCTCTTTTACCAAAAATGGTTAAGTCTCCTGCCATGCCTAATGCATCGAGGATGGTAACTTTTTCATTTGGCATTATATAAGTAGCCGGTTTAGCTACCTCACCAATAACGGTGATCTTAAAATTCACATATCTAACCTGCACAGATGGATTTTTATAAAACTCGCTAACCTTTGTTCTGATCAGGTCTCTTGCCTTATAAGTTGTCAAGCCTGCAACCTTTACAAGGCCCAGTATAGGTAATTCAACATTACCATCCCTATCTACCAGGTAACCGTTACCCACCGCCGGGAATAAAGTATTAATAGGTGGTGCACTGGGAGTTGTTACGGATTGATTTATGGTTTCTGAGGTTTGACGGTCAATTGTTTCAATTACAATTGATAAAATATCGTCTGATTGGATCAAGGGATCTGAGAAAGTTGCTCTTGAAACTGCTGAATATTTAGTGGAATCTGAGAGGTCTTCGAAATACTTTACATTTTTAGGTGTTGAGCATGATGATATGATTAAAGACATTAAGATTGCGAATATTCCGATGTAAGAATTAAGCAAATATTTATTCCTCATAAATAGTGATTTCATGGTATATAGAAACATGTTCTAAATCTGTGCAAGATATACACACTTTTCGAAAAAAACAACTGAAAATTATTATTTTTTTTAAAATAAAGCTTAAACGGTAATCATTTATTAATCAAAAGTGTATTTTAATATCATAATTAAAATTTAAGCCTGTCCCATTGTGCCGCCAAAATTCATTGGGAAGCCTGGATGATCGGGCTGTACTTTGATGCGGCCGTTAATAGCTTCATACTTTTCAATATTATCTTCCAATGCCGAAAGAAGGCGTTTGGCATGCTCCGGGGTTAATATAATCCGCGATTTTACCCTGGCTTTGGGTACGCCGGGCATTACCCGGATAAAATCCAAAACAAACTCAGAGTTTGAATGGGTAATGATAGCCAGGTTTGAGTAGATTCCTTCTGCAATTTCTTCTGAAAGCTCGATGTTGAGCTGATTTTCATTCTGTTCTTCCATGCTACTAAAATAACAAAAAGACGTTCTCCATAAACAGTGTTTTTTTGAGGTAAGTATTGAGCCTTGTTTTGTTTTTAATAACACGGATCAGCCCCATATTGACCTTCCACAAGGCCGAACGTAGAACAGAGATGTTTTACTTTTGTTTTAACAATTTTAAAAAAAGCATAAAAAAAGCCTCCCGGAAAACCGGGAGGCTTAATAAAATATTCAAACAGCTGAGAATTAAGCTTCCAGCTCTTCTGCTTTTGAAGCCATCAGGCGGTCAAATTCTTCCTGTGAGCCTACACGGATATTTTCATACTCGCGTAAACCGGTACCTGAAGGTATTAAGTGACCTACGATAACGTTTTCTTTAAGGCCAAGCATGTTGTCTTTTTTACCTGCGATAGCTGCTTCGTTCAGTACTTTGGTAGTTTCCTGGAACGACGCTGCCGAGATAAACGACTTGGTACCTAACGATGCCCTGGTGATACCTTGCAGTATCGGGCTTGATGTTGCCGGGATAGCGTCACGCACTTCAACCAGTTTAAGGTCGCGGCGTTTCAATACCGAGTTTTCATCGCGTAAGCGGCGTAATGAAACTATCTGACCAGATTTTAATGTAGTTGAATCACCTGGTTCGGTAACAACTTTCTTGTCATAAATTTCATCATTCTCGGTCATGAAATCCCATCCGTCAACAGCTTCACGTTCCAAGAAACGGGTATCGCCCGCATCTTCGATCTGAACTTTCTGCATCATCTGGTGAACGATAACCTCAAAGTGCTTATCGTTGATCTTCACACCCTGTAAACGGTAAACTTCCTGGATACCATTAACAAGGTATTCCTGCACCGCTGCAGGGCCCTTGATGGCAAGAATATCTGCAGGAGATATTGAACCATCTGACAGTGGCATACCAGCTTTAACAAAGTCATTATCCTGTACAAGGATGTGTTTTGAAAGCGGTACAAGGTATTTTTTAACCTGGCCGTCTTTTGATTCAATGGTGATCTCGCGGTTACCACGTTTAACACCACCTAAAGTTACCACACCGTCAATTTCGGTTACTACAGCAGGGTTTGATGGGTTACGTGCTTCAAATAGCTCGGTTACACGTGGTAAACCACCTGTAATATCCCGGGTTTTACCGGTTGAACGAGGAATTTTAGCAATAACCTGGCCTGTTTGCAGTTTGTCGCCTTCATCAACAGCGATGTGGGCGCCCACCGGGATGTTGTATCCTTTAATGATATTACCTTTTGTATCAGCAATCTGGATAGCAGGGTTTTTAGTTTTATCCCTTGTATCGATGATCACTTTTTCGCGGTGACCTGTTTGCTCGTCACTTTCTTCACGGAAAGTGATACCTTCCAATACAGCGTCAAACTGGGCAATACCTGCAAACTCAGAAATAATTACCGCGTTATACGGATCCCATGAACAGATACGGTCGCCTTTGGTGATCTTGCTGCCATCTTTTACATACAGGTATGAACCGTATGGAATGTTATTGGTAACAATCACTTTATTGCTTCCGGCTTCAATGATGCGGAACTCGCCCGAACGGCCTAATACAACATCAACAGCGCCGTCTTCGGCAGTTTCATAAGTAACGGTACGTACGTTCTCAAATTCAATGATACCATCAAACTTAGCGTTGATCTGTGATTCAGCCGCGATGTTTGACGCGGTACCACCCACGTGGAATGTACGAAGTGTTAACTGTGTACCCGGCTCACCTATCGACTGCGCAGCAATTACACCAACAGCCTCACCCTTTTGCACGCGTTTACCGCTTGCAAGGTTACGGCCGTAGCACAATGCGCACACGCCACGTTTGCTTTCGCAGGTTAATACCGAACGGATCTCGATACCTTCCAGTGGTGAGTTTTCGATCTTTTTAGCTACTTCTTCAGTAATATCCTGACCTGCTGTGGCTAACAATTCGTTAGTGATAGGGTCATGAACATCATGAAGCGTAGTACGACCTAAAATACGATCATATAATGGCTCAACAATATCCTCGTTATCTTTCAGTGCTGTTGTGTAGATACCCCTTAAAGTACCGCAATCAACCTCACCAACAATCATGTCTTGAGCAACGTCATGCAGCCTACGTGTTAAGTAACCAGCATCCGCTGTTTTTAACGCTGTATCCGCCAAACCTTTACGGGCACCGTGAGTTGAGATAAAGTACTCCAATACCGACAAACCTTCTTTAAAGTTTGAAAGGATCGGGTTTTCGATGATCTCACCACCTGAACCTGATTTTTGAGGCTTAGCCATCAAACCACGCATACCTGCAAGCTGACGGATCTGCTCTTTTGAACCACGGGCACCTGAGTCAAGCATCATGTAAACAGAGTTGAAACCCTGGTTATCGTTGCTCAGAATGTCCATCACGTTAGCAGTTAAGCGGTTGTTGATACGTGTCCAGATATCGATGATCTGGTTATAACGCTCATTGTTAGTGATGAAACCCATGTTGTAGTTACCCATAACCTCGTCAACTTGTTTAGAAGCTGTTTCGATCAAAGTAACTTTTTCAGCAGGGATATTAATATCCTTCAGGTTAAATGATAAACCACCCTGGAATGCCATTTTAAAGCCTAACTCCTTAATATCATCAAGGAACTGGGCGGCACGCGCCATACCGGTGATTTTTACTACTTCACCAATGATATCACGCAGTGATTTTTTGGTAAGCAGCTCATTAATATAACCTACTTCAACCGGTACGTGTTGGTTAAACAATACGCGACCTACAGTAGTATCAATAATTTTGCTTACAATTTTGCCATCGCGCTCTTTAACTAAAGCTTTAACCTTAATGAAAGCATGCAGGTCAAGTTTCTTTTCGTTATAAGCGATGATTACTTCTTCGGCAGAGTAAAAAGTTAAACCCTGGCCTTTAACCACGCGCGTTTCATCAGTTTTACGGCCTTTGGTTATGTAATACAAACCAAGTACCATGTCCTGAGATGGTACAGTGATTGGCGTACCGTTGGCTGGGTTAAGAATGTTGTGCGAAGCAAGCATCAGGATCTGGGCTTCCAAAATTGCCGCGTTACCAAGTGGTACGTGAACGGCCATCTGGTCACCGTCAAAATCCGCGTTGAATGCCGTACAGGTTAATGGGTGCAATTGAATTGCTTTACCCTCAACCAGTTTTGGCTGGAACGACTGGATACCCAACCTGTGCAACGTAGGCGCACGGTTTAGTAATACAGGGTGCCCTTTCAATACGTTTTCCAAAATATCCCAAACTAATGGGTCTTTACGGTCAACTATCTTTTTGGCAGATTTTACTGTTTTAACCACACCGCGCTCAATCATTTTGCGGATGATAAATGGTTTAAACAACTCGGCAGCCATATCTTTTGGTAAACCGCACTCGTGTAATTTAAGGTTAGGGCCTACAACAATTACCGAACGGGCAGAGTAATCCACACGTTTACCTAATAAGTTTTGACGGAAACGGCCTTGTTTACCTTTCAGGATATCTGAAAGTGATTTCAAAGCACGGTTACCTTCAGTTTTTACCGCATTAACTTTACGTGAGTTGTCGAACAACGAATCCACAGCTTCCTGTAACATACGTTTTTCGTTACGTAAAATTACCTCTGGTGCTTTGATCTCGATCAAACGTTTTAAACGGTTGTTACGGATAATAACACGACGGTAAAGGTCATTTAAATCTGAAGTAGCGAAACGGCCACCTTCCAGTGGTACTAACGGACGCAGTTCAGGCGGGATAACCGGAACGATCTTAACGATCATCCACTCGGGGTTATTTTCGATCCTGGTTTTTGCATCACGGAAAGCCTCAACAACCTGTAAACGTTTTAAAGCTTCGTTTTTACGTTGTTGTGAAGTTTCGTTTGCTGCCTGGTGACGCAGGCTGAATGATAATTCATCAAGGTCAAGGCGTTTTAATAATTCTTCCAAAGCCTCGGCACCCATTTTGGCAACAAATTTCTGAGGATCTTTGTCGTCAAGGTACTGGTTTTCTTTTGGAAGGGTATCTAACACGTCAAGGTATTCTTCTTCAGTAAGGAAATCCATTTTGTTGATTCCGTCTGCTTCTTTAATACCCGGTTGGATAACTACGTAACGCTCGTAGTATATAATAAGGTCGAGCCTTTTAGTAGGCAGGCCTAATAAATAACCAATTTTGTTTGGTAATGAACGGAAGTACCAGATATGCGCAACAGGCACCACCAGGTTGATGTGGCCCATACGCTCACGACGTACTTTCTTTTCGGTTACTTCAACACCACAACGGTCGCACACGATCCCTTTGTAACGGATGCGTTTGTATTTACCGCAATGGCACTCATAATCCTTAACCGGGCCAAAAATACGCTCGCAAAACAAACCATCACGCTCAGGTTTGTAGGTACGGTAGTTAATGGTTTCCGGCTTTAAAACTTCACCGCTTGAACGCTCAAGAATAGACTCAGGAGAGGCTAAACTGATGGTAATGGTGGTAAAGTTACTTTTGATTTTATTATCCTTTTTGTAAGACATAGTCTCCTTTATTTTTAATTATTGAAGGACTGAATTATTGAATTATTGATTACTCGAAAATTACTGAAGGACTGAATTATTCAATAATTCAATCCCTCAATAATTCAATAATTACTCTAAGGTTATATCCAAACCTAAGCCGCGTAACTCGTGAACCAATACGTTGAATGATTCAGGAACCGATGGGGTTGGCAGGTTTTCACCTTTAACAATAGCCTCATATGTTTTGGCACGGCCGATAACATCATCTGATTTAACGGTCAATATCTCCTGCAGAATGTTTGATGCACCAAATGCTTCCAGTGCCCAAACCTCCATCTCACCAAAACGCTGACCACCAAATTGCGCTTTACCGCCCAATGGCTGTTGAGTGATGAGGGAGTACGGTCCGATTGAACGCGCGTGCATCTTATCATCAACCATGTGACCTAATTTCAGCATGTAGATAATACCTACAGTAGTTTGCTGATCAAAGCGATCACCTGTTAAGCCATTGTATAAATAGGTACGGCCTGATTCAGGTAAGTTAGCTTTCTTGATCCACTCTTCCACTTCTTCATGGCTTGCACCATCGAAGATAGGAGTAGCGAATTTTAAACCAAGCTCTTTACCGGCCCAACCCAATACGGTTTCATAGATCTGACCAAGGTTCATACGTGAAGGTACACCCAGCGGGTTCAACACAATATCAACCGGTGTTCCGTCTTCAAGGAAAGGCATATCCTCGTCACGTACAATACGTGCAACAATACCTTTGTTACCGTGACGGCCTGCCATTTTATCACCTACTTTAAGCTTACGCTTTTTAGCGATGTAAACTTTAGCCATTTGCACGATACCTGATGGAAGCTCATCACCCACACTGATAGCGAATTTATCACGACGGTAAGCACCCAACTCTTCATTGTACTTAATGTTGAAGTTATGAAGAAGGATCTTGATCTGATCGTTTTTATCGTCATCAGTAGTCCATTTAGTTGGGTTAATGTTATCGTAATTAAGCTCAACTAATATTTTCTGGGTGAATTTAACACCTTTAGGAACCTGTAACTCTTTGTAAACGTTATAAACGCCTTGTGAAGTTTTACCGTTAACGATCTCAAATAACTTTTCAATCAAAGTGTTTTTCAGATCTTTTACAGCTTTATCATGCTTGTTGTCCAATTTTTCCAATTGTGCTTTTTCTTCAGCTTTTGAAGTTTTCTTAGCACGTGAAAATAATTTGGTATCGATAACAACACCGGCAATTGACGGCGGGGTTTTCAATGAAGCATCTTTAACGTCACCTGCTTTATCACCGAAGATAGCGCGTAACAATTTTTCTTCCGGTGAAGGGTCTGATTCACCTTTAGGGGTGATCTTACCAATCAGGATGTCGCCTTCTTTAACCTCAGCACCAACACGGATGATACCGTCTTCGTCAAGGTCTTTAGTAGCTTCTTCTGATACGTTAGGGATATCCGGTGTTAATTCTTCCTCACCGCGTTTAGTATCACGAACTTCAAGCTCGAACTCTTCAACGTGGATTGAAGTGAATATATCCTGCGATACAACACGCTCAGAGATCACGATCGCATCCTCAAAGTTATATCCCTGCCAAGGCATGAACGCTACTTTAAGGTTACGGCCTAATGCAAGCTCGCCATTTTGGGTAGCGTAACCTTCGCAAAGTACTTCACCTTTTTCAACCCTCTGGCCTTTTTTAACAATTGGCTTAAGGTTCATGGTGGTGCTTTGGTTGGTTTTCTTAAACTTGGTTAAGCGGTAGCTTTTGCTATCTCCTTCAAACGAGATCAAACGATCAAGTTCGTTGCGGTCATATTTAATACGGATTTCGTTGGCATCAACATACTCAACCACACCATCGCCTTCGGCGTTGATCAGGGTACGGGAGTCTTTTGCTACACGGCCTTCCAAACCTGTACCAACAATTGGCGCTTCAGGGCGCAACAATGGTACGGCCTGGCGTTGCATGTTTGAACCCATCAATGCACGGTTAGCGTCATCATGTTCTAAGAACGGAATCAACGAAGCCGCGATTGAAGTGATCTGGTTTGGCGCGATGTCCATCAAATCCAGGCGCTCTGGCTCGATAACCGGGAAGTCACCTTCGAAACGTGCTTTTACACGTGGCAATTCAAACTCACCTTTGTCATCATAAACCGCGTTTGCCTGGCCAATGGTTTTACCGTCTTCATCCTCAGCAGATAAATAGATAACCGGCTCATCAACCATTACTTTACCTTCAACCACGCGTTTGTACGGTGTTTCGATAAAGCCTAAGTTGTTGATCTTGGCATGTACGCAAAGTGACGAGATCAAACCAATGTTCGGACCTTCGGGAGTTTCGATAGTACACAACCTGCCGTAGTGGGTGTAGTGAACGTCACGAACCTCGAAACCTGCACGCTCACGCGACAGACCACCGGGGCCTAAGGCTGACAGACGACGCTTGTGCGTGATCTCTGCCAGTGGATTGGTTTGGTCCATGAACTGTGATAACTGGTTTGTTCCGAAGAACGAGTTGATCACAGATGATAATGTACGCGCGTTGATCAGGTCGGTTGGTGTGAACACCTCGTTGTCACGAATGTTCATACGCTCACGGATGGTACGGGCCATACGTGCCAAACCTACGCCAAACTGGGCGTAAAGCTGCTCACCAACGGTACGTACACGACGGTTTGACAAGTGATCGATATCATCCACCTCAGCTTTTGAGTTGATTAATTTGATCAGGTATTTAACAATCGCTATGATATCCTGCTTGGTTAAAACTTTAGTTTCTTCCGAAGTGCTCAGTTTTAATTTACGGTTGATGCGGTAGCGGCCCACATCGCCCAGGTCATATCTTTTATCTGAAAAGAATAAACGATCGATGATACCACGTGCTGTTTCTTCATCAGGTGGTTCAGCGTTACGTAACTGACGGTAGATATGCTCAACCGCTTCCTTCTCAGAGTTGGAAGTATCTTTCTGTAAGGTATTGTATATAATAGTATAATCACCGCTGGTTGAAGCATCTTCCTTGTTAAGAATGATGGTTTTAACACCAGAGTCGATGATCATATCAATATGGTCGTCTTCCAGTAAGGTTTCACGCTCAAGGATGATCTCATTACGAGGGATAGAAACTACCTCACCGGTATCTTCATCCACAAAGTCTTCGATCCATGTTTTAAGTACCCTTGCAGCAAGCTTACGGCCAATATATTTCTTAAGGCCTGATTTGCTTACTTTAACCTCGTCGGCCAGTTCAAATAACTCTAATATATCCTTATCAGAGTCATAACCAATGGCACGAAGTAACGTAGTAACCGGGAATTTCTTTTTACGGTCAATGTAAGCGTACATCACGTTGTTAACGTCTGTAGCAAACTCAATCCATGAACCTTTGAAAGGAATAACACGGGCCGAGTATAATTTTGTACCGTTGGTATGGCGGCTCTGACCAAAGAACACACCTGGCGAACGGTGTAACTGTGATACAATTACACGCTCGGCACCATTAATAACAAATGTACCTTTTGGCGTCATGTATGGGATAGTACCCAGGTATACGTCCTGTACAATTGTCTCAAAATCTTCGTGCTCCTCATCATTACATGACAGGCGAAGCTTGGCTTTTAATGGTACGCTGTAAGTTAATCCGCGTTCAATACACTCTTGTATATCATAACGTGGCGGATCAATAAAGTAGTCAAGAAACTCCAGGACAAAGATGTTTCTTGAATCTGAAATAGGAAAGTTTTCGGCAAACACTTTAAACAGCCCTTCTTTGTAACGGTTGTCGGAAGTGGTTTCCAATTGAAAAAATTCCTGGAAAGATTGTAACTGAACATCCAGAAAATCAGGGTAATCAAGTACCTTTCTGCTGGTTGCAAAGTTTACTCTTTGATTATTATTGTTTGCCAAGGTATTTAAATTTTAGTTTATTAATAAACTTTGATAGATGTGAGATTTAGGATTTTGAGACATGAGCATTGGATTTGAGAACAGAAATACGATTCAGACAGATACCGCTAACGCAAGCGGCAAAAATCTCATATCTTAAATCTCATATCTACCATCTCCTATCGGATATCTACACTCCAAACCTTTATAAACAGCAATAGACCCCGACCGTTTATGGTCGGAGTCTTGATGCTATATTTCAGTAGGTTAAATTACTTAACCTCAACTACTGCTCCGGCTTCTTCTAATTGTTTTTTCAAAGATTCAGCTTCTTCTTTAGTTACACCAGTTTTAAGTTCTTTTGGTGCACCGTCAACAAGATCTTTAGCTTCTTTCAAACCAAGGCCAGTTAAGTCTTTTACTAATTTAACAACTGCTAATTTAGCGCCACCAGCTTCTTTCAGGATAACGTCAAATGCAGTTTGCTCAGCAGCAGCTGGAGCAGCATCGCCACCGTCAGCAGCAGGAGCAGCAACTGCTACAGCAGCAGCAGCAGGCTCAATACCATACTCATCTTTTAATATTTGAGCTAATTCGTTTACTTCTTTTACTGTTAAGTTTACCAACTGTTCAGCAAACGCTTTTAAATCCGCCATTTTATTTAAATTTTTACTTTTAATGCTTTTTGTTTGTTATTGTCGAACCTTTGTGAGGCGTTCGTTAACCTCTTTCCTGTAATGTTTTTACAAGGCCTGCAATTGTAGTTCCGCCTGATTGTAGTGCAGAAAGTACGTTTTTGGCAGGTGATTGTAGTAAGCCAACTATCTCGCCGATCAGTTGTTCTTTTGATTTCAGTTTGGTTAAAGTATCTAACTGGTTATCACCGATAAATACTGCCGAATCAATATAAGCTGCTTTTAAAATTGGTTTTTCACCTGTTTTTCTCAATTGTTTAATCAACTTTGCCGGAGCAGTTGCTGATTTTGAGAAAAGGATTGATGATGAACCTTTTAATACATCATATATCGGGCTAAAATCGCCGCCTGCAGCTTCCATAGCTTTTTTGATCAAGCTATTTTTGGTTACCTGCATCGTAATGTCGTTTTCGAAACATTTACGGCGGATGTTGTTGATCTTGGCTACAGTTAAATCAGAGGTATCAGTGATATAAAAATTACCATACTCTTTGATTTGCTCAGTTAGGGCTACAACAAGGTCGTATTTTTCTTCTTTATTCATGATTAGATCCCCGCTACTGATTTAGTTTCAACTGTAATTCCAGGCGACATAGTTGAAGAGATATGAATACTCTTGAAATATGTTCCTTTTGCTGCAGAAGGTTTTAATTTAGAGATTGTTTGCAATACTTCTAATGCATTCTCATAAATTTTATCTGCAGAGAAAGATGCTTTTCCTATTGAAGTGTGGATGATACCGGTTTTATCAACCTTGAAATCGATTTTACCACCTTTTACCTCAGTTACAGCTTTACCAACTTCTGGGGTAACTGTACCTGATTTAGGGTTTGGCATCAAGTTACGCGGGCCTAAAATACGACCCAAACGACCAACTTTAGCCATCACACTTGGCATAGTGATGATAATATCAACATCAGTCCATCCGCCTTCAATCTTGGCAATATAATCATCCAAACCTACGTAATCTGCACCTGCATCTTTAGCTTCTTGTTCCTTATCAGGAGTACAAAGCACTAATACACGCACAGTTTTACCGGTTCCATGAGGTAATGTTGCAATACCACGTACCATTTGATTGGCTTTACGCGGGTCAACACCTAAACGAACGTCTATATCAACTGATGAATCAAACTTAGTAAGGGTTAATTCCTTTACCAAAGCCGATGCAGCTTCTAATGTGTACGATTTGTTTGCCTCAATTTTGGAGAGTGCCACTTTTTGATTTTTTGTTAATCTTGCCACTGTCTTTAAACTGATTTGTATAAATTAATTAATTCCAGGGAGCTGTACCTGATACGGTAATTCCCATGCTGCGGGCAGTACCTGCCACCATTTTCATGGCCGATTCAACTGTGAATGCATTCAAGTCAACCATTTTATCTTTTGCTATAGTCTCAACCTGGTCCCAGTTAACACTGGCAACTTTTTTACGGTTAGGCTCAGCAGAACCACTCTTTAAACCGGTAGCTTCCAATAACTGGATAGCAACGGGAGGGGTTTTGATGATAAATTCGAATGATTTGTCAACATAAACAGTAATCAAAACAGGCAATACTTTTCCAGCTTTGTCCTGGGTGCGTGCATTAAATTGTTTGCAAAACTCCATGATGTTCACACCTTTTGCACCCAATGCCGGGCCAATTGGTGGTGATGGGTTTGCGGCGCCGCCTTTAACTTGCAGCTTAACCATTGCACCGATCTCTTTTGCCATTTTAATTTACTTTAATTATAAACTCAATGTTAGTAAGTGGAAGCTAAGTAACATTTAAGGTTTTAGTGAGTGGTTGATTTTGTGATTGGTGAGTAGCTGCCTCATTTACACATTTCAATACTCTATTATATTTTATTAATGTTTGGATTAATGCCGGCAGTTAACTAATTACTTAATCAACCACTCACCATCTACCAAACTACTCTTTTTCTACCTGCATGTAATTCAACTCAAGCGGCGTACGGCGCCCGAATATCTTTACCATTACTTTCAGTTTCTTTTTTTCTTCGTTAACTTCTTCGATAACGCCGCTGAAACCGTTGAAAGGCCCGTCCATAACTTTAACGGCCTCGCCAACATAATAAGGTACGTTCATGGTTTCGCCCTGCGTACTCATTTCGTCAACCTTACCTAAAATACGGTTAACTTCTGCCTGGCGAAGCGGGATAGCATTTCCGGCCTTATCACCCAGGAAACCTATAACGCTGTTTATATTTTTTATGATGTGCTCGGTTTCACCATCTAAAACGGCCTCCATAAGCACATAGCCCGGAAAGTAGTTACGCTCTTTAGCTATCTTCTTTCCATCGCGCATCTGGTAATACTTTTCGGTAGGTATTAATACCTGTGGTACCAAATGACTAATGCCCAAACGGCTAATTTCGGCATCTATATATTGTTTAACTTTTTTTTCCTTACCACTAATAGCCCTAACTACATACCATTTCAATTGATCACTCATCTCCGTCTCCCTGATATTATGTTAGTGATGTGTAAAACAGTTTAAGCAAATAATTAATGATCTGGTCCATACCTAAGATAACCAGCGCAATAATTATAGCGGCAACCAATACCAAAACAGCGCTGCTTTGCAGCTCGCGCCATGTAGGCCAGGTAACCTTTTCGGTTAACTCGATGTATGACTCTTTAATATATTCAGCTACGCCTGCCATTTTTATATTGTGCTTAAGCACGGGAACAAGGATTCGAACCCTGATCAAAGGTTTTGGAGACCTCTATTCTACCGTTGAACTATTCCCGTGTGTTATTTATAATAAGAAAACATAAGTTTGCCGTTGAAGGCTAAACTTATGTTTTCAAATTAACCTTTTTATTGAAATATTATTATTTCAAGATTTCAGTTACCTGACCAGCACCTACGGTACGACCACCTTCACGGATAGCGAAACGTAAGCCTTTTTCCATTGCGATAGCGTTGATCAACTTTACAGTGATTGTAACGTTATCACCCGGCATAACCATTTCTACACCTGGTTCTAATGAAATCTCACCAGTAACGTCAGTGGTACGGAAATAGAATTGTGGACGGTATTTGTTGAAGAATGGAGTGTGACGGCCACCTTCTGCTTTTGATAATACGTAAACTTCTGCTTTGAAATCGGTGTGAGGAGTTACTGAACCTGGTTTGCAGATAACCATACCACGACGGATATCAGTTTTCTCAATACCACGTAACAATAAACCTACGTTGTCACCAGCTTCACCGCGATCAAGGATCTTACGGAACATCTCAACACCAGTTACAGTTGATTTCAAGTTTTCAGCACCCATACCAAGGATGTCAACTTGCTCACCTGAGTTGATTACACCACGCTCAATACGACCGGTAGCAACAGTACCACGACCAGTGATTGAGAATACGTCTTCAACAGGCATTAAGAAAGGAAGATCTGTTAAACGTGGAGGGATAGGGATGTAGCTATCTACAGCATCCATCAACTCCATGATTTTACCAACCCAGGTAGGATCGCCGTTAAGACCACCTAATGCAGAACCCTGGATAACTGGGATATCATCACCTGGGAATTCGTAGAATGACAATAATTCACGAACTTCCATTTCTACTAATTCTAATAATTCCGGATCATCAACCATGTCAACTTTGTTCATGAAAACAACAAGTGCAGGTACACCTACCTGACGAGCTAACAGGATGTGTTCGCGGGTTTGTGGCATCGGACCATCAGTTGCAGCAACTACAATGATTGCACCGTCCATCTGAGCAGCACCAGTAACCATGTTCTTCACATAATCCGCGTGACCTGGACAGTCAACGTGTGCATAGTGACGGTTAGCTGTTGAATATTCAACGTGGGCAGTGTTGATGGTAATACCACGTTCTTTTTCTTCAGGAGCCGAGTCAATTGAATCAAATGAACGAGCTTCTGATAAACCTGCATCAGCCAAAACTTTAGTAATAGCTGCGGTAAGGGTTGTTTTACCGTGGTCAACGTGACCGATTGTACCGATGTTTAAGTGCGGCTTACTGCGGTCAAACTTTTCTTTTGCCATGATCTATAAATTATTTTTGTAGGTTAATTTTAACTTTAATGTATGTTTTATAACACTGAGCCAACAATGGGATTTGAACCCATGACCTCTTCCTTACCAAGGAAGTGCTCTACCCCTGAGCTACGTCGGCTAATTTTTTGTTCATTGGTTCACCCGTTTATTAGTTCATTGGTCTTTGCAGCTGCCACTAATGAACAAGTGAACTAACCGACTAATGAACCAACCGAGCGGAAGACGAGGTTCGAACTCGCGACCTATAGCTTGGAAGGCTATCGCTCTACCAACTGAGCTACTTCCGCTTATTAATTAATGAATGAGTGATTTAGTGAATTGGTGATTTTAGCATTCACTAAATCACTAACTCATCAAATCACTCATTCAAATAAGTGGGGGGAGAAGGATTCGAACCTTCGTAGCCGAAGCAACGGATTTACAGTCCGTCCCATTTGACCGCTCTGGTATCCCCCCGGTAGTTGTTTCCGGATTTGCGATATCCAAAATTGAAGCTAAATACCTCAATCCGAAAAAAACTGAGCCTCCTATCGGGATCGAACCAATGACCTACTGATTACAAGTCAGTTGCTCTACCAGCTGAGCTAAGGAGGCTTATATTTATCTTGCCTTTACATTACCTAAACCTTAAGTGGCTTTCGATAACGGAGCGCAAAAGTAATAAGCTTTTTGATATTTTAAAGAACTATTTCAACTTTTTTTCGAGGCGTTAAATACCTCCCCGAAAGGGACTGCAAATCTACAAAAAATAACGCCACGTCAAAATTTTTTATCAAAAAAAATCGGCAGGCTAAAAACCTGCCGATTTGGGCTTAAAATAAGCCTTTTTATAATATTAAAAACCCTCCTCTGCTGCCGTTAAAACAGCTTTTTTGGCTGTAGCATCAGCAAGGGCTTTCTTTTGTTTATGCTTTTCAATTTGCTTCCTCAGGCTTTCAACAGCCAGGTCGGTAGCTTCCTCAAAACTCTTACACTTCTCTTTGGCAAATATCTGGTTGCCGGGTAATAACAATTTGATCTCCGTTATCTTATTACATTCATCTTCCACATTCTCAAGCTTTAAGTAAACTTCACCGCTAATAATATGGTCATAAAACGTATCAAGCTTATCCGTTTTCTTCTGAATAAAATCTAAAAGTTTCTTGTCTGCGGTGAAATGAATTGACTGCACTGTAATTTTCATGTTTCCTCCTTTTTAAGCCTTTGGATGGGCGAGTTTATAAATAGATTTTAGTCTTTCAACTGAATTGTGCGTGTAAATTTGGGTTGCGCTGAGGTTAGCGTGGCCCAAAAGTTCTTTAATTGAATTTAAATCGGCCCCGTTATTTAGCATGGTGGTTGCAAACGTGTGCCTGAGCACATGAGGGCTCCGTTTATTTTGAGTTGATATGTTGGAGAGGTATTTCTGCACTATTAAATAAATCAATTTCGGATAAGCATCGGCTCCTTTATTTGTAACGATTAATGTGAAGGAATTGTTATCAAAATTTTGATTTTTCTTTAACTCCAGATATTCGGGCAGCAGGATCTTCAGTTCATTATTAATAGGGATGATGCGTTCCTTGTTGCGCTTGCCCAATACTTTTACCACTCCCCTGTCAAAGCTAATATCCTGTTCTTTAATACCTAACAGTTCGGCAAGGCGTATACCCGTACCGAACAACAGCTCAATAACAAGCTTATCGCGCCGGCCCGGAAAATCGTTTGTAAAAATGTCATCACTATCTAACATTTTTGTGAGGCGCGCATCTTCAACTACTACTGGCAGCGTTTTAGCAACTTTTTGCGACCGCACCCTGGATACCGGGTTAGTTTCAACAATACCTTCCTGCAATAAGAATTTAAAGTATTTGCGCAGCGTGGCCATTTTGCGATTAACCGAACGGCCTGTAAGTTTTTGGTTAATAAGCTCAACCATCCAGTTACGGATGTCATGATAGCTTACCTGCGATGGATGGGTAATAACCGGCTCGGGTGCGGGATCGGCACCGCCGGGGTTGTTTAAAAAGCGCATGAACTGATCCAGATCAGACTGATATGCGGAAACAGTGTGGACTGAATACCGCTTTTCGTACTTGATGTATTGGATAAAACGCGCTAAAAACATAAAAAACTATTTATACATCCGGGATGATGAATGTACAAATAGTTTTAATATAGTGTCAAGAAATTAATTAATTCTTTTCAACAAAAAAAGAATTAAACAGTTTCCTGGTTCAAAGTCTGTTTGTAGATAGCATGTTTAACAACATGACGACGGGTTACAGATTTTTTTTCGAAAGCCTGACGACTGCGTAGTTCTCTTAAAACACCTGTTTTTTCGAATTTCTTTTTGAAGCGTTTCAATGCTTTGTCTAATGATTCGCCGTCTTTTACGTTAATAATGATCATAATTCCTAAAATACCTCCTTTCAAGGGAGGGCAAAGATAATCACAATGTTTTGAATATCAAAGAGAGAGCGTGGAATTATTTTTGTTTTTGAGGACCGTACTGATTGGGTAGCAATTACATCAACGTTCAGAACAATTTACTTGTAGGGACAATGACTTCCCTAAAACTATCCGATTTTTATTGAGAAGGAATAGTTGACTTGTAATCCAGAATTACTTTCTGGCCATTCCTTTTATACATCTCTAATAAAAAAGATCCTTTCGCTTTAAATAATGAATCACCCATTTCAATTTTATTCTCCCATTCAGATTCAATTTGATACTTTGTTTTATTTGTTAAAATAGCTGTTCTTATATTGTGATTAGCTTTATCATTATATAAGGTATCCACCACACCGTTAATCGTTTCCAATAAATCCCTTTGAATAATACTCTCCCTAACGGAAGGCCCAAACATAATGTTATAACTAACAAATAATACAAGACACAATGGTACAGAACCAAAAATTCAATAAATAATGATTTTATCAATTCTTATCATCGCATCAAAGCTTAACGACGTTATCTGCATTTGAAGATATGGATTATAGGGCAACAATGTCATCACTCCATAAAATAATATCCTTTTCCCGCCGAAGTGTTAGCCCCAATATATCGAAAGGAAACTGTGTCCCTTCAATATATTTGAATAAACTCATTCCTATTTTAAAAGCTTTTGATACAAACAACTTGTTTTTACCCATATCAGTTAAAAAATACACCGGTATAAAAAACGTTATCCGTTGATGAGGAGCAATCATATAAATAGCAGGACTATTCTTCCAGCACTCTTCCATTACAGCCGATGGTAACAATTTTATACTTTCTACATCGGTTGTAAAAGCATCAAGCCATGAACATGACATATTGATATACTTTAAGGTATCATCCGATTGGTTGCTTAGTATTACGGGCACTATCGCATAAAGACACCTGTGTATCTTACCTGCGGCATAGCATATGGTATCCTTCATTTGCTTGACAGAATCCTGGTTGATACTTATTTTAAAATTCTTTCTATCGGCAGGCGAAAGCGCAATAACCCCTGCGGGAACCGCACTTGCAAGATCATGGCGGTAAAAACCGGGCCTTGTGGCAAAAATTCCGTCACCCCACCCTGTACGGATCAGTTTCGCGTTGACAAAGCCCGAGTCTCTGCGGCTATCACGTATTTGTTCATATTTAACAAAAAATTGTTTCCGCCGTAAGTCGGCGCTTGTTTTGACAATATTGATCCTTTTAATTGAGAGACATCCTGAATTATGATATCCTCCAGTTACCAAAAAACATTTCCCCGTATCAGTTTTTGAAACTAAACAGCTACTGTAGCTTTTGTTTAAAGTTGCAAGGGTTAGTAAAATTATGATGAGGTAAGGTTTTTTCATGGATAAATATACCGTGTATCCAAAAGAATAATGAGTTAAAAAAGTTAAACTTTGTTAAGCCCCTACCACATAGCTTGTACAAATCTTTACCGTCAGGGACCAGGCAACTATAACAACAAAGGCCGCCAAATGGCAGCCTTTGTTAAATATATTAAGGATCATCAAATATAAATTATTGTTTATCCCAGTATACCCTTGTATTAAGCGCATCAGCGCCCTGGCGTGCAATTACAGCATTGTAATTGGTCAGGTTAAGATCGTGTTCGGTTTGAGGGTATTGCTGTCTGCGTGGGATTCTTTGGCCAGGGCTTAATGAACCCGGAACCGGATCAAGCAGTTTAGGTAAACCTGTACGACGATATTCGGCCCATGACTCCCATCCGTCGCCAAGGAAGTTAGCTATCCATTTTTGAGTTAAGATCTGATCTAAAGCAGTACTGGCATTAAATTTAACCGACGCCTGGCCAAGGTAAGTTGCCACATCAGCCGAACTGATACCATTTTGCTCTAATGATGCAGTTACACCTTTGTTATAGAAATCAGCAGCAGCGCCATCACCACCGGCTATCCAGTTAAGATGAGCGGCTTCGGCTTGCATAAACAGTACCTGGGCGTATGAAGTCCACACAGATGATGAACTGGCATCAGATAATGCTGTACCTATCAATGAAATATTACCCGGAGCATCTCTTGTGCCTGCGCTATAATTACCTAATGCGTCGCCATAAGTGCCGTAAGGTAATCCAACAATGGTGTTAGATGCAGTTGGAGCAGCATAAACAGCAAGCCTTGGATCATTAAGCCCTTTCAGGGTAGTTACCAGCAATGAGCTAACAGCATAATCATACCGGTTACGGTAATTAGTAAAGTATGGATTCTCATTAGTTTGTGCGCTGCTATATTTATAGGTAGCATTATCATCATTTGACGTCATCAGGCCACCTGCAACAGCTTTGGCAAACTCGGTTTTGCCGGTAGCAGGGTCAACTTTTGAAAGCCTCAGCGCCATTATAGCGTGTAACGAATTGGCCCAGTGTTTCCAGCGGACATTATTACCGTTAAATAAAATATCACCCGTTAACGAATTAGTAGTACCCAGTTGGGCTTGTGCCTCGTCCAGTTCTTTCATTAATGCGGTATATATATCTTTTTGCGCATCAAAAGCCGGTGAAAAGTTACTTGCTCCACTCAAAGCCTGTGTATAAGGAATATCTCCCCACCTATCGGTCATGGTTAAATAAATAAACGCCGAAAGGATCCTTGCGGAGGCTATCTGATCATTGTTGGTTCCAAACTTGGTGGTTGATGCCAGGTTTTTCTTAGCAGGGTCAGTATTGTTACTGATTATTGTTTTCAGATCAAGCAACGGACCTGTATAGTACGTTTGGTAATCATACTGCTTTAAAGCAAACTGCGACTCGTTGGTGTAATAGGTTTCCGAAATGTATTGTGAATACAATTCGCCGGCAAACGAGTTAATATTGGTTGTTGCGCCGGCACCGTTTATTCCCCCTAAAAACTGTATTGCACTGGTTAACATATAACCTGTTTGTACATTGGGCGATTGATTGGGGTTAACATTTATGTCGCCACCAGTTTTACATGATGCTGCAACAAAGATAAATGCCCCTGCTATATATTTAATATATGACTTTTTCATAATTTGTGAGAGCTTTTTTTAGAACGTTACCTTTAGGTTAAATCCGATGTTACGGGTGTTTGGCAACTGGCCACCTTCATAAAAAGATGTTTGCAACTGCGAAGGATCAACACCTTTTAGTTTAGAGTAAATCATCCAGGGATTTTGCGTAGTGATACCAAAATATGCTGTTTGGAACGGCAACCTGCCCAGCACCTTTTTAGAGAAGGAATAACCTATGCTAACCTCACGTAGTTTAACGTATGATGCATCAAAAGTGTAGTTCTCCCAGATCTGGCTTAAAACTGATTCATATAACTGACGGGTGTTTACATAAGTAGTGTTGGGAGTACCATCTTCGTGAACACCGGCAAACAGTGTACCGCCACCTGCAGATACAGCATCACGTTTTGGATTACCTTTAGCATTAGGGCCAACAGTTTGAATGCCTAAGCCTGATCCGTTAAGATTTTGTTGGGTAACTGAAACAAACGTACCGCCTTTTTGAAAGTCAAGAGAAAATGCAAGTATAAAGTTTTTGTAGTTAAACGTATTAGTAAAACCACCTGTATAACTTGGTAGCATACTGCCCAGATTAACAGTATTATTTACGATAGGGTAGCCGTTTTCATCAACAACAATATTCCCTTTTGTATCGCGGGTAAAACCCGAACCGATGATCTGACCATATGAACTGCCAACCACCCCATTGATACCAAAGCTTGGCGATCCTACGAAACCGAAACCTCTTGAACCGGCTGCCTGGTTACCACCAGATAAGCCATATCCGCCCAAACCATCAGGAGATACTTGTAAGCTATTGATACCGGGATATATTGAAACAACTTTATTACGGTTAAATGAGATATTAAAGTCAGCATTCCAGGTAAAATCTTTTGATTTTATCGGTGTGCCGCCAAGGCTTATTTCAATACCGTGGTTTTTAATCTCACCGGCATTAACTACTGCTGTTGAATAACCTGAAGTACCATTTACCGGTAAAGGCAATATCTGGTCTTTAGCGTTACGGGTATAGTAGTTAAAGTCAAATTTAATCCTGTCTTTAATAAAGTGTAACTCGGTACCTATTTCATACGCTGTTGATAATGTTGGTTTCAGCGTTTGGTTTGGCAAGGTATTGGGCACGGTTTGTACCGGATTACCGCCATAAGGTGTAGTACTCAGGTTGTAGGTTTGATAAACCTGGTAAGGTTGTGTATCTGAACCTAATTTGGCTGCTGATAACCTTAACTTACCAAAAGTTAACCAATCATTTTTAGCCATCAGCTCGGTAAATACAAATGAACCTGATAAACCACCGTACCAGTATGAGTTGTTGTTAACCGGCAAAGTTGATGAAATATCATTACGTGCGTTAAAATCAAGGTATAGGAAATCCTTGTAACCAAATGATGTATAACCGTAGTAGCTGTTTACGCGTGATAATGCATTGTAACTGAATGATGAAGGAGCATCAATAGAGTTGCTCAAAGTGTACAGATCAGGCACGGCCAAACCGCCATTGGTACCACCGCTGGTGTAACGGTACCTGTCTTGCCTTGTTTCGGCATACAAACCGGCTTTTACAGACAGATCTTTGAAATTATGGCTATATGACAAGTTAGCTACATAATTATTTTCCTTGTAGGTATACTGGCTTTGTGAATATGAATCAACATTGATAGTACCTGAACCTACTTGTGCATTGTCATCACGGTTTAAAAGATCTTCCCGTGCAATTAATGACAACGAAAGGTCTTTAGTAAACTGGTACGATGCAGTGATGTTACCATAAATACGGTTGCTGTTTGACTTTGAAGTATTAACATAAGCCTCGGTATATGGGTTGTCCCAATAGTGTGGCGCCAGGTTATCAGGGCTTATGATATTCCATGAAGTGTAAGTACCATCGGCTCTCCGGTAGTTCTTAAGTTTATCGATCTCGATATCCCTGTGAAACCACTGGCTGAATGAACCAGCAGTTTGCGTACCGTAACCTTCGGCAGGTATATTGTTTGAATTAATTTGCGAAAAGTTAGCGTTAGCGCTTACAGTAAATTTCTTGGTTAATTTAAGCTCGCCGTTTAAACCAACGTTGTTACGTTTCTGATCGCTGTTAGGCGTAATACCAGTACGGTCAATGTTCGTGTACGATACCCTGAAGTTGTAATCATCTGCAGCTTTTGAAAATGCAGCATTTGTGTTGTAAGTAACACCTGTACGGTAAAAGTCGCGTACGTTGTTTGGCTGTGCAACAAATGGTTTTAACTTGCCAAAGTCTGGATTTGTGGGATCCCAGAAATACCATGGAGCGTACATTGTACCATCCAACTTAGGCCCCCAACTTTCGTCAACTCCGTAATCGTAAATTTTCACACCATTAAACTTGGCAAATGATGCGGGTGAACCATTAGCAGGGTCATAAGTATAGGTTTTCCAGGTTGTGCTGGTACCGCCACCGTATTCATTTTGATATTCAGGCAGCTGGTAAACTTTCTCAAAAGATGTTGACTGGTTAAAAGAAACACCAACCCCTTTGTTTGAGCCTTTCTTAAGCGTAATAACAACTGCACCTTCAGATGCACGCTGACCATACAGGGCAGTTGCAGCAGGGCCTTTTAACACCGACATAGTTTCGATATCATCATTATTTACCGCGTTAGGATCAGTAACCACACCATTTACCACGTAAATAGGGTTACCACCCGACAATGAATTGATACCACGGATGCGGATAGTTGATGTACCGAATTTTGCACCCGAACCACCTAATACCTGTACACCTGCAATTTTACCTGCAAGGGCGGTGTTAAGGTCGGATTGTTTGGTAACTGTAAGGTCATCGCCTTTTATCTGCTGAGCAGCGTAACCCAGTGATTTTTGTTGCCTGGTGATACCTAAGGCGGTTACAATTACCTCATTAAGACCGCGGCTTGATGCCTCTAAAATCACTTTAAGGTTTGTAGAACCGCCAACAGGGACATCCTGCGTAGCATAGCCAATAAAGCTGAATGATAAAACTGCGTTGTTAGGAACGTTAAGTGAGAATTTACCGTCGACGGTAGTTTGGGTACCGGTAGTTGTCCCTTTTATCTTCACCGATACACCCGGCAGAGGAAGACCGTCCTCCCTGGCTGTTACCGTACCGGTAACAGTGTGATTTTGCGCAAAAAGCTGTGTTACAGCAAATACGAAACTGCACAAAATTAGTAGTAGTCGTTTTTTCATAGAAAAAATTTAGCTAATAGTTAAGGAAGCAAACTTAATAGCCAACGATAAAATAAAACAAATAATAAATGTAATATTTCTTTTACATGAATTTTTTTAACCACAGTGAAGGTTTTAGGAAATAATCAACAAGAAATTACCTTTGCTATCGTTAATACCATATGGCCGTTAGATCCGGCCGGTAATAAGTCAGTTAATATTGTTAATTATAAATTAGGAAAATGCGCGAGGCATTTTCCTAATTTGCTTTATAAGCTCTTGTAAATCAAAACACAATAAAATTAACTGCCACGAGAAATTTAAAAGAAGAACTACAGCTTACCGGTCCTTAAAATCCCCTTTTACAACGGTAAATAATACCATACATGGCCCGTTGAAATAAGCTTACAAGGAAGGAGAATACCTTGTTTTTATCATGTTTTTTGGTAAAAAACACCCACGTAACAATATATTTACATGATTTAATACAGAATATACTATCCCAATCAACGCATTAAATGACACAGGAGTGACAGAAAGGGCGTCACCTTTCAGAAACTGTTCAAAAATGATTTACCGGCATTTTGTTGAAGAAAACATATCAACCCTTCCCTCCCTCCCCAAAGGAGAGGGCCGGGGTTAGGCGACCTACCTTTACAAATCTCTCAAATACGGTTTCGGTATGTGGTGCGCCGGCAAGTTCATCTGTCAAATCCTGCCCGGCCCAGTGTTCATAATGTTTCCCGTTTCGCCATAACCGGCTTTCGGTTACATCATAAATATCACCTTTATAAGCCACCCAGATCTGGGGCTTATCCTGACCATTGCGTAAGGCCAGTTGCGATTTAGTGTATGTCGGCAGCTCGCTCATCGGCTTAATTTCCGTTGTTTAAAATATTCAAAGAAACCAATGTTCATGAGCAGTAAAGCCATCAGGTAAAAATGATCCTCAAACGGAATAGTGCCAACCCGCTTTCCCAGGTTTTCGGCATTGTTGTACAACACAATTGGTATGGAGGTTAATATGCCGTTTACTATATAAAACGGCAAAAGTGCCACAATATAGGCCAGGTAATAACGATTAAGCCAATCGGCCTTAAAAACATATTGAATCAGCACTACCAGCAGTAATAATAAACCAAAAGTAACCGCGGTGTAAAGCCGGTCATGATAAAATATCAGCATTAGGATGCTCAGCAATATTACCATACTGCTTATAATACTGGTAAGCCTGAAAGGCATCAGCCATTTAACATAGTGATTAAGGCAGGCGTAAATAAATATACAGGCAAACGGCACCGTTAAAAAGAAGAGTATTTCCTCTAAGGGCAAACCAAAAAACTTAACACCTATGATATATGACGGATTGAACAACCAAACACCCCTGATTGTAAAAAGTATGTCCCAAAACAAAAAAAACAAACCGGTAACGGCTATGCCGGGCCATATAAATTTCCAGCTTTTATAAAACTGCACCCTTTTATCAAACGAAAGCACAACGGGAAAAAATACCGTTAGCAGATTGATCAGTAAATAGGTGTATCTCACGTAAGTTCGGTTAAGTGTTTATTGAGCGCCTGGCTTTGGGCAGATGTGCATCTTTTAGAATGAAGGAGGAATTTAATAATCTGGATGGTCAATTCCTTATCAGCCGAGCCATAATTCTTTTTATCCAGTTGGACTATAATATCATCAGTATCCGCGGCGAGGTCTTTATTAAAACCTAAAATGGAAGGCACATTGTGTTCGACAGAAAAGCGCATAAACCTGATCTCGATATTATGCGGATCATCAATTAATGCCTGCTTAAATATCTTTTCCGATCTGTTAAGATATTTCAATTTTAAATATGGGTTCCAGGCATGTTTGGCTTTTAAGGCAAGCAGGCCACCTATGAAACCATTCACTATACCGCTCTTTTCTTTGATACCATTAAGACTATTATATAACGAATCGGTGGTTTTGCCTTTATCAATAGCAATAAGCATTTGCTTACGCAGTACTTTAAGATTAGGTTCTTCGGCATTAGCCGTTTGCGACTTGAATACAACTGTCAATATACTGGCTATAAAAAATATCTTCCTGAACATTAAATAACATTTAGTTTTTGCTGCAGAACAGCTTTGACATACAAACTCATTTTACGGGCATCAGAAACCCGGATGCGCTTTTGCAATATTACATTAGCCGGGGTATAGCTTATTTTCTTAAACAGCTGCAGGTAGTAAATATACGCAATATAAACCCCAAGCCTGGTGCCAACGGGCAGACGCTTTATTCCCTCAAAGGCTTCATCAAAATCGTGTTTAATTTCCGCCTCAATGGCAAGCTTATCCCGCTCGGTAAAATTATTGAAATCGATCCCCGGAAAATATGTGCGCCCACGTTCGGTATAATCAGCCTTAACATCCCGCAAAAAATTGATCTTTTGAAAAGCCGCCCCCAGGCTTCTGGCCTTAGGTATAAGGGCCTGGTACAGGGCATCATCATTGGTAAAAACACGCAGGCACATCATGCCGATAACCTCTGCCGAACCATAAATATAAGTTTGATAGCTATCCTTATCATAAGCTTTATTATCCAGGTCCATTTCCATTGATCTTAGAAAAGCCCTGATAAGCTCATGATCAATACCATACCGGTTAACTACCTGTTGAAAAGAATGGATCACAGGATTAGTACTGATCCTTTCTTTAATAGCCTTGAAAGTCTCCTCCTCAAACCTGCTCATCAGTTGCTGTTGGTTGTACCCATGAAAGGTATCTACAATTTCATCGGCGTAACGTACAAAGCCGTAGATAGCATAAATGGGATACCGAAAGCTTTTATCAAAAGTTTTAATGCCGAGACTAAAAGAAGTGCTGTATTTTTTTGTTATCAGTTTACTGCATTCAAAACAAGTTTCATCGTACAGGTTCATCATCGGCACTCGCGTGGTCATTTTTTCAAAAGTACAAATTCAAAGCGGTATTGTTTTTTAATAGGCCTAAAACAATTTGCTTACCTTGGGCTTCACATTAAACATGAGCAGCAGCAAGCATATTATTGTTATTGGTTCGGGCTTTGCTGGCTTATCGGCAGCCTGTGTTTTGGCTAAAGAAGGCTATAAAGTTACTATACTGGAAAAAAATGACCAGCCCGGTGGCCGTGCCAGGGTCTGGGAGCAGGATAGTTTCAGGTTTGATATGGGGCCAAGCTGGTACTGGATGCCTGATGTATTTGAAAACTTTTTTGCACTGTTCGGCAAAAAACCGTCCAATTATTACCGGCTTAAAAGACTGGATCCCGGCTACCGTGTTTATTACAGCAAAAACGAAATGTTTGATGTCCCCGCAGATATGGCTGAGCTTGAAGCCCTGTTTGAGCACACGGAACCCGGCAGCAGTAAAGCATTACGCAATTTTTTAGCCCAGGCGGCGTATAAATACAAAGTAGGCATGGGCGAATATGTTTTCCGTCCCTCCCACTCCATTACTGAGTTTATTGATTTCAATCTCATCAAAAAAAGCTTCAGTATTCAACTGTTGACCAGCATAAGCAGTCATGTACGCAAATATTTTAAAAACCCCAAACTAATTAAAATGTTGGAGTTCCCGGTATTGTTTTTAGGTGCTACCCCTCAAAATACCCCGGCCATGTACAGCATGATGAATTATGCAGATCTGTCCCTTGGCACCTGGTACCCTATGGGTGGTATGAATGAGATTGTAAAGGCTATGGTAAGCCTGGCTACCGAACTCGGGGTTGAAATTAAATTGGATACCGAGGTTAAAAAAATCAACGTAAAAGATAAACAGGTTGATAAAATCCAAACCAATAACGGTGCATTCACTGCCGATATGGTAATTGCCGGGGCCGACTATCAACATGTCGACCAGCGCCTGCTTGATGAGCCTCATCGTAATTACACCGCGAAATATTGGGGTAGCCGCACCATGTCGCCATCGGGTTTGTTGTTCTATATCGGCACCAACAAAAAAGTGCCGGGCATACAGCACCATAATTTATTTTTTGACGAGGATTTTGAGCTGCATGCCAAAGAGATCTATACCTCACCGCAATGGCCTACCAATCCGCTTTTTTATGTTTGCTGCAGTTCAAAAACGGACAGCACCGTTGCTCCGGAGGGCGGTGAAAATTTATTCTTTTTAATGCCCATAGCACCTGGTTTGAACGATGATGAATCCATCCGTGAAAAATATTTTAACCTGATGATGGACAGATTTGCTCACATTACTGGGCAGGATATCAGGGATTCGATTGTAGTGAAGCGAAGTTATGCGCTTAATGATTTCAAAGCCGACTATCACTCTTTTAAAGGCAATGCTTACGGATTGGCTAACACACTTGCCCAAACCGCATTTTTTAAACCCGCCATGCGGGCAAAACATATCAGCAACTTGTTGTATACCGGCCAGCTTACAGTGCCCGGGCCTGGCGTTCCGCCCGCTATTATATCCGGGCAGGTGGTGGCAGCGGAGGCCATGAAAGTTTTAACAGATTAATGACTTACCTACATTCTTCAAAAATCCATGTCATTGCAAGGAACCACCAGAGAAACCCTGGAAAAAACCGTAATGACGTGCAAAATATGTTTTAGAGATGTTGGGCGGGTTGGGCGCGTTAGGGATTGCAGTGTAAAGCCCACAGCGCGGGTTGGGATTGTGGGAAGACAAAGCGAGGACTTGTAACGGAAAGCCCGGCCCGTTAGCTAACGGGAACGCCCATGTTATAAAATCAATTCCGAAAATACCACTAATAATCAACAACTTACAATCACGTCATTATAAGGCGGAACGACGAAGCAATCCCGTAGCTACACAGGGCGGCCACGCTTCCGTGCGATTGCCACGCTGCGCTCGCAATGAAATAGTTTTTGGGATCATTTCTTCCCTCAAACAAAAAACCCGCCTCTTGGGGCGGGTTTCCTGTTATATATATGATGGAGTTTAATTGAACATTAATTCTCTGCGTAAACGGGTTTGGCGATGCCGTTATCATATGCCTTAAGGTTTTTCTTGAGCAGCTTGCGTGCTACGTGTATGCGGGTTTTTACGGTACCGATCGGGATATCCAGGTGATCGGCAATTTCATGGTATTTATGGCCTTCAAAATACATGGTGAAGGGTACATAATAATCTTCGGGCAGCCTGTCTAAGGCTTTTTTAATATCATCCATAACAAATTTGGCTTCGCCCTGGTTTTTGGTGGAACTAAATACCAGGTTTGGTGATGAAATTTCATCACTCTTGGTAACGAAAGTGCTCATTTTAACAAAACGGCGATAGTTGTTGATGAATGTGTTTTTCATGATGGTATATAACCATCCTTTTAAATTGGTGCCTTCCTTAAACTTGTTGTAGTAAGTTATGGCCTTCAACATTGTATCCTGGACAAGGTCGTTAGCATCGTCTGCGTCGTGCGTGAAATGTAAAGCGTATGATCTTAAAGAAGTCGCCTGACGTAGTACAAGGGTGTTAAACTCAATCTTTGTCATTTTGTTAAAGTTTTGTGTTAACAATTAGACAAGCATGATGCCATTAAGCTAAAGTGTGTAGTAAAAAGTCCACTTTTAAACATCAGTATTGAAACTTATCCATTGTGTACTTTTAACACATTAAAAACAATTACAATACTGAAAAACAGAATGTTATGAATTTTCACATCAGAAAATCAAACTTATTTAGGGAACATTTGTAACAGGAATGTTATTCAGAAGATTTTTTTTTAAAAACGAAAATTCACTTTAAATAAACTTATTTAACTAATAATATTAACCTCCCGTTGTAGGGTAACGCCAAATTTAGTGTACACACTGTCTATGATTTGCGACGAAAAATCATACACTTCCTGCCCGGTAGCGCCTCCGTGGTTTACTAATACCAGGGCTTGATTCTTCCAGGTTCCTGTGTGGCCAACCGTTTTTCCCTTCCATCCACACTGTTCAATAAGCCAGCCGGCCGCCAATTTTACTCCTCCATCGGCCGCGGGATAGTTCACTACATCAGGAAATTTAGATTGTATTACTGCAAACTCTTCGGCGCTGATCACCGGATTTTTGAAAAAGCTGCCGGCGTTGCCTATAGTTGATGGATCGGGCAGTTTGGATACCCGGATGTGCGCCACTACCTGCGATACTTCTTTTATAGTAGGATTTACAATCCCCCTGTTTTGCAGCTCCTGCCCTATTGCACCATACTGAATATTTATATTGGGGATGAGTGATAAATGGAATTTTACCGATACTATAATATACTGTTCCTTCAGTTCGGCTTTGAAAACACTCTCGCGATAGCCAAACTTGCAATCTTCCTTACTAAACCCTTTAAATGTACCAGTGGCTATTTCAAAAGCCCGGCAGGTATGAAACACATCCTTAAGCTCTACACCGTAAGCACCTATGTTTTGTATAGGCGATGCCCCTACCGAACCGGGAATCAGGCTCAGATTTTCGATACCGGCATAACCGTGATCAACGCAGTAATTTACCAGGTCGTTCCATACCTCGCCGCCGCCTGCTTCAACATACACATCATTATGGCTGATGCGGTGTTCTATTCCGCGGATATTCATACGGATTACCAGCCCATCAAAATCATTAACCATGAGCATATTGCTGCCGCCGCCGAGCACCAGTCGTTCGGTTTGCAGCCATTGCGGGTCGGCAAACAGTTCGGCAAGTTCATCTTCATGGGCTATTTCCACAAAGTAGCGGGCACGGGTATCAATCCCGAAGGTGTTAAAATTTTTGAGGGATACGTTTTCCTGTATTTGGAGCATGGCTTTTTGATGTCGGATTTGGGATGTTGGATTTCGGAGTTTTTATTTTCCGAAATCTCTTAAGCGCAAAAGTAACCAAAAGATGGTTCATTGTAATATCGGTTGTTTCAGCGTTAGGTTAGGAGCGGATACCGACCCGCGCACAAGGCCTGCAGGCGTATGCGGGGAAAGCCCGGCCGAAGGCAACGCCCTAATTCTGAACCGGGATTTGAGCAGATTTCTCGGATTAATCGGATTTTTCTTGTATAATATTGTCAGAACCCGAATTTTAACGAATTATTAGAATTTATTGAATTTACCTTTTCTGTTCATTCTTAAATTCCTTAAAATTCGAGTTCTGAAAATTAACAAAACCCTGTCCCAAAAATCCCCCCCCAAATCGTGGTTCAGACCTCTTCCCCAGGCAAGAAATCACCGTAATCAACTCAATAAAAAAAATCAACGATGTTAAAATTTGTTAAATATTTTCAAAATCATTTGCAAATACGAAATTCATCGTAGATATTTGTACGAAGGAATTCGTAATAGAGAGACAGATGGAAATTAAACCAACAGAAAGCGAACTTGAAATTTTACAGGTAATTTGGAAAAAGGGCCAGTGCACCGTACGTGAAGTTCATGAAGAGCTTGCTAAAAACAAGGATGCTGGCTACACCACCACCTTAAAACTCATGCAGATAATGCATGATAAGGGAATGGTTGAGCGCGACACCACTTCAAAAACACATTTATACAAAGCTTTATTCAGCATGGAGCAAGCACAAAGCAACGCTTTGGATAAAATCTTGTCTACTGTATTTAAAGGCTCTACTTCCGATTTGGTGATCCAGGCGCTTGGCCAGCACCGCGCATCAAAAGACGAGATTGACGCTATTAAAAACTTTTTGAATCAATTTGATCAGGATAAAAAATAAACGTTATGGAAAACTTATTCTATAATATAAGCCAGGTGTTAGGCGTAACCATTCTGCAATCGTTATGGCAGGGATTGCTGATATGGTTTGCCTTAAGATTAGTGTTCATTTGCGCGCCGCAACTATCGGCCATTAAAAAGCATAATTGGGCTATGGGCGCTATGCTTACTTTAAGCGCCTGGTTTACATACACGTTTATCCATCACTTCAGGCTGCATGAGTGGATCAATTACACATCCGCCAATGCACCATCTTTATTACCACGTTTCTACCTGCCGTTGCATGAAGTAGCAGCCAGACCACAAAACAGTTATTACGAATACGTTATAAAAGGCTATCTGCCCTATATATCAGCCCTTTACTTTGTTGGTTTAGTGTTTAACCTGCTTAAGGTAAGTTTAAGCTGGCAAAAGATCAGCCTGATAAAACGTACCATGGTACCTGCCGACAGGCTGCAGGACTTTGCCGATGAGCTTTGCCAAAAGCTGGGCATTACTAAAAATGTGTGGGTAAACTTTAGCCGTATGGTTGATGCGCCCTGCATGATTGGCTTTTTAAGCCCCGTTATTTTGTTGCCGATAACCCTTACTACATACTTATCGGCTACCGAGGTTGAAGCCATTTTACTGCACGAGCTATCGCACATTAAGCGTAACGACTACCTGCTTAACCTGGTGCAGCAATTTATTTCCATACTGTTATTCTTTAATCCCTTTGCCCAATTAATTAACCGCATTATTAACCGGGAGCGCGAAAACAGCTGCGATGACCTTGTTGTGCAAACCACACAACAACCGTTGATCTATGCGCATGCCCTCCTTAAGCTTGAGCAAACCAGGCAGCAGCATTTACAGCTGGCCCTGGCTGCTAACGGCAAAAAATATCATTTATTAAACAGAATTGAACGCATCATGAAAACCAAGAAACCTATAGGCAATATCCGCCACCTGCTTGTGGCCATTGCTATAACGACTGCCGGCGTTAGCAGCATTGCCTGGCTAAACCCCACCATTAAAGATGGCAAGTTAACTGTTAAAAAGGTTAGTGCTCCTGCTGCCTTACACGCCATATTTGTAGAAGACACAACGCACAAGGTCAAAGCCAAAAAAGCTGTAACTTATAAAAAGAAAACCCAGGCCGAAATAGTTAAAGCCAAACAACGTCATGATGATTTTAATTACGACGGCTTTAACGATTCCCAGCTTGAAAAATTAAGTGCCGAGGTAAGCAAACAAGGTGAACTGATTGGCAAATATTACGCCAGCGACGCCTTCAAAAAGCAACAGGAAATGCTTGACGCAAAAAGCAAAGCATTACAGGCCTATTATAACACAGATGACATGGAGAAAATGAAGCTCGAAATGCAAAAAATGGGCGAAGATTTTCAAAAGGAATATGGCGAAACATCTGAATCAAAAAGAACCAGCGAACAGATGGGTGAAATTGGCCGCAAAATCGGCGCTTACTACAATAGTCCCGACTTTAAAAAAATGAACAGTGAGTTGGAGAAAAAGTACGGCATTCCGCATGATCGTGGATATAATAGCTATAACGACGACAGAGACCCTAACTACAAAAAATACCAGGACGAACTGCAAAGCAAGATCCCGGCTGAAGTAAAAGCCCAAACCGAGCAGTTAAAAAACCTGGGCCAAAAAATCCGCGGCCGTTATGATTCGCCGGAATTTATTGCCAAAAGAAACCGCATGCAAGCCATGGGTGATAGCCTGAGATTAGCTTACGATAATCCTGATATAAAAAAGCTACAGGAAGACATGAAAAATATCGGCAAACAAATGCGCGTTTACCAGGGCAGTCCCGAAATAAGGGCAGCACAACAACGCCTTAAAGAAGCCAGCAAACAACTGCAGGAGTACATGAAAAGTCCGGCTTTTAAACAGAAAATGAAATTGTATCGCGATAAAATGGATAAAGACTTTGATTATAAGTTTGACACCGACAATTTGGAAGATGTAAAAACTGATACAGCTACTAACTGATATTAAGTCGGCAGTCTTAAATTGAAAGTCTCAAGTCCTGCTTTGACTTTGAACTTTGGACTTAAGACTTTCACTCCCCCAACCAAGACTAAATAAATTAGCAAACAGTATTAAAAAATATTTTTTAAAGAGCCTTAATTTGTAATTTAGTGTCCTCAATAAAATGAGGACACTTTTTTTATGCTTCAAAAGCTAACCATTAATAATTACGCGCTTATCGATAACCTGGAGATAGGTTTTGATAGCGGCCTGAACATATTAACCGGCGAAACCGGTGCAGGTAAATCGATCATATTGGGTGCCCTTTCACTTATTTTAGGACAGCGGGCCGAAAGTAAATACTTTTTTAACCAGCAAAAAAAATGCGTTATCGAGGGCACTTTTAAAATAAGCGGCTTTCACCTGGCCGATTTCTTTGAAGAGAACGATCTCGATTACGAAACGGAGACCGTGCTGCGCCGGGAGATCTCGGCCGATGGCAAATCCCGTGCTTTTGTGAACGATACCCCGGTTAACCTTACAGCGCTGAAACAATTAGGCGAAAAGCTGATCGACATCCACTCGCAGCACGCTACGCTGGAGATCAATGACCCGGATTTTCAGTTACTGGTAGTTGATTCGGTGGCCCGACATTCGGACTTGCTGTTTGATTATCAAACCAAATTCCGTACCTACAAAAAATCGCTAAGCAAACTTAACCAGTTGATTGCCGAAAGCGATAAAGCCAAGGCTGACCTGGATTATTTTCAGTTTCAGTTTGATGAGCTGGAAAAAGGCGCTTTGGTTGCCGATGAGCAGGAACATTTGGAACAGGAGCTTAACACCCTTAATAATGCAGAAGAAATTAAGCGCAACCTTTTAAGCGCCAATTATCTTTTGCAGGATGGTGAAATGGCCGCATTAATCCAATTAAAAGAAGCCGGCCAGGCTTTAGGTTCGATAGAAAGATACAACCTGGCCGTAGCTGAACTGCGCCAACGCATAAACAGCGTTATTATTGAGTTGAAAGATGTTGCCGCCGAAATTGAAGCCATTGAACAGCATACTTTTATTGATGAGGCCCGTGCCGAAGAAGTGAACACACGGTTGAGCATGATGTACAATCTGCAAAAAAAGCACCGGGTAAGTACCAATGCCGAATTATTGCAGATCCAGGATGAACTATCTGAAAAGATCCAGCAAGCCCTGTTCAGCGATGAAGCCATAGAAAAGCTGCAAAAACAAATAGCTGCAGATAAAGCTGAGCTGGAAAAACTGGCAGTAGAATTATCTGCTAATCGCAAAAAAGCTATTCCGGATATTGAAAAACAGGTATTGGCAACACTGGCCGAAATGGGCATGGCAAGTTCAAGCTTAAAAATTGAGCAGCACTCGACGCCCCCCCGTCCGCCGGCTGGCGGAGGTGCTGATAGTCCTGCGGCTGTGCTTACGGCTACGGGGATTGATAATATCCGCTTCTTGTTTTCGGCTAATAAGGGGCATGCTTTGGCCGAGATGAGCAAGGTGGCTTCGGGCGGTGAGCTTTCCCGGCTGATGCTAAGCATTAAATCTATCGTGGCACAGTATACAGCTTTACCTACCATTATTTTTGATGAGATTGATACCGGTGTATCCGGCGAAGTGGCCAATAAGGTGGGGCAGATCATGGAACGTTTATCGCAAAACCTGCAGGTAATTACCATTACCCACCTGCCGCAAATTGCCAGCAAAGGCCAAAGCCATTATTTTGTTTATAAAGATAATAGTGAGGCCGCCACCTTTACCCGCATTAAACAGCTAAGCAATGATGAGCGTGTGTTTGAAATTGCTAAAATGTTGAGTGGTGATAAGCCGGGGGAGAGTGCGTTGCAGAATGCGAGGGAATTATTAGCCCCCTAAAGGGGGAAGTATGTCTCGTCCTAAAAAAAGTTTACATTTTATGAGATAGTCCTGTTATGTATTTACAAGTGTAGTGATGTCCTGTGATACGTTTACAATGTTAGTGTTTTTGCGATAATAGTTCTTCCACAATTTTTGAGGTAGCAAGCTTTTATCATGCACATGTTGGGGCGTTAGCAGACCGATACTGAAGTGTGGCCGGTGTTTGTTATACAACTCGATAGCTCTATCCAGTAATTGTTTTGCTTGTTGCTTATTCTCAGGCCGGTGATGCTTAAGATATTCTTCTTTAAGAATGCCGTTCATTCGTTCAGCAACGGCATTCTCTAATGGGTCACCGTTCTCGGTCATACTGATCTTGATGTATCTGTCCTGTAATAGCTTTACATAGCTTTCTGTGCAATATTGCACTCCCCGGTCCGAGTGATGTATAAGTGCCTCCGGCAATTGTTCAGGCAGGTCTTTTAAAGCCATTTTCAAGGCCTGTATCGTTTCGATCGTTTCTAAGGTATCAGCCAAATGATAGCCAACTACTTTGTGCGAATAAGCGTCCGTTATCAAACTGATGTACAAATGTTCTTCTTTTACTTTCCAGTAGGTGATATCGCTTACCCACAGTTGGTTAGGCCTGACGACCTCCAGGCTGCGTATGATATTCGGCCATCTGTTGAACCGGTGACCCGACCAGGTCGTCACATGCCGCCTGCGGCGTTTCTTTACTAACAGTCCATTAGCTGACAACAGGTCGAACAGTGCATCCCGTCCCATTTTAATGCCATGATCAAGCAAAAAAGGGTGCAGCTTTTCATAAAGCTTCCTGCCACCCATTGCCCGGTGGTCTTGGCGAATGCTGACAACCTCCTGCAATATAAGTGTATCCTCTATTCCAGATGCTTCTTGTTGCCAAAAGTGCTGATAATAGGCCTGGCGGGTAATACCAAGTAACCGACATAATCGTACAAGGCTGATCCTTGTATACATGTCTTTCATCTCATGGATCACTTGGTATCCGACTTTTTTCGGATAGGAATATTAAGATCACGTTCAGCAATCTCGATCATACGCTTGTACATTTCACTGCGAAGCTGCTCATCTTCAAGCTGACGTTCGAGTTCTTTGATGCGTTGTTGTTCTTGCGACAAGGCACCTGTAGGCGGATCTTTATGGGGCTTCTTTGCGGGCAAGGATAGTGGTTTTACTGATGACAAATATCTGTCTTTTTCCGGAACTTCTGCATAACCTAACTTCTGCATCCAACGCGTTATGCCACTATGTATCTTGATATCATATTTCCTCAACAACGCCTTTTGACTAACACTGCCAGCCAAATACTCTTTGATAACTGAATGCTTAAATTCAAGTGAATAATGTCCTTTTCCATCAATAATGATCTTTTCCATGTAGTTTATTTTTGTGTAAACTCATTTCAGGACAAGACAGTATGATGGTTATATGTAAGATCTTTTCAACTCCCCTCTTGAGAGCAGGGCTGTTGCATTCTAAATATTATAAGTTAACTTGAGGTCAAAAAAGTTAGGATGGATAAGAGCATATTAGCGTATTTATCAGAGTTACCGGATATAAGGCGAAAGGCAGGCCAGCGCCATGACCAGACTTTCATTCTGTTGCTTGTGTTAATGAGTACAATGAGCGGTTATCATGGCTATCGTTCGATGGGTGATTTTATAAAGCGGAATGAAGTCGATCTTTTGGCCTTCTTTCAGCCTAATAAAGCCCGCCTTCCAAGCTTTTATACTATAAGACGTGTAATACAAGATTTAGACTTTAACAGCTTAAATGAGAGTTTCCATAAATGGGCCAGTCAGCATATTGATTTGTCTAAAAATGAATGGCTACATATAGATGGTAAGGCAATGAAAGGGACGATGAGCGATTATTCTCTTGACAAACAACGATTTGTAAGCCTGGTAAGCTTGTATAGTAGCAGGAGTAATCAAGTCGTTGGCCATGGTTTAGTTGACAACTCAAAACAAAGTGAAATCTCTGTAGTTCAGCAGCTTATTTCCAGTTTAGGATTACAGGGGGTAACGTTTACACTTGACGCATTACATTGTCAAAAAAAACGGTAGAGGCTATTATTGATACAGATAACAATTATATAATAGGTGTGAAGAAGAATCAAAAGAACCTTTACAAAAAGATCGAAACCATTACATCGGACGAGGCAATGGTTTGTAGTAAGTTTGTTGAGTTGTTGAAAAACAAAGGGCGAATAGAACGTAGAACAGTTTGGGTGTACCCGGGAACAGAGGAAATCAGTAACACATGGGCTGGGGTAAGCCAACTTATTAAAGTGCATCGCTGGGTAAAAGAAAAAGGAGGTATCCGGGAAGAATACGCCTTTTTCATCAGTAGCTTAATCGGTAATGCGCAAACATTCTGCCATGGTATTAAAAGCCATTGGAGTATAGAAAACAGTCTTCATTGGGTAAAGGACGTGACATTTAACGAAGACGCTTCACGAATTAGAACATCCAATGCGCCTGAAAATACTTCTGTGTTCAGAAACATAGTTATTAATGTATTTAGAATAAATGATTACCCAAACCTTGCACAAGCGCAAAGGCTTGTTTGCAACGATATCAACAGGTTAAAACAACTATTAAATTAGAATGCAACAGCCCTGCTCTTGAGAGGGGGCGCGGTAGGAAAGCGCGGTAGCTGGGGTGTGTTATGCGATATTTATTCATGCCAGGCGGCTAAACACACCCTCCACCCCTCTCAAGAGGACAACCGCACTGCCCTCTCCATTTTACTTTAAATTGATAGCCGCTCTATTAATTCTCCCTTTATTCATCTCGTTTTTCTTGACTTTTAACTACAGAAACTGCTAACTGATAAATCGTCAAATAATTATAACTTTACCGCAATTATAAAAACTTAACAAATGGCTTATAATTTATTAAAAGGCAAAAAAGGCATCATATTCGGTGCGTTAAATGAGCAATCAATAGCCTGGAAGGTGGCACAACGCGCCGTACAGGAAGGTGCTGAAATTGTATTATCAAATGCCCCTATTGCTTTACGCATGGGCGAACTCAATAAACTGGCCGAAGAATGCAATGCGCCGGTTATTGGTGCCGATGTTACCAATGGCGATGATATCAACAACCTGTTTACCAAAACTATGGAACATTTTGGTGGCAAGGTTGACTTCATCCTGCACTCGATAGGTATGAGCGTTAACGTGCGCAAAAACATCCCATACTTTGAAAACAACTACGAATTTACCCACAAAGGGTTTGATATATCGGCATTAAGCCTTCACCGCATCTTACAAGCGGCCATGAAACATGATGCCATTAATGAATGGGGATCGGTACTGGCTTTAAGCTATATCGCTGCTCAGCGCTATTTCCCTGGTTATAACGATATGGCCGATAACAAAGCGGTATTGGAGAGTATTGCCCGTAACTTTGGTTACGAGTACGGCATGGCTAAAAAAGTACGTGTTAACACCATCTCACAGTCGCCAACTCGTACTACTGCAGGTTCAGGTGTTAAAGGCTTCGACGGCTTTATTGAGTTTGCTGAAAAAATGAGCCCGCTGGGTAACGCTGATGCCGATCAGTGCGCTGATTATTGCGTAACTATGTTCAGCGATCTAACTAAAATGGTTACCATGCAAAACCTGTATCATGACGGTGGTTTCTCATTTACCGGCGTAACCCAAGCGGTTATTGACCAGATGGCTAAATAATTACAATATTACTGATAAATAAAAAGGAGCTTGGCATGATGCCAAGCTCCTTTTTATTTGAGTTGAATTAAATTACGGTACCAAAACTATTTTTACTTTTAATGGCCCGGGGATACCTGCTCCTGTAGGTACGCTTCCATCCGAGTTTTGAGCATCAATGTATAGCTTGCCTGTTTCATATACAAACCTGTAACTTATGCCCCCATATACATCCGGTAGTTGTTCATAGGTACCATTATCCTCCAAATACACCAAAACAGCGCCATGATTGTTATAGTAGTCAGTAATTTCGGGTACATTTAAAGTTGTGGTATAGCCGTTAATACTATTGTCGAGCACAAAATTTGGCGTAGTATCAAAAATAGTGGTAGCACTCGGGCTTGTGGTTACATACTCCTTTTTACACGATGTTGCAGCAAGTACTATAGTGCAGCAAATTAAAGTCAAGATTTTTTTCATAAAGTATTGCGTTAGTTATTATAACTGTATGAACAAAAATTTGTTCAAAGGTTTAAACGTTTTTTAAATTATTTTATTTCGGATCATACTTTCTGAAGATTTTTCACGCAGCCATATTAATGTACCCTCGGGGTCTCTCGGAGAGGACCCTGAGGCTCGCCGCTGTTCAAAACATCTACCAGGATATTTAGAACGACGAATCTGCATGGCGTATATATCAGGGTCCTCTCCGAGAGACCCTGATGGGACGTTAAACTACGAGAGACCATGATGGGACGTTAGTTTTTTTAATTATTTTTATTTCAAATCCCAATTTCCAGTAATTTTTTACTTCGCTATATTAATTAACTAATATTTTAGTTTAATTTTAACTATGCGTAAGTCCTTGTTGCTTTTATTATTACTGATACCAGTATGTAGTTTGGCCCAGGTAAAAATTACCGGGAAGGTAATTAACATGACCGATACCAAACCCGTACCCAATGCCAGCGTATTTTTAAATAACGCCCAGGTGGGCAACAAAACTGCCGATGACGGCACTTTTACCCTGAGCAATGTAAAGCCCGGCAAATATGATTTCATTATATCCATAGTAGGCTATGAAACCTACACCTATAATCTACAGGCAGGCAGTGTAAATATCGACCTGGGCACGATCAGCATTATCCCAAAAACTTTTCAGTTAAATGAAGTAAAGATCAGGCCCGATCCTAACCGTGAAAAGTACTATGCAATTTTCAGACAGCAGTTTTTAGGTAGTTCTGAAAACGCCGCCCATTGTAAAATATTAAATTCGGATGTGCTTGACTTTGATTACGATAATGCTACCCGGATCTTAAAAGCTACTTCGCATGATTTTATGGAGGTTGAAAATAAAGCATTAGGTTACCGCATCAGGTATAAGTTAACCAACTTTAATTTCGACCCCAGTATCCAGATACTTTACTACGAAGGCATTTCCACCTTTGAAGATCTCAAAGGTTCCGAAAAACAAAAACGTAAATGGAACAGGCAACAACAGCAGGCCTATCTTGGCTCATCAATGCATTTCTATAGGGCTGCTATCAAAGACAGCCTCACCAGCGAAAATTTTGTAGTTATGCAATTGATCAGAAAGCCTAACCCCAACTACAAAGGCGGGCCAAACAATAAATATCTGCAAAGCCTTGTCAACAAGCCATTGGACAGGGCAGAGTTTTTCAAGCTTACTGACCAGGAAGGCTTATTTGCCATAGGCTACACCGACTGCCTGTATGTGATGTATACTAAAAAAGCGCAGGACCCGTCAAATAATTCATTCCAGGCATTCAATATGCCTAACAATGCCACAACTATTGTTTCCTTCGCAGAACCTCATGCTTTTTTTGATAACAACGGAATTATTACAACTCCCCATGCTATCATATACGAAGGCGACTGGGGTATAAACCGCGTTGCCGAAATGTTGCCGGTAGATTATGAGCCTGTGGTGGAGAAGAAGTAAGTCTGAATCAGAATTTTCAAGATTTAAGAATTAACAGGATATCTTGTCTGAACCCGAATTTTTAGAATTAAAGAATTTATTGAACTTGCCTTGCTTCTGCCCATTCATCAATTCAAAAAATTCCTTTATCAAGGTAATCCTCAAATCCTATAAATCATGGTTCAGACAAACAAAAAATCCCTGTTCCGAAAATCGAAACGGGGATTTGATATTATCTACAGTACTGCAAAATTATTTCTGCTCTTCCTGCTCAGGTTTTTTACTTTCACCTTTCCTGTCGGTGATTTTGATCTCTTTGGTCTCGGTATCAAAATCAACTACCATCACATCACCTTCGGCTAATTCACCTTTAAGGATCTCTTCGGCAATCGGGTCTTCCAGGTATTTCTGGATGGCGCGTTTAAGCGGCCTCGCACCAAACTGCGAATCGTAACCTTTATCGGCAATGAAATCTTTAGCAGCATCCGTAAGCTCAATTTTGAAACCTAAGCCATTTACACGGCTAAACAGGTAGGCAAGCTCAATATCGATGATCTTGAAGATCTCTTCTTTACCTAAGGAGTTAAACACGATAACATCATCAATACGGTTCAGGAACTCAGGTGCAAAAGCACGTTTCAAAGCGTTTTCGATAACACCGCGTGAGTGGCTTTCGGCCTGTAAAGTTTTAGCATTGGTGCTGAAACCTACACCCTGTCCAAAGTCTTTCAACTGGCGGGCGCCGATGTTTGATGTCATGATGATGATGGTATTCCTGAAATCAACCTTGCGGCCTAATGAATCGGTAAGCTGTCCTTCGTCCAACACCTGTAACAGGATATTGAAAACATCAGGGTGAGCTTTTTCGATCTCATCCAGCAATACAACAGCATATGGTTTACGGCGTACTTTTTCAGTTAACTGTCCGCCTTCTTCATAACCTACGTAGCCCGGAGGCGCACCTACTAAACGGGATACAGCGAATTTCTCCATGTACTCGCTCATATCAATCTGGATCAGGGCATCCTCAGTGTCGAACATAAAGCGGGCAAGCTCTTTGGCAAGCTCGGTTTTACCAACGCCTGTAGGGCCTAAAAAGATGAATGAACCAATAGGCTTTTTAGGATCTTTCAAACCTGCACGGGTACGTTGTATAGCACGGGTTAACTTTTTGATAGCTTCCTCCTGGCCGATGATCTTGCTGGCAACGGTTTCGCTCATGTGCAACAGCTTTTGGCTGTCGGCCTGGCCTACACGCTGTACAGGGATGCCGGTCATCATGGATACTACTTCAGCAACATTATCTTCGGTTACGGTGTAACGTTTTGATTTTGTTTCGGCTTCCCAAACAGCTTTTGCCTGGTCAAGCTCCACTAACAAATTCTTTTCGGTATCACGCAACTGGGCAGCTTCTTCATATTTCTGGCTGCGAACAACTTTGTTTTTTTCGATCTTGATCTGTTCGATCTTTTGCTCAATATCCAGAATGTTTTGAGGCACGTGGATATTGGTTAAGTGAACACGTGAACCTGCCTCGTCAAGCGCATCAATAGCCTTGTCCGGTAAAAACCTGTCGGTAATGTAGCGGGTGGTTAAGTTAACGCAGGCGTTGATAGCTTCAGGAGTATAAGTAACACCATGGTGCTCCTCATATTTATCCTTAATGCGGTTCAGGATCTCAATAGTTTCAGTCGGCGTAGCCGGCTCAACCATTACCTTTTGGAAACGACGGTCCAAAGCACCATCCTTTTCAATGTACTGGCGGTATTCATCTAAAGTGGTTGCGCCAATGCATTGTATCTCTCCCCTCGCCAAAGCCGGTTTAAACATGTTCGATGCATCAAGCGAACCTGAAGCACCACCGGCGCCTACTATAGTATGGATCTCGTCAATAAATAAAATTACATCAGGTGATTTTTCCAGTTCGTTCATTACCGCTTT
Source organism: Mucilaginibacter sp. cycad4 (assembly GCF_034263275.1). NCBI lineage: Bacteria > Pseudomonadati > Bacteroidota > Sphingobacteriia > Sphingobacteriales > Sphingobacteriaceae > Mucilaginibacter > Mucilaginibacter sp. cycad4. The sequence goes on along the minus strand of NZ_CP139559.1, from coordinate 33,038 downwards.
CATACGCTCTTCAAACTGGCCGCGGTATTTAGTACCTGCTACCAATGAGGCTAAATCAAGTGTAACTACACGCTTATTGAACAATACACGTGATACTTTGCGCTGAACAATGCGTAATGCAAGGCCTTCGGCAATGGCCGATTTACCTACACCCGGCTCACCTATTAATATAGGGTTGTTCTTTTTACGGCGCGATAGAATTTGTGATACCCTTTCGATCTCTTTTTCACGACCAACAATCGGGTCAAGCTTGCCATCTTCGGCGGCGCGGGTTAAATCGCGGCCAAAGTTATCAAGCACCGGTGTTTTTGATTTAATGTCGGATACTTTCTTCGGCTGGCTAAATGACTCTTCTTCTTTAAAGTCATCGTCACCACCTGTCGGTGAACCCGGCATTTCGTCAGTAACATCGTTTTTATGCGATTCAACTTCACCTTTAAACACTTCGTAGTTCACGTTGAACTGTACCAGTATCTGTGAGGCAATGTTGTCCTCATCGCGAAGGATAGACAGTAGCAGGTGCTCTGTTCCAATCACATCGCTTTTAAATATTTTGGCTTCCAGATAAGTTATCTTCAATACCTTCTCGGCCTGTTTTGTTAACGGGATGCTGCCGATATGTACGTTTGTTCCAATAGTTCCCTTTACTGCATCCTCAACGGCGCGGCGAAGTTTTGCGGTATCAACGTTCAATCCCTTCAGCAATTTAATTGCTACACCATCCCCATCGCGGATAAGCCCAAGCAAAAGATGTTCTGTACCAATATAGTCATGCCCAAGACGTAATGCCTCTTCCCTGCTATATTGAATAACATCCTTTACCCTCGGCGAAAATTTAGCTTCCATATATACCTTTCTTATTATTGAACGCCCTAATGTATAAATTATGTTTTTACAAACTACGACGCCTGTTTTACTTTTATCAACAATATTGCCAACATTTAAAGCTTTGCAGAAACAGACATTGTAATGATACGCAATGTATCAAAGTTTGGCATCAATCAACAGTTTTTATCCGAAAAGCCAGTTAACAAGCATTTTTTTTTACAATATACGAACGAAACTTACCTGTTTGATATAAATATCTTAAAAAAGTTTAAACAATTTTTTAATATTTTATAACATTTCCACCTTTTAAGGCATTTCGTCATAGACATGACAATTAGGCATTAGCCTACAGATATCGTCATATAACTTATATACGGGAAACCCGTGGTGATGGTTGTGCCCTTCGCTTAAGATTCAATTAAATTTAAATTAACATTATAACTCAAAAATCTACTTAAAATTACTATCCCCTAATCATTAATCTACAACCTCCGTTTCATCTATTTTAGCCATATTTGAATTTCTATTTATTGATCCAATTATAATGGCAGACGAAAAGATAATTTTTTCAATGGCCGGGGTTAGCAAAGTTTATCCCCCGCAAAAAACAGTATTAAAAAACATATACCTGTCGTTTTTTTACGGCGCTAAAATTGGCGTTATCGGCTTAAATGGTTCCGGTAAATCGTCATTACTTAAAATTATTGCAGGCATTGATAAAACCAATATAGGTGAAGTTGTGTTTTCGCCGGGCTATACCGTCGGCTACCTGAGCCAGGAACCTGAACTTGACCCCGAAAAAACCGTGCGTGAAATAGTTGAGGAGGGTGTTGCTGAAACAACCGCCTTATTAAAGGAGTACGAAGATATCAACGAAAAATTCGGCCTTCCTGAGTATTACGAGGATGCCGATGCCATGGAAAAACTCATGAACCGCCAGGGCGAATTACAGGATAAAATTGATGCTGTAAATGCCTGGGAGCTGGATAGCAAACTGGAACGGGCCATGGATGCCCTCCGCTGCCCTGAGCCCGACACCAAAATTTCAGTACTATCAGGAGGTGAGCGCCGTCGTGTAGCTTTATGCCGCCTTTTATTAAAAGAACCGGATGTTTTATTACTTGATGAGCCTACCAACCACTTAGATGCTGAATCTATTGATTGGCTGGAGCAACATTTACAACAATATAAAGGAACAGTTATCGCAGTAACGCACGACAGGTATTTCCTGGACAATGTTGCCGGCTGGATCCTGGAGCTCGACCGTGGAGAAGGTATCCCATGGAAAGGAAATTATTCCTCATGGCTGGATCAGAAAGCCAAACGTTTGGCCCAGGAAGAAAAGAGCGAGAGCAAACGCCAGAAAACATTGGAGCGTGAGCTGGAGTGGGTACGCATGGGCCCTAAAGGCCGCCACGCCAAATCGAAAGCCCGCTTAGGCAATTACGAAAAACTGGCATCTGAAGAAACCAAGGAACGCGAAGAAAAACTGGAACTATTTATCCCGCCGGGCCCGCGTTTAGGTAACGTGGTAATTGAAGCAAATGGTGTAAGCAAATCATACGGCGATAAATTATTGTTTGATAACCTGAGCTTCTCTTTACCTCCGGCCGGTATTGTCGGTATCATTGGCCCTAACGGCGCGGGTAAAACCACATTATTCCGTTTAATCACCGGGCAGGACCAACCAGATGCAGGAACTTTCCGTGTTGGCGAAACAGTAGCTTTAGGTTATGTTGACCAGATGCATGACGACCTTGACCCTAACAAATCTGTTTGGGAAAACGTAACCGGCGGCCTGGAAACTATCATGATAGGTAACCGTCCGCTCAATTCAAGGGCATATGTATCCAAGTTTAACTTTAACGGTGCCGATCAGCAGAAAAAAGTAGGCGTGCTATCCGGTGGTGAACGTAACCGTGTGCACTTATCTATTACTCTCAAAAAAGGGTCGAACGTATTGCTGCTGGATGAGCCTACCAACGACATCGACGTAAATACATTGCGTGCACTGGAAGAAGCACTGGAAAACTTTGGCGGCTGTGCAGTTGTGATCAGTCACGACCGCTGGTTCCTCGACCGAATCTGTACCCACATCCTGGCATTTGAAGGCAACTCACAGGTGTACTTCTTTGAAGGAAACTATTCTGATTACGAAGAGAACAGAAAAAAACGTTTGGGTGATGTTGCTCCGAAAAGGATTAAGTATAAGAAACTGACGGCGTAATCCCAAGCTACCGCGGGTTTAGCAATAGCGTAACCCGTGGTAACATATAATTAAAGCTTTCAGCTTTATCATTGCTGCTGGTTATATTAACAACTTGCAGCAATTTTTTGTTAAACCCAATTATCCAAGCTTTGGCGAAGACCAAATCAATTTTAAAAGCGCTCGGCATAACAGTCGAAAACATTTTTTTTACAACGGCCTTTTTCACCGGATTAATCCTTACCTGTTTCGAGATAGACTTATACAGGTTAACCTTTATCCCTTTCTTTATCCCATTTTCTATCTGGATATTTTCAGGACTTACAATAACACCCTTCCTTTTTAAAATATTACCCAAATACTTAAAAATTAATTCCCTGTTTCAACAGCTCGTATTCAATATACTAACATGGGGAGGTATCTTCCTCTATTTATTTATGGCGCTTAATTTCTATTACACTGCTCCCAATCGCTCTTCAATTTCATTAACAATAACCAATAAAGGCACATTAGCAAAAGGCCGTTCAGGGTGCGGCGAACCGTATGTTATTGTCAAACATGATAATTTTGAAAAACAAATCGTACTTCCCTGCGGTACATCAACAGATGGGTTCAAAGCCATTGATTTAACTCTACGCAAAGGGTTCTTTGGCTTTGATATTATTGAGTACAAAACTTTATCTAAATAATAAAAATGGAACAACTTGAGCGGCTATTAAACAAATACGGATTTGAACGAATGTCTCAGCCTTTAGAACAGGGTATTATAGACGCTATCCCCTTTCAATTGCCCGACGATTATAAATTTTACCTGGAAAACTACGAACCGTTTGAAGGTTCTATAGGCGGCGAGTATGTACAATTTTGGAAGGCCGATGAACTTTTAGAAGCAAACGAGGGATATGGCATTGCTGAATATCTCCCTAATGTTTTTGGCATAGGTAGCAATGGCGGCGGTGAATTAATAGGTATTGAGTTTTTAAGCAACGGGAATCATCGCATAATTCTTTCCGACTTAGTGAGTCTGGAAGAAGAATATTTTATAGAGATAGGCACATCTTTTTCAGATATGCTTATCAGATTGGATAATGGCAGAGAATGGTTTGAATAAATATTTAAACAATAAAGCCACTTAAAACAGGGTGACTTTATTGTTTACGCATGATACCAAAGCTTACTTTATCCCATAATGGTCATTCATCAATTTCTCGAACAAACCACCCGGCAAAATCGCTTTCAGCGTAGGTACAATGGTTTGGCCAACCTGCCCTACCAGGTAACGATGTTTAGGGCTTGATGTAGCCACTATCGAAACCAACTTCTTAGCTAACGATTCAGGACTTGGGGCGATGCTTTCATCCTTTTCCATAGCGGAAACTGCTGCATTATATTCAGTTTCCAGTTTATCGTTCTTGATTGGGAATTTGACTTTTGCGCGGTTTTGGCTAAAATCTGATTTAAAGTCGCCTGGGTTAAGCAGGGTTACCTTAACACCGGTGTTGCGCAGTTCCATCCTTAAGCTTTGTGAATAACCTTCGATAGCATATTTTGAAGCGCTGTACATACCTTGATATGGCAACCCGAATAAGCCAGCCAATGAGCTGATGTTTACGATAAGGCCCTGGCCTTTTTCGATCATACCAGGCAGTACTGCCGAGCTAACACGGATCACACCAAAAAAATTAACCTCAAACTGTTGCTTTGCGCTTTCAACTGGCATAGCATACGCCGGACCAGTTACCCCATTACCGGCATTATTCACCAATACATCAATTTTGCCTTCTGCCTTAATAATGGTATCGATAGCTGCCTTCACCGAAGCATCGTCGGTAACATCAAGTTGAACAGGTTTAAACGATACGGATTTCATGCGGTCGAGATTACGCGATGAGCCGTAAACCGTATGGCCTGCTGCCTGCAGCGCATTGGCACAAGCCAGGCCAATACCAGAAGATGCTCCTGTTACTAATATTACCTTTTTCATTGTTTGTAAGGGTGAATTTGTTTTAAGTGATTTATTTATTGGTTTGATTGTGCCGTTTTCCGGCAGTGTAAAGATGTGAATTTATAGTGCAGCAAAACAAGCAGATAAGTTAAAAATAATATTATCTACATAAAAACTTCATGGAAATAAAGAAGATTAAAACACTATATCGTCATGCTGAACTTGTTTCAGCACCCCACGTGTTAAACCGCCTTGCTAAGCAAATCGCCGACCTTGCTTATGGGATGCTGAAACAAGTTCAGCATGACGGTTAGGGATCTACGCTTCCTTTATCCCTTCTTCACCTGGAGCGTGAATCTGCTGCAGCGATAGTGGGATCAGCTTTTTAGTTTTCAAGTATGTAATACCTACAATAATCATAGTCATGCTACCGCCAAATAACACCGATGGAACAGTGCCCAGCAGTTGTGCTGCCGTGCCCGATTCAAAAGCACCAATCTCATTTGATGAACCGATAAACATTTGGTTAACCGCCGATACCCTGCCGCGCATATGATCGGGCGTTAAAAGCTGCATCAGTGTACCGCGGATGATCACACTGATACTGTCAAAAGCCCCTTCGGTAAATATAAATAGCAGCGAGAGATAAAAATTAGTCGACAGGCCGAAGCATATGATTGACAAACCAAAACCGGTTACCGCAATAAGCAGGTTACGCCAGGGTTTTCCCATTGGCGAAAAACGGGTCATCACCAACATAGTTAATACCGCCCCCAATGACGACATCGCCCGCATAACACCCAAGCCTTCGGCGCCTACTTTCAATATCTCATTGGCAAAAACCGGCAGCAAAGCGACTGCGCCTCCAAAAAACACCGAAAACAGATCAAGGCTCATGGCGCCAATCATCATCTTATTACTAAACACAAAGTGAATCCCTTCTGAAAGGCTTTTCCAGATACTTTCTTTAGGGACGTATTGGGCAGGATATTTTCTGAGCATGAAAACCAACATCAATGATACCACCAACAGAAACAGGATACAGCCAAAAACAGCGGTAATGCCCGTTAAACCCGGGATCACCTTATCGGCATAACCATAAAGCAAACCACCGGCCGCCGGACCCAAAATAGATGCCACCTGCCAGCTGCTGCTGCTCCAGGTGCTGCCATTGGGATATAACTCTTTAGGGATACTATTAGCATAAATAGTAAAAGTAGCGGGGCCGTAAAAAGCACGTGCTATACCATTACAAAATATCATAGTATACATAATGGGCACTATCCAACCCGTGTGTATAATGCCGCTCATACTTTTCAGCGTAACGGTGAACATCACTAATGAGGTAAGCAATACACCGCTAAAAATAAGCAAAAGCATTTTTCGCTTTTCCGACTTATCTGCAATATACCCACCATAAAGCGCTATTCCTATTGCCGGGATAGCCTCGCACAAGCCAATGTACCCAAGCGCTATTTTGCTGTGAGTGATGCTGTAAATGTAAAAGCCGAGAACTACGGCCTGCATGGAATATGCAAAGGTGAAACAAAAACGCATGCCTATGTAAGATCTGAAATCTTTATAACGCAATGCTGCAAAGGAGTCTACTTTTTGAGGTTTACTATCGCCTTCTTCGGTCACTTGTATAGTTTTTTATGATGTGCCGCAAAGGTAGTAAAAAAAGAACCTTGATTAATAGGATTAGAAGATTGCCGTGAGACGAAGACATACGAAGTTTTAAAAACTTCGTATGTCTGGATTCGACGGTAACTGAGTATCATAGTCATCCTTTAATCCTAAAAATCACGATTAAAGCCCATGCTGATCAATCAGATAAATAAATGCTGCCATGCCGGCTGCACCAAGCTCAAGCTCACGTTTGTTCACGTTTTCAAAAACATCTTTAGCGGTATGGTGCAGGTCAAAATATCTTTGCGAATCCGGGCGGAAGCCAATAAGCACTACTCCGGGTACCGTTTCTTTCATCGGTTCAATATCGGTACCTGCTCCTCCGATGGTTAACTTGTCAACATCATACGGCTCCAGGATTGATTTGAAATTATCATTCACTTTTTTGATAAAATCTTTTGATACATCCGCAAAGCTGAAACCGCGGGGGGTAAAGCCGCCTTCGTCGGTTTCAATAGCCGCAATGTGCTGTTCTTTGTTTTGGGCGGCTAACTCGGCATATTTGGTGCCACCTTTATGACCATTCTCCTCGTTCATGAAAAACACAGCACGTACCGAATTTTTAGGTTTATAGCCAACTGCCTTAAAAATACGCAGTACTTCAACCGACTGCATTACACCGGTACCATCATCATGAGCACCTTCGGCCAAATCCCACGAGTCAAGGTGTCCACCAACAGTAATAAATTTATTAGGGTTTTCAGAACCGGTGATCTCGCCTATAACGTTGTACGATTTCACATCGGGCAATAACTCACAGTTTTGTTTAAAGTAAAACTTAGCCGCCGGGAATTTCCTCATTTTAAGCATGGCGCTCAGCTTATTGGCCGCTTTGGTTGATATAGCCGCAGCCGGGATCATTTTACTGCCCGGGGCAGCAAGCGTAGCGCCTGTATGCGGGTAATCATCAATGATTTCAGTAAGCGAACGTACTATTACACCGGCTGCACCAAGTTTCGCGGCTACAGCCGGGCCCATAAAACGCTGATCGCCGGCGGTACCGTAAGCCATACCTGTTTCAATAAAACGCGGATCGAATGCGCGGTTAAAAAAAACGATCTTTCCTTTCACCACACTCTCGCCAAGGCCTTCAAGCTCCTTAATACTTTTAACTTCTATAACGTTGGCAGTAATACCAGCTTTAGGTGTTGCTATCGACATACCTAAGGCAACAATTGGTACGGGAATGTGGGTTTTGCCATCAATAATAGCAGCCTCCTCTTTTGCTCCGCGTACCCAATGCGGCACCATCACTTCCTGCAGGTAAACTTTGTCGAAACCATAGCCATCCATTAGCTTTTTGCTCCAGTCGACAGCCTTTTGAGCATTGGCGGAGCCACTAAGGCGCTGGCCTATATTTTTACACAGGTAGTGGAGGTTTTCATAACACTGGCCGTTTACCAATGCTTCGTCGTACATTTTGCGGATAGTTAATGAGTCCTGTGCTTTAACTTGTGTGCACAGCAACGCGGCAGAAAATAGGAGGGTAAATTTCTTCATATAAATAGCAAGATCAGTTTTAACAAATGTACTATTTGAGTGGTAAAAGAGAAAGGGGAGCGGGCGTATAATTGAAGAAATTAGCTGTGATCCTGTTCTAAAAACAACGTAACCAAACTGCATAGCTAAAAAACGTCATTATAAGACGAAACCATGACGCCTTTTTTGCGAGTGCTTCTCCTACGATATCTTATCCCAACTCAACCCCGCGCTTTTAGTTTCAAAAGCATGATGCAGTACCTGGTTTTCGGGATGGGCCAGTTGAGGGTCTTTTTCAAATATAGTTTCAACGCATTTGCGTACTTTAAAAAGCAGTTCCTGATCGGTGGCCAGGTTGGCCAGTTTCAGATCAACTATGCCGCTTTGCTGGGTACCTTCAATATTGCCCGGTCCCCGCAGCTGCAGGTCTATCTCCGAAATTTCAAAGCCGTTATTGGTTTTTACCATGGTATCCAACCTGATCTTGCCATCGTGGCTTAATTTGTGGCTGCTCATCAAAATACAATAGGACTGTTCAGCCCCGCGCCCAACCCTACCCCTTAGCTGGTGCAATTGCGACAGGCCAAAACGCTCGGCATTTTCAATGATCATAACAGAGGCGTTGGGTACATTCACCCCCACTTCTATTACGGTAGTAGCCACCATAATCTGCGTTTCACCTTTAATAAAACGCTGCATTTCAAAATCTTTTTCGGCCGGCTTCATTTTACCGTGAACGATACTAAGCCGGTAATCAGGCAGCGGAAACTCGCGCGACATGGCTTCGATACCGTCCTGCAGATTTTTAAGGTCGAGCTTTTCACTTTCCTGGATCAGCGGATATACTACGTAGATCTGCCTGCCTAATGCTATCTCCCGTTTCATAAAACCAAACATCCGTAAACGCTGGTTCTCAAAAAAATGAACAGTTTGAATAGGTTTACGGCCGGCCGGCAGCTGGTCAATCACTGACACATCCAGGTCGCCATATAATGTCATAGCAAGCGTACGGGGGATAGGTGTAGCCGTCATCACCAATATATGCGGCGGAACAGCATTTTTTCGCCAAAGTTTGGCCCGCTGCTCAACCCCAAAGCGGTGCTGCTCGTCAATTACCACAAAACCCAGGTTTTTAAACTGTACTTTATCTTCAATAAGGGCATGGGTACCAACTAATATTTTAAGCGTACCTTCTTCAAGCTTTTGATGCAATACCTTACGATCTTTTTGCCTGGTTGAACCGGTTAATAAGGCTACTTCAATAAAATCATCGCCTACCAGGCTTTTAATAGTTTGATAATGCTGGTTGGCCAGGATCTCAGTAGGCGCCATGATACAGGTTTGAAAACCGTTATCAATAGCTATCAGCATACTCATCAGCGCTACTACGGTTTTACCGCTGCCCACATCACCCTGTAGCAGACGGTTCATTTGTATGCCCCGCTGGGTATCTTGCCTAATCTCCTTCAGCACCCGCTTCTGCGGATCGGTTAAAGTAAAAGGTAGTTTGTTATGATAAAATTCATTAAAATAATGTCCTACTTTATCAAACACATTCCCTTTAAACTTTTGTGTATGAAGCAACTTATTTTTAAGTAATTTAAGTTGAAGAAGGAACAACTCCTCAAACTTTAAACGGAGCAATGCTTCATTAAGTAAAGTAGTATCCCCCGGGAAGTGAATATTACGGTAAGCCTCGGCCCGGTTAAGGAGTTTAAACTGGTTTATAATATATAAAGGCAGGTTTTCGCGAATGTCCTTCGCATGCAGATCGAGCAATACTGCGGTAAGCTTTTGGATCCCTTTGCTGTCCAGTGAAAACTGCTTAAGCTTTTCTGTCGAGTTGTAAACAGGCTGCAAGGATAGGTTACCCTGCTTTTGAGCGCCCGGCATGTATAATTCCATTTCGGGATGCGCCATCTGGGGCAACATATTAAAGAAGCCGGGCTTGCCAAACAGTATGTAAACCTTACCTGGTATTATGGTCTTCTCTATCCAGTTAACCCCCTTAAACCACACCAGTTCAATAATCCCTGTGTCGTCTTTAGCCTTTACCACCAGGCGGCGGGATTGTTTTTCACCGACAATTTCTTTGTTGATAACCCGGGCAAGCACCTGTACATAAGGCAGCTCTTCCCGTATTTCTCTTACCTTGTAAAAGCGGGTGCGGTCAATATACCTAAACGGGAAATGGCGCAGCAGATGCTCAAAAGTATGCAGCTCGAGCTCCTTTTTCAAAACTTCGGCCCTTGACTGGCCTACACCTTTTAAATATACAAGCGGCGTTTGAAAAGGATCCATTGATTAAGATATTGTCTGAATCTGAAATTACTGAATTTAGGAATTAACAGGATTTTGTCGGAACCGAATTAAACGAATTACTGAAATTTATGAATTTGCTTACCGTTTTTCTGATTCTTTAATCCAAAAAAATCAGGGTCAGATAAAAAATCTACATCAGGCAACTGCGAACTGCCCACCCGCAACTGCTAACCGAACCAGGGCGTTGCCTGCGGCAGGGCTATCCGCTCATACGCCTGCAAGCCTTGTCCGCCAGCCGGCGGACGATATCCGCTCCTATCCCTAACGCATTTGTCCGAATCAGAACTTACAGAATTTAAAAATTGACAGAATGCCGAAAAAATCCAATAAATCCTTAAATCCTATAAATCCCGGTTCAGAAAAAAATCCGAAATCGAATCCCGAAATCAAAAGTATTACTTAACTGCAATAACCGAGATCTCAACATTTACGCCTTTTGGTAAAGCGGATACCTGGATGGTTTCGCGGGCCGGAAAATCGGCAGTAAAATAAGTGCCGTAAACCTCGTTAACCTGCGCAAAGTTTTGCAGGTCGGTTAAAAAGATGCTTGTTTTAACAATGTTGTCAAACGCTAAACCTGCCTCCGTTAAAATGGCTTTAATATTTTCCATTACCTGTGTAGTTTCAGCTTTGATATCGCTGCTAATGATCTCGCCGCTTAGCGGGTCGATAGGAATCTGGCCCGAAACAAATAAAAAACCACCGGCTAAAGTAGCCTGGCTATATGGCCCTATAGGGGCAGGTGCATTGTTGGTATTGATGATTGTTTTCATTTTTTTAGTATAAACACTTGTACCAGTTTCCAGATAATCCCGGCCAGAAACATGATAATGGCCAATGCATTAATAAAATGCATTACCCTCAAATTAAAATTATCGGGCCTGTTTGGGTCTTTTTTCCTGAAGAAATACATTACACAAACTTACATAAAATTTTGCCTCTGTAAACCCATAGCTATTATATAAGGATGGCTATTAAACTCTATAAACCTATAAAACAAAGAAGGCTCCGGGTTATCCGGAGCCTTCGCAAATAATATTTAATCAGATATTATTTCTTTTTGAATTGAACACGACGGTTAAGTACGCGGCCTTCTTCAGTTGAGTTGTCGGCAATTGGGTTAGTTTCACCGTAACCTTTTACTTTAACTTTCTTAGCATCAACACCTGAGTTAACCAAGTAAGTTTTTACTGAGTTAGCACGGTCTTTAGATAATGATAAGTTGTGGGCAGCAGTACCTTCAGATGAAGCGAAACCATCAACTTCAACAGCTGAACCAGATGAACGTAAATCAGCTGAAGTAGCATCTAATACTGGGTAAGATGAAGTACGTAATACTGAGCTGTCAAATTCAAACTGGATGTTTGAGTAAGCAGTAGCAACCGGAGCAACAGTTGAATCAGGTTTAGGGAATACGATAACGCAACCAGAACCATCAACTACGCTGCCAGCAGCAGTACCTGGGCATTTGTCAAACTGATCAGCAACACCGTCACCGTCAGAATCTTTTTTCAGGTCGTTAACTGCAGTTTCAACGTTAGCAACACGGCCTTTTAAAGCTTCTACTTCCTGACGTAAAGCTGCGTCATACAGTTCGTCATACATCATAGCAACCGGGTTAACCCACTCTAATACTGGTTTTGATTTTGAACCTAAAGTGAAGGCTAAACCAGCGTAAGCGTATGAGTAGTGGTCTTTAGTTGGATATACATAGTTACGACCATCAAAATTATCCGCGTCAACATAAGTTTGGGTATAACCTAAATCCAGGGCTACCGCATCACTTAAACGGAATTTAACACCAGCACCAACAGGTACAACAAACTCTTTAACGTAGTGGCTGCCATCAGTACCAGGATTTTTGAAGTGATCTCCATTAGTACCAAGTTTTGGATCATACAAAGCTAAACCACCGCCTGCTTTAAGATAGAAGTTAACTGAATTTTTACGACGGATGAAGTCGATAGTAGCAACGTTAACAACTGCACTCAAACTTGCTTGCCAAAATCTGGTATCATATTTAGAATAGGCATCAGTTGCAGTTGGGTTTTCACCTTTAACATTACCGCCTGTAACATCTAATTGCAATGCAAAAGAATGCGCCAATTGCTCTTTTAAGTAGATCCCATAACCCAGAGCCAATTTCTTGTTAGGGAAATCATTGTTACGACCGGCTGTAGCAATTGCTTCAGATGTAACACCACCATTGATACCGATGCTAAATTTCCTGTACTGGCCTAAACCACCAAATACCTTAGCGGTTGAGGTTTCAGATGACGTTGTAGTTGCCGTTGTTTTGGTTGAATCGGTTTGCGCGTTAGCCAAACCTGCAACCATCAAAGAAGCAAATGACAATGCGACTGTTTTCTTTAATGTAGAATAATTCATAGTTTTTAAGATTAAACGATTTTAATTGTGATTTTTTTTCAAATTTAGTAATTATGTTTGAATCCATGACCAAACATTGTTCCAAAAATTGTAATAGTTACACAAATAACTAAAAAAAAATGATTTAATAAAATATTCAACCGATAAATATGAAATATCTGCCGATCAAAAATAGCTTATTTACAAATAATAGAAAAAATTTCGTTTCAAGAACAAAACCCAATTCAATCGCGATTTTTCATGCCAGTGACGAGTTCCCGCGCAGTGGTGATCAGGCATTTATGTTCAAACAAAATCCGGATTTTTTTTACTTAACAGGCATTGACCAGGAACAGAGCATCCTGGTTTTGTACCCGGATTGTCCTAATAAGGCATACAAAGAAGTACTTTTTTTAAGACAAACCAACGAACATATTGCCATTTGGGAAGGTCACAAATACACTAAGGAAGAAGCACGCGAAGCATCGGGCATTGAAAATATTTTTTGGCTGAATGAATATGATACCATACTTCATAGCATTATTAACTACAGCGAAAATATTTACATTAATACTAATGAAAATGACCGGTATGCACACACTGTTCCATATCGCGATTACCGCATGTATGAAGCCCTTAAATTAAAGTACCCGCTTCATAATTACACCCGTTCGGCCCCAATTTTACGCGATCTCAGGGTAATAAAGTCAAATATAGAAATAGAGCTCACGCAAAAAGCCTGTGATATTACGCATGATGCTTTTGTACGCGTTTTAAAATATACTAAACCCGGCGTAACCGAGTATGAAATTGAAGCAGAGATCATTCATGAATTCATCAGGCAGCGTGCTACGGGCCATGCTTATAATCCTATTATTGCTTCGGGCGCCAATGCCATTGTGTTACACTACAACGATAATAACCAGGTATGTAACAACGGCGATGTAATACTGCTTGATTTTGGCGCCGAATATGGCAATTACAATGCCGATATGACCCGTTCAATACCGGTTAGCGGCCGTTTCACGGAACGCCAGCGCCAGGTTTATAATGCCGTTTTAAATGTGATGCGTGAGGCTACAAAACTCATTGTTGCAGGCACCGTATGGAATGAATACCAGGACGAAGTTGGTAAAATCATGACCAGCGAACTTGTCGGCCTGGGCTTGCTTGACAAGCATGATGTTGAAAAACAGGATAAAAACGCGCCGCTGTACAAAAAATACTTCATGCATGGCACCTCGCATCACCTGGGCCTTGATGTTCATGACTACGCAAGCAGGTATAAACCTTTTGAGGCAGGAAATATATTAACCTGCGAACCAGGAATTTACATTGCAGCTGAAGGATTGGGTATCCGCCTTGAAAACAATATCCTTATCACAAGTGATGGCAACATCGATTTAATGGGCAGTATTCCGGTTGAAGCAGGACACATTGAAGAAATTATGAACAGCTAAAACTCACATTAAATTTATATAAACAAAATGGCTCAATCTATATTTCCTTTACATTAAGCTATTAAATAACTATACATAAGTATCCACAAAACTATACAGGTTAAAATTTCCAGCCTCCAAAGCTTCAGTTATATCAAGCTGAAGCTTTTTTTTATCTATTCCAGCCATCATTTTTTGCTGAATAAGTTTGTATACTTTTTCGGTCAGCAGCAATTTACGCCTCTTGTTTTGTTTCAAATTGGATTGTTGTATAAAGGCGGTTATATTATCTATCCCCTGGTTTTGAGATGCCGTAGTTTTAAATATGGGCGGTTGCTCCTCAATGCTATGTCCAATGATCTTTTTTAAGTTATTGGCAAACACATCTGCCCCTTCCCGATCGGCTTTATTGATAATAAAAGCATCGGCAATTTCCATCAAGCCCGATTTAATGTGCTGGATCTCGTCGCCTGCTTCAGGCACTAATACAACCAGGGTGATATCGGCAAGGCCGGTAATTTCAACCTCAGACTGGCCAACGCCCACCGTTTCAATCAGCACATAATCAAAACCTGCGGCCTTTAGTACATCGGCCATCTCAATAGTTTTTGCTGATAAGCCACCTAAAGAGCCCCGTGTGGCTAATGACCGGATAAAAACATCGGGATGATTAAAATGTGATGCCATCCTGATCCTATCGCCGAGCAGGGAGCCAAAATTAAAAGGCGATGTTGGGTCAATGGCCAGTACAGCTACTTTTTTCTTACCTCTTAAAAGTATATCAATAATACCGTTTACCAGGGTGCTTTTACCTGCGCCTGGCGGCCCCGTGATGCCAATAACCGGGCAGCTTTTATCAAACTTAAGGCTTTTAAGCAATGTGGTGCTACCGTTAAGATCATTTTCAACAATAGTTAATGCACGCGCAATTACACGAAAATCGTCACTTTGATTGGTATCTGGTATTCCGTTCAATTTAATATTTATATAACATATAAAGCATATTACAACATGTATATTATTTATATCTTTACAAGATTAATAACCTTAGTTCAAATAACCCAATCTTATCTGTATGAAAAAAATCATTCTAATTACAACCTGCCTATTTATTTTCTTAGGTTGTAGCAAAAATAACAACACCAATTTTACAGTTGTACCCAAACAAACAAAGTCTAAAGATCTTAATAAAACTACCATAACCGATAGCTTACGTATTAACGATAGTGTCAAAAATGCTAAAAAGATCGCGATAAACAGTGATGTTTCATGTGCTTATTCAAAATCATATTCGTCACCGTATCCATCAAGCTACTATACAGTGATTTCACGTTTTCCAGTGGCTGGAGCCTCGTCAGTAATAATTCCTAAAGGATCATGGCAAGCAGGAATCTACGCTTTTAATAACCAAAATGACGGAAACCTTGTTGTCTACGTAAAAAATACGGGCAAAGTATTATGGGCAAGTGGTACAAATAACAAAGTAACGAGATTAGATGCACAAAACGATCTGAATTTGGTACTTTATCAGGTAAATGGCCCTCCCGTATTTGAATCTCAAACATATTATTACAAATGCGGCAGCAAAAACCCGAGAAACACGATGTTAGTTTTAACTAATGATGGAGACTTATCAATTATTGCAGATGGAATGGCAACATTTGGTCCTGTAACAGTAACATTAGCGACAACCCGTACATTTGGGGGAGTAGTAAGCCCTAATAATGGTACGTTTTTCAAATTATACACAACATCTGGAGGCACCGGCGGTGTAAATTTTGTATATTAATTTTAAGAAAACTCAATCAAATTAGAAACAGAGCCAGGTTATTAATTTAGCAGCAAAGGTGTGTAATCGAATAATAACGATCACACCTTTGTTATTTATCTATCGTATTAAATTTTTTATATAGTTTAAATACAAGAATAAAACTATTGTATAATTTAATCTCTATTATTGCCGTTGATTAAACATTAATAGCTGATCAACATCTGCAATAAAAATCATGTTCCAATTCCAGGATCCAGAAGCACCGCACATCTTAATAAGCAGGGTTGATGCTATTGGCGATGTTGTACTTACATTACCTGTGGCAGCCTACCTTAAACAATTATTCCCCGGTGCTAAAGTTTCGTTTTTGGGCCGTACTTATACACAGCCGGTAATTAACGCTACGGCTTCTATAGATGCATTTGTTAATTACGACGAACTGAAAAAACTCCCTGATACCAGCCAAATTGAATATCTGCAAAAGCAAAACATTGATGCTGTAATACACGTATTGCCAAATAAACATATTGCCAGAATAGCAAAGCAGGCAGGTATTAAACTCCGGATCGGAACAACCAACAGGGTATTTCATTGGTACACCTGTAACAAACTGGTAAAATTAAGCCGCAAAAAATCAGATCTGCATGAGGCGCAACTCAACCTGATCCTCTTAAAGCCATTAGGCCTTGAGCATGTACCTTCTTTACCTGAAATTATGGCACATAATAATTTTCAAAATAAAGTTGAGCTTACACCAGCTTTGGATGCTGTGCTTATAAAGCATAAATTTAACCTTCTCATTCATCCAAAATCACATGGCAGCGGTATGGAGTGGGGGCTGGATAACTTTGTAGAACTGATAAATAAGCTATCGCCCGATAAATTCAACATCATCATTACCGGGTCTGAAAACGAAAAGGCTGTGCTTGAAAACTGGATAAAGACCCTGCCTGCCCATGTATTGGATATGACCGGCAAAATGTCGCTGAATGAGCTCATTAGTTTCATATTTAATGCAGATGGGTTACTGGCTTCGGGTACAGGACCGCTTCATTTGGCCGCAACGGCAGGCATAAATACGCTTGGGCTGTTCCCTTCTTTACCACCTATCCATCCGGGACGATGGGGACCGCTTGGAAAAAAAGCCGGTTATTTGGAAAGCCACACTGATAACCTGGATGTCATAACACCGGATATCGTTGCCGAAAAAATTGATACATGGTATAATAATAAATTTATTAATGTATAATACCCATATTAAGAAAGGTATATCCGTGGTAGTACCCAATTATAACGGAGCCGGATTATTAGCACAAAATCTACCTTCGGTATATGCAGCACTAAAAAGCAGCGGGCTTAATCATGAGGTTATTGTTAGCGACGATGCATCAACAGATAATAGCGTTGAATTTATCAGGGCAAACTATCCCGATATTGTCCTGATCTGCAATCATACAAACGCTGGTTTTTCTGTTAACATTAACAGAGGCATAGCCGCGGCAAAGCTCGAATTGGTATTGTTACTTAATAGTGATATAAATCTTGAGGAAAATTATTTTGAACAACAAATAAAATATTTTGACCATCCTGATACTTTTGGCGTAATGGGTAAGATCATTGATGAAGGCACAGGCAAGGTTGCCGAATCATGTAAATATCCCTTATTTTCCTTTTTTAAGGTCAACCATTTTAAAAATATATCAATTGATTTTGCCGCTCAGGTTTACTCATACTATCTAAGCGGGGCCAATGCGCTGGTAAGCCGAGATAAGCTCAACGAACTCAACGGTTTTAACGAGATTTTTTCGCCATTTTATCATGAAGATATCGACCTGTCATTAAGGGCCTGGGAAAATGGCTGGAAATGTTATTATGAGCCAAAAGCTATTTGTTTCCATGCCGTTTCGGCAACTATAAAATCACATAATTCAAAAAAAAGTATCAAAACAATCAGTACCCGCAATAAACTGCTGCTTCATTATTTTCATTTGGATGATATGCGCCTTTATATTTGGCAAATAATTACCATATTATCCTTGCCCTTGAAATGGATTGGTGGCAAGGCCTATTATTTACAGGCATACCGGCTTTATTTGCAAAGGCTTAATGCCTTGAAAGTTTATAAGCTCGCTTTTAAACAACATGCTATCCAAAGGCAACGTTATATCCCGTATACAATAATTAAAAAACAAATAAAAACTGCACTCAATCAGGCTTTAAACGCACAAACGAAATAATCATGCTCCCAGGGTTTATAAAACAAGTTGAAAAACCTTTCTACCAATACAGGTATTCCGTTTGCACGCTGATAACACGTAAACAGGAATATATGGAAATGCTTGATACTTTTATCAAAAGCGGTTTTTCTGAAGATATTTGTGAATACCTTATAATTGACAATACCGAGACCAATCAAATGGATGCTTACCAGGGCATCAACTCCTTTTTACAAAGAGCGAAAGGCGAATATATCATCATTTGTCACCAGGATATTTTGCTTATTGAAAATGAAAGCAATATCCAAAACCTTGATAAACGCATTGCCGAAATGGATGTACTGGCCCCAAACTGGGCGATATTGGGAAATGCGGGTGCCGCAGCACGGTTATATGACCGATTGGCTATAAAAATAGCTTACCCAAATGGGTTTATTGACCTAAAAGGTAATTTACCTCAACAGGTTTGCAGTATTGATGAAAACTTTATGTTAGTAAAGAGCAGCGCAAATCTCTCTTTATCCAGCAATATCGGCGGGTATCATTTGTACGGACTTGACATTTGCACGGTGGCCGCGGTTTTGGGTTACAAAGCATATGTAATTGATTTTTTGCTTATTCATAAAAGCATGGGCAATATTGTCGACGGCACATTTGATAAAGCTTTAATAACTACAAAAAAAAAATACGTTGCCTTTATGAAAGGCCGTTATGTAAATACAACAATCGCGAAGTTTTACGTTTCAGGTTCAAAAATCAGGAACATTCTGTTTAATACGCGTGTGTTCAGGAGGATAATTAAAACAGCCGAAGAAATAAAAACGCGCCTGCAAGGTGGCTGAAAATTCCTTAACTTAAATGGAACAAAAATTAATATCTATTGCACTCTGTACTTACAATGGTGAAAAGCATCTTGGTCAACAATTGGATAGTATCGTTAACCAGACTTATAAAAACCTTGAAATTGTTATTGTTGATGACTGCTCAACGGATAACTCTTATAACATTGCTTTAGATTATGCTGAAAACGATAAGAGGATTAAGTGTTTCCGGAATAAAACCAACTTAGGTTTTAATAAAAATTTTGAGAATGCACTTAATTTAACCACTGGCGATTATATAGCTATCAGCGATCAGGACGATATCTGGATGGCTACTAAAATCCATGACCTGTTGAATAATATTGGTGACAACTGGCTTGTTTTTTCAAATTCTGTTTATATAGAAGATGATGGTACAGTAACGGATAAGCCATTACTATTAAATTTTAAGTATCTGCAAAGAAACTACATGGCATTTCTTTTAGGTAATTTTGTGACCGGGCACACAACCTTAATGACAAGGGAGTTTTTGGAGCATATTTTTCCTTTCCCCGAAAAAGGCTATTATGATTGGTGGATGGGTTTTGTAGCAAGTTATAATCATAAATTGCGGTATGTTGATAAAATACTAACACAATACCGCATTCATGAGCAATCGGTGATTCAACAGAGCTTAGCAGCAGATGCGGAAAAACAAAAAAAGTTATACTTTGCCCTTAACAGCACCATGCAGTCAAATTATTTGGCATATAAGGAATTAAACAATAGTGATAAAAAATTCATTCTTAATCTTAAAAAAGCATATCACCAGGTAAACTATCCTTATTATAACCTTAAACTTATACGTTTACTTTATAGCCAATATTTAAACCTGTTTCCTTACCTCAAAAAGAGGAAAGGGATATCCAGGCTATTATTTGTACTGAAGTATGCCCGAAGGGTAAAAGAATAATTACAACTAAAACATATATCCTTTAATGAAACAACTAACTATCGTTACAGGAAAATCGCTTAAAGCTATAAATACAGGTTGTATCTGGGTTCCACAAGCGCCTTCCTTTAAAAGCGATTCCCCTGCTATCGGTTAGCAATCCGGTTTTTTATTAAAGTATATATTAGCTTTGCATTTTTAAAATTATTTAATGAAGATTTATTTCAGGCTTCTGTCATTCGCTCGTCCAATAGGGAAATTCGCGTTTCCTTACTTTATATGTACTTTGCTTTCGGTAATATTTAACACGCTTAATATAGCGCTGCTTGCACCGTTGCTTACCACAATTTTTGACAAGCACGCCGCAACTGCCACAATAATTAAACCCCAAAACTGGTGGGACCCGATTAAGGATTTTGAATTTCTTGCCCATACAGCCAATCAGCATTATGGGCCGCTTGGTGCTTTAAAGTTTGTTTGTACAGCAATTATATCGTCAGTTTTATTAAGTAATGTATTCAGGTATTTATCGCAGCGGATAATGGAAAACCTGCGTATTTACACACTGCTTAACCTGCGCCGCACCGTATTTAACAATGTCATGAACCTTCATTTAGGTTACTTTAGTAACGAGCGCAAAGGTGATATCCTATCAAAAATTTCGGCGGATGTTCAGGTAGTGCAATTTTCGGTTACAGGTACTTTACAGGTTGCTTTCAAAGAACCTTTCCAGTTGATAGCCTATCTGGTAATGCTGTTTGTAATATCCGTTAAATTAACTTTATTCTCCATGCTGATAATCCCTATTTCAGCATTTATCATATCGAGGATAGTGAAACGCCTTAAAGAACAGGCTGCCGAATCACAACAAACTTACAGCAACATGATCAGTAACCTTGATGAAGCTTTATCGGGCATTAAGATCATCAAAGCATTTAATGCTGTTCCGTTTATAAAAAACCGTTTCGATCACGAAAACAGGGAATATTCCAGAATTACCCGTTCAATGGCCAAGAGGCAGCAAATGGCCTCGCCTGTGTCCGAATTTTTAGGAGTTTTAATGGTTGCAGGCATCGTATTATATGGCGGCTCATTAATTATAAGCGGAAGCGGTACGCTGGCCGCCTCCGACTTTATCGTTTACATTGCCCTGTTTTCGCAGGTTATGCGCCCGGCCAAGGCCATATCAGATTCATTCAGCAATATTCACTCGGGCATAGCAGCGGGCGAACGCGTACTGGCGTTGATAGATGAGAAACCGCTGATTGTTAATGCCCCCGATGCCACAGAACTTACAGGCTTTGAAGATAAGGTTACGTTTGAAAACGTATCATTTGCCTATACAGTTAAACCTGATGTTAAACAAGCTGCAGATAACGGAAAACCGCTGGCGGAAACTGAAAAATACGTACTTAAAAACATCAACTTCGAAATACCGAAAGGGAAAACAGTAGCCCTGGTTGGGCCATCAGGCGGTGGAAAATCAACTTTAATGGATCTGCTGCCCCGGTTTAGTGAACCACAGTCAGGTACCATCTCTATCGACGGTAAAAATATCCAAACGGTCACCATGGAATCATTAAGGGCTTTAATGGGTATTGTTAACCAGGAGTCTATTTTGTTCAACGATACTATCTTTAATAACATCGCTTTCGGCAAACCAAATGTGACCCAGCAAGAGGTAGAAGCTGCTGCCCGCATAGCCAATGCCCATAATTTTATTATGGAAACAGCTAAAGGCTATCAAACCAACACCGGCGACCGCGGCACCAAACTATCAGGCGGTCAGCGCCAGCGCATCTGTATAGCCCGCGCGGTGCTGAACAACCCGCCTATCATGCTGTTAGATGAGGCTACATCGGCCCTGGATACAGAATCGGAAAAACTGGTGCAGGAAGCTTTGAATAACCTGATGCAGAACCGCACCTCGCTTATTATCGCGCATCGTTTAAGCACCATACAAAATGCAGATATTATTCTTGTTCTTGAAAATGGCTGCATTGTTGAACGCGGTTCGCACTTTGAGTTATTACAAAACAATGGTTTGTACAGGAAATTGATAGATATGCAGGCGTTTAATAGCGGAGAGTAAGTATTTATTAATCTTAGTTATATAAAACCGTCATTGCGAGATACGAAGCAATCCCCTATAAGCAGGTCCGCTCTGTAGGTTTGGGATTGCTTCGTATCTCGCAATGACGCCTATTGTATAACTCCCTCCCTTAATATTCCCCTACCGATAACATTACCAGCGTACAGGCATACTCCGT
The DNA here is from genome assembly GCF_034263275.1 of Mucilaginibacter sp. cycad4. Classification (NCBI taxonomy): domain Bacteria; kingdom Pseudomonadati; phylum Bacteroidota; class Sphingobacteriia; order Sphingobacteriales; family Sphingobacteriaceae; genus Mucilaginibacter; species Mucilaginibacter sp. cycad4. Next base: position 10,754 of record NZ_CP139559.1, on the reverse strand, counting down.
TTCAATACCTTTTTCATTGGCTTTACGCCTCAGCTCAGTGTTCTCGGTCCCGGGATTAAATATGATCCGTTTGGGGTTGGTCTTCAGGATATAATCATACAGTGGCGGTTGGTTTTGCGGGCCAACGTACAGCGTAATGGTATCGATATCATGGTGTATAGTTTCAGGCTTTTCGATAGGCACACCGGCAACCTCGCCTGTTTTTATGCCAACGTTAACAATGGTATGCCCACGTTCAACCAGGCGGGTAGCCGCAAAGTTGGCGTACCTGCTGGTATCGGGTGTTGCCCCTAATATTAATGTTTTTTTATCAGCCATTAATCATCCTGTTTAATAGAGCAATTTGGGCGGAATGATAAATATGATGTTGGATCAAACCGTTCACCTGGTGCTCATAAGTTTCACCTGTCCCTAACTCCCTGTCCTGCTTACCGGTAACAGGCTCACTCCATCTTTCTTCCGGAAAATTTTGGATAAAGCCGGCCAGGTTTACGTTAACCAGTTTTAAATCTTCAACAATCCATTTCCACTTTTGTTCGTCGGGCAGGCCGGGTTCGGGCCAGTCGCCCCTTACGGGCAGTTGCGCTTCCATGCCGTTCATGCGGTCCATTACTTCTTCCGTCCAGCCTACCATATGCAAAATGATACCCGCAATATTATGGATTGACCCGGCAGGCTTTTCATAAGCCGCTTCAAAGCTTATACCGTCGACAATGGCATAAACCGATGGGCCATACCATGGCTCGCCGGATAAAACGCTTTCGAGTTGGTTAAATAATTTTTGAGATGTTGTCATGATAATATTTTTAAAGCAGCAGTTGCACAGTTAATCCCATCAATAGCAGCAGAAATTATACCACCCGCATAGCCCGCCCCCTCTCCGCAGGGAAATAAACCGGTAACCTGCGGATGCTGCAAGGTTTCCCTGTCGCGCGGAATTTTAACAGGCGACGATGTGCGCGATTCAACGCCTACCAAAATGGCTTCATTGGTATAATAACCTTTCATTTTTTTTCCGAATACAGGCAATGCTTTGCGCAAACGTTCATTGATCCAACCAGGTAAAACTTCAGTTAACTCAACGCTTTTAGTACCCGGCAGGTAAGAGTTAACCGGCAAATCGGGTGATAAACGGCCTTGCACAAAATCAACCATGCGCTGGCCGGGTGCCACAAGGTTGCCGCCGCCTGCTGTAAAAGCGGCCTGTTCAACCTGTTTCTGAAAGTTGAGCATCTTAAAAGGATCGTTATCATCGCCAGCAACGTCCTCTAAATTAACTTGCACCACAGTGCCCGAATTAGCGAAAGGGTTATTCCGTTTTGAAGGGCTCCAGCCGTTAACTACGATCTCGCCGGCTTCAGTTGAACAAGGAGCTATGATGCCACCGGGACACATACAAAAAGAAAATACTCCACGATCATCAACCTGCTCAACCAAACTGTAGTATGATGGCGGCAGATCGGAGCCTCGGTATTCGCAATGATATTGGGCACGGTCAATTATTTCCTGCGGATGTTCAATCCTTACCCCTAAAGCAAATGGCTTGGCCTCGATCAAAATATTTTGGCTGTGCAGCATTTCAAACACATCTCTTGCCGAATGGCCTGTCGCCAGGATCACCGCATCAGACATGATCTTTTCACCTGCTAATGTTTTTACTCCTTTAATTTTCCCAAAATCAACCAGCAGCTGGCTTACTTTAGTATCAAACATGATTTCCCCGCCTGCATTCAGCACGGTTTCGCGCATAGCCGTAATAATCTGCGGCAGTTTATTGGTGCCGATGTGCGGGCGGGCATCAATCAAGATATCTTCGGCTGCTCCATGGGCCACAAACATTTTAAGCACCTGGTTCACGTCCCCCCGTTTGGTTGACCGCGTATACAACTTACCATCCGAATAAGTACCTGCCCCGCCCTCGCCAAAACAATAATTTGATTCGGGGTTAACAAGACCTTGCTTATTGATATTGGCCAAATCGCGGCGGCGCTGCTTTACATCCTTGCCCCGCTCAATAACAATTGGTTTTAATCCAAGTTCGATGCATTGCAGGGCGGCAAACAATCCGGCAGGGCCTGCGCCAACGATGATTACCGGTCGGCCAAATTGTATGTTTGGGTAATTAACAGTAAAAATTTCAGGCTGGTAGGCCTCCTCTATAAAAACCCTCACCTGCATACGGTAAACCACCCGGCGGCCCCGCGCATCAATAGAACGCTTTAAAATTTTTAATGCCGTAATGTTTTTCAGTGGAATCTTCAGGGCCGACGATGCCAGTTGTTTTAAAACCGCCTCATCTTCATGCTGCCCGGGAGGGCAAACTATCTCTGTTTCTTTTGTCATGACTGATGCCGGGTTTTTATCCCGGATGGTGCAAAGTTAAGAAACCCCCTCTAAATCTCCCCCAAAGGGGAGACTTTTAAAAGCGAACCATCAACTTTGTGCTCGCGTTTTTTAACGAACGCTTAACATGGCTTTGCGTTTGTAACGAAAACGATGATCATTACCTCCTTTCAGAGAGATTACAAAACTCATAAAACCGTTCGCCTTTGCACAATGACCGTACGCTATCGAACAGTTTTAAAATCCAATAAAAAATAATTTATTGAAAATCAATTAATTACAAAATGGCACTCAGATTGGCATGCACCTCATGTATTTAAATAATAAAAAAATGACTACCGCCGACGAACGCTTACAAACAATATGGAATGGCTGCCTGAGTAACGACAGAAAGAGCCAGGAACAACTATACAGGTTATTAGCCCCCCGCATGCTGGCAGTTTGCATGCGTTATGCAACCGATAAAGACGAAGCACAGGATATATTGCAGGAGGGATTTATAAAAATGTTCCGCAATATGAAAAACTACCGCGGTGAAGGCAGCCTGGAAGGATGGATCCGTCGCATTATGGTACATTGCGCCATATCACGCTACCGCAAATTAAAGCCAATGGTTTTGGTTGATGATTTTGCAGCGGAAGAAGCTGCCGCTATACCTATCAGCAGCTCATATAATGATAATGGCCTTGAAGCTAAAGACCTGATGAAACTGGTACAAAAGCTACCAAAAACATATCGCTCTGTTTTTAACATGTACGCTATTGAAGGCTACTCACACCAGGAAATTGGCACATCACTGGGCATGAGCGAACTTTTATCGCGCACTACCCTGCACCGCGCCCGTACACTTTTAAAAGACATGGTGGCCAAACTAATCATGCGCGAAGAACACTGCCTGGCAGGATAAACTGAATCTCTGCCATTAAAGGAATTTTACCTGATCAATTATAAAGCTGCAGCCCCGCATGGGGCTTTCTGCTTTTATAGGGTTAAAAGGCTGGGACATTATTATTTCTCAAATCTCAGGTCTCATATCTCAAATCCATCTATTATTTCTCATATCCACGTATCAAACCTCACATCCTTCCATAAGTTATCGAAAAGCCGTACCTTGACACCTTGTCAGCAGTCGGCCCCGTTTGTAACAACGGTACGTGATTTGTACTCTAACCAAAAACATCACATAAAATACACGAAAAACAAATGAAAAAGTTATTTTCAGTTATATTAATTATAGCGGCGGCTATGTCCTTAAGTTCATGCAGTTATAACAGCATGGTTAAATTGGATGAAACCGTTAAAGCCAAATGGGGTGCCGTACAAAGCGACTATCAGCGCCGCAGCGATCTGATCCCCAATTTAGTTAACACAGTAAAAGGCGCAGCTAATTTTGAAAAAAGCACGCTAACAGCTGTGGTTGAGGCCCGTTCAAAGGCAACGTCGGTACAGGTTGACCCCAACAAGCTTACGCCCGAATCAATAAAAGCTTTCCAGGCCTCACAGGGCGAGCTAAGCGCTGCCCTTGGTAAATTACTTTCAATTACCGAAAACTACCCCGACCTGAAATCGAATTCTAACTTCCACGACCTCCAGATTCAGCTGGAAGGTACCGAAAACAGGATCAACGTATCGCGCAAAGATTTTAATGATGCTGTTCAGGAATACAACAGCAAGATCCGTTCGTTCCCGGCCAATATAACTGCCAAAATGTTCGGTTTTTCTGCAAAAGGCTATTTCACTGCCGAACCAGGTGCTGATAAAGCCCCGAAAGTAGAGTTTAATTAATTATTGAATTACTGAATTATTGAGTTATTGAATTACGACTTGTACTTCATAGTTAAACAAGCCAACAGATCCAATAACTCCACAATTCAATAATTCACAAAATCAATAATTCAATAATTAAAATATATGGCTGTATTTAACGAAGAGGAACAGCAGCGCATCCGTAATGCTATTGAGGAGGCTGAGAGCCGCTCATCGGGTGAGATCAGGGTTTGCATTGAAAAAAGATGCAATGAAGAAGTTCTTGACCGCGCCGCGAAATATTTCCTGCAGCTTAACATGCATAAAACCAAGCTCAGGCATGGTGTGCTGGTATATGTTGCCACTGTCGACCGTAAATTTGCTATCATAGGTGACGCCGGCATTAACCAGGTGGTGCCTCCCAATTTTTGGGATACCACCCGCGATGATATGCTGCAACATTTTAAATATGGCGATATTGTTGAAGGTATCGTTACAGGTCTTAGAATTGCCGGCGAACAGCTGCAAAAATATTTCCCGCATCATGACGGTGACCAAAACGAACTTCCCGATGATATTGCCTTTATGGATGGTGATTAAAAACTAAAAAAATGTTCAAAAAGCTTATACTGTTCTTCGGATTTATATTTTACGTTGCTGTCGCGACTGCGCAGGATTTCCCGGAACGCTCTAATACCCTTGTTACCGACTATACCAACACCTTAAAGCCAACTGATAAACAGCAGCTGGAAACTAAGTTGGTGGCCTTTAATGATTCTACCTCAACACAAATTGCGGTGGTGATCCTGAAATCGACAGGGAGTTATGATATTAATGACTATGGCGTTCAGCTGTTGCGTAAATGGGGTATAGGGCAAAAAGACAAAAACAACGGCGTACTGGTACTGGTAGCTATTGGCGACCGTAAAATGAGTATCCAAACCGGCTACGGTGCCGAAGGCTCCCTGCCTGATATTGTTACGCAGGATATTATCCAAAACGACCTTAAACCACACTTTAAACAAGGCGACTATTATGGCGGCCTTGATGCAGGTACCAACAGCATCATCAAAGCCATGAAAGGTGAGTATAAAGCAGCCAAAAAACAAAAGCAAAGCAATAACGGCCCAGCCGGTTTTATAGTCATTGTTATAGTCGTAATTATCCTGATCCTGGTGTTCCGCAATCGCGGAGGCGGGGGAGGCAGGCAGATCATTGGCCGCCGTGGCGGTGCAAGCCCGTTCTGGTGGTTCCTGGCCGGTAATATGCTTGGCGGCGGGGGGCGGAGCAGCGGCAGCGATTGGGGAGGTTTTTCCGGTGGCGGTGGTTCAGGTGGTGGCTTCGGCGGTTTTGGCGGCGGAAGCGGCGGCGGCGGCGGTTCAAGCGGCAGCTGGTAAAACGTTCCCAATAACATCCTAACCATGCAAAAAGATTACATCCTACGCGAGATTGAAAAGATCGTGTATTCAATAACAAAGCTCGCGGGTTTCAAAAACGCCGTAAACCCCGAAGCATTTATTCAACATGCTGATCAAATGCTTCAGGATGAGTATGATCTAAAATTGAACGATTTACTTAAATTAAGTATCGAAGATTTTGACATTTTACTCAATGGAAAAAATTATTCGCCGGATAAGCTGGATGCTTTAGCTCAGCTGTTATATATGTATTATGAACCTTTTGCAGCTAATGACGAAACGTTAGCTGCCTTACAAAAGATCATTTCTATATTTAACCGGCTGGAGAAAAATCACAATCGTACCTCATTCGAAAACATAAACAAGCGTAATACTATCTATCAATTTCTGCAAAACAACTATGAGTAAAGATCTCACCTGGAAACTACTTTCGTCATCATATATTCACAAAGGCCCCTGGGCCACCCTCCGCATTGATAAATGCGAAATGCCAAACGGCAAAATAGTTGAAGATTATTATGTACTTGAATATTCAAACTGGGTTAACGCAGTAGCCATAACCGAAGACAATAAAGTATTGATGGTAAAACAATACCGTCATGCGGCAGGTGTTATCTCGCTCGAAATTCCAGGCGGTGTGATTGATGCAGGTGAAGAGCCGGTACATGCCATACGCCGCGAACTACTGGAGGAAACCGGTTACCAGTTTGATGAATTTGAACTGATCTGCACCGTATACGGCAACCCATCTACGGCAAACAATAAAACATTTACCTACTTTACCAAAGGCGGTAAAAAAGTACAGGGTCAGCATCTTGATGAACTGGAAGACTTGATTGTTGAAGAATACACTATTGAAGAGGTGAAACAATTATTGCTTAACAACGAAATAAAACAAGCTATGCATTGCGCCGGTTTATTTTATGGGATGATGAAGTTGGGAGTGCTGTAAGATGAGTATGTAAATATTTCAGATTTGAATGCATTTTAGTTAAATTTGAATATGCGGCAGATTGATTACAAACAATTTATAGAAGTAAACCCGGAAATTAGATTTGGGAAACCTGTAATTATGGGTACTCGCATTACTGTGTATGATGTTTTACAGTGGCTTGCTTCCGGCTCCACACATGAAGATATTCTTGAAAATTTTCCGCAACTAAACGAAGATCACATCTTTGCTTGTCTTGCATATGCGGCCAATAAAGAGCGGACAATACGAGTTGCATAATGACTACTATTGCTTCTTACAAAATCAGTATCATTATTGATGAAAATATCTCATGGCGTTTAAAAAAACTGCTTCCGTCATGGGATATTTTACCTGTAAATGAAATCGCTCCGCACGGGCGTTTAAGTGATATCCATATATGGCAGTTCGCAAAAACTAATAATTATTCGATTCTAACTTTCGACGAAGACTTTCGGGAGTTGCAAAATCTTTATTCCTTCCCTCCTAAAATAATATGGCTTAGGACTGGCAATGTGAACACCAAAGCTATCTCCGACTTATTATCGGAATCTAAAAACTCAATAGTGCAATTTATCGAAGACGATTCGTTAGGGGTATACGAATTATATCTGTAAATAAAACAAGCCATGCATCGTGCCGGTTTATTTATGGCATGATGAAGCTGGCCGTGATGTAGAATTGCACCTTTACCACTTTTTGTTTATCTTAGCATAAGATGAAAAACATTTTAGATATACCGAGAACGGCGATGGAGGTATTTAACCTGCTGCCAGAAGGTACTTTGTGTGAAGTAATCGATAACACGCTCTATATGTCGCCCTCGCCTACAACCGATCACCAACGGATCTTGTTTGATCTCGCCTACCAGATTAGATCGCTAACAAAAGATGCAAATTTAGGTGAAGTGTTTATTGCGCCCTGCGATGTTTACCTGGACGCCGAACAAAACGTTGTGCAGCCGGATATCATTTACATAAAAAAAGAGCGGGCGGATATAATTCAGAAAAAAGGTATTTACGGCGCACCAGATTTAGTAATCGAGATACTTTCCTCAAACAAGAATTATGATAAAGAAAAAAAATTTGAATTATACAGGCGTAACAGCATACCTGAATATATCATTGTAGATGCTGATAGCAAAGAAGTATTACACTATCTCTTGATTGAAGGCACTTATCAACAACAAGCATATCCGGAAGCCGGACATATGGTTGTTAACCAGCTATCAATAACACTTACCTTTTAATCACTCGGGGCAATTATCCTTCCGCCGGGTGTCAACTATGTAAATGATCTTCCAGCCGTTGGCAGTTTTCATCAGTTGGAAAACATCGACCCCACAATGGCTGTATTTATAGTCTAAATAAAACTTGTACGGCGTCCAAACACTGGCCAGCGGGCCATCAATCTTGATATCGCTAAAAGTTACGCGCTCATCGTATACGCCTTTGTGTGGCGTGCCGATGAGTTTGATAAAATCATCCGGATTTTCAATTTCTAAATTTACGGTTCCATCCTTCTTATTGGCTACACTATGAAAAGCGATTCCTTTAGCAAAGGTGGATCTAAGCATTGTGCTATCGCCCTTACGCATGGCATTAAACATAGTATTGATGGTTTGCTTAATAGCATCCTGCTCCGTTTGCTGGGCGATGGATTGGAACGATAATAAAATAAATACTGCGAGGATAAGTTTTTTCATAACTAAATATACCTCATTTGTAATCAAGTTGATATGCTGATTTAATCATTTGTCGATAACAGAAAAAACCAACACAACTCAAATCAGTCTTTCATCATTTTTAAACTGTGCTGACATTTAATCTAAAGGCCTTCACTACTTTGCGACAAGCAAAAATCTATCAAATGAAAAAATTACCTTACTTTATACTTGATGTATTCACCAACCAACCATATAAAGGCAACCCACTATCGGTAGTGTGGTGTGATGACGAGCTGGAATTATCACAATACTACAATATAGCCCGCGAGTTCGGTTATTCTGAAACATCCTTTGTATGGTATTCTGACGCTGAGAAGGCACTTAAGGTACGCTCATTTACCCCGGGTAATTATGAGGTTGGAGGTGGCGGTCATAATTTCCTTGGGGCTGTATCATTGGCTCTATTACAAGGATGGGATATTTTTAACGGTCAGGGCGATGAGCATTGGGTAACTATGAAGGATGAAAAATTACCCGTTGTGATCAATGAAGAAAACGGCTTGATACTGGTGGCAGTAAAGCAGCAGACCGCGCAGAATCTTGGCACTATTACCCCGGAAATCATAGCACCGGCTCTCGGTTTAGAAACAACCGAGCTGGAGCTAAATAATTGGAAGCCTACCGTCATGAAAACAGAAGTAGCTCATATCATGGTACCTATAAAAAACAGGGCGATCCTTAACCGGGCCGTACCCAACTCTGATCTGCTCAAGGAAATTTCAAAAAACTACAGCTTTGAAGGTTTCTATTTATTTACAACCGATGTTTCAGAAAACGACTATTTAACCGAGACCCGCTTTTTTAACCCGGCTTATGGTATTGAGGAAGATCCAGCTACAGGAACGGCTGCCGGTCCGCTTGCTGGATTTCTTCAACAGGCCAATTACATAAATATTAACCAGGGTTACAAAATTTTACAGGGAGTATTGGTAAATCATCCATCTACCATCCACATAAAGGTAACACCCGACAATGTGTTGGTAAGTGGCTCATCAGTAATTGTAATGGAGGGGACGTTATTTTTATAAAAACCAATACCCTTGCTCAAGTTTTGAACTATTGTATCGTTTTTAGCAAAAAAAAAGCCCTGCATTAATGCAAGGCTCTAATATCTTCAAATCGTTTATTACGACATTTTCAGTTTCTTCTGAATGTCAGCCACGTACCCTTTAAACTTTTTATCGGTGTCAATCAAATCCTCCACAGTTTGGCAGGCATAAATCACGGTAGAGTGATCGCGGCCGCCAAAGAAATGACCGATTGATTTGAGTGAGCTTTTGGTATGGGCTTTGGCCAGGTACATAGAAATTTGACGGGCTTGTACAATTTCGCGTTTGCGGGTTTGTGATTTCACCATCTCGATAGGTACCTCAAAATACTCGCATACCAAACTCTGGATATACTCCATCGAAATCTCTTTAGATGAGTTCTTCACAAAGTTTTTCAACATTTGTTTAGCCAGGTTCAGGTCAATTTCCTTGCGGTTAAGGGTTGATTGAGCCAGTAGTGACACCATGGCGCCTTCCAGCTCACGTACGTTATTATCAATATTATGAGCAACGTACTCGATCACATCGTTTGACAGATCGATACCATCCTGGTAAATTTTATTTTTCAGGATAGCCATACGGGTTTCCAGGTCAGGGATCTGCAAATCGGCAGACAGGCCCCATTTGAACCTCGAAAGCAGGCGCTCTTCCAAACCGGCCAGGTCCTTAGGCGCTTTATCTGATGTAATGATCAGTTGCTTGCCCGATTGGTGCAGGTGATTAAATATATGGAAGAAGAAATCCTGTGTTTTCTCTTTACCGGCAAAGTTGTGAACATCGTCCATGATCAGCACATCAATAGCCTGGTAAAAATTCACAAAGTCGTTGATGTTGTTATGCTTTAAAGCATCAACAAACTGCTGCGTAAATTTTTCGCATGATACATACAGTACCAGTTTATCGGGCAGGGTGCGTTTAATTTCGTTACCGATGGCCTGTGCCAGGTGAGTTTTACCTAAACCAACACCCCCATAAATCATTAAAGGGTTAAATGAAGTACCTCCTGGTTTAGCGGCAACGGCATAACCTGCAGAGCGGGCCAAACGATTGCAGTCACCTTCAACAAAGTTTTCGAAGGTGTAGTTACGGTTAAGCTGAGGATCTACATTCAACTTTTTGAGGCCGGGTATAACAAAGGGGTTTTTAATATCCTTGTTAATTGAAATAGGTATCGGCATACTCTGATGTTTTGAATCAGCGCCATTTCCGTTTGAAGGCATGTTAGTTGTGTATGGTTTACTTGATGATTGCTCAACAACTATATTATACTCTAAACGTCCTTCGTCGCCCAATTGTTTTTTGATTGTCTTGCGCAGTAACCCTACATAGTGCTCTTCAAGCCACTCGTAAAAGAATAAACTTGGTACTTGTATGGTTAATACGCTTCCTTCCATCCTCAAAGCTTTTATCGGCTCAAACCAGGTTTTAAAGCTCTGGGCCGGTATGTTGTCTTTGATGATCTGAAGGCAGCTATTCCAAACGTTCGTACAAGTTTTTTCCAT